>NZ_CP060723.1:0-4800000 GCF_014395225.1 Pedobacter roseus
TATCGAACAGGAAAGGTTAACCTTTACCACAAACCTTGCTGATGCAGTAAAAGAAGCACAGATTATTTTTATGGCTTTGCCAACGCCTCCGGGCGGTGATGGTGCTGCCGATCTTTCTTATATTTTAGGTGCTGCAAAAGATATTTCAAAACTGATTACCGAATATAAGGTAATCGTAAATAAATCAACCGTTCCGGTAGGCACTGCCGATAAGGTAAAAGCTGTTTTTGCCGAAAATACTTCTATTGAGGTTGATGTGGTTTCGAACCCTGAGTTTTTAAGGGAAGGTGTAGCGGTTGATGACTTTATGAAACCCGACCGTGTGGTATTGGGTACCAAAAGCGAAAAGGCTAAAAAACTAATGACCGAACTTTATGGTCCTTATGTACGCCAGGGAAATCCAATCCTTTTTATGGATGAACGTTCTTCTGAACTGACCAAATATGCAGCGAACTCTTTTTTGGCTACAAAAATCACCTTTATGAACGAAATCGCAAATCTTTGCGAGTTGGTAGGGGCCGATGTTGATGCGGTTAGAAAAGGTATCGGTTCTGATGAACGTATTGGTAAACGTTTTCTTTTCCCCGGAATAGGTTACGGCGGTTCATGTTTCCCGAAAGATGTACAGGCGCTGGTAAAATCATCTGATGATTATGCCTACGATTTTCAGATCCTGAAATCGGTGATGGAGGTTAACGAAAGGCAAAAAACAATACTGGTAGATAAGGTGCTTAAATATTATAAAGGCGATATCAAAGGCAAACATTTTGCATTGTGGGGTTTGGCTTTTAAGCCAGAAACTGATGATATCCGCGAAGCACCGGCTTTATATATTATTGATGCACTGGTTAAGAACGGAGCTACCGTAACGGTGTTTGATCCGGAAGCGATGAGCAATGTAAAAGGTGTAATCGGTAATCAGGTAAATTATGCCAAAAACCAGTACGAGGCTTTAGAAGGTGCTGATGCGCTGTTGATTGCAACTGAATGGTCGGTTTTCCGCAACCCTGATTTTGAAAAAATAGATAACATCTTAAAAAGTAAAGTCGTTTTTGATGGCCGTAATTTATACGATCTGCAAAAAATGATCGATCTTGGCTATTATTATAATAGTATAGGCAGAAAACTGATAGATTAAAATGGGGAAGAAAAGAATATTGATTACAGGTGCTGCCGGATTTTTAGGCTCACATCTTTGCGATCGTTTTGTAAAGGAAGGTTATCACGTCATCGGAATGGATAACCTGATTACAGGTGATATGGCAAATATCGAACACCTGTTCAAACTGGAGAATTTTGAGTTTTACAACCACGATGTTTCCAAATTTGTGCATATTCCAGGTAAACTTGATTATATCCTTCATTTTGCTTCACCGGCTAGTCCGATTGATTACCTTAAAATCCCGATCCAGACGCTTAAAGTAGGTTCATTGGGTACACACAACCTGTTGGGTTTGGCACGTGGTAAAAAAGCAAGGATGCTGATAGCTTCAACATCTGAAGTATACGGAGATCCGAATGTAAACCCACAGCCCGAAGAATATTGGGGTAACGTAAATCCTGTTGGTCCGCGTGGCGTATACGATGAGGCCAAACGTTTCCAGGAAGCCATCACCATGGCCTACCATACATTTCATGGGGTAGAAACAAGGATTGTAAGGATTTTTAATACTTATGGCCCAAGAATGCGCCTGAATGATGGTCGTGTTTTACCTGCTTTTATCGGGCAGGCATTAAGAGGGGAAGATTTAACTATCTTTGGTGATGGAAGCCAGACCCGTTCTTTCTGTTATGTTGATGATCTGATCGAAGGGATTTACCGTTTATTGATGAGCGATTATGCCCAGCCGGTAAACATCGGTAACCCGGATGAAATTACCATCAAACAGTTCTGTGAAGAAATTATCAAACTTACCGGTACCACACAGAAAATTGTGTACAAAGAACTGCCACAGGATGACCCGAAACAACGCAGACCGGATATTACAAAAGCGAGGGAGATTTTGGGTTGGGAACCTAAAATAGGACGTGCAGAAGGATTAAAGATTACATACGAGTATTTTAAATCATTGCCTGCTGAGGCTTTGGAAAAAATAGAACATAAAGATTTTACCACATTTAACCGTTAAAATGGCAAAAATATTAGTTACTGGTGGAACAGGATACATAGGTTCGCACACAGCTGTAGAGTTACATAACGCAGGATACGAAGTTGTAATTATCGATAACCTTTCTAACTCGAATATCAAAATTTTAACCCAGCTGCATGCCATCACCGGCAAATGGTTCGATTTTCATGAAATCGATCTTCAGGATGAAAAAGCGGTGCAGGGATTTGCAGAAAACAACAATGATATCGACGGGATTATCCATTTTGCTGCTTCAAAGGCAGTAGGCGAATCGGTAGAACAACCATTAAAATATTATAAAAACAACTTCTACGGATTGATTAACCTGCTGACCTCGTTTAACAGGAAAATTAATTTTGTATTTTCTTCTTCATGTACCGTTTACGGTCAGCCAGAAACTTTGCCCGTAACTGAAGCTGCACCAGTTCAGAAAGCCGAATCTCCTTATGGCAATACCAAACAGATTGCTGAAGAAATATTGGCAGAAACCGCCGCGGTAACCCCTGATTTAAATGTAATCGCTTTGCGTTACTTTAACCCGGTTGGTGCCCACGAAACGGCGCTGATCGGTGAATTGCCAAACGGTGTTCCTGCAAACCTGGTTCCTTTTATTACCCAGTCGGCTATTGGTAAACGCGGTCCGATTACGGTTTATGGTGATGATTACAATACACCTGATGGTTCAGCCATCCGCGATTATATCCATGTGGTAGATCTTGCTAAAGCACACGTTGCCGCGATTAAAAAATTAGAAAATGGAAACCCTAACGGCAATTACGATGTTTTCAATATCGGTACCGGTAAAGGATCTTCAGTTTTAGAGATCATTGCCGCTTTCGAAAAAGTAAACGGAGAAAAACTCGATTATAAAATCGGTCCAAGAAGGGCAGGGGATATTGTTCAGATTTATGGCGATGTACAGAAATCGAATAACGAACTGGGTTGGAAAGCCAATCTGGATATCAATGAAATGATGCGCTCGGCATGGGAGTGGGAAAAATACATTAAGGCTAACCCTTTTTAAATGAAGTTATCGGAACACAAAGATTTAAAAACCGCCATTACCGAACTGCCTGTTAAAGAAAAAGACAAGCTGTTGTTGCGTTTGGTGGCTAAAGATAAAGTGCTTACCGAACACCTTCATTATAAATTATTAGAGGATGAAACCGATCTGGAAGACAGGAAAGAAAGGATTAAAGCCGATGTTAACGAACAGATTCTTGAACTGAAAAAACTAAATGCCAAAGAGGCATTGGTAAAAGTTCGGAAGATGATCACTTCGGTGAACCACTTTTATAAAGTAACCAAAGATCCTGTTGGGGAAGTAGAACTTAAACTATTTATCCTCAATGCCATCCCTTTTGACTATAAAAAATCAATTTTTGGTTACCGTGATTTTATGATGCTTTTTAGTATATATTACATCAAAACGGTTGCGGTAACCATCAATAAATTTAAAAAACTGCACGAAGACCTGCAGTTCGATTTAAGTGAAGATCTGACTCATTTACTCAATAAAATCTATTCCTCTAAATTGGCTGGCGCAGCCGAAGCCAGTAATTTGCCAAAAGAGATCAGTTAAATTATGACCTACAATTATGTTCGGATTATTTAAAAAGAAAAAAATAGCACCCGAATTTAATTTCTCCGGTATTAAAACCGATATGCACTCGCACATCATTCCGGGGATTGATGATGGAGCACAAAACCTTAAAGACGCATTACTGCTGGCCAAAAAGTTTAAAGCTTTAGGTTATCAGAAACTGATTGCTACGCCGCACATTATGGCCGATTATTTCCGTAATACGCCAGATACTATTAACCGTGGATTGGATATTTTAAGAAAAGGCCTGGAAGAAAATGAAATCGCTTTAGAAGTTAATGCTGCTGCTGAATATTACCTGGATGAAACTTTAGAGAAAAAAATCAGGCAGAAAGAGGTGCTCACCTTTGGCGAAAATTACATGCTGTTCGAACTTTCCTACATCAATCCGCCTCAAAACCTGATCGATTTTATTAAAACCATACAGGATGCCGGCTACAAACCTGTATTGGCCCATCCCGAAAGGTATCCATACTATTATAGTTCTTTCGAAAGCTACCACCAGATCAGGGAAACTGGTTGTTTATTGCAGTTAAATTCGATTGCTTTAACAGGATATTATGGATCTGGTGCAAAAAAAGTAGCAGAAGAAATGGTCGAAAACCACCTGGTCGATTTCTTAGGCAGCGATATGCACCACTTGAAACATGCCGCCGCACTCGAAGATAGCCTCAGCACACCTTTAATGCAGCAGCTGCTAACGCAACATCAGCTTAATAACGCGTTGCTTTAGATTGGGTTAACTGTTTAAATTGGTTAATCGGTTAATTGTATAGAGCTTTCTGCAGTTAACCAGTTTAAACAATTAACCGATTAACCTTCTGTTATTCGTACCTCAACGCCTCCACAGGATCCAGTTTCGAAGCCTTTTTAGCAGGGTAATATCCTGAAAGAATTCCTACTAATACACAAAGCACAAAACCACCGATAATAAATAACCAGGGAATTAAGAATGAACCACCCATGGCAAGGGAAATCAGGTTACCTAAAACGATCCCCAGGAAAATACCAAACACACCACCGATTAAACAGATCACTACTGCCTCAATTAAAAACTGGCGACGGATTACCTTTGGATTAGCGCCAATAGCTTTACGAATCCCAATTTCGCGTGTACGTTCCGTTACCGATACCAACATGATATTCATTAATCCGATGGAGGCACCGATTAATGTAATGATACCAATTGCAACACCACCGATGGCAACAAATGCCAGGTTTTCGAATAAAGTTTGGGCTATGGCATCACTCTTGGTGATTTCGAAGTTATTGGTTTCATTTACCTTTACCTTACGGATATTCCTGAATAATGCCGTAGACTCGCCGATAATATTTTCCTGCATTTCATTGCTTGGAACCATTACGGTTATGGTATAAGATGGATTGGCATTGGCATTAATCTGTTTTGCTTTGATAAGCGGAACATAAACCGCTCTATCGCCGCTAAAGCCCATGCTCGATCCCTTTTTCTCCAATATACCAACAATTTTAAAGCGATTGTTACCTACGTTAATTAGTTTATCCAATGGATCGGCATCTTTGAATAGTTTTTCAACCACTTCACCTCCTACAATACAAACATTGCTTCCCAACTGTATTTCGGAAAAACTAAAATTTCTTCCTTGTGAAAGATTTAAACCCTGCGAGGCTAAACCATTTTCATCAATCCCCTGAACATTGATATTGGGATTGGTTTTTAAGCTGCCGTATTTTACGGTAGAACCACCACTGGCAAAAACACTCACTGCAACAGTGGCCGGGGTATTTAGGCTATCCTTAAACTTAACAGCATCTTCGTAACGGATGGCCTTAAAAGGTTTTGGTCTTTTACCATTGCCGATCCTGATTCCCGTACCCCGGTTCCTGATCGTGAATGAATTGGCCCCCATGCTACTAAAAGCATCCGTCATACTTTTCTTTACAGCATCCAGCGTGGTCAAAATCCCAACTAAAGCCATTAAACCGATGGCAATAATCAAGGCAGTAAGCATGGTACGCAAACGGTTACCTTTAATAGATTCTAATGCCAGTCTGATGTTTTCTCTGTAATTCATTTATTGTAAGTACCAAGTCAAGTATTGAGTATCAAGTATGAAGATGGGATTAACCTTATACCCTACACCTTTTGCCTTAAACCTTTATGTGTAAAAATAAAAAAAGTCCCGATGTTTAGACAAGGGGACCGCACTATATGTTACAATAATATTTTATTTATGCCGAGAAACTCGTACCACAGCCACAGGTGCTGGTTGCGTTAGGGTTAACAAAGGTAAAACCACGTGAGTTTAAACCATCCTGCCAATCAATCATCATGCCCATTAAGTACATCTGGTGTGCTTTGTTCATGAAAACTTTAATGCCATCAATAAAATATTCCTGATCGCCTTCTTTTCTCTGATCGAAACCCAAAATGTAATTCATACCAGCGCAACCACCGCCCTCTACGCCAACACGTAATCCGTAATCCTCACCGATCTCCTGCTGATCTTTTAATTTATATAACTCTTTAGCTGCTCCTTCCGAAAAAGTAACCGGTGCAAATGCTGTATCAACTGTTGTGCTCATGTTATTTAAATTTTATCTGTTACAAATATAAATAATAATGCACATTTTTGCTTTTAACGGTTCATTAATATTACCGTATATAAACAATACTTATGAATACCCAACAGATTTTGATAGATGTAGTGATCTTATTTGCAGGCCTTTTTGCCGCGTTAATGGCCGTTTATTATATTTTAAAGAGCGATATCCAACGATTTTTTGACCTTAAAAATATTGAACTCAATAAAGAAAGCAGGGCACACATTTTACCCTTAAGATTGCAGGCACACGAGCGTTTAATCATATTTATCGACCGAATTAACCCTGCAAACCTGCTTGTGCGTTTGCATCAGCAGGGCATCAGCATAGCTGTTTTACAGGCGGGCATTTTAAATGAGTTGCGCTCAGAGTATCAGCATAACATTACCCAGCAACTATACGTAGATAGTGTAACCTGGAATGTGGTGCGCAAACTGAAAGATGATACCATCGCAATGATCAATAATGCTGTACAGGGTTTACCTGCAGATGCAAACGGAATTGAACTGAGTAAAGCAATTTTGCAGCACATGGCCAGCATAAATGAGAATCCTTATGATTTAACGATTGAGTTAATTAAGAAGGATATACATAGACTATTTTAGGGTTAATCTGTTAATTGCTAAGAGGGGTTAACTGGTTAATCGTTTAAAATGGTTAATTGTTTTAGGGTCGGTTAATTGATTGAACGAGTTATTGGCCATTATGTTCAGTTAACCGATTAACCAGTTTCAACAGTTAATCAACTTAGCTATGGACTATCAAACTATCGACTATGAACCAATAAAGGGCTAATGAAACACTGAACTAATAACCTAACCAAATGAGCGATAAAAAACATACCACCACTTCAGGCATTGAAATAAAGCCTCTGTACACTCAGGCGAAGCCGATGGATGAGCGTCCGGGCGAATTTCCCTTCACCAGGGGAATCCAAAAAGATATGTACCGTGGACGTTTATGGACGATGAGGCAGTATGCCGGTTTTTCTACCGCTGAAGAATCTAACAAACGTTATCATTATCTATTGGCGCAGGGAACAACAGGTTTATCGGTGGCGTTTGATCTCCCTACACAGATCGGTTACGATTCCGATCATGAAATGGCTGATGGTGAAGTAGGGAAGGTCGGGGTAGCTATCGACTCCCTAAAAGATATAGAAATCCTCTTCGAGGGTATTCTATTGAAGGATATTACCACCTCGATGACCATAAATGCAACCGCTTCAATTTTATTGGCCATGTACATTGCGCTGGCAAAAAAGCAGGGAGCGGATTTAAAACAGATTTCGGGCACCATTCAGAATGATATATTAAAAGAGTACGCCGCCAGGGGGACTTATATTTATCCACCAAAACAATCCATGCGGTTGATCACTGATATTTTTGAATTTTGTAGCAAAGAAGTTCCCAAGTGGAATACCATTTCTATCTCTGGTTATCATATACGCGAAGCTGGGTCAACGGCCGTGCAAGAACTTGCTTTTACATTGGCTAATGGAAAAACTTATTTGAAAGCCGCATTAGATAAAGGTTTGGATATTAATGTTTTTGCAAAACGTTTGTCGTTCTTTTTTAACTGCCATAATAATTTCTTTGAAGAAATTGCCAAGTTTAGGGCAGCAAGGCGGATGTGGGCAAAAATTACCAAAGATTTGGGCGCAACAGATGAAAAAGCCCAAATGTTAAGGTTTCATACGCAAACCGGTGGTTCTACTTTAACGGCACAACAACCGCTAAATAACGTCATCCGGGTGAGTAACCAGGCCATGGCAGCCGTTTTAGGCGGTACGCAGTCGCTCCATACCAATGGCTATGATGAGGCACTTTCTCTCCCAACCGAGTCGGCAGCTAAGATCGCTTTACGTACCCAACAGATTATTGCCTTTGAGAGTGGGGTTACCGACACTGTAGATCCACTGGCGGGATCATTCTTTGTAGAGAACCTTACTGATGAAGTTGAGGCTGCTGCATGGGCTTATATCGATCGGATAGATGCCATGGGCGGTTCTGTGAATGCCATCGAAAGCGATTATATGCAAAATGAAATTGCCAGCGCATCTTATCAATATCAGAAAGAAATTGAAAGTGGAGAGCGAATCTCCGTTGGGGTAAATAAATTTACACAGCAAGAGGAAGGTTTAACTGAGGTTTTCAATATAGACGATTCCATCCGCAAGCTGCAATCTGAAAAGCTCGATTACTTAAAATCAACCCGTGACCAGGTTGCAGTAGAAAAAGCATTACAGCAATTGAGCGAAGCTGCCAAAGGCGAAACCAACCTGATGCCTTTGATTATTGATGCCGTTGAAAAATATGCTACCCTTGGCGAAATTGCAGACGTGTTCAGGGCCAGCTTTGGAATATACTAAGCTTTCATTTTTTATAATATCCATTTAAATGAGGTTAGGTAACCTGTAAGGTAAATCATATTAACCCAAAGAATATATTGTTTAATGATTTTGTTCAAAAGGAGTTTAACTGTCGTAAAACTAATACAACAAAATGATGGTAATGATTTAATCTTGATTGCTTATTGATGATACCAATGATAGGATGTTTATTTGCTTTCGTTATGGCTTTGATTTTCAGTTGATTCTAATAATCATGCTACTAAAACGGTTAATTATCTTCCAAATGGCTTAAAATTTGCTTTTCAAATGTGATTCGAAATTAAATGGAGGAAATCGTGTTAAATAATTGTAATGTGGATAACCAGTGTTAATAAATAGTTATCAACATAAAAAATTGAGGTTAAGTGGGCTACCATATTCCTTATCAGTACGTTACGATTTATTTGAAATTTTTGTTTAAAATGTTGATAATTTTGTCAATATTCGTAGTCCCTAAACGGACCATCCCTTTAATTCGAATAGGCACTGTAAACCAATAAATTATAGAAATCGCAATGGAAAAAACTTGTACAGAAGTGTGGAAGAACTGTCTTCAAATTATTAAGGATAACATTCCGAACCAAAGTTTCAAAACTTGGTTCGAGCCAATAACGGCTCTTAAATTGGAAGGCAAGGTTTTAACCATACAGGTGCCAAGTTTGTTCTTTTACGAATGGCTTGAAGAACATTATGTAGGCTTGCTACGTAAGACTGTAAAAAAGCAACTTGGAGAGGATGGCAGGTTGGAATATAACATCGTTGTAGATAAATCATCAAACAGCGGTAATCCTTATACTACCAATATGCCCTCAAATGGAAATGGAGCGGAGGCAAAGGTACAATCGATGCCGATTCCGGTTTCCATTAATAAGGATATAAAAAATCCTTTTATCATTCCCGGATTAAAAAAATTAAATGTTGATCCACAATTAAACTCTAACTATACTTTCGAAAATTATATTGAGGGAGATTGCAACCGCTTGGCGCGTTCTGCAGGTTACGCTGTGGCTGCTAAACCAGGAGGTACGTCTTTTAACCCTTTAATGATTTACGGTGGAGTAGGTTTGGGTAAAACCCACCTGGCGCAGGCAATCGGTAATGAGATTAAACGCAGCATGCCAGATAAATTGGTGATCTACGTAAGTTGTGAGAAATTCTGTCAGCAGTTTGTAGACTCCTTAAAAAACAACACCATTAACGATTTCGTTAACTTTTACCAGGCAATGGATGTAATCATCATGGATGATGTACACAACTTTGCAGGTAAAGAAAAAACACAGGATATTTTCTTCCACATCTTTAACCACTTACACCAATCGGGTAAACAGGTAATCTTAACATCTGATAAAGCACCGAAAGATTTAGCTGGTTTGGAAGAACGTTTGTTAAGCCGTTTCAAATGGGGCTTATCTGCTGACCTGCAGATTCCTGATCTTGAAACGCGTATTGCCATCTTAAGAAAGAAAATGTATGCCGATGGTATTGAGTTACCGGGCGAAGTTGTAGAATATGTTGCACACAACATTGATAACAACGTACGTGAGCTTGAAGGTGCTATGGTATCGCTTTTAGCGCAGGCTACTTTGAATAAAAAAGAAATTGATTTAGCACTTGCTAAACAGATGTTGAAAAACTTTATCAAAAATACTTCAAAAGAAATTTCAATGGAATACATCCAGAAATTGGTTTGCGAGTATTTTGAGGTTCCGGTTGATATGGTTAAATCGCAAACACGTAAACGTGAAATTGTTCAGGCCCGTCAGATTTCGATGTACCTTTCAAAAAGCCATACCAAATCATCATTGAAAACAATCGGCGCTTTCTTCGGTGGCCGCGATCACAGTACTGTAATTTACGCTTGCCAAACGGTAGAAGATTTAATCGATACCGATAAAAAGTTTAAAGCTTACGTACACGATATCCAAAAGAAATTAAAAATGAGCTAAACTTAAGTTCAGGGGCAGAAAGATAGAAGGGTTTAAATTAAAATCTTTCGTTCATGTTCAAAAAGTTGAAGCAGTAACAATAAAGGCCCGATAAAACATCGGGCCTTTATTGTTTATCCGGTTTTATAAACCGTTAAAGTTTCTCTATCTCGGCTAAACCGTAAAACAGCGCTGCAACGTGCAGGGCTTGTGCTATTTTATTATCCTTTATAAACTGTTTTACCTCGCCTACAGTATATTCTTCTACATTTAAAATTTCATGTTCATCTAAATGCTGCTCGTGCGTTTTAACACCACCTGTTAAAAAATAGGTGAAAGTTCTGTTATTTGATGTGGCAGGGTTAGGGTAAAGCTCAGCTATCAATTTGCAGGTTTCAAAACTATAACCCGTTTCTTCTAAAAGCTCGCGTTTAATAGCAAACTCCGGTGCTTCATCACCATCCATTACGCCACCCGGAACTTCAAGCGAAACAATATCTGCAGCATGGCGATACTGGCGTACCATAATAATTTTTCCTTCAGCCGTTAATGCAATGGCATTAACCCAGTTTGGGTATTCCAGTACATAATAATCATCTTTTACAATTCCATCCGGAAGTTTAACTTCATCTACCCTTAAGGTAGCCCACTTTTCTCTTACTAAATATTTAGAGGCAAGTTTCTGCCACTTTTCTATAATCATTTATTTATTTTTATTTACTGCAAACTAAAAATTGCCAACCGCTAACTGATATACTGTTGTATCGTTTTCTGACGGTGCAGGTTTACCAAATGTACAATCTTATGCTGATCTGACAAGTATTGGTAAACCAGATTAAGTTTCGGTGCAATCAGCAGATTTCTTTCGGCACTGATCCCCAATTCATAATATAAAAATTCGCTTAACGAATCGAGTTTTTCGGGCGGAAGATTATCTTCATGCAGCCAGTTTTCAAAAATTGTGTGGTCGTCGCTCTCCAGGATTTCTTTGGGCAACTGGAAACCACTTTGCATGGTCTCATCAAAAACCTGACTCGCCTCTGCCAGCTTGCCTTCTAGTTTAAGGCCCATAATGCGCGCCAAAACCTGGGCAAGTTTTTGTATTTCTGCTGTGATTAAATCTCTTCTGTACATTTTTGTTACAATGTTAAAATTGTTACAAAGTTGGAATGTTTTGTAACGTTAAAAAACAAAAAGGCTCCAACTTATGGACTATGGCCTATGGCCTATGGACTATGGACTATGGACTATGGACTATGGACTAATCTACCAGCTTCCGCTTGCGCCGCCACCGCCACCACTTCCTCCGCCAAAACCACCAAAACCACCACCGCCTCCTGATGAACCACCACCGCCCCAGCCACTGCCACGGTCTCCGCCACCACCACCAAAAAGTAATGCCCAAAATAAGGCGTTAGATGCTCCACGACCGCCAATAACCTGACTGCCACCTCCTCCACCTTTTCGCATAATGATGATAATTACAACAATAATGATGATGATAATGGCAATGCTGCCTGAGCCACCTCCCCCCTTTGAAGAGGTTTTGGGATTATCATTTTTATATTCGCCTCTGGTATATTTAATAATCGATGTAGTAGCTTCATCCAGGCCGGCATAATAATTACCAGCTTTAAAATTTGGTTTAACGTCGTTATCGATGATCCGTTTAGCATAAATATCTGGTAATGCGCCTTCCAGGCCGTATCCTGTTTGAATAGAAATTTTTCTATCGCCAACAGCAACAACAATCATAATACCGTTGTTTTTGCCACTTTGACCAACTCCCCATTTTCTGAGCAGCCCTACCGCGTATTCATTAATATCATAATCGCCAACCGATTTTAATATGGCAATGGCAATTTGCGTCGAAGAGGAATCGTTAAAAGTTACCAGTTTGCTTTCGAGTGCCTGTTTCTGATCGGCCGATAACACATTCGCATAATCGTTAACCAAAGTGTTGGGCTTTTCTGGAAAATCCTGTGCAAAGGTAAAATTGAAGAACAGGCAAAGGAGCGATAAAAGGAATATTTTCTTCATCGCTTATTTATTTTCTAGGTTATCCATAAAAACAATATCATTTGGCAGCTCATTAATGTCGCCTTTTTGTGTCGGGAAAAATAAAGCCAGTTTTTCTCCTGCCAATGCAACACCTGCAATTATACCATCGGCTAAATTTCCTTTGGCAAAATGTGCGGTCATGGCAATTTTAGTCGTTTCCCAGAAATTTTCTGGTACCCGCTGATTAATACCTACATCGCCGATAATGGCAAATTTATGGTCTGCATGCGCAATGTAAATCAATACACCATTTCTTCTGGCGGTTTTATCCATGTCAAGCTTATTGAAATATTCGATGGCCTTTTCGTATGGATCGCCTTCGCAAAGTTTATCAATTGCAATTCTGATTTCTCCCGAAGTAGCTTTCTCCGCATCAGCTATCGCGTTTGCTATTTTTTCTTGTTCTATATCTGAAAATAACGGCATGTGCTTATTTTTATAAGAAGTAAAAAGGGTAATAAACGTTTAATTCATAAACATCCATTACCCTTAAATGTTATCGTTAGATTCTTAAAACTCTACTTTAGGTGCATTTTTTGCAGACGCATCAGCCTCGAAATATCCTTTTGGTTTAAAACCGAACATTCCGGCTGTTAAATTGGTAGGGAACGACCTGATTTTACCATTATATTCCTGCACAGCATCATTAAAGTCTTTACGTGCAACAGTAATCCTGTTTTCGGTACTTTCCAGCTGAGCCGATAAATCGCTAAACTGTTGTGTAGCCCTTAATTCAGGATAATTCTCGGTAATGGATAATAATTTACCCAAAGCCTGACTTAATTCTCCTTGTGCAGCCTGGAATTTCTTGATGTTTTCTGGCGATAAATCATCCGTACTCACCGTCATTTGGGTTGCTTTTGCACGTGCTTCAGTCACCGCAGTTAATGTACCCTGTTCAAATTTAGCGGCTCCTTTTACGGTTGCTACCAGGTTCGGAATCAAATCTGCTCTTCTCTGATATTGGGTTTGTACTGTTCCCCATTTCGATTTAACGTTCTCATCAAGTTTAACCATGCTGTTATAACCGCACGAACTTAAAGTGCTCACTGCAATTACTGCAGCTAAAATTCCAAATATTAATCTTTTCATTTTTATGGTTTTTGTCTTTTTTTATTCAAACTGAATTATGGTTCAATTTACGAATTAGATATCAAATTGCATGCCTTTGTTACAGTTTCGGTATTTATCTGACAGGTTGACAAGCTACTCATTGATTTTAATAAGGTGAAATCAGGACATTTTGATTCTTAATTAGTAATAAGCCTGTGTATATCGATCCCAGTTCTTTTGTTTTGGAGCGCAGGGCTTTTCACTTTTTTTAAATGTTCGTCCCGCTCTCTGCTCTATCCCGATAGAAAACCTGTGAAACAAGCAAGCACACCAAAATATAACATAAACTGGAGCTTAAATCGGGATGCCCGTTCCGATCGGGGCTAAAAACTTTGGGCTGTGGCACAGAAAACCGGCATATTATCAGAAAAATAACCTAATTAAACCCGATCGAACGGATGCCCCCAATTTTTCAATGGGGCAGAAGGGAGAGCGGGACTGTAGTTTCCAATGAAATACTGCAATTGCTTTCCAAAAAAACATGATCATTACTTTAGTCTGCTTTATTCATACGCTGATATCATCAAATATGCTATCAGATATCTATCTTTGTACTGTTCGGGATAAAAACCTGACTAGATATGCAAAAAGACATCGAAATTACTTTGCTCCCTGATCAGGTTGAGCAGACTGAAGTTATTAAACAAAAACTTGCCGAAGGTTTAAAACTACCTGAAACGAGGATAAAAGGCTACGAAATTCTTAAAAGATCGATAGATGCCCGTTCCAGAAAAGTGATTTTCCGTTTACAGGTGAAGGTTTTTGTAGATGAAGAAGCCATTCCTGAAGTTTACACCATAAACTATCCTAATGTGAGCGAAGCCAAACCGGTAATTATTATAGGTGCTGGTCCGGCTGGTTTATTTGCCGCTCTGCAATGTATTGAGAATGGACTAAAACCCATTATTATCGAAAGAGGTAAAGATGTTAAACAGCGACGGAGAGATCTGGCAGCCATAAATAAGCAAGGTTTAGTCAATACAGAATCTAATTATTGTTATGGTGAAGGTGGTGCCGGAACTTATTCTGATGGTAAACTATATACCCGCTCTAACAAACGTGGCGACATTAATAAGGTGCTTCAGG
Source organism: Pedobacter roseus (assembly GCF_014395225.1). Lineage (NCBI taxonomy): Bacteria > Pseudomonadati > Bacteroidota > Sphingobacteriia > Sphingobacteriales > Sphingobacteriaceae > Pedobacter > Pedobacter roseus. Next base: position 14,893 of record NZ_CP060723.1, read on the forward strand.
TTTTTGTAAACCATGGCGCAGAACCAGATATTGCAATCGATGCCCGTCCTCACATTGGTACCAACAAACTTCCCCACATCATTACGGCTATAAAAGATACCATTTTAAATGCCGGGGGAGAGGTCATGTTTGATAGCAAGATGACTGATATTTTAATCGAATTTGGAAAAGTAAAAGGCATCGAAATTAATTTTGAAGAAAAACTGCTTGCTGATGATATTATCTTGGCAACAGGACATTCTGCAAGAGATGTGTACGAATTGTTGAACAGTAAAAACATACTGATCGAAGCAAAACCTTTCGCTTTAGGGGTGCGGATAGAGCATCCTCAGGAAATTATTGATGCTGCACAGTACCATTGCGATATCCGTTCGGAGTTTTTGCCTCCGGCATATTACAGCCTGGTTGAGCAGGTAGGCGCCAGAGGCGTATTTTCTTTCTGCATGTGCCCGGGTGGAATTATTGCGCCTTGTTCTACAGGTGAAAATGAAATTGTGGTGAATGGTTGGTCTCCTTCTAAGCGGAATAATCCTTACGCCAATTCCGGGACTGTGGTTCAGGTTACTCTAAACGATGTTCAGGGTTACGATCCGCTAAGGATGTTAAATTTCCAGTCTGAAATCGAAAAAGCCGCTTTCGAAGCCGGCGGAGGAAACCTCGTTGCCCCTGCACAGCGTATGGTCGATTTTGTGAACAATAAATTATCACTCGATCTGCCAAAGAATTCTTATCTCCCTGGTACCAAAAGTTCGATGCTCGATAATATCCTGCCTGATTTTGTTTCCAGTAGTTTGCGGGCAGCACTGCCTTTATTTGGTAAAAAAATAAGAGGTTATTATACCAACGAAGCCATTTTAGTTGGTGTTGAAAGCAGAACTTCTTCTCCGGTAAGGATTCCGAGGGATAAAGAAACCTATCAGCACCCGCAGGTAAAAGGTTTATATCCATGTGCTGAAGGTGCAGGTTACGCAGGCGGAATTGTATCGGCAGCGATTGATGGAATCAACTGTGCAAATGCAATATTGAACGCATCTTAACAAACTTTATAGTGTACCAATTGTTGTTTTGATATGTTTAATATCACGAACGAAATAAAAAAAGCTTTTAATGGTGATGCCTGGCACGGCAACCACGTCATGCAGACATTGAATAATGTGAATCCTGAAAGTGCATTTAGTCATTTTGTACCGGGTGCACATTCTATAGCCGAAATAGCCTTACATTTAACTGCCTGGACAGAGGAGGTGAGTTCGAGATTAATCGGTAAACCTGCTGATGAACCTGCAAGAGGCGATTGGCCTGAACCGGAAGAAAGGACACCGCAGGCCTGGGAACGGATCATCTTTGATTTTAAAATTGCAAACGAAGAACTGATTCGCCTTTGCGAAAGCCTGAAAGATAATCAATGGAATGATGAAGTAAATAGCGAGCGTAATCCTGCTTTAGGCACAGGGGTAACCAATGTAGAATTAGTGAGCGGTTTAGCACAACACCATGCCTACCATTCCGGTCAGATTGCTTTATTATCTAAATTTTAATCTTTGTAATCTTCCAATCTGTGTAATCATATTATGAAAAAGACATTAATAATTGGCGCTTCGCCAGATCCATCAAGATATTCGTACAAAGCCGCTCACATGCTTAAGCGTTTCAACCACGACATTGTTAACGTTGGAATAAAAAAAGGAGAAGTTGCAGGTGTTGAAATTGAAAAACCAGGAGAGATCCATAATGATATCGATACCATCACCTTATATATAGGTCCTGCATTGCAGCCACAATACCACGATTATATTTTGTCTACAAAACCAAAGCGGGTAATCTTCAACCCCGGGACTGAAAATTACGAACTGGAGAAATTATTGGATCAGCATGATATAGAACCTGTTGAAGCCTGTACTTTAGTGTTGCTGAGTACAGGACAATATTAAAACCGGTACACTACGCCCCAGTTTACATAATCGGCCTGAGCAAAGTGCATATAGGTTTTTGCCTGTAAGCCCAGGTGTGGAGTAATGTTAAAGGTTGGGCCAAATGTCCAGTACCAGGTTGCTTTCTCCATCAGTCTATTATAATGGATGTATTTCCCAATCTGGGCTGCAACAGTGATACGCCATAAATTAATGTCTGCACCTACACTTATTCCTGTGCGCCAATGGTCGTAAGAAGTACCGTAGTTTTGGAAAGTATCCCCATAATTATTAGGGTCGAAAACGGTATAATAATAAACCGCGTCGGCACCTGCTTTAAGCGATATTACATCATTCAGGTAAAAATTGTAACCTGCATATAACCCGCTTTTGTACAAACTTTTATTTCTATTCGCAAATACGCCCCTTGCACCTAAGCCGGCGCTAAGCTCAATAGAATTTCGCTGTAAAGTAGTATAGGTGCTTTTCCGTTCTGTAGTTAATGGTTTCTGATTATTTAACTTTAAGCCGATATAAACATTCCCGGTATTTAAGCCTCCATTAGGTACCGTTGCACCACCATTTGAAATATGTAAAAAACCAAAACCCAATAACAGATCTGCATATTCGCTCATTGGCAGCTCCATTCCTAAATCTGCTTTTATGGTTTCATTAATCGGGCTTCCCAAAAATCTGTTTTTGGTATTGTTATAGTAATACTTATTCGTGTAGCCTAAACCAACCCCTGGGGTAAAATTAATTTTGGCCTTTCCAATTTTAAACAATTGGAAATCCATCTGGGCAACCAAACCATATATCTGCCCAAAGGCATGTTCCGAAGTATCTTTTGTTCCCTTTAATTTGCTCAGGTCCCTGAAAATAAAACCGACACCATAAGATTTGGCCCCGCTAAAGCCGATCCAATTGTCACTGTTCCTGCTAATATCCTTAAAGTAGGCTGCGTCGAAACCTGTAATCTGGTCCTGAAACAAATGTCCCTGGTCACTATTTACATGAGTACCGAAAACAGGCTTAAAAATAATCGAATGATTTTCTGGTGCAATTTGTGCCTGGGCAAAGGTAATGCAGGTAATCAGGATGATTAGGGATAGGGATAATTTTTTCATTAGTTTTTACTAAAACGGTAAGCAAGACTATAAAAGGCATAGCGGTAGCCAGTGGCACTGTTTTTAACTTCGTTCGATGTAAAAGTAGCCGTATAATTGGCCGTCCACCTTGCAATGGCAAACGTTAAACCCACTTGCGTGGTAAAAACAAAAGGTTTTGGTTTAAAGGTAATCGGTCCCTTATCACTCCTGAATAATCCACCCTGCAGGCTCGAGTCAAAAGCCACAGCATGTAATTGCGGACTAACTGAAAGAAAAAGCTCATATTTACGGGTAGCTTTATAAGCATTGTTATTGCTCACTATACTGTTAAAAGCTGCTGAGCCTTCCATATCATTAAATCTACCCAAACGAAACATAGCGCCAAGGTTGGCCTTTGTAATTACGTTCCCAAGCGCAGCCGAAGCCGTTCCCGTAACATCAAATACCTTGTTATTGGTGGTTACTAAAAGTTTGTTGTATTCGGCGCCCAGGTTCAATGTCGGCTCGCTGTTTAAGCCATATTCCCATCCTTCAATCTGGTTTTGGCCAACTAATTTGTGAAACGCCTTCTGAAATTTTTCGCCCAGCGCATCTTTTCCTGTAACGCCAAGCTGTGCAGAAACCTTTAGCATTTGTTTATTTTCGTAAAACCGGCTATAATTTGCTTCGCCATATAAATAAGCTGTGAAAGGCCTATCATGTAAAGCTGGATTAGGTACGAAACTATAATATGGGTTGTAGATCTTTTGACCAAACTCAAAACCAATAATCTCTTTACTTCTTCCGGATTTCAAATTTTCACCATTTAAAGCATGTCTGAATTTAATAAATGCACCGTTAGTATAATAGCGGTCGCTGGTAATATCTATATAAGCATCGTTTTCAGAGATAACAACAAGTTCATTTTTATAATTTTGGGCATAACCAATTTCCGCTATGCCGATAAATAGCAGTGTGACGTATAATTTGAGCATTAATTTCATTTATGGGGCATTTAAAGCTATAAAAGTATTAATTATTGTTCAAAATCTCGATATCGCATTCTTTGGTTGATCGTTGTTTATTTCTTTAGTATATATTAATGCTGTTGTTTTTTCAGCAAAGCAGGTTTCGTGCTACTATATAAGTATGTTCCCGCTATTCGCTTCAAAGCCTTGGTTCGTTCCTCACCTTCGGGTTTTCCGCTGCTATCGGGTTTAGGTGGCCAGGTAATCCGGAAGTTTTAAAGGTTATTTTCCCTAAACCGATCCGGTTTTCGAGACCTGATCGGTTTGATAAACCCGCGCTAAACACCTATTCTACCAAAAAGTTTTAAGCACAGCGAAACTTTTTCCTGCTGTAAACCATCAACTTACGTTAAACCGTGCAATATTCCCTAAATATCCTTTGGTGTTGTACAGAATTTTCCTACTTTTGCATCCCGCTTCGGAGGAAGGGTTTTAGTTGAAAAGATGGCTTAGTGATAAAGAGGGCAGGATTTATTTTAAAATAAATATTGCGGAAGAGAAAAAGATTGCTACCTTTGCAGCCCGGTTCGGAAGAACGGAAAGCTGGTTAACACCAGCATATTGAAATAGAGGAAAGAAGAAAAAGAAGGCTAAAAAAATAAAATTTATTTTATTTGGAAGTTCGGAAAAGATCCTTACCTTTGCACTCCCAACCGAAAGGAAGGGCAAAAAAATCGGAACGGCGGATGTCGGAAAGATAACAAAAACAAGATTGAAAATACCGGCGCGAAGCTAAAGACTAACAAGACTTTAACGGAGTGAAGGTTTAACAATATAAAGATCGGCCGTGAGGTTTACCAGATCAATAAGTTCTTAAAAGAGATGTCAATGTAGCGTAGCGGGGTAATGGAGTACTAATCAAAGTACATGATTATTTTGCTTTATTTTAAAGGTGGTGTCTAACAGACAACATAACAAAAAGAAGACTATTTTTAACAATAGTTAAAACTGGTCAGCATCTTACAACACATTTTACAATGGAGAGTTTGATCCTGGCTCAGGATGAACGCTAGCGGCAGGCCTAATACATGCAAGTCGAACGATAGATAGAAGCTTGCTTTTATCGAAAGTGGCGCACGGGTGCGTAACGCGTATGCAACCTACCTTAATCTGGGGGATAGCCCGGAGAAATCCGGATTAACACCGCATAAAAACACAGGATAGCATTATCCAATGTTCAAATATTTATAGGATTGAGATGGGCATGCGTGTCATTAGCTAGTTGGCGGGGTAACGGCCCACCAAGGCGACGATGACTAGGGGATCTGAGAGGATGGCCCCCCACACTGGTACTGAGACACGGACCAGACTCCTACGGGAGGCAGCAGTAAGGAATATTGGTCAATGGAGGCAACTCTGAACCAGCCATGCCGCGTGCAGGAAGACTGCCCTATGGGTTGTAAACTGCTTTTATCCGGGAATAAACCTACTTACGTGTAAGTAGCTGAATGTACCGGAAGAATAAGGATCGGCTAACTCCGTGCCAGCAGCCGCGGTAATACGGAGGATCCAAGCGTTATCCGGATTTATTGGGTTTAAAGGGTGCGTAGGCGGCCTGTTAAGTCAGGGGTGAAAGACGGTAGCTCAACTATCGCAGTGCCCTTGATACTGATGGGCTTGAATGGACTAGAGGTAGGCGGAATGAGACAAGTAGCGGTGAAATGCATAGATATGTCTCAGAACACCGATTGCGAAGGCAGCTTACTATGGTCTTATTGACGCTGAGGCACGAAAGCGTGGGGATCAAACAGGATTAGATACCCTGGTAGTCCACGCCCTAAACGATGAACACTCGCTGTTGGCGATACACAGTCAGCGGCTAAGCGAAAGCGTTAAGTGTTCCACCTGGGGAGTACGCCCGCAAGGGTGAAACTCAAAGGAATTGACGGGGGCCCGCACAAGCGGAGGAGCATGTGGTTTAATTCGATGATACGCGAGGAACCTTACCCGGGCTTGAAAGTTAGTGAATGATCTAGAGATAGATCAGTCCGCAAGGACACGAAACTAGGTGCTGCATGGCTGTCGTCAGCTCGTGCCGTGAGGTGTTGGGTTAAGTCCCGCAACGAGCGCAACCCCTATGTTTAGTTGCCAGCACGTCATGGTGGGGACTCTAAACAGACTGCCTGTGCAAACAGAGAGGAAGGAGGGGACGACGTCAAGTCATCATGGCCCTTACGTCCGGGGCTACACACGTGCTACAATGGATGGTACAGAGGGCAGCTACATAGCAATATGATGCGAATCTCACAAAGCCATTCACAGTTCGGATTGGGGTCTGCAACTCGACCCCATGAAGTTGGATTCGCTAGTAATCGCGTATCAGCAATGACGCGGTGAATACGTTCCCGGGCCTTGTACACACCGCCCGTCAAGCCATGGAAGCTGGGGGTACCTAAAGTATGTAACCGCAAGGAGCGTCCTAGGGTAAAACCGGTAACTGGGGCTAAGTCGTAACAAGGTAGCCGTACCGGAAGGTGCGGCTGGAATACCTCCTTTCTGGAGTAGCACCGCCTACCCGCAACGCAACATGATATTTCAAATAAGGTAGAAGGTAGAGGGTAATAAGGCTGAAGGTCTTAATACTTGATACTGAATACTTTTAAAAAACAAAAGAAACACCCAGAAGAAAACGGTGGGCATACTATAAAGGTATAGCGCAACGGAGACAAGAAGGGTAAGCCAAAAAGGGAAGCAGTAGCGGTAAGATACTATATACTGCGACTAAGTAAAGCCTACCTTAAACAAGAAGTCCCGTAGCTCAGCCTGGTTAGAGCACTACACTGATAATGTAGGGGTCTCCAGTTCAAATCTGGACGGGACTACATTTAAATCCTTTTGGGGGATTAGCTCAGCTGGCTAGAGCGCCTGCCTTGCACGCAGGAGGTCAACGGTTCGACTCCGTTATTCTCCACAGAATACATACCTTATTATCGGGATAGATAATATACATTGACATAAAGATTAAGAAAGAAGAAAACGCCACGGGGCACATACAAATAAAAGTATGAAACGGTTCGAGACCGCAGTTTTTTACTAACGAAGCTGGAACGAAGCTTAGGTTGGGGACAATGAAACCCTCCGCCTTTATACCTTCGGCCTTCAGGTTCAGTAAAGTTCTTTGACATATTGGAAGAAGTTAAAAAAGAAGAGCAAACAACAATAGGCGACTGTTGTGTTTGTGCTCACTTAAAGGGATCGCAAGAGACCAATAAGTATGAGACATCATAACAAGAGCAAAAAAAGCATACCATACGGCGCAAAAGGCGTATGAGTAGAAGAAAGTAATAAAGAGTACACGGGGGATGCCTTGGCTCTCAGAGGCGATGAAGGACGTGATAAGCTGCGATAAGCTTCGGGTATTTGCAAATAGGAATTAATCCGAAGATTTCCGAATGGGGCAACCCGGCATGTTGAAGACATGTCACATATAATGAGCAAACCTGCCGAACTGAAACATCTAAGTAAGCAGAGGAAGAGAAAATAACAATGATTTCCTAAGTAGTGGCGAGCGAAAGGGAAAGAGCCCAAACCATTAATGTTACGGCATTAGTGGGGTTGTAGGACTACGATGTGTCATTAGCAAACAGAAGTGGAATGGGATGGGAAGCCCAGCGATACACGGTGATAGCCCGGTACACGTATAGAATGCTAGGCTAGTAGTATCCTGAGTACCGCGAGGTCGGAGACGCCTTGTGGGAATCTGCCGGCACCATCCGGTAAGGCTAAATACTCCTGAGAGACCGATAGTGAACCAGTACCGTGAGGGAAAGGTGAAAAGAACCCCGAACAGGGGAGTGAAATAGAACCTGAAACCGTGTACTTACAAGCGGTCGGAGCATCCAAGTGGTGTGACGGCGTGCCTTTTGCATAATGAGCCTACGAGTTACTCCTCTCTGGCAAGGTTAAGTGCTTCAGGCACGGATCCGAAGCGAAAGCGAGTCTGAATAGGGCGTATAGTCAGAGGGGGTAGACGCGAAACCTTGTGATCTACCCATGGACAGGTTGAAGGTGCGGTAACACGTACTGGAGGACCGAACCGATAAACGTTGAAAAGTTTCCGGATGATCTGTGGGTAGGGGTGAAAGGCTAATCAAACTGGGAAATAGCTCGTACTCCCCGAAATGTTTTTAGGAACAGCGTGGATATTAAGTTTCATAGAGGTAGAGCTACTGATTGGGTGCGGGGGAGTCAAATCCTACCAAATCCAGACAAACTCCGAATGCTATGAAATATGATCTGCAGTGAGGCGCGGGGTGCTAAGGTCACGCGCCGAGAGGGAAAGAACCCAGACCATCAGCTAAGGTCCCCAAGTTACAGTTAAGTTGAACTAACGAGGTCCGATTGCACAGACAGCTAGGATGTTGGCTTGGAAGCAGCCATTCATTTAAAGAGTGCGTAACAGCTCACTAGTCGAGCGATCGGGCATGGATAATAAACGGGCATTAAACTGTACACCGAAGCTATGGGATTGAAATATATCGGTAGGGGAGCATTCTAGCGACAGCGAAGGTACCTGGTAATGGGTGCTGGAGTTTCTAGAAAAGCAAATGTAGGCATAAGTAACGATAAGGTGGGCGAGAAACCCACCCACCGAAAGGATAAGGTTTCCTGATCAACGCTAATCGGATCAGGGTTAGTCGGGACCTAAGGAGAACCCGAAGGGGAAATTCGATGGACAACTGGTTAATATTCCAGTACTTTTTATAACTGCGATGTGGGGACGGAGTAGTGACACTGCCGCGATCTGACGGAATAGATCGTTAAAGACAGTAGGTATTAGATTGGTAGGCAAATCCGCCAGTCTAGCTGAAAGTCGATAGTACCGCAAGCCTTCGGGTGAGTGGATAGCGCAGGTAATCAGACTTCCAAGAAAAACCGCTAAGCTTCAGGTTATAAAAACCCGTACCGCAAACCGACACAGGTATCCGGGAAGAGGATTCTAAGGTGCTCGAGTGAATCATGGCTAAGGAACTCGGCAAAATGGCCCTGTAACTTCGGGAGAAGGGGCGCTGGCAGCAATGTCAGCCGCAGTGAAAAGGCCCAGGCGACTGTTTAACAAAAACACATGGCTTTGCAAAATCGAAAGATGAGGTATAAGGCCTGACACCTGCCCGGTGCTGGAAGGTTAAGAGGGGATGTCATCCGCAAGGAGAAGCATTGAATCGAAGCCCCAGTAAACGGCGGCCGTAACTATAACGGTCCTAAGGTAGCGAAATTCCTTGTCGGGTAAGTTCCGACCTGCACGAATGGTGTAACGATCTGGGCGCTGTCTCAGCCATGAGCTCGGTGAAATTGTGGTCCCGGTGAAGACGCCGGGTACCCGCAACGGGACGGAAAGACCCCATGCACCTTCACTACAATTTAACATTGACATTGGATACAGGATGTGTAGGATAGGTGGGAGGCTTTGAAGCGGCGTCGCTAGGCGTCGTGGAGCCAACGTTGAAATACCACCCTTTCTGTATTCGGTGTCTAATCCCGATCATTCGGGAGACATTGTTTGATGGGTAGTTTGACTGGGGTGGTCGCCTCCAAAAAGGTAACGGAGGCTTTCAAAGGTAAGCTCAGTACGCTTGGTAACCGTACGCGGAGTGCAATAGCATAAGCTTGCTTGACTGTGAGACATACAGGTCGATCAGGGTCGAAAGACGGATATAGTGATCCGGTGGTTCTGCATGGAAGGGCCATCGCTCAAAGGATAAAAGGTACGCTGGGGATAACAGGCTGATCTCCCCCAAGAGCTCATATCGACGGGGAGGTTTGGCACCTCGATGTCGGCTCGTCACATCCTGGGGCTGGAGAAGGTCCCAAGGGTTCGGCTGTTCGCCGATTAAAGTGGCACGCGAGCTGGGTTCAGAACGTCGCGAGACAGTTCGGTCCCTATCTGTTGTGGGCGTAGGAATTTTGAGTGGGGCTGACCTTAGTACGAGAGGACCGGGTTGGACCAGCCTCTAGTGAATCTGTTGTTCCGCCAGGGGCATTGCAGAGTAGCTACGCTGGGAATAGATAAGCGCTGAAAGCATCTAAGTGCGAAACTAGCCACGAGATGAGAATTCCATATAGGACCGTAGCAGACTACTACGTTGATAGGCTACAGATGTAAAGCTGGCGACAGCACAGTCGAGTAGTACTAATCATCCGAAGCTTTCAAAGCAAACAGACTGTTGTTTGTTCTTCAAACTAACTTCTTTCAATAATATGTCATTTAAGCTCGAGATAGCTTATCTAAAGAAATTTAGGTGCCTATATCGGTGGTGTCCACCTCTTCCCATTCCGAACAGAGAAGTTAAGCCCACCAGAGCCGATGGTACTGCGGTAACACGTGGGAGAGTAGGTCGGTGCCAAATCTTAAAAGAAACCCTTTAACAACATCGTTAAAGGGTTTTCTTCGTTTATAAGCTTTTTTCCATATTGAAGGAATATGGTATTTCCAATCATTTAAGTATGGGCAGAAGTTAAACCCACCAGAGCTGACAGTACTGTCCCGAAACTTCGGGATGGGAGAGTAGGTCGGTGCCAAATCTTAAAAGAAACCCTTTAACAACAATGTTAAAGGGTTTTTCTTCGTTTATAAGCATTTTTGCAGAATGTTTTATTTCCCCAATTTGATATTAACTGTTCCTGATTATTTTCACCATTAAGTAGTGAAGAAGCGTTAAGGTATAGGTTCTATTTCTTAATGGTAAAAAGATCTATGCATTATTTCCCACCATTAAGGAGTTAAGAAAAGTTAAGGGTTTGCTCCCGCAGATAAAGGTGATTTACGCAGATAAATTCCATCATCCATCTTTTACATCTTCAATGTTCTGTCTTGGCTAAAATAGCCCCGATCGCAGCGGTATCACTTTTGGGCAAAGATGAAATTGTTTAACAGATAGGTTTCCCAAAAGGATTTAGCGTACAGCAGGACCGAACCCAACCCATAAGCACTGAAACTGCGCTTCAGAAAAATATAAGACTTATTATCTGGCTCAGTTTACGTAATCTGTAAACCACGCATAAACTCATTTAAGCAGATTTGAATAATTTAGATCACTTTTAAAACTGATTTAGTGCTAAATATGTTAATATCATAAGGTTTGCCGCAATATTTGGTTATCTTTGTTGTTAACAATATATATACAAAAGTAATGAGTTTTTTTGCAGATAAAAGAAGGGAAGTAATGGTGCATATAGAAAAGTATATGCTGGAGATGATGGACACCTATCTTAAACCAATCGATACTAACTGGCAACCGTCTGATTTTCTTCCTGATTCTACTAGCGACACATTTTATCAAGATATCAGAATTTTAAGGGATAATGCAAAAGATCTTTCTTATGACCTGGTAGCTGTATTAGTAGGTGATACAATTACGGAAGAAGCTTTACCAACATACGAATCGTGGTTAGCCATGGTACAAGGCCCAAGCATGAAAGAAGATGGCGGCTGGATGAAGTGGAACAGGCACTGGACTGCAGAGGAAAACCGTCATGGTGATTTATTAAATAAATATTTGTACCTATCTGGTCGTGTAGATATGCGCCAAATGGAGATTTCTACGCAGTACCTTATTGCTGATGGTTTCGATATCGGAACTGGACATGATCCTTACCGTAACTTTATCTATACTTCTTTCCAGGAGATGGCGACCAATATTTCGCACAGAAGGGTAGCTTCTTTAGCGAAAAAAGATGGTGATACTTTGTTGTCTAGAATGTGTGGTGTAATTGCATCAGATGAAGCGAGACATGCAAAAGCATATAAAGATTTTATGAACCGTATTTTCGAGGTTGATCCTAATGAAGCGATGTTGGCTTTTGAAGATATGATGCGCCAGAAAATTGTAATGCCAGCTCATTTCTTACGTGAGGTAGGTTTAAAAATCGGTCAAACCTTTGGTCACTTTACCGATGCGGCACAGCGTTTAGGCGTTTACACAGCGATTGATTACGTAGAAATTATGCAACAGTTGATTGAAGACTGGAAAATTGAAGGCATGCGTGATTTAAATGAGGCTGGTGAAAAAGCCCGTGATTATATTATGGCTTTACCTTCGCGTTTATTACGTGTTGCGGAACGTATGAAAACCCCAACGATTGATTATAAGTTTAGCTGGATTGCTGGATAATAGCATACAGAATATATGAAAGCTCCCGATATAAAATCGGGGGCTTTTTTTATGCAATTTTAACTCATAATCAAGGTCGTTAAAGTTCCGGATAGGTTTTTCCTTAATGTCCTTAATCCTTTAATGGTGAAATGGGCCATATTGTTTCTACGCCATTACGGAGCGAAGAAAATTTAAGATTCGTACTTAGGATCTGAAATTGTTATTCCTTTTTATCACGCGGAATCTATTCCATTATTCATTTAACTAAAGCTTAATTTAGGATGATTTAAAGCTTAACATATCTTGCTTTTTGAATAATGAAAAAAATATTAATTTCTTTTCGAACAGTTTTAGTTAATTACTGTTATAATCCGTGTTAATAAATATGGATTGCTTTTAAATAAACCAGGATAGCATAGTTTTAATATATGTATGGGTTAAAAGATTTGGTGTATGATCATCTAAATCTAAAAGGGAATTAATATTTTGCAACATTAATAAATTTAGATATGGCTTCGGGTTTTTTTGCGATTTTAGATGATATAGGTGCGTTAATGGACGATGTTGCCGTAACGGCAAAGGTGGCAGCTAAGAAAACGGCTGGTATTTTGGGCGATGACCTGGCGGTAAATGCAGAAAAATCTACCGGCTTCCTTTCTTCACGAGAATTACCCGTATTATGGGCAATCACAAAAGGTTCTTTAGTGAATAAAATCATCATTGTTCCGATTGCATTGTTGCTTAATGTTTTTTTTCCGGTTGCAATTAAAGTAATCCTGGTATTGGGTGGCTTGTATCTCGCCTATGAAGGGGTAGAAAAAGTTGTAGAATATTTTTTTCATCGCCCTAAACCGTCGCATGTTGAAGCTAAAGAAGTTACCCAGGAAGGTGAAGCAGCAGAAAAGGCAAAAATCAGATCTGCTATCACAACCGATTTTATCCTGTCGATAGAGATCGTTATTATAGCATTAGGCAGTGTTTTGGATGAAAAGCTTACCATTCAGATTATGACTGTTTCGGTTATCGCATTACTGGCCACCATTGGCGTTTACGGTATCGTTGCACTTATTGTAAGGATGGATGACGCTGGCTACCGTTTAATGAAAGCCTCGGGCGAAAAAGGTATACTTTCAGCAATCGGAAAAATCCTGGTTAAATCACTACCTGTTATCATCAAAATTTTAAGTATTGTCGGGACAGTGGCTCTAATATTAGTATCGGGAGGAATCTTTGCGCACAATATTGCTTTTCTGCACCATATTTTCCCTTCTTTCCCATCAATCCTTCGTGAATTTGCTTTTGGATTAATAGCTGGATTAATTTTGGTAGTGTTGCTAGCTTTAGGCAAAAAACTTGTTAGCCTTATCAAGGCCTAATAGAGAAAGAATTGTTAAGCTATTCTTTAGGATCTTTTAATACTTTTTTCAGCAAAGCAGGTTTCGTGCTACTATATAAGTATGTTCCCGCTCATCCGCTGCAAAGCCTTGGTTCGTTCCTCACCTTCGGGTTTTCCGCTGCTATCGGGTTTAGGTGGGCAGGTCATCCGGAAGTTTTAAAGGCCTTTACCTCTAAACCGATCCTGTTTTCGAAGCCTGATCGGTTTGATAAACCCGTGCTAAACACCTATTCTTCCAAAAAGTTTTAAGCACATCGAAACTTTTTCCTGCTGTAAACCATCAACTTACGTTAAACCGTGCAATATTCCCTAAATATCCTTTGGCATTGTACAGAATTTTCCTACTTTTGCATCCCGCTTCGGAGGAAGGGTTTTAGTTGAAAAGATGGCTTAGTGATAAAGAGGGCAGGATTTATTTTAAAATAAATATTGCGGAAGAGAAAAAGATTGCTACCTTTGCAGCCCGGTTCGGAAGAACGGAAAGCTGGTTAACACCAGCATATTGAAATAGAGGAAAGAAGAAAAAGAAGGCTAAAAAAATAAAATTTATTTTATTTGGAAGTTCGGAAAAGATCCTTACCTTTGCACTCCCAACCGAAAGGAAGGGCAAAAAAATCGGAACGGCGGATGTCGGAAAGATAACAAAAACAAGATTGAAAATACCGGCGCGAAGCTAAAGACTAACAAGACTTTAACGGAGTGAAGGTTTAACAATATAAAGATCGGCCGTGAGGTTTACCAGATCAATAAGTTCTTAAAAGAGATGTCAATGTAGCGTAGCGGGGTAATGGAGTACTAATCAAAGTACATGATTATTTTGCTTTATTTTAAAGGTGGTGTCTAACAGACAACATAACAAAAAGAAGACTATTTTTAACAATAGTTAAAACTGGTCAGCATCTTACAACACATTTTACAATGGAGAGTTTGATCCTGGCTCAGGATGAACGCTAGCGGCAGGCCTAATACATGCAAGTCGAACGATAGATAGAAGCTTGCTTTTATCGAAAGTGGCGCACGGGTGCGTAACGCGTATGCAACCTACCTTAATCTGGGGGATAGCCCGGAGAAATCCGGATTAACACCGCATAAAAACACAGGATAGCATTATCCAATGTTCAAATATTTATAGGATTGAGATGGGCATGCGTGTCATTAGCTAGTTGGCGGGGTAACGGCCCACCAAGGCGACGATGACTAGGGGATCTGAGAGGATGGCCCCCCACACTGGTACTGAGACACGGACCAGACTCCTACGGGAGGCAGCAGTAAGGAATATTGGTCAATGGAGGCAACTCTGAACCAGCCATGCCGCGTGCAGGAAGACTGCCCTATGGGTTGTAAACTGCTTTTATCCGGGAATAAACCTACTTACGTGTAAGTAGCTGAATGTACCGGAAGAATAAGGATCGGCTAACTCCGTGCCAGCAGCCGCGGTAATACGGAGGATCCAAGCGTTATCCGGATTTATTGGGTTTAAAGGGTGCGTAGGCGGCCTGTTAAGTCAGGGGTGAAAGACGGTAGCTCAACTATCGCAGTGCCCTTGATACTGATGGGCTTGAATGGACTAGAGGTAGGCGGAATGAGACAAGTAGCGGTGAAATGCATAGATATGTCTCAGAACACCGATTGCGAAGGCAGCTTACTATGGTCTTATTGACGCTGAGGCACGAAAGCGTGGGGATCAAACAGGATTAGATACCCTGGTAGTCCACGCCCTAAACGATGAACACTCGCTGTTGGCGATACACAGTCAGCGGCTAAGCGAAAGCGTTAAGTGTTCCACCTGGGGAGTACGCCCGCAAGGGTGAAACTCAAAGGAATTGACGGGGGCCCGCACAAGCGGAGGAGCATGTGGTTTAATTCGATGATACGCGAGGAACCTTACCCGGGCTTGAAAGTTAGTGAATGATCTAGAGATAGATCAGTCCGCAAGGACACGAAACTAGGTGCTGCATGGCTGTCGTCAGCTCGTGCCGTGAGGTGTTGGGTTAAGTCCCGCAACGAGCGCAACCCCTATGTTTAGTTGCCAGCACGTCATGGTGGGGACTCTAAACAGACTGCCTGTGCAAACAGAGAGGAAGGAGGGGACGACGTCAAGTCATCATGGCCCTTACGTCCGGGGCTACACACGTGCTACAATGGATGGTACAGAGGGCAGCTACATAGCAATATGATGCGAATCTCACAAAGCCATTCACAGTTCGGATTGGGGTCTGCAACTCGACCCCATGAAGTTGGATTCGCTAGTAATCGCGTATCAGCAATGACGCGGTGAATACGTTCCCGGGCCTTGTACACACCGCCCGTCAAGCCATGGAAGCTGGGGGTACCTAAAGTATGTAACCGCAAGGAGCGTCCTAGGGTAAAACCGGTAACTGGGGCTAAGTCGTAACAAGGTAGCCGTACCGGAAGGTGCGGCTGGAATACCTCCTTTCTGGAGTAGCATCGCCTACCCGCAACGCAACATGATATTTCAATAAGGTATAAGGTAGAGGGTAATAAGGCTGAAGGTCTTGGTACTTGATACTGAATACTTTTAAAAAAAACAAAAGAAACACCCAGAAGAAAACGGTGGGCATACTATAAAGGTATAGCGCAACGGAGACAAGAAGGGTAAGCCAAAAAGGGAAGCAGTAGCGGTAAGATACTATATACTGCGACTAAATAAAGCCTACCTTAAACAAGAAGTCCCGTAGCTCAGCCTGGTTAGAGCACTACACTGATAATGTAGGGGTCTCCAGTTCAAATCTGGACGGGACTACATTTAAATCCTTTTGGGGGATTAGCTCAGCTGGCTAGAGCGCCTGCCTTGCACGCAGGAGGTCAACGGTTCGACTCCGTTATTCTCCACAGAATACATACCTTATTATCGGGATAGATAATATACATTGACATAAAGATTAAGAAAGAAGAAAACGCCACGGGGCACATACAAATAAAAGTATGAAACGGTTCGAGACCGCAGTTTTTTACTAACGAAGCTGGAACGAAGCTTAGGTTGGGGACAATGAAACCCTCCGCCTTTATACCTTCGGCCTTCAGGTTCAGTAAAGTTCTTTGACATATTGGAAGAAGTTAAAAAAGAAGAGCAAACAACAATAGGCGACTGTTGTGTTTGTGCTCACTTAAAGGGATCGCAAGAGACCAATAAGTATGAGACATCATAACAAGAGCAAAAAAAGCATACCATACGGCGCAAAAGGCGTATGAGTAGAAGAAAGTAATAAAGAGTACACGGGGATGCCTTGGCTCTCAGAGGCGATGAAGGACGTGATAAGCTGCGATAAGCTTCGGGTATTTGCAAATAGGAATTAATCCGAAGATTTCCGAATGGGGCAACCCGGCATGTTGAAGACATGTCACATATAATGAGCAAACCTGCCGAACTGAAACATCTAAGTAAGCAGAGGAAGAGAAAATAACAATGATTTCCTAAGTAGTGGCGAGCGAAAGGGAAAGAGCCCAAACCATTAATGTTACGGCATTAGTGGGGTTGTAGGACTACGATGTGTCATTAGCAAACAGAAGTGGAATGGGATGGGAAGCCCAGCGATACACGGTGATAGCCCGGTACACGTATAGAATGCTAGGCTAGTAGTATCCTGAGTACCGCGAGGTCGGAGACGCCTTGTGGGAATCTGCCGGCACCATCCGGTAAGGCTAAATACTCCTGAGAGACCGATAGTGAACCAGTACCGTGAGGGAAAGGTGAAAAGAACCCCGAACAGGGGAGTGAAATAGAACCTGAAACCGTGTACTTACAAGCGGTCGGAGCATCCAAGTGGTGTGACGGCGTGCCTTTTGCATAATGAGCCTACGAGTTACTCCTCTCTGGCAAGGTTAAGTGCTTCAGGCACGGATCCGAAGCGAAAGCGAGTCTGAATAGGGCGTATAGTCAGAGGGGGTAGACGCGAAACCTTGTGATCTACCCATGGACAGGTTGAAGGTGCGGTAACACGTACTGGAGGACCGAACCGATAAACGTTGAAAAGTTTCCGGATGATCTGTGGGTAGGGGTGAAAGGCTAATCAAACTGGGAAATAGCTCGTACTCCCCGAAATGTTTTTAGGAACAGCGTGGATATTAAGTTTCATAGAGGTAGAGCTACTGATTGGGTGCGGGGGAGTCAAATCCTACCAAATCCAGACAAACTCCGAATGCTATGAAATATGATCTGCAGTGAGGCGCGGGGTGCTAAGGTCACGCGCCGAGAGGGAAAGAACCCAGACCATCAGCTAAGGTCCCCAAGTTACAGTTAAGTTGAACTAACGAGGTCCGATTGCACAGACAGCTAGGATGTTGGCTTGGAAGCAGCCATTCATTTAAAGAGTGCGTAACAGCTCACTAGTCGAGCGATCGGGCATGGATAATAAACGGGCATTAAACTGTACACCGAAGCTATGGGATTGAAATATATCGGTAGGGGAGCATTCTAGCGACAGCGAAGGTACCTGGTAATGGGTGCTGGAGTTTCTAGAAAAGCAAATGTAGGCATAAGTAACGATAAGGTGGGCGAGAAACCCACCCACCGAAAGGATAAGGTTTCCTGATCAACGCTAATCGGATCAGGGTTAGTCGGGACCTAAGGAGAACCCGAAGGGGAAATTCGATGGACAACTGGTTAATATTCCAGTACTTTTTATAACTGCGATGTGGGGACGGAGTAGTGACACTGCCGCGATCTGACGGAATAGATCGTTAAAGACAGTAGGTATTAGATTGGTAGGCAAATCCGCCAGTCTAGCTGAAAGTCGATAGTACCGCAAGCCTTCGGGTGAGTGGATAGCGCAGGTAATCAGACTTCCAAGAAAAACCGCTAAGCTTCAGGTTATAAAAACCCGTACCGCAAACCGACACAGGTATCCGGGAAGAGGATTCTAAGGTGCTCGAGTGAATCATGGCTAAGGAACTCGGCAAAATGGCCCTGTAACTTCGGGAGAAGGGGCGCTGGCAGCAATGTCAGCCGCAGTGAAAAGGCCCAGGCGACTGTTTAACAAAAACACATGGCTTTGCAAAATCGAAAGATGAGGTATAAGGCCTGACACCTGCCCGGTGCTGGAAGGTTAAGAGGGGATGTCATCCGCAAGGAGAAGCATTGAATCGAAGCCCCAGTAAACGGCGGCCGTAACTATAACGGTCCTAAGGTAGCGAAATTCCTTGTCGGGTAAGTTCCGACCTGCACGAATGGTGTAACGATCTGGGCGCTGTCTCAGCCATGAGCTCGGTGAAATTGTGGTCCCGGTGAAGACGCCGGGTACCCGCAACGGGACGGAAAGACCCCATGCACCTTCACTACAATTTAACATTGACATTGGATACAGGATGTGTAGGATAGGTGGGAGGCTTTGAAGCGGCGTCGCTAGGCGTCGTGGAGCCAACGTTGAAATACCACCCTTTCTGTATTCGGTGTCTAATCCCGATCATTCGGGAGACATTGTTTGATGGGTAGTTTGACTGGGGTGGTCGCCTCCAAAAAGGTAACGGAGGCTTTCAAAGGTAAGCTCAGTACGCTTGGTAACCGTACGCGGAGTGCAATAGCATAAGCTTGCTTGACTGTGAGACATACAGGTCGATCAGGGTCGAAAGACGGATATAGTGATCCGGTGGTTCTGCATGGAAGGGCCATCGCTCAAAGGATAAAAGGTACGCTGGGGATAACAGGCTGATCTCCCCCAAGAGCTCATATCGACGGGGAGGTTTGGCACCTCGATGTCGGCTCGTCACATCCTGGGGCTGGAGAAGGTCCCAAGGGTTCGGCTGTTCGCCGATTAAAGTGGCACGCGAGCTGGGTTCAGAACGTCGCGAGACAGTTCGGTCCCTATCTGTTGTGGGCGTAGGAATTTTGAGTGGGGCTGACCTTAGTACGAGAGGACCGGGTTGGACCAGCCTCTAGTGAATCTGTTGTTCCGCCAGGGGCATTGCAGAGTAGCTACGCTGGGAATAGATAAGCGCTGAAAGCATCTAAGTGCGAAACTAGCCACGAGATGAGAATTCCATATAGGACCGTAGCAGACTACTACGTTGATAGGCTACAGATGTAAAGCTGGCGACAGCACAGTCGAGTAGTACTAATCATCCGAAGCTTTCAAAGCAAACAGACTGTTGTTTGTTCTTCAAACTAACTTCTTTCAATAATATGTCATTTAAGCTCGAGATAGCTTATCTAAAGAAATTTAGGTGCCTATATCGGTGGTGTCCACCTCTTCCCATTCCGAACAGAGAAGTTAAGCCCACCAGAGCCGATGGTACTGCGGTAACACGTGGGAGAGTAGGTCGGTGCCAAATCTTAAAAGAAACCCTTTAACAACATCGTTAAAGGGTTTTCTTCGTTTATAAGCTTTTTTCATGTTTCTTACCATTAAGGAGTTAAGAAAAGTTAAGGGTTTGCTCCCGCAGATAAAGGTGATTTACACAGATCAATTCCATCATCCATTTTACATTTTACATCTTTTACATCTTCTATGTGCTGTTCCGGCTAAAATAGCCCTGATGGAAGCGGTATCCCTTTTGGGCAAAGATGAAATTGTTTAACAGATAGGTTTCCCAAAAGGATTTAGCGTACAGCAGGACCGAACCTAACCCATGCGCACAGAAACCTGCGCTCCAAAAATGAAGAAATTATATTTTTAGGATCCTTTGAATTGTCTAAGAGTACAGTATGAGGTAAGCTTTGATATTTGTAATGCCACTGCGCTCCAGAATTGATTGCTCACCTCTTGTTAAAAAATGTAAAATCTTACATCCTCAAGGTAATAAAACCGTATTATTGTAGCATTACGTACATAATACTATGATGAACGCTAACCTTAAGAAATTAACTTTTCTTGTTTTTATTTTCTGCATAAACCTTAGTGCTTTTGCTCAGAATAAAAATGTACAGCTCCCTGCCAATTGGTTTAATTTAGATTTACTGGAGAATGGCTATTTTGGTATCAGTACCGAAAAGGCTTATCGTGAGCTGTTAAAAGATAAAAAGCCCAAACAGAATATCATTGTAGCCGTAATTGATGGTGGAGTAGATACCAATCACCCGGATCTGCAGCAGGTTTTATGGACAAATAAAAAGGAAATCCCCGGAAATGGAAAAGATGATGATGGCAATGGCTACATCGATGATATACATGGCTGGAATTTTATCGGCTCTAAAAAGGGAAACCTCGAGTTTGATAACCTGGAACTGGTTAGGCTGTTAAGGATTTACAGGCCAAAATATCAATCAACAACCAATTTAACACCTTTAGATAGTACGCAGAAGGAAGAATATAAGTTATATAAGAAAATGGTTGGCGATTTCGGTAAAAAATACGAGGATGCCAGCAATACTTTTTCTGTGCTCATTGCCATTAACAAAGTTTTAGATTCTGTAGCCAAAATCAATAGGAAGGAGATGCCAACCCTTGAGGATATCGACCGATACAAAGCTGATGATGAAACTGAGGAACAAGTAAAAACCATTATCAGAAAAGGTTCTAAAGAAGATGGCGGTTTTGATAAGTTTTACAAAAATATAAAGGAAGGGTATAAGCAATATGATGCCATGCTAAAATATAACCTGAATCCTAAATATGATATGCGTGCCGAGTTAGTAGGTGATGATTATAGCAATTCTTACCAGAAAGTTTATGGAAACAACGATGTAAAAGGACCTGATGCTTTCCACGGTACACATGTATCTGGCATTATTGGTGCCGACCGTACAAATAATGTTGGCATATTAGGGGTAGCCAATAATGTAAGTATTATGGCCATTCGTGTTGTACCCACTGGTGATGAGCGTGACAAAGATGTAGCCAACGGTATCCGTTACGCGGTTGATAATGGTGCGAAAGTTATCAATATGAGTTTCGGTAAGAGCTATAAATGGGATAAAAAGGCTGTAGATTCTGCAGTTAAATATGCTGAAAGCAAAGGTGTTTTACTGGTTCATGCCGCAGGGAACGATAACCAGAACAATGATATAGAAGAAAATTTTCCCAATAAGTTTTTCGATAGCAAAGAAGCTGAAGCTTATAAGGAAGCCAACAAAAAGCCTGCTAAGCCCGATTTTACCCCACCCCGCCCAATGGGCCAGAATAATGGAATGGGTATGCGGCCTCCTTTTGAACGATCAGCGCTGGTTAAACCGATCGTTATAGATTCTGCTAAGTTCAATCTTCCACACGCCAGTAATTGGATCGAAGTGGGCGCTAGTGCCTATAAAGACGATGATAACCTGAAAGCAGATTTCTCTAATTATGGCAAATATAGTGTTGATGTTTTTGCGCCTGGGTTTTTGATCAAATCTACAGTGCCAGATATTAAGTATGAAGAAGCTGATGGAACAAGCATGGCTTCGCCGGTTGTTGCTGGTTTAGCCGGACTGATTTTAAGCTATTATCCGGAATTAAAACCTGCTCAGGTGAGGGAAATTATTATGAAGTCGGTTTCGAAAGTAGCACACAAAATAAAATACAAAAACGAAAAAGGTGAAAATGTTAGGGTACTTTTTAGCGAAATATGTGTGAGTGGCGGGATTGTAAACACCTATAATGCACTTAAATTAGCAGAGACGTATAAATAAAGGAGATTTTTAGTTTTTTGGAAGCCCGGAGCTAAAAAGTTCCGTAAATGTCCTGAATGTCAAACGAAAAAATAGGTAAATTGAAAATTTACGCGCTTAGGGTTTTAATAAACTCCTGAAAGGTCCCAAACGGATAGTTTTTCTCCTTCATCCACGAAATAAGTGCTTCCATGCGTTCGACCATTTTTTTGCC
Organism: Pedobacter roseus; assembly: GCF_014395225.1. Classification (NCBI taxonomy): domain Bacteria; kingdom Pseudomonadati; phylum Bacteroidota; class Sphingobacteriia; order Sphingobacteriales; family Sphingobacteriaceae; genus Pedobacter; species Pedobacter roseus. The sequence goes on from NZ_CP060723.1 coordinate 37,164, forward strand.
CGTATTTTTCCTCACGTAACCAGGGAAACCAAAGCGCTCAAAATCGTTCAGATCGGTAAACTCCCAGGGGTGGAAATAAATATTCAGGTATTTATCCTTTTTATAAGTCCAGCTGGCCAGTGTTTTGTAAATGCTGAGTGGTAAGTTATGAAATGACAACCAAAATAAAGGGAAACGTATTAACGGACTTACTGATGCCGGAATCTGCAATACATTATCTTTAACAAAATGTGTTCTCGAGATGTTAAAATTATTGTAACGACCTGGTAAATAGGTTGGGTTTATAGAGGTATTATAAGTATATCCTGCCTTTTCTATTTCTTTTTCATCAACAGGCATCATCCTCGCCATACGGTAACCTGTAATTTCTTTACCAGAAAGTTCTTCGAGTTTGAGTTTTGATTGAAGTAAATGTTCGGGTTTAAAATCTGAATGATAATACCCGTGCGAAGCCAGTTCATGCCCTGTTTCAGTAATCCGCTTAATGAGATCGGGAATGTTTTCGGCAAAAGTTACCGTACAAAAAAACGTTGCTTTTACGTTGTATTTATCTAAAATATCCAAAATGGCAATGGTACCTGCTCTGGAAATGGAAATCTGATCTTCAAAAGAAATATCTTTTCCATACTCAAATGGCATATCAAATTCTTCAATATCAAAACTTAACAACACCATTTATTTTTGCTGAATATTAGTTGAACGGATAATGTAATTAGGGCGGTTTTTAGACTGCATGAACATTTTGCCTACATAAATGCCTATAATGCCCAAAATAATAAGCTGTAGCCCTCCAAAAAAGACAATGGTCATAATTACCGATGCCCAGCCAGAAACCTCTACATGATTTACAAAAGCATAAATAATGTAGGGTATGTAAAGTACAGAGGCAAAAGAAAGAATGAAACCCAGGTATACCGCAGTATATAGTGGTTTAATACTAAAAGAGGTAACACCGTGTAAGGCTAACCTGAACATTTTTTTAAGGGTGTATTTACTTTGTCCCGAAAAACGTGCAGCCGGATTGTACCTGATGGCGAACTGTTTAAACCCGAGCCATTTTACCAAACCGCGTAGAAAAGGTTCGTTTTCGTGGAAATTCCTGAAAACACTTACCACTTTTTGATCTAATAACCTGAAATCGGCTGCTCCCGGCTCTAAATCGATATCAGATAACCAGTTTAAGGTTTTGTAAAACAGGTTTGATGAGCTTCTTTTGCCTTTTGACAGATTTTTATCTTCTTCCCTTATGGTATAAACCACTTCAAATCCATCCTGCCATTTCTGCAGCATTTCAGGGATCAGCTCAGGCGGATGCTGCATATCACAGTCCATAGAAATTACACAATCGCCAAAAGCATGATCCATACCAGCTTTTACCGCCAGTTGATGCCCGAAATTTTTAGAAAATTCGAGAAAGAAGATATTATCAGCCGTTGCTGCATAATCCTTTATTTTTTCGAGGGTGTGATCAGCACTGCCATCATCAACCAGGATAATTTCATAACGGTAATCAATCACCGAAAAAACATTTTTAATACTTTCGGCAATTACGAAAATATTATCGGCTTCATTGTAGGCAGGGATTACTATAGAAACTAACTTATTCATTAATCGGCAATCAGATAAGACTTAAAATCTTCTTTCATCATTTGATATATTATGGTAAGCCAAATGATTACGCAAGGTAGGGCTTTAAACGAATATAGACGAATAAATTCTTTAACAGCCTTGGGGAAAATATCGGTTGGCGATAGGCTGGTGAGTATAAATGCAAAGATAAACAATGCGATTATCCAACCGTTCTTGGGGTTTTGTTGTACCATAAACCAGATGGCCACACCTGCAAATGCAATAATATAAGTTGGCGATTCTGATCCACTGCTGAAAATTACCGTAAAAATCAATGTTGATGCCAGTAACATTAACCTAAAACCTAAATGTTTGTATTGGTTAATGCGGGTATAAGGCAATCCGAATAAGATTAATCCACCCAGCAAAAACGGCATATTCGGAATATTGATATTTCCTGTTGCCCTTCTAACCATTCCCATTAAAGAAATATCCTGAAAAGAAGTTAATGAGGCATTCAGGTCATTTTTATGTGCCAAAGAGTGGTACCAATCGCTGTAAGACTGAATTACAAATGCTGGCGACGAAATCGCCATAGGCAAGGCAAATAACAAAGCAAAGGCAATAAAACAGCCTAAAATAAATTTAAGTTTATTTTTTGTAAAGAAGAAAAAAGCAAGTCCTACTATGCCATAAAGTTTTACCAAGGTACCAAATGCAATAAAAAATGCCGATTGCACCTCCTTTTTTTTGACCAGGTAAGAGAAACTGAGCAAAATAATACCGGTTAAGGCAATATTGAACTGGAAACTAAATAAAGCGGTTAACGCTTCGTGTGCGCAGATCCAGGCAATAATAGTACGTTTTTTAAGCGATATAGGTAAACTATAAATACCCCAGAGCAGTATGCATACATTTGCAATATTCCATAAAATACAGCCTAAACCATCGGGTAAAAGGGCAAAAGGTGCAATAAAAACCGAAAATACCGGTCCGTAATGGTTGCTATCCCGATATTCAGCATAATTATTATATAAATTTTGCAGATCTGTAGTATGCCAGTATACATATTTAAAGATCAGGTAATTGTTGTACGAATGATGGTGATATTGTTTGAAACCGGCAATAATAGCCAATAGGAGATAAATGACGATAACACATTGCTTTTTTAAAAGAAATGAGAATACTTTGTTCAAACCAGCGTTCTTAGAATTGTTCATTATGATTAGTGCCGCTAATATAACTATTTTAACAGCTTGCTTAATGATCTATTCTTTTTGGACCTTGTTTTTTTGAAGTGGTGAGAGAAGTTTTAGCAAGGTACGCTTAAAATTTTTCGCCGGTTTTTAGATCAGAAAGGCTGAAATTTTTGAAAGAGCCTATCCCTGCAAAAACAATCTTAAAGCCCATTAGCTTTCCAATAGGTTTATGGTATTTGGTTTTAAAGATTTCCCTGCCATCTATAAACAGGATTACCTGTTGGTTTTCTATTTTTAATTTAATCCGGCCGCCATTGGTGAGGTCATGTCCAAACTCTCTTAAATCATCCTTTTCACCTTTTTTGTTGACTTCCGAAAATTTGTATGAACCCCAAACCGTACACTCAGGCTTAATGATGCTGAGGAAATGTTTATCGTTTTCTCCATAAAAAACCAGATCTACCTGAGAGCAACGTACACCGGGTCTTTCAGCAGAAGTAGTAATATCCGCATCGAACTCAAAATTATCAGCGCTGATCTGTGTTGGCCGTACATTGGCAAACGACACAAAAAATGTTTTACTGGTATCAACGCCGGCATCCAGCACATCTCTGCTGGTTACATGATAATCATGCGCTGTAGAAATCTTTTTTAATATTGGATATACCCTCGTCGAATCATTTTGCATGGTTGCAATGATATCCCAGCCTTTGCTCTGCAGGTACACATAAGCCGTATCTATGATGGTATTTTTATGGTACAATATCGGGAAATACCTTCCCGGCGTTTCGTAATAATGATTCGCCGTACTGTCGCTAAAATTCGATTGCTTTAACCTGCTATCTGCAAAATCTATCGTAAAATTGCTCAGTTCATCAGACAGTTTTCCATTAATATCCAGCTTAAAAATAGCGGAATGTGGACTCTTTCCCTCGGGATTTAAACAGCGGAGTTGCACGTTGCGAACTTCATTATTTCCAAAAAAGTAGTAAATACTGGCAGGTACAGCTACAATAAAAAAAGCAAGCATGAAGTATAAGGCATAATTACGCCTGGGTTTTGCAGGTATTGGCGGAGGAGCCTGGCTTATATCGCTCTCCTTTTCGGTTACCGCATGCAAGAGTTCAAATTCATACCAATCCCTAAAACCTATAAATTGAGCAAGGGCATCTCTCGTTGCTTTTTGGGGGTAATAACGTGTAGGTTTTTTAAGCTTTCCGAAAATGCGCTTTAGTGTATTTTCGCTTAAATGAACCTTTGTTTTACGGTGCAGTAAACCGCTGAGTTTGATGTAATCGCTATTCTTCCATTCCGAAATGCTTTTTTCGCCGACCTGGTGTGCTACTTTTTTACAACAAATATCCAGCTGTTTAAAAAAAACAGAATTTTCGGGCTGTACAAACTCATTATTCATTTAGTTTAAGTGGTTGATTATTAGTTTGTTGGCTTGTCAATAATATTGGTAAACATTTGTATAAATGGTTATCGTTTTGGGACGTGGATCATTGCCTAAGTTTATCATAGCAAATGAAAAAAAAAAGTTCTTTCGCTGCAAAACAAACTATTTTTTATAAAACTAACCAAATTTTAATGAAAAAAAAACTACTCTTAATGGTGTTCTTTTTGTGCAGTTGTTATGCACTAAAAGCACAAACCAAATCGGTTACCGGGAAGGTGATTGACGCAGGTACCAAAGAAAGTCTTATCGGTGTTACCATTACTATTCCCGGCACTAAAATAGGTACCACAACAGATGTAAATGGACTATTCAATTTAAATGTTCCAACTGGTTCTGACAAACTTTTGGTTACCTATATCGGCTATCAGGAACAAATGGTTTCGATAACCGGAACAAGCCTGACCATCAGTCTGGCTGCCAATACAAAAAACCTTAACGATGTGGTGGTGGTTGGGTATGGAACCCAGAAAAAGAAAGATTTAACGGGGGCAATTTCTACGATCAGTGCCGAAGACATTACCGGGAGGCAGACTGCTCAGATTTCGGAGTCGTTACAGGGCGCCATTCCGGGAGTGTCGGTTACGCGGAGTAGTGCGGCACCGGGTGCCGGGGCAACAGTACAGATCAGGGGCGTAACCACCTTAAACTCGAATGCACCTTTGGTAGTGGTTGATGGAATACCCGTAAGTAGTATGGATCTGGTGAACCCTAATGATGTAGAATCGTTTAGTGTGTTAAAAGATGCTTCTTCTGCGTCCATTTACGGATCAAGAGGTGCAGCAGGTGTAATTTTGATTACCACCAAGCGTGGCAAGAATGGAGCTTCAAACCTCGATTACAATTTTGAGTACGCCCTGCAAAAACCTACAGCCTTACCAACTTATGTAAACTCGCCTACCTACATGCGGTATTTTAATGAGCAGGCCACTAATGACGGTGCAGCAACCGGACCTTATGCGAATGATTACATTGTAAACTTTGATGCACGCAGGGCCGCAACGCCAGATCTGTTCCCTTTTGGAAATACCGATTGGCAAAGCCTTATTTTAACCAGAGATTATGCCCCAAGGCAGGAGCATAACCTGAGTTTTACGTCCGGTACCGAAAAGTTAAAAACCAAAGCTTCTTTTGGCTACCAGGATATTGGCGCTTTTTACAATAACTACAATTACGAACGTTACCAGTTTAGGGTAAACAACGATATTAAGCTAAGTGATAAATTCAATGCTAATGTCGATTTATCATTCAGGCGTTTAAATAATCTTTCGCCGGTAAACAATCCATTTAGTGGACAGAGCCCGATTTACGAAGCCAGGGTAATGCCGCCCATTTATGCTGCTACTTATACCAATGGGGCCTATGCTATTGCAAAGGACGGACGAAACCCATTGGCGCAGTTAAACGAAGGTGGAACCACAACAGGGGCTTCAAATCAGTTACAAGGCCGGTTGGCTTTAAATTTTAAACCCATTAGGGATTTAACCTTAACAGCCCAGGTGGCACCTACATTCGATTTTGACAAGAGTAAGGCCTTTTCGAAAAAAATTGCATACACCAATGCTGATGGTACACCAAGCGCTGCTACCAATACTGCGTTAACCACTTTAAGGGAATCACGGAACGAAACTTACCAGTTAAACAGTCAGTTTTTAGCCAATTATACTAAAAGCTTTAACAATAAGCACAATTTTAGTGCTTTGGCAGGTTTTGAGAGCATTTACTTTAACTATGAAACATTGGGTGCGGGTAGGGATGGCTTTGCATTAACCGATTATCCTTATTTAAGTGTGGGCTCGCAGCTTTTGAGAGATAATTCAAGTGATGCGGGGCAGGAGAGCCTTCAATCGTTTTTCGGCAGGTTAACCTACGATTTTATGGGTAAATATTATATTCAGGCCAATTTAAGGTATGATCAATCCTCACGTTTTGCTCCTGGATTCCGTGGCGCGTCTTATCCTTCTTTTTCGGCCGGATGGAGCATTTCGGAAGAAAACTTTATGAAAAATGTAAAGTGGGTAAGCTTTCTAAAATTAAGGGCTTCGTATGGCGGTGTGGGTAATCAGCGCATTACTAACCCGTATCAAAATAATGCGCAAAATTATTATCCTTCTCAGGCATCGATCGATCTTTCCAATACCGCACTGTTTTATCAGAACGGCGTATTGGTACCCTTAACAACTGCTGCCCAAACCATTTATGCCATCAGGGATATCAGATGGGAAACCACCAAATCATCTGATATCGGTATCGATGCTGCTTTTTTAAACAACCGTTTAAGTGTTACTGCCGATTATTATAAAAAGAGCACCAAAGATATATTGCTTTCTTTGGATATCCCCTATAACCTAGGTTACGACAGGCCGACTCAAAATGCCGGAATTTTAGATGTATATGGATGGGAACTTGGTTTAAACTGGAAAGATAAGATTGGCGATTTTACTTATAGCGCAGGCTTTAACATTGCCGATGCCAAAAGCAAGATCAAAAATATGAACGGTACCCGCCAGGAAATTAACAGTCAGCAGGTAAATATGGAAGGCAGCCAGTTTAACGAATGGTATGGTTATTTATCAACGGGGATTTACCAAAATGTAGCTACTGCAAACGGGGCTGCAAGAACCAGTTCTGCCATTACCGTTGGCGATATCGGCTATGTTGACCTTGATAATAATGGGATCATAAATGCCAATGACCGTGTTTTGCTTGGTGGCTCTTTGCCACGGTACCAATATGGTGGTAATATTAATGTAGGTTATAAAGGATTCGATTTTAGTATGGCTTTTCAAGGTGTAGGTAAAAGATTAAGCAGGTTGAATAATGATGTAGTAAGGCCTTTTCAGGAGCAGTTCGGTAATTTTCCAACCCTGCTTGATGGCAATTTCTGGAGTAAAAGCAATAGTGCAGAACAAAATCTTGCAGCACAGTATCCAAGGTTATCCAACACGAGCAGTACAAACAATTATGCCAGTTCCGATTTCTGGCTGATAGATGGATCATATTTCAGGTTAAAGAATGCCACGCTGGGTTATACTTTTAATAAACAGGCATTATTAAAAAAAATCGGCCTGCAGTCTATCAGGATTTATGTTGCCGCAAATGATTTCCTCACCAGCAGTAAATTCCCAAAATATGCCGATCCCGAATCTGGAAATGCCAGTTATCCGATTGTTACCACCTTCTTGGGCGGAGTTGCAGTTAAATTTTAACGGTTCAAAATATTATAAAATGAAAAAGTTATTCATCATCATATCTATCATGGCTTTCTGCGGATTTTCTTGTAAAAAGCTCGATTTAAACCCATTATCAAGTCCAGGTTCTGATAGTTTTTATTCAAACCAGAACGAACTGGAGCTCGCTGTAAACGATTTATACCGTTTGGATTTTTGGACGCCGGTAAAGGAAAGTACAGGTGCCTGGGAGGAATTCTTTTCGGACAATTGTTTTTACCGTGGGGGCTCCGGCGGTAATCCGGTAATTGCCGGAAGTTTATCCTCAACAGATGGTAATGTGCAAACCTTTTATCAAAACTGTTATAAGGCAATTGCCCGCGCCAATACCTTTTTAGAAAGTAAAGACCGGGCCGCTTCCAATACACCGATAGCCGTTCTGATGAGGCTTGAAGCGGAAATGCGTTTAATCAGGGCTTATCAATATACCAAATTGATTACCCATTTTGGAGATGTGCCGCTGATTTTAAAAACGCAGACCATCGAAGAGGCAAGCAATGTTAGCAAAACTACCAAGGCTGATATTTATAGTTTTTTAAAAACTGAATATGATTTCGCCGCTCAAAATCTGCCACAAAGTTATGGCGCAGCAGTAAAAAGGTTAAGCAAAGGTGCTGCCCTGGCTTTAAAAGCGAGAACAGCCTTGTACATGGGCGATTGGGAAACGGCAAGAGCAGCTTCCTTAGCGGTAATGGAATTAACCGGCGCCGGGGCTTATAGTTTAAATAATTCATATTCCGCATTGTTCCAGCGCGCCGGGGAGCAGAGTGCCGAAATTATTTTAAGCATTCCGCGCGATCAGACCCAAAAAGTATCGAGTGTACCTGACGATATTTTAACCCGTAATGCAGGTGGCTTTGCGGCTACCATGCCAACCCGTGAGCTGGTTGATGCTTACGAATGTACTGATGGTAAACCCATCGACGAATCTCCCTTGTACAATCCATTAAAACCATTTGATAACCGCGATCCACGTTTGGCTGCCACAGTGGTACCTTTTAATACTTACTGGCTGGGGTATAATTTTAATCCACATCCAGATTCAACACAGGTTTGGAGCAATAAGTTGGGGCGGAAAGTAACCAATAATGATACCCGCGCAGTTGCACCTTTTGCCACATTTACGGGTTTTATTTGGCGCAAAGGCGTAGAGCAGAGCTGGTCGGATACCCACAATGAGGATAATGATGCCATTATTATCCGTTTTGCAGAAGTTTTGATCACCTATGCCGAAGCTAAAGTAGAATTAGGACAGGCAGACGCAACTGTTTTAGATGCCCTAAACAAGGTAAGGGCAAGGGCTTATGGTGTTCCGGTAACCCAAACGGGATCCTATCCCGCAGTTACCACGTTTGATTTAACCGAACTTAAAAAAATAGTAAGGAGGGAAAGAAGAATAGAATTCACATTTGAAGGCTTACGTTATATGGACCTCATCAGGTGGAAGCTTGCCGAAAAAGCGCTTACTAAGCCCGTAATAGGCTTACCAGATCCTGCTAATCAGAACAGGGCCAAATGGCCTTTCCCTGGAGTAACACCAATTGATGATGATGGGATTGCCGATTATTCAGGCTTTGGAGGTGATGTAAAAATTTTATTTACCCGAAGTTTTGATAAAAACAAACAGTATTTGTGGCCAATACCTGCCGTCGAAGTAAGATTAAATCCAAAATTGACACAAAACCCGAATTATTAGATGCAGCAGTTGGAAGAATACTTCCGGCTGTTTAAAATATACACATGAAAACAAACCTTATATTAAAATTTGGTGCCTTAATGAGCGCTGCCATTTTTACCGCTCAATTAACCTTTGCCCAAACAAAACCCCTGCAGGTAAGCGGTGTTTATCCGCATTTAGCCACATTTAACGAAAGCTGGGACAAACAAAACTGGTTAAAACAAGGTGTTGCAAAAAGTTATGGTGATGGTGGCGAAAACGGTATTGGTGCCATTACACCCTGGGCAGGCAAGCTTTGGATGGTTACTTATTCGCCGCACATGCCTAAAGGGAGCTCTGATAAGTTATATAGTATTGATAACAACCTTAATGTTACCATACATCCTGAAAGCATTGGGGGCACACCTGCAAACCGGATGATCCATAAAGAATCCAATCAGTTAATTACCAGCAACTATTTTATAGATAATAAAGCTAATATCAGGGTGATCCCCTTTTCGGTAATGCCTGGTAGGATGACCTCAACTACGCGCCACCTTACCGATCCGGCAAACATGGTCTATTTTTACGACATGGAGGGGATGCTTTACGAAGTTAATGTGCACACGCTTGCCGTAAAAAAACTATTTAATAAACCTGTGCCTGGTTGGCATGGTAAAGGTGCTTATACTGCACAAAAACAGCTGGTAGTAGCTAATAATGGAGAAGAAGCTGTTTTTAAACTTACAAAAGACATGCTCGAAGCAGGTGATTTACCCAAAAATGAAGAAGAAAAGGGTGTTTTGGCCAGCTGGGATGGGAAAACCTGGAAAATTATTGAACGCCGCCAGTTTACCGATGTAACCGGACCAGGTGGTATTTATGGTTCGCCAAATGATAAAAGCCCGCTTTGGAGTATCGGCTGGGATAAACGTTCGGTGATATTGAAACTGTTGGATGGTGGCAAATGGTATACCTACCGTTTACCCAAAGCGGCCCATACTTATGATCATCGTGGGGGTTGGTATACCGAATGGCCACGTATCCGTGAGGTTGGCAACGGTAAAATGTTAATGGATATGCATGGAATGATGTACGATTTTCCAAAAACTTTTTCAAGGAATAATAGCAGTGGTATTACTCCGGTAAATAGCCATTTACGCTATATCCCCGATTTTTGCAGCTGGAATAACCAGATTGTAATCTCAACCGATGAAACCACCGTTTTAGAAAATCCTATGGCCGGTAGGGCACAATCAAACCTATGGTTCGGGCAATGGAACGATTTAAAGACCTGGGGCGGTGCGACAGGGTGGGGTGGTGTTTGGGATAACGATGAAGTCAAAGCCAATGTCCCTTCTGATGCATTTTTAGTCAATGGTTTTGAAAAAAAGGTTTTGCATTTTGATCAGAAATCGGCAGAGCCGGTTCGGTTTACCATTCAGATAGATAAAACCGGGAATAATAAATGGGAAAATTATAAAACAATAACTGTTGCGGCCAATACTTATCAGTATTTTGTGTTTCCGGCTGATTTTAAGGGAACCTGGGTAAGGATCACAACAGATAAGAACTGTACAGCTTCCGCATTTTTTCATTTTACCGGAAAAATGCATGACAGTCAGGATTCAATGTTTAATACACTGGCCGGGATTGATGAGAAAATGAAAGTGAACGACAACTTGATCCGTCCTTCCGGATACAATAAAAATCTTCAGGTATTAAATATTTCCAGCGGTAAAAAACAATACCAGGAAGTTGATGAAAAACTATCCTTTTTAAGTAATACGCCTGATAGCACAGCACAAATGGAAAAACTTTTAACATTAACTAAAAACTATACCGTTGATGATGCTTCTGTTATTATAAAAGATAAAACCGGTACTTTCCGTTTACCAAAAGGATCATCCCAATACGAACTTTTTCCATACCGCGATAAAAGAGAGGTAGAATCGGAACGTTTTATGATGAACATTAAGGGTACTTTTTACGAAGTTGGCCGCGAATCTGGATTTAGTGCGATCCGTCCTGTTACCACCCACAATAAAAAAATAGTGGATTTTTGTACCTGGCGTGGATTATTGGTGATGAGCGGTACTAAACAGGATGCAAAACCAGATGGACATTATTTCGGTAACCAGACCAATGGGTTGTGGTATGGCGGTATTGATGACCTGTGGAAAATGGGTAAACCTGTTGGCGAAGGTGCTGTATGGAAAAATACAGCAGTAAAGTCGAATAATCCTTCCTTACCTTACTTAATGACGGGTTACGATCAGAAAAAGGTGAGCCTAATGGCTGATAAAGATGTAGATATCACCCTGGAGGTTGACTTTGATCTGTGTGGTTTTCATCCCTACAAAACATTTTCTATCAAAGCAGGAGAAACTATAAATTATACATTCCCCGATGGTTTTAGTGCCCACTGGGTGAGGGCTATTGCAAATAAAGATTGCCAGTCAACAGTAACCTTTACCTATTACTAAAAAGGGCATAAAGCTTAATGGTTTATAATCTTGATTATGAGTTTTTTACCCGTTCAAAGTTTTGGATAGGCTTTGGATAAGTGGTAATGATTATTTTTCTGCGTTATCAACTATTATTGTAGTGCAATAAGGTATTAGGGATATCTGATAGCGAAGTCTAGGGACAACAAACGCGATCAATGCAGGGGCTTTATGCCCTTGCATTTGATTTTAACTTTTTTCCATTTAGCCTCGATTTAATCGGAAATTAATAAGGTTGCCCATATTATGAATCGTAAATATTTGGTTAGTATTTATAATGTTAGTTGATTAATATCAAGCCATGGTGTATCACACTGTGGCTTTTTTTGTTCATTCTGACCATATAAGGCATTGAAGAAACATATAAGTTTAAGGTGTATATAAATGCACTATTAAATTACTATAAGTTATTCGGGTTGTTCCAAACTACCAATATTTTCTTAAATGTACTCAGGTGTCTTAGGTATTGAAAATGGTTTGTTCGTCGATTCTTATTAATTTTCATTAACCACCTTAGACGCCTGAATTTTCCAAATCATAACAAAAAGTCCTTAGCTGTTCAGGTGGCTAGCCATAAGAAAGAGTTGGTTTCAATGTTAATACACTCACTCTGCTGCTTAATTTACCTATCAAATTAAACAATCATTATAAAATTGTTAAGTATATCGATTTAGTAAAACCTTTTACTAACTTTAAGACACTGAACCAAATAAATCATCAATCTTCCTTAAAAAAACTATGAAGAAACTACAACTGCCACTTTTCGTGGCCCTGGTGCTTACCTTTAGCGCCTGTAAAAAAGAACAACAAGAGACTGAAAAATTTTCCGGACCAAAACTTAAAGAAAATGTAAATCCAAATGCGGCTTTATCAAGTTTTTCGCTTAATAACTGGATGAGCGTACTTGCCGATCAAAACAGCATTGCTACAATTTCTATCCCGGGTACTCACGATTCAGGCGCTACAATCGAACCTGTTTCAGGTACGGCTAAATGTCAGAACCTGAGTATCGCCGATCAGTTAAATGCAGGTGTACGTTACCTGGATATCCGCTGCAGGCACATAGACAATGCTTTTGCCATCCATCATGGAGCTATTTATCAAAACCTTAATTTTAATGACGTACTGAATGCCTGTATCAATTTTTTGAACAGTCACCCATCTGAAGCTATTATTATGAGCGTTAAAGAAGAACATACACCATCAAACAATACCCGTTCGTTTGAGCAAACATTCGACTCTTATGTACAGCAAAATCCAGGTAAATGGGATTTGGGAAATAACGTTCCAACCCTGGGTAGTATCCGCGGAAAAATAAGACTGTTGAGAAGGTTCGGAGCATCTTCGCCAAAAGGGATTGATGCGACTGCATGGGCTGATAATACCACCTTCGATATCAATAATGCTGCTGCCAATTTAAGGGTTCAGGATTTTTACAACGTTAATGATGTAAATACAAAATGGACAAGAATAGAAACCTTATTAAACGAAGCAAAAAATGATACTTCGAATAAACTTTACCTTAATTACGCAAGCGGATATAAAGCAGGTATATTCAGTATTCCGAGCATCACTACGGTTTCAAATTCTGTCAATCCAAAAATCACTACTTTTTTTACCAATAACACACATGGTAAATTCGGTATTATCCCGTTGGATTTTGTTGATTCAGGCCGGAGCCAATTAATTGTAAATACAAATTTCTAAACCTAAACCACTTGGTTTATTGGTTCAGGTAATGGCGGTACATCCAAAAGGATGTGCCGTTTTTTAGGCAAATTAGGGTTTGTTAATTGGTTTAAGTTATCTACGCCCCAACTGGCTCCTGGGCAGCTTTATTCAGTTCTTTACTTCTGATCCTGCTTAAAGTTTCAAACCTCATCCCCAAATAGCTGGCCAGATAACGTAATGGTATCCTGTTCATATCAATTTTTTTGCTTTCTTCCAGTTTCCGGTACCTGCGCAGGGCATTGGGTATCCGGGCCAGGATCGATCTTTCAGATGCAGCGTAATAGTGCAGGGCTAAAAGTTTTCGGCCAACAACATTGGCTTCTTCAAAATTAGAATAAGCGTACTCAATCATCGTGTAGGGGATGCGGATGAGTTCGCAATCTTCGAGTGCCTGCAAATATTCTACAGAATGGTAGGGTTGGAGGTCGGGATGACGGATAGCGCCAACGATATTGTTTCCAAAGCAGAACCAGGTGGTGATATCTTTATTACTATCTTTTATAAAACCCCGAACAATACCGCTAACTACGAAATATAAGGCGGCATTACTATCAACCGGGGAAACAATGTGTTTATTTTTTTTGACGGTTAACCGTGTACACTGCGTAGCATAATGTGTAGCAAGAAGCGGCGAAATGGGGTGATATTGCTCCATATATTCGATAAGTGGCTTAACAAAGGAGCTGCTGTTGATATTTGGCATCATACCATAAAGTTTAGTTCAAAAAAAGGGATCTACGAGATATATAATGTACAAAAAAAATTAAATAATTAACATATCTGTGTTAATCGTATTAGTGCAATCAGGATATTCCTGTTAGGTGTAAACGCACATACGTTAAATTATATTAGAAGGTTTTCTCTTTATTGTTAACAAAACTACCTTATGCTTTACCAAAATGGAATTTAGCCTTTCATTTTGGTAGGGTATGGATGGCGAGACATAAGTTTTGAATAAAAATAAAGGCTAATACTTTGTTTAAACCACGATTGTGGTCATAAGACGATTTACGGTATTGGATTTGTAATAGGCGCGGCATGAAATTTTAATCATCATGGATAACCAGATCATTTTTGTACGTATCGCCAATCATAACGATGCACCTTACGCAGAAGAAATTATAACAGAAACAGAACAATCGGCCATTGCACGTGGCTCAGGGATTGCCAAAAGAACGGCAGCATCAGTAATTGAAAAAATGACAGCGGGTAAGGCAGTTATCGCCTTAACCAATACCGGTGAGTGGGTAGGGTTCTCTTACCTCGAAACCTGGGAGGGGGGCGCTTCGTTTCCAACTCAGGATTAATTGTAGCCCCAAAATTCAGGAACTCGGGCGTGGCCAGATCAATAAAAGACAGGATTTTCAAAATGTCGAGAAGGTTATACCCCAATTCAAAAATCTTTAGCATTACCTCTGGTCCGGCCATTATGCGGATGAATGCCAAACTTGGTTTTCTTCCGGTTAGTTTTGCGGAGATCACACACGATGAACATTTTTGGGAAGGATGTAAAAGCTGCGTGAATTATGATATCCTGGAGCGCAAAAAAAAATGCAACTGTTTGTGTACCGCCATGCTTTTCGATCCTGAATATTTTATAGAAGCGCAACCTGTAGTTTACCAAAAAACAGAAATTTACCAGGAAGTTGCCCATTCTTAATCACCTAACCACATCATCATGAATACCATTAGTAAAATACACCTTACCGAAGGTCCTGATCTTAACCATCTTTATCAGGAATCGCTAGAACTCCTTTCTTCATTAATCTCTATTCCTTCATTCAGCGGCGAGGAAACATTCACTGCCGATGATATCGAATCTTTCTTAAACCAGCACGGCATCAATACCTTTAGGAAACACAACAATGTATGGTGTTATAATAAATATATGGATGCATCAAAACCAACCATCCTCTTAAACTCCCATCACGATACGGTGAGACCCAACGGACAATATACCCGCGATCCTTTTAGGCCAACAATTGAAAACGAAAAATTATATGGCTTGGGCAGTAACGATGCAGGAGGGCCCCTGGTATCATTAATAGCCACTTTTTTATACTTCTTTGAGCGGAAAGATCTCTGTTTCAACCTTTGTTTAGCTGCTACAGCCGAAGAAGAAACCTCAGGCGAACTGGGAATACGCGATATATTGGGTGATATTAAAGAAATTGCCTTTGCCATTGTTGGAGAACCTACCTGTATGCAAATGGCCATTGCCGAAAAAGGATCGATGGTGATTGACTGCATTGCCAAAGGCCGGTCCGGCCATGCGGCGAGGGAAGAGGGAGATAATGCCATTTATCATGCCTTAAAAGATATTGAATGGTTTAAATCTTATTTATTCCCGATTATGGATGATCAGCCACAGCCCGTAAAAATGACGGTAACCGAAATTAAGGGAGGAATTCAGCACAATATTGTACCAGGAGAATGCAGTTTTACGGTCGATATCCGTTTCGACCATAATTATACTGAAAGGGAAATCGTAAACACCATCATTAACCACACTTCAAGTGATTTTACAATTCGCCCCAATGTTTTAAAACCATCTTATATCGATATTCTTCACCCTTTGGTAGTTGCCGGACTTAGTTTGGGCAGACAAACCTACTTTTCGCCAACAAGTTCAGATCAGGGCTGGCTGGATATGCCATCGGTTAAAATGGGACCAGGCAATTCTGCACGATCACATACTGCTGATGAGTTTATCGGTATTGAGGAGATTGAAGAAGGGATTGATATTTACATCAGTTTATTAGAATCGTTGGAGTTGGAGCAAGGTAAGTAAGTTTCATTCAACACCATCTGTCATTCTGAACGCAGTGAAGACCTGCGTAGCAAGCTTCAATGCCTTTTAAATCTTAAACACAGCATGAATAATCCCTAACCGATGAAAAAAAGAGCCCAAATCACGCTACGTTCAAAGCGGTAGGTTCATTTAAGCCATTGTTCATGCAAAACAAGATTCACTGCGTTCAGAATGACAAAAAATTAGAAACACGGAATTAATTGGTGGGTTTTAGCGAGACGCTAAGACCAGATAAGATAATATCACCTAGCTGGACGGAAATGCCTAGTTGCTCAAATTGTTCATTAATAAGGAATTACAAAATAACGTCAATGGTAGCTTGTCTAAAGAACCTGTGCGATAAGATGCTGAAACAAGTTCATAAGGACATCACGAAGAATAAACATAAACTACCGGAAATTCCCACTATGAAAAAAACCTTTCCAAAATGGAAGGGTTTTTTTATGCCTGAATTTAATTATAAAAGCATTTTTGTTTGTAAGTATTTGTAAATCAATTAATTAATTGATTTTTATTTTTTATGGTATAAGAGTTGGCTAATGGCATTCAAAATCATTAGAATCATGACAATACTACTTTTTTTAATTCTCGTCCTGCTCTGCTGGGCTACTTACAAATCAATCGACTGGTTCGAAAAAATCTAACATTATGATCGCATTATTCATTATCGCCATCGCCGTATTTATCTATATGATTTACGTGCTGATCAAACCCGAAAAATTTTAATCTTTTCTCCTTAATGGAGAGCAATTAACAAATCAAAAAATGAACACTGAATTAACAGGCATTATCGCCACCTTCCTGCTTACCCTGGTTATCGCAATACCATTGGGTAAATACCTGGCTAAGGTTTTTGCAGGAGAAAAAGTCTGGACAGATTTTTTAAAGCCATTGGAAACTGGCATATATAAGCTTTCCGGAATTAATGTAAAAGAACAAATGAACTGGAAGCAGCAGATGAAAGCACTGCTTACCATTAATATATTATGGTTGTTCTACGGTTTTTTTGTTCTTATTTTTCAGGATAAACTTCCATTCAATCCGGACGGAAATCCGGGGATGACACCTGACCTGGCCTTTAACACCATCATCAGCTTTGTTGCCAACTGTAACCTTCAGCATTATTCGGGCGAGAGCGGCGTAAGCTACCTCACTCAGCAATATGTACTGATGTTTCTACAGTTTGTTAGTGCGGCCACAGGTATTGCGGCAGCGGTGGTATTTTTCAAAGCTTTTAGAGATAAAACAACCACTCAACTGGGTAATTTCTGGGAATTCTTTGTTAAAGCGATCACCCGTTTATTATTGCCTTTATCAGTTATAGTGGCTTTAATATTAACTTTTAACGGTACGCCTGCAAGTTACGATGGTAAAGACAAATTCATTTCTCTACAGGGCGATACCGTAAATGTATCAAGAGGTCCGGCAGCGCAAATGATTGCCATTAAACATTTAGGTACAAACGGTGGAGGTTATTTTGGCGCCAATTCGGCACATCCATTTGAAAATCCAAGCTACTTTACCGATATGGTTGAGCTGATTGCACAGGTAATTATTCCGATTGCCATGGTAATTGCTTTCGGTTATTTTATCCGCAGGAAAAAATTGGCCTGGACTATTTTTGGAGTAATGACCATCGGTCTGTTTATGCTTCTCATCCCGATGCTTAGCTCAGAACTGGGAGGAAATCCGGCCTTGGCGAAAATGGGTATTTCTCAGACTACAGGAGCAATGGAAGGAAAAGAAGTCCGCTTCGGGCCGGCTGCCTCTGCTTATTGGGCAACAGTAACTACAATTATTTCTACAGGTTCTGTAAACAGTATGCACGATAGTACCATGCCAATGTCGGGTACCTGGCAGTTACTGGGCATGATGATCAACTCATTTTATGGCGGTTGTGGTGTAGGTTTATTGAACTATTTCATTTACCTGATTGTTGCTGTATTTATTTCGGGATTGATGGTGGGCAGAACCCCGAGTTTCTTGGACATAAAGTAGAAGCAAGGGAAATTAAAATTGCCGCAATCATCACTTTGCTAAGTCCGTTTCTGATCCTTGCCGGCACAGCTGTTGCAAGTTATATTTTTACCAGTCATGGCGATGCTGCCTGGGCCGTTCAGCCTAAAAACTGGCTCAATAACCCAAGTTTCCATGGATTCTCTGAGATGCTTTATGAAATGACTTCATCCAATGCCAATAATGGTTCGGGATTTGAAGGACTGGGTGATAACAACATCTTCTGGAATTTATCAACCGGTATTTTGATTTTCCTTGGCCGTTTCTTACCGATTATTGGTCCGGTTGCCATTGCGGGTTTATTAGGTGCCAAAAAATTCATTCCTGAATCGGCCGGTACACTTAAAACAGATACCAAAACCTTTGCCCTGATGACTTTTGCGGTAATACTGGTATTGAACGCATTATCTTATTTCCCTGCATTGGCATTAGGTCCATTGGCAGAATACTTTACCATGCTTAAATAAACATACAAATGAAACCCAATAATAAATTGTTCGAACCTGCCTTGGTGCAGACCGCACTAAAACAATCTTTCATTAAGCTAGATCCAAGGGCGATGGTCCGCAACCCGGTAATGTTTACCGTTGAGATTGGAACACTGGTAATGGCTTACGTAACGGTATATTCTTTCAGCCATAGCGGACAGGGATCACCATTATATAATTTCTTTATCTTTTTGGTACTGTTGCTTACGGTATTGTTTGCAAATTTTGCCGAAGCCATTGCAGAGGCGAGAGGTAAAGCACAGGCCGATAGTTTACGTAAAACAAGGGAAGAAACACCAGCTAAAGTACTTTTAGCAAACGGAACCATCGAAATCCGCTCATCCAACCAATTAAAAAAAGGCGATGTGTTCGTTTGTGAAACAGGCGATACCATCCCAACCGATGGAGAAATTATCGAAGGGATTGCTACTATTGACGAATCAGCGATAACAGGAGAATCTGCTCCGGTAATCCGTGAATCGGGTGGTGATAAATCTTCGGTAACAGGCGGTACAAAAGTTTTATCTGATGAGATTAAAGTTCAGGTGAGCACTGCTCCGGGCGAAAGCTTTTTAGATAAAATGATTGCGCTGGTTGAAGGTGCATCACGTCAAAAAACACCAAACGAGATTGCTTTAACCATCCTTTTGGCCAGTTTTACCCTGGTATTCATTATTGTATGCGTAACCTTGAAACCTTTCGCTGATTACGCCAATACACCGATCACCATTGCTGCGTTGATCTCCCTGTTTGTATGTTTAATCCCAACCACCATCGGCGGACTTTTATCAGCCATCGGTATTGCCGGAATGGACAGGGCATTAAGAGCCAACGTAATTACCAAATCGGGTAAAGCGGTAGAAACTGCCGGTGATATTGATGTGTTGCTTTTAGATAAAACCGGAACCATCACCATTGGTAACCGTAAAGCCACCAATTTTTATCCAACAGCCGGTGTAAATATTAAAGCTTTTACCGATGCCTGTGTGTTAAGCTCATTGGCTGATGAAACCCCTGAAGGAAAATCAATCATCGAACTGGCTGCCGAACAAGGTTTCAAATCTGCCGGAACCCCAGAGGGATCAACATTCATCAAGTTTACTGCCGAAACCCGTTCAAGTGGATTGGATACTGCCGATGGAAGAAGAATCAGAAAAGGAGCCTTCGATTCGATCAGGAATATTGTACAAAAAGCCGGAAATAATTTTCCATCAGATATTGAAAACCATGTAAAAACCATCGCTACCAATGGTGGTACCCCTTTAGTAGTATCCGAAAACGAAAAAGCCCTTGGCGTGATCGAATTGCAGGATATCATTAAACCAGGTATTAGCGAACGTTTCGAACGTCTCCGCAAAATGGGTGTGAAAACAGTAATGGTTACCGGTGATAACCCTCTAACAGCTAAATATATCGCAGAAAAAGCAGGTGTTGATGATTTTATTGCAGAGGCTAAACCTGAGGATAAAATGAACTATATCAAAGATGAGCAAGCACTTGGTAAGCTGGTAGCCATGATGGGCGACGGGACTAATGATGCCCCTGCCTTAGCACAGGCGGATGTTGGTGTAGCCATGAATAGTGGAACACAGGCAGCAAAAGAAGCAGGTAACATGGTCGATTTGGATAACGACCCGACCAAACTGATCGAGATCGTAGAAATCGGTAAACAATTATTGATTACCCGCGGTACATTAACCACTTTTTCCATCGCGAATGATGTGGCCAAATATTTTGCAATTGTTCCGGCATTATTTATCGCATCAATTCCTGCGCTGCAAAGCCTGAACATTATGGGCCTGCACTCACCAGAATCAGCAATTATGTCGGCGGTGATCTTTAACGCGATCATTATCCCGATCCTGATCCCATTGGCTTTAAAAGGTGTAGCCTACAAACCTATTGGTGCAACTGCCTTATTACGTAGAAACCTATTTATATATGGTATCGGCGGTGTGGTAGCTCCATTTATAGGGATTAAAATAATCGATTTATTGGTCGGGTTATTTGTATAAAGAAAAATGTCATTCTGAGCGCAGCGAAGAATCTGTAAGCAATAGGGAAGTATCTAAAATCTGGCACTGCCTAATAAGTTAGAGATGCTTCGTTCCTCAGCATGACAGCAATGAAAAATTTAAAAAAATAAAAAGATGAAAAAGTACATCATTCAATCCATCCGCTTAACACTGGTATTATTGGTACTGTTATGCGTAATATATCCTGTTACTGTTGCCTTTATCGGTAAAATGTCTAAAGGAAACGGTGGAGGAGAAAAAATCACCAAAAATGGTAAAACAGTAGGTTATGCATTATTAGGTCAGTCGTTTACTAAACCACAATATTTCTGGGGAAGACCATCAGCTGTGGCCTACAATGCAGCAGGTTCTGCAGGTTCTAACAAAGGACCATCAAACCCAGATTATTTAAAAGAAGTACAGACCCGTATCGACACTTTATTGAAATACAACCCTGGTATCAAAAAATCTGATATCCCTGCCGATATGGTTACTGCGTCAGGAAGCGGGCTGGACCCAAATATTTCTGAGCAAGGTGCCGCTATTCAGATCGAGAGGGTTGCTGCAGCCCGTAAAATCGATGTGAAAAAGGTAAAAGAACTGGTTGCGATGAATACGCTTAAACCATTTATGGGTGTATTTGGCCCTTCATCAGTAAATGTGTTAAAATTAAACCTTGCCCTTGATGCACTTTAATTAGTGGCTTGGCAATCTGTCAAAATGCGTTTGCCAAAACTAAAAGACAGATAGCGACGATGATAAGTTGCGAGGGATCGTCATTCCCAACCCGATGGCTATCGGGTTGATCAGGAACCTTAATGCTAATGTATGTGAATTAAGATTCCCGCCTTCGCTGGAATGCAATGTCATTAAGTTAAGGATTTTTAACCACAGATGTACACAGATAAACACGGATTTTATATCTGTGTGCATCCCTTTTATCTGTGGTTAAATCATGCTTGCCTAAGCCGAGAGCTTAAATAACAGCAATGCGCGGTCTTAACTAACAACTGAGCAATCTATCAATACGAACAATTTAAATGAACAATTCCCCAAAACAATAACAACGGTAATGCACTAAGGCCTGGTATAAAACGAGCCAGGGCCTTAAGCTTTGCCCAATACAAAACAATCAGATAAAATGAAAAAATTACTATTATTTGCCGCTACACTTACAACAGGATTCTTCGTTAAAGCACAGGAAGAACCAAAAATTAAAGTAAGCGGTTACCTTGAAGCTTATTACGGATACGATTTTAACAAACCTGCTGACCATAACCGCCCTGGCTTTATTTATTCCCACAATCGCGCTAACGAAGTGAACCTGAACCTTGGTTTTATTAAGGCAGCTTATGATAGCGGAATGATCAGGGCTAATTTAGCAGTAATGGCCGGAACTTATGCCAATGCCAATCTTGCTGCGGAGCCAGGGGTTTTGAAAAATATCTTCGAGGCCAATGCTGGTGTCAAATTATCCAAAACAGAAAATCTTTGGATTGATGCAGGAATCTTTTCTTCGCACATCGGTTTCGAAAGTGCGGTTTCGAAAGATTGTTGGGTACTTACCAGAAATATTTCTTCAGAAAATACACCTTATTACGAATCGGGTGCGAAAATTACTTATGGTACTAAAGATGGAAAATTTACGGCTACCGCATTGTACCTAAACGGATGGCAGCGCATTACCCGCCAGAATGGAAATGACAAACCTGCCGGTGGACTTCAGCTAACCTGGAAACCAACAGATAAAATTACCGTAAACTACAGCAATTATCTCGGAACAGAAGGTGCCGATTCTGTACGCGTAAACAGGTTTTACCACAATGTTTATGGAATTTTTCAGCTTACCGATAAATTTGGTGTGACCCTTGGTTTTGATTACGGCACACAACAGAAACAAAAAGGCAGTAGCGATAAAAGCGAAGTCATTTCTCCGGTAGCCATTGCACAATACAAATTTGCACCAAAATGGGCAGTTGCGGGTAGGTTCGAATATTATGAAGATAAAAACGGAATTTTTATTGCCACAGGCTCACCGCAAGGCTTTAAAACCAAAGGTTACTCTTTAAATCTTGATTACTCGCCAATCGCTAATGCTGTTGTAAGGTTGGAAGGAAAAGCCTACGATAGTAAAGACAAAATATTTGCCAGGGAAGGCGCTGCGGTTAATGCCAATGCAAGTTTAACGGCAAGTATTGCAGTATCGTTTTAAGTAAATGGCTCGTCATTCCCAACCCGATAGCTATCGGGTTGATTGGGAATCTTAATGCATGATGCATTAAGATTCCCGCATGCGCGGGAATGACGGGCATTTTTAAAATGAAATTAACTTTTGTAACAATTTCTTAATAAAACAATGCATCCCTACATAGAAATCATATTCAGCCTGTTTTTAGCGTTCTTAGGAATATTATTGATGCGAAAATTGAATTCTTTAAAAAGGAATAAAACTGGTGCAAAAAAAAGAAGTTATGCCACAGAAAAATACTTTAAACTACTTTATCATAAGATTTCCTTTAGATTTATAGTGGTATTATTTACGCTGGTTGTGATTATTGCAATTACTATACTGATCGAAAACGGTATCATGAGCGTTAACTGGTAAATATCATGGAAGAAGAACAAAAAGAAGAATCGGTAAGGCACTTTTTGGATCTGGTAAAGAAATCCAGGCGCGGAAAACTGAAAATCTACATTGGTATGAGTGCGGGTGTGGGTAAAACTTACAGGATGCTCCAGGAATCGCATGCTTTGCTGCGTAATGGGGTAGATGTTTGCATTGGTTATGTAGAAACCCATAAAAGGGCAGAAACTGAAGCACTTGTTGCGGGTTTACCCATGGTTGCAAGGCGCAAAATCTTCTATCGTGGTAAAGAAATAGAAGAAATGGATCTTAACGGGATTTTGAACCGCCATCCCGAAATTGTAATTGTAGACGAACTTGCGCATACCAATGCCGAAGGCAGTAAGAACGGCAAACGCTGGCAGGATGTTTTCGATTTGCTCGAGGCGGGCATTAGCGTAATCTCAGCAGTAAACATTCAGCATTTAGAAAGCATTAACGAAGAAATTGAACAAATTACCGGCATTGCAGTTACCGAACGCATCCCTGATAAAATATTGGAGCTTGCCGATGAAATCGTAAACATCGACCTTACTGCCGATGAATTGGTTACCCGGTTAAAAGAAGGAAAAATTTACGATCAATCAAAGATCGAAAGGGCACTGGGTAATTTTTTTCAGTCGGATAAAATCCTTCAGCTGCGTGAGCTGGCCCTTAAAGAAGTGGTGCATCAGGTAGAGCGGAAAATCCAAACGGAAATTCCCAAATCGATTAAACTCCGGCCCGAACGCTTTTTGGCCTGTATTTCGTCGAATGCAGAAACCGCGGGTGTGGTGATCCGCAAAACCGCTAGATTAGCTTCTTATTACCGTTCGCCATGGATGGTATTGTATGTGCAAAGCGATAGCGAAAGCATGGAGCGGATTAAACTGGATAAACAGCGCCACCTGATTAATCATTTTAAACTAGCTACCGAATTAGGCGCAGAAGTGATCAAAATAAAAAGCAACGCCATTACCAAAACCATTATCGATATCGCTACTGAAAAAGAAGTTACCACGATATGCATCGGCAAACCCCACCTTAATATTTTTCAGGTGATTTTGCGTACCGCAGTTTTTAATGGGCTGTTGAAAAACCTGGCAATGAAGGATATTGATTTGGTGATACTTTCTTAAAGGAGAAATCGTCATTGCGAGAAGGCTTTTTCAGCCGACGAAGCAATCTTACTACTATGGGTTAAAGCGATAGTTTTAAGATTGCTTCGTCGTTCCTCCTCGCAATAACGACTTTTCTTAGATATTAATCAACAAGAGCGCAATCGAAGGTATAGCAATTATTTTCTAGCCACGGAAGCACTGAAAACACGGAAAATAATTCGAGCAATTGTCATCCATAGAGATAATTTATTGTATAAAATCAATATAATAAAAGTTTTTTTTGTGTTTTGGAGGCTACAAGGAATTATCATTCCCATAGATCAGTTATTTGTGATAAAGGTATAGTCGGATCGTCATTTCGACCGCAGTGGAGAAATCTTTTAACATAGTTTAAAGATTTCTCCATTTCGCTGTGCTCCAGTCGAAATGACGATCATACTATTCTAATAGTTTGTCATCCTGAGGGATAATTATTTCATAAAATCAATATAAAAGACAGATCTTTTTGGTAAAATGGGAGGCTGCGCGAGATCGTCATTCCCAACCCGATAGCTATCGGGTCGATTGGGAATCGTAATGCTTTAGTATGGCTTGTAAATTGCATTAAGATTCCCGCCTGCGCGGGATTGACGGATCGTTTTAAATGATTCTTCATTCCTTTCAGAATGACAATACAGAATGCCACTATAATATCGATCTTACCAATCCTCCTTCTACCCTGATGGCCGCGCCATTTGTTCCAGAAGCTAAAGGACTTGAATAAAATGTTACTGCATTTGCAATTTCGCTTACATCCAAAAAGCGTTGTAATAATGAAGTTGGGCGCATATTTTTAAAGAAATCAGTTTCTACTTCTCCAACAGTTATGTTTCCTTTTTTTGCTAAATCCTCAATAAAACCTCCAACACCTTTTGATTTGGTTGGTCCAGGTAAAATGGAGTTAACGGTTACTTGCGTTCCCTTGGTGAGTTCGGCCAGACCGCGGCTAACTGCAAGTTGTGCCGTTTTAGTCAAACCGTAGTGGATCATTTCGTCGGGGATAAATACGGCCGATTCGCTCGAAATAAAAATAATCCTGCCCCAGTTTTTCTTTAGCATTTTCGGAAACAGCTCGCGCGACAAACGAATGCCGCTCATTACATTGACTTCAAAAAACCTGAACCAGTCTTCATCAGTAATTTCTTCAAAAGCTTTGGGTTCAAAAATACCTGCATTATTGATGAGGATGTCAATTTCAGGAAGTTGTGCAATGAGCCTGCTTACTTCTTCTGCATTTGAAAAATCGGCGGCTATACCCGAAACAGTTCCACTCCCTGCCATACCTTCCAAATCTTTTACAGCCTCATCTACGCTGCCTTGCGATCGGCCATTGATGATTACATTTACACCTTCTTTTAACAAGCTCTCGGCAATTGCGAATCCAATACCTGCGGTAGAGCCACTTATAAAAGCTGTTTTATTCTTTAATTGTAAATCCATTTTGATTAAATAATGTTGATGATCAAATTTGAGTTGCCCTGTGGCATATACAAACTGAACAATTTTCTGGTGAAAATGTGTCATAAGAATATGCTAAAATCAATTATAGTAATTAGTTAATCGGGGCATCATTTTTGAATAAGCAGAGGTCGGAAACAAAAAAATCATCCTAAACGTAATCAACCCCATGAAAAAAACAGCAATTGCCCTCGTACTTGGAGTGGCCCTGGTTTCTTGTAATAATAAGGAAAAGAAAACAGCGGAAAATCCTAATGACAGCATTTCAACCACAACTGTTGAACAGCCTAAAGCTAGCGGAAGCGTTAGCACTACAAATGTTGATTGGGAAAGCATTCCCGAAGCAAAAGAAATCGGCAACTTTCCTTTTTTCAAACCTTCTAAAGAATTTAAAATTTTAGATGAGAAAGATGGCCTATCGGAAGTTTTTGAAAATGAAAAACTGGAAAACTATACGGGTAAGGATGTGTATACTACAGAAGGAAAACTTGGCGTACTGGTTTTTGAAAATGTGGATGGCCAAAATTTCAGCCGAAGTTTATTCGAAAAAAATATTAACGATTATATGACCAAAATAGGGGCGAAGCAACTATACAAAGGCGATTATCCGGCTAATGAAACCGCGAACGAGGCCTTGAGGGATAAACTGAAAGAAAACTTATGGAATGGTAAACACCGTACAATCGGTTTATCAGATGATGAACCTTTTGCGGTTTATGCTTTTAAAAATAATGGTAAAAATTATGTCGTTAACGTGCAGTATAACTCTGCCCAAGGTTATATTTTTATCATGGAGCTGAAAGCTTAAACAATAAATAAACTGCCTTAAAACAAAACAGACCTTGCTTTTGCAAAGTCTGTTTTATAAATTGTTTTTCGGTAGATATAAGTAAAGAACAAGCTTGTCTTTATATTGTTTTAAAAATGTGAAATAAATGGCTGATCTTTTAAGCTGTTTTCAGTTTGATGATGCGCCTGATCCTGCCGAAACGTTTTTCAAGTTTTGCAGCCTTTTCTTCCAACATAGGCTTGTTTATTAGCTTTCCGCCTTTGAGGGTAGCACCTATTAAAATTCCGCCAGAAATTAGCACAAAGTTTTTTATAATATATTGACCTAGTAGTGTAGGTACAAGTACAGAATGGTAAAAGGTTTCGTGCGGGAAAAAGATCAGCGGAAGAAATGTTCCGGCCATCTGCATATACAATAAAATCAGGGTAAGTCTGAGCCATGCTTTGGTAATTAAACCCAAACCGATAATACACTCCCAAATGGCAAGTATTGGCATAGATGTGTGTGGTTTTACCCATCCAAAAGTGAGTTTAAGGATGGTACGGCCTGCAATTTCTTCAGCAGAGCTTAGGCCCGGAAAAAATTTAAGTACACCGAACCAAATAAATATAATGCCAAGGCTGATCCGTAAAATGTTGATCCCATTCCGCGCCTTCCAGGCCACAATTCTTGCTTCTGTTTTTCCGCTAATACTGAACATGTTTTAGGTTTTGTATCAGCATATACGGGGATAAGCGGCCTATAGTTTACTTCGAATAGTGGTTACTTACACGCGCAGGATGTTAAGAAATTTGATTTTTTTCTAAAGCCGTATGCTAATGGCGCAGAATGAAAGTATTTTTTAAAAATGAAAAATTAGATTTTAGGGATAATCTAACATTATAGTTTGCAAGCAAGCGCACCGCAATATATTAATTGCCTTTGCTCAACTGGCGATCTACTTTTTTAAGCAGATCAAAAATATCAAAAGGTTTGGCAATAAAATCTTCCGCTTTACAATCACGCCGCATTTCATTTAGTCCTGCATGGGCACTCATCATCATAATTGGGATACCTTTAGTGGCTTCATTGTTTTTCAGGTTATCGCAAACCGCTAAGCCATTGCCGTCCGGTAGCCTTACATCAAGTAAATATAAATCCTGCGATCCTTTATCTTCAAAGGCCATAAAATCCTTTACGTTAGAGAATCCATATACTTCATATTGTTCATCGGTCAATATCATTTCGATAATCTCACGTATTCCCTCATCATCCTCCAATAAACATATTTTTTTTCCCATAGTACAAAATTCTTTACCCATTAAGTGATTAGCAATAAAATTTAACACCTAAAGCGTAATAAAGTTTTGTATTGTTGATGATTTACTAAATAAATAAAAATTTAGGGTTAAAATCTGTTAAATCTGTTTTCTGATCCGGGATAAAGATTGTGGCGTTATGCCCAGGTACGAGGCGGTATCTGTTAAGGAAACCCGTCGTGCAATATCAGCCTGTCGGTTCATAAATAAACGGTATCTGCTGGCAGAATCCTGTCCTAAATAGATATTTCTGATATTGATTTTATCGATTAAAGCCTGTTGTGTAATCTGATTAATCAGTGTTTGGAGATCGGGTACCTGCTTGTAAAGGTTTAAGAGTGCGTTTCTATTGATACGATATACTTCGCAATTACAGGCGGCCTGAATACATTCCTCTGCCGGCACCTGATTATGAAAACTGTTCAGTATGGTACAAAACTGATTTTCCTTTAAAAAATAATGGGTTACTTCATTTCCTTTTTCATTCCGGATTACAATTCTGAGTACACCATCTGCAATAAAAAAAAGTTCTTTATTGATACTGCCCGGCGCTGATAGTTCTTCTCCTTCTTTAAAAGTTTTAGATGTAAAAGCGGCTTCAATTTGGTGTTCTGCCAATGCTGAAAATGGATGATACTGGTTAAGAAAGCGGGTAAGTTGATTAGACATTGGGATTGCTATAAATAGGATAAGAAATATAATCACTAACCGAATTTACCAATTGGTAAGTAGATTGGCGGCCGATATCCTAAAATTTGCATCAAATTACAACATCATGAAAATAAAAGCAAATGAATTTACACTGGAAGGCAAAACAGTGATCATACTGGGCGGAAGCTCAGGTTTAGGATTAGCAACAGCCCTAGCTGCGGCGCAGGATGGTGCGAAAGTAATAATCGTATCTGGCAATCAAAACAGGATCAATGAGGCCTTAAAATCACTACCCGAAAATTGTAGCGGTTTGGCGGTTGATTTAAGCAGGGAAGAAAATATTAAAGATTTTTTTAATTCGGTAGCACCTTTCGATCATTTGGTATATACTGCAGGCGAAAACCTGACTTTACACACTATTGATGAAACTGATATTGAAACCGCCAGACAATTTTTTAATTTAAGATATTGGGGCGCTTTTGCTGCGGTTAAATATGGAGCGGAGAAAATTAATGCAGGTGGATCTATCAATTTAACAGGAGGAACGGCCAGTCCGAGGCCTGGCGCTGGCTGGGCAGTAGCTGCTAGTATCTGCGCTGCAATGGAAGGTTTTACACGGGCAATGGCCGTAGAACTTGCACCGTTAAGGGTGAACCTGGTAGCTCCGGGGGTTGTTAAAACCAATTTGTGGAATAGCATGAACGAAGTTGACCGGAATAACTTGTATGCCAGTGTTGCCGAGAGCCTGCCTGTAAAGCGGATAGGCGAAGCCAGCGATATTGCACAAACATTCTTATATACCATGAAACAGCAATATTGTACCGGGCAGGTTATTTATGTTGATGGAGGTTTGGTGTTAGTTTAAATTGGTTGCAAATAGAAAAAATCGTCATTCCGATCCTGAATATTCGGGATTGAAATGACGATTTTTAGACATCAGGTGAGCTACCGTTTTGCTACTTTAAGTTGGGTAGCTAAAAGCACCCCTCCAAGGGCAGCGGTTAGGAATACACCTTCAAAAATCAATAAACGTTTTTTCTTTTTCAGGCCCCGGTAAAAAGAATGTGCGGCTATAACACCAAGGCTAATAAATTCCATATTTCTTTGCGTCCTTTTCGAAGGGTCCTTGCTCTTGATTAAAGCAATACGCAATAATTGATCAACTAAACTTAGGTTTTTGGAAACGCCTTTTCTGATCTGTCTTTTGCTTGCAGAGGCGCCTAGTTGTTTAGCAGCTGTTTGTAGTCCGGTGGTAGTAATTTCATTAATTAAATGTGTTTTTGTTTCCCTTTTTTCCATACTTATTTTTCATTGGTTTCTATTATTTCAACTCAACTTAAGGGATATAGTTTTAACTAATGTAAGAAAATATTTGATTATCCGCCAGTTGGGAGGGCAGAGAGACGGGAGCAGAGGGCATAGAGTGGGGTGGATATTTTTTGCATTTTATCCCCGGTCTTCGGACTCCCGACTTTTCGGACTTCTTCCATTTTTAACCACAAAGTACACGGAGAGAAAGGCACAGAGTTAAGAGCATAGTTATTATTATAAGCGCTTAACTGTTGCATCTTATCTTCGGACCTCCGACCTCTGACTTTTCGGACTTCTTCCATTTTTAACCACAAAGTACACGGAGAGAAAGGCACAGAGGGCACAGAGTTGGGACCATAGTTATTATTATAAGCGCTTAACTGTTGCACCTTATCTTCGGACCTCCGACCTCTGACTTTTCGGACTTCTTCCATTTTTAACCACAAAGTACACGGAGAGAAAGGCACAGAGTTAGGAGCATAGTTATTATTATAAGCGCTTGCCTATTGCACCTTATCTTCGGACCTCTGACCCTTGACTTTCATACTATTTAATTATATTTGATTACTAATACCTCATAATATGTTATTATTTGCAGTTCCATTATATTTTATTGCTTTTTTTGGCTGGATCATTTACGCCGCTTTTGTAAAGAAGAACCTTAAACAGAATATGCCCATGGTTTATTTTGGCAGTGTATTTAGCCTGATCTGGGTAGTGATTGTAACGATAGCTTATCTTTAATTTATCGGCAATTCGAATATGGCGCAAAAATTGGAAGTTTGGCAAAGAGGGCCATTGCCCGATATCGATCCATTATTACAACCGGTTGCCCACGCACTTTTGCAGGCGCGGGAAGAAATTAATGAATACATGCATGAATTTCCGTTAGCACTACTTTGGGAACGCCCTGCAGGCATGGCCTCTACCGGTTTTCACCTTCAGCATTTAAGTGGGGTACTCGATCGGGTATTTACTTATGCCGGGGCCGAAGGATTATCCGAATTTCAGTTTTCACAATTAGCAGAAGAAGGCTCCGATAGTGCGGAAGGCTATACCGTAGCCAATCTGGTAGATCGTTTTAATCATCAGGTCGACCTTGCGTTAGCGCAATTAAAAAATACAGATGTAAGTACATTACCCGATTTTAGGGGTATTGGTAGAGCAAAACTTCCATCAACGGTTATTGGCCTGCTCTTCCATGCGGCAGAACATACCATGCGGCATGTAGGTCAGCTGATGGTTACCGTTGCTGTTGTGAAGAGAGATGAAGCAATTCATTAAGGCTAAGTTTTAACCACAGATTTACACGGATCAACACAGATCTATATGCATCTATCTTTTCGTGTCTTTTTAACCACAGCGTTCGCAGAGTAAAGGCACAGAGGTCACAAAGCAGGGGGTGGGTAAAAAATTAATACTCTTTATCTTACCTCCTTATCTTCTGACCTCAGGCCTCTGACTTTTCAGACTCATTCCATCATCCCTCTTACCTTTTACATCCTACCTAAAATAATGTCCCTTTTCCATATCTGCAATCAAACCTATCTGAATTGGCTGCCAGTTTAAACTTTCGCGGGTAATCTTATTCGATGCCGGGCAATCGATGCAGGCAAAACCGCTAAGCCATCCAAAATGTTCAGCTGCTTCTGCTGCGGGTACCGATACTACAGGAATGTTAAGCTGTTTACCGATGGTTTCAGCAATGGTTTTAAAGGTAATCGCTTCTTCGGCCACACCGTGATACCTGGCGCGTGGTGTTACATTTTCTAAAGCCAGCCTGTAAAGTACGGCTGCATCTAAACGGTGTACCGCTGTCCAACAATTAAGGCCTTCGCCAATGTAGGCTGAAAACCCTTTTTCGCGCGCAATATTAATCAGCATAGGTATAAAGCCATAATCCCCCTCATCATGGACCGATGGTGATAAACGTACTACGGCAGTACGTACACCAAGCGCTGCAACAGCGTCGGCGGTTTGTTCTGATACCCGTGGGTGGACAGATACGCCCGGAGCTGGAATAATCGCTTCGGTAGCCACGCTGCCCGGACTTACCAGGGCAGTGCCCGAGGTTACAATAAAAGGACGGTTGGAACCAGCCAGTTCGGCCCCAATAGCTTCGATAGCAAGTTTATCTACCTCGCACATTTCTTTATAGCGTGTAAAATCGTGGATAAATCCGGTATGGATTATGCCATCAGCTGCCGCTGCGCCACGGCGGAGGCTATCTAAATCGGTAAGGTCGCCGCGATGTACCTCCGCACCCGCCTCAATTAACGCATTGGCCGAAGCATCTGAGCGGGCCAAACCTAAAACCTGGTGACCAGCACCTATTAATTCTTTAACTACTGCGGAACCTACAAAACCTGTGGCTCCTGTTACAAATACACGCATGATTGATTTTTTTATTTAAACAATAATTTAACTTTTTGATGAAGCAAATATCGGGTGAGTGCTGAAGATTGATTTAGCCAAATCAGTTGATGTTGTAGCCAAAAACCATAGATAGGATTGCTTTGAGCTTTAGTGATATGCTTTTTTGAGAAAATCAAAAACAGAAGCTTTTAGGATACAGCAGTCCCGCTCCAGCTTCTGCTCCCGATGAAAAATCGGGGCATCCCGCTTTGATCGGGTTTAGGTGGCAAGGTAATGTGGAAATATTTAGGGTTGCAAAACCCGGAAGTAAAATTATTAATGCACCATGCAAGTTAACCGTAAATAGCATCCAAAACCAGGCTGCTTAAACCTGATTGCAGCGGTAGCTCCCGATTTTTTCCGATCGGGACTACAAGCAAAAAGCAGGACTAACCTTAAATAGAGCTGCTGCCTCTGCTTTCCAAATCAAATGGGCTATATTTTTAATTGCTCACTTTCGTTTAAAATTAACAACAGACTTTTTAGGAATTCCTGTTTGGCATTTGATGCTACGGTAAGTAATCTTAATTTAAACTCTCCTCAACGGTCAAAACCTCTTTTTGATTGATGTGCGTACGATACATGTTTCCCCAGGCCGACATGGCATCAAGCATCGTCCTCATGGTGCGTCCCAAATCTGTTAACTGATATTCTACCCTGGGCGGCACTTCGGGGAAAACCATACGGGTAATGATCTGGTCTTTTTCCAGTTCTCTCAATTGTGCTACCAACATCCGTTCAGATATGCCTTCAATGTCCTTTTTAAGCTGGCCATAACGCATGGTGCCATGAGCTAAACGGCATAATATAGCTGGTTTCCACCTGCCGCCAATTACAGCGAGGGAAGCAGACATGCCGCAGCTATCGATCATCATTTTTTCGTTCAGGGCATTGGTTGAAGTTTCTTTTCTCATTTCTAACTTTTTTGTTAGTACCTAACAATTTGTTGCTTACTCTCAAATGTACAGTATCTGTTTTAATTTAGCAGAAAATTTAAGAATCAGATGAAAAAATTAACAGATAAAATAGCCCTGGTAACCGGAGGAAGCAGGGGAATAGGTGCAGCTATTGTGAAAAAACTGGCTGCCGAAGGTGCAAAAGTGGTTTTTACTTATGCCAGTTCACCCGAAAAGGCACAGATAGTTGTTGCCGATGTTGAAGCTGCGGGCGGTACAGCGGTAGCCATAAAAGCCAATAGTGCTGTGCCTGCCGAAGTAACTGCTGCAGTAGCCAAAACCATTACCGATTTTGGTCGCATCAATATCCTGATCAATAACGCAGGGATTTATATTGGTAAAGCTTTCGAAGAACATACGCTTGAAGATTATAACAACATCATGGCCATTAACGTGCAAGCGGTTTTTGTGGCGGCTTTGGCTGCGGTAAAAGGCATGCCCGAAGGTGGCCGGATTATTACGATTGGAAGTAACATGGGCGATAACGCTGTTGGACCTGAAACCACCTTATATACCATGAGCAAATCGGCACTCCAAGGTTTTACCCGTGGTTTAGCCCGCGATTTAGGGGCACGTAAAATTACAGTAAACCTGGTTCAGCCTGGACCAACCAACACGGATATGAACCCGGCAGATGCACCTTTGGCAGATTTTCTAAGAACACGTATGGCTTTGCCGGAATATGGTACGGTAGAGGATATTGCTGCTTTTGTAAACTTTATCGCAGGTGATGAAGCTAAATATATTACCGGTTCATTTTTAACCATTGATGGCGGATTGAACGCTTAAGTTAATAGAAATTAGGGACTGAAGAGAAAAGTCGTCATTGCGAAGGAGGAACGACAGCCAACCCCGGCCTTTCCAGGAAGCAATCTTAATGCGTACGCCAGTAGCGATCGTTTTAAGATTGCTTTGTATCTCAGCAATGACGATTCCTCGGAACTTAGGAATTAAAACTATCCCTTCACCGAAACGGATATTTGTTAGCTGGACACAAACCATTTATCTGCTTCTTCCTGAAGTGTATTATAATCGGCCTCACCTTCTGCAACCCATGCTACAATCCCATCGGGGCGGATTAGTAGTGCGCTTAAACCTAACTGGTTTTTTGCGTTGCCAGCAACATACTCTAACTGATCGTACTTAGCGGCGAGATTTTTAAGTTTAGCATTGTTCTCAAAATCAAGGAGTATTCCTTTACCATGATGCATCAAATCGCCAATGGTACTGCCATTTTCAAATTCGAAATTGGGCACGCTGTAGCCTAATAGAGGATGCTGATCGCCAAGGTTATAATGTGTAGAAATGCCCCAAACCCTTTCGGCCATGTAGGTGGCACCATCATGGGTGTTTATTAAGTCGCTTACAATGGCATGTAGTGCCTTGGCTTGTGGGGTAGGTTTCATAATTTCTACCTGTGCCCGCGACCAATCGAGCACTTTTATGCCGATGGGATATCTTTCAGTAAAATAAGTGTCGAGTAATCCTTCAGGAGCTGTATTGTGAATGGTTGCAGCAAGTTTCCAGCCCAGGTTCATGGCATCGCCAATGCCCAGGTTTAATCCTTGTCCGCCTAAAGGCGCATGGATATGAGCGGCGTCGCCAGCTAAAAGCACACCTCCCTTGCGGTATGCGGTTGCCTGCCTTGCACGGTCGGTCCAGGTGGTAGCGATATGTAGCCTGGTAAGCGTTACATCAGTTCCTGATACACGGCGCAATACTTCCTGAATATGTTCGAGTGTAATGGGCTGTTCTGAGCCATGAAAGGCGCCGCCATCAAAATCCTGTATGGCCATATATCCTGGCTGCGACTGCATGTACATGCCTCTTTCAGTTACATTACGGCCAGGGAGCAGTTTCTCCGGATCTAAAAGTTCTACCTTCGCGGTGTAGCCTGTAAATTCGGGTTCTGTACCTGCAAATTCGAACCCAGCCGACTTGCGCACCACGCTCCGTGCACCATCGCAGCCCACAAGCCATTTGCCATTAAAAGTTTGCTCACAGGAGTCAACGGTTACGCCATCGGTATTTTGCTCGAAATGGGTAATTGCATATCCACGTTTAATGGATACCCCCAAAGTTTCGGCACGGCGCGAGAGTATGGTTTCCATTTCGGCCATTTCAGAAATCAGACTGGTTTCGGTGGAACTCGGCAATCGATATTTCCATTTGGAGGTATCAATATTGCCTTGAAGAAATGGAATACCTGCAAAATGCCCGGCTTGCCTTTGGGCACCTTGTTTGTCCTTTTGGTGTTGATGAGGGTTTTTGAGTTGTTTGTGTATTTCGAGTTGCTGAAACAAACCGCGACGGTAAAGCGCTTCAATGGTAGGCGCAGAGAGTCCACGTATGCCAAAAGGCAGCAGTTTTAATGGGGAATTTGGATCAGTCGCTTTTTCGAGGATGAGTACCGAACAGTTGGCCAGGGCCAGTTCGCAGGCAAGAAAAAGGCCCACAGGTCCTGCACCGGATATGATAACATCGTAAAGTTTATCGTTTTGTGCGGATGTTCCGCTTGTATTTGTCGTATTCATAATGGAAATGATTATGATACAAAATTCAGCAACACGACTAAATTAGGCTTGTATAAATACGACAATCGTTGTGCAAAATAGTCCTCGTTAGCAAACGAGGACTATAGAAGAGGTATATAAATTAATTGCTGGTATTTATGCAACAAATTAAAATTCGAAATAACGGATCTATTTTATTGCTATAAAAATATCCACTTCTGCATTTTCGCCATCCTGTGATTTTTCGCCGTAAACTTCAAGATCGTAAGTGTATTTTCTATTCAGTTCTTTGTCCTGCTGCCAGATATTGATCCAGGTATTAACCACGGCATTGGGCATTGCTCCTTTGGCGGTGAACTTTTGAAAATTCTCCGCTTCGAATTCACGGCCGGTAAGTCCTTCGGGAACGGAATCAAGTGTAGAAACCAGAATACCAATGATGGCGGTATAGGCTTCGGTATAATTGCTTACGTAATCTGTGTAAATCGTGATGATGTCGCTTGAAACCTTATCAGGGATTTTCTCAAAAATGTTTTCTGCATAAAACTGCGACCAGAGTTTGCCTAAATCTTCTGCCGACTGATTGTTCTGGTTGGTGGTGCGGGTAGCAATACCAATAATTTTGAAACCCTTTGTCATAAAATAGCTGTTGGTTGTTTACGTGAAAAATAGGCTTTTGCGCCAGTCAAAATTAATCAGGAATTGTATGATCTTCTATGAAATAACAGGTTTTTATTTTTAATCTTTTTTAGTGAGGGCGAGTACATCATTTGCAGCGGCTTGTTTGCCTTTTCTGGCATTGCGGGCAAATGCGGCGGGTGTGGTGCCGCTGTAGCGTTTAAATTCCCTGCTCAGGTGCGGTTGATCGGTATAGCCAATTTCAGCTGCTAAACTCGCCAGGTTAACATCAGGTTCGGTCCACAAGCGGTTTCTTACCTGTTCAAAGCGCATTAGGCCCGATACATCTTTAACGGTATAACCAGATGATTGCTTAAAGTTCCTTTCCAGCGTACGCACTGTGGCATGGGCTGCGGCGGCTACTTCGCTCACGGGTAGCTTGCCCCTCGCTTTCTGCAAGGCAACACCCGCTTTATACAACATGCTGTTGGCAGCAATCCCTAACCGTGCAGCTACAAAATATTGTTTTACTGCCTCAATTGCTTCCTCTATTTTGCCAGTATTGATTAATCCGCTCAGCTCAGTTTGCAGTTTTGCGATAGGGTGTTCGAATACCTGTAAACCCGATTTACCCGAAGGTAATCCGAGCAAATCGAAAACCGTCCAGGGGAAACACCTGATCCCGATAATTTCCAGTTGTCCTGCCGTATAAAAATGAACGGGCTGGTTAAGCAGACCCATCATGAAAGGTGAGGGCAGGGACTGTAAGTTTCCATCCTGCCCGATGGAGATGTTTCCAAAGTAAAAAATGATTTCCGCATAACCATCCGGTATCACCTCATAGCTGGATAACCCATCACCTGATGTTCTTTTGTTATACCAGAAACACTTGATTACATCCTGAAGGGCTTCGGGTGCTTCAAATTCCTGATGTAACATATTCAATGGCGGCATGGTATAAGGTTATGGTTATTCAAATTTAAGATGATCTGATTTAACCCAGAAAATCAGGAGGATATGTTTTTTGATTGTATTTCAGATCCATTTCTTTTAAAAATGCTTTTCGCTTCTCTGTTAATTCAGGAACTGCGGGCATTTCGCCCGCAAGAACAGGGCTTCCAATTTCCCGGAAGAGGTTTTCGAGGCCAGCTGGTACGACCGTACAAAGCAGTTTTGCGTTTTTATCGGAGTTATTTTTAAAACAGTGGATCGCTCCACCAAAAGGGATGTTTACAAAGCCATCTTTTGCAACGGTTTGTTTGCCGGCTTCTGTTTTAAATTCAACTTCCCCCTCTAATATATGGAACATTTCCTGCGTATCGGGGTGGGCATGTGGTGGTGGGCCACCTCCCGGCGGAACCGTCATTTCGATAACAGCGTAGTTGCCATTGGTTTGTGCGCCGGAGATAATGATCCGGTAATTTCCTCCGGCTATGCCTAATAACTCACCCTCGTTTTTGTTGATGATACTGATGTTCGATTCCATTTTGTTTTTCGAATTATAATGAAGGTTAGTTATTGTATAAAAATAGAAATAATAAGGGGCTTTAGTGAATTAATAGGTTGCAGGGCATGTCACTCCTAGAGATGAATTTTCAAGAGAAAATAAAGGCTTTGTTAAAATAAGAATAGTCGGATCGTCATTTCGAACGCAGCTGAGAAATCTTTGAACACAGCTCAAAGATTTCTCCATTTCGCTTCGCTTCAGTCGAAATGACGACCAATTTTTGGAATCTGTCGTCCCAATCCAATAACTATCTGTTTGTTTGGGAGCTGCGGAGTACCATCGAAGATAATCGTGATAAAATAAGCTTTAAGTTTATCTCAAATTTCTTTCTTTTAAAAGATCTTCCAATTCCTGGTTATTATATTTTGAGTTATTAATTAATTTGTAAGCAAAAAATAAAGGAATGAGTGTTAAAAAACCGAAACTGCTTTTCATCACGCTGTAAAATATCACCCCAATCAGAAATCCTATAATTGCAGCGTTCATAATCTTCGCTGATTTCATTTTTTTTGCTTCCTGTAATAATTCTTCGTCTGTTAATTGCGCTAATTCTTTTTGGTTCATTTGTCTGGGTTTTTTAACAATCGCTTTGCGGGAAGGATAATTTTCATATTCGTTATTATTCAAATATATGGAATAGGCGCTTTTACTAAAAAACTTAATTGCGTTTAATTAAAATGAACAGGCAAAGCCATAAAACAAAAAAGCCGTTTTTGATTTTTTTTTGATCTGCAGAAATCGGCAAATAAAAAATGTCGCAATTTGCCGCTAAGGTTGTCGTTTTCACGCCATCTCAAAACCAGAAATCCACTCCATATTTGTATGGTCAATACAGATCAAAAAAAATTAAACCGCCTTATGAAAAATTTCTTCAAAACCAGCAATCCCCTTAAATCAGTACTTGTTATTATACTCATGCTGTTTACAGCAGCGCAATCAAAAGGGCAGCAGACTAAACCTGCTGCGAGTGGTTATGCACCTGTAAAAGGTACCAAAGTTTATTATGAAGTGTATGGTGAGGGCAAACCGCTAATCTTATTGCACGGTGCTTTTATGACCATTGAAACAAACTGGGGGCAATTAATACCCGAATTATCAAAAACAAGAAAAGTAATTGCGATAGAACTGCAGGGACATGGCCACTCTCCTTATTCAGACAGAAAATTGGAATTGCCTACCCTGGCAAGTGATGTAGAAGCTGTAATGAATCAATTAAAAGTAGATAGTGCCGATGTTGTTGGCTATAGCATGGGTGGTTCAGTGGCTTATCAATTAATTGTACAAAGCCCTAAGCGCGTAAACAAATTGGTAATCATTTCTTCTACTTATAAAACCAGTGGCTGGATGCCTGCCGTAACCAGTGCCTTTAAAGGAATGAAACCTGAATTTTTAGCCAATACGCCAATGAAAACGGCTTATGATGCCATCGCACCCGATAAAACAAAATGGAACAGTTTTTTAGAACAGATGATTGATTTTGTTAAGGTACCGTTCGACATGGGAGACGCCAATATTGCAAAAATTACTTCACCGGTATTGCTCATTGCAGGCGATAATGATGGCCTTGACAAAACAGAGCTGATTAAAACCTACCAGTTGTTGGGCGGTGCTGTATTTGCTGATATGGGCAAAATGCCAAAATCGCAGCTGGCCGTTGTTCCTGCCCAGGGGCATGTAAGCCTGATGATGCAGAGCAAAACAATATTGGGCTATTTGGATGGCTTTTTAAAGTAAAAAACGATATCAGTTAATATTGAGCCGTACAGACAAAATATTTGAGCCGTAGAAGAAAGTTACGACTGTATTGATTGTTGATCTTTGTATCATGAACAACATCGAAAAAATTCAGTTGGGTCAAAATGGCCCGCTCGTGTCTAAACTTGGTTTAGGCTGTATGCGCATGTCTTCAATTTGGGGTAGTTCTACACCCGATGAAACAGAAAGCATTGCTACGATCCATGAAGCCTTAGATCGTGGCATTAATTTTTTAAATACAGGAGATTTCTATGGCGCTGGTCATAATGAAATGCTTATTGGTAAAGCCATTAAAGATAGGCGGGATGATGCTTTTATCAGCGTAAAATTCGGAGCCATCTTTCACAACGGCCAGTGGCTGGGATTGGATTTAAGACCTATCGCGATCAAGAATTTTATCAATTATTCGCTCACCCGTTTGGGGATCGAAACTATTGATCTTTATCAGCCAAGCCGGATGGATGGAAGTGTGCCGGTAGAAGATATTATCGGAACCATTGCCGACCTGGTTAAAGAAGGAAAAGTGCGCCACATTGGTGTTTCTGAAATTACGGCTGATCAGCTCCGCAAAGCAAACGAGGTTTATCCCATCAGCGCGCTCGAAATCGGTTATTCACTGGCCGACCGTCACATCGAAAATGACCTGTTGCCGGCAGCAAAAGAATTGGGCATTGCCGTAGTGGCCTTTGCCAATACTGCTGAAGGTTTATTAACCGGTGAGATGAAAGCCCCGCTTGCAGCAAATGATTACCACAACCATTTCTCACGTTTTCAGGGCGAGAACCTCGCTTATAACCTCGAAAAAGTGGAAGTATTGAAGCAATTGGCCCAAAATAAAGGTTATACACCCACACAAGTGGCCATTGCCTGGGTAAAAGCGCAGGGCGACAATATTATGCCTTTGGTAAGCATGAGCCGCAGGTCGCGTTTGCCTGAAAATATGGAGGCTATGGATATTGTATTTACGCCCGAAGAAATGAATACTTTAAATACTACTTTTGCAATAGGTGCTATACGTGGTGGCACTTACTTACAACGTTAAATGACCAGTCCAGCAGAAA
Source organism: Pedobacter roseus (assembly GCF_014395225.1). Taxonomy (NCBI): domain Bacteria; kingdom Pseudomonadati; phylum Bacteroidota; class Sphingobacteriia; order Sphingobacteriales; family Sphingobacteriaceae; genus Pedobacter; species Pedobacter roseus. The sequence continues at coordinate 77,939 of NZ_CP060723.1, forward strand.
TTCTTCCCGGTGTAATTTTTTATTCTTACCTCTCTGCAGAGCGGAAAGAGAAAGTGTGCTTTTGGAATCACCATACCCTGATATTACAGGTTTCGGGACAGTTTATCTTAGAAACCTCCGGGCAAAACATTTCGATGGCCACAGGGGAAGTGCTGTTGATCGGCAAAAACCAGCTGGGTACGCTCACTAAAACACCATTACCCGGTGGAAACTATGAAACCATTGTAATCTCCCTGCAAGAAGATCTTTTGCGCAAAATCGTGTTAGAGGAAAAACTCGAAGCAGACTGTAAATATATTGGTCCGCCAAATATTTTAATTCCGTCGAACGAATTCTTGCAGGGCTATTTTCAGTCTATTATTCCTTATGCCCGAAGTTCGGGCGCTACTATGACAGATGAAATGGGCATTTTGAAAGTGAAAGAAGGCATAAAATTGCTTTTATTGGCCATGCCATCACTTCGTAACTTTTTATTCGATTTTTCAGAACCTTATAAAATAGACCTGGAAAAGTTTATGCTGAGTAATTTTCATTTCAATGTGCCTATCGAAAAATTTGCGCAGCTCACCGGCCGTAGCCTGGCGGGTTTTAAACGCGATTTCCTGAAAACATTCGGTGCGCCACCCCGTCATTGGCTGCAGGATAAACGCTTAACTGAAGCCAAACATCTTATCGAAACCAAACATCAAAAACCATCTTCCATTTACCTCGACCTGGGTTTCGAAAGCCTGTCGCATTTTTCCCATTCTTTTAAGAAAAAGTTCGGCATGGCACCGACTGCGTTGAACTCATAAGGTATGGACTTAAAGAAAGCACATTCTGGTAAATTGTTTAGACCAGGGCGCTGGGAATTGCACTAGGTGGACAAACCCAGATTGATAGCAGTTATATTCTGTCCAAATCAGTTATAAACAGTGGGTTTAAAAGTCTAATTTTATCGATTAATTCAATTCCTTTATTTTTGTCCTGATTTCGTTTGTGATCTTCGTATTCTTTCGTAGTTAGTCCAACAATTTGTAAGAATTGAACTTGCCCATGTGGCGTTTCTACAATGCCTAGTTCGGGGTCCGTTACAAAAAGCAGTGCTTTTATATTCGAGTTGTATCCAGCCCTAATTGAGCCTTTTGCATCAATGGTATGGCATTCATCAAATATTTGATTACTACTAAAAACATACTTTGCCAAATTTTGCATTAGATTTAAAGCCCAAATTTGATCTGAACTTTTTTCATTATTTATTTTCTTTAACCGAAAAGTTAATTCAAATCCGCAGTTACTGAACTCTTCACCTGCGAGATCTTCATCGTAATAAAGGTTTGTAAAACCATAGCTGACAATATGGAAATGGTCTGTTTGGCGCTTACTCTCATAAATACTTAGACCATCTAAAGGTTCTTCGCCCCCAAGCATATATTTTATAGTTGTTCCATAATGTTGAGGTTCTTGATTCGGATATAGTCTTTCAAATTCTTTATCAATAGCTAACCAACCAACTGCGTCGTCTTCGGTAAATTGTTGCCTGTATTCTTCCTTTGTCATACGGTATTTATTGAATATGCATCTGAAATTAGTAGACTCAAGTTATTTTCTATTTTTATTTTGCTTCAAATTCTCTAAAAATCTTCTGGTCATAATGATAGTACTTTTACAGGCTCCCTAACTACGTGGATATCAATTTTGCCTTTGCCATTGATATTCGAAGTCATCTTTATTTATTGCGAATTCTTCAAAATCTATAAGGTCGATTGGTTGGTCTGTAAGAAAGCCAAACGCGTCCTCGATCATTTGTTCGCTGTATTTTAGTGTTTTACCATTTTCATAAACCTCGATCTGCCGCAGTACTTCCCCGTTTAGATTAGTTTCGAAATAATAGTTGCAGGTTCCCCACATTTCGGATTTTTCAATCCGAAATTCCTCATAATATCGTTTGAAGTATTGTGTGGTCATAAAGTCTTGTCTCTTAGAATTAACTAGCGAGATGGCGGTAATTCTTTTTTAGGTAAAAAATTGTCAATCTTACCCTGCATATAAAGCTCTGCTTTAATGTTAATGAAATCAATTTTAAACTTCTTGATTTTTGTTGAATCATCTTGTTTATAAATTTTGTCATGAAGCATATTGATTACATCGTTAAACTCCTCGGTCATAAAAGGCTCAATAAAACACATTTTATTTTGGTTTTTACTTTTATTGAATGATATAAAATCCCGATCTCCGGCATAATGCATACCTGCGCTGAGTTTTTTTGTTTTGACAAAACTTTGAAGATCTTTTGCAGTTAGTTTATTTACAGCTTCTATTTCATCATCAGATAACTGAGCAGCATAATAGGCAGGGCCATGATTTCCGTTAACAAAAATATTTAACCTTCCATACTGATCAATCGTTGAGTATGAATTTATTTCTAAATTTTTAGAAGATGTAATGTCATAACTTACAAGCTTAAGATTCTGCACCTTTATTTTTTGTGCAGAACAAGTAAAAGTGATTAAAATCGCTGCATAGAATAGAATGTTTTTCATTTCTGTTTCATGTATAACCGAAGAAATAGATTTGCCGTTAATAAATGAAGATATGTAATATCTAGAATAGTTGCAAAAACTAATATGGTTAGGGAGCTTCGATGGCAAATGTCTGCTCATTGTTGTAGGTTGGCATTCAGGTTTTTGTAAGATGCGCTAGCTAGTAATAACCAGATTAAATTTCCTAAATTTAAAAGCTATACTTACATTTATATATGTCTGCAGCGCTATCTTACTCACTTAAAGTATGGCTTACTAGTTTAGTTTTTGGTACCATTGCTTTTTGGTCAACAATGATTATTTTCTCTCCGGCTAAAGATGTTGAATGGAGTATGATTCCTATGTACCTCGCTTTGACAATGTTAGTTTCCATATTAATTTCTTTGCCAGCACTTATAGCCTTTTTTCTTGCTAGTTATACGCTTAAGTACACAGGGCTGAATGCGGTTGGATTTAAAACTGCTATTAGCCTAATATCAATTGCTGCTTGTTACATCACGTTTTACTTCATTGCTCAATCAGATCATCATTCAGTTTTCAAAAAAGGTAACTTTATATTATTGCTCTGCTACAGTCTGCCAATTCCGGTTTGTGTTTGGTTCTATAAAATTGCTAAACAACCAAATTGAATCATTGCCGTAATGTTATGCTTTGATAGTTAAATTTCCCTAGTAAAATCCCTGTTGAATTTTAAAAGCATAAGTCTGGCTATTGTTTAGGCCAGGGCGCTAAGGCTTGCGCTAGCCCGTCATTGGCTGCAGGATAAAAGACTGAATGAAGCCAAACACCTTATCGAAACCAAACATCAAAAACCATCTTCCATTTACCTCGACTTGGGTTTCGAAAGCCTGTCGCATTTTTCCCATTCCTTTAAAAAAAAGTTCGGCATGGCACCTACCACACTGAATGATGGTGTTGCTTCAAAATGAGGAATGTTGGCTGCCATATTTCCTACAAATCAACCGACATTCTTCGCTTTGCGTGCCTTATTTTACAGTTAACAATTTAAAGTGATTGATAGTTAGTTGGGGATGTGAAGTTTCTTAATTCCCCTGTTTTTAACCCTTCCAGATATTTTGTTGAAAATTTTCCGGGTCCTGTATTCTGTAAGAACTCTGTTAACAACACACACATCATTCATGTTTCCGATTACCACCTGCCACTCTTTAATGTTTTTTCCAAGGTTAAGTAAGTTAGTAACCTTTAAGGTTTCTTCAGGGCTTTGCCGTTTTTCTACAAACTTTGTAAACAGTTCCATTATCTCATTGTCCATCGTAATATTATTTTTCATAGGGATAATAAAAATAGTTGTTAGAATATTACAGGCCAACTGCGAAGCTGATTTTCGTTATGCATCGGTCAAAATTCGGTACAGATAGTATAAATGGTTACGTTGGGCATCTTTTATAATTGCGAAAGCAATAATGAGTTCCGCTTCATTCTTTGCTAATTAAATTCCCCTAAAAATAGCCTGTTGAGTTATAAAAGTACAAGTTTGTTGTGGTTTAAATCAAGGCGTGCCGCCATCAATAAGGATTTCGGCGACAGGCAAGAACGTGGAATCTTCATCTCGGTAGCTTTTAAATAGCAGAGTCATTAATATACAAATCCGTAAAGTTTATGGATTTGGTCTCTATCTATGCAAAATAACCATATTGATTGAGATATCCGAATGGTTTGAATCGGCCCATTAAATGTTAAAATAAATACAGGGCAAAAAAAAACATCCGCCTATTGGACGGATGTTCTTAACAATGTATGAAGGTTATTATCTTATCCTATCTTAACGTTGATTGCGTTCAGGCCTTTTCTGCCCTCTTCTACATCATAGCTTACTGAATCATTCTCGCGAATGTTATCAATTAAGCCAGATACATGTACAAAAAGCTCTGCATCGCCATTAGCTGGTACGATAAATCCAAAACCTTTTGTCTCATTGAAAAATTTTACTGTTCCTTGTTGCATTATATTTTATTTTAATTATTCCCAAATATAAACAAATATATTGAAAATCAAAACGTTATATTTTAAGCGCGTGCAGCTGATGTTGGCTAACAGCACCCGATCTAAATGATGGGAAGGAGATCTTTATTCGGCATTTTCCGCTCTGGCTTTTTAAAGCTATAGGCCTTATAATCGAGTAGAGTCAATCCGCGAAAAATCGAACTTTTATGAACATTGTGAGGCCATAGTAAATTTTGAAAAAGTAGTCAATAACGAGATTGAGGGACAGTATAGGAAAAAGAAATTGTAAGTGTTTTATGGATTGGTTAAATGACAAGCTATAGTAGGACTTCACACACTTTTGCCGAAATACCCAGGTTGGGCGAAGGGATGCAAATTCTATAAAACCACTTAACAACATTTATCACCGGAGATTGCCTAGCTCGCTGCACGCTAATATAGATACAGTGAAAAAATATAAGGTTCAATCAATTGCCGTTGAGTTCAAAAAAATGTTATCCTTTTTGGTATTTTGCCCTTAGATAAAATTGTAAGAAGCTGCAAAATCTCTACTTATGTCAAACGCTACCAACAGACCAGATGATTATTACATCAATACCAATGAAATCATCGAAGATTTTCATGAGCACATCAAGCCAGAACACAATAAAAGAATCCTATTTTCCGCCCCTTTCGGAGCGGGCAAAACCTATTTCCTAGAACAGTTTTTCAAAAAACAGGAGGATTACATACCCATTAAACTCTATCCGGTCGATTATAGTGTCTCCAGCAATGAGGATATATTCGAGCTGATCAAACATGATTTGCTGGTGTACCTTATGGAAAACTTTAGCCCGGAGATTGCCCTTGAAAAGCAAGACGTCGACCTGCTAATCGCAGGAAAGCTGTGGTTGGATTCAAAACTAGATATTTTCCCATTCCTGCCCGCCTTGGCAAAACTGGTTCCCGGCGCGGAGGCCATAACTGAACTCACCGCCGAGCTTAAAAACACGTTTAGTCAGATCATAAAGCATAAAGCAGATTTAGGTCAGGATGAATTAGAAACCATCATCAAATACCTCGCGCAGGAAAAACTCCGGTCCGGATCCATCAGGGAGCTGGACGGGATTACCGGCCGCATCAGAGAGTTTATTCAGCGAATCCGAAAGGCAAAACAGGGCAAAGAAATCATCCTAGTCATCGATGATATGGATAGGTTAGATCCCGATCACATCTTTAGACTGTTCAATATCTTTACCGCGCACCACGAAAGCCAGACCGAAGAAAATAAATTTGGCTTTGATAAAGTAATTTTCGTTTGCGACATCGTCAATATCCACCACATATTCGTCCATAAATACGGCCCCTTAGTCGATTTTCAAGGCTATATCAATAAATTTTACTCCACAGCGATCTATAAGTTCGATTTCAGGGAATTTCTGAGTGAAAACCTGGCTAGTTTTTTCATCAAGAATGTCATGACAAATATGGGACATAATATTCCGGCCTCACCAAACTCTATTGCCAATATCTCCAGCCGTGAGCCCAAGTTTGCCGAAACACTGCATTATATGATGAAGGGATTGATTACCATCGACTCCATCAAAGTGCGCAACTTTACCAAACTCAGCACCTACGAATACCCCATGGGACAGTTTAGAATCGTAAGCGGCCGAACTTTTTATGACCGCGATTTTCCATTTCTGGTGCTGATACAGGTCTTGAGACAATTTTATCCCCGCATAGAAGATTTACCAGTTGAACTTCTACGACTGTCCAAGGAATTCAAGTCCGATTACGGACAGGCCGAAGAAGACCCCTATGACGATACCAGCGCCAAATTACTGATCAAATGGGCAGTCCCGTTTGTTACAGCGGATTATAAGGTATTAGACAAAATTGACAAGACTAAACATATCCAATTCCAAATTGTAAATGAGCATAATAAACTTGTGAAGGGTGAATTATCCCGTTCAGTGGAAGGCAAATATCATATGGGAAAGCTGACGACAAGCTCTTTGGAGGGAAAACTTTACGTCAAACGGCCCAACCCATACTGGTATCTTCACCAAGCGCTTTTGAACTGCCTCAAAAACGGAATCGTCCGCGACTAAGAAATCAAAATAGGTCCCCCCTGATTCAAAGAATCCGACAAAATGCTTTAAACCCGCAATTCCCCAGGCGGCTTAACCTTTCATCGGCATAGCCTCTTTTATCGGACAAGCATCCTACTGAAATTTAACAATGTGGCCATTGTTTTGAAATCCATATAAATATGATAATTTAGTAAAATCGGAATATTTCTTTATTGCGCTTCTCAATACCTTCAGCAGTCTAAGATGTCCGGTTTAATTTTGATTGCTTTCGATGAAAAAATACCTAGACGACAAAGCGGTAGATGATGCCGCAGATGATAAGTTTGGCCATCTGAACTTAGCCAAACAGATTTCCGAAATTATCAAAGAACAGACAACAGATCTGCCCATCAATATTGGTTTGTTCGGAAAGTGGGGTGTTGGGAAATCAACCGTCATAGAACTGCTTGAAAAAAATGTTCTGGCCAAAGACATTGCCAACGAAGACATCTGCTTCATACGGGTAAACGTCTGGAAATACCATTCGGTAACCAGCATCAGAAACAAGATCTTCTACCAAATCGGAAAAGTGTTAGATGTAGAGGAAAAGGTCCGGTCGATATATGAAAGCTCCACCACAACCTCCAGCAAAACCAACTACAAAGGCTTTTTCGAGACGTTGTTTGGCAATCGTTTCTCCAAGAACAAATTTGAGAATTATGCTGTAACAGCGATTTTGCTCGTTACTTTTTTCATCGCACTCTTCTGCCTTCACAAACTCATTCCGCAGTTGGGCTTAGTGGCCAGCCAAGGCATCTCCATACTGGTGTCGGTAGGCTTAACCAAGCTCGTGTTTGACAATTTCATGAAGACCTTTGTCCATACCACAGCGGTCGTTTCCAAGCCATTTGAATCCGAAGAACAGTTCGAGCATGCAGTCATTGATTTATTCAATGCAGAAAAATTCGTCAAAATGAAAAAGATCCTCTTTATTGATGATTTGGACAGGTGTTCCTCGGATAAGGTATTGATGACACTGGAAACGATAAAGACCTTTCTGCAGATCAACAATTGTGTCTTTATTGTCGCCTGTGATCAGGATATGGTCAAAAAGGCAGTTATCGATAGCAATAAGGATTTCAAATATTCCGATAAAGACGGTGCGAACTATTTGGAGAAATTCTTTCAACATTTTATTTATCTGCCTCCCTATTTGCCAACCAATCTCCGGAATTATACCAAACAACTCATCACCGATGCAGGGTTGAGCATCGGCACAGACCTAAGCGATAAACAACTGGATGCCGTGATCTATATCCTAGCTTACCGGGACATCATCAATCCCCGGAAAATCAAGGTATTACTAAACAGTTTTATATTCGATTATTATTCCATTAAAGAAAAGGAGTCGGACATAAACCACCCATTGCAAACGGGCTATATCACGCAATTTCCTGAAAGACTGGCGATTTTAACCATCCTGAAGATCGATTTTCCACTTTTTACCAATGACTTAGTCGTCGATCCAACACTGGCCTCAAAGCTTGCTTACAACGATTCAAATATAGATTCACTAAAGTTTCAGAAGCGTTATTTTTCCGACATTCAGGAAAACGAAAAGGACTACCATAGCCAATTGTTAGCCTATCTGTTCTTGGTGAAGGATTGGGTTCCAAGGGACTTTACACCATACCTGTTCGTTGCCTTGGAAACTACGGGATTCAACGAGCTTTCAGCTGCTGACCATTCCAAATACATGCGGTTGGTGCGGGATGGGAATCAGCATATTTTCCAGGAGATTGAACGCCTGGAAGAAACAGACCGAAACTTAGCCTGCGCAACCATCGGATCATTGCTGGACTCATTGACCAATATCGTCGAGCGGAAGAATGCCACAATCATCTTCAGCGAAGTCGCTCAACGGTATCCTGAAGTTTCCAAATATATTCATTCCCCTCAGGTGCTTTATGCCTTTAGGTCCAATTATGAGTCTTGGTTCGAGAAAGATGAAGATTTCACCCGGATAAACAGTTTTGGTCTGATCAATTTGATCATATATGCTTATAACCATGCACACATCGAGCAGGGTAGGGCACTGTTGAATGCAACTACGAATTTTAACAAAGTAGAATTCTCAAACCTATTTTTCCTGCTTCGGTTTATCGGTAAGGATTATTTTCATACGATCGAATCCGAAACGTTAAAGGACGAAATTGAACCCGTTTTATTGTCAGATATCCCTGAATCTTTAACAGTTGAAAACTACAGATCAATTGTTCCTGATTTTTTAGGTGTCACCATTAGCGGAAAGGAATTTGCCCGATACTGCCACCCCATGATGATAAAACTGGCCAAGATTGTTGGCGATGAATATCTCGCTTTAAAAACCGAAACAGAAAAATCAGCCGATGACCTCAGTTTTTTTGTGAACTTTTTCAATTATCTGCATAACAATGACCTGGACGGTCAGATCGTCATCTTTCTGGGTAAACTGGCCCGGAGGCACGAACCACTTTACAAATTGTTCGTCACCAAGTTTCAGGAGCTGTTTAAGGCTAGCAAGTTAATCGCGGAGTATCTTTTTACCAATGAGGATATTCTCTATGAAGATGAGGGGGACGGCGTTTTTCTCGAACTCATTCTTCGAATCTGTTCGGCCAGAATCTTGTCAAGGAAAGGGGAAGGAGCACCAGAAGTCAACAAATCGGTATATCCTGTTCTCGATCATGCCAACAGATTTTTGGACAGCTATAACTCGGAACCGGTCAATCTTGCGATGATGTCCTGCTATAGAAATATTCATCTTGCTCGAGGTCTGCAAAAACCATTGAAGCAGGAATTTATAAGGGATATGATCCTAAAAAATCCATTGATCACCCGTGTAGAGACGAACCTCACCATGCTCCTGGATCTTGGGGCAAGGGAGTACAGGGCCCCTGAAATCAAATGTGCAATTACCCAGCAATTTATTGAAGCGGTATCCTCTGAGCTGGATAACGTCGAAAAAGTGGAGGCGTTTATCAAAAAATATCCGGGAATGATAGATACCTATGATAAGCGTTTTACGGCAAGCCAGGTTTCCGAGATGTTCAAGGCCAATAAAACTGAGGCTGCCCCTTTATTTGGTAACCTGTTGAAGGCCATGCTGTCAAACTTGCGTAAACCACTGGATTTAAAATACATCAGCGAGGCAATTGCCGAAGAAAAAAGTCCTGCACATGTCACATTCTGCCTGGGTATACTGACGATGGAGGTAAATTTTACCAAGCCGACGAACCGCCATCTTGCCGAAGTGCTTCCAAAGATCATTGGCAAGACCACCTTGAAACCCAGTGATAATGTCCGTTATTTTGATTATCCCCAAATTCACAGGAGCAGAATGCTCGAGGTGTTGCTGCTACATACTGATCTCACCTTTGATGGTGATGCCTATGGCTATATCCAATCGAAAGCAATCGGTTTGACTCATCTCAAAACCAATAAAGCCAGACTCAAGCTGCTGGATGCCCTTATCATGGAGAATAGCGTCAGAGACAGACCGTTGGAGCGGCTGTATACCGTGTTCATCATGACTTGCAAGCTTGTGAGATCGACCTTTGGCGAGGGATTTTCATCTTTGCTGGATTATTTTACAGCCATCGTCTATAAAATACTCCAGGACAAGCGGTCTACACTAAAGAGCGAGCTACAGACCCTATTTATTCACTTCCAGGCAGGTTTTAAAGCAGAAGAATTTAGGCTCGAAAGGGAAGAACAGCTCAAGCTCGATGAAATCTTGGCTACGGTGCTAAAAGTCAATCCGAAGCTTGGCAATAGAGCCAATAAGCTCCGGCAAACTTTTAGGATGACCAAGTCTTAATTTCATCTCAAGTCTCCCTAAGCGCCCATTGCACCCTCACCAGAAACAGGTGTTTGCATGGAAAGCTGACCCATGCAAAATGATGCTTAAATTTAGACATATTTAACTAGGCCCTTAAATATCCCTGATCGTAACAATGAAATACAATTTAGAAGTACTGCACAATAAAGATTTTGAAGAGCTGGCAAAAGACCTGCTGGAAGCGGATTTGCCCTGGATCAAACTGCAGTCGTTCCGTTCCGGTAGAGACAAAGGGATCGACCTGAGGTATGCGGGTGATCACGAAAACGAGCTCATCGTCCAGGCCAAGCACTACCTGCGCTCGAAATTTGCTGACCTCAAACGTCAGATGAAGCTTGAAAAAAAGAAGATAGATGCGCTGAACCCAAGGCCAAAAAGATACATTCTTTTTACCTCATTTGACCTGGGGGTAGAACAGACTGATGAACTCGTTCAAATGTTTCAGCCCTATTTGAAGAATTCCCAGGATATCTATGGACTGGGCAGAATCGAATCGCTCATTGCCTCCCATCCAAAGATCGAAAAAAGACACTATAAATTATGGCTCACCAGCAGCAGCGTGCTGGAACATATACTACATAATGGGGTGAGCGGGCGCTCGGAATTTGTGGCATCCAAAATACTGATGCGTTCCAAGCTATATGTCCCCACCCAGAACCTGGACAGGGCAGTGAGCAAACTCAACGAGAACAAAGTATTGATCATCACCGGGGAGCCCGGAGTCGGCAAGACAACCATTGCCTACCAGCTGCTGTACAATTTACTGGCGGAAGGCTTCGAACTGGTCAACATCGATGGCAGGATAGACGATGCAGAAGATCTGCTATTTCTACACCCCGAAAAGAAACAGGTTGCTTTCTTTGATGACTTCCTGGGTGCCAACATCGCAGAAATCCTCAATCCCCGCAATTCCCAGAACCACCTGGTCAACTTCGTGGAGCGTGTGCGGGATACCAAGAACAAACTGCTGATACTCACCACCAGGACCACGATCTTAAACCAAGCGAACCAGCATTACTATAAATTCAAAAGGATCGGGACCGAGGATGAGCTTAGGTATAGTGTGGTCATCAAGGATTATTCGAAGCTCGACAAAGCCCGGATTCTTTACAACCACATCTATCACCTATTGCCCAGCGACAATCAAGAGGTCTTTTTTGAGGATAACTATTACAAGAACATCGTCAGCCATGAGAACTTTTTTCCGCGGCTGATCGAATTCATCACTACAGCGAGTTATCTCAAAGGCAGAAATGTGGTCTCCGCAAGGGCCTTCATCCAAAAGAGCCTGGATCACCCCAGCGAGATCTGGGAGCACGCCTACCGCGAACAGCTCAATCCGGAAGACCAGTTTCTAATTACGACCCTTTTCAGCTTTGGCAAGAATTATCTGGAGATCGATGCGCTAAGGACTGCCTTCAACGCCAGATATGATTATGAGATCAAACATAATGGATTTATGCGCAAGACCGATGCCTTTGGTATCTCGCTCTCCAATCTCGGAGACGGATTTATCAGTACCTACATCGATAAAAACGATACCTCCGTTTCCATCAGTTTATTAAACCCCTCCATCGCTGACTTCCTGCTCAATTACCTACAGGAACGGCCCGACGAGCTCCGCCGGTTATTCTTTTCTGCAACTTATCTCGACCAGATCACTTTTTACTTCGGTGAAAGGACGCAATCACTGCGCATCCCGGCGGCAGAAACCGGGCATTATTTCAAACGGTTCATTGAAATTTCTGCTCAGCTCAAACTGCTTGCGGCTGATAGGCTCAGCCTGCCAATGCAGCTGGTTTACGTGCACCTGCACTTATTCAAAGAAAATACCAGCGCGGATACACTGCTTGAGCTCCTTGGACAGGTTCAGTTCAGCGATTTTGCCATCTCCGATAACCGGTATTATCTGATCCTAAACGAACTTGAGGAGTTTCCTGAGGTTCAGCGCTACATCAGTGAGAACTGGTTTGACTTTTTAGTATTGGCCATTAATGTCGCCTCCGACAGCACCAGGATGAATGTATACTTCTCCCATTTCAAAGCGCTTGGAATTGATGAGCTCATCTGGAGTGAAAACCCAGAATTCCTGGATGAGCTGTTATACGTCTTAAACCGGGAATTCGGTCATCTGATCGATGATTTTGACTATTCTTCGGTTAGGGAAAATGCATTTTTCTGGGACGAAGATTCCAGTCCGGAATATGATGAGAATGATGTCGTAAACGTTATTGAACGCGAATTTGACAATTTTCTGGATGAATATGAACTCTCGCATTATAAGGATCTTTTTTGGGAGCGCATTGATTTCGATGCTTCCCGTGTTCTGACCCGGCAAGTAGAGAACTGGAATGATTACAGTGACTATTCCAACGATTACGCCAGGGAGAGCCTAACCCAGTCTCGGGAACAGATCAGCCCGGATTCGGAGATTGATCGGCTGTTCGAGCGCTGATTGCGTAATAGAATAAAGTAGGGTGCTAAGGATTTATATCGAACTGGTAAAACATTACTGGCATTCGTTCCCCCGAAAAAAAACTATCTTATTAAATGATTTATATTTAAGCAGCTAGATAATCCATGTATCCCATATTGCCACAAAAAACAGGACTTCCCATAGATCGTCAGTAGTTCACATGCCGAAATCCCCAATAGTCTACTCGTCAATGTATCCGCATTAGCTGGTATAGATTATAAGCGAACATATAGCATAAGTAAAGCCAAGAAGAACGGAAAAATGCAAATACACCTTTTAAAGAAGCTATACCTAAAATGTATCATGCAAGGCCAAACAAAAATCCCTAAATGCAAGCTCTCGCTGTGTTTTGCCGGTAGGCCCATTATAGGGTTTGGAATGGAGAAGAGAAATGGGCTCGATTAGTGAACGAATTTTGAAGAATTTTTTTTTGATAATCCACCCAAAGCAAGTACTCATGCAGTATTCCGAACCAGCCTCTTAGCTTATTTGATAAAAACAGTTCACATGCATCCCAAAATAAGCTTATTTTACAGAATGTACGTATATTAACCTAAAACTCTTTTAGTGTATATCATGCTAAACTAAAAACAAATTGACGCTCCATGACCCAAAACCCAACCGTTTACCGCATCAATCGCAGACACCGATTGCTCAGGTCCCTAAAGGACAATACCGCCATCATCAAATATATCCTGGCCAGCAATCCACTCAAAAAGCAATCGGTCACCGAAATCCTGGACCGACTGACCACCTACGAGACCGAACAGCACAAATACTCACTTTTCGTGGACAATGGCCATGAAGCCGAATCGGATTGGAAGGACTTTTTGCCAGAGGACCTCACGATAGACCGCGATTTTTCCCAGCAACTCTTATCGCTCGTACTCTTTGTCGAGACCAGCATTGACTTACTGGTCATCGTTGGAGGAAGCGCCTTTCGCATCATCCTTCCTTATATCGATGAGTCTTACGGACTGAACACCTACAGCCGCATCATGACCAGGGATCAAGATGAGCTCATCTCTATCCGCTCCCGCGGCATCACCGGAAATAGGGTAGGCATGAATGAACAGTTTCGAAAAGATTTCCGAATCATGGACTTCATCAGGTTTGGGAAATTTCCGGTGGAGATACAACTCAGACTTTCCAGAACGACCACAGATACTCATTTCTCCTACCTGAAGACCAAGGCCAACGAACGCGTCCAGATCACCGTCAGCAAAGGCTTCAAGGTCAAAAAAGCAATTGATTTCGATGCCCTGGACGACCTGGTGAGCGAACTCAACTACATACAGGAACTAGCGCCGTCAGATTACCTAAGCTCCTATGAAGAGGTCACTGACAGCGGTTTCATCAGGGATCAACTTTATCCCTTACTGATCCAGCAGCTATACAACGACATACCGTACATTAACCGCACCGTTGATGAATACCAGCCCCATTTTGAATTTGATTTCTGTGATCCCAACAATATCGAAAAGTTTTACGAGGCGGACTACTACATATTGAAAGCAAAAACGGACGACGGAGGTCATAAACAATTTGGGAGGGCAGAGCACAAAGATGAAATTTACCTCAAAGTCATGCGGCACGCGCTGACGCAGGTGGGCGAAAACGATAAGTTCAGCCTGATGGTCTTTCTTCAGGGCGTTCGGGTGACCTGTTACCACAACAATAAAAAAAGTGTCGGTTCCGCCTTTCTCTACCATTTCAACGCGGAATTCCACCTCGACCAAACACCCTATTTTCTCATTGATACCAAATGGTTCAAACTGCGTGCAACCTTTGTCAATGAACTGCAGACCGATGCCCTCCATATCTTCAGGGCCAATAAGACCCCGAAGACAATCCTGGATCTGCCATGGGACAAAAAAATCTTGGCCACAGAAAGAGACTACAACCTGAGCTACCAGGGCAGGGCAGGCTATATCGTCATGGACACCTTTACCCCAGATGGTATTGAACTCTGTGACCTTATCCATTATGACAAGGACAATATCTACCTCATCCATGTCAAATACGGTTTTGGAGGACAGATCCGTGAGCTGACCAACCAGATTATCCTATCGGCGCGAAGGCTAAAATTCGATCTGGCCAGCAAAGAAAAAAAATGGCTGGAGGAAGCGCATGCCCTAGCTGAACGGGCCGGCCATGTCCAGGGCCTATCCTTCGAGGATTTCAAAAGCCTCTTTGTGACAAAGAAAGTAAACTATGTACTTGCATTTTGCTCGCATCTTAAAGATGATTTCTTAGTGGAAGACCAGATTGAACGCTTCAAGTCCAATATCGCCAGATTTTCGCTCATCGAATGCTCGAGCGATATGAGGCAAAGCTACTTCGAACTTTACGTCGCCCAGATCAGCCGGAATAGTCCGGGATGATAACAGCAGCCCGAGTCCGTTGAAAGTCGCGACCTGAGAGTATTTCAACAGCAAGATCCCCAAACGATCACTGAAAGAAAAGCTTTGGGTTATCAGCCTAATTTTGAAACACCAAAATCAACAACCCCATCAAACCACCAAAATATCTTTGAATGAATCTAGGTGATATCGCCTTCGATCCTATAGTTACAGAAGTGAACAGCCTAACTGAAGCGCTTGCTTTAGCTGAAAAATGGAAAGCGGAAGGCAAATACGATCTCTTTAGGGGGCAGGCCCAGAACTGGGAAGTCGTTTCCTCACTCCATAGGCTTAATGAAACGCAGTATCTCGCTGCCAAGGACCGAATAACCATGTTCTACCATTTCGCTTCCGAAAACAAAATACTACAAAAGCACCTAGGCAAGGTTGATGAACTTTTTGCCATCGCCCAACATTACGGCCTGCCCACCAACTATATCGACTTTACGACAGTACCAGAGGTAGCCGGTTATTTCGCCACGCACTCTGCCGCTAACCAGCCCGGTCAGCAGGCCTGTATCATTTGCGTAAATTCCCAGGACTTCGCCAGCCTAGTCGAGTTTGCTGAATCCTACTTCAAGAAGATACTCAAAGCCAACGAACTGCGTCCCTGCTTCCTCTCGGTTTCTGTGGCGAACCTCTGGCGGCTAGAAGCCCAGCATGGACAGTTCCTGTACACCCCATTTAAAGGAATCGAAAATTTCTACCAGTTCAACCGGATTCTTTTTTCTTACCAGGAGCCATCGAATGCCATACAGGACAACGACATTTATCCCGATAAAAAGAGCATACTTGAGATGAATCTGGACCATTATTTCGAGGCCGAGCGCAGAAGCAATAACATGACCTTTATCAAATCCCTACTGCCGGCTCAACAGGTCAAAATACTTCCGGAGACGGACATGTATGAATATGTAAGTAAAGGAATGCCCAGGCACCGTTCCTGGCAAAGGAAAAAGATTAGAAACTGGCTGGAATCCTCACCAGAAACCTGGTCGAGCTTTAACCGGAAACATATGGTTACCCTGGATATCCTTCTAAGCGACATTCGAGCGCTGAATCTCAACAACTACATCACCCAGTTGACCGATGCCATCAACACGCTGAGCGAAAACCGAAACGAAGCATTTTCCATACATGTTACAAGAAACAAGATTCCATTCGCCAAAAAACTGCAGCAGCAAATCGACTTCGGATGCAACCTCATCTGGGACGGTATGCGGTTGCTGCCCTATAGCAGTGCGCAGATTGCCGTAGCTATCATTCGCTTTGTCTTCATGGCCGCCATCCATCATAAAAACCCAATTCACAACTTTAATCCGCTGATTCCCGATAAAGTATTGGTGGAAATGACCAATGGGGATGGCGCCCAAAGCAGGGCGCAAGTGTGCGGTTATGGGATATTATGGGCAAAGCGCAACTCGATAGCGAAATATATCAAAGAGGGATTGGAGGAAGATATTGATAGCAATCCCGTGGCACTTGTACAACTCATCTATCATCCGCAGTACCTGTTTCGGTTCGAGAAGCTGTGCGAGCTATTTTCAGAAAACGTCATTCCTAGCCAGATGGTACTTGAACTGGACGCTGAACATCCGACGGTTTATTTCAACCCCGCACACCTCAAGGTATTTGGACTGGCTTAATCTGTTCTAAGATAATGGAGACACTCTGCAGATAAACCCGTTCAAAGGCTGCGCTGAGAAGAATAGGGAAAAAGGATCGAACATTTGTTAACTATCAGCTAAGAACTAATCCGGAGATTCCGCTAGGAGTTATCAACTCGTTTCGAAATTTAAGGTCAGTCTGTTTTTGTCCAGACTGACCAGTCCAATAAACTGATAATTAATATGCTATAAA
Source organism: Pedobacter roseus (assembly GCF_014395225.1). Lineage (NCBI taxonomy): Bacteria > Pseudomonadati > Bacteroidota > Sphingobacteriia > Sphingobacteriales > Sphingobacteriaceae > Pedobacter > Pedobacter roseus. The sequence continues at coordinate 95,098 of NZ_CP060723.1, forward strand.
TGAGTTATGTATTTTCTTGGAATGGTCAATCCGCTATTGGATTACTTGGTCAGTGTGGCCGAAATCTCCAGAAAGCCATCAAGTTTATTTGATGTCATTAAGGCCATAAAACTGAACTTAGATGGAAAACCTGGTTTTGGTAATAGGGTAAGAATATAGCTATCTTTATCGTGTACATAAATGTTATCTCTTTTAAGTCGAAGTATTATGAAGGATGAAAGGGATACCCTTCCATTTGTTTTAAAAACCATTGCTGCAGAAGGTGAAAGCCGTTTACGGGGATTAGACCAATTGGCGGATATTATCGAAATCGCCTATGCACTATTTCAAGATAGTGTTCTCATTGATGAAATTGGTGATCCCTTTGTTAGACTATTAGAGCAGAAATCGGTCTATGAGAACTTTAATAGGACTTTGATAGAGACAATTATAGCTGAGTGTAGGTTTTATGCAAAGGTTGATTTTAATGGGGCTTTTATTACCGTCGAGAGTAAAGGAGTTGAAAATAGTTTAAAAGACTTAGAAGTGATTTGGCTTGTTGTAGAAGGAATAAGAAAAGATAGCACCAAGAAAGACGCAGATATAATTACAGTACCCAGAGAGGTAAAAATTAGGATGTTGGCGCAGCTTTCTGCCATTCTTCAATATTTCCTGGCTACCAGTATTAGTCTCATCGCTAGGGTAAGGGTCAGGCAGCTTGAGGAGAAGCTAAAGCAGACTTCAGAGGAAAAAAAGAGAGAATTTTTGCTGAGATATAAAACAGAACTGCTAAAAAAGGATCATGGAATTAAAAAAGTCCATGAAGCGCTTATTAAGGTTATAGATTTAGAACTCGATTTAATTAGGAACCTAAACCAAATTGTTCCGCCCCTGGTATCTGCCCAGATTGAAGATGTCGAAGTAAATTCAGCCTTACCGGTTAGTGCCGACAAAGATTTCCTTTATGAGCTTTCCATTTTTCACTTTCCATTCAAAGCTATTATTGAAAAGGACAAGCATCTATTAACTGCACTCAAGGAACAGTTTGCCCATCTTAAATCCAAACCTAAATTGCATTGGTATTTCAACCAGTTTATCAGCGATCAGGAATGGGAAGAAAATTGTACCCGGACCCAGGGATTAAGCAAGACCGATAGTAAGGAAATAATAGCAGCGAATTTTATTCCAACTTCCGATACCGAGCGCAGGGCGGAGGAGATCATCCGTGAATTTGATGGTATGATTGCGAAGAATGCAGTTGATCCGAAATATTTCGGGAGGTTTTTAAGGGATACTTTGATGGTAAAAATCTTAAGCTCGATAGATGAGAAGATATCTGAACTCAAACAATATGTATTCCACGATGCCAATATAGATAATTATAAGCCTTATGCTAAAGCTTCGGCAAAGGCGATTTTATCTGAGCTAAATAAACTTGAGCTGCCTGTTCTCAAACAGTCTATCCTGCAAAAATTATTATCGTTATCAATAGAAACAGATCTAGGCCTTGCGATCCAATTTTTCGGGGAACATAAAAATGATCATGGCGAAATCACCAAGCGCTTTAAGATTTTAAAGGTATTGGCTGATGAATATTTTGCTGAGGCGATGGAAGACTTAAATAGAGTAGCTATTATGCAGGGGAGCCATTGGTTCCTAAAATCACAATGTTCGACAGGATTAAAAGGGAATTGGATGTAGTGGCCACAATCTATCAGTCACAGTATTTCCGCCCGGAAGAAGGAGAGCTTTGGCAAGGAATCCCCATACTGGATAAGAATGGTAGGAGCGGGATCGATGGCCAGTATATTCAGCACATGGAAATTTTCTCCAGCACCGAGCTATTTAATATTCAGGAATTTAAAAGAAACATTACTGAGCGATATGAAGCCACAACCAATCATGTATTACTTTTAAACCAGTTACGAGAGATCAGGTTAAAAGCTGCGGCAACTATAGACTTTTACAATAAGCAGCTAACAAAAGGTAATCAGATTGTAGATGATTTTTTGGAGGATCGTGGCCGTCCAGCCAAGGAATGGATTCATGAGAGTGAAAAATATCATGCCTTAGTCTTCGTATCAGACTACTTTGTAACTAGTATTGATCTTGGCGTGGAAGTTTCGGATTATAAACATTCACCCGGTAGAAGTTTGGCATTTAGATATATTGCCAGTAATCAGTTTCTTGCGGAAATATGTCAACATATTCTGGATTTTATTGATCTTTTTGGTCTCGGGAAATCGGAGGTCAGTAAGGGAAAAATCTCTGTTGAACTTTTGCCTAAAAATCTTTTCAAAGACGGCTCAAAATCCAGTTTGTATTTATCAGCGCTAAAAAATGTTGAACCTCCGGTAGTAGATCAGGAAGGGAATTATATACTCGGGGAACGTAAGAAGGGGGCTGTTGTAGTCTGGATGGATAAATTAAGTAAATTAGGGAAAGTCGATTTAAATCTTTCCAGGCAGCAAAGAACCGATTTGGTTAATCGTCTCGTGCCAGGTCTTAACATCACCTTGAAATCGCTTTTTAGTAGTACCAGCGGATCCCAACAGCATTATGAGGATGAATTTGAAAAGGTGCTAAAAGAAATTTAACTTCCTTATCTTCCTTTGGGAAATTAAGGAAGTTAATAGTTCCGACCTTGGCTGCATAAATAATAATTGCACCAATGGGAATGGAACTTAAACAATTCATGGAATTTTTTGATCATGCAGAAAAGATTGGATTATCTTCTGCCATGGTATGTTTATTGTATCTGATCATTAACCGGATATACGGTTTCTCGCTAAGAAAACTTCCTTTAAAGATTACCAGAAAATACTTCCCGGATGGGACCTTGCAAGAGATCAACGAGGAATATCGCAAGTAAAATACTTAAATGAAACGGGGATGTAGACAAGTCTATATCCCCGAAATCTAAATTAACGCTCTCAAGGTCTAAAATATAATCCTTTCTGGAATAATCCAAATTAAAAGCTATTCTTTTTCTTTTATATGTAGCTCACTTTTTAACGATTTTTCAACATTGGTTTTAAACTCTACCTTTCGGTGTGAGCCGTTTTTTAAGCTCAGTAGGCGGATTCTCTGCTCTTAACACATCATACTCATGAAAACACTTACAATCTGATTGCTTGAGGGAATGTTCCCTGATGGAAACCTCAATATGATCTAATCCGTTTTCATCAAGAGCTTTTCGGATATGTTGCTTTAAGAACTCTCCCATAGCAGTTCCTCCAACGGTGAATTCGCTGGGATCGACAATGACTTTCATCAGGTAGTTCTGTAAATCTATATGCTTGTCGCAGCCCCTAACTGTAAACATCATACGCGAGCTGATATTTTGCCAGGTTTTATAGTCCTTCTCTAACGTCTCTAGGTTATAAATATACCGTCTTTTCCATGTTGGAATTTCATTCCAATTCTGAGGGTTAAACCGGGTTACCAGTAATGGGTATTCATCTAGCTCCAACAATATCTCAGGTTTAAGCAAGAATAATACCGGTCCATAAATATTATCCCTTTTATGGGCAATATGGTTGTCTACGCCGTCTAAAAATACATCATCCCATATACCATATATTTTATCTATTGCATCACTATCCTGTTCTGTTTGCACCAAGCCGTTATCTTCCACGTATTTTCTGGAAAGTAAAGCGCCCTGTTCGATGAAAGTCTGAGAAGTTGATAAGGTATTGGCATGGTAAAGATATTCTACATCTTTTTCCTTTAAAATTTTATAAACCTCTTCACCACTCTGGTGATATCTGTTTGTAAATTTTGGATCTAAATCTTTTTGGGCCAAAGCCCAGTTGTTTATCAGCTCTGCTATCTCATTTTCAGGTGTATTTTCATTAATTTCAACTACCTCGATGTCCTGACTTTTGCAATACTCTAAATCGATTACTTCCAATGTTTGCGCTCTCGCGAAAACTATATCCAAATAACCTAAATGTTTAAGTAATTCACCGCTTAACATGAATTTGCTGCTATTTAGAAATAGACAATGTGAGGTGCCGATTTTATTACGCATTTTAATAACTTCCTCGCCTGGAAGATCATGTTGGATATTGACTCTCGCATTTTTTTTTAACCCGGACCAATCTTGATCATTGTATTCAAGGAGCGAATTCTCATCAACTAAATTAACTATTGCTCTTTTGCTCATGTACAAAGGTGCGGAAATGAATTTTCTTGTCAGTATTTTTAATCAAAATTTGCGTTGCAAGTCAATTTTGACAGGCCGTCTAATTTTAAACATGCTATAGCTCGGGAAACAAATAGATGTTAGTCACGCTTTCGTGGTATCGCTTGTGTGGTGGTAAAAAAACAGATATTTCTTTACTTTACACTATGCACGAGAAGAAATCAGTACAAAAAAGGCTAGCAGATTTTCACCAGATGAATATTTGGAAAAGTTGGGCAAGCGGATCAGGAACCTTCGTATCGCCAAGGGTTATTCTAATTATGATTATTTTGCTTATGACCATGATATTGCTAGAACCCAATGGGGCCGTTATGAGAATGGGAGCGACCTTCGCTTAACTAGTCTATTGAAAATTATTGCCGCTTTTGATATAGCTTTAGAAGGGTTTTTTCTGAAGGTTTTTAACTAACCTATATTGAGTTTGATTATTCGTAAATTTTTTTTAGGTTATTTCTTTCAAGAAAGCTATCAAGATCATTATAAAATGTATTGCCATTCCATTTGTCGATGTGGGCTGCTACCACTTTTACCGAACTTACGTCGTATCCTTGCTGGGCTAAAAGGATCATATTATTGTTCTCATTTAGGCTGCTTAATATGTTTGCAATCTTTTGGCCATCGTCAGGAACAATTGCGAGTGTTGTAATATGGAAGGCATTATTTTTTTTATCAAGTGGTTGGCCTATGATGAATTGATAGTGGGCAATAAGCTCTTTGGCTTGCTGGAGATCGAAGGTCATGATTAGATTTTTGAATGCAATAATATAAGTATTTATTTGAGCGAGGTTTTACCCGGCTTGTATTTTATGGCGCAGTTTTCTTTGGAGCTTTCTCATTTTCCTTTTTCTGGTCTAATTCACGAAAGATTTCATCTGTTCTTTCAATAAATCTTTTTGCAAATTTTTCCATTATCTCGGGGTCAAATTCTTTTTCAACCTCGCTCATTGCGATAAGCATCGCGTCATAGTTAATTGCTTTGACCTCGAGGGTGACCCTTTCAAATAACCTATTGTTGTAGTGTTCCACGAAGCGTTCGATATCTGCGGCAATGGTTTCAAATAAGGCTGAAAAACACTTGGAAAAGGTATCTTCTTTTGAATCCGTTTTGTTTTGCATGATTTCGGGAAACCATTTAAGGAGCTTGCTTTCGAGTCCTTGAATGGAGTTGAAGCAATCTTCAAAGTTTTTTATTTCTGCCAGATGGGCAAATTTGTTCCTGATTTCTGCAAACCTGTTCAGTTTTTCTTTTTGTTCCTTTGAGTAGTATTTTACCTCAGTAAGCAATTCTACCTTTTGATTAAAAGATAATGAGCTACTTCCCATTCCGAAGAGTTTGGAACTTGGCCGCTCTATATCCATTAGATAACAGACTTGGTTGGATATCATCTGTTCGATAGCTACCGAACATTCGACGACAATCGCGCGTTGGTGGCTTAAATTACTTAACTGTTTTTTTGGAGATTTAATTTTGATCATGTCCTTCGCCTTGAGCGGTAATTGAAGCAATATAAAAATATCGTGAGGCTAAACAAAATGTCATATGATTGCGGGGTTCTGATTTCATTAATTTGTTTGAGTTATAATGGGATAACGGTATCTGGAAACCAATAAAATATAGCTATATTGTTTGAAAAAATGATGGAGCAAAAAAAGCTAGTTATACCCGGTGGAATGTATTTTGGTGTTACCGAATTACCGAAAAAGGAAAACGAAAATCAAAAGTTTGAAATTGATCTTTTTGATAATCATCCCAGTAGAATAATAGAACTGACAGATTACGATGACTGGAAACAAACCTCCGGAGAAGTAATGTTGGCTAATCATATTGAGCTTTTGGGTCGGGCGATCAAAATCAATTTTAAGGAGTTGTTTTAGTAGTATAGCTGAATTTTATGTTAATAGTAATAGTTTGGACGAGTTAGAAGCACAATCGAAGAAATTAAAGCAATTGGTTGGGAAGTATGATCCCGATGTATTTGTTGGAAGAATCACTACGCTGATCAAGACCATTACTATGCCCAGTCAAAAGCATATTTATGCAGGTCTTATCTCACCGTTTCGCCAGTTGATATACCTGATGAATCTGAATCTAACCTCGCCTATTGAAGAAGTTAAGGATTTGGATTTTCCTCAGCGGGATTGGGACGGAATAAAGGCATACCTGCGTTCTATTAATACCATTTATGACCAGACCTACGGTGAGCAGAAGGTTTTATCTCAGCATTTGGATGAGGAACAGTTTGTTCGAAATGCTGTTTCGCTATCAACTTATACCGCTTTTTTTCACCAGGGGCCACTTAAGTTTGAGGAGCAGGTGATAGAGAAAATTTTAAGGGTTTTTAAGAATATCCATCAGGAACTGGAGGCAGAGCTGGGATTGAATCCGGCAGACTTTATCGCTATTTATGATGAATTGGATAAACTCTGTCACCGCAAGCTTAACCGCGCGTGGGATAGGGAAAATAAAGAAGAAAACGAATATCTGGATAGTATCCAGTCAGGTATTAAATTGGGAAAATACTCTTTCAGGGAAGGTATGGCTACGGTGGGAGAAAAAGATATGGAACTTATGCAGGCCTTGACTAATCCAGCCGCGAGTCATTATTTTTCTTTAGCTGATCTGGAAGGGAAATGCGGCACCGAAAAGCTTGCTAAGTTCCTTTCTTACTTTTCACTTCGAAGGGAGCATAATGAGCGATTCCTTTATTTTAGTGGAGCAAACCAGTTGCTTAAAAAGCCAATTTACCGGATGGGGGATGGACAGTATCTGGTTATTGATTATAAAGTACTATTGGATGCTATTTATGAATTTTTAACTGTTACTGCCAAGTCTATTTTAAAGGATAGCAACCGGATTACTAGGGTGAGGGACAAATATTTGGAATTGAAAGTTACTGAACTTTTTAAGGACTTTTATTCCAGGGATAAAGGGGCAAGGTTTTATGAGAACTTTCATGTCGATGGCTCGGAACATGACCTGCTTATTCTCTCAGGTAAAACTGCAATCATTGTTGAGGTTAAAGCAGGTAATATCCGCGAACCTACCTTTGATCCTGGAAGGGCTTACGATAAGATCAAAAAGGATTTTAATAACACCATAGGGTATGGGTATGAGCAAACCTTCAAGATAAAGGAGTTTTTCCTGGACAGAGCCAATTTTGATATAACTGATGATGAAAATGTGTTTTTAGAAACAATTGATACTAGGCCATTTAAGCAGGTGTTTTCTGTTGTGGTGACGTTAGAAAAGTTCGGACATATTCAGAATGATCTCTCCAAGATGCTTTCCTTATTTGAGGATGATCGCTACCCCTGGTCGGTATGTTTGGATGACATGGAAATATTTTTATTGGCGATGAAGAACAAAAATATGACCATTGCCGATTTTCATCTGTTTTTGAACCTTCGGCAAAACCTGCATGCCAATTTACAGGCAAATGATGAAGGAAGGGTAACCGGATATTTTTTATCGCACAAGAATTTTTTAAAGATGAGAAAAACGCATGGCAAATATAACCCGGTCCTGGACGATGATCTTATTTATGATAATCTTTATAAAAAAGTATTAGGATTTAAAGATGAGCGGAACGTAGAGTTTAAGACCAATCCTGGTTATATCCATCTGATGTAACTGTTGTCTTATTGGTATTGTTTATCCAATTAAACCAGAAAGCCCACTTTATTTGGCGGGCCTTCTAATTTTTTAGATTTTACTTGGTAATTTTTGGTGGAATCTGATTGCCTGCTATAAGCCACGTATCTGATAGAATTCCTCCATGTTTATACTTAGCTCATTTGATAAATGGTACCACTGATCGATGTCTATGTTTTTTAACGGTGTATCGCTATTAAGTACTTCCACTAAATTTGTTTTGCAAGGAATTGCCGCGTCTTTGGTAATGATGAAAGGAACATATTCAAGTGCTTTTATCAGCTCTTTGATCGGTTTCCCAGTTCCATCCAAGCCTCTTTTTAGGAAAAGCTCTTTGCCTATTTCAAGCTGCTGGCTAAAGAATTCATTTAGATGGACTTCCTTAGCTGCCTTTTGATAAATTCCGTCAAATTCTTCCAGCACTATCGCTTCCACATCGGCTTTAGCAGGGAGGTTATTTCTTTGTAAAAACAGCTCTGCACTGTATTCTTCACCATCTGTTCGTTCTCTGCTGTAATTATATAACATGTTAAAGAGCATAAAACCAAGTTCCCCGTTATCGATCATTGCATTTACCCTATCGCCCCAGGTAGCAAAATTTTTGTTTTGTATGGGGATCTGTTTTAAAAGCTTGCTGGGAAGGTTAAGTACGATAGTACACATGCTGGTGGCAATTTTAAATGCTTCGTAGGCAGATGTTATTTTTAGGTGGCTTGCTATCAGGTGTATGACGCTATTATAAAGCGACAAATCCACATTATAAAGCAAGTCTCTTTCAACATACAGTTCCCGCTTGAATATTTCTTTTTTCTTGTTATCTCCATTTAAAGTCTCCAGGTATTGATTGTAAACCTCGAATTCCTCCCAAACTGCATTTACTTCAAGGATAGAGGCTATTGACAGAGGTACTCGATTTATGGGAAGATGATTCCTAGTGCTAAATTTCATAAACACTATTGGCCTATTTTCCAATATCTTTCCCTGACTATCAAAACGAATGCCTGCTGAGATATCAAATCCCCAGGTGTCCTGGCCGGGGTGTGCGTGACTGCATTATAGGTTTCTGTAAAGTATTTATCGAAATGAAGCTGGTTCTCTCCGATTTTATAGGTGATCATTTTATGGAACTGTTTTTCATCCCTGCCAAGTTTGGCATTCACCGCCTCTGAAAGCTGGAGGATTTTGCTCTGGCCCCATAATGTGCTTAAATGATCAATATTATGGCGCATTTCATGGTACAAAATACTTCGATTATCGGCATTGTCTTCCTTCGATGGGTTTATCTGGCTTAACTGGTGCTGGGTTATGGTATTTAATGTAATACAAAATGCCGTCGGTGAGTAATGCGCTATAGTGGTATTGATATTGGGGAATAGTGTCCCAATCTGATATTTTTTCATTGTTGAGGTCGAAATTTTGATAGTAAAAGTTTAATAAATATAAAGCTAGCAATAATATGATTCGTTTCACAAGCCTGTTAAGAACAATAGGTACTTTTGATATGACCTAAGAAAAATTTTTTCCTGAAAGATTTTAATGCTCTTCTGGAACCGATTATTTCAATTGTGCCAATGTCTTAAGTATATCCTCTAAAACTCCATCTAGATTGTCTACTATTTCCTTTCCCATCACCCGGAATACATTTATTCCATGTTTGGCAAGTTCTTCATCAATCAAGCGGTCTTTATCTTTGTTTTTTTTGCCTCTGTGGAAAGAGGTTGAATCGCAAAAAATTGCCAGTTTTTTTTCTGGAAAATATAAATCCACTTCAGTGATGAGCTCATCGCCTTTGATAAAGACTTTTTCCTCTATCATATGGTAGTTGTCAAATATTTCGCCGTTCTTAAATATAAGGGTCTGGATTACTGGAAAGATGTTCTTTGATGCGAGGCCTTGGATTAGAAATAATTCAATAGGAGAGTCGCACCCCCAGATTCTTCTAGGGGTGACGTCTTTAAATGGCTTGAAAAATCTTTTGATCCTATATTTATCATATTTTCTAGCTGCCTCAGGATCAATATCTTGCGGCCCCATCATTGGAATATCCTCATCTTTTATATCTAATGGAAGTAAGTAGGTTTCAAGTATAAAGCCAACCGTGTCTGTATACATTTCTGCTTCAATTCCGAAAATGAAACTAATATGAGCATAAAACCCTTCATATACTGCCTTAAAAGGGGACAAGTCGGTGTAAACGTAGCTATTTTGGTTAAGTTTCTCTAGATTTATTTTCTCTACGAATTTGATATTGGTAACCTCTGGCAATCCACGTTTTTGTCCAAGGACAAGAGATATTGCGTATGGATACGCGATCAATGAGTTATCTTCTTGTTGTCGAAATGTATGAACATTGGCTACAACATGAATAAGCTGGAATTGAGTATTTCTTGCCTTGTAATATTCAATTTCTTTTTTTGATTGCCTTAAAAAAGAATTAGGGGATAATATTGACAAACTGAATAATATTGACTTCCAGAGGAAGTTGGATCACGGAGAAATTGTAAGGGTTTTTAGAAAGTATGACACTTTTGATATAGCTGATAGGAGACACTTGCTAAATTTTCTGCCATTAAATACCGTTAACTTTCAAACTGGGGATATTTCTCTTAAACTGGACAGTGCATTATCAAAAATATTAATTTCTGAACTCAAAAGCTGATACAAATGAATTTCACCGAGCGTAAGATCTCTGTTAAACGGGCTATTGTTGTTTTAGCCAAGAATGGCATCTATGTGGATGATAGTGAAGCTGGTATTATTTTGGATTTCTTATATCTAATTTCTAAGAATTATTCAGGAAATCAAGATGGAAGAACCTATAATATCCCGAAAGAGACTTCGAACAAGTCAAAATCTGCATCAAAATCTTCCAATGATGTTTTTTAGACTATTCTTGTTTTAAGTCTAAGGACTTAAAAAGTAATTTTCGAACTGATATTAGTTTAAGCGTAAAGTTTTGACTAGTAGATTTTTATTGTCAAAAAAAAGGAAACAACCATAATATGGTGTTTCCTTAAGTAGAGTTAAGCTTCAATAGGTCTAACTTTTATGATGATTGTGAAGCAGTGGTAAATTTTGAGAAAGTGTTGAATAATAAGGTAGAAGGACAATACAGAAAGAAGAAATCTTAGAGCACGTTTTTCAATGATATTAATTTATTACAAGCTTTTCACTGTTAGAAATTAGACCTTCAAATAGTTGTGTTTTCATATGGTCATTCAAATTCGTGACTACACATTTATGCCTAACCTTTGTAATTTTCCACCTAGGAATCCCTATAGGGTATGGAAATATTTCACTATTTTTTTCAACTAGCATACTTTGAAGTTTGATGCCTCTTGTAATAACATGTTAGTTCGGTTGTTCCCTTTATACTTGTGATATCACGGAATATTCTACATCTCCTGAGGTATGTCCGTGGCCTTACAATAAGCTACGCCAAGAGAATAATGGCATGCTCCCAGCTCATCCATATCCTCGAATGCCAGTCGCGGGTTTATTCTGCATTGCTCTGGTTTCTGCTGTCTTCGCTCATGAGGACAGAATGTATATTGCGGACAGCGATGTTCATCATCACCCTTGATAAAAGATTGATAATAGTCTACATGGCACAGCAAGACCCTTAATGCATTGCTCAAGGAATCCTGCCCGAGATAGGTCCCTGAATAGTCCTTCATATAATCATCATCATCAACGAGTTCATAGGCCATATCGCACAGCGGTACATATTCTCCCATTCTATGATGTTCTCCGGCAAATGTGAGATCCACTTCGAAAACAGGATTTTCTATCCTCCTTTTATAGCCTTCCAGCATTACCGAGGTTAGATGGTCTACTGCTTTTTTGAATGAGGAACGATGCTTGAATATGCCTGCGATTTCTTCTAGTGTCTCTTTTAGGTATTCTAATTTTTTACTAAGGATATATGAAACTGTATCTTTCTTCTTTTCTATGAATTTCCTTTTGTGCTTGGCAGTTTTTAACTCCGTTACAAACTGAACAAACATCTGTGCCGCATTCAGGTAGCTCAAGGAAAGCGATGTAAGCTCAAGCATATCCCTTTCTTTTATCCTTGGATAAATATGCTTAGCCACTTTCTCCATCAAAAGATATTCAAATCCTAATTTAGACTTCCGAGGTACTTCTTTGTTTAGAAGCCTGGCACATTCGCGCTCGAGGTTAGAAGCCAATCCTTCATATATGTAAAAATGACCGAAGTAAACCTGGTCTATTAGCCTTTCACCTGTTACCTTATCCAGGTATTCGTAATGGACCATTGGAATTGACATCTCCATTTTATCGTCAGCATATGGCGCGTAGGCCTCTATGTCTACATTCTCAATTTTGTCAATATTATATACGATCCTATCCTCAAAATTAGAGGCTGCTCCACCCATGATTGTAAAAATCGTACCATTTATGCCTCTCCACATCGTAAGTTTTTCTCCAGAAATCTTTTCTACTGAACTACTTTCTGGAATATTCACGAACTCGGTGAATATTGCTCTATTGATCACCTGAAAATAGAAGGTAGTTATGCCCACCATCGTACTCACCTCATGCACGTAATGTATGATTTCATGATGGATCACCTCCTGATACTTTCTCTGGATAGCCAATTGGTCTTCAACTGAAAAATCATGCCTTATGTAATCGTAGCTGGGAATGTCTTTTTTCCTAAGCTCGGTTTTAATCATTATAAAGAATTTATTCATTAAATACTTTCCCAAATAATTTGGCCCGATGCTATTTAGTATATCGGCCAGTTCTTTTTCTGTTGTGCTTTCCATTTGCTTAAGGGTGGAATCCGAATGAGTTCCTTCTTTGGTCATAATAAATATAGCGGGCACGGAAATGCCTTTCTGAGGTTATGGGATGCATGATCAGGGTCTTGGGCTTTGCCGTTCCATATTCTTTTCTTTTTCTTGCCTTGATATTAAGGAAATGATAGGACAGCAATGCCGAATAGGCAAACCGCAGGCTCCAATCATCAAAACTTATCAAAGGGATATCCCACCTCGCTCCTTTATAGGTATCAAGATGGATTTGCTTATTGTGCATATCAATCTGGTATTCTGAATGTGCGAATGCATTTCTTAGCGAAGTAAGAAAGCCGTTGCTAATCACATTTGCCAGTTTTAGTTTCTTTCCAGCCAATACATCCCTGATATCCATCCTGATATAAGTATGCCTGCTCATCTCAGGAACCTCGACCTTCCAGGGGTAACTTGCGCCGCTAACCAATGTCGCCAGCCGGTATAATTGGCGCAAGAATGCCTTAGCCTCCCAGATATGGGTATAGACCATCATCTCAATTGTTATCCGATACTCATCATCCGGAATAGATGTCTGCCCAGAGGGAAAGCCATATTGATTCTTCATGAACTCGATAAAAAACCTCAGCCTTGACTCATCCTTATATCTATCTCCTCTATTGTCAATCGTATATGGATTAAGGTTCAGCGAGGAATTTATTGGCCTTGCATGGAACTCCCCTTCAGCAAGGAACAATAGATAGTTATGCTCCAATGATCTTGCCGAGATATAGTCGAATGCCTCTTCGATTGCATCCTTGACCTCTTGGTCTATTTTACGAAACTTCTTTAGCGTAATCATCCCTATAGCCTTAGATTATTTGAAACAGGGATAAACGCCAAGTGGCCTCCTAACTCGAAAGCTAGTTTTGTATTTATTGTTATCATTCGGAGCGTAATTATATCCTAAAGTAACCAATTTCTATTATATCTGGCCCACCAAGCCACTGATTTTCTCCGTCTATTCTTTATGCTTGTTCAGTAAATTTAAGCGTTCATGTAACCTGAACATTGAATTTTATTGAACATAATATAAGCTTATTTAGGAATTATCAGTTATTGTTCATTATATTTGATTGTTCATGTATCTTGAACAGATTAAAATTTTGAACATGAAAGAGCAAGATATACTTTTGCCCGCCTTGGAAAGACTAACAGAAATTGCCGGAGTTACAGCAAAAATCTTGAGCTATCCATCAGGTCGCGGAAGAAATTCTGATGCCATAATAGAACTTACCAAAGGGCAACAGACATCCATTCTGGAAGCAGATGTCAAGACCGAGGTCAGGACTGCAACGCTGGACAACATTATCTCAAGGCAGCAGCAGACCGACGGCAAGAGAATCCTTATTACAAAATATATTCCCTCGCCCATGAAAGGGGAACTGCGCAAGCAAAATATCTGTTATATTGAAACATCAGGGAACTGCTATATCGAAACCCGCAGCATGTTCGTTCTAATAAGCGACCAAAAAAGCACACAGCCAAAACATAATGAAGATACCAAATTATGGGCACCAGCAGGGCTAAAGTTTCTATTTGCAGTTCTTCAGGAGCCGGACATACTTAATACTTCTTACCGTAACATGGCATACGCATCTAGCGTAGCCCTGGGTAATGTAGGCAACTTTATCTCAGAGATGAAGCGCGACGGTTACATCATCATGGGGACACGTCTGGAACAGCCAATTTTATTACTTGACAACAAGACTGCCCTAATAGATAAATGGGCCGACATGTATAGAACAGTCCTAAGGCCAAAGCAGCTGGTCGGGAAATTTCGCTTCGCTAAAAAGGAAGATAGGGCAAATTGGCACGAATATACAGCTCAAAGCGGCGACATCCGCTGGGGAGGCGAAACTGCAGGGGCTATCCTAACTGGACACTTGGTGCCAGAAGTTTATACCATATACTCTAACAGTGACCGATTTGAACTAATGAGAAGGCTAAGACTGGTTCCATCTGCAACTGGTGATGTAGAAATCCTGAGGCCTTTTTGGAATGAGGATACCGCAGAGCCTGGTGATGGTACGGTTCCGCCGATGCTGGCCTATGCCGAACTGATCAGCAGCCTGGACAGCAGAAACAGGGAAATCGCATTAAGAATAAAGGAAAAATATGTCGGATAACCCTATACTTTTGCCACTGGTATCAGAAATGCTAAGTGAGATGAGCACCGTATGCGCAAAATTTGATATCGATTTTTATCTCGTGGGTGCAATTGCAAGAGATATCCATTTATCTGCCAACGAAGAACTTCTTTCAAAAAGAGGTACCAAGGATGTTGACCTTGCCATCACCATTAGCGATGAGGGGCAGTACAACCAGATAAAAAAAGCGCTGATAGGAACCGGGCTATTTGAAGGGCATGAAACAGAGGCCATAAAGCTGATTTATAAAAAGGGCGTGGAACTCGATCTTCTGCCATTTGGAGAAATTGAGGAAGCAAACAGAAATGTAAAATTGACCGACCCAACCTTTGTATTGAATATGCCGGGCTTTGCAGAAATTTATCCCTTTGTTGAGGATTATGATGTCGGAAACGGCCAGATGGTAAAGGTCTGTACCATAGAAGGTATCATCCTGCTAAAGCTGATTGCTAACGACGACCGTCCGGAGCGGACAAAGGACATTGCCGATATCGAACATCTAATCCAGAGTTATTTCGAACTGAACAATGATGATATCTATATGTCCCATTTTGAGCTGATGGAATTATATGATACCACCAACAATGACTATATCCAGCTGGTATGCTCACGGTTGATAGGAAGAAAAATAAATACCTTACTGGCAAACTCAGTTACGCTTGCCAACAGGGTTAAGGCAATATTATCAAAGCGTGAAACGGCAAGATGGCAGGCCATTCTAGACGGAATGAATGACAACTGGCTCTAAGATCAGAAAGATTTTTAAAGCCCTCAAATTTTGCCTATTTTCCGAAATATCCAAATATAGAAAAAATGACCTCTCAACCGTTATTATCCATGACCGTCTCCCTTCAGGAAAATTCCTGGAGCCCACTTTCGGGACAACTTAAGGTAGGAGAATGCCTTGAACTTATAAAAATAGGAACTTACAAGTCGGAGGTTGAGAATCTCAGAAGACATCTCAGTGAGGGAAATACCGATTACTATGATAGAGAGAAAAAAAGGCTTCCTGCGGTTACCTTTTCTGCAAGTTTCGAAAAGCAAAGGAACCGCGCTTCCATATCTGAGTATAACCGGTTACTTGTACTAGATTTTGATAAATTAACGGCTGATGGGATGATTGGCCTGAAATCCAGACTTCAAGCCGACCCTCATATTCTATCCTTTTGGGAATCACCATCCGGATCTGGATTGAAGGGGCTAATGTTTCTAGATTTTTCAGAAGACTTCCCCTAGAGGATGCAAACTTCAGGCACACTTACGCCTTTAGGAAAGTCCATACCTATTTTAAGGAAAAATACGATGTTGAATTGGATAAAAGCGGTAGTGACGTCACCCGTCTATGTTTTTTCTCCTTCGATCCCGACCTATTTATCCGGGAAGAAACAACACCTTTTTCCGTTTCTTATACCGATGGCGAAGCGGCGTTGGCCAGGCAGACACTAAGGACGGCGGTCTACTCTTATGCAGCCGAGCCAACAGCCAACCAGAAATTCAATCCATTGGGCAAGAACAGCCAGCTAAATAGGACTGAGGTGCAGGCGATCATTAGGTATCTCTCAAGAAGGGGACTTTCGATAACCTATAGTTTTCACAACTGGTACCAGGTATCTTATGCCATAGCCAACACATTCACCTACGAACTGGGGATGAAATATTTTCTCTCACTATCAAAACTTGATGGCAGGGACTATAACGAACGGGGCAGCCGAAATATGATCGATTACTGCTATGCAAATTCGATGGGAAAGTTTACTTTTGCAACCGTAGTCTTTTTTGCTAAGCAAAATGGCTATAAGAAAGAGAAAGAGGTACCTAAGGTGGAGGAAATGTTATGAAAATAGCAAAGTACCCCGCAAGTATTAACAGCCATTCTGTGCACGACAAAGTTGGGAGGAGCTCTAATAGTTCAGTATTTTCTAGTCAGGGACCACTTTCTTTTTCTTTATGCTAAATCTCAGCGATTATTCATCTGAAAAAAGCATACTTGATATGCTCTGCCGCCTGAGGGTAAAACTAGCTCACCGCAGGAACAAGGACCACCTTATTCATCTGCACACAAGCTCTAAAAAACACAATTACCATAGGACTTCCAGCACCAACAGTACCGAGCTGCTGACAAGCTTATTTCCTCCAAGAAAACAATGGAAATCGGTACTCCAGCGCAAAAGGATGAAAAACGGCATCCCGCGCAGCTCAACGGAAAAAACAATGCTCTCCTTGCAGGCGACTCTAAGGTTCTTTAGAGATACCCAGCCCGATGCTCCATTTCTGGGCAGGCTGGATGCCTTTATAAGGGAAGTTCAGGATGGCATTCATGGAGGCAACTATAAGATTGGCGCTCCAAAGATCATCCCAAAATTAAAAGAGGACAAGGCCAGTGATACAAAAATAAATATATGCAGGCCGATAGCCTCATTTGGACTGAAGGACAAATTAATACTAAGTATCACCAACAGGTATCTAACGGGCGTTTTTGACCCCTTCTTTATCGAACATTCCTTTGCCTTTAGGGCTAAACGCTTGATAAACGGAAAACTGATGTGCCCAACGCACCATGAACCCGTACAGGAAATCCTGGATTACAGGAAAAGATTTGAAGAAGGCAGCCTGCATGTGGCCGAATGTGACATGAAGAAATTCTTTGATACCGTTAGCCATACATTGATCAAGAAGATTTTTGCGCAGTTTTTTAATCGAAAGGGAATGGAAGATTACCAGGCCCAAGACCTGGCCGATGCAAAACGTATCCTTTACGACTATCTGGATTCTTACACCTTCAATAAAACTGTTCTGCCACTGAACCAAAAACAAGCGCACTTCGACAGGTTCCAGATTCCCAAAGGTGAATATGGATGGGTTGGGAAGGAACTGATTGCCAAGGATTACTACAAGCGCCTATCGAGCGCGAAAATTGGTATTCCGCAGGGCGGTGCACTATCGGGCTTGATAGCGAATGCCGTACTGCACGGCATAGACAAGAAGGTAAATGCCCTGCAGGATGGGAAGCTTCTCTACCTAAGGTTTTGCGATGACATGCTTATCATCCACCCTGAGCGGAACAAGTGCGAGCAGGCCTTCCAACGATATCTCTTGGGGCTAAAATCCAAAAAGCTGGTGGTGCATGATCCGGTGGAAACCCCTTATGCCACTGCCAAGAAATTCTGGTCGGAAAAATCAAAAAGTTGCTATAGCTGGGGAAATGAAAGCGGAATGGGCTCACCCTGGATTGGCTTCGTGGGGTATGAAATGCATTACCAGGGGCATATTAGGGTAAGAAAAAGCTCACTATTAAAAGAGATGAAAAAGCAGTTCCGCGTGGTGGGCGACCTGAAGCAGATCTTAAAGGATCCTCAATGCCGCAGTGGCAAGGGCTCCATCTACGAATCCGTTGCCAGCCGATTAATAGGCATGTCCGTGGGAAGGGTATCTCTTTGGAACTATAAGCAGATTCCAAATGAAATGTGCTGGGTAAGCGGCTACAAACTTTTGACCGACAATAAATACTCTCGCATACAGCTTAAGCGCTTAGACTCCAGCCGCAACCGGCTACTGCTCAAATTAAGATTGATGGTAGGAAAAATGGGCGCTGATGACAAGGATGATACAGACTCAGAAGAGCGATCAAGGATATCCGAACCTATATATCACGGCTTTCCTTTTAGTTATTACTATCAAGCACTAAAAGATAAATAGGATCAGGATATCTGACCGTTTGTATTTACCAAAAAGCCTAGTGTTTAAAATTTAATGACATGAATATGGAAGACAATGACGAGGAAAAGTTATGTTATAAGTGTGTAACTGACGAATATCTAAGCGAGGAAATAAGGATAGGTGGCATAAGCTGCATCTGCTCATATTGTAAGAAGAAGAGGCGATCTTACACCCTCTCTAAAATGGCAGATCGCGTTGAGGAAGCTTTTGAACAGCATTTTGAGCCCACCAATGACCAGCCCACAGAGGAAGAGTATTACAGGCAGCACTCGGATCCGGAATCCTCATACTGGTGGTACCGCGAGGGGGAAAGCCTGCCATTCCTATTGGAAGATATGGGCGGCATTCCAGAGCAGGCGGCAGAAGACATCCAGGCAATACTTCAATCCAGGTATGACAACCATGATAACGATTTCGAGGAACAGCGCTTCAGCAGCGAAGCCCTATATGAAATGAGAGGTGTCTCTGACCACTTATGGCAGCAGGATTGGGATGAGTTCGAACGTGTCGTGCAATCGGAATCCCGCTTTTTTAGCAGAAAGGTATATGATTACCTAACCAGGGTCTTCACTGGGCTTGAGAAATTTACCTCTTACAAGGCTGCTCCACTTATCCGCAAGGCAGGCGCATCAAAGGGCATAAAGGGGCTCTACAGGGCGAGGGTTTTTCAGGACCGGGATGAGATATTGTCAGTGATCAAGAGCCCCGACCAGCAGATTGGAACCCCATCTTCGAAATTTGCAAGGGGCGGAAGGATGAACGCACAAGGGGTTGCCGTCTTTTATGGTGCGACTAGCCACGAACTTGCGCTTGCAGAAGTAAGGCCACCGGTGGGCAGTAAAGTAGTTATCGGATATTTTGAAATATTAAGGCCACTAAGACTTCTTGATCTTACCGCTCTTCGCAATGCACGGGCTGAGGGAAGCATCTTCGATCCCCAATATGCACCACTTCGTGAAAAGGCATTGTTCCTCAGTCGCCTGGTAGACCGCATAGCTCTCCCCGTAATGCCTTCGCAGGAATCAAAGGATTACCTTTCCACCCAGATCATTGCCGACTTTTTAGCCGAGGCCAATGACCCTCCTTATGATGGGATTATCTTTTCTTCCACGCAGTCAAAAAAGGAAGGCGCCAATGTTGTGCTATTCCACCGCGCCGCAAGGGTTCAGCAGATAGACCTAGTGGAGGGCGCAACGATCACAGCACATTCAAGCGTATATGAACCTGCAGAGGGAGAATATGAAAGCTATAATGTCGTTGTTCAGCAGCCCGGGAAGCTGAAAAAAAAGGAGCCGATTAAAGATCACGTCTATCATCCAAGAATAGGATTTCTTCCCTCTCCTCGATGGCCAATTGTGGAGGATACCAGGGAAATTACGCTGAAGATCAGGGAAAATGATCTGCAGATATTTGAAATCAGCTCTCTGGAGGTTATAACGAAGGAAATACCTTACCAGCGAGCTACCGTAAAGGAGGAGTGTAAGATAAAAAAGCCTGAAATTTTGGATTTTTGATTTATTGTGGCGGCAATTTGTATAAACCTAGCTTGCACTAGAGTGCCTTTTTGCCGTATATTGGGCAAATCACTAAAATAAACTAACGCTAAATGTCCGCAACTAAATTAAACTCCTCGGCTGCCAAACATTTCCCAAGGTGGGATGTGATGTTAGATGAGCATTTCGACTGCCAGTACAACGGGCTTGACTGGGATGAAAAGGAACGTGAAAGGGTTTTCTTTCAGAGCAATGAACTTCTGATGTCGATTGCCGAGCATTTTTTCAGCCTTGGCAAATTCAAGGATAGCTGGGATAACTCAAAATGCTACATAAATGTCTATGGGCAAAACCTTCTATTGAAGTCGGAAAAGCTGGATACCATTTTCCACTGGGGACTGGATGAGCATTATTTTTATCTGGAGTGCCACATCATTTATGCGGAGAACCTGCGCTATATGAATGATGAATTTTATGAGCTTATATTAGCGCTTAAGGCTCTTGGGGATTTTGAGTTTTTTGAGGTGGGGCGCATAACTAAAGATGAACGGCCTTATTATGAAAACAAGACAAGTACTGTGTTTCAGCTGATCAGAAACTTTATGCTCTATCAGACCGAAAAGATGAACGGGAGCAATTATCAGCAGCCTCCATCTTTGGATCTCGGACAGTTCTGCCTGAAGTGGGATGCCCAGCGCATAGACTGGGAGGAATTGATAGAAAAGGCAAGCGCGGCCTTCAAGATAATGTACAACATAAATTACAAGCTCTGGAAGGTAAGCAATACCCCTAAAGCCAAATCCAGCATAGCAAGGTGACACGAGTAAATTATCGTCCATTCGATTGCATCCTGCTACCTGAATTTTTTATGGCGTTTCAATACCCTTCCCTTGCTGTCAAATTCCTCAGTTTCCTCCAAAGGCCTCTTCCTTAATATAAACTTATAGATAAGTGTAAGCGCAATACCGACATTGACAGATCCGCCGATGATGGCAACTATTTTGATGATTTGGTCATAGTCCATAGCTATCGCAATTTTTTATTGCGCTCCCTTTTATGGGCGTTGGACCGCCCTATTATACAAATAATCTTTGATATTGCAAAGGACAGGCAAATCTGGCCTTTGCAATGGCCATATCTGCATATACCGGACTTGTGCAGCGGTTGGGTTTCTGCCTCGCAATCTTTGTACATCATCCCTTTTCTATTTAATATTTCCATTTGATATTCATAAAAGACAAATTGGGCCGGCAACTACTGCAGGGCCAATTGTTAAAGGTAAAACACCCATTCCAATCGATAAACGACAAGTGGTTTTCGGCTCTTGCTCTGTGCAAAAATACATTCGATATCATCTGTTCTTTAGCCGGAGTATAGCCGTTTCACATCCTTTAAAAGAGCCGTCAGAAAAAAAAGCACCAAATGGTTTACGGGCATGGAAACTAAAATATTCAATGGCTATCAGTCTATCTTTTTGCGCAAAAAACGATTGTTTGCCATTGACTGCAAAGCTTGAAAAGATTACCTTGTGGCCTCTGAATTTCAATTTAAAAGCACGATGAAAGCCATTAGCCTCTCAGATCTATTCGGTCAAAAAATTTACAGGATTCCAGACTACCAGCGCGGCTACGCCTGGGAACATAAACAGCTTCGGGAGCTTTGGGAGGATATACTGGAGATTCCTGAAATTAATGGAGGCTTGCGACCGCATTATACCGGGACCATTTATGTAGAGGCTGCTCAACCAGAGGAAACCGAGCGATGGCTTACGGGCTTCACTTTCTATAACGTGGTAGATGGACAGCAACGGTTGACCACCATCAGCATTTTGCTTCAGGTACTGTTAAAATATGCGGGGGAAGGATATTGTAATGAGACAAGGGAGGACCTGGAGAAAGCATACATATTCAGATCCAACCGAAGTGGTGCCAGTAGGATTTACCGTTTCTGTTATTTCCAGTCAGATAAGAACTATGCCTATCTTCTAAATAAAATATTTGAGCATTCAGGTACTGTGTTTGATGAGAGCCAATTTAACCTATACAGCAAAAATCTATCCCAGGCCAAGGATTTTTTTGAGCAGCGAATAAAGCCACTTAGCAATCAAGATCGGGAAATTATCTTTTTGAAGGTAACTACAGCCTTAAAATTTGATTTCCGTGAAATTGAGCAGGATCTTGACGTTCAGGCCGTTTTCGAAACGATGAACAACAGAGGAAAACCTCTATCCACGCTCGAAAAGTTAAAGAACCGCCTAATGCACCTGACCGAAAAACTGGGATTGGTGGATGAAGACCGCAAGTCGCTAAGGAATGACGTGAACAGATCCTGGGGCATCATATACAACTGGCTGGCCAAAAATCCAGAACAGATCCTAGATGAGGACATCTTTCTATCTGCTCACCTATCATTGATCCGGACACCTAAAGATGCTGTTTTTTCTGAAAAACTTGCCGAGGAAAAGGTCTTTGAAATATTCTCCAACCGTGCCGAACAATATGACTCGGGAGAGGAAAATACCAAGGAAAGCCCGGTCAGTTATGAAAAAATTCAAGATTATATTTTGAAGCTTTCTGCATTTGCTCCAAAATGGTACGAAATACATAACTCTAGGCATCCGATGATAAATAAGGTCCTACTTTTAAATGGTGGAAAGGAAATGAAGATTTTCCTCACTCAACTAAAATCATTTGAATGGGAACCGGGAAATCTGGATCTGGCATTGGACAGGCTCGAGCGCATCATTTTCCGTAATCGGATTCAGGGGCTTGGGGTAATTGATGAGCGTTCCTTCGCTACCTGGGCAAGGGATATCTATAATGACAACCTATCAGCAGAGCTTGTCATGGCCCGTTTGAACGAGCACTTGGACATTCCAGTTTTGACGGCAAATATGGTGAACTACTTTAATGGGTTATATGGCTACGAGCGCGGACCAAAGGGTTTCCACCGCTGGGGTGCACTAAAATATTTTTTGTTCGAATATGAGGAACACCTTAAATATCATTATAAAGAAACTAATGATAAGGTAAATCTTTCGGATTTTGATTCTACGACCATTGAACATATTATTCCCCAGGAATATGAAGCCAACTGGCAACAGCAGGTAAGCTCTGTTTTTGAAAACCTGACCGAAGAGCATGCCTATCATGGAACAAAGGTATTGTTGCATACCCTAGGTAATCTTACTATCCTTAAAAACGGGAAAAACTCATCTCTTGGTAACAGGAGTTGGTCAGATAAAAGGGAACGTTTCCAAACCGGATCCTATAATGAAATTGATGTAGCCATAAATGAAGGCTGGGATAGGGAAACCATTAGTAAAAGGGGAAAGGATATGTTAACATTTATGACCACAAAGATCAAGGGCCTTATCCTTCAAAGCTCCGATATCGAAAACATCCTATTCTCGAACCCTTCAATCTGCAGCGCAATCAGGGATGGCAAAAAGTATGAGCCGCCAGATAGAAGAGAAAATGCCATCATCCAAGATTAAACCTATGCCAAACCGCTTCATTAAGTTAATGGCGACTATAAATGTTATTTGGAAAGTATTCGAATTAAGTATAAACGATGGCAGCTTACGTGTTTACATGACTCAATTTCAAATTCCAAATGCTCTCCATACGCCCTTTGTCTCCAAATCAAAGCACTTTTCTATCTCGTCTACTGTCGCTTTGTATGGGCTCGTGAAATCCTTTTTCATTTCCATATAGCCAAAAAGTGACCTTTTGGAGAGAAGGTAGGTTATCGGCCCTCCGTTCTCATCATAAAGCTTTTCAAGCCCCTTTTTACTGCGATGATAACCGCTGAGCCATTCTGCAAAAAGTGTAGGATTACGCCTGAGGGGGCCAAAATACTTGATCAGAAAATCTACGTGGACTACCGTGAGCGGTTTGATGGTTTGGAAGCTGCCTTTCAGGTGCTGGCACCTTTGTTGAAACCCTTCATTTAAATAGTGGTTCACCCCCGCGATATTCATATGGTGCTCCGAGCAGATGATAACGGGATAGATGTTCATTTTTGCAGAGCGTTTGATGCCGAGCTTGTCCCTAAGTTCACTATCGGGTTCTGAAAGATGGCCGAGCTGTCTGATGATCTGACCTGCCCCTTTGTCCTTTGTCCCATTTCCCTTATCCGAAAGGAACCGCTTGTCCAAAAAATCTCTGGTAAATGCTTTGTAGTCCAAATTTTCGAAGGTATTGGGATGCAGATCGTTCATCTTCACCTCAAAAACGAAAACATCACAGCTCGAGGCTCTGACAATAAAATCTTGATACTTTTCCGTGGAGATGAGCTGTTGGTTCTTTTTATGGAAGATTTCACGGAGAAGGCTTCCGGTAAGATATTTTTCAAAGAATTCCAGTGCGACGTAGGCCTTAAAATTTTCGTAGGTTTTAAACTTGGACCGCAATTTTACAGAGCTGTGGCGATAGAAAGAATACAGGAAGCCGTTTTCAAGTGCATACTGGAAATAGTTGTAGTCCAAGACGAGGATCTTTTCGGGTGTCAGGAACAGAAAAGGCTTGGTGACCACATCCATATTGAGCGAAACCTTTTCCTTACCAGCCAATTCCATAGGGTCTGCCCCAAATTCCCTTATCAGCTTTTCTGGCCAATGATGTGCAAGATCCAACATATGGTTGCCCCAGTTTTGGGGATGTATGGCCGAGGCCAGTACAGCGAGGAAGAACTTGGCAAATGTCCAGGGGTTTTCAATCTTCATCTTCTCACAGTACATATCCGCTTCTTCCCGTAGCAGTTCGTCACTATCAAGAAATTTGCTCAGGAAGAGGAACCTTCCAAATGTATCAACTTTCATTACCCCCTTTGCCCTCAGATATCCCTGTTGCATCGTTTCCATCATGAATATGCCTTCCAGTGATTCTAGTACGATTCCCCTTGGCCTTCCGTAATAAAGATCGTTATAGACCAAAATGGTCTTGAACAGGTTACGGGCAAACTCTAAAGGCTCGATCGGAGCCGGTGTTTCGATTATATTAAAGTTCTTGAGCAGATTCATAATCAGCAAGCCAATAGGACCTTCGGCAAACCATCGTCTCTCATCCGTAAATAGCGGGTGAAATTCCGTGACCTGCTCGAAACCTGGGACGTCGCAAAAAACTGCTTCCCTGAGTATCTTTGGATCGATCATCCGGTTATCCATTTGCTGGAAGAGTATAGCATTGATCTTGGAGAGCCTCATCAGTAATGTATCCGTTGAATAGCCCGATACAAAAGAAAGGGTGTCTTTGGGGATAGGCTCTCGATAGGCCTCGGCATAACCAGTTACATGTAGAAATTGCATAAAGTTCGGTTTTTTGCTGGTTTCCCAAATTTCCTTTTTAGATGTGAACATTCCAAATTCCCGAAATTCGATATTGCTAAGAGCACGTAACGAACCTTGTAAATTCCAATAATCTAGTTTTTTTATTTCATTGCGATATTTAGCCGTTATATAGTTGAAACAAATGTTCCAACATTATGAAATCAGCTTATCTATACGTCCGTGTAAGCACTGATGAACAAAAAAGAAGGGGCTATTCTCTGCCCGAACAGGAAGATCGATTGATCAAATACTGTGAATCGAACAATATCTGCGTAAAGGGTGTCTACCGGGAGGACTTCTCCGCCAAAGACTTCAACCGACCAGAATGGAAGAAGCTAGTTTCCGAATTGAGAAAGGGCAGGGGAAAGGAAGAAAATAATATCTTTTTCATCAAGTGGGACAGGTTCAGCCGTAATATCCAGTATGCGTATGAAATGCTGGGCATTCTCAGAAAGCTCAATGTTTCAGCAATGGCCATCGATCAGCAGATAGACCTTTCCGTTCCCGAGAGCTCGGTGATGTTGGCCATCTACCTCTCAGTCCCAGAGGCGGAAAACACGAGACGTGCGATGAATACCTTAAATGGAATCAGAAAGGCCAAGGAGATGGGTAGGTATCCCAATAAAGCTCCTGTGGGATATGTGAACACGGCATCATTGGATGGCCGCAAGATCATATTGCCAAAACAGCCGGAAAGCGGGATTATAAGATGGGTTTTCCGTCAGCTTGCGAAGAATATCTATAAGATTGGGCACTTAAGCGAGATGGCGGTGAACAAAGGCCTGAGAAGTACACGCTCAAATTTTTCCAAACTTATCCGTAACCCAGTTTACTGTGGCCTGATTCCGCTTAAGCTAGGAAATGGGGAGATTGTTATGATAAAAGGAATACACGAGCCACTGATACCCGAAGCCCTTTTTTACGAGGTGCAGGATGTCATCAATACCAAAAGAAAGGTCAGTACGATAAGGACCGATTTCAGGTCCACTTTTTTTCTTACGGGTTTTCTGGTCTGTCCGCTATGCGGCAAGAGGCTTACGGGAAGTTTTTCCCAAGGCAATACTCGAAAATATGCCTATTATCATTGCCGCAAGGGGTGTAGGGCAAGGGTAAGGGCGGATAAGCTAAATGACAGCTACAGGGACCAGCTCCAGAAATTACAGTTATCAGAAATGGTAGGTGATCTGTTCGTCGCCATTCTTGCAGACTGGAATGTTGATACGCAAAAGACGGGATTTCTTTACGAAAGACAAGCACTTCGGCGTCAGTTAGTCGAGCAGGAGACAATGCTATCCAGAGCGAGGAAACTGTTTGTGGAGAACATATTGAAATACGACGACTATAGCGAAATGAAAAATGAATTTCGGAGGATTACTGGGGTTATAAAGAAGGAGCTTTGTGACGTTGCCATCAAACTAAAGACAATCGAAGAGCAACGGCGGCTTGGCTTCCGGAATTCGATAGATGTATTTCGGGGCTTTGATAATCTCGATACAGCGGATAAAAAGCAATTGGTCAGCTTTTTTCCTCCAGTTGGAATAGACTTGAATAAAAGCGAGGTGTCTTTAGGCCATGATGTTGCGCTTTCGAAGGTAGTGGTTTATAAATAGTATAATGGGGAAATCAGATGGATTTTATAGACAGAAAGGTTTCTGGGAGTAAGGCGATAGCGTTGCTTGCCAAAAATGGAATAGAGGTTGATGATGAAGAGGTTGCGGTAATACTGAGTTTCTTATACCTCATTGCCAAGATCCATAACAGAAAAATGGTACTGGAGGATATCGAGATCGGGAAGGAAAAGTCGAACAAGTCAAATAGTTACCTAGCGTAGCCTTGATAGGTTTTTTTAGGCCCAAATTTGTTTTGGTATAGGTTAGCTGGTTGGAAAATGTCGAACCGGTAATGGGAGGGGTACAACTAATTGTTGTATAGTGATTTATGGGTATAAAAAAAGGAAACAACAAAGATATGCTGTTTCCTTATGGTAAGTCAATCCGCGGAAGTTCGAACTTTTATGAGCATTGCGAAGCGATAGTTGATTTTGAGAATTTGTTAAACAATAAGGTGGAAAGGCAGTATCGTAAAAAGAAATTACTATAAGTTTTACCAAGGAATTTATCATTTTGAAATCTATTCCAATAGCCTCTTCAATGAATTGTTTCGCCCATTTTTGTATTATCAAGAAACGACCGTTTTTTGATAGAAATTGAGATGAGTATTTGATAAACAGTTATAGAACTATTGTGTCTTTTCTAGCAGGCCAGCGATGAAGTAAAGTCTACAGTTGTTTCCTTTCAACCATCAAGAAAAAGGAAGAATACAAGTTATCCTATGAGAGATTTTTGGCTATATTGTAATCACCTACATTTATTGAAATGAAAAACGACAAAACATCACAAAACTACACGTTAAACAGACGTAATTTTGTTACTGGAATTATCCCGGTGATAGCTGGCGCAACAATACCATCCTGGGCTTCGGCGAAGGAGATTCAACAAACCAGAGAAGACAATGACTTTCCAGGACTTATTACGCGAGAGAAAAAGCCATTAAATATGGAGTTTCCATTTCCTACGTTAAAAAACAGGATTACTCCAAATAACCAGTTCTTCATCAGGAGTCATTTTAATATTCCCAATATTGATGCTACAAATTGGGAATTAGAGATTGGCGGCAACACCAATCATGTCATAAAGATCAATCTGAGCGAACTTAAAAAGCTTCCTGCAAAAAAGGTAATGGCTACTATAGAATGTGCCGGAAACGGACGTGCTAACCTCGCCCCAAAAGTGAAGGGTTTAGGATGGGAACAAGGTGGGATCAGCAATGCTGAATGGACAGGAGTACCTTTATCCGTATTGTTAAAGAAGGCTGGCATAAAGGTGGGTACGGTAGACATTATTTTGGAAGGGAATGATGAGGGGATGATTACAGAAGAGCCGAAATCACCAGGAAAAATCAAATTCGCCCGAAGCATTCCGTTAAATATAGCAATGCAGGATCACATCATCATCGCCTATGAAATGAATGGAAAACCATTGAGTGCTGAACATGGTTTCCCGGCAAGGGCAATTATTCCAGGATGGTATGGTATGGCATCTGTGAAATGGCTGATGAAAATTACTGCATCTGAAAAGCCGTTTGATGGCTATTGGCAGACGATTGAATATGCTTACTGGAAGCGTGTTGAAGGACTACCTACCTTGACGCCCGTAACCACTACATTGGTTAAGTCTGAAATATCAAGGCCGGTATTGTTTGAAGCGGTGCCGGCTGGAAAACCTTATCAAGTAAGGGGTGCAGGATGGTCAGGTGATAGTAACCTATCGAAAGTAGAAATAAGCACGGATAAAGGAAATTCATGGCAACCAGCAAAATTAATTGGTCCTGCTATCCCTTTCGCCTGGCAGCTATTTGAATTTGAATGGGTGGTTCCTGCTAAGACTGGAAGATATAGTTTAATGGCTAGAGCGACAGATCAAAATGGCAAAACGCAACCCATGGAGCATGATTTAGACAGAAGAACTTACATGGTTAATTTTATCTCGCCAATTGATGTAGATGTAATATAGCTCAATAAGAACAAATTTCAGGATCTTGCGGTTATCGCATAAGGCTTGTTTGGCATAAACAGTTTATCACAATTAATATTCTACATCAAACCATGATCAGATTCACGTCTATACTTCTACTATTTGCTAGTTTCTCTGCACGAGCACAACATGAACACATGCAAATGGCAACTAAAAAAAATGTCTTCCTTGGGCAAATGGCTCATATGATGATGAAGATGGATGAAATATCAGCTACCACATCTGCAGACAGAGATTTCATACAAATGATGATCCCACATCACCAGGGTGCTATTGATATGGCAGAAGAAGAGATTAAGACCGGAAAAAATAAAGAAATGATTCAGCTAGCTAAAAGTATCAAAGCTGAGCAACAAACCCAGATTCAGCAAATGCGACTCCTGCTCAGCCATCCTGAAGGATTTATCGCTACAGGCAACCAACATCAAAACGCCAACCAGAAGATGATGAAAGTGATGATGGAACAAATGCCTGAAGAAAAACAATTGTCTGATACTGATCTGTCCTTTGCAAGGATAATGCTTCCTCACCATCAGGCTGCCATCGACATGGCTAAAGTTGAGTTGCGGTATGGAAAAAATAAAAATGTAAAAAGACTGGCCGAGAATATTATCTCAGATGAACAGATAGAAATCCAACAAATGAAGACATTTACAAACTCCCATTAACATATGAAAAAGATATCCTTGTTTACGCTATTAATATTCAGTTTTGCCCTACAATCAAAAGCACAATCAATCTATGCCCAAGACAGGGTTTATACAGGCAATCAGATATCTAATACGGTTTCTGTCTTAGATCCCTCAACACAAACGCTATTAGGAAATATTGTTCTTGGTAAACCCCAACCTGATATCTTAAGTCCTCTATATAAGGGACAGGCCCTGGTTCATGGCCTGGGTTATTCCCCTAAAAGGCAATTACTAGCAGCGGTTTCCATTGGATCAAATTCAGTAACCTTTATTTCAACAGCAAAAAATAAAGTTTTAAAAACTGTTTATATCGGACGTTCACCGCATGAGGCAACCTTTAACCCTTCAGGATCACAGGCATGGATATCGGTAAGAGGAGAATCGTATATCAGCGTAATTGATGCAAATAAACTGATTGAAATCAAGCAAATTCCAGTAGCCGACGGCCCGGGAATGGTTGCTTTTACTCCAGATGGAAAATGGGCTTATATTTGTTCCAGCTTTACTGCAGAAGTGGATGTAGTGAATGCAACTTCTTATGCTATTGTAAAGCGTATTCCAGTAGTTAGTCCATTTTCTCCAAATATATTCTGTAGTCCTGATGGGAAATGGATTGCATTGACACATAAGGATGTAGGGAAGATCACTGTCATCAGCACGGAGACAAATACGATACATACAGTACTAAATACAGGTCCAATTACCAACCATGTCACTTTTACTTTAGTTAATGATTCACCTGTGATGCTGGCAACCATTGGCGGAGAAAACAGCTTAAAAGTATTTAGTGTTTCACAAGATTTCAAGCTTACTGATAGCGTTGCGACAGGATCATTGCCACATGGCGTCTGGACTTCGGCAGATGGTAAATTTGCATATGTCGGATTAGAAAATGATGACCAGGTACAAGTGGTTGATCTGGTAAAAATGGCCGTTGTAAAAACCATTGCTATTGGACAATGTCCGCAAGCATTGTTGTACGCCGCTAATGCCAGCCCTGCAAATGCCTCAAAAGAAAATTTAACCCCGCTTAATCTTGCAGACAAAAGTCAGGTGATTAAATTGATGAATAAGGATAATTCAATGTCATCAGGCATGCTAAACGTAAGAAGCGTAGGCTTGACTGATCTTGTCCAACAGGACTTTAAAAAACTCGAGCCAAATACTTCGTATACTTTAGCGTTAACCAACTCCTCAAATGATACGTTTAACGCAGATTATGTCATCAATTCTTTTAAGACCGATGAAAAAGGAGCTTTTAGCGGTCAATCCTCGGGGATAATTAAGAGTGTAGGAACAGGTGGCGCCGATTATAAACATGTGGTTCTTATTGATGATCTTTCAAAAAAGCTGGTGATGATCAGTAACTAATGTATTTTAAACCAAAGATATAACTGCCCATAATGCAGCACTTGAAATTACTATCCATAAAATTACGCCTTGTAACAGTGGCATTATCCCCACTGCTTTCAAGATAGTAAATGAGAGTCCGCTTCCTATCAGGAACAAGGTTAAAGTTAAGCCTGCTTTTGCTAATGCTACAAAGTAGGGCGCAAAAGGCTTAATAAAAGGTAAGTAGGTGTTGGCGATCATTGCCAGGATAAATAGCCCTATAAAATAGGGTATACTAACTTTGCTATTGTTGCTTTTGAACAGGAAAGATGTACCAAACGCTACGGGAACAATCCATAGTGCTCTGGCTAACTTAACAGTTGTGGCTATCTGTAGTGCTTGTTCACCATATTTACTGGCTGCCCCAACAACAGAACTGGTATCGTGAATAGCAATGGCACACCACATACCAAATTGTGACTGTGACAAGTTAAGCGCATGTCCGATAGCGGGGAAAAGAAATAAGGCCACCGAGTTGAGTATAAAAACAGTACCCATTGCAACGGAGATCTGTTTTTCTTCTGCGTTCATTACAGGCGACAATGCAGCAATAGCACTTCCACCACAGATCGCCGTTCCAGCTGATATCAAAAAAGATGTTTTACGTTCTATTTTAAATACTTTTCCCAGGATAAAACCAATGATAAGCACTCCGAAAATAGAAACTACGGTAAACAGTACGCCTTCTTTTCCTGCTTTCATTGCACTGAATACATTCATTCCAAATCCTAGCCCGACAACAGAAATTTTTAGCAGCAGGTTTGTGGCCTTGTGATTTAAATGCAGATAGGGATGTTCCATTAGTTGCGCCAATACTAATCCTAGCAATAAGGCTAAAGGAGGCGACATAAATGGAAAGAGGCACAGCAAAACTGCCAGGATGAAGATAATTTTACGGGTGTTTAAATTTAAGTTTAGCAGGTTACCCGCCTTTATTTTAGAAGAATTTGAATTGTCTTTGATTTGTGTCATAATTTTGATTGTCTTTATTTTCTAATTCAAAGATCCATAACTAATAAACCCCGATCAAATCATTAAAACTTATCTTCCATAACTTCATGTTATAGAAGATAAGTTTTTAGACATTATTTATTCCCAACCCCATTTTTTGAAAATGAGATGTCCTTTATCGGATTGCATAAACTTGATAAAATCCTCAGTTTCCGACTTATGCGTACCAGTGCTACCCCTCACTACAGGTGTACCTCTATAGACTGTTTGTGTAACAGGAATCCTAACCATTGAGGTGAGGTCTGGTAAACGGTTATGCCAGGAGCCAAATGTTATCCAGGCATCATATTGAGGATCATTTTTCCATGCAGCAATACCCAATGCCGAATTTGCAAATGTACCTGCTATACGCTGCTGTATGTTTGCAATCAGATCTTGTCGACCTGCCAAATCTTCCCAAAGCCCCATTTGCCCAGCCCCATTCACATCAAGAATTTTCACACCTGGTTTACAGAGATCGCCCAGATTTTTGATGTTTTTAGGATTGCCGGGCCGTACCAGGATCGCTGCCGCACGTTTATATAACTCTGTCCGAGAGTTCGCCACTATCATGTTTGGGTGGTCAGACATGAATTTTGAAAGCATGTATTCTGCTCCTCCAAAGAACAGATCTGCATGTTTCATTGCATCCGGCATCCATTCATTATCTGGCCCGGCAGTGACTTTAATTACGATATCATGCTGCTTTCCAAAAACCTTCGCACATTCATTGATCGGTCCGAGCGGCCCACCGGGACCATAGACATATAAAGTATCGTTTGGGATTTGTGCATTCCCAATGGTCACTACAGCAACGACTGACAATATGGTTAAAAATATATTTTTCATTGTGTTTATGTTTAAGGTAAATCAAAACCAAACTTTTTGTAGATGGCAGCAGCCTGCGGACTGATCAAAAAATCCATAAAATCTTTTGCAGCGGCCGGATGTGGCGCATCTTTTAACTGTCCCGCTATATATTGCGCATGGATATTCTCTTTTTCAGGAATTTCAATGAGCTCAACAGGATGGCCAATCATTTTCTGATAGTAGGCCTCAGTATACCATACTGGAGCGGCGTCACTTTCGTTGTATAGGATCCTCATTGGTGATTGGCGATGATGGATCATGGTAAGATAAGTAGTCTTATCTTTAACTTTATCTTCCATGATGGTAGATTTTAATGTTTCCCCTCCAGCTTTCACATAGGCTTCTTCAATACGTTTACCGATCCCTTCATTCTCTGGATTGGGCATACTGATCCTCAGCTCTTTATTTGCTAAATCTTTGAGTGACTTCAATGCCTTCGGATTTCCCTTTTGGACCATGATTGCCAACCTGTTTCTAGCATATAAAGTCGTTTTGCTAAACCATTCAGGGGTCATGTCTATCCGGTTCTTACCAGCTGTATAAACATCCGGCTTTAAGGTAATTCTCATGTTGCCCACCACAATGCTACCGGTTTTTATTTGTTGGGCTAAAATGCCTGGGGGAAGCGTTTCGGCAAATACCCGCTGATAATGTGGATATGACTTTTTAAAGGCTGCAATTAATTCGTCAATGCACATAAACTGGTTACCGGCAAAGAAAACCACCAGTTGGGGATCATTAATGTCTCCAAAAAGATCAGGCACATTGTCTACTCCAGGTACTGTGAACTGAACTTTACTTTCAGGTGGAGTATTCCAGGGCGGATCAAAGCGATGATCCTGGGCCTTAACATTTCCACAAAGCAATAAAAATGCAACTGTGGCTAAAAAGGTGTGATTTATATATTTCATGATTTTCTAATTATTTGGTTTAAGGATGTACAACTGCCCATCCCTGATATTGACGGATGATGATTTCACCATTGCCGCTGGGTACATAACTGATAAAATCAAATAAGGTATTTTTTTCGATTTTCCTTTCTCTGACGGTATTTTCACATTGTGCAAGAATTACTCCTCTGGATTGCAGTTCTAACAATGTTTTTTCAAAAGATCCGTTCTTCTGGTAAACAGCTACGCCATCTCCAAAGGCAATAAGTTCTGCATTGATTTTCCCTTTTAACCTGGGATCGTCGAGTGCATTTTTTAGGTTTCGAAGTGTTCCTGCAATCTTTTTCTCATCACCGTTATTGATTACATACAGTGCCTTATAATTTTTCAGGGTGGCTTTTGCCCCTGTAAAATTAGCAGGTGTAGCTTGGGCAAAAGTGGCCGAGGTTGCTGCGATCAGCAAAAATAATGTACAGATTAAGGTTATTTTTTTCATGATTTTAGATTTTGATGATTTATTTAGTTGTTAGTTTTACTTGTTTTTCGGAGGTTACAATTGGTGCAAATGGACCATACTTATGTTGATTTTCAGAAAATTTGTCGGCATATGGTCCGTATGGCGCATCAAAAGGTTTTTTTAACAAATCAGGGTAATCTTTTCCCTGATCTTTATGTGGTCTTGGCTGTGAGTTCACAAAAGCAGCGAGATCCCAGGCCTCCTCATCACTTAACCGCGCATCTCCATATCTGGCACCATATGGCATATTGTTCTTTACGAACCCCGCAAAGTTACTGAGTCTATACATCCCTGCGCCATCATTGTAGCTGTGTTTGCCCCATAATGGCGGATAAACATAAGTTAGTTTGTCTTCATCGAGTATTCCCTCACCATTTGCACCATGACAACTTTGACATTTACTGGTATATAAAATCGCTCCATGTTTGACATTCGCTGCCCTATCCAGGAATTTTAATTTTTCGGTTCCCGTTCCAAACACTTTCTCCCCTTTTTTTACACCTGTTCCAAGCCATTTCATATAAGCCAGCATTGCCTGTATCTCTTTACTAGATTCGTCTGGTACTTTGCCTGCAAGACTTCGATTGAAGCACTCTGCAATACGTGCCGATGCAGGTTCAACCTTTCCTGATCTGCCACTCATTTTAGGAAAACTGGAAATAAAACCAGCATAATTATTTCCGAACAGTTTGGTTCCACCCTCGAGGTGACAATTCTGACAATTCATACCATTTGTAATACGGGCTATGGATCCATTTGGCCCAAAATATTTGCTCGTATGTGCTATTAATTCTTTGCCATACCTGATCATCTGGCCGTACTTGGTGTCCGCCGGAATCGTATTTTCATCAGGCGCTTTCCAGGCATCAGCAGGTACAACCTGGCTTTTGACGTTAACAGCAGCTATACCGGTTTCCACATCCTGTTTGGTTTTTGCTGTCACTACATCTGGCTGCCCATTAAAAAATAAAGTGCAGATGAAAATGGTTCCACAAGCAACAAATAGAAACGCAATGATAGCCGTTGTCCTGGCTGTATATATAAGTGCTTGTCTGATTTCTTTTTCTGTTGATTCCTTATTCATAACCAATATTTTTCTGTTACAAATGTGCATTTATTCTACTCATCAGAAAAAGCATAAAAAGTTATTGATGATAACGTAAGGTTATGATGTCAGTACCCGTTGAAACAAATTGTTTGTATCTTAGGTTATCTACTAAAACCGTGTATGATAGATTTCCGTTTGCAAGTATTTTATGCTGTCGCTAAAAGGCTGAATTTTACAAAGGCCTCGGCAGAGTTATTTATCAGTCAGCCTGCTGTAACCAAACACATTAAAGAATTAGAGCAGGAGTTCAAAATGTCATTATTTGAACGCAGTGGAAACAAAAAAATCAGCCTCACCCCAGCCGGCGAATTATTGTTGCATTACGCAGAACAGATTTTTGGAACTTACCGGGAACTGGAATATGATATGAATCTACTTACTAAACAGCATAAAGGAATATTGAGGATTGGTGCCAGCAGTACTGTGGCACAATATATCATTCCACCTGTATTGGCACAGTTTCACAATAAGTTTAAGGATATACAAATTCAACTGGTTACCGGAAACACAGAAGATGTAGAGCAGCGTTTGATTGCTAAGGAAATAGATTTTGGAATCATTGAAGGCATCTCCCGGAACCCACAGATTAAATACGAACAATATCTAAAAGACGAGCTGGTGCTGGTGTGTTCTGGTCACAATTATGCCATGAAAAAGGAAATGATCAAACCGAATGAGTTGAAGGATTATGATTTATTACTTCGTGAACCTGGTTCTGGTACACTAGATGTTATTGCATATGCTTTAAAAGCACACCAGATAAAGGTGGGGGACTTAAATATAGAAATGCAGTTAGGTAGTACCGAAAGCATTAAATCCTATTTGATTCACAGCAAATGCCTGGCTTTTTTATCTATCCACTCCATATTGAAAGAGCTCAAGAATAATGAATGCCGCATCATAGATATCAAGGATATGGTTATCGAAAGGCCGTTTCATTTCATTCAGCTTCATGGTCAGCAGGACGCTCTGGCGGAACTATTTATGCGCTTCGCTAAAAGCTACAACTATAATGTATAGTGTTACCGAAATTTCGAGGCAATATCAGCCAGCTAAAGTGCTGCTGCTCTTTGTTTCTGAAGCTCCTGGAGGTGACGATAAACATTTTTACCTGGGAAATACTAATCTGTTTCGAACAATTTATCTTGCATTTAGTGAGGTATTTGGCGATTTTAAATCTGTAGAAGATTTTTTGCAGTTCTTTAAAGGCACGGGATGCTTTTTGGAACATCTAACTTGTACACCTATTGATAAATCGTCAGTTAAAATCAGAAAAAACCAGAGGCAGGGGGGAATAGAGCAATTAGCTCATAAAATCAGAACATATCAACCCCGATTAATCATGATCCTAATGAAAAGCATTGAACAAGAGGTTAAAGAATCTATTGACCTATCAGGCTTATCGTTTATCGAAGAAATTGCAGTTACCTGCTATCCTGCCGGCACTGAATCAAACAGGCTTACTTGCATCCGGGATACCAGGGTTATCATCTCCAAACTGGCATCGATATTGACATAACATGCAAATATATTGCTGTAATATACCGATACAGAACAAGATGAAAATTCAAGATCAGGAAAACACCAAACAGCATGCAGGAGACCATTTGGCTAATGAAAGAACATTTTTGGCCTGGATCAGAACCAGTATTGGTATCATGGGATTTGGCTTCGTGGTGATGAAATTCTCGCTATTTATCAAGCAGATCAGTGCCGCACTGGGGAGTAAAGTGCCCCTGCACCAAACCGGAGATTCCCGCATTATCGGGATTTTTCTAGTTGCCCTGGGAGCAATTACTATCATTTGTTCTTACTTAAGATATAATTCAACGAAAGAACAATTGAATCAGGGGGTGTATTACCATTCAACACTTTTTGTTAAAGTTTTAACCGCTTTAGTTTTCATAGCTAGTATACTTTTACTGCTCTACCTTATTAAAACAACATAGGCAGTTAAATCATCTGTACTTGATGCTTTAGAAAAGAGAGGAAGGAAAGCGGTCGATATAGCGTTGTTTTTTGATATAAATTGCTGATTGCATTGGTCAAGGATCTTATAAAAATTTCACCTCTTTATGATAATCCACAGGAACAGGATAAGTCAATATTTTATGTTCCCGTAAATATTTTGGGTACCGCAATACGCTGTGAAGAATATATACCTGAATGGCCACTGAAAAAATAGGCTGTAAAACAGGCTACCGCAAAAAACATGGTGTATTCACTACCAAAAAGTTCTATACCCATAATCGTACAGGCAAGGGGTGTATTCGTTGCACCAGCAAAAACAGCAATAAATCCAAGGGCAGCAAACAAACTAACTGGAGCATTTAATAAGGTCGAAAGTGCATTGCCTAATGTTGCGCCAATATAAAACAAAGGCGTTACCTCACCACCTTTAAATCCAGTTCCTAATGTTAAAGTTGTGTAAATGGTCTTCCATAACCAGCTCCAAGTATCTGCTCCACCAGGCTGAAAAGCAGAGGGAATTGTAACGGCTCCTTGGTATTCGCTATCCACGCCCAAACTTAAGTAATCCGGTTTCCCGATGGCGTAAGTCAAGCCTATAATAATCAGACCACCGATAACAGGAATAAGCCACTGGATCTTACATACTTTAGAAAAAAAGGCCTTGATCTCATGCACCATTACAGCAAACAGGTAGCTGGCCAGACCAAACAATGTGGATGCTAGAATAACCTTACTAAGCAGGAGTAGGTTTACCGGCAGGTATTCAGATAGAAAGTAGGCACTTTTCTCTATGAGATCGATGTGATAAGCGGTATGATGGATGCCCCAGGCAGAGACAGTAAGATCACCAAGCACGCTGGCAATTAATGCGGGAAGTAAAGCCTTGTACTCTATTCTTCCAATGGCCAGAACTTCCATTGCAAATATGGCACCGGTGAGCGGTGTTCCGAACACCGCCCCAAACCCGGCTGCAATTCCCGCGGTAAGGAGCATCTTGGTGTCTACCTCATTTAGCTTAAACCAGCGGCTAAACATTCCTGCGATGCTTCCTCCGATTTGTACCGCGGTTCCCTCTCTTCCAGCCGATCCGCCAAACAAATGGGTAATCACTGTAGTTATTAAGATTACTGGCGCCATCTGCCTGGGCACTCCACCACCCGGCCTATGGATTTCATCCATGATCAGGTTATTTCCTTTTTCTGAGGACCTACCAACTGACTGATAAATCAGGTGGATCACAATACCTGCTAAAGGTAGCAGAAAAATGAGACAGGTATGCTGAAAGCGAAAGTGAATGGCCCAGCCTAGCAGCCAAAGGAACAAGGCAACCATACTTCCTATTGCAATGGCAACAGGAAGTATAAGCAGCGTCCATCGAACCGCATATTTAAAAACCGAAAGGTGTTCAAATAAAAATTTATTATGTTTCATTGTAGGTTAGCGGCTGATTTATAATTTTTTATAAAAAGTATTGATTCCTGCAAATGATGCCCTATCACCAAGTTCTTCTTCTATCCGAAGCAACTGGTTAAATTTAGATACCCTTTCAGAGCGGCAGCCACTTCCTGTTTTGATGTGCCCCGCACCGGTAGCGACAACCAGATCCGCAATTGTCGTGTCTTCAGTTTCACCACTGCGGTGAGAAATAAAGCAATTGTAACCGTTTTTTTGGGCTAGTTCTACGGCCTTTAGCGTTTCGGAAACTGTACCGATCTGGTTCAATTTAATCAGTACGCTGTTTGCAATGCCCTGGTCGATTCCCTGCTGGATAATACTCGGGTTGGTGCAGAATATATCATCTCCAACCAATTCCACTTTGTCTCCCAAAAGGCTGGTCAGCTTTTTCCATCCCTCCCAATCGTTTTCGCCCAACCCGTCTTCCAACAGGATAATTGGGTACTCTTTTAACCATCCTTCCCAAAAGCCAATCATTTCATCTGTTGTGATCCGTTCTTTAGAACTTTTATAAAATTCATATTTTCCATTATTCCACATTTCGCTGGTCGCTGGGTCAAGACAAAGGGAAATATCCTTGCCTGGAGCAAAACCGGCAATATGTATCGCTTCCATGATGATTTGGACGGCTTCCTCATTAGAACTCAGATTTGGCGCAAACCCACCTTCGTCACCAACTCCGGTATAATAGCCTTTCGCTTTTAGCAGACTTCTCAGGGAATGAAAAACAGCTTCGCCCATACGGATACTTTCCTTAAACGAGGGGGCGTTATGAGGGGCAATCATAAATTCCTGAAAATCGATGTTGTTATCAGAATGCCTTCCCCCATTAATGACATTCATGCACGGTACGGGCATTACGTAACCTTCCCTTTCCACTAGCTGCCTATACAAGGGAATCCCTTTTGCAACGGCCGAAGCCCGGGCGAAGGCGATTGAGGCCGCAAGCATCGCATTTGCGCCGAGCCTTGATTTATTCTCGGTTCCATCCAGACCAATTATATGATCATCGAAGGCCTGCTGACCCTCAAAGGATAAGCCGGTGACTGATTTGCCGACTTCGACGTTAATCCCTTTTACTGCTTTTTCCACGCCTTTACCATTATAGCGCTCTGGATCACCATCTCTAAGCTCTACGGCTTCTTTTTCACCCGTACTTGCCCCGGATGGAGAAATACCCCTTGCTGTTGTTCCGTTAAGAGTGACTTCTACTGTCGGATTGCCCCTGGAATCCAAAATTTCACGGGCATGAATTTTAGTTAATTTCATAGTTTTTTGTTTTATATTGATTTTTAGTATTTCGGTTGCTTACAAATAATTGAGTTTCTCAAAAGATCAAAACCAGTGTTCCCCCAATGATCAGCAGGGCACCAAAGAATACTTTCAGGGTAAGAGCTTCTTTCAGGAACACCATTGCAAGTATAATAGTTAGGGCAACACTCAACTTATCAACAGGGGCGACCTGGGACACTTTCCCGATCTGCAAAGCCTTGTAGTAGAATATCCAGGACAAGCCGGTGGCAAGGCCAGATAAAAAAAGAAATAGCAGGTTATGCTTTGACAGTTCCGTAATTCCTTTAAGTTCGCCTCTGGCCATTACGATCCCCCAGGCTACAATCAGTATTACCACCGTTCGTATGGCAGTAGCCAAATCAGAATTGACATTGGTTACGCCGACTTTTGCAAAGATGGCCGT
Source organism: Pedobacter roseus (assembly GCF_014395225.1). Lineage (NCBI taxonomy): Bacteria > Pseudomonadati > Bacteroidota > Sphingobacteriia > Sphingobacteriales > Sphingobacteriaceae > Pedobacter > Pedobacter roseus. Next base: position 135,613 of record NZ_CP060723.1, read on the forward strand.
AAGGGAAGCAAAGAAAGCTGATAATAGCGCGTAGATCCACCACATAGTTTTATGTTAATTTTCCGTTATTGAATAATTCCAAAGTAATGAGTACAAGAACCGTTGCTCCGGCAATGATCCGGTAAATGCCGAACCAGCGGAAAGAATGCTTTTGAAGATAGGTGATGAAAGAGCGGATGGCCATCCATACATCCCACCCGCACCTGCTTTACTTAAATGAATGATCGTAGTTAGATTCGGTTCATGGGAAGGGCGTAGACGCTTAACGGTGTTTTTAATCAGTCCTGAAGCAATCTGATCTGCACTAGCAACTAGTAGCGCAATGGTAATAAGAACCTGCCAAATTTTTTTGCAGAAATTCTGGAAGAGGCAATAAATAATGAAGGCATAAAAAGGAAGCCAAAAACGCTTATCACTGGCCCAGTACATGATCGTATCCCAGAATGCATTATGGTGCTGATTTATCCACAAGAACCATTCAGTTTCAACCGGCAGGACCATTGCTAACACTGATCTCACTTTGGCAGACAGACAAAGTAAGACAAGCGCAATTAAGATAGCTGCCAGCAATAAGAGTTGAGAATTTATTTTTAATTTTTTCACCTACAATACTTTGACCGGCAGATTTTATTACCTGCTGGAATTTCTATTGTAGGCGCCATCAGCTTTTGAAAAAAGCGGTTGAATCGGAAGGACACCATTTCCGTATTGCAAATATAATACTAATAAAATGATGTGCAAAATCTTAAAGTAGGTGTTGAGAATTTAATTTATCACTATTCCTCCTTATTTGAATACGAGAACCAGTTTCTTATTCTTCTACCGTTTAAACAAGCATCATATCACGGGATTAAAGCTTTTCTTAAACAAAATGAAACCGCCTGGAAATAACCATGTTATCTATATAGGAATTTTTTTTATAACCCTAAAAAATTAAAGTTATGGGATACCATGAATGGAAAAACTGTATTGATGCATGCTTAAAGTGTGCTTCAATTTGCAATCATTGTGCAAGTTCATGCACTCAGGAAGAAGACGTGAAAATGATGGCGCGGTGTATTGAGCTTGATATGCAATGTGCAGCCATCTGCTACTCTGCCGCTCAATTGATGAGTATGGGTAGCTCTTTTGCTCAAGACATTTGCCGTATTTGCGCAGATATTTGCCAGCAATGCGGAGATGAGTGTAGTAATCATCATACCCAGCATTGTCAGGAATGTGCAGATGCTTGTAAGGCTTGTGCGGAAGAATGCAGAAGAATGACAGGAGTAGCTGCTTAAGATGCCAATCACCGTGAGCATTAATTGATTAAGGGCAGCATTCTAGTTGCCCTTTCATTTTTATAAATAGGCAAATTTATTCCATTCATTTTATTTTCATTATTCCCTCATTATTTGATATTTACCAAGGTTTGAGGTTGTTCTTGGTATGTCCTTTCTCTAGCCTTAAAAAAATGGGTTTTTTAGGATATGATTCTCATAAACTCATTCCATTATTCAAATAAGAATTTCAGTTTTTGATGATGAGTACTTGATAATTCGAATTCTATGAAAATGAAGGCTAGATGCGAGTTGAGGAATGCATTAAATAATGCATGAACTTTCAATTCCCGCTTCATCAAATTATTTCAAAAAACAAAAAATACAAATTTCATTTCAATGGCGGTGTTAAATCAATCACGTTGTTAAACCGAGGGTATGTACCTTCTAAATTAAATGCAAGCTACATGGCATTTGCGCATAATTGTAAAAAAATTTAGACCAAACGGATTTCCCCCCGTTTATCCTATAATTGAATAATATTCAAGCTGATCGATGTTCGCAATTGAAACTAATCCACATGCTTATTTGGCTAATTAGATAGCAGTTTATGGAGTTCAACACTGATGTCTAGACAATTGGTGTTTTATAAATAGTTGCGGTATATCTTAATTTTAGGGAAAATTCTAAAAAGTTCGAACCGAAAAATTCAATTTAATCTATTGTAAGTGACTTATTTTCAAGTTCTTAATGTTTAAAAAATAAGAGGCATACTTTTTAGATGCCTCATATTGCCACTTAGTAGGGTCAACCCGCGGAAGTTCGACCCTTTTTGAGCATTGTGAAGCTGTGGTTAATTTTGATAAAGTTTTGAACAACAAGATGGAGGGACAGTATAGGAAAAAGAAATTATTCGATGACAATCGAAAGTAGGGTGAGAAATATCGTAACCTAATATTTGTTGATATTTTGTAACGGTTTTGTTGCGGTTTATCCTCTCATCTTTTTAGATTAATGCAGATTTTAGCGCCTATATATTTAGGTTGTTAAATTTGAAGGGTTTGAAAGTTAAGCAGGTACCAAATTGCTCTATAATTGGAGTCGTCTTGCTGTACCTGATTATCTCTTTGGGCAATATCTTTTTTTTATCCAACCTCTCCCTTTTAGAGTCCGCCCGGGGAATAAAATCAGCTGCGCAGTACAAAGGTAGCTTTTCTCCGCTTGGAAAGGATTCAAAAATTACCAGACAATTTAAGTGTATCCTTGATGAACGCAAGAAAACCGTGCTTCCTGTTTTGGAAGCTTTTCTTATCGGCGTCATCTTATTTTTGGGGCTTTCGCTTTTAGCCTCTAACCTAAACAGGTATTTTCTTGAGATCAGATACAGGATTGCCGGATCAGTCCCAATTTATATTTCCAACCAGGTCTTTCGGATCTGAGATTTATCTCAATTTTCTTTTATTGACAGGTCCTTCAAATGATGAAGTGACGACGGCCGGTTAATCACCGTGTTTCCTGTCCAAGACGTCCGTCAAATCTTTTTCCTTAAATTTTAATTTAAAGACATGATCCGTATTAAACAGATTTTCTGTTTGTTCCCACTTTTATATATGGGGCTGGAAAGCCATGCCCAAACCTCCCCAAAGCCCATCGGGATCGTTGATCTGATCGATCACGTGACCGCTTTTTCACCTTCACTGGCCGCTGATTCAGCAACAGTTGATATACGTGCCGCCCAGTTAAGAGAGACCGCGGCGAATGCCCTTCCAAATCTGAAGCTTAATTATCAGGCAGATCTGGGCTCAAACAATAATGTTGCAGGGCCATACATGGCCTTTGGTATTGTTCCTTCCAATTCCAGAGGTGTTAGGACTGAAAGCACTACCAAGGCTACACTTACTAATCTTGGTATTGTCTCCCTTGATTGGGAGGTCTATAATTTTGGTGCCTATAAAGCTCAGAATGCAGTCGCCAAATCAGAACTTGTCGTTGAACGATCCAAGTTTGCCCAGCGCCGATACCAGACAAGGGCCATCGCTATTGATGATTACCTGAGTCTACTAAAGCTTCAGGACATGCTATCCATTCAAGCAAGCAATATCAGTCGCAATGAGCAGATCAACCGTTCGATTTTATCCCTTGCCAGAAGCGGTGTGCGTCCGGGTGTGGATACCAGTATCGCAGGGGCCGAACTCTCCAAATCAAGATTGAACTATATTGAAATGGACAATACCTACAGACAGGTTCAGCTCGACATTGCAGCAATCAGCGGGCTAAATCCGGAAAGTATTGTCGCTGACAGTACGATCCTGGATCGGCTAAAATCGCTTGAGGTAAACCTATCGGTAAAGTTGACCGACAGTTCAAGCCATCCGCTGCTTGATTTCTACAAAAGCAATTATCTAAGCAGCGTTGAGAAGGAAAACCTGGTCAAAAAAGCCTATAATCCAAAGGTAAGCCTGCAAGCTGCTGCCTGGTCAAGGGGATCAAGCATTGATGCCAATGATAATTTCAACAGTCTCTCGAATGGCTTGGAATGGCAACGGGAAAATTACCTCGTGGGCGTAGGGATCAGTTATAACTTATTTGATCTGCGCAGGCGTCAGTTGAAGCTTAGGACCCAAAAGGCCAGTAGCAATTTTTACTTAAAGGAACTACAGCAGGAGCGGCTAATGTTATCAAATGCCGCCCTTCAGGCAGGCCTTGAGATCAGTACCGCGCATAAAAGACTCGATGAAATACCAAACCAGCTAAAGGCAGCGGCCGCAGGGTATCGCCAGAAGCTCTCGCTTTATAAGAACGGGCTGACCGACATCATTGAGCTCAATGCAGCCCTGACCATCCTTTACCGTGCAGAAACCGATTTTGTCAACGCAAAATATCTGTACATCCGGGCGCTTTTTCAAAAGGCTATCGCCACCAACCAAGTAGATTCACTGTTAAACACATTAAAATAATAAAGATATGTCAATGGTTACCTCGGCCCTGAAAAAGCCGATTACAACAGTGGTGATCACCGCGAGTTTACTGCTCTTTGCAGTTCTCAGTGCGCTGAAGATCCCAATAGATATTTTCCCCCAGCTTAATTCGCCGACAATATATGTTATTGAATCCTACGGAGGTATGTCTCCACAACAGATGGAGGGCTTCTTCTCCACTCGTCTACAGGATCAGTTTCTTTATGTTAATGGCGTTAAGAATATTACCGCCAAAAACATTCAGGGTTTGACGATGCTAAAGCTGAGTTTTTATGAAAGCACCAATATGGCAGAGGCTTCTGCCCAGGTTGCCTTGCAGGTTAACCGGGCCATGAAGTTCTTCCCTCCAGGCGCTTTGCCTCCGCAGGTGGTCCGCTTTGATGCCTCTTCACTGCCAGTAGGCCAGCTTGTACTCTCGGCCAAATCCCGCAGTCTGAAAGAAATCTATGATATGGCGGCAACGCGTATCAGGCCCATGTTTTCCTCTGTCGCAGGGCTTTCAGCGCCACCGCCATTCGGTGCCAATTCCCGCTCGATTACCATTAGTGTAGATCCGAGCAAATTAAGGAGTTATAATCTGACTCCGGACGAGGTGGTAGGGGCTTTATCCAAGTTCAATGTCATGTCTCCTTCGGGAAATCTAAGGTTGGACAATACCATGATGGTGACCTCTATGAACTCCCTGGTTAAAACGGTCGATGAATTCAACAACATTCCAATAGCTACAAAAAACGGCGTTTCAATATTGGTAAGGGATGTGGCAAGGGTTGCCGATGCAGCGGATGTTACCGTGGATTATGCATTGATCAACGGGAAACGGTCTGTGTATATTCCTGTGGTCAAAACAGCAGACGCCTCGACTTGGTCAGTGGTAAAGTCCTTAAAGGCCAAAATCCCCGAAATGCAGAGCCTCTTGCCGGACGATGTCCACATCTCTTATGAATTTGACCAGTCTGTTGCCGTTATCAACTCGGTAAAAAGCCTGATCACTGAAGGTGGTCTTGGTGCACTATTAACGGGCCTAATGGTGTTGCTATTCCTGCGTGATCTGCGAAGCAGTCTTATCGTGGTGATCACCATTCCGGTATCGATTTTAATTGGGGTGCTTTTACTAGGCATGTTCGGTCAGACCATAAATATCATGACCTTGAGCGGTCTGGCACTTGCAATAGGGATCCTGGTCGATCAGGCAACGGTGACGATCGAAAATATCCATCAGCACCTGGAAATGGGCAAGCCCAAACGCGAAGCCATTTACGATGCCTGTGAAGAAATCGCATTCCCGCTGCTGCTCATCCTGCTGTGTATTCTGGCAGTATTTGCACCATCTTTTATGATGAACGGTATACCAAAGGCGATGTTTTTGCCACTATCCCTTTCGATTGGCTTCACCATGGTTGTCTCTTTCATCGTGGCCCAGACCTTAGTTCCCATTCTATCCAACTGGATGATAAACGAAGAACGTTACCAGCACTATGACCATGGTAAGATCCATGCTCATGCAGGAGAGGCCCTGGACGAGAGGCAAGGAGAGCAGGTAGAAAAGCATCTGCAAAATGAAAAGGATGAACCGGAAAAAAATGATTTCTTTGAAAGGGTGAAGGTGCGGTTTATGGCAATCATCCAGCGGTGGATGCCGATGAAAAAAGGTATTGTCGGGATTTATTTAGTTCTGGTGATTTCTCTTGCAGGACTGGGATTTGTTTTTATTGGAAAGGATATGATGCCAAAGCTCAATAACGGACAGTTCCAGATCCGCATCAAAGCGCCGGACGGTACCAGATTAGAGCGCACCGAGGAGAAATTTAAGCAGGTACTTTCCATTATCAATCAGACAGTAGATAACCATATCGCAGTTAGTTCGGGATACGTTGGGCTTATTCCGAGTAGTTACGGAACAAGTAACTTATATATCTTCAATACCGGTACCCATGAGGCTGTGCTTCAGGTGAACCTTGATGAAGATTATAAGGTAAATATGGATGAGCTGAAAGATGCGCTGAGAAAGAACATCGCTTATAAACTTCCTGACCTACGTATCACCTTTGAGCCGATTGACATGACCGAAAAGATTATGAGCCAAGGCGCTGCAACTCCTATTGAGATCAGAGTAGCAGGAAAAGATATGGACCAGATCGAGTCTTACGCTAATAAGGTGCTCTCTAAACTTAAAAAAATAGATTACCTCCGTGATATCCAGATTGCTCAACCCCTGCACATTCCCGTGGTTTCTATTACCCTTGATAGATTAAAGGCGGCGCAGTTTGGGCTGAACGTGGTTGATATCGCAAGGTCAGTTACTGCAAGTACCTCATCCAGCCGATTTACTGAGAAGAACCAATGGCTCGATGAAAAAACCGCCTATACCTACCAGGTACAGGTACAGGTTCCAGAGTATGTCATGAATACAATGGATGAGCTCAAAGAAATTCCTTTGGTTAAAGGGCAGAGCAGTCCGGTACTGGGCGACATCGCTACTTTCAATACCAGTTACCTTCCAGGAGAATATGACCGCTCCGGGCCAAGACGCTTTCTGACCGTGAGCGCAAACATTTATAAAAAGGATCTTGGAACGGCAACTGCTGATGTAGAAAAGGCACTAAAGTCCGTAGGCACGCCTCCTAAGGGACTAACTGCTGAAGTGAAAGGTATGTCGAGCCTGTTGACTGAAACACTATCTTCTCTTCAGGGCGGACTTGCTTTTGCGATATTGGTGATCTTCCTGCTGCTTGCGGCCAATTACCAGTCTTTCAAGCTTTCGCTGACGGTTCTTTCGACCGTTCCTGCTGTAATCCTTGGGTCGCTTACCGCATTATTGCTTACAGGCTCGACCCTCAATCTACAGAGCTACATGGGGATGATCATGTCCACCGGGGTGTCAGTGGCCAATGCGATACTTATCGTGACCAACGCCGAAAAACTCAGGCTGGATTACAAGGATTCTACCCGGGCGGCAGTGGTGAGTGCCGGGATTCGTTTAAGGCCGATCCTGATGACCAGTTTTGCGATGATAGCCGGGATGATCCCGATGGCCTCTGGGTTGGGCGAATCCGGTGAACAGACCGCGCCGCTCGGCAGGGCTGTTATTGGCGGGCTATTCTTTTCAACCCTTGCCGCGCTCTTCATCCTTCCGCAGGTTTTCGCCTGGGTACAGAAAAAAAGCAGCTTAAAAGAACCAAACCTAATGCCTAGAAAAACAAGAATTTAAAAGATAAACAACATGAAAACCAGATTCATTCCCATCATAATAATTATAAGTACTCTGGCCGCGTGTGGCGGAAACCAGAAGCCCGTGAACATCAGTCCCGAAAAAAACGGCAAGGAAGCCAAATATGAAACCACAAAGGTCGAAGAAGAGGCCCTTTCCAGTTTTACCCGCATTCCCGGGGTGCTCAAGCCTTTCAACCAGGTAAACATTTTTCCCAAGGCCAATGGTTTTGTGAAAGCAATACTGGTCGATTTGGGTTCTAAGGTGACCAAAGGCCAGCTGCTGATGACCCTGGAAGCACCGGAACTCGAATCACAATTGCAATCGGCAAATTCCCGTTACCTGCAGGCACGGGAGACCGCATCGGCGAGCAGTGAGAAATACAGACGTCTGAAAGAAGCAGCAAAAGAGGAAGGTTCGGTATCTCCGCTAGAACTTGATAATGCGCTTTCCAGGATGAAAGGAGATAAGGCCATAGCGGAGGCTGAGCGGTCAAATGTATCCTCCGTACGTACCATGCAGGACTACTTGAAAGTATATGCGCCTTTTGACGGGGTGATCGTTGACAGGAATGTATCACCGGGAGCACTGGTGTCGGCGGGCAAATCTTCGGACCTACCCATGCTGGTATTGCAGGACCTGACCCACATGAGGCTTGAAGTTTCTATACCTGAGGATTATGTAGACAAAGTGGACCTAAGCCAGATGGTCAAGTTCCGCTTCAATGCGCTGCCGGGGGAACAGCGCCAGGCCAAGATCAGCCGGTCTGCAAATTCACTGGGCAACATGCGCCAGGAAATCGTCGAGGTTGACGTGGCCAATAAAGATAACAGGTTGAAGGCCGGCATGTATGCCGAGGTTGAAATCCCGCTTAAATCCGGTGCGACTTCGCTTCTTGTGCCTAATTCTGCTATCGTGCGTTCTACAGAACGGAAGTACGTAGTGGAAATTGCAAATGGTAAAGCCAAGCTCGTTGACATTAAGGAAGGGATGAAGGGAACAGAGATGACCGAGATTTTTGGTTCCATCAAAGCCGGGACAGAGATTATTTCGCCCGCGAACGATGAGATCAAAAGCGGTCAGACGCTATAAAACATTGCCGGGCGGATATTAGCCGCCCGGCAAATCTTTTTATTAGTCAGATAAGAAAAAAGGAAAATATGAAAGATTTAGAATTTAACCATGAGTTTGAAATCGGGGGAAAACACATTTGCATAGATGTCCCAAAGAAAAGATGCAACCAGGTCTACATCGAGGGAGAGCTGGTTGGGACGGTTTGGGAATGTAAAAAACAAGGGGTAATATCCTTTGTATCAAGAGATTTTAAGCTTGCCCCTTACCTGGAAAGCATTGCGGCCGAGTTAAACATTTTTTACAGGACCTCCCTATGAGTGCCTATGCCGGATGGACATTTCAACCTTTTCTGATCTGTTTCCTGTTATTAATGACTGTAAAGGTAAAGGCGCAAGATCAAACTGCCGTCCCCAAGATATCGGTAGGCTTTGTCATGGGCTTTCCGACCGGTAAGACGGCTAAAACTTATGTCAACGGATATGGGGCATCAACAAAGGTGGAATTCAAGGTTTCGGAGCACCTCAACCTAACCGGATCTGCGGGCTATATGACTTTCCGCTACAGGGATGAGGTAAAAAAACGTCTCGATTATTTAGGAGAGCCAACAAGCATGAATGGTGTTGTTCCAATTAAAGTCGGAGCAAAATATTACTTTGAAGGTATCTATTACGCTGCCCTTGAGCTTGGTGCAGCAAATACTCTTGGAGACCGGCTGAATACCTCTTTTGCCTACGGACCGACTTTGGGTGCCAGCATTCCAATTTCGAAGCATTATAGTGCAGATCTCGGCCTTCGTTATGAGGGTTGGAAAAGCAGCGGAGGGCAGGTTTCCTTTTTTGGACTTCGTTTGGCTCTGGCAATTTCAGGAACTAAAAAATAATAGGCAAAATATTTAACTAAAATTTAAATTATGACAGAGAAAAATATTTCACAACCATTTGAAACTTTTGACCATAATAAATCCTCAGCAAAGGGTGGAGATAACGCATATCACCCCGCAAACCAAGATAGAGAGGTTTTATTGCGTTACCTGCTGGAGCGGTTGAACCTGGAAACCGGCCATCTCAATGAGAAGCGAAAATTGAGGAAGTAGGGGCCTTTTTAGACCTTTAAAAAAACATTCGTAGGAATGGCAAATCAGATTTATTATAACCAGGGGCAACCCACAATATGCATGACAAATGGAAAAGATGATATATCTTTTGGAAAATGATGAGGGTATAACCGAAGTATTACAGCTTCTTTTTAACAGTGAGGGGTACGGGGTTTCCGCGTTTTCTTCGGTAAGCTCGTTTATGGCAGGGCTAAGTGATCATGTTGCAGATCTTTTTCTGCTGGATGTTATGCTCCCCGATGGAAACGGCATTGAAGTCTGCAGTTACCTGAAGTCCTTAGAGAAAACCCGGAATGTTCCGATTATCATGATGAGTGCTCATGCGGACCGTTATGACATCAGAAGGGGCTGCGCTGCAGAGAATTTTATTAAAAAGCCTTTCGATATTCACGACCTGCTGCGTTTGGTAGCGAAACATATTTGACCGGTGATAAAGTACGGGTTCTCTCAAGTTTGGTATTCGTGCTCACAATCAGTGTTTCCATGTCAGAGATCCGCTAAGTCGTTCTTACAAGATATATCAACAAAAGCATGCTTGAAATGAAAATAACCACGGTAAGGACTTTGATGAGTGTAGAGGAATGGTAATAACTGCCTTGATTAATAAGTGTATGAGTTTTTTGATAGCGCATAAATGCCAGGATGATGGTCAGTGCGCCTACCCCGACAAGAAGTATTCCTATCCTCTGTGAGTTGCCGGTTTGGTGTACGACGGCTTTGGCCCCAAGAGCGAGAGTGATCTGCTTGATAAAAAGTGAAAACTTTACCACCACAAAACCAAAGCCCATAATTCCTATGCTAGTTCTTATCCAGGCAAGAAAAGTCCGTTCGTTGGCCAGATGGTCACCAGTGTTTGATTTAGGAATGGCTTGTTCTTCTTTTTCCATTATTGATAATATTGGTTGACGGATCACCGCATGCCTGATTAACAAAATTTTATCAATGCTGTTTGGGCGAGTACTGTTTTAATTATGTAGCTTTTCGATAAATTCCCTAGCATTTTTAAATGCGTTACTCCGCACAGCACATACGATGATAGACAATTTTGTCGAACCTTTTGAATTTTAGTGTTGCCGGCATAAGCCATTGATATTTAAACATGACAATAATTTTCGGCGTTTGCGGCCCCGGGTGAAATGGATCCGGCACAACTGATCCTAATCTTTGCATCGTATCGAAATACCAATTTGCACCTTTTAAAGATTCACTGCCGTTTTGGTTTTTACATTAGGGATGAACGATTACCCATCCTTCCGCCGAACGGATGATGATCTCTCCGTTGCCGCTTGGCACATAGCTGATGAAATCGAAGAGATCTGACTTATCGATTTTCCGCTCGCGAACGGTATTCTCGCACTGCGCCAGAATTACGCCCTTTGACTTTAGCAAATTAAGCTGCTCAAGGAACTTTCCATCCTTGCGATAAACCGCCACGCCATCCCCGAAGGCGATAAGCTCAACCTCCAGTTTTCCCTTCAATCTTGGATCCTCCAAAGCATTGTTGATGTTCCTGAGTGTTCCCGAAATATGTTTTTCCTCGGCACTGTTAAGTACATATAGCGCTTTATATGATTTCTTTTTTGCAACAGCACCCGTAAACGGTTTTTTTGTCTCCTGTGCAGATACATTGGTGGTGATGACCATCATGATGACAAGCTGGAGTAAGATCAGTAATTTTTTCATGTTTCTATTTTTTCTGTTTTATAGGTGCGTGCTGTTCAGCCATGTCAATAAAGGGACCATATTTATGCTGCTTTTCGCTAAAGTGATCTGCATATGGCCCGAAGGGATAATCTATTGGCTTTGTGTACAGGTTTTTATAGTCGTTTTTGGAATCCAGGTGCGGTCTGGGCTGCGCATTCACAAATGCAGCTACGTCCCAGGCTTCCGCATCCGTTAAGTTCGGATCTTTGTAGGTGGCGCCATAAGGCATGTTGTTTTTGACAAATCCTGCAAAATTTCCAAGCCTGAACATTCCTGCACCATCGTTATAGCTGTCCCTGCCCCAAAGGGGAGGGTACATATATCCTTTTCCATCAGGTGAGGCAACGCCTTTGCCCGTTTCTCCATGACAGCTGCTGCATTTGGAGGCATATACCATTTTCCCCTTCAGGGGATCTGCAGGCACATCCAGATATGGGATTTTTTTTACCGAATTATCCGCAATGGAATGTGCGGCATCCTGTTTTTTTCCAACCCATTTTAAATAGGCCAACATGGCGACCATTTCCCTGGAATTTCTTCCCGGAGCTTTGCCGTTCATGCTTCGCTCGAAGCACTCATTAATCCGTTCAAAGGCTTCTTCCTTTCTACCGCTTCTTGCGCTCATTTTTGGAAAACCTGCATAAAAGATGGAGAAATTATTCGCAAAGGGCCTGGTTCCTGCATCCAAGTGGCAGTTCTGACAATTCATACCATTAGTCAGCTTTCCTACGATACCCTGCGGCCCTAAATAGTATGCCGTACGGACAATCAAATCCCGGCCATACCTGATCAGATCCGCATCAGCTTTGCCCTGAAGCTGCATCGTATCAGGCGCCTTCCAATATTCGGGTTTAGCAACACGGCGCTCTAAAGGTTTTATTTGATTCTTTTGAATGGATGGATTAGGCTTATCCGCATAGAAACTTTTTGGAAGATGAAATCCGCTGAGTGCTAAAACAAGAGAAAACATGATCACAACGAATAGAAATGACGTCCATACGAGATATTTTCCAAACCGGGCAAATACCTGCAGTTTATCCTCGTTGTTTCTTTCTGTTTTCACACTTTTAAAATATTAATTCTGGAAATCCTTAATGGCCTCACCAATATCAAGCACCTTTTGCTTGCCATCAATAACGGATGCAATCAGTGAGCTTGCAGCCGCACTTCTGTATCCACCGGCGCAGTGTACTGCTACGGGTTGCTCCAGCGGAATTTCGTTTACCCTTTCCCTTAAATTTCCCAGTGGAATATTTATGCTGTTCTCAAAAATACTGTTTTCCATACGCTCTGTCTTGTTCCTCACATCCACAATGGTATATCCATTTTGGTTCTCTTTAAAATTTTGGATATCGATAATCTCATCCGGGACAGTTTCTACTGCGTTTATAAAACCGCCGGCAAGCTGCGTTTCATACCCGATGGATGCGGTCCTCGCGATAAGACTATGCAATGTAGCAAGATTTTCTGCCATAAGATAATAAGGCTCTTCAGGCTTCACAATGCTGCCCAGCCAGGTTTCAAATTTGTTTCCATCCATGATATTTACAGCGCCTTCTATATGTCCCTTCTTAAAAACATCTTCCCTTCGCGTATCGATAATTAGGGCATTTGGTTTTAAGTTTTCACCGGATTCCATGATCTGAACCGCACTTACCGAATCTTCAAACGGTGCTGCGCCTTTCTTGTTCAAGGCCACATCAAAAGGGAAGTAAAATGGAATGAATGGCTGGTTTTCATTTAATGCGCTCACAAAATCGGCCTCAGTCATTTCCTGCAGTGACCAGTTACTTCTTTTTTCAGCACCAATGGTACTGCTATTGGCCTCGCTCAACGCTTTTCCGCAGAGCGTACCTGCCCCGTGTGCCGGATACAGAATCACTTCATCTGAGAGTTTCATCAGTTTGTCCCTTAATGAATGGTACATTTGGGCGGCAAGGAAATTGCGTTCCGCCATTGAATCACCTCCGCTTTCCCTTAAATCCGGCCTTCCGCAGTCACCGATAAAAAGGGTATCTCCGGAAAATAGCGCTTTTTGTTTCCCATCGTGTTCGAGCAAAATACTGATACTATCCGGAGAGTGCCCCGGGGTGTTGATTGCCCTTAAGGTGATCTTTCCCAGGGTTATCGTCTGGTCTTCATCAAATGGGGAAAACAGGTAGGACGGCGTATTGAGTTTGCTGCAATATATTGTTGCGCCGGTCTTATGATGGATTTCAAGATGAGCACTCACAAAATCCGCATGCGGGTGCGTCTCGATAACACCAACTATTTTGGCCTGGTGTTTTTCGGCAAAATGGTAATATGCAGACGGATCCCTGGAGGGATCGATCAATATGATTTCATTCCGGCATTCGCTCAGTACCGCATAGCTGTAATGGGAGAGGTGCTTGTCTTCAAATTGTTCTATTTTCATGTGTTTTTATTTTTGATTAATGTGTTTAACGGTATGATTCCTGCCTTTGCCAGGTTTACATCAAATTTACCCTTTAGCGGTTCTTCGCACTGTAACTTTTGTCACAGCGCCCCAAAATCTTCTCAGCAGTTTCTGCCTGCACTTTCATCATATTTGATCGGAGAGAGGATATGGAGCAAAAGGGTCCTGGCATAGCGGTAGTTGAAGGTGAACAGTAGGATGACCGGAGAAATAGTGGTTGCGATGATTGCCCACTGCTCTTCTTCGCCAAAGATCATGAATGCCAGAATGCCCGCATTGACAAGTTCTGCGACAATGAAAACATAGCTCACATACATCGCTCCGATAAAGAAGCCCGGCTCTATCTCATAGTTCAGGTTGCAGCAGGCAAATTTTTTATTCATCTGATCATATTTCCAATGGAACATGGAATGGGTATATAATTTTCCCTTTCGGCACCTGGGACATCTATGGTCTATTATAGCCCTTAGTTTGCTCATCAGATTCTATTTTATTAATGAGGGAGCTTGCTTTTCATCGCTCCGTATAGATAGGTGCCCAGGAGCGCACCAAGGATGACCACCGCCATACCGGCATATCCGCTCCCAAGGTTGACGAACATGGGGCCGGGACAGGCGCCGGTGAGTGCCCAGCCCAGGCCGAAAATGGTGCCGCCTAGTAGGTATTTTATATAGGCCTTGTCCTTATCGTGGAAGACAATCGGATTTCCGGCCAGATCCTTGGCTTTGAATTTTTTGATCAGCCATACTGCAATTACGCCAAGTACAACGGCCGTACCAATAATTCCATACATATGGTAAGACTGGAAACGGAACATTTCCTGGATCCTGTACCAGGAAACAGCCTCAGACTTGGTCATGATGATTCCGAAAAGTGTTCCTGCAAGAATATATTTTATGAATTTCATTTTTTTTAGATTTAAAAGATAAAAGGCATGATGAGGAAAGTCATGATCAGGCCACCAACAAAGAAACCGATTACGGCTACTAGTGATGGTACTTGCAGATTCGAAAGCCCGGATATGGCGTGACCAGAAGTACAACCGCCTGCATAACGAGATCCAAAACCGACTAATAAACCACCGATGAGTAAAATAGCCAGCGTTTTTAAATCTTTCATTGCTTCCAGTGAAAACAGGCCGGTTGGATTTAACCCACCATCGAACTTAATGCCCAATTGATTTAAATCGGAGATTGTGGCGGATGATAATTTTACGGGAGATGGACTGCTAAGGTAATTTGTAGCAACAAATCCACCTATTACCGAGCCGATAAGGAACATGAGGTTCCAGGTCTGGTCTTTCCATTTAAAATCAAAAAATTTTACTTTCCTGCCTGCTCCGGCTATGCTGCACATCGTTCGCAGGTTTGATGAAAAGCCAAAGGACTTTCCGAAAAAAAGTAGGATGAGCATAATGAGTACGATCATGCTGCCCGAGAAATACCAAGGCCAGGGTTGTTTAATAAAATCAATCATGTTTTTTTAAATGAAATGTTAATATGGGTGTTTTTGTTGTTGTTAAAAGGTAATGCCTGTGGCGGTTTGAGCAAGTAAGTGCTGAATCATTTTAGCAAACTGCCATCCCGAAGAAATCCGGCCGGCAGCGTTGAATAGATCAATATTTCTTGAATATATTTCTTCATTTTGGCCAGGTACCGATACCTCCAACCAGGTTGAATGCTTCCACCCCAAGTTTTCTCATCTCCGATACCGCTGAGGAGGAACGCTTTCCACTTCTGCAATAGAGGAAATACCGCTTGGCCTTATCCAGCTTTGCAAGTTCTAAAGAAAAGGCAGAACCCAGGAAATCGATATATATGGCTGAAGGAAGCGCGCCTGGGGCATATTCAGGCTTTGTCCTTACATCTAAGAGGACTGCGTCACTGCTTTTTGTAAATTCGTTTTTGAAGTGGTAGCCATCGAGGTTGTACGCACCTTTTGAAAAAAAACTGCTGATCATTTGAAGTAGTTTATTCATTGTATTTATTCGTTTCTTATTGCTCTGTATTTTTTTTAAAGCTGCAGAACAGAAAATCCTGCGTGCTTTGCATTGGGGTAGTGTGCTCTTGCGGCCTGCACTCTATTTCGGTAAACCCTTCTCTAAATATCTCGCGCAGCGTTCTTTCACTGTATCTTGAAACGGGCAGGCCACTGCATTTTTCTGGTCCGGTGAGCGAAAAAGTCGCCATGACCAAGTATTCTCCGGTAAACTGACCTGCCGTGTTTGCATAACTATGGATTTCCTCTGATGAATGAAGGAAATGAAAAGTGGCCCGGTCATGCCAGACTGCATAACTTCTTTGCGGCACAAAATCCCTGATGTCTGTCTCGATCCAGTGTATCCTGCCAGACAGTTCTCCAAGCCTTGCCTTTGCCTTTTCCAATGCCCGGGAAGATATATCCACTACGGTAATATCGCTGTAGCCTTCCTGAAGCAAAAAATCCACAAGCAGACTGTCTCCCCCGCCAATATCGATTATCGGAGCAGATTTATCCAGATTGAACCCCGTTATCATCTCCATTGAAACTGTGGGGTAGACCTGCGTCCAGCTGACCTGGTCAGGACTTTTTTCTAAATACACCTTTTCCCAGTGCGATTTTTTCTCATTTTTCATATCCCTTTTATATTAAGGTACTTGGACATACAAATGCTGTAGTCGGAATACATCCGTTTTCCTGTATGGCCTTAAAACCACCAGCCACATCGATGAGGTTGTGGTACCCGCGTGAGCGCATGATGGAATTGAAAATAACAGAACGGTAACCACCTGCGCAGTGAACAAAGTAGGTCTTGGTTTTATCGACGGTGCCGAGGTTTTCGTTGATATAATCCAGTGGAAGGTTGACAGCACCCTCGACATGCTCGCTTAAGTATTCCTTTGTTTTTCTGACGTCCAGAATATTTACCTCCGCTTTTTTGCCGATTTCGGCCAGCCGGGCTACACAAACCGATTTTATCTCGTCGGTTTCCTGACCAGCTTTTTTCCAGGCAACGACGCCGCCATCTAGGTAACCTACTGCACCATCAAATCCTACTCTTGATAAACGGGTGAGCACTTCTTCAATTCTACCCTCATCTGTAATAAGTAAAATAGGATGTTTAATGTCCGGGATTAAAGTTCCTACCCAGGGGGCGAAATTTCCATCGATGCCAATATTTACCGAGTTTGGGAGAAAGCCTTTTATAAAATCCTCTGGAGCTCTTGTGTCGAGAATTACCGCTCCTGTTTCATTTGCAACCCGCTCAAAAGCATCGGGGTTAAGGGCTTGCATGCCTCGTTCTATCACTTTGTTAAAACTATCATATCCATGGATGTTCATCATGACGTTTTCAGGAAAATATGCAGGAGGCGGTAAAAGACCATCAGTAACCTCTTTAATGAATTCGTCTTTGGACATGCCTGCCCTTAGCGCATAATTGGTCTTCTTTTGATTTCCCAAAAGATCGGTGGTCTCTTTGCTCATATTTTTTCCGCATGCGCTACCCGCACCATGTGCAGGATAAACCATAATATCATCGCTTAAAGGCATGATCTTATTGCGTAAAGAATCAAAGAGATAACCTGCTAGCATCTCACTTGTAAGCTCACTGACCGGTTTCTGTGCCAGATCGGGTCTTCCCACATCGCCTATAAAAAGCGTATCGCCGGAGAACAGTGCTATTTCCTTTCCTTGCTCATCGCTAACCAGGAAACAGGTGCTTTCCATGGTATGTCCTGGGGTGTGCAACACTTTAATCTTTGCCCCACCAAGTCGCAACACTTCTCCGTCTTTCGCACCGTAAAAATCAAAGTCGGGTTTTGCATTCGGCCCGTAAACGATTTCTGCGCCGCTTTCTTTAGCCAGATCAATGTGTCCGGATACAAAATCGGCATGGAAATGTGTTTCGAGCACGTATTTTATTTTTGCGTTGTTCTTCCGTGCACGTTCCATATACGGACTAACCTCTCGAAGCGGATCGATAATGGCCGCCTCTCCGTTGCTTTCTATATAATAGGCACCTTGTGCCAGACATCCGGTGTAAATTTGTTCTATAATCATGATGATTAAATTAGTATGTCAAAATTAATCCTTAACGATATGGTCGTTGGTGACTTTTGTCACACAAGGAGTTTGTTTCTGAAGGTTACTTAAATATTACCTCTTTTAGAATGATGTAGCAACCCATAACCAGTACAAACCACCCGAAACCTTTCTTCAGTTTTCCTCCATCTATTTTTTTGTTTATCATTCCACCTACCACGATACCGGCGATGGCAACGGTAGTAATTTTGGCGAGAAAGATCCAGTCGATATGGAAATGTCCAAGATCGCCGGTGAAACCGATGAGCGAATTAAGCGCTATGATGAAAAGTGAAGTACCTACGGCCTCTTTCATGGGTAAGCCCACTAAAATAACAAGTGTAGGAATAAGTAGAAAGCCACCACCAGCACCCAAAAAACCAGTAGCGAGGCCGATGGCAATGCCGTATAAAAACAGTTTACCGATGTGAAGTGGGGGTTTTTCTATTCGGGTGCTGCTTTCTGCTCTTGCACCTTTAATCATCGCTGTTGCAGCCGCTACCATCAAAACTGCAAAGAGTACCATCATGAGCATGTTTTCTGTTAACTCAAAATCGCCGATTTTTATTATTATCTTGGGTATAAGGGGGATAATGAATTTGCGGGTTAAGAATACAGTTGAGATGGATGCACTACCAAACAGCAAAGCTGTTTTAATATTCACCAGCCCACGCTTAAAATTCCCGACTGTACCTGCTAAACTTGTAGAGCCAACGATGAACAATGAATAAGAAGTAGCCAATAGCGGATTAACCCCAAATAGGTAAACCAGTACCGGCATGGTGAGGATAGAACCGCCACCGCCGATCAATCCAAGCGAAATTCCAATTAAGGCAGATGCAACGTATGCAATGATTTCCATTTCTGTTATTTTTTAACAAAAATCGAGTTATCATCTACCAATGTTGGTGACTTTTGTCACACTCATTATATTTTCAAGAAGTGATGCCTTTCGCAGTAAAAATAACTTTATTCTTTTTATGGGCTTAGGCTAAATATTCGATGTAATTACGGTACATCTTAATTTCTCCTGCCTGCTCCATTTTCTTAAGCAGCCTTGAAATTACTTCCCGGGAGGTGTTCAAATCAGATGCAATTTCACTGTGGGTAAGGTGCAGTTCTTTTGTGTTTAAATCTCCAGCTTGCTTTTTCAGGTAAAAGGCCAGCCGCTCATCCATTGCCTTAAAGGCGATATTATCGATGACAAAGAGGAGTTCTTCAAAGCGCATACGGTATGTTTCAATGACAAAGTAATACCATGTTCTGTAATCCCGCATCAGCTTATCCATCAGGGCAATCGGAATCATGAGTACCTTGGTCTGTTCAATGGCCTTTGCCATTACCTGACTGGTTTCCTGTTTGGTTGCGCATATCATGGAAAGTGCACACGCATTTCCTGGCTGGAGATAATACATAAAGAATTCCTGTCCATCTTCTCCCTCCCTGTAGAGCTTTACCATGCCTTCTACGATAAGCACCGTGGAGCGCATATTCTGCCCAGTTTGCATGAGCATATCACCTCCCTGAAAATCCCTAAGCGTCGCATTCTCGATAAGGATGGTCTTAAGGGCAGGTTCAAACTGGGGAAAAAGTCTTTCGATGTATTCCGCAATGGTCATATCTTTCATTTTAGCTGTTTTGGATTTTAAAGATAACTATACTGCAGGCCTGCGCCAAAATTCTTTAAAATATTGGAATACATTTTTTGGATATAGAATAAAGGGTATAATAAATTTACAAAGAAACTCTCTATGGTTCCCTAATTAAAACATGCAGCGCGTTTTTTCCAAAGTAAACCTAACACTTCGTCCAGGGATAAAGCTGACAAAAATCACATATTGTTTTTTATTTTTTATCCCTTGTTAATCTTTATGTTTTTTGATCGACCCGGAAAGAAATAGCCCGATCAGTGCGACTTTTTAAAGGTACCACCATAACTATGAATCGTAACAATGAGGTCATAATTAGCTTCTGAGGCGTGGCTTACTAGTCTTTGGGCATTTAATTTTATATATTGAATTAAAGTGGCTCAAACGCTTGCTGGCTTAAGACTTATTGTTATCCAAATAGGATCAGTGGGGATCTGCTTTTTAAAGGGTCCCCACTTTATGGACTACTTGGGGCAATTTCCTGATGGCGGCTAATATATTTTTTTACGTTGCGGTTTTTCAGTTTCTGCCTATGTTCCCAACCCTGACCCATCTTATTGAATACCTATTTAGAATATATATTCCGCTTCCCGTTCAGACTTTCGGTTTCTTTGTGGCCCTGGCATTTATTTCTGGTTACCTGCTGTTTTCTGCTGAGCTTAAAAGAAAGGAGGCTGCAGGACATATAGCACCTGTTGAGATTATTATACAGCCTAAGAAGGAGATTTTGTTATGGGAATGGATAACCAATGGATTTTTAGGTTTTCTTATCGGGTATAAACTGGTTTATGCTGCAGGGAACTATGCTGCTTTTGCTGCTGAACCCGGACAAATCATCCTCTCTCCAAGGGGAAGCTTACCGGGAGGGTTGCTGCTTTGCGCAATTCTTCTTTTTACCATCTACCTTAAAAAACGCAGGCTTTCTCTGTCGGACCATAGGCCGGTTCATATTTTAAGGCACCCTTACCAGATTATGCCTGAGCTGATCACCTGGGCTGCCCTGTTCCAGGCCATTATCAAGATCGACAGAAATTCACTGGCCAGCTTAGAGTTAAATCAACCGGTTAAGATTACCCTGCCGGATCTGCCAGGTAAAACGTTATATGGGAAAGTAGATTTTATTGAACCTACCCTTCAGCAAGGTGACAAAACGGTTAGCGCAAGGGTTTATCTGGACAATATGGAACATCAGCTGAAGGTAAACAGTCTAATCAATGCCTCAATAGAGACGGGAAAATCCAAAGGGCTTTGGATACCGAGGTCTGCTCTGCAGGATCTTGGGCAGACAAAAATAATCTGGCTAAAAAAAGGCAGCTTATACTATGCACATAGTGTAAATATTGGGACTTTCAAAGGGAACGAAATACAGATAACAAGAGGCCTTTCCGCAACCGATACCCTGGCAGTAGATGCAGGGTATTTAACAGACAGTGAGAGTTTCATCAAAACAAAGGGTCATGAATAACATAAAAAGAATTAACCTGAAAAGGATCTGTGCCTTACTGATTATTGTGCTTTCAGTAAGTATATTTAACAGCTGCAAACAAAAAGCAGAGCCGGCGGCAAAAGCAAAAAGCAAATTTTACTATACCTGTTCCATGCATCCACAGATACATGAAGACCATCCCGGCAACTGTCCGATCTGTGGCATGAAACTGATCAAGGTCGAACTTACTGGATCAGGAAATTCTGCCACGGAAAAAATAACATTGACAGCAAGCCAGATTCAGTTGGCAGGCATAACAGTTGATACGGTAAGGGAAGAAAATACAGGGGGCGAAAAACTTCTGACCGGAACAGTTGCCACGGACGAAAGTAAGGCGGAAGAGATCAGTGCAAGAGTGGCCGGACGCATACAGCGTTTATTTGTTAGGTCCGTTGGAGAAAAAATAACAATAGGTCAGGCAGTGTATTCCATTTATAGCGAAGACCTGTTATCAGCCGAAAAAGAATACCTTTTGGCCAGGCAGCAGCAGAAGGTATTAAATAATCCTGACGTCGATTATGAGGCCATGATCAAGACAGTAGAGCACAAGTTATTGTTATGGGGCCTGAACTCCGCCCAGATCATAAATCTTTCTTCTTTGTCCAAAACTTCGGCCACTGTTACCATATACAGCAAGGTTAACGGAACGGTAAGCGACATAGCCATCCACGAGGGTGATTACGTAACTGAAGGGATGGCTATATTAAAAACGCAAGGGTTAGCCAATCTATGGATAGAGGCGCAGTTATATGCCGGCGAAAGCGGAAACTATAAGGAAAATGACATGGTGAATGTCTCTTTTCCAGATCTGAACGGACAGGTTGTTAAAGGCAAGGTGGAATTTGTAAATCCTGAACTATCAGATGAATCTAAGGTTGTGCTCATCCGGATCGCAGTTCCAAATACGCAGGGGCTGATCAGGCCGGGGATGTTGGCATACATTTCCATTGGTAATGGAAAACAGAATGCTGTTGCTGTGCCCACATCTTCAATACTAGCAGGAGGTAAAGGCAATAAGGTATGGATCAAAAATCGTGATGGAAGTTTTTCTGGAAGAAAGGTCAATACCGGAGCAGAGAACGGGGGCTATGTGCAGGTATTGTCTGGCATTTCACTAGGTGAAATAGTGGTCACCAGTAGAGCCTACCTCTTGGAGAGTGAATCGATATTCAAAAATGGAGGGTAAGGTTATGATTTGGTGCGTCATATCTTATGGATAAATACCCATGGTAAGTAAAATTTGGCATAGTATGTAGCTTGATTGCGCTAATACTGTCTGGACCTTGGTGAAAAGCAAATCCAGCATTTGACAGGTCGGAGTCGGCGAAACGAAATTACTTTTCGAGGGGCCGAAAAATATTGAAACAAGTTCAATGTCAGAAATTTGAGGTGATTTTCTAATATAATTATATAAAAGATATGGGAAATTATATAAATTTAATTTTGCATCTTTATATAGATTTGTAGTCTGATGAAAACCAAAGCCATCTTTCTTTTAGTGATTTTTCTGCTCAACACTGTTGTTGGCCTTGCCTGTGCAGTTGGAATGGAAAGAGATAATCACGGAGAAATTGATGATCATGTTTCCTCTAAAAAGAATAATCACAAACATGATCATCAGCATAAAGGTGCCCATGTGCATAAACACAGTGCTTCAAATGGACCGAATCTTTCAAAAGAAGATCCCTGTTGTAAGACTCTGGTCAACGACCTTGTGGTTCAGGGGAAGCTTGTTCCCCAAAGCGTTAAAAACCAGGTTATCCTACCTGTTCAATTGCTTCCAGATTATAATTACAATTATTTAATTCCCTCTGTCAAACTGGCTCTCATAAAGAGTGTTTACGCCGGACAACGGGAGCGGCCACCCAATAGGGACATCCGGATTACCATCAATAGCTTTCAGATATAAGATTTCATCACGAATTACCAATAGAGCCCGTGTTACACTGACATGGTGCCTGACTTTCGCGCGGTCAAAACTCCTGCGGAAAAAGTGTAAACATTTAATCTTAAAATCATGAAAAAAATATTTCTTCTAGTTGCCCTATTGGCAATCGTTTTCACTGGCCGCATCCTTGCGCAAAATAGCCAGACACAGTCACTTTTAACTTCTTATTACGATATCAAAAATGCATTGATAAATGCAGATGCTACAGTCGCCGCCTCAAAAGCCGCTGAGTTTTCCAAAGAGTTGGTCAATATGGACATGAAATCAATGGCAGAAGCCGATAGGAATATGTTTATGGGTTTGAAGGATAAGCTTGCCTTTGATGCCAAACACATATCGGAGAGTAAGGATATTGCCCATCAGAGAGAACATTTCGCAACTTTTTCTGCCAATCTTTTTAAACTGGCGAAAGCGGTTAAACTCACCAAAGCGCCTGTTTATTATGCCTACTGTCCGATGAAAAAGAGCTATTGGCTTTCTGATAGCGCTGGCATCAAAAACCCTTATTTCGGTAAGCAGATGCTGACCTGTGGTGCAGTAAAAGAGACTATCAAATAATTCATATTGTTATTGAACGGACATTTAGCATTGAGATGTTTTGGTCCGTTCAATATAGCTGTGTGCATATATTCTACATACAGCTCGAAATAATTTATTCAAAATATATCAATAACAATGAAAACATTAATATATAGCCTTCTGGGCCCACTATTTTTCCTTGCCGCCTGTACAAATGGCAAACATGAAAAGCAAGATTCTGCTGTAGCGGATTCCACGACCAAAAATGTTTCTAGGGAAACCAATAAGGTAAAAAAATCCCAAACGGCTGCGCTTTTATCCGGCTATCTGAAACTGAAAAATGCCCTTACCACGGACGATGATAAACAAGCTGCTGCCGCAGGCAGTGAAATGGTCGCAGCGTTCGCCAGTTTTGATGAAAAATCATTGACTTCGGAGCAGGCCAGTGCATATAGCGATATTCGGGATGATGCCAAAGAGCACGCAGAGCATATCGGTTCCAATGCAGGCAATATTGCCCATCAACGAGAGCATTTCGATATGCTGAGCAAAGATATGTACGATATGATCAGGCTCCTTGGCGCTGACAAGCCCCTGTATGTTGACCGTTGTCCCATGTACAACAACAACAAGGGTGCGATGTGGGTGAGTGAGATAAAGGAGATCAAAAACCCTTACCTGGGAAAAACGATGCCGACCTGTGGTACTGTTAAGGAAGAACTGAAATAGCACAAAAATGACGGGCATAAAGAAAATCTTTCTTGGGCTATTAGTTATCTTCCTGCTTATGCAGATCTTACAGCCTGCACGCAATAAAAGCGTGCAGGTTATGCCTCAGGATATATCCACACTTGTTCCTGTGCCTGATGATGTACAGGGTATACTTAAAAAATCATGTTATGACTGTCATAGCAACAACACGGAATATCCATGGTATGCCTATGTTCAGCCGCTTCACTGGTACCTTAACAGTCACATACGATCGGGAAAAGAGGAGCTGAACTTTAATGAATTCGCCGGCTATACCTTGCGAAGGCGTCAGAACAAACTGCGGGCCATAGAAAATAGCTTAAAAGATGGTACAATGCCGCTTTCTTCTTATATCCTGATCCACAGAAATGCAATATTAGATCCGAGGGAAAAGTCGATACTCATAAAGTGGGTAAAGAATTCAAGGGATAGTTTGAACAGAAAGAATCTCACTGCTCTTTAAATTAACAAAGAAATGAAAAATATTTTAACAGTCTTTTTATTGATACTCTATTCTGTGGTTTCCGCCCAGGATATGAAGGGAATGAAAATGGACAAGAACGGCAGTGCTGGTCAGTCCAGGGTAATCTATACCTGTGTGATGCACCCGGAAATACAATCGAAAAAACCCGGGAACTGTCCAAAGTGCGGAATGAAGCTTATCCTGCAGAAAGGTAAAGCGGATAAGGCAAAGACAGCTGATCTGCTCAATAAGAAACAGGAAGCAAAAAAGGGGGCTATGGAAGTCATGAAAATGCCGGCAGAAAAATTGGAAAGTAAGCCGAAACCAGAATCAGTAACCTATACCTGCCCAATGCACCCCGAGATCCATGATTCCAAACCTGGCAACTGTCCCAAATGTGGGATGAAGCTTGTTAAGGAAAAGCCCAAGGCTAACCCTGAGAAGAATGGGGAAATAAAGGAAAGTTCCAAAAAGAGTGAGGATATGGGTGATATGGCGGGCATGGCAATGGATGATAGCAGTTCTGACATGGAAAATATCAAAACTGCAAAGGCTAATTTGGGCCCGATTAGAACCGTTTCGAATAAATTTCCACCACGCACCGTGCGTTATGATCTTTACATAGCCGATACAACGGTAACTTATGGAAAAAAATCAAAGCGGGCAATTGCGGTAAATGGACAGATTCCTATGCCGACACTGACCTTTACGCAAGGCGATACCGCACTGATCTACGTGCATAATAATCTTGACGAGGAAACCGCGCTGCACTGGCACGGACTTTTTCTTCCGAACAAGATGGACGGTGTTCCTTTTCTGACCCAAATGCCGATCAAACCGCACGCTAATTACATCTATAAGTTCCCCATCGTCCAGCATGGAACGCACTGGTACCACAGCCACAGCGGCCTTCAGGAACAGATAGGTATGTATGGGGCTTTTATCATGAACAAACGGACGGAGTGGGATATTCCAACCCTTCCAGTAGTCATTAGCGAATGGACAGATATGAAGCCCGAGGAGGTTCATAGAAGCCTAAAAAATGCCAACGACTGGTTTGCCATCAAAAAAGGGACTACCCAGAGTTATGCAGAAGCGATCAGGACCGGACATTTTAAAACAAAGGTAGCCAATGAATGGAAGCGCATGAATGCCATGGATGTGAGCGATGTGTATTATGAAGCCTTTCTCATCAATGGGAAAAATCAGAACGAACAGCCGCAGTTCAAGGCTGGGGACAAGGTAAGGCTGCGTATTGCAAATGGGGGTGCCTCAGATTATTTCTGGCTTAAATATGCAGGGGGCAAGATTACCGTTGTGGCGACTGATGGAAATGATGTGGAGCCTGTAGAGGTCGACAGGCTGATTATAGCGGTTTCCGAAACCTATGATGTAGTGGTCACGATTCCGGAAAATAAGAGCTATGAATTTTTGGTCACTCCTGAAGACCGTACGGGATCAGCATCGCTATGGCTGGGCAAGGGAGAAAAGGTGCATGCAGAGAAAATGCCCAAACTGAAATATTTTGCCGGAATGAAGATGATGAACGATATGATGGATATGAGCGGCAATATGGTACAGATGGAAGGCATGAAGATGCAGAACCAGGTTATGGATATGAATACGGTGATGTACCCGGAGGTAACCGGTGAAGAAAATCCGAAAACAGAGAAAAAAATGAAGGGGATGCCGGGTATGCAGATGTCCGGTGATAAAAGTCTGGCAGGGATGAATATGGAGGCAGAAAGTCCCGATATCATCACCCTCAATTACAACATGCTCCGTGATCCAAAGAAAACAACCCTGCCAAAAGGCCCCTGGAAGGAACTCAAGTTTGACCTTACAGGAAATATGAACCGTTACGTCTGGACGCTGGATAACAAAACCGTTTCTGAAAGCGATAAGATACTGATAAAAAAAGGCGAAAATGTGAGGATAATCCTTTACAACAACAGTATGATGCGCCATCCCATGCACCTTCACGGCCATGACTTCAGGGTAATTAACCGGCAGGGAGAATATGCCCCGATGAAGAACATTATTGACATCATGCCCATGGAGCGGGATACCCTTGAATTTGCTGCGACAGAGCCGGGCGGGGACTGGTTTTTCCACTGCCATATTCTCTACCACATGATGAGCGGTATGGGAAGAGTTTTCAGTTACGAGAATTCAGCACCAAATCCCGAAATTCCGGATCCTAAGCTGGCCCAGCGCAAACTCTTCAGTGATGACAGGGCTTTTCATCCAATGGCACGCATCGGAATCGAAACCAATGGTAGCGACGGGGAGGTTATGCTTGCCAATACTCGTTACCGTTTTACAACCGAATGGCGCATTGGGTTTGACAAGGAAATGGGTTATGAAAGTGAAAGTCATTTTGGAAGATACATCGGACGAAACCAATGGCTATTACCGTATGTTGGATGGGATTTTAGAAAAAGGACGGTTGACCCGATGGACAAGAATATTTTTGGACAATCTTTATCGCCTGGAAACAATCTATTTGGGCAGGGAAATACCAAAAATTTCAGGCAGGTATTTCATTTGGGAGTTCAATATACCCTACCACTGCTGATCGTTGCAGATGCTTCCCTCGATCACAAGGGGAATGTCAGGTTTCAGCTGATGAGGGAAGATATCCCTGTTTCCAAAAGGTTGCGTTTCCAGTTTATGGTCAATACCGATAAGGAATACATGGCCGGATTCAGGTACATCGTTACGAAGTACTTTGGGCTTTCAACACATTACGACAGTGATATGGGCTATGGCGCCGGATTGACATTAAGCTACTAACAAATCAAAACATGGAACACACCTATAAAATAACCGGAATGAGCTGTCAGGGCTGCCGGAGCAAAGTTGAAAATGTGCTGAATGCGATTGATGGCGTTTCTGCACATGTAACCCTTGAACCTGCTGAAGCCGTCATAACTATGCAAGAACATATCCCAACGGAAAAGCTGCAGGAGGCTCTTTCTGCCGCCGGAAATTACGGTATTGAAATGGCAGTTCAGGGAAAACATGTTCTAAAATCGTCAGAACATCATAATCATGATCACTCAGCCAATGAGCAAAGTCCAGCGGCTCAAAATGATGATAAAAATGAAGCGGGAGGCCTGTTTTATTGTTCGATGCACTGTGAAGGTCAGAAGACTTATGATAGGCCAGGTCATTGCCCTGTATGCGGTATGGACCTGGTAAAACAGCCTGAGAAGAAACAGGCATCGCAGTTTACCTGCCCCATGCATCCCGAGATTATCAGGGACAAACCAGGATCATGTCCGCTTTGCGGAATGGACCTGGTACCTACGGGGACAAACCTTGAAGAAGATAAAACTTATGATACCCTGCTCAAAAAGTTCAAGATAGCAGCAGGTTTTACCATACCCATTTTTGTTATTGCCATGACGGAAATGATTCCCAGCAATCCTTTGTTTGATCTATTGGAACTTAAATACTGGAACTGGGTTCAGTTTTTTCTTTCCATTCCGGTAGTTTTTTATGCTACCTGGATGTTCTTTCAGCGTGCATGGCAATCGATTGTTACCTGGAAACTGAACATGTTTACCCTGATCGGGATTGGTGCGGGGGTAGCCTGGTGCTTCAGTATTGTTGCCATTCTATTCCCTGGAGTTTTTCCTGATCAGTTTAAAACACATCATGGTACCGTTTTCGTTTATTTCGAGGCGGCAACCGTGATACTTACACTGGTACTGCTCGGTCAGCTTTTGGAAGCCCGGGCCCATGGCAAAACGAACGGCGCCATTAAGGAACTGTTGAAACTGGCCCCTAACACCGCTACAAAAGTGATTGGAGATAAGGAATCATTGGTATCTATTGATGATATCCAAAAGGGAGACCTGCTGAGGGTAAAGCCTGGTGAAAAAATCCCGGTAGACGGGAGTATCAAGACCGGGGAAGCTATAATTGATGAATCCATGATCTCGGGAGAACCCGTTCCTGTCGAGAAAAAAATAGGGGACAGTGTAAGCTCGGGTACAATCAATGGCAATAGGACCTTTGTAATGCTTGCGGAAAAGGTTGGATCAGACACACTTTTATCCCAGATCATCGAAATGGTGAATTCGGCAAGCCGCTCAAAAGCGCCAATCCAAAAAATGGCTGATAAAATCTCAGGTTATTTCGTGCCTGTTGTGGTATTGATTTCTATTGTAACGTTCGTGGTATGGGCTGTATACGGCCCCGATCCGGCCTACGTTTATGCTTTTGTAAATGCAATAGCTGTATTGATTATCGCATGTCCATGTGCGCTGGGCCTGGCTACGCCAATGTCAGTAATGGTGGGAGTAGGTAAGGGCGCTCAGTCTGGTATACTGATCAAGAATGCTGAATCCCTTGAGAAAATGAATGCGATTGATGTAGTGGTCATTGACAAGACAGGTACGGTAACCGAAGGTAAACCTTCGGTAGAAAAGGTGCATAGTATAAATCCGGATTTTACGGAGCATGGTATACTTGAAAAAATTGTGGCTTTGAACAGCAGTAGTGAGCATCCGTTGGCTCAGGCAACCCTGCGTTACGGGCAGGAGAACAAAATAGATGTTAAGCCCATATCAAGCTTTGAGGCCATCACTGGGAAAGGGGTAATGGGTCTTTTGAATGGAGAAAGGTTGGCTTTGGGGAACCAGAAATTAATGCAGCAGATTAAAGCCATAATTGATCCTAAATTAGAGAAAGAAGTTAGTGCCGCTCAAAAGCAGGGTAAAACAGTTTCTTATTTAGCCGTAGGAAATAAAGCTGTTGGCTTTGTTGTTATCTCTGATAAGATCAAGCCTTCCAGCGCAGCTGCCATCCGAAAACTCCAACATGAGGGCATCAAGGTAATCATGTTTACCGGCGACAACGGGGATACTGCGAAATCAGTAAGCGAAACTTTGAATTTAGACGGTTTCAAAGCTCAGATGCTCCCAGAGGATAAACTGAATGAAATAAAAAAGCTGCAGGCCGAAGGCAATAAGGTAGCCATGGCAGGCGATGGCATCAATGATGCACCTGCACTTTCCCAGGCCGATATCGGGATTGCGATGGGCACGGGAACAGATGTCGCCATTCAGAGCGCAGCCATCACATTGGTAAAGGGAGATTTAAACGGGATCGCAAAAGCCCGTTTGTTAAGCCATAAGGTTATGGCCAATATCAAAGGAAACCTGTTTTTTGCTTTGGGATACA
The DNA here is from genome assembly GCF_014395225.1 of Pedobacter roseus. Taxonomy (NCBI): domain Bacteria; kingdom Pseudomonadati; phylum Bacteroidota; class Sphingobacteriia; order Sphingobacteriales; family Sphingobacteriaceae; genus Pedobacter; species Pedobacter roseus. The sequence goes on from NZ_CP060723.1 coordinate 165,457, forward strand.
ATGTATTGGGGATTCCCATAGCTGCAGGTATTTTATATCCGGTTTTTGGGATTTTACTTTCACCAATGATAGCTGCACTCGCGATGAGTTTTAGTTCAGTTTCTGTTATCTTGAATTCTCTGAGATTGAGAAATGCAAAAATTGACTGATATTTTTTTCAAGCCCACCAGAAAAAAGGTAGTTGCTGTTCCTGATAGATGTTTTTGAAGTATTTAATGTTCGTACAATTTGGTTTTTCCAAGAGGTTGAAAACGTAAATTGCCCCTTTTGATTTCATCGCCACATGATGGACGAGTTTCGAAGGGTAGGTAAGCTGATCAAGGTCTTTTTAGCACATTTGCAAACTAGTACATAAACAAATAAACAATGAGCCACTAACATAAAAACAGTACGTACGTCTGTTCTCCGAAATGGGCCAATAGTTCCAATGGACACTGTTCTCATGCTCTTGGGAATTTTCATCTATTTTTTTCCCTATTTTTATTTGTTCGAAGTAAAAACATACAAATAAGGTTATGGTGAATTTTAAAAGCAGTATTCCGGCGCTTCCAGTTGTTAGCATAAAAAAGGCAGTAGACTTTTATCAGATAAAAATGGGCTTCCAAACCCGCCATCAGGAAGATACTTTTGCCGTGATGGTAAGAGGTGGAGTTGAAATACATCTTTGGCAAGCCTGCGATCAGAGCTGGAAATTCAGGAGTTTATTACTTTTTCTAAGACTTATCCGGAGTGGGGCCGAAACATTCATCGCAGGGACTGCAAGCTGCAGGATCAAGGTTGAAGGAATTGAAGAACTTTATCAGGAATACAAGGACCAAGGTGTCCTGCATGGGGAACATAACACCATTGAAGAGCAATACTGGGGAGACCGGGACCTATCTACCTTGGATCTTTATGGAAACCTTCTCACTTTTTATGAAGAGATTGGCTAGCCGCAGCAAGAGGTTCCCTGTTGGATCGGCGGACACTTGATCGTTCCATAGCTACAGAAAACGCAGCAGTCTCCAGCGTTTGGCTTGAGGATGGTGCGGCAGTGAGAACACTCGTAAAAATATTGGCAGGAGTCGGTAGACATCTCTTCCTTTTTTGCAAAGCCGCACTTTGGACAGGTAATTGTTGAACTGAGTACAATTGTCATAATTAATTTTTCTCTATAAGGCTATTTCGATAGCCGATCTGCTTGATTTTTTTACTGATACTGTCTGCCGAAATACTATCAGGGTTATAGATGACAGTAGTCATTGCCTTTTCAAAGGATGTTGTCGACCTGGCAATTCCGCGAATGCCCGAAAGTCCTTTGTCTATATGGTCTGTGCACCCAGCGCAGCTCATTCCATTTATAGACAGGCGTGCCGTTTGAAGTTTTTCCTGCGTTGTTATGCTAGATTTCATCCCTTGGCCGGCAAACAAATTTGAATAATACGGAAAGGCGATCAAAAGCCCGCAGACAACCGTTACGATCCCAAGGAATTTTTTTGATCCCATGAAGTTTTTCCGCTCATTCTCACACCCGCAGTTGTCGCTTGGCATTGGTTTTTTTGTCAGTATTTTATACCAGGAAAGTCCAAATAGTATAAATGTCAGAACGATCATATAAGGACGATACGGTTCTATCCAGTTGAAATATATTGAAGCACTTCCAGCTGAACCTCCTACGGCAGCGATAAAGGGCACGATGCAGCAAAGTGAGGCAGTACATGCCGATAATAGTCCGGCAATCCAGCTTTTTTGGATTTCTTTGTTCATATCTGTATAGATATAGGTTTTTGAAGTTGATCGAAAAATGGTTGTAACAGTCCAAGCTGGCTGCCTTTGATAGAATAGAATATAGTCTGGCCCGATTTTCTTTGGTGGACCATATTTCCATCCTTCAGCTTTCGAAGGTGCTGCGATATTGCAGGTATAGTCATTTCCAATATATCGCTAAGGTCGCAGGGACAAAGTTCGCCTTCCCTGTTCAGCATGAACAGTATCTTTAGCCTGACCTCGTTTCCGGCGAGGGCCAATAAGCCCGAGAGGTCAGAAAAAAGCCCATCGCTTCCGTTTAATAACTCTTTACAGTTATTGATCTGGCCTTGGTCAGCGAAAATTCTTTTACAGGTATTCATAGGGAGTCAAATATAAGTATTTAAGCAATTACTTAAATATTATTTTGAAAATAATTTTGGAAGATCTGTTTTTTCAATTTGATTTGGTTATTAAATATAACTATCGTAATATTGCGATATAAAATTATGGGACTTACAAGATCAGAAATATTCACCGACGAGCAGAACCAGCTTTCTACATTGCTGAAAGCAATTGCGCATCCTGCCCGCATCGCCATCCTGCAAAGAATCCTTATATCAAATACCTGTATCTGCGGGGATCTGGTAGGGGAACTGGGCCTGGCTCAGGCGACCATTTCTCAGCATTTAAAAGAACTTAAAATGGCAGGGATCATACAGGGGACAATTGAAGGCGTGAGTGTCTGCTATTGTATCAACCCCAAAACCTGGAAATTATTGGAAGAACAGTTGGGAACCTTCTTTGGCTCGTACAAAGGCGAAACCAGCTGCTGCTAACCTTTTTTTATTTATATCAATCGTTAAATTGCAATATTATGAACAATGCAGAATTGACCAACTGGCAAACCTTTAAAGCCACATTAGAACATCATCCAGATTTAACCTTACAGTTCCAGTATGCGGAAGGAAAATGGGTAGATGCTTCATATCACATCACCGAAATCAAACAGGCACCGATCGTATCTGTGGACTGTGGTGGGAAAATGAATACCTGGACAGAAATCATTGTGCAGCTTTGGGAGCCATCGGTACAGGATAGCGAAAGGGCAATGCAGGTCAGCAAAGCCTTGTCAATTGTAAGTCTGGTAGAAAAATCTTTACCTCTTAACCCGTTGGGAACGGTTAAGATAGAGTTTGGAAACTCACAGTTTGATACCAGACAGATGTATCCCGGCGAATTTTTGATCGATGGCGATAACCTGATCGTTAACCTGATCCCTGATTTTACGCAGTGTAAAGCAATCGGACGTGGGGGAAGTTGTGGAACAACAGAAACTGATGAAGAATGCTGTGCACCAGCGGTGAAAGAAGAAAAACCAAAATTACAGATGGTAAACCTTGCTGGGGCGGGACAGACCTGTGAACCCGGTTCGGGCTGCTGCTAATCAGCGTATGGAAATTACAGCATTACTCCCCTTGCACTGGGAAGAAGTTAGAATTATTTATCTACAAGGTATCGCCACTAAGCAGGCTACCTTTCAGACCGATGCCCCAGCATGGGAAGAATGGGACAAAGGCCACCTGGCTGGTCTCCGCTATGTCGCTATCATTGATGGCAACGTGGCAGGCTGGGCAGCTTTAACCCCTGTTTCAGGCAGATGTGTCTATGCAGGGGTCACAGAAGTGAGCGTTTATATACATGAAGCTTTTCGGGGCAAGGGGGTAGGTAAGGCGCTATTGCAAAAGCTGGTCACCGAAAGTGAGGCCAGTAACATCTGGACGCTGCAATCAGGCATCTTTCCTGAAAATACGGCAAGTATCGCCCTCCACGAAAAGCTCGGTTTTAGAAAAATCGGTTATCGCGAAAAGATCGGCAAGATGGACGGGGTGTGGCGGGATACAGTGCTGATGGAACGAAGAAGTAAAATAACAGGACAAGAATAAAAACATGAAAAAAATATTAGTACTATGCACAGGAAACAGCTGTAGAAGCCAGCTGGCAGAAGGTTATTTAAGGCATTTTGCCGGAGACAATGCAGAGGTCTATAGCGCAGGGATTGAAACACATGGCGTAAATCCGAAAGCTATCGCAGTGATGGCTGAAGATCATATCGATATTTCGGGACATACCTCGAACCATGTGGATGAATATGCCGGAATTGATTTTGATGCAGTGATCACCGTTTGCGATAATGCGAATGAAGCCTGCCCTTTCTTTCCGGGCAAGGTAGACCGCTTCCACCAGAATTTCCCTGACCCTGCAAAGTCAACAGGAACGCCAGAGGAAGTGATGGACGAATTCAGAAGGGTACGCGAGCTGATCAAAGCCTATTCAGCAGATTTTGTAAACCAGTATATAAACCGATAAACCATGAGTGCAAACAATTGTGCCCCCGCTGCAGAACGAAAAAAACTGGGATTCCTTGACCGTTACCTGACCCTGTGGATCTTTATCGCGATGGCGATCGGGGTTGGCATCGGATATTTTATCCCCTCATCTTCCGGCTTTATCAATTCCTTTTCCAGCGGTACAACCAACATCCCATTGGCCATCGGCCTGATCCTGATGATGTACCCGCCACTTGCCAAGGTAAAATACGAAAAGATGGGCGAAGTATTTAAGGATACCAAAGTGTTGAGCGTTTCCCTGGTACTGAACTGGGTGATCGGCCCTTTGTTGATGTTCTTTCTTGCCATTACTTTTTTAAGGGACTATCCTGAATATATGGTTGGCCTGATCCTGATCGGTCTTGCCCGTTGTATCGCCATGGTGGTGGTATGGAACGAACTGGCAGAAGGAAACCGCGAATATGCCGCTGGCCTGATCGCATTGAACAGCATTTTCCAGGTATTGTTATACAGCGTGTTTGCCTATATATTTATTACGGTACTGCCACCTTTCTTTGGCCTAAAAAGCCTCGAGGTAAATATCACCATCGGTGAGATTGCAAAAAGTGTCGGTATCTACTTGGGACTACCTTTTGCAATGGGTATTATTTCCAGGTACACACTCATTAAACTCAAAGGTGAAGACTGGTTCCAGAATAAGTTCGTGCCATTTATCTCGCCTATTACCCTCATTGCACTGCTGTTCACCATTGTCATCATGTTCAGTCTGAAAGGTAACCTGATCGTGCAGATACCAATGGACGTGGTTCGTATTGCCATACCGCTGGTGATCTATTTCTCTATCATGTTCATCGTCAGCTTTTTTGCAGGCAGGTATTTCGGGGCAGATTATTCTAGAAGTACTTCCATTGCTTTTACAGCTACCGGGAACAATTTTGAACTGGCGATTGCTGTGGCCATCGGTGTATTCGGCATCAACTCCGGACAGGCCTTTGCAGGGGTAATCGGACCTTTGGTAGAAGTTCCCGCATTGATTGCCCTGGTGAACCTGGCCTTCTGGTTCAGGAAAAAATATTACGCACCGGTACAGGCACCCAATTAATCAAACTGAATAAACCTCAAAATAACTATGAAAATTGCTTTATTCTCTGACATCCATGCCAATCTTCCGGCACTGGAAGCATTCTTTAAAGACGTTGAAACCAGAAATACCGATGTCATTTATTGCCTGGGCGACCTTGTTGGTTACAACATCTGGCCCAATGAAGTGATAGATGAGATCCGCAGGCGTGGCATTCCGACCATTGCGGGAAATTATGATTGGGGCATTGGCCGATCCAGTGATGATTGCGGCTGTGCCTATAAAACTAACGAAGAAAAAGAGATGGGCAAGGTGTCTATATCTTATACAAATGAAATTGTAAAAGATGAACAGCGTGCTTACCTGAAAACCTTGCCTGCCCACATCAGGCTTGAATACCAATTAAACCACGACAAACGGAATATCCTGTTCGTACATGGCAGTCCAAGAAAGGTAAACGAATACCTTTTTGAAGACCGTGAGGAGAAAAGCATGATCAGGATCATGGAGCAGGCCGATGCAGACATCATGTGTTTTGGTCATACCCATCAGCCTTACCACCGCATTTTAAATTCCGGAACTGATGGTAACGATCACTTCAGGCATGCGATCAATATCGGATCGGTCGGTCAGCCAAAGGACAAAGACCCGAGGGGCGGTTATGTGATCCTGACCATTAACGCGGACAGTACGGTAACGGTTAAAGACAGCATCCAGGTTGAATTTATCCGCTTTGACTACGATATCGAGAAAGCTGCAAAAGCAGTTGAGGACAGCCCGCTTCCCAATGGATATGCTGATATGTTACGTAACGGATAGTGATCAGAAATGAGTTATTCCGATAAATATAATTCGGTTCCGGAGCAAAACAGCTTTGGGAGATTTATCAAGGAACAACGTTCCTTAAAAATGATGACCCAGAATGATCTCGCCAGCATGCTGGGACTTAACAGGACGCTTATTGCGAAGATAGAAATCAATAGGGTTCCTTTTAACTACAAAAGGCTGGATAAACTGGCAGAGATATTCGGGGCCGATCTTACTGAGGTTAAGCTTAAGTTTTACAGCTGGCATTTTACCAGCTTAATTAAAGAGGGGGCTGCCCATTAAAAGCACTTGATCTGGCAAAAGCAAATTTTAAGAAACCGGATTTAAAATAATAAAAAAATAAAGGAAATGAAAGTCGCATTATTTTCGGACGTACATGCTAATATCTTTGCTTTTGAAGCTATGCTCATGGATATGGACAGCCAAAAGCCCGACGCCGTTTATTGTCTAGGGGATCTTGTAGGTTATCACATCTATCCCAATGAAGTCATCGACGAAATCCGCAGGCGAGGGATTGCAACCCTGAAAGGCAATCATGACGAAAAAGTTGAAAATATCATTACCACTCCTGAAAGTTTAAGTGAACCGGGCAAAAAATATGCTTATCACCTAATCCGTGAGGATAACAGGGAATATCTGAAAACACTTCCGGGACATATCAGGTTAGAAAATAAGCTGAATAATGAAAAACTAAATCTTGTTTTTGCCCATGGCAGCACCAGAAGCATAGATGAATACATACTGATAGATACCGATGCAGGTTATGTTTTGGAAATGCTTAAAGAAGCGAATGCAGATATGCTTTTTGTCGGACACTCGCACAAACCGTATCACCGAATCTTAGAGACACGAGATGGAAGGTTTAAACATGTGATCAACCTGGGGGCAGTCGGAAAACCCAAAGATGGCAATCCAGATGGATGTTACGTCATACTCCACCTAAATGCAGAAAGCTCTACAACTAATAAAAATAGCATTGAGATAGAATTCAGGCGTGTTGAGTACGATGTGGAAGCATCCGCCAAAGCTATTGAAAACAGTCTTCTGCCCAAAGAATTTGCGGATGCATTGCGCTTAGCAAATTAAAAATTAACCGCCGGTAGAAATGATGGCTTTTTTATTTTATAGTTGATAATGCTGAATTTTATTTCAGAGTTTACGAGGATATGTGCAAAAAAAAAATTGTACAAAGCTTATACTTAGCTTATTTTAGAACCTACGCTCAAATATATGCATACCTTGGAAACGCCTTCAAAACCCCGTGGGTGGAACGACCTGACCCTACAAGAATTTAAATCAATATATCCTGTCATAGAGGAAAATGCAAATAGGCATTTCCGCTGCGCTGAAATACTTGGGAAATCTGACGAACCTCAGAATGCAATCGCTCATTTGATTTTGGGTACGGAAGAACTCATAAAAGCTTTTGCCTGTTTGTTAATGTCTAGAAAAGTACCCCTGAGACAGCAATCATGGTTTAAGAAGATTTTCCTTCATCACAAGGTAAGGCATGATCTGGTTAAGGATTTTTTTTCGATGTATCTTTTGTTTCGCTTTTCTTCGTCTACAAACTTAAGGCCAACTGGAATATTCTCCTTTTTAAGGGCAGCATTAATGAATACTGCCATGGCTACAGCTAATTACTTTTGGTGGAGCAATGCCGATAGTTTGAAACAGAGGGCTTTCTATGTTGATTTTATTAATTCAATTGTCGATCCCTCTACTATTACGGCTGGCGACTATCAGGTAGCCAAAGCTTATGTCAATCTTTTCCAAAAAGACATTGCTAAACTTATGAGATCCATTGAGGTAATGTCCGATAAAGAATTAAAGTCTTGGACTCCATTTAACATTAACGAGTTGGATAAGCTTCGGGAACAGGCATACAAATTGCAAAAAGAAAGAAAAAAATCATGAGGCCATGGAACGTTTGCTTTCCGTATTTTGCAGAAAATTATTTTGCCATTTTGGAGTTTTTCAAGTCACTCAATAAATCAACGATAAAGAACAGGTTGGTAGCTTTTTCTAAGATAAGCTGAATAATTCTTATAAAGACATCTATAGGTTTATGTGCTGGAATGACTTTCAAAAGCAATTTATGGGTGGAGTGGAGGGAATTTACGACATCAAAACTTTTGCTGGGGTACTAACTGGCTACTCATTAGAGTAAAAAAGCTGCAAAAATAAAACCGGGCTTGTAATAATCCTATTGGACAGCTCTGTTTTACGAACAGTTTTTTGTTGCCTAAACAACTAATTCTGGTTAATATTTCCTAGATTGGGATTCACGCTTACCTCAAATTTGACTTTTTATGACTCTAGTAATTGCACAGAGGAACGACAAAGGTGTATCGTTCTCTTCAGATTCCAGGATTTCGTTTGGTGAGGCTGGTTTCTTTGATAAGGGGATCAAGATATTTACTGTTCCTTTTAAATTAAAAGGGCCTGCAAAATCCAGGGAGGATTTCAATAAGTATGAACATGAGCTAAGCTATGGGCTTGCGGTCGTGGGAAGTTCCATTAATGCGAATACAGTTAAAGACTCCATTGCCGAAATTCTCCCGAATGTAACCTATCTAACAAACATGTCTGATGTATCTATCATAGGGATCAGCTCCCTTGTTCTTAAATACTATAGGGAGGTTTCTCAGGAGCTAACCGCTGTTCTGGGAAAAACAGGCCTTTCGGAAATTCTACTTGGAGGCTACTGCATCGTCGAGAAGCGGGTGCGTATAGTGCGTTTTTATCCGGATATAAAGGAAGATCAAGTCGATTACCAATTTGAAGAGATACTGCCAGAACATGGAATGATGTTTTTCGGCTCGGGTAAAGCGTATGCTGAACAGGTCTTTAAGGAAAACGAAACTCTAGATCCATTGCAGATATTAAAAAAGGTAATTGAATCCAAGGCCGATGCTGCGGTAGGTGGAAACATGCAGCGCGGAAACTTTTATGGTGAAAATTTTAAAATCAGTGGAGTCGTAGAGGTCCAGCTAGACGAAAAAGGTAATTCAATTAAGAAGACAAATTACAGAAGAGCCTTTCTGGTTGAGAATGAAATTGAAGAATTCAAAAAGCCACCATATTTGGCATTAACATATGGATATACTTCGGTCAAACTGATACCCTGAAGCTAAAGCAGTATGGTACTGGCTAAGAACTAGCCTGCAGTAAAATTTGCCTCCATGCGGATTATATATAATACTGATTTGCAAAACCAATAACAAACGATATGAAGAAAGGATCTCTGGAAGAGTTGTATGACTACTTTAAAAAATTCCATTTATCTGATACGCTATATTTATTCGGGGCAATTAATGCTGTCTTAAAATATGGTGAGCAAAAGCTCCACAGCTCGAATGTTCCAGAGCATCTGTATAGATGGATAGGTCGGTTGACAGAGCAGGAAAGAAAGTTTGTTGGATTGAATCTGACCCGGATGGCAAGATTTATGATCTTGAGCGGGGCAAATGATCATAAAGGACAACGGATGTTGCTTGATACCCCAGCATTTCATAAGGCTTACGAAATGGTAATAGAGCTTTATGATACAGACGTTGACATTCCAATCGACCAAGGTCCGGAGGCCATATCTCAATATTTCTCTCGCATTGGTCAAATCCAGTTCCCCCTGCAAGTAAGGCAGCATACCGTTATTGGAAGAGGTTATGCCATGTTCATATCAAATCCTTCTATTGCAACGTCTGCATATGACTTTAACAGAAAGCTAATGGAGTTTTACAAACTGGATTGTTTTCAGTTTATGGCTACAGGTATTGCGTTGTGGGTATTGGTAAATGGGATATTAGACTACGAAATGACCATAGAGATCTCCAAATTAAAAGATATCGTCACCCCGGAAGCAATATCTATTTTCACAGAATTAGCAACAGGAACTGCAAAACAATACAGGGAAATGGTTCGTGGTCCAGGTCGAGGCAATCAGATGGATAAATTAAAAGACATTTATGGACATGACCCCTTCACCGCCATCCCCGCAATACGGGTAGATAGATCCAGCGTTCTCAGGGCTGGTACCGTAGTCGTCCCTCAGCCTAAATATTTTTTGGAAAAGGCAAGTGCTGGGATATTTTATTTATTGGCGAATAAAGAACAACAAATCGCAAACGCTGCTGGAAAAACGGGCGAAAATCCCTTTCGTAATGCGTTTGGAATCGCTTTCAGGGAATATATAGGACGGCACCTCAAGACGCCAGGCAAAGCACACACATTTATTGATCTAGACGTTGATTTTTCCGAGCCTTGGACTGGACTTCTTCCTGATTTTGCACTTATTAATGCTGAAGTATGTTTGCTTGTGGAAGTTAAAACAACTTTATTAAAACTTCCGGCAAGGAGTTATTTTGAACCTGAAATTATCAAAGGGGAGGTTCAGGCTGGAAACCTAAAAAAGGCTGTACGGCAATTGGATTCATTTAGGAAGGCTATTTTAGAAAAAAAAGTTAAAGATATTAGGTTTGGAAAAGTAACGAGAATCCTAAATATCATAGTCGGATATGATCAGGTATATGTTTTAAACTCCGCTATTCTTCCAGATCTAACCGCAGCTCACAAGGAAATCTCTTATGATCTTCAGCTCGCAAGTATCGCTGATGTTGAAATGATGGGCAGTGCATTGGAGCAAGGATTCAACCTAAATGAGCTCATGGACAAGAAAGTTGCGGACCCTGGTGCCGTCCGATGGTCAATCGCTACTTATTTGCAAAATTGTCATGTAACATCAAAAAATCAAATACTGAATGAGGCTTTTCTCCAATGTATGGAAAGGTTAGGACTGAACAAAAAAACGGTGTAAGACCTAAGTCCGGAAAAATCCTAGGATTCAAGCATCCAGAAAGGAGGAAGGATTTATGGAAAATATTCATAGCATTTATAATAAATATGCTCAAGCTACGTCTTTATATATGAGAGCGTTAATTTAGAACGGGGAATGATCATTACGATTGTCTCCCGTTTTTTATTTGTGTCTGAAAGTTAGGTGCTTAACTATTATTTATTTCTTAGATTTTTTCTTTAATTTTAATGGTGAGGGAACTTGAACCACCATTTGAACTAGGGCTTGATGGCCGGCAGATTACGGTTGCTGAACATGAGATTGGTTCAAACAGGGTATTCCATGTTGACTTTGGCGGCTGGAAAAAGTCACTGGTGATTGCGATCGGAATTGGTATCCGGGACCAGAAGTTCTGGACTTCAATCCCGCAGGGGAGACAGGCCGAGGCGCAGGAGATAGGGAAATTAATTGCGGAGCATATCCGCGCTAATAGGAAATAATCATGTGTTATTACAACGGACAGAAAGTGACCAGAGCCGAGTTTATCCAACTCAAGCAATTGGAAAAAGCGGTCAGAAACTATGATTTTTTGGACAAGGGCGTACATAATGGGTTCAACTATGCGCCATGTGCAATTGTTGTTGCGACTGATGACCGCAGGGATTTTGAGATCCAGCAGGCCGAATGGGGATTTATCCCAGGTTATGCAAAAGACCGCGAAGAGGCCAAAAAGTTTAGGGGCATGTATACCACGCTCAACTTTAAGGCGGAGAATCTTTTTACTAATGAGGTTGGTAAAAAATCCATGTGGGCAGAGGCAGCGCGCCAGCGTCGATGTCTGGTGCTCTCAACTGGTATCATCGAATCCATGCATGTACCTACCTATGGTAAGAAGGGTCAGTTGCTGAAGGCAACAGATAAAGTTCCTTATATGATTGGTATTGTGGATAAAGAATATTTCTGGTTTCCCGGAGTATATAATGATTGGTTTGATAAGGAAGCCGGGCGATGGGTGCGCACGGTTGCCTTTGGAACTACCGCGGCAAATGGAATCATGCAGCAGATCCATAATTCTAAAAAAAGAATGCCAACTATCCTTACGGATGATTTGGCCTGGGAGTGGCTAATGGAGGAACCAAGCGAAGAACGCCTGACCGAAATTGCACTTACCCAAATCCCATCAAAATTAATGGAGGCATGTACCATCGATAAGGATTACCGTTTTGCAGGCGAGGCTACACCGGCTGATTATCCCGATCATCCAGCTCTTGACCTTACCTTTGTAGATCAGGAACAACTGGATTTTGATCATTGGAGAAACTAGCGGTTCTTTTTTAATTTAGCGCAAAAGATAGAAACGAAATGTCAAGCCAAAAGCCGCTCCAACCACAGATGGCAAGCCAGGGATGGAAACAGTTCCTCGCCGCAAAAACCCGAATGCTTGCTGCCTATGATCTAGCGAAGGATCTGGAAAACAATAAGCTGGTAAAAGTCAGACATGGTCTTGTAGCAGAGGCCGAATTTCGAAAATGGCTAAGCGAATTTTTGCCAAAAAGATATGCGGTAACATCTGGATATATCATTTCACCCGGGATTTCCAGCAAGGAGCACATGGTGCATTATGATGTGATCATATATGACCAGTTGGAATCTCCTGTGCTTTGGGTCGAGGAGAATCCAGATTCTTCCGGTCAGGGAAAGTCGCTGGCAATACCTGTTGAGTATGTCCATGCGGTATTTGAGGTGAAATCCGCATTTAACAGGCAGTCAGCGAAGGAAGCGGTCGACCAGCTTTCCAAGCTTAAGCCATTATTGGCGCGGGTAGACTCGCCGACCAGTCGCGCCAAGATGTATCTTCCTGCCAATTTCTTTTGTGCAACTGTATTTTTCGAACTCCGTAAAGAGCATGATAAAGATTTTGCAGCTATAGATGAACTAGTTAATGCCACAATGATTCGAAGATTCTATGGGGGAATTATACTCCGGGCCGAAACGCTTGATAGATACAACAGCGGAAAAATAAGCTTCAGGAATGAAAATGTCGATTCTAAGCCAAACAACAACTCATCGTTATCCTTTTGGACAACATCGAAATGCCTAAAGTATAAGGATGATCAATATTTCAGCCTGCTGCTGACATTCTGGGAACAGCATTTTTCCGAGTTTGCCTTTGACATCTTAGCGCTTTTGAAAAACACCTATCAGCCCAATGTTCTGTCCAGTCTATATTGCACGGGTTCCACCTCTTTGGAAAATGGCAGTATCGTAGAAACCAGGTACGCTGATCCGGAAGGCTACAAGCGATACCAGGAAGAAACGGCGGCAATTCTTAAAGCACAGGGTTTCGTTGGATTGGAGCCATCGGATATCTAATTTTACGAGTTTTCTTATTTAGCAACACAAGGGGATACTTATTTTTCTTTTTGCAAGATAAAATAGCAATCTGTGTGCGCAACATTAGGCTATGTCCTAATTGGAGTTCTCCACCAAAAGCACAATCTTTTCAACATTTTGTATTTTACTAACAATTTTAGCTTTATGTTTGTTGTATAATTTTATAATACTAAAAATAATAGTATAAAATTAACTCGAATACCATGGATGCTAAAAGGGAATTGTTTCAAAAATTGCAGCAGGATATTCTGTTGTGGCAGGGCTTTAAGCCCGTTGCCTCGGGCAAGGCTGAGCGAATCGGCCTAGGAGAGATTGAAGATGCTTTCCCTGGTGGAGTATTCCCCAAAAAAGCGATCCATGAGTTTATTACTGTAGTCCCGGAACAATCAGCGGCAAGCGATGGCTTCATCGCAGGTCTGCTGGCCGTGCTTATGGAAAACGGTGCGGCATGCGTATGGGCAAGTACTTCGCGTCGTCTTTTCCCTGCCTCGCTCGGCCTGTTCAATGTCGAGCCCGAGCGCATTATTTTTATGGATGTACAGACCGAAAAGGATGTGCTATGGATTACAGAAGAGGCCCTCAAGTGCGAGGGGCTCGCGGCCGTAGTCGCTGAGGTAAATAATCTATCACTTATCGAATCTCGAAGATTGCAGCTGGCTGTAGAGTCAAGTGGCGTAACAGGATTTATCCTTCGAAAAGATGAAAATAAAACCGCAAGTACAGTGGCCACCGCTAGATGGAGGATCAGTCCCCTACCTTCGCAAACAGAAAACGGAATGCCAGGCCTGGGTTTTCCACGCTGGCAGGTTGAGCTGCTAAAGGTGCGCAATGGGAATCCTGGAAACTTCGTGTTGGAATGGGCGGGAGAAAAATTCGAAGAAGTTAAGAAAGTTAAAAAAGAAAGTGTTTGGTCTGAAATGGAGGGCAGGCAGATTGGATAGAGATCATGCAAAGGCGTTTTGTTTCCATATGGTTCCGCCAGCTGCTGGCTGATTGGCAGCTTATCCGCAGGCCCGAGCTTTCCGGTGTACCTTTTGTTTTTGCTGCGCCCGACCACGGCCGAATGATTATAACAGCGGTGAGTGAGCTCGCGCTCGGATTCGGTGTCGAGGTTGGAATGCGTGCGGCAGATGCAAAGGCCATTTGTCCCGGACTTGAGGTGTTGGATGATAAACCTGGAAGGTCCAGAAAACTGCTCAAAGGGCTTGGTGAGTGGTGCGTGCGCTATTCCCCGATAGTAGCCATCGATGAATTTGCTATGGATGGGCTTTTGCTTGAGGCAACCGGATGCAGCCATCTTTGGGGCGGGGAAAGCGGATATCTAAAAGAAATCGTTTCCAGGTTAAAAAGCAAGGGTTATACCGTCCGCGTAGCGATAGCCGATACGCCCGGAGCCGCATGGGCAATATCCCATTACGGAAAAGTAACACCATTGATTCCCGTCGGCGGGCATGTGGATGCGCTGCTTAATCTTGTGCCTGATGCACTGCGACTTGAGGAATCGGTGCTGGCCAAACTTCGAAAACTTGGATTCTATCAGATCAAGAGTTTTATCGGGATGCCCAGATCGGTTTTGCGCAGGAGGTTCGGTGAGGATTTTCTGCTGCGGTTGGGCCAGGCAATAGGCACAGAAATCGAAGTGCTTGCTGCCCTTCAGGTGCCTGTGCCGTTCAGTGAAAGGCTCGCTTGCCTGGAGCCAATTAAAACAAGAAACGGGATAGAGATTGCCATCAATAAATTACTGGAAAACCTGTGCAAGCGTATGCAGGCTGAGGGAAAGGGACTGCGATTCGGTGTGCTTACCTGTTACCGGATCGATGGCAAAATGGTACAGGTTGATATCGGTACAAGCGGGGCATCGCATAATATCAGCCACCTTTTGAAGCTATTTCAGCTGAAGATCGATCAGATCAGGCCAGCCCTTGGCATTGAGCTCTTTGTGCTGGATGCGCCAAAAGTGGATGATGTCGAGGTTCCACAAGAAGAAATGTGGACATCAAAGCCGGGCCTGGATGATCAGAGCGTAATCAAATTGCTTGACCGCGTAGCTGGAAAGGTAGGTTTTCAGGTGATACATCGCTATTTGCCTGCCAAAAGATACTGGCCAGAACGGGCAATACTCAAAGCGGTTTCAGTAACCGAAAAACCAAATGCGCCATGGCGGGTGGATAAGCCAAGGCCTACAGAGCTGCTAAAAACTCCGGTTGCAATTGAGGTAATGGCAATTATCCCAGATCATCCCCCTAAGTTTTTTATCTATAAGGGAGTTCGACATATCGTTGCAAAAGCTGATGGCCCGGAGCGCATCGAGCGGGAATGGTGGCTGGATCATGGCGAGCATAGGGATTATTACCAGGTAGAGGATGAGCAGGGCGGCCGATACTGGCTGTTCCGGTCTGGACACTACGGAGGAGAAAATAAATACAAATGGTTTATCCATGGATTTTTTGCGTAAGGAAGATAAGTTATGGCGTATAGCGAATTACAGGTGACATCGAATTTTAGTTTCTTGCGGGGGCCTCACATGCCCATGAGCTCGTGGAACAAGCGGAGGCTTTTGGCTATCAAAAAATAGCGATCACAGACCGTAATACCCTAGCCGGAATTGTTCGCGCCCATGCGGCGTGCCGGGAAAAAAACGTGAAGCTTATTCCGGCCTGCAGGCTGGATCTGCTTGATGGGCCCAGTCTGTTGGCATATCCAACGGACAAGGAGGCTTACGGCAGATTGTCGGCGCTGCTCACCCTTGGCAATATGCGCGCCGATAAAGGTTCCTGCCATATTTCAAGGGCGGATGTTTATGCCCATAGCAAGGGGATCATCTTCTGTGTAGTGATGCCCGGCGAGCTCAACCGGAGGTTTGAATATGAGGCTGGTTTTATTAGTGCGCTTGCAGAATACAGTCAGGCACTGAATGGCCAGTTATATTTAGCAGCTACCAGATCTTATATGGGAAACGATGATAAGCTTATCTTCCGGACCTCGCAGCTTTCAGATTTTTACGGAATTCCTGTTGTAGCAACGGGCGATATCCATTACCATGATCCCTCGCGCAGGGAATTGCAGGATGTGCTAACATGCGTACGGGAGAAATGCACCATCCAAGATGCCGGGTTTCGCTTGCATCAGAATGCAGAGCGATATATGAAAGAGATCGTCGAGATGGAGCGATTGTTTAGAAAATACCCAAGTGCTATCAAAAATACGATGATCATTGCCGAGGCCTGTAATTTTTCATTGGATGAGCTAAAATATGTTTATCCCGAAGAGATCAATCAAAGCGGCAGAAGTCCAATGGAAGAACTAGAGTTCCTGACATGGAAAGGAGCGCATGAGTTTTACGGTGAAGAAATCCCTGAAAAGGTGGTTAAAATGATCCACCATGAAATGGAATTTGTGAGGCAGATGGATTATGCCAATTATTTTCTTTTTGTTGAAGATATTGTACGCGAAGCCAGATCGAGAGGGATTCTTTGCCAGGGAAGGGGTTCTGCGGCCAATTCTGCGATATGTTTTGTTCTGGGAATTACTTCGGTTAATCCCATGAAATTCGATCTGCTTTTTGAGCGCTTTATTTCGCCCGCCAGAAACGAGCCACCCGATATCGATGTGGATTTTGAGCATGAGCGTAGGGAAGAAATCATCCAGTATATCTACAATAAGTACGGGCGTGACCGGGCGGCCATCGTAGCGACAGTCACCCAGCAGCACCAGAAGGGCGCAATTAGGGATGTGGGAAAAGCGATGGGACTTTCAGTGGATACAATCAATAGGTTGTCGAGTTCTATTTGGGAGTTTACCGATGAATGGTTCGAGGGAAAACGGGTTACAGAACAGGGCTTAAACCCGGATGATCCGCACCTTAAAAAAACGCTGGAGCTTACTTCCCAGATGATGGGCTTTCCTCGGCAGCTCGGCCAGCACACCGGGGGATTTGTGGTAACGCAAGGCAAGCTTACCGACCTGTGCCCTATCCTAAATGCGCGGATGGAGGACCGAACAAATATCGAGTGGAATAAAGATGATATCGATGCGCTGGGCTTTTTAAAAGTGGATGTATTGGCGCTTGGCATGCTTACCTGTATACGAAAGGCGTTTGACCTTTGCCGTGACCACTATGGAAAGCAGTTTACCCTGGCGAATATCCCGCAAGACGACCCCGAAGTCTATGATATGATCTGTCTGGCTGATACATTAGGGGTATTTCAAATTGAGAGCCGGGCGCAGATGTCGATGCTTCCGCGGTTGAAGCCCCGAGAGTTTTATGATCTGGTGATCGAGGTCGCAATTGTCAGGCCCGGGCCAATACAGGGAGATATGGTGCATCCTTACTTGCGCAGGCGAAATGGCGAAGAGCCAGTAGTCTATCCTTCGCCGGAGCTGGAAGAAATTTTGGGACGAACGCTCGGTGTTCCGCTGTTCCAGGAACAGGCGATGAAAATTGCAATCGTTGCAGCTGGATTTACTCCGGCCGAAGCAGATGGACTGCGGCGGAGTATGGCAACATTCAAATTCAAGGGACTGGTAAACCAGTATGAGCAAAAACTGATTGATGGGATGCTGGCAAAGGGATACACGCTAGAGTTTGCAAAGCGGATATTTAAGCAGCTGGAGGGATTTGGAAGCTATGGTTTCCCTGAGTCCCATGCGGCAAGTTTTGCGCTGCTGGTATATGTATCCTGCTGGCTAAAGCATTATTATCCGGATGTTTTTGCTGCGGCATTGCTTAACAGCATGCCGATGGGCTTTTACCAGCCCGCGCAAATTGTTATCGATGCGCAGAAACATACCGTAGCGGTGCGCGAGGTGGATGTTAACCATTCGCTGTGGGATAATAAGCTCGAAGAAAAATCGGGCAAATATTTCGCGCTGAGGTTGGGATTCCGGCAGATCAGTGGCATCCGGTCTGATGATATTGAGACCCTGGTGAATGGTCGTGGCGAAAGATATAAATGCATTACCGCGCTTCGCGATGCTGGCGTTTCACTAACGGCGCTTGAGAGACTGGCCGATGCGGATGCTTTCCGATCCATGGGAATGGATCGGAGAAAGGCCCTATGGGAAGTTTCGGCTTTGCAGGACATGCCGGTGGAACTTTTCAAGGGACAGGCATCTGAAAGCGTGCTGGAAACGCAGGTCGAGCTTCCGCTTATGGGAAAGGGAGAACACGTGGTGCAGGATTATGGAACGGTTGGACTTTCGCTCAAAGCTCATCCGGTGAGTTTTGTGCGGCCGCAACTGGATATGCTCAATATCCGCAGTTGCCACCATATCAACAATGATTCTACCGATGGGCAGCTGGTAAAGGTCGCGGGATTGGTACTGGTACGCCAGCGTCCCGGAACTGCGGGCGGGGTTTGTTTTATTACCATCGAAGATGAAACGGGATATTCTAATCTGGTGGTGTTTAAAAAACTGTTTGAAACCTATCGGAAGGAAATTTTGCACGCTAGGCTGCTAATGGTGGAAGGCCGTTTGCAGCGCGAGGGAAAAGTGGTGCACGTGATCGTAGGCAAGTGTTTTGATTTTACGAAAATGTTAGGGAAGCTGGTGCAGCAGGAAGTTGATGACCTGCCTGTGCTGACTTTGGCTACGGGTGATGAAAAAAGTGCACCATATACTTCGCAAAACAAAAGAGCTCAGGTTCGTGAAGAAAGCCCAAAAGATGCCTTTTATGGTGGAAGGAATTTTAAATAAAACAAATGGACTTGTTAAATATTTAGTGATTAACGTAATAGTTTATAGGCGCAAAATTTTTAATAGTATTAGAATTAATTATTGAGGCAAAAATTATTTAACTGGAGCTTTGAAAAAATTATAAACTGGAAATAGCTTTTCAAACTCTTTAAGTACAAATGATTCTAGTCTGTTATCAAGCAGGCGTTCATCATTGGGTAAAACATTCATTCCGATAATGAAATAATATTCCAGATTACCTCGATCTTGCACAATAATGTGAAAAAGTTGTTGGGGTGTTTTGATATCCTTTAAGAAATAAGGCTGTTTACCTGCCAGTTCGACGAAATATTCGTCGCCAAGGGTTTTAAGTAACGAAAAGAAATATTGTTGATTTTTTTCAACTTCCATTTTCCTTTGGAAATAATTTCGGTCGATCCTGCTGCCACCTCCCTTTCCAACAGCACACCAAATGCCCACTGTATCTTCTCGAATGATCAGCTGCAAGCGGACATGATTATTCATGCTCTTTTCGGTATCATTTTTTGCGGGGTGAGCAGCGGCCTCGTCAGGGGATTTCCCATAATATAGCCACATACCATTTAGGGTTTTACTATTCCTAGCTGTGTGGGCAAAACTGGAGACGATATTTTGGCTCTTATGGTGGTGATGTAAATCAACCCCTTTCTCTTGCAATTTTGGGAAAATCCTATAATGTAACGCAAGTAACTTTCGGTTAACTATTTTTCTCGCCTGTTTCGCTGTTAGGTTATCTGTAATAGCACGTTCGTGAGTGAAGGCATCGAAGTCCTCCTTTCGGAAATAGAAATCATAATCACTTTCATAGTTTATTTTAAAATTTCGAAGCCTTTTACGATGAGCAATGCTGGGATCTTTACTAGGTTTGAACACCTGCATTTCATAGTTTTTGATAAATTTTTCGTCGATCGCTATACCCATTGCCATATTCACGCCGAACCAATTTACAAGTTTATGGCATTCCAAAACCTTTTCGATCTGCCAAAAAAGCTCAACGTTATTTTTCCAACCTCCATTAGTCATATTTCCTGAACCAACATAGGCCTTTAATACAGAACCTTTTCTCCATATATATACCTTTGGATGGAAAAAAGTGCCTTCGAGAGTATATACTTTGAATTTTACCTTACCTTGGATCGCCCATTCAAGGAGTCGTCTAAGTACAATGGGCGGTGTTGGAAGGTCAATTCCTACAAGGATATGTATTTGCGCATTTAGATGTTCTAGAGGAGAAAGTGCATTGATGGATATAAGTCCTACCGCGATCCATATTTCTTCTGCTAACTTGAGTTCTTCAGAAATATTTTCTTCAAGATTGCTGATATACATTTGAAAATGAGAGGTTTGTTAGCTATAAGGACAAAAGGTTAATTGTTTTAGAATGAGTAAATCATTTGTTTTTGATAAGATTTCTAAAGTTCTAACATACTCATGTCTATATCATTTGCTTGAATTTTCTTTTTTTGCTCAAGATAAGACATCAAAAAGTTGTCATTTGACAAAAACCACAATATCAAGTTTCTCGTAGGAATCAGTCCCTCCTCCGTTGAAACGAATAAATATTCATATTTATAAAAGTTGTCTAACCTATATTGAAGCTTTGTTTTAACCTCATTCAATAAGTCATTTATTGAAGAGTCGATTGTTTTTAAAATTTTATTTATGATCGATTTAAGATGATCTTGAATATATTCACAGTACCTAGCTTTGATATTAAATACTCTGTCCCAACTGGAAATTTTGGCAAGGGTTATAGTATCGAGTGGGTCATTTGGTTTTATGTCAATATTCCAATTACCTTTCCAACTATTTGAGAACTTGGGGGTGTCAGTACAGGATAGCTCAATATTATAAAGTTCAAACGGATTCGGAGATAAACTATAAGGGTAAAAAGCTATTGTTTTTACTGTGCGGTTTACATCTGTGAAAAGTAAATTCTTGGAACTTTTTTTAGAATTGCAGTGGTCACCCATTGGAATCAAATTTTTGATGTTAATGGCACTAAAGATGTATAACGAATCGCCTTTAGGTAGGAGATGATCATAGTCTGGACGACCTTCGGATTCTAAAAGCTTTAATGGTTCGATCCCACAGAATGGGCACAGGTTGAAATCTTCATCATAAAAGCTTGACTCATTCTTAAGTCCTAAATAATGACTTCCAATATTTGAGCCGATTTTTTTTGAAAACGTGCTATCTTTTTTTCCCAGCTGACCTTCGTAAAGTGTATCAACAAATAACGAGATTAAATACCGTTCGATAGAATTGTCAACCGTACCGTCATCTTTGAGCTTTCTAAAATCCAAGGCAACGGGTTGATGAACATATGTTGCTTGCTCACAGCTAAACAAAGCTTCTACGTCTTCGCAGACCAAAAATGCTTCTATAATTTCATTTTTAACTGTTTCCGGAAAATTGAGGAATTTTGTCAGTTCACCTTCCATCGAAACCATTCTATTAGGAGTGGTAAGGTACCAGGTTGGTAAAAGAGAGGTGTCAAAAACTGTTATATTTTTTTTGTAAACATTATTGAAAAACTCTCCAATAAGTTGATGGAGTTTTTCGATATCATGAGAGTGATACTTTAGATAAAAAACCATATTATTGCTTAGTTAGTTCAAGTTCCTTATCTGAAAAATGCTTAAGCACCTCTAGCCTATCAATGGATTCTCCTAGCAACTTAATTTCCTTCGAGATTATTTCCAATTCGGCAATACTCACGGCACTATCAATTTTTGTATGGATATGCTCAATTCTTGTGAATGATAATTTTGCCATTTGATTATTAAAATGCTTATCTTTTTCCTTTTCGGAATGAAAAATATTCTCCAAAACATTTTCAAACGTGCTACCGTAAGTTTCATTTTTAATTCTATCAAACAAAACCTTGTCTTTTTCTCTACTAAACTTGAATACATTATAACCATGGCAATCTGATAGTATAAATGGCGAGTGTGTTGTAAGGATGAATTCAACATCTTTATTCTCTAGGATCTCTTCCAGTTGATAAAAGAAATCACTTCTCCACAATGGGTTGAAGTGAGTATCCGGTTCATCCAATAAATATAGTATGTCCCGTTTCGGATTTTTTTCATCAAATAATAATATACCACCAATAATATGTATAAATTGATGCTCCCCATCACTGATTTTTTCGTATTCAGTCCTGACCAGATTGTCTTCGTTCAAACATAATACAAGTTCAATTTTTTCTATACTGAAGATTTTATCTAGAGTTGCGATTTGAGGAAACTTAATTAGTTGCCCCTTCTCCCTTTTTTTTCTAAGCTTTTCTCGTTGAGTTTTTTGAATGCAGAGCGTATTCAACAAGTTAAGCTTAGTTAATGCCTCAAATAATTTTTGAGGTGATTCAAATTTTTCTTTGAATAATTCTTTGGTATCTGTGTTGCACACAAAATCTAACGTGTGAACCTCATCGTTTGCTGATTCTCGTTTGATTTCTTTTAAGATAGCACAATCACTTAAATCCTTAATGTATTTCTGTAATTCCTTCGTAACTTCTAGTCTCTTACCAGTATAGAGTTTATTCCACCGGATTACAATTCTGAAAGTATTAAGTTTGCTAATTCTTAGTGTCTCCTTGACAGTTGATAGTTTTGTGCTATCGGCTAACATTAGATTGGATACAACAATCGCTGCATTAGAATCATAGTTTAGTAGCATTAGATTTGGAGAAACTATTTCTTGGTCACCGTAATCAATAAGTTTACTCTTACTGTTTACGTTAGCAACATTAGCAACTTGTTGAGCATAAAAATCTTGTAGGTCAATGAAAGGCATGCTTAGGAGATCGTTTAAGCCTGAGGTATAACCAACTATTAGAGGAAGGTATTTTCGCGCATCGTCGATATCAATTACTTTGTATTCTTCATCTATTTTTATCCTAAACTCTGGGTCAGGCTTTTTTTTATTTCGCCCGGTTGGAATGTGTCTTGAAATTTCTACTTCACACGGCTCGCTTTGATTCGAGCTTTCATTCCAAACATTTATCTTATATCTAAGTTCAAAATATAGTGGGTCTTGATTTTTGTTCGCAAACGCAAAATACTTAGGACTGTCCTTAATGTATAATTTATTCTTCCTTTCGTACAAAAAGAATATTTCCAAGTCATAGAAAATATCGGCAATTAGTTCTAAAAAATTCGACTTCCCACTTCCATTTAATCCTACTAAACAAATAGGATCTATATGATTTTTTAATAAGATATGCTTCGGGAATAATTTGTCAAATTTTTCTAATCCACGATATTTATTATTAAACAATTTAAGGCCCTGTATTTTCATAACTATCTTACCTTTATAACTATTTTGCCATCTTGCTTTGTTGTTGTGAAGAATGGATCTGGGTCATTTTTGTTAATTTTATCCTGTGTTAATTCGAGAAAAATGCTAGAAAAATCGTCATAGTCGAAATCTCTGAAACTTAATATAGCATCTTCTTTGATTTTATTAATCTGTATTTCAGAAAGTGTGTCTTTCTTATCTCCAAACTCCTTAAGAGTAAATTTCTTAATATGTTCAATAATCTTAGTTTGATCTTTTGAGCTCATAAACATTTCATTTGCTTTTATTGACTGGACTTTCTTAAATTCTTTTAGCTTCTTTTCAAAGTTTCCTTTTTCTGATAATATCTCAGCCAACAATTGGTCGTCAACATTTTCACCATGATCATTCGCAATTGAAGAGAAGGCATTGTCTAGAATGGCGTTTTGGAGATTTTCTAAATTGTTTTTTGAATTGAAATTTTCGACTTCTGCCTTATTTATGCTTCCCAAAAGAATTTCAATTTTTTCGCTAATTTTAACCTGATACTTTAGGTCAGGGATATTAATTTCTAGATTTAAAACTTCCTTGGTATTAATGTTATTAACACCACTGCTTGATCTTTCTATACTCTCTATTTGAGATCTTATTTCCGGTGAGTGCAAACAATAATTAAGATACTTTGCATTTAACATCTCACTCTTAACTCTTAAACGTAATAGATAGCCAGCGAATCCCATGCCTATTTCCTTTTCAGTAACTAGGCATGACTTTCCTAATAAGCTTATGCTACCATTCGATCTAATTAAAAGAATGTCGTCTTTTTTTAGTTTTAACTTACCGTATTCACTTTCGGTTAAAACTGCGTATTTGAGGTTGGTTTGATCAATAAAAAAATCTTTCAAATTTGGTATCCTTAAAATAGGTGTGCCGATAGGTTGTGTTCCCATAGGCTTTGCAGTACCGTAGTCAATAGAATCAACAACTTCTTTTAATTTAACACCACTATTAAATCTAGCATTCGGAAATAGTGTGTTGTCCTTAAAAAAAAAACTGAACAATGAGTTTTTGAAACCTTTTAAAGAATAATCGTTTTCGTTTACCGACGCATGCTTATCTAAAAAATGTAACTCTTTCTTTAATGATTTTTCGCTTTCGAAATTGTGAGAGTTAAATTCCTTTTCAAATTCTAACCAAGACGATTCTAGGCTTTCTACAATTTTTAATTGTTCCGAAATAGGTGGGAAAGGTACTTGAAGATCAAAAAATAGTTCAGTATTCAGATGCGGAATGCTATCCCCTGTTTTATTTGACGTTAAGAAAAAATACTTGGATTTCAGGAAGTAGAATAGAAAAGCACTATTGATCTTGATAGGAGTAAGGCATAAAATTGTGGATCCAACTGCTCCATCAACGCCTCGAAAGATTAGGCCACTCCTTGAACCATCTGCAACGATCAATAGGTCATTGCTAGTAGCTATAGTAGTTGAATATTGATCAGAATACCTGAGTGTTTCTCCATGTTCCAAAGTTTCGATATCCAAATATGGCACGCTATCATCAAATCTTTTTTCTGCAATCCATTGAGGTTTTTTCCCTTTTTGGGAAATTACCAACTGCCTTAGTGGAACTGTCTGCCAGTTTTTTTTGACGATCATCGCGAAGTTAAGTTATCTTTTAATGACTCTAAAGCTATTATTTTCATTTTGTAATCAGCTATCATTTTATCGATTATTTCGTTGGGCATCTGATAAGTCTTAGGCTGTGACATTTCAACAAAAGATATGTCATATTTACGAGCTACAATCTCTTCAATAGGATGTGGTTTAAAACGTTCCGTTTCAATTCGTTGGTTTTTTCCATTAGGATCAGATCCAAAAGATTGTTGAAAATCACTAAAATGTTCTATTCTCAAAGGATTACTTTTTGTAGTGAACTTTTTAATGTTTTTTCTCATATCGTAAAGCCAAACACTATCTGTTTTTGTTCCTTTTTGAAGAAAGATCACACATGCTTTAACACCGTTTGCATATGCAGCGAAAACTCCATCAGGAAGTTTCAAAATTGTATGCAAATTACATTGTGTGCTGGATTTCTTAGTAGGATCTAAATAAAAAGCCCAAATTTTCTTTGCCGCTTCACTGGACAGGCAACTATCTGGTAACACGATTGCGGCCCTACCATTTGGTTGCAAATTTTCAATGATATGTTGGATAAAATTTAGCTGTTTATCACTGGTTTTTACAGGGAAATTTCTATCTGGGATTTGATTCGCACCCTTATTTCCAAAAGGGGATTAGACAAAATGCAAGAAAAAGTATTGTTATCTTGCGGTCCATAAATTGTATCACCTAGTGCAATGTTCGCATTTATCCCATGTAAAAACATGTTCATCAACGCTAATCTCCTCGGTCTTTGTACCAATTCCTGCCCAAAGTATGTTTGATTAACCAACCTATTTTTATCAGAGAGACTTAATTTTTCAATGTCGATGTTTTCTTTAAGCCATTCATATGCTACAATCAAAAATCCAGCCGTTCCGACCGCAACATCACCTATCTTAAATTTTTTACTTTCAAACGGATTTGGTTTGACTACGTTTACGATAGCTTGAATTAGAGGTCTAGGTGTGAAGTATTGCCCTGCACCTTTTTTACCCTCATTTGCTACTTTTCCAATTAATTCTTCAAATGCGAGCCCAACAATATCACCGTCGAATTCACTCCAGTTAATATTGTTAATTTCTTTGATAAGCTCTTTTAATATTTTTGGATTTTTAACCCGTGACACAGGTTCAGCGAAAATTTCTCCTAAAATACCTGGTTCAAGATTTAATTTTGTAAAAATACTCTCTAGGTGTGCTATTACATCACCATCAGTTTTTAGGACTAATGATGGCCAATCGTAGCCTTCTGGAACTATAACACCTTTCTCTTTTGCCATTTTAAGGAACAAAAGGTAGGTTAATTGTTCAATATAATCCGCTGGATCTACCCCATCATGCCGTAACTTGTTACAAAACCCCCAAAGCTTATTTACTAAATACATTCAATTTAAATTCTATGCTAATATAGGATACTTTTTTCCAAAAAAAAGGCTCTTTGGTTACTTGCAGCGTAGTGCTTTGAGGTTTAAGCAACTAAAGATTCTAATTTGTAAATTACAATTCATATCATTTCCCTGTCGTATAAAGGCGAACATCACTATCCAGATATAAAATATGTAATTGAATCTTATTAATAAATGAGAAGTTGTATGAGCATTTGATAATTAGCTTTCTGGCACTGTATCTTGGGGCCAAACCTTTTTTTGAATTAGCTATTGAAAGCAATTATGTTGCCAATTCGACCGCATTTCTTCAAAGAACTAAGTGCACGACTTGTAACTATGTTCTGAGGTTTTTTTGAGCCAACGATGAACCACGAAAGGCAAAACATTCACACTTCCTACGGAATGCAGGGTAGTTTTTGTTCTATTAATCTAATCTAGCACACATTATTTGGATGATTTTCTTTATCCTAAATTAATATAGCGCATCTAAATTAAAATTCCTAACTTTTTTGTCGGAACGCTGGAACCAAGCCTGCTTACGTTCAGGAGAAATGTCATAAGCTTGAACTATTCTAAACAGGTAAAGCATGCACTTCCATTCAATCCCTTCAACAAAAGACTGTCACTTATTTACAGAAATGCCGTTTTCTTAGCAAAACCTTTTTTGGGTTTTATAAGCTCCTCATGATTATTCTACTTATTTATCCAAAATGCTCTCGTTTTCTCCTTTTAGATGTTTTGTAGTTATTTTCTCAAAGACTTGTAAGGTTCAAAATGCTCGCTTAATACATCACATCAGTGGAGAAGTAGCAAGAATTACTCTTAAGTATCTTCGGGGTTCTCAAAGCATTAGTCCAGGCAACTTCAAAGATTTGTATTCGGCAAATTATAGAGCCTTAAAACTAACGTTACATCATAATGTATTTCATCCCGTTTCTCATACGAAAAAGTGAACTTATCACTATATGCTAAACTAAGCCTTTTTCTAATATTCTCCATCCCCTTATTAAAACCTGATTGGTGGATTTTAGTATTTATGAGATTCGTGGTTTTTATTGACAGTTCTCCGTCGCTTAAATTAATATTTAGTGATCCGGGCTGGTCAGGCTTTTTCAAATTTCCATGTTTGAGCATATTTTCCATTAATGTTATTATAACTAATGGAATGAAGCGAAAATTTTTCACCTCCTCGGAAAATGAAAGATCAATGTACTGATGCTGATTCTTCCTGATCTTGTTGAGTGAAATTAAATTGTGAATTTGATTAATCTCTTCCTCTAACCTCGGAAATTCTTCTGGGGATTCACGTGTTTCCAGACTAAATCTCATCAGGTCAGCCAAATTGAGTACTGCCTGGCCTGCATCCTCGTTGAACTTTCGCACACTATCATATAAAAAACTCAATGTATTGAACAAAAGGTGCGGGTTAATCTGAGCCCTCAGATATTCGTATTGAGCAACATTCAATTCGTTCTCCATTTCCTTCGTTCGAATATTATTTAAGTATTCTTGCTTTTCTGCCTTCTCACGTTTGGTTCGCTCTTCCTTATATTCTATAAATAAATAGTAAAAGCATGAAAGGCCAATAAAGAACAGTCCTCTCCATAACGATTGGAAGAAGCTTCTATAATTTTCAACAATGGTAACTACATTAAACTCCTTACTAGAATCGGATAAAATATAATTAAGGATGGATCTTAAAAATATATATAAACCTATCTGGATCAGCATCAAAAAACATACCCTTGTCCACGAATTTGTTTTCTTAAAGCTTTTGGCCAGAACCAAATGTGCATTTGTATAAAAGAGGATGATGTTTAAAACATAGTGGAGCAAATAATTTAATGGTTTGCCAAATGCTCCTGCCGCAAGACCTATAAGCGTTATTTCAAAAAAGATAAAAAGCGACCATCCAATTAGATGGATTCTCTGGGTTTTTGACCACTCAAAAATTTTCTTTGTCATGCTATAAACTGTATTGGTGTAACTCCATATTATCACGGTGTAATAACTTTTTTTACCATATCTAATAGGGCTAGTTTCAAAATAAAAAACATGAAACACATCCCTCAAAAACTGATTAAAAAAACAGCATTTGTTTTTAAATCGCAGAAAAACCAGAGGTTGTCATCAACCGATCCAACCAATTCCAGTATTACGGTTATTGCAACAGAAACTTTCGTTGCATTGAAAAAGTAGACTGAAGGCAATAAGATTACCGGCCGGATCTTAAGGTTTTTCGTTCTAAAAATTCATTAAAGCTATCTTTATAACTATTGCCCATTGGAACAATATATGCGCCCATTTTTAGCGTATTTCCAATGACTTTCTCCACTTTCTCTGCATTGACAAAAAATGATCGATGTACCCTATAAAAAAGTGTTCCCCAGAAATCTTTTTCTACCTCCTTCATTGTCAGATAAACCATGTATTTAGTTTCTTCTGTGACGATATTGATATAATTCTTTTCGCTTTCAAAAAACAGAATTTTGGATTTTTTAATTTTCAGCCGCTGCCCCCTGTCGCCAATACTTACGAAGAAAAATTTCCTTCCTGATTGTTTAGATTTTTCTATTTTTTTTGTTTCAGATTCAAGGATGTCCCAGACAGTTTTTATGAACTTGGGTTTAGATATGGGCTTGACTAAATAACGGGATGCATCCACCTCAAAAGCTTCTACTGCATATTTGGTAAATGCCGTAGTAAATACTATAAACCTAGCTCTATTTACCAGTTTTTTTGCAAGTTCAATACCAGTAATATCAGGCATGTCTATATCTAAAAAGATAAAGTCGATCTTATCCTTTATGCTAATTTCAGATAGGGCTACCAGAGGATCTACATAGGTCTTGACTAAAGTAAGATTTGGATTTGTTTCTATATAATCTGATAAGATAGAAATAGAATGTTTTTCATCGTCGATAACGACGCAACGTAATTGTTCCATATGTCAAAGTTTAAATTGTTCAGTCCTCATTGACCTCTCAATTACTTTGCATTTTCAAATTAACGTTGTGATTCTTCTTTTGGTTCGATTTTTATTACCTCAGTTGTTTTCTTCTGGGAGATGGAACCGTCTTTGTTAATTTTGTTCGTCCTTTTTAGAGTTAACCTGACCATATCATATTGCGGTTGCTCTAAAGGGAGGATATCTTGAATCGTGCAATTGAGAGCGCTAGCTAACAAGTGAATGTGTCTTATGCTGTATTTGGCTCGTTCGGTATATGTCTCAACTTTTGAAACAAATCCATCAGCTAATTTCATCTTTTGTGTTAATTGAAGTTGAGTCATTTTATTAGCTATCCTTAAAGCTTTAACTCTTTCAATTAATAGGAAATCTAAGTGTGAGATTTCAACAAAAAATAACTCGTCATCTGTGGCTACCATTTACATCCGCAAGTGACTGATTTTGATGATTTAAGTCAACTCCACTTGTGGATTTGGTTAATGTTTTGTATCTTAGCCTTAAGAAAATTAACGATATAGAAAAACGATAAAAAATCATACATCCATTAATTGGATTGAGTAATTACTGAAAGAACTTGTGGTGAAAAGTAGGACGTTCGAACACGAGAGGTAGGTAAAACTCAATTCCTATGCTATCTTTGTATAGCATACGGATTTGGGTCGCCTGCTTTATTTGAGTTCGGCCGCTGCAAAGCGGTGGTGGTCCTACACCTTCACTTCAAATAAAGCGTAAAGGCGGCCCTTTTCCGTTTTACTTTCGGTTAACACAGATTAACCATGAAAGCAATTGAAATTAACATTCCTTTTTATTTCAGCATTACATGCTTATTTCTGGGCTATTTTATAGACCCTCGGATATCTGTTTTCTTTATTCTCGGATGGTCATTCATCATTCTAAATAGCCTGGTAATCTGTTCTCCTGAATAGGATGCCAGGCTAAGGCAGGTAACCCTAATGGTTAATGATAAAAAATAGGTTCTTTAATAATGCACCTGCCTTAGTTTCTTCAATATTTGAGTTTCCTCATTTAATTTCTTAATCAACTAACTAAACCAATCACAATGAAAAAAACGATATTTTTTATCGATAGGGCATTGCCATGCCTTTTTTTATGGGTAAAGAAACCAACTTACCTAGGAACTGAAGAGCTTATTAACAGACCAAAACAAATACTTACCTTTCTGTTTTGCATACTTGTATTGGTATCCAATGCTCAACAAACCGCTAAAAAGTTATCTGTAGGAGATAAGATACCTGCAGATTTCTGGACGAAAAAACATGAGATATATTCTCAGGGAAAAACCGAGCAGGAAGATCTATCAAAATTCAAAGGAAGACTTGTCATTCTAGATTTTTGGGCGACATGGTGCGCCCCTTGCGTGGCAATGATGCCGAATATGGAAAACTTACAGCAAGAATTTGACTCACGGATTCAAATTGTACCTGTGACATATCAGGATGAACAGACTATCACATCATGGCTTCCCTTACAAGAAAAAAGAATAGGCATGAAATTCAGATTGCCAAAACTTGTAAACGACAAAGATCTCTCATCAATGTTCCCATATAAATCGATTCCCCATTATGTTTGGATAGACCGCGACGGAACCGTAAAGGCAATTACCAGCTATGAGGATGTAACCTCTAAAAATATTGACGCGATATTAAACGACCTCGGGCAGAAGATGGAAAACAAAAACGACGTAATGTTGAATTTTGACCGGGATAAGCCACTATTAATCGACGGAAATGGTGGTAAGAGTGAACACCTGATATACCATAGCCTCTTAACCTCATATATTCCTGGTATCCACCCAGGGTTGAACAGGAAATGGGATTATCCTTATGGAACAAAAGTACTATTAAGGAATTTATCCATCCCTCAACTATTTGCGGCCTCTTATCCTTCTTTTGGTCTAAAAAATACAATATACAATTTATCTGACTCCAACTTGTACATCATGCCAAAAGGTTTGCAGGCATATAGATGGCTAGAAAAATATGCCTATTGCTACGAAACAGTAATTCCAAATGAGCTGGGCGCAAATTATGAGGAAGCCATACGAAAGGATTTACATCAAATGTTTCCCAATTACTATACGGAAATAAAAAAAAAGCGGATCAAGTGCTTGGCCCTTGTTAAAACCATTAAAAAAAATAATCTGCTGAAAAGTAAAGGTGGTGAAAGTATCCAGGGATTCAATCCCTTTGGTTTCAAACTGCAAAATAGCACACTTGACTTCCTAATAATGAATTTGGATTTCAAGTATATGCAAAATGAGCCTAAGATTATTGATAGGACAGGAATTACATATCCAATCGACTTAGATATACAGGCTGATTTGAAGGATGTCACTTCGCTTAATGCCGCGCTAAAGACTTTTGGGTTAGCGCTTGAAGAGCGGTATGAAAGGATAGATGTTCTTGTCATTTATGACAGGAACGGGGGAGCTGATAGATTAAGGGATTTACAACGGGACGAGAAAAAATAATAACATGATGAAATTTTTAACTTTAGTGATTGCAGGTATTTTCTATCTGAACAATGTTAGCGCTCAAGCCTCTTTCAGTGGTAAGGTAACCACCGAAGATGGAAAGGCCCTGGCAGGGGCGTTAGTCCGAATAAATGAAGAGAAAATTATTGTTCAAACAGATCTTCAAGGGATGTTCATTTTGAGCTTACCAAATGGAAAGCATAAGGCAGAGATAAGTTTTACTGGATATAACGTCAGGTCAGTTGAACTGATTGTTCCATCAGTTAAGGTTATCGAGTTTTCTTTAACGGAAAAGAACAGCCAACTTGATGATGTTACAGTAGTGAGTACTGGTTATCAGACAATTCCAAAAGAGAGGGCGACAGGATCTTTTGTTCAATTGAATAAGAAAATGTTAGAACGCAGTGTATCTACCAATATTATAAGTAGAATCCAAGACGTTACTTCTGGCTTGCTTGCCAATAAAAATGCAAGCTCGAACAGTACCCTCAGTATAAGGGGTAAAAGTACTTTGTTTGGAAATGCCTCACCGCTTGTTATCCTAGATAATTTTCCGTTTGAGGGAGATTTGAATACTATAAATCCGAATGATGTGGAGAGCATTACAATTTTGAAGGATGCATCAGCAGCTTCTATATGGGGAGCTAGAGCCGGAAATGGTGTAATTGTCATCAATAGTAAAAAGGGCTTCAAAAATTCAGCACCACAGATATCCCTAAGCAGTTCAGTGCAAATAGGCGAGAAACCGGATGCGTTTTATGGTAAATCTATGTCCGCAGCAGATTTCATTGAAATTGAGAAAAATCTTTTTTCCTCGGGTTTTTATAAAAATGCAGAAACATCTATATCTCAGATCTCTTTAACTCCGGTAATCGAACTTCTTGTCGCAAAACGAGATGGTAAAATCACATCAGCCGATGCGGATAGTCAGATCGAGGCGCTAAAATCCTATGACGTCAGAAATGATATTGAGAAGTATGTTTATAGGACGAGTATCAGCCAACAATACCAATTAAGTATAAATGGAGGTAGCGAAAATCACTTGTATTACCTCTCAGCTGGATATGATAAAAATAAGGCCAATCAAATTAATAATAGTGACCAAAGAATAACACTAAATGCAAATCAAACAAACTCGTTTTTCAAAAATCGACTGGAAATTGTCTCTGGCATTAGCTTTTTGCAGGGAAATGTTTCTAACAATAACCAGGGAATTATAACGAGCTATCCCTACGCAAGACTTGTCGATGAAAATGGAATTTCCCAGGTTATAAATAGAGGCTATAGAAATTCTTTTATGGAGGCTATGGAGGCCAAGGGGTTTGTGAACTGGCGCTACAATCCTATTGATGATATTGGACAAAACTCATTCAGCACAATAAATTCAGAGTTTCGTGTTAACACCATGGCCAATTACAAAATCGCGGATTTTTTATCTGTATCTCTGCAATACCAGTTTGCGAAAAGTACTTCAGAGCAGAATAACCTACAGGGGGAAAACTCTTACTACACACGTAACCTTGTTAACTCATTTACCTCTGTAAATGCAAATGGTACGCTAACCAGGCCGATTCCCATTGGTGGTATTCTTGATAATAACCTTAGTTCGGGTATAAGTAACAATTTTAGAAGCCAGGTTAATTTTGATAAGACTTTTTTATTAAAGCATGCAGTTTCTGCGATTGCAGGTGCTGAGGTGAAACAGCTCCGTACAAACAGTAGGAGAAATGTTACCTATGGGTACAATGAAGAGTACGTAAAAGGATCGCCTGTAGATTACTTTTCCATCTTTCCACAATCCTACGATCCAACTAGCTATGCTGGGATCCCGTATTCAGATAATCTAGCAAGGTTGACAGACAGATATCTCTCGTACTTTGTTAATGCCTCCTATACTTTTAAAAACAGATATATCTTTTCCGCAAGTTCAAGGCTTGATCAAAGTAATCTGTTTGGTGTCGACGCAAATCAAAAAGGTGTTCCGCTATACTCTACTGGGCTAGGCTGGAACATTAGCGACGAGGAGTTTTATAAAGTCTCCTTTTTGCCCTATCTCAAGTTACGGCTGACCTATGGTCATAGCGGAAATGTCTTCAAAAATCTATCCGCTTACACCACTGCGACTTATTCAACTGGAACAGCTTCTCCTACAAAACTTCCATTTGCCCAAATCGAAAATCCGCCTAACCCAACTCTACGATGGGAAAAGGTTAAAATGTTGAACTCAGGTGTCGACTTCGGATTTGTAGGAGGAAGAGTTAGTGGTAGTATTGAGTATTATTCTAAACGGGCATCGGATCTTTTGGGAACGACACCGATAGCCTCATCATCTGGAATAACAGTTTTCAGTGGCAACTCCGCAAACACCAAAGGATATGGTGTAGACATTATCTTGAATACGATTAACGTTAAAAGTAAAATGAGATGGAATACAAATCTCCTTTTTAGTGTGGCTGAAGATAGAGTGACCAGTTATCCCTTAGGCACCCTCAATTCTGCCTATCTGAGTGGAGGAATACTTCCAGTTGAGGGAAAGCCAATCAATTCAATATCCAGCTATGCATGGGGGGACTTGATCCCAAGACAGGAGATCCTATCGGGTACTTGAACGGAATGGCAACAAAGGATTACGCCAAGATTATTGCCTCATCAACCCTTAATGATTTAATTTATAATGGTCCTGCAAGGCCTCCTGTATACGGTTCGATAATTAACACCTTTGCTTACGGTGCATGGTCGGCATCAGTTAATATAACCTACAGATTTGGCTATTATTTTTATAGGAACTCAATACAATATGGTACTGCAAGCGGACTCGGTGGACACAGCGATTATTCTCTCAGATGGCAAAAACCTGGCGATGAGATAGGCACTTCAGTTCCAAGTGTTCCTATAGTAGGAAATGCTGCTAGAGATGAATTTTACAAATATTCGAATGTACTGGTAGAATCCGGTGATCATATTAGGCTTCAGGACATAAATGTTTCTTATGAATTGCCATTAAAAAAAATGGCACCAAATCCTATAAAGAGATTGCAAGTTTACGGTTATGTAAGCAATCTAGGGATTATCTGGCAGAAGAGTAAATCCAAAATTGATCCTGATTATCAGTTAACAAAAGCGCCAATGATGGTTGCCTTTGGTTTTAGAACGGACCTTTAATATTTAAAATTATGAAAAATTCAACTAAACAAATATACAAGGCCTTTATATTTGCCAATTTAGTTTTACCAGTTTTCTTTCTGGCATCATGTGAAAAAAAATTTCTGGAGGAAAAACCAAATAATGCTCTTGTTATTCCTCAAACAATATCCGAACTTCAGGCCCTATTGGATAATTATCGTTTTTTTGTTCAAAATGTCGGGCCGTCTTTGAACCAGGCTGCATCTGATGATTTTACAATATCCGATGTAGGTTTAAAATCGCTGCAAAGTTATGAGCGGGATTCATATTTATGGAGTAAGGATTTGCTAATGTTTTCTCTTGAATGGGAATATCCATATCGTCAAATTCTTTATACGAATGTTGTACTTGAAGGCCTCCAGAAAATTGTTCCCTCGGACAAAGAGAAAGATAGTTATACTAGCTTGAAGGGAATGGCACTTTTTCTTAGAGCGCAGGCCCTTTATAACCTTTCGCAAACTTTCTGTGAAGTCTACACACCTTCAAATGCTCAAAGTTCACCGGGTGTACCAATACCTCTGAGCGCTGATGTTACAAAAAGGTATGAACGGGGGCCTCTCGGACAAACATATAGTCAGATACTTGAAGATCTTGAGCTATCCTCGACACTCCTGCCACAAACCACAACGTATCTCACCCGGCCATCCAAGGCCGCGGCGAGTGCATTGAAAGCTAGGGTATTTCTTTCAATGCAGAAATATGGGGATGCACTAAGGGAAGCGGATAATGCACTCAGCGCAAATAGCAACCTTATTGATTTCAATACTTTAAGCACGACCTCTACACGCTCATTCCCACTTGCGCTAACTTCAGGAAACAAAGAAATTATCTATTACTCTTCCCTGATTTTAAATGTATTCACTACCTCTACCCAAAATAGTGTTAATTCTACTCTCTTTGCGATGTATGATGTCAATGATTTGAGGAAAGCTATTTTTTTCAATAATAGAGGGAACGGGATTTATACCTTTAAAGGTTCGTACTCTGGGGACAGCTATCTTTTTTCTGGGTCAGCAACAAATGAAATGTTTTTGATACGAGCTGAGTGTAGGTCTAGATTAGGAGATCTTGCTGGTGCAACTGCCGATCTTAATACACTTTTAGTAAAGCGATACAAAACAGGCACATATATTCCCGTTACATCTATATCTGCTGATGAGGTGCTTGAAACAATCTTAAGAGAAAGAAGAAAGGAACTTTTGGCACGAGGGCTAAGATGGGGAGACTTGAGGAGGCTAAACCTTGATTCGAGATTTTCAAAATCCATTCAAAAAACGGCCGAGGGAGTAACTTACATCCTACCAGCCGGAGACCCAAGATATGTTTTCCCAATTCCGTTGAGTGAATTGGCTTACCATAATATTGCTCAAAACCCTAGATAAAATTAACAGGGCCCTCATTGGGCCCTGTTAATTCATTGGCCAGTGGTTCGTTATGACCAAATTTGGGAAATTGTTTCCAATCGAAATTGATTATTGATACAATCCGTTGTCTACATTCGTGGCAATAGCACCATTGGATACTGGGCTACCGACAGGTTGCTTGTCGAAATCAGCTGAACAAATCGTAGACGCCGGTAAACATTCGATTTCAAGTGAAGAACTAGGCTCGGTAGTATGCCAATCCTGAGCGTTCGGGCCAGTTCCATCATTATCGTAATAATAATAACGGGTCAATCTTTCGTGTGAACTTCCTGTTGACACAAATGCAGTTGTTGCAGCCATTACGATGGCCAAAACAAATAAATGAATGCTTTTAATACGCATAATTATGCACGCTTTTTACTATCAAAAAACGAGAAAAAGTTTAGTTTAAGATTTATTTTTTATCGCCTAATCTTTGGGTTTTCGGCATTAGACTTACACTATGCAAAACCTAATTTCCCCTCGTTAAATATTTTTTATACCTCCTTTTTTAAATTTTTTATATCGATTAATGTATAATAAGTTCCAATTAGAGACAATAAAAGAAATGTAACGTTAAACCAAAAGTGAGCAGTCCAACTTAGATTTTTAAGTATTCCCCCACAGCTACAGGGTACCTTTTCGAAAAATCCCAATAATACAAGGGAAATATATCCCGTAAAGACCGTCATTAGAAAAGATGAAAATACCATTCCCCAAAATTGCGTTTTCCGCCAAATCAGCAACATGGAGTTACAAATTTCCGCGACGGGCAGGAACCACAACATAGTGTCCATCAATCTCCTGTTAAGATGCTGTTTGTACAATTGCCTTTGAAAGGAATCTAAATCAGTCAATTTTGAGATCGCCGTATACACCCATAACATTATGAGCATAGCAGAGATTACACTTATTAACAGAGTGTTTTTACTCTTGTCTTTTTTTAAATGAATATCTTCCATTTTTTTACACTTTCTTACAACTATTGATTGTCGATTAAAGTTCGAAACAATAGAAGTATGAATCGCTACCCGAATTCGGTGATTTTTGCTCTTTTTGCACCCCATAGTAGGTGTAATAATGCTATTGTTATTTGTGTATTTATATGATTGTCAATTCATTGCTTTCTGTATTTGCGTTTAATCTTAAAGAGGTATTTTGATTCTATAGCAAGTAACGAGGCCAGTATTTTATGGATGGGAAGGTTGATTAGCTCTGGATGTAGATTTCGGAAATGCAGAAATCTTGTTTCTGCATGCCTGATCCTTAGCATTTGCTCTCTCTGCTTTACATTCTGTATATTTTCCTCGTATATTTCTAGAAGTATTAGTGAAAATTTGGGATTTACTTTTGCATGCTCATTCCATTGGATAAGATTTAAAGCGTAACCTGAACTATCTTTTAGAAAATTTATATACTCAATTGATTGGCTAAACGAAAAAAATGAAGTTGTGGGTAATATGAATCCATGCTCTAGTATCCACGATGTGTTTTCCTGCCCCTCATGTATAAAGTAACCTCGGGCTAAACCATCTTCTATAAAATAAAGTTCCGGATAGGAGTGGTCGGGTGTGCTAAGTAGTAGACCCTTGTTAAAAAACTTGGGAACAAACATTTCGGCAATCTGACTTACAAGATTTACGTTGGCATTTTGAAGGCTTTGAAGTTTTTCGATGAGTCGTTTCATTTGATTAATGATTTTTAGTGAACCTTTTGTGGGTGCGATAAAATGATAATTAATAAGTTTTAGCGGAAGTGATACTTTTTTTGAACCGGCTACTCGATTTTATTAATTTTAAACAGGGTTGCAAATAGTCTGTTGAAATGAAATGATGTGAAGTTTAGGTCAAGCAAGTACGCATCGAAGAACAATTTCATCAGATTGGCGAAGTGCTTTTCGCTTATTGCGATTATAGAAGAATCTTCCAAAAATTCTACATAAAGCTCATACCTTGATCCAGGGATTATTTTAGCAAAGTGATACAAAAAATCGTTTGTGCGGTTAGTACCAATAATAATCTCCTCATCCGTGTCTTTATCAATAGCAATTATGTGCAGTGTCCCTTTTTCAATTAGGGGAAAAAACAGATTCTTCTCCCTTGATATAAATAGCGCTTGACCTTTTAAATAAGGTATTTTTTGTGCGATAGTAGCAATGTATGTTTTGAGACCTGCTGAGAGGGGATTGAAAGCACTTAGTTTCAATGTGTAATCTTCACCGTTCATAATCTTTTTGGGATAAAGAACGGTGATTTTAATGTTTTGTCAAGTTGCAGAATTTTTAGCCGAGTGCAACCCCCACTGCATATATCAATACACCAGTTTTCCTCTATTAGCCTTAATATCGCTCCTGGGCCAGTGCCAACATTTCGCTTAGTTTTGCTATAACTTTTTTGATATCTTCACTCGCATGATTATAATGCGCGTTTCTTGCGCTCTTTTCTGAGATTGATTCGCGTTCTACAGTGCTAAAATGTCGAGCTATATACTGGTGCGCAAATTTTGCCCTTTGCCATATAATTATTCCAGTTTCCATCTGCAGATGGACAAAAAATGCCAATTGTTTTACTGAGAATGATACCTTATAGTTGGCATTCATAATTCCGGCTTCCTCAACTTCATGATTGACAAACTCCATCGCTCTAAGTAAAAGCAGTTCTTCCCTCAAGAATCTCTTGATTGCCCTTTTAACATCAGGGCCATTCTCAAATTGAAGCTTATGATCCTGAATGAATAAGACGCGCATTTCTTTTCGAAAAAGGCAAACTGATGAGATCTGCTCGCCTAATGTTGTTTTGTTTTCGATCTCCTTTGATATTAAGAGTTTTGCATGATTGTACAATTGGCTATGATTTATACCGTTTTCTAGAAAGATTTTTACCAATCCAAATTCATCGGTAGAATTGGTTTCAATAATTTTTCTATGTATTTCTCTAAAGCTACTCTTCCAAAATTCCAGATCCCTAAAACTAACTATTTGCCCCACGTCTAATATAGCGCTGGTCAATTCCAATACTTCTTTGGTGAAACACCGGTGCTGAAGCTCGTCCACAATTAGACTCAGCAGCTCTTTTATTCCGGAGTCCTCTGAATAAATAATTCTTTTGGGCACTTTACCTTTGTGATCGAAAATTCCGGGAAAAATTTCTCTCATCCAGTTTATAAGACTTTCCATTTTGTCCAACAGAATTTCCAGTGAGCTCATTATCATTTTTTTATTCGTTTTGGATCCCTGTCCCGAAATTTCATTACTAACCTTATCCATCAATAGGGTTAGATTCTGCTGGTGAAAATTAAAATATACCTTAACTTTTTCCTTATTGTTTAGGTCAATAGCGATATCCTTAAAAAATCTGATCAGTCTGGTATATTCTCTTTCGAGGTTTTTCTTCGATTCTACGGTGTAGTTTTTTGCAAAGCTGGTCTTGGTCTGTAAGCTCTGAAAATGCTCCTCAAAAAAAGTAAATTGATAATTCATATGTGATTTTTACCTACAATTTAGGTTCAATAATATTGCGGTTAAAGGTTTTTACACCGGGGCCTATTGGAGTTACACCAATAGGCTTTTAACAAGGACGAAGATATTTTCAGGCCTTAATTTCAAGAAAGAAATAGTAATCGGATTCTTTGTAAATACTATTTTTCCAGGGGGTTGAGGATTTGTGCAACCGATGGGCAACTTGATTCTATGCCTGCAATAATTCAATTTGCAGCAACGCAGGCTGAATTTTAGCTGCCTAAAATAAACCTATTTTTCATCTAAATCCTTTGTGTATGTTAATCCCCCAATCCGAACAGCTGTACCTGGAAATGACCTCTAAGCTTCATGCTGGAAAAAATGAACTTATAAGTGATCTGCTTAGGTTATCCTCCTCCCTTGAAATGATAGAAAGCAGCACAATCCGTTTAAATTCCCTGGCAAACCGATTAGGTTTTTCCTCGGAAGCAGAAGAGATATTTTTCTTTAAACAGATCAAGCCCAAGTTTTACAGTTGGAAAATTTTTATTGTAGAACAGTTCAATATTGTCTCGAATATTCCAGTAGATACAGACGAGGCAATCCGAAATTATTACATAAGGGAAATAGATTTCGTAAGAAGATATTTTGAACAAAATCAATTTCTTTACCAATATTATCTCAATGACCAGAGCGCACTAGATGAAGAATACTTTTTAAGGCGCAATAGGCAGAACATACTTCCCGCAGTGAATTTTGGTGAATTCGAGACAAAGGGAGATTATACCTTTGCTAAATTCCGTGCGTATGAACATTTGCGGGAATTTATATTGACACGCATCAAACTGGTATACAGCGACCCAGAATCCTCAATATTTCAATTGTTGTCAAAAAACTCAAACCTGAGATGGACAGACGATAAAGTGAAGCTTGTAGAACTTGCCTATGGCATATATTTTATGGGGTCATTGAATAATGGAAAAGCAGATATATCCCAGGTCGTTGATATTCTTGAAAAGAGCTTAAATGTAGATTTGGGTGTCGCATACCGCAAGTTCATTGATATTTCTAGAAGGAAAAGCAAGGGATATACTGTTTATTTAGACAGTATGAGAAATGCCATAAACGATCATATTGCCAGAAAACTTAAGTTTAATTGATAATCAACCAAATTGCCAATTTCAGCTTGTATAATTTTTCTTATATCGCAGGATATCCTCAAAATAATCCAAATTAAAAAAAATACACACCTAAATAAAAGTGTTATAGTTTTTGTAAATAAAATGGTAGTGATTTAATGAGAATTTTTTTCTTTTGGTAAAAATGGACTTGTAATCAACTAACTGGTTGGATGTGAAATTTATAACAAATCTGATCTCTATGAAATAACTTCCAGGCCAAGGTAAAAATAGCCTCAAAAAAATCTTTCGCACTAATTTCATAGTGTCAATAACACGTCTTGCACATACTGAATTTTGAGCCAACAAAAGAGTTGGTCTTTGACATTTAGGAATGAAACATTACCCTTTAAATTGAAGGGAATTTTGCGAAGCTTTGAGATGACGTCAAAAAGGTGAAAGCGCATTGGCAGACAATAAGTCCGGTTTGTAGAAATCGACGCGAGTAGTTCCGAACTTACATATATAGAGGCCCTTCTTTTTGGGTTCTATCTTAAAGGGGCGATAAGCCCCTTTTTTGTTTTCTGAAACTTCTAAAACTAAATCGTTATGTCAGCTTTTTTAAACGTTAATGAGATCAAGGAGAAAGTATCGCTCCTCGATCTTTTGAAGAACCTTGGGTTCAGCCCCCAGAAAGTATCAGGGGGAGAGTATTTTTTTCTAAGTATGTTGCGTGAAGAATATACGGCCTCACTTTGTGTAAATGATAATCTGGGAGTCTGGTTTGACCATGGCGGCGCAGGAGTATCGGGAATAAAAAGTGGAAGCATAATCGATTTTGGCCTTGCATATTGGTATCCCTCAAGCTTTCCTGAGGTTCTTAAGAAAATCGTAGAGTATGCAAAAATAAACCTCGAGAAAACCGCGGATGTGCCTGTTGATAACTCCCGAAGGACCTCGTCCGTCAAAGTTCCAAGATATGAAGTAGAAGCAGTAAATGAGGCAATCGGCAACGATGTCATCAGCTCTTATCTTAAAGGCAGGGGAGTGCAAAGCATTGCAGGTGGTTATTTGTATGAACTTTATTACTCGGTCATGGATAGTAGCAATCATCGCAGGAATTACTTTGCTTCAGCCTGGCCAAATGAGAATGGTGGCTGGGAGGTACGGAACAAATATTTTAAGGGTTGCCTGGGGCATAAGGGGATGAGTTTTTTGCAGGGGTCTGTTGACCGCCTAGGTGTTTTTGAAGGTTACTTTGATTTTTTGAGCTGGAAAGTCGAACATCCGAATGATCCCGCTTCCATATTGGTATTAAATTCCCTTTCCTTTCTACAGGCTGCCAAAGCCAGAGCAAAACAATTTGGTTCC
Organism: Pedobacter roseus; assembly: GCF_014395225.1. Taxonomy (NCBI): domain Bacteria; kingdom Pseudomonadati; phylum Bacteroidota; class Sphingobacteriia; order Sphingobacteriales; family Sphingobacteriaceae; genus Pedobacter; species Pedobacter roseus. The sequence goes on from NZ_CP060723.1 coordinate 207,675, forward strand.
ATTGAACTTTACTTTGACCATGATAAGGCCGGAATTTCAGCTACTCAAGAATTTATTGTTGATATTAATGGCAGTATAGACTGTTCGTTCAAATATGCAGGGTTTAAGGATTATAATGAAAAGCTTGTGGCTGATATAAGGAAAATTGAAAAATCTATTGTTAAGCCTATGCCTTTTAGTGTAGAGAGTGGTTTTGGTATAACACGTTGATATATGAATATATAAGTATGTAAATATTGAGCTATTTAGATATAATTATATCTGTATATGCTTAAATATCAATATGCCTCTATCGGTATATGTGGATATTCTTATATAGAAATATGTGGATATATGTTTAGCTAGTTAGACTCAATGATAAGTTTCATCATTTTTAGTCTTACTAATAGTGGCTTATTGATTTTACTTTCCGGATTAGCCCTAAGTGGCCCTAAGTGGCTCTCTAGAAATAAATCGAAGTCCGTTACTTTTGTTGCCTCATTTAAAAACACAGGCATTTCCGGTCTCTGGCAATTCTTGAAAAACTCTTCTAATTCCTGCAGCTCCATCTGGCAAAGATAGCTTTAGGCTTTCTGTTTTGCCGGAATACTTTTTAACAAAATCCTAATAAACCAAGCTTAAGTTTTTTGGTTTTTCTCCTTTCGTTGTTGTAGGTGTATTTTGGTTTTTTAGCCTGCAAGTTGTGTTTTTGTTGCTCAAAAACCCTATAACTTGCCCGCTTTTTTTACGCCTTGGGGCGTAGCGGGATGGAAAAAACGTCGCAACTAGTTTTTTCTTCTTTGGAGGATGTCCCTTAATTGTTGAATATGACCAAGAAAAAGAATGGGAGGCCTTTAAAATTAGATGGTAAAAGAACCAGGTTCATTAAGGCCAGATTTACCGAGGAAGAATATTCTTTACTCCGAAACCTTTGGCTTTCCCTTGGACTGAAAGAAAGTGATTTCTTGCGGCAAAGGCTTTTAATCTCCTCTGCGGTTTCAAATAAAATCAATGCTGTTGAAGTTTTAAAACACCTGAACCAGATCGGTGCGGAGATCGGTAGGTCAGGAAACAACATTAACCAGCTTGCCCGGCATGCGAACTTTTTAAATAAACGAGGAATGCTCTCTGCTGAAATTGTACTTCAGTTCAACACGATTTTTACTGATTACATTTCAATATTTAGAGGAATGGAGAGAGCAACCAGGGAATTACTCAGGTTATTAAAGGCTTAGTTTATGATTGTAAAAATTCTTTGGAAGTCAAAGACTTTTAGGGCAGTTAGGTACAATACCAATAAAGTTGAAAAAAATAAGGGAGAACTGGTAAAGGTATCCGGTTTTGGGGCGCTGCAAGGGTTATCTGAGATCAGGCCTGGAGATTATATAAACTACCTCTCATCCCTAGCGAGCAGAAACCGCAGGGTTGTATATCCGCAATTTCATGCAATGATATCTCCAAAGGGCAGAAGCTTGGACAGGGGGGAACTAGTTACACTGGCCGAAGGTTGGCTAGAGGGGATGGGTTATGGGAAACAGCCTTACCTTCTCATTTTTCACAAGGACACGCAGAATAATCACATCCATATGGTCTCTTCAAGAATAGACCTGGAAGGGAAAAAGATTTCGGACAGCTTTGAGAAGATCAGGGCTTATAGAGTGCTAAATAAACTTATCGGTAATGATGAGAAACAAGCTTCCGAAAAAGCTTTGACAAAGGCACTTCAATACAGCTTCTCTAATAGGGCGCAGTTTATGATGTTGCTTGAAAGGCAGGGATATGGATTGAAAGTTATGGAGGATACGCTTCATCTCTCAAAGTATGGTGAAAAAGTGGGTAGTGTTAGCTTAAATAGAATAGAACAAAAGATTGCCCGGTTTTCACCTGACCAGAAAAGAAAGGAACAGTTGAAACAGATTTTTGAAAAATATAGGCCAATTACCGATTCCAGAATCCAAGCGATCAGGGAAGATTTTCCAGGTGGCGAAAAGGGAAAAGTAATAGGCTATACCTCTGAGTTAAGCGAAAAACTATCTTCTTCATTCGGCCTTCAGTTTGTATTTCATTTTAAAGGTGACAAGCCGCCATATGGCTATACCATTTTAGACCATTCCACCAAGGAAGTTTTTAAAGGTGGCGATATTATGTCTCTGACTAAGTTTATGGAGACTTTACGCCAAACCGAAGAAGTAAAAACGTTAATACCCATTTCGGAGGGTATTTATGAAAATCAGTTTTCTCCAAAGGAAGAGATGCTCCTTGAAAATCCATCAGAGTCAATATTTCCTGCTGACCAGGGTGAAATGCATGATTGTATATCCATTGGCGAATTCTCTTTGGATATAGATATCTCTGATGATATTGATGATGAGCAGATCCTCGGACGGAACAGGCGCAGGCAAAAAAAAGCAAGAACCAATACACGTTAAATTTTTATGCTTATGGTAATATTAATTGGAAATCAGAAAGGGGGAGCCGGTAAAAGTACACTCTGCCTGTTACTGGCCTATTTCCTCTCCATGCTCAAAAAAAAGAAGGTTACCGTTCTGGATATGGACTACCAGGCTTCGATTTCAGGCAAGTTTGAAAAGGCAAAGATTCTGGAGAACGACCCCATCTACGAGGTTATTCCCTCTGATCTTAAGTACTTCCCGGCTCTGCTGGAACTGCTTAACCAAAACAGGGACGAGTTTGTGCTCATTGATCTTCCAGGTAAAATGGACGATGATCTATTGATTCCCATTATCAGTTCAGCGGAACTCATTATCTGCCCGTTTAATTATGATGAATTTTCTGTAGACAGTACAGTGCTCTTTTCGCTTGTCTGTCGGGAGATCAATAATTTATCTCCCATGGTGTATGTGCCAAATAGGATTAAAACAACCGTAAAGTATGAAACCAGGGAAGAGGTAGACAAGGTACTATCCAGATTTGGAAAGATTTCTCCCGGTATTTCTGATCGCATCGATTTTCAGCGGGTAGGAACCATCCATATCCCGGCCTCTTTAATTCCAGTTTTTATGCCGGCAATGGACTTTATCTATGGCAGCTTTATGAAGAAAGGTATATCAACATGAGCGAAATCAAGTCCCTTGCCGATCAATTGAAATCAAGGATCCAAGAAGAAAAGGGATTGCTGGAAAAATCCCAGGCCAGTCGTGGAGCTGAAAAGATTGGTGTAAAAAAAACTGAATCCAAAGAAACGGCCGTGAACGCCAAGGGTCTAGCTAGTTTTCTCTCATCCCTGCGGGACTTTAATATGGATGGGCAGGAGAAAATCCTTATCCGGATTGATAATCGTACAATGAGCAAGCTGAGGCAATTAAAGGCCGCATCCAATATCGATATGACGCGGGTCATTGTTTTTTCCCTCCACCAGTTTTTAAAAAGCCACCCCTGGCTAAATGAATATATTTCTCAAACCCTAAAAAAAATGACCCATGAGCTGGACTAATTTCTTGACCATAATCTTTATTGTATATCTGGTTTATTATTTACTGAACTTATTTTTTGATCTTTTTCTATCTCAAAGAGTTAGTGTAGATGAAACTCCGGAAGACGAGCTTTTCTTTGCACAAACATTTACCCCTGAGCTGATTACCCTGGAAGAGAAAGCAGAGGAGGCTGTTGCTACGGATTCAGAAAAAAAGGAGAAACCAGCCCCTTACTTGCCAACAGGTCCAATTAGCTCAAGTGGAGGCATTGGACTAAAACAGCTTTTTTCCCTTGCGAAAGACAACCTCATCGAACATACGCGGGCAATACCTTACTAAACTCCATGAGGTTTTTTTCATTCTTTTTAAGGGCGGCGTCAGTTGCTTTTTTTTTGCTCTTAACTTTTTCCGCTAATGCTCAGCCAGGAATCTCAGAGTTTTATTCCGCCTCGGCAGAGGTGAAAGGCTGGTATTTTTCGCTCTCGGATCTGGTACTGGTTATTGGCGCAATCGCAGGAATCCTAGGTGGGCTTAGGGTTTATGCCAATTGGCAGATGGGCAAGCACCACATCGATGCGCAGGTTATGGGATGGTTCTTTTCATGCCTCTTTTTATCTCTCATCGGTGTATTCCTCCGCGGTCTTTTCGGACTGTAAATACAATTTTATTCAATTTAAATCAATTTTTTTATGACAAGAAAAAGCAAAAGACTTTTGTCATTGGCCGCGCTATTGGGTTTAGTGCAGGCAGTTTTCGCCCAGACTGGGGGAGGAACAACAGGAATTAATGCGGCGACTTCCTCGCTGACCTCTTATGTAGATCCGGTTTCTACACTCACCCTTGCGATTGGTGCCGTGGTAGGTATTATCGGTGGGGTCCGTGTGTATATCAAATGGAACTCCGGAGATCAGGACATCAACAAAGAAATTATGGGCTGGGGCGGTTCCTGCCTTTTTCTGGTTCTGGTATCGGTAGTGATCAAGGCTTTCTTTGGCGTATAGCATGAGGATGTATCCAGTTTACAAGGGGCTTCAAAAGCCCCTTGTTTATCGCGGTTTCAAAGGGAAGTATATTGCTTATGGAATTTCTTCCTTAGGCCTTGGACTGGTCACCGGAGGCTTAGCCGGTGCGCTCCTCAATATGTATATAGGTGGCCTCTTAACCATTCTTTCAATAGCCGGTGGGCTCCTCTACACATATTCCAAGCAGGCATCCGGTCTTCATGATAAGACCAGATCCAGGGAGATATTCATTCATCGTATTTATTTAAGGCGAGGTTATGGGAAAACAGGAATTTAAACTGCCATATGCCGGAATAGAAGAGATTAGCGGACTTTCGGTTCTTTATGGTGAGTCAGGCGATTTTTCGGTAATTCTTTCTATTGAAAATCCGGTACTTATTTATTCCGCTGATCCGGCAGGCTACCAGGCCTACCATCTTTTGCTTCTTAATGTAATCAAGATATTAGGAGAAGGATACATCATTCAGAAACAGGATGTGTTTGCGAAAAAGACTTTTCAGCCAAAAGTGCAAAGTGAACCCCTTCAGCAAAAATATGATGAGCATTTTTCAGGGAGGGAATATATTGAGCACTCTAGTTATCTGGTTATAACCCGTCAGGTCAAACGAAGGGCAATGTACGTTTATGACAGGAAAGCCCTTTTTGATTTTGTATCCAATATTGCCAAGGTCTGTGAACTATTGAAAGGAGCATCGGTATTGCCAAAGTTATTATCTCGCGGTGAGATAGAACGCTATATTTCGCGGATGCTGGCCATGGATTTCTCCTCAGACCATTTTTCGCTCAATAACTTAAGGGCCGGGGATACTGAAATAGGTATTGGGGAAAAGGTGATCCGCTGCATGAGCCTGGTCAATATCGATTCCATTGATATGCCTGAATCCATTGGGCCATATTTAATGGCCAGCGACGGGAAAGGACTACAGGAGTTTCCGATGGACAACCTTTCCTTCCTGTCATCAGTTCCGGGTATTGAAAGTCTTGTTTATAACCAATTAATTGAAATTCCTTCACAGGGCATCACCCTGAACAAACTGCAGCTGAAGCGAAAGCGGCATTCCGGAGTTCCTGATCCAGCCAATCAGATGTGTGTGGAGGATATTGATAAGTTGCTCATCGATGTGGCAAGGGAAAACCAGTTGCTGGTCAATGCGCACTATTCTTTATTGGTCTGCTGCGAACTTCCACTTCTGGATACCAGCTGTAACTTTATTGAAGCTTCCCTATTTCAGCAGGGGATTATCCCCTCCAAGAATGCCTATAACCAGATGGAACTCTTTAGGAGTGCCTTGCCTGGAAATGCAGTGGAACTGAAAAAATACGACTGGTTCCTCACCACTTCGGATGCGGCCCTTTGCCTGTTCTACAAGGAACGGCTGATGCGGGATGAGCCCTCCAAGTTTCTCATGCGCTTTACCGATAGGAGAGGAATCCCTGTAGGCATAGATCCAGCTGATCTCCCTATGGAATCTGGCAGGATTACCAACCGTTCAAAATTTGTTCTGGGCAGCTCTGGTACGGGTAAATCCTTTTTTATGAACAGCCTGCTTGAACAGTATATGCTCTACAATTACGATATCGTGATCGTTGATGTAGGACATTCCTATTCCGGGCTATGCAATTATTTTGGAGGAAAGTATTACACCTATACCGAGGAGAATCCGATCACGATGAATCCCTTTCTTATTTCTGAAGCAGAATATAACATAGAAAAGAAGGATTTCCTCAAAACACTTATCGGACTTCTTTTAAAGGGTGCAGAGGGAAGCGTATCGCAGATTGAGGATACGGTTTTCTCAAATGTACTCTCGGCCTACTATTCAGACTTCTTTTTAGGAGAGGCTGATTATGCGCTGTGTTTTGATTCTTTCTACCATTATTCGATCGTTAAGATTTCGGAGATCAAGGAAAACGAGAAGATCAGTTTCGATCTTGATGAATACCGTTACGTACTTAAAAAATTCTGTCTTGGCGGAGAGTACGGTAGGCTGCTCAACGAAAGCGCTGATCTTTCAGATTTTACAGAGCGTTTTATTGTGTACGAAATAGATTCCATAAAGGAAAACCGTGTTCTTTTTCCAATAGTGACGCTGGTGATTATGGATCTGGTACTGCAGAAAATGAGGTACCGTACGGGCCAGCGAAAAGCGATGATTTTGGAAGAAGCGTGGAAGGCAATTGCCTCTCCGCTAATGGCGAACTACATTCTTTACCTCTATAAAACGATGAGGAAATTCTGGGGAGAGCCGATTGTGGTGACGCAAGAACTGAGCGATATTATCGGGAATGCTGTAATAAAGGATTCCATTCTTGCAAGTTCCGACACCATCTGCCTGCTCGATCAGTCCAAGTTTAGGGGAAATTATACAGAGGTAGCAAAGCTCTTAGCGCTCAATGAGGTGGAGCAGCGAAAGATATTTACCATCAATGCGCTTGAAAATAAGGCCGGCCGCGGGAAATTCAAGGAGGTTTACATTAAGCGCGGAAGTATAGGGGAGGTCTATGGTGTTGAAGTGTCGATTTTTCAGTATTTAACCTTCACAACCGAAAAACCCGAAAAGACTGCTGTTGAAACTTATGTCAAGCGTTACGGCTCTTATCCTCTGGGACTGGAACATTTCGTTGCCGATATGAAAATGAGCGCAATCTCTCTTCCCGAATTTGTCAAGAAAGTCAATTCATCCCTCACAAGTTAAATTCTATTGTTATGCGAAAAATATTCATCTATTTTTTATTTGGAATCTTAGTGCAATCGGCCTCCGCACAAATATACGTCGACCCAACAACCGCTGCGGCCACGGCCGCCCATGCAGGAGTGATGAATAGCGGTCTGTCCCGAACCAGTGACAACCTTACTCTGGTGCAGAGAGCCCAGTTAGCGGTAACCGGTCAGCTTGGAATTGTAAACGACCTTCAATCCACTATTTACAGAGGTTTATCTGAGGTTTCAGGGGTAATGAGGTCTCTGCTTTCTGTTATGGATATTTATGAGATTTCTCAGGATATTGTCATTGATGTGAATAAGGCGATTAATCTAGCCTCTGGTGACCCGGTATTACTGCTGTTTGCTGAAGGTGGTGCTAGGGAGTTCAAAACCCGTTCGATCAACCTTGCTACCGAGGTTAGCTCTTTTGTATTAAAAGACGGGAAGGAGGCACTGATGGATTCCGGTGAAAGGGCAAAACTCCTCAATAGGATCGTCACAGAACTTACCATTCTCCGGGGAGTGGCCTACGGCATGTACCGTACGATGTACTGGGCAAAGCAGCGCGGAATCTTAAATTCCCTAAACCCTTATGCCGGGTATATCAATATTGATAAACGCATAGCGGACGATATTATCAGGAATGCCAAGATGCTCAAGCAATGAAAAGCGCAGCATTTATCACGGCTATGATTTTTATATCAATGGCTGCTCATGCGCAGTTGAATGTCGGGCTTTTGCACCAGCTTGTGGGTAATAGCAAAACAGAACACGGAAAACAGTCTGATGCTAGGGACAGGCAGGCGGGATCCACTGCAAATGAGGAGGCAAACAAAACCCTGATGGTAAGATTAAAGAATAAATACAGGGATATCCAGTCCAGATTCAAAACTTTGGGACTTGCTATTGATGCGGCGCAGATTGGAATCGAAGCTTATCCATTGATCGCTGATATTACCAGAAGCCAGGGGACGATTTTTGATTTATGCAAGGACGATCCTGTACTTTCCGTTCTGGCCATACAGGCAGAGTTGGATATGGGGGATCGGGCATATGCACTGCTGAATTTTTTGTACGGACTTGCTCTTTCTATGCAGGACATCAACCAGATGAAGCAGAGCGACCGCAAAATGCTCTTTTCCCATGTGCTCAACGAACTCCGCCTGATAGCCGGGGCATCCAGAGGACTGGCGGTAACCCTTCAATATTCTTCAAGAAAAAAGGCCTTGAATGGATTAAATCCCTTCTCAGAATTTATCAATACCGATAAAAAATTGGTAGATGAAATCCTGCGAAAAAAAGATATCCTAAAAAACTGATGTTATGAAATTGCTTATTTTAATTTTTTTAATGCTGGTCAATCATTATTGTAGTAAGGCTCAAAGGGTAGTTTTTGACCGTGGACATTTTAACATCGTAAATGAAAATGGCGCAGTACGTCTGGCAGCTGAAAATACGTATAACAGTTATTTAAATACGATCAACAACCGCCTTTCAGATATTAATCTCAATCTGGGCGCGGTCGTTATGGTTCAGTCATTAATCCTGTCTTCCTTAAGAGAAGTTGATCAGGGACTCAAAACCGCAATCGCGGTCAGACAGATCGGCTCGCTGGTTGCCGAGATTTCATTGGAAAGTGCCGGGATGATTGATATAGCCAAGTCAGATCCCCATCTGCTGCTTTTTGCAGAAGACGTTTCCCGCCAGGTAAAGGATAGGGGGGTAAACCTGTTTTCAGAAGTCTCTGCTTTTGTATTGAAGGAAGGCGAAAATGTTCTCATGGATTTCGAAAAGCGCGATGCGCTGCTTAAGAAAATTGCCCTGGAGCTCCGCGTCATCCGCGCCCTGGTATTCAGCATGAAAAAATCCATGTACTGGGCAAAAATGAACGGTATGTTCCGCTCACTCAACCCTTATCAGGGCTTCATCAATCAGGATTTGCGCCTGGGCAATGATATTTTATTTAAGTCAAAACTTTTAAAGCAATGAAAAAATATTATTTGATTCTTTTTCTATGTTTTCCCTCTCGGCTAGTCATGGCCCAGAAAAAGATTACAGACAAACACATTACCTATCAACAGGAGCGCATGGTCTTTAAGCAATGGGACGCAGATAAGTTTACGCCCAAACCAGGGTTTTTAGGGCTCAACCCTGATTACTGGATTACCTGGGCACTTCATCCAAATTATCCCAAAACAGATCTTAGGCCCTTGGGGCCGGTTGGGCCACAGACGCAGCGGATGATGTTTGCTGCCGCCATGCAAAACACGGATAATCTCTACAAATTGCATGCGGATACCCTTCGCAATACGGCGCTGAGCGAGGCCTCCAATTATTCTTCGGCACTGGCTTTCGCCGATCCCCTTTGGCTCATGTACTATCGAAACGAGTTTGAAGGGTTATTAAATCAGATAGATTCCGATATGCTTGCAGGCCTTTCGTTTGCTGAACAGAAATACATGATCTCTACGGGGCTATTTGACTGGTTCAGGGAGGAAAGCCATGCGCTTCTTGAAAGACTTGAAATCGCGAGGTCGACTACCATAGACCGGGGATCAAGGATAATGGCCTATCATAGGATGCTTGCAGAGTTCAGGAAACTCTCGGCTAGCTGGGAAACCAAGAAATCCAGGGCAAGGACCTATCTCTCTATCCGCTCATCTGCCCAGAAGTTGAGGTCTGGTGAGGTTCCAAAACCAGCATCATCAAAGAGCGATATACAAATTGCAAATGATATCCTTAAAAAATCAAAACTATAAGCAATGGATATTTTAAATGTTATAACCGGCACAGCCGGTTTTTTTGTGCAGTCTGTCCCCGATTCTTTTAAGGACACTTTTAATTTTCTTCAGGGCAACGGTGTCTATGAGGAAGGGATGATGCATTTTCTTCATGAGATGAAAAATACGATCTGGACCCACTATGATGCCTTTATTGCAGATGCACAGGCATTGGCAGCAATTTTTATGCTCATCTTTTTTGCTATTAAAAGCTACGAGATGATTTCGGGGGATAAACAGCTCGAAATAATGCCGCTACTTCGCCCTTTTGGGCTAACCATGGTAATCTTATGGTGGAGCATATTTACCCGGGTAATTGCCTATCCAACCGATGTGATTGAGCAAAAGACCTCGGCAATGTTCGATGGAAGCCAGACCGAGATCAATGACCTCAGGCTCCAAAGAGCAAAGCTCATGGTAGAGGTTTCTGATCAGCTCTATAAAATTCAGGCCGAAACGCAGACAGCAAAAACAGAGGCTGATACCTGGTATGAAAATGCCTGGGAATCTGTAAAATCCTCGGTAAAAGAAGGGTTTTCCGAGGTTTGGAATCCCATTGTGGAAATGAGAAACAGGCTGGAGGTTGGTCTGCAACTTTTGGCTACCTCTCTTTTAGAGACACTCGCTATATGGATACTCAGGGTCTGCACCTATATTATTTTTATCATTCAGATCATCTTTTCCACGATACTGATTATTTTAGGCCCCTTTTCAGTAGCCGTCTCTATTCTGCCAGCTTTCAGGGATTCCTTTTCGACCTGGGTGGCAAGGTTCATTTCCGTAAACCTTTATTCGGGTATTGCCTATTTAGTGATGTATGTAGCCTCTCTCTTTCAGCATTATGCGCTTGAGGCAGAAATTACCCGTTATCAGGAGCTTGTTGGGACCGGCGGGGCAAGCCTTGAAAAACTTGGATGGTTTGCCAGTAATGGAGTTCTCTCCTTTGGAATGGTAATCGTAACCTTTATCATCGGTGCACTAACCATGCTTACCGTGCCGAGCATTTCAACATGGATAGTATCCACATCGGGCGTATCCTCTGCCGCAAGTTCTATGGGAAGAGGTGCATCAAGTATGACCAGGGTTGCCGGACAGATAATGGGAGGATAGCGAGATGATGATAAAAAGTATCGAATCCAAAATCCGTCTAGCCACATTCCTTTCGCTGGGAAGTTTTTTGCTCTGTCTATCGGTAGTCGCTGTTGTTTCTTTTTTTGCCTATGGATATGTTAGGGATTCTCGTAAAAGTATTTATATTCTTGACCCCTCGGGAACACCAATCCTAGCGAAACAGACCAATGTGCAGCTAAACAGGGCAGCAGAATACCGCGCACATATTGCAAAATTCCATTCTCTTTTCTTTTCGCTAGTACCAGATGATAAGTTCATAGAATATCAGATGAAACAGGCCATGTACCTTATTGATGAAAGTGGTGCACTTCAGTATAATAATCTGAAGGAAAAAGGTTTTTTTACCTCTATTCTCTCCTCCTCTGCTGTACTCACGCTCCGTACCGATTCTATTTTTTTAGATGAAAAAAGAATGTATTTCCGGTATTATGGTACCCAGAAAATAGACAGGAGAAGCTCAAGCGTCACCCGCTCGCTTATCACGGAGGGAAGCCTGATCGATCTTGAAACAAGATCTGACAATAATCCCCACGCGGTCTTGATTACCAGATGGAAGACATTAGAGAACAGGGATATTTCAACTATAGATAAAAATGCATTCCAATGAAAAAGACAACTGTGTTTTCAGAACTCAGAAATGAGTTCTCTGATCTGATCGAACGCCTCCTGGCCTCCATATCAGGTTTTTTCAAAAAATATCCGAAGGTTATCTTCTCATCTATGGTGCTGCTACTAGCCAGTTCCTTTCTCTTGTGCTTTACGCTGCTGAGAATGGAATCAAAAAAAGCCCCTGTAGAAAAAAAAGCACTGCTAAAAGTTGAGAGCGGGCTTAGCGAGATAGGATCAACTGTAAGTAAGCTTAAAAGAACTCTTGAGATTAGGGAAGCGCTGAAAGTTTTATTGGCCAAGGAGACGCTAAATAGCCAGGACAGCCTGCTCATGGTCAATATGGTAGCCGAGCTTGAGCGTGCCAGCCAAACGAAGAATTAATTAAAATATATGAAAAAAATAGATTTAAAAAAGCCTAGGTACGCGCTTCCCATAATCTGTCTGCCTTTTCTTTTTCTCTTCTTTTATGTCTATAAAAGCAGTTTTGGAAAAGAAGGTAAAATATTCCTGGGAAGAGATTCGCTACAGACCAACGTGGCAAATGTTTCCGAGCAGGTGAGGAACCAGGAGCTTTCGGGAAAGCTAGATGCCTTTAGAAATAAATTCAAGCAGGCCGATGGATACACTGCTGTTGGTAGTATTGGTGAAGAAAACCAGCAGCTGGCAGAGGTAAGCTCATCCTACAATTCGAGGGAAAAGCATATGCTAGATTCCATTGACCAGGTAATGAAGGCAAAATATGGTCTGCCAGGCAGACCGGAAAATGTAAACCATGGATATTCTGCGGCAGGACAGAGCTTTGTAAAGTCGCGGAATCCTTCCAGAACTGAGCAGGACATCGCACTCGCCTCGGCACTGTCGAAGATAAAAATGCAGGAGAACAGGGTAACTAAGGAGGTTGATAACGCTAAAAACCCATCCGATCCCATGCAGCTTTTTCGGGCACAGATGGCTCTTGTCGACAGTATGGGGAAAGCGAATGATCCCGCTGTAAAGGAGAATATGGAAAAAGAACGGGCTCTGAAAATGGCCGATGCAGAAGCCAAAAGCAAGAAGATCATTCCGGTCAAAAGATCGCATGGCGTTTCGGCTGGCTTCAATACCATAGTTTCAGGAGATGGCGAACGCCCTATTTCTGCGATCATTGATCAGGATATTACCGGCTTTTCCGGATCGCGCCTGCGTATAAGGCTGACTGATGATATCATGGCCGGCAAGTTTATGATCCCTAAAGGCACCTACCTCTATGCAACTATTTCAGGCTTCTCTGCCCAAAGGGTTTCCTTGGTGATCTCATCGGTATTCTACGGTGGGGAAATTCTGCCGGTAAATCTTCAGGTTTATGACAACGACGGAATGGCCGGTATTTATGTTCCATCATCCGCCTTTCGCGAATTTACCAGGGACATGAGCAGTTCAAGCACGCAAGGGATTACCATACAGCAGATGGCGGAAAATAACAACCAACTCGTTATGGGGGTGCTTTCCAAGATGTTCCAGTCTACAACAACAGCGGTAAACAAGTTGATCCGGTCCAATAAGGTAAAGGTCAGATACAATACCCAGGTTTATCTCATTGATCCCAATGAGCTAAAAAGAAAACAACAATCTTATTAGAATTTCATGAAAAAAATATTGTTCCTAGCTCAAATTTTCCTGAGCTCGCTGGCGCTCTATGCGCAAGTGCCACACTCAGTTACCGTTGCCGATATTCCGGTAATCGGAATATCGGGTTCGGTTTCACTCCATTTCATCTCGCCAGAGAAAATTTCCTATGTAGACCTATCCAGCAGTTCGCTGATTGGTGACCTTCCGGAAAAGAACATTCTCAGGATCAAGGCGATTCCAGACTCTGTTGCCGCACTTAGTTCCAGCGGCGATGCTGGCCTGGTTACCATTGTCGGAGAAACCTTTATCGCCCAGTACAGACTCTCCTTTTTATCGCCTTCCAATCCTGAACTGATTTCCACACAAATCGATATAGTGCCAACCTATATGAGATCCCTTGACATTTCGGGGATAGGATTATCACAGAACGAGATGAAGAGCAATGCACTTTCCCTGCTAAAGCGTAGGGGGGATGTCAAAATTAAAAAGGAATCAGCCTTCGGGATATCTCTGGTTGTCAACCGGGTTTATACCCTTGGCGATTGCATCCTTCTTGACCTGAGCTTCCAGAACTCCACAAATCTCATCTTTGATGTCGACGAGCTGAGGTTTAAGATAGCGGACAGAAAGATCAATAAATCTACCAATGTCCAGTCCATAGAATTAAAGCCGGTTTTTCAGCTTTATCCCTTTGAAAGATTTTCGAAATCCTATCGTAATATTTATATCATTAAAAAAACCACCTTTCCCGGTGACAAGGAATTCAGTATTGAATTATCGGAAAAGCAGATTTCCGGAAGAAATCTTCGCGCTTCATTAAGGTACTCCGATATCCTAAACGCCGACACCTTTTAATGTTTCATTATGGAAGAAAGCAAGGAACAACAGAGCCTGCACCGCTTCCTTCAGTTTGCCATTTATCTCGCCCTTTTGCTAGATGTGCTCATGTTTGTCTATGCAACTAAGTTCTTAACTGATTCTGGTGCAGAGAAAATCGGGCTCGCCAGGTTTCTGGTGCGCATGTCACGGATTATTATTTACCAACACCCGCTCTACAGCCGGTTTTTCTCGTTGTTGCTTATCTCGCTGGTTTCAATCGGGACACTGAGCAAAAAAGAAAAAGATCTTGATGCTAAAACAGCGATCATTTATCCGCTCGTGTTGGGATTAGTCTTAATGGCGGCCAGTATCTTTTTTTTTGGTGAAAAGGGGGCTGTGGTTTTTTATCTGACCAGCTGGCAGGATATTGGGTATATCTCTTTATTGTTGATAGGGACGATCCTGGTGCACCTAGCGATGGACAATGTTTCCAAGATTATCAGCTCTTCTTTAGGTAAGGATAAGTGGAATACCGAAGAAGAATCCTTTATGCAGGCAAGAAAGCCTGTGAACGGACCATTTGCAGTTACCATCCCCTCACTTTTTTATTACCGCAGGAAAGTACATTCGGGCTTCATTAACATAGAGAACATCTTTCGCGGAACGCTTTTGATCGGGACCCCGGGCTCGGGCAAGAGTTTTGGCATTGTTATGCCCTTTATCCGGCAGCTTATCTTTAAGGAATTCTGTATCTGCTGTTATGACTTTAAGTTTCCCGACCTGGGTCAGATCGCCTATTACCATTATCTGCTGGGTAAAAAGCAGGGCAGGCTCTCAGGCTTTGATTTTCATGTCATCAATTTAACCCAGGTAGAGCGGAGCAGGAGGATAAATGTATTAAGACCAGATTACATAGTAACGCTCGCCGATGCTGGCGAAACAGCGGAAGCGCTGGTTGAAGCCTTGAAAAAAGGGGATAAATCCGGTGGTAGCGATCAGTTCTTTACCCAGAGTGCGGTAAATTTTCTCTCCTCCTGCATTTATTTCTTTTCTCAGTACCAGGGAGGGAAGTATTCTACTTTTCCGCACGTACTTTCATTTTTGAACTGCAGTTATGAGCAGATTTTTTCGGTGCTATTTTCCAATCCTGAGCTTGGGAGCTTACTTTCTCCATTTGCCACTGCATGGCAGGCTAAAGCTTTCAACCAGCTAGAGGGGCAGATAGGAACGCTAAAGGTATTCATCTCCCGCTTAGCTACTAAAGAGACGTTCTGGGTTTTTTCTGGGGATGATTTCAACTTAAAGATTTCATCCCGGGCGGAGCCCTCTATGTTAGTCCTTGCCAATGATCCCAATACACAGAATATCAATTCCGCCTGCTATTCTGTAGTGCTCAACAGGCTGACCAGGCTTATCAACTCTAAAGGAAACCGGCCCTCGGCCTTGATTATCGATGAGCTGCCAACTTTATTTGTTCACCGCATCGAAAATCTCATTGCCACTGCCAGATCAAATAAGGTAGCTGTACTCATGGGACTCCAGGAGCTTCCACAGTTTCAGCAGCAATATGGAAAGGATACCGCAACCACCATTACCTCGGTAGTAGGAAATGTACTTTCTGGCTCGGTAAGGAACAAGGAAACGCTGGAATGGCTGGAGCGGCTTTTTGGGAAAGTTAAGCAACAGTCAGAGAGCTTGTCCATTGATAGAACCAAGACATCGGTGTCGCTCTCGGAAAAACTAGAATCGCTGATTCCTGCAGGTAAGATCGCATCATTGAAGGCCGGAGAGCTCGTTGGTATGCTTGCAGCCGATGCTGTAGAAGAATATACCGGGAAATATGATACCTCGGCGATCAACTGCAGGGTGAATCTTGATATGGAGGCGATAGCCAGAGAGGAAAAAGCTTACCCTGATATGCCGTTGTATTATGATTTCGCAGGAAAAAAGGATGAGATTCTCCGTAAAAACTTCATGCGCATAAATGATGAAATACAGGTATTGGTTAAAAAATTCAGAACCGAGGCTGCTGTCCCAAAAAATCGGGAAAGTCCCAAAGCCTCCATGGCAGGCGGTATGAAGCGATAAACAAACTATTTTTTTCAATCTTAAAATCAATTTTTATGGAAGAATTAACCGGCCAGCTTGTGGTGGTACATCCCCAGCTGACAACAGATCCTGTTTCCAGACAGGGTCAGATAGGTCTAATTGCAATAGCGGATCTTCAAAAAGATAACATTAGCGTCGGCTTTGGTGGTGGCCCACTAGGCAGGTATTCCTCAGATGCCCTCCTTGTGCTAAAGGATAAAAGGGAGCTTTATCAGGATATTATGACCGGGGTAAAGGATATGGATGCCGGTACTTTTAAAGACTTGCTCGATATTAATATGAAACAGGAGTATTCAGATTATGGTCACATTTCTGCTGCGATGAAGATTGCTGTCGAAAATCCAGAGGTCATGAAAAGGAGCATGATTTCCCTGGAGGACTATATTTCACGAAATCACAATATAAATGTCAGCGAAGAGGTTTCTTTTGAGCGTTAGGCTTTTTGCAGGCGTACTTCTCATTTTTGTTTGCTCTTCTCTATCCTGCTACTCCCAAATCTCCTTGCCTTTGAATTCAATAAAGGTAAATAGCGCTTTTGGTAAAAGGATACATCCTGTTACCCATTTTGCGGATTTCCATCGTGGCATTGATCTTCACGCAAGAAATGAGCCTGTATTTTCTTTTCTTGCCGGAAAGGTATCCGGCGTAGGCTTTAATTCAATTCTGGGAAAATTTATAAGGATTGATCATTCAGGCCTTGAAAGCATATATGGCCACCTCTCCATTATTCTGGTTCAAAAGGGCGAAGAAGTCCGTTCTGGGGAAGTTATAGCGGTTACGGGATCTACCGGTAGGGTGACTGGCGAACACCTGCATTTTAGTTTGCGCATCGGGCGAGTCTACATTGATCCAGTAAACTTTATTCTTTGCTACTATAAAGTAGCCAAAATTAATCAAATAAATTTTATGGAAAATTCAGCCTATTTGACCCTAAGGCAAAAACTGGAACTACTCGCGATGGTAGAAGAAGTGGAACTGAATCAGGACGAGGCCTGGGTTTACGGAATTGGTTTTGCGGATACGGAGGAAGAGCAAGATGGATAAAAGAGATGTTCATAAACCCCTGCACGTTCAGGTTGCCGAGAAAGTAATTGAGGCACTCCGCGCCGGAACCGCACCCTGGCAGATTCCATGGGATTCAGGGGGCATTCCTCTTTTAATGCCTTACAATTTTCAGAGCGGCAATAGATACAAGGGAATCAATGCGCTATCGCTTTTGATGGCAGGTAGGGAAGATCCAAGATGGATGACCTACAGGCAGGCAGAGGAAAGCGGAATGCAGGTGAGAAAGGGAGAGAAATCCATGCTCATCCAGTTTGTTAAAACAAGTGATGAGCAAACCAGGCGCGACGCTTCAGGAAAGGTTATCCATGATGAGTTCGGAAAGCCCATAAAGGAAACCAGGGAACTTCCCCATGCCATTGTTCGCAATGCTTACGTGTTTAATGCCGCGCAGATCGAGGGCATGCCCAAACTGGAAAGGGAAAAGCCAGGCACCGAGTGGGCACCGGTTGCGCGGGCAGAGAATCTCATTGCCTCCTCAGGCGCAGTAATTTTTCACCAATATTCCGCAAATGCCTTTTATGACCCAAAAAGGGATGCTATTACGCTTCCCTACAAGGACTGGTTTTCTGAAAGCCACAAATATTATGCTACACTGCTACACGAACTGGGCCACTGGACGGGGCATCCAGACCGGTTGAACCGTGACATGGGTAAAGGCTTTGGGGATGCGAGCTATGCCAGGGAGGAACTAAGGGCAGAAATCGCTTCGATGCTTATTGGACAAGAACTTGGTATAGGCCATGACCCGGGACAGCATTATGCCTATGTGGAAAGCTGGATATCGATTCTGGAGAACAATCCTTTTGAGATTTTTTCTGCTTCCATGGATGCCGAGCGTATTCTTGGCTATATCATGGATATAGAAAGAAAACAGGAGATTACCAATGAAAAGGTTTCCCTGAATGCAATGCAGCCTGCTCCTGGAAAAACTTCTGGGTATCTCACCACGGGAGATAAGATTCCCTATAACGGATCGGTCTATGAGGTTCTTGGCCATTTAAAACAGGGAAGGCTGAAGATGCATGAAAGCCTGAACGGCAACACATTTACAATGAGCCGGGAAGATAAACTCTACGCAGCGCTTTTATACCTCAAGCGCGAAATGGGTGCTGAGTTTCAAAATGAGAAGCACGCTAACCAAATTGGCGAAGCTGTGAACCAATCACATCTTGATTTAAACAGATAAAAGGAATTTATGAAAAATATAATTATTGGGGAAGCCCTGCCTGTTGCAGAGCTATCCAGGCTAGGGCTATACGACGGGGCCAGGTACTTATTGGACGACACAGACATTGCTGCACTTCTTTCGGGCAGGAGAACTTCTTTAGTGAACCTACAGAATCTGGTCAGCGAGACTTTTGTTATTGATAGCCTGGATGCTAAGCTATCCTTAAACCTGGATGAAGATAGTCTCCACGAGATAAAATTGCACCCTATTTACAATGAGCCGAAACTGTCTCCGGATTTATTGGATGTTGAAGCTGATGCGCTGATTGCAGGAGAAGTTAAGAATCTTGCAAAACCCATTAATTTTTCTGATGGCACAAATAGGACTATCGTATTTGAATATGATAGTGAAACCAGGGAGTTCATTTCCTATGATCCAAAAGGAGTAGAGGTTCCATTTCAGATCAACGGAGAGAAACTAGATGCAAAGAAAAGTAAGGATTTTGCCCTAGGACGTATTGTGCAGCTAATCGATGGGACAATGATCCAGCATAGGGCTAGTGAGCCCAAGGGAATCGTAGCCAGCCGTACAGCACTTATCTTAACTTTTTTGAAAGATGGTAAAACCGAGGGTTTTTTGTTAAAAGATCTCGCTCCCATAATGGATTCAAGTATTCATCAGACTCCCTTTTCACCAGGCTTTGAATCCGCATTCCTGGAAATGAAAAAAAACGATGGCGCAATTTCAGACGAGATATTGCAGCAGAGAGAACTCGATGAGTTCAAAAGCGAGTATAGCCAAGGCTATAGTCATGGCGTATCCAGATAAATATGGACAGAGAATGGGTGATGTGCGATGGTTTCGCATACCTTATTCCTTACGGGCTGCCAGAGATATGTATCCGTACCGTTTATCTTTTTTATGAAAAAAGGGATTGTCTAAACGTTCTATCGGATGCTAAATCAGTCAAATTTCGGGATGCCGCGCTGGCAACATTTGGTTTTCTTGCTTCTCCGGAAGGTATAATACGCATCAGCTTGGTATTTCCCAATTCGAAATTCGTGACTGTATTCGGAGATGATCTGCCTGCAATCGTATTAACCTGTAAGATTTCGCTATGGCTGAAAGGATTTGACGCAACTTTTCTGGTTTTATCCCATCATGTAATTTTCACTTTTAAGTCATGTGAATTTTCATGTGCGGAATCACTCTTTTCACTTAATAGGTTTTGTAAGATCACCGGATTTAGGACCATTGTCAGGCCTTTGCAAATCCGGTAAAATCCATTTCCATGATTCCAGAAATTTTCAAACAGGATATAGGTCTCGATATCCGGGTATTCGGATTCGATGTCAATGTCAATTATGTGTACAACTGGCCCAGCAAAAGAAATGATGAAAAAGAGCCAACCGTTGTACACCTGGAGTTTCGCTCAGATTCCAATATTATATCCAGCACCGGCTACCGGTCACATTTTCTCTTTTCTGCTTTTTTAAAGGATTGCGGATATGCGTCCATCGAGGAACTGGCAGTCTCCCTTGGCGAACACCTCGCCCGGGAAAATGGCTATAGCCCTCCCCAGCCTGAGCAACAGCTTAGCCTATTTTGATTAATTAATAATATATTCTTATGAATGAACAAAATTTAGATTATCTAAAAAAGAGCCTGGATTATCTGGGCTTTGGAACAAAACTTAACGATGTTCTTGAATCAGCAATTTCCAGGGAACTCCCTGCTTTTACCCTCGGAGTTACGCAAAGCTACACATCTGCCAACGCCAAAAAGAATCCTGCAATTGGTTCCGATCAGGTCAGGTTCATGCTGAACTTCAACCGCTCCAAGCAGAGCGATATGTATTTTCTGAACGATTATGAGGTAACTCTGAATAAGGCCGGAAGTGCCTTGCCTATCAGACAGGTCTTTGATCTGGAAAGGGACAACCGGATTACGGCGCTACAGGCCTATAAACTGCTCTCTGGGAACTCACTTGAACGGGATGTTTATACCAAATTGGAAAACAGTGAGGGTTCGGAAAAGAAAAAGGTTTGGTTTAAGCTCAACCTTGATGTTCAGGATGCCTATGGGAATCATCCCCTGAAAAAATTCTACCCCGAATTCAAGTTTGAGCTATCTGATGCCATAGACAAATATCCGTTCAAGGGTCTTACAGAACTTGGAAAGGATGGTATGATGAAAATGTTGAGAAGTGGCCATATGGCACCGGCAGAGATGATGGTGGGTAAGAAAGCCGCTGCTGTAATGGTAACCGCGAATCCCCAGTTTAAGGGACTTGATGTTTATGATAAGAACATGGCCATTATCCGCCAGGATGAAATCTTTCCTAAAAAAGAAGAGCAAAAAGAAAGCACGGTCTCGGCTGAACAAAGAACTTCCCAGAAAAGCGAAATCGATGCCGGCAATACAGAAGAGCGGTTTCCTTGGGAAAACCAGCGGGATGGTGATACCTCCCAAAGCGAGGAAATAGGGAGATAATCTCTTGTAACAGCAAAGAAAAAATGAGAAAGCTTTTAGCTAAGATAGACCGCATCCGCGCAAGCGGATGGGTTACCCTTGATCTCAAGGAAGATCACCCGCTACATAACTTAAACGGCAAGCGCTATCATGTGGAAAGTATGGCCACGCCCGATATCAAGTGCAGGGTGTCGGTAATGGTTGAGGGGAAAAAAGTTGATTTAAGTATTGACGACTTGTATTAGAATTTATGACCAAACTAAAATTAAGAACCCCCATAAGCTATTATGGGGGTAAACAAAAATTAGCCAAACGCATTGTTTCGGTAATTCCGCCCCATGTGCTTTACTGTGAACCTTTTATTGGTGGCGCGGCGGTATTCTTTGCTAAAGAACAATCAAAGGTTGAGGTAATTAATGATACCAATAAAGAACTGATGAATTTTTATAGGGTAGCGAAGGAGGATTTTACTTCACTTGAAAAGGAGATCAGGATCTCTCTTCATTCCAGAGATCTGCACAGAAAGGCCTCGGTAATCTATAACAACCCGGATATGTTTTCGGAGATTAAAAGGGCATGGGCAGTCTGGCTGACTTCCTCACAAAGCTTTTCGTCGCAGCTTGACAGCAGCTGGGGCTATGATAAATCCGGTAACACAACCACTAAGAAAATAAATTCCAAAAAGGAAGGCTTCGTAGAGGAAATGGCGATCAGGCTCCAGAACTGCCAGATTGAGTGCGCGGATGCACTCTATATCATTGCAAGCCGCGATACCACAGATAGTTTCTTTTATTGTGATCCGCCCTATTACAATTCTGATTGTGGTCACTACGACGGTTATTCTGAAGCAGATTTTGAAGCGCTTCTGTTTTTGTTGGCCGGCATAAAGGGTAAATTCTTACTCTCTTCCTATCCGTCCCCACTATTGGAAAAATATGCCAAAGAACATGGCTGGCATCAATGGTCGGTAAAGCAACAGGTCTCCGTTAATGCAAAAGGAGGAAAGCAAAAAAGCAAGATAGAGGTGCTTACAGCTAACTACCCGATAGACCTAAAGGCGGAATTTGGAGTTTGAAAATAAAGTAATGAAATGACCCAAGCAGATTTAGCTCTGTACCATGGTACCGATCATTTCGATGGTAATCATATTCAGGTTCGCTCAAATACCGGTATTGGCTCAAATGATTTAACCCTTGGTAATGGTTTCTATACAACCACATCCAAGGAAATAGCGCTTTTCTACAGCCATGTTATGATGCGGGAAAAACTGTTTGATCTAGGGCAGGATCCCGAAAAAGCACTTACAGGAAAAGTCTATCGTGTTTCGTTATCCAAAGATTTGTATTTGCTGCGCGAAACTGATAAACTCGATATCGGTGCCTCAGTGAGTACTATGAAGCATGCGGGAATACAGATGTCGGATATAAAAATGCTTAGCCACTCCGAAATGGCCTCATTCCCAGCTGTAGTTGATCTAATTGAAAAAGGTGGCTTTCAGACAATAAATGCCAAAGAATTCTTGGCTAAATCGATGGGCTATGATGGACTGTTGTTTGTTCAAAAACCCTACCTGCCCTGGTACTATGAACCTAACCACATTGGGGTGAACTGGAGAAGATGCTGGCATGACTGGCGCAATTCCCCTCCCGCGACAGTCGTGATTTATAACACGGAAAAAGTCGCTTCAATAGGTCTAATACATGACGGAGGACGATCTGAAATGTTTCAATTGCAGGGTCAACCGGTGTTGGATTTGGGCCTTTAATCAGAATTTATGAACAAAGTAAAGGAAATAAACCCAGAATCGCTGGCGCTTTATCATGGCTCGCTTGGACTGGACGGTGGGAAAATTAACATCCAGTCCGGTAAAGGAGTTGGCTGGAATGCTCTCACTCTGGGAAATGCATTTTATACTTCAATAAGTGAGGACGCCGCCTGCCTTTTTAGCCATCTCGTACTCCAGAAGTCAAGACTGAACGGTGGATCGGGGTTTGATAATCTTGGATATGCCAAAATCTATAAGATAACACTCAGCAAGGATGCCAGCATTTTGGATGCTGACAAAGCTCTGGACGCATCTCGCGTCCGGAGTATTTTGCTGTGCGCCGGAGTTTCCGAGCGATACCTAAATCGCCGGCACGATGACCAGCTCTCTGATTTTTACAAGGTTGCTGATCTGCTCTGCTACGGGATGGACTGGGAAGGTAACCGTAATGAATATCTTACAAGGGTACTGGGTTACGACGGACTTTTAATTAAAGAGAGAGCCTGGGAAAACTGGGATTATTATCCTTCAGGTATTGGGATTGACTGGGATAAGATAAACGACCCGAAACTTTGGCCACCAAAAACAGTGGCGATTTACAATACAGATCGTGTAGCGGGATTTGAGGTGATCCGCGATGGCGTAATTGAATCTTTGGCAATAGATCATTCAGATTTGCAAAGATAAATTATTAACAGGGAGACTCATGTGCTCATCTCAATATGCGAGTACATTAATGATAGATGCACCCAGTTTATGCCTATTTGCATCTATTTCTAACAGGAGCGTAATTAATTGTGATTATCCAATCCTGTTATTGTTCAGAATACCTTTCGAAAAATATTTGTTACTCAAAATAAACGTCATGGATATGGAGTTTGATTTAAATATAGAAACTATTGTGCGCCAGCATGATATAACCATAGAAGAGGTGCTTTCAAAGCGAATGTTTTCGCATTTTACCGAGGAGCAGGCAAAGGATGTGATCCTTACTATCAAAAAAATGTCTATAATCATTTTTAATGCAAGTGAAAAAAGGGAGCAAAAAACTTGATAAAATAATTGATTATTAGTATCTTATAGTGTAATCAAAGAAGTATTATTTATGTCAGAAATCTTTTTTTTCGACTCGTTTGCAAAAGGGAAACAAAATAAAAAAGTTTCCAAAAGCTTGGAATGCGTTATCTATACAAGGGTTAGTAGTAAAGAGCAGGCTGATAATTTAAGTCTGGGAACCCAATTGAAGGCCTGTACGCTATACGCAGAGAAATTCGGGTTTAATATCGCCGCTCAGTTTGGAGGAACTTATGAAAGCGCTGAGAACGATGAGAGAAAACAATTTACTGCTATGCTTTCTTTCGTGAAAAAATTCAAAGGAAAAATATCTTCTATTTTAGTGTACAGCCTGGAAAGGTTTTCAAGAAATGATAATTCAATCTGGCTTAGTGGGGAGTTGAGGCGTTTAGGGATAGAAATAATTTCTGTAACACAACCTATCGATACCTCAAGTGCTTCAGGCCAGATGCAACAAAAATTACTGTTCCTGTTTGGTGAGTTTGATAATCAGCTGAGAAAGCAAAAATGTAGTGCAGGTATCAAGGAGATGTTATTGCGTGGCGATTGGCCGACTAGCCCTCCATTGGGATTCGAGATCGACCGTTCTAAAAACAAAAGGCAAATTGTTATAAATGCTAAGGGGAGGCTCATTCGTCAGGCGTTCGAATGGAAAGCGTACGAAAATGTGTCAAATGAAGTCATCCGGGACAGGTTGGCCCAGCGAGGACTAAAGTTGATTCATCAGCGTATATCAGAAATTTTTAGAAATCCCTTTTATTGTGGCTTGATGGTGCATAATATGTTAGAGGGGCAGGTTGTTGTCGGCAATCATGAAAAATTGGTTAGTAGGGAGCTTTTTCTTAAAGTTAATGGCATACTGGACAAGATTTCTCATGGTTTTTCACTCAATGAGGAGAATGTGCACATTCCTTTGAAGCGCTTTATGTTTTGTGCTGAATGTGAGAAGCCCTTGAGCGGCTACCTAAACCGCAAAAAGAATATATATTATTATAAGTGTAAAACCAAAGCTTGTTGTAATAATAAAAATGCAGACTCGCTAAATTCCAGATTTGCCGATATCCTTGATTTCTTCAAAATTGACGTAGCCATAGATTATATTGAATTATTGGTTGAGCAGGTCGCCGCGACATTCAATCAGTTGACTCAGAATAAGCAAGCAGACCTTTTGGAGTTGGAAAACAGCCACCGGGAAATAAAGAGGAAAGTAGAACGATTAGAGGAAAGGTATATTGAAGAAGATCTCAGTCAGGAGCTTTACAAAAAATATCATGAGAAATATTCAGAGGAAAAAAAGGAAATTGAGCGGAATTTGCTTGTCCTCTCAAGTAAAAGTTCGAACCTAGTGAAATGTGTTAGGTTGGCGATAGAATATGCCACTCAACTACCTTTAAGCTGGCTTTCTGGGGACTATCACACCAAGCAACAACTGCAAGCATTACTGTTCCCTAGTGGTATGAGTTACGATAAGAAAAACGATAAAGTTCGAACCAGTGAAATAAATTTAGTCTTTTTGTATATCGCTCATTTTCAGCAAATTATGCTTAAAAAGGAAAGAGGCATACCAGAATTAAATCTGAATTATGCCTCTTTCGCCGATTCGGTAGCGGGGAGCAGGATCGAACTGCCGACCTCAGGGTTATGAATCCTGCGCTCTAACCATCTGAGCTACCCCGCCGGGTTAATATTTACATAATAACGTAAATACCAATGTGGTTATTTTTAAGAGCTGCAAATATAGAATAAATATACATTTTAATAAAAAGAAATGTGAAAAATACTTTAAGGCCTTAATGCTCAGTAAATTTAATTGATTTTGAGACGCTGTGAAATTGAAATTAACAATTAAAAAGGGGTGGTTTTTTGATTTAATGGCAGGGTAAAACGTCACTTTTCTTCATTTCGTTAAATTAAACAGTATGGGAGCGTTTAAATTAAATACTGGCCATAACAATAAGCTTTTTGAGCCGGATCATGTCGGAATATTGCTGCATTTGATTGTCGGATGCTGAAAAAAGGATGCCTTTAGCGTAATTAAGTGTGTTTTCCGGTAAAAGAGGTTGGGTTTTGATCTTTCGAAGTGCTGTTTAATACTTAATAAGTTCAACGTCGAGCTTATTAAGTACTAACGAGGATAAAATAAGTATTAATGAGGATGAAATAAGTTCAAAGCCGAGCTTATTTTGTATTAATTAGTGTGAAATAAGTATCAACGATGGTAAAATAAGTACAAAATTGAGCTTATTTAGTATCAACGCGGATAAAATAAGTTCGAAACCGGGCTTATTTAGTTTCAATGAGGGTGAAGAGCTTTTGGAGCCAGGCGTTTAGCGCCAATTTACGGATTTAAATAATAACCAATTGATCATTTTGGATTTGGAACCGGATTTCACCCATCTCCAAAATTAAACATACTACCAATGAAGCACTTTACATACAGTTAACCAATTTAAACAATTAACCGATTAACCATCAATTAAGCAATATCCTAAAAATCCCCGGCAAGCTCATACAAGCCCACCGGGGATATATTTTAATAACTAAGGTTGTGGCGGCGAAACGTTTTTCGCTTTTCGTCGGCCAGGAAAACGTTGACTGAGGTCGTCGTAAATTGCTTGCGAGCCCAATACACTGGAGCGACTTGCACCTTTTACCGTATGATAAAAAATAAGGGCAGCCTCGTAAGCTTCGCTTCCTGCTACCATTCCGGCATCTTCTACCGCTGTAATCAGAATATTTAACTGCTGAAAAATATCATACAGGGAGGCAGCCAGTTCATAATCTTTTGTGGCTTCCTCCAGGTCCATAAAAATGGGTACCAGGCTGGGGTTGTGCCTGGCATATTCAAGCGTTTTTTCTACGAAACTGAGGGTTTTGTTACCCATTTTTAGCATTCTCCTGCGTTCTTCAGCTTCTAAACTAATGGTTAATGCATTACTTAGGTTGGCTTTAAATGCAACTATTGCATCTGCGCTTGCTTTTAACTGTTCTGGTGTAATCACCGCCGAAATTCTGTTTTTAGAACTCATAATCCTGTTTTTAAATGGTTATAAAATTGTTAAGGTAAACAGCATCAATAACGTTTATGCGGACAGGGCTCCGGCACAAACGTTAACAAAATCTTCAAAACCGGGATAAGCAGTTGCCTGCTGGCTTTGAAATTCAATTGTGGGATGAAAAAACAGGGATGATGGCTTTACGGTGATTCACGGTAAAACGTAGTTAAAGATAAGATTTTTTTTAAATAAGAACAATTGTTAGTTGATGGTCTTATTTAGTTTGGAGTCAGTCCGAAGTCCATAGTATTTAGTCCTGAGTCTTGAGTCGGATTCAGCAATTAACCAGTTTAAACAATTAACCAATGACCAATGACCAATAACCAATTGAACAATCAAACTATGAACTATTGACTAATGAACCAATGACCAATGACCAATAAAACAATAACCAATGGAACAATAACCAATTGAACAATCAAACTATTGACTAATGAACCAATGACCAATTTAACAATCAAACTATGAACTATTGACTAATGAACTAATGAGCCAATGAACCAATGACGAATGAACTAACAAACCAAACTATAAACCAAATTCACTAACTGTTGCAGATGTAGAATAAATTACCTTTCTTTAGAAAAATAATATTAAAAAATCCGGAAATTATCCTGGTAGAGTACTAACATGGCAGAAAAGAAAAAATTTACACTCGAGTACGAAGTTAGATCGTCGCCAAGAATATTGTATAGTTTTATTAGCGAACCAAATGGCTTATCGCAATGGTTTGCAGATGATGTAAATTTCCGCGATCAGGTATATACCTTTACCTGGGATGATGAGCAGTTAAAGGCAAAACTGGTTTCGGTAAAAGAAAATAAACTGGTCAAGTTTAAATGGCTGGATGATGAACCTCAATGTTATTTTGAGATGGAAATTGTACAGGACGAATTAACCAATGATGTAGCCCTCTCAATCACTGACTTTACTACTGACGAGCTCCTTGCAGAGAAAAAATTAATCTGGGACAACCAGATCGATTATCTGATTAGCGTTTTGGGTGCATAATATTACCGCCGTATTGTTTACCTTTGTAGGGTGAAAAAAATACATCTTCTATTAATAAAAGCATTTGTGAGACCCTTCATAGCAACGTTTTTTGTTATGATGTTTATCCTGTTGATGTTTTTTCTATTTAAATGGATTGATGATTTAATAGGAAAGGGCTTTGAATGGTACACCATTTTGGAGCTGATGTATTATGCTTCGGCCGCCAATGTTTCGATGGCGCTGCCCCTTTCGGTACTGCTTTCTTCCATCATGACTTTTGGAACGCTCGGCGAAAATTATGAACTGGTGGCCATTAAATCGGCAGGTATTTCATTGCAAAAAGCCATGCGCCCCTTGTTTGTGGTGATCCTGATCCTTACCGTGGCCTCCTTCTTTTTCTCCAATTACATGTTACCCAAAGCCAATTTAAAATTTGGTTCGCTGCTGTACGATATCCGGAACAAAAAACTTTCTTTCCTGATCAAACCAGGGGTTTTCAATAATGCCATTCCGGGTTATGCTATTCGTGTCGATTCTAAAGAAGAGGATGGTACTTTGCACAACATCATGATTTACGATCACCGCGAGAATAATGGTATTCCAAAAATTATACTGGCCAAAGAAGGTAAGATGATCAAAACTTCTGACGGAAAATTCCTGCAACTTAACCTTAAAAACGGCATCCAGTATGAGGAGCAATCCTCAAAAAATGGCATGTACAATCCGAGGCAGGTTTTTACACGGAACCGTTTTAAAGAAACCGAGCCCCGGTTTGATCTTTCTTCCTTTAATCAAAGTAGTACCGATCCCAATGCATTTGGTAACAGTACCCCAATGCTCAACTTAAAGGGCATTGTGAAAAAACGCGATTCGCTTAATAAACAGCTCGATAGTTTAAAGATGAGGACCGTTGCCAACCTCACCAGCAATTTTAAACAGTTTAATACCACTAAAGGTTATACCAAAATAAAAGCGGTACCTAAAGAAATTAATGATGTGATCCTGAAAAGTATCCCGAACGGATCGCGGAAATTGGCGCTTGATAATGCAACCAATGTAGTGGCCAATATTATGCAGCATGTACCCAACTGGGGTCCACGACAAACCGATTTAACCGGTGAAATCATTTTCACCACGGTAGAGTATCAACGCAAGTTTACACTGGCCGCTTCGTGTATCCTGCTTTTCTTTATCGGCGCACCACTGGGAGCGATTATTAGAAAAGGTGGGATGGGTTTACCGGTTGTAGTGGCCATTTCTTTCTTCCTGGTGTACCACATCATTACCACCGTGGCCGAAAAATCTGCACGCGAAGGAAACCTGAACCCGATATTCGGTATGTGGATTGCGGTAATTGTACTGTCGCCACTGGCTGCATTTTTAACCTATAAAGCCACCGTAGATTCAGCTCTTTTTGATGTAAATTACTACAAACAGCTTATCGTTAAAGTGTTTAAAAAGAAGGGAAAATAGAGGCTTTTTCCTTTACTTACAAATGATATTTTAATCCAAATAATGCGCTATAAGGTTGTACATTTGTATGGGTTTATAGTTGCGGCATAAATAGGTTTTACAACACCTTACGCAAGCTTTGCCCCATAATGCTATATAAAATGCAAACGAAATTAAACACAATAGAAGAAGCCATCGCAGATATAAAAGCTGGTAAAGTTATTATTGTTGTAGATGATGAAAATAGAGAGAACGAAGGTGATTTCTTAACGGCTGCCGAAAATGCAACCCCCGAGATCATCAACTTTATGGCCACTTATGGACGTGGTTTAATCTGCGCACCCTTAACTGAAGAGCGCTGCAAAGAACTCAACCTAAACCTGATGGTGGGTAAAAATACCGCAGCTTACGAAACCAATTTCACCGTTTCGGTAGATCTTGTGGGCCATGGTTGTACTACCGGGATCTCAGCAAGCGACCGTTCTAAAACGATGCTGGCTTTGGTAGATCCTAAAACGGATCCTGAAGAGTTGGGCAGACCGGGGCATATCTTTCCTTTAATTGCCAAAGATGGGGGAGTGATCCGTCGCGCTGGTCATACTGAAGCAGCTGTAGATTTGGCGCGTTTGGCCGGAATGAAACCAGCAGGTTTGTTGGTGGAGATTTTAAAAGAAGATGGCGAAATGGCCAGACTTCCGGATCTGTTTAAAATTGCCGAACAACACCAGTTAAAAATTATATCGATTGAAGATTTAATTGCATACCGTTTAAGGATTGATAGCCTGATTAAACAGGAAGTAAGCATCGACCTGCCAACTGCATGGGGCGATTTTAAAATGACGGCCTATACCCAGTTGGATAACAATGCCACACACCTGGCCATTTCTAAAGGCACCTGGAATGCTGATGAGCCTATTTTAGCTCGTGTACACAGTTCGTGCGTAACAGGCGATATATTTGGCTCATGCCGCTGCGATTGCGGTCCACAGCTGCACAAAGCTTTGGAGATGATCGAGAAAGAAGGGAAAGGCATTGTGGTATATATGAACCAGGAGGGTAGAGGCATCGGACTGATTAACAAACTGCGTTCTTATAATTTACAGGATGCCGGTTTTGATACGGTTGAAGCCAATATTAAACTAGGTTTTAAAGGCGACGAACGCGATTATGGCGTAGGTGCACAGATCCTGAGATCAGAAGGTGTAACTAAAATGCGCCTGATGAGCAACAATCCAACCAAAAGAGCCGGCCTGATTGGTTATGGTTTAGAGGTTGTGGAAAACATCCCGATCGAGATTGCCAGTAACGTACACAACGAACGTTATTTAACCACCAAAAGAGATAAAATGGGTCACTCTATTATGAAAGGATAGCCCAGTTGGCATTTAGCAATTACCAGTTGGGAATTGCAAACTGAAAACTTAATAAACAGCCAGTAATTGAACATTTGTTCTGCTACTGGCTTTTTTGCTTAATATAGGGTTAAGTGCGACTATCCTAATATAGTTTGTCATCCTGAACGCAGTGAAGGATCTTTATCTAGCGGGTTTTAAAATCATAGGCTGTGGAGTATTAGAGTCCGGTGGTTCTTCGGCTGGAGATTCTTCACTGCGTTCAGAATGACATGTTCTTCAACAGTTAACCGCTAACTACCATTAATTCATGCGAAATGTCACCCTGAGCGGAGTTGAAGGGTCGTTACTTTGGAGTTGTGTGTTTGGAGTGGATTAACCGGTTTAAACAATTAACCGATTAATCCCTTAACAATTCAGAAATCAAACAATGCAACAATAACTTATCTTCTTTCTTTCCCCTTACTCTGATTAATAATCGCATCCTTGCTAAGCGATTTATTCGTTTTAACCGGAGCTTCACTTTGTCTCCGTTTCAAATTACGGCGATAGGCACCAGAAATTTTCTGAATAAACTCTTTAAACGTATCAAACTGTTGGGTGTATAACAAACCAAACGAGGTTACGTTCGCCGTCGGGCTGATTCCGCTGTTTAAGAAAATACTCTGTTGTGTTGGTGGTTTATTGGCGGCTTTAATCGTTAAACTACCATCTTTCCTTAGTAAAAATAAGGCCTCAACCTCCCTACCCACATTATTATCTCCGAAATTGATCAGTGTAAAATCGTTTACACTATTCCGGTCTACAATACCCGCATTGATAATCAAACGGTCGTTAAAGAATTTGAACGATGCATTGGCCTCACTTAAAGAACGCACGTTTAAATCCACAAAGTTTAAATTTAACGACGACAGCACATTGTTAAACTGGTTAAATACCAATTCTGTAGCCGTACTGGTGGCCGTAGAGCTCAGCTGGTTTCCGATAGATTCGCCACCATTGCCGGGCGCAAAACTCCTTCTGATGATTAAACTGAAAGCCTGTAAATTCAGGTTATTCTGGTCGCTCAAATAAGTCTGTAATTCTTCTTTTATAGAAGGCTGTGCAGGGAAATTGATATCCAGTTTAATATCCGGTTTCAATAATAAACCCGTTAAACCCATCTCTACCTCGGTATTTACCCTTTGATTGGCGTTGCTACTTGCATCGCGATTGGCAGCCTTATAAAGGTCGTTTAAGCTGGCTCTTAACGCATAAACGGCTTTTAAGTTAATCTGTGCGGCTGTAGGATTACCCGTCCAGCGGATGGTTCCCCCTTGCCTGATATCGAACTTTTTGTTGATGACCTCCTGTGCCGTAAAATCGAAACTTCCCGTTTCAATAATGTAATCGCCCGACATCTCAAAATCGCCAAAACTATTAATATTCAGGTTTAATTCGGCATTACCTTTACCACTCAAATTACCCAATGTAGTGTAAATATTGGCCGTGGTATTCGGATCAATGGTTAGTTTAAAGCTAAGTGTAATACCATCGAAGTTTGTTTTTTTCTTGATCACAACCGAAGAATCCCGGCTCACAAAATTGATGAAGTCTTTGTCTGATATTGTTTCAGAGCTGTTTAAAGGCAGGTTAAAAATCGTTCCTTTTTCAGTTTTGGCTTTAATATCGATTTTCATCTTATTCGTAGGCCCCTTAAAACTGAATACCCCAGTACCATAAGCGCGTCCATAATATACCGAGTTATCTTTTGCGGTGGTATTCAATGCCATTAAATTATTGGCATTTACGGTTACGTCCAGGGTAGGATAGTTAATATTGTTTAAATCGACGGAGCCAGTTGCCGTAGCCTCGTGTCCTTCAAGATCGTTT
This sequence comes from Pedobacter roseus, assembly GCF_014395225.1. Lineage (NCBI taxonomy): Bacteria > Pseudomonadati > Bacteroidota > Sphingobacteriia > Sphingobacteriales > Sphingobacteriaceae > Pedobacter > Pedobacter roseus. The sequence goes on from NZ_CP060723.1 coordinate 240,139, forward strand.
AAGGTAAATTTATCCAGTTCAATAATGCTGTTCTTTACCTCTACTTTATCGGTAATTACATAAGTAGCTTTCAGGTAATTTACCATCAGCTGGCCTTTATCCAGAGCCACACTTCCGTTAATTTCTGGTTTATCAAATTTTCCTTTTACAGTTAAATCTGCAGAGATATTACCTTTTAAATTCGATACCAGCTCTTTAACAAATGGTTCCAGTATGGTTAGCTTACTTTCATTCATTTTAACCGCAAGGTCAATCTGCTCTTCCTTTAAATCGAGGTTTCCGGTAAGTTTAAAAGTTTCCGAATCATCGGCTACCACACGGGTAAACACATTTATTTTTTGGCTCTCGTTGTTATATGAAGAGGTATCGGTTAACGTTCCGATATAAATGTTATTAAAGTTTAACGAATCAATCTTTAAATCGTCGGTAGCCCTGGGCGCCTTTAATACGCCATACAGATTCGTTTTTCCATTTGCATTTCCGCCAAGTTTAACACCGAAACCTTTGGTGAAAGGGTTCAGGGTTTTAAGGTTAAAATCTTTAAAACCTACACTGATCAGGTCTTTTGGGTCTTCTGAAATCAATCCATCAATGGTTACTTGCTGATTTCCATTGGTGAGGTCGAAATTAGTGATTTCTGTTTTGCCGTTGTTCAGTACGATGCGCACCTTCTCCTGGATACGCCATTCTTCACTATTGATTTTTAAGATGGAAGGTAGTACACTCAATCTTGCCGTAGTGTCCTGATTTTTGGTAAACTCTACCAAACCGTTCAAATCGAGCTGGTTGGCTTCGTTTGAATTCGACATTTTTACGTTGAAAGCCAAACTGTCATTCCGCAGAATGTTCGATATATTGACGTCTTTGATAAACAAACTATCGTTGATCTGCACACGGTCGGAAGTGATAATCAGTTGTAGCTGTTGGGTAGTGGTATTTTCATCGAGGATGATATTGTTCACCACAATGCCGTTATATTTCAGTTTCTTCACAAAACCATTTAAGGTGGCTTTGTTGTTCCGCGAATCGAAATCGCCCGTTAGTGTTGCGCCTTCTTCCAGTTCCAAACCCGGGGCAAAAAGCTGCGCCAGCGGTTCGAATTTTTTCACCATCAGGTTAAATTCAAAAATCTGGTTTTTGTATTTGATGATATCAGCCTTTAGCGATGGTACATAGGTTTTGGCGATGGCTTTATAATATGATACAATCGAATTCAGGTCGTACTCGCCTTTTATGCTCGCATCCAAAATGTCGGAGCGGATATCCAGCACACGGTTAGCCCCTGTGCCATTGGCAGTCAGTTGTACCGAATCTACACTGTAAATACCTTTTGGATTTTTCAGGCTGATCTCCTGGATCAATAATTTACCCGAAATATTGTTGAGGTTGGTGCCCGAAAAATTAGTGGTGAATTTTGCATCAACCATCAGTGAATCTTTCAAAAGTTTTAAAGCTTTTAAACGTGCTTTAGAAATGGTTGCATTGAAATTGAATACCGGTAATTTAGGGTTCAGGTTTACCCCGCCATCAAAAACCAGTTTAACATTACGGTCGTTAATGCTAAGTTTGCCATCGAAGTATTTTTTATCGAAAGTTCCATCAATTTTTACATTGTGATAGCGGTAATTGTTAAAGTCGATGTAATCTACATCGCCGTTTATTTTCTCTGTTAAATCTTTCAGTTCCGTTCCGCGACCTTTTACATACAAGGAAGAACTGATGCGGCCCAGGCTTTTTTCATCAATCAGATTGCCGATGTTAAAATCGTAGGTTTTTACATTTCCGGTGTAAGAAGGTACATCGTTTTTATCGATCTTCATGTTTACATCCGAAACAATGCGGCCCAGCTTGGTCTTAAATTCGCCATAAGCAATAAAATCGTTCTGAAAGCCCGTAAAACTCCCGTTAAAGTTGATGTTTCCGAATTTGTTAACAATAGCCGGTATCATTTTCTTTTTGCTATTGGTAATGCCTCCCAGTACCTCATCAAGATCCGTTTTGTTGGTTCCCGCCATCTCGATATTCAGGTCCATAAAAGTTTCCTTCCACTTTGGAAGTCCTTTTAAAATAAAGTCACCTTTAATGTGTGTGGCTTTTCCTGTTCTTAACGATAGTTTTTTAGCCTTAAGGTTGTTCACCAGTCCGGTAATCTGTCCGTCTACATCAAGATCGAGTTTCATGGTATTCAGTTCAGGTGCAAAGAAGGCTACATCACGCGAAGTAATGTGGCTATTCTTAAAAATAGCCTTCATCCGAACATTATCTATATAGTGGTTAAAGTCTTTATAACTGTTAAACCGCATCTGGTAATAATCCGTTAAACGGCTCTGATTGGTTTCTAGCAGCAGATTTTTTAATTCTATAGCATTGCTGTCGATGGTGGTTTGCGCCGTAAGGTTTTTTAGATAAAATCCGCTACGTTCTTTAAAGGTTAAGTTTTTGATATTGGTTTTAACCAAGTGGTTTTTCATATCAAGCCCTTCGAAAATACCGCTCAGTTGTTTTAAGTCTACATTATCGAAGTTTACACTGCTACCTTGTGTGGTATCCTTTGCTGCAAAATTTTTATACCTGAAAGCAAATTTATTTAAAATCAGGCGGCCAAGTTTCACATCAAAAGGCTTACTTTTCTTTTTCTTTACAGTAGGTTTACCAGAATCGAAGTAGTTGATGATGAAATCGAGGTTAGAAGACTTATCTTTGAAATCCTTTAGGAAAAACTGCCCGTTATTGATCTGTACCGTATTGATATCGATTATCTTTTTATCAATGGATAATTGATTGATATCGACCATAAACTGAGGTGTGCTCAATAATGTGTCTTTTTGTAGGTCAAGTACCAGTAAATCTTCCAGTACAATAGACTTGAAAGGTTTGATATACAGGCTTTTGATTGATACGGTAGTTTTAAGCTCTTTTGATAGGTATGCCGCGGCTCTCTGAGCAAAATAAGTTTGAACAGACTTAAATTGCAGAGAAAAAATAACAAGCGCGAGCAGCAAAATTATTGATGCGATTACCCAAAGGAGTATTTTAAATAGTTTTTTAATAATTTTGCAGCTTAAATATTAATAATTTGTCTGTTTTACTTGCTATCGAGTCCTCTTGCGATGATACTTCAGTTGCCATTTGTAACAACGGCAAAATTACTGCCAATGTTATTGCAAACCAAACAATTCATCAAAATTATGGTGGTGTAATCCCTGAATTGGCATCAAGGGTACATCAACAGAATATTGTGCCTGCCGTACAACAGGCTTTGATTGATGCCAATGTTACAAAACAGGACATTAATGCCGTTGCTTTTACACGTGGGCCTGGTCTTTTAGGGTCATTGCTCGTAGGTGTTTCTTTTGCAAAATCTTTTGCATTAGCCTTAAATATACCTTTAATTTCTGTCAATCACATGCATGCGCACATTCTGGCGCATTTTATCGATGATCCTAAACCCAATTTTCCTTTCTTATGCCTTACCGTTTCGGGCGGACATACGCAGATTGTGCTGGTGAAAGATTATTTTGATATGGAAATTGTGGGCGAAACCCTGGATGACGCTGCCGGAGAAGCATTTGATAAAACAGCTAAATTGTTAAATCTGCCTTATCCCGGCGGACCATTGGTAGACAAACATGCTAAACTTGGAAATCCTTTGGCTTTTAAATTTGCTGAACCGCAAATAGCCGATCTGAATTTTAGCTTTAGCGGTTTTAAAACTTCGATTCTTTATTTTATCAGGAAACAGGAAAAAGATAATCCCAATTTTATTGCCGAAAATTTAGATGATATTTGTGCTTCGGTTCAACATAGCATTGTTCAGATTTTGATGAACAAGTTAAAGAAAGCGGCAAAACAATATCATATTAAAGAGGTAGCTATTGCGGGTGGCGTTTCGGCGAACTCTGGTTTAAGAAATGGATTGCAACTTGCGGCAGATGAATTGGGCTGGAACATTTATATTCCAGCCTTTCAATACTGCACCGATAATGCCGGTATGATTGCTATTGCAGGTTATCAGAAATACCTGAAAAAAGATTTTGTAGGGCAGGATGTTTCGCCAAAGGCGAGGATGGAGTTTTAATAGATGGGTTAACTGGTTAATTGTTGAAATCGGTTAATCGGCCAGGAGTGCTAAGTTATTGCTCATTAGTTCTCGCCACAATGTCATTGCGAGGAGGCTTTTTCTGCCGTCGAAGTAATCTCACTGCGGTAGAAAAATCGAGAATAGGTAAATCAGCGGTAAAAAAATCCTGAACCAAATTCAGGATGATGATCGCGAGGGGAGAAGGGCAAAAAAGAGAGAAATACAGTTGAGAATGCCTTTACGTGTTTCCCGTGAATCTATGGCTAAAATAAAACAGCTAAAATAAATACCGGCAGATAAAACTGCCAATAAACCTTCCGGCTTCGGATCTCCGACACCGGACTTTAAAAATTATATATGACTGGAGCATCGTTAATATTTTGGATTGTTTGTGCGATACCGCTTATTGCCATCATTTACTGGTTGATCAGGAAAGATAAAAATAAGCTGAAAGGAAGTTGGGGGTAATTATTTTAGGTGCGCTGGTTATTGCTGCACTTTTAGTAATTGTATATGTGACCAAAGACTTTGATACTGTTTTTAGCCAGAACTAAAAATGCGTTTTTTTAAGCATTGTTGAAATTCTTTAAAAATGATCGATTAAGTAAAATGCCCTGCTAAATTATCTTTAGCAGGGCATTTTTGTATGATACGGAGTCAAAGATGGCTTATTTCTCAGCCAATTTTTCCCCTGTTACTTCTGCTTTAATTTTGATTTCCAATTCTTCAGCAAGTTCTGGATTATCGCTTAACAATTGTTTTACGGCATCTCTACCCTGACCAAGTTTGGTATCTCCGTAAGAAAACCACGATCCTGCTTTTTTGATGATTCCAAAATCAACACCTAAGTCGATAATCTCACCATTTTTAGAAATACCTTCACCAAACATTACATCAAATTCTGCAATACGGAAAGGCGGGGCCACTTTGTTTTTAACGATTTTTACTTTTACACGGTTACCAGAAACTTCGTCAGAATCTTTAATCTGTGAAATACGACGGATATCTAAACGTACCGATGCATAGAATTTTAAGGCGTTACCACCTGTTGTCGTTTCAGGATTACCAAACATCACACCGATTTTATCACGCAACTGGTTGATGAAAATACAGCAACATCCGGTTTTCGAAATAGTTCCGGTTAGCTTACGTAGCGCCTGACTCATTAAACGGGCATGTAACCCCATTTTACTATCACCCATTTCACCTTCAATCTCACTTTTAGGAACCAGGGCAGCAACAGAGTCAATTACAATTACATCGATAGCGCCGGAACGGATCAGGTTATCGGCAATTTCCAATGCCTGCTCACCATTATCTGGCTGAGAGATTAAAAGGTTATCGGTATCTACACCTAATTTCTTGGCATAAAACTGATCAAAAGCATGTTCCGCATCAATAAATGCTGCGATACCACCTTTTTTCTGTGCTTCGGCAATAATGTGTGTTGCCAAAGTTGTTTTACCAGAAGATTCTGGGCCATAAATTTCAATCACACGGCCTTTTGGAATACCGCCAATGCCTAAAGCGATATCTAAACTGATTGATCCTGTAGAAATAAAGTCTATTGGTTCAATGGCAGAATCGCCAAGTTTCATGATGGTACCTTTACCATAAGATTTCTCTAGTTTATCTAAAGTTAGCTGTAGGGCTTTTAATTTATCTGGATTTGCAGTGCTCATTTCTTTTTTCATTGATTGCGTAAATATAATCGATTCTCGGCTAATATGATCAAATGTTGATATTTATAATGCTAAAATATTTAGCTAAGGTAAAAGTTTTTTGGCTAATGTCAATAGTAAAGTGAAAATATTTTTTAAGCTTTTAATTTATCTCTTTCATTTTGTGCGGTAAGGCGTTCAAAGTACCTGCACATATAGGTAATTTCGCAAACATCACATTTAGGGCTCCGGGCCACACAAACATAACGTCCGTGCAAAATCAACCAATGGTGAGCAATGTGGATATCGTGTTCGGGCAAATGTTTAACCAGGTCTTTTTCTACCGCCAAAGGTGTTTTTCCATTAGTCAATCCCAAACGGTTGGCCACGCGAAAAACGTGGGTATCAACAGCCATAGCCGGTGAGTTGTAAATTACCGAAGCAATTACATTGGCGGTTTTACGTCCTACTCCTGGCATCTTTTGCAGGTCGTCTATACCTGAAGGTACTACATCATTAAACTCGTTTAGCAAAATATTGGCCATGCCTACCAAATGTTTAGCCTTATTATTAGGATAACTAATGCTCCTGATGTAATCGAAAACAATGTCGGGGGTAGCTTCTGCCAGCGCTTTTGCATTTGGGAAACGTTGAAAAAGGGCAGGGGTAACCATATTTACCCTTTTATCGGTGCACTGTGCGGAAAGGATTACGGCGACCAAAAGCTGGTAAGGGTTGTTATAATGTAACTCGGTTTCTGCATCAGGCTGCTTGGCCGAAAAATGTTCTACAAAAAGTTTGTAGCGTTCTTTTTTAAGCATGGGCAAATATAAGGGAAAGATATAAAATGGAAGAGGCTTTAATGGTCATTAGTTCATTGGTAAATTGCTACATTGTTTAATTGTTAAGACAGGTGTTGTTGGTTAAATGGTTAACTGTTTAAATCGGTTAAGCGACGCGATACGCTTCACATCTAACCGGTTCATTGATTCATTTGTTAATAGTCTCGTGGTTCATGGTTGATAGTTTAACCGGTTAATTGTTTAAATGACGCTAAGCGCCTAACGCTCGTCGCAAAACTGACTAATTTATCAAGGACTGCCGACTCCTTACTAAAGACTAACCTCCACCCATCTCTCTCAATAATTTATCACACTCGGCAAAAGCATGATACAAGTATTTGTTCCGGTGCTTTTCCCTTGCCCGCTAAAGGAAACTGATTTCATGATCAGGCCCTGCATCCATTGTTTGGTTTGTTTGCAATAGGGCTGATCTTCAGTTCTTAAATAGTTAAAGGTATTAAACCTGTTATAACAGGCCATGCTGTCTTTAAAATCGACCAGATAGGAGATGCTCCCCAAAACATCACAGTTATACCAATTGAAGGTGTGTGCCGGATCGATGGTTTTTTTACTGCTGATGGCGTACATATTCATATCAGTAAGGCAATACCTCACCTGTTCAATAATCTGCTCGGCAAGCGCTTTGGTAATATAACCTGCTTCAAAGGCATACCTGATCTGTTCAATGGTGCCATGAACGGTATCTTTCGACCATATTTCAGTACAGGGGATTTCTAAATAAATCTGGTTCAGCTCTTTGGAGATTTCGATAATTTCTGCCGCAAAGCCGCTAGGGTCAAATTTTACATCAGTATTCATCACACTGTCTGACCAGAAAAATAGCTTGAAGCAAGTGAGTTCGGGATATTTAAAAAAGTGGAACAGTGGAATATCATCAGTGGTTATGGTGATGTGTTTGTGCTTGCTTTGTTGGATCTGTTTTAGGTTTTTGAGCAGGTCCTGCAGGTACAGCAACATATTCGGTATTTCCTGATCTACACTTAGATAATCAAAAGTTACGGTAGGCAGCTGATCGGGTTTATAGATAAAAGGCACCCTGAAACTATCAGACAGCTTGATAATCTGTTGAAGATTAAGAATACTGCTCCCCCTTATTTTTTTATAAGCCTCATTGGTGCTTACTTCCAGAACTTCAGCGATGCTTTGCGCCATGTTCTGATATTCAGGTAATGCTGCCTTGATCGCTTCGAAAAATAATTCCTGCTGATTTGCCATAAAAGAATAATTTATAAATTGAATTTAAGGTAATTATATCACTAATCAAGTTTTTTGGATTAATAAGTTAATCAGTCTTAAACTTAAAGGATACAATTAGATAATTATATCGCTTATAAGGATGTAAAAAAGGAGTTGTGTAACCTTAAAGGGTAATATGAATTTTTCAAACTGCTGATCTTTGGTTATACACTAAATCACAACATCATGAAAAATCAAATCGTAATGATCACATTGACCCTTCTTTTATTGAATACAAGAGGATATGGTCAGGATAAGAAAAATCATTTCCCGGCAGCAACATTTCATCAAGCGGATGCAAAAATAACAGGCATTTCTTTTGGGGTTTTTACCGGATTATCTGAAAAGCATAGCAACGTATTGACCAATGGTTTGCGGTTGGAGCTAGTGGGTATTGGGTTATTGTTGCCACTTATACCACGTAGTCCGATTGATGAGCGCGATAGCCTGATTCAAATAAGGGAGGTGAAATTTACTGAAAAAATCAACGGGCTAAATCTTTCAGGTTCAGGAACCGTTTGCGACGATTGTATCGTTAATGGGCTTACGGTAGGCGGGATAGGACAATATCTGTATGCTACAAACGGGATTTCTATTTCTATTGTCGGTCTGATTGCAGAAAAACACAATGGCCTGCAGCTCTCGATGTTTAATGATGTACATAAGGGCAATGGAGTGCAAATAGGTATTGGTAACAGTGCGATTGATTATAAAGGTATTCAGGTATCCGTATTAAGTAACCATGCCCTAAAATCCCGGGGTATTCAGGTCGGCTTGTTTAATAAAAGTAAAAACTTAATGGGATTGCAGGTTGGGCTTTGGAATGTGAATCAAAAAAGAAAAATACCACTGATCAACTGGAACTTCAAAAGTTAATTTAATGCATCACTACGTATTTCTCTTGGCCTTCTGTTTCAATGGCTGGTTTTGAGCTGTTACTCTTAATCAGCCAAAAGGCAAAGAAAGCACCAACAAGGGCCATTGCTGCGCCCACGTAAGCCGGAGAAGTATAATCGAAGCCATAAACCAATGGAAGTCCGCCGAAGAAAGCACCTAAGGCATTACCGATATTAAAACTTGCCTGACTTGCCGAAGCCGCCAGCATTTCGGAGCCTTTGGCACTCTGAATCATCAACATCTGGATAGGAGCAGCTAAAGAGAAAGCAACCGCACCGGTAACAAAAGTCATGATTAAGGCCAGCGGCTGACTTGCCGAAACAAAGTGCACGATGGTTAAGGTAACTACCATAGTGAGTAATAATGCTGCAGATGCTTTAGCAGGTGAGAATTTATCTGCTAAACGTCCGCCGATATAATTGCCGAACATCATGCCCATACCGGCCAACATTAAAATATAGGTTACAGCATTTGACGAAAAACCTGCAACTTCTGTCATTAAGGGGGCGATGTAGCTATACCAGGTGAACAATCCACCAGTTCCGATGGAAATCATGAAAATGATGATCCAGGCTTCACGTTTTTTGAAGAAACTTAATTCGGCTTTTAAATCACGGTTTTTTGTCGCTTCCAAGGCGGGCAGCCATAATTTTAAACTTAATAAGGTTACCAGCCCCACAAATACTACCACGGCAAAGGATATACGCCATGAGAAATTGTGCCCGATAAAAGTACCCAATGGTACGCCTACAATATTGGCAATGGTTAAACCCATAAACATTAATGACACAGCTTGTGCAGCTTTACCCTTTTCGGCAATTCTACTGGCTACTACCGAACCAACACCGAAAAATGCACCATGCGGTAAACCTGAAAGTAACCTGGCGATAAATAAAGTATTAAAAGTTGGGGCGAAAGCAGAGAAAGCGTTAAAAATGGTGAACATAATCATCAAAGCGATCAATATCATTTTCGGTGGATATTTACCTGCAATCATAATTAACAAAGGGGCACCGATTACCACGCCCAATGCATAGGCAGAAATTAAATGACCGGCTTGTGGGATGGTTACTGCTAAATCTTTCGAGATATCAGGCAATAGGCCCATCATCACAAATTCTGTGATCCCGATGCCTAAACCACCTAAAGTGAGTGGAAGTAAATTCTTGTTCATAGCGCCCTTAGTGTTAAAATTACACTATGCAAAGGTAGGGCTTTTTATGAAAGCAGATTGTAAAAATTAGGACATTTATGGGGATGGAAGATGGAAGATGTTAAATTGCTTTATTGTTGAATTGTTTTATGGTCGATAGCTGAATGGTTCATGGCTGATGGCCAATTTGCAATGGCTAGTATGCAATTATCATTGAAATGGTTTTCAGTTGGCAATTTGCTTTAGCAATTTAGCCATCCAACAATAAAGCAATTCGGTAAGCAGTTTGCAGTTACCGATGAACCAATGGCCAATGAACTAAAGAACTTTTTGTACAAAAAAAAGCTTGTCCCACCTCGTGAAACAAGCTTTTTTGGCTCGTGTAAAATTTACTACTTTGCTCTGCTGTAAGCTAAAATCTTTTTGATGGTTTCATCTTGAGGATTCGTAGCCAGTCTATCTAACTTACCTTTTATTTGATCATAAAATAAGTCGATTTCTGCGTCAGATTCAATATCAGTTTTAGGCTGAAACATGTTAGGTGTAGGTAAATTTACATTGTTTTTTGATGTAGAGGTTTTTGTCATAAGCAACTGAATGTGATAAGTTTTATAAACTTAACGATTGTTCAGATGCTTTATTTCAACCCCTAAAAAAAAATATGTAACATTTTCGCTACCCTTTATAGGTCATCTCCTTCGTCTTGAGCATTTTACGAAGATTGCTCAATGCATAACGCATACGGCCCAGGGCAGTATTGATGCTTACATCGGTTAAATCAGCAATCTCTTTAAAGCTTAAATCTGCATAATGACGCATTAGAAGCACTTCTTTCTGCTCATCGGGCAACAAATGAATCATTGCTTTTAAATCTTTATGGGTCTGGTCGCGGAGCATTCTGTCTTCCGCGCTCTCATCATAAAACTGTAGCATATTGAAGACATCCATTCCATCAGAACTGGTGATGATGGGAGTTCTTTTTTCTTTTCTGAAATAATCTATAACCAGGTTATGCGCAATACGCATTACCCAAGGTAAAAACTTACCTTCTTCGTTATATCTTCCTGATCGCAGGGTATTAATTACTTTTATAAAAGCATCCTGAAAAATATCCTCCGCCAGATATTGGTCCTTAACCAATAAGTAGATAGAGGTATAAATTTTACTTTTATGTCTTCTTAAAAGTTCCTGCAATCCATTCTCGTTCCCGGTAATATATACCTTTACCAGGTCCTGATCGTTATATGATTGTAAATTCATAGGTTTACCTACACTAAATCCCTTACTATTTGCCAAAAATTAATTTGTAGATGTTTAATTTCTATAGCTCTTCTCCTATGTTTTTTGAATGTGTTAGTTTGGTTTTGAGGTTGTTAATATTCAAAGAAAGTTATTTTTTTATCAAAAAACAAAAAATAAAATGTTAAAAAATAAATTAACCGTCTCAGTACCCTATTTTTGTATGTTCTTAAAACCCTAACAACATTCTGGGGTTATACATTATATTCTTTACGATACATGAGCAAAAAAGAGGCCGAAAAAGATCCGCATAAAAATATTATCATAAAAGGTGCCCGTGTGCACAACCTAAAAAACATCGATGTTGCCATTCCAAAAAATAAGCTTGTGGTGGTTACGGGTATGTCTGGTTCAGGCAAATCTTCGCTTGCGTTTGATACTTTGTATGCAGAGGGGCAACGCAGGTATGTAGAAAGTTTATCTTCCTATGCCCGCCAGTTTATGGGTAGGATGAATAAGCCTGATGTTGATTATATTAAAGGTATTGCTCCGGCAATTGCCATCGAGCAAAAGGTAATTACTTCCAATCCACGCTCAACGGTTGGTACCTCTACCGAAATTTACGATTACCTGAAATTGCTTTTTTCCCGAATCGGGAAAACCATTTCGCCTGTCTCTGGCAAAGAGGTAAAAAAAGATTCGGTAAGTACAGTGGTGGATTATGTAAATGCGATGCCCGAAGATACGACGGTAACGATTTTTTGCCCGCTGTACCCGCACAATAACCGAACGATTAAGGAAGAACTGGCCATTTTATTGCAAAAAGGTTTTTTACGTGTTCTGATTAACGATAAAATAGAAAAAATTGAATCTGTTCTGGATGACTCTGATTTTAAAGATGCAGAATTAACAGATGATAAAACCGTTCAGATCCTCATTGACCGTATTGTAACCAATCAGGAAGAAGAAACTTTAAGTCGCCTGGCCGATTCGGCACAGACCGCTTTTTTTGAAGGTAAGGGCGATTGTTATGTGGAGGCACAAGGTACCACAAAACATTTTAGCGACCGTTTTGAGCTTGATGGGATCAAATTTGAAGAACCTACGCCAAATTTTTTCTCTTTCAATAATCCTTATGGTGCCTGTAAGCGTTGTGAGGGTTATGGCAATGTAATCGGGATTGACGAAGATCTTGTAATTCCTGATAAGAGCAAAAGTGTTTACGATAATGCCATTGCCCCCTGGCGTGGAGAAAAAATGAATGTTTGGCTGCAGAATTTTATTAAAGCTGCACCGAAATTCGAATTCCCTATCCACCGCCCATATAGTGCTTTAACCGAAAAGGAACAGCAGTTGCTATGGACCGGTAATAAATATTTTGCAGGACTTGATGCCTTTTTTAAGGAACTGGAAGAACAGACCTATAAAATACAGTACCGTGTAATGTTATCGCGTTACCGTGGAAAAACCACTTGCCCGGATTGTAAAGGTTCGCGTTTGCGTAAAGATGCTTCTTATGTTAAAATAGCTGAAAAATCCATTATTGACGTAGTTTTAATGCCATTATCGAAAGCTTTGGTTTTCTTTAACGAATTGAAATTAAACGCGAATGATACGAAAATTGCCAAACGTTTATTGGCTGAAATTGATAACCGTTTCCTTTATTTAAATAATGTGGGCTTAGGTTATCTTACGCTCAACCGTTTATCAAATACTTTATCTGGTGGAGAATCGCAAAGGATCAATTTGGCTACCTCTTTGGGAAGTAGCCTGGTAGGGTCCATTTACGTACTGGATGAACCAAGTATAGGTTTACACCCACGCGATACAAATAAACTGATCGAGGTATTGGTTTCGCTCCGTAATGTAGGCAATACGGTTATTGTGGTAGAGCATGAAGAAGAAATGATGCGTGCTGCCGATTATATTATTGATATCGGTCCGGAAGCAGGTACACATGGTGGAAACTTGGTTTTCAGTGGTAATTACGAAGAGATTTTAAAAGATAAAAACAGTTTAACCGGTAGGTATTTATCCGGACAGGAAAAAATTGCCATACCAGAGAAACGACGTAAATGGAAAGACCATATTCTGATTAAAGGTGCCAGGGAAAACAACCTTCAGAATATTGATGTGAAATTTCCGCTTGGTGTTTTTACTGCAGTAAGTGGTGTTTCGGGATCTGGGAAAACGAGTCTGGTTAAAAAGATACTTTATCCGGCGCTTCAAAAAGCAATAGGTAATTATGCTGGTGAGCAAACGGGTGCCTATGATGGTATTTTCGGGAATTACGACCTGGTAAGTGCAGTAGAAATGGTTGATCAGAATCCTATCGGGCGTTCGAGCCGTTCTAATCCGGTAACCTATGTAAAAGCATGGGATGATATCCGGGCCTTGTTCTCAGGACTGGCATCGGCAAAAGCTGCAGGATTAAAACCAGCTGCATTTTCTTTTAATGTAGAGGGTGGCCGTTGTGATGTTTGCCAGGGCGAGGGTGAAGTGAAAATTGAAATGCAGTTTATGGCCGATATTTACCTGCCATGCGAAGCCTGTAATGGTAAGCGTTTTAAACAACAGGTTTTAGACGTTACTTATAAAGAGAAAAATGTATCCGAAATTCTGGATATGACGATCGATGAAGCTGTTGATTTCTTTAAGGATGAGCAAAAAATCCTGAATAAATTAAATCCATTGGTTGATGTTGGTTTGGGATATGTGCATTTAGGTCAATCTTCAAACACTTTATCAGGTGGTGAGGCACAACGTATTAAACTGGCCTCTTTCCTGATTAAAGGGAACAATGCGAATAAAACGCTATTTATTTTTGATGAGCCAACTACAGGTTTGCACTTCCATGATATTAAAAAACTGTTAAAAGCGCTAAATACCTTAATCGAACAGGGAAATACCATTTTAGTGATTGAACACAATATGGACATGATTAAATGTGCGGATTGGGTAATCGATATCGGCCCGGAAGGTGGCGATGGTGGCGGCCAGCTGGTGTTTGAAGGGATACCCGAAGACCTGGTTAAGGTAGAAAAATCGTACACCGGAAAATATTTAGCATCGCATTTAAATTTAAATCCATAATTTCGGCAATGCTTTTTCTAACGTTTTTCATCGGCATCGTTCTCAATGCCATGGGGTATATTCCCCCGGGCAATATCAATTTAACTGTTGCGCAGCTGGCCATTAATAAGGGCATGCGCCAGGTTTGGTATTTTATCCTGTCGTTCTCCTGCGTAGAAGTCTTTTTCACTTTCGGGATGATGCGCTTCGCGAGGTGGGCCATGAGCGATATCAATCCGAACGAAGCGGTAAGCGAAGTTCGACTGAGTACCCTTGTTGATTGCTTTATGATTGTGATGTTTTTGGTGATGGGTACCATTACCTGGAGAAACAGGAAAAAAGCACCTAAAACGAGCAATAAAAAGGATGATAAACGCAGTGGCAGCGTATTGTACGGACTAATTTTGGGGGTGTTAAACCCGGTTCAGATCCCATTCTGGTTGTTTTTTGGTAACTATGTGATTTTGCACCAATGGATTCAAACGGATTATCTTTCTCTAGTAATATTTAGTTTGGGCTCGGGTGTAGGTTCTTCTTTAGCACTTTATGTTTATGCCCATTTTGCAACTTATATCCAGGAGAAATTTGCACTGAGCAGTTTGATTATCAATAAATCAATAGCGATATTTTTATACGCACTGGCTGCATATATGGTGGTAAAACAGTTGATTATTATTTTGTAATCCAGCCGGTTTCTACACCAGCGCTGCCGATGAGTTGATAATTGCCAAAAGTACCTAAAAGGCTTACAGTTTGCCCATCGTTTAAAGTCGTTTTAACCGCTGCTAAACTATCGGGTTTATCATAAACTTTTTGCTGGAGTGTATTTATTTTAAGCTTTTTTATTGGCTCAGTTACGGGTACAAGTTTGTTGCTTTGAATAAAACCGATATTTCCATCCGGCAGCTCTGCCTTGTAATAACTCCCTGTTGCAGCATTTGCCTGTACAACTGTGCCCATACTTAGTGTTGCCAAAACAGTTGCTTCACTTTGTGGCGAAGACAACATTTTAACTGCAGATGTGGTCCTTAAGGTTTTATTTAACCTGGTGTTTGAAGCGGTAACAGCACCTGGATTTTTGGTTACGGGATCTATAAAAGGTAGTGGGTTTACTGCACCATTAAAGGCATAAACACCGAAATGTAAGTGGGTAGGAGTATTGCGGGCATTGCCCGTGTTCCCCATAAGTCCCAAAGTATCACCAATTTTTACTTCTTGTCCCTCTATTGCGATCTGTTCATCCAAATGGGCATAATACAAAGTATAATCTTTACCCTTCGGACGCATCCATACCACTTTTCCACCCAGGTTATTTTCGTTTACCCGCGTTATTGTTCCTTCCGAAACCGCGAGAACAGGTGTTCTGAAATTGCCGAAAATGTCTACACCTTCATGTTTCCTCGCATTGTTATCCCTGTCATCTCCCCAATAACTTTTTATACTGTTGGTGCTTTTTGATTTTATGGGGAAAGCAAGCGATGGGCCAGTGGTGATCTCTAATTCGTAAGCTATATTTTGCAACAGTTCTGGCTGAAGCCTAATCAGATAGGTGCCCGTTTCATCAACATCGAAAACAATTGGATTATTTAAAGTATCTGCCGAGGCAATAAGTTTTTGGCTTTGATCTGTGCTATACCACACATCGATATATATCAGGGCACCACCCGAAGGAGTTTTGTTTAGCTTTATATTCAATTTTTGCCCCTTGGTTACCTTGAATTTATAAGCAGTCGCCGGAACCTTATCCGCGGCAAAATAACCGTTCTCTCTGTATGGAATATTAATGTTCAATGCTTTTTGCGTACTAATTGTAGCGGCATTTAGCCATGCTGAACCCATTACTGTTTTATCCAGACCTATATTCACTAACTTTTTTTGATATTGCTCATGTGGACTAGCAGCCTTAAACAGGTTAACGGATCCTGTTTTGCAGGAAAGTATACCCGTTACAAATGCAATACAAAAAAGCCACAGAATGGATCTCGGAGTTTTCATTACGTTAAACCTCTTTTAAGTGGTTAAATACTGCTGCCGTTACCAATCCGCCTACAATGTACCAGGTTACCGTTAGTATCTTTGTTTTATTTGTCTTAGTAACCGGGGTATCATCAAGTCCAACTTTATCCGGAATGCTTATTGCACCCAAGCCGGCGGTAAGGCCTGCAATTGCACCTTTCAAATAAATATTTTTTTTGTCCCCTAAACCGATGGCACTATAATACAAACCATTGCTCATAATATCGCCGGCGAGTGTGGCCAGATAGAGATTATTGCCATGAGGGGCTTTCAGGTTTAAACTGTTTATCGATTTCGACAAGGCCTGTTCGCCTAAAAGATCGATTCTGGGTGCATCAGGATCAAGGTGCTTAACGCTTTCATGCAATATATTTAAGGCTGCTGCACCTGCAAAGCCAGCGAGTAACGATTTTAGTAGTTTCATAATAGAATAATCCCTTCAAGGGGTAAATTGTTTTATTTGGGTAGATATTATGCCTTTTGAGGCATTTGCGGATTTGTTTCTGTTATAAAATTGATACACAGATAAGGTTCTGTTAACCTAATCATAACATTAAATTTATGTTTAAGAAGCTTGATCACCCTAATATTGGGCTTTGATACAAAACATATTTTATCCTTATGTCTAACAGACGATTTTTCCTGAAAAATAGTTTGGCTGCTGCGGTTGTGGCCAGTATTTCGCCCGTTCTATCCTCATTTGCCGATGAACAGCATCCTGTTTCTGCTAAATCTGGTAAAGCTGCCAAATTGCGTTTCGCCATTGCATCTGATGGTCATTACGGGCAACCTGGAACAGAATATAAACTTAACCATGAGAATATCGTAAAGTGGTTGAACGAAGCACATGATAAAAACCCGCTAAACTTTGTCATCATCAATGGCGATCTGGTTCATGATCGTCCTGATTTGTTGCCCGAAGTGAAAAAGGATTATTACGACAAACTTAAAGTCCCTTTTTATGCCATTCCAGGTAACCATGATCATGCGGACACCAGGATTTGGAAATCGGTATTTGGTTACGAGGATAATTTTTCTTTCGAAAAAAATGGGGTGGGTTTTGTTCTGGCCAATACTTCCGATACCAAAGGAACTTATTTATGTCCGGACAACGATTTTTTAAAACAGGAACTTGACAAATTTAAAAACCTGAAAACTGTTTTTGTGGTATTGCATATTCCACCACATTTTTGGGTGCCGGAAAGTCCGTTTGTTGATTGTCCGGATACGATTAAGCTTTTGCACAGCTATGCAAATGTAAAGGCTGTTTTTCATGGTCACGACCACAGTCTCGATGCTGTCTTTTATACCGATAAATTGCCACATTTTTTTGATGCACACATTGGTGGAAACTGGGGAACGGCTTATAAAGGTTACCGGATTGTAGAAGTGGATGAAAACGATAAAATCCAGACTTATCAGGTAAATGCAAGCCAATCGCCATTATTAAACGAAACGAAATTCTAAAATATCCATTAAATGAAAAAGACATTTTTGATGCTCATCTTTGCCGGTACCATATTAAACTGTGCTGCACAACAGATAAGTGAAACCAAAACAGCTGTTAAAGTGGGAACGGATGCGGCTCAGCCTTTTCTGTTTTCTTTAAATACCTTAACTGCAGAGAACCCGCGTTGGAATATCCATTATTCGGGCAGCTATGGAGAGAGAACTAGCGGACAATTTGGTTATGATGGTTTAGGACAGCAGTTTGGTGTAAAAGGTTATTTGGGGAGCAGGTTTACCTTATATGCAACAGCAGCAATAGGTTTTGCCAACGCTGGGGGCATTACCTCCGCTGAACAGGCTGAAGTAATCAGGGATTTGGTAGGAGGTAAGGGCATTGCGGGTTTTAGGCTTGGCGCAGGTTTAGGATTGAGCAGAGATTGGTCGAACGTGGGTTCGGCAATTAGCAGGATTACAGCCTCTTTCGACCGCACAAACTGGAGGATGGCAGGTAATCTCCGTTTTGAAAAAGCTTTTGATAAAAACAGGGATAAACTGGATTTTATTACCAGCTTCGGTTATCAGCATCGTATTTCAAATATTTTGTACCTTGGTGTTGAAGCTTTGGGGCAGGACTTAGAAGGCTTTTGGGAAAAAGATGAGGCCGAAGGAGGTGCAAAAGTAATGATCGGTCCATCCATAAATCTCGAACCTAACCACTCCAAACTGTCGTTCTCAATTTCTGGAGGACCAGTTTTCTACGCCACCCGAAGTCAGGTAATCCCATCAGAGGCGATCCGCGAAATTGGTTCGGTAGCATCTGGCAATGGTTATACCATTAGGGCCCTAGTTAATTTTAATCTTCACCGCTAATATTGCATGTATTCAGTTTAAGAAAATGAAAAAAATATACTTTTTAATAGTGCTGTGTTTCCTTTTTATTCAAAAGGGATTTACACAGCTGCCTGGTAAAAACGAAGCCACCCAACAGATTTTATTACCAAATGGGTGGAAACTGAGTCCGGCGGGTCACTCCTTACAATTGGGCGATCTGCCATTAAATATGCAGTTAAGTCCATCGGGCAAGTACCTTGCCATTACCAATAACGGTCAAAGTACGCAGTCGCTTCAGTTGATTGATGCCAAAACCGAAAAAATCATCGATGAAAAAGTTTTGAGCAAATCGTGGTATGGCATTGCTTTTAGTAAAGATGAAAAACACCTTTATGCCTCAGGCGGTAACGATAACTGGATTTTAGATTTTAATATCCAGAACAATAAACTGGTGAAAAGCGACACCATTAAACTGGGACCGATATGGCCAAAAGGAAAAATCAGTCCAGCGGGGATTGTGGTTAATAAAAACAATAATAAATTATTTACCGTAACTAAAGAAGATAGTAGTTTATACATTATCAACCCTGTTGAAAAGAAAATCCTAAAGAAAATACAGCTGCCTGCAATTGCCTATAGCTGTGTTTTAGCTGCAGATGAAAGCAAGCTCTATATCTCACTCTGGGGCGGAAAATCTGTAGCGGTGATCGATCTCGCTGCTGAAAACGTTGAAAGGCTCATCCCTATAGGTGATCATCCAAACGAACTTTTACTCAATAAAAAGGGGAATACGTTGTTTGTGGCCAATGCAAATGATAATACAGTTTCGGTAATCAATACCCTGAACAACAAAGTAATTGAAACCATTGCTACTACACTTTATGCTACGCAATTAACCGGTTCAACCACCAACGGTTTAGCATTAAGCACCAATGAGAAAACCTTGTACATTGCCAATGCGGACAATAATTGTTTGGCCGTTTTTGATGTAAGTAAGCCCGGGGTAAGCCAGAGCCAGGGATTTATTCCGGTAGGCTGGTATCCAACGAGCGTTAAAGTATTGGGCTCGAAAATTTTGGTTACCAATGGCAAAGGCAATACCTCAATGGCCAATCCACAGGGGCCACAACCAATTTCTAAGGTAGATAACAGTGGTTACCAGATGGGAAGCACGGCAAATAGCAGGCTGCAATACATAGCAGGATTGTTTAAAGGATCATTGTCTTTTATAGATACGCCAAAACCAGAGCAATTAAAAATATACACTAAACAGGTTTATGCCAATACCCCGTTTACTGATAAACGCACGGTTACAGCCGATGGTGAAGCCGGAAACCCAATTCCGCGCAAACAAGGAGAAAAATCACCCATTAAACATGTTTTTTATATCATCAAAGAAAACAGAACTTACGATCAGGTACTTGGCGATGTTGTAAAAGGAAACGGCGATTCTACGTTAACGCTATTTGGAAGAAAAATTACCCCTAACCAGCATGCCTTTGCAGAAAACTATGTGTTGCTTGATAATTTTTATGTGGATGCAGAAGTAAGTGCTGATGGACACAATTGGAGTATGGCCGCTTATGCCACCGATGTAGTGGAAAAAACCTGGCCAACCAGTTATGGTGCACGCGGTGGCAGCACAACTTTCGAAGGGGGGCGGCCGGTTACCTATCCAAAAGGAGGTTTTATCTGGGATTACTGTCAGCGGGCAGGCGTAAGCTACCGCAGTTATGGAGAGTTTGGCGATTATGGCAAAGCAAATATCAAATCGCTGCAGGGCCACATGTGTGCGGCTTCACCGGGTTTCGATATGGACATTAAAGATCAGGTGAGGGTAGATGCCTGGCAGCACGATTTCGATTCTTTACTGGTGGCCGGTGTTGTACCTCAGTTTAGCACTTTAAGGATTTCAAACGACCATACCAGCGGACAAAAGAAAGGAAAATATTCGCCACAGGCCGCGGTTGCTGATAACGATTTAGCCGTAGGTCGTATTTTGGAACATTTATCGCATAGTAAAATCTGGAAAGAGTCTGTTGTGTTTATTTTGGAAGATGATGCACAGAATGGTCCTGACCATGTTGATGCACACCGTTCGCCGGCTTACGTGGTTGGCCCTTACGTAAAAAGGAATACCCCTGTTCATACCATGTATTCTACTTCAGGCTTTTTAAGAACGATGGAACTTATTTTAGGCCTGCCGCCAATGAGCCAGTACGATGCTGCAGCAATGCCTTTATATGAATGTTTTACCGCTACACCCGATTTTACACCTTACACTGTACTGCAGCCCCTGATCGATTTGGATACCCGGAATGTAGCCGTGAACGAGAGCAGTAAACGTTCCGAAATGTTTAACTTTGCAAAAGAAGATTCTGCACCCGATTTAGATTTGAATGAAGTGGTTTGGAAATCGGTTAAAGGCGAACAATCGGTAATGCCCGCACCAAAACGCAGTGCTTTCGTAATTTTGGAGAAAAAGAAAAAGGATGATGACGATTAGTCGTTAGTCATCAACTTCTGTTAAACAAAGAGGCAATTTCCTAATTGGAAATTGCCTCTTTGTTTAACAGAAAATCGTCGTTGCAAATCCAATTTTTCATCGATGGAGCAATCTTTATAGCCGGACTCACAAACATTCAAGATTACTTTTTGCGTCTCAATACGAGATTATTTACAACTTCCATTCTGGTCTTTCGAAATGGCAGGTATAACCATAAGGGTTTTTCTGTAAATAATCCTGATGTTCTTCTTCCGCATTCCAGAAATCGGTTTCAGGTACCACTTCGGTTACAATTTTGCCCGGCCACTTGCCTGATGCATCCAGTTCTGCAATTAATGCATCGGCCGTATTTTTTTGTTCTTCACTATTATAAAATATGGCCGATCGGTACGATGCACCAACATCATTTCCTTGTCTGTTACGTGTGCTCGGATCATGGATCTGGAAAAAATATTCCAATAACTTACGGTAGGTTAAAACAGTGGGATCAAAGGTAACTTCAATGGCTTCGGCATGTGTTCCATGGTTCCTGTAAGTGGCATTTGGGACATCTCCACCGGTATAACCTACAACCGTAGAAATTACACCTGGGTAATGACGGATAAGTTCTTCTACTCCCCAAAAGCACCCGCCTGCAAGAATGGCTTTTTCAGTATTCATATATTTCTTTCCTCTTTTTTTAATTAATTAAAGATACGGCGAAGATGTGTAAAAGGAAAGTAAAGAAGCGTGGCTGTTTAGTTGTATAGGTTAAGGGAATATAAATACAAAACTGATATTTAGAGCGCAAGGCCTGTGTTAAGCACCGAGTTTCTCCCCGTTTTACACTTCGCTTCCTCGCGCCTCGTTGCTGCAGGGTAATGCTTCAGCCGGGGCTAATGGGGCAAAACAGCTTTTCATTTTTGAGGTTGCAGGGCGCATAAGCGCTTGTTCCTAAACTCGCCAAGAACCACAGGTCGCTTATTTCTATTTCGGTCGGTGAGATACCCGATAGATTGAATATTTTATTTTGCCACAGCCCGATAGATCAAAATTTATCGCATTCTACTAACTGCCAAAAGCGAAGTCCATAAAACTTACATTGTTTTTTCGTGAGGAGCTTACCGCGATTCCTTTTTCTGCCTCACCGGTAAAAGTAAAACCTTCCAGTTCGTCAGTTTTGTCGGTATCAATTACAGCTATAACCGATTCGTGCCCAATTGAGAGAGATTTTTCCAGGTCGAGGAAAGTTAATCGCCATTTGCGGCCTTCCACTTGGTTCTGGATCAAAACCAATATACCTTTATCTGCTATCCAATGCAGGTTCTGTATCCATGGCGAGCAGGTGAATTTTTTAAATAGAATTTCTTTCTCGCTTGTTTTATTGGCTTTTGATAAGGCTTTTGGATCATACAGGCGTACTTCGTTTGCTTTATTGCCATAATCGGCAGTGGCTACAAACCATTTCCCTTTATATCTCACATATTCTGGTCGTGTACCCTGGATACAAGCATCATCTTCGATGGTTTTGATTAGGTTTCCATCCAACGTTTTAGATTTTAAGAAACCATCCCAATTGATGCAGTTGATTACTGCTTTCCAAACGGTGCCTGCTGCATTTTGACGTACCGAATTGCCCACAAATGTTGGTAAACCCTTATGGTAGGCTATCCCGGTAGGGTGTTTGATGATATTTTCGCCTTTAACGGTAAAGCGATATTCTTTTTGCTGGTAAATTAATGAATCTTTTTGAAGCTGATATTCACGCATTACACCAACCTCCCTATCTCCATAAAGAAAATAACGCCCATTTTGGTGAGAAACCCCTGGCATGCGCCCAATGAGTCGATTGTAACTGTTTTCGTGATTTTTCCATCCGTTTTGCTGTATCTGGCGACAAAAAACATTACGATAAGGACTAAAACAGGGTTTAATGTTTTCATGATTATGGATCTAAAGGTTCATCAAAATCTATCTGTAAGGAAGCGGTATTCAGGTAAAATTCTGATTCGGTTTCACTCAGACGTTTTCCGTTTTTGTAAGGATAATAGCCCAGTTCTTTTTTACAGCGCTCTGGCAGGATATCGGTGATGTAATAGCTCTGAGATTTTACGGTACAAACCATCCCAGCTTTATCTACCGGCATACCGTATCTGAAAATCAGCCTTGCGCAATTGCGCAGGTTGGTGGTGGTGTGGCGGGCATGCGGCTCCATGATAATGGCACTTTCGGGTATCCGGAGCGTCTCCATTAAAAATTTCTTCATTTCATAAGCTTCACTAAACTTGGTTTTATAGGGATGTACCCGTCCGCCTGAAACCACGATGAACGGTGCCGCACCTTTCTGGTACTGCAAAGCGGCTAAACGGCAACGGATCATACCACCGGCGCTTAGCGCAACCTCTTTTTCCTCAGGTCCCGCACCAGGAACTAAAATCACACTGTAAGGATATTTTTTCCAATCTGTTTTTTTGATCTGGTTAAAAGCTCTAAGATTTACACCTTTTAACATCGGTTCATAATCGGCCGCATCGTTTCTTTCGTTCAGTTCTAAAGCCGTTAAGGCAAACTGCATGGCCGGTTCAAAAAACAGGTTGTCCTTATTTTGAAGTGTTAAACTGGCATTGGCTGCGGTGAGTTCTGCATATTCTTTATCCTTCAAACTGAAGCTTATAGAATCGATTTTAGGATAATTGGGTTTATTCCCCTCAACATATACCCCAATGGCGTAATTAATGGCATTGATATCCTGTTCCCAGGCTTTGATTAAAAGGTTTTTATTTGATTCCTTACCGTATAGGCTGTAGCAGCCAGAAGGAATCAAGTGCTCCCTCACCAGTTTTCCTAAAGCATTATCTTCAGCGTAAATAGTTGCCAACCGGGCACTAATATGTTCAATTTCTAAAAAAGAAAATTTTAAAGCTTTAGCATAACATTGTATTTCGGCCTTGCAATTTTTTAAAGCCTCATTTAGCTGTACAGTTTTTGATTTCTGTATATGCCGTAATGCGGTGTCAGCCGATAGCATTTTGCGCAGGTCGGGCAGTTGCTGAAATAAGGTGAGCAGGTAATAATTTTTGTATTGTACTTCGTTTCTGGTCCTGATTAAAGGGTAAGATTGACGAGGTAGATCCTGTGCTGATAAGCCTTTGCAAAAAAGACAGAGTAAGAGGAAAGTATAAAAGGATTTCATCGGAAAATTTTGATTACAAATTTAAATGCCAGCCGTTAAAGAAAGATTAACAAGCTGTTACATTTTTAAGTTATTAAATCGATTTAGTATTAGGCTGATCATACTTAATATTAATTTAAAGTACCTGCTGAAAATCGGTATATAGAGTTAACGTAATGGATACATAGTGTTAAAATTACACTTATACTTTTGCCGCTGTAGAACGCTCCATAAATTAACCTGTTAACTTAAAAGGATAAGCCTATGTAAATTTAAAATCTACGCTTCTACTTAAAAACACAAAACCCAATTATATTTCAAAATCATTACTAAGAACAAAAAGATGACATCATTTTTTTTAACCGCCGGTATAAAAAATACCTGCCGGAAATTGCTTTTGCCTTTAGGGTTACTGGCCATCTGTAATTCAGACGCACTAGCAGTAAACCACGGTATGTTTGCACCAGGCTTACACCGTAAAACATTTGCTTCAGTGAGCGGAACGGTTACCGACCAAAACAACCAACCTTTACCAGGCGTAAGTGTATTTGAAAAAAAGACAAAAAAAACAACGGTTACCGATATAAATGGTAAATATTTAATCAATGTTGATGAAGGCGCTGTGCTGGTATTTTCATACATCGGTTACGATAACCAGGAAGTGGTGGTTAATGGCCGCCAAAATATTAATATCATTTTAAAAGAAAGCAGCAATACTTTAAATGAAGTGGTGGCTATCGGGTACCAGAAAATCAGGAAATCTGATGTAACAGGTGCCATCAGCAGCGTTAAGGCCAGCGAAATGAACTTAACTTCACCTACTGTTGGTCAGGCTTTAGTGGGTAAGGTTGCCGGGGTACAGGTATCGCAAACCAGTGGTGCACCCTATTCGGGCACTAAAATCAGGGTGAGGGGTATCGGTTCTATTAATGCCAGTTCCGATCCATTATATGTAATTGATGGTTATCCGGCCGGAAATAATGTATCTATCAACCCTGAGGATATTGAAACCATCGACATTTTAAAGGATGCAGCCTCTGCAGCCATTTATGGTTCCAGAGCATCGGGTGGGGTAGTGTTAATTACCACCAAAAGAGGTACTGACGGAAAGGGAAAGTTTGAATACGATGTTCAGGGTGGTGTTTCTCAGTTGGCTAAAAAAGTGAAACTATTGGATGCCAACCAGTTTATCCAATTGCTAATTGATGGAAGAAACAATGCTTATAAAGATTTATGGGTAAACTCGGGTAAAACCTGGAATGATGCCATGTTTAGCGATAACAACACTACCCGTATTGCCAATGTAGGTAACGGAAGCAGCGTAAGTATTCCAGCGGATCTTTATAATTTTAGCACTCAACAGGCCATTCCGGCAACCTATAATACCGATTGGCAGGACGAGCTTTACCGCAATGCTGCTTTTCAGCGCCATAACCTTTCATTTTCGGGCGGTACCAAAGATGTTAAATACTTTTTAAGTGGTGGTTATCAGAATAACGACGGTATTGTTACCAACACTAATCAAAAAGTAACCAACTTTAGAGGCAATATTGAGGGCAAAGTGAGCGAGCGCTTACGTGTAGGCGCAAATATTGCTTATACAAATAACGATAACAGAGAGGTACAGGAAGGTCGTTATAATTTAAGTCCGATGATGTCTGCATTAATTTATTTGCCTTATCTGCCTGCAAGAGATGCCAACGGCAACCCTGTTCAGTTTGGTATGGGTGCTTTGTCTTCTCAATACGGTATCCAGAACCCCGAAAACCCTTTGGCTACAGTTGAGCAGTTAAAGATTACCAGAAAAAGCAATAGAAGTAGTTATAATGCTAATGCTACTTACAAAATTTTAGAGGGACTTAATTTTAAGGCTAACTTAGGAACACAAACATACAACGAAAAATACGATTATTATTTGCCTACCAGCTTAAGTAGTGGCAATACCCCACCTTACTCGCCCGAATCGATTAGGGCCGCAAATGCCATAGCACAAACCCTTAGTCAGGTAGATCAACTGGCAGAGTTTACTTTAAATTACAATAAAACATTCGGTAAACATAGCATAGATGTTTTAGGCGGTTATTCTGCTCAGAAAACATCCAGCGATCAGATTAGGGTAGCGGCAAGCGGATTTCAAAATGATTACATTGGTGAAATTACAGATAAAGGAGCGGATGCAGGTTTTTTTACATTAGACCGTAACAGAACTGGTAAAACAGTAACCACTTTACTTTCTTACTTTGGCCGTTTCAGTTATAATTATGCCGGCAAATACTTTTTAACCGGTTCCTTCCGTCGCGATGGTTCATCCAGGTTTGGTCCGTTAAACAAGTATGGTAACTTCCCTTCGATAGCCGCGGGCTGGAATTTATCTGATGAAAGTTTTTACAATAACTTTTTAGGTGAACAATCTAGGGTTAAACTAAGGGCCAGCTGGGGCTTAAGCGGAAATAACAATATCCCAGATTACCGTACACAGCAAGAGCTAAACGCACCAGGTGGTGCAGTTTTCGGTAGTGCGATTTCTACCGCCATTTGGCCAAGTAGTATTCAGGATAGAAGATTAGGATGGGAATCTACTTCCCAGTTTAACTTCGGTACGGATATCAGTCTGTTCAAAAACCGTGTATCCATCATGGCGAATTACTACTTAAGTTACTCTTTCAACTTGTTGTTTAACAAACCGCTTTCGGCAATTGCTGGCAGTTCAACAATTTTAACTAATCTTACTGATAGTAAGGTGCGTAATAAGGGCTTCGATTTGCAGATTGATGGCAAAATTATCCAAAATGGAGACTTTACTTTGGGCTTAAGCGGAAACATCGCGGCAAACCGGAATAAGGTTTTAGACCTTGGCGGTAACAGTACAATATTTACGGCCGGTGCAGAACGCTCGTACATTACACATGTTACGCAAGAGGGCCAGCCAATTGGTATGTTTTATGGATTTAAGGTTTTGGGACGGATTACGGCCGATAATTTAGGCAAAGTTGCCCCATCAGCTTCTTCTACCAACCCGGCGAAAATCGGCGATCTGTATTTTCAGGATACCGATGGAAACGGCATTGTTAACGATGCGGATAAAACTGTAATCGGCACACCATATGCGAAATTTACTTATGGTTTCGCCCTAAATACCTCTTACAAAACTTTCGATTTAAGAGCATCGTTCAACGGATCGTACGGGAACCAGGTTTTAGATGGACAGGATTATTACCTGTACAACTTTGAAGGCTCTGGAAACCAATATGCAGAGGTTGCTGACCGTTACAGAAATGAATCTAATCCGGGCAGTGGTTTAAATTACCGTGCATCGCGTGCGGGTACGCAAAGTAACAGTACACGTTTATCGTCTTTCTATATACAGGATGGATCTTACTTCAGGTGTACCAACATTACTTTAGGTTACAGTTTTCCAAAGCAACTGGCCAATACGCTTAAGGTGAGCAATATCCGTGTTTATGCGAGTGTAGATAATGCCTTCACCATTACCAATTATAAAGGTTATAACCCTGAGGTAGATTATAGCGCAGGTAATAACCTTGCCCCTGGTGTTGATTATGGAAACTACCCATTAGCAAGAACCTATAACCTTGGTATCAAATTGACTTTTTAGAACTAAAGAAATGAAAAAACATATTTATAAAGTATTGGCCCTAAGCACCATTTTAAGTTTGGGTGCCTGTAAAAAAGATTTTTTAAATCAAAGTAACCCCAATGCCATTGCTGTAGAGAATTATTTCAAAACAGAAAATGATGTACTGCTGGCTGTTAATGGGGTTTACCAATCGCTTAGAAGCAGCAATACCCTTGGCGAAAACAGCGGCCTGTTTACCGATGAGCGCTCGGATGATGCGGGTAGAAATGATAACCAGAGCAATGCTGGTGAACCATTTCAGTTTAATGATTTTTCGCTCCTGCCAAGCAACTCTTATTTAAAAAGTCATTGGTTAGCACTTTATGAGGCCATTGGTAGAACTAATGTTGTATTGACAAACATTGATAAAGTATCTTTTGCTAATGCGGCTACCAAAGAGAATTATAAGGCAGAGGCCAAGTTTATCAGGGCGATTATGTATTTCGAACTGGTTAGGAAATGGGGCCCAGTACCCGTAGTAACTAAACAGCTTAGCACAGCCGACGAGGTAAAAGAAAATACTTTTCGCGTTCCTGAAGCGGATGTATACAACCAGATTGTAACCGATTTAAAGGAAGGGCTTAACAGTACGTTGCCAAATTTTCAAACTGGCGCGAACGTGGGTAGAACTTCGAAAGCGGCAATAAATGCGTATTTGGGTAAGGTTTATTTAACAATGGCGGCTACATTATCGGCAAATAAAACCGAAAACCTAAGCAATGCGAATACTTATCTGATGGCAGCTTACAATATGAAAACATTTGGCAACTTAACAGAAATACCCTATGTGGATGTATTTGATGTTACCAAGAAAACTACTTGCAAAGAATTAATTTTTCAGATTTCTAACAAGCAGGGCGATATCAGTTTTAGCTCGAGCATTGCGGCAAACAACCAGGCCAAAGGCGAAACCATCAACTCGCTTAAACCTTCCACGGGGATTGGTGGTAATGTAAAACTTGATTTGATCAATGAGTATGAAGCAAGCGATTTAAGAAAGGATTTCTCGGTTAAATTCGCGAATGATCAGATTGTTAAGGACTGGTTTATTACCAAATTCCGCGACGCGAGTCAAGGGGCAACCAATGCAGGTTATGGAGGCAACGATTGGATACTTATGCGCTATGCCGATGTAATTTTGATGCTGGCAGAAGTTAATATGTTGCAGGGCAATGATGCCGTAGCCATTCAATATTTGGATATGGTAAGAACAAGAGCAGGCATGTCGGTTTATGCTGTTGCCAAAACCGATGCCACTTATACTGCTAAATTTCCGACATTAAAACTCGCTATTTTACACGAACGCAGGGTAGAATTTGCTTTCGAACACCAAAGATGGTTTGATCTGATTAGAAATTTTACCGCTGCAGAACTGGTTACCTATTTAAAGGCTAAACCGCAATCTGCCTATGGTATTGCTAAACTTGCTAACGTAACCACCAAAGACAGGTATTTTCCGATTCCTTTTGATGAGGTGAAATTGGATCCGGTTAAAATGTACCAAAATCCGGGGTATTAATCTTAATCAAAGAAGCCAGGTTTTTAAAACCTGGCTTCTTTGTATAGAATAGCTTTAAGTTGGCAATTTTCAATTCCAGTTCCATACACGCAGATTAACCGCTTTGCTGTTTACAATTAACCAATTTCAACAATTAACCGATTAACCCATCATTAAATAATAATCCTTCTAATTTTTCCTGTAATGATATAAAGCCACTTGATGTTTTTTATCGAAAAAGATATAGTCATCAACAAGTGAATTGTATAAGAGTGACGGATTAATTTTGAGTTGATCTTTTGGCACAATAAGCTTATACACAAAATGCTCTTTATGATAGAAACCTGAGATATATTAGCAATTTTGGTCCTGTATAAATTCACTCGGTGTTTTGCCAAAGTGCTTTTTAAACTCTGAACTAAAATATTTTCTATCACTAAAACCTACCGCATAAGCAATTTCGGCAATATTACCCTTTTCCTGTTTAAGCAGCTGTGCAGCCCGTTTTATCCTTAACGATTTAATGAAATCGTTTACAGAGAGATCCGTTAATGCTCTTATCTTTTTATAAAGCACAGGCTGGCTCATCCCAATTTCTGCCGATAAGGTAGGTACATCAAAATCAGGATCAGCAATACGTTCCTCAATTACTTGGATAATTTTGTTCAGAAAGTTTTGCTCGGTGGTGTTAATCACCAGGTTTTTCGGTTCGAGCGTTATTACCTGCGCGAATTTTTGTTTAATGGTCTCGCGTGCAGTTAACAAGTTCTGAATGTTCAGTTCGAGTATTTTTAGGTTAAAAGGTTTCATGATATAAGCATCTGCACCATTTTCGAAACCATTAATCTGGTGAACATAGGCAGATCGGGCGGTTAATAACACAACCGGAATATGACTGGTGCTCTCATCTGTTTTCAATTTTCGGCACAATTCGAGTCCATCCATTACCGGCATCATCACATCACTGATAACAAGGTCGGGAATAAGTTCCAATGCACAGTTTAAACCGGTTGCGCCATTTTCACTTTCATAGATACTGTATTGATCTATCAAGGCATTTTTAATAAAGGCCCTCACATCTTCATTATCTTCCACCAGTAAAATGCTTTTTTTCTCGTTTTTTGTTTGTAAGGGCTGTAGGGGTTCTTCAGTTGAGGGGGAGGCTACTGCTGGAGGGCGAATATTATAATTGACTGCGTCGTCGTAATAAACATAATCGGAGATTAAATCTGAGGGATTGAAATGAGCTTTTCCGGTTTTAAGGCTGACCGTAAAGCAGGTTTTGCCAAATATTCCTGCGTTTTGTGGTGTACTTCTGAAAGCAATTTCACCACGGTGCAGTTCGACAATACTTTTCGATAGCGATAATCCTAAACCTGTACCGATTGTTGAGTTTGCATTGGCCCGGTAAAAATTGGTAAACAGGTTGGCCTGGCTTTCTAAAGGAATCCCTTTTCCATTATCGCTGATCTGGATGTTCACTATTTGATTTTCTGCGTTGATTTTTAAACTTATTTTTCCGTGATTAGGGGTAAACTTGAAAGCATTGGATAACAAATTAAACAATACCTTTTCCATCTGAACTTTGTCAAAGTAAAGTTTAATTTCGGGTTGCTCAGTTTCGAACACATAATCAATATGTTTGGAAATCGCCATGTTCTGAAAGACCAGAAATATCTCTCTGCAGAATTTTACAATATCACCCGGACTAACATGTAAAGTCATTTTGCCACTTTCGGCTTTTCTAAAATCAAGCAATTCGGTAACAAGGTTCATTAACCGATCGGCATTATTTTTAATAGGCTGTAAGTCTCTGTTCAGCGCGGGATCATCTTTTGAATTTTCGATCAGTTTATCCAGCGGACCAACAATCAGTGTTAAAGGGGTACGGATTTCGTGAGAAATATTGGTGAAGAATTCAAGTTTATGCTCATTAATCTCTTTTTCTTTTTTTAATACCGCCCTGATCAATAGATAGCGGACGAATACAACGGCTATTGCTGTCAAAACACAAAAATAAATCAAGTATGCCCACCAGCTTCTATAAAACGGCGGTTTAACGATAATGCTGATCATACGGATATTGGCACTCGAAACGCCGTCATTATTAAGGCCCTTAACCATAAAAGTATAACTACCAGGCGGCAGATTGGTGTAAGAAGCAGTTGGGATACTTATTTCATTCCAGCTTTTTTCGAAACCTTCTAACTTATAGGCATAGTGGTTTTTTTCGGGTTTGATAAAGTTCAGTAGTGCAAAACTTAAGCTGAAGGTATTCTGATCACTTGCAAATACCAGTTTATCTTTTAAACTGATATTTTGATCGAGCAAACCATCTTCAGCATTAATTTTTACCGCTTGATTATCTACTTTTAAACCGGTGATCACCAATGACGCCGCTTTGTTATTGGTTTGGATCCGGTCAGGGTAAAAGCTGATAAATCCATTATAACCGCCAAAAAACATTTCCCCATTGGTATTTTTAAAAAAGGCATTGGCGTTAAATTCATTACCTGGCAAACCATCAGCCACGGTATAATTTTTAAAGGTTTTGTTTTTCCGATTAAACATCGATAAACCATTGGCTGTACTTATCCAGAGGTTGTCCTTTTCATCTTCTAAAATACCCAGTACATTATCGTTCGGCAGGCCATTTTTTACCGTATAAGTAATGATTTTATTTGCTTTCTGGTCGTAACGAATCAGTCCCTGGTTGTTCGTACAGATGTAAATTTCTTTATTCCGGGTTTCGGCAATGCCGTTTACATAATATTCTAAAACCTTTTTTGTTTTGGGATCTTTTAAGGTGTAAAACTCTTTTTTATCGATGTTGTAGATGCAAAGCCCGTTGGTGGTACCGAAATAAACGCGATCGGTTACCAACATGCTTTTAACCTTTCCGGCTTCAGGGAAACGGGCCGGCAGATTAAAATTATAAAATTTTGTTTTTTCGGGATTTGAAATTTTAATACCATTGCGTTGGGTAGCTGCGTATAACCTGCCGTCCCGATCTTCGGCCACTGCGGTAACCTCATCGGGCACATCTTCTTGTTTTGCACTAAAATCAAAACTGCCGAAACTGCCTTTTTTACTATCGTAAAAGTTAAGTCCGCCCGAATGTGTACCGATCCATAGTTTACCCGTTTTATCGAGTATAATTTTTTTGATCAGGTTGGATTTGATGGAATTGCTGCGCCCGTCATTTTTAAAAACAGTGAATTTATTGGTCAGCCGGTTAAAATAGTTCAGCCCACCTCCTTCAGTGCCGATCCATAGATTTTGATGGCCATCTTCAGCAAAAGTGCTTATCGCATTGTTACTTATACTAAAATTATTTTTGTTGGTGCTGTAAATATTGAATGCAGTGGTATAAGGATAATTGATATTTACCCCACCAAAATAAGTACCGGCCCAGATAGAACCATTCTGATCTTTATACAAGCGGTGGACAGAATTCTGGCTCAAACTTTTTTTGTCGCTGGGATCGTATTGCAGGTTGGTAAAGGTAAAATACTGGGTATCCATCACACTGATGCCATCCAGGGTACCTATCCATAACTTGCCGGCATCGTCTAAAACCATCGTTCTGATGGTGTTGTTTACTAACGTGTTTTTCTGTTCGGAGTGGCTAAAAATCTTGAAAGTTTTACTCGAAGGATTAAAAAGGTTCAGTCCGTTATCCTGTGTGCTGATCCATAATTTCTGTTGCTGGTCTTCAATAATCCCGGTGATATAATTCTCGCTGATATTTCCCGCTCTGCCTTCATTTTTAAATATTTCAGTCTGATAAATACCGTTTTTTAGGGTCATTTTTAATAAGCCGTTTGAGCTTCCTACCCAGATATTGCCTTTATGGTCCTGCTTTACCGTCCTGACGTTATGGTATATTCCATCTTTAAGTTTGTTGTTAAAGAAAACTTTTATTTTGGAGGGATCTCCGTTAACCAAAAGATTTAATCCATTTAATGTGCCGATCCATATATTTCCACTTTTATCTTCTGTAATACAGTTGACCATATTATTGCTTAATCCATTTGGTTTGGACGTAATGCGTTCAAAATCATCTGTTTTTTCATGATATCTATTTACGCCTGTATTGGTACCAACCCATAAATTTTTGTGCGAATCGGAAAAAAGGCTGACAACGTAATTATTTGAAATGGAAAGCGGATCGGCTGCTGAAGATTGATAAACCTTTATGTTGTAACCATCATAGCGGTTTAAGCCATAACGGGTACCAAACCACATAAAACCATTTTTATCCTGTGTAATGGCCAGTACAGAAGTT
The DNA here is from genome assembly GCF_014395225.1 of Pedobacter roseus. NCBI lineage: Bacteria > Pseudomonadati > Bacteroidota > Sphingobacteriia > Sphingobacteriales > Sphingobacteriaceae > Pedobacter > Pedobacter roseus. The sequence goes on from NZ_CP060723.1 coordinate 273,717, forward strand.
TGCGATAACCCCTTCTCTACACCTAAATGATCAAATTGTATTGGCTGTTGAGATTTTGCTGGTAACAGATACCCTAAAAACAGGCTTGCACAAAGCAAATATTTTAGGAATCTGATCAACATGGGATAATTGGTTATGGTTGTTTTGGCTGCTTAAAAGTATGGTTTAAAAGCATTTTTGCCAAATATTTAGAAAATTCACCCTAAATATTTAGAAATTTCCCCCTCTGAAAAAGACTTATGCTATAAGTTTGTTCTTAGATGGCGCTGTAAAAAAGCAAAGCCGATCAACTAACAAGCAATAACCAAAAAACCAACAACTATGAGTAAACTCTACATCCCGTGGAGAATGGATATGAAGCAGCATATCTTTCTTTTCGCTAAACTCTTATTATTACTCACCATTCTGCTCCTGTGCAATATTAATGTTTTTGCACAGAGTAAAACCATTATCGGGGTAGTTACCGACGAAAGTAAACAAACGGTACCCGGTGTATCAGTTACTGTAAAAGGAACTAAAACCACCACACAAACTGATGCCGATGGAAGGTTTAAAATCCAGGCACTGGCTACCGATCAACTAATATTTAATTATGTTGGTTATGCCGCGCAATCGGTTACGGTTGGCACCAGAACAACCATAAATGTTTCTTTAAAATCGTCGATAACCGGCCTGAGCGATGTAGTGGTAGTAGGCTATGGTACAACCAAAAGAGCTGATCTTACCGGTGCGGTGGGTTCTGTAAATATGAAAGATTTGGAACAGGCCCCGGTAAAATCGTTCGATCAGGCGCTGGCCGGACGCGTAGCAGGTGTGCAGGTATCTACCAACGACGGACAGCCGGGAGCAACTGCCAATATCGTCATTCGTGGTGCAGGATCAATTTCGCAGGATAACTCGCCACTTTATGTAATTGATGGTTTTCCCTCTGAAGATGCCAATGCCAATTCGATCAACCCATCGGATATCGAAACCATCGATGTATTAAAAGATGCATCGGCTACGGCCATTTATGGTGCACGCGGATCGAACGGTGTGGTATTGATCACCACCAAAAGAGGTAAGGCCGGCAAACCTCAGTTGAGCTATAATGCCTACTACGGTACGCAGAAATCGCCCGATAAAATCCCGGTGATGAATGCTTTTGAGTTTGTAAAGTATGTTAAAGAACTCAACTCTGTTTTTGCAGATTCTGTTTACCTTAAAAACGGAGTAAGGATAAATGATTATCAAAATGTACAGAGCCTGGATATGCAGGATTACATTTTCCAGAACGGACAGAACCAGAACCACGATATTTCCCTGAGGGGAGGAAATGATAAAACAACTTATTCCATCTCGGGTAATTATAACGATCAGAAGGGGATTGTAAAGTTTAGCGGGTTTAAACGTTATCAGGGTCGTTTTGTGCTTGATCAGAATGTAACCGATAAATTAAAGGCTGGCGTGAACGTAAACTATGCCTACAGCGAAACTTTTGGTACACCGATTTCGGCCACCAATTTTTATGCTTCTTCGGTGCTATTATATTCGGTTTGGGGCTATCGTCCGGCTGCAGCGCTTTCGGGAAGGGATCAGGGTACTAATCTGATCGATTCGTTTTATGATCCAACAAACGAACTTGCAAATAACCAGGATTACCGCGTAAACCCGCTGATCAGCTTAGAAAACCAAAAAACGGTTTATAAAGCCACTACTATGGTAGCCAATGGTTATGCCGAATATGCTTTTACACCTAAACTAAAATTAAGGGTGGCTGCAGGGATTACCAATGCCAATACCGAAACCAATATTTTTAATAACTCTTTAACCCAATCAGGCAGTAAGTGGAACTCATCCGGTCCAAACGGAACTTATGCCACCAGTCCGGCTTTCAATTGGTTAAATGATAATACCCTAACCTATAAAAATACTTTTAATAAAGATCATAATTTAACCGTTTTGGTGGGCTATTCTGCACAGCGCAGCAAAAGTTCCTACCGCTCGATATATGCTTCGCAGATTACCAACGAAAGCTTGGGTATCGATGCATTGGATTTGGTGCCGGCAGCAAACACAGTTGTCAATTCGCGGAGTTCGGTTTGGACGCTGCAATCTTTCCTGGGCAGGCTGAATTATGATTTCAAAGGAAAATACCTTTTAACGGCCAGTTTCAGGGCAGATGGATCGTCGAAATTTGCACCCGGTAAACGCTGGGGTTATTTTCCTTCTGCATCGGCAGGATGGAGGTTCAGTCAGGAAAGCTTCCTGAAAGATGCCAGCTGGTTATCTGATGGAAAAATACGTATCGGTTATGGCGAATCGGGAAATAACAGGGTGGGCGATTTTGCCTATCTGCCACAGTTAAACCTGGGGAACACGCAGTACTGGTATTCGTTTAACGGCAAACCTGTAGCCATCGGCTCGGTAATTACAGCTGCAGGCAACTACGATTTACAATGGGAAACCAATACACAGACCAATATAGGTTTAGACCTGAGTTTTTTTAAAAACCGCTTGGGTTTAACTGCTGATATTTATAAAAGGGTTACAAATGATCTGCTTCTGAACGCTCAACTGCCTTATGCAAGTGGTGTACAGAGTGGAACAGGTTTTAAAAACATCGGAAGTTTAGAAAACCGCGGTCTGGAAATCACGTTGAACAGTACCAATATCCAAACCAAAAACTTCCGCTGGACGAGTAATTTCAACATCAGTTTTAACAAAAACAAGATTTTGGAGTTAACCGAAGGACAGAATTCACTTTTAGCCGGCTCCGGAACATTTTTTAATACCACCTACACCAGTTTATCTCCATATATCTCCGTAAAAGGCCGTTCTGTGGGCGAAATGTATGGATTGATTTTCGACGGGGTTTATCAATATGCTGATTTTGATAAAATGCCCAATGGTTCATTTCTGCTAAAACCAAACATTACTACAAACGGCTCAACAAGGGCATCAATTCAGCCAGGCGATATCAAATACAAAGATTTAAACGGCGATTTGGTTGTAAATAATAACGATTATACCATTATAGGTCGTGGTTTACCTATCCACACTGGTGGGTTTAGCAATAATTTTAGCTATAAAAACTGGGATTTAGGGGTTTTCCTTCAATGGTCGTATGGCAATAATATTATCAATGCCAACCGTTATGTTTTTGAAGGTGGTATTGTAACCAACCCAAACCTAAATCAATATGCTTCTTTCGAAAACCGTTGGACGCCGACTAATCAGAACAACGATCTTTTTAGGGCAGGCGGAGTGGCTGCGGCAAATTATTCATCGCGTGTGGTAGAAGATGGATCATACCTAAGGTTAAAAACCGTTCAGCTTGGTTATAACTTCTCGAACAAAATCCTTAAAAGTATCGGCCTGTCGAAACTGCGATTAAATGCATCGGCCCAAAACCTGCTAACCATTACCGGTTATTCGGGGCTGGATCCCGAGGCTTCATCAAGGCCAAGTAATCTTACCCCAGGATTTGATTATGGAACCTATCCGCAATCGTTTACGGTAACCTTTGGTTTAAACGCAACATTTTAATCACCATTAAAAGATAAGACAATGAAAAATAAATATATCCTTGCTTTTTTATTTGTGATGGGTTTATCATCATGCAAGAAATTCTTAGATACCGAACCAACCGATTTTTATAGCCCATCTAATTATTACGAAACGGCCGACCAGTTGCAGGTAGCGCTTAACGGCATTTACAGCAACATGATGTACGAACGGATGTACGGGCAGGTGCTGAATTTTAATTTTGTGAGTGCAACCGACGAAATGTTACCGAACAGACCGGTAAATGGCGAGGCCCGCGGATTGTATTATTCGTACGATGCCGGTCATGCTTATGTTGCCGATGTTTGGCGCTGGCCTTATCTGGGCATCAACAATGCAAATGTGCTGATCGATAACATCAACAAACCCACAATGGATGAAAAACAACGTGGTTATATCAAAGGTCAGGCTTTATTTTTAAGGGCATATAATTACTTTATCCTCACCACCAATTTTGGCGAGGTGCCACTTATTCTGCACAGCCCGGGTATTGCCGAAACCAATATTGCAGCCTCATCTCAAGCGGCAGTGTATGGGCAGATTGTTGCCGATTTAAAAGAAGCCGAAACCTTATTGCAGGGCAGAACGGCTGCTAGCCTTGGCTACAATGATCAGGTGACCATTACCGCAGTACAGGCTATGCTGGCCCGTGTGTACCTGTATTGGGCAGGTTATCCCACCAACGATGCCACTAAATATGCGGATGTGATTGTATATGCAAATAAAGTGATCAATTCTGGGCTTCATGCCTTAAATCCCGATTACAAACAAGTTTTTATCAATTTATGTCAGGATAAGTACGATGTTAAAGAAGATATTTTAGAATGGGGCTCTGCCGGTGCTGCCGCTGGTGTAACCAATAAAACAGGTAATGATATAGGAAATTTCGTAGGTATCCAGTCGGCAATACTTACCGTAAACGGAGCTTTTGATCCTGCATCTTATGCTGCTGTTGGCTGGGTACAAACCACTAAAAAGTTATTTGATAGTTATGAAGTTGAGCCAGGTAGTACACTGGTGAATAAAGCATCTTTGGATACCCGCAGGGACTGGAACTGTGCCGATTTCATCTGGACGGTAAATACCACAACCGCTACAAGGATTAAAACCGATAAACCAAATCCCTGGCAAATGATGTGCGGGAAATTTCGCCGCGAATATGCTCCGGAAGCTTCGAGAAATCTGGGTACTTACAACATCAACTGGCCGGTAATCCGCTATTCGGATGTATTGTTAATGAAAGCTGAAGCCGAAAACCAGGTAAACGGACCAACTGCAGCTGCTTATGATGCCATTAATCAAGTAAGGAAAAGAGGTTATGGTACCATGTACGGCAATATTGTTAAAAACATTACCGTGGTAAACGGTGGTTCGGGTTATAGTGCAGCTAATCCACCATTGGTTACCATCAGCGGTGGTGGTGGCTCTGGTGCAACAGCCGTTGCCATTGTTTCTACTGCTGGCGTAGTTACCGGCGTAAAATTAACCAGTCGTGGAAATTTAACCGCTGCCGGCCCATATTTTACCAGCGCGCCAACTGTAAGCATTGCGGCACCAGCAACAGGTGTAACTGCTACCGCTACCGCAAGCATTACTAACGGCAACGAATACCTGCTTGCGCCTGGATTAAACAAAGCTGATTTCCAATTGGCGATCAGAGACGAACGCATGCGGGAGTTGTGTTTTGAAGCTTACCGTAAAGCCGACCTCATCCGTTGGGGTAATTTTGTAGGTGATATGCAGGCTTTTGCCAATTATGCGGTTGCAAACGGGGTTTCTGCAACTACCGGAAATGCCATTGGTTACTCGGGCATCACAGGGATTACGCAAAGGCATGTGTTTTTACCCAAACCAACCTACGAATTAAACTTAAATAAGGCCCTGGTTCAAAATCCCGGATATTAATTCACCTCAAAACAGAAATAAAGATGAAATATCTATTCAATATATGTTTGCTTGCAGGTTTATGTTTTACGGCCTGTAAAAAAGACCTCACCACCGATGCCCCAACCGCGGGCATCAATCTCAATAATGCCCGTTCTACCATTGGTGATACCTTGGTATTTAAACTCGGCGATACCTGTAAGTTTTCGCTTGATGGTTATGCAGATAATATTGCTTTTTGGGCAGGTACCGTTGGCAATAAATACGAATACCGCGATAGGGCAATGGCTTTGGGCATTCCAACGCTATCATTTACAAGTACGGCACAGTTTGGCACACAAACCAATACCTTACAGGTTCTGGCAACCGATAAACTCCCTTCGAGGGATTCGGCCACTGTGGTAAACGCCGCCTGGACAAACATCACCGCCCGCACGCCTTTGGCTACCAGCGCCACTGCGGTAAATACCGGCAATGTTAATCTATCGGATTTGGTAAACGGCATCAACGATTCACTGTTTATAGCCTTTAAATATTCGGGCGTTACAGGCTCTACACAAAGAACCTGGACCATTACCAATTATACAGTGAATAATGTATTAGCTGATTACAGCTATAATTTGGGTTCATTGGTAACCGATAATGCCTATTGGACACGATATGGCAATGTTTGGAACCCGGCAACTGCAAGATGGGTGCCCACAACAACTGCATTAACCATTGTAGGAGGAGCCTCAAACCCAACAAATACCAGCTGGATTGTAAGCAAAGCTTTATATGTTGGTCGCGTTTCTCCAGATGTTTCAACCGCAACCGTAAAAAACATCACCGCATCAGCAACTACTGCTTATGCTTATAAATATGGAGCCGTGGGCAAATACAGGGCAACATTTGTTTCTTATAATGTTAATCCCAACGAAAGTAAAACCAGCATCAAAGAATTTAATATTAAAGTGATCCAGTAAAGCAAAGGAGATAGAAAAAATGATAAAATTGAAGGTATTGTTACCCCTGTTTCTTTTGTGTTTTACCACGATTTTGGCTGTTGCGCAGGAAGAGCCTTATGCGGTAATTATGGAACGCATTACCCAGGATCTTCAATCGGGTGTAAATGATGGTATACTGGTTAAGAAGCTAAACAAAGATCTGTTATCCTTAAATGCTGATGGAAGTTGGACCGATATCAATTATAATGATGCGCAGTATGATCCATTAAATCGGATTAAAAATATGGCAACAGCTTACATTCGGGGTTCCAATAAGCTTTATAATAATACCGAAATCCATACTGCTATTGTTAAATCACTACAGAACTGGCTGGATAAAAATCCGAAGAACAAAAACTGGTGGTATAACGATATTTTTTATCCGCAGGCCATCGGGCAGATTTTAATCCTGATGCGGAATGCCAAAACACAGCTTCCTGCCGAACTGGAAAAAGCATTGATCATCAGAATGATCCGCAAATTGAAGGCTGGCGATGGTGCCAATACTTCTGATGAAGCGCTACATTTTCTGTACCGTGGCTGTTTGACTAAAAACAAAGCTACTTTAGATTCAGCAGCGAAATACCTTTACGAACCGATTTCTATTGCTGATGGAAAAGAGGGCGTTCAGGTAGATGGAAGTTACTACCAGCATGGCAAACAACAGGCAATTGCCAGTTATGGGAGGGTATTTGCAGGCAATTCGGTTAATGCTGCATTTTATTTACGTGGAACAGAATATGCTTTGCCAAAAGATCAGCTGGCTATTTTGGTCAACTATCTTAAAAATACCTTTCTGAAAACGGTAAGGGGATCGTTCTATGATTTTAATGTACGTGGCCGCGGCATCAGCCGTAAAGATTCGTTAAGCAGTGGTATGGGCGGGATGGTGAGCAAAATAAAACTCTTCGATCCTGAAAATGCCGCTTATTGGGATGCTTCTATTAAACGTACTTCAGGAGCACAGGACCCAAGTTATAAAATTGAGCCATCGCATGCCCAGTTCTGGAAAAGTGGTTATACCCTGCACCTCCGTCCCGGATATACTTTTAGTGTACAAACGGCATCAACAAGAACGCTCCGCACCGAACGTGGGAACAATGAAAACATATTAGGTAAATTTCTTCCTGATGGGGCAACTAACATCCAGCGTAGCGGATCAGAATATGCCAACCTGATGCCAGTTTGGGAATGGGATAAAATCCCCGGCACCACTAATAGAGATTATCCTGATGATAAGGGTGCTACCATCCAGAAGGAGTGGGGCATCCCCGGCACTACAAAATTTGCAGGTGGAGTGAGCGATGGTATATATGGTGTATCCTGCTACGATTTAAATTACGATAGTGTTCAGGCAAAAAAAGCATGGTTCTTTTTTGATAAGGAGGTAGTTTGTTTGGGAGCAGGGATTGTAAGCAATGCAAAAGAAAATATTACCACAACGGTTAACCAGGCCTGGTTACGTGGAGAGGTTTTTTCTTCAAAAGGAAATGGTGAAAAATGGGCTGTTCATGATAGTATTGGTTATATTTTTCCTGAAGGAGGAAACGTAGAAATCAGTGATAAGCCTCAAACTGGTAGCTGGCATCGTATCAATTATTTTCAAAGTAACACCGAACTCAAACATAATGTATTTAAAATCTGGTTAAATCATGGTCAGAATCCTCAAAATGCCAGTTATCAATATATTGTAGTGCCTGGTGTTGATGCGGCCGGATTAAAAAAATACAACCGCTCACTTATTCAGATCATAAAAAATACAGAAGAACTGCAAGCCGTAAATCATAAAGGTTTAAATATGCTGCAAGCCGTTTTTTATAAAGCAGGTACTTTATCAACCGATGGAATATTGCTCTCGGTTGATCAGCCCTGTACCATTTACATCAAAAACTTAAAGAGTAAAAATCCTACACTTTACATTGCCGATCCTGCACAGGAAAATACCAGCATTAACCTGTCGTTAAAGTTGCCCGGCCTATCTAAAATCCAAAATATCAACTGTAATCTGCCAACTGGTCCACAAGCAGGTGCCACGGCAAATTTTAACATTAAAGAATAATACAGATACTAATCATGATGAAAAAAACCAATTTAATTGCCGCATTACTCGTGCTAACAGGGCTAAGTGCTTTTGGCCAGATCGAAAAGAAGCCGATGGCCCAACTAATCAACGATGAATTCAAATTTGCTGCCGATCAGTATAGGGTATTGGCTAAAAATATTCCGGTAGGTAAAACCCCGCAAACATTCGAAAACGGTAAACCTGTAAATTACGATATCAAGTGGTGGTGCAGTGGTTTCTATTCAGGCAGTTTGTGGTACATCTACGAGCAGACCAAAGATGCCAGCATAAAACAAGAGGCCGAAGCGGCCTTAAAAGTAATAGAGCCCAACCAAACCTATACCGGAAACCACGATCTGGGTTTTATGATGTACTGCAGTTTTGGGAATGCCTATCGCCTAACAGGCAAAGCAGAATACAAAGCGGTGATTGAGCGATCGGCAGAATCTTTGGCTACACGTTATCGCCCTGTTGTCAAATCTATCCAGTCATGGAATAAAAGCAAATTATGGGAGTGCCCTGTAATTATTGATAATATGATGAACCTCGAAATGATGAACTGGGTGAGTGATAACGGAGGGGATAAAAAGTTTAAGGAAATTTCGGTAATCCATGCTAATACTGCTTTAAAAAATCATTTTCGCCCCGATTTTAGTTCTTTCCATGTGGTAGATTATAATCCGCAGACAGGTGAAGTGATCAGAAAAGCCACCTGGCAAGGTGCAGCAAACTGTTCGGCATGGTCGCGTGGACAAGGCTGGGCTTTATATGGCTATACCATGATGTACCGTTTTACCAAAGATCAAACCTATTTAAAACAGGCCAAAGGCATTGCGCATTTCATCTTAAACCACCCGAATTTACCTGCCGATAAAATTCCTTTCTGGGATTTTGATGCACAAGGAATTCCTTTTGCTAAACGCGATGCTTCTGCGGGTGCGCTGATGGCTTCGGCATTGTTAGAGCTTGGTCAATATACTTCGGGTAGCGAAAAAGCCGAATTTAAATCTGCTGCCGAAACCATGATCTATTCACTTTCTAGCAGTGCTTACCATGCAAAACTGGGTGAAAATGGCGGCTTTTTGTTGATGCACAGCACAGGTGCTTACCCATTAAACAGCGAAATTGACGTGCCGCTAATTTATGCGGATTACTATTATTTAGAGGCTTTGGCAAGGTATAAAAAGTGGTATTTGTAGAATTGATAAACGATAGGGTTTAAATAAAAAGATTCGTCATTGCGAGGAGGAACGACGAAGCAATCTTTCATGCTAGTGATTCTTGCTATAAAGATTGCTTCGTCGGCTGAAAAAGCCTTCTCGCAATGACGACTTTTGGCAGCTTGTCATCGCCACATCATTGTATATTAATGGAAATCGAATTATTATAAAATAGATTAGAACAAAATTGATGAAATATAAACTATTTTTTTCTGCCCTGCTGATTTTCTCGCAGCTGGCTTATGCACAAAAGAAACCCACAACCGGTGCCGAAGACCGCGCATTTTGGGTGAAAACGCTTAACAGGATTGCTTATCCTGTAATCCACAATTTAGCCAATGAAACCTTAAAAAAGAATATGCCCTTAGAAAAGGCTCCTGGTTATGGTTTAAATGCCGCTAAAGTGACTTATTTAGAAGCTTTGGGCCGTACCATTGCAGGTGTAGCACCATGGCTGGCTTTGCCCGATGATGATACCGCAGAGGGTAAACTCAGAAAAACCATGCGTAGCGAACTTTTAAAAGCCCTGGCCAACTCGGTAAATCCCGAAAGCCCTGATTATATCAGTTACCGTTCAGAAAGCCAGCCTATTGTAGATGCGGCTTATGTTGCTCATGCTTTTCTTCGTGCACCAAAAGCACTGTGGGAGCCGCTTGATGAGGTTACGAAAAAAAGATTTATCGAAGAATTTAAATCCTTGCGTACGCGCAGCGGCGCCTATAACAATTGGTTATTGTTTTCGGGTTTAACCGAAGGCTTTTTATTGAGCATAGGCGAACAGTACGATCCTGCCCGTGTTCAGTTTTCGATCAATAAAATGAAAGAATGGTATGTTGGTGATAGCTGGTACAGTGATGGCGAGAAATTTAGCATGGATTATTACAATTCTTACGTAATCCACCCGATGCTGGTTGATCTGTTGAAAGTATTGGTTGATAAGAAAAAAGCACAACAGGCCGATTATGATCTGGCGTTGAAAAGAATGGTGCGCTATTCTGAATACCTGGAAAGGATTATTTCTCCGGAAGGTACTTACCCGGCTTATGGACGTTCTATTACCTACCGCACGGCGGCATTTCAGGCCCTGGCGCAAACCGCTTTAATGGAGAAACTGCCCGAATATGTTAAACCTGCACAGGTACGAGGTGGATTAAGCAAAGTAATGCATAATCTTTACGATGGAAATCAGAACTTTGATGATAAAGGATGGCTGGTGCTTGGCTTCAACGGTCACCAGCCGGAAGTAGCCGATACCTATACCTCTACAGGAAGTTTATACATGGCCAGTCTTGGTTTTTTAACCTTAGGATTGCCTGCCGATAATAAATTCTGGACAGATTCGCCAGCACCATGGACCAGTTTAAAAGCATGGAGCGGAGAAACCATAAAAAAGGACTATAAAGTTGAGTATTAATACCAATAATAAATATCGTATAAATATATTTGCGGATAAGATCTGTGATATGAGTTCAGGTCCTAATCTCAAAACTCAATTTTTAACCAATGAATAAATTCGAAAGCCGTTACACTCAAAGCCCTAAAGAAGTTAAACAAATGGATACCGCTGCTTTGCGGGATAATTTCCTGATCGAAAACGTATTTGAGGCAAACCAGGTAAACTTAACCTTATCACATTTTGATAGATACATTGTTGGCGGTGCCATGCCTGTTGATCAGAAAATCGCATTACCAAACCCTGACGATTTAAAAGCGACCTACTTTTTAGAGCGCAGAGAATTGGGTATCATTAATGTAGGTGGAAAAGCAGTAGTAACAGCCGACGGCGAAAAATACGAATTGGATTATAAGGAAGCTTTATATATCGGCAAAGGTACAAAAGAAGTGTTTTTTGAATCTGCTACCCCTGGTGAAGCCGCTAAATTATACATCAATTCTGCACCTGCACACCACACTTACCCTAACAAAAAGGTGAGTAAAGCAGAAGCAGAAATTGTAGAACTTGGAACACCTGAAACTGCTAACCACAGGATTATCAACAAACTATTGGTGAACAGCGTTTTGCCAACCTGTCAGCTGCAGATGGGCATGACGGAGTTAAAATCGGGCAGTGTTTGGAATACCATGCCAGCGCATACGCACGATAGAAGGATGGAAGCTTATTTCTATTTTGAAGTTCCAAAAGGACAAAGTGTTTGCCATTTTATGGGGCAGCCGCAAGAAACCCGTCATATCTGGATGCAAAACGATCAGGCAGTAATTTCGCCCAACTGGTCAATCCATTCGGGTGCTGGTACAAGTAATTATACCTTCATTTGGGGCATGGCAGGCGAAAATCTTGATTATGGTGATATGGACCATTGCGCCATTACCGAATTGAAATAATAATTTCTTACCGTCATCTCGACTGAAGCGTAGCGGAATGGAGAGATCTAAAAACTGAATTTTAAACATCATGTCGAACATATTTAATTTAGCAGGTAAAACTGCATTAGTTACCGGTTGTAAAAGAGGCATTGGTAAAGCCATGGCTTTAGCTTTGGCCGAAGCAGGTGCCGATGTTATTGGTGTTTCCGCCAGCCTCGAACTGCAGGGAAGCGCCATCGAAAAAGAAGTAACTGCATTAGGCAGAAAATTTTACGCCTATCAGTGCGATTTTGGGAAACGCGAAAATACCCTGGCCTTTGCTGCCCAGGTAAAAGCCGATCATCCGGTTATCGATATACTGGTAAATAACGCGGGAACCATTTTACGTAAGCCTATTGCCGAACACCCTGATGAATACTGGGATGAGGTAATTGCAGTAAACCAAACTGCACCATTTATCTTAACCAGGGAAGTGGGAAGGGATATGGTTGCACGTGGTAGCGGAAAAGTAATTTTCACTGCATCTTTACTTTCGTTCCAGGGGGGGATTACTGTGCCTGGTTATGCTGCCAGTAAAGGCGCAATTGCTTCTTTAACCAAAGCTTTTGCTAACGAGTGGGCTTCAAAAGGCGTTAATGTAAATGCCATTGCACCAGGTTATATTGCTACTGATAATACTTCCGCCTTACGTGAAGATCAGGATAGAAGTACTTCAATTTTATCACGTATCCCTGCCGGAAGATGGGGAACACCAGAAGATTTTAAAGGGCCAACCTTATTTTTGGCTTCACCAGCCAGCGATTATGTACATGGTACGATATTGACCGTTGATGGCGGTTGGATGGGAAGGTAAGTTAGTCCTGAGCCGATGATTCGGAGGATTCAAACCTCGCAGGTTTTAAAAACCTGCGAGGTTTTTTTATGCAATTCGGACTGAAGAGTTGGGATTAATGACTTTGGACTTAATAAAGGTTATAAATCTCCTTAATATCCTTCAGAATAGTTTCAAAATCGATTTTAAGGTCAATTAATCTACCGGTATGGATATCGAAAACCCATCCATGAACTGTAATTCCGCGTTCGGTAATCGCTTCCTGTACCGCTGCTGTTTTTAACAGGTTTACGCATTGTTCCTGAACGTTAAGTTCAACGAGGCGGTTATAGCGGGCACCCTCATCGGCAATTGCATTTAATTCATCTCTATGGATGCGATAAACATCACGGATATTCCTTAACCAGGGATTTAATATACCCATGTCAGCAGGTTGCATCGCAGCTTTAACACCGCCGCAGTTGTAGTGACCGCAAACCACAATATGGTTTACCTTCAAATGGCGAACAGCATAGTTCAAAACCGTCATTACGTTTAAGTCTACGTTGTTTACCAGATTGGCCACATTGCGGTGTACAAAAGCCTGACCAGGCTGTATGCCCATTAAATCTTCTGCCGTAACGCGGCTATCGGAGCATCCGATATACAAAAACTCCGGACTTTGTCCTTTCGATAATTCCGTAAAATAATCAGGATCGATAGCCAGTTTTTCGGCAATCCATTTTTCATTGTTCTTAAAAACGTCTTCTACATTCATGTTTTTGCTTTAAATAGCGTTTTTTAATATATAACTTATGATCAGCGTTATTAGGGATATTTATGTTGATATAAAACTAAAAAAAGATTTCCTCATTTCTATAAGTTTCTCCTCGCTAAGTGTATCGTCTGCATTAAAATAAACGTGGCCTTTATAATCCATTTCCATATAGTTGGCCGTCATAAAAAATGGCGTAGTAAATCCATCGGGGAGATTTGCATCTGTACCTACGGCAATTAATTGTACCGTTTTCCCTTTCAGGTTCCGGCCTACTTCTTTGTTTAAAGTTACCCAATCTGTTAAGCGATCGAAAAGGTTTTTCATTCTTCCGCTCATGGCGTACCAATAAACGGGTGTGGCAAAAATCAGGTGTTTATGATAGAGTATTTCTTTTGCAAAGGTTTCAAAGCTGTCTTCTGCCGGATATTGGTTCTCATAATTATAAGGGAGAAAATAATGCTCTAGTAAATTTAATTGGTCAAATGCTATTTCTTCAGTGAGTTTGCCGATAAATTTTTGGGTATTTCCATTCAACCTGGCACTTCCGTTTATAATTAAGATATCGGGCATACTTGTATGTTTATTGCTTGAATAACAAGTTTTGCACTTAAATGTTTAATGGTTTTACAGGTAATGTGGTAGGAAACCCAGTGTGAAGAGCATAAATGTAATAAAGCAGATAAATAATAAAAAGGGCCTGATAATCGCGATGTCGTTGCTGTTTTTCATTACCAATCGCCTTACAAAATCAGAGATCAGCAAAAGTATGCACAGTAAAAATACACTAGCCAAAGCTATGCCGGTACCAATGCCAAACATGGCTATTCCAGTTTTGGTGTGAAAAACATTGGTAAAATCCATTAGGATAAGCAAATTCCAGATGACCACAATGCCAATGGCAATTGGTATTTTTATAGGGAAACCAGACTGCTGCTGCTGGATGGTGATTTCCTGATCAATATCAACTGGTGTTGGAAGCGTACTGTTTAGAAAACCGATATTGACAAGTTTTGCCATTAGCCCCTCAGCGTTTCCTGAAAAAGTAAAAACAATGTCTTTATTGTATTTTTCAACCCGGTGGTTGATCCTGATCCCATTGCCAAATATCGATGCAGTAGGTTGGATAGAGGTAATATCAGAACGTTTAAAAACAAACTTACCCTTTATAGAGGCGTGGAGTTCGAGTTTAAATTCACTTACCTTTAATTTGCCAAAGGGCCAGGTGGCTTTAAAACCCCCAATTCTAACCCCACCTGTTTCTTCAAACTGATTCATATACCGAGCAATTAATGGTCTAATGTATTCCATTAATTTCATTTTTTCAGTATCAAATAACAAGAAAATTTGGCATAAAAAAGCCAATATTGATAACCCTGAAACTCAGAAGATATCAATATTGGCTTAAAATTTTTTAGCTGGCAACCGCTACCGCATTTTTATTAATGTGGTTTGGAAGTTCTTCGAGGGTATATAAATTAACCAACGATTCTCTTAATACATTTTTTGCATTGTACCAGGTATTTTCTTTGGTAAAGTGGCAAACACCATTGCTCAGCTCGGTAATAATGGCACCGATCAAGGTAGCAAAATGATTTTCGAACACATCACCAGGATGGTATTTGATAGAAAAAACTTTGTTGTAATTTTGAAGTTGTGATTCAATCTCTGCACTCAGTTTTACTGGTTTGGCAACTTTTCTTTTTTTCTTTTTAAAAAGTCCTAATAACTTTTGAATAAAGCTCTGTTTGATAATTTTCTCTTTAAAAAGTTTTTTCTTGTATTCTCGAAGATCGAAAGATTTTAGCGATACATTAAAATTAAGCTTTAAGTTGTTCTCGTTAAATATTTCAAGGCTTGGTTTATCCCATTTAAAAATGATAGGCAGGCTGCCGTTCGCATTTCTGAATGAAAATGAAGAGTTAAGGTCCAAAACATTTTCGTGTTCGTTTAAACGTTTTAAAATGGTTGGAATAAGATCGTCTGTTAAAGTGTTTGTGTAAATGTTAATATAAGCACTCATGTTAGATTAAGATTAGCTTTAGTCAATGTAAATGGCGGACAAGCTTTTAGCCTGGCACCTTATTTAAATGATAATTAAGGATATCATTGTATTGCGAGGCCTTCGTTTTATAGATAGCGCTCTTAATACCGATTAACTTGGTGATCTTAATGAGAATTGGCGGTTGTGGTTTTTCATTTGTATATTATGGTTATTTGTGTGTCATGTTTAGTACTGCAAATAATTTATAACCTAAACGGGTAAAAATGCCGAAACGTTACAAATAAATTGCAAATATCTTTTAAGCAATAATTATACCATAATACTATTTTATGGTTTCAATCGTTCCAGCAGTTTTTTCATAGTGCTAAGCTGTAAAATATTCTTGAATTCAGGGGTATCGAAACCACCTTTATCTATCACCTGCTTTAAGCTTCTGTTAAAGCTTCTTACGGATATACCCAGGTAGGCAGCCATGTCTTCTTTTGAGATGGAAATGTGCTCGTCGGCCTGAAGTTTTAATAATTTTAAAATTGCATATTCCAGGGTGTATAGCTGCTGGAAGGATGCCCGTGTACTGGTTTGTATAATTCTGGTAGACAGCTCCTGGAGTAAGATTGTAGTAAATTCGCTACTCTTGCTGATTAGTGAATGGAAAAGATGATCAGGAATTACATAGGCCGTAACCTCACTAATGGCTGCCACATTACACAAACAATCCATTTTTTTTAACGCCTCAAGCTCGCCCACCACTTCACCCTTGCCCAAAAATTCGATGATAAAATCCTTTCCGTTTTCCTCAGAAATAAAACATTTGCTGATCCCGTCTTTAATCACATAAATATTGCTGATTTTTTCACCCTGTTCAATAAAGCGGTATCCTGCTTTAAAACTTTTGAGGGTAATTTTTGCTTCATCATTTTCTGCACAGAAACGTTCGATAAAGGATAAAAAGGTAAGATTGGTACGTAACATATTCTATCAGTCGAGACAAATGTCCTTTTTTTAAAGGATAGGTCGCGGTATTTTTGTGGCACTAAAGTAAGCATAACAATGAAAAATAAGATTACCGTAATTGCTTTTGATGCCGATGATACCCTTTGGGTAAACGAACCTTATTTCCGTGAAACTGAAGAGCGGTTTGCCGATCTTTTGGAAGATTTTGTGCCGCGCCACAGCATTATGGCCGAATTGTATAAAACAGAAATGGCCAATTTACCGCTTTATGGTTATGGCATTAAAGGTTTTATGCTGAGCATGACGGAAACAGCCATGCGGATTACGATGGGGAAAATTGACCCCATTATTGTAGAAAAAGTACTCGAACTGGGGAAAGAAATGCTCAATAAACCGGTAGAATTGTTGGATGGGGTAGAAGAAGTGTTGAAAGCTTTACACGGAAAATATAGATTGGTAGTTGCTACTAAAGGCGATCTTCTCGATCAACAGCGTAAACTCACCAAATCGGGGCTCGATCATTATTTCCATCATATCGAGATCATGAGCGACAAACAGGAAAAGGATTACCAAAAACTGATCAGGCACCTGGATTGCAAAGCTGAAGAATTTTTAATGTTGGGCAACTCTTTAAAATCGGATGTATTGCCTGTACTAAACATTGGTGGCCATGCAGTCCATATTCCATATCATACTACCTGGGTACACGAAAGCATCGATCACACCATTGAGCACCCTAACTTTTATGAGATGGAAAGCCTGGCTGAAGTTTTACCAAAATTAATAGAATGAAAGAAAAAATAGATATAAACAACTGGATCAGAAAAGATCATTTTAAATTTTTTAGCGCTTTTGAAGAACCCTTCTTCGGCGTTACCGTAGAGGTAGATTGTACTGCAACCTACGAAGAAGCAAAAGAAAACAATGTTTCGTTCTTTTTGCTTTACCTTCACAAATCGCTGCTCGCCGTAAACCAGGTAGAACCTTTTAGTTACCGCATTATAGATGGCGAAGTTTGGAAATACAATACCGTAAATGCTGCGGCCACCATTAACCGGCCAAACGGTACCTTCGGGTTTGGTTACATGGATTTTTATGAGGATTTTGAAGAATTTAAAACCGAAGCCAATAAAGAAATTGAAAAAGTACAGGCAACTACGGGATTAATTCCTGCTTCATCAGGTGAAAACGTCATTCATTATTCGGCATTGCCCTGGTTAAATTTCACTTCCTTATCACATGCCCGCAATTATTCCTATCAGGATAGCTGTCCGAAAATATCTTTTGGTAAAGTTCGCGAAGAAAACGGAAGGAAAATAATGCCAGTTTCAATCCATGTAAACCATGCCCTGATGGATGGCTATAACGTTGGTCAGTTTGTAGAGGCCTATCAGGATTTATTGAACGAAAAAGAGGTTAAAGCCTATATTTAGTTTAGTACTTTGGAATTTAAACCTAAAAAATATTTAATACCCGGTTAATATTGGGGATTTATTTTCGGCAATGTTTGTAGCTGCCGTTATTATTCCTTTTTATTTGCTGGCCATGGTAGGCATGTGTTACATGGATACTGTATATAAGGCCATTATGTTTTTGTTGATGTTGTTGATTGCTACATTTATACTATTCCTTTTCATCAACTATCCGCTGCAATCGGCTATTACGGTAATCTGTTTAATGGCTATGTTTGCTTTTAAACCAAAAGATTGAGTAAAAAGATTAATTATCATTTGCAATCGACAAAGTATTTGCTATTTTTGCTGCACAAGCGGGAAAGCTTGTTTTCGATAATCCTTTGCTCATTCTTGCTTTGGTTATAGAATATTCAAAATTTGGGGGATTAGCTCATTTGGCTAGAGCGCTTCGCTGGCAGTGAAGAGGTGATCGGTTCGAATCCGATATTCTCCACTTATTGCACTCAATCGGCTGATTATCAGCTGATTGAGTGTTTTGAAAAGTCACGCTTTGCCAAAACTCAACCACGGGAAATTTCTTAGGAGCTTATGACTGCTCCAGAACTACATTACACCATTCTAAGATTATTTAAAGGAAAAAGATCGAATCTGTTCCCAAATGCAGTACGCGGGCTAAAGAAAAGGCTCTTCAAAATTAGTATGTAGATTTTCTTCCATAACTTGGGGATTTCGGTAATAGTATCCACATATTTTCGCTCGTCGTGGCCAGCTTTTTCAGACTATATTGTTCACTCTATTTCACCCCAAATTGGCCATTCGGCTTGTTTTAAACGGTTTTAAGCCTTCTTGAAGCCTAACATGGATCATTTTTTTATGGAAACGATAAATTAACGATGCGCTAAAGGCCATAAAATCGAAACTTGTAAATCTTTTGTTGGCGTATTTTCTGTTAATCCAATTCTAAAATATCCTTTTTAGCGCTGAATGTTGCCTTCTGAAGAATGCTGGTAAAGATCAATGAATCAAAATTACGAATGCTGTTTAAAAATGACCAAGTCAGATTGTGCCGGATTGGATATATTTGGGTCAGTCTTTAAGGTAACATCAAGACCAGATGGTAAAAAACGGGTGTACAGTTTGGAATGAGAATCAGTACACACTTTTTTAGGAAATTTCTCAATTTATCCTTTCTATAACGAATATATAACTATCTGTAACGAAAATCTCCATCAAATTTGTCTCGATGGTTTTGATAACTACATTTGCACACATAAAACTACTCATTTATAGGTAGAGTAATACAAATTTTGTTTTTTACAATAGTTGAAACTTAAGCGAATTTTAAAAAAAAATATTGGGATTAGGTCATTATTCTCAAGAATGTGCAAATCCTTATGATTTAGATGATGTCAAGTTAAATCATTATTACATTAAATAAATAAGACCAGATTTATGGTTTGAATTATATATCAATATTACTTAAATGTATGATTTTATGTCATATTTTATAAAAATAAAAGTACAAATACAGATACGTTATCGTATTGTTAATTTGAGATTTGACGATTAAAAAAAATGTTAATTAATAGCTATAGCAAAAAAAGAATATTGGGATACTGCATATTTTATCTCGTATTTATGAGCATCACTGGAGCGTGCAAAAAGTCTGCACAATCGCAACCGGTCTTGCCCTCACCAGTTAATATAAAGAAAGATTATAGTGATTTTGATTTTAACGATATGGCCGCTAGATCTGGCTATTATATAACCGATACGACCTTTAGCGAAGGTGACATAAAAGGTGTTGTATTAAGAAAAAGTTTCGAGACAGAATTTTCCTACCCATTTGAAAATGATGGCAAAAGCCTGTACATAGGCTCAGCTATAGATGGGAAATCTTTCAAGGAAAATAACGGTTTGTTTAGGGAGTACACAAAATTCGCAAAGAATAGCGCAGGCTATATCAGGGCAGATGCCTTTGCCATTAATTTGCCAAGGGACAGAAGTAATATCAGAATAACCGGTCGCAACGAGATGGACGATCTGGTAAAGGATTATCTCTCAGGGGCCGAACCCAGTATGTATGGTTTTTCGCGTTATACGCACTATCCTATTTCAAATTACAATCAGTTGAAACTGATCTTCGGAGAGAATACGGACATCAAAAAGCTTTTAAGGATCAGTGACGATGAAAGTCTTTCGAAAGTGGAGAACGGATTAGTTTACTACAATTTAAAAGAAACGATTGGACTGAAATTTATGTTGGACAACAGACCTTTCTTCGCCTCACCCTTTAGCGCCGAGGAAATAAAAAATGATGAGGCGGGCTATATCAATAAGGTAACCTATGGAAAGATCAGCATCCTGACCATCAGCTCCAAGCTGAATTGGAGGGAAATGAGAACGGTCATTACTAAGGTGTCTAATAACGAACCTCTAACTGAGGCTGATCTGGATGTACTTAAAACTGCCAGAGTTCACACCTGTCTGATAGGCTACTCAACGGCCGATCAGGAAAAACTGGACAGGTCCGGTGATGTTCTGGAGACTGTAAAAGCTTTTTTAGCGATTACCAATCTGCCAAAATCTTCTAACGGCTTCAGCAGCGGAACTTTTAAGTATGGCAATCATGGCATACCATTGTTTTTTGAGGTGAACAGTACCTACTCTAATGACCGTTTTCTAAAGAATTTTACCTATTCAAAAACTATAAATTTTTAATTCAAAATGAAAAAAACAAACCTATTGCCATTATTATTCCTAGCGGTTCTCTTATCGTGTAAGAAAGATCAAAAAGGGACCTCAACAGAGGATAAAGACAGTGATCTTCTAAGTGTTTTCCAGGATAAGAAGACTGTTCCAAACCCTATCGTTAATCTGAGTAGCTCCAGCGTTAATTCCCTGGGTCTGATTGCAGCAAAAAAGCTGAGCAGTACGGTCATCGGCGAAACGACATGGCCAGACAATCTTGGAAAAACGGTTACCGTTGAATCAGACGATATCATGGTATCCAACGAAAATTACGATTATGCTTATCCTGGAGCGATCTTCAACAGTAAGTTAATAGCAGATAACTACTCCTTCAGCGCACTTACAGAACGGGACTATGATGTACTTCCGATAAGGGCAAGCCTATCGATACCAGGAACAAATGTGGGAGGGACAATTAACTATCCCGGTCTCGACTATACCCGTGATTTTGTAGGCCAAGTGGTAGCAAGACAGGGGAATGTTCCGCAAATAAACAGTTTTTCTTACACCTCAAGCCAGTTTACAGACTATAACGAACTGAAATATACCTTCGGCGCGAATATCAGTATCGGCTCAATCGTGAATGTCGGGGTTTCGGGGGATGGAACAAAAATCAAGAAAAAAACAGGTATTATCGCCAAGTTTACACAAGAAAACTTTACTGTGGATATGTCATTGCCGAAAAAAACGGAACTCATCAGTGTAGCTGACGCAAATGCACTGATGGTCGACTATGCTCCGGTTTATGTGAATTCAGTTACTTATGGAAGATCTGGGGTCTTTATTGCTGAAACAGATGCATCTTATGAGGATTTTAATCTGGCTTTTAAAGCTGGTTTGAATATCGGTGTCGTGAAATCCGATGCCAGTTTGACGGTAGCGCAGAAAGAATTGTTGGACAGGGCGAAGATTACCATTTATATGAAATTCGGTCCTGGTAAAGCATACGTGAAGACAGTTGAAGGATACGACGCATTCAAAAACGCAATGCTGGAAGGCGCTTCTGTGAGCAGCGACAGTTATGGCGGCCCAATTTCTTTCAGGATGAGAAATCTAAACAACTTTACATTGTTCAAGACCATTTTCAAAATCGATCTAAAATTTTAATCGGCTTGTCCTTAACCATAAAACGTGAAATTTAATCTTATTAGATTAGGCAGGAAGTTGTATATCACTTCCTGCCTTTTAATGGTGTCCGCAGCTTTTTTAACCGGCTGCAGAAAAGACTATATGAATCCTATATCATCAACTGGTACCCGCACTCTAACCTCCCGGGGCCAGGTTAAAATGTCTGCCTCAAACCTCGCTATCGAATCGTCCAGTTTTACCGTGATGGACGACAATATCGAAGCTGTATACCTAGGCAACATTTTATCCGGTAAGCAGCTGTTGGATCTTTCCGAGTTCAACCCTCTGGTAAACTATCAGAAACTGCCCATAAGGATAAGCTGTTCATTTCCCGGAACAGATGTTGGTAGCACCATTGCTGTGCCCAGAATGTCCTCTTACTGGCAGTCAATACAGGATATCCTGAGGAAAAATAATTTTGCCGGTAACCAGATCGGCTCATTTGCATATAACTACATACCATTTAATGATTATGATGAGATCCGGAGAGAATTCGGTTACAATGTAAATGTAAGGGGTTTATTTTCCTCATCATCTTCCAGTGTGGTCAATTCGGTAACAACCGTCAAAAAAAGATTTGGTTTTGTGGCCAGTTTTGAGGTAGAGAACTTCACGGCGGATATTTCACTGCCCAAAAGGGACGAACTGGTCAATGATGCCGATTTTGCGGCCCTTGTATCTTCCAACGAAAACCCTTTGTACGTAAATTCCATATCCTATGGGCAAAGGGGTATTATCGCCGTAGAAACCGATATCGACCTGGAAGAAACAAACCGGGCTTTCAGTAAGGTTACCAATAAGATATTCAAGAAAACAACGGAAACCCTTACAGAATACGAAAAGCACCTCATAGACCAGTCTTCAATATATCTTTTTCTTGTTGGAGGTCCTAATTCCGGAAGCCCGATGGTTATAGATGGTTATAATTCATTCATCACCTATGTAACCTCCCTCGGTGATTTCTCTGCCGCAAACCCGGGTTATCCTATAAGTTTTAGAATGCGAAGGCTACAGGACAATACATTATTCAAACTTGGCATCAACATGCCTTAATTTTTTTCTATGAGAACTTATATTTTTTGCATATTCTTCTTGGCAGCGATAATAAGCAGCTGTTCAAAAAGAGATTATAATATTCCCACAAATACGGATGGGGCAATTGCGCTTAAGGCCCAGAAATGGGCATGGTCAAGATAGCCGGAGCAAAGGTTTCCACTTTTGGCGGTTCCAAGTCGTTGGGAGAGGTGCTGAAAGGGAAAACACTCAGTTCGGGCGGTATCATGTTCGGAGGGGACGGACCTCAGATCATCAGTGCTGTCCACCTCAATCCTGGAGAGTTCTGGACTGGAAGCCAGGTAGGGATGACTTTTACAGGTTATGCCGATGAGTTTACGATGCTGCCCGAGTGGCTAGGGCAGCTTGATAATTTCTATCTCGGATCACTGATCAAAGGAAATAGTATAGCTTCACTTGAAATGGCACCACTGTCCGAAAGGCTGGGCGAATACCAGTCTAGGAATATAAGTGCTTCTATTTCTCTACCGCTTAAGACCGTCTCAGGCGTGTATAACCCTACCGAGCTCCGTACTTCAGAGTTCTACAGCAGACTTTTGCTCGCAAACGGGATGCAGGATCCACAGCGGTCATCATACAGCTATACTATCCAGGAATTTACCTACTATGATGAGCTCAAGACTGTTTTTGGCTCAAATGTAAAGGTCAATGCACTTTTTTTTAGTTCCGGATCGACTTCTACAAACGGCGCCTTAAAAATTTCAAAATCTACGGGCTTGGTGGCAAAGTTCACCCAGAAAAACTTTTCACTTAATATGGACGTACCTATACAGGGTGAACTGTACGATAACCTGAACCTCGCCGCCCTTGGTAACCAGTGGCCTGCATATATCAGTTCTATCACATACGGATCAACCGGCGTATTGGTAATAGAAAGCGATGAAGATAGCGAAAAGGTAAATAGCACCTATAGCAAAGCTTTTTCGGTACTCGGTGGACTGGTCTCGGGTGGTAACGATCTCACCGAATCAGAGAAAGGAACGATCAGTAAATCAACGATGAGGATCTATTTTATCGGACCTAACGGGGTGGAGGCGGTTAAGAGCATTTTCTCCTTTGAGGAACTTGCAGCATACATCAAAAAAGGCACTTCGTTTTCTCCCCAGTCGCCTGGTGTACCGATTTCTTTCAAGATGAAATCGCTTCCAGATCATAAGACACTAAAAAACGATTTTGTGATTGATGTGCCGATTAAGCCCTTCTATGTGAAAGCGGAATTTACTGCAAAGGATCCACGTCCTGAGAGCTGCCCATGCCACAATTTGAATTTGACCTTCTTTGCAGATGAACGCGGAAAAGTCCCCATCAAAATTTCGAAGGAAGTTCCGATATATGTGAACACAAAATTTGTAAGGATCGAAAGAGAAGGATCCCCCAGGGAAGGTTTCACCCTTACCAGAATATATGAATCGGAACCTCACTTCAGCCCTGATCTATCGAATAAAATAACGATCAATAACGTATTTCTGATTATTAATGATGTTGTTCCCAGTCAGAATTATTCAATCCTAAAATAAAAGGTATATTGATGAAAAGGAGATACTGTAAAACGCTTATTCGGCTGGGGGATGTATCGATAATTGTTATTCGTTAGGAGAAATTATAGACTGCACTCCAGTGTTTTCTAAACAAAAAACTGAATATTAACCTAATAATATACCCATAACAGCGCACAGAAGTTTGGAGACAAATGTGGAGATTGAATATTGTTACCGGTAGGTCGAAGGAACTAAATGGTTCTAAAGCTTATCTGTTTCTTTCTTTTGCCATTTTCCCGGAATGACGGATTTTTCTTGTCTGTAAGTAGGTAGGAAATCATGTGCAGATAAAAAAGTATGTCTTGCTATTGCCGCTCATTTGGTTTAATGTTATTTTTGATGAAATCTATCTATATGAAAAAACAAATATTAGGGGTATTTATGGCCTTGTCCATTCTGACCGCCTGCAAAAAAGAAAAACCGGATGAAATACCCGGGAACAGGGAGACAGCTAAAGTCGCATTTGAAATTATTTCTGAGAGTAATTTCAATTATTCCCTTTTAGGACAGCACCCAGGTCCCAATACCCTTGTTTATAGTTCCGTAGATGGAAAGACAATGGAGCCGACCTTTTCTTTGCTAACAAGCATTGACCGATGGTCAACAGTGATTACCGCAAAGGATATCAAAAAGGGAGATCGTGTCAGAATGTTCGGATCAATTATGGTCGAATCTTCCGGGAAAAAAGTTGTTTCCAGGATTTACGTTGATGATAAGGTCGTTACAGAGTCCAGCAACACGGCAAGCTCATCACCATACGGCGGCGAGGCAAAAATTGACTTATCCTATACTTTTTGATAAAAGTAGATCATGCTATAAATCCTTATTGAATTTGGCATTTTCTTTCTGACAAAAGTGACCATTGATGTTCAATCATCATGGTCATCTTTAAAATGTATATTAATTGGGGAAAATTTATCCATTTAAATCCATATCGCAAAATTCATAACAGCAAGATAATCGATGGTTTAATCCAAATCTAATTTCTGCTAAACTATTCGAGATTCTTTAAAAGAAAATGTCGATGTAGTCTGTGGTTTCGCCGTCGCAGTTGAGCATTTGCTGAAGACGCCAGTATTTTCTAACGCCTGTTGCTTTGAAGATGAAGAGTCCGGTAAGCTCGCAGGGCTGCCCGCCGTTACTTGAATTTATTTTGGAAATGATTGTTCCATTGAATTTTAGTGTACGTCCCTTGTTTAAAAATGTCCCTTTTATGGTAACGTACTCGTTGGTCTGAGCATCCTTCTGGCTGCCTTCAATGCTGTATTCATCCTTTCCGATTGGTTTGATGTTGACGCTACCTGGATTGTTTTTGTTAAAGCTGATCCACTGAATGGTAAAAGCATGCAATCCGTTGCGTACCGGCTTTTCCTGAGAACGGGCTGGCAGGGTAAGTAGGAAAAGCACTGCAATGATGAGTATATTTTTCATTTTGATATGGGATAGAGGTTTTATCAATGTATGCACAATTATTTGCCCAGTGTTATTTTGGTGAAAACCTCTGCGCTCTTTTTAGATCCAAGTCCAAGCTCACCAAATGAACTCTGACCGGAAACAAACATGGTTTTATCAGTTTTGAGCATAAGGGTATGGTAATCTGCAGCGCTGATGTGAGATACGTTATCGGTAATATGGATAAACCTGTTCTGATCTGCTCCCTGGATACCAAAGGTGCCGTTGTTGTTGTATCCCGATGCCCATAAGCTATTATCGGTTTTGATCACAAGAGAGAAAAAACGCCCCCCTGCCATTACCGACACATTGTCCATCACTTTTACGAAGCTGTTCTGTTTGGTGTTGTTGCCTAATCCTAGTTCCCCGTAGTCATTGGATCCCGCTGCCCAAAGGCTATTGTCTGTTTTGATAATCAGGGAGTGGTATTCAAGTGCCTTAACTGCTTTTACACCATCCATTACTTTTACGAAGCCATCCTGATCAGTGTAATTTCCGAGACCGAGCTCGCCTTCTATGTTCCGGCCGCAGGCCCAAAGGCTATTGTCGGTTTTTAACATTAGTATATGGTTCATTCCTGCGGAGATAGAAAGTACGTTGTCTGCGATTTTTGTATAAGTGGAGACCACATTTGCATTTGAGTAGGCTGTGCCAAACAAGTTGCGGTGGTTAAAGCCCACTGCCCAAAGACTATGGTCTGCTTTGATGATAAAGCCGTTCTCTGTGCCAGCTTCAATCTGCTCAGCACCATCGAAAACTTTTTTAAATTGTCCATCAAACGGTGCGCTGCCTGTACCCAACTCTGTGAAATCGTTACTGCCAGAGGTCCATACCGTGTTGTCGTTTTTTAGCACCAAAGCACGGCTATCTTTGATGGAAACATCTTTTGCCTGGGCCATAACGCGTATAAAAGTGGTCTGTTTTCCTATGTTTCCTGCGCCAAGCACCATACTGCTGTTCTGCCCTGTTGCCCAAAGGTTACCCTGTTCATCAATTGCCATGGTATTACCGAAGGATGTTGCTACTTTAAGAAAATAAGAATCTGCTGAAGTAGGAGGTACTGGTGGATTTGGTTCATCGCCACCGCCTTTTTTCTTGCAGGAAGTAACCGAGAGTGATACCAGGAGTGTGAAAAATAAAGTGCAAGACTTTAGAGTAGTTGAAAGCGGGTATATTTTTGTCATGTCGATTTGTTGAAGGCTTATTTATGCCTTTAGATAAATTTTCTAATTAAAATATGGTAACCGCTGGAAATACCATTTTGTTTTCAATATCCAGGCTCTTCTTTTCTAATCTGGCTTTTGAAAAAATATTTCTTCACCAGGTGTAAGAAATTCAGCAGGCTGTTTACTAACAGGTAAATTCAGAAAATATGAAAAAGAAAATTTCAATTTTGCAGATGGCATTAATCGCTTTTTTAATGGGATGCAGTTTCCTGGCAAAAAGTATGGATAATATTCCTTTTAAGGTTAAGGTAACTGGAAAAGGTGATCCCATGCTGTTCATTCCGGGATTAACCTGCAGCGGAGAAGTATGGGATGAGACAGTTGCGCGGTATAGCAAAAAATATCAGTGTCATGTTTTTACCCTTGCCGGGTATGCCGGGCAGGCCCCGATTTTAAAAACACCTTATCTTGATGCCTATAAAGACGCCATCATCGCCTATATCAAGGATAAAAAACTTGACAGGGTTGTGTTGGTCGGTCACTCAATCGGCGGATTTTTATCTTTGCGCATTGCAACCGAGCTTAAAGAACATTTGAAAAAAGTTATTATAGTTGATGCGCTACCGTTTTATGCGGGGATGCTGAATCCCGGAGCAAAGAATGGTTTCGATGAACGGGCAGCCAGGACAGCTCTTGAAGGATTTGAAAAAATGGACAATAAGGCGCTAAAAGCTAATCAGATGAATACGGCCAAATTTTTGTGTGCTGATTCAACAAAATGGGATATGATCGCCACGTGGGGAGCAACATCAGATCGTAAAACTATGGCATACAGTATGTTCGAAATGTTGGGTGATGATATCCGCCAGCAGATTGCTGTAATTAAAGTGCCTGTTCTCGTAATGGCGGCATTCGCACCAGTGGCGCAGTACCCGGCTTTTACCAGTGATTATGTCCGCTCTTCCTACAAACAACAATATGCTCAGTGTCTGAGCTGCACGGTTAAGGTAACGCCATCTTCCAAGCATTTTATCATGTACGATGCGCCTCAATGGTATTTTAGTGAAATTGATGCTTTTTTAAGCTAGTTAATCCGAGGTCAAATGCCGATAAAAGAGGAAGAAGAGTTTAATGAACTGGTTAAAAATAATCATGCAAGCATATACCGGATCTGTAGGGCTTACCTCTATGATGTTTCCCATGCAAACGATCTCTACCAGGAAATCCTGTTGCAGGTATGGAAGAGCCTGCATGGTTTTAAAGGTAAGGCCAAGGTGAGTACCTGGGTATACCGCGTGGCGGTCAATACTGCAATCAGTTATAACCTGAAAAACAAAAAGCATGATCATCAATCCCTTCCCGATCAGATGCAACTTCCTTATCAGGATTCGATGCCGGATAAAATTGAACAGGAAATTCAACTTGACCGCTTAAGATACTGCATCAGTCAACTTGAAACGGGCAACAGGTTAATCATTTCTCTGGTATTGGAAAATAAAAGCTATAAAGATATTGCAGAAATTACGGGGACAAGCATCAATCTGGTTGGGGTAAAAATAAACCGGATCAAAGCACGGTTACTTAAACTTATGCAAGAAACAAAATAATGGAATTCGAAGACATTCAAAAAAGCTGGCATCAGCAGGCGGTTCAGCCAAGCCCAGATACGGAGATGCTCAATTTGCAGCAGAACAATTGGCAAAAAAATCAGCAGAAGCTAAAAAGAGCCAATGTAGGCATGAGTTTAGGGTTTTTGGCTGCAATGGTTGGAATTGGTTGGGTTTATATTTCCTTTAAGGATGAATATGGTATGGCCTTCAAACTGAGCATTGCCGTTATATATTTTTTAATGATTGCCTTTCTCTTTGTCAGCTGGAGAAGTTATTCCTTTAAGCAGATCAATGCAGTTTCTAACAACCAGGATTACATTGAGCAGCAAATTAAAAAACTAATGTGGCAAAAGGATGTGATCACCAAATATACATGGATATACACGGTATTGTTGTGGATGGCAATGATGTTATATATCTGGGAAATTACCATGGAGGCGACACCAACCTTCAGATATACCGCTATGGCTATAACTTCTCTATACATATTTGGTATTACCTTTTGGAACCGGGTCAAGAAAAAGCAAAGGCAATTGGATGAGATAAATGTATTGATCAATGATCTGGGCGAGATGAGATCAGGATTAAACAGCTCTTTAAAATAGATATTCTGGTAATTTTTGGCTAAAGCCTCCGGTTCCTGTTGATCAAGATTTGATTTTTTGGGTTATATTGCGTTGTTTAATTAATATGATTAGATCGAGATTTACTACATACCAGTTTATTGGTCAGTTTGTACTGACCGCCATTTTAATTGTATGTTTATTAGTGTTTTATGGGAATCTTCATGCCGCTAAGCCTATTCCTTTATTTTCGGGATCAGGTTTATTTGTTATCTTCTCAACCATGGTGCTGCCAGTTTACATCCTGGCACAAATGAAGTTAAACTATAAAATCACAATCATCGATACCGGTTTAAAAACGATTTCTTTTAAAATGTTCTTATTGCCGGTCACAAGAACCTATCCACTTGATTACTTTGAAGGTTATATCAATACGGCTGTAAAAGATAAGTATGGCGAATACAAATGTTTTTATCTGGTAAAAGAAGGAAAGTTAATGTATAAAATGTCTGGCCGGTTTTATAGCAATATAGATCAACTTTATGAGGGTTTATCTTCTCTAAAAGATCTGGGCTTTCTGAAATTATCAACTTCCTTATCGATAAAAATAGCTTTTAGAAGGCGAATTTTAACTGCGTAAAAAACTTCAATCTATTTTTACTCATAAAGTTCTATTTGGTGTTGTAGGCAAAAAGGATTTATTGGTATACGCTAGGCCTGAGTATGCATCTTATTAAATCTTGCAAAGATCTTAAAATCATTTAAAATACCCTTTGTATTCATAATAAGATACAAGATACTCATTTATTTGTATTTTTAGATTAAAATCCGGTATGTTTTGGTTAATAAACGGCTATTTTTAAGTTTAGTATTTATTAACTTCGTTTATGTTATTTTGTAAGTTGCTGTAAGATAGATGGTTTTGTGGGTGATCGACGTGGTGAATATAGGTTTGCTTTTAAGGTAATTAATTTCTTTAAAACGCCATCTGGTAGTAGGTAAATCTTGTTTTCGGCTTAACGCTAACGGAAAGGTTGAGCAAAACTATTATTGAAACTTAATCATCTCTAACCATAAAACAAAACTAATGAAAACAAACAAAAAGATTTACCTGGGCGTATTTTCGGCTATCCTGCTCTGCATTTCAATTTTTAGCTGTAAAAAGCAAAGTGCTGAAGGAAATGTTGAATCCACTATGAAAAAGTCGGATCAAATGCATGAATTTAATTTCGGCGGGAACAAAATCCTGATCAAAGAAGATAAGGGCACCTATTACCTCTCTGATGATATTATCCTGACTGAACAACAGTTTAACCTGTTAAAAGCCAATAATAATGCAGCAATGTCGACCACGGCGAGGGCGTTAATTATGAATTCGCTGGTTAAACGGTGGACAAATTCTATAGTATATTACAGCCTGAGTAATCTGGGTGCTGATACCGCTTCATCGCTAAAAGCCATGCAGTATATTGCAAGGGTATCGCCGCTTACCTTTGTTCAACGAACATCTCAGGCCAATTACATCAATTTTGTAAAATCAACCGGCAATAGTTCTTCAGTTGGTATGGTTGGTGGCGCTCAGAACCTCAATTTATATAACTATAATACGCCAGGGATCATTATACACGAGCTATTCCATGCCTTGGGTGTAATGCATGAGCAATGCCGTACCGATCAAAGCAGCAACGTGGTTATCCACCCCGAAAATATTCCCGACGACAAAGAATTCAATTTTAATCAGGTTTCGGTGAGCAGTTATACCAATTACGGTAACTTCGATTTTGAGTCGATCATGATGTACGAGCCTTATGCTTTTTCGAGCAATGGCCAGCCTACCATTACCAGGCTTGATGGTTCTACCTATCAAACCAGTTATCCGGCAGCCAATATGTCGCCAACCGATATCGCAGGCATCAACCAGCTATACACCGGTTTTACTTATACAGGCTTAGCTGCAAACACCAATTATGAAATTGCTTCGGCATTGGATAATACCAAATTGCTAAATGTACCCAATAGTGCTACAGCAGATGGTACCCAGGTGATTATTTATACCGATGGAAATTCGAACAATGCGAGGTGGAAGGTAACCAAAAATGCTGATGGCTATTACACCTTATCGCCTTTACATGCGTTAAGCAAAGCGCTTACGGTAGTTGGGAGTGGTATTGCAAATGGAACAAAACTCGAAATCAGGACCAATACCGGTGATCCTTCGCAGCAGTTCAATATTACGCCCGAAGCAAGTGGTTATTATATTATTTCGCCACGTAACGTACCCTCAAAAAATGTAGATGTTCCAGGTAGCAGTACAGCCAATGGTACGCTGCTTAATATCTGGAGCTATGGAGGTGCGAATAATCAGAAATTCAAATTTAATACTTTTTAAAAATCCTCTCTATAGCCTCCTGTTTTATAATGCCCCTATAAGTTAACACTTGTTGGGGCATTTATTTTTTAGCCTGCGGGCAGTTTAAACCTTGCTAATAAGCTGATATTGACCAATAATAGATTCTAGCTATTTCAGTATAGAATTAAATGATTGGGATTAGTTAGCTCAATTTTCTAAATTTATATTATTCCTGATTTATCCGCAGGATGTTTAGTCCTTTATTAACAAAACATAATACATATATGGAAAAAGAATCGAACGACATCAGCAAATGCCCGTTTCATAACGGTAGCATGAAGAGTAATGTAGGTGGCGGTGGCACCAGAAATAACGATTGGTGGCCAAAACAGTTAAAACTGAGTATTTTGCGTCAGCATTCTACTTTATCCAATCCAATGGATGAAGAATTTAATTATGCAGAGGCTTTTAAAAGTCTCGATCTGGATGCTTTAAAAGCAGATCTTCATGCACTGATGACCGATTCGCAGGATTGGTGGCCGGCAGATTTTGGTCACTATGGTGGTTTATTTATCCGTATGGCATGGCACAGTGCAGGTACTTACCGCGTTGGCGATGGCCGCGGAGGTGCAGGAGCGGGCTTACAACGTTTCGCACCATTAAACAGCTGGCCGGATAATGTGAGTCTTGATAAAGCGCGTCGTTTGCTTTGGCCGATTAAACAAAAATATGGTCGTAAAATTTCCTGGGCGGATTTATTGATCCTTACAGGAAATATCGCTTTAGAATCGATGGGCTTTAAAACTTTTGGTTTTGCTGGTGGAAGGGAAGATGTGTGGGAAGCAGACGAATCAGTATATTGGGGTTCGGAAACCACCTGGTTGGGTGGAGATCTTCGTTACGCCCATGGTTCTGATGGCGCAGATA
Source organism: Pedobacter roseus (assembly GCF_014395225.1). Lineage (NCBI taxonomy): Bacteria > Pseudomonadati > Bacteroidota > Sphingobacteriia > Sphingobacteriales > Sphingobacteriaceae > Pedobacter > Pedobacter roseus. The sequence goes on from NZ_CP060723.1 coordinate 306,259, forward strand.
AAGCGCACGGAGTGTTGGTTAGCGATGATGATGCCGATGGCGATATACACTCGCGTAACCTTGAAAAACCGCTTGCAGCAGTACAGATGGGCTTAATTTATGTAAATCCCGAAGGACCGGATGGAAACCCTGATCCGCTTCTGGCTGCGAAAGATATTCGTGATACTTTTGGCCGCATGGCGATGGATGATGAAGAAACCGTTGCACTTATTGCAGGAGGCCATACTTTTGGTAAAACCCATGGTGCAGCTTCTGCTGATCATGTAGGTAAAGAACCTGAAGCTGCGGGTATAGAAAGCCAGGGTTTGGGATGGAACAACAGTTACGCTTCTGGTAAAGGCACAGATGCTATTACCAGCGGACTAGAAGTAACCTGGACCACGACACCAACACAATGGAGCAATAATTTTTTTGAAAACCTTTTCGCTTTCGAGTGGGAATTAAGTAAAAGTCCGGCTGGTGCGCATCAGTGGGTAGCTAAAAATGCAGAAGCCATTATTCCTGATGCTTTTGATAGTTCGAAAAAACATTTGCCAACCATGCTTACCACCGATCTTTCTTTGAGATTGGATCCGGCTTACGAAAAAATATCCAGACGTTTCTTGGAAAACCCTGATCAGTTTGCTGATGCCTTTGCGCGGGCCTGGTATAAACTTACCCACCGCGATATGGGGCCGATAGCCCGTTATCTTGGTCCTGATGTGCCACAGGAAGAGTTACTTTGGCAAGATCCGATTCCTGCGGTTAACCATGCATTGATTAATGAAGGCGATATTGCTACTTTAAAAGAAAAAGTCCTTTCGAGCGGTTTAAGCATCTCCGAATTGGTTTCTACTGCATGGGCTTCTGCTTCTACTTTCCGCGGTTCCGATAAACGTGGCGGAGCCAATGGTGCACGTATTCGTTTACTTCCACAGAAAGACTGGTCAGTAAATAATCCTGTTCAACTGCAAAAAGTATTAAATGTGCTGGAAAAAATTCAACAGGAATTTAACGCTGCGCAGTTTGATGGCAAAAAAGTTTCACTGGCCGATTTAATTGTATTGGCTGGTACTGCTGCGGTAGAAAAAGCCGCTACCGCTGCCGGAAATTCAGTTAGCGTTCCTTTTACACCTGGTAGGGGAGATGCTTCACAAGAACAGACGGATGTAGAATCTTTCGGTTATCTAGAGCCTGTTGTCGATGGTTTCCGCAATTACCGTAAATCAAAATCACCGGTTTCTACAGAAGAATTTTTGATTGACAGGGCACAGTTACTTAATTTAACGGCTCCAGAATTAACGGTATTGGTAGGAGGTTTACGTGCCCTTGATACCAATTTTGATGGTTCTAAAAATGGGATCTTATCAGATAAACCAGGCCAGCTGACTAACGATTTCTTTGCAAACCTGTTGGATATGGAAACCCAGTGGAAAGCCATTGCTGATGACAAAGAACTGTATATCGGTAGTAGCCGTTCAACTGGTCAGCCAAAATGGACTGCCACCCGTGCGGATCTTGTTTTTGGTTCCAATTCCGAATTAAGGGCAATTGCAGAAGTGTATGCAAGCTCAGATGCGCAGCACAAATTTGTAAAAGATTTTGTATCGGCCTGGAATAAAGTAATGAATGCAGACCGTTTTGATCTGAAATAATTTTAGATAAATTATTATCGTCATTCCCAACTCGACTGGGAATGACGATTATTTTAGCTGTTATTCACCTTCTTTGATTATATACTTTTGATACAGCCTCTTTTTGCATTGGTTCAAATCAACGCTTAAAATATCGCTCATTCGAATAAACTCCTGCAATGGTACCATTGCTTTCCCTTTTTACGGAAAAGGAACGTAACATGGTTTGAAAATTGATTAATCCGGTGCTATCCGTTAATAAATGTAATTTTCCTTTTAGGTTCCCCCATGAAACCTTTCCTCCAGTAGTAATTTGCATACTCCCTGATTTTTCACCGCCATCATAGCTACCTATAAGCGCTTGATCAATTGCGATTTTAGCTGCTTTAGCCTCATTCACTTCTTTCGTTTCCTGAAGGTCGGAGTCAAAATTCCGCTTCAGCGATTTCAGGTTTTCTTCCAGTACACTGTTTTTGTTTGATTTATTCAGCATCGTGTTGTAGAGGTAATTGGCAACCAGGTGAGATAATGCCTCCATTCCTTTTTTATTGCTCAATACCACAATACCAATCTTCTGATCTTTAAGGTAGGATAAATGGCAGGAAATACCACTATAACCGCCCATTCGGGAGGTTAAATTTTCACCGTTAAATTTAGATTGTTCCCAACCTAATCCATAGCCATATCTTTCATAACTCTGGTAGCGGTTCTGTTGCGGAACAATTGCCGAGGAAGCAAAATTTATTTCCTGCTTAGTCAGGATACTTTTAACCGAATTCCCCTCGCTGATAAAAAAGTCGAGGTATTTCAGCAGGTCGTTAACGGTGCTGAAATGCCCGCCCGCAGCCGACATCGAATTGTCTGCCTTATCTAATATGGCTTGCACGTTCCCTTCCGATTTATCTATAACATTACTGACATATTTAGTATTAACTTTCGAAAAATAGGCGGTGGTTGAGTGCATCCCCAATGGCTTAAAAAGATATTCGCTCATCACTTCCTGCCAGGGTTTTTCCATCTGTTTTTCTACAATTAAGGAATAAATAACCGGTCCTAAATTCGAATAGTTAAAGTTTTGATTGGGTAAAGGAATACTGTATTTTTTAAGCAAACCGAGGATATGTGCAGTGCCTTTATGACCTATGAAAGCCGTCCATACCACCACATCGTTATTTTTAATTCCGTGGGTGTGGGTAATCAACGATTGAATGGTAATTTTTTCAGGATGGATATTCTTATCATCAAAAATAAGTTCGGGAAAATAATCGGCAATACTTTTGTTTAGTTTAATCATCCCTTTTTGATCCAGAATTGCAGCTAGTGTTCCGGTTAGCGATTTAGAAGCAGAGGCCAGGTAAATCTGTGAACGGTCTGAAAATAAAGTTTTTGTTTCGGGATTGGAGTAGCCATAATTCTTTTTTAAAAAAACCTGACCATCTTTTATTACGCCTAAGGTTAAATCAACATCGGTAATGCCCAGCGATTGTTCCACTTTTTTTAATACCAGATCAATCGAATCGCCCAATGTTTTGGCGGCCTTATTTTCATAATAATCGTTTTTGCGATTAAAATCCATACTTTGGAAAGGGTAGGTAAACGCAGCAGATATGGTAATAATGCTGAAACTGAGAAAGCCGAAGTAAACAGATTTTAAAAGCTTGTTTTGGAAATATAGAATCATGAGGTGATGGTTTTAATCTTTAGACCACCAAATCAAAAATCAGGTTACAGTTAATCGAATCCATAAAAGCTCAGGGAAGAAGAAAATGGATCTAACATTCTGAATGGCTAGCGGGAGTATGTTCATTAAAAGCTTATGTGAGCTAAGGTGGTCACAAAATAAAATTGTGATGTTAAAATTAACCACCTTAGTCACCTGAGAACATCTTAGCCAATTACCATTATTGTAAATTTTACCGATTTTCATCAGAAAGTGCGCTGTACAGTTGTTATTTTACAGTAGTTATTGGCTTTTCTTGTTGTTAAAGCACTATTTGCCCAATTTTTTTAGGGTTTTATTTAATTTGTTCCAATTTTCCGTCTTTATTGATCATGTGCTTGATGTTTTTGGGAAAATATACTATTTTTGGTTTCTCTCCTGCCTTACCCGAAAAACAAAATAATTATCCCTTATAAATGGAATGAGTGTCACGGGCATGATCTATACGGAATTAACTGACGATGATCTTTTACATCATTTAAAAAATGATGATCATTTGGCTTTTACCGAAGTATTTAACAGATACAGTCCATTGCTTTATGGTCATGCGTATAACAAGCTCCGTAGCGAAAGCGATGCAAGGGACGTGGTACAGGAAATGTTGATGAAGCTGTGGGATAAGCGTGGATCGATCGAAATCGGAAACAATTTGGGTGGTTACCTCTTTGTGGCTTTGAGGAATACCATTTTTAACCTGATCAAACATAAAAATCATGTACATGCTTACGCTGATACTTTTGCAAAAGCCAATGCCGATAGTGGTATTTATACCGATACGCTGATCCGTGAGAAACAGTTTGCAGCCATGATAGAAGCCGAGATTGCCAGTTTGCCCCCACGGATGAGGGCCGTTTTCGAGCTGAGAAGAAAAGAAAACCTATCGAATAAAGAAGTTGCGGCACAATTGGGCATTACCGAATCTACCGCTGCCGATCAGATGAAAAAGGCACTCCGCATCCTTAAAACACGGATCGGGCTGATCTTGATCGTTGTACATTATCTTAATGTAAAATAATTTTTAATTCTATATCCCCAATCTGCTTTTCATAATTGTATTACTGATATCAAGCCTATCGTACAAGAATGGAAGAAGAAAAATTCAGACAGATTTTAGACCGGTATATTGCAGGTGAGGCCACGCCAGAAGAAGAGGCCTGGTTGGAATCTGCCTATATCAACTGGAACAGTAAGGAACAAAATACTTATTCCGAATCTTTTTTAAAGGAGGGTACAGACAAAATCTGGGAAACGGTTTCGAAACACACCAAGCCATCAAGAAAAATATCAAAACTCCTTTTTCCACTATTATCTGCTGCAGCCTTGATAATTATCACCATGGTGAGCATTTTGATTTATAAACAAAACCAAAGGAAAACCGATCTGACCAATATTCCGGCTTTTAAAGATATTAAACCTGGTAAGGATAGGGCCGTTTTGGTGCTGGCTAACGGAATAAAAATAAATTTAGACGAGATCAATAGCGGTCACCTGGCTGATCAGACCGGCGTTTCCATTTCAAAAACTGCCGATGGACAGATCGTTTATACAGTTCCGGCTCAGGAAAATGAGGCTGCTGAAATGCAGTACAATACCATTGTTACCCCTGCTGGTGGACAATATCAGGTAAACCTGCCTGATGGTACAAAGGTTTGGTTAAATGCCTCATCATCATTAACCTTTCCAACTTCTTTTGCTGCTAAAAGATCAGTGACTTTAAAAGGAGAGGCTTATTTCGAAGTCAGCAAAATTTCGGCAGGAGGTAAAAGGATCCCTTTCTATGTTGAAAGTACCCATCAGAAAATAGAGGTTTTAGGTACACATTTTAATGTAAATGCCTATCCTGATGAAAGCGCTACAAAAACAACTTTACTGGAAGGCAGTGTGCAGATTAATAGTAAGGTATTGCTGAAACCCGGCGAGCAGTCGCGTTTACAGGACGAATCAATCAAGGTAATTGCCGTAAATGCTGAAGATTATATTGACTGGAAAAATGGTGATTTTATTCTGGAGCATAACGATTTCAGATCGGTTATGCGGAAAATAGCCCGTTGGTACGATGTGGAAGTAATTTATGGCGATGACGCGCCTAAAAAATTAAATCTCGGCGGCTGGATTTCCAGATCAAAAAATATATCATCCGTTTTGCAGTTAATGGAACAAACCGGAAAAGTTCACTTTAAAATTGAGGGAAGGAGGATCACGGTAACCAAATAAAATAACGTGGTGCTTAGAACAAAAAAACCAGAAGTGCGGGAACACCTCTGGCAGCGGTTTCTAAAGCCATAAATCAATCGACTGACTATTCAACTTAAAAACCAAACAAATGTACAAATTTTACCCAAACAAACCGGGTAGGCCGTCTGGTCCTGTCCAAAAAATCCTGCTGATTATGCGTGTAACTACGTTCTTATTATTGGCTATTATGATGCAGGTAAGTGCAACCACACTCGCCCAGCGGGTTACAATCAATCAAAAAAATGCAAATCTTACCGATGTGTTCAAAATCATCAGGATACAAACCGGTTACGATTTTATATACGATCAGGATTTACTTGCCAAATCGGCACCTATCAATATCAATGTAAACAATGCAGCGCTAAGCGAAGTGTTAAAACGTTGCCTGGCCAATCAGTCACTGAGTTTTATTATCGAGGATAAAACTATCATTATTAAAGAAGAAGGACTTTTAGATAAAGTAAAAAGCTATTTTGATAACATTACGGTTACGGGTGTAGTGCTTGATGAGCGCGGACAGCCGTTTCCTGGCGTAAGTATAAAATTAAAGGGAACCAACCGGTACACCGTAAGTGGCAATGGGGGGAGGTTTTATATTGCAGCAAACGACGATTATCCCACACTTGTTTTGTCATACCTGGGATATAAAACCATCGAGGTAACCGCTACTTCAACATTAACGGTGAAAATGATTCTCGATCCGGCCAAACTTGATGAAATAATGGTGATCGGTTATGGCACTACCACTCGACGTTTAAATACAGGTTCGCAGGCTGGCATAAGCGCAAAAGAACTGGAAGACCAACCAGTAACCAATGTACTACAGGCATTACAAGGTCGTTTGCCGGGTGTTACCGTTACACAGACTAATGGATTGCCGGGAGCTGGTATCAATGTTCAAATCAGGGGCGCAAATGCCATCGGAGTAAACGGGGTAAAGGCAAACCGCCCCTTGTATATCATTGATGGAGTTCCTTTTCTTTCTGAGCCGATTAATACCGCCGCTTTGGGTTCTACATTGCCATCCGCAGAAGGGAATACTAGTCCGATGAATAGTATAAATCCTGATGATATTGATAATATTGAAGTTTTAAAAGATGCAGATGCTACGGCAATTTACGGATCAAGGGGTGGTAATGGGGTAATATTAATCACTACAAAAAAAGGAAAAGCCGGCGCTACCAAGTTCAATCTAAATGCTTCTACAGGCGTTTCAAACGTATCTCATTTTGTAGAAACCGTTGGTACTGAACAATACCTGGCCTTAAGAAGGAAAGCTTTCGCCAACAATACTACTAATCCGGCTGCTCCAAGTGTAACTACTGCGCCCGATTTATTGGTTTGGGACCAGAATGGTTATACTGATTTTCAAAGGTACATGTTAGGCAATACCGCCAAAACCCACGATGTTAATGCGAGTTTGTCTGGTGGCGATAACCAAAATAATTTCTACCTGAGTGGTACCTACCATAAAGAAAACAATGTTTACCCGGGTGCTCAGGGGTACCAAAGAGGTGGTGCGAAGTTTAATTTAAACCATACTTCGTTTAACCAACGTTTTAACCTGTCGCTATCGGCCATGTATTCTACTGATAAGAACAATATTTCTACTACCGATTTAGCGAGCTGGGCCTATTCGCTTCCACCGAATTTTCCATTGTACAAAGCAGACGGAAGTTTTAACTGGGATGGTGGCATTAGCAACCCCCTGGCTTATTTAAACCAGACCAACGATAACCGTACCTCTAACCTGTTAAGCAATTTGGCCATTAAGTACAATATTTTAAAAGGACTGGATATTAAGGCCAATTTAGGTTACAGCAAAACAGATATGACACAGATTGCTTTGAGGCCATTAACTTCGCTCAATCCAAACTTTAATCCAACTTCTGGTACAGCCAGTTATGTTTATAATTTTACCAATAACTACATTGCTGAGCCACAGCTAACCTACACCAGAAAAATCTGGAAAGGTACCTTAAATACACTGCTTGGGGGATCTTATCAGTTTAAGCAATCTAAAATGCCTTATAGCACATCGGCCACAGGCTTTTCATCTGATGATTTTTTAAGAACCTCTACTGCGGCAAGTACCGTGAGTACCACCAGTAGTTCTGTTGATTACAAATACGCATCGTTATTCGGACGCGTAAATTATAACATTGAGAACAAATATATTCTGAATGCGAATTTCAGAAGGGATGGTTCTTCGCGGTTCGGGCCAAATAACAAATTTGGCAATTTTGGTTCGGTAGGTGCGGCCTGGTTGTTTTCTGAAGAAAAATTAGTTAAAGATAACCTGAGCTGGTTTAGTTTTGGTAAACTGCGCGGTAGTTATGGTATTGTAGGGAGCGATGATATCGGCGATTACGGCTATTTCGATTCTTACACGGCCTCTACTTATGTTTATGCCGGATCTACAGGTTTAAATCCATCTCGCCTGGCCAACCCTAATTTTAAATGGGAAGAGACTAAAAAACTGGATATCGGTTTAGATTTAGCCTTTTTTAAAGATCGTTTGTCGCTTAGTGCTTCCTACTACCGTAACAGAACCAGCAACCAGCTGATTACCCAAACTGTAAGTACGCAGACCGGTTTCTCAGGTTACCAAAGTAACTTGCCGGCAACGGTTCAAAATTCTGGCTGGGAACTATCTTTAACCAGTACCAATATTAAAATTAAAGATTTTAGCTGGACGAGTTCTTTCAACATCAGCCAAAACCACAATAAGCTGTTGTCATTTCCTGATATTGAGAAATCATCTTATTATGGTACCTACATTGTGGGTAACCCGATCAGCTCCTATTATGTATACCAGTATGCTGGTATTAACCCAATTACCAACCTGCCATCATTTACCGATTTTAACGGGGTTGGCGGGATAAACAGTCCAACTACTGGTTTTGCGGCAACGGGCCGTGGCGACCGTTATTTTGCAGGTACTTCATATCCTAAATTTTATGGCGGTTTAACCAATAATGTCTCGTATAAAAAGTTTACACTCGATTTTACTTTTCAGTTTGTTAAACAGCAGGGCAGAAGTTTGTTGACTTCTTCATTCTATCCTCCAGGATATTTCAGCAATGCGGCTTTAAGTGTAGTGAATGATTATCTGGCATTAGGCTCGCAGGATTACCTCGTTTCTGCCGGTACCCGTGGTGCCGCCGGATCTGCCGCTTATCTGGCTTATTCTTATTATACGGGATCTGATGCTTCTGTAGTAGATGCTTCATTTATCCGGCTAAAAAATGTGAGTTTATCATATACCCTGCCAACCAAATGGATCTCCAAAACCGGAGGGACGAATATCAGGGTATATGCTCAGGGACAGAATTTATTTACCATCACAAATTACGAAGGCTTTGATCCCGAATCGCAGGGCGTTGTTACACCACCGCTACGCACCATAACTGCCGGTTTACAATTCACCTTTTAAATCTTAAATATCATGTCAAAATCGATATATAAAATACTGGCCGTTATAATGGGCCTTACTGTGGTGATCACCACAGGCTGCGAAAAACTGATTGCTATTGATCCGCCGCTGAACCAGGTAACTACCGATCAGGTATTTGCTTCTGATAAACTGGCTACAAGTGCCCGATCGGCCATGTTCAGTACTTTAGCGCAAACCACAATACAATCTTCAAACCTCACCATTTACAGTGCTCTGCAGGCAGATGATCTGCTTTATTTATCTAATGTTGGGGGTATTCAGGAATTTAATAATAATACTTATTCAGTACTTAGCACTAATCCTCCTACATTATTTTCTGAGTGGTATACGGTTATTTACCGCGCCAATGCCATTATCTTAGGCTTGCAGAACTCAACAGGTGCATCCGAACAGATTAAAAAACAATATATGGCCGAAGCTAAATTTATACGTGCCTATTGCTATTTCAACCTAATTAATAGCTTTGGCGATGTGCCTTTAGTTTTGGTTACCGATCCAAACATTACCGCTTTTTTACCAAGAGAAACTACAGCTAATATTTATACACAGATTATTGCTGATTTAACCGATGCAAAAGCAAACTTATTAAGTGATTATTCTGCCACGGTGAGCGATCGCATAGGCGTTAATAAATTTGCTGCGGCTGCTTTGCTGGCAAGAGTGTATCTTTTTACCAATAATTACGCTGCCGCCGAAAGCAATGCATCAGAAGTAATTGCTTCATCCCTTTATAGTTTAATACCAAAGGCTACCATGGGTACTGCATTGTTCGTTAAAAACAGTGCAGAAAGTATCTGGCAAACACCACCACCAGTGGCGGCTACCAGCCAGTATACCAACGAAGCCGCTACCTTGCTGCCATCATCAGCCACTACATTAACTACCTATTTTTATAGAATAGATCAGCGTTTGGTACAGTTATTTGCCACAACCGATCAGCGCAGGATAAGCTGGATGACCAATGCCACATTTGCAGGTGATGTTTATACGCTTCCGTTCAAATATAAATACCGCACACAGGCACTTGCCGTGGCAGCCGGCATTACCGAATACCAGGTGGTATTACGTTTGGCAGAGCAATACCTGATCCGTGCCGAAGCCAGGGCAAGAATGGGCGCTAATTTATCCGGCGCACTGAGCGATTTAAATGCCATTCAAGCCAGGGCTGGGGCAACCCTGACAACGGCTACCGATGCTGCTACTCTGATTAACGACATTGCACTGGAAAACCGCAAAGAATTTTTCTGCGAACAGGCTTTCCGTTGGTATAATTTAAAACGTACCGGCCAGGCAGATGCCGTTCTTGGTGCCATAAAAACAAGTTACACCCCAAAATCAAAGCTCTTGCCTATTCCGCAGACGGCAATTGATGCAAATTATAATCTCACTCAAAATACAGGTTACTAAATAAGAAAATGAACAACAAAAATCAATTTAAAGTCAGGTATTTTTACCTGGCTTTAGCCATCGGCATGCTCGGAGCCTCCGTACAATCGTGTAGCGTATTCAGAAAGAAAAAGGTTCAGGCAAAAACGGCAACCACTGCTGCAACTCCAAAACCTAAGGCCGATTCCCTTAAAAATGTAATTAAGCCTTATGGTGAAGTGATTACCCCCAAAGCCGTTAGCCAAAAAGGACTGTTTACGGTACATAAACTGAATGACAGATACTTTTTCGAAATCCCAAACCAGTTATTGAACAAAGAAATCCTTTCGGTAAACCGTTTGAGTAAATCGACCCCTGGTGCTGGCAATTATGGTGGCGAGCAGGTAAGTGCGCGCATTGTGTATTGGGAATTAGGACCAAACAATAAATTGTTTTTAAAAGTATCTGCTACGGTGAGCATTGCCGATTCAACCGATATGATTTCTAAAGCAGTTGCCAGTTCGAATTTAAACCCGATTATGGCCGCCTTTCCGATCAAAGCAAAGGGTAAAGATTCCTCATCAGTGGTGATCGATGTAACCGATTTCCTGATCAGCGAAACGCCATTATTATCATTTGATGCCGAAAACAAAAAAGCTTATGGTTTGGGCATGCAAATGGCCGACCGTTCCTATATCGAAAGTGTTAAAAGTTTCCCGATCAATACCGAGGTAAAGAGCATCCGTACCTATACTGCTACAGGGCGTTTACCGGCCGCGAGCGAAGCTGGAGCAGTTACTTTGGGCATGAATACCTCTTTTGTGATGCTTCCTGAAAACAGGATGAGAAAAAGAATGTACGATGCCCGTGTTGGCTTTTTTGCCAGTGCAAACATCAGGTATAAGGATGATCAGCAAAAAGTAGAACAGGAAGCTTTTATCCACCGCTGGAGATTAGAACCCAAAGAAGAGGATATCGAAAAGTTTAAAAGAGGCGAACTGGTAGAACCCAAAAAACAGATTGTGTATTACATTGATCCGGCGACACCCAAAAAATGGCGTCCGTTTTTAATTGCCGGTGTAAACGATTGGCAAAAAGCATTTGAGCAGGCAGGTTTCAAAAATGCAATTGTAGGTAAAGAATGGCCTGAAGCCGATACCACCATGAGTTTAGACGATGCCCGTTTCTCGGTGATCCGTTACTTTGCCTCACCACAACAAAATGCTTACGGGCCAAACATTGCCGATCCACGTACTGGTGAAATTTTAGAGAGCCATATTGGCTGGTATCACAATGTAATGAACCTGGTACACCGCTGGTATATGATCCAGGCGGGTGCAATTGATCCTAAAGCCCGCAAAAACAAATTCGACGATGAATTAATGGGGCAGTTGATCAGATTTGTTTCTTCGCACGAAATTGGTCACACCTTGGGTTTACGCCACAACATGGGGGCCAGCAGCACTGTTCCTGTCGAAAAATTAAGGGATAAAAAATGGGTAGAAGCTCATGGACATACACCGTCCATAATGGATTATGCACGTTTCAATTATGTGGCACAGCCTGAAGACCATGTTAGCGAAGCTGGAATTTTTCCGCGCATCAACGATTATGATAAATGGGCCATCCAATGGGGATATAAACCGATTTTTGGTACTGCCAGTGCCGAAGCAGATAAAAAGATCTTAAATAAAATGACCATCGACAGTTTAGCGGCAAATAAAAGGCTTTGGTTTGGCGGAGAAGGAAAGGATTACGATCCACGTTCTCAGGCAGAAGATTTAGGTGATGATGCCATAAAAGCAAGCGAATACGGAATTAAAAACCTGAAACGGATTGTTCCACAGTTAATTAACTGGACAAGAGAAGACGGCGAAGATTATACCGATCTAAAAGAAATGTATAAAGAAGCTGTGGGGCAACTTAGCCGCTACTCGTACCATGTAATCAAAAATTTGGGTGGGGTAATGACTACTGAGAGAACCTACGATCAGCCTGGTGCAGTGTATCAGCCTATAAGTTTAGCAAAACAAAAAGAGGCGGTCAAATTCATCAACGATCAGATTTTCACTACACCTAAATGGTTGTTAAATGAGCAGATCCTGAATAAAATTGATCCGAAATATGGTTTTGGAGAAGTTGAGGTAATGCAGCAGGGCATTATTGCTTCGGTAACCTCACAAAGCCGTCTTTACCGTTTGATGATCAATCAGCGCGATTATGGTAAAGGTGCTTACTCGCCGCAACAATGGTTAAATGATCTGAAAAACGGCATTTTTTCTGAGATAAAAACAGGCAAACCAATCGATTCTTACCGCCGTAGCCTGCAAAAAATGTATGTGGGCAGTATTATCACCATGTATAATAAACGTTTTGCACTACAGGGCTCACTTGATAATATCCTGGCCGGCGTAACTCCGACCGAGATTTTACTCTACTCCAATGTGAAACCATTGGCCCTGGCACACCTGAAAGATTTACGCAAAGATATCGGTGCTGCAATCGCCAGAACGGCAGATAACGATAGTAAGATCCATTTGGCTTATTTAAAACAGATGCTGGATAAGATTCTAACGGAATCGCCTATCCCGGGTTTGAATTACTAAGATTAATTACATCGCCTTTAAAAAACAAATGATCTACTGATGAAAAAACGATATAAACTACTAAGTATCCTTATTATTGCCTTAGTTTTTGTTGCTGATCTACATGCGCAGTCTACCGCGCATGTAGCGGCAAATATTGAGGGACTAAATGATGGGAAAATCATATTTTCTTACGAATTAAACGATGTGCTTTATCAAGATTCTGTTCAGGCAGATAAAGGCATTTTTTCGAGGAAAATAGCTGTTACAGAATCGGTGCGCTGTACATTGTCCAATTCTGTTAACAAACAGATTAACATATTTGTGCTCGAAAAAGGTTCGGTTACCATTAATGGCGAAATCGGAAAGTTTTACGAACTGAACCTCTCCGGATCGAAAGAAAACGATCTTTTAAACGCATACAAAACCGCACTTTACGCTTCGCCAGATAAAAAACCGAAACCTACCGGCGATGAAGAAAACGATAAAAAAGCAACCAAAGATTTTGTTTCAAAACAGCAGATCTTTAAAGACAGTGTGCTTTCCACATTCGTTCATGCACATCCAGGCCAAATTGCCGCCGCCATTGCTATTTTAGATCTTTATGTAACCTATCCCGATAGGCCAAAAGCAGCGCTAAATTTCAAATTGTTAACTAATCAGGTGCAACAGAGCAGTTATGGCAAACGGATTAAAACCTTTATTGATGCGGCGGTAAATACCAAAAACGGTGCTGTTGCGGCAAACTTTTCTTTAGCTGATAAAAATGGTAAACGATTTACGTTAGCTGATTTTAAGGGTAAATATGTGCTGATCGATTTTTGGGCAAGTTGGTGTATGCCGTGCAGAAAAGAACATCCAAATTTAATCAGCGCCTATAATCATTATAAAGATAAAGGCTTTACCATTGTTGGTTTATCAATGGACAGTTCGAAAGAAAATTGGTTAATGGCTGTAGAGCAGGATAAATTACCCTGGTTGCAATTAAACGATCCAAAAACAACCGGTGGTGCAGCTGCAGAAATCTATGGCGTTAAAAGCCTGCCCGCAAATTTTCTGATAGATCCCACTGGAAAAATAGTTGCAAGCAATTTAAGGGGTGATGCCCTTGAGCTAAAGCTTAAAGAACTTTTACATTAAGTTAGTGTAATTGATAGATAGTTAATGACTAAACGCAGATGGTGGATGCCTCTGCGTTTTTTTTATTTATACAAAAACCGGTTACGATGAAATAACCGGTTTTGCAATGTTAAATTTGGATTGGAAATATTGTGGAATTAGAACATGTAAAACAAACTCGCCTGTGCAACATTGTTTTTCAAGTCAGGACTAATATTCCCCAGTTTAAAGTCGCCTACTTTTTGTAAGCCTGCAATGTACCTGGCCCCAATACCAAAACCGCTTTTGGTTTGGAAGCCGATACCACCCACAGCACCTATATCGAGCTTTTTAGAGAAATTATTGCCATTTAAACCTTCTAAATCTTCTTTAACGCGGAAACCAACCTGGGTACCGGCTTCAACATACAGGCCAAATTTTGTTTTGTATTTCAATAAAACCGGAACACTTGCATAATAAAGCTTGATGTCCTGTCCACCAAAATTGCTGTTGGTTGTTTTTGCGCCCTGGGTAGAGAACAAGAATTCTTGCTGTACAGAGAAACCCTCCGAAATTCTAAAATTTACAATGGCTCCTGCATGAAAACCAACCAGGCCTTCCGTTTCGAAATTAGCATCGGTAAAATCACTGTAATTTACACCTCCCTTTAGTCCAAAACTTAGACGGTTAACAATGTTTTTCATCATACTCTGACTATAAGCACCTGTAGATACTAAAACAAAACAAATACAAACTAGGATTAACTTTTTCATTATCTTTTCTTTAATTTTTTTTGGGCCGTCACGACCATTAATTTTTTCTTTGGTCAAAGGTGGATTTTATATCCTTTAGCCTCAAGCTAAATGATGCCGAAACGGGCAAAATAGGGACTGAACGTAACAGTTAAGCCATTGAAAATTTTGAAAGAAATTGATGTTATTAATGATAAATTCTGATAGAAAGGTTGTCTTTCCCGCGCAGGCGGGAATCTTAAAGGCTATTGCATAATCGGTCGTCATCTGGATCCGATTGCTATCGGATGTAGTGCAACGGAATGGAGAGATCTTTTAACAAGATCCAAAGATTTCTTCCCGAATCTTCGGGATCGAAGTGAAGTTTAAAAAATTTTCGCCACTTCGGTAGAAATGACGACCCAACTATTAATTATACTCAAGTAATTATACCTTCGCTAGCCATTCCAGAAATTGTGAAGCTTTACCTTTACTAACAATTACCTTTTCATCAAAGGCTATATTGAGGTTTACAGAGAGTTTTCGGGAAAAGAAACTCGACACATCAATGATGGCTTTTCGACAAATGAGGAACTGCCTGTTCGCCCTGAAAAAATAACTGCCTGACGATCTTTCGAGTTCATCCAGGTTCTTATTGGGATAATAACAGGTGCCAGAAAAAGTGATTAAATGTGTAATCTCGTTTTTCACGTAGAACATGGCAATATCTTCTATTTTTACAGGAATTATTTTATCCTTTGAATGTACGAGGATGGAAGAGGCCTTATGTTTTTCTTTAACGCCGAGCATTTGGAGCAAAGCATCATACTGTGGTGTCTGATCGGCCGAGAATACCCTTTTTAAATCTTTGTATTTCTGAAGTGCTGCTTCAAGCATCCCAATAGTAAAAGGTTTAAGGATATAATCTATTCCATTGGCTTTAAATGCATCCAAAGCATATTCATCATAAGCCGTGCAGAAAATAACCGGAACCGACATCGGCTGGGCAACAAATATTTCAAAGCTGAGTCCATCGCCAAGCTGTATATCGCTAAAAATAAGATCGGGAGCGCCCGCAGATTTGAAGTAACCAATAGATTCTTTTACGGATCGGAGCTGCACGAGTTCTGTCTCACTGCCCATCAGTTTCCTGATGTTCAATTCTAGATCATGCGCAACCACCTCCTCATCTTCAATAATTACTACCTTCATGTTTTAACAATTTAATGCTCACAGAAAAGCATTTTTCATCTTCTTCTATGATAATGTCATCTCCACAGCACAGCTTATAACGTTCGGCAAGGTTGGCAAGGCCATAACTGGTAGAATCTAATTTTATTTTTTTCTTCTGGATATTATTGCTGAAAATCAACCGGTCACCTGCCTGTACAATGGTAATATTTAAGGGATCTTGCTGGGTAAAATTATTGTGCTTGATTGCATTTTCCAATAAAGGCTGCAGCGAAAAAGAGGGAAGATTGTACGCCTTTATTTCTTCGTAAGGTATCGCTATCGAGCAGTTTAATGCAGTGCCAAAACGCATGCGCTGCATGGCCAGGTAATCGTTCAAAAGCTCGAGTTCCTCTTTTAAACCGGAGATATTTGAGGTATGGCGAAAAACCGACGCCCTTAAAAAGTTGGCCATGTGCACAATATAAGTGTCGGCAGTTTCCGTATCGCTGTGGTATAAAGCTTTAAGCGTATTCAGTGCGTTAAACAAAAAATGCGGCTGAATCTGTTGTTTAAGTAACAGGTTGGCTGCCTCTGCATTGGCCGTTTTCAATCTCGAAAGTTCCAGTTCCGAATAAAGCTTGTGCTCGTAAAGCAGAACCGAATCGTGGAGTACCAAAATCATGGTGTTAATAACGATACCAGATCCAACAAAAGCCAGAAACAGCCGGCCATCATTATAAAACCATTGGTGATTTGCAGCGCTGGCGATAATCGGCCATACCAAAAGGTAAATTGCAATACTGACGGGATAAGTAAGCACGTATCTAAACACCTTGAACTGTTTCGATTGCGGTTTGTAGAATCTACTCAAAATACTCATGATAATCACGTTGGCAAAACCAACCGTGATTACACCCAATACCGTAAAAAGAGTGAAAAAATATTTTTTTGGGTCATCTGAGTTGTGCGAAATGATAATATGAAAAATGATGCCAATGATGGCCGCAAGTAAACCACTCAAAAGATTTAACCGTTTTATGGGCAGCTGCGCTTTCATCATCACAAATATACCAATTGCCGCTTAAGTTCTAACGGATTACTGATTGAAACGGGCAAAAGCAGGGTTGAAATGCCCGATTGATGGGTTGAAGTTATTTAAATACTTCTATTTTCCGATTCTCCTTTTAGAACGAATAAATGATTTATTAAAAATTAATTATCTTTGCCGCGTTCCTAATAGATCAATCTTTTTAATGTTTAGGAAATATGACAGCATACTACAACATATCATCCCCTTCGCACATCGCCTAAAAAGCGATATTATCATGTAATTCCTTTAGTTTTTTGACCACCCGAATCGGTGTCCGTTTTACTACTGGGCTGCATTTAATTTCATGGCCAGGGGTATATCCTTATTCAGGGACGAATTGAGATCTACATTCAAGTTAAAAGAAAATTAAATGGAAGTCCGATGGACATACATGAACTGCCGTACAGAATTAAATCTGCGCGGAGAAAAAAACGTCTGGTAAAAACAGATCAGGATAAACAATTAATCAGACTCTATAAAAAGAGAAGCGAACTTTGGGAGCAGCAAAGAATGCTACCTATGGTGCCGCTCGAAAGCCCTTATCAAAGAGGATGGAAAAGATTTTTTGTTTTAAGGGCAGACATTGCCCATAGCCCGAGGGCCGACTTTTATAACACATTGCTCCATAAAATAAATACAGTTGAGCATCATCACGATAAATCTTTCAAACGGAAAAAACGCCGTAGGGGAAGGTATGGTTATGAGATCAGAAGGCAATCGTTACGCGAACTTACACCCTATCTGTGGCAAAGCAGTAAATTAAACCTTTCAGAACAGGAAAAGGCATGTTTTACACAAGTAGAAACTTATGATGTTATAACCCGCCGGCAGGAAGTAAAGTATGTGTTTACTGAACCCTGGCGTTATACATTAAAAATTACACCACATATTATTACCCATAAAAAACTACTGAATAGCAATATTGAGCAGGAGCTCGATTATATAGAAAAATACATACAATGCAATAATTTGCGTGGCAGGATGCATGTATTGACCAATGGCAGAAGTGGTTATAGGTGGAAATATGGCTCGTTGGGAAAATACGATCATATTAAAAAGGTGCCAAAATACAGCACAAAGGAAGCTTATTGTGAATTCGATTTTTAAATTCAACAGGCTTATTTACAAATGAGGGGAGAACTTTCAATTTTGTTGAGATAACTAAATGGTCAGGATTTTTTTAAAAAAAAACTAAACCAATTTAAAATTTCTCAGATTTTCTGAACTAAAATTAAAAATAGTCTTAAATCTTGCATAGCATTAGCCCAGGGAACGATATTTTTTGATTTTTAGTATGTATGTCTGTTCAAAAATTTTATTGTCTGTAAAAATAATCATACTGTATTCCGATCATTACGGTAAAGTAAGCCTTAACAAACAAAATAATATTCTTGATTTTGTAGTAAAATAGTTAATATTGGGTAGATAAATCGTTTTATCCATAACCAAATATAATGAAGAGCCCAGGTACATTTACTTCGTATTGTGCAGTGCACCCTTGTGTAGTTTACACCCCTGTATGTTTATCCTTTGCCAAATCCGTAATTGCAGGTTACCCCGTTGACTATTGCCTAAAGCCTTCTGATTAAATTATTGATGATTCAAGGTCAACTATTCTGTTTTGACTAGTTGATAAAACGTTTTACCCATTGGGGTGAATAATAGATAATTAACTAAACATTAACTAAAGCAAAACTAAATGAAAATCAATCTACTCAAGATTTCAGGGCTTTCTGTGCTTTTTCTGCTCAACAGTCCCGCATTTTCGATGAATCCGGTTGCCGCAAAATCGAAGCGGCTTTCTGATTTGGATGTGCCTTTTGGCCACATTCAGAACCGGAAAGTAATCACCGGAACCGTATTGGATGAAAAAAACTTGCCTATCCCGGGGGTTGGCATCAAAAACATCACATCGGGTAAAACAGCAGTGACAGATGAGTCTGGTAAATTCAGTATCGAGGCCAATCCTGGCGAGGTGATCCGCTTTTCGTACGTGGGTTATCAGAACAAAGATGTCACAGTAGGGGAGCAGAACAACCTGAGCGTTAAAATGGCAGTTGCCGAAGCCAGTAAACTGGATGATGTTGTGGTAATCGGTTATGGTACCGTAAAAAAGAGTGACCTTACCGGTTCTGTTGGGGTGGTAAAGGCCAGCGAACTGCAAGAACGCCCGGCACCATCGTTAAACCAGGCATTGGCCGGACGTATTTCGGGTGTACAGGTAAATACCAACTCAGGGAGGCCAGGCGGACAAACCAATATCAAAATCAGGGGTTTCAGTTCCATCAATACCAGTAACAACCCGCTATATGTGGTAGACGGGGTTGCATTACCGGTAACTACCCAAACACAGAATAGTAACGCCATTGATTTTATCAACCCCAGCGATATTGCATCGGTAGAGGTATTAAAAGATGCTTCTTCTACCGCAATCTACGGTGCAAGAGGTGCAAACGGGGTAATTTTGATCACCACCAAAAAAGGGACGTCCAACTCGCAGCGCGTTACCTATGATGCTGATTTTGGAATCAATACCTTAGCGGCACACCATGTTAAAATGCTTGATGCGAATGAATATGTAAAAGTTCAGGATCTGGCTTACGATAACATAAAGGTATACGATCCGGTAGGATGGGCTGCAGGAAACTATGCTTCAACACCGGTTCCTAAAGCAGCAAGAATTGCCTTGCCACAGTTTTTTGATGGTAACGGAAACCCGTTGTATAATACCGATTGGTTAAAAGAATCTACGCAGAATAAACTTTCTCAAAATCACCAGTTAGGTTTTACAGGTGGAACCGAAAACAATACCTATGGGGTTTTTGTGGGCTACCGCGATGATGAAGGACTTTTGTTAAATTCTTATTTAAAACGTTATTCGGGCAGATTTAATTTCGAAAGTAAAATTAAAACCTGGTTAAAAGTGGGTGGTAATTTAAGCTACAATAACCAAAACGAAAACATTGTAGATCAGGGAACAGGTGGATTAAACTCGGTGCGTATGATCACTGAAGCTTTTCCATTCCTTCCTATAAAACTAGCTGATGGTAAATGGGGCGATAATAAACTCATCCCATGGGCCGAAGGAGGTTCTAACCCGGTTCATATTCTAACTGATCAGCGTTATGGCATGGTAACACAAACCTCATTGGGAAGTGTTTATTCGACCATCAGTTTCAGCAAGGATCTTGAATTCCGTACCCAGTTGGGTGCCAATATTGTAAGCCGTAACATCAATGAGTACAACGCTAAACAATTATATGGTATTTCTGACGGGCAGAACGGAACGGCTAACGTAACCAATGATAGGGAAACTTTCTGGTCGTTAGAGAATTACTTAACCTATAACAAACGTTTTGCCGAGTCGCATGCCATTAATGCTTTATTGGGTATTTCTTGGCAGGCTACCAATTTCTTCAGCAATACGAGTCATGCCGAAAACTTTGTGACCGATTTTTACGGCAATAACAATATGGGTTCAGGTAGTAAATCCATCACTGTTGGGTCGAGTCGCAACCGCTCTGCTTTTAACTCTTACTTTGGAAGGGTAAATTATGCCTTTCAGGACAAATACCTCGTAACAGTTACCGGTAGGGTAGATGGATCGTCGAAATTTGGTGATAACCATAAATTTGCCTTTTTCCCTTCGGCAGCCTTGGCCTGGAAAGCTTCAGACGAAGATTTTCTTAAAGGAAACAAAACCATTTCTAACTTAAAATTAAGGACCAGTTATGGCTTAAGCGGTAACTCTGAACTCCCTGCTTATCAATCACTGGCCACTTTGGTTAACAACTCGGCCATTATTAACGATACCAGGGTAACCGGAATCGGAATCGGCAGGCTGGCAAATCCTGACCTGGTTTGGGAAAAAACCGCGCAGGTTGATGCTGGCGTGGAACTGGGTTTATTCAACAACCGTATTAATTTAGAAGCCGATCTTTACTACAGAAAAACAACTGATATGTTATTGGATGCGCCGGTACCACGAACTTCGGGTTTTTCGGTAATCAGAAAAAATGTGGGTTCGATGCAGAACAAAGGTTTGGATTTAGGCATCAATACGGTGAATATTCAAACGGATGATTTTACCTGGAAAACAACCTTCAATATCTCCCTTAACCGTAATAAAGTGCTTTCTTTGGCTACCCCGGATGATATTTTTGGTGTAGGTAACCCGAATTTCACTAACCAAACGGGTATTATCCGGGTTGGTGAGCCTGTAGGTTCGTTCTGGGGATTGGTACGTTTAGGTACCTGGAGCGAGGCTGAAAGGGCTGAAGCTGCAAAGTATGTAAGCTACCGCGGTGGTAAAACATTATTACCGGGCGATATTAAATACCTGGATGTAAACGGTGACCATGCCATTACTGATGCCGACCGTCAGATTATCGGTAACGGAACACCAAAAGGATGGGGATCATTCTCTAACTCCTTCCGTTATAAAAATTTAGACCTGATTGTAGAACTTCAATATTCTTATGGAAACGATGTATTGAACATGACACACCACTCTGGTGAAGACAGACAGGTACAGGCCAATAGTTTTGCAAGTGTATTGAATGCCTGGACACCACAGAACCAGGATACGCCGATTGCAGCCATCAGGGATCAGGCTGCTGGTTATGTAACTAACGTGGATACCCACTGGCTGGAAGATGGTTCTTTCATCCGTGGTAAAAACCTTTTGCTTGGTTATACCTTCAATAAAACGCTTGTAGAAAAATTGCGTTTAAACAGGCTGCGCGTTTATGCATCTGTTCAGAATTTTTTCCTGGCCACCAAATATACCGGTAACGATCCTGAGGTAACCACTTATGGGAATGTATTTGCCCAGGGACAAACATTTTTCGATTATCCAAAACCGACAACTTTCATGGTGGGCTTAAACATTGGATTATAATATTAACTAAAGAAAGGATATTAAAATGAAAATAAATATAAAAAATATCGCTGCCCTGTTATTGCTTGGTGGTGCTATCATCGGAAATTCGGGATGTAAGAAGTTTTTGGATGAAACCGATCCAACCAATCTTTCGCCAAACAGTTTTTATACCTTGCCCGAACATGCTGAAGCAGGTATTGCGGCAGTTTATTCGGAAATCAGGTTTATAGGCAATGGTGCGGGAATTTTCTCCAACAACTGGCAGATGCTCGATGCCCCAACAGGTATCCAGACCACCGAAACGGCACAGAATTCTGATCTTAACAACTTATATTCATTGATTTATGACGGAACCAATTTACATATAAACCAAAACTGGAACGGCTTTTATAAGGTAATTGCGCAAACCAATCTCGTTTTGGATAAAGTGCCTGGCATTAACCCAATGGATGCTGCACAGAAGAAAAGAATTTTAGGCGAAGCCTCTTTTATCAGGGCCTGGGCTTATTTCTACCTGGTGCGTTTATGGGGCGATGTGCCTTTAATCACCAAGCCGATAACCAGTCCTAATGATCCTAATTTTTCACCATCAAGAACACCACAGGAACAGGTTTACAAACAGATCGTGGATGACCTGGTTTCAGCAGAAGCAGCAGGATTGCCTTATATGGATGGAAGCGGACGTGTTTCTACCGCTGCCATTAAATCGGAACTGGCAAAAGTATATTTAACCATGGCTGGCCAGCCGCTAAATAAAGGTGCTGCCTATTACAGGTTGGCCGCTGATAAAGCGAAAGAAGTTGTTGATTATGCTGCAGCAAATGCAGGTAGTTTGGGTTTATATACTACTTATGGCGCCATTCATGATGCCAAGAACGATAATAAACTGGAGCACCTTTTCGGGATCCAATACAATGATGCAGCCGGAGCAGGTAACCCGTTACAATCATCTTATTTGCCATTGCACCAGCCTTTGGTTTCTAAAATCGATGGTATCGGTACCTCTATCCCAACCCAGAGCTTTTATGGTTCTTATGAAGCTGGCGATTTAAGGGCGAAAAACAGGGATGGTTATTTCTTTACCGATTATTATACCGATGGATTTAAACTGCCTTTGATTAACCGCGGCAAGCCTTATATTTTTAAACACTTTGATGTAATTGCAAATGGAACATTGGGTGTAGAGGGCACCAGCAGAAGTGATTTAAATATTCCGCAGATCCGTTTTGCCGAAACCTTATTAATTTATGCTGAAGCGCAGAACAGGGCTGATGGAGCACCGAATGCAGCAGCCTATACGGCCGTAAATGCCATCAGGAAAAGAGCACAACTGGCTGATTTGGCTGGTTTAAGCCAAACACAGTTTGAAGAAGCAGTTTGGAGAGAACGCTGGCATGAGTTATGTTATGAAGGTATTACCTGGTTTGACATGGTTCGGCTGCGTAAGGTATATAATGAGACCACGAATGGTTTCGATAACTTTGTTGGTCACATCAATAAAAGTGTAAATCAACCTTTGCAGACCAAACATTTGCTGTTCCCGATTCCTACCCCAGAAATTAAGAACAATCCTAATTTAACTCCAAATCCGGGTTATTAAATAATATCTTTATTCCTTGTGGTCGGTGTCACACCAACCATAAATCTAATTTAAAAAACGGGTGCCGTATATATTCAGGCACCCGTTTTTATTTTAGATTATCCTCCTCATTTGTAAAGAAGTTGGAAGAGACGATTTTATCACCTTTCTTCTATTTATGCACTACAAATGAACATCTCGTTAGTCCTCGTTACAAATAAGGACTCTTGGAATCGTCGTCCTCGACTGTAGCGCTGTCCGGCGTTTTCGGGAGAGAGATCTATCTAGAAAGATTTATGCTCGCTGAGTACTCCATGGTTCTCGACTTGCTTTGCATGCCACTCGAAATAACGTCAATTTAATGGAATCCTCAAATTAATTACATCGTTGTAAATTAACGCTAGGGCAGATTTTGGGCTTATTCTTATTATTGTTTTTACATCTCACCCCACTCGTTTTTATATTAGATAAAATAAGTCTAACCAAATAAACTATGTTTACGAGTCAATCCATATACCACTATGCTGGTATTATTCATTTTTTTTCCGGCTGATATACCCGCTCTATGCTGAAAACATTTTGCCCTTTCTTCCCATAATAAGGCTAAATAAAAAACTAACCATTAACTAAACTATTGATATGAGTAAAATTTACAACCAAAGAGGTATTTTTTTATGCCTCAAGCGCAGCTATAAGGATAAAACGAAAGTTTTAGCGGTAATACTCCTCGCACTTCTGGCAAGTTTTAGCGCTTATGCCCAAACTACCATTGTGGGTACAGTTAAAGACAGCAAGGGCGTAACCCTCCCAGGGGTAAGTGTAAGACTAAAAAATACACAGGTAGGAACACTTACCGATGCCTTGGGAAAATACACCCTTAAATCCGAAGGAACCAGCCAGATACTGATATTTACCTTTGTGGGTTTCACAACGCAGGAAGTGCCCTTGAATGGCCGTAGCACCATAAACATTACTTTAGAAGATGCCTCACAGGGTCTGAACGATGTAGTGGTAATTGGTTATGGTACAGCACAGAAAAAAGATGTAACCGGTGCGGTTTCCAGCATCAAAGCCACCCAGCTTGAAAATGAAAACCCAAATAGTGTTACTGATATCCTCCGCGGTAATATTCCAGGTTTAAGCGTAGGTTTTAACAATAGCGCCAAGGGCGGGGGAGACCTATTGGTACGTGGAAAAACCACCCTTACCGGTACTACAACTCCACTAATCGTATTAGATGGTGTGATTTTTATCGGTCAGCTGTCTGATATAAACCCAAATGATATCGAATCGGTAGATGTTCTTAAAGATGCCAGCTCACTTGCCGTGTATGGTGCAAAGGCAGCAACAGGCGTGGTAGCCATTACCACTAAAAAGGGAAAAAGCGGTGCGCCCACCATTACGGTAAATACAAACTTTGGTATGGCTACTTTAGCACAGGATCAACCTGTATACGATGGGCCAGGTTTTTTAAACTGGCGTGCCGATGTGCAACGCAGCGGAGGTGTTAACCCACCCTATATCTATAACGATCCGAATAACTTACCAGAAGGCGTAACCTTAACGCAATGGTTAAACGGACAAACCACGACCAACCCAACCGACTTATGGTTGAGCCGGTTAGGGTTGCTGGCCAACGAAAAAGCGAATTATCTGGCCGGAAAAACAACCGATTGGTACGACATGCTTTTTGTTACGGGGCAACGCCAGGACCATACCCTGAGTTTGAGTGGTAAAAAAGAAGAGGTTTCCTATTACATGTCATTAGGGTATCTTAAAAACGAAAGCATTATTGCTGGTGGCGGTTTCAGTACTTTCCGTACCAGATTGAACCTCGAAGGTAAAGCAGCGAAATTTTTAACCCTGGGAATGAACCTGCAGTTTGCCGATCGCGACGAGGGGGCAATTGAAGCACAGTTTTCACAACTCCCGGATTTATCTCCCTATGGCGATTTCTATAATCCCGACGGTTCTTTAAGAAGAATCCCGACAGATGATAATGGTCTTAATGCACGTAACCCTTTTCTTGATCAGACTTACAATTCGAGGTTACAAAAACAGAGCACCTTATTTGGCAGCATTTACGCCAAGGTACAATTGCCTTTTGGCATTACTTATCAGGCCAATTTTAGTCCGGGTCTAGATCAGTACCGTACGTTTAACCACCTGTCTTCTAAAAATCCGAATGTTACCGTACCGGGCGGTTCAGCCTCAAGAGCACAGGAAACCAGGTACAACTGGCAACTGGATAACCTGTTAAAATGGAATAAAACCTTTGCAACCGATCATAATGTGGATGTAACGTTATTGGTAAATGGTGAAAAATATTCTACCTGGTACACCATAGCCAGCAACGAGGGCTTTGCGCCAACTGATGTGCTGGGTTACCACAATATTCAAAGTGGGAACAAACCGACCGTGAGCAGCGATGATAAGGTGTACACGGGTGATGCTTTATTGGCCAGGGTTAATTATTCGTATAAGGGCAGATATGCATTAACCGGTTCCATCCGTAGAGATGGTTACTCCGCATTTGGGGCTTCAAAAAAACGTGCCAATTTCCCAGCCGCTGCGGTAGCCTGGACATTGAGTGAAGAAAGCTTTTTGAAACCGGTTAAATGGATCGACTTTTTAAAACTGCGTTTATCTTACGGTATTAATGGAAACAGGGAGATCAGGGATGCAAATAATGTCATCGATCCTTATGTGTCAATCCAGACTTTAACAGGTGGTAAATATCAATCTGTTAACAGCAGTGGTACCCCGGGCGAAGTAAATACGGTGGTAAACAGCTCCCGACTGGGCAATCCTAACCTGGAATGGGAAAAAACGAAATCTTTAAACCTCGGTTTGGATTTTGGGTTTTTAAACAACCGGATCAGTGGATCGATTGAGCTTTATGACAAAAAAACCTCCGATCTCTTGATCGGCCAATCATTGTCATCAGCATCGGGTTATGTAAATGTGATTGCCAATTTGGGCCGTGTAAATAATAAGGGTTTTGAGCTTGGCTTAACCACTAAAAACTTCACCGGGGGTAACATCACCTGGAGTACTACCGCTAACTTTTCGCTTAACCGCAATAAAATTGTGGCTTTGGCAACCCCGAATGATGACCCTGGGAACGGATGGTTTATCGGTAAGGACATCGACGTGATCTGGGAATATAAAATTTTGGGCGTTTGGCAGGAAAATGAAGTAGCAGAAGCCAATAAATTTAACAAAGGCATTAAACCCGGCGATTTTAAGCTATTGGATGTAGATGGAAACTATGTTTATAACGATCTCGATAAACAGTTTATCGGTTACCGGAGCCCACGGTTCAACTGGTCGTTACGCAACGATTTCAATATTTATAAAAATTTCGATTTTTCATTTCAGCTGATTTCAAGCTGGGGCCAGCTAAGGGCCGATAACCAGGCCAAAAATCAGCCCGGAAGTGTGGGTTTTGGCCGGTCGAGTTCTTATGTAGTACCTTATTGGACACCTGGAAACCCAATTAATGACTATGCCCGCCTCAATTCTGGCTTAAGTGGTGTAACCTTTAATGCTTACCGCAAAAGCTCGTTCATCAGGTTAAATACTGTTGCCCTTGCCTATAGCCTGCCGAAAGAATTTTTAGGTAAACTGAGGGTGCAGAGTGCAAAAGTATATGCCAATGTGAGCAATTTCGGGGTATATGCACCAAACTGGAACCAGTGGGATCCCCAAACGGCAGATAATAATGGAAACCCTGTGCCAACCCCAAGAGTTTACACTTTCGGACTGAATGTTACCTTTTAAAAAATCACGAAGATGAATATCACATATAAAAAAATAATTCCATTTGTGGCCCTGGCCCTGCTTTTATCAGCTAATGGATGTAAGAAATCGAATCTTGATTCAGAATTGTTATCACAATTGGAGCCTCAGACTGCATTAACAAGCGTAGCTGCCATGAAAGCTGCTATTGCAGGCATTGGAGCCAATGTCAGGCGAGAATTTACCGGCGATATGGCACCCATTGTAACCGAATCTATCTTCTCGGAAGTAGCTGTGGATGGAACAACCGATAAAACAACACAAGCACAGGATATGGATACCCGCGTAACACCAGATGCCAATCTTGATAATCCGGATTTTAACAGGATCGGGTTTTACTGGACTGAAGGTTTTAGAGGTGTAAGGATGGCAAACACGGTGATTACTTACATCGATAATGTAACCTATAAAGATGAGGCCGAAAAAAATGCCATCCTGGGTGCCGCCTATTTTTACCGTGCTTATTATTATTACCGTTTGGTACACCAGTTTGGCGATGTACCTTTAAATTTAAAAGATATTACCGCACCAAAACTGGACTATTATTCTACTAAACGCGAAGTAATATTGAAAAAAATGCAGGAAGATCTTCTGTTTGCCGAAAAGTGGCTAAAAGATAATGTAGACCGTGGAGACGTAACCAAAGGCGCCTGCAGCCATTTACTCACTAAAGTTAACCTCGCTTTGGGCGATTTTGACGCCGCCATTACCTCGGCTAATAACGTCATCAACAGTGGTACCTATAGCTTAATGCGGAACCGTTTTGGAAGCACCGCCAACGATGCCACCAAAAACGTGGTTTGGGACCTGCACCGTATGGATAATAAGGCGATAGCAGCCAATCGTGAAGCACTTTTTTTAACCATTGATAGAGAAACCCTTGCTGGTGCTACTGATCTGGGTTCGCAGGTGATGCGCAACTGTGTTCCGGCGTGGCATTTTGCCAATCTAAAAACTCCATCAGGAGCTACCCAGGCAATTGTTGATGGGGTGAACGTAGAGATTCCATTAACCCTGATGTATGGCAGGGGAATTGGCCGTTACCGTGGTACTGCCTACAGCACCAAAAACATTTGGACAGATAATACCGATTATCGCCATGCGCCTGGCATGTGGATGAATATGACCGATCTGGTATATAACAATCCTGCGATAAAAACGGGCAGCAATGTTGCAGAAAGGGCATTGTACGGCAAACCATTGGTTGATGTAACACCAGCCAATGTGAATAACATGTTCCTAAATAAAGGATTGGACACCATCCGTCACTTTTTCGGCTGGCCACATTATAAAACTTTTATCAATTCGACCAATGCACTGGCAGTTGATAAATACTGGACCCCGCCAAGAGGTACCAATACCGATTGGTATATCTTTCGTTTGGCTGAAACTTACTTGTTAAGGGCCGAAGCCTATTATTGGAAGGGGAATTTAGGTCTGGCAATGGCCGATTTAAACCAGGTGCGCTCCAGGGCCAACGCCGCATTACTTACTGATGCTTCTGCCATTAATATCGGTACCATATTGGATGAAAGGGCAAGAGAGTTGTATTACGAAGAGCCACGTAAAACAGAGCTTACCCGTATCGCTTACATTTTTGCTATGACCGGAAAACCGGCTTATAACGGGAAAACCTATAACCTGGCATCCTTTTCTGATAATAATTTCTTTTACGACAGGATTATTGAAAAGAATGATTTTTACCGAAACAAGGTACCAACCGTATTGGGTGTAAACTTTAAAATGTCTCCCTACCATGTGCTTTGGCCAGTTCCGGCAGCTGCACAGCGATTTAATACAGGAGGCCGCATCAATCAGAACAAGGGTTATACCGGTTACGAAAATAATGTTCCGGCACTGGATAAAATCCAATAGTGCAATTATTCATTAGAGGGTTAGTGTTTTTTGATAAACGCTAGCCCCTGATACTTAACCTTTAATAGGTTGCGAGATACTCACCACCTAAAGCCCGCTGACCTTCGCTTTTGTAACGCCCACATCCCTTACCTATGGAAAATAAACCTGTTACATTAAAATTAATTGCGAAAGAACTCAAGCTTTCTATATCAACCGTTTCCAAATCTTTAAAAGATTATCCGCGGATAAAAGAGAGCACCAAACTCCGGGTGAAAGAACTCGCAGAGAAACTGAATTTTACGCCTGATATTTCGGCCTTAAGACTTAGAGACCGCAGATCAAGGATTATCGGTATTATTTTGCCCAACCTGTCCGATCATTTTTTTACCCGAAGTATTTATGGGATGGAGCAGCTGGCAACGGCCAACGGCTATAACATCATCATTAGCCAATCGCACGATAATTTTGAAATAGAAGTAAGCGCTGCAGCAACACTTTTAGGTTCGCGGGTAGATGGATTGATCGTGGCCATTTCAAAACAGACTTCGGATTTTGCACATTTAGATCAGTTCGAGAAAATAGGTATACCAGTGGTTTATTATACCCGGAACCCTAGTTTTAACCTCAATTGCCATAAAGTTTTAGGGAATACCCATCAAGGCTGCTATATGGCAACCGAATACCTCATTAAAAGAGGGCACAAAAAAGTGGCCTATCTCGGAGGTCCCAAAATGGTCAATTTCAGTCACGACCGCTTTTCAGGTTATATTAATGCCTTAAAGGATAACAATATCCCTTTTAATGCCAATCATGTGGCCTATACTGATTTCGACGATGAAAATACACTTATAGCCATTAACAACCTGTTCAGCGATCCCATAAACGGACCAACAGCCTTGGTTGCTTTTAAAGAAAAACTGCTTTTTGATACCATCAGATTCCTGAGGTCCATCGAACACCCTGAACATCAAAAACTAGAATGCATAGGTTTTGGCAACGATCCGATTATTGCCTACCTCAGTTCACCTCCCATTGCGTCAATAGAAGAAAACCCCGAATCGCTGGGCGAGCAGGCGGTAGCCCTATTGGTTAAACTCATTCATGGTGACATTGACCCGAAAGATTATAAGAAGGTAATTGTAAACTGCAACCTAAAGATTCATGAAATAGTATAAACTGCTGTTAAATGGTGTGATGGGTGCTGTTGATGATGCACTAAAGCTATCATTATTTCAATCGTTGTAACAACAAGAGGAGAGTGTTTTTCTGTTTTTTAGATGGCCTTTGTCTGTTTGTGTTTACGTTTTTATTTAAGTTAGTATATCAGATAACTACTAAACAGAAAGATAAAAAACTTCTTACAAAATGAGGTAATGAACTATCAAGGATAGGGCATTGCGACCCGCAAAAAAAACACTAACCAAATTTAAATCTTAAAAAAAAATTACATGAACCTAAAAATGAACTCCATGCATTTTATTGCATCCCTATTGCTTATACTTTCCGTGAGTTTTTACGGCTGTCAGAAAGATAAAACAGAAGAACCAACTCCAGGCAGTGTTAATTCTCCAGAGAAGCTGTCCGCGGCTAATCCGGCCGTAGCTGCTGCAGCGGCATATCCAAGCAATATCAACACCGGTTTTACCCACGCAGATGGCGCTTACTCCTACGGAGAAGCCAGTGCAGATTTTGGCGGTGCCAGCTTAACAGGCTGGAACGAAAGCAGGGCCTATATTTCGGGCAATTGGGCCAGGGCCACTCTTGCACCTAATTCAGTATCAAATGGTTTAATTGCAGGTGCCGATATATCCGATGGTTCTGCTTACGAAGCTACCTTTAAAGTTCGTTTCCACAGCCAGTTCGATTGGAGCAGGGGCGGAAAAGTAGGTTTCGGTTTCCTGATCGGTGAAGGAAACACCGGTTGCGATATAGCCAGCGACGGTAATGGAGGAAGCTTACGTTTAATGTGGTACAATACCGGTAGCCGCGTATTTTTTCAGCCTTATGTGTACCATAGAGATATGGCAGGCCCTTGCGGCGATACCTTTGGCAAATCTTATCCGTCATCAGGCAGTTTGGTTAAAGGCGATACTTACACCGTTCACCTTTATGTAAAAAGCAATACCGGATCGAATAAAAATGGTCAGGTACAGGTAATTATTAATGGGACCACCGTATTGGATCAATCTATCCGCTGGACAACCAACGATGCGCAACGCCTCATTAACAGGTTATCGTTCCACAATTTTAGAGGCGGAAAAGATGTGGCGGTATGGGGATCCAGCCAAACCAGTTACATTTATTTTGATGATCTTGTGGTAAATAAGATTCAATAGATAAAGAGACTGTATTAGGAATAGTTCCGTTATTTTAATGACCGGGTAATATTTGATAGGAACGTCATTCCCAACCCGATAGCTATCGGGTTGATTGGGAATCGTAATGCATAGGCTTTAAGATTCACGCATGCGCGGGAATGACGATAAGGACAAATAGCGCTGCCTTAGTGCTCACAACTACTCTCGATACAGTCTCTTTTTTATTACTTCTTTACCTCTTCTACCTTAACATTTTTAAAACTGTTTGCTTCAATTGTATTGTTAAAAGGAGCCACATTTTGCATTACAGGCGAAGGGTATCTTTTGGTGTCAAATTTTCCTGTCCAGTCCGCATCCTTACTATCGCCGATCAAAATTCCCGTTGTGGCGTTTGATATGGTATTGTTTTTTATCGTACAATCGCTGGCCGAGATATAAAACCCGATTTCATCTTTTCCTTTAGCCATGCCATACATCAGCCTGATGGCCGTTTGGATACCATCGATTTTATTATTAATTAGCTGATGTCCGGTACCATTGATGCGTATGCCACCAGTACCGCCTTTAAATGTATTATCGGCAATTATACAATCGTGGCCGCCACGCATCACCAGTTCACCATCGTTATCTTCAAAATAATTGTTAAGGTATTTATTGCCGCTGCTTTTATTGCTGATCACTTCATTTTCGCCATTGCAATGAATAAACCTGTTTTTGCGAACAGTAGTTTCTGGTTTTTGATTGCCCAGCAATACCGGATCCTGCCCAACCTGAACACATTCGCCTCCGTTGCCATTTGGCCAGCTCACTTTGTTTTTATCCCTAAAAATGTTGTTTTCAATCAGTGTAAGTTTTGGGTAGGTATCTTTCGTAATTTTAACCTGAACATCCTGATTATCCACATTGGATATGAAGCCACAACCTTCAACTACATTGTTGCTGCCGTTTCCTGAAATAATTACCAGGGGAGTAAATTGCGATTTAGCCTGGTTTGCAGAAAAGCTGCAGTTGGATATACTGCAATTATTGCTGGTAGCAAGCTCGATCAGTACACCAGTTTTAGTTAACACACAATCTTTAAAGTTAATTCCTTTAATGAAAACATATTCTCCGGAAACGCTGAATATTGGCTTGGTAACATTTCCCGAAAAAATAACCATACCCTGTTTTTCTGCCTGTATAATGATAGGCTTTACCAAAGTTCCTTTATTGTTGATATTTATAGACCAATCTGTATAATTTCCATTTTTGATTACCACCTCATCTCCCGGAATCAATAAAGATTGAACAGCCTTAAACTCCTGTTCTGAGCCAATGCGGTACACTTTGGCCGAGATTTTCTGTAAAAAAAGCAGTGATAATAAAATGCAGATACTAAGTTTTCGGATCATTGTTATTGCGGGAGTTATATTTCTTCAAACATACTAAAGCAAAGGCTGATATGATGATTAATAAATCGATTTTATCAGCAACTTTACAGCATTTAATGTGCTTATGAATGGTTTTAGCGTACTCAGGTAGTTCCTGCTTAAAAAAATAAAAGGTACGAGAGGTCTTTTTTAATTTATTAGGCTTATTTTTGCGGCAATTATAGAACCATATAGGTAATTATTTGTGCCTATAAACCTCGACAATCATTAGAAATAAATAGTTATCAATGACAAACGACAAAAAAGAAATTTTCGAAAGCGTAGCACAACGTTTAAAAATTGAAGGATTTAATGTAGTAAACCGCGATGAAACCCGTCCCTGGGGTGGTTTCTTTGTTATAGACGAAGCACAGGCGCAACAATTTGCCGATACTTATTTTGATGGATTAAATGTAGAAGACCTTAAAATCGGTGGTAAATTAAGTCCGAAAATTTTAATCGTAGCTCCAAACACACGTCTTTCTTGGCAATATCACCACCGCAGAGCAGAAATCTGGCAAGTGGTAACCGGTACTGTCGGTATCAAAACCAGCCAAACCGATGAAGAAGGTGAAGTGAAAAAATATGCACCAAAAGATCAGATCAAATTACAGCAAGGCGAACGTCACCGTTTAATCGGTTTAGAAGACTGGGGAGTTGTGGCAGAAATCTGGCAACATACCGATGCTTCGAACCCATCAGATGAAAGCGATATTGTTCGTGTTCAGGACGATTTCGGTAGATAATAAATAATTAAAAGGATCTTGTTTTTATCAAATCAGAACAAGATCCTTTTAGTCTAAACGCTTAATTAAAGCAGTTTTTCTACACGCTGGAAAACTAAACGCCCTCAAACTACGTTTATAAAGCATACACATCATACATGATTATCTTCATTTTTTTTCTTTGCCATTGGTTTTTATCCCTGTTCAGTCAAACCTTTTTCCTTCATCGTTACTCATCACACAAGATGTTTAAAATGGAACTTTTCTGGGAGCGGTTTTTCTACCTGGTATTACTGATCTCGCAAGGTTCATCATTTTTAAACCCGAGGGCTTATGCTATCCTGCATAGGATGCACCATGCTTACAGCGACACAGAAAAAGATCCGCATTCGCCACATTTTTTTAAGGATGTTTTCGGGATGATGATTGCTACGAAAAATATGTATATGAATTATCTGCAGTTTAAAATACAGCCAGAGCCAGCTTTTCAGGGCAATTATCCTGAATGGCCAGTTGTTGATAAAATAGGAAATTCATGGGCCTGGAGAATTGCATGTGGTTTATTTTATATCGGTTTTTATATTGCTTTTGCTAACCATTGGTGGCTGTACATTTTATTGCCGATCCATTTTTTAATGGGACCTCTACATGGCGCAATTGTAAACTGGTGCGGACATAAATATGGTTATTCTAATCATGATAACGATGACCACAGTAAAAACTCCTTACCTTGGGATTTCTTATTAATGGGAGAGCTTTTTCAGAACAACCATCATAAAAAACCGAACAGCCCAAATTTTGCCACTAAATGGTGGGAATTTGATCCAACTTACCCGGTGATGAAGGTATTACACTGGATGAGAATTATCAAGATCAGAAAGGTTTAAGGAGCCAAAAGGAAAAAGACCAAAGCTGAAAGGTTTTTTAATTCACTCGCGCCATGGTCTGTGTCCCCACAGGCCATCATCTAATTCCTTGCAATAACATTCCTTGCAATAACCTTAATGAACAGGTTTTTTGCCACTGAGGTACAGAAGAACAAGGATCAATAAATTTTCTTTCCACCACTGTTTTGGGTTAGCTAAACCTGTATTCTATGGTTAATCCAAGCAATTTCTTATTTTTTTTTTATGCTACCAATTGATAGTCTTTTACATATGGCCTGTCATTCGCTACAGCCGAGAATGCCCTACTGACAAGCTTATTTCTAAGTACATTCAAGATTGATGAATGATGTTTCCCTTCTTTTATTTTTCTATCATAATATCTCTTAAATTCATTGTCTTTTTTAATGGTGTTCAATGCGCACATTGTCAATAAGGTTTTGATCCGTTTATTGGCCAGGTGACTGACCTTGGGTTTTGTGTTAAGGGTTGTTCCCGATTTTTTACCAAAAGGGGCCAGGCCGCAGTAACAAGCAAACTTTCTTGGGTTATCAAATAGGGAAAACCCTTGGGTAAGAACCACAATGAACATTGCGGTCTGTGGTCCGATACAATATACTGAGTTGACGAGTCTATATTGTTTTTCCAATAAGGCATCCTCCTTTACATAACACAAAAGTTTTTCCTCTAACAAACTTATCTTATTATCATATTCCTTGATTAATGCCTTTCTGATTTGCAGGGTGAACTCAGCAGATTCCCTGTCAAATTCCTCAAGCTCTCCACAAACATTCTTCAGTGCGGTCTGTTGCTTTACCAGCTGTCTCCTGCATGATAATAGGTATTTGATCTTGCTTATCGTCTTGCTGGGCATACTAAATAAAAAGGCTTTCCGCCTATGGATAAAACCATATTCTGCTATAGCTGCAGCATCTGCCTTGTCTGACTTACCTCTTTTGAGCCCCAGGGACCGCTTTAATCTGAGCGCATTCTCAACCCAGAGGTTTCCACCCTGATCACTAAAAAAAGTACACGCAGGAAGTGCATAGATTCCAGTATCTTCTGCGCAAAAGAACATATCTGATATGGACAGTTTGGTAAGATGATGGATCCAGGTAATCATCTCTGTATAGCCAGCATCACTGTTGGCAAAAGTGCCATGGAAACATTCATCGGGATCCTCAGCAAGAAAAAAGACTACATCTGTTTTCAGTTTTGAAATGTCGATGCCTGCAAATAATTTGTAATTCATAAATTTGGTTATCTTAAGTTGAGATTAAACCTTCATGTTGAATAAAACTAAATCCCTTAATGGTCCTGCCAGACTAAAATTCTATATGGTTCTTGTTCAACAAACGGCAGTGCTCTAATACAGGTTTTAGATCTTTAATCTAGACAGAGTAATAGTGCAGCACTGCCGTTAAGGTTTTATATATTCAAAGTTCATATATTTTTAAGTACTCACAAACCTAAGGGACAGCAGCGAAAATCCTTTTTGTTTGCAGGACCTGACATATACTGTTATCTGCAGCCTATGAAACGGATACTTGCGCCTGAGTAGTACAGCACCTCAAAAAGATTGAAGCAAATGGCAGAACTATCGTAACCGATAAAAACCGGATCCTGCTTTTCTAAAAAAAAACACTACTTCTTTTTGCCACGGAGGCACGGAAAACACGGAGTATGTTCCGCGCTTTGTTACCCTGAGTTGAGTCGAAGGGCGATATGGAAAGTTTGGGGTTACAATCAAATCCTTTTTGCCTATCTTACCGTATATACAGCAATCTGTTTTAAAAAATTAAAGCCATCTGATGATCAACTTCCTCAAAATCATTTTCGCTGCACTGTTAGTTTTTATGTGCTATAAAGTAATCAGTACTTCGTTAGAAAGCAACCTGTTCGATCAATGGGATTTTCTTGGTAGCATACCGTGGATGCGTGCCACCCTTTGGGATTTTTACGCTAACATCTTCATTATCACGCTGTGGATGTTTTATAAAGAAAAAAGCATTATTCTTAAAATCTCTATTACCATTTTGTTCGTATGTTTAGGCAGTATAGCAACCTTAGCTTATGTTTTAGTGCATTTATTCAAACTAAAAGATGGCGAAGGTGTTAAAGAATTGCTGGTAAAAAGGTAGAAGGTAAAAGGCTGAAGGTTAAACCTCGAGCGGAATACATTTTCTTAAACCTTATGCCCTAAACCTTAAACCTTTTATGGATTACAAACATCTACTATTCATCGCACTCATTTCTTTAATTGCCTGCTGTTTCATTATGGCCATGGTTTGGCTCTGGGCAAAGAAAATCAAAAACGCCGGGGTGGTTGATGTTTTCTGGGCATTGAATTTCCCGGTAATTACGCTGATCACTTTTTTTATGTCTGAGGGTTTTGACCCCCGTAAAATTTTAATCTGCGGGATGTTTTTACTGGCCGAACTGCGCCTGGGTATTCACCTTTGGCAACGCGTTATTGGTCATTTAGATGAAGAAGAGGGAAGGTATGAGCAGTTGCGTAAAGAATGGGGAGACAAAGCCGACCGCAATTTCTTTGTGTTTTTTCAGTTTCAGGCCATTTCCAATGTAATCCTGGCGATCCCATTTTTTATCATCACAGCAAATCAATCGCAGGCCATCTCTTTTTTAGAGTTTGCAGGTGCTTTGGTTTGGGTTATTGCTTTTTTTGGAGAAATGATTGCCGACAGGCAACTGGCAGCCTTTAAAAAAGATCCCAGTAATAAAGGCAAAGTGTGCGATACCGGACTATGGCATTACAGCCGTCATCCGAACTACTTCTTCGAATGGTTGACCTGGATGGGTTATTTGATTTTTGCTCTGGCTTCGCCATGGGGCATTCTCGCCATCATCAGTCCGGCTATTATTCTATATTTACTAACCAAAGTTACCGGTGTTCCCAACAATGAAGAACAAAACTTGCGGAGTAAACCTGTGGCCTATAAAAAATATCAGCAAACAACGAGTGCCTTTTTCCCTTGGGGGAAAAAGAGGTAAGATGGAAAATGTAAGAGGGGTGATGTACCGCATCATTCGCAAATCCATCATCCGTTTTACATCGTACATTAACCATTTCTATTAACCTTCTCCAAAATAAATTATCCATTAACCATCTTACATTATTCCATTTTACATTTACATGTGGTACGATAAACTTTTAGAAAACGACAAACTTCCTGATACCGCCTTGCGTATCGGCATCAGAAAATTATGTAAACAACGCCTGGATGATGAAACGTTGGGCGATGAAGAATTGCAGCAGGAAAAATTTATGGATCTTGTTACCGAGCTGAAGCAATCACCCATTGCAGTAAATACAGCCGATGCCAATGAGCAGCACTATGAGCTCCCTACCGAATTTTTTCAATATTGTTTGGGTAAAAATTTAAAATACAGCAGCGGTTACTGGAAACCGGGCGTTAAAGATATTGATACTTCAGAAGATGATATGCTGGCCTTAACCTGCAAAAGGGCTGATTTACAGCGCGGGCAAAATGTTTTGGAACTGGGCTGCGGCTGGGGATCGCTATCGCTTTATATGTCGGCTAAATTTCCGGATAGCACTTTTACTGTGGTATCTAATTCTGCAACACAGAAAATCTTTATAGATGAAACAGCAAAACAGCGTGGAATTCAGAATTTAACGGTTTTAACTGCCGATATGAACACTTTTACCATCGCTGATACATTCGATCGCGTGGTTTCGGTAGAGATGTTTGAGCACATGCGCAACTATAAGTTTTTGCTGAACAAGGTGGCTTCTTTTATGAAACCTGATGGTAAGCTTTTCGTACATATTTTTACGCATAAAACCCTGGCCTACAAATTTGAGGTAATTGATGAAACCGATTGGATGAGCAAATACTTCTTTACCGGAGGGATTATGCCTTCAAACCACCTGTTTTTCTACTTTAACGATGATCTTAAAATCGATAAACATTGGGTGGTAAACGGAACCAATTACGGCAAAACTTCCGAAGCCTGGTTAAGCAATATGGATAAACACAAAAAAGAAATCATGCCGATTTTAGAACGTACTTATGGTAAAGATCAGGCCGTAAAATGGTGGGTATATTGGAGATTGTTTTACATGTCGTGTGCTGAGCTCTTCAATTATAATAAAGGAAACGAGTGGATGGTGTGTCATTATTTATTCGAAAAGGTTAAGGTATAGGATTAAGGTTTAGGGGACGAGATGCGTCCGTCTCAAATCTAATATCTCAAATCTTGTATCTCAATTATCAAATCTATATAATGAAAACACTCGCCATTATCGGCTCCGGAATAGCAGGCATGGGCTGTGCCCATAAACTGCAGCATAAATACGATATTACTCTTTTCGAAGAGCTCGATTATATCGGTGGTCATACTAATACCATAACGCTAGAAGAAGATGGACAACCCATTTACCTGGATAGCGGTTTTATGGTTTTTAACTATCAAACCTATCCCAATTTGACGGAGATGTTTGCTGAGATTGATGCGCCGGTAATTAAAACCGATATGTCTTTCAGTGTGCAGTTTCTGCCTAAAAAATTAGAATACAGCGGCTCGAGTTTAAATCATCTTTTTGCCCAGCGGAAAAATTTGTTTAATATTTCTTATTTAAAAATGTTAATGCAGATTAACCGCTTCAATAAGCAGAGTATCGAAATTCTGGATAAACCCGAGTATCATGATTATTCGATCGGGCAGTTTTTTAAGGAATTTGGTTATAGCGAAGAGATGCTTTGGCAATATCTGATTCCGATGAGCGCTGCGGTTTGGAGTGCCCCGATGGAACAGATTCTGGATTTTCCTGCTATTACCCTGATCCGCTTCTTTAAAAACCACGGTTTTTTAGGGTTAGATACCCAGCATCAATGGTACACGCTGCAAAATGGAAGTCAGGCTTACCGCGAAAAACTGATCGTGCCATTCCGCGACAGGATCAAAATCAACAATAAAATTGTTTCAGTAAGGCGTTTGGAGAATGGTAAAGTTGAAGTAGAAAATCAAAAGGGCGAGAAATTCGAATTTGATAAAGTGATCATGGCCAGTCACGCCGACCAAACTTTCGAAATCGTAAAAGATAAAACAGCTTTAGAAACCGAGTTGCTTTCTAAATTTAAATACCAGCTAAACAAAGCTGTTGTACATACCGACGAAAATCAGATGCCAAAAGCAAAACTGGCCTGGAGCAGCTGGAATTACCGTGTAGAAAAACAGGGTGATAAATTATTGCCAAGCACCATTTACTGGATGAACAGTTTGCAGGGTGTTTCTAAAAAACAGAATTATTTTGTTTCTATTAATCCGACAGATTCCTTAAACCCCGAAAAAATTGTAAAGGAAATTGATTACCATCACCCTTTGTTCGATGTTCCGGCCATGCAGGCGCAGGAACAATTACACAAGCTAAACGAAACCGGACCGATATATTATTGCGGAAGTTATTTTAAGTACGGTTTTCATGAAGATGCTTATAAGAGTGCGGTGGATTTGTGCCAGGGGATGTAAAAGTAGTTACGTCATTCCCAACTTGATTGGGAATCGTAATGCTTTAGTATGGCTTGTAAATTGTATTAAGATTCCCGCCTGCGCGGGAATGACGGATCGTTTTAAATGATTCTTCGCTGCGATCAGAATGACAATGAATTCAAAATGACGATCAACAATAAAATTTTGTAAATTGTAATATTAATGCAAATCAACTCCTCTATCTACACCGCAAAGGTCATGCACCACCGCCTGGCACCAAAAAAACATTCTTTTTGGTACAGGGTGTATATGTTCTACATCGATCTGGATGAGTTGGATCTGCTAGCGCAAAAACTGCGCTGGTTTAGTCGGAATAAATTTAACCTTTTTTCTTTTCGCGATGCCGAACACCTCCAGTTGCCGAAAGAAAATCCTGATCAGACCAAAAATACACGTCAGCATGTAGAAGATTATTTAAAAGAGAATGGGGTTGATGGCAGCAAACTTAAAATAAAACTGCTTACCAACCTCAACGTGCTGGGTTATAATTTTAATCCGGTTTCCTTTTATTACTGCTTCGATCAGGAAGGAAACCCGGTATGTTGTGTGGCCGAAATCAGCAATACTTACCGCGAAATGAAACTTTTTTTCTTTGGAAAAGAAGAATTACATGGCGATACCTTTAAAAAAATAACCACAAAATATTTTTACGTTTCACCCTTTATCGACCATGACGATTCTTTCGATTTCAACTTAAAAGTGCCGGCTGATAAGCTCGATATTAAAATTAACGACCTGGATAAGGATGGTAAATTGTTTTTTATCAGTACCTTAATAGGAGAGAAAAAACCTTTAAGCAATGCCAATATGTTGCGTTATTTTTTCTCAATACCTTTAATCCCTTTGCAGGTAATGGGCATGATTCATTGGCAGGCCTTTAAACTTTGGATAAAAAAAATACCTTTTCATCCAAAAGCTGAAAACCCTGAGCTGCAACGTAACGTATATAAACCCTATAAACCACAAATCAAATAGATCAAAGATTATGAACACGCTTACCGCTACCAGAACATCAACGGGTTTTTTCGAAAGAGTAGTGCTTAATGCACTTTCTAAAATGACATTAGGCAAATTGGAACTTTCGTTGCCAAGTGGCGAAACACTGATGTTTGGAAACGGCGAACATAAAATTGAAGCGCATATCCAGGTTAACCATCCCGATTTTTTTAAGTCCATTGCACTTTATGGAGATATTGGCTTTGGCGAAGGTTACACATCTGGTCTATGGGATACCAATAACATTACCAATGTAATTAAATGGGTAATCCTGAATATTGAGAATGCACCCTCGGTTACCGGGAGCAAGGTGAAATCCATTGCTTTGGGTATTTTTAAATGGGTAAACAAGATTTATCACGTGCGCAGGGCTAATACTTTAGCCGGATCGCAGAAAAATATTTCGGAACATTACGACCTCAACAACGATTTCTTTGCCACTTTTCTGGATAAAACCATGACTTATTCAAGCGGTTATTTTAACCCTGAAGATTTAAGTTTAGAAGAATCACAATATGCCAAATACGACCGTTTGGCCAGGCAGCTAAAAATTAAAGCTACCGACCATGTGTTGGAAATTGGAAGTGGTTGGGGCGGTAATGCGATTTTTCTAGCCAAAAATTATGGCTGTAAAGTTACTTCGGTTACCATTTCTAAGGAACAGCAAAAACTTGCGATGGAGCGTGTACATGCCGAAGGATTGGCCGATAAAGTTTCGGTAATTATTCAGGATTACCGTAAAATTGAAGGCACCTTCGATAAAATCGTTTCCATCGAAATGTTAGAAGCGGTAGGTCACCAGTATTTAGAAACCTATTTCGAAAAATGCCAGGAGCTGTTAAAACCAGATGGCATTTTTGCCTTCCAGGTGATTACTTCCCCTGATTGTAGATACGATAAACTGAGAAACGGCGTAGACTGGATCCAGAAACATATTTTTCCGGGATCACTTTTGCCTTCGGTAGCTGCCATGAACAAAGCAATAAATGAAACCGGCGATTTAACCATGGTCGATTTAAAGGATATGGGTTTAGATTATGCCCGTACACTTCATTTATGGTTCATCGAATTCAATAAAAACCTTGATAAGGTAAAAGCACTGGGTTTTGATGAAACCTTTATCCGCAAATGGAACTATTACCTTAATTATTGCGAAGCAGCCTTTGCTATGCGGAATATTAACGTAATGCAGATGGTGTACTCAAGACCTAATAATATTTCGAGGTAATGATGTAAGATGTGTGATGTAAGATGGATGACGGGGGGGGTCCATCTTCAATTTTATATGTTTTAATGTAGATGTTATACGCGTGGCCAAATAATATTTCTGGATAAGAGATGTAAGATGGATGATGAGGTGAATTTCCACCTTCCATTATCCATTTTACATTTTCCATGTTTCTTTCACCGATAAATCTATAGCATTCACCGAACAAATTATGGGGTTGGTGTAAAAAGTATAGCGTATTATTGTAACAAAATGCAATTTGCGTAGACTAATTACAAAAGACTAACTCTTAACATGAAAAAACTTTTACTTTTAACCCTCACTCTTGGGATATTTTTTACCGCACATGCTCAGTTTCCTGGAGGTTTTGGTGGAGGGGCCAAAAAACCTACTGTTACAGGCCGTATTACTGCAACTATACTCGATTCAGTAACAAAAAAACCGATTGATTACGCAACAGTATCATTGGTTACTGCTAAGGATAATAAATCTGTTAATGGTGGTGTTACCGACGAAAAAGGAAAATTATCCTTGCAAAATGTTGCCCCGGATTCTTATAAACTGATGATCGGCTTTATGGGTTACAAAACAAAAGCGGTTTTGGTTACCACAACGCCATCTAAACCGGATAACAATATCGGAACGATTTATATTGTGGGAACAGAAAATACTTTAGCTGATGTTCAGGTTCAGGGTACTAAAGCAATCATCGAAAACAAGGTAGACCGCATGGTGTACAATGCAGAGGCTGATGGAACAAATGCCGGTGGCGATGCAACCGATGTAATGCGCAAGGTACCAATGCTCTCTGTTGATGCCAATGGTGATGTTCAACTCCGTGGCGCAGCCGTTAGGGTATTGATCAATGGAAAACCTTCTGGTACCATGGCAGCAAGCGTTTCTGATGCCTTAAAAATGATCCCTGCCGAGCAGATTAAAAGTGTTGAGGTAATTACCAGTCCATCGGCTAAATATGATGCTGAGGGTTCTGGCGGTATCATCAACATTATTACTAAAAAATCAAATGCCCAGGGGGTGAGTGGAAGTATCAATGCTTCGGCAGGTACCCGACAAAATAATGGTGCTTTTAACCTAACTGCAAAAACTGGGCGTTTAAGTGTTAATACCAGTTTAGGATCTAATTTCGCTTATGCTCAGGATTCGAGGGTGGTAATTGTAAATAATACGCAGTTAAACGCAGGTGGTTCCAACAATATTTCGCAGGATGGAACATCAAAATGGAGTAGAGATGGACTTAATGGAAGTTTGGGTCTAGATTACGATTTTAACGCATACAATAATATCAGTACAAATGTTAAATTCAACCGTTTTTCTAACGGTGGTCCTGGTTCTGCAAACTATATTATAAACAACTTGCCTGCTACCAATATCAGTAATATGGATATGACCCGTAACAATATGGATTGGAACGTGGATTACAAAAAAACGAGTAAAAAGGAAGGCGAGGAATTTACAATTTCTGGTCAGCTTTCTACCGGACGGACGCCTACAAGCTTCAGTAACCTGTTAACTTCGGCAGCTTTTCCTAACGGAGTGCTCACAGCCAGTGATAATACGGCTAAGAATAATGAATATACCGGACAAACAGATTATACCTATCCATTTACAAAATCGACTATTTTAGAAGTTGGTGCTAAAGGGATATTCCGTAATGTAAAGAGCCAGTATGGATCATCGGAAAGGGATTTCGATTATAACCAGGATGTAGCTGCGGCTTATGGGGTAATCAGTTTCGACATTACCAAGAAAATTAAATTTAAAGGTGGTGTAAGGGCTGAATACACTAAAATAGATTTTAACACACTAACCAGCGGCACAGAAAAAAACGATTATTTTAACTTATTCCCAAGCTTTATTATCTCTCAAACCTTAAAGAAAGGTGGAACAGTTAAATTTAGCTATAACCGCAGGGTGCAGAGACC
Source organism: Pedobacter roseus (assembly GCF_014395225.1). Lineage (NCBI taxonomy): Bacteria > Pseudomonadati > Bacteroidota > Sphingobacteriia > Sphingobacteriales > Sphingobacteriaceae > Pedobacter > Pedobacter roseus. Next base: position 350,483 of record NZ_CP060723.1, read on the forward strand.
AAGTGAAAATTATTTAAATCCATTCAGAAACGAAAGTGATCAATTTAATATTCAACAGGGAAATCCGCAGTTAAGTCCTGAGTTAAGTCAGAATTTTGAGTTGGGTTATTCAACTTTTGTTAAAGGTTCGGTAATTAATGCTTCTGTTTTTTACCGTCGTACCGGTGGGGTAATAGAAAGTTCTATATCACCAATAACCGAAAATAGTGTAACCAAAGTATTATCATCTTTTATCAATGTAGGTACTGCACAAACTTATGGGCTTAACCTTTTTGGTTCTTACAATCCGAAACCTAAATGGACTTTGATGAGTAATATATCTGCCAACACTTACGAGGTAACAAATGATGCAACTAATATTAGTACAGGTACATTTTTAAATTATAGTATTTTCGGTCGTTCGGCTTACGGTTTCGGTAAAGGCTATAATTTCGAGTTGTTTGGTGTGGCCACTTCAGCGCGTAGAACCTACCAGGGCAAAACAGATCCTTTCTACTTTTATGGTGCATCAATTAAAAAGGATATCTTAAATAAAAAAGGAAGTATAGGTATTAACACCTTAAACCCTTTTACAAAAAACCTGCATATTAAAACGGAGAACAACTCAATCAATCCATTGGGCACAGTTTACCAAAGCAGTAATATTTATTATCCATTACGTTCTTTTGGTATCAACTTTAGTTATTCTTTTGGTAAACTTAAATTTACCGAGAAAAACAAGATCAAAAATGATGATGTAAAACAAGATCAGCAACAAGGTGGTATGGGCGGTGTTCAACAGTAAAAACCCAATCCAGATATATTTTTTAAAAGTCTTTCCTTTAATCAGGAAAGACTTTTTTGTTTAACACCTAAATGAATTATGACTTAAATGACCTAAGGTGACTTAGGTAGTGACAAAATATTTGTTATGTTTTACTTAAAGAATTTAACCATCTGACGGGACTTATTAATTCATCACCCAACCATGCAATTGTTGCAACATCTAAAAATTGTCTCCTAATACTATATTGACAATTTAAATGGCTGCACCCTGGCTTTTTTTGAGAAATTTATAATAACCTGTGGTTTTTTGCGGTTTTTCGAACTGTTTGTTTGCTTGTTTGTGCAGGATATCCATTTTGTAATGTAAAAAATACTTTAAATTGGATGTTGCTGTCTTGCTTTGTGCGTTTTTATGTCGTTAAAAACTTATATTGCAATTAACTAACAAATCATTACCCTAAATAATCCAGATATGAGAAAAATCTTTACCTCACTCTTTTTTCTGTGCATTTTACTTACTGGTCTTACTACTTTGGCCCAGGTAAAAACCATAACAGGAAAAATAACTTCTTCTGATGATGGCGGTCCGCTACCCGGAGTAAGTATAAAAATTAAGGGTACCACAACGGGTACCTCAACTGATGGTAATGGTAGTTTTACCATTCAGGCACCATCGCCAGGTGCAGTGCTTGTAATTAGCCTGATCGGATATAAGGCTCAGGAAATTACCATTGGCAGTAAGACCACTGTTAATGCAGCCCTGGCTTCAGATGCGCAAGAATTACAGGAAGTAACCATTTCAACTGCGTTGGGTATTACCAGGCAGGTTAAGTCTTTAGGTTATGCTGCACAAAGTGTAAGTAGCAGCGATTTAAACTATAATCACCAGCCCAACCTGCTTAATGCTTTACAGGGAAAAGTTGCAGGTGCAACAATTTCCAGTACAGGTGGTGGCCCGGGTCAGGGGCTAGTATACGGATCAGGGGAGTTAACTCTATCGATCCGAATATTTCTGGGGATCCTTTATATGTAATTGATGGGGTACAGATTGATAACTCAACTTCTACCGTTGGTGCCAATCCGGATGGAACAGCATTTGGTTCGAGAGGAGTAACCAACAGGGCCTCAGATATTAATCCAGAAGATATTGAAACCATCAATATTTTAAAAGGAGGAGCCGCTACAGCACTTTATGGATTAAGGGGAGCCAACGGCGTTGTGGTCATCACCACCAAAAGAGGCAAACAGAATGGTGTGAGTGTGAACTTTAACAGCAGCTATGGTTTTGATCAGGTGTTGAAATCACCCGATGTACAAACAGAATATACCCAGGGTGTCTTGGGAGTTTATACCAATCCGCCGGGTGGTATCGGGCCAGGCTGGGGACCAACCATTGCTGAGGCAAAACTGATCGATCCAACTCATCCCGATCAGTTATTCAACAACTACGACCGCGCTTTTGGCACTGGCCAGCAGGTTAAAAATTCCTTATCGGTTACCGGTGGGAGTGATGCCATTAAATTTTTCTCATCCATTTCGCAGCTTTACCAAAAAGGGATGATGCCCAATACAGATAACAAGAATTTCTCCGGAAGGTTAAATACCGATTTTATCATCAGCCCGAAATTTAAAGCATCGGTTAATATGAATTTTACCAATTCTGGTGGTTATACTTACAGTGCCGACCGTTTTGGAGAAGGTTTGGCCTATTGGTCGCCACGTTACGATGTTGCCGATTATCAGAATGCAGATGGTTCGCAAAAATATTTAGGCACAAACAACCCGATTTGGGGTACGGCAAACAATAGATTTAAAGGCGATGTTAACCGCTTTATTGGCGGGGCAAGCCTGAGCTATGATCCTGCTAAATGGCTTAATTTTTCTTACCGTTTAGGGGTAGATACTTACGGCGATAACCGTGTGCGCACCGCCCGCGGACCAATGTATGCTACTGAAGCCATGTACGATAATCAACAAGGTTTTTATGGCGAGTACAACACCAAATTCAGAACCATCAACAGTACTTTTGTGGCCACTTTAACCACTAAACTAACTGATGATATTACCGGAACCTTAAGGCTTGGACAAGAACTTTACGACCGTAAGTCTAAAGAAATAGGCACTTTGGGCAGTATCCTCGGCGTATATAATTTCTTTAATTTAGCCAATGCCGGTGTACTTACACCAACTCAAACGCTAAAACAAAAAAGACTGGTGGGTTATTTCGGAGAGGCTACTTTTGATTACAAAAATTACCTTTTCTTAACTGTAACCGGAAGAAACGATATCACCTCAACGCTTCCGAAAGCAAGCAGATCGTTTTTTTACCCTTCAGCAAGTTTAAGTTATGTGTTTTCCGATCAGTTTAAATTGCCGACTGTAATTAGCCAGGCCAAGTTGCGTTTGTCTTATGCCAGGATCGGTAAAGATGCATCCGAATATTCTACTTTTACAGGTTATACCCCGTATACCTCTCTGCCAACTGGAACAGGAGGTTTAACTATTGCTCCAAATCTTGGCAACCCCGATCTCCGTCCCGAATTTACCAATACTTACGAAGCGGGTTTAGAAATGTCGTTCTTTAAAAACCGTTTAGGTTTCGATTTTACTTACTATTATTCATTAAGCAAAGATCAGATTATACAGACACAGGTTTCGTCTGCAGTTGGTTACGTCACCAAATCAATCAATGCCGGCGATATCAGGAACAGGGGAGTGGAGCTAGTATTAAATGGTAAACCGATTGTATCAAAAGATTTCAGATGGGATGTCAACGTTAATTTCTCGGCCAACCGGAACATGGTGCTGAGCATGCCAAACGGAATATCAGAAATTGTATATGGTGCCGCAAGAGGTTATGGCAATGCCGGAGTAACCATGAAATTGATTAAAGGGCAGCCTTATGGCAATATTTATGGCAGCTATTTTAACCGTTATTACGGAAGCACGCCTGAAGATCCGGTTGTACTCGACAAAAACCTTCCATTGTTAATCAGTGCTAACGGTTTCCCTAGCATTTCGGGAGGAAAGCAAAAACTATTGGGTAATTCGCAGCCGAAATATATTATCGGTATGGGCAATACCTTCAAATACAAGGATTTTAGTTTAAACGTATTGTTTGATGCCCGTTTAGGATTTGAAAAATACAACTGGCTTGAAGATTTTTATTCGGCCTTCGGATTACCGGATTATACTGCTGACAGAAGAACCGTAAAGGTATTTGATGGCGTACTGGCCAATGGTCAGCCGAATACAAAACCGGTTTATATGGGCCAAAGGATAGGGCCTGATGGCGTTGATTATGGTGAAGGATATTACCGCATTTACTATCGTAACGTTTCTGAACCTTTTGTAAGCGATGCCTCCTGGGTACGTTTGCGCTCTGCCAGTTTAACCTATAACTTACCGGCAAACTGGTTACCTGCAAAATCGATCAAAAATGCTTCGCTATCGGTTACCGGAAATAATTTATGGCTATGGACGAAATATTACGGCGTAGATCCTGAATCAAGCTCTTACGATTCTGGCAGTAACAACGACGGCTCTGCCGGTTTTACTTATCCATCAGCCCGTACAATTATGTTCACCCTTAATGTTGGTTTTTAAATAGAAATACGATGCAAAAAATTATAAAATATACATTGTGCTCAGCTTTAATTGCAACACTAGGTTTGCAAAGCTGTAAAGACAGTTATTTTGATTCTCTGTCCGACAATCCAAACCAGGTTCCGGTAGCTACATTAAGTACTTTACTGGCCACATCAACCTATAAAGCAGCAAATGACAATTACTTTATAGGAAGCATTATTGCCCCTTATGTGCAATATACGGCGAATCCGGCAGCCAATGGAGCTGGCGATACTTATCAGGCCATTGACTTTACCGCGACCTGGGATGCGCTTTATTTTGCCATGGCTGATGCCAATGAAATGAAAAAGTTAGCTGTTGCACAAAGCTCGAGCGAATATAAAGGTGTAGCCGATGTGCTCATTGCCTATAACCTTACACTGGTGAACGATTTGTGGGGAGATGCTCCATTTTCGGAAGCTTTTAACATCAATAACCTTACGCCAAAATATGATAAACAACAGGATGTTTATAACCAGGCTATGGCACTTTTAGATGAAGCCATTGTAGAGCTTGCTAAAACAAATGCAACCATTAAACTGGCGCCTACCAGCGATTTAATTTATGGAAAAAGCACAACTGAAAGGGCAAATTGGTTAAAAATGGCTTATGCTTTAAAAGCAAGGTTATTAAACAAGATCAGTAAAACAAGTTCTTATAATCCAACAGCTGTATTGGCCGCACTTGGTAATTCTTTTACAACAAATACAGACGATGCCAGTATGGCTACCTTTAAAGAGCGTAATCCATGGGCCAATGTGGCTTTATCTAATTCGCAGCAATCGTTGGGCGGCTGGCTTTCAGAACAGTTGATCGATGCACTAAACGGTACAAGTTTCCCAGGCGCAGTTGATCCTCGCCTGGAAAAGATCACCGATAAAACCGTGAATAACATTTATATAGGAACGGTGAACGGTGCAGGTAACAGATTGCCTGGGGCAAATACCACAAGGGATGAATGTTACATCTCAAGAAACTCTCCATGGAGCAGCGATACGTCGCCGATATTCATCGTTACCTTCGCAGAGTTGAAATTTATAGAAGCCGAAGCCTATTTCAATACCGATAAAACCAAGGCTTATGCGGCATACCTTGCCGGTATCAGTGCAAATATGGATAAGTTTCAGGTTACTGCAGCAAATCGTGATGCTTATTTGGCAAATCCTGTAGTTAACGTTGGGGTAGCAGCTTTAACCAAAGACCTGATTTTTAAGGAAAAATACATTGCCACTTATTTAAACCCTGAAGCCTGGAACGATGCACGCCGTTTCGATTATAAGTACAAAGATTTTGGCATGCCTGCTAACGCTGCACTACCAACATTCATCCGAAGGTTAGATTATACCCAGGGTGAAAGAAGTAAAAATGGAAACAACGTACCTGTTGATGTGCCAAGAACAACCAGATTGTGGTGGGATCAGTAAAGCGTTAAGCGTTTGGCGAATAGCGTTTATCCAGCTTTCGCCAAACGCTACCTAATTAGTACCAGGCACCATAGACTTAGCGCTATTCGCCCAACGCCATCCGCTTACCGCTATGCGCTCAACGCCAAACTACATGATAAATGAAAAAAGCACTGTTTTTCCTTCTGGTTCTACTCTCTACCTCTAATATATTCGCTCAGTCTTTCACTTTAAAATCTGTTTTATCTTATCCTTTTCCAACCCAATTGGTAGCCGCTGCGGTAGGTGCTAAAATTGCCTGGGCAGCAAACGAACAGGGAAAAAGAAATATTTACGTAGCACAGGCCCCTGGTTATAATTCAGTAAAAATCACAGATTATACTGAAGATGACGGGCAGGAACTAAGCAGTTTATCTATTTCTGCTGATGGAAAGTGGATTGTATTTGTGCGCGGCGGAGATCATGGAGGGAGAGATGGCGGTCCCGTTAACGCAAACTCATCTCCAATTGCACCTAAAGTGCAGGTGTTTACCGTTCCTTTTGAGGGAGGTAAAGTTGTGGCTTTAGGCGAAGGTGATAATCCCGTAATTTCGCCCAATAGCGATCAGGTGATTTTTGCAAAAAGTGGCCAGGTCATGATCAGTCCTATTGATGGAGCATCTGCAGCAAAAAATCTATTTTATGCCAAAGGAATAAACGGAGCCTACAAATGGTCGCCCGACGGGAAAAAAATAGCTTTTATTTCAAACCGTAACGATCATTCCTTTTTGGGAGTTTACACAGATCAGCAAACACCGGTTAAATGGCTATTGCCTTCTTTTTCTAAAGATAATACTCCGGTATGGTCGCCGGATGGAAATGACATTGCATTTGTCAGAACGCCAGGTGCTGGTGGTGAAACCGACTCCATTTTAACAAAAAAGCACCAGCCATGGGCAGTATGGACTGTAAACATAAATACAGGTGCAGGAAAAATGATCTGGAAAGCACCTGAAACATTACGCGGTTCATTCCCCTCAATTGATGGTGGCGCAAACTTGTTATGGGCCGATGGAAAAATTGTTTTTACCTCCTATGAAGACGGCTGGCCGCACCTTTATGCCATCAATCCAGACGGATCAAAGCGGTTGTTGCTTACACCTGGCAATTTTGCAGTGGAGAATATTAAGTTAAGCAATGATAAAAAGACACTGGTTTTTGCAGCCAATGCAGGGAGCGATATAGATGATCTGGATAGGCGTCACATTTATAAAGTTTCGGTAGATAAAGCCGATATGAAGGTGTTAACTTCAGGAAGAGGCATAGAAGCTTACCCTGTTGTTGCAGGTGATAGTCAAACATTTTTTTGCCTGAGTTCTACCGCCGACAGGCCGCTTTTACCTGCGCTGATTACTGCCGGAAAAGTACTAAAACTCATTGGTGAATCCCTTATCCCAAATGATTTCCCGCTGAAAGATATGGTGGTTCCTAAACATGTTAGTTTTAAAGCTGCAGATGGTAATATCGTTTATGGACAGATGTTTTCCCCAAAAAAAGCTGTCAAAAATCAACCCGCCATAGTATATGTTCACGGTGGTCCACAAAGGCAGATGTTTTTAGGCTGGAATCCGATGGATTATTATTCGATAGATTATGCCTTAAATCAGTATTTGGTTAATCTGGGTTTTACTGTGCTGTCCGTTAATTACCGTTTAGGGATCGGCTATGGTTATGATTTTCATAAACCCCTAAATGCAGGAGCACAGGGTGCATCAGAATATCAGGATATTAAAGCTGCCGGCGAATGGCTTGCTGCACAACCCAATATCAGCAAAGGAAAAATTGGTATTTATGGTGGTTCTTACGGCGGATACCTGACCGCGCTGGCCCTTGGTAAAGATTCTAAACTGTTTGCTGCCGGGGTAGACATCCATGGCGTAAATAACCGGTTTACAAATTTAGATCAGGAAGGACGGAAACCTGCACCAGATGCAGCTCTTGCCGCAAAGGTAGCTGAAGAATCATCACCGGTAAGTTATGTAAACACCTGGACTTCGCCTACATTGATTATCCATGCTGACGATGACCGGAATGTTGCTTTTAACCAAAGTGTTGATCTCGTTAAACGTTTTGAAGATAAAAAGTTTGATTTTGAGTTTTTGGCCATCCCGGATGATACCCATCACTGGATGAAATTTACGAATGGTTTAAAGGTAAGCGAAGCAACCGCCGATTTCCTTAAAAGGAAATTGATGGATAAGAAGTAGGTTTTTGTGTTTTATTTAGGTTTAAAATAAGTAATGTCATCTTGAGCTTTTCGGAGGATAAGTTACCTTGTTTAACAATTGAAAATCTTCGAATAGTTTACCATAGACCGATTCTAATAGAGGCTTCGTCATTCCCAACTTGATTGGGAATCGTAATGCAATAAGCTTTAAGATTCCCGCATGCGCGGGAATGACGCATTGCTTTTAGGTATTCTTATTAGTAAATAATGTAATCTAATTACCCTTTTTTAATCCTTTTCAAGATCATCAGACTTAACGGATTAAAAGAATAACCTGAAATATTGTTCTGCAGCATTACTACCGATTGATCGTAAAACAAAGGTACAACCGGCGAGTAATCCATCACCATCTGGTCCATTTTACGGTATAGCTCAAAACGTTTATCATTATCGGTTTCATAATAGCTTTTCTCAAAGAGCTGGTCAAAATCCTTGTTGTAAAAAGCCGTATAATTTGGACCGTAAGGCACTTTGTTTTTGGAGTAGAACATCGAGAGGAAATTTTCCCCATCGCCATAATCTGCCAGCCATGAGCCTCGGAAAAAATTCACATTGTTTTTCGACATCAAATCTCTTAAACTGGCGCTTGGACTAACATCAATTTTTACCTTGATACCTATTGCTGTAAGTTCACCCTGGATAAATTCGATGAGGTCTTTATAAGTGGTGGTGGTATTTAAGGTTACCTCAGCCAGGCCCTTGCCTTCAGGAAAACCAGCTTCTGCCAGAAGTTTTGCAGCAAGTTTAGGATTATAGGCGTATCCATGCACCGCCAGGCTATCAAAACCGGGCATTCCTTTCGGAATAAAACCAGAAGTGGCCGCAACACCGATTCCATTTCTTAAGTATTTGATCAGCCGATCCCGGTCTATGGCATAATTAATAGCCTGTCTGATTTTTTTCTGCCTTAATGGCGATTTTTTAACAATCGAAAGGTTCGTATCTACCAATATTCCAACATATTCCGTACACAGGTATGGACTTTTGGTCAATGTGAATTTTCCTTTATATTTTGAAGTCATCTTTCCACTTTTTGTGAGGATGTCATCCCGGTAACTCCCATCAACATTGTAATAAAAGTCCAGGTCCTTTTTTAGGAAACTCATAAAACCACTTTGTTTATCAGTTATAAATGTGGCTTTTACCGCGTCCAGATAGGGTAGTGACTTTCCTTTTCCATCCTTTTCAAAATAATGCGGATTTTTTAACAAGACTAATATTTCGCCCTCTTTCCAGTATTTAAAAGTGAAAGGACCGGTTCCAATGGGATGGCTCCTGAAATCCTTGCCGTAATGCGCAACTACCTCTTTGGGTACTACAGAACAGTATTGCGTAGTAAGCAGGCTCATAAATGGTGGAAACGGGCGTACCAGTTTAATCTGAAAAGTGGAATCGTTTAATGCGATAAAATTGTTTTTATCTTTTACTTTATCGCTAAAAATCCAACCACCCGATGAGGCTACTTTTGGATCGATCAACCTGTAAAAACTGTACACAAAGTCACTTGCAACTACTTTTCTGCCTTTTCCTTTTTTGAATATCGGATCGTCGTGAAAATAAACATCATTGCGGAGATTGAAAGTATAAGTAAGTGCATCTTCAGAAACCTGCCAGCTTTTTGCAATACAGGGAATGGTTTGTAGTGATGAATCGATCTGTACCAGTCCGTTAAAGATCTGGTTGGTCATCCAAATCGCGTTCTGGTTGCGGGCAAAGGCCGGATCAATAGAGGTTAAACCTTGATCAAGGTTGATATTGAATACTTTTTTGTCTTTATGGTCATTGTTTTCCTTGCACGAAAAGAGTAAGATGACACAAAAAATCCAAAATATATACTTAAATGAGCCTCGCATGCGATCAGGAATGTTATTTTTGCACAAATTAATAAATTTAATGCAGATGTCTTTTTTAAACGATTTATTTATTGGCCTCGATGCTGCTAAACAGGAAGAATTACAGGAACGTTTAGATTTAGTGGAGCATAAAATTAAATTTATGGATAAAATGCCTGTTGCTTGTGTGGATACCAGCAATAATCCGGGTTACTTTTTATCGGAGGAAATCGCGTTGGCTGGCGGCATGTTAGAAACAGATATGCTGAGCGCTGTTTTTGTGATTTATTATCAACAAGGGAAAACCCTGACTGATTTAATGCGCGAAGTACCTTCTGTATTAAATACAGATTGGCCTGCCGTAAAAAATAACCGCATTATTTTGTTAAACGATGATGTTGAACGCGAAAGAAATGCCGAAAATGCTGTTTCACTAATAGAAGATATTGCCGAAATGCTGCACCCAGGTTCTTTTATTTTTGGCCACGAAGGCGATAAGTGGATCAGGTTTGAGGTTTAAGGGAGATATAAGAGGGGTGATGTGAGATTTGAGACTGGTGAAAAAACGAAGATTCAGTGCTTGTGCAGTTAAAAATGACTTCAGCTGAATTCGCCTGATGGATTTGCAACTTTACAACCTTCCAACCTTTAAACTTTATAACCTTCCATCCCTCAACCTTCCTGCCTTTCAACCCTCAACCTTCAAACCTCTCTAATCTGATATTCTTCAATTTTCCGGTAAAGCGTAGTTAAACCGATCCCCAATAACCTCGAAGTTTCCGTTTTGTTTCCTTTGGTATGGATAAGCACTTTCTGGATGTGCTGTTTTTCTATCTGTTGCAGGTTATAATCATTTTCTATAGGTGCAAACTCGAAAAACTCTGGCGGAAGTGCTGTTGCACTCAATGTATCACCATCAGATAAAATGACCAAACGCTCGATCACGTTTTTTAACTCACGGATATTTCCTTTCCAGCTGTGATCGCTTAATATAGACAAAATCTTATCATCCAGTTTCGGTGTCGAACGGTTTACCTTATCTGCAAATTCTTTTAGATAATGTTTCGCCAATGCAGGGATATCCGCTTTTCGTTCGCGTAGTGGTGGCAGGATGATGGTAAAAACCGAAAGGCGGTAATAAAGATCTGATCTGAATTTTCCAGAAGCTGCATCTGCTTTTAAATCTTTGTTGGTTGCTGCCAAAATTCGCACGTTTACCTGTTGAGTTAAGGTATCACCTACTTTTATAAAAGTTTGGCTTTCCAGTACGCGCAATAATTTGGCTTGTAAATCGAGGTTCATTTCGCCTATCTCATCCAGCAACAAGGTACCTCCGTTGGCTTCTTCCAATAATCCTTTTTTATCTTTATTGGCGCCGGTAAAGGCCCCGGCTTTGTAACCGAATAATTCGCTTTCCAATAAATCGGGACTAAAACCGCTGCAGTTTAAGGCTACAAATGGCTTGGCTGCCCTTGGGCTTTCGTAATGGATGGACTGTGCAAAAACTTCTTTTCCCGTACCGGTTTCGCCCAATAGCAATACAGTAGTGTCCGTTGCACTTACTTTTTTAGCCAAGTCAATCGCTTCTTTTAAGGCTTTTGATTGACCAATAATGGTTTCGAAACTATGTTTTTTAGCAATTTTGTTTTCAAGGTCAGAAACTCTGCGCTGCAGGTTCGATTTATCCATAGCCTTATACAAAAGCGGAATAATTTTATCGTTATCATCACCCTTTACCAGGTAATCAAAACCGCCGTTTTTAATCGCCAAAACGCCGTCGGCAATGGTTCCGTATGCGGTAAGGTTAATAATCTCTACATAAGGCTTTATGGCTTTAATATCTTTAACCAAAGCAACGCCATTTACATCCGGCAGTTTTACATCACTGATTACGATGCTAACATCATTACTTTTAAGTAATTTAAGTCCTTCTTTTCCGGTGCCAGCCTGTAAGGTTTTAAAGCCTTCAAGTTCTATAATCCTGGAAAGTAAACTGCTGATTTTTTTTTCATCATCGATGATGAGTACCATGCCATTCATAGGTAAAAATTATGCTGCAATATTAAGGATAAAAATACCGAGGCAGATAAAATTTGGATAAAAAACTAGTAAAGGTTAACTTGTTTTGAAATTCCCTCGTTCTGTATCTTCACAGAATGAAAGGATATTAGAAATAATGGTCTGTGGGTAACAGGCAATGCATGGCACTTAAGACTGTAGACTATGGACTCAGGACTTCAGACTAAACTAAATTGTACCTTTTTCGTTTCCGTGGCCTTAATTAAAAGCTTTTTGAGCATATTTGATGTGCAAAACAAATAACATGCTTAAAAGATTAACTGCAATATTCATATTATGCTTTCCTGCAATATTTTGCGCTGCCCAACAGGTGCGTCCGGCAAAATCTTCAGAAATTTATAGAGAACTCAAAACCTTAAAACACTTGCCAAAGGTTTTATATTTAGCTGCTCATCCCGATGATGAAAATACAGGTTTATTGTCCTGGTTAATTAATGATCAAAATGTAGAAACGGCTTATTTATCACTTACCAGGGGAGATGGCGGACAAAATCTTTTAGGTACCGAACAAGGTGCAGCCTTAGGCTTGATCAGAACACACGAACTTTTGGAAGCACGGAGGTTAGATGGTGCACAACAGTTTTTTACCAGGGCCATTGATTTTGGTTTTTCTAAAAATACCAATGATACCTTTAAACAGTGGGATGCCGATAGCATTACGGCAGATGTTGTTTGGGTGATCAGAAAATTCAGACCGGATGTAATTATTTGCCGTTTTCCACCTACCGCTGCTGCAGGACATGGTCAGCATGCTGCTTCTGCAGTTGTTGCAGAAAAGGCTTTTAAAGCTGCTGCAGATAAAAATATGTTTCCCAACCAACTTAAATACGTTTCGGTTTGGCAACCAAAAAGATTATTGTGGAATACTTTTAGGTTCGGATCTGTAAACACTACCGCCGAGAATCAATTAAAAGTAACCGTTGGTCAGTACGATGCACAGTTGGGCATGGGTTATGGCGAGCTGGCTGGTTTAAGCCGAAGCTTGCATAAAAGCCAGGGTGCAGGAACACAATCGGTAGCTGGTGTGCGCACTGAGTATTTTACTAACATTTTGGGCGATCCTGCAAAGCGAACTCTATTTGATGGATTAAACCTTAACTGGTCGGAAAAAGGAATCGGTGATATTGATGAACTGATTGATATTGTGCTGTTATCTTTCAATTACAACCAGCCCGATAAAAGTTTGCACGGACTGTTGATGCTGAGAAAGAAAATTACCGAATTACAAGATCGGGGTTTAAGAAAAGATAAACTGGCGGCTATCGATCAGATTATTTTAAGTTGTGCAGGTTTTATGGGTGAAGTGGTCACAAACCAGCCTGAAGCTATAGCAGGCAATGGCTATAATTTCCGTTTAAATTTAATTTCGAGATCAGCCACTCCGGTAACGTTAGAAAGTGTAAACTGGTTAAACCAAACGGATAACCTGAACAGGAATTTATCTAACGACTCGCTGATCACCATTGAACGTAAAATTCAGATTCCAGCTGATGCAGCACTTACCGAACCTTATTGGTTGGCAAAACCGGCAAAAGATGCTGCGACTTTCAGTGTGGCTAACGATACCTTAATCGGATTACCAGAAATGCAATCGCCAATTAATGTGATATTATCGCTGAAAATTGAAAATGAAAAATTTGAAGTCAGCTTACCATTATCTTATAAAAAATTAGATCCTGTTAAAGGTGACGTGGTAGAAGCCCTGCGGATTATTCCACCACTTGATTTGAGTTTTGCAGAGCCTGTTTATTTTGCTAAAGAAAAAGAAGCGTTAAGTGTCACACTCCGTTTAAAAGCAAACAAAAATATCAACTATGGTAAGGTGAGTTTTAAGATCGGTGATCAGGTGATAAAAACCTTCCAGGGGATCAATTTGCCAGAAAATAGCATCACCACCAAAGATTTCCTGATCCCTGTTGAAGATCTGGCCAAAATAAAAACAAGTCAGAATAAGCTTGAAGCAATTTTCTCATCAGAAGCGAACGAATATTCCAAAGGTCAGGTATTGATCCAATATCCGCATTTACCAACATTGCAGTATTTTGTTCCGGCAACTACCTGGCTGATCAAAGGTGATGTGAAGGTATTGGCGAAAAAGATCGGATACATTGAAGGAGCAGGTGACTTAATCCCTGAATTTTTAAGACAGGCTGGTTTGCAGGTAGATGTACTTAGTGAAGCCGACATCCTGAATGCTGGAAAACTGGCCACTTACGATGCCGTGGTTACTGGTGTAAGGGTGATCAATACTGAAAAAAGGATTAAAAACTGGCAAACCGCATTGCGTAATTATGTAGAAAATGGCGGAACCATTGTAATGCAGTATAATACTACACAGGACATGGCCTTACAGGATTTCGGGATTTATCCATTCTCGATTAGCGGCAAAAGGGTAACCGAAGAAAATGCGGAAGTTAAATTCCTGAACCCTAATCATAAACTCTTAAATTATCCGAATAAAATCACTGCCGATGATTTTAAAGGTTGGGTGCAGGAACGTGGAGCTTATTTCCCTGATAAATGGGATGCCAAATACGAACCCCTTTTCGAAATGAATGATACCGGTGAAGAACCGCTTCAGGGATCAACGCTTTATGCAAAATATGGTAAAGGAAACTTTATTTACACACCTTTAGCTTTTTTTAGGCAATTACCTGCCGGAAATGTTGGTGCAGCTAGGTTATTCTTTAATTTTCTATCAGCTGGAAAGTGATGAAAAATCAATTTAAAAACTGGAATACCTATTATGTATTATTGGCTTTAGCGCTGGTATTCCAGATTGTATTTTATTACCTGTTTACTAAATTCTGGGCATGAGTAATATCGATTGGGCAGTATTGATATTTACTTTGCTTGCTGTGGTAACTTATGGCGTTTTTATCGGTCGCGGACAAAAAAGTAATGCCTCTTATTTAAAGGCCGATAATAAAATGCCCTGGTATATTGTGCTTTTAGGTATTATGGCTACTCAGGCCAGTGCCATCACTTTTCTATCAGCCCCGGGGCAGGCCTATACCGATGGTATGCGCTTCGTACAATATTATTTTGGGCTGCCATTGGCGATGATCGTCATCTGTATCACTTTCATCCCGATTTTTCAGCGGTTAAATGTTTATACAGCTTACGAATACCTGGAGAACCGCTTTGATAAAAAAACGCGTGTATTAACCTCGTTGCTTTTTCTTTTTTCAAGGGGATTATCAACGGGGATCAGTATTTATGCGCCCAGTATTATTCTATCCAGTGTATTAAACTGGAATATTTATTTAACCAATATTTTAACCGGAGGCATACTTTTAATTTATACCTATGTTGGTGGTGCTAAAGCCATTGCTCACACCCAAAAATTGCAGTTTTTAATCATCCTGGGCACCATGGCCTTCGCCGGATATCTTTTGGTGCAGAACATGCCCAATGGGATCGGTTTTAAAGACGCACTTTACCTGGCTGGCAAATCAGGCAAGTTAAATGTGATTACTACAGAATTCGACTGGAAAGATAAATACAACATCTGGAGCGGACTGATTGGAGGTTTTTTTCTGGCACTTTCCTATTTCGGAACAGACCAGAGTCAGGTAGGCCGGTATATTACCGCGAAAGACAATACCAATGCAAAAATGGGTCTGCTATTAAACGGATTGGTTAAAATTCCGATGCAGTTTGCCATCCTTTTAATCGGTGCATTATTATTCGCCTTTTTCTCATTAAAACCTGCTCCGATATATTTCAATGAACGTTCTTATCAGTATTTGAAAGAAACCCAGCCGCAACAGGCCGCTGCTTTCGAAAAAGAACACAATACATTGGAGCAAAAATTCAGTCAGCAATCAAGGCAAATTCTTGAAGAAAAAGAAAAACAATCTCCTACATTAAATAATTCTATAGCGGATTTTAGGTCGACCCAAAAGCAGGTAAAAGAATTGCATGGCAGGGTAGAAGAAGCGATTAATAAATCGAACTATAATGCCGAAAAAACCGATACCAATTATATCTTTTTATACTTTGTAAAAAACACGCTCCCCGTAGGGATGATCGGATTACTTTTCGCAGTGATTTTCCTGGCCAGTTGGGGATCAATTTCTGCCGCACTTAATTCTTTGGCCGCATGTTCCTTAAAAGATGTACACCTCATTTTTAATAAAAAAGAAGTAGACGATGAAACCGAACTAAAATATAGCCGCCTTCATACCCTGGCCTGGGGAATTTTCTCCATTGCGGTGGCCATGTTTGCCACACAGATGGGTTCCCTGATTGAAGCGGTTAATGTATTGGGGTCACTTTTTTACGGTCCGATATTGGGTATTTTTTTAGTGGCATTTTATTTTAAAAAGATAAACGGACCGTTGGTGTTTATTGCAGCAATCTTATCCGAAATTGCAGTTATTGCCGTATATGAATTCGATATCGTTTCCTTTCTGTGGTTAAACGTAATCGGCGCCTTTGCCGTAATATTATTTTCGTTGGTGGGGCTTTTATTTTATCAGCCTAAAAGCGTTATTGGCGAATAGACTTTAATTTTTACTTCAGAAAGATATTTGAAGCTCAGCCGCCAAAGCAAAATTCTATACCTTTATTTTGACCAATTAAAATAAATAACGCGAATATGAACGAAGCCTGGGTTGACAGATGGAACGATCGTTACCGTACAGAGGAATTTGCTTATGGCGAACAACCGAATAATTACTTAAAAGAACATTTAGAAAAGCTAAATCCCGGCAAAATACTCTTCCCTGCGGAGGGCGAAGGACGCAATGCTGTTTTTGCAGCCAAACGAGGTTGGGAAGTTTCGGCCTTTGATATCAGTCTGGAAGGGAAAAATAAGGCCCTACAGCTCGCAGAAAATAATCAGGTTAGCATCGATTACCAGGTTGGCGAATTGGAAACATTAAATTATAAACCTGAACAATTTGATGCCCTGGCACTAATTTATGCCCATTTTCCGGCTGCAATTAAATCTTCCTATCACAAAATACTCAGTGCTTATTTGCATAAAGGGGGCATCGTTATTTTCGAAGCTTTTAGTAAAAATCACCTCGGTTATCTGGCTAAAAACAAAAATGTTGGCGGTCCGAAAGAGATTGATATGTTATTCTCCATGGAAGAAATAAAATCTGATTTTGCTGATTTTGAAATCATCATTTTAGAAGAAAAAGAGATTGAACTGAGCGAAGGTTTGTTCCATAACGGGCAAGGTTCTGTAATCAGGTTTGTGGGGCAGAAAAAATAGAAAATCAGAAGTGAAATAATAAAGCATTTCCAGCGTTTTTAGACACTGGGATTATAGTTTTATTCAACCTAAAGCCATAAATTCGTAAAATCAAAAAACAACAAAAACAGATAAATATAATTCTATGAAAACGATGATTAAATCAATCGCGTTGCTATTTACAGCAATTACCGTTTCTGTAAGTGCAATGGCTCAAGATGCTCAGCCAAAGCCAAGTCCCGCGGCTACAGCAACCGGAAAAGTTAAAGGCGCAACCATCACCATCAACTACAGCAGCCCGGCCGTAAAAGGACGTAAAATCTGGGGCGGCCTTGAAGCCTTCGATAAAGTATGGCGTGCTGGAGCAAACGAGGCTACAACTTTCGAAACCGATAAAGATATCGTGGTTGAAGGCAAACCTTTGGCAGCTGGAAAATACAGTTTCTTCTTAATTCCTAAAGAAAGCGGAACCTGGACCGCCATTTTTAACAAAGAACCTAAACAATGGGGTGCTTACAAATACGAAGAAGCAAAAGATGCTTTACGTGTAGAAGTTAAAACCAAAGCCTTAAAAGCAACTCAGGAACGTTTGGTGTACAAAATTACCAAAAGTGGTTTCTCTTTAGATTGGGATAAGATCTCAGTTCCGGTTACCATTAAATAATAAAGAAATAATTTATTTAAAGCCGTCCAGACATCAATCGGGACGGCTTTTTTTATGCATTATTTTTTTGGAAAATGAAGCGGTAGTATTTCTTGGAGGTTTGCAGTCCCGCCATCCGCTATAGTCCCGATGAAAAATCGGGAGCTGTCGCTTTTGTCGGGTTTATGGACATGGGTTTGTGCAGCTCGCAACCTCAAAAATGAAAGACTGTTTTAGCCTTTTAGCCCCGGTTGGAGCGTTACCCTGCAGCAACGAGGCACGAGGCAGCGAAGCGTAAAAGCGAAAAACGGGAAGAAACTTGGGTGTTTTGTACTGGTGTGTCGCTTCAGATTAAAAGATATTTATTAGGGTGTTTTCTGCCTCTTTTTGTAAAGAACCTAACACATAATATCAACTTCATGTTAAAATGTTATTTTAGGCCGATTTACAAACCAGCATCCTATAATGAAGTTTTCCATTAAATTATTGGCACTATTGCCGCTTTTTTCGTTAAACGTTTTAGCACAACAAAAAACACAGAATTTTTCAATTAAAACCGCTAAACCTGTTGATCAGGTGAATGTTTTTTTAGGCTCTTCTGCAGATCATGGACAGATGTCGCCAGCAGCCTCTGCACCCTTTAGTATGCTCAGCATCGGTCCGCAGACCTACCCTAAAACACATACTGGTTACGAGTACCTCGCCAAGAAATTCGAAGGTTTTACACACAACCGGTTTGAAGGCGTGGGTTGTCAGGGATCGGGAGGAAATATATTCATCAAACCTTTTTTAGGTACCGATCCTGCGCAGTCAGAACTGCTCAAAGCTTCAGAAAAAGCAAGTCCTGGATATTATGAAGTAAGTTTCGAAAACAAAATTAAAGCAAGTTTTACTGTTTTGGGCAAAGCAGGAAAACATGCTTATCAGTTTCCAAAATGTGCAAAAGGTTTTTACCTCGATTTAGCTTATGCTTTTAATGGTGCTTTTGTAGGAGAATCGCACGAAGTAAACGGAAATGCCGTAAGTGGCTGGATTACCTCAAAAACAACCTGTGGTGCAGGTAAATATAAATTATTCTATTACCTTGAAATCGCTGATCATGTATCGTGGAAAGTAGTTGATGAGCATAAATTGATTGCAACCCTAAAAGGAGATTTAATTTCAACAGGGATCAATATCGCACTTTCTTCGGTAAGTGTAGAGGCCGCAAAAGCTTCGATCAATAAAAATCCTTTCAATATGGTAAAAGAGCAGAGCAAGGCCGATTGGAACACAAATCTTTCTAAAATTGCAGTGAATGGCGATCCCGAAAGTGCAAAACTATTTTACTCATTATTGTATCGCACGATGCAGTCGCCTTATGTAATTTCTGAAACAGATGGACAGTACCGCAATACTAAAGGTGAGCTTCAAAAAGATAAAGAAATCCGCTACAATGGCTGGGCGATATGGGATAATTACCGTACACAATTGCCCTTGCTTTCGCTCATTGAGCAAGATCGTTATGCCGGAATGATCACTTCCATCGCCGATCTGTATAACTCAGGCAAAAAAGACTATGCTGGTCAAAACGAACCCTCAAACACGGTGCGTTCTGAACATGCCATTGTGGTGTTATTGGATGCCTACAGAAAGGGCTATCCGGTCGATTTTAACAAAATTACCGACTCCTTAGTCAAAGAAGTAGATGGCCTCGATTACAAGTCGCCGGATAAAGCTTTGGAATCAAGTTACGATAATTCGGCGCTGTCAGAAATTTTCAAGATTTTAAATAACAGGGAGAAATCAGATTTTTACCTGAACAAAGCCCTTGAATATAAAAAATACTGGAATAAAGATTTTAAAGACATGACCAAAAATGATGTAGACCGCATGCAGGCCCGTGGTTTATACCAGGGAACCATCTGGCAGTACCGGTGGTTTGTTCCTTACGATGTAAAAGGATTGATTGAACTGGATGGTGGAGAAGAATCTTATCTAGCAAAATTGGATGAGTTTTTTGCCCGCGATTTATATAACCATGCCAATGAACCCGATTTACAGGTACCATTGATGTACAACGTAACCAGGTCGGGTTATAAATCTCAATATTGGATGCACCAATTGGCTGCCGATACAGTGATTCAAAACTATTTTAACGATAACAGCCGTGGCATTGGAAGTTACATTGGCAAAATTTACAGGAACCAACCGCATGCTTATCTGCGTACCATGGATGATGATGCGGGAGCGATGAGTGCCTGGTATGTATTTGCCGCCAGTGGATTTTCGCCTGCCTGTGTAGGCTGGCCAGTGTATTACCTTAATGTGCCGTTATTCCCATCTTTAAGTTATAATTTACCTAAAGGAAAAACTTTTACCATTGAAACGGAAAATTTTAGCCTTAAAAACAAATACATCAAGGCTGTTTTTCTTAACGGAAAGCCCTTTAAACGAAATTACATCACCCAGGAAGAAATCAATGCCGGAGGTGTGTTAAAGATTGTCGCTTCGGCGGTTCCGGTCAAAATTTCTGATACAGAGAACTGGATTTCAAGCCTTGAAAAATAATTTTGGAAAAATTAGTGATCAATGGCAAACTTATTTAATGAAATCATGTTATTCTAGTATAAATTCAAGATCATGGCACCTTTAAAATTAAGCGAAGAACAAAATGCAACATTAGGCAACAAAAGCACCTTAGAACAAGTTAACGAACAGCCTTTAGAACTTCATCCCGAAGCGTATAAAGTAAAAGGCCCATCACCTGACAAGATGAAGACGGTATCGTCATCATTAAGGAACTATGCTCACGGTTTGTACGGATTGTTGTAAAAAACGCCTCCTAAAATCTTATCATACTAGATTATATAAAGCAGCTAAGGATAAAAACTTATCTGCTTTTTTAATGTAAAAAAAATCAAGATTTTAAATACAACACTTAACTTAACAGAATGAAAGAAAGCGCCGGAATATTGCTCTTCAGAAGAAAAAATCAGCAGCTCGAATTTTTTCTTGCCCATCCGGGAGGTCCATTTTTCGCTAAAAAAGATCTTGGCTTTTGGACTATACCCAAAGGTGAACTAAATGAAAATGAAGCGCCTTTAACGGCTGCCATTCGCGAATTTGCAGAAGAAACAGGTGAAAAATTATCTGGTGATTTTATCGAATTAACCCCAATTGTTCAAAAAGGGGGTAAAAAAGTTTCATGCTGGGCAATAGCAGGCGATTTGTCTCCTGAAGTTTTTGTGAGTAATACTTTTGAAATAGAATGGCCGCCCCGTTCAGGTCAAAAGCAAAGTTTTGCCGAACTGGATAAAGCCGACTGGTTTAAGTACGATGAGGCAGTTGAACACATTAACGAAAGACAAATTTCCTTTCTCGATGAGCTGATCGAGAAACTAGGTGGTTAACTCGAAATGAGAAATTTCCTTTTCAGCACCATTAATGATTATCGATAGCTGGTGATCGCCCAAATGGAATTTTCTGGTGGTAATTAATACAAATTTTTGTTTGCGGATGATGTTAACTGCTGCATCCGGAGGATAAATTCTTTCTGAAATTTTATATACCTTTTTCGTATTCTGGCCATTTTGCTTTTTATAATAAATGGCATATTCCAACCGTACTTTTTGTTCGGTAGCGTTTTCATTAGCGATAGAAAATGAAAATTCGAGGCTTTCGCCAATTTTAACCTCTGGCGTAAGGATTTTAAAGTCTGTTAACAAAATCCCTTTATCATCCAGTCCGTAATGTTTAAGAATAGCGGCATGTCCCTGCTTAAGCAAGGTCCTGCTGCCGTGTTTAATAATCGCATCGGTATAACTACCTAAACCTGACCAGTTTTTGGCCATATTTAACACCACCTGTGGATGATCTTTTGCAATGTCGTTTAAACTGTTGGCCACACTGCGCCTCACATATTCGGAGGGGTCTGTTTTAAGGTTCTCCAGTATCGGTAAAATAGAACTTGGATCTTTTTTAAGAAAAGGGATACCCATTGCCCAGGGCAAACGAGGTCTGCTGCCCTCACTGGCCAATCTTCTCACTTTATGGCTCTCGTGCAATGACCATTGCAGCATCTTTAGGATCATCTGATTTTCATACTTTAAAATAAAAGGACGCACCGCAAATTCGCAGCTTACAAACTGGGTAACAAACTCAAGTGCCTCAACTGAGTTTTCAAAATCATTAATCCCATAAGTTTCGATATAATCTGGCAGGAACATATAAGCCAGTCCATCTTCCCCGATTCCCTGTATTCTTAATTGTGTGATTGTTTTTTTGATTAGCTCAATACTTTGTGGATAATTTTCCGGTAAAAACCCATGCATAACCCTGGAGGTATGTTTCATCCGCTCTTTAAGTTCTTTTGATTCAAATTCAGGGATAAAAACCGCTTTAATAAATTTTCCTTTATCGAACTTTGGAATGCTAACCACTAAGGCATTGCTTAACCGATCGTAAAAAGCAGTAGAGTATAAATCTTTCAGTGGGCTGGCCATATTTGCGAATTGCTTAGTATGTTATCAAATTTTATTACGCAACTAATTTACTAATTTCATTAGCATTTAAGAGCTGAGAACTCGAAATAAATTATTTTACAGTAGTATTTTTACCAACTGCTAAATAATTTCAGCTTTTTCTTTATCACATTTGTTTATCATAAAAACAACGACATGAACACAACAAAAATAGGTTGGATCGGCTTGGGCAACATGGGGATTCCTATGGCAGAACAATTGATAAAAGCAGGTTATGATGTAACCGTTTATAATAGGAGCAAAGACAAAGAAACTGCTTTGAAAGAAATGGGTGCATTGATTGCTGAAACGCCCAAAAACCTGATTGGACAAACAAATGTGCTGGTATTAATGGTATCTGATGATGCTGCAATTGAGCAGATTTTTAACGCACCAGATGGCCTTTTCAGCGGGGAAATTTCAGGTAAAATCATTATTAATATGAGTACCGTTTCTCCCGCTATTTCAAAAGAAATGGCTACTTTGTGTAAAGAAAAAGGGGCACAATATTTAGATGCACCGGTTTCCGGAAGTGTAAAACAAGCAGAAACAGGGCAATTGGTGATTATGGTGGGTGGCGATGAGGCCGCTTTTGAACAGGTAAAACCCATACTCGAAAAAATGGGTAAAATGGCAGTACGACTGGGCGATACAGGTGCCGGTAATGTGGCTAAACTGGCTATTAATTCATTACTGGCTCTATATACCCAAGGTTTGGCTGAAACGGTAGTATTCGCCAATCAGCAGGGAATTAAAACTGAAGACCTGCTTAATCTGCTCAATAATGGTGCTATGGCCAACATTTTCACCAAAATTAAAGGCGATGCCATTATAGCGGATAACTATAAACCTGCATTTGCCCTTAAACATATTGTAAAAGATTTAAACCTGGCCAAAGCAATTGGTCTGGATTCTCCTTTGGCCAAAACCGCATTGAACACTTTTGAGGCAGCGACGGCAAAGTATGGAGAAGAAGATCTGATTGCCGTAATTAAGCAGGTTAAAGGATAAAGAAATATTTTCAATACTACATAAATAATCATAGGAGGTTTTGATGCTTCCTATGGTTATTTATTTATGGGATTTTAAAAGTTTCATGTATACCATAAACTTTTATAAAAAAAGTAAAAAGTTTCATGTATATCGTATAAAAAATCAGCTATACTTTTAGTCCACCAAAAGTGCTGCCTAAAATTATGGCCAGTACAATTAAGGTGATTACTACATATAGTTTATCCCTTTCGAGTATAAAAGCAAATAATGAGAATACAATGCGCATGATTGGAGTTATGATTAAAAGCAATACGCCGAACTGGATAATGGCCATAGGCTTGAAAGTAAAAAGCCCCATAAAAATGCCGTCGAAAGTAATAAACTCATTTTCTTCGCCTTTAAAGATATGGTAGTCAGGTCGGACTTGCATGCCGTTTTGCGCCAAAAAAAGAATTCCACCCAATAGAACAACCAGGCTTGCAGTGATTACACCAAACCTTAATAGTTTGCCTACAATTTTTTCTACATCACGGTCTTGTAAAAGATGTGTTGAAATGATATTTTTCATTTGTGTTTAAATTAAAATTTGTGGTGATATCCATTATAAATCATTTCCAGCGCAACGAAGGTGATGGCAATACAGAAAATAATCCTTAAGGTAGAAGGGTTAATTTTGGTTAATAATTTGGCTCCTGTAAACGCTCCACCCAATACGCCAAGCACCACAGGGAAAGCAATGCCCGGATCCATATAACCGCGTTGCAGGTATACCACGGCACTGGCGGCTGCGGTTACCCCGATCATAAAATTACTGGTGGTAGTGCTTACTTTAAAAGGTATTTTCATCGCCGTATCCATCGCCAGCACCTTTAATGCGCCAGAGCCTATACCCAACAAACCCGACATTACGCCTGCTACGGTCATAATCGAAAAACCTGCGCCAACATTTTTGAGTTTATACTCAACCGTTCCTGTTTGGGTTGGGTAACTGCCATTAAGTTTCAGTACTGCAGATAACCTGCTGCCTTCGGTTAGGGCCTCCTGGTTCTTTTTTCTTAACGTCATTGCAGCAGAAAATAGCAATACGGCACCAAAAAGAATAGCAATGGTATTGGTTGGTGTATATATTGCAATTAAAGCACCTGCTACAGCCCCAACGGTAGTGGCAATTTCTAAAAACATCCCTAGCCTGATGTTGGTAATCCCTTCTTTAATATAAGCGCTTGCCGCGCCTGATGAATTGGCAATAGAAGCCAGCAGGGCAGCACCGATGGCGTAACGAATATCGACATGAAAAACGAGCGTAAGCAAAGGAATTACAACTACCCCGCCTCCGAGTCCGGTTAAGGAGCCCACAAGGCCTGCAAGGTATGCCCCGAGTATTAAGATCAGGGTAAAAGTTAAAATTGACATGATTTTATAATTTAATGATTGTTGTTTAATATGGTCGTGATGATTTCGCGGGCGGCATCAGCATTCCTGTTATTTATGGCATCAAATAATGCCTGGTGTAAATAATGGCTCATTGCAAAATGAGCAATACCAGAAGGTGCGCGTTTAGCAAAAAAATCACGGATGATTACGGTGAAACTTTCATAAAGATCACTCAATACACGGTTTCCGGATGCCTGGGCTATGGCCAGGTGAAATTCGATATCGGCATTTGCACATGCTGTCCTCGAATGGTTTTCGATGGCCAGTTTCCGTTTTTCAAGCGCTTCGCCTATGGCTTTTAAATCAGAATTGCTTCTGTTTTGTGTGGCTAAACGCACAATTTCCTGCTCCAGCAAAGCCCTAACCTGATTGATTTCTTCGAAATTCGAACTGCGCAGGCGTTGTTCGATAGGTTCGGCAGTGGCAGCATTAACTTTAGTTCCAAAACCTTGCTGAACCGTAAGAATTCCGGATAAGGTTAAGGATTTAATAGCCTCTCTAATGGTTGAGCGGCCAACGCCGTATAATTCCATTAAAGCTGGCTCCGAAGGGATTTTTTCTCCGACTTTAAATTTGCCTTCTTTAATGTCGTTCCTGATTTTGAGAGATATCTGCTCAAAAAGCTTGGTTTGCTGCTTCATTTTTTTTAAATAACACGACAAAGGTATGATGTATATTTTAAACATCAGATGTTTTATGTCGGTTTAAAATCATTTTATTTTTTTCAAGATATATGGGCTTCTGTTCAGTTTCTGCTATCTTACTTGCTGTATTTTGAATACTTACTAATTTTACCTAATTTGTTTTTTGGTGCTTCATCCGGCGCTGGTTAACAACTGGTTAGTAAACAGACGATGCCCACCATCGTTCCTGATCTACACATATTATGAAAACTATGGCTATAATCAAGAAGATCAGATCCATCTTTAAACGCATTATCGAATTTCTTTCCCCAACAAATAAATTACCGGGCATTGCTCAGAAACTGATCGCCACTTTTGTTGTGTTGTTCTTATCAGCGGTGCACATTTTGTATCTTTTTGGGCATGTACCTCCTTTATACCTTATCGCTTATCTGTTGTTTTATATTGCCTGCGGACTTGTATTATCAATTTTGTTTGTTTGGCTGTTAAAGCTGGCCCGATGTATTCCTTCGGCTTACCAGGTGGCCATTATCTTTAGTTATCTGGCAGCTTTTTATTTTTTTCATCTACCAGCCAACTATGGGTGGTTATTGATCCTATCGGTCATTATATTACCTGTGCTGGTGATAACAGGATTTTACCAATGGAAAAAGGGTGCTTTATTTCCTTTGAAGAGCCCAAAACGGATACTTTGGTTCTCAATATTGCTGATTTCTTCCGTTGCTTTAGTTTCGGGGCTTATTATTTTACTGGGACAGGGGAGTAAGCCACAAGCTGTTGTAAATTATAAGTTGCAAGGCAATTTGCCAGCAGTGCTAAATTTACCCGATCCATCAGTAAAAGGACCGTACAAGCCCCGTTTTTTGACTTATGGCAGCGGAAAAGATAAATGGCGAAGAGAATTTGGAGACCAGGTGAATATTAAAACCAAAAGCATAAATGGTTCGCGGTTGCTTACCTCATGGACCGGGGTTTCTGGAAAACTGAGAACTTTATATTTTGGTTACGATCAAAAGTCGTTACCCATGAATGCGCTGGTATGGTACCCGCGTGAGAAAAAGGAAAAACTGCCACTGGTCATGATTATTCATGGAAACCACCTGGGGCAGCAGGCTTCCGATCCGGGTTATGCTTTTTTAGGAGAGTTACTGGCCAGTCGTGGTTACATGGTGGTATCTGTAGATGAAAATTTCTTAAACCTTTCGTTAACCGATCTGGATGTATTTGGTGGTGGATTAAAAAATGAAAATGCGGCGCGGGCCTGGCTGCTTTTAAAACATCTTGAACTTTTACGCAACTGGAACAACACGCCGGGCAATGCTTTTTATAAGCGACTGGATATGGATAAAATTGCCATTATTGGCCATTCAAGAGGGGGAGAAGCCGTAGCCCATGCTGCGGAATTTAATAAACTGAGCCATTATCCTGATGATGCCAGAGAAAAATTCAACTTTAATTTTAATATCGGTGCAGTTGTAGCCATTGCCCCTGTTGATGGTCAATATAAACCCGGAGGGACTTTAACTGTTGCAAACGACGTTAATTTTTTTGTGATCCAGGGGCACTCGATATGGATATGCAGACTTATGGAGGTTTGGCTACGATGAAACGGATTCAGTTTTCGCCCGGCTTTAATGGTTTTAAGGCAGGACTTTATTTAAGCGGCGCCAATCATGGTCAATTTAATTCGGTGTGGGGGCGGAGAGATGGCACAGGGCCAGGTATCAATAAGTTTAATTTAAAACAGTTAATGGACGGGAAGGAGCAGCAAAAAATACTGAGCATATACATTAGCTCGTTCTTAGAAACCACCATTAATGGCAAAACAGGTTATAAACCTTTGTTTATGGATGCCAGGTTTGGCAGAAACTGGTTGCCTAAAAAGATTTATATGAACCAGTTTGAACCGGCCAGGAAAACGGTATTGGCTGACTTTGATGAAGATATAGATGTTAATACTGCAACAATTAAAGGTGGCAAAATAACAAGCAGTGGTTTGAGGGAATGGAAAGAACAGCAGAATAAATTTTTGTGGGGAATGCAGGTTACCAAGGCTGTTTATTTAGGCTGGGACAGCTTGAAACACCAGAATGGTTTTTTCTCTCTTAACCTTGCTGCTCCGCTTTCTTTATCCGGAAAAATGTTGAGTTTTTCGCTGGCTGCCGGGAAAGAAAATACGGATGGCCAGGCAAAACCAACTGATTTCACCATCGTACTGGAAGACGGTAAAAAGCACCAGCTTTCATTTCCTTTAAGCCATTGTAGCGTATTGCAACCCCAGATCGCTAAAAACCTGGGTAAATTTAACTTTTTTAACGATTATGCAAATTCGGAAGCCGTGCCCGATTTCTTCTATTTCGACGTTGCTAAACTTTTGAATGCTGAAACAAAATTTGAGCTTAACAACCTTAAAGAAATCAAATTTATTTTTAATAAAACCCGCTCAGGAGACATCATTGTTGATGATCTTTCACTGATCGATAAACCATAAGGATTTTAATGGCAACTTATATGCTGTTGAATAACCTTAATAAAGCCTTATTCAACAGCAATATTGGTTTAATCGAGGTAGGTTTTGATGAGTTTTTTAGACCATGGGAAATTCATTATACTTTTCTCGTTTGCATCGTCCAGCTGCAGGTCTGGTTCCGGATCCATGACTGCATCCGGATCAAGATAAGAAATGAGCAGATCGGCAGGTATCCTCTCATATAAGTCTGGATAAATGCGCCTGAATAAGCTGGTTCTGCTTTCTATATTCTGTAACCTAAATAAGATGTTCCTGTTGTTTACATCATTGATTGCATTACGGAGAAAATAAAAATGAAATAACGAATCAAGTGCAGGATACCATGCACAGCCTTCCTCAAATTCGCATTTGTCTATAATAAATAAGGTAGAATGCTCTATTGCCTGGATGTTAAAGCTATGATCGGTATAACTAAAATCATCACATATATAGGTGCTGCCTGATCTGCCCAGCCATATATTGGATGGTTTTTCACTTTCATCAGTAATATAGCCGTTTACCAATCCTTCAGCCACATACATAAGTTTGCCGTTTGCAGCAGGGCTGTTGGGGTCGAAAAGTGTTTCTCCCTCGTAAATGTTCCGAAATGCCGTATGCCGATATAAAAAGCGGATAGCGGCTCTATCTTTCTTCCTATCTAGCAATGAAAGAAATACCCTTAAAAAATATTTAGTGTAGCCTAATTCCATGTTGTTTAATTGAGTTGAGTAACCTATTTCATTTGTTTTGGTGTTGATAATACGGTATTCTTCCATCCCACGCTTCAGGTTCGAGGCTGGCATCCATGTTATTTTAACAGGGTTGCTGCTTAAATTATTAATCCAATTTTTGTTAAAATCGGTTATTGCTAAATTGTATAACTAAAATTAATTTTCATCTGATTTTGGTCAAGGCTTATCTTGATCTTTCTCATCTACTGCATCAGTTTATGTTTATGGAAAGTATTGTTCTTCCAAATTGCTGGCTTTAGGCCTTTGCGTCTTAATTTTTCATCATGATTAAAGACCTGATATCCAGTACAATAATGTTGTTGCCATCTTTTTCAATAAGGCCTTCTTTGGTAAAATCGCCTAATACGCGGCTCAATGTTTCGGTTGCAATGCCTACCAGGCAGGCCAGGTCGTTTCTTGGTAATATAAATCTGCCGTTCTCCGCGTCATGGCCAAGTTTGGTTAGTCCTATAATGGCCTTGGCTATCCTTTTGCGTACCGAGTAATAAGCAATATCGAGTAGTTTTTCATCACGCTCGCTCAAGGTTTGAGCCAGATCCTTAGCAAAAACGCTGAATATTTCAGGATAATCTGTAATTAAATGCTGCACTTCGGTAAATGAGATGGTTAATATTTCGGCACTATCAATAGCTTCGGCAATTTCTTTGTTTTCGGCACCCAATAATGTTCCCTGTAATCCAAAATATTCGTGAGGACCATAAATGCCGGTAATGAGCACGTTGCCCGCGGTATCGGCCACATAAGTTTTAATTTTTCCCGATAAAATATAATGCAAGCCCAGCGCCCTTCTTTCTCCCCTGTAATAAAGTACCTGGTTTTTCTTAAAATGTCTAGGCAAACTTCCCTCAAACCTTGATCTTAACCACGACATATCATCTCTGCTATTTTGGATACTTCTTAACTGTACATGCTGTTTTAAAAATAATTCATGCTGTAACCTTTTCTTTCTAAGTTTAACCTCCACCTGATTAAGCAGTTCGCCGTCATCAAAAGGGTTCATTAAGTGGCCATCTGCGCCGAGTTCCATAACCCTGCGGGCAAGATCATAATCTTTATCGTTTAATAACATAATAAAGCTGATGCTTGCAGTTTCCATAAATTTATTAACCACGCGGAGTACCCCAAATCCATCAATTTCTTTTACATTTATTCCTGAAATAATTACATCTACAGGGGTTTTTCTGATGATGTCGATTGCCTCTTTGCCACTATCTGTCGATTTTACATTGTATTTCCCGATTGTAAGTATTTCGGTGATTTTTACTCTTAAATCAAAATCCTCTAGTATAACCAAGATTTTAGATCCCTCCATTTAAATTTTGTATTTAATCCTAAAGACAATAAGTTCCTTTTGGATAATTAAAAAAGGTATTTAACCTTATTTCCGGACCTGGTATTTGCATGATTAAAAGCCTTCCTTAGATATTAAACATGGACCGCTGAAAAAAGAAGATAGACAATTGGCGACGGCACGGGTTGCTTTGAAAGTTGAGCTTAATTTTTTTTGGTTAAGCTCATCATTTATCGGATAAACTTTAACGGAACTGACGAGTATGGGTATATCGTTGTATAATAGACTGAAAATTTTCATTTATGGTTTTTAATTAAAGCATCCTCCAAAACAGAATGACTTCGAAGAACATCTACAGAGGAAAGTCTATTGACTACAGCTGCAATTGTATAAATTGACCTGTTAAAAAAACAGCATAGTTTTTTAACATGAGTTTCTAAGAAAAGCATTTTATTTAGGTTTTTATAGGGATTAATAGACAAATATCCAATAAAAATGAGCATAAATATGCATAAATAGATTGATAATTGTCAAATTAATTGTTGATTGTAGTCAACGAGGGGATTGAGTATTCTTAAAGGTGGTGAAAACGAACTTTTCCAGTTTAAAAGCCGTGCCTTAATTGCTTAATAGCGTATGTTTAGTGGCAGGTATAAAACATGTAGTTGTTTAAATTTAATCTATTTAGTTATAATGACAGATGACTTAATCGTTTAAAAGGATTCTTAATCCGTTTTAGGCAGAATAATGCTCCGGTGCTGGGTAGGTGAATAATAAAGATTAAAGGATGTGGTGCTGCCAACGAAAACAACCGGACTGTTTATGGTAACAGGATCTAATTTTTCGACGGGGCTATCGTTTTTTGTGCTGTTTAAACAATGCTGAATATCAACATCGATCCGGTTGATTGAAGTGAATGTGATTAAAAGACAGCAGCTGGCGAACAAATGAAAAGATAGATAACTTAACTGGAACATCCGGATGTGAAAAAGAACAATCCAAAGGAAGAGCAAAAGCGTGAATGAAATGCAGATCAACAGAATAGACATTTTCATTTCCTGAAAGCTGATTAGTGCAGGTAAAAATACGAATGGTAATAAGCCGATTAGAAAAGCCGCGTTTCTGGTTCGGCGTATGGTAGAGGTATCGCAGATCCACGAATGCACAATAAAGGATATGGTAATGATTAAAGGTAAAAAGATCAAAAGCGCTGATTTTTCCAGGGAATTTAATCCCCTTTGTGAGGATGCCAGGTCGCCAAAATCGTAAAGGGTCAGGATTTCGATATTAAAGCTTCCAAAAAAATAATCTTCTCCAAAGCCAATTAATAGCACAAGGAAAATAGTTGTTAATATCAGGTAACTGATAAACAAGGTTGAGATGTTGTTCGTTTTATCTGCCATCTTAATTATGATTAGGTTGTGCAGGGGAAGTGTAAACGGAAATAGACGACATAGGATAGATTTTGTATCCAAATTTGCTGAGCTGCCGTTACATCTCCTTTGATAAGCATTAAGGCCATTGATGATTGTGGTCAAAATGTTTATTTTAAGCGTGTAGGATTTGCAGAAAAGTCTTTAAAATTCTACCAACCCGATTTTGACAATACATTTTATTTTGCTTAAGGCGGATTGTTTTTAAATGGCTTAAAGCCAGTGTTTTATTGAATTTTAACAAAAATAATTATCCTAATATTTGTATCGTACGAAAAACATCGTACCTTTAGGATATGAAAATTATACACCCCGAGAATAATCTGCCTGAACCTACCAAAGCTGAACTGGAAATTCTCCAGGTGTTGTGGGAATTTGGGCCGTCGACTGTTCGGTTTGTAAATGATAAGCTGAATGAACAAAGAGAGGTGAATTACACTTCAACTTTAAAACAGATGCAGATCTTAGCTGAAAAAGGAATTTTAAAACGTGATGAGAGCCAAATGAAACACATTTATATTCCGGTAGAAGCAGAAGAAAAAACCAAAGTTCAGTTGTTAGACCGTTTCGTAAACACCTTATACAAAGGTTCAGCGTCGCAGTTGATGATGCAGCTTTTGGGGAATGAGAAAACATCAAAAAAGGAAATCGAAGAGATTAAGCGGCTATTGGATAGCATGGACTAATTAATAGTGACAGATGCTAAAGAACCACGATAATGGAATTTAAATTAATCAACCTTTTGCCCGAAAATTGGCTTCATGCCCTGGGCGCCACCTTGTTTCACTCTTTGTGGCTTGGCGTAATTTTAGCTTTGCTGGCCGGTTTGGTCATGTTTACTACCCGTAAAGCAAGTGCTACATGGCGTTATAACCTGCTTACGGTATGTTTAGCTTTATTTGTTATTGCAATAGGATTCACTTTCTATCAGGAGCTTCAGGAGCCCGTTAGCCATGGGCAGTCGCAGGCCGTTCATGAAACAGGTATTAACCTGCCAAATGCAATTGCAGATCAACAAGCGGTTACAAATGTTCAGCACGATATGTATTCGGGACTAAACAGACTCCTTTCCTTATGGAATGCTTATGCCTATCAGATTGTATTGGTGTGGTTCCTGATCATCTGTGGAAAAAGCATCCAATTAATAGTAGGTTTAAATGGTGTATACCACCTGCGTAATCATAAAACCTATGCTGCCGGTAAAAAATGGGACGAGAAATTAAATGAACTGGCTCAAAAACTGGGTTTAACCCAACAGGTTAAAGTGATGCAATCGGGTATTGCGCAGGTACCCATGGTAGTAGGGCATTTTAAACCTTTAATACTGATCCCTTTGGGCTTGCTTAATGGTTTATCCACTGCAGAAGTAGAATCCATCTTTTCTCACGAACTGGCGCACATTAAACGTAAGGACTACCTGGTAAACTTGTTGCAGAGCTTTATCGAAATTGTATTCTTTTTTAACCCGGCGGTACTTTGGGTATCGCAATTAATAAAAACAGAGCGCGAGCACTGTTGCGATGATTTGGCCATCGCCTGTGTAAACGATCGCAAAAACTACATTCAGGCCCTTATTGTGTGCCAGGAATTTAAGCAGCGTGCACCTGCTTATGCCATGGCCATGAGCGGGAATAAAGGTAGCCTGCTGCACAGAGCAAGCAGGATGTTATTCAATACCAATTCAACTTTAAACAAAATGGAAAAAACAATATTAACCATCGCCATGGTTTCGGTTGTGGTTTGTACTGCCGCTTTTAAAAGCGTTGGCAATGCAAAAACAGCGACCAAAAAGGAAATAAGCACTTCAATTTTAGCTTTGCAGGATACGACAAAGAAAAAAAACAAACCTGCTGAAGGAAAATCTGCAGATCAACTGGAAAAGGAGATCAATGCAAAAATGGACAGTCAGTTGAAAAAACTGAATGAAAAGCAGCAGCAGCAAGAAACGAAAGAAGATGTAAAGGCCAGGCAAGCGGATGAAAGAGCGAGGAAAGAGGATGCTAAGCGGGCACAGGAAGATGCTAAACAGGCTGTTATTGATGCCAAACAAGCCGAAGCAGACTCAAAACAAGCCATTGCAGACTCAAAACAAGCCATTGTAGATGCCAAACAAGCTGCTGAAGATGCAAAAGAATATAAATCGAAAGGTTATGGAGTAACACAAACGGCGCCTCGCCCACCAAAGGCGCCAAAAGCACCGAAAGCTGTACCGGCAGTTCCTGCTGTCCCTGCTACACCAGCTACACCTGCAAGCCCTCCAACCCCACCAACGCCGCCTGTTTATGGTGAAAATGGCAGTAGCAGAACCAGTTCACAACGTACGGTTACCTCAAAAACCGTAACCAATGGTGACGGACATGATTATACCAGCGATATCAATCGGGAATTGATGAAAGACGGCATCATCAGCAGTACCAATAAACTATCATACAAACTCAATAAAGATGAGCTGATAGTAAACGGTATAAAACAAAGCACTGATGTACAGGCAAAATACAAAAAGAAATTTCTGAAAAGCGATAAACATTCGCTCATGTACAACTTCCTGATTGAAAACAACAAAAACTAAATTCTCAAAGCGCTAATCCAATCCCACCATCATGAAATTTACACTCATGGCTTTTTTAGCCGTATGGATGAATATTGCCCTTACTTTCGCTCAAGCTCAACCGCCTTCATCCAGAATTTATGGCCGTGTATTGGATGCTGAGGGAAAAAATATTGAGTTTGCTACTGTAGTCTTGCTAAAAGATTCGGTATTGTTCAAAACCATTTTCACTGAAAAGGATGGGTTGTTCAGTTTTGATCAGCTGGCTTACGGAAAATACCTGATTAAAATATCGGTGGTTGGTGCGCCAATCTATAAAACAGATACACTGGTTTTAGATGCGAACCATCAGGCTGTAGCCTTGCAGG
Organism: Pedobacter roseus; assembly: GCF_014395225.1. Lineage (NCBI taxonomy): Bacteria > Pseudomonadati > Bacteroidota > Sphingobacteriia > Sphingobacteriales > Sphingobacteriaceae > Pedobacter > Pedobacter roseus. The sequence goes on from NZ_CP060723.1 coordinate 384,778, forward strand.
ATATTAAAATGGTTACGGGCGCCAATAATTTAAAGGAGGTCAATATCTCGGGACAAAAGGCTTTTGTTGAACGGAAGATCGACCGCACAGTGGTGAATGTTGATGCACTGATTTCTAACGCCGGAACAACGGCTTTGGATGTGCTGAGCAAATCGCCTGGTGTTAATGTAGATCAGAATGGTGTAATTTCGCTTAAAGGCAAAAACGGAGTGGCCATCTTTATTGATGATAAACCAACTTACCTCTCGGGTGCCGACCTGGATAATTATTTGCGATCGCTGCCTTCTTCATCGCTTGATCAGATCGAACTGATGACGAATCCGCCGGCCAAATATGATGCTGCAGGAAATGGAGGGGTAATTAATATCAAAACTAAGAAAACCAAAACTGCCGGATTTAACGGAGGAATTAATGTAAGCTTAAACCAGGGCGAACTGACGAGGTCGAATAACAGTTTCAACTTTAATTACCGTAAGGATAAAATTAATATTTTTGGAAATTTAAGCTATAACCTCAACAATAGTTTTACCGATCTTGATCTGAACCGGAAATATAAAAATGACGATGGTAGTGCCAAATCTTACTTTAATCAGAATTCTTATTTCCGCAGGCATGGCAATACGCTCAACCTGAAAACAGGACTTGATTATTATGCTTCGGATAATACCACATGGGGTGTTGTAATTACGGGCATGAACCGGATTTCTAAACAAGTAAATAACAATACGAGTAATTTATCAAACGCATCGATGCAACTCGATTCTGTAATCAGGGCCGAGAATATCGACCAGATTAAATACCAGAATGCGGGAGTAAACTTAAACTACAGGCATAAGTTTAAACAGGCCGGCAGGGAGCTTACATTTGATGCAGATTATTTGCTTTACCGCAACCGAACGGATCAGACTTATTATAATTTCAGTTACCTGCCAGGCGGAGCATTAAAATATCAGGACATATTAACGGGTAATCTGCCTTCTAATATTGATATCTACACCGCAAAGATGGATTATTCTCATCCGCTGGCTAACAAATGGGAACTGGATGCAGGTATTAAAACAGCTTATACCACAACAGATAATGTTGCAGATTATTTTAATACTGCTGGCGGAAAAACCAGTGCCGATTATGAAAAGAGCAATCATTTTCTGTATGAAGAAAACATTAATGCGGCTTACCTCAACATGAGCAGGGAAGGAAAGCGGTTTTCGTTACAGGTGGGATTGAGGTATGAAAATACGGTATCCAATGGTCATCAGCTAGGAAACCTGATCAAACCCGATTCGAGTTTTAAAAGAACCTACAACAGTTTGTTTCCAACGGTTTATTTTTCATATAAACTGGATACTGCCGGAAATAATGAGCTGGGCTTAAATTATGGACGAAGGATCGACCGTCCGTATTATCAGGATCTGAACCCATTCTTCTCTCCGTTGGATAAATTTACTTATTATGTTGGAAATCCATTCTTAAAGCCATCATTTACACAAAGTCTGGAGCTTTCGCACACGTATAAAAATAAAATTACCACCACTTTAGGTTACGGTTGGGTGAGGGATGAAGTGAACGAAACCATAGAGATTGTAGACGGCACTTATTATAGCAGGCCAGCCAATGTAGGTAAAACCACGGTAGCCAATGTTTCGGTAAATGCAGAAATCGACTTAACAAAATGGGTTAAACTGAATGCCTATGTGGAGTATGCAAAAATAGTTTCGAAAACAGATTTTTATACAGGCTTTCTGGTTACCAAGGGAAGTTATTTAAAGGCAAGTCCTAACCTTCAGTTTAAAATCAGTCCGACGTGGAATGCAGAGTTAAACATGCGTTACCAGAGTAAATTATCTAACGTTCAGTTTTTGTTGGGCGAAGTACATGAGTTTGGTGCAGCGGTACAGAAAAAACTTTCAGCAAAAAGCACTTTGAAGTTAACCGCGAACGATATTTTCAGAACCCGTGTATATAATGGGGTAATCAATAACCTGGCAAATACAGAAGCAAACTGGGTTAACCGTCAGGATTCGAGATCGGTTGTGGTGAGTTACAGTTACCGTTTTGGTAAGGCTTTTTCTACACCAGCCAAGCATGAATCTTCAGGAGCCGATGCGGAAAAAAACAGGGTGAAGAATTAATTAAATAGTGAGAGCAGCTAAGTTTAATTCGAAAAATAAGACAAAATCCAGGGCATCAATTTCCGTGTTCTCTGAGTCTCCGTGGCAAAAAATACAAGGCAGTTCGTGGGGACACGAACCATGGCTGCAGGGATGTGTGTAGTTTGTGTTACCAACTTGAGTTGTTTTTGACCACCTGAGCCACCTGAGGGCAGCTAAGTTTAATTTGAAAAATAAGACAAAATCCAGGGCAGTCAATTTCCGTGTTCTCTGAGTTTCCGTGGCAAAAAATACAGGGCGGTTCGTGGGGACACGAACCACGGCTTTATAAATTGTGTCGTCATTGCGAGAAGGCTTTTTAAGCCGACGAAGCAATCTTTATAACTGGGAGAATAATCAGAAAGATTGCTTCGTCGTTCCTCCTCAGTAATGACGATTTTTCGATTTTAAACAAACTGGTTCAATACCAGCACACCAACAAGTCCTAAAACAGAAACCAAACTTTCCATCATTGTCCAGGTGCGAAAGGTTTCTTTCAGGCTCAGGTTAAAATATTCTTTAAACATCCAGAAACCGGTGTCGTTTACGTGCGAGAACATCAAACTTCCGGCGCCTACCGATAAAACCATTAACTCTGGTGGAGCGCCAGGGCCGATTAATGGCAATACCATTCCGGATGCGGTTAGTGCCGCTACCGTTGCCGAGCCAAGGGTTACCCGGAGCGATGCAGTAATTAACCAGGCAAGCAGCAGTGGCGATAAATTTAAACCTCCGGTAAGCTGTTTTACCGTTTCGCCCATACCACTATCAATCAAAATCTGCTTAAATGCACCGCCGGCAGCAATAATTAAAATAATCATCGCAATACTTTTAACGCCTTCAGCGCAAGATTCCATTGCTTTTGCAATGGAGGTTTTTTGAACAGCCAGCGCGATGATAACCGAAATTAAAAGCGCTGCGGTAGGATCGGCCAGGAAAACGAATAAGGGTTTGCCGATATAATCAAATTTAAAACTACTGCCTATTGTGCCGGCAATAATCAAAAACACGGGTAAGAGGGCTGTAATAAAACTTCGGGTAGCCGAAGGCAGGTTTTCTTCTTCATCGATCTTGAAATCCTGAAGGTTTGCAGCCTGATCCCGTTTAATAATCAGCCTCGGGAAATAAATACCCGCAATAATGGCTATAGGAATGCTTAATGCTAAACCGTAAATCAATGTTTTGCCAATATCGGCGTGGAAAATTCCAGCCAAGGCTACCGGGCCAGGATGTGGTGGCAGAAAACCATGTGTTACCGAAAGCGCTGTGGCCATCGGGATGCCTATGTAAAGTTTCGAAAGTCCGGTGGTAGCCGAAATGGCAAATACCAGCGGAATAAGCACCACAAAACCTGCATTATAAAACAGGGGTATTCCCACCAATAAGCCGGTTAACAGTACCGCCCACTGGATGTTTTTTTTACCGAAGGCCCTGATCAGGATGAAAACAATTCTTTTAGCCGAGCCACTGTCTTCAATCAGTTTTCCCATCATCGCACCAAGTGTTAAAACCATCACCATGCTGCCCAGCGTACTGCCTATTCCGTTGCTAATGGAAGTCATTACCTTTGTAGCTGGCATTCCCAATAAAAGTCCGGTTATAATTGCTACGGCAATTAAGGCAATCATCGGGTTGATTTTCTTCAAAATCAGGATAAAGAGCAACAGGATGCCGAATAGTAAAATTAGTAATGACATTTGGTTAGAGATTATTTAGGTGATTACTTTTTAACGGTAATGGTTCTTCCGGTAACGAGGTTGAACTCGTAAATCCGGTACAGGCCGTCGTCACTAATCTCTATAGTTTCTACCAGGCCGGTTTTGCTGAACGTATCGGTTACCATATCTCCGATTTTCACATCCTGAAGAATATCATTGGGTGTATCGTTATTTAATCTGATCATAAAAGTAAAAGTATCGATTATTCGTAAAACATGTCAGTTTTTTTAAACCAGTGTATTAAATTTCGATTCGATGTGGTTTCTGGCTTGTTTTTGAAACTCTTCTGGTGTTTGTTGCGTCTGTTTTTTAAAGAAACGACTAAAGTATGGCCTGTCTGAAAAGCCCAGTTCGTAAGCAATTTCCTTTATAGTTTGTTCACTGTGGATAATTTTTCGTTTAGCTTCCAGTATAATGCGGTCGTGGATAATCTGCATGCCGGTTTTGTTCAGTTTTTCTTTTAAAATCTGGTTCAGCCTTTTAGAGCTGATGCCGATCTTACCCGCATAAAAATCAGTATTCCTAACCTGTTGGTAATTGCTTTCCAGTAACATCAAAAATTCGTAAACCCTTTTTTGCTGTACATCATGACTGGTAAATTCATGTTCTTTAACCTGTATCAGTTTTAACAAAAAAACCTTTAACAATGCTTTGGTAATAATGAAATTATTGCCTGCTTTCTGGTATTCATCTTCAATTAACCTGTAAATGCTGCTCAGTTCATCTGCCGTTTCTGCATTGAGCCTTAGGCACGAAAATTCGCCCTGAACATTAAAAATCTTAAACAGATCAAGCAAAAATTCTTTTTCTTCCCCTTCAAGTACCGATCTTTTAAAAGAGATTAACACACCGTATTTACCTGCCTTATTAAGCTGATGTACGCGATAAGGCGGAATCAGGTAAATCCAATCACCTTTACTATCAAATTCTGATTGTTGCAGGGCATGTAAAGGCTCCTCGTTTTTAAGCCATACAATTTCAAAGAATTCTTTCCTGCCCGGATCGTTGAGGTAGCTGGGCGGGCAGTTGCTTAAATCGCGGATGTAAATAATAGCCCTTTCCAGTTGGGTACTTTCTGTTGATAAACTCATGATGGTTAAAGTTAAAAACTTAAATTTTTAGAGATTGGATTAAATGGTAATTATGGTGGACTATTCGGAAATGGTGCGTTAATTATGGCTAATGCATGACTTTTTTTTAAAAGTATTTCCAAATAGTCCCACATAAGTGGCTGAATGTGTAACCCTCGTTTTAACTGGTCATTATACCTTTGGACCATTAAAGCAAAAGCGGAAATGGAATCAAAAGAATCAGTAGAAATGGTCAATAATGAAGTCTTGGCAGACGAGCTGGATAACCAGCAATTGGCCTGGGATCTGCAAATGAACCTCGACAGGATTATAGAAGAGAATACACAATTGGCCAAAAAAGTGCAACTTGATCAGCTTATTCCTTTCATATATCACATTCAACAGGCGAAACGGATTTTTATTACAGCGGCAGGCCGTTCGGGTTTTGCGATGCAATCGGCCGCCATGCGTTTGATGCACCTTGGGCTAACAGTGTATTATGTTGGCGATACCACCAGTCCGGCAATTAGAGCTGGCGATTTATTGATTGCAGCATCGGGTTCCGGAACAACCGGATCGATTGTAAAAGCTGTAGAAAAATCGATTGGAGCAGGGGCAAATATAGTGGGCATTACTACCAATGCCGAATCGCCATTGGCCAAATTGTGCAATCACCTGGTTTTGGTTCCGGCTGCAGAGAAAGAAGATCATAGTAAAAAAGTATCTACCCAATATGCAGGAAGCCTTTTTGAACAATTTCTGCTCTTGCTTAACGATGCCATTTTTCAGTCACTTTGGAAATTAAGCGGCCAACCTGCAGAAGAACTCTGGGAAAGACATGCAAATCTCGAATAACAAATTATTTAATTATATATCAACATCATCATGGCAAAATTACAAGTAGCAATAGATTTATTAACAACAGAAGAAGCATTGGCATTAGCAGCAAAAGTTGCGCCTTATGTAGATATTATAGAATTGGGAACCCCTTTGATCAAAAATATGGGTTCGACAGTAATTACTGCAATGAAAGCAGCACATCCTGACAAACTGGTTTTTGCAGATTTAAAAACTGCCGATGCGGGTGAACTGGAAGCCGATATCGCATTCAAAGCAGGTGCTGATTTAGTAACCGTAATGGGCGCTGCAGGAAATGCAACAATTATTGGAGCAGTTAAAGCTGCAAAAGCGCATGGTAAAGGTGTGGTTGTAGATACAATAGGTTATCCTGATCGCGTTAAAAGAGCGCAGGAAGTAACAGCGTTAGGTGTAGAATTTGTAGAACTACACGCTGGTTTAGATGAACAATGGACTCCAGGTTATTCTATCCAGGTTTTAATCGATGAGGCTGCAAGAGCTGGTGTTCCGGTTTCTATTGCAGGTGGGGTAAATATTGATAACGTTGCCGCTGTTATAAAAGCAGGAGCAATAGTAGCTGTTGCAGGCGCTGCCATTTATGGTGCAGAAGATCCTGCTGCCGCTGCAAAAGCGCTTCGCGAAGCAATTGACGCCGCTTAGGACAATATTGTTAATTTAAAGGTTTTTAACCACAGATGCACACAGATAAACACAGATTTTTAAAGCTGTATTATCTGTGTGCATTCTTTTTGTCTCCCAAAAATCAAGGCAGTTTATAGTTTATTGAGATAATGATTTTAATTATCCACTTTGCTTTTAGATATTTCTGTGTATGGATAAATTCTTGTTCCGGTTTGGGCATCTTCAATAAAATGTGCGGGACTGAATTGAAAATCAGGTCTTGTATCGGCTAAAATTCTTTGACCAGAATAAATAATCATCCATCAGTTAATTGTGTCGAAAATTGCTTATTTTAGCTTGATATGAAAATCTTTGCCATATCCCTTTTGGTAATCTTGTTGTGTGGTTCTGTAGCTCTGGCTCAAAATCCTATTCTCACAAAGAGGATAAAAGCAGAAACTATTACCGGCATCTCAAAGAGTTTAAAAGAGAACTACATTTTTCTTGATACCGCGCGGCGGATGGGAGATTTCATTAATCTGCAATTTAAAAAGGGTGCTTACGATACAATCCATACACAAAACGCTTTTGCGTATAAATTAACTACCGACCTTCAGTCGGTTTATCATGATGGTCACTTGTCTATCAGCTATGATCCGCTGGCAGCAAAAATCGACGAGAATCCTGATACCGTAGCACAAAAAGCAAGACGACTTCAATTCAGAAAGCAAGTAAATTTTGGAATGGAGAAGGCAGAGATTATGCCCGGAAACATAGGCTATTTGAAGGTGAAAGGATTTTTTCAGCTAGACCAGGAAACCAAGGCTACGATTACTGCCGCATTACGGTTTGTAAGTAACAGCAACACACTCATTATCGACCTCAGAGATAACATGGGCGGAGATCCGGCTGCTGTAAGCTTTTTCTGTGGATTTTTTTTCAATGAAAAAATTCATCTAAACGATCTCTATTGCCGCAAGGATGGCTCTTATACTGAGTTTTGGACAACACCAGATACTTCTTTGGTAGCCCTTAAGACCACTCCTATTTATATTTTAACAAATAAGCAAACCTTTTCGGCAGGAGAGGAATTTGCTTATAACCTGCAAGCCCAGCACCGTGCCTTAATTGTTGGCGAGCGTACTGGAGGTGGTGCGCATCCCATGGCACCAGAACCGGTAGGCAATAGCTTTATTGCTTATATCCCAAATTCGAGGGCGATAAACCCGATAACAAAAACCAACTGGGAGGGGGTTGGTGTAAAGCCTGATAAAGAAGTAATTGCCGACAAGACTCTTGAGACAGTATTGGATCTGATAAAGCAGAACTAACAGGAAGAAAGCCGACGAAGAAATACCTTAATCTATAAGGCATTGTCAAATTTTGCTGAAATACAAACCATATCTCTTACAAAGTATTGAAAAGCTATGGTTTAATGAGATTTAAGTTTTCTATTGATCTTGTTTGGTCCAAACCAAAGTAGCGGTATCATAACCTAGGCTTTCCGCTTTTTTTAAATATTGCTGTTTAACAGTTTCAGGGATGCTTTTGTTCCTGGATAAAATCCATAAATATTTAAGGTTGTTGCCCGCTATTAATGCATATTGATAATCTTTATCGATCTCGATTACATTATAACCAGCATAAAAAGGGCCGAAAAAGGAAACCTTTAATCTTCCTTCGTTACTTTCCTTCACAAATTTTGCCTTGCCGATACTCTGTTTCCATTCTTGTTTTACATAATTGTAGCCGCGGTTATCTACCTTGATGCTGCCGTCATCTTTAAGTGAATAAGTTGCTGTTACGTTATTAAGGTTTTTTTCGAACTTAAAATCCATCCGGGCTATTTCATACCATTTACCTAAATACTTATCTTTTTCAAATGGCTTAACAGCAGTTGCCCCTTTGGGAATAGATACACAGGAAATAGCATTAATTGCAATAACACTCACACCTAAGGCCAGAAACAATATTGGATATCTTTTATTCATTTTTAAATCCTTTTTAAAAAAAAAACAAAGTTGCCATCATATAGTTTGATGGTTTCGATTGAATTAACTTTCTGTCCTCAATATCTTCAAGGGTGGTTGGTTCAGGATGCTTCTGGTGCTCAATACACCTGTAATTACGACCAGTAATACAATTGAACCAAATAACAGCACGGTTAGTATAAAAGGTGGAACAAATGCCGCATCAAATGTAAATTTGGCCAATGCCCAGCTTCCACTGATGGCTAAAATTAATCCGGCACCAGCAGCAAAAGCACCTAAAAAGAAATATTCGATGGCATTGATGGCAAGTATTTGTTTTCTACTGGCACCCATCGTACGCAATAAAATGCTCTCTTTTATCCGCTGGTTTTTACTGGTTAATACTGACGAAATAAGCACAATCCAGCCGGTAACCATACTAAAACCCGCCATAAACTGGATTACGAAACCGATTTTGCTCAGTAATTCATCCAATAATTTTAACACAAGGTCTAAATCAATCACCGAAACATTGGGGAATTTTTGGACTACTTCGCCCTGGAAACGTGCCGAAACTTCGCCCGATGGTACCCTGGTCATCAATACATGAAATTGTGGTGCCTCTTCTAATACCCCGGCAGGGAAAACTACCCTGAAATTGGTCTGCATCCGGCTCCAGTTTACCTCCCTCAAACTGCCTACAACGGTCGGGATCATCATGCCCTGAACGTTAAAAAGGATTTTATCATTCAGTCCAACATTAATGGATTGGGCATAACGCTGATCTAAAGAAATATAAACGGTTTCATTGGGTTTTATTTTTGCGATCCATTTACCCGAAGTGATTTTTTCGGCTGCGGTTAAAGTATCCTGATAAGTAGCCCTGATCTCATTGCGATAGGCCCTTCTGTTATTGGTATCGGCACTCGCTTTCTTTCCATTGATTTCTTCTATCCGCATGGTAATTACCGGCACCTGATTCATTAAGGGCAGTTTGAAAGCTTTGGTTAAACTATCCAACCCTCCTTTTTGGGTGTTCTGAATATCAAACATCACCATGTTTGGCTGGTTAGCACCTGATGAAAGCGTAACCCGGCTCATTAATATGCCCTGGACAAAAAATAGGGTACAGATGAAAGCAGTAGATAAACCAATGGAAACCGTTAGCATTAAAGTCTGGTTGTTTGGACGGTAAAGATTGGCAAATCCCTGTCGCCACAAATAGCTCGATGAGTTGGGCAAGAGTTTACGTACCAGGAACATCAATAATTTAGACAGTACAATGAGCAGCACAAAAGCAATGGCTATGCTCAAGGTAAAGGCCAGTGTTTGTACCCAGGTTTTCATTTGCAAATGGGTAAACCCTGTAATAAAGGCGGCCATCAACAAATACACCAGCCAGGTGAGTGGATCTCTTCTGCCCCCTGCTTTTTCAAAAGAGATTCTGATGGCATTTAATGGCGAAATTTTTCTTACCGATAGGAGTGAGGGGAGTGCAAATAGGATTGAAATAATCAGTCCTAATAAAATTCCCTGACCAACGGCTGGCCACGAAACCTGCATGGTAATTTCTACCGGTAGAAAATCTTTCAGTACCAAAGGCAGCAAAAACTGAATGCCTGTACCCAAAATGGCTCCTAAAAATGAGGCGATTAACCCGATAAAAAACACCTGGATGAGGTAGATTAAAAAAGCATGCCTTGATTTTAGTCCTAAACACCGTAATGTAGCAATGGCGCTTAATTTCTCCTGAATGTAGACATGAATGGCACTGCCAACGCCAACGCAGCCTAAAAGCAGGGCAATAAATCCTGACAAGGCAAGAAAACGGTTTACATCTTTAAACGACCGGCCTGTTTGCTCTTTCCGCGATTCAACCGTATCGGCATCAAAACCCTCTTTTTCAAGCTGCGCATCCTGTTTCTTCACCCATGCATCAATACCAGACGGATCGTTATACCTGAAATAAAACTTATTGTTGATGCGGCTTCCCGTTTTAATCAGGTTAGTTTTATCAAGCAGCTGTAGTGGAATATATACTGTCGGGGCAATGCTGGCGCCGATCCCGGTTTGTCCCGGGGCTTTGGTAAGCGTACCCAGGATTTTAAAGTTTAGATCGCCGACTTTAACCGAATCGCCTACTTTGGCGTTAAACTGCAGCATCAGGGTTTGATCTACCAGGGCATTTCTTCCGGTTTGAAAGTTTTTTGCTGCGGTCAGCGGAATGGTTTCTATGGTGCCATAATATGGGTAATTGCCTTCAAGTGCTTTCATTTGTACCAAACGGCTGCCACCGCCTTTCTGAAAATAGATCATCGAGGCAAATGTTTTCTCCTGTGAGCGTTCATCGCCCAGTGTATCAAGCATTTTTTGCATCGCTTTGCTTACACCTTTGCGGCTATCCAATACCAGATCGGCACCGGTAAGTTCTTTGGCCTGTGCATCGATATCCTTTTGCAGGTTATCTTTAAAAGAATATACCGCCACAAGGGCTGCAATGCCTAAAACAATAGATGAAATAAAAAGCAACAAACGTGCACGGTTTTTCCGGCTATCCCGCCAGGCCATTTTAAACAGCCAGGAAAATTTAATGCTTTGCGTTGGGAGGGTATTAAGCATAAGTCGGGTTTTCGTCTGAAATGATTACGCCGCCTTTAATTTTGATGCTTCTTGAGGTTCTGGCTGCCAGTTCAAGGTCGTGCGTTACGATGATCAAAGTGGTTCCGGCATCTTTATTTAAATCAAAAAGCAGTTTGATAACTTTTTCGCTCGTTTCTGCATCGAGGTTTCCGGTCGGCTCGTCGGCAAAAAGAATAGCCGGCTGGTTGGAGAATGCCCTTGCAAGCGAAACCCTTTGCTGCTCTCCACCTGATAATTGAATGGGATAGTGGTGTGAGCGGTCAGCAAGGCCCACTTTATCCAGCAGCTCCAGTGCATGAGCTTTAATATTTTTTGCCCCCCTTAACTCTAAAGGTACCATTACGTTTTCGAGCGCAGTTAAAGTTGGCAGGAGCTGAAAATTCTGAAAAATAAAACCTACATATTGGTTCCGCACAGCGGCTCGCTCATCTTCATTGAGTTTTTCTAAAGCAATTCCATTGAGTTCAACGGTTCCGCTACTGGCCCTGTCTAAACCCGCACATAAACCGAGCAGGGTAGTTTTACCACTTCCCGATGGGCCGGTAATGGCCACGGTTGATCCGGCCGCGATAGAAAAATTGATGTTATCCAAAACGGTGAGTTCCCGCCCGGCACTTTGGTAAATTTTGCTTACATTTCGAATGTTCAATATGCTTTCCAATAGCTGATTTTTTTAGGGTTTGCGTATAGATTTTAGCCAAACATAACAGCACGATGCCTGTTAGATAAGGTTAACGATAATTAGATATAGATTTATTAGATATGTTACGAAAACGATTAATGGGCCTATTTGTTTTGAGCCTGATCCTCTTAAGCTGTGGAAACCAGCAAAGTAAAAGCAATACAGATAAAACTTTAGATTCGGCTGACCAAAAAGTTTCGGTTGCTGCGGCGAAAAAGAAAAATATCCTCTTTTTTGGAACGAGTTTAACAGCAGGTTATGGGCTCGATCCGACGGAAGCTTATCCGGCCCTGATCCAAAACCGGATCGACTCTTTAAAAATGCCTTATAATGTAATTAATGGCGGTTTAAGTGGCGAAACTTCTGCGGGTGGAAAAGGACGGATTGATTGGTTGCTTAAACAGCCCGTTGATATTTTTGTACTCGAACTTGGGGCGAACGATGGTTTACGCGGATTGCCTGTAGCACAAACCATTAAAAACCTTCAGGATATCATCGATCGGGTAAAAGCCAAGTATCCCGATGCAAAAATGGTTATTGCAGGCATGCAGGTTCCGCCGAATATGGGGGCGAAATACGCAGCAGATTTTAAGAACATTTTCCCCAACCTGGCCAAAAAGAACCAGATGGCCCTGATTCCATTTTTATTGGATAAAGTGGGTGGAGTGCCTAAATTAAACCAGGCAGATGGCATTCATCCAACGGCAGAAGGAGATAAGATTTTGGCGGAAAATGTTTGGGTGGTATTGAAGGGTTTGTTGTAAGCTTTCTCAGTTTTTAACCACAAAGATTACAGAGAAAAAGCACAGAGGGCACTGAGCGGGGAGCCTATTGTAATGCCGTTATTTAAGCCTTCGCCACAGGCAAACATAATTTAACCACAACTTGTCCAGATCTTTCGGGAGATAAAAAGGATACACACAGATATAAAATCCGTGTTTATTTGTGTGCATCTGTAGTTAAAACCCTTAACAACGGCATTAGTGCGTATTGTGTTGAAAATGATATTGTTAATGTTCTTGTTTATGCTTTAATCAATTGTGTATGTTGTTAAAGTATAAACAATATTGTTTATATTTGTGCTTATGTTCGAAAAGCTATCCATATTGAAAGGACTTCATCCAGGATTTTTCCTTGAGCACGAGCTTAAAAAAAAGAAGCTTTCAAAAAGGCAGTTTGCCTTATCCCTTTCGGAACATCCGCAGACCATTGGGGCAATTACGAAAGGGAACAGAGATATGAATACTGCTCTTTCTTTGCGTATCGAGGAAGCATTAGGTTTAGAAGAAGGTTTTTTGATGATGCTTCAGGTATTTTATGATATCAAAAAAAACAAGGAGAAACAAAAATCAAAACCTGATCTCTCTGTTTTTAGTACAACATTGTTTTGGGATACCAAAATTGAAAATATCGATTGGAGTCTTCATAAAAAATTTATTGTAAGCCGTGTTTTGGAGTACGGTAATGAAAAAGAAAAACAAGAAATCCTGAGTTTTTATGGAAAGGATGCGATCGAAAAGCTAACCCCAAAAACTTTTTATAAGCGCCCAACAAGCCTTAATGGGATTAATATCATTTAATAATGATCTATTGGAATACGGTAAACGATAAATTAAAGAATTGCTTGCTGTTACTGATGGATGCACCGTTATTCGAACAGTTTAGGTTGGTTGGCGGTACAGCATTGAGTTTACAATTGGGCAACCGGATTTCAATTGACATCGATCTTTTTACAGATGCACTTTACGGATCAATAGATTTCAAAAATATTGATGCTTTTTTAACCGCTCATTTTGACTATGTTTTTGGTGTTTCGGATATGCCTGTAGCGATGGGAAAGTCCTATCGAGTAGGGAGTGATGAAAGGAACACCGTTAAACTTGATTTTTACTATACCGATGAATTTATATTTGATCCGTTAGTTGTAGATGGTATTCGTATGGCAACAACGGAAGAAATTTTGGCCATGAAAATTGATGTTGTACAGCAGGGTGGCAGAAAGAAAGATTTTTGGGACCTTCATGAACTGATGGAATCATTCTCTTTTGAAGAAATGTTGTTGCTCCATCAAAAACGTTATCCATATCATCATGATCCTTTACATATCGGGAGAATATGACCAATTTTTACTCTGCTGATGAAGACCCTGATCCAGTCTGTTTAAAAGGGAAACATTGGGAATTGATAAAGTATGATCTGATTACATTTTTAGAGAAATTTAAGAAGTAACTTACAGCTAACTTCTCACTCCTGCCTAAAACTTTTTAACGTTCCATTATTATTAAACTGGATATCGTAACGTTCACGACTACCATTTATCGATCTTGGGTTCCAGCGCATACCATTATCCCATATAGTGATATAAGCATCAGATATTGGCTTAGCCCCTTCAACCTGAGCAGCTTTTACATTATAATTCTGTATTATTTTATGTGCATCTGAAAAATGTATTCCGCTTAAAGGAAATGTCCGGCGTTCGATATTTCTCGCCATTACGGGTTCTGGTTCTGACCATTTACCGTCTTTGTATTTATATGCATCTACATATTTTGGATTAGTAGGGTGCTGTAATGCTAAATTAATGGATCCATCATCGTAAAAATGAATGGATTCATACACCAAAATTTCTTTACTTTGGTACGGGTACAATTTTTTGAGTTGATCTTCTGCCTTTTCTAGTGCTGCAGCACTTAATAATCCTCTTTTTGCTTTTATTATCGGTTTTTCTTTGTCAATGTTTTTAAGGCCGCCTTGTGGCAACTTCATTTCTTTTAGGAATTCATTTACCCTTTTCTGTATTTCTTTAGCCGTTGCGGGGCTTTGCTGTTGTTTTAACAATTCAATGTCGTGGAACATTTCTTTTGCCTTGAGCTCCATTTCAGGGGTTTTAATTGTGTCGCCGTTTATCACTATAGTTTTCTCCTCTCTGTGCTGTACAGAAGTGGTTGTACTGGTTTTAGTATTTCCTGTATACTCGCCATTTATACCAAAATGATTTTCCTGATTATATTTTTTAACCAGTGAATCGTTGGGATGAAAGGTTTCATCCACACTTTGGGTGATTTGCCTGCAGCTTAAAGTGAGGAGACTAAACAGTATAATTAAACTATAAAATTGCTTTATGTTTTTCATCAGAATTCTCATTCAACTTGATTTAAATCTTTTTCAAAAGCAGCATGCTGAGGATCTTCTTTGAGGTAAAAAATAGAAACATATTCCTGTTTGGTGAGATCCAAATCAAGTAGGTTTACAATCCTTTTGATATTTACCCTGTGTTTTTGGTAAAACTGATCTGTAAATTCGAGCTCAAAATTGATCATGGGCTGCTCATTGATGTAGGTTCCATTTTGGCTGGCTTTTAACAACCGGGCGTTAGTTTGCGTACCTCTAAATTTAATCAGGAAAAATTTATTAGGTTTGCCATTAAACTTTTTGAGGATAAAAGTTCCGAAACCACGGTAACAAAGAAGCGTGAATGCACAAGTTAATAAAGGATGGCCAATACACATAAAACGCCAGCCCATACCCTCACTTTCCGTTTCATAAGAATAAACATAATAAGCAACAACAATAGCAACAAAGCTTAGCCAGGCCAGGTTAGTAAGAAGAATAATCATTTTCCGCATGCTTACTTCAGTAGTGGCAAAAATAAAATAAGGGGCATCTTTTACCTCTTTATCTAACAAAATACCGACGGTTTTGCCAACTTCGTAACGGCGTTCGTAGGGTTTGGCATCGTTTGCCAAAGTTTTTACAGTAATGGTACTGCCCACCAGGTTTTTAAACTGCAAAGTAAGTTCATAGCTATCGTAAGCTGCTCCCGGTTTCGAAGTTTTTGCCGATTTTAATATCTTGGCCTCACGCGGTTCGCCGGTGGTTTTAAGTTTTTCTATATTCCTTTTGATCAAAAAGTTACGGACTACCCATTTACGGTAATAACCAATTAGCAATACAATCCATAACAAGATAGATATGACAAGCAAAGCAAGCGAATACCATGGATTGCTGTCCATCAGGTTGGGCATGTTCTCGCTTTTGATGATGTAATATAGAAACATGGGAAATGGAAAAGCGAAAAAAAACATGTAAATGCTCCAGAATATCGAAAGTCCTTTGCTGATGTTGTAGTTCATTACTGTTTATTTAATTTTAATATTTTGTTTTGTTCAAAACTTTGGTCCATAGCAGAAATAGATGATTTTTGGATCGCTTGCGGGTAAACCCAGTAATGATAGTAGCTCTTTTTGGCTCATAGGATGGATGTTAGGTTTCTTAGTTTATCATACGCTATGGTGAATTATTTTTTCAATTTCCGTTAAAATCTCTGTTTCAAATTTCTCTTGTCTTATCTGGCTTTTGCGGTTAGTGCCAAATGGCTGACTAATGGCGAAGCTTTTACCATATTTATTCTGTTTATGCGATAAGGCATAATGCAGCAGTCCATCTTCTTGTACGTGAAGGATAAAAACATCTTCAAAAGGCATAATTTTACGGGTAAATAATCCAGGGATTTTTTTGTATACCTGCCGCATGTACTGATCGAAAATATAGGTAACATTAAAATGGAAGATAAAATCATAAAGTGCCGTAAATGCTGATACCAAACCAATGGCCATTACGCACCATTGAGTATCACGGTAAAGATGGAGCATAGGCGTTACCACAAATATCCCTGCAGCAAGGAGCGCAAAAAACAAAATCTTGCTTTTATAATCGCGTTCAGGTTGAAAACTTAATCTTCCATTTTCTATTTTTAGGTTATATCCAGTCATCATTAGTGTTGTGATTTTAATGCTGTGGCAAGCCCATTACTGTACTTATTTCTTCACTAAGTTTTTGCAGGGGTTTTGCGGTAAATAAAGTTTGTGCCAGTAAAATATGCCTGGTTTTATTGCCTTTTCTCATTACCATAATGGCCTGAATACTTACGGTAATGAAATAACTTTTTTGTTTTGAGATGAGAAAATGGTCAAAATCATCAAAGCTATAACTCACCGGCGTGCTGAAGAAAAAACGTTTACGCTGTATCTCACGGTTGTGCTGATCAAAAGCAATAACGCCTGTTGTACGCAAGATGCCCAATAGGCCTATAAGGGCGAAGAAAGTAACGTATAAAAAGGTTGCCCTGCTGGTGCTGTAGAACAATATGGCTATTATGGCCGCAACACAACCAAAAGTAATGGTGTAAAAAAGTCCTTTTTGTACTTTTAGCTTATAAGTATTGCCTTCTTGTTCGAAATATTTAAATGTTTGCATGTTGGTTTAATTGCTTGAAAGTGAATTTGATATTCTGTAATGTCGATCGTTCTTTTTAGCTCTCATTAAAATACTGTCCAAACCATTTATCAAATTTTTCTTTGTATTTTTCCTGGGCAGTTTTAATTAATTCGTCAGGCGCTTCAATCTGGTTGAGGTGGTAATCGCCTTTCATCCATTTTAAATACTGATCCAGGTCTTCACGCTCTTCGTAGCTGTTTTTATTCTTGTAAAAATAGGCCTGGTCAAATTCAACCCAGATTTCGGCATCGTAAGTAAGCAGGTGCAAAAGTTGTAAAATGTTTTCCGCAACAACATGAACACCGCCTTCATCTCCAAAAACCACTATAGGCATCTGGTTTAAAGGTTGATTACTTGCATCGTTCCATATCGTATAAAAAGATCCTGTGCCATTGGCCTGGGCAAAAGGGAGTAACCGGTTTAAAAAATCTTCATCTTCGCTCCAGCTTTTTAAACCCAATTTATCATCGATCAAAACACCAAAACCCTGGCTGTAATTTTCGAAAGAAGAAATATTGTTCTGAAAGTAAATCAGTTTTTCAAGTTCAACAGGGATTTCACTTAAACCTAAATTTTCTTTAAAATCTGTTATGTTTATCATAGGTAGATGAATGATAGAATTAATGAATGATAGAATTAATGAATGATTGAATGAAATTGCAATTGTTAAAAAGGCATCTTTTTTACTTCAATGCCATTATCCTTCGCGTAGGCCTCAGCAATGTCCCAAAGCTTATTGTATTTCTGTACAAAAGCATCATAACTTTTATTATCAATTGCGGTAATTGCTGCATTAATATCATTTTCCGATGCATGGCCATCAATCATTTTTGCAACCTTCAGGTGATCGCTCTCATAGCTTTTTAGCACAAAGGCATAAAGGTCAAGCGCTGCATCAATCATCGGTTTTGTTTTTTTTGTGGGCTTTAGATCTTTAATCTTTTTTACATTAGCCACTACTGTTGCGATGGAATTATTTCGAAGATACTTCTCACAGGTATTAAAATCCGGCGTATTTGCGCCTCCTTTAATATATCTTAAATAAGTATTGAAATACTGCCCGCCAAAACGCGAGATGGAATTGGTATTCAACGCTACCCGGTCAAAATATTCTTCTGGTGTGGTAAAAGAAAATTCGCATGCGGTGATGGTTAAAACCATCACCATTAGCATGACATTTTTGAAATTGAGGCGCATAAACATCTTAGTATTTATTTACAACAGAATTTTTTTCTTCGAACATTTTACCAATAAGCGGAACAGGTTTCATGGCGCCGTTTGCTGCATTGATGATGCCCATAATCCATAAAATGATAAATACAAACCCAATTAAGCCTAAGAATGATAAGCTGGGTATCATTGTTGCCACTATGTTTAAAACCACACTGAAAACAATGTTTACAATGGCCAGACCTAACGATTGTCTTAAATGATATTTAAGTAAGGCATCGGCTTTGTCTTTTCCAATGAAATAAGCAACTAACCAACCAATAATAGTGATGTAAGAAATGATTGCAAGCGATTTGTTGTTCATGATTTAAGTTTTTTAAGGTGAAAAATTATTTGACTCAAAGTTGGGGCTAATGCGCAGGTTTTTCAAGCTTTTGCCGCCTACAGAGCATCTACTGCATTTTAAAAAACGTCTACAATATATCTACAGATTTTTTTAATGTATTGTTTTACAGTGATTTGTCTGTATTGTCTATTTTTGCTTTTCGTCTACAAGTATATCCAGGCTTCAATCTTTATGTTAATTTTACGATATGAAATACCTGGCTCTAAAAAACTTAATATTCTTAACGGGCATATTTTTTTGCTGTTTTAAGGCTGGTGCGCAAACTATGTTGGATAGTACAGCGCTGGGTAACCTTAGTGAAAAAGATAAACCGGCCTTGCTCATCCAGCTGGCAGAGCGGAGCAGGATCAATGGCGATTATATGGGTGCTATCGCGAAAGCGCAACAAGGAGCAGCCTTAGCTTTAAAGTTTAAAAACTTCATCGAAGCCACAAAGGCTTACACTGTTAAGGTGAGTGTGTACGCCACTACTAAACAATTTATATTAGCAAAAAAAGCAAGTGATAGCACTTTGTCCCTTGCACAACAGTCACGTAAGCCAATAGCACTGGCTTATGCATATTATGCGCAGGCCTTATTCTATAATGCCATTGATAATAGCGAGAAGATTACCAAATACTGTCAGCTGGCACTGAAATCGTTGGGAAAAGAACCTGAGCCTTATCTCAGTGCCAGGATATATTATCAGTTATATATGCTCAACTCGCGTAGGGATGATGTTAAAAATGTAAACAAATATGCCATAGCAGCTACAGAAAATGCCTTAAAAACAACTGATTACAACCTTTTGAGCAATTGTTACATCGCTTTATCAGTTGCTGCTGATTATAACTATGCAGGTACCAAAAAAGAAGTTTTCCGGGATAGCGTTCTCTATTATTTAAACAAAGCACAAAACCTTTATCAGCAGTATCCTAAATACGTTGCCCGAAAAACATATAGCATTGCCTGTATCAACAGTGCCGATTATTATTTAAGGTATTTCCCGGATACAGATCAGCAGGCAAAAGCCAATGCCATCCGCTATGCCAGTATGGCCAATGAAGTAATGAAAGGGGCAATAAATGGTGAGGAAATCAGGGCAAGCAGTTTGGGGATTTTGAGCGAATATGCCAGGAGAGACAAAAACTTTATAATGGCAGAAGCCTATTTGCAAGAGGCTTATAGCATAATGGTCAGCAAAAAGGTGCCTTATTATTATACTTTAATTAATGTAGTAACTGCGCTCTCCAATTTTTATGAGCAAAGGGGAAACTATGAGAAAGCACTCGAATTCCAGAAAAAAACGACAGAATACAGCAATAAACTTTTTGATGAAAAGAAGACCTTAAATGCCCAGAAACTTGAGGTGCAGTACGAGGCAGAAAAAAAAAACAATGAAGTAAAACTGTTAAAGCAGCGTGAGCAATATGCGCGGCAGCAAAAGTACCTCTATATCGGTATTGCCATTGCTTCTCTATTGGGCCTGATATTTATGTTCCGCTCTTATCATTTCAGGTTAAGGTATTCGTTACAGCGCGAAAAGCAGCTGCATTTGGAAAAACAGGATGCTGAACTGCAGATGAAATTCGAAAAAGAAGAGCAGGCCAGGTTAAAGGCAGAACAGTTACTATTGGAAAGCCAGCAGCAACAATTACAGAAAGAAGTAATGGCCAACCAGTTACAGCTGGAACATAAAAAGGAAATGTTATTCCAGATTAA
This sequence comes from Pedobacter roseus, assembly GCF_014395225.1. Taxonomy (NCBI): domain Bacteria; kingdom Pseudomonadati; phylum Bacteroidota; class Sphingobacteriia; order Sphingobacteriales; family Sphingobacteriaceae; genus Pedobacter; species Pedobacter roseus. The sequence continues at coordinate 405,041 of NZ_CP060723.1, forward strand.
AGAAAAACTCAGCGATAATCATCAGCTCAATATCAATAAAATCTGGAATGAAGAATTGCTTTTGGATAATGATTTTGAAGAAGCTAAATTTCAGATCCAACAGGTACATCCAGAATTTTTTTCTCTGTTAAATCAAAGGGCACAACAAAAACTTACCTCGCTTGACTTAAAACTCTGTGCTTACCTCCATTTAAAAATGGACACCAAAAAAATTGCGCAGCTGATGCATATTGAAGCCAAAAGTGTGCGCATGAGCCGCTACCGCGTTAAACAAAAACTGGGTCTCGATAAAGAAGAGGATCTGAATTTATTTTTGCAGAACATGGCTTAAATATTCTGGTTTTCTAAATCTTTTTTAGGGCGAAAAATAGCTTAATCCAAATGGTTGAGCAAACTGAACTGTTTTTGTACTTCGGCTAGTAGCTGTTCTTTTTTTATGATTATTTTGCGCATTTCCAGCTTTTGCCTTGATAATTCCCCTGTTTGTGCATGGCAGCATTGCGTACCTTTTCAGTATTGGTTTTATTCTGACTAATCTGTTGCTGGGCAATAATTAAGCGGTCAAAAATTTCACCTTCCTTAAAAGCTTTATAATAATTGCTTGTTGCCGATTTCAGCTCATTGCCGTATTTTACATCTCCTGTTTCCAGCGCATTTATCTCACTGATAATTTTATCAAAAGCTTTTTCTTTTTCGGTTATTGCCTGCTGTGCGCATTTAAAATCGCCATCAATCAGGCATTTTAGTTTCCGCTCATTTGGTCCGTTTTTACCCAGCATTATATTAAATACAGTGCGTTTCTTTTGCTCCAGGACAGTTTTAAGATGAATTGCTTTTTTAGACTGGCAAGAAGCCATAACTAAAATCAACATGGCTAAAAAGATGTTTCCTGGCTTCATATTGGTTATGGCAAATTTTTTGGATTATTTTCTGATCAGATCTGTAATTAAAAGTGGATTATCCTTTTTCAGGCTTTCAACCAGTTCATTAACAGCACCCACGGTAGGGTTTTTTTTCAAATGTTCTACCTCTGCATCTGTAATGCCTACCAGTTGAAGGAAGCTTACTTCGCCATGTGGTGTTTTTATTTTGCCCAGTTCGGGGTCAAGTGCAAAAACAAAGCCTGTTATTTGTGTATCAGTATTTAGTCTTATCGGCCCATTGGCCGGGATGAAATGATTTTCTTCAAACCATTTACCACTCGAAAATACATACCTGGCCAGGTTGTTCATTACCTGTATGGCCCAGATGGGATCATTTTGGTCATCTTTAAAAGGCGCCAGCCTAAAGGTAAATTCAAAGCCCCATTTGCTAAATTCCTCACCCGCTTTTTCTTCATTATAATACAATTCGCTCATGCCGTAACTAATGATATGGCGGTGAAAAGTTTGGTGGCTGCTGTAATAAATACTGGCACCATCTATCGGATCCGTTCCGCCAGCTAAATAGTGAAGTCCGCACAATGGCCCATAATGGCGTGGTTCCGTATCTCCGTATATTTTTTCCAGCTGATCGTCTATTGCCTGCCAGCCCGGTGTATCTTCTGTATTAAACTGTTGTTTATAAATTTCGCTGTCCATCATGATTTTCAGATTTTAGGTGACTATTGCTTTTCAAAGACTTTGCCATTTATTTCCATAACAATTGGTAATGGAATATTATGAAATGTTTTTCTGCTTTTACTGGGAAAATACCGTAGTACCATCAATAGCCAGTGTTTTTACATAAAAACTCATCTGCGTAGAGGTACCGCCACCGGTAATGTAAAAACTCTCAGACGAAGCCGCTAATTGTCCATCTGTAAACGATATTCTACGTGGTTTTTTTATGTCGCCAACGGTTACCATCGTAATCACGCCTGATGTATTTTTAATCTGCCCGGCCATCCATTTCAATAAAAATTCGTCAGGGTTCTGACCAAGCTCCATCGAAATGCTGCAGCTGCCATTACTAATTAATTTGCCTTCACCAGCGTCGTAAAAAGGATTGTTTAAAGAGTAGCTGGCACCATAAAGTTTATAGCTATGGCTGGTATTAGTGGCCTTGTCCGTTAATTTTAATTCAACTTCTGCCTGCGCCTCATTTTGCGCAGCAGCATTAAAACTGCATAGCAATAATAGCAGGATGAGTGTTTTGTGATACCATTTAGTTTTCATAGTAGATATTTTCTAAGTTGATGTTAAGAAGCAAAATTGAATTTTCCTTCGAATATTTTTCCGATAAGTGGAACAGGTTTTTCCAGTTCGTTGTTGGCTGCTATAATACCCAGCAGTAACAATACAAATGGAATTAATAAAATGAGGTAAAAAATAGCGCCTAAGGATGGAATAATCGCTAAAATAACACTGCTTAAAATGCTTAAAATAATTGAGGTGATGATCAGTCCGAGCGATTGCCCAAGATGATAGTTAACCAGTTTACTTTTTTCTGCTGATTTTTTAAACTCCAGATAAGAAATGATCCAACCGATTAATGTAATGTAGGCTACAATAGCCATTGTTTTCTGTTTCATGTGATTAAATTTTTTCGTGAATTGAATAACTCAAAGTTATGGGCAGTTAAACCGTCGGCCAAGAAAAGGCCGGCTACACAGCGACTACCTGTTTCTAAAAAAGCGTCTACAAGGAGACTACAAAAGTGGTTTAAAAGGCTATATGCCATTTATTTATTGTAATTCTGCTGTTGTAAAAGTGTTTCTTTCCTATTTTTGAATATGCAGCTACCACTGAAAATTTTATTAAGCCTCTTTATTAGTCTTTCCCTTTTTTCTAAAAGTGCAGAGGCTCAAAAAATCTATCTCGATTCTTTGAACACTTTGCTTCTACAAAAAAGTACAACCAGAGAGCTCAGGGTAAATATATTGTGCAAGCTGGCAAAGGCCAATTTTGAAAAAAACCTTCCACTATCTTTCCAATTGGCCGATCAGGCCCTTAAGGTTAGTGCAGGGCTAAAAGATGGGAAAAGTAAAGCAATGACCTATGCCACGATGGTGCATTTATATGTTTGGAAGAAAGACATGAAAAATGCTTATCAAAGCCTGGATAGTGCCATGTACTATGCCCGGAAAACGAAAGACCGGGCTACCCTGGGTTTTGTATGGTTTAGAAGCGGCTGGTTAGACCTGGTGAATGATGAAAATGATAAATCCATCACTAAAATGTTTAAAGCACTCGATTTTTTTAAGGGAGAAAACGCTTATGAATATGAGAGTACCATTTATCATTACCTGGCCAGCTTTTACGGATATGGCAACAACCCATCCAAACAACAGAAATATGCCGGTTTATGTTATCAAACAGCAGTAAAAAGCCAGCAGGTAGATCTGTTGAACAATGCTTATTTTACCATTGGGCAAACCTTTTTTGACCGCTTTAAGCTGGATACCACTAAACGTAATCTGCTGGATTCGACTTTAAAGGTTTACAAAAAATCGCTTTGGCTCTCCAAAAAACAAGAAGGGCGTTTACTCGTATACAGCAATACTGCCGCAGTAGCCCTAAATACTGCCAATACTTATTTTCAATACTTTCCGGCCAGCTATCGCGATAGTGCAGAAAAATATGTGGACGTGGCGATTGAAATTGCCACAAAAACTAATTTACAGGAGATTTTATTAAACTGTTATGGGTTAAAAAGTGAATATTACCTGAGAGATGGTAATTATGAGCAAGCCGAAAAAATATTATTGACTGGTTTGAGCAAAATAGCGGATGGTGTGGTTAAAATGCCCCTCACCAAGTCCAGAATATTTCAGGGACTATCCAATATTGCTGAGAAAAAAGGAGATAAGACTGCTGCACTAAATTATTTCAAAGAATACGTCGCGAATTATAAAAAAGCATTCGACGAAGAGAAAATAAATAATACCGTCAGGATTGAGGCACAATACCAGTCTGAAAAAAAAGAACAGGAAATCGCTTATCTCCATCAGCAGAGTGCTTACACGAAAAAGCTAAATATTTTCTACATCATTTCTGGTCTCACCGGGATAGTTGCTTTACTTTTTCTGTTAATCTCCTACAACTACAAACTCAAAGCATCGGTAAGGAAACAGGAATTAATTGATCAGCAAAAGGATGCTGCAGAACTAAAAGCACAATTAAAAGAAGCCGAAGCTTTGCAGTTAAAGGCAGAGCAAGATTTACTTAAAGAGCGGCAGGAACGCCTGGAAAAAGAGGTATTGGCGGGTAATTTGCAGATTGAAGAAAAAAATGAGCTGCTCGAATTGATATCGGGAAAGGTAAACAGTGAGAGCCATCTTTCGCTCGACGAACAGATCAAACGGATTGTGAATCAGCAGAAAAAGATGGATAAAGAGTTTGAGGAATATAAGGTCGATTTTTTCGATGCCAACCCTGCTTTTTTTGAGCGCCTGCAGGAGAAGGCAAACCAAACACTTACCCGGCTCGATTTAAAATACTGTTCTTATATGTTGATGGGTTTAACCAATAAAGAAGTTTCCATCCGTTTGGGCATCGAACCCAAAAGTGTGCGCATGAGCCGTTACCGGATTAAACAAAAACTGGGTCTGGGAAAAGACCATGACCTGAATCTGTTTTTGCAGCAGTTAGGATAGTTGTTTTGATATCTTATCGTAGCCATTTCTTGATCAGATCATACCTGAAATAAAAAGGCCGGGAATTTCTTTTCCCGACCCTTTTGAAACTAATTTTTAGCCAGTGTTGGGCTCGGCTGGTAGTAAAATTCTTCTTCTTCTGAAGTATCTGCGTTGATTTTTTGTGCAGGAATAACAGGTATTGGTTCGTCTATCCTTACCACAGGACCATCTTTTGCCAGTTCGCTACCGGCAACCTTCGATTTAAATATTGGCCACAATAACTGTGCATACCATTGGTCGCCTTCATAGTGCGAAATGCCATAAGCCTTAGGATATTTGCGGGTTATTAAAGCGGTGCCAAAAATAATGTCCCATAAGAAAAACATATTACCAAAGTTGCCTTTATAATAACCTACGCCATCATCGGTTGTGGCTGCATGGTGCGCATGGTGTGTGGCTGGCGTAGAAATTGTCCTTTCCAATACCCAGGCCAGTGGATGAAGGATTTTGTATTTATAAAATGGTTTGTCCCAGGGTATGCTCGAATGCGCCAGGGTGGTAATGGTGCCTTTAATGCCCCTCACAACAATGGCAGGTATACCAAGTCCTAAATATACCAGGGCCGTGGTTAAATAAGTTTGTGAGAAAAATAAAGTATAAATGGCGTTCTGTCTGCTCGCCATGGCCATGCCCATATACGAGGCAGAGTGGTGGGTGCGGTGAAAACGCCATAACCAAGGAATTTCATGGTGCAGCCTGTGGTACCAATATTGGGTCAGGTCATCAGCAATGGCAATAATGATGCAGCCCCAGAAAAAAGGAACCCATTCGAAAGTGTTTTTTAAGCCTGGTAATACAAATGGTAAAAACTTTAGGCCATAATAAGCCACAACAGGTCTGATGATTAACCTGGGTAAGGTAAAGCAGGCTATATCTACAAAACGTTCGTTTTTTGGCCACTTCCCTTTATATAAGCCAAAAGAAAATTCGAGTACACCAATAAAGAATACTAAAAAAGGAAAACCAAAACCATTCAGGTTTTCTATTATGTTTTTGATAAAATTAATCACTGGTTCCATTGCTTGATGAATTTTTAGGGTTTACAGATTTAGTTTTTTCGGATTTGTGTTGTTGTTTTAGCCAGGGCCTTTCGCCGGTAATGTAAAACGTAGCAAACATTAATGCGATAGGCAATACATAAATGAACAAGCTTAAAACAGCATTTTTAATGATTTTTTGTCTGGTTTTTTCTTCAATTTTCATGGTTCACAGGGTTTTAGTTTTTGTTAATGGTTTGAGGTGCTGGCTTGTTGCCAAGTAATTTTTGGGTAAGGTAAAGGCCACCAAAAATGATGATAAAGGGGATCAGCGTTATAATGATGCCCACCAATATCTTTTTTCCCAGGATGCTAAAGTCTGATACTGTCATTTTTTCTTTCGTTTTTATGGGTCAATAATTAATTATATCCAGGATTTTGGGTAAGTAGTGTATTGAGTTCTCTTTCGGTTTGAGGGATGGGGAAGAGGATGTTTTTAGCAGACACAGCCGATTTCTCCGGAATTTTTTTGAGTGCATCTATATAAGCGGCAGCGCCCTGTCTTACCAGATCGAACCACCGGTGTCCTTCCTGGATAAATTCTTTCCTGCGCTCTAAAAAAACCGAATCCCGGAAGGCATCTGCAGTTAAGCCCGGTGTTAAATCGGCAATTTTTGCCCTTGCTCTTACTTTGTTAATCGCATTGTAGGCATCAGTGGTAGGTCCGCTAATGTTGTTCACTACTTCTGCATAAAGTAACAAGATATCGGCATACCTGATTACCGGATAATTAACCCCGCTTTGTGCCTGCGTATTTAAAGGACTTAAGGTATAATCAACAAATTTGTTGAAATATGGGGTATAGGCATTTTTAAAAACGACGTACTTACTTGTAGCCGCATTGTAAACCGAATCGTAAAAAGTAGTTTCACGCCTGGTATCGGCCGCAGAAAAAAGTTGGTAAACACTTTTGTTGGCAGGTACATCAATAGGGAAGGTTCCGGTATTAAAGGAGGTAAAACTCTGACTAAGATTCTGTACCACGTTTTTAGCACCTAAGTTACTTTCGAACTGAACCGAGAATATATGTTCAATGCCATTTTTGGTGGCTTTTTGAAAAACATCTTTATAATTGGGGAAAAGGGCATAACCATAACCACCATTAATGACCGTATTGAGTTGCAATAGGGCATTTGGCCATAATTTTTGCGTAACATACACTTTAGCCAGGAGAGCGTGTGCCGCACCTGATGTTGCCCTCCCCAAATCTGCACTGCCATAACTTTTAGGTAAACTGGTAGCTTCCGTTAAATCGGCAATGATCTGTTGATAAACTGTAGCAGTGGGACTTCTTTTAACCAACAAATCTTCAATATTTACACTTTTAGGTTCGTGCAGTACCAAAGGCACATCGCCATATAACCTTACCAGGTTAAAATATAGTAGCCCCCTTACAAATTTTGCTTCGCGTACCAGCCTGTTTTTTAAAACCGTATCTGCTGAAACATTGGGTACATTATCAATCGCAATATTGGCCTTATTGATGCCGAAGTACAATTGTTGCCATACTTTCTGTATCCGGCTGTTGGAAGGGATATAGGTTGATACGCCTAATGCCCTCACATCGGGGTTGGTATTGCTCGGACTGAAAATCTGGTTATCGCTGGCATTTTCTACCAGTAGATTAAGCTGCCGGCCATACAAGGGGAAATCGCCGTTCGGATCGCTGTTTAAAGTGCTGTAAACTGCATTAACGGAGGAGATAGCATCAGATTGTGTTTTAAAAAACTGCGAACTTACAATAACCGAACTTGGGTTTTCTTCGAGTTTTTTACAGGCCGTTGCGGTAAATATGATGATTGTTAATAACCAGATTGTTGGATGGGTGATTGTTTTTTTCATCTGTATATTAATTTTATAAAGTAATAGATAGGCCTGCCAAAAAGGTTCTGGTGGCGGGGTAGGTTCCAAAGTCGATGCCTTGTTTGGTATTGTCGTTATCGTAAAAATTCACCTCAGGATCTAATCCTGTGTATTTTGTAACGGTGAACAAATTTTGGACAGACACATAAAACCTTAAATTTTTGAGTTTGATTTTATTTGCCCAGTCGGTTTTGAAGGTGTAGCCCAGCGATACATTTTTAAGTTTTAAGTAGGAGGCATCCTCAATTAAACGGTCGGTTACCTGGGGTACCGGCGAATTGGTTACGCGTGCAACAGTAGCCCTCTGGTTCTGGGGTGTCCATCGGTCTAACAATGTAGCCGAAGCATTTTGGGTAAGTGTTGGCCGCTCTAAACTTTGTTGCAATAAATTAAACACTTTATTGCCGTAAGAACCTTGAAAGAATATCGATAAATCTATACCCCTATAATTAAAAGTATTGTTTAAACTGCCGGTAAACTTTGGCTGGGCACTGCCCAGGCTATGTTTGTCGGCCGTGGTAATAATCCCGTCCTGGTTGCTGTCTACATACTTTGTATCGCCAGCCTGCTGCGGTACTCCACCCAAAAGTGGAGTGCCATTGGTCAGGTCGGCACTGGTTAAAAGTCCGTTGGTATTGTAGCCCCAAAAAGTACCCACAGGCAACCCCACCTGTACGATTACCGGCGATACTTGTCCTGTTGGCGCTACCGGGAAAAAGCTTTTCACATTTTCGCCCAGGTTGAGCACTTTATTGCGGTTAGCACTAAAAATGAGTGTGCTTTTCCAGTTAAAATCCTGTGTTTTTATGTTCTCGGTATTCACAGAGAACTCAATGCCATGATTGGATACACTCCCGATATTTTTTAACGCACTGGCATAACCTGTGTACAAGGGCAGTGGTACATTGAGCAATAAATCGGTTGTTTTTTTACTGTAGGCATCAAAAGTAACCGTAATGCGGTTGTTTAAAAAGCCCAGATCCAGACCGGCATTATACTGCGTGGTGGTTTCCCATTTTAGGTCGGGGTTTGCAATCTGCACAGGAGATATCCCGGTAACCAGTTTGCTGCCCAGGTAATAATTGCTGGGCGCTAAAGAAGCAAGGGAGCTATATGGTGGTATTTCCGAATTACCGGTTTGTCCGGCGCTCAGGCGAATTTTTAGACTGCTGATTACACTTTGAAGGGGTTTGAAAAATTCCTCATCGTTTACATTCCACGAAACCCCTACCGAAGAAAAGAATCCCCATTTATTTTCCTTGCCCAGTTTAGAAGAACCATCGGCCCTTTCGGATAAAGTAATATTGTAGCGGTGCAGGTAAGAATAATTGATACGTGCCAATACCGAGTTAAGGCTCGAACTGTGTGCAGCAGAATTGGGCAGGTTGGCAATACCCGCGTACGATAAATTATCAAAGGTGGTTAAATCATTGGGAAACTGCTGCGCAGAGGTGGTGAAAGATTTTCCGTTTTCGTATTGCGTACTGTAGCCTACAAGCGCATTAAAAAAGTGTTTTTCGGCAAAAGTATGGTTATAGGTTAAGGTATTTTCGTTAAGCCAGCTTAATGTATTTCCTGATCCAAGAGCGGCATAACCTTTTGTGGCATATCCGGTTGATCCACCGGCAGGTGAAGCCGTATAAGATGGTGCATAGTATTGCTGGTTGGTATTCAGGATATCAACCCCGGCAGTAACCTTTAAGGTAAGCTCTTTTAAGATTTTATATTCTGCAGCCGCATTGCCTAAAATCCGGTTCAAGGTATTCTGGTTTGTGGTAGTTGCTATATCCTGGAGCGGGTTGGTTGGCGTAGCATTTAAAGGATTAGTGATATTATAGCTTCCATCCGCATTTTTAATCTGGGCAATAGGAGCGGTAAGGATTAAATTAGCATAAGCATTACTGAAGTTGATGCTGTTGTAGGCACTGCCGGCCAGCTTGTTTTCTATAGACCTGCTCCCGAAAAAATTGGCTGTGACCTTAAGTTTTTCAGAAATGTCTTTCTCATAATTGATCCTTGCCGAATACCTTTCATAACCCGAATTGGTAATTACACCATCCTGCTTAAAATAATTGCCGGATATTAAGTACCTCGATTTTTCATCTCCTCCAGAAACCGAAAGTTCCTGGTTAAATATCGGTGCGCTGCTTAATGCCGAACCCTGCCAGTCTGAAGCGGTTCCAAAGGCCGCTATCTGGGTATCCGTATAGGTTTTTGCTACTCCGTCGCTGGTGTTTATGTCGTTTATCAGGGCTGCCCATTGGCTTCCATTTAATAAATTTAGCTTTCTGGCTACCCTTTGTGTACCGTAATAAGCGTTATAATTAACATTGTTAACTCCTTTTTTACCCTTTTTAGTGGTGATGATAATGACACCATTGGCTCCCCTCGAACCATAAATGGCGGTGGCCGATGCATCTTTTAACACTTCTACCGATTCGATATCGCTCGGGTTAATGGTTGATAAGGCATTGGAACTGGTACCGATGGAGCCGACGTTCGCATTATCATTATTATTATAAACAATAAAACCATCAATAACATAAAGTGGGGCATTGCCAAAAGAAATTGAATTACCGCCCCTGATCCTTACCGTTGCGGTACCACCCGGCTGACCTGAGTTTTGAGTGACACCGATACCAGATACACCGCCCTGCAACATGTTATCGAAACTTGCCGAAGGCTGTGCCAGCAGGGTTTTGGAAACAGAAGCTACTGAGCCGGTAACATCGCTTTTTTTCTGTGTACCATAACCCATCACAACGACATCGTTGAGGCTGCTTGTTTTTTCTGATAATAAAATGGTAATCGGACTCCCGTCAACCACAATTTCTTTGGTTTGATAACCAATAAAGCTGATGATGAGCGTATAAGGGAATTTTTGGCCGGTGCGGAAAGAAAAACTACCATCTGCCGCGCTGCTTACTGCATGTGTGGTTCCTTTTATGGCTAATACCACATTGCCAATGGGCTGTTTACTTACCGAATCTTTTACCGAGCCTACTAAGGTAGAATTGATAATTGGGGTACTTTCGTTCTGTGCACTTGCATTTTTGGTAATGATGGCGATTGCAAGAAATACCACCAGCCTGACGGCTATTTTTTTTCTATGGATAGATTTTTCCATATATTTATACAGTTTTATTTAATGATGAGAATTATTGGTAAAACCTGATGACCAGAAGTGATTGGCGTTACACTGGTTATCGAATTATATCCGGCAGGGCTTCCCTGTCGGTTTTGTTTTTTATAGACGCTATTTCATTTTTTGTGCTGTTTTAAAAAGGTTATACTTTTCCGATTAGCCTAAGCCAGTAATTATTTTTATTCAATGGGGGGATAGATGCTGCCGGATTAGCAACAACAGGAAAGGCACATTCGCATGGTAATAAATTGTAAATGGTGCATTGTGTTTTTATTTATCCTTGATGTAAACATCATTATTTTAGGCAAATATAAAAACATTTATCAATTTAACTACAAAGACTATGGATTTAGTATTCTTTTTTTTTGAAACAATAACTTTCCTTGCTGCATTTTAACTCCAATACAGTTAGATGCGTATAAAAAAAATCAGAATTTATTCTAAATTTTTGGAATGGGGCAGTGCCGAAAAAGTTTTAACCTCTTTGTGTGGCCTGGGAGAGAGCTGGTAAAACAGCACCCAATAAGTGATGGCCATAATCAATATACCTAAGAGCGCACTGATTATATCTTTCCTCTTCATACCAGCCCCTTAACAAAAATAATGCCGACCAAACAAGTAACGTGAAAATTACTCATCTTTTTGATCGGGTTATAATGTTGATCAGCTGTTGGTTTTGTAATCTAATGCTGATCAGAATGATTTATTATGGTACGTTTTCTCGAATAAAACCTGCAAGCACATTAAGCTCATTTAGTTTTATTTCGTTACCACACAATTTTAATGCTGTCCTCTTTTTTGAATCAGTTGTAGCATCAAATCGCAACGGAGACTACTCATGCCTTAGCTGTTCTAAGGTGGCTAAGGTGGTCAATTATACGGCGCAATATTTGTTTTTTGATTTTTCTGGCTATTGGGATTGACATTCATGAGCACTCTCCGATCCTCAATTCTGTTGGAATAAGCATCTCTCGTAGCCCATCAATTGCGTAAAACCTTACTGTCATTCATATTTATTTTTATGAAATAAATTCAAAATAACAGTTGTTTTCAAATAAAGCCAAAATCTGTTCCTTCCCAGCATAACCGCAATATCACTTATAAAATAGGGTAATTATACGGTGTTCAAATACATAAATATGTGGTTACTTAGACTGTAAATGTCTTACTATTTGTAAGGCAGTACTAACCATCTACAAACATAAATTGCTCTAAAATGATCACACTAAAACTGGAAGAAAGATTAGATGAAGTATGGAAACACTGTCAGCGCGGATTGGTTTATCCCTCGCCCTTCGCTATTTTCACCACCTTTTGGACAAAAACACGCGTAAACCGTTCGCAATTGGCCGACCTGATGGCGTCCCTAAGGAAAGAAATCAATACCAGTACCGAACTTAAAGATCGGAATACCTCGGTCATACTGGGTGTTTCTTTCAAAAACTGGGCTGCAATCTGCAACAGCGATAAATTGCCCTTACCAAAAGGCATGCGCTTCAATTTTCCTACTGAGAATGATCCTTATACTTCTGATGTTTTTGATGCCTCAAAAGGAGTATTTGATGATACAGAAGGCGATATCTGGTTTCACATCAAAAGCGACAGTAAAAATGCCTGCGAAGTGGTATTAGAACGTATTGTAAATACACTGAAAGAGGTAACCAAACATTATTTTGCACAGGATGCCGCTTCAAAATCAAACAGTAAAGATGGCAATAAAGGCAAGGTGCTGGGTTGTCGTTTTTCTGAAAACCTCAATAACCCTTCCGATCCCATCACCATTGCCAAACATACGCTGATCGGGGGCGAAGATATCGACCATTTGGGTGGTTCATTTGTATTGGCACAACGTTTTGTGATCAACTGGAACCAGATCAATATGATGACCGAAGACCAGATCGAAGATTTGATTGGCCGTAAAACCGACGATACCATCATTCCCGACCGCGATTCGCGTAGCCACATTAAATCGGCAAGGATTCAGGATGAAAATGGCAATACCACACCTATATTGCGTTTAGGTTTGCCTTTTGGCCGCGCAAAACAATCTTCTATCGGCTTCAGGGCACCAAAATCGGTGACCGTTTCTGATGAAGAAGGAATTTATTTTGCGGGTTTTGCCAAAGAAGCATCCAGTCTCGAAAACATCATGAGTAACCAGATTGGTGGCGACAATGGTTTTATGAACGACCGTTTGTTCAATCACCTTAAATCCGATCTGGGCGGATTTTTCTATATCCCAAACATCAACGATCTCGGCCTGGATCAACATCCCGATTACAGCAATAATTTCTCTTTTATGGAGAAAGGAGACTGGTCGAGGTTTCCAGGAGTAGATTGGTCGCGTTTAGACCGTCATTACCAGGATGCGTCTAAAAACGGATTGATGTACTATAATCACCAGAACTACCTGTTTACCATGTCAACCGGTATTAACAGGCACAACCAATATTTTAAGGTGCCCAGCAACCGGATCCTGAGCCTGATGGAAAATATTTTTTCTTTATGGCAGGATAACTGGTATTTCAACCGAAAACAGGAAGAAATTAAAGAAGACCTTCAATATTATATCAACGCTTACAAAGGAACCGACAAACCTGCCGATATCATGAAAGAATCGATCATGGTGAGGAAAGGATGGGCTGTGCGCATGAGTTTGCAGTTATTCAGTTCTCCGGAATATGGTTTCAGGGGACGTAAAATCCGCTTCCCTGATGGTAGTTTACATGCCTATTCTGCTTTTATCGAGGCAAAAGGCGAATGTGTATATGGTTCGGATACTTACCGGATTTCGCCCGAAGAAATTATTGTGGGGGCGATGCCGAACCTCTCCTTAGGAGAAGGGCGTTATGTAATGAAATACCTTTCCGAAACCGAACGCATGGATGGCTTTTTAAGCAACCTGAGTGAAGCTTCTGGTGTGGGTCACGTAATTCCGCATTACGAAAAAGCGATACAAAAAGGCCTCAAACAGATGAAAGAGGAGGTTTTGGCTTACGAACAAAAAGCAACTAGCGCAGAACTGAAAGATTTTTACCGTTCTTCTTATTTATCTTTAGAAGGTATTACCGAATACATCCTTAACTACGAAAAATTAGCGAGGGAAACTGCCGCTAAAATGGCCGAAGGACAGGCCTGGGAAAAGGCCAACCTGCTTGCCATTGCTGAGCGCATGAAAAAACTATCTACAGATAAACCAGAAACTTTTGTAGAAGCCGTACAGTTTATCTTCACCTTGCACTCCTGCCTGCACCTCAATGGAGAACCTACTGCAATCGGCAGGATGGACCAGCTGTTACAACCTTTTTATGAAAAAGGTGATGTTTCGGAAGATGAAGCACAGGAAATTATCGATGCTTTTTACATCAAACTGGATGAAAAAGTACAGCAGAACCGGATCTTTATGGAAGATCACCAGCCTTTTGGTAACCTGGCGATGGGCGGTGCCTCTGGTCCGTACCCTCAGGGCGCTTCTTTAGGCCAGTGGATCCAGCAGATTACCGTGGGTGGAACCGTAGCCGATGGTACAGTAGATTTTGCTTCGAGCAAACCCGCGTACAATGATGTAACCAAACTCTTTATCCGTGCTTCGGGCAGGCTGCCTTTAAATGCACCTTGTTTATCGCTGCGCACCCGTAAAGATATTCCAACAGAAATCCTCGAGGAAGCGGCCCACGCCATCCTTTCTGGCGGAGCACATCCTATATTGCTCAACGACGAAAAAATTATCGAAGGACTTTACCGCAGTGGTGATGATGTGGGTGGAAGCCTCAGCGCTGATCATAAAAACTGGAATTCTGCCGTGAGCATGCAATCGGCACAGAATTATGCCTGCGACGGTTGTTATGAACCACAATTCCCGGGCGAAAACTGGTTTTCATTAGGTGGCTTTTCTACTTTACAACCTTTAGAATGTGCCTTAAACCAGGGCAGAACTTATTCTTCGGCAGGGCAATCGTACCTGTTCGGACAAAATATTTCGCTTAATTCGAAACCAGCCGACCAGATCAAGAGTTTTGATGAGCTCGTTAAAATCTATTTCCAGCATTTCGAACTCTTAAACCGTAAGGCTTTTAACGGACAGCTGATGGGTTTTGGGGCCAATACCAAATTCTGCCCATCGCCGATATTAAATGTGTTAATGGACGATTGCCTGGCCCGCGGACTGGATTTTTATAGCGGCGGTACCAAATACAACATCTACGGTCCATGTTACATTTCGTTAAGCTCGGCCATTAACTCCTTGTATGCCATTAAAACCATGGTATTTGATGATAAAAATGCGGTAACCACCTTGCCCGAACTGTTAGAATGTTTGTGTTGCGATTGGGGTTATAAAATGACGGAACCTTTCATTAGTACTTTGGCAGGAGATTCGCGCATCACCAGCCGCTCTGATCGCTTTAAACGTTTAAGGGATATAGCCTTAGGTTTACCACGCTATGGCCGCGGACACCAGGAAATTGATACTTTCGGAAATAAAATTTTAGAAGGCATTGCCAGGATTTCGGTAGAAACTTTTACCAAACCGCTGCCACAAATGTACAGTGCCTTGCAAAACCTGGCCGCACGTTATGGTACGGAAGAACATCCTTTCGGGATCCAGATCCAACCGGGTGTGGGTACTTTCGAAAACCATGTAGAAATGGGTGCCTGGAATGGTGCCAGTGCCGATGGACGTAGATTGGGTACGGCAGTAGCTTCCGATTTAAGTTCGGCACCAAGCCCGATGGATTTACCGATCGACCATCAGTACGCAAGTTTTGAAACCTCGCTTGCGGGCTTTGAAGGAAAAGGTACCGACCTGATGACGGATGGTGCACCAACGGATTATAATATCGACGAAAATTACCCTGCAGATAAAATTGTAAAGATAATGCAGCAATTTGCCGAAGGCCATTCATCGAATATATTAACCATTACGGTAGCCAGTCCTGATACTTATGGCCAGGCCGTAGGCTCACCGGAACAGTTCGATCTGTTGCGTGTTCGTACAGGCGGTTGGTCTAACTTCTTTACTTCGGTGTTCCCGCTTACGCAGGATCAGCACCGCAGAAGACCGGTTTCTACACCAGAAGTGGTAGCACATAAAATGGAAGGTGATATTAGTAAATGCCCGTTCCATCATAAAATGGCGGAGGGGTAGGAGAAAATAATAAACCGCCTGTAGAAGATTATGGGCGGTTAAAAATTAGAGATGGTTAACAGTATATTCATCAGTCCACTACTTGCTTAGCACCCAAGACTTATTCTATATTTGTAAATATTAAATTGAATAAAGTAAATTGAATGAGAAGCGTAGTTTATGAGTTGGATGACTGTTATAAAATAGTAACTTATTCAAAGTTGAAATCAGGAGTTTGGTCTGCAACTAGTTTAATCAAGACGATTTACAAAAGTGAATCATGTATTAATTTTATAGATGCATTAATGAAATCTTTAAACGCTTCTAGTAAAAATTTAAAAGAGAAAGATGCCCTATCAAGTTCTGATTATTATAATTTGTTAGGGCTTAAAAAAGGAGTGAAGATAGAAAAGATAGCCAAGAGTTTTACCATTACTCTTGAAGGTAGTAACCTTTCAGTTATCCCAAGTACAAGAAATAACAATCATACTTACTATATTCCTCAACTTGAAGATAAATTAGAATATAGCTTAGTTCGCGACCTAAACATTAAATCAATTTTCACCGAAGTTTTGAAAAAGTGTGAATAGTATGCTGTCAAGATTAGTCGATCACTAGCGCAGGTTTTAGCTATTTTAGCGCAAGTCTTATTACTCTGTCCAATTAAAGGTATTATTTGTATTTTCGTTAAGCTCATTCAACATCCACATTAAAAAAATCTAAAACCCCTGGAGAAATTCTCAAATCGGGACGAAACACCATAATACCCTTGATAAAATGTCTTTTTAATTCTGCTCCATTTTTAATAGAAAAGGGTGTTTCAAAAGTAATGGCTTTGCACAC
This sequence comes from Pedobacter roseus, assembly GCF_014395225.1. Classification (NCBI taxonomy): domain Bacteria; kingdom Pseudomonadati; phylum Bacteroidota; class Sphingobacteriia; order Sphingobacteriales; family Sphingobacteriaceae; genus Pedobacter; species Pedobacter roseus. Next base: position 421,672 of record NZ_CP060723.1, read on the forward strand.
GATTTTATTTGCAACATCATCCTGATGGTAAACAAGCAATTCTATACTTACATCATCGCCATCCGAGAGGTCAACATCATACTTTTTGTTAAGGTTTAACCGCAAGGAATCAAAAGTTATTGATTTTAAGATTTTAAGATTTTGGACATGATGAAAACCCTGCTGATCAACAATCACCTGTGTAATTTTATTGCCTTTAGCTTGAGCAAGTTGCTTAGAAAAAGTTCGGATCAGAAAAGACAATAGAAATATTGCAAATATGGCTGGTAATATCTTTAAGCTAGTATCTATTTTGTTAGAGAAAAGAAAACGCAGAGATCCTTCGTTCCTCAGGATGACAGCCATCGAGCATTACTACCATTGAAAAATTCCGATAGAATGGTCGTCATCTCGACTGAAGCGCAGCGGAATGGAGAGATCTTTGAAGTGAGTTGCTTAAATTTAGGATCTAAATGGCAATGGTATATTAAAGTTTGTGCTCCAAACGCAGAGATCCTTCGTTCCTCAGGATGACAGCCATCGAGCATTACTACCATTGAAAAATTCCGATAGAATGGTCGTCATCTCGACTGAAGCGCAGCGGAATGGAGAGATCTTTGAATTGAGTTGCTTAAATTTAGGATCTAAATGGCAGTGGTTATTAAAGTTTGTGCTCCAAACGCAGAGATCCTTCGTTCCTCAGGATGACAGCCATCGAGCATTACTACCATTGAAAAATCCCGATAGAATGGTCGTCATCTCGACTGAAGCGCAGCGGAATGGAGAGATCTTTGAAATGAGTTGCTTAAATTTAGGATCTAAATGGCAGTGGTTATAAAGTTTGTGCTCCATACGCAGAGATCCTTCGTTCCTCAGGATGAAAGCCATCGAGCATTATTATCATTGAAAAATTCCGATAGAATGGTCGTCATCTCGACTGAAGCGCAGCGGAATGGAGAGATCTTTGAAGTGAGTTGCTTAAATTTAGGATCTAAATGGCAGTGATTATTGAAGTTCGTGTTCCATACGCAGAGATCCTTCGTTCCTCAGGATGACAACTGGCGAGCGTCCCTCAGATTGCCAAGCAATCCCGAATAACAGATGTGGTTTGTTGAATTTTATTCATCAAGCCATAAAAATGATAAAATGGCGCTAAGAAAGATCAAGCACTTTAACAATACGGTTTAACCTTTCCGCTACCGTCGTATCGCCCTCAATTTTTATCACCTTACAATTAAGCCCGTTTAGCCAGTTTTCGTGGATGCCGATATTTCGTCCGGTAAAAGCGCGGTTGTCATATTTCGACGCCCAATCTATAAAATCAAGAAATAACTGATGCCGTTGCGGGTCGTCATAAATGGCATTTCCATAACGTTCCAATTCCCTTTTTACCAGTCGTTCCATTCTGATTTCCTGTGGCAGGTACAGGAAAACTGCGAGGTCGAACATCTGTTTCCATTCCTCGCCCCAACTCACCAGCGAGCCGCCAACGATGTAGTTTTCAAATGGGCTTAATTCAGCTTTAAGCAATTCGTTCCTCAGTAATGGATCTCTTTTTACGGTATACGGAACAGCTGATTTCTCCCAGAAAAAACTGTCAGTATCAAAATAAGGGATGTTCAGTTGCGAAGATAAAGCATTGCCCAAAGTTGTAGAACCTGCGCAGGAGGCACCAAGGATATGGATTTTCATCCTGCAAAGATATTGTAAAATGATTCGAGGCCAAAAAATACAGTTTTTTTAATGCCTGGCAGAACCTGGTGCATGAGTCGGACGGTTCATATCCGACTCATTTTTTTTACAGTTTTTCTCTACGGTTAGGACGACAAAGTCTGATCAAAATCCCAAAGCTCGTAAGGATGGCGAAAGCGCCCACAATAACATTAAATTTTTCGATCATATTTGTTTAGGTTAGTTATCCCAAATTATAACTTATTAATTACAAAAGAAATACCTGTGCATAAAATAGTTGTAAAAATTATTAACATTTTAAGATAGATGTGAAAAACATGTATTTAATCAGCGGCTGTAAATAAAACTGTAAACTGAAAGTTGTTAACTACCCATCCGCGTTTATCATCTTAAATCAGCGGCTGTAAATAAAACTGTAAACTGAAAGTTGTTAATTACCCATCTGCGTTTATCATCTTAAATCAGCGGGAACAATATCATAAAGGTTTTTCCCGCAGATGACGCAGATTAGCGCAGATTTTAAGGTAAGTATGAAAACATATATTTAATCAGCGGCTGTAAATAAAACTTGTTAACTACCTATCTGCGTTTATCATCTTAAATCAGCGGGAACAATATCATAAAGGTTTTTCCCGCAGATGACACAGATTAGCGCAGATGATAAAAGATGCGCTTTATGCTGTGCGGAAATCTACAAACTGCACGTATAAAACTAACGCATGCACGTATCAAACTAGCATACGCACGCATCAAACTATCATACGCACGTATCAAACTAGCATACGCACGCATCAAACTATCATACGCACGCATCAAACTAGCATACGCACGCATCAAACTAGCATACGCACGTATAAAACTATCGCATGCACGTATAAAACTAACATACGCACGCATCAAACTATCGTATGCACGCATCAAACTATCATACGCAAGTATAAAACTAGCATACGCACGCATCAAACTAACGTACGCACGCATCATAAGCCTTCCCTGAATTTTCAACGAACTATACTGCTATCTGGCGCATCGCCAAAGTGAGCCGGCATAAAAACATATACTTCCGTCAAAGTTGAAATTTAGTTCCCTACTTAAAGTTTCAAAAGCAACAAGACAGCCACGGTTGAATAGGTGATCCGATCTTCTTAAAGTTAATAATCTGTTAGCATTGGTTAAGAAATGATTGTTTACAAATACTAAATATAGTTTACTTTGGTTTGTCTTCCCGACAACAATGAACAATAGGAATTTATAAAGAAAATATTTGCTTTTCGATTTTATTAATTAAGTAATAATCGCTGGTTAGCCGTCTTCAGGTTTTGACCAGAATAAGAAACAGGATATTAATTACAGCGGATACAATTTAAATCTTCGATAAACATACTAACGCTCAAAGTCTCCATACCAGCAAAATCTCACTAATACAACAAAATAAACTAAAAACTATTAATTATGAAGTTAAATCTCTACAAAAGAAGAATGGAGAGGAGCATCAGCAGAATTGCGATACTGTTACTCTCGGTAATCTTTTGCAACGCCCGGGCCAGCTCGGCAGAAGGCGGAAAATTACCCCTATTAATAACTATGGTAAAAAATCAGCAAAAAGCCATAGTTGTTAAAGGAACAGTAAAGGAAAAAACCAACGGAAAAACTATGCCCGGCGTTAGCGTATCTGTTAAAGGAACTTCGACCACAGTTTCTACAGACGCCAATGGACAGTATCAGATCTCGGCACCCGAAAACGGTACCCTGGTATTCAGATTTATAGGTTTTAAAACAATGGAAACACCTGTTGAAGGAAGAGCGCGGATAGATGTTGCCTTAACTGAAGATGCTGCACAGCTTAACGAAGTAAATGTAGTTTCGACAGGTTACCAGGTTTTAGACCGGAAATTATTTACCGGTTCGGCAACACTGGTTAAGGCATCAGATGCACAGCGTAATGGTGTGCCTGATGTAAGCAGGATGTTAGAAGGGCAGGTTGCAGGGGTAAGTGTACAAAACGTTTCGGGTACATTCGGGGCCGCTCCAAAAATACGGGTACGTGGTGCAACATCGCTTTCAGGCGATAATAAACCACTTTGGGTAGTAGACGGAATTATTTTGGAAGATGTGGTCAACATTTCTAACGATGCTTTATCAACAGGCGATGCCAATACACTGATCGGTTCATCTGTTGCCGGTTTAAACCCCGATGATATTGAGAGTTTCAGCATTTTAAAAGATGCTGCCGCTACCGCTCAGTACGGTGCCCGCGCTATGAACGGTGTGATTGTAATTACCACGAAAAAAGGACGCGCAGGCGAGGGCGCACCTAAAATTTCGTATACAGGGAATTACACCACCTATTTAAAACCGCAATATTCGAGTTTCGATATTATGAATTCGGCGGAGCAGGTGGGGGTATTAACAGAACTGGATAACAAAGGTTTTTTTAACCATGCATCAGCATCAAGAGGTGCCGATGGCGGTATTTTCTCTAAGTATTACAATTCATTGTACGATTATGATGAGGCTACCCAAACATTTAAAACCAAAAATGATATTGCCACGCGCAAAGCATTTTTACAAAGATATGCTGAAGCCAATACCGATTGGTTTGATCTCTTGTTTAAAAACTCGTTGTTACAGGAACATTCAATAAGTATTAATGGTGGAACAGAAAAATTTCAGACTTATGCTTCAACATCTTACCTGCATGACAGTGGTCAAACCTTAGGTAATGGTGTTGACCGTTATACCGGTAATTTTAGGGCCAATGTGAAAATGAGCGACAAATTGAGTGCTGAGGTGCTAATAAACGGCTCAATCCGCGATCAAAAGGCACCGGGTACGTTAAATCGTAATTCAGACCCGGTTTATGGTACCTATTCAAGGGATTTTGACATCAATCCTTATTCTTACTCTTTAAATACCAGCCGTGCGTTAACTGCTTTTGATCAGAATGGAAACAGAGAGTATTTTACAAAGAATTATGCCCCTTTTAATATTTTAACAGAGCTTGAAAATAACTATTTAAAATTAGGTCAGATCGATTTAAAAGTGCAGGGCGGAATTAAATACCAGATCATTCCATCACTAAAATATTCAATTGACGGTGCTTACCGTTTTGCCAAAACCGAACGCCAAACCTATATCCTCGAAGGTGCCAACCTGGCTCTGGCCTACCGCGCAGATCAGGATGCAACCACAATCGGATCAAACAAATACCTGTACAGCGATCCCGATCAGCCTTATGCCGATCCCACAGTAGTATTGCCTGATGGTGGTTTTTATAATACCCAAACCGATAATCTTAAAAACTTTTATTTCCGCCATAACCTGGAATTCGATAAAACCTTTAATGTAGACCACAGGTTGAACGTTTTCGGATCAATGGAAGTTCGTTATATCGATCGTCAGGCCGAAAATTTTGACGGGGTAGGTTACCAGTACGAAAATGGAGGGGTGGTTAACCCCAGTTACAAATACTTCAAATTTGCACAGGAATCGGGCTTCCCCTATTATGGAATGGCTACCTACAGAGATCGCTTTTCTGCATTTTCGCTAAGGGCCGCCTACTCTTACAAAGATAAATATAGCTTTAATGCCACCACACGCTACGATGGATCCAATTTATTGGGCAGTAGCAGAAGGGCAAGATGGTTACCAACCTGGAACGTTTCGGGCGCATGGAATATAGATCAGGAATCTTTCTGGCCTAAAAACAACATTTTAAGTTCTGCCAGGGTAAGGGCAACCTACGGTTTGGTGGCCAATTTGGGCAACGCCAATAACTCATCTGCTCTTTTCTATAATCAGATTACCAGAAGACCTTACGAAAACGAAAAGGAAACAGCAACTTACATCTCCAGCTTGGAAAACTCTGAGCTTACCTGGGAGAAGCTAAAGGAATTTAATTTAGGTGCCGATTTAACCTTGCTTAACGACAGGCTTAACCTAACTGTTGATTTATACAAAAGAAACATTTATGACCTGATCGGGAGCATCCGTACATCGGGTATTGGCGGGCAGTTTACAAAAAATGCCAATTATGCCGATATGAGTGCCAAAGGTTTAGAGTTTACGGTTGCGGGCAACCCCATTAAAGGAACTGATTTTAAATGGCGGACCCAGTTTAATTTCGCTTTCAATAAAAACGAAATCACCAATCTTCAGGTTAGTCCGAATATATTTAGTTTGATTGATGCAGATGGCGGTGCGCTTATGGGTTACGCACAAAGGGGACTTTTTTCGCTTCAATTTGCCGGTTTAGATCACGATAACGGTTATCCTTATTACATCGATCAAAATGGGAAAAGGAATTCAAACGTAGATTTACAAAGTACAAAAACCGCATTTTTGAAATATGAAGGCCCGGTTGATCCCACTTTCACAGGCGGCTTTTATAACCAGTTCCGCTATAAAGCCTTTACACTTTCGGCGCTGTTTACCTTTGCAACCGGTAACAAGGTGCGTTTAGGAAATGTTTATTCTGCTACCTATCCTGATTTTTACGCCATGTCTAAAGATTTGCTTAACCGGTGGATCAAACCCGGCGACGAGCAGTTTACCAACGTACCGGCACTGTTAGATTCATACCAAACAGGTACGCAGGTTAAAGATGTTAACGGCAATACCATTTCTGCAGTATATCCTTACAATCTATATAATTTCTCTTCAGAAAGGGTAGCCAGTGGCGATTTTATCAGGTTTAAACAGATTTCGCTGGGTTACGAACTTCCCAAGGAGTTTTTGAGCAAACTGAAAATTGCCTCAGCGCAAATTTCGTTTGTAGGCAACAACCTTGCCCTGTTATATTCAGATAAGAAGCTTAACGGACAGGATCCGGAGTTTTTTGCCTCAGGCGGCGTAGCACTGCCAATACCAAAACAATATACTTTATCACTTAAAGTTGGTTTTTAAACAGCATAACAATGAAATTGAATCATACAAAAACTTTATTTCTTGCACTAGTCGCATTGCTTACCACACAATCGTGCAATAAATATTTAGATACAGAACCAGATAACAGAACTGAAATCAATACGATTGATAAATTGTCTCAATTGGTTACTACTGCTTATCCAGACCGCGATTACCTGTATTTTACAGAAGCGGCTTCCGATAATTCAGAAGATAAAGGGAACGGTGTTGGCGATTTAACCAATGTAATTTCTACTCCTTATGCCTGGCAGGATTTTATAGGAAGCGATACCGGTTCGCCAACGGCTTATTGGAATGCCTGTTACGAAGCTATTGCAGCTGCCAATCAGGCGCTCGAATCGATAGAAAAAAATAATTTCGGAAGTGCCGCATTACCTTACAAAGGCGAAGCTTTGGTGGCCAGGGCTTATGCACATTTTATGCTGGTTAACTTTTTTGCCAAAGTATATGAAATTAACGGCGCCAACAATTCGCCTGGTATACCCTATGTAACCCAGCCCGAAACCAAGGTAATCCAGAATTATGAAAGAGGAACAGTAGCCTCCACCTATCAGAAAATAGAAGACGATTTAAAAGCAGGAATGGCTTTATTGAACGGAACTGCTTACGAAGTTCCGAAATATCATTTTACACCTGCAGCAGCCAGTGCATTTGCAGCCCGCTTCTATTTATTTAAAGGAGAGTGGCAGAAAGTTGTCGATTTTGCCACTGCCACAGTGCCTGCTGGCGATTTTCTAAGCAATATCAGGCCCATCAATACCACTTTGAGAACTTACGGTACTGCAGAATTCAATTTGGCTTTTACCCGTTCCGATCAAAAATACAACCTGTTGCTGGCCACAACTTATTCGCTTTTTCAAAGACAGAATACTCCAAGACAAGGCTATGGACAAAATCTTGTTAAGATGTTTGGGGTAAACTACAATTTTACAGGCAAAGCAACCGGGCATAAAATTCTGTTTAACGGGGTACCTAACTATACCACCTATAAGTATAAAGAGCTGTTTTTCAGAACAACCCCTAACGCACCAAGCGGTGTGCCATACATTATGATGCCGCTTTTTACTGCTGATGAAGCGTTAATGAACAGGGCAGAAGCTTATGCAGAATTAGGACAATTGGATAATGCGGTAAAGGATATCAATACTTTTTACAGCACCAGAATTTTATCTTACAGCCCCGCAACTGATGCGGCCACAGTGGCAAGGCTATCTACTTTTTATAATCTTCCTGATCAAAAACAGGCCGTGATCAAGACCATTTTAGAAACCAAGAAATTCGAGTTTTTACAGGAAGGAATCAGGTGGCTGGATATTATCAGAAGGGGTTTGACTGTAGTGCACAACAAGTACGATAGCAATAACGATCAAACATTTCTAGAGTTAAAAGCCGGCGATAACCGCAGGGTTTTCCAGATTCCAGAAGAGGCTAAGCTTTCGGGCGTGCCATTAAATCCAAGATAATTAAATTAAATAAAGTCATGAAAAATAATTTAATCAAAACTTTCTTAGCACTGTTCCTTGTCATCATGATGTTCTCATGTAAAAAGGAAGCGCCTTTAAATGCTGAAAACAGTACTATAAACCTGGATAATCCAGTTGCCAATACCGAGTTGGACCAATGGTTAAGAACCACCTTTTTAGATGAGTACAATATTGATGTGGTTTACCGTTACAACAGATTTTTGCACGGTAACGATAAAGATATTGCTGCGGTAAACGTAGATAAGGTAAGACCACAAATGGAAAACATTTTACAGGGCTTTATTTTACCTTACCGTAAAATTGCAGGGCCAACCTTTATTAAGAGGCTGGTGCCCAAACAATTTGTGCTTTACGGATCGCCATCGTATAATACTGATGGATCAGCAATTGCAGCTACTGCATCTGCAGGCCGCAACATTACCATGTATAATGTGAATAATTTTGATGTAAACAGTGCTGCCGCCAATTTCGATAAATTAAGGACCATCCATCACGAATTTACACATACTTTAAATCAGATTGTGCCGATGCCGGCAGATTTTCAGACCATTACAAAGTCTACTTATCTGGCTACCTGGACAACCACACCTGATGCAACCGCAAGGGCCAATGGTTATGTAACCAGTTATGCATCATCATCACCTTTCGAAGATTTTGCAGAAACAACCGCATATTTACTCGTAAATGGTCAGGCCTGGTTCGATTTAAGGGCTTCAGGTGCAGGCGCAGCTGGTAAGGCTGCCTTAAAGGCAAAAGAAGCAAGTGTGGTGCAATATTTTACTGTTAATTTAGGTGTCGATTTCCGTGCTTTACAACGCGAAATTCAAGGTATTGTTAGGGACGGGTACAAATATATCCCCACCAGTTTTGGCTACTTTGTTGGGCAGGATTTAGGTGCTACAGCAGATAAGGCGATTTTGAGAACCCTCACCATCAACCTCGAAGATGCATTGTATGTTAAGTATGGTATTTCTACTGAATTTGCTACTGCCTACAATAATTTTAAAACACAGGTGGCCGCCAGTCCGGCATTTTATGCTTATCACGTAGATAACATACAATTGCGGTTCGAAAGCGCGACCTCAATGGTGGTGAGACTGGCCTTTACAGGAACCCAAAATATAGGGCCTACACAATATATGGCTGATTTTTCTTTCTCGTTTACTTCCAACTCAAATACCGGAGAGCTGGTGTTTACTAAAATTGCACAGGGTACAGGTACAACCTTTGGTAATGCCACCCAGTTTCTTACCGCATTTACCAACACCTTGCAGCCTTACCTAACAGGTAAAACTTTTATTGCAGATTGGATCCCTAAAAATGTATCAGTTACCGATTTTAATACTTTCGGCGGTTTTTATGTTAAGGGAAACCCTGCAAATTATTTTTACGGCCAATTTGCTTATTAACATAAAGAAAGTCATTCAGCATTTTATCAACACCGATAAAAAATTAAATAAATGAAAAAACTATTATTTCTATATATATGCCTGTTGAGTTTAGCAGGCTGTAAAAAATCAGATTTTGAATCTAACTTCGAGCAATCGCCCGAAGCAAGGTATCAGGAAGAGCTTATAAAAGTGAATACGGCTTTAACCGGGGCTGGCAATGGCTGGGTGGTTAATTTAGCTACCCAGGCTGGCGGCGGTTATGCGTTTTACATGACTTTTGACGGCGCGAAGCAGGAAGTTAAAATGTACGGCGATTTGAATGATAATACCGCTACAAGGATCGGTACCTCAACCTACAGGGTAAAGGCCGATGTGGGTGCAACATTGATTTTTGATACCTACAATTATATTAACTGGCTTCAGGATCCTAATCCTGCTGCATTTGGCGGCGATAGGGCTACCGGCTTTAAAAGTGATGTAGAGTTTACTTTTGATCATAGCACGGCTGATAGTTTGGTTATGATCGGAAAGAAATATAAACAAAAACTATCTATGGTAAAGGCGACAGCTGCACAAAAGGCAATTTATGAAGCTGGCGGTTATAAGGCGGTTATAGATAACTTTAAGAGTTTTTTTGTAGCCAAAAATCCATACATAGAAATTTCCACAGGAGGTAAAAATATTAAGGTCGCAATTTCATTAAATACTTCAAACACGGTATTGTCTGGTAAAAGAGTTACCTTTTTAAATGTGGGCGACGATGGTGTTTCCACATCTGTTATCGGAAAATATTCTACAACCCTTGATGGAATTAATATTTTAAATGAAGGTTTGGTTTATCAGGGGATAAGATTTGTTAAGTTTGCTTTAAAAGACGCCACAACCATTGTCCTTTATGATAATACAGGAAAGGAGTACGCCATTAAATATAGTACAATACCCATCTTCCCATTGTCTCAACTATTTGGCAAGGTTTATACCAGTCTCTCATTGGTAAATGCCACAACCTATCCGGGTTGGGGTGCCGATTATGTAACAAGAAGGGCCACAGCAGCCAGAGAAATGCTGGTAACCAATAAGTTTGGACTTACCCTGGCTGAGATGTATTACACTTTTAATTTTGTGACTAGAACGATGGTATTAAAGGTAAATCAACCTCAAAATGGTACACTTTACGTAGCCAATATTACCTATGGTTTTACAAAAAGTGATGCAGGGGTATTTAAATTTACCTATCAAACGGCTGATACCAATGGCGCTGATATTTATCCGAACTTGGCAGCATTGCTTGCGCAACGCTTAAATGTTGACAATTTTACAATAGATTATTTTGTAAATCCAACAACAGGCGAAGTTTTGGGACAATTTAAAAGTGTTCAGAACCCTACTTTTACTTTCTCGGGTTCGCTTCAATAATTTATTTTAAATTTCTTTGTACGATTACTGAAAATGGATCTTTTTAAAAAGAAGATCCATTTTTTTATACCTGCTTTTTTCAGGTGACCTTATGTTACTGAAAGTATTTTTATAAACTTTTGTGCAGATATACTAAACTTTACCTTCTCGTCGTTTGAAGTATTTCTACATTTAAAAATGACCGCTAACCAAACGCTAAATCAAAGTTTTAATCCACTATTTAAAGCAAATGCTTCTCAGGGATGCCTCAAGAGTAGTTAAAACTCAACTTACCAAAAAAGTAATCAACCTACTATTATTTACCTATAAAAACCTTTATGAAGACAAAAAGTACCCTTTTAAAGCGCCTTACCGTGCTCAGTTTGTTATTATTAACCATTGGATGTAAAAAAAAGGAGATGGAGCCAGTAGAAACCGGGCCAACTACACCTGCTTATTCTTTTACCGGTACTACTGCCGACGAACTCATGTTTGAAGACGGCGAGGCCATGTCTGTTATGACCAACGAAAGCAGACGATTCAATGTTAACAATGTATTGCGGGTAACGGCCGTAAACAATACCACCATTGAAGTGGCGAATTTTGCTCCTGTTGATATTACCGATGCCACCATTCTGGCCACTATTAAAGGTCAGCCCCAAAAAATCCAGCTCTTACATATTGGAACCATTAAAGGGCATCGGATCAAGCAGATACCCTATCCCTTTATCGGCGGGCAGACCGAATACCTGGATGTTAATGGTAAAACTGTAGATCTGTCTGCTTATAAAACCAATGGTATTTTTCCTGCTGATATCAGTTTTGAATTTTCGGGCACTACGCCATTAATTGAGAAGCTTAAAAAGTTGAGCATCATCAAGTGGCAACCCAAAATGCACGATTTTGATCCGGATAATTTAGATAATAACTGGCTCGACGAACCGACAGCAAAACAGTTCAGGATGTTTACCGGTTTCATGATCAATTTCGCCTACATGTACACCGATGCCACCATGAAAAGCCGTATCGTTAATGAATATGTTATCGGGAATGATGGTGTAACCCCATTAACTACTGCCGAAAAGGAAGCCGACTGGATCAAGGCACAAACCCGTACCCAAATCAACTGCGGTTTAACCGATACGCGTAAAGTTACTGGACTGGGTGGAGGAAGTACTTTTGGTATTGCAGATTGGGTTACTTTAAATTTTATGACCGAGAGTTATACTACGCCTTTTCACGAAATGGGCCATGTATTGGGTTATAACCACAGCTCATCAATGACCTATCCACAAAATAACAGGGGAAATGTGCCCGTATTTATGGCCAGACAGAATGAAATGAATGCTGCTAAAGATTTCCCTGTAAGATTAGACAATTATTATAAACCCGATGATATTCCTTCGCCTAAACCAAAATCAACTGGTTTGGTTAGAATGGAAAAAATGAGCGACAGATGTATTCAATGATCTAAAATAACTCGGTTTTAGAAATCTTTATGGGGACGCGCATCCCCATAAAGATACACCTGGATTAGTCATATTTGATTTATGAAATTGGAGGATAAGCTTTGTCGCGATTCCCCCCTTAAGATGTCTGGAATGTGCCTGACAAATTGCCGCATTCAGGGCTATATTTGGATAACATTTACCTTAAAATCATTTACCTATGTTCCCCATCAAACCTCACATCTGGTTCGCCCAGGATAAAGCCAAAGAGGCAGCCGAATTCTATGCATCATTACTGCCTGATTCGGGCCTGAACTATGCAAATCATTTCGATATGCCCGGTGGTGGCCAGTGCGAAACTGTTGAATTTACGGTGGCCGGGCAACCATTCCTGGGCATCAGTTCGGGGCCGGGATTAACTATTAGTCCTGCAATATCTTTTATGATCAATTTTGATCCCTCCCGCGATGCTGATGCCGCCAAAAATATAGATGAAGTTTGGAACAAGTTGTTACCTGAAGGAACGGTGATGATGCCTTTAGACCGCTATCCTTTTAGCGAACGCTATGGTTGGCTAAGCGATAAATATGGCATTTCATGGCAGCTGATCCTTACCAACCCAACGGGAGAAGAAAGGCCTGTAATTGTACCATCGTTGATGTATACGGGCGATGTAGCTGGTAAAGCCAGTGAAGCCATTGATTTTTACTGTTCGGTATTTAAAGATGGTAAACCTGGTATCACGGCTCCCCGCACTGAAGATGTGGGGCCCGACAAGGCTGGTACATTAATGTTTGCTGATTTTTACATCAACCAAAGCTGGCTGGCCGCTATGGATAGTGCGCACCCGCATGGTTTCGGTTTTAATGATGCAGTGTCCTTACTAATTGTATGCGATACACAGGAAGAAGTCGATTATTACTGGCAGGCCCTAACAGCTGGAGGCGCAGCCGGGCAATGTGGCTGGTTGAAGGATAAATACGGTGTATCCTGGCAGGTGGCTTCGTCTGTCATGTTCGAAGCTTTGAAGAAGGGTAGCCCTGAGCAGGTTGCCCGGGTTACACAAACTTTTATGACAATGAAAAAAGTTGATGTTTCCGCTTTACAAAAGGCCTACAATGAATAGGAATCCGAGCTTATAAAAAAAGCTGTTATCCGGTAAGGGTAACAGCTTTTGATTTTGTTGGATAAGCCAATTATTTAATATCGCTTTTAATCTTGTTTGCTGTTTTCTTTCCTGGTAGATAAATCTGTAAACCAAATGAAAGATTCAGGTTGTTCTGGGTGGTAGCGCTGCCAAAACCTACTAAACCATTATATTTAAATAAGGTTTCAAGGCCGATATTAGACGTAACAAAATAAGCAAAACCCGGACCAACACTTAAGTTTAAGCCGTTGGTATTGCCACCACCTTTACTAACGTTTACACCACCAATGCCTGCTGTTGCTTCAGCAAAAAAGCGGCCATGCTTAAGCACTTCTACACTTTTACCTGAATAATAGCGGCCTAAAGCACCAACACCATAATTTGTTATAGTACCCGAATTTTTCGCTGTTTCGAGACCGAAGTTAACATAGCCACCTAAGGCAATATTATCCTCTATAAACCATGCCGCTTTTGGGGTAATGTCGAAGCTAAGAACATTTGGCGCGTCAAGTCCAAGATTGATATTGGCAAGATTTCCACCAATCATTACATTGCCTTTTTGAATCTGTGCCTGAGCTGCAAAAATTGTGGTTGTTGATAAAATAATAATAGTTAAAAGTTTTTTCATTGTAAATGTATTTTATGTTAATGTTAAGTGAATTCTATACTACGGTTTTGCTGTTTGCCGGATGCAGTTTTGGTTTATGGTAAAGATTGATGAAGACGCCTGATAAGTTCTTTTTTTATTCTTAGCCATGAGCATACATATTGATCATTAAAAAATTTTGGCAAAGCTGTAGAAATAATTAGGTTATAAAAATCTACAATAGGTGAATGCGCTTATAAACTCTACGAATAGACATGCAGACTCCATAAAAAGAATAAATGATTGGTAAAGCGTAGTGATATAAGCTCAGGAAATTAAAAAAGGTGCAGAAAAAACAAAGCCCGGAATCGTAAGATCCCGGGCTTTATTTTTTAGTGTAGTGAAAAATATTATAGCTATCTATAACATCTTGTTCTGCCTGTTATTCCGCTGCAGCTTCGGCATTAATTGCGCTTACTGCAATTTCTGTAAGTGCAACATCTGTCGCTTTTTCGTTCTCCAGGGTTTGACCCAAAAGTTCGGCTACATCAGAACGGTCCAGGTTTTCGGCAAAAACCTTTAATGTGCCATAAGTAGCAATTTCGTAATGTTCTACTTTTTGTGCCGCTAAAATTAATCCCGCATCGCGGATCATGGTGCCAGCATCGGTATCTTCTATAATACTATTCGCTTCTTCAAGTAATCCTGCCATGGCATCGCATTTTTTTGCTGCCGGTTTCTCGTCAAGCAAACCAAATACCTGCTCCAATGTATCAATGTGGGTTTGGGTTTCCTGAGTATGTTTTTCAAATGCAGCGGCAAGTTCGGTACTGGTTGCAGCTTTTTTCATTTTAGGAAGTGCCTTTACCAGGTGTTTTTCTGCCCAATAAATATCTTTTAATTCATCCACAAAAAACTCGTGAAATTCAGAACGTTCTATTTTGCCTGCGGTATTGCCACTAGCTTTTTTTGTTGTTGTTTTGCTTGCAGCCTTAGCTGGAGCTTTTTTTGTTGTAGTCGCCATATACTTAATTATTGATTTTCGTTTGATTTAAGAACCGTTCGCATCCCGATATGGTTTAGTGAATAAATAAAACAGGTAATTTCACGGGAGTTTATACGTATTTATGGCTGCTGTGGTCCGCTACGTGTTTTGTGTTTTAAAGGGAAAGACAAAACAATTTGTTGAGTAGGTCGATTCTGACTAAAACACTGTGTTGGAATATCGGAACTGATACCCACACAGCAGATCGGTTGTTAGACTAATGCCAGGGAAGAGAAGGTATTTTCTCAAGTGCTAAACCAATAAATTTTATTTCCGGCACAGATTAATGGAGCCGTATTCAATATACGAACGGTTAGTTCATTTAAATTGAGGCTAATTTGTTTGAAGAAAATGAACAGCGTTATTTAAAACTTTATGGAGTATGGCGTGTTAGTTCAATGCCTGAATATTTCGACAATCCAAAAAAGCCTTGTCCTGATCACGCCTAATCCCAATGAAAAATATCATTTTAGCAGAGGATCATAAAGTCATTCGAAACGGACTTAAAATGCTCCTCGAATCCACAAACCAATATAAGATTGTTTTTGAAGCCAACAATGGTCAGGAAGTGATTGATGCAATAACTGAAGGATTACAGGCAGATCTTATCGTGTCGGACATTGGTATGCCCGTTATGGACGGCATTACCATGATTAGCGTGCTCAAAGAGAAAAATTTTCAGGTTCCGGTATTGGTCATTTCAATGCTTGAAGACAATTCCCATCTTTATCAGGCGGTTAAGGCAGGAGCAAGGGGTTTTCTGACCAAATCAGTCGATTCTGATGAATTGTTCTTCGCCATATCCCGAATTGTTGGAGGAGAGCGTTATATCTGTTCAGGACTTTCTGTAAAAATTGTAGACCAGGTGATTGAGTCGACAGTTTTGCCCGGTAGCATCATTGAAGGAGCAGAATTTTCTTCAAGAGAGATCGAGATCCTACAGCTGATCGGCCAGGGGCTTACCAATATCGAAATGGCCGACAGGTTATTTATTTCCCGTCGTACAGTTGAAGGGCACCGCCAAAACCTGATCGATAAAACAGGTGCTAAAAATACCGCGGCACTGATGCGTTTTGCCTACACCAAAGGAATTCTTAACTGATAAAATTATTGCTTTAATCAAAAATAAAAAAAAAATATTTCAGGTAATTAACGCAGTAGAAAGCGTAGTTTTTACAGGGTTTAGCCTTGAGGATTTTTAAAATTTTACAGGGTGGGTGTACAAAAAAGAGGAAAGTAATTTGAACATTGCTTTCCTCTTTTGGTTTTTTAGCGGTATTGTTTAAGGTATTTTTTCAGTTGGATCCTGGCCTCATGGATGTATGTTTTAACCGTACCCAATGGCAGTTGCATCTCGTCGGCAATCTCATGGTATTTATAGCCTTCAAAATAGCGGATAAAAGGAACCGAATATTTTTCAGGCAGCATCGATAGTGCCAGATTAATATCCTGCATGGCAAAACTGCCTACTGAACCATTAGTGGTGGCACTATAATAAAGATTGGCAGAAGTAATCTCATCCTCCTGTACCGTACGGTCACGGTTTTTGATGCCTTTTTTGTAATTGTTGATAAAAGTGTTTTTCATGATCACAAACAGCCATCCCTTGATGTTGGTACCATCCTCAAACTTGGATACAAAACGCGTTGCCTTGAGTAGGGTTTCCTGCAGCAGGTCGTTGGCATCTTCCTGATCTCTGGTAAAATTTAGCGCGTGCGATCTAAGTGACGACGCGTGAAAACTGATGGTCTCACTGAATTCTTTTTGTGTCATAACTTTTTGTTTTAGCGTGTAACCAATCAAAACAAAACCCATACCATCAGGATGTGCCAAAATTGGCCAGCAGGTGTGTGATACGTAGATTTCTCCTCCCCCGTATTTTTACGTGTTAACTTAATAGGTGATTTAAAAGCATGTTTACAACGTCGTATCATCCTTTATAAAAATGGTTGCAAAATTTAGTTTTTCATGAACGGGTAAGTTATTGCTATTGCCTTGGGTTTAGGTTTATATAGCAGGTTAATATCTGGTGCTAATCCGTTAATTGCTGGTGGTTATTTTGTTTAGTATTTGTTAAGTTTGTTTGGTAATTTTATGCGTTGTCCTGATCGATTATTCTCGTTTGTAACACATCACCTTTACCCATTAGTTATCGTTTTATGAGCCATTCCTTTAAACCTGTTTTAACATTTGTTCTTGTATTTACATTATACTTTAATGCCAACGCCCAAAACAAAAAGCCTGTTGCCAAACCCAATATCCTGCTGATTTTTACAGATGATCTTGGTTATATGGATTGTGGTTTTACCGGGAGCAAGATTATGGAAACCCCGAATATTGATGCCCTATCGAAAAAGGGAATGGTATTTAACAATGCTTATGCAGGCGCAGGCAATTGTGCACCCAGCAGGGCAGCTTTAATTAGCGGAAAGTATTCGCCAAGAACGGGCGTTTACGCAGTGGGGAGCACTACACGTGGACCTGTTGAACTCATGAAGCTTGTTCCTGTTCGAAACAATGTTGCGCTAAATCCATCCTTCAAAACCATTGCCGAGGGCTTAAAAGATCAGGGATATGCTACCGCTATTTTTGGTAAATGGCATCTGGCTGATTCTAAGGCAACCCAGCCACAGGCACAGGGTTTCGATCAGTACACAGAAGGCCCAAAAGAACAATCGGTTAAAGGGAGCAATGAAGCTGCTGATCCGAAAGGGGTAGCCTATTTAACCGATGCGGCCATTAAATTTATGCAAAATACAAAAGACAAACCTTTTTTTGCTTATCTGGCCCACAATGCAATCCATTCAAAACTGGAAGCAAAAGCAGAAACGATAGCAAAATTCAAGAAAAAGGGATTGAACGATAAAATGGCCGTTTATGCGGCCTGTACTTATGATTTTGACGCAAGTGTAGGTGTGATAATGGATTTCTTGAAAAAAACGGGACTGGAAAAGAATACCCTGGTTATTTTTACCAGCGATAACGGCGCCACACAACAATCATCACAAGAGCCGCTCCGGGGAAATAAAGGTTCCTATTATGAAGGCGGGATCAGAGAGCCGTTTATTGCCTGCTGGCCTGATCACATTAAACCAGGTGCCATAAATGCTACACCAATCATTAATCTCGATTTTTACCCAACCTTTATGTCGCTGGCAGGCGATAAAAAATTCAAAAGCGATGGCGAAGACCTGATGCCGCTTTTATTGGGACAAAAAACTGAAACCATCAGGAAATCGATATACTGGTATTTCCCTGGCTACCTGGATAACCCTGTGATCAGGGGACGCGATAAGGTATTCCGCACCAGGCCGGTCGCTGTGATTAGAAAAGGAGATTTTAAACTCCATCTTTATCTTGAAGAATGGATGTTAGATGGAGGGAAAGCCAGAATCAAAGAAAATAATGCTGTAGAACTATACAATATCAAAACCGACGAAGGGGAGCACCTTAACCTGGCCAATACTAACGAAGCCAAAAGAGATGAGCTTTTAGCTGATCTTTTAAGCTGGATGGAAAAAACCAAAGCCCCGCTTCCCACTAAAATCACGGCAACCAACAAAGCTGTTCAAGGTACCGTGGGGGGCGAAAATTAAGTATTAAATATAACGAAAGATTTACCACATTTACGAGATGAAACCTGTTTTTTACCTTCTGATTTTAACCAATATATTCCTGGCCGGCAGCAGTTATGCACAGGAACAAAAGAAACCTAATATTATCTTTATCCTCACTGATGATCTTGGCTATGGTGATGTTGGCGTGTTTTTTCAGAATAAGAGGGCTGCCAATCCCGATAGGACCAAGCCATTTACCCTTACGCCACACCTGGATGAAATGGCCGGTTCAGGAGCTACGCTTCCCCAGCATTATTGTTCAGCTCCGGTATGTGCACCATCCAGGGCATCAATTCTACTTGGACAGAGCCAGGGCCATGCCAATGTAAGGGATAATCAATTTGATAAGGCACTGGCCGATAATTATACTTTAGGCAATGTAATGCAAAAAGCGGGTTATACTACAGTAGCCATTGGCAAATGGGGACTTCAGGGTACTAAAGAATGGTCTGCTCATCCGTTAAACAGGGGCTTCGATTACTATTATGGCTACATGCGCCACTCCGATGGACACGAACACTATCCAAAAGAGGGGCTGTACAGGGGGAAGAAAGAGGTCTGGGAAAATAAAACAGAGGTAAGTGAAGGTTTGGATAAATGTTATACCGGTGATCTTTGGACAGCAAGAGCGAAAAAGTGGATTATCGACCATAGCAAAGGACAACAACCGGACCAGCCATTTTTTATGTTTTTGGCCTATGATACACCGCATGCCGTTTTAGAACTTCCTACATCTGCCTATCCTGCTGGTGGAGGGCTAAACGGCGGTTTACAATGGCTCGGAACAGCCGGAAAAATGATCAATACAGCAACAGGCACACCTGATAGCTGGACACATCCGGATTATATTAATGCCACTTATGATGATGACCATAACGCCACAACCCCTGAGAAACCATGGCCCGATACCTATAAAAGGTTTGCCACTTCAACAAGGAGGATTGATGATGAGGTTGGAGATCTTTTGCAATTACTTAAAGACCTGAAGATCGATTCGAATACCTTAGTGGTTTTTAGTTCTGATAACGGGCCATCCATAGAGTCTTATCTTCCGAAACCTTATGTGCGTTATGATGCTAACTTTTTCAGCAGTTTTGGTCCGTTTGACGGTATAAAAAGAGATGTATTGGAAGGCGGCATGCGTATGCCGGTTATTGCCAGGTGGACTGGGCACATCCCTGCACATACCGTTGTAAATTCACCTAGTATCTCGTATGATTGGATGCCTACATTTTTAGATGCGGCCAACTTACCTGCACCGGCAGTATCAGATGGTGTTTCTTTGTTGCCATCCTTGACCGGAAAAGGTAAACAAAAGGAGAGTCTGATCTATTCGGAATATTTTGAAGGTGGTAAAACACCTTCTTACCCGGAATATGCAAGTGTAAACCGTGGCAGGATCAGGAACCAGATGCAGATGATCAGGTTTGGGAACATTGTTGGCTTGAGGTATGATATAAAATCACAGAACGATAATTTCCAGTTTTTTGATGTATTAAAAGATCCTCATCAGCAGTATAATCTGGCCGAAACTCAAAATATGGATTCACTTCAGCGTAAAATGAAAGATATGGTATTACAGGTGCGCCGGATAGACGTAGAGGCTAAAAGACCTTATGATACTGTAGCGGTGCCTGCCATACTGAATACCACTGTAAGCAAGGGATTGTTATGGAAAAGCTACAGGTCGGCAACGGAATGGCTACCCAATACCAAGGGGCTAAGCATCATTTCTAGTGGTAAAAGCGTTGGTTTAGCGCCTCAAATAACCAATAAGGATGCTGGTAACTTTATAACAGTTGAGGGCTTTATCAAAATCCCGGCCGATGGAAATTATACTTTTTATCTGGCTTCCAAAGGTAAAGCATTTCTCAGGATACATAATGCGGTATTAATCGATGAAGATTTTGGCTATACCCCAAAAAGCGATAAGCAGAGTACGATCAAGTTAAAAGCAGGTCTGCACCCCATTAAACTTTATTATCAAAGATTTAAGCATGAGAAGGGAAATGTTAATTTAGAATGGTCTTCCGCTTCATTTACCAAACAGCCTATTTCGCAGTATGCTTTCTGCCACTAGCAACTCTGTTAAACAGCGGGTATAAATAACTGAAAAGCCTGAAATCGCATGATTTCAGGCTTTAGTTTTTCAGGCGGAGAATGGGGGAGTTCATTAGAACACCTTAGTGGTATTTTCTTGATTTTGAAGCGTATATACCGAAAATAATAATATTCTAGGTCTTGTAGTGCTACTTCAATAAGTATTCATAGGCGGGAATTACATGAATGATCTTTCCATTCTTTTCGAATTGATCTTTTTGTGAAGTAGTGATTAAAGTCCCTTCCTTACTATTAAATAATTCCAGGGCTTCAATCATACCATTGATTTCTCTATCCAAGTTATCCGGGTTTAATTCATAACATACTTGAATGGCTTGATGAAAAGCCCCATTTTTAAATATAATAAAATCACATTCTCCTTTTTCCGAAAAATAATAGATTTCTTTATGAGTCCGGCGAAGATGTAAAAAGATGAGATTCTCGAATTTGCGCCCACTATCTTCGGTAAAAGATCCTGAATTGACGTTGATAAGGCCTGTATCAATTGCATATACCTTTCTTGGGTTTGCAATTTGTTTTTTTAGAGAATAACTAAACTTAGGGACAAAATGCAATAAATAGGAATATTCCATATGCGATAAATATTCCAATACAGTACTGGTAGCCCCCACTTCAAAAATATTTTTAAGCTTATTGCCTGATACTGGCTTTCCAACGTTTGAAATTAAATACTGAGCTAAACGCTGTAATGTTCTTACGTCTTTGATGTTGTATCGAACTACAATGTCACGAATTAATATATCTTCGAAAAGATGGTTTAGAATATCGTCAGTTCTTTCTTTTATGTACTCCGGAAAGCCACCGATTTCCAGATAGCTAATTAATGATTCGGATGAAGGTTCTAATTTCTGGTAAGAAATGAACTCATGATAAGAAAATGGAAATAACTCTTTAGTAATATGTCGCCCTGTAAGTTTTGTTCCTAACTCCCTGCTTAGTAGGGAAGCGTTTGAGCCGGTAACTACGATTTTATAGCCTTCATCTAATTTTTGGCGTACATATCTTTCCCATTCTGGTATAATTTGGATTTCATCAAACATTAACACTGAAATGTTCTGCTCTCGAATCAAATTGTCTAACCTTAAAAAATCGTTGTTTTCAAATTCATATAATCTGGGATCTTCAAAATTGAGGTATAGTGCATCAGGGTATTTACTGTTTAATAATTGAAATAACAAAGTGCTTTTTCCACATCTCCTTATGCCTGATACAATCAGGGCATGGGCTGCTAAATTTGGCAACAATGGAAGTGTGTCTCGTTTTAGCCCTATGTCCTTGTTAGCAATGTTCAGGCTTTGCGCCTGGATGATTTGGCTGAGGATGCTTTGAAGTATCATAAAAAAAAGTGTTTGACATAAAAATACAATAGTTTTGTTTACTAAACAAAACTATTGTATTTTTATGTCAAAAGATATCTTTTATGTCATCGGTTTCAAATCAAATTTGAAATAAGTTGAGCCCTCATTTCAATGCACATTTTCTTAAATATATAGGTGTAAGTGATTCCTATTATGGCTTGGAGTAATATCTAATAAAATTAAAGTAGAACTTGTGAGGAGTCAATCAGCATAGTTGGAAGCATGGGAAGAGAGAGTTAGAACATCGAAAAGTGCATGCAAAAGTATTATAAACCATAATCAATTAACGCCGTCCCACCACAAATTAATCTAGGGTAACTTATTGATTATTTTTGTGTTAATGTCTTGGCGTGTAGGGGTCAGGTGAATTGGTTTATCCACTACAGGTCCAAATTGATTGTTTTTTTGCCTTTTTAAATAAAAGAGCAAGCTAAAATTAGTTTTCATAGTACTCACCTTAATGGTTAACAAATCTAACTTTGCAGGCAAATCAAGATGTTTACTTGATAAACAGCTTGATAGCTAATGGTTTAAGTCTTATTCGGTGAGTAAATGGAGTGGTATTCCGGAAACGAAAAAAGCCTGAAATCTTTCGATTTCAGGCTTGATCTAGGTTTTGATACCTCGGCGGAGAGTGGGGGAACTGAAACCATCCATTAAATCTCGCTTTATATGGTTTAAAAGACACTTCTGATAACTGACTCACCGAATCACTCACCTGTACTTTCTTAACTGCAAATGCTATTCTGTAAAGATAGAAATTTTATAATTAATTAAAGGAATGCTTAATTAGTGATGTTAATAATACAACCTACGGCTACTGGTCAGAGCATCTTGTAATCTTATTTCGGAAGGAGCGAAGAGAGTCGAACCTTCGCTTGTAACATGTTGATAACCAGTATTGTTTACTAAACAAAACTATTGTATTTTTATGTCAAAAGATGTCTTTAATGTCATCGGTTTCAAATCAAATTCGAAATAAGCTGAGCCCTCATTTCAATGCACATTTTCTTAAATATATAAGTGTAAGTAATTCTTATTATGGCTTGGAGTAATATCTAATAAAATTAAAGTAGAATTTGTGAGAAGTCAATCAGCATAGTTGTAAGCATGGGAGGAGAGAGTTAGAACACCGAAAAGTGCATTCCAAGTATTATAATCGAGTAGGAAGTCCAACAACTTAAAGGTTTATTTTCCATCAGATGGCCTTTTTAATGAACTTTATATTCCTGTGGTATATCCGCTCCTCAACTCTCTCCTTTCTCTGTCAACATATTTTCTGGAAGCGTAGCCTCATGGTTTTTTGAAATTCTACGGGATTTTCTAATGCTTTAATTCAGATTATCTTCAACGGGTTCACCTTCTATTGTAAAACGAATTTGATTCCCTTTTATCCGGAATTTATTGTCGGCGGGAAGGCGTCACTTGGGTGTGGTTTATACTGACAATCCGATGAAGAACCAGCCAGGCGTTTTATGCGTAAATTAAATTACCTGAGCCCCTTAGGTAAAAATATTCCGCGGGCTTTTGTAAGGATTTAAGTTTTCTAACGACCAATGGAGATATGAGAAATTTAAAATTATTAAGCATACTGTTTCTGGGACTGGCATTGAATGCCTGTGGTCAGAATAAACCCTCAGATAAAGAAACACTTTCAAGAGATATCAAAAAATATCCCGGGGCAAAAACATCAGCTTACTGGAAGCAGGTGCTTTCTGCGCAGGCCTATGATATCATGGTGAACAGTGCAACGGAAACGCCATACAAAAACCCCTTTTGGAATAACCACAAAAAAGGGATTTATGTAAGTGCCGCTACGGGAAAACCACTCTTCAGTTCCGACACTAAATTTGAATCCGGCACAGGCTGGCCAAGCTTTTTCAAACCCATTGATCCCAAAGCGGTTAAAGTAGTCCGTGATACATCTGACGGCATGGTCAGGGATGAAGTTGTCGAGGCAAGCACGGGCCTCCATCTGGGACATGTATTTGATGACGGCCCGGAACCGACCGGTCAGCGGTACTGCATGAATTCCTATGCACTGAAATTTATTCCATCAAAATAATTGTACAATCATGAAAATATATAAATTATGGCTGGTTGTACTGGTTTTCCTTGCATCATGCACGGATGCACAGACGAAAAAGAATCAGCAGGGGTTTGCGGACTTACCCAGACCAAAGGCAAATGAAAAAGTGGCAACCTTTGCCGGTGGATGTTTCTGGGCACTGGCCGAGGGTATGAGCGAACTGAAAGGCGTGGATAAAGTTGTGTCCGGCTATTCTGGGGGAACGGTAAAAAACCCGACCTATGAAGAGGTCTGTTCGGATAATACAGGCCACGCCGAGTCTGTCGAGGTTTATTATGATCCAACCATAATCAGCTATGCCCAGCTCTCGGAGGCATTTTTTTACGCCCATGATCCAACCACGCTGAACCGGCAGGGTCCTGATGAAGGAGAAGATTACCGCTCGGTCGCTTTTTACAGAAATCCTGAAGAAAAGAAAATATTGGAACAGGTAATGGCCAGGGTTAATGCCGGTCACCATTACAGCGATAAGATCATTACCCAGGTGGTGCCCTTTAAAGTATTCTATCCTGCAGAAAATTATCATCAGGACTATTATAGGCTAAATCCGGATAATGGCTACATTCAGGGCGTTTCCAGGCCCAAGGTGCTGAAGCTCAGGAAAAGCATGAATGCACTGATCAGGCCGGAGTATAAGGATAAAATCTGATGAGCTGGGGGATTGTTTCGGTTCCCCTTTTTTATAGGCCGGAATAATAGTCATAGCCCTGTTCCGCCCAGTAATCTTTTGGACGCTGGTCGCTGAAAGACATTAGCCCGATTCGTTTAAGGTTTTTGATGCCGTATTTTACCGGGATAATCAACCTCAAAGGCGCACCATGATCACTGGTTATCGGTTTTCCGTTCATCTCGTAGGCTAAAATTGTTTGTGGATGGAGAACGCTGTCCCTTTCCAGCCCTACATAATACTCACCGTTCGGGGTTTCCAGTCCCATGTAGTTTTTCTCGCCGAGTTTATCAAGTTTGTAATGCAATAAAAAATTGCTCAAACTGACCCCGGCCCAGTGCTGGATCTGGTCCCAGCCCTCGACACACTTAAAATGAAGAAGTACCTGCCAGGCTTCTTTGAACGAGTTTCTTTTAGGGACAGGCTCCCTCCATGCCCCGAAAATAGAGTGTAGCTAATATAAAGCAGTCCGTTGAGGAAGAAGAACCACATAAACAGAAAATGGAAAGCCATACCCTCGGCAAGCCGCTGGGGATGTGGAAATAGTTATAAAACCATTCGGGAAAAAATCTGATCAGGGTAAAGCCGAAAATAGAAATGCCATAGGCATCATTTGCCCAGTAAATAAATAAACCGCTCCAGATCATTACCGTTAGCACCGGGAAGTTTACCCAGTGTGTTCAGCGCATCAGAAGTACATGCTTTTCCTTGATTTCTTTCATCGGAATATTTTATATCATTAACGAAATTCTGCTTGTAAAGGATCTGACCTTTCAGCCTTAAAATTTAATTTTGGCCGCCGCAGTTATCTGTCCCGTTTTGTCATTTTGCAATAAGGCAATGATTTCGGCACTGCCCTGCTGGATTCCTTTTGCAGGAAGGAAATTTATACTTCCATTCTTTTTCCCATTCAGGCTGAAATTTTCCAGGCTGCGCACAACCTGTACATGCGAAAGTGTTCTCTCTTTATTTTCCCCACGTTCAATTTTGTTGCTTGCATTGGGTGTTATCTGCGCAACCTGTAGGTGATAGCCCGGGGTTGACTGGTTGGACCGGTAGGCTAGGGTCAGACTTTTTCCAGTCTGTCCTGAAAGGGGGATAACGATTATAAATTTTTTCTATGCTTTGCAAGCGGAAAGTTCAATGTGCATACCGTACTTGTGAATGGGAAGGAAGACTACTCTCAGTTTCAATAATGCCATGATCAGGTACTATTGAATTTTTCCTGCACCTGGTATTAGCGGTATTTTTTTGACATAAAAAAGCCGCCTGGAAATTCCCCAAGCGGCATTCAATATTCATTGTAAATGAAATAATTATTTCGGCATTAAAACCGTGTCTACTACATGTATTACCCCGTTTTTCTGGTTTACATCTGCAATAGTTACCATACTCATGCCGCCTTTTTCATCTTTTAACATCAGTTTACTTGCTTTCATCCATGCCCAAAGTTTTCCGCCCTCAACAGTTGTAAATTCTGCTTTCCCGTTTCCTTTTTTGATCGCAGCTGCAATGGCTTTACTGTCCATTTTACCTGCAATAACATGGTAGGTTAAAACTTTGGTTAACATTGTTTTATTTGCAGGTTTAAGCAAAGTCTCCACTGTTCCTTTTGGTAGTTTATCAAAAGCACTGTTTGTTGGCGCAAACACCGTAAAAGGGCCTTTGCCTTTCAGGGTTTCTACCAGGCCTGCAGCCTTTACCGCCGCTACCAGCGTGGTATGGTCTTTTGAATTTACTGCATTATCGATAATATCCTTGGTGGGATACATTGCTGCACCTCCGACCATTTTGGTGCCAGCCGACATACTCATTTTTGACTGCGCCTGAACCGTAGTATTTGAAGCAAATGCGATAGCTACTATAGCAACTGCTGATAAGAAAATTCTTTTCATGTTTTTCGTTCTGTTATATCTCCATGTACGCAGAATGGATAAAACATGGATGTTGAATATGAAAATATATATTTTAATATTATTGACTTTCAGTTGTTTAAAATGATAAGTATCCTTGGATCTGATGTTTTTTGATAAACTTCTGTGTTAAGGCCCAGGATCAGGCGACTACTTATATTGCCCGGGCAGTTGTTTACGCACGCCATACTTTCAAGGGATATCTTAACCTTAAGCTATTGAAAAGCACAGAAATCTGTTAAAATTCCCTGAGGGCAATAATTTCGAACTCCCAAAAGGAATAAACGTTAGACTAATGAAAATAAAGGGTTACCTTTTTTAATGCTATTGTATTAATAAACAAGTAATTAATTTAAACTTCAAAACAAAACAAAATGAAAAATGCATTCAAATTAGGCTTTTTGGCCTTAGCCTTATCGCTAACGTTCGCAGCCTGTTCAGGAAAAAAAGCTGACAGTGCTGATTCTAAGATGGCAGATTCTTCGATGACTGACACCATGATGAAAGATACCATGATGAAGGACACCATGATGAAAGATACCATGAACAAAATGTAATCCTTATCCTTCAACCTTAAAAGGGCATCCAGTAAATTGGTGGCCCTTTTTTTATGGTAATTTAAGGAAGGAAATAATCTGGTACATCAATTGCAATGCAAAGCATTTTTAAAAGATGCATTTTAGTATACCTTTTGCCATAGGTATAGGGGGGACTCAGCTTATTGATCTATTTAGCCATCCAGTTTAAGAACACAATCTCATGCGGTTTCTTATCTTACTTCGCGTAATTTTTTGTAAATGGACCAACCACTGAACAGATAAATGAGCGTGATCACCATAAAGATCCAAAGTGGGATATTTTTGCCAGAGATAATCATATACAGATAGGGCAAGCTGTAGCCTAAAGCAGCAAAAAGCAAAGGCAGTAAAAAAGACTGTTTTTGCTTTAAATTTTTAACTGCCCGACCAAGGAAGATGAGAAATAATAACTTACTTAACAGGTAAAAAATACCAAACAGCCAAGGATTCAGCTTGTGTAAATAAGCTTGGTGGAATAAGTAATCTTTGATAAGGATGAAGTAATGGGCCATATTATTCCATATTAGTTTATCTCTGCAGATAGTGAAACAAGTTTTTCTAAAGTTGCATATCCTTCCCATTTTTTGGCAAGGGTACCATCAGCTTTAAAGAAAAATAGTGTTGGGGTAGCCCTAATTGGGTACAGTTCTTTTAGCTTTTTGCCATCCTCGCTATCGATATCAATAGCCGCATTGATGAATTTTGAATTATAAGTATCTCCAACCTGCTTTTCAACTAAAACTTCATGTTCCATTTTTTTACAGGTTGGGCACCAGCTGGCATGAATAAAAACAAACAATGGTTTTCCTGCCGACCTGGCTTCGGTTTGAGCCTGGATAATAGATATTGATTTAAGCTGAACGCCGCTATCCGAATTTAACATGGGTTTATACTTGGTACGGCAAGCACCAAAGAGCACAATCCCTATAAGTGCAACTATCATTAGGATGTATTTCGGTTTGATCTTCATATTAGGCAGTAGTTAAATTTACGTATTGTTTATTGTTTTTGATCATTGACATTCCTTCTCTGTACGTCATGTGCACCAAGCCTTTACTTTGGCGGTTTTGTTTGCTTATCCGGTATAAGATGTCCCAGTGACGAATGATCTCCTTCCAGGCAAAAAAGATAGAGTGTTTGGGGTCGTATATATGGGCAGGTTCGCTGGCAGCCCCGTTAACTTCAATTATCATGAATCTACCCGCGCACAGCTCGGACCAGCTACTGTACTTAATATCTAAGCGGCCGTAAAAAAAACCTGGAATCTTTTTGCAAACTGCGTCGATGTGTTGTAATGGATCCAGGCTTATCTGGTGGCTCAGATCGCTGAATTTAGCGCCGCGACTATGGTTGCCATAAGGGGCGGGATAGTAAGTTTCGCCGACAGGCAAAACATTTTGCAACATGCTGCTATCGGTCTTTGTTAGCGACTGGATTTGTAGCAGGTATCTTGGATTTTTAACCAGTAATTCCAATATTGTTGATTTTCCGTCGCCAGTAACATTCATCAGTTCCTTACCCACAATACCGGTTACAGTACCTTTATTGCTGCCCGGCATCCGGCTATAAAATATCCCCGCTTCGTTGGGGAAGCTTATGTATTCCTGTAACAAAAAATCTACCTTGCTGTTACGCGCATATTGTGCAAGGTCGTCAAGTGTGTTAAGCAGCTTAACCTGCAGGCCGCGTTGTCCTATATCAGGTTTTGCTATCAGCGGTAGTTGCATTCCAATAAAGTCGAGTGCGGTACCTGCTTTAATCAACAAAGTTTTAGGACAATGTTGCGATGGGATATGGGCATAAATATCATTTTTATTATCCATAGCAAATCCGCCGTTCTTCATGCCGGGGTTGGCGGTATTAAAAAAGAACATCGAACGCGATTTGATGCTTAGCCAAAGCCAGTAAAACATCACCGGAATATAAACCATATAATAGGGCCAGTATTCCCAGTTAAATAATTTGACAAAGAGGATGCGTAAGCCCAGCCAAGGTATCTTTTGCTTAAACGCGTTTAATTTTTCTACGTGTCGCGAGCCGGTTTTTAGGTCATCATAAGTCATGGTGATTTTGCCGGATGACATTCGGATACTGGTAATACTAACTGTGCTAATAGGGCCGCTCAACCGTTCACTCTCGTGAAAGCCCATTACTGAGCTGCTATCCAGGGGAATGTCCGACTTTAACCATTTTTTAAATTGGCGAGCTTTATCAGCTTGAATTGCTTCATTATAAAGTGTTGGGGAACTCCAGATATAAGCTCTTTTTTTGTCAAGCGATGTTAGATGTTTTTTATTGCCATCCCAACGGCATTCATAAAGTAATTTGTTTGCACAAACAACTAAAGTAAAGGGTTCCACATCAAATAGATTAGCTGCTTTAAAATACAAATCGGGCTTATCAGAACCTATTGCTTCTAAGACGATTGCCCCCTGCTTTTAGTATAGGTAGGTTTTTGATTGTGCTTTACAAATGCTCCATTCAAAAGTACTACGATGTTTCCGGTTGCTTTAGCGGCTATCCAACTGCCATTTTTGTCAGGATCTTTTGGGTAAAGTACATCGCCATCAAACGCTTTGTAAATTGCAGGGGCAAGGGCGGGGCTACGATGACGGTGTTCGTCGCGGTTAGAGGTTAGGTAAAAGCCATCATTTGTTGGGATATAGGTTACTGTGCACATGCTTGTCTGAATTTTAATGTTGAAGCCGCAATGCCGAATCCCGGCGGAATTTCAATGATCGAAACCGCATTAACGCCTATGCGGATCAAAGCCATATGATGAACGGTGTGCTCCATATTATAAACAAGTTCCCTGTAATAATTGGTGGCAATGCTCTGTTTATCTCCATAATTTACAATAAGACATAATTCCCTATCTGGTTTTCCTAAACTATCGCTTATATTTTGCAAATGCGTTATAGCAGTATCTCTATTGCTTTCTAACTCATAGCTTCTTTGTCGCTGATCATAATCAACTGCACCACTCAAATAACCTTTGTTGAGCTCAATGAAAAACTCTAGGATATGGCGGGTATGCTGTCCGATGGTGGAACCGGATAAAACTGTTACAGGCTGCGTAAACTGCTCATTGGTTAATGCTGCTATAGTTACGCATAATTGTTCAATCAAATGAGTTATCGATTCTTTAAACTGCATAAGGCCCGGATTTTATAAAGGGAATATAATCGAGTAATTGCTTCCTTAATAAGAATACCAGCGCTGTACAACTGCTAAAGGTGAGTATCGCTAATATAAATAATTTACCGCCATCATTTTGCACGTTGATCCCTAATTTCGTCAGGTGGAAAAAGATAGCGCCGGTGATAATACCAACACCTGTTAGCGCGCCCAAACTGGTGGTCCGGGGGATCAGGATCAATACCGAGGCAATCAGTTCCACACAGCCGATACCGATGCGGCCCCAGGGTTCCATTCCCAATTTGGTGAAGATGTAGACCGATTCAGGAGCGGCAGTAAATTTAAAGAACAGGGTTTGCAGCATGATCGCTGCGGCCATCAGGCGCAGTGCCCAGATAACTATATTAGAGGTTTTAGTCGTCATGATGGTTAAGGTTTATTGATTTTTTATTGTCGGCCATTGCTGGTCCGCCTTGATAATCAGGTTGCTTTGGTCTTTCGACCACATCTCTTTCACTTTAGAATTGTAGTTGAAATAAAGCTTGTCGTTCACAATGGTCCAGGTATCGGTTTGCGTAGTGGCTTTATGTCCGTCGGCAGTACCATAAGCACAATAGCCACCGTATTCCGGAGCATATTTTTCGGGCGTTGCCTTAAACGTGTTCAAGTCTTCGGTATTTGCAAAAAGCCAGGTGGCGTTGTTCCACTCGTAGGAAAGGCTGTCTACGCCTTTAACTGCCTTAGACTGTTTAAAGAAAGCAACCGGGTCATATCCTTTTATGGCTTTACCGCCTGATACAAATACTGCTGATTTTTGCGCACTGGCGTTTAAAAAACTAAAAGTTGCAAGTATTGCAATGATGATGGTTCGTTTCATATTGTGTTTAAATTAGTTTGGTTGATATCAGTTTTGAACAAATTTATTCCAGTTAGCATCCGCTTTTGTTTTCAGGTTGCTTTCGTTCTTATCCCAGGATTTTTTGGTGTTATTGAAGAATTTATTGTAGAAGAGGTATAGCTTGCCATTTACCAGCTTAAAGGTTTCCGGGTCTACTGATACCTTTTTGCCATTATCGCCCATGGCAAAAGCGCACCAACCGCCGTATTGAGGCTCGTATTTGGATGGGGATGCTTTAAAAAGATCACGATCCTGCGTGTTGGCAAAGCGATAGGTTATGCCTTCAATTAATAGCGCAATATCTTTTTTGCCTTCAACTGCTTTTTGTTTGGTGAAATAAGTAACAGGGTCATAACCAGAAAGGGCCAGACCTGATTGATCTAAATTGTACTGCCTTTTTCGTGTTTCCACAGAAATCTGTGCATGTACGTTGCTTAGCGTAAAGCCTGTTAGTAGTAAAAGAAGAATGAATTTGTACATGATGTTGTGTTGTTGTTTTCCTGCTTTGTCGCAGGTATCGGCAAAACCTTACAATAAATTTTTATTTGTAAGGAAACCGCAGACTTAGCGACTAAATCTGAAACCTAATTAATCAGCACATGAGACATTTTATCTATTGGAGCGCTGTAATCGCATTTACTATAAGCTTTGCCTCCTGTAAAAAAGAAACCACGCCGACAATGGTTCTAAACGAAAAAGTCGATACCGCTGCGGCCAAACTGGTAACCGGTAGCAGCGATTTCAGCAATGGATCGTATGGGCAAGTTACCGGTGCGGCCCGCATTTATGTTACTAATGGGAAGTACCAACTGGCATTGGAAAATTTTGCCAGCAGCAACGGCCCCGATCTTAAAGTGTATATCAGCAAGGAGCAGCAGCCGTTCAACTTTGTGAACCTTGGTTCCCTTTACAGTACTCAAAAGTCAAGATGTGTGCTTTCTGAACGTTTTGATGTTCAGTGTTTTATATCGAATTCGGTGAGTCATTTCAATTTTTCATTTTACTCACCGAATCACTCACCAGAACTATGCGAATTTATGCATATTTTGTGGGGTGCCGGAAATGAAAAAAGCCTGCTATCATACGATCTGCAGGCTTTTGTTGGTTTTTGAAACCATATTGGCGGAGAGTGGGGGATTCGAACCCGCGGACCCTTTAACAAGTCAACAGTTTTCAAGACTGCCGCAATCGACCACTCTGCCAACTCTCCGCCGCAAAAGTACAAACTTGAAGCAAATCTGCAAATAATTTCTACTTAAATATTTTAATTAATATTTTAACTCTTGCTAATCATTTAGTTAGCAGGCATAAAAAAATCAAAAAGCATCAATATACAGCTAATTTAAGCTCTATATATTGGAGTTTTGTGTTTGTGTTTTGGACTAAGCGGTCTGTTTTGGTAAGATTTTTTCGTGTTCTACCGATAAAATTCCATTTCCTTCAATCGCAAAACAGATTAATCCTACCAATACTGAAACCGAAAACCAAAATTCTGAATAGGGTTTAAAAATGCCTCCCGAAATATTGATGAAGAATACGGCACCGATTAGTATGGGTAAATTAATGAGGCAAAATGTACGTGTGTAGGTCCCCAGGGTAATGGCTAAACCACCGATAATGTGTAATACAATAATGAAATGTGCCAGTAAGCTAATGCTTATTGCTGTACCTAAGAAAGCGCCTCTCATTAAATTACTAAATGCTTGCATATTGACGTAAAAATCAATGCCCTTCCAGATTAAAACGAGGCCTAATAAAATTCTAAAATAATCTAACCATTTTGGGTGGTGATGATCGCCCCAGTTCTCGATTTTCTTAAGCATGTTCATAACTTATATATTTTGGTTAATACAATTTACGCATAATAAAGGATAATAACAATGGATATTAATTAATTGATTTTGAGGGTGAAATAGAAGGGATTGATGTATGAGAAGAAAGATTGCTTGCCCGAAAGGTCGGGGCAGGCTGTCGGCTGAAAAAGCCTTTCGTAATGACGATTCTTCGCGCCTGATAACTCTTTAAAATTACACCTTCTTCTTTTCTGCGATCCTGCTGTTCAAGTAATCAGTAGGTGACATTCCAAACTGCTTGGCAAAATTGCGTCCGAAGTGCGATTGTGAGCTATAACCCACCATTTCAGAAATCTCGTAAATTTTCAACAGTCCTTCGTTTAAAAATTCAGCAGCTTTCTTTAACCTCGCCAAGTTGATCAGCTCGTTGGGGCTTAGGTTGGAAATCGATTTGATCTTGCGGTACAGCGTAGGGCGGCTCATGTTCATCTTCTCGGCCAGATGCTCTACATCCAGGTCGGGATTGCTGATGTTTTTATTGATGGTATCCTGCAGTTTTTCTAGAAATACCTCATCTGCTTTTGAGTAGGCAATACTTTTAATATGCAATAGGGGGGAACTGGAGAAATATTCCTTGATTTTGTTCCTGTTTTTAATCAGGCTGGAAATCTGTACCTGCAAAAATTCTGGTGAAAAGGGTTTTTCTACATAAGCATCTGCTCCCAGTTCCAAACCTTCTATTTTTGATTGTAGCGAATTTTTTGCAGTAAGTAGGATCACGGGGATATGGCTGAACTCAAGGGTCGATTTTACTTTTGCGCAAAATTCAAAGCCATCCATTTCGGGCATCATCACATCGCTGATAATGAGCTGAACGATTTCACGCTGTAAGATTTCCAAAGCTTCCACGCCGTTTCTGGCCTGTAGAACATGGTATTTTTCTTCAAGGTCATCCGAGATAAAATCAAGGATATCCTCATTATCATCGACCAATAATACCACGTTTTTCTCTATTTCCTGTTGATCTTTCATCGTGAGCGAACCTACAATTTCTTCCATTTTCCGTTCAGGTTAAATTCAATAAGTTGATGGATGGGCAGTTCTAATACAAATATATTAAAATGATGGTCATTAACATCCAGGCACAACTCGCCGCTATGCAGCTGTGCGAGCGATTTGGAAATGGAAAGACCTATGCCCGTTCCGGTGGCGATCTGCGTTTCTTTAGCCCTGAAAAAAGGTTCAAAAATTTTATCTTTGATTTCTGCAGGTATTTTATTGCCGTCGCTTTTAACGCAAATCTTAAATTTATCCTGTTCGGCTGATTTCGATAAACTGATTTCAGCTGTCGTTTTTCCATATTTAATGGCATTATCAACCAGATTGCTGATGATTTTGTAAAAAGCTTCGACATCGATATAAGCCTGGAATGCTTTTTCGGGCAAGTTGATGGTATAAATGATATTCCGATGTTCGGCTGCGGGCTGAAACTGGAGGAAAACATCCTTTATTATCTCACTGATATCTGCCTTTACAAAGTTTAGCGAAAAATCGCTGGTTTCGGTTTTCCTGAAATCGAGCAATTGATTGGTAAGTTTGAGCAGGCGATCTGTATTTCGGCCCATAATCCGCAGGTTTTTTTCAATGGCAGGCACAGCATCGGCCTGTTTAATCAATTTTTCCATTGGCCCGATGATAAGGGTAAGCGGGGTCCTGATCTCGTGAGCAACATTCGTAAAAAATTCGATTTTGGCCTGATAGACTTCCTTCTGTTTTTCATGCTCAAAAACTTCCATACGCCTGCTGTTTTTTAGCGCGATTTTTTGATGGTATCTCCGCACCAAAAAGAAAATAATTGCCCCGGCTACAACCACATAAATAAAATAGGCAAGAGGGCTAAGATAGAAAGGCGGTAGGATTTTGATGAGCAGTTTTACATTTTTGTTGCTCCAGGTACTGCTGCCTTCCACCATGGCTTTCACTTCAAAAATATATGTGCCCGGTGCAAGTTTTGTGAAATATACTTTCCGATTGGTTTTCAAGTACTCCCAATCTTTATAAAGCCCGGTCATTTTGTAAGCATACTCCGTCATTTCGGGCGAACGGTAGCTTAATGCTGCAAAATCAATGCTGAACGAAGATTGGTTATGGTTTAGTTCGATGGTATCGGCGTAAACGATCGATTTATTGGATATCGAATCGGTACCGTTTAAATCTGTTCCGGTACTGTTGATCTGAAATCCCGTTAAGAACACGGGGGTTTGGTAAATGGTCGGTTTAAGGTCGGCAGGATCGAAGCTGATTAGTCCTTTTACGCTTCCAAAGTACATTCTGCCGTCTTTGTCGTGATAGGCCGAGCTGTAATTAAACTGGTCGGTCAGCAATCCATTTGCTTTAGTATAGGTTTTGCTTGTTCCCGTTGAAGGATCGAAGTGGATTAACCCGCGAGTACTGCTGATCCAGAACTTATGAGAAGCATCTTCCTCAATACGGAACAGATAATTACTGGGAAAACCATTTTTTACACCATAACGTTTAAACCCTTGCGTTTTTTTATCAAATCTGGAAAGGCCTCCGCCATCTGTAGTGATCCAGATATGGTGTTTGCTATCTTCAAAAACGCTGTTAATGGTATTGTGGCTCAGGCTTTTTTGGTCATTCGCTTTATTCCGATAGTTTACAATCCCAGGTTTAGTTAAATTAAACTGAAAAACACCATCATTAAAGGTGCCCGCCCAGATATTGCCCTCACTGTCTTCAATCACCGAATCATAAAACAGAAAAGGTAAGCCTGCAATGGGTTCAAAATCGTCGCGTTTGCGGTTGTAGCGGTAAATTCCGTTAATGGTGCCTACCAAAATTTCTCCAGACCTTGTTTTGCAAAAAGTAACAATAAAATTAGTTCGGAGTGCATTTCCGATACCTGCCTGATAGTGTTTGATTACCTTTTCGGTCTTCAGACTGATCACATCCAGTCCATGTTCAAAAGTGCCCACCCAGAGTTTATCGCCATCTACCAACAGGCCATGGATATTGGAATAAGCAATGCTCCCGGGTTTTCCATCGGGCAGAAAATGTTTAAATATTCCAGTTTTAGGATCAAGTTTGTTCAGCCCGGCATCTTCGGTACCGATCCAGAAATTACCAGCCTGATCTTTTGTGATTTCCCTTACATCGCTTCCGCTAACGGAATTTGAGCCTTTCTGTGGGAAATATTTGGTGAACAGCGAGGTATGGCTCGAATAATAGTTTAAACCGCCAAAATAAGTGCCTGTCCAAACGCCGCCTTCACGGTCCTGACAGATGGTATAAATGGCATTGTCACTTAGGGAATAATCGTTATTATATTGTTTCTGGATATGTGTAATCTTCTCTGTTTCGTCGTTGTAGATGTAAATGCCCGATTCGGTTGCAATCCAGAATTCATGAGGACCGGTTTTTTTAATGTCCCTTACAAAAATCGGTGTCTGATCGTCGTTCAGTTTTATAATATTCTTAGATTCTAAGGTAGTTGGGTTAAATAATTTGACCCCCTGATTGGTGGTGCCGATCAGCAGCTGGCCACTTTCAGTTTCTGCGATGCGCGATACCCAGCCATATTCCGGCTTTTTATTTTTGCCGTTCACATTAAAGCTTTCGAAATTATTTTTTTTCTGGTTGTATTTTTCCAGTGTCCCCCTGCCGGTACTGATCCAGATACTGCCGTTTTTTAACACCGTAACCAAAGAGGCGTCAAAAGGGGCATTGGTGCTAAAAAGCTTTATTTTCTTGCTGCTTTTATGATAGAGGTATATTTTAAAAGAAGATAAAATCCAAAGGTTTCCGTTCTGGTCGCTGGCTAGATCGATAATCCGCATGCCTTTTGTTTCTTTGATGAGCGAAAAACTTTCTTTTGATGGATTGTAAGCATATACTCCGTCGTTGGTACCCACCCAAAGGATTTGATTCTGATCGTGGTGAAGCGCATAAATCAGGTCGTTGCCCAAGCTGCCGGCCTTTTCGCTATCGCGACGATAGGTTTTAAAAGAATAACCGTCAAACCGGTTCAGCCCGTCTTTTGTTCCGAACCACATAAAGCCGTTCCCGTCCTGTACACTGCAAAAAGCCGTATTGTTGGAAAGTCCGTTCTCAACCTGGTAATGCCTGAAATAGTAAGGCTGCGCCCAAAGCAGGTTGGCCGAAAGTAACAAACATAAAAGGATGATGAGTTTTTTCAATATATATTGGTCAGCAGCTTCAAATATATTAAAGAAATGGCTGCCTTTCTGCCTAAATAAAATTTGAGCAGATAAGTAGAAAGATTGAGACAGATCGGTTTTGTGCTGAAGTTCAAATGCTGTTATTTGGTGCCGCTAACCAAAGAACCCAACCGTGAAGAAATTTAAAACCCCTTGTTTATTTATATTGTTGTTTTTGTCGTTGGCTGCTACGGCACAACAAATACGCATTGCACCCTCTCCCTTGTACCGGGATCCGATTTATGACGGAGCTGCAGACCCGGTGCTGGTATATAACCATGCTGAAAAAAGCTGGTGGATGCTTTATACCCAGCGAAGGGCAAATGCACAAACCAATGATGTGGCTTATTGTTATGGAACCAATATTGGTGTGGCCACCTCTACCGATAAAGGACAGACATTTGTGTATAAAGGTGCATTGAATCTGAATTTTGAACCTGGCGTGAATACTTTTTGGGCACCTGATGTGATTTACGAAAATGGCATCTACCACATGTACCTTGCCTATATTCAGGGCGTGCGCAACCACTGGGGCGGTACCGCTAAAATTGCACATTATACCAGTAAAGATCTTTGGAAATGGAAATACAAAGGTTTTATCTCCCTCAACTCAGAACATGTAATTGATCCTACCTTACTAAAAATGCCTGATGGCGAATGGCATATATGGTATAAAGACAGTTCCAAGGGGAGTATTACCATGACTGCTGAAAGTAAAGACCTGCAACATTGGACGGCCCAGACTGAACCTGCCATAGGTGGGGCACCGCACGAAGGTGCGAAAGTTTTTTTCTTTAATAACTGGTACTGGATGATTACCGATGAGTGGCACGGGCAACGTGTATACCGATCGAAAGATGGCAAAAGCTGGGAAAAACAGGGCATGTTATTGGATGTGCCGGGGCATCGGCCAGAAGATACGCCAACGGGTGCCCATGCAGATGTGCAGGTAATAGGTAGTAAAGCTTATATTTTCTACTTTACCCATCCCGGCCGTAAAACGCATTTTGAAGGAACGTTAGACCAGGACTTTACTTTTTCGTACGCCAATAAACGTACATCGATACATGTTGCGGAGCTGGAATTTAAAGACGGAACGCTGGTTTGCGACCGCGATAAACCTTTTGATTTTTATCTGGGGCAGCCTTAATTTACTTTTATTGGTTGCCGCATACTGCAGGAAGGTTTCAAAGTTACTTTGATGGGTTGCTGCATGCTGCAGGAGGGTTTCAAAGTTACTTTGATGGGTTGCTGCACACTGCAGGAGGGTTTCAAAGAAGCTTTGATTGGTTGCTGCATACTGCAGGAGGGTTTCAAAGTAACTTTGATTTGGCTCTACCTATGGTGGGAAGCTTTCAAAGTAAAATCTGATCTTTTATATAATTTTAGATTTATTACTGTATAAAAGTTTATCTGTAAAATATTGACCACCTCAGTCTCCTTAATACAACTAAGAAGCATTTTCTGTTGAGCCATTGTGAGTGGCCAGTTGAATTAAACCTCCGGGTGTGATTAGTTTGTGCCCAAAACCAACTGACTCTTGTTAAATAAACCCGATAGTAGCGTAAAACCCGCAGGTGAGGTACGAGCCAAGGCTTTGAAGCGGATAGCGGGACTTCCCTAACCGAAACGTGCCAGCCCCATCATTTCCAATATGATAATAACCAGCCAGGGAATGCAATTAATTATACCGCTTGATTAACTGCCCTTTTCAGTTAAGGATTTAACCACAGATGTACACAGATAAACACGGATTTTTATATCTGTGTGCATCCTTTTTATCTGTGGTTAACTAATTGCAAAACTTTACCCTAAATAAAATATCTGTGTGTATCCTTCTTATCTGTGGTTAGTTGTATTTCTGTAATCTCCTCCAACAAAAATCGAGACAAAATGGAGAAAGATTGATACAAATGCGTATCCCGCTCTAATGCTAAAAACCGAATCTTTGAAAAGAATTAAATCGAACTAAAACCATTTACTTCTAGTAACTAACCAAATCACTAACCAAATATGAAAAGAAGTTTATTCTCCTATGGCGGCTTTGTACGCATGGATTGGTACTTGCTTCAAAAAATGTTTTTGAAACGCAAAATCCTTTCTGTTATTCTTACTTCAATTACCTTACTCTTACTTTCATTTCAGCTCAGTGCACAGGAACAAAGCACCGTTACAGGTACCGTTACTGATGAGAAGGGCGAAACCGTTGTGGGTGCCAGCATTAAAATTAAGGGTACTACTACTGGTGCAACAACTGATGGTGACGGAAAATTTAAAATCCAGGTAGCCGATAAAAATGCGACCCTGATTTTTATTTATGTAGGTTATGTCAACCAGGAAGTTGCACTGGCCGGTCGTACGCAGGTTAATGTTAAACTTAAACCTTCCAATAACGATCTTTCGGAAGTGGTGGTAGTGGGGTACAACACACAGAAAAAAGAAGCCATCACTGGCGCTATTTCGTCCATTAGCAGTAAAGATCTTGAAAAAGTACATGGCGGTTCTACTGTAAGTACGGGCCTTGCAGGTAAACTACCCGGCGTTTCATTCAGGATGCCTGATGGTAGGCCGGGATCGAGTGCCAACATCCAGATCCGTAACATGGGTAATCCATTATACGTAATTGATGGGATACAGCAGGATGCAGGGCAGTTTAATAATATCTCGCCCAACGATATCGAAACCATTAGTGTGCTAAAAGATGCTTCGGCCGCTATTTATGGTAGCAGGGCTGCTAACGGGGTAATTTTAGTGACCACTAAAAGAGGTAAAAACAGTACCCGTAATACCTTTAGTGTTGATGCTTATACCGGATGGCAGAACTGGGTACGTTTCCCTGAAACGACCGATGCTTACCAATGGATGTTGGGAAAAGCTACAGCGGAATTAAACCAGAACGGCAAAACAGATATTACCCCGGCCGAACTTGAAAAATGGAAAGCCGGAACAGAATATGGCTATCAGAGCCAGAACTGGAGAGATATCATCATTGCACCCAATGCGCCGCAATCTTCAATTAATTTAAG
Organism: Pedobacter roseus; assembly: GCF_014395225.1. Taxonomy (NCBI): domain Bacteria; kingdom Pseudomonadati; phylum Bacteroidota; class Sphingobacteriia; order Sphingobacteriales; family Sphingobacteriaceae; genus Pedobacter; species Pedobacter roseus. Next base: position 462,201 of record NZ_CP060723.1, read on the forward strand.
TGCTTCAGGTGGCAGCGACAAAGTAAATTATTACTTTTCGGGCACGCACCTGGATCAGAAAGGGGTGTATGGAACGGCACGTGAATTCGATTTTAACCGGACCAATATCCAGAGTAATATAGAAGCTAAAATAACCGACCGTTTTAAAGTGGGGATGTTGATTAACGGCCGTATCGAAAGCCGCGATCAGCCGGGCGTACCTGGTGGTGACGATTATTTTGCTGCCCGTTTTGCGCTATTGAGAAACAGGCCAACCGAACAGGCTTATGCCAATGGTAATCCGAATTACCCGAATGATATCGGGCACAATACCGAACAGTTTGCTGTACAGAGCAAGGCCTTAACCGGTTACTGGAAATCTGACTGGAGGGTTTTACAAACCAATTTATCTGCAAGTTATGATACGCCTATAAAAGGTTTGGAGATAAAAGGTTTATACTCTTATTACATCGCCGATAACGTAATTAACGGCCACGAGTATACCTACAATGTATATACTTATCATCCGGAAACTGGTGTTTACGAAGAAAAAGTTGGAAGTTCTAACCCATACAGGGAGCGCAGAAACGAAAAAATATACACCAATACTTATCAGTTACAGGCCAACTACAACCGTACTTTTGGTAAACACACTGTTGGTGGCGTTTTGGTAGCGGAGCGTTTAGACCGTTTTAGAACCTATACTTTCCAGCATGCCGTACCACAGACCAATATTCTGCCTGTTTTGCAGTTCGCAGATATGGATGGACAGGATTTTGCTGATATCCAGGAAGAAGAAGCCCGTATTGGTTACGTCGCCAGGGTAAACTATAATTATGACAATAAATATTACCTGGAACTTTCTGGCCGTAGAGATGCCTCGTGGAAGTTTGCACCCGACAGGAGAGTAGGCTATTTTCCTTCAGCATCCATTGGTTGGAGAATAACACAGGAGGAGTTCGTAAAATCATTTTTAGGTGAGAGCAAGATATTAAATGATTTAAAACTCCGTGCTTCCTACGGACAGCTTGGAGATGATGATGTGGGCATCGATCCCTATGCTTATATTCCTGGCTATAGATACAATCAGGGAAGTGTGATTTTGGATGGAAAGAATATTACTACGTCCAGGGATAAGGGGCCGATTATTAATAACCTCACCTGGTTTAAGAGCAAGATTACTGATATCGGTTTGGACTTTGTGATGTTCAACAGCAAGCTTTCAGGAACAGCTGATTATTTTTATAGAAAACGTACCGGATTGCCGGCAATTAAAAACGATGTGGTGGTTCCGATTGAACTGGGCTATGGCTTAAGTCCTGAAAATCTGGAAAGCGATGCGCAGTTCGGGGCCGAATTTGCATTAAATTACCGGGATAAAATCGGAGAATTTAATTACAATGTTGGAGGAAATATCTCCATCAGTAGAAGGAAGTTTTTAGATCAGTATAAACCGCGTTACGGTAACTCATGGGACAATTATAGAAACAGCAAAAACCAGCGTTATACCGATATTTTTTGGGGATACGAGGTAACCGGCCAGTTTCAGAACGTAGATGAGATCAATAATTATAAAGTAAACATTGATGGACAGGGAAACCGATCATTATTGCCTGGCGATTTAATTTATAAGGATCAGAACGGTGACGGTGTGATCAATGACCTGGATCAAAGACCAATCGGATATACCACAACAGGTCAGCCTAACATTGGCTTTGGTTTTACCATTGGTGGCTCTTACAAAAACTTTGATTTTACAGCCGATTTTTCAGGCGGTGCGATGTACTCCTGGAACCAAAACTGGGAGCAGCGCTGGGCATTCCAGAATACGGGGGCTTTATTGCAGAGTTTTGCAGATGACAGCTGGCACCGTACCAATCCATACGACCTGAATAGCGCATGGATCCCTGGAAAATACCCTGCACTGCGCTTCAATGATGGCGGACACAGCAATTATAACAAAAACTCCACTTTCTGGCTACACAATGTTAGGTACCTGCGTGCCCGTACGCTTGAAATTGGTTATACCATACCCAAAAGATGGGCTGAAAAAATCAAGATACAGAATGCCAGGGTATATGTAAACGGATATAACCTGTTTTCTATCGATAACCTGAAAGATTATGGTGTAGACCCTGAAATTGCAGATGATAACGGATTACAGTATCCACAGAATAAGTTTTTTAATATCGGTATTAAATTAACGCTGTAACATGAAAAAGACTAATCAGATGAAAAAAATTATATATGCATTTGCTGCCATCGCCTTTTTGAGTTTTGCGCAGTCGTGTAAAAAAGATTCAGAATTTTTAGATAAACAACCTACCAGCACCCTGCCCATTGATGCGGTATGGAAAGATCCAAACCTGGTGCTTACCGTTGTTGGCGATCTTTACGACCGTTACCCGGATTACCAGACCATCGAGGCATGGTGGGCTTTTACCGATTTTGACGAAGGTTTTGCCTCCGCCAGCGGCGATTATTTCCGTCACCAGAATTTAGAATATGGTTATGATGCCTGGAGATACTGGGACATGGGTGTTTACGGTTATATCCGCGACCTGAATATGTTTATTAAACGCGGGCAGGAATCTACCGCTTTAAAAGCAGAAGACCGCGATCGTTTCCTTGCCGAAGCACGCTTTATCAGGGCGGGGGTATATTTCGAAATGGTAAAAAGAATGGGCGGTGTGCCATTGATCACCACCGTTTTAGATTACGATTATAGCGGCGATCCAAGTTACCTTCAGTTTCCAAGGGCAAAAGAAACCGACATTTATGATTTCGTAATTTCTGAACTTGAAGCCGTAAAAACTATATTACCCGATAATCCGACTGTACAGAGCAGGGCTACAAAAGCTGCTGCACTTGCCATGGAATCAAGAGCAGCATTGTATGCAGGTTCAATTGCCAAATACAGCAACTCGCAGTTAACCTTGCCAGGTGGAGAAGTGGGTATATCATCTGGGCTTGCCAATGCTTATTTCACCAAATCATTAGCTGCTGCAAAAGAGATTATCGATGGTGGCAAATATTCGCTATACAAAAAGAACCCTAATCTATCTGATAATTTTGCCGCACTTTTTACCGATAAAGGCAGTAATCCGGAAGTGATTTTTGCAAAGGATTTTAAATTGAAAACCAATAAGGTTCACGGTTTTACCATTGATAACCAGCCAAGGTCTTCTGCGGAAGAAGCGCAGGGAGGGCGTTTAAACCCATCCTTGAACCTGGTTCAGTCTTTCGAAAAACTGGATAATACTTATGCATCTATGGCCTCGGTTGATGGAAGTGGTAACCCGGTTTATTACAGTGGGATCACCGATATCTTTGCGGGTCGTGATGCACGTTTGGCAGGAACGGTAATTCTACCGGGAACGCAGTTTAAAGGCAAAACCGTTGATATCTGGGCTGGCTATCAATTGGCCGATGGTTCTATCGTAACAGGCGATAATTTCGGACAGACCAAAACTAATGTGCTTCCGGGCAATGCAGGTTCGGTACAGGTGGTTGGTGCCGACGGCCCTGTAGATGGACTCGAATTCAGTGCACAGTCAGGTTTTTATGTTCGCAAATATTTAGATCCGGCAACAGGTTCAGGCCAGATTGGTACCCGGAGTGAGGTTTGGTGGATCCGCTACCGTTATGCTGAGGTTTTGTTAAATGCGGCTGAAGCAGCTTTTGAACTGGGCGATCCGGCTACGGCAGCTAACTACATTAAACAAGTAAGAGACCGCGCAGGATTAACTGTTGCTTTAACCCCGGCGCAGATCACTTTCGATCGTATTGTACACGAGCGTAAAGTAGAATTAGCTTTCGAGGGACATGAACTTTGGGACATGAAACGCTGGAGACTGGCTGATAAGGTTTGGAACGGTAATAACATGTCGGCAGCCGATTTCATTAATGCAAGCAACATTGGCAGCGCAACGCGCACCAGTACGCAGGTATTTGGTTTGTGGCCATACAAATATTATAACCCTGGCAACGCAAACCATTTGAAATATATTTTTAAAGTGATCAAACCAGGTCGTGTAACCGCTGCACACCGTTTCCGTATTGGAAATTACTATTCTTCAATCGGGCAGGATGTACTTAACGGAAACCCTAAAATTGTAAGAAACCCTAACCAATAAGCAGATATAGATATGAAAATTAGATTTTATTTCATGATAGGGGCACTTATTGCCGTACTTTTTGCTTCATGTAAAAAAGATAACTACGATGCACCCGAAGCCGATTTTACCGGACGGATCGTTTATAAAGGAGAACCCATCAGTGTGCAGTACGGTCAGGTTAATTTTGAACTCTGGCAGTCAGGTTTTGGTAACTATTCTGCGCTGAATGTTAATGTAAGCCAGGATGGAACCTATTCTGCCAAATTATTCAACGGAGATTATAAATTGGTTTTTTCGCCGAACCAGGGGCCATTTTTATGGAAAAAGAACGCTGCCGGCAGACAGGATAGCATTGCAGTAAACATTAACGGCAGTAAAACCATGGATATTGAAGTAATGCCTTACTACATGATCCGCGGAGCCACACTTACCGCTGCTGCAGGTAAAATAAATGCTTTTTGCAAACTTGAGAAAATCATCACCAATGCCGATGGCAAGGATATAGAAAATGTATCGCTGTACATTAATAAAACACAGTTTGTGGATGGTAGCAATAATATCGCTACCCAGCAGATCAGTGGTGCAGCTATCGCCGATCTCAATAACCTGAACATGAGTGTAACGATCCCGGGCATTACCCCTACTCAAAATTATGTTTTTGCCAGGATAGGCGTTAAAATTGCCGGTGTTGATGATTTGATTTTTACCCCGGTAACTAAAATAGGTTTTTAATTAATGACAGTATCCACAACGAGAATCGTCATCTCGACTGAAGCGCAGCGAAATGGAGAGATCTATAATAGATTTCTCGGCTGCGTTGCACTTCGCTCGAAATGACGATCTCTTATGGGAATGACGATCAATCTAAATATTGTTAATAATCAATACCTTACCCTCAGTTAATCATTATTAATGAAATATATTTATGCCCTTTTTTTATGCTTTTCACTCTGTTCGGTTAGCAAAGAACTACTTGCAAAACCGCTGAACGACCCCTTTTATCTAGCCGATCCAATCATTTTTGCAGATAATGGCAGCTATTATTTGTATGGTACCAGTAGCGATCAGGGTTTTTTGGTTTATGTTTCAAAAGACCTTAAAACCTGGAACAAAAAGTCTGAAAATAATGGATTTGCTTTAAAAAAGGGTGATGCTTTTGGGAGCAAGGGATTTTGGGCACCGCAGGTATTTAAAAGGGATAATACTTATTATATGGCCTACACCGCTGATGAGCAGATTGCCATTGCTCAGAGCAAAAGTCCTTTAGGTCCATTTAAACAGGAAACACCAAAAGCCATTTCCGGAGCTGGAAAACAGATCGATCCTTTTGTATTTACCGATACTGATGGCAAGAATTACCTTTATCATGTAAAACTCGATAGGGGTAACCGGATTTATGTGTCCGAACTGAAGGCCGATTTTTCGGATGTTGTTCCAAACACAGCAAAAGAATGTTTATCGGGGACCGAATTTTGGGAAAATACCGCAAAAACCGATTGGCCCGTCACCGAAGGACCAACGGTACTTAAAAAAGATCAGCTCTATTACCTTTTTTATTCCGCAAACGATTTTAGAAATCCCGATTATGCTGTAGGTTATGCCACTTCAAGCTCACCAAGGGGGCCATGGAAGAAATATGCAGGAAATCCCATTATTAGCAGAAAGTTATTGAAATTCAATGGAACTGGTCACGGCGATTTTTTTACCGATCAAAAAGGAGCCTTGCAATATGTATTTCACACCCATCATAACAATCAAAAAGTATCGCCAAGGGCTACAGCTATTATAAAGGCTGCTTTTGTAAAAGATAAAAACGGTACTGACCAGATGGAGATTGATCCTAAAAGCTTTCGCTTTTTAATGCAGGGCATAAATTGATTGCTTTTGTGGAAATATTGAAACAAAAGAAGGCGGATTTCAGAAAAGAAATCACTTTTTTTAAAGGTCGATAAAATGCAGCAGCCTGAAAAAAAATAGCAGGTGTAAAACTTTAAAAATGAATAAATTGAAACTAAAATTGTTTTTCGCACTGTGTTTTTTGGCGATGGGAGGCTTAAATGCACAAACATTCACCAATCCCCTGTTGTCATCCGGTGCCGATCCTTATAGTTACTACAAAGATGGTTATTACTATTATACCAATTCGCTGGGCAACCGCGTAGATCTGTGGAAAACCAAAACTTTAAGTGACCTTAAAAATGCCCAGCGGAAAACCATCTGGAAAGCGCCTGCCGGAACGATGTACAGTAAAGAAATATGGGCACCAGAGGTGATGTTTTTGAGAGGGAAATGGTATGCCTATTTTGCTGCCGATGATGGCAAAAATGAAAACCACCGCATGTATGTATTGGAAAACGCCTCCGCCGACCCGATGAAGGGCGATTGGGTATTTAAAGGCAAGATCGCTGATCCTACAGATAAATGGGCCATAGATGGCGATGTGATCGATTTTAAAGGCCAGCTGTACATGATCTGGTCGGGATGGGAAGGAAATGAAAACGGTAAACAGGAAATTTTTATGGCTAAACTTAAAAATCCATGGACGGTGGATGGAAACCGCGTAAAAATTTCTACTCCAAAATTCGACTGGGAAAAAATAGGCGATCTGGGTGGTGGCGCCCACGTTGATGTAAACGAGGGGCCACAATTTCTGGTACATGGCAATAAAATTTTCATCATTTATTCAGCCAGTGGCTGCTGGACTGATTTTTATGCGCTGGGTATGCTTTCAGCTTCAGCAAAAAGTAACCTGCTGGATCCAAAATCCTGGACGAAGGCTGATCAACCTGTTTTTCAGCAGTCGCCAAAGGATGGCGTTTACGCTCCAGGCCACAATTCTTTTTTTAAATCACCTGATGGGAAAGAAGACTGGATTCTCTACCATGCCAACGATAAACCAGGGCAGGGCTGTGGTGGCTTCCGTTCTCCAAGGGCGCAAAAATTTACCTGGAATGCTGATGGCACCCCGAATTTTGGGTTCCCTGTAAAACCGGGCGAAAGTTTAGCCTCACCTTCAAACCACAATAATAACTAATCAGATATAACCGATATGAATCTAAAAAACTATGTTCTTCTTGCTGCAGTAAGCCTAAGCATTAGCACCGGCTTTGCACAAAAAACAAAGAAAAATGCCGAACCTGCAAAAGTATGGTCGGTAGAGAAAGCCAATGCCTGGTATAGCGAGCACAAATGGCTAACCGGCGCAAATTATATTCCCGCTAATGCCATCAACCAGTTGGAGATGTGGCAGGCGGACACCTTTTCCCCTGATCTGATCGACAAAGAGCTGGGCTGGGCAGAAGATATAGGTTTTAATACCCTCCGAGTGTTTTTATACAGTAAAGCCTGGAGCCAGGATCCAGAAGGATTTAAAAAACGCATGGACCAGTTTTTAACCATTACTCAAAAACACGGCATCAAGCCCATGTTTGTGTTCTTTGATGATTGCTGGAACAAAACTTCTGCCATTGGCAAACAACCTGAACCAAAAACAGGTATCCACAATTCGGGCTGGTTACAGGATCCAGGTGATCCGGCTTTCAAAGAAGAGGCAAACTTCCCTGAACTGGAAAAATATGTAAAAGATGTGCTTAGCCATTTTGCGCATGACAAAAGGATTTTGCTCTGGGACTTATATAACGAGCCTGGAAACAGCGGAAAATTGGAAGCAACGATTCCTTTACTCAACAAAACCATCAGCTGGGCACGCGCTGTTAATCCCGATCAACCGATTTCAATTGGCTTATGGAGCTGGGGATTTGAAAAACTCAATGCCATACAGCTGGCTAACTCGGATATCGTAACCTATCACAATTATGAGGCGCCAGAGTGGCACCAGCGCACCATCGACCTGTTAAAGGCCAGCGGCAGACCATTGATCTGTACCGAATATATGGCACGATCACGCAACAGCCGTTTTTCCAATATCCTCCCAATGCTTAAAAATGAAAACGTTGGCGCCATTAACTGGGGTTTTGCTGCGGGTAAAACCAATACCAAGTATGCATGGGACACTCCGCTTGCCGATGGATCTGAGCCGATTGAGTGGTTCCATGAAATTTTTCAGCCCGATGGTACACCATACCGCCAGGACGAAGTTAACCTGATCAGGAAGCTCAACAACAAATAAATTGTATCAGTCTGAGGGATAATTTATTGCATAAAGATCAATTAAATGACAGGAGATATTCATGGAGATAAATCGCCTCACAGTATCGTCATTGCGAGAAGGCTTTTTCAGCCGACGAAGCAATCTTTATAGCAAGGATCGCGATCAGGAAAGATTGCTTCGTTGTCCCTCCTCGCAATGACGACCTCTCTACTGGCCCCTGTTAATAGTCACCTGTGGAAAGACATATATTATGACATTAATAAACCTAACCTTAACATACAAATCTTAAACCAATGAATAAAAAAGTATCTGTTTTCTTATCGCTGCTGGGGCTCTCACTTTCCCTATCCGCACAGCAGCAAGACAAATCGTGGAAGATGGTAAAAGGGAAAATCTCTTCACCATGGGCGCTGGATGTTAACCCTAAAAGTGTATTGCCAGAGTATCCCCGCCCACAGCTTGAACGTACCGGTAACTGGAAAAACCTGAATGGTCTTTGGGATTATGCCATTTCTGAAAAATCGCAGCGTCCGGCCATTAACCAGGGGAAGATTTTGGTTCCTTTTGCGGTAGAATCTGCACTTTCAGGTGTTGGTAAAACGGTTGGTAAAGACAGTTTACTATGGTATAAAACCGTATTTACGGTGCCTTCAAATATGAAAGGCAAAGAAATTTTGCTTCATTTCGGCGCTGTCGACTGGAGATCGACGATTAGCATCAACGGCAAAGAGGTTGGGAAACATGAAGGTGGTTTTGATCCTTTTAGTTTTAATATCACCTCATTTCTAAATAAAAGCGGCAACCAGACCTTAACTGTAGAAGTTTGGGATCCTACTGATGAAGGACCTCAACCAAGGGGTAAACAAGTGAAAAAACCTGAAGGCATCTGGTACACTCCGGTAACGGGTATCTGGCAAACGGTATGGATCGAGGCGGTAAATAAATCACATATCGATCACATTAAGATAACACCCGACATCGATCAGCAATCATTGGCTGTTACGCCGGTTTTAACGGGAGCAGCTTCAGGCGATCAGGTAAAAGTTTCAGCCTGGGATGGCACTACAAAAGTTGCCGAACAAACCGGTGATGGCAGTGGTGCGATTAACTTGAAAATTGCCAATCCAAAGTTATGGAGCCCTAAAAGTCCGTTTTTATACGACTTAAAAGTAGAGCTGCTTGCTAAAAACAAAAAGGTTGATGAGGTAAAAAGCTATTTCGCCATGCGTAAAAGCTCGATCGGTAAAGACCAGAATGGCATTCAGCGCATGTTATTGAACAATGAATTTGTTTTTCAGTACGGTCCGCTTGATCAGGGATGGTGGCCGGATGGTTTATACACCGCGCCAACCGATGCTGCTTTGAAATTCGATGTGGATAAAACAAAAGAAATGGGCTTCAACATGATCAGGAAACACATTAAGGTAGAGACGGCCCGTTGGTATTATTATTGTGATAAAGCCGGAATGCTGGTTTGGCAGGATATGCCGAGCGGCGATCTGGGCAATGGCTGGGAAAACCGTCCGGGTGTTTTAGACCATGGCTCGGATCAGAAGAGGACTGCTGAATCAGAAGGCTATTACAAAAAAGAATGGAACGCCATTATCGATGCACTTTACAACGTCCCTTCTATCGTGGTGTGGACTCCTTTTAACGAAGCATGGGGCAGTTTAAAACTGTAGAAATTGCCAAATGGACCAAGGAGAAAGATCCGTCAAGATTAGTGAATACGGCCAGTGGAGGTAATTTCCATCCGGTAGGCGATATTATCGACCTGCACAACTATCCGCATCCTGCAATGCCTAGCCCTGATTATTTTGGAAAAGAATATGCGTTGGTATTAGGTGAGTTTGGCGGTCTTGGTCTTCCAATCGATGGACACGTATGGCAACAGAAAAATAACTGGGGTTATCAAAGTTTCAAAAACAAAACTGATTTATTTAATAAATACGCTGAATTCACTAAACGCTTGGAACAATTAATTCCACTAGGACTTTCGGCCGGAGTTTACACCCAGACTACTGATGTGGAGGTAGAAACCAACGGTTTGATGACCTACGATAGGAAAGACATCAAATTCCCGGAACAACAGATGAAATCCTTACATGATAAATTATATCAGATTAACGTGCCGGTGCAGAAATAAAACGCTGTAAAATCTTCATCTCTACTGTGCTGCTCTTCTCTATCAATGATGGAATCCACTAGTGTGGTCGTCATTCTCGCGCATGCGGGAATCTTAAAGCGTTTGCATTACGATTCCCAATCGAGTTGGGAATGACGATCTCTTGTAGTCTAAAATTCTGACTAAAAAGCTGTCACTCATATTGATTTTTATACAATAAATTACCCTTTGAAATGGCGATTTTTTTACATAGCTATATTTAACAATAATGATGAGAAAAAAAATAAACTTTTCGTGGTATGCTGCCTTGGCGGTAATCGCTAAACTGCTCTTGACTACGACTGTTTTGCCGGCACAAACCGTAATAGAGCCTGTAATTGCCGGAGATTTTGCCGATCCATCTATTATCCGGACCAATAACCAGTATTATGCCGTGGGTACATCTTCGGAGTGGGCACCTCATTTTCCGATATACAGCTCAAAAGATCTGCTGAACTGGAAACAGACAGGTTATGTTTTTGACAAGGCACCTGCATGGACTTCGGGTTCGTTCTGGGCACCGGAGTATGATTATCATGATAAAACTTATTTCCTTTATTACACCGCGAGAAGGAAAAAGGACAATGTTTCTTGCATTGGGGTGGCCACTTCAAAATATCCGGATAAAGGTTTTGTTGATCAGGGTATTATTATCGATTATGGAAAAGAAGCGATTGATGCTTTTGTTTACCCCGAGGGCAATACGCGTTACATTACTTTTAAAGCTTACGGTTTGGATAAACGCCCTATTGAAATTTTGGCCTATAAGCTAACTAAAAACGGACTTAAAGTAGAGGGGGAACCTTTCTCTTTACTTAAAGACGATCAAAAGATTGGTTTGGAAGGGCAGAGCATCCTGAAAAAAGAGGGTTATTATTATCTGTTTTATTCGGCTGGAAACTGTTGCGGTGCGCAGTGTGATTATAATGTAAGGGTAGCCAGATCAAAATCTTTTGCCGGACCTTATGAGCTTTATGCTGCCAATCCCCTGTTAATGGAAAATGAATACTGGAAATGTTCAGGGCACGGCACATTTGTAAAAGCCGCAGGTGGAAAAGATTATTACCTCTACCATGCTTACAATAAAAAAACCAATGTTTTCTCAGGAAGACAAGGCATGTTAGCTGAATTGAGCTGGCCAGAGAAAAATGCATGGCCGGTTTTAAAAGAACAATCAGGCCCAACCCTTAACCGGGATTTGAAATTGAACTTTACCAAACCTGAAATCGATAAAAGATGGCAGTGGGATTTTAGAAACTCAACGCCCAAAATTTTGCAACAAAACGGGCAGCTTCATTTATCCGGGAACATCAGCAAAAATAATCTTTCAGGTATAGCTTTAACCGTAAGGCCATTTTCCGGAATTTTTGAAGCAACAACAACCGTAACAAATACCAATAACGCGCTAAAAGGTTTAGTGTATTATGGGGATGCAGGCTCGGCTGTTGGCATTGGCATATCCGGAAATGAAATAGAATTTTGGAAAGTAGAAAATAAAACCCGAACAGTGCTTTCAAAGCTGAAAGTGTCAGTAATCGTTCCCCTTGAGCTTAAAATGAAAACTGCTGATGATTTAAGCCTCATGGTATTTTTTAAGCAGGGAAACCAGGAATGGCAAAATATGCCAACTAAAGAAAAAATTACAATCAATTTTTTACCACAATGGGATAGAAGTCCGCGTATTGGTCTTCATTTTAATGGAAGCGTTAGTCAGGATGCTGATTTTTCCTCTTTTGAATTAAAGTATTGATTAATGTGCCCTCTGTTATATCATCTGATTGGTAATTCAATTTTTATAGTAAAAAAACAATGTGTCAGATGGTAACATCAGACACCACTAAGAAAAACTGAACCTACATTTCCAAAAAAGGAAAGTATTATGCCCTCGCGAGCCTATACTCATTATAACACATGATAATATTAAACCCCAGGAAAATGATTGCCTCCGAACTCACCTTCAGTCTACTGATATCAACACCTAGAATAGAAGAAATAAAAAGGGTGGAGAAAACCAGTATTGCGCTTAAAAAAATACTGATGAAGGCCGATCGCAGTAACATCGTGATCCTGAACAGGTTTTTCTGAAAGAAATATTCCGGATTCCGGATCATCTGTGCCAGATTGACCATGATGAAAAAGCCGATAACCAATACATAAATGTTCATGTAAGGTGTAGTACTATCCCAGGCCAGCAAGTTAAAATATCCTTTGGATGCAAAATAGGCAATAATGCCGAGGCAAATGAGGGTTTTAAAGACCATCCAGGTTTTTTTATCAGAAAATAAGAGGTATAATTTAGGATGTTTAAGGCTATCTATGCGGTCAGCAATTGCCAATAATTTTGCAGATGGAAGCACGAAGGGATTAAACATGCCTAACAATATAAGCATAATGGTACTCATAAACTGAAAAATGGCATCACTGATTAACCGGTCCATTTTTTCCTGATTAAGTACTGTGTCGTTCGAATAGGTAAATATTGATAACGAGATGAGTACAATAACCACAAGATGAAATAAAACGCCAGCATAATTGCTTAAAGCAGATTGATTTAATTGCTGGCCTTCGGTATTTTGCGGTTTGTTACCAGTTGAGAATTTAGCAGAGAGCGCTTTAAGCGAATCGGCTGTGCCTCTTGCCATCAGGGCAATGGCAAGAACAAAAACTCCGATGCCGATAATAAAACAGGCAATGCCCGCTGCCTCGAAGCTGTACAGCCCAAGGAGAAAAATAACCGTTCCAATGCTAAGCGCTACATGTTTGTACTTGATTTTAGTAAAACCATGCATATTGAGCAAAAGCCTATAAAACAGTCCAAATGCAGCGCCAATTGCAATGGCCATTAAGAGTTTTCCTGTGATATTTTCGGGCATGTTTCAGATAAAAGTAGCTATAACGGTTGTGGTTTTTTACGTCTGCAATGCCATCGAAAGTATAGGGAAGGGTTTTCCTGCTCCATCCATCTCACTCCGTTCGATGGTTACAAAACCGAGTTTTTCATAAAAGCCTACCGCCTGGTCATTCTGCTCATTTACATCGACCGTGTTGGCACCATGTTCTTTTTTCGCAAAATCAACCAATGTTTTGCCGTGTCCTTTTCCCCTGGCATCGGGGTGGATAAAAAGCATCTGGATAAATTCCCCATGTAAACCTATAAAACCCATGATCTCATCTTCAACTTTAATACAGTACAGTTGTACCTGATCAAAATATTCAGTTAAAATCAGCGAGCGGTAGGTGATAATGTCAGTTTCCGAAAGAAAATCGTGTGTTGCCCTAACAGAACTTTCCCAGACTGCAATCAGTTTTTCATAATCTTTTTTGCCTGCGGGTTCAATTAGTGCTTCTTTCATTCAGTGGATATCTAAATTATTTTAGTTTCCCATATTTAATTAGGAACTAGTTTTTAAACGTTAAATGTGATGAAAAGTTTGCGCACTAAGCGCTTTGGTTCATGGCCTTGGCTGAGCCGATCTCAGTTGGTCAGATAATATTGAATAATTAAAGCTTTAAGATTTTTTACCATTAAGAAGTTAAGTTAGTTAAGGGGAGGTATCGAGATATCAGTTCCATATCCGTCTTCCATTTTACATCTTCCATGTCACTACCTTAAGTTCATCTCCCACACTAATTATCCCAGCTTCCTGGTGCAGTAAATTCTGTCCGAACATGATTTTTTTGTCAATAGTGCGGTAACCGGCCAGTGTTCTCAGCGGTTCCTGTCCTTTTTCACCTGTTTGCTGATCAATGGTAATGAGGACACATCTTGCACAGGGTTTTGCCACCGAAAATAAAGTTTCGCCGATATAGAAAGTTTCAAAACGATCTTCAATATGTGGCTCTCCGCCTGTAAACACAAAGTTGGGACGGAAACGGTCCATCTTTATCGGGCTTTCGAGTTTTTCGTTTAGTCCATCCAAAGAAGACTGACCAATGAGCAGGCAGGGATAGCCATCGGCAAAACTCACCACTTCGTTATTCGATGCATACTTAGGATCAACCATCCTCTTCTCCGATACCGGCATTTTTACCAGTTTTACGCTAAACTTCAGGAAATCAGAAAACCAGTTGCTTACCTCACTATTTACTTCAATACCTACAGCTGCATCATTCCAGATTACCACGGGTATGTGTATACCATTATCTTCCTGCAGATCAAAAGATATGCTTTGGCTGGTATTTGTTTTATGTGATATGATCAGCCTGCCATCATTGATATTCACCGCCAGCAAGGCCAGTTCGAAATATTTTCTTTGTGTGATAAACATTCCTTCCTCATCAACAAGCATCCATCTCCTGTCATATTGCAGGCCTTTTTCTTCTAACTGGGCTTTTTTTAGACTAATGCCGCCCAGGGATTTAATGGGATAGATATGTAATTCGGAAAGGAAAAAAGTATTCATGTGGTCAATTGTTATAAAATTTCAATTCCTTTTTGTTCGAAGGTTTCAAAAATCTGTGCATTGATCATGCTTTTGGTCACATCAGCCTTTGAAATATCCTTACACCAGAAATAAATGTTGATTTTGCTGTTGAGTTTGCTCACCGGACTGATCATGATCACCGGTTCTTTGCTGATAAACACATTAGTGTTTTCGCCTATAACTTCCCGGATCAGGTTGACCACATCAGTGGTATTAAATGGCTTGGCGATCGATATGGAAATGTTTACGCGCATCTGGTTATTGCTCAGCGTCCAGTTGATGATATTGTTGGATAGGATGGCGCCATTTGGAATGATGATTTCTGCCCCTCCTCGCTAAGCAGCGTACTGGCACGCACGCCGATTTCTTTAACCCTCCCTTTTTTATCGCTCAGTTCAACGATATCACCTATACGGATCGTTTTATCAAAAATGAGGATGATGCCCGAAACAAAATTGCTCACGATATTCTGTAGCCCCAGCCCGATACCCACACCCAAAGCACCCAGGATCACGGTGATTTTATCGATAGGAAGGCCTGATGCCGCAACAGCGATCAAAAAGCCACCAATCAGCAGCACCAAACGGGTAACCAGGAGTTTCGAACGTTCTCCTTTATTATCATCAAAGCTGTCATCTCCGGTATCGCCGAAGAAATAGGCAATGTATTTCTGCAAGAAATTGGCAATCCAGATAATGCCCAGAAAGAGCACCACACCACCGAAAGTGAAAGAGAAACTGCCGATAACTCTTTTTTCGGTCAGGATTTCCATCACCGATTCATAAAGCCCGTTAAAAATATTCAGGTTGGTGGTAAATATCACAAACCAGATAATGGTAGCACCGATACCGGTAAGTTTTTTCAATCCCGCAACCACGGGTTGCCAGTCAAAATATTCGGGAAAGCCTTTGCGGATCCTGCTGCTTTTCATCTGCAATAAAAAAGCCTCAACCAGCACTTTGGCCAGGATGGTCAATGAAATCGCATTTAACAAAGAGCTTACTCCGGTAGAATAGAAAATCTGCGTAAGGGTAAAACGGCCAAATAGATTGCAAAAGGTAGCAATAACCGCAAATCCTGTATAGATAAATCCGGTGAAAAGAATCATCCGGTATCTTTTTGTTTTTTCATCCAGCATTTTCCAGACCATAATACCATAGGCTACCGAACTTATGGTTAAGAAAAGCAGAAGCCAGCGCTGGTACCTTGGCGGCATGCCCAAAAGGCGGAGAAAAACCGGGGCAAGCAGCAGTACCACAAAAATGCACCAATAATAAAATAACCTTTTACCTAGCCTTTTTCGGAAAAAGGCAGTAAGCAATATAGCCAGTATCACCTGTACCGTTTCTATATAAAGTGCCGGGGCCCTGAGGTCGAAGATTGGGGCAAGGGTAAAGAGGGTAATAAAAGTAATCAGGTAGGGGTGAGGACTGATCAGCGAAAAGCCGTCAAGGGTTTCTAAGCGGCCACGCTGTTTCATGCTCCTGAAGTTGAAAAATACCCAAAAGAAAAATACGGCGCAGGTAAAAAGTAAAAGAAGCCGGCTGCTGCGGGTGTAAACAAAATAATAGCCTGATATTTCCTGTTCGCCTTTAATAAACTTTCGGAAGCCCATGCTTTTATTGGCCGGTTTGTTTACCGGTTCCCAGAGGTAACGGCGTTCCTTGCCAAAAGCCTTGATGCTAACCGTCTCTAATTGACTATCGGTAAGGTACATCAGTTCCTTAATATTGATCAGGTTGGCTGAAGTCCGCGCCTGAAAATTGTTGATCGTTGAGGTCGTATTTTTAAGCAGGCTGTCCATTACTACCCGTTTTTTCCCCAGTTCGGTAAACTGATCCTTGAACAAAACACGCACCGTGGGCGAGGTAAATAATTTAATCAGGACGGTATCTTTGCGCAGGTTAAGGATTTCGGTTTTCAAAGCCCGCAGGTCCTTTTCATATTCATCGAGATCAGCAAGGCAGTCTTTGTTGTTGCTCCGAAGCTCTTCGAGTAAGGTCTGGTCCATTTGCAGGTTTTGCAGGTTCAAAGTGCGGTCACTCTGCGTCAAACGGCTTTTAAGCAGGGCCAGTGCAGCTTCATCCTGCGTTAAATGTGCTGCTATAGGTTTTAATTTCTTAAAAGAAGCCACGGTAACCGGTACCTTGTTTACGGTTTCGAATACTTTTTCCAGATGGGCAAGGTAATCGCCTTTGGTCAACGTTGCCGAGTCTGCAAGTATCGATACATCCTGGCCCTTAACAGCCTGACTGTTTTTCTGGGCAAATAAGTTACCCGCAAAAAGCAGTGTAAAGAAAATTAATAATGTATGGGTGATCGGAAAAGGTCTTCTGATAATCATTGATTTGAACAGTATGAATGTGCCTTAATAAAAACGCATTGCTCAAAAATAGGGATTAGATTTGGTTTTATTTCTCCCTCACAAGGCGATTGTGATAACATGGAATCTCTTGAATCAAAATTAATGCCTTTCTTGCTTGAGATTAACTAATTTTCATCAACATTTAGCAGCGTTTACTGTTTAAATATCAGTGTTAGCCAAATGATAATTATTTAACGAACCGACCGATGAATAAATTGAGCATCTACTATATTACAATATTGTTTTTAACAATTCTTTCAACAGCCGCATCTGGGCAAAGTACCCGGCGATTGGTAAAGGATTTTGATCACGACCTCAAAAAAGATACCGTTTACATTAACAGTGATACCAAAACATTAGTATGTAAACTTTCCAGTCAGAAATTCAATAAAATCGAAAGCCAGAGAATCTGGAAGCTCAATTTTGGCAATACCCTGGTTGCCCTTAAAGACGGTTTCGAGTTTTGGAACGACTACGGCCGATCAGGCTTTATAAGCACCTTTGCTTACAACAAGAAAGAGAAAAAAATGCAGCTGGTAAAGATGAAACGGACGGATTATGAGGTGAGTGGTACCTATTCAGGAGAAAACGGGGGAACATCGAACGTAAACCTGTTGACCAATAAATATACTGCTCATTTTAGGGTGGTGCGTAATAAAAAGGTGGTCGAACTGCCTGTGATTCAAAGAGAAATGGTTTTTCCTAAAACCTACCTGCAGACCTTTAGTGATGATATTAATTTTGACTATGAGCAAAAATGCGTTGCCTTGTATGATCAGTATCAGGCAAAGAATAAATAACACAATCGTTTCTGTAGTTCGGGCAATAGCCATTTCTGGTCATCCAGTTGCTGGTAACAACGGTTCTGTTAGGTTGCGAGAAACCTATCTATCGAAATAACTTTAAAAAAAGTTTCACCAAAGTAATTTCACAAATATTCCTAAACAGCATAAGTCAAGCTGGTGTTCTTATAATCTTTACTTACAACACGAGCGCCAAAAATAAAGTAGCAACTAACTGATAAAAATCTACAAAACGATACTCCGCATAGGTGAAAAAATCTATATCTTCCGTTATCTGGTGCCCCAAATCGAGATTCAGGGCAGTACTACCAACCGAGCGGAATTCCTCCAACTCCTTAGCATCCATCAAAACCAATAAATATTCCTCAGCTGACCGCTGACCGTTTTCCAGTGAAGTATCCCTAAGACAGTTTACTGGTTTGCATAATCGGCAAAGTATTCCCCGCTACCGTAGCACGCCCGGTAACCTGCTTAATCTTGTCCTTACCATAAAAATCAAAAACCACCTTTTTCTCCTGCTCATTTTCCCGCTCAAAAATTCTTTTGATAATCGAAACATACTGCTTCTGCCAACCAAGCTTCTCCATATCTGTATCCCAAAAAATCGTTTTTCTAAAAAGGCTCAAATCCGGACGATACTTCAATTGCTCCTTCTTGATTTCCAACATGATATTATAATAAGCCTGGAGTAAATACATCGTACCCTCCTCAAAACCCGAAGCTCTGTCAATCTTCAGGGAAACCTAAGTAGTCAACGCTCGCCTTCCTTTTGTAATAGCCGTAATCGTCTGCGGATACTCTGGCAACGCAAAAGGACCCTTTTTTAGCTTCCTTTTCTTCAGTTCACGATCCAGAATCAAACCTGCATGTATCCCTTTATATTTTTCTATCAACATCTCCATACTGTTTGCACCAATTTTCGCTTATTTTTAAATTTGTTGATAAATTGGACTAACCAATTAATTTGACCCCGTTACACCATTGTTAATTACGTGTAAGAATCTTTAAAAGAAGTCCGTTGTAACAAAATTATTTTTGGTGAGGTGGGGTCGATTTCATTGGTTTGTCCAGTAAGGTTGAAAAAACTGAAATTTCAGAATTAGCGACGCAGGCAGACCTTGTTTTATTACGGAGCGAGTCTGTTCCTTGCTCCTTAAATCTGGTAGACCTGATGAGCAGGGGAGTCAAGCACTTTTACTTTGATGTCACCATGATTTTAAAAATGATACCGACTTTTTAGGGCCAGCATCTGAAAATGCCCATCTTAGGGGCGAAGCCTTTTTAGAAATGATGTATTCTCATAAAGGAATTTCTCCCATTTGGGAGCCTTCAATTCCCCCGCTTAGCGAGTCGCATCAAAAAAGACAGTTCAAAACATTAATTAATAATATCAAAAAAACATGAGCCTTAAATTCTATTCTGTTGTTTTCTTACTTGCGATATTTCCCTGTTTGTGTTTTTCACAACTATCCAGGCAGCAACTGCGAAACCTGGTAGCGTTTTCTAAAGCGCTGGGGTATGTTCAATATTTCCACCCTGCGGATGAGGCAAAACTTGGAATTTGGGACGATGTGGCGATAAACGGCAGTAAGATGATGCTGGAGGTAAAAAATGATCAGGAGCTCCTACAAAAATTGAAGTCGATTTTTTTGCCTATAGCGCCGTCCGTTCAATTTTCTGACAATGCGAAAACGATCAGTTTTGAAAAAAAGAACATTAATCCATCGGATGAAAAAGATTTGTTGCCCGTATTCTGGCAACATCTGGGGTTCAACCTTTACAGTGGGGTTATGGAAAGACCGTATTATAGCATCCGGGTAAACCGTAGTTCGCCGTTCGAGCAAAGAAATCAATACACGGCCAATATTACCGGAAAATATGATGTTAAAAAATACCGTGGCCTTCCTTTTGAATTCCGGGTTTATGCCCAGGTTCAGGACAGTACATTTAGTTTGCCGCTATCGCTGGGTATTTCAGGCGAGCAGCCGTTGAGCAAAAGTGTGGTACTTGATAAGTCGGTTGGAAAAGATTATGTCTTTACCGGCAAGATTGGGGACTCCACAAATTATATGGTTTTTAAGCTCAATACAAATCTGGGCATCCCGATGTCCCTGGGGAAAGCGGAATTCACGGTTATCCAAAACGGCCAAAAAGTTAAGCCCCTGGAGATAAATGACCAGAAGGAAGAATTAAAAAATCAGGTAATCAGCCTTGAAGTGAAGTCGACAGACGTTCCCCTTTTCAATGAAAAGCTACATTTTGGAGAGTATATCAAAACTGAACTGGTCAGGGGCATCCACTTCCTGATGCCTTTGGTAGTTTTGGGAAATGAGCGCAAAACTTTTCCAAGTGCCAACGAAATCAGCGGTACCTTATCAGATTCCCTGACCAGAACGCTGAATAAAGACTATTATGGTGGTAGTGCTTTCACTTTTCCCGAGGTAAGGCTAGCCGATGTAATCATCCTCTGGAATATCCTCAGACATTCCTACCCCTATTGGCAAGACGTTAAAGTGCCCGCCGGGCGTATATTGGAAAAAGCATTAGCTGATGCCGCTATCCCGCAGTCGCAGGAACGGTTTGTACAGAATATCAGGAAGATGACGGGGTACTACAACGATGCCCATATGTTTGTTGTCGCCAAAGGTATAAATGACAGCCTCTACGGACCACCGATTGCCCTGATTAAGATTAAGAAAAAAGTCGCTGTCAAGGACGTGCTGAGTAAGGCTTCTCCTTATGGTCTTTCTCCAGGGGATATCATTGAGGAGATTAATAATCGACCGGTCAAAAGCTTATTGGATTCACTGATGGACTACAGTTCGGGCTCACCGCAGATGAAAACACTTTTAGCGTTAAACAATGTCCTTGGCAGCGATAAACCGGGGAATATCACCCTTAAGATCAGGCGGGGCAACGTGGTTGCTAGAACGGAATTGCAGCGTAATGAGCCCGTTAAATTTTTAGTGCCGGGTAATTCCGGTTACCTGAAACGGCCCAATGGTTGGTTAAACCCCTCCGTCTATTATTTTGACCTTACAAGAAATTCCCTGAACGCAGATGGTTTTAAGGAGTTAACCAAAGCAGCCAATATCATCTTTGATCTTAGGGGTTATCCTTTTAACCAAACAGCGAGTGACAACCTCATCGAAGCCATCATTACGAAAAAATTAGAGGTATCCCGGATGTTCATCCCGGAAATATTATATCCTGATTTTAAAAAGGTAAATTTCCTTCCCTTGACAGAACGGTACAACCCTTCCCCCGCTAACCATCTCAATGGAAAATTAATATTCCTTGCGGATGCTTCGGCTCAAAGTGCGGCTGAGTCAATACTTGGACTGATAAAAGACTATCACCTGGGAACAATAGTCGGTACCCCGACATCTGGGACAAACGGCGATGTGAATATTGCATATCTGCCGGGAAAGCTGACGGTATATTTTACAGGGATGCTGGTCAAAACTTCCAATGGCAAAAAACACCATTTGAAAGGGATAAAGCCTGATGTCTATTGTGAACAGTCCGTTGAGTCTGTCAAGGCGAGGCAGGATCTGGTATTGCAGAGAGCGTTGTCCCTTATCCGGTGAAAAGAAATTTTAATTTCGAATACTGCTAAATTATGTGTTATATTCTGTTTGATTTAATAAATATAACCCGATATTTCCATAAACTGGAGGGTTTTGCCGGAGCGCTAAAACCTGTAGCGAATTGCATTGATATGCATTTCTTTAATTTTTGGTCTTTAATAAAATCTAAAGTCTTTGGAAATTCCGGATGTCCGCGCTTGTGCGCTAATGGTTTTCGACAGCTAATCGAACCAGTTATGGAGCGGGGGCCTGTTTTCTCTTGAATTCACTTGGCTTCATGCCATATTTAGATTTGAATACGGTAGAAAAATAATTTGGAGAGGAAAACCCAACCATATAGGTGATTTCTGCTATCGTATACCTTTCATTTATCAATAGAAATTTTGCTTTTTTTAGTCTTCTGTTGATGATGTAATCTGTAACGCTGCAATCGAGTAAAGCTTTTACTTTCCTATACAGCTGTACCCTTGAAACGCCCAAAGCTTTACTGATTTCATCTACACTGAAGTTTTCATTTCCCAGGTTCTGCTCCACCAAACCGGAAAAATCATTTATAAATTTTTTATCCAAACTTTTTGAAATAGGTTGCCTGTTTCCAGAACTTATATCACTTGTGTAATGTGACTTTAGCAACAGCCTGTTCTTCATCAGGTTTCTTACCCTTGCCAGTAAATATTCATAATTGAAAGGTTTAACGATATAGGCATCTGCCATACTCTCAAAGCCATTAATCTGCTGTTCTACGCTGCCCTGTGCGGTGAGCAGAATGATGGGGATATGGGATGTACGAATATCGGATTTGAGTTTTTCTGTAATTTTTTTTCCTGAAACATCCGGCAGTACCACATCGCAGATGATCAGATCGGGTACCTGCCCGTAGGCAGATGTGATTCCGCTCTCTCCGGTATTTGCAATAAATACCTCGTACTGATCATCGAGTTTTTCAGCAAGATAATGCAGGAGGTCGGGATTGTCTTCGATTATCAATACCGACCTTTCCTTTAATTCATACAACAAATCATGACTCTTTTCCCTATTTACATGCTCTAGTTCGCTTGTATAAATTTTTGCATTTTCATAAAGTTCTTCTCTTTTCGTCTCTTGGTGTGTATGCTTTTCATCTTCTCGAAGATGTGAGGATCCAAGGGGCAGGGTTATTGTAAAGATAGTGCCATGCCATTTCCTGCTTTCTACAGTTAAGTCTCCATGTAAAAGGTTCATCAGTTCTTTCGAAAGGGAAAGGCCCAATCCTGATCCTTTTCTTGCGTTCGGGTCTGCCTGGTAAAAATGTTCAAATATATGGAGGGCTTCTTCCTGATCCATTCCGGGTCCATTGTCCTCCACTTTAACATAGATATGGGAATCGTCTTTACTCACCGTAAGATGAACTTTTCCATTGGCAGGTGTAAATTTTAATGCATTGGATATCAGGTTGAAAATAACCTTATCAAACATATTCGCGTCAAACCATACTGTTACATCCGATTCTTTACTGAAGAGTCTAAGGTCTATGTTCTGTTTTTTTGCAGCGAGCTGAAAGGTCTCAATAATGTCTGAAATGAAATTTGTCAAATTATTCGATGTCGATCTGATGCGCATCTTACCATGTTCAATTTTCCTGTATTCAATAAGCTGGTTAATCAGTCGCAACAGCCTGAAAACGTTTTTATTGATCAGCTTCAGGTTTTTTCCTGCAAGCGCATTGATTTTTTCATTATTAATTAGATCTTCCAGCGGGGAGAGGATCAGGGTTAAGGGCGTGCGGAATTCATGAGAGATATTGGTAAAGAAGTTTAGCTTCGCCTCAGTAGCCTCTTTAGCTTTTTCTGACATCTCAATAAGCTTATTTCGCTGATCAAGGATCTCAACATTATTTGCTTCCAGGTTTTTGTTGATCTTTCTGTTTTCCAGAAGGGAGAAAAATGCCAGCCCGCCAAAAACCACAGAGAGTACCAGGGTAACAACTGTTACATTCAATATAACCTGCTGATTCTCGAAAAGAGAACGCTGCTCGGAAAGAAGGGCCTGCTGGCGCTCAATATCTCTCTGCTGGCTGCTAAATTTGTTCCACTGCAATTTCATCAGCTGCACGTTCGATGAATCTATCACCAGAGACTGAAGTATGTTTTCTTTGAGTACAGGTTCTTTTCCAAGGATATGGAATGCTGCAGATATCGCCTCTTTACCTCCTGTGGGATAGAGCATGCTCGCATCTATAAGCTTACTCTCAATCATCTGTAGCCCACCACCCTGTCCGGGCAGGGCGTCAATACCTACAATGGCTATCTTCTTTTTTATTCCGAGTTTATACAATGCTTCCCTGGCCGCGGAGGCCATCTGGTCGTTGTGCGCAAAAATCAGGTCCGTTGCATCGAGTGCATTTCGCATCTTTAAAAGTTCGCGCTCTGCGTGCGATTTCAGCCAATCTCCATAAATCTGATTCGTAATTCTAATATTACTGGATTTTTGGAGCCCTTCGGCGAATCCTCTCTGACGCTCTATTGTAGGAGAGGAGCCGGGAAGTCCCATGATTTCCATAATATTGCCTTTCCCTTTAAGCAAACCGGATACATACTGCCCAGCCATCTTGCCAATCTGGTAATTGTCTGCACCTACATAAGCAGTATAGGCCGAAGATGATGTTTTCCTATCGATAACAACTACAGGAATGCCACTATTATAGGCCTGTTCTACGATTGGAGTAAGTGGCCGGGCTTCGTTAGGCGATATAATCAGCAGATCAACATTCATCTCTAATAGCTCGCGCACCTGGGAGATCTGTTTGCTGCTACTGTTGTTCGCATCCCTGTACACCAATTTAACGCCCGGGTGCAACGAGAGCTCTATCTTCATCTCCTCTAACATAGTTTTTCGCCAAAGATCTGAGCCCACACACTGTGAAAAACCAATTACATATTCTGTTTCTTTTTTCTTTTCACCACAACCCCAGAGCATAGCGGTGAACATGATTAAGGTAAATATTTTATAAGGAAGGTGAAATTTCGCGCCCATGTTCATCATTCAAGTAAAGGGAGTGACTGACTTCCCGGTAATATCTGGTTAGGATACTTTATAACAATTCTTTCTAAAGGTAATGAAATTTGAAAGTTTTAAAAAATGAAGCCTATCGGGTAATCAAACCGAGTTTGCCTGCGATGTATCAAAATCTTAATGATGATGTATAGAAACTATAACCCATTCAAAAAGTTAAGTCGATTTTTATTTTAATTATCTATTAATCAGGTTGTTATGTTTTGTGTTGGAATTGTATTTTTTTGAAACAAATTTGTTGTCCTTCCTTCCTGTTTTTGACCAATTTGCAATCCTTAACCAATAATAAACCCTTATGAAAAAACATTCCGTCCTGGCTTGGTCCATGGTCGTAGCCCTAGGAGGCTTTCTGTTTGGATTCGATACAGCCGTTATATCAGGGGCTGAAAAATCCATTCAACAGTTTTGGAACCTTTCGGCATTTGCTCACGGGCTTACCATATCCATTGCACTCATCGGTACAGTAATCGGCTCTTTGGTAGGATCCCGTCCATCTGATTATTTCGGAAGAAAGAATACCCTCTATTTTGTTGCTGCAGCGTACCTGTTCTCCTCACTTGGCACTGCGCTTGCGGATAACTGGTACATATTTTTGGTATTCCGTTTTCTTGGAGGTTTAGGGGTAGGCATTTCATCGGTTACTGCCCCCATTTATATCTCGGAGGTATCTCCGGCACATAGAAGGGGCAGGCTTGTGGGCCTTTTCCAGTTCAATGTCGTTCTGGGGATATTAATCTCCTATCTTTCCAACTATCTGTTAAGCCAGGCAGGAGAGGCTTCATGGAGATGGATGCTGGGTGTTCAGGCATTTCCCTCGATGATATTCCTGGTTCTGATCTACTTTATTCCTGAAAGCCCAAGATGGCTTATACTTAAGCGTGGTGCATACGATAAAGCATTGGAAATACTGCGCATCATAAATCCGCTAAACTGCAACGAAGAGCTCGCCGCTATACAGAAGTCTGGTCAGGATATGCTACAAGATAAATCTTCGGATGGACTTTTTTCAGGGAAGTACAACAGACCCGTTATCCTGGCCGTGCTATTTGCCTTTTTTAATCAGGTATCTGGAATAAATGCCATTATTTATTATGCTCCCAGAATTTTTGAAATGGCAGGGCTCGGTGCACATTCTTCACTTTTATCCACTGTTGGTATTGGAATGGTGAATTTCATATTTACACTTCTTGCAATTAACATTATAGATAAAGTTGGCAGAAAAAAACTGATGCTGATCGGCTCTTTCGGTCTGATCATCTCTCTTGGACTTGTTGCTATTGCATTTCTGGGAGGTTCATCCAGCGGATTTGAGATCCCAATTTATGTCATGCTCTTTATTGCTTTCTTCGCTTTTTCGCAAGGGGCGGTTATCTGGGTATTCATTTCCGAGATTTTCCCAAATCAGGTCAGGGCAAAGGGGCAAACACTCGGCAGCTCTACCCACTGGGTAATGGCAGCACTAATTGCATTCTGCTTTCCCTATCTGGCAGAATCATTTGGAGGGGCAAACATATTTTTCTTTTTCGCTGCCATGATGTTACTGCAGCTGCTATTCGTTTGGAAGATGATGCCTGAAACAAAGGGGAAATCCCTGGAGCAGATAGAGACCGGAATCGTAATGCACTAAATAAAAAAGAAAGACAAGAATATGATCACACCTGCTATATGCTTTGGCGAAATATTATGGGATGTGCTGCCTGACGGGCGCATGCCGGGTGGTGCACCGCTAAATGTTGCCTATCACCTCAATAAGCTTGGATTGTCCAGTAGTATCATCAGTAAAATCGGAGATGATGAAAACGGAGTGAAACTGGAACGTTTGCTTGATGGTTGGCATATTAACAAAAGCCTCCTTCAGCGCGATACAATTCACCCTACCAGTGAAGTGATTGCCCGTGTGAGCAGTAGAAATGAGGTTTCCTATGAAATCGTGTTTCCCGTAGCATGGGATTTCATCGATCACCAGTTCATGATCGATAATGCACTGAAGTCATCCATATATTTTGTATACGGAAGCCTGGCCTCCAGAAATACGCTTTCCAGAGAAACGTTGTTTAAATTCCTGGAAAGTGATGCAATAAAGGTATTTGACATCAATCTGCGCCCCCCTTTCTTTGATAAGAGCCTTTTAGCAAATTTAATGGAACGGGCAGATATAGTAAAATTTAATGAGTCGGAGCTACAGATGGCCCAGATTCTTTTCGGTGGAAGTTTCATAAATGAGTTAGAGCAGGTCCGTTTTATTCAGGAACGCTTCAGTGTGCCAGAGGTAATCGTAACTAAAGGTGAATTCGGGGCTTCCTATTACAGGATGGATCAATCCTACCATGCCTGGGGATCCGAGGTGAAAGTGAATGATACCATTGGCAGTGGTGATTCCTTTCTTGCTGCCTTCATTGCCAGTCATCAACTGGGCCTTCCACCAAAAACCATTATCAAGAATGCCATCGGGATGGGCGCATTTATCGCTACCAAAAAGGGTGGCTGTCCGGAATATGAAATTGAAGAATACGAAAAGTTTATTGACGAAATATTTTAACTAACCATAACACTAACCAAATCTGAATTTTTATGAGAAAAATTTTCCTTACCTGGCTTTTTGCCTGTATGGTAACAGGCCTGGCATTTGGCCAGACCAGGGTAATCAGCGGCGTTGTCACCGACAATGAATCCCTTCCCCTGGAGGCTGTGACCGTAGTGATCGTTGGTACCCAAAAAACGGTGACCACAGATGCCAAAGGTATTTTTAAAATTGAAGCGTCTGCCGGACAGTCGCTCAGGTTCATCTATATCGGAGCTGAATCAGTGACCATTCCCATTACTGCAGAATCGGCCAATCTTAATATCAAGCTCGACATCGCCATCAATAAGCTCAACGAGGTTGTGGTAACGGGCTATCAGAAGGAACGCAAAAAAGACATCACCGGAGCGGTTAATGTAGTTGATGTTGCAAAAATCAAAGACATACCCTCTGGTAATGCGGTTAAGTCACTTCAGGGCAGGGTTCCGGGGGTACTGATTACTACCGACGGCTCTCCAACCGGTCAGGCAACTGTAAGAATCCGCGGCATTGGAACCCTTGGCAATAACGATCCGCTTTACGTGATCGATGGCGTGCCAACCAAAAATGGACTTGAACAATTAAACCAGAATGATATTGAATCTATTCAGGTGCTTAAAGATGCGTCTTCAGCTACTATTTATGGTTCGCGTGCTGCGAATGGAGTAATAATCATTACCACCAAAAAGGCAAAAAAGGGATATTCAAAAATCGACTTTAATGCCTCAACCTCTATCCAGAACTACGCAACTAAGCTTAAAACACTTAATGCCGAGGAAAGGGGCCGTGCCTATTGGCAGGCTGCGGTAAACGATAAGGCCAACCCTAATAATAACCAGATCTATCAGTACGACTGGAACAATAACTTTAACAATCCAGTTCTCAACCGGGTGATTTTCCCTGAATATATCGATGCGGCAAAGACCATGAAAGCTGCAGACACTTACTGGTTTGATGAGATCGCACAGAATTCAATCATTCAATCCTACGATGCAGCCCTTTCCAATGGCGGGGAAAAGGGAAATAGTCTTTTTTCAGTAGGTTATTATGATAATAAGGGCATCGTAAAGGAGTCAAGAAGTCAGAAATATACGGCAAGATTCAATTCCGATTACAATTATCTTGATAACAAGCTAAAGATCGGTGAAAATTTCTCGGCAAGCTACATCAAAAATGCCCAGATCCCTGCCAGCGATATCCTTTTTGCCTCACTCGTACAGCAACCTATTGTTCCGGTGCATACCGTAAACGGAGGTTGGGGAGGCCCTGCAGCAGGAATGACCGATAGACAGAACCCGGTTAGACTAATAGAAGACAATAAGCAAAATACCTATAATTTTTACAGGTTCTTTGGAAATGCATATGCGGATTACCAGATCATTCCCGGACTAAACTTCAGGACAAATTTCGGTGTAGATTATAACGGTAGCTATCAGCGCCTGTTAAAGAAATCATATGTTTCGGGCTTTTTGGCCGATCCTGCAAACCAGGTTAGCAATTCTCAAACCTATCAGGGCAATATCATCTGGCAGAATACCCTTAACTATAAGATCACCAAGGATAAACATAACCTGGAGATACTCGCAGGTCAGGAATACATCAAGAACATCAGTCAGGAGTTTTCTGCAAGCAGACAAGGGCTGGCGCTTGAAAATATCGACTACGCCTACCTCAACGCAGGTACCACAAACACCCTCAACGGGGGAAGCGGGGCCGGAAACAGGCTATTGTCTTATTTCGGTAAGGTCAACTACAGCTACAACGACCGTTATATCGCCTCTGTTACCTTAAGGAGAGATGGCTCTTCGCGTTTTGGTAAGGATAACCGGTACGGTACTTTCCCTGCTTTCTCACTAGGTTGGAGAATGAGTGAAGAAAAGTTTATAAAGGATATGGGGCTGTTTTCTGATCTAAAACTCAGGTACGGTTGGGGCCGCTCTGGTAACCAGGAGATTCCCAATAATGCTACACGCTCGTTATACTCTGCTATCTACGGGACAGACCCTACCTGGGACTTTGATAAAGGAACTGCATATGATGTTACAGGCGCAGGTACAGGTCAGCTGCCCTCTGGTTTTACCCTTATCCAACAGGGCAACGACAACCTGAAATGGGAATCACTAAGAGAGTCGAATTTTGGTTTGGACTTTGGTTTATGGAACAATAAGCTTACTGGTTCTGTTGATTATTTTATTAAGAAAACCTCAGATATTCTAATCAGCCCGGCTTACCTGGCTGTACTTGGAGACGGAGGGAACAGTTACAGCAATGGGGCTTCGCTTCAAAACAAAGGGCTTGATGCCATTCTTACCTATGAAGATAAAATTGGTAATGATTTTAGCTTCAGCCTGACAGGTAATTTTTCGCTCTACAGGAACAAGGTAACTTATCTGCCTAAAGATGTGCTGGCTTCCTATCCTGGCAATGGAACGGATAAAAATGTACTCGGTAGGCCCATAAATTCATACTTCGGATATGTTGCTGATGGCCTCTTCACCTCACAGGCAGAGGTTGATGCTTATGCCAGCCAGCCTGGAAAAGGGTTAGGCAGGATTAAATATAAGGATCTAAACAACGATGGGGTGATTAATGACCTGGACAGGGAATTTATTGGCGACAATAGCCCAAAATTTACCTATGGTCTTAATGTATCCCTAAGTTATAAGAATTTTGATATGAGTTTTTTCCTTCAGGCCATCAATGTGGACGTGGTGAATGATTTTAAGACCTATACCGATTTTTCTTCACTTTGGACGGGTACGAACTGGGGCAGCAGAACACTTGATGCCTGGAGTCCTTCAAATCCCGGCTCTACCATTCCAGCGTTGACGCTTGTTGACCGCAATAATGAAGGAAGGTTCTCTACTTACTTTATTGAAAACGGAACTTATCTCAAGCTGCGTAACCTGCAGGTTGGCTATAATCTTAAAAAGGCACTCAATATGAAAATACAGAACTTCAGGATATTTGTTCAGGGCAGCAACCTGTTTACCATAAAGAGCAAATCTTTTACCGGCACTGATCCTGAGATTCCCAATTATGGATTTCCTGTGCCAGTTGTGGGTACCCTTGGGGTAAATATTACATTGTAAAATTAGATATATCAAAAAATGAAAAAATTAATATATACATTCGCATTCTTTGCTACTTTGTTCTTCTCATGCGAAAAAGCCCTTGATGAGCCAGCACAGGGTGTGGTTTCAGGAGATGATCTGAATACTCCGGAGAATATCGATAAAATGGTCATTGCGGCTTATTCAGCACTTGGAAACGATCACTATACCTCTCCATATTCAAGCATGTGGCCGTATGGAAGCGTTCGTGGCGGAGACACCTATAAAGGAGGAGATGGCCCTGGCGACTTGTCGGAATTTCATCTGTTCGAGACATTTTCCCTTAACAGACCTGATAACGGACTTATCGATCAGCTGTGGTTCAGGTTATATGTAGGGATAGGACGGGCGAACGATGCGCTCAGAAGGGTGGATGCCATCTCAGCCAGTGATTATCCTAACAAAGTTCAGCGTCAGGGAGAACTTCGCTTTTTAAGAGGTCATTTTTATTTTCTGCTCAAGATACTTTTTAAATATGTTCCCTTTATCGATGAGAATACACCAAAGGCAAACTACCCTACGATTTCAAACAGAGCATTGAGCAATGATGCCCTTTGGACAAAGATTGCAGATGATTTCAGGGCGGCCGCTACGGCCTTGCCGGTAGACCAGGCAGATAAGGGCAGGGTAAACAGAAATACGGCGAAAGCATATCTGGCCAAAGTGCTGTTGTATCAGGCCTATACCCAAAGCGAAAGCAATGGAGTAAGTAGTATTGATGCTTCGAAATTAAATGAGGTAAACACTTTATGCGATGAGATCATCGCATCAGGGAAATTCAGCCTGAGTGCAGATTTTGCCAACAATTTTTTAGCTGCTTCTGATAACGGTCCTGAATCTGTTTTTGCCATCCAGTATTCAAAAGATGATGGTACGCCAAAGGGTAGACTGGATTATGGGCATGCGCTTAACTATCCGATGAATCAGGAATATGGATGCTGCGGCTTTAATGTGCCCAGCCATGATCTGATCAATGCTTTTAAAACAGGAGCCGATGGTTTGCCTCTTTTTTCTACCTACAACAATACAGATGCGGCGGCTTCTCTCGACTTTCAGAGCAGTTCATTCGATCCAAGGCTTGATCATACCGTGGCCAAACCAGGTGCACCATTTAAATATAAGCCAACATTTGTATTCCAGCGCTCATGGTCAAGGGCGCCCGCTATTTATGATGCATTTGCCAGCATGAAAGAAGCTGTGCTTCCTGATGATGCTTCTTTTCAGAAAGTCCCGCCATTTATCGGAAGTTCTAAAAACTGGGAGATCATCCGCTACTCAGATGTGCTGTTATGGAAAGGAGAAGCGCTGATAGAACTGGCACGGCCACTGGAAGCTGTTCCTTTGATCAACCAAGTTAGAAACCGGGCAAACCTAAGTCGTGGCCAGTTGAAAAATGCAGCAGGAAACCCAACTTCAAATTATAACGTTCAGCTTTACCAACCTGGGGTAAACTGCAACTGGACTCAGGATTTTGCAAGGCAGGCACTAAGATTTGAAAGAAGACTTGAGTTTGCTACAGAAGGTTATCACTTTTTTGATTTGGTTAGGTGGGGCATTGCTGCACAGACTATTAACGCTTATTTTACGGTCGAAAAATCAAGGGTTGCCCATCTCTCGGATGCCAGGTTTACGGCCGGAAGGGATGAATATTTCCCGATTCCATTAAATCAGATTAACTTTAGTAGTGGCGTTTACAAGCAAAATAATGGATGGTAGCATTTTAAAAGAGGCTGTGTCAAAAGGATAAATTTAAGAATTGTTAAAGAATTAAATTTGGGATATTCGTCATTCTCACGTAGGTGGGAGTCTTAAAGCGTAAAAAAATAAATATTAAGCGCATTAAGATACCCAGTTAAGCTGAGCATGACGACTTTCTGAATATTACTTTGTTAATCAATCAAGAACATGCTTTTTTGATACAGTCTCATTTGCTAAAAATTAAATAACAAATCATGAAAAACAAATTCATAAGAACGGCTATCTTTTTACTTTGCAGTCTATTTTCTATTGGTGCAAATGCTCAATCTGCAGGAGGCGAAAAATACCGGCCGGCTTTCCATTTCTCACCAAAGGCTCATTGGATGAATGATCCTAACGGAATGGTGTATTATAATGGCGTTTACCATCTTTTCTTTCAGTATCATCCCGGGGGTACAACCTGGGGGCCTATGCACTGGGGACATGCTACAAGCCGAGATTTATTTACCTGGGAAGAAAAACCTATAGCACTCTATCCGGATAGTTTGGGGACAATTTTTTCGGGAAGTGCCGTAATCGATAAAGACAATACCGCAGGATTCGGGAAGAACGCCATGGTGGCAATATTTACGCACCATAACCAAAAGATAGAAGAGGCCAAAACCGGCTTGCATCAATACCAGAGTATAGCTTACAGTAAAGATGAGGGCGAAACCTGGACTAAATATAAGGGAAATCCTGTGCTTCCAAACCCCGGGATTACCGATTTCAGGGATCCAAAGGTGATGTGGTTCGAGCAGGGAAAAAAATGGATCATGACCCTGGCTACAAAGGACAGAATTACTTTCTACTCCTCCCCAGACCTCAAAGCCTGGAAACGCGAAAGTGATTTTGGGGCCAGCCTGGGTGCCCATGGTGGGGTATGGGAATGCCCGGATCTATTTTCACTAAAAAGTAATGGTAAAACGGTTTGGGTACTTTTAGTCAGCATCAATCCCGGAGGCCCTAACGGAGGTTCTGCAACCCAGTACTTTACAGGAAGCTTTGATGGTAATAAATTCGTGCCCAATTCTACTCAACAAAAATGGGTGGATTACGGTGCCGATGATTATGCTGGGGTTACCTGGTCTAACACCGGCGACCGGAAGATCTTTCTTGGCTGGATGAATAACTGGCAGTATGCCAACCAGGTGCCCACCAAAACCTGGCGGGGTGCTACCACAATCGCCAGGGAACTATCTCTTGAAAGTGCCGGGAACGAGTATTATCTTCGTTCAATGCCTGTAAGGGAAATCTCTCCACTGTTAAAATCCGTGTACAAAGTAACTAATGTTTCTATTGGTAAGGAGCTTGATCTCTCTTCTCATATTAAGCCCCTGAATGGAAAGTTCAAAATCGACCTAAGTCTCGCAAAATCAGAAAAGGTGGATATTGTTTTTGAAAACCGTGACGGAGAGCAGCTCATTATTGGGTATGATGAAAAGAACAACAATTTTTTTATCGACAGGACGCGTTCTGGTGATACATCCTTTGAAAAGGGATTTGCTAAAAAACACATTGCTCAAAGGATTTCAAAATCCAAAAATTTAAAATTTAGCATAATTTTCGATGAGGCCTCAGTAGAGCTTTTTTCGGATAATGGATTGACGGTGATGACCGATATATTTTTCTCACACAGTTTCTGGGATACGCTCAAGATCCGCACCTCTTCAGATATTAAATTGAGTGACATATCGGTTTGGACGATTGATTTGAAAAAAAGGGGAAGATAACGGGCATAAAAAATAGACAGGTATCATTCCCTTATCTGTTCAACGCTGCCTCGGTTAAGATGATTATTAAGAAAGGACAAGCTTTAAGCTTGTCCTTTTTGCTAACCGGAATTTAGGTGTAATCAGTCTATGAAAAAATTGATTATATCTAAAAAATCCAATTCCTATGAGCAATCTAGAGGTATTTTAATGGATTTTGAAATCGAGTATCATACAAAATGCAATGTATACCCATATAAGAGTGTATATTTCGGAGAAACTTCAGCGAAATCTCCATTCTGGTTCCCCTAAATCAATTAAAGAAGATAAAAAGAAGGCTGAAGATAAAAGCGGTAGCTCAGAGACCAAAGCAGATTTTGAGAGTCCTGTAGATGATCCTGCTTAATCAATTTAATGGTGGTGATCTACCTTGGAGGTTTGATCCTGGAGGTTTACTAAGTAGGTTTTAGCCTTTGAGTATTTTTAACACAATTTTATTTCATTTAGGAGTACCAATTTTTTTAAGGTATAAAACAAAATACTGGCAGATGGGATTGTTAGGGAAATATAATTATTATGAGCACAATTAATACAATGTCAAAAGACCTCGAGAAATTCATTGAGAAGTTTGAGCCTAACAAGTTCAAGGTGATGCCTACCGGGATTGAAGTTAGGGGAGTGGGCAATATCCACGCTGCTATTGAAACAGCAAAGGGAATTATCCAGAAACTTAAGCTTAATCTACGGGTTTCACATAATGCCGATATGGTAAACTATGGTGCATTTGAGGTCTGTACGGTTTAGGTTTAAGCAAGGTTGCCCTATGGGTTTTATTTACCAAATATAAATGGAATGATCTAATAATTGTTTGCAATGAAACTGTTCCCATCAATGTTATAAGATCTTTTTAGAGCATTTCGCTTGATGTCTGTATACTTCCAAAGGAATGACATGCTTTTTCTGAATGACTATGTGGGCGGATCGAAAGGGAATCGAACCTTCGTGGAATGGTGATTTGACCTAGCATGTTGAAATCTGCGCATTTTTTTTTGATAACAAAATCTCACCTCTGTTTTACGGACATGTTCGTTAATTTTGGTTAGTTCAGTTAGAGCCTTCCTGACATGTATCCATTGCGTACCGTGCGAATCCTTCTTGCCAGTGCCTTTTTCGTCCATCGGTGCTTAATTGATGCAATATTCAGTTGCTTAAGCGTAAATAATTTTCAAAAACTCCAAGCATGTCCAAAGGTAACAAACAAAAAAATAGCAATGCAGTTGAATACTGGTGCATTGGTGGATAAACTGTAACCATTTGACCTCATCTCGCAAAAGTTCAGACTTGCATTAAATCATTAATTATCTTGTTATTACGGATTCGGCGACACAGGATCAGTGAGATTGGTTTTTACACATTATCGCGTGTAGCTTATCTGATACCAGGACCAGGTAAACGGCTGCGCAAAAATTCGTCAAATTTATTCTTATAACTTCTGCTTACCGTAAATTTTTTTCCGTTATTCATTAAGATTTGATATCCATCAACCTGCTTGACGTGGTTAAAGGATATCATTTCAGACCTGTTAATTCTCAAAAATTCAGTCCTATCCCGGATAGCTTCTTCTACATGCTTCAAGGTATGATAGCTTATGTGTTCTTCATCAGTTAAGAAAACCTGTATATAGTTGGACATTGATTTAATGTATAGGATCTTAGCGAGCGGTATGCTGAGATATTTATGTTTTGCGCCTCCCTTCACCAGTAAAAAGTTATCTGGATTTTTAGTGGATGCTTCATTTGACTTTGTTTCCAGGAGACGCTGAACCTGTTGAATAAATTTAACTTCGCTTACCGGTTTAAGTAAATAACCATCTACTCCGATCTCAAAACTTTCCGCTCCGTATTCCACATGTCCTGTAACGAATACCAAAAAATCGCAGTAAGGCCTAAGCAGTTTTGCGGCTTCAATGCCATTGATCTGCGGCATTTCAATATCTAAAAAGACGATATCAACATGTTTTTGATTATGTGAATAGGTTAAGGCATCATAAGCATTATCAAAACTTTTTTCATGGATGATTCCCGGCGTCAATGATACAAGTTCCTCGATTTGGTTTAGTATATATTGTTCATCATCGATGATTACGCATTTTAGTTCCATGTCAAAATTGTTTCGGCTGAGTATATGGCTAAAATAATAATTGTATTTTTAATTAGCAATACGTAGCTGTTTTAGAAGTCTTTCGCATAGCGGTACAAGTAGTTCACATAAAAAAGTGGTCGTTCACATAAAAATGTTGCACGAATTTTAATAATTCAAGATTTTACGATTGAAATAATGGTTTAATTTTTAACTCGTCATTTCAACTTTTTAGTGTTTACCAAGCTGTCGGAAGCCTATGGTATCAGAAGGGGGAGGGATTTTTAACCTCCTTCTTTGAAATATTAGCGATGAATGCTCAACTGAAAGTCGATGCTTGGGCCTTTTACATAACCTTTTTGATTTTTGGATCATCTTGTTGAGCTAAATTTTCAGCAGCGCGTTAAACTTATGTTTAGGGCTTTAAAATTTTTGCGATTCCAATAGCGTCCGTAACCGTAGGAACCACTTTCATCGAAATATACAGACAGATAAAAACTATTGCCTCAGAAACAGGGTTCTCTCTAGTATATACCTAAATGACCATGGAAAACGAGAATAACAACAAAATCGGGCGGAGAACAGCTCTGGGCGGAATCGGTGTGGGGATCGCGGCGGTGGCGGCAGCGCCTTTGTTCAATGCTTCGGGAAATACAGCGGGTGGATCTGTTAACTCAGCTCCCCTGGAAGATCCCAAAATGAAATTTCCACGTCCACCTTTTAAGGAGCAGAAACAGCCTTGGCCGGGATTGGCGAGCAAAATGGACCCAAAACCGGATCACGGTGAACAAAGTTATAAAGGATCGGGAAGATTGACCGGAAGAAAGGCGCTGATCACTGGAGGTGATTCAGGGATGGGCCGTGCTGCGGCAATAGCCTATGCCAGGGAAGGAGCCGATGTAGCTATTAATTATCTGCCTGAGGAAGAAGCGGATGCAAGAGAAGTGGTTGAACTGATCAAAAAAGCGGGTAGAAAGGCAGTTGCAATACCTGGCGACCTGCGCAATGAAGAATTCTGTAAAAAACTTATTGATGATGCGGTAAAACAGTTAGGAGGATTGGATATATTGGTCAGCAATGCGGCAAGGCAGCAAACGCATGAATCCATACTTGATATCAGCACAGAAGAATTTGACTGGACAATGAAAACCAATATTTATGCACCGTTTTGGTTGATAAAAGCAGCTCTTCCGCATTTAAAACCAGGTTCATCAATTATCGGTACAACCTCTGAGCAGGCAAATGATCCCTCGGCTGAATTATATGATTACGCCCAGACCAAAGCCGCAACCACTAGCTTCGTGCGTTCACTGGCAAAACAACTAGCCCCAAAAGGAATTCGCGTGAACGGTGTAGCGCCGGGACCGATCTGGACAGCATTACAGGTAAGTGGTGGAGCTACAATGGAAAAGTTGAAATCATTTGGAAGTGCAACGCCGCTTGGCAGACCGGGACAGCCTGCTGAACTTGGATCCATATATGTTCAGCTCGCCGCAAACGATGCCAGTTACTCAACCGGTCAGGTATATGGCGCGATGGGCGGTGGAGGGCAACCCTAAAGGTTCAAAAAAATAAGTATGACCTTAGTTTGAATACTTAGTAATTTTAAGCTCAGCTGGATTTTTTTGGCTGAGCTTTTTATTTAAAGGTCATGCTGGGCTTACCCGTCGCAAAAGGTATCTGCTACTCCTTTTCATCAAGGTTTGTCGCAATTACCTGTGTGGGTAGCTAAACTTAGTATATGGTTTGCGAGAGGGGATGCGAGGTGGATAAATGAAAAACGGGAATCTATCAGAAGACAGGTTCCCGTTTAATCTAAATTAACGCTCTCATATAAATAAGCGTAATTTTGTGCTATTTATTGTGCATGATGAAAAAAAGTTTTAGCTGTGTCTATTACGGGCTCTTCTTCAACAGTCTGAGGACTGCTGCGGTGGCCGATGCGCGTGGGTTTAGTGGTATCTGAAAACCCCAAACCCTGCATCTGGGGATAGATATACCACCTCCAATGCGATTGTTTTTTGTCCCGGCTGATTTCAAAAGGCAATCCTATAATCGCACTGCTAAGCGGCGATGAATTTTTCCATTCGGGAAATGCCTTGTTGATTGATTAGAGTTTCCTTAACAAATGTTATAAACAGGCATTTACCTAACCACTTCCAGTGTAAATGGTATTACAGATCCGACAAAATAATGACGGTACGAAATACCCGGAAGATTCAAAACCAGGTTTCTTACTGATTGTCCTGAATCGAAAACCCGTCAAACCAAACTTACTAACAACTATCCAATCTCCTCAAAACCAAATACAAAAAAAGCTGTTCTATCAATATGGAGCCTACCGCAAACCTGGATATGGAAAGATATATTTTTGATATAGCAACCGATGATGGAATCAGACAAGCCATTGTTGAAAGTCGTGGCGAATGTAATAGCATAAACCTTGGTGATAGTTTTCTTGGCACCACGTGGCAGGATCAGAATAGGGGCATGCAGTGGAAAACAGCAGATCAAGCCTTAGAGCAATACCTTTGGGATATTGCCGCTTCACTTTCCCAGGTGTTTTCGAGAAATGGATTTCCTACACTGCTCAAAGGTGCTTACCCAGATATTGTACAGACTGTATGGAAATCCAGCGAAACACTGGAAGTCACCCTCAATCCAAATACCTGTCTGGAAGTGTTTTCCACCTTTCTAAAAGACGAAGTTTTGAACCTGGTCGACTTTGAAGAGCATCTGGATCTGATCGTCAAAAATAAAGATGATGAATATTTTAAAATCATCGGAGTAAACTAAATCAATTATCACAGAAAGGAGCTTATTATGCCATGGTATAACGGTGATTACCCGCCATCCTATAAAAACCAGCCCGAATACTTAAAAGAAAAAGCTGTAGAGATAGCCAACGCCCTGCTCGAAGAGGGAGTAGAAGAAGGAATCGCTATCGAAACAGGCCTCAAATGCGCCAGACAGTTTTTCGAAGATAACGCTGATCAGGATAACTTGCAAGAAATCGAAAGCGACAGCGATGGCATTGAACCCGCAGAATTCGGCATAAACGATGGAATCATCAACACAGAAGACCCTGAACAGTTAAAATACTGGGCAGAACAGTTTCAGGTCAGTCCCGATACGCTAAAAGGAGCAGCCGCTATCCGGGGTGATCGCATTTCAGAAATCAAAAAATACCTGCAAACCTGATCCTATGGCAGAGCTTCCAGATTTAGAAGTGTTTTCCAGAATCCTCAGCCGCAGGTTCGCAGGTAAATTGCTGGAAAAAGTTGAGGTAAAGGTTTCAAACAAACTCAACGTTACGGCAGCCAGGCTTAAATCGTCTCTTGAAACCCGTAAACTAAAAATAGTGAAGCGTTCAGGTAAAACCCTGCAGTTCCACTTTGAAGGGGAAAGGGTGCTAGGGCTTCACCTCATGCTCCGCGGAGAGTTAGTGAGCCTGGCGGATAATCCCCCGAAATATCCAATCCTGATATTCCATTTCAAAGGCGGCGAAGGTTTTGCTGTAACCGATATGCAGAAACAGGCCACGCCCACCCTGTATCCACCGCCCAGTCTGGTAAATGATGCTTTAGATCTGGATTTAAATACTTTTAAAAAATTGCTTGATGGCAAAAAGACCCTGATTAAAAGCTTGCTCATGGATCAGAAAAAAGTCCGCGGGATCGGCAATTCTTATGGTGATGAAATCCTCTACCATGCGGGAATTTCCCCTTTTTCCATCTCGGGTAAAATACCTGAAGAACATATCAAACAGCTCCATAAAAGCATTCAACATGTTTTGAAAACAGCCATAAAAAAGATCGAAAAAGAAAACGGCGATGAACTGGTAGGCGAACTTAGGGATTTTATGCTGATTCATAGCTTCAAACTAAAGCAGGCCCCAAATGGGAAGGAAATCCTTTCGGATAAAATAGGAGGTAGAACCACCTACTATACCCAAAGCCAGGAACTGTTTCATTAAACCGCCCAGCCCAAAACCATTGCCAAAAAAATATGTTCTTATAATAAAGAAGATGTCATGGAAGAAAACAATGATCCAAAGAACCAGGAAAAAGAAAACGGCAATGGCCAGTCGCAGACTAGCCCCAACGAGGAAAAAGACGTTGATGATAATGAAGTGCAACGCGGCTTAACGGGGGAATCCGATGATGAAGAAGACGTGGGCGGCGACCTCGCTGGAAATGCAGGAGGTAATTCCTAAAATCAAAAAGACTGTAAAGATTATGCCGATTGAAAGAATCACCAATTTAAATACTCGTCAAAGATATCGAACCGGATTGCCAGGCAATCCGGTTTTTTATTGACGTATAAAATAACAATAGCGACTATTTTTCCAGAGCGATTGCAGGAGCTTCCGTTATAACTTTTTACATTGGATTGGGTAACCGGATCTCTAAGTGTCCTTTAAAGATTGGTGCAGCGGGGTTGGCTGCCAGGTTTTCTTCTGGATTCATGATGTCGTTTTTTTAGATTGATCTTCAGTGCCGGCAAATACTAAAGTCTGTAGCGCAGTGCGACGTTTCTGGCTATTGACATCAGCAGGCCATGCCGGTCGCTGACCGTCCTCTCCACCGCATCCCATTCTCCGCGTGCATTGCGGGATAGGGTCAGTTCTTCGCCGTTTAAGCTGATCCTGATCTCATTGGTCTCTTTATTGATCATTTTGGTCAGGATCATGTAAGTATAGTCTTCACCTTCAAAGGTGATACGCATTGGTAAACTCATTTTTTTAAAAATATTAAATTGGAAGGATATTGTAAAAACATCCTTTGCCCGCATGCAGATAAATTCATGCCCCGAACCTTTTATAAATATCGGGAATTTCTTGATCAATTACAGTTTTGCTTAATATATTTTAAATGGCCTGCCGTAGATTTTCCATCACTCTTGCCCGATCAAACAGTAATTATACTCATCCTGGTTCTTGACTTTTTAGGTTTCATGGTAGTGAACAGTCACAAAACTGCCCAATGTGTGCTCAAAATTGACATAATCAATGTGTTAATGATGAATTAAAAACAATTTGGGCAAAATTTGCATTTCAATGGTGTCAGCAAGCAACAATCAGTTAATGCGTAAGGATATGAATCAAGAGATGGAATGGTCAAGTTAAAATCTCAGATGGTATTTGACCTGGAGTATTTTTTTGAGGTTGTGCCCGACCTTTTGTGCATCGCGGGATTTGATGGCTATTTTAAGAAAATCAACCCTGCAGTTTGCAAAGTACTTGGCTATTCTGAAATGGAATTATTTGCTGCGCCAATAAAAGATTTTATACATCCGGAGAACAGAGAGAGGACAGCTGAAAAGTGTACAGCACTATTGAAGGGCCGCTTATTACTAAACTTTGAGAATAGATATTTGATGAAGGAAGGGGCAATTGTATGGCTGAGCTGCACGTCGGTGCCGATAAAAAAGGACAGACTGGTCTTCGCATTTGCAAAGGACATCACCCTATCGCAAGCAGCTCGAGGAGTATGAACGGATATCTTCAATTCTTGGGATGATCAACGATGACCATCATTCAAGGTTTAGACAGCCAAAGTCGCCCACCAACTTCAGAATTAAATATCCCAGTCAGGCCAGGTTCCGCAGTTGACTGCACAAAACAATTTATTTGACCCATCTTACCAATTTTTAACTGAAAGTAATTTTTTTTCGACTATGGTATGCCGAATCATTAATTACAAACAATAAAAAAGAGCTGCATTCGCAGCTCTTTTCGTAAGTAACAGGATTAATGCTTTATGATAATCTGCTTTCGTGTTTTATCTTTACCCTGAAGAGTAAATTGCCCCCACCTGCTCGGAAATAAAACTGTTGTAAAGTTTTGGTGACCTGTATGTTAGCATATTGGCGATAAGGGGTCAATAGATTTGGTATGTCTACCGTAAAACGGTATGCCATTATTGTTGGTTTACCTCCCATAAGGCCAGGGATTATAGTGATCCGAACCAAGAGTTCTTAGTACATTGCGATCGCTATATAGCAAATAGTCCCTCATCAGGAGATGATGGGTTAGGCTGTTCACTGACGCCAATAATGCATCAGGTCTGTTTCCAATTTTGATCAAATCCCTATCTACTCGATATGCAACCATTGAAGACTATTAAGCGTCAAATATATGGAAGAGCAAGCTTCGATTTACTCAGGAAAAGATTAGTATTAACACCGGATTGACGACCAAAATTGGGGAAGAACCAGTTTAGTTGAAATATACACCTAAAGCTCCGTCTAACTAATTTGTCGAAATAGTTCCAACGATTAGGAATTTATCGCTTTTGTCCTTATTAAGCTCAAGGTAATCAAAAACGACCAATTGATTCTTTTCATTGACATACATAAAATTGAAGAATTTGTCAATAATCATTAATTTGAATGCAGGTGAATTACTTGGGGCGACCCGTCCAACCTGAGTGAGTTGGTCCCCAGATTTGTAATAGAGGTAATCATTATCGATAGAAAAGCTGTGGGCCAGACTTCCAGCGGTCTGGAGATTGACCGACTTATCATTCTTGTTATGATATTTGATTGTTTCCAGCGCACTGTTTTCGACAGCCATACTGATGTTTTTAAAATCCTTTATTGCATTGCCAAACATTCCATTCCCTGGACTTTTTATTTTAGTCTTGGCAAAAGCGGTATACATATATTCTTTTGTGTCTTCCTGTCCATTCCTCCATCCAGTGGTAACGAAATCAATTCTTTCTTTCCTGCTAGGATATCCACCTCCAGGGTTGAGATCAGTTAGCGTACTCACAGCCTTTATCGCAACGTCTAATGATACTCCTGCATTGGCCATCTGCAATCCCGAAAATTCATCCGCATATCGCTCGGCTATGGCTGTCTTTTCCTTACGCAGGTTATCAGCAGACAGGTGATGTCCGATCTCGTGAAGTATTATAGACCTATAAAGCCATCCATTTTCAGCCTTTATAAAAGCATCGGTGAACATCTTTGGGTCATAACTAATATATCGTCGAATTTCTCCACCTTCAAGCTTTACATATCCGGCAGCAGCATATCTGAGCCCTTCGCCATCAATTATCCCTTCTTTTATAT
The DNA here is from genome assembly GCF_014395225.1 of Pedobacter roseus. Taxonomy (NCBI): domain Bacteria; kingdom Pseudomonadati; phylum Bacteroidota; class Sphingobacteriia; order Sphingobacteriales; family Sphingobacteriaceae; genus Pedobacter; species Pedobacter roseus. The sequence continues at coordinate 505,144 of NZ_CP060723.1, forward strand.
CAATGGAATTCGGGTTTGTTCCTATGTACCGCTTTCCAAACTTGTAATAAAAATTCTCGATGGTGGCCTGGACATTTGTATTAGGACTAGTGGCCGGAAGTGCCGAAGACAAAGTTACAGCTGAGGCATAACCACAAATATAGGTCTCTTCATCTCTGTAAAGAAAGATCAAAAAAACCAGAATTGAGAGCGTAAATATCTTTAGCATAAGTCATTATATTTATTTAAATTTAGAGAAAAAAGGAATATCATGTACAAAAAATTAATGCTCTTTTTGTTCCTGTTACCTACAGGTGCAAATTATGCCCAACAAAAGGTTGGGTATTTCATCCCAAAAAAAGTGTTCACTATCAGTGTGCCGTTTAAAATCACCTATAAAAAGATCTTTAAAAAAGATGGTAGCGTGGATAATGCGGTTACACTTGTGAAGGTTGACGGCGATATTTTGGTGGAGTCCAAACTATATCCGGACAAGTATCATGAACTAGACCTCTCAGATCTAGGTAAAGGTGGCAGAAGTTTTAATTTTGAAATCGGATACGATACCAATGGCTCCGGTACACTTGCTTCAATAAATGGAAAACAAGAGCCGGTAACTGCTGATTTGATCAAAGGTGGAATCGGACTGTTAACAACAGGGGTAAAACTTCTGACAGGATTTAGCTACGGTTTTACCGGCGAACAAAAAAAGAGTGAGGTGCCCGCACCTGAAGTTACTGAACAGTCAGTTACTGTTAAAAAAACAATCTACCTCAGTGACGATGGATCTACAGTTTCTGGCGAAATTAAACCAGCTCTTTCCGATAAATATAAAACAGATCTGGTTACCCCAAACGCATCAGTAAAGTATACCTTCACTAAAAAGGTGGTTTCGGAAAATGATTCAAGGAAAAGTCCCTTAAAGGCAACAAAAAGTTTATTTGTCAGCTATATGGTTCCGGCGGAATATCAATTGAAAGTTGTTTTAGCTGGTGATCAGTTCATAATGGAAAGAGAGGTAGTGGATGAAATCGTATTAGTTCCCCAATCCGGCACCTTAGTGCAGGCTGATATCCCCATATTAAAAGGCAGAAAAAATCTACAACTGTCTTTTAGCTCCACAAGCGGCTCACTCACTAGGTATGCGTGGATAAAAGAATCTACTACTAAGGCGGCGATTGATAATACGGTCAGTGGCCTTGAGTCTCTGAGCACAGAAATAAAGGCCTGGAAAGCGGCTTCCTTAAAAGAAAAGGCTGACCAAGAGAAAAAGCAGGATGAAGCAGATAAGAAAAAAGCGGAACTTTATAAAGATACCTCACTCGCTGACGAGATTGAGAAGCTTAAACTAGAAAATCAGCGATTGGAACTATTAATCAGACAGAAAGAACTTCAGGAAGCAGAGGCAAAGAAAAAAGGAAATTAGCACTTTGATTTATACCAGGATTTAAATGCGACGTGTAAGTTAAATGTCTCAGGTAAAGAAAAAACGCTGGTAGCCCATCTGGGTTACCGCGGTTATTTGGGGATCACCTAACGGACACTGGTTTTCATCTGTCCTGGCCATGTTTTCGGCTTATATAGTTCTTTGGTTAACTCAAGACATCCTAGGGGCATAAATTAGAAAATTTTGTATAAATCGCGATTGTATGTAATTTTGGATCGCCGCAAATACGAACTTATTTTGTTGGCTCCAAATCCACTCCTCCGGTCTGCTTTTAAATACCTACAAACACGTTAGACCACTCAAAAAATAAAAAAATAGGGCACTGCTATATGCAGTGCCCTGTCTTCCCTGTAAAACGACAACTCGAGAAATATAAATTCTTTTCCGAAGGACTATTTGTATTTTTCTATTCCGAACATTTTCCTGGCAATAACATCGTTATCCCTATAAGCTTTTGTGCATCCACAGGTTTTTTCGTTGCATTTCCGAAGCCGCAATTTGGTTTTCGAGGGCTCACCAATACTTTTTTTCACCTTGATCGCATCCAAGAATTCTTGCTCAAGTGCCATCTCGGAAACTCCCCATTGCAATTTCGGACTATCAATCACCAATTCTTTGAGGTTGCCCATTAAATCCAGCTCACCATTGATGTAAGGAAAAATGAGCATTGAACTGAAATTTCCTAAAGCATAGCCTTTTTCAAAATCATGAATGGACATATAGTATCTTTTCTCCACCGTTTGGCCTACCGACCAGTCACTTGGATTCTGCCTGGTTACCCTGACGAAAACTAAAGGATAGGTATTTAGGAGTTCCAGTGGAAACTTAAAAAGTATAGGCCCGTATTGGTTCCTGTTCCCCGCCTGCAGATGGATATCGACCGCATCCATGAAGATATCATCGAAAATGCCAAACTTGTCATCGGACTTATCAGTATATTGTGAAGTCTGCTGCAACCCATGATCCACCACATATTTTCTGGATAGCAGCTTTTTCTCTTTTATAAAAGTATAGGAAGTGAGTGCGGTATTGGCATGGTGCAACGAATCGGCGCCTTTTTCACGTAGCACCCTGTAAACCTCACATGGATCCAGGTCTTCAGGCTGCCTGCGGATACCTTCCTCCAATATCTGAACATCTTTACCCTGAATTGGCATCGAAGCCCTGAAAGAATGTTCCTTCCCACAGTTGAAACAACTATATCCTTCATCTTCTATATTTCCTTCCTCACAGAAAACGGTAATTTCAAATTTAAACTTGCAACGGCAGGTCAGTGTGTGAGTTTGTGTAGTCATATTGAAAGCGCATTGAAAATAAGATAGGCTAAAATATATTTTTTTAACCAAACAATAAAATATTCAAAACACCCTGACACAATACAAGATCCATCCGGTACAGAAAAGACCAACAGCCACAAAATTCAACCTGCGACATCAGTTAGCCGCGATTACATGATACCAATTATCAACTGAATTAAAACGTACTATGTCATTGTGAAAAAATTCCGAGGATTGTTTGAAAACAACGCAGGCATTGAATTGAATGCGTGCATTACTGAAGCTAATCGTTCGGTTATTTCAGAGTTGAAGAGTTTCGCCACAGGATTGTTGTATGACCTCAGTATATTGAAAATGCTATCAATCTGAACTGGAGCAATGATCCCGTCTAAGACAATGTTAACAAACTGAAGACTATTAAATGTCAAATGTATGGAAAAGCAAACTCCGATTTACTCAGGAAAAGATTAATATTAGCATCGGATTGGCTACCAAAACCGAGGAAGAACCTAAAGGTGTGAACCAGTTCTCATTCCAAAATGTACAACCCGCTTTTTACCATCCTGTCTTGATGGAATCGTAAAGACTAAGCCAAATATACAGTCTTCCCAGATTCCAAGGGGTTAATTAAACAGGTATGATAAAAATTGTGCATTTTAAATATAACTTAAACATCATCATCAGTGTTTAAAGGAAGTAACAAGTCTGAGTCATTGTTCGGCTTCTTCAAAGTGGAAACAGCATTTACACGTTTGCCCACCTTAACCCGCTTCATCAGTTCCTGGGGAAAGGTATCCAGCACCGTCATTTTGGTATCGAGCGGTAGCGTTTTGCTCAACCAGATTTCTTCTTCGGCTTTAGTCAGGATCACTGGCATACGCTTTTTATCGTGTATTTCTGCCACTAATGAATTTGCCTCGGTAGTCAATATCCCGTAGGTACGGAACTTCTCTTTTGTTTCGGGATCGACCCATTGGGACCACAGACCTGCAAAGCAAAACAGCTTTCTGTCTTTAACGGTGAAGCGGTAGGGTTGCTGTTCACCCTTAGCATCTTTTTTCCATTCATAAAAACCATCAGCCATCACTAAACAGGTTTTATGATTAATGAGCAGTGGTCGCCACAATTTGCTTTCCATTGCCGTTTCACTTTTAATGTTCCAGGTGTCCCGGGTGAGTTTTAAACTCTCAGCAAAGTAGGGTACGATTCCAAATGACATCTGCTGGATGATGTCTGGTTCATCTGCGGTGATAACTAGTCCCTTTTGTGTAATGGCGAGGTTGTAATTAGGTGCCCACTCTCCCTGGATCTGGTGTGGGTGGGTTTTAAGTATTTCTTTTTCCTCGGCAGTTAATGTATATCTGGCGCACATATTGGTTTTTAAAAGCTATAACAAGCTTGGTTACCAGTTGGTTTTACTTCTTCCTTTTCCTGGGTCTTGTCTGATCGTTAATTTGGTTTAATCTAGAAGCTTCCTTTAGTAAATAGCTTTTAATAAGTGCTAGTAGTTCTTTCATTTTACTTTAATAATATCGTTCCAGTTTGTGGTGTAATGCGGACGCAAGAACTCGCGCTTCATTGACCACTTTTGGTTTTTGCCCTCGCCGGCCATTCGCAGGGTTCCTGCCCCGTAATGTAAGTTGAGTTGATCCAGCACCCTGGAAACCTGATCATACTTTTTACCCTTGAACGCACTAAAGATGTTGAGCTGGACTTCACTTTCTGGTATCAGCCCTGTTGCGTTTACCTCGACCTTTTGATACTGGTAGCCCCTCAGGTAAATTTTCTTCAGTCCCCAAAGTGCTGTGTTTATCAGATCAACAGTGTTATTTACTGGGTGTTCCAGAGGTATAGTGATCGAAGGATAAGCTTGCAGTTCATCTGCAATGAACTTGTTTGTTAACAGTTTAACCGATAAAACGGTTGTGCATAATTTCTCCCTGCGGAGCTTGCCCGCGAGCCTTGCGGCGTAATTGGATGTGGCTTCCTTTAGTTCATGATAATCGCCTGTAAGCTTGCCAAATGCCCTGCTGGTACACATTCCTTTTTTGGGATCAAGTATTGTTTTTAATGGGATGCAGCTCTCGCCCCAGAGCTCCCGCCACATCCTGACGCCAACAATTGTCATGTGTGTTTGCACCCAGTCAACGGGTAAAGCCCTAAACTGTGCAGCGGTTTCAACGCCATCTTTAATAAGCTTATGTGCAAACTGTCTGCCAATCCCCCATAAATCTTCAACCGGATATTCTGATAGTGCATCACTGATTTGCTGCTGGGTTTCCAGTACCATTACGCCGTTGTGTTTCTTTGAGGTTTTGTTTGCAACCTTTGCCAGCACCTTGGTTGGTGCGATGCCTATGCTGATCGGGATGCCTGTGTTGTTGATAACGGTCTCTCTGATCGTTTTGCCGTATTCTTTCAGGTTTTCAAATCCGCTTAAGCCTAAAAAACATTCGTCGATGCTGTACACTTCAACTTCGGGGGTAAACCTGGCCAGGTTGGTCATTACCCTTGCACTAATATCGCCATATAGGGTATAGTGGCTGCTGAATACGGCGATGTTGTGCTTTTTGATTTCGTCCCTGATTTTAAAGAATGGTGCGCCCATGGCAATGCCACAGGCTTTCGCCTCGTTGCTACGGGCGATCACACAGCCATCGTTGTTGCTCAGTACAATTACAGGAACGCCATTATATTGGGGTTCGAACAACCGGTGGCAGCTTGCATAAAAGTTATTACAGTCTGCCAGTGCGAACATTATTCTGCTTTGAATGGGGTAGGCAAGTCCAGGTAACCGCTCCAAATACGGTGATGTTTTTACCGGTGATATTCATGCAGGCCTCCATACCATCATTGATGCACAGGTAGGTATTGTCTCCGTTTGTAAACAGTTTGCGGGTGAGCCATTCGTCTTCCACGCAGCACACGATCAGCATGCCTGAGCTTACCTTGATGGATTTATCAACTACAATGATGCTCCCTTTCATAATCCCAAAGTAGCGCATGTGGTCGTCATCAGCCTCGAAGTAATAGGTGTTGGTGGGATCGCCAACAATCCTTTGTGCGATATGTAATCTTCTTTGCTTGTAGTCCTCTGCAGGAGATATAAAACCTGAAACACGGCCTGGGTTGTCCAGTGTATCCAGCACATTATTTTTTGGTATCTCTAGTTCTCTAATCATAACCCTGTTGCTTTACAGATCAAAATTACTAAAAATATTAGCAAAGTCAAGTAATGTGGAGAGATTGCTTACAACTTGGGCTAATGTGCTGTTGGTGTTTTGGTTAAGTGTTATGTTTTTTGTTTATAACTTGGGCTTTAACATTGAGGATAGGAGATAAATTGTGCGTATGGAGATGGCTTGGTTTCTGCGGGTAATGTTGTTTTTTAGTTTTCTGGAATTATTGATTAACTCTTTTTCTGGGCGTGCCCCTGGAGGGTCGCGTTTTCCGCTGTATCTCCCTGCGGGAGGATGCCGCTGCAACCGCTCACGCGCTTTGGCTAAAGTTTTGATTATAGGATGTGAATGGGGATGGTCTGGAAATTGATTTTAAGTTTTGACAGGCATTTTTATAACCGTTGTTTTCTGGCTGTTCCCATCGGACCGGGCCATTTGCTGTATCTTTCGTTTCAAAAGGATGACGTAAGGGGGCAGCGAGCGACCGGAATGGCCAGCGTAAATGTCTACTGCGCAGTTATGTCAGGGGCTGCAGTAAGTGTAAATATCTGCCCGGAATGGGTGTGTTTACGATGCCCGGAGAATTTGAGCGGTTAAAAATCAGGTTCAGTGCATCGCTGGTGAAGGGTAATAAGGACCTGTTCAGATTGGAATGACCTTATTGCTTTTTTGCTGGCTTGGCTTTAGCAGCGGCGTTTTGCTTAAGCTTTTGTAGGTGCAGGAGATGCACTTTTTGGCGATTTGCTTACAGGCTTTTTTGACGAGGTTTTCTTCTTCCGTGCATTTTTGATGCGGTATTCAAGCAGGTACAGCCTGGTCTGCCATTTCCCGATGATGGTGTCGTCGCTTTTTGGAAGGCCTGTTGGTTCCAAAAGACCGAGTACATGGGCCAGTTCCCGGGTGCTGTCTGCCTTGGCCTGGTTTTCTTTTAGCCAATCCTGTTGTTTGGTTTCGTGCGATTTCCGGTATTCGGCTATGGCCAGTTTGATGAGCCTGACCTCATCTTCTTTTGATTTAGTTTTGCGCAAAAGCACCATCTGCCTGTTCCACGCGTGGGAATTGGCAGGATCTGTTATTGCAGATTTCCGGTAGAGTTTTAATGCGGCAGAATTATCGCCCGCTCTTTCCAGTTCGAGCGCAGCAGCAAACTGCTCTTTTGACCGTATCTGTTTCCTTCTTGACATGACTGATTTTGGAACAATTAGCCCGGGCTATTGTTTGCTGAAGGGCATTAGCGGTTATGACTACACGATGACCTTTGCGCCATAGGAGTAATAGTAACTTTGGATTTAGCAATTAATGAAATGAAGAAAATTGGATTTTTATCGTTCGGGCATTGGTCGGAACATCCCTCATATCAGGCGCGTACCGCTAGTGATACTTTGTTGCAATCCATCGACCTTGCTGTTGCGGCCGAAGAGATTGGCCTTGACGGAGCATATTTCAGGGTACACCATTTTGCAAGGCAATTGGCATCACCCTTTCCGCTGCTTTCGGCAATAGGCGCAAAGACTTCCAAGATCGAAATCGGAACGGGCGTTATCGATATGCGATATGAAAACCCTTTATATATGGTTGAGGATGCTGGTGCGGCCGACCTCATCTCTGGTGGCAGGTTACAACTGGGCATCAGCAGGGGTTCGCCCGAACAGGTAATCGAAGGCTGGCGGTATTTCGGTTTTGCACCAAAGGATGGGGAGAACGATGCTGATATGGGAAGGCAAAAGGCTTTGGAGTTTTTGGAAAGACTGAAAGGTGAAGGTTTTGCAAGGCCCAATCCGAATCCAATGTTTCCCAATCCTCCGGGACTGCTAAGGCTGGAACCATATTCGGAGGGGCTTCGCGAGCGCATCTGGTGGGGAGCCGCTTCCAATGCCACTGCCGTTTGGGCGGCAGAAAACGGAATGTACCTGCAGAGTTCTACCTTGAAGTTTGATGAAAATGGCAAGCCCTTCAGTATCCAGCAGGCCGAGCAGATCAGGCTGTACAGAGAAGCCTGGAAAAAAGCGGGACATAATCGCGAACCAAGGGTTTCTGTCAGCCGTTCAATATTTGCGCTGATGAACGATCAGGACAGGTATTATTTCGGGCAGCAGGGGAAAGGGACGGATAGTTTTGGCTATATCGAGCCAACCCAAAGGGCGGTTTTCGGGCGGGGATATGCCGCTGAACCCGATCAGCTGATAAAGGAACTGGCTGCCGACGAGGCGATACAGGAAGCGGATACGGTACTACTCACCATTCCAAATACCCTGGGTGTAGATTACAATATCCATGTGTTATCTGCCATTCTGGAGCACGTTGCACCGGGACTTGGATGGAGATAGATTAGTTTGGTTTTTTTTAATCGCACAAAACAAATTGCCGGCAATGGCGTTTATATTTTGAGAGCGTTAATTTAGATGAGCGGGAAGAGCCTTTGGTTTTTCCCGCTTTCTTGTTTTATTCCCTACTGTAATCTTTCACTTTGAAGGTAAACTCGAAATACTGTTTATAAAGATTTTGATGTTCCCTCGCTGCCTTAAAACTTTCAGCCAGTTTTAGTGATTGTAACACCATGCAGATTTTATTCCCCACGGCTGCGCATGGGCCAGCAAAAAATTATATCCCTATCAGCAGTATGCGATCGAAACCCTGTTTGAAAAAATGCAGACCGGGGCAAATCAGCTACGCTTGCTCTACCAGTTGCCTACAGGTGGTGGTAAAACATTATTTTTTCTGAAATTGCCGATCGTTTTATAAGCAATACGGAAAGAAGGATCATCAACCTAATGCTCATCCACTTACTTGGGGCATTATACATTACTAACCAAACAAATTGAACTGCTACTCAGAACGAATCATACAGTCTGCGTATAAAGCTTACGCTCCAAATGTAAACAAAATGGTATCTTCCAAAAACTTTAGTCAGAATATTTACTTTTGAAGCTAAAATAGAGAATTGACAGAGGTTGAAATTATTATAGGGAAGGAAAGAGCGTTTGAAATATTATGACAGCAAAAAACTTTGACTAGTTATTAAAAAAAGGAAAGTAAATATTGATATTCCAAAAAACACGCTGTGGGAAAGTGTTGTCTAAATTGAATCCTAAAAAAGCAGAATAGGCATGAAAACTATATTGAAACTGACGTTGATTTTTGTAATCTTTATCATCAACACAAGTAAAGCACAAAACGTAAAGAAAACAAAATCCAGGGAAATCACCTCAAATGTGACAACTAGCAATATAAATAGCAAAGATGAGCTCTATATTGGAAAAGAATTTTATGCAGGCGACGAGCTCAACACTTATACTTTTATAACCTCCAAAAAAATCAATGATAAGGATAGCTTAACATATTCGATTTATAAAAAAAATGATATAGAACGTTATTCGTTCAGTATAGAAAAGCTAGTTTCAAATGAAGATAAGGGGTTGTATAAAATTTTGGACTTGTTTGTATTTACTCACTACAAAACTGAAAATCATAGGGTTAAAATATTAAATACTACAAATGGGTATTCAGTTTTATTTATAAAAAAAGATGAAATTTTAAAAAAATGGGAATTTGATTTAGATAATAACAAAATAAACAAAATTTGGGAAGGCAAATATAAATGCAATTTTCTTCGGATCAGGGAAGAGTCTGCAGATCCACGTGCCTATGCAATGATTGTGATCACGATCAAAGGCAACAACGCAACATTTCAATTAGAGGGCTATAATGAGGTCTTAAATAAACAATTACTGGTTTTAAATAGCGGCCTAAACAAAATCATTTTACATGAAAAAAATCAAAAAGATTCCAAATTTACCATTACAAAAAGTAATAATAAATTTATACTAACCAGTGATTTACTAAATAAAATCACTGGTGAAGTTAAAACCTATAAACTGCAAAAGAATTAGCTTGTAGCCAGCATAGGTCAAAAAAAAAGTACCCCGGACTTAAGTCAACCAAGTCTTATTATAATTTTATAAGCATCATGACATTAGCCATTTCTATTAATGTGGCAGGATAATTTGGATGATCAGAAACGGCATGGATTCCGAAGTAATGAAGTGTCGAATTGTTACTTCAATAAACCATGATGCTCATGGTCAAAGCAACGATAATAATCCTAATCACACTCTTTTATATTGCTTCAACATCAGCACAACAATAACCAAATTTGATAGATGATCGTTATAAGACGTATGCCGGCCCTTATGGCCATAATTCCGGAATTAGTTTGTTCGAAGATGGTAAATATCTTTTGTATTGATGTGGTACCGCAGTTTTTGACGCCTATAATCTTCAAAAAAGATAAGTAATTTCAGGACGAGACGTGGCAAATCATCCTTAGTCTTTACATAGATATTGATTGTTTTCTCCCATCCCGTTATCAGTCCTAAAACTGATATTGGTTTTCACCCACCGTAACCACCACGAATTTAATTACACATTATGGATCAATTTGAAAACTATACTGATAGCAGGCTGATTCGTGGTTGCACTTATTTAGGTGCTTAATGTCCATTTCACCATGGTAACCAACGGTTTCACCACGTTAATGCCAGGTTTTTAATTGAACGGGGAAAATGATTAAAACAGGACATGACCTGGCATTTTAAAAAGTATTCAAGCGAACCGATTTTTTCACAGTTGGAAATTACCGTGAAAAAAAATTGGTTTCGTTCTGTTTACAGTATCCCACTTTATGGCAGTACGATATAGGTTAATTTGCAATCATAGCCTAATATTTCTAAATCATTTTCTGCAACGTTTTTAAATGATACCTTGCTGAAAAATGGGATGTTCTTTGTTTGCTTTTTACCAAGCACTATTCCAAATATGATCTTATAATCAGATGGAAGGTAAGGTTCAGTGATCAGGTTCGGGGCACAACCATATGCAGTAAGATACCTATCCAATTCCTTTCGGTATGTTTCACTCTTTTTAAGTGCCTGGCCGCTGAAGGAGCCCTGTCTGAAGAGATGGCTCAGAGAAGGGGAAGTTTTTCCCATCTTAACATGAATGAAAGTTTTGGCTTCAATATCGAATACGTCGCAAATTTCATTTTTATCCTTGCCTAAGCTGAGTGCCTTAGATTTTGGATTTCCCAGGTCGAATAGAAACCTGTCTTTACTTTTTGAGGTACATATTTCTTCATTATAATCACTTTCCTTGATTTTGCTCTTCGATGGAAGTGGAAAGTCATGTGGATCAAGGATTCTACCCTGGTAAAAATCCTCTATTTCTTTAAAGAAAGAAGGCGCGACCTCATACCAAGATCCTTCAGATAGGATATACTTCATTCCGTTGATTTCAGTCTCCCAGGATAGGCAACGTTGAAGCGGCCAATCCATGGTCTTTATGTCTTTGTCACTAAGGATATTTACCTTGAACTTATCGATATTTTCAAAAGACATTCCCTTAATTTCTGAACCAACGCTTTTTTTCCAATCCAACATTTCAGGCATGGCAAGTGCTTCTTTATTGCTAAGTCTTGATCTATCTCCAGTGGAAAATACAAAGCCGTTACAGTCGAAGATTGTTTCGTAATAAATAGGTGGGGAGAAAAACATGTCCTCAAATTTTGCCGACTTTAAGGTTTTTGCAAGCTGTTTGGTCAGTTTTTCAACAAGTGAGTTATCGCGAACCATAGCAATATTGTCAATCCAGGCATAATCGGTTTTGTAGTGGTTAGAGGCAAAGTGAGTTAGGACTTTTTTGCATAAAGATTTCAGTTTGCCAAACCCCTCTATGCTTTTTCCAACCTTTAAGCTGTCCTTGCCATCTAATGCTTCACCTAGTTCATGATCTTTTGACAATTTGCCCACAATGCCACGGAGAATATCTTTTTGCTTGTTGATGCCGAATTGTTCCGGAGTCGATCCAAGTACCGCTTGTTTTTTAGTTTTCTGAGAGTTAATTTCTGGAGTAGTAGTGTCCACCTGCCTTATTTCCTCCTTTGGAATACAGTTTAGTGCCGTCTTTAATCCAAAATTATATTCAGTCTTTGTCAGATCTATTAAATGCAATCCGTATCCAAGTGGTATAGCCAGCAATCTTTTTTCTACTTCTAGCACCAACACGGCGTAGGATGAAGAGTTCTTGAAAGGATTTGTACTTATTGTAAAATGAGATGCGAGCAGATGTGCCCAATCGGGGGTAATGGGATGGCTATTTTTATAGAATAAGGTGATGCCATCTTTTTCTTCTGATTTTAAACCAGACTTTTTTTTAAATATTTGCTTTGGATCTTTTATGCTTTCCTTAATCAAATACATGGTAGGTTTAATCGCTGTCATGGCAAAAGGAGTAATTGAATACTGTGAATATATAAACCAATGTAAGAGCTGCTGAATTTTAGTTTCCTGATGTCAATTTGGGTTTAATCCAAATTGACATTCTGGTTAAAGTTTGTTTTGAAAGACAGCATAAATGAGGGTGTTTATATTAGGTTGACTATTTTATTATAATTGGCAAGTTTAGCGTAAAATAACCCATTGTTGCTTATTCTACCTTAATGGCTTCAATGGTTTTAGTAAGATATGGTGGAAAACCCTTGTCGTTATAACTATATGAAAAGTCTTTACTGATCTGGTCGTTATAAATGCGCCAACCATAATTAGAAATAAGATCTAGGGCATCTTCTGTACTAAGGAGTTTTTTGTCAAATTTATGGTCTACTTTTTCAAAAGACCAGTCACTATAACCTCGTGGAATAGGGCAGACATCTAAAGTCTTGTCTTTATAACGCAGTACCGAAACATAGAAAACGATACCTGATCCTGGATTCCTATCCTTCGAAATAAGGGTATCATCAGTGGCTTCCTCATTAATAAATTTCAGTTTGGTTAATGCTATTTTTTGTCCTTTATATTTGGCAATGATGATATTATCTGAACCTAAATTCGTTTCGCTGCTGTTAGAGAACTTCAAAGTGGTCGATGCGATTTTATCATCATCTGCGGTAGCACCGCCGGTGGAACTATATTGTGTGCTTGTACCAGCTGTATAGCTGCGTGTGTGTGGGCTAACATAAGTGCCATTTTTTCTGTAATAGCCTTTTACACTTGTAGTTCTTCTTTGGGCAAAAGCAGAAGTCATTAACAAAACGCTAAGTAGAAGTAACAAAATTTTTCTGTTCATGGGGTTAAATTTTGGGTTTTATTGTTTAGTTTATTATATAGCACGTCGGTATCATCTTTTTTCTAACTATCTCTTTTGTGAGAAGCGAGAATGATATGATTTTTATGATGCTAAAGTAATTGGACTTGAAAGATAAAATTTACGGTTTCCCGTATCCATCGAAAATACCCTGATATCTTATTATTTAAAATCACCGCCCTCTTAGAACAGCTCACCAGATCTTAAATTAACCGTATCAATATGGCAACATTACGGTTTTGTATGATCGGCAAATGCATCGTACAAAAAGGCAGCTGTGGCCAATGTCCGGTAGCCCAGTGAACAGTCAATATAGTGCTAGCGGTCTCGGTAAATAAAAGCTGCAGCGGGAAAACAGGCTGGAAGAGTTTTTTAGATAAACCTGAACCTGATAAACCAGGAAGATAAAAACTTACCTCTGCATATCATATAGTTATTTCATCATATATTCAAAACCATTATTGTTCGCGATGGTAAGAAGCGGCTGGATATTCTCTAAAAACCTTCCTCTTAAATCCGTTTCAGGCAATCGGTGGGCATCGGCATTAGCAAATATACTCAGGTATTCATCCATTATGGGTTCTTTCGGATAGTTTTCAGCCATAACGGTAATTGCTGTTTTCTGTAGGTTATAAAACCCATCAAAGTAATCTTCAATCCTCGGCAGCCTGTCATTCTTCCGGCTGTTGAATGATGGATCGGCCGGGATGAGGTTCCAGATCAGATCATGCGAAACAAAGGCGTAGGGAATGAAATGTTCAACGGCGAAGTTGCCTTGTAACAGTTTTTTATGCGTGTATATACAATCCAGCGGCCCGGTATGGTCTAAAACCATGTCCCAAAATTTACGCTGGTTTAACAGGCTGTTTCTGCGTGCGGGTTTGATCAGTTTATTTGGGATATCCGGAACGTTGGGATTGTGTTTTTGTAAGTATAGGCTCAGGTGCCAGTAGCAGAATGCTTTTAAAATACCGGCATGTTCAACCAGGTAGGCGTGCCAGAGCGGGTTTATTGTCAAATTGAGTTCATCCAGGGCATATGGACTGTTGTTTTCGAAATTTGCTGAACGTTGGTGTATTTCAATACGGTTTCCTTTTGATTCCGGAAACCATGGGCTTAGGTACCGGTAAGGTACTTCTTTATCAATCATCAAATAATATACTCCATCTTGTGTTCAATCGCTTATGATTATAGTATTGCTCACAAAATTGTTTCTCTGATAATGTTGAGAAAAACGGAAACTTCATATTTTCTTAATCACTATTTTCGCTTATGGAATTGGATGATCTGATTGAAGCAATTAGGAAGGAAGAAGTGGCCTTAGTTATTGGTTCGGGTATGTCATTGTACGCTGGCTATCTTGGTGTAAAAGAGCTAACCGCACTAATTTGTAAAAAGGCTCAATCCTATTGTCGGGAGGAGTGGGAGCAAAAAAGCCTTGAAGATAAAAGCCTTGAGGACATTTCAGAAATTCTTATCCGGTACGCAAATGATGATAGATCAGAACTTAACTCCATTCTTGTATCTATTTACAAAAAAACTCCCTTAGATACACATACTCATGATCTCTTAGCTAGGATTCCCCACTTCGAGCATATTTTTACAACCAACTATGATACTCTTATCGAAGACAGTATGGCAAAAAGGTGCCATGTCATTGGATCCGAAAATGCCTTTTCTGCCCAAATGAAAGGCATCACAAAAGTCTATAAACTTCATGGAGATGTTAATAATCTAAATGATGTTGTCATTTCTAGAAAGGACTATGCAAGTAACATTCGTGGTCAACAGAAAAACCTGCTATGGAACCGCTTCACTGATGTGATTGCGTCAAAGGATATTCTATTTATCGGACATGGCAACGAGGACAGCAATTTTTGGGGCATATTCGAAGAATTAAGTGTTAAGTTAAAAGCCCATCAGAGAAAAAGGTTTTTTATTTCACCAGCTATATTGCAACATCAAGAACAAAATTTGAAGCGCAATGGATTCGATTATTTTCAGATGAATGCAGATCAGTTCCTGAATGTATTATATCCGAAACTTGTTGAATATGCAGTTTCTGACTTGGAAACAGGTAAGCTTTCCAGCAATACTTTCCAGCAGTTTCTGGCACTAAACGACAGAAACGCTATCATTCGCTCTGAAGATTCAAAAATAATAGTTGAAGCTATTACTGGACCTAGCGGTGCGATTGAGTCGGAGGTCCATTTTTCCTTGGCTCAGGACGTCTTCGAAAAATTTATGAATTTCAATGACGGGATCACTCGTGACCGCACATTCAAATTTTTGCCTGAAGATTTGGTAGATTTCAGCTTCAACATGAGTGGCTATAAATTTGGGATGAGCAGGGAAACGCTGAGTAGGCTAGAAGTTATGCTAATTCATGAAAATCGTATGCTCGATATAGAAAGTGCTGATGGTAGGATAGAGATTACTAAAATACCAGTAAAACAGTTTAAATTTCAGGATGGCAGCGACATGGAACTTGAATTTTATGGATCTAAGTTCAACTTCTCTTTTAAATCTATAAAAGCTGGGATAGAGGTAAAATTCTCTTATACGCTCTTGAAGGAATTTTCAAATCTAACAGAACTGATAGGAACCCTTAAATTTCTCCACGCGCTCTACAGGGGAGAGACATTGAATTTTTACTTCGATGGAAAAACTAAGGTGCCTATTATTAATACTTGTCCTACTGACATAGTCTTCAAAAAGTGGCGTATAAGCACCCTTATCGAACATTTTGAGCAACTTCAATTATTAGGTCGAAAATTTGACGTCCGTTTTGCATTGATAAAATTCGACCAGATTACGCAATCTATCATTGATGAGGTTAGCTACATCTTCTGGATCAATGAAAAGGGATTTGTTGAGAAAGAATTTAGAAATGTAATTTTTTTGCCTTCGGAACTAAAGCGGTATGGGTTTAAAAGTGATAGCGAGGATGATATCATGAGACTTATTTTTGAGACATCAAATCCCTATCAATTTTATGGAACCACTTTGCCGGCCTGCTATTCTGTTCTAGAGGTTATAGGTCCAGAAATTGTCGGTGAGGGTGAGAAACTCGCAGTAAGAAGTAAATCAGACAGGATAAGGCACAAAATACTTTCTCAACTGGAATTTGATGAATTTCAACAACGTGATATTATGATGATTTCTACAAAAGATCTATAACCTACAAACAAAAAAACTCTATCGCGATCATACTAGTTTCGAAGAATTGCCTGAAGTACTTGTCACCTTGATTTTATTGTTATATTCGCTACTTTTAGATAATCAGTATGTTTATTCGTTTTTCATCATATTTAAAAATCTGTTTTGATTGAAATTTCAAATTTGATTGGTTACGCAAGAGTTTCAATTAAAAAGCAAAATTTAAACTTAAATAACAAGAGCTAAATGTTATCGCTATGCTAAATTTCTTGATACCCACACGAACGACGAAACTAAAAACTTACAGTAAAAAATAAGACCGGCGTTTTTCACTATATAAAAACTTATAGAAAAATAAGACTATTTAAAGTAAAATCGTAATAAATTGTCTTTTTACCTTATCAGATTCAAAATTAAATACTATATACTAATCTTAATAATAATATGAATAACTTTTAACTCATGTAGTATCTATGTACGATCTTTTCAACAATAGATATGTGGTGGTAGAGATACCTAAAGACATAAGAAGTGAGTTTAAGGGCTATGATTTTATTGTCTCTTGGATATATCATAATAGGCACCTAGCTAATCAAATCATAATATTTGATTTCGTAAATGTTACATTTATGGAAGCAAATTTATGTGCACTAATGGGTGCACTATTTGAAATGCTAGAAGAGAAAAAAAATAAAATACATATTATTAACATTAATAGACATGTAGAAACGATTTTGAGAAAAAATGAGTTTTTAATAACCTTTGGTTATGACAAACTCGAAGATAACTATGACACTTCATTAACCTATCGGAAATTTACGCCAACAGATGATATTGGATTTAACGACTATATACAAAAAGAACTATTAACCAAGAGTGGATTTCCATCACACAGCTACCTGTTGGGAAAAGAAATAGTGAAGAACATTTTTGAAATTTATGAAAATGCCAGGACACACGGCGAATGCGACTTTATTCATACATGTGGCCAATTTTTTCCCAGACATCCAGACAAACCGCTACATTTTACAATAGTGGACAAAGGCATCAATATAAAACAGAATGTATCTAATTTTCATAACAAAGATTTCGATGCAGGTGAAGCAATTAAATGGGCTATGGTAAAGGGGAATACGACAAAAACGGGGGATACATCTGGGGGGTTGGGTTTGAGTGTAATATTTGAGTTTATAAAATTGAATAAAGGAAAGATTCAGGTGATTTCATCGGATGGTTTCTATGAATTTAAAAATGGGGTCGTTGAAACCCATAAATTGGGTGGTATTTTTGACGGAACAATTGTTAACTTTAATTTTAATCTAAACGATTCTAATCATTACTTGTTAAGTAGTGAAGCGGATGAAGATGATATCATATTCTAAATAATACGTAACTTTGAATTAATGACATATAATAACTATCAAACCATGGAGCATCTTGTTATAAAAGATATAATCAAGTCAGAGTTAGCTGTTTCTACTGAAAAAGGAAATGAGGTGTTCGAGATAATTGACTCTTATCTTCAGAAAAATGAAAAGGTGGAATTGGATTTTGCAGGTATTAATATTATGATTACTGCATTTCTTAATGCTGCAATAGGTAGACTTTACGGAAATAAAGCTTACACAACGGAATTTTTAAATGAACATCTTAAAGTGGAAAATGTTGAAAAGGAAGATAGAGCCTTGTTCAAAGATGTAATCCAGAGAGCTAAAGAGTACTTTGCGAATAAAGAAGGATCTGAGAAAAGTTCCAACGATGCAATCTATGGAGTCGATTAGTCCATCCGATTATAAGGTCACATTTACTGATCGTTTCTTTTTCGACACTAACATTTGGTTACTACTTTACGGTACCATTGCTCACTTTCAAGAAAAAGATCAAAAACAATATTCGAGGCTTTTTGCAAATATACTTGAACGTGGGAATTCCATATATATCACTTCACTTATCCTCTCAGAATTTGCAAATGTGCTTCTAAGAAAAGATTTTAACCAATGGATTTCTATAAATAAACTTGTTAATCAAGATTTTAAAAGAGATTTTGTAGGAACTCCAGAATATACTTCTTCAGTTGAAATCGTCTCTGTTTTAATTAACAAAATTCTGGCATTGCCAAATATCCTTAGAATCTCAGATGATTTCACGGCGATAGACATAAGTAGCATTTTAAAACGATTTAAAATTATTGATTACAACGATTCATATTTTTTAGAAATGGCAGAATCAAGAAAAATGGTTGTTGTTACAAATGATTCGGATTTACTAAAGATCGATTCTAATATAACTGTTATTTCACTTCAGAATAATGTTTAACGCTTAGCCAAGCGTTCTTTATAGCTCAGTTATTTAAAGGTATAAGTAACATTAATAGTATTACCCGGCACTTCCTTTTATTTATCTAGTAATAGCAGCAAGGGTGTTTTAATAAACGAATATTAACAATGTGCTAGTCGCTGCTGATCGACTTGAATGATTTTAAAAAAATTAAATCACAGAAAAATTACATCTTAAAAACGATCACTGTACTTTTTAATCTATAGTCATTGGGATTACAATGTTATGGAACATTGAAAAAAGAAATATTTTGTTATTTACTACCTATAGATATTGGATACATCCTACTAAACAATCATTCGTTTGTAAACCTTCTTGACCTATATTCACAACTAGGATATTTAGCTTATCTACGTTATTGTCACAAATTTAAACTGAAAGATGATTTTGTAGTTACCGAAAATGACTGAGAATCTTCTAACAAATTCGGAGCATTATGATGGTTTATATCGAGAGTTACACAAACACGAACATTAAGCTAGTGCCGGATGCTGGCCGCTCCTAATCCGATCAATAAGAAACCAAGTGGAAATTAAAGTCGGGAAAAGGTAATAAATCCCAAAAAACGATGGTAATTTTTATTATTAAATCAAAAAGATAATCTTTTAAAATTTTATTAAAATGGATTCATACAAACCAATAATACTATTTTTAGCCGAAGCATTAGCGTTGGCTTTAGTCATCGGTTCATCAACATACTTTTCCCTGAAAGGTGTATTTGGTGCAAATGTAAGATGGTATAAGGTGTTTCTTGTGGTATGGGTACTGCTAGCAATTATCATTGGTGCTTTGAAGCCAAACAAAATTGAACAATATCAGATAAGTAGTTCAATCTTCGCTAGCTTTGTTATACTCGGTTTGTTCGGCTTAATCAGGATTCTAGTTCGCTGGATTAAAAATAGAAATAAAGCACCAGATACTTTATAGATAGAATTTTCAATCTGACCTTTCCAATATCCTCATTATGAGTACATTATAGAATTCAGGTGTGAAATTCATATCCGATTATCTTCAATACTATATGTATAAAAATAATATAGATAAAAAGACTTCGAACCTTGAAGTAAATCCTAAGCCACCTTAGTTATTCTTTAAGCCTTGCTTTTATTGTGGAAAAATATTTGTAACAATAAAATTACATTCGGTAACAGATGATTATATTTGATTTAAGAAAAAATCAGATATGGGAACAATTAAATCAGTATTAGATCACTATAAAAACAATGCTTACAGAATCGTAATTGAAAGGTTAATAGGTGAGGGATTTTTAGATGAGGTAAAAGCCGTTGGCGGTGAATTGGTAGTTGATGAAGTAAAGGGAAGCTATAAATTAGTTAATACCCCGAATGAATTGGTGCAGAGAATTAACAACTATTTAAAAACTCTAAAGGTAAAGGACAATGATAATTAATAACATCGATGATTTACTGAAATACCTAGAACAATACACTCTTTTGCCTGTAAGTAAATCAACATTGACTTCGGAACAAAAGGTTATCGATGAAGCGGAGAGGAAAAATCTAGTTTATCAAAGCAGTAACCATACATATAAGTTGGATAGCTTAGGGTATGATGTTTTAAAGTCTCGTTTAAGCTGGGAACAATTTAGTCAGTTACAGAATGCTAAACATCAATATGGTATTGGTACGGCCTTAGCAAATGCAGGAATGAGTGAGGGTTTATCTAATTCGATGAAATATGCAGAAGAGGTAAAAGCAAGAAGTAGTTATATTGAAGCCCTTGAAAGAGTAGCGAGTAAACCGCAAGTATTACCGTTAGCCCCTGAATTATCTAACTGGCAAAAGTTTGTGAATTTACAGGATAGCCCAAAGCTAAATCAACGTATTGCATTTTGGGCAGGTGTCGGGGGTATCGTCAGTACCATTATTGCAATTGGTTTATTGTTTACCTTATAAGTTTCGATGAGTATATTTGAGAATTAACAATCTCGATATGCAAGATGAAATTTTCTTAGGCTTAAACAAAGATCAATTACTGGCAGCCATTGCAATAGTATTAACAATCATTGGTGCTATCTGGTATTTAATAACTCTTCTCAATAAAAGAAAATTAACTGGCAGTAAGTTAACAATACAGCTAAAACAATTAAATTTTTGGAGCGCACCAAAACATTTGGTACAGCCAGAATTTGATGATGAGGGTTTTGTTATTAGAGATTTATCTATTGTTAGGCATTACATCACATATAGGTTAGATTTAATTATTACTAATAATTCTGAATACACTGCGTATTTTCCAAAGCTATATTTCAAGGATTCAATAAATCCGTTTGTTGAGTTGCAAAGCTTAGACGAGCATGAACCAATTTTATCTGGTGCATCAAAAACGCTTACAGCTGTATTAGCTGAAAACAGCGATACACTACCAACTGAAAGAAAACGAGGTAATGAAGAACCAATTGCAATGAAAGATTTACAGATTCTTATTGAGTGTCAAAATAGCTATGGCGCAAAATTTTATTCAATGTTTGTTGGTGCAACAAAAAAGAACACATTTCATAAATTCAAACCAAAGTTCAAATAAAAAATTAAATCACTAGTCCCAGCAAATCCCTAATACCAATCTAAATAAGGGGAGAACTTGTTTTTTCTATTACATATTTCTCAACCGCTCAAACAAACTCCCTAATTTTTTTCCATTTTGATTGACGTTAAATTGAATTCGATTTTATCTCTTTAATTTCTATTATTCGTTCTTCAAACTGCTTACTCTCACTTCCGTCTTTATTCAGCTTCGGAACTTTTTCGTAGGTTATTTCAATCATATCATATTCCTGAACCCCTTTCGGGATTAATTCTATAACTGATTTCATTTTTAATGCTTTAGCAATAAGATTTAAATGTCTTATGCTATACTTATCCGGTTGGCCCAATGCCTCAACTTTTCCGACAAAACTTTTACTAAGTTTCATTTCCCCGCTTAGTTCTCTTTGGGAAAAGCCTTTGTCTTCCCTTAATTGCTTGACTTTAAGAATAATCTTATAATCTAACTCTGATATGATTGTTGAATATTTTTTCATAAAAATGCTCCTATTATTTGGAGCGTAATTTTGTTTTACTATATTTGTATATCAGTTATTTATAGCGACAAATAGAGTTAGGGATAACCTGGCTTTTTACGATGTCACTCATGAAACGAAACCGCTAATTTCCCCATGAGTCGACCGTGAGTTCGCCAATACTATTGAGTTTTGTATCTTCGCATACTTATTCAATAGGGCGAGCTTTGCGTGAGACTTTCGGGGAGCTTGGATTAATTTCCAAGGGGTTCTTAGCGGTACCAGTTTCGAAAGCAGTAAAGTTCGCCCTATTGGATTTTCCAATCTGGTTTACTTTTGCTTTTGAGGTACATCGTTTTACATAAAAATTACCGTTTATGAAAACGAAAAAATTACGCGCCATCATTTTGTACCACTTCGGGGAAGGGGTACTTCGGTTTTCCCTTAAACTCTTTTTAAAGAACGTTATTTGTTCTCCGTCGTAATGCGCGCTGGATTTTTCCGAGTATAAAATAGCCCAAAGAAAACAGGGTTTGGTGTGAGAGAGCGCACTGATTCCCGGTGGGTTAATTTAGCTTGGTGCCCAGCCCTTTATTGCGGTTTAGGCAAAGGAGCATACTATGGTTATTCGCATTCCCAAGGTAGGTATCTTTTTTCTAATACGCAATACGGTTTACTGTATCTGCATATTTTATGTGGAGGGGGCTGGTTTTTACTTTTTTTTTCTAACATAAATATAAACCGGAGCGTATGGGCCTAAATGAAAAGTATCGTTTTGACAGGCTTTACGCGTTAAAGCCAAAGAATCCTGTTTGAGGGGTGACAGGGCAGGCAGGGACCTAAATTGTTAATGATTCTTAAGGTTCTTTGATAATGCAGTCTGCCCTGTTCTTTTGTTTTTGTGTTCTTGTGCTCTTGCTAGTGGGTTCGTGCTCTTGGCGATTAGGTTTTCCTTTTGTTTCTAAAAAATATAAAGGGTTTGCCGTAAGGGGGGAGTATTATTCTGAATTTTTTGGCTGGAATTCCTGCTGTGTACTGTCTGTGAGGGGCGGCGGCAAATTGTAGTGTGGGCTTGGGATATGATTCCGGTTATTGCTTTTTATCAATCAACTTTAACCAAACCAACACAACCAGATTATGGAAGTCAGGCTTTGCTTTGGCTTTAATCAATTAATATATTTTATGTGACCGTTAATTTATGACTTTATCTGATGATAATCCTGGAATGCCTTCTTTGAAAACAGCTCATCAGGTGCTGGAATTATTTTATGGTAAGTATAGTGTCGATAAGATAAAACTGGTATTGCTGGAGTCGTTTCAGGGATACGCTTTAAATGAAAAAAAGGGCTTTCTGAATCTTGGTATTAGTGAACAGGACGTGGGTGAGGTTTTCGATGGCCTGATCGAAATGGTAGAGGCGGTACGGGCATTGATTGAAGATGGTAATATCGATGGCCTTGGTCCTAAAGCTTAAGAGAGGTTACAGTTCAATTTCTAATTTTTTTACGTTTTTAATCAATCAAAATTAAGCTTAAATGATGCTTCCTGCTATTGCTATGCCCTTTTTTTTGGGATTTATGCCGAGGGATAATAATGTTTTGTGGTGGTTTTTCAGCTTTGGGAAACCCGGATACCTGATGTTATCACTAATGTACCTGTTAACTAAACTAATCATGAAAAAAAATATTTATTGTGTTTTATTGCTGCTTTGCAGTATGTGTACCGGCCTATGGGCTCAGGGCAAGCGAGTGGATTCTATCGCACCCCTTTATGTAGGGGCAAAGCTGCCGCGTGCGCTTTTTACTTTAGAGAGTAAGGTGCTTAAAGGCAGGCAACTGTCGTCTAGCTCGCTTTCCAGAGATTTTAATAAGCTGATTATTATTGATTTCTGGGCAAGCTGGTGTGGCTCCTGTCTGAAAAAGTTTCCGCTTTTGGAGAAAATGCAGGAAAAGTATCCTTATGATCTTAAAGTTTTGCTGGTGAATTCATTGGGGACCGGTGATACCGCCACCTCGCTGATTGCAAAGGCTGGGCCGGATGGGGCTTTCGCTGAGATGACTCTGCCTTTTGTGGTGGAGGATGAACTGTTTTTGAAGGCTTTTCCGCACCGGGCTATCCCGCATTATGTCTGGGTAATCGGTGGAGAGGTGGAAGGGATTACTTCAAGTGATTTTTTGACAGAAGAAAACGTGGTAATGATGGTGGAGCGTAACCGTAAGCATGTGCAGACGGTGAGTAAACTAAAGCGGTTTAAGGAGCCAAAGGATTAGTTATGGGCAGGATTATTTTAGTTTTTGTTTTGCTCCTGTCTATTTCAGGGGTGAGGGCGCAGGATGCTTTGAAAGGATTGGTTGTGGATGGAACAGGGAAAGGGATTGCAGGGGTAGTGGTAAAAGCCGGGGCCGGTAGCCAGGTGCTGACCGGAGATGATGGTTCGTTTGCCTTGGGACTAAAGGCAGGTAGGGTTAAATTGTCGTTTTCGGCGATGAACTTTAGAAGGCTGGATACCGTGGTGGTTGTACCTTTTGCAGGTTTGTTTTCGGTAGTGCTTACCGGAAAGGACCAGGAGCTGGGAACAGTGGAAGTGAGTACAGGTTACCAGACCTTGCCCAAAGAGCGGGCGACAGGATCGTTTCTGAAGTTATCGGGTAAGCTGCTGAATGAGCAGGTGGGTACCGATATTATCTCAAGGCTGGAAGGGGTGACCAGTAGCCTGAGCATAGACCGTAAGAGTAATGGGGGTGATGGCTACGGGATTATTATTCGCGGGATCGGTACGCTGCAGGGACCGCGCAGCCCGCTCATTGTGCTGGATAACTTTCCTTATGAGGGGGATCTGGGTAACATCAATCCCAATGATGTTGAAAGCATAACCGTTTTACGTGATGCGGCTGCGGCATCGATATGGGGTGCAAGGGCAGGGAATGGGGTGATTGTGATCAATACCAAAAAGGCCAGGTTTAATGATAAACTTAAGGTATCTTTTTCGGGCAATCTGAAAGTGACCGGAAAGCCTGACCAGTATTACCAGAGCAGGATTAGTGTCAGTGATTTTATAGATCTTGAAAATTATCTTTTTGACAAAGGCTATTACAGCAGCTTTGAAACGGACAATTCGCACCCGCCGCTGTCTGAGGTGGTTGAGCTGCGGATTGCAGCGCGCGACAAATTGATCAGTGAGGCGGATGCGCGTTCAAGGATTGACGCGCTGAGGGGCTATGATTTGCGTGAGCAGCTTAACCGTTATGTTTTTGAAAATGCTACTGCGCAGCAATACAATTTGCAGCTGGGGGCGGGCACGGAGAAAAGGAACTGGCTGCTTTCTGCAGGGTATGATCATAATGTCAGCTCCCTTGCTGCGCCCTTTAGCCGTTACAATGTAAAGGCAGAGCAGAACTTTAAGCTTGGTACCAGGTTAAACCTGACCGGAAACCTGATGCTGACCCTTTCCAATAGTAAGAGCGGCAAGACCGATCCATCGCAAATCAGCTCATCCACCGGCATCCTTCCGCCATATACGCAGTTGGCAGATGGGCAGGGGAATGCGCTTGCAGTAATCAGGGATTACAGGACGGGCTATATTAATACCGCTGGCAACGGGAAGCTTTTGGACTGGTCCTATTATCCGCTGGAAGATTATAAGTATTCCAGCTCGGTAAATAAGGTGAATGATGTTCTGGCATCTTTAAGGGCAGCCTATCAGCTGACCGGATGGCTAAAGCTGGCAGGTACCTACCAATTTGAGCAGCAGGACGGGCAGATAACAACCATTAATAGTCCGCAAAGTTATTATGTACGTAATCTGGTGAATGTGTTTTCTTCCATCGATGCCTCTGGATCGCTAAAGCGGAATATACCCCTGGGCAGTATCCGGGATCAGGATTATTCCTTGCTGAAAGCACATAATGCAAGGGTGCAGGCAGATATCAATAAACTGATGGGCAGACATTCGCTCTCGGGGATCATCGGCGGGGAGATCAGGAGTACCGGGGTTCAGACCAGCACAGGGCGGATATATGGGCTGAATGAGTCCACTTTAAGTACTTCGGTTGTTGATTATTTAAATCCCGTTAAAACCTTTGTTACCGGAAATACCCAAAATGTGCCCAACAGGGATGGTTTGGGAAGAACGCTGAACCGTTATGTTTCCCTGTTTGCTAATCTGGCCTATACCTTTGATGATCGTTATACGCTTTCATTAAGCGGGAGGCGGGATGCTTCCAATCTGTATGGCCTAAATACCAATGATAAATGGAACCCTTTGTTTTCGTCCGGGTTTGCGTGGGATCTTTCAAAAGAAAAATTCTGGGAGGAGGCCTGCTTTCCTTTTTGAAACTCAGGACAACTTTTGGGGCAAGCGGGAACACTGACCCAAGCACAACAGCTGTGACCACCATTACCTATTCGGGCTTCAATTCTGTATTTACCCAAAGCCCTTACGCGCTGTTTAGTAATTATGCCAATCCGGAACTAAAGTGGGAGCGTGTGTTTATGTTCAATGCGGGGCTCGACTTTGCTTTACGTGGAAACAGAATAAAGGGCAGCCTGGAATATTACCGCAAAAAATCTGTTGACCTTTTGGCGCTGACCCCGATAGACTTGACGGCCGGGGTGGGTGCTACGCTAGTGAAGAATTCAGGCGTGATATCGGGGGATGGGGTGGACCTGGAACTCAGCAGCCGCAATATTACGGGCAGGTTCAGCTGGTCTTCTGACTTCTTTTTGAATTATTATAAGGATAAGGTGATTAAGAATTACAACAGCACTTTTAATGGCAGGGGAAGGCTGAACGGGAATGTTTCCTATACCGGGTTTGTGGGATATCCGCTTTACGGGATGATTTCTTTCAAATGGGCAGGACTGGATCCTAATACAGGAGATCCGCAGGGGATATTGAACGGAGCGGTGAGTAAGGATTACAATGCGCTAATGGGCAGCTCGCTTAAATTCGAGGATATGGTATACCATGGTACCGCACTCCCCATATTTACTGGTGGGCTGGGTAATAGTTTCGCTTATGCCGGTTTGACCCTCAGTTTCAGGATGAGCTTTAAGCTTGGGTATTATTTCAGGAAAAATGTGCTCGATTATGGCTCACTCATGATAGGCAGGGAAGGAACGGCTGATTATGCAAATCGGTGGCAAAAACCCGGTGATGAACTGCGGACCAATGTGCCAAGCCTGGTTTATCCCAACTCGGACCTCAGGGATGAGTTTTACTGGGGGTCGGAGGTTAATGTACTCAAAGGGGACCATATCCGCATGCAGTATGTGAACTTAGGCTATGACGTTAGGCTGCCTGGTGGAAAGAAAGCAGCCTTTTCCAAGTTTCAGGTGTTTGTGGTGGCAAGTAATCTGGGGATCATCTGGCGGGCAAACAAGGAGCACATTGATCCGGACTTTAACGGTATACCGGATGCAAAAAGCATTGCATTTGGTTTTAAATCATCTTTATAATCTTAAGCGATATGAAAAAGTTAATATGTTTAAGCATGGTGGTGCTTTTGTTTTGCACCTCATGCAAGAAGTTTTTGGACGAGAAGTCTAACCAGAACCAGGCCGTACCTGAAACGCTGGTTGACCTGCAGGCTTTGCTGGATCAGTACCAGGTGCTAAATTATGTAGACGGGAATGCGGCAGAGATCAGCACGGATGATGTATACCTGAACGATGCAGATTTAGGTGCCAGGCCTGAAAATGAGCGCAATATGTATACCTGGCAGCGCAGTAATATCTTTTTGCAGGACGGTAATGAATGGTTTTATAATTACAGGGCGATTAACCGTACCAATGTCGTTTTAGAGGCTATCGCTAAAATTGGCAAAACTGCCGGTAATGCGGCCGAATGGGACAATGTTAGCGGGCAGGCTTATTTCATCCGGGCGAAAAATCATCTCCGGGGACTTTATATATGGGGTAATGCCTATGGTGAACAGTCGCCCTCAGATTTGGGGGTACCACTCAGGCTGGGGTCTGACTTTAATGTGCCTTCGGTACGGGCAACTGTTGCGCAAGGTTATGTGCAAGTGGTCTCCGATCTGCAAAGGGCAGTTCAGGCGCTTCCCCTTAAAGCGGTACATGTGATGCGGCCCTCCAAGCCTGCGGCATTTGGCCTGCTCGCGCGGGTTTACTTATCGATGCGCAAATACGAGCTGGCAAAGCTATATGCTGATTCCTGTTTATCATTAAAAGCTGATTTGGTGGATTATAATAGTTTGAATGCTGCAGCAAGTTATCCCATTGGCCAATTTAATGTTGAGGTATTGCAGGACAGTTACTTTACTTCTCCAATGCTGAACAATGCAAGGGGAAAGGTCAATCCTGCGCTATATGCGCTGTATGAGGCGAACGATTTGCGAAAAGTTGTATTTTTTAGCGATAACAAAAACGGGACCTATGGCTTTAAGGGAAGCTATGAAGGAAACTCCAATTTCTTTAGTGGGGTGGCTGTGAATGAGGTACTGTTGATCAGGAGCGAATGCCTAGCCAGGGCTGGCAGGCTTTCAGAAGCACTGGCTGATTTGAACCGTTTGCTGCGTAGCAGGTATAAAAAGAACACTTTCATTGACCGGGTAGGGAATGACCAGCAGGCGGTGCTGGCAGATATCCTGCTTGAGCGGAGAAAGGAACTGCTGCTCAGGGGGCTCAGGTGGGTAGATGTAAAAAGGCTGAATATGGAGAATGCGGGTATTTCTTTTAGCAGGAGCTACAAAGGTGTGATCTACCAGCTTAAGGCTAACAGTACGGGCTTTGCCCTTCCAATCCCCGAGCGTGTGATTGAGGTGGCAGGTCTGCCCCAAAATCCTTAAATGCAATGGTGCAGCAGTAACCTGCACCATTGATTAGTGTTACTGCTCTCTGGCAGAAATCAATTCTTGAGAGTCCAGCACTGCCTGGTTGTCTTTACCTGAAAGGTAGGTAGACAGCGAAGTTTCGATGCCAATCGTACAAGGTACTTCCGGATCCCCGCTACATTCAAACGCAGTAGGGCTTCCTGCAGGTTCCCACGAACTGGTCTGGTCAACAGCACCATTGGTGGTTTTGTAATGGTAGTAAGTAGTTTTTTTGTTAGTGAATGCACTTTGTGAGGCGATAAGGCCGAACCCTAATACAAGGGCTGCAAGGCCAAGGTTTAATTTTTTTAACATGGTATTTAGTTTTAAATAATCTCCGTTTTTTGGAGGATAAATGAAGTCGATCTGGTTGGGTGGTCTGGCGATCGGTTGATTTTTTCTGTATTGGATAGGACCGGTATCCGTTTATGCTGGTTACTCTTTGTCACGAACCTCCTGCTTTAGGTGAATAGTTAAGCTAGTTATCGTTAATGCGGTGAATACGAGGTTAAAAATGAGGTGCGATTTCCATCCGAGCGATGTTAATACTCCGCCGCAGCTACATGGCGCCTTGCTGAAATAGTCTGCCAGCACCAGGGAGATATAGGCGGTGAAGGCGAGCAGAAGTACAGTTGAAACCAGCAAACCAATAAGTACGGTCCTTTTGAAACATAGCAGGAGTGCGGTAACAATTTCTGCTGGGATCAAAAAATACAGTAGAAAATCTGCAAGCCAGCCGGGAAAAGCCTGGTTGTGTAGCTGCTGGTCAAAAGCTGAAAAAGTGAAGAGTTTACTGAAGGCGGCATAACTAAATAGCAGCACGAGCAGCGGTGGAACGGTTGATTTAAAAATTGCTTTCATGGAAAAAGAATTATGAAACAAATTAACGGGGATTAGAAAAGTTAAAACAGTATGAGATGGGTAGTATACCCTTTAAAGCGAAGAAGAGATGAAAGAAAGTAAGTCTATGGTTTACCGGTTTTTGCCGCAGGTATTTTTAAGGGCACCCTATTATAGCTTTAGCGGTTATGACCTTTCGCGGTTGCCTGAGGTGTTGCAGGAACAGGCTTTCCGCAATGCAGTATTTTTGGCGAGCGCCGGGTTTTATGCTTTGCTTGAAAAAAAGGAATTTGATTTCGATCAATTGGCGGATAAGGAAAAACATACCCTTTATAAGTATTATAACCGGATGTGCTTCCGGCCAACCCCTTTTGGAAGCTTTTCTTCCTTTAGCTTACTCCAATGGGGGAGCGGCGGGCAGGTCAGGCTTGCCGGAAGCGATGAGTCCATCCTTCATTTATTGCCTGACCAGAAATTTTTGACAAAATTACTTAACAGGGCGGAGGCTGATCTGCCGGACGGAATAATGGTTAACCCTGCGCTTTACCGGTTTAATGACGTTTTCCGCTATACCAAATCATCTATCGATGATAAGGGCCGGTTTAATTTTTCTCTGGAAGGGATTACAGCCGTAAAATTCAATATACAACTGTTTTCGTTTTTATCGTCAAAAAAGGTTTCAAAAAAAATAGTGCTAAGCTGGATCGTGCAGCATGCTGATTGTTCAGCAGAAGAAGCGGAAGAATACATCCGGTTTTTGCTTGATGCCGGAGCGGTTTTCAATGGCACCCAAGCCAAAATAATCAGTGATGAGGTCATTGAGTGCTTCCCTGGCTTCCCTGGTTGGAACGATTTCTGGAAAAATAACACGGTGACTGCTTTATCGGGTGAGCCGGCCCTTTCCGCTTTGGCCGGGGATATCAGCAAAATTGTAAAGGAAAACAAACCTTTTATTAGCCAGCCATTTTATGCGGCCCTGAAAAGGCCTGATACGGTCGGGGGACCGGACAGTTCTGTACAGGAAGAACTCTCCAGAGCAGTGCATGTGATGCAGTTATTGTCAGCTACTGAGCAGCCTGCTGACCTATCCCGTTTTATCCGTGATTTCCGGACCCGTTTCGATCAGGAAAGGGTGCCATTGCTGCTGGCTTTGGATCCCGATGCAGGACTGCATTATGGTGATATGGAACCATCTATGCTTGATCAGGATATCCTGGAAAATATTCCCTTCCCTAAACCTGATGAAGAAAACAGGACCCTTGGTTGGCACGCTTCCCAGCAGTTCATTTTCAAACTCTGGATAGGGGACACCCTTCGCCATCCCTGGTCGCCCCTTCAGATCACTGAGGATGATGTAACCAAACTAAGAGATCATAAAAAGGCAGTATTGCCTTTACCCCAGACGCAGGCACTGATGTACCGCTCGACGGGCGAGCACCTGATCATTGAAAGTTCAGGCGGGGTAACTGCCACCTCGCTAATTGGAAGGTTCTCCTGCTTTAGTGATGCGGTACACCAGTTTTGCCGCGAGCTTGCCGCAATGGAAAGTGCCTCAAACCCGGAGGTTGTTTTTGCCGACATTGCCCAGCAGTCTGATAGCCACGTTGACAACATCAATCGTCGCAAACCCATTTATTCTTACGAGCTACCCCTGAATGTATTTCCTTCGCAGCCGGCTGAACAACTGGTGCTGCCGGGCGAACTCATGCTTTCTCTTCAAGGAGGGGAATTGATATTAGAGTCGTCTAAACTCAACAAAAGAGTAATTCCCCGTCTGGCGACAGCTTATAACTTCCGAAATAACCATTCGCCGGTTTACCGGCTTTTGTGCGACCTGCAATTCCAAGGAGTACAGGCGGGACTTTCATTTAGCCTGGAAAACTTTTTTCCGGGCCTTACTTTTTATCCACGGGTTTGCTATGGAAGGGTGGTCCTGTGTCTTGCGAAATGGAATTTTAAGGAATCAGAGATAGCACTTTTAACGCTTGGGGACAACGCTGATCCAATTAAAGCCCTCGATGGGTTTCGCAAAGAGCACCACCTGCCCCGGCATATCACGGTAGGGGCAACAGACCAGCAGCTGGTTTTTGATCTTGCAAATACCGCTGAGGCAAGGTTTTTTCTGCAATGCATTCATGGTTTAAAGCGGATAACCATTCAGGAATATTTATTGCCTGACCGGTCCGTCCTGTCTGGTAAAAAGCCACTTGCGGGGCAAATGATTGCTTTTCTCTCCCATGAAAATAATATTTATAAATCCTCAGAAAAGGAAAGTACCGCCGTTCATCGTGAAAAGCAACGCGACTTTTTAATGGGGAGCAACTGGCTTTACCTTAAAATTTTTTGCATTCCGCGCGCTTCGGATGAAATCCTGAGCAAGGTTATTTTTCCGTTTATTAAAGGGCAGAAAAAGCGGATCAAAAAATGGTTTTTTATTCGCTACACTGAAAAAGGCTATCACCTGCGCCTGCGCATACAGGCTGAAGAAAGTGATCTTGGGGCGATACTCGTCGCTTTGCGTAAAAAGATTGAATCATCCGGACATGACAAGCTTATCAGGGATTTTCAGGGAGATACCTATAGAAGAGAAATCGAACGCTATGGGGCTGGTCTCATATCAGATGTTGAGGAACTTTTCTGGGCGGGAAGTTATCTTGCTGCACTCTCGTTAACTTTAAAAGGGAAAAATTCCTTCAAACTTAGCGAATTTGAACTGGCCTTGCTATCGGCTTATCGCATGGTCAGCTGCTTTTTTCCATCTCTAGTTGATTCCCTCGATTACCTAGGTAAGGTGACAGATCATTTCATGGCGGAGGTCAGGGCAGATAAATCGCTGAAGGTCGCAATGGATGAGAAATACCGGGAAAATAAATTATTGATAGCGGACTTGCTGGATAGTAGAGAATTATCAAAATATCTTTCGCCACTGTTAAAGCAGATGTCAGTTTTAAACGGGCTGACAAAAAACTATTCTAAAGATAAAAGGATGGAGCTATTGGCAGACCTGGTGCATATGCAACTGAACCGGACTTTCTCCATTAGGCAAAGGCAACAGGAATTGCTCGTTTACCATTGCCTGCAAAAATATGCCGGCTCACGTCTGGCACGCGAAAAATCTTCAGTCTAGTGATCACTTTTATCTCTTTTACTGATAAGTAAAGCCGGCTGGATTTTTTCCCGGAAGGCGGTGCGGTAAGTGCCTCCAATTGGAATACTCACCTCGCCGCTTAGTCTTATCTGTGCATACTCTAACGAATGGATAGCTGCATGGTTGACGATGTAAGACTGATGAATCCTGGAAAAACCCTCAGCAGGCAATTTGGAAAGCACTTCCGCTAAAGTGAGGTAAGTGGTTACTTTTTCATCTTTCATATGGATGATGATGTAATTGCCTATGTTTTCAATATAAAGGATCTCTGCGATGGTGATCCGGTTAAATTTCCCTTTGATGTTGCTTTTCACGAAAAAGAAGGCGCTAGCAGTGGTTTGATTGGTATGACTGGTGAGATTTGAGCGCACCTTGGTAACTGCCTTTAAAAACCTAGTGTAATTGATTGGCTTTAGCAGGTAATCTACCGCATCTTTTTCAAATGCCTCGGGCGCGTACTCGCGGTAGGAAGTTGTGAAAATAATATTACTTGCTGAACCTATCAGGTCTGCCACATCTAGGCCATTGAGTTGTGGCATATCGACATCTAAAAGTACAATATCTGGAGTTTGGATAGTACATAATTCTTCCAACGCTAAAAGCGGGTTGGTTGAGCTGCCAACCAGTTCGAGTCCTGGGGTTTGATTGACGTATTTATCAAGTACTTCAATTGAATGATACTCATCATCAATAATATAACAGGTTAAGCTCATAATTTGAGGATTAAAGTGAGTTCGTAAAATTCGTCAGGCTCATTGATTTCCAGCTTGTAATTGCCTTTGTAAAATGAATCCATGCGG
This sequence comes from Pedobacter roseus, assembly GCF_014395225.1. NCBI lineage: Bacteria > Pseudomonadati > Bacteroidota > Sphingobacteriia > Sphingobacteriales > Sphingobacteriaceae > Pedobacter > Pedobacter roseus. The sequence goes on from NZ_CP060723.1 coordinate 538,299, forward strand.
AGCCTGATATTTTGTAGGCCTAGTGCTTTCCGCTGACGAGCGTTCTTTGATTTTTTTAAGTTCCTGCTGTAGAATGTTAGCTGTCCGGTTTCGTTTGTTATTAACTTCAGTAAAGCCGGAGAGGTAATTTCTGTTAGGTTCCCATGTTTGAATATATTTTCAGTTAAGGTAAGCAAGATCAGTGGAATTATTTTGTAATGGCTCAAATCACTACTTAGTTCTATATTGAGGTATATGGGCTCTTTAAAACGGTAACGGTTAATGGCCACGAGATTTCGAATTTGTTCAACTTCTCTATCTAATCTAATTTTTCCATCCGGATCTGCTTCTTCGAGACTAAAACGCATAATCTCAGATAAGAGCCAAATGCAATTTGCCGCATCATCTGAATATTTCTGTGCACTGTTGTAAATGAAGTTCAGTGTATTGAAGAGCATATGCGGATTGATCTGTTGTTGCAGGTAGGCGTTACGTGAGTTGGCAAGTTGGGCTTCCAACTCTGCGTTGTCTTTTTCAATAATCAATTGACGCTTTTCCGCCTCTAACGTTTGTCTTTTAAAAAAAGCAATGCGACCAGAAGACCAATAAAACATCGCCAAACTAGAGAAGTATAATGCTCTCATGATATTTCGCTGCCAGAAATCTTCTGTATAAATGAAAGAATTAGAAGAATAAGCAGGTGAACTAGTAACCAGATAATCAGCACCTGATTTAGTTATTACGTTTAGGCTGAGTAAAACGAGGTACCCCATAATACCTTTGAAATACCGAGGTTTCCTTTCTTTGAAAACGTAATTCAGCAATGCTGCAAATAGATAAAAAAAAGAAATGTTAATCACATAATATACTATATAAATCCAAGGTTTTTCTAAGGTTCCTAAGGCAATATAGACCATTGTCAGTTCATAGGTGATGAACAATGTCCAGCAGATAAAGTGTACCAACAAGAAATTTTCATTAAACTTTTTTACCGCTAGTTTTAACATATCCTATACAATGAAAGCTTTTTTTACTCCAAAAGGTTACGAATCTGTAATAAATATCCTTGCAAGTCCGCAAACTCTTAATTTAATATAAAAAATATAAAATCATGAAAAATTCAACTAAACTTCCAGAGAAAAACACTATCAGAGTAAACAATTTTAAACCTATTATTGATAAGTTCAAAAATCCCAGTATTGACACCAGTATTACCGTCAGCGTAACCAGTACCCATTTGTTAAAAAATTAGTTACAAAGGTATTGGAATTGATCACACCTTATGCTTAAAGATGAATTACATGATATCGAGAAACTGTTATCTACATGGGGAAATTCAGGTAACGATATTGTCATAGAATCGACTTTCCAATCAAAATCCCAACGGCTTTTTGCTGCATGGAAAATGATTGCTTTTTCAGAGATTTCTGATAAGAGCTTAAGGCGTTATTTTTATTATCAGCTTGAGGGTATCCTGAAAATCTCGGATACCCTTTTTAATATGGCAGATATTGAACTTTCAAAAAAAACAAGTGGTCATATTATATTCCTGCTTGACCATTTAAAGCAATATTTCCCGGGCTATTTCAATAATGATGCTATGGCGCCTATAGCCTATCATCAACGCTCAGTTGAAAAATGGAGCACAGATTTTCAGCTGCTGAAAAGCAAACTTAAAAAAGCACAAATAAGCTCAGAGCTGAAAACTTCGGCTTGTAAATGGATAGAGGAACTCAATGAGATCAATTACTCAAGGCGGTATTCTTTTCGGGAAATATCCTATTCTAAGTATATTATTGAGCAAATGCTTTTGATTGATACCTTTTCGGACAAGGCAGATAACAATCTCATCTCTTTTCTTACCAGCGCTAATTTTAACCACCTTGCTTTTTTAGTTTACCGACAGAATAAGATCCGTAAGGAATTGGAAGCTTTCATTTCTTGTGAGGACAAAATCAACTATTTAGCGAATCAGAAGGCTATTGTACTGTCTTTTCCCGAGATGAAAAATCTAGCTTTTAATACTTCATGGCCTTCAATAAAAAGCATGTTAGCAGACTGGTTAAAGGAAGAAATTTTGTTAGCAGAAAAATCTTTGCCAAAGATAAGTGATGTTGTTGTTCCCAAAATACCGTTGGAATTATCTGTTGCACACCTTTCTTGCCTAATCCGTTTATTGTTTGAAGAAAGTGTTTTCGCCACTCAGAACCTTCAGTCCATTTTCAAATGTTTTGCTGGTTATTTTCAAAGTAAAAGACAGGCTGTTATTTCCCCTGGAAGCCTCAGCAAAGAATTTTACAGTATTGACCAGCATACTGCTGCACGTGTGCGTGACTTGTTGCAGCGTATGGTTCAGCGGATCAACCGTAATTTTTTTCCTATGGCCGTTGCAATAAATGCAACAATCCTCTCTTATCTAAGTATGCGCTGAGTTCCCCTAGCCAGTTAAAGCTAAAACCCTCTTTATTTATCAGTCGTTCGGGCATAATAGATGTGATGTCTTTTAGTGTGCTGAAATGCATTGAACTACAAGCTTTACAGAATTCAGTACTAAAACCAAGTCTGTCAATTGGGGTCTGTAATAATTCCTCCTGTTCCATATATTTTTTAATATCTGCAGCTTAATAAAGATAGGAATTTTGTTTCTATTAAGATGTATCTTGTATGGTGTTTCTTTATAGAGGTACCTCTCGCGCATCAATTTGGTTTACTTTACGTTATGAGTAGAGCCAAAAACGACGCGGATAGCGAAAAAGCAAAGCAAGTTTTGAAATTGGTTGGAGAACGAATTCGTTCTCTTAGGGAAGCGAAAGGGGAACGGAACTATGAAAAATTTGCTTTTAAACATGACCTTAACCGTACGCAGCTCTGGCGCTATGAAAACGGCGAAGATTTGTACTTCTCATCTTTGTTGAAAGTGCTTTCAGCATTGGATATTAGCCTTGCTGAGTTTTTTAGCGATGGGTTTGATCAGTCAGTTAAGTGATCTCATAGTGGGATAAATGATCTTCGCAATAAAAACCTTATTAAATCAATCAACATAAGTCGCTTAATTTATACATTGATGATGACACACACAAAAAAAAATATGCATCGGCTCAGGTGTATTCATCAGTGAAGCTGAAAGATATTGAGTTGCCTTGGTTGCTTAAGTGCCTGTCTGTCGCTAAACATCATTATGATCTCCAAAAGCGCACGCCGAATCTATTCTAAACTTAAAAATGCGGTATTATTTCCCTGCTCTAGGGATATTCTGTTAAGAAAGAAATCATCCTTGAATTGAAAATCATGCCTGCATATCCAAAATCTGCTTCAGCAGGAATAACGGTTGTGAAAATCGCTACCGATTTATCTGAGCAAAATTTTTTCGAGCATTCCCCTCAATTCAGGTTCCTTTTCGAATTCTTCCCTGACCAGCTCTATAACTTTTGTGGAATAATGCAGGTAGTAGGACTCAAATTTTTTCAAATTCGCAAATCGGTTGGTTATTTTATGCACGAATATAAAAAACAGATCATTGAACTGATCATCTCCATTGAGCAGCGTTCTGGAAAGATAGTCGGTTGCCCTGATAAATGCCAAAGTCTGCTCATAACTGAAGATGATTTCACCCTCGCCAAAACCTTCAAGCAGTGAATCGATGTCCGGAACATAAAAATATGCCATCACTTCTTTATCATCCACTTCTTTTGCATTGAGGAATATAGTCATTTGCGACTGGGTTGTAATGTAGCCGTATTCCCAATTGTCAGCTCCTTTCGTGAAATGCATTCTGATCGCGCCCATGCTATTATGATTCAGTATACCTTATTGACAAGTAACAATATAAATATTTATGTGACCAATCGAAAACAATTCTGACTAAATATGCCAATTGGAAAAGAGGTGAATCATCCCAGATTATATTGATGGGATCCAATATAGGGGGGTGCTATAGATTTTGTCCTGACTGAGGAGGGGCTGGCAAAGCGTGTTTCTGATACCGATTACGTATACCATTACAACCTGAAAAATCACTTAGGTAATTTAGGTGTAAAAACCAAGTATGAATGATCCCGTCTCACCTGAAACAACTTTGTTTTAAATTGTTGTCCGCCTTTCTGTTGGCAATTTGGTGCAGAGGAGTCAGGTAAATCAGTTTTTCCAGTCAACACTAAAGAATAGTATTTTCTTATACTCCATACTTTCTGCGTTTTGGAGTATTCAATTGGCCTATTAGTCCACTCGTCCTTTTTTTTGGTAATATGGTAAATTGAATCTTTCAATATGTTCAATCATTCGCCACCATTCCCAAAACCTCCAAGGTTTTAGGGTAAAAGTTCGATAAAGATTTTGATCTTTATTCGGATTCTGTTTTTGGAACCGTTCAAATCTTATTTTGCCCACCTTATAATCTAATCCTTTACCGGGTTGTTCAATGTAATTAAAGCTACCATCAATATTTTGATAGCTATAACTTTCTTGCCAAAAATAATTGATGGGTGGTAAGTTGCTAATAGCGACAATCGAGACAATCACTATCGTCCAGATTTTAGTTTTCTTTTTCATGTTATTCTATTTTACAAGGTCCATTACTTCCAGGTACACGCCCACCGGCTTCGTTAATGTCTAAATTAGGATTTTTTACTTTTTGTCCCCGCAAAGCACTTGCCATTCCCGCTGGTGTTTTGGCAAAACCGGCCCCACCTGGTCCACCCAATCCAATTTGGGTGGTTGGGTCTGGGATTGGAATGCCACCTGCCTGGCCCGCCCCGTAAACGAATGCAGAGCAATTATAATCCGTAAAATGGTAATTTTTTGGCGGGTTACTTACATAGTCGATAACTTTCTGAAAATTTTCACCAGTTACATAATATGTTGCTCCAATATTGTATTCTATATCTCCGTTGTCAATGATTTGAGATTTAGAGGATAGCTTGTCTAATCCGTTTCCTGTTGGATAAAAGCCTACAGTTTGAGTAACGGTTTTGTCTCCACTGGTTTTAGTCAATGATATCGCGACATGACCAAAACTGTTTGCCCCGACGTTGAAAGATGTGCCAGGCTGGGGTTCTACAACGTATACCCTGACTACAAATGCTGCATTAGGACTGGGGATGCTGGCAAAACATTCCATCATTTCCATTGGATTGACAGGGGTTTTCTCTTCTCCGGGAAGATTGGATGGTGCCGGCGGGGGAGGAGATGATGTGCCGGAAGTTCCACCGCCGCCGCCTGAGGTTACACTAGAAGAACCTGATCCGACGCCATCATAGTATCCGCCTCCGCCCCCACTATCATCAAAGTATGTAGTAGAGCAGACTTTGGTGGAGTGTACCGTGAAATCTCCTTCTGCATCGATATAGTAGTCCTGTAGCCATGCGCAGGTTGCAACAGCCAGGAGCATTAGTTTTCCCTGAGCTCCGCTAAATGGGTTGAGATCCCTGAGTCCTTGGTTTTTATTCTCGATCAGATCCTTTTGGGAGAATTGCTTGATGAGTCCAATAGGCTTGCCGTTGCTGTACAATCTGCCGCCGGTTAGGTTATAATTGAGGTCGTACTCAAATACCCTCCCGGTAAAATCTGCCGCGCTCGTTTTACGTGTTTTTTGCAGGTAAATGGCTTCCGGAAGTATCTCCAGTATTTTTGCACCGATTTTCCGGCTATCATTATCCTTTAATATAACCAGTTCGCGATATCCCTGTTTATAGCCCTGATAAGTAGGCTGTCCTTCCAAAACAACCGTCCATTTGTTTCGATCATTTGTGGTGTCATTTTGCGCAAGTTTCCAGTCAATCTTGATTTTGGTTAGGACCTTAGCGCTGTCCGGGTTTATTTGAGAGATAAATTCTTTTGCATCTGCCAGGGTCAATGAAACGTTTTGTCCTGGCTTTTCCGCAGAAATATTATGATTGATTGGTTCTTTGCGACATGCGGATATCAGGAAAATAATTACAACTGTAATTTTAAGCTTTGAGTTCATGGTGTTAATTTTTAGTTAAAAACCGATGTTGAATTTTGTGCATTTTGTGTCTGGTGACACATTTTTAGTTTTTTACGTCTGATTCTGCTTAAAGTTTCCCGGCTGATTCCAAGGTAAGATGCGATATTGTTTTGGCTGGTCTGCTGCTCGATATCTGGATGCTGTTCAAGCAATTTTTCATAGCGCAGGATTGGGGTTTGGGTACGCAGGAATATGGCTCTTTCTTCACTCATGATATAGTATTTCTGCGTGACGATCCTGCCCAGTAAATTGCCCTGTGGGAAGTCGGCATAATAGGCATTCAGCTGTTGCCAGCTGATGGATTGCAGTTTGCTGTCCTGAAGTACTTCAATGTACTCATGGGCGGGTTTTTGGGTGAAAAAACTGTAAACAGAGATCATCAGGTCACCTTTTCCCATGAACCAGGTGGTGCACTCTTTTCCATGCTCGTCAATGAAAAAGGCTCGCAGGAAACCACTGCGGATGAAGTACAATCTTCTTGCTGTTTCACCCGGTCTGAGCAGGAGGTGTTTGCGGCTAAAATTTTCTATGATTGCTTCCTGGTTGACCCGGTTTTGCAGTGGGGCAGGAAGGGGTGCGATGAAGCTGAGTGTCTCCAGTAAATCTGCTTCTTGGGTAGGTGTTATTTGCATGGATTGTCGATTGTGTCACAAATCAACATTTCAGTGCATTTACCTTGATAATATTGTCCTGTCGGAAGGATATTATTTTAAACGGTCTTTGTGCCCGTTTTATTATGTTCCGGGGAGTTGACGCTTTTTTGTTTGATTTATTGAATTTAGGGAGAGGAAGAGAAGGGGAAGGGTATGAATCGGGCCGGCTAGCTTTTAAGTTGACGCTTCTCAGATTTACAGATTATCAACTTACCGCTCATGATGGAGATTTCCGACATGGCTAACAATTATGTGCTGATATGATCAAAAAATTATCTTCTGCGCTTTATACAAAAATGAAAGCAGAACTTGAGGAATTCAATGATGACCAGATGGACAAGGTGGATATGCTAAAAAGCGCTGTACTTATTGTCCATCGTTACCTCGATGAGCTAAAACAGGTCATCGAGGAATATCCGTTTGCTGGAGAGGAAGAAGAAATTTGGTTTTTTAAAACAGAAAAACCAAGGTTTTACCGTTGGCTGATCTTTTATACTGAACTATTTAATATCGATTCCACAAGGCCAGCAGGTGGGGGAAAGCGTTTAAATGAACATTACCGTGAACAGATGCGCTACATCAACCGTTTTCTCCGCTCACATGAATTTCAGTACCAGTATTTCCGGTTAGGAACCGATGAACTTGACCATCTTTTCTTTTTGCGCGGCGCAACATCGAAAGACATCCGCCTGAGTTCGGTGCCCACAGTTGATCCTTCGTTCGGGACCGGCCATGAGTACCTTTTTTCAAAGTTCCGGGCCTGCGAGCTCTTAGAAGATTTTTTAAAAACAAAGCTCTCGGCTGGGAAGGGTGCAGGAGTGGAAAAGAGTATAGAGGGTAATCCCCGAATGAAGTGGACCGGGGAAAGCCTTAACCTGATAGAAATCCTTTATGCCCTCCATGGTTCGGGACAGATCAATAACGGCAGGGTGGAACTGTCCGAGATTGCCGGTGCCTTTCAACAGGTTTTTCAGGTTAATTTAAGCCGGTATTTCAGGCGTTTTGCCGAAATCAAACAACGCAAAGGGATGAGCAAGACCAGGTTTTTAGACCAGATGCGTGATGAGCTGATAAAAAAAATAGAAGAAGCTGATGCTTACAGGCAGTAGAGCGAAGTTGCGTGAAAAAAAATGATTCATAATTTAGGCGTTTATTTTTATTCTAGGTGTAGCGGCAGGAACAGTCTGAGCGTTTATAGCTATAAACCAATACCTGAGCAATTCAATGAAAAGATTATTACCGATGATGTTGTTGCTGATTGTGATATCAGCTTGCAAGAAAGAAAAGCAGGGCGATTACTCCGAATCGATTACCAAAGGTGAAAAATGGGGTATCAGGATCGGAAGCACCCAGGCCGAGGTATATGCCCAGCTTCAGAAGGCTGGTCCGGCGCTCGATTTTCAAAATGTTGCCATATATGGGCGCAAACCCTACAGCGCTCCGGAAAAGCTGGCAGAGATTATCCCCTTTTATTATGCGCTGACCATCTATAGCAATAGCGGTACTTTAGACCGCGCAGTATTGCTGTTCAGTGGCGATAAAGTTCAACAGATTTCTACCGGTGGCGGGCTTACTACAGAAGTGATGAGATGGCCCGAGGGCGCATCTGATGATACCGCAATTAAGCTAGATGATCCTGTGGGTAATATAGGGGCAAAACTGATAAAAATCCACCAGTTGCCGGCTTATGCCAACTACGGTTTTGTGCTTTCAGACAAACCTTTGAATAAACCCTTCGATCCTGATCTTAACAACTACAGCGACTGGCAGTTTGTATTTTCTGATTTCGTAAGTTCTAGTGTCAGCGGGACTTCAACGGTAAAACTGCACTTTAGCGCAGGCAGATTGGAGCGGATGGACCATGACTACCGAGAAGCGCAGATTTTTAATTGATAATCAGAAAAGTCTATAAACGCAAAAGGCGGCAAAACTTGAATTTTGCCGCCTTTTGTATATATGCTGATGGCTTATTTAGCCAATGATGCCATTTGAACAGTCTGCTGATTGCTCATCTCTGTTTTTAAGGCTGCAAAGCGGTCCAAATTTAATTTTTGTGTTTTTCCCATTACCAGAATGTGGTTTTGAGTATCGCCTTTTAATTTTAAATCTGCTTTACCTTCTATTACTGTATATAAGCTTTCTGTTTTCGAGTTGATTTCGGCAACTGCGTTTTCTTTTAAGAATAACTGAAGATATTTGGTATCCAGTTTGCCTTCTGTTTTTACCACTGCATTTTCAGAGGCCTGTACCCTGTAAATATTTTTTACATAAACAGTGATTTTTGCTACATCATTACTCATAGAGGTAATTTTTAGTGCGTCTCCATCCTGGATCACTTTTACACTTCCTGTATTGTCCTCATTGTAGCTTACACCTTCCTTTTGGCGCTGTACTAGGGTAACTTCTACATTTCCACCAACAATAACTTTACTGAAGTTGTTTGGTGCGGAAACTTTAGTGGGTTGTTTTTCATCAGCCATTACGCTTGTAGTAAAAATAGATGAAGTTAAAACGATTGCTGCTAAAAGCGATTTTGTCAAGGTTTTGATTGAGGTTTTCATAATGCTGTTGTTTATTTTTTTAAATAATATTTTGTTTCTGTTTTTGTAGATAAGACGTCGTTGATGACAAAACGTTGCACCTAGAAACACGGTATTATACCAACGCATGGAATTTCTCGACCAATGACTGTTTTAAGCTGTTGAAACGTAAAATTATTTTTCCTGACCTTAATGATAATTGGGTGCAAGGATATTGATTTGCTATCGGTTGACTGCCCATAAGTATATTTTCAATTAGATAGGAAGCAGGCTATCTGTTCAACTAATAATTACCTTGCGCGGCAAATGGATGGACAGTGTATCGTTAATATGTAGCTGGTCTAAAGGTTAACCCCCTGGAAAATCTCGGCGTACAACTTCCTTTTTAGCAGTAGATTTTCCAGAATTAAAAGGCTTTTCTATTTTAACTTAAAATATTGCTGAAGATTTTACACTTGTTATAAATCATCAATTGGTCAACAGGCTGTTGACCAATTACAAGTTAATAGATACTCAATTACAGAAAATCACCCGACCCTACAAATACCATGGGGGCTTAACATTTTGATTTTCAGCAAGGCAGAAGATCAAAACGAGGCCATTTTGTATACCAAGGAAACAATTGAAAATGGGTGGAGCAGAGATGTCCTGGCCCTGCAGATAAAATCCAAGTTATATAGTAAACAAGGCAAAAGCGGTCACAAACTTTAAAAGTACACTAACCAAATCCCTTATCGGATTTAGCACAACAAACTTTGAAAGATCCATATGTCTTTAATTTCCTTACATTTAGTAAGCCATTTCAGGAAAAAGATCTAGAGAACAATTAATTACGCACATAACCAAATTCTTGTTGGAATTAGGTAAGGGGTTACCAACATACATAAGGAGTTGAACAGGCTCCAAATGGATAGCTTTTTCTTAACAGGCAGATAATAAGGCTGTCCATAAAGTATTTAGCTAATTAACTTAGCTATCATATCTAGCCCAGGCACCTCATAGTTGCATAGTAATATTACCGCCGCGTCTTCATCTGGAATTCTGGAAAAATTACTTCTAAATCCCCAGACTGCCCGCTATGCGAAACCGTACGTTTCTTTTGTGTGTATTTCGGTGAAAGTGGTTTTTCGTCACTTGGTGAAAACCTATAAATGAGATACACTGTTTGATTACATCCCTAGTTGCGCGTTGAGCTTTTCGAGTTTGAAAATTATTCTTTTAGAGTCGGACCTGGAATTCTTCACTAAAAGTGACGATGATCCAATATATTAATCAAGAAAAAATAACAGATTTAAGCCACATGGTTAGCAACTATTGTAAAAATCTAAATTTTAGCTAAATTACAAGATGAAAATTAGCTCTCAACATTATCATTCCATCGTGCCTAATCCATCAAGGCAAGTCGGGCACTTAGGTTTCGAACCAATATTAATCCTTAAAGGTTTGTGCGGGTAAACTGGTAATGGACCTGGTGGACAACCCAGGAATGGAAACTTTGGGTTACGGATCGTTCGCCCCTACCGATAACGTAACAGGATACAATATGGTACAAATTCAGGATGCACTCCGCAAGCAAAAGACACTACACAATGGAGAAATAAACTTTTTTACGACTACCAAAATGATACAGAACAAAATCTCGAACCACTTTTTAATTATTGGGCTTCTTTTTAGCCTACTGGTGATGGGCGCCCCCTCGTGTAAGAAAACAACAGACCATGCGATGGAAGGTGAGTTTTACTTTGTCAACAGTACCTCACACCAGATAACTTTTAGTACTGGGTTTGAGAAGTATAACCTGGCGGCAAAAGCTACCGGTCCCATTTTCACTGTTTCTGATATAGGGGACAAGGAAATAACAGCGGGTTCATTTTACACGCCATTCATCAAAGAAAAAGCTTATAGTATACCGCAACAACCTATAATCATCAGATTTGATAACCAAAAGTGTATCAGCATCAACGGAAACAGCGGAACACACAACATCCTAGCTATCAATAGCTACAACAATGAAAAGATTGGTGAGCGCAAATACAGATTCATCTATACTTTTACTGAGGAGGATTATAACCGCGCCACGCTATGCCAATAGAACGTCATCATGTTTTTCAGGTTGGGGTATTTCCCAACCTGAAAATTTTAATTTTTTCAATCAAATCCCTTCCCACAGCTTGAATAGGGTTTGGTATTGAGCGTGAAAAAAAAATATTGCACTTCGGCATAAGAACCTACACTGGCCAGTTACCGCTTTCAAAAAAGCAAAGAATACACCTGGATGTTACCCTCCTATAAATTCAGATTTACAAAAATTAGCCAGTTTTTCATTCGATATAAACTACACAAATGAAAGTTCATTAATAACTTTTGTTTTTAAGTAGTTTACTAAAAATCAATAAACAAACTATTTAAAGATGATAAGCACTTTCGAAAATTCAGATCAGACTATCTTCAATACTATATGTCTAAAAACAATATAGATGAAATGACTGCAGATAAATGCGCAGACTTATTAGCAAAAGGGAAAGTGTTGTCGAATAAGATTGGACCTAAACCCGGTTTTAATTTTATACAAATGTTAAGGGATGGAAAGATAGACCTGTTATTAGGTGCACAACAGAAATATCCAAGAGCAAAGTGGGTAATTAAAAGATTTAAGTCCTAATAAACGATCAATCTTTGGTAACGGGTCATCCATGGAGTACATTGGATGTTCCGAGTATTGCTGCTTTTACAAATGCTACCAACATTCGATTGTGCTACAGGTGAATCCACAGGCAGCAGAAAAGGTTTGAAGCCTCGCATGACTTTATATTGATATGGAAGGGTGGTGCTTCTGGAAAAAAAATAAAGCTTCAAACTAAAGTACCTTGGAAAAAAGGAAAATCCTCAACTGACCGACGTCAGAGTCTATTTATTAACAGAAAGGATGTTTGGTCTTAATGGAAAGAAAACAACAGCCAGAGGCCCATATCACCCGCAAACTATCGTTCGGGTAATTGACCTTATCAGCCATTTAAAACAATTTGATTTAGAATTTATTGATATGAACCAAGTTGAGAATTAAAAGTACTTTTTATACTATCGACCTTTATGTCAATTTACTGTATATAGTTCGCAAAAAATCTTCCAAAGTCATTGGACTCCTGCCCAATAGCTTCCTAACATCACTTTTATTGGTATCGAATTCCCCCTTCGCAATTGCCCCGCAAAACCTTGAAATATAGGCTGCATCATCTTCAGAAGCACCTGTCTGTATAAGCCATGCTATATATGAACTTATTTCTGGTTGGATATAAGTTACTGTTTTTCCAGTAATGTCTGATAACAATTCAGCAATCTCTGAAAATGAGAATGCAGTTTCTGCAGCGATGACATATTCTTTGTTCTCATGACCAGAAGTAGTCAGTACAACAGCTGTTGCTTCAGCCATTTCAGCTATTGGCAAGAAAGGAGTTTTGCCATCCCCGGCAGGAATAGAGACACCATTATTTACTATATCTTTTCCAGATAATAACGGAATCATATCCGCATACATAGTGTTGTCCATCAAAGTATATGGGATGTCTATTTGTTTCAGGTAATCAGCTGTAGTTGCGTGATATTGAACATCAGCACCCATTGTACTTTGCTTTAAATTTTTCATGTCAAAGCTCGTATAGATAATATGGCCGATACCCGTTTCCCTAGCTGCATTGATCACATTTTTGTGCTGCTCAAACCTGTAAACTATATCAGATGAAGAAGACACAAGCAACAACTTGTCCACACCCTGGAATGCACTTTTTAAAGAGTCGTAGTTTTGATAGTCTCCAACCCTTATTTTAATACCTTTTGATCTCAATTCTGCTGCCTTAGTTTCATCTCTTACCAATGCTGTAATATCGCTTGGAGTTATCCCCCTTTTTAACAATGAATCTATGGTGGCTTTACCTAGATTCCCTGTTGCACCAGTTACTAAAATCATATATTTTGTTTTAAGTTTAATTACTTTTGTTACGCAAAGGAACAACTATTGATTTTAGAAAGCTAACATTGCTGTTGGTAACAAGACGAAAAGTGGTAACCTAAAAGTAACTAATGGAAAATAAACTATACCATGCTGAATGTGGTGTTAATGCAGCGATAGCGCTGTTTTCAGGGCGATGGAAAGTGATAATTTTACACATGCTTTCCAAAAATACCAGACGTTTTGGTGAGATCCAGGCTAGGATACCTGCTGTTTCAAAAAAGGTGCTAACCGAACAATTGAAAGAACTTGAAGCTGATGGATTAATCAGTAGGAAGGAATATAAAGAGCTTCCGCCCCGGGTTGAGTATGCACTCACTCATTTTGGAAAAAGTCTCTGCCCTTTGTTAGCTGATATAGCAGCTTGGAAAAGAAAAACCATTTTATAAGCTAATCCCACTGAGATACACTTATTCATGACCTTTTCTTTGCAGTATCCCCAAATTCGACTCGGAGGTTAATTAACAATAAGTTAATAATGTGATAACCTGATTTATGGTTTAGTAGAATACGTCTTTAATAATTTTGTGCAAATTATTTCACCTTAAATGTAGCTGGATCTATCAATAACCTAAGTCAAAACAATGCGAAGAATTAATGCTTTTATTGCCATTCTAACTATCGGTTTCTTAATAAATACAGGTAAAACATTTTCACAAATTAAGGATAAACCATACGTTATTTTTATCAGTGCAGATGGCTTCCGTTATGATTATGCTACAAAATTCAATGCGAGTAACTTACTTCGTTTATCTTCTGGAGGTGTAAAGGCAAAGCGTATGGTACCATCCTATCCTTCAGTAACCCGCCCGAACCACTATTCTCTTGTTACAGGATTGTATCCCGGTCATACGGGGATTGCAGGTAATACTTTCTACGACCCTAAAAGTAAGACGACATTCAATAAAGCAGAAGGCAAATGGTTTACCAGTCAATCAATCTGGCAAACTGCAAGTAAAAGTGACGTAATTACAGCGAATATCAATTACCCTGATGCCCGTACCATTACAAAAGGTATGAAAGACGTTTATCAAATACAAAAATCGAAAGAAATAACAATTGATGATCAACTCGATGCAATTCAGGAATGGTTAAAAATGCCAGAGGGGAAAAGGCCGCATTTAATTACCTTATATTTTAATGACGCTGACCATCAGGGACATATTTACGGTCCTGAAGCAGTCGAGGTAGCGGATGCAGCAAAAAAAATTGATGACAACATTGGCCGTATTGATGCTTTAGTAAAGTCAATAGGATTACCGGTTGATATCATTTTTGTATCAGATCATGGTATGATCGACATTGATAAAAGTAATATAATACCAATTCCGACTGCTGTTGATACAATGAAATTTGTAGTCAATAACCAAAATTCTCTTGTAAATATATTCGCTAAAGATCCATCTTTTGTCATGAACACCTATCGGGATTTATTAAGTAAAGAAAAAAACGAGTATAAAGTGTATTTGAATTCCAACCTTCCTCAAAATTGGTTTTATGGCGGTAATGACGATAAACATGGACGTGCGGGAGACATAATTTTAGTTGCACAGTATCCTAAAACTTTTAATAATAAAGCCGGTAAAGGGATGCATGGCTTTGACCCTGAAAAAGTTGCAGAAATGGGTGCTTCTTTTATGGCTTGGGGACCATCATTTAAAAAAGGGATTATAATTGAGCAATTTAAGAATGTGGAAGTATACCACTTGTTATCTACAATGTTAAGGCTTCAAATTAATATGAATGACGCAAAAGGTATGCTATCAAGAGAAATATTAAATTAGTCTTTAGTACTGTCCTCTCCACTAATGTTCAGGTCGTCTAACATTTTAAGATTTTGACCCAGCAACAATGGTGTTAGATATATACTTTGATATTAGATATTTGTTCTTCAATAAGATTAATTGTCTCAAGAAACGAATATTATAATTAGGAAAAAATATAATCTACATTTAGCATCTTTTAATGGTAATATAGAATAGTTTATTGTAAATGGCAATTTCAGCAGAACACAACAGGCAATAAACTTGATATTTCTTGTTAGTTTATTTCAGGAAATTTGAAGGCAAAACAATACTTTTAAGTGGCTTAAAGAACAAAAAATTTTATCACGCCAGAGAAGTACAAATTGCAAAAAATCTTACCTTTAATACCTTTACGTACAATCAAGTCAAAATTTACATCATGAACATAAAGTATGCGCATACCAACATTATAACAAAGGATTGGAAGGAACTTGCACGTTTCTATGAAATCGTGTTTAATTGTATAGCGGTTCCACCTATACGAAACTATCAAGGGGAATGGCTTGAAAAAGGCACCGGTGTCTTTAATGCTAATTTACAAGGAGTACAGTTACGGCTACCTGGCTATGGGGATAATGGACCGACATTAGAGATCTATCAGTATTCAGAAATGATTAATGCTGAAAGACACTTAGCTAATCAAAAAGGATTTGGACATATCGCATTTAATGTAGAGGATATTGCGGGGGTTTTAGCAATAGCATTAAAGAATGGAGCATCGAAAATTGGAGAGCTAAGCGAACATCATTTTGATAATATCGGTGTATTTAGGTTTATTTACATCTCAGACCCGGACGGGAATATAATAGAACTCCTAAACTGGAGTTGATATTAATTTCGCAAACTTAGAAATTTGAAATCGAACGCTTTTTGGTTAGAAATCTTCAGCCATCTTGCGGCCTAAATATTATAATTATTGGAGAGATTTCGAGCTAAAATTTCAATAGAATGCTTTAAGACTAGGCATTTTATTTTAAAACCTGCTATTCTTTAATTCCTGAAATGCCTCGTTGCTTAGAAATTGGTAAAGTCAGAAGTAGCTACCTGAAGAATATTGAACGAAAGACATTTTGCTAATTTAATTTTCCTTTACTTAAAGCTGAAGACACCCAATGAGCTAAGTAATTTCCTTGGTGGAATATCAATATTCCACCATTTAATGGTAGGAGTTTACCATAATCATTCATGGCAAATTACTTTGACAAAATAGATTTAAGAAAGATTTGAGCGAGTCCTTAGATGAACCCTTTTCATATTTATTATCCATGATAAAACGTTTAAAAAAATAAATGCAAACCTATAGATCCAACTAAATCAGTCACCGTTCAACAATGTTACATTTCGTGATAGTTGATGTTTCATTTCTAATTTACAGAACACTGTAAATTTTGAAAGAAAAGATGACTGAATTATATATATATAGTCTCATAAAAAGAACATTAACCTGGTGCCGGTTGCCAGCTGCTCCCGATCAGATCCGCAAGGATATGGGTTAAGAAGTTAAGTCCGTAGCGAATTAAAAATCTCAAAAAACGATGATATTTACAATAATATGCTAGAAAACATCTCTCATCTTATTTGCAGTAGTAAGCTTCGAAGTGCCCTTTAAAATCAATATTCTGTTCCGGCCATTTCACATTAACTTGTCCGCTCACCTTATCCCCTGTGATGGAACTGATGGTGATAATGGTTTGTTCTGAAGAGAATAATGAACCATTCTGACCGCTTGGATCGCCCGGATCATTAACTAGGATATAGGTATCATTGCCCGAAAAAGTGCCTGTCTTTTTGGGCACCGTCAGGCGTATCGAAAAATCACTCAATGGTGAACTACAGGTTTTGGATCCATCTCCTGCAATGTATATACTGAACAAGTCTTCGGGGCGGTAGTTATTCATGCCAAATTTTGTATAGCGCTCCAGTATAACTTTTGACGTAAAAGACGATCCGTATATCTTACCTGTAACTACCGGCGGCACATCTATTTCAGGGCGGGGTTGATCTTCATTTTTCTTGCAGCAAGTGAATATACTGATCAGTAAGATTATACTAAAGAATCGTTTTAGGAGCTGATAAAAAGTCATTGTAATTGGTGTTGGGTAAAAGTATAGGGAATTGATAGGATTAATTAGTGCATTATTGAAAGACCAGAATGTGCTATGATTTCATCCTGACCGAGCCCAGACAAACTTCACCTTCTTCGATTCCGGTAACCCATATATTTAAAAATTCAATCCGGTCTTTAGTCAGCGTTTCTAGATATATCGATTCGCACATGGGGGCCACCGAACCGTAGGTTCCGCTGTTAGGGTATTTTGCAGCCAGTTCTGCATCACGAAGTTGGATCCAGAGCCGCTGTGCATTCCTGAATTTTTTAATGAAAGTAGTTTCCCTGGAATAGCTTTTTAGGATCTTTTGGTATACGGCATTTAGTTCCATATCTGCCTTTTTAAAGTCCGAATAGGCCTTGATATTCATGGCGGTTTGCGACTGTGCAAAATTCGGAGCGATAAAGAGCATAGTCATGACGACAAAAGCAAATAGGAAAATCTGGGATTGGTACAGCTTTTTCATGGGTTTGATTATGGATATTTGCAATCTAAACCATTGAAAGATTCTTTTGTTTGAACAACTTGTTCACTGTGCTTGGACACATCAATACATTTGACCCGTTCTCGCCAATTTACAAATATAAAGCCAATCAAAAACTTACAACAAATCTATTGCTGGTGAGGCGGGGGGCAATTTATCTAGGTTTATCCATTACGTGGACAAACCAGTCAAGTTGACCCTATTTCGCTAAATCTACAACTGCACGATATTTAATTATTTAATTTAATTTAGTTTCCGGCGCAATGGGGTCAAAAGGCTCCGGTATATCCAATTAAGGTTCCTTTCTTCCCAGCTTATCACTGATTTCTATCACATAAAGATTCAAGGCCATTTTGTTCTTTGGTTTATATGCCGGATCATCCGATGTGGCTTTTTCAAGGAATTGCTCTTTGTTATAGGCTGCTATGGTGTTGCTTAGTGAATCTTTGATCTCCAGTTTAAAATTGCCGGGAAAATAAATGCTGTCGCCCGTAGATATGGGCAGAATATGTTCAGCTGTGTGATAAGTTCCACTCCGGACATTTAGGGTATCGCTGATGTTTTTTAGCTCTTTTCCATCTTTGA
Source organism: Pedobacter roseus (assembly GCF_014395225.1). Lineage (NCBI taxonomy): Bacteria > Pseudomonadati > Bacteroidota > Sphingobacteriia > Sphingobacteriales > Sphingobacteriaceae > Pedobacter > Pedobacter roseus. The sequence continues at coordinate 556,442 of NZ_CP060723.1, forward strand.
ACCTATAGGAAATGATAGCAAGATGGCTATTGCGGGTGAGGTTCTTTATTGAAATCCACTTACTACGCGCAGCCTCTTCAGCGGCCCTTTCCCTTGGATCGGTTGAGGTGTAAAAGAGAATGGCTGCAATTGCGACTAAAAGTCCAAAAGCCCCTAGTACAAGTCCAATCGAGTAGAAAATTTTTACCTTCAATGATTTGTTCCTTAGGAAAAAGAAATTAAAAAAGAAAAGTATAATTACGGTAATGATCAGAAATGCAATTGTCATTGTATCGGGTTTTATCTGTTAAATTCAATTAAACTGTCTTTGGGCAGGTCATATTCATAAAGCTTGTCAGTATCGGTATCGTAATAAAGCCATTGTATGGTATTGATGTGGTGCTCGGATATACCGGAAATCCCGATGAGTACATATTCTTTGGCTTCCCTGGTCTGGTTTTCAATGGAGTAATTGATCTCCTTACCATTTTTAATCATTGACTGCAGCAGCTGGTTTGCTGAACCTGCCACATAGTATTCCACCACCAGATAAAGTTTATCCAGAAAGGATTTAGCGTAGTTCTCCTGCTTTCCCCAGTGGTACTTCAGGGGTTTACGATAGGTTTTTCTGAACCTGGAAACTTTTCCGTCAGCTATTTTTTTGACCGAAACGATTTTTTGGGCCTGTTCTGCGCGCTCGCTATCGCCGGCAATATAAATGGTATCGGTTTTCCATACCACTTCAATCAGATCGCCCCTTAACAGCCTTCTTTCATCGCTGCTGTCATTTATAAAAGATACAAGCTCATTCTTCCTGCGTGCGCTGAGCAGCGGATAGTCACCATCATCATTATAAGCCAGAAATTCTGCGATGGTTCTGTTCCCTGTTTGCCTGCCAGCTGCTTTTTTAGGTTCAACTTTTTTTTCTGCTCTACCCTCAACAGTGGGCTTAAGCTTTTCTTCCTTACCTGAATGGCAGGCGGCAAGGCGGAGTACAAATAAAATAATAGAGAGGTTTTTCATTACCGGGTAGCTGATCTTTTTTGGCCTGAGCGGTAAATATAAGTGTTGAAAGCGGAAAACCCGAGCGAAACGCGGCAGAAATATGCCGCTTTAAAATGTAGACAAGGGAATTTTATTTTTATAAAACAGTAGCCCGGATAATGCCTCCAGTGCGTGAGTCGGGAAAAAGCAAGACAGCCTGATACTGGCCTGGAATAGCTTTTAAGCATGATCAAAAAATAAATCGTTGGGTATTGTCATGGGTATTGTCAAAGAAAAACCTGCGGAAGCTAAATCTTTGTCCACCCGCTCTGATGGGCATAGCCGGCGGAGCCGGGGGCAGAGGTCTTTGACGTATGGGAACGAAACATTATCCTGCGAAAGCAGGAAATTTTGCGAAGCTTTGAGATGAGCTCAAAGGCGAAAGCGCATTGGCAGGTCCATGGGACCCGTTTTGTATAAAATGACGTTGGTAGTTCCGAAAAATGAATATCCTCTGAGGCGAATCCTTTTAGGGGAACCGGGCAGGCGCTTTTGCGCTGTGCCCTTTTTTTTTGGCTTTTTTTTAGCCTGGTTTCGCTTTTTCGGGGTCTGCATGATTTTTTCTAATAATAACACACCAGGAATTTCTCCCGAAAATAAAACAGCATATGGAAGAGAACAGAATTGACCTTAAATCCCTAAAGGAAGGGACCGACCTTGTCCTGCTCCTGTCGAAGCTTGGCTTTGAACCCATCAAACGTTCGGGCGGAGAACTTTTTTATCTCTCCATGCTCAGGGACAACGATACCTCGCCATCTTTCTGCGTTAATGAAAAGCTGGGCATCTGGTATGATCACGGGCTGGCAAAGGGAGGGACCGTGGTCGATTTCGCGCTCGCCTATTGGCCCGGGCTTGACTTCCGCCAGGCAATGGAAAAACTCATTTCCCACGCCGGGGGAAGCGGGCTGGGGCCCTTAGCGGCAAGGCCCCGGCAGGCCGAGCTGCCCATGCGCCACCCTTCTTACCTTATCCGGGAGACAAGGCCGATAGGCACTAAGGCTGCAATCAGCGATTTTCTCTCCGGCAGGGGAATCCTCAAGGTCGCCCCTCCCTATCTCAGGGAAGTATATTACAGCGTCAAAAAAGAAGGGGAAAAACGCATGGAGCTTTTTGCCGCAGGATGGCAGAACGGGCTGGGGGGATGGGAGGTGAGAAGTAAAAACTTTAAAGGCTGTCTGGGCAAAAAATCAATGAGCTTTATTAGCGGCAGCGGCAGCTCTCTGGCCGTATTTGAGGGCATGATGGATTTTTTGAGCTGGAAGCTCGATTATCCGCAGGCTACTTCTAGTGCACTTATTTTGAACTCGGTTGCTTTTTTAAAGCCGGCAATACTTATGGCAGGGGACTACCACAGCGTGGAGCTGTATTTTGACCATGACCTTTCGGGACGAAAGGCAAGCGGAGAATTTCTGAAAAGCCATTCAGGTGCGGTCGACCGCTCAGAAATATACCGGGGCTACAACGACTACAACGAAATGACCCAGCACTCGATTAGCCCCGGAAAGCAGTCCATCACCCAAAAAGAAAATCTCCCTTTTAAAAGCAAAACCAGATAGGCTGACCAGCCTAAAAAAACAGATTTCAAATCCCGTTAAGCGTTAAATGTTTTAGTTATGGCAAAAAGAAAAGAAGGAGGGCACCGGGCAAACCTGGTCAGGTGTTATCTGAATGATAACGAGTACCGCAGGTTCCTCGCCTTTGCCCAGGCGCTCAACATGAACTTATCGGATCTGATCCGAAGGGAGATCATCTACAGCGGGCTCATTGAATCAGACCCCGGAAAGTTGCTGGTCCTTTTTGGAACTATCGGCTCGGAGCTTGGCGCCATCCGTAAGCTGCTGGGCGAAATCAGGGGAGGCCCGGGCCCGCCACCAGCGCCCGACGAATCGTCCCTGCAGCGCCTTGAAAATTCCATAAATGCCTTCCAAGCCTCACAAGATTCCCTTTTAGGGCAGATCAGGTCGATCATGCAGCGGCTGGATATAAAGTCAAAACCGGTATGAGCGCAATGATTGTGAGGCTTTTCACCACCTCAAAGGGATTTCCGGCCATCCGCTACAACATGGAAAAGGTATCGAGGGGAGAGGCTGAGCTGCTCTGCCGAAAAAACCTTGAAATCTTTGATGGCTTCGAGCGGTTAAAGACAGCTGACCTGGAACATTATTTTGGCGCGGTAGCCTCGCTGAATTCCAGAAGCCGCTTTGACCAGTTCCATGCGGTGCTTTCTGTGCGCGGAGATAGCATGGGCCAGGCCCGCTTTGCAGAGATATCCCATTCCTGGATGGAGAAGATGGGATATGCCAGCCAGCCTTACCTGGTTTTTTTTCACAGTGATACCCATAACGCGCACGTGCATATCCTCTCTACCGATGTTCGGCTTGACGGCTCAAAGATTCCCGATGGGTTTGACCGCGTGCGGGCGATCGGGCACCTCAACCGGATTTGCGGGATAGATGAGCAGGAAAGTTTTAAAAAAGACCTTTCACGCCTGCTTTCCTACCGTTGCAGCTCTACCTCTCAGCTAAAGGCTTTGTTGGGGAATTCCGGATACCATTTTTTTTCCTACCAGGGCAATTTTCTGATCCGCCGTTACGGAAAAACGCTCATGCGCATCAATGCTGCCGGACTGCAGGCCCGCCTGAGCCAGTCTTTCAGGGATGTGCAGGGCAGCGCTGGGGTCAGGAAGATTATTTTAGCAGCGATGGATACCCATAGTGCAATGCCGGAGCCCATCTATCAGCAGGCAAGCGGAAAACAGTGGCGCAGGATCTCGGGATACCGCTCAGAGCTTGCAGATTTTCTGATGCGGAGTGAGGGACTGGAAATCTGTTACCATTTTTCAAGGGCCGGAGTTACCGGCCTGAGCCTGATCGATCACCGGGACTGCCGGCTTTTCGATGCCGAGGAAATTATGCCCTTATCGCTGTTTCTGGCATCCGGCCAGCCCTCATATCAGCATTCCCGTCCGCGCTTTTTGGGGAGGTAGGCCCAGTGCCAGAAAAACTTCGGGCCGCAAAGGATACTTGAACACTAACATTTTTTTTATGGTTATCGGCATTGGAAACGCTAAGGCCGGCACAGGTAAAAGTGCCCTGGCGCTGCTGCTTGCCAGCTACCTGGCAAAAAAGCAAAAAATGAGTGTCTATCTTTCCGGCAGGGAAGACCGCTGGACACTTGGATGGCTCGGGGAACGCTCGTCACTTTTAGAGCACACCCTCCCTTTTGAATACCTGCCCTGTGAGATAGGGTTGCTTGGCGCACTAAGAGAAAAGCTGCGCGCGGGCAATAACAGCTATATGCTTATCGAACTGCCTTCTGATCTGCAGTATCCTGAACTCATCGAGGCCATTTCGGGACTGGAGCTGCTTATCTGTCCGTTCTGTTATGATGGTCCCACACTCAATGCCAGTATCTATTTTGCCAGCCTGGCCCTGCGGATCAGGCCTTCGCTGCCCCTGCTGTTTGTTCCCAACCGCATCATTCAGGGGGCCAGCTATCCTTTAAAGGAACAGGCCGATAAGGTACTGCGGCAGATCGGCTCATTATCCACACCGATCCCCTCTCTTATCGGTTTCCAGCGGATCAGCTCGCTGCTGCTTCCTGCGGGACTTGTGGAAAGCTGCAGCGCAACCCTGGATCTTATCCATTCTCAATACCTGAGTAAATTAAAAAATGGTAAACCCTAAACTTATTCCATATGATCAACCCAACCCAATTTTTCTATGGCATTTCTGCCCTTTACTTTTTCTATTATCTTTTTAACCTGATTTTTGACCTGTTGGTATCCGGCTCTCCTGCGGCACGAGCAGATGCTGTGCTGATCGATATCCCCTCGTTCGCGGAACCTATTGATGCCTCGGCGATAGATCCCGGCGGGGCAGAACCCGAGCCCGATGAGACTGAGCGTTACCTTGGCTCGGGACCCATCAGCACAAGCGGAGGGGTTACCATTCAGGAGATTATCGGCCTTGCAGAAGGAGATGCCATTTTACTGACCAACCAGATTTCCTCATGAAGCCTACCAGAAATGCAAAGGGGATAAACAGGGCTACTGCGCTGCTGTTGTCGGGGCTCTTCCCGCTGCATTGCATCGCCCAAAGCCCGCCCGGGATCGGGGAATTTTATCAGGCAGGCAGGGAGATACAGGGTTACTACTACAGCTTTTCCGACCTGAGTATGGTCCTGGGTGCCATCATGGGGCTGCTCGGTGGACTCAGGGTCTACCTCAACTGGCAGACTTCCAGGCACCATATCGATGCGCAGGTCATGGGCTGGTTTTTTGCCAGTCTTTTTCTTTTGCTCACCGGGGTTTTCCTGCGTGGGCTCTTTGGCCTCTAGGGGCTTATTTTTTAACATAAACCATTCTATCATGAAAAATAAACTAAAACAGGTTTTCCTTCTGGCGGCCATGCTGCCGCTTTCCCTGTCCCTACATGCTCAAGGGGGCGGAACTACCGGGATCAATGCAGCCACCTCTTCACTGGCCAGCTATGTCGACCCGGTCAGTAACCTGATTCTGGGGATCGGGGCAGTCGTGGGGCTGATCGGCGGGGTAATGGTGTATATCAAGTGGAATTCAGGGGATCGGGACATCAGTAAAGAGGTGATGAGCTGGGGCGGCTCCTGCATTTTTCTGGTACTGGTATCGGTGGTGATCAAGGCTTTTTTTGGGGTATGAATGCCCCTCGCCGTTACCAGCTCTACAAAGGGCTCCAGAAACCCCTGAGCTATAAAGGGCTCCAGGGCAGGTTCATCGGCTGGGGCGCTTCGGCCCTGGTAGGCGGGCTGGTCAGTGGCGGGCTGATTGGGGCAATGCTCAACATGTACCTTGGCGTTCTATTCAGTTTGGTAGTGATCTGCTCGATGTTCATGCTCATCCTCTCCCGCCAGCGAAAAGGCCTGCACAGTAAAACACGCCACCGTGGCATTTTTATCCAACCCTCAAGACTTCAAATCAGTTATGGCAAAAAAAAACAGGACTTTTGACCTTCCCTATTGCGGTATTGCCCCCTGGAACGGCACCGAGCTGCTTTATTCCGATCGCGGGGATTTTTCGCTCATCATCAAAATTACCAATCCCGCCCTGCAGTACTGCGGGGATCCCCAGCCCCATGAACACTTTCACTCCCTGATGCTCAACCTGATCAAGATCATGGGAGAGGGGCATATCATCCATAAGCAGGATATCTTTTCAAAAAAGAGTTATGATAAGCAGCATGGGGAATCTTTTCTGGAGCAATGCTACCATGACCATTTCAAAGGCCGCTCCTATACCTCCATCCAGACTTATCTGACCCTGACGCGCCAGGTTAAAAATGGCGCCTTTTATGTCTATGATGAGAAAGCCGGGACAGATTTTCTCTCCAGATCGGATAAGGTCATGGACCTGCTCACCCAGGGCGGTCTTTCGCCACAGCTGCTATCGGCAAGAGATATCCGGCAGCTCACCCAAGGGATGCTGGCGATGGATTTTTCTTCTCCGCACATCAGCCATAACAATTTGAAAGCGGGCGATACAGGCCTTGAGATGGGGGATCGGGAAATCAAGGTCCTTTCTTTGATCGATACCGGGGCGATCGATCTGCCTTCATCGATGGGCACCTACCGCCTGGTGGACGATGGGCATGCCTTTAACGGCTTTGCGATGGACAACCTGTCCTTTTTTTATCAGGTGCCCCATTATCACTGCATGGTCTACAACCAGTTTATTGAGATCCCCTCCCAGGAGGCTACCCTGCGCAGGCTCAGGTTAAAGGCCAAGCGCCACTCGGGCCTGGCTGATCCTGCCAACCAGATGTGCGCATCGGATATCAACGAATTGCTTAGCTGCGTAGCCAGGGACAATGAGCTTCTTGTGAACGCACACTATAACCTTTTGATCTGCGGGGCCAAAGGGCAGCTGTCCCCGGCTGTGAACTTTGTGGAGTCATCACTTTTCCAGCAGGGTATCATCTGTTCGAGAAATGCCTATAACCAGTTCGAGCTTTTCCGCTCAGCGCTTCCCGGGAACGGGATTTCGCTCAAAAGCTACGACTGGTACCTATTGAGCTGCGAGGCGGCAATCTGCCTGATGTTCCGGGAAAGGCTCATGGAGAGTGAAGCGTCCGGTTTTCTGGTCTATTTTACCGACCGCCAGGGTACCCCGGTAGGTATCGATCCCGCGGATCTGCCCATCACTCAAGGGAGGATCGCCAACCGCTCAAAGTTTGTGCTCGGGGATCCGGATCAGGCAAGTCATTTTTTATGAACGCGCTCATCGAGCAGTATATGCGCTACAATATGGACGTGGTGATTGTCGATACCGGGCATTCCTACAGCGGGCTGTGCAGATACTTTGGGGGACGTTACCTTACCTATTCAGAACAGCAGCCCATCACGATGAATCCTTTCAAGATTTCCAGGGAAGAATATAACCTGGAAAAAAAGGATTTTTTAAAGACGCTGATCTGCCTGCTTTTCCGCGGGAGCGGCGGAGAGGTCTCCCAGCTCGAGGACACGGTGATCTCCAGCGTGATCACTGCCTATTACGGGGATTTCTTCTCATCGGACCTTGAGGATAAGCAGCTTTGCTTTGATTCCTTTTACCATTTTTCCCTTTCAGAGATTTCAAGGGTCATGGCCTGCGATCAGGTGGGCTTTGATTTGGAAGGGTATCGTTATGTACTCAAAAAGTTCTGCAGCGGTGGAGAGTTCGGTGAGCTGCTCAACCAGGATGTGGACAGCTCGCTGTTTTCAGAGCGTCTGGTCATCTTTGAAATCGACGCTATCCGCGAGCATAAGGTGCTCTTTCCCATCGTCACGCTGATTATCATGGATGTTTTCCTGCAGAAAATGAGGCACAGGAGCCACCAGCGCAAAGCGCTGATTCTAGAAGAGGCATGGAAGGCGGTCGCCTCCCCGATAATGGCCTCTTACCTGCTTTATATGTACAAAACGGTCAGGAAATTCTGGGGGGAGGCGATCGTGGTCACCCAGGAACTCAATGATATTATCGGTAACCCGGTCATCAAGGACAGCATCATTAGCAACTCTGATACCGTGTGCCTGCTTGACCAGGGTAAGTTCAGGGACAATTACGGCCAGATTGCTTCCCTTTTATCCCTGTCGGAGACCGAGCAGAATAAAATTTTTACCATTAACCGGCTGGATAACCGGCAAGGCAGATCAAGGTTCAAGGAAGTGTACATCAAAAGGGGGGCAAGCGGGGAAGTATACGGAGTTGAAGTCTCGCTCGCCCAGTACCTGGTTTTCTCCACCGAGAAACCTGAAAAACTTGCCCTTGAAAGTTATATATCCCGTTATGGCTCCCTGCGTGAAGGATTAAATGCCTTTATTTCGGAGCTGAAGTCCTCTTCGCTTTCCCTGGAAGAATTTGTCCGCAGGGTCAATACCGCAAACCAAAACCATTAATGTTATGAAAACAGTTTATTTCACTTTAGCTTTTCTCTGCTGCGCGGTTTTTTTCTCCAGCGCGCAGATCTATGTGGATCCAGCAACCTCGGCAGCTGTTGCCGCAGGCTCGGGCATGATCAATTCCCAGCTGGATAAAACCAATTCAAACTTATCCCTTATCGAAAAGGCCCAGCTCTCGGTCACCGGCCAGCTGGGCATCGTAAACTCCCTGCAGGCAGATATCTACCGCGGCCTTCGCGAGGTATCTGCTGTGATGGGATCACTGCTTTCGGTCAGGGATATCTATGAGATTTCCCAGGACATTTTCTCTGATGTTAAAAAGACGGCCGTACTGGCAAAAAACAGTCCCCAATTCCTGCTGTTCGCAGAAGAGGGTGGCCGGGAGTTTTCCGCGCGTGCATCTGCCCTTGCCGCAGAGGTTTCTGCTTTTGTGCTCAAGGGTGGCAAGGGCAACCTGATGGATTCCGGCGAGCGGGCAAGGCTGCTCAATGCCATCACAGTGAAAATCGGTGTACTCCGCGGGGTGAGTTATGGGATCTACCGCTCGGTATACTGGGCCTCCCAGCGGGGCTTTTTCAATTCAATCAATCCTTACCGTGGCTTTATCAACATCGATAAACGCATAGCTGGTGAGGTTATCCTGCAAGCTAAAATGTTAAAGCCATGAAAATCTTTCTTTTTTTATCTCTTGTGACCTTTTTTCCTTTTTTATGCCCTGCCCAGATCAATATTGCCCTACTCCATCAGCTCATTTCCCAGAGTAAGGGTGAACACGGGCGGCAGTCTTCCGCCCGCGAGCGGCAAGGGGTAGCGCTGGCGGGGGAAAGCCTGAATCAAAGGGGCATGAAAAGCCTCAAAGAAGGCTATGTAAAGATCAGCTCACAGCTTTCAATGCTGGGTGGCGCTATCGATGCGCTGCAGATAGGCATTGAATCTTCACCCCTTTTGGATGATATTTATCTCCAGCAATCGGCCATCATATCCCTGTGTAGCTCAGATCCCTTGCTGATCCCACTGGCGCTTTCTGCTCAGGCAGACCTTGCCGATCAGGCGCAGCTGTTCCTGCGCTATTTATATGGGCTTGCCTTAAGTATAGGTGAGCTCAACCAGATGCGCCAGAGCGAGCGAAAGCTTCTTTTTTTTCAGCTCACCTCCCAGCTCCGCTCCATCAGCAGCGCTTTGCACGGGATCTGCCAGACCCTGCGTGCAGCAGCGCAGCATACTCAGCGAACGAAGGCGGGGTTTTCTGATTTCGGGAAACGCGACCGGGCGCTAAGTGGTGAGATCCTGCAGAAGTTGCGCACACTAAAAATAGGGCCATGAAAATATGGCTTATTCTGCTGCTGCTCACTGCCCAGGCTGCATCCGCCCAGCGCATCATCATCGACAGGGGACACCTCAAAGCCGTTCTGGAAAACAATGCCGCCAGGCTTACTGCCGAACAAGGGTACCAGCGCGGCCTTAATGAAACCCTCAGCTCCCTTAAAGGTATACAGGTAAACTTGAGCGCGGTAATCTTTACCGAGCAGCTCATCTACAATTCCCTGGCGCAGGTAGATCAGGGACTAAAAAGTGCACTTGCGGTAAGACAGATCGGCTCGCTGACAATGGAAATCATCTCAGCGGGCAGGCAGGTGCTTTCCCAGGCCGCCTCATCACCGCATCTACTGCTTTTCGCCGAGCAGACCTGCAGGCAGATGGCCGGCAGGGGGACACGCCTGGCGGGCGAGGTATCGGATTTGGTGCTCAAAGAAGGAGAGAACGTGCTAATGGATTTTGGCAAGCGTGACGCGCTGCTGAAAAAGATCTCTTTGGAACTTAAAACGATCCGCGCACTGCTCTATAGTATTCAGAAATGCATGTACTGGGCGGCCCACCGTGGATTGCTACGCTCGGTGAATCCCTTTTCCTCTTTTGTCAATACCGATAAGCGGATGGTAGAAAATCTGCTATTAAACTATAAAATGATAACAAAGAAATGAAGAAACTTATTTTAATGCTACTGATGGGTTTAAGGGTCTTATGCTGCCCCGCCCAGCGCATAGTCAGTGATGAACACATCAAAAACCAGCAGGAGCGCATGGTATTCAAGCAGTGGGACAGGGATAAATTTACCCCTAAACCCGGTTTTCTGGGGCTAAACCCCTACTACTGGCTCACTTGGGCACTCCACCCCAATTATCCCGGCAGCGACCTGCGCCCACTGGGCCCGCAGGGGCCGCAGACACAGCGCATCGCACTCGCGCTTGCCATGTCGCAGGCCGATCAGGCCTACCAGCTGCACAGCGATACCCTCAAGGCCCAGGCGCTGATGAAAGCCTCGGCATTTTCTGGCCTGCTGAGTGATATGGACCCACTATGGCAGCTCTACTACCGCTATGCTTTCGCGCCCCTTTTAAGCACTCCAGAAAATGAACTGGAAGGCGCAGGTGCAAAAGCGCGCGCTTACCTAATCTCTTCGGGCCTTTACAGCTGGTTCGCTGAGGAAAGGGAAAGCCTGCTTGAGCGTTTGCAGACCGCAAGGAAAACCACCCTTTCCAGGGGAGAACGTCTGCTAAGCTACCAGCGTATGCTAGGGGAATACCACAAGCTGGAGGCGGTTTGGGAGGAAAAAAAACGCCTGGCCTGGAAACATATTTCCATTTCAGATGCTGCCGGCATCCTCCATAAGAGCGGGCCGAAACTTTCTCCTGCTTCACGAAGGGACATTGCCATCGCGGATGAAATTTTAAAACATTCAAAATTATAGCCATGCAAACTACAAATATGATTGCCGGAACTGCCGGCCTTTTGGTGCAGCCTGACGCCCGCGGGGTACCGGACTCGTTTAAGGAAACCTTTAATTTTCTTCAGGGGAACGGGGTTTATGAGGAGGGGATGATGCATTTTTTGAAGGAACTCAAATCCACCATCTGGACCCATTACGATGCCTTTATTGCCGACGCGCAGGCCTTGTGCGCGATTTTTATGCTCATTTTTTTTGCCATTAAAAGTTATGAGATGATCTCTGGGGATAAGCGCCTGGAAATTATGCCCCTGCTGCGCCCTTTCGGGCTTTCGATGGTCATTTTATGGTGGCCCGTTTTTACCCGGCTGGTGGCCTTTCCCGCAGAGATTGTCGAAAACCGCACCTCGGCGCTTTTTGAGGGGAGCCAGCAGGATATCAATGCCCTGCGTCTGCAGCGTGCGAAACTGATGACCGATGTTGCCGATGCCCTTTTCAAGGTACAGGCCGAGACCGAGGTGGCCGCAAGAGAGGCCGACAGTTGGTATGAACATGCCTGGGAATCGGTCAAAAGCTCGGTCAAGGAAGGATTTTCTCAGGTCTGGAACCCGGTTGTGGAAATGCGCAACCGGCTGCAGATCGGCCTGCAGCTGCTGGCTACTTCGCTTCTGGAGACCCTTGCAATATGGATCCTGCGCATCAGTGTATATGTTATTTTTACCGTACAGATTATTTTTTCCACCATACTGATTATCCTGGGGCCATTCTCTGTCGCGATCAGTATCCTGCCGGCCTTCCGTGATTCCTTTTCCACCTGGATTGCGCGTTTTATATCGGTCAACCTGTATTCCGGGATCGGTTTTTTGGTGATGTATGTGGCATCCCTCTTCCAGCATTATGCCCTGGAGGCCGAAATCTCCCGCTACACCGAGCTTTTGGGCAGCACAGGCCCGGATATTGAAAAACTGGGCTGGTTTGCCTCAAACGGGGTACTTTCCTTCGGAATGGTCATCATCACTTTTATCATCGGTGCACTTACAATGTTTACCGTTCCCAGCATTTCTACCTGGATTGTCTCCACCTCAGGGGTGAGCTCTGCGGCTAGCGCCATGGGATCCGGGGCAGGAACGATGGGAAGCATGGCCAGTAAAGCAATAGGAGGATAGACATGCTGATCAAAAATATAGAAAGCAAAATCCGCCTGGCAACTTTTCTTTGCGCATCGAGCTTCATCCTCTGCCTGCTGGTCTGTTCGGTGGTCTCTTTTTTTGCTTACCGGCAGTTCGAGCTTTCCACAAAGCGGATTTACCTGCTCGATAACGGATCAGTTCCCCTGGGGGCAAAAAGAACAGCGCTCGAGGTAAACAGGGGCGCGGAATACCGGGCCCATATTGCAAGGTTCCATAGCCTGTTTTTTTCGCTCATCCCGGATGAAAAATACATCGAGGGACAGATGCGGCAGGCGATGTACCTGATCGATGAAAGCGGGGCCAGGGAATACAATAATTTAAAGGAGCGCAGCTTTTTCTCTTCGGTGCTGTCCTCCTCGGCAGTACTTTCTATCCGGACCGACTCGATTTTTTTAGATGAAAAGGCAAAATATTTCCGCTATTACGGCACCCAGCGGATCGACCGCAGAAGCACGGTAGTGACCCGCTCGCTAATCACCGAAGGGCATTTAAGTGATCTTTCCGCCCGCTCGGAAAACAATCCCAATGCAGTGCTGATTACCGGCTGGAAGACCCTGGAAAACAGGGACCTCTCCACCACATCGAAAAACCCATTTTAAACTAAAACAACCATGATCATGGAAAAACGCAATAGCATTTTATTTTCCTATGCCCTAAAACGGCTATCTCCACCCCTGGCAGGGATATCCCGATGGTTTGTCCGCAATCCAGGGCGTGTCTTTGTGCTGATGATGCTGATTTTGGCCAGTTCAGCCCTTCTCTGCTTTACCCTGCTCAGGACCCAGCCGGAAATGGCCGGTGCCAGCAAGCCTGGCATAAAGCAGAAAGCCGGCGCGGGGATCCTGGGAGTATCTCAGGCCGCGGGAAATCTCATGCAGGTCATGCAGATGCAGGCTGAGCTCAATGGCCTTTTATCCACAAAACAGCTCAGTTCCGCCGACAGCCTTAAAATAGCAGCCCTGCTGCAAAGAATAAAAAAGCTACAGAACAACATCAACGACCATGAAAAAAATCAACCTTAAAAACCCGCGCTATGTTCTGCCGGTCCTTTGCCTGCCCTTTATCATACTCCTGTTTTTTATCTTCCGCGCTTACTCCGCCAAAGGGGATAAAACCCAAGGAAAGGAAAAAGGTGGCCTGCAGAGCGGCCTTGCAGGGGTATCGGACGAAGTTAGCGGACAAAAACTGCAGGATAAGCTGCAGGCTTTCGAAGAGCGCTACCGCAGATCCGATGCCCCTTCAGCGCTGAGCCAGCTCGGCGCTGAAGGGCCGCTGGATGCAGATCCACTGACAGACCATCCCTTGAGCGGTCAGAAAATGCTCGACTCTATCGAGTCCGCTATCCGCAGCCGTTACAGTCAATCCCCAGCAGGTCCCTATGCCCTGAATTTCCCGCAAAAGGGAGCAAGGGGCAGGGATGAACAGAAAGGAAGCCAAAGTGCCCTCGAAAGGGACCGGGCGATCGCCGAGGCGCTTAATGAGCTGCAGCGGTCTGGCCCTTCTGCGCCAAACCGGGATTCCCCTGCGGATCCAATGGCCTTATTTAGGGCCCAGATGGCTATAGTGGACAGTATCGGCAGGGCAGGTGACTCTTCGCTGAAGCCCGGTCTGGAAAGTCCTGGCCAGCTGCCCGGAACTGCAAATAAACGGCCAGTGGCTAAAGCCCTTCGGGTGAGCATGGACAGCATTCCAAGAGGCGGGGGAGCTTCGGGAGAGAAACTGGCTGGGGCAGTGAATATCCCGGTGATGATCGATGAGCAGCTTACCGGACGCTTGGGATCGCGAATGCGCATGCGGCTGCTCGCAGATATCAGGGCAGAAAAATTACTGATAAAAAAAGGAACCACCCTTTTTGGGACCATATCCTCTTTTTCTGCCCAGCGCATCGGGATATCGGTCAGTTCGGTACTCCTGGATGGTGAAATCCTGCCCCTGAACCTTGAGGCTTATGATCTGGACGGGTTGAAGGGGATCTATGTACCCTCATCAGCATTCCGCGAGCTTGGGCGGGATGTTGGCAGTGCTTCCCCGCAGGGACTCTCCATTGAGGGAGCCTTTGGGGAAAACAGGCAAATGATGAGCCTGATGGGCAGGGTTTTCCAGTCCGCTTCTGGCGCCTTTACCCGCCTGGTCCGTCAGAACAAGGCCAAAATCAAATATGGCACCCTGCTTTATCTCGTTGATCCCGATGAACTCTCATCCCGTCAGAAAAACCTTTAAATCCATAAACCATGAAAACATTATTTCTTTTTGCCCTGCTCGCTTTAGCCAATCTGTGCCTTTTTGCCCAGCAGCCTGTCGGCAGACCACTTTCGGATCTCCCAAGAATCGATATCACAGCGGGGATGCCGCTACATTTCCGTTCCCCTGAGCCCATCCGCTATGTCGACATTTCAAACCCTGCAATCACGCATGAACTTACTGCGGCGAATATATTATGCATCCGTCCCGGCGCTCTGCCTGAAGGACATCAAGCAGACGAGCCTGCAGTAGTAACCATTATAGCAGAGCGATTTATGGCCCAGTACAGCCTGCATTTTGGCCATGGCCTGAGCTCAGGGGACGCAGTCACCGATATCGAAATCCTGCCGGAGCATATGGTGCCGGTAGATCTTCCCGCAGGGATTACCAGTAGCGCCCAAATGAGAAAAAATGCGCTGGACATACTCGCCCTGCGGTTTCATAAGCCCCTCTCCAGGGCATCTTCCCATGGGATATCACTGGAAATCAGGAAGATTTACTGCATCGGTGAGCAGGTTTTTTTGGATATTTATATTGAAAACAGTTCATCACTGCCCTATCACCCAGAGGTATTCAGCCTGAGCCTGGAAGACAAAAAGGTCAGCAGGGCCACCAACCACCAGTCCATCCCGGTCCCTATTCTCTGGCAGCTTTATCCCTTAAGAGCCTTTACCAGGGGTATGCGCAATATCCTGGTTATCGATAAGCTGAGCTTTTCTCGACAGAAGCGCCTTGTGCTTACCATGGCAGAAAAGCAGCTTTCCGACCGCAGGGTTTCCCTGGGCATACAGTATGGGGATATCCTGCGTGCTGATACCTTTTAAACCTTAGGCCTTATGGAAGAGAGCAAAGAACAGCAGGGGCTCCATCAGTTTATGCGCTTCTGCATCTACCTTTCGGTTGTCCTGGATATCCTTATTTTCATCTGCCTGCCCAGGATCCTTCAAGTTGATTTTCCTGGCAGCTTCTTTCTTGCACAAATCCTGCAGCAAATTTCCAAAATCGGTATTTATCTCAGCCCTTTATATTCCAGGGGATTTATACTGATGCTGACCATACTGGTTTCCATCGGCACTTTAAGCAAAAAAGAAAAAGAACTCGATTACCGTACAGCGATCCTTTATCCATTGTCGGCAGGCCTTGCGCTTTTTTTCTCCGGTCCCCTGGTTTTTCTTCAAGATGGGGCCCGGGTGATCGTGGGATTAAACTGGACAGCGCTCAGCTATTGCCTGACACTGATTTTTGGGACAATACTGATCCATACTGCAATGGACAATGTCTCCAAAATCATCAGCTCGCAGCTTGGTAAAGACCCTTGGAATATCGAGCAGGAATCCTTTATGCAGGCCACCAGGGAGATCCGCGGACCGGCCTGCGTCAGTATACCAAGCCTGTTTTATTACCGTAAAAAAGTCAGGCAAGGGTATATCAATATCGAAAATATCTTCCGGGGTACCCTTTTGATCGGCACGCCCGGATCGGGAAAGAGTTTCGGGGTGGTTATGCCATTCATCCGGCAGTTGATGGCCAGGGACTTCTGCCTATGTATTTATGATTTTAAGTTCTTTGACCTCGCGCAGCTGGCTTATTATCATTTTTTGCTCGGCAAAAAGCAGGGCCGCCTGAAAAACCACCTTTTCCATGTGATCAACCTAAACAATGTGGAAATGTCCAGGCGTATCAATGTACTGCGAGCAGATTATATCCTTACCCTTGCCGATGCTTCGGAAACAGCCGAAGCCTTAGTCGAGGCGCTCAAAAAAGGGGATAAATCCTCGGGCAGCGACCAGTTTTTCACCCAGAGCGCGGTCAATTTCCTCTCAGCGTGCATCTATTTTTTTTCACGTTACCAAAATGGCCGGTATTCCACCCTCCCGCACGTGCTTTCTTTTCTTAACAGTTCCTATGAGCAAATCTTTACAGCCCTGCTGAGTAATCCCGAGCTTGAATCGCTTCTTTCCCCATTTATGAGTGCATACCGGGCAAAGGCCTTTGATCAGCTGGAGGGGCAGGTGGGCACACTGAAGATATTTATATCCAGACTGGCCACAAAAGAGACCTTCTGGGTGTTTTCGGGCGATGATTTCAGCCTAAAAATCAGTGACCCTGCATCACCTGGAACACTTATCCTGGCAAATGACCCCAATACCCAGAATATCAATTCAGCCTGTTACTCCGTTGTGCTCAACCGGCTCACCAGGCTGATCAATTCCAAGGGTAACCTGCCCAGCGCGCTGATACTCGATGAGCTGCCCACCATCTACGTGCACCGCATTGAGAACCTTATTGCAACCGCGCGTTCTAACCGGGTAGCAGTTTTAATGGGCCTGCAGGAACTTCCACAGTTCCAGCAGCAGTTCGGAAAGGAAGTAGCTACAACGATCTGTTCGGTGGTGGGCAATGTCCTTTCAGGCTCGGTAAGGAACAAAGAAACCCTGGATTGGCTGGAGAAGCTTTTTGGCAAGGTAAAGCAGCTTAATGAAAGCCTTTCCCTGGACCGGGGCAAAAGCTCGCTATCCTTTAGCGAGCGCCTTGAGCACCTCATCCCCTCGGGCAAGATCGCATCTTTAAAGGCCGGGGAACTCGTGGGGATGCTTGCAGGGGACACGGTGAGTGAATTTAACGGCGCCTTTTCTCCGCCTGTAGTCAACTGCCGGGTCAATTTAGACCTGAAAGCCATCTCGCAGGAAGAGAAAAACTATCCGCATATGCCCATCTATTATGATTTCAAGGGCAAAAAGGAGCAGGTTCTCACCGAAAACTTCGAGCGTATCAACAGGGAAGTTTCTAGGATTACTTCCAGCTTCCCTGTAAACTGATCACCGGTCTTTATCCCTGGGGCTGTTTTAACAATCCTTTCACCGATTAACAAAGATAACTATGGAAAAATATCTCTCTACCCTGGTGTTGGTGGAAAACCCACATGAGCAAAACAGGGAACAAAACACGAAACTTGGCGTGATCAGCCATATCGATCAGCTGACAGGGGCAGTCCTGGTCAGTTTTGGCGATCTTACCGTATCCGGCCATGGCGCAGGCGAGGTTAAGGTGCTCAAAGACAGGAACACCCTTTATAAAGAACTGCTCCTCAGCGCCGGCGAGATGGAAATGCAGACCTTTAAAGTCCTTTTAAGGGTCAATATGCTGCAGGAAAGGGGAAGTTCTACCTCTCTTCTGGAAGCGATGCAGCTGCTCAGGAAAAATCCCGATGCGCTGACGCATGCCACGGTAAGCCTTTCTGTACTGATCGGCTTTTCCGAGCAGCGCGAAAGGGAAAAGCCGGAAAGGAACGGCAGGTGAAAAAGATCCTTATCCTTTGCGTTTTACTCCAGCTCTGCTTTTATAGCTCCTTTTCCCAGGTTGTCTCGCTTCCGGTTTTCCCGTTGAGGCCCACCAGCCCCTTCGGTCCGCGGGTCCATCCACTTACCGGCCGCATGGATTTTCATCGGGGCGTTGATCTCAAGGCAAAGCGCTCGATCATTTGCGCAGTCCTTTCGGGAAGGGTCTCTTCGTGCGGTCAAAACAGTGTTCTGGGAAACTTTGTACGCATCTGCCATGGAAAGGCAGAAAGTATTTACGGGCATTTATCCTCGGTACTGGTCTATCCCGGTAAAGAGGTGAGTGCGGGGGAGATGATCGGGGTTTCCGGTCATAGCGGCAAGGCCACTGGTGAGCATCTCCATTTTTCGCTGCGCTTGGACGGGAATGCCGTAGATCCTTTAAAATTTCTTTTATCCCTTCAGGTTATCCTGGAAAAAAAAACAGAACCATGAAAAACAAAGACAAACAAGAGCCTCAGTCCCTTCAGGAAATCCTGGAGGCGATCGCAAGGACAGATAAACTTGAACTCAGCCTGGTACAGGCGGAAATCTATGGTGCGGCCCAGGCCGATGAACTCTTAGAGGAGGAAGGAGGGGAAGATGGATAGCAGGAACCAGCCCCTTTACCTTCAGGTTGCCCAGCGCCTGATCGAGCAGCTCAAGGCAGGTACTTCCCCCTGGCAGAAACCCTGGAATGGTAATGGCATACCCGCTTTTTCAATGCCGTATAATCAGCAAACCCTTAAACGATATAAGGGCATCAATGCGATAAACCTTTTACTCTCAGCAAGAGAGGATCCCAGGTGGATGACTTTCAGGCAGGCCGAGCTTGCCGGCTACAGGGTCAACAGGAACGAAAAGGGTACCCTGATCCAGTTTGTCAAGACCCAGGAACGCTGCCCGGTGCTAGATGACCGCGGCAGTCCGGTCCTTGACGGAGAAGGAAACCCGCTGCTGGAATCCCGGCCGCTGTCCAGGGCAATTGTCAGCAATGCCTGGGTATTCAATGCCTCGCAGATCAGCGGAATCCCACCCCTGATCGAGCAGCCGGGAAGGAAGATCGACTGGGATCCTATCGAAAGGGCTGAAGAACTCATCCGCCACAGTGGGGCCCGTATCAACCACCAGTTCATCGACCAGGCCTATTACCATATCAGTTTTGATCTCATTACCCTTCCCGAGCGCATTCAGTTTAGCTCCCCGGCAGGATATTATGCCACGCTGCTCCATGAGCTGGCGCACTGGACCGGGCATCCCTCAAGACTGGACCGTGAGAGCCTGATGAAAAACGGGATCGAAGCTTATGCCAGGGAGGAGCTCAGGGCAGAAATCGCTTCCATGCTGCTGGGCGATGAGCTCCACATCGGCCATGACCCTTCTCAGCATGCTGCCTATGTGGAAAGCTGGGTATCGATATTGGAAAACAATCCTGTGGAGATCCACTCGGCAGCAATGGATGCAGAAAAGATATTTTCATTTCTCATCGGAATAGAGTTTGAGCTTAAGAGGAAACTTGAACAGCAAACCCGGCATGCAGCGCTGCCTGGCGAGGATCGAAGTGTCAACATTAGATACCTTACCACAGGCGATGAAATCGGGTATAAGGGTAACCTCTACCAGATCCAGGGGCATTTAAAGCAGGGCCGCCTGCGGGTGGTACAACTGCCTTCGGGACTTCACTTTACCCTGTCCATGGGCGACGGGCTATATCAGTCACTGCTCAAGGTCAAGTTGGCCCAAAAAACCGCAGTTGGCTTTTCAGCCGCTCCGCCAATCCCACTGAGGCCGGATGTGGCCGTGAACAAAGAAAAAAACAGACGATAAAATCCTAAAACATATGAAAAACCTATTTGATCAGCATGAACTGCCACTTAAGGAGTTGGAAGGCCTGGGCATTTATCACAAGGATCAGCTGCTGCTTGATCCGCACAATATCCGGGCACTGCTGGCCGGACGCAGGACCGAACTGCTCTCGCTGGAAGGGTTAAGGGCAGAAAATTTTTCCATTGACCGGCTCGATGCCAAGCTTTCCCTGGTACGCAGCCCCGCGGGTGAAGTCCAGGTACTGATCCACCCGATATATAAGCAATATAGGCCACATCCATTGCTCACTCAAGAACAGATGTCGAATCTTATCGAAGGGAGGGATGCCTATATCAGCAAGCGTATCCAAAAGGAGGAAGGGAAATCCTCGATGCTCAATATAGAGTACGACAGGGAAACCAAAGAATTCATTTCCTATGAAGTATCCCACGTACAGGTGCCCGACCTGATCAACGGGATGTTCCTTTCCCAGGAAGAAAAATCCGCATATCAAAGGGGCGAACAGGTCAAGCTTGCCGACGGCACACAGGTCCAGCACCGTGCCTCGGAGCCTTTGGGTATACTTTCGGACAGGAAAGCACTGATCTTATCGGTATTGTTGGATGGGGGAATCTCTTACCTGCTGCTGCGTGGGATCAACTCCCTAAAGGACAATGCCCGGCAGGTCGATTACGCCACGCCATCCTTTAACAGCGCTTATCAGCAGATGGAAGGCCAAAAATACAGCGCCCAGAAGATGGTGGAAATGGGGCAGTTCCCTGCCGTGTCAAACCGGGAACGGGGGCTGTCGAGATAAACAAATCATATCAGTGCGCTGATCAGGCGCATATGAATGGTATCAGATAAACTAAAATTAGAATATTATGGATGAGAATAATTTAGCCTACCTGCAGAAAACACTTGATTATCTTGGTTTTGGAACGCGCCTCAACGAAGTTCTGGCCTCCTCGATATACCGTAAGCCTGAAAAATTCTCCCTGGGCATCAACCAGCGTTACATTCCCTGGGAGTTCAGGTCCGATCCCGGTCAGGGGGTTGATCAGATGCATTTTGAACTTCATTTTTCAAAAGCAAAGGATGCAGATGTCTACTTTCTTAATAGCTACCGGGCAGAACTGCGGCGGTACAACAGCGCTGATGCAGTTGTGCAGAATTTTGAGCTCGAGCGGGATAACAGGATGAGTGCCCTCCAGAGTTATAAACTGCTTTGCGGGCTTTCCCTGCAAAAAGAGATATACATTAAAAACAATGCGCAGGCAATGGATGAACAGCGAAGCAAAGTGCCAGTATGGTTCAAGCTTGATCTATCGGTGAGCGATGACAGGGGAAACCATCCAATGAACCGGTTTTTCCCGGGATATGGCTACGATCTTGAAAGGGCAGTTGACAAATATCCTTTTTTAGGGCTTGAAGATCCTGAAAAAAAAGAGGCCTTGCTCAAGGCGCTCCGTTTCGGGAACCTGGTAGAACTTCCTCTCAAAATCGCAGAAAGGGAAGAACCAGTCTATTTAGCTGCAAATCCTAAGGCCAAAACCCTCGATATTTATTCCAGGGATATGAAAGCCATCAGGGATGAGCATATCTTCGGCGCTACACAGTCCGCAATGGAAAATCCCCCGCCGGGAAAAAAACGGCCATTTGATGGGGTACTTCCCCCGCCGAAAGTAGCAAAACAGTTTCCCTGGCAGCATCAGGGTGGAGAAAAGGGAAATAGGGCCGGTCGCTGATCTTCTGTTAGCCGCTACGCCGTAGGAGTATTTTTAGCTTTTCGTCTTTAGCGTAGTTAAAACGCAAAAAAAAGAGCGGTGGATGGCCACCGCTCTTTTTTTGTGTTTTTAGTGTTGACTTATTTTGAGAGTGCTGCAGTTTGAACTGTAGCAGCTAGTGGCGCGCTCATTTCTGTTTTCAAGGCAGCAAACTTATCTAAGTTTAATTTTGGAGTACTGCCCATTACCACATTGTGGTTTCCGGTAGCTCCGCTCAATTTCAGATCAGCATTGCCTTCCATTACAGTATATAAACTTTCTGTTTTCGAATTGATTTTTGCGGTAGCATTTCCCGATAAGAATACTTGAAGATATTTTACATCAAGTTTGCCTTGAGTTTTTACTGTAGCCTCATCAGAAGCCTGAACGCGGTAAATGTTTTTCACATATACAGTGATTTTTGCCGGACTGTTATCAGTTGAGGTAATTTTTAGTGCTGATCCGTCCTGGATCACTTTCACATTTCCGGTATTTTCATCTGCATAACTTACCCCTTCGCTGCCGTTCTGGATCAGGGTAACTTCTACTTTTCCGCTTACCACCACTTTATCAAAGTTTTTTGGTGCAGATATTTTCACAGGTTGTTTTTCGCCAGCCATCACGCTAGTGCTGAAGATTGAAGCGCTTAATACTAAAGCTGCCATTAATGATTTTGCTGAGGTTGAGAATAAAGTTTTCATAATATTTTTATTTATATTTTTAATTAATAATTTGTGATTGTTTGATAATGAGACGCAAGGATTTGAGAAACGTTTCAGCCATTTCGGCTGTATTATACCAACAAGGTTAAGTTCTCGACGAACGGCCATTATAATCAGTCAAAAAGCAGAAACTTTTCCATCGGTCTGATCAGGATTTGAGAATCAAAAAAAAATCAAAACCCCAATTTTGCTGCTAACCGTTATTAAGTGGATAAACCGAAGCTCATTGACCCCTTCTCAACAAAGATATTTTTCTCCAAACGTCCTGTTTATTAATGAGTTTACAAATAATTATAGATTACTGCAATGGGGTAAAATAAGTTGGTTTGCCCACAGATGCCCAATTCTTCTAATAAGCGCCATTTTAAGGTATATCCCTGCGGAAATAATCGGGGAGCACAGATAAGAAGCGGATAGTACGGACATGGTTGATGAGGAACCTGCTCTTCTGATTGCCGCTCAAGCGGTTCAGATGTTATAGCTATATGCGCAGCCTATGGGTGCTGAAAAAGGTTCAATAGATTCTCATCTCATCCTTGGTTTAGGCTAAATGGCAATTTTAGTTTTATTTGGAGTAGCAATCTTAAGAAAAGGCAAAACAAATGTGGGACATCTGGGATTGTTAGGTAAATATTAAATTATGAGCACGGCTAACAATCTATCTAAAGACCTCCAAAAATTCATCGAAAAGTTTGAACCGAATAAGTTCAAGGTAATGCGTTCAGGCATAGAGGTGAGGGGAATGAATAATATTCACGATGCAATTGAAACGGCCAAAAGGCTTATTGAGAAGCTCAAGCTGAACCTCCAGGTTTCCCACAACGCGGAAATGGTAAGTTATGGTGCTTTTGAGGTAAATACGCTCTAGATGGATCTTTAAGAAATAGCCAACGTCGTTAAGGATATATCCTCACCAATGTGTTATAGGTGAATTTCAGGCTGTTTAGCACAACTTCTTCCTGCGCTTCATCTACCTCACATGATATCGGATAGGCATCTTTGATTATTTATCCGAACAGCATTTTGTCATGGAAGCCTATAAACATTTGGCACGAGGTGCCTTTCGTAGAATTGTGATCAAGGGACGATTACCATAGCATCGGTTACAAATCATGAGCTGGACAGTTATCAGGGCAAATACCAGCTTACACCCGAACTTGTGTTGACCATCATCAGGGAAGGGAAAAAGGTATTTGCATCGGCCACCGGACCATCAAAGATTGAAGCTTTTGCAGAAACCGCTTCGAAGTTTGTTTTCAAGGATATCCAGGCAACAATGGAATTTATAAAAGATAAGGCCGGCGAGGTCAGAGAAATGATTTTTATCCAGGGTGATACCGTCCATGCAAAGAAACTGTAAGTTTCGTCTTCAATTCCAGCCTTTTCTTTTATATTTTTTGCGTGCCCTAAACGCAAAAAAAGAGCGGTGGATGGCCACCGCTCTTTTCTGTCTTAGTGTTGACTTATTTTGAGAGTGCTGCAGTTTGAACTGTAGCAGCTAGTGGCGCGCTCATTTCTGTTTTCAAGGCAGCAAACTTATCTAAGTTTAATTTTGGAGTACTGCCCATTACCACATTGTGGTTTCCGGTGGCTCCGCTCAATTTCAGATCAGCATTGCCTTCCATTACAGTATATAAACTTTCTGTTTTCGAATTGATTTTTGCGGTAGCATTTCCCGATAAGAACACCTGAAGATATTTTACATCAAGTTTGCCTTCAGTTTTTACTGTAGCCTCATCAGAAGCCTGAACGCGGTAAATGTTTTTCACATATACAGTGATTTTTGCCGGACTGTTATCAGTTGAGGTAATTTTGAGTGCTGATCCGTCCTGGATTACTTTTACGTTTCCGGTATTTTCATCTGCGTAGCTTATCCCTTCGCTGCCGTTCTGGATCAGGGTAACTTCTACTTTTCCACTTACCACCACTCTATCAAAGTTTTTTGGTGCAGAGATTTTCACAGGTTGTTTTTCGCCGGCCATTACGCTAGTGCTGAAGATTGAAGCGCTTAATACTAAAGCTGCCATTAAAGATTTTGCTGAGGTTGAGAATAAAGTTTTCATAATATTTTATTTATATTTTTAATTAATAATTTGTGATTGTTTGATAATGAGACGCTGAGGTTTGAGAAACGTTTCAGCCGTTTTGCCCGTATTATACCAACGCTGATAAATTCTCGACGAACGGGTTTTAAAATCAGGCGAAAAAGTGTTCGTTTTCAAGGGAATTTTAAGAGCTGTCATTCTAATGCATTAGAATTAACATTCCCAAAACAACAGCTTAACGGTGGGTTAATACTTTTGCGCATCAATCATTTTTTCCAATTTTGTATGAAAACCTCCCGTAGTATCCTTTTTCTAGTGTTGAATACCATTACAATCATTTCACTTGCCCAAACTCCGGCTGAAAAACTAAAAACCGTCTTTAAAGGGAATAATAAGCAGATTCTAGTTGCCGCACATCGTGGCGATTGGAGAAATGCACCTGAAAATTCATTAAATGCACTTTACAACAGTATCAGAAAAGGTTTCGACATTATGGAACTTGATGTGAAGATGAGCAAGGATAGCCAGATGGTGGTGATGCATGATAATACAATCGACCGCACCACCAATGCAAAAGGCAAAGTGGGTGATTATACGCTGGAAGAGCTAAAAAAGTTCAGGCTCAAGAACGGTCTGGGCCGTGTTACAGAAAATCAGATCCCAAGCATGAGCGAGATGATGCTGGCGGCAAAAGGTAAAATCCTGATTAATGTAGATAAGGGAAATGATCATCTTGATCTGGTATTTAAGGTACTGCGCGAAACCTCTACCATCGATCAGGCCATAGTCAATGTGGGCGATGATGTGCCTTACGGAGATTTGAAAGCAAAAAACAATATTCCGCAGGATGCTTATCTGATGGTGGTGGTTAATGTGAAAAAAAATGAAATGCAGGATATCATCAAGTCTTATGCGCCTAACCAAAAAATAATTGTGCAGCCTATTTTTGATACCGATACTTTAACCAATCTAAAAACTATAAAGGAATTGAATGGTAAGCCCTTGATCTGGCTGAACAGTTTGTGGCCATCGCTAAATGGAGGCCATGATGATGACCGCGCTGTAGAAAAAGGTGAGAAGGAAGAAAGCTGGGGCTGGCTGATCAATTATCACCCTGTAATTCTGCAAACGGATCGTCCGGCCGAGCTGTTGATCTACCTGAAAGAAAGAGGACTACATCACTAAATATTTATTTAGAGCAATGATGCTCCTGGCTGAAGCTCATACGGGCTTTTGCCAGGTTCAAAAATCCTGCTCATCTCCGATCCCTCAGTAGTTATTTTATCGCCCACTACCCTGATCCAGTTTCCCTCGCGGAGACCGACTACCTTTATTGTATTCTGCGTTAAAAACTCATTGATCCTGGTTTCCCTGGTCTCCCCGTTATGTTTCAACTCCGGATTTGGATCCAGGTAATGCGGGTTAAGGTTGAACGGAACCAGTCCCATACAGTCAAA
Source organism: Pedobacter roseus (assembly GCF_014395225.1). Classification (NCBI taxonomy): domain Bacteria; kingdom Pseudomonadati; phylum Bacteroidota; class Sphingobacteriia; order Sphingobacteriales; family Sphingobacteriaceae; genus Pedobacter; species Pedobacter roseus. Next base: position 582,147 of record NZ_CP060723.1, read on the forward strand.
CGATGAAGGATAAACAATAGGCATATCATTAGTGGTCTTCATATTAATGCCGCCAATATTGCTACCGGCACTGCAGCCCAAATAGGCTTTACCCTGTTTGATATTCTCACTCAAAACCCCCATCAGGCCGAGTTCGTGCAATGTTTTTACCAAAAGAAAAGTATTCCCTCCACCGGTAAAATAACCTTTAGCCTGATTTACTGCTTCAGTTGGATCGGCAAATTCATGCAATCCTTTTACGCTGATATTTATTGAGGAGAAAAAATCCCTGGCTTTTTCGGTATAGGCTTCGTGCGAAATACCTCCAGGCCTTGCAAAGGGAATAAAAATGATTTCATCTATCCCGTTAAATAAGGTAATAAGCTCATCTGTTAAGTATTCCAGGTAGTTTCCGCCAAAAAGGCTGGAAGTTGAGGCCAGTATAACGTTCATTTCTGTAAATTTCTTGGCGCAAAGTTAGAAAATAGACAGACATTTTTTTGCCAAAGAAGCTTAGATAAACTGAATCTTAGTTTAAATCAAGCCAACATTTTTATGTCCTGATCGATTGCCCTGTTCCGTATTCTGCTCAGGGTTTCCAGTCTCATACCCAAATAACTGGCCAGGTAGCGTTGTGGTATTCTATCTATGTTAAAAGCTGTACTTTCAAGCTTCAGGTACCTGGCCGATGCATTTGGTATCCTGGCTATGATTGATCTTTCGGATGCCTGGTAATATTGTATTTCCAAAATCTTCCGAGCAATAACATGCGATTCTGGATGGTAGGAATATAAGAAGTCAGTAATGGTATAGGGAATACGGATCAGCTCGCAGTCTTCAAGGGCCTGCAGGTACTCAACAGAATGGGCCGATTGCTGCTCGGGATGACTGATGGCTTCTATGATCTGGTTTTCGAAACCAAACCAGGTGCTGATATCCTTTTTTTTATCTTTGATAAAACCCCTCACCACGCCCTTATTTATAAAATACATGGCATTATTTGAATCTATAGGAGAGAGTATATGTTTGTATTTTTTTACCGCAATGAGTTGGCAGTTTGTCCCATAATACGCCATGAGCTCATTGGATAGGGGATGAAGCTTTTCCAAATAGTTGAAAAATGGCTTCATAAAAAGACGGTTCTCAAAATCAATTATCATAATAAGGGATAGGGAATAATATTTTTGGGCAACGCTAGGTAACCCGAAAACGACTATCCAAAAGTATTGGCTATTCCCTAAAAAATGGAACTAAAAGCAGCGATATGTGTCTAATGATTCAGCCGTTAGAGCAAAATAAAAACTAAAATTAGCCTGAAACGTTTTCGCCATGAGAAAAATAGGCAGTTGGCATAACACCTTTCTCTTTTTTAAACGCATTGTAAAAAGTGGCCTGGTTTTTAAAACCGGCTTTCTGCGCAATGGCTTCTATGGTTATCCTGTCTGCAAGGATAGGATATTGGCTCAAAAAATATGTGATCCGGTAGCTATTGATCCAGTCGCGGAAATTCTTTCCAATATGGTTATTGATTAGAAAGGAACACTGGTGAACAGGGATGTTGATTCGCGCCGCCAGGTCGATAATCTGTAGGTCCTGATTTAGGTACAGGCGATCATCTTCCATTTCTTTTTTGATCAATCCTAGGTAAGCTGAAATTTGCGCTTCTGAGAGGTTAGGTTTTTTTGCAGGGAGCAGCAGCGGCCTGGGAACCTTAATGATCTCTGATAGGTCAAAATCTTCTGGAACGGTCAGGTGATTAGATACAAGTCTCTCTTTCCATTCGTTCTTGTTCCAATCAATGGCGACCAGTAAAAAACCATAAAAAATACTGGGTCTGTGCAGTGCATATAAAATAATCATCAATATGCAGATACAATTGATGACAATAAAAACAGAATTATCGATCGGAAGTTCCAAGAGCCTTAACATCCATGGCATCAGTCCTGAAATTTGAAAGAAGGTTGCAATTTTAAGTAAAAAAAGCACCCAGTCCCTTGTGGCATGGTCTATTGTCTGTTTCCATAGAATCTTGGATTTAATTACTGCGAACCAGGTTAGGCCTAGATAAGTCAGCGTGAGTATGGGGCGTAACGCATAATGAAATGCCGGTGGAAACAAACCGCTTTTGGCTTCCAGTGAGTGGTAAGTATCGACATGAAGCTGCACAAGAATTAAATTCCAGTCCAAAGGCGCTAAGCCTGGCCATGGAATAATATGTATGATTGCAAGAGCCGCCGGGATGAAATGAAAAAAATCCCTTTTCTCAATTGTTTTTTTCTCAAACACGAAACCAGTAATGTAAAGATAAAAACATGCTGGAGCTGCAAAGTATAGTGGTGTGAAAAATTGAAAAAAGATAGATAGCGGCAGTGCATGCCCGTTGGTAATAAACAGCGAATTGAGTATTTGTCCAAAACGGGCAAATAGCAGGATCGATAATAGAATATTCTGTTTTCTGTTCCCGGTTTTTGCGAAAAATAAATGAAAGGAAATGAGGAGTAAGAAAAAACAGGTGGTACCAGCCAGAAAATTTACAAACTGCATATATTAACGCCAAAATGAGGTTTCTCTTGCTAAAGATACTGAAATTAAGTCTTATTCCTAATACAGAATTAAGTTAAAATGATTTTGTTTAGTATTGGTTATCCGGAGAAAATTAAATTTATTTCAGGGAAACTGAACCTTCTCAAAAAAGATCTCTTCAATCGCTTTTAGCTACGTATTAATGTATTGGTTTCTAAAACTGCGCACTACGAGCAGGAAATTTTCTTTTGAAAAAGCTAGTGTTGCGGATTGGATATACTGGGAGGAGTTATATAGTCCCTTTTATCGCTGAGCCATTCTTTCAGCTTTGGGAAAACAATGAGGATTGCGAATGCCAGTAATGAAATAATCAGCTGTAGCGTAAGGTTTATTTTTGTTACAGGGTTTATGTCTATATCTCCCATAACGATCCACAACCGGTAAACACTTCTTATAATAATAAGTACCAATAAATATTTACTCCATTCAAACCTACGTTTAATCAGGATGAATAGAATATAGCGCAGGGACAGGATGAATATAAATATGATAGTTTCCTGCGTGCTCTCATAATCGTAAAGGAACAGATTTACGATTCCTATCAAAAAAGTAATTAAAATAAGCTTGGAGGACAAGGAGTACTTGTTCTTCATTAGTTTGAAATTTACCAACTTAAATAGTTTTATGATGACAGACCTTGCAAATTTCCAAAAAAAATTGATACGTACCTAATTTGCAATGTAAAAGAACTTTGAAGAATTGATATTTGTCACTATATTTTTATCCCCTTTTGAAGTAAAGACAAAGGCCGCTACGAGCGGCCTTATATGTATAACGATAAAGTTTAAGTTTTATGCTTTTATGAAACGTTCTTTGATTTTAATTGCCGGGTTACCCTGATATATGGTATAGGGCATCAAGTTTTTTGTGGCAATACTTCCCAGCGTTAATACCGAGTGGCTATGTAAAGTTACGCCTGGGCAAACCTTTGCTGCTGCACCAATCCATGCGCCATCTTCAAGGATTATAGGAGCAGTTATCAGGTCAAAACCAGTCACTTTATAGTTATGGTTACCGGTAATGAGTACTGCTTGTTGAGAAATACAGCAGTTTTTACCTACTTTAACCTTATCGAGGTTATCAATATAACAATCGGCCAGCCAACTGTAATCGCCCACCTCCAGTTTCCATGGATATTTAATATGGATGCCTGGTTTTATACGTACTTCTTTACCAATTTTAGCCCCAAACAATTTTAGAAAGAAAACCAGCACGCTACTAACGGGCATCACCCTGCTTTTAAATAGGAAAACATCGGTAAAATACCACAAAAACTGTTTGAATGCAGAGGCACCTCTTTTAAAGTTTCCGGTATCAAAATCCTTACGTAATTGCGTTTCTAACAAAGTATATTAATTATTTAATGATAATAATTGAGTTAAGCTTTGGTTGGTTTACTGCTTTTTTTGATCCAGAAGTATAACATGGTAAAAACGCATATATATACAATGATATTGAATACCTCGTGGTGATAAGTAAAGTTGTTACGCTGTGATTTAAAAAAACCAAGCAATACGCCAAGGCCTGCAATGCGGAGTATATTTAATATATAAATAGCTATTAGTCCGATCACCAACATTTTAAGAGTTGATTTCCATGATGCCGGGAATGCCAGTACAAAAGCAGCTAAAAAGCTCATCACCCCCAAACCAAGACACGAATAATTGACCCGAAGATAGGGGCCTGATACCACCAATACATCCATTTCATTGTGAATGGCATAAAAGCCAAAGGCTTTGATAATCCACACAGCAGGTACGATCAATGCCGACTTTAAACCCTGCACATAATTTAAATGCTCAGAGATAAAGGGGGTGTAAAACCTGGAGCCAGGCATCATCACGCTGTTCATAAACAGGTTTCCCTGGCTAAACAAGATATAAAGTATAAATAGGGCAACCACAAATTTGATGGCTTTTTTATTAGCCTGTTTTTTAGCTTCTTCTGGAGTCATATTGTTAACGGCAAATATAAATTTAACGGTTGTTTTTCTGTATGGCTTTAATTTTTCTATCCACCAGTCGCCTAAACCAAAAGCCCTGCAGATAGTGGAATTTAATACCGGTACTGCCCTCAAATATACCAAGTTTAAAAAACATCCGGTAACCAAAATAGAGGTATGGACGTAAACCTAGCGGAAGTCCCCACCACAGGCGTTTTACCCATGCCCGCTTTTCATCAGGACTGCCCAGCAAATTGGGTTTTAAACTTTGGAGTCTTAATTTTAGCATCCTTTCTATTTCTTCCTGCGCAACCAGGTCACTGTAACGTTCATGTTTGGCTTTCCAAAATGCAATATTGTTTTCTTTTAGGTTTTCTTCTAAGATCCAGCCTTTCTTCCAGATTTTGGTTTTGCCGGGAGCGATAAACCTGTGGTCCATATTTTCATTAAGGTCGGAAAAGCCAATCCCCGTCCTAAACATTTTTAACAGGTAAAAGGGATAAAAAGTACCAAACTTGATCCAGCGGCCTTGGAAGAAGTTTTTACGGTTAAAGTAGATGCCATTGATGTTTTTATAATCTTCTTCTTTAAAGTTGGCCAGCATTTCGAACAGTTCAGGTGTAACTGTATGATCGGCATCCAGCCCAATAGTCCATGGGGTTTCTACTTTAAAATTTTTTAGCGCGAAGTCCCATTGTTTTGGGTGATTTTCAAAGGGATTTTGTTTCACTTCTGCACCATAAGCTTCAGCAATTTTCAAAGTAGAATCGCTACTTCCGCTATCCAGGATGAATGTTTTGGCATTGAGATTTTTTATCGAATCTAACAACCTGGAAAGATGCATTTCCTCATTAAAAGTTAATATGATGAAGCTGAAATTGTTATTCATACTGGCTTTAAATCAGATTCTATTGTAAAGTTCAATGTATTTTTTTGCCAAATTAACATCGTTGAAATCATCCTTAATTATTGAGGGCGATTCTATTCTTATCTTTTCCCTCATCGTAACCTCCCGGCAAGCAGAAACCAACTCAGTTTTGATCTCATCAATCTTAAGGCTTGTTACCCAGCCTAGTTCTTTATCTGTTACGTAATCAGCTAAGCCTACATATTTGCTGACTAGCACAGGCGTCCCAACACTTAAACTTTCGATGACCACATTAGCGAAATTTTCATTGTGAGAAGTGAGTACGGTTAAATCATGATCTGCCAACAGATCAAATTTCTTTTCTTTATCCACCAAGCCAAGCCATTTTATCCTGTTGCTAAGCTTAAGCTTTTCGGCTTTAATTTTTAGGCTTTCCACATATTCTGCTTTTCCTGAACCTGCAATGGTGAATTGCCAGGGGATATCAACAAGAGTTAAAGCTTCAAAAAGTAATTCTAGCCCTTTTTTTTCTTCTATTCGGGAAAGGAAGAGTAATTGGAATATATTATTTGCTGATGATTGCAGACTGGGAGCAGATGATGGAAAACTAACCAGATTAGAAATAACAGTGATGCTTTTCGGCGTAATTATTTTAAGAATATCTTGTTTCTCCTGTTCGCTTGTAGCGTGTATATGGCAATATTTTAACAGCCTTTTACCGATGAATTTATGAATCAAATTTTTCGAAAATGAATTCCGGTTCCCGAAAGAGTACGAGGTAAGCATGCCACGTGGCGATAACACTACAGGTATTTTATGCCATTTAGCGACTAGGCAGCTTAGTACCGAAACTAAATTCCACCATGCATGGATGTGGATAATGATTTTGGAGTCTTGATTCTGGAGTATCGTTTTCCTTAACTGAATCAATAGTTTAGGGGAAAAATGGCTGTGATCTTTTGTCCAGCGTTTAAAATAGGTAACTGGCACACTATCTATTAAACTAACTTTACCTGTTTGTACTTCTAACTCTTCAGTTCCGTTGGCGGTGGTTGTTAATACTTGTAGGTCTTCACCATCACGGACCTCTACCATCGCTTCACATAATTTCGCAACGCTCTGTATTGGGCCGCCGTAAATATACGCAGGTTTATATGAGGCAGTGACGTGGATGATTTTCAATTTTATTCCTTGTTAATCAAATGTAGGTTTTAATACTTTTATGGTTCTAAGCAGATAAAACAGAAACCACATAATTACATAACCCCAAAAAATATTATTGAACATAAATTCGAAGTTATTTCCTCTCCAAAGGCCCTGAAAAATACTGTTGAACATAATTACGCAGCCCAGCTCATAACTGCCGAATAAACTTTCTGCCAGGTCAGAAAAATGTTGCACGAGCATCCCATATAAAAGCATAAAGAAAAATACACCGACAATACCCCAACTTAAATAGGCATCTACAACCGGGCGGGTTTTAGCAGAAACTGTAGACATTTGATGTGCCACACCTGCATCGTAAACCCGCTGCATGGATACGGTTTCCATGTTGGGTTTTCCTGCCCAAAAAATCCTTGGAACAAGTCCCTCCAAAGAATTTTCTACTATTTCCCAATCATAATAAGGATGGTGGTCAGGTACATATTCCACGAATTGAGTAAACATTTCAATTTCACTTAATCTTCTGGTTAGAAAGCCCCAGTTAGTGTCTTCAATCTGTTCTTCGTTTTTTGAATTTAAATTATCAAATGCCTGGTTTTGTGCTTCTTCTGCACTTACCTCACCACTCCAGCTTTGCCTAACTGTGTTGTTATAGGTTGGCAGGAAATAAAGCAATACATAAGCAACAGGAATTGCTGAGTAGAGTATTAACTTTTTGTAATAAGGAAAAAATATACAGGCAATTACGATAATGTTAATGATAATTGGTTCCTTATAGCCAGATAATGATGCGTGTATAAAGTTGAGGATGAAAATTGTGGCACCAATGCCGAGGTATTTAATGTTTTTGGTATTGAAGCCTTTAACAAATAATACAGCTGCACAAGAGATTCCGATCAGTGTTAGTGGAAGGGCAATTTGGCTAAGTCCCGAGAAACGTTGTGCTAATGAACCAATCCCGAAAACGATAATACCAAGCCATATTAAAAAATCATCACCTTCAAAGGTTTTTACACTTTTAATGGTGATACGATTCTTTTGAACCATAAGCATACCTGTAACTAAGGCCGCATGAGCCAATAAACTCATTCGTTGGCAACTGGCAATGAGTGCAGTTTGTTCACTTTCTTTAAATTGTGCCCCATAATTAACTTCAGTTAAATACCGATAGCCCAAATGATCCATAAAATAAAAAATGGAAGTGGTACACATGAAACCTGCAAAAATGAGCTGTGTAAGAAATATAGGGCGCATAATTTGCTTATGGATGGGTAAATCCTGCTTAATGATCGCAGCCGGTGATAATATGGTAGTATAGAATATAAATAATGAGCCAAACCAGGCCACAAAATAAGATATGATAGGGCTATTGATTAATAAATAGCAAATCAGAACAGGAAAGTATAAAGTTAAAATAAGTCTTGTAGGGTTATTATTTTGCATCGCTATAAATAGTATCTACAATTGCTTTCACCTGTTTTTCGAATGACCAGTTTTGGATGATCTGTTGGGATTGGATGCCCATTTTTGTTAATTTTTCTTTACTGTCTGTTAGTTCTCCTAATTTTTGCATGAGCTCATCTAAGTCATTTGATCTAAATACTTCTCCATTAATTCCTGGCTTAACAAGATCTACGGCACAGCCCACCTTTGTAGAAACCAAAACTGCTTTTCCGGCTGCCATGGCTTCATTAACAGCTAAGCCCCAAGTTTCATTCGGACCCTTAGAAGGCAAACAAAATAAGTCGCAGGCTTGATAAATGGCAGGCATTTTACTTTGATTTTGAAAATCCATGAAATGGACATTAGTGAGATTATCTGCCATCAATTTTAATTCTTTTTCCAATTCTCCATTGCCTACAAATAAGAGCTGAAGCTTAGGATTAGCAAGTTGTTTTAAAGCTTTTAATAGTAAATCGGGTGCTTTTTTAGGCTCTAATTTGCCTGCAAAAAGAATAAGGATACCGTCTGTACCAATGGATAGTTTTTCTCTTATCTTAATCGTTTCCTGCCTGTCAGTTTTCCCAAATCTACTATTATCGATAGCATGCGGAGTAAAAAACAATTGTTTTTCTTTCAAACCAAATTGACTGTAGTAATTTTTATTAGCACTACCTACGTAAAAAGCTTTATCAACATGGCTGTAAATCCATTTAAGAAACAATTTCCGCAGTAAGCCCTTAAAGTTTTTTTGTTTATCCAGCAAAGTAGAATCGCCTCTAAAGTAAATTGGGATTTTGCCTTTGAAAAACCGCAAAGCTTTTAAATGACTTTTCCAGGCCCAACCGTAAATTAAAATGGCATCTGGTTCAAAATATTTTACTGTGCTTTGCAAACCCGGGTTAATAATGCCATTGAAATGGTGCGTTCCAGGATCTTTTGATGCGTTTACTAAGAACTGATAATCATATCCATCTAATAATGGTATATCCCATTCTATTTGTTTGGCAAACCCCTTGTCGTATTTAACCATCGATTGTTCACCCCAGGTATAAAATACTTTTAGTTGTGTTTTTTTGGCCAACAGTTTAAAAACCGGTGCGTAATATTGGATGGGGTGGGTAGTAATAATGGCTAGTTTTTTCAAGCTAGTTAGTCGATATTACGCTGTTGAAAAGGTCAACTTGTTTTTTGGTTAGACAATCTGATCTATATTTATCAAACTCTTTCCAATTGGTTGATGGGGCAACGTTCAGTTTCACATTCTCTAGAAAAGAGTTAAATACATCGAATGCTTGCTCTATGTCGCTATTTAAAGTGATTAAAAAGCCAGCATTACATTCTTCAATTATTTGAACTGCACTACTTTTAGGGTGGAGGATAGCTAATAAGTTTTGTTTTGCCAAAATGTATGGATAAAGCTTGGAGGCAGTATAAGCAGGATCATTTGATCCTAAGACAATTAAACCATCAGCATTTTGTAAATGGTTTATGCTTTCATAAAAGCCAATACGATCTGTATATTCAGAAACATATTTTGATAGACCCAATTTCTTTGCAATCGGCATGAGTGTTTGCGTGCCACTTCCATTTGGGGCATAACTGGTTCCAATAAAATGAAAATGGACCTTTTCAAATCCATCAACATTCTGATCTATTCCTCTTTTAAACATCTTTAATAATAAACTCACCGATTGTCGCATATCAAAGCCGCCCCGGCCAATATAAACCAGATTAACTTTTCCATTATCCCTTTTGTAAACAGACTCAGATAAAAATGAATTTTGTTCTGCAATATCAAAATCGGACTCATGTGCACCAAATGTTATAATGCTAGAAGGTTTATGCGCCAAATCAGGGTATCGCGTTTTTAATGTGTTAATATATGCTTCAGATACACTGATTAAACCATCTGCGGTTCGCATGGCTATAGGTTCTAAATATTTATTTAAACGATAAGATAGCCAATATTTCTTTGGACGTTCAGATTTTGGTTTGTCCTGATAATAATTTGAGTGCCAAGGGTCTTGGACATCAATTACATAAGGAATGCCGAACTTTTTCTTCCAAAATGCACCCAAAATGCACACAGGAAATTGAGTTGTTGAAAAGTAGATTAAATCAAAATGGTTATACTTCAAAAGTTTATTGACTTTTTTTTCGTAAAAATACAACGATCTTAAAGCAATACTTCCTAATCCAAATTTGCTAGTCCATTTTTTTGAAAAAGCTTTTACTCTATGAACTTTTATTTCTTTTGGAATAGAATCCGAAAGTAGTGCATCCTTAAGCATATCACTATAGCTTTCATCAACTACAACCACCTCTGGCTCCCAACCATATCTCTTAAAATATGGTAAACTCATTCTTATGCGTTGCATATCTGCAGTGTTAGAGGGGGGGAAGTAAGGAGAAATAATTAAAAGCTTTTTATTTGCCAATTGTATCTATAATATTTTTAAGGAATTTTTTTTCTTCGTGTTCCCAGTTTAATTTACTCTGGGCATATTTTAAAGCCTTTGCCTGGTGCTCTTCCAGTAACTCTGGATTTGATAGATAATTCTGAATAATACTGGTTAGCTGACAAACCTTAGACTTATTATAAATGAAGCCCATTTCAGAATAGCTTTTAAGGAATTTTGTTTGTGCAGAAGTATCAGATGCAATTATAGCCTGGCCCGCTTGTATATAAGTAAATATTTTGTTTGTTAAGCAGATATCCCGATTTAACGGGAAGCCTGTTTCTGTAGCCAAACCGATATCAAATTGAGAAGCAAATTTTATGATTTCGGTTGAAGGAATAGGGGAATAGTAATAGATGTTTTCAGGTCGGAATGAACTTTGTTCTGCCAGTTTCTTGAAATGCTCCCTGATTGGTGCTGTACTACAGCCAAGTAAGTGCAATTCTATATTTTCCTGATAGGCTAAAGAATTTATTACACCTTCTAAACCTCTGTTTTTTCCAATATTTTGAGAGAACCAAAATAATTTGAGTCTTTCTTTCGTCTTTTTTAAGATTTCTCTTTCAGATGGAAAAACGTTTAGAATCGTTATTGGATTGATTGTTGGGTATAGTTTTTTATAAGCTTCACTAATTAAAGGACTGGCAGTAGTTAAGTAATCTATCTTGGGCAGATATCTGTCCTCAATAATTTTTTTAAGCTTAAAATCTCTTGAATTGTAATCGTTGGTAACTTCTTGCCTGTGGAAATCCTCTGCATCAAATCCACATTTAACCTGATGAGTTTTAGCGGCTAAAACAGCTGCAGGCAATGCACCTAAATTATGTGCTATATATAAATCTGCTTTCAAACTTTTGGCTTTACGTATAAGATTTTGGCTGCCTCTTGCAATACCATGTTCAGCTACGTTAAAACGATTACTAAATTTAGAGACCAATATATTGGCAAGTTTATGCCTTGCTCTGCTTAGAAAATATATCCATTTATTATTTTCTGGATGGCCGCCAACCCGAATTGACTTCCATTTTTTCTCCGCTAGCAATTGTTTATCTAAATCAGTTCCCCAATTGTTCCAATATAGATATACAACCGTAACATCGTACCCTGCTTCAAATAAGCTGTCTGCTTCTTTCACCAAACGCGGATTTAGTGAAGGCTGACCGGATGTAACAAGTACTATTTTCCCCCTTAGGCCCACCTCGTTGATGATCTCAGGTTAAAATCCTTCTGTAAAAAGAGGAAGTCTGATTGAAATAGTGCACGATCATATGGACGCCTCATCAAAGAACAAATATCATAAACTACGAAACTGTTTTTTTTCATAAATGCAATCACTTCAGAAGCTAAAGGTGCCCCTTTATAAATATTGAGGAATGATACTTCTAACAGAACGGCCTTGGCAGATTGGAGAGTTTTTGCCGCACCTTTTAATATTTCAAGTTCAAACCCCTGGGTATCTATCTTGATGAAATCAGGTTTGCAAAAAGCAGTGGTTAATAAGATATCATCTAAGAGTTGTAGTTCCATTTCTTCAATCAAAGCTCCCGTTTCATTATCTTCTTTATAAATCGAACTGGCCGTATCATAAATATTAAAGTTGACCGTCTTATTTTCAGCACCTAACAATGCAATTTTGACTTCTGAATTTGGCAGCAGTTTTTTCTTTTGTAATAATATTTCATGTTTTTGTCGCTGGCCTTCAATCATCATGATTTTTGACTCGGGAAATATTTGATTAAATTCTATCGCCCAGTTACCTTCGTAAGCACCGATGTCTAGTACATAATTGGGAGAAAACCCCAGCTTTTTGAGTGCCTCTAAACTTTTCCGTTGCGACGGCACACCTAAATCATTTCTTAACTTTTGGACAAATTTAGCAGGGATCAATTTGGATATAAGTTTTTTAAACATCTTATAGATTTAGATAGTGTTTAGCAATAATTGAGACATCGAATTTGCTAAAGGCAAATGCTCTGCAAGCAGCTCGGTCAATTGTTATAATTTTTTGAAGGGCCCGGATCATAGCTTCTTTGTTTTCGACAATAAATCCATTTTTGCCTTCGGTAATTACCTCTGGTACTGAACCTCTTTTAAATCCAATTACAGGCGTGCCGCATGCCATGGCCTCGACCATTACCATGCCAAAAGGTTCGTTCCACTCTATAGGGAATAGTAAAGCTTTAGCCTGGCTCAGATAATGACTTTTCTGCCTGTCGTCTAGAGGACCAAGATAAATGATCTGCTTACCATCAAATTTTGGTTCAATTTGCTCTTTAAAGTAGCTCAAATTGTCAGCGGTATCAGGAATGTTTCCACCAATTAAAAGCCTGTTCCCCGTTTCAAGTGCGACTTCTATGGCGGTATGCAAGCCTTTGATCTGATCCATCCTGCCCAAGAACATTAATGGAGCATCAGGCTTCACCTGATCGGCCGGATCATACTTTGAAAAATCGATAGCGTTATAAACAGTTTCCCAACGGCCCGATACGTTACCCGTTGAAACGCAATAGTCGCTGCATGCGGTAAAAATTAGGTTCTTATGTGGACAGGCGGTAACGGCTTTTACTCCTTCCTGCGCCACAGGTCTTCCATAGGTCATTACCTTTTTTACATGGCTTTTGAGTACCGGAAGAAGGTAGGCTAAACGCCCAAAATTATGGATCAGGTCGAAATCTCTTTTTTTTATTAATAAAAACTGCCAAACCAGTAATAGCTCTTTTGCTTTTTGCCATTTTGACCTTTTCAGGTTGTTTTTTCCGAAAGGATACACCTGTCCGGAGATATGAGATTCAGGCCCCGCCAATAAGCTCACCTCATGACCTAAACGGGTATATTCTTCTGCAAACATATAAACCAAACGTTCATGGCCACCATATTGAGGTGGTGGAATAGGGATGCCTGGATCCATGATTAATAAAATCTTCATCCTTAAGCTTCGTTTAAAATCGCTAGTATTCTTTCAGCGCTTTTTTCCAATGATAGGTTTTTCAATATGTAATCTCTAGGTTCATATTTTCCCTTTATTGAGAATTCTATAAATTTTGGTAGTTTAGTATTGAATTCTTCTAAGTCCTTAAATTTTTCTCCACAAGTTTCATCAAAATAAGGAACAGAACTAGCTAGTACAGGTTCTTTTTCTTCCCAGGTAAAACGATTGGTATCTAACCAAAATCCTTGATCCCAGGCAAATATAGGAACATCCATAGCCATTGCTTCTTGATATGCAAGTCCTTGGCTTTCATGCTCGCAAAGGAAGATCATCCCAATACTGCTCTTTAATATTTTTTTGTATTGCTTAATGGTGTAAGATCCATAAATTATCAATTTATAATTTACTTGGTGGTTGTCAAGAATATTAAGAATTGGTTTTAAAATTTCGGTTGTATTCCTTTCCTTATTCCATAAAAATTTAACATAAACTAAAATGTCTTTTCTGGCAGATGTTTTTTTGACTTGCCAATAATAAGTATCAATGCCAACTGGCCATATTGTACAGGTATTTTCTCCGTACCATTTATTATATATTCTTGCTGTCCATGTAGAATGCTGCAGATATGTTGTTATTGGGTAATCCTCAAATAAAGTTGGCCACTCATTTGGATGAGTCATTAAACCTATTCCAGCTATAATCTTGTTTTTTTTATGGTAACCTCTTAACACATTTTTTCCTATTCCAAGTACTACAATTTTATCTTCATCTTTAATTTTGTCAAAGGGTAGGTTTTTAACGAATGATATTTTTTTTGCTTCAAGTGCTTTGCAAAGATTTATGAAAACCCGCTCTAAACTGCTGATGTTTTTTTTTCTGAAAAAATGAACTAACGGCCGCAGATAACGGTCTCCCCAAAACCATCGGTCTTTTAGATGTTGTTTTTTAAAGTATATGATGAGCCTACCTTTCAATTTAAAGTGATTTATTTTCTGAAATTTTAGTAATTACTCTACTAAATGGTTAAGCCAGATCATTTGGTATGGAATTGATTTGATATGAAATAAGTGTTTATTTTTGCTATTGAATTAGGTATAGATAAGGTATGCAAAGCCTTCTCCTGGCCATTTATTCTCATCATTTTTCTCTTTTTAGTGTTCCCCTCTAGTTCTTTAATTTTTTCGTAAAGTTCTGTATGATTTGAAAATACTTCGATGTCTTTTCCGATTTCATAAATTTGATCTAAGCCTGGTGCTAATTCGGTTAAATAACATGCACCATACATGGGGGCTTCAATATCTCTTAACCGCGAGTAAGTATTTGGGGTATTGATTGGATAATCAAAGCTTTGATAACGATTTATGCCAAGGGTGATCAGGCTTTCTCGCGTTATTTTAATATAGTCATTAAAATCTGGCTTTGCTTTTAACTTGCTTTTAATTGCACTGGACGATAGCTGACTAATTCTGCCATCTTTAATTTTGTTTAAATAGGACTTAATCCCGAATCTGGAAATAAAATCAATTTGATTTTTTGCTTTTTTCCAGATAGGGTTATATAGTTTTTTAGCGTTGTCATTCTCCTCCAGCCAGCTTGTACCACGTATATTCAAATCAAGATTTGGATATACCTTTAATAGTTTTTCGAACAATAAATGTCTTTGAACATCTTTTGAACCAATAAATGAAATTTCTTTTTTTTCTATAACAGGTTGCCCACGGTATTGATAATCGACCCACATTGGCATTGGGAGATTAATATATGGGTACCCTGCATTTTGATAAAGCGTTGTTGCCATGTATTCAGGTACCCAATTTAAATCAAATATTGCATATTCTTTTGGTGCCTGTTTAAACATCCTGATGTTATCGCAAAAGAAGTTAACACAAGGAATACCCATTTTTTTTATTTCGGAAATTGCCTGTATGTCTATTTGTTCGGGATATAAATAGCTTAAAAATAAGTCGGGTTTATTTTGTTTAATAAATTTTACAGTTTTCTCCCAGGTAAAACTCTTCCACTCATCCAGCTGATTTTTTGATTGCGGTATTAAACCTCTTGCCCAATCTACTTCCTTACACTCTGTCCAGTTACATTTTGCCTCTTCAATGCCATTTTTGATGTAGTGTTCCCAAAAGCTATAAGCAGCTATAGGATGTTTAGTGGTAGATTGTAAAAACGAGAGAAATATTTTCATTTGACTCTTTTATTGCCATGAACCTTTGAAGGTCCAAGAAAGAAATGATAAATAGGCCTAAATACAAATTTGAATATAGAGGTTGCCCTTTCTTTAAAGTAATACCTAAACATAATGTCAATCTCAGCTAAAGTGCTGTTCCTGCCTGCAATTTTTAATCGTGCTTCTTCCATCAGATAATTTGCACTTTCGCTATAACTATCATTAAAATGCACTATTGCGGGTTCGCACACTATCGTCGATCGATCAGCTTGATTTACTCTTTTCAGTTTAGTTTTTCCTTTTAAAACATTGGTATTAGAGGTATTGTAAAACATTCTATCAGCTTTTATAGTTTCATTATCTGGAATAGGGTGTTGATTATATAAAGCCATTGATAGTGCAAATAGAGGCTCTTCGTTCTCCTTTCCTCTAAGCCGAATAAAATCTAGTTCATCATATCTCTCCTTGAGCTCTAATGCTTTTGCAAAAACCGATTTGCTAATGTGATTGTTCTTAAAGTAGTAAACAGATCCTACAAAAACCGGCATGGAAATAACGTTGAATTTATTAATCATCTCCTTTATGTCGCAAAAAAAATCACCAGACGTTTGTTCCTCGCCAATCGCTGTAAAATCATAGGCAGACATGGTATCGAAAATAGAATCTAAAGGTTTATAGATCAGACAATCACAATCTATAAAAAGATTTTCTTCAGCAATAATATGGTCAATTAATAAGAATTTTGAAGTGAATGATTTTTGAGATTCTTCCAATGTCAGTAATTTGACAATAACCTTTGGGTTGTTCCTGAACTCTTCAAAATATGTAGTGTTATCCGTTAGCACTAGCAATTTGATTGCCGATTCTCCATTCCAAATAAGGAAAGATTTTATTAGGTTTTTTGCTAGCTGAAGATAATAAATTCTTCCAACCGCAATTGTTACTACTGCTTTCTTTATCATCTTATTCTATTCGCCAAGTTTTGATAACTATATTGTATTAAACGGATGGATTTCCATCCTAAAACAGAAGCCAGCTTGCTTAAAACCTTTCTGCCAAAATCTAATTTATAGGTTAAGGGAGTTATCAATGGCAATTCGTGTATTGCTTTTTTTGAAATATCTTTAAACTGGGGGTAGCTTCTGACGGCCACATCATATAGAAGGCGGTAAATCGCAAAACGGGCTGCTAATGAATCCTCTTTTGATAAAAGTTCTTTTTTTTTAGATAAGATTGATGCCAAAAGACTTGATAGATCTTTATGGGTCTTTTGACTAGACAAGTTTCCTTCTTTCTTATATTTTCGATAGTAATTGAAGACGTCGCTTACTTTTACAATTTTTGTTGAATTCAAAATAATTCTTGCAAAGAATTCGCCATCGTCGTCTAAGCTTAGCTCCTCGTTCCATAGTCCTGATTTTCTGATCAGAGGCGTAGGAATTAGCCATGCATTAGGTTGGATCATCGATCCTTTTCCATCAAATCCCCCCCAAAGTTTGATTAGAAACTTAATAGGCTCATCACTTGTTTTCAGAAATTCCTCTTCGTAAAGAGAAGGTGTAAATAAAGCATGTGGCTGGTGTTCATCGAAATGAACGGTACTGCAGACAGCCAAAGTATTAGTATGGTTTGCAATGGCTAACACCTGTTTTTCTATTTTATCTGTTGAAAGAATGTCGTCTGCATCTAAAAATTGTATAAAATCGCCTTTTGCTTCTAATAGTCCTTTGTTTCTAGTGGCGGCAGCACCTTTATTGGCTTGCTGAAAAACCTTTATCACCTGGTTATCGAATGATTTTATGATGTCGAGCGTTTCATCTGTAGAGCCATCATCAATTACAATAACTTCTTTGTTAGCCCAGCTTTGGCTAATTGCCGATTGTATAGTTTCTGCGATATGTTTTGCTGCATTATAAGCAGGAATAATAATCGAAACCAATGGCTTTTTCATCTTCTCAACCTGGGTTTTAATAACCTAATCATTTTTTCCCTGATCCAAAAGGCGGCGAAAGGACTAAATTTACTAACAACATTAAACAGAATATTACTGTCTGCACTTATAGAATTTAGGCCTAATTTTTTTGCAAACATTAATGAAGCTTTGGTTTTCTCCCAATTATTTATCGAGGCCAGGTTGGTTGCAATTTCTATAAATCTTTGCGCAATATCTATATAATATTTGGGAGCCGCGGCACTGGCCGTTTTCTCCATTACATAGAACTGCGCCTGAAAACATTTGTCTTTGTTGTTTTGCGACATAGAATTACTTATCCTGTAATTGATAATGCTTATTTCATCTTCGCTTGAAAAGCGAAGGTGATGAAGCGCAAGAGAAATATGCAAGGCACAATCTTCATTATATAAAACTTTGGGATCCAGATCATAACCTCCGGCATTTAGAAATGCAGTTTTATTATAAAGACCGCAAAAAGGATTGATCTGTTCTGCAATTGCGTATTTAATTGGATCGGTTTCCAGCTTATGTTTATCGAACTTTCTTAAACTGATGAATTCGTTTGTGATATGATCCCGATATTCATAATTGAAAAGAACAACTTCCGGACATTCTTCGCTAGCCATCCATTTGTGCGCCAGGTTTGTAAAATTTGGGAGTAATTCATCATCTGCATCATGAAAATGAATCCATTCAGACTTTACCATTCCTGCAAGTTTATTTTTTCCGAAAGAGCAACCGCGGTTCACATCGCCATCGATAACAACAGCACCATATTTTAGGGCTATCTCCTGGGTATTGTCTGAACTGCAATCATTATATACCAAAATTTCATCAAACTTTATGTATTGGTTTTGCGCCGATGTTAACAATCTTGGTAAACACCATGCTGCATTGTAGGCAGGTATACAAAGTGCTAGAGATTTCATTGATGCAAATTGTTGTAAACTAAGTCTTTCATTGGTTTATCCGCCAAAAATTTTTTTCTTCAATCTTTTGGTAATATATTTTAAAAGCTTATTCAATGGCTGTTGGTTTAGAACGATATCAATGGCGTATTTTTTATCTGATGGGAGATATAATGCCTGGTTAAATAGATTGGGAGCAATCAACTCAAATTTTTGAATAACCTGAACCATTAATTTAGTGTTATCATTAATAATATTGGTAGACATCAGACTTTTAACCGTTTTTAATGCTTCGCTTGTCATCTTTTCAAAAGCACTTTGATCCATGTTGTTAACTGCTTCTATACACGACGCAAGCGCAATATGATCATTGGATGCATATTTAAAGCCATTTACTCCATTTTTAATGAGTGATGAAACACCCGCGCCATCTGAACAAATTACTGGCGTGCCAATGCTCATGTATTCTAAGCAGGTGAAATTGTACATATCCCATGTGGATGGAATGATGGCAAATTTTGCTGTTTTTTGAACCGCTTCCAATTGATGGTGAGAAAGTTGTCCTTGAGGTATTACTGTGTGGTTCCAGACTTCTGGGAATCTTTGGAGAAGTTGATCTGATTTGGATAAACTCTCGGTAAACATGGTGTTGCGCCCATACCATTTGATTAATACTGGTTTAGCTATTGTTTTAACTGCCCGGCATAAAATATCCGGCCCTTTCCATTCCTGGATTCGGCTGCATACGATAGCGAAATTCTCCTTTTGAATAAATTTAGCAGGAGTAGCGTTCGCTTTAAATAACGGTGAGATAAGATTAATCTGTTTATGAGGAAAAATATCTTGCCAAAATGTATAATTAGACTGACTGTGAGTAACAAGCGCATCTGATTTTTCCAGTAAGGAAAGTTCTGTCTGTCTACACTGGTCTCCAAATAAAATTTCCTGAAGTTCCCGTTCATGTAATTCAATTTGACCCGAACTTCCGTGCAAACGGGTTACAACTGGGATGTTGTGGTGAATTAGCCAGGGAATGAAGCCAAGTCCAAAATCGGTACATTCTACCAGATCAAACCCTGCACCTGCGTTAACCTGTTCCCACATGGCCCATGCAGAGGCAATAGCTTTCTTATATTGTGGTATGAAATCGAATTTTTTGAATCTTTCGAGGTATTTATGGAAAAGGTCTGGTTTGAGGTATTCGACTTCAATATCATGATGCAGAAAGCGATCTAATGATTGGGTATAAGCACTACCTACCACAACTTTTATTTTTGCAACATGAGATCTCATAAAATCAATGTGTTGCAGGTAATATGTCGAAATTCCTCCTCCTGAATGAGGGTAATATTCAGGTAGGATAAAGAGAATATTTAATTTTTTTATTTCCTGATCCACATGCTGTTAAAATTTCTGCCGAATTTATCATCAGTTAAACTCAGGTTATCTTCCTCCACCATATATTCTTCTGGTAGATCAGATTTTAGCGTGCCAAAAAAACAATAGGTATTAAAATATGCCAGGGAAAGTCCCTTTACCGATTCCTCCAGATTTTTTAAAGAAATGCCATTGTTGGCTGAATAGGGTAGCCCTTCTACATGGATATCTGTAATACTCCATATTTCTGCCGGAGTAAGGTGGCTATTAATAACATTTAAGTGTATCAATTCTTGATTTACCTCTGCGATATAGGTTTCTAGTTTAATATTCCCCTTTAGCATGCGTATAATTTTTCCAGTAATCCTTTGTTTAAGCGTCCTGTTTTTAAAATTAGCCCTCGTAGTTTGAATAAGGCGTGCTGTTCTGTTTTGGTATGTTTTGGAGTCGATTGCTTCTGCAAGAGGATCATGCAGGCTTATAAAGACACCATTCGCATTTAACCTATTTTCTATTTCCGAGATGAATTTTGGAATATCTGGAATATGATGCAAAACGGAAGAAGTAATAATTAGATCGAATTTTTCGTTTACATCTTCAATATATCCACATTTTGAAATTATAGGTATATTCCATTTCAATGAGCGTTTGTTTGCTCGCTCTAACATAGCATGAGATGGATCTAACAGAAACACGGATGCTATTTTTCTGCCAACTAAAGAGTCTATTAAAAGCTGAGCGGCCAAACCTGTTCCGCAACCCAGATCCAAAACTTTAATTTTTTGTATTTTTTGCTTGTCTAGCCAGGCACAAAGATGATTAATAATGCGGTCAATCTGTTCGGGAAGATTAATCCACATTTCGGCATGGATCTTATCATAATATTTTGCTTCAATATTATGGAAGGTAAGGTTAACCTTTTCATGAAAATCTTTTATCGAATCAAGATTAGATTTTTGCTCAAAAAGTGGGATTAAAGATTTGAAAACATCGGTAGTCATTTTAATTGTAAATTAGCTTTAATGTACATCTCAATGGGCTCAGTTAATTTTCTATTAATAATTTTAGCCTGTTATGGATTATTACAGGGTTAAAATCCTCTTCTGCAAAATACCGGCATTGCTTAACACATGCCGATCTGAAATCTGGATTTTTGAGCTTGTTTATGATAGTTACCAAATCTGTTTTTGTTTCACTGCTAACATAGCTTAACCAAGAGTTTTTAATGGCCCATTTGCCTATCGCTGCAGATTGGGGAGCTATTATGAGTATTGGTATACCTAAGTGACAGAATTCGACAAATCTACTTGGAAAGCTGTATCTCGATCTGATTTCTTCATTTGTATCTGAAGAATAAAAAACAATGATTACATCCGTTTCTTCAACCATGAAGCTGAAAAGATCATAGAGTTCTTCAAATTTTTTGTAAAAAAAAATTTTGCTCGCATTCTGTAAAGAATCTTTGTAATCCTGATTAAAAGAACCAATCAGGATTATGTTTGTATCAGTTTCTTCAACAGCATCATTAATTTTTTCTACTGTTTTTTCAAAAAAATAGGGTAAAAGCATGCCTGAAATAACAAAATTGAATTTCTCGGATTTTATTCTTTTGCCCTGAGCTATAAAAGAACCATCGGGTATTGGATAAACAACAGATACATTTTTCCCGCCATTCAAAGAAATAATCTCTTTCATGGGTTCCGAAACCACAAAAAAATGCCCGCAATTTTCAATTATTCTGGTGATTTGTTTTTTAGAGAGAATGTTCTCTTTAAAATACCGGTTGAAAATATTATCATCGTGAAAAAAGAGATAAAATGGGATATTAGCTTGTTTTGCAAGGAAATAGACCAGGTAACTTACATAATCTTCCAATAACCCGATTAAAATATCGCCTTTGGTAAAACGAAGTGCCTTGGCCAGAGATCTTGCTTGTAACCGCGTTCTCATGTTGGTTAAAATCGGAGTCGCTTTTCTTAGGGGTGGGTGCCAGACTTTTTTTTCTAGGTTAATTTGCCTGAAGCTGGTATTTTCCTTGTTAACCGGGCTGCAATTAATAAAGGTAACCTGATAACCTTCCTGTTCAAACAGTTTTAAATGCCGATATAGCACAATACTTCCGCCAGCAGCGTTATTTACCGGATAAAGTGAACTTGAAATAAAAAAAATCCTTTTTTCCAAAAATTATGAAATTTCGTCTAAGGCACCCCAGGTTCTTTTAATATGTTTTACTTTCTTAAAAAGAGAATTTAGAGCAGCAATTGTTATTGTTTCGTCATAGTAGATTTCGACAGCCTTTTTTTGATATCCAATCGACTCTTCGTAGAGGCTTTTCATTTGAACAAAAATTTCGTTCGGATCTAACGGATCAAAATATCGGGCTGCTTCTCCCAGTTGTTCAACATGTCCATCTAATCGGCTACAAATTACTTTACAGCCCAAATGGTAGGCTTCAACTAATGGCATATTGGTTGGACCAAGGAAAGTTGGCATTACCAGTGAAATGGCATTTTTGTATAACCATTTCAGTTGCGGCAGGCTCACCACACCGAGTTGGATAACATTTTTTTCGAGGCCTAAGCTTTGGATGACACTATTAATGTAATCAATATTATTTTGATTTGCTCCTGTAAATACAAGTTTTACCTTTGGAAAATTAAATATAAATTGTTGGAAGGCAAGTAGCAGATTGTAATGGTTTTTATGTGGCCAATACCTGGCAGGGTAAATGAAAAACTTGTCATTCGCTAAGATATCTACCTGCTCGGTAGCAATCTGATCTTTTACAATCAGGCCTGGAATCATCGGTATCACGTGAATTCTGTCGGGATTAACTGGGCAATACCGGATCAGTTCTTTTTTTCCCGCCTCAGATTCTGCACAAATAATTAGTGCTTTATTGATATCCCGGTTTAGATTTTCGATTCTGCTCTCCAGCTTTCCGTGCATACTTACTTCAGGAAAAGCAAACATAGAAATATGGCCAAGATCCCAAAGGGTTGATATGTGCGGAAAATTGTCAATCTCAATTCCCGGATTGATGTAGTAAATTACTTCAATTCCAGCATGCTTTAAATTGTCAATTAAATTATTATTGTATTTTTTTTTGATTCTATTGCTTAATTTAATTCCGAAAAATGGTAGCCGGATACAAATGGAGTTGAGGAGTTTTGGCCATCTGGTTCTGTAAATAGGGGTGAGCGACAATGCATTTGACCCGGGTTTAAAGATTTGATCAATGTTGTATCCAACGTGAACAATTTCAGTGCCTGAAAACGAGGTTTTGGCTAGGATTTCTTGCAATGCTTCCGTATATGCAAATGCACCACCATTTGCATAGCTTCCGCCATGGTAATGCCAGATACCTATTTTAAACAATTTTTTCATGAATGCAGGTTGTTATTGCTGTAAGCTCATCAGTCGTTAAACCTAATCCGCTGGGTAGATAAAAACCATTTCTGGCCAATTTCTCCGCCACCGGATATTTTTCATTCTTAAATAAGCCCATTTTTTTAAATACAGGTTGTTCATGCATGCACCAGAAAAATGGCCTGGTGCCAATTTTATGTTTCGTTAAGTAATCAACCAAATCTTCTTTTTCACTTTCAGTTGGTGCTACTATTCCGAAAACCCAATAAATATTTTCTGCATATGATGTACTGGTTAGTGGTAGCTGGTATCCTTTCTGTTTCAAATGAGAAAGGGCGCTATGATAGTTTAAACCCATATTGCGCTTGATGCTGATAAATTCCTCCAGTTGTTCCAATTGTGCTAAGCCAAGCGCAGCCTGCATATTGGTCATCCGATAATTCCAACCCAATTCATTATGGACGAATCTTGGCCCATTGGGTTCAAAACAAAGATTGCGCAATTTTTTGCATCTGGCGGCAAGATGCTCGTCATCAGTTAGCAACATCCCGCCTTCACCGGTCGTAATATGTTTATTGGGATAAAAACTAAAAATACTGATATCGCCAAAACTACCACACATTTTACTGTTATAGGTTTGCCCGTGCATTTCGGCCGCATCTTCAATTATTTTAAGATTATATTTTTTTGCTAAAGCTAATACCGGATCCATATCAACAGGAAGACCATAAATATGCACCACTAAAATTGCCTTAGTTCGAGCGGTAATCTTGGCTTCGATTTGCGTTACATCCATATTCCAGGTGAGTGGATCACTATCAATCAGAACCGGAATTGCATCTGCCGTAACCACAGATTGAACTGGCGAAATAATTGTAAAAGTGGGCATAATAACCTCATCTCCGACACCAATACCCAAAGCCTTTACGGCGATATCTAATGCTGCCGAACCATTGCTTACTGCAATTCCGTACTTACGATTGTTGTAGGTGCTGAAATTCTCTTCGAATGCACCGATAAACGGACCTTCACTGCTTATCCACCCAGTACTGATACATTCTGAAAGGTACTTTAACTCATTTCCTTTTAATAATGGAGTATTTACCGGAATTGGTTTCATGAATTAATTTTTTTAAGGACGTAGGCAACCCCCCAAGTCAAATTTGAGGGTACATTCTTTGTTAAGAATTCTTCACTTTTTAAAATTTCAAAACCTGTACTATAAGCTAATAGGTCGATTTCATTTTTGCAAAAATGTCGCATTGGATGAATTTCCTTAAAAGAAAGTTGTGTCGGATCTTTTAATGAACTTACTTCTATATCGTAGTTTACTTCAACAATATTTTCTTCACTAAAGATAGATGGTGTTGCTCTTCGGATAATTTGAATCTGATCATTGCTTAATTTTTTAATCCGCTCTTCTGGTACTTGAGATACAACTGCTGGTGTATGCCAAACATCGAAAATAAACAGTCCGCCATCATAGAGAGACTCATGAACAAGTTGAAAAGTTCTGATTAAACTTGAATTGTCAGTTAGATAGCTAATTACATGAAAAAGCGATAGTGCAATTTCAAACTTCTGATCGACTTTAAAATTAGAGATGTTAGCTTTTTGGAACCTCAGTCTGTTATTTTCATTTTGTCTTGCAATGTTGAGCATATCTTCACTAAGTTCGATTCCCAATACTGAAAACCCCTTTTCTGCAAAAACTGATGCATGTTTTCCTGTGCCACATCCTAATTCAATAATATTTTGGGCATTAGGGAAGTATTCTTGAATGAGCTCGATTATATAAGCTGCTTCCGCAGGATAATCTTTATCATAATACAGTAGGTTATAATACTGACTGTAAAGTTTAAAGTTTTCGATCATTATTTGATGTTTTTAAGAATGGGATCGAAATGCACTTTGTCTTCGTCGCCGCAGTACGGACCTTGTTTAATTTCTATGAGCTCTGATGACTCTAACATTTCAAAGCCGTGCCCACCTGCAGCAAGTAAAATTACATCTCCTGTTTCCACCGTCCTGCTCTCGACATAAACCTGGTCGTCATTGTAAAAATCTACACGTACTTTACCTGCTTTAACGTATAGTACTTCTTGTGTAAGGGTTACTTTTCGTTCTACAAGCTTGTGCACATGCGGCGGTATCATATAACCTTTAGGCCGGTTCATGTACCCCAACTGTTGCGAATAATCTTCTGGGGTGAAGAAAGTTATCCCTTCTTTATGAAAATTTGACCTTATGATTAGTGCGAGTAACAGTCCATTTATGGTGATGCTTTCTATCATAGTTAAGCTTGATTAAAAATAAATTTACTTCTTTCAGTACTTAATGAATTGATCTTTTTTTTGAAGGTTTTTGAGATCAATTTTCGCGCAATTCTATTAAGTAGATTAACAACTTTTATGTTTGTCCATTTACGTATCGGACCAATTTTGCAAGTGATCATTAACTTACGGTAAAAGGAAATGTTAGACTTATTTATAGATATGTTTTTTGACCCGGCCCCGTAATGAATAAAATTTGCCTGGTATTTATTGGGGAGGTGGTAAAATTTTTTGCCTGGTATTTTTCTTAATTCATTTTGAAAATATGCGGCGGAATCAAATGCATGTACCTCGCCATCACGGATTTCCTCGTAATAAAAGTGAGATCTTTCGGATAGCTCAAATGCTTCCTTCTTATAAATACAAAACCAGGTATGGTTTCGTTCGTATAGATGCATGTTTCTATTAGAATAACTATCAAAACAATATGCAGTTTCATTGTAACAGGTACTAGCGAATAAACAATCAGGATTTTGTAAAGCGAGCAGCAGATGAAAGTAAAATTCTGCATCTAATACTTCAAAATCTGCATCAACAGTTGCAATGTAATCTGTGTTAAATTTGGGAAGTTCTGAGGTCCAGAGTTCATCATAATTTTCGTTAATATCATCCCTCACACGATCAATTCCTTCAGGAGAAGTAATCGTTTCACCAGCAACAAAATTTTTAGTCCTTATTTTTTCTGTATTGTCAAAGATCTGAACATAAGGATATGCCGCCCATTTTACTGCATATTCATTAAGATTTTTTGTGGTGAGGGCATTCAAATAAATGAATAATTTAAAATGTTGTTTTTCAGAATGATTAAGCTTGTCGTATATTTTTTTAAAACTTTTAACACCATAATCTCCAAACATGCAGTCCCGGTTGGTTACCAACATAAAAAACGTAATAGACTTTCGCGTTATGCTATCTTTCATTTAGTTGGTTTGTTCAATCCAGTTATCTCTCAATACAAGATCTCTCATATGATGTCTGGTCATCAACTTGATGTCGTAAGCAATGCGATTGCTATGATAAAAAGCCTGGGCCATTGTAATTCTCCAATTATCTTTGGCTCTTATGAAGTGCCAAGGTGTAGCTAAGGATTTATATAAAACAGCAATAAAATTATTAAGAATGTTGGTGAACAGTTTTGAATTGTTTAACCCATTGGCAGCCCTGTAAATTGTAAAACTATCGCAATTAGCCTGGTTTGCAAATCTTTTATTTAAATAACTTTGCGTCATCCTGCTTTTTGGAATAATATGGTTAATGACAGATAAACCATTGTAGGCCTGCAGATAACCCAGATCAAGAATTTTTATGGATAGTCCTGTTTCTCCATCTCCTATCCATTCGCCTTTGGTGTTTTCTGGGTTAAAGCCCCCGGCATTTATTATTGCTTCTTTTAAAATTGCTTCATGACAGCTAAAAATATTAATCATCTGATCGGAAATGATTAACGGAGTTTCATCTAGATTTAGGCTTAAGTGAGCATTTAAGCAGTATTTTAATATCCAGTCTGGAGGATGAATATCCCATTTTGGCAGTACCCGCCCACTTACTACTGCAATTTTATCGTTCAGTTCGAAAGTTGGAACCAGGTTCGTTAACAAATCTGGTTCGGCAATCATATCGTCATCTGTATAATATAATACTTCACCTTTTGCGTATTTTA
The DNA here is from genome assembly GCF_014395225.1 of Pedobacter roseus. Classification (NCBI taxonomy): domain Bacteria; kingdom Pseudomonadati; phylum Bacteroidota; class Sphingobacteriia; order Sphingobacteriales; family Sphingobacteriaceae; genus Pedobacter; species Pedobacter roseus. Next base: position 609,294 of record NZ_CP060723.1, read on the forward strand.
TTGCAGAATTGCGTGCATAGTGAACGCCTTGCCTTGGTTCCTCAAAATACTTTATTATTGGGTATTTTTCACACAATTCTTTTACTACCGCTAATGTATTGTCTGTTGAGTTATTATCGATTACAATAATTTCGAGCATATTAGGATAGTTTTGTGTTACAAAGCTTTCCAGGGTTAATTTTATGAAAAAATCTCTGTTATAGGTCGGAATAATAACTGAAACAGTTTTCATTTTTTAATTTGTGTAAATATGCAAACCATTAGACCGGGATGAGATTCCAATTCTCTAATAAAATGTTGCAAGGAGATTCTATTTTTCCATAATCTGGAAACCATTTGTTTGGTGCATACACAGGTGCACTTTTAACATTTAAATAAGCCCCCACCAACTAAAAGTACTATTGGAAATGATACAAATGTCTGCCTGCATTAAAAACTGAAAATCGATAATTTCCGTTGATCGGGAAATATATTTTTTATTCAGGTATCCAAATTCAGACTCTAAAAAATCTGTATCGTCGCTAATTAATATGTAATAATTGTTTTCGCTTTCAATGGCCGAAATTGCATTGTGATAATATTCTGCTGGTAATTGTATGTCATAGTGAAAATAGTCCGATCGTCTAACATGCATAACCACATATTTATATCCCTGGGGCAGATCGTTAAATATATTTCTAAAATCTGTCTGATATTTTTCTTTAATAACAAATTTGGCTTTTATTTCTTCTTTACAGTCAGCGAAATAATACTCTGATTGGAAAAAGCCGGTAAATAATTTCCGATCGTTCAGTTTTAAGCGCTCCAGCTGCGGCTCCAACTGATCTGATATATATACTTCTTCATAATTTAGGATTTTTTTTAACAACGCATAAAATTTTTGTTTGAGATAAACTGAAAAAAAACCATCAAACCCTTTTAAAGAAAATATCGTTTTATCTAAGTAATAGAAGATATCTTTTGTTTGTGCAAAATATTTGGGAATAAATAAAGACTGCAGTCTCCTGTCAAAATAAAACCTCGAATTTAGTTTTTTAGCGGTAGCGTAAGCAAAGGCATACTGGAATAACTGATTGCCCAATCTGCCTTGTAATTCAACACTAATCATTTAAACGTTTTTTAAACCAAAAACAGCCACAGCCCCAGCTTTGCTCATCTGCTTGTTTTTTGCTGGCATTTCTAATTATACCAATATTTTCAAACTTATCAGGAATCAAGGAAAACTCAATAAGTTCGAGTTTTGAAAAGTAAGAGATGATCTGATCATATGCGTAAATCCGGTGTGCGTTAAATGCTATTTTGGCTTTGCCAATCGGAGTAACTATAAGTAAAGTTCCATTAACAGCCAATACCCTAACCAATTCGTTAATTGCCTTGAGGTCGCCATCATAATCAATTTCGTCTCCATATCTTCCAAGTCCAATATGCTCAAGTGTATGCATACATGATAAAGAGTCGATCGTATTACTTCTGAATGGCAATTGTGTTAAATCAGCATGTTTGTTATCTAGTCCCTCCAGCTTAATTTCCGCAGGCCTGTAATCATAAAATTCTACGGGTATAAATGCAGATACTATGGTGCTAAAGTGTAAGATTGAAGAAATATCGACGTGTTTTTTTGGTTGGGTTTTCGCTAAAATTCTCGCTGCCCATGCAGGATGATAAGTATAGTGAGGTTCTATTTCGGTGATAGATGTTCGGTCATCTAATAATGGGTAATGATCGTAATTTTGATTGAATCTGAGATTAGTATTTCCTTCACTCAATCGGAAATTAGCTAAGTCAGCATTAAAAGTTTCAACTTTTTTTCTAAACAATTTTCTTAAAGTGAAATAACCATACAGCTTTCCTACTGCAGTATAACGAAGTTTATTTTTAATTTTTCTTAACAATTTTTTCTTTGATGATTTTTTAAGGAAAAATTTATCTTTTCCGGGTTATTATTGTTGATATTTTATGGCTGATTTTTCTAACAATTTGTTTTTTGATTGAAGGTATTGGCACTACATCAACTTTTAAATCTTCTGTAGCCAGGTTTTGAAGCAGAATACTAAATTCGTGCTTGTAGGATTTTGGAACGGCCAGTATAATATCGTTAAATACATAAATTTGACGTTCGGGGTAAGTGCTTGCATGATTTCAGCAAGATCAGGATAATCTGTTAACGAATGCGGATGATGAGGTGGAGATAAAAACAAACGAGCATCATCAATCATGATAAACAATTTGTTGAACAGATGTTTAAACCTGTTAATGATTTCCAACTCAACTAATAAGGGGCATTGATCTTTTTCGCCAAAAGAATGGTCACCGCACCAATGTGCATCGAGCCATAAAATGGCGTTATTTACTTTTGGAAGGAGATCTGGAAGTATACTTTTTGTATCGCCAAATAAAAGATTTACATTTCCCCTTGATTTTAGTCTTTCTTTAGTATAGTTATACCAATGTTCAGAAAATTCAATTGAATATACATTTTTGAAAACATTAGCTGACCATTCGGTAGTACCGCCTTGGTAGGTGCCGGTTTCTATAAAGTTGGTAATTTGATATTTTTCTTTTATAAATTCAACAAGCCTTTTATCAGGCCCCATTGTTATCGATCCCATTTCATTTTTCTAATTTCCAGTTAAATTTTTTTGCGAGAATCCCTGGTCTCTTTTCCGTCCAAAAGCTTGAAAAATCAAAACCGCCATTAATTTCAAAATATATTCTATCATTGTTATTATCAGGATCTATAATCCAAAACTGGTTAAATATTGCAACACCTAGGGAAATGTAGTATTTTCCCTCGTTCAACAAGTAAGGAGTAATGGAAGTTGTCAGTTTGATTTTGCCTTTTGGAAAGCTATTTTGAGTAATTGTGTCTGTGTGAAATGACCATAATAGGTTATTGCCATCAGCATCAAATAAGGAAAATCCTATTTGCAACGAGCTATTAGGTTCCAAAACTTCCCCCAAAATAGAAATTTCAACTTCTTCATTCAGGCTATATGAAGTTTTTTTAGTATTTATCATCATGGGTCTGAAATATTGATTTTTGTATTTTTCGCCATCAATATTAAGGCTGTTTGACAGTTCTCTATCTTCTGTAGTCAGGTATTTATTAATAACTTCAGATATAACATCCGACTTGTAACTCACAAGGCCATTTTTAAGTACTATTCCACTGTCGCAAAGTTGCTTTACGGCGCCCATATTATGGCTCACAAACAGCACAGTCCTGCCTTCTCCTTTACTCACTTCGCCCATTTTGCCCAAACATTTCTGTTGGAATTCTGCATCGCCGACCGCTAATACTTCATCAACAATTAAAATCTCACTTTCCAAATGGGCAGCAACTGCAAAAGCCAGGCGCACATACATGCCAGAGCTATATCTTTTAACCGGCGTATCTAAATAACGTTCTATACCTGCAAAATCTACAATTTCCTCCAATTTACGCTGGATTTCTTTTTTGCGCATGCCTAAAATAGCACCATTGAGAAATATGTTTTCACGGCCACTGAGTTCTGGATGAAAACCTGTTCCAACTTCAAGTAAACTCGCTATACGGCCTTTACCAGAGATTTTCCCAGTGGTTGGGGCAGTTACTTTACTTAAAATTTTAAGCAAAGTACTTTTTCCTGCACCGTTTCTGCCAATAATGCCAACTGCGTCTCCTTGTTCAATTTCAAAATTAATATCCTTTAAACTCCACACTACATCACTTGCGCTTTTGGTGTTTTGATCGTTGCTTTCACCAATCCGTAGAAAAGGATCTTCCTTACCCCGAATGCGGGCATACCAACGCTCTAAATCCCGGCTAATCGTTCCGGTTCCAATTTGGCCTAACTGATAAGCTTTGCTAAGATTTTCTACTTTTATAGCGATGTTCGACATTTAAAATATGCTTAAAGTCATGCTTTCCATCATCCATATTACATCTTCGATTTCCCATTTATACCGTATCAACAAAATTGCGCTCTACTTTATTGAAAACTACTGTACCAATCAACAATAAAAAAATCGTAACAATCGTTGCATAGCCTAAACTAAACCAGCTAAAGCTGCCTTCGCCAAGAAAACCATACCGAAATGTTTCTATAATAGGAGTCATTGAATTATATTCGATTATCCAGGCGTAAGCAGGATATTTGTTTATCGCCTCAGATAAAGGGTAAATTACCGTGGTGGCATACATCAATAACTGTACACCAAAACTGATCAGGAATGCAAGATCCCTATACTTTGTGGTCATAGCAGAAATAATCATTCCTGCACCCAAACCCAATAAAGCCATTAATACTACGATGACTGGAAATAGGCAAATTGCCCAGCTTATGTTAAAGTTGGCACCAGCGAAATAATAATAAGCCATTAAAATGAGAAACAAAAGCATTTGTACTCCAAAACGCACCAGGTTACTCACCACTATACTCAAAGGCATAATTAATCTAGGAAAATAAACCTTGCCAAAAATACCTGCATTATCTCTGAAAACAGAAGATGTTTTGGTTAAACAGTCTGCAAAATAGTTCCAGGCCGTGATGCCTGCCATGTAAAATAGGGGTTTAGGTAATCCATCTGTTGATATACCTGCTAAATTGCCAAATATAAAGGTAAAGATGATTGTGGTAAATAAAGGTTGAATAAAAAACCAGAGTGGGCCTAAAATAGTCTGTTTGTAAAAGGAAACAAAGTCCCTTCTTACCAATAGTACCAATAAATCCCGATAGGCCCAAACCTCATTCAGCTTTAAGTCGAGCAAGGAAGATTTAGCCTCAATGGTCCACTGTTGCTCTTCTTTAACCATAAATTTTTGGCTTATCAATTCCTGTATATTGTTCTAGATTTACTTTTTGGGTAGGATTGATCGCCCCGTTTAAAAGCAAGTTTTTTATAGATTGAAGGTAAGGTGCATATCCAAATGTCTCCATGCATTTTTCCTGTAACTTCTTTTTTTCGCTTTCAGTATGCTTATGCTTTAATAAATTGCAGATGCTGTTTAAAATGCCTTCCTGATCATCGGGATCGACGAGAACACCAAGCGTTCCGCCCTTAAGCGCATCTACACTTCCATCTTTATTGCCTGCAATAACCCTGAGGCCGCTGGCCAGTGCTTCAATAAATACAATCCCAAAACCTTCTTTTTTACTGGGTAGGATAAACATGTCAGACAGTAAAAAGTGTTCGGTAATTTCTGTTTCATCAATAAAACCGACCATTCTAATGTGATCCTGAAGGTTATTGTTGATGATCAGTTCGTCCAGTCTTTTCTTCTCAATTGCATCCCACTTACCCCCTAATAAATAAACCAGAGTTGGATATTTTTCTAATAGGTTCGGTAAAAGCTCAATGGTGTGATCGTATCCTTTATATTTTTCAGAAGAAGATAGGCGTGATAATGAAAACAAGATTATATTTTCATCATTTAAACGGTACCTATTCAATAATTCTTTCGGTTTTTCAAACTGTGTAGAAAGGTGATAAAATGGGTCGAGGCAATTGTTCAATATTTCAATTTTATCGACTGGGATATGGTGCATATCCATTATCTTTTGAGCAGTAAAATTGCTGACGCAGATGATTTTATCCAGTTGGTTTAAAATTTTTAGCTTAGGATCTGACAATTTTTTCCATATCTCTATTCCATGAGCCAGCAGATATATTTTTTTATTGGGATGTATTTTTTTAATGAAATAAACAATATTGATTAAATGGATATGGCTGAGTAAAATAACGTCGGCTTTTAATCCACTTAAAAAAGAATGAACTACAAATCTTTCTTTTTTTCCGCCAAAACCTTGAAACTGTTGTTTGCTCAGGTACCTCGAATCGCGGTCTGTATTTTTATCGTACATCGAATATACGGTAGATTGAACAATTTCTTCCTCGCTCAGATCGTATAAAACACGTGATAAACTTCGACACACTTTTTCAATGCCGCCTGTTAAGCTAAAAGTTTTAAGTGTTAAAAATAATACTTTAACTGGCATGGTAAGTCCGGTATAAAGCTAAAGCTGAGCTCCAGTGCAGTTTGTTTTCTCCAAAGCTTTTCATGAGCGATTTTGCCCTTTTGTTGTGGTAGCGTGATGGATCTGCAATATCGCTGTTTTTCCTCATCCACTCCTGAAAAGGGAAGGTGAAACCCATCTTAGATCTTTTCCATGTTTCAACCGGCAAATCTTCCTTATATGCCTCTACCAAAAGTTTCTTTTTTTGTTCGTAGCTGAATTTGATTTCTGTTGAGATGGAAAGCACAAGGTCGACAAACTTGCGGTCGAGAAAGGGGACCCTCACTTCAACGCCATGGCTCATGCTCATAAAATCGGTATCTTTTAATAACTGATTTTGCATGTACATGTTAAATTCGAACCAGCTTGCCCGGGTTTCGTTACTGGTTTTTTTGATGCCGGGCTGCAGTGGAATTTCTTCCAGGCAATCGATAACGGTTCGCATGTCGATATCCAGTAACTCCGCTATTACATCTGGAGAATAAACGCCCCTCAAACATAAATACTCACCAATGGGAGAATTTAGGCTGAGATAATATAATCTTTTGTACTTGGTATTGTTGGAGAAACGCATGCTTCGTAAAACACTTTTACTTAACCAGTTTAAGTTTTGTATTTTATGGATCCGGTCAAAAGAGGGGTACCCGCCAAAAAGTTCGTCGGCCCCAAGGCCAGAAAGTACCACTTTAATTCCCTGTTCTTTTGCCGTTTTACATACAAACCAGGTGTTAATCCCATCGTTGGTGGGCTGATCCATATTGCTTAAAACGGTCTCAAAATTCTGTACAAAATCGCGGTAGGTGATGAGTTTTTCTATTTTTTGTACCTCAATTTTTTGAAGCAAGCTATTGCGTTGTTTGTTTTCTGAAAAATCTATTTCATCAAAATTGGCCGAAATGCACGACAGTTTTCTGCCATTATGCTGATTGGCCAAAATGGTAATAATGCTCGAATCGAGACCTCCGCTAAACAGTACGCCAACATCAACATCAGAAATCATTTGCTGTTTAATGGAGTTCCTCAATTGTTCGCGGATGAGCTCGATGGCATAACTTTCATTTCTAATGTTTGAAGTGCTTTCAAATTCATGATAGGATTGTATGAAGTGTTCGGCGCTTCTGACATGATATTTTAGAAAACAGCCTTTGCCCAAGCTATAGACGTTTTTTATCGTGGTGTAAGGTTCGGGAATATGACCAAATGCAAGATAGTAAATCCTCCAATTTTCATTCTCTTGTGAGATATTGGCATATTTAAATGCTTTTACTTCAGAAGCAAAAGTTAAGGTTTCATTGTTAAAATGGTAATACAATGGCTTTATCCCATTCTGATCGCGAACCAGATACACACATTGTTGCCTTTTATCATAAATACAGAAAGCAAAAATCCCATCCAATCTTTCGAAAGCACTTTCGCCCCAGTGTTGATAGGCATAAAGTATTACTTCCGTATCTGTTTGAGTTTTGAATATATATCCTAAATTGATTAATTCAATCCTGATTTTTTGATAGTTGTAAATTTCGCCATTGTAGGTAATTGCAATATCTTCTTTATGGCTTACCAAAGGTTGGCGACCATTGCTGCTGAGGTCTAAAATAGCTAATCTCCGATTGCCCAAACAAACAGATTCGTTACCAGCCATGTAGATACCATGGTCGTCTGGTCCGCCATGCTGCATACTATCGCACATGGCTTTTACCTGTTGGTTAACTTTTTCTAAAGAATTTTTGCTATTTATAATACCTGCTATACGGCACATCAGTATTTTGATCTCGACGAATTTTCAATGTTATAGATTGCGCTGGATACAGCTTCGCCCTTTCAGTCACATTTTATATTCAAAATGAACCGATTATTTTTATGAATAAACCGGTGCCTAAACATCGGTATTTATTAATTTAACTTTTATTTACCCATCTCCACATCATCCCCACTCTATTTTTACATTTCTACAACGGTTCTACAAAAGCTATCGATGTATTGATATTAATCGAATAGCCCATATTTTGTAAACGCAAAATAATACGCTGTTTGTTTTGTAAAGATACCAGTTCGGCAATTATCCCCTTAAAAGGCCCGGCCTTAATCAATACTCTTTCTCCTGGTTTTATATCATAATCAATAAGCTCAAGATCTGCATCTGTAGCGAGTAAGAGTTTAAGATCATTAATTTGTTGGTCAGGGATAGAGGCGATTTGGCTGGAGAAATAAATAAACCTGGCAACACCATTGGTCATTAAAACTTCAGCATATTCTTTAGCCGAAATATAAGCAAACAGATACGATTTTATCAAGGGCTCCTCTACGATTTTTTTACGATCGCTCCATTGTTTAACTGTCTTTTTTAGAGGTAAATAGCTTAAAATCCCTTTTCTGTTTAATTCTTCATGAGCTTTTTTTTCTGCCCTCGAACGCGTATAAACCGGATACCACCTGTAATTTTGATCAACCATTAAGCTTAAGCTTTACCCTTTTTTCTTCCAAAACTCCCACCAGCTCTTTTCATCATCGTAATAGCCACTTTTTCCATACCCGGTATAATTCGAATAGTAATAAGTTCCTGTATTGCTATGGGCATAGTTAGTGGTGTAGATATTGGCATGTAATTTTTCATCACCAAATGAATTTAAGATGATGGCAATGTTATTAAGCCCGTATTCTTTTGATAAGCGATCGGGGATGGTTGCAGCCCTGAATTTCGAAACACCCGAACGGATTATAAAAAGATTCACATCCGCTTTTCTGATCAACGGTATCGAGTCTGATACCAGTCCAACGGGGGCTGTATCTATAATGATATATTCATAGGTTTCCCTAAGTTTTTCGATGAGTGTTTCCATTGCTTTGTGGTGCAAAAGCTCTGAAGGGTTTGGCGGTACCGGCCCCGAGGTAATGTAATCGATGTTGTGCCTTTCATCTGTAAAGATAATATCGGATAAGCCAGCCTGTTTAGATAAATAACTGCTTAAACCAATCCGGTTATCAGAACCAAAAGCATGGTGAAGTTTTGATTTACGTAAATCAGCAGCTATAATGATTACTTTTTTCTCAATAATAGAGAGTGTACCGGCAAGATTTAAGCTGACGAACGATTTTCCTTCACCCGAAACTTCAGAAGTGATGCAGATTACCTTGGTATCCTGATCACTTGCCATAAAGCTTAAGTTTGTTCTGACAGATCTAACGGATTCGGCAAATATTGATTTTGGCCGCTCAATTGATAAAACACTTTCACCTGGCTGAACCTTTTTCGGATATTTTAAAATTACACCAATAATCGGTGTTGCGGTTAAGCCTTCGATGGTTTCAATATCGTAGAGATACGGATTTAGAATCCTGACCAATAAAATTAAGCCCAGGCCCGAAAATAAGCCCATAAACAGGTAAGAAGAATAAATCTTTTTAGGGACCGGAGAAATAGGATAAAAAGAAGGCTGAGCTACACTGATAATGGTAGCACCGGCTATCACCGCTGCAGAGCTGATCTGCGCTGAGAGTTTTCTTTCAAACAACATCGAGAACATCCGTTGGTTGATATCAAAGTTACTCTGCAACTTGGCGAAATCATTTTGTTTGGCCGGTATGCTACCAAGTGCCTGATTGGCCTGGCCAATCTGTCCGTTAATATAACTAATGGTTTTTTGGTTGCGCTCGTGGAGTAACCGGATATTGGTTACAATGGCCTGTTTTACTTCATTAATCTGTCGGTTAATATCCTGAATAGGCTGTGCATCGGCATTGAAATTTTGTAATTTATTTTCCCGGTTCAGAATAAGCCCGTTAAGTTGGGTAATCAAACCAGTCAACAGCGTACTATTGGTACCTTCCAGGTTAAGGTTAAGTTGTATTCGGTCTTTATTGTTTTTTACCTGGGTTTCTAATTGTTGAATGCCAAGTTCCTGCAATTGAAGTTCGGCAATCTGGTTTTGTAAATTACTAAGTTTCGAACTGCTTATTTGCTTGTCGCTATTTGGATCGATTAGTTTATTATTGCTTTGAAAAGCAGAGAGTTTATTGCCTGATTTATTAACCTGTGCATCCAGAAATGCAATCTGGCTATCTAAATAATCAATGGTTTGTTTGGCTGATCTTTTTTTGAGCTGAGCATCATTCTTTACATATTGTTTGATGATCTCGTTGAGCACATTCGCAGAAAATACCGGATTGCTGTCCGTATGGGTAACGCCCATGATATTGGTGTTTTTCTCCTGTTCAAATACGTTTAATCCTCCTGCAGCCCTACCATACAAATCTCTAACCCCGTTGAATTTGAAACTATAATTGCCGGCAGAAGGGATTTCGGTTTTAACCGTGAATACCATATTCCCGGCATTAATTGCCTGACCATACCGATATTTTTTTGCATTCTTGTTATTATCGTCGCTACTGAATAACTCGAAAGTTTTGCTATCAACTGGTTTAACCGAATAGGTGGCCCTACTGAAATTAACAGAATCCTGGGTTAAAATATCTACCTGAAAAGGTTGTTTAGGATAAAGTTCGGTTACGCGTACCCTTCCTTCTAAATAATAACTGATTTTATAATCAAGATTTTTTAACGCGTTTAAAATTACATCTTCCGAGCGCATAATAATCCCTTCAGTCTGTATCTGATTCTGATTAAAAGGACGGTAATTTATCGGTGAACCAGGAAGCGAAGCCATCTGTTGCTGCTGATCGCCATCTAATTTTAGCGAAGCAGAAGTAATATAAATAGGGGTAATACTGCGCACGTATAACCAGGCCAGAATAAAACTGATCAGTACTGTTCCCGCAACCCAATACCATCTGCTCAGGAAAATCAGGGCAATTTTCCAATAATTAATGGTCTGGCTGGCTAACTTGTTATTTTCGGTTGGTGTCGTATTATCCATTAGCGGGTGAGGGTAAAGATTAGTACAGCAAGATTGACTACTACAAGAAAGGGCTGTACAATATTGTTTACACTTGTTAACTTTTCGCTAAGTGCAGCACTTTTGGTTTGCTGAAGTACAATGATGTCGTTATTTTGAAGCACAAGCTTTTTACTCGCCAAACTATTGATATCATTTAGGTTAACATAGATGATTTCCGGATGACTTCTGTCACCGCGGATGATTTTGAGTGTTTTAGGATCTGCTGTTTTGTTTATGCCACCTGCTTCACCAATAATGTCAATGAGGGTTGTATTTTCCCGCTCCAGTAAGAAATTACCTTGTCGGCCAAATTCGCCTAATAAGGTAACCTTTAAATTTACCACGCTAAGTTCTATAATCGGATCGCGCAGTAGTTGTTTGGCATATAGATCTTGTATTTTTATTGCTGCATCCCTTCTGCTCAGGCCTAACACCTCTACTTTACCGATAGCGGGCAGGTTTACTTTTCCATCAGTATCTACCAGGTAAGAAAGTGTGTTATTAATGGTTCCACTTGCTGTTTGATTGAATCCTGTACTATTGCTGGATGATGTGTTAGCGCCAAATTCTTTATTTTGCAAATTTCGGATCGCCAATTGATCATTCACCTTTATTTTATAATAAGCATCACTAATGCCCTGATCATTTACCACATACACCTGTTTAATGGTGTCGGTAACAATATCACTTGCCGCATTAAACAGACTATGCTCTTTACGCGAGGCACAGCTTACAAACATGGCGCAAACAGATAAGATGCAAAGGAATTTTATAATTGCTTTTGTTGGGATCATAATCAGGAATCGGGATGTATCAGGATTGCCAATGGCAATACACTCAAATATGGGTTAAAGATGCTTAAAAAAAAGTTAAAGTGGAAGCAGGCCACCTTTAAAATAGTTATTTACAGTATAAGAAAAAAATATGAACTTATAATCATGATTTGCAATTTGGCGAAAAAACAGGTATTTCATCATTTAAGTAACGAAATCATAAAAATCGTTATTATGCTTGTGTTTTGACAAAAATAATTTTGAAAATGTTGTTGTTGAAATAAATTTCGCTTCATCACTATTTGAGCGTTAAGATACACGATCTATTGAAACGCTTTTATCAAATCAAGATCTTTGATTTCATCCTGTTTATTGATATATTCTAGTCCAATTTCAATTTTCTGGAGAGTAGCGCGTAACATTATTGTTCTTTCTTTTAAAATGAAAAAAAACAAGCATTGAGGAAGAAAAGAGTAACAGATAAATATTTGTATCTAAAGGACATACAATAGTAAATCCATTTTTTGATGGATTGTGCACCGTTGATGCATAATCGAGCTTGTTAATGTCACAGCCAATCGCAACTGTGTTACTAGAGCCATCCGGGCTTGGTCCGTAAAAGTCATTACCACCACTTACACATCCTTCCGGGGCAGAAGTATCATCGCTAAATATATAACGATATTCATTAGCGTTATTAGCGTTATTTGGATCATCAATATATACGGTTCTAATGTACCTGGTATACATTCTGCCACCAACAAGGCAGCCGCTTGGGGGTGCAGGAATACTGCTTTTGGGAATTGAAGCCAAACAACTTAAACTGCACAACAAACCCATACAAATTATTGTAACGGCTATACCGAAAAATTTACGCATCTTCTAGAAATAAACGACTATTGCTGCAAATATAAGATTTTATAAGGCTAAGCCCTAAGATTTTATAATTGAAAAGGTATTGTTAAATTCTTGCTGTAATAGAATATTATGAAAATAGCATAAAATATTGCCTGATTCACTCGTATACTCATAAATAATGATCAAAAAAAATATTTATTGTATGATTTTATTTACTTATGAGTATTTTTAAAATGCTTTTTATAATCTTTAGGGCAAATTATTCCTAATGATGCCTAAACCCATATTATTATCTTTAATTTTTTTTGCTATTTCTTTTACTGCCACCGCTCAAACAGGCTGTTTAGTTTTAAATTACGATAGTCCTGACTACAGTAAGGTTTTCAATGCAGTTAGTTCCGGCACCGTTTACAAAACTGGTAATGGTGTGAATTTTGTTTTATATGAAGGGGTTTGTGGACCACATACTTACGTTTCAATATCCGGATCATCGCAAGGAACTTGCACATTGTTAGGCGACTCGATGCATACTGGTCAGATTTATACTGTTTCACAAACTTTTCAAGCTCCATGTGGGGTGCCAATTGATGATTATGTTGTTTTTTTGCTCTTGCCGGTTTCTCTTATTGGCGTTTGGTCTTTCAAAAAACAATCTTTTAGTTTTTCAAAACAGCTAATCAAATCATAATCATCATAACCAAGAGCTTTATCATCTCAGCGGATTAGGATAATGACGTAATTAATAATTTTACTAAGATCCTCTGTTCATTTTGTTCATGATAATTGTCAATAGTTCGATTATGGTGGTAATCCTGCCTAAATTTATAGAATATCGCTTTAATTATCATTAGGTTAAGTTTTTGATCAAATTATAGTAGCCAGAGGCGCTGTGATTTATTTTTCTAATGTCTTTTTCAAAAACCAAGTCAATAAAGGAGGGGTATATGCCTCTTTTTATTTGCAATATTTGCATTAAATGTAGTTTTAAAGCTACTGATTTTTGGTTTTTATGAAGTTTTTATTGTCTGTCTCTATCCTTATTTTAGGATCTTTTTTTAATCTATCATTTGCTCAAACTACTGGAAAAGGATGTAATATTGGCGATAATGTTGCCACTATCTATCTTGGACAGTCCACATATTATGGCAACAGTAATGTTATCGTGCAGGTTTATAGCAATGCTAATATTGTAAATATAGCCAGGGGCCAGGGTTGGGCTGGTTATAGATGTGGCTCAATTAATGTTTATGATGCACTTACTAAAAATAATGTATCGTACCCTGCAGTAAATGAAGTAATTCGTGACTATAAAGATATTCCAGCAAATCGATGTGTCGCAGTAACATCATATAGTGCCGACATTACAAGTGCTACTGGAGAGGGGTTTGAACTGGACTATAGTTATAATAATCCTGCTTATTATTCAAATAGCGATCCTAACTATCCTTGCAATGCGCCCACCAATAACCTGCCATTAGATCAAAGCATTATCTTTATGCTTTTGCCGCTAGGCTTTTTTGGCTTTTGGAAAGTAAGACAAGTTGTATTATAGTGAGAGACAAACCTTTAGTCGAGTTATTGAACAAAACGAACGTAGTTTGTAGTTATTAACAGTAGTAACTTCGTGTATTCACTAAAAATGATACATGAGAAGTTTCTACTTTTGGGTTTTAATCTTTGTTGCTCCAGTGCTTTCGTATGCACAAGGAACAGTAACTGGGTGTAAGGTAATGGGAGGAAACGTAATATACACTAGTTCTACACAGTATCTTTTGGGTGTTGATCTTGGTGGAGGAATAAGTTTGGGTTTAGGGTCCTATGTATATAATCTAAATCCAAATATCAATACAAATGTTTCTTGTACATTGAGTTGGGCGAGTAATGTTGTTGTTCAGTCTAGTGGTGGTTGCGTTTATGGAAGTCCATCTGTGTCATTGCCTGGCTTAGCGGCTGTATGCTCAAATTGTTTGTATGGAGATCTGGTTACCTATATACCAACAGTACAATGCAATCTCGACGACTATTCCTGGACCCTGGGTGCCGCTGCTGGTCTCTTCGGTATATTTGTAATTAGAAGAAGAAATAAACCATGACAAATTTTCAATCTGCTTAAACCACCAGGTTGGTATTTCAATTTCTTATATTTACCACAATTTTTTGCCTTCATCCCAAAAGAAAGCCAAAGAATCCCATTTGGTAAGTCATGAAAATATCCCTCATCACCGTAATTTATAATGGCGAAGCCTTTTTACAGGAGTGTTTTAATTCTGTGATCCAACAGAATTATCCTGATGTAGAATATATTGTAATTGACGGAGGATCAACAGATAAAACGCTGAGTATCATTAGTCAGAACCAATCTCATATCGGTTATTTTATTTCGGAGAAAGATAAAGGGCTTTACGATGCCATTAATAAAGGGATTCAAAAAGCTGCAGGTGATATTATCGGAGTTTTGAATGCGGATGATATGTTTGCAAGTAACGATGTGTTAACTTCAGTTGCGAAAACTTTTATGGCCAATCCAACAATTGATGGACTTTATGGTGACCTGGATTATATTCATCCGGATACAAATAAAGTGATTAGAAAGTGGCGGTCAAAACAAACAACCCTTACTGATTTAAAAAGAGGGTGGATGCCTGCTCATCCAACTTTATACCTTAGAAAGGAACTTTTTGAAAAATACGGAATCTATGCTCTTGATTTAGGTACTGCTGCCGATTACGAACTGATATTACGGTATTTTTATACCCATCGAATAAAGACAGTATATCTGCCGCTGTTAATGGTGAAGATGCGGATGGGTGGGTTAAGCAATCAATCGTTAAAAAGCAGGTATTATGCTTTTATTAATGATTATAAGGCATTAAAAAGAAACAAAGTGCCAAATCCATTTTTTGTGTTGTTTAAAAAGAAACTCAGCAAACTCGGCCAGTTTTAGTGTTCTAACAAGAAAGCACTATAAAAGTACGCTTGAGGTAGAAAAGCTATTCTCTGAACAATAAAATGAATATCTGCTTTATCCATCTATGTTGCGATTTGATTAATATCATGTTAAACATTATATAATCACCTTTAATGTATCGGAGTATGTTTATCTTTGCTTGTAAGTCCCGAAAATTTTGTTTGAGCGCATCCTGCATACAAGTCCCATTTATTTTTATTTGGCCATTTTTACACTGGCCTTCTCTATTGTAATTTTAAGTATTCCAAGCGTAATTTATACTTCATTGAAGTATGGGCTTTTCGATAAAAATGATCTGCACCGTAAAACCCATAAACGCAATATTTCCCGTTTGGGTGGTTTGGCCATTGTAGGTAGTTTCACCATCAGTATCCTGCTCTTCTCATCGATCATTAATTTTAGGGAAGCCAATTTTTTAATTGCTTCAAGTATCATTCTCTCCGCATTGGGTTTAAAGGATGATGTTTATGGGACCAATACCAGTACCAAGTTTGTACTGCAGATTGTGGTTGCCTTTATCCTCGTATTCTTTGGTGCTTTCCGCCTAACCAGTTTATATGGAGTACTGGGCATTGGTGATATGGCACCTATTTACGGCGGACTTTTTTCCATCGCGCTGATTATTTTCCTCAACAATGCATTTAACCTCATTGATGGTATTGATGGACTGGCAGGCGGAATAGGTATTTTCACCAGTTTGACTTTCGGCCTGCTTTTTTCCTTAATGGGACAGATTCCTTATGCGTTTATAGCTTTTGCACTGGCAGGGGCGGTGGGAGGATTTGTAAAATACAACTGGTACCCGGCAAAGATTTTTATGGGCGATACCGGGGCTTTGATCATCGGACTTATTTCTGCGGCATTGGCCATCAAGTTTATTGAACTTAATAAGTTTACCGGCAAAAACCATCCTGCCTTTTATTCTGCACCCGCAATTGCAGTATCGATATTGATTGTACCGATATTCGATTCTTTAAGGGTTTTCACGGTAAGGATTATAAAAGGAAGATCGCCATTTAGGGGCGACCGTAACCACATTCACCACCGGTTGGAAAAACTGGGTTTAAAACCCAGTCTGATCGTCCTTTCTACTTTAGGGTTTAATATCATTATCCTCGCCGCCACTATGGCCCTTCAGCATCTGGGGAACTTCGTTTTAATCCTCATCATTATCGGTATCTGCATGGTATTCAATAGTGTGCTCACCATTAGCCTATTGCGAAAGGCAAAAAAATAGCGCTGGTTTATTTCCGGTTTTACTGCTTTTTGTCTTTTTTATCATTCCATTTCCATCTTATATTATAAGGACTATGCTTTCACAAATAAATACTAATTTTGCGCTCTAATTTTTATATATAATGAGGCTGGCAATAAATGGTTTTGGTAGAATAGGAAGAACATTTTTACGCTTGGCATTGGCTGAGGGATTCGAAGTGGTGGCAATCAATGATCTTGCCGACGCGAAAACCATGGCCCATTTATTTAAATACGATACCGTTCACGGTGTTTTTGCAGGTAAAGTTTCAGCAAAGCCTGATTCGCTTGTAATCGGTCAGCTTTCTATTCCTGTATTTGCTATAAAAGAAGCTGATGAGCTGCCATGGTCAGCATTGCGGGTTGATGTGGTGATTGATTGTACGGGTAAAAACCTGACCAGAGCGGCGGCGGAAAAACACATTACCGCAGGCGCAAAGCAGGTACTCATTTCTGCGCCAGCTGCAGAAGATATACCAATGGTGGTATTGGGTGTTAACGATGATCAGATCGATCTGAAAAGTCCGATACTCTCCAACGCAAGCTGCACCACAAACAATATTGCCCCGATGATCAAAATCCTGAACGATAACTGGGGGGTAGAAGAAGGATACATTACCACCATCCACTCGATGACGGGCGATCAGAACCTGCACGATGCGAACCATAAGGACCTGCGCAGGGCAAGGGCAGCATCTTCATCCATTATTCCAACTACAACGGGTGCAGCCAAAGCCATTACCCATATTTTTCCGGAGCTTGAGGGACGCTTGGGTGGCGCTGGCATCAGGGTTCCGGTTTTAAACGGTTCACTGACAGATTTTACTTGTCTTTTGAAAAAGAAAACAACCATCGAAGAAATCAATGACGCCTTTAAAAATGCTGCCGAAAATGAGCTCAAAAACTTACTGGAATATACCGAAGACCCGATCGTATCTATTGATATCATCGATAATCCACATTCCTGTATATTCGACTCCCTGTTAACCTCCATCGTCGGCGATCTGGTTAAGGTAGTAGGCTGGTATGATAATGAATATGGTTACAGCAGCCGTTTAATCGATGTTGTCAGAAAAATCGAAACGCTTTCTAAAGGTTGATTTTAAGGTTTTTGAGTAGATTTTAATGCCCAATAAACCAATGCCGGTTGAAAAAACAGGCGTAAAAGTCGTTTATTATCAGTATTAAGTCCGAAGGCGCTGCGTTTATGGGTGTATTGGGAGATATTTCCAGGGAATACGCCAACAAACAAACCTGCAGCTACTTTACCGATTAAATCTTCATATTTTTTGGGTGCAAGGACTAAAGCTGTGCCCAATGCAATTTCAACAAAACCCGAATATACGACTGTATCATCTTTTTTTAAGGGAACCCAATCCGGCACCTGTGCCTGGAAAGGTTTACGCGCAAAGGTCAGATGACCGATCCCGGCGGTAATCAAACCTGCCCCTAATAATATTCTTGCTGTAGTTTTAATGTTTTCTTCTTTCATAACCGGTGTATTACGCGCTAATAACTATTCAACAATAAATCTGCCTATCTGTTTAAAATTTATCGCGACCATTGTTGTTAAGGGTTTCTACCTATCAAATTCATTACATTATGGTAAAAGTTAAATCTATAGATTTGGTAGTTTAATCTGGAAACTTAACAATTTAGACTAATAAAAACAGGTATGAATAGGTTTGCTATTTTCTTGAGCTTAGGCCTTTTGCTGATGATGGTGTGCTCAGGTCTGAATGCCCAGATCAAAAAAGCAAAGGCAACAAATATCATTATTATCCTAACCGATGATATGGGTTTTAGCGATGTTGGCGCTTTTGGTGGAAAATTTGTTCCCACACCGAATATAGATCGTATTGCCGGTAATGGTTTAAAACTAACCCAGTATTATAGCGCAGCACCAATATGCTCTCCATCAAGGGCAGGATTACTTACGGGCATGTATCCTGGCAGGTGGAATTTTAGTACTTACCTGGATAATAAAAAGCATAACAAAAATGCCCAGCAGGCCGATTTCCTCGATCCTAAAGCGCCGACCTTTGCTAAGTTTTTCAAAGCTGCAGGTTATGCAACGGGCCACTTCGGGAAATGGCACATGGGCGGCGGACGTGATGTTAAAAATGCACCCGGATTTGAGCAGTATGGTTTTGATGCACATGCCAGCACTTACGAAAGCCCGGACCCTGATCCCGCAATAACTGCAACTGATTGGATATGGTCTGACAAAGACAGTATCAAACGTTGGGACCGGACCAAATATTTTGTAGATAAAACCCTCGAATTTTTAAAGCAGCACCCTGAGCAGCCCTGCTTTGTAAATCTTTGGCCGGATGATGTGCACACGCCCTGGGTACCCCGTAGCGAAACGGAATATACTGGCAAATTTCCAATGAATCCGGAAGAAGAAGCCGCATTTAAACTGGTGTTGAAAGAATATGATGTCCAGATTGGAAGGCTGTTGGATGGATTGAAACAGCTTGGGGCAGATCAAAATACCATTGTTATTTTTACCAGTGATAACGGGCCTTTACCAAGTTTTAGGGGCAGTAGGGCTGAAGGTTTAAGGGGATCAAAACTCTCACTTTATGAGGGAGGCACCAGGATGCCATTTATCATAAGCTGGCCTGGCCACATCGCCCAGGGTAAAACCGATGACCAATCGGTTGTGAATGCACTGGATCTTTTGCCTTCACTCTCTAAAATGGCCGGAATCAAATTGCCTGGCAGTTATAAAGGAGATGGTATTGACCGGAGCAGCGTGCTAATGGGAAATCCCTCGGCAAGAATCAGGGAGATGTTCTGGGAGTACGGGCGAAATGATATTGCTTTCAAATACCCCAGGCCGGTTGATAAAAGCCCAAATCTGGCAGTCCGCTCTGGTGAGTGGAAACTGTTAATGAACAGTGATGGCAGTGATATCCAGTTATACAATATCAATAAGGATAAAAAGGAAAGCAATAACCTGGCAGAAAGCAGGACAGACATAGCAGGTGAACTAAAAAATAAATTACTGGCCTGGTGGCAATCGCTTCCAAAGCTTGGTGCAAAATAACTGGTTTAAGGAATTTGTCCCCAAAATGTTAGCACTTTCTGTGCATTATAATTATTGAGTTTCAATTGCTTTATTAACTTTGCAAACGTTTGCGGCGCACTCTATAGCAATATCCTGAGATCAGGCATAAGCTAATTGATAAAAAAAGTATGGTCAAATTTATTCTCCCGGAAGAAGTTCTACCTTTAAGAAGCCTGGTTTTACGCAATGGCAAACCATTTGAAGCATGTGTTTTCGATGGCGATTTGGCTTATGATACCTTTCACCTTGGCTTTTTAAAAGATGGAGAGATAAAATCCATTGCCACTTTTATGCGCAACGATTTTTTTCCTGACGAAGGCGAGGGCTATCAGCTCCGCGGCATGGCTACCCATCCCGAAGCAGGAGGGAAGGGCTGCGGTGCTGCATTGGTTACTTTTGCCATTGAGTACCTCAAAGAATACAATACCGATTATTTATGGTGTAATGCCCGCTCAACGGCGGCCGCGTTTTACAAAAAGATCGGTTTTACGACCGAATCGCCTGAATTTGATATCCCCGGCATCGGGTTCCATTACGAAATGAAATTAAACTTAAAATCAAAATAATTAAATATGAATACAATTGACCAGTTCGACTTTAAAGATAAAAAAGCCTTAATCAGGGTAGATTTTAATGTGCCTTTGGATGATGAATTTAATATCACCGATGATAAAAGGATCAGGGCTGCTTTGCCAACCATTTCTAAAATTTTAAAAGATGGTGGTTCAGTTATTTTAATGTCGCACTTAGGCCGTCCCAAAGATGGACCGACCGATAAATATTCGTTAAAACATATCTTAACTGATTTATCTGCTTTGGTAGGTGTTGAAGTTAAATTTGCTGACGATTGTATTGGCGAAAGCGCGGTAAATCAGGCAGCTGATTTAAAACCAGGTGAAGTTTTATTGTTGGAAAACCTTCGCTTCTACAAAGAAGAAGAAAAAGGTGATGTTGCCTTCGCCGAGAAATTATCAAAATTAGGTGATGTTTACGTAAACGACGCTTTTGGTACAGCACACCGTGCACATGCTTCAACTTCAATTATTGCGCAGTTTTTCCCTGAGGCAAAATACTTTGGTTATTTAATGGCTTCAGAAGTGGAAAATGCAGAGAAAATCCTAAACCATGCAGAAAGACCATTTACAGCCATTATGGGCGGTGCTAAAGTATCTGACAAAATTCTTTTGATCGAAAAATTATTAGATAAAGTAGATAACCTGATTATTGGTGGTGGTATGGCATATACTTTCGCCAAAGCACAAGGCGGGGAAATAGGTACTTCATTATTAGAAGCAGATAAACAGGAACTTTCTTTAGAACTGATCGAAAAAGCAAAAGCCAAAGGGGTAAACCTGATTTTGCCTGTTGATACGGTAATTGCCGACCGTTTTGCAAATGATGCAGATAAAAAAGATGTGACTTCTGGTGAAATTCCTGCAGATTGGATGGGACTGGATATCGGCCCTAAATCTGTTGCTTTGTTCCAGGATGTCATCAAAAATTCTAAAACTTTATTATGGAACGGCCCGATGGGTGTTTTCGAAATGGAAAGTTTCCAGGTAGGTACCAAGGCAGTTGCAGAAGCAGTTGTAGCGGCTACTAAAGATAACGGTGCCTTCTCATTGATCGGTGGTGGCGATTCGGCTGCAGCGATTGCTAAATTTGGTTTAGAAGATGAGGTAAGCTATGTTTCTACCGGTGGTGGTGCTTTGCTTGAATATATGGAAGGTAAAGAATTGCCGGGTGTTAAAGCCATAAACGGATAAACCAAAAAATCTAAAATAAACAATAAGGCCCCTGCGGATTAATAATCTGCAGGGGCCTTGTTGTTTATGATCTTAAAATTTAAAAATTACTTGCTGTGGTGGTATCCCACCATAAGCGCGAGGCAATATCATCTTTGCCCGAGCTTAAAAAAGTTGCAGCTTCTCCAACAGCAGCAGCATTCCCAGTTCTTTCTGCAGGCACAAAAACCAGCCTTTTTATCCATTGGTCGGAGGCAATAACACCCCAATCCGGACTGCTGTCGTTTTTGGCAACGTGTGGGATTTTAGGATAACCTGTCCTCCTGAAATCTACCCAGGCCTCTAAAGTATTGGTAAAAGTAGCTAGGTATTTTTGGGTGATGATTTTTTCCAGTTTCAGTTCATTGCCATCAGCTGCATTCCAGGCTACTGTAATGGTAGAAAGTGCGGTGAAATTATTCCTGCTGTCTTTTGGGTCGACGTAGTTGATCGGTTTGCTTGTTGCATCAGCAAGGTAGGCGTCAACACCGGCTGCTCCCCAGTCTGCAAACGAGAGGCGTACCCCATTTTCATAATTTGTTTTGGCATCCCCCGCATTTGCCCATCCCCTTAAAGCTGCTTCTGCTTTTAAAAAGGCAGTTTCCGATGCGGTAAAACCTCTTCTGTTCTGGGCAGATTTGAAATCTGTGCTCACCGTTGAGTATGGTACCCTGTCATCTTTGGCATTGATGTAAGCACCTCCGCGGATACCTTTATATTTGTATGTTGGATGGTCAGCAGCTAAAGTTGCATCACTTACCTCAGCAAAATATTTGGTGATGCGACCATCTTTCAGCCCTACCAGAAATGATTCCATGGTTGCGCCCATACGGGTATCGTTCCAGTCAAAACTAATCATCGAAACAGGCATAACCTCCCCATTCAACGAAATCAGAAAATTCTCGGCATTGGTGGTAATTAATCCGGCAGGATCGGCAAGGGCTTTTTCTCCTTGAGTTTTCGCTAATGCAGGGCTAACCTTAACCAGGCGCATAGCCAAACGCAGTCGTACTGAATTGAGTAATTTTAACCATGAAGCGATGTTTCCTTTATAGCTGGGATCGAATTTGGTAAAGCCGATATAGGAGGTGTTGGCTTTGAAGTTGGTTTCGATCTGATCCAACTGGGTAAACATATTGTTGTACAAATCCGACTCTTTGTCGTATTTGATAGAACCTAAGCCTGCAGTGCCATAGTTCGAATAGATTACAGGACCGTAAATGGCCGTTAATTTAGATATCGCCAATATCCTCACTAATTTAGCCCAATCGCCAAATAATGGCAGCTTTTTTTCTACGGAAAGCTCTATTACCTGTTTTGACGGAGACATCACGCTACCGTATATACGGTTCCAATAGGCATCAATCCAACGCAGGTAATAGGTTGTATTATTAACATTCGCTACAAAAGGGGTTGGCGTACCCATATATCCCATCCAGTTATCATAACACAGATCTTCTTCAATCTGGTGCCCCATCAGGTTAAATAACATACCCGAGAAGGAAGATCCAACCAGGTTAAAATCCTGCTCTAACATCTTGTCAGATATTTGATTCGGATTTGTATTTATCTCTTCGAAATTCTTAGTGCAGGAGTTGAGTAGGATCAAAGCAAGCACCATTAAACATAATTTTTTCATTATTTAAGATATTAGAAGTTTAACTTAAGATTTAGCCCGTAAGAACGTGTACCAGGTACTGCAAAAACGTCGTTTGCCTGCATGCTATTGCTTGTACTCATCGCTTGCTCTGGATCGAAAGGTGATTTTTTATAGAAGAAAAATAAGTTACGGCCGATTAAGGAAACAGATGCCGATTTAATTGCCGAACCTTTAACAGGAACAGTATAGGCAAGTGATACCTGCGCTAAACGAACATTGGTCCTTGAGAATACATAAGGCTCCATAATTCCATTTCTATCGCCGATTGTTGAATAGTACAACGTAGGGTCAATCGAGGTTTGCGGGGTAGTGCCTTTAATGGCATTAATTGGGATACTCCCTGCATCTCTAGCCTCGCCGCTTCTTTTGCTAACGCCATAAGAATCAAGGAAAGCTTCAGTTTTAGAAAAAGCAACACCGCCGAACTTAGCCGCTACCAAAGCGCTTAAACTGAAGTTTTTGTAGGTGAATGTGTTATTCCACCCCGTGATGAGATTTGGATTTACATTTCCAACATATTCCTGAGTTGCAGCCTTAGTTGGTTTTCCAGCATCATCCAAGATAATCTGACCCGATGCATTGCGTGCAAATTTGTAAATATATAAGTCGTTGAAAGACCCGCCGGCTTTAATGATGGAATTAAAACCTTCGCTATCGCTACCTACCTGATAAGTAGGATTATCGGCGATCAGTTCAACGATCTTGTTTTTGTTCTGCGATAGGTTAATTGTTGTATTCCACTTGAAATTCTCGTTTTTTATTGGATCTCCGCCCAATGTCAGCTCAAAACCCTGGTTAGTCACTTTACCCGCGTTTACGTAGTAAAAGGTATAACCCGAACCAGAAGGAGCCGGCAAAGATAGAAACTGATTGGTACTGGTGTTTTTATAATAGGTAAAATCGATACTTAACCTATCGTTTAGGAAGCGGCCTTCTAATCCAATTTCGTTACTGATTATTTTTTCAGGTACCAATGTCGCAAAAGGTGTCTGTGTATTTCTGGTAATTCCCCCGATACCGTTCGGTCCACCTGCACCGCCGATTACGTTACCAGGATTTACGATGTTATAGGGTACCTCATTTCCAACCTGCGAGGTAGATGCCCTTAATTTAAGGAAACTAATTTCTTTCGGCAGGCTTAACATCTGGCTGATTACGGCAGAAAGTCCCGCAGAATAATAAAAATAGGAGTCGTTCCCGGTTGTTGCCAGGGTAGAGGCCCAGTCATTACGCCCTGACAGATCTACATAAATCATATCTTTGAACCCTAAAGACGCATTGGCAAATAAACCTTGTTTCTGAACCCTGCTATAGGTCTGGTTGATCACCAGGTTATAAGGCAGGTTTGAGAAACTGAAAAAGTTAGGGTATTGTAGTGGTGTTGTGCCATTAGCAAAAATCATCCCGTCGTTAAATGTATAATCCTGGATACTTCCTCCCGCTACACCATTCAAGCTGAATTTGCCAAAATTGTTGTCGTAGCTTACAATAGCATCACCATATAAGGCCTTGTCATTATATTTAGCGTAATTCCATGTACCATTAGAACTTACGCTTACCGAGTTGCCACCCGCCGCATAACGGTAGTCTAACAACCTGTCGTTATAATCAATGTTTCCACGTACATCAAATTTAAAATGGGGTAAAAATGCGTAAGATGCTTTTGCCGTTGCAATTACCCTGTTGCTGGTAGAAAGTTTAGGATCGTTATTTAATTCCCAATAAGGGTTGTTCTGTTTTTCTTCAGTAGAATACCAGTTTTGTACATACAGGTTCCTGGTGTCGCTGAATTTTTGATAGTTGGTTTTGTAATCATCAAAATTTCTTTCCCTGGCGAATAAATATAACCCCGTTAACGGGTTGTTATAGTAACCTGCACCCGGACGGTTCTTTGATTTCTCGTAAGAGAACCTCACGTTTCCACTTAGTGTAAGTTTATCATTAAATAATTTTGTTTCCTGGCTTAAGGTAACATTATGTTTATTATAAGTACTAGTAGGCACAATGCCTGATGCGTTGTTATTTCCGTAAGAAAAATAGGTGGTTGTCCGCTCATTCCCACCGGACACCGATATTGAATTAATCGTATTTACTCCGGTCTGAAAAAAATCATCAATGTAGTTGCTCTGATAATCTCCTTTCGTTTTAGACCAGCTGTAATCGCTACCGGCTATTGCGCCATAATTAAACTGGAATTCAGGTAATGTCGCAGCCTGGCTAAAATTTAAGGTAGAATTTAAAGCAATAGCGATTTTGCCGTTCTGGCCTTTTTTAGTGTTGATTAAAATTACGCCATTTGCACCCTGGCTGCCATATAAAATGGCTCCGTTTGCTCCCCTTAAGATGGTAACGGATTCAAAATCATCCTGGTTTAATGCAGAAAGACCATCGCCGCCATCGGTGCCACCATAAGAGCCCGGCTGCCCGCCTTTATTGTTTACAACAGGAACCCCATCAATAACGAACAGTGCTTCACTATTTCCTGTAATTGATTTAGAACCCCTTAGTACCGTTTTTGTCGAACCGCCAACGCCGGAGTTACTAATTCCCACATCAACGCCGGCAGCTTTACCGCTCAAAGCCTCCATAAAATTCGGACTTCCTGCCTTGGTTAATTCGGTGCCTGCGAGTTGCTGAGCAGCAAAAGTAAGTGCCCTTTTTTCCCTTTTTACACCTAAAGCGGTAACCACTACTTCATTTAAATTCGAATTTCCTGATGGAAGTAACTTAATGGTCACATTGGTCAGGTTGCTGATGTTTACTTCCTGCGAATTCATTCCGATATAAGAAACCACCAATACTGTGGCGTTATCGGGAACGGTTAACAAGAACTTTCCATCAGGTCCCGTGAGTGTTTTAGCATTGGTTCCCTTGGCTACCACCGTTGCGCCGGGTAGTGGAAGCCCTGTTTCATCAGTTACTAATCCACTAATCGTTTTGGATAGCCTTTCGCTGATGCCATTAGGATGGTTCAGCATGGCGAATGGAATTGGAATAATCTTTTTGTTGCTTGCAATGTCTTCGCCCTTGGCGGCATTTTGTAAGCCAAGGCTAGCAACAGCTACGAGTGTCAGGTTCCGCAGGCCTCTGGTTGCGCTAGGAAATTTGATCTCTAGGGCGCTGATTGCGGAATAAATTTTCCTCATTTTCATACAATTTGTTGGTTTAGTTTAGTTTAATAATGTCCTCAGTTAAATTTCGGTACCAGAAACAATCTCTCTAACTAAAGGCCTTTTGCTCATGAAAGAAGGACGAAAAACGTTTTATGCATCCACTAAATGAATAATGGTGATCTATGCGATGAACAATAAAGTTTTAGTCTTTAATTAATAAGTAATTAAAGGTTAAGGTTAATAGTTGTTTGTTATTTGGTGGTTACACCGATATTTAATTTGGTAGGTGTAAATTAGTAAAAATCTTGATACAATGAAATAAACAAAAAATAATTTTTATTATTTCTGTTGACATTTATCGCGATAAAAAATAAAGACTACGATCAGGTGATTTGTGATGAATTGTTGCAAAATTGCCCGAAATAATGCCATTTCCTTAAAGTTATTGCCCTTAAAAAAATAAATTCTATATTGAATAATAATTGTCTTGGTTTCCCAATTAATGGCGGTTTTAAGATAAACATGAACCCTATAATAAATAAATTACATTGATGAGAAAAAATATCTTTTTGTTCGGTATGGGCTGCATGCTAATTGCGGCTATGCCTGAAAAAACTTTTGCTGCAGCAACTGCAGAACCTAAGCGCATGCAACTTGCAGCCGAGCCTGCTGACCTGATAGGCCGCTGGGATATCACAGTTGAGGTAAACGGAAAACCGGCACCAGCCTGGCTCGAAGTAAAACTTTCTGGCGTAAAAACATTGGTGGGCTATTTTGTATCTACCGCCGGCAGTGCCCGTCCGGTTTCTGAAGTTAAATTTGCCGATGGAAAGTTTAAATTTGAAATCCCGCCACAATGGGAAAGCGGTACATCGAACCTCATGATCGATGGGAATCTGACAGGTACTGGAATCCAGGGCACAATGACCGATTGTAATGGCAAGCAATATAGCTGGAAAGGCGTTAAAGCTCCATATTTGAAAAGAACAGCTATGCCTACATGGGCCAAGCCGATTAACCTGTTTAACGGTAAAGATCTTGCAGGCTGGAAAGCCAGCGGGCAAAATCAATGGATTGTGAAAAACGGCATCCTTACCAGTCCCAAGACCGGGTCAAACCTCATCACTGAAGAAAAGTTTAATGATTTCAAACTCCATGTCGAATTTAAATATGCAAAAGGAGGGAATAGCGGGACATATCTTAGGGGCCGTTATGAGGTACAGATCGAAGACAGTAAAAAAGACGCCCATCCAAACAGTGTATTGTTCGGTGGTATTTATGGGTTTTTGTCGCCCAATGAAATGGTAACTCTAGGTCCGGATGAATGGCAAAGTTATGATATTACCCTTGTTGGCCGTTTGGTAACCGTAGTGGCCAATGGTAAAACCATTATCAGCAATCAGGAAATTCCGGGCATTACCGGAGGGGCATTGGATAGTAACGAAGGCGAACCAGGCCCGATTTATCTACAGGGCGATCATGCACCAATCGAATTCAGGAAAATCGTGATTACTCCTGCAAAATAAATAAAGGCTATGTTGAGTGTCAGATGAGTAACATCTGACACCACAGCAGGCTAAAACAAGGGTTAAACTAAAAAACTTCGAATCCAGTATTCAGCAGTAACATATAAACGGCTAAATAGCATACCAAAAATGCCGTAGATAAGGCAAAATACCTTGTCACTTTATGGCTCCCTTTCTTAAATGGCCAAAGAAATAGAATATTAAACATTTCTGATAGTAAAGCGCATATAAAATTCAAACAGACCATCACGCAGCTAAAAGCCACCACAAAAATAGCAGGTTGTATTATAATGCCCGATGGAAGACCATATAAGGCACCCATTAGCAAACTAATTGGTAGAATAACCGATGCATATTTTAACCCTGATAAAAACTGAATAATAAAATATCTTCCCAATTTTGGAAGGGGCAATTTACTTTTTGCTGGTTGTAGGGCTTTGTCAGTTATAGAATCTTCCTGCTGCCCATCTAATGCCAATTGCTTTTTCTTTCCCTTCTTTTGCTTTTTATAACGCGGCCACCAGATAATGAATCCTGTAATGAAAAGAGCCAGAGGTATTAAACCGGCAATAACGGCAATCACCTGTGTAGGCCTTCCACCGAAACTACCATAGTGGATCGGAGTTAACCAGCTCAGATAAGCATTGCCCACATTCGGGAAATCCTTCCGGCTGTTTAATAAAGTTTTTCCTGTATACTGATCTACAATCAGCATCTCCCGTTTTCCAACCTTCGGAAGGTTTCCGCTAACCATGTCAAGGCGATAGGTGCCCATTTTATCTGCCGGGAAGGCAATACCGCCGATGTAGGCATTGGGCATTTTTTCTTTTGCTGCACCAACAATAGCTGTAAGCGGCAATGGAGTTGCCTGTACATGCCATGCTGATTTTGCACCCAATAATTTTGCAACACCCTGTGGCGATTTTCCACTCAATAAGAACAGCAGCGGTATAACCAGCGTAGAAAAAGTAATCGAAAATCCCGTTAAACTCAGTATTGCTACAATGGGAGAGGAGTAAAAGCCCAACGAATTATGCCAGTCGTAATTCTGTCTTTTAAAAGAACCTTTAAACCTCACGGTAAGTACCGTTTTTAATTGTTTCCATTTCTTTGGAATCCATAAACGAAGCCCTGAAATGGTTAAGATTAAAAGACAGAGCGATGCCAGGCCACAGATATACCTGCCGGCAACAGGAATAAGCAAAGTTCTGTGCAATTCGGTAACTACCCTAATAAAAGAGCTGGTATAAATTCTTTTTCCACTTATTTTTCCATTATATGGGTTGATAAAAGTCTGCTCATTTGTTTTAAGGTTTGTCGTGCTATAGGCCTCGTTGGGATTTTTGACCTCGCCCAGGAAAAGATAATCTATTTTTAATTTTGGGTTATTCTTTCTAACTAAGGGTACAATTTTTTCTACAGGTAATTTTTGTTTTTGGGCAACCACTTCGAAAAGTTCAGGGTTTAAAGCACGGTCAATATCATCCTGAAAAACAAGAATACTGCCGGTAAGGCCAACAAAAGCAACAATTCCGCCGGCGATGATGCCAATGTATAAATGCCATTTGCCAAACCATCTTTTTTGATGTTTTGCCCAGTTTAATCTTTTGGGTTGATTTTCTGATTTCATTATTGAGCGTGATATTCCCCCTACTTCTCATCGTTTCAGCGGAATTGGTTTTTCACCTACAAAGAAATCATTTTATATGCATTGATGCAAATTATTTTTAATAAGTCTAAATAAGTGATTTTTCATGCTGAAGATTCTATTATTGACAAATATTTCAATATATTGGTCATTATTGCAAAATAATTTTATCTTTGATTTATGGCTAAAGAAGCAAATAAAGGTGTAATAGTGATACAGTGGAAAAGGTTTGGTGGAAATGAATTGGACATTTTTACAAGTTTAAAAGGATTTTGTGAAAGCTTTCCGAGCTATAATTACAACACACTGAACAATTATCTTTCAAAAAGAAAAATCCCTTTTGAAAATGATGAGGTGAAAATAGAGCGTCTTCCGCTAATTACTAAGATGAAGAAACCAGATTTACCTAAAACACTTTTCTGGGACTTTGACTTTGAAAAAATTGATTGGCGGAGAAGTTATAAAACGGTAATTGAGCGTGTATTAGATAAAGGGAGCCAAGTCGAGTGGGAGGAAATGATCCTTTTTTATGGAATAGAAAATGTTTTATTTTCATTAAAAAATGAGATCAATTATCTCAATGATATAACGGTTGACGAGGTTTGTAAATATTTTGATTTAACAGAAGATGCCCTTAAATGTTATACAAGGAAACAGTTGAAGCAGGAACACTGGATCTGATTTTTAGATTGATGCGTGATTCCGAATTAAGTTTTTTTTTACCTGGTTGGAGGTACCGCACTTTCGTTGAAAATTGGGCATCGGAAATCTATTGATATAGATATGTTTTGTTCTGTTAATTTTGATGGACCCCTGTTGGCTCAGCATTTGATAAACCAATATAATGCAGAGATTAAACGTGTCAAATCAAATTATGTAAGTGGTAATATTGGTGTTGTTGCATTTCATTTTATCTGTCATAATTACCCTGAAATAAAACCAATTGAACAAATAGAAGGGATAAGAATGATGTCGGTAGATGATATATCCGCCATGAAAATAAACGCAATCGTAAATAGCGGGCAACGGGTTAAAGATTTCATAGATATTTACTATTTATTGAAAATAATGAGTTTAAAAGAAATATTAGATAACTACTGTCTAAAATATCCTGACGTAAACACATCTATGGCTAAATCATCTCTTTCTTACCATGCTGATATTGATCTAAATGTACCAGTTATGCTGATGGATAAAACCCTGAAGTGGAAAAATATTGCGGATTGTATTCTGTTGTCAGTTAAAAATCTTCACTGATAATAACGGTTAGAACTAAAAAGAAAAGATAGCAATTGCGCTATCTTTTCCTGAAATCATATTTAAAATCATAATGATGATTTTTTATCTCGGCTCAACCACATTCAACCGATTATAAGGGCTTAAATTATAGGTGAAATTTCCGTTGCTGTCTGTTCCATTGATTCCTTTTACAATGGCCCTTAACGTGTATTTCGCTTTTGGGTTATAATGGTTTAGTTCCAAATGGTACAAAAAGCTTTTGGTTTTATGCGTCCCCCTAAATTTATCGGCAATCCCTGGATGCTCATCCTGTGCAACCACTTTTCCGTTTTCCAAAAGCTCTACTTTTTTGATCTCCATAAAATTAGCTCCGCTGGTGTAATAAAAGCCGGCCATAATCCTTCCGTCGGAATAGGTTTTTTTCGTTACATCCCATTCTAAGTTCTGATAATCGTTGCCCAATTGCTGCGGTCCCCATTTTCCTGTAATGTATCCGCTGGGTTTATAATAGTCGATTTTTAGTGCATCAAGGCGGTTTAGATTTAGTTCAAGGCGACCTTTGAAATTTTCCAGATCGCGTTTCCCTTTCGGGATCCACCCGATTTCGGCAAGCGCCAAAAGCCTAGGGAAATTCTGTACGTTCATGTCTTTAAGCTCCTGGGTAATCGCAGTCCATTGGTTGGCCTGTACGCCCAGAACAAATTTGCCTTCCTCGGGGCTTAATCCGGTTTCTGGCTCGTAATTATATACTTTTTCTAATGAATTGATATTGCCATAAGCGAGGTCGCTCATCGTGCCATCATTCCGGTCGGCCTGGGTAATGTCGAAATAAAAAGGATCGGTAGGGGTAGCCACTGCATAAAAACCATTTTTCGCTGCATCGGCGATAGCCTCGTCGCCCAACCACGACATGATTGCCGTTTCTTTCGTCAGGTTTTTCGCATCACTTAAAATATCGTTCCAGCCGATCGGTTTTTTACCCTTTTGTTTGATAATGGCCGATATCCGGCTCACAAAATAACTTTGCAATTCATTGGTGTTTTTAAGCGATTTTTCTTTCATAAAAGCTTGCACATGCGGTTCCTTCTCCCAGAGCACATGGCGCACTTCATCACCGCCAAAGTGAATGTACTCTGCTGGGAATAACTGGGCAAGTTCGGTAAATACGCCATCCAAAAATTCGTAAACCTTTTCGTTAGTCGGGTCCAGGGTATTCGGTGTAAACTGATTGCCCCAATGCGACCAGGAATCTAAAAACGGAAAGATATAATCGGGTTTGCGGTTCTGGTTTACCCCAAGTTCAGGGTAGGCCAGTACTGTCGGCCACGAATGTCCCGGGACATCAATTTCTGGAATGATCCTGATGTTGCGTGCTGCAGCATATTTAACCAGCTCGCGGATCTGTTCCTGGGTATAAAAACCGCTTCTTTCGGCAGGCTGTTTTGAGCTTGCATCAAAAACTGTTGTTTGTTTATAAGTAAGTTTAGGGTATTTCTTGATTTCGATCCTCCAGCCCTGATCGTCAGTTAAATGCAGGTGGAGCACATTTAATTTATAAAGTGCCATTACATCCATATATTTCCTCATTACATCCACGCCGTAAAAAGTTCGGCTTACATCCTGCATGTATCCGCGCCAGCTGTAACGGGGCTTGTCGGTAATTTCGCCGCAGGGGATCGTCCAATTTGCTTTATTGTTCTTTTTGCTTTCGATCTGGCTTGGCAGGAGCTGCCTTAAGGTTTGCGTGGCATTAAAAATCCCTGCTCCTGTTTTGGCATAAACCCGGATAGATTCTGGACTGATCTTTAAGTGATAGCCTTCATTGCCCAGGCTATTCAAGGTATCAGATGTAATGAAGAGGATGCCTTGCTTTTCATTTTTTAAGGGAGTGGCTTTAAAGTTAATGCCTGTACTGCTTTTTAATAAGGCGGTGAATACGCCGATTGGTGCAAGCGCATCCTTAGTATAATAAAATGTTGTGTTTGCTTTGAGCTCAAATGTCCCCTGAGTGGCATTTACCGAGAGTGGTTTTGGGATAATATGGTTTGAAGTCAGGCGCTTGGTTTGGGTTCGCTGGGCAAAGCAGATAGAATAGCTGACGCTCAGCGCGAGTGAAATTTTTAGGAATTTGGTTATCATTTGGTGTTTTTTGTTTTGGTTACCCCCCAAATTAGAGATAAACAACCGATAAAGAAAGACAAAATAACGGGCAAACGTTTGCGTAATCTTTTAGCTAGGTACTCGAATTTTTGTGGTGGGATTTTTCACCCGCATCCGATATAAACTGAGGTAAAAATGGGCCGATCTCCCACCTTTTAAAGGCTATAAATGAGCGCTTTTTGCTCAGAAATTGAAAAATATGGGCAAAAATGGGCGGACGTGACACATTGCTTTGGAATATTTTTAATTGGCTAATTATCAGTGTTTAATGGGTTTTTAGGTCTGCTGAATGGTTTATTATGAGTATATTGTGAGGCCATTAATGTAACAAAAAGGATGTGGAAAACTTTTTTGTGGTAAAAAGTGGTAAAAAGTGGTAGAACTCTTTACTTTTACACTAGATAAAAAGTGTAGATACCACTATGACCCAACTTTTAGGAGAATTCGATTGTAAACTTGACGCAAAGGGCCGCCTTATGGTGCCAGCTGCGCTTAAGAAACAATTGCCTAATGCCGAAAATGATGGGCTCATTATCAACCGCGGTTTTGAGAAAAACCTGGTAATATACCCTAAGCAAGTTTGGGATGCTGTTGTGGCCGATCTTGCCAAGCTTAATATTTACGATCAGGAAAACCGTGCCTTTGTAAGGGCTTTTACGCGTGGGGCAACCGAGCTTTCGCTCGATGCAGCCGGCCGTGTGCTTTTACCTAAATCATTGGTGGAATATGCAGGTATTGGTAGCGATCTTGTGCTTGCCTGTCAATTGGATCGAATCGAGGTGTGGGATAAAAAATCTTACGAAGATATTTTTGATGATGTCCCGGCGAATTTTGCAAGCCTTGCTCAAAAAGTAATGGGTGATAAGAAAGGAGGTGCAGATGGCGAATAATTACCATGTTCCTGTGATGTTGCAGCCTTGTATTGATGGTTTAAATATTAAACCGGATGGGGTATATGTGGATGTTACTTTTGGTGGCGGAGGCCATTCTAAAGAAATTTTAAAGCATTTAGGTCCGAAAGGAAGGTTGATAGCCTTTGATCAGGATCCAGATGCGCAAGCCAATATTCCTGCTGACGAACGTTTTGTTTTTATCGATCAGAATTTTGGTTTTTTAAAAAATAACCTCCGTTTAAAAGGTTTCAGGCAGGTTGATGGTATTCTGGCTGATCTTGGTGTTTCATCACATCAGTTTGATGTACCACAACGTGGTTTTTCCATCCGTCATAATGCTGATCTGGATATGCGTATGGATCAACACCGCGATTTAACCGCTGCGCAGATCCTGAATACCTACACAGAAGATAAGCTGCATAAAATTTTCGGGATTTACGGGGAGGTAAAAAATGCAAAGTCATTGGCGCGTGCCATTGTAACCTCGCGTTTGGAGCAGCCTTTCACCGATATCGATAGTTTAAAATCGGCTATTGCAGCTTATATCCCGAAAGGAAAAGAAAATAAATACCTGGCGCAGGTTTTTCAGGCGCTGCGTATAGAGGTGAATGCTGAAATCCAGGTGCTTGAAGATTTTTTACAGCAAGCCGCTGAGGTGTTAAAGCCGGGCGGTCATTTGGTGGTGATGTCCTACCATTCGCTTGAAGACAGACCGGTTAAAAATTTTATGGCCAAAGGTAAATTCCAGGGCGAGGTGGAAAAAGACTTCTTCGGAAATCAGCAAAAGCCATTTAGTGTAATTACACGTAAAGCGATTATTGCCACTGATGAGGAAATTGCCCGCAACAACAGGGCCCGCAGTGCGAAACTTAGAATTGCAGAAAAGATATGAACAGGTTTAGGGAAGAGATAGAGGAAGAAGAGATTGGGCTCGAACCAGAGCTGAAAGCTGCGCCCAGGCGGCCAAAAACTGCTGAAGAAAAAATGGATAGTAATTCATTTATCAGCAAGCTTTTTAATGATGGATTAGTAAGTAAAGAGGCGGCAACTGATGCTCTGCCTTATTTGTGTTTTTTGGCCCTTTTGGGAATGGTATATATTGCCAACAGCCACTTTGCGGTAAACAATGTTCGCCGTATTGATAAATTAAATAAAGAAGTAAAAGAATTACGATGGGAGTATAAATCGTTAAAGGCTGACCTCATGTTTAAAAGCAAATTAACAGAGGTTGCCAAAAAGGTTGATACCCTTGGGATAAAAGAACTCATTGAACCACCAAAAAAAATAATTGTTAAAAGCGATGAATATTAGAGCAAACATCTTGCTTCGTGTATATCTGGCATTTGGCTTAATTGTGCTTTTTGCTTTCGCGGTGTTTTTACGCCTCGGTCAGGTGCAGTTTGTACAGGGAAAAAAATGGAAAGCTATGGCAGATAGTCTTTCTACGCGCTACGTTAACGTAGAGGCTACCCGTGGGAATATTTATTCTAACGACGGCAGTTTATTAGCTACTTCTATACCGGAATATGAACTGCGTATGGATATGTTCGCTGGCGGTATTGCTGATAGTAAAGTGTTCGATGAAAAAGTGGATTCGCTGGGTTTTAAACTTTCGCAGCTTTTTCAGGATAAAACTGCTAAAGAATATGCCCGTTATCTTCGTAAAGGCCGTCAGGATAGTGCCCGTTACCTGTTGATCCACCGTAAAGTGGGTTATGCTGATCTTAAAACAATCAGGACTTTTCCTTTATATAACATCGGAAAGTTTAGTGGAGGATTAATCGCTGTTCAACAAAACAAGCGTATTCTTCCTTTTCAGGCTTTGGCTGCACGTACCATCGGTTATAAAAATGAGAATGTTAAAAATGGTGTAGGTTTAGAGGGGGCGTATAAAGAATACATTAACGGTGAAACCGGAAAGAGATTGATGCAGCGCATTGCAGGTGGGGTCTACATCCCGGTGAATGAAGAGGCGGAGGTGGCGCCAAAAGATGGTGCCGATATTATCTCCACCATTGATGTGAACATGCAGGATTTAGCGCAAAGTGCTTTAGAAAAACAGCTGATCAAATCGCAGGCCGATCACGGTACGGTGATATTGATGGAAGTGGCAACAGGCGAGATCCGTGCAGTGGCCAATTTTTCTAAAGTAGAAGAAGGCGTATATAAAGAGAAGTTTAATTATGCGATTGCGGGTAATCAGGATCCGGGATCAACCTTTAAACTGGCTTCATACATGGCACTTTTGGAAGATAAGCTTATTGATACAAATACAATGATCGGGACGGGATACTACCAGATCCCTGGAAAGCTGATCACAGATTCTCACCCAAAAATTGAAACAGTTACGGCGAAAAAAGCCTTTGAAACTTCTTCGAATGCTGCAATTGCAAAGCTGATCAATATGCACTATGGTAACGATCCTATAAAATTTACCGATCACCTGTATGATTGGCATTTGAACCAGAAAATGGACTTACAAATCCCTGGAGAGGCCATGCCGGTGGTTAAAAATCCTAAAACCAACAGAAGCTGGAATAAAAACATGACCCTTCCGCAGATGGCTTATGGTTATGAAATGCAGTTAACACCATTAAAGATGCTTACCATGTATAATGCGGTGGCTAATAATGGAAAAATGGTAGCGCCAATTTTTGTAAAAGAGATCAGAAGACTGGGTAACCCGATAGAGCAGTTTAAAGCTAGGGTAATCAATGATAAAATCTGTTCGGATGTTACTTTAAGCAAAATCAAGAAAATGCTTGAAGGGGTAGTAACGGAGGGTAGTGGAAAGCAGGTGGTTTACAATCCGTTATATCCGATTGCCGGTAAAACAGGTACTGCGCAGGTAGCTGATGCGAATAAAGGATATAAAGCCAATAAACAATATCAGGCATCTTTTGTAGGGTATTTCCCGGCTGATAAACCCAAGTATTCCCTGATTGTGGTAATCAACGATCCAAAAGGGGCTTATTATGGTGCTACAGTATCTGGTCCGGTGTTCAGGGAGATTGCCGACCGTATTTATGCCAGCGACATGCAGATGTATAATGATATGCCGACCCGTTTGGTTGGTAACACAGGTAATCCGCCAACAAAAGCAGGACAGAGCAAAGCTACTCAGAAAGTGTATAAAGCGTTTGGTTTTAAACCGCTTTTTGCTTCTAAATCGGAGTATTATAATATTATAGATACCAGTGCAGGAACAATTTTTCAGGAGAATAACGAACGTAAAGGTGTAATGCCAAACGTATCGGGGATGGGCCTTAAAGATGCATTATACCTTTTGGGTAATGCCGGTTTAAAAACCAAAGTTCTGGGGTCAGGAAAAGTAGTTAGCCAATCCATTATCGCCGGAACAAAGGTGGGTAAAGGAGTTGGTGTACAAATAGAGTTGAATTAAGGTAGAGAGTTGAGGGTAGAAAGGTTTAAGGTCTCGATACTCGATAACTATTACTTGCTAATAAAAGAATAAAAAATGCAATTACAGGATTTACTTTATGGCGTAACGATTAAAGAATTGGTTGGAAAAACCGATAGGGAAATCAATGCGCTTAATTTCGATTCGCGTAAAGTAGGGAAAGATGATGTTTTCTTTGCTGTAGTTGGAACTTTAGCAGATGGGCATCAGTTTATCGATCAAACCGTAAAACAGGGTGCAGGGGTAATTGTATGTGAAAATCTGCCAGAGATCGATGATTTTACCGTAACCTATGTTAAAGTAGAAAATACTTCGGTGGCCCTGGGCATCATGGCGGGTAATTATTTCGGAAATCCGTCGGCAGATTTAAAACTGATTGGCATTACCGGAACTAATGGGAAAACCACGATCGCCACAATCCTTTTCAAATTATTAAAAGAGTTAGGATATAAAACCGGGCTTTTATCAACGGTTGAAAATTATATCAACGAGACAGTTGTTACCGCAACTCATACTACGCCCAATCCGATTGCATTGAACGAACTGTTAAGGCAGATGGTTGATGCAGGCTGCGATTATTGCTTTATGGAAGTGAGTTCGCATGCGGTATCACAACACCGTATTGAGGGATTGACATTTGCGGGAGGTGTTTTTTCAAATATCACACACGATCACCTGGATTTTCATAAAACCTTTGATGCTTATCTGAAAGCTAAAAAGGCATTTTTCGACGGCTTGCCTAAATCGGCATTTGCATTGACCAATATCGACGATAAAAACGGTATGGTGATGTTGCAGAACACAAAAGCATATAAAAAAACGTATGCGCTTAAGCAACTGGCCGATTTTAAAGCAAAAATTATCGAAAACCAGTTTAGTGGTTTGCATTTAGATATCGATAACGAAGATGTTTATTTCAAACTCGTTGGTTCTTTTAATGCCTATAACCTTTTGGCAGTTTACGGAACAGCAGTTTTACTCGAACAGGATAAGTTAAAGGTACTAACGCTGTTGAGCCGTTTGTCAGGAGCCGAGGGAAGGTTCGATTACATTACATCCGAAGATAAAATTATCGGTATTGTAGATTATGCCCATACTCCCGATGCGGTTCAGAATGTATTGAGTACCATCGCCAATATCCGTAAGGGAACCGAACAGGTAATTACCGTAATCGGTTGTGGTGGGGATCGTGATAAAACCAAACGCCCGATCATGGCACAGGTGGCCTGCGATTGGAGCGATAAAGTGATTTTAACTTCTGATAACCCGCGTACTGAAGATCCGCAAACGATTATCAGTGAAATGGAAGAAGGGGTATCGCCCACTAATAAGCGTAAAACCTTATCCATTTTAGATAGAAGAGAAGCTATAAAAACAGCCTGTCATTTGGCAAAAGCTGGAGATATTATTCTGGTTGCGGGTAAAGGTCATGAAAAATACCAGGAAATTAATGGCGTAAGGAACCATTTTGATGATAAAGAAATTTTACTTGAACAACTAAAACCAATCAGCTAATGTTATATTTATTATTCGAATACCTGCATAAGCATTACGATATCCCCGGATTGAGGTTGTTCCAGTATATAACCTTCCGTGCTTCTATTTCCATTATTTTATCACTGGTCATCACTACGGTATATGGTCGCAGGCTGATTGATTTTCTGCATAAAAAACAAGTAGGCGAAACGGTAAGGAATTTAGGCTTGGAAGGCCAGATGCAAAAACAGGGTACCCCTACCATGGGTGGTATTATTATCCTGTTAGGTATTCTGATCCCTACCTTACTATTTGCCAATATTTCCAATATCTATGTGATCTTAATGATCATCACCACGATCTGGATGGGTGCCATTGGGTTTTTGGATGATTATATCAAAGTTTTCAAAAAAAATAAAGAGGGTTTAGCTGGCCGTTTTAAAGTGGTTGGCCAGGTAGGACTCGGACTGATTGTAGGTACTACGATGTATTTTCACCCAAATATAGTGGTGAGGGAAACCGTTCAGGATAATGTTAAAAACACTTCGTCTGTGCCGATGGTATTGCGTCAAAAAGGCGAAACGTTCTATTATACCCAGGATGTGAAATCCAGCAAGACCAATATGCCTTTTTATAAGAACAATGAGTTCGATTACGCCAAGGTACTAAAGTTTTTAGGTGGCGATTACCAGAAATATGCTTTTATCATATTCCTGGCTTTTACCGTATTTATTATTACAGCAGTTTCGAACGGAGCTAATATTACCGATGGCATTGATGGGTTAGCTACCGGAACATCTGCGGTAATTGGGATCACACTGGGTATTTTGGCTTATGTATCGGGTAATACGATAATGGCTGATTACCTGAATATCATGTATATCCCCAATTCGGCGGAGCTGATGATTTTTGCTGGCGCATTTGTCGGCGCGTGTGTGGGCTTCCTTTGGTACAACTCTTATCCCGCCCAGATTTTTATGGGTGATACCGGAAGTTTGGCCATAGGAGGCATTATAGCAGCATTTGCATTAATGATTCGTAAAGAACTTTTGATCCCGATTTTATGTGGAATCTTCCTGGTAGAACTGGTGTCGGTAATTATGCAGGTATCTTATTTTAAGTATACCAAAAAGAAATTTGGCGAAGGAAGAAGGATTTTCCTGATGTCGCCGCTGCACCACCATTATCAAAAGAAAGGTTATCACGAAGCCAAAATTGTAACCCGTTTCTGGATCATCGGAATCATGCTGGCAATTATGACGATAGTAACATTGAAGTTGAGGTAGGTTGAGGTTGAAGGGAAAAGCTGAAAGATAAAAGAAAGAATAATAAA
Organism: Pedobacter roseus; assembly: GCF_014395225.1. Taxonomy (NCBI): domain Bacteria; kingdom Pseudomonadati; phylum Bacteroidota; class Sphingobacteriia; order Sphingobacteriales; family Sphingobacteriaceae; genus Pedobacter; species Pedobacter roseus. The sequence goes on from NZ_CP060723.1 coordinate 649,367, forward strand.
AAATAAAAGTGTAATGGTATTCCTGTCTTAATACTTGATACCCATTACTTAATACTAAAAAAATAAAATGAGCACAAATAATACTACATCAAGCAATACTAAGTCAGCAATGGCAGGGAATGGCCGTGTAGTTATTTTAGGTGCTGGTGAGAGTGGTGTTGGTGCTGCAAAATTGGCCCAGACTAAAGGCTTCGAGGTTTTTGTATCAGACTATGGAATAATCAGCGATAAATACAAAGCTGCTTTAGAAAAACTTGGCGTCCCATTCGAGTCTGAAAAACATACCGAAGAGCTGATTTTAAATGCTACAGAAGTAATTAAAAGTCCAGGTATTCCGCCAAGCGCGCCGATCATTAAAAAGTTGGTTGCTAAAGGGATTTCAGTGGTATCGGAAATCGAGTTTGCCAAAAGATACACCAATGCCAAAACCATCTGTATTACCGGTTCAAATGGTAAATCGACAACCAGTTTATTAACCTATCACATTTTAAAAAATGCAGGTTTAAATGTGGGGTTGGCAGGTAACATTGGTCAGAGTTTTGCGGCGCAGGTGGCTACAGAAAGTTATGATTATTATGTGCTGGAGATCTCGAGCTTCATGCTTGATGACATGTTCAAATTTAAAGCCGATATCGCGGTTTTGTTGAACATCACGCCAGATCATTTAGACCGTTACGATTATAAGCTGGAAAATTATGCCGCATCAAAAATGCGTATCGTTCAAAACCAGACGGCAGATGATGTTTTCATTTACTGCGCTGATGATGAAGAAAGCTTAAAAGCCATTGCTTTAACAAAACCTTTGGCAAAAAGTTATCCATTTTCAATTATTAAAAAGGTTGAAACTGGTGCTTTTTTAGAAGAAACTACAATACATATCCTTACAGAACCAAATAACGAATTAACCATGACGATTTCAGATTTAGCCTTACAAGGCAAGCACAACATTTATAATTCTATGGCATCAGGAATCGTGTCGAAAGTTTTAGAATTAAGAAATGAGACTATCCGCGAAAGCATGGGCAACTTCAAGAATATTGAACACAGGTTAGAACATGTGGCCAAAATTTCTGGAATTGATTTCATCAATGATAGTAAAGCAACCAATGTAAACTCTACCTGGTATGCTTTAGAGAGCATGACCAGTGATGTAGTGCTGATTATGGGCGGTGTTGATAAAGGAAACGATTACAACATGCTTAAAGACCTGGTTAAAAGTAAGGTAAAAGCTATTGTGTGTTTGGGTAAGGATAACAAACGTATCCACGATGCATTTGAGGATGACGTGGAAGTAATTGTAAATACTTTTTCGGCTGATGAGGCAGCGCAGATCGCTTTCCATTTAGCTAAACGTGGAGATGCAGTATTGTTATCACCAGCCTGTGCTAGTTTCGATTTGTTTAAAAATTATGAAGACCGCGGTAACCAGTTTAAAGCGGCAGTTAGAGAATTATAATAGGAGGCTTAAATATGTTTCAGGCATTACTTAATAAAACAAAAGGCGATAGGTGGATCTGGTTGATCATCATCCTGCTTTCGCTTATATCAGTAATGGCTGTGTATAGTGCAACTGGTACATTGGCCTATAAAAAAGGAGAAGCAGTAGAAAAACTTTTGCTAACCAAGCACCTTATTTTTGTACTGATGGGTATTGGTATGATTTACATCGCCCACCTGCTCGATTACCGTTATTATGCCGGTATCTCGAAGGTTTTGATGATCGTAACCATTCCCTTGCTCTTTTATACACTAATATTCGGTACCAACTTAAACGATGCTTCCAGGTGGGTTAAAATACCTGTAATTGGATTAACTTTTCAAACCTCCGATTTAGCGAAATTAGCTTTGATCACCTTTCTGGCGCGTATGCTTACCAAAAAGCAGGAAAATATTAAAAACGTAAAAGAATCATTTATACCAATTATGGGTTCGGTTTGTGTGGTATTTGTTTTAATCGCACTTGCCAACTTATCAACAGCATTGATGCTGTTTGGTGTAAGTATTTTGCTGTTGATTATCGGCAGGATTAGTATTAAACAGATTGCGATTGTTTGTGCAGGGGGCTTTATACTGCTATTATTCGTTTTCTTTTTGGGGCCAAGGAGAAAAACATACATGTCGCGTATCAATACGTTTATGCATCCCGAAATGCAGCATTCAGATAAAACTTTCCAAGCAGATCAGGCGAAAATCGCCTTAGCTACTGGTGGTGTTTTTGGTAAAGGACCAGGTAATAGTACACAGCGCAATTTCCTGCCACACCCATATTCCGATTTTATTTTCGCCATTATTATTGAAGAATGGGGAACTGTGGGAGGAATTGTAATTATGATACTATACCTGGTGCTTTTATACCGATGTATCAAGATCGTAACCCGGGCGCCCAAGGCCTTCGGGGCATTGCTGGCTGCCGGACTAAGTTTTAGTCTGACCATCCAGGCTTTTGCAAACATGGCTGTAGCAGTAGGTTTAGGCCCGGTAACAGGAGTTCCGCTTCCATTGGTAAGTATGGGGGGTACATCGATGATTTTTACCAGTGTGGCCTTTGGAATTATTTTGAGCGTAAGCCGCGATGTTGAAGAAAATGCAAACGCAGCAACAAAAGAAGAAAAAGATAAGGTAAGAAATAAAGTAATAATAGGTGAGATACCTGCGATAGCTTAGAGAAGTTGAAATGTTGGAAAGTTAAAATGTTGAAAAGTTAATTAAGCATCGACAAACCTTGTGTCTTCGTGCCTAGGTGGTGAAAATATAAGTTCAGCGCTCTTTGTGGTTAAAAATAATAAAAACTCAGTGCCCTCTGTGAAAACTAAGTGTACTCTGTGGTAAAAAATAGATAAACAATAAAATGAATAATTCCCCAAAAATTATCATATCAGGTGGTGGCACCGGCGGGCACATTTTTCCCGCCGTAGCCATAGCCAATGCGCTGAAGCGCTTGGTGCCCGCTTGTGAAATTTTATTTGTGGGCGCAAATGGCCGCATGGAAATGGAAAAAGTTCCTGCAGCCGGATATAAAATAATTGGTTTAAATATCAGTGGTATGCAGCGTGGCTCGATCGTAAAAAACCTGTCGCTTCCCTTTAAGGTCATCGGCAGCGTGCGCAGGGCTATACAGATTATAAACGATTTTAAACCTGATGCGGTTGTGGGTGTTGGTGGTTACGCTTCCGGACCTTTATTATACGCTGCCTCATTAAAAGCGATTCCGTACCTTATCCAGGAACAGAATTCTTATGCTGGGGTAACCAATAAATGGTTGGGTAAAAAAGCATCCAAAATATGTGTCGCTTTTGATGGCATGGATCAGTTTTTCCCTGCCGACAGGATTTTAAAAACCGGAAACCCTGTGCGTAAAGAAGTAGTCGATATTCAGGGGAAACACTTTCAGGGTGCGGAGCTGCTAAAATTAGACCCTTTGAAAAAGACCATTATGGTTACCGGAGGGAGTTTGGGTGCGGGAACACTGAATAAAGCAATTGAAAAACATTTGCCCGAAATCATTGCACAGGATGTGCAGGTAATCTGGCAAACAGGTAAATACTACTATCAGGGAATAATCGAAAGGTTGGGGCTTGAATACCATCCAAACGTTCGCATCCTCGAGTTTTTAAATAAAATGGATCTGGCCTATGCTGCTGCAGATATAATCATCAGCCGTGCTGGAGCAGGAACCATTGCTGAGCTTTGTCTGATTAAAAAACCGGTGATCCTGGTGCCTTCGCCAAATGTTGCTGAAGATCATCAGACCAAAAATGCAATGGCTTTGGTAAAAAACGGAGCCGCTTTATTAATTAACGACCGCTCTGCTGAAGACACCTTGGTTAATGAGGCACTGGCCCTGCTAAACAATAAAGAACAAAGTGAAAAGCTTGCAGAAAGCATAGGTAAAATGGCACTGCCCGAAGCCGATGAAATTATTGCAGGCGAAGTATTGAAACTGATTAAATAAAGGTATAAAAAAATCAGATGTGAGATATGAGAAGTTAGATTTGAGATTAAGCGTTAACTCGCAAGTCTCATATCTCAAATCTCACATCTAGCATCTCAAATGAAAAAAAATGGAATTAAGTAAAATAAATAGGGTTTTCTTTGTAGGTATCGGTGGTATCGGCATGAGTGCGCTTGCCCGTTATTTTGCTAAACGCGGACAAGTGGTTTGTGGTTACGATAAAACCCGTACCAAGTTGACCGAGACATTAGAACAGGAAGGGATTTTGATTACCTATCTTGACGACGATGCTTCATTGCCTAGCGCATTTTTAGATCATCATGAAGATACATTGGTGGTATATACCCCGGCAATTCCTAAAGATTCAAAAGTTTTAAATCACTTTATTGACAAAGGTTTTTCACTTAAAAAGCGTTCAGAGGTTTTGGGTATCATCAGCAAAGGTATGTTTTGCATCGCTGTTGCCGGTACACATGGTAAAACCACTACATCGTCTATCGTAGCACATATTTTAAAAGATACCGGTTACGATTGTACAGCATTTTTGGGTGGGATAACCAGTAACTATAACAGTAACGTACTTTTCGGTGATAATAATGTGGTAGTAGTAGAAGCCGATGAATATGACCGATCTTTCCTGACATTGCATCCTGATATTGCAGTGGTGACCTCGATGGATGCCGATCATTTGGATATCTACGGAGATAAAAGCCACCTCGAAGAATCTTTCAGGCTATTTGCCGGACAACTTAAGGCCGAAGGTACCCTTTATGCACATGAAGGATTACCCTTGGAAAATAGCATCAGTTACGCGGCTAGCCCCACAGCGAAAGCAAAGGCTGAGAATTTGAGGGTGGAAGGATCAAAATTTGTGTTCGATTATGCAGATGCCACGCAGCGCATAACAGATATCAGTTTAATGCTTCCAGGCAAACACAATGTAGAAAATACAACCGTTGCTATTGCCATCGCGTTACAATTGGGTATTGATGCAGAAAAAATAAAACAAGCTGTTGCAAATTTCAAAGGAGTTAAACGCCGTTTCGAATATATTGTGAATAATGGCAATCAGATTTACATTGATGACTATGCACATCATCCTGAGGAATTGAGAGCCTGTTTTGACGCAGTGAGACAGCTTTATCCTGATAAGAAGTTAACCGTGATTTTTCAACCGCACCTTTTCACGCGTACGAGGGATTTTGCAGATGAATTTGCAAAAGTTTTAAGTACTGCCGACGAACTGCTGCTGCTGGAAATTTATCCGGCAAGAGAATTGCCCCTTGAAGATATAAACGCGCAGTTTTTGTTGGATAAAATCATTTTAACAGATAAACAAGTATGTGGAAAAGATTTTGTTGTTCAGCATGTTAAGGACACCAAACCTGAATTAATTTTAACAGTAGGAGCAGGGGATATCGATACGGTTATTGAGCCCCTAAAAAATATATTGAACAATGCTTAAACGGATAAACTGGAGCGCAATTTTTACCGGCTTTGCCTGGCTGATCAGCCTGGCGGGAGTGGTTGTGCTTTTGAGTTTCATCAACGTGAAAAAGCAGACGGTTAAATGTACCGATGTTAAAATCCTGATTCCTGGTGCCGATAATTTTATTGAACGAGAAGAGATTGATGCCATCCTAAAAGAAGATCAGGGCATATTATTGGGTCGTAACCTCGAAAATATCAACATTCATAAAATTGAGCAAAAACTGCAGTCTAACCCATATATCGGTTTTGCAAAGGTATACGTAGATATGGATGGTGTATTACATATCGAGGTAAAACAGCGGCAGCCGATTCTCCGCATTCTGAATGAGAACGGACAGGATTTTTATATTGATAATGATGGGTTGAAAATGCCGATTTCATCAAACTTTACCGCTAACGTACTGGTGGCAACAGGTCATATCAGCGAGGTTTTCGGTAGCCGTGTTGATACCTTGCATACGCAACTTGCAAGAGATCTTTATAAAACAGCGCAGTACATTAAAAAAGATACGCTCTGGGATTCGCAGATCGAGCAGATTGTCGTCGATCAGAAAAACGACATAGAACTGATTCCGAGAGTGGGCAATCAGCGTATCATTTTAGGCGATGCGGATTCATTGGAAAAGAAGATGAAAAACCTTTTGCTCTTCTATAAAAAAGCAATGCCGCAGGTGGGTTGGGATACTTATAAAACCATCAATATTAAATATACCAATCAGATTGTTTGCGAAAAAAGAGATTCGACAGGTTTAGGGAAAAAAGCAAAAACATTTTCGGCGGCTGATAGTTTGAGGATACAGCGAAGCGTGACTGATTCATTAATAAAAAATACAATTAGTACAGTAATGGACGATCGCCCTGAAGCCAATCAGCCAGAAGCGGCAGCGCCTAAAAAGCCAGAACCTAAAAAGCCTGAACCTAAAAAGGTGGAAGCCAGAAAAGAGGAGCCAAAAAAAACAGAAGTAAAAAAGGTCACGCCTAAAAAGGTTGAACCAGTAAAAACAGAAATAAAAAAGCCGGTAGTTGTAGCGGCTGTTAAACCAAAGGAAACAAAACCAGCGGATAAAAAAGAGAAACCGAAGCAAACCGGAGCAACGCAGCCAAAGACGGCAAAATCTGAGGCTCAGTTGAAAAAAGAAAAAGAAGCAAGAGAAAAAGAAATCAGAGCCCTAGAAAAACAGTATAAAACTCAGCAAAATTAACGAATATGGACAAGGCAAAATTTACCAGTCAGTCGCCCATTGTAGTAGGATTGGATATCGGTACTACAAAAATTTGTGTTATCGTTGGTCGTAGAACACAGCACGGTAAGATAGAAATCTTAGGAATTGGCAAGGCAGAATCGGCGGGTGTGACACGCGGAGTGGTTTCTAACATTCAAAAAACCGTACAGGGCATTGCTCAAGCAGTTGAAGTAGCAAGCGGACAATCCAATGTTGAAATACAGGTGGTAAATGTGGGTATTGCTGGTCAGCACATTAAGAGCTTACAGCACAGAGGAATTTTAACAAGAAGAGAATTAAACAACGAAATCGGTAAAAAAGATATCGATAAGTTGATCGATGATATGTTTAAACTGGTTATGCCACCGGGTGAGGAGATCATCCATGTATTGCCTCAGGAATTTACCATCGATAACGAGCCGGGGATCAAAGATCCGATCGGTATGGCTGGTGTGCGCCTTGAAGCCAACTTCCATATTATCTCAGGTCAGGTTACCGCGGTAAAAAACATTATCAAATGTGTTAACAATGCAGGACTTCAAACTCAGGATTTAATCCTTGAGCCATTGGCTTCTTCTGAATCGGTGTTGAGCGAGGAAGAAAAAGAAGCCGGTATTGCATTGGTTGATATTGGTGGTGGTACTACAGATATAGCCATTTTCCACGAAGGCATTATCCGTCATACTGCTGTAATCCCATTTGGGGGCAACAGCGTTACCGAAGATATCAGGGAAGGTTGCTCTGTAATGCGCAACCAGGCCGAGCTTTTAAAAACACGTTTCGGTTCTGCACTTGCTGAGGAGAACAAAGAAAACGAAATTATCTGTGTTCCTGGCTTGCGTGGCCGCGAACCAAAAGAGATCTCAGTTAAAAACCTGGCCTATGTTATCCAGGCCCGTATGGAAGAGATCATCGAGCACGTATATTATGAGATCAAATCTTCAGGGTATGAGAAAAAACTCATCGGAGGTATCGTAATCACAGGCGGTGGTGCTTTGCTGAAACACTTATCCCAGGCGGTAGAATATGTAACTGGTTTAGATTGCCGTATCGGTTATCCGAACGAGCATTTATCTAAATACGAAGATATGCCTAAAGCCATTTACGATGACCTTAAGAGCCCAATGTATGCAACCAGTGTTGGTTTGTTAATCAAAGGAATCCAAAAGGCAGAAGAACTGATCGAAGAGATGAAACAGCCTGGTGTTTTTGTAGAAAAACCAAAAACGGCAAAAGAAAAAGAGAAACGCGGACCAGGATTGTTCGATAAATTACTTGCAAAAACAAGAACTTTCATTCAGGATGATATGAATGTGAGTGATGAAGATTACTTAAAAAGTTAATTATTTTTCCACAAAGAAAGAGTTTTCCACATTATTAACACTTGTGGAAAACGTCTGTTGAAAAAGTGTTAATATTACATTGAGTAATGAACAGAATTTAAAAATTTTTAAACAACTGATTCATAAAGATATGCAGTTCGAAATGTTAAAAGATAAGTCTTCAATCATCAAAGTAATTGGTGTTGGAGGCGGTGGCGGCAACGCAGTGAACCATATGTACCTTTCAGGTATCACTGGTGTGGATTTTATTATTTGTAATACAGATGCCCAAGCTTTGGAATCTAGCCCAATACCTAACAAGGTGCAATTAGGTGCTAGTTTAACCGAAGGAATGGGTGCTGGCTCTATCCCTGAGGTTGGTAAAAACTCGGCGATAGAAAATATAGATGATATCAAAGCGATGTTAGGGAATACCACCAAAATGCTTTTCATTACAGCAGGAATGGGTGGTGGTACTGGTACAGGAGCTTCTCCGATTATTGCCAAAGCCGCTAAAGAACTTGATATTTTAACTGTGGCCATCATCACCACGCCATTTTCTTTCGAAGGAAAGAGACGTAGGTTACAGGCTGATGAAGGAATGGAAGAGTTAAAGAAATACGTAGATTCTTACCTGGTGATCTCAAACGACCGCCTGCGCGAAATCTTCGGAAACTTAACCTTAGGTTCTGCTTTTGGTCAGGCTGATGATATTTTAACAACTGCTGCAAAAGGGATCGCAGAGATCATTACTGTTCCGGGTTATATCAACGTGGATTTTAAAGATGTGCGTACCGTAATGAAAGATAGCGGTGTGGCCATCATGGGTAGCTTTGCTGCCGAAGGTGAAGACCGTGCTTTACAGGCTGTAGAAGGCGCTTTAGCTTCTCCGCTGTTAAAGGATAACGAAATCGAAGGTGCCCGTTATATCTTATTGAACATCAGTTCTGGTCTTCGTGAAGTAACGATGGATGAAGTTTCGATCATAACTGATTACATCCAGGAAAAAGCAGGTTTATCTGCCGATTTGATCTGGGGTAACTGTACCGACGAATCTTTGAGTGATAAACTATCGGTAACCATTATTGCTACAGGCTTCCAAACTTCAGAAGAACGCGTAAAAGAAGAAAAAAATAAAAAGAAAATATCACTCTTAACACCAGAAGAAGCACCGTTGGTTCGCCTTGTTGAGCCTGTAAATTCTTTTATGCAGCCAAAAGAAGTTCCTTCTTATGAGCCTGTGTTGAAAGCTAAAGAAGGAGTTTCACAAGCAGATCTGTTTGGAGGAATGTTCAATAAAGCTGAAGCTCAAAAAAATCAGGATACTGAAAACAATGTGGTTCGTCATACCCTAATGGAAGAAGAACCACAGGTGGAAGAAGCGCAGGAAACAGGATTTGAATTTGAGGTGAAATTGGCCGAAACCAATTTCGTGTTCGAAGCTCCGGTTGCCCAGATGCCGCCAATGCCAGAGCCTGAACCAGAAATCGAAATGCCTGTTGTTGGTTTGGATGATGATAAAAGCGACGAATCGATGGAAGAGCAGTTGAAAAAATCTAAAGAGCGTATCTTACGTTTAAAAGATTTAAGTATGAAATTGCGCACCACAAACGGTTTACAGGAACTGGAAAATGAACCTGCTTACAAACGTAAACAAATGCAGTTGCAACAGGTACAGCATTCATCTGAATCGCAGGTGAGCCGCTTCACTTTAAGCAACGATCAGGATGGCGGTACAGAGATCAGACCGAACAATTCTTTCTTGCACGATAACGTTGATTAGATCAAACCAAATATAATTTTAAAGCCCCGATGTAAAACCGGGGCTTTTTTGGCATAAAATTAGTGTGTTAAAAAATCTTAATTGACACCTAAAAGATCAAGTTGGTTGATTTTAAGACGAATAAAGCTTAAATTTGCAAAATTCTTATTATAAAAAAAACAGATAATACATTGGATATATTTGATAAAATAGCAAAACACATGGGACCGCTAGGTCAACACCAGAAATGGTCTCATGGGTATTTCTCTTTTCCAAAATTAGAAGGAGAGATTGCACCTCACATGCAGTTCCGCGGAAAAGAACATTTGGTTTGGAGTTTAAACAACTATTTAGGTTTAGCCAATCACCCGGAAGTTAGAAAGGCTGATGAAGAGGCAGCTGCTAAATTTGGTATGGCTTACCCGATGGGTGCCCGCATGATGAGCGGTAACTCTAACTATCACGAGCAGTTAGAGCAAGAACTGGCCGAATTTGTTGGCAAGCCTGATGCATTTTTATTAAACTATGGTTATCAGGGCATGGTATCTATTATCGATACTTTAGTTGATCGCAATGATGTAGTGGTGTATGATGCAGAATCTCATGCCTGTATTGTAGATGGATTGCGTTTGCACATGGGTAAACGTTTTGTGTACAAACATAATGATATCGAAAGTGCCCGTAAACAATTAGAGCGTGCTACCAAGCTGGTTGAAGAAACTGGTGGGGGTATCCTGTTAATTACCGAAGGTGTTTTCGGAATGAGCGGTGCCCAGGGAAAATTAAAAGAAATTGTTGAGCTTAAAAAAGAATTCAATTTTCGTATCCTGGTTGATGATGCTCATGGTTTCGGTACAATGGGTAAAACCGGTGCCGGTACACACGAAGCGCAGGATTGTATCGATGGTATTGATGTTTATTTCGGAACTTTTGCCAAATCAATGGCGGGTATTGGTGCTTTTGTGGCCTCAACCGAACAGATCACTAATTTCTTAAGATATAACATGCGTTCTCAGACCTTTGCAAAGGCATTGCCTATGCCAATGGTAATTGGTTTATTAAAACGCTTAGAACTGCTGAAAAGCCAGCCTGAGTTAAAAGATAAACTTTGGGAAATTGCCATGACCCTTCAAAAGGGTTTACGCGAACGCGGTTTCGATTTAGGTGTTACCGATTCAGTAGTTACCCCTGTTTTCTTAAAAGGAGAGCTTTCTGATGCAACTGCAATTACTTACGACTTACGTGAAAACTATAGTATTTTCTGTTCAATCGTAGTGTATCCGGTAATTCCAAAAGGCATGATCGAATTACGTTTAATTCCTACTGCAGTTCATACATTAGAAGATGTGCAACGTACTTTAGATGCTTTTAGTGAAGTAGCAGAAAAATTAGAAAACGGATATTATAAAGAAAATCTTTTCGCAACCGTTTAAGATCAATTAAAATATTACAAAGCCCTTTAAATACCTTTAAAGGGCTTTTTTATTTAAATGTTTTTTGTAAGTTGTTGTTCTTTAGGTATTTGTGTAATTAATTTTTGCTAAATATGTGTATAAACCCCATATATGTGGAAAAAAATGATAAATAAGCCTGTTTTTTATTCTTCCAAAAATTTTTTTATTTCATCAAACACTTTAAATTAGAGTTACGTAATTTAAAATCACCTTAAAAGAACCATAAATTAATTAAAAATGAAAAAATTCGAAGAAGTAAAAAGTTTAGTGGCAGCTTTGGAAGCTGATGCAGACAAATTTTATAGCAAAGGTAATAGTGCTGCTGGTACCCGTGTTCGTAAAGGCATGCAGGATCTGAAAAATTTAGCTCAAGCAATTCGTTTGGAAGTACAAGATACCAAAAACAAAGCTTAAGCAATCAAAATATTTATATGAGCCTCAGGGAATTTCCTGGGGCTTTTTTTGTTAATGTCCATTTTAGTCAAGTTTTCGAGACGGATAAAATAACTGCGAAATACTGTAAAATATATAAGACAATTTATCATCGATTGCGTAATTTTTCATAGCTTTCTTCTTTTACAAAGGATGTCCACATTTCTGTTGATCCTTGTAAAAAATCCAAAAATTAACTTCACCATTTTTAGTTTATTAATACCTTGCGTTTAAATGTAAAGTATAATAAGAAAATGGCACCGCTCTCAAAAAGATCTGCGTATTCAGATAAATAGATATAAATAATTACCACTGTTAACAATATCAGGTGTCAGAACATTTACATTATCATCAGGCAAATAGTGAAGATGTCGGGCTTGTGCTGGATGTTATGCGTACTGTGCATCCTGTAGATATTAAATTAATCGAAGCGTTTCAGCAGAACCTTTTACGTGTACAGATCAAAAAAGGACAGATACTTTTCAACGAGAACGAGTTATGTGAATACATGTATTTCATTGTTAAAGGTGCGTTAATGGGCTGTACCACACATAATAAGAGAAAAATCACCACTTATATATCTGTTGAGCACGATTTTGTAAGTTCCATTTCGGGGCTTCATGGCTCTGACTATTCCCATGAATATGTGGTAGCGGTAGAAGATACCCAATTGCTTGCCATGCACAACAGCGAGCTTAACCGGCTTTTTTCCCATCATTTCGAACTGAATTATATTTTCAGGGTGGTTTTGGAAAAATATTACAAAGATGCCCAGCAACGTGCGCATATTATACGTGTAGGGAATGCCAAAGAAAGATACCTCTATTTTGCCAAAACCAATCCCGGTTATTTAGACCGTTTACCCTTAGAGCTAATCGCCTCGCTGCTGAATGTTAAAACCTCAACGCTTTTATCCATCAGAAAAAGCTTTACTCTTCCTAAAAATCAAAATGAAGAACTTGAAGAATGGGGCAAAAAGTTGGAGATGCATGTAAATAAACAACAGTCATTTCGGAATAAGGATATCAGGCTCCACGCGCTCGCTAAAGATATAGGAATAAGTAGTCATCGGCTTTCGGTTGTATTGAACCGTTATTTCAACAAAAGTTTTATCGATTACATTAACCAGTACCGCATAAACTGGATTAAAGAAAGCATCAGGAACCCTGAGATTATGCAAAACTTTACTTTGGAAGCATTGGCCTATAGTGCAGGCTTTTCTTCGCGAAGCGCCTTTTACATTGCTTTCAAAAAATTTGTCGGGATGAGTCCCTTGGAATACTCGAAAAACCTAAATAAGTAAAAAACATTGATCTAACGTTTTTGTTACGAAAAATAGCTTATAAGGTATTTTTGTTGATATAGTTGTGTTGATTTATAATACAGGACAAACTTGTTTCTGCAAACTATGTAATAAGGATTTCGATTAATTATTTTAGTATATCAAACATAAACTATAGGATTTATAGGTTAATAGAATTGCTAAAATTGATTAAACTATGATTAGAATGATGCGCTCATCAGATTGGGAGGAAGTTAGTGCGATTTATCGGGAAGGAATTGAAACAGGAACTGCAAGTTTTAGAACGCCTGATATTTCCTGGAAGGATTGGGATTCATCGCACCTTAAAGGCTGCAGATTTGTGGCGCTACAAGATAAAGAAATCATAGGTTGGAGTGCGCTTTTGCCTGTGGTAGCAAATTATGATGCTAATGGTGTTGGAGAAATCGAAGTTTACGTTAAATCGGGATATAAAGGGCAGGGTATAGGTTCATCTTTATTAAATGCGTTAATTACAGAAAGTGATAAAAAGGGCATCTGGATGCTTCAAGCAGGTATTTTTCTGCAGAATTCTGCATTATTAAAAATCCATGAAAAAGCTGGCTTCAGAGTAGTAGGGTACCGCGAAAAGATAGGGAAAGCGAAAGGTGTATGGCAGGATAACCTTTTAGTGGAAAGAAGGAATAAATTAATTGCCTAAAAAGATAGAGAAGGGCTTTGAAAATCATTCGAAGCCTTCTTTGCTAGTATTTCAATCACTGATAATCATCTGCATTTTTCCCTTTTTCGAACCGTACAAGTTTTTCGTTGCGGAAGAAGAAAAATTTGAAATCCGTAGCGGCATGATAGGTACTGTAAATTCTGGTTCCACCTTCATTAGCAGCAACCAGCTCTGGCTTGTTTTTCTTTTTAAAATCAGATTCCGACATGCCCATTGTAAAATTAGGGTCGAAGCCAACAAAGGCCCTACAGATTAGCATAACCAATGCCAGGCCAATCAAAATTAAATTTCTCATTGTGTGTTTATTTGTGTGTGTAGAAACGCAATTCAATAATAATGCCCTGAACGACACTAAAACTTCAATCAAACTAAATTTTTTGTTTTTAGTTCTAATGTGCTGATGATGAGTTTGTTTTCTATTTTTTTATTTACACATAAAAAAACAGACTGCTATCTTTTGCGCTTTTAGCAAAATCAAACAGTCTGTTCCCGAATATTATTATTGAAAGATATCTTAAGCTACTACACTTAGTTTTTCAACTTCGGCAATAATAAGCTTCTCTAAAGACGATGAAGCTTTAACTAATGGTAGTCGAACAGTATCACCGCAAATGCCAATGTGTTTAAGTGCAGCTTTAACGCCGGCAGGATTACCTTCTGCAAAAGCCAAACGGGTAAATTCTACCAAACTTAAGTGTGCAGGCAAAGCTGCTTTATAATCTCCTGCCAGGCACAGATTAACCATATCGGTAAATTGTTTAGGCAATGCATTTCCAATTACCGAGATAATACCAGCAGCGCCCAAGGCAATCATGGGTAAGGTAACCGGATCATCGCCAGAGATTAAAAGGAAATCTTTAGGTTTATCTCTCATAATCTGGTTAAACTGGTCGAAACTTCCTGAAGCTTCTTTTGTTGCAATGATGTTTTTAAAATCATGCGCCAATCTGCAGGTTGTTTCCGGACTCATATTACTTCCTGTACGGCCTGGCACGTTGTATAAAATGAGGTCCAAAGGGGAAACTTCAGCTAAATACTTATAGTGCTGGTAAATGCCTTCCTGTGTAGGTTTATTGTAATACGGACTAACGGATAAAATTGCACTATAACCGGTAGTATCGAATGATTTAATGTCTTCAGCAACTGCTAAAGTATCGTTTCCACCAATTCCGGCAACCAATGGTAATCTGTTGTTATTAATTTCAGCAGTATAGGCCCACACCTTCTTCTTCTCGTCCTTGGTCATTGTAGCGGTTTCGCCGGTTGTACCTAAAGAAACGAGGTAATTTATCCCTCCGTCTACCAAATGATTAATCAGGTTTTTTAAGCCATTATAATCAACTGATCCATCTGTGTTGAAAGGCGTAACCAATGCTACACCAGTACCCTGAAATTTGTTCATTTTTAATTTATAATTATTGAATTTTGATTAGTGAATGATAGAACGTCTGCTGCATTTTATCATTCACTAATTCAACCCTTCTCTCACTTTATTTTATCATTTCCAATAGCTCAGCATCGCTGATCATCGGGACGTTTAGTTTATTCGCTTTTTCCAGTTTTGAAGGCCCCATGTTATCGCCCGCCACCAGGTAATTTAATTTACCCGATATACCGCTCAGCATCTTGCCTCCATTGGCCTCAATCAAGTCTTTTAGCTCATCGCGGCTATAGTTCTCAAAAACGCCCGAAATTACGAATGTTTTTCCAATAAGTCTGTCACTATCAAGCGTAATTACCTTTTCTTCAATTTCGAACTGTAATCCTGCTAATTTTAATAATTCCACCTGCTTTAAGTGCTCTTCTTTTCCAAAATACTCAACAATGCTCTCTGCAATGCGCTGTCCGATTTCATCAATTGAAATCAATTCTTCTACGGTAGCTTTAGCAAGATTGTCGATATTCATTACTCCGGCGGCTGTTTTTCTGGCGACAGTTTCGCCAACGTAGCGGATTCCCAAACCAAAAAGCACTTTCTCAAAAGGCATTTCTTTCGACTTTTCAATCCCGGCAAGCATATTTTCAATTGAACGTTCTCCGAAACGGTCTAATGTTTTAAGCTGATCTGATTTTTGATATAGCGTATATAAATCGCTGATATGGTTTACCAAACCGTGCTTGTAAAATGTTTCGATGGTTTCGTCGCCAAGTCCATCAATATTCATCGCTTTGCGAGAAATAAAGTGCTGTATTTTCCCAACAATCTGCGGTGGACAGCCCTCATCGTTTGGACAGTAGTGTACCGCTTCACCTTCTTTTCTGATCAGTTCCGTTCCACATTCAGGGCAGTTATGCAGGTAATGTACTTTTGCTGCCCCTGCGAAACGTTTATCTAAATTTACCTTGATGATTTTGGGGATAATTTCGCCTCCTTTTTCTACATAAACGGTATCCCCTTCGTGTAAATCTAAACGGTCAATTTCGTTGGCATTATGTAAAGTGGCACGTTTAACGGTCGTTCCGGCAAGTAAAACAGGTTTTAAATTGGCTACAGGGGTAACAGCACCCGTTCTGCCAACCTGGTAGGTAACTTTTTCCAAAACAGTTTCAACCTCTGCAGCTTTATATTTATAAGAGATTGCCCAACGAGGTGATTTAGAGGTAAAACCAAGCTCTTGCTGCTGCGAGTAATTGTTAACTTTAATAACAATACCATCAATATCGTAACTGAGCTTAAAACGCTCATTTTCCCAATGGTGGATAAATTCCAAAACGGCATCTATATTGGAAACCAGTCTGTTGTGTTCGCAAACGTGGAAACCCCACTCTTTTACTGCATTTAAACTTTCCCAATGGGTTTTGAATTCATTTTTATCTGTATAAAGGAAATAGATGAAGCCGTCTAAAGGTCGTTTAGCCACTTCCTTACTATCCTGCATTTTAATGGTTCCAGAGGCAAAGTTCCGCGGATTTGCGTAAGGAATTTCACCCAATTCTTCTCTGGCAGCATTTAAACGTAAGAAAGCCGCCTTATGCATAAAAATCTCTCCACGAATTTCGAAATGTTCAGGCGCAACGCTCGATTTAATCTGGTGGGGAATGGTATGGATGGTTTTTACATTATTGGTTACATCATCGCCTTTGGTACCATCGCCACGGGTAACCGCACGCAAAAGTTTACCGTTTTCGTAGGTCAGGCTAATGGATAAACCATCAAATTTAAGCTCACATACATATTCAAAATTATCACCAATAGCTTTACGGATACGTTCGTCAAAGTCACGGAGATCTTGCTCATTATAGGTATTCCCCAAGGATAACATGGGGTATTTATGGTTTACGGTGATGAAGTTTTTGGTGATATCGCCACCTACACGCTGGGTAGGCGAATTGGGATCTGCAAAATCAGGGTTTGCTTTCTCCAGCTCGGCTAAATGTTTTAATTTTTTATCAAACTCATAATCGCCAATAGTGGGCATAGCCAGCACGTAATAATTATAATTGTGCTGGTTTAATTCGGCCACAAGGGTGTCCATTTCTTCTTTTATTGCAATTTGGGGCATTTACAAATATAAAAAAAGGATGAAAGGGTTTTATGGTGTGGAAAACAAAAAAAAACGTTCTGTTTAGCATTTTTATGTAGTTTGCGAGAAATCTTCACTGCGAAAAGACTTTTTCAGCCGACCAAGCAATCTGCGGCCCTTGATTATAGCAATTGTTTTAAGATTGCTTAGTGCCTCGATATGGCGACTTTTTTTAGGTTTCTTCATTCCACTACGTTCTAGTTGAAATGACGATTTCTCTTACAGGTTTATCTTCCCCTCAATTTCCTTGAAAACATCCATAAAATCTTTTTGTAAAACCGCTTTAAAAATCCCAAGTTCGAAAGTAAGTTGTTGCAGCTGTATTTCGTTTAGTGTTTGGGGCCAAAGGCGCATGCATATCCTGTTCAGCGCATAACTGATGTTTTCGAGTTGCTGATAGCTTAAGAGGTATTTACTGCTGATGAATTTCTCCAGAAAGTTAAAAAATACTTGCGGATTTTTCAGGTTACAATGTTCCAGAAAATCACTTAAAGATTCTTTTTTTACGGCATTGAGCTTATCGTAAAAGTGATGTACCTGAATAAGGTTATGTTCGATCAATAAATGATCAAGCAAAAGTTCTAAACCAATATGGGCAAGGAATGAAGGCCTTACAGCAGTGTTTTCTACAATGGGCTTAACAAGCTGTTTAAGTTCGGTAGTCTTTTCCAGAAAGAAATCGGAAGAGTGGAAATACAGATCTACCGCTAAATGTCTTTTCCAGCCACTTAGCAGGCCTTCTTCATCCAGATTTCCCTTAAACAGGAATTCATTCTTTTGGGGATATAAATTCGCCTCCTTTGCTGCGTTTTTGATCAGATCAGGCAAAACAGTTCCCATTACCACATTGGCATCAATATTTGCCCTATCGAAATAATAATGGGATAAAAAATTCATGCTGCAAGGTAATGTTTTATTGCAGGTTGTAAAACCAGAATTATAAATATTGACCATAAATCTTTATTGTTTAGCCGCTTAATTATGCATAGCTTTAAGTATTCCTAATCCCACGCATCATGCCTAATGCTAAAACTTACAGGATATTATCGCTCGATGGCGGTGGTTCCTGGGCGCTCATCCAGGTGAAATGCCTGCGCAAACTCTTTGCCGAAACCTTTAATAATCCCGATCCCACTGGTCACGAAGTTTTGGCAAAGTTCGATCTGGTATCTGCCAACAGTGGTGGTAGTTTAGTGGCAGCAGCCATGGCAGAAAACCTTAAACTTTCTGAAATAGAAAAAATATTTGAAGATGAAAAACTGCGGAACAAGGTTTTTTCAAAACTGAGCTTCTTCGAAAAAAGTTTACTGGCGAGTGTCGCAAGAATATTTAAAATCGGTGCCAAATATGCTACCAAACGCAAACACCTGGCGCTAAAGGAAATTTTACCAGGCATTGCGCAAATTGACTTGACGGATATCCCGGCGCATATTGCTTTGGATAATGAAAGCAAGACACAGTTTCTGATCGTTGGATACGATTATTACCGAAATAGGGCCGAACTTTTCAGGTCAGATTGTGATAGTATGGCCTCCACTTCTGTTATCGAACGCAAACTTAAAAACCTGTCTCCACAGGCTGCAGCACCGTCTGATTGTATGGTGAGTTTGGTTGATGCCGTGCATGCTTCCAGTACCGCACCCGTAAACTATTTTAATGAACCCGCTACTTTTCTGGTCAACAATAAACCGAAATATTATTGGGATGGAGGGGTTACGGGCAATAATAATCCGGTACTTGTTGCTGTAACAGAGGCCATTTGTAACAGGATGCGCAGCGGCATTGAGCATGTACAGGTGCTTTCTATTGGTACCGGTACAGTTTCGCAACTGCAGTATGATGAAGAAACCCCGGTAAAATATGATGAACTTAAAGCAAAACAAGAAGCTCCGGGACTGATCAGGGATATCCAGAAAATGGGGACGAGTATTTTAAACGATCCGCCTGATACTGCGGCTTTTGTGGCCTACATGATCCTGAATCCTGATATGCCAGGAAAACCGGTAGATTTTATACGTATGAATCCGGCACTAAGACCGATATTGGTTGACGATGCTGCCGGTAAATACTGGGACCTGCCTGCTGGCATCAATAAAGAAGATTATGTGAAACTCAACAGTATGGATATGGATGCGGTAAAAGATGAGGAGGTAGCACTGATCAAAAAACTATGCGATAACTGGTTGGATGGCGAAGGAGTACCCAATCAGTCGATCAGAAGCAGTTCAAACCTCAACTGCCTCATTGGCCATCACGATTTTAATGCGGCAATGACTGATTTTAAGAACTGGTTTACAAATCCAACTAATTTGCTTTAAACTAAGCTAAAATTTTATCTTTGCACGCACATTATTAAAGTGTTTGTACAATGACGAATTTTGTTGAAGAGTTAAGATGGCGTGGCATGCTGCATGATATTATGCCGAATACTGAGGAAAAGTTAAACGAGGGTATGACATCTGGTTATATCGGTTTTGACCCTACTGCAGATTCATTGCATGTTGGTCACTTAACGCAGATCATGACGCTGATCCATTTTCAAAATGCAGGTCACAAGCCATTTGCTTTGGTGGGTGGAGCTACAGGTATGGTGGGCGATCCGTCGGGAAAATCTGATGAACGTAATCTTCAAACGCCCGAAATGATCGAGCATAACCTAAAAGGAATGAAAAAGCAGTTGGCTAAATTCCTGAAATTTGAAGAAGGTGGAAATGGAGCGGTAATGGTTAATAATGCGGATTGGTTTAAGGATATGAACCTTTTTACCTTTATCAGGGATGTAGGTAAACACATTACCGTAAACTACATGATGGCGAAAGACAGCGTTAAAAGACGTTTGGAAGGCGATTCTGGTTTGTCGTTTACCGAATTCTGTTACCAGTTGATTCAAGGATACGATTTTTACCATTTATGGAAAAATGAAAACTGTTTAGTGCAGATGGGTGGTTCCGATCAATGGGGAAACATTGTTACAGGTACAGAGCTAATCAGAAGGAAAGATGCCGGAACAG
This sequence comes from Pedobacter roseus, assembly GCF_014395225.1. NCBI lineage: Bacteria > Pseudomonadati > Bacteroidota > Sphingobacteriia > Sphingobacteriales > Sphingobacteriaceae > Pedobacter > Pedobacter roseus. The sequence goes on from NZ_CP060723.1 coordinate 669,541, forward strand.
CTTATGCGATTACCACGCAGCTGATCAAAAAAGCAGATGGAACCAAATTCGGTAAAACCGAGAGTGGCGCCGTTTGGTTGGATCCTGAGAAAACTTCACCATATAAATTTTACCAGTTCTGGTTAAATGCATCAGATGATGATGTGAAAAAATGGATCCGTATTTTTACGCTAAAAACTAAAGAAGAGATTGAGGCTTTGGAAAAAGAACACGATGTTGCACCACACCTGCGTATTCTTCAAAAAGCTTTGGCTGAGGATATCACCATCAAAACGCACTCGGCAGAAGCCTTCGAAACCGCTATTAAAACTTCTGAGTTTTTGTTCGGAAACGGATCTCTTGAATTTTTAAGGGGTTTATCAGATAAAGCCGTATTAGATATATTTGATGGGATTCCTCAATATAAGATTCTGATTGAAGAGCTTGGAGCTGGAATTGATGCAGCAAGCTTGTTAGCAGAAAAATCGGCCATTTTTCCATCAAAGGGAGAGGCTAAGAAGACTATTCAAGGTGGGGGTGTTTCTGTAAATAAGGAAAAGGTAGCTGAAATGGCGCAGATCTTTAATGCAGATCATCTAATCAACGATAAATTCATCGTGGTACAAAAAGGAAAGAAAAACTACTTTCTTTTAATTGCAGAATAAATTTACAAGCCCAATGAAAATAAAAATAGAAGGTTTTTTCATTGGGCTTGAATTTAAAATAGAACGGGAAGTTGATATTCCGGAAGAAATTCTAATGAAACGTATATCCAGGAATTAAGAAAACTGGATTATGAAGTTGCGGACCGAACGTAGAAAAAAATCTTGTTTGGAGAAAGATGGCATGGCGGTCCATATATTACTAAACAGTCTGATTGGGGCAGGGTAAATCATGGAAGTTTCGAAATTAACAGCGTCAGCAAAAAGTAAAGTTTAAAGTTTCAATTTTCGCTATCTGTATTTGGAGTAATAATGGGCATTTTAATGCTTATTGTAATGTTATTTGGTTTTAAATATTTCATTTTTCCCTTTGTACTGGCTTTCACTGTTTTGAATATTCAAAGTGGAATCGATCTTAGAAATAAAATGCACGAAATTTTTAACAATGTTACCCGGAAGGAAATAAATTGATTACTGAAATCTCCATTAAAGAAACTTAATATCATAATCAAACCCTTTGGTCTTAATTTTAAGAAGCCAGTTTCTATAAAGGTTTTTCCCGATAACAGGTTTTCCCTCTTTAATCATCAGGGTTTCTCCAAAAATAAAATGCTGGAGATCCTGCCGGAATTCTTTACGGATATCGTTTAGAAATATTGTTTCCTTTTTATCCGGGATTTCAGACAAGTGTTCTAATCGCTTCGATATTATATTCAAACTTGGCATTTCTATTTTAAGATTTATCCTGTATGTCAAAATTAACAGTTTTTGATAAATTTTTCTATATAAAGGATATATAGTTGGCTTTCTTTCAAAAAAAACCTTTCCCACTATGATATAGGATCTAAAAGCTTTTATTTTAAGTTTAATTTATTTGTTTTTGATTTACTCCTGATCCGGCAACCTGTCCTTTTCATCTTTCTTCCGGTTAAAACGGTAAACCAATGTAGCGGTGGTTAATCTTCCGATAGTTCAAAGGATTATATTGTCATTCACTGCACAGATAAAAAAATCACTGCTAAATACAAAATCGGCGATCTGGAAACGGAGTTAGGGGAAACTGTATTTTTGCGTATTCACCGCTCATTTATTGTTAACCTGAAAAAAGTAACTGCTTTTACAGCCTATGATGTGGAAATTGGGAGCAAAGAGCTTCCTATTAGCGCAAGTTATAAAGAATATGTGTTTAAAAAGCTGCAGCATGCTGCACTTAAATGATATTAGTTTGATGCTACCAGGTATGATACCAAAAAAGCCACTTTTTAGGGTGGCTTAAATGATTAGTACTAGACGGGACTATTTAAATACGTAAAATTTATTAAAACATTTATAACATTTATACCGCTTGATGGAAACCCATGGCATGAGTGTTTTGAATATAAAACCTCTCGGCACCCTGTAGGTCTCAAAATTTTTGCATTTTGGACAGGATGGACAGGTTGAAACCACAGATAATTCCTTGGGCGATGTCATAGTAAGTATAGTTGTTTGGGAAATCAAATTTAAACAAAATAAATGCAAATAATGTAGTAGAAAAACTACCATTTTATTTATTTCGTCGACTATTTTCCATTAATCCTGGAAGATTACACGCTCGAACGGGTTTTTAAAACCTTTTCCAGTTTTATAATTCATAATTTCACTATCCGTTAATAAACATGTGGTTAGCGATTTTTTTAATTCTTCAGCGTCCATTTCCTGACCGATAAAAACCAGCTCATTTTTACGGTCACCGAAATCATTGTCCCAATCAGCATGTATTGCTACTCTGTTCTCCAAATAATAGCTGTATTGTTCCCGTTCCTGCAGGTTCATACTTGCCCACCAAACACCGGCAGGATCGATACGTAAAGAGCCACCTGCCTGCGAAAAGTTAATGGCCTGCTCTGGCATAGCTGCCAGGTAAAATATGCCTTTTGAGCGGATTACGTTTTGCGGGAATTCTTTATTAATGTAATGCCATAACCTTTCGGGGTGAAAGGGTTTTTTGGAGCGGAATACCATAGAACTGATGCCGTATTCTTCAGTTTCGGGCTGATGAACCTCTTCCAGTTCTTTTTTCCAGCCTGCACCTTCTGATGCCGATTCAAAATCGAACAGTCCTGTATTTAAAATAAGGGCAGGATCTATTTCTCCAAAAAGTGTTTCATAAATTTTTGCATCCGGGTTTAATTTGGAAATTAATGCCCTCAGTACTTTAATGTCACTATCACTTACCAGGTCGGTTTTGTTCAATAAAATCACATTGGCAAATTCGATCTGATCGGTAAGCAGGTTTACAATCGTGCGCCTGTCTGCGGCATCATCAACCATATTCCTATCAGCCAGTTTTTCTGCTGAGCCAAAATCCTGATAAAAGTTATAGGCATCTACCACGGTTACCATGGTGTCCAGCTGGCTAAACCGGCTAAGGTCAATGCCCGATGTTTCATCAATAAAAGAAAAAGTCTGTGCAACAGGGACCGGTTCCGATATGCCGGTACTTTCAATCAGCAGGTAATCAAAACGGTTTTCTTTTGCCAGTTTTTCCACTTCGATCATTAGGTCTTCACGCAGCGTACAGCAGATGCAGCCATTACTCATTTCAACCAGTTTTTCTTCTGTTTTCGATAGGCTGTGCTCGTTTTTAATTAAGGAGGCATCAATGTTTACCTCGCTCATATCGTTCACAATTACAGCTACTTTTAAGTTCTTTTTATTCTTTAAGATAGCGTTTAGCAAAGTGGTTTTACCACTGCCCAGGAAACCGCTTAATACGGTTACCGGTAATTTTTTTATCATGTTAATGCAATTATGTTGCAAATATAGTGCTGAATATTTTAAATGCAACCATATTGCTTTTATATTTGTGGACTAAATTTATTTTTAATGAAATTACGGAGCTACAAAATCAACCTCGACCGGATCGGTATTACCGCCTCAACACTTTGTGCCATACACTGCGCTGCCCTACCATTTTTTATTACTGTATTGCCAATGTGGGGTATGGATTTTCTGGCCAACGAAGCGGTTGAAATTGCGATGATAGTAGTTTCATTGATCATTGGGATATGGAGCCTCAGTTCGGCTTACCGGAAACAGCACCATCGTATTTTACCAATTTTAGTGCTTATCGCAGGTTTTGCCTGTATTGCAATGGGGCACTTCTCCGGGATTGAGCTGTTGGAGCCTGTTTTGATCCCACTAGGTGGCTTTACCATTGCTGCTGCACATTTCATCAACCTGCGGATGCTCAAATCCTGCCCGATAGACCATCAACACTAAAAATAGCCTTATGTCTAAAAATTATAAAATCCTTTTTATTCCAGCTTTGCTGTTCATCACGATGCTGAATCCGGCCTGTAAGCACGGCACAAACGATGGTATAGAAATTTACAGGCGTTATGCCATCAAAAATATTGTGGTAAAAAAAATGCAAAAGATGATGCCTCATGATTAACATCAAATCATTGTCTCATCTTTATGAGCAGGGAAGAAGAATAAAATTTCCCGATTGGGAAATTGCAGATATGGAACAATGGCTTTTACTGGGCTCATCGGGCAGTGGCAAGAGTACCTTATTGAATATTATTTCTGGTTTATTAAAACCTACGCTGGGCGAAGTGTTGATCAACGATACCGATCTCTATCAGTTAACGGCAAGAAATATGGACCGTTTTAGGGGAAGGCATATTGGTATCATTTTTCAAAGGCCCCACCTTATCCGCTCGCTTAATGTACTTGATAACCTGGAGCTTGCCGCGGTAATGGCTGGTTTACCGATCGATGGAGAACGCAATCTTTTACTTTTAAAAGAGCTTGGCATTATAGAATTAGCCAAAAGGTATCCGGATGAACTGAGCCAGGGGCAGTTGCAAAGGGTTTCGGTAGCGCGGGCATTGGTGAATAAACCAGATCTGCTGATTGCTGATGAACCTACCTCGAGTTTGGATGATGAAAATGCTGCGCAGGTAATTAAGATGTTGACCAGCCAGGCGAAGGATAACGGCGCTGCACTGATCATTGCGACGCATGATCAAAGGGTTCGGGACCATATTGCTAAAACCTATCTACTCTAATGAATATTTTTAAAATCAGCAGCAAAAACCTCGTCAGGAATAAACTGACCACCATCCTGAACATAATTCTGGTTGCTTTTGGGGTTGGCATCTTATCCATTCTTTTTCTCGCCTCGAATCAGATTGGTAATAAGCTCGAAAAAAATGCGAAGGATATCGATCTCGTTGTTGGCGCTAAGGGAAGTCCGTTACAGTTGATATTAAGCAGTATTTACCACATCGATTACCCAACAGGAAACATTCCGGCTAAAGATGCCTACCAGTTGGCACATCACCCAATGGTTAAACGCGCCGTTCCATTGGCCCTGGGCGATAATTATAATGGTTACCGTATTGTGGGCACCGATAGCACTTTCAGCCACCTTTATGGTTTAGCTGTTCAGAAGGGGGATTTCTGGCGAAAGGATTTAGAAGTAACCATCGGCGGTACAGTGGCCACTGAATCGAAACTAAAAATTGGCGATTCGTTTTTTGGTGCGCACGGATTATCGGGCAATGGCGATATCCATAAGCAGCACGCCTATTTGGTAAAGGGCATTTTAAAGCCACAGGGCAATATTACCGATAACCTGATCCTGACCAATATTGGCAGCGTGTACAAAATGCATGAAGAAAAGCATGAGGAGAGCCATCATTCTCCGGCAGCGGAAACCAAGGAAATTAACGATAAACAGATTACGGCCTTATTGATCCAGTATAAATCGCCGATGTCGGTTATCCTCTTTCCAAGAATGGTGAACCAAAGTACCAACATGCAGGCGGCTTCACCGGCGATGGAAAGCGCCAGGCTTTTTTCACTGATTGGCGTTGGGATTGATACCCTGCAATGGTTCGCGGTGTTTATCATGGCCATAGCGGCACTAAGTATTTTCATCAGCCTGTATAATGCCATGAAAGAGCGGAAATATGATCTTGCGGTGATGCGCTGCCTGGGTGCATCCAAATCGAAACTGTTTTTTCTGGTGATGTTTGAAGGCATCCTGGTTACACTGATCGGGGCCTGTTTGGGTTTATTGATCGGACATATTGCACTCGAAGTAATCGGCGCTTATCAACAATCCTCGCAGGCAAAACTAACCGGAATGACTGCCGTTCCGCAAGAAGTATATTTAATCTGGACTGGTTTATATATCGGCAGTTTAGCCTCGCTAATTCCGGCCATGCAGATTTATAAGGTTGATATTGCGGCAACATTAACGAAAGACCGCTAAGTGATGAAGAAATTAGGTTTGTTAGTTTTTTTATGTTTAGGTTTCCAGGTAATGGCGGCGCAGGTTCGGGTTCATACCGACATGCGCACGCCAACTTGGACTATTATCGGGCTGAGGTATGATGCCGAACTTGCACCGGGCAAATGGGGGAGTGTTTTTCCGCCTGCTTTAAAGGCTTTAAACAATAAGGTAATCGAGCTGCCGGGTTATATCATTCCCACCAAAGTAGGTGCTAAATTCAGCGAGTTTATGTTCTCCATTGTACCCATCGCCTCCTGTCCTTATTGTGGTTCGGGCGATATTCCTGCAATGATCCAGGTAAAAATGATGACTTCTATTCCCATTACCGAAAAACCAGTCAAACTAAAAGGAATATTCATCATTAATGATTCGGGCGATGACCGGAGCGAATTTTTTCTTTTAAATGCAAAACAGTTGTAATGAAAAAACATTTAACGGTTTTATTGATCCTGGTTTCTTTTTCGGCTATTGCACAGGTAAATGTACATACTGATATGCGTACGCCAACCTGGAACCTGATCGGCCTGAAATACGATAAACAGGTAAAACCTCTGGTTTGGCAGGCTGTTTTTCCGCCGGCATTAAAAGCAATTAATAACAAGATTATTGAGCTGCCCGGTTTTATTATTCCCACTAAGGTGGGCAATAGTTTTACTGAGTTTATGTTTTCAATTGTGCCCGTTGCTTCCTGTCCTTACTGCGGTACGGGTGATATCCCCTCGATGATAGAGGTTAAGACATTAAAGCCGGTTACCTGGACGGAAGAACCTATTATCCTTAAAGGAAAATTGGTTATCAATGATTCTGGTGATAGCCGGTCTACCTTTTTTCTTTTAGATGCCGGGAAAAAATGAAAAAACTATATTTTGTATTTCTTTTGTTATGGGGAAGTGCTGCTTTAGCACAGACACAGAAACACAATCCCAGCGATCAGCTTCGGTCTCTAAACTGGGATGTAATCGGTTCGGTAAAATTTGAGCTAACCGATAAGAATGAACTTTTGCCGCTTTTTTCTGAATCGATCAAACGTTTTGAGAACCGAGAGTTTGACCTCAGAGGTTACCTCATCCCAATAAAAAGCGGACAGAAGCAACAGAAGTTCTTACTGGCCACGCTACCTATCAACCAGTGTTATTTTTGTGGACAGAACGGTGTTCCGGTGATGATCATGATCGAAATGGAAAGTGCTATAGCTTATAGCGAAAAACCGATCCACGTGAAAGGGATTTTAAAACTGGAACAGAAGGATGCGAGTTATGCCCCGCCAATCAGCATCAAAAATGCAAAACTCATTAATTAATTGCTTATTTTTGTATTGCTATGGAAAATAAAACAGAGCGTTTCGAAAAACTTTTGGTTAAAAACGGGTTAAAAAGGACCGCGCCACGTTTACAGGTGCTGGAAATTTTGAGTGGGAGAGATTCTGCAACCTCGCAGCCGTATTTAGAGCAGGTAATGGGCAAAGATGCCGACCGTGTTACTTTATACCGCGTATTACAGGCTTTTGAGGAAAAAGGAATTATCCACAAGGTTTTAGATCAGCAGGGAACTGCCAATTATGCCATCTGTTCGGATGGTTGCAGTGCGCACGATCATCATGATGAACATGTGCATTTTAATTGTGATAACTGCCATAAGATTTACTGTCTGGATACGGTTAAAATCCCGGCCTTAAAAGTTCCTGCAGGTTTTAAAGTAGAACATTTAAACCTGATTGCTACCGGTATCTGCGCCAGTTGCTCGGATAAAGTAAATTAATTACTGCACCAAAAGGTTACACCCCCTTATATCCGCATTGTCAAACCGGCCCAGTACTTCAAAACTTTGATCAGGATTGATCCTGCCCAGATCCTGTGTAGCGATAAATGAGCAAGAATTGATATTGGCCAGATCGATTACGTTGATGCCTCCGGTTTTGCCATTTGGGATCAGACTCAGTGGATCATTGGTATCACGGATCAGCACCTTCATCCAGTTAGGACAATTGAAAATGCCTTCACCTAAAGAATAAGCCTGAGAAAGTAATTCCGTCATCCCGTATTCACTGTGGATGGTTTTTACGCCAAATCCTTTTGTTAACTGTTCATGCAGTTCTTCGCGCACCATTTCTTTGCGTTTGCCTTTCATGCCGCCGGTTTCCATTACAATCAGTTCAGGGAAATCGATATCGAAATTTTCAATGAAATCAAGCAGGGCATAAGTAACACCAATTAAAACAGTTTTCTGTTTTTTCGATTGCAGATCGAGCAGGGTTTGCAACAGTTCATCGTGGTTGTATAAAAAGTAGCCACTTTGCGGATGTTCACTTTTTTCGATCAGATCGTTCACCATATAGATTAAAGATGAACCTGAACGTTGCTGATAGGAAGGAAGCAGCGCTAAAAAGCAGTATTCGGTAACATCCCCATAAAACTCGGTAAAGGCCTGCAGATAACTTTGTTCATACAGTTTTACATCAGTTACATGGTGGCTGCTTTGCACCATGCCCGTTGTACCCGAGCTGCTGAAAGTGATTTCAACAGGAGCGGTACTGCTCAATACCGAATGGCTTTTAAAAAAACTGATCGGCAGAAATGGAATCTGTGATACTTCGCTTATTTCGTCGGCATCAAGCCCCAGGTGGAAAATATATTCGCGGTACACGTTACAGTTTTGCGCCTGTAACTTAAAAATCTTCAGGGCGAGCGCATTAAACTCATCCGCACTTTTTATAGAAAATATATCCTCAGCTGTTAAATTCACGCTGCAAAAGTACAAAGCATTATGCTATTTTCTCGTCAGTTTTTTTCGCCAGCATTGCCATACGGAACTGGTATCCGCAATAACCACTGATGCCAGCCACCAAACCGCTTAAAATACCAGTAACCAATAATAGTGCCCACCAAAGTTTTATGCCCGTCATTACCGCCACACGGCCGGCCAGTACATTATCATTAGGCAGGCTTTTAAAAAGCGCGTAGCCGATCCAAAGCAAGAAAATAGCAAGAAACGATTGCCAAAAGGCTATTTTTCCTGTTTTGCCAATGATGCCACAGGTAGCGAAAGAAATTACAATGATGGTCCACCAGGGGGCGATCATTTGTAAGAAAAAACAGATTATTGCGATAACGATGAAAACCATTTTACTTATTTAGAAATTTTTAAACGAGAGATAATTGTGCCCGATTTATCATCAGGACTTTGCATATAAAACAGATCGTATAGTTTACCATTTGCCCAGGTATCGATCATGTTATCATAGAATTTACTTCCGGGGTTACCCGATTGCCCTCCAGGATAAACACCGTGTCCCTTTGGTGTTTTACCAAGTTCGATCACCATTCTCCACGAAGGACCATTGCTTTCACCCAAGGCATTAATGGTCGATTTTGCACCACCGATCTGCAATACTTTCGATCCCATCCCCGGTATTTTCGCCAGGTGCGGTACATTGCTCTGTTTTACATTTGCCCAGGCCCAATCTTTATTGATCGGGCCAAAACGCCTTTCCAAACTATCGCAGCTATATTTAAAAGATTCATTTACCAGATCAGTAAGTGTTTCTTTTTTAGGGGTATTGATATTATCGTACCAGGTAGCATTCGGTTCTTTCAGGATCATTTCTACCGTACGGTCTCTGGATGGATAACGCATCGGGATTCCTTTTACCTCAAATTCATCCCCCCATATATCGTAAGTTAAACGTTTGGTCCATATTTCGAATACACTGGCTGCAATCTCATGTGCATCGTAACGCTTATTCCATTTATCCACATAAGCCAATGCTTCCTTTTGCGTGGCGTTCAGCTGCTCATTGTTTAACAAAGGCAACAATGCCGGAACCAGGTTTTGGGCGAGGATACTGTAATTATCAGTCTGCATTAAGCGGATACTATCCATGGTGGCCTTGTTCATTGCCGATAAACGATCGTTAATCCTCTTTCCGCGTTCGTAAGGCGAAAATTCCCAGTTGATATAATATGGATAAGTGGTATCGGTAGAAGATTGGTTGGCTGAGCTTACAAAACCACGTGGTGGATTTTTTACCGTTGGGTTCTGTGCATTTGGGATCCAGCCCTGCCAATCGTAAGCCGGATCAGTACCATCAAGAATAAATTTACCCTGATCTTTCCATTTCAAAGGAAATTTACCATTTGGGGTAATGGCGATATCGTTATCCACACTGGCAAAAACAAAATTCTGAGCAGGTGCCGTGTAAAAAGTTAACGCTTTGCGGTAATCATTATAATTTTTTCCCCGGTTGAGGTAATAAAAAGTCATCAGCTCATTCGATTCTTCATGGGCAATCCACCTTAACGCATCGCCAACCGGTACATTGTCAGCCCTGCCATATTTTGGTTTCTGGAAGTAAACCACGGGACCATGATGGGTATAATAAACAGTATCTACTTCATCTTTTCCACCACGGATTTTGATCGTTTCCAGGCGTTTTTTTGTCGCTTTCCACTGGTTATTGTACCAGTATTCGTTATGTGATGAATCCTTAAACTTGATCTGATAAAAATCCAGTACATCAGCAGCTACATTGGTTACTCCCCAGGCAATTTTCTGGTTAAAGCCGATAATAACCCCAGGTGCACCAGGCAGGGAAACGCCATAGGTATTTACGCCAGGGGCGTGTAATTGTATCTGGTACCAGATTGATGGAAGCGTTAAATCTAAATGCGGATCGTTTGCCAAAATTGGGTAACCCGAAGCCGTTTTAGCCCCGGATAGTGCCCAGTTATTACTGCCGATACCTTCTACCTTTTCTTTTGTTTTTACTTCTCCCGTTTGGGCCTGCGTAAAGCTTTCTGGTGTTTTAGGGATAGGTAGAGGGGAGAAATTCCATTTGGTGCCTACCGGAATAATCGGATCCTCGCGGAAAGGATAATCAGGGAAAAGATTTTTGGTAACCTCAGGCCCGAATTTTTTCAGGATGTTGGTCATGTAAAATTCGTCTGATCCCATCGCCAAAACGGCCGACATCTGTTTAAGCAACAAAGCACATTTGATAGGTGTCCAGTCTTCGGGTTTAAAATCGAGTATTTTATATTCTAATGGATAATTGGCATGAGAAAGCGTTTTGATATAGGCATTAATCCCTTCGGTATAGGCGAGGATCATTTCTTTTGCTTTCGGGTCGGCCATCATGCCTTTTAAAGAATTTTCTGCACCGTACACCATACCCATCCTGCGTTGGTAACGGTCAACCTCAATGGCTTTACTGCCCACCACTTCACTAATTCTGCCTGCAGCAAAACGCGTCTGGAAATCCATTTGCCAGAGGCGGTGCATGGCCGTTACATAACCCTGCGCCAGGTAAAGATCGTGATCGTTTTGCGCGAAAATATGAGGGATCATGCGGTCATCAAAAACGATTTCTATTTTATCTATTGCCCCTTTAATTTTCGCTTTATGGTTAAACATAAAGTGATTATTTTCTGCATTTTGCCAGAAACCCATAAAAGGATTAAGGAATTTTAACAAAGGAGGTGTACTACCTAATTTGGTATTAAATAAAAAAGCTAGTGCGATCGGAATGATGACGCAGAATAAGACCTTAATTTTATTCATAATGGTTAGCTAACATGTCTTTTACTAAGATAGCGCAAAATGACGGTTTATGTTCACTGCAAAATACAACAAACTGTATATCAATCAAAATTATAATTTGCATAGATATTATTATGCTAACATAATTTGTTTAATTCAAAAAAAGGATTTAAGTTTATATAACTAATAATACAAACAACCGAATTAACTAATCACCCAAATAACCAAATTAACAATCTTTTATGAGCAGAAATTTTACACAGATCTTCTATGTGTTATTATTAATGTGCGCAATTAATGTTGCTGCACAGGCACAGAGCATTACGGTGAGCGGAACCGTGAAAGATAAGCAATCAAAAGAAGGCCTTGCGGGCGTAAGTTTAACCATCAAGGGCCAGTCGGGCGGTACGGCATCTTCCAGCAATGGAAGTTTCAGTTTTACCACAACGGCAAAAGTCCCTTTTACTTTAGTAGCCTCTTATGTGGGTTACGGTACAGTAGAACAACAGATTACCGGAAGTACTACAGGTATTAACTTCGAAATTGAAACTGCTGTTGTATTAGGTGGCGATGTGGTGGTTTCGGCTTCACGTACGCCAGAACGTATTTTGGAATCGCCGGTTTCAATCGAGCGTATGAGTGCAGCATCAATCAGGGAAATAGCCGCTCCATCATTTTATGATGCCTTAAATAATATGAAAGGCGTGGAAAGCAGCACACAGAGTCTAACTTTTAAATCAATCAATACCCGTGGATTCAACTCGAACGGAAACACCCGTTTTAATCAATATATTGACGGAATGGATAACCAGGCGCCTGGATTGAATTTTTCTGTAGGTAATATTGTGGGTATCACCGAACTTGATGTAGATAATGTAGAGTTATTGCCAGGTGCTTCCTCAGCGCTTTATGGTGCTGGCGGAATTAACGGTACCTTATTAATGACATCAAAAGATCCTTTTAAATATCCTGGGAATAGTTTTCAGTTTAAAACCGGTATGAACCATGTTAACGATGGCGACAGTAAAGTACAGCCGTTTAAACAACTGGATGTACGTGTGGCAAGATCGTGGAACAATAAGTTTGGGGTAAAAGCAGCATTCTCGTTTTTACAGGCCAAAGATTGGTTCGGCAATAATTATTCAAACTTCGACAGGGTAGCCAGAACGGCGAAATCCGGTGACAGAAACAGCGATCCCAACTATGATGGTATCAACGTATACGGTGATGAAGTGAGCCAGAATATGCGTAATGTGGCCTTGAGTGTTCAAAACGGAACTATAGCGGGTATCAATGCCGCAACAGGTGGTTTAATCCCCAATATTAAATCCACATTAGATGGGGCTTTTGGGGCAGCCATTCCAAATGCAGCGCAACAGGCGGGTTTTTTGGCTACTTTACCAGCAGCCTTGCGCTCTACCGTACAAAATTACCTCCCTTTTTATGTAGGTTTAAAAGCAGGCCTGATTCCAGATCAAAATATTTCCAGGACAGGATATAATGAAGAAAACCTGGTTGATTATGATACCAAATCGTTAAAAGCATCAGGAGCATTATATTACAACATCAGTAATACGGTTCAGGTAGTGGGTCAGGCCAATTGGGGTACAGGAACTTCTGTTTATACCGGTTCTGACCGTTATTCGCTACGTAATTTTAACATCGGGCAGTATAAGTTAGAGCTAAAAGGGGAAGACTTTTTCTTAAAAGCCTACACCACGCAGGAACGTTCCGGCGATTCTTATATCTCTTCTATTTTGGGAAGTTATATCAATGAGGTATCTAAACCATCAACTACCTGGTTTCCACAATATATCGGTAATTATGTAGGTGCAAGGGCTGCGGGACAAACAGATGCACAGGCACAGGCTTTTGCAAGGAGTGTAGCCGATCAGGGACGTTTTGTGCCAGGCAGTGCACAGTATGAGGTAGCAAAAGATAAAATTTTGAACACCACCATCAGTGCGACCAATATTAACGCTGTTGATCCTTCTAAAAGTGTTTACGGCGCTAAATTTGATGATAAATCGAATCTTTATCATTACGAAGGCATGTATAACTTCACCAACCTTTTTAATAAGGTAGTGGAGTTTCAGGTAGGTGCATCTTATCGTTTATACGATTTAAATTCGGCAGGTACCATTTTTAACGATTTAAACGAATCTATCGACATTAAAGAATATGGTGCTTTCGCGCAGATTGGTAAAAAACTTTTTAACGATAAAGTTAAATTTACTTTTGCCGGCCGTTATGATAAAAGCCAGAATTTTGAAGGCAGGTTTACTCCAAGGATAACAGGTGTATTCACTGTGGCCAAGAACAATAACATCAGGGTTTCTTATCAAACAGGCTACCGTAATCCAACTACCCAGAACCAATATATCGACCTTTCGGTAGGTGGCGGGTCTCAAAGACTGATCGGTGGTTTACCTGAAATTATGTTCAGTAAATATCATCTAGACAGCAACAAACCATTTACAGATGTAAGTTACCGTGCGTTTTTAGCTTCAGCAGCAAGCGGAGCGCCTAATCAGGCACTTTTACAACAATATACTTTTGATGCCAAAGGTGTCCGTCCGGAAAGCGTTCAGTCTTACGAATTAGGCTACAAAGGTTTAATCCTTCCTAATTTATTGATTGATGCTTATGGTTATTACAACATTTACAAAGATTTTATTACTGCTGTTGATGTATATCAGAATGTGAACGGCAGTTTTGTGAAATTCGGCGTTCCCGTAAATGCGGCCGGTAAAGTAACCTCTTATGGTGCTGCTTTAGGCCTGGATTATCTTGTGGGTAAATATGCCATTAGCGGTAACGTTTCCTATAACCAGATTGGCGATCTTCCTGTTAATTATATTAACGACTTTAATACGCCAAAAATCCGTTACAACCTTGGACTTGGCAATAAAGAAATCATCAAAAACTTTGGTTTCAACGTATCATACCGCTGGCAGGATCAGTTCTACTGGAATTCTTCTTTTGCCTCAGGTCAGGTACCAGCATACAGCTCGCTTGATGCACAGTTTAGTTTAAGAATTCCTTCGGTACAATCGGTAATTAAACTGGGCGGCTCGAATGTATTGAATAAATATTATTTCACTTCTTACGGAAACCCATCAGCCGGGGCGATTTATTATATAGCTTATAGCTTTAATCCATAAAGAATCTATTAACGCTTAAAAGCCCTTCATAACTTGAGGTATGAAGGGCTTTTTTACTTATAGTCGTCACCCTGAATTTATTTCAGTGTCTATCTAGCGGGAAAGATGCTGAAACAAGTTCAGCATGACGATCGCATTAGGCAAAGAGCCTAAAGATTTCATTGCAAATAAATATTAGTCGAAATTAAGTTTTTAGGATAAATCATTTGTTTCTTACCTCATCCACCTTGTCTTTTCCATAATATCTGATTATTTCATCTTTTTCATCATCATTTCCCCGTTCCATTACCCTTTTAATAACCGCCTGATATTGTTTTTGCCAGTTTATTTTTTCGAACTCAGTGTCCCAAAAGAGGATCTGTCTAATAATTGACAAATCAGGTTTATCGTTTGAAGTTTTTTTGTCTTTCTCTTTTTGTATTTCATAATGGGCCTGGAGTAGGAACATCGTGCCTTCTTCCAAACCAAGACGCTGGTCTAATTTAATCGAAAGAGAGGCTGTTATCCCCCTTTTGCCTTTTGTAATGTCATTTATAGTTTGTGGATATTCATTCAGTGAAAGTGCGAACGGACCTTTTTTTAATCCTTTCCTTTTAAGTTCCCGTTCCAAAATAATCCCTGGATGGATTCCTTTAAATTTACTGATCAATTTTTCCATAATCAAAAATAAACAAAAATGTTTATAATTTATTGTTTATACTTAAGTTTTGTTTTCTCAAATTCGCTGACTGATTTTTAGTTTTTCAACCAGGTCATGGAAATATTGTGTTGACCATATTTCGAGTTTTTTAGGATCCTTAATAAAACGTGAGATATCTGCCTTAACAAAATCTAATTTCACATGATTAATCTTTTCGCTTAATAAAGCCCTGAATTCTGCTTCACTCATTTTATCCTTTTTCCAGTCGCCACTATCTATCGCTCGCAGGAGAAAGTGATTGAGGTTAAGTTCATAACCTTTTTTAATATACCATTCCATGTCGTACCAATCGCGCCCTTTAACATTGGTGCCCCATTTGCGGAATAAAAGTGCGTGCATTTTTCCAGCAAAAAGATCAGGAAGTGAAAGACACTTTACATAAAACGAAAAGGGTTGTAACAATAGTTTTTCTTCTGTTGCAAAACCCAGTGGCGGTTCTATATCTACCTCGATTTTGATTTTGATGTTTGCCACTTCTTTAAGCCCGTTTTGAGGGATAATCTCTTTCAAAACGAGTTCTTTCCAGATGGTTTCCGATTTTAAAAATGCTGAATTGATATTATTCTTTATTGTTTTCTTTTTTTCAGTAATGGATACCTGCATGCCCAGCGCCGCAAATTCGTTTACAATAGCATCCTGGTATTTTTCT
This sequence comes from Pedobacter roseus, assembly GCF_014395225.1. NCBI lineage: Bacteria > Pseudomonadati > Bacteroidota > Sphingobacteriia > Sphingobacteriales > Sphingobacteriaceae > Pedobacter > Pedobacter roseus. Next base: position 685,520 of record NZ_CP060723.1, read on the forward strand.
AAGGAAAAATCAGGATTTTGAGTGAGAAGGGAAAAATCCAGGTCTTCTGAAAAACGGTCTAAACCATAAAATATCCTCAACGCTGTTCCCCCATAAAATGCTGCCTTTTCAAAAAAGCCAGCCCGGTTTAGTCCGGCAAGAGCAATTTCCTGCATAATTTCCCTTAATGCATCTTTTGCCTCATCTCTGTTAGCTGGATGATAGCTATCTAGCCAGTCTTTTATCATATTGTTTCGATCATTTTAGTTAGCATTTCCAGGCTTTTACTTTTAGGGGCATGTTCAAGCCAGCTGTTGATAGTTGATGTATCAAATTTTGCAATTTCAATTTCTTCCATCCGCAGATTCCTGAATACATAATCTTTTGCTGTGGAAATGCTCCTTAAATTAATACCTGCTGTTGTGACAATTTTATCACATAAGGCTTTTTCCGGGGTGGCAACCATTGCTTTCTGGTCTTTGGAAAAGTTTATCATGGCCAAGCCGAAAGCATAGTATGGCAAAGGAAGGTTTGTATAGGTGAATAGCCCTATTTGAGTTTCGAATTTTCTTGTTGCCTTTGTTGTCATTGAGGTAACTGCATAAACTTTTTCCGGGATGAGCCCGTAATGAGATAGCGCGCTCTCCATCGAAAGATAACTCGGCCCGAGTATATGGTTAGCCAATAATGCGTTTTCAGGCCTCTCCGGTCCGACAGATCTCCCCACAATATAAAGTCCTTTTTTTATGGGTTCGATCAATCCATCAGCCTTTAATGCCAGTATTTTATCATTTGGTCTTTTATAATCTTTTAATAAATCGACCAAAAGCTGATGGGTTATCGGTTGATGAGATTTGTCTATAAGAGCTGTCTGGATATTCATAATGTAAAAATTAAATAAGATAAACGACTATTGTCCGTTTATCTTGTGTTAAAATTACATTTAATAATTTATATTGACAAATTTGAATAGGATAAACGGTTATAAATCGTTTATCTTGTGCTGAATTTACATTTTTTATACGCTTACCTCTAATAAATTTATCATTCGTTTCAGCCATATCTTACTCAAATAACCTAGGTTAGTGTAAAACTTACACTATTAAATGCATCTTTTATAAAAAAGCTACATCCCTTTTATAAAATATTTGTATTATAGTACTTTCTTAAGCACATCCCAGTTTAAGAGCTATGGAATTTAAAAAATTGAATAAATAAGGATGGAAGCGCAAAACGACAAACCGAATGAAACAAATGACCTGATCGAAAAAGAGCAGGAAATACAGCATTTAAACAATCCGGTTGATATATCGGTAAAACCAATCGTTAAACAATACCTCGGCGAAGTTAAAAAAGTAAAGAAAGAAGGTAACCGTTTTTATTTTTCAGATGGCGATGCAAGGGTAGAGGTAAGGGTAGTAAGTGATGATATTATCAGGGTACGCCTTGCGCCACATGGCGTTTTTCTGGATGATTTCTCTTATGCTGTACCAGAAGTAGATCAAAAGGTTTCTGTTTTTAAAATGCAGGAGCACGAAGATCATTACACCATTTCTACTCACGCGGTAACCTGTAAGATCGAAAAAGCAAACTTTCATATTTCATTCTCCGATAATATTACCAATGTGGTAATGGTTGATGAAGCCAACTCCATGCACTGGGAAGAAAATGTAGATTTTGGCGGTTATTACATTTATGCAACCAAAAAATGCCATCCTGAAGAAAATTTCTTTGGTTTAGGTGATAAATCTGGCAATTTTAACCTGCGTGGCCGCCGTTTCGAAAACTGGAATACTGATGCCTATTCTTTTGGCTGGAACCAGGATCCACTATACAGGACTATACCTTTCTATATCGGTTTGCACAATCAGGCTGCTTATGGTATCTTTTTCGATAATACCTTTAAATCGTATTTCGATTTTGGGAACGAGGATGTAAATAAAACCAGTTTCTGGGCTGATGGTGGCGAGTTACAATACTACTATATCCACGGACCACACATCATGGATGTGGTTAAACGTTATGCAACCCTAACCGGAACACACCCGATGCCGCCAAAATGGACATTGGGTTATCAGCAGTGCCGTTGGAGTTATTATCCTGAAACCAAGGTTAAAGAAATAGCCAAACAGTTCAGAGATCGTAAAATTCCTTGTGATGCCATTTACCTGGATATCGATTATATGGACGGTTACCGCTGTTTTACCTGGAACAAAAAATACTTTCCGGATCCACGGAGGATGATCAAAGAACTTTCTGATGATGGTTTTAAAACCGTTGTAATGATCGACCCCGGAATTAAGGTTGATGATGATTACTGGGTTTTTAAAGAAGGTAAAGAGAAAAGATTTTTCTGTCGCCGCAGCGACGATTATTATATGGAAGGGCATGTTTGGCCAGGCCGTTGCCAGTTTCCTGATTTTACCAACCCTAAGGTACGTAGCTGGTGGGGTAACCTTTACAAAGAACTTGTAGATATGGGCGTGGCGGGTTTCTGGAACGATATGAACGAGCCTGCAGTATTTGGTTCGGGTACTTTCCCTAACGATGTGCGTCATAATTATGATGGTTACCGCGGCTCGCACCGGAAAGCGCACAATGTTTATGGCATGCAGATGGTACGCTCTACTTACGAAGGGCTTAAAAAACTGATGCGCAATAAACGTCCCTTTACCATTACAAGGGCGGGTTATTCGGGTATGCAGCGTTATGCCAGCGTATGGACGGGTGATAATATTGCTACCTGGGAACATTTAAAAATAGGTAATATTCAGTGTCAGCGCCTATCCGTTTCTGGTGTGCCTTTCTGCGGAACAGATATTGGCGGCTTTAGTGGCGAACCGGATGGTGAATTATTTACCCGCTGGATCCAGTTGGGTACATTTTCTCCTTTTATGCGTGCACACTCTGCAGGTGATACTGCCGAACGTGAACCCTGGAGTTTTGGCGAATTTTTCGAAGACATTAACCGTAAGTTTATCGAGTTAAGGTACCGTTTAATGCCATACCTGTATTCTGTGTTTTGGGAGCACCACCGTTATGGCTTCCCGATTTTAAGGCCATTGGTGATGCTAGAGCAGGAAAATATCAGTAACAGTTTCCGCCAGGATGAATTCTGTTATGGTGATAAATTGTTGATCTGCCCGGTTTTAGAACAAGGCGCAATATCAAGAAAAGTATACCTTCCAAAAGGAACATGGTACAATTTCTGGACCAACGAAATCCTGGATGGTGGTAATGAATATACCGTTGATGCAAAGATAGACAGTATGCCGATGTTCGTGCGTGCAGGTACCGTTTTACCCGAATATCCGGTAATGCAGTATGTGGATGAGAAATCGATCACAGAGGTAGTGCTGAATATTTACCATAGCGATTACGAAGTGAATTCGTACATGTACGAAGATCATGGAGATACCTTTGCCTACGAACAGGATATTTACCTGGAAAAGAAATTTACTGTAAAAGGCGATAGCAAGGCCATTAAGGTAAACCAGCGCAGCGAAGGCTTGTATACACCTAATTATGAATTTTATGTCTGCAATATTATTGGCGTAAAATTCCAGGTTAAAAAGATCATTATCGATAATAAAGAGGTTCAGGATTTTTATACCGACGATCAGAACATCCTGCATTTCAAGTGCAATAAAAATTTCTTAGAAATTCAGATCTTAAGTCTGTAACATTTAGCCCCAAATGCTGTTTAGTGTTTGGGGCTTCATTTATCTAGCCAAAATATCTATGTCAGCAAAAAAAGTTCCTGCAAAAAAAGCAGTTTTACCAAAAATCGATAAAAAGAAATCCGTTTGGGTACACAGTTTATTTACCGATTACGACATTGATCTTTTTCTGGTTGGGAAACATTTTAGGCTGTACGAGAAAATGGGTTCACATTTAATTAGTGTTGAAGCCACCGCCGGAACTTATTTTTCGGTCTGGGCACCCAATGCCACAAATGTAAGCGTAGTTGGTAATTTTAACGATTGGAACGACGCGCAGCATCCGCTATATAAACGCTGGGATAAATCGGGTATCTGGGAAGGTTTTATTCCCGGTATTGCCAAAGGCGAGGTTTATAAATATTTTGTTAAAGGTTTTGATGGATCAGAGCATTTAAAAGGCGATCCTTATGCCCGCCGCTGGGAGCACCCTCCACAAACGGCCTGTATTGTTTGGGATACCGATTATACCTGGAAAGATAATACCTGGCTCAGTAAAAGGGCGAAATTAAATGCGCTGGATCAGCCTATATCCGTTTACGAAATCCATCTAGGCTCCTGGGAGCGTGATCCTGACAACCCTGAGCGTGTATTAAACTGTAGGGAAGTAGCCAGCAGGCTCGTGCCTTATGTAAAAGAAATGGGGTTTACCCATGTAGAACTAATGCCGGTAATGGAATTCCCTTATTTTCCAAGTTGGGGATATCAGATTACAGGTTATTTCGGTGCAAGCTCGCGTTATGGCTCACCGCAGGATTTAATGTACCTGATCGATGAACTGCACAAAGCCAACATTGCCGTGATACTCGATTGGGTTCCTTCTCATTTTCCTGGCGATAGGCATGGTTTATATGAGTTTGACGGTACGCATCTCTACGAACACGCCGATATGAAAAAAGGCTTTCATCCTGATTGGAAATCCTACATTTTCAACTATGACAGGAACGAAGTCCGCTCTTTTTTAATCAGCAATGCCATATTCTGGTTCGATCAGTATCATGCAGATGGACTCAGGGTTGATGCGGTGGCTTCTATGTTATACTTTAATTTCTCAAGGGAAGACGGCGATGCGGCAACCAATGAATATGGTGGAAGTGAAAATATTGGTGCTATCCAGTTTCTACAAGACCTGAATGTGGCCGTTTATGGTAATTTTGAAGGCGTGCAGACCATTGCCGAAGAAAGCAGCACTTATCCGGGGGTAACCCATCCGGTACATAATGGCGGATTGGGTTTCGGTATGAAATGGATGATGGGCTGGATGAACGATACGCTGAAATATTTTAAAGTAGATACCCTTGCCAGGAAACACCACCATCACCAGTTGAGTTTTAGCATGACTTACGCTTTTACCGAAAACTTTATGCTGCCTTTTTCGCATGATGAAGTCGTACACGGTAAATCGCCCATGCTGTATAAAATGCCTGGAGATGACTGGCAGAAATTTGCCAACCTGAGGGCGCTTTACGGTTATATGTTTACCCATCCGGGATCAAAACTGCTGTTTATGGGGAATGAGTTCGGTCAAACTAATGAGTGGAACTTTACCCAATCGCTCGATTGGCATTTGTTGCAATACCCGCCTCATAAAGGGATGCAGGAAACGGTTAAAGCCTTAAACTTCCTTTACCGGAAAGAACCTGCGCTTTATCATTTCAATTTTAGTTACGAAGGTTTCCAGTGGCTCGATGCCGATAATGCAAACGAATCGGTATTCACCTACATGCGCAAAGGGCCAAAAGCAAAAGATACTTTGGTAATTGCCATAAATTTAACCCCGGTAGTCCGCGAGAATTATAAAATCGGTGTACCTTTTAAAACCAAGTGGAAAGAAATTTTCAATACCGACGATATTGTATATTACGGCGGAGGCATTAATAACCGTGGTGATATTGTGCCTCACTTAGCAGGTTACAATGGGCAGGAATATTCGATAATGGTTGATCTGCCACCATTAGCTGTAACTATTTTCAAAAGCAAATAAGATTAATTTCATTTTTATATCACGCCAAAACTCGTTAATTTATTATCTCTTTTGTTGGTCAATTAATTAGGTAGTGTGAAGGGTTAATGCCAGTCTGATCTTGATAGGCTTAAAATAAGAAAAGCCTCCCATTGCTGGAAAGCTTTCTTAAACTCTGGAGTGGAAGCTTCCAGAGAGGGTGCAAATATACGATATCTCTTTTCTCCTGCAAGTATTATTTGCTAAATTATTTATATAAAGGCAATCAGCTTGCGCTATTGGCACTGACACTAGTTTATCGGATATCTATTTTTAGTATGAGTATTCCTGATTTGTTTGCTTTTTATTTGTGACAGCATGCTTTCTTAACATGGGTTACAAAGGCGTTATTTAGTTTTGTCGCAGTTACAAAAAAAATAAAATGAACGTTTTAAAAACCGTTTCCTCCGTTTTTACGTAACGAAAAGATAACCCTAAATTTTGCTCTCCCAAACAAATTGAAGCGGTTTTTTTGTCTATTCTTATTATTAGGACTTTTATCGGTCCTCTCTGGACCTTTGTATGCACAATTGTGTACGAATCAAAGCCGCGTATATGCTAGTTTTCAGGATTCACAAAGTGCTCCGGCGGGGCTAGGCTCGGTATCTATCAGCAATAATACGAAGTCAGTTGATACGGATCCTGCAACAGCATCTACTTTATCTGTAAATAATGTGCTTGGCGCTTCTTCCATTACACAATACCTGGAGTTTAGTACTGATGGTACCCACAACGGCAAGAGATTGCTTCCGGCAACTACACCAGTGATTGTAAAAGTATCTATCCCGTCTTCTTTTTTGGCAGTGGCAGCAACTATTGAGGTAGGTACCTTTATTGGTTTAAATACCGCAACAAAAGTAGCCACCAGAACCTCACTTTACTCGGCCTCTACAGTAGGGCTATTAAATGGAGCAGGTGCTATCGAAATCCCGTTAACCCCCACTCAGGCGTATAATGGTGTTTATGTTAAATTTTCGGCGCCCGTTATTTCAGTCGGGGCATCAGCCGAAATATACGGGGCTTATATTTTAGAAGACAATCCATTGGATATCGAATGCGATAAGGGTATCGATGTATTAACCGGAGTTAACGGCGCAGGTCTGTTAAATGCTACTGCTTCAATTAGCAATCCTTACGCAGCGATAGACGCAGATCCTACCTACGCCACTTTTGCTACCATTAATACCGGGTTGCAGGCCGCCAATGAGGCTTATCTCACTGCCATATTTGCCAGGCAGGGGCAACCGCTCGATTCGATCAAAGTAGTTTATGATGGCGGTGGAGGGTTAAGTCTGTTTAGTGGCTTTACCATTCAGCCCTATTTAGGCGATGCCCTTGCTGGCGGTGCTTTTAACAATGGAAATGTAACCATTAAATCAATTCCAAACACGACAAAATTCGAAGTTTCCTTTCCGGTTTCAACTGTTTTCGATCGGGTAAAAATTTCCTGGGGCGGTTTACTGGCCATTGGGACCGAACTTCATATTTATAATGTAACCAACGTAATACCCAAACCTATACCCTTAATTGATGGACAACAGCTTTATAGTGCTAACGTATGTTCTGGTCGCGCCACAATCTTATCTATCAGTAATCTGCAAGATTGTACAACTTATAAGTGGTATGCAGATAAAACCACTACCACTCCTTTGTTTACAGGTAATACTTATAGCTTAGGTATATTGCCCGTTGGTGATTATGTGTATTACGTAGAATCGAGGCGTAACAACTGTATTTCATCCATTTCTGAAAGGGTAAAAGTAACCATCAAGGTTAATCCACTGCCAACGGTTTCTGCTACCAACGCAGTTTCTTGTAGTGGTTCTGCGGTAAACCTTGCTGTAGATAACCCGCTTTCTGGTATCACATATAATTGGTATGATGCTGTTACAGCTGGTAATTTAAAACATTCGGGTAATACTTATACCACGCCTGTACTTACCGCAAATACGACTTATTATGTTGAAGCAGTAAATCAGGTTACGGGCTGTGTGAGCGCTAACCGGGCAGTGCTTGCTATTCAGGTTAAGCCAATTGCTGTGATAGGTGTTACAACAGGTACGAATAAAATCTGTATCGGTTCGGTTACTATGCTAAGTAATTTAAATGCTGGAGGCAGCTGGTCGAGTGCTAATCCGCTCGTTGCCACTGTAAACGCTAATACTGGTGAGGTAACAGGCGTTGGGGCCGGCTCAACAATAATCAGGTATACCATTCCAGACGGACCAGCTATCTGTTCAAATTTTACCGATTTTAATTTAACCGTAGCATCTCCTCCTAATTTAACATTAGGGCCAGTGCCAGAAATTTGCTCGGGCTTCACCAGCTCGTCATTAAGTTATACCAATCCGGTAAACAGTCCGGAAACTTATAGTATTAGTTGGAGCACAGCAGGATTTACATCAATAAACAACCAGGCTTTACCCTTAGGCAATATTCCTTTTACGGTGCCTTTTGATGCCGCAACACGTATACATTCAGGCATCCTCACCATCAAAAATGCCGATGGCTGCAGTACTCAGCTCAATTTTACCATTAAAATAAACCCCAAACCACCAGCGCCGCATGTGTTGGTGCCCATAACATCACAATATTAATTAAACAAATTAAAAATCCCCATCCCCATGAACAGTACCATTAAAAAAAGCTTATTCGTAATTGCATTATTGCTGATCTGTAACTTTTTACGCGTTTCGGCGCAAATTACGCCAACCACAACAGGCGTTAACCTATTTTGCAAAGGTTCCGATCTTACCCTGCCTGCACCTCCCGCTGGCTCAAATTGGATAGTAAGGTTTAGTGCATCATCTACCACTACACCATCTACAGTAATTACTTTAGTAAGTGGAAATCAAATTGCTGCGGCAAATTTACAGAACGGATATTATTACTTAAGCTCAAAATCTACCACGGCAGGTTCATGCGAATCGGATATGCAGGAAATCCCGGTTTATGTGCTTAAACCACTGGTGCCTGATTTTGCCGCGGCTAATTTTTGTGTGGAAACGCCAATCGCACAGCTTGGAAGTATTACCAATCCGGAAGATCCAACCATTACCACTTTAGCTTATCAATGGTATACTGTAGTAGGTTCAACTGAAACTGCAATTACTGGCGCAACCCAAAAAGATTATACACCAGTTTCGCCAACGGTGGGTATTACAAAATACCGCTTAAAAGTGGGTTATGTAATTAATGGTAATAAATATTGCGCGCAAACGGTAGATCATGATGTAACGGTAACAGCCAAACCAACAAAACCAACCATCACACCTGCACAGATTTCGGGAACAGCCAGCGCAGTTACTTTTTAATTGCGGGTAACACATTTTTTCCTATTTGTAAATCTATAAATGAGGCTTAGGTTTTATACCTTCCTGTTTATGGCTTTTCTGTTATTTTCATTTATAACAGCATTTAGCCAGACCGTACCCAATGGGCGGCAGAAAATCACGATCAAAAAAGGATCGTCGGTTTCTTTGCGTGCAAATTCGGGAGGGGCTACCACGTACATCTGGTTTAAAGATGGCGTATTGGTGCCTGGTCAGAACAAACAGAACCTCATTACCGCTACCGCAGGGGTTTATAAAGTCGCGGCAATCAATAGTTTTGGATGTACATCCGACCTTTCGGATGAGATAGAAGTAGAGGTGATCAGTGTTCCTCAAGCCGATGTAGCAATCACCAAACGCTCGGAAACCAAAAATGTACTCAGTAACCAGATTTTTGATTATTATCTGGATGTGCGGAACAATGGTGCCGATGATGCTACACTTGTTAAAGTGAAGGATGTTTTGCCTGATAACCTCATTTTCGAAAGCCTGGCGCTACCTACAGACGGTGAAGCAGCTTATGATCCGGTTACAAGGACTATCCAGTGGGGGATAGCATTCTTAGGCAATGGAAAATTTGCAGAACTCGTAGTGCATGTAAGGGCTAAGCAGCCCGGTATGGTTAGCAATACTGCAACCGTAACGGCGACCGAAAATGATCCAAAATTATCAAACAACACTTCAACCGATTTAAAAGAAATTTCAGGTTTAAGGATACCAAATGTATTTACACCCAATGGGGATGGGAAAAACGATACATTTTATCTCGAAAATCTGCAATCTTTCGAATATAACGAGGTAACGGTAATCAATAGATGGGGGAGTACAGTATATCAATCAAACAAATACCTAAATGACTGGACCGCTCCGGGATTAAGTGATGGGACTTATTTCTATGTGGTTAAGGTGAAAAATGGTAATGCCGATTGGTTGGAGTATAAGGGTTATATCACCATCATCAGGTAAACACAATTAAGCTAATATGATAAGTTTAAAAAAGATCATTTTTGTTGTTAGCTGTTTTTGGTGTGCAACATTGCATGCTCAGCAGAACGCGCAGTTTGGTCAGTATGTTTTTAACGGGATGTACATTAATCCGGCATATACAGGGTATAAGGAAGAACTTTATCTCCAGGCATTCGCACGGGCACAGTGGACAGGTGTAAAAGGTGCGCCGCAAACCTTGTCTGTTTCTGCTGATGAAGCCATTAATGATGAAAGCCTGGGCATAGGGGCCATTATCACTAAAGATAAGATCGGTGCACAAAGTTCGCTAAATGCTTCGGCTAATTTCGCCTACCGCATTAAGTTAGATCGTACTGAAACTAATATCCTCGCTTTTGGCTTAGGGGTTGGGGTGATTCAGACCGGCTTGAACGGAAATTTGCTCGACCCGATTGAGCAAGGCGACAACCGTATTCCCACAGGTAGCATTAGTCAGGTAATGCCCGATATTCGTGCCGGCATCCATTATTCTAACGAGAAATTTTTTATCGGTTTCTCCGCAGATAATCTTTTGTCCAAATCTTTATCTGTTTTTACTGATTATAACCTGCTCAATGTTAAGGTACAGCCTCATTTTTATTTAAGCTCCGGTCTGGCACTTCCCTTTAGTGATGAATTTGTATTTAAACCCACTTTTTTAATTAAAGATGACCTCCATGGACCAACCTCTTTAGATTTAAATGCATTTTTACTGGTGAAAGAGCGCTTTTGGCTGGGGGCGGTGTATCGCACATCCGTTAAAATATATCCCAAACAGAATTTAGAAAATAATCTTCGTGATCGTGCTGCCATTGGATTTATTACCGAATTGTTTGTTCGTCAAAACCTGCGCCTTGGCTATGGATATGATTATAGTTTGAATAAACTGGGCAACTACGATTATGGTTCGCACGAAATTTCTGTAGGGTATTATCTTGTTACCAAAAAGAGCAGAAGGCCAAAGTGTTACTTTTAGTTTAGCACTTTTAGGTGTACTCTTTTGGGTTGTTTGATTGATGGGCTCAAGGGTAAACAAATCCATAGTCTCCATGTTAAGTCTATAATAGCAATTTATCATGAATGTGTCAATTAATCGGGTAATAGATCAAGATGCCAATCTCAAAGTATGGCTATCCGATCAAGAATTCCTTTTCAGCAGATTAAGGGCTCATGATGCCAGTGCTTTCAAAATGCTCTATCAAAAATATGCTGCGGCCATCTACGGATCAATTATCAGGCAGGTTAGCGATGAGGAAAAAGCAAAATCGATTTTGGCGCAAACCTTTTGCGATGTATGGCAATCTTTTGCCAATTACGACGAAACCAAGCTACAAATATTTACCTGGATCAATCAGCTTGCGGTGCAGAACATTAAAAAAGCTACCGTATAATAAGTTTTTGGCAGCAGAATCGTCTCAATAGCCTGTTTTATTTTTATGTTCCAGTTGGATTTGCTATTATTAAGGGTCTAAAGTCTATCCCTATATTGTATGCTCGAATCCCGCAAGGTATTTTTAGTTAACGCTGTATTGAATTATTTCAGCAGTTTAAACCCGATAACGCCGGGTTTTATTCAGGAAATTGAAAAAAATCTTCAACCCATCCTCGTTAAAAAGAATAAGTACATTCTCTCACCAATTGACAACAATGATGACGTTTTTTTTGTGGTAAGTGGATTGGTAAGAGGGTTTATCAAAGATGATGGCAAAGAAATCACCACCTGGATCAGTTTAGGTAATGAATTTATCGGTGCAATCCAGCATCCTGATGAAAACATCCAGCCCTCAATTGAATATTTACAAGCCCTCGAAAATTCTGAACTGGTACCCATGCCACGCACATTTATAAATAAGTTGTATTCAAGTCATCAGGAAACCAATGTAATCGGACGGAAAATCCTGGCCCTCCAGTACCATGCTGCTTCAGAGCGATCAATCCTGGCCCGTATCCCTTCAGCTGAAAGGCGCTACGAAAAATTTCTGGAGTTAAATTCTTTTGATGTGTCCAAGGTCCCGTTGCGCTGTATTGCCAGTTATTTAGGCATGCGCCTGGAAACGCTGAGCAGGATCCGTAGCAGGTTGGTAAAAGAATTGGTATAGTTGTATTGATTAAATTCTTATTTAGTATTATATTTATGATATGGAAATAATCCTTGAATTATTACTTGTGCTGCTTTCCATCCCTTGGAAAAAGATTGGGAAGTGGCTGGAGTTTGAAAAATAACGTAAACTGAATATGAACGAAGCGCTGTGGAATAAGGTCTTGCAATTTGATCTCGATAATCCAGGGGGCGATTATTCTTTTTCGGTTAGGTTGGCCAGTGAAAACCGCTGGATAAAAGACTTTACCGAAAAAGCCATTTTGGAATACAAAAAGTTTATGTATCTGGCAGCTGTTTCTGAGGTAATGGTTTCGCCTTCTGCCATTGTTGATGTAGTTTGGCACCAACATCTTATTTTCAGCCAATCTTATGCTGATTTTTGTGTTTTATTGGGTAAAAACATCCAGCATATTCCATCAACCCATAACAAAGCACAATTTGATCAATTTAAAAAAGCGGCCGAACAAACCCGAAAACTTTACACCGATCATTTTGGCCAGCAGCCCGAAAGTATTTGGCGTTATGATACAATGTTGGATAGCTTGAGTCTTGAGCCGGCAAAAGTTAAAATTGGTTTCTTTGCGTTGTTTGGTATATTTGCAGTCATAGTACTCTCCATCCCATTTTATTACCTGCTCAAGCCAATTTATATTCATATTGATAATCCCAATTTTATTTTGTGTTTTGTTGGGGTGTGGCTTGCGGCTTATGTAATCATTCATTTATATACAAAAAGCAGGTTTAAAGAAATTGCGCACAGCTTCGACAAACAATCATTTGTATACCATCTTAAGCCATTCGAAGTTATTTATCTCAAAGGCCATAAAATGGAAGATGTCATAAATGGGGCCGTAAGTGAACTGATCCATTCTGGCGCGATAAGAGTTGATTTAGGTCGGCGGATTTGTATTTCAGATGAAAAGGAGGGGCTTACCGGAGAACAGCTCCAGGTAATTACTACTTTAAAAAATAGGGGCAGTTTTTTTTATCCTCAATTGCTGCAATCGCTGCAAACGAAGGCGATTTTTAGAAACACGGCCAGAAGTATAGATCAGTTGAGATGGTGTTTTAATCAATCTTTACAGTTTGCGAAACTGTTTTACCTGAATTTTATCGTTTTCGCGGCGCTGATAATTTTCCCTTTAATCCGATTGGCGACTGGTATTTCGAGGGGTAAACCTGTTTTTCAGGTGGCAGTTTTATTGGCGCTTTTAATTGTTTTTGCTGTTAATTATCTATATAAACTCAATCAGCAGTTTTTTAGCCGCACAATGCCCGATCTGTATAAAGAAACCATTTTGCCCGCAATAAAAGAAGAACAAGATTGGCGTTGGGATTATTTTTTGTATGGTTCGGCGGTATTAACTGCAAGCCTGATCCCTCTGGTAAATTACCAAAGAAGTAGCACTGTTTATGCAGGAGGCGATGGCGGGAGTGGAGGCGGTTCATGTGGCTCGTCCTGCGGAAGCTCTTGCGGAAGTTGTGGAGGCTGCGGTGGTGATTAACCAAAAAAAAATCTTTAACAAATTTTCAATAAATTAAAATCTTCATCAAATCTTAATCTTTCTGCAGTAATATTGTAGGCATAAGGGGTGAGAGCCTTATATCAACTTCATAGTTGAGAGCGTTAATTTAGATAGAGGGTGTAGCCAGTGGCTACATCCTTTTTTATTTTGATAACAGCCATTATGCCAATGTCAGGTTTTCCTCTTCCAGTTGCTTCAGCAGAGCTGGTACCTCGTTCCAGTGGTTAATCCGCTGGTGATGATCTTTTTCTACATTATGGAATGCCGTAAACATTAAAGGTTTGCCTTTACAGAAATCGAGGTTTTTGCAATGATCATCAATTAAGTAATCAGTATCTATAATGCTTTTGTCGCCGCATAAGATGATGTTCTTCCAGCTGATGAAAGGGAAATGCTCTGCCAGCCATTCGTGTTTTTCGAAAAGCGATAAGGGAAATTCCATGGCGGCCGAAACGATATAGATCTCGTAGTCTTCCATTAGTTTTTTTACGGCTTCAACAGCACCTTCCATAACCGGCAGGTTCCTGAAAAAGCCCGTTCTATTACAGATCTTCATTACCATTGCCCTATCAGGAAAAAGTTCTTCCTCCGATTTGCCTTTTATATCGTTTCGGGTAAGCGAAATGCCTGTTTCTGCCTGGTAGGTCTGAAGTATATGATCTTCTATGTCGGCGAGAACGCCATCCATATCAATGCCTATTGTCTTTTTCATAGTTTGCTGTATTTTGCAACAAAAATATTTAATATTGCAATATATTGCAAATTTTAATTGATTTAAATTTTTATATTTGCAATATATTGCAGTAATATGGTAAAGGAAGAGCGACTACAAATCATCATAGATACCCTTGAAAAAGACAGTAAGGTAAGACTGGATGGGTTAAGTGCATTGTTGAATGTATCAGAGGATACCGTGCGCCGCGACATTAAAGAGCTCGATTCGCAAGGGCTGCTCCGTGCAGTTCGCGGCGGTGCAATTTCCCGCTCTCCTATACCACAGCACTACAGGGATAGGGAAAAATACAACCAGCAGCATAAGCAAGTCATTGCCAACAAGGCTTTGCAGTTTCTGAAAGATGGCCAGGTAGTATTTTTTGATGGTGGTACTTCGGTAGTTGCACTTGCCGCGGTATTGCCAAAAGATTTAAAGATTACCATCATTACCAACAGCTTTCCGGTAGCTAATATTTTAGAAGATCATCCTGGTGCAGAAGTGATATTTGCCGGTGGAAGATTGCACAAAACTGCATTTACCACTATGGGACAGGAAACCATCGATACTTTTAAGAAAGTGAGGGCCGATATCTGTATGTTGGGGATTTGCAGTTTGCACCACAGCATGGGCATTACATCCATTAGTTATGAAGATGCCCAGTTAAACAACATTATAATTAACCAGGCGCAGAAAACCATAGCGCTTTCGGCACTCGAAAAAATAAATACGGTAGAGCCTTATTATGTTTGCCCGGTTACCGATGTAGATGTAATCATTACCGAAACCGATGCTAATGATGCTGCTTTAGCACCTTATAAGCATTTGGGGATCGAAGTGGTTTAAATAACGCTAATTCTATAGTTATTGTTATTTTATTATATTAACGGAAATAATGTTGAGTGGCTATTTGGAATACGCAGAACTGTTAATAAATAGTATAATAGTGAAGTTTAGATTTGAGAATTATCTCCGAACTTAAGACGATCTTTGTGAAATCAAACAAATGAGTAAGAAATAAAATGATAGAGAAGCAGAAGCGAGATAGGTATGAAATGCACAAGTACTGGGGAAAAAAGCCTTCAAGTAACTTAAAGGTGTTGATAGAGAAATTTTCTGCTGAAGGGGATAGTGTTTTAGATCCATTTTCGGGATATGGGGTATTTTCGTGTGAAGCATTTTTGTTAAATAGAAATGTCATTTCAAATGATTTAAACCCAATTGCTAATTTTATTAACCGTCAATTACTAAACAGGGATATTGACTTAAAAAAGTTAAAAAAAGAGTGGGATATTATTAAGGAAGAACTTATTCCATTTGTTAATAATTGGTATCAATTGGATTTAGAGGCTGAAAAAGTTCAATTAATTAATATTTTACGCGACAATAATGATATTCCAATAAAAGCAAGATTCAAAGTTGGAGGTAATAAAAAAACTCAGGAGATAACATTAACCAAGAAACAAGTTGAGGATTATTTGAAATTTGAAAACGAACAAGTAATAAGTGACTGGTATCCATCTGTAGAGTTGATTGAGAATTCGAGAATTTCAGCTAAAAAAGGAATGACTGTTGCAGGATTATTTACAAAAAGAACCCTTGCTTGCCATGCAAGACTTTTGAGTCTGATAGAAAGTAAATCCACAGGAAATGAAAAAGAATTATTTAGATTGGCCTTTACCGCTAATCTGGCTAATTGTTCAAAATTGGTTCCTCCAATAAAAACCCGGGGCGATATGTCGCAGGGGGCTTGGATGACTGGTTTTTATATTGGAGAAACCTATCTGGAGAATAATGTTCTTCAGTATTTTGAAAATAGATTTACTAAAGTTGTTAAAGGAAAAAAAGATTACTTGAATTTTTTTGAAAAAGAACTTTTTGAAAAAAAAAATCAATCCTATTATATAACGCAATTTGACGCCAAGGCTCTAAATATTGCAAGTGATTCTATCGATTATGTTTTTACAGATCCGCCTTATGGAGATGCGGTTCCCTATTTCGAACAAAGTATTATATGGAATTCCTGGTTAAAGTTTTCTCCAAATTATAATGAAGAAATTGTCATATCAGATGCTAAATCAAGAGGTAAAAATACTTCGGTATTTGAAATTGAAGTTAAAAAGGCATTTTCTGAAATTAGGAGAGTGTTGAAATTGGGAGGATATTTTTCTTTAACTTATCATTCTCTATCGGGTTTGGAATGGAAAGCAATTACAAATGCTTGCATTGAAAATGGATTTGAAATGGTTGATTTTAATTGGCTGGTACAAAAAACTTTTACTCCACGACAAATTAACAGATCCAAAAGCATAAAGGGGGACGTGTTGGTTACTTTGCAAAAATCACCTTGCATAGAATCAATAATAATGGACGAGAATCAAATTGAAGAGTTTTTTAAAAGAGAAATTGAAGATTGGTTAATGAAAGAATCGCTCGATACCAATGAGATCTTTTTAAGAATTATGAAAATAATATTTTCTCGAAAAATCGTTGTTGGAAATACTGATTTACTTGAAATACTGATTAAGAACTTTGGTTTTAATGATAATAATAAATGGATATTGAATGACAAACTTGAGCTTTGCTGAATTAGATGCATATTTCAGAAACAATGATTTCCCAAGTATAGAAAATGATAACAGAGGAGTTAGATTCCTAAAGTTGAGAAGTATGTCGCGAAACGAGGCGATTGAAGAGCTTTGCAGATTGCGCGGGATTGATATTTCAACTATACAATCTAAACATTATTTCTCTCATTTATTCGAAATGTCAAATGTTACTAATAAAGATATAGATTCATTTATTGCTCATAAGTATAAGCAAGAAAGAAAAGCAAGATCTTTAAATGAAGATTATTTAATAGATCAGCTAAGTAGGTTACAACAATTTGATTGGGGAGGGTCGTTTGGAAATAGCCTGGAGAAAAATATAGTGAATAACTATGTGAAAAAAATTAAATCTTACACCGAGATTAATGATGAAATAGAAGGACGTATATTAACTAGTTTAAGAGGATATACGTTGAATTCTTGGTGTAACCACTGGACTTCTATTTTAATTGAAGATTTATTCAAGGATCATCATAACGTTTTACCAACCGTTGGTTTAATTAAAAAGATTGATTTTTTTATTAATGATATACCATTTGATTTAAAAGTAACTTATTTCCCGGAGGAATTATTTGCTCAAAAACTTAAATTGAAAGGTTTTGGTGTAGAGCTTACTAGATTAAAGCAAGTTTGCAAAAGATTAAAAATATTTATTCCAGATGATTTAACGGATAAAATGCTTAAACAGCATCTTTATAATAAATTATCAGAAGATCAAAGAGATGATGCGAAGCAATTTATTTCAGATTTAAAGCAACATAAACAAGAAATTATTTCCGAGGCTGAAGCAAATCCAAAAGAACTGAAAATTTGGCTTTATGAAAATCAAGGAGAGGCAAGGTTTGATGCTTCAAACAGGTTCTTTTTGGTGTTGACTGATGAAACGGATGTCGCAAATAGCTGGAAGTTGAAAAGGAATATTCCTTTCCTAAGAAAAAAAGTCAATGAACACTTAAACAATATAGCCTTTAATTTGGCAGGGCTTGATACAGAGTTCTATTGGGGTAAAACTCAGCAGACTTTTAAATGTAAATCTGACATATTGTTTATTAAGTATTCAGAATAAGTAAACTATATTAATATTTCCCTTAAATAAGAAAAGAGACAATCTATCCAGACTTGTCTCTTTTTTCTAACCAAATATAAACCTGTTATGAGCCAGGCTTTGTCTTTAATCTTCTATCTAAACCGGGGTTTTTCAAGAAAATGATTTATCTTTTTTAATGGTGATAAACATCGTTCCGTTTATTACTCTACAAATATAGTAAAAAATTTGATAGTGTAAAAAATACACTAAGAAAAATTTAAGTATTTTTTTTGTCATTTTTTATTTACTGATCTTTTTCTGGAAGATTTAGGTGTTTAAAACGACTGTATTACAAAGATAACTCAAAAATATGTTAAATAATTGTTAAATATTGTCAATTTATAATACGATATAGTTAAATCGTGTCAATTTTTTGGTGTAAAATGACTTTAGTCAATTTTTTAAGGTGTTTTTGCGGTTTTTTAGGTTGATAAAACTGTTTTGTGAGTGATTTTTTTAATAAAAAATATTTTTAAGGCTTAAATTGAAATGTAATTTATAGGTGAAAAACATGTTTAAAACAAAAAGGCAACATTAAATGAATAATGTTGCCTTTTAAATATGTTGTAAAAGCGCTTAATGCACTTTTTTTGTTACAAACTCGCGTAATATTCTACGAATTTAGCCAATGCAGAAGAATATCCCCATTCGTTATCGTACCAAGATACCACTTTAACGAAATTATCGTTCAATGAGATACCTGCTTTTGCATCAAAAATAGATGCGTGGTCGTCACCGATGAAGTCAGAAGAAACAACTTCGTCTTCAGTATAAGCCAATACGCCTTTTAACTCACCTTCTGAAGCTGCTTTCATAGCTGCTTTGATTTGCTCATAAGTAGCTGGTTTTTCTAAACGTGCAGTTAAATCTACAACAGAAACGTCAGCAACAGGAACACGGAAAGACATACCAGTTAATTTACCTTTTAATTCAGGTAGAACCATACCTACTGCTTTGGCAGCACCGGTAGAAGAAGGGATAATGTTAGAGAAACCACCACGGCCACCTCTCCAATCTTTAGCCGATGGACCATCAACTGTTTTTTGAGTTGCAGTTACCGCGTGGATTGTGCTCATTAAACCTTCAACGATACCGAAGTTATCATTTAAAACTTTAGCAATAGGAGCTAAACAGTTTGTGGTGCAAGATGCATTAGAAACGATAGTTTGATCTGCAGTTAATTTATGGTGGTTAACGCCCATTACATAAGTAGGGATATCGCTATCTTTTGCAGGAGCAGAGAAAACTACTTTTTTAGCACCTGCGGCGATGTGTTTTTCAGCATCAGCACGGGTCAAGAATAAACCTGTTGATTCGATTACTACTTCAACACCTACAGCATCCCATTTTAGATCAGCCGGGTTTCTTTCAGCAGTTACACGGATTGTTTTGCCATTAACCACTAAGTTACCGTCAACAACCTCGATGGTACCATCAAATTTACCGTGGGTTGTATCATATTTCAACATGTATGCCATATAATCAGGCTCGATCAAATCATTGATCGCAACGATATCTAATCCTCTTTTTAATGCAGCTCTGAAAACCAGTCTGCCAATACGGCCAAAGCCGTTTATTCCAATTTTGCTCATTGTTTTTGTTAATTAGTGTAATGTTTTAATAAATTTTGTATTGGTTCTTTAATAATGCTTTTTATTTTTAGGTCGTATTTGCCAGCTATAAACCTTAAGCGGTCTTCAAGTTCGGCTGCTACTTTACCTACTATATGCACCTCACGCATTTTATGTTTTTCAACCGTTGGTAAAATATAGGTTTCGAAGTATTTTTCAAAACCCTCATCAATCAGTTTACAGATATATTCGTGTTTGCTGTTCTGGGTGATGAAATCGAAAAATGAGGTTAAAAATATATTCGCCTGTGGCTTATTATAAATACGTTCTAATATCTGAGGGCGGTCCAGGTTGTGTGTTAACGTAAATTTGGCTTCAATATCCTTTGGCATTTTATGGCTTAAAAATTCTTTCAGGAGTATTTTTCCAAAATAATTCGAAGAGCCTTCATCGCCAAGGATGTAACCTAATCCAAAGTTGTTGTTCACCGGTTTTTTTCCGTCGAAGTAAGCGCAATGTGCACCACTGCCCAACATGCCTACAATACCTGGCTGATTGTAACAAGCGGCTTTGGCTGCCCCGAAAAGATCATTTTCTACAACAATTTTGCTGTATTTGAAAAATGAAGAAAGGGTTTTAGCCAATTCCTCTTTTCTGTCTGCTGATGAAGCCCCGGCCGCAAAGAAATAAATCTTTTTAATGTTTTCGGCATTGTTAACCAGGGCGACTTTTTTATTTAGAATCTGTAAAATCGTTTTCGGATCAACAAAGCAAGGGTTTAAGCCGGTAGTATTGCAATGTGCCACTACCTGTCCATTTTGGGTTATTTTCCAGAATGCTGTTTTTGATCCGCTATAAACAACTGCTATCATATTATATTGAAAGTACCTCTGTCATTTCCATTAAATCGGGTTCGAGTTTAAAGGAGTGAGCTGTTAAAGCCTCTCTTATACTGGTTAATTTTATTTCGTTTCCTTTTAAACCTACCATTTGTTCCGTTTCGCCTGCAATTAACGCATTTACTGCCGCAAAACCTAAACGACTGCCTAAAATTCTGTCGAAACTGCTTGGGCTACCGCCACGTTGCAGGTGGCCAAGTATGGTTACTTTAGTGTCGTAATGATCAAAAGTTTCTTTTACCTTTTTGGCAATATCATAAGCGCCGCCCTGTTTATGTCCTTCGGCTACGATAACAATACTCGAAGATTTTTTTGTCGCCGCGCCCAAAGCCAGTTTATTGATTAATTCGGTTACGCTGGTTTCCCTTTCAGGCAAAAGCACCGCTTCGGCACCACTGGCAATCGAACTTCTTAAAGCGATACATCCTGAGTCGCGGCCCATTACTTCAATAAAGAATAAACGGTCATGCGCATCAGCAGTATCCCTGATCTTATCAATTGCTTCGATTACGGTATTAATTGCGGTATCGTAACCCAAAGTAAAATCAGATCCAACCAAATCGTTATCAATCGTTCCTGGTATGCCGATCACTTTAACGCCGAAAGTTTCAGAAAATCGTTTGGCACCGGTAAAGGTTCCGTCACCGCCAATCACCACTAAACCGTCGATATCGTTTTTCTTTAAATTGTTATAAGCAATCTGCTGACCTTCGTCTGTTTTAAATTCTAAACAGCGTGCAGTTTTTAATATGGTACCACCCAGGTGTAAAATATTACTTACAGAACGGGCGTCCATTGGTTTTATGTTGTCGGTTATTAGACCCTGGTAACCCTGCATTACCCCGAACATATTAATGCCATGGTAAATTCCGGTACGAACAACAGCTCTAATTGCAGCATTCATTCCTGGGGCGTCGCCTCCAGAAGTTAGTACAGCTATATTTTTTATATTTGGCTCCATCTTTATAATACGAATATAGTGTGTATTTTTTACACTAAGTAATTTATTTTATTTTTTTTACTTAATATTGAAAGTCATACCTTTATCTGCTTAAAATAACTAAATTTTACTTTGGAACAAATTTTACCACATTTAGATTCTGTATTCTCGATAGATTGCGTTTTGTTTGGATTTGATGGTAAGGAACTAAAAATCTTACTTATTGAAAGGAATGAAGAACCGTTTAAAGATTGGTGGGCACTGCCCGGTAACATTGTTGGTCCTGATGAAAGTTTAGATCAATCAGCCTCACGGATTTTGTACGAACTTACCGGTTTGCGCGGTATTTTTATGGAGCAGTATTATGCTTTTGGCGATCCGAACAGGCACCCGCAGGGTCGGGTTATCACCCTGGCGTATTATGCGTTGATCCGTTTGGGCGGCGATAAAGAGTTGCGCCCGATCAGTACCTACGCCAAACGCGCCAACTGGTTGCCGATTACCGATCTGCCTAAACTGGCTTTCGATCATCAAAAAATTTACGACAAAGGTTTAGAAAAAATAAAACGCCGGATTAAACACCAGCCGATTGCTTTCGAACTCCTGCCTGAAAAATTTACCTTAACCCAGCTACAACATGTTTATGAACTGGTTTTGGGCAAAAAACTGGATAAGCGGAACTTCAGAAAAAAGATTGTAAGTTTTGGGGTATTAAAAGAGCTCGACGAAAAACAAAAAGGTGTATCGTACCGCGCGGCTACTTTGTACCGCTTTGATAAACGTAAATATGCGAAGCTTTTTGGTAAGGAGATTTCTTTTTAGCGGGTTGAGATTTGAGATGTTAGATTTGAGAGATAAGATAGAGGAGCGCTGAAAGACTCAAGACAAAAGCAATATGGCCTTTTATAAATAGAAAAATCCCGGTTTGATTTCAAACCGGGATTTTTTTTGCTCATATATTTTATACCACTCTGGACTAAAGACTCCAGACTTAGGACTGAAGACTATGCCTTCGGCGCTAATTCTAAGTGATAATGTACCAGGTCATCTATAGGTGAGCGGATAATTTTACCCACGCCCATTTCATAACGGTCGGCTACTATACTTAAAATATCACGGAAACTATAACCTACAGAACCCACACAGTTTAATTTGTGGTCTTTGTAGTTAGGGTAGTGGATTACCAAAGCTTCGAAAAATGCAGTAAAGGCATAATCGATGGTTGCGAAAGCGTAATCCTCGTAATTATCTTTAAAATCGTATAAAAATTTACTGAAGCTTGCGCAGAAACGGTTTGGCAATGGCTTATTGTAAATGTTATCGAAAATATCTTCGTTGGTTAAAGCATAGTTGTCGTAAAAAGCTTCACGTAAACCTTTTGGCATGTAACCTTTCATGTAATCGCTCAAAATACGTTTACCGATGTACGAACCACTGCCTTCATCACCTAAAAAATATCCCAATGAATCGATGTTCATGGTAATTTCTGTACCATCATATAAACATGAATTTGTACCTGTACCTAAGATAGCGGCAAATCCTGGCTCGTTTCCAAGAAGCGCCCTCGAAGAGGCAAGTAAATCATGACCTACAAAAATGGTTGCATTGGTAAAAATCTGTTGCATGGCATCAGCCACAATCTTTACATTTGCTGGCGTAGAACAACCTGCACCGTAGTAATAAACTGCTGTTAATTTTTCTCTTTCCAAGTGGTCTGGAAGAGTCTCATTCAAAGACTTTACAATGTACTCTCCTTTGGAAAAATATGGATTGTAACCTTCGGTGTTAAAGTAAATTTTTCTGCCGGCCTCGTTAATCAAGCACCAATTTGTTTTGGTAGATCCGCCGTCTGCAATTACTATCATTTTATTTATTTTTGGTTTTAGCACGATAAAAGTATAAAAACTCTTATATTTTGTATCCTTTTTTTTAATAATTTTTTAACAATTTGTTGTTGTCGGAAATTAAGTGTGTAAAAAATACACTATATACGGCGTTTAATCGACGAAAAACCTTAAAATTATACCAGAAAAGGCATTGGTCTTTTTTTTTAACATCAAGAATATTTTACAATCCGATAGCGAAATGAATAACAGATTTTTAGATTTCAGGAGTGACACCGTAACCAAACCAACAGCCGGAATGTTGGATGCCATGATGACTGCAAAAGTGGGCGATGATGTTTTTGGGGAAGATGAAACGGTGCATGCATTGGAGACAAAACTGGCCTCAACTTTTAATATGGAAGCCGGATTATTTTGTCCGTCGGGAACGATGACCAACCAGATTGCAATCAAGTGTTTTACACAGCCCATGGACGAGGTGATTTGCGATCAGACTGCGCATGTTTACCGTTACGAAATCGGTGGCATTGCCTATCATTCCGCAGCATCGGTAAGGTTGTTGCATGGCGAACGCGGCATCTTAACCCCCGAGTTGATCGAGCCTGAAATCAATGAAGATAATATCCATTACCCGAACTCCAGTTTGGTGGTTTTAGAAAATACAGTAAATAAAGGCGGCGGAAGCTGTTATACTTTATCGCAGATTGCACCAATCCACCACCTTTGTAATATAAAAGGGTTAAAACTGCATTTAGATGGTGCGCGTATTTTTAATGCGCTTGCAGCAACCGGTGATCATGCAGATGAGTATGGCAAATACTTCGATGGTATTTCGGTTTGCTTATCTAAAGGCCTGGGTGCACCGGTTGGTTCTGTGCTTTTGGGAACCAAACAGATGATCCATAAAGCACGAAAAATCAGAAAAGCTTTTGGTGGAGGTATGCGTCAGGCTGGATTTTTGGCTGCTGCCGGTATTTATGCGCTTGATAACCACGTAATACGTTTAAAGGAAGATCACGCCCATGCAAAGGCTCTGGCCAATGCATTAGCAACAGCAAAATATGTAAAATCGGTTATGCCGGTAGAAACCAACATCGTAATCTTCGAAGTAGAAAAAGGATCAGCAGAGAAAATTGTAAACCAGTTAAAGGAAAAAGGATTGCATTGCAATACCACCAGCGCGAGTACCGTCCGTTTGGTTACTCATCTGGATTTAAGCGCTGAAATGATCGATCAGGCTATTGAAATAATATTACATTTGTCTTAGATAGAGTCCTAAGTCGTGAGTCTTTAGTCTTAAGTCAATATGTCTAACGAAATTCTAACCAAAATGCCCGAAAACTCCAAACCCCAAGTTCCGATCTCCAAACTTTTAATCGCTAACCGTGGCGAAATTGCTTTACGTATTATGCGTTCTGCGAAAGAGATGGGAATAAAAACGGTTGCCGTTTTTTCTGAAGCCGACCGCAATGCATTACATGTGCGTTATGCCGATGAGGCTATTTTTATCGGGCCTGCACCTTCAAACCAAAGTTATCTTGTGGGAGAGAAAATTATCGATGCCTGTAAACTAACAGGTGCCGAAGCCATTCATCCTGGTTATGGTTTCTTGTCCGAAAATGCAGGATTTGCGCAAAAAGTTGCCGATGCCGGGCTGATTTTAGTAGGCCCTTCGCCGCAGGCAATGGAAACGATGGGTAATAAACTCTCGGCGAAGGCCGCGGCTTTAAAATACAATATCCCCATGGTGCCGGGAACGGAGGAAGCCATTCAGGATGTAAACGAGGCAAAACAGCGTGCCATTGAAGTTGGCTTTCCCATTTTAATCAAAGCTGCTGCTGGCGGTGGTGGCAAGGGGATGCGTATTGTAGAGCGGGCGGAAGATTTTGAAGAGCAGATGCAGCTTGCCGTGAGCGAGGCTACTTCAGCCTTTGGCGATGGAGCCGTTTTTATCGAACGTTATGTTACTTCGCCAAGGCACATCGAAATACAGGTTTTGGGCGATACCCATGGCAATATCGTTCACCTTTTTGAACGTGAATGCTCTGTGCAGCGCCGTCACCAAAAAGTAGTTGAAGAAGCACCTTCTTCGGTTTTAACGGAAGAAATCAGAGAGCAGATGGGTAAATGTGCGGTAGATGTGGCCCGTTCGGTAAACTACACCGGAGCCGGTACCGTTGAGTTTATCCTTGATGAAAACCTTGATTTCTTTTTCCTTGAAATGAATACCCGTTTGCAGGTAGAACATCCGGTAAGCGAACTGATTACAGGGATCGACCTGGTAAAGGAGCAGATTAAAATTGCTTCCGGCGAAAGATTGAGTTTTAGCCAGGAAGATTTAAAAATCAACGGGCATGCCATCGAACTCAGGGTTTATGCCGAAGATCCAGCCAATAATTTCCTGCCTGACATCGGTACTTTACAGACTTACAATACCCCTAAGGGT
This sequence comes from Pedobacter roseus, assembly GCF_014395225.1. Taxonomy (NCBI): domain Bacteria; kingdom Pseudomonadati; phylum Bacteroidota; class Sphingobacteriia; order Sphingobacteriales; family Sphingobacteriaceae; genus Pedobacter; species Pedobacter roseus. The sequence goes on from NZ_CP060723.1 coordinate 711,271, forward strand.
AATGGCGTAAGGGTTGATGACGGCTTTGAACAGGGCATGGAGATCCCGATTTATTATGATCCGATGATTGCCAAACTGATCACATACGGTAAAGACAGGGAAGAAGCCATTGAACGGATGGTGAGGGCTATTGAAGAATATGATATTACAGGGATAGAAACTACCCTGGGTTTTGGTAAATTTGTCATGCAGCACGAAGCCTTTAAAAGCGGTAATTTTGACACCCATTTTGTTGGAAAATATTTTAAACCCGAAAATTTAAAGGTTCAGGATGAAACAGAAGCGTTGATTGCCGCGCTAATTGCTGCAAAACTTTTTCAAAAGAATGAACAGGTAAAACCGGGCAGTGCTGAGGTTAAAAAGGCTTCGGATTGGAGAAAGAATAGATTGAAATACTAGAGAATAGTTTTAAAACGATCGTCATTCCCCACTTGATTGGGAATCGTAGTGCTTTAGCAGGATTTGTATGTGGCATTAAGGTCCCTGCCTACGCGGGAATGAGGTTGTAGAAAAAAGAGAAATATAAAATGTTCACAGGAATTATAGAAACACTTGGCGAGGTTACCGCCATCAAAAACGACCATACCAATATCCACTTTACCATTTCATCGGCCATCAGTCATGAGCTTAAAATAGACCAAAGTGTAGCCCATAATGGGGTTTGCTTAACTGTTGTAGCTTTAAGTGACGGAACACATACGGTTACCGCTATTGATGAAACGCTAAATAAAACCAATCTTGATGATTTAAAAGTAGGCAGTAAAATCAATCTGGAACGCTGCATGCAGATGAATGCCCGTTTAGATGGTCATATTGTACAAGGCCACGTAGACCAGACTGCGGTTTGCGTTAAACGCGAAGAACTGGATGGCAGCTGGGAATACCGTTTTAAATATGATGCTTCTGCCGGAAATGTAACCGTAGAAAAAGGCTCGGCCTGTGTAAACGGCATTAGCCTAACGGTTGTAAATTCCCAGGCGGACGAATTTTCGGTATTTATTATTCCTTATACCTTTGAGCACACCAATTTACAGGAGGTTGAGGTTGGAGATACCGTAAATTTAGAATTCGATATTATCGGGAAGTACGTAGCCCGTTTAATGAACAGGTAGTTTTACTCTCTTTTTTTATGTGTAATTAATTGATTTTTAGTATTTTGATTGATAATAGGCGTTGTTTTGACGCTTAATTTTTCATGACAGTGCAGGATGGTTGGTTGAATTATATTGCTGAATATAGTAGTGTTGAAACTAAAAATTTAACGCTAACCATTTATGAACAGAATCTCCCGCATGTTAAGCGCAATGTTTACCATTGCCTTGCTATTTTTATTTACAGTAAATGCTTCAGCTCAAAAAATCTCTTTAAAAGATTTAACTGTTGAGCATTTAGTAAATCCTTTTAGTATTGATAATCCTAAACCCAGGTTTAGCTGGAAAATTATATCTACTGCAAAAAACACCAAACAGAGCAATTACGAAATCAGATTAGGTACCTCGCCAAAAATTGACAAAGTTTTATGGAAAACAGCTGTAAACAATGATCAATCGGTTCTGGTAGCTTACGATGGTCCTCAATTATCATCCAAAACAAAATATTACTGGCAGGTTAGGGTAAAAGATAATCATGGAAATACTTCTGCATGGTCGCCGGTGCAACATTTTCAAACGGGTTTAAAACCTGAAGACTGGAAAGCAAAATGGATCGCAGTAGAAGGAAAAGATACTTCACTGGCAAGCCCACTATTTAGAAAAGAATTTAACCTAAAAAAAGAAGTCCGCTCTGCAACTGCCTACATTACCGCAAAAGGTTTGTACGAGGCCAGCATCAATGGCGGGCGTGTGGGCGATGCTTATTTCGCACCGGGCTGGACCAGCTATAAAAACCACATTCAATATCAGGTTTACGAGCTGAAAAATACTTTGAAAAAAGGTGTCAATGTAATCGGTGTTTCACTGGGCGATGGCTGGTATAAAGGTCGTATCGGTTTTGGCTCACAAAAAGAGTTTTATGGCAATACAAGAGCTTTATTGCTGCAACTTGACGTGGAATATACCGATGGAAGCAAGGAAACCGTTGTATCTGATAATAGTTGGAAAACCAGTTACGGAGCGATAAGATCTTCCAACATCTACGATGGGGATACTTATGATGCCAGGTTAGAACAGAACGGCTGGAACAACATCAACTTTAAAGAAAATACCAATTGGAAACCTGTGCAGGAACTGGCCAACGGACCAGAAAAACTGGTAGGCATGAGCGGTCCGCAGGTGAGTAAACATGAGGAATTTAAAGCTTTAAAAATATTTAAAACACCATTGGGCGAAACTGTTGTCGATTTCGGGCAGAACCTGGTCGGCTGGGTAATGCTGAAAGTAAAAGGCGCGGCTGGTACAAAAATTACCATCAGCCATGCTGAAGTATTAACCAAAGAAGGAAATTTTTACACCACCAATCTTCGTACGGCCAAACAACAGAACAACTATATCCTAAAGGGAGAAACCGAGCAGGTATTCGAACCACATTTTTCTTTTCAGGGTTTCAGGTATGTAAAAATAGATGGTTATCCAGGGGAACTTAAACTGGAAAACCTGACCGCTGTAGCGGTTTATTCGGATATGAAAACAAGTGGGAAATTTAGCACTTCAAATCCTTTATTAAATCAATTGCAGCATAACATTTCCTGGGGCAGAAAGGAAATTTTGTTGATGTACCTACAGATTGTCCGCAAAGGGACGAACGTTTGGGCTGGACGGGTGATGCACAGGCATTTGCCTCAACAGCGGCCTACAATATGGATGTTGCTGGCTTTTTTACCAAATGGTTAAAAGATGTTTCTGCAGATCAGCTTCCTGGTGGTAGTGTGCCTTTTGTGGTTCCCAATGTGTTAAACCAAAACGATGCAGGTTCGGCAGGCTGGGCAGATGTAGCCACAATTATTCCATGGGACATGTATGTGATATATGGGGATAAAGGCCTGTTGGAAACCCAGTACGGCAGCATGAAAAAGTGGGTGGATTACATGTCTTCAAAATCCAAAAACAACCTTTGGAATACCGGTTTCCACTTTGGCGACTGGTTATTTTACCGCCCGAACGATGATAACGATGGCCGTGCTGCGGTGACGGATAAATACATGATTGCTCAAACGTTTTATGCGCACTCTACACAATTGCTTTTAAATGCAGCAAAAGTGTTGGGCAAAACCGAAGATATAGCGAAGTACAGCGATCTGTTAGCAAAAATAAAAGAAGCATACATTAAAGAAAACATGACGCCGAGCGGTAAATTGATTTCGAATACACAAACTGCTTATGTTCTGGCTTTACAATTTGATATGCTTCCCGAAAATTTACGTGCGCAGGCTGCACAAAGATTAGTTGATAATGTTAGGGACTACGGAAACCACCTTACTACAGGATTTTTAGGTACACCGTATCTTTGCCATGTATTAAGCCGCTTCGGGCATGAAGATGTAGCTTACGACCTGTTGATGCAAGAAAGTTACCCTTCATGGCTTTATCCGGTAAAAATGGGTGCTACCACTATCTGGGAGCGTTGGGATGGTATTAAACAGGATGGATCTTTCCAAACGGCAGATATGAATTCTTTTAACCACTATGCTTATGGGGCCATTGGAGATTGGATGTATAAAAATATTGCAGGAATCAATCCTGTAGCAGCACAACCGGGTTACAAAGCCATTTTAATTGCACCAAGACCAGGCGGAAAGCTGACCAATGCCTCGGCAGAACTGGAAACTGTTTACGGTACTGTTAAATCATCATGGATACTTGCTGATGGTGTGTTTAAACTGGATGTAACCGTTCCGGCAAATGCTACCGCTACCGTTATTTTGCCAAAAACCGATAAAAAAGAAGAAATAGGCTCTGGTAGCTATCATTTTGAATATAAATATTAATCGCTAATATTGCAGCGTTGTAAAAAGGACGCGAATGATCGTCATTCCTAACTTGATTGGGAATCTTAATGCGCTGAGTAGTAGGGTTCCCGCCTGCGCGGGAATGACGATTTATGTTAATGATGATAAAGCCTCTATGAGATGCGGCAAAAAATAAATGTACAGTAAAGAAGAATCAGCAAGGTTACGTCAACAGTTTTGGATCAGTTTCGGACAATACATGAAACCCGTTCCTTCAGCAAGTGGTTCTACCGTAAACTGGACAAACTATAAAACGGGGGTAAAGAATATCTTCTTTAAAATGGATGTTGATGGCAAAAAGGCTTTTATCAGCATCCAGCTTTCGCATCCCGATCCCGATATCAGGCACCTCATATTTGAACAGTTTGAAGAGTTTAAGCTCATGTTTAGCAATACTGTAAATGAAGAATGGGACTGGATCAAAGATGCAACTGATGATTTCGGGAAAACGGTTTCTTTAATTTCCATCAGTATCAGCGGCGTAAGTATATTTAACCAGCAGCATTGGCCAGAACTCATTTCCTTCTTTAAACCAAGGATAATTGCCCTGGACGAATTTTGGGACAATGTAAAACCTGTTTTCGAAGACCTGGTTTAATCCGTCAGGTTCAGTTGAGCGATTCTATCTTTCGTAAATCTGATTTCTTCCTTATCGTCCATTATACTTGGTTTGCTTTTTAAGTATAAATTATAGTATTTAAGTGCATTTTTCCCTTGTTTTAACCTGGTATCATAAAATACGGCCATACGGTAGTACAGGGTAGGAACGACTTTAAACTGAAGTCCTTTTTTATAAGCGGCATTTGCCAGGCTCAATTGATTGTTTTCTTCATAAACCAGTCCCAACAAAGAATAATAGCTGGAAGTGTTGGGAGAAATGGCTTCGTCAATGGTTTTCTTGGTATAAGCTGCAGCCTGCTCGTAATTTTTCAACGCCCGGTAACTGAGTGAGGTATAATATAAAGTAGCTTCGTTTTGCATGACTTGTAGTTCAAGCAGTTTAAAAAGATCTATTGCTTTCTGGTATTTCCTGGTATAATAATAGGCTTTGGCCACATCTTTTATAACTCCTGCATCGGCACCATCCTTCAATAATTTTTCTCCGGAGGCAATTACCTCTGCATATTTTTTAAGCTGATTGGCTATCGGGAGTTTTGCTCTTTGTAACACGAGGTTATCACTATCTCCCTTAATGGCTATATTAAGTACATCATAAGCCTTTTCATATTGCTGATAGGCAGAATGAACCTCAGCCAGGTCGGCGGCAACATCGCCCTCTAAAGGATTAATGCTGTTGGCTTTTAGCAGGTAAACGAGTTTCATTGAGTCTGTTGGCAATGTATAAAGATTAGCTAACAGTTTATAAACACTAAAATTATTACTGTCTATGTGCACAATTTCCCCATAATATTTTTTTGCCTTTTCACTATTCCCCCTTTTGTTATTGATGCTGCCCAAACTAAAAAGAATGGGAGGTTTTGTGGCTGTAGAATATAGGCTTTGCTATAAAAATTTTCTGCTTCAACGTTATTGCCCGCCATTAAAAAACAATAACCAATCTGGCTCAGGGTTTTAAAATCATTCAGTTCCTCACCATAAATACTTTTCAGGTACTGCGCAGCCTCGGCATAACGCTGTGATTGGTAAAAATCGAAAAGTTTTTCTTTATCTACCGCTGGCGCATTTTGGGCGAAAAGGGTAAGATTTAAACTGAAAAATGTCAATAACAAAAGCAGATTTTTCATAACCAGTAATTTTAAACTAAGTTATTAGTTGTTTTCGGTATTTCCAAATGTGTTGTTAAAAAATTGATAAAATCAAACAAAATAAATGCTAAAGCGTTTATACAGAATAGTTGAACTAAAATATAAGACCTATGAACACTTTAAAGAAGTATGAATTAATGGAGAAAATAGTGCGTGAATTGGAAGATTTACAAAACTCTCAACAAGCACTTATTCAAAAAATTGGAAAAATTGAAGTAGATAATATTGAACTTGGCGATGGTCGCCTTGAAAAAGATTTACCAGATATACATCAAAATTTAGCTGATAACTTAGATACTATATCAGGAATTTTAGATTACTTTGCAGGTAAAACACAAAACTTTGGTGATAAAAACAATGTTGAGGCTTTAAAAGAACAAGAAGCCATTAACAATGCCACCAGCTAAATTAACATAATATGAAATTTTTATCTTTAACCGTTGCATTTTTACTGGCAGGCCTATTTGCAAGTGCACAGGTATTGCCATCGTTCCAGCTGGGCATTAAAGCTGGTGCAAATTTTTCGAAATTTGATAGTGATAACACTTTTAGCAGTGAAAACCGGGCTGGTTTTTATGGCGGCCTTTGGGCTAGGGTAGGTGCTGCAGGCGTTTATTTCCAACCGGAACTTTATGTTTCTGGCAAAAAAGCAGATTTGGTAAGCGATGCAACAGGTGAGGTAAATAAAGTAAGATTTACAAGTTTGGATGTGCCTTTATTGGTGGGTACTAAATTTGGTGCTGCTGGTATCGGTGTACGTTTAAATACCGGACCTATGTTCTCATTAATTTTAGATGAGAACCAGAGTTTCAGTCAGGCAGCAGGAAGTGTATTCCGTGCCGATTTCAAAAACCAAGCACTGGCATGGCAGTTTGGTGCAGGACTTGACATTAAAAAATTAAGTTTTGATGCACGTTATGAACTGGGATTATCTAAAATCAATAAAGCAGGATATCCGGGTACCAAGTTAAACTTGTTTACAGTTGGCTTGGGATATAGAATTCTGTAATAGCAATTTACAAAATTGAAAGGTGTTCATTTAAAAAATGGGCACCTTTTTTTATGTCTTAAATTTTCCTGTCTGTATCATTTCCGCTCAACGCGCAAAAAAAATAATTATAGATTTTGAAGATAAAATTTGCTTTTATAAAATTGTTGTTTACATTTGTATCGTAAACGATATAATCGTTAGCGATACAAATAAAAAAATATAATATGAAAACGTTGTACGAAACAAGCGCTACAGTAACTGGCGGACGTAATGGAAAAATAACAAGCGAAAATGGTGTTTTAGAACTGGAAGTGAGAATGCCAAAAGAACTGGGTGGTACCGGTGATGGATATACCAATCCTGAACAGCTTTTTGCTGGTGGATACGCAGCTTGCTTTGATAGTGCATTAAACTTGATTATGCATCAGGATAAGGTTAAAACTGAAGAGCCATCTACGGTTAAAGCAAACGTTTCGCTGCACCCGGATGGAAACGGTGGCTTCAAGTTAGGGGTTTCTTTACAGGTACATATTCCAGGAATCGAGACTACGCAGGCTCAGCAATTGGTAGAGAAAGCACATACGATATGCCCATACTCAAATGCTACCCGTGGAAACATTGATGTTAAATTGGAAGTTATTTAATTATTGAATTCAACAATTGCGTAAAATCGTCATTGCGAAGTATGAAGCAATGACGATTTTATATAGGATTATGCTATTGGTAAAATTTCGGAGAAAATGATTTACTTAGCTGAATATTTTATTGATAAAGAAAAACAGTGCGATGGAATTAGATGAGTCTTTAAAACTTGAAAATCAATTGTGTTTTCCCCTTTATGCTGCTTCAAGGTTGGTAACCAAATGTTATCAGCCCGTGCTTGATACGCTGGGTATAACTTATCCGCAATATCTGGTATTGATGGTATTATGGGAAACCGATTCGGTTAGCCTCAGTCTGCTTTCTGAGAAATTAATGCTGCAATCGAACACTTTAACTCCTTTGCTTAAACGCATGCAGGAAACCGGACTTGTAGAACGCGTGAGGTCATTAAAAGATGAAAGAAGTATTGTGATATCGCTTACTGAGAAAGGATTGGCATTGAAGGAAAAAGCGCCGGTTTTAAGGGCCCAGCTTGGTGATCATCTGGGGATAAACCTTGAAGAAATCATTCAATTGAAAACCCTGCTTGATAAACTGATCAAAAACCTGGCAGTATAAATAAGTCTTACTGATTAAAAAACTGAACTTAGTCTTCTGTTTCCGGTTCAACTTCAGTTAGCTCGTAAGCAAAAGATCCGTTTTTTGGGATAATGGGAGTGGCCCTGCCAACGCTCAATGCTTTTATAAATGAAGCGCCGAAATAGAATATCAATGAAGAGTAGAATACGAAAAGCATAATCACGATAATTGATCCTGCTGATCCGTAAATATTACTGATATTGCTCAGTGGCAATAAAATCCTTAAAATATACTTTCCTGCAGTAAACAGGCATCCGGTCAACAGTCCGCCAGAAATGGCTGCCCTCCAGCTAGGCCTTCCGTTGGTTAAATACCTGAATAAGATGGTAAACCATGTGGTTACAATCAGCACAAATACAAGTTGATTAATGACAGAGGTTAAAATCAAACCCACTGATGGTGCCCCATTCTTCAAATAAGCGCCAATGTAAGCCTGAACACTATCGGCCAATAATCCAATAAAAAACAATACTCCCGCCAACAGGATAATGGTAACCGATATGGCCCTTGATTTGAGGGTATTGATGATGCCTTTTTTATCCTTCTGACCAATATTCCAGATCTGCTCTAAAGAGTTTTTGATCACATTGAACAAAGTAGTAGCTACAAAAAGGAAAAATATAAAACTGAACAGCGTAACGTACCAGGCCTGATCGATACCACGGATATTTCTTAAAGTTGTTCTGATCTGGGTAATGCTTTCATTGTCGAGTATACTGGCCAGGCGTTCGAATAGGTGTGTAGCCAATAATCGTCTATCAGTAAACATCCCGAAGAGTCTGATTAGGATAATTAAGATTGGGGGCAGGGCAAAATTGGTAAAAAAAGCAGTTGCACCAGCCAGGCGTAAAGGATCATTTTGTTGAAATAAATTAAATGCATTCTTTACGGTTGAGAAAAAGAACTTCAGATCTTCTGTTATCGATGGCATTACTCCTGCGTTAAACTCAAAAGGCCGAAATTAGTAAAAATACTTTTATTCAGCCTTTTTTATGATTGTAAAGATTTTAGTTCGTTTTGGTAAAAATCAATAGTGTTTTATCGCCATTCAGGAGATAAAGTTTATTCTCTTTTACCTTGGCTCCATTTACCTGATTTAGTGCATGAAGGTAAGAACGTTCTGCTGCATCAGTTTCCTGACAGAACATTCGGGTACCGAAAACATTTTTAACTGTTATCTTATTATCCGCAATCTCCGCCTGGCCACCATAGCTGTTACAGAATGATTTTCCACTTATTTTTAAGCTGTCGGCAAAGTTTAGGCTTGCTTTTGCAGATGCAGGCAAAGTTAAACCCGGTAGTTCTGTTAGTTCCCATTTGGTATTATTAAAGCTTGCAGGATCTAATTTCTCTTTACACGAACTCAATAATAAGAGCAGCATTCCGCAGAAGATAAGTTGTTTCATGATAATAAGGTTTAATGATTTTGTTATTACCATCAAAAACTAAACCAATAAAACAGCAATAAACTGTTGGCTGACCGATACTTAGTTTTTCTTTTTCAGAAATTCGGTTTTTAACACTAAAACGGTTCCGTTTACTTTACCTTCAATGGCTTTCGGATCGTCGGTTAAACGGATATTTTTAACAGCGGTACCTTGTTTAATATCGCTGGCCATTCCTTTAACTTTTAAGGTTTTGATTACGGTAACCGAATCTCCTTCGTTTAAAATATTGCCGTTGCTGTCTTTAGTTTCCATGTTTTTCGATTTTTGGCGAAATTAGGATTTATAACCGGATAATTTAGGCTTGTTTTTCAATCTTCATCCAATAGTGCTGTATGCCATGGTAATCAAAAGTAGCAATCTGTTTTAAACCAATTTTTTTTAGCACATGGATTGAGCCGAGGTTGCTGATATTTGCTATGCCGATAATTTCGTTAAGCTTGAGTTCATTAAAACCATAATCTCTTACGGCTATGGCTGCTTCTGTAGCATAACCCTTACCCCAAAAACGTTTGCTGAACCGGTAGCCGAGATCGTAATAATTATTATGGTTATTGGTGAGTTCTGTAATCAATTTTAATCCAGCCCAACCCACAAAATTGCCGGTCGATTTCTCAATCACAGCCCACCTGCCGATCCCGTTTTCGATATATTGTTTCCTTATAAACTCAATATCGGCTTTGCTTTGTTCTATGGATTGAACAGGTTTATTGCCCAAAAAAAGGTGAACTTCAGGATCGCCATCCATCTCAAACATACCTGCTGCATCTTCAGGTAACAGCTCCCGCAATATTAAACGTTCCGTTTCGGCAAAAATCTTCATATCGTTGTGTCTTGTGTATCAAAATTAAGATAATTTGGGGAAGGATGGAAGATGTAATATGTATCATGGAATGGGTTCTGCGGTGACCTTCGAAATCAGCGGGAGACCATTAGGTTTTTGTTTCCGCAGATTTAAGGAGACTTGCACAGATGGTAAAGGATGGAAGAGGAAAAATGTATGATGGATGATGGAATTCTAACTATTTAGCCGAAGTGCCTATTCTTTGTGATCTGTGGCAGAGAATCATTTAATTAAACTGCCTTTGTAACTATTGGTGTGTCTGGCTTTCTTTTTAAGATCAGCGCGGCCACGAATGAAATCAAAATACCTACGGGTAAAATTTCCATATAAGTAAATAAAATCACCATTACTGGATTTTTATATAACTCCTTACCTGAAGCCAATTCTTTAGCCTTTTTAGCAAGTTCTGTTGCAGATGCTCCACTTTCTTTGGCTTCTCTTATTGCCTGAGCAACATACCTGTCCATAAAATCAGGAATAAAGACATAAAAATCGATCAGCCATACCACAACATATATACTTGATGCAATCAAACTGATCAATAGCCCGATTTTTAGCGCTTTACCAAAGGTAATTGATCCATCGTTGTACTTATCACGGTAATTTTTAATTCCTACAAAAATGAAAGAGAAAGCTAAGACCATGGAAGCATAACCGATAAGCATGCTGTGTTCAAGGTTCGGGTCGTTATAACATCTCGATATTGAAATTATCATTAATACCGATACGATTAAACCGGCAATTAGTCCAAATACAATTACATTCTTTTTCATGTCTGATTTTTTTATTGGTTTAGACCACAAAATTGCTTGGATTAATTTTTTTCACCTTCATACTTTAGGGTGAATTTCTGAAAACCGGCTTTTTTAATACTAAAGTACCAATATAATCAAGCAATTAGGCTAAGTTTTTTGGCAGCTTCTATAGCCTGTGTTCGGCGTTTCACTTCTAATTTTTCGAAAAGCCTGGCATTATGCGTTTTGATAGTGTTCAATGAAACAAACAAGCGCTCTGCTATCTCCTGATTGCTCAATCCTTCCGATATCAATTGTAAAACTTCCAGTTCTCTTTTGCTGATATTTAGCCTGGTTAGTGCTGATTCGTTAAGAATGAACTTTTCAGGCTGCTCAATAAAAACCTGTTTCTCGATCAGTATGGTTTTGGGTTTGGTTAATTTTAAGGCCAGCCAAGTGCCTAAAGCAGTAAAAATTATAGCGATTGAACCTGCATAAATTTCGAAGGCATGATTGATGATAAGAAAACGGAGCTCTAACCACTTCAATAAAAAAAGTAATACCGCAAGGAACACCCCATATAAGATTATACTTTTATTTTTAGTAAGAAAGTTTGTTGAGCCCGGCATTGGATGATCGTTTAATCAAAAATAGGAAATTTAGTTTTAAGTCGGGAGGGTGAAAGTGCAACGGTTAGGTTAATGAAGGAAGAGTGTAAGATGGAAAATGTAAGACGGATGATGGATTTTACATTTAACTCTGTGTCTTCTGTGCCTTTTCTTTGTGATCTCTGTGGTAAAAAAATGAGGGATTACAATGAGTACTATTATCTACATCGTGGTTAAAAAACACGTCCAATAACCCGCAAATTAATTTTTTGAACGAAAGCCGTAATTTTCTGGTGACTTTAATCACAGAAAAGCGATAAAGATTATAAATTAGCAAAAAAATAAATAGCTGTACCTATGAAAATTACGCTTTATGCACTCTTTCTTTCCGTTGTTTTATTTGGCTGCGGAGGCAATTCAGAAAAAACTTTTAAAGCACGCGCATTTTCGGCGAGTGATGATTTTAACGTATTTCCAAAATCAACAAAAGACATATTAACCATCGTAAAAACCGATTCAGGGAAAATAGCCGCTGCTGATCGTTTCGCCATTAATACCAGAGATACCACCATTACCATTGATGATGCGCCTAATGCTGAAACAAAGAAATTTAAGGTTGCTTCTTTCATCAATACACAAAAAACAGCAGTTTTAGTTCAGAGTGACAATGGAAAAGATAAAATGAGCCCTTTTTATATTATTTATGTAAACGGCGGTAAAACGGAAGTGGTGAGTTTGAACAAGCCATCAAAAGGGCCTGAGGATCAAAAATATACCAATGGTTTAGAAGAATTAACCAGAAGTAATCTGTTGGTCAACAACGATTTCTTTATCACCACAATTAACTCAAGGGTATATCCCATCAAACGTCAAAAAGAAGATGAGCGCATCCAGGGAAAATTCTTTATGTACTCGAGCGATAAAACCACATTGGCATTTTTAACGGCTAATGCTTTATACCAGGTAAATACCAAAACCGGTGAAACCTTTAACCTGCCTTTGCCTGCATCATTAACCAGTCAGCCTGAAACCCTTGTAGGAAATATTCAAAGAGATTATACCTGGGTGCCAAATGAGCATGGAACATCTTTTTTAAAGAAAAATGCTGATGACGACCGCATCGTTGACATTAAAGAATTTAAACACTAAGTATTTAAACGTGAAGACCCGTGGTAGGTATCCTTACGAACCACTCCACATCATTTAATTTTAATCAGCCAGGATTAAACCACCATTGTTCTAAAGGTGAGGTTTATTCTTGGCTGATTTACTTTTTTAGTAGGAGGCAGGCGGTGCAGCCAGTTCGTTTGCGTTTCATCTTTCATCACCAGCAAGCTGCCGTGCTCTAAAAATAAAGTAACCGTTTCTTTGCTCTGCTTGTGTTTGAAGAGAAATCTCCTTTCGGCGCCAAAACTTAAAGATGCAATGGCCGAATCTTTCGCCAGAGCTTTTTCATCATCACTGTGGTAAGCCATGCCTTCATCTCCGTTATGATATAAATTTAGTAAACAAGAGTTGTACGTTACGCCCGTTTGTTCTTCCGAAATTCTTTTAAGTTCAATCAGTTCTCTTGTCCATGGTAAAGCTGTTTTAGATTTATTAGAATAGGTGTAAGAATAGGATTCATCCCCATACCAGGCCACTTTTCTTTTGGTGATAATGTGTTTGCCCATAATAAAAGCTTCATCATTTTTCCACTCAACGGTATTCATCAATACATCGAAATAGTGATCTGCTTCTTGTTGTGAAAATAATTTTGCGAAATAATTTACCGTTCCATCATACGGAAGCAGGTTTTGGTCGGTATTTATTGCTGTATTAAATAAATCTAATGTTTGTATGTTGTTTTTAGCCATTTTTATCCTTGATTAATTTTTGCCGCTTCCCATCCAATTATTGCTGTTTTTCTGTTCACCCCCCAATGGTACCCACCTAAAGCCCCACTGGTTTGAATTACCCTATGACAAGGAATTAAAAAAGCTACCGGATTATCGCCAATGGCTGTGCCAACCGCTCTCGATGCATTAGGATTTTGAAGTTGTTTAGCAATGCTACCATAAGTGCTTAGTTTACCCATCGGGATTTTGAGCAGGGCTTCCCATACTTTTAACTGAAAATCTGTGCCTTTCAGATGCAGTTTAATCTGGTGTAATTTGCTCCAATCGTGATTAAAGATGTATAATGCATTTTGTTGCTCTTTGTCTAGTATCAGTTGGTATTTAGCAGCCGGAAACTGACGTTGAAGATTGTTGAAAGCAAGCTTTTCATCATCATAAAAAGCAATGTGGCATATCCCTTTCGGAGTACTGGCTACAATAATATTTCCAAACGGACTTTCCGCAAAACTGTAATTGATATGGAGGTTTTCGCCGCCATTTTTATATTCCCCAGGCGTCATACCTTCAATATTTACAAAGAGATCATGCAACCTGCCCGTGCCTGATAAGCCTGTTTCTAAGGCCGTATCAAATAAACTGTGATTTTCCTTCAGCATTTCTTTAGCATAACCAATGCTGATGTACTGTAAAAAACGTTTCGGCGTGGTACCAGCCCATTCGCTAAACAACCTTTGAAAATGAAAAGGACTTAAATTTACTTTTTCTGCAATTTCTTCCAAACCAGGCTGCGCTTTAAAATTAGCTTTAATATAACTAATCGCTTCAGCTATCCTGTTAAAATTGATTTCTTCTTGTGCTTTCATGGTATTGAATAATTTATATCCAAAAGTAGTATGGAAAGAAAAGGTAAGCTACCCGAAACTTGCTCAGTTTAATTTAGCCAAAACATTCAAAAACATAATTGATTAGCATCTTTTATCATTAAGCAGTTAAGATCATTAAAGAATTTTGCGAGATGTCAGTCTTGTCGAACTATATTTCTTCAATAATCGATTGCCCTTCCGATTGATCTCCTGAAGTCCATCTCCATGTTTCATGAAGCCTGATTTTACCATTTGCCAATTGTTCTGGCTTCGAGTTACAAATTCCGGTCATAAGTTCGCCTTTGTCGTTTACCTGCTGGTAACGCATATCGATATGGCCATTTTCATCAACTATTCCGATTAAATTCCCACAGACAATCTTACCTCCGGCATATTCAGAAGTCAGGATATTTCCGGTTTGTTTATATTTAAAGATAGTTTCACCAGAAGTCTCTCCATTTTCGGTATTACTAACCGGCCTGAAGCACTTGTTATCGTAGTTTATCATAATTGATAAAACTAAACATCTCGTCAGGAATAAAAAAATCAAAACGTTATGCGAGCCATAGATTTTCTTCTCTTTTCACTATCAATATTTTTTCATCCTTTAAAGCCAGGTAACCATACTCATAGCAGAAAATATAACAATTTCCATTTTGAGTTTCGTAATAGTAAGTATGGTAATCAAAATTAAAACCTGCTGATAACAGCTTTTTACGGCTGATCTTTGCTTTACCATTCGGGTTAAATTGTGCGAGGATGGTACGGTTCTTTTTTAAAATACTGTTAATCCGCCTAAGCACCAGATTATCCTCGGTTTTTAAGTGGTTGTTATAATTGTTGCGACAAGAATCGTCGCAGAATTTTTTGTCGGTTCTACCTTTAATTGGGGTTCCGCAATCTAAACATAAGCGTTCCATAATAATATATTTTTTTTTATTATGGGATGATGATCTAAAAATATAAAATAAAATGATTGAAAGAAAAAAATATAAACCTCATCTGAAGTCCGAAATGCACATTATCCGTGTATAAACGTTTATAAACGACTATAAGCGCTTACCATCCGACTAATTTTTCATGTTGTTTGCAATTTTGTTCAGTCGGTTGTCGTGGTGGCAACTGTTCTTTAAATATTTAGAAACTTAATTTTTAGAAATCATGGAAAGTGCCATTAACAAAGTAGTATTGAGTGGGTTTGCAGGAGCAGATGCAGAAGTGAAAACAGTTATGAATCAAAAATTAGCGAAGGTTAACCTGGCTGTAAATGAATCTTATAAAAACTCTTCTGGTGAGGAAATCAAAAAGGTACAATGGTTTAATTTAACTTTTTGGAATGCGAAAGCGGACATTGCTGAAGCGCAGATCAAAAAGGGTACTGGCTTGACAATAGAAGGAAGATTGCAGACCAACACTTATGATGCGAAGGATGGAACAAAGCGTTACAGTTTTGATATTATTGTAAGCGAGGTGACCATAAGGGAGAATGAGAAACAGAACGCCGTTTAAGTAATGCTCTACCGCATCCTGTAAAGTTCTGGTTTACAGGTGCGGCTTATACATTATAATTTTACAGAAAGTCCGGTATAGAAATTGATTCCCGCGGCGGGGTTAAAATACCTTCCATTTGCCGCGTTTAAGTCATTACCCAAACTGTAATTTACATTAAGCACGTTATTTACTCCTGCAAACAAATCTAAATGGGTTTTATTGATTCTTAAATTTCTGATGCCCAGTTTGCTTTCAACAAGGTGATACCTTTTCGCAAAAACAGTATTTGCATCGTTTAAGGGGATCGAAGAAGTATAGTTATGCTGTACAAATAGGTAAAATGCTTTAGGAAAGTTAAACTCTAAACTATTGACCAGGATACTCTCCGGAACGCCGGTAAGTTTATTGCCGCTAAAAGCAGTTGTGCCGCTTACGAAATCTTCAAATCTAAAATGGCTAAAAGTATAATTACTTCTCCATTGTAAACCTGTTAAAAAGGAGGCATCATTTCTGACAATCCATAAGGTTGTTTCCAGTTCGATGCCCTGCTGTTTTGTTCCACCCGCATTGATAAAATATTCGGCATCATTTTGATTTAACCTTCTCACAATGGCATCCTTTAAATGGTAACTGAATATATTTGCGTTGGCATAAAGGCGGTTGTTTTTGGTTTTATAACGCAGACCTAGTTCATAATTCCAGCCGAGTTCTGCCTGCAGGTTATTATTGATGTTGTTATCAGATGACCTTACTTCGGCAATGGTTGGTGGCGAATAACCCTTACTTACCGAAGCCCTTGCCGAAAAATCAGAAGTGATGAGGTAAGATATTGCAGCCTTTGGCATAAACTGGGTATCAAATTTTCTTTGTTTTGAGGCAATAACGACTGGGAAATAACTTTCATAATCGTATCTGTAAAAATTTAAACTCGAAGCAAGTTCGATCAGGAATTTATTGCTGATATCGAAATTTAACCTCAAATAGGCAAAATCCTGACTAGCTTTTAAACGGTCTGAAGCTTGCATTGCGGTAGCCTCGCCACCGTTATTATTGAAATTTTTTATCTGGCTTTTGGTGGCTGAACTCTCTAACCCGATTTGAGCGTTAAATTTAAAATCTTCTTTTGCCCGTGTATAATCCAAAAATGTCCTTAAACCCAATGTGCTTTCATAACGTTTTTCATAATTGGTAATGAATGGATTTTTGAAATCAGTATAGGCGGTAAATAAAGCTATAACATGTTTTAAATTCGGATTGATCTGATAAGAATTGGATACCCCCCCAAAAATGGTTTTATTATAAATAGCAGCCTGCTGTGAAATAGCCCCAGGTATAGTTGGAGTAGCCGGACGTGCCAGTTTAGGATCCTGTTCCAATTGACTAGCGGTTAATCCTCCCGGTGTGTTATAACCTAAATCGCTATAAAATGCAAAAGCTTTTAAACTGCCTCTATTATTGTAATTCCATTGCTGAAAAGTCTGAAAATATTTTCTGTCCATCGCACTGTTCTGGCGATAACCATCGCTTTTTTGATAACCTTCGCTAAAACTGAAACTATAATTTTTAAACTGGTGTTTAATGGCTGCCGTTTGATGAAAGAGGCCATAAGAACCTGTAATAGCAGAAACATTGATTTCATTATTGCCTAAAGCTGGAGGATTGATCAAAAGGGCGCCACCTGTATTTGCCCGAATATACTGGCTTCCGGCCCTTTGTAAATCTCCATCGTACCAACGGCAGCCACATCCAACGCATTTAAATAGGTATTGCCCCCTGCATCGGTTAAAGGGAAATCATCAACATAAATTTTAATATTTCTGATGCCGAATGGTGAACGTAATAAACTTCCACGAAGGGATAAACGGTAACTGCCCGGAGAGCGTTCTTCCATTCTGACTCCCGGAGTGGCGTTTAGTGTGCTGACCAAAGAACTGCTTTGCTGATTACGGATCAAATTGCTATCAATTAAGCTCACTGCCGATACCGATCTTAACAAAGGCTGGCGGTTATAATAACCTTTTACGGTCACATCTTCCAGTTTTTTGGTTGAATCGGGTTTAACCGTTTGGGCTAATGCTGTAAATGCGGATAAAGTATAGAGTAGGGTAAATTTTAATTTCAAGGGAACACGGATTGATGTTTTAACCACAGATTGGCAGATAAATTTACCGTATATTCTGCTAATCTGTGGTTAATTGATAAACTATTTTGCTGCTACCTTCCAAATTACGCCGCTAACATCATCGGCTACCAATAAAGCACCATCTGGTGTGAGTGTAACACCAACCGGACGACCATACACTTCTGCCTTGTCTGCATCAGCAATAAAACCGGTTAAAAAATCTTCAGGTTTTCCTGTTGGCTTTCCAGCTTTAAATGGTACAAAAGCGACTTTGTAACCAGAAATTGCAGACCTGTTCCATGATCCATGCTGACCTATAAAGGCACCGCCCTGATATTTTTGAGGAAATTTTGTGGCTTTATAAAAGGCGAGGCCCAAAGAAGCGGTATGTGCACCAAGAGCTACATCGGGAGCAATGGCTTTTTTAACCATTTCAGGGTTTTTGCCCTTTAATCTTGGATCTTCATTTTGTCCGTAATAAGAGAAGGGCCATCCATAAAATGCGCCTGGTTTAACGCTGGTAATGTAATCAGGAACAAGATCGTCGCCAAGGCCATCACGTTCGTTAACAGCTGTCCACAGCATGTTGGTTGTTGGTGCCCAATCTACCCCTACAGGGTTACGTAAGCCACTGGCATAAATTTTTTCACCAGTTCCATCCGGATTAATTTCTAATATATTGGCTCTTCTCACTTCGTTTTCCATTCCGTTTTCGCCAACATTACTACCCGATCCAACAGTTATATAAATCTTGCTTTTATCAGCATTGGTGATCAGGTTTCTTGTCCAGTGGTTGTTATAACCACCAGCGGGAAGGCTCAGGATCTTTTTACCTGTTGCGGTTATTTTGGTGTCGCCGGTTTTATAAGGATATTGCCACAAACCATCGGTATTGGCTACATAAAATGAATTGCCGATAATCAGCATGCCGAAGGGCTGGTTCAGGCCATTTAAAAAGGTGGTTACAGTTTCCGGTTTGCCATCTTTATTATCGTCCCTGTAGAGCAAAATGGTATTGGCACTTTTTCCGGGAACTTCCGATTTGGCTTTCCCGGTAACCGTATTGGCAACAGATTCTGCTGCGCTTCTTTCAGAATTGGAAAGTGCTACCAGTACATCTCCATTTGGTGCAATATAGGTATTCCGCGGGCTTTTGATATTGGACGCAAATTTGGTCACCACAAACCCCTCCGGGGCAATTGGTGTTTTCCCCTCTGGCCAGCCAATTACCTTGCTAAACTTGCTCTTAGCTGCATTCGTGTCAGGTGCAGGCAAATCTAACGCTCCATTTTTGGTGGTTACCGTAGTATCTTCGCCCTGAGGTTGCTTATTAGAATTGGATTGGCACCCCAGAAAAACCGAAGTTGAAAGGATTGCTGTGTAGAAAATTTTATTTTTCATGTGAACTGGTTTTATTAGTTTTCATGAAATAAACATCGAAATGAGAGGAGATGTTTTTGATCCGGCCATAATTGCCACAACCGCAAATAAAAAAAGGAAAGTACCCGAAAGTACCTTCCATAGGAGAGAGCGCTCCTTATTTTCCTTTGAAGATATTCAGTTTGTACTGATAGGTAACAAGGAAGTATCGTTTTAATATTTCTCTATCGGAGATGTTAACAGCATTGTTATAGGCATACCTGCTTACCGAAATGTTCTGATCGAAAAGATCGTACACGGAGATTTTTAATTGTCCACGGTCTTTTTTAAGCATCTGGAGCGATAAAGCCAGGTTTAAAAGGTGGGAACTTCTCGGAAAACCTTCCGCAATCTGTGGGTTATAATTATAAGAATAATTGGCATCGAGGATTATTTTTTTAGGCCAGCGCAGGCTAAAATCAGATCCGATTGTATGCGAGTAGGTATTTACATTGTTGAAATTTACATCCTTATACCTGGTCATCTGTTTGGTAAAATTATACCTCGCGTTGATGCTTAATAACTCATTATAATTAAAGCTGATATTTTCACCCAAAGTGGTGTAAAAACTGTTTTCGAAACCTTCATCCGCATTAAGAATAAATGGCCTTTTGTTTAAATTCAGGTTTAGATTAGTATTAAAACCAACCTGCCATTTTTGAGACTTTTTTAACTGTTTGCCAAAATTTGCCCCCATGTATCCGTTGGCGCTCCCGTTCCGGTTTACATAAGTGGTGGTATTTACGCCTGCACTACTTAGTAGCGTTTGCTGAATTACCACATTATTACTGAAATTTAAGCCTGAATAGATATTGAAGTTGATCTGCTTGCTGTGGTTATATTTATAGAGATTGAAGTTTAAGTTCCTAACCCTTGATGGTACCAGATCTGGATTACCGGTTGTTTTATACAAGGAATTGTATTCGCGTACAATAGGCTGCAGCTGAGAAATACTTGGCAGCTCTAACCTTTCATCGTAGCTGAAAGATAAACTTGGCCCATCAAAGCGCATACTTGGGAAGAAATTATAAAACTTTTGGTTAATGTCATCATAACCGTAATGGAAGATGTTTTTTACATCATTTAGTTCTGCTTTAACTCCGAGCCTGATACTATAGTTTTTGTTTATTTTGTACAGTACCTGGGGGCGGATATTTTGTGTAAAAATATTGCGCTGTAAATCATTACTCAGGCTTACCTGTAAAATATCGTAGCTAGCGGTAAGTGGGTTTCTTTCTAAAATACTGAGCTGGTCTTTATTGCTGGAGTACTTGGAATAAGCATTCATTTCTAAGATCAGTTTTTCCATGATGATCGGATAGTTATAGGTGAGGGATAAATCAACTGTGCTCGATTTTCTCCAGCTATCCTCATAACGGTCCTGCCTCTCTGATTTTACATCAGCGGTATAGGAAACAATGTTATAAAGTGAGAATTTATCTCCTCCGTTGTTGTTTAACTGAGCAAAATGCGTAATATTTAATGATTCGCCTTTTTTCTTTAACCTGTGGTAATAATTGAAATTGTGTGAAAAACTGGTATTGTTTGCATTATACCTTGAGTCAAAAGCAGTTTCTATCAATTTTGGAAACGCGGTGTTGGAGCTGTTGCCAAAATTACTGTTGAGGTTATTGTCGCTGCCAAAATTAAATTTAGGTTCGTATCTGATTCTGTTAATGGTATCGGGCACCCATTCAATCAATCCGCTAATGGCATGTTTATCATTTTTATTATTGCTGTTGTTTTGCGAAAAGGATACAAGTTTGGTATCGGGCAGAAACTGCTCGTTATAATTTTGACCATTATAAATCCGCTCGGTGTGGGTATAAAAATAAACCAGGTTGAGTTTTAATTTTTTGCCATAATTGTTGTTGATATTAAAGCCGCCCGCAGCTACGTTTTCCATGCCGCCATAACCTCTGCCTCCAAATGTTCCATCGTAAAACTGCGATCCGCCCGAACGATCGAAGCCGCCCATAGAATATAAATCCTGACTAGAAAATCCTGTTTTATTAAGGTTATTGGCCAGGCCGATCAAACTGATCTGTAAAGTATCCCTGAAATTACTGAGAATACCAGCTGCTTCATAACGGTCTCTGCTACCCCCACCACCATAAATTTTACCTAAAGTGCTTTTCTTGATTTTGCTTTTCATCTTCAGGTTGATGATTTTGGCCACCTGTGTTTCGCTCACCAGGTGATCTGGATCGTTCTCCCGGTCATCATAAACCTGGATTTTATCAACTATATCTGCATCGAGGTTTTTGGTTGCGACTTTCGGGTCGTTGCCAAAAAATTCTTTTCCATCGATTAACAGTTTACTGATCGATTTACCATTTACCAGAATAGAGCCATCCACATTTACCTGTACACCGGGTAATTTCCGGAGCAATTCTTCTACAACGGCATTAGGCCGGGTTTTAAAAGCTTCAGTATTAAATTCGATCGTATCTTTTTTGATCACAACAGGTGATCTTTCCCCTTTAATCACTACTTCTTCGAGGTTATGGCCGGATAGTAAAACAGTGCCGAAATCTTTGATCACCTCTTTTTTCAGATCGAGTAACCTCCTGAATGTGGTATAGCCAACGTAGGATATAATTAGTTTGGTGGGTTTTTCGACGGGAATACCCGATAATTTGAAAACACCGTTTTTATCGGTAAGGGTATAAGAAATTAAGCTGGTATCTTTGGCATTTACAATGGCAACAGTGGCAAATTCTACTGGCGCTTTGGATGACGAATCGGCAACAATCCCTTTAACAGTGGTTTTGTTTTGCGCCATCAGGTTAAAACCCATTAAAATAAACAGGAGCAGGGTGAGAAGCTTGAGCATTTAGGTATTTGGTTGAGCTATAATTTGAAACGATTAGTTAAAACTAAATTACAGCATAATAACCAAAGATTTAGTTAAGAATTGTTAAATCATTTTAATCTGCTCCAGAGTTGCTTTTCGCGATTATTTTACCAGGTTTTCCAATAACCTGGCTTCAATGTCTTTAGCATTTAATAACAGTGCAGAGAATTGCGGATCGGATTTCACCAATAAAAATTTCCCGTTAGGGAGCACAATGGCAGAAGTGCCGCAGGTGGTAACCTCTTTAAATAACAGCTTTTTTAAAAATCCCGGATCAGTTTCTATTTCCAAACCTTTTGATTTGACCTGGCTAAAGCTTTCGCCCACCTCGCGGTATTGATAAATGGCAACCTTTGGCCTAGCTGCTGCTTTTTCGAGGATATTTTTTTGGAAAGTCCACCTTACATTATTCAAAAATTCAGGATTTTGATAGTTCAGGTCGTTCCAGCAAACATCTTTATTGAAATCATATTTAATGATGATGGTATCTTTTAGAGCAAGCCTTTCATTTTGTTTTAAGAAAGTATGCAGCGAATCGATTTGTGCATCGGTTAATGTACCCGCCTGATAACGTTTACTTTCGTCAACATACAATTTGGGAGAACAGGCATACATGAAAATGGAAAGAAAGAGAAATGTAAATAACTGAGATTTGATTTTAGGGATACGTTTCATTTATGCGAGCATTAATATTGTCTAATAAATTTATAACTAAAAATTTATTAGACAATATTTTTCAACAGAAAAGTTCGTCATTGCTGAGGCAAAGCAACGCAGAGTGAAAATCTACTTGGATAGATCTCTCGACTACGTTGCACTCCGCTCGAGATGAGGACGTTGACTGGAGTGATCTTTACAACTTTTCGGTCATTCAAATTTATCTCATGCAATAAATTATTCTTGATAATGACGAGCGCGGGATCAACTTAACCTTTCAAAATCTTAGCTTTCTCCGCATCAAATTCTTCCTGCGATAAAATTCCGGCATCCAGCAACTCTTTTAAATCTAATAAAGCCTGTTTTTTAGCAGCCATATCGTTTTTTGGTGCTACAGTAGGACTTTCTGTTGATGCTGTACTGGTAGCCTGTATATTTGAATTGGCCGCAGGACCGTATTTCAACAAGAGTTCGGTAATTTCATTAAAACCTTTAATATTCGAATAATCAATTGCCTTTTGTTCTTTAACATTCACGATGGATGGATCGGCAGCGTTTTCGAGTAAAAACTTAACCACATCTTTTTTACCGTTTGCAGCTGCATAATGTAAAGCGGTGTTTCCGCTTTCATCCTGAATATTAACATTGGCACCTTTTTCCAATAATAATTTCAACATGCTTAAATGACCGCTTTTGGCCGCAACATGCAACATGCTTTCGCCCCCGTAATTGTAGTTATTATCGAAGGAAAAACTGGCCGAAATGGAAATGTTATTAGCCGTTTCAACCCACTCGAGGTATGAATACATCGAATCGTCGTTGCCCGAAAGCGGTTTGGCATAATTTACATCCACACCATTGGCCAAAAATAAATCGACAATTTCTTTCTGGTTATTGGCGCAGGCATACCATATTGGCGATAAGCCATTTTTTGAAGAGACAAATACATCTGCACCCTTTTCTACGAGCGTTTTGGTGAGCATGCGATTGGCATCGTAACAGGCAAGCAATAGTGCAGATTCGCCAGCATGGTTAACATGGTTGATGTTAGCTCCTTTATCAAGGATCAATTCAACCATTGGGTTGTTTTTAGATTTAACTGCAAAAATCAAAGGAGAATCGCCATGTTTATTAGTAGTGTTGATGTTGGCGCCAAATTCCAGTAATTTTTGAACCACTTCTTTATTTCTCCATGCAGATGCGATAAGCAGCGGTGTTTCTGCTTCGTTATTTTCACAGTTCACATCAAGACCCTTATCGAGCAGCTTTTCCAAAACTTCAATCTGCCCGTTTTGAGCAGTTAAGTGCAAAAGGCTGTTTCCTTTAAGGTCTTTAATATCAATCCGTGCACCTTTATCCAATAAGTAAAGCGCAGTTTGTTTCTGCTTTTGTAAACAGGCAAAATAAAAAGGTGTTTCACCATCATGATCCTCATAATCTAAATCTGCACCGCGGTCGATTAAAATTTTTACCAGGTCTAAATATCCATGATGTGCAGCGTAATGCAGTGCGGTTCGTCCTTTTTCGTCCGTATAACCTACTTCTACTTCGTTGTTCGCCAATAAAAGTTCAGCTATTTTTCGTTTGCCGCTTTCGCAGGCAATTATAAATGACATCGACATATTAAGATTGTTTCATGAGCAGTTCAACAGTTTTTATTTTCAGGTTATCGTCGGAAGCCAGCATTAAGGCTGTTTGATCCTTATCGTTGCTTAGCGCAACATCTGCTCCGTTTTCAATCAGGAGTTTCACCTTACGATAGGTTTCTTTAGCTTTCTCGGCTTCGTAGTTTACATTGTAGGCGCAAACCTTATGCAATAAGGTATTTCCCTGATCATCCGTTCTATTGATATCTATTTGTCCACTTTCCAAAACAGCCTCTAAAATATTGGCTTGTTTTTCAGCAATTACATCCAATGGAGTTTTATCTGCACTGTACCAGGTGCTGGTTTGGTATAAGTCGGCACCATCACCAATCAGTTTTTTGAGGAAGTTGATGCCGCTTTCACTGTTCGACATCATGCGAACGTATTCGAAGAGCAATGTTTCGCCCTTTTTGCTTACCTGATCAAATTCTGGTGTAGCAAAACTGCGCAGTGTATCGTATATATTTTCGCTTTGCGAATGTGCGACTGCATAAAAGAAGGCCGAATTTCCTTCACGATCGGTATGGTTTGGATCTGCGCCGTTTTCGAGCAGGTGTGCAATTAGATTTTTCTTATTAAACTTTATTGCGGTAATTAAAGGTGTTTCCTGTACTATATTACCTTCATTTACATCAAGCCCTTCGTTAAGGAGGATGTCGATATAGCCCTTAAGCAGATCTGTAGTTTGCTCGTCGTTGAGATTATACTTGCGGAAACTGCTTTTTACCACCTGGTGGATATAATTTTCTTCTGCATTATTCTTAAAATTGGTCGTGCAGCCTGCATCGATACAAGCTTTGATTACGCCTAAACTCACGCCATTTTCGAAGAGGTAACCCAATAAAGTTTTCGCATTTACTTCATCATTCAGGTTATCGAAGTGGGCAATAAATTCGTTGAAGAAAGCAATGTCTTCATCTTCTTCGCCCAGGTTGTAGATGATACTATGAAAAATACTTTTGTCAAAATTGTCGAATTCATAAATATCCGTTTCAATGGTTTTATCCTTTACCATCATATTTAGAATTTCATATTGCTTATCTTTGATAAGTTTGTCGAAAATCGATGATTTCTGATGATCCTGAAGGTTTTTGGAGAGTTTTTCGCCGTTTTGCATCGAGCTTTTCGCTTCGTCAAATTTTCGGGCATTTAACTGTTGATCTAAGGTAGTTTCGGTCATTTCAATTAAAATATTTAAAATAGATAGATATATGCGCTTCTCGCTACAAAAGTTTAGCCAAAGAATTTGCGTAATCTAAAACTATCGGGAATGTTGCAGTGAATCAGAATGATAAAAAATGTTTTGTTAGTTGCTTAGTTTTTGGACAGCAATTGAAGTATTCATATATTTATTTCTTCCTGCTTACTTTTTTCGATAAAATCCTGTTGGGGACACAACTAACTAAAGATTCTTCTACCACTCTATGCCGTGGAGGCATGGTACTTTGGAGCGCCAAAGTACCCAAAGCGCTTTGTCAATCCGGCAATGTGGCTTCTCACCGCCCCGCGCTCATCAAAAAAACAGCGACACTTTGTTTTGTGTTCAATTCCTTTATAACTTTTGAATTATCGTTTACGAACACAAAACTACTGCGTTTCAGGTTTGGTGGTGCCGTTTGTTCTATACCGCAACTGTTTTTTTGATTATCCTGCCACTTGGGATTGACGGTGTCCTTCGGCAAAGATTGTAGGTTTTGAAAGAAAGCTAGCAAAATGCCTAAACCGCTCTTAAATATTTGTGTCGACACTGTATGATAAGAAATCGGAACCATCTGATCAGGTTTAGTTGTGGTGATTCTCGGCTTCTATGTCGGTTTTCCGTGTCACAGGCTTAAGTTTATAGCCCTGATCGGAGCGGGCATCCCCTATATTTCATCGGGATAAAGCGGTGAGCAGGACTAACTTTAAATATAGTAATGACCCTGCGCTCCCAAAAAAACAATAGTATGTTATATTATTATTTCACTATGATAAAGATTATGGGTTTTTAATAAATGAATTGCTAATCCAAACCATAAATAACATTACGATGTTCCTTAATTCATTCGATTATTTTATCTTTAGGCGATTTTAAAAAGATTGGTTTACAAAGCCATAAACCGATCGGATCATTAAATAAATAAGCAAAATCAATATAACATGTCAAATACATCAAAAATTATCTACACCAAAACCGATGAGGCGCCAATGTTGGCTACTTATTCACTTTTACCTATCGTACAAGCTTTTACCGCATCAGCAGGTATTGATGTAGAAACCAGAGATATTTCTTTAGCAGGAAGAATTTTGGCAAACTTTCCTGAGTATTTAAAAGACGACCAAAAAATTGGTGATGCTTTAGCAGAGCTTGGTGCATTGGCTACCACTCCAGAGGCTAACATTATCAAGTTACCAAATATCTCTGCTTCTATTCCACAATTGGTAGGTGCAATTACCGAGTTACAGGCTCAGGGTTTTGCCATTCCTAACTATCCGGATAACGCACAGAGCGACGAAGAAAAAGCAATTAAAGCTAAATATGCAAAAGTTTTAGGTTCGGCAGTTAACCCTGTTTTACGTGAAGGTAACTCTGACCGTAGGGCGCCGAAAGCAGTTAAAAACTACGCCAAACAAAATCCGCACTCGATGGGTAAATGGTCGGCAGATTCTAAAACCAAAGTAGCCAGCATGACTGAAGGCGATTTTTACGGTTCAGAAAAATCTACCACTGTTGCTGAAGCGGGTCAGTTTAAAATCGAATTTGTAGCTGCTGATGGTACGCTAACCGAATTGAAAGGTTTATCGCCATTAAAAGCAGGAGAAGTGATTGATAGTTCTGCATTGAGCTTATCGGCATTGAAAACTTTTGTGGCCAAAGAAATTGCTGAGGCTAAGGCTGAAAATGTTTTATTATCTGCGCATTTAAAAGCAACGATGATGAAAGTATCTGACCCGATTATTTTTGGTGCCATTGTTGAAGTTTATTTCGCAGATGTTTTTACCAAATATGCAGATCTTTTCAAAGAACTAAATATCGATACCCGCAATGGTTTAGGCGATGTTTATGCAAAAATTGCAGGCAACCCTAAACAGGCAGAAGTTGAAGCCGCGTTGGCACAAGCCATTGAAAACGGACCAGCTTTAGCCATGGTAAACTCTGATAAAGGAATTACCAACTTACATGTACCAAGTGATGTGATTGTTGATGCTTCTATGCCGGCAATGATCCGTACATCAGGCCAGATGTGGAACAAAGAAGGTAAACCTGAAGATACGATCGCTTTAATTCCAGACCGTTCGTACGCTGGTGTATATACTGCAACTATTGATGACTGTAAAGCAAATGGTGCTTTTGATGTAACCACCATCGGTTCGGTACCAAACGTAGGTTTAATGGCTCAAAAAGCAGAAGAATATGGCTCTCACGATAAAACTTTCCAGGCTGCGGCTTCAGGTATTATCCGTGTAACGGATGCTGATGGTAAAGTGTTTTTCGATCAGAAAGTAGAAAAAGGCGATATCTTCCGCATGTGTCAGACTAAAGATGCGCCAATTCAGGATTGGGTAAAATTAGCGGTAAACAGGGCGCGTTTATCAGAAACTCCAGCTGTTTTCTGGTTAGATGAGCAAAGAGCACATGATAGAGAAATCATTGCAAAAGTAAATACTTATTTAAAAGATCACGATACTACAGGTTTAGATATCCGCATTTTAGCTCCAATCGAAGCGACTAAGTTTACGCTAGAGCGTATCCGTAAAGGTTTAGATACCATTTCGGTTACCGGTAACGTACTGCGTGATTATTTAACCGATTTATTCCCGATTTTAGAACTGGGAACTTCAGCGAAAATGCTTTCTATCGTTCCATTAATGAACGGTGGTGGTTTATTCGAAACCGGTGCTGGTGGTTCTGCTCCAAAACACATTGAGCAGTTTATCGAAGAAGGTTATTTACGCTGGGATTCGCTTGGTGAGTTTTTAGCACTTCAGGCTTCTTTAGAGCATTTATCTCAAACCCAAAACAATGCAAAAGCACAGGTACTGGCTGATGCTTTGGATGAGGCAAATGCTAAATTTTTGGCAACTGATAAATCGCCGGGTAGAAAATTAGGAACGATCGATAACCGTGGTTCTCACTTCTATTTAGCTTTATATTGGGCTGAGGCGTTAGCTGCTCAGAGCAAAGATGCTGATCTGAAAGCCAGATTTGCACCATTGGCTAAAACTTTGTTGGAAAATGAAACTAAAATCAACGAGGAATTGATCGGTTCACAGGGTAAGCCTCAAAACATTGGCGGTTATTACAACCCTAATGATGAACTGGCAAGCAAAGCCATGCGCCCAAGTGAAACATTAAATACATCTTTGGCTAGTTTATAAGCTGAGTTATCAACTTTAATATGCTTCTGGCATGGAAGCTGATAACTCTTGAAATATTTAGCGTCCTGATTTAAAAATCGGGGCGCTTTTTTTATGATGGGTTTTTCAGTTTTAATAGCTATTTGTTAGAGAGTTGATTGCATTTGGAAAGCGGATACAGAATCATTTGGGTTGCAGCAGTCCCGCTCCCGCTTCTGCTCCCGATGAAGAATCGGGAGCATCCCGCTTTGATCGGGTTTAGTTGGATTGGTCAGCAGATACTATTTGCGTGAATGTATCCCGCGGTCTGTGTCCCTGTAGACCAATAGCAGAATGATATACTTTCAAAATGGAGTTTTTTGGACGCTTTGCCTGCGTGAGGGATAGAAACGGAAAGCCCGCAGCCGTGAGGAACGAATGGTGAGGACTTGAAGTGTATAGCCCGACCCTTGCGTAGCTTGGGGCACGCCCAAATAATAACAAATTCTTTTGCTAAAGAAAAACCTTATTTACACCGCTTTGTTATAACATTATAAATTATAGGAGACCCACACCATGGCAATTAACGAAAATAAAGGATCGCAGGATAAAATACATAGCACCACAGAAAATAGCGAAATCAATAAAGAGAATTTATCGTACGATAAAAATAAAGAAAGCTACGAACTCGATGTAAAGGGAACGGACAGCGATTACGACCATCCGATGGGATATGAAACAGTTGCTGCAGGCGCAAAGGATGATGATTCTACTTACGATGAGGCAAACCCTTATGTGGGTGATGAGTATGCCCGCAATGAAGATATAGCCGAAGATAACTTGGAAGAACTGGGCATGCATGTAGATAACGGTGAGAGTGTAAAGCTTAATCCTGAGGATGAAATTCTTGCCCGTACACCTGAAGATAACCGCGATGACCTGGATGAAGAAGGTTACCCGATTAATGATGCACCTAATAATAATTAACTAATTATAATAAAAATGGGCTTAGCAGTTTAACTGTTAAGCCCATTTTTAATGGTATATACTGCTAAGCCCCTTGTTTTTAGCGCTAATTTCTCAAATAAACTATCCCGGTAACCTTCAACAGCCCCTGTACTACATTCGGGCAATTTCCTTATAGTTCATTTCTGTTACAGTAAACGTAAAAATATTTTCTCTCTATCGTTAAAAAAAACTTTTTTATCATATTGCTGTGTTCCATTACTGATACTTGAAAATACTTTGCTAGCAGCCCAATCTGGGTAATAATATCTATTTTTAACTAAATGGTTCAGTGCATCGACCTATCGCTGGATGTATATTTTTAGTAAATATCCCTGAGCACCCCTTTTGATCATCTTTATAAAGCTATGCTCATCATTTAGCATACTTAAGCCCATAATTAGTACATCGGGATGTATTTCTTTTAACCAGGCCGCAGTTCAAAGCCATCCATTATCGGCATACTAATGTCTAACAATACCACCCCTTTCTTTTCTTACCATTAGCGTATTTACCTCCCATTGGGGCTATTCTTTTTTTGATGTTACTTAGTCCAAAACCTTTGTCATCATCACTTAGCGGAAGTACCAACTGCTTATTGTTATTGATTATAGAAGGTTCAGTTGTGAAAGCTAGGGTATTAACCGTTTTTAGTATCGTTAAACCACGGTAAATTTTATCGTTAAATACACATCGAAATACAGTTTTATACACATTGATTGCTGTCTCATCGTATAGCAACTTTGTGATGTGCAAGCCTGACGGCAAATTTTAATAATACGGCAACTTGTTAAACAGATAGAATTGATGAGAAAAGATTCAAAGAAATTATATTCTACACTATACGTATCAATGCAAAAGGGGGGAGCTTTAGGTAACCAGCTATAAACCAAATACTCTCATTAATGCCTCAAGTTATTTTACCAAACAAATTATGGGCTATGCCTTAAAATAGTATTCAAATTAAAGGAGTATTCCGAAAATCCTTAAAAGAGTAGGAATAAAAATTAAATCTAAATAAAATGAAAAAATCAATTCTACTACTAACAGCATTAGCTTTTAGTACTATCGCATTTTCGCAACAAAGAACAGTAAAATTTACTAAAGCAGAGCAACAGCAGATGCAGCGGATTCTTGGTAAAGATTTTACAGCAGTATTAGGTGGGCAGGGGCAACTGGCTGTGGTTACACCAGACAAAGTTGGCCAATTGAAATCTACAGCAAGAGGTGGTTTTAGCGGAATGCCTGGACTTGCAGCTAATGCAGTACTAGCCGCTAACGAAAAATGGTGGGTTTATAAACAAAGTGGCGATTTGCTTAAGTCTAAATTGGGAGAAGAACGTTTTAACCAATTAAATAAAATCCTTACTAAAAAAGGATTGGATATTAAGGCGGTTGAAAAACCAGTAGAATTTACCAGGGCGGACCAACAACAACTACAAAGGGTTTTGGGTAGAGATTTTACAGCAGTGTTGGGTGATCAGGGACAGCTGGCAGTTGTTACTCCAGACAAAGTTGGACAATTGAAATCGACAGTAAGGGGTGGTTTTAGCGGAATGCCCGGACTTGCAGCTAATGCAGTTTTAGCCGCTAACGAAAAATGGTGGGTTTATAAACAAAGCGGCGATTTGCTTAAATCTAAATTGGGAGAAGAACGTTTTAACCAGTTAAACTCAATCCTCGCTAAAAAAGGATTGAATTAAAACCTCATACTCTAGTGCAGCAGTTTTTGTTGCACTAGAATATCAGAAGCTATTTAAATTTCAATTGGTTCATTAACAGTTATCGCAAATTTTAAAAGGCGCTCAAATTTGAACCCTGCTATACAAAGAAATAACTCAACAAATTTAAATGGTTTCTTAATGTTATTTAAATCAATAAAATACCAAAAAAAACAGAAAATGGATTTATATAAAATTAAAAGTGTTTTGAAGGAGAATGTGTTTTATAACATTACCTATTGCTATAATGTTAACCAATTAGAAGTATTTAGAATTTTGGTAGCTCTTTTTGCAATTATTTCGATGTTTACATTGGTTTTAGATTACGATGTTTTTTTTGCGCCAAACGGTATAGTTAATTGGGAGGTTTCTAATGCAAATGCTCTTTGGTTTGAGTGTCATCCACAAAAAATAGCTGATTTATTGCACGTGTCGCCCCAGTACGTAATGATTTCAATTCTTACCGTATATTTTTTAAGCCTTGGTACGTTATTGTTAGGCATTTGGACAAGATTATCAGCCATTATTTGCTTAATTACCTTTACGCTAATTACCAATGTAATGTCTTCTTTTGCATTTGGTGTAGATATTTATCAATCAGTATGCTTTTTCTTTCTAACCATATTTCCAACTGGCTATAGCTTGTCGTTAATTAAAAAAGATAATTATCCCAGCCTTAACGAGATTAAGCAGATTTGTATTAGGGTATTGCAACTCTATTTAATTATAACTTATATATCAGCTGGGTTTGAGAAAGCATTCATGTTAAACTGGTGGAATGGGAGGTTTATTTATTTCCTGAGCAACGACCCAACCATTATGACAACAAGTTTTTTTCCAAAAGGCCAAAGTATTCTTTTTTATGCCTTTTTTGGGATTATGGTAGTGTTTATAGAATCATCATATTTTCTATTGGTATGGTTCAAGAAAACCAGATTTTACATCATATTGATCATTATATCAATGCATTTGTTTATTGCACTTTTTATGGACTTGTTGTTCTTTGGACTGCTTCTGATTGTGTTAAATGTAGTGTGCTGGTACCCGGTACTTTTTGCTAATTTAAAATTGAAAGAAAATGATAAATGCATATAAAATTACTTTCCGAATAATACTGTTAATTGTTTTTTTGTCAGTAATGAAAGTTAGTGTCTGGATTGATAAAAATATTGATTGCTACGCACTTTCAGTAACTCAGTCTTTTATCTTTAGGGTTACAAGATTAAATTGGCAGTATGGTTTCTTTACAAGTAAATCTAACAATTATCAATTTATTAAAAGCGATATCAGCCTGGTAGATCCTGAAAATACTTCGAGAAATATAACTATTGCGAAGGATGAGGGATTGGATAGGCTAGTTTTGCCCATCAATGCAGTTAGGGTTAACTCTTCAATTCAACAAATGGTAAGAGATACACTCTATTTAGAAGCAGGATCCAGATCTATAGCCTTGTATTTATTTAAAAGACATCCATCCTATAGAAATATAGATTTTTCTATACAAACATATAATAGAAAAATTAAAATTGATCAGACCAGGTTTGCACTTACAACTAAACTTGATACATTGTTTAACCGCAGAATTAGTTATTAATTTTTCAAGAGCATAGCCTGTAAAGATTGCTCATTACAATTATTTGTGATTTTATGAACATCAGAAATTATAGATAAGCAATTAATCTTAACGTAGCTTAAACGAAATCTTATGGAAGAGTTAGTTGGCTTATTTCGCGGACTTTGCAATTGATGCAATGGAGAAGTGCAGAATATGGTAAAATATACAAAGAGAAAAAAACAGATTTGCTTCGCTATGGTTAAGGATTAATATCTAAATTAAATCTTCTGCGCAGTTCATCAAGCTTAGGGTTTTTGTTCACCAGGTAATCGTACTTTTCGCGGTTACCATAAAGCCTGTTTTCTATTTTACGCTCTACCAGTTTATAGGTAACTTCTACACCAAAGTTTCGGAGTTCGTTCCGTAAAAAGTTTAAAAGATCAACCGATTCCTGCTGTATCAGGTGTTCCTGCGTTTTACTCTCTACCGAAATCTCAATTAATTCAGGATTTAGAAGCGTAGGGGCAAAATTATTTAAAATGGTAAAAAGATTAATTTTGTCGGCAGCTTTAAGCTTTTGTGTATATATGCTCCAGATTTCCAATAAGCGATCGTAACTAAAAACTTCGCGGGCCTCTCCGGTTGCTTTTTTTGGACCTTTATCTTCCTCCTCCTGCGCAATGCGATCAAAATCATTTAGTGAGGGAATGAGCATGCTTGCCGCACCAGCCTTTGGAATATTAATGTTGATGGAAGTTGTAGATGGCGAAGGACTGCTAACCCTGGGCATTTCCTTTGCTTTTTCCTCTACAGGGATGCTGGGTAAAACAGGCGCACTAATGGTAGGGGCTGGAGCAGAAACAGTGTTTTCGCTTTCGGCTTTTGGCTTCGGGCTTTCAACCTGTTCAGCTACGACATTAGTTTTTTTTTTATCCTGATCTCCGTCAGTTGCTGTGTTATTAGTGTTTAAAGGTTGTTGTGCTAAATTGACGACCGAGCGGATATGGCACATTTTAATCAGTGCCAACTCTACCTGTAAACG
Source organism: Pedobacter roseus (assembly GCF_014395225.1). NCBI lineage: Bacteria > Pseudomonadati > Bacteroidota > Sphingobacteriia > Sphingobacteriales > Sphingobacteriaceae > Pedobacter > Pedobacter roseus. The sequence goes on from NZ_CP060723.1 coordinate 745,377, forward strand.
CTGGTTTTTAGAATTTTTGTAATTTAAATCGCAGGTATTGGCTAAATTCAGCGCTGTTAACAGGAACGATAATTCTGTTTGTCTGCACTGATCGAGGTATTTTTGTTTGATATTTTCACTTACCTCCAACAATTTAATGGTAGCTGCATCTTTACCTACCAACAGGTTACGGAAGTGACTGGCCAAGCCATTTATAAAGTTGTTGCCATCAAAACCATTGTTCAAAATTTCATCGAACAAAAGTAAAGTCTGGCTCACTTCTGCAGCAGTTAAGTAAGAAGTAAGTTTAAAAAAGTAATCGTAATCTAAAATGTTCAGGTTATCAATTACCGCTTTATATGTAATGTTCTTATTGGCATAACTGGCAATCTGATCGAACATCGAAAGCGCATCACGCAATCCACCATCTGCTTTTTGGGCAATAATGTGTAAACCATCACTTTCGAAAGCAATATTTTCGCGTTGGGCAATGGTTGACAGGTGGCTGGCAATATCTTCTACCTGGATACGGTTGAAATCAAAAATCTGACAACGTGATAAAATGGTTGGCAGGATTTTATGTTTCTCGGTAGTGGCCAGGATAAAAATGGCATAAGAAGGCGGTTCTTCCAACGTTTTCAGAAAGGCATTAAATGCACTTTGTGATAACATGTGAACCTCATCAATAATATAAATTTTATACTTTCCGGCTTGTGGCGGTATACGTACCTGCTCAATTAAACTACGGATATCGTCAACTGAGTTGTTCGATGCCGCATCCAATTCGTGCACATTAAAAGAATGTCCGTTCTGGAATGAAAGGCAATTATCGCATTGGCCGCAAGCTTCCATTTCTGCTGTAGGGTTGGTACAGTTAATGGTTTTGGCAAGGATACGTGCGCAGGTAGTTTTTCCTACCCCACGTGGTCCGCAAAATAGAAATGCCTGGGCAAGCTGGTTGTTTTTGATGGCATTTTTTAGCGTACCGGTAATATGCTGCTGGCCAACTACGGTTTCGAAGGTGGCTGGGCGGTATTTACGGGCAGAAACGATAAAATTTTCCATCGGCACGAAAATAGGAAAAATTTAGGTGTTGTAAGATTGAAAAGTTGGAATGTGGAAAAGTTGAAATGCAGAAATGATTTGTAAAAGAACGCGTAACATTTAATAATAAAATTAATCTAATCATAAAACTTTATAAATGAGGATATTAATTTTTATTAGCGCGATATTGTTGTCTTTTGCTAATGCTTCAATGGCACAGGTTGATACTATAAATGCACAAAACCATAAATTGGTGATGAGCAATCTGAAAGAGGGAAAAACCATTTACCTGGTTTATATGACAGATTCTCTTGAAACGAAACGGACTGTCGGCGATATATGGGAAAGAACAACTACTTTTAAAAAAAGAGATAAAAATGAAGTTGTAGAATTTGGCTGGAAATGGCTTCACAGCGATTCTCTGATCGCCACAATAACTAATATTTGTGATAGAAAAACGCTGGCGCCAATTTATCATTATGCAAATTATAAACGCAGAGGTATTTTTGCCTACGATTATAAAAATGGCTTGATGCAGCCATCTGATAGCGTGAAAAATAATGATGCAATAAAAAAAGGTCCTGTTAAATTGGATATTCCGATCATTTCATGGGAGCAGGATTTAGAAACTTATGCCTTATTGCCAGTTAAAAAGGTTGGCCAGCAATTTGATATTTCCTTTTTTGATCCCAATGAAAAATCAGCAACCTACCACCGCTATGAAGTAGTTGGCAAAGATAATTTGAAATTGAATGCAGATATTTCGGCTAAGTGCTGGCTGCTTAAAATTAATTACACTAAAGATAGTTATGCGATTTTCTGGCTAACCGAGAAATCAAAAGAGGTAATTAAAATGAAAGAATATTATAAAGGTAACTATCGTATAAAAGTGAAGCAATATTGAGATGTTAACGATGCAGGTTATAAAACTGTTTATAACTTGCTTCAAATGCATTAAAACTGCCGTAAGTAAGTTCTATCGCTTTTTCAGTATCATAGCCCTTCGCAGTTAGTTTGATGATGTTTTTTAATGCCGTGGTGCTTTTGTTTTTAACGAAATAATAGATCATACTATAGGCCGTATTATAATTATCATCGATCCCATGACCGTAAAAAGTGCCATCGTAGATCCTGAAAAAAGTTTTTAACCTGTCCGTATCCTTAAAATCCAATCCTGCCTTTATGCTTTTAATCCGGTTACTCTGCGGGTAGGAGTATAAATTTCCTTCACTGTCAAAATCTAAGGTTTCGAAAAACTCAGCCAGGCCCTCATTTAACCATTTTGGTGCTTTTTGATAATTGAACTGGAAAATACTATGACTGGCCTCGTGCAAGGCCACGGGAATAAAATCGCCACTCTTCATAATAAAAGCCTGGTTTATTGCCGGAATGTAGAATCCGGTTGATGATGGCGCGTTATACTTATTTTTTTCTATGCGGTAATCTTTTGATTTTCCATAAAGATTGATTTTAACAGGAACAGTAATGTTATTGCTGGTTTCGAAAATTTCGTTGCAGAACATGCGCTCATAAGCAATTAGTTTTTCTATTTTCTTTTGCTCATTGTCGCTTATTTTGCAATTAACAAGGTTGATCTCTACATATTGGGCGTAAGTTGAGAGGCTGATAGAACTTGATATTAGAAATAATAGTAGTTTATTCATTCTTATATTTAAAACTGTTAATTTAAGACAAGTAAATATAAGCTATCGATTTTTTTTAAAATGTAGTTTGTGTTTCTATATTTGGCGAATCTTAAAATTAATCATGAAACGCTTTTTCTTATTGTTGCAGCTTCTGCTGCCAATCATTTCTCTTGCCCAATCTAATTTTAAAAAAGGCTTTATTATCAATAATAATAAAGATACTATTTCCGGATTTATAGATTATCGAGAACAAATTAATAACCCGGTTTCGATAAATTTTAAAAGGACTGTTAACGGTGAAGCTGATGTTTTTGGTTTAAAGGATCTTTTAGGTTTTGAGGTTGAGGGTATGGTTAACTTTAAAAAATATGTAGTAACCATAAGTTTAAGTAAAACCAACAGAGAAGATTTATCAGTCGGCATAGATACATCTAATAAAATTGATGCAGTTTTTTTAAAGGTTTTACAAAGCGGAGAAAATATTACTCTGTTTTCTTATCAGGATAATATTAAACTTAGGTATTATGTGTTAGAAAAAGGCAATTTAACACCTGTGGAGTTAATCAGAAATATATATTACGATCCACAGAATAATTCAGTAACCTTAGTTCAGAACAAGTACATTAGTCAGATACAAGAACTTTTAAGAAGATTTAATCTTACCAGGAGTGAAAGTGAATTAAAGGGTTTTAAATTTTATAACAATGATCTGATAAAAATGGCAACTTTTATCAATAATAAAAGTCAGGAAAAAGCTAAATTTTCATCAGCCCGTTTTTTTGCCGGTGCCGGTGTAAGCATCAGTCAGGCTCGGTACAAAGGAGCCAACGAACTTAACAGTACAGATGCAAGAGGTAACACCTCAATAATGCCTATGGCAAGTGTAGGCATTGATTTGTTTTTTAACCCAGCCGTTAGAAAATTGATTTTTAGAACGGAATTGTCATTTCTAACGGGTAAGTATAATTTATCTGTTACTTCTGAAGAAGCAGCAAAGGCATTGATTACACACGAATTTAATCAGTCTGTAATTAATCTTACACCACAGTTGATTTATAATTTTTACAATACCGATAAGATCAAAGTTTTTGGTGGTATTGGTTTGGGACTTAATCTAGCTTCTTACAATAAAAATCAGAGAACTCGTTTTAACGCCTTAAATGGAGAAACATTCAGTATGGAAGAAGTTAAACTGGAAAAATTTTACTTCTCTTTTCCAATTAATTTAGGGGTAGTAGTAAATAAAAGAGTTGAGTTTCTGCTTGGAGCTTCTGTACCAGAAGCAATCAGTGATTATCTTGGCTTTAAGGTAGAAATTAAAAGATACAAATTGGGTGTGAGGTATCTTTTTGGGAAAAATTAGTATTTTCTAGAATAACATTATTGTTTTATTTAGTTGAAAAAATGAAATACAATATCTTTATTAATTGCATCCTATCCTGCTTATTCCTAATCGTAGCCTCTTGTAAAAAAGAACCGATAGATGATTTCAAAAGCAAAATTATTGGCGAATGGAAATATGAGAAACTGGTTGAAAAGAATTATGATTATACGGGTAAATTGTTGAATGAAAGATATTTTGCTACAACAAGGGGCGAATATTATCATTTTAAGAAAGATGGGACAGCAATTCAATATTTTGACCAGATTTCAGACAACACTTATAAAATCACTTCAGATACTAGATTTGAACTAAATACGGGGCTTGTTAATCCATGTAGATTGGTGAGTATTGATAAAAAATCTTTTGTTTTCGTTGTTGAAGGACCGAGAAGAGAAAAGGCTGACTATATAGAATACACTCATTTCTTAATCAAATAGGCAATTATTTTATAATAGCCTTCAATTCATGTCTGTATTCCGAAGCGCTTTTACCCGTAAATTCCTTAAATAATTTATTAAAATGGCTAAAATTGTTAAAACCGCTTTCGTAAGAGATATTGGCGATGCTGATTGGTTTTTCGGCCAAAAGTTTGGAAGCATGTACCACACGGTATTCGTTGACAAAATGAGTAAAGGTTTTCTTGGTGATTTTTTTAAAATAACGGCAAAATGAAGGAACCGTCATACTCGACATTTCTGCGACATGTTGTAAACTGATCTGTTCCTGGAAATGATCTTTCACATAGTTGAAAATCATATTGATGCGATCGTTATCCTGCACCTCCATTTCCATCGAAAAACCATCAGCATTTAAAATTTTATAATCGTTGGCCAGTTCGAGTTCCTTTAAAACACTCAATAAAGTTAAAAGCCTCTCAAAAGGCGCCTGATCATCCATCATTTCTATCCTGTCGCCGACCAAATTCATGGTTTCGCTGCCAAAAGCGATCCCATCTTTCGCCTTATCAAATAATTCGTGGATACCTTTAATTTCCTGCAGACCTAAAAAAGTACTGCCCAAAAAATCCGGCTTCATCTGGATTACCGTTTCGTTTTTGTTCCCGGTGTTGGTATCAGTAAAACCGCAATGGGGCAGGTTGCTGCCGATCAGGATCAGATCGCCATCGGTATAATAAGAAACGTGACTGCCGATCTGCCTTTTGCCGGCGCCGCCATTTACAAATACCATTTCGATTTCCGGGTGGTAATGCCAGAGATGCGCCATATTATTGGCATTTTCTACATATTTTGAATAATAGAACGAACTCCCGAAAGAGGGTTCGACAACCTCGAAACTTGGTTTCATTATTTGCTGAATTATGTTTCTAATTTACATAAAAAATATGCTTTATTATAACTTTTGATAGAATCGCTGTTGAATTGGGGTAATATAGCATAGAAAGTGGAAAATATGCAACTAACTATACGCAAATTACCTTCTTACCTTAGTACCATCATATAATGATTAACTCTTTAAAAATATTGGTTATGAAAAAGTTCTTAAAAATCGGTTTAATGGCAGCGTTATTTTTTACTGCTACGGGTGTTCACGCTAACGATGATGATTTTACATTAAAGGTAAGAGGCGAAAAAGAAAAATATATCCGTTTTACTGCTGACAAAGCAGAAAATGTGAATTTATCACTCCTGGGTTCAGGTGATGAGGTTTTGTTTGAAGAAAACATTCACGCTACAGCATTCTCAAGCAAGGTTTATGATTTAAATGCACTTCCTGATGGAAAATATGTACTTAAAGTAGAGTCTGATTTAAAACTGGCTAAATATACCGTGACCATTAAAGATGGTGAGGCTATTGTTTCTGAACCAAAAATCTCTAACATCTTTAAACCTGTTTATACTCAAAAAGATCAGGTAGTTACGCTTAACCTTGAAAATTTAGATAAAAGCCCAATCGAAGTTAAAGTATACAACGAATACAATGATGAAGTTTACAACGAGGTTTTCAAAGATAAAGAGCAGTTGACTAAAAAATTCAATATTAGCAAAACGGATTCAAGAGAGTTAACTTTCGTGGTTAAATTTAAAGATGAGTCTTTCGTTAAAACGATACAAACTTACTAACAACAACAGCTAATTGATATAGGGGGATTGTCTTGATAGATAATTCCCCTTTTTTTATGTAAGATGGATGAGGTAAGACGGATAATGTGATATCCAAAGTTTTCAATTTCCATCATCCGTTTTCCATCTTCCATTTTCAAACACCCATCTTCCATTTCACCTTTCCCATCTCACATTATAAAATGTAACTAATCCTTTGATTTAAAGAAAAATATTGTTACTTTTGCATCCCCGTAATATACCTCGGGATTAAAAAATTAAAAACTTAATTAATAACAATGAATCAGTACGAAACTGTTATCGTTCTAACCCCGTTGTTATCAGAAGAGGCTGCAAAAGAGGCATTAGCCAAATTTAAAGCAGTTCTTACTGACAACAGTGCCGAAATTATCCAGGAAGATAATTGGGGTTTGAGAAAATTAGCGTATCCAATTGATAAAAAATCAAACGGATTCTTCAGCTTAACTGAATATAAAGCTTCAGGAGATTTGATCGCAAAATTAGAGCTTGAATTAAAACGCGATGAGCGTGTGTTACGTTTCTTAACTATCCGTTTAGACAAACACGCAATTGCTTACAATGAGAAAAAGCGTAGTGGTGCTTTTAACAAAAAAACTAAGGAGGTTGCAGCGTAATGGCAAGAGAACAAATTCAATACGTAACTGCCCCTAAAGTAGAGGATAACCGTAAAAAATATTGCCGTTTCAAGAAAAACGGAATTAAATACATCGATTACAAGGATGCAAATTTCTTGTTGAAATTTATTAACGATCAAGGTAAATTATTACCACGCCGTTTAACTGGTACTTCGTTAAAATTCCAACGTAAAGTGGCTCAGGCAGTTAAACGTGCCCGTCATATCGGTTTGTTACCTTTCGTTGCTGATCAATTAAAATAGGAGGCTAGAGATATGGAAATTATTTTAAAACAAGATATTAAAGGCCTTGGTGAGAAAGATGATGTAGTTACAGTAAAGCCAGGTTATGGCCGTAACTATTTAATCCCTCAAGGATTTGGAGCATTAGCTACTTCTTCTGCTAAAAAAGTTTTAGCTGAAAATTTAAAGCAAGCTGCTTTTAAACAAGATAAAATTAAGAAAGATGCTGAAGGTGTTGCTGAGCGTTTAACTGATGTTAAACTTTCAATCGGTGCTAAAGCTGGCGAAAGCGGAAAAATCTTTGGAGCGGTTAACACCATCCAGATTGCTGAAGCATTAAAAGCGCAAGGCTTTGATGTTGACCGTCGTCGTATCACTTTCGAAACTGAACCTAAATTTGTTGGCGAATATGTTGCTAACTTAAACTTACACAAAGAAGTTAAAGTTCAGGTTCCTTTCGAAGTAATTGCTGAATAAGCATTCTTTAAAGAATCAATAAAAAGTCCCGATGAAAATCGGGACTTTTTTTATGGAAAATGGATAAGGTACGATGGATGATGTTGTGATTTACAGAGACTGATTTATTAACCATTCAGCATATTCTGCTATGCGCGTTCCCAGATAGTACGGAAGATTTAGCAAGAGATATGGCTTGCCAGTTGGAGTAATTGTTTTTTCTAATTTAAATTCACCACCATATACCCTAATGGCAAAAGGATGCGCTGATGCATCTATAAATTGATGAAGTGATCTTAAGCTTCCTGTACTGCCTGATTTGATTTCTATTGGTATTACTATTTTTTTATAAGCATAAATTAAATCAACTTCTGCATCAGACTGTTTTTTATCCCTTACCCAAAAATTAGGCTTATGTGAGGATATATGCTCTGTCGAGATCAATTCCTGGGTTAATAGATGTGGTATAACCGCACCTTTATAAGCCGTGCTCAAATCATCAAGCGCGAGCATTTCGCCCTGTATACCCAAGGAGTAGTTGATTAATCCTGTGTCTAAAAATTGTAGCCTGGGTGATTTTTTTAAATCAGGAATAATTGGCACTTCGGTATCGGTAGATGGGTATATTAACCTGATAATTTTTGCATCGTCCAATATCCTAAAAGCTTCGCCAACCTCTCTCGATTTATAGTTCGAATTGCCAAAGCCTTGAAATACTACACGCTTATCGAGGAAAAGGTGGGCACTGCCTATAATATGATTGATTGTTCTTCTTGCTGTATCGTTTTGGGTGTATTTCTCGATGTCGTTTTTATAGGTTGCCCAAATGCTTTCATAAACAATCGGCAAATCGGAGAGGCTGTGCTCTTCTATGTCGGTTTTAACTACCTCTGGCATACCTCCGATAATTGCATACCGATGAAAAGCTTTTAACAATAATTTGTGTGCAACATTTTTTACCGGAGTTTGAAGCAGATACTTTAATAAATCATTTTTTTGATTAGCCTGAAGGTATTCTTGAAAATTTAAAGGATACAGATATAAAAATTCAACCCTGCCAACCGGAAAACTTGCTACCTTTTGCAGTATAAACTCTAAAAGCGAGCCGGCACTGATCACATGTAATTCGGGAATTTCTTCATAAAAGTACCTTAGCATTTGGATTGCTTTTGCACTTTCCTGGATTTCGTCAATAAATAGTAGTGTTTCGTTTATTTTATCTGATTGAAGGTCATGGCCCAGGAACAGCGCTTCAATAATGCTTTGTACGTCGTCAAAATCATCAAAATACTGACGATGTGCAGATTTCTCCAGATTTAGAAAAATAGCAGTAGGATAGCTTTTTGCAAAATCTTTTATCAGCGTTGTCTTTCCAACTTGACGTGCCCCTCGGATGATTAGAGGTTTCCTGTTTTTGCTGTTTTTCCATTGAATTAAACTGTTTTCAATGGATCGTTTAAATGTCATTTTCAGTGATATTGTAACAAAGTCAGCCCAAATATACTAAAACTTTGTAACAAAGTCAGGGCATATTCTGATAAATATTGTAACAAAGTCAGGTCATGTTGTTTTATTGATAATATTTTGTAACTCAGAATAGTTTCTGATGCATTAAATTCGGATAATCTCTGGGAAATCATTATTGATCTTCCAAAGGTATAGATGGATAATGAAATTGGGTTAGCCCATCTTCCTTTATCCATCTCACATCTTCCATCCTTACTATCCTTTCGGCGTTGTTGGTCTGATTTCTACTTTGCTTGGTAGTGTTCTTGCTGGCATGGCCAGTAAATCAACAATCAGTTTTCCCATATCTTCCGGCTGGATTTTCCAGGCGTCGCTTTCGTTATCCGGTTGGTGATCGTTAAAATGGCTCGCTACCGAACCTGGCATAATGGTACTCACTTTTACGCCATATTTTCTTAAATCGAGCATTACCGATTGTGTAAATCCTGTTAAACCAAATTTACTCGCGTTATAGGCAGAGCCTCCTGCAAAAAAGTTGGTGCCTGCCAAACTCGAAATGGTAAAAATATGTCCTTTGCTCTTTTTAATTTCATTTACCGATGCTTTAATGCTGTAAAAAACACCTGTTAAATTGGTATCTATCGTTTCTTTCCATAAATCAACGCTCAATTCATCGATCGGTGCGAAATGTCCAACGCCTGCATTGGCAATCAGTACATCCAATTGTCCCCATTTTTCGATAATCAGGTTAATGGCTTCCTGTTGAGAATTAAAATCTGCAACATTGGCTTCAATGGCCAGTACATCTCCATAAGCCACCAGGTTGGAGGCGGCCTGGTTTGCGCTATCTATTGTTCTGCTCGTAATGGCAACTTTATAACCGTCTTTTAAAAGGGCCTCGGCAATACCGAAACCGATTCCTTTACTTCCTCCTGTAATTAATGCAACTTTCATGTTCTTGTAACGTATGATATCGAAAAATGTTTATTTTGATTTTTTCTTGTTGTGATCTGGCAGTTCCATGATCTGGATATCTTTAAAATCTACGGGCTGACCTTCACTTTGCAAAGCGATAAATCCTGCTGTAAGTGCTTTACCGTCAATTTTGATTTTAGGATCGTAGCGGTTGGCTACTCCGCCACCAATCTGTGGTTTACTATATTGTAAAACCGTATCGCCGTTGATGATGTGCGTAACCAGTGAGTCGCCCATTACAATCAGTTCAGCAGATACCCATTGGTCACCATCGTATGTTTTTGATTTAGAATCTAAACAATGACCATCATATAGCTTTCCCTGATAGAAAATATCTGTACCCGGAGAACACATGTTACCCGTTGGCCGCGGCCTGCCGTCGCTTAAGCCACCCAAAAGCTGCATCTCGATAGAAATTGGCCAATCCTGCTCTTTTGGCATCGTTTTAGGGTCTTGCGAATGGAACATTACACCGCTATTGCGCAGCGTGTAACTTGGAGCACCTTTTTGCAGTTCGCCAACAAAGCGGTATTTCAGTTTGAGGCGATAATAAGAAAAAGGTGTTTTGTAATAAAGATGGCCAAACTGATCATTAAAATCGCCATATTGATCATAACGTACCTGTATTATACCATCAACCACCCTGAAAGTGTTTCCATAATTCACATTATAATCATGGTGATGGATTTTTACATTCCAATCTTTAATATCTTTTCCGTTAAAAAGTGTAACCCACTTTTCTGAATTGTTATTGATGTTTTTGGTGGTGCTACAGCCCCATAAAGTTAGGGCGAAAAGTAGATAGCTTAGTTTTTTCATTTGGTTAAAGTTGATTTCCGGTATCTGTGTTAGTTCTTTAATTGGTCAATCATAAATTTTATTTATCGCTTAGGCTTCTTAATAATTTTACAGCAATTACCGCTATTGTCCATAAAGTTAGATAAGTGTATTCCATTTTCCTTTATATCTGCTTTTATTGCGAGTAAACTATCGAATTTGACCATACCATTTCTGATTTCATAAAATTCGGATGGGTTATAGTAAATAGAATCGGGATGCTCAGGAACCTCAGTAAGGTCGAAACCACCGTATTCGAGAAACCCGTCGTGATCAATGTCGGTAAATGGAGCTGGCCCGCCTCCCTGATTTTTGTCGTTATATACACAGTCTGCAATAAATGTTACTTTGTTATCTTTGGTAATCGAGTAAGCAGTAATGTAATTGAAATTAGGGCTTCCATCGTTTTCCAAAAATAGCAGCAACTTGCCTTTGCTTTTAATAACCCTGTTGTATTTACTTTCGTAAATAAAGTAATGTGTGGTATCTAAATAAATTTGCTTGCCGTTAAGAAATATCGCCTCGTGGTAACGATCGTAATCCTTACTATCAAAATATACTCTTTTTATTCGGATACTATCAGTGCCATCTATTTTAATGGTGAGTGGGTTATAAACAATATCTATTTTATTAGAATTGGGTAATTTATTGTTGATTACTGAAGCTGTTGGGGGAACCTTTTGTTGTTCCATTGGTTTTGGATTTCTGCATGCAATGAAGCAGAAGGATAATACAAGGGCGAAAATCAGTCTTATCATAAAACTAAGATATAAAAATGAAGGAGCATTAATTTACATTCTGTTTTTTGATACCAAAAAATCATAATTTTCCATCATCCATTTTACGTTTTACACTTTTTGACCATTAAGGAGTTAAGGACATTAAGATTTAGCGACATATTTCTGGACGATTACTATTTGTTATTGAAAATTGATTATTGGTAATTATTTTATCATTGGTGATTCCCATCATCCATTTTCCATGTAAGATTTCACATCTTCCATCCCTTTAATTAACTTTGGCGCATGGCAAAAACCCGGACAACCAGAACAAAAAGCAAAGCAAAACATCCACTTTTAAAAAAGATCACCAATATTGCAACAAAGGTATTTTTATATTTTTTGCTGGTTTCTGTGTTTTGGGTTATTGCATTGCGGTTTATTAATCCTCCAATCACACTTTTAATGGTGTTACGCAATATTGAGCGTAAAGCTGATGGCAAGCCTTTTAAAACGGAGAAAAAATGGGTGAAGTTTGATGATATGTCTGATAATATGAAAAGGGCAGCAGTATCGGCTGAAGATCAGCTCTTTTTAAAGCATATCGGCTTTGATATGAAAGCCATTGAAAAAGCTTTTGCCAGCAACGCTAAAGGAAAGAAAGTAAAGGGTGGAAGTACGATTTCACAACAGACCGCGAAAAATGTTTTTTTGTGGCCAGGGCGGTCATGGATCAGGAAAGGTTTTGAGGCTTATTTTACACTTTTGATTGAGCTCTTCTGGAGCAAAGAAAGAATTTTAGAGGTGTATTTAAATGTAATTGAAATGGGCGACGGCATTTATGGTGCAGAAGCCGCTTCGCAGGAGTATTATGGTAAATCTTGTACTAAATTAACCAAGAAACAGGCTGCTTTGATTGCCTCCTGCTTCCCAAATCCAAGAAGATGGACGCCTAAAAACGCCACACCTTACATCAGGCACCGCCAATATCTGATTTTAAGAAATATGAACAGGTTGGGACCGTTGGATTTTTAATGTAAGATGTTTAATGTGAAATGGCTAATGGAAGCACAGTTTCCTTCCATCATCCATCTTACATTTTCCGTCTATTAATCGTGATCTTTGTTCCACCTAATCTTAATCCCGCCTTTTTCGTCATCTACGGCTTTTAAATGGAGTACAATGCCTCGCATACGGGCTTCTCTTTTTTCTGCCTTAGTCAGGTTTTCGTCGCCTTTAGGATTTCTTAAAGGAATATCCATGGCCACATTTGTACCGGTACCCAAAGCATAGGTGCCTTTAACATTAAAGTTTAAAGCACTAGAATTTATCTGCATTGGGCTGATTTCGACTTTATCCCCTCTGATATTTAGCGTTCCATCCAGGTTTTTGATTTCTACGTTTGATAAGTTCCGGTTTGCGAAGGCAAATTTTCCAACTTTTACCATTGGGTCAAAATTAACAAGGGCGGCATTGTTCAGGTTAAATACCACTTTGCCATTTATTGATCGTGGAAGAATTTTTCCGGTGTGTGATATGCGTCCCGAAATGTTGACCAGCGAAGAAAGATAACCTTTTAAATTTTTGTTGGTAATGGTTTTCTGTCCGAAATTATCGAAAGAGTAAAAGAAATCTTTAACGCTAACATGGCTAATTTTCGAATTGATTTTAAAGCTGTTTGAAGCAGCTTCCTGCATAATGTTCCCATCTAGCGATAGTTGCCCTCCTGCGTGGGCTACACTGATTTTATTAAAAAATATACCACCTCCACGTAATGAAATATCTGCATCAAGGTTGTTGGCGGTAAAATTATCGTAAATGGCTTTATCAACTGTTAAGCGGATGTTCATTTTAGAAAGTTCGAGTACATTACTCAATTCTTTAGAAACCACGCGTTTATTTCCGCTTGGTTTAGGCTTGTTGCTTGACCTCGGACCTAAAAAGGGTAAAAATTCCTTTAAATAAAGCTGTGGGCTCGACATTTTTAAATTCACCAGTATTTTATCAGGCGCGGTATAATATAAATTGGCAAAATTGGCAATGCTGCAGCTTACATTCAGCTCGCTTTTACCCAGTTGGAAGTGCCCGTTCTGGATGGATAAATCATTCTGGTTAAAGTTAATGTTTAAAGCACTTTTTACTAAATGAAGTTTTCTGGGAATATATAGGATATCGGCATCTGCAATCTGTATTTTGCCTGAAACTACTGGTTTGGTGAATCTGAAATTATCGATATCGGCCTGGCAATACAACCTTAGATTAGCCGTTCCGTTTTTAAATTCGAAATCATTTGTACCTAAAGAATTATTTAAGTTGGATAAAGGAAATTGCGAAGTAACCAATCCCGTCGCAATTGGCCGGGCGAGGTTATTTACCGTAAAAGTGTCTATTTTAAGCGGTGCGTTGAAGTATTTGGCGGTGAGTTTATGAAATTTGATGGAAGAATTCTCATCACCAATAATACCGCCAGCGGTATCCCGGTTGGTGAAAGATCCGTCAAAGTTACAGGCCGTTAATTTACCTGCCGGAATAGAAACGATATTGTCACGCACTTTAATGCCTACTTTGATCAAAGGATCACCGTATTTTCCTGATCCATCATCGATGATGTTCCCTCGGATGTCGATTGGTTTTTCGATACCAAACTTTAAGAGTTTAGATGAAATATTAGGCGATAGCAGTAAGGCTACATCCCTGAATAAAATATCATCAACGGCAATGCTAATGGCAAAAGCAGATTTAGCCAGGTCTATTTTTGCGCCTATTTTAAAAGGATGACCACCAATATTTAAAACTTCAGGTTTTAAAATTACCGCATCCAAATCACGGCTATAATGTGCCAGTAAGGTTCCATCCAGGGTTTTGTCTTTTAAAAAGCTTCCCTTCCGGGTATTAAAAGCGAAATTGTTTACCTTGGTTTTTAATTTTATTTTGCCCGTCCAGCCGCTATCCGGGTATTCCATTCTGCCCTGGATCTGATCGATATCAAAGTTGAAAAGTTTAAACCTCTTTTTGTTATCGAGTATCAAACTCACTTTATTGAAATCTATTTTCTTTACCTCCAGCGCGGACGATTTTGGTGATGATTTTTTATCGGTTTTGGGTTTGCTCTTAAAAATACTGGTATTGCTATATCCTGTAGAATCAGTGTATATATAGATGGAGGCATTATTTATGGCTATCTGTTTAATATTGATATTACCTACAATAAGCGATAGCACGTTTAATGATACGTCGATATCCTGCGCCTTTAACAGATCGTGTTTATGCTGCGCCCATAGGCTATCCCTTAATAAAACGCCATTTAGCGATACAGAAACACCCGGAAAGCTTTTAAGAAGCGTTGGCTCCATGCTGGTAGCCGTAATCTGCCCGTTTAAATTTTTGTTCAGTTGCGAGAGGATAGAAGCCAGCACTTCTTTCTTATTTCGGCTAATGTAAAATGCACCCGCCAGCCAGGTTAATATAATCAGGACAACTAAAACCGATACGATTTTTAAAGAGATTTTGAGCCAGCGCTTCATACACATTATTTGATTTAACCAATATAATGTTTTTTAAAGGCTAATTGTTTGATTAGTAAAGAAAAATATCAGTATTAGGTGAGGTAGCTTTTTAAAAATTATTTATTTTAAAAGTAATTCGAGGTCGGGATGGTATTGTGAAGTTAAGAAATGCGTGATGGTGAAATCGGCGAGGCGGTGTTTGTAAAAAGGGTCTTCCATCAGTATTTTCTTTAAGGATTCCTCATCCTTGGCCAGTGCTAAAATAATTCCGCCGGTACGTGGCACTTTTCTGCCAGAGGCAACAAAAACGTTCTGTTCGTAATATTTTTTAAGGTACTGAACGTGCGCCTCCATGTGCCCGTCCAGTTCTTCCAATGGAACAATATATTTAAGATCTACAATAAACATAATGCTTATAATAAATGGGCAAAAACGGTAGAGTGCCAGCTATTTTGAAAAGGAACTTCCCATTTGGTTTCCAGTTCAGCCAAATTTTGAACCATGTTGTTAAATACAATGGTTTCCGGAGTGATCTGTTTAATATTTACCAGGGTTTCGAAATCTTCTTTACTGTTGACCACCACTTCTCCATTTACTTTGTAGGCCATATTAAAGCGGTTAAAAAGATCGACATGATATTCCTGTTCAATTTCCTTAATCAACCGCACAGAACTATCGATAGAGCATCCGGTTACGCCGGCCTGGCTTTCATCAACAGTAAGGATAATAAAAAAGCCATAACGGATTTCTGCTTTTGCCAGCAGTTCGTTTCCGTGTGCTTTCCACTGGTTGGTAAAACTAGCTAATTTGTTCAGGATCTCATTTTCTTCGTTAGAAGTAAACTTGCGATCACTTTGGTATATCCAAACTCTTGATTGTGGAGAAAAACTCATATACAAATTTATGATTTTAATTAATTTGCTGCATTAAAAACGCTAACCTGATGAAAAAGTTTACACTCTGCTTGAAAATATCCCTTGTTTCGGCTTTTTGTGTGTTTTTATACGCTTTTTCCGATCCCGAAACCCTCGAACAGTATGCAGGTTATCTGCAAAAATCTTTTACCGATCATTACGATTCCAGTCAGGAAAATGGCCAGGTAAAGCGTTATGAACTAAATGTTACCAACAATGGCTTTTGCCGTTACAAGCGTTATTTTAATAACGGTAAAACAGAGTATTTCGCATTTAAGCTGGCTAAATTTAAAGATATGGATTATTATGGAACTACCAATGCGGGTAAATTATATATCCATACCAAAGGTGACGATGTAATTGTGCAGACATATAAAGATAGGGGAGGAGATGTAGACTCGATGGCCACGCAGATCATCATCCCGGTAAAAAATATGGAGGCTGAAGATTTAAACCAGATTAGGGATAACCTCGAAAAAATATGCGCCCAGCCCCAGCCTGTTAAAGCGCAGGAACAATAACATCTGTTTCATATTCAGTGTTATACTGGATAACTAAAATTTTGGGGATTGGGTTAAAACACTTATCTTAAGTCGTATTTTAAACAATCTCATCTTGAAACGTAGAAACTTTATTTATTTAACTGGTGTAGGTGCTGCTGCGGCCATGCTTCCTGCCATTCCAGTTTTCGGGAAAGAGATTTCCCCCGAGCAGGCGCTAACCTATGTCGATCCTGCTGCAAAGAAAATTATGTCTGATGTAGCCCTGAATGCAGCGCGGTCAAAAGGTGCAACCTATACCGATGTGCGCGTGGGCAGGTACCTCAACCAATATGTGGTTACCCGCGAAGATAAGGTTCAGAATATTGTAAATACGGAATCTTATGGCATTGGCATCAGGGTAATTGCTAATGGGAGCTGGGGTTTCGCTGCCACAGATAAAATGGACAAAGATAGCATTGCTAAGGCCGCAGAACTGGCCGTAACCATTGCCAAAGAAAATGCCCGTTTATTACGCGAACCCGTACAGCTGGCCCCTCAAAAAGGATACGGAGAAGTAAGCTGGAAGGCACCCATTGAGAAAAATACATTTGAAGTACCGGTAAAGGAAAAAGTAGACCTGTTGCTTGCTGTAAACGATGCAGCCATGAAAGGCGGGGCAGACTACATTAACTCCATTCTGTTTGCCGTTAATGAGCAAAAATATTTTGCTTCTACCGATGGCTCTTATATCGATCAGGATATTCACAGGATATGGCCAACGTTTTTTATCACCAAAATTGATAAGGCAACAGGCAAGTTCGAAACCAGGAATGCATTAAGTGCACCTACGGGCAAGGGCTACGAATACCTGGACGCCAGACCGCAGGATAAAATACAAACGGCATCGGGTACGCTTTATAAAGGCAGGTACGATATGCTTGAGGATGCTAAACAGGCTGCCAGACAGGTAGGCGAAAAAATGAAAGCCAAAACGGTAGAGCCTGGTAAGTATGACCTGGTGTTAGATCCTTCGCACTTGTGGTTAACCATACACGAATCATGCGGGCACCCTACAGAGCTCGACCGTGTATTGGGTTATGAGGCCAATTACGCAGGTACAAGCTTCCTTACTTTGGATAAATGGGAGTCTAAAAAATTCAATTACGGTAGCAAAGAAGTAAATATTACGGCCGATAAAACAGAGGTAGGCTCGTTAGGCGCTGTGGGTTATGATGATGAAGGCGTTAAATGTGGAAAATGGGATGTAATTAAAGATGGTATATTGGTAAATTATCAGGCCATCAGGGATCAGGCACATATTTTAGGACTAAAAAGCTCTCAGGGCTGCTGTTATGCCGATAACTGGAGCAGTGTTCAGTTTCAGCGTATGGCCAACATTTCCTTACAGCCGGGTAAAGCCAAACTCAGTATAGCCGACCAGATCAAAAATGTAGAAAAAGGAATTTACATCGTGGGTGATGGATCATTCTCTATTGATCAGCAGCGTTACAATTTTCAGTTCGGAGGTCAGCTCTATTACGAAATCAAAGATGGTAAAATTATAGGTATGCTTAAGGATGTTGCCTATCAGGCCAATACCCAGGAGTTCTGGAATTCGTGCGCAGCCATCTGCGATGAAAGCGACTACCGTTTAGGCGGTTCGTTTTTTGATGGCAAGGGGCAGCCGGGCCAGGTAAGTGCTGTATCGCATGGATCGGCAACTGCACGTTTTAATAAAGTTAATGTGATCAATACCGCTAGAAAAATCTGATAGAAATTATGCCAATCTTAACAAAAGCAGAAGCAAAGGCACTTTTAACTAAAGTACTTGCTTACTCAAAAGCAGAACAATGCGAAGTAAACTTAAATTGCTCGGATAGTGGAAACTTAAGGTATGCCAGAAACGCGGTTTCTACCAGTGGTGGGATCAGTTCTAACAGCCTTGTAGTGAGTTCTGCCTTCGGAAAAAAACTGGGCACCGCTACCATAAATGAATTTGACGATGCTTCTTTAGAAAAAGTAGTACGCAGGGCAGAAGAACTTGCACAGCTGGCGCCAGAAAATCCTGAATTTATGCCTTTTCTCGGTCCACAGGAATACGGAGCTGAATCTCCAACCTTTTCTCCAGCTACTGCAGCCGTTACGCCAAAAGATAGGGCAGATGCGGTACAGGCCAGTTTAAAAGAGGCTATGGATGCAAAATTGAATGCTGCAGGTTTCTTGTCTAACAGCGTGGGTTGTTCGGCAATGATGAACAGTAAGGGCTTATTTGCTTACAATACCTCAACTGATGTGGCTTTTAATATTACCGTTAGAACCGACGATGGTAAAGGCTCGGGTTATGCCACAAGGGGATATAATGATTTTAGTAAACTTAATGCAAAAGCCGATACAGCTATTGCTGCAAAAAAAGCAATGTCATCGTTAACGGCCAAAGCAATAGAACCTGGAAAATACACCGTTATTTTAGAGCCAACTGCGGTAGCTGTAATGCTCGAAAACTTATTCTATTCGCTCGATGCCAGGCAGGCTGATGAAGGCAGGAGTTTTATGAGCAAAACCGGTGGTAAAACCAAGGTTGGGGAGCAACTGGTAGATGAACGCGTCAATATTTACTCTGATCCATGGAATCCCGAATTGCCCACTGCTACATGGTCTGGTGATGGCAGGCCGCAGCAAAAGATAAACTGGGTAGAAAAAGGTGTGGTTAAAAATCTGTATAGCTCAAGGTATTGGGCGCAAAAAACCGGAATTAAACCTATACCCACACCGGGCGGTATGATTATGCAGGGTGGAACCAAAAGTCTGGAAGAATTGATCAAAGGAACCGAAAAGGGCATTTTAGTAACCCGCTTGTGGTATATCCGTACGGTTGACCCGCAAACACTGTTGCTAACGGGTTTAACAAGGGACGGTACTTTTTATATCGAAAATGGTGAAATTAAATTTCCGGTGAAGAATTTCCGTTTTAATGAAAGTCCGATCATTATGTTAAATAATTTAGATGAAATTGGGATAACGGAGCGGACGGTAAGTGCCGAATCTGAAGCAAACTACCTGCTGCCACCTTTAAGGATCAGGGATTTTACCTTTACTTCCTTATCTGATGCGGTGTAGAAGATAAAATAAAAAAAAATGGCCTGAGTATAATTATGATACTCAGGCCATTTATATTTTTTTTAAAAAAACTACTAAAGTCCGTTTGCCCTTGCTGTAATTTCTGCAATATCCAGCACCTTTACTTCCTGCTCTTTATCTTTTAATTTAATGCCATCGCTCAGCATTGTCATACAGAATGGACAGCCCGCTGCAATTACCTGTGGGTTGGTTTCAAGTGCCTCATCAATACGCTCAACATTGATGTCTTTATTTCCTTTTTCAGGTTCTTTAAACATCTGTGCACCGCCAGCGCCGCAGCATAAGCCATTGCTTTTGCAGCGTTTCATTTCTACCAGCTGGGCATCTAAAACCTCCAATGCTTTTCTTGGGGCTTCGTAAATTCCGTTTCCGCGGCCTAAATAACAAGGATCGTGATAAGTGATTTTTTTGCCTTTAAAACTCTCGCCACCTTCAGCTTTTAACTTACCCTCATTAATCAAGTCCTGGATTAATTGGGTATGATGGATAACCTCGTAAGTGCCGCCCAAACCCGGATATTCGTTTTTAATGGTATTGAAACAATGCGGACAGCCGGTTACGATTTTTTTAATGTTGTAAGCATTCAAAACTTCGATATTGGTCATGGCCTGCATCTGGAAAAGAAACTCATTCCCAGCACGCTTGGCCGGATCGCCGGTACAGCTTTCTTCGGTTCCCAATACCGCATATTTTATACCTACATGATGTAAGATTTTGCAGATGTCGCGGGTGATTTTCTGTGCCCTTTCATCGTAACTTCCTGCACATCCAACCCAAAATAATATTTCCGGTTCTTCACCTGCGGCCATTAGTTCGGCCATTGTAGGGACTTTAAATTCCATTTTTATCGATGTTGTTGGTTAATCGTTTAAATCGTTTAACTGGTTAATTGTATTGTTGAATTGCTCAATTGTTTTCAAGTCGTCCGACTTAGGACTTACGACTCGTGACTAAAGACTAAGAACCTTCTGCCCAGTTAAAACGATCGGCTGGCGAGTATTTCCAGGGTGCCTGGTTATTTTCTATATTTCCCAGCATCGCATTAATGCTTCCCGGGGCCTGCGATTCTTCCATTACAGCAAAACGGCGTAATTCCATGATAATCTGTAAAGGATCGATATTTACAGGGCAGGCTTCTACGCAGGCATTACAGCTGGTACAGGCCCAAATTTCTTCCCTGGTGATATAATCGTCTAATAAAGCTTTTCCATCCTGATGTTCTGCGCCGTGTTTATCAATGTTTTGCCCCACCTCGGTAATGCGGTCGCGGGTATCCATCATGATTTTCCGTGGCGACAGCAGTTTACCTGTAATATTTGCCGGACATACCGAAGTACAACGTCCACATTCGGTGCAGGTATAGGCATTCATCAGGTTTACCCAGCTTAAATCGGTCACATCTTTTGCGCCAAATTTACCAGGTTCGGTTTCAGCCGGAACAAATGAAGGATCAAGCATCGCTTTTACCTCATTGGTAACCGAAGCCATGTTGGTAAATTCGCCCTTAGGCTCCAGGTTGGAGAAATAAGTGTTTGGAAAGGCAAAAAGAATGTGAAAATGTTTTGAATAAGGCAGGTAGTTTAAAAAAGCCAGAATTCCGATAATATGGAACCACCAGCAGCTTCGCTCCACTATAACCAATGCACTTTCGGTTGAAGGAAGGATGTTCATTAAATACTGGCTCACCGGAAAAGCACCTGCATTAACATAATGGCTCGCGCCTAACAACTGGAGTTTAGCATCTGCTGCATTCATGAGCAGAAAAGCACTCATTAATAAAATTTCGGTAATCAGGATATAATTGGCATCTGATTTTGGCCAGCTTTTCATCTCTACACCACTGAAGCGTTTAAGCTTAAGGATATTTCTGCGGACCAGGAAAATGGCGCAGGAAACCCAAACGGTAAAGGCCAGGATTTCGAAAGAACCAATCAGAAAATTATAAAGTCCTCCTAAACCGTTAAAAATACGGTGGGTGCCGAATAATCCATCGATCATAATTTCGAGTACTTCGATGTTGATGATCACAAAGCCGATATAAACGAAAAAATGCAAAAAAGCCGGGATAGGACGGACCACCATTTTGGATTGACCAAATGCTACGCGGAGCATGGTCATTAATCTCTTTTGGGGCTGATCTTTGCGATCGACCGCTTTTCCTAACCGGATATTGCGAATTATTTTACGCAGGTTAACTGTAAACAGCGCAATTGCTGCAAGTGTAAGTACTAGAAAGAGGATCTGTGCCACCATGCAATATTAGATTGTTTACGCTAAATTAGGATATTAATATTTAAAATTTACTATGCATGCATAAAAAAAATAATAAAATTGTTTGTTTGTACTCATTCTAAGCAAGAATTAAGGTTAATTTATGGATTGATGAAAAATTAATTAATTGATAATCAGAGTGGCGCTGAAATATTTGAAAAAAAGTTTTGCTTTTGAAAAAAGAACACTACATTTGCAATCCCAAACGGATGGTGCCATAGCTCAGTCGGTAGAGCAAAGGACTGAAAATCCTTGTGTCCCTGGTTCGAATCCAGGTGGCACCACTTCCAAAAGCCTTTCAGAAATGAGAGGCTTTTTTGGTTTTATGGTCTTTTTATTGAAATTATTCAGCTTTTCGATAAATAATGTTAGTCCCATTATTTTTGTTTTTTAATTCCCTCAGTCAACTGAACGCATTTCAGTTCTGCCTCTTTGTTAAATCCGATATTAAATAAAATTTAAAATATTTTTTACCTGCATCTTCTTGCTTATCAAAAAGATGAGGTTTTAAGGTACTATTTTGACGAAAAAAACTGAAATGCTTTTTTGGAATTGAGAAAAAGAACACTACATTTGCAATCCCAAACGGATGGTGCCATAGCTCAGTCGGTAGAGCAAAGGACTGAAAATCCTTGTGTCCCTGGTTCGAATCCAGGTGGCACCACTTCCAAAAGCCTTTCAGAAATGAGAGGCTTTTTTGGTTAACAGGCTTTTCCTTCGCAGCATAATCAGGTATATAGAATTTTGTACCCGAACGGTTATATTTATATTGTTTTTAGGTTTAATTGTACCCTAAAGGGTATAAAAATATTATTTATTTTGTATATTGTACCCGAAAGGGTATTATAATATGGATCCAATAGTAATGTTTATAAAAGCATCAAGAAAGAAAAAAGGATTATCACAAGAAGATCTGGCGTTTAAAGCTGGGGTTGGAATTCGTTTTCTCCGAGAATTAGAGAGAGGTAAAACGACTGTTCAACTGGATAAGGTAAACGATGTATTGAGCATGTTCGGCAAACAGTTAGGCGTTATAGATAAAGGAGCAGGGGATGGCGAATAAGGCCAGGGTTTTTTACGGAGAACGGCTAGCGGGGTATCTGGAAAGGAATGATCAGGGTTATAGCTACGCCTACGATAAAACCTACCTGAAAAGTAGTGATTCAAAACCGATAAGTCAAACTTTGCCTTTAAGCAAATATCCTTACAACAGCCGTGTGCTTTTTTCTTTTTTTGATGGTTTGATACCAGAAGGCTGGCTTTTAAATTTTGCGACCAAGCATTGGAAAATTAAGGGAACAGACCGGTTCGAATTATTGATTACACTTTGTAGAGATACTATAGGGGCAGTAACGGTATTGCCAGTGGAGGAAGAAAATGGCTAATTGCTTTTTTTGCTATAAAATTGTGGAAGAAACACAGGGTTATCATGCGTCCTGTTGTAAAAAAATCTTTGGTACGGATGAGTTACCGGAATTAAAACTCGATCAGCAACTGCTTGATGACTTAGCAAACGAAACCGTTAATAAAAGAATTGCAGTTACTGGGGTTCAGCCTAAATTGTCGCTTGATATTGAAAATGTAGGTAAAAGTAAAAGGTTAACTATAGTTGGACTTTTGGGAAAATACATCTTAAAACCCCAAAATGCGGCAATTGCGTTTATGCCTGAGGTAGAAGACTTAACGATGCACCTGGCTGATCTATTCAAAATAAATACCTGTAAACATGCACTGATACCAGTATCAGATGGTACTTGGGCTTATATAGCTAAACGGTTTGATAGGATCGGGAAAATAAAAGTACACATGGAAGACTTTTGTCAGCTTAGTGGTTTTCAAACAGAACAGAAATATGATAGTTCTTACGAACGCTGTGGTAAATTAATCGATCTATATTGTACCAATAAGGGATTAGACATTTATAATTATTTTGAAATTCTTGTTTTCTCTTTTTTAAGTGGTAACAATGATATGCACATGAAAAATTTTTCTATTCTTTATTCGGGTAATGAAATCAATCTTTCTCCTGCTTATGATCTGATCAATAGTACATTGGTATTTCCTGCCGACAAAGAAGAAATGGCCCTGCTTTTAAGTGGCCGTAAAACAAATCTTAAATTAAGAGATTTTGAAAACCTGGCAAGGTCGCTTGGAATCGGAACTAAGGTATTTGAAAGGGTGATTAATAAATTTACGGCTAAAACAGATCTAGTATTCAGTTTGATAAACAGATCCTTTTTGCCCGCAACATTTAAAATAGAATATAAAAAGATCTGGACGGAAAGAGTTGCCCGGTTAATGACTTCTTAAACTTTAAGATCAATAAAAAATCCTGATGAGAGGCTTTTTGTATTCTCAAAGAAACTTAGTTAAGTTTCCACATGCTCATCAGGATTTTCTGCTATCTCCTTTACTTTATCCAGGGCTTTTGGCCAGGTTTTTTCGAAATAGTCAAGCCATTCTTCAGTAATGTCCATGTCGATCAGCAGGTCCGTTTTACCATCTTTTTCAGTTAAGGTATAATTCTCCAGCGATTCGCCCCAATCGTGTAGGGTTTCCTTGCCATCCATTATTTGACCAATGTGTTTGATGGACATATATTGGCTGGGAATATTTTCATTGATCACTGCAATCATTCCATCTCCTTTGCCATCATGAAAAACTGCTTTGCTTCCTTTTTTCCAATCGGTTTTTACCTGCGAACCTTCCGCAAAAACAGCAGTCCATTTAGGATAGCTTTTTAAACCAAAAAGTACATCCCATACTTTTGCTGCTGAGGCATCAATGGTGATTTTAAATTCAATCTTTTTCATGATTTTTGATTTTATGATTTGGTTTTTTTAATTCTCCATTAGCTTTATCCAGGCGTTAACGGCCTTTTTTAATCCATCGGCATGCTGATCTACATCTGCCATGTTGTAAAATTTAGCATAAGCTTTTCCTTTAGTCTGTTCTTCCAAAAAACCGAAATCATCGTTTAATAATGAAGCTTTATGGAAAACAACCACTACATAGTTTTTAATTTTCGGATTTATTGTAGCCATATCTTCCTTAAATTTAAAACTTGGACCTCCCCATTTAATACCACTTTCAATTTTCGGGCTGGCAGTAGTAATAATGGCAATTACTTTTTCCATTTCTTTTTTAAAGGATGATCTAATTGATCCATGAATGTATTTACTTCGGTAATGCTCATCGTCTGAAATTTATAATAACAAATTTGCAAACTAAGCAGCTATTGAATACGGTGCAAAGGCGACAATTTTAGGGGGCAGACAGAAAAATTATTTTTAGCATTATTTAACATAATTATCTTAAAATAAAGCAATTTAATCGATAGATTTACGTAGTTGGACGGTACATCTGCCTGTGCGTGCAATATTTTGATTTAAATTGAGTTGATTGGTGAATAAAGTTTATTTGCGGACAACTTAATCGTCAGCCAACACGTATATATAAAACATAATGCGACAAAAAACCTATGAGAAATAACAGACTTACCCACCTGATAGTGCTGGGTGTTTTAACTTTGGGAATAGTTTCGGCCTGTAAAAAAAGCAGCGTTACGCCCGATGAACCGGTTACACCAACCACACCCAGCGGAACACGTACAGAACTGACCAAGGATTCGATCTTTTTATATGCTAAAGAACTGTATTACTGGAATACTTCTTTACCGACTTACGCGGCGTTTAATCCGCGTGGATTTAGCTCCAATGAAGCGGAACTTTATGCCCTAACGCAGTATTCTACTGATCCATCAACCGGTAAACCTTACGAATATGTAAGTAATTCTACCGATCCAAAATATTCATTTTTTGATTACACTGCTGCTACCACAGGAAAAACAGGCGCTTTAAAGGCTGATGTTAATGGCTCGGCTAACGATTATGGGTTTTCGGTAAGGTACAATACCACCGAAGATTTAAGGGTGAAATATGTTTACCCTAATTCGCCTGCCGCACAGCAGGGTTTAACACGCGGCTGCCGGGTAACCAGTGTAAACGGTAGAACAAATTTAACCTATAACAGCACCAATATTGATTTTTTAAACAGCGCCATTTTTGGAACCAATCCAAGTGTAACCCTGGCTTTTAATGATATTAACGGCAATCCGAAAACGGCTGTCATAGTCAGCACTGTTTATACCGTTAATCCTATTTTATTTACCAATGTTTATACTGTTGGGGCCAAAAAGGTAGGTTATATTGTTTTTAACAGTTTCACTAATAATGCTTCTGCAGCTTTAAATGCGGCTTTCTCTAATTTTGCTACACAAGGGGTAACCGAACTGGTTGTTGATTTACGTTACAATGGCGGTGGTTATGTATCTACAGCAACACAGATTATCAACCTGGCCGCTCCGGCAGCACAAACCGGCAATACCATGTTTACCTCTTATTATAACAGTTATTTACAATCGATTACTACCGCGCAACGGAAGGCTTCGGTATTGGCGCATCAGCCACTGCTGGATGATGCCGGAAAACTACAAACCTATACCTCTGGAGTAAACGGAAAATATGCTACTTATGCCGATTTAGATTATACGCCTACTGCTTCAGATAATATTGAAAAATTTGCTAAATCGGGTTCATTGGCATTAAGCAGGATTTATTTTCTGGTTAGCGGATCAACAGCATCGGCAAGTGAGCTCACCATTAACAGCTTAATACCAGTAATGGATGTAAAGCTGATCGGTACTACTACTTATGGCAAGCCGGTTGGTTTTTTTCCAATCAGGATTGATAAAGTGGACATGTATATTCCCGAATTTGAAACTAAAAATCAAAAGGGTGTAGGTGGTTATTATTCAGGTTTAACTGTTGATAAACAATCGGAGGAGGATTTAACGAAAGCCTTTGGAGATGAAACAGAAACGCTGCTGGCCTATGCATTGGCTTACGCAAAATCGGGCACTTTTGTAATTCCGGCGGCAAAAACGTCAAGTTTAAGTACCTCAAAGGTGCCTACAGCGGCAAAATTGTCGAGTGCGGAACAGAAACTGGTTGACGAGCGTTTGGATCAGAATGGATTTAAGGGCATGGTGATGACTCCAGGTAGAAAGTTTTAATAAATATATTAAATAAAGAAGCCCGATCAGTAAAATATGCTGATCGGGCTTCCTGGTTTATTGGAGATTGTAAATACTTGGTTCTTAAGCAGGATTTTACATTTAATCCTGATTTTAAGAAATTATTACAATAATATTTTACTGCTAATGTCTTTATTGATGGTAATATAACCCGGGTATTTAACCGGTGTATTGCCCAGCATAAAGGTTGGTTTTATTTTAATGGTTAATAATCCCAGTTTTTCATCTTTAGAAGAAGATCCTTTTTGAGCGGCTTTAA
Organism: Pedobacter roseus; assembly: GCF_014395225.1. Taxonomy (NCBI): domain Bacteria; kingdom Pseudomonadati; phylum Bacteroidota; class Sphingobacteriia; order Sphingobacteriales; family Sphingobacteriaceae; genus Pedobacter; species Pedobacter roseus. The sequence continues at coordinate 772,507 of NZ_CP060723.1, forward strand.
TAATGTCATTAAAAACATTTCCGTTTGATATTAGTCCGTAAATATTGCTCACCAGTTGTACAGGAACGGTTACGGTTTGACCCTGCGCAATGCTTACATTCTGGTTAACCAAACCTTCTGCTAAATCGGTATTATTTACCAAAATCTTATATTCGAACTGATTGATGGCGGCCAAACTGCTTGATGGATTGGTGATTTCTAAGTTCAGATTAGCCCTTAACGGGATATCTTTCCTTAATAAGCCCAAAGCCACACCTGGTAAACTGGTTAAGCTAAAACTCTGCTGATCCATTAGTTTTTTTACGTCTGTGCCTGCAATAGAGATATTTTGTACATTGGTAATTTTATAAGTGCAATTTTCGAGTGCCTTTATCTGTTGCGCCTGTTTGTTTATACCACAACCAAATATAGTTGTAATGGTAAGCAGGCAAATCATTAGTATGTTTTTCATGTTAATCATAACGCCAAAATACTAAAACTATTTCAGCTGTGCGGTTGCTTTAACTAAAATTAACTCAGTGTTATGGTGTAACAGTTTCTATTCCATCCTGATGATCTCCACCTTTATCTTTTTCGTCGTCAACGTCTCCTTTGGTATGCTCACTTTTATTTTCTTCGACATGATCTTCAGTCTTAACTTCTTTTTCTGTTGAAGGTGTTACCGTTTCTATGTCCAGTTGTACATCATCATTAGGTTTTGGATGGTTACCTGTATTTTCCTTTGGTGTTTTTTCTTGCTTGTTTTCCATAGTATAAATCTGTTTATTATAATAAATCAATTTTAAGGGCATTTTGTTTGTTATTTTTTATAAAGCAGCTGTCTCATTTTTTACCTTTACAATAGACATAAATGATATGGCCGTCACCGTTAGAAAGATAACAGCAGCAGATAATAAAGCAACAGCAGAGATGATCAGAACGATTTTAAGGGAATTTAAGATCGACAAACCCGGTACGGTTTACACCGACCCAACAACTGATGATTTATCTACACTTTTTGAGCATACGGGATCGGCTTACTGGCTTGCAGAAGAAAACGCAGAGATTATTGGCGGCTGCGGCATTTATCCAACCGAAGGCTTGCCTGATGGCTGTGTAGAACTCGTAAAACTATACACCTCTGCAGCATCGCGGGGAAAGGGTATTGGTAAGTTATTAATGGAAAAAAGCATCGAATCCGCACAACACTTTGGCTATAACGAGGTGTACTTAGAATCGTTCCCCGAACTTACCACGGCTATTTCTATGTATGAAAAAGCAGGATTTAGAAAACTTTCAGCTCCATTGGGTAATTCAGGACATTTCGCCTGTAATGTTTGGATGTTACTAGTATTGTAGCCGATTGGAAAATGAAATTTAATCGCAACGTAAGTTTAGTGTAGCTTAAACGTCATATCAACTGTAGTCATCCAAACTTGGCACGAATAAGGATATTTTTGTAGCATAGATTTTATCCCTTTATTTTATGGCTGATCATTCATTAAAAAATATACCTTATTCTGTACTCGATCTCGCAACTGTTTTAGACGGTTATACCGCAGCTGATACCTTCAAAACAAGTCTGGATTTAGCCCAGCAATCTGAAGATTTAGGTTATACCCGTTATTGGTTTGCAGAGCATCATAATATGGCTGGTGTGGCCAGTTCCGCTACTGCTATACTCATTGGTTATATTGCTGGTGGCACAAAAAGCATCCGTGTAGGTTCTGGTGGTATTATGTTGCCCAATCATGCGCCTTTAATTGTGGCAGAGCAATTTGGTACTTTGGCTTCACTTTACCCTAACCGTATAGATTTGGGCTTGGGCAGGGCACCGGGCACCGATCAGGTTACGGCAATGGCCATCCGTGGTGAAAATTTTAATGCAGCACATCACTTTCCAAAGGATATAGAAAAGTTGCAACAGCTTTTTTCGGCTTCCAATAGCCGGGCAAGTGTAAGGGCTATTCCGGGTGAAGGACTGGATATTCCGATCTGGGTTTTAGGCTCTAGTACCGATAGCGCCCGTTTAGCGGCAGAGAAAGGATTGCCTTATGCTTTTGCAAGTCATTTCGCACCAACTTATTTCGAACAGGCCATTTCCATTTACCGGAATAACTTTAAACCATCGGCATTTTTGAAAGAGCCTTATGTAATGGCTTGTGTAAATGTGGTGGCTGCCGATACCGATGAAGAAGCAGAACGTTTATCGAGTTCGGTGAAACGCATGTTCTTGGGTGTAATTACGGGCAAAAGGGAGTTGTTAAAACCCGCGATAGATGATATTAATCAGTATTGGGACCGTATGGAAAAAGAGGCGGTAGAACAGATGTTGTATTATTCTTTTATAGGAAGTGGAGAAACCATTAAAGAAAATTTAACCGCTTTTGTTAATACTTATGGTGTTAATGAGATTATGAGCACTTCACATATTTATGATCATCAGGCAAAATTGCATTCTAATAAAATTTTTGCGGGGCTGTTTGATTAAAAGATAAGTCTTCATTACTGATACAATTAACCAATTTGTCGTCATTTCGAGCGGACCCGATAGCTATCGGGTGAAACGGAGTCGAGATGACGATTTTTTTTTGTTCCCGCAGATATTGCTGATTAACGCAGAATCGCGTCCGTTTTCCATCTTACATTTTCCATCATTAACCAAAGCGTTCACAGAGAGACACAGCGTGCTTGCAGTTAAGTTCTGAAGCAATCCTCTTAAATCTGCGGGAAACAGATCACGTAATTTTTTCGCAGATATCGCTGATGCGCGCAGAATCGCGTCCGTTTTTCCATCTTACATTTTCCATTATTAACCAAAGCGTTCACAGAAGGACACAACGTGCTTGCAGTTAAGTTCTGAGGCAATCTTCTTAAATCTGCGGGAAACAGATCGCCTAATTTTCTCTCAGATATCGCTGATGCGCGCGGAATCGCGTCTGTTTTCCATCTTACATTTTCCATCAATCACGTTACTTGTCATCTACTCTTTAAGATTTATTAATATTAAGGGAATATTGGACTGCTAGCTTTGCTGCGAAAAATCGGCATCCTTTGAGCGAAACTTTACTTTCATCTTTACAGCGCGGAAGCCATCAGGCAATGGAAGAAATCTACCAGATTTATTGGGAGGGTATTTTTGATGCTGCACTAAGAAAAACAGGTGATGAAGCCCTAGCACAGGATATTACCCAGGAGATTTTCATTTCACTTTGGGAAAACCATAAAACGATTAACCTTTCCGGAAGCCTTGGCGCTTATCTGCATGGTGCTGTAAAATATAAAGTGATCAATTATTTCAGGTCGGGCAGTCTTAAAGAGCAGCACCAACCTGCACTTACGGCATTGATGGATGAGCAACACAGCGCTGCTGCAGATGATAAACTCCTGTTAAAGGAACTCCACCTCGAAGTAGATGCCGCCATTGCACTCTTGCCAGAAAAAATGCAGCAGGTTTTCTCCATGAGCAGAAAGCAGGAAAAATCCATCAAAGAAATTGCTTCTGAGCTGGATATTTCTGTCCAAACGGTGAAAAACCAGATTTCTGCTGCTTTAAAATTACTCAAAAAAAGTCTTTCCTACATCCTGTTAATTGCCACTTTAATCGGCTTAACATAAAGTTAATCTATAGATAACATTTTTGGTTAGTACCTCTTTGCTTTTGAACTGACATGTATTTAAATGACAGAAAAACAGGCAAAGGAGCTGCTGCAGAAATATCTCGATCAGCAGGCTAGTCCCGAAGAACAAAAAAAAGTTGAAGAGTGGTATGCCACACTCGAGGCAAAAGATGTGGTTGTACCTGCCGATCAAAAAGCTGCGATAGGAGCACAAATGTTTGTTCAGCTAAAGGCGGCGATGAACGAAAAACCTAAGCACAATAAGATACTAAAGCTTCAAACTTTTTATAAGGTAGCCGCTGCGGTGCTGATTGTGTTTACCATCGGACTAACGGTATGGAAAATCAACCGTCCGGTTAAATCTGTCGAAAATCAGGTTACTGTAATTACCGGAGCAACAGAACAGAAGCGCATTACCTTATCTGATGGTTCGGTGGTATTGCTTGGCCCGGCTGCGAAATTGAGCTATCCTAAAGTATTTGCATCAAACAGTCGCCAGATAGCACTAAAAGAGGGTGAAGCTTTTTTTGATATTGCCCATCAGGAAAAACGACCATTTACGGTACATACTACTTCCGGCATCGATATTAAAGTTTTGGGAACTTCTTTCAAGGTTAAATCTTACCAGGCCAGTAAGCAGCTCGAAGTTGCTGTAGTAACGGGTAAAGTTGCGGTGAGCAATCAAAAAGGCAACCTGGGTACACTGGTAAAGGATGAGTTTTTAACTTATGATAAAAGTGCCGGGCGTGCTGCCATCCGCAAAATTAAACCTGTGGCTTTTATTGAATTCGCTTTTGATGGCGCAACGCTCGATCAGGTTATTAACAAACTCCAATATGCCTACAGCATTAAAATTGTGCTGAGCGACAGCACTTTGGCTAAACTTAAAACTACTGCTTCTTTCAGTAGCAAACAATCGCCCGAAGAGATTCTGGATATCATCTGCAGTCTGCATCACCTCAAGTTTAACGGATCAAAAAATCATAAAACATTTAATATATACAAATGAGATAAGGATATGATATAGAAGTTATCTACGGTACCGGTCAGACTGGTCGCCGCAATCTTTCTTTCTGGCCTTAAGGTCAGCATAATTAAAGCTTTACAAAAAATAAAATCAAACAAATTAAGCAATGAAAACAACCTCCGCTAAGAGGACACCAGCTCTTTATAAGATCATGAAATACTCATGTTTAACATTTACAATCCTCTGCATTTTTTGCAGTTCTATCCTTGCTTCTGCAGGTATGGCGCAAAAGTTAGAGAAAACTACGGTTAGCATTACGATAAATAAAGGCCGTAAGATGACCGAGATCATCAAAGAAATAGAATCCCGTACCGGACTTAGTTTTGTGTACAACCCCGATCAGTTACAACAAAAAAATATGTTTGTAAGTGGCGATTTCACCACAGAGCCGGTAAGATCACTTTTAGACAGACTTGGTTTGCAGGTTCTGGAAAAAGGCGGATATGTAATTTTAAACAATGCCGTAATGAACAAACCAGACCGCGTTATTACAGGGATAGTTAAAGACACTACGGGCTTGGTACTTCCGGGCGTTTCGGTAAAAGTATTGGGCACACAAAGTGGTACCATTACCGATGGCAACGGTGCTTACCGCATTGAAGTGGGTGCCGATGCCGTGCTTTCCTTCTCGATGATCGGTTATCAGACCAAAGAAGCAAAAGTAGGCGAGAACCAGGTGATTAATATGGTTTTAAAAGAAGAACGTTCCATGCTTGCTGATGTAGTGGTTGTGGGTTACGGAACGCAGAAAAAAGAAACCTTAACCGGGGCAATCAGCATTGTGGGGATGGATAAACTTTCTTCGCGTTCGTTAAACAGCGTGGGTGAGGTACTAGCTGGAAAAGCCCCTGGTGTAATTGTAACCAATGAAGGTGGCGATCCAACTTCTGCACCACGCATCAATATCCGCGGCTCAGGCGGTCTTAATGGAGAAAGTGTGCTGTACGTAATCGACGGATCAATTTTTTCAGGTACGCCACAGCTTAACCCTAACGATATCGAATCCATTTCGGTGCTAAAAGATGGATCGGCAGCGATTTATGGAGCGAGAGCTTCGGGAGGTGTAATATTAATTACCACCAAAAAAGGCAAAAGCGGCAAAATGCAGATCAGTTTTGATGCTAAAGTTGGGCAACAGAGCGCATGGAAAAAACTAGAATCCCTAAATGCACAGCAACGTTCGCAGGTGGCAGCAACAGCGGCCAAAAATGGGGGAACTACGATTTTGCCATCCTTTGATGCCGCAAAATACCCTGACGGACAGATTACGCGCACCAACTGGATGGATGAAGTGTTTAGAGATGGGTTATTACAGGATTACAATGCTGCTATAAACGGCGGTAGCGAGAAATCGAATTATTACCTAAGTTTCAACTACCGTAATGCGGAAGGTATTGTATTAAATACCAAAACCAAACGTTACAATTTCAGGATTAATACCGAACACGAGGTTACCAATTGGTTAAAGGTTGGCGAAAACCTATCGTATAGCAGCACCAACGGAAACGGTGCCAACACCAGCAGCGATTATACAGGTGCTTTACTTTCTGCAATTTATTACCCAACAAATGGTACAGCTTATAATGCCGATGGCAGTTTTGCCGGTTTGCCAGGCCCATATCCCGGAGATTATGGAGATATTGTTAACCCTGTTGCTGAGTTGAAGCGTATCGATATCAGTAACCCAATAAATGTGCTGGTAATTAATCCTTACGCCAATATTAAACTCGCCAAAGGTTTAACCTTTAGGTCTAACTTAAGCATCACCAAAACAGATGCTTCATTTAAAAGCTTTACCCCTAAAAGACCTGAGGTAGGAAAACCAGTATTAAGCAATAGTTTGCAGGAAAGTAGTAACCGTAATAATGATTTCCTAACAGAGCAGGTAATAAATTACAAAACCACCTTTGGCAACCATCAGCTCGATGTTACAGGCGGTTATTCGTTTCAAAAAACACAATACAGAAGTTTATTTGCATCGGGATCTGGTTTTGATGATGAATCTCCACAGTACAGGTATTTAATGAATGCCACAGTTATACAGCCTTCTTCGAGCACTTATGTTGCACAGGCGCTTTCTTCATTGTTTCTGAGGGCGAACTACAACTATCGCGAAAAATATCTGGTATCGTTAATCGGTCGTCGTGATGGATCATCGTTACTCACCAAAAATAACAGGACCAGGAATTATGGTTCGGCTTCAGTTGGATGGGTGATGAGCAAAGAAGATTTTCTTAAAGATGTAAGTTGGTTAAATGAACTGAAATTAAGGGGCAGTTATGGCTTTTTGGGTAATTTAGCTTCACTAACTACCGATGCGGTTAATCCATTATTAACGCCTACGCAAAGTTATTTTGGGCAAACACCTACTTTGCAGAATGGTTATGTACAAAACGTTTTGGCCAATCCTAATATCGCATGGGCAGAATCAAAACAAACCAACGTTGGTGTTGATGTAGCAGTACTGGGACGGATAAATCTTTCTGCAGATTATTTTATCAAAGAAATCGATAAAATGATCCTAACCAGAACATTGCCCGGAACGGCAGGTTTAAATACTCAAATTATTAATGCAGGTAAGGTAAAAGATAAAGGCATTGAGTTAGGGTTAACTTACAACAGTGATAAAAATGCAGCTTTCACTTACTCGGTAAACGCTACTTTAACTAAAATAAACAACAAAATAGAAGAACTTATACCAGGTATAGAAAACCAGGTTGTGTCTACCAATTTCCGGAATGAGGTTGCTCCCCTTACCAATAGGGTTGGGCAATCGCTATACAGCTATTATGTGTTGAAAACTGATGGTATTTTCCAGAGTCAGGCAGAAGCTGATAACTACAAAAATGCGAAAGGAACCAAGATTCAGCCGAATGCAAAAGCAGGCGATTTTAAATTTGTAGATATCAATGGTGATGGATCAATTGATAGTAAAGACCGTTATTTCGCCGGAAGTGCTTACCCTGACTTCTCTTATGGATTGAGCTTTAATGCAAGTTATAAAAATTTCGACTTCAATATTTTTGCGCAAGGTGTACAGGGTAATAAATTATTTAATGCGGTAAAACGTACTACCTATAGTGCTAGTGGGCCATCTTATAACAAACTGGTCGGTATTCTTGACGCCTGGTCGCCGGAAAATCCAGGAGGCAAAGTGCCGATTATTTCGACCAGCGATGCCAACGGAAACTTTGCAGCTTCTGATTTTTATGTAGAAGATGGTTCTTACCTGCGCATCCGTAATGTAACCCTGGGTTACAGTTTGCCAAAATCTATCGCCAGTAAATTAAAAACCGGAGGAGTAAGAATTTATGCCACAGCAAACAACCTTTTTACCATTACTAAATATTCAGGCTTTGATCCGGAGATCGGAATGGACAACAACGGAGTGGATGTTGGTCGTTATCCGCAGGCACGAAGTTTTATCCTTGGTTTAAGTGTAAATCTATAATCACAACAACAATGAAAAAGAATTTTAAATATATAGCATTTGCAGCACTTGCTGTTTTTTCTTCATGCACAAAAGAACTTGATATCGTACCTGAGGGTTCTCCATCAGCACAAAATTTCTGGAAAACAAAAGAAGACGCGTTAAAAGCCGAAGGCGGGATGTACGAAAACTACAATGCTGAAGATTTTTACGGTCGTGGGATGTTCTGGTTTATTAACGCCAGCGATGATATGGTTACCGGCCGTAATAAGCCGGAGGCTGATAACATTAAAAACTTTAACCGTACCTATGTGGGCGGTGGCTATACCGAAACACAGTGGAGCATGCGTTATGCTATTATCAAACGCGCCAACGATATCATTATCAATGTGCCAAAGATCAATATGGATGAAAGTTTAAAGAAACAGATCATCGGTGATGCTTACTTTAATGCCGGTTTGGTGTATTTCCAACTGGCAGCAAACTATGGAAATGATAAAGCAGGTGTGCCAATTGTTACTCCGGAGACCGATGCTTCTCAGCCAGTTGCCCGTGCAAAAAATGTAAATGAAAATTACGATTACATCATTTCACTTTTATTAAAAGCAGCTGATAACCTTCCGTTGTTTTCGGCGATGAAAGCTGCAGATTATGGTAAAGCACATAAAACTGCGGCCTGGGCTTATTTATCTAAAGTGTACCTGTATAAAAAGGATTATGCCAACGCTGCAAAATATGCCGATATGGTGATTAGTTCTGGTCAGCATGATTTGGTTAATACTGGTTTTGCCGATGTTTTTAAAGCCTCAAATAACTGGTCTAAAGAGTATATTTGGTCGGTAGTTTGTACGCCAAGTGGCGGCGGTACCGGCTGGGAAGTAAACTTCCGGGCGTAATGTTAACCAACAAAGCCTGGGGTATTTATAACGGGTGGGGTTATTACCTGCCAACCAAAGAACTTTACGATTCTTATGAAACGGGCGATCAACGCAGGGAAGCTACCATTTTAAAACCTGGCGATAAATTTATGTTCTTTGGTGCCGAGCGTAGCTTTACCAAAGATGCCGGGGCAACTTCAAACTACCAGTTTAAAAAATACATGGAGCCTTTTTCTTACGCTAACCCAATTCCAACGCATGTTAACCCTAACGGTGATAACGGAACAACTGATTTAAATGTGCCATTAATGCGTTATGCAGAAGTATTGCTGATTAAAGCAGAAGCAGCCATTAATTTAAGTGGTGCAGGTGCCGGCGATACCGAACTGAATAAAATCAGGGTACGCGCAGCCTTGGGTACGAAAACAGGAATGACCATCGACGACCTTAAGCGCGAACGCCGCAATGAACTGGCAGGCGAATGGGCCGACCGTCACCGCGATCTGGTAAGATGGGGCGATGCGCAGGCTACTTATGCAAAACCGTTACACGATTTTGATGGAAGTGTAATCTGGCCGGCAAGAACTTTCAATCCGCAGGTACACGATGTTTGGGCAGTGCCACAAAGAGAAATTGATAACAGTGCGGGTGTAATTAAACAAAATCCAGGATGGTAAAAAAATTAAGGATAAACTTTGCAGTGCTGGCCTTTGTGCTGGGGCTGCAAAGTGCATCTGCCCAGGTAAAACTGAATGCAAACCGTGGGCACAGTCATAACGATTATAAGCAGGAAATCCCCCTTTTAACTGCTTATTATGCAGAAATGGGATCCATTGAAGCTGATGTTTTTTTAAAAGACGGAGAACTATATGTAGCACATGAGGCTTCAGAAATCAGGCCGGGTTTTACACTTAAAAAAATATACCTCGATCCGCTTGCCCGGTTTTTTAAAGCAAAAGGAAACCATCCTTACACCAATGCGGCTTTAAAACTGCAATTGGTGGTTGATGTAAAGGAAGATTACAAACATGTACTTCCGGTATTGCTGAAAGAACTCGAGGCTTATTCCGAGGTTTTCGATGCAAAAAAGAATGCCAATGCCATAAAAGTAGTGGTTAGTGGCGATATGCCTGTTCCTGCAGATTTTAAAAATTATGATGAGCAATTATCATTTGATGGCAGGCCGACAACCATTTATAGCGATGCGCAATTAACCAGGGTGGCGATGATCAGTGATGATTTGAAAAACCATACCGTATGGAATGGAAAGGGAAACCCGACCAAAACCGACGAGGTAAAAATGAGGGCTGCGATTAACAATGCGCACCAAAAAGGAAAACCTTTCAGGTTTTGGGCCACACAGGATAGTCCGAACACCTGGATTGTACTCGAAAGGCTTGGTGTTGACTGGATTAATACTGATAAACCGACCAAACTGAAGGATTTTTATCTTCATCAGGATAAACTCAGTTATACCAATCCAACACCTTACACGCCTTATACTCCAACATATAAAACCGACGGACAAAATAAAGCGCCTAAAAACGTTATTTTGTTAATCGGTGATGGAATGGGACTGGCTGCGATCCACGCCGGACTGATTGCCAACCATGGCGACCTCAATATGGCGAAGTTCCGCAACGTTGGTTTTTCAGAAACAGCTGCGGCTGATGCCGGAAATACCGATTCGGCTGCGGGCGGTAGTGCCATGGCAATGGGTTATAAAACCAATAACCGTTATATTGGTATGGGACCTGATGACCAGAACAAAACCAATCTGGTTGATACTTTGGCCGCTTTCGGCGTAAAAAGTGGCATCATCAGTTCAGGCGATTTAACCGATGCAACACCGGCAGTATTCTATGCCCATCAGCTCGACCGCTCTTACAACGGAGCAATTGCGAATGATCTGTTAAGCAGCAAAGCCGAAGTTTTAGTCGGTTCTAACCGTAAAGCTTTCGAGCAGAATAAGAACAACAACCTTTTGTCAGAACTTAAAGCCAAAGGCTTTCAGGTAACAAACAGTTTAGCTGATTTTGAAAAGCAAAATGCAGGCAAGCAACTGGTATTACTGGATGATTCGGCTACCCGACCTGCAATAAAGGGCCGTGGCGATATGCTGAAAAAATCGTTATTGCATACCATTCAGGTCTTATCTAAAAATAAACCTGGTTTCTTTATCATGACTGAAGGTGCACAGATTGATTACGGTGGCCATGCCAACGATTTGCCTTATCTCGTTACCGAATTACACGATTTCGACCGCACCATTGCTGAAGCGCTGCGTTTTGCCGATCAGGATGGCGAAACACTGGTGATCGTAACTGCCGATCATGAAACAGGTGGATTAACCCTTTTAGATGGTGCCGCCGAAAAAGGCATGGTAAGGGGCGAATTTAGCACCAACGATCATACGGGCATTATGGTTCCGGTTTTTGCTTATGGCCCTGGTTCTCAAAATTTCCGTGGGGTTTATCCTAATAACCAGATTTTTCACAAAATCATCAAAGCTTATCGCTCTGTAAAAGCTCAATAAATTTAATAAACCAAACAATCTCTGTAGCGGTGCCTGTATAATGCAGCGCTGCTTTTTCTTAATGTTAACACAACATTGCAATGCTAATTTTGAAACCAATAGAGAAAACCTGATGGAAAGAAGATCTGCACTTAAAAATATCGGTGGCCTGTTTTTGCTGCCAACCTTATCAAAAGTTTCGTTAACGGAGGAGAAAAAGCCTGTTTTAAGGGTGGCGCACATTACTGATGTTCACCTGAAGAACCAATTTAATGCTCCGGCCAGATTTGTCAGGTGTTTGCATCACTTACAGGCACAATCGCCAAAAGTAGACCTGATTTTAAACGGTGGAGACATCGTTTTCGATATGAACAAAGAGAATATTGATACCATTAACGGTCAATGGAAACTGGTGCAGGAAACCATGAAAAACGAATGTAGTATCCCGGTGCGTTATTGTTTGGGTAACCACGATATCTGGTGGAACGAAGCTAGCAAAGGCGATGTTTATTATGGTAAAAAATATGCCATGGATAAATTGCAACTGGTTAAACCTTATTACAGCTTGGTACAAAACGGCTGGAAAATTATTGTATTGGATAGTACCCACCTTGATATCGATAATACCTGGTACATCGGTAAATTGGGCGATGAACAGTTAAATTGGCTAAAAATCGAATTGGAAGGCACCAGTAAAACAATGCCAATCATGGTAATGTCGCACATTCCAATTCTTACCGCCCTGTTAATGATAGAAGATGATATTGTAAACAAATGGACCATGCTGGGTGGCGACATGCATACCGATACAGCAAAGATCATCAACCTTTTTTACCAGCACCCCAATGTTAAATTGTGCTTAAGCGGCCATTTGCACATGCGCGATAAAGTGGTGTACAACGGCGTTACTTACCTCTGTAATGGTGCTGTATCAGGCGCCTGGTGGGAGGGGAACAGAAGAGAAACCGCACCAGGGTATGGTATTATCGATTTGTATGAGGATGGGAGTTTTGAAGAAAAATATGTGAATTATTAAATGATGGAAATTTTCAAGATTCGTCATCCCCGTGCAGACGGGGATCTTAATGCAAATAAGGCATAGTAATGGCATTAAGATTCCCAATCCGGGTTGGGAATGACGCCCGCATTTGAATTTACTAACAACCTCTTAATGCCCTTAACTTCTTAATGGTCGAAAGCAATTACAATAACAATTACTTTTTACGATTGTCTAACCTGGTGGGAAAACTATTCTTGTTATTCCCTTAACATTGCCTTCATATTTAGATCCTTGCTTTGTTCAAAAAAGAATAAATGAAAAGAGATCTACTCACCCTGATAGCCGCCGCATCTATCGGTATGGTATCGTGCAAAAAGAACCACGACGAAACACCAGCAGAATTTACTTATCCGGCCATGGCCGAAGTTTCTGACCCTTCGGTACTTTTTACCACAACTGCAGGCGTAAAAGTATATAACGGTGGTTTCGGTTCGGCTGTAGCTGCTGATCCCAATTCGCCGGATGTTTTTTACATGATGACGGATAGGGGATCGAATGTTGCCGGGCAGCTGGCCAATTCCATCATCATCGGAAAGCCTGATTTTGATCCGCAGATCGGAAAATTCAGATTAAAAGATGGTAAATTAGTGCTTGAGCAAACCATCGAACTAAAAAATGCCTCAGGTGGTAAATTAAACGGATTACCTAATCCTGCGGGAATGGGCGCTTCTGGAGAAATTGCTTACGACTTAAACGGACAGGTAATTACGCCAAGCGCTGATGGCATCGACTCAGAAGGTTTGGTTAGGGCTGCCGACGGATCGTTCTGGATCAGCGATGAATACGGACCGCACATTGTACACGTTGATGCAACAGGAAAAACCATCGAACGCATTAACCCATTTGGAACAGGAACCGGCGGACGCAAAATTCCGGCTGTATTTGCCAATAGAAGAGCAAACCGCGGTATGGAAGGCCTGGCCATTACTCCTGACGGAAAAACTTTGGTGGGTATGATGCAATCGCCAATGTACAATCCTTCAAAAAGTGCAGTAACCAATTCGGTTGTATTAAGAATCCTCACTTTTGATATTGCTACAGGTGCAACCAAACAATATGCTTATTTAATGGATAATGTAAGCCTTACAGGTGTGAGTGATATTGTTGCCGTAAATAGTACTACTTTTTTAACCATCGAGCGCGATGGTTTGTATGGAGGTGCAGCAAGCAACCCGGCCACATTTAAAAAAGTTTTCAAAATCGACATCAGCGGCGCTACCGATATTTCTGATTCGAACAACGGCACAACGGGTAAACTTTATGGTGGTAAAACGGTCGAAGAATTGAACAACGCAGCAGGCTTAAGCGGAGCAGGCATTACACCGGTAAGCAAAACGGTTGTTTTAGACCTTTTAAAAGATCTTCCATCTGTTTACCCACACGATAAAGCAGAAGGTTTAGCCTTGTTGCCAGGTAATATTCTGGTGATTTCTAACGATGATGATTTTGGTGTGGTAGATAACGGTGCAAGTGGTTTTGCCCAGAAAATTTTGCCTTTAACCAATTCGGTTGATAGAAACCGATTGTATTTTGTGAAAATTAAGCTTTAGGATATTTGGAGCGGTCGTCATTCCCAACCCGATTGGGAATCTTAATGCAAAACGCTTTAAGATTCCCGCCTGCGCGGGAATGACGCCATTGCCAAACTTATCTCATTCTAATTCTTCCCAACCCTGTTCTCTTCTTCACTTGTTCCTGTTCTTCTGCTGCGGGCAGTTTTGATTTTCATGTTCCCGAATTTATAATTGAAACTTAGGTTTACCCTGCGGCTTTCCCATTCGTTTTGCCAAAAGGTGTTAATGTTGTTGTAAGCCAGGTTTGCCCTGAATTTATTGGTATTAAAAACATCGTTTACCTTAAAAGCCAGTGTGGCATTCTTTTTCCAGAATGTTTTTTTAGCGCCTATGTTAATCTGGTAACTTTCCAGGGCATGGAATAAACCCGAAACAGAAGGCGATTCGTAATACCCATATAAAGAAAGGCTGTAGTTTTTGGGTAAAGTAATGGTATTATCGGTACTGAAAGACCAGCTCCATGAAGAAGCATTATAACCTGCGCCCTGTACCGGCGATGTAGTGCGGTTATAAGCTGCAGAAACTTCGGTATTGTTATTCCACCATTTAGTTACATCAAAGGGGCTTCCTGTTGCCGCATAAAAACTCACTGTGCGGTTTAGGTTTTCAGGTCTCGAGATACTTTCTTTAGTGGTATTGTTCTGGTAAATCACTTCAGATATCGATTCGTTTCCTACAGAGTAGCTCAACGTAAGTACCCTAAAGTTTTTTAACGAATAATTAAATTCAAAACTATTGGCATACGAAGGTTGTAAAAGTGGATTCCCCTGTAAGGCAGTGTATGGATCGGTATAAAAGGTAAATGGATTTAAACTGCTGTACGATGGACGATTTATGCTTTTGCGGTAAGCTCCCGTAACTAAATTGTTCGAATCGATTTTATAAGAAACAAAAAGTGTTGGGAAAAGCTTCCAGTATTTTCTTTCAATCAACGTATTGGTGCCCGATGAGCTACCGTCGCCTAAAGTCTGTTCGGCACGTAAACCTGCTTTGATCTGTAAATTTTTGAAACTCTGATCTAATGAGACGTAACCTGCGTTAATGTTTTCGTTATACAAAAATTCGTTGGTTCTCCGTGGATCGTTAATCCAGCCAGCGGTTTTCAGCGAATCGAAACGCACATCGCTCTGCGATTTTACCCAGCTGCTTTTCCAGCCGGTTTCCATTTTTAGTGTTTTATTAAAGTTCAGGGTATAATCGGCCTTGATCGAATAGATCGATACCTTGCCCATGCCATTATTACGCAGATCGATCGGATTGCCGATCAGCTGATCGTTTGCATCCAGGTAATTGTTGGTAAAAGTTTCGTTTCTGCTATTGTCGTAACGCACATAATCCGCATCAATTCCCAGTTCTCCACCCAAAGTATCTGTTTTTAACCGGTAGTTAAGGTTTAAAGCATGGTTTTTCTCCGTATTGCTCTGCGGATTGTACATGCTCGTTCCGCCCATTTTTGCCCCGGCAGCATTATAATTTACCGAGTTGCTGTTTACCTTGGTTTCTTCAGGAGCAGTATAACCTTTCACCATAACGCCTAAGGTGTTTTTATCATTGATAAAATAATCTGCACCTGTAGAGTAATTTAAGCTGTTGGTAACCGGGTGCCAGAAGTTGAGCTGATTATATTGCTCATCGCCAATAGTTCTGTTCAGGGTTAACCTGTTGTAGGAGTTATAGTGACCTGCATTTAAGCGCAGATAAGTACTCACTTTACCGATATTGTAATTAAGGTTAGTGCCGCCAAAAGCTTTCTCATAACGGCCATAGCCTCCGCCAAGGTTCATGTTGCCATTAAAGCCCTGCATTTTGTTTCTTTTCAGTTTAATATTGATGATCCCGGCCGTTCCAGCTGCATCAAAAGAGGAAGGTGGGTTAGAAATCAGTTCTATTTTGCTTAATACCGATCCTGGTAACGATTTTAAGTAAGTGGTTAATTCCATACCCGTCATGTAACTCAATTTACCATCAATCATTACATTAATGCCTTTTTTACCTTTAAGCACAATGTTGTCGTCTTTGTCCAGTTTTACACCCGGCGACCTGCTGATCACTTCCAGTGCATTATCGCCTGCCGTATTCATTTGCTCTACATTGACCACTACCCGGTCGGCTTTTTGATCAATAACCGGCATTTTAGAGGTAATATTCACCTCCTTAAGGTTTTGTGAACGATCAGTTAATACAATTGCCGCGATTTTAACAGCAGCATCTTTCACTTCAAATATGGCCGATTGGTTTTTATCATAGCCCATCATCAGCGCTTTAATTATATATCGACCCGGTTTAACCTGGCTAAATTCATACAACCCCTGTTGGTTAGTAGCCTGTAGGGCAACCGAAGCAGAATCGGGCAGGTGGATCAGCGCTACAGAAGCATAATCAAGTGCTTTATTGCTTTTATCGGTAACCGTTCCGGATATTTTGGTGTTTTGAGCAAAAACGGTTTTCATACCCAAAAAGAAAAAGAAAAAAATGGCAGGTTTTATTAAGCGGTTCATTTTATGTTTGTTTTAATTGACGTTTCAAAGATGAAAAGCCTGCCTCAGCCTAAAAATTATATAATCCCAACCCATTAAAATATTATCCCAATGCGTTTTTTGGGTATAAATGGTGTTGATCCTTAAAAAGGATAGGTTGGGATAATTATTTACCGGTTTGGCATAAGAAAATAGGCCGTTAAAAAAGCTTTGTATAGTTTTAGGGCATGAAAACAATAAAAACCATTTCCATCCATATTCTTTGCTGGCTGCTTGTGTTAGGTTATTTCTATGGAGGTGCCTTAATTTCGGGAACCACATTTACCAAGGTTGCTTTTAATGTCTCTATGAATTTTATACAATTGGTAGAGTTTTATATCTGCTACTTGTGGGTTTACCCGCAGTTTTTGCAAAAGAATAAAATACCGCAGTTAATAGGGGGCATTTTGTTTACCATGGCGGTATTTACCGCTCTCAGGTATTTAATAGAAGAAGTACTTTATTTAAAATGGTTTGGTTTTCATAACTATGGTGATGGGGTTACCGCCTGGGGCTATATATCTGATAACATCTATTGGAGTATTGCTTTTATTGTGGTGCCAGCTGCAGTTTATGGTATCGAGCAGAGTTTTAAATCCGAGCAGGTTAACCGCAAACTCAAAGAAGAAGTGGTAAAGGCCGAACTTTCATTCCTTAAATCGCAGATAAACCCGCACTTTTTATACAACACCTTAAACTATGTGTACTCACTGGCTATTCCGGTTTCTGATAAACTAGCCAATGCCGTTTTACGTCTCTCCGACCTGATGCGTTATACTTTGAACGATAGTCCGGATGGAAAGGTGAGTTTAGATAAAGAAGTAGAGTACCTTGAAAGTTATGTAGCGCTTTTTAAAATGCGTTTCGAGCCAAAATTTTATGTCGATTTTGTAACCGAAGGCATCAGTGATCAAAAAATAGCGTCACTTATATTGATTCCATTTGTCGAAAATGCTTTTAAACATGGCGTGGTGAATGATGAAGCGCAACCCGTTCGCATTAAACTGAAAGTGCAGAACAAACGTTTAAGTTTTGAGGTGAGTAATAAAATTAGTCATGCACAAAAAGACCATTCGAGCGGTATTGGGATGATAAATATTCACCGTAGGTTAGATCTCATTTATCCTGACAGGCATGAGCTGTTGATATCGAACAATGGCAATACCTATAAAAGCACTTTGATTTTAAATCTGTAATGGATAATTTGGACAGTTGAAATATTTTAATTCGCCAAACGCTAATCCCTAACCGCCAAACCCTAACCCTACTATGATCCGTTGCCTTGCTGTTGATGATGAATCTTACGCCTCAGATATTATTGCTGCCTTTATTAATAAAACCCCATTTTTAGAATTAGTTGGCACTACAACCAATGCCTTTGAGGCACTTAACCTGGTGCAGGAAGGTAAGGTAGACCTGGTGTTTTTGGATATTCAGATGCCTGAACTGACCGGAATTCAGTTTTTGAAAATCTGTGGAGGTAAATGTAAAGTGATTCTTACCACAGCCTATCCCGAATATGCTTTAGAAGGTTTTGATCTCGATGTGGTCGATTATCTCCTTAAACCAATTTCTTACGAACGTTTTTACAAAGCAGCTACCAAGGCCCGGCAGATTTTAGCGCCTGTGGCGCCAGTTCAACAGGGAGTAATTGTGCAAAAGCCTGCCCAGGGGAATGATTTTATTTTCATTAAAGGCGATACCAAGAATAAATTTATCAAGGTTAATTATGAACAGATCCTTTATGTTGAAGGACTGAAAAACTACGTTTCGGTGTATACGGCTACACAGCGGATCATTACCTATCAATCGTTACGTGAGCTGGAAACAGAACTGCCACAACCGCCCTTTTACCGCATCCATAAATCATATATCATCTCACTCGAAAAAATTAAAATGATCGATGGAAATACCGTTTTTATCAATGATCAGGCTATTCCAATCGGTGAAACGTATAAAGAAGAGTTTTTCAAAGTGGTGAGGGAAGGGAAGAAGAATGGTTAATTTTTGGTTAATTGTTTAAATCGGTTAACTGGTTAATTGAGGAATAATTAAATGTTGTTGAATTGTTAGATTGTTCAATTGATGGGATTAATATTTCAGTTAACCAGTTTCAACATTGTTGAATTGTTAGATTGTTCAATTGCTGAGATTCATCTTTCAGTTAACCAGTTTCAACATTGTTGAATTGTTAGATTGTTCAATTGCTGGGATTCATCTTTCATTTAACCAGTTTCAACAATTAACCGATTAACCATTCTCTTCAGTTGGCAATTTGCAGTTAACAATTTAACAATTTAGCAATTACCACGGGATAGCTAACCGATTAACCATTCTCTTCAGTTAACCAGTTTCAACAATTAACCGATTAACCAATATTTTCAGTTGGCAATTTGCAGTTAACAATTTAACAATCTAACAATTTAACAATTTAACAATTACCACGGGACAGCTAACCGATTAACCAACCTTGTGAATAAATTCTCCCCAATATTTCTCCCGATTTTTTTAAGTTTGCTGCTTAAAGATTAAAATCAAAAAATGGCCGTACAAGAAACCAATTCACTAAATCAGGTTGCAGAATTTCACACTACCTTTAAACATCCTATTCTCGAAAATCCGGTTATTCCTTCAAAACAAAGGGCTAATCTGCGCATCTCGCTTTTGGCTGAAGAATTAAAAGAATTACAGGAAGCAGTAGAAAATGATGACCTGGTAGAAGTGGCCGATGCGCTTTGCGATCTGCAGTATGTTTTAGCCGGAGCCATCCATGAGTTTGGCTTAGGTGGAAAATTTAAGACCTTATTTGATGAAGTTCACCGCTCTAATATGAGCAAAGCCTGTAAAACGGTAGAAGAAGCTGAACAAACGATCCAGTTTTATTTAGATAAAGACCAGACCGAATCTTATTACAAGGAAATCGACGGACTGTTTTTGGTGTTCAGAAAATCTGACGACAAAACGTTAAAATCGATCAATTATTCTCCTGCAGATCTAAAGTCACATTTGGTTTAACCCATAAATAAGCTCGAATTGAAAAGATTAAAACAGATTGCAAACGAGCTGAAATTAACACAGGCGGCTCCTGATGCAGCTTTAATGCGTGAGTTTATTTTTTACTCACCCAAAATGCCTTTGCGCCTGCACCATGAACAGCTTATTGCCGCTTCAAAACAATTTAGCTTGCCTGTTTTTGATACCTATTTTACCAATGCAGAGGTCGCTATCAATTGTTTCAGTTGGGGTAATGGAAAGAAGAAAGTGCTGCTTACGCATGGATGGGCTTCAAAAGCTTTAGACTTTTACGAACTGATTGTTGAACTCCGGAAAATAGAAGATCTGGAGATCATTGCTTTTGATGCACCTGGTAATGGAAGTTCGATCTCTGAGTTTTCGAACCTGATGTTGTATGCCGATTCGGTAAAAGCTATTGCTTTAAATTACGCACAGCCAGATGCATTAATCGGACATTCGCTGGGCGGCATGGCCAATGTAATTGCGATACAGGAATTAGGAATCACTCCCGGTCTGCTGATCAGCATTGCCCCTTTGATCCGTTTGAAAGAGAATTTTGAGCAGAGTTTGGATTCGGTAAGTATTGGAGCAAAACACCAGGATATTTTCTTTGAAAATTTTGCAAAAGAGTTCCCCGTTTCAGCAAGTCATTTTAACCTAACTGAACTATATCAGCTAAATCCTGGCATTGATCATTTCCTGGCTTTCGATCCCGCAGATCACATTTCTCCATATCCGTTTCTAAAAGAATTTTTAGATAAATACCCTGCAATAAACGCAAAAGCATACGAAGAGGTAGGGCATTATAAAATCCTCAAATCTGCTGATGTAATAGGCGATATCATAGAAAACGTACAAGCCTTAAGCTAATTTTTGAAATTTTATATGATTTGTAGCCTCCCATGGTGGGAAGGTTTCAAAGTAACTTTGATTGGTCGCCACCCATGGTGGGAAGGTTTCAAAGTAACTTTGATTGGTCGCCACCTATGGTGGGAAGGTTTCAAAGTAACTTTGATTTGATGCCACCCATGGTGGGAAGGTTTCAAAGTAATTCTGTTCAGGATCCCTCTAAAAATAGTCACTGCGGACTAATGTAGGTAGGAGATTGTGTGGCTGAATCTAAATAGAAGTATCGTCATTTCGGCCGTAGTGGAGAAATCTGCATCTAAAAATCACCACCCAGATACCTTACGTGTCTTCAGGTGTCTTAGGTGGTCAAACAAAAAATGAATCGATATAATTTCCATAGAAAGCGTTGTCAACTTTCTAGCCCATTTGCCATTAAAGTTGACAATGCCAATTCTATTCGCTTGACGTCAGATGGTAACATTTGACACTCCAACAAAGGGCTGCTATCTGTTTTCTACACTACAATTTCCAACTTCTGTCTCCGGACTTATCTAATTCCATCATCCATTTTACGTCTTCCATCTCTGATCCATAACAGTGCATAACAGTTAAAGTTGATGCAAATTCTATTTTAGGGCAACCAAATATTAAATTAGAGCATGCAAGCAATTTTAGGTGTAATTTTTCATTTCTTCGGTGGTTTCGCTTCCGGAAGTTTCTACATTCCATACAAAAAAGTTAAAGGCTGGGCCTGGGAAAGCTATTGGATTGTTGGTGGGATATTCTCCTGGTTAATTGTTCCGCCCCTTGCTGCTTTTTTAACCGTTCCTAATTTTGGTGCCATTATCAGCAGTACCAATGGTGGTATTTTATGGCTTACCTATTTCTTTGGTATCCTTTGGGGCATTGGTGGTTTAACCTACGGTTTAGGTGTTCGTTACCTGGGTGTATCATTGGGTAGCAGTATCATTTTAGGACTGTGTATGGTATTGGGATCAATCCTGCCATCCATTTATTTCGATTTTTTTCCTCAGGCAGGTAAAGATACTTTTAGCATGTTTTTGCACACCGATTGGGGCCGCATGGTATTACTGGGGCTTCTGGTATGCGTTTTTGGGATTATCATCTGTGGTAAAGCAGGTATGATGAAAGAAAAGGAAATGAAAACTGGTGTTACTGACCCACATGGAATGGAGGTAAAAACAGAATTCAAATTCGGTCTTGGGTTGTTTGTGGGGATTGTTTCGGGCGTATTAAGTGCCTGTTTCAATTTTGGTATCGAAGCCGGAAAACCTATGGCCGATGCTGCAAACGCCATCTGGAAAGCTGCAAATCCTGCAGAAAATGGAAATTTCCTATTCCAGAATAACGTTACCTATATCATTGTACTTTGGGGTGGTTTAACTACCAATTTTATCTGGTGTATGGTGCTTAATGCACGCAATAAAACATTTGGCGATTATACCAATGCAAAAACGCCACTGTTAAAAAACTATATTTTTTCTGCACTGGCAGGTACCACCTGGTTTTTGCAGTTCTTTTTTTATGGTATGGGTGAAAGTAAAATGGGCAACGGTGCCAGTTCGTGGATCTTACACATGGCTTTTATCATTTTGATCGCCAATGTATGGGGGCTTGTTTTAAAAGAGTGGAAAGGGGTATCCAAAAAGACCTTATTTACTGTTTTGGCGGGTATTCTAACCATCATCGTTTCGGTACTCATTGTAGGTTATGGTAATTCAATAAAAGGTTAATAAATAAAAAATTTAAATAGAATATAAGAATGTCAATCGATACGAAAAGTTATAAGCACGTAAGCTATCTATGGGATGAAGAGGAAGCCGCAAAACTGGCTGGTGATGAAGTAGCCCTCTTAATTTATCGCTCTAATTTATTGGGTGCAGATTTACGCTTAACCAATTATGGAGGTGGCAATACCTCGTGCAAAGTATTGGAAAAAGATCCGCTTACCGGTTTGGAAACCGAAGTAATGTGGGTAAAAGGTTCGGGTGGCGATTTAGGCACCTTAAAGAAAAGTGGACTTGCTGCATTATATGTTGACCGTTTACGTAGTCTGAAAAATATTTACCGTGGAGTAGAGCATGAAGATGAAATGGTTGAACTCTTTAACCACTGCATTTTCGATTTAAGCTCTAAAGCACCATCAATTGATACGCCTTTACATGGTTTCCTGCCATTTGCGCATATCGATCACCTGCACCCTGATGCGGCGATTGCCATTGCTGCGGCTAAAGACGGTAAAAAAATTACCGAAGAGTTATTCGGAGGTACAATCGGCTGGGTGGAATGGAAAAAACCAGGTTTCGAACTTGGACTTCAGTTAAAACAGTGTTTAGATGAAAATCCGGGCATCCGTGGCATTATGCTGGGTTCGCATGGTTTGTTTACCTGGGGCGATACCGCTTACGAAAGTTACCTGAACACTTTAGAAGTAATCGAAATCTGTTCTGATTACCTGAACCAGAATTATGGTAAAAAAGGTCCGGTTTTTGGCGGACAGAAAATAGAAAGTGCAGCTGCAGATCAGCGTAAAAAACAAGCCGCTGCAATAGCACCTGTTTTACGTGGTTTATGTTCTTCTAAACAACACATGATCGGTCATTTTACCGATGATAGCCGTGTATTGGAATTTATCAATTCTAACGATCTCGATCGCCTTGCGCCAATGGGAACGAGCTGTCCTGATCACTTTTTAAGAACTAAAATCAGTCCGCTGGTTTTAACACTAGAAAGTAATGCCGATTTATCAGATGTTAAAGCGCTAAAAGAAACTTTAGCACCAGCCTTTGAAGATTATAGGGCAATGTACACCGCTTATTACGAAGCTTGTAAACATCCAAATAGTCCGGCTATCCGTGATACCAACCCAGTGGTGATTTTGTATCCTGGTATCGGTATGTTTACTTTCTCTAAAGATAAGCAAACGGCAAGGGTTGCAGCAGAATTCTACATCAATGCCATTAATGTAATGAAAGGCGCTGAAGCGGTTTCTGAATATACTTCATTACCTCACCAGGAAGCGTTTAACATCGAATATTGGTTATTGGAAGAAGCGAAATTACAACGTATGCCTAAACCAAAACCATTAACTGGTAAAATTGCCCTGATTACAGGCAGCGCCGGTGGTATCGGTAAAGCAATTGCCAAAAAGTTTGTTGCCGAAGGCGGTGTGGTGATTTTAAACGACATGAACGCCGAGCGTTTGGAAGAAGCAGGCAAAGAATTTGCAGGTCAGTTTGGTAAAGATTCTTACAGTACCGCTATTTTGAATGTAACCAGCGAAGCAGATATTAAAGCCGCTTTCGATTCGGCTGCCCTGGCTTTTGGCGGGGTAGATATCGTGGTAAACAATGCAGGTTTATCAATCTCTAAAACCATTGCCGATCATACCGAAAAGGATTGGGATTTATTATATGATGTTTTGGTAAAAGGTCAGTTTTTTATTACCCAGGCTGCAACAAATACGATGCAAAAGCAGGATATTGGTGGCGATATCATTAATATTGTAAGTAAGAATGCCCTGGTAAGCGGACCAAATAATGCTGGTTATGGCAGTGCAAAAGCGGCTCAGTTACATTTAAGCAGATTAAACGCTGCCGAACTGGGTGCCGATAATATCCGTGTAAACGTAGTTAATCCAGATGCGGTAATCAGCGATAGCAATATCTGGGCAGGCGGATGGGCCGAAGGCCGTGCAAAAGCTTACGGCGTTACTGTTGCAGAGTTACCGGCTTATTACGCAAAACGTACTTTGTTGAACCAGATCATATTACCAGATGATATTGCCAATGCCTGTTTCGCCTTTGTGGGTGGCTTGTTGCACAAATCAACCGGAAATGTTTTAAATGTTGACGGCGGAGTAGCCATGGCATTTGTAAGATAACACAAATCCTCGGTCTGTGTCTTCACAGACTGAAACAGATAATTAAATTAGTGGTCAGTGGGGACACAGGCCATGGCGATAAGAGTAAAACGGATTAAATAATATTAACCACAGATAAAAAGGATGCACATAGATATAAAAATCTGTGTTTATCTGTGTAAATCCGTGGCTAAAAAAAATAGATTAGTGGTCTGTGGGGACACAGACCACGGTATCAGGATTAAATAATATTAACCACAGATAAAAAGGATGAACACAGATACAAAATCCGTGTTTATCTGTGTAAATCCGTTGCAAAAAAACATTGGTCTGTGCTACACAGACCATGGCAAACAGAATTTTAAATTCAGTTTTAGTAAGTTGTTTAACCGGTCTGTGCCTTGCACAGACCGAAAATGACTTTTAAAATAATAAAACCAAATATCCTCATGAATATCGAGCAGAACCAAATAGAAAAACATAACGACTCCCTTTTAACTTCACATCAACGCAAACTTGCTTTTTTAAAAGAAGATTGGTCACACGTTGATCTGGAAAGCGTAATCAAGAAACTGGTCGATTTTCAGATTGCTATTCCAAGCTGGGCATTGGGCACTGGCGGTACACGTTTTGGCCGTTTTGCCATTACCGGTGGTGAGCCACGTACCATTGAAGAAAAAATTGAAGATGTAGGTTTATTGCATGCCCTTAATGGTGCAAGTGGTGCCATTTCGCTGCACATTCCATGGGACATCCCTCAAAATGCAGAAGCTTTAAAAACTTTAGCCTCCAGCTATGGTTTAAAGTTCGATGCCATGAACTCCAATACCTTTCAGGATCAGAAAGGATCAGCGCATAGCTATAAATTCGGTTCATTGCAGAATGTAAATAAAGACATCCGCAAACAAGCCATTGAGCATAACATCGAAGTAATTAAACACGGTATTGCATTGGGATCGGATGCTTTAACGGTATGGCTTGCCGATGGTTCTTGTTTCCCAGGTCAGCTTAATTTCCGTAAAGCTTTCGAAAATACTTTACAGAGTTTGCAGGAAATTTATTCAGCCTTGCCTGAAAACTGGAAAATATTTGTGGAGTACAAAGCCTTCGAACCTAATTTTTATTCAACTACGGTTGGCGATTGGGGACAATCGTTATTGTACGCGAGCAAATTGGGTAAAAAAGCTTATACTTTAGTTGATTTAGGTCACCACTTACCAAATGCAAACATTGAGCAGATTGTAGCTTTATTGCTAATGGAAGGAAAATTAGGTGGTTTCCACTTCAACGATTCTAAATATGGCGATGATGATTTAACTGCAGGAAGCATCAAGCCTTACCAGTTGTTCCTGATCTTTAACGAGCTGGTAGAAGGAATGGATGCAAAAGGCATGAACCACGCAAAAGATTTAGGCTGGATGATCGACGCTTCACACAATGTGAAAGATCCTTTAGAGGATTTATTACAATCCGTTGAAGCGATAATGATTGCTTATGCACAAGCTTTATTAGTGGATAGAAAAGCCTTGAACGAAGCACAAGACAATAATGATGTAGCCAAAGCACAGGAGATTTTACAACATACTTTCCGTAGCGATTTAAGGGCTTTAGTAGCTGAGGCCAGGTTAAGAGCAGGTGCTGCTTTATCACCGATCGCTTTATACCGCGGTTTAGAAGTAAGAAATAATTTAGTTAATCACCGCGGAAATACTGTTGCCACAGGTTTATAAATAGGAGAATAAAATGCCAAAACCTGTTATTGCCATATTTGATGTTGGGAAAACGAATAAAAAACTCTTTCTGATAGATGAAAACTACCAGATTGTTTACGAACGTTCTGCGCGTTTTGTAGAAACGGTTGATGAAGATGGCGAGCCTTGCGAAAACCTCGAAAGCCTGCGTTCTTCAGTTTACGATTCCCTGCATCAGGTTTTGCAGTTAAAAGAATTTGATGTTAAAGCCATTAATTTTTCTACTTATGGTGCCAGCTTTGTGTACCTGGATGAAAATGGGGAGCCTTTAACACCACTTTATAATTATTTAAAAGAATATCCGGAGGAGCTTAAAAAAGCTTTTTATGCGAAATACGGAGGTGAGGAGAAGATTTCATTGGAAACGGCCTCACCAATTTTGGGCAGTTTAAATTCGGGCATGCAACTCTACCGCCTGAAAAATGAAAAACCCGAAATATTCCAAAAGGTAAAATGGGCCTTACATTTGCCACAATATTTAAGCTATTTAATCTCAGGTAAAGCAGTGGCCGATATTACCAGTATTGGCTGTCATACCCAGCTTTGGGATTTCAATAAAAACAAATACCACGATTGGGTTTTGGCAGAAAAAATAGGGGAGAAATTTGGTGAGTTTACCCCGGCAGATTCAAGCTTAACCACCAATTTTGAAGGGAACACGTTAAACGTAGGTGTTGGACTGCACGATAGTTCTGCGGCACTAATCCCTTACCTGGCGAACTTTAATACCCCATTTGTGCTTATTTCTACCGGTACCTGGTGCATCAGTTTAAACCCATTTAACCAGCAGCCCTTAACTGCCGAAGAGCTTAAACAGGATTGTTTGTGTTACATGCATTATAAAGGCAAGGCTGTTAAGGCTTCACGCATTTTTGCAGGTTACGAGCATGAAGTACAGCTTAAACGAATCGCCGAACATTTCGATCGCGCAGCTTACCTGTTTAAACACCTGAAGTTTAATCCATCAATGATTTTGAAACTGGCGAATAAAATCCCCGAAAATCAACAGGAACAGCAGGGTTTTTCTGCAAGTTCGGCTTTTCCGGACCGCGACCTGAATATCTTTCAAACTGCTGAAGAAGCCTATCACCAATTGATCTTCGACCTGATCAAGCAGCAGATTTATTCATTAAAATTGATTTTAAATGCTGGTGTGAGACGAATTTTTGTGGACGGTGGTTTTGGTAAAAATGCCATTTATATGCATCTGCTGGCTACTTCAATTCCCGATATTGAGGTTTATGCGTCATCTGTTTCGCAGGCTACAGCCATTGGTACCGCACTGGCCATAAATGATGCCTGGAATGAAAATCCGGCGCCAACGGACATGATCCAGTTAAAATATTATTCTGCCATTCAGCGTAGCTTAGATTTTTAGGAATTTACCTATATTCGAATTCTCCATACCAATGTAACCGTTTTGAAACCAGAAGATTTAATCCCCTACATAAAAGTTGATGAGTATTCATCAACGCCAAAATACAAGCAGTTAACCAATGCAATTTTGGCCGCTATTGAAAGTGGTAAACTTCTTAAAAATAGTTTGTTGCCATCCATAAACGAGTTGAGTTTCAGTTTGGAAATGTCGAGGGATACCGCCGAAAAAGGTTACCGTAACCTTCGGAAACTGGGGGTGGTTGATTCTGTACCTGGTAAGGGTTATTTTATCGTAAATACCGATTTTTCGAGAAAATTAAAGGTCTGTTTGCTTTTTAATAAGCTCAGTACACACAAAAAAATCATTTACGATTCCTTTACCAAAACCATCGGCGAACGTGCGGCGATAGATTTTTATATCTACAACAATGATTTTGCGCTGTTCAAGAAGATGATAGTGGCCAAACGTGATGATTATTCGCACTTTGTGATCATTCCACACTTTTTAGAAGGGGGCGAAAATGCCCACGAAATTATCAATACCATTCCAAAAGAGAAACTGGTGATCCTTGATAAATTGCTGCCCGGGATTACAGGAGATTATGCTGCGGCGTATGAAAATTTCGCACAGGACATTTATGCGGCCCTGGAACAGGCTTTAGACCGGCTTTCTCATTACCGTACCCTAAAAATTATCTTTCCAAAAAATAGTTATTTCCCACACGAGATATTAACGGGTTTTTACAGGTTTTGCCAGCAGTATGCTTTCGACCATAAAGTGATCCACAATATCAAAGATGAAGAAATTAGTCCTGGTGAAGTGTATATTAACCTGATGGAAGACGATCTGGTGATGCTGATTGAACGTTTAATTGCTCAAAAACTTAAAATTGGTGTAGATGTTGGCGTAATATCTTATAATGAAACCCCGTTGAAAAGAATTATTTTAGATGGAATAACGACTATTTCTACTGATTTTAGCAAACTAGGTGCACAGGCAGCGGAGTTTGTTCTCAATGGAAAAACCGAAAAAATCGAAGTTCCTTTCTATTTGAACTTGCGTAAATCGTTGTAACAAAAACCAAATTCGTCATTGCGAGAAGGCTTTTTCAGCCGACGAAGCAATCTTACAACGATCGTGACCAGCGTGCGCTTTAAGATTGCTTCGGGCCTCGCAATGACGACTTTTTTATTGTAATTTGTTAATAGCAGCGTGGTGCAATGTAGTAGCGAATCTATAAAGTCTATAGTTAGCTTGATTCTTTTTATTTGAATCTTCCTAAATCACTATAACTTATTTTAACCAAAACATTGGAGTTTGTTATCTAATTAGCTAACTTTGTATTGGCTTAAATTTGGTTAATTAACGAAGAATTTATCAGGGACATTTTCTACTTTGAAGAGTATTATTTGGATTTTTACGAAAAGCTTAAGCCTAACGTAAAGAAAAAATTCAATTGGACATTACAACTAATCGCTACGCTTGAAAAAATCCCTGAAAAATATTTTAAGCACATTACAGGATCTACAGGGCTTTTTGAGATTAGGGTTGAAGTTGGTTCTGATATTTTCAGGGTGTTTAGTTTTTTCGATAAAGGTCAACTGATCATCCTGGTAAATGGATTTCAGAAGAAAAGCCAAAAAACTCCAAAAAATGAAATCGAATTAGCGGAGAAACTTAAAAAGAAATATTTCGATGGAAAAGAAAAAGAATAAATTGACATCATTTGCCGTTCATTTGGATACCGAATACGGTAAGCGAGGTACAGAAAGTAGAGAAAATTACGAACAGGAATTTGAGAGTTTTAAACTCGGTGCAATGCTACAAGAACTCCGGAAAGAAAAAGGCATGACACAAGAGCAACTTGCCGAAAAATGCGGTACTACAAAAACCTACATTTCTAGAATTGAGAATAATGCAAGCGATATTAGACTTTCAACTTTAATGAGGATTATTAAAGTTGGGTTAGGTGGCCACTTAAACCTAAACGTGAGTTTATAAAACGAAATACCCTATTTTAGTTTAAATGAGTGAACAGGTAACAGCGCAGCAGCTTTCAGAACAACATCCTTACGATTATATTTTAAAGGATTTTAACCTGAAAGATCTGAGTCAGGTTGTTATTCTTAAACATTTAAGCGGATTGATTCATACCGATGTTAAAGGCTTTTACCAGCTTTTTCCGGAGCAGATAGAGATTGATTATGCCGCTTTTAGCGATGAAGCATCTGGATTAGCCTTTCCAATTGTTCAGCTGCAGCAAAATGATAATTCGGTAAAACTTTCTTGTCGTTGTGCTGCGCCAAAAAATAAACTCTGCGAACATCAGGCTCGGGTTTTGTACAATATTCTTCAACGTCAGGAATTACTGATTTTCTTTGATGCTAATCTCCGCAGGCAAAAGCTGGCCAAAATTGCGGTCGATTACGGATTGGAAAAGGAAAATGATTTCGATCTTTTGTTCAACCTCCGGTACGAAAACGGTCAGTTAGATATTCGCCCAAAAATGGATGCCCTGCAACCATTTAATAAAGAAGCCCAGCAAAATTTACAGGAACTTTTATTGCCGCCAGCAAATGCTAAAGTAAAACTGCAGTCCAAAAGTGACAAGGCTAAAATGATTCTGGTATTGGGCCAACACCGCTATTACAACAATTTAGTGGTAGAATTATTCGAAGCTGAAACCACTAAAAGCGGCAAGGTTAAAAATCCCATTAAAAGCGTTAATCCAAATGACCTGCTTTTTAAAACCGACGATCATGATCTGGTGAAATTTTATAGTGGCATTACCACTTTTCAGCAGAATTACAATGCCGATCAGAATGATGCGGAGATAGAGGCTCTAAGGGCAATTGTAAAAAATCCTCAGCGAATCTCATTTTACCTGCAGGATAGTAAACAGTCATCCGCAATTCAGGCCTCAACCATTACGGCGGTTAATGTGCATTTACTGGAGGTAGATTTACGGCTTTCAGTAAACCAGCGTGATGATTATTATGAAATCACCGGTCGGTTGATTATTGAAGGCAAATCTTACGAGCTGGATAACCTGGTATTGGTACATCAATATTTTGTTAAACTAAAAGATCAGCTTTATTTGATCGGTAGACTAGATTTTCTACGTGTAATTGGTTTTTTTCAAAAGCAGAGTAACCGCTTAATCCTGCACAAAACAAAGTATCCGGAGTTTCAAAAAACAATTCTGGTTCCTTTAGAAGGCAGCATTCATGTCGATTATTCATATTTAAAACCGGCTACCAAAAGTCAGATTGAAGAAAAAGGTTTCGATCTCGAAAATGAGCAACTGATCTACCTTTCAGAATCTGAAGATTATATCCTCCTTACACCCGTAATGCGTTATGGGAACTTGGAGATACCTGTGTTGTCTAAAAAACAGATCCAGGCGAAGGATAAACTGGGAAATATTTTTAAACTTGCCCGTGATGAGCAGGCCGAACTTCAGTTTATTTCGAATGTAATCAGGTCGCATCCCTACTTTTATGAGCAGATGGAAAATGATTTCCTGTTTGAGCAAAATAGTTATGATTCATTTTATCTTCATCGAAAACGGTTTTTGGAAGCAGCCTGGTTTCTCGAAGCTTTTGAAGTTTGGCGGAATAAAGGCATTCATATTTTAGGCTTCAATCAGCTTAAAAATAATAAACTGAGCGAATTTCAGGCTAAAATCAATATCGAGGTATTGAGTGGAACTGATTGGTTTGAGACCAAAGTAAAAGTGAAATTCGGCAAACAACAGGTTGCACTGAAACTCCTGCATAAATCAATCAGGAACAAAAGCAAGTTCGTTACGCTTGACGACGGTACACAAGGGATACTGCCAGATGAGTGGATCGAAAAATTTGCGGCTTATTTTAGCGCAGGAGAACTTACCGAAGAAGCCATTATTACCCCAAAAATTAAATTTGCTTCCATAAACGAACTTTATGAAGATGCTTTGCTGGATGGGGAAGTAAAGAATGAATTGAAGCTGTACAAGCAAAAATTTGAAGGCACTGATTCAATTCAGGAGGTGGAAGTACCAAAAGGTTTAACCGCAACTTTGCGCCACTACCAGAAAGACGGTTTAAACTGGCTTAACTTTCTGGATGATTTTAATTTTGGCGCCTGCCTGGCCGATGATATGGGATTGGGTAAAACCATACAGATTTTGGCTTTCATTTTATCGCAGCGTGAAAAAGTAGAGCACAATACCAACCTCGTGGTGGTTCCGGCTTCATTAATCTTTAACTGGAAAGCAGAAGTAGAGAAATTTGCTCCCTCCATAAAGGTGAAAACCATTTATGCTGGCGAACGCACCAAAACCACTGATACTTTTGATGATTATGAAATCATTTTAACCTCTTACGGCACATTGTTGTCGGATATTCGCTTTTTAAAAGATTACCGCTTTAATTATATCTTTTTAGATGAATCGCAGTTGATCAAGAATCCAGATTCGCAGCGATATAAGGCCGTTCGCATGTTGCAATCGCGGAATAAAGTGGTGATGACGGGTACACCGATCGAAAACAATACTTTCGATCTGTATGGACAGCTGTCTTTTGCTTGTCCGGGGCTCTTCGGCAGTAAACAACAGTTTGCTGATTTATATTCTACCCCAATCGATCAGTTTAAGGATAGCCGGAGGGCTGAAGAATTGCAGAAAAAAATCAGGCCGTTTATTCTCCGCAGGAATAAAGAACAGGTGGCTAAAGAACTTCCTGATAAAACTGAAATTGTATTGTACTGTGAAATGGGAGAGGAGCAACGCGAGGTTTACGAAGCCAATAAAAAGGAAATCCAGGATTTTATTTTAGGTAAACAGGAAGATGACCTGCCTAAAAGCTCAATGCATGTACTCAAAAGCATCACCACCTTAAGGCAGATCTGTAATTCAGCCGCCTTATTGGCCGATGGAAAATCTTATTTACAAGCTTCCTCAAAAATTGATGTGCTGATGGAACAGATTGAAAGTAAGGCCGGTAATCATAAAATACTGGTTTTTTCTCAATTTGTGACCATGCTTGATCTCATTAAAAAGCAATTGCAAAACCGGGGAATCAGGTATGAATACCTTACGGGGCAAACGCGCAAAAGAGAAGAAGTGGTCACCTCTTTTCAGCAGAATGCCGACATCCCTGTTTTTCTGATCAGTTTAAAAGCAGGTGGAACGGGACTCAACTTAACGGAAGCTGATTATGTTTATCTCGTAGATCCATGGTGGAATCCTGCGGTAGAAAACCAGGCCATAGATCGGGCGTATCGAATCGGTCAGCATAAAAATGTAATGGCGGTGCGTTTAATCTGCCCTGATACCATCGAAGAAAAAATTATGAAACTACAGGCTACTAAAAAGGATCTGGTTAAAGATCTGATCCAGACTGACGGAAGTTTGTTTAAAAACATGACCAAGAAAGAATTATTGGGGTTGTTGAGTTAAATGTTCGCTATTATTTCATGAAGACATTACCATCGTGCCAAAAGTAGATTCAAAAATTGTTCGTCATTCCCACGCAGGTGGGAATCGTAATGCAATAAGCTTTAAGATTCCCAATCAAGTTGGGAA
Organism: Pedobacter roseus; assembly: GCF_014395225.1. Lineage (NCBI taxonomy): Bacteria > Pseudomonadati > Bacteroidota > Sphingobacteriia > Sphingobacteriales > Sphingobacteriaceae > Pedobacter > Pedobacter roseus. The sequence goes on from NZ_CP060723.1 coordinate 805,548, forward strand.
TGACGATGCGGCTAATCAATGCAACTCACAATAAGGTAAATAACTAAATCCCTACCTCAAACTCATAACCCAGAAATTCAGGCACATTCAAACTTTCTACAATTTTCCAATCCTTCTTTTCTGCAATAAAGTTGGGCTCAGCAAGGCCGGTAGATTTAGCCGCATTGGTGTAAAAGTCCATTTTTGCAGGATGATTTGGAGCACAGGCATTGTAAGTTCTGCCAAAGGCTTGTTTCTCTAATATTTTAACCGCAATACCTACCGCATCGGTTTGATGGATCAAATTTACAGGAGCCAGGCCATTCGGTACATTGCTTTTTCCGGCAAAAAATCTTCCAGGGTTACGGTCGGGGCCAATTAAACCTGCAAAGCGGATTACTGTGCAATTTTCAGGATATAATACTTTAAAAAGCTGCTCTGCAGCTAAAACAATTCTTCCCGAATCGGTGTCTGGATTGGTTTCACTGCTTTCATTTACCGCTTTATTTTCATCTGCATAAACACTGGTTGAGCTAATCAGCACCACATTTTTCGATTTATCTTTCGCAGCTGCTAAAATTGATTTGATCTTTTGGGGATAATCATGAAGCTCAGTAGAATTCCGCTTTGGTGGAATACAGATAAATAAGGTGTCCGCTTCAAAAAACGCTTCCCCGGCTACAATTGCATCTGCAGTAAAATTGATTAAATAAGGTTGTATATTTTCAGCCTGAAGTATGGCTAATTTCTCCTGACTGGTTGTTGAACCTTTAACAGCATAATTCAAACTAATCAGCTTTTTGGCCAAAGCCAATCCAAACCAGCCGCAACCTAAAATAGAAACGATATTGTTTTTTATATTCACGATACAAATATCAGCTAAATTTACTTCAGACAATTATTAAAATAAAGGAGGATTTTGTTTCTCAATTCACAGGCATAGCTTTGCCACCTAGCCCCGGGTGCAGCAGGTACCCTGCAGGGTTGAGGTACGAAGACCGAAGCGTACCGCGAAACACGGGAACAAACTTTAATTTTAGCACGGATACTGCGCTTCAGAAAAAGAATACGCATTTACCAATTAACTAATGAACCAACTAACTATCCTTTACCCAAATTATAACAGGCCCTGCACCGTGGTTCATAACTTTCCTTTTCGCCCAATAAAACAGTCGCTTCATCAGCAGCGGTACGGTAGCTGTAAAGTGCCGGGTTGCCACAGCAAACACAAACAGCATTTACTTTGGTTACATGTTCGGCAATGGCCATCAAAGCCGGCATCGGACCGAAAGGTTTGCCTGTAAAATCCATATCCAATCCTGCTACAATCACACGGATACCCCTAAGGGCCAGTTTGTTACAAACATCAGGCAATTCATCGTCGAAAAACTGTGCCTCATCTATCCCTACAACTTGCGTATTGGTGCCCAACAATAAAATAGCTGATGCACTATCAACCGGGGTAGAATTGATTGAATTCAGATCGTGCGATACCACTGCGGTTTCGTGGTAACGGGTATCGGTGCGGGGTTTAAAAATTTCGACATTCAATTTAGCAATCTGCGCTCTTTTTAACCTTCTGATCAACTCTTCGGTTTTACCAGAAAACATAGAGCCACATACCACTTCTATACTTCCCGAAAATTCGCCTCTTCTCCTAAAATTTTGTTCGCTAAATAACATGCCCGATTTTTTATTCCCCTATGTTCGCTCTATAATTTTTAAACCGAACAAATATGAGAATTATGTGTTATTTTTGGACACATAGTTACCAACATAAATCGCTAAAAAATTCGTTTTAACTTTATGATGAACCAACAGGATATTTTCAGAAAAATCGGCAATATTTTAACAGAATTAAATGAGCAATATCAGTTCCTAGCTCAAAATCCTCAACAATTAAACGATTTGGAGCTGGAGCTTTTCCTGGCCAATGCCCATTTTCTTTCCGATCATGTTAATATCGTCAAAAAACTGAATACGGCAGTAGAGGATAAAGCTCCTCAGGCTGGAAATCATGTTTTGTTGGCTGAACAGAATACAATCATTTTACCAGAAGCTGAAAATATCGCTACAGCCGAAAGCGAAAGCTTTGCACCTCAGGAATTGGAAGAAATAGCGACCGCTGAGGAAGAGGATGAACGTATTGACGTTAAGCCTGAACAGGAAAAATGGGATGATGAGGTAATTGAAGAAGAAAAGGCTGAAACAATTTTAAATCAGGATTTTTTCAAACCTGATCAGGACGACCATACTTTTGAATTTGTATTGGGTAACCACGATGAAAATGCACAGTTTGATTACGAAGCAAATCCGATAGCTATCGGATCTGTAGAAGAAATTTTCGACCGTCCGTTAAGTAAAGAAGAGGCCGAAATTTTAGCACAGAAAAAAAGGATACACGAAAAAGAAGCATTAGCTCCACAAGAAGATGTTTTGCCTGCTGAAGATGATGAAATTGGCCCTGAACCTTTTTTAATTCCGCACGAAGAAGAAGAACCGCAAATAATTACTCAAGCGGAACCTGTAGTAGAAGTTAAACCTGAAGAGCCAATTGCTGAAGTAAAAAAAGAAGAACCGGTTACCGTTGCAAGTCAGCCCATAGAAGCGCTTAGGGATGTAAAATTTGATGATCCTATTATTTCGCCTCCAGTTGAGCAGGAGCGTCCGCTATTTACTCCTGAAGCTGTTCCTGTAAAACCAACTCCACAGCCCACAGCTTCTCAGCCGGCTCCAAGTTTAAACGACTTATTGGCCAAAACAAACAGCCAGAATAATGAACCTGTTAAAGCTCCGATTGCTGATTTAAAACAGGCAATCAGTTTAAATGAAAAATTACTGTTTATCAGGGAGCTTTTTAACGGCTATAATCTGGCCTATTCTGAAGTGATTGATATCATCAACAGGATGAACAGCTTTGAGGCTGCAGATAGCTACCTTCAGCACAATTATGCAGCAAAAAATAACTGGGCAAGCAAACAGGCTACTGTAGATCAGTTTTACGAGCTGTTAAATAGAAGGTTTAGTAAGTAGAACGGAGGGCGATAAGGGTTTGGCGGATAGCGTTAAACATTTCTTATAGGATCGTCATTTCGACTGAAGTGCAACGAAATGGAGAAATCTTTGTACTATGCTCATTGGATAGTTCAAAAATTTCTCCAAAGGGGTTGAAATGATGACTTTTTGCAAGCTATCGTTCATCATCCTCGTTTGTAACGATGATGATCGAGATTGGCATTTGTAATGCCTTAAATAATAAATCTTTGTACCAATATTATTAAGATCCTGAAATGAATTCAGGAGGACGAATCTCTATGCTTTTACGCTAAATATCGACTCTGGACTAAAGACTCCGGACTCCCGACTTTTAAATAAACCCCATCCGGTTAGAATCCAGCTTTAAAAAGATAAACAGCAGGATTGTAAAACTCCATAATGACGATCCGCCATAGCTGATGAATGGTAGTGGAATCCCTATTACCGGAATAATCCCGATCGTCATCCCGATATTGATAAATACGTGAAAAAACAGGATACAGGCTACACTATAACCGTAAACCCTCGAGAAGGTAGATCGCTGCCGTTCTGCCAGGTTGATTAACCGAAGCAAGAGGAACATGTATAAGCCGATTACAACTGAACATCCCATAAAACCCCATTCTTCACCAATGGTAGAGAAGATAAAATCGGTACTTTGGGCGGGTACGTAACCATATTTAGTTTGGGTACCCTGTAAAAAACCACGACCGGTTGCCTGCCCCGAACCAATGGCAATTTGCGATTGGATTACATTATAACCCGCACCTTTGTTATCGGCTTTAAGGCCCAACATTAATTCGATACGACTACGCTGATGTGGCGCTAAAACTTTCTCGTACGCAATTTTAACCACAAAAAGATAAGCAATGGCAATCATCGTTACCAGTACGGTAGAGATGATGATTTTTTGTTTCCTCCTGTTATTATAAATGAAAAGTCCGCCAATAGTAGTGAGGATAAGGATTAATACATAAGTTGGCACCAGGAAATCGGCAACAAAAAGTACAATCATTCCTAAGAAAATTAAAAGAAAATAACCTGATAAACCCTCACGGTATAAAGGGAACATAAAGGCTAGGAACACCAATGCAGAACCTGTATCGGGTTGTAACATGATTAATAAAAGTGGGGCCAGTACAATAAGCCCGGCAATTACAATTGATTTAAAATCCCTGAATTTGGGGTTAAACGTGCTTACATACCTCGCCAGGAGCAAGGCCGTACCAAATTTGGCAAATTCTGAAGGTTGCAGCCTAAAGGAACCAATAGGGATCCAGGCCTGGTTTCCTCCTACATTTCGGCCAACAAATAATACCACAACGAGTAAAAAGAGGGTAGCACCGTAAATAAAGGGCGCAAATACGTTAAATAATCTTCCATCGAACAATAAGATGGATAAACCCAATATCAGCCCGGTAATTACATAAATCAACTGTTTACCGTAACTGCTCGCAAAATCAAATCCTGCTGCTTTATCCGGATTGTAGATAGAAGCATAAACATTGATAAAACCAACTGCGCATAAAGCAATATAGATTAGAACAGTAATCCAATCTACATTAAAAAAGAAACGGTTTCCCTGTTGCTGCATCTTCTATTTATTGGTTACAGGTTTTTGGTTTACAATGGGTTGATTTACTTTCGGTTTGGTAGCAACAGTTTGTTTTAATATTGCCGGTTTTATTTTTAAGCTGTCTTTAACCCTTTTAAGTGAATCGGCTTTTTTAAGATTTAAACTATCCAGTTTGGTTAATTTAACCTTTTTTGTTTTGTCGATTAAAGCAGGTAAAAGATTGGTTTCGGAGAATGCTTTTACGGTATAGCCATTCGAACGTGGCTTAATGGTATCCGTTAGGTATTTTTCTACCATGAAACTCGATATCGGTGCTGCATACGAACCTCCAAAACCACCATTTTCTACTATTACTGCAATGGCAATTTTAGGGTTATCCATTGGTGCAAAACCGATAAAAACCGAGTGGTTTTTGCCATGTGGGTTTTGTACCGTTCCGGTTTTGCCACACATCAAAATATTGGGTATCTGAGATTCTTTTGCTGTTCCCCACGGACTGTTTACCGCATCGCGCATCCCGTCAATTACGATCGGGAAATATTTCTCATCTACACCTACATAGTTTTTAACTACATATTCTTTTTTAACAACATTTTTATCACCGATACCTTTAATTAAGTGAGGCTTTAAATAATAGCCCCGGTTGGCAATTGCCGCCATAACGTTTGCCATTTGCAACGGGGTAGAGGTAATTTCTCCCTGACCAATGGCCTGCGAAATTACAGTGGTGTATCCCCAGCGTTTGCCATAAATTTTATCATAATGGTCTCCCTGATAAAATATCCCCTTTTTTTCGAAAGGCATATCGATTCCCAATTTCTGACCAAAACCCCATTTAGAAATCTGCTCATGCCAGTTGGCATAGGTTTGGCGTTGATTTTTCATGCCGTTTTTGGTAATGATGCTCTGAAAAACATGGCAGAAATAGGTGTTGCAAGAACGGGCAATACCGCGTTGCATGTTGATGGTACCATCAACGTGCTCGCATTTTACTTTATGGTTTCCGGCCATGTAATAGCCCGGACAGAAAAACGTAGTATTTGGATCAATTGCGCCATCCTGCAATGCTACCAAAGCATCTACAGGTTTAAACGATGATCCGGGAGAATATTGTCCTGCAATAGGCCTTACAATCTGCGGACGGTAAGGATTAGCAATCAAACTCATGTAGTTTTTGCCCCAATCTTTACCCACAAATTGGTTGGGATCATATCCCGGGCTACTTACAAAAGCCAGGATCTCTCCGGTTGAAGGTTCGATGGCAACAATGGCACCAACTTTATTTTTCATCAATTCTTCGCCAAGACGTTGAATCCTGATGTCTATAGAAGAAATTAAACGATCTCCCGATACGGCATTTACATCATATTTCCCATTGGCATAACTCCCCTGGGCAATATTTTTAGCATCGTACAAAGTATTGATCACCCCTTTTTCGCCCCTTAAAAAATCTTCATAAGAACGTTCAAGGCCACTTTTTCCGATAAAATCGCCCGGTTTATAATAACCTTCCGATTTTTCAATATCATCCGGACTCACTTCTTTAACATAACCAAAAAGTTGTCCGGCAACGCTATCAGGATAATGCCTGATCGTTCTGTCCTGCGTCCTGAAACCCGGAAAACGGTACATAATTTCCTGTAAACGGGCGTAACTCTGTACAGAAATCTGCCTTTCGAAAAATGTAGACTGATAAGAAGATTGTGCCCTTGCTTTTTTCAGTTTTTTACGCACATCCTCAACTGTAATTTCTAAAGCATTGGCCAGTCCAAGGGTATCGAAGGGTTTAACTTCGTTTGGGGTAACCATTAAATCGTACACGGGTTCGTTCTGCACAATTACTTTCATGTTCCGGTCGAGGATGGCACCACGGGCAGGGTATTTATAAATTTTACGCAACACGTTACTTTCAGCAGAACTGAAGGCCTTATCGCTAATGATCTGGATATAAAATAACTTCCCCAGCAAAATCAGGGCGATTACAATAAATAATCCTTGAACGATATATTTTCGGTTAAATAACTGATCCATTAACGTGGTGTTCTTCTATAGAATATAAACTCTACCAATAAAATAATAAGCAGTGTAAAGATACAACTTAAACCGCATCTCATTAAGGTATAACCAATTTCGGTTAGCTTAAATGTTTCTAAAAAGAACAGCACCAGGTGGTGTGCAATAACGCAAAGAAAAGCATAAAGTGAAAACCATTGAAAACCCATATAACTTAAAGAAGGTTCGGGGTCGTCAATTGCGTCGCGGTTTAAACTGATCGAAATAAAAGAAATCCTTACAAAAGCCAGTACCACACAGGCCGTAGCATGTACGCCCATGGTATCATAAAAGGCATCGAGGGTTAATCCGGTTACAAAAGCCAATAAATACAATACGATATTGGGAATACCAAAAGGGAGCAGGAGTAAAAATAATACGTAGATAAATGGCGTAGAAAGGTCGTAAAAACCCATATTCTTGAGCAGGAATATCTGCACAAAAAGTAGCAAAAACCACCTGATCACATTTACAATTATGATTCTACTATTCATTCGGTTTAGCGATGCCTTCTAAAGCTTTTTGCTCTTCAGCCTTTTTATATTTAACCACATATACATATTGCAATGTGCTAAAATCTGTAAATAAATTCAACTCGCCTGATAAGAAATTATCATTGGTGGCTACATTTGGCTTGCTGATCCTGCCCACCAAAATTCCTTTCGGAAATGATGCAAAACCAGACGTCACTACCGTATCGCCCACATACATTTTAATGTGGTTGGGTACTTCCTTGATAAATGCCTTTTTAACGTCGAAATTGCCATCGCCCCAAACCAGTGAGCCCAAAGCGTTATTCTTTTTCAAAGTCACACTTATTTTGGTGTCTTTATGTAATAGCGATTGGATGGTTGCCAGGTGTTCAGAAACATCGCGGATAAAGCCAACCACACCTTTTTGCGGTGCAATAACGGCCATTCCGGCTTTAATGCCGTCAACGCTCCCTTTATTAATCGTCATGATGTTATTACGCAAAGTGATGGAGTTTTTAATCACTTTAGCGGCAAGGTAAGTGTAATCCTGATTGGTGAGGGTGTCAACAACCTTAACATCTTTAGCGGTATCAACAGTGGTTAAGCTTAATAGCTTACTTTTAAGCTTGGCATTTTCTGCAGCAAGGCTATCGTTTACCATTCCAAGGTTTAAATAGCGCTTAAAAACATTTAACCTCTCGTAAGCCGTACCCACTACCTCATTGGTAGAGTTTAAGGTTACGCTACGCTGATAGGAGTTGTTCTTCACCGTTAGGTAAAGCCCAATGGTAAAAAAAATGATAAACAGGAAAAATGCGTTGTATCTGCTGATGAAAATCCAAAGGTTACGCATTGCTCATGAGATATGAGATGTAAGATATAAGATGTGAGTTTGGATAATTAGTCACAAATCTCACATCTCATATCTCAAATCTAGGTTATTGCATTAAGAATTTATATCCGCCAATGTTTTTAAGGGCGATTCCGGTTCCGCGCACTACCGCACGAAGTGGATCTTCTGCAACGTGAACAGGCAATTTTGTTTTTGCAGCCACACGTTTATCCAAACCTCTTAACAACGCACCACCACCTGTTAAATAAATACCGGTTTGGTAAATATCAGCAGAAAGTTCTGGTGGGGTAATCTCTAAAGCTTTTAAAATCGCTTCTTCAATTTTAGAGATCGATTTATCTAAACAGTGTGCAATTTCGGTATAAGAAACGGTGATCTGTTTTGGAACACCCGTCATTAAATCACGGCCCTGAACAGCAAAATCAGCAGGAGCATCCTGTAATTCAGGTAAAGCTGCACCCACTTCGATCTTGATTTTCTCAGCAGTACGGTCACCGATCATAATATTATGCTGACGGCGAATGTAGTTAACGATATCAGAGTCGAAGTTATCTCCGGCCACGCGGATCGATTGATCACAAACAATACCAGATAAAGCGATAACCGCAATTTCAGTGGTACCACCACCTATATCGATAATCATGTTGCCCATCGGTTCTTCAACATCAATACCAATACCTACAGCAGCTGCCATTGGCTCGTGTATTAAGTAAACTTCTTTTGCGCCTGCAATCTCTGCAGAGTCGCGCACAGCACGTTTTTCTACCTCTGTAATACCAGAAGGAATACAGATTACCATACGTAAAGAAGGGAACATCCATCCTTTACCGCCATTAAGCATACGGATCATACCCTTAATCATCGCCTCAGCGGCGTTGAAATCGGCAATTACTCCATCCTTTAGTGGACGAACGGTTTTAATATTATCGTGGGTTTTACCCTCCATTTGCATTGCCTGACGACCTATAGCAATGACTTTGTTTGTAGTACGATCAAAAGCAACGATAGATGGCTCATCTACAACTACTTTGTCGTTATGTATAATCAGGGTATTCGCAGTGCCTAAATCGATGGCAACTTCTTGCGTAAACCAGTTAAATAATCCCATGTATAAGGTATGTTTTCTTTATTTTGTCAAATCTATACTATTCCTAATGTAAAAATAGCTTTTTTATTGTTTTAAGTTTTATTTTCTTCAGTTATTGAATTGTTTTTAAGGCAATTAAAATATTCAGAAAATAAAAAGCGGTAATTGTTGGGTTTAAACTATCGTTATTGTAAGGCATGATGTAAAACCTTCAGCCTTTAAACCCTCAACCTTATACCTTTTTAGTGTTTAAAGTGTCTTACCCCGGTAGTTACCATTGCAATACCTTTTTCGTTTGCTTTTGCTACAGAATCAGCATCTTTAATCGATCCACCTGGTTGTAACACCGCAGTAATTCCGGCTTCGGCAGCAATTTCCACACAATCAGGGAAAGGGAAGAAAGCATCAGAAGCCATGGCAGCACCTTTAACGCTGAAACCAAAAGAAGCAGCTTTTTCAATCGCTTGTCTTAACGCATCAACACGTGAAGTTTGTCCAACACCGCTTGCAATCAGTACATCATCTTTAACCAAAACAATGGTGTTAGATTTGGTATGTTTTACAATTTTATTGGCGAAGAATAAGTCTTTCAGTTCTTGTTCGGTTGGTGCTTTATCGGTAACGGTAGTCATTTGCTCCGGACCTTCGATAATTAAATCTTTATCCTGCTCAATTACACCATTTAATAAGGTTTTAAATTGTTTTTTGCTCAATTCAACCTCATTACGTTGCAAAATCACGCGGTTTTTCTTTTTACTGAACAATTCTACTGCTTCTGGCTGGTAAGAAGGTGCAATTAATACTTCAAAAAACAGGTTGTTAATTTCTTCTGCTGTTTCAAGATTAACTTCCACATTGGTAATCAATACACCACCGAAAGCAGAAACAGGGTCGCATGCTAAAGCATCAACCCAGGCTTGTTTAACGGTCGGACGTGAAGCAATACCGCAGGCATTTGTATGTTTTAAGATCGCAAAAGTCGGATCTTCAAATTCGTCGATCAAAGCAACGGCTGCATCCACATCAACCAGGTTATTATACGAAAGCTCCTTACCGTTCAGTTTGGTAAACATGGCATCTAAATCGCCATAAAATACACCACCCTGGTGAGGGTTTTCGCCATAACGTAGCGTTTTGGCTTCAGTTACACTCTGTTTAAAAACATCAAGTGGTTCTTCTGTATTAAAATAGTTAAAAATTGCAGTATCGTAGTGCGAAGAAGTATGGAAAGCTGTTTTAGCAAACGATTTACGCTGTGCCAAAGTAGTTTCGCCATTTTGCGCTTCTAACTGTGCCTGTAAAGTAGGGTAGTCATTTTTAGAAGCAATAATTACTACATCGTTAAAGTTTTTCGCGGCAGCACGGATTAGGGAAATACCACCGATATCGATTTTTTCGATAATTTCTTCCGGTGTTCCACCTGCTTTTACGGTTTCTTCAAAAGGGTATAAATCAACAATCACCAAATCAATTTCAGGGATCTCATATTCAGCAATCTGCTCCTGGTCGCCTGCTAACGCTCTGCGGTTTAAAATTCCACCGAATACTTTTGGGTGTAAGGTTTTAACACGTCCGCCCAAAATAGAAGGGTAACCGGTTAAATCTTCAACCGCTGTAACCGGAAGATTTAAATCTTTAATAAATTGTTCTGTTCCACCGGTAGAAAATAACTGTACACCTTGCGCGGCTAACAATTTTACCAATGGCTCCAAACCATCTTTATAATATACTGAGATTAAAGCGTTTTTGATTTTAATGGATTGACTCATTCTACTGAAAATTTTGAGCCGCAAAGGTAGTAAAAACAGGGGAATTTATTTAGGTGGTGAAACCAATAAAAATGAAATTATTTAGATATTTTTCTTTACCAGGCATTTTTTCTTTTTCAAAAGGATTTTCAGGTCTCAAATATGCTGATAGTGCTTATGTAAAGCAGGCCTTTATCTTTTTTTGTTTGCCTGGAAGTTGCCAGCTAATTTTAAATTGATGGTAGAGGTATTTCGAATTTTATTATTTTAGCCCGCATCATATAATAAGTACTAATTGATAACTAGGGTTAACAGAAGCAATGTATCAATCAAATCGTAGAAAAAAGTGGACCTATATAACCATCATGTTCCTTCTTATATGTTGTTACATCGGGATTTACCATTCTCATCGTTATTTCGGGTTTAACAGCGTAATATTGCTAGGCATTTCAGCTATATTGGCCTTGTTTTATTTAAGTAATTTATGGTTGGACGATAGTAAACGATGGTATAAATTTAAATCGTTCCTTTTTGTATTATGTGTTGGAGGTCCGGTTGCGATTTTTGTTTTTAAGATGCATGAGTCTTTTATGGAAAAACAACTGGCAAAATATGGTGTGCCCGCAGAGGGGATTGTGACGAAATTATATATACAAAGGAATAGAAATAGTCAAACGCCTTACGCTATATTTACCTATAAGTTAAACAATAAAATCTGGATGCAGGAAGTGATCAACACAAACTCTTCTTTACAGGTTGGTGATACTCTAATGTTGCTGTGCGCTAAAACGGATCCTGAAATTTTTAAAATCGAATAGCACGTAATCCTAATATTACTTTTTTATCTTTTTAACAATCGTTTCTACTATCCGTGGATAATGCTGGTGCTCTAACTGCTGACCTTTAAATTTTACCATCTCCAGGTTGTCGTTTTTATCAATTCTGTAGCGGGCCTGGTAAATGTATTCACCTTCATCATAGTTTTCATCTACATAATGGATCGTGATACCGCCTTCGGTTTCACCGGCAGCCATCACCGCATTGTGCACATGATCGCCGTACATGCCCTTTCCGCCAAACTTAGGGAGAATAGCAGGGTGGATATTTACAATCCGGCCAGGGTAGGCGTGGATCAGGCTTTTAGGAATTAACCAAAGGAAGCCTGCCAGTACAATAAAATCGATTTCAAGATTTTTGAGCAGATCCACAACCTCATCGGTTTTGTAGAATTCGTTTTTGTCGAAAATATGGGTAGGGATTTCGAAGTTATCAGCTCTTTGTAATACATAAGCCTCGGCGTTATTGGTTAACACCAAAGAAATTTCAATTTCGTTACTTCTTTTAAAATGCTCCATCAGTTTTTGGGCATTAGAACCAGAACCTGATGCAAAGATGGCTATTCGTTTTTTCACTCAAAAATCGTTTTGTCCAAAAATAGTGTTTTTAGGGCTGTTTTCTTAATCGAAAAGAAATTTTATTCAATTAAGTTAAAGTATTATTAATGAAGAATTTTAATGTATTTTTGCAGTTCGGAAACGGGGTTAAATTTTAATTAAAAAAAAGTTAAAAGTGTTTTGTAATTTAAAAACATTAATCCTATATTTGCAACCCGAATTATAGGAAACGAATAAGAAAAATAAAAGGCTAAATAGAAATGGCAAATCATAAATCTTCATTAAAAAGAATTAGAGCAAACGCAACAAAACGTTTACGTAACAGATATCAGGCAAAAACTACACGTACCTTTATTAAAAGATTACGTGCTGCAGAAGATAAAAAATCTGCATCTGATTTATTGCCTAAAGTAATCTCTATGTTAGATCGTTTAGCTAAAAAGAATGTTATCCACAAAAACAAAGCGGCAAACAATAAATCGAAATTAACGAAATTCGTTAACGGTTTAAAATAAGCCAATTTTTTTACGATATTAGCAAAGGCATCCCAACCAAAAGTTGGGATGCCTTTTTTTTGTCGAAAAAAATGGAACAATACGAACAGAAACTAGGCGTTAAACTGTGGGCTGAAGAAGACCGCCCGCGTGAAAAACTTTTGTTGCATGGCAGAAGGCATTTAACTGATGCTGAACTCATCGCAATTTTAATTGGTTCAGGAAGTAAAACCGAAACTGTTGTCGACCTCAGTAAAAGGATTCTGGCTTTTTACGATAACAGTTTAACCCGTTTGGGCAAAGCGTCTATCCAGGATCTTTCGAGGTTTAAAGGCATAGGCGAAGCCAAAGCCCTCACCATCATGGCTGCTCTGGAACTCGGCCTGCGACGGAAAGAAACCGCTGAAGAAGATGTTACTCAAATCACTACCTCTGGTGATGTTTACAGGTACATGCATCATACCTTTGCCAACCTCAACCACGAAGAATTCTGGATCCTGTTGCTCAACAGGTCTAACCGAATTATTGGGAAATTCCTGATCAGTAAAGGTGGACAGGCGGGTACCATAGCCGATCCGAAAATTATTTTTAAAACGGCTCTGGAGAATAATGCGGCAAATATTGTTCTGGCGCATAATCATCCTTCAGGAAGTTTAAAGCCAAGCGAAAGCGATGATAAACTCACCAGGGATATGGTGGCTTCTGGCAATCTGCTTACACTTTTTGTGGTAGACCATGTTATTTTTGCCAATAACCGATATTACAGTTACAAGGATGAAGATTTAATTTAAAAGATATTTCATTGTTAAAATACAATTAACCTTAATTTAGTATCCTCGCAGCTTAAATTTATAATTTATAATCTTCCGTAATCCCGGAAAAAAATGTATTTGTAATATGAATAGTTTAAAAATTATCCCTGTTTTTCTTTTATTAACTGTTTTTGCTTTTGCTCAAAAAGCAGCCATGCCCATTAATATCATTACTTACAATATCCGTTTAAATGTTGCCTCAGATGGTGTAAATGCCTGGCCGAACCGGAAAGATAATGTTAAAGCCCTGGTGAAATTTCATGATGCCGATATTCTTTGTGTACAGGAGGCTTTGCCCGAGCAATTTGATGCACTGCTTGAAAATTCCAATTTCGATGTAGTAGGTGTTGGTCGCGATGATGGCAAAAGAAAAGGCGAATTTTCTGCCGTATATTTTGATAAAGACAGGTTTACCAAAAAAGACGGAGGAACTTTTTGGTTGTCGCAAACACCCGATGTGCCTTCAAAAGGATGGGATGCAGCTTTAAACCGGGTTTGCAGCTGGATAAAACTGTATGACAAACTGAACAAAAAAGAATTTATCGTATTTAATACCCATTATGATCATATCGGCGTTCAGGCGAGAATTGAATCGGCTAAATTGTTGAAACAGAAAATCCAGCAGATTGCACCAACGTTGCCTGTTGTTTTTACCGGCGATTTAAATGTAACGCCCGAAACAGAAGCCATTGCAACCATTAAATCTTTTCTTACAGATGCAAAAGAAGTTTCCGTAGAAGCACCTTATGGCCCTGCAGGTACTTTTAATGGTTTTCATTTCGATAGCGACCTGAAAGACCGCATCGATTATGTTTTTGTAAACAAAGGTTTTAAAGTACAAAAGTTTGCCGTTTTAACCGATAGTAAGGATAAAAGGTATTATTCTGATCACCTGCCAGTTTTTTGCAGACTTTTCTTTCAATAAATGCTACTAAAAACCCTGTCAGTCTTTCCATTTCAGTTCGAATTTTTTGGCGCACAATATCACTATCATTATATTTTCGAAACCCTCGCATTTATAATAGGTGTAAGGCTTTATTACTATTATAAAAAAGGCATCGTAGATCAGATTTCCGACGAAAACAGGCTGTGGATTATGTTGGGTGCCATGTTAGGAGCATTGATAGGCTCGCGGGTGGTAGCTGTGCTGGAAACTCCTGAAGTAATCAATCACCTTACGTTTTCAATTTTATATCAAAGTAAAACCATTATTGGCGGACTGCTTGGAGGGTTATTTGGCGTAGAATTAATAAAAAAGATAATTGGTGTAAAGGTTGCCTCTGGCGATATTTATGTAATCCCCATTTTAGTGGCGCTGATTATTGGACGCATCGGCTGCTTTTCTATGGGGATTGATGAGCCGACTTATGGCATTCCCACCCATCTTTTTACTGGGATGGATTTGGGTGATGGTATACCCCGGCACCCCATTATGCTTTATGAAATAGTTTACCTCGTACTTTTGATTTTTCTTTTTAACAGCTTAAAGCATAAAGAGCTGATTAACGGTGACCGCTTTAAACTTTTTATGGTATTGTATTTCTTATTTCGCTTTTTGATCGAATTTATTAAGCCTTACCATTCATTATTTTTAAATTTAAGCAGTATTCATTGGTCTGCATTGTTTATTTTTATTTATTATTATAGATTCATCATCAGGATTTCTAAAAAGATAGCTGTTAAAAAGTAAACACTATGGCCAATACCAGAGATTATATATACTACGATTATACCAAAAGCCTTTGTCCGGAATGTTTACAGCTTTGCGATGCGAAAATTGTTTTTCAGGATGCCAAAGTGTTTATGTTGAAAAACTGCAGAACGCACGGTGATAGTAAAGTGATGATTGCCGATGATGTAGAATATTACAAACAGATCCGGAATTATAACAAGCAATCGGAAATGCCGCTTAAGTTTAATACCAAAGTGCATTACGGCTGCCCCTACGATTGTGGTTTGTGTACCGATCACGAACAGCACTCGTGTTTAACGGTTATAGAAGTTACCGATCGCTGTAACCTGGCCTGTCCTACCTGTTACGCCATGTCATCTCCAAGTTATGGCAGGCACAGAACTTTGGAAGAAATAGAACGCATGATGGATGTTGTGGTAGCCAACGAGGGGGAGCCTGATGTGGTTCAGCTCTCAGGTGGGGAGCCGACGGTCCATCCCGAATTTTTTAAGATTTTAGATCTTGCCAAAACAAAACCCATTAAACATTTAATGGTAAATACGAATGGTATCAGGATTGCCAAAGACATCAAATTTGTAGAGAAGTTGGCCAGTTATATGCCCGATTTTGAAATTTACCTGCAGTTTGATAGTTTCAGTCCCGAAGTATTAACCAAGCTTAGGGGCGAAGACCTTACCGAGGTGAGAAGAAAGGCCATTGATCATTTAAATCAGTTTAATGTATCTACTACTTTGGTAGTTACTTTGCAAAATGGCTTAAACGACCATGAAATTGGCGATATTTTAGATTATGCCCTCAAGCAGAAATGTGTTCGGGGTGTTACTTTTCAACCTACGCAGGTTGCCGGGCGGAACGACGATTATAACGATCAGCAGGGGAGGATTACCCTAACCGAAGTGCGCAGAAAAATTTATGAGCAGTACCCAACCTTTACCCCTCAGGATTTAATTCCCGTTCCCTGTAATCCCGATGCACTGTGCATGGCTTATGCCTTAAAAATCGGTGATGAGGTTATACCAATGACGCATTTGATCAATCCGGAAGATTTGCTCAATAATTCAAAAAATACCATCGTTTTTGAACATGATGAAAAACTGAAAGAGCACATGCTCAATTTGTTCAGCACAGGTGTTTCGGTTGATTGTGCCGAAGATACCTTTGGCGAACTGATGTGCTGTTTACCAAGGGTAAAATCGGATAGTTTAAGCTATGATAATTTATTTCGGATTATCATCATGAATTTCATGGATCCGCTTGATTTTGATGTGCGTGCAGTTAAAAAATCTTGCGTACACATTGTAAGCGATAAATATAAAATGGTACCCTTCGAAACCATGAACATTTTTTACCGCGACAATAAAATAGATCTGATCAGAGAAAAATTAAATATGAACTAATATGGGTGGTTTATTCGGCTTATTTGTAATTTATTGTCTTACTGCAATCGTACTTTTTGTGGTGGGGATTATTCAGATTATTATTAAATCATCAAGAAACGAGCCCGTAAAATCCGGATTGAAATTGATCATTATTTCAGTAATTATGGTTGTAATTGGTTTTGGTGCCTGCGCCGTATTGCTTGCCAACAGTTAAATGCTTAGTTTAAGTTAATGGGACTTTTTATAATATATTGGGTGGCCGCTGTACTGCTGTTTGTAATTGGCATCATTCAGATCGTCGTAAAAGCGGCAAAAAACCAGCCCGTTAAGTCAGGTCTTAAATTGGTTATTGCCTCAGTGATCATGGTGGTAATAGGGGCAGGGGCATGCGCGGTCATTCTATCCAATCTGAATATTGGCCATTAGTGATTTATATTTTGTGTTTGAGCCAGGGTTAGCGTTGGTAAGTCTCAAATCTCATGTCCGGAATCTCAAAACTCAATAATTTAACTTTCTCCTTTGACCTTTAAATAATATCTTTGCATTTTATAATTCTTGAATCAGGATTTTAGATTCCTTAAGTCTCAAATCTAATGTCCGGAATCTCAAATCTCAATAAATGAAAATATCATATAACTGGTTAAAACAATTCGTACAGATCGATAAAACACCTCAGGAGCTTTCGTTAATCCTTACCAATGTAGGTTTGGAAGTAGAAAGTGTAGAAAAGGTGCAGCCTGTAGCGGGCGGCCTTGAGGGTTTGGTTATCGGCGAAGTTTTAACCTGTGTTCAACATCCTAATGCCGATCGCTTGCGTATTACCACCGTTAATGTTGGCGGTAAAGAAAATCTTCAGATTGTTTGCGGTGCACCAAATGTAGGCGCTGGCCAAAAAGTGGTGGTGGCTATCGTAGGCACAACCGTATATCCTTTAGAAGGTGAACCTTTTAAAATTAAAGAATCAAAAATCAGGGGAGAACTTTCGCAGGGAATGATCTGCGCCGAAGATGAAATTGGTTTAGGCAAATCACACGATGGCATTATGATCCTTGCTGAAGATACCGAAGTGGGTATCCGTGCAAAAGACCATTTCAAAATGGACGATGATTTTGTTTTCGAAATCGGATTAACGCCAAACCGTGCCGATGCCGCTTCTCATTTAGGTGTGGCGAGAGATTTGGCTGCTTATTTCAGAAGTGAATATGAAATGCCTGATCTTTCTGCTTTCAAAACCGATAACGAGAATCTTATTATTCCCGTAGAAGTAGAAGATTTGGCTGCCTGCCCGCGTTACACCAGTGTTACCATTTCGGGTGTTACCGTACAAGAATCGCCAGACTGGTTAAAAGATAAATTAAAAGTAATCGGTTTACGCCCCATTAATAATGTAGTCGATATTACCAATTATGTACTTCATGGCTTAGGTCAGCCGCTACATGCTTTTGATGCCGATAAAATTACCGGTGGCAAAGTAATTGTGAAAAAGGTTGCTGAAGGAACACCTTTTGTAACCCTTGATGATGTAGAGCGTAAATTAAGTGCAGATGATTTAATGATCTGTAGTGCCGAAGCACCAATGTGTATCGCAGGTGTTTTTGGTGGAAAATCTTCAGGTGTTGATGCCAAAACCAAAAATATTTTCCTGGAAAGTGCTTATTTCAATTCCGTTTCTGTTCGTAAAACTTCGAAAAGACATGGTTTAAAAACCGATGCATCTTTCCGTTACGAGCGTGGTACCGATCCTGAAATTACCGTTACCGCTTTAAAATATGCTGCTTTATTGATTAAAGAACTGGCTGGCGGAGAAATTTCTTCATCAGTTTCTGATATTTACCCAAGCCATATCAAACCGTTTGAGTTCGAGGTGAGCTATACCAACATCAATAAATTAATTGGTGCAAATATTCCTTCGGCCGAAATCAAACACATTATTACCGCTTTGGGTATTTCTGCAACCAATACCTCTGATGATACTTTGGCTTTAAGAGTACCTTCATTTAAGGTTGATGTTACCCGCGAGTGCGATATTACTGAAGAGGTATTGCGTATTTATGGTTATAATAATATAGAAATACCTTCAAAGGTAAATGCGTCGCTTTCATATAGCATTAAGCCCGAAAAGGAGAATACACATAATGTAATTGCAGGTATGCTTACTTCAAACGGCTATGCTGAAATTATGTGCAACTCTTTAACCAAATCGGCTTACTCGAAAAAATTAGATGAAGCGGTATTCATTCTAAATCCGTTAAGCAGCGATTTAAATGTAATGCGCCAAAATTTATTGATGCCTGCATTAGAAAGTGTTGCTTACAACCAGAACCGTAAAAATGCAGATGTGAAGTTTTACGAATTTGGTAAAACCTATCACTTAATTAACGAAAAGTATGTGGAACGTTCGAGGCTGTTATTATTGGTTTCGGGGACTAAACAAAGCGAGCAGTGGAACCACAATGCAAAACCAGCAACTTTTTACAACTTAAAATCAGCTGTTGATGCGGTTATTTCACGTTTAGGGATTGCAAGCTACCAAAGCGATGCGATAAGCGACGAGAACTTTGCTTATGGCATTAAATATTTCCGCGGAGATAAAACTTTGGTAAGCTTTGGTGCGGTTTCAAAAGCCGACCGTAAAGTGGCTGATGTAAATGCGGAAGTATTTTATGCCGATTTCGATTGGGCTACTTTATTGGATATCGTGAAGAAAAACAAGATTGTTAACAAGGAAATTTCTAAATACCCTGCGGTACGTCGCGATCTTTCTTTATTGATCGATCAGGCGGTAACTTTCGATACCTTGAAAGGCATTGCCTTCAAAACCGATAAAAAACTGATTAAAGAAGTAGGCGTTTTTGATGTGTACGTGGGTGATAAACTGCCTGAAGGTAAAAAATCTTATGCCCTGAATTTTATTTTACAGGATGAAGAACAAACCCTGACGGATAAGCAGATCGAAAATACCATGCAGAAGTTAATCGCGAATTTAACGGCACAAGCTGGTGCAGAAATTAGGAAATAAAATATAAATTCGTATTTTTAGAAATAAATTCATGACTTCTGTTGCAGATCAATTAGATAAGGTATTACAAAAAACGACTCAGGTAATTGAGTTATGTAATGCGCTACAGGAAGAAAATGATTTATTAAAGCTTGAAAATCAATCGTTAAAAGTCGCGCTCGATACGGCTAAGGGCAAAAATGTGGAACTTGATGAAAAACTCAGGGTTACAAAATTGGCCAAAAGTATAGAGGGAACAAGCGAAAAATCGCTTGACATTAAGCAAAAAATTAACGATTTTGTGCGGGAGATTGATAAAAGTATCGCATTGTTAAAGAAATAATGATGCGAAAAAATCAGAAACTAAGCTAAACAAATGGGAGAAATCTCGATTAAAATAACCATTTCCGACCGTATTTATCCTTTAAAGGTGAATATGGAAGAGGAAGAAATTGTGAGACGGGCAGCAAAAATGATCAACGAGCGCATAAAAGATTATCAGGATAATTATGCGGTTAGAGATAAGCAGGACCTTCTTTCTATGGCAGTATTGCATTATGCAACCGCCGTATTGAGAACAGAAAACAAAGTACAAAACCAGGATACTGCTGTTGCCGATAAAGTTGAAGAATTGGATGTTTTACTCAATAATTTCTTTTCAAAATAAGGTTCGTTCTTTATATTTTTTTTGTCATCCAGATCCGATAGTTATCGGATGTAATGAAGGATCTTTGGGGATAATCCCGGGTTTAGCGTATTAAACACTTCGCTCTATACACCCTGTTCCATCGCTGGTATGACAGAACACGATATTAGCACAAAAATATAGCCGCAGCTAGTTTTTGAGTTTCAAATTTTATAAAACTTAACACTTCAATATCTATAGGGTTAAGAGGGCGTATTTCATCTGCTTTGCACCTGAAAATGGCTTAAACCCTAATTATGCTTAGTTGAGGTTTAAAATGTATGAGACTTTAAAGATTAGTTGCGGTTTTTTTTTACTTAAAAAACAAAATGGAAATAGTTGAAATATTAGGATACGTATTTGCTGTAATAGCAGGTATAGCTATCGGAGTAGTGGTAGGAAGATTCCTCCTGCGTAACTTGCTTAAACAGCAGGAAGTTGCTGCACAGAACAAGGTGAAAAAGATTTTAAAAGACGCTGAAAATAATGCCGAAATTTTAAAAAAGAACAAACTTTTAGAAGCCAAAGAGAAATTTTTACAATTAAAAGCTGAGCATGAGCAAGAAGTAAATGCCAAGAATAATAACATTAACCAGCGCGAAAACACCATGAAGCAGAAAGAGCAATCGGTGAACCAGCGCATGGAAAACTTCAATAAAAAAGAGCAGGAGCTTGATAAACAAAAGAGCCAGCTCGAAAAGCAAACCGAAATTGCCATTAAGAAGCAGGAAGAGGTAGAAGTGCTAAAAAATCAACATTTAACCCAATTAGAAACCATCGCAGGTTTATCGGCCGAAGAAGCTAAAAACCAATTGGTAGAAAACCTGAAGGAAGTTGCCCGTACACAGGCCATGATCCAGATTAAGGACATTGTTGACGAAGCAAAACTTACTGCAAGCAAGGAAGCTAAAAAAGTGGTTATTCAAACCATTCAACGTACCGCTACCGAAGCTGCTATCGAGAATTCTGTATCTATTTTCCATATCGAAAGCGATGAGATTAAAGGTCGTGTTATTGGTAGAGAGGGTAGAAATATCCGTGCTTTAGAAGCCGCAACCGGTATCGAAATTATTGTTGACGATACTCCTGAAGCGATTATTTTATCTGGTTTCGATCCGGTAAGAAGAGAAATTGCCCGTTTAGCATTACACCGTTTAGTTACCGACGGACGTATCCACCCGGCCCGTATCGAAGAGATTGTAGCGAAAACCAAAAAACAGATCGAAGATGAGATCGTAGAAATTGGTGAGCGCACCGTAATCGATTTAGGTATTCACGGTTTGCACCCTGAGCTGATCCGTATGGTTGGCCGTATGCGTTACCGTTCATCTTATGGTCAAAACCTTTTACATCACTCTCGTGAGGTAGCCAATTTCTGTGCTACAATGGCGGCAGAATTGGGTTTAAATGCTAAAATGGCCAAACGTGCAGGTTTATTGCATGATATAGGTAAAGTACCTGATGATAACCCAGAATTGCCACACGCAATCTTAGGGATGCAACTGGCAGAAAAATATAAAGAACATCCTGAAATTTGTAATGCAATTGGAGCCCACCACGATGAAATCGAGATGACTTCAATGATCTCACCGATTATTCAGGCTTGCGATGCGATTTCTGGTGCCCGCCCAGGTGCACGCCGTGAGGTGGTAGAAAGTTACATCAAACGTTTGAAAGATCTGGAAGAATTGGCTTTATCTTACCCAGGTGTTGAGAAAACTTTCGCTATCCAGGCAGGTAGAGAGTTACGTGTAATTGTAGAAAGCGAGCGCATTACCGATGCACAGGCAGAACTTTTAGCTGCTGATATTTCTACCCGTATTCAAACAGAAATGACTTACCCTGGTCAGATTAAGGTTACCGTAATCAGGGAAACCCGTTCTGTAGCCTTTGCTAAATAAGGAAGGTGATTACAATGATTTTGTGATTACATGCACTAGCCTCGGTTCGTGTCCTCACGAAACGAAATAGCGAAACAAAATATAAAGCGATGGATATTCCATCGCTTTTTTTTATTTTTACATTAATGAGCAAGCAAACCATCCAAATCGAGCCAAAACGTCCGGTAGATATACTTTTCGATAAGTATGCCGAAAGTCACCAAAACCATACTAACAAACTGGTACACTGGATTTGTGTGCCGTTAATCGTATTTAGTTTATTGGGACTCATCTGGCAGATTCCATTTCCGCATATTGGGTTTTTAGGAAGTTATAATGGTTTCTTTAACTGGGCATCGTTTCTTTTGGCCTTTAGCTTATATTATTATTTTACCTTATCGCCTGTATTATTTTTTTTAATGATCTGGGTTGTGGGTTTAATGAGTTACATTATCGTGAAAATAGAACAGGCAGTTGGCTTGGGCAGCGGAACTGCTTATGCCATTTATGCGGGGATATTTGTAGCGGCGTGGGTCGGTCAGTTTATCGGACATAAAATAGAAGGAAAGAAGCCATCATTTTTAGATGATGTTAAATTCCTGTTAATCGGCCCCATCTGGTTATTGCACTTCATTTGCAAAAAGACGGGTATTAGATACTAACTTATAAAAGTGCTTAATCTTTAATTAACCTTAAGGTAAAGTAACATTAATTAATACCTAACTTGCAGTTAACACTGTGGTAATACTTTTGCCTTTATCAAATAAAGGCAAATTGGAATTACTAAACTCTTTTAGAATCGCGGCACTTACTGTGTTCGCTTTAATGATCAGCATATTATCATATGCACAAACTGGAAAAATTTCTGGAACAGTTACTGATAAAAAAACGGGTGAAACCTTAATTGGTGTAACGGTTAAAATTAAAGGTACTACCAAAGGTGTATCAACTGATGTTGATGGAAAATATTTGCTACAGGCTATGTCCAATGGCCAATATACACTTGAGTTTTCGTATGTAGGTTACCAAACTAAAGAAGTATCCGCTATTGAGGTTAAATCGCCATCAGTTACCAGTTTAAATGTGGTGCTTAATGAAGCTGGAGGTCAAAATCTTGGTGAGGTCGTTATTAAGGCTAGCTTTAAACAAGAATCGATAAATTCACTTTATGCCAAGCAGAAAAATAGTGCCGTTATTTCTGATGGCGTATCTAGCGATCAAATTAAAAAATCTCCCGATAGAAATACTTCTGACGTTTTAAAGCGGGTAAGCGGTGCGACTGTTCAAGACAATAAGTTTGTTGTAATAAGAGGCTTAAGCGATAGATATAATAATGCGTCGCTTGATGGTGGATCACTTCCAAGTACTGAGCCAAATCGTAAAGCTTTCTCATTCGATATTGTACCTTCAAACTTAGTTGATAACTTGATTATCAGCAAAACTGCCACTCCAGATTTGCCTGCAGATTTTACAGGTGGTTCGATTCAAATTTTAACTAAAGATATTCCTGATAGTAACTTTATAAGTTTAGGAGTTGGTGCTGGTTATAATACAGAATCTACTTTTAAGGATTTCAAAAGTGGAGCAAGAAACTTTACTGATTATCTTGCGTTTGATAATGGAGATAGAGCCCTGCCAAATAATTTCCCTTCAAGAAATAAATTCAATAATGGCTTAACGCCTACTGAGCAAGCGGCGGGTATGAAATCATTACCTAGAAACTGGAATGTGTATAGTAACACGGCATTGCCTACTCAGAATTATCAATTCACGTTAGGTAGAGTTAAAAGCTTTAAAAATAGCGCTAATAGGTTTGGATCTTTATTTGCACTAACATATAGAAATTCGCAAACAATAAACAATGATGTAATTCGTGATTATGTGAATGTTGATTATCATGATAATATTTATAGGTTTTCAACTAGCTTGGGTGCATTGGCAAATTTTGCTTATACCTACGGGAAAAGTAAGATCACTTTCAAAAATATATATAATAGAAACTATGATGATTCATATTTAGAGAGAAATGGATTCAATAAGGATAGAAATCGCGATACGAAGTATTTTGCTTTTGATTTAATGCAGAAATCTTTGTTCAAATCTACTATCGAAGGTAATCATGCATTAGGTGAAAATAATTCTAAAATCAATTGGTCTGTAAGTTATGCTAATATTTTAAATGATCAACCCGACCAAAAGAAAGTATCTTATCAAAGAAATCCATCAGATATCGGTTCGGCTGATTATGTATATGTAGCAAGTACTGGTACTTTAAGTAAAGAAAACTCTACTTTGTTTTCAAAGTTAAATGAAAACAACTACAGTGGAGGCGCAAATTATACTTTGCCATTTAAAATGTTGGGGCAGCTAGCTACTTTTAAAACTGGTTTAAGCTCAATCTATCGTAATAGATCTTTCGACGCTAGATTCGTTGGCTTAGTTGCTAACACTGGTGCAGCTAATGCTGATGAAATTGCCAGGAGATCGTTGAGTACGCTTTATGGTGCTGACGCCATTAATAGTGGTGCATATTACTTGTCTGATATTTCTGCTGACGCAGATTCTTATGATGCTCATTCAATGACTAATGCCGGTTACCTAATGTTAGATAACAAATTTGGTGAAAAATCTAGATTGGTATGGGGCTTAAGAGTTGAACAATTTAATGTGGTATTGGATGCAAAAAATCCTTCACCTCAAACTTCTGTTGATGATAATTATGTTGATTTTTTACCATCTGCAAACTATACCTATAGCTTAACCCCAAAGGTAAACTTAAGGGCATCATATTACCGTACTTTGGCTCGTCCTGAATTTAGAGAACTATCTTCTACTTCTATTTATGATTATGAGTTGTTATCATTACAACAAGGTAATCCGAATTTAAAGGAATCAAAAATAGATAATGGTGATATCCGTTTTGAATTTTATCCTCAGGCAGGTCAGGTCATTTCTGTATCAGGATTCTATAAAAAATTCCATAACGCAATTGAATCTTATAACCAGGATTCTGGATCCAGCAGGATTGTGACTTACATTAATACTGATGAGGTAAATGTTTACGGTGTTGAATTTGAGTTCCGTAAAAGTTTAGACTTTATTTCAAAAACAGATTTCTTAAAGAATACCACTTTTTATACCAATTTATCTTTCATCAAATCGAAGGTAAAAGTAGCAAATAGTGGTATTAACCTATTGAATACCGATAGGCCCATGGTTGGACAAGCTCCTTACATTATTAATGCAGGATTACAGCATAGTTTCTTAGATGATAAATTGAGTTTCAATGCATTATATAATAGAGTTGGACGTAGATTGATCGTAGCTGGAGGTGCTTTATTCCCTGAGATCTGGGATGTGCCAAGAGATGTACTCGATTTGCAATTGGCATTAAAAGTTATTAAAAACAAAGGAGAAATTAAATTCAACGCAGGAGATATATTGAATAAGCGTATTACTCAATATTATGATAGAGATTTAAACAAGAAGTTTGATAGCACAACAACAGACGAGACAATTTCTAGCTATAAACCGGGAGGCAATTATTCATTGTCATTTTCTTACACTTTCTAATACCAGTAAACTTAAATAGTTAACAATACCTTAAAGGTTAGTTAACTCCCCAATTACATTTAGATAATAATTTTAAAAAAAAGTAAAACAAAAAAATAACATGAAAAAACAATTATTAATTTGCGCAATGAGCGTATTGGTTTTCTTAGCAAGTTGTTCAAAGAACACTGTTGATGAAGAGATTAACCCGCCAGTAGCAGCTAATACTGTTGAGGTTTCTGGTGATCTTACTGCAAGCATAACATGGAGCGCAGATAAAATTTATCTTTTAAAAGGAAATGTTTTTGTTACGAATAATGCTACTTTAACTATTCAACCAGGTACAATTATCAAAGGTGATAAAGCAACTAAGGGAGCTTTGATTATTACAAGAGGTGCTAAAATCAACGCTACAGGTACAGTAGATAAGCCTATTGTATTTACTTCTAGTGTTGCCGCAGGTGCACGTAAAGAAGGCGATTGGGGAGGTGTTATTGTATTAGGTAAAGCAGTAAATAACGTTGGTACTTCTGTAGCTATCGAAGGTATTTCTGATGCTACTGATAAAGGTAAACATGGTGGTACAGATAATGCAGATAATTCAGGTGTAATCAAATATGTACGTATTGAATATGCAGGTATTGCTTTAAGCCCTGATAACGAAATTAATGGTTTAACTTTTGGTTCAGTTGGTTCTGGTACCGTTGTTGATTATGTTGAAGTTTACCGTTCTGGTGATGACGCTTTCGAGTGGTTTGGTGGTGCTGTAAACTGTTCTCACTTATTGGCAATCGATTCATGGGATGATGATTTTGATACTGATAATGGTTTCTCTGGTAAAGTTCAGTTTGGTTTAGCACAACGTTTAGCAGTAACTGCCGATGTTTCAGGATCAAATGGATTCGAATCAGATAATGACGCTGCAGGAAGTTCAAATGCTCCTAAAACTTCTGCTGTTTTTTCAAATATGACAATATTGGGCCCAGTAGGTTCAGGAGGTAGCAGTATTAATGCTAACTTCCAACATGGTGCACAAATTCGTCGTAACTCAGCTATGAGCTTATTTAATTCTATAATCGTTGGTTATACAGAAGGTGTTTTCTATGATGATGCATTACCAGCAGGTGGAAATGCAGCTTCAAGTAATCTTTCAACGGGTGCATCTGTTTTTGCTAACAACTTAATTTATAACAGCAACAGTAAAAGCAATCAGATTAAAGCATCGAATGCAACTGCTTTAGGTATAATTACTCCATTGTTAACAGTAGTAAATACATTCGATGGTGCTGCATTAGCTGGAAGCATTTTAACTGATCCTTACAAATATTCTGCAGATTTAGTTGCAACAGCAAGAGTAGGAGTTCCAAACTTTACAGTTGTAGCAAGTTCTGCTGCAGCATCAGGCGCGGCATTTACCAATGCTAAACTATCCACTGGATTTACAAGTGTAGCTTTTAAAGGTGCATTTGGTTCTGAAAACTGGGCTGCTGGTTGGGCTCATTTTGATCCTCAATCTTTAGCTTATACAACTCCGGGAGCAGTAAAATAATCCTTAGATTAAACTAATATAAAAAAAGGTCTCGATTTCTTCAATCGAGACCTTTTTTTATGGAATTTTTTATTTTGTTTCAACTTCTTCCTTAACTGCTACTTTTGCTTTCTTTGTTACAGCTGCTTTTACTTTTGGAGCCGCAGGCGTTGGTTTTTCTTCTTTTGTAAATGGAGCTAAAGAATCATCTTGAATAGCGAAAGTAACTTTTTTAGTTAATTGCTTTGCAAACTTCTCGATTACCTTATCTGTTTTTTTTGCTTTGCCGTATTGTACAATAACTTCGTTAAATGCAAGGGCTAATTTCGATTCTAATTCTTTACGTAGTTTTTTGCTTGTCGAATGATTCTTCGACTTGGATTTATTCTTTTTCATCTAAAACTTATGGGTATTTTCAAAGATAAAGAATCCTAAAGTTAAATTAATATTATGATTATGTTAACACTTAGTCATGTGCTTAACATGCAAAATATTTCCCATAACTTAGTTTAAATAAGGTCGGTTATATTTTAATCCAGCAAATATGAATGATCCAATATTGATCGGAGTTATAGTTTTGGTCGTTATTTTAGTAGGTTATCTTATCAAAAGAAACCAAAAGGATAAAAAAGAATTTGAAGAAGAGGTTATCCAATCCGAACTCCCTCCGGAAAAAGACGACAAAGAAAACACCTAGAAACGATGGCCTGGTGCAATAGCTCCGCCCAGATCTAATGTATTTTGAAAGCCTTCCAGATATTGAAGTAAATGTCGCTCGGCATTGGCGTATGAAGTGAATGTTGATGCAGGTTCGTAGGCATCGGCATCGGTTTTGCTTTTATAAAAAGAACTGATCTGGAAAACAAAAACTTTGTCGTCGTGAATTGGCGACATAATCCTCGCCTTTATGGCGTTGCCGTTTGCCTCAACAAAAAACTCTTTTAAAATGGTATAAATTACTGCAGACATAAGGATATCTTTTAAGTTTTAAACATCAGTTAAAAAATAAAAGTACTGCAAATAGCCATTGGTTCAGCTTGTTTTTAATAAGATAACATTTATTAAACAATTAATTAACATTAAGTTAACCTGTAAATGATAGATATTATCGTTTAAGAGGCTCGTATGCATATACAACCTCAAATTTAATATTTTTAAGGCTCGAAGAAACCTGGCCGATTCTTAAATTTTCCTTTTGAGGTGTGGGTTCGCAAAAAGAATATTTTTTACCGTTATATACAATAAACTCACCTACTGGCTTATCAAACTGTACAGCCATGGTTAAATGGGTAGGGTAGAGCAGGGCCACCATGGGCAAGTTGTAAATTTCTTTTACCAGATAGAAAAATAAAGCTGCCCGGTCATCGCAGTCGCTATATTTATTTAACAGCGTTTGCTCCGGCGAGAGTCTTTTTTCAGCACCAAAATTCTGTTCATCATTTTCGTAAAGAAAAGCATAACGGGTAAAACGCATCAAATAATCAACCCCTTTCTTTTGGTCCATTTCTTTTAAATTATTCTTTAAAATAGGAATTAACGAGCTGTACGTTTCGCGGCTTAAGGGAATATTAAAATAACTCTCGAAATCTACACCCGGATAATTCTTAAAAATCGTTTGCACATCTTCATTCACTTTCAGCTTAAAATGATATATTTTCTGACGATAACTAAATTCCACGTCTTTCTCTTCATAACTTTCCGGTTTAAAATCCGGCATGCGCGTTACTTTGTAAGAAAAAGCGTTTTTGGCTTCGGGTATTGAAATATTAACCGGGATATAAGCATCTGCTTTTTTAAATAGTTTTCCATAATCATGGTAATTAAGGCACATATATTTTTTGCCATCGATCATGAAAAATGGAATATCATTGATGTTCTCCTCATTCCTAACGTAAAAGATAACCTGATCGTTGCCCACCGCTAACCTCGCATCATAGCCGCATTTGCTGAGCAAAAACCATTTATATAAAGTATAACGGAAATAATTATCAGCCTTTGGACTGATCTGCTCTGCCGTTTTACGGATGAGCTGGTAATAAATCCAATCGTTTAAACGATATTGCTCCTGGTATTTTTTAAGTGAAGAAATCAACGGATCATAATTTCCCGCCGATATTTCAGCATAAAATTTAGAAACTTCTGCTGCATTAGCTGTTTTGGATACGTGGATGTTAAATGCAGAATCTGTGCTGAAATTGAAGGTTCCGTTATAAAAATCGAAAGAATAGTTCTGTCCCTTTGCGATGGTACCGATAGCCATCATGCATAGAAATAATGTATATATGTAAATCCTTCTTTTCAAACCACCTCATAATTGATTACATTAAATTTACTTATTATTAACATAAAATCAACAATTTCTTTATGTGAACAGATGGGTGGTTACTTAATAAGAAATTAACATGAACTAGCTAAACATGATTTATTTTAGGGCATAAAGAGTTGTTCTTAAATATTTTAATAACGATGTATTGCAATCTTTACAGGTAATTTCATTCAAGATGATGGGTTTTCCAATGCTGATTTTCAACCTATGACCGTTTTTGTTAAACAGTTCTGAAATCAGTTTTGCCGTTTGCAAGGAAGGGTGGATGAATTTCAACAGGCTAAAAAAGATACCGTTGTTGCCATGAAAATATACTGGCAAGATGGGTACATTGGCTTTAGAGATAATTTTTCCTACTACCGGATGCCACTCACGGTCTGTGATCTGGTTTTTCCTGAATTTATAGGAAGAAACTTCACCTGCCGGAAAAATTGCTACAGGACTACCATCTTTTAAAAGTTTTAATGTCGTTTTTAATCCGCTGATGCTGGAAGCATCCTGAACTTTTTCGAAAGGATTTACCGCAATAATGCATTTCTCGAGGTTTGGGATCTTCTTTAATAAAAAATTCCCCATAAACATCGTATCGGGTCGCTGATTGGCTAGAGTACTTAGTAAAGCCAATGATTCAATCGCACCATAAGGATGATTGGCAATAGCAATAAATGCACCATCTTTTGGGATATTTGCATGGTCTTCAGCACTGATCTCAATCGTAACCCCCAAGACATTCAGTATATGGTTGGCAAATTTTTCACCTTCTAAAGTATCCGCGTCTTTAATAATTCCGTTAAAATCATTAATCTTCAAAAAACGCATTAAAAAAGCGGCCAGACCAGGGATGGGAACATTACAGATCCCCGTTGCTTTTGAGAAATTTTCTTTAGAAATGACTGTCATAAATTTTAATTCAAAATTGATTTCATCACGAAAACAATTCGATAAATGATTTTTATTTGAGCTAAATATAAGAGAGGGGAAACATCCTGTTTTTTATAATTGGGATGTTTGTCATAGCTCATACAGAGTACCTAAAGATAATGGAATAATATGAACAAAACGCTATTTATTGGTTAAGAAATTGGGGCTTAAGAAATTCTATAAATAACATTTCATTAATACCAATTTAACAAGCTAGCTATACTTTTGTGGCATAAATATTTGGTTAGTATTTATAAAGTTTAGGTTAGTTGATAATAAAAAACCCAGATGGATGTCTGGGTTTTTTTATTGATTTAATTATAGGTTCTTGCCAAGTTTTTCCAACATTTCTGGTGGAATGTTGTGTGTATCTACCACTAAGAAACCATCTAAACAATCTGAAAACTTAGGATCGATGTTGAAAGAGATAATCTTCGCATTCAGGTTCATGTACTGCCTTAACAACACCGGGATTTTAATGTGTGAATTTTCGATATCGCCAATAATACTGTCTAAATCTTTAAACGATTCGCTGCTATCAACAAGGGTATCAGTTGAGATAGGTAATAAATCGGCTTTAAATTTGTTTCTGGGTTTAACGTATTTCGCCATCTCGTAATCGAAATGGTTTTTGGTAATGTAATCAACAATTAAAGCCTTGCTAAATTTCGAAAAATTGTTGCTGATACTTACCGGCCCGAACATGTAACGGTACTGCGGGTTATCGATCAGGTATTTTAAAATCCCTTTCCAAAGCAGGAACAACGGAAGTGGTTTACCCTGGTATTCTTTTCTAATCCACGATCTGCCCAGCTCAATCCCTTGTCTCAACATTGGGTAAAACTGATCTTTCATTTTAAAAAGCTCCGAAAGGTAGAAACCACGGCGGCCCATACTTTCTAAAATCTCATCACCTTTACCAATGCGGTAAGCACCCACTATATTTTCTAAATCCCTATCCCAGATAAATAAATGGTTGTAATAAATGTCGTAATTGTCGAGATCGATTTTTTTATTCGTTCCCTCACCAACCTCGCGGAAAGTAATTTCGCGTAAACGACCAATTTCTCTTAAAATATTTGGAATTTTTAGTGTTGGTACGATATAAACTTCATAGTTTTTCTCCGTCCAAACTTTAAAATCTTCTAATTTTTCTACTTCTTCTTTAATTAAAACTCTCGAAGTTTCTTCAATCACCTCAACCGGCTTCTTTTTAATCTTGAATAAATTCAAGGGATTGAAAAGTTTTTTCTCCGTATCCAGTCCAACACCTAAAGCATAAGTACGGGCCCTTAAAAAGTCCATTAACTTATTACTGCTGTTCATGTGAGAGATTTCGGAAATTGCAATCGGCTTGCCGATCCTTACCTTGATTGTGCGGCCATGTTTATTTAAAAACTCAGATGGGAGTTTTGCGGTACGTAGAGTTGGGTGTATAAAACTCAAAATATTAAAGAAAACACCATTATTGCCATGGAAATAGATTGGTACCACTGGTACTTTTGCTTTTGCAATCAGTTTTCCAACCACCGGGTGCCACATCCTGTCGGTTACCTGCTGGGCATCCAGTTTAAAGGTAGAAACCTCTCCGGCCGGAAAAATACCGATCGGTGTTCCATTTCTAAGCAGATCGAAAGTTGTTTTTAAACCACTGATACTTGATGAGTGCTGAACATTTTCGAAAGGATTAACCGCAACAAAAAACTCATCAAGGTTAGGTATTTTTTTAAGGATGAAGTTTACCATCACCTTTGCATCCGGCCTAACCGTACATAAAAGTTTAACCAATGCCAAACCTTCTACACCACCATAAGGGTGGTTTGCAATGGCAATAAACGGACCCGTTTTAGGGATACTGTTTAAATCGTCATCATCAAATTCGATCGAAACACCAATGGTTTCCAATATTTTATCTACAAACTCTAAGCCCTTAAAGTGTTGATTTTGAGCGAATACGTCATTAATGTCATTCAGTTTCATGATCTCCATCATCAAACCTGCCAAACCCGGTACACCTAGCTTATCTATCTTCGTTGCTTTAGCAAATTCAGACGTTGTTATAATCTTCATATAAAATTCTTAGGTTGTTGATAGGCAAAACCTGCTCAGTTTTGCAATCCCAAAAATAAGATTTATATTTATAATACACATGTCATATCGCATCAATGAGAATTTGGCTGAATAAATATTTTGGTTTTAGTAAAGGTGAGTTCAACGGATTGTTGCTGCTGATATTGATTATTGTGGTGCTTAAGGCTATACCTATTATATATGGTTATACCCGCCCAATAGAAAAAGATGACCCAAGTCTTTTAACGCAGATCCAAAAAATAACGGTTGCAGATGAAAAATATGCCAGTAATCTCCGAGACCGGATTGAAAATTACTCTCCTGGAAAAACAGCCAGGCTTTTTAATTTCGATCCAAATACGCTGGATGCTGATGGCTGGCAGACTTTAGGTTTATCGCCAAAACAGGCAAAAGCGATTATTAATTATACCAGTAAAGGCGGGAAATTTTATAAACCTCAGGATCTTCAGAAAATGTACACGATTTCTCCGGAGATGTATAAAAAGATTTTGCCCTATGTGAAAATCGCAGACAGAGAGCTAAATACCTCAAAAAAATATATCCCTTTCGAAAAGAAAGAATATGTTAAAAAAGCGCCTGTAATTGTGGATATTAATCAGGCTGATTCTGCTAAACTTGATGAAATAAAAGGAATCGGTGCTGCTTTTGCGAAAAGGATCATTAAATACCGTGAGCGTTTAGGTGGTTTTTATAAAAAAGAACAATTAATGGAAGTTTATGGTTTAGATTCTGTTAAGTACACTGAAATTAAAGATCAGATTTCGATCAGTAATGTCCCTTTAAAAACAATCAATATCAATACTGCGGTTTTTGATGATTTAAAACGGAACCCATACCTTTCTTATAAACAGATTAACGCCATTATTCAATACCGCAAACAACATGGCAACTATTCAAATATAGCTGATCTGAAAAAGATAGCCATTTTAAACCAGCAGGTGATCGATAAAATTGCACCCTATATTTCTTTTTAGACAGTAAACACTGTATACAGATTTCTCTGCTGCGTCGTACACCGACTCGGATAACAATCTTGCTTTCAGAATTATGAATGTTTGCCCTCCCACGTGGATGATTCCCCGGTAGCAGATAACCCCAGGTTATTGCGTTTCGTTCCATAGGAACGTTTCGTGGAATTTCCACCATATTAATCAAAAATTACCACCTTCCTAATTGTAAACAGATTTTTTTGAAAAAAAATATAAAAAACTTTCTCAATCAATTGCAGGCTTTAAAATTAATCCATAAACTAATTGAACCAAATACCATTTCATTCTGTAATTGGGCAAATAATTATTGATAACTAACTATGAAATAATTGATTATAATTGCCTCGAACTAACTTAAAATATAAAATTTAATGAGCGTAAGCTTCGATTTTTCAGAAACAGAAACTCAGCAGAATGTAAAGGCCATGGTCCGCGATTTTGCAGAGAAAAACATTCGTCCAAATATTATGGAATGGGATGAAGCACAGCATTTTCCGGTAGAGCTTTTTAAGCAATTGGGAGAGCTAGGCTTAATGGGCGTATTGGTACCAGAAGAATATGGCGGTTCGGGTTTAGGTTACCAGGAATATGTTGATGTTATTGTAGAAGTAGCCCGTGTTTGTGGTTCAATCGGTTTATCATTAGCCGCACACAATTCTTTATGTACAGGCCACATTTTAGCCTTTGCCAACGAAGAGCAAAAACAAAGATGGTTACCTAAGCTGGCAACGGCCCAATGGATTGGTGCCTGGGGTTTAACTGAAGCAAATACTGGTTCGGACGCCTTGCGCATGATGACTACAGCTGTTGAAGATGGTGATGATTATATTATAAACGGTGCAAAAAACTGGATTACCCACGGTAAAAGCGGCGATATTGCAGTTGTGATGGTGAGAACAGGGGAGCAGGGAAGTTCGAAAGGGATTTCGGCCATTGTGGTAGAGCGCGGTACACCAGGTTTTACCGCAGGAAAAAAAGAAAATAAATTGGGCATGCGTGCATCAGAAACTACAGAAATGATTTTTGATAACTGCCGTGTACCAAAAGCTAACTTATTAGGCAATGTTGGCGAAGGCTTTAAACAAGCCATGAAAGTTTTAGATGGCGGAAGGATTTCTATTGCAGCGTTGGCTTTAGGTATTGCAAAAGGTGCCTTTGATGCTGCAGTCGCTTATTCGAAACAACGTCAGCAATTTGGCCAGCCGATTTCAAGTTTTCAGGCCATCAGTTTTAAATTGGCTGATATGGCAACTGAAATTGAAGCGGCAGAGTTATTGATCCGTCAGGCAGCCGATTTAAAGAACAGGCATTTGCCAATGACAAAAGAGTCGGCCATGGCTAAATATTTTGCCTCAGAAGTATCGGTAAAGGTAGCCACAGAAGCCGTTCAGATATTTGGCGGATATGGATATACCAAAGATTTCCCCGTAGAGAAATTTTACCGCGACAGTAAATTATGTACAATAGGCGAGGGTACATCCGAAATCCAGAAAATTGTAATTGCCAGAGAAATATTAGCTTAAGCTAAAAGACTAAAGCCTGGTCAACACAGAAACAACAAACCAAATATATTATGAGTAATCCGGACGGTTTAAATGCCTCCGGATTTTTTTTGCTTAGAATTTTCAAAACCATGCAGCTGAAATAATTGTTTTTACTAAAGACTAAAATTTGTTTGGCGCTCGGCGTCTGGCGTTTGGAGCAGTTAACCGGTTTAAACAATTAACCGATTAACCATTCTTAAACCAATGACCAATGACCAATGACCAATGACCAATGAACTAATGAACTTAAAATATGGCAAAGTATTCAGAAAAGGCTGGTGAAAAGGTAGAAGAAACCATTGACGAAATGAAAGAGGGCAAACTTAAAAGCGGCTCTGGCAAAAAGGTAACTTCCAGAAAACAGGCTATAGCCATCGGATTATCCGAAGCAAGAAAGGAAGGCGCTAAGGTACCGAACAAAGGTTAGAAGGCGAAAGGTTTATGGTGTAAGGTTTTAAAACAAATCTTTTAAATAAGAATTTACCCTAAACCCTAAACCCTAAACCCTAAACCCTAAACCCTAAACCCTAAACCCTAAACCCTAAACCCTACTGCGGTAAATCTTTCGTAGTTAAAATACTATCCACCACATAAACGCTAAATCCGCGCCATGGTAGGGTATGTTTATATTCTTTATAGTGTAATTCGAAAAACTTACCACTGTTGGCCATCATTTTTTCAGCAATCTCATCGTTAGCGATAGAAAATTCAAATTCGTTGTTCTGCAGTGTGCCTGTTTGTCGTGATTTTATTCCGCTCTGGATTAATTTGCCTTCATAAGTTTTAAATACGTAGCCTTTTTTTACTACATAGTTTAGCTCTCCTGCTTTAACACCTTCGCCAAAAACAAAAAAATAACGGTAATAACAAATTGCGATTAATGCGATAACAACTATAACTGCGATAATTGAACCTACTTTTTTACCTGTTGTCATATATGATTATGTATATATAAATTTAGCTAAACAACACATAAGTTCAATTAATGATTTAAATAAAAAATCTTTTTATAAATCTTTCTCGTTTTCAATATTTTGCTTACATTTGCAGCCCGTTAACACGGGAAAATTTAAAAACCACGAGAGGAGGTATTTCAGCGTTATGATCATTATCAACATTAAAGACGGCGAATCATTAGATAAAGCCCTTAAACGTTTCAAGAAAAAGTTTGAAAAAACTGGTGTATTGAGAGAACTACGTAGTCGCCAAGCATACGAGAAAAAATCCGTTGCTCGCCGTACTGAAATTAAACATGCTGTTTACATTCAGAATATGAATCTAGATACAACTTCATAGTTGTTCACTATATAACTATATTAAAGCCCTTAGATTTTTCTAAGGGCTTTTTTTGTTTTTGGGCCATCCAAAACTTTACAATAAACAATTAATTAATGATTTCTTTATATCAAAACAATTTGTAACTTCATATCAATGCCCCGTAAAAAGATATTGAATGTTGCTAAAAAGCTTTATCACCTATTTAACTCACGAGAAGCGCTATTCTCAGCACACCGTCACTTCTTATCAGACCGATTTAGATCAGTTTGAAGAATTTATTAAGGCATTAGAACTGGATTTTCTTGAAGTAAAACATACCCACTTGCGCAGTTACCTGGTGGAGCTGATGGAAAAGGATAATTCAGAAAATACCATTAACAGAAAAATCTCTGCTTTAAGAAGTTTTTATAAGTTTTTACACCGTTCAGGAAAGATCGATCAAAACCCCAGTGCTTTAATTAAGGCACCTAAAATCCCTAAAAGGCTTCCTGTGTTTGTTGATGCACAGAAAATGGATCATTTATTGGATTCGGAACAGTATTTTAACGAAAGTTTCCCCTCCGTTCGCGATCATCTGGTAATCGAACTGCTGTTTGGAACCGGCATGCGTTTAACTGAACTGTTGCAATTAAAGGATACCGACATCGATGTTTATTCAGGAACGATAAAAGTATTGGGTAAAAGAAATAAAGAACGGATTATTCCTATAAATAAACAGCTTATCAATCAGGTAAATACCTACATCGAGTTAAAAAAGTTGCAAAACTTTAATAACAATTTACTTATATTAATCGTTACAAATACAGGTGCAGCGGCATATCCCAAATTGATATACCGTATTGTTACCTCATACCTAAACCATGTATCAACCAATGAAAAGAAAAGTCCCCACGTGTTGCGGCATAGCTATGCCACAAGCCTGCTAAATGCAGGAGCAGATTTAAATGCGATTAAAGAACTTTTGGGGCATGCCAGTTTAGCGGCAACCCAGGTTTACACGCACAATTCAATCGAAAGATTAAAAACAATTTATAAACAAGCCCATCCAAAGGCGTAAAAAAAGGAGGAAAAATGAAAATCGGAGTTCAATCAATCCACTTCAGTGCAGACAGTAAGTTGTTAGATTTTATACAGAAGAAAGCAAACAAGCTTGATCAGTTTTTTGACCAGATCATTAGCGGCGAAGTGTATTTAAAGTTAGAGAACGTAGAGGACGAAGCCAATAAGATCAGTGAGATAAAACTTATTGTGCCGGGAGGTACCCTGTTTGCTAAAGAACAATGTAAATCATTTGAAGAAGCCACAGATCTGGCCATCGAATCATTAAGGAAACAGATCACTAAACATAAAGATAAAACGCGTGCAAAATTAAGTGAGCATAAAGCAATTTTAAGCGAAAGCGAAGCTGCTGACTATTAATAAAAGCATAAACATATAAATGCAAAAGGGGCGGGACAATTAATTGTTCCGCCCCTTTTTATTTTAATTTCTTCCCGCACCTCGAATAAATTTAACTTATAGGATGAAATTTATGCTCCACATTAATGCCGTTTTATTTAATTTCCTGTTATTTTTTATAAATCAATTTAATTTTTCAACTAATTCTTGCCGAAAAAATCACGCTTGTTGCGTAAATTTTAATTTTTCTTAAAATTAATTCAGGTGTTATTTTCGATCGCTTCTTGTTATTGGTAATCCTGATGCTGTTTTTAAAGGTAATTGAGATAAAAAAATGAAAAAAAATATTCGATTTTAAGAGATTGATTATTAAGCTCCTTCATAGGTATAATGGCAGCTAATTAAAATAACTTCACTATTTTTTTTCAAATTTATTTTGAAGTGAAATATAAGTGTGTATATTTGCATTCCCTTTCGGAAACGGTGTTAAGCCAAGAATAAAAGGGTTGTTCTTTAAAAAGATAAAAGTTTTAAAAAAACACGTTAATAGTATGAAAAATGAAGATTTTTCGTATCATTGCACAAAATTTAAAGCCTCCTTAGCTCAGCTGGTAGAGCAACTGACTTGTAATCAGTAGGTCATTGGTTCGATTCCGATAGGAGGCTCTTTTTATTTTAAAGTGTTAGCATTTTGAAGTAAAAAATGGGGAGATTCCAGAGCGGCCAAATGGGACAGACTGTAACTCTGTTATCGCAAGATTTCGAAGGTTCGAATCCTTCTCTCCCCACACTTTAAATGAACGACCAAATGTTTTAATGATAGAATAAATCTCTCATTCTTTCATTTAATCAATCACTAGTTTTTAAAAGCGGAAGTAGCTCAGTTGGTAGAGCGATAGCCTTCCAAGCTATAGGTCGCGAGTTCGAACCTCGTCTTCCGCTCCAATAAAATTAGAAAAGTGGGCAGTTATTGGTTGCGGTTTTAATTTAGTTAAAACAAAAGGCTGGAACTGGAAACTAAAAAGCCGACTTAGCTCAGCGGTAGAGCACTTCCTTGGTAAGGAAGAGGTCATGGGTTCAATTCCCATAGTTGGCTCAGGATAATAAAGCTTTGTTAAATCTGTTTAATATGCAGGGTAGACAAGGTTTTTTGTGTTGCATTGCATCAAAACAATAAATAAAATTAATAAAAAGTTAACCTACTAATTAGTTATAAATAAAATGGCAAAAGAAAAATTTGACCGTAGTAAACCGCACTTAAACATCGGTACAATCGGTCACGTCGATCACGGTAAAACAACTTTAACAGCAGCTATTACAAAAGTTTTAGCTGATGCAGGTTTATCTGAGGCACGTTCATTCGATTCAATTGACTCAGCTCCTGAGGAAAAAGAAAGAGGTATTACTATTAATACTGCGCACGTTGAGTATTCAACTGCAAACCGTCACTACGCACACGTAGATTGTCCAGGTCACGCGGATTATGTTAAAAACATGGTTACAGGTGCGGCTCAAATGGATGGTGCTATTATCGTTGTTGCTGCTACTGATGGTCCAATGCCACAAACTCGTGAGCACATCTTATTGGCTCGTCAGGTTGGTGTACCTTCATTGGTTGTATTCATGAACAAAGTGGATATGGTTGATGATCCTGAATTATTAGAATTAGTAGAAATGGAAGTTCGTGAATTATTATCGTTCTACGATTTCCCTGGTGATGATATTCCTGTTATTCAAGGTTCTGCTTTAGGTGGTTTGAACGGAGATGCTAAATGGGTAGCAAAAATTATGGAATTAATGGATGCTGTTGATAGCTACATTCCAATTCCTCCACGTTTAACTGAACTTCCATTCTTAATGCCTGTTGAAGATGTATTCTCGATCACTGGTCGTGGTACTGTAGCAACTGGTCGTATTGAGCGTGGTGTAATCAACTCTGGAGATCCGGTTGAAATCTTAGGTATGGGTGCTGAGAACTTAAAATCTACAGTAACTGGTGTTGAGATGTTCCGTAAGATCTTAGATTATGGTGAAGCTGGTGATAACGTAGGTTTATTGTTACGTGGTATTGAGAAAACTGA
Source organism: Pedobacter roseus (assembly GCF_014395225.1). Taxonomy (NCBI): domain Bacteria; kingdom Pseudomonadati; phylum Bacteroidota; class Sphingobacteriia; order Sphingobacteriales; family Sphingobacteriaceae; genus Pedobacter; species Pedobacter roseus. The sequence goes on from NZ_CP060723.1 coordinate 845,395, forward strand.
TATCCGTCGTGGTATGGTAATCTGTAAACCAGGTTCAGTAACTCCTCACACTGATTTCAAAGCTGAGATCTATGTATTATCAAAAGCAGAAGGTGGTCGTCACACTCCATTCTTCAACAAATATCGTCCTCAGTTCTATTTCCGTACTACAGACGTAACTGGTGAAATCTCACTAGCTGAAGGTACTGAAATGGTAATGCCAGGTGATAACGTTACAATCACAGTTAAATTAATTAACGCGATTGCAATGGAAAAAGGTCTACGTTTCGCTATCCGTGAGGGTGGTAGAACAGTAGGTGCTGGTCAGGTAACTGAAATCTTAGCTTAATTTAAGCTATAACAATATAAAAAGAGCTGGTTTAGGCTAGCTCTTTTTTATACACACGGGAATAGTTCAACGGTAGAATAGAGGTCTCCAAAACCTTTGATCAGGGTTCGAATCCTTGTTCCCGTGCTTAACATAATGATTGAGTATCAGAATGAGTGAATGATTGAATTTGAAGCCTAGCTTTCAGATAATATCATTCACTCATTTACTCATTCACTCTTTCAATAATTTGATATGGCTAAAGTAGTTGAGTTTATAAAAGAATCGTACGATGAAATGACCAATAAGGTTACCTGGCCTACTTGGGGCGAACTTCAAAGTTCTGCAATTCTTGTTTTAGTAGCTTCCCTGATTATTGCATTGGTAATTTTTGCAATGGATAAAGGATCTACATTTGTATTGGATACTTTTTATAAATCACTTTCTAATTAATTTTTTCTAATGAGCGATCTAAAGTGGTACGTTGTAAGAGCTGTTAGCGGTAAAGAGAAGAAGGTAAAGCAGTACATTGATGCTGAGATCAGCCGTTTAGGTTTCTCTCATTTGGTTCCGCAGGTGTTAATCCCTATGGAAAAATACTACCAAATGAAAGATGGTAAAAAAATTGCCAAAGAACGTAACTTTTATCCTGGTTATGTTTTAATCGAAGCTACATTAGATGGAGAGTTAGAGCACATTATTAAAGGCATTAACAGTGTTATCGGTTTCTTAGGCGATAAAGCTGGTAACCCGATCCCGATGCGCCAGGCAGAAGTTAACCGCATTTTAGGTGTGGTTGATGAAATGAGCGAACAGGGTGAAACCATGAATGTTCCTTATTATGTTGGCGAAGGCATTAAAGTAATGGACGGACCTTTCAACGGTTTCTCAGGTATTATCGAAGAGGTAAACGAAGAGAAGAAAAAACTGAAAGTAATGGTTAAAATCTTCGGACGTAAAACCCCGCTTGAACTTAACTACATGCAGGTAGAAAAAGAGTAATAAATTCTTAAAATATTTAGAAAGCCCCGAAGTTATTCGGGGCTTTTTTTGTGCCAATTTTTTAGGTATACTTTGTAATTAAATTTATTTGTATATTGTTTTAAGAAATTTGTTTAACACAGATTCCCAAAAAATCATCCCCAGTTTTATTGTAACCATTTAAATAAAATAAAGGATGAATATCAACCAAGTAAGAAAATTACAGCTTTTCTGTTTTTTAAATCTAATGTTTATTAATGCATTTGCCCAAAGCGAATATCATGATAAAAATAAGTTTGTAATACTGAATTTGGATTATGCTAAAAGTAATGTGGTAGGCTATACTTTTTTTAAAACAAGTGACCATAAGGGGAAAATAGCTTATATACTAAATATTAGATATAAAACTGACAACATCAGAAGAGAATATAAAGGAGAAAATGCGGATTTTATATTTACATTTTATGTTTTCCCAGGCAAGGATAAACTTGCCTTTTTCAAGGTGAAAGATACTAATACTATAGTTAATTATAAATTAAAAGATATAAGTGAGTTAGAAAAGTACCTTTTAGATGATAAGGATAATAGGTATTACGAATTTGAACCTGTGGTCAAAATTAACAACATGTATTTACAGTTTGCCCATAACGAAGTATTTGGACAGGCCTTTAGTTTGCTTGCTGAGCATAAATATTTCCCTCAATATAACCGGTTCTCCAATAAATTTCAGTTAAATCTTTTTGATAAGCCTTATACTAAAAAATTTATGGATTCTATCAGGAAGGAAACCATAACCGATACCACAACACTAATTCCATTTGATTTATTTTTGGATTATGACAAGTGGTATATCAATAAGATTGATAAACAAAAAGACATTATTAACTATTGGACAAATTTAACGCCAAGAGAGCCAAATGCTTATTTTTTTGGACGAATCACCACAAAAATAACGTACAAAATCAATACGGGAATTACCGATTTTACAATTTATCCTTCAACATACGATTTACCAAATGACTATTTTAATCAAGATGGAGATTCGGTGCGATTTAATTTTCAGCAAGCTGTAGATTTGAAGAAATATATATTGACCACGCCACTTGTAAAACAACCTAAAAAAGTGATTAAACCACCAATGTTATAAAATAACATGAACATCTTATTTGCTGCTATTTCTAATCTTTATAAGATATAAACAATAACCCAAGCCTGCTATCCGTTAAATATCAATAAGTTCTTAACTTATCTTTCAATATGGATTATCGTTCAACAAGATCTCAAAAATTAATAATTAATTTTTGTCGATACTATTGTTTTACTGTAAGTTAATCCATATCTTTGCAGTCCTTTAAGCTTTATAGGAGCCCTAAGGAATTTAAATGTTACATGCTTCCAATATTTAACATTGAGTTTTAAATAAACAAAAAACACAAAATGGCAAAAGAAGTCAGTGCAATGATCAAATTACAGATCAAAGGCGGAGCGGCAAATCCATCGCCACCAGTAGGACCTGCATTAGGTGCTAAAGGGGTGAACATTATGGAGTTTTGCAAACAGTACAACGCTCGTACCCAAGATAAAGCAGGTAAAGTATTGCCAGTTGTAATTACTGTTTATGCTGATAAGTCATTCGATTTCATCATCAAAACCCCTCCGGTAGCTATCCAGTTAAAAGATGCTACTAAATTACAGAGTGGTTCTGCTGAGCCTAACCGTAAAAAAGTTGGATCGGTGACCTGGGACCAGATTAAAGTTATTGCTGAAGATAAAATGCCTGATTTAAATGCATTTACGATCGAATCTGCAATGAGTATGGTTGCTGGTACAGCACGCAGTATGGGAATCACCGTTTCTGGTGACGCACCCTGGAACAATTAATTAAAAAACAGTTTACAACAGTGGCGAAATTAACTAAAAATCAAAAAAAGGCACATGCTAAGATAGAAGCTGGTAAAGCTTATACTTTACAGGCTGCTGCTGCTTTGGTAAAAGAAATCACTACCACTAAATTCGATGCATCAGTTGATATTGATGTATCTTTAGGTGTTGATCCGCGTAAAGCGAATCAAATGGTACGTGGTATTGCTACTTTACCACACGGAACAGGTAAAACTGTACGTGTTTTAGCTTTGGTAACTCCTGATAAGGAAGAAGAAGCAAGAGCAGCTGGCGCAGACTTCGTAGGTTTAGACGAGTATGTAGCTAAAATTGAAGGTGGTTGGACCGATGTAGACATTATTATCACTACACCAGCTTGTATGGCTAAGGTAGGTAAATTGGGCCGTGTTTTAGGTCCAAGGAACTTAATGCCTAACCCAAAATCTGGTACAGTAACCAACGAAGTTGGTAAAGCTGTAACAGAGGTTAAAGCAGGTAAGATTGATTTTAAAGTAGACAAAACGGGTATCATACACGCCTCGATAGGAAAAGTATCATTCCCAGCAGATAAAATTTATGAGAATGCACTTGAAATCATTCAGGTAATTTCTAAATTAAAGCCATCTGCTGCTAAAGGAACTTATTTTAAAAGCATTCACGTGTCTTCTACAATGAGTCCTGGAATTGCAATTGAAACAAAATCAGTAGCGGGGATTTAATCATGAACAGAGAAGAAAAAAACGAAGTAGTTTTAGAACTACAAGGACAAATGCAAGAGTATGGCAATTTTTACATTGCTGATACCTCTAGCCTTTCTGTTGAGCAGATTAATAACATCCGTCGCAAATGTTTTGAAGGTGATATCATCATGAAAGTTGCTAAAAACTCTTTAATCCGCAAAGCGATTGAAGGTTTAGATGGCGATGCTTCTGAGATATACGAAGCCCTTAAAGGTTCATCATCATTATTATTCTCAAAAACAGCAAACGCTCCGGCTAAGTTGATTAAAGCTTTGAGAAGAACATCTGATAAACCATTGCTTAAAGCAGCATTTATAGATTCATCAGTATACGTTGGCGATGACCAATTGAATAACTTAGTAAGCTTGAAATCAAGAGAAGAGCTTATCGGAGATATCGTTGGATTATTACAATCACCAGCTAAGAATGTTATATCTGCGCTTAAATCAAGCGGAGGCAAAATTGCAGGAATTGTTAAAACTCTACAAGAGAGAGAAGGTTAACGAACACCTTAAGTTCGCAATAAAACAAAATTATTTTTACGTAAATTTTTAAAATCTTAATAAAATGGCAGATTTAAAATCGTTTGCTGAGCAATTAGTAAACTTAACCGTTAAAGAAGTTAACGAATTAGCTCAAATCTTAAAAGACGAGTATGGTATCGAGCCTGCAGCTGCTGCTGTAGTTGCTGGTCCTGCTGCTGGTGGTGATGCACCTGCTGCTGCTGCAGAAAAAACATCATTTGATGTAATCTTGAAAGAAGCTGGTGGCGCTAAATTAGCAGTTGTGAAACTTGTTAAAGACTTAACTGGCCTTGGTTTGAAAGAAGCAAAAGACTTAGTTGACGGAGCACCAAAAGAATTAAAAGCTGGTGTTACTAAAGACGAAGCAGAAGCTCTTAAAAAACAATTAGAAGAAGCTGGAGCAGTAGTTGAGATTAAGTAATCACTTAACTTAGCTAAGCTAAAAATGTATTAGACACCGACTGAAAATGTCGGTGTCTTTACCTGTTTATAAACATCTCATTTTGTTTGGTTAATGAGCATGCTTGGAAACGAAACCAAACAAATAGTTTATTCTTAAACTAAAATCTTTTAGTCCATTGGCAAAGACAGTCGAACAAAGAGTAAATTTTGCAACTAGTAAGCACATTATAGACTATCCGGATTTTCTGGATGTGCAATTGCAATCATTCAGAGAATTTTTCCAGATAGATACCACATCAGACGATCGCTCAAGCGAGGGTTTGTTTAAAGTGTTTGCTGAAAACTTTCCAATAACAGATTCAAGAAATATCTTCGTATTAGAGTTTCTTGATTATTTTGTTGATCCGCCACGTTATGATATACACGAGTGTATTGAGCGTGGATTAACCTACAATGTTCCATTAAAAGCAAAGCTTAAGCTTTCTTGTAATGATGTAGAACATGAAGATTTTGAAACCATTATCCAGGATGTGTACTTAGGTACTATCCCGTATATGACACCAAAAGGTACATTTGTTATCAACGGAGCAGAACGTGTTATCGTTTCGCAATTACACCGTTCTCCAGGAGTGTTCTTCGGCCAAAGCCGTCACACTAACGGAACCAAATTGTATTCAGCACGTGTTATTCCTTTCAAAGGTTCATGGATCGAGTTTGCTACAGACGTTAATAACGTGATGTATGCTTATATCGATCGTAAGAAAAAATTCCCGGTTACCACTTTATTACGTGCTATCGGTTACGATTCTGATAAAGATATCTTGGAACTTTTTGATCTTGCTGATGAAGTAAAAGTTAGCAAATCAGGTTTAAAGAAATACATCGGTCGTAAACTGGCTGCAAGGGTATTGAAAAAATGGGTTGAAGATTTTGTTGATGAAGATACTGGTGAGGTAGTTTCAATCGACCGTAATGAAGTGATTCTTGAAAGAGAAACCGTTTTAGAAGACGAACACATTGATATGGTTATCGAAGCTGGCGTAAAAAGCATCATCTTATCAAAAGAAGATGGCGCAAGTCAGGCTGATTATACCATTATATATAATACATTACAGAAAGATACATCAAACTCTGAAAAAGAGGCTGTTGAAAACATCTACCGTGCTTTGCGTAATGCAGAACCACCTGATGAGGAAACTGCACGTGGTATCATTGACCGTTTGTTCTTCTCGGATAAACGTTACGATTTAGGTGATGTTGGTCGTTACCGCATCAACCGTAAATTGAAAATGAATACCCCTGATGAGGTTAAAGTATTAACAAAAGCAGATATTATTGCGATTGTGAAATACCTGATCAAATTGATCAACTCAAAAGAAGAAGTAGATGATATCGATCACTTGTCTAACCGTCGTGTACGTACGGTAGGTGAGCAATTGTATGCTCAGTTCGGTGTAGGTTTAGCCCGTATGGCCAGAACTATCCGTGAGCGTATGAACATTCGCGATAACGAGGTGTTTACACCAACTGATTTGATCAACGCCCGTACGTTGTCTTCTGTTATCAACTCGTTCTTTGGTACCAACCAGTTATCTCAGTTCATGGATCAAACGAATCCATTGGCAGAGATTACTCACAAACGCCGTTTATCGGCTTTAGGTCCAGGTGGTTTATCACGTGAGCGTGCCGGTTTCGAGGTACGTGACGTTCACTATACCCACTATGGTCGTTTATGTACTATTGAAACTCCTGAGGGACCGAATATTGGTTTGATTTCATCACTTTGTGTGCATGCAAAAATCAACAATTTAGGTTTCATTGAAACACCATACAAACGTGTTGAAGAAGGTAAAGTAGTTGTAGATTCAGACGTTATTTATTTATCTGCTGAGGATGAAGATGGTAAAACCATCGCTCAGGCCAATGCAGAGTATGACGATAAAGGTAACTTTACTACACCACGCGTTAAAGCACGTTATGAAGGTGACTTCCCGATTATTGAGCCTGAGAAATTAGACTTAATGGACGTTGCGCCTAACCAGATTACTTCAATTGCTGCTTCGTTGATTCCGTTCTTAGAACATGATGATGCGAACAGGGCTTTGATGGGATCAAACATGCAACGTCAGGCCGTGCCTTTATTACGTCCTGAAGCACCAATTGTTGGTACAGGTTTGGAAGGTCGCGTTGCACGTGACTCAAGAACTTTGATCAATGCAGAAGGTGATGGTATTGTAGAATATGTAGATGCGAACGAAATCACTATTAAATACGAACGTAACGAAGATGATCGTTTAGTTTCATTTGAAGGTGACAGCAAAACTTATCGTTTAATTAAGTTCAAAAAAACCAACCAGAATACTTGTATCAACTTAAAGCCAATTGTAAGAAAAGGTCAGAAAGTTACTAAAGGACAAGTTCTTTGCGAAGGTTATGCAACTCAAAACGGTGAATTGGCATTAGGTAGAAACCTGAAAGTGGCTTTCATGCCTTGGCAAGGTTTCAACTTTGAGGATGCGATTGTAATCAACGAGCGTATTGTTCGTGATGACGTTTTCACTTCATTGCATATTGAAGAGTTTGAATTAGAAGTACGTGATACTAAACGTGGAGAAGAGGAATTAACACCAGATATCCCTAACGTTTCTGAAGAGGCTACTAAAGACCTTGATGAAAATGGTATTATCCGTATTGGTGCTGATGTAAAAGAAGGTGATATTTTAATTGGTAAGATCACTCCGAAAGGAGAATCTGATCCTTCACCGGAAGAGAAATTACTACGTGCAATTTTTGGTGATAAAGCAGGTGATGTTAAAGATGCGTCTTTAAAAACTCCTCCTTCAATCCAGGGTGTGGTAATCGATACTAAATTATTCAGCCGTGCTAAGAAAACTACAAAAGCTGAAGAAAAATCGGCAATTGAGAAATTAGACAAAGGATATAACAATATCACTGAGAAATTAAAAGCAGAATTAGTAGACAAATTATTCACTATCGTAAACGGAAAAACATCTCAGGGTGTATTTAACATTTACAAAGAATTATTGGTTGCTAAGGGCGCTAAATTTACGCAGAAAATTTTAGCAGAACTTGATTATAACCACATCAGCCCTAACAAATGGACTACTGATGATGATAAAAACGAGTTGATTAAAATGTTGCTTCACAACTACGGTATCCGTGTTAACGAAGAACTTGGTGCTTACAAACGTGATAAATTCGCGATTAGTGTAGGTGATGAGCTTCCATCGGGAATTGTACAGATGGCAAAAGTTTATGTTGCTAAAAAACGTAAATTAAAAGTAGGTGATAAAATGGCGGGTCGCCACGGTAACAAAGGTATTGTTGCACGTATTGTACGTGATGAAGATATGCCTTTCTTAGCTGATGGTAGCCCGGTTGATATCGTGTTGAACCCACTGGGTGTACCTTCACGTATGAACCTTGGCCAGATCTACGAAACCATTTTAGCTTGGGCAGGCCAGGAGTTGGGTGTTAAATTTGCAACCCCGATTTTTGATGGTGCTACTCATGATGAAGTGGAAGAATGGATTGCTAAAGCCGGTGTTCCTGCTTCAGGAAAAACCTACTTATACAATGGTTTAACAGGTGAGCGTTTCGATCAGACTACAACAGTAGGTATTATTTACATGCTGAAACTAGGTCACATGGTTGATGATAAGATGCACGCCCGTTCAATCGGACCATACTCATTAATTACACAACAGCCATTGGGTGGTAAAGCCCAGTTCGGTGGTCAGCGTTTTGGTGAGATGGAGGTTTGGGCATTAGAGGCATTCGGTGCAGCTAATATCCTTCAGGAGATCTTAACCGTTAAATCGGATGATGTGATCGGAAGGGCCAAAACTTACGAAGCCATTGTTAAAGGTGAAAACCTACCAACTCCAGGTGTGCCAGAATCGTTTAACGTATTGGTACATGAGTTACGCGGTTTAGGTTTAGATATTACGTTAGACTAATTGAATGAAAGAATGAGTGAATGAGTGAATGATGGGTAACTTTCATTCAATCATTCAATCACTCAATCCTTCGATCATTAAAGAAAGAGATATGTCTTACAAAAAGGATAATAAATTAAAAAGCAATTTCACATCCATCACGATCAGCTTATCGTCTCCGGAAATTATTTTGGAACGCTCAAGCGGTGAGGTGTTGAAACCAGAAACCATTAACTACCGTACTTACAAACCTGAGCGTGATGGTTTGTTCTGTGAGCGTATTTTTGGTCCGGTAAAAGATTACGAATGTCATTGCGGTAAATACAAACGTATCCGTTATAAAGGTATTGTTTGCGACCGTTGTGGTGTTGAAGTAACGGAGAAAAAAGTACGTCGTGAGCGTATGGGACACATTGCTTTAGTGGTTCCTGTTGCACACATCTGGTATTTCCGCTCTTTACCAAACAAAATCGGTTATTTATTAGGTTTACCTACTAAAAAACTTGATTTAATTATCTATTATGAGCGTTACGTAGTTATTCAGTCAGGTTTAATGGCTGAAGAAGGTATCAACTATATGGACTTCTTAACAGAGGAAGAATATTTAGATATCTTAGATAAATTACCTAAAGAAAATCAATATTTAGACGATAAAGATCCTAATAAATTCATCGCCAAAATGGGTGCTGAAGCATTAGAAGATTTATTAAAACGTATTGACTTAGATACTTTATCTTACGATCTACGTCACCAGGCTGCTAACGAAACTTCTCAACAACGTAAAAATGAGGCTTTAAAACGTCTTCAGGTTGTTGAAGCTTTCCGTGGTGCCAATACACGTATCGAGAATCGCCCTGAGTGGATGATTGTTAAAATCGTTCCGGTTATTCCACCAGAATTACGTCCGTTGGTTCCATTAGAAGGTGGCCGTTTCGCTACTTCCGATTTAAATGATTTATACCGTCGTGTAATTATCCGTAACAACCGTTTAAAACGTTTGATCGAGATTAAAGCACCAGAGGTAATTTTACGTAACGAGAAACGTATGTTGCAGGAAGCTGTAGATTCGTTATTTGATAACTCACGTAAAGTTAACGCGGTAAAAACTGAAGGTAACCGTGCTTTGAAATCACTTTCAGATATCCTGAAAGGTAAACAAGGTCGTTTCCGTCAGAACTTATTGGGTAAACGTGTGGATTATTCAGCTCGTTCGGTAATTGTTGTAGGGCCAAGCCTTAAATTACACGAGTGCGGTATTCCTAAAGATATGGCTGCTGAGCTTTACAAACCATTTATCATTCGTAAAATGATTGAGCGTGGTGTAGTAAAAACAGTTAAATCTGCTAAGAAAATTGTTGATAGAAAAGATCCGTTAGTTTGGGATATCTTAGAAAATGTACTAAAAGGTCACCCGGTATTATTAAACCGTGCACCTACACTACACAGGCTAGGTATTCAGGCTTTCCAGCCGAAATTAATTGAAGGAAAAGCAATCCAGTTACACCCATTAGTTTGTACCGCATTCAACGCCGATTTTGATGGTGACCAGATGGCTGTCCACTTACCACTAGGTAACGCAGCAATTTTGGAAGCCCAGGTATTAATGTTGGCTGCACACAACATCTTAAACCCTGCAAACGGTACGCCAATTACAGTACCATCTCAGGATATGGTTTTGGGTCTTTATTACATTACTAAAGGCCGTAGAACTGATGAAACAAGGGTTGTAAAAGGACAAGATTCAAATTTCTATTCTCCGGAAGAAGTAATCATTGCTTATAACGAGAAAGAATTAGATCTTCATGCTTTTATCAAAGTAAGGGTAAATGTTAAGCAAAATGACGGTTCTATCGTTAATAAATTAACTGAAACTACTGTTGGTAGGGTATTGTTTAACCAAATGGTTCCTGAAGAAGTTGGTTACATCAACGAGTTATTAACTAAAAAATCGTTAAGAGATATTATCGGTGAGGTAGTTAAAATGACTGGTATGGCACGTTCTTCTCAATTCTTGGATGATATCAAAGAATTAGGTTTCCGTATGGCATTTCAGGGAGGTTTATCGTTCAACTTACAAGACGTTAACATTCCGGTTGAGAAACATACTTTATTAGAGCAGGCTGCTAACGAAGTTGAAGAGGTAAGAAACAACTATAACATGGGTTTCATTACCAACAACGAGCGTTACAACCAAATCATCGATATCTGGACACGTATCAATAACAGGTTAACTACATTCGTAATGAACCAGTTATCAAGCGATAACCAAGGTTTTAACTCGGTGTATATGATGCTTGATTCTGGAGCACGTGGATCCAAAGAGCAGATTCGTCAGCTTTGCGGTATGCGTGGTTTGATGGCAAAACCTCAAAAATCCGGTTCAGGTGGTGATATCATTGAAAACCCGATCTTATCAAACTTTAAAGAAGGTTTATCGGTATTAGAGTACTTTATCTCTACTCACGGTGCGCGTAAAGGTTTGGCAGATACGGCGTTAAAAACAGCTGATGCGGGTTACTTAACCCGTCGTTTACATGATGTTGCACAAGATATGATTGTTAACTCTGTTGATTGTGGTACTTTAAGAGGTATGTACACAACTGCGTTAAAAGATCAGGAAGATATTGTTGAGCCATTATACGACAGGATTTTAGGCCGTACTTCATTACATGATGTTTACAATCCTTTGGATAACACATTATTAGTAAGTGCTGGTGAAGATATTAACGAAGAAGTTGCTAAACTGATCGAAGAGTCTCCGTTAGAAGGTATCGAAATTCGTTCGGTATTAACTTGCGAGAACAAACGTGGTGTTTGTGCACTATGTTACGGTCGTAACTTAGCATCTGGTAAACGCGTTCAAAGAGGTGAGGCAGTTGGTGTAATTGCAGCACAATCAATCGGTGAGCCGGGTACACAGTTAACACTTCGTACTTTCCACGTGGGTGGTACTGCATCAAACATTGCTGCAGAATCAAACATTGTAGCTAAGTTTGACGGTGTAATCGAATTCGAAAATATTCGTACTGTTGATACACAAACAGAAGAAGGAACAGTTCAGGTAGTATTAGGTCGTTCAGGTGAGTTCAAAATTGTTGAACCAGGAACCGGACGTATCATTGTAACCAACAACATTCCTTACGGTGCATTCTTATTCGTAAAAGAAGGCGATAAACTTTCAAAAGGTGATAAAATCTGTTCATGGGATCCGTACAACGCGGTTATTCTATCAGAATTTGCCGGTAAAGCACAATTTGATGCCATTATTGAAGGTGTTACCTTCCGTGAAGAATCAGATGAGCAAACTGGTCACCGTGAAAAAGTAATTATCGATACACGCGATAAAACGAAAAACCCTTCAGTTCAGATTGTTGATAAGAAAGGTGAATTCATCAAAGGTTATAACATTCCGGTAGGAGCCCACGTTTCAGTTGATGAAGGTGAAACTATCCAAACTGGACAGATTATCGCTAAGATTCCTCGTGCAACTGGTAAAACCAGGGATATTACGGGTGGTTTACCTCGTGTAACGGAATTATTTGAAGCACGTAATCCATCTAACCCAGCGGTAGTAACTGAGATTGATGGTGTGGTAACTTTAGGTGGCGTTAAACGTGGTAACCGTGAGATCACAATCGAATCAAAAGATGGTGAAGTTAAAAAATACCTTGTTCCATTGTCTAAACATATCCTTGTACAGGATAATGACTTTGTGAAGGCGGGTATGCCTTTATCAGATGGTTCAATTTCTCCTGCTGATATCTTATCAATTAAAGGCCCTGCAGCTGTTCAGGAATACTTAGTAAATGGTATTCAAGAAGTTTACCGTTTACAAGGTGTAAAAATTAACGATAAGCACTTCGAGGTAATTGTTCACCAGATGATGCAGAAAGTTCACATTGAAGATCCGGGTGATACTATTTTCTTAGAAAACAATGCTGTTGACCGTTGGGATTTTGCCGATGAGAACGATGCAATGTACGACAAGAAAGTTGTTGAAGATGCAGGTGATTCTACAGAAATCAAACCAGGTCAGATTGTTTCGTTACGTAAATTAAGAGACGAAAATTCTCAGTTAAAACGTAAAGATTTAAAACAGATCACGGTTAGAGATGCAAGACCAGCAACTGCAAGTTCTATCTTACAAGGTATTACACGTGCATCATTAGGTACTAAATCGTTCATTTCTGCGGCTTCGTTCCAGGAAACTACGAAAGTATTAAATGAGGCAGCAATTGCAGGTAAACGCGATAATATGTTAGGCTTGAAAGAAAACGTGATCGTAGGTCACTTAATCCCTTCAGGTACTGGTGTACGTGGTTACGAAAGAATCATCGTTGGTTCTCAGGAAGAATACGATAAATTATTGGCTTCGAAACAAGAAGAAGTTGAAGCTTAGATTTTAATCTAATAGTAATTTTAATCCCGATGTGAAACATCGGGATTTTTTTTGCCTTAAATTTTGTATTTTTATGTAAATTTATATTCATGAGTGTTACAGAAATTCAACTTTTCCAAATTCTAAAGGCTAAACTCGGAGAGCAAGAGGCTGAGCAGTTAGTTTCTTTTGTTAAAGAAGAAGTAAGAACTGAATTAGATAACAAAAAGGAAATCTTAGCAACAAAGGAGGATATAGCTAATACAAAAGAAGCATTAGCTAATACTAAAGCTGATATTATAAAATGGATGTTTATTTTTTGGATCGGCCAAATTGCAGTTACTGTTGGCATTATTTTAATGTTCATAAAAAAATAAGGGACTAATGGTAATTTAGTTTGCCTAATTATTTATCTGCTCAGATTAGCAATCCTTATTTTTATCTATCCATATCGTTACAATCCGTCAAACGTTTGCGTAAGCGCAGCTTTTCAATTGCTTAATCTTATTCTGATCGGTTTCATTAACTTAGGTTTATGAAGTTTTTATCAGTGATATTAATGATGGGCTTAGGTTTAACAAGTGCAGCCCAGGATGTAAGTTTGGCTCTTCAAAAACCAAAACGACCAAGCAGCGAAACCCTAAACAAACAATGGGAAAACACCACTAAAGGGTTAAATGTTAGCTTCACCAGCAGTAATGTAAGGTTTGCGAAAGAAGTACCTCCAGAAGTTTCAGTTCAAAATACATGGAATGCCTCGGCCTGGAAAGGCGAAAAAATACACACCCAGTTGTTACTATGGGCAAACAATAATGTTGCAAACTTAAGTATACAATTGTCTGATCTCAAAGATCAAAAAGGCAACGACATTAAAAAAGAAAATATTACCGTAGGCATAATCAAATATGTCATTACAGATGAGTTTAAAGATGGCTGTGGCTACCGCAAAGCTTCAGATTTTGATTCATCTTATGTGGCCGACCTCATTGATACCAAAACAAATAACATTGCCGTTAATGCAAGGAGTACCCAGCCGGTTTGGTTGAGTATAAAAATTCCTACGGCTACGAAAGCAGGGGTTTATTCAGGAACGGTCAAAATTAAAGCTGAAAAGGAATATGATCTGCCGATTAAGATTCAGGTGCTCGATAAAACTTTGCCTGCACCGGCACAATGGAAATACGACTTAGATTTATGGCAACATCCGGCGGCTATCGCCCATACGCATCAGGTAAAGTTGTGGAGCGATGAACATTTTGCCTTAATGAAGCCTTATTACGAGATGTTGGCCAATGCCGGACAGAAAACCATTACTGCGAGTATTGTAAATGAACCCTGGGGGCATCAAACTTATGATGATTACCCAAGTTTAATTAAATGGACGAAGAAAAAGGATGGTACCTGGACTTATGATTATAGCCTGTTTGATAAATATATTGCCTTTGTATTGACCACCGGCATCAATCAGCGAATCAATTGTTATAGCATGGTACCCTGGAAAATTGCTTTCAGTTATTGGGATGAGGCTGCACAAAAAGAGGCAGTTTTTACCGAAGCTATCGGAACACCTGCCTATGATGCCTTTTGGAAAATAATGCTTACCGATTTTACGAAACATTTAAAATCAAAAAACTGGTTCCAGAAGACCTATATTGCTATGGACGAACGTCCGATGAAAGCCATGCAAGCCGTAATCAAGCTATTAAAAAGTGTCGATAAAGATTGGAAATTAGCCCTGGCAGGAGAATATCACCAGGAAATTGAGCAAGATATCGATAATTATTGCATCGCATCCAAATGGGAATTTCCGGCTGATGTACTAAAAAAACGTAATGCAGAAGGTAAAACCAGTACCTGGTACACCTGTTGCACCGAACCCTATCCAAATGCTTTCAGTTTTTCTTCTCCGGCAGAACAGGTATGGATGGGCTGGTACACCGCCAATAAAAATATGGATGGTTATTTACGCTGGGCCTATAACAGCTGGACAAAAAATCCATTAACCGATACCCGTTTTACTGCCTGGCCCGCTGGCGATACTTATATGGTTTATCCGGGTCCGTTAACATCTGTGAGGTTTGAGAAAATGATCGAAGGCGCGCAGGATTTCGAGAAAATTAATCAGTTAAAGTTGCTTTATAGCAAAAATAAAAATTCAGCAGCACTTGCCGAGTTAAATGAAGCACTCGAAAATTTTAATATTAAATCCTTATCCACTGTTACTGCTGATGAAATGTTACAACGTGTTAAACCGCTATTAAATAAATAAGAGATGAGGTTAAATGTTATTTTGCCCGGATTATTTATTGCTTTGCTATACTGTAAAGCCAGCTATGCGCAAGGTGATGTGAAATGGTTTAACCCACAAGCTGGTGTTAATGCTTCATTAAAAGGTAAGGCCTGGCAAAATACCGACAGCGCAAATTACTATAACCGTTTACCCTCAGCCGCAGAGCAGTTGGTACGGAAAGAAGTTTGGGATTTGGCTAAACATACAGCAGGCGAATACCTTGACTTTAAAACCACGGCACAGAAAATTGTGGTAAAATATCAGCTCAAAGGAGGCAAAAGTTTAGATAACATGCCAACCCTGGGGGTAAGCGGCCTAGATTTATATGCACAGGATATGCAGAATAACTGGCATTGGGTAAAAGCCGCATACAGCTTTAGAGATACGGTTACTTATAGCTATGCAAATTTTGATGCGGCAGTAAAAATCAAGAAATTCCGCTTGTATCTGCCGCTTTACAACATGCCAAAATGGTTAAAAATAGGAGTGGGTGTAAATGATGAATTTAAGGTAGAAGAAGCCAATGAAAAAAAACCTTTAGTATTTTACGGGACCTCTATTATGCAGGGAGCCAGTGCAAGCAGGCCAGGAATGGCCTGGCTCAATATTTTGGGCAGGAAATTAAACCTACCAGTGGTAAATTTAGGCTTTTCAGGTAATGGCCGCTTAGAAAGCCCATTGATTGATTTAATGAATCAAACCGATGCCAGGCTTTTTGTACTCGATTGCCAGCCTAATCTACACGACCAAAAAGTTTATACTGCTTCAGAAATTGAAAAACGCATCACCAGCGCTGTACAAAGTTTAAAAACAAAGCATCCAAATACGCCTATTTTGCTGGTTGAGCATAGCTCTGGTTTACCACAGGTTAATTTAGATAGCGAATTAACAGGAAGATACATCTGGACCTCCGGGATTTTAAATAATACCTATCAAAAATTGCAGCAATCAGGAATTAAAGAGCTCTATATCCTAACAGCAAAAGAAATCGGCTTTAACGATAATAGTACGATTGATGGTACTCATCCGAACGATTTTGGTATGATGCAATATGCAGATGCTTATGAAAAAGTGATCCGAAAAATTTTATTGCTTAAAAATAAGTGATCTTAAAAGCGATTTTTGATAATTTACCTTAATAAACAGCCAAAATACTTTATGGTTCAGCTGTAATCAAGCCGTAATTTTAGGTACAAAACAACTTAATGAGAAAATTAATTTTTACATCGGTTTTAATGGTGTCATTTATTGCCACAGCAGTAGCGCAAAGTAACTTAAAATTGCAGAATACCATTGCGGTTACGCCTGGCGATAGTAAAGCCACCATCATTGCCAAAGCAAGCCATGTAGTACCCACTTCCAATCAGTTAAGTGCATTAAAAAATGAATTTATTGCATTTATACATATTGGACCAAATACCTTTACAAGGATGGAGTGGGGTAATGGAAAAGAAGACCCAAAGATTTTTGATTTAAAAGAACTGCATACCGATCAATGGTGCCAGAGCATGAAATCGGCAGGAATGAAAATGGTAATCATTACCGTAAAACACCACGATGGTTTTGTACTGTGGCAAAGCAGGTATACCAAACATGGCATCATGTCTTCAAACTTTGAAAATGGTAAAGGCGATATCCTTAAAAATCTATCCGCATCTTGTAAAAAGTTTGGACTAAAACTAGGTATTTATTTATCTCCGGCAGATTTATATCAAATGGAAAACCCTGCAGGCTTGTATGGCAATCTGAGTAAAACAACCACCAGGACCATTCCACGCGAAGTAACTGGACGCCCTTTTGCTAATCAAACTAAATTTAAGTTCGAAGTTGACGATTATAACGAATATTTTCTGAACCAGTTATTTGAACTTTTAACTGAATACGGTCCCGTTGATGAAGTATGGTTTGATGGTGCACATCCTAAAACCAAAGGTGGTCAGAAATACAATTATCAGGCCTGGAAAAAACTCATTCATACCCTGGCACCAAAAGCCGTAATTTTTGGTAAAGAAGATATCCGTTGGTGTGGAAACGAAGCGGGTGGTACACGCGATACTGAATGGAACGTGCTGCCTTTTAGCGAAAATCCTGATACAGCAGCACATTTCCCCGATCTGACGGCAAAAGATTTAGGCAGTGATGATCAACTTTACAAGGCCAAATACTTACATTATCAACAGGCAGAAACCAATACATCAATAAGAGAGGGCTGGTTTTACCGTGACGATGAAAAACAGAAAGTACGCAGTGCTGATGATGTTTTTGATATTTTTGAACGCTCGGTAGGGGGGAACTCTACATTTTTACTCAATATCCCGCCAAACCGTAACGGAAAATTTTCTGATGAAGATGTAAGTGTACTCACTGAAGTGGGTAAGCGGATCAGCGAAACTTATAGTAAAAATTTATTTGCTGATGCAAATGGACCAAAAGCAATATTAGATCAGAATATCAGCACCTTTCAATTGTTGAATAATAAACAAAAAAGCATAGAAATAAGTATTACTAAGCCCATCACCATAAACAGGATTGTTTTGCAGGAAGCAATTGCCGATTATAGTGAAAGGGTAGAGCAACATCAGGTTGAAGCATGGATTGATAACAAATGGCAAAAAATTGCTGAAGCAACAAATATTGGCTATAAACGCATTTTACGTTTCCCTGAGGTAACCACCTCAAAGCTTCGTTTAACGGTTTTATCCTCGAGGGCTAATCCAGCCATTGCTACTATATCGGCACATTACTATCGCACCCGTCCACCGCAATTGCAGTTTGCAAGGGACATAAAAGGTTTAACCACCATTTCGCCAAAAACACATGAATTTGGTTGGAAACCGCATGGTGAAAATGCTACGGCCAACCTTAATAAAGGAATTGAAATTTATTATACCACCGATGGAAGTACGCCCAATGCTTCAGCAAAGAAATACAGCGCACCGGTACAGATTACCAAAGGGGAAATAAAAGCAATTGCCATCACCAATAAAGAAAAAGGACCAGTAGCCAGCGAAATGTTTGGTATCGTAAAAACGGGTTGGAAATCATTTAATAATGATAGCGAAAAATCAAATCATAATGCTGCCATGGCTATTGATGCAAAAAAAGAAACTTATTGGTTATCAAATGATGATGGCCAACTTCAACTGGCAGTTGATATGGGCAATATCCATAATTTAACAGGCTTTATTTATACACCACCTGCCGATTTTGCCGGAGGAATGTTAGAAAAGGGAGTATTACAAACCAGTAATGACGGTAAAAACTGGAAAGATGTTGAAACTTTTGGATTTGGTAACCTGATTAATGACCCCACTCCAAGAACCTATTATTTTAAGAGTGTAATTTCAACAAGGTACGTACAGTTAAAGGCAACGACTATTGCAGGAAATAAAAAGACCCTGGCAATTGCTGAACTTGATTTTTTGGAGAAGTAAAGAAACGGTTTGCAGCTCGGGTTTATTTATTTAGCACTTTATATTTTTAATTCCGCCATTAAGCAGCGGAATTTTTTATTTTTGAACTATTATGGAAGAACAACAAAACGAAAATCAGCTAAACATAGAGTTATCAGAAGAAATTGCAGAAGGAATTTTTTCTAACCTGGCCATTATTACCCACTCTAATACCGAATTTGTATTGGATTTTATTCGTGTAATGCCCGGAATACCGAAAGCAAAAGTAAAATCAAGAATTATTTTAACACCTGAACATGCAAAACGCTTATTGTCAGCGTTAGAAGACAATATTCAGAAGTTCGAGGCGGTAAACGGCCGGATTAAAGCACAGGAAGAACCACCTTTTCCGATGGGTTTCGGTGGGCCAACTGCTCAAGCCTAAAACGCATAAAATTCTTACAAACAAATATTTGCTTACTATGTTAGCATAGTATATATTTGTGATATAACCATTTATAAATGAAAAAAATTTTATTGAGCGTATTACTTTCTGCCCCACTTTGGGTTTTGGGGCAGGGTTTCCAGGTTAATTTACAAGGTCAGAAACAAATTGGTATGGCAGGTGCAGGTTCTGCATTGGCTTTAGATGAGGCTTCTGTATTTTACAATCCCGGTGCAGTAACTTTCTTAGAGAAAAACTCAGTTTCCGCAGGTGTAAACCCATTATTATTTAAATCAGCTTTTAAACAAAGCGGTTCGAATGTTACAGAAGATGTAAAAAACAAAATTGCTCCGCCTTTCGAGTTTTATGCCGTTTGGGGACCAAAATCAAATAAGTGGAAGCTAGGCTTAGGGGTTTATACACCCTTTGGCGGTTTGGTAGATTGGGGTGATAACTGGTCGGGTAAATATGCGCTAACCTCATTAAATTTGAAAGCCATTTATTTTCAGCCAACTTTAAGTATTAAAATTACTGACCGCATTGGTATTGGAGCAGGTTTTGTTTACAACCATGGCGATGTAAACCTTCAAAGGGCACTTCCGGTAAACTATCCTGACGGACGTTCTGGTCATGTTACCTTAGATGGTACTGGAACAGGTTACGGATGGAATGCAGGTTTATACATTAAAACATTAAGTAATATATCTTTTGCCATCGTACATAAATCTAAAGTAATCACCAAGTTAGATGGTGGTACAGCAGAATTTGATGTTCCAAATTCGTTGAGGACCTCTTTTCCGGCAGGTAATACCTTTAATGCTGAACTGCCTTTACCAGCAACAACCAGTTTAGGTGTGGGTATCCCGCTGTCGAAAAGTACCGTTTTAGCATTTGATGCAAGTTGGGTGCAGTGGCATATTTACAAAGAACTGGCTTTTGATTATGCAACAAATACTTCAGCCTTGGCTGATACAAAATCGGCGCGTAACTATCATGATGGTTCATCATTTAAATTGGGTATTAACCACCAGGCTTCAGAAAAACTGGCATTAAGAGCCGGTGTTGGTTATGCTTTTTCTCCGGTTCAGGATGGTTACGTAACACCTGAAGCACCAGATGCTGATCGTTATATCTTAAGTGCAGGTTTAGGTTATACACCAACCCGTCATTTCGAGGTGAATGCATCTTTTTTCTTTGAAGATGTAAAATCACGTAAACAGAAAAACATCGAAACGGGCTTAGATGGTACTTTTAAAACTTTGGTTTATGCACCAGGTCTTTCATTAACTTATAAATGGTAGGAGAAATTACAAATGAAAAAATATATATTAAATAGTTTCGTTGTTGCTGCCATTCTTTTTACAGCGGCTTGTAAACCAGAAATTGAAACACCAGCAGGTACAACTGCCGGACAAGCTAACTTTAGCAAATACATTGCTGTTGGTAATTCATTAACCTCTGGCTTTGCTGATGGAGGTTTATATTTAGAAGGCCAAAAAGTTGCTTATCCAAATTTACTCGCTGCAAAAATGGCTTCAGTGGGTGGAGGGGCATTTAACTCTCCGTTTTTTACTGATGATCGTTCAAATGGTTCAGGTTATCTTACCTTATCTGCGCTGGTTAATGGTACCCCAACATTAACACAAGTAATTGATAAGTTAGCATATAGAGATGCTGCCAAACATTTAGATAAATACAGTGGCGAAATCCAAAATTTAGGTATTCCTGGTATGCGTGTCGATTTATCTTTCGATCCAACACTTACTTTTAGTGCTGCCAATCCATATTTTGAGCGTTTATTAACTGATGCACAAGTGGGTAAAACCAATTACTTCCAGTTTATACAAGGCAGAAACCATACTTTTTTCTCGCTTTGGTTAGGAAATAATGATGTTTTGGGATATGCAACCAATGGTGCGGTAACCGTTACCGGCGATCCGACCACTGTTTTAACAGATAAAGTAACTTTTTCATCATTGTATTCTAATTTATTAAATGCATTAACTGCTGGTGGTCAGAAAGGTATTGTGGCAACCATTCCTGATGTAACAGCTGTACCATATTTTAATACAGTTACACCTGCAGCTTTGTTAAATGCAGCTAAAGCCATTAACCCGGCAGCGGCAGCAATCTACATCCAAACTGGTACAGGTGCAGTAAGAGCAGCAACTTCAGAAGATTTAATCCGTTTGCCTTTCCAATCGGCTGGTTTGTTTGGTCAAGGAGCTATTCCTTATGGTTTACACCCATTAAACCCGATTGCAAATAACTGGGTATTGGATAAAGATGAAGTAATTAAGGTTAAAGATTATGTAAACAGCTATAACAGCAGCATTAAATCTTTAGCTACAAGTAAAGGATTGGCTATTGCTGATACCTACAGCTATTTTAATCAGGTTAAAACCGGAATCAATCTTCAGGGAGTTGGTATCAATGCAGCATTTATTACGGGCGGTGCATTCTCTTTAGATGGTATCCATTTAACCCCACGCGGAAATGCCGTAATTGCCAATGTATTTATTGATGCAATTAATGCAAAATATGGTTCTACTGTTCCAACAATTGATATTACACAATATAGGGGAGTGAAATTTCCAGATACGAAATAAGGTTTTAGTATTCATTAAAAAAGGAGTCCCGAAATTTCGGAACTCCTTTTTTATTTCCAGTCAGTCTATTTTGTTTGCTACAAACTTTATAACTTCCTGGCCTTGATCAGGCTCAAACCAATTAATCTCCTCATCTCTCCTGAACCAGGTAAGCTGCCGTTTCGCAAAGCGACGGGTATTCTGTTTAATGGCAGCTATGGCCTCCTCTAATGATAGCTTTCCATCAAAATAATCGAAAATTTCACTGTAACCTACCGTATTTAAGGCATTATACTGTTTAAATGGTGTTAAAGATTTCACTTCTTCCAATAATCCATTGGCAATCATTTGATCAACCCTTAGGTTAATTCTATTATAAAGAACAGTTCTATCCGTATTGAGGCCAATTTTGATAATATTAAATGGTCTTTCTTTTTTAGTGGCCGATAACATAGAAGAAAGTTTTTGTCCGGTTGATAAAAAAACTTCAAGGCCCCTGATCATTCTTTGCGGGTTTTGCTGATCTACCTTAGCAAAATATTCAGGATCTGATTCAGCCAGTTGATTTTGTATAACAGCTAAACCTTCTTCTTCAAATTGTTTATTTAATTTTTCCCTGATTGACAAATCGATATCGGGCATTTCATCCAAACCATTTATTAAGGCGTTTACATAAAGGCCAGAACCTCCAACCATAATAGCCACATCATGCTTTTGAAAGATCTCATCAAGGGTTTTTAAACCTTCTATTTCAAAGTCACCTGTACTGAACAATTGCGATACCGAATGTGAATCTATAAAATGATGTTTTGCTGCTGCTAACTCCTCTGCATCGGGCTTTGCCGTGCCGATGGCCATTTCCTTAAAAAACTGGCGTGAATCTGCAGAGATAATTTCTGTACCAAAATGCCGTGCAATCTGAATGGCCAGAGCCGTTTTGCCTATCGCCGTAGGACCAACAATAGAGATTAAGTTTTTTTTATGGAGCATAGTGGCATTCGTATAAAATAAAAGCTGTCAATTTTATTTGACAGCTTTTTAAAATTTAAAAATCTTTTTTCTGATTAGTAATCATCTTTGTGGCTATCGTCATCAAAGTTATCGTTATCCGAAAATTCATCACCGAATTCATCATCTTCACTTTCCTCATCTTCGTCTCTTTCTTTCTCATTAATGCCCATTTCGCCCATGGCTTCCAGTTCGTCGGTGTCTTCAGGCACAAAGTTCATTTCATTTAAAAAATCAAATTCGCTGGCAGTTGCCGCGGCACCTCTTGGATCAACGGCTTGTGGACTGTTCTGCTCCATAATTTTTGGAGCCTCGCCACTGCTTTTGGCTAAAAATGGATATTCGATATTAGGATCGGCATCTAAAATTATTTTTACAAGCTCAACATGAAAATCGTACGGACGGTCAAAATTATAGATATAGTAAAACTTTTGGTGCGGATCTTCAATAAAGCCACTCAATTTAGAGTTTTCCATTAAAACTACACGATCTTTTTTACGTTCACTTGGTAAATAAGCAATTTCATCACCTTTTAACCAATTATCAGTGCTTACGTAAAAAGACGAAGATTTTTCGGCATTATAACCTGTAGACCGGTGGATAGCCTTGTGCAGGTCTTCAAATGTCTGGTTTGATTTAATGTCGATCTCTCTCACAACATCATCAAAATCTTCGAAAGTAATTCTAAATTTATAAATAGCCATTATTGTATTTTGGAACCGTAAAAATAAAGTTAATTTATAATTACCACAAACATCATGCACCATAAAAGGCACGTTAATTTTGTAGTTAGGGCAATTAAATTATTTATTAACAGGATTTAATCCCATTTGTTTTGCCTGATTGAGCATAAAATTAAATGCTTCCTGATAATCGTTTGTGATTTCACCTTCTAGTATAGCCTCGCGGATAGCATTTTTAATCATGCCGACTTCTTTCCCCGCTTCAAGTCCAAAAGTCTCCATAATATCGTTACCAGAGATAGGGGGCTGCCAGTTTCTGATTTTATCGCGTTCTTCCACATCCTTGAGCTTTTGCTTTACCAGCTCAAAATTGTTTCTGTATTTTGTTTTTTTGTATTCGTTTTTTGTGGTTACATCGGCATTGCAAAGTAACATCAGGCTTTCAATTTCTTCGCCTGCATCAAAAAGTAACCGCCTCACTGCAGAATCTGTTACAATTTCCTGGGCCAGCACAATTGGACGAAGATGAAGCTGTACCAGTTTTTGCACATATTTCATTTTTTCATTTAAAGGAAGCTTTAATTGTGCAAAGATTTTGGGCACCATGCGGGCACCACGGTCTTCATGTCCGTGGAAGGTCCAGCCGTGTCCTTCTTCAAATCGTTTGGTTGCCGGTTTGGCAATATCGTGTAAAATGGCTGCCCAGCGTAACCATAAATCATCGGTATCTGCACAAATATTATCCAGTACCTCTAAAGTATGGTAGAAATTATCTTTATGGCCTTTTCCCTTAATGATCTCCACACCATAAAGCTGTGCCATTTGAGGGAAAATTAAATGCAATAAGCCCGTATCAAAAAGATGTTTAAAACCCACCGATGGTTTTTTAGATAAGATGATTTTATTCATCTCATCGGTAACACGTTCTTTTGATACAATACTGATGCGTTGTTTTTGTGTTTTAATAGCATGAAGTGCTGCCGGATCAATATCGAAATTAAGCTGTGAAGCAAAACGGATGGCCCGCATCATGCGCAATGGATCATCCGAAAAAGTAATTTCCGGATCGAGCGGGGTACGGATCAGTTTATTTTCTAAATCTTTAACGCCATCAAAAGGATCCAAAAGTTCGCCAAAATGCGCTGCATTTAAATTGATCGCCAATGCATTAATGGTAAAATCCCTGCGGAGCTGGTCGTCTTCTAAACTGCCATCTTCAACAATGGGTTTGCGCGAATCTGACCGGTATGATTCTTTTCTGGCGCCTACAAACTCGACCTCTAAATCCTGATATTTGATGTTTGCCGTACCAAAGTTTTTAAATACAGCCACTTTTGTCCCTAATTTTCTGCCTACAGCTTCCGCATATTCGATTCCGCTACCTACTACCACCACATCAATATCTTTTGAGGGCGGTTTAAAAATAAATCGCGCACAAAGCCGCCGATTACATAAGCTTCGGTATTGTTCTTATCTGCTATGGTGGATAAGGTTTTAAATACAGGGTTTTGTAGGTGAACTCCTAAATCCCCTGAAGGGGACTTGGGGTTCCCTTCGTTTAAATCAGACTGCATATATAAGGGTAATTCAATTGTTCAAAATTAAGCAAAACATTTGGTCGGTAAAGACTGCCTGGAATTAAAAGCCCATCAAGGGGTTGGGGTTTATCTGCGGATAAACTCAAACTGCCCGCCTGGAGAAAGTTTCATAATGGTTGATGGTTTTCTGCTGGTTCGGTTTTCCTGCTCAAAATCTACTACGTAATCAACTGCATCAAGAATAGCCGGATCAATATCATCAAAGAATTTTGGCGAAGGCTGTCCGCTTAAATTTGCAGAGGTTGATACGATAGGTTTCCGGAAACGCTGAATTAAAGGAGTGCAAAAATCGTGTTTAACAATCCTGATGCCCACACTGCCATCTGCATTGATTACATTTTGGGCCAGGTTTTTGGCATCCGAAAAAATGATGGTCAGTGGGTTTTCTGCATATTCGATCAGATCGTAAGCCACATCAGGTATTTCGGCAACATAACTTTGCAGTTTGCTGTCTACATCCAATAAAACAATTAAGCTCTTTTCGGCCGGACGGTTTTTTATTTTAAGCACTTTATCTACGGCTTCAGGATTGGTGGCATCGCAGCCTATTCCCCAAATGGTATCTGTAGGATAGAGGATCACCCCACCAGATTTTAATACCTCAAAAGCTTTGTTAATCTCGTCTCTTAGCATTTTGCAAAGTTAATTTATTAAGAGGAAGTTAAATAATCTTAGTGTTTATTTCCTACCCTGTCAGATATTTCTATTTGAAACTCATAAATAAGGATAAAGGAATTTTTACAATCGTAACATATTCTTTATCTTTTATTTATCTCAACTGATGTGTTTTAATATAATAAACTAGTATTTTAGTAATAGGTTATTAAATAAAACATAAAATGAAACACACACTTAAATGGGGTATGCTGTTTACTATTGTAATGGCATTTACCAGTTGTATTACTGTGCTTACGGCATCAGATTACGACAAAAAAATCGATTTTTCTAAGTTAAAATCCTATGCTTACTACGAAAAAGGAATTGAACATTTGGAATTAAACAACCTCGACAAGCCCAGGATGTTAAATGCCCTTGAAACTGCCATGGCCAAAAAAGGCTTTACTAAAGCTGGCCGACCAGATTTTTTAGTCAATGTAGCGGTTTTGAGTAGCATTAAAGCGAGGGCCGATTGGGGTTATAGCGGAGGCGGTTATCAATGGGATGCAGCTTCATCTTCGTACCAGTGGAGAGATTCACAGTTTGGACCGCTTAACAGCAGCAAGCAATATCAGTCTGGTACCATTATCATTGATTTTTTGAATCCCGAAACCAAAGCCATTATGTGGCACGGAATAGGATCGGGCTTTAATTTTGATGATTATGAAAATAGGGAAGAAAGGATAAATCTGGCAGTAAAACAGATCTTGTCGGAATATCCGCCAATTTATTGATTTTTACATTTAATCCAATTGTAAAATATTTAGTCTGAGTGATATAACGTCAAAACATAATCAAATAGAAATCGTTTTACAGATAACAATCTGATTGTAAAAAATGTTAAATGATTTGCCATTTGGTTCCCAAAATCGTTATATTTATGTCAGGTTATTTATACAACAACGCACAAAATGAGAACAGCACAAAAATTATTAATGCTTTTTACAGTGGTATTGGCATTAGCAGGATGTACAACACTCCGCACCGCATCAGATTATGATAAAAATGTCGATTTAAGCGGTTACAAAACTTACAATTTTTACGATAAAGGTATTGAGCGGGTTAAACTGAACAATCTTGATAAACGCAGGTTATTGGCTGCCGTAGAAGCAGAAATGAATGCAAAAGGATTTACCAAATCAGCCAAACCTGATTTATTGGTAAATTTAGTTGTGGTTGCCAGAGAAAAAACTGATGTTTATGGCCCAGGTTACTATGGTGGCTGGGGTTGGGGCTGGGGTGGCTGGCGAGGTGGCTGGGGCGGCGGCGGAACGTACGTAAACCAGTATATTGATGGTACCATTATCATCGATTTTCTTGATCCGGCTAAAAAGATTTTATTCTGGCACGGACAGGGATCAGGTTTTAACCTCGATAACTTTAATAAAAGAGAACAACGTTTGTACACCGGCGTAAAAGAAATATTGGCGCAATATCCACCAAATGTTACTGCTGCTAAATAAGTTGTAAATATTAAATTAAGATAACAAGAGGGCCGTTGAATTTTAAATAAATTCCGGCCCTTTCTCTTTTGTTGCTTTTTTAGCTTTATTTCTTAATTATTGCTACAGTCTGCCCCAATCTAAACCTGACATTCGCGGAAAGCCCGCAATCCGATCCTTCATCGGATGAGGACTTGCAGCATTGGCAGGACTAACATTAATACCAGCACCAACCTTGCTTTTCAAATATAAAAACTAAATTCCTATAAATCGAACTGAGTAAATTACACATTCAGAGGAGATGAACGCGAATAAAAGATAACTTATTAAAGTGTTAAATAGCAATCCATTAACTGCTGTGTAACAAGAGAACTGTTAAATTTTTGAACAAATTCCAATCCTTTTTCCTTCATCTCTTCTTGCAGCTGAGGATTTTCCAGAATTTGATTAATGGCTTTTGCAAGTCCGCTCGCATCATTTGGCGAAACATATAAGCTATCTGGTCCGCCGGCTTCCTCTAAGCACGAACCCGTTGCCGCAACTACAGGAACTTCTGAATACAAAGCTTCAATGATGGGAATGCCAAAACCTTCGTAAAATGATGGATATACAAACACACTGGCTAATTGGTAAATGCCTGGCAAATCGGAAAAAGGAATGTTTTTTAAGAATATAATCCTGTTCTTAAGACCAAGTTTTTCAATTTCTTTCTCTACAGTTTTAAAGTAAGCCGTTTGTTTGCCTATCACTACGAGTTTGTAATCTTCGCTAACCTCTTTTAAAGCCTGTACAGCTAATTTAAGATTCTTACGCTCTTCAATGGTGCCAACATTCAGGATGTATTTTTCAGGGAGTTTATAGGTTGCTTTTATGCGGCTTAATGTTGCTGCAGCGAATGGGGTTTTAAAACTATCATCACAACTTTGGTAAATCACCTCAATTTTTTCAGCACTGATCCAGTATAAATCAATAATGTCTTCTTTTGTTTTCTCGCTGATGGCGATAATTTTATTGGCACGTTTACAGGCCGATTTGCTTTTCCACCCGTATAATTTCCGGTCGATGAATTTATAGTATTGAGGAAAACGAAGGAAAATCAGATCGTGTATGGTAACGATTGATTTAATCCTGGTATGCTGTATGGCTAATGGAATTTCGTGACTTAGCCCATGAAAAATCTGGCAACCATCCTGATTTAAATCTTTAAGGATATTTAAAGTTCTCCATAAAAAAGGGCCGTTTTTAGGGAGTTTAAGTTTGATATTTTCTTTTTCAAGAAAGGCATCGATCTGTTTGGCCGATTTTACTTTTGGAGCATAAACAAGGTATTCGTGTTCGGGATACTGGTTTGCCAGATGCTCAATTAAAGACCGGCTGTAATTGCCCAACCCGGTTAAATTATTAGCGGCACGTTTGCCATCGTATCCTATTTTCATTGTTGTAAAGTTGCAGGTTGGAATGTTGCAATATTTGAACATTCCAACCTTTCAACAAATTTTATACGGCTACATTATTTTCTCTCAACGCGTCGTTAAGTGAAGTTTTCTTATCTGTACTTTCTTTACGTTTTCCGATAATTAATGCACAAGGCACCTGAAATTCGCCGGCAGGGAATTTTTTAGTGTAACTGCCAGGAATTACTACCGAACGTGCCGGAACAATACCTTTATATTCTACCGGGGTTGGGCCAGTAACATCGATAATTTTAGTTGATGCAGTTAATACCACATTAGCACCTAAAACAACTTCTTTCTCTAATTTAACACCCTCTACAACTATCGCTCTTGAACCCAAAAAGCAATCATCTTCGATAATTACCGGCGCAGCTTGTACAGGCTCTAAAACACCACCAATACCCACACCACCACTTAAGTGAACGCGTTTACCAATCTGTGCGCAAGAACCAACGGTAGCCCAGGTATCAACCATAGTACCTTCATCAACGTAGGCACCGATATTTACGTACGATGGCATCATGATTACACCTTTAGCTAAAAACGAACCGTAACGTGCGCTTGCCATAGGCACAACACGTACACCAGTTGCTTTATAGTCAGTTTTTAATTCCATTTTATCGTGATAAACAAAAGGACCGCTTTTAATTTCCTTCATCTCACGGATCGGGAAATATAAAATTACCGCCTTTTTTACCCATTCATTAATGCCCCAGGAGTTTAAAACTGGTTCAGCAACGCGGATTTCGCCTTTATCTAAACCCTGAATTACGGTTTCGATGGCTTCGCAATAGTTGCTATATTGTAAAAGGGTTCTGTCTTCCCAGGCGGCTTCAATTAATTTCTTTAAATCTGAATACATGATGTTTTTAAATTTTACGCAAAATAAATCAATTTTTGTTTATTAAAGGGCTAATTGTTTAAATTGTTTTATAGTTGGGTTAATGCAAAAGATTGTTGAATTGTTCGATTGTTCAGGTTGCTGGCCTTAACGGGTTTAAAATGATGAGAATGATTTAACAATAAAGCAATAAAACAATTTAACAATTCTTTACTTTTGAACCTTTATGACAGAGACAGAAAAACTTAGGATAGATAAATATTTATGGGCGATCAGGTTGTTTAAAACCCGGAGCCTTGCTACGGATGCCTGTAAAGCCGGAAGGGTGAAACTTAAAGGGCAGAATATTAAACCTTCAGCCATTGTAAAAGTTGGCGATGTTTATCAGGTATCGAAAGGGATCGAGAAGAAAATCATTGAAGTGGTAGAACTTTCGTATAACAGAACCGATTCGCCTACCGCCTTAACAAAATTTAAGGATTTAACACCTGTTGAAGAAACCCATGCCTTTAAATCGATGTTCCACGCGCCAAGCTTAAAACGTGATAGGGGAACCGGACGTCCGACTAAGAAGGACAGACGCGAAACGGATGACCTGATTGGGGGAATGTTTGAAGAGGAATAGTTGTTAGTCCAAAGTCTTGAGTCCAAAGTCGGTAGTCTGTTCTACTTATGACTATAGACTCAAAACTAAAATACTCAATTCCCTTTCTCAAGTCGCAAATCGCTGGTCGACTCATGACTCAAGACTATAGACTGAAGACTAAAATGTCTCATTCTATAACTCATCATGGCAGTCTTACCAAGTTTTTCGATCAACTTATAATTGGCAACCGCTCCTACCGCTGCGCCAACAAAAGGCAACATCTGGGCTAGTTTAGCCAAATCGATATAATCACGGTATTGCTGTTGAAAGGTAAGCCAATCGAATTCATCAATGTTGGTTGGTAATTGGTGAGCTTTATCATCCCAGTTCTGCATTTTAATAAACACATTCTGACTTTCTTCCTTGCTTGAAAAGGCCAGTTGAAAAACGTGTAAAATGTATAAACGTTCGCGGTAATCTTTCACATCGTATCCGTACACCGCGGCAATATCAAAAAGCATCTTCATTTTAATACCCAACAATAAAGGGAAATCTGCCAGGCTCATTAAAAAACCACCCGCTCCGGTAATTCCACCTTCTGCAGCGCCTGTTTTTTTGTAATTATCAATTTTTTGCTTCACCAATGCTTCACGGTGTAATAAGGTTAAATCGGTAATGGGTTTCGACGTGGTAAAGGTAGAACCAAAAAGAACAGCCTTCACCATTTGTTTAATCGCAGTGGTAATGGCATTATGAACTTTATCTGGAATATAGCTGTTTATTTTTTTCTGCACTTTATCCGTCACCTTACTCAAAAGCGAAGGTTTTTGTAAGATTTTAAATTTCCAGAAATCCAGTTCACTGTTTATTTTTTGTTCGTAG
The DNA here is from genome assembly GCF_014395225.1 of Pedobacter roseus. Lineage (NCBI taxonomy): Bacteria > Pseudomonadati > Bacteroidota > Sphingobacteriia > Sphingobacteriales > Sphingobacteriaceae > Pedobacter > Pedobacter roseus. The sequence goes on from NZ_CP060723.1 coordinate 876,433, forward strand.
GTCATGTTTATTATCCTACAATAATTATTCCTTAAAATTTAACACAAAATAACTATGAAAAAAGATAAATAAACTATATATTTAGTTTACCTAATTAAAACTTAATCCTTTCATTATGAAAACCTTAAAATTGTTCTGTTTACTGGTGTTGGCTGCGGGAGCGGCAAATGCTCAAGGGGTAAAGTTTTCTGCTGATCAACCTGCGGCAGGAAGTACCGTTAAATTTACCTACGATCCAAAAGGAACCAATCTGGAAAACCTGGCCGATGTAAAATGTACGGGTTATACTTTTTTTTCGAAAACCAATCCAAAAAACACCAAAATTGAGCTGGTTAAAGAAGGGGCAATTTATAAAGGGGAAATTTCTACTCCAGATAGCGTTACTGTGGTTGGACTTGCTTTTTCGGTCGGCGATCAGAAAGATGAAGCGCCTGCGGGTTACGTGCTTGAATTTACCAAAGGTGGAAAAGTACCTGCTGAAGCCTATCTAAACGAAGCTTTTTTATACGGATTGGCCGGAAATTATTATCTCGGGCTTACCATCGATCCTGAAAAAGCAGTTACTTTATATAAACAGGCATTTGCCTTAAAGCCTGAACTTAAAAAGAAAAACCTGCAACAATACCTTTCGCTCGAGTATAAAGCAGATAAAGATAAAGGAGCAAAGCTCATTAACGAGAATATTTCGGCCTTATTTAAATTAAAAGAACCTAAAGAAGAAGATTTGAGTACTGTTATTGGGCTGTATTCATTGTTAAAGAAAAAAACACAGGCCGATTCGGTTAAAGCCATTGTGCTTAAAAAATATCCAACCGGAAATTATGCCTGGAATGATGGGATGAATGCCCTTTACGGTACAAAAGATTTTGCTGCACAAGTACAAAAAGCCGAAGAATTAATCGCAAGATTTAAACTCGATCAAAGCAAAAAAGTTGATGTTAGCAAGCTGAATGCTGTTTTTGGCATTTTGGCAAATAGTGCAGTAAAGGCTAAGGATCTGGATAAATTTCAGCTTTATGCAGGGAAAGTAACCGATAAAATGACAAGAGCAAGCCTATACAACAATAGTTTTGCCTGGCCAGCTGCCGAGAAAAAAGAAAATGTAGATTTGGCTGCGCAACTTTCGAAGCAATCATTAGCGCTTATAGAAGCATCAAGAAATGATGAGATGCCAAAATATTACACAAGCAAAGAAGATTACCTCAAATATTTAGATGGTGCTTATGGCATGTATGCTGATACTTATGCTTTATTGCTTTATCACCAGGGTAAATTTAAAGAAGCATTGGCCACACAGGAGAAAGCCATACGTATGTATGCAAGTGTTCCGCCCGATGTTTCTACCCGTTACGTTACCTACCTGATTAAAGATGGGCAAAATGATAAAGCTTATACAGAGGCAGAAAAATTAATCAAAGACGGTAAAGCCACCGATTCTTTAAAAGCTGATTTTAAAAGACTTTATAGCACTTTAAAGAAAGAGGGGACTTACGAAACCTATATCGCCAACTTAGAAAAAGCAGCATTGGAGAAAGAAAGGGCAGAATGGACCAAAAAAATGATCAGTATCCCTGCACCTGCGTTTTCTTTAACCAATCTTAAAGGCGAAAAAGTAAGTTTAGCCAGCTTAAAAGGAAAGATTGTGATTTTAGATTATTGGGCAACCTGGTGCGGCCCTTGTGTAGCTTCTTTTCCGGGTATGCAGAAAGCCATGGCAAAATATTCTGCTAACCCAAATGTGGTATTCCTGTTTGTAAATACCTGGCAAAATGAAGAAAATAGAGAAAAAGTAGTTACCGATTTTATTGCCGAAAAGAAATATAATTTTAACGTGCTTTACGATACTAAAAATGCAAAAGACCCCTCCAAATTTGATGTGGTAAGTGCTTATAAAGTGGATGGAATCCCTACCAAATTTGTAATCGATGGAGATGGAAATATCAGGTTTAAAGCCGTTGGTTTCTCAGGCTCTGATGATGGTGTGGTGAAAGAAATAGATTCGATGATCAGTTTGTTGGCTCCTAAAGAATCGAGTAAATAAACGCCTCAATTTAACAACAAAAGGTGCTGAATTATCGGCACCTTTTTTCGTTTAATAATCTACCCGCATTGCCGAAGTTTCCCATAATTTAAAAGCCGACAAAGCCTCATCCCGCATCAGTTGTATTACCGGAAGGCTCCTTTTTTCCATCGGTTTATCTAACTCTTCATAAATAAACTTATCGCTAAAACCAATATTTTCGGCATCCACCTTGGTATTTGCATAATAAATGGTGTCAATTTTTGCCCAGTAAATTGCACCCAGGCACATGGGGCAGGGCTCGCAACTGGTGTAAATTACACAGCCGCTTAAATCGAATGTATTCAGTTCCGTGCAGGCCAGCCTGATAGCCGAAACTTCCGCATGTGCAGTTGGATCGTTGGTTGATGTTACTTTATTGGCCGATTTAGCAATCAATTTGCCATCTTTCACCACCACAGCGCCAAAAGGTCCACCAATACTTTCACTTACATTCTGTACAGATAGGTCTATTGCCATCTGCATATATTCCTGATGTTGATTCTCCATTTATATCCTAATTAATCCCTCTGTTGTTAAAATTCTAAAATAACAGCACAAAAAAAATGCCCCGATTTATGCGGGGCATTCTGGTTTAAATATCTTTTTAGCTTATTTTTTGCTGTACTCAGCGTTTAAGCCTTTAATTACTTCAGATGTTACATCTAAACTCTCATCAGCAAATAAAATAGTGCTATTACCTTTCGAGTAAGTTAAAACCATTTTATAACCTTTTTCTTTGGCATAACCTTTTAAATATTGAGCAACTTTATCATACAATTTTTCGTTTTCGGTAGCCTGCTCATTTTGTAAAGCGCCACCTGCATTTTGTTGATAAGTTTGTAATTCTTGTTGTTTACGCGCTAAACGCTCTTCAGTACTTTTACGTTGATCGGCAGATAAAGTAGAAGCCGATTGTTGGTACTGAGCAACCTCTCTTTGAAAAGCCTGACCTTTAGCCTGCATATCTGCCTGTGCATTTTTGGTCTTTCCTTCAAATTTCACTTTAAGATCTTTAAAGTATTCATATTTCGTAAGTAACGAATCTGAGTTTACATACACAATTTTCTCAGTTGGAGAAACTGCTGCAGTAGTCTCTGTTTTTTTAGTTTCAGTAGTTTTAGTGTCTTTGTTCTGGCATGCAGAGAAAGCAGTTATTAAAGTTGCTGTTGCAAGTAAACCAAAGGTTTTAAAGGTTCTTCTTTCCATTATTGTTTAATAAATTTTAGCAAACTTATATAAATTAGTTTTGATATGCAATTTAAAGAAAGGCGTATCGCGATACAATGGTGCTTTTGCGTTAGGCGAATTACGTAAAGCCTTTAATTTACTCAACGCTAAGCGCCTAGCGTTAGCCGCTCAATCTGATACAGGTGATTTGAAAAGCAAAGCCTGTATTTCAAACGGCTGTTCGTCCCGCTGTCCGCTTTATTTCATGCCCGCTTCCATCGGGTTTAGGTGGCATGGCCAGGGCTACTATTTGGGGTTGCAGGGCTGCAATAGCAAATTTTATAACACCAAACGTTCCTCCGGAACGAAAACACCAATTTAACAATTGGCTACCTAAGAATCGTCCCTACAGGACGATATCGGGGGAGGTAATTTAATCACAACTTGTCCAGATCTTTCGGGAGATAAAAAGGATGTATACAGATTTAAAAATCTGTGTTTATCTGTGTGCATCTGTGGTTAAAAACCTTATCATAATGACACTACGCAATTACCCAACGGACAATTGTTAGTTTTATAAAAAATACGTCCCGTATGGGACGTATCCCAGGTAGAAAAAAATGTAATGTTTTTTCGTTCCGGACGAACGTTTGGTGAATAATCCATTCATATTCACCATTATTTCGGCCAATTAAATCCAAAATGAATCCCGACGAAAAGTCGGGAGTAACAGAAAGCGGGAGGAGACCTGAATTGGAACATAGGTTTTGCTTTTCAAACCCCTTTTAATCCAATGGGAGAGGCTTTTGCATCAATCTCTTAACAGCTCAAAATTTATCCACATATTAGTTTAAATGCCAAAATTTCCGTATTTTTGATACTTATTGTTTTTAATTAAAATATGAGCGAAGAACAGGATTTAAAGTCAAATTATTCGGCAGATAATATACAGGTTTTAGAAGGTTTAGAAGCGGTGCGTAAGCGCCCTTCAATGTATATAGGTGATACTGGTGTTAAAGGTTTACACCATTTGGTTTACGAGGTTGTAGATAACTCTATTGATGAGGCTTTGGCCGGTCATGCAGATACCATCGACGTTCGTATTTTAGAAGGTAACTCGATCAGGGTTGAAGATAACGGACGTGGTATTCCAACCGGGATCAACACGAAAGAAAATAAATCGGCGCTTGAAATCGTTATGACGGTTTTACACGCCGGTGGTAAATTTGATAAAGATACTTACAAGGTTTCGGGTGGTTTGCATGGTGTAGGGGTAAGTTGCGTTAACGCATTATCTACCGATTTAAAAGCAGAAGTGCACCGCGAAGGTAAGATCTGGATGCAGGAGTATAAAATTGGCGTTCCACAGTATGATGTTAAAGAAGTTGGAACTACTGATAAACGTGGTACGATTGTAACATTCACTCCGGATGATACCATTTTTACCCAAACTACCGAATACAAATATGATACTTTAGCCGGCCGTTTGCGCGAGTTATCTTTCTTAAATAAAGGGATTAAATTAACGTTAACTGATGAGCGTGAGAAACTGGATGACGGTTCTTATTTTTCAGAAACTTTCCATTCAGAAGGTGGTTTAAAAGAATTTGTTGCCTTTTTAGATGATACCCGTACTTCGATTTTGGCAGAGCCGATTTATATCGAAGGGATTAAAAATGGTGTTCCGGTTGAGCTGGCTTTCCAGTATAACGATAGTTATTCTGAAAATGTGCACTCTTATGTAAATAACATTAATACTCACGAGGGTGGTACACACATTGCCGGTTTCCGTAGAGGATTAACCCGTACTTTAAAAAACTATGCCGATAAGGAAGGTTTGTTAAAGAACGTAAAAATGGAAATTACCGGTGATGATTTCAGGGAAGGTTTAACTGCCGTAGTTTCGGTAAAAGTACAGGAGCCTCAATTTGAAGGGCAAACCAAAACTAAACTGGGTAACAGTGAGGTAATGGGATCGGTTGATATTGCAGTAGGTGAAGCTTTGGGTAATTACCTGGAAGAAAACCCTAAGGAGGCCAAAATGATTATCAATAAGGTAATCTTGGCAGCTACAGCGCGTGCAGCGGCCCGTAAAGCCCGCGAAATGGTACAGCGTAAGAGCGTAATGGGCGGTTCAGGTTTACCTGGTAAACTGGCCGATTGCTCAGACAGTGATCCGGAAAGATGTGAGATTTACCTGGTAGAGGGTGACTCGGCAGGTGGTACTGCTAAACAAGGTCGCGATCGTAATATTCAGGCTATTTTACCATTAAAAGGTAAGATTCTGAACGTAGAGAAGGCGATGGAGCACAAAATTTACGAGAACGACGAGATCAAAAATATGTTCACGGCTATTGGGGTAAGTATTGGTACGCCAGAGGATAACAAAGCGTTAAACATGACTAAACTGCGTTACCACAAGATTGTAATCATGACGGATGCGGATATCGACGGTTCACACATTACCACGTTGATTTTAACCTTCTTCTACCGTTACATGAGGGCATTAATCGAAGCAGGTTATGTTTATATTGCTTCGCCACCACTTTATCAGGTTAAAAAAGGTAAAGAATTCGAATATTGCTGGAATGATGTGCAACGCGATGCGGCTGTACAACGTTTAAAAGGTGCAGGTAAAGAAGATAGTGTACATATCCAGCGTTATAAAGGTTTAGGTGAGATGAATGCTGAACAATTGTGGGAAACTACTTTGAACCCGGCAACACGTACTTTATTGCAGGCCACTATCGAAAGTGCTGCAGAGTGTGATCATACTTTCTCAATGTTAATGGGCGATGAAGTTGCTCCACGTAGAGAATTTATTGAGCGTAATGCAAAATATGCGAAGATAGATGCATAGTTGAGCTGAAAGCTTATAGGCTAGAGCTGAATATATAACCCTCTTCAAGTTAAAAATCTTGAAGAGGGTTTTTTGTTTTTCAGATTATTAGCTTTAAATTTTATATACATAATTTTATTATGTATATAATTTTTTATACATTTGCTTCATGGCAGTAAATAATGAATTATTTAAAGGGACATTACAAACCATTATCTTAAATCTTTTATCAGAAAATGAGAAAATGTATGGCTATGAAATTACTCAAAAAGTGAAATCCATTACCCAGGGCGAGCTAATGTTAAAAGAGGGTGCATTATATCCGGCATTACATAAATTAGAAGCTGAGGGTTTATTGGAAACGACGACAGAAGTGGTAGAAAACAGGGTGAGAAAATATTACTCCTTATCAAAAGATGGAGAGAAAGAAGTAGTAAATAAATTGCAGGAAGCCAAAGATTTTATTGCCCAGTTGCAGTTATTATTAAACCTAAAACCTGCAATTTAATGGTACTAACAGCCCAACAGCATCAGGAAATTAAGGATTATATTTTTGATGCGGCTCAATACAGGGAAACTTATAATGAGGTTTACGATCATATTGTAAATGCACTCGAAGATAAAGATGAGGCTTACAGTATTGAGCTTGTTGCTGAGATCGTTAATGCTGATTTTGGAAGTTTTAATGAAATTAAAAAACAAGAGCAACTTTATCAGCAGCAAATTAATAAAAAATACACAAGACTTTTTCTAGAGGAGCTTATAAATTCATTTAAATGGCCCGGTTTATTAGGTAATTTCGCAAATCTAATGCTTTGCTTATGTATTTATTGGAGTAGTACAAACTCATCTTTTAATACTAAACCGATGATGATTGCTGTATTTTCTTGTTTTATCCTGGTAACCATTTATATGTACAGCCAAATATTGATCCGCAGAACAAGAAGTAAAAAATATTCGATTTTAGACAATTCATTAGGCATTTTATCTACGTTTGGTTTGTTTATTGGAATCTTTGTTTTTAACTGGTTTATTAGTGATGACAGTTTAATTAGTTTAAGTCAGCGTGCTAAAGTAATCGTACTGCTTACTTTATACTTTTTCTCCAGTATGTATGTAAGGTCATTCAGGAAATTTTACAACCAAAAAATTAAAATACTCATCGCTTAAGTATGAATTTAATTAAAGAGCAACTCGAACAGATAAGGTCTTTTATTCAGCAAAAAGGCTTTAAGTATATTGATGTTCAAATGGAGATTTTAGACCATGTGGCATCATCTGTTGAAGAAAAAATGGATGCTGATCAAAATCTTAATTTTGAAGATGCGATAACCGAAACCCACGAAGCTTTTGGAACGGATGGTTTTGCTGTTATTCAAAAATCGGTGGTTGATGGATTAAAGAAAAAATACAGTAAATTTTTCTGGCAAAACTTTCGTAACTATTTTGGTTACAAATACATCATACTGGTTTTATTTCTAGGATTTATTGTTTATAAACTGCAGGAGATAGTAAACAATGATGATTTTTATACGATATATCTTGTTGGGATGTTCGGTGTTGTCGGGCTTTTACTCCTTTATAATCTTAAGGATTCCATTTATAAAAAATACATGTCATATAAATCATCCGTTTCCTTTTTAATGTTTTTAGGCCCATTTTTAGTTATTACCAATATGGCGATTAATAAAAGCGTTACAGCAGTAAAAATTTTCTCATTAAACAGAAGTTTTCTTATTGTATCGGTACTGATCACTTTATTTGTTATTTATTTTATTGCTGCACTTAAAACGGCCAAGGTTGGAATGAGAGAGAGTAAGCATATAATGGATAAGTATAAACTTGTGGTATAAGGTACTAGCGGTTTAAGATGTTTCCATCTTACACTAAATTAAAATAATTATTGCATATACATGAATTTAACAAAAGAACAACTTAGCTACATCAGGTCTTTTATTCAGCAAAAAGGCTTTAATTATATTGATGTTCAATTGGAGATTTTAGACCATGTGGCATCATCGGTTGAAGAAAAAATGGAAGCAGATCGAGAGCTTAAGTTTGAAGATGCGGTAATTGAAACGCATCAATCATTTGGTGTAATGGGATTCAGCGCCTTTGCAGATGGAATAACCAATTCGATTCGCGCAAAATACAGCCGTTTATTTTGGAGATTTTTTTTCTCAGCTTTCGGATATAAATATGTGTTAGTGCTTTGTTTCTCAATATTTGCTATTTACAAAATGCAAGAGTTAATTACAGCAAATATTTTTTATATATTTTTTGTTATTGGTCTGCTCTGTGTATTTGGAATTTCGACATTTTCTAGCATTAAGCCCGCTGTTTATAAGAAGTTTGTGTCTTTTGACTCTGGAACTTCTTTTCTGCCTTTTTTAGGATACATTTTACTTCTGACCAATTTTGCCATGAACGAAGTGCCAGCCGAGTATACCATTTCTTCTATTAGTGTACAGCAATTAGTTTTATCACTTTCTATCATTCTATTCGTGCTCTATTTTAATGCTGCTATCAAGACAGCAAAGGTAAGTATACGCGAAACAAAATCATTAAAGGACAAGTATAAATTACTATATGGTTAATTCCTATTATTTAAGATATTTCCATCTTGACATGTAGTGTAAGATATCTGTGGTATTAGTTGTTCCCAACTGACACAAATAAACATCGGATTATTTTTATAACAGTCAGATAGTAATATCTTACCTCACAGTAAAAACAAAGCCATTCGAACTTGAATGGCTTTTGTCTTATTTATACACTATTGGTCCACAGATTCTCTTTATCCAAAAAGAAAGCTAATGGCATTAACTAACCACCTCAAATTAATGAGATTTATCTTGAAGAGGGGCTATTACAAAATGTAATAAGACCCAACCGGAGCCAGTTCTGTTTGTGGCTTGTCTTCATATATTTTATTGTCATTGAGCATTTGGCAAAGATCCCGTTCAATGGTTCTGCAGATGGTCGTGGTTGGCGTATCTGTAGGCTTGTTTTCGAACGGATCCTGAAGATGAACGGCCATTTTTTCAACCAGTAAAAAGAATGCCGCAATGGCTACCACCAGAGGTACTTCCATGTAGCCAAAATATTCGATCAGGCCAAAAGGTAACAATACAATAAACAAGTGGATAGACATGTTGATGTATTTGCTGTATGTAACCGGGAAAACGGTGTTTTTAATCCTTTCCGATCCACCCATGTGGTTACATAAACCTGTAATGGTTTTATCAATTTCTATCTGTTGGTATTTATTGATCCAACCTTCCTGTAACGCCTTTTTCAGATCCATTGCATGTAACTCTAAAATGGTGGCGGTTACATTTTTACGTTTTTTGATAAAAGCGATTTCATCCGGGTGAAGGTATTCTTCAAGGCCTTTTCGGGCATTAAAACCCCTAAGCGATTGACTCAAGGCATAACACCAGGCAATCTGTCGTTTGATAAAACGGGCTTTAAATTCCTCAATTTCATCCAATCCATAAGGGTTTTCAACGAACGACAATATCTGGCGGGAGAGGGTTCTCGAATCGTTAACTATGGCGCCCCAAAGAATCCTCGCCTCCCACCATCTATCGTATGCCTGATTAGAACGAAAGGCCAGTAAAAGGGAGATAATGGTTCCCAATAATGCTGGCACCGCCACAGGTATTGAAATGCGGGTAACATGAAAATTCTCATATAACACCACAATACCTACTGAATAACCTATCACAAATAGGAGTTCTTTTTTGATCTTTCCGAATATATAAGTGAGCGGAATATTATTTCGTAACAGCATGATATTAAATTTTTATAGGTGTAATAATTAAGCGTTTGCTTCCTGCAATTGCGCCTCCTGTATTTTTGTGTCGATCAGGTTTTCTTTGCTGTGTACTGTTAAGGTATTTAACAGGATCACTTCGCAACCTGCCCGTTCTGTTAAGAATTTAGGATCGATACTGTATTTGTTGATCGGTGTAAAGGAATAGGCTTTTAAGTAGGCTATGCCGGATACATCAAATGCTTCGATAAAATTTTTGAAAGCAGCTACTGTACTTCCGTAAAAATATTCAATGCATATATTATTGATCTGGCCAGGGTATTTTGCCTTAGCTTTATTTAACTCCTGGTAAAATTCGTCGCTAACATTTTCGTAATCGCGGCTGCGGCGACTAAGCATTAACATATCTGTAATAGAATCTGATAATTTAAATGCGTGTACAAAAATGATGTTTAAGGTTTCATTTGATTGGTGCTGAACAAGCGCATCGATGATTTTAATGCTTTCTAATTTAAAATCGGTTGGTATTAATACTGTTTTCATGGCTATATCTTGTTTAAATGAACTGAACTATTATTTATACAAGTTTAGCGCGATGTTATTACAGCGAAATAAGAGCGAGATTAGAATGAGATTAGAGTGTACTCCTTTTTAGAATAGTTGGGTAGTTCATTGGTTAATTAGCCATTAGTTCATTTGTGCGGAAGTTGAAAGCATAGTTTCGATTGCTTGATTGATGAATTGTTATATTGCTGGGATTGATCTACAGTTACAAGTTTAAATATTTAACCGATTAACACTTTGCACGATATTCCAATAACCAATAACAAATGACTATTGAACTAATGACTAATGACCCAATCAACCCATCGTTGGCAACAAAACTTTAATCTCTGTACCAACCCCTTCCTGCGATTTAATGGCTATACTACCGCGGTGCAGGCGGATGATATTTAAAGATAAAGGTAAACCAACACCGTAGCCCTTAAAATCGTTGGTGTTTGATGCCCGGTAAAAAGGCTCGAATATGTGCTGGATATCGGTTTGTGGGATCCCGATTCCGCGGTCGGTTACGGCGATAGAAAGCATGTTGGCATTACTTTCTATACTGATGCTTACCAGGTTTTCGTTTGAATATTTACAGGCATTGCTTACAATATTGGTAATGGCCAGTTTGATCAGATTTTTATTCACCCTTAACGAAAGCAATTCTTCATTGTCAGGAAGTTTGCTAAAATCGATCTCAATTTTGCTGTTGGGGTGCACCTGATTAACAGAATCTTTAATCTCCCACAACAGTTCATCCATCCGAACTTCTTCCCATGGTTGGTTTTTACCGTTAAAGCCCGATTGAGCCAATCCCAATAAGCTGGTTAAAATATGTTCGAGTCTTTCGGCCTCGTCTTTAATTTTTGATAAAGCCTTCTCTTGTTTCTGCTGATCATTGATGGTTTTCATCGCCAGTTCTACTTCACCACTAATAATGGTTAATGGTGTTCTCAGCTCGTGGGAAGCATTGCTGATGAAATTATTCTGTGTTTCGAAAGCCGTTTCTAATCGGTTAAGCATGTTGTTAAAGGTTTGGGCCAGTTGCGACATCTCATCGTTTCCGTTTTTAACATCCAATCGAAGGTGTAGATTCTCTGCTTTGATCCTTTTTACACTTTTAATGATGTTCCGGAGCGGCATTAACATATAGTTGGAGAATTTCCAGCCTACAACAAATGACAGGATAACAGAAAGGAAAAAACCGATAATGAGGATTCTTTGCAGGTCTTTTAACTCGCGGAAGCCAAAAGGATCATTGGCAGAAACCACAACAATATAGCCGGTATCGGAACTTTTAAAAAACTTTCCGGCATAGAAATGATTTTCTACCCTGTAACGGGCCATATATCCAGCCTTTATGCGGTTGTAAAAGCTGGCCGGCAATTCTGGGTCTACCTTGGTAGTGGCCTCGCCGGCAAGCACAATATATTCCTTTTCAGAGGGTAGGCGTTCAAGATATTGGTTACGCAATTTTGCATAAGCGCTATTGTTGCCATCTTCGTAGAGTTTAATCTGTGCTGCAATGTTAACCCTGGCCTCTAAACGTTTGTAAAAATCTTCAAAAGCAAACTCATTGGAGAAATACCAAACAAAACCACTTAACAATGAAATGATCACAGCCGATAAAATGGCAAAAAGTAAAGTGATTTTTTTGGCGATCTTCATCTATTTTTCCTTCAAGATATAACCTAAACCTACCGCAGTATGAATGAGTTTCTGATCTGCATTTTTATCTATTTTTTTGCGGAGGTAATTTACATACACATCAACCACATTAGTGCCCAGGTTAAAATCGATGTCCCAAACATTTTCAAGAATATCAATCCGCGATAAAATTTTTGACTTGTTTTTGGCCATGTATTCGAGCAGGCGGTATTCTGTTGCGGTTAGGATAATTTCCTGCTGGTTCCTTTTTACGGTTTTAGCACTTAAATTGATCTGAAGATCGGCTATGGTAATGATCTGATCCTGAGAAACCACGCCATGATAACGCCTTAACAACATTCTGATACGTGCAAAAAGTTCGGCGAATTTAAAAGGTTTAATCAAATAATCATCAGCGCCATTATCCAGTCCGTTAACTACATTTTCGGTTGTACCCAATGCCGTAAGCATGATAATGGGGGTATTGGGTTTCTGCTCTTTAATGATTTTGCAAAGTTCCAATCCATTTATTCCGGGTAGCATGATGTCGAGGATAATCAGGTCGAACTGATTTTCCATAGCCATCTGTTTTCCGATCAAGCCATCAGGAGCAATACTCACGGTAAAGCCCTCATCGCTCAGACCCCTCGAAATTACGGAAACCACACTCGGTTCATCTTCTACAAGTAATAAATTCATTTGTCAGCAAGTAATCTAAAAAATAGCGAATTACAAAATCTTAATTGATGGTTAGGCGACTTTTAATACTTTTTTAACCCAAAGCCGACATAATTGTTTGATTGACCATCAATTGAAGCAAAAAAAAGCCTCTCTTTGAGAGGCAGATTATGTTTTTAACCACAGAGGTAATAGAGGAAAGGCAAAGGGGACGTAAAGTTTATAGAGTGGATGTCATACCGACTGTGTTGCATCCGATAGCTATCGGGTCCGCTCGAAATGACGCCCGCATCGGAGATACATAATATTTTCTGCACTTAAACCACAGACTTCGGACAGCCGTCTTTCGGACTATAGATTTACCAGGGATCCGCTCAGCATGATAAATATTTCTTTAAAAATACGCCGTGTTTTTCGTAAATCCGTGGCTAAAAAATAAAAGGTATTTGGCTCATAAGTCTTTGACTCCGCTCAGATTGACAATCCTTTATAAACTGAGGCTAAAATTTCTAAACCCCTTTCTCCGATTTTTCCTTTAAAGACTTCAATCCATCTTCAAAATCTTTTCCGATCATTTTGTCCATAAATAAACAAAACCATTTATTTATTATTCCTTTACTTTCACCACTCATGGTCCATATTACTTTATTTCCATTAGTTTCTTTTTCAATATCGAAACGGGTATCTGCAACACTTTCCATAGGTTTGATGAATTTCAATTCCATATCAACCATTTTATTGATTTCAACCGTATTGATTTTCATTTGTCCGTTGCCACTTTTTTCTCCATTCCATTGGTATAGGTGGCCAGGTTGAGCAATATTTCCTGTAATGGTTACCTTAGCTTGTGGGTCCAATTTAGACCACGCATTCCATTTATAAAATTCATTATAATCGGCAATGTTTTTATAGATTACGCTATCTGGAGCATTAATCGTTATTGTCCGATTAACAGAGTAGCTTTTGGGCAACAAAAAACTACCTACAATAATGATTATTGCCAAAACGACAATGATGCCAACAAAGATTTTCAGGAATTTCATAATTGATTTAAGTTTGGTTACTTAAATTTATAAAGAAACCAGGGTAAATCAAAGTAAAATTTTCTTAAACGATTTTAATTTTCGGCTGCGGAGAATTGATTTTAAAATGCATCAAATCGGCAATTGACTGCGCTTTTTGTTTAATCATATCTGCATTTTCGCCTTCAAAAAGATCATCAACATTATTAAAGAAGATCGTTTTCCAGGTTTCAAATTCTGCGGTTTGTAGAGATGTTTTATCATTCAATGCAAAATGGACCAGCATCGGGTTGCCTTTGTATGTGGCTTTGCCAAAAAGGATGCTTTCCCAAAAATCGTACATCTTTGGCAGGTGGTGCGCCCAGTCTATTTTGGCAACCTCGGTAAATATCGGGCCGATGGTTTGGTTAAGCGCAACATTTTTGTAAAACGTATCCACTAAAAAGATAATGTCGGTCCTGTTAATGATGTCGTTTTTTATCATTAGTTACTTATAAAGCCTTAAAACCATTTTATCGTAATTGATCACAGCTTTATACTGCATTAAAATATCACCACCAATAATGCCCATAATGGGCGGATGACCAAACTGTTGGTAAGTATCGCTAACCGATTGAAGATCGAAAGCTACCGTTTCGTATGCCTTGATTTTTAAAGAGCCAATTTTTACTTCAGGTATAGTGGCCTGGATGGTGGTTGTGGTGGTAAAAAGGGTGGCCGCGTTAATCTCGTCTGATACCTGCAGTGTTTCGGAAAGGTGCTGCTCAATTAAAGATTTATCGAACACACTCCGCGATGCACCGGTATCCAGCACAACAAGATGTTTTTCTTTAAAAACAACAACCTCCAGCAAAAGGTGGAAGCCGTCGTCCTGTAAATTTATCAGTTTAAGCGGGATTGAAATTGATCTCATTATTTTTTGTGTGCTTTCATGCTTAGGTAAGAAGCTGCTTATAGATCATCATAAATAGATGAATGTAAAAGGACAATCGTCATTCCCACGCACGCGGGAATCTTAATGCAATAGGCTTTAAGATTCCCAATCGAGTTGGGAATGACGAATCGAGGAAGGCTATTCTTGTAATTTATTGTTTTCGCTAAAAGCTAATTTTCAGAATGATGTTAAACCAGTTTCATTTCTGCCAGTACGCTGTTCATGTTCCTCACTGCATCGGCGCTTTTGTTAAATGCTGCCTGCTCCTCATCGGTTAATTTAAAATCGATGATTTTTTCCCAGCCGCTGCGGCCAATAATTACAGGAACACCTAAACATATATCTTCCTGTCCGTACTCGCCTTCAAGCGAAACGCAGCAGGTAAATAGTTTTTTCTCATCACGTAATATGGCTTCAACCAATGCTGCTCCGGCTGCTCCTGGTGCGTACCAGGCAGATGTTCCGATCAATCCGGTTAAAGTTGCACCACCCACCATGGTATCTGCAGCAACTTTATCAAGGGTAGCTTTATCCAGTAAATTGCTTACCGGTAAACTTTGATAAGTAGCTAAACGGGTTAACGGAATCATGGTAGTATCGCCATGACCGCCAATTACAAAACCCTGTAAATCGTTCGGGTTGCAGTTTAAAGCTTGTGATAAATAAAATTTGAAACGTGAGCTATCTAAGGTTCCGCCCATACCGATAATGCGGTTTTTGGGTAAGCCCAGTGATTTTAAAGCGAGATAGGTCATGGTATCCATCGGGTTACTGATCACAATGAATATCGCCTCCGGAGAGAATTTTAAAATATTTTCGGCAACGCCTTTAACAATACCTGCATTAATACCGATCAGTTCTTCGCGGGTCATCCCCGGTTTACGCGGCAAACCCGAAGTAATAACCACTACATCCGAACCAGCGGTTTTGCTGTAATCGGCAGTTACCCCTGTAATTTTGGTATCGAAGCCCAAAAGGGTAGCCGTTTGCATCATGTCGATTGCTTTACCTTCGGCAAAACCTTCTTTAATATCCAATAAAACAAGTTCGTTCGCCAATTCTTTGCGGGCAATATTATCTGCACAAGTGGCACCAACTGCGCCTGCGCCAACAACCGTTACTTTCATATATTATATTTTTAATGGTTTGCGTTTCGTTAAATATCCATCGAAGGTAGAAATAAATATAAGGTTTAAAAATGCTTTTCAAAACTCAATTATATTTATGGAAATAAAAACATCCCGCATCTTGTATAAAATCCCGTTTATGAGAGTGCTTTTTTTAATATCGTTGATTTTTTATATACCTGGTTGTAAAACCCGAAAAAGAAAGAGGTGACAGATCATCATCACGAACTTATTATGCTTGTATATGGGCTGCCTGATTTCGAAAGACAAGAGGCCGAAATGGTTATCGCTAAGCAATATGGTTTTAAATTTAAAACGGTAGCCGGATGTATGGTTTCTGATACGTTTAGAGATAGTGTAGAGATTAATAACCGTAAAACCGAAGATATTTTGGTACAACGATATGGCAAGGAATGGAAATTCAGGTTTTATGCCGATGTAGATCGTCTTTATGGAAAACAACTGCGGTTTGTTTCAAAAACCAGGAAATTCGATTGACAGCGCATAATTGCAATTATGGTTCTGTCCTGTGCGCTTTGTATGCGTTAGCTGAAGGATAGCTCTTTTACTACGCCCGGTGTAATATATAACACTGTACAGCAAACAATTGATGGTGGCAGGCAAACCTTGGTTTATTATAATTAAAACTTTATTTCTGATCTGTTGGTTATTGATTAAAACCTATTGTAATGGAAAACAAGCCGATCTCGAATATCGATTATAAAGCCTTTGAGGGTAAATGGTATTCATTATATTCTATACCCACCTTAATGGATAAACATTGGAAGCAAACTACCGAGACTTATACTTTGGCGGACGATGATCACTTTGATGTGTACACTACCTACCATAAGGATGGAAAACCTGAAGAAAAATCGATTACCTCTAAACTGTTTTTTGATGATGAAAAAGCCGATGGTGATATGAAAGCTCAGTTTTTGTGGCCTTTTAAAATCGGTTACTGGATTATAGAGCTGGCGGATGATTATAGTTATGTGGTGGTTGGGCATCCTGATGAAAAATACCTCTTTATTATGGCCCGCGAACCTAAAATGGAAGCCGATTTACTGGTGCATATTATAGAAAGGTGCAGGCAGAAAGGATATGAAGTGAGTGATTTGGTGAGCCAGGAGCACTTTTAAACAGTTTTCAGTTGGCGGTTCTCAGTTGATGGTTCTTGTCATGCTGAACGCAGTGAAGAATATAATAGTTCTATTAGTTTAGTAAATAAAAATAAAAAAATATCATAATGAAAATATTAATGGTTTTAACATCCCATAGTGAGTTGGGAAATACTGGTGAAAAAACAGGTTTTTGGATTGAAGAATTTGCAGCGCCATATTATTTAATGGCAGATGCAGGAGTAGAGATCACATTAGCTTCTCCAAAAGGAGGGCAGCCACCTATCGATCCTAAAAGCGATGCGCCTGATGCACAGACTGAAGCAACTAAAAGATTTAAAGCTGATGAAAGTTTGCAGAAAATTCTTGCGAATACGGTTCAACTGAATACGGTGAACGAAGAGGATTACGATGCCGTTTTTTACCCAGGTGGTCATGGACCGTTATGGGATTTGGCAAATGATGAAAAATCTATTTCGCTTATTGAAGCATTTTATAATGCTGAAAAACCAGTGGCTTTCGTATGTCATGCGCCAGGTGTATTAATTAAAGTTAAAGATCAAAATGGCGATCCTTTAGTAAAAGGTAAAGCCGTAACCGGATTTTCGAATTCGGAAGAAGAAGCGGTTAAATTAACCGATGTAGTGCCTTTTTTATTGGAAGATGAGTTTAAAAAACTTGGTGGCCATTACAGTAAAGGTGCCGATTGGGGTTCTTATGTAAAAAAGGATGGTTTACTTATTACCGGACAAAACCCAGGCTCATCAGAAGAGGCCGCAAAAATTTTGTTAGAGACTTTAAAAGGATTGATTTAAACCTCGCAGGGTTAACTCGTTGTTTAATTAATTTTAAAGACCTCTTTGAGGGCTAAAGCCGTTTAAAAACCTGCGAGGTTTTTTCCCCTTCTCCACGGTCTGTGTCCTCACAGACCGAAATTTTTGATTATGATAGCCAATGGGTACACAGCCCATGGAAAAAAGACTTTTGTTTAATAAACCCGATAGCAGCGTAAAACCCGCAGGTGAGGAACGATCCAAGGTTTTGAAGCGGATAGCGGGACTTTCATAGCCTAAAGGCACCGAACCGTGCTTTTCTAAATAATATTGATCACCTGAGGAATAATTTGTTGTATAAAAATCAATATAAATAACGTATTCAGTTGATTATTTTCTGCCAACTGCACAGTCTTACCTCGGCTCGCCGCCGCCGAAGGGCTCTTTCTTTTTGGCATCAAAAAGAAACAAAAAATGCCGGCTGAAAATTTTTCTTTCAAAGCCATTAGGATGGCAGGTGCTGTGGAGCCCGAAAAATTTGTTAGGCCGGACTTAAGTAGAACGGAGATATGGTGCTTTGGCCTAGCTGGATGGAAATGCATAGTTCCTCATATTTCGCATTTATAAATAATGTTAATGGTATTGCATGAAAGCTTGGCAGCTAGTTAATCACTTAGTTTGAGCCTAAAGCCTTGCTTCAGTCTGCAATGACGGAATATATTTTCTTCTTTTCCACCATATTTTGTTGATAAAATGATGACAGCATCAGCCTTCAAATTCCTTATTTTTGAAGAACCGTTATTATTCTACAACGGTTAATTCTTTGCCGCACAATATGTACTTAATTTTTGATACTGAAACCACGGGTTTGCCCCGCAATTACAATGCACCCATTACCGATACGGATAACTGGCCGCGTTGTATCCAAATTGCCTGGCAATTGCACGATGAGATGGGGAGATTGGTTGAACATCAGGATTATCTGGTTAAACCAGAGGGATTTAATATTCCTTACGATGCTGAACGGATTCACGGTATTTCTACTGAACTGGCTGCCGAGCAGGGAATTGGTTTTGATGAAATGCTGGCTAAGTTTAACGAAGTTTTAAACAAAGCCAAATTTATTGTAGGCCAGAATGTTGGCTTCGATGTAAACATTATGGGTTGCGAGTTTCACCGTTTTGGTGTAGCCAACCGCCTGGCCGAAATGCCTGTTTTAGATACCTGTACCGAAGTTACCGCGCAGCTTTTACAATTGCCTGGAGGTAGGGGTGGTAAATTTAAACTGCCAACCTTAACTGAATTACATTCTTATTTGTTTGGTGCGCCGTTTAACGAAGCCCACAATGCTACTGCCGATGTGGAAGCAACTACACGTTGTTTCCTGGAGCTGGTTAAAAGAGAGGTTTTTAAAAAAGAAGAATTACTTGTTGATGTTGAATATTTCCCGCGTTTCAGGGAAGTAAATCCTGGTACTATTGAAGGGGTTGGTTTAAAACACATCAACTTAAAGGCCGCATCTGATGAGATCCGCAGGCGCCAGCAAAAAGCTGAAGGCAGCGGAATTTCTAAACAAGCCCTTGCCGGCAATAAACAAGAACTTGCGGCAGCCACTTTTGTGCATCTGCATAACCACACCCAGTTTTCGGTATTGCAAAGTACCATTAGTATCCCTGATCTGGTAAAAGCGGCAGCAGCGCAGAAAATGCCAGCGGTAGCCATGACCGATCATGCCAATATGATGGGGGCCTTCCACTTTGTTAACAATGTTTTAAACCATAACAAAGCTGCCGAAGCTAAAAACGCTGCTGCAATTGAAGCTGGCGAGCGCCCTACGGAGGTGGTAATGACACCCATTGTTGGAGTAGAGTTTTTTGTTTGTAATAACCATTTAGACCGTACGGTAAAAGATAATGGTTACCAGATGGTATTGCTGGCAAAAAATAAAAAAGGTTACCATAACCTGGCTAAAATGTCGTCTATAGCCTATACCAAAGGCTTTTACTACGTGCCGCGTATCGACAGGCAGGTAATTGAGCAGTATAAAGATGATATTATTGTGCTTTCCGGAAATCTTTCGGGAGAGATTTCGAATAAAATATTAAACCTGGGCGAAAATCAGGCAGAAGAGGCTTTACTTTGGTGGAAAGCCCAGTTTGGTGATGATTTTTATGTAGAGGTAATGCGCCATAACCAGGAAGATGAAAATCGTGTAAACGAAACTTTAATTGCCCTGGCCAATAAACATGCGGTTAAACTGATAGCAACCAATAACACCTATTACATTAATAAAAAAGATGCCAACGCGCATGATATTTTACTTTGTGTAAAAGACGGCGAAAAACAGGCTACGCCGATTGGCCGTGGTCGTGGTTACCGTTATGGCTTGCCAAACCAGGAATACTATTTCAAATCGGGCGATGAAATGAAGTCGCTTTTTGCCGACCTGCCCGAGGCGATCCTGAATATTCAGGAAATTCTTGATAAGATTGAAATTTACAAATTAGCCCGCGAGGTACTCTTACCGAAATTCGATATCCCTGAAGAATTTTTGGTTGCCGAAGATGAAGCCGATGGTGGAAAACGCGGAGAGAATAAATTTTTACGTCACCTTACTTACGAGGGTGCCAAAAAACGTTATGGTACGTTAACCCCTGAGGTTACCGAACGTTTGGATTTTGAATTACAAACGATTGAGAAAACAGGTTATCCGGGTTATTTCCTGATTGTACAGGATTTTATAGCCGAAGCCCGCCGGAGAGACGTTTCTGTAGGTCCGGGGCGTGGTTCTGCTGCCGGTTCGGTGGTTGCCTACTGCCTGTGGATTACGAATATCGATCCGATTAAGTACGATCTCCTTTTTGAGCGTTTCTTAAATCCCGATCGTGTATCCATGCCCGATATCGATATCGATTTTGATGATGAGGGGCGTGGACGCGTAATGGAATACGTAATCAATAAATACGGTTCCAGCCAGGTGGCGCAGATTATTACCTACGGAACCATGGCGGCAAAATCTTCGATCAGGGATACTGCCCGTGTATTGGATTTGCCACTTTTCGAGGCCGATAAAATTGCCAAGCTGATTCCGAATATGAAGCTGGCCAAAATCTTTACACTCGATGAAAAGAGCTTAAAAGATGCGCTGCGCCCGGATGAATATGAGCGCGTGGTAGAGTTGAAAAACCTCGGTGGCTTAAAAGATTTAAGTGCCGAAACCATACAACAGGCACAGATTTTAGAAGGATCGTTAAGGAACACGGGTATCCATGCCTGCGGGGTAATTATCACCCCAAGCGATATTACCAATTTCGTTCCTGTATCTGTGGCCAAAGATTCTGATTTATATGTTACCCAGTTTGATAACTCCGTTGTAGAAAGCGCCGGTTTATTAAAAATGGACTTCCTGGGGTTAAAAACCTTAACCCTGATTAAGGATACTGTAAAACTGGTAAAGAAACGACATGGCATCGATCTTAATCCGGATAATTTTCCGATTGATGATGTGATGACTTATGAGCTTTTCCAGCGTGGCGAAACCATCGGGATTTTCCAGTATGAGAGTCCGGGGATGCAGAAGTACATGAAGGAGCTTAAGCCTACAGTTTTCGACGATTTAATTGCCATGAACGCCTTGTACCGCCCGGGACCGATGGAGTATATCCCAAGTTTCGTGCGCCGTAAAAATGGTGAGGAAGAAATCAAATACGATTTAGATGCCTGTGAAGAATACCTGAAAGAAACTTATGGTATTACCGTTTACCAGGAGCAGGTAATGCTTTTATCGCAGAAACTGGCCGGATTTACCAAAGGTGAGGCCGACGTACTGCGTAAAGCGATGGGTAAGAAACAGAAAGAAGTTCTGGATAAAATGAAACCTAAATTTGTAAAGCAGGCCGCAGAAAAAGGCCACGATGCTACAACTTTAGAAAAAATATGGAAAGATTGGGAAGCATTTGCATCCTACGCATTCAACAAATCGCACTCTACCTGTTACGCCTGGATTGCTTATCAAACCGCATATTTAAAGGCGCATTACCCTGCCGAATATATGGCTGCGGTACTTTCCAATAACATGAGTGATATTAAACAGGTGGCTTTCTTTATGGAAGAATGCCGCCAGATGAGTGTTACCGTATTAGGTCCGGATGTAAACGAATCGGATCTTAAATTCTCTGTTAATGCCAAAGGCGAAGTCCGTTTTGGGATGTCGGCTGTAAAAGGTGTGGGCGAAAAAGCGGTAGAAAGTATTATCGAAGAACGTACAGGTAATGGTCATTACGCCAGTGTTTACGATTTTGCAAAACGATCTAACACCCGTATTGTAAACAAAAAAGCTTATGAGAGTTTCGTGTACAGCGGTGCTTTTGATGCCTTTGGCGGACATAGGGCTCAGTATTTTTACATCGGCCCTAACGATAAGATGAATGGCATTGAGAAAATTATTAAATACGCCAACGATTTCCAGAATAACGAAAGTACATCCCAGGCTTCCTTATTCGGTGGATCAAAAGCCGATCTGATTTTAGAGCCAAGTTTGCCTGTTTCGCCAGAGTGGGCTTTAATGGACAGGTTGAAGTATGAGAAAGATGCCATCGGGATTTTCCTTTCCGGTCACCCATTGGATAATTATAAACTCGAACTCGATAAATTCTGCACCCATGGGGTTAGGCAGCTCAGCATCATCAATAAGGTGCGCATGGGCGATAACAACGAAGAGGTACTGGCCGAATTCGAAAAACTCAAAAACCGTGAACTTTGCGTAGGTGGTTTGGTAGTAACCGCATCACAACGCATTACCAAAACCGGTAAACCTTTCGGAACTTTTGTTTTCGAAGATTATGAGGATGCCAGCGAAATGGCCTTGTTTGGTGAAGATTTCTTAAAATTCAAGTCGTTTTTAACCGAAGGATATTTCTTACAGATCAGGGGAAGGGTAGGCGAGCGTTTTGGAAAAGCCGGCGATTGGGAGTTTAAGATTACAGCCATCAACCTCATGTCCGAACTGCGTGATAAACTGGCGAAAAGTTTAACCATCCAGGTACCTATTGAGCGGGTTAACGACCAATTGATGAAAGAAATTGAAGCCATATTAGCAGACAATAAGGCAAACTCTGAACAACAGAACTGCCAACTTAACTTCGCCGTTTTTGATAGCGAAAAGCAGATTATGCTCGATTTACCTTCAAAAAATTTAAAAATAAACCCCAATAACAAGTTCTTAGAACAATTGATGGGAATGAATGTTGTAAATTATAAGCTAAACTAGCGTTTGGTGTTTGGCGCTTAGCGTTTTGGGTTTATCAAACGCTTATTGCTGTCCGCTTGGCGTTCACCGCTTTACCAAAATAATGTCAAATTGACATTACAGATGGGTTGGCATTACAATTGAATACATATATTTGAACATAAAAAAAATAATTATGGCATTAGAAATCACAGATGCAAACTTCGAGGAGCTTGTATTAAAATCAGATAAACCCGTATTAGTAGATTTTTGGGCAGAATGGTGTGGCCCTTGTCGCATGGTTGGTCCAGTTGTAGAAGAAATCGCTAAAGAATATGATGGTAAAGCGGTAGTTGGAAAAGTAAACGTTGATAACAACCCTCAAATTTCGATGCAGTTTGGTATCCGTAACATCCCTGCTTTATTATACTTTAAAGATGGACAAGTAGTTGACAAACAAGTTGGTGCTGTTCCAAAATCAGTATTAGCAGAAAAATTAAACAAGCAATTGGCTTAGTTTAAGCTTCAAGCAAAAATATCAAAGCCTAAAGGCTTGTAACATATTTAAAACCCAGGTTCAATTAAAGGATTTGGGTTTTTTATTGCAAACATAATTTTGTTTCTTTAATAAAAAACTAACAATCATGTCTATTAACTTATTTAGCAATAAAACTCTAGGGATTTTAGTGGCAGGCCTGGCCCTGAACTGTGCTAATATTGCCTGTGTATCGGCCCAAAACCCTGTTGAGACCAACGAACCTTCAGCTGATTATAAACCTGCCTTTGCTGGGCAAACCAGAATCGCAGGCATAAAAACCAAAACCCTTCTGAATATTACAGTTATCAACGAAAAGTTGGAAAACCCATGGGCAATTTCAGTACTTCCTAACGGAGGTTTCCTGATTACACAAAAACAGGGCACCATGGTGATCCTTACACCAGATGGAAAACTGAGTAAAAAAATTACTGGTTTACCAAAGGTTGATCCTTCTGGTCAGGGTGGTTTACTGGATGTAACTTTAGATCCTAACTTTGCCAAAAACAGGATGATTTACTGGGCTTATTCAGAACCTCAGGATAAAGGCATTTTATTGGCCATTGCAAAAGGTAAATTGGCTGCTAACGAAACTTCGATAGAAAACCAGACTATTATTTATAGGGCTACACCTGCTTATACGGGCAAACTTCAATATGGATCGCGCATTGTATTTGATAAAAACGGTAATTTATTTGTGAGTACAGGTGAGCGCTCTGGTAACGACATTAGGATACAGGCACAATATTTAAATTCTTCCCTTGGTAAAATTCTACACCTTACTACTGATGGAAACGCAGTTGCCAATGGCCCCTTTGCAGGTAAAACCGATGCCCGACCTGAAATTTATGCTTATGGATTACGTAACCCGGATGGTTTGGCCATTAACCCTTCAACAGGTGATTTGTGGGAAGCTGAATTTGGCCCTAAAGGTGGCGATGAAGTAAACATTATTAAACCAGGTAAAAATTATGGCTGGCCAATTATTACCTATGGGACAGAATACAGCGGTAAAAAAGTTGGCGATGGCATTCAACAAAAAGAAGGAATGGAACAGCCGGTTTATTACTGGAATCCAAGTATCTCGCCTGGTTGTATTGCTTTTTACAATAGCAACAGCATAGCCGAATGGAAAGGCAATTTATTTGTAGGCGGTTTGGGTGGTTCGCACATTATCCGTTTGGTTATTAAAGATGATAAAATTGTTGGCGAAGAGCGCTTGCTGGAAGGTAAAGGCGAACGTTTCCGTGATATGGCAGAAGGTAAAGACGGAGCGCTTTATTCGGTAACCGATAACGGACATTTGTATAGGATTGCGAAGAAATAATTAAATCCAAAAAGATAATCAGACCTCGCAGGTTTTCGAAACCTGCGAGGTCTTTTAAAATATTAATCCTGAATTCTTTAATGAGTTTGGGATTTTTTTGGAAATGAGTGGTTCTGTTTTTCATAGGGATTTTCAGTCCCGCTCTTTGCTAAATCCAGATGAAAAATCTGGATACCGCTTCCGATCGGGTTTATTTATAACGGGTAGTAGAATAATCGGGTTATCCAGACCTCGCAGGTTTTCGAAACCTGCGAGGTCTTTTTTATTATTCTAAAGCGGTAGGTTTTGCGTTAGGGATTGTAAGGGTTTGGTGCCGATTTTTCATCGGTACCGGAGCGCAGCGCAGCCCTGCAAAGCCCGCCCCTTGCGTAGCTTGGGGAACGCCCAAAACAATTAACCGTTTGGAATTTACAGTTTGCAATAGCTCTGCGCCCGAATTTGAAACTTCGGAAGTGTTGGCTAATTTTTCATTTTTTTAATAAATCTTTTATTAGCTTTACGATATGCAGGCTGCAAACTATGAGAACGAAACAAGCTATGGTAATTTAGAATTGCTTGCCCGGCAGGTAGTAGAAGGTTTTATTACGGGTTTGCATAAAAGTCCGTTTCATGGCTTTTCAGTAGAGTTTGCTGAGCACCGCCAATACAATAACGGCGATAACGTTAAAAATATCGACTGGAAATTATATGCCAAAACGGATAAGCTTTACAGCAAACGTTTCGAAGAAGAAACCAACCTGCGTTGCCAGTTTGTAATCGATGTTTCCTCGTCAATGTATTTCCCGGAGCCGAAAAATAATAAACTGATTTTCTCGATACAGGCTACCGCATCTTTAATGTACCTGTTAAAGAAACAACGTGATGCTTTTGGATTAAGCTTATTTACCGATGAGATATTATTAAATTCTCCTGCAAAATCGACTACGGTACATCAGAAATATTTATTTACCCAGTTGGAAGAACTGTTGCAGAAACCAAAAGTAAATGCACAAACGAATTTAAGCGAGGCGCTGCACCAGGTGGCAGAACTGATTCATAAACGCTCTTTGGTCATTATCTTCAGCGATCTCTTCAATACGCAGACCAGTGCTGATAAAACCGATCAGTTTTTTGATGCTTTACAGCACTTAAAATTTAACAAACACGAAGTGGTGGTTTTTAATGTGGCTGACCATTCGAAAGAGGTAGATTTTAATTTTGAAAACCGTCCGTACCAGTTTATCGATATGGAAACCGGCGATATGATAAAGGTGCATACCAACCAGGTAAAGGAAAATTATACTGCAGCTGTTTCCGGTTACCGCCAGCAAATTGCCTTAAAATGTGCCCAATATAAAATTGATCTGATTGATGCCGATATGAATGAAGGATTTTATCCTGTTCTACAGTCATATTTAATTAAAAGGCAAAAATTAGGCTAAGCTTTTGCTTCAAAGCAAAAACAACAGTAAGGGTAGACTGTTAATTAATAAACGATTTAATTTAAACTCGATAATATGTTAGAAAAAGGCGCTACAGCACCAGATTTCGAATTGAATGCTACTCCCGATCAAAAAATAAAACTTAAAGATTTTAAAGGTAAAAATGTTATCCTGGCTTTTTATCCGGCAGACTGGAGTCCGGTTTGCAGCGACCAGATGGCCCTTTATAACGAGATGCTCAAATATTTCAGCAAATACGATGCGCAGATTTTGGGGGTTTCGGTTGATAGCGTTTGGTGCCACCTCGCTTTCGAAGAAAACAGAAAACTGCATTTTCCGCTACTGGCTGATTTTGAACCAAAAGGAGCAGTTTCTAAAGCTTATGGTGTGTACGATGAAGAAGTTGGAGAGAGCAAAAGAGCACTTTTCGTAATTGATAAAGAAGGAAAAATTGCCTGGAGTTATTTATCACCTGTAGCCGTTAACCCTGGTGCCGATGGTATTTTGGATGCATTGGAAGAATTAAGTAAGAAATAAGCGATGAGCACATTAAAACCCGAAATAAACAGTCAGGATCATATTCAAGGTGATGATTCGGCAAGTATTACCATTGTGGAGTTTGGCGATTACCAGTGTCCATACTGTGGAGATGCTTATCCCATCATGAAAGAAATTGAAGAAACTTTTGGTCATCAGATCAGATTTGTTTTCCGTCATTTCCCTTTGGCCAATGCACACGAATATGCTTTTCCGGCAGCCATTGCCGCCGAAGCTGCTGCATTACAGGGTAAGTTTTGGGAAATGCATGATGCACTCTATGATAACCAGTACCGCTTAAATGCTGAACTATTTGATGAATTGGCCGAAACCATTGGCTTGGATTTAGAGCAGTTTCAGAAAGACAGTGCTTCAGAAGAGATCAAAACCATCATAGAAGATAATTTTGACAGTGGTATGCGCAGTGGTGTAAATGGAACCCCATCATTTTATGTAAACGGAACCAAATTTGACGGCGGAGCAGCCGATTTATACCAAATGCTAAAGGAAAGTACTGAATAGTTAAAGAAGTCAAGTTTTTAAAACTTGAGTTCTTTAGTTGTAAAAACTCAACCTCTTAACCCGGATAAGGCACCATTTTCGCACAATCACAATTACAGTTGGCATCCGTTATATTAAGTTTTTTCAAAAAGTATTGGTAAAAGCCAATCCTGTCCTTCATGGCTGGCACTTCGGCTCCTTTATTACATTCTAAAGCCCCGTTAACAATATTAATGGTCATGCCGAAACCTGCCTTATATCCTTTTTGCAGTTCTGCAGCGGTTGGTTTCCATTTTTCAGTGATTACATCATGGGGAGATGGTTTTGCATCCTGTGGCGTCATCCAAAAATAAATGGCCGTTTCAAAGGCTGTTACCGCATTGGTGCTTACCAGATTTGGATTTTTGAGTAAAATATTCTTATCACCAAAAATACAGTCTGATGCAAAACCATAATTGCTATTATAACTCAATTGAATGGGACCACGGCCATAATATTTTTTACCTGCAACGGCTGGATAGGTTACGTTTGCAGCAATATAATTGGCATTGGTATCCAACTCATGGTTAAGCATTAAACCGTCGTTATATTTATTGTTGATCCCGTTACGGGTTTCGTGGGCAATATGAGCGAATAAAGCAGCGAGTTCTTTTTTATTTACATTAATTTCTTTTGAAGCGCAGAAATCAGCATAATCGATAGTTGAAGTGCTGTAAGGTTTTGCTTTTGCCCAGGTTTCGTTCCAATCTTTATCCTGCCTGATTACAGTGCCCTTGTTGGTCCTTTTATCTGTTCTGGTGATTTTATAAATCCACTCGCCCCGTTTTTCGATCTTGATTTTAATAAATGACATGGCCGAAACGGCTTTCGCAAAGGAAACATAACTGTAAATTTTATTCCGCTGAGGGAAAAAGCTGTTAAATTCTTTTTCTGAAAAATAGCCTGGAACAGCCGGTTTTGATTTGCTGAAGCCAAAATTAAATAAGCATATTGCTAAAATTAGAATTACAATGCATTTACTTTTCATAATAGATCAGGTAGGTATGTGTTATCTAATTTAACAAAAAACCTCATGTATTTTGCAATACATGAGGTATCAGATAAGGGTAACCGGAAAACTAAAAAACTAATTATGAGTTTTTAGAATTTAACAAAATTGAAATCGCTTCGTGTTTTGTTATTTCAAAGGTGCACTTCATTTATGAAGTTTTAGTGAAGAAAACTTCACCTTATAGATATCGCTTTACTTATGTTACAATTAATAGTCTAAAGTCTTTGCCAGGTCAGATTGGCTTCTTTTATGCTTTTCAGTTAAAACAATATCCGCGCTTCAGCTATTTAATAGGTATATAAAATCCCTGATTAAAAAATACCCTCATGAGTAAAAACGTTGCAGAACAACTGGTTGAAATGCTGGTTGAGGTTGGTGTAAAAAGAGTTTATGCCGTTACCGGAGACAGTTTAAATTATTTTAACGATGCAGTAAGGAGAAACGGCAAAATAAAGTGGATCCACGTCCGGAATGAGGAAGTTGGTGCTTTTGCGGCAGCAGCCGAGGCCGAACTTGATGGGATTGCCTGTTGTGCAGGCAGCTGCGGACCAGGACACGTACATTTGATTAATGGCCTTTACGATGCGCACCGCTCTCACGTTCCGGTAATTGCCATTGCATCAACCATCCCAACAGGCGAATTCGGTATGGACTTTTTTCAGGAAACCAATACCATTAAATTATTTGACGATTGCAGCTATTATAACCAGGTGGCCACCACTGCCGAGCAGGTACCAAGAATGTTTCAAACGGCTGTTCAGCATGCCATTCATAAAAAAGGTGTTGCCGTATTTGGTTTGCCGGGCGATGTGGCACAACTGGATGCGGTAGAAAGTGTTACATCGATGCAACTCTTCAACAATAAACCGGTAATCCGCCCATCTGATCTGGAATTAAATGAGCTGTCTACCTTACTCAACGGTGAAAAGAAAATTATGCTTTATTGTGGGATAGGCGCTGCCGATGCACATGATGAAGTGGTGGCGCTTGCTGCCAAATTAAAAGCGCCCGTTGGATTTTCTTTCCGTGGTAAAATGGGGATTCAGTATAATAATCCTTATGAAGTAGGCATGACGGGGCTTTTGGGCCAGCCATCTGGTTACCATGCCATGCACGAGGCCGATGTGGTACTTTTATTAGGGACAGATTTTCCTTATGTAAACTTCATGCCAGTAAAAAATAAGATCGTGCAGATTGACGAAAAACCGGAACGTTTGGGCAGAAGGGCGAAACTTACAATGGGTTTATGTGGAAGTATTAGTGATTCTATAAAAGCTTTATTACCACTCATCTCCGAAAAGAAAGATGATAGTTTCTTAAAATCTCAACTGGAATTTTATCAGAAAGTGAAAGAACAGCAACAGGTTTATGTTAAAGATCAGGGTGAAGAAAATAAAATCCAACCCGAATTTGTAGCCGAAACCATTAATCGTTTAGCAGCCAATGATGCCATTTTTACGGTAGATACGGGAATGTGCTGCGTTTGGGGAGCACGTTTTATCGACGGGACAGGTAAACGAAAAATGCTGGGATCATTTAACCATGGCTCTATGGCCAATGCAATGCCGATGGCCATTGGTGCAGCATTGGCGCATCCACAACAGCAGGTAATTGCGCTTTGTGGTGATGGCGGTTTATCAATGCTTTTAGGTGATCTGGCTACCATTAAACAATATAACCTACCTATAAAACTGATTGTTTTTAACAACAGGGCTTTAGGAATGGTGAAATTAGAAATGGAAGTTGATGGATTGCCTGATAATGAAACGGATATGATCAATCCTGATTTTGCATTGGTTGCGCAGGCCATGGGCTTTAAGGGAATTACGGTTTCTAAACCCGAAGAAGTTGAAACCGCGATCAGTCATGCGTTAAGTGAGGAAGGGCCTGTATTGTTAAATATTATGACCAATCCAAATGCTTTAGCGATGCCACCTAAAATAGAATGGGCGCAAATCAAAGGAATGACCGAATCGATGGCCAAATTAATGTTGGGTGGAAAAATGAGTGAGGTTTTGGATACGATAAAATCGAATTATAAACATTTGGGGGAAGTGTTGTAGTTTAGAGAAGTTTCGTCATTCCCAACCCGATAGCTGTCAGGTTGGGAATCTTAATGCATGTTATGTTTCATAAGCATTAAGATTCCCGCCTGCGCTCGAATGACGAGCTAAATAAAAAAAACGTCATCTCGGCTTCTTTGCACCCGATAGCTATCGGGTTCGCTCGAAATGACGGTATTAATAGAAAACTATTTTCTCTTATAAAGTCCCTGCAGCTGTGTCAACGCAGCTATCAATTTCTCCTCATCACCTGCTAAACAATAATATTTAATTCCATTTTTATCATTATCAGGCTCTTCATCCCGTTTACTAAAAACCGGATAAACTGATTTAATTTTTGAGTCTTTTTGTTCAGAACTAACCTTGAACCCGTTCCAGGTCTGTATTTGAGATTTGGTGCTGGTTTCTTCTTTGGCACGATCTGAACTGGCAAATGTTTTTCCCATTGTAAAAACCCCGAAATTCATTTCCTCATCAATTGAAAATGAATTTGCTGTAATGGTAAATGCTGTTTCCGTACCATTATGCAAAGTAATGTTGGTTCCGCCGATGGCTTTTGCCAGTAGTTGATTGATGTTTTTAACAATTTCGGCCTTAGCTTGTGCGAAGCCACTGAATGATGCAGCCAGTAATAAAACCAGGGTGAATTTTGTTCTCATCATAATTAAGGTTTAAATATTTGTGTGTAACTAAATTTAATCATTTTTTTCGCTAAACACATACCTAAAAATGAGTAAATAAAAAAAGGCAACCAGATTACTGATTGCCCTAAGTTTAGTTAATAATAATATTATAAGTTGCCTCTTAATTCCTGCTCACGCTCTAACGATTCGAATAATGCTTTAAAGTTACCCGCGCCAAAACTCTGTGCACCTTTACGCTGAATAATCTCAAAGAAAAGGGTAGGGCGGTCTTCAACTGGCTTGGTGAAAATCTGTAAAAGGTAACCTTCTTCATCACAATCAACCAAAATGCCCAGGCTCTCCAATAACGATATTTCTTCGTCAATTTTACCCACACGTTGTGGCATCATATCATAATAGGCTTCCGGTGGAGCACTTAAAAATTCTACACCACGCGATTTTAGCTCTCTAACGGTTTTTACAATATCTTTTGTAGCCACAGCAATATGTTGAACGCCTTCACCTTCATAATATTCAAGGTATTCTTCAATCTGCGATTTCTTTTTACCTTCAGCAGGTTCGTTGATCGGGAATTTTGAAAAGCCATTGCCATTACTCATCACCTTGCTCATTAAAGCCGAATATTCGGTGTTGATCTGTTTATCGTCAAAAGAAAGGATGTTTACAAAACCCATTACATCCTCATACCATTGTACAGCTTCATTCATACGGTTCCATCCCACATTACCCACACAGTGGTCGATATATAAAAGACCCGCATCAGCTGGCTGATAATCGCTTTCCCAAACACGGTAACCTGGCATAAAAGTTCCGGTATAGTTTTTACGCTCAATAAACATGTGCACCGTTTCGCCATAAGTGTATATACCACTCATTTTAACTTCACCATGTTCATCTGTTAAAGTTTTAGGCTCCATGTATGGTTTAGCGCCACGTTTTGTAGTTTCTTCAAACGCGCTGTAAGCATCATCAACCCATAGGGCCAATACTTTTACCCCATCGCCGTGTTTTTTTACATGCTCTGAAATCGGATGATCAGATTTTAATGCCGTGGTTAAAATCAACCTGATTTTTCCCTGCTGTAATACGTAAGATGAGCGGTCGCGCACACCAGTTTCTGGTCCGGCGTAGGCCAAACTTTGAAAACCAAATGCCGTTTTATAATAATGAGCGGCCTGCTTGGCATTACCCACGTAAAATTCAATATAATCTGTTCCGTTAATTGGCAAAAAATCTGGTGCCTTAGCTATCTTTTCTGCGAATGTTTGTGTTTCCATTTGTTTGTTGTTATTTAAGTCCGAGGTCGGAGGTCCGAAGTCGGATGTGATATGTTGTTTTTAAATGTTTTAAGGTTGAATGTTGTAAAGTTTAAATGTTGGATGCCACCGTCTATTTCCTTTGCACTTTATCTTCTGACACCGGTCTCCGGACTTCCGACTCATTTATTCTACGTTAATCTGCCAGCTTTTATGGTAATTCTCATCCTCAATATCCAATGCATCCTGCGTAAGCATTAAAGGTTTAAAAGGGTCGATCATCACGGCCAGTTCATCTGTTTTTTCTTTCCCGATTGATTTTTCTACGGTTCCCGGGTGTGGTCCATGTGGGATACCGCCAGGGTGTAAAGTAATTTGTCCTTTAACCACATTTTTGCGACTCATAAAGTCACCGTCAACATAATAAAGTACTTCATCACTATCTACATTGCTATGGTTATAAGGCGCGGGGATAGAATCGGGATGGTAATCATATTTGCGCGGCACAAAAGAGCAGACTACAAAATTGTGCCCTTCAAAAGTTTGGTGTACCGGAGGGGGTTGGTGTAAGCGGCCGGTTATCGGCTCAAAATCGTGGATCGAGAAAGCGTAAGGATAATGGTAGCCATCCCAGCCTACATAATCAAAAGGATGTGTACCATAAGTATAGGGGTATATTAATCCCTGTTTTTTAATCAATACCTTAAAATCGCCGTATTCATCGTGGGTTTGCATGTTTTCAGGTAACCTTAAATCGCGTTCGCAGTAAGGAGAATGCTCCATTAACTGTCCAAACTGATTTAAATATCTTTTTGGCGGTCTTAACGGACTAAAACTTTCTACAATAAACAACCTGTTTTGCTCATTGTCAAACTCCATCTGGTAAATGGTTCCCCTTGGAATAATGAGGTAATCGCCATAGCTAAACTTAATTTCTCCAAAACCTGTTTTCAGTTTTCCGGAACCCTCGTGCACAAAAATCATCTCATCGGCCTGACTGTTCTTATAGAAATAATCCGTCATCGATTTTTTAGGAGCCGCCAGCACGATGTGCAGGTCGCTATTCACCAATATCGGTTTACGGCTTTTTAAAAAGTCATCTTCCGGTTTAATCTTAAAACCGATCAAACTCGTGTGTTTCAGGTGTTTCTCGCGGGCAATTTTTGGTTCTACGCTATAGGGCTCGCCCAAATGTTTTACAATGGTTGGCGGATGGCAATGATAAACCAGCGAGTACAAACTGGAAAAACCTTCGGTTGATACCAATTCTTCGGCATAAAGATTTCCATCGGGTTTGCGGAAAACCGTATGGCGTTTAGCTGGAATTTGCCCTAATTTGTGATAAATAGGCATAATTAAAATGATGTTATGGTTAGAAAGAAAAAATCCTAAAGAATAAACAATCAAAACACAAATGCGTTTCGATTAATAAGAAAGGGTAGATAAATTACAGAGAATATTGCGCCATGATCAGCTTGGAAAGCATCTTATAACGACGTGCAGCAATGGCATCGTTAACGAGATTAATATGTAATGCTTTTAAGATCATGGTTTTAATGCAGCCAAGGTAAGTATTTTATTTAAAAATTGAAATTTTAATTACCTTTAATTACTACTTATAGCACTATCTAAATGAAATTTATTTTTACTTGCTTAATTTTTTTCGCGTTAAGTTATACTTGTTTTGCACAGCAAAAAGCCAAATATAACATCAGGGTTGTCGATCGGAGCGGGAACGCGGTAAGGGGTGCTTTCTATGCGGCCTCTGATAATGGATTAACCATCATCAGAAACCGGAGGGATACTTTAAAGCTCAGCGCCGATAGCATTAGTGCACTGTACATTCACCGCCGGGGACTTGTAGCGCCATTGGCTATTGCAGGAGGGTTAACATTTTTTGTGCTGGCAGCCAAAAGCGACAAACTTGTAGAATCGATTGTGCTTATCGCCGCTGGTGTGCCTGCAGGGGTATCGGGCGGATTATTGATCGGTGGCTTACTTTCCAATAAAAAACGTTACAAAGGCCTTCAGCCAAAAGATTTTCCGGTAATAAAATCAACCCTTCAACAATACACGGTGTTAAAATAATAAGTGCTAAGTTTTATTTTGAATAACCTAATTGCTTAGCTTTACCGCGTATTTAACCAAATGATATATGAAACTAGTATCCTATAAAACCGAAGACAGAGAGCATCTTGGTGTATTTGTAAATGGGCATATCTATAATTTAAATAGCTGCGATAAGCTTATTCCTGACAACATGAACGAATTTTTGCATGGGGGAGAGGTATTAATGGAAAGGGCAAAACTCATTGATGATCAGATTAAAGAAGGAAGCCTGGAGGCCAAGGAAGAAATTTTTTACGAAA
The DNA here is from genome assembly GCF_014395225.1 of Pedobacter roseus. NCBI lineage: Bacteria > Pseudomonadati > Bacteroidota > Sphingobacteriia > Sphingobacteriales > Sphingobacteriaceae > Pedobacter > Pedobacter roseus. Next base: position 911,058 of record NZ_CP060723.1, read on the forward strand.
TTTTAGCTCCTGTTCCGCACCCCACCAGTTGTCGTGATGGATACGCCTTCAGGCAGCACGTTGCAGCGGCGCGTAGGAACCGCAAAGTTGATATGATCCCTCAGTTTGATGAATACCCGATTTTTTATTTTACCAACCACAATGCCATTCAGGGTACAGGCGAAATTGAGTGTATGCCCGATCACTTCGATAAACTCGATTTCGAACTTGAACTGGCTGTTGTTATTGGTAAAAAAGGAAGAAATATAAAAGCTGCAGAGGCTGATGAATACATTGCAGGTTATATGGTAATGAATGATATGAGTGCCCGCACCTTGCAGATGGAAGAAATGCTGTTGAACTTAGGACCTGCCAAAGGAAAAGATTTTTCAACCGTGATAGGTCCCTGGTTGGTAACCCCGGATGAATTGATACAGTACAAAGTTGCCCCTAAAGAAGGACATGTAGGTAATGCTTACGACCTAAAGATGACTTGCCGCGTAAATGGCATCGAAGTTTCAAAAGGAAACGCCGCCGATATGGACTGGACTTTCGCCGAAATTATTGAACGCTGCGCTTACGGTGTAGATATTCTTCCAGGAGATGTAATTGGTTCCGGAACAGTTGGAACAGGTTGTTTTTTAGAGCTGAACGGTACCGGTTTATTAAACGATCCTAACTATAAAGTGCAGTGGTTACAGCCTGGCGATGTTGTTGAAATGGAAATAACAGGCTTGGGTGCCTTAACCAATACCATTACCAGGGCTGATACGGATTTTTCAATTTTGGCCTTAAAGAAGTAAGAGAACTCTTTAATTTTTTTGATTAAATCTTCTAGAAAAATCGTCATTTCGAGCAGAGTGCAACGAAGTCGAGAAATCTATTATAGATCTCTCCATTACGCTGCGCTTCAGTCGAGATGACGATCTTTTTAGAATTTTAACCTCCATATAATCCTTCCAAACAGTAAACTTAACTACCTGTGCTAACCCTAAACACCTCCAATTTAACCCCTGTAGAACTACAAAACTACCTGCAATATGCTATCGCCCCGCGGCCGATTTGCTTTGCCTCAACCATAGATGCCGAAGGTAATATCAATTTAAGTCCCTTCAGTTTCTTTAATATGTTTAGTAGCAATCCACCGATATGTGTTTTTTCTCCTGCCCGGAGGGTGCGCGATAATACGACCAAACATACTTTAGAGAATGTTCATCAGGTAAAAGAGTGCGTCATCAATATCGTAAATTACGATATGGTGCAACAAATGAGCCTGGCCAGTACTGAATATGCGAAAGGGGTAAATGAATTTGAGAAAGCTGGTTTTACCATGCTGAAATCAGACCTGGTTCAGCCACCAAGGGTTGCCGAGGCCCCGGTACAGTTCGAATGTGTGGTGAATGATGTAATTTCGTTGGGGGATAACCACGGTGCAGGAAACCTGATTCTGGCCGAAATAAAAGTGATTCATATCAATGAGGAGATCTTAGATGAAAACGGCAGGATAGATCAGCATAAAATCGATCTGGTTGCACGTTTGGGTGGCGATTGGTATTGCAGGGTTACAAACGATAATTTGTTTAAAGTGGCAAAACCTTTGGCCAAACTGGGTATTGGAGTAGACCGTTTACCACAATCAGTCCGCCTTTCGAAAGTATTAACCGGAAACGATTTGGGCATGCTCGGTAATGTTGAACAAATACCAAGTGATGAAGAAATTGATCTGATCAGCATGAATCCAGAAGTAAAAGAAGTGCTCGATGCCACCATTGGCGATAATACCAACCGCGAAAGGGAACTGCATGAGCTGGCTAAGAAATTCCTGAATAGCGGAGAGGTAGAACTTGCTTTAAAGATCGTTTTGCTTTAAATTTAATCTACCTAATTTTCAGCCATGCATACAATTGTTCAGGTAGACCAATACATTATCAATTCGGCAGAATTTGCCATTCCGATTTTGGATCATTTAAGAAATCTGGTGCATAAGGCCGATGCCCGTATTGAGGAAAAAATTAAATGGGGGATGCCTTTCTTCGATTATAAAGGCACGGTTTGTCACATGGCTTCTTTCAAACATCATTGTGCCTTTGGCTTTTGGAAAGGATCATTAATGAACGATGAATACGGTATTTTTAAAGAACGTTCGGAAGCCATGGGTTTATTGGGCAAAATAACATCTTTTAAAGATTTACCTTCCGACGAAATCCTGATCGCCTACATTCAACAGGCCATTAAATTAAATGAGGATAATGTAAAACTTCCACAAAAACCAAAATCTTTACAGAATAAAGCACTTATTATCCCTGAATATTTTATGGAAGCCTTAAATGAAGTTCCTGAAGCTTTAGCGGTATTCCAGAATTTCAGTCCTTCCAACAAAAAAGATTATATTTTGTGGCTTGAGGAAGCTAAAACAGAAGCAACCAGAATTAAAAGACTGGAAACCACTTTAGAATGGCTTGCCGAAGGTAAAACGAGAATGTGGAAATATAAAAAGTAATTAAAGGATACTCACGATCTTCATGAAACGGGCTTTGTAATGACCATCTAGATCGGTAATGGTTACCTGATGTGCTTTGCCTGAAGAAGCGTGGATAAATTTGATTCCGTTTTCATCAATCGAATAAACAATTCCAACGTGACCGATTCTTCTTATTCTTGAATTACTGCCTGTAAAAATCAAAACATCACCTACTTTGGCATTTTCTAAGCTGGTTTCTTTACCCGCATAGCTAAACTCGCGTGAAGAACGTGGGACCTTAAAACCAAAATTGCTGAATACATAACTTACAAAACCAGAACAATCGAAACCAACTTTTGGGTTGCTGGTAGCGTAACGATAGGGGATACCCAACATGCTCTTGGCAAAATCGATCAGTGAAGTTGAACTTGTTGAGGAGTTGTTTTCGGTAACCGTTACATTTTTTGGAAGATTGGCAACCAATTGTTTTACCAGTTCCTGGTATTGTGCGGGCAAGATGGTTTGGGCTTTTCCTGCGGTGGCAGACAAAATGAAAAACGAAATGACAATTATAATTTTCTTCATATGTTGGAGCCAAAGATATAAAAAATATCTAAAGTCGATTAAAATGTTGAAAATGAGTTAAAACAAAAAGTCCGGGTTACTTACCCGGACTCAAATTAAAATATTTGGTTTCGATTAAATACTTGGGAACATGGTTTGAGCTTTGTCGCCGATTAATGGAAGAGCCTTTTGCTCTCCGTTATTTGCACTTACCGCACCTAAAATGATAAAAATAATATAGACAATGTAAATCAGATAACTTAAATATCCAAAAAGTGCAGTTGGCACAATCATGATCAATATCGTTACCGCTATATTAAGTACAATAATGCCCAAATGCAGCAATAATGATTGTCTTAAATGATAGCTTGATAATGACGTTTTATTGTCTTTGTACATCGCAAAGTACGATATCAGCCAACCAATCAGAAAAATGTAGCTAACAATAGCCGCACTTTTTCCACTATCGGGTGCTTTAAATGGCGAATTTGTTTCAAAAGGAGATTTTGTTTCCATAGATTTTTTTTAGTTTTTCAATTACTGCTGTAAATTACTAAAAATAATTCTATTATGGTGTAGTAACTGCTACGGGTAAAATTTTTCCGTTAAAAAATTTCTGTCCGGTTTTTGCAAAATCAGCTACATATTTCCCCATTTCGAAAGCCATCACCGGACTTTGGTAACCTGGAAAAGCAGTTTCAAGCATTTCAGTCTGTGCCGATCCTAAGGCAAGGCAGTTAATCTTGATTCCGGTTTCAGCCAATTCAAAGGCCAAACATTCGGTTAAAGTATGTAAGGCTGCTTTACTTGCCGAATAAGCAGAAAGCCCCGGGAATTTAACACTTCCCTGAAAGCCACCCATACTGCCGATGTTGACGATATGGCTTCCGCTTTGCATTAAAGGTAAAAGATTCTGGATCATCCTGAAATGCGAGATTACATTGCTCTGCAGCATCTCGCCCAAATCAGCCTCGGTGGTTTCTAAAAAAGGTTTGTTAATTAAAGCACCCGCATTGTTAATCAGGATATCGATTGTACCCAAACGCTCTTTTAAAAAAGGGATCAGCGCGGCATAATCATCGTTTACAATATCAAATTCGACAGGTAAAAGTGTGCAATCGGGATTAATGCCGCGGGCAATCTCCAGCAGTTTACGCAGTTTATCTGCCGAACGGGCAATGGCAACAATCTTGTTTTCTTTATGTAAGCTAAACTCTAAAGCGGTTTCGAAACCGATTCCGCTACTGGCACCTGTAATTATAATGTTCATTAAAGGGAATTAAAATTTGTTGTAAAGTTAAAAGGTTGAAATGTTTTAAAAAGGATGTTGATAAATAAATTCTTAATAGTGCGTCATCTGTTTTTTATAAAAAACAATCCTTTATTAATAATTTAACATCATTCTAAGGGTACATAAACGGATCGTCATTTCGACCGCAGTGGAGAAATCTTTTAAAATAGTTCAAAGATTTTTCTCCCGATTTAAGCTAGAACTGTGCCAAATTCAAAATAACAATTGATTTTTAAATCTGGCATTGGTAAATAATTAGGAACTGCAGAGTGTCATCGAAGATAGTCGTAAATGCAATGAGCTTTAAGATTCAAGCCTGCACATATCGTCTGGACACAATTAATTTATCAAGGTCAGTCAGCATATTGCCTAAAATATTCTTAAAAAAGATGTGTCAACACGGTAGGCCTGCGCGGGAAAGACGAGAACTCTTTTAATCAATTCAATTATTATATAAATTGATTTCCCTTTCATCTCTTGAATCACTTTGCCATTTAGATAAATTTAATGAAATTAAAGCTAAATTCAATCTTCCACAAGTAGCTGGCTTACCGGATTCTTGATCACATGTAAGCCATCATTAATCAATTTCGTATGGTCTATCTCTTTGCCGGCTTTAATTTCAAGATATACCTGAATTTCCTTTTCCAATTGATGATAGATTTTTTTGTGGTAAATAATTTCGAGTATTTCCAACGCGCAAAGCCAATCCTGCCTGTGGTCTGTCTTCAATTTTGCGAAAATCCCGCCAAGTTGCTCCAGGTTTTCACCACTTTCCCTAATTTTCCTTACTGTTTTGTATAAAGCATGCAGTTTTAAGGTTTTATCATCATAGGTAATTTTGTGCGTTTTCTCTACACTGATCAAAGTAATCTCCTCATAGGCATCTTTATCCGCAGCTCCGTTAAAAACAGAAACAATTTTATCCCCCACAGCCATGTCGTATATACCCCATTCTGGTTTAAACAGGATGTTTTCGTTACTTTCGGTAACCGTACAATCGCTAAAGGCAATTAAAATCAGTTTATCTTTCTCGGTAATAATATCCTTCACTACTCCCACAACTTTAATTCCGCTTTCAAACGTAAGTTCAGTTTTCTCCCCTTTAATAATGTTCAAAGATTGTAGTTCTAATGAACTATAATCCTCAAATGGTTTTTCTGCTCCTTTTAAACGGCCAACAGGTGACGAAAAGCCATCTTCGTGGTAATCTTTACCATGCCCAGCCAATTGTTTATTGTTAATGGCCAGTGCAGATTGGCCTGTAGTTTTAATAAAAGTTACTTCATCATCAGGGTTAATGCCCATATCGGTAAATACACCGCTTACCTGCAAGCCCGAACTGTAAACTGCAGTGGCTACATTTTTACAGGCAATTGCTTTCATAATACTCTCCGATCCACCTTTTCTAAAAGCCATGGTATTGGCAAATTCTTCCAATACATCAATCAGGTTTTGGAAAGTTTCGGTTACAAAGAGTTGTGGCTGCGGTTTAGTAATATCATAAGCGTAATTAATCGTATCAATATTGTACCAAAGTTTTATCACATCGCTTTGCATGCAGCTTGCACTTTCACCTATCGACGACAGCAATCCGGCACCATAAATTTTTGGATTCTCCAAAGTGCCGATTAATCCATATTCAACTGTCCACCAATGGAGGCGGCCCAGTAAGGCCATTTCAGAAGGGTCGCCCATGTTTTCGCTGATATAACGCAGTTCCTTTTCTGCTTTCGCAATCTGAAATTCGTCTGCATCCACAGCCTCTTTCAAAATTGAAAGTTTTCTGATGGCCTCATACAGTTCAAAATCCTTTGCCGAAAACATTGCTTTTGCACCTATTGAGCCAAAATAACTCAGGTAATTATTGTAATCGGTATCGGCAATAATAGGCGCATGACCAGCGCTTTCGTGGATAATATCGGGTGCGGGTGTATATTCAATGTGGTTAATCTGGCGGATATCAGCCGCAATAACCAAAACGCGGTAAGCCTGGTATTCCATAAAAGCTGCAGGTGGAATAAAGCCATCAACCGTAACCGCTCCCCAGCCAATTTTGCCCAGGTTATCATTCATCGTTTGCAGATCAGGAATGTATTCGATACTCAAACCGGCCCGCTGCAAGCCTTTTATATAAGGGTAATAAGCAACATTTTTAAGATAACTGTAATTCTGGCGCATTACATAACGCCATACCGCTTGATCGATAGGCGTGTACTTTTCGTAATTCTGGGCAACAATAAATTGCTTTAAATGGTTGGGCAATTTGGCTACCTGCGCATTATTAAAATCATTAAAATGGCTCATAGGTTATTTATGAAATAAGTTGGTCGGCAGCTAAGTTAGGATGTTGTTTTTATCTTAACAAGAAAGCCGCCGCATAAATTAACAGGTTAACGTAATAAAGGTTTGTAGGGGAGAAAGAGATGACTTATGAATTTGGAAAGCTGCTGCTGCATTTCATTGGGGGGCTCCGGTCGGGCTGTTAGCTGTATCTTTTGCTGCCCTTCGACTCCGCTCAGGCTGACAGCAAAAGGATGCCGCTTCCATCCCGTTTAAGTACGAAGGCTTGTACTGATTAATTCAGTTTTTTAACGCTCGCTATAAAAACGAAAATAGAAGCACTGTTTTGGCCACCTAAACCCGACTGTTGCGTAAAGCCCGGAACGAGGCAACGAGTGAGGACTTGAAGCGAAGGCGGGACTGTAAAAACCGAAATGCTTTTGGAACTGTTTTCCAAAAAAATGATTTGATAGTATGAGGCTAATGATTAGGAAAGGTAAGCCAGCATTTCATCGGGATGCTCCGGTCGGGCTGTTTGCTATATCTTTTGCTGCCCTTCGACCTCCGCTCAGGCTGACAGCAAAAGTATACCGCTTCCATCCCGTTTAGGTACAAAGATTTGTGCCAATGGGCCGGCTTTTTAGTATTCGCTATAATTATCCGTGATAATCTGGGCCTCCGTGGCAAAAAAACTGTAGTTGATTAATCCTTTTTCCCTTTTTTATCCCCGATTTTTTTTACGCTAAATGTAAAGTAATGCTGGTACAAATAGCTGAATAGCGCCATTAAAACCGAAACCACAATCCTCGAAAGCATTGATAACGTTGGGTAATCGCGTAAAAGCTCCAGTAAAAACTTCAGTAATACGTAATTAGCCAGGATATTAATGAACTGGAGGTTCATAAACCTAAAAAGTTGTACCCGGCCTTTCAGCTCGCTATGCGTAAATATGACGTATTTATTAAGCAAAAAGCTGGTTGGGATGGCGACTGCATAATCTACCAATAACGATGCCGTTTCCCTTTGCAGCACAATTACCCCAAAGTTTACCTCCTCAGTTTTAAAGATGAAAAAGTAGGCAAAATAATAACTTAAAATGCCCAATAATAAAGTGCCACCACCAGTAGCCAGATACCTGAAATTATGTAAAGAAATAAATTTTTTAAACGGAGGATGAAAAAAATCTATGACGGCTAAAATGGCGTTACGCATTACTTAAAACTGTTCGTTGTTATTTTTGGCGCAATTTACAATTAAATTTTTATTGACGCTGTAATTAGATCATTTAGGCCTTTTACTTGTTGTTGCTGTAAGATGCGGGTTGTGCAACAAAGTCGATTACTGCACACCAGGTGTAGGATGGATGCGGCTGTATGCTTACGCCAACAGTATTCAGTTTAAATTTTTGATCGAGCAAGTTAAACCGGTGACCAAGCGATGGTACGCCACAATCTAACAATAAATGGCAAACAATATCCAAACTGTTCGAATAACCAAAGTCGATATTTTCGCTCATGGCTTTATTCGGGAAATATTTGGATAGGCGTTTTGAAAATTTATCGCCGTTGCTGCTTTCGTGTGTATCGAGGTTATTTCTGTTCAGATCCTGGGCATGGCTGCGGCTTAAAGCGGTTAATTTATCATCAGGGTAAAATACCTGCAGATTTTTTATACCTCTTAAATGCTTCAGTAAAGAGGTATAATAGCTATTGTTGCGGGTAATCCGCAGTTCATTGTAATTTCTGTATTGCTTTACTTTAGCGTTGTAGTTGTTAATGTAATCTTCTAAAAAAGTGTAATAGAACTTTTCGCCATCAATGCGGATCAGGTTCATATACATCACCACATTTTTCTCTTCGTTGGTTAAATAAGAAGCATTTGCTGCGGTATTAGCCCTGCGGAACTCCGCATCTGTCCATTTTTGGGCATTTGCAGCGGTAACAATAATTAAAAATAAAAAGGTAGGTAGAAGTACTTTACGCATCTGATGGTTTTGATGGATAACGCCTTTTGATGCGGTTTATTTTCTGTTCGAAGATTTTGTTTGGCGCTGTGCGTTTAGCGGTTAGCGTTGACAAGCTACAATGAAAAAATAACCACCAAGGCACGAAGATTAATTTCTTTGTGTCCTCGTGTCTTAGTGGTTAAAAAATGCTAAAAGTCTATAAAAACATACCACCCGATGCTTCAATGCGCTGTGCATTAATCCATCTCGCATCTTCGGTACATAAAAATGCTACTACACCACCAATATCATCTGGTAAACCTACACGGCCTAAAGCGGTATTGGCAGCTATCCCGGCGTTAAGTTGATCGTTATCGCGGACCACACCACCGCCAAAATCGGTTTCTATAGCGCCTGGAGCAATAATGTTCGATCTGATTCCTCTTGCACCCAATTCTTTGGCCTGGTATTTTGTTAAGGTTTCCATGGCGCCTTTCATCGAAGCATAGGCCGCATATCCCGGAGTTGCAAAACGTGCTAATCCCGATGAAACATTAATGATTCCGCTGCCATCATTTAATAATGGCAAGGCTTTCTGGGTTAAAAAGAAAGCTCCTTTATAATGGATGTTTACCAGGGCATCAAATTGTTCTTCAGTAGTATCAGCAAATGAAGCGTGGATCCCAATCCCCGCATTATTGATCAGGAAGTCGAATTTTTCTGCGTTGAAAACAGATTTTAGCACGCCTTTAACTTCTGTAAAAAAGGCCTCAAAAGTTTTAGATTCGCCTACATTCAATTGTATAGCAGCTGCAGGTACACCTAACGCTTTTATTTCGTTAACGGTAGCTTCTGCTTCTTCTTTTTTTGATTGATAGGTAACAATTACACCAAGTCCTTTTGCAGCAATTTTTAAGGCTGCATTTTTTCCCAGTCCGCGGCTACCACCGGTTACCAGGGCAATTTTATTTTGTATTTCCATTTTCTTTTTATTTGTTAAACAAAATTAGATGGAAATTGGCTGTAAAAATGGTGACAGCTTAAGTAAAAATGGTGACTGTTTAAGTTTTATATGGTGACAATTTCCTTATTTGTAGCTAAAGACTCGAAATAAGCCTCACGATACTGTTTTGGTGTTTGGCCAGCAAAGTGTTTAAAAAACTTGGTAAAGTTAGATGGATCGTAAGTTAATATCCTGGCAATTTCGGCAATAGGCATGCTCACATTCTGTAACATTGCTTTGGAAATTTCCATTAAACGCTCTTCAAAAAAGAAACATGGCGAATGACCAGTAGCAGCCTTAATCGTATTACTTAAATGAGTTGGGTGTACATGGATTAAATCGGCAAAATCTCTTACCTCAAACATTTCTGTCGCACGGCCAGATACAATGTCGTCAAGGTGTTTATCTAATTCTTTTAAATAATCTGCCGCAATTTCATGTCGACGGGCAAAAAACTTCTGTGGAATTTTCATATAAATGATTTTGATCGCTAAACAAATATACCATTCAAGCCATTGATTAAGAAATTACCTAATGTGCATTTGTTTTTTGTGACTGAAGGATTACCCTCGAAAAACCTCTGTCAAAACAAAAGCCGTTGACTATTAAATCAACGGCTTAAATATTTTTAAAATACTTTTATAATTTACTAAAAGGTAAATCAAAAGTCCCGTCTGTAATATTTACCGACGTTTTTATGGTGGTATTCTGGTTGCCACCACTGAAGAAAAATGTTCCTTTCAATTTATTTCCGGCTTCGCTTGTAATCACCAAAGTGCCCGCATCTGCATAAAATGAACCAGTTTGACCTTGGTCTTTCATATAAACACCGGTCCCGTCTTTAGCTATATCGTACGTACCTACGCCTTTGTAGTCAATTATTGAAATAAGCAGGCGTTTATCTCCGTTGACTGTTGCAATGGTTAATAATTTACCAAGGGGAGACATTACTGATGAAGCCTCGCCGGTAAAACCAGTTACTGTGCCATCAACCTTTGCACTTAAGTTATTTGTACTATTGTTCGATTCAGGGATTTTTGCCGGCACCAAACTAATGCTAAACTGGCCTTCGCTAATGGTTTTGGTGGCTGAAGTCACATAATTTTGTCCTTTAAATTCGAAAGTTCCTTTAATATATTGGTTCGCTAAATAACTGGTTATTTTAATTGTACCGTTAGAGGTACTAAGGTAAGCATCTTGTAAGCCAGTTACATTTGGTAGATAGGTAGCCATATTACTGTCGGATATAGTATATGTTCCAGCACCTTTAAAATCACTAATTACTAAGCTAAAACCACTGGTTACTTTATTTCCCGAAATCTGAAGAGTTGTTTTATCGCCTATCACATAAGTTTGGGCCGTTGTAAACGTACACTGCAATAAAACACCATCAACTTTTCCGCTCATAGAGGATGTATCCCATTCAGGGTGGTAATCGATTTCTTTTTTGCAGGATGAAGTAATAAGGAGGCATACCAATGCCAATAAGGATAATTTAAAAGGTACTTTCACGAGGGCTAATTTGTTATGGTTAATAAATTTATGCGAAGATAAAGAATTTAGTTAAGCTCTAATGAAAAGGTATGCAGCTTTTTAACAAATTTCTCCCGCTGGTACCAGTCGTTATAAACCAGTTCGATCTGTTTAACTTCAAAAGTCCCGAAATCGAATTCCCTGTATTTTTCAATTAGATTAATCAGTGCAGTTTGATCTGTTAGTTCCGATTTGAAACGAATTACTGTGGCGTGGGCCGTTTGGATGTTATATCGTTTGTCGATGCTTTGTTGCAGGTCAGAATTTTTAAAGGTTTTGCGGAGCTCATCCCTGATTTCGTTTAAGGTATTGGTTAAAAACTCCTGGATTAAAATGCACGATGGCGATGCCGTTAAGCCCTTAAACTGGATTTTGAAACTTTTATGCTTAGCCAAAACCTGTTGGATAAGTTTTATATAATCCTGAGCATTAATATCCTCTATATCAAAACCATCATAGCAGGAAATGATAGACATTAGCGTGACGTGGATATCTGCATTTTGATAATAATATTGATCGGGCTCAATGGCTTTAGCTTTAGCTAAAAACTGTTGGATATTATGATTCGTAGCAGCATCGGGTCTGATCACCAAAGTAACTCCAAAACGATTGTCGGCGTCAGAATCAATTAAACGATCTATTTCGTAGTTACCATTGGCTATTTTGGAAATAGAATCATTATAAAGTTTGTTGTAGTGTTCGGCTAAATGCATTTTTATTATACAAAAAAGTCGCAGGGGGTAAACCTGCGACTAAATATCATTAAATTAACTAAGCTGCCCTCAGGGGTCTTAGGTGGTCAAAATTAAGCTAGCAAAGTTTTCCAGCTCACCGCTGATCCTATGATGTTTCCTAAATCGGCAATGGCTACACGCTCCTGCTCCATGCTGTCGCGGTGGCGGATCGTAACCGTATTATCCTCTAAACTCTGGTGATCAACGGTAATACAGAAAGGAGTACCTACGGCATCCTGACGACGGTAACGTTTACCAATTGCATCTTTCTCTTCGTAAATACAGTTGAAATCGAATTTCAGTTCATCCATAATTTCGCGTGCTTTTTCAGGCAAACCATCTTTTTTCGTCAGCGGGAAAATGGCTACTTTATATGGTGCCAAAGCAGGGTGTAAACGTAATAAAGTACGGCTATCCTGTTTATCTTCAGTACTTAAATCCTGCTCTTCAAAAGCATTGATCATCGTTAACAAGAACATACGGTCTAAACCGATAGAAGTTTCGATCACATAAGGAATATAATTACCATAAGGTTTACCTTCTTCATTTAAATCGTTATCAAAATACTGCATTTTCTTGCCAGAAAACTCCTGGTGCTGCTTTAAATCGAAATCGGTACGACTGTGGATTCCCTCAACTTCTTTAAACCCGAATGGGAATTCGAATTCAATATCGGTTGCGGCATTGGCATAATGCGCCAGTTTAACGTGGTCGTGATAACGGTATTTCTCAGGAGCGGTACCTAAAGCTTTGTGCCATTTTAAACGTGCTTCTTTCCAGTATTCGAACCATTTTGTGTCTTCACCCGGACGAACAAAAAACTGCATTTCCATTTGCTCAAATTCGCGCATGCGCATAATAAACTGACGGGCAATTACCTCGTTTCTGAAAGCTTTACCAATCTGCGCAATACCGAAAGGAATTTTCATCCTTCCTGATTTTTGAACATTTAAAAAGTTAACAAAAATACCCTGGGCTGTTTCCGGACGAAGATAAACTTCATCACTGCCTTCTGCCATTGCACCAAATTGCGTGCTAAACATCAGGTTAAACTGACGTACATCTGTCCAGTTTGAGGTTTTAGAAATCGGGCAGATTACTTTATAATCAACAATTAAATCTTTTAGCTGTGCTAAGTTTTCAGATTTAAGCGCAAGGTTCATTTCTACTTCAAGCGCTAAACCTTTTTTAACAAATCTCCAGCTAGCTTCATCAACAAACGGATATTTGGCCTTATCTAAAATGCTTGCCTCATCTTTAAAACTAGGAATCCAGGCTGCTTGTCCTTCATCACTTAAACCCAATATTTCTTGTTGAAATTCTTCAAATTTAGCTTTGTTTTCTGCACTGAAACTGGCTAATTCAGAATATAATTCATCAATTTTATTTTCTAATAACTGATCGGCGCGGTAACGTTTTTTCGAATCTTTATTGTCAATCATCGGGTCGTTAAAACCATCAACGTGTCCGCTTGCCTTCCAAACCTTAGGATGCATAAAAATTGCAGAATCAATCCCTACAATATTTTCGTGCATCTGTACCATAGCTTTCCACCAGTATGTTTTAATGTTGTTTTTTAACTCGGCACCCAATTGGCCATAATCGTAAACAGCACTTAAGCCATCATATATTTCGCTGCTCTGGAATACAAAACCGTATTCTTTAGCATGTGATATTACATTTTTAAATTGTTCGTCGTTATTCTTTTGAGCCATAATGCAGCAAAGATAATAAATAAGGTAAAAGGTAAGAGGTAAAAGGTAAAAGGTTTTTGATCAAGCCAAAATGGATTAATAAATTTTAGAATGTTGGCATTTAACTCAGGTGGCTAAGGTGGTCAGAAAAGACGAAAGGCATCTTGATGAGCGAGCTTATATGTTCTTAAATCTCTTATATGGTTCAAAATATTTAGTAAAGCAATGGTTTGCTTATTGGTTCCGGTGTTCCTGCCTTCCGCTTTACTTCTCCCGATGAAAAATCGGGATCGTGCCCGCTGCAATCAGGTTTAGGTGGCCAAAATGCGGAGCTATGAATGGTTTCAATATAGTCTACTAAAAAAAATCGGCGTCGCTAAATGCAACACCGATCTTTGACGAGAAACGCCAATCTAATTAATTATGGAGTAGGGGGAGTATCGGTACCTGTTGTAATAATACTTACAATACCTTCAGTACCAGTTGAACCAACCCCATTTACTGGAGAAACTCCAACGCCTCCTTCAGAACCCCAGCTTGCAACCGGTCCCATGGTTTTGCAATCGCTGCTTTTAGAAAAAGTCCCTGTTGTTTTACCATCATCTCCAGGTTGTCCGGCTAAACCTTGTGAGCCGCCAACTCCTGGCCGGCCACCTGCACCACCATTTGTTTGCATAGGAATTTGAGTGCTTCCAGATTGATTATGTTTCATCACTATAGAGATATCTCCACCTCTGCCACCCGGGCCGCCAAAACCGCCATCTCCGCCTCTTCCGCCATGGCCTCCATTTCCACCATGTCTGCCTAATTCACAGTCATCCCCGTCGCCGCCTTTGCCACCTTTACCACCAGTGCCGCCTTTGCCACCAGTGCCTCCATCTCCTCCCTTGCCGCCAACACTAGAGATATTAAAACCTCCATAGTATATTTCTACTTCTAATCTGAAATTTCCAGCAGCTCCACCAGGTCCGCCTGTTCCACCATTGCCACCAGGTCCGCCAGGTCCTCCAGGTCCACCTAATTCGGCACAATCATCATCGCAACACCATGGGCAATTTGCTTTGTTCCCATTAATACCTAAACCACCATTTAATCCTTCTGGCCCAGTGAAACCTACAGCTCCATCTGTTCCGTTTAAAATAATATTATGCATTTTAATATGATTTTTATTAAGCTAATTTTTTATCTGTTTATTTGTTAAAATTGAAGCAGAATGGCTTTCGAGTTTGTTCGAATAAGCTTTTGCTGTTTTACACTTTAAGAAAAGGTAGGATGATTTTATATCCATTTTTCCGTTGGTATGTATTACTAAATTTCTGCCTTTAATAAGATCTGTACCAGAATTAACTGTTAGTGTGGCGTTAGTATTAATGATGATGTCATCTAATGCAAAATACACTACATTAAATCCTAAACGCGGATTCCTTAATAGATTCATTGTCATTTTATAGGCGTGAATGGCTTCAAAGTCATCCCATAAAATCTGTTTGCCATGATGACTGGTAAGTAGTTTCGCTAACTGAAAATTGCTTTTCCTTCTTATATTCTTGAACTGGCTTTGCAGTGAATGCTCAACATGATCGTGACATTTACAATCACTTTGTTTTGAAAAGTTATAGTCTTTTTTTGCAATTGCTAAAGATTCATCATCATCATCAGAAATAGCTTTTAAAACACTTTCCTTGCTTAAACCTTGCGGAATTATACTCAATTCTTGTAGGTCTTCAAATGATTTAATAGATACATAATGTAAAGCATCTGAGAACATTTTTTCATTTGGACCGATTGTAATGTGGCTGTTTTCTTCAACTTCTACGGTAATTGATTTTACCCTTTGGAGTTCCTTTACTGATATTAATTTTCTTTCTTTAAAATTTTCCATGATTTTAGATTTTATTTAATGGCAAATAATAATTTTTGTGATTTGTTTAATAGACTAATGGCACTGTTATTCTAAGGGTTTCAGATTTTCTGTAAGCTACTTTGTCTTTCTTTTTTCAATGTTTTTGACATGGTTTTTAGGTTTTAAATTTTGCCTACTTTATTCAGGATTTTCGGCTTGTTCCTTTTGTATTCCATGGTGTTAAACCATACCCAAAATTGAAGTAACGGCGTTATAAAAACATTAGGTAAAACACTAAAAACCAGTAGTAAATGCAACAAAATAAAATGCAGTAAAAACAACATTGAAATATGGGGAAAACCCCATCTGTTATCGTTAAAAGTTTTATCACTTTTGATAATTAACATTAACTTTAATCAGAACCAAAAAAATCATTAACATGAAAGATTTCCTTATTTATGCCATCGTATTTTTATTCGGTGCATTCGTACTCTATCTGGTACAAAAACTGATCGGTTTAATGAAAACCGAGGAGAGGAGCCAGCCCAATACCATGGATACCAGGACGATTAAGCAGATGGTTGACGAGTATCGTAATAACCATTTGGATGCCATTAACAAAACATTAGGTTTAAATGATGCCCATTCGGTTTCATTTGGCTTAAAAACCCTTAAAAAATTTATTGCCGATATCGAATATCAAACCAAAAAGAGAAATCCTGGGATTAGTATAGGTGCCCTTGGCGTACGTTTCTACTATGCTGCCTATCCTAAAGAAAGTGAATGGGAAAACTTCGAAAATGAAAAAACCATCGGAAAAGATTATGCCCATAAACATACGCTTGTGATGATTCCAACTTTAAAAAAGAAAATCAGCAATGGAAATTATCAGGATTACGACTTTAACCCACTGGATAAGGCTACCTATTTTATAAATGAACGTGAAATAGAGCGGCCAATAGCAATGATGGCAATGGATTCAAATAGCAATGATGGTCAATCGAGGCAGGTGATGGCACAAAACCACGGACAGACTATTCCACCCGCTGATGATGCTGTAGAAACCTATTAATTCATTATTTCAAATGAACGACTTACAGAAATTTTTGAGTGATAGCTTTCTTTGGGTTGAAGGGGAGCGGCGATTGTAGGCTTAGGATATTATAAAAGTCTTAAAGGACAATATTGGCGATTTCTTGTTTATTATCTGATTATTATTTTTCTCTTTGAGGTGATAGGTAAATGGGGAGGTGATTATTTCCATTTTTCAAAAACAAAATATTATAATTATATCGTTATTCCTTTCCAGTTTGTATTCTTTTTCTGGTTGTATGCAGTAAAATCATTTTCGGATAAAAAATTGTTTTGGATTCTTTCTTTATTATACCTTCTTTCATTTGTGTGCAGCACTATTTTTTTTAAGGAAAGTAAAATATATTTTTCGTTCAATTATACTTTTGGATGCCTCTTATTGATGTTTCTGGTAATTAAAGAGTATTACAATCAGATTAATTCGGCTAATATTCTCAATTTTCAGGAAAACAGGATGTTTTATATTAATTTAGGTGTAACCCTGTTTTATATTGGAACCTTGCCTTTCTTTACCTTTTATTCGTTACTGAGGGCTTATCTTCCAATCTGGAACATTTATTTCGATTATTTCCTTATTTCAGGCATTGTAATGTATGTATTATTCTCAATTTCATTTATATGGGGAAAACAGAACTCTTAATTACCATTATCCTGTTTAACCTGTTTTTTGTGCTGTTTGTGGTGGCCGTTATGGTTTATATCAAAAAATACAAAGAGCGGAAAAGGGAATACCTGAACGAAATCGGGATTACGAAAGAAATCCACCAAAAAGAACTTTTAGCTACACAGTTAGAAATACAACAGGCCACCATGCAGCAGATTGGACGGGAGTTGCATGATAACATCGGACAAAAACTGACCCTGGTAAGCCTTTACACCCAACAGCTTGTATATGAAAATAAAGTGCCACAGGAAAATGAAAAGATTGAGCAAATTTATCAGATCATCAATTCATCGCTGCAGGATTTAAGAAGTTTATCAAAAAATCTCACCAACGATAATGTAATTGAAAATGAAATGGTAACTTTAATACAGGAAGAAGTAAACCATATCAATGCTTTAAAGAGGTGCAAAGTAACTTTTGAACATAATTTCGAAAAAATCGACCTCGAATTCGTAAAAAAGAACGTGTTATTAAGGATTACGCAGGAATTTCTTCAGAATAGTTTAAAACATGCCCGTTGCAATACTATTGCCATCACGTTAAAGTCGTCTTCCGATGCTTTTTTGACATTACACCTGCAGGATGATGGAGTGGGTTTCGATTATACCGGGTTAACAGCAGATGGCATTGGTTTAAAAAACATGAAAAAAAGAACCGAAATAATTGGTGGCCATTTTAACCTGCAGAGTAAACCCAATTTCGGTACCACACTGACTATTTTACTAGATAAACAATCATGAAAAAAACAATAGTTGTTGTTGATGATCATGTCCTCATCGCGAAAGCGCTTCAGGGCATTATTAATAACTTTGCAGCGTTTGAGGTGATTTATGTATGTGAAAACGGGAAAGACCTGATCGATAAATTTGAAAGCAATTGCAAAATCCCCGATATTATTCTTTTAGATATCAGTATGCCCATAATGGATGGTTTTGAAACCGTAAGCTGGTTAAAAGAACATATGCCCGATATAAAAGTGATGGCCTTGAGTATGCAGGGCGAAGAAAAAAGTGTAATCAAAATGGTAAGTAACGGCGCTACGGGCTATCTGCTCAAAAATGCACATCCGGTAGAACTCGAAAACGCACTGACTAAGTTAAATGCCAATGGCTTTTTTTACCCCGATTGGGCTTCAAAAATTATCTTCTCCAGCTTAAATAAAACAAAGGATAACGAAATCAAAATCTCAGACCGTGAGAAAGAATTTTTAAAATACACTGTTACCGAACTCAATTACAAAGAAATAGCCGATAAAATGTTCTGCAGTCCCCGCACTGTGGAAAGCTACCGCGACCAGTTATGCGAAAAATTGGAACTCAAAACCCGTGTAGGGTTGGCTGTTTTTGCCATTAAAAATGGATTTGCGTAGAAATGGTTAATTATTTAAACTGTATAAATTGGTTAAGTGGAGTGATGACACGATTAACCGATTTAAACAATTAACCGATTAACCATTTAACGTTCCATTTTTTCCTATTTTTGATCCATGAAATTCCATCACTTACTATTCTTGGTTGTTATTGCCGTTTTTAGCTCGTGCAAATCAGAAGAAAAAAAACATCAATATATTAAGTTTAATAATACTGCAGAATTATACCAGTTTTTAAAATGGTCGCCTGAGGGGCGTTTTCCTTTAATCAGTGCCCATAGGGGAGGCCCAATGCCTGGTTTTCCTGAAAACTGCATCGAAACATTTGATAATGCAACTACCTACAACCCGGTAATTGTTGAATTCGATATTGCTTATAGTAAAGATTCCACAATGGTTATTATGCACGATGATCAGTTGGACAGAACCTCTACCGGGAAAGGACCAATAGGAAATTACACCTACGAGGAGTTAAAATCATTTAACCTGAAAGATAATGAGGGCAATGAAACTAAATTTAAGATTCCTACTTTAGATAGCGTCCTCAGCTGGAGCAAAGGCAAGGTTTTATTAACCATCGATTTAAAAAAGGGCGTTTCTTATGCCAAAGTGATCGAAAAAGTAAGGCAATATAAAGTTGAAAGCAATTCAATTATCATAACCTATACTGCCGATCAGGCCAGGGAAGTGCATCAACTGGCTCCAGAGTTAATGATCTCGGCCTCTGTGCAAAAGAAAGCTGAACTGAAACGGTTAAATAGCATGGGCATCCCGAATAATCGGATTGTCGCTTTTGTTGGCGTTGCTGCACCTGATAAAGAATTTTACCAATACCTGCATAGCAAAGGCATCACCACTATTTTAGGCACAATGGGCAATATTGATAAAAGCGCCAAGGCAAGTCCTGTTAAAAATGTGTATTATCACCTCGTAAATAACGGTGCTGATATTTTATCGGGTGATAATTTGCAGCAGGCATCAGAAGAATTGGATAAATTCAGGTACAATAAAAAATTAAGTTCAACGCATATTAATTAACCACAGATAAAAAGGATAAACACAGATCTGATAGCTTTAAATCTGTGTTCATCTGTGCAATCTGTGGCAAAAAAAACTTATTAATCAGCAACAAATAAGGATAAGCACATGTAGCCTTAAAATATGTGTAATCTGTGGCAAAAAACATAAAATGAGTATTTCAGTTAAAAATCTTTCTAAATATTACGATAAGCAAAAAGCGGTTGATTCCATCAGTTTTGAGGCTAAACCTGGTCGCATTCTGGGTTTTTTGGGACCAAACGGAGCGGGCAAATCGACCACCATGCGTATGCTTACAGGTTATTTAGAGCCAACCTCCGGAGCGGCTGAAATTTCTGGCAAAAACATTACAACCCAGGGTATAGAAGCCAAAAAACACATTGGCTATCTGCCAGAAAATACCCCGCTTTATACCGATATGTATGTTAAAGAGTTTTTAAGCTTTGTTGGACAGACTTATAAAATTGAAAACTTAATGGCTCGTATTGATGAAGTGATTAAGATGGTTGGTTTAACACCAGAGCAACATAAAAAAATCGGCATGTTATCTAAAGGTTACCGCCAAAGGGTCGGTCTGGCACAAGCCATTATCCATAATCCTGAGGTTTTAATTTTAGATGAACCCACTTCAGGCCTCGATCCGAACCAGTTGGTCGATATCAGGCAGTTGATCAAAACTTTGGGCACTGCTAAAACTGTTGTCATTTCTACGCACATTATGCAGGAAGTTGAAGCCATTTGCGACGATATCATTATTATCAGCAAAGGTAAAATTGTAGCTAACGACTCATTAGAAGGTTTGAAAAAAGCCCATCAACAACAATCACTAGAAGATATTTTCAGAAAACTTACCGCTTAACCTGCATGCTTAATCCAAAAATCAAGATTGTATTTCTATTCTTTTTATTTTCAAGTCCGGTATTATTAAAAGCTCAAAATGCTAACATTGGTGTGGCGGCCGAAATTGCTTTACCATCAGGAAATTTTTCTAACCTTTCAGGAATTGGCTTAGGGGCATCAGTAAAAGCTGATCTTCCGGTTGCAGAAAAATTTGCAATAACTCTAAATGCAGGTTTTATGAACTTTTTTGGGAGACGGAACCAACTTTTTAATGTGCAGGACTTAACGTATATCCCTGCAAAAGCCGGAATGAAATACCAGCTGAGCGAAAGTTTTTATGCGGAAGGTCAGTTGGGGGCAGCATTACCTTTAAATAAAGATCAGAAAACCTTATTTGCCTGGTCGCCTGGTATTGGCAACCAATTCAAACTTTCAGGTGGGAATAAGCTCGATTTAGGGATCCGCTACGAAGCATGGACTGGTAAAAACAATATTTCCGGCTTAAACAAATCCGATAGTAAAGGATTTGTGGGAATCAGGTTCGCCTATTTATTTGGGCTGTGAAACAATTATTGCGCACAATTGTTTGACTTATTTTCTTTGAAACTATACAATTTCTCCTCTTCTTATAACTTAATACAACGTTTTAGAATATAATAATTTTAATTTAACAGTCAGTTAATCAGTTGTTTATAGTCGGTGCTTTCTGTTTTTTATCTTATCTGTAACGTTTTTGGCATCATGCTTGTCTAAAAACACAAAATAATTAACGAACAATAATTTAAAAAACAATGAAAAAAGTATTACTATCTTTATTAATGGTTGCAGGCTTAGGCTTCGCAGCTTCAGCTCAAACAGAAGGCGCGGTTCAAAAATTAAGCATTGGAGCTGAATTTGGTTTGCCAACTGAAAAAAATTCGAACACCTTAATCGTAGGTGGTTCACTACAGTATGAACATCCGGTAGCAAAATCTTTAAGTTTAACTGGTTCTGCTGGTTATCTTTCGTTAATGCTAACAGGTGATGCTAAAGATGCTCTTAAGGCATTAGGATTTAAAACAAGTTATGGAGTGGTGCCTTTAAAAGCAGGTGCTAAATACTATTTTGGTAGTAACTTTTATGGCGCTGGTGAATTAGGTGCTGCAATTAGCACTGAAACTGGCGGTAGTACTTTGTTTGCTGTTGCACCAACTTTAGGCGCATCTTTCTCAGTAGCTGATAAATCTAGTTTAGATTTCGGTTTACGTTACGAAAACTGGTCAGGTAATGGCGGTTCTACTGGCTTTATCGGTATCCGTGCAGCATTTGCATTTGGTTTGTAGTCAAAACAAAACATCATAATTATTTCAAAGCCTCCAGGAAATTGGGGGCTTTGTTGTTTCTAAACTCCATCATTTCAGCGATATAAAATAAAATATAATAAACTATTAAATTAGTTTATTATTATTGTATCGTTTTTGCCAAAACAGGCAAAAGCACGGAAACTAAAAAACAATTCTTAAAAAAATCAGATGAAAAAATTAATGCTATCTCTTTTAGCAGTTGCAGGCTTTGGCTTTGCAGCTTCAGCTCAAACCAACAACGATATCAAAATCGGTGTAAAAGCAGGTGTAACATTCCCAACCTTTGGCGTATCAGGTACTGAAAATACCGGGTATGAGCAAAAGATGAATACCTCTTTTTATGTAGGTGGAACCGTGGATATTCCTGTTTCGGATATATTTTCAGTTCAGCCCGGCCTATCTTTAATTGGTAAGGGTGGAAAAACCGATTTCTATTATTATAACGCTGAGTTAGGAAACACTTATACGGCTACTGCCAACTCAAAAATTAGTACAATGTACATTGAACTTCCTGTAAACGCAGTGTTTAATTTTGCTCTCGGTAGCGGGAAGATTTTTATTGGTGCAGGACCTTATTATGCAATGGCCATTAGCGGAAAAAATAAATCTACAACTACGCTAAGCAGTGGTGGCAGCACTATAACCGATTCTGGAGAAGAGGATATCAAATTCGGAAAGGACGGGACAATGAAAAGAGGTGATTTCGGTGTTAATTTCCTGGCGGGTTACCAGCTAAGTAATGGTTTTAACATCCACGCTGGTTATGGTTTAGGTTTGAGCAACCTTGATTATTCGGATGCAAAGGTTTCAAAAGTAACAAACCGTGTATTATCTGTAGGTATAGGTTTCTCTTTCTAAGTAAATAAGAATTTTTAAAGAGGGGGATCATAAAGGTGATTTCACCTTAGATGCTGTCATGTTGAGCCAGCCTGTCGAAACACCTTAAAGCGTTTTAAGCGTGGTCCTTCGACAGGCTATAGTTGACAGATCCGAAGAAAAGTCGTCATTGCTTCGTCGGTTAAAAAAGCCTTTCTCAGCAATGACGATGATATAATCTCTTTTTTTGCGTCTGAAATTTTCTCAGGATTTCCGCTTAACTTATTTTTCCGGGTCTGCGAGGCTGGCATTTAATCAAGTCCTTTTAAATTTGCAGGAATAAATGGTTAACTTCGGCATTTTAATAGCACATGTACGCAGTTTTTAAACGCGAGTTATTCAGTTTCTTAAGTTCGATGGTTGCTTATATCACCATTGGCATTTTTCTATTGGTTTCGGGCCTGTTACTCTGGTTTTTCCCCGATACATCGATACTTGATTATGGTTATGCCGAATTAAGTGGGTTTTTCAGTCTGGTACCTTATCTTTTTATGTTCCTTATTCCGGCCATCACCATGCGCTCTTTTGCAGAAGAGAGGAGAGAGGGGACTTACGAACTCCTGGTTACCCGGCCAATCCACATCTGGCAAATTGTTGTGGCGAAATACCTGGCCAGTTTGGTACTGGTACTTTTTGCTTTAATCCCTACTGTTGTTTATTATTATAGCATTTCAAAACTTGGTTTTCCGGAAGGGAATATCGATTCAGGATCGGTTATAGGATCCTACATTGGATTGTTTTTATTGGGCGCAGCATTTACAGCCATTGGCCTGTTTTCATCAGCGTTGACCAAAAACCAGGTAATAGCCTTTGTTATCTGTGCTGCTTTATGCGCATTTTCTTTTTTGGGTTTCGATTATACCAGCCAGATTGCAGCCTTCCAGCCCATTGAAAGTACGATAACCAATTTGGGTATCAACCAGCATTATACCTCCATTAGCAGGGGTGTTTTAGATACGAGGGACCTGATTTACTTTATTACCTTTTCCGTTTTGTTCTTGTTGTTCACCAAATTAATCATAGGAGGGAAACGATAATGAAGAAGCAGAATAAATGGATTAATTTTATTGTCGTAATAGCTGTATTGATCGCTATAAATGTACTTGGTCAATATGTTTTTCACCGTTTTGATTTTACTTCCGACAAACGCTTTACCCTAAGTGAAAAAACAAAATCACTACTCAAAAAAAATGAAAAACCGATAATCATTACCGTGTTTTTAAAAGGCGAATTGCCACCTGCTTTTAAACGTTTGCAGGCTGCGGTAAGTGATATCCTGTCTGATTATAAAGCTTATTCAAAAGCAAATTTCAAATTGGTTTATGTTGATCCTTTAGCGGGTTTGAGTACCCAGGAACAAGATACGGTGATCTACAATCTGGCACAAAACGGAATCGAAGCCACCAGGGCAACCTTAAAAACAGAAAGTGGCTCAACGGAAAAACTTGTAGTTCCAATGGCGATGATAGAAAGCAATGGCAAGCAGATGCCAGTTAAATTGCTTCAAAATTTCAATGTTATTGGTGGCTATGAAGAAAATATCAACCGCTCAATAGAAAACCTGGAATATACCTTAACCTCGAGTTTGAAAAAAGTGATCAACGGCTATAATCCACGGATTGGTTTCACAGAATCGAATGGAGAACTGTCTGATTTGCAATTATACGATGCAAGGGCTTCATTAGCCAATAATTATGTGGTTGGCAGGGTAGATTTAAATACAATTACCAAAGAAGGACTGGATAAGCTGAACATGATGATCATTGCCAAGCCTAAAAAACCTTTTACTGAAACAGAAAAATACAAAATCAATTATTTTGTGATGAAAGGTGGAAGGGTGCTTTGGAGTATTGATCAGGTTAATGCAGAGTTAGACAGTTTAAGGGGGCGGGGAGGACAAATGGCCACGAATAATAACCTCAACCTCGACGACATGCTTTTTATGTATGGCGGCAGGATTAACTACAACATTATAGCCGACCCGGCAAACAGTGCCGAAATTCCGGTTTCAACAGGTGCAGCCGGAGGAGCGGGGCAAATGCAATTGCTGCCTTGGATTTATTACCCGATTTTACTTCCCGATACTATACATAGTGTAGTTAAAAATTTGGATGGTATAAAATCAGAATTCCCAAGTACAGTAGATACGATAGGGGCAAAAGGCGTAAGCAAATCGTACATATTAAGCACTTCTCCTTTTAATAAAGTATATAACACGCCAAAGCCATTCAGTTTGCAAATGGTTGCCGAAAAGTTAAATCCTAAGGAATTTCAAAGTGTGCCACAAAACGTTGGCATACTGTTAGAGGGGAGTTTCCCTTCTGTATTTGCCGGACGCCCCTTACCAGCAGGTATAACAACGCCTTTTACCAGCGAGTTAACCAGTAAACCAAGTAAAATGATTATCATTGGCGATGGTGATGTATTTAAAAATCAGGTTTCTGAAAAAGATGGCTCTCCTTTTCCATTGGGTTTCGATCGTTATTCGCAACGGACCTATGGAAATAAAGCACTCTTGCTAAACGTGGTCGATTATTTTACAGATGAAGATAACCTGATTGCCTTGCGGAATAAAGAAGTAAAGATCAGATTATTGGATAAAGCCAAAATTAAGCTCGAAAAAACCAAATGGCAGTTTATAAATGTAGTGGCTCCCTTATTATTGTTAATATTCTTTGCGATTTTTCAACATTATTACCGCAAATACAAGTACGCTAAATAATTTTTATATTTTTGAAGAAGACTAAATGATATCATGAGATTTATTGTATCCACATCAACTCTGTTAAAACACTTACAAACTGTAAATGGTGCCTCAAGCAGCAGTACGGTTTTGCCTATACTAGAAAATTTTCTTTTCGAAATTAAAGATGGAAACTTAACTATCTCTGCTACCGATCTGCAAACCAGTATGACAACTGCACTGGCTGTAGAATCAAAAGAAGAAGGTAAAGTGGCTGTTCCATCAAAAATTTTATTAGATACGCTTAAAACTTTACCAGATCAACCTATCGCATTTAATATTGATGACAGCACTTTTGCCATCGAGATTAGTGCCGGAGATGGTAAATATAAACTGAGTGGCGAAAATGGTGATGATTTTCCAAAAATTCCGGTTGTAGAAAATGCTTCTTCGGTAAATTTACCTGCCTCAGTTTTAACTGAAGCCATTACCAAAACCATTTTTGCGGTAAGTAATGACGAGCTTCGTCCGGCAATGACAGGTGTTTTCTGCCAGTTGTCTCCTCAGCACATTACTTTTGTAGCTACAGACGCTCACAAGTTGGTAAGATACCGCCGTATGGATAGCAAGGCAGATAAAGCAACTTCATTTATTCTTCCTAAAAAAGCTTTAACGCTTTTAAAGGCCGCATTGCCATCTACAGATATCAATGTATCAGTTGATTATAATGCAACAAGTGCTTTCTTTAAATTTGAAAACATCAATTTGGTGTGTCGTTTAATAGACGAGCGCTATCCAGATTATGAGGCAGTAATTCCAACAAACAACCCTAACAAATTAATTATTGATAGAGGATTGTTTTTAAATACACTTCGCAGGGTTGTAATTTTCGCCAATAAAACTACACATCAGGTAAGGTTAAAAATCAGCGGAAGCGAACTGAATATTTCTTCTGAAGATTTGGATTTCGCAAATGAAGCACACGAGCGTTTAAGCTGTCAATATGACGGTGAAGATCTTGAAATAGGCTTTAATGCACGTTTTTTAATTGAAATGTTAAGTAATTTAAGTGGTGATGAAGTTACCTTGGAACTTTCTACACCAAACAGGGCTGGTCTTTTAATCCCTCAAACCAACGATGAAAATGAAGATGTTTTAATGTTGGTAATGCCTGTGATGTTAAATAACAGCTATTAATATCTACTATTTATTTAGTTTTCATAGAAAATGGCTTGGTTTTTGACCAAGCCATTTTTGTTTTCAACCAAACTAACCATCCTATGAAAATCTATACTTATCTCTCAAAATCTCTGATTTTATTTATTTCCTTAACTACAATTGGCTTAACATCCTGTAAAAAGAGTGATGATGGTGAAATAGCTAAAGGGCAGGCGAAGGTAAAAATGGTTAATGCATCCCTTGCTGATGTGCATCAGGATGTTTATCTGGATGATGAAAAACTCACTACGGTAGCTTTGGCTTTTGGCGAAACCAGCGAATACCTAAAAATACCTTCGGGCAACAGAAACGTTTCTTACACGGGTACCAACAATACCACTACAGATACCTCTTTAAATTTTACGCCATCCATTACTTATACTACTTTTCTGGTGACCAATAAAAAAGGCGAATTAGAAATTGTGAGTTATGAAGATAACCTCAGCAATACAGAAAGCACCAAAGCAAAAATAAAACTTATTAACCTTACGCCTAATTTTACCACTGGTATAAATGTGATGGTGCAGGCAGGAACTCAATTTGTAAATGGTTTGCTTTTTAAAGAGGCATCTAATTATTTTACTGTTGATGCAGGCTTGAATTTAAAATATAATGTAGTAGGCTCAGGGAGTATTAAAACCATCAACGCAGCCAGTTTAGAAGGTGGTAAAATATATACCATTTGGTTTAGTGGTACAACCGCTGCCACATTAGAAGCACATATTATCACTGATAATTAAATTTAACAAAATCATATCGTTTCTGTTATCTTTACGTTTTATTAGCATCAGCGATTTTATATGAAAAATACCCGTTTTATATTTCCCAAAATACTTCTCTTGTTTTTCCCTGTATTAATGATTTTTTCTTGTATAAAGAATGATAATTTCATTAAAGGTGATGCGAAGATCAGGTATTTCCAATCTGCTGTAACTGATACAACCCAAAACTTTTTCCTGAAAGGTATCCAGTCGGGAGCTTCCACCGTTTATGGCTCTAACAGTAATTATCTTGTTGTTGCCGGAGACTCTAGCTATACCATTACATCCAGAAATATAAACACAGGAGTGGATGTAGCGAGCACAAATTATAAATTTGCTATTGGTGCCAATTATTCTATTTACTACACCCGAAAAACAACTACCAGTCCACCGGTATTAACTGTTTTTCAGGATAATGTAAAGCAGAGTCTAGACTCAGTAAAACTGACTTTCTTAAATCTTGGTTATACCCTGGGTTCAAAAGTAATTATTCAGGATGATGGAAAAGCTTTCGATACCTTTAACATGCAATATGGCGATAGAATAAGTCATACCATCAAGTTAAGTAAAGCAACGCGGATTTCTTTTACACTCGAAACCCCAGTTTCTACACAGCCCTCTGTGAATGCATTAGATTCGCTACCTACCACCACGTCAAAATCAATTGCAATCTCAAAAGGATTGGTTTATACTGTTTTGCTTGACGGTACAAAAAAAGGAGAACTTCAAATGCGTTTAGTTTCTTCCAACTAGTTATTTATTGCAAATTTAAAGCATTTAATCCCTTTACTATTCATACTTTTGCCCAAAATCAGATAAATTGGAAATACTACAGCAGCTTTTAGATTTTATTCTCCACATTGATGTTCATTTAGCCGAAATTGTTAATGAATATCGTACCTGGACCTACCTTATTTTATTCCTGATAATTTTTGCCGAAACAGGTTTTGTAGTAACACCATTTTTGCCTGGCGATTCGTTGCTTTTTGCAATGGGTGCACTTATTGCAGGCGAACATGAAACCGGTTTAAACATCTGGGTGATGTTGCTTATTTTAATTGTTGCGGCTATTTTGGGTAATACCGTGAACTATAAGTTGGGAAGTGTACTAGGCGCCGGTGTGTTTAAAGAGAAAAACAAGATTTTAAAGCTTAAGTACTACCACCAATCGCACGAATTTTTCGAAAAACATGGTGGTAAAGCCATTATGTTGAGTCGCTTTTTGCCGATTTTCAGAACGATTGCACCTTTTGTTGCCGGTATCGCTAAAATGCCTTTCGGTCGTTTTACCTATTATAATATTATTGGCGGTGTAACCTGGATCTTCGCTTTATTAATTGGCGGTTATCTGTTAGGACAGATTCCGGTAATCAAAAATAATTTCGAACTGGTAATCATTTTTATTGCCGTAGTTACTTTTGTTCCTGCTGTATGGGCGGCAATTAGGAGCCGCTTACAACCTAAAAAGGTTGAAGAAATTATTGAGAACGGAGATACAAAGGCATAATTAAATCTCCCGGCCAATAAGTACACCGTTTTGGTATTTCTTTTCGGTTTCTTTTTCTTCCTTTTGCTCATCGGGCAATATTTCGGTTTTAATCAGGTTTTTTAGTTCAGGCTGACCGGCATCTACCCAAGCCGAATACCAGAACGAGCCAATGGTTAATATGGCGGCACGCATCTGTTTTTCTACCATATTGTTCATTTTATCGTGATAGGCTTTCGAATATTCTCTGGAGTATTGTTTAAGCACGGTATTGTTCCGTTCTGAAAAACTATACTTTTGTTTGGAAGGAAATGATGCATTTAATTCCGCTTCAAATCTTAAAACGGTATCAACCAGACTATGGGTATGTTTAAGCACTTTCCAGGCTTCTTTTAGTGGATTTTCGATATAAATGGCTTTGCCAACAACAAAATTGTAATTAGTAGAAAACAGTTCTGGCAATCGGCTTTCCCAAAAAGCATGAATGCCCACCTGGTTGCTTAGCTGACCATTATGATTTGCGGTGGTGTGCAGAGGCACGTGAGCATCGCCAATGTAATGGCCCAGTTCTGCAGAATATTTTAAAATTTTGAGGGAATCTCTGGTTTTAAAAGCCTTAACCAGGCTATAGTAGGTTCGTTGGATTTGCCATGGAACAATTCCATCTGTATTTAGCTTTTTTATACCATATTTAGCCAAAGCATCGTTCCATTTTTCGGGTATGCTATCAATATCTTTCTCGTAGTTCTCCACATCTAAATAATGCCGTGGTGCTTCTAGTGTATCCGCATACCTGCGTTTATCGGGATCAACAGCGTGTTCGGTAATGTATTTGACATTCTTTTTGTAGAAACCGATCATACTGGCTGGCAATGTAAAAACGGCAAGATTATTTATCCTTTGGTGTGCAAAGAAGCCCCAGGAGGTACAAAGAAATAGCGGGATGATTAACGTGATCAAAATCGTTAATCTTTTCATACTGAAAGATAAGAAAAATTTCTTTATAAAATTATAAAGTTCTGAATTCAATCAGCTCCTTATTTTCAATAAGGAGGGGCTGGTCAAATAAATTCATTAAATTTATACCAAAATTATTTTAATGGAATTGTCTTGCCCGGTATCAGCTGAAAGAGTAAATGAAAATGTAGTGAGGATTATCGCCTTTATGGTAGCAGTGATTGCAATTACCTGTATGGTATTTTCAAACTATTGGGCAATTGTTTTTTTGATATTTGATTTTGCATTAAGGGCATTTACAACAGGAAAATTTAGCCTGTTAAAATTGATAGGTATCAGAATTTCGAATGCATTTTCAATTCCGCCGAAAATGAAAGATTTGGCACCAAAAAAGTTCGCGGCAACCTTAGGCGTTGTGTTTTGCCTGTTGATTACCGCGACATTTTTATTTAATTTTTATACACTTGCGCTCATCTTAACCTTTATTATGATGGTTTTTGCGCTATTGGAGAGTTTATTTGCCATTTGTGTAGGTTGTTATATCTATTCTTTTTTACAGGTTTTTGTAAAGAAGAATGAGGCTTAATCTATTTTTTTAATGCCTCACGAACTTTCGGCGCAATTTTAGTCCCGAAAATCTCTATCGATTTCATTAAAGCTGCGTGAGATGGTCCGCCAACATCTACATGTGCTGAGAAACGGGTTAAACCAAAAGTTTCTTCCATCGCCAAAATTTTATCTACTGATTCGTTTGCATCGCCGATGATTAAAGCACCGCCATCACCTCTTCCTGCATCAAATTGATTGCGTTGGTAAGGTGCCCAGCCACGTGAACGACCGATACGGTTCATCTGAGCCGAATACAGCGGGTAATAGTAATCAGCAACTTCGTTACTGTTTTCGCCAAATAAAGCGTGCATGTGTACGCCAACTTCGAACTTGTTCATATCATGCCCATAGGCCTGGTACACCTTTTTATAATAATCGAAAAGTGGTTTAAATTGTATGGGCTGACCTCCAATGATGGCAAACATAACCGGTAAACCCAATCTGCCTGCACGTTCTACCGATTCAGGCGTTCCACCAACTGCAACCCATATTTTTAAGTTGTCGTTTACCGCTCTTGGCAGCACTTCCTGGTTATTCAGTTCCGGTCTGAATTTACCTTTCCAGCTGATTTTTGGCGTTGCGTTGATTTTAAGGAGCAGGTCTAATTTTTCTTCGTAAAGCTGATCGTAATCCTGAAGGTCGTATCCAAAAAGGGGGAACGATTCGATAAAACTTCCTCGACCGGCCATTAATTCGGCTCTGCCATTTGAAATAAGGTCTATAGTTGCGAAATTTTGATAAAGTTTAACCGGATCGGATGAACTTAAAACCGAAACCGCACTGCTTAACTTAATGTTTTTGGTTACTGTTGCTGCGGCAGCCAATATAATTTCGGGACTGGATACGGCATAATCAGGACGGTGATGTTCGCCGATTCCATAAAAATCCAAACCCACTTCGTCCATGAGTTTTATTTCTTCTATAATTTCCTGAAGCCGTTGTTGGGCGGGTTGAATCTCGCCTTTTGCATTGATCTGCAGATCGCCAAACATTCCGATACCTAATTCCATATTACTAAATAATTTTAACAAAGATAGTGGCTAATGGATTGGCGTTTTTTGATGTATGGTAAGAAATTGGGTAGAATGGGCGACTAACCGGTTAGTTTGCCCAATGCATTTAAAATGGTTTCGAGCTCTTGATTGGGATAATCGAAGTTTGTGGATTCAATTTTAAATTTTCTGCCATTTTGTAAAATGATATTAATGTAATTATATCTTCTACGGCCAAAACCCTCCTCAATAGCCTTTACAAATTTAACTTCACTCCATTTAAAGGTTCCCAGATTTAATAGGATAATCTCATTTTCGTCCGCAATAATTGCATATTCATCCTGTTTGGCGATTAGGTTTTTAAAGTAGAAAATAAAGAATATCGTTAATATCGACATGGTAATTATAGCTGATTGAACATAGCTTAAATCAAATATGAAAATTGGCGCCACAAAGAATAACGGGAACATACAGAAGATGTAAATCATAATGAATATGTTGCCATTGTCTTTAACTTTGATCGATTTAACCATATTTAAGTTATTGTAACTACTTCAAAGAGGTTAATCCACTGTAAACCCCATCAATTACTTTGGCCATCCTCGGTATATCAAGAGTTTCCATGGTGTCGGTTTTTTGGTGGTAATTTTTATTCCTGTAGAAGGAGGTATCGGTAATCATCATGGCATCGTAACCAAATTTCCAATAATTTAGATGATCAGAAAAATCGATACCTGGCAGTGAGGGTGGGCTGGCAAATGTTTTGGTAAGGATGCTTTTTGTTGCTTTGAAATTTTTAGAAAACTGATTTACAAATTCGCCTGAACCGAATTTTTTAACCAGTGTAATGTAATTTCCTTTATTTCCATACTTTACGGATAGGATACCTAAAGGATAGGATTGCGATTTGGCATCATCTTTAAAATAAGCGATCATTTCGAGCGAAATCATTCCAAATACCTCAGCGTTTGATTCTTTTAAAGATTTAGCATGGATGTAACTGCCCATAAATTCGGTTCTGAAATAAGGTGGTTCTTCTAAAGTATAGGCTACCAGATCGATTCGGTAATTGAGTTTTTTGCCTTTTAACAACCTGGAAAGTTCCAATAAACCCGTTACTCCACTTGCATTATCATCAGCACCTTCCTGATCGCCGCAAACATCGTAATGTGCACCAACAATAATCCTTTTTTTATTTTCGGTTCCGAACGAGCAGATGATGTTTTTATATGTTTTTTGATCGACATCGTATTCTTGTACCAAAACGCTATCGGTTGATTTTTTGAAAACAGTCCTGATGTAATCGGCTGTTAAATTGAGCTGATCAATATTGCTGTGGTTACGAAATTGAGGTGTTTTAGTTAAAGTTTTTAAATGGGATCTGATCAGTGTTGTATCTGATTGGGCAGAAGCACTGTTATAAACTGTAATGAGAAATGAGAGGAAGCCAATCAAGATTTTAAATTTATACATTGGTTAAGACATCAGAAAGTGTTTGATTTGATTCGTAACCGAAGATAATTGTTTATATCTGTTTTATGGGTATCGCGACCTGCGTTTTTTCGCTGTACCTGTGTTATTTAAAACCGATTGGAGGGAAGAGCTTCCGATCCTTCAATCGGAACTCGTACCAAAAGCGGGGCTATCGAATCAGATAAGCACTGGTATTGCTTTCCAAACAATTTAAACCACATAAAAAATGTAAGGCCATATAAGTATGATGGTTATAGCATGAAAGATTCTGAAATAAATCCGATAGCGGATCAGAATGACTTATCAAGATTGAAAAATGCCAACTGAAAACTATTCTATTTTCTTCCCTTTCATAGCCGTAGAAATCGCGGCATCCATTACACGCTCGGCAAACGGACGGGTAAATTCGTTCAATTCATCTGCTTTCTTTAAAATGGTGTCTTTTTCCTGGCTGGCTAAAGCAGTTTTTAATGCTTCGATATGGGCTACCGTTTCTGCAATTTCGACCTCAGTTAAATGTTCAGCATGTTTTTTGATAAAACCTTCTGCCGTGTAAACCAATTGTTCACCTTCGCTGCGTGCTTCGATAAGCATGCGTTGTTCTACATCACTTTTCGCATGGGTAATGCTATCGATCAACATTTTTTCTACAGTATCATCGCTCAGGCCGTAGCTTGGGGTAATTTCGATCTCCTGTTTAACGCCCGACCGTAATTCTATCGCCTGAACGGTTAAAATACCATCGGCATTCAGTAAAAAGTTAATATCAACTTTAGGCAAACCTGCAGGCATTGCCGGGATTCCTTTTAAATCGAACTCTGCCAGTTTTCTGTTTTCTTTAACCAGATCACGTTCGCCCTGGTAAACAGATATTTTCATATTCACCTGTCCATCAATAGAAGTGGTGTATTGGCGACCTGCTTTAGTAGGTACTTTGCTATTACGGGCAATAATTACGTCCATTAAGCCACCCATGGTTTCGATACCTAACGAGAGTGGGGTTACATCTAACAATAAGATGTCAGATCGGTTTCCTGCTAAAACATCAGCCTGAATGGCTGCTCCAAGTGCCACCACTTCGTCAGGATTGATGTTATCCTGCGGTTTTTTGCCAAAGAAATTTTCGACAGCCTGTTTTACAAATGGCGTGCGGGTAGAACCACCAACAAGGATCACTTCGTCGATATCGCTGGCAGATAAATCTGCATCTTTTAATGCATTTTTGCAGGCCGTGATGGTTTCTTCCACTTTTGAAGCGATTAACTGCTCAAAAGTTTGCTTATCAAGCGTACACCAGATTTCGCCAACCTGTTCGTTATATAAATTTTGGGTTGATAATGCTTTTTTTGCAGCTTCGGCCTGTAGGCGTAAGGTTTGCATCAAGATATTATCCTGTGCAACTACGGTTATATCAAGGTTGTTTTTCTCCAGCCAGTAATTTAAGATGGCGCGATCAAAGTCATCACCCCCTAAATAGGTATTACCGTTGGTGGCCAAAACTTCGAAAATTCCGTTCTGAATCTGTAAAATAGAAACATCAAAGGTACCTCCGCCTAAATCGTAAACCGCAATGGTTTTCTGTTGCGAAGGGTCTAAACCGATTCCATAAGCCAAACTTGCCGCAGTAGGCTCGTTTACAATGCGCATTACGTCTAAACCGGCAAGTTTTCCTGCATCTCGTGTGGCCTGGCGCTGACTATCGTTAAAATAAGCGGGAACGGTAATTACCGCCCGGTTAACAGGTGTTTTTAAGGCATGTTCTGCTCTTGCTTTAAGCTCTTTTAAAATTTCTGCCGATAATTCGATTGGCGTGTAAAAGCGATCGCCGGCCTGGATTTTCACCAAAGCATCAGTATCATCGTCGATAATTTTGTAAGAAAAAATGTCTTTATGTTCAGCTACATCTTTATAAGAGCGCCCCAATAACCTTTTAACGGAAAAGATTGTGTTTGAGGGATCGGTAGTTAAAAATTCTTTCGCCTCGTTACCAACAATGGCCTCATTCTGGCTGTTAAAATATACCACTGATGGCACCAATATCCCTTTACCAGCATCGTTAATTACCTGTGGATTTTTATCTGGATTGATAAATGCCACCAGACTATTGGTTGTGCCTAAATCTATTCCAACTATAATTTCTTCCTTCTGAAACGAACCTGTAGCAAGGTTGATTGATATTTTTGCCATAGGAGCAAAAATATGCTTTTTAAATAAAGGTTATGTCATTCATTTGTTAGCAAGAAAATATAAACCCGAACAATTTATGACTGGAAACTGAGCGTGATTTATTTCTAACAACAGGATAAGAATCAAAGGTTTTTTTTAAAATATTGAAATTTATGCTGAAATAATTAATTTTTTTTGCTTGAATCTGCTTGTTTTTCTGTTTTGCGATGTGTTTATCTGTTTTTTTAAATGCATTTAATGTTTTATAGTGTTTGAGCGTAAAAAGTGTCTTCATATTGTTTATATTGCTTATGCATTTATCAATATAACTATGAAAAAACAACTATTGTATGTATTATTTGGGCTTTTTATACTCCCAATAAACTCTTTTGCACAAAATATTGTAAAAGGTAAGGTTGCCACACTGAAGGGCGAAGGAATTATAGCCGCTTCTGTTAAGGAGAAAGGGACGTCTAAAGGTACTGTTACCGATCAGAATGGAGATTTCCAGATTTCAGTTTCTGACAAAGCAACCCTAATTGTGAGTGCTATTGGTTACGAAACAAGGGAAATACTAACAACAACCGGACCTGTAACAATTATTTTAACGGAAAGTGCACAAAATTTGGGCGATTTCGTGGTGGTTGGTACCCGTGGTAAAGGCCGCTCTTCAATTCTGACGCCTGTTCCCGTTGATGTGATCAAGATTAATCAGGTTAACATGCCTACTGCAAAAATGGATTTAACTTCAATTTTGAATGCTGCTTCACCGTCTTTCAATTTTAATAAACAAAGCGGATCAGATGGTGCAGATCAAATCGATCTGGCTACGCTTAGAGGGTTGGGACCAGACCAGACATTGGTTTTGGTAAATGGCAAACGTCGTCACCAAACGGCCTTTGTTGCAGTATTCGGAACCAGGGGAAGAGGAAATTCAGGAACAGATTTAAATGCCATTCCGGAATCTTCGATAGATCGTGTTGAGATCCTGCGTGATGGCGCATCAGCACAATATGGATCGGATGCGATTGCAGGGGTAATCAATTTGATATTGAAAAAGGATGTCGGTGTTTTGAGTGTTAACACAGGATATTCAGGCTATTATGATCCAAGAAACAATACCCATTATGGTAAAGAGCTTGGGCAATATCGCCAGGGTGGGGCAATTGATGGAAATGCATTTTCTTTAGGAGCCAATTATGGTGTTGCGCTTGGTAAGCATGATGGTTTTATTAATTTCTCCGGAAACTTTTTTGCTAATGGTAAAACCTTCAGGCAAAATCTGAACACAGATTTAAGCTCAAAGGATGGTTTGCCAATTAATACTGTGAGAAGATCTACCGGAGATGGATCGGTAACTTCTGGTGGTTTAATGTATAATATGGAATTGCCTGTTGCCAATACAAAAACAGTATTTTATTCGTTCGGTGGTGGTAATGTAAAAGCTTCGGATGCTTATGCCTATACCAGAAATTTATCAGAACGACCTGAACGTTTTCCTGACGGAGTTGCAGGGAATCCGATTTTACAAAGTACAATAGATGGTGAAACCTATTATGATCCGATCATCCAGACTAAAATCCAGGATTTATCTTTTGCGGCAGGTGTAAAAGGTATCTGGGGTAAAGACTGGAACTGGGATTTAAGCAATACATTTGGCCGTAACAATTTTCATTTTTATGGCGATCAAACTTTTAATGCTTCTCTTGGTGCGGGTAAAACCCATTTTGATGATGGCGGTTTTTCATTTTTGCAAAATACGGTCAATTTTAATTTAAGTAAGGCAATTCCAACCGTTGCATCGGGTTTGAATTTGGCTTTTGGCTTAGAGCAGAGGTATGAAAATTATAAAATCTACGCCGGAGAAAAAGATTCTTATTCAAACTATAATGCAAACAAAGCCACAGGCGCTCAGGGTTTTCCGGGTTACCAGCCAGGCGATGAAGTTAATGCAAGCCGATCTAACGTTGCAGCTTATGTAGATGCAGAATTAGATGCGACAGAAAAGTGGCTTATTGGTGTTGCTGTTAGGGCAGAAAATTACAATGATTTTGGCTTTACAAGTAATTACAAATTTGCGACCCGTTATAAATTGACTACTAATTTTAATGTTCGCGGATCGATAAGTACAGGTTTCCGTGCACCATCACTACAACAAATTAATTTCAGCAATACGTTTACAAACGTGCAGGGAGGCAATGTTTTCGAAGTTAAAATCGCACCGAACTACAGTCCAATTACAAAAGCAGCAGGCATTCCTGATCTGAAACAAGAAAAATCCATTAATGCAAGTTTAGGCTTTTCATGGAAACCAGTTTCTGAAATTACAGTAACCTTAGATGGCTATCGCATTAATATTAAAGATAGGGTAGTATTATCTGGTCAGTTTGATGAAAGTATTCCGGCTTTAAAACCAATTTTGAACCAGTTAAATGTTGCTCAGGCTCAATTTTTTGCAAATGCTGTTAATACTACAAATTATGGATTGGATTTAGTTGTGGACTACACAAAACGATTTGATAATAAAAGCATTAAGGTTTTATTTACCGGAAACTTAAATCATTTAAATATTGATAAAATTAATATTCCGAATGCTTTAAATGGTTCTTATGAAAATCAACAGGCTTTCTTTAGCGACAGAGAGCAGGCATATATTAAAGCATCTGCGCCTCCTGTAAAACTGGGCTTGAACTTAGATTATGGGTTTGGTAACTGGATGGTTGGAACACATTTCTTATACTATGGCAAAATTTCGATTTTAGGTTATGGCTATGAAAATACTTATCCACCGTTGGTTGCATTGGATAACGATCCAGGTACAACGGTTTTAGAACAATTTAATTATTCAGGCAAAATGGTTACCGATATTTATGGTTCTTACAAAATTTCGAAAAAAGTCACGGTGTTTTTTGGCGCAGATAACATATTTAATATTCACCCTGATTATGGTTACGTACAAGGCGCAAAGCTTTCTGCATACGATGGTGAAACAGGTGGGGCATGGGATGCTGTTCAAATGGGTTTTAATGGCCGTAAGCTATTTACTAAACTTGCTTTTAATTTTTAAAACTAATAATAATATGTACAAAAGAGGCTTTTGGTTTATTCAATGCCTCTCTTTTGTATTTTTTATACACTATATCTTTGGACCTCCGACTTATAATGTTGAAAGGTTTTAAAGTTTAATGTTGTAAAAAGTTGGAGGTCAGAGGTCCGAAAGTCGGAAGATAAGGAGCTTTGCTTCATACGACTAAGTCTTCGGACCCCCGACTTTCGGACTTCGGAGTAAAAACGCTCAACTCCGAACTCAAAACTTATTCTTCTCCTCAATCCACAAGCTCATGTATTTTGTACTCTGCGCAGTGTGGTGGTTTAAAATCTGTCCGAAAAAGTTGTTCTGCCTATGTGCTATTAAATTAGAGGATAGTTTTTCTACTTCGTTTATAAACTGATCGGCAAAATATTTAGCAGAATACCGCTGATTGATGATTTTTATACCGTTTTGTTGGGCAATTTGCCATGCATTTTTGTCTTCGTATAGTTTTATGGCTTCTCCTGCAAAAAGATCAAGATCATCTTCAATAAAACCATTCCAATCTAAATCACCTTTCATGGCTTCTGCTCCAATAGAGGTTGTAACAGACGGTGTACCCACATGCATGGCATCGATAAACTTGCCTTTTACCCCTGCACCAAACTGGATAGGGGCAAGCAGAATGCGATGTTTAGAAATGATTACTTTCGCATCCAGGGCTCTACCTTTAATCAGGAATTTTTCAGTTTTATTATTTAATTGCAGTACTTTTTGAGATGGATAAGCACCATAAATGTTCAGTCTAGCATTAGGAAGTCTTTTCCGGAGCGAGGGCCAGATCTTTGTTTTTAAAATCTGTACGGTATTCCAATTGGGTTCGTGGAGAAAATTTCCAATAAAAATAAAATCAGCCCGGTCTTCATAAGGAAACCATTTTTCAGCATCTTCCTGGGTGATTTCATTTTCCAGGAAAGGTAAATAGTAAATTAGTGAAGGATCGATCTTAAAATGCGTTTTAAGGATGTCTATTTCTACTTCCGAAATGATTAAAGATAAATCACAGCGCAAAATCGAGGCAATTTCCCTTTTAGCTGTATCAGAAAATAGATCGATAGCTTGTTTTTTCTTGTCACTTTGTTGCCGTGCGCTCCGCAGGCAGTGTAAATCTTCAGTATCTAGTAACCTAAATGCATTAGGGCATTCATGCTGAACCCGCCAACCATATTGTTCTTCTACCATAAAACGGTCGAAGAGGACCAAATCAGGATTCAATTCTTTCAAAAAGGTATTAAAGCTTTCGTCGTTGAGCTTAATTTCTTGCTCTACAACGTTCGTGTTGCTAAAATCGTAACTGAAATCGCTTTTAGATGCTGCTGAGGCAAAAGTGATTTGGTAACCTTTGGTCAGAAATAAATCAACCAGTTGGATCATCCTGGTACCTGCTGCCGATGAAGTCGGTTCGGGCCATACAAATCCAATAATTAATAATTTCTTTGCACTCATGATTTAAATTTCTGCAAAATAAGGGCTTTTTAGCTCACAATTTTAAAACCGTGCCGATTATTTCTAATTTTGCTGCTCAATTACAAAACACCAGATGTTAGGATTAAAATTATTGACAGACCCACGTTGGGCAAATATTGCGGAATCGAATTTAGAGGAAATTTTATCAGACCATGCCTGGTGCGAACAAAAAGCGGCAACCAATGCCATTACATTAATCACTCAAAATTCTGAATACCAAGACCTGGTAGATGAATTAACGGCCATTGCTATCGAAGAAATGCAGCATTTCCAGATGGTGATTGAAATTATAAAAAAACGGGGATATACTTTAAGCCGCGAGCGTAAAGATGACTATGTAGGTCGTTTGGTAAAGTTTAGCAAGAAAGATGGAAGCCGAAATATGGCTTTTATCGATAGGCTTTTGTTTGCGGCCATGATTGAGGCCAGAAGTTGTGAGCGTTTCAGGGTACTTTCGTTAAATATAAAAGATCAGGAACTTGCCAGGTTTTACCACGAGCTGATGGTTTCGGAAGCCGGACACTATACCACATTCTTAAATTTTGCCCGTAAATATAGTACCGATGTAGATGTGGATAAACGCTGGAAAGAATGGCTGGATTTTGAGGGAGAACTGATCCAGAGTTTTGGGACGAGAGAAGCAATACACGGGTAAGTGATGTAAAATGTTTTATGGAAAATGGATGATGGAGGTATTTACAGCTTGATCTTCGGACTTTCGGACCTCTGACTTTCGGACTTATAAATATTCCACAACCAAATCACAATATCCTGATAGCTGTCGATTCCTTTTTTCTGGTTGTTCAGTTTTAAGAAACGATCGAAAGCTACATCCATGTAACCGAACATATCGCCGTTGTATTTTCGCCAGAACTCTTTTTCTGTTTTAAAATCGGCAAGAATTTGTGGTAAGAGCTTAGCGCGAAGCAATTTATAATCTTCTGGCGATTTCATCCTGATTTCGAATAAAATATAGCGTAGCATTTCATAATTGGCAGAATACTGGTAATTCACATCAGGACTATTGCTTGCGGTTAAATACCCCAAAAGATTAGCTTCATCCTCATAAGCAATGCCGAGCTGGTGTCCGATTTCGTGACAGCTTACATAAGGTTTTACAAAATCGGGCAGGTTCATATTCATATTAGCTTCGCCAGAAAGCGGGGCATAATAACCCTCAATACCGATTTTACTGATCAGCCAGGAATTTATAACCGATTTTAAACAAGGATTGGAATACCTGAATACAGAGTTTCTTTTCTCCATAAATGAATAAGCAGCCGCAGATTTAGATTCGAGCTCATTAATCGTATAAGAAGGTACTTTATTTTGCTTTAATTTTAGGGCATTAGTTTTATCAACGAAATAATTACCCAGAACAACTAATTCTTTAACATTATATTTTTCATTCCCTATGCCTAATTCCTCGCTTATACTCGGTCGGCTGTAATTTAAACCCCAAACTATTTTGAAAATGATATAAAGAATTAAAAAGAAGTTTAAAATCTGTAAGGGAATAACAATTCTATCATGCTTTTTTAATGATTTTCTCCTTTTGTAAAATCTAACGATTTTATAAAGTACAAAGCCAATCAATAAAGCATAAATGATATCGCC
Organism: Pedobacter roseus; assembly: GCF_014395225.1. NCBI lineage: Bacteria > Pseudomonadati > Bacteroidota > Sphingobacteriia > Sphingobacteriales > Sphingobacteriaceae > Pedobacter > Pedobacter roseus. The sequence goes on from NZ_CP060723.1 coordinate 952,130, forward strand.
GATGGCGAAAGGAAAAATGGATGATATAAATCTTAATGTTGAAGAAATATAAAGATAAAAACCTGTTGAGTAGTATTTTTGGACAAGAGTAGGGAAGAAGCCAAAGAAGAAAATTAAGAAAGCAAGGCCAAGTAAAACAATTAATTTGATTAGTATTGGGCGTGCTATCATTACTTATTTATAATGACTTCTTAACGAATGGATGTGTAAAGCATCGTTTAATATTTGATAGATGATTCTGTGCTCTCTATTAATTCTTCTAGACCATAGACTGGATAAATCATATTTTAAAGGTTCTGGTTTGCCGATTCCTGTGTACGGATGTTCCAAAATATCTACAATTAACTGTTCAATTTTCTTCTGAACAGTTTTATTTCCTGATTTCTTCCAAAATTTGATGTCAGCTAATGCTTCATCATAATATATGATTTCCATAGTATTGAAAGCATAATGGATTTTTTAATCGCGACTTATACGTAAGGTAACAAATAACTTATTTCCATAAATCTTCTACAGCAATTTTGACCCCTTTTCCTTCTTTCATTTGCTCTTGACTTCTTTTTATTTTAGCAACAAAATCAGGCTTGTATGGGCTTTTTTCTGTAGTAAACTCAATTTTTAAAGCTTTTACAAATGCCTTTAAAGCTGAGAGTTGCTCTTTGTTTTTTGGATGTACAATTAGTGTTTCCATATTATAATCATTGTAGTAGACAAATATAACAAATCTATCTTGCAAAAGTTAGTCGCTTTCCAATCTGATCAGTGGTGAATTTGCCATTTTGATAAGCTAAATTGCCTGATACAAAAGTATGCGTAATGCTCGATTGGAAAGTGTCGCCATCAAACGAACTCCAGCCGCATTTATAAAAATTGTTCAGTTTGGTTACTGTCCATGAGTCTTTAAGATTTACCAAAACCAAGTCGGCCCAATAACCTTCGCGGATGAAACCACGTTTTTCAATGTCGAAACAGATGGCAAGGTTGTGTGCTGTTTTTTCAACAATTTTTTCTAAAGATATTTTCCCCTGTAAATGCATTTCTAACAATGCTGGCAATGCATGCTGAACCAGTGGCCCGCCTGAGGGTGCCTGCGAATACGGTTGTTGCTTTTCTGCTAAGGTATGTGGTGCATGGTCTGTCGCAATCACATCAATATAATCTTCAAGCACACCTTTAAGCACTCCTTTTTGATCATCTTCGGTTTTTACAGCAGGGTTCCACTTAATAAAATTGCCCTTTGCAGCATAATCTTTATCGTTAAACCAAAGGTGATGTACACAGGCCTCAGCCGTGATTTTTTTATCTTTTAATGGCGTAATGTTATCAAACAATGCAATTTCCTTAGCTGTAGAAATGTGCAGGATATGCAAACGCGTTTGGTAGCTTTTTGCCAATTCGACCGCTAATGAGGATGATTTATAACAAGCCTCTGCACTGCGGATCAAAGGATGCATTTCAATCGTGAGTTCATCGCCATATTTGGCTTTAAATTCGGCCAGGTTATGGCGGATGGTTGCTTCATCTTCGCAATGCGTAGCCACCAAAATTGGTGCTTTGCTAAAAATATTTTCCAGGGTTTTTTCGTTATCAACCAGCATATTTCCTGTTGATGAACCCATAAAAACCTTAATGCCACATACATTTCTTGGATCGGTTTTTAAAACTTCTTCAATATTGTCGTTGCTGGCACCCATATAAAATGAATAATTCGCTAAGGAAGTTTGGGCTGCGATTTCATATTTATCGGCCAGTAAATTCTGTGTTAAGGTATTGGGTACTGTATTGGGCATTTCCATAAAAGAAGTAATTCCTCCGGCTACAGCAGCCATACTTTCGGTAAAAATATCGGCTTTGTGGGTTAATCCAGGTTCGCGAAAATGTACCTGATCATCAATCATTCCTGGTAAAAGGTATTGTCCTTCGGCATTTATTTCCTGCGCTCCTGTTTCGGACAGGTTTTGGCCGATTTTAGCAATTAATCCGTCTTTTATCAATACATCGGCTACAATTTTCAGTCCTTCGTTTACAATTGTAGCAGCTTTTATCAGGTAAGTATTCATGGTTTCAAAGGTAAAAATAGATTTGAGAAGTTAGATAGCAGATTTGAGAATTTCGATAGTCTATTTTGGCGGATGAAAGGTGCGGAATTGAGTTTAATGCTACTGTTTTAGGTTAAATAAACCTGATAGTAGTGAGCATGGAGTGTAACGAAATAAAACGGATAGCAGGACTACCAAAACGAAGAATTACTGGATTTGCTTTACCCCCATAGTCTCTTAAAGTGGACTTTAAGTTTGCCATTTGGTTTAAACCTTCTGCCTTATACCTTCAAACCCTCAACCTTAATCACTATCTTTGTGCGCTATGGCAAAATCGTTCGAAGAATTTAAGTTAAACAGGCAAATTTTAAATGCAGTTGCCGATGCAGGTTATACCGTTGCCACACCGATACAGGAAAAAGCAATTGCACCGGTTTTATCTGGTCAGGATATTTTTGGTATTGCAGAAACGGGAACCGGAAAAACCGCAGCTTTTGTTTTGCCGATTTTAATGCAATTAAAATATGCTCAGGGCGATAATCCAAGGGCTTTAATTTTGTCGCCAACGCGGGAACTGGCCATGCAGATTGCCGAACAGGTGAAATTATTCTCTACTTATACCGATTTACGATCATTGGTGATTTTCGGCGGAATTGGTCCAAAGACACAAAAAGAGCAGATTGCAAAAGGGGTAGATATTTTAATTGCTACGCCCGGAAGGTTTCTCGATTTATATTTGGCCGGCGACATTAATACGCAAAGCTTAAAGTTTTTGGTGCTTGATGAAGCAGATAAAATGATGGACATGGGTTTTATTGGCTCTATCCACCGTATTCTGGAAATTGTTCCACGCAAACGCCAGAATTTGTTGTTCTCTGCAACGATGAGTGATCTGGTGCAGAAAATTGCAGGCGATTTTTTAAATAATCCACTTGTAATTGAGGCATCAACACAGGCTACCCCTGCTGCAAACGTAACTCAGGCTTTATATTACGTTCCGAATTTTAAGACGAAGATTAACCTATTGCAGCATTTGTTGAAAAATGATGAAGCTTTTAACCGTTTAATCATTTTCTGTAAAACAAAAACCGTTGCCGATAATATTTTCAGTTTTATCGAACGCAGGTACGGCGCTGATAATGTTCGGGTAATCCACGCCAACAAGGGGCAGAATACAAGAATAAACTCCATTAACAGCTTTAAGGAGGGTAATATCCGCGTTTTGGTGGCTACTGATGTGGCGAGCAGGGGGATTGACGTGAGTGATGTAAGTCATGTTATCAATTTTGATGTGCCGATTATTATCGAAGATTATGTACACAGAATTGGTCGTACGGGTAGGGCGTTTGCCAAAGGCGATGCCATAACATTTGCAACCGATGCCGAAAAATATTATATCCGCAAGATTGAAAAACTGATCCGCCAGTATATTCCTGTTGCCGAAATTCCTGAAGGTGTTTTTATTGACGAAACCCCTTACGAAGAACGTCAGCACATTGCTAAAGAAATAGATATGCAGAAACGTAAGGAAGATCCTGAATTTAAAGGGGCTTTCCACGAGAAAAAACATGCAGCTGCGATTGATAAAAAAGCCAGAGAAAAAGCGAAGGCAAAAGCAGGTAAAGAAATAAAAAGCTTTAAAAAGGGTAAAAAATTCGATAAGAAAAAGTAATGAGCTTAAGGATAACACCTTTAAATATCGTTAGTGCCATTGGTTTAGGTTTGGTAACTGTAAATCTTCTTTCAGACAAAACTACAGCACCCCGCCAGGTAAATATGAGTGGTTTTTACCTCCTTATTTTAGGCTGCCTTATCCTGGTAACTTTTATAACCGACTTAGTTTTCCGTTTTACACTGAAGGATATTAAACGGATCTGGGTAGTAGAGCTGATATTTATCGTTATCGCGGCCATCCTGATGGTGATTTTACAAAAGTTAGCGTAATTAAACCGTAAAAATATCTTAGCAATGTTAATCAGTGTAATCTACTCATCTGTAGAATCAAATTAATTAATCATCTTTGCATCCGTTAAAAAATAAACCGGTAATCTGTGTAATCCCGTCATCCGAGGAATCCATTTATCGGTGTAATCAACTTAAAAATGAGAAAAGCAGAAATTAAAATAACCGTTGAGCTAGACGATAACAATATGCCCGAGAATATTCTTTGGGAAAGTACCGATGCACAAACAAAAGATCAGGTTCCTGTTAAATCGATGATTCTTGCCTTGTGGGACCATAATTATAAAAACTCAATGCGTATCGACCTATGGACAAAAGATATGCCTGTTGATGAGATGAAACGTTTCTTCTACGAAACTTTGCAAACCATGGGCGATAGCTTTTTAAAAGCTACAAATGAAACCCTTATTGTTGAAGATTTACGCGATTACTGCGCACACTTTGCCGATAAAATGGGAATTATTGAAGGACAATAGTTGGTTCATTGGTTCAGTAGTTGTAGTATTGGTTGATTAGTCATTAGTTAATTGGTCATTGAAAAATGCAAAGCAATTAGCTATTAACCATCAACTATGAACCCTTAACCAAAATCTGTGTAATCTCTAAATCCGTGTAATCAAACCGAAGGAAAAATCTTTAAATCACTTCAAACTATGTTAGTATTAAATAAATTCAGGGCTTGGTTAGGCATTTTATTATGCGTTATTGCAGGTTTCTGCCCGATCTTAAAAGTGCCAATTAAAGGCAACTGGAATTTGTACCAATCCGATGCGCGTTTATTTTTAATCACTTACGCCATAATCGCCATTTCAGTATTGTTTCTCTTTATCAGAAAAGTTGGTGCATTTAGGTTTATGAGTTTTGTAATGGCTATTTGGTATGTTTTAGCTGTGGTTGCAGTTTACTTTACCGCAAATAATTATACCAAATATGGTTTTGCCAATAAACTGATTGGTAAAGTAGTTCATTTCCAATGGGGCTGGATTGTGCTTTTAGTGGGCGTGATATTTATGCTTTTCAGCGTTAAACGCGGTGAAAAAATAACAGCCTAAGCCTTTTCATGCAACTGCGAGGTTAATTTAGCTACTTCATAACCTTTTGCCTTACACCGGGCTACAATTTCATCATGGGTTTTCTTCGGCATCGTCTGGTTGCGGCTCATGATGAATAAAAATTTATGATCCGGGTGACCAACTACTACATAAGAATAATCGTCGGCGAGTTCTATAATCCAGTAATCAACCTTTATCGGCCAGATAAATTGTGCTTGTAATTCTCCGCGATCTCCATCTTCTGAGGGAAACATTTTCGAATTTCTCGAGTAAACCTTTTCATCCCCCGGTTTTTTATAAGTGGTTAACACATTGTAGTAACCATCTTTATTCAAAGTGTATTTAGTCGTTGTTTCTCGACTGCCTTTATCAAAAATGGTCGGGATAGAATATAAAGAATACCACGTTCCCGAATATTTTTTTAGGTCTAACTTAGCCACCGGAGCATTTTTTTCCATCGGCATATAGGTAAAAAGAACAAAAAGGAGGGAGCAGATCGTTTTCATAATATCATCGTTTTGATATTATTTACGGATTTTACCTGATCCCGGTTTTGGAATTGTTAATCTATTGTAAAATAGTCGTCTGTATCTTCTTCCAGCGGGATATAGATTCTTTCCCATTCATTACCATCAACAATTTCCCAGGTATGCCCTTCCCCTGCAGTATCATTCGCTATTAGCACAATGCCTGGCTCAATGATAAAAGTTTCACCATTACTTACCGTAAATTTCAGTTTGCCCTTGAGTGTAATTACATATTGACGACGTGGGGCAGGATGGGGGATTTTTTCTAAAGTGGAAACATCTGTTTGGGCGAAAAAGTAATTCGCATTAATGTGTTGTCGGATGGGAATTTTTCCATTCTCAAATGAACATTTGTCTCCTTCGATATTAATTAAACGGATGGCTTTTAAATAATTTGGTGTTTCGGCTTGGTCTGTATTCATCTGCTAAAAAGTATATAGTTTTAAAATTTTAATTCTGTTTGTCCTTGTTGAGTAACCTCACGTTCGTGCTGTAACAGCCATTGTTTGCGCCATAAACCGCCGGCATAACCTACCAGTTTACCATTGCTGCCAATTACCCTGTGGCAAGGTACTACAATGGCAATATTATTTTTTCCATTTGCCGAAGCGATTGCGCGGATAGCTAAAGGTTTATGTGCCGAAAATTTGGCGTAAGAAGTGGTTTCGCCATAAGGTATCGTTAATAAATTTTGCCATACTTCCTGCTGAAAATCGGTTCCTTTCTGTTGCATTGGGAAATCGAAATCGCGAAGCGTACCATTAAAATACTCTTTTAATTGATTGGCAACTTTTATGGTCAGTTCGTTTTCTGTCAAATCAGCAATATCTTTTTCTTCAAAAGTAACGGCATGCACAAAATCCTCATCAGCCAGGATGCTTAATTTGCCTATAGGCGTTTCTATAACTGATGCGTAGTTCATTTTTTTACCACAGATTTACACAGATGAACACAGATTTTTGTGCATATTGTTTTTCTCCGTGTTTCTGTGCCTCAGTGGTCAATTATATTCTTAAATGATCAGGAACTTCAGTTGGCTGTGAAAATAAATACCATCTGTGTTTATCCTATTCATCTGTGGTCAAAACTTTTTTATATGTCTTCTAGCTACGTTAGCTATCAAACAAAATTACAACAATACAACAATAAAGCCATCCAACAATAAAGCAATTATTTATCTTTGCGGTTATGCAATTGGCCAAAGAGGTTAAATATTTAATTCACAAGGAAGTATTATTAGAGTGGCGCTCCAAATATACCATTAACGGTGTGTTACTTTATGTGGTTTCTACTATTTTTACCTGTTATCTGTCATTTGTAAGCCTTGGCGATAAATTAACCTGGAACGCCTTGTTCTGGATTATTATGCTTTTTGCTTCCATCAATGGTGTTTCGAAGAGTTTTTTACAGGAAACAAAAGGGCAACAGCTTTACAGTTACATTTTGGCCAGTCCGGCTGCGGTTTTAATCTCTAAAACGGTCTACAATACACTCCTGATGCTGGTGCTCACCACCATCGCTTTGGGCTTTTATACTTTAGTTTTCGATTCCTTTACGCCACCCGACATGATACTATATTATGTAGCCGTGGTATTGGGTAGTATGAGTTTCTCTACGGTATTTACCATGGTTTCGGCCATTGCAAGTAAGGCGGGTAATGGGGGTATGCTAATGGCAATATTAAGCTTTCCAATTATTATACCGGTATTGATCCTTTTGATCAAACTGGCTAAAAATGCGGTAGATGGCTTGCCATGGGAAAATAGTTACGATGAAATTGCGATGTTGCTGGTGGTGAATGTGCTGATGGTGGCAACCTCTTTATTGTTATTTCCTTACCTTTGGAGGGATTAAAAAATGATTGAATGAAAGAATGATTGAATTATAGAATGAGAAATCCTTTATGATTATTTAAGGCAGAAGAAAAGACCATTCTCTCATTCAAAACTCAATCATTCAAAATTATATATGTATGCATAAAACCTGGTGGAAAATTTTAGGCTCAGTTTTAGTAATTTATACTGCAATTGCAGGATTGTTGCTGGGAGTGCCTCATTTAGCTATTTTAAACGAAACAATCCGTAACCTGTATTTCCATGTTCCGATGTGGTTTGCCATGATTGTTCTTTTTTCAATTTCTGTTTTTTACAGCGTAAAATCGTTGAGTAGCAAAAGTGAAATAGACGATATAAAAGCCGTAGAAAGTGTAAATGCGGGAATTATTTTTGGCCTTTTAGGTTTAATTACCGGTGCCATCTGGGCTAAATATACCTGGGGTCAGTTTTGGAGCTTCGATCCGAAACAGAATTTTGCAGCCATATCTATCTTATTATACTTTGCATACCTCATTCTCCGCAATGCGATAGACGAGGAGCAAAAAAGGGCTAAAATTTCGGCCATTTACAATATTTTTGCCTTCCCGATGATGGTGGTATTGCTTTTTGTGCTTCCACGTTTAAAAGATTCATTACATCCGGGTAATGGTGGTAACCCTGGTTTTAACAGTTACGATTTAGATAGCCGCATGCGTATGGTATTTTATCCGGCATGTTTAGGCTGGATATTAATCGGTTACTGGGTGTACACCATCCGTTTCAGAATTCGTTCAATAGAAAACAAACAACAACATAACTAAAATGAAGAAGATATTTTTCTCCCTAATATTATTGATGGCCACCATGCAGTTATTTGCACAGGACAATGGCGTTGAAATGGCTGATAGCCTTCGCAGCAGCGGAAAAATTTATGTTGTTGTAATCTGTATCGTGATTATACTGGTTGGCCTGCTGGCTTATCTTTTCACTATTGATAAAAGATTAAAGAAAATCGAAAAAGAAAACCACATTAATAAATAAAAAGGGGACTTAATTACGATAGTCCAAATTAATTTTTAAAGGAGATCAAAATTATATTGATCTCCTTTTTTTATGTCTTATTTCTGATGCAAAATTTATGATATTCGTAATTATTATGGTGTTTTTGTTTGTCGATTAATCAGTATTGTAATAAAACGGCCTTGTGGATATTTTTTTTATAATTTTTTTTTCAATGGAATAAGCAATAATAAAACCTATAAAAATAGTCGTTTTAATCATGTCGAAGGATCAATATATCCCTGTTTAAACCTGTTTAAATATAGTTTTTGAACAGTTTTGCATAATCGGTATAAAACCCTTTTCAAAGCCTCAATAAGGTGGTGTTAGCTGTACACTAAGTCTTTTTGCATTTGGATATGTGCAGTTTTTTTAGGCAATTTTGCACCGAAAACTTATTCAATATAAAAAATAAATAATGGCTAATCTAGCAGACGAGAACAAGTTCTTTGCAGATGTTTGTAAAAACTTTGACAGTGCGGCTCAATTCACCAATCATCCGGAAGGTTTATTGAACCAGATTAAAACATGTAATAGTGTATATCGTTTCCAATTTCCAATCCGCCGCGGAAACGGTTTTGAAGTAATTGACGCCTGGCGTGTAGAGCACTCTCACCACATGAGCCCTACAAAGGGTGGTATACGTTACAGCGAAATGGTTAACGAAGATGAGGTGATGGCACTTGCAGCTCTAATGACTTACAAATGTGCTATTGTTAACGTTCCATTTGGCGGTGCAAAAGGTGGTATTAAAATCAATACTAAACAATACAGTGTTGCCGAACTGGAAACCATTACCCGTCGTTATACAACAGAATTAATTAAGAAAAACTTTATCGGTCCTGGTATTGATGTTCCTGCTCCTGATTATGGATCTGGTGAGCGCGAAATGAGCTGGATTGCCGATACTTATATGACCATGAACCCAGGTCAGCTTGATGCATTGGGTTGCGTAACTGGTAAACCAATTGCTTTACACGGTATCCGTGGACGTAAAGAGGCTACCGGTCGTGGTGTGGCTTATGCCGTACGTGAGTGTGTAGACGTGGCAGAAGATATGGCTAAAATCGGTTTTAAAGCTGGTTTAGGCGATAAAAGAGTAATTGTTCAAGGTTTAGGTAATGTGGGTTACCACTCTGCTAAATTCTTAGCTGAGTTTGGTGCTACCATTGTTGGCCTTTGCGAATTTGAAGGCGCCATTTACAATGCCAATGGTTTAAACGTTGACGAGGTTTTTGCACACCGTAAAAATACAGGATCAATCCTGGATTTCCCGGGTGCTACAAGCTTCAAAAACTCGATGGAAGGTTTAGAGCAAGATTGCGATATTATCGTTCCTGCGGCTTTAGAAAACCAGTTTACTGAGCTTAACATCCGTAACATTAAAGCGAAAATTATTGCTGAAGGTGCAAACGGACCAACTACACCAGAAGCTGAAGCCATTTTTACCGAAATGGGTGGTATCATCATCCCGGATATGTACTGTAACGCTGGTGGTGTAACGGTTTCTTATTTCGAGTGGTTAAAAAACCTTTCACACGTAGCTTTTGGCCGTATGGAGAACCGTTATGCGGCTAACTCGAATGCCAACTTAATTGCTACTTTAGAGAACTTAACCGGTAAGACCATCCTTCCTGAGCACCGTTTAATGATTGTTAAAGGTGCATCAGAAATGGAACTGGTAAACTCTGGTTTAGAAGATACTATGATCCATTCTTACCACGAAATCCGCGAAACATTGATGACTAAACCAGGTACGCAGACTTTAAGAACTGCTGCTTTTGTAAATTCAATTGATAAAATTGCGGTTTCTTATATGAATTTAGGCGTTTGGCCGTAACCGACTAATCGTCATTGCGAATCCTGGTTTTTCATCAGGATGAAGCAATCTTATCGAAAAGCCCTGCAGAATTTAAAAACTGCAGGGCTTTTTTTATGTAATAGTCGTCATTGCAAGGAGGTACGACGAAGCAATCTTTTATCATAGTATTTTATACATTCTTACCGTTTTTGTTTTGGAAATGAAAGGACTGTGTTTCGTAGTGGTGGGTCGGCCCTGCTGTACATCCTGCCGATAGAAGGATCGGCATCCGTCCCATCAGGTTTATTATTAAACGTACAGGTTATGAAATTACGGCTAGAGTTTATTTCTAAAGTGGTCGTCATTTCGACTGAAGCGCAGCGCAACGGAGAAATCTTTAAATTTGTTATTCCAAAGATTTCTCGGCTGCGCTCGAAATGACGATCTTTCTATTTCATAAACTTTTCAAAATCTGATATAACGAATTAATATTTCCGTCTTTCAATTCAAGTTTACCATCAATCTCAACTTTTTTATTATCCAATAACTTTCCTTTAACCTCTAAACGCTTCAGCGTTTTAAAATAGCTGGTCACAAAAGGCGTTTCCAATTGTTGGCCCAATTTGATCAGATCAACATTTAAATAAAGAAAATCTGTTGAAGCAACTTTTGAGGTTAAAATGTTCTGCTTTTCAAGCGTCGAGAAATTTAAGTTTTCCTGGTTGCTCTTCACAAACACTTTATAAAGCGGAAAAGCATTTTTATTTACAGTATTGCTATCAGAATTGATCAATCCCTGCCTGATCAGGTAATTTTTTAGTCCATTACCTTTCGAACCAATATTAACAGAGATGGAAGGGATGTTGCGCTTTTGTAAGCTTACTTTTTCAACCTTTTCAAAATCGTCGTTATATTCGTAGGTGATAACAGAATCGGTTTGTGTAGTTGATTTTGTCCATTCAAAATCAAGATTTCCATTGTAATACTTGATTAAGCTATCCTGCTCTAAAACAAGATCTTTGAACTTATAAATTTTGTCTGTACTAGGTTTTAGCTTAGCATTTAACCAAAAAGAAACTGTGTTGTTTTGGCTTAATTGGTGGTGTACAGGCTGAGTTGAAGGCAAAATATCTTTGGCTAAAAAAGCATTGCTAAAATTTATGCTACCGCTTTTAAAGTCAATCCAGCCATTATTTTCTCCATTGGTAAATACCAAATGCTGTTTCTGGTCCAAAGCTTCTTTAAACGGGCTTTCATTCGCTTTAACCATATTTTTCTGCTTTAGAACATCAATCAAAATAGGTTCAAAGTCTTTAATCTGGGTCGTTATTACCACCGCCACCGCTTTGTTGTTGTAACAAAGCACTAAATTCCCCAATCTGGATTTGGCGGTAGTTATGCCTTTAGCGTTTTTTGCAACCTGCAGGTGAAGCACATTTTTAGCGAAATTTTCAAAATCTGCACTGTTTTTGATCTCCAAACGGGAAAATACAGTGCCAGCAGGCTGTCCACTTAAATGATATAAATAAATGCTGGCAGGAATCGCTAATCCTGTTGCTAGCTTATCTGTTTTAATGGCATTATCTTTTTTAACATCAGATTTTAAATAATAGCCAGGATTACCGAGCATATTCAAAGCTATTGTTTGATAAAGCTCATCAACATTGATTTTTATGATGCCTGTAACATTTTTTGGAATCAATGTTTGTCCTGCCTGATATCTCCGGTATTTTAAAACACCAGCAAAAAAAATAAGCAGCAATATTACTATCGCTGCTGTTATTTTTAGAAATTTTTTCATTTAGATTGGTTCATTCGTTCACTGGTCATTAGTTATTGCAAACCGCCAACTGTTAACTGGCAACTGGTCTATTTGGCCGCATTCTCAATTAGCGAAAACAAATATTTCAACGCATTTTCATGCCCGTTCGGGATTTCTGCGCTGATATCTGCTGAAACCAATCTGCCTTTTATCGGGTTCGATTTCATGTACACGTTACCCATTTTTTCTAGCGTACTGTTAAATTTCTTAGCGGTTTCTACACCGCCAATTTCCGAATCAGGCACTTTACCTACCAGGTTTTGAGCATTGAACAAAAAGCTGAAATTATTTTTGCTCAACAGGTCTTTGTGCAGTTTGCTGATTTTATTGTTGTATTGATTATTGCTAATACTTTGCATCTCGCTTAACGAATTGCCAAAAAACACAATTCCGTCTTTAATCATAAAGTAAATATCAATCGGGCTTTTTTTCTCCTGGATTTTATAAATATTGTTCTCAACCGTTACCATGTTTTTATGGATGCCATATTTAATCAGTTTGTCGATCAACCGGGTATCTTCAGACGAAAACATGAAAAGAAAATCAGGTAAAGTTTCATTTTTGGTTTTCGTTACCTCTTTTTGCTTGTAATCATCGTCATATTCGTAAGTGGTATAAGTAACTTCTTTGGTTTTTAATCCGTTAATTACAAATAATGCATCACCTTTAATTACCTTGCTTACTGCTTCTTCATCTAACAATAGACTGAAGAGTTCAGTGCCAAGATCAATTTCTTCGTCCATTTTGGCGCCCAGGAAAGAACCATAAGTTTGCTTTAATAATTTCGGAAATTCTTCTAAATACGCTTTGGTATCAATAGAATAGCTCATAAAACCCAAAGCTTTTTCGCTGTTTACATATTTCAGAAATTTTTTGTTCAACTTTCTGTTCATGATTTTTTTATAAGCATCAGCCTGTTCCTGAGCCAGCTCTAAGCCTGTAGAAATACGGAAACTTTTGTCATCCATAAAAAGTTTGGCGTTTAAACTGCCATAACCTTTCATAAGGCCTGCTTTCCCATAAGTGCCAAATTCGGGCGCAATTGAATTGTAAACATCCTGTAAGCTCGATACCCAAAGCTCTGCTATCGCTTTGTTATCCAAACTTGCGGTATAAGATTTATTCGTTTCGATAGACTCGTAAGTACCGTTGAAAATCTGATCCGCCTGAGCAGTCATCCAGGTAAATGCCAGTGCTTTTTTCTTTAAATCTTCTTCTTTAAGTGCTTGCTGGTATTCATTATAATGTTTATCGTTTTCGCCCTGATTATAAGTTGCAGCTTCTGCCACATCAGCAGAAACATAGGCTGCAGCACTATCTCTTACCACATCATCGGGCATATCTGGCGCGATTTCATCATTAATAAAACCATCACTAACCGGCTTTTTCTTTTTAACAGCCGTAGATTTTTTTAGTGTTTTACCTTTAGTGGCTTTTTTAGTTGGTTTTTTCTTTTTATTAGTAGTTTTAGTTTTTTTAGAGGGTTTTACTTTAGCGGGAGTATCAATCTCTTCAGGATAAGCAACGGTAGCTACCGAATCTACAGCCACAGCGGTACTGTCTGTTACGGTAGTATCCCATCCATATTTTGTGTACTTTATGCCATAACGGGCAGATTTAACCGAATCTGCAAAAAATGAACCCCTGATGCTTCCTGTTACAAAATAAAGCATGTTATTGTTCCACTTGATGATACTCGTGCTATCAGGTAAAACCATCGTACGGACATCGCCCTGCTGTGTAAATTTCTTCTCTTTATTTTCGATCAGGCTTTCAAATTTCCTGGCATCTTTTATCGGGATCAAAAAACAGTTGTAAGTAATACTATCGCTCAACTGGTTGAAGTAATACATGTTTTTCTCCAGGTTAATGCCGAAATCTTCAATACTGGTGAAATTTTTATCCAATGATTTAGAGGTTTCCGTTAATAATTTTTTGCCTACAAACGATTCGTTAAAATCTTTTACAAACATCAGTTTAAAAACATTGTCGCCTTTAATGGTGGCGACGGTAAAAGCATTTGATGGAATTTTCTTGACCAGATCTTGCGCCTTAGCCAGATTGAATGATAAAAAGAGGGAGATTGCAATTAGAATTTTTTTCATTTAGATAGATTTTTTAGAGATGATGGTCGTGTTTACGTTCCGGGCCTTTTGACCAAAAACCACGATGATTTTATTTAGATAGTTGTATAGTGTTCGATACGTTAATTTTTCCGTTGATTAAATCCATGATGCTGCTTTTTAACATCACAGCTTTTTTTGATTTCGATACATTTGATGCCGGGTTAGTGCTAATTGTTACAGGCGATTCGAAACGGTAAATGCTCGTATAGGTTGCGCCATTAAAAACAGCCTTGTCTTTCGCTTTTAATTTATTGAATTCGGTTTTTGCGGTACTTACGGCCTGATATTTCCGGCTGAATGTTTTTGTTGATTTATTATAGCTATAAGATGAGGTATTGGTAGCCTTGATTTTCTGCTGAGCAAGGATATTTTTAGTGATGTTGTTGATATTTGAAACATCTTTAAACGAAAAACTGATGGTGGCGATATAATTATTAAAATCGCTGCTGCTTTTTACATTCGATATTCCTTCTGATTTTTTTAAATAGACAACAGCTTCATTCAATTCCTGCTGGATTTTTTGCCTGCTGGGTACTTTATAACCCTGTACACTATCCAGCAGCATAACTGAAGCCACTTTGGTTTTACTTTGGCTTAAGTTAATCGTAAGTACAACGTCACCTGTACCATCATTTTTCATGCTGATTTCTTCGATTACTTCAAAACAAGAACTTAAAATGGGAATCAGCAATACAAATAACAGCAGCTTATACAGTTGTTTCGGGTTCATATTAAAGAGGTTTATGTTTTACAATGAAATGTAAAAAGGAAATGATTATCTGATGGGCCAAACTTAAGAATTTCAGTCCGGAATTTTGAACGATTTAAGATATTCGCAAAAATGGGTGATGAATTTTGTCATTCTTCAAAATATTGTGCTTCAAAAATCAGGTAATTGTCAATATAAAGACAAGAAAAATGTAAAAGAATGCTTGCTAAGCCTATTTTTCTATCTTTGTTGCCAGCTTTTACAATACATATAAACATGAAGAAAAGTGCAATCATTGGATTAATTACCATCGCAATTTCCGTAGGGATTTTATTTAGCTTAAATGCAAATACCGATACCTACTCTAATTTCAAACAGGCCACGCTTTCTGGTAAAGAAGAGCACGTTATGGGCTACTGGGAAAAATCAATGGGTACTTATTATGACGCTTTGAAAGACGCCAATCATTTTTCATTTCACATGAAAGATGAAAAAGGAGAAGTGAGAGAGGTAATCTATGCAGGTACCAAACCACAGGATTTTGAAAAATCAGAAAAACTTGTACTGATCGGTAAAATGGATCAGGACAAATTCTACGCATCGAAAATTTTAATGAAGTGCCCTTCTAAATATAACGATAACCTGGTAGAGGTTAATAAGGATGGCAAAGTCGAAGAAGTAAGCAAGGACGGCGGGAAAAAATATAACTAATTTATTTAATGGATATTCAATTTGTAGGCGAACACCTGTTACCAGGTAAAATCGGACAGTTTTTTATTGTTCTGGCATTTAGTGCATCATTACTATCAACTATATCGTATTTTTTTGCCAGTCGCGATAAAAATTTAGAAGAAAAATCCTGGAGAAACTTAGGCCGGATTGGATTTCTGATCAACTTTGCCAGTATCATTGGTATTGGTGTAATTTTATTCTACCTCGTACTTGGTCATTATAACGAATACAGTTACGTTTATTTCCACTCTTCAAAAGAATTACCCGTTTATTATATTATTTCGGCCTTTTGGGAAGGGCAGGAGGGAAGTTTCTGGTTATGGGCTTTCTGGCAATCGTTTTTGGGCGCATTATTGATCTGGAAAGCTAAAACGTGGGAAAACCCTGTAATGACGGTTGTGGCTTTTTCTCAGGTGTTTTTAAGCTCCATGATATTGGGAATTTCAATTTTCGGTGAGCGTATCGGAAGCTCTCCGTTTATCCTGTTAAGAGATGCTGTTGATTTAAAAGCAATGGCGCCAGTTGTTTTTGCCAATCCGGAAAACTTTAAAGATTACCTTAAATTTATTACCGATGGTAGAGGTTTAAATCCATTGTTGCAAAACTATTGGATGGTGATCCACCCACCAACACTATTTTTGGGTTTTGCCAGTATGGTAGTTCCTTTTGCTTATGGAATTGCAGGTTTATGGCAAAAAAGATACAAAGAATGGATTAAACCTGCTATGCCATGGACGCTTTTTGCGGTAATGGTGTTAGGTACAGGTATTATTATGGGCTCTTTCTGGGCTTACGAAGCACTAAACTTTGGCGGTTTCTGGGCGTGGGATCCAGTTGAAAATGCATCTTTAATTCCATGGTTAACCTTAATTGGGGCTGTACACGTGATGATTGCCTATAAAAATACTGGTCACGCTTATTTTACCGCGATTGCCCTCGTTTTTTTAAGTTTCTTATTGGTCTTATATGCTTCATTCTTAACCCGTAGTGGAATTTTGGGCGATACCTCAGTACACTCGTTTACCGATATGGGTATGTTCGGCCATTTGATTTTATACAATGTGGTATTTGCTGTTTTGGCTATATGGCTGATTGTGAAAAGATGGAAAGAACTGCCGATTACAACGAAAGACGAAGAAACTTATTCGCGCGAATTCTGGATGTTTATCGGTGCTTTAGTGGTAACTGTTGCCTGTATCCAGGTTATCTTTTCAACGTCTGTTCCTGTGTTTAACAAGGCATTCGGAACGAATTTTACGCCACCTATCGATGCTGTTAAATATTACAACCAATGGCAGGCACCATTTGCGGTATTAATTACCCTGATTTCTGGTTTCTCTCAATATTTAAAATATAAAAGAACCGATCCACGTAAGTTTTACAGCAGTTTAATCTCTGCAATCATCTTTTCGATGGTGTTAACAGCAGGTTTGGTATATGTAGCCGGTATTTATACCAATACCATGTACATCCTGATTACCTTTAGCTGTTTGTTCGCAGTACTTTCTAACGCAGCCATATTATATCAGGCTTTTGGTGGAAAGGCCAAGCTGGCTGGTTCGGCAATTGCACACATCGGTTTTGCCTTTTTGATCCTGGGCGCTTTAATTTCTGCCGCTACAAACAAACCTTTATCCATCAATGCGAATAATTTTATTCCGGTAAAGGATTTTGAAAAAACAGAGAAACCGGGCGAAAACATCATGTTATACAAAAACGAACCTAAGAAAATGGGTAAGTACACTGTAACTTATGTTAGCGATACCACAGTAGCACCCAATACCATTTATACCCTTAACTTTAAAGTTTTAGATAAAGAAGGTAAGGTTAAAGAAGATTTTAATCTTCATCCCCACGTACAGGATAATGAGAAAATGGGGCTTATTGCCTCTCCTGATACCAAACACTATTTAACTTACGATGTGTATACCCACATTACCAGTGCGGCCATTAAAAAAGAATCGCATGGTGATCACGAAGGTCATTCGGATGATGAAAATTATAAAGAGCCACGGATTGTTAAGGTTTCAGTAGGAGACACCATTCATACGACCAGCGGAATTGTAACCGTTAAAGATTTAAACAGAAAACCTACCGCTAAGGATTTAGCTTTGGCACAAGGCGATTATGCGGTTGGTTTGCCATTGGAAATTAATGCTGCCGGTAAGATTTACAACACAGAGCCTATTTTCTTAATAAAAGGTAACAATACTTTCGATTTCGCCCGTAAAGTGGACGAATTAGACCTGAAATTCCGGTTTTCAAGGGTTTTGCCGGATGAGAAAAAAGTAGAGCTGCAGATTTTTGAAAAACCTCAACAGGCTAAAGACTGGGTTGTTTTTAAAGCGATCGAATTTCCTTTCATTAATTTGTATTGGGCTGGTACCATCGTAATGGTTGTAGGTTTCTTGCTTTCAATTTTTAGAAGAAGAAAAGAGGCCAAAGCCGCATAAAATCATGAAAATCGTTTTATTAGGTTCTGGAAATGTTGCCACACACTTAGCCAAAGCTTTAAAAAGTAAAGGTGAAGAACTGGTACAGGTGTATAGTCAAAACCTAACTAATGCAGAGTTATTGGCCAGGTTGGTTGGAGCAGAAGCGGTAAACAATTTAAACAAAATTGAAAACAACGCTGATTTATATATCATTTCAGTAAAGGATGATGCCATCGCAACTGTTGCCAAATCTTTAAAAAACGTGACGGGTTTAGTGGTACATACTTCTGGTACTACCGATATCAATATTCTGTTGGAGCAGGTGAAGAAAGCAGGGGTATTTTATCCTTTGCAAACCTTTTCAAAAAGTAAGGATGTTTCGTTTGAAAATATTCCACTTTGTATCGAAGCAGGTGATGAAGATCAGTTGGCTGTTTTAAAAAGCTTAGCCAGTAAAATAAGTAGCCAGGTTTATGAGCTGGATGGTGAAAAAAGAAAAGTATTGCACCTTGCTGCCGTATTTGCCTGTAATTTCCCCAATCATTTGTATGCTTTGGCCAATAAAATTTTAAACCAGAACGGTTTGGATTTTGAAATCATTAGGCCTCTGATTGCCGAAACTGCAGATAAGGTAATGGATAATTTACCCGAAAATGTGCAGACAGGACCTGCGGTGAGGGGCGACGAAAACACCTTAAATACGCATTTGAGCATGTTAAATGATATGCCCGAATTGCAGAACATTTATCAAACACTAAGCAATAGCATAAAATTAATGCCGAAATAGCATAATTACGGCTTTTGCTTGTTACTTTTGCAAAATAATTATGAGCATTTTTAAACTAAAAATAAATTTTGAAGAAGCAGATCACGAATCTATTGAATTGCCAATAGCAGCGGGCGAATCTGTTTTAGATGTTTGTCTGGATAACGGAATCGAATTACAGCACAATTGCGGTGGCGTTTGTGGTTGCAGTACCTGCCACGTTTACGTAACAAAGGGCATGGATAATATCGAAGAGATTTCTGATAAGGAAGAAGATTTTATTGATAGGGCTGTACGTCCGAAAATTACTTCCCGCCTTGGATGTCAGTGTGTAGTGATTAACGGCGATATCGAAGTAACCATTCCGGATCAGTCTGGTTTTATGGGGCACTAGTTAGTCTGGAGTCTAAAGTCCTTAGTTCCCAGTCTGAAACTTTTCAACATTAAAACTTTACAACATTTAAACCTTTTTCAACAACGAACAAACAAAACATGAACAACGATAAATTTGCCTTACCTTTTTACTGGAACGATTATGAAGATATTGCGATGTCTTTATATGAGAAATTTGGCGATGATTTTACAGAAGCCAAAATCTACCGCATCCGCTTTACCGAACTTTTAGAATGGGTATTGTCTTTGCCAAACTTTAAAGGTACCCGTGAAGAAAGCAGTGAAGGCCATTTAGAGCAAATTCAATCTGCCTGGGTTTACGAATGGAGAGATAATCAGTAATTAGTCATGAGTTCGGAGTCTTTAGTCCTGAGTCGACTTAACTCCTAACTCCAAGCTCTAAACTCCAAGCTAAAAATGTTTCTCCAGAAATTAAAAGAGATCACCACTTTTATCTTCGATGTAGATGGTGTGCTTACCGATGGATCTGTTCAGGTTACTGATAACGGTCAATCATTGCGCACTTTTAACATCAAGGATGGTTATGCCATGCAATTGGCAGTTAAAAGGGGATACAACATCTGTATTATCTCTGGGGGCGACGGTATTGCGATGGGCAAACGTTTCTTTAACCTTGGGGTAACCGATGTTTTCCTAGGTACCGGAGATAAGGTGGCCATTTTTAACCAATATCTTCAGGATAAAAATATTACTGCAGGAGAGGTACTTTACATGGGCGACGATATTCCTGATCTTAAAGTAATGAGGCTGGTTGGGCTTCCAACCTGTCCGGCCGATGCTGTAGAAGAAATTAAGGTC
Organism: Pedobacter roseus; assembly: GCF_014395225.1. Lineage (NCBI taxonomy): Bacteria > Pseudomonadati > Bacteroidota > Sphingobacteriia > Sphingobacteriales > Sphingobacteriaceae > Pedobacter > Pedobacter roseus. The sequence goes on from NZ_CP060723.1 coordinate 972,186, forward strand.
ATTTCTACATTCATATCCCCTTATAACGGTGGCAAAACCGCTGTCCGCGACATCATCGAAAAAGTAATGAAAGTGCAGGGCAAATGGCACGATGAAAACCCAAACGCTGCCGATTCTGGTAGGTAGGTTCATTAGTCATTGGTTCATTAGTAATTGCTAGTAGGACATTGGTCATTGGTTCACTGGTTATATCCTAACCGCGATTGTCATCCTGAGCGTAGTCGAAGGATCTCTCTACACGTATTTTCAAGAAATAATTTAGTAGAAAGTTTCTAAAAATTGAACATTGGTCACTACCATAACCGCGATTGTTATCCTGAAGGATAATTGAGTTTATAAAATCAATATAAATGACAGAAGGATAAGAAACTGAATGCTTCTAAAAGTATCGTCATTTCGATCAGCGTAGTTGAAGAATATTAGTTACGTACTACCTACCAGAATGACGTTCCCATTATAAATCTTCAACCTCAAAATTTGTAATAAATAAGATTATATCCGAAATTTACATTTATAAATTAATCAATCGATTGATTAATTTATAAATGTAAAAAATGTTAATTTTAATATTATGAGCACATACCTTGTACCCGTTGATTTTTCTAAAACAGCAGATCATGCTGCCAAATATGCCGCCAGGTTGAGTTTTGCGATGGAGAATGCGAAAATCATCTTGCTTAATGCTTACTATGTTTCCGAATATGAAAGCATTCTTCCTACGCCGGATATGATTATAACGACCGATGAACATATCGCCGACGAAATTACGAGAAGGCTTGAGGCGCTGGAAAAACTGAAGTTAAAACTGTTGGAAATTAATCCCCAGGCTGAAATAGAAATTTATTTAACAAGGGAAACGCTGCTGAGGTCGATCATTGATCGGATAAATAGGGAGCAGATTGAATTGATTATTATTGGCAGTAATGGTAAAAAAGCTAAAGATGAAAGTGATATCGGTTCAAATGCGATTAAAATATCCAAATCAAGTCCGGTACCGGTTTTGGTGGTTCCACCTAAAGCCGATTATCAATCGATCCGTAAAGCGATTTTGGCCTGCGATTTTAAAAAGGTTAAAGAGGTAATCCCGATGCATGCCCTAAAAAATATCCTGAGCAAACATACCCTCGAACTTTTGGTGCTCAACATCAATTCCGGACATACGATCGATTCAGAAGAGGAACATTTTTTACACGAAATGCTTAAAGATTTTTCTCCGGCTTATCATTATTCCGATCATCCCGATATGATTAAAGGCATTGTGAAATTTGCCAAAAGCGAAGAAGCACAGCTGATTATTGCATTGCCCAAAAAATATAGTTTTTTCGAAAGTTTGCTTCATGAAAGTGTATCCCAAAAATTGACGATTAAATCGCATGTGCCTGTACTGTTATTGAAAGATTAACGATATTAATCTGCAACAGCTAAGTTACATTTATGGATTAAACTTTTATTCTTTAATATACTCCAACATTTTCAATTTTCAACCAAAAACAACAAAAACAACATGAAAAAATTAATGATGATTTGCGGATTGATGCTAGGCATAGCTGGTTTCGCTAACGCGCAGCAAGGTGGTGGACAAGGCAGGATGATGATGAAACCTGAAGAACGTGTAAAACAGTTAGACGAAAAATTAAAGTTATCTGATGATCAAAAAACAAAATTAACAGCTGTTTTTACTGAGCAGGCAGAAACCATGAAAAAAATGCGCGATGAAATGCAAGGTGGTGGCGATAGAGATGCGATGAGAGAGAAAATGCAAAAAATGCGTGCTGATAATGATGCAAAAGTTACTGCAGTTTTAACTGACGATCAGAAAAAAGCTTACGAAACCTGGCAAAAAGAGCAACGTGCCGAAATGGAAAAACGTAGACAAGGTGGTGGAAACAACTAAATCTTGTTAAAATATCAAATAAGAAAAGCGGCTTTATGCCGCTTTTCTTATTTTAGCAAAAAAATAAAATATGCCTGTAAATTTCCCTCCTATTGTTTTAGCCTCTAAATCTCCCCGCCGACAAGAACTTTTAACCCTTATGGGCTTAAATTTTAAAGTAGAATTAAAAGATGTGGATGAAAGTTATCCTGAAGGTTTAAGTCCGGCAGAAATTGCGGTTTATATTTCAGAACAAAAAGCAAAGGCTTTTACTGGTGATGGCGAAATTGTAATCACCGCCGATACCATCGTGGCCTTAAATGGCGAAATTTTGGGCAAACCAACCGACCGCTCGCATGCACAGGAAATGCTGAAGAAGCTTTCAGGAAGTAAACACGAGGTTTTTACTGGCGTAACGATTGTTAAGGGAGATAAAAGTCATTCTTTTTACGATCGTACAGAAGTTTTATGTAAAGCGGTTACAAGCGAGGAAATAGACTTCTATATCGACAACTACCAGCCTTTTGATAAAGCCGGAAGTTATGGTGTGCAGGATTGGTGGGGTATAGTTGTGGTAGAGCGTATTGAGGGCTCTTATACCAATGTAATGGGCTTGCCTACAGAGAAGCTTTATAACGAGCTGTTAAATTTTATTTAAATCGCTTTGTGGAATTTTCTTAAGATTATCATCATCTAAGAAAAACACACAATGAAACCGAGAATTAACGAAGTTACCATCGCCGAACCCTGCTTACAGAACTGGGATGAAATGGAAAAAGGAGCAGGTTTTAATTTCTGTACAGCCTGTAGTAAAAATGTAATTGATTTTTCGGGTTATACCAATGCTGAAATCATTCAGGTGCTGGCCAATTCAGGCTCATCTGTATGTGGCCGCCTTAGCCAAAGCCAATTAAACCAGCTAAACCTTCACCTGTCAATTGTGCCAACCACCAATAGAAACTGGATGAAATACCTGGGTGTACTGGCCATTGGTATGAGTATTTTTGTAATGGATGCCAAGGCCGAACAGCTTAATACGCCGGTTGAAATCACTACCACGATCCACAACAAAACCGACGATAAAAAACCGGTTGCGACTAAAAAAGTATACGGTCATGTTATCGGTGCCGATAATAAACCGGCAGCTGGAATCAGGTTATCTATTCTCGACACCAGATACGCAACCCTGACTGATAAAAATGGTCGCTATGAAATTCTTTTAGATAGTAAGTTCGATCTAAGTAAAAACCAATTGACGGTTGAAAGTATCCGTTATTCAGCTTTTTTAACACTCGATTTTTCTAAAGAGAAACAAAATAACCTTAAGCTTAACAAGGCTGAACCAATGATTATGGGTAGAATTATGATTGCGCCAAAAAAGAAATAATCCTAAATTAATATACGCTAAACTCTCGGTGATCCATCAATTGGTGGATCATTTTTTATATCAGGCTGGCCAATACACCCATTTTTAAATCGAAAGTTGAAAGCCTTAACCTGTTTATCTTTGCCCTGCCCAAAACGTAATTGGTAATTAAAGCAGCAATTACAATCATATCAACCCTTAATGGAATTATTCCAGGCATTGTTGCTCGCTCCTGATGGGTAGAATTCAATAATTTGCCTGCAATTTCGATATAGTCATCAAAGTTGAATTCGAAAGTTTTGATGGTATTTATATCTGCTTTCAGGTTATTTTTTCTGATGGTGAGCTCCGCAAAGGTTTCAAAAGCCCCAGCTGATCCGATCAGCACTTTTGGCTGGTGTTTTTCGCAGATGTCGAAAAGATCGGCCAATTGATTTTGAATATGGAATAAAATGGCATTTTTGTCGCCGTCGTTTATGGGGTCTGATTTAAAAAACTGCTGCATTAAACGTGCTGCACCAATATTATAACTTTTTTTCCAGATCAGTTTTTCGGTATCGCAAAGGATAAATTCTACACTGCCACCACCAATATCCATAATCAGTGAAAGATCGGTAATGGCACCGCTCAGTTTAACGCCCTGGAAAATCAGCTCAGCCTCTTCATCACCGCTAATGGTTTCGATTGTTATTCCGGCCTGTTCTTTTACAGCGTTAACAAAATCCTGACCGTTTTCTGCACTCCGAACGGCTGAAGTTGCAGTAGCCCGCACCTGTTCTACCTGATATTCGGCAATGGTATGGCTAAAATTTTGAAGGCATTTCACACCCCTTTCAAATGCTGCCGGAATGATAATGTTATCGTTAATTCTTCCTTCGCCCAGTTTAACGGGGATATTGGTTTTGTAGAGGATTTTCAACTCTTTCCCTGCTGTTTCAGCAATAAGTAAGTGGAAGGTATTGGTTCCAAGATCGATAACGGCAACACGCATATTTTTTGTTTTATTTTTTTGGAAAGCAGAAACAGCATTTCTTCGGGGGCTGCAGTCCTGCTATCCATTAAATTTTGTTAATGTTCGTGCTAAAATAAAGTTAGTGCACCGAAATATCATTGCTATCAGGTTTATTTTTTTACGTTAATAGCTTTTGGCAAGATTACGAAGGGTAAAAAAAACCGGACTATTGTCAGAGGTTCATAAATAGCAGCACAAACACGGGTTAAATAAACGGGATAGTAGCGGCAGCTCCCGATTTAAGCACTATTTATTTTTTTTTTTATTGTGTGCTTGCTTGTTTCACAGGTTTCATCGGGACTACAGCGTATAGCCCGGCTAACATTAAAATAAGCACTGCAATTGCTTTTCTAAAAAAAATGAAATGATTTACTGTTTTATCAATTCCTGCAATTGTTTGGCATTGTGTAATGCGCCAACGCCCCATGTATTATTAAAGTACACAAAAACCTCTTTCTCCTTATCTCCAATCTGGTTTTTAAAATCATTAATCACTTTAATATCGTATTCAGTTTTATACAAAACAGGTTTCCCATGAAAACGGTAATAAACAGTTGCTGTATTTTGAATTACATCATCGGGTAGGGCAGATGGATAGCTCTGTCCACTGAAAATGATATTGTTTTTGGCTAGTTTCTTATAAAGATCTTCTTCAAACCAACTTAAATGGCGGAATTCTACCACGTTTTTTAATTCTGGGTTTAAAAGATCAATCAATAGCTTTAATCTTTCTCCAGTATAATCAAATTTAGGTGGAAACTGGAACAGCACACAACCCAACTTCTCTTTTAAACCCAATTGGATGGCTTCATAAAAATCGCTGATAAGTTGCCCGCAATCATTTAATTGTTTGTAATGGGTAATTAAACGCGGTGCTTTAATGGTAAACAAAAAATCGTCCGGACTTTCGCTATACCATTTATCAAATGATTTTTGCGTGGGCATTTTATAAAAGGTAGAATTGATTTCTATGGTGTTGAAATGTTCGCAATAATATTTAAACCAATCTTTTTGCGCCAATCCTTTTGGATAGAAAATTTCTTTCCACTCCCGGTAATAAAATCCTGAACAACCAATTCTCCATTTCATATATAGAAGACAGGCATCGGCACAAAAGGTTTATTATCCGTTATATATAGATGTAAATAGGATCATCGAAATGCCGATATAGCCCGAAAACTTTAAATAGACATTATTTTTTCCACCGATAAAACCTAATGTGAGGTTAACTAAAAAATAAAGAACTGAAAGTGTAAGTAAGCCAATAATAGGAGAGTGATGATCTTTTTGATGAGGAAGATTTTCCATTGATTTGGCGAAAAAAACATTTATTGTTAAAGGTAAGGCCCACCCAATGGTATAAATTATAAATATCGTCCAGGTGATGGGATGTTTTTTAAAGGCTTCGTTGAATTCGTCCACTTTTTTATTATTAATACCTAGTTGTTGAAATTGTAACCCTGTATAATATGTAAGCTGGCTTAGGAGAAAAGGGGTGTCATCTCGACTGCGCTGCGCTCCGCTCGAAATGACGACAGGGAGGAATCTTTTAAAACAACACAACTTTTTGGTTTAAAATTTGCTCTGATCGGAGATCAGATGATGAAAACAATTTAAACTATGAAAACTATCTTAAAATTAACTGCCCTTGCGCTCACACTGTCATTTACTGCCTGTAAAAATGATAAGAAAAAAGACAATAATGCTAAAACTGCTTATGCCGAAGCGGATGAAAAAGATGTAAATGCCATTATTGAATATAATAATGTGATGGTAAGTTTTACGGATAAAAACAATAGTTACCTCAAGAGTCTTGAAAGCAATTTAGATAGAATCGAGAAGGGCCTTGCTAAGCCGAATGACCGTTTTGCTTTTGTTGGTTTAATCCATCCATTTTCGATGAGTACAATTAACAGCAGCAGGTTAAAACCAGATACCCCACCCAACTCTTTAAATAATGATGATCAGAAATTTTTTAAGGAAAATGTAGTCGCAATGACCGGTTTGCTTGATAAAATTAAGGAAACATATAAATCATTAGATGAATACATTAAAGCGGAAGACTGGAAGGATGATAAGGGGACTAAAGGAAAAACTTTGATAGATTCTATTTACAGCATGGGTAAAAAATACTATACTTATGATGAGGTGGTTCTGGCTAAATTAAACCTAATTGGAGATGATGCAGAGCGTGTAATTTTAAAAACACATCCGTTAAAAGAGTACATATTTGCATTAAAAGATGACCGGAGTGCGACCGCTGAATTTACCAAATTATTGGCGGGTAGCAAAAGTTATAAAGCTATAGAGGCAAAGGCTAAAGCCGCCTATCAGGTACTCGAAGATCAGCATAATAAACATGTAGCTATGGCTGCACCCGATGCAACAAAGTTTCCGGGTAAAGATGGTTATTTTAGAAATTTTAACGAAAGGCTAAATGATTATTTAATTGCTGCAAGAAAAATGATGCGTGATGCTTCTGCATCTGGTAAATTAACCGATTACAATATTGAAGAATTGGTCCGCAATCAGGACAATATGCGCTCTGCTTACAACAATTTTGTAGACTAGTATTAAAAACAAGAAAGCCGATGTTGATAACATCGGCTTTCTTGCTTTATATTGAATTCATTACTCGAAATATTCTTTCATTCTTTCGAAGAAACTCTTATCATTTTTGCCTGGTTGAGGCTTAAAGTTTGGCGATTCGCGTAACTTCTCTAAAGCGCTGCGTTCTTCGCTGCTTAAGGCCTTTGGTGTCCAGATGTTGATGTGAATAATTTCATCACCTCTGTGGTAAGAATTAACTTCAGGTAAACCTTTACCTTTTAAGCGTAATAATTTTCCGCTTTGTGTGCCCGGATCTATTTTGATTTTCGCTTTACCATCAATGGTTGGTACTTCGATACTCATCCCTAATGCTGCGTCAACAAAGCTTAGATGTAAATCATAAACAATATTGTTTCCTTCGCGTTTTAAGGTTTCGTGAGGGATTTCTTCAATCAGGATGATCAAATCGCCCGGGATACCACCATTTGGTGCTGCATTTCCTTTACCGCTCATACTTAACTGCATGCCTTCACTTACGCCTGCAGGGATGTTAATGGTAATGGTTTCTTCGCCACGTACTACGCCATCTCCATGACAAACTGTACATTTTGAAGTAATCTGTTGTCCGCTTCCGTTACAGGTTGGGCAGGTAGATGCCGTTTGCATCTGTCCTAAAATGGTATTGGTTACCCTGCGTACCTGGCCGCTGCCACCGCAGGTACCACATGTACTTACTGATGATTTATCTTTTGCGCCAGAACCATCACAGGTTTTACAAACAATGAGTTTATTAACCTTGATTTTCTTTTCTGCACCGTGTGCAATTTCTTCTAAAGTTAATTTTACTTTTATACGCAGGTTAGAGCCTTTAGCTACACGGCGACCGCCACGTTGCTGACCACCACCGCCGCCAAAAAAGCTTTCGAAAGGGTTGTGGCCACCAAATACATCTCCGAAATTGCTAAAAATATCGTCCATATTCATGCCGCCACCTCCGTAGCCACCGCCACTGGCACCGCCAACACCAGCATGACCATATTGATCATAGCGTTGTTTTTTCTCCGCACTACTTAAAACTTCGTAAGCTTCAGCAGCTTCCTTAAATTTATCTTCAGCAGCTTTATCGCCAGGGTTTTTATCCGGGTGATATTTAATTGCCATCTTGCGATAGGCTTTCTTTATCTCATCAGCAGCTGCGCCCCTAGTTACGCCTAATACGTCGTAATAATCTCTTTTACTCATCTTCTTTTTAGAATGATTGAATGATTGAGTGATGGAATGAGAGAAGGTTAATTCACTCATTCTGACATTCTCTCATTCAATAATTATTTCTTAAGCTCCAACTACCACTTTAGCAAAGCGGATCACATTATCATTTAAAGTATAGCCTTTTTCAACTTCGTCAATTACCTTTCCTTTAAGCTCCTCGGTAGGTGCAGGAATATTGGTAATTGCTTCGTGGAAATCGGTATTAAAAGGTTGGTTGATGCTTTCTACATCTTTCAGTCCTTTTTGTGCCAAAGTGTTTTTTAGTTTGGTGCTTACCAATAAAATACCTTCTTTAACAGGCGCTACATCAGCAGCAGTTTCCATTGCTTTTAATGCACGGTCGAAATCGTCTAAAACAGGTAATAGCGATACAATTACATCTTTACCTGCTGTTTGCAATAATTCTACGCGTTCTTTTTGGGTACGGCGTTTGTAATTGTCGAATTCAGCATATAAACGCAAATATTTATCGTTAAGCTGTTGAACTTCTGCCTGTAATTTTTCTTCGGCAGATAATTCTGGAGCCTGCTCAGTTTCATTTGTAGAAGCATCAGTATTCTCTACATTCTCAGCAGTATTTTCTGATGTATTTTCAGTATTCATTATATTTTCTTCTTTATCGTTATTTTTCTTCTTATTAAACATAATACCAGGCTCAATTTTTTTTGTGTTAATCTCAACTATTTTGCCATAAACCGAAATCAGCCAAGCTGTCAGATTTATTTGAATTTATCTGAACAGATTGGCTGATTAGCTGACGGATGTCAGAATTTTTTATACAATTTGGGCATCTTCGTGTACCACTCCGCTTTCACATTTGATAATACGTGAAGGGAAAGTACGGATGATATGGTAATCGTGTGTAGCCATTAAAACCGCGGTTCCTGCCTGGCTGATCTGTTTTAAGAGGGTTACAATTTCTTCTGATGTTTCTGGATCTAAGTTCCCTGTAGGCTCATCAGCAAGGATAATCTCCGGGTCGTTTAACAAAGCCCTTGCAATTACAATACGCTGCTGCTCTCCACCAGAAATTTCGTGTGGCATTTTTTTAATTTTAGAGCGTAAACCAACTTTATCCAAAACATCTTTAATGCGTTCGTTAATTAGTTTTTCATCTTTCCAACCCGTAGCCTTTAATACAAACTCGAGGTTTTTTTCGATGGTACGGTCGGTAAGCAATTGGAAATCCTGAAATACCACGCCTAATTTACGGCGTAAAAACGGCACCTGACTTTCCTTAAGGTTTTTAAGGTCGAAACCTGCAATATTACCTTCACCATTACCAATATGGAGGTCGCCGTATAATATTTTAAGCAAACTGCTCTTGCCCGAACCTGTTTGACCGATCAGGAACACAAATTCGTCTTTTTCGATATGTAAATTTACGTTTGAGAGGACTAAATGTTTTTGTTGAAAAACATCAACATTGCTTAAATGAATTACTGAGTTGCCTGCCATATTTTATATTTCCAATTTTGCAATCTGCCCAAAAGGCAAACCTTTAACCATTTCCATAATGTAATCCTGCTTGTCGCCAAGTCCGAGTTTTTCCAGTGATTTATCAGGTCTGTCAACCCTAAAATAAGCCAAAAGCGTAAACTTGTCATCTCTTAACTGTACGTAATCTGGAATTTTGGCTATGCCTTTTACTTTAACGATATACATTGTGTTCAAAAATAGCATTTCCAAATGAGAAGCGGAAGCAAGAAGCCCTTTTTATCTCATCAACATTACCCAGCCGCTGTAGGTTTTAAAATCTCCGTTTAAATAAATGCTGTAATAATACACGGCCGGCGGAGGTCTTTGCCATTTATTTTGCCATCCCAGGGTTTAAAAGTACCTGTACTTTGATAAACCAACTGGCCATAACGATTGGTAATTTTAATTAGCGGATTCTGAAAAGCGGAAGCAGCCGGAATATTCCAGGTATCGTTTACGCCATCGCCATTTGGGCTAAAGGTATTGGGAATAACTACTTCTGGGTAAACCTTTACAAAAACATCATCACTGCTGCTTGTGCAACCTAAATTAGATACAGCGGTTAAGGTATAAATGATATCTTGTGGTGGGGTGGCAACGGGGTTTAGCTTTGTCGGATCATCAAGATAATCGGATGGCGTCCAGAAATAGGTAATTTCACCGCCACTTACTTTGCCGTTTAAGGTGATGCTTTGGCCAGTTATGATCTTTTGATCTGTTCCTGCATCTGTTGAAGAAGGTTTTAAAATATTAACCGTTATCTGGGCTGTGGTACTACAGCTTCCATCATTTGCGGCAACACGGTATACTGTAGTAACCTTAGGCTGTGCTATAGGATTTGCAATGTTAGGATCAGATAAGCCTTCGCTGGGCGACCAGTTGTAACTGCTTGCTCCGGTTGCCATTAGCTGTACCGGGCTATTTTCGCATATAGAAATAGCATTGATATTGGTAGAAATTACGGCAGGACTTAACATGGTTAATGTTGTAGATGCAGTACTGGTGCAGCCATTTAAGCTAGCCGTAACGGTATATACACCAGCCATATTGGCCTGTACATTATTAATAATTGGATTTTTTGAATCAGAAGTATAGCCATTCGGACCTATCCATTTAAATGAACTGCCATCACCGGCCATAAGTTGTACATTAGAACCAGGGCACGCTGGGCCACTATTGCCTGCAGAAGTATTTAATTGAGGATTAACGGTAAGGGTTACCGGATCTGATATAGTTCTGCAATATATTTTATCAATATTTCCGTTTGTGGCCGTAATTAAACGATATTGATATGTGCCTTTTGCGCGGTTTAAAAAATCTATAGAAGCCTGTCTGGAGGTTTTACCTGCGATATCAGTCCAGGCGTTACCGGTATTTTCCTGCCATTGGTAAACCGGATCAGCGTATGATGAAGTAATGTTGGCATTTAACGTGAAATTTTGTGTATTATCTTCGCACATGCTCAGCGATTGATCATTTCCATTAAAATATGGGCTGAGACTTGGTCCGCAGGCCTGAACAGTAATATCATCCAAGGCAAAATCATTGCCACTGTTTGTGGCGGTATTGTTGATCAGTTGCAGCGTGATGGTTGAACTGTTCCCATTATTAAAATCTATAAAATATTGATGCCAAATTCGATCTGCAGGAACATTTCCGGTAGACTTATTCCCTAATTCCCGGTTAGCTGGATCGATAATCCTTAATATCATATTTGGATCCTGCGAATTTGCAGCCGGAGAGTTCGCATTTAGTACCCAAATAGATAACCGCAAAATGGTATTTGGACAAAGATTATCCATTTTTTGTTCAAAAAAGACAGTTGGAGTAGCAATACCATCAATTAAAAGCATTAATCCATTATCATCCCCGGTATGATCTGCGTGCGGCTGCCAGTAAATAGGGTAAGGATTTCCTGGGGTTGCAGGTGTTTTTACTAATCCAGACTGATTAGGGCTTAAGGCTGATGGGCTTCGGCCCGGAGGACCCATAAAAGTAGTAAAAGTATAGGCTCCTGGTGCATATTGCTCCAATGGCCCATACCAGCTGTCTGTATTGTTGCCCTGTCCAAATGTTTGATTAATTAAAGGCTTTCCAAAAGTACCTTTGCAAAGTTGAGCCTTTACCGTTCCAGCCAATACTGCTAAATAGAGGAAGAATAGTGATTTTACTAAACGGTGCATTTACTGGCTCAGGGTTTATGCAATATTAAATAAAATTTAAACACGAATAACTAACTGTAATAATAATGTGTTTTCAGTAAAGCGTACTAACTCAACCCATTCAAAAACTCAATTGTATTTACATTATCGGCATAATCCCAAAGTTTTGGATGCTGGCTTTGGCCAAAACCAAAAGTGTTAACGTTTAAAGGCGATTTGGTAATAATGCATTGGATATTTTCTGATTTAGCCTTTAACTGATCTTCTACTTCCTTTAGGCTGTTATATTCTTCATAAAAAAGAACGGCCAATGGCGAAGTTAAATTTTCATCTTCTTTTAATAATAAAAAGCCATTATCGTAATGTTTAGCAGCATTTACCAGGTAAATAGATTTATTGTAATCGTAGTTGTTATTGTATTTAAAATGGTTGATAATGGGCTGAAAACTTTCAATCCCTTCATAAAAATTTGCAATGTCGTAACCTTTAGGGAAATAGATTTTGGATACATTTCTACAGCCTAAGCCAAAGTAATCGAAAATATCATTACCCAGATTTTGAATGTCTTCAAAACTTTCAGATCCATCTAAAACTGCGATACTATTTCTGTTTTTACGGATGATGTTTGGCACTTTACCAAAATAATAATCAAAATAACGCGACGAATTATTACTTCCTGTGGCAATAACCGCATCAAAATCTTTCAATCGCTCTACATATTCAATTTTAGCCTCAAATGCAGGTTCTATTTTAATCAATTCGGCAAGCACTGCTTTAATCAATTTGTCGTCAGCTGAAGAAAGTTTAATTAATGCAATATTTCCAGTGGCCACTACACATAAAACATCGTGTAAACCTACCATCGGAATGTTGCCTGCCAGGATCAGTCCCACCTTTTTAGGCGATTGGTTAAAGCCTATTGATTTAAACCAAACGGTTAAATCTGCCTCGTTTAACATCTCGGCAAAGGATAAAACAGATTTTTTTACATTTTCTGTGGTGAACCAGGCATTGGCATTTTCGGCACTATAAATTGCATTTCCTAGTATGTCAGTAGGGTTTGTAAGCAATGTGCCCAGTTTGTTAAACGCGGTAATTACTTTTTCTTGAGTTAATGCTGACATATTTAGAATTATTATTAAGTGATTATGTATTATATTTGCAGTGCAAAGGTAAACTAAGCAAAAGAATTAGACGAAAACATGGCGATTAAAATAACAGATGAGTGTATAAATTGTGGGGCTTGCGAACCGGAATGTCCTAACAACGCAATTTACGATGCCGGTACTGCATGGCGTTTTTCTGATGGTACCAATTTAAATGGTATCATTGATTTTGGTAATCAACAAATCGAAGCTGACTCAGCTCAAGAGGCAGTTTCGGATGAAGTTTATTACATTGTATCCGATAAGTGTACAGAGTGTAAAGGTTTTCACGATGAACCTCAATGTGCGGCAGTTTGTCCGGTTGATTGTTGCGTGGATGATGAAGATATCCGCGAAACTGAAGAAGAATTATTAGCTAAGAAAGCCTGGTTGCACCAGGAAGGATAGTTTTATCTGATATTAGAATAAAAAGTCTCGCATAAAGCGGGACTTTTTTGTTTAAAAGGATTTTTGTTTTTAATTACCAATAAACAATATTCAATGAATTTATATGGGATCCTAGGTTTCGTCATTTCGATTGTAACTTAGCAGAATGGAAAAATCTACCTAGGCAGATTTCTCCACTGCGGTCGAAATGACGATTCTAAAGAGACTATCTTATTTATCCACCTATCATTAATTGATTTTATACTATAAATTAACCCTCAGGATGACAACCGTGAAGGAGATTGGAATTCTGTGCAATTAACCAATTTAAACAGTTAACCGATTAACCAGTTTTTTCGCAACAGATGCACAGATTAACACGAAGGTATTTTTTGCATCATACGAACCAATGAACTAATGACTATTGAACCAGTGAACTAGTCTACCTCACACTTATTAGGGATAATTAAAACAGGGCAGGCAGATTTCCGTGCAACGTGTTCTGCAACACTACCCATTAAAAAGTGGTACAAACCTGTACGGCCATAAGTGCCGATAACAATTAAATCAGATCCCCACTCATCTGATTGTTGAATAATGCCATGCGCTGCAGTATCTACTATGCTTAAATAAGTTGTTGTAATCCCCTTACCATATTTGGTTTCCATTTCTTTTAACAAAATATGGCTATTTTCCTCACTGTTGTCGTAAGTTTCTAAAAATACCGGAGCCAAGGTTAAGTCAGGATTTACATTTGCGGGAACAGGTTCGATGATGTTAACCAATGCTACTTCTGCTCCAAATTTTTCAGCCATGTCGTAACCGGCTTTAGCCGCTTTTTCTGAGCAGGTACTGTTATCAACGGCAATTAATATTTTTTTAAAATTCATGGCGGTACATTTAAAAGGTGAACATCATAAAAATAACAAATTTGCGCGCAAAATGTTAGGCAATGGATGTATTTTATTAGTTTTACAATAGTTTCACGAGCAGATTTAAATGGAAAATCAATACGGTATTTGTAGGGTTGCTGTAGCACCTTTAAGAGCAGATGCATCAGATAAAGCAGAAATTGTTTCGCAACTTTTATTTGGCGATCATGTCGAAATAATTCAGAAAGATGAACGTTGGTGGCTCATCCAAAATGGCTACGATGGTTACGAAGGCTGGATGGATTTCAGACAGTTGGCCCCGATCAGTCAAAGCCAGTTTGCAGAAATGCACGATTGTAAATTATTGGCCCCTTTAAGTTTCAATAATGTGTTAACTGCAGCTGATGGAAGTGCCTATCATTTAAGCCCGGCTAGTAACCTTCCTTTTCTAAAGGATGGATATTGTTATGCGGGTGAAGAAAAATTCAAGCTTAATTTTGAAGTGCATGACAATAGTGCCGTCAATTTTAAAGATCAGGTGACCGATACAGCAAAGTTTTTTCAAAACATTCCATACCTATGGGGGGGAGGCATTTATTTGGTTTAGATTGCTCAGGCTTTACGCAAACCGTATTTAAAATGTTGGGTGTCAAATTAAACCGTGATGCTTCGCAACAGGCCGAACAAGGTGAATTGGTAGGTTTTTTAGCCGAATGCAAAGCTGGTGATGTAGCTTTTTTTGATAATGAAGAAGGCAAAATTACTCATGTGGGTATTATGTTGAGTCCGAATGAAATTATCCATTCTTCAGCCAAGGTGAAAATCGATCCAATTGATGATCAGGGGATTTTTAATAAAGAACTGGGGAAATACTCACATAAATTGAGAATTATTAAACGTTTTGTGGAATAGTAGCCAAAAATGTATCCTATAATAAAAGATACATTTTTTTATGCCATCTAAATTTAAAATTCAAATCTCTAATCCTTGTCAAGAACAATGGGAATTGATGCTGCCGCATGACAATGGGAAGTTTTGTGGTTCATGTCAAAAATCAGTTATTGATTTTACCAATTTTACGGACGCAGAGCTGAAACGTTGGTTTAGTGAAAACAAAGGGAAGAGCTGTGGAAGGTTAAAACCGGAGCAACTTGATCGCTATATCGGTGGTAGAAAAAATCATCCAATTTTCAAAGCTTTTAAACCTGGTTTAATTGCGGCTTCAATTTTAACCTTTTTAAGTATTCCTAAATTTACTTATGCAAAACATGCTGAAGTATTAGAAAAAGTAACCGAAGTACAATATGAAAAAGTTTTGGATGATCAGGTAGGGGAATATACTTTTATAAAAGGGAGAGTGTACGACCAGGATGGTATAGGTTTAAATCATATCAATATAGTATTAAAGGAGCAAAATATTGATGTGAAAACAGCAGCAGACGGTTCATTTTATATTAAAATTAAAAAACCAAAAAATAGAACAATCTCGGAGTTAATCTTTACTTCAAATGCTTTTGAAACAAAAAAAAGTTTTTTCCTTTTAGGTGAGGAAAAAGAAATCTCAGTAGTGTTACAACCTGCAATGCAAATGGATTTAACAAATCAGATAGTGATGGATAATTTAAGCGAGCAATTGGTTGGAAGGCTTGGAGGCATTTCGATAAAAACAACGGTAACCAGGAGAATTGTAAGTTCTGTTATCAATATTTTTAGATAATTTATTATATTGAATTGATGAGCTCTAGTTTTAAAATTCAGATTGCTAATCCATGCAAAGAACAATGGGAATTGATGCAGCCACATGCAAATGGTAAATTTTGTGGTTCATGTCAAAAATCAGTTATTGATTTTACCAATTTTACGGACGCAGAGCTGAAGCGTTGGTTTAGTGAAAACAAAGGGAAGAACTGTGGAAGGTTAAAACCGGAGCAACTTGACCGTTTAATCAGTGCAAAAGATAATTATACGCTCGGTAGATTTAAACCAAGCCTGATCGCCGCATCTTTATTGGCTTTTTTGAGTTTTCCTAAGTTGAGCGATGCCAAAGTAATAAAACCGCCTTTCAGTCAAACAGAACGATACCACAGTAGCACTGCTTTTGAAAAGAAAACAGAGATTCTAGCTGATACCTTAAAAACAATAAAAGGCAGGGTGATAGATAAAGATGATAAACAGCCACTTCCTTCAGTATCTGTTATGGTAAACCAGCGGTTAGCTTTTGCTTCTACTGATGAAAAAGGAAACTTTGAGATTAAATTGCCTTCAGATTTTGATGATAAAAACTGTACTTTAACCATCACTTATATTGGTTATAAGCCATTATATTCAACTGTAAATTTATCTACTAATAAAATACTTAACCTTGAATTACGTGCTAGTAGCGAAATTATGGGAGATATTGTTATTACCAGAACGCCGTTTTGGAAGAGGGTATATTACAAAACAAGGAATCAGCTACGGGATATCAACCCGTTGTATACCAGAAAAAATTAGCTTCATTATTCTAAGTGGCCTTTTAAACCCTATATTCTTTGTTTTTTGATTATATTTGTATAGATAACTACAGCGAAATGGAGCCGAAAATTAGGAAAATGGCAATGGTTGGGCATAAATATAACATGAATGAGCACGACCAGGCATCTCAGGATTTAAATCACTGGCTTACTAAATCTCCATTAGAAAGATTATCTTCTGTTACGTTTTTAGTCGGACAATATTTAAAACCTGGACAGAGAATGGATAAAACAAAATTTAAAAAATCAACCATTCGAAAATGATTCTTTCAGAGGATTTTGAGGATTTTTTAAAATTGCTAAATAGTATAGGGTAAACTATCTTATAGTAGGTGGATATGCAATGGCTTTTCATGGAAAACCGAGATATACAGGAGATTTAGATATCTGGATTGATATATCTGAGTAAAATGCATCCAAGATGGTTATGGTAATCAATGATTTTGGGTTTGCTTCTGTTGGATTTGGAATTGACGACTTTTCAAAGCCAAATTTAATTAATCAAATCGGTTATCCTCCATTAAGAATAGATATTTTAACCAGTATTGATGGTGTTCTATTTGAAGAAGCTTTTTCAGAAAAGCTAGAAATTGAGTTAGAGGAAGATTTTAAAGTAAATTATATCGGTCTAGATGATTTAATAAAAAACAAAAAATCTAGTGGCAGAAAGATTGATGTAGCTGATGTTTCTGACCTCGAAAAAAAAACGAAAAAAAATTAGCTTTCCATTTCCCAAACCATTACCTGCCTGTCATCACCTGTAGAAATCAAGTATTTGCCATCATGGCTCCAAATAATTTTATTGATAGAATGGGTATGGCCAATCCCAGTTTTTTCCAGACTTAATATTTTATAGAGTTTAAAGTTTTCTGCATCCCAAAGTTTAATGCTTTTATCCTGACTGCTGGTTGCAAAATAGGGCAGAGTAGGATGGAAGGCAATATTATACACGGTAAATAGGTGTGCCGGAACGGTTTCTCTGAGTTCATAATTAGGCAAATCCCATATTTTTAACTGGGCATCCCTGCTCCCCGAAATCAGGTATTTGCCTGTTGGGTGATAAGCCAATGAGGTTACAGGTAATGAATGCCCTTCGATCGATTGTTTTAAACTATAATCTGCCAGGTTATAAATCCTGATCAGGTGATCCTTACAGCCAAAAGCTACCTCATTTTCGTTTAGAGAAATTGCAATGGCCCTCACCGTATCGTAAGCTACCTGAAAACGGTAAATTTCCTTAAAGTCATTCAACGACCAAACCGCAACAGTACCATCTTCTCCTGTTGTTAAAAGCTCATTTTTACTTTTTACCGTTTGTATATCGAAAATAGGTTTAGTATGCGCATTAATCCTTAAAATTACCTTTTGTTCTTTTAGGTCGTAAACACTAAAAGCGCCACTCCGTTCTCCAACAAATAATTGCTCATTGTAGTAATGAAGGCAATAAACAGAGCTTTGTACCGGCATTTTAACCTTCACAAAAGCCATGTTAAGTAGCGACCACTCTACCACGCCCTTATCATTTCCAGCGCTAAAAAATATGCCGTCTTCATCAGCGTTGGCTAAAGCGTAAACAGGGTTTTGATGGCCAGAAAGTGTTTTTAAGTATTTAAGCATTTAATGCGATAAATTATTTTTATTCTCTTTAATAATTAAGCTTAGAAAAATAAAAGTGAGGATAAACATAATAAACTGAATTATTATTACAGGAATAAGATAATTCGTTTCAGCAAATCGATAACCAAAACTTATAATAGTAACTGGAAAAGTAATCAAAACACCGTACATAGCCCAGTCTCCATAAAATAAGTCTGAGCCAGAGATTGAACATATTGAAATTGTTCCAAACCCGACATAGACTAGTGAAATTATAAAAGCACGTTTGTTTTTTGTGATGAAATTAGAAGGTTTTTTCATTTTTCTATTTATACTTTGATTAAAGTTTCATTTCAATCTGCCTTAAACCCTCAACCTTCCAGCCCTCTACCTTATTTGTGTCTTTTCTCTAAATTTTTAGCAATATCCTGAATAGATAAACCTTTTTCTTTCAATAAAAACAATAAATGAAAAACAAGGTCGGATGCTTCTCCAATAAATTCCTCTTCTGTTTCGGCTAATGCGGCAATTACGGTTTCTACACCTTCTTCGCCAACTTTTTGCGCAATTTTATTTAAACCTTTAGCACGCATTTTGTTGATGTACGATCCTTCAACAGGGTTTTCATATCTATCAGTGATGATGTTTTCAAGTTCAAAAATAAAATTCTGGTTAAAGTCTGTTTTAAAACAGCTGCGGCTACCGGTATGGCAGGTTGGGCCAACAGCATCAGCTTTGATTAGAATGGTGTCGTTATCACAATCCACAAAAAGTTCTTTAACAAACAAAAAGTTATTGCTGGTTTCACCTTTCGTCCAAAGTCGGTTTTTTGAGCGCGAAAAGAAAGTTACCTTACCTTCGGCCTGTGTTTTTTCCAAAGCCTCGGCATTCATATAACCCAGCATTAAAACCTCTAAAGTTTTATAATCCTGAATAATTACTGGAAGTAAGCCAGCCGTTTTATCCCAATCAAGGGTTGATGTATCGATGTTCATTTTATTTTTTTATTTCGGAAAAACAGACTCATGACTATGGACTGCCGACTCCGGACTTATATTATATCCTTATGGGAATATTGTTCCTTCTTAATTCCTGTTTTAAATCGGGGATTAAAATTTCACCATAATGAAATACCGAAGCTGCAAGTGCGGCATCAACGTTAGCTTTCTGGAAAACTTCGGTAAAATGCTCCATGCTTCCTGCTCCACCC
This sequence comes from Pedobacter roseus, assembly GCF_014395225.1. Taxonomy (NCBI): domain Bacteria; kingdom Pseudomonadati; phylum Bacteroidota; class Sphingobacteriia; order Sphingobacteriales; family Sphingobacteriaceae; genus Pedobacter; species Pedobacter roseus. Next base: position 991,620 of record NZ_CP060723.1, read on the forward strand.
GATGCAATAATCGGGATATTGATCATTTGGTTTATTTTACCCAATAATCCACAATCAAAACCAGCTTTAGTGCCATCGTGATCCATAGAGGTTAACAAAATTTCTCCTGCACCTAAATCTTCCGCCTGTTTAATCCAGTTTTCGGTTTCCAGTTCGGTAATTAACCTGCCTCCGTTTAAATGAACCATGTTTTTGCCGTTTACATGTTTGGTATCGACAGCCAAAACCACGAATTGTACCCCGAAAGTTTTAGCAAGGTCTTCAATCAATTTAGGGTTGCGAACAGCTGCAGAATTGATACTGATTTTATCTGCACCTGCATTTAAAAGGGCATCAGCATCTGCAATCTCAGTTATTCCACCACCAATGGTAAAAGGAATATTCAACTGACGGGCAACCGATTTAACCATTTCAATCATCGTTTTACGACGCTCGTGTGTGGCCGTAATATCCAGGAAAACGAGTTCATCTGCCCCTTGCTGCGCATATTGGGCAGCCAGCTCAACAGGATCGCCTGCATCGCGTAAATCAACAAAGTTTACACCTTTAACTGTACGGCCGTCTTTAACGTCTAAACAAGGAATTATTCTTTTTGAAAGCATGTGTTTTGTTTGGTTGTCATGCTGAGGAACGAAGCATCTGTTTCATCGTGGGCAGATCCTTCATTCTTCAGGATGACATAAATATTTATGGAATTAGATTGAACTTAGCGCCTTCAAATTCCAATCTTTAATTTCTTCGATAGTTATCCGGTCTTCGTAAATTGCTTTTCCTACCACAACACTTCTGATTGGATATTTGGCCAATTCGTAAATATCTTCCATCGAACTCACTCCACCCGAAGCAATTAATTTAATCATTGGAGAGTGTTCGAGCAGTTTTTTGTATAACTCAACAGCTGCACCACCTAATTTTCCATCCTTACTGATATCGGTGCATAAGAAACGGAAAAAACCCAGCGAAAGGCATTTGTCAACGTAATCCATCAGTTTAATCGGCGAACTTTCCATCCAGCCCGAGTATTTGATCACTTCATCCAAAACATCAATGGCAATTACGATGCGGTTGGCATAATCATCTTTCTTTGCAAAGTTTTCGCTTAACTGAGGTAAAAAATCGGGATTGGTAATGGCCTGTGTACCTACAATAACCCGGTGGATACCTGCATCAAGCAGATTGTTAACCTGCTCAATCGTTCTGATTCCACCACCATACTGCACTTTCATCTCGGTTTTTTTGATGATCTCGAAAAGTGATTTTTGGTTGCTAAAATCGCCTTTGGCTCCATTTAAATCAATAATGTGGATAAAATCCGTACCATTTGAACGGTATTTTTCTATCATTTCGGCAATAGAAACATCGTACTCTGTTTTTTGGTTGTAATCGCCTTCACGCAGACGGACAACTTTTCCATCCAAAATATCAATAGCAGGTATTATGTACATTTTATAAGCTTAAGTTTGAAAAATTTTTTAATATTAATTCGCCGGCTTTTCCCGATTTCTCAGGGTGGAACTGAACGCCGTAAAAATTGTCTTTTTGTACCGCTGCCGAAAACTTTAAACCATAATCAGCAGATGCGATGTCAAAAGTAGGGTTATATTCAATAAAGTACGAATGCACAAAGTAAAATTGTGTATTATCTTCAACACCTGTAAATAGCGGATTGTTTTTTGTGTTCACCGCATTCCAGCCCATGTGTGGTATTTTGATATTCAGCGATTTATCGAATTTTTTGGTTTTCACGGGAACGATATCTAAAAGCGCCGCATTACCCTCTTCTGAGTGTTCGGTAATCAGCTGCATGCCCACACAGATACCCAGCACAGGTTTAGTGAGTTTTTTAATGGCCTCAACTAGTCCGGTTCCCTTTAGTTTTTCCATCGCAGCGCCTGCATGGCCTACTCCAGGGATAATGATGTGGCTATATTTTTCGAGGTCGTTTTCTGTGTTTACCATACCGTAGGTCACATTTAGGCGATCTAATGCTGCGGTAAGGGAGAAAATGTTGCCTGCTCCGTAGTTTATAATTCCGACCCCTAAATTGCCTTGAGGGGACTCTGAATTTCCATCGTTCATATAATTTTTTTTATACTGTTGAGAATATCTATAATTAATTTAGGTTTTCTTGTTCTATGTTTACCTTTCTAAAGCCAATTATCAATTTTGTTTTAATAAGGTAATCGACCATCAATTTGTCGCCTTTCCACCAATTATAAAATTCTGATTTATCTAAAATAATATCTCCGTTTAGTTTAACAGGTGTTTTTTTACATTTAATCACAAACTTTGCATTATTTGTTCTTATTTTTTGAAGTACTTCTAATTCAATCGTTTTTTTACGGTTAGAATTAAGATCCATTGTTAACAATACGATTGGTCGTACAATAAAAAAACATACATATACAATAGCAACAATTACGAAAACTACAAATGCCTCCCAATAATGCCCGGTTGAGTTTGGTGATGGTTCACCATTTTTACCTCCCGAAAACGGAAAGATAAAGACGGCTATAGTAAAAACAAGTATAATTGTATAAAGATTTTTCTTAGCTAATGGTAGCATTTCATAAGTAATAAGATCTACATCTTCACTACTTAATTCTTCACTTGTTTCTGTACTCATTGATTCTTTTAAATCTATTCACATCATCCATTTTACTTTTAATGCTTTCTCTTTAAAATTTGAAAATGAAAGTCAGTTTTTCATAGGTGCTGTAGTCCCGCTATCGCTTATAGTCCTCGCTACGCTGCGGGCTATTCCGCTCTATCGGGTTTATTAACAGCAGATGGGCTTCAAAACCCTCCGCCTTAAACTTTTCAGCCTTCCGCCTTTCTTACAACATTCCCTTTGTGCTCGGCAATACCATTTTCTCGGCGTCGCGTTTAATGGCCATTTTAATGGCTTTGGCAAATGCTTTAAAAATAGCTTCAATTTTATGGTGCTCGTTATCGCCTTCGGCTTTTATGTTCAAATTGCATTTTGCAGCATCACTGAACGATTTAAAGAAGTGGTAAAACATTTCCGTTGGCATATCGCCCACTTTTTCGCGTTTAAAGTCCGCATCCCAAACAATCCAGTTTCTTCCTCCAAAATCAATGGCAACCTGTGCCAGGCAATCGTCCATTGGCAAACAAAAACCATACCTCTCAATGCCCAGTTTATTCCCTAAACCTTGGGCAAATGCCTCGCCTAATGCAATACCGGTATCTTCTATGGTGTGGTGTTCGTCTATATGTAAGTCGCCTTTGGCAATTACCTCTAAATCTACACTTCCATGTCTGGCAATCTGATCAAGCATGTGATCGAAAAAGTTTAAACCCGTTTCAATCTTGGCTTTTCCGGTACCATCTAAATCTAAATTAATGGTGATATCGGTTTCGTTGGTTTTGCGCTCGTGGTGGATTTTTCTGCTCCCTGCTTTGAGCAAGTTGTAGATGTCTTCCCATTTCTTGGTTTCTAAAATGATCACATCCAAAAGCGTTTCATGTTTATCCAATGCTTCTGTCGAGCCCAACGCATCATTCTGACGGAGGAAAATGGCTTTTGCACCTAAATTTTTCGCCAAAACTACATCATTTAAGCGATCGCCGATAACGAATGAATTTTTCAGGTCGTAATCTCCGCTGAAATATTTAGTTAATAAAGCAGTGCCCGGTTTGCGTGTAGGGGCATTGTCTTTTGCAAAAGTTCTATCGATTACAATCTCGCTGAAATGAACGCCTTCTCCTTCAAAAGTATCGAGCATGAAATTGTGGATCGGCCAGAAATTCTCTTCAGGATTTGATAATGTTCCCAATCCATCCTGGTTGGTTACCATCACCAGTTCGTAATCCAGCTCGGCTGCTATTTTTGATAAATAATATAAAGAACGCGGATAAAATTTAAGCTTTGCGAAACTGTCTACCTGTTCATCGTCAGGCTCAATATTTAAGGTTCCATCGCGGTCTATAAATAATACTTTTTTCATCTTAAAAATTTTCTAGCACAGTTAATAGTTTATCGTTTTCTTCTTTTGTGCCCACGGTAATCCGCAAACAGCCTTCGCATAAAGTTACTTTAGAACGGTCGCGTACAATGATACCCTGATCTACCAAAGTATCGTACATTTTCAATGCATCGGTAACTTCTACGAGTATGAAATTTGCATCTGATGGATATACTTTTGTTACTGCATTTACATTGTTTAAAGCGATCGATAAACGCTGTCTTTCTGCAACTGATTCCTTGATCCAATCGTTAACCTGCGCGATATTTTTTAAGGCTTCGAAAGCTAAGTCCTGAGTAGCCTGATTGATGTTGTATGGAGGTTTAATTTTGTTTAAAACATCGATCACTTTTGTCGAAGAAAAAGCCATGCCTAAACGCAAAGCTGCAAGTCCCCAGGCCTTCGAAAAAGTTTGCAAAACCACCAGGTTTCCGTACTCGGTTAACTCCTGTATAAAGGTCTTCTGACGGGCATAATTTATATACGCTTCATCCACTACAACGATGCCGTTAAAGTTGGCTAAAATGGTTTCAATATCTTCGCGGTTTATAGAATTTCCGGTAGGATTATTTGGTGAACAAATGAAGATTAATTTGGTGTTTTTATCGATCGTTTCGGCGATCTTTTCCATGTCCAGTTGGAAGTTTGGAAGGAGGTTTACTTTGCGTATTTCTACGTCATTTATATTGGCCGAAACTTCGTACATTCCATAAGTTGGAGGTAGCACAATTACATTGTCTTTTCCGGGATTACAGAAAGCGCGGAACAATAAATCGATCGCTTCATCACTGCCGTTTCCTAAAAAAGTATTTTCAATAGGCACGCCTTTTATTTTGCTGATCGCATCTTTTAAATCAAGTTGTAAAGGATCAGGATAACGGTTATAGTTTGCCGGTAATGGCGAGCCATAACTGTTCTCGTTTGCATCTAAAAATACGGATGCCTGACCTTTAAATTCGTCCCTTGCGGTGGAGTAGGGGCGAAGGTTTTTTATATTTTCTCTTACTAAATCGTTAATGTCCATTGTTTGTTGGTTCATTAGTTCATTATATCATTGGTTGCTACCGCCGATATACTATTCTTTTCCTTCGGGTTAATTACACAGATTGTGGGATTACACCGATTTTTTTTTAATTTTTTATGCCGTTTTATCTTCGGTCTTCGGTCTTCCGACTCCGGACTCAAAAATCAGTCTGATACTAACAGCATTTTTATGTGCTTCCAGGCCTTCTGCTTCTGCAAGAATCTCAACCGTTTTGCCAATATTATTTAAACCTTCACGGGATAATTGCTGAAAAGTGATTTTCTTCAAAAAAGCATCCGTAGATACTCCTGAATAAGCTTTTGCAAAACCACTGGTTGGTAAAGTATGGTTGGTTCCCGAGGCATAATCGCCAACACTTTCCGGGGTAAAGTTGCCTAAAAATACTGATCCTGCATTGATAATCAATGGAATAAGGCTTTGAAACTGCTCTGTAGCCAATATTAAGTGTTCAGGTGCATATTCATTAGAAAATTGCATCGCTTGTTCCAGATTTTCAGCTAAAACTGCATAAGAATTGGCAATTGCTTTGGCTGCAATATCTTTTCGTGGAAGAATAGCCAGCTGATTTTCAATCTCTTTTAAAGTTTGATTGATGATTTCCTTGGAGGTAGCCACTAAAATAGCCTGACTATCAGTTCCGTGTTCGGCCTGTGCCAGCAGATCTGCAGCAATAAATGAAGGATTTGCTGTTTCGTCCGCAATTACAAGCACTTCTGATGGACCTGCAGGCATATCAATGGCTACTTTATTTTGTACCATCGTTTTTGCAGTGGTTACATAACGGTTACCAGGGCCGAAGATCTTATAAACCTGCGGTACGGTTTTTGTTCCGAAAGCCATTGCAGCAACGGCTTGTGCACCGCCAATCAGGAATACTTTTTCGATGCCCAGGAGCACTGCGCAATAAGCCAGATAACAATTGGTTTTACCATCACCTTGTGGCGGAGAGCAGACCACAATTTCTTTGCAACCTGCTATAATTGCGGGGGTAGCCAACATTAAAAAAGTGCTTGGTAAAACGGCTGTTCCGCCTGGGATATAAAGCCCAACTTTTTCAATTGCCCTTGATTCGCGCCAGCACAAAACGCCCGGCATGGTTTCAATTTTGTCTTCCGTTTTTAACTGCGACTGGTGAAAATTTTTAATGTTTTGATAAGCGGTATCAATTGCTTTTTTTGCATCGGCCGGAATAGTGGCTGCAATTTGTTTTAGTTCTTCAGCATCCAAGAAAAGTTTTTCCAATTCAACTTTATCAAAGGCTTTTGCAAAATTGAAAAGGGCCTGGTCGCCATCTTTTTTTACCGTGTTGATGATGTCACTTACCCGTTCTTCAACCAGTTTATCATCTTCAATCTGTCTCGAACAAAGCTCTTCAATTTTTGATTTAGATAAATCTTTATAACCGTAGATTTTCAATGTTTTATAATTTAAAATTAACTAATAGTTAATAAACTTTCAAATGATTTTATCTGATTATTTTCTCGATAGGCATTACTAAAATACCTTCAGCTCCGGCAGCTTTCAAACTGTTTATTTTATCCCAGAAATCTTCTTCTGCAATTACCGAATGAACGGCTACCCAGTTTGGTTCGAAGAGTGGAACAACGGTTGGGCTTTTAACACCTGGCAGTAAATCTACCACTTTTTGAAGGTTATCTTTCGATACATTCAGCACCACGTATTTGTTTGATTTTGCGCTAAGCACAGAGCGGATGCGTTGCAGTAATTCTGCTACTTCCGGATTATCGGCTATTGATTTATTTCCGATTAAAACCGCTTCCGATTGCATTACATCAGCGAAAGGTTTTAGTCCGTTGCTCTTTAATGTTCCACCTGTTGAAACAATATCAAAAATGGCATCGCTCAATCCTAAACCCGGACCAATTTCTACCGATCCGGAAATGGTTCTGATATCGGATTGTATACCTTTTTCCTGCAAGAATTTTTCGAGGATTACCGGGTAAGAAGTGGCAATGGCTTTGCCGTTTAACTCTTCAAGATTTTGGATATTGCTGGTGGCCTGAACCGCGATTTTTAAGGTGCATTTTCCAAAGCCCAATTTCTGTAGAAAATCTACCTCAGCTTTTGTTTCCACAATTACATTTTCCCCAACTATCCCCAGGTCGGCAATGCCATCCTGTACATACTCTGGAATATCGTCATCGCGGAGAAATAGAATTTCTAAGGGGAAATTAGTAACGGTTGAGATAAGGGAACTTTTGTAGTTTTCGAAAGATAAACCACAATTTTTAAGTATTTCTACAGATTTTTCGTTTAACCTACCCGATTTCTGGATAGCAATTTTAAGTGTTTTCAATGTATTGAATATAGAGTGAACAGGAAATTATTTTACGGAAAAAAGTCTTGAAGTACAAAACAAACATATCATATCGCCTATCGGCGATGGTGCAAATGTAAGTGATGGTTCAAAGTTAAATTCATAAATTATTTCTGCCAGTATCAATACGTTAGCTGATAAGCGCTGGCAAATATAGTGTTTGAAATGGTAAAACAAAAAATAATGGCACTTAATTTGCCATTATGCTGTTTTTAGTGCCAATAACCCTTATTTTGTATTTAAATTTTAACGTGTTGAAAAAGTTTCGCTTTCTAATTTTGCCCTTTATTTTGTTCATTTCTGCCTGTGGGTGGTTTAAAAGCCCTCCTGAGATCGGAAAAGTGCTGTCTGAACATTTTAAGAACAAGATCTATAAGGATTTTGATACTGTAGCTTATGATAGCGTTTTTGTGAAGACAATGGACAGTCTTTCTGTTAAATTCGTTAATCCAAAAACTATAAAAGCTTTTTATTCAAATCATTCTGCTGAACCTAAATTAGTTACCCGGTTTTATATTAACGGGGAATTAGATTCGCTGGTAAACTATTTGGATCAAAGTAAAGTACATGGTTTTAACCCCAGGATTTTTAAAGGAGATGAAATTAAGGCCTTATTGGAAGAATTGACCGCCAATAAATTTAAAAAAGTGGAGGAGACTTATCCGGTAATCGCTAAATTAGAACTGCTATCGGCAAATGCTTATCTAAATTATAACAATTACCTTAAATATGGGGTGATAAATCCCCGCACTATTTTCTCGCGTTACTACATAAAGGTGAGGCGCCCAGACAGCGCTGGAATGCTCAATCTTTTGAACAGTAAAAACCTTTTAGATACGTTAAGATCTGTGCAGCCAAAATCAATTCAATATAAGGCTTTGCAGTCTGCATATTTGAATACGGATGCTGCAGATGAAAAGCGTATTTTGTTATTAAATATGGAGCGTTTCCGTTGGAAATTGCCAGAGACCGGAGATAACTATGTTCAGGTAAATATTCCCGATTTTAGATTAACCTGGCTGAATAAATTAGACACTGTAATTTCGATGAAAGTTTGTGTGGGTGGAAAGCGTGAAAATGGTTATGAAGACAAGCTAAAAGCCTTTGCAAAATCAGGCAATTTAGATGATAAACCGAAGAACCACGAAACGCCATTATTGTTTAGTAAAATCAACTCCATTCAGGCCAATCCGATATGGAATATTCCGGTAAGTATTGCACAAAGTGAGATCTATTGGATGGCCCGAAAAGATCCTTATTATTTATCTAACAGTAACATCAAAGTTTACTATAAAGATAAGCTGATTGGCGAGCCCGATACCATCAATTGGAACAAGTATTCGAGGGATAAATTGCCCTTCAAATTTAAGCAGGGATCTGGTGGTGGAAATGCCTTAGGGAAATTCAAATTTATTTTCGATAACAGCTCTAGTATTTACCTCCACGATACCAATAACAAAAACGGATTTAATTTAACAAACCGGGCCATTAGTCATGGTTGTGTGCGCATCGAAAAACCTTTGGAGTTCGCCGAACTTTTAGTGAACGATTCATACACTTATGATAAACTTAGGGCTGAGGTTGATTTGCCACCGATAGATAGTACGCATGTAAAATGGTATAAAAAACGCATGGCCCAAAAGGCAGATACAACAAAGGCTTTTCAATTAAAACCAGCCTGGTTCGGACCCAAAAAATCTGTTCCTTTAATCATTACCTATATTACAGCCTGGTCGCAAAACGATAAGATCGAATACCGGCCTGATGTTTATGGTATGGATGAAAAACTTTGGACCGCGATGAAAAAGTTCAGGTAACAATAATCTTTAATGCCAGATTCGATAAAGAATCTGGCATTTTTTTTAAATCCGGATTTGGAATTAGCATCCAAACTAATATATTTGTTTATAAACATTTAAACAGATAATCAGGGCTACAGGATATAAAAACATTAGCGCTCAATCACCGTCGCTGTAGCCATCCCCACATCCTTATTATTCAAGTTAAAATAACAATTGCTTTTAAAAAGTAATGTGTTTTTTCTTTTGTGCTTTATTGCGTTAACATGCAGTATTGATAATTTACATCCTATTTATTTACAATATTTCAAAAAAAATCAAATTAGTAATGGCTATTAATCTACAAAAAGGGCAAAAAATTGATATCGGACTATCGAAAATTACTGTAGGGTTAGGCTGGGACCCGAATGAGGGCACTGGTTATGACTTCGACCTGGATGCATCAGCATTTATGATTAACTCGAGTAGATTGATCCCTGAAGAAGAGTATTTTGTTTTTTATGGCAATACCGATTCTCCCGATCAGGCCTTGCACCACACCGGTGATGATCCAACGGGAGGAAACAGTGCCGATGGCGATGATGAAAGTATACAAGTTGATTTATCAAAAGTTGATCCCCAGATCCAGGAAATTTTATTTGTGGTAACCATTCATGAGGCCATTAGCCGTAAACAAAATTACGGACAGGTTCGGAATTCTTATATCCGCATTGTAGATGACAGTAATGGACAAGAGGTTGCTAAATATGAACTGGGGGAAGATTTTTCTATTGAAACAGGAGTAGAATTTGGTCGCTTATACAAACGTGAAGGCAAATGGAAATTTGAAGCGTCTGGTATAGGTTACCGCGAAGATTTATCATTTTTCCTGTCAAAATATTTTAAAGGACAGATTATTAAATAATATCTAAACACGCTTTATGGCTATAAATTTAGTAAAAGGTCAAACCATTGATCTCCGCAAAAATGATAAGGGCGAAACATTCGATTTGTCGAAGGTTACCATGGGACTGGGATGGGATGTCCGTAAAAAAAATACAGGTTTTCTCGGTAAACTATTCGCACCAAAAGAAGAAGAATTCGATCTGGATGCGATTGCTTTCTTACTGGATGGCAATGATAAAATCCTCAACCTGGGCAGAACAGTTAATCAGAATGGCCGTCAGGTTGGATTGTTTGAAGGAGATGTGATTTTTTTTAATTCAATGCGGCATCCTTCAGGAAATATCTGGCTCACTGGTGATAACAGGACTGGTGCCGGCGATGGAGACGATGAACAGATTATCGTAAAATTAGATTCCCTGGATCCCATTTATCAGAAAATAATTTTTGTGGTATCCATTTATCAGGGCAGGCAGAACAATCAACATTTTAGCATGGTCGAAAATGCTTTTATAAGGGCTGTTGATGCTAATGGAAAAGAAATAACGAGATATAGCCTTTCTGGTGATGCATCCTTAAATGGCATGTGCACGATGGTTTTTGCCGAAGCTTACTGTAAAGATGGTGGCTGGAAATTCAGGGCTATTGGCGAACCATACCAAACAGATAGTTTCTTAGAGATTTTAAAAAAATACGTAAACGCATAACATTTATAAAATTAAACCACTGTTGAGCAACATCATGCAAAGCTTAACCGTAAATTAATCAGATATGGCAATTAACCTGCAAAAGGGACAACGCGAAGCAATTAATGCTCCTCAATTTACCATCGGACTTGGATGGGATACCAATAGTGCATCAACAGGCACTAGTTTTGATTTAGATACTTCAGTTTTTGTATTGGGCGATAATAAAAGATTATTATCCGATTCTCATTTCGTTTTTTATAACAATTTAAAAACACCAGATGGTGCTGTAGAACATTCAGGTGATAACTTAACGGGAGATGGCGATGGCGATGATGAACAGATTAAGGTAGATCTTTCAAAAATCGGCTCAGCTGCTACAGAAATCTGTGTGGTAGTTACTGTTCATGATGCTGAAAACAGAAGACAGAATTTTGGGCAGATCCGGAACTCTTACATCAGGGTGTTGGATGGCGCCAATAATGAGGTGTTGAAATATGAATTAGAAGAAGATTTTTCAATAGAAACTGCTGTCGAGTTTGGAAGGATTTACAAACGCAATAATGAATGGAAATTTGAAGCTGTAGGTGTTGGTATGAAAGATGGATTGGAGTTTTTCTTAAATAAATACAACTAAATGCATTCATTATGGCAATTAATTTATCAAAAGGACAAAAAATAGACCTGCGGAAAGAAAGCGGTGCTACTTTAACCAGTTTTTGTGTGGGGGTTAATTGGGGTGCAATAGAAACCAAAGGTTTTTTGGGTTTAACAACCAATAAGCAAAGCGTAGATCTTGATCTGAGTTGTATCCTCATTGATGATAACAACAACCTGTGCGACCATATTTATTCGCCACTTTATAGAATTGATTTTTTGCAGCAATTCGGCCTGCCAAAAGGGAAACTACTCTCGTTAGATGGTGCATTAAGGCATACTGGTGATGATTTAGAAGGAGATTCGGGTGGTGACGATGGTTTGGATAATGAAATTATCACGGTCGATTTGTCAAGGATTGATCCTAAAGTGGCCAAGATATTCTTTTTTCTGAATAATGTAGGTAAAGAGGATTTTTCTCAGATTCCATATTCAAAAATCAGGATGTATGAAGGAACGCCAACACAGGTAAAAGAGGTTTTTGCTTCCTATAATGTATCTGCCGAATCGGGTTATGCCGGTAAAAAAGCGCTCATTATGGGTAAGCTTTATAAACGCAATAACGAATGGAAATTTGATGCCATTGGCGATCCCACACCAGATACCTTTTTAGGGCAAACGATTCATTTAATCCTAAAATCTTACCTGTAATGAGTATTAAAAATATCGAAGGTTTAACCGGCGACGAAATCAGGGATTTGGTTGCCCGGGGCGGTAAATTTGTCATGTATAAATATTGCATCTCTGTAATAATTATGACCTTTAACCGGCCGTCTGATTTTTATTTTATCCATCCAGGCAAGAGCAGTATTACACCTGGATTAGGATATCTGTTTGTGAGTTTGTTTTTGGGTTGGTGGGGCATTCCCTGGGGACCAATTTACACCATTGGTAATATTGGGAGCATTTTGGGTGGCGGAAAAGATTATACCAATGAAATTTTAGCGCACATCAACCAAAACGATCCTACTTACGGTGCAGGTGCTACTTATAATATACCTGCGCATATTCAATCAGCTAATCCGGAAACGGCCAATACTTACAATATTCCACAATAATTTTTTGGTTATGAGAAGACTTCCAGTATACCTCTTGTTAGATACATCAGGCTCCATGACAGGTGAACCGATTGAAGCGGTAAAAAATGGGGTTCAGGTAATGATCAGTGCTTTGCGCCAAAATCCGCAGGCCATAGAAACGGCCTTTATCAGCATCATTACTTTTGATAGCGTGGCGCAACAGATTATTCCGCTTACCGATCTGGCATCATTCCAAATGGTCGATTTAAGAGCAACAGGTACTACGGCTTTAGGCGAGGCCTTAAAATTAGTGTCAAACCGGATTGATTATGAGGTTGCAAAAACCACAACGGAACAAAAAGGAGATTGGAAACCTTTGGTTTTTATCATGACCGATGGAATACCAACCGATGATTGGTTGCCGGGTTTAAATGAGTTTAAACAACGTAAAACGGCATTTACAGTTGCCTGTGCTGCCGGAACCGGTGCTGATACGGCTGTTTTAAAACAGATTACCGAAAATGTGGTCAGTTTAGATACAGCCGATTCGGCGAGCATAGGAAAATTTTTTCAGTGGGTAACCGCATCTATCGGCGTAAGTTCTACCAGGGTAGAAGATGGTGGGAAAGAAATACAAGGCTTTAAGGAACTGCCTCCTCCTCTACCCGAATTAAATATCGTTATTTAAAAAATATGAGAAGATTACCTGTTTATTTTTTGATAGATACCTCAGGTTCGATGTATGGCGAACCCATTCAGGCGTTAAATAATGCCCTAAGTGGGATGATCAATACCTTGAGGGCAGATGCACAGGCATTAGATTCCTTGTGGATCAGTATGATTACTTTCGATCGGGAGGTTAATGAAATTGTACCCCTAACGGAGCTTCCCTCTTTTCAGCTCCCCGAAATCATTTGTCCGCAGAGCGGCCCTACGCATACCGGTCAGGCGCTCGAAATGTTATATCAGAAAGTACAGCTTGATGTAATGAAAGGCAATGCTAACCAAAAAGGAGATTGGAAACCACTGATGTTCTTATTTACCGATGGAAAGCCTAGCGATCTGCAGTTATACCGGGAAATGCTGCCTAAAATCAAATCACTAAATTTTGGGGCAATTGTTTGCTGTGCTGCAGGGCATTTGGCCAACGATTCCTTATTGAAAGAACTTACACCCGATGTGGTACATTTGGATACTGCCGATAGTGCAACACTGAAACAGTTTTTTAAATGGGTGTCCGAAACCATCGAACAAGGGAATAAAAGTCAGGGAACAGGCGAGAGTGTAACCTTGCCGCCACCACCGAGTGAAATTACTTTGATTATTTAGTATGGATGTTCTAAGTATAATTAGCATAGCCATTACGGTTATAGGTTTTATTGTTAAAATGTCGTCGGGTGGAGACAGCGATAACGGTTCAAATTACCAACCTTTAACTACCAGCGATATATTTCCTGAAACAACCTTAGATGGGATTTTAATCTGCTATGAAAGCTTTAAATCCCCTAATTTTAATATGCGCCAAGCCGAACTAAATTTGAGAAGCAATCAATATGGCGATTTTAAGGTTCTTGCTGCAGATTTACAGGGCGATTGTCTTTATATAAATGTGCAGTTTATTGATGTTTTTGATAAAAAGAGTAAAAACAATGAGGTAGTAACTTTTAACAACAAAGTAAGTACTTATTTCTCAGTCAATCATTTAGAAGGGACTGATAATGTGGTTGTTTACGGTTGTACCAATTACAATCAACGGATTAAAGATGGTTACAGGGATGTTGCTAAAGAAATCCGCAGTATAATTTCCCGATGATATCAGCTTAATGTAGGATCATAAAATTATTTTCTTATTCGAACCATTAGCCAATTATTTATAATATGAGAAGATTACCCATTTACTTTTTAATAGATATTTCCGAATCGATGGTTGGCGATCAGATCCAACAGGTAGAAGAAGGCATGGCAACCATTATCAAAGCCATTAAAACCGATCCTTATGCCATAGAAACCGTTTGGATTTCGATCATTGTTTTTGCCGGACAAGCTAAAACCCTGGTTCCTCTACAAGAGGTGGTGAGTTTTTATCCGCCAAAATTTCCTATTGGCGGGGGCACATCTTTAAGTAAAGGTTTAGGGCATTTAATGTTCCAGATGAGAAAGGATATCGTTAAAACCACCATGGAGCAAAAAGGCGATTGGAAACCAATTGTATTTCTGTTTACCGATGGTGTACCCACCGATGACACTAAAAGTGCCATTGCCGAATGGAAACAGAACTGGAAGCGTACCGTAAACATGGTGGCCATTTCTTTTGGCAACAGTACAGATACAAGGATTTTAGCAGAGTTGACCGAAAATGTGCTTCAGTTTAAAAATGCAGGTACTGAAGATTACAATAAGTTTTTTAAATGGGTAACAGATTCCATTAAAACCAGCAGTATCAGTGTAGAAAATAACGAATCGGGCTTCGAACTCGCAAAATTGGATGGCGATACGCTTTCTAAAATCGATATTTCCAAAGCACCCGCTACTAAACAGTATATTGATAATAATTATGTTGTATTATCGGCCAAATGCCAGAATACAAAACGGCCATATCTGATGAAATACCGGAAAGTGGTTAACGAATCAGGTTTTGATGGTTTAAATCTGCAAACTCAGGCTTATCGTCTGGTGGGTGGTTTTCAGGTAGATCAATCTTATTATGAGCTCTGCGAAGATAATGGCATACAGCAAAAAGTAAATACCGAAGAACTGATAGGTGCACCCTCATGCCCCTGCTGTGGTAACCAATTTGGCCTGGCCATGTGCCAATGCCAAAAAATACACTGTATCGGTAACGAAACCATGAGTACTTGTCCCTGGTGTGGTAGTACAGGCAGTTACGGTTATGGCGAAGGTGGTTTTGATGTTGGAAGAGCACAAGGTTAGGCATGGTCGAAACCAGAATGTACATCGAAAACCTGTTTAAACGATTTAATGTTCAGGTACCGGCAAACAGACAGAAACTCTTTGAGCAGTTTATGTACGAAGAATTTAATGTTGAGGCCGTAAAACTGATCATGGAAAAACACAAAATTATCATGGAAAATTGGGAGTTGAAAGTAAGGATTGAGGATGTTTTAGCAAAGCAGATGATTATTCCGAATGCTACAGTTGCAAAACCATACCAGGCAGCATTGGATTTTAACCAGCCGGAATTTCAGGAGATCAGCTTTGTCGAGTTTGAGGGTTTAAATCAATATGGACTCAATTTTAATCCGGAACTTAAACTGATAGAAGGTATCCCAAACCAAAGCGGCGATTTTAAAGTCAAAATGAGATTTAAGGTTTTCGGCGAAGACGAAAATTCAGAACCAAATACCAAAATGATCTCTTTGGTTGTGAATGCGGATCCCAAATCTCTCTGGAAAAATATTGCCAGCGATGATCAAAAAGACGAAATCTGGAAAGAGCAGCATTATTGGAAGCCCGATCAGGTGGAGGATTTTCAGAAATTGGGCAGTAAGCATATTTTAGTTTCCTCCAAAAGAGGGAGAAGCCACGCCAATGTGGGTTCTTTTAGGGAAGATGATTATGCTTTTAAATATTTTGAGGCTAACGGCTGGAGCATTGTTTGCGTGGCTGATGGTGCCGGAAGTGCCAAGTTAGCCAGGCAGGGATCTAAAATTGCTTGCAAAGCGGTTGTTGATTATTTTGAACAAAATTTAA
Source organism: Pedobacter roseus (assembly GCF_014395225.1). Classification (NCBI taxonomy): domain Bacteria; kingdom Pseudomonadati; phylum Bacteroidota; class Sphingobacteriia; order Sphingobacteriales; family Sphingobacteriaceae; genus Pedobacter; species Pedobacter roseus. The sequence goes on from NZ_CP060723.1 coordinate 1,007,746, forward strand.
CTGATGATAGCCTAAAACAATTTGACGAAATCTTATTGCATCACCATCAAGAGGGGGGGATAGTCAGCAGATCAGCCATTTTGTGTACAATAACCTTTCAAAAGCAGCCCTTTATGCCCACAGGCAGATCGAAGAATTTGCTACAGAAATAAATCACCCTATTAAAGATTTCCATTCTACCCTGATTTTCGCGCTGGTTAAAAAGTTCGATTTTGGTTATGCCATTTTAACTTTTGGCGTTGGTGATTGTCCGATTGGCTTATTAAATAATGATTTAACTGAAATTAAGCTAATGAACTGGCTCGACGTTGGCGAATTTGGCGGTGGAACCAGGTTTATCACCATGCCCGAAATTTTTAGCAGTGAAAAATTCCCTACACGCTTTGGTTTTACTTTAACTGATGACTTCTCTTACCTGATGCTCATGACGGATGGTATATACGACGCCAAGTTTGTGGTAGAGGCCAATTTAGAGAAATTGGAAAACTGGAAAACATTTGTTGATGATTTAAAAGGAAATAATGAAGATCGTGCTGCGGTAAACTTCGATGCCTCAAATCCGGAAATTGCTCATCAGCTTTCTGCATGGATGGATTTCTGGAGTCCCGGAAACCACGATGATCGAACTTTGGCCATCATTTTTTAATAAGCATCATGTCGATAATTACCGTAAAATCCATACTAACCGATCGTTCCTATCAATATGTTGATAATGGCGACCCTAAAAGCGGAACGGCCAAAAATGTATATTTTAGTCCCGACCGGAAATATGTGGTGGCTATTTTTAAAGAAAAGCAGGATTTTAATCAAAAAGAACGTTTAACCAGGATTGTAACCAGGTATTTAGATCAGATTCAATCCAAAGAGGCCGGAGATTATTATTTAAATGAAATATATCGCTGGCCAACTGATCTTATAGAAACTAAAGATAGAATTGGGATTATTGTTCCGATTTACAGTTCGAAGTTCTTTTTTGCAAAAGGTTATTCATCCAGCGATCTGATCAAAGGAGAAGAAAAGAATGGAAAATGGTTTGCGGGGGCTAAATTCCGTAATAAACTGTTTCCCTTAAGCTTGGATCAGACAGAACTGGGCAGGTGGTTAAATTATTTCCAGATTGGCATTAACCTTTCGAGGGGTGTGAAAAAGATGCATCAAATGGGCTTGTCGCATTCTGATTTATCTTATAACAATGTGTTAATCGATCCTTCAAGCGGCTCGGCCTGCATGATAGATTTGGATGGTTTGGTTGTCCCTGGCTTATTTCAGGCAGAAGTGATCGGAACGGCCGATTTTATTGCGCCAGAAGTATTGGCTACCAAACACCTCAATAAAACTGATCCTGCAAGAAAACTTCCTAACCGCTTAACTGATTTACATGCATTAGCCTGTTTAATCTACATGTATTTATTGCACAGGCATCCCTTAAAAGGCGGTAAAGTACACGATCTCGATACCGAAAAAGATGACCTGTTAAGTATGGGCGAAAAAGCTTTATTTATCGAGCATCCCACCGATTTATCAAACCGGCCCAAAATGAACCAGATTTCTAAATGGGATACCTATTGGGCAGATGTAAATAAAATTCCATATACCATCACCGGGCCTTACCTTAAAACCTTGTTTGATAAGGCTTTTATAGATGGTCTGCACAATCCCATGCAACGGCCTACCGCCGAAGAATGGGAAATTGCGCTGTTAAAAACCACTGATCTGATGCAACAATGCAGTAATACCTACTGTGATCAGAAATGGTATGTTTTCGATAACACCACTATTCCAAAATGTCCTTTTTGTGGCACCAGCCATCAAGGAACATTACCGGTTTTAGATCTGTATTATCAGTTTCAGCCCACGGTTTGGCGACCAGAAAACCATCGGTTAATGGTTTACAACAACCAATATTTATTTCAGTGGCATGTTAACCGGAACGTGATCAGGAATGAACGGTTAACCGCCGAACAGAAAATTCCGGTTGGCTATTTTACTTTTCACGAAGGGAAATGGGTTTTCGTTAATCAAACACTCACTTCATTGATCGATAAAACTGAAGATAAAGAGTTACCTGTTAATACTATGGTCGAATTAACCGATGGCAAAAAGCTGCTTCTCTCAAAAGAAGATGGTGGAAGGGTTATTTTGGTTACACTGGCAAATAAATAGAAGGTAATCTTCAGAAAATGCCAAATCTTAATATTCGATTTGAAATTGAGAAATTTATTAACTTTGTGTTGTTTTTACACAAATTAGGGAATGATCAATCAAAATATCAAAATCGCTGTTGATGCCATTGTTTTTGGCTACGAAAGAGGAACGCTTTATGTATTGGCTGTTCAGCAGCGCTTTGGTAAACTGGCCGATCGGTGGGTGTTGCCGGGTGGGTTTATTTTAGATGACGAACCTTTATTAACAGCAGTAGAACGTGAGCTTAAAGAAGAAGCTGGTATCACGGTGAATTACCTTGAACAGTTAGGCACTTTTGGTGATGATGTTAAACGCGATGAACGTTTCAGGGTAATTTCTGTTGCTTATTTTGCCTTAGTGAATCCTAAAAATTTTGTGCTGAAGGCCGATACTGATGCCAAAGATGCAAAATGGTTTCCAGTTGCTGAAGTTCCGCAATTAGGTTATGATCATAATGAAATGCTTAACCTCGCACATCAGCGGTTAAAAAGCAAACTGACTTATCAGCCCATCGGATTTGATCTTTTAGATCAGGAATTTCTCTTCTCCGACCTCGAAAATTTATATTGCTCCATTTTGGAAAGGGATATTGACAGGAGAAATTTCAGGAAAAAAATCTTAAGTTTTGGAATTGTTACAGAAACCGATAAGGTTGTTAAAATAGGCTCTAGCGGACGACCAGGTAGGCTTTTTACTTTCGATAAACCTAAATACAATCAACTTTTAAAAGAAAATTTCCAGTTTGACATTAGGTTTGCGTAAAAAAAACACAAATTATTCTTTGTGTTATAAAAATGATTTTTATATTTGTGTAAATAATACGCAAATATATGTTAAATCTAAATCCAAGTTTTACTCCGCTAGGCGAAAATAACTTAATCGAATACAAATCTTTCTTATTTGCAGGTGGCGAGCCACACATTAAAATTTCTAATAATTTTGATGCCAGCCTTCCGGTTACCATTACACACCGGATAAATTCTTTTAATGATTTAGGTCTGATCTGCATTACGGTTGATGCTTTGAAAAGGATGGGCGTAAAGGAAATCAATCTTTTTATTCCATATTTTCCAGCAGCAAGGCAAGATAGGGTAATGATTCCTGGCGAACCTTTATCGGTTAAAGTTTATGCCGATATCATCAATGCAATGGCTTTGGCAAGTGTTACCGTATTCGATCCCCATAGCGAAGTAACACCAGCATTGCTTAATAACTGCCTTACCATTTCCAATCATGAATTTATAAAACAGGTAATCGCAAAAATTGGAGCAGATGTAAAACTCATTTCCCCTGATGGAGGAGCTTTAAAGAAAATTTATAAAGTATCCGAATTTTTAGGAGGTGCAGAAGTTGTAGAATGCTCAAAAAGCAGAGATGTAAAAACCGGAAAACTTTCAGGGTTTAAAGTGTATAGTGATGATCTGGCTGGTGCCGATTGTTTAATAGTAGACGATATCTGCGATGGTGGCGGTACCTTTATCGGTTTGGCCGAAGCATTAAAGGCTAAAAATGCAGGAAAATTATATTTAGCCATTAGTCATGGCATATTCAGCAAAGGCTTTGATGAACTGGGTAAATATTTCGAGCAGATTTTTACTACCGATTCGATTAAAGAAGTGGATCACGTTGGCGTAACACAGATAACACTGGCGGAAATTTTATAAAATAAAGATGAAAACGATACTTCCCCCACAGGTTATTACTCCATCCGATGTTTCGGTGTTTCTTGCTGGAACCATTGATATGGGCAATTCGATCGATTGGCAACAAAAGTTTATCGATCGGGCAAATAATGAAGATACTTTGAATAATGTTATTGTTTTCAATCCGCGCAGAGCATCATGGGACCATACCTGGACGCAGACAATCGAAAATGCACAATTTAGTGAGCAGGTTAACTGGGAGCTGGATGCCATGGAAAATGCTGATGTGATTTTGTTGTTCCTTGAAAGTAATTCCAAATCACCAATTTCGATGATGGAATTAGGCTTATTTGCCGATTCAGGTAAGTTAATGGTTTGTTGTGAGAATGGATTTTGGAGAAAAGGCAATATCGATATCGTTTGTAAAAGGAAAGGGATCGATCAATACAATACATTCGATGAGCTTGGTACAGCTGTAATTGCGAAGCTTAAAAAATTGGTAGAAAGCAGGTAAGAATTAGTTTAAAGAAAATTGGCATGAAGTACGATATTAACTGGTTACTCAAAACCATAGATGGAAAGGAACTCGACTTATTAATGTTTTGGGGCCATCAAAGAAGCAAAGATGGATCAATCATTAAAACCTGCATGAGCCAATGGTGGCCATCTCCAATTTTTGAAAATGACATCACTTATCAAACAGCAGAGCATTACATGATGGCACAAAAAGCGCTTTTGTTTAATGATCAGGAGATTTTTGAAAAAATATTAACAAAAAATTCTCCGAAAGATGTAAAAGATCTGGGAAGGCAGATCAAAAATTTTGACGTAGAAAATTGGGATGCCCACAAATTTGATATTGTAAAACAGGGAAACCTGCTTAAGTTTTCTCAAAGTGAAGCATTGAAATCGTTCCTTTTGCAAACCAAAAGTAAAATACTGGTAGAAGCAAGTCCGGTAGATGCAATTTGGGGGATTGGTTTGGCAGAAGACAATTCGGATGCGCTAAATCCTGAAAAGTGGAAAGGTTTAAACCTATTGGGGTTCGCATTGATGGAAGTTAGAGATGAGTTATAAAATAAAACACCATGATCATAGAATTAATCAAAGCCGATATAACAACAATTAAAGCCGATGCCATCGTTAACGCGGCAAATAGTTCTTTGCTAGGTGGCGGAGGGGTTGATGGTGCCATCCACAGAAAAGGTGGCAAAGAAATTTTAAAAGCATGTGTAGCCATTAGGAATAAACAGGGAACATGCAAAACCGGAAATGCAGTAATTACAACGGCAGGTAATTTACCTGCAAAATATGTGATCCATACCGTTGGACCGGTGTGGAATGGAGAGAGTGAAAAAAATAAGGCTTTGCTTGCCGATTGTTACCGGAACAGCCTAAACCTTGCTATAAAAAACGGTGTTAAGGTAATTGCCTTCCCAAACATCAGTACGGGGATCTACCATTTCCCGAAAGATAAAGCAGCAGATATTGCCATTACTACGGTAAATAATTTCGCTCAAAAAGAAAAAATAGAAAAGGTAATCTTCGTTTGTTTCGACGATGAAAATTATGAACTCTACCTACAGAAATTGAATAGATAATATTCATATTATTATGGACACTAAAATAATAAAAGGCATAAGCAAATTGCTTAGCTATATTTTGAGGCATTCGCCAGAAACAATAAAGCTAAAGCTCGATGAAAATGGCTGGGCGGATGTGAACGAGCTGATTGCCAAATTCGACCTTTATGATTTAACATTAGATTTAGAGCTGCTTCAATACGTTGTTGAAAATAACGACAAAAAAAGATTTTCCTTTAACGAGGATAAAACCAAAATAAGGGCAAATCAAGGTCATTCCATTTCGGTAGAATTAAACTTAAATGAAACCGAGCCTTTGGAATACCTGTATCATGGTACGGTTGAAAAGGTCCTTTCGGACATTAAAACGCAGGGACTGCAAAAAATGAGCAGACAGCATGTGCACTTAAGCGCCGATAAAGAAACCGCTAATAAAGTGGGTGGCAGGAGAGGAAAACCCGTTATCCTAATCGTTAACAGCGGGGCGATGCATAGGGCAGGATATAAATTTTACCTATCGGCCAACAACGTGTGGCTTACAGATGTTGTGCCTGCTGAATATATAGAATTTTAACATGGGCAGAACATTGGTAATTGGCGATATACACGGCGGATTAAAAGGCCTGATCCAGCTTTTCGAGCGTGCAGAAGTATCAACCGAAGATAAGCTCATTTTTCTTGGTGATTACGTTGACGGATGGAGTGAGTCGGCTCAGGTGATCGATTACCTGATGCTTTTAGAAAAAAGCCATCAATGCATTTTTATCAAAGGCAATCACGATGCATGGTGTATCGATTGGCTCCAAAAAGGTATCGTTGATGATGTTTGGTTCGTACATGGTGGTAAATTAACCATCGAGAGCTATAAAGACATATCGGATACAATAAGACAGAAACACCTGGATTTCTTTGAACAGATGCACGATTATTATGTAGACAGACAGAACAACCTCTTTATTCATGCTGGTTTTTCTTCCATGCACGGACCGGAAAAGGAGCGTTATTCTTCCAATTATTCGTGGGACAGAACGTTATGGGAAATGGCGCTGACTATGGATAACCGGATTAAAAAAGATTCGGCCATTTATCCGAAACGTTTATTGCTTTATCACGAAATCTACATCGGCCATACACCAACGCTCTACTACAACGTTAAGGTGCCAATGCAGGGCTGTAATGTTTGGAATATAGATACCGGTGCTGCATTTACCGGAAAATTAAGCTGTTTGGATATCAAAACCAAACAATTTTGGCAAAGCGATACACTACAAAGCCTGTATCCGAACGAAAAAGGAAGAAATAAATAATAGTTAAATACATCAAAACCATGAATCCATTATTATTAACAGACGGTTATAAAGTTGACCACCGCAGACAGTACCCTGAAAATACCACACTGGTTTATTCCAATTGGACGCCCAGAAAAAGCAGGCTCGAAAATGTAAATCACGTGGTACTTTTTGGCTTACAGTACTTTATCAAAAAATACATTATCGATGATTTTAACCAGAATTTCTTTAAACAGCCAAAAGAAGAGATTTTAAGGAAATACGCCCGCAGGATCAATAATTACCTTGGCGAAAATCTGGTAGGAACACAGCACATTGCGGATTTGCATGATCTGGGTTATATCCCCATGGTTTTCAAATCACTTCCTGAAGGGGCCGAAGTGCCTTTGCGTGTACCCATGTTCACCATGTACAATACCAAACCAGAGTTTTTCTGGCTGACCAATTATTTCGAAACATTGCTTTCTGCAGTAGTTTGGTTGCCATGTAATTCGGCTACTCTTGCAAAACAGTACCGTACCATCTTGGATAAATATGCAGAAGAAACCTCGTCGGTGCCAGAATTTGTAGATTGGCAGGGACATGATTTCTCTATGCGCGGCATGGGTGGGATAGAAGCTGCGGTAACATCGGCCGCAGGCCATTTATTGAGTTTTACCGGAACCGACACCATCCCGGCAATTGATTTTCTGGAAGAATATTACAAAGCCGATTCAGATAAAGAGTTAATCGGTGGCTCTGTAGCCGCTACAGAGCACTCGGTAATGTGCATGGGAACCAATACTGGCGAGCTCGAAACTTTTAAACGCCTGATCCTCGAAGTTTATCCAAAAGGAATTGTGTCTATCGTTTCCGATACCTGGGATTTATGGAAAGTATTGACTGAGTATCTGCCTGTTTTAAAAGATGATATCATCGCCAGACCAGGTAAGGTGGTAATCAGGCCTGATTCTGGAGACCCGGTTGATATCATCTGTGGAAATCCAAATGGCAAAAATGAAAATGAGAAAAAAGGTGTGATAGAGCTGCTTTGGGATGTTTTTGGTGGAAAAACCAACGATAAAGGTTTTAAAGAACTGGTTCCACAGATTGGGGCCATTTACGGCGATAGCATCACTACTGAAAGAGCTACACAAATCTGCGAACGTTTAAAAGCCAAAGGTTTTGCTTCAACCAACGTGGTTTTCGGTATCGGTTCTTTCACTTATCAGTACAATACACGAGATACTTTTGGTTTTGCCATGAAAGCCACTTACGGCGAGGTAGATGGCGTTGGTCGTGAGATATTTAAAGATCCTATTACCGACGATGGAACCAAAAAATCGGCAAAAGGTTTACTGCAGATTTTTAAAAATGCAAAAGGAGAATATGAATTGAAAGATCAATGCACCTGGGAAGAAGAAGCCAAGGGCGAATTGAAGGAAGTTTTCAGGGATGGAAGCTTATTGATCGATTATTCTCTTACCGACATTAGAGAAAGGCTAAAGAATAGTTAACTTCGCGAAGTTTTTTAATCGATCGGCCTTTGGCTGGTCGATTAATTTTTTGAAAGATACCATGCAGAACAATTCCACATTTAACCATCAAGCCGATATTGTAAATAGTGCCATCAGATTTATAAATGCATGGTTTAAACAATCGAAGGCTATAACAGAAGAACTGAATGACTTTTTTATGCTTCCAGGTAATAAAATTATCGGCAAAGATGTCATTATTAGCAGGTTGAAAGGTATTTTCGGGCAATCTGATGAATATGTTGGTGGCAGATATGATATCATTGATGTTAATTTCGAACTACTGAACGATGGTAAAGGGATGGGCTTTGTTGAAGGTGTTGCCGGTTATCGGGATGTTCTTCAAAAACAATCTAAAATTATAAGCGGACCTTTTAAGCTTTATTTTGCGCTGTACAATGGCAGTTGGAAAATTGTTAATATTGAATTTCCGGGATTTAGTTATTAGGTTAATAAGATCAATGCACGAAATCGTCATTGCGAGAAGGCTTTTTCAGCCAGCGAAGCAATCTTACAACGATCGCTACCTGCATGTGCATTAAAATTGCTTCATTCTTCGGAATGACGCTCTTTTTTCCTGCCAGTCTCAACCTATCAAGCTAGCGTAACGTAGCCGAGAAATCTATCGAAGCAGATCTCTCCACTCCACTGCGTTCCGGTCGAGATGACGCGGCTTAATAACATTGATAATAATAAATGCGGAATATTATCCCCAATTCCATAATTTTTCTATCTTTGGTTTTTAATGAATTTCCTTTATCCGGGCTTTCTTTTTGCACTAATATCGGTTGCCATCCCGGTTATCATTCATTTATTCAATTTCAGGAAATTTAAAAAGATCTATTTCTCTAATGTTCAGCTTTTAAAAGAAGTAGAACAACAAAATTCATCGAAAGAAAAGCTTAAAAACCTGCTGATTTTAGCGTCGCGGATTTTAGCAATTATCTTTTTGGTGCTGGCATTTGCCCAGCCTTACATTCCGGAGCATAACCAAAAAACGACTGCTTTAAACAACGTAGTGAGTATTTATATTGATAATTCTTACAGCATGGAAGCCATTAATAAAGATGGCAACCTGCTCGATGAAGCTAAACGCAGGGCAAAAGAACTCGTTAAAGGTTTCGGTATTAACGATCGTTTCCAGCTTTTAACGAACGATTTCGAAGGAAAACACCAGCGTTCATTAAATGAAGAGGCGTTTTTGAAAGCTTTAGATGATGTGAAAATCTCTGCTGCAAACCGTAATCTTCAACAGATCTTAAACAGACAGGGCAATATTTTAACCGGTGCAGGAAATAAATACAGCTTCTTGATATCTGATTTTCAAAAAAATATCTCCGCCACTAACAAACTCCAAACCAAGGCCGATATTCAATATTCATTCCTAAAACTGAATGCCAATACCCTGCCTAATGTGGCGGTTGACAGCGTTTGGGTACTTTCGCCAAACCATCAGCCCGGTGCAAATGAGCGTTTAGTGGTTCAGTTAAAAAATTATTCTGAAGAAGAAGCCAAAAATGTTCCTTTAAAACTCAGCATCAACAATCAGCAAAAAGGTTTAGGCGCTGTAACCATTCCAGGAGGAAAAACCGTTAAGGATACATTAAATTTTTCCGGACTAACTGTAGGATGGCAAAAAGGGATGGTTACCATTAAAGATTTTCCGGTAACCTTTGATGACACCCTATCTTTCAGTTTTAAAGTAGATCAAAATTTTCCGGTTTTAAGTATTAATGGTAGCAACGCAGGTAATTACATTAAAGCATTATTCGCAGCCGATGCTTATTATAAACTTACCGAAAATGCCGAAAGCAATGTGAATTATAGCAATTTCGCCAATTTCGGCCTCATTGTGTTAAATGGCTTAAAAAGCCCCTCAACCGGTTTGGCGCAACAACTTAAAACTTATCTCAATGCAGGTGGTACTGTAGTACTTTTTCCTGATCTCGACGCCGATATCAAGGCATATAACTCATTTTTAAGTGCATTAGCACTTCCAACAATCCAGTCGCTCAATACCACAGCAACAAAAGTCGACCGGATAGATCTTCAAAATCCAATTTTTAAGACTGTTTTTGAGGAAATCCCTAAAAATTTAGATCTTCCCTCGGTTTCACGTTATTATTCCTTTATAGAAAAAAATAGCTCCAGTAAAGAAGACATCATGTCTTTACCCGGCAGGAAATCTTTTTTCTCCAAATATGGTGTAGGTAATGGCCAGGTATTTTTATCTGCCTCTGGTTTAAATACAAATGATGGTAATCTGGCACGTCACCCGGTTTTTGTTCCATTAATTTACCGTTTGGCACTGAGTGGCGGAAATGAAACTCCGTTATATTACAATCTGGGCAATGATAATGCATTGGCCAGTAAAAAAATTACTTTGGGTAAAAACCAGACTTTAAAAATTACCGCCGACCATTTTGAAGCCATTCCTGAAATCCGCCAGGCAGATGGAAAAACATTAATTTACACGGCAGACCAGATTAAAAATGCAGGTTTTTACAACTTAAATCTTGCCGATTCGTTACTCGCTGTTTATAGTTTTAATAGCGGCAGGACAGAATCTGATATGCATTATTTAAGCAAAGCAGAATTGGCGCAATTAGCAGGTAAAAGCAACCTGAAAATATTCGATACCGATAAAGATGCCGTTAAATTAATTGCCGGCGCCAATAAAATCGGACAAACTTTATGGAAACTTTGTCTAATTTTGTCGCTGATTTTTATTGCAGCAGAAATTTTGCTCATCCGATTTTTTAACAACACAAAAAGAACAATATGAATCTCCTGGTTAAAAATGTAACCATTACCGATCCGCAAAGTAAATTTAACAACCAACAATGCGATGTTAGGGTTGAAAATGGTACAATTAAAAACATAGGTAAATTAACTGCCGATAAAAGCGAAACTATTTTCGATGCTCAGGGCGCTTTTTTAACGCCTGGTTTTTTCGATTTAAACTGCGTAGCCGGTGATCCGGGTTTCGAAACCAAGGAAGACATCCAAACACTTACTGAAACTGCAAAAGCAGGTGGCTTTACAGGTCTGGCATTATTGCCACAAACTAGCCCGGTGGTACAATCGAAATCTCAGGTAGAATACATTATCAACAAGGCAAAAAATAACCTGGTTGATGTTTTGCCGGTTGGGGCCATTAGCCAGAACCGAGAAGCAAAAGAACTTGCCGAATTGTTTGATATGCAGCAGGCTGGTGCAGTTGCTTTCTCGGATGGAGACAGAGCCTTACAGGATGACGGTTTTATGAGCCGCGCCTTGCAATATGCCAAAGGTTTTGATGCACTGTTAATGGTTTATCCCGAAAATAAATCGATTGCAGGCAAATCACAGATCAATGAGAGCAAAAACTCCGTGCTCTTGGGCATGAAAGGTTTACCAGCATTGGCAGAAGAGATGCACATTGCACGCGATATTTTCCTCGCTTCTTATAACGAAACTAAAATCCACATCAGTAACATTTCAACCGCTGGTGCTGTAGCGCTAATCCGCAAAGCGAAAAAAGATGGCGTACAGATTTCCTGCGATGTAACCGCACATCACCTGGTGTTTACCGAAGAACTTTTAAACGATTTCGACAGCAATTATAAAGTTAAGCCACCATTAAGGAGCAAAGCAGATGTAAAAGCTTTAATAGCAGGTTTAAAGGATGGAACCATTGATGCCATTACTTCGCAGCACCGTCCTGAAGAAATCGAATTTAAAAATGTGGAATTCGAAATTGCCCATTATGGAATTATTGCTTTGCAAACCGTATTGCCATTATTGTTAAAAGCCGGACTGGACATTGCTTTAATTGCAGAGAAATTGGCCATTAATCCGCGTAAATTATTAAATTTAACTGTTCCCGTAATTGAAGAAGGTGCCAAAGCCAACTTTACTGTTTTTAACACCGCAGAAAAGTGGTTATACAATTCGGCAAGCAACCATTCTAAATCGGCAAACAGCCCATTGTTAGGGACCGAACTTACTGGAAAAGTAACCCTGGTTTATAATAATAATCAATCCTCTTTGAGATAGTAAAAAGGTAGAAGGTTAAAAGGCAGAGGGTGGAAGGTTTTCCAGCAGAGCTTTCTAAAATAGTAGTTCAAAAAATAGTATTATATAATAAAAACAGGTTTAAGGAGATAATTTTTTGTGAAAAATGATCCTTGTAATCCTGCAATCTTAAAAATCTTAATCCTATGGATAATAGAGTAAAAAAAGCGCTAAGTGCCACCATCAATCAATATGCTGAGGTTTCGGCTATTAATGTAGAAGGTTTTGAAACAGAATTACTGGCTGCTTTTGAGCTGGATGTTAACTTTTTAGATAAAGCTGAGGCTTTTGATGCCGTTTTCGATAGTCACCCGAAATTTGAAGAACTGCGAGAAATATTTTTCGATTTATTAATGGTGAATTTCTTTAGCAGTGATGTGCAGAAATTGGAAGACGATTATTTGGAAAGTGAAGAATGGGCAAATATTGAAGAAGAAACCATTGATAGGGGGACTGAACTGTTAAACCTGCTGCTTTACATTAAAGAATGTAAAGATGAAGACCTCGATCCTGAATTGGGCGATTTCCTAAAGGAATTTTTGTTGGTTGAGGATGATGAATTTCAGGATGAATTTGAGATTTACGAAGAACTGATCAGCAACCAGCAACTGGCAGAAAGTAGTGTAGAAGAGATCTGTAAAACGGCTGAAAAATTAAATATCAGCGAAGAAATGCAGGAATTGTTTGTGCCATTTATGGCTTTTTTCCTTGATGTGGAAGGAAGTGCCGACACTACGAAAGAAATAATTCAATTTAGCAGTAACAAATCGTTCGATTCTGCTACTTATATATTAATTACAACAATTAATAATTAAAACTAAAACTTAAAATTATGGACAAAAGTGCTCTTATTTCCAAATTATCGCTTAAAAACGGATTTATGCTTGCGGCGGTTTCGGTAGTATTATCGTTAACCCTGCATTTTATCGATCCTGTATTAGTTTACACCAGTTTCCTTGCCCAGGTAGGCATATTTGTTTTGTTTATTGCGCTACTCGTTGTAGTAGGAATTAATATTCGTAAAGAAATAGGTGGTTTTTGGACGTTTGGCGAAGCTTTTAAAGCTTTTTTAATTATTTCGCTTATTCTGGCCTTAACTGCAACACTTTATAATGTGATACTGATGAAGTTTATCGATCCAGATCTTCCGGCAAAAGCTGCTGCGGCGATAGAAGATGCACAACGTGCAATGATGGAAAAATTCGGTATGGCTAAAGAGCAGGTTGATGAAGCAATGGCTAAAGCAGGTAATATGCAAGAGAAACTAGAACCTACTTTTAAAAATATTTTTACAAGCTTTGGTGTTTCACTAGCCTTGTATGGTGTTCTTTCTTTAATTCTTTCAGCTATCTTAAAGAAAAAGGAACCAGTAAGATTAGACTCATTTCCTAAAGAAGCTTAATTTCTTTTATAAAATTTTGAACGTGCAGGTTTTATCATTTAATTTGGTAAGGTTGCACGTTTTTTAATTTACATAACATTCTACATGCATAATTTATATATCATTTCTGGTTGTAATGGAGCTGGTAAAACAACAGCATCTTTTACTATTTTGCCCGAAATGTTAAACTGCAGAGAGTTTGTTAATGCGGATGAAATTGCCCGCGGAATTTCTCCTTTTAAACCTGCAAGTGTAGCCATTCAGGCAGGTAAGATTATGTTAAACAGAATTGATGACCTGATGAACCAAAAAGTAGACTTTGCCATCGAAACTACATTAACCACTAAATCTTACTTAAAAACAATTGAAAAAGCCAAATCTCTGGGCTATCAGGTTACACTTTTATTCTTTTGGTTAAATGATATTGAACTTGCTATTGAAAGAGTTAAAACGAGGGTGTTAGAAGGTGGACATGATATTCCTGAAGATGTAATCCGAAGAAGGTATATAAAAGGCATGCAAAATTTACAGCAGTTTATTAAAAGTGTCGATTTTTGGTTTGTGTTAAATAATTCAAAAGAATCACTTCAGTTTATAGCAGAGGGTAATAGATCTGAAATCACTATATTTGAAAAAGAAAATTGGAAAAAACTAAGTTAAATAGTATGGATGATAAGCAAACTACTCTTCAGTTATTACATCAAAAAATAAGTGAGGGAATGGAATTAACGTTTAAAAAACTGGTTGCTTATAAAGCTAAGAATGATGGTATTCTGGTTTTTTCCGATCAGGGGAAAATTATAAAAGTAAAAGCTAAAGACATAAAATTATAAATAAGATCAAAAATTTTGAACGTGCAGGTTTTATCATTTAATTTGATGAAATTTGCACGTTTTAATTTAAACAAACCTCGCAGGTTTTTAAAACCTGCGAGGTTTATGCTTAAAAAATGGATATATCAGTTGTAGTACCCTTATTTAATGAAGATGAATCCCTGCCAGAGTTAACGGCCTGGATTGATAAAGTGATGATTGCCAATAATTTCAGCTATGAAATTATTTTGGTTGATGATGGTAGTACCGATAGATCGTGGGAGGTAATAGAAGATTTAAGACTTCAGAATCCTGCCATAAAGGGCATTAAATTTAGACGTAACTACGGTAAATCTGCTGCTTTAAACGTAGGTTTCGAAGCTACACAGGGCGATGTGGTGATTACCATGGATGCCGATCTGCAGGATAGTCCGGATGAAATTCCGGAATTATACCGCCGTATTAAGGAAGAAAAACTCGACCTGATTTCGGGCTGGAAAAAGAAACGTTACGATCCGGTTACCAAAACTATCCCCACCAAACTCTTCAACGCGGCTACCCGCAAAATGAGCGGTATCGAACTGAACGATTTTAACTGTGGCTTAAAAGCTTATCGCAGTGATGTAATCAAAACGATTGAAGTTTATGGCGAAATGCACCGTTATATCCCGGTAATAGCTAAATGGGCAGGTTTTAGTAAAATAGCAGAGCAGGTAGTAGAACACCGCGCACGTAAATACGGAACAACTAAATTTGGTTTTAGCAGGTTTATCAATGGCTTTTTAGATTTACTCTCCATTTTCTTTGTGGGTAAATTCGGTAAACGCCCGATGCACTTTTTTGGCTCGTTAGGCGTACTGAGTTTCTTTATCGGTATCATCATGGCTTTGTACATTTTGTTCGAAAAGAAATACCTGATATGGCAGGGTTTGGCTTATCGCGATGTAACCGATCAACCTTTGTTTTATTTATCATTAGTTGCTATCGTAGTAGGTTCGCAGATGTTCTTAGCAGGCTTTATTGCAGAGCTTTTATCGCGTAACGCACCAGAAAGAAACCAGTATTTGATAGAAAAGGAATTAAGGTAGAAGGCGGGAAGGCGGAAGGTTCATCCGCCCTTTACTCTCAACCTTTACTAATAAAAAAAATAAATGATGTAAAATGTAAGATGTAGATTGAATTTCCATCATACCTCTTACATTTTACCTTTTCCATTCTAACTATGTTTTTCTCCATCATAATCCCCCTTTACAATCGTCCACAGGAAATAGACGAACTTTTGCACACCTTAACCAAACAAACTTATTTACAGTTTGAGGTTTTGGTTATCGAAGATGGTTCTAAAAACGATGCAAAGGCCATTGTAGATCGTTATGCAGACAAACTTGATATAAAATATTATTTCAAGGAGAATGCCGGACAGGGGTTTGCCCGTAATTTTGGTTTCGAAAGGGCGAAGGGAGATTATTTTATCATTTTTGATTCAGATATCCTTGTTCCTGACGATTATCTTGAAATTGTTAGAAATTACCTTTACGAACATCATTTAGATGCTTACGGCGGACCAGATGCAGCACACGATAGTTTTACGCAGGTACAAAAGGCCATCAGTTACGCAATGACATCGCCATTTACCACAGGTGGTATCCGTGGTAATAAGCAGCATGTGGGGCAGTTTCACCCACGCAGTTTTAATATGGGCGTTTCCCGTCAGGCCTGGGAAAAAGTAGGTGGCTTTATCCTGACCAGATTGGGAGAAGATATCGAATACAGTATCCGTATCCATGAAAATGGTTTCAAAATCGGTTTGATCCCCGATGCAAAGGTTTACCATAAGCGCCGGACGAGTTTTAGCCAGTTTTATAAACAATTACACTTTTTCGGCAGGGCCAGGATCAATATTTATAAACATTTTCCAAAAGAATTAAAGCTGGTGCATTTTTTTCCTGCTTTATTTACACTGGGCTTTGGTTTCACCATTTTGTGTAACTTTATCTATCCGCCATTGGCGTATGTTTGTAACTTCTTCTTATTGATTTACTTTATGTTGATATTTTTTCATTCATGGTCAGTAAATAAATCTTTAAAAGTTGCATTTTTGAGCATTATATCTTCGTTTATCCAATTAACCGCTTATGGTTTAGGATTTATACAGGATTTATTTAAACGTGTGGTATTCAAACAACAATGATCAATTATTTAAAAGAAAGTACGTTCGCCGTTAATGATGTAATGCAGAAAGCCTGGAGCATTACCAAGAAACACTATTTTTCGATTGCTACGCTATGCTTTCTGATGTTTATCACAGCAAGTGCATCAAGCCTGATGGCCTTTTTTATTAAAGATGTAAGCAAGGCATTGAGTGTAATTATGGTAATCATTTTTGTGCTGCTGTACTTTACCATCAATCTTTCGCTTTTTAAATATATTTTTCATTTAATGGATGATGAAGAAAGTGATGTTAAAATTGTAGATACCCTACCAACCAGGCTGCAGATCATCAGGTTTTTAGTGGCTACACTTTATTTTGTAGCTTGTATTTTGGGCGTTTATCTGGTGGTAATTTTGGTTGCTTTTCCTTTTATTTACACTGGAATTAACATATCGATCGTTAAAAATGTAGCCATATCAGTAGGTATCATCGCCATTTTCATTACCTGGTTAAGAATTTCTTTCTTCCCGTTTTTTATTATTGATAAAGGTGCAACTCCTTTCGATTCAATTAAATTGAGTTTGGCCACCACTAAAGGGAATTTTACTAAGATTTTATTGCTTTTGGTCGTTTTAGGAGGTGGTTATTTAATATACCTATTGCTAAACTACCTGCAATGGCCATTAGTTGCTTTCATTGTAAATATTTTAAGTTCGTTTATTATTGTTCCGTTATCTAGTGTGGCCTTAACGGTTGCTTACCGTAAAATTTCCAGCGAATACAAAGGCGACGAACATCCGGATATTTTACATAATATCGTTTAACCCCCTGACCCTAAAGGGGAGTTAAAAATCAGATTAGAGTTTATGGAAAAAGAAAAGAACGGCAGAAGGGAAAAGTCCCCTTCAGGGGGGTGGGGGCTTAAAGCAGCGTTAAGTAAACCCTTTGCGGCGTTTGCAGTTTGGCAAATCAACAAATGGAAGCATAATGCCGTAGATGCTCAAAATAATTTGCTGAAAAAGCTTATCGGTGAAGCCAGGCATACTGCTTTCGGTAAGGATCATTATTTTGCAGAGATCAAAAACTACGCTGATTTTAAAAAGAACGTTCCGGTACAGGATTATGAGGGCTTAAAATTCTACGTAGATCGTGTGGTGGCAGGCGAAGCTGATGTGCTTTGGAAAGGAAAACCTCTTTATTTTGCCAAAACATCGGGTACCACTTCGGGCGTAAAATACATTCCGCTTTCCAAAGAATCAATGCCTGAGCACATCAAAGCTGCCCGGAATGCGATTTTGACTTATATTAATGAAACAGGCAAGGCCGATTTTGTAAACGGAAAAATGATCTTTTTGCAGGGAAGTCCGGTTTTGAGCGTAAAACATGGAATTAATGTGGGGCGCTTATCAGGCATTGTAGCGCATCATGTTCCTGCTTATCTCCAGAAGAACCGTTTGCCTTCTTACGAAACCAATATTATCGAAGATTGGGAGCAGAAAGTTGATGCCATTGTGGAGGAGACGATCAATGAAAACATGACATTGATCTCTGGGATTCCACCCTGGGTACAGATGTATTTCGATAAACTTTCCGAAAAAGCGGGAGGGAAGAAAATTGCCGAAATCTTTAAGAATTTCAGCTTGTTTATTTATGGTGGGGTAAATTTCGAACCTTACCGGGCCAAAATTGAACAAAGTATTGGCAAAAAAATTGATGCAATTGAAACTTATCCTGCTTCTGAAGGATTTATTGCTTATCAGGATTCGCAAAAAGAAAAAGGACTGTTGTTATTGGCCGATGCAGGGATTTTTTACGAATTTATTCCTGCTGATGAATATTATAACGACAACCCGACAAGATTATCATTGGGCGAAGTAGCACTCGATACCAATTATGCATTGATTTTAAATACGAATGCGGGTTTATGGGGTTATAGTATTGGCGATACCGTTAAATTTGTTTCTAAAAATCCTTATAAAATTGTAGTTACCGGCCGGATTAAACATTTTATTTCTGCTTTCGGTGAACATGTAATAGGAGAAGAGGTAGAACAGGCCATTTTAAGTGTAGCGAACGAAGAGCAGGTAGAAATTACAGAATTTACCGTTGCGCCACAGGTTAACCCAGATGCTGGTCAATTGCCTTACCATGAGTGGTTTGTGGAATTTTCATCAGCGCCAAAAGATCTGGCTGCTTTTAGTAAAAAGGTTGATGAAGCTTTGCAAAAGAAAAATATTTATTACTTTGACCTGATTGAAGGAAACATCCTTCA
The DNA here is from genome assembly GCF_014395225.1 of Pedobacter roseus. NCBI lineage: Bacteria > Pseudomonadati > Bacteroidota > Sphingobacteriia > Sphingobacteriales > Sphingobacteriaceae > Pedobacter > Pedobacter roseus. Next base: position 1,026,632 of record NZ_CP060723.1, read on the forward strand.
GCCATTGATTATACGTACTTTGCAAAAAGATGCCTTTGTAAACTACATGAAAAGTGAAGGGAAATTAGGCGGACAAAATAAGGTGCCGAGGTTGAGCAATGATAGGAAACTGGCAGATGGGTTGGAGAAATATATTGTTTAATTGTTAAATGGCTAAATTGCTAACAAGCATGGAGTTAATGAAATTGCTTAATTATTATGTGTTCAGGTTAATTGAAATTGTTTAATTATTTAGCATTGTGCAAATGAAAATTGCTAAATTGTTGTTGATAATTAACGTTTCAACAACATGGAAAAGAATTATTTACAGTTAAATCAGATAACAGCATATACAAAATCTTTCCATCTTAGCAATTTGGTTTGGGATATGGTTAGTAATTGGGATAATTTTGCAAAATACACCATCGGACAACAGTTCGTTGATGCTGTTGATTCGATTTCAGCTAATATTGCTGAAGGTTTTGGTCGCTATCATAAAAAAGATAAGGTCAAGTTTTATTATTACAGCTTTGGTTCAGTTAAGGAATGTTTAGACTGGAACGAAAAAGCAAAAGTTAGAAAGTTGATAAATGAGGAAACGTATTCAAAGATTTTTGCAACTTTGGAAACTTTACCAAAAGAAATTCATCAACTGATAAAATTTACAAACGAAAGATTGAAAATTTAATCGAATGCTGCCACAGCAATTAGATTTTTGATACGAGAGAAAGAAAAACAATTGAGCAATATAACAATACAGCAATCTGTAAAAAGAATAACCATATTAGGTTCTACAGGGAGCATCGGTACACAAGCGCTTGAAGTTGTTAGGGATCATCCTACAGTTTTTAAAGTTGCTGTATTATCTGCCTTAAAGAATTCAACATTACTCATTCAACAAGCGCTGGAATTTAAGCCGGCAATTGTAGTTATCTGTGATGAAAGCAAGTACATAGAAGTTAAAGATGCTTTGTTTGGCCTGGATATTAAAGTTTTGGCTGGCGAAGTTGCTTTATCAGAAGTTGCATCATACACTGATAGCGATGTAGTGCTTACGGCATTAATGGGCTCTGTAGGCTTAAAACCTACCATTGCCGCTATAAAAGCGGGTAAAAACATTGCCTTGGCTAATAAAGAAACTTTGGTGGTAGCCGGAGAACTGATTACCCAATTGGCCATTGAAAACCAGGTAAAGATTTTGCCTGTGGATTCGGAGCATTCGGCCATCTTCCAGTGTTTGGTAGGTGAAGAACAAAACGAAATCGAAAAAATTTACCTCACTGCTTCCGGCGGACCATTTTTGGGCAAAACAAAAGATTTTCTTTCTACGGTAAAAAAAGAGCAGGCCTTAAAACACCCTAACTGGGTAATGGGCGCAAAAATCACCATCGATTCTGCTTCTTTAATGAACAAAGGATTAGAAGTAATCGAGGCCAAATGGCTGTTTAACCTCGATGTAGATCAGATTGACGTCATTGTGCATCCACAATCTATCATCCACTCCATCGTTCAGTTTACCGATGGTTCTATGAAAGCACAAATGGGGGTTCCGGATATGAAATTGCCCATTCAGTACGCTTTAAATTATCCCGACAGGCTAAAAAACAATTTTAAGCGTTTTAACTTCTTGGAATATCCAAACTTTAGCTTTTTGAAAGCAGACATGGAAACCTTCAGGAATTTAGGTTTAGCATTTACTTCATTGCGAAAAGGAGGGAATATGCCCTGTATTTTAAATGCAGCGAATGAAATTGTTGTGGAGGCATTTTTGAAAGATAAAATTGGTTTCCTGCAGATGAGCGAAGTAATTGAACAATGTATGGAAGAGATTAGTTTTATTGAAAAGCCACAATTGAGCGATTATTTAGAAACTGACAAACATAGCCGTATCTTAGCCGGCGAATTAGTAACAAAAAGTATAGTTTAACATCTAACATAAAATTTTATAAGAAAATATGAATGGATTGATTATGGCGGGGCAGCTGCTGCTTGGATTGTCTTTATTGGTAATATTACACGAATTAGGACATTTTTTGGCAGCCAGGGCATTTGGTATTAAAGTAGAAAAGTTTTATCTGTTTTTTGATGCCTGGGGTTTCAAACTTTTTAGTTTCAAAAAAGGTGATGTTGAATATGGAATAGGATGGCTGCCATTGGGCGGTTATGTGAAAATTGCAGGAATGATTGATGAGAGCATGGATACTGAGCAGATGGCTCAACCTGCTCAACCCTGGGAATTCCGTTCTAAACCAGCCTGGCAACGTTTAATTGTGATGTTAGGCGGTATTATCGTAAATGTGATTGTTGGTATTTTGATTTTTTGGATGCTTACTTTCAATATTGGCCAAAATTATACCGTTAACAGTAAATTAAATGATGGTATCTCTGTTGGAACCATTGGTAAAGAAATCGGTTTACAGAATGGAGATAAAATTTTGGCCATCAACGGCAATAAACTGATCCGTTTTGAAGATGCAATATCGAGTAAGGTTTTATTTGATGGCGCTCAGTTAACGATTCTACGAGAAAACAAAACCCTTTATATCTCGGTTCCGGATACCATTTTAAACAAAATATCGAAAAACGATAAAGAGAATTTTATCTCTCCGCGTTACCGGATGCAAAGTGTTGATAAGGTAAGCGCACCTGACGAAAAGGCCGATAAGCCTTCGTTTTTTGATAAGCTTTTTGGCCGGAAATTCGAAAAGCCTGTATATCCGGCTTATGCCGCTGGTATTAAACCTGGTGATAGCATTTTAACGGTTAATGGTAAAGCCATTACTTTCTTCGATCAGTTTAAAGAAGAAGTTTCAAAAAATAAATCGAAACCAGTTAGCATAAATGCCTTACGCAAAGGAAAAGAAATTACTTTCGATCTTAAAGTAAGCAAAGAAGGTACAATCGGGATTATTCCTAACTTAAGTACACCTGAAACGGCACATGTTGATTTTGGCTTTATAGAGTCGTTCCCGGTTGGGGCAACCATGGCCTGGAGCACTTTTGTAGATAATGCAAAAGGTATCGGGAAAATGATTACGGGTAAATTAAGTGCGCGCAATATCAGCAGCCCGATCGGTATTGCAAAAGTATATGGCAGCACTTTCGACTGGGTTAAATTCTGGACTTTAACCGGATTGATCTCAATGGCATTGGCATTTATGAATTTGTTGCCTATTCCAGGCTTAGATGGAGGCCACGTAGTGTTTCTTTTGATCGAAATGGTACAACGTAAGCCTGTAAGCGAAAAAGTACTGGAAAAGGCACAGATTGTAGGTTTTGTAATCCTGATCTGTTTAATGGTGTTTGCTTTTGGTAATGATATTTTAAAATCTTTCGGTAAGTAAAACCAAATTGATATAATTGCCGCAGATGCGCAGATTTGATCGTTCAAACTGTACATCTGCGGCTTTTTAATTTAAGACACATCATGAGCGAAGCAACCCAACAGCCAAATTATTTCGAATTTTACGATCTTCCGATACAGTTTAACCCAGATCAAAATGCGGTGAAAGCAAAGTTTTATGTTTTGAGCAAGCAGTTTCACCCTGATTTTTATGCCAATGAAAGCGAAGAAAAGCAACAGGAGGTACTCGATCTGTCAACTTTGAACAACAAGGCATACCAAACGCTGAGCAATGCCAAAAAACGCTTAAAATACGTATTGGAACTAAAGGGTATTGTAGCAGCAGATGAAGGATATCAGTTATCACAAAATTTTTTGATGGAAATGATGGATATCAATGAAGCTTTAATGGATCTTGAATTTGAACCTGATGCAGAAAAACTGGCCCAGGTAAAACTCGATGTTGAAGCAATAGAAAAGGATTTATCCGGCGAACTAAACAATCTGATAAGCCAGTTCGACCAAAATCCATCAGCTTCTGACACATTGTTGCCTTTGATGAAGGATAATTTTTATCGCCAAAAATACATTGACAGGATAAGAGAAAGGCTGGTGAAATAGGGGGGATGGAAAATGGATGATGGAATGAGTCTGAAGATAATTGTCAACTTTGCGGTTATCATCCTAAACTTTCCACCTTTCTGCCTTCTATCTTATAAAACACTCTATTGTAAAATCATTTTTTAGTTTTTGTTAACCAACGGCTTTGTTTTACTTTCGAGGCAAACAATCAGATTAATGAACAGTTCACTTTCTATTTTCCGTAAAGTAGCCGTAGCCGAAGGTATATCCTATCTGCTCTTATTATTTGTAGCGATGCCATTAAAATATTTCGCAAATATGCCATTGTACGTAAAATATACAGGATGGGCTCATGGTTTGTTATTTGTGCTGTATGCAGCTACGTTGGTTTTAGCCTGGCAAGAGCAAAAATGGAAATTTGGTAAAGCATTATTAATATTTGTGGCTTCTTTACTTCCTTTTGCTCCATTTATTGTAGATAGAAAGTTGAAAGATGAGCGGCCGGAAAATGCAAGTGGCATACAATAAAACAGTTATGAATTAATTGAAAATAATTTTTGGATTTTAACTTTCAATTTCTACATTTGCAACCCCGTCCAACACGAATGCCCGGATGGCGGAATTGGTAGACGCGCTGGTCTCAAACACCTGTGGGAAACCGTGCCGGTTCGACTCCGGCTCCGGGTACGATTTTAAGCCTAACTATTTGATAGTTAGGCTTTTTTGTTTGAGAAAATATTGAAAATGCCTTGGTTTTTTACTTCTTTTTTATAATTAAATATCCTTTAATTGATTGTTTGACAGGTAATTATGTTGGTTTTTTGCTGCGACTCGTTTAGGTTTACGTCTTTTAGTTAGCTTACATCAGTTAAACTTAAATCCAGATTTCGGCAATAAAAAACCTATATTTACGTTTTTTAAATACAAACGCCGTGAAAGGCGAATTCTTTTTGTTCTTGCACGCAACGGGAATCATCCTGGCTTGCTTAAAGATCAGGTGCTTAATCAGATCTTATGTCAAAAACATCCTTTGAATCCAGTTCCACTCCATTTTTCAAATCATTAAAAGCAAAGGTAAATCATTACTTTTCGCAAACTGGAAAGAGCAGGAACGGTGGACCAGCGCTTTTTTGTAAAGGACTTGGCCTTATATTATCTGCGATAGCCGTTTATTTTATTCTGGTATTTTTCTCTCCGCATTGGATCATTGCTGTTTTATTGTGTGCGGTGTTCGGGGCGAACCTGGCAGCCATTGGTTTCAATGTGATGCATGAAGGTGGGCATGGGAGTTTTTCCAGGCATAAGTGGATCAATTCGGTTTCAGCCTATTCGCTCAATATAATGGGGGGAACGATTCATTTCTGGAAACAAAAGCATAATATTGATCACCATACCTATACCAACATTGATGGTATGGATCATGATATCGATATTAAGTTTATGCGTATGCATGAAGAACAGCAGCGGAAGGGTCATCACAGGTTTCAGCAGTATTACTGGATCCTGTTGTATGGAGTATCTTATATCGCATGGGTGCTCTATCAGGATTTTGAGAAATATTTTTCTGGAAAAATGGGAAGGGATGGTAAAAAAATCAAAATTGATTTCAGGGAGCATTTGATTTTCTGGATTACAAAACTGGGTTATATTTCCCTTTACCTATTACTTCCGGTGTTGATGCTGGGTTTTGTAAAAGCACTTATAGGGTTTATCATTGCAGCAGTGGTTTGTGGGTTTACCCTGAGCATTGTCTTTCAGTTGGCGCATGTAGTTGAGGGCACATCTTTTCCTGAAAATATAAACGGAAAGATTCAAAATGAATGGGCAGTTCATCAGATCTCCTCAACAGCAAACTTTGCGACCAGGAGCAAACTGGCATACTTTTTTCTCGGCGGACTTAATTTTCAGGTCGAGCATCACTTGTTTCCGGGAATCAGCCATGTGCATTATCCTAAAATTAATGAATTTGTAAAGGAGACCTGCAAAGAGTTTGATATTTGCTACCTTGAGCACCGGACGATGCTAAAGGCTTTTATCTCGCACCTTTCTCATCTGAAAAAACTGGGAATAACAAATTAACAATTCGTTCGGATAATTATTGCCGAAGGGCAATCATGAATATAATATGCAAAATGAAAACATAGCCTTACAGGCAAAGGTATTTTTATACCACTTAAACAATTCAAATGATGAAAATGGCATACGCCGTTACGAAAGCTGGACGCTCCAACAGGTGAGTGAACAGTCTAAACTCGATATTGAAAGAAATTACTCTCCTACGGTTTCTACTAAAGTGGATCCGAAGGTGATGGAAGAATTCTCAACCAGTGTGATGCAGAATCTTAAGGCACAGCCGAAGATTAACGTCTCGAGCCTTTTTACAGATGTGCTGCCGGGAGCTGAATACATTATCGCATTTTCTTCCGAGCGCATCAGGAGATAATTTATTAATGCTGTAATATTACCGTTCTTTTTGAAAGAACATCAGTTTTATTAATGACTTAATCTAATAGCTAAATTTAGATTAAGGTAATATTGATCACCGGATAGTTTACTGAGAACAGGATTTTGCTGAGTATATGGGATTACAATAGCAGAAGTAACTTTTCCTTTCATTCTACGCGTCTGGACTGGTTGTTAGTAGTTGATCATCACATTGATCTAATTTATGAGAACAACCAGCCCAGAATTCTGCCCAATCTATTCATTGGCTGTAACTGAATTATTGGTGATTAAAGCGTGATAATTCTATTTTATCTTTGGTGACATCCTTTTCTTTACTACCAAAGAGTTTGCTGATTTTTTTACAATATTGCTCGCCAGAATTCCATCTACTGTATTTACCACGGACACGCCAAATTTTGATTTTGGATGTGCGAGCCAGGGAACATCGATTTCAAATATTTTTGTCACAATATAGAGATATATTGTATATTTGTTCGCCTGATGAAACATTGAAAATTAGCTATGTGTCTCTGTGTCAAACTGCAAACTATCTTAACCTGATCAAAACTGAAATGAAAAAAGTAACTCCACTTACAGAATTATCTATAGATGAATTGTACAAGAAAAAACAAAGTATAAAAGGAGCCTTAATCGGACTTGGTGTGGTAATGCTCGCCGCTTTCGTTATTTTGCTTTACCTCGTTTTTACGGCCAAAACACCAAAAGTGCTGGCAGCCATTCCCATATCTTGTGCTTTAGCATTGTTGCCCGCTTTTATTAGTCTGGGCCAGATCACTACTGAAATTAAAAACCGCGCTTCAAAATAGTTCTCCCATGTCGCCAGATTGTCTAAATTGTGCTGCTCCAGTTACACATAATTACTGCCCTAACTGTGGGCAAAAATCTACCACACACCGCTATTCCATCAAACATTTCCTGGCCCATGATTTTGTTCATGGGGTTTGGCACGTTGATAAAGGTATTTTATTTACCCTAAAAGCACTTTTTACACGACCGGGTCACAGTGTCCGCGAATTTATCCAGGGCAAAAGGGTTCCCTATTTTAGTTTTGTTACGCTCATCCTGCTTATCTTGACGGCATCAAGTCTCATCGCACCTTATACACATGGTAGCATGACTGACCTGATGCCTCAGGGAAGCAAAGCAATGATGAGTGAGATCGAAAAATTTATCTCCGATCATCCAAAGCTTATCCTGATTATTACTATTCCCATTTATTCATTTTTTACGTTTATCTGGTTCAGAAAAGCAAAACTTAATTATTCCGAGCACCTGGTTTTAAATTCAAACCGCATTATTGTCGAATTAATCATTGGTTTGCTAATTTCGGTCATCACTATTTTTTACACCAATAGCAAAGGGCTGGTGTTAATATATTTTGGCGTGGCAACTTTCTTTGCATTTATATACAGCATCTGGTTCTATTACCAGTTTTTTTCAGGCTTTAACTATAGTAAAAAGGGATTACTTTTAAGAAGCATCCTTGTTCCTGCCTCTTATTACCTGGTATCATTTATAATTGGAGTAATATCTGCAATAATAAATATGAAGCATTGATTATTTTTCATCTACTTGTGAAAAACGATATTGACCCACTCATTTAATAATTTCTTTCATTTACTAAATGAAGAGTGGTTTAATATTTTAAAATCAAAGGGTTTATTTATATATTTGTATTATAATGACACTTAAGGCATTAAATATCGATAAGCCATCCGAAAAAGTGCTTGACTTTGTTAGGAAACTGCAATCAGAAAAAGAAGCAAAATTAAAAAAGCTTGATTCTGAAAGGGAGAAATATTTCGCAAAGAAAAAGTAACTCGTATGGGTGAAAAAAGAATTATCCCCTTGGTTACTAAGGAAGGGCATAACTATCTTATCCAATTCGAATTTTTAGATAAACATATTCTTCCTAAAAGTCTTGCTGTAGACGTCGTAGATGTATTGATTTCAGTTGAAAATAATGTTGGGATCAATAACGGGTATACATTATCCCTACTTGCCGAAATCATGAGAAAGTTCATCTTAGAAAATAATGTGATTCTATATTGTTACTGTGATCATGCTGAAATTGTGAGGAGCGATAAAAGGCGAGACACCAGTCCACAGGAATATAGGAGTCTTTTATTTTCTGCAATGTTTGCCAAGCAAGGTAACGATGATTATGTAAACCAATTAATTGTTATAAACGATAAAGTTGATCATTACATTCATTTAATCTCCAATATAAATAATGTTAAAGACATAGAATTATTAAAGATGGAAGTCTCATCTAATAAGTAAACTTTAATATTTTACCTACCTCTTTATCCCATCCTTAAAGTTACTTCCCCTTAATATTTTGTTAACGTTTATACAACTTTAACGGCATCTTACTGAAATACCTTCGCGTAAAAATAATTTTATGAAGAAGATAGTTTCGCTGATCGCCTTGCTTTGGCTTTCGGTAGGGTATTTATCGGCCCAGGAGAATCACGTAGTATTGATTAGTATAGATGGTTTACGTCCCGAATTTTATTTGGATCCACAATGGGGCATGGTTAACGTGCGTCAGGCAATGAACAAGGGCTCTTATGCAGAAGGTGTGCGAGGTAGTTTTCCTACTGTAACCTATCCTTCGCATACTACCATTGTAAGTGGCGTACTGCCTGCAAAACATGGTATTTATTATAACACACCGGTTGAGCCGTTGGGCGTTTCGGGCAAATGGTTCTGGTATTACAAAGATATTAAGGTACCGACCATCTGGACAGCCGCTAAAGATGCGGGTTTAACCACCGCAGGTGTAAGCTGGCCGGTTACCGTGGGTGCACCCATTGATTATAACCTGCCTGAATATGTAATTCTGCCACAGGGAAAAGGAGAAAAGAAAGATGAAATTAAAGCCATGTTGCAGGAATCGAACCCGAAAGAACTTTTTCAGGAAGTTCAGGATAATGCCATTGGTAAATTTGGTGAATTTGGTGCGTCGATCGATTTTTTTACCAGTGATCAGAATAAATCGAGAATGGCAGCTTATATCCTGAAAAGGTATAAACCCGCTTTTTTAGCCTTGCACATTGCCTTGCTTGATCATTTTGAACATGAGCAGGGCCGCGATGGCGATAAGGTAAGATCGGCCATTGTTGGTGCCGATGTAGCCGTTAAAACCATTTTAGATGCAGCAGAAGCAGCGGGTATTAGTAAAAACACCACTTTCATTATTACAGGCGACCACGGTTTTGTTGATATCCATACCCAGGTTAATCCAAATGTAATGCTGGCCAAATTGGGCTTATACAGCGATACAAACAGGGAAGCCTGGAAAGCTTATTTTCAACAGAGTGGTGGTTCTTCTTTTCTGCATTTAAGGGATCCAAAAGATAAAGCTACTTTAGAAAAAGTTAAACTGGCTTTAAACGAACTTCCTGAGGGTATTAAGAAAACATTTCACGTATTGGATAAAGAAGCAATAACCAAAGCACAGGGCGATCCGAATGCATTTATCGCATTGGCTGCAAATCAGGGTTTTAGTTTTGGTGCTGCGGCATCGGGCGAAATGCTTACCCCTGCAAGTGGAGGTACACATGGATATCTGCCAACTGATTTTAAGGAAATCCAGACTGGTTTTGTTGTTTTCGGTAAAGGCATTAAACAGGGCACGGTATTGCCATTAATGGGGCAGGAGGATATTGCGCCTTTAATTGCAAAATTGTTAAACCTGAACCTTAAAACCGACGGGGTTTTATACCCGGGTTTGCTGGCTCCGGTGAAAAAATAATTGATCGTCATTCCCAACCCGATAGCTATCGGGTCTATTGGGAATCTTAATGCAATCTGCTTTAAGATTCCCGCCTGCGCGGGAATGACGATTTTTTCTTTTGGATCGATACAGTTAACGCTTCAATCTATTTTTTCCCATCATCCATTTCCCGTTTTCCATCCTAAATGGTAATTTTCCCCAATGGATGCGATTTCAGATTTCCCCACGCTCGATATCAGCGAATTTTGGCCCAGTCAGAATGCGGGGAATAATTTATTATATCATGAAATAATCGGGAAAAGGCATATTGAAAAACCGCACAAGCACGATTTTTTCCTTTTTATGTTATTTGAAGAGGGGAGTGGTGCTCACAGCATCGATTTTATAGACCATCAGGTTACCGGAAAACAATTACATCTCTTATTTCCGGAACAGATCCACAAATGGGACTTGTTGAAAAATACGCATGCACATCAATTGATGATCAGCAGGAAGATATTCGAAACCCTGGCTAATGCCTTGCGCTTTTCGTTGATTCTGTATCAAAATGATCCGGTTATAAATTTAAGTACTGAAGCTTATCAGAACATTTTGCAGGAGTTTCGGCAAATTAAAAAGGAGCTTGTAAAACCCGTTGTGTTTTGGGAAATGATCCACACCCGGATCAAACTGATAGCCCTCATGGTTAGCCAGGAAGCAGAAATAATTTTTAATCAGCAAACCGTTTATCAAACAAAACCGATACTGTTTAAATATCGGTCGCTGATTGATAGTCATTATAAAACAGAAAAACTGGTTGCATTTTATGCCAATCAGTTGAATATTTCGGCAAATTACATGAATATCCTTTGTAAAAAACATTTTAACGTATCTGCCACAGCCATGATCCACGAAAGAGTGATCCTAGAAGCTAAACGGGCTTTATTAACGACCGAAAAACCTATTAAAGCAATAGCCTTCGATCTTGGCTTTTATGATGTCGCTTATTTTTCTAAATTCTTTAAAAAACACACACAAATTACGCCACACGCGTTTCGGGAGAAATGATAAATTTAACTATTTATTATCCTTTAATTGTTGAAAAATATACCGTTAGTTATAAATAATACAATTTTTGAAATAAATTCTACCATGCATCAATCATATAGGTCATTACATTTGTAATAACAAAAACCTGTTACGATGAACCCACAATCAATCTCCAGAAAAGATTTTATAAAAAGCTCTTCTATTTTGCTGGCCAGTAGCTGCATCCTCTCAGCAGAACAGACCAGGGCAGGCGAAAATGTAGTAGAAAATTTTGCAGATAAAACCCTTGTCCTAAAAAATGTTAGGCTCGAAACCGGCTTTGAATATGATGGAGACGATGTAATCCATACCAAAACCGAACTTTTTACGGTAGAAATTGAAAAGGGTAAGATCAAAAATGTGCTGCCCAACCAGCCTAAAACAAAAGCGATTGACGCGAAAGGATTGTTGATGCTCCCCGCTTTTAGGGATATGCACATCCACCTGGATAAAACCTATTATGGTTTACCCTGGCAGGCGCACCTTAAGAAAAACAAGTCTGTTAAAGACATGATTGCTTTTGAGCAACAGGTAATCCCGGAATTGTTAAAAACCTCCATTCCGCGAACCGAAAAGCTGATCGGACTGCTTCAATCATACGGTACCAGTTTTGCAAGGTCGCATGTAAATATAGATCCTACTTCTCAACTCGATTCCTTAAAACATTTACAGCTAGCATTAGCAAATAAAAATAAATCTTTTGGAGCCGAATTGGTCGCTTTTCCTCAACATGGTATTTATTACACCAAATCAGCTGATTTATTAATAGAAGCCGCTAAAATGGACATTGATTTTATTGGTGGACTTGATCCGACTTCTATTGATGGAAGTATTGAAAAACATCTAGATTTTGTGGTGCAGCTGGCCCTGGATAATGGAAAAGGCATCGATATTCACCTTCATGAATCAGGTGAATCCGGAATGAAGACCATCGAATACCTGATTGGTAAAGTGAACGAAAATCCGGTTTTGAAGGGCAAAACCTATGTGAGTCATGCTTTTGCCTTACGCTATCTCGATAAAAACAAAGCTGAAGAAATTGCCGAAAAACTTGGTGCTGCAAAGGTGGGTATTGCGTCAACCATTCCACTTTCAAGTAGTCCGATGCCAATCCCAACGCTTTACAAATATGGTGTAGAGGTGCTTGCAGGTAACGATTGCATTGTAGACCATTGGAATACATTTGGTACAGGAAGCATTTTACAAAAAGCGAACATCGCTGCGCAGATTTATGGTTACCGTACCGAATTTGAACTTTCGAGAATATTAAAACTGGCTACGGGTAATATCCTTCCTTTGGATGATAATGGAAAGAGGCAATGGCCGGTAACGGGAGATCAGGCCAATGTTGTGCTGGTTGATGCGAGTTGTTCTGCTGAAGCGGTTTCGAGGGTCTCAGCAGTTAAATCACTCATCCACGATGGGAATCTGGTTTTTTAATTAGTCGCTGTGCATTTCATCATGGCCATAACTGATTACACGTGCTAATTTCCAACCCCCATCTTTTAACTGCCAAACCTGCACAAATTTATAGGTTCCGCTTATTTTTTCTTTTTGCCCCTTGTTGGTATGGTAAAAGCGGTGAATCCCGATTTCGACCGCGCCATAACCTTTTAAAGGGTGCACTTCCAAACTGCTTTTGATCAATTCCCTGCGGATGTGATTCCCCCGTGCACACATTTCCTTAATTGATAACATTTCTATGTTTGCACCAACAGCTAATCCGCCCAGATCATGGTAAAATTCAAGATCATCTTTAATAAATTTTCTATAGGTAACCGTATCGCAGTTATTAAAAGCGTTAAACAGAAGGCTATCTGCTTTTACAATTGCTTTATAAAGACTATCGGGAGCGATTGAAGGACTTTTCTGAGCAAAACTTGTATTTATTAAAAAGACTGTAAATAGGATAGAAAGAAGGAATTTGTAATTCATCTGGTTTATTGAGGGAATTATTTTTTATAACTATACTAATACATGATGTTTTAAAGAACTGGGCTTTCGTAGCGTTATGGCAGTAAAGCTAACTTAATTTTAATCGCTTTTTACATCCCTTTTTATTAAATCTTAAATATTTAGTTAACTTAAACGTATGGTTAATGTTAGTCCCGAATTACAGCAAGAAGCGCAGTTACTCATTGCCAAGAATCAGAAAATATAGGCAGTAAAGTTAATTATCGATCATACCCGCTGCGGTTTAAAGGAAGCGAAAGATTATATAGATGGCTTACAGATTGGGTTCCGGAAGCCCACGATAAGTCCTGCTAATCTGGATGAACAGGTGTTGGCTATCTTAAGTCAGGGCAACAAGTTAAATGCCATTAAATATTATAAAGATGCCACGGGTTCGGGACTTGCAGAAAGCAAAGATTATGTTGAAAAGCTGATGGAGCACAAGGTTGGTGGCATTGCTGCACGGCAAAGCAGGGATACCGATATTAAAAATATCATTTCTGATCATGCAATAAATAACTCAAGTACACATAAAAAGATTTTGATTAAACTATTGATTAGTATACTAATAGCAGTAGCATTGGTATATCTGATGTTTCAATTTTAACCTTATGCATATTGCAATATTTCTGATAGAATGAAAATGAGCGCTTCAAATTTCTTATCTTGATATTACACACAAATAAATCTTAAGAATATGAAAATCACATTAGACACGAAATCCCTTTTGTTAGGTTTTTTGGGCGCTGGCTTAATGTTCACCGCCATCAGTTTTAAAAACGCACAGGATCAGACCGGAGGAAGGTACCATACCGAAGTTAATGCGGGCAATATGGTGGTTATTGTTGATAGTGAAACCGGAAATTATATTATTGCGCCGGATATGCGTGACATTGGAAAAGTACAATGGATAAAAGGTGAGTTCAATAAAACATTTAGTACTGCAATTGACAATCAAAAAGAACAGAAATAATAGTTGTTTGTCATTGCAGAGATCGTCATTTCGAGCAGCCCCGGTAGCTATCGGGTGCAACGAAGTCGAGAAATCTAAAAGATATAATGGAATAGATTTCTCCGCTGCGCTTCAGTCGAAATGACGCCTTTTTAGATTGTCATCTTAAGTGGGTCGGAAGATTATTTCACACTTATCCGTTCCACAATCGGTTTTCCAGTTGCTTCGTCAATTCCTTCCACTTCTGCATATTTTACATTGGGAAGCCAGAAACTTCCACCCTGTATCCTGATAAACAATCTCATAACCCTGATCATGCGGTTGTTTATCGTTACCGTAACATGATAGCTTTTATCACTGGAGCGCTGTAAATAAAAAGGCAGTTTTTTGTGCGATACAAATCGAAATTCATATTTATCTGTTCCTAAGGTTTTCACATCAATTCCATAGGCAAATTTGCTTTGAATATAGCCAAGATCTTTCTTTTGCCCCTTTTCTCCATAGCGGATCCAATATACCTGAATGGGATTATCAGCATTGAGGCTGCCATTTTCTTTCAGATTTAGCGCATAAATAAGCGTATTCGTATTCGGATCGCGCTGAAGGTAAAACAGCATGTGATCTACATTTTTAGGTATAGGAAAATTAATGGGGGAGGGATCTTTTGATTGTGCACGGGTTTGTACTGCGAAGAGAACAAATGTTAAAACGATAAAAAGCAGGCTTTTGGTCGGTATTGAAAATGTAGGTGGTATTAAATGCATTTTAGATTTTTTATATGAAAGAGCAGTTTGTTTTAGCTCAGGTTTCTGTTTTTTCTTGATCATCTGCAGGAGTTTCTTCTTCGCTTTTTTTTAACTGTTCATTATAAAGCCGGTCTGATTCTGCCTTACAATGTTCATAATCATTTAATTTTTCGCAGGAGGTGTTTCCGTGTATCTCAAAAAAATCCCTGATAGATGGGTAATCAAAATGAACTGACATTTCTTAAAATTTAGGTTACCAATTTCAGAAAGAGGGGATAGCCGTTGATTGTTTGTTGAAGACAGTTATAGTAACCATTCTCAAACTCATCTTTTCTGCTACCAGCAGATGGAATTAGCACCTTGTTGCGAAACAGGTTGCTAAGACATCAAAGGGCCATTCCCTCCGTCTTTCTTGATAAGTATGTATATAATTCAGACGTCATGGACGGAATCGAACCGCCGTACTAGGTTTTGCAGACCTTTACCTCGCCACTCGGCCACATGACTATGCGTTCTTTTCAATTAGTTTTTTATTACTTTTTGAATAAGACAAAGCAAAGGTAAATAATAATTACTATAAATTCTATAGAAATAGTAGTTATTTTAATATGTTTTTTTTTCTGTCATCCTGAGGGATAATTTATTTTATAAAAATCAATATAATTGACAGAGATATTTTTTAGATACAGGATAAGCTGCGAAAGACCGTCATTGCCAGCTCGACTGGCAATCGTAATGCCTTGGTAGGATTTGCAATTGCATTAAGATTCCCGCCTGCGCGTGAATGACGGGCGATTTTTAAATCTGTCAATCGTAGTGCAACGAGGGATCTTTAATAAGCAACTTTATATTTAATAAAAGATTCTTCACTGTGTTCAGGATGACAGCATGTTATGGGAAATGAATGATAGGAGGGCGTAAGTTCTGTGTCCTCTGTGCTTTTCTCTTTGTGAACCTCTGTGGTTGAAAGATGAAAAGTGTAGAATGAACGATGGATTGAAAAGGCGCTGTGTTCTTTGCGGTTAATGATGGAATGCACCAGCGAAGCAAAATCTATCGAGATAGATCTCTCCATTCCACTGCGTTCCAGTCGAGATGATGAAACTCTCCACTAACAACCATTGCTCAAACCACTTCAATTGTAAATTATATCGCTTTAAATCAGTATTTTAAGAATAAAGTCTATAAAATCTATAGGAATACTTGTTTAAATTGCGTGAAGTTTATACTTTTACAAAAAATTACAACAGTTTACCAGCAAATCTACGTTCGATATGAAACTCCGCCGTCAACCTCAGCCATATTCTCTGATCCATTTCTCAGGTCAGTATAAGTGCTGTTGCCGCTAATATAAGCTAAGATACGGATCACCTGATAAAGGTTTTCATTCAGATATTCTCATTTATAATCCTGGTACCCCGGGGCATTTTGATAGAATATTATGGTGGTCATGTATTTCAGTCAATAAGTTGCCGGGGTATCAGGAAAAGCCCAAACTAATCACCACCACTAGTTTCGGTTTTACGCTAATTAATTACCACCATTAATTAGTTAATTTATACAGGAGAAGGGAGAGTCGGTCATCGTTAAACTTCCAGCAAATTCCAGTATGAAAAAGTGCTCACACTGATCTGGCAATAGATTATAAATTAACTGGTAACCAGTAATATGCTTTTTCTTGTTAAGGATTAGATTAAAGTATTGGAGCTATAAACAGCCTGTATCCATGTTATATGGTTTCAGTAGGTTATATTATTAAAACGCATATTAACATCATCATTAGATGTATAAAAAAACTCCTGGCTCACAGGTTTATATTTGGTTAGAAGAAGGGGCATTTCTGGATAGAATGCCCCTTTGTTATTTTGAAACCTAAAGTTGTCGTCATTGCGAGAAGGGTTTTTCAGCCGACGAAGCAATCTTAAACTATGGGTTCGTCGTACCTCTTCGCAATGACGAGTTTTTTTGAAACTTAGCCCAACTTCCTCCCTGTATTAATAACATTAACGCCATTAAAACGGGTGGTGGCGCTGCCATGCGAAACGGCACTTGCCTGTCCGGGCTGACCTTTTCCATCTGAGAATGTTCCGCCCAACCGATAGTCATTTTTATCGCAGCGCTGCACACAGGAGTTCCAGAATTCTTGTGTATTGGCCTGATAAGCAGCGTCTTTAAACATGCCTACAATTTTTCCTTCCTTAATTTCATAAGCAAGTTGTGCGCTGAACTGGAAATTATAGCGCTGCTGATCGATGGAATAAGAATTCCGACCGAACATGTAAATGCCTTTTTCTACATTTTTAACCATATCTGCTGCGCTCAAAGCCGCATTTCCGGGAGCTAAGGAAACATTTGGCATTCTTTGAAACTGAATACTGTCCCAACTGTCTGCATAACAGCAACCCTGCGATGCTGCCAAACCCAAAATATGCGCCTGATCGCGTATGGTTTGGTAATTCACCAAAATTCCATCTTTAATAATATCCCATTTGCCACATTTTACGCCTTCATCATCATAACCCACAGCACCTAATGAGCCTGTTTCCAGTTTATCAGCAATAATATTAACCTCTTTACTGCCAAAGTTGAATTTTTTCGATTCCCATTTGTCCAGTGTTAAAAAACTCGTGCCGGCATAATTGGCTTCGTAACCCAAAACACGGTCGAGCTCGGTAGGGTGACCAACTGATTCGTGTATGGTTAAAAATAAATGCGAAGGATCCAATATGAGGTCGTATTTGCCAGGAGCAATAGGTTTTGCTTTTAATTTTTCGTCTACATGTACGGCGGCTTCACGTACATCTTCGAGGATGTCGTAACGCTTTTTGTACATCGTAACCGGACCGCCTTTAATTTTTTCTTCGTCTTTAGGTTTAAGGTATTCAAAACCCATACCCATTGGTGCGCTTAAGGCATTTCTGGTTTCGAATTTACCACTTGCCGCATCGGTTTTGGTCAGCGTAAAAGTTGGCCATATCCGGTGGATATCCTGATCGATATAAGAACCATCGGTTGAAGCAAAATATTTCTGCTCATTGATCATGAAGAGGTTAGAACTGATGTACTTAGCGCCACCTTTCATGGCTTCGCTGTTTACTTTTAAAAGAAGATCTACTTTTTCTGCAATGGGTACTTCAAAAGCATTAATTTCGATTGGTGTTTTCCAGCTTACCTCGCCAAAACCCTTTTGAGGAGCTAATTGAACAGGTTCTTCCATCAGTTTGGCATTTCCTTTTGCAATGGCTACGGCAGTTTCTGCAGCTTTGGCAATGCTGGCATCATCCATATTATTGGTGGCGGCAAAGCCCCAGCTTCCGTTGGCAATTACGCGTACGCCCAAACCATAAGATTCGGAATTGGAGATGTTTTCTACCCGCGTTTCCCTGGTCGCCACAACCTGGTTCAGGTATCTGCCAATGCGTACATCGGCATAAGTTGCACCTTTACTTTTTGCGGCGTTGAGGGCAATATCGGCCATTTTTTTCTTTAAGGCAACATCAACAGGAGTTAAAGATTCTTCAATAGAAATGATTTTGCCAAAGGCAGGGATGTTGGGTATCATGCTGGCACCGAGGCCAACACCTGTCATGTATAGGAAATCTCTTCTTCTCAATTTTAAATGTTTTTATAAGTTGTTTTCGGCCCTTCGACTCCGCTCAGGGTGACATTCATCGAAAGGTCGTCATCCGATAGCTATCGGATCCCGCGCAGGCGGGAATCCTAAAGCTATGCATTAAGATTCCCAATCAACCCGATAGCTATCGGGTTGGGAATGACGAACCGCCTGAAATTGTATCTCAAAATGAGAAATATGTTAAATCGCGTCTGATAATGACGTAAAAGTAAAATCCCTTATTTTCATTGGTGGAATTAATCCACTCCCTGTTCTTACGGGTTTACCCAAAGCCTCAACATTGTTGAGCATAATCACCGGACTCTCATTAAACCTGAAATTCTTGATCGGGAATTTAATTTCACCGTTTTCGATATAAAAAGTGCCATCACGGGTTAATCCGGTCAATAATAGGGTTTGTGGATCCACGGAACGGATGTACCAGAAACGGGTAACCAATATGCCTTTTTCAGTGCTTTTGATTAAATCCTCCAACGATTGTGTTCCACCTTCGATGACCATGCTGCGGCTAAATGGAAGCGGTTGAACATTTTTTTGTGCGGCCCAATACCTCGAGTAAGACAGGTTTTTAACTATTCCTTTTTCTACCCATTGCGTTCTTTTTACAGGCAAACCTTCTCCTGTAAAAGTTGAAGATGGGATTTCAGTGTTCATGGGGTCAGAATAGATATTTACGTTTTCTGAGAACAATTGTTCTCCTAAACGTGTACCACCACCCTTTTTGCTCATAAAGCTACGGCCTTCGTCAGCACTTCTGGCATCAAACCCCCTGAACATATTACCTATAATATCACTGGCTGCAAGCGGTTCTAAAATAACAGTATATTTTCCGGGCTCAATAGCTTTTGCACCTGCAGAACCATTGGCTTTGCTCGCTGCAATTTTGCTAAGTGCCAGGGTATCCATTTTGTCAAGATCATTAAAACCTTGCTCAACATAACCTGATCCTGTTCCCTGTTTGTTCCTAACGGTTACCGAAAAAGAAACATCAGTGCCTTTATTGTAGGCGAACAAACCTTTAGAGTTCATGATCGCGTTAAAACGGGTTGAGTTTTCTAAGAAACCGGCAGCATCTAAACCAGCTGCTTTTGACACACTTAAACTTTTTCCAACCATTTCGGCTCTGGTATCAGGCGTCATGGCGGCAGTTTTAGCATTGTATGTATTCGATTCGGCAAAAGTCTGTGGACCTAATGGCGGCATAAACTCAGGATTTTCTGGTGCCAGCATGGCCAGTTCCTCGGCTCTTTTTACCACTTTTTGCAATGAGGCGTCATCAAATTCGTTAATGGTAGCTACACCTGTTTTTTTACCAAAAGTTGAGCTTACCCCTAAACTCATGGTACTGATCTGCCCTGCGGTAGATACGGCATTACGTGCATAACGGATATTTCCTCCGTCAGAACCGTTTAAACTCACTTCACAGGAATCGGCTTTAGAAAAACCGATTACTTTTTTTAATATCGCCTGGGCTTCTTCTTTACTTAATATGGCCATAATTATATTTTTCTTGCTGTATTGATAACATTAACTCCATTAAACCGCGCAGTAGAACTGCCATGAGAAACGGCACTGCTTTGAGAAGGCTGACCTTTTCCATCATTAAACGAGCCACCTAAACGATAATCGCTTTGATCGCAGATCGAATTGCAGGAGTTCCAAAATTCTTGTGTATTGGCCTGGTAAGCTACATCGTTTAGCATGCCCACGATTTTACCTTCTTTAATTTCGTAGAAAATCTGTCCGCCGAACTGGAAATTATAGCGTTGCTGATCGATAGAAAAACTGCCATCGCCGATGATGTAAATGCCTTTTTCTACATTTTTGATCATATCATCTACACTTAGTTTTTCTTTGCCTGGTTGAAGTGAAACATTTGGCATCCGCTGGAACTGTACATCATCCCAGCCCTGCGAGTAGCAGCAACCGTTAGATTCGGTTAAACCGATAATGTGTGCCTGATCGCGGATGGCCTGATAGCTTACCAAAACCCCGTCTTTGATCAGATCCCATTTTTTGCATTTTACGCCTTCATCATCGTAACCCACAGCACCTAATGATCCTACCTGGGTTTTATCGGCCACAATGTTTACTTTATCGCTGCCGAATTTAAATTTTTTTGATTCCCATTTGTCTAAAGTTAAGAAACTGGTACCCGCGTAATTGGCTTCGTAACCCAAAACACGGTCAAGCTCGGTCGGGTGACCAACAGATTCGTGAATGGTTAACCAAAGGTGTGAAGGATCTAATACTAAATCGTATTTTCCCGGTTCAACCGATTTTGCTTTTACCTTTTCGTTGGCTACACGGGCGGCCTCTTTTACATCTTCTAGCATATCGTAACGGTCTTTATAACGGGTTACAATACCGGTAACTTTATCTTCGGGGCGTGCATGCATATACTCGTAACCTTTTCCGCTTGGTGCGCTTAAGGCATTACGGGTTTTAAATTTACCCGACTCGCGGTCAACCTTAGTTACATTAAAAGTAGGATAGATGCGGTGAACATCCTGATCGATATAAGAGCCATCGGTAGAGGCGAAATATTTCTGCTCATTAACGGCAAAAATAACCGAATTTACAAAGTTGGCACCGTTCTGCATCGCTATATCGTTCACATTCAAAAGCAGGTCTACTTTCTCTTTTACCGGAACTTCAAAGGCATTAATTTCGATCGGTGTTTTCCAGCTTACTTCACCATAACCCTTTTGAGGGGCAAGCTGAACAGGTTCTCCCTGGATCTTCGCATTGGCTTTTGCCACAGCAACTGCTTGTTCGGCCGCTTTGGCAATGGCATCTTTGGTTACGTTGTTTGTTGCGGCAAAGCCCCAGCATCCATTAGCCAAAACGCGGATACCCACACCATACGATTCGGTATTGGCTACACCTTGAACACGTTTTTCGCGGGTGGCTACAAATTGATTCAGGTAACGTCCGATGCGGATGTCGGCATAAGTTGCGCCTTTCGATTTTGCGGCATTAAGGGCAACGTCGGCCAGTTCCTTTTTAATTTTTACATCCACTCCATCTAAAGCCTGTAAGGGGTCTATTGGAGTTCCGAATGCAGAAAGGTTGGGAAGGAGTAAGGCACCCATACCCATTCCGGATAAGTAGAGGAAATCTTTTCTTTTCAATTGGTTTAGTTTAGTTAGTTTACGTTCTCAATATAGCCAATTTTGAGGCTAAAAAGGCCAAATTCATTATAACATTTTAGTTTCAAAGCTGAAAAGGAGATGATTTTATATGAAAAGGTATTTTAAACCACAGATATATACTGATAACCACAGATTTTTTGTGTTTTTTTCCTCATTGTCATTCTGAATGCAGTGAAGAATCTTTTATTTTTATTAAGTGATTGCAAATGCGGGGCATCCCCGGCAATTAGTCGTTCTGAGCTTCAGTCCATTTTATATCGGTGAGGGATCCTTCATTGCGTTCAGGATGACAGGCAACACGACTTCTTTAAACCGCCAAAATCCTCGCTTCGTACCATAAAAAAGAAGATGCAAGTAAAAATCCGGCAAAGAACCACCAGATTGAGATCTCTTCTTCTATAACCACATCTTTTAATTGGGTATTATTTTCAGCTGTGCCTAAATTTTTGATAAACTGATGGGTATTGTTTAACGTTTGCTGGTTCTTAAGCGCTTGCCAATCGGTTTTGTCGTAAATGTATATTGGCTCGATGTTTTGGTTTACCTGTAAATTAGTCCAGCCCGACTTTTGAGGCCAATAAAGTGCATCCCATTGGAAAGGAAGTTCCATATTTTGCCGGGGGCTAAGTTGAACGTCATCAACCCTTAAGGTCGGTAATTTGCCGGCAGCTGATAAATCAGTAATTATTCTCGTTTTTTGGTGAACAACAGGAAACTGGGGGAAAATGTTAACTGATTGGATATCGTTTCTTTTTCTTGCCGCATTGGCCAAAAGTTTAGACCAATAGGCGGCATAATCTGTTTTTTCTCCTGATAGTATCCAATTGTATGTCGAAGAAAGTGTGGAAATCAAAATTTTGCCATAACCACTGATGTTGCTGTTTACCAAAGTTTTTCCGCTTGCTTCGGTAATAACCGACTGCTCATTTTGGTTTGTCTTTAAAAATAATCCTTGTTCGAGCGGTAATGGACTAAACTTAAAATGATCCTCTGTAAGGCTTAAATTAAGTGTTTTTCCTTTTAAAGGGGGGATTTCAAAACGGTTGGATTTACCACTCAGCGTTGTTAAAGCTTTTGAACCTGTTACCCTGATCAATAAACCCATTCCATTATTAACGGCAATATTTATCGAGGACCTTTCTCCAGGACTTAAGGCAGCCAATTCTTCTTCATCAATGATCAGGAGGTCGAATTTTTTTAAGGATGAAACATTAATCTGATTGAGATTTATACTATCCAGATTCAGGAAATCGGAAGCATATTTATTTTTACTGATCTGACTTCTGAAAGCCAGCGGATATTGATTTTCGTATAACCAGTTTTTTAAGAATTTATACTCAAAATCTGGAAAAGAAGCTAAAATCAGCACTTTCATCGGTGTCTGATCGCCAACCTGAACCGGAACAGGTTCTTTGGCCAGGGTATCGTTTTTTTGTAAAGCAATTAATTCGTAAACAGCTTTTCCTATTTGTTTAGGATTGGTTTTAAATGAAAAGGATTTATTCGATTTTGCTTCAATAATTGTAGAATCTACTGCTTTTCCCAAACCTTTAAGCACGAGTTTAATCACCTGGTTACTGGTGTTTTGATAGGTTCCCTGAACATTTAGTACATCGCTTGTTTTTAATTTTGCTGACCAATTGGCCGCTACAATACCGTTAGGACTTATTGAAGGGTGGAAATTAACCTGATAGCCTCTTAGATTTTCCAGTTCGGTCTTACTTAAACCATAACCGTAAATATTCAGTTTCCGGATATTTGGATTCGATTTTAATAAATAGGAGAGGTCGGAAATGAGGGTGACTTTCTCGTTTTTTATATCTACCGATGGAAATGCATATTTTTTTCCCTTTAGTTTTGCCACAGAATCGGGGTTTGTGCCATAGGTGAGCAAAATAATTTCATCAGGATTTTGTTTTAGGTGTGTTTCGTATCTGATTGGGACAATTAACAGTACAAAACAGCCTACGGCAACTAAATTCGCTAAAATTCGCCAGATTAATCTGGCCCGGTTTGGCCGCCGCACCTCTTTGTAGAGTAAAAAAGCGATTAATAATAAACCAGCCAGCATAGCGATGTATTTAAATTCCATATCTATTTACCGGCTTTATTTAGGTTATTGAAATAGTCCTGGTACAATGCTGAAGCTGTTCCGGCACTTTGTATTTGTGGTTTGGCTGGTTCAACATTAATCATTTTCTGTATGGCCTGCTGCACCACATCGATATCTTTAAGCATTGGTTTATTTGCTGTGCCTAACCTTCTTAAGCTTGTGAGGGCATTTAAATAGGTTGAGGGATGATCTGCTGCTGCGCCGATCATATATTTTTCTGTTTCGCCAAGCAAAAACCGATCTTGCTCATTAAAATTTTTACCTGTTTTTCGGTTTTCTAATAAGGCAAGTGCCGTTTTTAAATAAGCTGTTCGTTTTTCTTTTTGCTCAAAGGTCATTTTTTGCACAGGCTGTGTAATTTTATCCAGCTCACCACTTAAACGTTTCTCCGGTTTTAAAGCTGAAACTTTAACCGTGGTTTTAGCTACATAGGCCCGCGATTTCTGTTGCAAATCTTTGAGTAATCTCAATGCCTTATATTCGTAAGGTAAAGCTTCCTGTGGTTTGTAAGTCCGCAAACGCAGTTCGGCATTCCACATTTCGGTTAAAACGGCTTTTAATTGCGCTTTCATTTCGGGTTCGAAAAAAGTGGCATCTTCAGCAATATCATGTTTGTGGGCATATTTGTCCATAATAGCGCTAACGTCACCGAATTTTTCTTCTCCACTTTTGTGTTCGCCATGCTCGTCGTGGTCGTCATGATCACCGCCGATTTCGGTTTCATTTTCTTCGCCTAAAAATTGTCCATAGCGCAATCTCAATAATTTCTGATCAATCCCAAGGTCGTTACTTCTGGTTTTAAAAGTTGCAGCAGGCAATGTTGCTTGCTCTTTTAATAATTTCTCGGTATCGATAATGATCTGTCTTTCACTCCTGAAATATTCTGGAACGAGGTTAACGCCATTCGTCATGCCCGCCAAACTCATTAGCTCCGTGGTATCTACGATCGAAACAAAATAAACATCCGAACGGCTCGATTGACCATGATTATCCATGGCTTTAATGAAAAAATAAAGTTCATCACCTGGTTTCATACCAAGGCTTTTTAAATCAATCAGTTTGCTAAGCGTAATGCTTTTTTTGTTGTCGAAACTGGTGTTAAAAGAGAGTTTTTTTTCTGTAAAACTTACACCTTCGCCTTTTCCACTGGCCATAGTTGCCGAAATGAATGCATCGTTCACGCCGTAATCATCGGTGAGTGATACATTTAAGTTAAATTTTTGCGGCTGACCGATATCAATCGTGGTATGCTGTTTGGGCTGCGTAATTTTAATGTTAACCGGCAGATCAGGAATCACTTCGATCTGGTAGAGATCTGATTTTTTGCCATCAAGATCAAGCTGATAAAAACCAGATTTATTGATTGTTTTGCTGTAAGTCCATTGCGTGTGTGCTGCATTTAAAGCTTTTAAAGACGCAATTTCATTATCATTAAAAATAAGTTTTAACTTTTTAATGCCAATGTTCGTTTCAATTTTCCAGTTTATTCTGGCTCCCGTTTCGGCTGCAATTGTAAACTGTTTTTGTTTCCGTTCCCCTTTTCCGGTATAGGCCGGCGGAATGATGGTGGCATTGAAGGTTGAAATCTCTGCAGGTATATTCTCTTTCAGTGCAGGGGCCGGATTTTTGGTTCCCTCAGTAACGGAAGCTGTTTTGCTGATTTGAGGGATTTTTGTAATGCCAAAGCTGATCATCAATGCCAAAACGAGTATCACTAAGCCAAAATACAACCTTTTAACGGGTTCTTTCGGTTGCGCCAAATTTGGGATGATATTTTCTATTTTGTTGCGCTGCAGTTGTTGCAGCATAGATAATTCTGTTTCGTTTTGAAGCAGTAGATCGGCACTTTCTTCCAGTTCGGGATAACGGTTGTTAAGAAACCTCGAAACATCAGAATCAGTAGTTTTCCAAACCGCTTTGCTGAACAATAAAATGGCGGCAACAATGGTGAAAATAAACGCAAAAATCCAGACAGGTAAATGCAGCAGATAAAAACCTGCAACCGATAAAAGTAAAGTAATGCCTAAAGCAATGGCAAGGGTGCCAATCAGGTAAAAACTGATCCACCTTGTTCTCAGCTTACGTATCCAATTTAGTCCTTCAGTTTTTAACATGGTTTGTTTTTTTTCTGAATGATAAAATACGTTCGCCTGCAAAAATCAAAAATGCCGCTATCCAAAATAGATTTCCCAAAGGCTCGTTTTTGATCGTTTTAGCAGCAATCTCTGTTTTATTTTGCTCAATTAATCCATTTTGTGATAGCACACGCTGATCAGCAGGATGGTCTTCAAAGCCAAAACCATTCGAATTTTTGTCCTGGATAACAATTGGCATCAATGCTTTTACAAACAATCCATCCCAAACCAGCTCGTTCCATTGTGGGTTAAAGCGGCTGTAAAAATGAAAAATGTTTAAATTATTGGTCTTGTCCTTTGTTAAAATCGCATTTCCGAAACCGTCTGTCCATATTTTTTCTGCCTGGTGATTTGATTCAATTCTTTTGCTCAATTTAATCAGAAGGCCTTCCAGGTTAATAAATGATGCTGAAGCCACCAACTTCCCTTTTTCGTATTGAAATAATGTTCCATCCGATGTGATCGATGATTTGAAATCTGCTGAAACCGGATTATCTGACAACCAAAAACCAATTGATGCTTTTTCTGCAGCTGCATTGATGATAACTTTCCGCTTAGTGAAACTTTCAATGGCTTTTAAGGCTGCAGTTAAGTATTTACTGTCTGTAATGCCCGGATCTTCATGTATCGCTACTCGTATCGGCTCCTCATCCGACGAATTCAAGGCTTGATAGCTTGTATTGGAAGGATTGGATTTCGCTTCGTACTTTTTTCCTGCATAAGTGGCAATCCAATTGCTTAAAGTATCGCTTTGCTTTAAAGGAACCCAGCTCAGCTTATAATTTACCGCTGGTAGTTCGTTACTAAAATGGTATAAGCGGTGGTCAGCAAAAAAATAAACTTTAGCTGCCGGTGGAATAAATTGATTGGCTGCGCTAAACAATGCGGTATAACTTAAGGTACTAACCTGCTTTGCTTCGTTAAGAGTGGTATCTTTTAAGCTTAATGGTTTAAAACCAACATTAAAATCGTGGATTTCATAACCTTTTCTTAATAATGAATCGATTGTTTTTCGATGCGTTTTAAAAACCCGGGGAAAATTGTTTTTCTCTACTAAAATCCATCCGTTTTTAGTATTGCCAGATACAATTTTTTTAAGATAAGGCTGTGCCAAAAGAAATGCCAGCAGCAGCAAAAGCAAACAGCGCAGTACAAACAAAAGCCAATCGTTAATTTTGAAACTTTTAGAACTGGCGCTCGAACTTTCACCCAACAAAGCAATGCTGCCAATTTTAATGGTTTTACCCTGTTTAACATTCCACAAATGTATAATGAGCGGCACAATGATGCCAGCAAGCGCAAATAAACCTATGGAATATAAAAAATGCAATGTTAAATTTTGAGTTTACTTCTTTGTTTTAAAAAATCTCTTAAAGCCTGATCCAGCGGTTCGTCGGTGGTAATTATCCGGTAAAAAATCCTTCTATCCAGCAGTTTTATCCTGGTTTCTTCCAGATAGGCATTAAGTTTGTTTTGATAGTTGGTCCTTGCTTTCGTTTGATCAATCTGAATGGTTTCTCTTGTTTCCAGGTCTTCGAAAGTCGTATAACCTTTAAAATCCAGATCCAGCTCATTTCTTGATAAAAGATGAAAAACTACGATTTCGTGCCTTAAAGTATTCAACGTATCTAATAATTTAATGATTTCATCGTCTTTTTGATAAAGATCGGTAACGAAAATCAGCAATTCGCGTTTTTGGGCACCGGCAAACAACTCTTTGTAGTGGATAGGTTTGGTAAATGTCCCGTTGGGATGAATCTGCTCCAGCTGGTAAAATAACCTGGCTAAATGCTGGTAATCCTGTTTGGGCGTCATCGAGAAAATACCTGAGTTTTTCAGTACATACAAACCAATCGCATCGCCCTGTAAATTGGCAAGGTAAGCTAAAGAGGCACCGAGGTACCTTGCATAATCTATTTTGGTGAAATCACCATCACTATGGTCCATTGAGGCACTCGCATCGATTAATATGCGTACGGCAATATTCGTTTCTACCTCCGATTCGCGGATGTAATAACGGTCGGAACGGGCAAACATTTTCCAGTCGAGCGAACGCAGGTCGTCGCCGGGCTGATAACTTCTATATTGGCTAAACTCCAATCCCGGCCCCTTTACGGTACTTTTATTAATACCATTCATAAAACCATCAATCGTCATTTTTGCCGATAATGAAAGGTCTTTAATGGCCATCAATATTTTAGGATCGAGCAGCTTACTCATTAAATGTTTGCTTTTGGTTTCGAAATGGCTTTGATCAGTTCGTCGGTTACCTTGTCTGATGATACATTTTCGGCCTCTGCTTTAAAGTTCATCAATACCCTATGGCGTAACACCGGATAGGCCATGGCCTGTAAATCTTCTAAAATTACAGCATATCTACCTTTAAATAAGGCTCTTGCTTTGGCCGTTAAAATCAGCGCCTGTCCTGCCCGTGGACCAGCGCCCCAACGTACCCATTCTTTTACAAAGCTTACGGTTGTGGTATCAGGGCGGGTAGCACGGATGAGGTCACTAACATAAGTAATCAGATCATCACTGATACTTACTTCACGGGTAATGGCTTGTAATTCCTTAATTTCTTCTGCACCGATAATCGGGTTAATTACCGCTTTTTTGCTGCCTGTGGTACTGCTTAAAATCTGTGTTTCCTCGGCTGCGGTAGGGTAACCGATTTTGATGTATAAAAGAAAACGGTCTAACTGTGCTTCTGGCAGGGGGTAAGTTCCGGCCTGTTCAATCGGGTTTTGGGTAGCCAGGATAAAGAACGGACGATCTAAAGGATAGGTTTGCCCGCCGTAGGTTACTTCAAATTCCTGCATGGCCTCCAATAATGCTGATTGTGTTTTGGGTGGCGTCCGGTTTACTTCATCTGCCAGGATAATGTTGGCAAATAAAGGTCCTTTATTAAACTTAAAGAAGCGTTTTCCGGTTACATGGTCTTCTTCGAGTATTTCGGTGCCCACAATATCGGTAGGCATTAAATCGGGTGTAAACTGGATTCTTCTGAAAGAAAGATCTAAAGCCTGCGACATGGTCCTCACCATTAAAGTTTTTGCCAAACCAGGTACACCCTCCAGTAAACAATGCCCGCCGGCCATTAAAGCGATCAGCATTTCTTCAATGATCACATCCTGACCCACAATTACTTTTTGTATTTCGCTTTTTAACAGGGAGATCTTATCGATCAATATTTTTAGGTTGCTTTCTGAACGCTCCAAAATGGTTAATTTTTTAGTTTTACGATATGGTGCTTCAATATAGCGCATATTGGCAGATAGTTTTTAGCCTTGTGGAAAGAATATCAAAAAATTTACAAGATAATTGGCCTAAAAAACCTGATTTATAAAAAATGAAGGTAATTTTAGGGTGATGCAAAGAGCTAAATTTACATTTGCGAGGTTAAAATATAATTCGGGCGACTGGGATACCGATCAACGCATGCCTTCTAATCTCTTAAATTCTCTTCTGGAGTATACCACCATTCCATTGGATGAAGAAGAAAAGATAGTAGAACTGAGCAGTCGCGATTTATTTAAATATCCCTTTTGTTATTTAAGCGGACATAAACTGGTGCAGTTTAGCCAGCAGGAAGCCATAAACTTTAAAACCTATGTGCATAACGGGGGCTTCGTTTTTGTTGACGATTGCAACCATGATATTGATGGTTTATTTGCCCGTTCTTTCGAAACGCAAATGAGCAACCTGTTTGGGCCGCAGGCATTGAAAAAGATTCCCAATAACCATGGTATTTACAATTCCTTTTTCAAATTTGAGAAAGGGCCGCCTACCACTTCCTTTGAATTAAACGGCTGGGGCGATGATCTGGTGCACGATTACCTGAAAGCCATTACCATTAACAACCGGATAGGGGTATTGTACAGCAATAAAGATTATGGCTGCGAATGGGATTACGATTTCAGGAACAAACGTTTTTTAGCAGAGGATAATACCAAATTCGGCGTAAACATTATATTGTATGCCATGGGGATAAACAGTTAGCTTTTTCGTGCTGTCAGATGGTACCTGACAGGTTAGTCTACTACATCAGGTGATAACGATCATCAAAAACCTGCATCACCGTTGCTTTTATACCAAATAGCGCCAGTTTTTCGCAACATTCCGAACTGATGTCCCGCACTGAAACAATCCGTATTACCTTATCGATGTCTTCCAGATCGATAGACCATTCAGAAACACCATCAAATCCTGCAATGGCTAGGGCCACAAGACTTTTATCGCTGGCATTTTCGAGAACGGTAGAGATTATGGTAATGTACGTAGCCATATTTTTGAATTGATTTGTAAATTTTGCACTGCAAATATAATCATAACCTGTAAACAAACCATACGTTCGGTATCTTTGTGTAATGGAAAATCCCTATAAAAGAAAAAAGGAGCCTGAAGTAAGCAAACAGCTCATCTTAGCTGCGGCTGCGGAGATCGGGGCAAAAGATTGGCACCTGGTTACCTTTCAGGCTATTGCCGATAAAACCGGATTAAGCAAAGGCGGTATTATCCACCATTTTAGGAACAAAGAGGAGCTGCTTAAAGAATTGATGGATCAGAGCCTTGCCGAGCTTACCGAGTGGATTATGGAAGAAAAAAAATCTTCGGTTAATGAAGTTGGAAGCCTGGCTTATTTACGTTTTATCATTGATAAAAGTAACGATCTGTTTTACAGAAGGACGATGAAAATTGTTACGCAGGTTGTTCTTTTTAATGTAGATTACCGTAAAACATGGGATGATTGGTTTAGGTTGCACATTGGTAATGGCGATAATAGCGAGCAAGGCATAAAACACCTTATTGTGATGTTGGTTGCAGATGGTTTATGGTATTCGGATAACCTTGGACTTTATGATATCAGCGATCAAAAAAAGCAACAGATTTTAGAAACACTTATAAAACTTTAAGTATGAAATATATTTTCCTGGCCCTGGCTATTATCTCAGAGGTAATTGGTTCGAGCTTTTTAAATGCCAGCAATCAGTTTACTAAACTCATTCCATCGGCTATTACTGTTGTGGCTTATCTGCTTTGTTTCTATTTTCTGTCCATTACCTTAAAATCGATCCCATTGGGTACTGCTTATGCTATATGGGGCGGATTAGGCATTGTTTTAACAGCCATTATATCTGTTGTGGTTTTTAATAATAAATTGGATCTTCCAGCTATTATAGGTATTAGTTTGATTGTTGCCGGAGTAGTGGTATTGAATGTTTTTTCTAAATCAGCATCACATTAAAATGCCAGACACAACACAAACAACAGTTCATCAGCATAAAACTTTTATTGATATCAACTATGCTGGTAAACAGTTACAAAAGCGGGAATTTATAAAATGCGAATTTGTAAGATGTGATTTTTCTAAAAGTGAACTGAGCCATAATGATTTTGTTGACTGCCAGTTTAGCCAGTGTAATTTTTCGCTCACGCAGGTTGTAGGTACAGGTTTTAGCAATATTACCTTCACCGATTGCAAAATCCTGGGGATTGATTTTTCTACCTGTAATAAATTTATGTTTTCTTTTTCTTTTCGGGGCTGCATTTTAGATTATTCTACTTTTTATGGCGCCAAACTGAGAAAAACAGCATTTATAAACTGCTCGTTAAGGGAAGTCGATTTCGAGTCTGCAGATTTATCTCTGGCAGTTTTTAGTAACTGCGACCTCACCGCTACATCGTTTAACCGAACCATTTTAGAGAAAACGGATTTTCGTACAGCACAGCATTTTTCAATCGATCCGGCATTGAATAATATGAAAAAAGCTAAATTTTCTTCGGCTAATCTTGCAGGTTTATTGGATCACTTCAAACTTGATATAGGAGGGTAGGCAGCTATTTTGAATTTGGAGTCGATTCACCTGTTTAAACAATTAATTAGTTAAGCCGCTACAATGCATAGGCTGTTTCTGCCTTTGACTGATTCAGTACCAAAAAACTCTGTATATTTCCTACGTAAGCCAATGCGCCTATATTATCTCTGAGGAAATTATTATAAGAAACCATATCAGGCATGGCCACTTTAAGCATAAAATCGAAATGACCAGTGAGGTGGTAACATTCCATCACTTCAGGGTATTTTTCCATTTCGGCCTTGAATGCCCTAACAATATCTTCTGAGTGCATGGTAAGCTGAATGTGCGGAAAGGCGATAAAATGTGACCTCAGTTTATCAATATCTACAATGGCAACCGTTGATTTGATGTAGCCATTTGTCCGCAGTTTTTTAATGCGCTCTACAATATGGGTCATGCTTTTTCTAAGCTTGCCCGAAACTTCTTTATAGGTTAATAATCCGTCGCGTTGTAAAAGATTTAGGATTTCGATGTCGGTCTGATCAACTTTTTGAGGTTGCATGTAAAATACTTAGTGTATAATTGTTTCTATTTTGTTCGCTTTTGTAAAGCCTAAAAATGGTTAAAATAAGGTATATTTGAGTTAATTTATGATCGTTAAATAAAAATGTACTTAGTGTATATTTTACAATAATAGTGAAAAATTTGGACTGCAAATAAAAATTATATTCTGTCAACTTATTTTCCTGATATGCTAAACCAAATTTTTAGGATGTTTAGGGTTTGTTAAAAAATAATTTTTATCAAAAAAAATGGTTGTTGCCGTATAATTTGCTTAACTACTGATCTTTACATAGTAATTAATTTAACCGAATATTATTTTTCTCATGCCTAAAAAACACAACTTCGGTGCCGGCCCATGCATATTGCCGTCATCTGTAATGGAACAAGCTGCTCAGTCGGTAATCAATTGGGGCGGAATGGGTTTATCCATATTAGAAGTTTCACACCGATCGCCAGAGTTTGAAGATGTGGTACTTAAAACCCAGCTTTTAGTCCGCGAGTTATTATCTGTTCCTGATCACTATTCCGTGCTTTTTTTACAGGGTGGGGCGAGTACACAATTTGCGATGGTTCCAATGAATTTTTTGAGCGCAGGGAAAAAAGCTTCTTACCTTGATACCGGGTATTTTGCGCAGAAAGCGATTAAAGAAGCCAGGTTATTTGGTGAAGTAGAGGTAGTAGCTTCATCGAAAGATAAAAATTATGCTTATATCCCCGATCAGTTTAACCTTGATAAGGCATCTGCTTATATCCATTATACTTCAAACAATACCATCGAGGGAACAGAGGTATTTGATTTTTCTGCTACAGGTGTTCCGGTGATATGCGATATGTCGTCAGATATTTTTTCCAGAAAGATTGATGTTAACGATTTTGACCTTATTTATGCGGGTGCCCAAAAGAATATGGGACCAGCTGGGATGACACTCGTTATTGCTAAAAATGAATTCCTAAATCGGGCAAAAAAAGAAATCCCGTCAATGATGGATTATAGGATATTCCGTGATAACATGAGCATGTACAATACACCACCGGTTTTTTCTATTTATGTAGCCATGCTCAATTTATTGTGGCTTAAAGATCAGGGCGGGGTAAGCGGGATAGAGCAAAGGAATATAGAAAAAGCAAAACTATTATATGCCGAAATAGACCGGAATCCACTTTTTTACGGTACAGCTGATGTTGCACACCGCTCGCGGATGAATGTTACTTATTTAGCTGTTAATAAGGATGTAGAGGCCGGATTCTTAAAGTTTGCGGCAGATCAGGGCATTGTAGGTATAAGAGGCTATAGAACAGTTGGCGGATTTAGGGCTTCACTTTACAACGCGCTCCCGTTATCGAGTGTTGAAGTATTGGTAAATGCCATGGCCACTTTTGAAAAAATATACAGTGATAAAACAGTTCTTGAACTAGAATAATCCGTTAAACGATGATAAAAATCTCGCCATTAAAAGCATTACAGCCAGGCAAAGAAATATTTGATCTGATGATTTCTGATCAGGTAAACGGTAAGGGGCATAAAAATGAGCAGCTTTCTTTTGAAGACCTGCTTCATTTATTTGGATGTGCTTTAGATGACCGGCCTGCTATATATGTTTATGAGTTCTGTGGGGAGTTTGGCAAAATGAGGGGAATCTGGGCCGCTATTGATCTTTCTCAAACGCCTTTAAATGCAATAAAAAGGCACGAAGAAACGGTATCGTCGAAAGTAGAATCGCTTAAAATAGACCGTAAAAATAAGGAGCTGCAAAAATCACCCATTTTATTGGTTCATAAAAAAGACAAAACCTTAGATGCCCTGATTGATTATGTAGTGCGTACACGCAAGCCTTTAGCAAGCGAATGGTCGCAGATGGAACATTTTCTTTATCAGGTATTTGAAGAAGATGTGATTGCAAAATTTACAGATGAATTTATGAAACTTCAGGCGGTTTACCTTGCAGATGGTCATCATCGCCTGGAAGCAGCCTGTTCGCTGCAGAAAAGTACTCCCCAGCAGATTAGTTCGTTGTTTGTTTCTGCCGATGTAATTTCGATAGGTGCCTTTCATCGAGTAGTTTCGGGTGTGGATATTTCTGAGGTGCTGTTGATGGAAAAACTGAAAGAGTATTATGATATCTCAAAAATCTCCAATAACAACCCTTATAAACCTGATCAGAAGAATAGGTTAGGTTTTTATTTTAAAGACGAATGGTATCAGCTGGATTTAAATCAGGCTTCTATGGCATTATCCGTAGTGCCAGATACGGTGATTTTGCAGGATAAAATCCTATCGGCCGTGCTGGGTATCAATAACCCGAAGGAAGATGAAAGATTAGTCTGCTATCCGGATTGCAAATGGTCTGAATTTCTTTCAGCGTTGAACTATAATGAAACTTCAATTGGTTTTTCGCTTTTTCCGATGACGGCAGATGCTTTTATTACCGCTGCCGAAAATGCTGAGTTTTTGCCTCCAAAATCTACCTGGATAGAACCCAAAATCCCTCAGGGATTTATGGCAAGCAGCCAGGTGGCGATAACAGCAAAAGGAGAACAGGTACGGGTAAATTAATGGTTAAACCTATAAAATAAATGATATGTTCGATCTCGATTTAGAAAGTATAGGTCAGATAGTGGCTAGCATTCTGATAATTGCTTTCTTTTTGGTGGCCTTATACAGAAGACGGTTTAAGGTAAACAAGAAAAAAAATGATGGAGAGCAGGATTACCTGCATTGGCTCTAAACCTTGTTCAATCGATTTTAACTGTGCCAGCGTATTTTTTTTATTATGGTAAATCAATTTAGTTT
Source organism: Pedobacter roseus (assembly GCF_014395225.1). Classification (NCBI taxonomy): domain Bacteria; kingdom Pseudomonadati; phylum Bacteroidota; class Sphingobacteriia; order Sphingobacteriales; family Sphingobacteriaceae; genus Pedobacter; species Pedobacter roseus. The sequence continues at coordinate 1,061,653 of NZ_CP060723.1, forward strand.
GATATTGAGTAAGTTTTATCGCAAATGGAGCCTCTTTAACTTGATTACAATAATTTGATTATGGTTAAATTTTATACTTTTGGGTAACCGCTCAACTTACAATTTAACCATATATATTATGAAAATGCTTTTTAGAGTTTGTATGCTTTCTTTTTTAATCTGCTCGTCTATTTTGGCAAGCGCACAAACCGTTACTTTAGATTATTTCTTTAACCGCGAAACCCGTAAAGATAAACAGGGTAAAGAAGTGCGTTTTCATTACCTGTGGAACGAGCAGGCAATTAGTGGTTTTTCTATTTTCGGTAATGTATTTAAAAAAGAAGGATTTAAATTGGATTCGCTTGAAACAGCACCAACATTGGCTAATTTAAAAGGAAGTGATGTTTACTTAATTGTAGATCCCGATCGTCCGAAAGAAAATCCTAAACCGAATTACATAGAGGCTGAGCACATTGCTGCAATTTCTACATGGGTAAAGCAGGGTGGGGTATTGGTCATGTTTGCCAACGATAGTGCGAATGTTGAATTGCCACATTTTAATAAACTTGCCAATGTATTCGGTATGCATTTTACCAACGAGATGCAGAACCACGTAATTGATGATGCACATTTTGAAGATGGTGGCATCGTGATTAAAAATAATCCGGTGTTTAAAACGGCCAAAAAAATATTCATGAAAGATGTATGCTCAATCGATACCAAAAACGGTGCAAAACCGGTATTGAAAAATGCGGCGGGTGCAACAGTTATTGCCACTACCAGGTTTGGAAAAGGAAATGTAATTGCCATTGCCGATCCATGGTTGTACGATGAATATGTAAATGGCCGTTTGCCAAAAGAAATGGGTTTCGAAAACGATAAAGCTGCCTATGATCTGGTGGTTTGGTTAAAAAGCCTTGTTAAAAAATAATCGCTTAAAGTTTATCCAGCTTAAAATAGCCTAAATGAATCTCATCTTCAGGTAATCCTGAAGATGGTTTTATTTCAATGTGGTATTTCTGTTTCGCCTCTTCACTTAAAATGTCCTCAATTTTATATATATCATCTACATCGATGCCATATTTTTCGTCGATGTGCGAATTGGCGCCTTTTAAAGAATTGGTTTTAAAAAAAACCGTTTTCTTGGCATCCTGTATGGCTTTGGCCCTTTCATCATGTACCGATAGTACAATATGGTGCTGTTCGTATAATTTGTTGGATAAATAGCCCCCAAGGTTGATAAAGAACAATTTATGTAATGATGGCGGCGTATGCTCGTCCCTTAATTTTATGCTGATTCCGTAATCATCAACCTTGGTTACTTCCCGCCAGCCATCAATATGCAGGCTTGTACCTGTTCCGGGCCAAAATGCTTTAATTTCGGGTACGAGATCTTTAAGTGAATGCGCAATGCCGAAAAAATAGTCGTGCTGCTCTACATTTCGTTTCGGGGCTTTCGAGCCCAGTAAAATCATATATAGTTTTAAATCGTTCATTAGTATATTAGTTCATTGGTCGTTGGTACATTGGTCATTGGTATATTGGTCATTGGTACATTGGTCATTGGTTCAATTGATTATTGATACATCCCAGCATTCCATCATTTAAAATTTAATCATTAATAAAAAACTCACTCATCTTTTAACAGCATTAATCAAAATAGGTTCTTGGGATTTGTTATTTTTCTCATTTTTTAAACTAACAGAGGGACAGAGTTGAAGCAGCTTTCCTTAGTATAATCCCGGTGTTTGATCTTAAAAAGATCCTTCGATTACGCTCAGGATGACAACCGCGAAAGAGTATTGGCCTCACAATGCACAAGTGTTAATCAATTCCATCATCCGTCTTACATTTTCCATAATTTAAGTGGCTATTCATCCGCAACATGATCTTCGGACCTCTAACTTCCGACTTTCGGACTTATTCTACATATACAAAACAATTTCCATTTTTTAAGATTATACAACTATAAATGGATACTAACACAGCAACAAAGAAAATTGCCATCATCGGCGGCGGACCAAGTGGTCTTTTTATGTATAAAAGGTTAACAGAGTCTGAAAGCACTGATTTTGAAATCAGCATATTCGAACGTAAGGATTACCTCGGTGCGGGTATGCCATACAGTGCTGAGGGGGCAAATGTAGAGCATATTACAAATGTATCAGATAATGAAATCCCCATTATCTATAATTCTATTGAAGATTGGGTAAAAATTGCACCAAAATCGATTTTAAAAAAGTTTAACATTGATGAGGAGAAATTTAATGAATATAAGGTGTTGCCGAGGTTATTTTTCGGCGAGTATCTTTCTGCCCAGTTCAATTTATTAAAAAAAGCTGCAGAAAAAAAAGGCATTAAAACCCATGTTCATTTAAACTGTGTGGTAGAAGATATTATCGATTTACCAGCAGATAATAAAGTAGCAGTATGTGTTCAAAATGAAGATAAATCCTATTTTGATCAGCTTGTAATCTGTACGGGGCACAATTGGCCAAAGAAATATGAAGGCCGTATCCCAAATTACTTCGATTCGCCATATCCTCCCAAAAAACTTGAGTTAAAACTAAACCATACTGTGGGCATTATGGGTTCGTCGTTAACGGCAATAGATGCCCTGAGAACATTAGCCAGGGAAAATGGAAAGTTTGAAGACAATGAGGATGGAACTTATTCCTACCAATTGGCGAGCGAGGGTTTTAAAATAGTGATGCACTCGCGGAGCGGTTTGTTGCCGGCCATCAGGTTTCATTTAGAAGATTCGCACCTGGGGAAAGATGAAACATTGAGCAAGACCGAAATTCATGAAAGTATAGCCGAGAATGGAGGTTTTTTACCTTTAGATTTTGTGTTTGAGAAGAATTTCAAAGAAATATTTATTAAAAAAGATCCTGCTTTTTATGAGCAGATCAAAGATATGGACCTCGAAGCTTTTGTAGCGGCCATGATGGGCTACAGGGAAAAGATGGAACCCTTTGAATTATTTAAAAAAGAATATGATGAGGCCGAAAAATCAATTGAAAAGAGAAAATCCATTTATTGGAAAGAAGCTTTGGCTGTTTTAAGTTTTGCGATGAATTATCCGGCAAAATATCTTTCAGCAGAAGATATGGAAAGGCTTCAAAAAGTATTAATGCCCTTAATTTCTATTGTAATTGCGTTTGTACCCCAAAGCTCGTGCAGGGAACTGTTGGCCTTACACGAAGCCGGCGTATTGAGTATTGTTGCTGTTGGAGATGATGCTAAGGTAGAACCTTTAAAAACTGGCGGTGCAGATTATCATTATGAAATAAACGGCGAAAAAATGGTTAAACACTTCGATACCTTTGTTGATTGCATCGGTCAGCCGCACCTTTCTTTTAATGATTTCCCATTTAAAAGCCTTATCAATAACGGAACGTTAAGCCCTGCAAGGTTAAAGTTTAAATCTGCAGAAAGTGGAAAAACTGAAATGAAGAATAACGATTTAGTAACCAAAGAGGAGGACAATACTTACTTTTTAACGGTGCCTGGAATTACGATAAATGATCATTTTCAGGTAGTCGATAAAAGTGGTGTTCCGAACAAAAGAATTTACATAATGGCCGTTCCTTACATTGGTGGTTATAACCCCGATTATTCCGGAATCGACTTTTGTGAAGCCGCATCAGAGGCCGTGATTAACAGCATTTTGCGCTAAAAAACTAAAACAATTTTTTATTACTTCAGCCAATCTCTTAAAAAAAATTAAGAGATTTTTTTGTTTTAATGTTTTGATAATCAATACTTTATTTTTTTAGCTGTTTTGTGTGTTTTAAAAAAAACAAACGTTTGCGCTTAGTTTGTGCGCTGTAATTTTTAATGTCATTTTTCGGAACTATTGCTTGTATTTAAAAATCTATGTTCAAGTGAAATCTGATTACATGGGGATAATTTTTGCGATCACTATAATTGTCATTTTAATGTTTTTTTAAACATGGTACGCAATAATAGAATATTGCTTTTGTAAAAACTTATCAATACACAAGTCTTATAGGTTTTAAAATCGCTTAGGTGCCTATAATTAAGTGATTAAAGCATTTTTTTAGGCAAACGTTTGCGTTGAAAAAAATAAAAATCCAGTTTTCTTAATCTATACCTTGCATTAACAAATCATAACTAGCCGATATTTTATTTTAGTGTACGAGCAAAAAGATCCTGCTAACCACAGGAGTAATTAACTAATAAAATAACCTCTAACCAAGGAATAACAAACAAGCAATAACTAAACCGTTCATGGTTCTGACTATTTGGACTGTGAATTAACATTAATCATCCTAATATCATCCGTATGTTCAAAAAATTTACTTTTTGTCTCCTGGCATTGCTATGCCCAAAAAAAACAAATGAAGGTAATTTCTTAATTACTTTTTAAGCAACAGAGTTTCTTCTTTAAACAAAAAAATCAAACAAAAACTAATCAAATGGTTAAAATTTACACAAGCATTTGTTTTGCCTTGTTTTTATCTGTTTTTGGATTTCAATCTTCATACGCCAACGAGGCACTGATTAAGAGGATCAACAGCAACTATTTTGCCTTTCAGCAAGATACCTCAAAATCTAAAAAAGATTTATCCGCTAACGCCGTAAAAACAGATACGATTGGACAAATGATCAGGGCGTTGCAAAAATTTAAAACAGTACGCGATACGGTTAACATCCGTTCGTCTGCACCAGTTCCAAACCTGTCGCTACAGCAGATTATTAAAGGCAATTTGGCTGGGGTTTATGTACAGGAACCAAACGGAGAACCTGGAACCGAGCAAAGTATTATTATACAGGGTACATCGGGCTTACTATTTAATAAAAAAGATATTTACGCTTTACAGCCAGCTATCTACTTAAATGGTGTGCCTTTAGTGGCCGATAATCCATTTGCTTTCGATGTGCAGAAATATGATTACAACAGGATTGGGCCTGCCACCAATTTATTATCACAGGTTGATATTAATAATATACAATCGATTACGGTAATTAAAGATCCTTTCGAATTAGCGAAACTTGGTCCGAATGCAGCTAATGGAGCAATTTACATTACCACCAAAAATGCCAGGGCAGGTCTTAGAGACATTAGCCTTAACTCTTATTTTGGTTATGTAACCGCTCCACAGGTAAATACTGTTAACGGGGTTTACGAAAATAATTTCAGAGGTCAGTTTTATAAAAAATATAACCCTACCGGCAGTCCGGCTTCTTATTTACGCGATTCTACCAATGTGGCTTATTTCGGCCCCTCAAACTGGACGGATCTGTATTATCAGAATACGCCGACTTTTTCTGCTGATTTGGGTATTACAGGAGGTACCGAAAGGGCAAATTTTAGGTTTTTTGGTTCAGGTACAAAAAATGCCGGAAATGCGGATGATACGGGTTTAGAGCGATACAATTTGTTTTTCGGGATCAATATGGCGCCTTTTAAATGGCTTACGGTATCAAGCACGGTTAATACGGCCCGTTTAGACCGTACCCGGAATAAAAGTTTGCGCGATCGTTTTGCCGAAACACGCTATATTCCGGATTTAAGCAGTCCGCTTTCTCCAAATTCAGATTCGTATGCTACATATTTAACTCAAAATGATAGAAATGTAGATAACAACCGCTCTACGGTATTAAACGGAAACCTAACCTTAAGTGCAAAGGTGAATAAGTTTGTAATCTCTACCACAGGTTTGTTCAATTACAATGAAGGAATCAGGGATTACTTTATACCATCAACTTTGTTGGCAGGCATCAGTTATATTTCTAACTATTTTGGTTATAGCCAAAGGGTTTCCATTAACAATAACATTAGCTATAAATATGATATTAATAAAAATCATGTTATAGATTTTGAACTTGGACAAAGCTTACAGGGCGATACCTATAAATATAATTATGCAAGAGCCTACAATGGTCCTAATGATTATGTTAAACTGACTTTTGTAGATGGTAACCCAACCAAAGACGGAGCAGATAATCCTGATTACTTAAATGTACTGGCCAATGGTAATTTTTATGTTTTCAGGTATATTGATAAGGAGCGTAATAATTTAATGTCGTTTTATGGCTCTGCAAAATATGCTTATAAAAACCTGTTCACCTTAAGTGCATTGTTGAGAAGAGATGGTGCTTCAAATGGTCAGCCAGATAGCCGTTGGGTAACTACACCAGCATTTAATGTCAACTGGAATTTAAAACAACAGTTTTTAAAAGACAATAAAGTAATCGATGCATTGCATTTAAGTGCAGGCTGGGGCAGAACTTTGAGGATTTTCCAGGATGACCGTTTTGCTGCAGGGCCACAGTACCGTTCAGAAAATGGATGGGAAGAAGAGCCAACTATACCGGGCTATGGTGGTTTGCTGGGTATTAACCGTCCATACAACAGTGGTTTTATTGGTTATAACATCAGTTTACCTTATGCAGATCGTACCAGTGTAACTTTAGATGCATCGTTTTTAAACAGTCGGGTTAATGCTGCGGTAACGGTATATAACCGTGACGATAAAAACAGCGTAATCGGTTTACCTGTAGCCGTTGAAACAGGTTATTCTACCCAATACAAATCGGGTATGGATATTAATAATAAAGGGGTAGAATTTTTGGTTAACGGCGCGGTGTTACAACAGCGTGATGGCTTAAACTGGAATACCGGTTTGAACCTGAGTTATAATAAGAATAAGCTGTCGGCATTGCCTGATGGTTTAAATGAATTAATTTATCAGAACGATAATAAGTTACAGGTAGGAAAATCGGTAGGCAGTTATTGGTTATACACCAACCAGGGCATTTATAACAGCGATGCTGAAGTACCTGCAGGCAGAACTTTTAATGGTATTCCCTTAAAAGCTGGCGATCCGAAATGGGTTGATTACAATAACGATAACCGCATCGATAGTAAAGACAAGGTATTAACCGGCGATAGATTACCAAAGTTTGTGGGTGGCTGGAACAATACCCTTGCTTACAAAAACTTCGATTTAAACTTCAATTTCATTTTTGCTGCTGGACAAAAAGCCATTAACCAGTACGAGGCAACCCGTTACGGTTTTGTAAACCGCGAGGCCGGAAACGATATCAACTCGGTTAAAGAAGTTTCTTCTTGGCAATCGTTCGATAACGAGAAAAATTATCCGATTTACAATCCATGGAGCCCGGTAGATCCTTACCGTACGGATCAGGATCTGTTTTTAGAAAGTGCTTCTTATGTGAAATTAAGATCGGTTACCCTGGGATACGATTTTAGCAAAACAGGTTTATTCAAAAAAGCTGGTGGGAAAATCAGGAGAGCTTATTTATATGCTACAGCCTTAAACGTATTTACCCTGACCGATTTTTCGGGAGTTGATCCAGAACTGATCAATTACAATGGAATATACGACGGTGCTAATATCACCATCCCACGAACATTTGTTTTAGGCTTCAAACTCGATTTATAAAATATACCATTATTGATATGAATTATTCTAATTATAAAATTAGTATCTACAGGTCGGTTACCCTTTTGTTAATACTAACCATGGTTGGTATGGGCAATTTCTCCTGTAAGAAAATTGATGATGTACAATCAACAAGATTAGCCACCGAAGAAACCAACTGGAAAACCCTTGAAGATGCGAAGGCAAATTTACTTTCAGTATATGGCTTAATGCGTTCGGCTACGGTATCAGATAATACCCATTGGTTAATGGGCGATTTACGTCAGGGTGATTTTCAGATTACCAACCGTGCTGATTTAAAATCTATTGTTACAGGGCAGTTAAATGCACAATATCCGGTGATTAACAGGATTACCAACTGGCGCAGGTTTTATGCCGTAGTTAATGCAGCGAGTTTATTTATCGAACGCTCTAAGCAGATTATCCCTTTAGATTCGCGTTATACCACAATAAACAATAATGTAGATGTAGCGCAGGCCAGAATATTAAGGGCATTTGCTTATTTCTACATGGTAAGGATCTGGGGAGATGTGCCTTTGTTAACTTCATCTCATGATGGTGATTTTGTGCAACTACCTAGATCAAGCAAAGAAAAGGTTTTACAGTTTGCTACAACCGAACTATTGGCTGCAGCGCAGGTAGTACCTTTTAAATATGGCGGCGATGACCCTATTTTACCTGGCCTTTATTATGGCGCAGGCTGGGCAAGCTGGAACGGTAATATTTTTACCCGCTTATCAGCCTATATTATTTTGGCCCACATTGCGGCCTGGCAGGGCAATTACCTGGATGCAGCTACCTATTCCAAATTTGTATTGGATAACTACACCAAATCTAACGGTAGCGGTTCTAACGGGATTGTTTATTTAGATATGGACGCCCTAACGGAGAACGTAAATTACTATAGTCCATTTGCTTTTAAACGTGCAACGGTATTGGTTGGCTTCCCATTCGAGGCAGGTAATGGTTTATCAACAGCAAACGGCCATATTGAGCAGTTAACCCTGGCATCGCCGTTTATCCCAAAAACACAACCTGAGATGTTTGTGCCAAAAGATAGTATCCTTAAAATATTTACTGATCCCGGAGATTTAAGGTTTAGCGTTAACCCTGCTACAGGCTTATACCGTACAAATTATTTTTACAACTTCCCTTCTGAGCAGCCCATTTTTAACAAAATAAAAGTGATTTACACGGCTCAAACTTCTGGTAATTTAACCCTTTTTAGTTCAACCATGCTGTTTAGCCGTATAGAGGAGATTACCTTACTTAGGGCTGAAGCCTGTGCGGTATTGGGCCAACGCGATGAAGCCATTTCGGCATTAAATAAAGCAGCGAATTTAAGAGGGACGGTTACTTACGACCCTGCATCGGGCAAAGATTTGGTTAATGCCATTTTTGAAGAACGCAGAAGAGAATTAATGGGCGAAGGCTGGAGATGGTACGACATTGTACGTTACAATAGACTTAAAAATGCTACGGGCACCTTTATTAAGAAAAACGGCGTGCCGCTTACATTCACACAGTTTGAGCGTGCAGGTGGTATTTACTGGCCAGTTTCTCAAGATGTAATCAATGCAAATCCGTCGGTTACCCAAAATCCATACTGGCAATAATCAATCCGAAAGATCATGAAAAAGAAATTATATAAGCATAGCCTATTGTTGCTGATAGCCGTAATGGGTATTTATTTAAGTGCCTGCAAAAAAAGCGATTCTCCTTATTACGATTATACCAATACGGTACAAACTTATAAAGGAACCGCAGTGGATTATTTGAGATCGAAACCAAACACTTTTGATTCGCTGCTTTTGGTATTGGACCGTTTTCCTTTTTTAAAGGATTCTTTAACCAATCAGAAAGTAACCCTGTTTGCACCGGTAAATGAAAATTTTGCAGCATCGGTTAAATATTTGAACCAAACCAGAAAAGCGGAAGGAAAAACACCTATTTATTTAAGCACTGCAGATCCGTTGGAACTGGCCTTTATGCTTTCAAAATATATTGTAAGGGGCAATCTAACTTCTTCTGTTTATGCCAGTACGGTTGATGGAATTTCGGTAACTACAGTAGCTTCTAATTATCCTATGCATGTTAAAGCGCTACAGGCAGATGCCTCTGGTTTTGTAGGTGGGGGTGCTACTACACTCGAATATAGCGATATGTATGGTTCAACCATCAGGCTCAACTGGGTAACTACCAATACCAACGCCATTAACATTAAAACCAATAATGCAACCATAAACATTTTAACCCCGCTGCACAATTTTGGGTTTGATGAATTTACATACAGATTAGACCAATAGCCTTATGAAGATGAAAACTAAAAAATACTTTCTTAGTGTAGCTATAATGCTAACAGGCATGATGCTCGTATTGGTATCGTGTAAGAAAAATTTACCGGATAACAGGTTGTCTATTGCCAATGATAGCCAGTACACACAGTTTCTATATCAGCCAACATTGGGTAGAAATACCTTATTTACCAACAATTTTACCTACGGCAATTCAAGCAGGCCTTTGGATTTTAAAATTGTGAATATGCGCACTTTTGGTGGCGAGCCTGCTCCCGAACTCACCAAACTTTATCCTGTTAAAGTATGGAAAACAGCTTATGATGGTACCGAAAAAACGCTTGCCGAAATTGAGGCCAAACGCGTAATCGAAAACCACCCTTTATTTGAAGTACGTCCGCATTCCGGTGAATTTTTAATGTGGGCAGAAGCCAATTCGAACATGATTAAAGCGCAACCAGATTCGGGTTATGTTTTTGATGTAGAAATGTCGAACACCGGTGGGAGGAAATATTTTCAGAATTTCCGTCTTAGCCCACTGCGCGAACGTCCTTATGAGCCATCACCACTTGATCCGGTTACAGGGCAGGGAACATCAACCTCTGTTAGTCCGGCAGGATTATTTATTACCGGTACAAGAACCAATCAGTTCTTATCATCGAATGATGTAGCCGTGGTGTTTAATAAACTGCCAAAAGGTTTACCAGGCTATTCAGGTCATAGCATCAGTTTCAAATTTATAGATACGCTGGCGCAGGTTATCGATCCGAATAAGTTCGCTTTAACCGATTGGGGCAATTTGGTACATGGTTTCAATATGGTAAAAGATGCCACCAAAGTGAAGTTTGACGTGGCTTACCCTATTCCCTTAACCGCATATCCTACCAAATACACCGCAACCGATGGTGGCGCAGCAAGGGTTGTATTCAGATTCGACAGGCAGGCATTTGGCGCGGCCTTGCTCCATTGTTATCTCGCCCTAAATTTCAAGATCTACGAGGAGGGGGATTGGGAAATTATCTTTCAGTTCAAGAACGACCGACCAAAATTTGATAACGACTGATGAAACAAACTAAATCCAAACAAAACATATTTCCAATGAAGTATTTTTACAGCATAGTAATTTTATTGATTTTTGGTTTGCAAAATCTCGCCCTGGCACAACAGCAAATTGCGGTTACAGGTACGGTTTATGATGGCGAATCCAAAAAGAAAGAAACCATGCCCGGCGTAAGTATTTTAAGCGCAGGCAGGGTTTTAGGTCAAACCGACGGCGATGGCCGTTACAGGGTTACCGTAGCATCAAATGCAGAAATTACCTTTAAATATTTAAGTTATGTCACCCAAATCATCAAGGTAAACGGAAGAACCACCATTAACCTTACTTTACAGGGCGATAACGCTACCCTTAAAGAGGTTACGGTTACCGCTGGTTATCAAACTAAAACAAGGACTTTAACTACAGGTTCTACCGTGACTATTTCGGGTAAAGATATCCAGGGGCAGCCTGCAAGTGATATCATGTCGCTTTTACAAGGTAAAGTTGCCGGGCTTAACATTCAGAATAATACTGGTGCGCCGGGTTTCAGGGGTTCTATTACCCTACGTGGTATCTCAAACATAAACGTATCAGGTTCAGGAAGTTCGAGTTTCTTAACCCCAACTTCACCATTGTTTGTAATTGATGGCGTACCTGTTGATGACAACACCAATTATTCGTACGGCTTTCAACAGGCAGGTCCGGGTGTATCACCTATTTCTCAGATTCCACCAGAAGATATTGAAGATATTACGACATTAAAAGATGCGGCTGCTACTTCCTTATACGGATCGAGGGGTGCTTATGGGGTTATTTTAGTAACCACCAAACGCGGTAATTCTAAAGTTCCGGTAGTCCGTTATACAGGTGCATCCTTCTTTTCAATGGTTCCTCAATTGCGCAGTGTTATTGGAGGTAAAGGTGAACGGCTGTTGCGGATTAATCAGATTTTGCAGAATGATACCAGTTATAATCATGCAGTAGATGGGATCAATGATAGTCCCATTTTAGCAGATAGCTTAAATGCTTACTTTAATAATTCAACAGATTGGCAATCCTATTTTTACAGAAATACTTTCAATCAAACCCATAATGTAAGCATTTCGGGCGGTGATGTAGCATTTAACTATAAAGTAGGTTTAGGTGCCTATGATGAGACGGGAATCCAGGAGAATACAGGTTATTCGAGGTATAACCTTAACATGAATATGCAATACAATCCTACACCTAAATTTAAGTTATATGGTCAATTGCAAAATTCAATCCAAAAACAACAGGTCGGCAGCGGCAACGGTTTCTTAAATAGTGGTTTAGCCACCACTGGCCAGGCCTCAAGCCTATTGCCTTCACCATCACTATTCTCATCGCAAAGTGGGGTACTGGCACAGCTGCAAACCGATAATGATAATAAATCATTACAAACTTTTGCAACCATCAATGCAGAATACGAGCTTTTTAAGAATTTTAGGATAGCTACTTTCTTAAACTATACCAATAGCACCGGTACTAAAGATAATTTTTCACCAGCGGCGTTAAATGGAAATCAATCGAAATATTATACTTATAACGATCGCGCTACTAAGTTATATAACCGTAACCAGTTCTCTTATGTATATGGTTTAAAAGATGCTGCAGGAGAAGATACGCACACCTTTAACCTTTTTGCCTTTACGGAGATCAATTCGAGCTTTTTTAAAGCCGACGCCATACTGAACGAAAGAGGGGTTAATGATCAGTTAAGAGGTCCTTTAACCAATATGACCGATTACCTGACATCTTTAGGCGGAACCATTGATTATAACGACGCCAGGAGTGTGGCCTTTGCAGGTGCATTTTCTTATAACTATAAGCAAAAATATGTATTGGATTTTAACTATCGCTTAGATGCCAACTCGGCCAATGGAGAAAATGCCCGTTATGTTGCCAATCCATCTTTTGCCTTAAAGTGGAACTTTAATAAAGAAAGGTTTTTGCAGAACATTAAATGGGTCGATTATGCCGACATCCGTTTAAGTTATGGCTCTAACATACAGCCGGTAGGTGGAGTTTTTGATGCCTATGGTAAATATGTGGGAGGGAACCGTTATAATAATTCCAATTCTATCATATTAGATTTAAAAAGGTTGCCAAATTTAGATTTACAACCTACAAGAGCTACCACTTATAATGCCGGTGTTGATTTTAGCTTGTTCCAAAACCGTTTTTCATTCGTTTTTGATACCTATTACAAACAAAATGATAATATTTTCAGGTATAAGGATATTTCAAGTGCCAACTCCTTCGAAACAGTTGCCTCTAACGAAATCAGTAATGTAAACTACGGATGGGAATTTCAAACAACTGCCCGCCCATTAAATCCTACAAGCCCGTTTAAGTGGACAATATCAGGAAACTTAGCCATCAACAGGGAAATTTTAGCACAATTGCCTGATAATTTGAGAGATTTTATTTATTATGATAAAGCCTTACAACAAGACACTTATTATCGCCTAGGAACCAACTCGTTATCTAACTACCTATACAACACAAAAGGTGTTTACTCTACCAATGCCCAGGTACCGGTTGATCCGAATACAGGTTTGCCTTACCGCGTAGGAGGTACCGGCCGTTTAAATTATTTTAAGGCAGGAGATCCTGTTTTTACCGATCTGGATGGAAATTATGTACTTGATGGTAATGACAGGGTGATTGCTGGTAATTCTCAGCCACAGATCACAGGAGGCTTTTATTCCTACCTGCAATGGAAAAACTGGAGTATAGAGGTAAACACGTCCTTTACCCTGGTTCGCGATATTATTAATAACCCATTAGGTAAGCAATTACAGAACTATACCAATTTCCAGCAATTAGGCAGTTTGGTACCTCTGGATCAGCTGAACTATTGGAGTGCACCTGGCCAGAATGCAACTTATGCCAATCCTTTAGATTTTGTGCGTGCACGTATTATCGATCCTTTCAGGTTAAACCAAACGGTATTTCAGGAAGATGGCTCTTACTTCAAGTTAAACTCAATTAAAGTGTATTACATCTTTGATAAGAAATTTACCAGCAGGTTTGGAATGAACAGGGTAAGTATCAATGTTACTGCGGCAAACCTTGGTTTTATCACACGTTACTCCGGGCCAAACCCTGAAAATGTGACCAGTTTAGGTAGAGATGACTCAGGGGGTTATCCTTCTCCAAAGCAGTTTACATTAGGTTTAAACATTGAGTTTTAAAAATTAGACAGATGAAAAATACAAAATACATAATTCTGATTGCTGCACTGGTTTTTACTGCCTTTGGCTGCAAAAAATTTCTAAACGTAACACCAATTGAAGCACAGAGTGGAAATAACTTTTGGAAAACACGTGAAGATGTAGAGGGATTTACAAACGGAATTTACTCACGGTTAAAATCAAAAGTGGCAGGTACACCAACCTTTTTTAATGAAGATGACCGCGCATTCTTCCCTGCATTAGAAATGAGGGGCAATAAGGTTGCTATAGGGAGCTTAAGTAACGATGGCGGAAATACTTTTCTTGCACTTACAGGTAACAATATGAAATTTCTGGTTGCCAGTTCAGGAAGGTTTAATGGCATGATGAAAAACATTATGAGCTGGAAAGAATGGTACGATGTAGTGGCTGCGGCTAATATCTTGTACTTTGAAGTTGATAAAGTGCCTTCATCAAGTTTGCCCGATGCTGATAAAAAACGCTATAAAGCAGAGGCTGTTTTTTTGCGCAACCTGAGCTACATGTTTATCTGTAAGTTATTTGGCGATGCCATTTATTATACAGATGCTTACCACAGTACTCCACTTGGCAGAATATCGCAAGTAACGGTAATGAATAAATGTATTGCAGATATGACTGCAGCAAAAAATGATCTGCCAACTTTCTATAACGATGCCACATCCAATGGTTTCAGACCTACAAGAGCATCGGCAGTGGCGCTGTTAATGCATTTAAATATGTGGGCTGCAGCATGGGATACCGGAGTTAAAACCAAATATTACGATGCGGTAAAAACACTGTCTGCCGAATTGGATACTTATAGTAATTATAAGATATTGCCCATTACCCCTGCCAACACCCTTAAAATTTTTAAAGGAAGAAGTTCTGAAAATCTGTTCGGTATTTTACAGGATTTTAATTATGGAGAAGGATTTTCTTTGCCTGCAAGTATGTCATTTTACTTATCACATTACCCATATCAGGGCAATGTAACCAAAACGCAAAGTTCTATAGCTTATTCAACCGAATATATCCGTAAACTTTATCCTCCGGGATCTGCAGATGCAAGGATAACTACCTGGTTTGAAAACTATGATGCTCAGGGGGGAGCTTTCCAGTTCAAAAAATTTGCAAATATTTATTCAACCGGATCGGGTAGTGCCATATCCATCACAAGTGATGATAGTGCCATCATTTTCAGGTTACCTGATTGCTATTTGTTAACTGCTGAAGCACTTGCAGAGCTTGGCGACGAAAGCGGCGCGAGAGATTTTGCAAACAGGGTAACCGTAGCCGCCAATGCACCAATGATTACGCAAAGCGGACAGGATTTAAAAGATGAGATTTATAAAGAAAGGTGCAGGGAGCTAATTGGCGAAGGGCAGTTCTTTTTCGATCTGGTAAGAACAAAGAGGGTACTGAATTCCGATTTCACCAATGCGCCTATATCGGTAGCTAACCTCAATGCAGGTGCATGGACATGGCCGCTTACCATTACTGCTGCCGAGCGTAGTGCAAACCCAGGTTTAATTGGTAATAATTTTTGGAACTAATAGATATGATGATGAAAAAGAATTATAAAACACTGCTGTTTTTAGTAATCTGCGTATTATCAGTTTTAACCGGCTGTAAAAAATACTACATGGAAACGGGAGTACATGAAGCAAAGTATAATGGCAATATTATGCAGTACATGGAAGAAAAGAAACCATTTTTCGATTCAACCCTAACGGTGATTAAACTTGCCGGTTTGGCCGATGTGATCAGCAAAGAGAACATCACATTTTTTGCACCGCCAAGCGGTTCGATTTTTAAATCCATTAAGGGCTTAAATGTAAGATTAAGGGTTACTGGTAAAGATACCGTTTCTCAATTATCTCAGATTAAACCTGAAGTATGGAAGAATATATTATCACAATATATATTTAAAGGTAGCAACCGCTTAAAAGATTATCCTCAGCGTGATACTTTATCTTACCTCGCTTTTCCTGGTCAGGGTTATACCTCTTATAGTGGCAGGATTATGAATATTGGGGTGGTTTTTAATGATGCAGTGGTGTATAGCGATAAAGGCGAAGAACTTTCGAGGGTAGCTTATGCTGGTTACCGCCAATTGTATCTTGCCTATATTCCCGATCTGTCTAATCCTCAGGTATCATTGATCAACATTCCGATTGCTACCTCAGATATTCAGCCCACTAATGGCGTTTTGCATGTGCTAACCAAGATCAGGCATAATTTCGGCTTTAACACCAATGTTTTTATCGAGCAGGCCATATCCGCGGGTATTAATCCACCAACAAAATAGCCCTATTATCTCATCCATAAATTGAATAAAATGTTAAATAACATAAAATATAAATTTAAGCTGTTTTTGTTCGGGGCAATAGGCTTAACAACAGCTTTAGTTTCTTGCCAAAAGGAAAAGGGCCTCGGCCAGGATCCTTATGCCGGAGGTAAGAAGCCATTGGATCTCACCTTCGTTTCCAAAACAATTGAACCAGATGTGGTAAATGCAGGAGATGTTTTAACAGTAAGGGTAAAAGGCCTGAGTAAATACATCAACGATTTTAAAGTATATGTAAACGAAATAGAAGCCGAAGTAGTTACTGCATCTACCAATGATAGTACTTTAACTTTCAAAGTTCCTTTAACGGCCAGTACAGGCAGTATGTGGATTACTTCACAGGGACAAAGTTTTTTCGGTCCGATTGTTAAAGTGGGAGGCAAAGTAAGTGTTGATGCCAGCTGGAAAGTGATTAATGGTGCAACAAATAGCAGCAACAATGGCTTTAGCCCAAGTACCATATTCGATATTGAGGCTTTACCCGGGGGTAACTATTTTCTGGGAGGTGCCTTTAATGATTTTGAATTAAATGGAACTGAAAAGTTACCCATCGGAGGCATTGCACAGATTTTAGGAAGTGGAGCTTACTCCACCAGTGGCGTTAATTTTGGGAAAGGAGCAGGTGGTGCCGATAAGTCAATCTATTCTATTACGCGCATCCCAACCGGATCGCAGGCTGGTAAATACATCATCGCTGGTAGTTTTACCAGTTTTAACTCTACCCGCATCAACCGTCAAACCTTAAACAATGTGGCCCGCTTAAATACCAATGGTACATTGGATAGTTTGATCCTCAGGGATGTAATTAATCCTAAACCTCAGGAGACCTATAAAAATGGCGATACCGTTGCCGCATTTAATGCCGGTGTTGATGGCTTGGTTAGAAAAACCTTTGTATTTAACGAGCAGGTTTATCTGGTAGGTAACTTTAATAACTACAAACGCATGTATTTGCCAAACTCCAGTTATGATGAAAAAGTGTACGACTATACACGTATGCGCCAGGTAGTAAGGGTAAATATGGATGGCACCATGGATTCGACATTCCACTACAATAAATCTACCCGTCAAAGTGCAATAGGTGCTAACGGAATTATTTTAGATGCCATGATGCAAAGCGATGGAAAGCTGATCCTGGTGGGTACATTTAGTACGTTTAATGGTACGCAGGCCAATAAAATTGTAAGGTTAAACCTTGATGGTAGTGTAGATAATAGTTTTAATGCAGGTTCTGGTGCCAATAGCGATATCATTTCGATAAGGTACAATGCTACTACCAACAAAATTGTAGTGGGAGGTACTTTCACTAGTTTTAATGGTAAAGCAGCATCAGGTATTAACCTGTTAAATGCTGATGGCTCTAATGTAACAACCTTTACAGGTCAGCCCATTACCGGGGGCATTACCAATTTTGTGGGGCAGCTTAACAATGGGAAAATTATTGTAAGCGGCTCTTTTAATAAATATGGCGATTACCTGCGCCAGGGTTTTATGGTTTTAGAAGCCAACGGGCAGCTAGCAGTAGGGTATAACAATACTGGTGGTTTTCAGGGGGCAATTTACGATATGGTAGAAACCTCAGTTGCTACAGGTACGCAGGTGATTTTAGTGGGCGATATCCTTCGCTTTAACGGCACCTTACCACACAATATCATACGCCTAAATTTTGCCAATTGATCAGTATAGTTTCAAACATAAAAGAGATGAAAAAAGGATTTACATTAACAGCAACCTTTAAATACCTGGGCTTTTGCCTGGTATTTGGGCTATTCCTTATGGCCACCGGGTGTAATAAGGATTTTGAAAATACATTGCCACAAAATTTCAGAAACGATACGCTAGGTTTAGGTGCCGGTAAAAAGGTACTTTATATCGTTTTGGATGGTGTAACTGGTGCCGCAATAAAAGCATTGGCGCCCACCAATCTGGCTCAGATTAATGCCAAAGCCACCTACACTTACGAAGGTTTGGCTGATAATAAATATAACGTAATTACCAATGCCTCGGCCTGGACAACCATGCTAACCGGTTACGATTATACCAAACACAATGTAACCAGCGAAGATTTTTCGGGTTTAAACCTGCAAACTACCCCTACGGTTTTTACGAGGATTAAAAGTTCGCTCAATAATGCCAGAACGGTTTCAATCGCCTCAACAACCGTTTTTAATGATAAACTGGCTGGCGATGCAACTGTAAAACAAAATGTTGCAGACGATGCTGCCGTAAAAAGCGGAGTAGTTACCGAGTTAACCAGCAATAATCCATCAATGGTAGTGGCACAGTTTCACAGCGCTGAAACTGCCGGAGCAGCTAATGGCTATACCGCTGCAACACCTGCTTATGCGGCCGCTATAAAAAGCATAGATGGTTACATCGGCGAAATACTAACTGCGCTAAAAGCCAGAAAAGGATATTCAGGAGAGAACTGGTTGGTGGTAATTGCTTCAAATAAAGGCGGTGGCCCATCAGGCGGTGCTCCAGGTACAAATATTTTTAACGATGCTTCACGAAATGCATACATCGCTTTTTATAACCCCCGTTTTTCGTCGGTATTGATTTCACAGCCAGACCCCAATAGCTATCCATTCGTAGGCACAGGTCCACGTTTTATTGCAACAACCAATTCTAATGTTACCGCTATTCAAAATAATACCGCGATTGGCAATTTTGGTACCACAGGCGATTTTACCTTTATGTTCAAATTTAGGGATGATTATGGGCAAGCAAATTATTACCCAATGTTTTTGGCAAAAAGAAATGCTTTTAACTCCGTTTCATCTACCGGATGGGGCTTTTTGTTCGGCGCAAACTCCGCACAGTTAGATTGGGGTGGTACTCCACGTCCGGGTTTTGGTATTGATATACGCGATGGACGCTGGCACACTGTAGCTTTCACCATTGGCCTGTTAAACGGTGTAAGAACACTTACTTTGTATGTTGATGGGCTAACCAGATATTCAGGATCTATAAACGGAAGAAATATAGATAACAACATTCCGCTTCGGTTAGGTGGCGATGTAGGTACCAATGGCGATACACAAACCAATCTTTTAATCAGAGATGTAGCCTTGTTCAACGTAAACATGTCTGCAACTGATGTAGCCGCCATCATGAGAACGCAGATTAAACCGAGTACGCCGTTTTATAACAATTTACTAGGTTTCTGGCCAGGAAATGAAACAAGCGGAACCACGATGTTGGATCAATCGGGTAAAGGAAACAATTTTACTTACAGCAGTAACGTAACATTTGCTGGTTTTGAAGAAATTTCGCCAAATATCTCGCCCGATATTTCTCCTGCAGCATACCTCTCTGTACCTAATGGTGTAGATATTCCACTACTTATTTACAATTGGTTAAATATTGCTGTTTCACCTCAATGGGGTTTAACAGGCAGGTTATATATCCCAACTGTATCATTACCGACTAATTAACTTTAAATATTGATAAAATGAAATTTAATCAATTAACTAAAATATTTGGCCTGTCTATTTTGGTGGCATTTACTGCCTGTAAAAAATATGGCTATGAAGTTCCGGATGGTTATCCCGATGATTCGCAGAATGTAGCCGAAGGAAGCATCGATACCAATATGAAACTGATCGATAAGTCGATGTATGCCAAGGCAAGGGTATTTCCCGGTTTGGTAGATCAAACAGAACCCAGGGTAAAAGAGACTCAGTTTACACTTAATCTTAACTTTACCGATCAAACTGCACAAAACTTAAGAATTTCAGAAGCGCCGTCGCCACAATACAGTACAGGTTACTACGCTGCCCCGGGTGAGCTGATCAAACTTGTGGTTCCGGCAGGGGTTGACGGTTTAACCGTACAGATTGGTGCACATACCGATAACCTGGCTGGTAAATTTCCACTGCTGCGCGATCCGGTGATATATAACAGAAAAAAACTGGTTGCCGGGATAAATTATATCCGTAACCTTTACGGCGGTCATATTTACATTTTGGCTACTTTCGCTTATGCTAATCCGGTTACCTTTACCATTACTGGTGCTGTGGTATCGCCCGATTTTATTTTAGGCCAAATCAGTGATGCCGATTGGGTAGCGAAAGTTAAGGCCTCACAAGTGCCCTGGTTAGAGCTAAGGGCTAAAAGTGTTATTTTCACCATTCCAAGGGATAAGGTAATGGCTACATTTAATTCAAGCGAGCCTTTCACCAATCCAACAGCAGTATTTAGCAAATGGAATGATGTTTTCGACCTGGATTATAATTCCTGGATGGGTTTATCAGATAATGCTGCCGATATTAGAGACCGTAGCCCTCAAAGTCAGTGGCGCGGAGTACTCGATATTCAGCTTAGTTTAGGCTATGGTCACTCTGGTTTTCCTTTTGTGGGCTTAAACGATTCGTATTGGTTTGCCAGTTTTACCAGCTTAAATTCAATCTCTACCAGTTCGGGCCAATGGGGTACCTATCACGAGTTTGGACATAACTGTCAACAGGCAAATGTATGGAGCTGGAGTACTTTGGGCGAAACCACCAACAACCTGTTTAGCTTTAAAGTGGCCAACAGGATTGGTGCCAACTACAATATTCTACACCCTGCAGTTTCCAGTGGTTTTCCTAAGGCGATTACTTATGCAAGTGGTACAGGAACCAAAAACTTTGATACAGATGCTGCAATGAATACCGTGGATGAAGGGCCTTTTATGAAGATGACGCCTTTCGTACAGATTTTTGAAAAGTATGGTTACGGCGCAATGACTTATTTATATACGCAGGCCCGCCATGCTGATCGTTTAAATACGAATGATATCAATAAGCATAATTTTGTTTATGAAAAGCTATCTGATTATACTAAAATAGATCTGGCGCCATTTTTTGATGCTTGGGGGATTTCTATAAGTGATGCTGTTGTGGCCAAAGTTTCAGCTAAATATCCAATTTTAGCGAATCAGGTTTGGACTTTTAATCCTTTGAATAAAACAGGTGGTACTTCGGTAATTTCTTTTGCACCAAGTGTAACAGTAAGTTCCAGTCAGTCTAACGAAGGTAGTCCTGCAGCCATGCTTGATAATAATACAGCAACATATTGGCATTCTCAGTATAGCCCTGCACCAACTACGGCACAAGGCTATCCATATACGCTTGTATATAGCGAAAACAAAAGAATGTCTGTTAAAGGAATGTATTTCGTTCCGCGAAATTCTACTGCTCAACGGGTAAAAAATATAGAAATATTAGTGAGTAGTGATAATGTTAATTTTACAAGTGTGGGTACAACACAAATCCCAAATGCATTTGCACGTTATGAGTTCACATTTCCTAATGGACCAGTATTTAATAAGTTTTTTAAAGTTATACTGAAAGATGGCTGGAATACACCTGTGGCCTCATTCCCTTATGCAGCTATGGCTGAGTTGGGCGTAATTAAATAACCTCTAATTTAACGAAAATGAAGATTTTAAATAAATATAAATATTACACTGCTTTTGCATTGTTTATTCCACTTTGTTTCTCAGCCTGTAAAAAATATGCTAATCCACCAGCAATTTACGAAGACCTGAAACCACTCTCTGCCGGGCAACGCAAAATTTTGGTCATCAGTATTGATGGATTAACAGGTTCAGAATTACAAACTGTTGCGCCAACCAATATTACAACCCTGCAGAAGAATGCTAAATATTCTTATAGTACTTTAAAAACAGCTTCTGATGCAGCAGGATGGGTATCGATGTTAACCGGTACCAGTTTTGTGAAACACCAGATCAGTACTGATAATTTCGAACGTGCATCAGGTTCTGGTGTAGATGAGCATGCCACCATTGTATCTTACCGTAACGTATTTGATTATATTACACAATATAAATCGGTAAAAACAGCTTTCGTTACCCCGTGGGCTAATTTGCGGAATTATATGAAAAATGCAGATTTTGCACCTGTTGTGGCAAATGATATCGCTGTTAAAGACAGTACGGTGAGCATTCTAAATAGCCAAACCGGTTTGGGAACCATATTTGTAAACTTTAGAGAAGTTGAATCCGCTGGCGCTAACGGAGGTTATGTAGCTGCCAATGCCAACTATAAAAATGCCATTGTAAAAGCCGATGAATATGTTGGTAACATTTTAACCGCTTTAAAAGCAAGAAAAAATTATGCTAACGAAGATTGGCTGGTCATAGTAACCAGTAATCATGGTGGTAGCAGTGCAAACCCAACTAATGGCTTTACCTTGGTTTACAACCCTTCTTTTAAAGCATTTGAGTTAAAAAAATCAGGTTTCAATCCAGTACTTTTTAATAATGGTACGGGTAGGGCTACTTTAAGTAACGACAATAATCTTTACGACGCCGGTGAAACTAATAGTTTTACCGTTCAAATGGATGTAAAATTTAATGCTGTTCCAAGTGGATACTCAAGCTTTTTTAGCAAGAGTACTAATCTTAGTAGTCAGATAATTACTGGCTGGCAATGGGCATATTATCCTGGAGGTAAGTGGGTTGTAACTGTAGGCGGGAGTTTGAATGGTGGATCTGGTAAATCGGAAACATCATCAACAGACGCTCCTGGTACAGATTGGCATACTTTAACAATGACTGTTGAGTATATTAATTCTACTACCCGAAACCTAATTATGTATATAGATGGTAAACGCCAAAATGCAACTGCAACAAACATTATTGCCAGAAAGAGTTTAAGCACAACTGAGGCATTTAGAGTAGGCCACAGACCTGGAGATAATGATACCCCTACATCGTTTTATGGCGCTAATTTGGCTTATTTTAATACTGCGTTAAATGAAGCAACGATAAAAAGTAATGTTGGCCTTAAAGACATTACCAAACACCCTAATTATAACAATTTGGTAGGCTTTTGGCCAATGGATGAAGGAACAGAAGGCACATTTTTCAATAAAGCCCCGGTGGGTTATAATATGTCACTTTCTGGTGTATATAGTTGGGCTAATTTAGGTAATGCTTATCCTCCGGGAACAACAGCAGAGCCAGTAACTTCATCATTATCTATTCCATCTACAGTAAGTGATGTTTCTGCCTTAGCGTTATATTGGATGAAGATTAATATCCTTCCTGATTTCGGTTTTGATGGTAAACCTTACCTGAAAAACTTCGAATTAGAATTTTTAAAATAGTAGTTAGTTTAGTTAGTGAACCCTTGCCGCCGGAGGTGGCAAAGGGTTTTTTCTGTTTTAAGAGTGATAACTTTATGCTGTAAACTTAATCCTAGACCATAGAACTTAATTTTCTTAACTTCTTAATGGTAAAACTGCTACTAAATAATCAATCGTAAAACTAACAACTCTCTTTTATCCATTTCATGCTTACAAATTAACAGCTCCGTAACATCTTTAAAACTCAAACGTTTGCGCAGAAACAATTTCATCACCATAAACTAATCATCAGTAATTTGGTTCCACAAGACCAATTTTAACATACAAAATGAAAAAGAAATTAACCATTTTATTTACATTATTATTTATTGCCGGGCAGATCGGCGCGCAGGATCTGCCTTCCGAACTGCAAACTCCTGAAGTAGTTTCGGTAAACCGTTTACCCATGCGCGCATCGGCCTTTGCTTTCGAAAATCAGGAGCTGGCTGCTAAACGAGCGAAAGAAAAATCAGCCTTTTTTTTATCCTTAAATGGTACCTGGAAATTTAACTGGGTAAAAGATCCCCGCAAAAGACCAACAGATTTTTATAAAGTAGATTTCGACGATAAAACCTGGGATAATTTTAAAGTTCCGGCCAACTGGGAAGTGAACGGCTACGGCTTGCCTATTTACGTAAACCAGCCTTACGAGTTTGCCGGCCGACAGTTAACCGGAGCCAAAATGAATCCACCTTTCGATATTCCGGCAGACAATAATCCGGTAGGTTCTTACCGTAAAAAGATCAACATTCCGGCCAATTGGGATGGAAGACAGGTATTTATCAACTTAGGAGCTGTTAAATCGGCCTTTTACATTTGGGTAAATGGGAAAAAAGTGGGTTATAGTGAAGATAGCAAGCTTGCTGCCGAATTCGATATCACAAAATTTGTTAAACCCGGAGAAAATACCATTGCACTTCAGGTTTACAGGTGGAGCGATGGCAGTTATTTAGAATGTCAGGATATGTGGCGCATCTCGGGTATCGAACGCGAAGTTTATCTCTATTCTACCCCAAAAATGGATATTCGCGATTTCAAGGTGATAGGTAATCTCGATGCCACTTACACCAGCGGATTGTTAAATGTTGATCTAGCTGTAGAAAATTATAGAATAGATCAGCGCACCAACCACAGCCGTCCGGATAGTTTTTATGTAGCGCTTGATCTGGTTGATGCAAAGGGAAACAAAATTTGGAAAGACGAAACCACACTTCAAAAAGTGCTGGGTAATTTTAAAACCAACCTTTCCATTAAAACGCAGGTCAGTAATGTAAAAACCTGGTCGGCAGAAATTCCTTATCTATATACCCTGTACATTACTTTAAAAGATAAAAACAATAAAATAATCGAAGTGATCCCTCAACGTGTAGGTTTCCGTTCTGTTGAAATTAAAGGAAGCGATTTACTGGTTAACGGTAAACGCGTATTTTTAAAAGGCGTAAACAGGCACGAGCATAATGCTACCCAGGGCCATACCTTAACTCATGCCGATATGGAAAAAGATATGGAAATGATGAAAAAGCTGAATGTAAATGCAGTTCGTCATTCTCATTATCCGCCAGATCCTTATTGGATGGAACTTTGTGATGAATACGGTTTATACGTGATAGACGAAGCCAATATCGAATCACATGGCCGTTATTACAGTTTAGAAACCACATTTGCCAACGACAAACAATGGAGAAATCCTCATCTTGAGCGCATTACCAGGATGTATGAACGCGATAAAAACCATGCATCGGTAATCACCTGGTCTTTAGGGAACGAAGCAGGTAATGGCGTTAACTTTTACGAAGCTTACCAATGGCTTAAAACAAAAGATTTACGCCCTGTACAGTATGAAAGGGCAGAGAACGATTTCAATACCGATATGATCGTTCCGCAATACCCATCGCCAAATTATTTGCCGCGTTATTCAAAACAGGAAAAAGAAACCCGTCCATTTATCATGAGCGAATATGCACACATTATGGGCAATAGTTTGGGTAATTTTAAAGAGTATTGGGATGCCATCGAAAATAACCCGAAACTTCAGGGTGGTTTTGTTTGGGAATGGATCGACCAGGCGATTGATACCGTTAAAAATGGTAAACGTATCATGGCTTATGGAGGAGATTTCCCTTTAAGCGGACCGGTTGATGAGAACTTCAGCGATAACGATTTCTGCGTAAAAGGTGTGGTAACCGCATACCGAGGCATGACGCCAATGGCTGTTGAACTTAAGAAAGTGCACCAGTATATTAAAACGACCTTTAACGGCACCAATCAGATCAATATAAACAACAGCTATTTCTTTAAAGATATCAGCAACGTACAACTAAACTGGGAACTGGTAGAAGATGGAAAAGTAATCCAGACAGGTGTGGTAAGTAACTTGAATATTGGTCCACGCCAATCGCAAACCTTAACCATACCATTTAAAACCAATTATGCCGCGGGCAAAGAATATTTTTTAAATGTGCGCTACCGTTTAAAAACACCTGAGCCATTTTTAGAAAAAGGTTACGAAGTTGCTTACGAGCAGATTGCTTTGGCAGGTACCCCTAAAGCTAATGTTTATGCTGCAGGCAAAAAAGCCTTAAAAGTAGAACAAACAGCCGATAGGGCAGTAGTTAAAGGAAGTGATTTTATGATTACTTTCGATTTAACCAAAGGAACAATAATCAGTTATTTATCAAAAGGGCAAGAATTATTGGCCTCTGGTCCACAACCTGGCTTTTACCGTGCACCTACCGATAATGATATTGGTGCAGGCTTAAATACAAAATTACGCATGTGGCGTAATGTATACCAGGATAATGCTGCCGCTAATATAAAATCTACCGTAAATTCAACAGCCGATGGTTTTACCTTAACCGTTAAATCAAGCTTACTGAAAGGCGATGCCGAAACTACGCAGGAATTTAATGTTTTGGCCGATGGAACGATCAAAGTAAGCAATCAATTTAAAGCCGTAACCGGTAATTACAAAAGTTTAATGCGTATCGGTAACGATCTGCAGTTAAAAAACGATTTCAGCAATATCCAATGGTATGGCCGTGGTCCGGGCGAAAATTATATAGACCGTAAAACAGCTTCTTTAATTGGTACCTACAAATCAACGGTTTCTGATCAGTATTTTGCTTATGCCCGTCCGCAGGAAAGTGGTAACAAAACTGAAGTACGTTGGGTAAATTTTACCAATAAAGCAGGTAAAGGTTTGCGCTTCGAATTTGCCGATCAATTGTTAAGTTTTAACGCACTGCCTTATGCGGTAGAAGACCTTGATCCGGAAGCCGAGAAAAAACAATACCACTCCGGAGAATTAGTAAAACGCAACCAGATTTATGTACACATGGATCTGCAGCAGCTGGGGGTACAGGGAATTGACAGTTGGGGCTCAATGCCGCTGATCCAATACCAGATCCCGTTTAAAGATTACCATTACAGTTATTATATCAAACCGATTAAGTAACATACATAGTTCGTCATTCCCAACTCGATTGGGAATCTTAATGCTTAAGCCAGGTCTATATGTTGCATTAAGATTCCCGCCTGCGCGGGAATGACGATTATTCTCCTAAGAATTGAAGAACTATTTATCAAAGAAAATATGAAATTTATCAAAATCTGTTTTGCCCTATTTTTATTTGCTCAAATCAGCTTTGCGCAGGAAAAAATTTTAGCTTCCACACCGCCAATGGGTTGGATGAGCTGGAACATCATGTCAGAAAATCCAAACGAAAAGGACATTAAAGAAATGGCCGATGCCATGGTCAGCAGCGGAATGGTGAAAGCAGGTTATCAGTATATCTTTTTAGATGATTGCTGGCAGGGCGGTCGTGATAATAAAAATAACATCATTGCCGATCCGAGGAAATTTCCTTCGGGTATTAAAGCCCTGGCCGATTACCTGCACAGTAAAGGGATGAAATTGGGGATCTATTCTGATGCCGCTCCGTTAACTTGTGGCCAATATACTGCAAGTTTAAATTTTGAGCAACAAGATGCCAAAACTTTTGCTTCATGGGGAGTAGATTACTTAAAATATGATTATTGCAATGCACCTGAAGATGTAGAAACTGCTAAAAAACGTTATGGTACAATGGCTCAGGCACTGCGTAAATCAGGTAGGGATATTGTTTTCGGTATTTGCGAATGGGGCCCGCGCGAACCCTGGAACTGGGGCGCACAGGTTGGCGGACAAAGCTGGCGTACCACTTACGATATCAGGGATAAGTGGATGGATATTGAAGGTAAAGGTGGTGTAGGTATTTATAACGTGGTTGATAAAACAGCCGGATTGGCCAGCTTTTCTGGCCCGGGCAGGTGGAACGATGGCGATATGTTGGTAGCCGGTTTGCATGGCACAAAAGGTCCGTCATCAGCTTTTAATGGTAATGGCTGTACAAAGGCCGAATACCAAAGCCAAATGAGTTTATACAGTATGCTGAATTCGCCATTATATGCCAGCTGCGATATCCGTAAGATGGACGACGAAGCAAAAACCATTTTTACCAACATCGAAATCATTGCATTAAATCAGGATGCCTTAGGTAAACAGGCCGAAAGAAAAATCAAGACCGATATATGGGATGTTTTTGTGCGTCCGTTGGCCAATGGCGATTTTGCCGTTGCAGTGTTAAATAAATCAAGCTCGACACAAAATGCCAAAATAAATTTTGCGGAACTTGGTTTAGCCGATAAATACGAAATTAAAGATTTATGGCAGCATAAAATAATTGGCAAAAACAACAAATGGAATGGCGAGGTAACCGCTCACGAAACCAAAGTTTTCCGCTTAAAAAAAGTATAAATTTACAAAACAACAAATGGAGACCTTATAATTTTCCACCGGTAAATTAAACCTCATTCTTAAATTAACTCAAATCAGTCAAAGATGGCAGTAAGCAGAAAAATTGCTTTAAAAACCGATGAGCAGAGCAGTAACCAGCTTCATATTTACGAAGTTAACCCAATTATTTTCTACTCAGGCGAAACAGACGAACTTAACATCGAACTTTTAGAATTCAATCATGGCGAATTAATCGTTAAATCCCTGTCTACAGCAATTTTAAAAGTAAAGCAGCTTTTTATGGAAGATGAGGAATTTAATATCAAATGGAAGCAGAACGCTAAAGGTTTACGGATCACTCTACCCGATGGGTTGACTAATGACGAAAACCGCAAAAAATGTACTTTGAAGATTAAATTTTAATTTCTCTGGAGACCTATGAGGTTAAATAAGCATATTGCTTAAAAACCTCATAGGTCTTAATATAATGATGTAGCGTTTTTATTATAACATTCGTTTATGGTTAAATTAACCAATAAATTAAACGCATGCTCTATATATTAACCTCCATAGTATTGATTATAGGTTTAACCTTGGGCCATAAAGATGGCGATGAACCCATGCAAAACGGAGATTGACAGCAATTTAATAACTGCATTCGATTAATAATATCTCTTGTGGATCTTATCCGGTTCAGATTATTATTTAGTACGTTCTTTGTCTCCAAGTGCATTTTCAAGGTATTCATAAATACCCGTTTTTAGCCCCACAAGCGTTGTCCCATTATTTTCAGGATCGGTATTCCCATTTACCACAGTTTCCGTCATTTCGATAAAA
The DNA here is from genome assembly GCF_014395225.1 of Pedobacter roseus. NCBI lineage: Bacteria > Pseudomonadati > Bacteroidota > Sphingobacteriia > Sphingobacteriales > Sphingobacteriaceae > Pedobacter > Pedobacter roseus. The sequence continues at coordinate 1,090,711 of NZ_CP060723.1, forward strand.
TTTTTCCTTGCATCTGGAGAAAAACCTATTTTTTGCAGGACCGTGTTCCAGTCTTTACGTGCAATCTGTTTTGCATTCACATCTTTGCTCAATACCCTGGCAAATGCTGCGGCTACATCGTCAGAACTTAACTTTTCGGGCCCAATGATCTCATAAATTTTCGATTCATCATCTTTTATCAGCACATTGGCTACAAATGCTGCTACATCCATAGGTGAAATCATGGGTATGGCTAAATCAGCAGGGTAAAAGGTTGGAAGTGTACTACTTTTTTTAATTTCAGGCAGTTGTGCCAGCCAGTTGCTATAATAATAGGCCGGCCGAACGAATATCTGCGGAATATTAATGTTTTTAAAAGCGTGTTCCAGCATGTACGACATTAACAAATTCCCCGTTCCTTTATCATGTTGCGCACCAATAGATGATAAACCCACTATTTTTTTAATTGATGATTGCTGGATCGCCTGATTATAATTTTCGAGAATGCTTTTGGTTTCGCCCAATACATCTTTGCTCTTTCCGGTTTCTGGTGTTAAGACGAATAGCGTATCTCCACCTTGAAAAGCATCGATTAAAGAGTTTAAATCCATTGCATCGGCTACAGCAACTTCAGCTCCTTTTGCTTTAATTTCAGAAGCTTTATCGGGATTATGTATAAGGGCTTTAACGGGTAGTTTTTTAGCCAATAAATGATCTGCAATTGCTGATCCCACCTGACCAGTCGCACCTAAGATTACATACATAACAATCAATTTTAGTTACGAGCGTCTTCTTAATCAACAAGCCGAAAAGAGTTTTAGTTTCAGGTATTTTTATTAGTGGGTTCAAAAGAGAAGTCAAGTTTACTGGGCATGGTGCCTATCAAACTTGACTTCTCTGAGAGTAATCGGTTGTTGCTTCACGCATTTCTATTAGTTGATGGCCCACCAACCAAAACTATATGTATTTTTATTAGTGGGTTCAAAAGAGAAGTCAAGTTTACTGGGTATGGTGCCTATTCAAACTTGACTTCTCTGAAATAAATCTCATCAACCCAAAATTTATTTAATATGTTCCTTAATAAAACCCTGAGGGTTATAAAACCGATCGTTCAGTTGTGTATTGTTAAAAGTTAACCAGCTGGCGCAACCATAATCATCAAATTTCTTCCTGATTTCCAAATGAAGGTGATGATAATCACCACCATATTTTTTACTTTCCTGTGGGGTTAACAACCTCGCCAGTTTTGTATTTTGATCTACCGCCTGACCATTGCTTACATAAACCTCTTTAAGGTGTTTGTAAGAAGTAAACATCGTTTGACCATTTGGCAGTTTATGCTTAACCACCACGGTACGTTGATTTTCGCCCAGATGTACAGAGCAAACTATTCCATTGGCCATGGCATAAACACTAACTAGTTTAGCTTTGGGTTGAGCAGGATTGATATCAATGGCGGTATGGATATGCCCCTTAACATAACTATCGCGGTGATCGCCGAAAATGCTGATGATTTTGATGTTGTTAACCTTTTTACGGTTAGCCACATCAAATGGGAGATACCATTGATCGGCTGTTTTTGCAGGTACAGCATCCGTATAATAAGGTTTCCAACGGTCGCGGTCTTTCTCAATCGTTGGTGTTTCGAATAAAAAGGTCGATAAAAAAAGAAATAATAATGTTTTCATGCTTTAGGAATTTAAAAGCAAGATAATGATTTTATCGATATAAACTATTTTTATAGTTTAAAAGAGTTGTCAACTTTTATAGGCTTTCGCTAGAAAGTTGACAACTCTGGTTGGAAGGGAGCGTCGTTACGAGTGCCTGCTCCAACTTCTCGGAGAGGAATATGACGAAGCAATCTTAATGCGGTCGTTAGTAGCGCTAGTTTTAAGATTGCTTCATGCCTCGCAATGACGATTTATATCAATTAAGCCAAAACATCCTCTTTCAAAGCCTCTGCCGCAGGATTAACCAAAGTCCCGATCAATTCCGGAACCGGAACATCAGTGCTTTCGCTGTAACCGTGGGTTAATAACCTTACCCTGTTAATACACACCCTGATGAATTCAGGGACGAAAAGGTCGAATTTTTCGAATTTTGAAGCTAATTCAGGGTTTTCCTGCTGAAATTCTAAAATTACATCAGCAACCTGGCGCCAGAACTGTTTTTCATCCATTCCAACATAACTATGGAAAATATTACCCAGATACCTGAAAACGGCATCAAATATGCCAGAAAGAATGAATAATGGCGCCAACTCGTCATTAATTTCCCTCAAAACATCAACAAGATCATTAGGCAATTTCGCTTTCGATTCTTCAGTTAATACAATTTCCTCCACAAAATCTTTAATGATAATCCGCTCCGGAACACCGTTTTTCATTACCAAAATCGTGTTTTCACCATGTGGACTAAAGAAAAAGGCATGTTTATAGAAAATCCTCAATACCGGTTTCAAATAAGCAGATAAATAAGCGTTTAGCCACGTTGAAGCATCTAATCCCGATTTTTCGATCAGGGCCTGTACCATGCTTTTGCCATTATCATCTACATATAGCAAACTGGCCATCGTCATGATGTTTTCACCTTCCAACAAGTAATTTTCTGCACTTTCGCGCCAAATGGCACCTAAAAACTCCTGGTACTGATATGGAGATCCCGGAATTTCACTGTACTGCGGATGGGTGTAAGCCACTGTAGCCACTTCGCCCAAAAGTACAACACGTGTTTGTTTCAGGTATTCATCTCCCTGAAGCATATCTTTTGCCCATTGGGTAACTTTTGGCGCAATGGCCAGTTTCTTAGGCGATAATCCCCTGAAAATTGAGGTATTTAAGATCGAAATAGCCGTTTTTACGTAATGCTTTTTAGGCTCACTTACATTAAAAAAAGTACGGATGCTGTTTTGGCACATATATTCGTCATTCCCAACACCAACTGGCACAATTAACTGATGAGCGATATCATGCGCCAACTGCAATACAATTTTATTGTTCCACTGCCATTCATGAACCGGGATAAAGAAATAATCTTCAGGGTTTAATTCCTGCCGGATCAAGACCTGGTTAAAATCGTGGACCTGTTTTAAGCTCAATTCTTCATTGTAAAAAGAAAACGGAGAAATGCTTTCGATACTTTTGAATTGAGCCCTTGATCGGTGTACCGCTAACCAGGCCAATTGTGTTCTTTGTGCTGCTTCTGGTGCATATTTACCCTGATCGCTATGATTAAAACCAATACGTCCTTTATTAATCGTAGCCCATGGGTGTCCATCCATTTGATGTTCTATGGTTTGGTAATCTGCATTGGCCAGTTCATCAGCCGTTAACCTGCCTTTTTCGTGGATGTAGGCATCAGCGTATAAGGTATTTAGCGTTTCTTCGATGAAATGGGCAAGGGTAAAGGGTTTGATGCCAAAAGTTTGCTGTAATTCAGTATAAAAAGCAGGCGCATTGTTTACCGCCACACTTTCGCCGCTTACGAACTTTTTGATGCTCTGCTTGTCGATATGCAGGTAATCCAAAGCACGCTGCTGACCTGAGAAAGTATAATAAATATCCTCACTATCGGTAGCCAGACGGAAATCCAAAACCCCATTTTCGTCTGTATTAACAAGTGTTGGCTCTGCTAATTTTTCGTGCATCAGTTCCACGATCGATTTTGCAATATAGTTTAGGTTTATCTTGTCCCAAACTTCTTTTTTTAATGGTTTTATATGATTGAAATTGTTGTAACTCATGGTATTATTTTTTTAAGTTGTTAGTCCAGATTTGTAATCCGGACTTTTCGTACTCCGGATTTAAAATCCGGTTCTCTATGGTCGGGATTACAAATCCCGACCAGCCAATTGTAAATCTGCATCAGCCAATTCAGCTTCCTCTTGCTCGCCATTTACGCTAAATTGCTGGAAAGCAATCCGTTTTTCTACAGGATAGATTTCGAAACCTAAAATAGCATTGATAATCGATGCATTGCGGTAAGCGCCCATACCCAAATCTGGTGTTACAAATCCGTGCGTATGCAGTTCGGCGTTTTGAACAAAGATTTCGTTTCCGTTTACATCAATGGCATAATTACGGTGTACCTGGAAAAGTCCGTCTTCATTGCGTGCAATACGATCATTAATCGCAGATAAAAAGCCAGGCTCGTTATATTTATAGCCTGTAGCCAATACCACAGCATCTGTATCAACCGTAAAATCCTTTTCACTTTCGGTATGGTAAAAATCTAGCTGATAGCTGCCATCATTATTTACCGTTAGGTTGTTCAATTGGCAGTTCGGCATCAATTCGGCATTGATTTTTTCGCCGTCAACACTCAACTCGTAAAGTTTATCGAAAATCTGGTTAATCAGCTCGAAATTGATCCCCTTGAACAACGAATTCTGTTTACTTAAGAGTTGTTTCCGTTTGGCATCATTTAAATTGTAAAAATGATCTACATATTCTGGCGAAGTGAGTTCTAAGGTTAATTTCGAATATTCCATTGGGAAAAAGCGATCCGGACGGGTAAACCATTTCAATTTTAAACCATTCTCCGTTTCAGGTAACAGATCGTAGAAAATTTCTGCTGCACTTTGTCCTGAGCCGATAACCGTAACCGTTTTTTGCTCTAATAAAGTCTGCTTAAACTTTAAATACTCCGAAGAATGTATCGCATGTTGATGAACGGTAGGATTAACAAATGCGGGTACTTTAGGTGCTGTGCCCGTTCCGAGTACGATTTTTTTAGCCAAAATGTTTTCAATATTACCAGTTATCTGATCTAACTTTTCGATCTGATAAATTCCATCAACATAATTTATGGTAGTCACTTTTTGCCCGAATTGGCAGTTTTGAAGGTGCGTAATTGCCCATTTACAATAGGCATTATATTCTTTGCGCAATACAAAAAAGTCTTCCCTGATGTAGAATTTATAAAGGCGATCGGTTTGCTTTAAGTAGTTTAAAAAACTGTACGGACTGGTCGGATCAGCCATGGTAACCAGATCGGCCATAAAAGGAACCTGTAAAGTGGCATCGCTCAGCATCATGCCCGGATGCCAGTTAAATTCATTCGCCTGGTCTAAAAACAAGGTAGATAGGCTATTGATCGGGGCACATAAAGCCGCCAAACCCAAATTGAAGGGACCAATTCCGATCCCAACAATGTCGTATATTTTCTGTTCCTGCATTATATCTCCTCCGTTTCAAATTGTGCTGTTTTCATCATGGCATAAGCTTTGGCTTCAGGAAATTTATCCCAGTACCAATCGCGGTAACAGAAAGTCAGGTTTGCCATTTTATAAGGCATTTGGATCACTTTCTCTAATTTGAAACCCAATCTGGTTACAAAAATGTGCATCGCACGACTTTCCACTGCTGCCTCACCGATACATTTACCCACTTCTGGCTGTTCAAAAATGAAATCCATTAGGGCCTGACCGGTTTCAAAACTGAATTTCTTGTCCTTATCGGTAGGGGCAATCAGTAAATGTGCTCCATAATCGGTAGTTAACGCTTCGTAGCAAGCCCCCACACCATCGCGCATTGGCCAGTAAGGCTCTATGGTAAAAGTAGGTTCGCCATTGATTTCGCCGATAAAACTGTGCGAGGCATCATTCGGCAATAGTGTTCTGTAAAATAATTCCAGGCCTTTAATAGGGCCATCCATTTTCCAGATTGGTTTGGCATGTTCCTGGTTAAACCAATCATGAACCATTTCCAGATCGCGGTCGATATTAAACGGACGGATGTTGATCGTTACATTATCCTTAGGGAAAAACCTGCTGTACAATACCTCATTGGTTTTAGGTTTGATCAGGTTTTCGGAGAAAAAATATTTAGACAGCGGATTTGGAAACTCACGGTAAATGGCCGGATTATCAATGGGCGCACTGGCTTCATCAATGTTGCAAAGATTGGTTAATAAATTACCTTTTACTTCCCAGCTGCGGCGGTTGATGATATAATCGACCAGGCCAGTGGTATCACTGTTTTCGAATTGTTTAAATTCAAGGTAAACCAGATCGATCAACGTTTTTTCATCAGCCAAACCATTACTTGCAATGGCATTTACTACGCCTAAAATGTTGTTGATGAGCAGATAATAGGTTAATTTAGGAATAATATATTCATTCGGAACAATCGATCCGCTTTCTGCGGCAATTCCAGGATAAGCCGCTTGTAATGCTTCCGCTTTTACATCGCTAAAGAAATAACCCTGGTTATCCCTGAAATAAAATTTGGCAGGATAAAAATCCTTATCCAGTTCGAGTAACACATTTTGCTGATGAAACTCGAAAGCCATCCCATAATTATGGTAAAGGCCAACAATTGGTGCTACGCAAAGGTGAAGATATTGTTTAAACCAGTTTACAGCAGTATGGGCAAGCGCTTTATTTTTGCTGATGGATGCCTCCTCGATTACATGGACAATCCTGGGTTTTTGACCCAATAAACCATCCTGACAAAGCGCCGCCAGTAAACTTACATTTTTGCCAGCGTCTTCACCTTTGAAAGGATTATGCCTGATGCTGATATTAAAACCATCAATAGTTTCGCCTTTATAATTTACGGTGATAAATGCAGGGTCGGTAATGAATTCAATTTCAGGGAATTCAGCTTTGGCCGCTTTACCATATTCTGTCTTTAATAATTTACTTACATCATAACCACGGTGAAGCTCCCGAACCAGGTTAACCCTTTCCGAGTTGGTTATTTTTACATGTAGCGAAAATTTCAGCATCCAATCGCTTGATGCATTATAAACGGTCCTGACTGATGAAGTTGACGTATAAAAAGCTCCGAAGCAACCCAGATAAAGCAATAACTTTTCCTCTTCCATTCCTTTTACCGTCGGAAGGGTGAGCAGGTAATCGGCTTCCCAGGGATGCATGGGTACCACTTTATGGTTGGGATGTTGATCCAATATGGCAATGATATCTGAATTTCCACTCTCTAACAGCTCAATCCTGAAAAGATCGGTAATGTCAAAACCTTCTGCATTTTTCTCATTGATATTGTTTGCAGAAATTAAGAAATAAGCCAGTTGGAATTGGCCTTGTGTTTCTGGCGAAAATTTGAAAAGTTCTTCCCGATTGTTAAAACCGGCCCTTCCTTTGGGTAGGGGATGGGCATTGTGACCTAAAAATAATGACTGCTCGGCCTCAATAAAGCTCATTTTAGCAAAATTTACCGGTTTACCGTTTTGCTTAAAATAGGAGAGAAATGCTTCAAGGTTTTCTACACTGTTGGTTAAACGTTGATTTACAATATCAGCATCAGCATCCGGAAATTCCTCTGCACTGAATTGAATGGCCAGTTCCATAAACCTGTAAATGCTGATCGTACTGATCACGTCGGTAGCAATATTCCGCTCAATTACCGGGAAATTAAATACATGGCGACCGCTATCCGCATAAAATTTTAAAGGGGCGTACACTTCAAAACCAATAGCGCTGAAATCGAACCGGATATGCAAACGATTGGATGTTGTAAACAGGTAATCGGCAAGGGGTAAATCATATTTAGGGATACCTACATAACGGCTCCAGTTAGTAAATTCTCTGCAGTAACTGTTTAGTAGGGCGTTAAAGTTAGTTTCTTCTGAAATCTGCTGAAACTTGGTTGAGTCTAACATATTCGTTTCCATGTTTTTTAATGATTTTAATAATGTTTTCGATATCGCTAATGGTGGTAAGCGGGTTAAGTAGGGTAAATTTGAGGTAGAATTGCTGGTTAATTTTGGTTCCGGCAACTAAGGCCTTTCCTTCGTTAAACATGGCTTTTTTAATGTACTGGTTCATGGCGCAAACATCCAGACGTACATTTTTTGGCCTGTAACGGAAAACCAAAGCACTGATATCTGATTCGTTCATCAGTTCAAAATCGCTGTCGAAATTTAAGCGGTCGGCAATTTGGGCCGCCGTTTCAATAATGGTGTCAAAATAGCCTCCCAGTTTGTTTCTTCCCATCATCCTGAGTGTAAACCAAAGTTTTAAAGCATCAAAGCGTCTGGTCGTCTGTATCGATTTGTTCACCTGGTTGGGCAAACCATCCTCATCATGATCTTTAGGGTTTAAATAATCAGCGTGGTGTGTAATCAGGTTGAAATACCTTTTATCGTTCACCAAAAAACCACTGCTGCTTACCGGCTGAAAAAATGATTTATGATAATCAACCGTAACCGAATGGGCCAGTTCGATCCCGTTCAGCAGGCTCCTGTATTTGTCGGTTAGCAATAACCCACAGCCATAAGCCGCATCGATATGGAACCAGGTATTGTATTTTTTGCTGATGAAGGCAAGTTCTTTCAATGGATCAACATTTCCAAAATCAGTAGTGCCCGCTGTACCCACCACGGCAATAGGGATATTACCTTGTGCAATTTCTCTTTTAATGGCATCTTCCAATAAAACGGTGTTCATCCTGAAACTGCGGTCCGTTTTGATCTTGATTACCGATTTTTCGCCCAAACCTAACAGCGAAGCGTTTTTCTGGATGCTGAAATGCGCCTTTTCTGAAACAAAAATCCTAAAGCGTGAGGCTTCCTGTGGCAAACCATTTAATTTTATATTATGGTTTAAGGCTGTAATGGCATAGTGATCCCGTGCCAATAAAAGGCCCATTAAATTGCTTTGGGTGCCGCCACTGGTAAAAATGCCATCTGCTTTTTTGCTGAAACCGATCTGATCGCAGGTCCATTCGATCAGTTTTTGTTCAATCAATGTTCCGCCCGCACTTTGGTCCCAGGTATCGATTGACGAATTGATCGACGAAATCATCACTTCGGCTGCCACCGCCGGGATCACGATCGGGCAGTTTAAATGGGCAATGTAAGCGGGATGATGAAAAGCAACAGCATGATTGGTGTAAAGCTGTTCTACCTCTTTAAGCAGCGCATCGTAGTTATCGTGCGTTTTTTCAAATTCGATGGCATCAAATAAAGGTTTTAATTGGGCAGGCGATACGCCACTGAAAGGCTGTTGGCTATTGTTCAGAAATTTTTTTACCGCCTGGGTAACCTTCCCAACAGCGTGGAGGTATTCTTCTTCGTTTTCGTGGTGAAAGATTTCCTTCGTCGGACTTTCCGTGAGGAAATCGATAAGTTCATGTTTTTCTAGGTCTGATGTAAACATTAGTTTTTCAATTTTTCAAAAAGTTTATTGGTAAAAGGCAATAAAATACCAGGCCCATTAATGCCGGTATTTTTTATTCATCATCTGGTTAGCTGAGATATTTAAACGCGAGCGATTTATATCGATAATTCTGGTTGCTAAGGTATGTGTTTATTTAGATTGATTAAAAATAATATTTAAAATATTTTTAACATATTGTTAGTAAGTAGTTTGTAAAGTATTACTTAACCGTTTTAGTTCCTGACTAAATAAAAAATTAAATAATTTTATTTGGATTTGATCTAAATAAATGATTGCTTTGCGCAAAAAAATAATCATTAATGAAGAATCTATACTTAATTGCAATCTTGATCTGTGGATTTATCCTTACAGGTAAAGCACAAACCGTAACAGGTAAAGTGCTTGGAGAAACTGCTCCATTAGCCGGGGCAAATATTAAAGTTGAAGGTAAAAATACTTCGGCAACCACCAATGCAGATGGTAGCTTCGAACTCAAGCTAACTGAAGGTGCCTACCAATTACAGGTAAGTTATGTGGGTTATACTACTGTTTCACAAAAAGTGAATCTGGCTACAAATCAAACGGTTAATTTAACCATTAACCTGAGTCCAACCTCAAATATGCAGGAGGTGGTGGTGGTATCATCGCGGAAACCGACCAAAATCAGCGAGATACCAGGTACCGTTTGGGTAGTAGATGGTGCAAAAATCCAGGAGCAGGCGAGGGCAGGCATTCCTTTAAAACAAACATTGGCGCAATTGATCCCGAGTTTGGATGCAGGTCCGGAAGGACGAACCAACTACGGACAGAACCAGCGTGGCAGGGATGCATTGGTGATGATTGATGGCGTATCTTTAAATAGTACCCGTGGTGTAAGCCGTCAGTTCGAATCGATTGATCCGTTTAACATCGAACGTATCGAGGTTTTATCTGGTGCAAGTGCCGTTTATGGTGGTGGTGCAACAGGAGGGATCATCAATATCATCACTAAAAAAGGTCAGGACAGTCAGCCGAGTTTTACCACACAGGTTGGTGTGCGCAGCGGATTGAAAGAAAAAAGTGATCATGATGTGCGTGTGGCACAAGCCATTTCAGGCGGTAGCAAAGATTGGAACGGACGTATCGGTATGGCTTTCCAAAAAAACAATGCAGCTTACGGTGCAGATGGAAAACAAATTTTTACGGATATCACGCAAACAGATTTACAGTATAACCAATCGTTCGATTTCTTCGGAAGTACAGAATTTAAATTAACTGAATACCAAAAATTGTTGGTAAATGCACAATACTACAATTCTGGTTACCGTGGAGATAAAGACCTGTTTTTAGGAACCAATTATGCGGGCTTGTTATCAAATCCAGCGCTTTTGGAAATGAGAAACGGTTATTCTTCAGATGTTGATCCAAAAACAAGCAGGGCAAATATCAATGCCAATTACCAGGCCAGTGATATTTTAGGCGGGCAAACCCTTTATGTGCAGGCCGCTGCCAGAAATGAACAGTTCAGCTTTCACCCATTCCCGGGGCAGGCGGCAATACCTGGCGTACTTTATAGCGGTTCATCTATCCAAAATACCAATTATAGTGCTTTAAAACTGGTATTGAACAAAGACTGGAACAGGTTAAACCTTACCTATGGTATTGATGCCGATAACGAAAACTTTAACGCGCAACAAGCATTGTTCGATAGAACTAAAGCCTTTACTTCTGGCGGGTTAAACAATACTACGGTAGCCACGATTGCACGTTACCCGAATTTCAGGGTAAATGGTTTATCTGGCTTTTTACAGGCACAGGTTAAGGTAGCTGAATTCCTAACCTTATCAGGCGGTGTTCGTCAGCAAAGGATGTTTGTTAAAGTTGGCGATTTTGTAGGCACCAACGCTGCTGTGCCCCTGGCTTATGGCATGGGCAGAACCGCTACGGCCATTGCAGGTGGTAAAAACCACTATGATGTGAATTTGTTAAATGGTGGTTTGGTTGTAAAAATCAATGCACCACAACAGTTTTGGGTTAACTTTTCGCAAGGATTTAATTTGGCCGATCCGGCTAAATATTACGGACAGGGAACTTATACTTTAGCAGGTACCAACTGGAACTTAGGCAACTCGATCAATGTAGCTGGTTCTCCTTTAACAGGTATTAAAACAGAACAGTACGAAGCAGGATACCGCTACCGTACGGGCATATTTAATGCGCAGGTTGCAGGTTTTTATGCTTTATCTGATAAAAACGTAAAAACCAACAGCACGTTCAACATCGAAGTTTTTGATGAAAAAGTAAGAAATATCGGTGTTGAAGGTTCACTATCTTTAAACCTGAAAAATGGTTTCGAGGCCGGAGCAAACGGTTTATATATCAAAACGCAGAAACAAAACACCGATGGCACCTGGTCTTTACAGGATGTAACGGTGGCCAGTCCTTCAAAAATTGCAGGTTACTTAGGTTATAATGGAAAAGTATTCGGATTAAAAGCTCAGGTTTTCCATTCGTTTGATTCTAAAGGAATCGATACTAAACTCATAGAAAGAGAAATAAAAGGCTATACCACCGTAGATTTATTGGGGTCAGTTAAGTTATTTACCGGAAGTTTATCATTTGGTGTACAAAACCTGCTGAACAAAAACTATCAGACGATTTGGAGTCAACGTTCGGTATTATTGTACCAGGCTTTGGCTAAACCAGAAACATTTTATTATGCAGGCCGCGGCCGTACGTATAATTTAACGTATACACTTAATTACTAAGTGGTTCGTCATTCCCAACTTGATTGGGAATCGTAATGCCATAGCCAGGCTTGCGAGCTGCATTAAGATTCCCGCCTGCGCGGGAATGACGGTCGCTCAAACAACAAATGCCTCATTGGGGGCATTTGTTGTTTATTTCCTTTTCAATTCAATCACGGTAATCTCCGGCCAGATACCAATCCGCCCTGAAAAGCCCAGAAAACCGAAACCTCTGTTTACATTCAAATATCTTCCATTTTCGGTTTTAATGCCTGCCCAATGTTTATAACGGTATTTTACCGGGCTCCACTTAATCCCAAAAGCTTCGATACCGAATTGCATGCCATGCGTGTGTCCGGCTAAAGAAAGCTGGATTTTTGAAGGATAATTTTTTACCTGTGCATCCCAATGCGAAGGATCGTGTGATAAAAGGATTTTAAAATCATTCACGTCCGTGTTTTGGAGGGCTTTATTCAAATCACCGCGTTCCCCAAAACCGATTCCCCAGTTTTCGATCCCTGCGAGGATAATTTTCTCCCCGTTTTTATGCAGCTCTACATGTTCATCCAATAAGAGTTTAAAGCCAAGTTCTTTGTGGTACACTTTTAACTGGTTTAAATTCTGAATTTTATCCGCTTCGCTTGGCCACTTGATGTAATCGCCATAATCGTGGTTACCTAAAACAGAAAACTGTCCGAAAGGGGCCTTAATCTGTGAGAAATGGCCGATGTAAGGCACAATTTCCGAAGAGGCATTGTTGACCAAATCGCCTGTAAAAACAAATAAATCGCTTTTTTGTGCATTGATCATGTCAATTCCTTTTTGTACGGCTTTTGGGTTAGTAAAACTTCCGGCATGTACATCCGAAATCTGGGTCAGCGTAAAACCATCAAAACTATCAGGCAGGTCATCAAAATACAAAGTGTGTTTAATTACGCGGTAGGCATATTTCCCCTGGGTAATGCCATAAGCAAATAGGGCAATGGTTAAGCAGAACATCACAAAGGCAAAATCGACCCAATAGTTGCTGCGGCTGGCAATATGGAATCCACCAGGTTCAAAATTGGTGGATAAGCCTATTAATAAGCGGTAAACATCTCCGAGCAGCAGAAAAAAAGCGAAAACAATTTCTGAAGCAAAAACAATCAGAAAAGCGTGACTGACGATTTGGAAAAACTTGTTGATGCCCTGTAGCCGCATCTGCTGAATGGCGAAAAACAAGGCAAAAGTTAAACCGATTATAAACACCCAAAAAATTGGACTGAGTAAACCGGATTGATTGATGGCGCCCAGGCCCGATAATACGTAGGCATTTAGGGCAAAAAATATAATTGCAACTATAATGAGCGGCAATAGATTGAGTTTTCTTTTCATTATTAAAAATCTGTAAATCAGAATAGCGGGTAAAAATAGAATTTAAACGCCCATAATTACCTACTGTTACGGCTGGCGGTTATTTTTACGTTCGTTTGATTAAAGCAATTTCTGTTATTATGCGTTATATTTATAAATATCATAGTATGTTGAATTAAAATCAACTTCCTGTTGCATATTTTATAATTTACTTTCTTTTATTAGCTTTGTGCGAATATGCTGTCCAAAAAAACAAAATATGCCATTAAAGCGCTTGTTGCGCTGGGTAAAAATTTAGATAAACCACCAATGCAGATTTCGAAAATTGCAGAGGAGGAGCATATCCCGAAAAAATTCCTGGAACAGATCCTTCTTGATTTGCGTAACGCTGGTTTTTTATACAGTAAAAAAGGCGCAGGCGGTGGTTACAGCCTCAACAAAAAACCGGAAGAGATTTTATTGGTACATGTAATGCGTGTAACCGACGGACCGATTGCAATGGTGCCATGCGCAAGTTTAAACTTTTACCACAAATGTGACGAGTGCGTAGATGAGAAAACATGCGGAATAAGAAGTGCTTTTATCGATGTAAGGGATGCTACGCTTAAGGTTTTAACCGAAACCAGCATTGCCGATGTAATTGGCCGTGAGGATAACCTGAAAATCGGGGTTATTAATTTATAATGTAATTTCTAATCCTCGCAGGTTTTAAAATATTATTCCCAAATTCATTAATTGAGTTTGGGATTTTTTTTTGGAAATGAAAGTTCAGTTTTTCATGGGGGTTTTCAGTCCCTCTTTCCGTTTTATTCCGATGCTAATTTAGTGCTGGTTTATCGCTAAAGGATCGGAATGTTCACTTCATCCGATAGCTATCGGATCGGGTTTATTTAACAGAGAGAGTAGTATAATCGGGGAATTAAGACCTCGCAGGTTTTCGAAACCTGCGAGGTATAAAATCAAGGTTCTTAAGTTTATCACTTAGCTGTTCTAAAGTGATTTAGTTGGTCGATATTATTTTGAAAAGCAGTGTTCTGTGTACTTTCGGTTACGATAGTCCTGCTACTGCTGCAAGTTCTCGCTCGTACCTCGCTGTGGGCTTTCCGCTATATCAGGTTTATTTAACTGAAGGCTGTAGTGCTTAGGCTTTCTAACTATACGGATGAAAAAGCGATAATTCCGCGTTAGGGATTGTAAGGGTTCAGTGCCGATTCTTTATCGGTACCGGAGCGAAGCGCAGCCCTGGAAAGCCCGACCCTTTCCCGATTTTTCATCGGGATTGAGGTAACGCCCAAATCAGTTGGCAGTTATTAGTTAGCAGTTGGCAGTTTTCAGCTACGTTTACTTCTATTATAAACCTCGCAGGTTTTAAAAACCAACGAGGTTTAACAGCATATCGTAAATTTTTTCATAATAAATTACGACTATTCCTATATACTTTATATATTTGGCGTATGAACTTCAATTTTATACCTAATCAGTTAACCGCTAAGCAAATGATGTGCTGTTGTTGTAAAACGCAGTAACAGGAGCCTACAGATAATTTTATGTATAAAATATGGAATGCTTCTCGGTAACAGGGAGGCATTTTTTGAATAAAGCTAACAACATATATGCAAAGTTTCAGAACAGAACTCGAAAATCCGATCGTCGAGCAGGACATCATCGATTTAGAGAATAAGATTAAAGCTTTTAGAGATGGAACCATCCACGACGAAAAGTTTAGGAGCCTTCGTTTGGCCCGCGGTGTTTACGGACAAAGGCAGCCTGGCGTACAAATGGTGCGTATTAAACTGCCTTTTGGAAAGGTAACTTTTAAGCAGTTATTGCGTATTGCCGATATTGCTGATGAGTACGGAAGCGGTAACCTACACTTAACCACGCGTCAGGATATTCAGATTCATTATGTGAGTTTAGATAGAACACCAGAGCTTTGGGCCAAACTGGAGCAGGATGATATTACCCTTCGTGAAGCTTGTGGAAACACGGTACGTAATGTAACCGCATCTCCAAATTCGGGCATCGATGCCGAAGAGCCTTTTGATGTTTCGCCTTATGCACAGGCAGTATTTGCCTACTTTTTGCGTAACCCGATCTGTCAGGAAATGGGCCGCAAGATTAAAATCTCCTTTTCTTCTAGCGATAGAGATACCGCTTTTAGCTACATTCACGATTTAGGTTTTATTCCAAAAATTAACGAAAATGGCGAACGTGGATTTAAAGTATTATTTGCCGGTGGTTTGGGCGCACAGCCTTTTTTGGCGAATGCCGTTCACGATTTTTTACCTGAAGACCAATTGATTCCCTTTACAGAATCTGTTCTTCGCGTGTTCGACCGTTATGGCGAACGCACCAACCGTAATAAAGCACGTTTAAAATACCTGGTTCAAAAATTAGGATTGGAAGAAGTGTTGCGTTTGGTTGCCGAAGAGCGAATTGCCAATAAAGTAAAAACTTTTAAAATAGATCTTAATACCGTTCCACAGCCTACTTTACCTCTAGAACAGGAATATCCGGCGGTAGAAATATTAAATGAAGCCCATTATAAACACTGGTTAGCCACCAACGTAATTGAACAAAAACAGGCCGGATTTTATGGCGTATATGTAAAAGTCCAGGTTGGCGATATCAAAACCGATAAGGCAAGGGCTTTTGTTGATGCCATCAGGTTATATGTTGCTGATGAAATCAGGATTACCCAGAACCAGGGGTTGTTGTTGAAGTTTGTACGTAGGGAAGCATTACCCTCATTATATGCTGCAATGAATAAAATTGGTTTTACCACCGCTGGCTTTGATAGCTTAGCTGATATTACCACTTGTCCGGGAACGGATACCTGTAACCTGGGTATTTCGAACTCGATGACTTTAGCTGAAGTTTTGGAAGAAGTAATTTATACGGATTTCCCTGAGTTTATCTACGAGAAAAACATCAAGATTAAAATCAGCGGATGTATGAACTCTTGCGGTCAGCATGGTTTGGCTGAAATCGGTTTCCACGGAAGTTCGGTAAAAGCGGAAGGAAAGGTGGTTCCGGCTGTACAGGTAATGTTAGGCGGCGGAACTGTAGGGAATGGTGTAGGCAGAGTAGCCGAACGTGTAATCAAAGTGCCTTCAAAAAGGGCAACAAGTGTTTTACACTTTATATTAAATGATTTTAAAGCCAATAACCTGGAAGATGAAAACTTCCACCAATATTATGATAGAAAAGGTAAAGACCATTTTTATCAACTGTTAAAACCTTTGGCCGATTTAACCAACCTAAAGACAGAAGAATTTGTAGACTGGGGACATGTTGAAGAGTTTGTTACCGCAATTGGTGTTGGAGAATGTGCTGGTGTAGTAATCGATTTAGTGGCTACTTTATTACTAGAGGCCGACGAAAAATTTGGTTGGGCAAAGCAAAACTTAGATAAAGGAGCTTATGCCGATGCCATTTACCATACCTACAGCACTTTTGTAAGTGCAGCAAAATCTTTATTGTTGGATAAAGGCGTAAACAGCAGTACGCAGGTTGGTGTTATCCGTGAGTTTGATAACCACTATGTAGAAACCGGTGAATTTAATTTACCAACCAATTTCTCTGACCTGGTTTTACAGATCAACAAAAACGAACCAACTGAAGAGTTTGCAAAGAAATATTTTGAAGAAGCCAATCAATTTTTAAATCAGATTAAGGAGAAAAGAGCAGTATTAGCGAAATGAGATTTGAGACAATAGATATGAGATTTGAGAACTGCAGACGCTAAACGCCATGCGCCCAACAACTCTTCATCCAGTCATTCAAAATTCAATAATTAAAAAGAAACATGGTTAATCAAAATAAAGAATCAAAAATTACCCTTTTAGGCGCAGGTCCTGGAGATCCGGATTTATTGACTTTAAAGGGTGTAAAAGCTTTGCAAACTGCTGATGTGGTATTGTACGATGCTTTAACCAACGAAGCTTTATTAGAGCATGCTCCGGCAGCCGCCATTAAAGTTTATGTAGGAAAACGTTCAGGTGAACATTCTTATCCGCAGGATACCATCAATAAACTGATGATCGATTACGCTTTGAATTACGGACATGTTGTGCGTTTAAAAGGTGGTGATCCATTTGTTTTTGGCAGGGGATATGAAGAATTGGATTATGCCGCATCGTACAGCATTCCGGTAAGTGTAATTCCGGGTATTTCGAGTTCTATCGGTGTACCGGGTTTACAGCAGATTCCGGTTACGCACCGTGGGATGAGCGAAAGCTTTTGGGTAATCACCGGAACTACCACTTCAGGAGAGGTTTCGGCCGATATTTACCAGGCAGCACAGTCAAAAGCCACAGTATTGGTACTGATGGGGCTTAAAAAACTATCAAAAATTGTAGAGATTTTTAAAGCCGCAGGCAAACACAATTTACCAACTGCAGTGGTGCAGAACGGATCGGCTGAAGATGAACGTTTAGTTGTTGGCGTAGTTGAAACCATAGAAAGTTTGGTGCAGCAAGAAAATATTAAAGCACCAGCTTTATTAATTTTTGGAGAAGTTGTATCATTACATCCATCATTTAAGAAATTAATTAAACAATATGCAAGTATTGCCTAACCAACCTGATAATGCAACATCTTTTTCGGAAGAAGAAAAAGGTAACCAGCTCTTTCCAGTTTTTGTAAAGCTGAACAAGCTGCGTACATTATTAATTGGAGCAGGCAATATTGGGCTGGAGAAGTTAACCGCGATTGTAAATAACAGCCATAGCGCTACCATAACCATCGTGGCAGAAACGGTATCGCCGGAGGTTTATGCACTTGTTGCAAATTATCCGCTCATAAAGGTTAGGCAGAAAACTTTTGATATAGACGATTTAAATGATATTGATATCGTTTTCGCGGCAACCAATAACAACATTTTAAATGAAGAGATCAGAAAGGTTACGCATGAGCGTGGTCTGTTGATCAATGTGGCTGATAAACCTGAACTCTGCGATTTCTACTTAGGATCAATCGTTCAAAAGGGAGATTTAAAGATTGCCATTTCTACAAATGGTAAATCGCCAACCATTGCCAAACGTTTAAAGCAGATTTTAAATGAGGGTTTACCAGCAGAGCTGGATGAAACCTTGCAGAACATGAGTGCTTTGCGCCAGACTTTAAACGGTGATTTTTCTGCAAAGGTTAAAAAGCTAAATAAGGTTACCCAGAGTTTAATCAATCCTAAAAAAAGTTTTGCAGAGAGGAATATTAAATGGTTAATCTGGGTGGCATCGGTTTTATTGATCGGAGCAATCGGACTTTCGCTTTGGAATACCGAACCTGAATTTCAAACGTTTTTAATCAATATCGATCCGTTATTCTATTGGTTTTTAGGAGCCGGGTTTTTATTCGCTTTGATTGATGGGGCTATTGGAATGTCGTACGGCGTTACCACGGCATCTTTCTCACTGGCGATGGGCTTGCCACCCGCATCGGCAAGTATGGCCATACACATTTCGGAAGTAATGAGCAACGGTATTGCCGGCTGGATGCATTACCGCATGGGCAATGTAAACTGGAAGCTTTTTAAAATATTAATCCTTCCGGCAATCGTTGGTGCGGTATTAGGTGCCTATATTTTATCTTCATTAGAGCATTATAGCAGTTATGTTAAACCAGTTGTCGCGGTTTATACTTTGTTTTTAGGGGCTGTTATTTTAATGAAAGCTTTTAACATTAAAAGAAAAAAAGCCGATCAAAAAATCAAAAAAATTGGTTTATTAGGCTTTTTTGGTGGTTTTATCGATGCCGCTTTTGGCGGTGGCTGGGGATCGATCGTTTTATCGAGTTTAATTGCAGGCGGCCGTCACCCTTTGTTTTCACTAGGTACGGTAAAAATCAGCCGCTTTTTTATTGCCACTCTAAGTTCGCTTACCTTTTTTACCATGTTGGGCGGTAAACACTGGGAAGCTGTTTTAGGCTTAATTATTGGTAGTGCAATCGCATCGCCAATCGCCGCAAAAGTATCTAACAAAATTTCTGCAAAAACCATTATGGTTGCTGTGGGGATTATTGTAATGATTGTGAGTTTGCGCAGTGTGATTATGTTTATTTTAAAATTAATTTAGTGATGGATAACCTAGAAGAGATAAAAGCAGCACTGGCAGGTTTAAATACAATTGATAAACTGAAATTTTTGGCAGATCAATATGCCGGCCGTATTATATTTTCGACCAGTTTTGGTTGGGAAGACCAGGCCATTACTCATTTGATTTTTGCCAATAACATTCCGATTAAGGTTTTTACCTTAGAAACCGGTCGTCTTTTTCCAGAAACGTATTACGTTTGGAACCGTACATTAGAAATTTATAACAAACCGATTCATGCCTATTATCCGCAAAATGAGTTGTTGCAGGATATGGTAAATACCAAAGGCCCGAGCAGCTTTTACGAATCGGTAGAAAATAGAAAAGAATGCTGTTACATCCGTAAAATTGAACCCTTAAAAAGAGCATTAAAAGGGAACGAAATCTGGATAACAGGAATAAGAGCCGATCAAAGTGCCAACCGTGAGGATATGCACGATTTAGAATGGGACGAAGGCAACCAACTGGTTAAATTCCACCCGATTTTCGATTGGACTTTAGATGATGTGAAAGCATACATTAAAGAAAACAACATTGTGTACAATACCTTGCATGATAAAGGTTTCCCAAGCATAGGATGCGCCCCATGTACAAGAGCAGTACAGCCAGGCGAAGATTTCAGGGCCGGAAGATGGTGGTGGGAAGACCAGAGTAAAAAAGAATGTGGTTTGCATGCAGCATCCTGATGTAAAATGGAAGATGGAAAAGGGCTGATGGCATTTCAACTTTACAACCTTTAAACCTTTCAACAATTTTTAACAACAACAACAACAACAAATATAACTTTGAATGACTGGAACATTCTAACATTCAGCATTTTAACATTTCAACAATTGTAATGAGTACATATAATTTTGATTATTTAGACGAACTGGAGGCCGAAGCCATTCACATTTTGCGTGAAGTAGCAGGTCAGTTTGAAAAACCGGCCCTGTTATTTTCGGGTGGAAAGGATTCAATTACTTTAGTTCGTTTGGCAGAAAAAGCTTTTCGTCCGGGGAAATTTCCTTTTCCTTTGGTACACATAGATACAGGCCATAATTTCGAAGAAACCATCACTTACCGTGACCAGATGGTAGAAAGAATTGGCGAAAAATTAATTATTGGTTCTGTGCAGGAATCTATCGATCAGGGTAAAGTAGTGGAGCAAACCGGTAAAAACGCCAGTAGAAATGCTTTACAAACCGTAACCTTGCTTGATACCATTGCAAAATACCAGTTTGATGCCTGTATCGGCGGTGCCCGTAGAGATGAAGAAAAAGCAAGGGCAAAAGAGCGTATTTTCTCCGTTCGCGATGAATTTGGCCAATGGGATCCAAAACGCCAGCGCCCTGAACTTTGGAACATTTATAACGGTAAAATCCATAAAGGTGAAAATATCCGCGTATTCCCGATCAGTAACTGGACAGAATTAGATGTTTGGAACTATATCCGCAGGGAGAAAATAGATTTACCAAGTATTTATTTCTCTCACGAACGCGATTGTATTACCCGTAATGGACAATTGATGGCTGCTTCTCCGTTTTTAAATATGGATGATGAAGACATTGTTGAGCGCAAACAGGTTCGTTTTCGTACGGTAGGCGATATGTCATGCACTGCTGCGGTAGAATCGGATGCCACTTTGATTGATGATATTATTTCGGAAATCAGTGCCTCTAAAATTTCAGAACGTGGCGCCCGTTTGGACGATAAAGTTTCTGAAGCCGCAATGGAAGACAGGAAAAAGGGAGGGTATTTTTAGTAGAGAATCATGTATATAGTATCAAGTATCAAGATTGAAAAATTCTCTCGATACTAATGTCTTAATACCCGATACTAAATACCCGATACTAAATACTTGATACTAAAAAACAACCCAAGCATTAAAACATTTCAACATTAAAACATTTCAACAATCGTGAACATATTAAAATTTTTCACAGCAGGCAGCGTAGATGATGGTAAAAGTACCTTAATCGGCCGTTTGTTATACGATACAGATTCTATTTTGGCCGATCAGTTAGAAGCTTTACAGAGTTCTAACCGCAAAAATGACGATGGGTCAATAGATTTAGCCATTCTTACCGATGGTTTAAGGGCAGAGCGCGAGCAGGGCATCACCATTGATGTAGCTTACAAATACTTTCAGACAGAGAAACGTAAATTCATTATAGCTGATACCCCGGGGCATATTCAATATACCAGAAATATGGTTACTGGTGCGTCTACTGCTAATTTGGCCATCATTTTAATCGATGCCCGTAACGGTGTAGTGGAGCAAACCATCCGCCACTCTTATATTGTTTCCTTACTGGGAATTAAACATGTGGTGGTTTGCATCAACAAAATGGACATGGTTGATTATAGTGAAACCGTTTACAATTCAATCATCGAGAAATACAAAATCCTGGCACAACAATTAAAACTGGCTGATGTAACCTACATTCCGGTGAGTGCATTAAAAGGCGATAATGTGGTGCAGACATCTGAAAACATGGATTGGTATGGAGGCGAAAGTTTGCTGCATTTCTTAGAGAAAGTAGATACCGATAGCTTAGATAAATCACAATTGGCGCGTATGCCAGTACAATGGGTGGTTCGTCCGCAAACAGAAGAACTGCACGATTACCGTGGTTATGCGGGGCGTGTATTGAGCGGAACCTTTAATTTAAATGATAAAGTGACTGTTCTTCCTTCAGGAGCCAGCTCTACCGTAGAGAAGATTGAGTTTTTCGATCAGGCGCTTGACGCAGCACATGCTGGTCAGTCGGTTATTATTCATTTAAAAGATGATGTAGATATCAGCAGGGGCGATACCATTGTAAATGCATCGGCTTTGCCACAGGAAACAAAACTGATTGAGGCTGATCTTTGCTGGATGGATACCCGTGCATTGGATACCTCAATTATGTACAACATTCAGCATAATAGCAAAATTACCAAATGTAAAATCAGCGAAATTTTGCATAAGGTTGATATCAATACACTCGAGAAACATGCTGCAGATGAATTTAAATTAAACGATATCGGCCGCGTGATTGTGAAAACCGCGGATGCCTTAGCTTTTGATTTATATGACGATAACCGCGCAAACGGTTCTGCCATTTTGGTTGATACACGTACCAATTTAACTGTTGGGGCATTGATGTTCAGGGCGGCAGTGGAGTAAAATGTAAGAGGGGAGATGGAAGAGGTAAGATGGAAAATGGGAGATGGAAAATAATCAATTTTTATTTTAACTCCCTGATCCTAAAATTCTACGATCCTAAAAATCTTGATCTGCGATGGAAGATGGAAAGAGAATAATAGCCAATTTTCAATGATCAATAGCAATAGCTTTATGGAATACGGCTAAATCTTAATATTCTTAACTCCTTAATGGTGGAAAAATGGATGATGTGAAATGTATGATGGAAAATGAAAATTGATGTGATATTTATTTCAACTAGCTGATCCTACGATCCTAAAAATCCTATAGTAGAGAACCACAACCAAATATAATAATGAAAGCTTTAGATTCATCTGAAGTGAAAGCAATTTCGATGGGGTGCCAAATGGTATCCCATTTTTCGTTGTAGGGTTTTTTGTATATTTAGTTTATGGAAATGGTTAAAAGTTTTCATCTCTTTATTACATTATAAAACTAAAACCCTAATTGCAAACCACATGAAAAAAAATCTTATATACCTCGTTTTTACCCTTGTTCCATTTGTTTTTGCCTGTAACCAATCAGATAAAAAGGCGGATACCGCAAAAAAAGATTCGGTGATTAATCAAACCTGTTATGCCGCCTTCTTCGAAAAAGACAGTGCAGCTATGATTGTAAAAACCATGGCATCTGGTAAGGTAACAGGTTCATTACTGGTGAAATATGCTGATAAACCGCAGAATAACGGAAAGATAACCGGTAAATTCAATGGCGATACTTTAATGGTTGATTATCGCTTTAACACAGGTAAAGATACCACAAAAGCGTTTACCAACCCATTAGCCTTTTTAAAGAAAGATGGTAAGCTCATTATGGGCGTTGCACAGATCGAAACCACGCTGGGAAGATCGTATTTTGTTAAAGGCAAACCGATTAATTACGAAGCCGGGAAATTTACTTTTGCAGAAGTAAATTGTAAATAAGAACTCATATACTTTTGCCAAGGAGGCACAGAAAACACGGAGATGTAGCCTGGTTATTAACCTGTAGTTTGTCATCCTTAACGCAGTGAATGATCTTTAAAGAACTGTTTTTTCATAGTCTTAATGTTCTTTACTGCGTTCTGAATGACAATAAATAAAATTATTTTAAAATAAATTACTACAATTCCTATAGACTTTATATATTTGTGTAATTAACAAACGTATAACGAGCATAAATTATCTGTTATGATTTTGAATAAAGTAGAAAAAGCGAACATTGAACCAAAAATTACTTTAATAGGTGCTGGTCCTGGCGATCCGGATTTATTTAGTTTAAAGGGTGTTAAGGCATTAAAAACAGCTGATGTTGTTTTGTATGATGCAAATGTGAACGAAGCTTTATTGTGTCATGCGCCAGATGGTATTCCGAAAGTTTATGTGGGCAAACGTTCTGATGATGAATCTTTCTCTCAGGATGCAGTAAACAAGCTAATCATCGATTATGCTTTAAACTATGGCCATGTGGTACGTTTAAAAAGTGGCGATCCTTTTTTCTTTGCAAAAGGATATGAGGAAATTGATGCGGCAGAATCGTACAGTATTCCGACAGAGATTATACCAGGTATTTCGAGTGCAACCGGTGCGCCGAGTTTGCAAAAAATCCCGATGATTTATAAGGACCTTAGCGAAAGTTTCTGGGCAGTAACCGGAACAAATAGCAGAGGCGAAATATCAGAAGATTTATATATTGCTGCAAAAACCAAAGCAACCATTGTTGTTTTAAACGGAATTGAAAAAGTAAAAGAAATTGCTGCTATTTTCCAGGCTGAAAATAAAAATTTGTTGCCTGTAGCCGTCATCCAGAATGGATCTACCCCACAGGAAAAAATTGCAATAGGTATTGTAGATACCATTGCCGAAATTGTAGAAGATAAAAAAATAGATGCACCAGCACTATTGGTTTTTGGTGATGTGGTTTCACTTCACCCACAATTTCAACCCATCCGCGATTTCTACGAAATCATAGCGGAAGAGTACTAGATATTTTTTAAACCAAAAAAATATATTTGTTTTGTTGTTAAAAACCGCTTATGGATTTAAGCGGTTTTTTCGTTTTTATCTCCCGCAGATTTAAGAAGATTGCCGCAGACGTCAGTTTTTTAAAAAAACTCTGCGTTTATCTGCGAAATCAGCGGGAAACTATTTGCAAGACATTCTCCCTCAGATTTAAGATGATTAGCGCAGAGAAAATAAGTTTTTTGCGTTTAGCATGAGCCAAATTGTTTATAAGCCTGATTGCAGTGGAAAGCCCGGATCCCGATTTTTCCATCGGGAGAGGACTTGCAACGGAAAGCAGGACTGCGGGCCGCCACAAAGAACTAAACATCCACTTTCTAATAAAAACAATTAAATTAAAAAATCAGATCTCTCCATTCGCTTTTCCACAGTCGATATCGCAATTTTTTCCCGAGACTTATCAATACAGATTTAAGTTAACCTCCACTGATAAAAAGCTTTAGTTTAAACCTAAAATAATCAACTAATAATATAATTTACATTATTTGTAAAGCTCAAAACAATTAGTAACTTACTTGGGTTATCTACACCAAATAGTTGATGGAAATTATACATATAAGCGCCGAGTGTTACCCTGTTGCAAAAGTTGGCGGTTTGGCCGATGTGGTAGGGGCTTTACCAAAATATCAGAATAAATTAGGCCATATTGCCAAAGTAGTGGTACCGGCTTATGATACCAAATTTATCCGCGAAAGCGAGTTTGAAGTAACTTACGATGCCTGGGCAAATTACGGTAACCACCACTTTCAGTACCGCATTTTAAAAGAAAAAACCAATAAACTGGGTTTTGATTTATATGTAATCCATATTCAGGGTTTAACCGATCGCCCGAATGTTTATGGTTATAGCGATGATACAGAACGTTTTCTAGCCTTCCAGATTGCCACCCTCGATTGGATAGTACAATGGGAGCATCGTCCGGATGTAATCCATTGTCATGATCACCATACGGGTTTAATTCCGTTTATGGTTTCTAATTCTGTGAAATACAAGCCTATTAGTGGTGTTCCAACGGTTTTAACGATCCACAATGCACAATATCAGGGACAGTTTGGATGGGATAAGCTTTATTATTTACCGGCCTTCGATTTATGGAAAGGTGGTTTATTGGGCTGGGAAGATGCCATTAACCCATTGGCTTCGGCTATTAAGTGTGCGTGGAGGGTAACTACTGTTTCGCCAACTTACCTGGAAGAGATGATGGGAAATGCCCGCGGACTGGAAAGTTTGCTGAGGCAGGAGCGTTGGAAATCGATCGGGATTTTAAATGGAATTGATAGCGAAGTATGGGATCCGGAAACTGACCCGATGCTTGGCAAAAATTATAATCTAAAAACAGTAGAAGCGGGAAAACTCGCAAACAAAACAGCACTCTGCAGTGTTTTTCAATTAGACCCGTCTAAACCCCTGTTTACTTTTATTGGCAGGCTAGTTGATGAAAAGGGAGCTGATATTCTACCAGATATTTTTTACACGGCTTTGCAACAGCACGGCGATAACATCAATATACTGGTTTTAGGCTCGGGAGATAGTTGGGTAGAAGGACGATTAAACCAGTTAAAAGACCTTTTTGGCGGCAAGTACAATGCTTATATCGGTTATAATGAACAAGTATCGCACGAGATGTATGCGGGTGCAGATTTTCTGATTATGCCATCGAGGGTTGAGCCTTGTGGTTTAAACCAGCTTTATGCCCTACGTTATGGAACAGTTCCGATTGTGCGGAGGGTTGGGGGATTAAGAGATACAGTGATTGATATAGGCGACAATGGTTTCGGGATCTGCCATGATCAAACAAGTATTTGGGATGTTACCCATGCCATTAACCGCGCTGTTGAATTATACAATGATAAAAAAGCTTTTAAAGCTGTTAGAAAAACAATGATGAAAATCGATCATTCTTGGGATAGGGCAGCATTAAATTATATAGAATTATACCAAAAATTAAAATAAGCTTAAACATGACTGACAAAGTTTTAGGCGTTATCCTTGGCGGTGGCCAGGGCTCTAGATTATCGCCACTAACACAAACACGTTCAAAACCGGCAGTTCCGATTGCTGGTAAATATCGGTTGGTAGATATCCCAATTTCCAATTGCCTTAATTCAGGCATCCACCGTATGTTTGTGTTAACACAGTTTAATTCGGCATCCCTAAACAAACACATTAAAAACACGTATCACTTTAGCCACTTTAGTACGGCTTTTGTTGATATTTTGGCGGCTGAACAAACTGTACAAAACTCAGGTTGGTTTCAAGGTACAGCAGATGCAGTGCGTCAGTGTATGCACCACATCGTTTCGCATGAATTCGATTACATTTTAATTTTATCTGGTGATCAGCTCTACCAGATGGATTTTAAAGATATGATCGAAAAACATATCGAAGCGAATGCAGAAATTACCATTGCAACTATTCCGGTAACTGCAAAAGATGCTACTGATTTTGGTATTTTAAAAGCTGATGAGGAAAACATGATCACTTCATTTATCGAAAAGCCTAAAACTGGTTTAGAGGAGTGGGTATCTGATACGGGTGAAGAAATGCAGGGCGAAGGCCGTAATTTCCTGGCATCGATGGGTATTTATGTTTTTAATCGTGAGTACCTGATCAATATCTTAAATGAAAACGAAGAGGAAAAAGATTTTGGTAAAGAAATTTTGCCAAGGGCTATCACGCAGAGCAGGGTTTTAAGTTATCAATATGAAGGTTATTGGACCGATATCGGTAATATTTCATCTTTCTTTGAGGCCAATTTAGGCTTAACTGACGAAATTCCTAAGTTTAACATGTTCGATAGCAACCACGCTATTTTCACCAGGGCACGGATGCTGCCACCTTCAAAAATTTCGGGTACCACTTTAGATAAAACGATTATTGCTGAAGGCTGTATTATTCAGGCAAGCAAGGTAGAACATGCTGTTTTGGGAATCAGATCTAGGATTGGAAAAGATACGGTAATTACCAATGCCTATATTATGGGTAGCGACAGGTACCAAACTTTAGAAGAGATACAGGAAGAAAACAGTAAAGGAAATTCTTTGATCGGTATCGGCGATCGCTGTTTCATTAATAATGCTATCATCGATAAAAACTGCCGCATTGGTAACGATGTAAAAATTAACGGTGGTGATCATTTGGAAGATGGTGATTTTGAACTTTACGCTGTTAAAGATGGTATAGTGGTAATTAAAAAGGGTGCTGTTGTACCAAGTGGAACAGTAATTTAAAATAATCATTATTCATTAACTAGGCCAGTCACGATTTTTCTTGACTGGCTTTTTTATTGTCTGATTATAATTCTGAGTTCGACGAAGAATCCCTGGGATGACTAACAATAGTTCGTTATTTGCAGATAAAAGAAGTGGATACGGATTATTGCCAACTGAAAATTATTAACTGTTCTGGGCGTTCCCCATTCCCGGAAAATACGGGAAAGGGGCGGGCTTTTCAGGGCTGCGCTTTGCTCCGGTGCCGATGAAGAATCGGCACTGAACCCTTACAATCCCTAACGCAAAATACACTACTTAAAAATAGATTCAGTCTTTGATTAACTTGGGCAGAACCTTTGTCAATAAACCTGATAAAGCAGAAAGCCCGGAGCGAGGTACGAGTGAGGACTTGAAGCGATAGCAGGACTATTGGCCGCCATTAACACAGAACCCTACATTTCCAAAAAGCAAACACAATTTTCTTTCCAGACCCCGCAGGTTTTCAAAGCCTGCGAGGTCTTTTTTGTTTTCTACCCAACATTTTCCCCATAAGCTTGTTAGTAAAATAAACAAAAATTAGCTTATGGCCGAACAGCACCTTTATCAAACAGGAATTATAGGAAATTGCGCTTTCATTGCACACGTAAATAAAAATACTGATATCTCATGGCTTTGCTGGCCACGTTTCGATAGTCCGTTTGTTTTTGGGAGTTTACTGGACAAGAAAAAAGGAGGCGAGTTTTCGATTTTACCCCAAGGTGAATTTACCTCTGACCAATATTATATCGAAAATACCAATGTTTTAAGGACAGAAATTACTGCCGAAGACGGAAAATATCGCATTACCGATTTTGCACCTCGTTTTCACCTTTACGAACGCTATTTTAAGCCTTTAATGTTTATCAGAAAGATTGAACCTTTAGAAGGCAATCCGCGCATTACCATCAAATGTGAGCCGGTTTGCGATTATGGGAAAGGTAAAATGAAATCGATCAGGGGTAGTAATCACATCGATTATTTAGGCTGTGATGAAAATATCCGCTTAAGCAGTAATGTATCGCTAACTTATATCATCGATGAAAAGGCCTTCGTGCTAAATGAGGCGAAATACCTCATTATGACTTATGGACAAAACCTTGAAGCGCCTGTAGTGAGTACAGCCGAAAATTTTCTTCGCGAAACTGTTGCTTACTGGCGGTTATGGATCAAACACTCCTCTATAGCAGGATTTTATCAACCTTTTGTCATCCGATCGGCGTTGGTTTTAAAAATTCACCAATACGAAGATACCGGGGCAATTATTGCCGCCAGTACCACAAGTTTGCCGGAATCGCCAGGTAGCACGCGAAACTGGGATTACCGTTATTGCTGGTTGCGCGATTCGCACTACGTGTTAACCTCGTTAAACCACATCGGGCATTTTGAAGAAATGGAGAAGTATTTTAATTACCTGTCTGATATTTCTCATGCTGAAGATACGCGGTACCAACCGCTATATGGCATCGCAGGTGAAAGGGAAATTACCGAGCGAACTCTAGATCATCTGGAAGGATATAAAGGCGAACAGCCCATCAGAATTGGAAATCAGGCTTATGAACACATCCAGAATGATATTTACGGTCAGGTTTTAATTTCAATGTTGCCCCTTTATACCGATCACCGTTTCGTATTCTCTGAACGTAGCGATTCAATAAAATGGATTGAAAGTGTGCTTTCTAAAATTGAACGAACCATTGATGAAAAGGATGCTGGTATCTGGGAATTCAGGAATATTGCCAATGTGCATTGCTATAGTAACTTATTTCAATGGGCTGGCGCTCAGGCGGCCTTGAAAATGGCCAAGACAATTGGTAATCAAGATTTCGAAAAACGTGCTCAAGTGTTAATTGATAAAGCTGCGGCACATATCGAAGCTTGTTATGATCCGGAAAGAAAAGTTTATACCAATGCCGTTGGAAGTCCGCATTTAGATGCAAGTACTTTGCAATTGATTATGATGAACTACCTGGATCCGGCTTCAGACCGTGCAAAAGATCACTTAATTGCTTTAGAAAAGGAATTGAAAACCGAAGATGGCCTTTTCTACCGTTACCTGCATGCCGATGATTTTGGAAAGCCGAAAACAACATTCCTGATCTGCGCATTCTGGTATGTGGAAGCTTTAGCCTGTGTAGGCCGGACTGATGAAGCGATTAAGGAATTTGAAAACATCATTAAATATTGTAACCACCTGCTTTTATTCAGTGAAGATGTTGATGCGAAAACTGGCAGTCAGTGGGGAAATTTTCCGCAGGCCTATAGCCATGTTGGATTAATGAATGCAGCCTACCGTATTGCAATTAAACTGGATAGACCTATATTTTTGTAAGATCGTAGATAAATGCTTTGACAACTTTAACACGCACCACGCATATTAAAGTTGTCAAAGCTATTATAAAAAAGGTTTGTGGGGACACAGACCTTGGTGTTAAAAAAACTAACCCCGCTCTACAAATTCTTCCTTTACCAAACTCCAAAGCAACTTTCTTACTTCCTTAAAATCGTTTAAATAATACTTCGCTTCAGAAATATTATTGCCAACCTTAATGGTAAAAGCATCATCTGGCAAGGCCCTGAAAATATCTTCGTCGGTATGGTCATCACCTAAGGCAAGGATAAAATCAGGATTTTTATCATATAACCAGTTTAAAGCGGCTTTGCCTTTATTCACCTCCATGTTTTTAAACTCAATTACTTTGTTGCCTGGCATTAATTGCAGGCCTTTATCTGCCGCAAGGATTTTCATGTGGCTGATAATTTCATTGGCCCTTAAATCGCCCAAACCTTCTTCCGCCTTGCGGTAATGCCAAACTAAAGAATAACTTTTTTCTTCAATAAATGATCCCGGCGTACGGTCGGTATAAGTATCTAACAAGGTTTTTATTTCCTGTTTCCATTGATCGGTGAGTAGTGGCAAGCTGTTCCATTTCTCCCCGTAAGATTTTTGCCAGGCACCGTGCTCGGCAATCAGGTCTACTTTTAAATGGCCAAACCACTGTTCCAGGGTTTCGTGTCTCCTTCCGCTGATAATTACCACTTTATTGGCGTTATCAATGGTCAGGTTTTCTAGTAAATCGTAAAGTTCATCATCCGGAGAGGCATCATCAATATTTCCGGTAAAATCTACCAGTGTACCATCATAATCCAAAAACAGCACACGATCTGTTGTTTTGGCATATTTTGCAGCAATTACTTCATTAATGGTATTTACTGCATGTTTCGTTAGTAACGATTTTTGAGAATCTTTCACTTCGTTTAATCTTAAAATAAAATTGTTTACCCAATGTTTTACATTGAATTTTTCTACAATTGCACGCATGGCTTTCATGCGTTGCTGTTGCTCATCCAAAGGCATTTTTAGTGCAGTTACAATGGCTTCCATAATGTCGCCAAGGTTGTTCGGATTAACTATTACAGCATCGGTTAATTCTTTAGAAGCACCGGCCATTTCGCTTAATATGAGCACGCCGTCATTATTGTTCCTGCTGGCAATATATTCCTTGCTTACCAGGTTCATGCCGTCACGCATTGGCGTAACCAAACAGATATCAGCGGTAGCGTAAAGTGCCGATAATACCTCAATAGGGAAGGAGCGGTAAAAATAATTGACCGGGATCCAGTTGATAGAGCGATAACGTGCATTTAAATTACCTACAAACTGATCAATCTGATCTCTTAGTTCACTATATTGAGGTACCGTATCGCGGGAAGGTACCACGATCATAAAAAGTTCTATTTTACCAATATATTCGGGATGGGCCTGAAGCAAAAGTTCTAAAGCTTTTAATCTTTCCAAAATGCCTTTGCTATAATCCAGCCGGTCGATAGAAAGGATTACTTTCATCTCTTCTTTTCCGGTCCTGAAATAATCAATTTCTTTTTTTACTTTTTCGGTAGCGGTTAAGTCTGAAAATTTATCATAATCAATCCCCATAGGGAAAGCTTCTACTACAATCTGCCTTTCATTGCTATTGAGTACGTTTGAGGATGAATTTACCGGAAGTAAACGTGTTGCCGTGCTGATAAAATGGCGTACATCATCATAAGTGTGGAAACCGATTAAATCGGCACCGATCAATCCGTTTAGAATCTCTTCCCGCCAGGGGATTAACCTGAATATTTCATAAGAAGGGAAGGGAATATGTTGAAAAAAGCCGATGGTGGCGTTGGGTAGTTTTTCTCTTAAAATGCCGGGCAAAAGGAGCAACTGATAATCCTGGATCCAGATTTTGTCTTTTCTCTGCAGTACCTGCATGGCACGTTTTGCAAATTTTTCGTTTACTGATTTATAACAGTCCCAATAACTCTGTTCAAAATGGGCATAAGTAACCACATAATGAAATACGGGCCATAATACTTCGTTTGAGAAACCTTCGTAATATAAATTGATTTCGTTTTGGGTGAGGAAAACCGGATAGAGGTTTAATTCGGCGAGTTTTTGTGTAACTTCTTCTTGACGTTCTTCAGGAACCTCGATTCCGGGCCATCCTATCCAGATGGAGTTGCCTGATTTGTATACGTCGCCCAGTCCGGTGGCAAGGCCGCCCTCGCTGGGAATAAACGTGTATTCGTCGTTCTCTTCGATGATTTTAACGGGTAGTCTGTTCGATATTATAACTGTCTTCATGCTTGTATTTGATGTATCCACATCTTTAAAAGCATATCAAACTGGTTTTGTTTGGTTTTTTAGGCCAAAAATACATTCAAATGATTAAACGTAGTTAAATACCAATGTAAAAGTAGTACCACTTTCAGGAGTAGAAATTACTTCGATACTGCCCCTATGCATCTTCATAATATTGCGGCTTATCGTTAATCCAATGCCCGATCCATTTTTCCTGGTGGTGTAAAACGGAACGAAAATTTTCTCTAAATCTGCCGCCTCGATTCCTTTTCCGTTATCGGTAACATCGATATAAAGTTTGGTGTTTTCTAAACGGTAATTTACATTGATATAGGGCATTTCCTTATTTTCGACTGCATAAATGCTATTGGTGATGAGGTTGATCAGTACTTGCTCTACTAATTTCAGGTCAAGCTGTACAGTTATTTTTGATGAAGTCTGTTCTACATCCAGCACCACATTTTTAACCTTGGCAAATGGCTGCATTAAAACTTTAATGTGCTTTAATATTTCGCCAATGGTGTGCGATTCGAGGTTTGGTGTTGGCAGCTCGGCAATTAAGCGGTAATCTTTAACAAAATCCAATAAACCCGAAGAACGCCTTTGAATAGTTTGTAAAGCTGTTTTAAGGTCATCCATTTCATCCTCGGTCAAATTCTTTTTATCGGTTACCATTTTATTGATCGTATCTGATAGTGAACTGATAGGGGTGATGGAATTTAAAATTTCGTGCGAAATAACGCCAATTAACCTGTTCCATGCTTCAGTTTCTTTTTGCTCAATTTCATCTTTAATATTCTGGAAACTGATGATGGTATAATTCTTACCGTAAAGGTTTAAGGGAATTACTTCTGTTGATAACTGGATCAGTTTATCCTGGATTTTTAGTTCAAGAAAACGCTTTCCGCCCGTTAAAATCTGCTCTATTTCAGTTCCAAATGCGGGGAGATGCTGTTTTAACCGATGCCAGTACTTATAAGCAGGTACACCCAAAAGGTTTGATGCAGCCTGGTTGAAAAAGGCAATTTCCTCATCTCTCTCTTTTGCTGTATTGTTTACCACGATTACACCAACCGGAACCTGTTCCAAAATGGTTTTGATCAGCTGAAACATGGCTTCCTGTTCTAACCTGATCTGTTTATGCACCAGTAAAATGTCACTAAACGACTCATATAATTCAGGAAAACTGCCTTTGGTTACTTTGTTTGTGAAATTTAAGGTATGATCGCGTGTTTTTACTGCTAAAATGAAACGATTAATATCCGACCGGATTTGATTGATGTAATAGTAAAGCGAAATAATGGTCCCCAATAAAATCAATGCAACACCGATAATGGTAAACCAGAGCTGAGTATTTTTGATGAGGTAAAACAGGAGGTAGCCCAGCAGATTGATGATCAGCAGGCGGAATATTAAACGGAAGGTAAAGCGTTGGTAGAACATGTTTTAAGGTAGAAGGTTTTAAGGTAAAAGGGTTAAGGTTGATGAGGGAAATTTTGACCTTCCGCCTTCAACCTTATGCCTTCTACCTTTCTCAGATTCCAAATTTTTCGATTCTTCTGTAAAGTGCAGCGCGGGTTAAACCCAGTTCGGCGGCGGCTTTTGATATGTTTCCTTTGTGCTTATCGATGGCTTTTTGCACCATCATTTTCTCCATATCCTCGAGCGCCATTTCGTCGGGCATTGTATTGTTCTGTGCAAAACGCTGCGGACTCAACTGTAAATCATCTTCCGAAATTTCGTTTCCATCGCTCATAATCACTGCACGTTCTAAAACATGTTGCAACTCGCGCACGTTGCCGGGCCATTTATAATTTAAAAGCACATCCTCTGCTTTATGACTTAATTTACGGATTTCTTTGTGGTATTTTGAACTGAAAACCTGCATAAAATGATTCGCAAGCAATAAAATATCGGTTCCGCGTTTGCGTAATGGTGGTAGCAGGAGTTCCACAGTATTGATGCGGAAAAGTAAATCCTGCCGAAACGTATTTTTTGCTACCATTTCATTTAGTGGCATGTTGGTGGCAGTGATTAAGCGAACATTTACCTTACGTTCTTTGCTTTCGCCCAAACGGGTAACTGTACGGTTCTGTAAAACGCTTAATAATTTGGCCTGAAGTGGGAGCGTTAAATTTCCAATCTCATCTAAAAAAATTGTTCCACCATCTGCCAGTTCGAAACGTCCGGGTTTATCCTCTTTTGCATCGGTAAAAGCGCCTTTGGCATAGCCGAAAAGCTCACTTTCAAATAAATTCTCGTTTAATGAACCTAAATCAACATGCATGAAAACCTGGTTTTTGCGCTGTGAGTTTCCGTGGATTTCATAAGCAAAAACCTGTTTTCCGGTGCCATTTTCGCCTAAAATTAACACATTTGCATCTGTAGGTGCAACTTTAATCAAAGTGGCCTGTAAGTGTTTTATGCCATCAGCCTGACCTACAATATTCTCAAAACCACGCGTAAGATCCTTTTGTAAGGAAGAATGTATTTTTTCGAGCTTTTTAACTTTTCTGGTCGATTCGCGGAGTTTTGAGGCGGCAGAAATGGTAGCGAAAAGCTTTTCATTTTCCCATGGCTTTAAAATAAAATCGGTGGCTCCCTTTTTTATCGCTTTAACCGCCAGTTCTACGTTTCCAAAGGCAGTCATTAAGATTACCACATAATCTTTATCAATGGATAAAATGTGTTCGAGCCAATATAATCCCTCACGACCGTCGCTTGCACCTTTTTGATAGTTCATATCAAGCAGGATGATATCTACTTCATTTTTACTCAGTAAAACATTGATCTCTTTAGGCGATTTACAGGTAATTACCTGCTTAACCTGCTGTTTTAGAAACAAACGGGCACTAAGCAGGATATCGTCATCGTCGTCGATAATTAAAACTGTGGCGTCTAACATAAATTTAAATTTGATGCGCTAAAGTAATAAAACTGTCCGCTCCCGCACATCAACTGTCCGATAATGAACAGGTAAAAATAATAAAAACTTTTAATCTTCTGATTTTCAGTTATTTAATTGTGTTTTTAGCTTTTGGCACAAGCTTGGCATAAAGGAAACCGAACAGTACAACCGAACACATGGATAAGAAAATAGAGAAAAAAAGATTTAGCACTAAAACCTTAATTATTATTGGTGGTACAATTGCTTTCGTAGCAGTTGTAATTTATGGCTATACTTTATCCCTTAAAAAAGTTTATAGCGCCGATGCGGATAAGTTAACCATTAGTAAAGTAGAATATGGCGATTTTGAAGATGTAGTTTTATTAAATGCCAGTGTAGTTCCCTTAACTTCGGTAATTGTAAGTTCATCAGAAGGCGGTACGGTAGCCGAAATTTTTACTGAAAACGGTGCTTCGGTTGTAAAAGGAACGCCATTGTTAAGAATCTCCAATTCAAATGCGATGTTGAGTTATACTTCAAGTCAAACTGCTGCTACCGAGCAGATTAACCAGTTGCGCAAATCGAGATTGGATTTAGAGCAAAATCAAAGAGTGTTAAATCAGGATGTTTTGGATGTAGAAAACAGTTTGAGAACAGCAACACGCCAATATAGATTAGATAGTTCGTTATTTGCAAAAAAAGTAATTACGCTACAGGAATTTAACAAATCGAGTCAGGATTACGAATATTACCAGGGTAAATTAAAAATTGTGCGTCAGGCGATTAAACAAGAAAACCAGAGCCGAAAAATGCAGTTGTCACAAATCGATCAGTCGATGGGGCAGATGAACGAAAGTTTGGAAATGATCCGTAAAAACATCGAGAATATGACGATTAAAGCTCCTGTTTCTGGTAAATTATCGTCTTACGATCCTGTAATTGGTAAATCATACAATTCTAACGAAATGATCGGTAAAATTGATGTTTTACAAGGGTATAAACTTCAGGCTGGTGTTGATGAATATTATATCAACAGGGTAAAAGAAGGACAGACAGCTAATTGTGAATTTAACGGCAAAACCTATAACCTAACAGTGAGCAAGGTAATTCCGGAGGTTACTGCGGGTCAGTTTCAGGTAGAAATGGTGTTTAAAGGCCCTGCACCTGAAGGTTTACGCCGTGGTTTATCATTACAGACCAAGTTAACCTTATCGGATAACAGCAAATCGTTGCTTTTGGCTCAGGGACAATTTTTCCAAAGTACGGGCGGCTCATGGGTATTTGTGGTGAATAATGGCAAGGCAATTAAGAAAAACGTAAAAATTGGCCGAAAAAATTACCTCTACTACGAAATATTAGACGGTTTGCAAAAAGGCGACGAAGTAATTACTTCATCTTATGATCAGTTTAACCAGTACGATCAGGTGGTGATAAATAAATAAGTTTGGAGTTTGGAGTTTGGAGTTTGGAGTTTGGAGTTTGGAGTTTGGAGTTTGGAGTTTGGAGTTTGTTAAAAATGGGTAGTAAAGTTAACCAATAATATAATCAGGTCTTGATACCTGATACTAAATACTAGATATAGCACTAGAAAAACACTTGATACGATGATTAAAATAGAAAATCTGGAAAAAGTTTACAAAACTGAAGAGGTAGAAACCACTGCACTTAACGGAATTAACCTTCATGTGGCAGCAGGCGAATTTGTTTCCATTATGGGCCCGTCAGGCTGCGGAAAATCTACCTTATTAAATGTAATGGGTTTATTAGACAAGCCCGAAAGTGGAAGTTATAAATTTATCGATACAGAGCTTTTAACGTTAAACGATAGAGAACGTTCCAATTTCCGTAAGCGGAACATGGGTTTCGTTTTCCAGAATTTTAACCTGATTGATGAGTTAACGGTTTTCGAAAACATCGAACTGCCGTTAATCTATAATAAAGTGGCAGCTGGTGAACGTAAAAAACTGGTAAATGAAATCATCCAAAGGATGAACATTGTAAACCGTAGCGGGCACTTTCCACAACAGTTATCGGGAGGGCAGCAGCAGCGTGTAGCCGTAGCGAGGGCCCTGGTTACCAAACCTAAACTGGTTTTGGCCGATGAACCTACCGGAAATTTAGATAGCTCACACGGTAATGAAGTAATGGAACTGCTCTGCGAACTGAACGAAACCGGAACCACCATCGTAATGGTAACCCACTCGAGCCACGATGCGAGTTTTTCTAACCGGATCATTAACCTGAAAGATGGTCATGTGATTTCTGAAAAGATCAACAAAAGCAGGAACGAAGAGCTGATATAAAGGCCTAAGGTGGAAGGTTTAAGGCGTAAGGTTAATCCACCTTAAACCCTCAGCCCTAAACCTTACACCTTATAAAAAAGATTTTAGTTTAGTTAATGATAGCCGCCCAATAATCTTCCTGGATGGGGAGATTTGGGACAGGCAACAAAAAAGGTAAGAGGTAAAGCGTATGGTTTATGCGCCCTGACCTTAAGCCTTACACCTCATACCTTCAACCTCAATAATATGTTCAAATTAAACCTTAAAATAGCCTTACGCAACCTTTGGAAAAACAAGGGCTTCTCCTTAATTAATATTGGGGGATTGGCCATTGGCCTGGCCAGTTGTATGGTTTTATTGCTCTATGTTGCTTACGAGTGGAGCTACGATAAACAATTCTCCAATCATGATAAAACTTATGTAGTTTATCAAAACATGGAGGCAAGTGGTAAAACTTTTAGCTGGGCCTGGACACCAAATGTAATGGCTAAAGAAGTACAGGAAAAAATCCCTGGAGTTAAATATGCCTCTCACACTACTTACCCGGGAAAGCAACTCATTACCGTTGGCGACAATAAAATCAATAGCGATGCCGTATATGCCGATCAGAATTTTATTAAAATATTGGATTATAAATTTCTTGAGGGTAATGCGGCCACAGTTTTAAAAGATGTTAATACCATTATTCTGACCAGGTCTTTCGCAACAAAATTATTTGGAAAAGAAGACCCGATTAATAAGACAGTAAAGCTCGAAAACCAGGAGATATTAAAAGTAGAAGCGGTAATAGAAGATGCCCCTGCAAATAGCAGCTTAATTTTTGAATGTATTATGCCCTGGACATTGTTCGAAAAGCGTCAACCCTGGATAAAGGAAGGCAATTGGGGCAACAACATGTGTTTAACACTTGTTCAGTTAAAGGATAATAACTTTTTCACTACTGCAAATGATTTGATGCACGGCATTTACAAACGCAATCAAAAAGATAATACATCAGTAGCTTTATTACATCCTTTAACCAAATGGCATTTATACGATGATTTTCAAAACGGTAAATCGGTAGGTGGAAAAATAGATCAGCTTAAAATATTTTTATTGCTTGCCTTTTGCATCTTGCTAATTGCCTGTGTAAATTTTATGAATTTATCTACAGCACGGTCCGAGCGCAGGGCAAAAGAAGTTGGCGTTCGTAAAGCCATCGGATCAACACGTAAATCGTTAATTAATCAGTTTTTTTTAGAATCCCTGCTTATCACATTTATTGCCACAGTTTTCGCCTTTATTTTAATTGAGGTTAGTTTGCCATATTTTAATAGTTTGTTAGATATTAAATTAACAATAGATTATCATAACAGCCTGTTTTGGTTAACATTAGTGGGGCTAATGATTTTAACCGGATTAATTGCGGGTAGTTATCCGGCACTTTATTTATCTTCTTTCGAGCCAATTAAAGTGTTGAAAGGTTTCACCCTTAAAACAGATTCATCCACTTCGGTGAGGAAAGTATTGGTGGTTGGCCAGTTTGTTTTTGCTGCATGTTTAATTATCTGTACAGCAGTAATTTATCAGCAACTTAACTATATTAAAAACAAGCCTGTTGGTTACGATCAATCCAATTTAATTCAGATAGCTGTAGTTGGCAGAATGAATGATGCTGCTAAGTTAGAATTGCTTAAAACACAATTCATAGCAGCTGGTGCAACAACTCATGTTACTTCTTTTAGTACAGATTTTACTGAAGGTGGAGATAATACAACGGGCATAGATTGGGAAGGTAAAAATCCGAACGAGAAAATTTCTTTTAACCATAGAACGATAGGGTATGATTTTGTTGAAACTATTGGTACTAAAATGATTAGTGGCAGGGAATTTTCTGCGAAATTTCCTAATGATACAGCCAGCGTGTTGTTAAACGAAGCGGCTGTGAGAATGATGCAGTTAAAAAATCCAATTGGCAAAGTAATTACTTTCTGGGGAGATAAGAAGCTAACTATAGTTGGTATTGTTAAAGATTTTGTGGTAGAAAGTGTTTACCAAAAAGTATCTCCGATGATTTTTAGGGTAAATGGAAAGTACGATGCGCGGGTTATTATAGCGCGTTTAAATCCAAATCAAAACATCAGCACATCGCTGGCCAAAATTGACGAGTTGGTAAAACAGATGGAACCTAATTATCCTGTTAACCGCAAATTTGTGAACGAATCTTTTGAAGTGAAATTTAAAAATGAAAAACTTTTAGGCTCACTTTCAAACTGGTTTGGTGGTTTCGCCATTTTTATTTCTTGTTTAGGATTATTAGGCCTGGCACTTTTTATGGCAGAGCAACGCAAAAAAGAAATCAGCATCCGTAAGGTTTTAGGTGCCAGCACCGGCAATATCCTCGTGTTGCTGAATAAAGATTTTATAAAATTGGTAGCCATAGCTAATCTCATAGCGTTCCCATTAGCCTATATCATTGTAAACAAATGGCTTTCATCTTTCGAATACCGCATCGCTATATCAGTATTGCCATTTATCGTAGCCATTGCTTTGTCAGTACTCATTGCCATACTTACCGTTAGTGTACAGTCCGTTAAAGTGGCAAAAGCAAACCCAATTGATGCACTTAAATACGAATAAACTTGCGTAAAGCGTTTGGCGATCAGCGTCGATTTATCGCTAACCGCCAAACGCTTTAAGCTAAACCTCACAAATATGTTCAAACTCAACCTCAAAATAGCATTACGCAACCTGTGGCGAAATAAAGGCTTCACCCTGATCAATCTGGGCGGATTGGCCATTGGCTTGGCCAGTTGTATGATTTTACTATTGTATGTAGCCTACGAATATGGCTACGATAAGCAATTTACAGATTATGATAAAACTTATGTGCTTTACAATAACCAGAAAACCGCTTCGGAGACTTTTAGTTTTATGGCCTTTCCAGGTCAGTTGAGAAACGAAATTAAAGAGAAAGTTCCTGGTGTA
The DNA here is from genome assembly GCF_014395225.1 of Pedobacter roseus. Classification (NCBI taxonomy): domain Bacteria; kingdom Pseudomonadati; phylum Bacteroidota; class Sphingobacteriia; order Sphingobacteriales; family Sphingobacteriaceae; genus Pedobacter; species Pedobacter roseus. The sequence continues at coordinate 1,131,183 of NZ_CP060723.1, forward strand.
GCAAAGGTAAGCCGTTTATCTTACCCTGAGCCAATGCTTTTATCCTACAATCAGAACAATTTTAAATTGAACGCCGTTTTTGGTGATTCCGATTTTCTTAAGATGTTCGATTATAAGGTGTTGAAAGGCAATCCGAATACTTTTTTAAACAGCGTAGATGGGGTAATTCTGACAGAAACATTGGCTAAAAACCTTTTTGGTAATGAAGATCCGCTTAACAAAGTGGTTAAACTTGATAACAAGGAGAGTTTGAAAGTAGAAGGTGTTATTGCAGATCGTCCAAAAAATTCGACCTTGGAACTGGATTATATCATGTCGTGGAAATTGTATGATAAATTAAATCCGTGGACCAAAAACAGTGGCTGGGGCAATAATTATTGTATGATATTTATGCAGCTTCAGAACAATTCATTATTCAGCCAGGCCAATAACCAATTGACTGGTATGATTAAGGCACATGATAAAGAGGTAAATGGTGAACCTTTTATGCACCCGCTTTCTAAATGGCATTTGTACGATAAATTTGAAAATGGCAAAAATGTTGGCGGAAGGATAGATCAGCTCAGGATATTTTTTCTTTTGGCTTTTTGCATTCTTTTAATTGCCTGCGTTAATTTCATGAACCTTTCTACCGCCAAATCAGAAAAAAGAGCGCGTGAGGTTGGTGTGCGTAAAGCCATCGGTTCTTCGCGAAATAACCTGGTAGGCCAGTTCATGTTCGAATCAGTTTTATTAACCACCCTGAGTATGCTCGTGGCTTTTGTTTTAATTGAGGTAAGTCTGCCATATTTTAACAATTTATTGGGCATTACCCTGGGGATAGATTATAAAGATTATAAATTTTGGTCGGTATTTTTAGGTTTAACCCTATTAACTGCAGTAATTGCCGGAAGTTACCCTGCTTTTTACCTTTCTTCTTTCGATCCTGTTAAAGTTTTAAAAGGATTTAAACTTTCTGGGGGATCTTCATTGTCCATCCGTAAGTTCCTGGTGATTTTTCAATTTGTATTTGCAGCCTGTTTAATCGTTTGTACTGCAGTGATTTATCAACAGTTAAATTATATTAAAAATAAACCTATTGGTTACAATAAGGCAAACCTGGTACAGATTTCTACAGAAGGTGAATTCTCTAAAAAAGAAAAACGCGAAATCCTGAAAGATGAATTGCTTAAATCGGGTGCCATAACCGCTTTTACTGAATACAGTTTGTCGTTAACCGGTGGAGGAAACAATACTTATGGAATTAACTGGCCGGGCAAAAACCAGAAAGATAAAATTCTGGTCAACTTTAGGTTTACCAATCTCGACCTTACCAAAACGACAGGCATGGAAATTTTAAAGGGGAGAGACTTTTCTAAAGATTTTGTAGATACCGCAAATGTTCTGGTTAATGAGGCATTGGTTAAGGTGATGGGTATGAAAGATCCTGTAGGTAAAATGATTGAATGGGGACAGCCGGTAAGGATTATTGGTGTGCTTAAAGATTATGTAATGGAATCGCCATATCAGAAAGCGACCCCGTTGCTAATTGCGCAAAATCCTAATAATGTTACCACTATTATTATGCGTTTAAACGATAAAAACAACATCACCTCATCTGTTAACCAGATCAGCGAAACAGCAAAGAGATTAAATCCCGCTTACCCGGCCACGATAAGGTTTGTTGATGATAATTTTGAATTAAAATTCAGGAACGAAAAACTTTTAGGAACGCTTTCTAACTGGTTTGGAGGCTTCGCTATTTTTATTTCCTGTTTAGGTTTGTTAGGATTAGCCTTATTTATGGCTGAGCAGCGTAAAAAAGAAATCAGCATCCGTAAAGTTTTAGGGGCCAGTACAGCCAACATCCTTACCTTATTAAATAAAGATTTTATAAAACTGGTTGCCATTGCCAACCTTATCGCATTTCCGTTGGCTTATATCATCATCAATAAATGGCTTTCGGGCTACGAATACCGCATTTCCGTTTCTGCCTTACCGTTTATTGCCGCCATAAGCCTGTCGGTTATTATAGCAATACTTACTGTAAGTGTGCAATCGGTTAAAGTAGCGAAGGCAAACCCGATAGATGCACTTAAATACGAGTAATCCGGTTGGCAGTTTTCAGTTAGCAATTTAACAATAAACCAATTTAACAATTTATATAGTTAACCTTACGATGTTCAGATTAAACTTAAAAATTGCACTGCGCAACCTTTGGAAAAACAAGGTAAGCTCTTTTATTAATGTAATTGGGCTGGCCATTGGTTTGGCAGCTTGTTTAACTTTGCTGCTGTACGTAACCTACGAATGGAATTTTGATAAACAAGCCAAAAACTCGGCTGATGTTTATACTACCATGACTAATATTCCAGGTGATAATGGTAAAATTTCAGGAACTTTTGAAGGTTCAACCACTGCTTTTGGTCCGGCAATTAAGCAGGCGCTGCCCGAATTGAGGTATATGGCCAGGATGGATTACGGAGGCAAAAATTTAATTGCCAACGGACAGAACGCTTTTAAGCGTCAATCCAAATTTGCAGAGCCGGATATCCTGAAAATGTACGATTACACGTTTATCCAGGGAAATGCCAATACCGCCTTAAATTCTCCAAATTCGGTTATTTTAACTGAATCTACTGCTAAAGTATTATTCGGAACAACTGATGTACTAAATAAGATCGTACGTTTTAAAGATCGTTTCGATCTGAATATTACCGGAGTAATTAAAGATCAGCCTGATAATAGCTCAAACAAATTCGATTACCTTATGCCCTGGGCTTTTTATGAAACGGTTGATCAAAGCGCCAAAAATCTTAACTGGAGCAATTTCAGCTTTATTACACTCGTAATGTTAAAAAGCGGGGTAAATTTAGAACTGGTCAATCAAAAAATAGATCAGATCGAGAAAAAAAATAACACCAGTAACCAGCAATCGCAGGTATTATACCCTTTGGCAAAATTGCATTTATACGGCCAGTTTGTGGATGGTAAAAGTATTGGCGGTGCAATTGAACAGATTTATTTGTTTGTAGGATTGGCCTTTGGCATCTTGTTGATCGCCTGTATCAATTTTATGAACATGGCTACAGCCAAATCAGAAAAGCGTGCAAAAGAGGTAGGCATCAAAAAAACGATTGGCGCCAACAGAGCTTCACTGATCATTCAATTCTTAACCGAATCGATGATGCTGACCTTTATTGCGGTGGTTTTCGCTGTTGCCATCCTCGAAATATTTTTGCCAACCTTTAACAATCTGCTGAATATAAAGCTGGATATATCCTATTTCAATGGCAGCAGTTGGATCGGTATTTTAGGGATTGTTTTTGCTACGGGTTTAATTGCTGGCAGTTATCCTGCATTTTACCTCTCCTCTTTTAATCCCATCCAAACCTTAAAAAGAAAAATTAAATCAAAAGCTTTCTTTTCGGTTAGTTTAAGGCAGGTATTGGTGGTAGGGCAGTTCTGTTTTGCAATAATTCTCATTATTTCCACTTTGGTGATCTACAAGCAGATTCAATACATTAAAAACAGGCCTGTAGGATTTGATGTAAACGCCCTTGTAGAAATGCCGCAGGACGGTGAGTTGAAAGCGAAATATGAATTGCTGCGTTCGGAGTTGTTAAAATCGGGTGCGGTTACTTCGATGTTCCAATCGTCGGTGAGCTTATCACATCATGGCCGCAACTTTTCAGGCATAGAATGGGAAGGAATGTTGAAAGCTACAAACCAAATGTTCAACCAGGTAATCACCACTTACGATTTTACCAAAACCAATGGTATCAAATTAACCAGTGGAAGGGACTTTTCAGAAAAATTTGCATCAGATACCAGTGCGGTGATGGTCAGCGCTTCGGCAGTTAAGATTTTCAGTTATAAAAATCCGGTAGGTAAAACAGTTACCATTAATGGTGATAAATTTAATATCATAGGTGTTTTTGACGATTATGTTTGGGATTCGCCTTATAAATCGAATAACCCGATGGTGGTGTTTTTTGATAAGAAACAAACGGGAAACATCACCATGCGTTTAAATGAAAATAACAGTATTCAAAGTAATATGGAAACCATCAGCAGGATTACAAAAGCTTTAAATCCAGCTTATCCATTGGAGATTAATTTTTTAAATAACGTATACGCTGAAAAATACAATGCCGAAAAAACTTTGGGTATTTTGTCTAACCTTTTCGGCGGACTGGCGATTTTCGTTTCCTGTTTAGGATTATTTGGTCTGGTGGCCTATAGCGCCGAGCAGCGGACAAAAGAATTTGGGGTGCGTAAGGTATTGGGTGCTTCCTTATTCAACCTGATGCAGTTGTTATCCTTCTCTTTTGTAAAGATGATTGTAGTCTCCATCATTATCGCAATCCCTTTAAGTTACTTTTTAATGAATAAATGGCTGATGAAATTCGAATTCCATACCGAAATATCGTGGTGGATTATGCCACTTGCCGGATTGGGAACCCTATTGATGGCATTAATTACCGTAAGTTTCCAGGCTTATAAAACAGCTCATGCAAATCCTGTTGATGCACTTAAATATGAATAAGCTATGCGGTTAGCGTTTGGCGATCAGCGTAGAGTTATCGCTTACCGCCAAACGCCAAGCGCTATAACCTTCCAACCTTTAACCTTTCAACCTTCAACCTCAAAAATATGTTCAGACTCAACTTTAAAATAGCCCTGCGTAACCTTTGGAAGAACAAAGGCTTTACCTTGATCAACGTTGGTGGATTGGCAATTGGCATGGCCTGTTGCCTGATGTTGCTATTGTACGTTTATTACGAATGGAGCTTCGATAAACACTATAAAAATGCTGATAAGGTATATATTGCTGCATTAAATTTAAAGTTTAACGGCAAACTGGCTACTACCATGGCGGTTCCGAATAAACTAGCCAAAGCCGGCGCTTCAGAACTGCCGGGTATTAAAAGTGCAGCCCGCATGTCAATGAATAACGGAGAGAAATTATTCAGCCGTAATCAGCATAATTTTAAACTTTCAGGGATGAATGTTGATCCGGATTTTTTAAAGATCCTCGATCACAAATTCATCTATGGAGATCCAAATACGGCTTTAAGCGAACCGAATAACGTGTTGATCAGTCAATCTACTGCCAAAAAACTATTTGGCGGGGAGAACCCGATCGGACAAAGCATCAAATATGATAACAGGATCAGTTTAAAAGTAACGGCCGTTATAGAAGACCTTCCCAAAAACCAGAGTATGCAATACGATGTGTTGCAGCCCTGGGCTTTTTTTGAACAGGAAAATCCTTCTGAAAAAGAAAATAGTTGGGGCGCCATTACCTGTTTAACCTTATTTCAGCTTAAAGATAATGCTTCACAGGAGGCCACAAATGCCGCTCTAAAACATTTTATTGTAGATAAAGAGCCTGATTTAAAAGAAATGACTTATGAGCCTTTTCTTTTTCCTTTGAGCAAACTTCACCTGTATGATGATTTTGATAACGGAAAAGTGGTTGGCGGTAAAATAGATCAGTTAAGGTTATTCGTTTTTCTGGCTATCTGTGTGCTTTTTATAGCCTGCATCAATTACATGAACCTTTCTACCGCCAAATCTGAAAAACGGGCAAGAGAAGTAGGGGTGCGGAAAGCTTTAGGATCTACCCGCAATACCATTATGGGGCAGTTTATGGTAGAATCATTCCTGTTGTCGTTTTTAGCCATGTTAATTGCTTTCACGTTACTCGAGGTTTCATTGCCATATTTTAACAACCTGCTCGATATTTCGATCAAAATCAATTATGCTTCAACCGGTTTTTGGGCGGTATTGCTTGCTATGGTTTTGATTACTGGCTTGCTGGCGGGAAGTTATCCTGCATTTTACCTGTCATCTTTTATTCCGGTAAAAGTGCTTAAGGGATTTAAAGGTTCAACAGGTTCATTATCCATCCGTAAAACCCTGGTGGTGGTACAGTTTAGTCTTTCTATATGTATGATTATTTCGGCAATTGTAATTTACAGCCAAATCCAGCACCTTAAAAATAAACCTTTGGGTTTTGATGAAACGGCATTGGCACAGATCGACCTGGAAGGGGAATGGACAAAACCCGAAAAACTAAAAACCTTTAAAAACGAACTGGAGAGGGCAGGGGCTATCTTGGCTTCAACTGAATATGCCCGTTCTTTTACCAGCAGTGGTTCTATTACCGGTAATATTGTATGGCCGGGGAAACCTAAAAATGATGTTTCGATTATCAATTACAGGAGCACGGGTTTCGATTTTGCTAAAACTACAGGCGTAAAAATTATTGAAGGACGGGATTTTGATCCTAAATTTTCGGCTGATACCTCCACATCTCTGCTCCTCAATCAAAGTGCCGTTAAAATAATGGGTTTAAAAAATCCTATTGGTACCATTATCCATTGGGGCGATAATCCGCCACTTAAAGTCGTAGGCGTGGTACAGGATTATTCGAGCGAATCGCTTGCTTCAAAAATACAGCCAACCGTTTATTATTATAATGTTAAAACAAGTAAAGTACTCTTGCTTAAACTAAACCCTAATCAATCGCTTTCTGCCTCTATTGAAAAAATAAAATCAGTGAGCCAAAGTTTAAACCCGGCTTATCCTATAGAGGTGAAAATGGTTAGTCAGGGCATGGCCGAAAAACTCCGTAGTGAAAAGTTATTGAGCTCACTTTCGAATATTTTTGGCGGATTTGCCATTTTTATTTCCTGCCTGGGCCTGTTGGGTCTGGCACTCTATACCGCCGAGCAGCGGAGCAAGGAAATCAGCATCAGGAAAGTATTGGGTGCCAATCTTTCAGATATCCTGATCCTGCTGAACAAAGATTTTATGAAACTGGTGATTATTTCTAATCTGATCGCTATCCCGGTTGCCTATATCCTTCTGGCCAAATGGCTCGAAAAATATGATTATAAAATCACGGTAAACCTTTGGCCCTTTTTACTAGCGCTGTTAACCTCGGTGGTTATTGCCATTTTAACAGTTAGCCTGCAAACTTTTAAAGTAGCTAAAGCAAATGCTGTTGATGCACTTAAATATGAATAAAGAACTGCGCATGGCGTATGGCAATCAGCGTAGATTTATCGCTAATAGCCAAACGCTTTACGCTAAACCTCACTCAATATGTTTAAATTAAATTTGAAAATTGCCTGGCGGAACCTTTGGAAAAACAAAGGTTATACCCTGATCAATATCCTTGGCCTTTCTATCGGCATGGCCAGTTGTATCCTCATTTTTATTTTTATCCGCTATCAGCTCAGTTTTGATGAGAATTTTAAAAATGAAAGCAGAATTTACCGTGTAATAACCAGCTGGACTGCTCCTGACAGCTTTTTTGAATCTCCTGGTACGGCCAGACCACTTCCGCCAGCTATGCGGAACGACTTTAGTCAACAATTTGATAAAGTAGGAACCATTCAGGGTGGTGGAGGAATTATTAAGGTAAAAGATGCATTGGGAAAAGAAAGTATCAAAACTGCTGAGGATGTACATTACGCAGATCCGGATTTTTTTGAAATCCTTGATTTTAAATGGCTGGAGGGAAATCCCCGTCTATCTTTGAGTCAACCCAATACCGTTGTTTTATCTGATGAAATGGCCAATAAACTTTTTGGCGATTGGCATAAAGCCGTTGGACAAAGCATCAACTTTAAAAACAAAATAGACCTTAAAGTAACCGGGATTATAGAAAAAACACCCGAAAACAGCTCATTTCCGCTAAAAATTATCATTTCTTATAAAACTTACCAAAATCAGGCCGGGCCAGAGTTAAACAGCTGGGGATCAGTTTCCTCCTCATCCGAATGTTATGTGTTGCTAAAAGAAGGTGTTTCTATTGAGGATGTTAATCGAAATATTCCGCAGTTTATTAACAAATACTATCAAAAAGACGATATTTCAAAAGAAGGTCACCGTTTTCAGCCATTAAGGGATATTCACTATAATGAAGAGCTGGGCAATTTTGCAAACAAAGTAATCTCCAAAAAAGAACTTTACGGACTGGCTATTATCGGTGTTTTTTTATTGCTAACTGCCTGTATCAATTTCATTAACCTGGCCACCGCGCAAGCGGTAAGCAGAGGCAAAGAAGTTGGTGTGCGCAAAGTAATGGGAAGCTTACGCAGGCAATTGATTGTTCAGTTTTTAACCGAAACCTTAACCATAACAGTGCTCTCTTTGCTGGTAGGCTGTGTTTTAACCGAAGTTGCACTGCCGGGCATGCAAAGTTTGTTTAAAGATCATATTTCTTTTAGCATCATTGAACATCCCATTATACTTTTGTTTATGCTTGTTTTAGTGATATTGGTGAGCTTTTTGGCTGGCTTTTACCCTGCAATGGTCATGTCGGGCTATAGTCCGGCATTGGCGATAAAAAATAAAATTACCGCAAATGCCGCAGGCCTAAGTTTGCGGAAAATCCTTGTTGTGGTGCAGTTTGCGATTACCATTATCCTCATAATTGGTACTTTGGTGGTGCTGAGGCAGATGAGTTACATGCGCGAGAAACCACTTGGTTTTGTGCCAACGGCCGTAGCTTTAATTGATGTGCCTTCTGATAGTATGGCGATTACCCGTTACCATACCCTGCAGGATCAGCTCAATAAAATCCCCGGGGTATTATCAAGCAGTTATTGTAGTGCTGCTCCATCATCCGATTTTAACAATGAAAGTAACTTCAGATATAACAGCACCATCCAGGCTAATTTTCAGGCCAATACCAAAACCGGTGATGAAAATTATTTTAAAACATTCGGTTTAGAAATTATTGCGGGCAAGGGCTTAGCTAAAACCGATACCGTTAAAGATTATGTGGTGAACGAAACCCTGCTGAAAAAGCTGAATGTGGTTAATTATAACGAAGCCATAGGTAAAACCATTAGTGTACACGGTAAAAAAGGAACTATTGTTGGTGTGGTGAAAGATTTTAACAATAGAAGCCTGCATGAGCCAATTTCACCGATTATTTTAAATAGCGACAAAGAATCTTATACCACCATTGCAATAAAACTCGACCGTAAAAGTATATTGCCTGCCATGCAGGCGATCGAAAAAACATGGAATAATGTTTTGCCCGAATATGTATATGGATCTAATTTTTTGGATGATAAAATCAGCAGCTATTACCAAACGGAAAAAATAATGGGAGCCTTGTTTAAGGTTTTTGCAGGGGTAATTATCTTTATTTCCTTTATCGGTTTATTTGGATTGATCTCTTTCGTGGCCACTCAACGTACCCGCGAGGTAGCCATCCGGAAGGTATTAGGTGCATCTACCATCGAACTGGTTAAAATGTTGAACGGTTCATTTCTGCTGATGGTTTTTATAGCCAATTTAGTTGCATGGCCTTTAGCTTACCTGTTTGTTTCCAAATGGCTGGCAACTTTTAGCTACCGGATAGAGGTGAATATCTGGCCTTTTATTTTTGCCATGATCATCTCGATGACGATAACCCTTATCACTGTAAGCATCCGCTCTTACAAAGCTGCGGTTGCCAATACGATTGATGCTTTAAAATACGAATAAACCTGCGGATAACGTTTGGCGTTCAGCGTAGATTTATCGCTAACCGCCAAACGCTTTACGCTATACACAACGCCTTATGTTTAAACTTAATTTAAAAATTGCCTTACGTAACCTCTTCAGAAATAAAGTTTATGCAGCCATTAATATTGGTGGTTTGGCTATTGGCTTAACTTCATGTTTATTGTTGCTATTATATGCGGGTTATGAGTGGGGTTATGACAGGCAATTTAAAAATTCACCACATATTTACCAGGCCATGATTAACTTAAATGGCCAAAACGGAGAGGTGATCAGAACCATTGAGCAATCGCAAAATGTGATGTTAAGTACATTGAAACAAGAATATCCTGATGTCCTATATGGATCAAGGGTTACAGATGTTTATAAACGACTAGTGGCCAGTGGAGAAGAAAGTTTAAAATTAAACAGCCGTTACGTTGATCCTGATTTTTTGAAGCTATTTGATTTTCATTTTATCAACGGAAATCCTACAAAGGCACTAAACCAACCAAATTCAATTGTTTTAACCGAAACGGCCGCAAAACGTATTTTCGGTACAACAGATGTACTTAATGAAAAAGTACGTTTCGAAAATCAGGCCGATTTAAAAGTTACGGGAGTAATAAAAGACCTTCCAACAAATGTTTCTTATGGTTTCGAATCGTTAACCACATTTGCCCTTTACGAAAATTTAAACCAGTGGCCAAAAAAGCCAAATTGGGGCAGTCATGATTATTATACCCTGTTAAAACTGGATAAAAATACCGATGTTACCGCTTTTAATGCCAAATTGAAGGGATTTATAGCACATCATTTTTCGACAGCAAAAGAAGATGTATTTCTTTATCCTCTAACCAGATTACACCTCTACGGAACCTTTTCAAATGGAAAAAGCATCGGTGGCAATATCAAACAGGTACAGCTTTTTGTCGGCCTGTCAATCGGTATTTTACTCATTGCCTGTATTAATTTTATGAATCTGGCAACCGCCAGCACGCAGGGTAGGGCAAAAGAAATCGGCATTAAAAAAACAATGGGCGCATCAAGAACAAATCTGATTTTCCAGTTTATGATGGAGTCTTTCATTTTGACGATTCTTGGCGTCTTGCTTAGTATTATACTGCTGGAATTCAGTATGCCTATGTTTAACAGGCTGTTAGGGATTGAAATTGTGTTCGATTATCTCAACCCCGTCAACTGGATATTGATTTTTAGCGTTTTGATAATAACAGGTTTCATATCTGGAAGTTATCCTTCATTTTACCTGTCAGGGTTTAATGTAATCCAGTCCCTTAAAAAATCATTAAATTTTAGGAAAGGATATGCATTAACTTTCAGACAGGTTTTAGTAATCATACAATTTGGTTTTTCAGTAGTGTTGATTGCCGCAACCATTACTATTTATAAACAGATCCAATTTATTAAAAATACGCCTTTAGGCTATAGCTCAAACGGGCTGTTGGAAATACCCCATGAAGGATTATTGTACGAAAAATTCAATCTCCTGAAAACAAAGCTACTATCAAGCGGTGCTGTGGTAGGCGTAACACAATCATCAGGTAGTATTTCGAACAAAAACAGCAGTGTAAGAGGTTTGCGCTGGGACGGAATGGCTGAGGGGGATAAAATGATCGATTTCGATCAGATTTATACTACCTATGACTTTACCAAAACCGTAAACATTAAGTTATTGGAAGGAAGGGATTTCGATAGGAAATTCGCATCAGATACGGCAGCAATACTTTTGAGCAAAAAAGCTGTAGAGGTAATGCATCTAAAAAACCCGGTGGGTGCCAACATTATATATCAGGGCGAAAGCAGAAATGTAGTTGGAGTTTTTGAAAATATTGTCTGGGGTGATCCAAGTAAAGTGGCGGCACCGATGGTTATTGCTTTCGCCGATATCAGTGATGTAATTACCATGCGGTTAAATCCTGAAAAAAGTCTAAGTGAAAGTATAGGCATTATTAATAATCTGGTAAAAGAAATAAATCCTAATTTTCCGGTTGAAATCAAATTTATTGATAGCTTAAATGAAATTAAACTAAACAAAGAGAAGGTTTTAGGCACTTTGGCGAATCTTTTCGGTTGTTTGGCTGTTTTTGTATCCTGTTTGGGTTTATTTGGTCTTTCATCTTTTAGCACCGCACAGAGGATAAAAGAAGTAAGTATCCGCAAAATCTTGGGCGCTTCAATTACGGAGCTGATGACCTTACTTTCTTTAAGCTTTATAAAGTTAATATTGATCGCAGTTGTAATCGCGCTACCTGTTGCCTATTACATTATGAATAACTGGCTCATGCATTTCGAATTCAGGACGAGCTTAAATTTATGGATATTCATAGGAACAGCAATGCTAACACTTTTTATATCCATATTAACAATTACCTGGCAAACGTATTCTGCTGCAAAAACAAATCCTGTTGATATATTAAAATACGAATAAAACCTGCGGATAACGTTTGGCGTTCAGCGTAGATTTATCGCTAACCGCCAAACGCTTTACGCCCAACCCTAAAATATGATACAATTAACCAACATCGAAAAATACTACGCAAACAAAGGCGTTAAAAATTATGTACTCCGCTTGGTAACCACAACCATTAAACAGGGGGAATTTGTTTCCATTATGGGACCATCGGGTGCCGGAAAATCGACCCTGCTCAATATTATTGGCATGCTCGAGGAGCCAACCTACGGTACTTACGATTTTCTGGGTGAAAATGTAACCTCACTTAACGAACGCAAGCGGATTGAACTTTACCGGAACCATATTGGCTTTGTATTTCAGGCTTATCACTTAATTGATGAAATGACGGTTTACGAAAATATCGAAGCCCCTTTATTGTATAAAAAAGTAGGTAGCTCAGAAAGGGCGAGCAGAATTGCCGATCTGTTAGACCGCTTTAATATTGTAGCCAAAAAAGATTTATTCCCAAATCAACTTTCTGGCGGACAACAACAATTGGTGGGCATTGCAAGGGCTTTAGCGGCTCAGCCTTCAATTATCCTTGCCGATGAACCAACAGGAAACCTCCAGTCTGCACAGGCCGAAGAAATTATGGAGTTGTTTAAGAAATTGAATCAGGAAGATGGGATTACCATTATCCAGGTAACGCATTCCGAAAAAAATGCACAATATGGTAACCGGATTTTACATATTGCCGATGGTGTGGTTAAAGAGGATGTAACTGTTGCTTAAAATCCAGGCACAGTTAAAATATTGTTTATCCAAATAACTGGCAGATGAAAAGAATGTACCCAAATAAAATCTGTGTTTATCTGTGTGCATCTGTGGTTAAAAAAACAACATAGTAACCTTATGCAAAGTTAAAACATTGTTTTTATTAGTAATCGGTAGATGAAAAGAATGTACCCGATATAAAATCTGTATTTATCCGTGTGCATCTGTGGCTAAAAAAACAAGATAACAATTGGCTTAAACCTAAATATATATTCGGGATGTGGAGTAAAACGCATCCCGAAATAAAATAAACTTTAGCCCTTAATACTGTTCATAATCATTAAATTCGTTTTCTAAAACCATTTTAATGAAACAGCTCTTACTTATCGCCTTTACTTTCCTTTTTGTAACAACCTTTGCCCAAAAAAAGCTTCCAATAATAAAGGCAAATTCAAAAACTGCTAAAATTTATGAAGAAGATGGTCTTTTAAAAGGCTGGAATATCGATCCTAAAACAAAACCCGATGTTTATACCACATCAAAACTGGTAAGAGTCAAAACAGTTAAATTTAGAACTGATATCGATTCCATTACCTTTAAAATAAAACCAGGAGAAAAAAAGGATTTTATCGTGCTTTTAAATGGCAAAGATTCTTGTTATACACAGATTGCAAGTCCGGAAATTAAGAACTTTAGTAAAATCAAACCCGAAATTCACGACAGTATCCCGTTGTTTATTAATAACGAAAGTACCATTTATGTAAAATCCATATTTAATAAAGTTGATTCATTGAATTTAAATTTCGATAGCGGAACAACAGAACTGGTGCTCACCAATGAAGTATTAAAGCATAAAATAAAGTCTGATCCTAAATTATACAATACCACTTACAACCTCAATATTGGTAATAGTGATTATAAAACAAAGTTGTATCCGGCCGAACTCACCGGCGTTGGTACTGACGGGAGATTTGGCTGGGATTTGTTCGATGGGAAAATAGTTGAGCTCAACTACGATAAAAATGTAATGATTGTGCATTCCATTCTGCCAAAATATGTAAGCAGGGATAAAGACTTTAGCAAATTAAATATCAAATATTTATCGAGCCTTTTTTTGGTAGAAAGTACTATTGAACAGGGTGGTGTAAAAAACACAAATTGGTTCCTTTTCGATACCGGCTATCATCGTACAGCCATGCTGGATAATGATTTGCTTAAAACAGGTAATTTCCCTGCCGATAAAATGGAAGTGATCAAAAAGGTAATGATGCATGGTGCTACCGGAAACGAAATACCTGTGGTTACTTCAAACCTGCAGATCCTTAAAATTGGTAAATACGAACTAAAAGATATCCCGGTACAACTATTAACGGGCAACAAACCATTAAGGGGAGCAAATATCCACATTTTGGGTAACGAAGTTTTAAAACGCTTTAATACCTTTTTCGATTTCCAGAATAATGTAATCTACCTTAAACCTAATCATTTTTATAATGACGGTTACGTGGAGCAGAAAAAAAGCGGGGCGTAAATCTGGTTCTGTTTAATCGCGTTTTACAATAAATTAAATAAACTTGCGTTGTCCCCAACTGATTGGGGATTTTAATGTCTGATTAACATATATTAAGATTCCTTACCTTTGTTTAATGCAAAAAACGTTTACCGATCAAATGGGGAGAGAAATGACCATCAATTTCCCTCCAAAACGGATTATTTCTATTGTGCCATCACAAACAGAGCTGTTATTCGATTTAGGTCTTGATCAGGAAATTATCGGATTGACCAAATTTTGCATCCATCCGATAGAAAAATTTGCAACGCGCACTAAAGTAGGAGGGACTAAGAAACTGAATATTGATCTCATCAAAGATTTAAAACCCGATCTGATTATTGGTAATAAAGAAGAGAATACCCAGCGTGATATAGAAGAACTTGCCGAATATTTTCCCGTTTGGATGAGCGATATTTTTACACTCGATGATGCGATGAAAACCATTGCGGAAATAGGCGCACTGGTAGACCGTGAGCCAGAGGCCGGTTACCTTAATCATCTTATTTCGGCTGGATTTAACGACCTTAAAACATTAGCATTACAACACCACGTTGATAAAAAAGTAGCTTACCTTATCTGGCGCAAACCTTATATGGCCGCCGGGAAAAATACTTTTATCGATGATATACTGCTCATCAATGGTATGACGAATGTGATAAAAAGCGAACGTTATCCTGTTGTGACATTAGAACAATTGAAAACCACCAACTCTGAACTGATTTTACTTTCATCAGAACCTTATCCTTTTGGCGAAAAACACATCGAAGAGATTCAGGCAGCCATTCCGGATGTTAAGATCATACTCGTTGATGGCGAAATGTTCAGTTGGTATGGCAGCAGGTTGGTTAAAGCTGTTCAATATTTTTTCGAATTCCAAAAACAACTTTATTAACGATGCCGTTTTAATTTTGTAAATTGTAGCATAAAATTAAATTACCCCGTTTACACTACCATGAAAAGAATATTAATATTATCCCTGTTTGTTGCTATAATTTCTGGCTGTAGCCCCTTGAAAGATGCAAACCATACCACTTCTGTTACTGCAAGCGGAACTATTCAAAAACTTGGAATGACAACCTTTCAATACGGTACACATTTATTAAAAACCGACAATAAAACCTACGCTTTAAAAAGTGGCTCTATAAACCTTGATACCTACTTAGATAGAAAAGTTAAGATTAAAGGAAGAAAAGTTAAAGGCTATCCAATAGATGGTGGTCCGGAGCTGGTTGATGTAACGCTGGTGGAGTTTTAGAGGTAAAATGGAGGATGTAAGATGGATGATGTAGAATTTTCTATTAATCCTAATAGTCTGTCTTTCACAGAACATTATTAATTAATCAATTTTTTGCTTTCACAAAGCATCTCAAAAATTTGATTTTTCAATTTAGTTTCTATCTTTGCAGTCCTTAAAACATCCTAATGCGGAAGTGGCGTAATTGGTAGCCGCACCAGACTTAGGATCTGGCGCTTCACGGCGTGGGGGTTCGAGTCCCTTCTTCCGCACTATAATAGAAACCGTTCCGATTTAAAAATCAGAGCGGTTTTTTATTGGTATTAGTCTGTTAATCTTGCGATGAGCGTTGCCACTCAGTTATTTTTAACCACAGATGTACACAGATAAACACAGATAGTATATTTGTTATCCATACTTTTTATTTGCTGTCAGTTATTTTTACGCCTGCCTTTTATGCTGGATGCTAAATTATACTTCCTTTCCGAAAGATGAATGTCATTGCATTAAGGTTTTTAACCACAGATATATACATATAAACACAGATGGTATATTTTTTATCTGCTGTCAGTTATGTTTTATAGCCTGCCTTTTATGCTGGATGCTAAATTATGCATCTTTCCCGTCCCAGATGAGATTGTCATTATATTAATATTTTAACTACAGATATATACAGATAACCACAGATGGTATATTTTTTATCTGTCGTCAGTTATGTTTATAGCCTGCCTTTTATGCTGGATGCTAAATTATGCTTCCTTTCCGAAAGATGAATGTCATTACATTAAGGTTTTTAACCACAGATATATACAGATAACCACAGATGGTATATTTTTTATCTGTCGTCAGTTATTTTTATGCCTGCCTTTTATGCTTGAGGCTAAATTGTGCTTTCTTCCCGTCCCAGAGGGACGTCTCATGGGTAGCCAATTGAAAATTGGCGTTTTCGTTCCGTAGGAACGTTTGGTGTTTTAAACATTAACCTCTCTACCGGCACTGCCATCTAAACCCGATGGAAGCGGTCCCGATTTTTCATCGGGATAAAGCGTACAGCGGGAATGTATCATCCTAAGCGCTACTGAACCTGCTTTCCAAAAAAAAGGCTTATATTGATTTGAAACAAAACCGGTGTCTTTATTTCAGTAATAACCCTGCTTTAACTTATACGTCCCCATGGTTTGTATCTCCACAAACCATCAAAAAAAGTTCTTGTTAGCTCCATATTTAATTTTTTCTCCTTAAAAACTAATTAGTTAGCCCTTTTTGATTAAAATAATCGACAAAATATGTTGAATGCCTTTTGATTATTCAATCTTGTTTCTATCTTTGCAGTCCTTACAACATCCTAACTGCGGAAGTGGCGTAATTGGTAGCCGCACCAGACTTAGGATCTGGCGCTTCACGGCGTGGGGGTTCGAGTCCCTTCTTCCGCACAACAAGATAAAGGCCGTTCCGATTTAAACATCGGAACGGTTTTGTTTTTAAAAACATTGATTAATAAAAATTGATGTACTGTTTCGGTTGTGTCGATATATGGTTTTTCTCAAATCTCATATCTCAATTCCCCGATCTAAAGCACATCTTAATATATCTCAGAAAAAATGAATATTACACAGGAAAAAACCGGCAACTTAAATGCTGTTGTAAAAATCAAGATCGCACCTGCTGATTACACTGGAAAAGTAGAGAAAGCTATTAAAGATCAAGCTAAAAAAGCACAATTACCTGGTTTCCGTAAAGGAATGGTTCCTGCTGCCCACATTAAAAAAATGTATGGCAAAAGTATCCTGGTAGAAGAGGTTAACAATTTGTTAAACGATACCCTGTCAAACTACATTGCTGAGCAAAAGTTAGAAATTTTAGGTCAGCCACTTCCTAAAATGGACGATGAGCGCGAATTTAAATGGGATAACACTGATGATTTCGAATTTGATTACGAGTTAGGTTTAGCGCCTGCTTTTGATGTAAACGTATCATCAAAAGATAAATTTACCGAGTACGTGGTTAAAGCTGATAAAGAAACTTTAGAAAGCCGTATCAAAAATATCCGTCGTAGCTATGGTAAAATGACAAATCCTGAGGTTTCGGCTGATGATGATGTTTTATATGCCGAATTAACTCAGGTAGGTGCTGATGGAGCTGCTGTAGAAGGTGGTATTACCAGCACGGCAACTATCCGTTTGGATCAGGTAAAAGATAAAAAAATCCTTAAATCGTTAATCGGTTTAAAGAAAGATGATGAAGTTACCATCGATATCCAGAAAGCCCTGGAAGATGCTGCGGTAATTTCAAAAGCTTTAAATATTTCGGAAGATGAAGCTGCTGAGTTAAAAGCAAATTTCAAACTTCACGTTAAAAACGTAAACCGTTTAGAAGAGTCAGACTTGAACCAGGAGTTTTTTGATAAATTATTTGGCGAAGGTGTAGTTACAGATGAAGCTGGTTTCAAAGCAAAAATTACTGAAGAAGTAGAAAGCATGTTTAAACAAGATGCTGAGCGTAAATTATCGAATGATATTTATGAAGCATTATTAGTTAAACATAACTTCGAATTGCCAGATGAGTTTTTACGTCGTTGGTTAAAAGCAACCAACGAAAAATTAACCGACGAAGAATTGGCAGAAGGTTATGATGATTTCGCTAAAAACCTAAAATGGACTTTAATCGAAAACAAAATCATTAAAGACAATAGCATCGAAATTAAATACGAGGATGTAGTTCAGGCGGCTAAAGCAAAATTAGACGCACAGTTCAGAATGTATAGCCCAAGTCCACTTCCTGAAGATCAATTGGCACAGTATGCTGTTCAGTTTTTACAGGATAAAGAAAATGCAAACCGTGTTTTCGAAGAGGTAAAAGCATTAAAAACTTTTGAGCAGATCAAATCTATTGTTACTTTAGAACAAAAAGATATTGATTACGATAAGTTTATGGCGCTAGTGGAGAAAAAATAACAGCGGTTGGCGTGTGGCGCTAAGCGTTTAGCATAGTGCCAAAGCCGTTTTGGAAATGATTGAGCTATTGCTATATTTAGTTATGGCACAATTTAAATTTCAATCGCTCGAAGTTTGGCAGTTATCAATCGCGTTAACTGATAAATTACTAGATATAGCTGACCGATTGTCAGTTGATAAAAAGTATAGATTTGCAGAGCAGCTCAATGGGGCTGCTCTTAGCATATCCAATAATATTGCCGAGGGATCAGGTTCAGTCTCCAATAAGGAATTCGCTCATTATCTGAATATTGCGCATCGATCCACCTTTGAGAATGCAAATATTTTAGTAGTTTTAGAACGTAGAAAATATATTTCTGACATAGAACTGAATGATTATCTGGAGGAATTAGATAAATTGGCACGGAAATTAACCAACTTCAGGAAATATTTATTAAAATAACCCGCGTATTTGGTTTAGGCTAATAAAAACGCTTATCGCAAAACGCCAAACTCTATAACTCATGAACATAGATTCACAAGAATTCAGAAAATTTGCCGTTAAACATCAGGGGATTGGCGGTTTACACGTAGATAAATTTATTGCTCAGGCTAATTTAGACCCTAAGAGCATGACGCCATATATTATTGAAGAACGCCAGTTGAACGTAGCACAAATGGATGTTTTTTCAAGATTAATGATGGACCGTATTATCTTTTTAGGTGATGCCATTTACGATCAGAATGCTAACATCATCCAGGCGCAGTTGTTGTTTTTACAATCAGCAGATGCAGATAGAGACATTCAGATCTATATTAACTCGCCAGGTGGTTCGGTTTACGCTGGTTTAGGTATTTACGATACCATGCAGTATATCCAGCCTGATGTAGCTACAATTTGTACCGGAATGGCAGCATCAATGGGTGCCGTATTGTTAGTGGCAGGTGCAAAAGGAAAACGTGCTGCATTGCCTCACTCAAGAGTGATGATCCACCAGCCATCAGGAGGTGCACAAGGTGTGGCATCTGATATGGAGATCAACTTAAGAGAAATGTTGAAATTGAAAAAAGAATTATACGATATTATTTCAGAACACTCTGGTCAAACTTATGATTGGGTAGAGAAAGCTTCAGATCGCGATTACTGGATGACTGCCGATGAGGCAAAAGGGTTTGGTATGGTTGATGAAGTATTATCGAGAAACGCAAAGAAAGATGGCGAAACAAAATAAAGAATCCCGTTGCTCATTCTGCCATTCTGGCAAGCATGAAACTTTAATGTTGATTGAAGGCATGGATGCATTTATCTGCGATAAATGTGTTACCCAGGCCAATCAGTTGCTTGCGCAGGAATTAGGAACCAAAGGGACAAAAAATATTCAGGAGGCGATAAACTTATTAAAGCCTCTTGAAATTAAACAACATCTTGATCAGTATGTAATTGGTCAGGATGATGCTAAAAAGGTACTTTCCGTTGCTGTTTACAACCATTACAAACGTTTAAATCAAAAAGTTGATAAAGACGAGATAGAGATTGAAAAATCGAATATCATGTTGGTGGGCGAAACCGGAACAGGTAAAACGCTTTTGGCTAAAACCATTGCGAAGATTTTGCATGTGCCTTTCTGTATCTGCGATGCAACTGTTTTAACAGAAGCA
Source organism: Pedobacter roseus (assembly GCF_014395225.1). Lineage (NCBI taxonomy): Bacteria > Pseudomonadati > Bacteroidota > Sphingobacteriia > Sphingobacteriales > Sphingobacteriaceae > Pedobacter > Pedobacter roseus. Next base: position 1,151,240 of record NZ_CP060723.1, read on the forward strand.
GGTTACGTAGGTGAAGATGTGGAGAGTATTTTAACACGTTTGCTTCAGGCTGCAGATTATGATGTAACTGCTGCAGAGCGTGGTATTGTATATATCGATGAGGTAGATAAAGTGGCACGTAAAAGCGATAATCCATCCATTACCCGCGATGTATCAGGTGAAGGTGTTCAGCAGGCTTTATTAAAGATTTTAGAAGGTACGGTAGTTAACGTTCCACCTCAGGGCGGACGTAAGCACCCGGACCAGAAAATGATCCCGGTAAACACCAATAACATCTTATTTATCTGCGGTGGAGCCTTTGATGGTATCGAACGCAAAATTGCTAATCGTTTACGTACCCAGGCTGTAGGATATAAAGTAAAGAAAGATGAGACCGTATTGGATCTTAAAAATCTTTATAAGTATATTACACCTCAGGATTTAAAATCTTTTGGGCTAATTCCAGAATTAATTGGTCGTATACCAGTTCTTTCTCACTTAAACCCACTGGATAAAGAATCTTTAAGAAACATTTTAACTGCACCTAAAAATTCATTGATCAAGCAATATGTTAAGCTTTTTGCTTATGAAGACGTTAAGCTTGTTTTTGATGAGGATGTTTTAAATTTTATTGTAGATAAAGCAATGGAATATAAATTGGGAGCGCGTGGTTTAAGATCAATTTGTGAAGCGATTATGTTGGATGCGATGTTTGATACACCAACGCAGACGGATGTCAAGGAGTTGCATATCAATCTCGATTACGCGATAGAGAAATTTGAAAAGGCCGATTTTAAAAAGCTTCAGGCCGCTTAAAAAAATCAAATCCTTCCCGTAATTCGGGAGGGATTTTTTTTAATATAGTATTTTATAACGCCAGGCGAAATGCGCCCGGCAATAAACCAAAAAAGTATGAACGAAGAAAAAGACATAAAAAAAGACGAAGAAATCGTAGAAAAATCGAAAAAAATTAAAGAAGTAGAATCTCCCGTTAAATCTGGATTAAAATCCAAAGATGAAATTGTTAAAAACTGGTTGCCACGTTACACCGGCCGCCCATTAGATCAATTTGGTGATTATATCTTACTGACCAATTTCAGTAAATATGTAAGCATGTTTTCGGAGTGGAACGATAACGCCCCGATTATGGGTTTAGATAAACCTATGCAGAGCGTTACCGCGAATGGAATCACCATTATTAACTTTGGTATGGGAAGTCCGTTGGCAGCAACCATGATGGATTTATTAACGGCTATCAAACCGAAAGCTGTTTTGTTTTTGGGTAAATGTGGTGGTTTAAAAAAGAAAAACCAATTGGGTGATTTAATCCTGCCAATTGCGGCCATTAGGGGAGAAGGTACATCAAACGATTATCTTCCGGCAGAAGTACCTGCATTGCCAGCTTTCGCCTTGCAGAAAGCGATTTCTACCACCATCCGCGATCATGGAAGAGATTACTGGACCGGAACCTGTTATACCACCAACCGTAGGGTTTGGGAGCATGATAAAGAATTTAAAAAATATTTAAAAACTTTACGTGCAATGGCTGTAGATATGGAAACTGCTACTATTTTTACGACTGCATTTGCCAATAAAATCCCTGCTGGTGCATTGCTTTTGGTTTCTGATCAGCCGATGATCCCTGAGGGTGTAAAAACTGCAGAAAGCGACAGCAGCGTTACCGAAAAATATGTAGAAACGCATTTACGCATTGGCATCGATTCATTGAAACAATTGATCAACAATGGATTGACTGTGAAACATTTGTTGTTTTAACCTATAATTTAAGCAAACCACAAAGACTCAAAGCGCATCAGGATCTTATTTCTTTGCGTCCTTTGTGTCTTAGTGGTAAATGGCTAAACTTAAGCTGTAAAGCCAAGTAGGTAGCCATGCGTTACCAGGTCATTTTCATGATTGATGGTGTAATTGCATTTGTTATGCAGCAGCACAATCCTGTCAGAAATATCTAAAATAGATTGGTAATAATGATCAGTAATAATAAAGCCTTTATCTGCTTTTGCTTTATTAATATGCTTTTTTAACTCTTCTATCCATAATGGCGATAATTGCGAGAAAGGCTCATCAAGAAGTATATAATCCGTATCGCTGTAAATCATTAACAAACATTCCATAAACCTGCGTTCTCCGCCGGATAAATTATAGAATTTGGCCTTTAAATGATTAATCACAAAGTCAATTTGCGTTAATTCAGCTTGTCGTTTTTTGCAAAAGGTATTAATGGCTTGTAAAACAGTGATCTGGTTTGGAATAAAATTATCTTGGGGCAAATAAGACAGGTTCCTGGATAAGTAACCTTTATCATATATTTTATTATTTATACTAAGGTATTTGAAGTTTGCTTTTACACTTCCAAAAATAATTTTTAATAAGGTGGATTTACCTGATCCATTCCTACCCAATAAACCAACTACTTCGCCAATTTTACAGTTTAGGTAAACGCTGCTTAATACTTCGCGGTTTGCAAAAGATTGGTTAACACTGTCGATAGAAAGTTCCTGCATATTGACGATACAATTAAGATTCCAATAAAAACAATTAAATCATATAAAACCAGGTTGACCATGATGTTTCTAAATCCAATGCCCTGGTTTTTGAAATAATATGCGGTAGATTTATAAAACAGGAAGTATATGGCTATAGAAAATAACCAGCCAGTAATTTTGATGAATAGGGCAAAGGTATAAATCCCCGGCTCCTTAAATCCATTTAAAATGAAAAATACCGATGTGAGTAAACTAACCAATACATTCCATAAAAAAATGGCTTTGTATATAGTTAGGGATTTTGTGAGTAAACCAATCGACATGATTTAAAGATATAAAATCATAACGATAAATTTAGTTGCTTATAATAAAAAAAGATCGCTGGCGTATAATCGTCATTTCGACCGTAGCGGAGAAATCTAATAAACAAAAAAAGACCAGCCTTAGCCGATCTTTTAATATCTGTGTAAATCTAATCTCTTATCCTAAATAAGATTTTAAGATTTTACTTCTTGAAGTATGACGTAAGCGTTGTAGCGCTTTATCTTTAATCTGACGAACACGTTCGCGTGTTAAGTTAAATTTCTCACCAATTTCCTCTAAAGAAAGTGGGTGGTTAGAACCTAAACCGAAGAATAAAACGATAATTTCTCTTTCTCTTTCTGTTAAGGTAGATAAAGAACGTTTAATTTCTTCTGACAATGATTCGTTGATCAGTGAACTATCTGTGTTCGGCTCGTGGTTTTCCAAAACATCTAATAAAGTGTTTTCTTCACCTTGAACGAAAGGAGCATCCATTGATACGTGACGGCCTGAATTACTTAACGTATCCGAAATTTTATCCACAGTTGTTTCTAAAATGTCAGCCAGTTCCTCCGGAGAAGGTTCACGTTCGTATTCTTGCTCTAATTTAGAGAAAGCTTTACTGATTTTGCTTAATGATCCTACCTGGTTTAAAGGTAAACGAACAATACGGCTCTGCTCAGCAATTGCCTGCAAAATAGACTGACGGATCCACCAAACGGCATAAGAAATGAATTTGAAACCTTTGGTCTCATCAAAACGTTTCGCCGCTTTAATCAAACCCAGGTTACCTTCGTTAATTAAGTCTCCTAAAGTTAAACCTTGATTTTGATATTGTTTTGCAACAGATACAACGAAACGTAAGTTGGTTTTAGTCAATCGCTCTAATGCTGCCTGATCGCCCTCACGAATCTTCCTTGCTAAAATTACTTCCTCTTCTGCTGTTATTAAATCTACTTTACCAATTTCGTGTAAATACTTATCCAGGGATTGACTTTCACGGTTGGTAATAGATTGCGTTATCTTGAGTTGTCTCATTTATACGAATTGTGTGCTCTTTAATTATTGAGTGTGCAAAGTTACGAAATTGTATGGCATTCTGAAAGGATAAAATGCTGAAAATGTTGCCGTTTGCACAATTTTTTTACAGTTTTACTTACTACAAAAATCATTCCAAATAAAATCCTGATGCCATTTGCCAGCTTTTAAGCGTTATAGTTGATATTCGACTATTATTTATTGTAAATCAATAAATATATTTTGATTCGTAATAATTTATTATTTATGTTTGTGCTATAAATTATTAAATAAATATGACGTTTCTTGAATTTCTGTTTTTTAATCTGAAAAATACAACCTCTGGTTTTCAGGTGATTTTAAGGTCAGGAATTTTTGTCAGATTTTTAGGGCTCAGTAGAAATAATCTGACCAGAATTGAAATCGTTTTTTACAATTACGCTTTTTTTAATCTAACCTCATGAACACATTCACCCTCAATTTGAGGAATTCGGCTATTATCGTGATTGCCTTTTGCATCATTTCTATACTTGTACATTTAGTTTGTGCCTTTATCGATTATAATAATGGAACGCTGAGTTTTCTGGTAAAGAAAATCCCTGACGCTCAAATAGAGAATTTTAATGGTTTAAAATTTAAAAGCAAGCAAATTGGTGAAATAGAGATTAAGCCGACCAAAGTGCAGGCTGTAGTATTGGAGAATGCCGTATATAAAGATGGTGGTGCTACCATGTTGTTTTACCTGATTTTGTGCATTGGAGTGCTTAAAATGATAAAAAAAAGAAATATTACATTGGAGCATTTAACGGAGAAAAACTTAGCGAAAGTTATTTGGGTAGTAGCCGGACTATTTTTTGGACTCAAGTTAATAAGTAGAATACTGCTCAGTGAATATGTTGATAGCTTAACTATGGGACAATTTAAGCATTATGATAATTTACAGGGTTTTTTCGGCTTTTCGGTGCTAGGCATCATGATTTTTAATGCAGTATACAGCTTAATTGAATATTCGAAAAAACTAAAACAAGAAAACGATTTAACCATATAAAAATGAGTAATACAGTTAAGATTTTAAAAGGCTGCGCGTATAGCCTGATTTTTTACGCAATAGTTTCTGTTTTATCGCATGTGGTGTATGCGGTGATTGATTATAATAAAGGTAATTTGAGTTTCACTGTTTCCAGACAATTGTCACCTGTAACCAATAAAATAAATGGTTTCGATTTCACCAAGCGCGAAATAGGTGTTATCAACATAAAACCGACTTTAACACAGGCAATTGTTCTTGAGAATGGTGTTTTTGGAGATGGTGGTGCCAGTGTGGCTTTTTATTTAATACTTGGCACTGCGATTATGCTTGCTGTAAAGTTTAAGTCAATCAATGTTTACGCGATAGATGAATGGAATGTTTATCAGCTATTGGTTATAGTGGCATTCTTGTTTTTTGCTGTTAGCATTGGAGGGAAGGTAATGATGGATAACTACGTTAAAACTCTGACAAATGGTGCTTTTAAATCTTATGATGGTTTGCACGGTTTTTCGAGCCTTTATGGTATGGGCTTAATTATACTTGCTAATGCAACTTATCAGTTTATTGTGTACACGAGAAAACTAAAATTAGAAAACGATTTAACGATATAATATGAAAACGCAAAATCAAATTATGCTTATTAAACTGGGGTACATACTTACGCTCATAACCGTAGTTCTATTTTCGCTCACAGATATGGCCCGTGGTTTTGAAGATGGTTATGCTGACGGGGGAAATGGAGGGGTATTTGGTTTGATACATGGTACCCTTATTCTGATCATTTCTTTTTTCTGCTTAAGGGTATTGTTATACTTGTACCGCTTTATCGATTCGGTACAGGTGGGTAATGTTTTTAGTGAAGAAAATACAAGCCGTTTAAAGCGGATGGGCTGGTACTGTACTGCGATTCCATTTTTGCTGTTTATTTTTAATGCAATGGATTATGTTCGCGCATCAGGTAATGATGAAAATTTAACACTTAAAATCATTCAAAATGTAGATTTTCAATTCTGGTTGTTAATTTTTGGTTTAACGCTTTTAACCATAGCTTTTGTATTTAAAAAGGGTATTGAACTTAAACAAGAGCACGATTTAACGGTTTAAGTTAACTTAAGCATTCCTAAATTTACAAACTATAATGCCAATAATAATCAACTTAGATGTAATGCTTGCCCGGCGTAAAATGTCGCTTACTGAATTAAGTGAGCGGGTAGGAATTACGATGTCTAATTTATCGATATTGAAAACAGGTAAGGCGAAGGCGATCCGTTTGGAGACGTTAGAATCTATCTGTGCGGTTCTGGATTGCCAGCCTGGTGATATTTTGGAATTCCGTGCTGAGTAACCTCTCAGGTTTAATTCGGCATTATTGTTGTTTTCAAGTGTATCATTGAGGGCTGCGCCGTTTAAAAACCTGCGAGGTTTGATCGAATCTAGGATCTACGAACCCATGTTAAATAAACCTGATAGAACGGAAAGCCCGCAGCGCAGCTAGGACTTGAAGAGATAGCAGGAGAGGAGGCCGCCATAATAACAGAACCACTCATTTTCAAAATAATATTGACCACCTAAGACATCTTATTATATTTAAGTTGATTGCTATAGGATTTAAACCTATAAGGTTTTTTTGGTAGTGACAGTTTTAAGAACACCCCGTCCTGCGGACACCCCTCTGGAAGAGGGGAATAAAAAAAACCTTCCAGTTTTCACTGAAAGGTTTTAATATGATATACGCTTTTTGCTCTAGTCTTTCAACTTTTAGCTTTAGCCTATGCTTGTTCAGCCAATACTTTAGTTACTAAATCTGCTGCTTCTTTTAAAGCAATTGCAGAGTAAACCTGTAAGCCAGACTCATCAATTAATTTTTTAGCTTCTTCGGCATTTGTACCTTGTAAACGGCAGATAATTGGCACAGGAATGTTACCGATTTCTTTATAAGCATCGATTACACCTTGGGCAACACGGTCGCAACGAACAATACCACCAAAAATGTTAATCAAAATAGCTTTAACGTTAGGGTCTTTCAAAATGATGTTGAAAGCCGCTTTAACTGTTTGTGCATTTGCAGTTCCACCAACGTCTAAGAAGTTTGCAGGTTCGCCACCAGCTAATTTAATGATATCCATGGTAGCCATTGCTAAACCAGCACCGTTAACCATACAACCTACGTTACCATCAAGGTTAACAAAGTTTAGGTTAGAAGCACTTGCTTCAACTTCCATTGGATCTTCTTCGGTCACATCACGCATTGCTGCATAATCAGGGTGACGGAATAAAGCGTTTTCATCTAAATTAACTTTAGCATCAACTGCAATTACTTTATCATCAGAAGTTTTTAATACCGGATTGATTTCGAACATTGAAGAATCGGTAGCTTCGTAAGCTTTGTATAAAGCAGTTACAAATTTAACCATTTCTTTATGTGCAGCTCCGCTAACACCTAAGTTAAAAGCAATTTTACGTGCCTGGAAGCCTTGTAAACCAACTTTAGGGTCGATTTCTTCTTTGAAGATTAAATGTGGTGTATGCTCAGCAACTTCTTCGATATCCATACCACCTTCGGTACTGTACATGATGATGTTACGGCCTTTAGCACGATCTAACAATACAGAAATGTAGAATTCTTTAGTTTCAGACGCACCTGGATAATAAACATCCTGAGCCACTAAAACTTTACTCACTAATTTACCTTCCGGGCCGGTTTGAGGAGTTACTAATTGCATGCCAATAATATCGGTTGCACGTTGTTTAACTTCATCAAGGTTTTTGGCTAATTTAACACCTCCACCTTTACCGCGACCACCAGCGTGGATTTGCGCTTTAATTACAACCCAGTCAGAATTGTAATCTACTTTCAGTTGTTTAGCAGCCTCAACAGCTTGCTCAGGAGTATCGGCAACAATTCCTTCTTGAACGTTAACACCGAAACTTTTTAATATCTGTTTACCCTGGTATTCGTGAATATTCATCTGTTTATATTTTTATCTTTATCTGTCAGATGGAGCCTCATATAATTAAAATAATTATTTTAATCATATCGGGTTCATTTGCTACAAAATTTGCCCAAAGCTACAATTTCAAACCCTTTAAACAAATAGCATTTGCCGATTTTTTCAGAAAATGAACGTTTTATGTTAATCGGGAAATTAGTGCATGTAATGTGTGCTGGTTTATGGTGTCCCGCTGATTTCACAGATAGGCGCAGAGAATTTTTATTTGAAAGTAAGGGAGCGGTTCTTTGTGGCGGCTGGCGGCCCGCCCTGCTTTCCGCTGTAAGTCCTCACTACGCTCCGGGCTTACCGCTGCATCCTGTAGCTATCGGATCAGGCTTAAAAATAATTTGGTTCCTGTAAATGCAAAACATATATTTCCTCTGCGCTAATTATCTTAAATCTGCAGGAACAAAACGGTTAATAGTGTTCTTTAACTTCCTGCAAAGGGCGTTCCGAAGATGCCCACAGCCAGTTCGGCCCAAATTAAAAACAGGGCCAGTAAAATAGCAACCAGTATGATCGTTCTTAATGTGCCTGTTTTTAAATTTCTGATCACCAGTTCGATGGCCAAACCCGTACTGAGCAATAAAGCGCCTGCTGTAGCAAAATCGGTTAAATTCCATTTTACCTCGTTGGTAAATTGCATCGCAATTAAAGGAATGGCCAATATTGTTGCTGTTATTGTTAAAATAACAATGATTCTTAATTTGCCTGAACTCAATGTTTCTTGAATTTTCATGATTTTATGTAATTTACTGATTAATAATTAAGTTTTAATTCTCCCGATACAATTTGCATCAGGAGAAAAAAATCCAACCGAAGTTGAAGTTGTGGAGAGGTTAATTATACGAGTTTTGTTTTATTAAGATTTTTGGATTAAAAACTTTTTCGTGTTCGAATAAAACAGTTTTGCCCGCTACTTTTTTAAGTTTAAGCCTCATTTTACTGATGAAGCTGTAAAAGTTAAGCTTACCCGTTTTAAATAATTTTTTGTGAGCTAACCAAACTACCAAACTCGTGCAGATGAAAAAGCAAGAATAGGCATGATAGGAAATCCACTTTGAAAAAGAATTTTTTTGGCTAAAAATAATGTACAGACGTTCTTTTTGAAAAGTAATGTGTGAAGCTTCATCAATTAAGATATCGGTACAGATCTGTTTTAACAAAGTGCAATTTGTCGCATCTTTTAATGCCTGATAAAATATTTGAGCTGTACTCTCAACCGTGATTACGGCAATTGTCCAAAGCTCCATATTTGTATTAAAGTATCTTATCTTCCGGAATAAGCTATCTCCCCAATCTTTTTTAATTCTCTGTTCTCCAATTAGATCGAGGTATTTTCCTAAGTTATTGCCATGTTTTTGCTCTTCTTTAATAAAAAGTTTAACAGCATTCAGGTACTCTTCATCGTTGATGGCCTTTGCATATTTGTTCGAAGCATTAATTAAATGCTTTCCTTCTGATGTTTCGCCAAGCTGCCAGGCCTGTAGCGATTTTAGGATATTTTGTTTTTCTGAATCCGAAATTTCCGGCTTAAGTGTCCAATCAATCCTATTGATTTTGCTGTTATTTAAGAAATGATTGGTCCAATATGCTGAGGTTTGTGTTTTCATGATATTAGTTAATTAGCTTATAATTCAGTCGATGTGTAGATTGAAAATTTTGTGAACAGTACAGTCTAAAATGAACCAGGCTAATGAAATTAATGCCAAAGCCATGGCCATTATTTTATATCTTTTATCCATTTTGCTTTTATTTATTCAATCCAAAATACTCAGCCGTATTCCAGTCCTGTAAGTTCCATGATAACCAGCTTGTTGTTTTGTAACGCTCTTTGAAATATTCAATTCTGTTATCGAGACGGGTTAAGATCTGATCGTTTGTTGAGCTTACAATTATTTCCCCTTTTGGAATGAAAGAATGCGATAATAAGGTCTTGCGGTTTTTATCCAATATTGGCAGTGTTTTTTCTGATAAAGAAAGCAGGTAATCAGCATCTAAAGCAATCGATGTCTCGTGTGTCAGATTATATTTTGCAATTAAAACATCCCAATTAATAAGGGTAAAAGTCAACAACAGCACAAACCAGATATTTCCATTTACCTTGAAAAGATAGAATATGGTTTTCTGTTTGGCCACCTTGAAATAAACCGTTGCCAAACCAATGATACAAAGGGTGGCAAATACCAGTACGCCAATTCGTTTATGGGTTAAACCATGAAATTCGATATAATAACCATCACGAATGTATACCGATATGATCAGGATAAAATTCTGAACAATCCAGGTATAGGCTAATAGCCTTAGCGTTTTGCTTTTATGGTAAAAGTTTAAGTTCCCTCTAAAATAATAGAGAATTACTGCCATGGCCATTACAATGCTAAATATCAATGAATTTGTGCCCTGGTGCAGTTCTCCCGAGAAATTGCCTGAAGGTTCATAGCCAAACCAAAGTGTGGTAATATCGATGGCATTTAACATCAGCAATAGCAGGTTAAGCGCGGTGAACGAAATGATACCCACGATGTACTCTGTTTTTAATGCCATTTTTCTTGTTAACAAGTTGCCGGTGAATGTTTGTACGATATGGTACCATATTGTTTTCTGACCTAAGCTTCTTCTGATCCGTACCAATTGTTCTTTACATTTCAACTCTGCTCTTTCGAGGCTTTTATCAAAAAATGCCAGCAATAAACCGCTTGTTAAAACCAAGCCAAAACAGAAATGCATAATGCGTTCGATACTTAAATCCTTGAAAAAGAAATGAAGTATATTTTGGAAGAAATTTCCAATGTAGGTGAGCGTTTCCTCCGCGTAATGAGCAAAAACATTACTGGCCGCGGCATATAAACAGGCAAATATAGTTACGATGATCACCGGAATAAACAGATATTTGATCAAGGTAAATAAGGGCTTTAGTTTAAAACTACCTACGCTAACCATACTTAATTGTTGTATCGCATTAAAAGGAACAGTAACCAGCTGTAATATTACTGCGGCAAAGGCGGTAAAAACTGTTCTGAGCTGTTGATTATGGGCAAAGCCGATAAATATCAATAAGCTGATGTAATAAGTAACCACTGATAAATCCGAATTATTAACAACTACCAGCACTGCTGCCAGTAAGTGCGCCAGCCCATAAATTTTGAGTTTGGTGCTTTTCACTACATCTGGGTTGATAAAAGTAACGATCAACAGGTAAATGCTATAAATGAGCAAATTAAGGGCTAAGCGCTCTTTCCAAAACAAAAAGGTAAATAGCAGACCGCCCAACAAGGCAGAAAATAGCAAGAGGTTTGATTTATTTTTCATTTTAAAGTGTGATTGTGGTTATAATTAAAAAGTACATAATGGCAATAGGAATATTAACAAGTTGAAGTAATATGGTCGATATGGAGGATGTCCTGTTTGATGTGTAAAGGAAACATGAAATAATCAGGGCAAGCATTACAAATAAATTGACTAAAACAGCAATAGCAATGTATATCATGCCAAAAGGAATCAGAAATTGGGTCCTGAAAAGACAAAAGCTAATAAATAGGGTAGTTCCTCCTATAAAAGATACCAGTGTGGTTTTCTTTCCAATTTTAATAAGTAAAAGTTCTAATGATTTCATTTTTAAAAGCGCTTTGTTTTTCAAAGTGAATAGTCAAAAAAAATAGTTTATAGCTTTTTTATCATTTTTTCAAGTGCATCCAGGTGCGCCTTAAAGGCTTGTTTACCCAAAGCGGTAATAGAGTAGGTCGTACTGGTTTTTCTGCCGATAAAACCTTTATGTACTTTAATAAATTCGGCCTGTTCTAAGGTATTCAGATGCGAGGCCAGGTTACCGTCCGTTAATTCGAGCATTTGTTTCAAGTCGTTAAAACCAATTTCATTGTTCACTATGAGCATAGACATTACACCAAGCCTGATCCGGCTATCGAATATTTTATTTAAATCTGCTATCGGGTTTTTCATGCTTACTAACCTCTCTCATATTTAAAATACATTAAAAGACCATAAACAATATGTAGAACACCAAAACCAAAAGCCCAGAAAATTAAACCATAACCAATGTAAAACATACAGACTAAGCCAAGGATTACCTCACAAAAACCCAGGTACCGGATATCACTATATGTATATTTGCTTGCATTAATAAGCGCCAAACCATAAAAAATTAAGCAACTGGGCGCAATAATGCTATAAGTGTTTGGATGATTGATCAATAAAGCGATAATGAACAGACCGCCGGCGGCTAAGGGAACAAACAAGTTAATTAAAAGTGATTTTGAAGTCTTATCCCAAATAGGAAGGTTATTTTTCTGACTTTTTCGATAAGTAAATAAAATTCCGCCTGCCAAAGCGATAATCAATACGAAAACGCCAAGCTTGATCAGGTTAAATTCCAGGTCCATTTCACCATCAACGCCATAACCATAACCACGTTTATTGATAAACTTATTAATTTCATCATTTGCAAAATAAGCACCTATTAAAGCAATTACACCAGCAAACACACCTGATAAGCCACTCAAAGAAATAAATCTCGATGACCTGTCCATCATTTGTCTGATATCTTTTAAGGCATTTAATTGTTCTTCCTGATTGATCATTTTAAAAGTGCTTTGTTTTTCAAAGTTAAACAGAAAATTGATATCTGCAAATCTTTTTTATCTTTTATTGGTTAGTGGTAGGGTGGTTAGTAGTTGGTTGATGGGAGAGTGGTTCATGGTTATATGGTTAATAGTTGATTGCCTGGGTGTTTAGGCAAACGTTGATAAATAATAGAGTTAATAAACAATCATCAATAAACTATGCTAATTGCCCAATGAACTATCGCTAGTTAAACTATTTGGCAATGAACTATTAAGCCATCAACTATGAACCAATGACCAATGACCAATGACTAATGAACCAATAAACCATCAGTTAATGAACTATTGAACTAACAAACCATTTTACTAAATTTGAACCATGCTAAAAGCCACTGGAATAAGAAAATCGTACGGAAATCTGCAAATATTAAAAGGTGTAAATTTTGAGGTACAAAAAGGGGAGATTGTAAGTATCATTGGCCCATCCGGTGCCGGAAAAAGTACATTACTGCATATTTTGGGTACATTGGATAAACCAGACGACGGCGCTGTAGAATTAAAAGGTACGGTAATTAATAAACTGAGCGGCGACCTGTTAAGTGCTTTCAGAAACCAGAATATTGGTTTTGTATTTCAGTTTCACCATTTATTACCTGAATTTAGTGCGATCGAAAATATATGCATCCCTGCATTTATCGCGAAAACAAATAAAAAACAAGCTGAAACAAGAGCTTTAGAACTTTTGGATCTTTTTGGTCTGAAAGATAGGGCACAACACAAACCCAATCAATTGTCTGGCGGCGAGCAACAGCGTGTGGCCATTGCAAGGGCTTTGATCAATAACCCATCCATTATACTGGCCGATGAACCTTCAGGGAATTTAGACTCTGAAAATGCGGCCGGACTGCATCAATTATTTGTTAGCCTGCGTGATAATTTCAACCAGACTTTTGTAATTGTTACGCATAACGAGCACCTGGCAAAAACAAGCGACAGGGTGGTAAGCATGAAAGATGGATTAATTGTCTAGGATTAAAGGATTGCATGATTTTAGGAAGAACATACAAGCATTCAACCATACTCTCATTCAAAACACGCTCATTAAAAAAAACTCATTCACTAATTTATTCATTCAATAATTAAATCTTGAAAATACTCATTACCGGCGGAAACAATGCGAAAGCTTTAAAACTGATGAAAGCATTCCCAAGCCACTTCGTTCTACTGGCCGATTATGGCGATGTGCCGGGCATCATTACAGAAAAATATGCTTTTTCTTCACTATGTTTGTTAAATAAAGATAGCATAGCCCACATTTTGCTCAACTTTTGCATTACTGAAGCGATAGATTGCATCATCCCTTTACATGATTTTGAAATTGAACCTTTAGCTAAATCTGCCGTGCTTTTTGGTGAGTATGGTATTCAGGTATTGCTGCCAGATGCTGATGTAATTGCAGATTATATAGCTGAAGATAAACAGTCGTTCCAAAATTTTGCGGTATACATCCATGGCGATTGCATTTATTCGAGTGAGGAAAATGCTGTTTCGCAGAAACTTTCCTCATCATTTAACGGGGTATTTGGCTATAACCAAACTAATGACCTAAAACTTTTTACAATTTAATATGGACGCATATCAATACGTTGCAGACAAACAAGCTGTTATTTTTGAGTTAGATGATGTACTTTTCCCCGAAAAGGATTATCTGTTGCAAGTCTATTACCTTTTTGCACAGTTTATAGAATATACCGAACAAAAACAAGCTCAGCCAATCATCAGCTTTATGCAGGCTGAATATGAAAATAACGGAACAGATGGGCTTTTCGAAAAAACGGCGAAGCAATTTGGGATTGATGAAAAATATAAATACAATTTCGATCTCCTGCATTTAAATGCCCGTTTGCCGCTTAAATTGCTGCTCTTTAAAAACTTGCTTGAGTTTATGCAGGAGCTGGTGGTAAACCGGAAACAAATCTTTATTGTAACGGCTGGTAATCCGGAGCAACAACTTAATAAAATTAAGCAAACAGAGTGGAACGGATTAGAGCAATACCTTACCGTTTACTTTACCGAAGAACTTGGACAGTCTAAAGCAGAAATTTTTCAGAACATACTAAACAACAACAATTTATCGGCTAATCAGGCGTTAGTTGTTGGTGCAAATAATTTTGATGCACAACAATCTAAATTAATTAATTTGCCGTATATTGTGTCACTAGAAATTTACAAATAAATATGCTTAAAAGATTGACTTCGCAAAACGCATTTTTATATGCTTTGCTTGTTGTGGTTGGGTTTACCGTATCGTGTAAAAAATCAGCGAACGATACTGATGCCAATGCTGTTCCGCAAGGTGCTTCGGGAACCAGGGAAGAGTTAACTAAAGATTCGATTTACCTGTATGCACAGCAAACTTACTTTTGGAATGTAGGGATGCCAGCTTATACTTCTTTTAATCCGAGGCAATATACTTCGAATAATGCTGTTTTAAATGCCATTAAAGCTTTGCCCAGCACAGGCGGAAAGGATAAATATTCTTTTATTGATGATGGAAGCGTTGCCAGTCAGCTTGGTGGGGTAGGTGGCGATTATGGCTTCTCTGCCAATTTTGATGCTTCAGATCTGTTAAGAGTGAAGTATGTTTATCCAGGTTCTCCGGCTGATGTGCAGGGATTAAAACGTGGCTACCAGATTACCAAGGTTAATGGTGGTGGAACTTCCAGAGCGAGCAGTAGCGATATTGCCAATTTAAACACATCAATATTTGGAGATAATCCATCTATTTCGTTAACAGTTGTAAAACCGGGTGGGGGCACGCAGGATATTGTAATTAACAGGTCTACTTACACTATAAATCCTGTTTTATATACCAATACTTACACAGTTGGTGCGAAAAAAATAGGTTATATTGTATTTAACAGTTTTACCACAAATGCAGTTCCTGCTTTGGATGCTGCTTTTGCAAAATTTACAACAGATGGTGTAACCGAACTTGTTGTAGATTTAAGGTATAATGGCGGTGGTTCGGTTTCTACGTCCGAAACGTTTACAAATTTAATTGCACCTCCTTCGCAAAACGGAAAAGTAATGTACACCACCTATTGGACCAAAACCATGCAGGATGGGGCTGCAACCATTTTACAAAACCAAAAATTTTATGCCAAAGGCAACGATGGTGTAACCAGGCTTTACTCTTATGCTGATGTATCGTATAAACCAACATTGGCAGCGGGTAATCAGGAAAGTTTTGCAAAACGAGGTACTTTAAATGGTTTAACAAGAGTTTATTTTCTAGTTACCAGTGGTACGGCTTCTGCGAGTGAATTATTGATCAATAATTTAAAACCTATTATGGATGTTAAATTGATTGGAAAAACCACTTATGGCAAACCTGTTGGCTTTTTCTCTATCAGGATTGATAAAAACGACTTATATATTCCACAGTTCCAGACTAAAAATCAATTAGATCAGGGCGATTATTTTTCTGGTATGACGGTTAATAAAGATGTTGCAGATGATTTAAGCAAAGACTTTGGAGATCCTGAAGAAAGAATGTTGGCACAGGCTTTATACTATTCTGCAAACAATAACTTTACGGCACTTGCAAAAGATAATAACTTAAGCAGTACCTCAGGTGCTACAAGGGTTCAGATAGATGCCGCAAACGAAAAACTTGACCATGAATTTAAAGGAATGGTTGAAACCAGGGCGCTGAAATTTAAGTAGTTAACAGATTTTACACATAAAAGGCCGGTTTTGTAGTTCAAAACCGGCCTTTTTTAATGTATTAATTTACAATAAATGAATAAATAAGAGTTGCATTTTTTCTAAAAAATTGATAAGCTTGTTTAACATTAATCGTTAAAGAGACACCATGCCAATAGAAATTGTAGAAAAGGAACACATCAGTTATTTAAACATCATCAATGCAAAAGAAGACCACACCGTTGAACTAAAATCAAAACTTGATGAAGCGCAGCGGCTTGGTAACGAATTTAAATCGAAAGCTGTTATTACATTTAATACCACCATTGGTCCAAAACGCGTTGATACCACTGTTTGGTCTGTTACCGAAAAATATTTACAACTCAAAAACAACATCCATATTCCACTGAAAAGTTTAATTGACATCGATTTTTAGGCTTGCTTTAAGGAAATAAATCATCCCGCATTTATTTAACCTTATAAAAAATGAGCACGCTACACAAAATTGCCTTAACCTTTATTAAATCAATTGGCCCTGTAACGGCCAAAAATCTTCTTGCTTATTGTGGAAATGCCGAAAATATATTTTCGGCATCAAAAAAGCAGCTTCTGCAGGTTCCGGGCGTAGGTGAAAAAACTATAGAAGCCATCCGTGGTACCGATGCTTTAATAAGGGCGCAGCAGGAGTTGGATTTTGTTGAAAAACATGGAATAGAAGTATTGTTCTTTTCGGATGAAAAATATCCCAAAGGATTAAAAAACTGTTTCGATTCGCCAATTCTGCTGTATGCAAAAGGTACGGCCGATTTAAACCATAAGCGCATCATCAGTATAGTGGGGACCAGAAATGCTACCAATTATGGAAAGAACCTCTGTAAAGAACTTTGCGAAATTTTAGCGCCTTATGATGTGCTTATTGTAAGCGGACTTGCTTACGGCATTGATGTAACCACTCATAAAGAATGTTTGGCCAATAATATTCCTACTGTTGGGGTGCTCGGACATGGCTTAGATCGCTTATATCCCAAAATCCATAAAGCCACTGCTCAGAAAATGGTTTTAAATGGTGGTTTGTTAACCGAGTTCCCGATTTTAACCAACCCCGACCGGCCAAATTTTCCACAGCGGAATCGAATCATTGCGGGTGTTGCGGATGCTACTATTGTAGTTGAAGCCTCTATAAAAGGGGGCGCATTAATTACTGCCGAAATAGCCAATTCTTACAACAAGGATGTATATGCTTTTCCGGGTAGGACAAATGATGTTTTTTCGGAAGGCTGTAATTTTCTGATCAAAACCAATAGAGCAGGTTTAATCAACAATCCGCATGATCTGATTTATTATTTAGGCTGGGATGATGAAGTAAAAGAGAAGAAAAAAGATTCGCAGATTACTTTGCAATTAAGTTTAACGCCTAATGAAGAAAAAGTAGTAAAGGCTTTGCAAAATGGCCAACTTTCTATTGATGAGCTTTGTATCGAGCTCAATATCCAGCAGAGTAAATTGTCTATTGTTATTCTTACTTTAGAAATGCAGGGAATCATTGTTTCGCTGCCCGGGAAGATTTATAAATTGGCGTAATGGTGACCAGACATTAGATTTCTCTATTCCGTTACACTCCAGTCGAAATGACGAACCTGCTTTCGAAATTGCATTTTGCCCAATAATCAATCTATAATGCCTATCATTATTATAGATTATGCAATTAAATTCTTTTAAAATTTAATTTTCGAAATTTTGTTTCAAATAAAATATAGTTTGTAAAATACTTAATGCCTTTGCTTAATTTTGCAAGATGTGGTACAATAATATTTTAGAAACCATTGGCAATACGCCGCTGGTAAAATTGAATACGATTACAAAAGGTGTTCCGGGGACAATCCTGGCGAAAATAGAGACGACTAATCCAGGCAACTCAATTAAAGACCGTATGGCGGTTAAAATGATTGAAGATGCAGAGAAAAGCGGTAAGTTAAAACCAGGCGGAACTATTATTGAAGGAACATCAGGAAATACAGGAATGGGTTTGGCTATGGCAGCCATTATTAAAGGCTATAAATGTATTTTTACCACAACTGATAAACAATCAAAAGAAAAAGTTGATGCTTTGCGTGCTTTTGGTGCAGAAGTAATTGTTTGTCCTACAAACGTAGAGCCTGAAGATCCACGTTCGTATTATTCTGTATCATCACGTTTAGAGCGCGAAGTGCCAAATTCTTGGAAACCTAATCAATACGATAATCTAGCTAACTCACAGGCACATTACGAGCAAACTGGTCCTGAAATTTGGGAACAGACTGAGGGTAAAATCACACACTTAGTGGTTGGAGTAGGCACCGGTGGTACCATTTCGGGAACGGGAAAATACTTAAAAGAGAAAAATCCAAATATTAAAATCTGGGGAATTGATACTTATGGTTCAGTTTTCAAGAAATATAAAGAAACAGGCATATTTGACAAGGATGAAATTTACCCTTACATCACCGAGGGGATTGGCGAGGATTTTTTGCCAGCAAACGTAAATTTTGATGTCATCGATCTGTTCGAAAAAGTGACTGATAAAGATGCTGCATTAATGACGCGTGATATTGCCCGTAAAGAAGGGATTTTTGTAGGTAACTCAGCAGGTGCGGCAATTGGTGGTTTAATCCAGCTAAAAGATAAATTAAAGCCCGAAGATGTAGTCGTGGTAATATTCCACGATCACGGAAGCCGATACATGGGTAAAATGTATAACGAAGACTGGTTGCGCGAACGCGGATTTTTACAGGATGAGAAATTAACGGCTAAATCAATCCTCGCCAAGAAAGAAAGTACTGAAATCGTGACATTAGATGCGCAAAAATCAGTCCTTGAAGCCATTAACACCGTTAAATCAATGAATATCTCACAAATTCCGGTTACTCAACAGGGTATGATTGTGGGTAAAATCGCTGAAAGTGATATTTTAAGCGCTTTATTGGAAAATCCAGGCTTAAAATCTGCGCCAATTTCTGAAATCATGACGGCCACCTTCCCTTTTGTTGACTTAAATACTTCGATTGATAAAATTTCTTCATTAATCAATAAAGAAAATTCAGCAGTTTTAGTGGAAGATGAAACCGGTAAGATTGAAATCATTACGCAGTACGATATTATTAACGCGATATCAGGGTAGAGTATGTAAGATGGATGATGTAAGATGGAAAATGGGGTAATTTACGTAATCATCCTCCTGAACTTGTTCGGGATCTTTATAGCTAGCCAGTAACTTGGATCCGGTTAAAAGAAAATATACTGATCCAGTTATCTCTATAAAATTCTTTAATATAATTTTTCGAAAGGCCGTAAGTTAGTAACTTGCGGCCTCTCTTATTAAAAATAACATGGCAACGCTCAAAGAAATCTTATCTGATAAAACCGATGATCAACTAAAATATTATATCGATCATGTAGACAAACATTCTGTTGAGGCAGTGAAAACTGCCTTAGCTGAATTAAAAAATAGGAATGTAACCTTACCGGAAGATATTGATGAGCAGTTAGAAGAGAAAATCAGGTTAAAGGAAAATAGAAATTATGATAGTATAAAGGGCTGGCAGAAAAATATTGTTGAGGATGCCGATGCACCTGAATACTATTCTCAAAAGGCAATTTATATATTTTCAATTCTTTTTTCGGTACTTTTTGGCTCGGTAATGATGGCAATTAATCTAAAAAACGCCCGAAAAAAATGGGGTTGGCCAATATTGTTCGGATTGTTATTTACGTTTGGTCAAATGAATTTGGCTCAATTCATTCCACATCCATCATTGGGAATTTCTCTAATTATTAATGCAGTAGGTGTTACGATAATGTATCAGCTATTTTGGAATAAAAGCATAGGAAAAGATACTAAATACAGAGCTAAGCCAATCTGGATTCCATTAATTATTGGTGTTTTATTGACAATACCATTGGTATATTTTGTTATGAAAAGCTAAAAAAATCTAATATATTATTACTCAGGCATTTTGTTTTATAACTATTCGGCTAGTAAAATAATTTCGGTATGCGGAGACACAGACCAGAAAAGGAATAAAATAAAAAACGCCCCGGTAATTTTTTACCGGGGCGTTTTTCTGTATGTTGTTTCTGCTTTGGGTTTTATGTTAAGCCCTAAGCCTTAAACCTTCTGCCTTCCACCTTTTTAATGACTGGGCGCATCAGCGTTTACACGCTTAATCTGCGCACCTAAGGCACGTAAACGGGTATCGATATCCTGATAACCACGCTCGATCTGTTCGATGTTATAAATAGTCGATTTACCTTCTGCAGATAGAGCAGCAATCAATAATGAAACTCCAGCCCTGATATCAGGAGAAGTCATGCTGATTCCGCGTAATTTGTATTTTTTATCAATACCGTTAACCGTTGCACGGTGCGGATCGCAAAGGATAATCTGAGCACCCATATCGATTAATTTATCCACAAAGAATAAACGGCTTTCGAACATTTTTTGGTGAATAAGTACATTTCCTTTTGCCTGTGTAGCCACAACCAAAACGATACTCAATAAATCAGGAGTAAAACCTGGCCATGGAGAATCGGCAATGGTTAAAATAGATCCATCGATAAAAGTATCGATTTCGTAATGTTTTTGAGAAGGAACATAAATATCATCACCACGGCGCTCTAATTTAATACCCAACTTTCTGAAAACTTCTGGAATTACGCCAAGCTCATCATAACAAACATTTTTGATAGTGATCTCTGATTCCGTCATTGCAGCCATACCGATGAAAGAACCAATCTCGATCATATCTGGCAACATTCTGTGTTCAGTTCCACCTAAAACGGTAACACCTTCGATGGTTAATAAGTTAGAACCAATGCCTGAAATTTTGGCGCCCATGCGGTTAAGCATTTTACAAAGCTGCTGCAGATAAGGTTCGCAGGCTGCATTATAAATGGTGGTGGTACCTTTTGCCAAAACAGCTGCCATTACAATATTTGCGGTTCCGGTTACCGATGCTTCATCTAACAAAATATAAGCACCTTGTAAATTGGTAGCATCAACATTGAAAAAGGCTTTTTTGCTATCGTAAACAAATTTGGCACCTAACTTTTCAAAACCGATAAAGTGCGTATCCAATCTTCTGCGGCCGATTTTATCACCGCCGGGTTTAGGAATTGCTGCTTTACCAAAACGAGCCAACAACGGTCCTACAATCATGATTGAACCACGCAAACCACCACCCTTAGCTTTAAATGTATCAGATTCGAAGAAATTTAAATCGATGTTTTTAGCTTCGAAGGTATAGGTGTCTTTATTAATGCGTTCAACAGTAACGCCCAAATCGCCCAATAACTCGATCAGTTTATTTACATCTTTAATATCAGGGATATTGCTGATGGTTACTTTTTCTTCGGTAAGCAATACTGCAGATAAAATCTGTAAAGCTTCGTTTTTGGCACCTTGGGGAGTGATTTCGCCTTTTAATTTAATTCCGCCTGTTATTTCAAATGCGTTCATGTTTTTTGTATTTAGTATTGGGGATTAAGTATCAAGTATTGATAATCGAGTATCAAGTATCAAGTATTGAGAATCGAGTGTCGAGAATCAAGGAATCAGATTATGCGTTGATGGCTTTTTATCTTTTACTTTTCACTTCTACCCTTCACCATTAATATTTGGGTTTATTATTGTTGCGCTGACGATTATTGTTGTTGTTATTATTCTGACGGTTTTTACCGTTGTTATTATTGTTGTTACTTCTGCCGCGGTTATTGTTGTTGTTATTATTTTGACGCGGATTTTGAGCCCTAAATTCAACTTTAGCAAGGTTAACACCTTCATCAAGCGATAATAATCCGCCAGAAAGGTATTTTAGGTCTTTAATGATGGTGTCGTCACTTACATTGTCCTTATTCCAGGTAACATAAGCCATTTTCATAAAGTTTGCGATGCTCTGCACCATTGCCTTTTTAATTTCGGCATCTTCCTCACGCATGGCTTTTTCGATCAGGTTTTCAACTGTTTTACCATAATGTTTATAGGTAATGCGTTGCTGAGGATAAGCTAATGGTTCTGGTTTGATGTAGGCATTCTCGATCAAAGGCTTTGGATAAGGGCTGTCTACATCGATCTGGTAGCCAGAAATAATGTGCAGGTGATCCCAAAGTTTATGCTTAAAATCGGCAACATCACGCAAATGTGGTTGCAAAAATCCCATCAGGTCGATTACCGCCTGGGCATATTTATTACGTTCTTCAATGGTTGGTAATTCGCAAATATACTTCACCATATTTTGTACGTTGCGGCCATATTCCGATAAAATTAAATGGCTACGCGTAGTATTATAATCAAAATTCATGTACAGATAAATTAATGGATAAATTTTCTGGCGATACGAATTATGAAATAACCAGAAGAGTTGAGGTTATGAATTCACCGAAATGTCTATTGCCAGATTTTCGTTTTATATAGTCAAAGTTAATAAAATTATTTGATTTGTGATATTCTTATCGAATTTGTGATATGCGTACAGGATTTGTGATATTTTTAAATCGATGTAATGTTTTTTGGAAATGTTTGTCAGCAGTTTCTGGCTTCTTCAGCCCCATTATTCGCTGTAGCTCCGATGAAGGATCGGGAGCTGCCGCTACTACCGGGTTTATTTAACTCTGGGTTGAGCCCGTCGGGGGAAAACCTCTCCGGTGCCAGTTTCCGTGTTAATCTGTTAATCCGTGGCTAACCTGGCATCCAAAGGTTTAGGATCAGGTAGCTGAAGCCAACCTGTCATGAAATAGTCTTCCGTGTTAATCTGTGAATCCGTGGCTAATTTTACCTAAATCTCATCACTGTTTTTAGGATAATCAAAAAACACCACTTCTCCTGTTCCTTTGCTCACCATCTGCCACGAATCAAAAGGAAAAGAGATTAATACCATACCAGCAGTTGGGATATTGTAAATGTCGGCATCGCATAATTCATTCGAGAAATCGGTAAAACCTGGATTGTGGCCAAACATAACCACTTCATTAGCTGAGTCATTTAAGCCATTAACCACTTTGAGCAAGGTTTTGGTATTGGCCTCGTATATGGATTCTTCGAAATAGATCTGATCGATATTATAAGCCTCGGCGAAATATTTTGCAGTAGATTTTGCTCTTTTTGCCGGACTGCTCACAATCTGATCGATTTTAAAACCGCGGTTAATCAATCTTTCAGCCATTTCAGGCGCATTTTCCTTGCCACGTTTATTTAACGGCCGGTCGAAATCTTTTAAATCAAGATTTCCCCAATCTGATTTTCCGTGACGGACTAAAAGTAGTTGTTTAGCCATTTAGTTTCTCTTTAATTTTATCTACAATTGTTTCAGGCTTAATTAAGTCTATACAACTTTCAACACCGCAAAGGCAGGGTTTGTTTCCATAAATAGAATTTGGCCTCGAAGGGTGATCAATCTGAACACAATCGCTTTCCAATTGCCCATAACCTAAAAAGCCGGCATAAGGATGTGTTGGTCCCCACACCGAAACTACAGGCACACCAACAAGCGATGCGATATGCATACCAGAAGAATCCATACTTAGCATTAAATCCAGGTTCGAGATGATGGCCAGTTCTTCCGTCAGGTTAAAATTTCCGATTAAATTATGGGTATGAGTATATTTTTTTGACCATTCTCCGGCAATTTCCTGTTCTGTTTTTCCACCTCCAAAAATGAAAATTTCGTAACCTGGTTTACTTAAGGAAGCAACTACTTCTTCCATTTTTGTTAAGTTATAAACTTTGTAAATGTGCTGTGCAAAAGGAGAGATGCCTATTTTTTTTGTGGTTTTATTAATAAATAAATTCTGTGCTTGCTCAGGGATAGCTTGCGGTGATTTATTTATTTTATGACTTAGTTTAAGATTAAAGTCTAGATTGCGAAAAACATCAGCATAACGTTCTACCGTCTTTTTTAATGGTTTGAAAACTTTGTTACTGGTAAGCGTTAATGCTTTTTTTTCTGCTCTTCCTTTATTTATCCTTCTAATTTTTACGCCAGTTAAACGAAAAAAGGTAGAAATGGCCCTGCTTCTTAAATTATCGTGTAAATCTGCTATCGCATCTGGCTTATAGCTGCGAAGCTCTTGATAAAGTTTATATAGTCCATCTATCCCTTTATGAGTTGTTTTTGGCTGGATAGGATGGAAGATGAGATTGGGGATATGATCGAAAAATGGCTTAAATGCAGGCCGGCTTACCATAATGAGCTCCACTTTTGGGTTTTGCTCTGAAAATTCCTGTAAAACGGAAGCCACCATGGCCACATCGCCCATGGCCGAAAAACGTAAAACGATTATTTTTTGGGTTGATGACATGACTTTTCGCTTTCAGCTTTGGCCTTTCTGCTTTCTATACTTTATTATACAACACCGGGTTTAAACTTGGATCGTTATACATTTTCATCTGTTTGTACACTTTCATGTATTTCTTGCCCGCTTCAATATCGGCCAATAATTCATCAATACTGGTTGATAGATCATCGCGTTGCGATAGCAGTACATTTAATTTGGTTTGGCATTGTTCGCGGTGTTCAGGTGTGGCGGTTTCTCGTTCTGCCTCTTCGCGCATGTGGTAAATTTTCAATGCCAGTATAGAAAGTCTGTCGATTGCCCAGGCAGGACTTTCTGTGTTGATTTTAGCATCGGGTAAAGCTGAAATTCCCTGATAAAGATTTAAGAAATAACCGTCAATAAACTCCACCATGTCGGTACGTACCTGGTTTTGTGCATCAATGCGTCTTTTCCAGCTCAAACCTTCAACAGGATCAATTTGCGGATTACGCACGACATCTTCCATGTGCCATTGGGCAGTATCAATCCAGTTTTTAACATAAAAAAGATGCTCTAAACTTTCAGCATCATACGGGTTTTCAACCGGATGGTCAATATCATCAAACTTGTGGTAGTCTGTAATTACCTGATTAAATATGCGGTTGGCAATTTCACTTATCATGGGGCAAAGTTATGTTTTTTTACCACAGATTTTCACAGATAAACACAGATTTAAACTTATCTGTGTTCACCCTTTTCATCTGTGGTTAATTTGGCCTTTTACTATTAAAGTATGCAGTAATCTCCTCTAAGGTGAAAGCATTTAAACATTTATCAGCACTTAAACCTCCTTTACGTGCAACTAAAATGCCATAATGCATATCATGGAATCCTTCGGTGCGGTGGGCATCTGGATTTACGGAAAGTAATACACTTTTTTCCAAAGCATAACGGTGCCAGCGCCAGTCTAAATCTAAACGTAAGGGGTTGGCATTGATTTCTATCACCACTTTGTTTGCTGCACAGGCATCAATAATTTTTTTATAATCGATCGGATATCCGGCCCTGCTTAATAATAAGCGACCAGTTGGGTGTCCTAAAATGGTCGTATATGGGTTTTCAATGGCTTTTAACAAACGTGCCGTCGCTTTGGCTTCGTCCATACGGAGGTTGCTGTGCACAGATGCTACTACAAAATCGAATGTTTTTAAAATATCATCCGAATAATCCAATGAGCCATCGCTTAAAATATCGCTTTCAATACCTTTAAAAATTTTGAAGGGAGCGAGTTTTTTATTCAGTTCATCAATTTCCTGATGCTGACCGAAAACGCGTTGTTCGTTCAATCCTTTGGCATAAACAGCCGTTTTGGAGTGATCGCATATCCCCAAATACTGAAGATTTAAGTTCTCTTTGCAATACATGGCCATCTGCTCTAAAGTATGTACCCCATCGCTCCAGGTAGAGTGGTTATGCAAGCTGCCTTTTAAATCTTCGTATTGGATCAGCGTTGGGAGTTTGTTAGCTTTTGCCAGTTCAATTTCATCAAAATCTTCGCGTAGTTCAGGTTCGATGAAAGTTAATCCTGCCTTGCTGTATATTTCTTCTTCATTTGCAAAAGGCCCATTGCCAGCTAAAGCCAATACTTTTTCAACATGTTCGGTATTTCCTGTTAGTGTAAACCACTGTAAATAAAAAGCTGATTTTTCAACAACGTGTAGTTTTATCCTAAAACCTGCCTCAGTAGTGCAGATAAATGAGTTTTCAGCTTCGATAAGCGAGAGTGGTTCGAAAGCAGGCAAGTTTTGTTTAATGGCATCGATTTGTTCAGTACCAATTACGATTTCTAATTCATCAATAATTTCGCATGCCCTGCGGTATTGACCGGCGAAGCCCAAAAGTGCAAGATCATCAATATTTGCGGTCCAAACAGAAAGTTGCGTAAACAAAGTTTTGGCAAAACCTTCCACCTGTGCATATAGAAATCTGCCGTTGGCGGCCAGTTTAAATTCGATGGCACTTTTAATTTCTTCCTGTGTTTTTAAACCAAAGCCTTTTGCTTCGATTAAGCGGTTTTCGTTACAGGCGTAATACAGTTCACCAATACTCTCTATCCCAAGGGTTCGCCAGATAATGAAAATCTTTTTCGGTCCGATGCCTTTTATGGCCAGCATTTCTACCACACCTTCGGGTGTTCTATCGAGTATTTCGTTAAGCTCCTGTAATTCTCCGGTTTGTAACAGTTCTACTATTTTGGAAGCCAGGCCTTTACCAATGCCTTCAATTTTATCCAGTTCATCTAAAGGTTTGTCTCTTAATGCAAAAGGGAGTTTATCTACTTTGAAATAGGCATTTGCAACTGATTTAATCTTAAAAGGATTTTCTTCATGCAGTTCCATGAGCTGCGATAAAAGGCGTAAGGTGCGGGCGATGGTCTTATTTTCCATAGGGGGTAAAATTAGGAAATAATGCCCCAAATTTTGACGGAGCTTATCAATTTCTAAACACAATTTTATTAAAGCGTTGTTTTACACTCATGAAATCTATAAAAACTATCCTTTTAGGATTAAGTATAAGTTTGGTTGCGTGCCAATCTGCAAAGAAAACGGATGAAAATAAGGGTGATTCGGTCCTGAACACAACTTCTATTCCAGCGCAAGCTGTAGATGAACGGTTTTTAGTTGTAGCTGGTCGTTCGGTTGGTGAAATAGCCTTAGGAGAAGATATGGAGCAGGTAGGTAAAAAGCTTGGCAGACCTGATGCGGGCGATGCCGCGATGGGGAAAGCCTGGGGTATTTGGTACAGCAACGATTCGACGACAAAACACCGGGATGAACTGGCCGTTTATTCTTCTTACCGTGATACCAGTATGCGGGTAAAAGACGTAAAACAGATCAGGATTACCTCAAACAAGTTTAAAACACAAGATGGGTTGGCAACAGGCGGTACTTTGGAAGATACCAAGCTGAAATTCCCAGGCATCGAAAAACTTTCTTCTTATTTAAATGAAGAAAAAGATACGGTAACGGTTTACGATGTGAAAAAAGACGGAATTGGTTTCGAATTTTTAAAAGGGAAAAGCATTTCTTTAACGGTACATCCGGCTAATATTCCGGTTAATGCAACTTATTTAACCTTGCATCCTGAATGGAAACTGATTGAATAAATAGAGAAATTTAGATAATAGATTTGAGATGCATAACTTTAGATTAGACCTCGCAGGTTTTTGAAACCTGCGAGGTCTGAATTTTACTTAATTACTGCTTCAAACGGCATTCTGGCCTGGATACCCGAGCTTGCAATTACCTTTTTCATTTGTTGGTATAAAAAGTAATTATCGCCCAGTTCCTGTTTGGTATAATAGGTTTTAATCTTATCTGTACCTTCATCCATTAACGATTTCCAGGGATCAATTACATCAGGGTATTCTACAACCTTATATTTCTTTAACTTAGCTTTTTTAGCGGCTGCTTTAATGGCATCATTAAAACTTCCGATTCTATCGGCTAAACCAATCTGAACGGCATCTGTTCCGATCCAAACGTGGCCACCACCAATGCTATCAATATAAGCTTTGCTTTTCTTTCTGCCATCGGCCACACGGCTCACAAAACCGCTGTAAATTCTATTTAATTCATTTTGGATAATAAATCTTTCACCTTCTGTCATAGGGCGGTTCGTAGCCATAATATCTGCATATTTACCCGTTTTAACACCATCAAATGTAATTCCAAGTTTGTTGGTCATTAAATTTTGGAAATTCGGGATAATACCAAACACACCAATTGAACCTGTAATGGTATTGGGTTGAACAAAAATACTATCGGCAGCACAACCGATGTAGTAACCACCCGATGCGGCCACATCGCCAAAAGATGCAATAACCGGTTTTTCTTTTTTGGTCAACACTATTTCTCTCCAGATTACATCCGAAGCCAATGCACTACCACCTGGTGAGTTTACACGGAGTACAACCGCTTTGATATCGTCATCTAAACGCGCTTTTCTAATCGCTCTGGAAATGCGTTCTGAACCGATCTGATTATCAGATCCTTCGCCTCCGCTAATTTCTCCGTTGGCATAAATTACGGCAACTTTATCTTTTCCTTCGCCCGTATCAGTATTGTTCTTGGCGTAATCGTTAATAGAAACAGAGCGGATATTTTCGCCCCTGGTTCTTCCTGATAAGCCTTTCAACTCTTCTAAAATCTGATCTTTATATTTTAAAGCATCGATCATTTTAAAATTTACGGCATCCTGTGGCTGTTGAACTTTATAGTTATCAGCAATAGCGTAAAGACTATCTTTCTGGATATTTCTGCTCAATGCAATATCAGATAGGAATGTATTGTATAAACCACCAACATAAGCAGTAACCTGTTTCCGGTTATAATCGCTCATTTTATCTAAAATAAAAGGCTCAACTGCACTTTTGTAATTTCCCACGCGGATGACCTGCATTTCTACCCCAACTTTTTCTAAAGTTCCTTTAAAAAAGGTCAGTTCAGAGCTAAAACCTTTAAATTCTAAGGCACCTTCCGGATTTAGATACACTTTATCAGCCACTGAAGCTAGATAATAAGCGCCTTGCGTATAAACTTCGCTGTAGGCAATAATTTTTTTATGCGATTTTTTAAAATCGATCAGTGCATTTCTAACCTCGCGCAAAGTCGCATAACCTGCATTCGGGCTGCTCACGTTTAGATAAACACATTTAATATTATCGTCTGTTTTGGCTTTTTGTAGGGCTTTAATAAAATCGTTTAAACCAATGCCGTCTTTTTCTTCACTGCCAACAATAGGCAGGTTTCCGAACGGATTTTTTGGTGTACGCTCGGTAATGGCCTGGTCTAAATTCAAGAACAGTACCGAGTTGTTAGACACAATAACTGTTTTATCACTATCAATGGATGATATCGCACCTACAATGATCACAAAGCAGATAATAAATATAATTACCATCGATAAGAAAAAGCCCAACATAGAGGCAAATAAATACTTAAAGAATTCTCTCATTTAAATGTTTTAATTTTGTGCTGTAAAGATATAAAAATACATGATGCTTAATAAGGCTTTAGAGTGCAGTACGGCTTATTTGTTACTGGGTGGAAATTTGGGTGATAGGGAAGGGAATTTAAAGCGCGCCATTGAACTATTGAACGAAAAAATAGGTAAGATAACAGCTGTTTCATCGCTGTACGAAACGGCAGCATGGGGCAAAACCGATCAGCCGGCCTTTTTAAACCAGGCAGTGGCCTTGCAGACCAATTTAAGTGCTTTGGAAGTTTTAGATCATGCATTAACTATCGAACAGGAACTGGGCAGGGTAAGAAAAGATAAATGGGGGGAGAGGTTGATTGACATCGACCTGATCCTTTTTGGCGATGAAATCATTAATGTACCCGATAAACTTCAGGTGCCTCATCCACACATGCAGCATAGAAAATTTGTGATGGAGCCTTTGGCCGAGATTGCGCCGGATGTTGTTCACCCTGTATTAGGTGAAACCATTTTAGCGATGAGCAGAAATATAGAAGACCCGCTCGAGGTAAAAAAAATAATATCATGACAGATCACCATCACCAACCGCTTGATTTTTCCTACCTGATCGAAATGGTTGGCGATGATCCTATATTTTTAGCAGATTTTTTTAAAACCTTTGTCGATCATATCCCGGTTTATTTAGCGGAGATGGAAAACGCTTTTGCAAATGGTAACTGGAGCAAAGTGAGTCATTGTGCACATAAAATGAAGCCAACTTTCAGTTATATTGGCCGGAATGATGTAAAACAACTGGTTGAGGCAATTGAAAAACATGCACAGAATAATATCGGACCAGATAAAATCCAATCGGATATAGAAAAGCTAAAATTAATTTGCGCTGATATCTGTACGCAGCTTGAACAAGAGAAATTAAAACTCAGCGCCAAACAATAGCGCATACGTACCTAATCCAGCGATTTGCAACGCTCAGAAACGAATGTTAAATCTTATTATTGGCAGTTGCGCCCCTAAAATGAAGTATTGATAAAGCAATATACAATACCAGAACAAAAGGTATAGCTGCAAATTTTAGAAAAGCAATCAATATAAAAGATAAAATAAGAAAGATAAATTTGATCTTATTTTTCTCCCAGCTTAAATCGCTGAATTTTAGTGAGAATATTTTGATTTCGCTCACCAAAAGAAAACTGGTTATGGCAGTTATTGCTATTAATAAAATACTAGAACCAATTATCTGCGGGTAATCGACCGAAATAAAAGGCAAGGAGCAGATAAAAAGGGTATTCATAGGCGTATTTAAACCGATAAAATCTTCCGTTTGCCTCTCGTCATTATTGAATTTAGCCAGCCTAAGCGCCGAGAAAATGGTGATGATAAAACCCAAATAGGGTAGGTATTCGGATGAATAATCGCTTGCTTTTAATAGGTGGAACATAATTACCCCGGGCAAAAAGCCAAAACTTACCATATCAGCTAACGAATCCAGGTCTTTTCCAATGGCCGATTTAACATTCAGTAAACGGGCAACCATCCCATCAAAAAAATCGAATATTCCGGAGAAGATAACGAAATATGCCGCGGTTTCTAAATTGCCTTTAAACGCAAAAACGATTCCGATACAACCAGAAAAAAGGTTTGCACAGGTAATCGCATTAGGGAGATGCCTTTTCATATCATGTAAGATGGAAGATGTGAAATGGTAAATGGAATACGTACTTTATCCATTTACCATCTTACATTTTACCTTTTTTCTAGCTGTTCATCGAAATTAAGAACTCTTCGTTACTTTTTGTTCCTTTTATTTGTGATTGAACAAATTCCATTGCCTCCTGGCTGTTCATGTCAGCAAGGTGGTTACGTAAAATCCATACACGTTGTAAAATATCTCTATCAAGTAATAAATCATCGCGACGGGTACTTGAAGCCGTAATATCGATGGCAGGGAAAATACGTTTGTTAGATAATTTACGGTCTAACTGAAGCTCCATGTTACCAGTTCCTTTAAATTCTTCGAAGATCACTTCATCCATTTTAGAACCTGTATCGGTTAATGCCGTAGCCAAAATGGTTAATGAACCACCGTTTTCGATGTTACGTGCCGCACCAAAGAAACGTTTTGGCTTGTGTAATGCATTTGCATCAACACCACCTGATAATATTTTACCTGATGCAGGGGCAGTTGTGTTATATGCTCTCGCCAAACGTGTAATCGAATCTAAAAGAATCACTACATCATGTCCGCTTTCAACCAAACGTTTAGATTTCTCTAAAACAATATTGGCAATTTTTACGTGACGCTCAGCTGGTTCATCAAAAGTAGAGGCAATTACTTCAGCCCTTACACTACGTGCCATATCGGTAACCTCTTCCGGACGTTCATCAATCAACAAGATGATTAAGTAAACTTCTGGATGGTTTTTGGCAATTGCGTTGGCAACTTCTTTTAATAAATTGGTTTTACCTGTTTTCGGTTGTGCTACAATCAAACCACGCTGTCCTTTACCAATTGGGGTAAATAAATCCATAATACGGGTAGAGTAATTACTGTTATCCGTAAATAAATTTAATTTTTCGGTTGGGAAAAGTGGCGTTAAATAATCGAAAGGAACACGGTCGCGAACCTCAGCAGGAATTCTGCCGTTAATGGTTTCTACACGAACCAGCGGGAAATATTTTTCGCCTTCTTTTGGCGGGCGGATACTACCTTTAACGGTATCACCGGTTTTTAAACCAAAAAGTTTTATTTGCGACTGAGATACATAAATATCATCAGGAGAAGTTAAATAGTTGTAATCTGCAGAGCGTAAGAACCCGTAACCATCAGGCATAATTTCTAAAACACCTTCATTTGTAATTACATTATCGAAATCTAAGTTAGAATAACTGTTTTCGTTTTTGTGGTGGTTGCCACCGCCTGGTTGTTTTTGCTGGCGGTTTTCATCACGTTGTGGTTTTTCCTGTTTCTCTTTTGGCTCTTGTTTTTGCTTCTGAGCTATCGGAAGCACTTCTGCACTTTCTTCAATTAAAGCAGAAATTGGTTTTACACTTTCCTCAGATTCAACAATTCTGTCTGGCTGTCTTTCAGGTTGTTGCTGGTGCTGCGGTTCATCAAATAAGGTTACCGAATCTCTTCTTCTTTCAATTGGCGCTGCGGGCTCATCTTTACTTAACCTTGCTCTCTTTTTAACAGGTTTTTCAGTGGCAACTGCTTTTTCGGCAGCAACCGGCTTATCAGCAACCACTGTAGAAGCAGCGGCAGCCGCTGCAGCAGCAACTTTCGTTGTTTTGGCAGCTTTGGTTTTTGGGGCAGGGGCAGCTGCAATGGGTTCTGCTTCGCTATAAGGATCTGCACCGGCCTTAGCAGCATTTATAATTTCCTGTTGGTGTAAAAGTACTTCAACAAGGTCGATTTTTCTTAGGGAGTCGGCACCTTCAATGCCATAGCTTTTTGCCAGCTCACGTAATTCTGTTGTGAGCTTATCATTTAATTCTGTTTTACTAAACATTCTAGATATATATGTTTCAAGAAATTTTTCATTTGTTTATAACGGATGTTTTCTGTTATAAATCTACACAGGCCTAAAAATATTTATGTTAGCGTAAGCCCGGCAGTTTCATTGTGTATAAATTCTTAAGGTTATAAAACATTCATTGAGTTCATTATGGAAAATGCTCAAATTGTTTCATAATTGTTTACAAGCTGAATAAAAAGCAAATTTTGCTTTTAAAAAAGGATAACAAAAAGTAAATCTTGATAAATTTTTCTGGGATATTCAGATAAACGGTTGAGAAATTATGTTGCAATTGTATGTATTTGAAACGTAATCTGCAAGCAAAAGTTTAAAATGTTTATAAAAATAATTCAAGTGGGTATTATTTTATCGTTCAGAAAATTTAAAAATCTTCATATTTGCAGCAAATAAGCCCATATATGACAAAGCAACAACTTTTTGAGCAGATACAAAAAAAACGTTCATTTTTATGTGTCGGATTGGATTCCTCCTTAGATAGGATCCCAAAACACCTGTTAAAATATGAAAATCCGATTCTGGAATTTAATAAACAGATTATTGATGCCACTAAAGATCTTTGTGTTGCTTATAAACCCAATACTGCTTTTTATGAGTGTTACGGTAAAAAAGGATGGGAAACTTTGATCGAAACCTGGAAATACATTCCACAGGATGTTTTTTCCATTGCCGATGCCAAACGTGGCGATATTGGAAATACCTCTGCGATGTATGCCGAAACTTTTTTTAATGCGGCATCATCAGAAATGAGTTTCGATTCGGTTACCGTAGCGCCTTATATGGGCAGCGATTCGGTAACACCATTTTTAAATTTTAAAGATAAATGGGTAATCCTACTGGCTTTAACTTCCAATAGCGGGCATGCCGATTTTCAGTTACAGGAGATAGGTGAAGATAAACTTTTCGAAAAGGTGCTTAAAACATCACAAAGCTGGGCAACTGATGAGCAGATGATGTATGTGGTAGGGGCAACCCGTGGTGCAGCTTTTGGCGATGTACGTAAACTGGCACCTAATCACTTCTTGTTGGTGCCAGGTGTTGGCGCACAGGGTGGCGATTTGAATGAAGTATGTAAATACGGATTAAACTCACAGTGTGGTTTATTGATCAACTCTTCAAGAGGAATTATTTATGCCGGCCAGGGAGAAGATTTTGCAGAAAAGGCCAGGGAAGAGGCGCTGAAACTACAGAAAGAAATGGAGCAGATACTAATTAAGGCAGAATTGGTTTAGCAATTAGCTTCTTAGAGAGACTGTTTTATACTCAGTGCGCAAGATCGTCATTGCGAGAAGGCCTTTTCAGCCGACGAAGCAATCTTAATGCTGTCGCTATAACTCATTTTTTAAGATTGCTTCGTCGTTCCTCCTCTCAATGATGACTTTTTTTATTTTAATTCTTTATGCTTGAAAAAGAAAGTTAGTGATATATTATTTTACATATCGAACGATTTAATATACTTCATTTAAGAATTCATTATCTTCAGGAATGAATTTTCCAGAAGATTTTCTTCATTACGTGTGGCAGTTCAGGTCCTTTGATTACATAGACCTGCAAACGGCTGGTGGAGAAAGCCTCAAAATCATCAATCCGGGTTTACTTAATAAAAACGCCGGACCGGATTTTTTTCATGCGAAAATCGAAATAGGCGATACCATTTGGGCTGGCAATGTAGAAATCCACCTCAAATCGTCAGATTGGTTAAAGCACAATCATCAAAAAGACCCTGCTTATGAGAATGTAATTTTGCATGTAGTTTACGAACATGATGCCGAAATTAAAAGAATGGACAATACGGTATTGCCGGTGCTCGAATTAAAAAGTCGCATATCTGCCGATCTGATCCAAAAATATGAAAAACTGTTCCTTACCCTTACCGATTTCCCCTGTATTGCCCAAATAGGAACTGTTGAACCATTGATTGTAGATTCTTTTTTAGCCAGAACCCTGATTGAACGTTTTGAGCAAAAAACAGCAGCAGTTACCGAAACTTTAAATGAACTGAAAGGCAATTGGGACGAAACTTTTTATCGTTTTATGGCCCGTAATTTTGGCTTCAAAATAAATGCGCTACCTTTCGAGCTGCTTGCAAAAGCAGTTCCACAGAATATTTATTCCAAACATAAAAATAACCCCCATCAAATTGAAGCGCTGGTTTTTGGTGCGGCAGGATTTTTAAATGATCAGTTTGACGAAGAATATCCCCAAAAGCTAAAAGCCGAATTCAGTTTTCTCCAGAAGAAATATAAAATAAAACCAGTCGAAATTTCGGTCTGGAAATTTATGCGGATGCGTCCACAGAATTTTCCAACCATCCGATTGGCCCAGTTTGCTGCATTAATTGTAAAGGCCAATCATCTTTTTTCTAAAGTAATGGAAATAAAAGATATAGTGCAGTTACGTGCCTTATTCGAAAACCTGCCCATTAACGATTATTGGAAAAAACATTATCATTTTAAAAAAGAAACTGCTGGTGTAAACATACAGATCGGTAAATCTTCTGTAGATAATATTCTCCTCAATACCGTCGGTTTGTTCTTGTTTGCTTATGGCAAACATACAGCTACGCAGTTTTACATCAGCAGGGCCATAAAATTGTTGGAAAGTCTTCCCGCTGAAGAAAATGCAATTATTGATAAATTTACAGGGGCAGGTGTAAAAATCGGACATGCATTTGCTTCACAAGGTATTTTACAGTTGAAAAAGCAGTACTGTGATGAGAAAAAATGCCTATCTTGTGGTATTGGAATTAAAATCCTAAAACAAGCATAATCAGATAAATTTTTCCAGTAGAAAACTTTCTAACCTATAATCCGTTTTAACAACTATGGAATTCCCGCACGAGCTAAAAGAACTTTATCCTGATCAGATTATCGAAGTTAGGGGTAATGCAGACGCATTAACCGTTATATTGAAGAAAGAGGCTGATATTCATCAATTTAAAACAGAATTAATTAATAAGTTTTCCGGTTTGGAAGAACAACAGATTCTTTTTATTAAACACGAGGATAAACAGGATTTTGAAAAACTCGTTCTCGAATAAACTATATTTTCAAAAAAAATAGTATTGCAGGTTTAACCGATTATTTTGCTAAATTAGGGTTTGAAAACAAAATCATAATCCCGTTTGCAATAATTAATGTTGATTTACCGTTATTAGGATTTTTAAAATAAGCTTAAAATGTTCCAGAGAATTATAACTTATTTTGAGCAGCAGAGTTTTGGTGTCTCTACTTATTTAGCCAACAAGTTAAATATGAGTACTGCAAAAGTCAGGTTGTTTTTTATTTATTCCTCGTTTTTAGCAGTGGGTTTCCCTATTTTATTCTACTTTTTGGCTGCAGTGGTGCTGGATATCAGGACTTATATGAAAAGAATGCGGTCGAGGATATGGGAGTAGGCAGGAAAGATGGAAAATGGTTGATGGAAAATGGGTTAACAGTCTGCATTTTCGACTAAAGACTCACGACTCTAGACTCACGACTAATTAATCATCGTCTCTTAAAATTTCTGCAATTTCATTAAATCCCTTTTCTGCTGCTAAATCTGCCGGTAGTTTTCCGCCTTCCATGCGTAAAGATACCTCTGCTCCATGTTCTAAAAGCAAAATAATCATTTCGATATTTCCCAGTTGCGCTGCGGTATGTAAGGGCGCTAATCCAGCTTTTTGACAAACATTGGGGTATGCACCGGCGTCTAGCAACATTTTGGTGAT
The DNA here is from genome assembly GCF_014395225.1 of Pedobacter roseus. NCBI lineage: Bacteria > Pseudomonadati > Bacteroidota > Sphingobacteriia > Sphingobacteriales > Sphingobacteriaceae > Pedobacter > Pedobacter roseus. The sequence continues at coordinate 1,187,889 of NZ_CP060723.1, forward strand.
GTTAAAATTATTGGCCGCAACAGCCGAGTGGATCGGGAAAACATTAAATCCATTTTTAGAGGCCTGGTTAACATCTGCACCTTTTAATACCAGAAAGCGGGATAATTCTTCATGTCCGAAATAGCAGGCTAAACCTAAAGGTGTAAAACCATCTTCAGAAAATTCGTTAATGTTATTGGGATTTTGAAAAATTAATAAAGTAGCGGCATCAAATTTACCAACGGCACAGGCTTCGAATAAGGTTAAGTCATCAACAAATTCGGCGATTAAATCGGCAATTTCCTGTTTTTTATAATAGCAGGCCAATAATAATGGCGAAATGTGATGTGAAGTATCAACATTGGCCAATTTTGGGTTTTCTACCAAAATTTCTTTTACCGCTTTTAAATTTCCGGCCTCAATTTGTTCTTCGAGCTGCGCTATACCCATAATATTATTTAAAAATCGACTTAAATTACCAAAAATTAAGGAATTGTAAACTTTATTGCCTAAATATATATAGTGTGCAGCAAATTAGCAAAGGTTAGACCTCGCAGGTTTTAAAAAAGACCATTTGCCAAAAAATCGATAACTAATTAATGTGGGCGTTAAGCTTCTACAGACCTCGCAGGTTTTTAAAACCTGCGAGGTCTTGATCGAAAGCCCTAAGAACGAAAGACCCCTGTTAAATAAACCTGATAAAACGAAAAGCCCGGAATGAGGTACGAGTGAGGACTTGTAGTGATAGCAGGACTTTCGTAACCGAAGAACATCGAACCTTGCTTTTCAAATACCATTGACCATCTAAGCCAACTGAGTGCATTAAGTTTCTTAAACCCGCTAATAAAAAATCCCGTTTAACCTCTCCAGGCAAAACGGGATAAAACCTAAAACAAAATCCGTTTCATTTGACAAAACGTAACAACTTGTGCGTTGTTAAAATAATAGACTATAATTTCTGTTTAAGGTTTAATGCCCGATGGATATTTTTATTTAATTTAAGGCAGATTATATAAAATTATATAGAGGCGCGATTTGTGATTATTTTTTTTTATTAATGCTGCGCAGTTTTATCTAAGTTTGTTCAATATTAAATTATTTAGGAAAGAAAATGTCGGTACGGGGTAACCAGTTTAAAACCAATACATTCAGAGATAAAGGTGCTGAAAGCGCACCGGGCAGACTATCATCAGGTCGACAGCCAAAAGAGAAAAGAGAATTTTTACCAAGGTTCGATCTGGCAGACGGACGTGCAATTAAAATTGTAGGTCTGTTTTTTGTGATCTTATCGTTATATTTTTTAATTGCTTTTACTTCATACCTGTTTACCTGGCAGGATGACCAGAGTTATGTAATCGACGCAAATGGTGGCTGGGGCAATCTGTTTAAAACAGCCGAAGAATTAAAAACTGCTGGTATTACCACTCCGGTTGTTCAGAACTGGCTGGGTAAGTTTGGCGCATTATTGTCACATCAGTTCATTTACGAATGGTTCGGTATTGCCTCTTTTTTATTCGTTTTAGCCTTTTTTATTATCGGTTACCGTTTATTGTTTAAAGTTAAAATTCTTTCCATTTCTAAAACGCTGGGTTATAGTTTTTTCTTTTTACTCTTTATTTCATTAACCTTAGGTTTTGCACATAGTTTCTGGTCAGAATCGCCACATTACCTGGAAGGAGAGTTTGGTTACTGGAGCAATAAATTATTAGGTGCCCAGATTGGAGCAGCCGGTGTTGCCGGATTAATTGCTTTTGCGGGATTAACCATTTTGATTATTGCTTATAACATCGATTTTAAATTTCCTGAGCGTAAAACAAAGGAGGTTTACCTGGATAATGAAACACCGGATTATGTAAACGACATCAGGGAGCAGACCACAAAAAATAAGATAGTAGAAGAGACTTCTGAACCGATTGAATTTCCGGTACGTGATAAACCGCCTGTAAGCAACGAGCGCAAACAACAAAATGTGGTATTGCAACCCAGCCGTTATGAAGAAAAGGAAGAGGAAGAAGTTGCGCCACCAGTTGTGTTATCACCGTTGGCTACCAATTTACCTATTGCTTCTGCGGCAGCGGCAGCTATGCCTTTAGTGGTAGAACCACCAATTGAAGCAGAAAAAGAACCTGCATTTACCATCGAAAAAACCGAAGAGGAGAAAAAATCAGAAGATTTGGTTGAGCAGTTTGGCAATTATGATGAAAAACTGGATTTGGCTGGTTATAAATACCCAACCATTGATTTATTAGAAAATTACGGCACCAATAAAATTTCGGTTAATGCAGAAGAACTGGAGGCCAACAAAAATAAAATCGTCGAAACACTTAATCACTATAATATCGAAATCGATAAGATTAAGGCAACAATCGGTCCTACAGTTACTCTTTATGAGATTATTCCAGCTCCGGGGGTCAGGATTTCGAAAATTAAAAATTTAGAGGATGATATCGCACTTTCATTAGCTGCGCTAGGGATTCGTATTATTGCGCCAATGCCGGGTAAAGGTACAATTGGTATTGAGGTGCCAAACCAACACCCTGAGATGGTACCCATGCGCAGCATATTAAATACCGAAAAATGGAGCCAAACTACAATGGATTTGCCTATTGCTTTAGGTAAAACCATTAGTAATGAGGTTTTTATTGCCGATTTGGCAAAAATGCCCCACTTATTGGTAGCTGGTGCTACTGGTCAGGGTAAATCGGTGGGTATCAATGCCATTTTGGTTTCGTTGTTGTTTAAAAAACACCCTGCACAGCTGAAATTTGTATTAGTCGATCCGAAAAAAGTGGAATTGACCTTATTTAATAGGATTGAAAGGCATTTTTTGGCCAAATTACCAGGCGAGGCAGATGCCATTATCACCGATACCAAAAAAGTAGTAAATACCTTAAACTCGCTTTGTATCGAAATGGATCAACGTTACGATCTGTTGAAAGATGCGCAGGTAAGAAACCTGAAAGAATACAACGATAAATTTATCAAGCGCAAACTTAACCCAAACAATGGTCACCGGTTTTTACCTTTTATTGTTTTGGTGGTGGATGAGTTTGCCGATTTAATGATGACGGCGGGTAAAGAGGTGGAGGCACCAATTGCACGTTTGGCGCAGCTGGCAAGGGCTATCGGGATCCACCTGGTACTGGCCACACAGCGCCCTTCGGTAAATATTATTACCGGTACCATTAAAGCCAACTTCCCGGCAAGGTTAGCCTTCAGGGTTTTATCGAAAATCGATTCGAGGACCATTTTGGATAGTGGTGGTGCTGATCAGTTAATTGGTCGTGGTGATATGCTCTTATCTACAGGAAGCGACTTAATCAGGCTACAGTGTGCTTTTGTTGATACACCAGAGGTAGACCGGATTTCTGAATATATCGGTAACCAGCGCGGTTATGCAGATGCGTACCAGCTGCCCGAATATGTAGATGAAGCAGGGGAGGGAAGTAAGGCTGATTTTGATCCTAACGAGCGGGATAAGTTCTTTGAAGATGCGGCAAGGCTGATTGTGATGCATCAGCAGGGGTCGACCTCATTAATACAGCGTAAACTTAAACTGGGTTATAACCGGGCAGGGCGGATTATCGATCAATTGGAGGCTGCAGGTATTGTTGGCCCGTTTGAAGGAAGTAAAGCAAGAGAAGTTTTATACCCTGATGAGTATTCTTTGGAACAATTCTTGAATGGTATGGATAGCAAAGATTAGATTAAACCATTTAACAATAATCTACTCTAACGTTTCAAAGAAAAACTTAAAAAAGAAAAGATGAAGAAATTAATTTCAGCATTAATGGTTGTAGTTGCTTTTACAACTTCAACTTATGCTCAAACTGATGCGAAAGCTAAAGCCATTTTAGCTGATGTGAGTAAAAAATACAAATCGTATAATATTGTAAAAACAGATTTTACCTTTACTTTGGATAATCCAAAAGCTAAAGTAAAAGAAACCCAGCAAGGTACTTTATACGTTAAAGCCAATTCTAATAAATATAAAGTGGCCATGACTAATCAGGAATTGTTTAGCGATGGTAAAAGCCAATGGACATACCTGAAAAAAGATAAAGAGGTGCAGGTAAGCAATGTAGATAATAGTGGTGACGCGATTAATCCTGCTAAAATTTTTACTGTTTACGAAAAAGGATTTAAATACGTTTATACTGGCGATGAAAAAGTAGGTGGTAAAACTTATGAAATGATCGACCTAACACCTGTTGATGCTAAAAAATCGATCTTTAAAGTACGTTTAAGCATTGATAAAGCCGCTAAACAGATTGCAAACGTGGTATTGTTTGATAAAAACGGAAACAAATACACTTACAATGTGAAAACTTTTTCGCCTAACGTAAATGTACCAGAAACTACTTTTGCTTTTGATGCCAAAAAATATCCTGGTGTTGAAGTGGTAGATTTAAGATAATAATGATTTCCGCCAAGGCGGGATGAAACCTGAGAGGTTCAGTTGGAAACAGCTGAACCTTTTTTTTGTCATTTAGTTTAATGTCATTAAAACATTTAAACCTTGTATGTGCTTAAGTGACTTAGGTGGTGGAAAAACATAAGATATAAAAAGGCTATTCATTTTAACCACCTAATTCACCTGAGTTAGGTGCTAAACTTATATCTCAGGGAGTTTAGGTATTGAAAATATAAAATGTCATTTTTTTTTACAAACGTATTTATGAATGCTCCGCAGATTTATCTAAGTTTGTTCCAATGTCTTTGCCACTAACAAACCATACTTTAGAGAAATTAGAGGCCTTGCTTTTTGCGATGGGCTATAAGGTACGCTACGAAAAAGGGAACTTTAAAACAGGCTCTTGCTTGTTGGAACACAATAAGGTAATCGTGGTGAATAAATTTTCAAATCTGGAAGGAAAAATAGCTGCCTTGGTTACTTTAGTGAAACAAACCAACACTGATGAAAACCTGCTGGAAGAAAAACAACGACAATTTTATCAATCCTTACAACAAACCGAATTATTTTAATGGAGTTACACAGCAGGAATTATGCGTTTAGGAAGGGGGATTTAAGCCGATGAAAATCACTTTTTTAGGTACCGGTACGTCGCAGGGTGTTCCTGTAATTGCTTGTGGTTGCGAAGTTTGTTTATCAACAGATAAAAAAGACAAACGTTTAAGAACTTCCATTTTAATAGAAACCGCTGATAAAACCATTGTAGTAGATAGTGGTCCGGATTTTCGTTATCAATTGCTGCGCGAAAATGTAAAAGATTTGGATGCGGTTTTGTTTACGCATGAACATAAAGACCATATTGCGGGTTTGGACGACATCAGGCCATTTAATTACCTTTTGCATAAGGTAATTGATGTGTATGCCACCGAAAGAGTTCAAACGGCGCTTAAAAGAGAGTTTTATTACATTTTTGCAGAAACCAAATACCATGGTTTACCGCAAATTAACCTGCATACGGTAACCAATGGCGAAGATTTTAAAATTGGCGAAAGTACCATCATTCCATTTGAGATAATGCACCATTTGCTGCCGATAACAGGCTACAGGATTGGTGACTTTACTTATATTACCGATGCCAAAACCATTTCGGAAGAAAGTTTTGAGAAAATAAAAGGCTCAAAAGTATTGGTGATTAATGCTTTACAAAAGGAGCCACATATTTCGCACTTCACATTGAACGAGGCGATTGCTTTTGCAGATAAGGTTGGTGCAGAAACTACCTATCTTACGCACATCAGCCATAATTTGGGCAAACACGCTGACGTAGAAAAAGATTTGCCAAACCATATCCGGCTGGCTTATGATGGTTTACAAATAGAATTGTAAATCATAGTTCCGAAAATCCAAAATTAAATTATATTTGCAGCACAAAACCAGGTGGGGATCCCGATAGCTATCGGGATGGTAGACGCCTTCGGGAATGATTAAATAGTAAATACCCAGGTGGCGAAATTGGTAGACGCACCAGCTTGAGGGGCTGGCGCCTGTATGGGTGTGGGAGTTCGAATCTCCTCTTGGGTACTCTAAAAGCTTCGGTCTCTACCGAAGTTTTTTTGTTTATGGCATCAGTTTATATCCTTTTTTCTAAAAAATTAAATCGCTTTTACACCGGAAGTTGTCTGGATTTGCTAGAGCAATTACAATCTCATAAGGATAAAAATTTCATGGATAGCTATAAATGACCTTGATTACAAATAGTCTCGATTGATCGAATTACATATTAAAAAAATGAAATTGTAATTTATATTAAAAACTTAAAGCAATATCCTGAGCTGTTAGCTAAACTTATTGAGCGATATCGTTAAAGGCGAACCCGATAGCTATCGGATCTCCTTTTGGATACAGCCGGATTTTGAACTCTTCGAAGTCCGGTTTTTTTTATGCAAAAATCTTTATTTTTTGCTATTTCAGCCTTGTTTAACTTTATAAAGAATTACAACGTTCCCTTTCCTTGAATTTTAATGTAAATAGAACGGAGCTGTAAAAGTCGTGGTGCCTCACGTATTTAATTCAAGTTCCTATACTCAAGGGGTGTCATTCCTGTCCTTTGTTTGAAAAGGCGGGTAAAGTGTTGTTGGTATTTGAAGCCGAGATCGGAGGAGATAGTATTTATAGATTTTCTAGGATCAAATATCTTGTTTTTTGCTTCTTCGATTATCCTTGATTGGATGTAGTCCAATGCAGTATTCCCAGTTTCCTTCTTGATCAGGTCACCAAAATAATTTGGCGACAAATGCAATTGATTGGCGCACCAGGCAACATTTGGCAAGCCCAAACTGTGAGGTAGGTCAGATTTGAAGTAGCCGTTTAATAAGTTTTCGAACCGCACAAGCACATCGTTATTAACATTGGTGCGAGTGATAAACTGACGGTCGTAGAAACGCATACAATAGTTAAGAAAAAGCTCAATATTTGATACAATTAGTGTCTTGCTGTGTTTGTCGATATTGGAGTCGATTTCAGATGCGATCTTTGTAAAGCAATCATTAATCGTTTCTCTTTCTTTTTTTGAAAGGTGGAGCGCTTCATTAACATCGTAGGAGAAAAATGAATAATCCTTGATGTGGTTGCCAAGATGGGTGCCGACAATGAGATCGGGATGGAATACCAGCGCTTTACCTGATGGCTTGATGATTTCCCCTTTACTATCTATCCCGTACACCTGGCCGGGTGCAATAAATACAAGGGTGCCATCTTCATAATCATACGGTTGACAGCCGTATCGCATATCCCCACATTTGATGTACTTCAGGAATACCGCATAAATGCCCATATATCTTTGAAATTGATGATATGTTGGGATCTCATCAAAATCAACCACGCTTACTAATGGATGCAGCGTATCCACCCCATAGATTCGTTGTATTGCCTTACCGTATCAATCCTTTCTACGTCTTTCATATTACAAACTTAATAAACCTAAACTATTGAGCACTAATGCCAATGCGATATCAGTAAAAGTGGTAAATAATACCGTAGTATGTATAACGCCGAAGCTAAGCATACTGGCGACATTTGTACTATTGACTTTTTGTAGTTATATAAACGTTGAGGAACAGAAGCGTTGGAAACTGTCAATTAAATTAAGATGAAGAAGAACCTTCAAAAAATATTAATCATTGTTTGCTATTTACTGGCAATGCTATCATGTAACAATAAAAAAACAGAAAAAATGAATACAGAAATTCCAAAAATCAGCGATTTCCCTCGTGGGGAAGAAAATGCGGGGTTTGCGCCATATTTTACAGGCAGATCTTATCTGGCAACACTTACAACTAACAAGGATTTGAACGTTCCCCTTGCTAATATAACCTTTGAACCTGGCTGTAGAAATAATTGGCACAAGCACACTGGCGGACAGATTTTAATTGTAGTAGGGGGTGAAGGACTTTACCAGGAGAGAGGGAAACCTTCGCGACACCTGAAACCGGGTGATGTTGTAGAAATTGCAGCTAATGTGGAGCATTGGCATGGAGCAACGGCAAAAAGCTGGTTTTCACATTTAGGCATAACTTGTAATCCGACAATCAATGAGAACGTTTGGCTTGAACCTGTAACAGATGAAATTTTCAATGAAGCTAATGATCAAATTAAAAAATAATGGTAACAAAGAAGTGGAAATGGATAATGACGCTATTTGTCGTTTTTTTAAATACAACAATTATGAATGCACAGAGTAAAGATAGTTTAGATATTCAACAGCAAAGCCTGATAAAGATTTCTGCATTAACGGCTGTAGGAAAACTTGAACCGCTTAAAATCCAATTAAATAAGGGATTGGATAACGGATTAACCATCAATGAAATAAAAGAGGAGTTGGTGCAGCTGTATGCTTATTGCGGTTTTCCAAGAAGTTTAAATGCTATTAATACATTTAAGACTGTTGTTGAGGAAAGAAAAGCTAAAGACATAAAGGATGTTGACGGCAAAAAAATCATCGTCGAAAATACTCCTTCTGATAAATATGAACAAGGGAGAAAAGTGTTGGAAGAGCTGACCCAAACGGCACAATTAAAACCCGCACCGGGCTTTGGAGAGTTTGCGCCCCGGATAGATGCTTTTTTAAAGGAACATTTGTTTGCCGATATCTTTGTGAGTAATGTGCTCAGCCATCAACAAAGGGAACTGGTCACCATTGCTGCTTTGGCCTCGATACCGGGTGTTGATGGTCAATTGCAGTCCCATATCAACATGGGGAAAAATACAGGCATTACAGTGGCCCAACTGGAACAGCTTGCAAATCTGGTTGAAACACAAGTGAGCATTACCCAGGCAAACACGGTTAGACAAATTATTGGAAAACCGTTGGTTCCCCTGGTTAAACCTGAGATGATGGTACGCATTTCTGAGATTGAAATCTTGCCTAAATACCTCGAGGAGTATAATGCTATCCTAAAACTGGAGGCCTCAGCATCGGTAAAACTGGAAGCAGGCGTTATAGCCATTTTCCCAATGTACCAAAAGGAAAGCCCTGCCCAGATCCGCATTATTGAAATGTATGCCGATAAGGCTGCCTATCAGTCGCACCTTAAAACTCCTCATTTCCTGCACTATAAAACGACTACGCTAAAAATGGTCAAATCGTTGAAATTGGTGGATATGGAGAGCTTGGACAGAGATACCATGCTGGAAATATTCAGGAAATTGAATTAGGAATTGGTATAAATCGCCAATTATGGTCAAGGATTTTTTAAGGAATTTATTCTGAAGTATCCATTGAGAACCGATAATAAATTTATTAATATAGGCCAAGTTTTTTGTTCTAAAATAGTCTTCTCAAGGTGTTGGAAATCTTGAGAAGACATAAATTGCTAGAAATTTATATAAATTTTTTCCTGTCCAAATCCTCGATTATTTACTCAACAAGGAACTTAAATGTTCAAAGTATTCCTGCTGAGAGTTTTGTGAATACGGGGGGGCAGATATCTTAGAACAAATTTTATCCAATTCGCTCCCGATATTCCTTCGGAGTAATGCCTAAAAGTTTTTTTACATAGCGGGTAAAGAACGAACGGCTTGAAAAATCCAATTCATCAGCTATTTCGGAAATATTAAGATTCTTATTTTGCAAGAGTATAATGATCCGCTCTCTTGCGTTACGTTGTATCCATTCGGATGCGGTTATTCCGGTATTAACCTTGCAAATGTAATTGAGGTATTTAGCTGTGATATTCAGTTTATCGCTGTAAAACCGTACTTCGCGCTTTGTCATGCAATGCTCCTGTACCAATTGTATAAACCGTTCATATAAGGTTCCGCTTTGTAAACTTCGTTTTTTTCTGTCGAGCTCGTCTTCAAAAATGTGCCACATTTCTAAAAGAAAAAGCTGCATCTGAAGTTTAAGTGCTTCCTCATAAAACCGATGGTTGGTTTCCAGTGACATATCGTAAAGCAACTTAAAATTTTTCAGGATTTTCTCTTTGTCTTTTTTATCCGGATGCAAAATCGGATATTCTTTGGAGTGTATGATGCTGTCTATACTCGCCGTGGCACTCGGCAAACTTGCGGTAAGTAATTCGCGGTCGACAAACAAAATTGTGGCCTTAAAACTTTTTGAAAAAGAAAGGTCTGAAACATTAATGCCCGCCAGCCAAAAGATAAACTCGCCTTTTTTACTTTGATATTGCTGGCCATTAAATACAAAATTTACGCTCCCACTTTGACAATAGATATGTGTATGAAACCGGATATTAAAATCTTCTGGAAATTGATTTGCTGATACCGCTTTGCAGAGCATAACTTTTTGATTTGCTGCCATATTAAATAAAAATAGAATAATTAATTGATAATAGGTGATATTTGACATTAATTGCGAAATAAATGTAACAAAACACCTTTTGAGTGGGTTTATCTTTGTTCCTACAAAAAAATGGATATGAACACTAAAGATATTTTCGAGAGGTTACGCAATGGAGAAATCATTTCACCACACGATCCGAACGCCTATCAACTGATGGAATCTTCTTTTGCAATAAAAAAACTTTTGGTCCAGATGAACAATTCAACAGAACCGGAAGAAATCAGAAACTTTTTAAGCCAAATTATAGGTTCAGAAATCGACAAAACTGTTAACATATTTACCCCTTTGCACATCAATTATGGAAAACATACGAAAATTGGTAAAAATGTATTCATCAATTTCGATTGTGTGTTTTTGGATCTGGGCGGAATCACCATTGAAGACAATGTGTTGATCGCTCCGAAAGTAAGTTTATTATCCGAGGGGCATCCAATCTCAAGCGAAGACCGACATTCGTTAATCCCTAAAGCTATCCACATCAAAAAGAATGCCTGGGTTGGTGCGGGAGCAACCATACTCCCTGGGGTAACCATAGGGGAAAATTCGGTCATTGCAGCTGGAGCAGTGGTCTCAAAAGACGTCGCGCCAAATACAGTTGTAGGTGGGGTTCCGGCAAAATTCATTAAAAACATTTAAGCATGAAAAAATCAATTCTTATTATGCTAACTGCAGTCCTTTATTATGGTACCGCAGGAGCACAATCAACATCCAACTCAATACAGATGAAAGAAATATCAGCAAAAGGCTATACAACCTTTAAGGTAAGCGACAAGGTCACCTTATATGCCGTAAGTTTTAAGAATCAATACAACCTGCAAGTGGCCGGACATCTTTTTGTTCCTAAGATTATAGATAGGAAAGCCAAAAATGCCGCCATAGTTGTCGGTCACCCTATGGGGGCGGTAAAAGAACAGAGTGCCGATGTTTATGCCGCTAATATGGCAGACAGGGGCTTTATTACCTTAGCTATTGATCTTTCATTTTGGGGGGAAAGTGAGGGCTCGCCTCGTAATGTCGTACTTCCTGATATGTATGCAGAAGATTTTAGTGCTGCTGTAGATTTCCTTGGTACACGTGAATTTGTAGACAGGGAACGCATAGGTGTGCTTGGCGTATGTGGAAGCGGAAGTTTTGTGATTAGCGCGGCCAAGATCGACCCAAGGATGAAAGCAATTGCAACGGTAAGCATGTACGACATGGGGTCGGCCAGCCGTAATGCGCTGAATCATTCTCAGACCCTTGAGCAGAGGAAAAAAAATCAGGCAGAAGCCGCTGAACAGCGGTATGCTGAATTTTTGGGCGGTGAAACCAAATATACTGGCGGAACTACCCACCAGCTGGATGAGAACACCCATCCAATACAGCGCGAATTTTATGAATTCTATCGCACGCCCAGAGGAGAATATACGCCAAAGGGAGGCTCGCCGAAAACCACAACACATCCGACATTAAGCAGTAATACCAAATTCAATAATTTTTATCCGTTCAACGATATAGAAACCATTTCTCCCCGTCCAATGCTGTTCATAACGGGTGATAAGGCACACTCGAAGGAGTTTAGCGAGGATGCCTATAAACGTGCAAGCGAGCCAAAAGAATTGGTCATCGTGCCAAATGCCGGCCATGTTGATCTATATGACAAAACGGACCTTATCCCGTTTGATAAGCTGGAGGCTTTTTTTACCAATCATCTTAAAGGAAACAAATAGTAAAACACACAAAAACCGGTGAAAACATTATCCATAACCGCAGTTGCTGCCCTGTTGTTGCTTATGATCAACTGTAGCGCCCAGAATCCCCTCAAAGCAGATCAGAACAAACTAAACTTTATTTTTCCGAAAGGTAAGCTCGGCCCCGTCGAAAATTTCACCGGCAAGGCCTGGAGTATCGGCCTTGTAGAAAATGATTCTATCTACAACACCGTGATCGGCAATGTCTTTTTTGAGCCCGGAGCAAGAAGCAACTGGCACAGGCATCCTTCGGGCCAGATCCTGATTATCACTGATGGTAAAGGCTACCACCAAATCAAAGGGCAACCCAGACAGATACTTAAAAAGGGAGATGTCGTAAAATGTCCGCCTAATGTAGAACACTGGCACGGCGCAAGTCCCGATACCGGTATGTTACAGCAATACATTTTACCTAAGACAGAAAAGGGCATCGTGACCTGGCTGAACAAGGTAACGGACGAGGAATATATTGGTAGTAAAAAATAACTTCGAAGATTAATAGCATGAAGTTTCTACTAACAACCTATATCATGATTTTTTCCTTGTCTTTAAGTGCGTTAAGCTGTGGCAAAAATAATGAGCTTGGAACAACACCAAAGATTGCCAATAATACGAACGGGAACACGACTAATCCAGCGGTAAGTAAAATGAAGATTACAATAGGTACTGCTGTGTTTACGGCTACACTAAGTAACAATGCAACAGGAAACGCTTTTAAAGCGAGATTACCACTTACTCTAAATATGACCGAGCTGAACAGTAATGAAAAGTATTTCGATTTTCAAACCGCATTGCCGTCTAATGCAGCCAACCCAGATACAATCCAAACGGGAGACATCTTGCTGTACGGTTCCAATACGTTGGTGCTTTTCTATAAAACATTTTTAACGTCATATCGTTACACGAGTATCGCACGGATCGATAATCCTTCCGGTCTTGCTATTGCGCTTGGCTCTCGAAATGTAATGGTGAAGTTTGAACTTGTATAGGGATGGCCTATACATTAGAGAACATTAACCCTTATATTGCTCTTAAATGGCGCAATCCTTTTTTATCCTAAAATTCTTTACTAATCAATGCCAGCAAATCACCATTGTTAGATTTTTTAAAGACCACATCCCTACATTTATTAAACAGAATAAACTCCTTCAGGTTAAATACAAACTTATCAATGGTTTTTTCATCAATTTCAACAGGTTCGAAGTGAAGGTTGTGAATGATAAGGGTTTTTTGTTTACGGTCTGCTTTGGCATCCATTCTGGCAATAAATTTTTCTCCTGCCAGGATTGGGAGTGAGAAATAGCCGAATTTTCGCTTTGGAGCCGGAACGAAACACTCTATCTGGTAATCAAAGTCGAAAAAATCCTTTAAACGGGCACGGAATACATTCAGCGTATCGAAAGGAGAGAGAATGAAAAGCTCCTCTTCAATGCCAATATTAATATCGGTGCTGGAAAGTATGTATAGTGGACCTTTCACGCCATCCACGATTACAGGGATAACTTCGCCGGCCTGAACCATTTTATCCAGTTCTTTTTTAACCAGATTTCCTTGTACGCGGCGCGAACGCCATGCCATTTCCTTTACCGAAGATATACCCAGTGCACCAAGTGTACGGTTGATGATATAACGTGCATATTCTACATCTGTAGGCATTGTCTGATCAGTATCCTGAGGCACGAGATCTAAAGGCAGATGATAAACTTTCTGAAAGGCACTATTGCGGCTGATCATCAATTTTCCCTCCAGGTAAAGTCTTTCCAGTGCAACCTTTGCTGGTCGCCAGTCCCACCAACCCGAACTGGCCTCTACACGGTCGTTCTCAAAATCGCCAACCATTACCGATCCATCGCGTTCCACGTCATCTAAAATCTGATTCATTAAATCCGATTCCCTTTTTGTGAGGGAAGTGCCCTTTATTTCAAATGCCTTTTTAACCGGTAGCGAAAAGCGAAAATCGTGCATGGGCAGAAATCCGGCGTCAGAGGTGAAATATTCGAAAATATCACCCTGTTCGCCAAGTGCTGCAAGCCATTCTGTTTGATAATCAGGCACACGGGCAAACATGGCATGATGATGGGCACGTTCTACCACATAATTGGTATCTAACTGTACATATCCCAGATGGTCAATCACCTTGTAAACTGCGTCAATTCCTGTTCCGAACGGCGCTTTTTTTGAGAGTCCCGCTGCGTGTATAATGATTTTTCTTGCCTGCGATCTGTTCAGTACAATAGCTTCCATAATACTAATATATCGATCATTTATGTTGCAGCAAAAATTAGCTTTAATCCTTTTTCCACTTTGAAAGGCTTGATATGGCCATTTGATTTGGCCATCTCCATTTAAGTTCCGATATCAGGGTGGCCAAAAATATCAGGCCTCCACCCATCAACAACCTGGATGTAATTTCCTCTCCCAAAATAAAATGTGCTGCAAAGGCTCCAAAAACCGGTTCGAACAGGTAGATAATGGATACCCTTTCTGCACTGATGTACTTTTGAGCGATATTGGATATAGTGTACATGTACGCTGTTGAAAATAACGCACAGAAAATGATACCTATCCAAAAGGTATGCCCTTGTGGAATCCAGGTAGTGTTGTTTTGAAAAAGGGCTAATAACAAAGTTAATATGGCACAGGTGGCAAACATGGGCACAATGGTGGGTACAATATCGCCTGCTTTAGATTCCTTTTCAATCTGGATCAGGTATATGGCAAAACAAAATGCCCCCACAATAGTATAGAGATCGCCTGTGCCGATTTTAAGGTGATCGGTTATAGATATCACAAACAAACCAATTAATGCGGTAAATGCTGCTAACCATATTTTTAAAGGGGCAGATTTTCGGTAAATCAAGAGTTTAATTACAGGAATCATCACCACCGTTATTCCGGCTACAAATGAACATTGCGATGCTGAAGTATGGGTGATGCCCAGTGTTTGCAGATAGATGCCCAATACCAAAGGGATGGCTAAACTGGCACCGGTTTTAATTGTGGCGAAATTCAGCTTTTTTACATATTTCCAGAAAATGATGGATAAAACCATTGTAGCCAGCATAAAACGATAGCATAGAAATAAAACAGGTTGGTTTTGCCCGATAGCAAGTTTGGTAACCGAAAAAGAAATTCCCCAGAAAGCAGTGCCCAGTATCAATAAAATCAGGAAAAGGTTTCTTTTTTCCATTAGGATACTTTTAACTCATTATCGTTTACTAATTGTTTTTTCATCATCAAATCTGTTTGCTTGTCATCACCAAGCCAGAAAGAATGTTTATCGAAGGCTTTAAAACCATTCTTTTCATAGAATTTTAAAGCCCTGTGGTTTTCTTCCCAAACGCCAAGCCATACATAACTGGCCTGTTTTTGATGGGCAACATCGATGGCTTTTTGATAAAGCAGCTGACCAACTTGTTGTCCGTAAAATGCTTTTAGGAGGTAAATGCGTTCAATTTCGAGTGCATTAAGATCTAATTTTTCTGTTTGTGCCGCCCCAAGATTAATTTTCAGGTAACCGATCACTTTATTATCGAATACAGCAAAATAAATCTGAGAATTATTATCGCTCAGCTCCGCTTTCAGTTTCGCTTCCGAAAAACTGTTTTCGAGGTATTCGTTCATGTTTTCCTCTGTATTTACCTCAGCAAAAGCTTCAAAAAATGTGGTTTTTCCAATTTCCTGTAATTTTTTGACATCTGTAATTATTGCCTTCTCAATTTTAATCTGGTTCATGGCACGAATGTAAGCACTCTTTAAATGTTATAAAATGCTATTATTTCATTTATTAATGAGTATTTTGCATTAATGGACCTTCAACGAATTAAATATTTTTTAGCCCTGTCGGAAGAGCTTCATTATTGGAAAACTGCTGAGAAGGTAAACATCACACAATCAGCACTTAGCCGCCAGATTCAATCGCTCGAAAGCGAGTTAGGGCTACAGCTTTTTGAGCGTAATAAACGGAATGTAAAACTCACCCCGGCGGGTCAGTTTTTAAAAGAAAAATGGGAAGTAGAGTTGAGTGAGCTCGAATATATCCATCAGTTTGCAAAACAGCTCCATTTGGGCGAGCGCGGAACCATTACCATTGCACATCCCGATTCTATATCGGCATCTATTATGCCCGATATTTTAGCAAAGATTACAGCAGCATTTCCAAAGCTTCAAATTAAACTGGTGCAGGTTTTATATGAAAATCAGCTGGAGTTTTTAAAGAATTACAAGATTGACCTGGCCATTACCCGTGATATCAACAGTGAACCCGGGATCATGTCGAAAAAAATATATTCCGATCATTTAGCTTTAGTGGTTCCGTTGGAGCATCCTTTTAAACAGTTCGAAGATTTATCTGCCGAAAGCCTTAAGCAGCAGAAATTTATACTGCCCACTAATGATGAAGGAAGCAGTTATAGTGATATTATCCAGGCACTTTTCAAATCTTATGATTTTATTCCGGATGTATTTTTGCACTCCGAATTTGGCTCTACCATCATCGCACTAGTAAGGAAAGGTTTGGGAATTGCCATTTTACCCGATTCTTACATGCACCACCAAAGCCCTGGTTTGCGGTTTATACCTTTGCCTTTTAAAACTGATTTGCTGATTAACTGGCGGGCGGATGACCACAACCCGGTGCTTGCAAATATTTTAAAGCTTGTTTTTGAGTATTAAAAAAGTATTTTAAATAACCAAAACTACAGCTAACATCAAAACAGTAAAATCATTTTCTTAATCAAAAAAATATTTTACAGCAGTATATAATTTACATATTTTAATGCTAAAAAAGTGTTCAGTTTAAATAACTTTGTTTTATAGAAAGAATCGGGAAATCGATTTAGCTTGTTACTAAACCAAATAATTTAAAATGCCTTTAATTATCCTCAACATTATTTTTTGCATCTCATTTTTGGGCTTCGCCTATGTAAATTTAAACGATAATGATGCTTTTCTTTGGGTATCCATCTATTTAAGTGCCGCAATATCATGTGGTTTGGCTGCAGCCGGCAAATTTTATCCTTTTGCATACCTGTTTTTGATTGCTTTTTACCTCGTTTACGCCATTATCCTTTTTTTTGCTAAAGATGGCGTACGCGACTGGATTACCAAATATCGACGTGAAAGCCTGGTACAAAGCATGCAGGCCACTAAACCTTATATCGAGCAAACACGTGAGTTTTTTGGCCTATTGATTATTGCAGGTGCCTTGTTGATCAACTATTTTGTTTCTGCGGGTATTACCGTATAACTATCTTTTAGCAATATTTGGGAGAGGTTATAATATGAACGCGGTAAAAGAAATAATATGGTCTGTTATTAATAACAATATAAATTTAGAGGCCGAAAAGTGGCTGGAGGATTTTAAACAATCGCCAGATCAATCGTTGCAGGTAGCTAAAGTATTTGTGATGCTGCCACGTAAAACAGGCAAGTTATCGGTTGCAATTAACGAAGACCAGCAAAAAGCACTAGATACAGCGGGCTATGGCTATATCCGTAACTGGACCATCGACAGGCTTAGCCGGGTATGGTTGTTAAGCAATTTATCCCTACCGGATAAAGAACAGCTATACTCAACTCTCGAACGTTTATTTCTGTCAGCAGAGGTGAACGAAGCGGTGGCTTTATATTCGGCATTGCCATTTTTACCTTATCCCGAAATTTGGGTTAAACGCTGTGCCGAAGGGATCAGGAGCAATATTGGTTCGGTTTTGGAAGCGATTATGGAAAACAATCCGTATCCTGCAGCATACCTGGATGAAGCGGCCTGGAACCAGCTCGTATTAAAAGCATTTTTCACCGAAAAAAACATCAAGCTAATTGTAGGTTTGGATGAACGTGCCAATCTTCAACTGGCTTTAACGCTGGTTGATTACGCCAAAGAACGTTGGGCGGCTGGTCGGCAGGTAAATCTGCAGCTGTGGCGCATGGTGGGCAGGTTTATCAATGCTGAAATTTTTGAAGACCTCAAAATTGGTTTGCAGCATTACGACAAAACAGAGCAGCGCGCCATTGCATTGGCCGTAGCCGAATCGGAATGCCAGCCCGCAAAAGATTATATTAATACCTTTCCTGAACTGAAGTTGGCCCTGGCTGATGGAAGCTTAAACTGGAATTCATTATAAAATAAAAAATTCAAAATAAAGATATGTGTTGTAGCAGTTCAATCGCAAGAGATAAAGCAACGATGGGAGAGCCTGAGGCTTTCGATATTAGTGCCGTTAAGGGAATGAAATTCTTCGATCCACATGTTCACATGACTTCGAGAACCACAGATGATTACCAGGCCATGGCCGACGCTGGTGTTGTTGCACTCATCGAACCTGCGTTTTGGCTGGGCCAGCCCCGTACCGGATTGGATAGTTTCAGGGATTATTACAGCAGCCTGATCGGTTGGGAGCGTTTCCGTTCCTCGCAGTTCGGTATTAAACATTATTGTACCATTGGTCTAAACTCAAGGGAAGCCAATAACGAAAGCCTGGCTGAACAGGTAATGGAAATCCTGCCTTTGTTTATTTATAAAGAAGGTGTGGTTGGAATAGGCGAAATCGGTTTCGACGATCAGACTGCTGCCGAAGAAAAATATTACAGGTTGCAGCTCGAACTGGCTAAAGAAGCCGGTTTACCAGTACAAGTACACACCCCGCACCGCGATAAGAAAAAAGGTACGCAGCGCAGTATGGATATCGCTTTAGAACATGGCCTAGATCCCTATCAGGTTATTATCGATCATAATAATGAAGAAACGGTAAAAGAAGTGTTAGATCGTGGTTTTTTCGCAGCTTTTACTATTTATCCTTTTACCAAAATGGGCAACGAGCGAATGGTCGAAATTGTAAAACAATACGGTGCTGAACGCATTATGGTCAATTCTGCTGCCGATTGGGGTATCAGCGATCCGCTAGCCGTGCCAAAAACTGCAGCGTTAATGAAAATGCGTGGATTGAGTGATCAGGATATTGAACTGGTAACTTACCGCAATGCCATTACGGCCTTTGCACAGAGCGGACAGATTGATGAAGCCGATTTTAATGCACAGGCAGACCTTACCGAGAAATTTGAAGGAAATACTATTCTGCGCGGTGGACAACAACCCAGACCCGATAAATCTTCCATCATTATCAGCTAAATTATATTGGAAAAATTAATTGTTTACCTGCGCATGATGCGCCCTGCCAATATTGTTACTTCTGTAGCCGATATTTTAGCAGGTATTGCCATTTCCGGAATTTTAGGCAGTGGATTTGTCACGCCATGGCTTTCGATTTTGCTTTTGGCTGCCTCAACGGCCTGTTTATACGGCGGAGGGATCGTTTTTAACGACGTATTTGATGCTGAACTAGATAAAATCGAACGTCCTGAAAGGGCTATTCCCAGTGGATTGATCAGTTTGCAAAATGCCGCCACTTTCGGTAGTCTTTTACTTTCTGGTGGAATTATATTGGCAGCCTTAAATAGCTTTACTTCGGGCATACTGGCGCTTTTGGTTGCCATTTTTGCTTTGCTTTACAATAAGTTCGGCAAACACCATCCGTTTTTTGGTCCGTTAAATATGGGGTTGTGCCGCGGTTTTAATTTGCTGCTCGGTTTAAGTATTGTACCCGCAATGCTGTACAGTCATTATTATCTGGCCATTATTCCGGTGGTGTATATTTTCTCGATTACGATGACGAGCCGTGGCGAAGTGCATGGCGGGCACACTAAAAATTTATACATTGCGGCCAGTTTATATGCCATTGTAATTCTTGCCATTGCTTATTTTGCTTTTGTAAACGACCGCTTGTTATGGTCGCTACTGTTTTTGGTTCCTTTTACCTTTATGATTTTTAAGCCGCTTTTAAAGGCAATTAATCAACCTATTGGTAAAAATATTGGCGCTGCGGTTAAAGCCGGCGTAATATCCCTTATCTTGATGGATGCCGCCTGGGCCGTAACTTTTGATGCACTGATCCTTGCTTTCTTAATTGCTGCATTATTACCCTTATCGTTATGGCTCTCCAAATTGTTTGCCGTAACCTAATTCAACACACATTATCCACTAATATGGAACATTTAAATCAATCCTTTACCGTACAATATCAATACAATATTTTTTTTACTTCAGCGCTGTTTTCACCTGAAAACGAATTACTGAACAGCTTTTTAGTCAACCTAAATCCCGCGGTTACCGTAAAAAAGATTTTATTTATAATCGATGAAGGTGTAGCCAACGCTCATCCAGCGCTTATTAAGGAGATTCAAACTTATTTCTATAAATATAACAGGACACAGTTGGTTCAGGATATTTTGGTTATCCCGGGGGGAGAAGTGGTTAAAAATGATACCCGTTATTTCGATCAGGTATTGGAAGCGATCAACGTTCATGGTATCGACAGGCATTCTTTTGTTGCGGCTATTGGTGGCGGGGCTGTGCTCGATATGGCAGGTTATGCCGCTACTGTTGCACATAGAGGAATTAAACACATCAGGATTCCCAGTACTGTACTTTCGCAGAACGATTCTGGTGTTGGCGTAAAAAACGGCATCAATTATTTTAATAAAAAGAACTTTTTAGGTACGTTTTCACCGCCCGTTGCTGTTTTTAACGACGAACTTTTTTTAAGCACTTTATCTGATCGCGACTGGCGATCGGGTATTGCTGAAGCCATTAAGGTGGCGCTGATTAAAGATGCCGAATTTTTCGAATGGCTTGAAGCCAATGCCACAGCACTTGCCGCCCGCGATACAGAAGCAATGAATTACCAGATCTGGAAATGCGCCAAACTACATTTAGAGCATATCCGCAGTGCCGATCCTTTCGAAAATGGTTCGGCCAGGCCATTGGATTTCGGTCATTGGAGCGCCCATAAACTCGAATACCTCACCAATTTTGAAGTCAGGCATGGTGAAGCAGTAGCCATGGGCATTGCTTTGGATAGCGTTTATTCAAACTTATCCGGAAGGATTACAGCCGATGAAGCACAAAGGGTAATTAATTTGATCCAACAACTAGGGTTTGAGTTAACGCATCCATTATTACAAGTTACTGAAGGCAATAGTCCGATATTACAGGGGCTGGAAGAATTCCGAGAACATCTTGGCGGCCAATTAACCATTACTTTGCTTACTGGTATTGGTAGTGGCGAAGAAATACACGAAATGGATGCGGAAATTCTAAAACAGGCGGCCGAAATTTTAAATAATCAAAGCGTTACTATTCAGCATTAAACAATGAAATTAAACTCCGGTCATTTAACTTTCTGTACCAATATTTACGCAGGCGAAAACTGGGAAGCACATTTTGCGGTGTTGAAAGCTAGTTTTCCCATATTAAAAGCAAAATTATCGCCTGATTCAAACATGGGAATTGGTTTGCGCCTTTCCAACCTCGCCAGTATCGAAATTTTAGAGAACAATCATTTATCCGCTTTTAAACAATGGCTCGAAGATGAAGGTGGGTATGTATTTACCATGAACGGATTTCCTTATGGTGGTTTTCACCACACCAGGGTTAAAGACCAGGTACATGCACCCGATTGGACGACAAATGATCGGGTAGATTATACCCTCCGTTTAGCCGAAATTCTTTCGCAATTACTTCCCGATGATATGGATGGCGGCATTTCAACGTCTCCATTAAGCTATAAACCCTGGTTTACCGATGCTGAAGCAAGAGAAATTGCCACCATTAATGCAACAGCCAATATTTTAAAAGTTGCAGAAGGTTTGCAACAGATACAAGAACAAACTGGAAAAGTAATCCACCTGGATATTGAGCCAGAACCTGATGGTTTTCTGGAATCTGGTCCTGAGTTTATTGATTGGTACGAAAATGTACTTTTATCTGCCAGAAATGATGAAAAGCTGGTCAAAAATCACATCCGTTTATGTTACGATGTTTGTCATTTTGCCATCGGATATGAACCGCATACCACCATTATCAGCGAGTTAAACGATAAAGGCATTAAAATTGGTAAAATTCAGATCAGCGCGGCGCTGAAAGCAAAATTACCGGAGTCGATAGCAGATAGGACAGCCGTATTGGAGCAGTTAAGCCGTTTCGATGAACCAACTTATCTCCACCAGGTTATTGCACGCAAAAATGATGGCAGTTTGATCCGTTACCCCGATCTGGCTGATGCATTGTCAGAGGGTGAAGACCCAACGATAGACGAGTTGCGGGCACATTTCCACGTACCGATTTTTGTAGAAGATATGGGTTTGATCCAATCAACCCAAAGCGATATTACAGAAGTATTAAACCTGCAGAAAAATAATCCTTTTACAGCGCATCTTGAAGTAGAAACCTACACCTGGGATGTTTTGCCGACAGATTTAAAAGCACCTTTAAACGATTCTATCATTAGAGAACTGGCCTGGGTGAAAACATTATTAGAACAGTAAAATTATGCATAAAACCGTTGTTATCGATATTGTTGGCTTATCTGGTTCCGTAATCGGGGCACATACGCCTTTTATCCAAAAATATATTTCTGAAAATCATTTCACTACCATCGAACCGTTGTTACCTGCAGTTACTACCTCAGTACAATCAAGCTACCTGACGGGAAAATTTCCATCTGAAACGGGGATTGTGGGCAATGGCTGGTATGATCATGCAGATGCTGAAATCAAATTCTGGAAACAGTCGAACAAACTCGTTAATGCCGAAAAAATATGGGATCAGGCTAAAAAGGAAGATCCGAATTTTACCTGTGCCAATATGTTCTGGTGGTACAACATGTACTCTACAGCTGATTATTCGGTAACACCGCGTCCGAATTACCTGGCTGATGGCCGTAAATTGCCCGATTGTTATTCGCAACCGGCCGAACTGCGTGATTATCTGCAGAATAAACTCGGTCAGTTTCCCTTATTCCAGTTTTGGGGCCCGGGAGCCAATATAAAATCAACCAGATGGATCGCCGATGCAGCAATGGAGACCGAAAAACTTCATCATCCTACACTAACCTTAATTTATTTGCCCCATCTGGATTATTGTTTGCAAAAATTCGGACCGGATTTAGAGAAAATCAAACCAGAATTGCAGGAAATTGATCAGGTGGTATCAGAGTTGGTGCGTTTCTATGAAGAAAAGGGTGCAAGCATCATTTTACTTTCTGAGTATGGCATCGCACCCGTAAACAATCCGATCCATTTAAACCGCTTGTTCAGGGAAAACGGATTGATCCAGATCCGCGAGGAAAGGGATTTGGAATTGTTAGATCCGGGGGCATCAAAAGCTTTTGTAGTGGCCGACCATCAGATTGCGCATGTGTACATTAACGATAAAAGTGTAACTGAACAGGTTAAAACCTTATTGAAAAATGCCGCTGGTATTGAATTGGTACTGGATAAAGAAGAACAGAAAAAACACCATATTAACCACGAACGTTCTGGCGACCTGTTATTGGTAGCTAAAGAAAACAGCTGGTTTACCTACTATTTTTGGCTGGATGATGCCAAAGCACCTGATTATGCAAGAGTTGTTGATATTCATAAAAAACCGGGTTACGATCCTGTAGAGATGTTTATGACTTCCAAACTAAGGGCTGGATATAAACTATTGAGGAAAAAAGCGGGTTTCCGTTATGTAATGGATGTAATCCCGCTTGATGCAAAACTGGTTAAGGGATCGCATGGACGAACAAATGTAACTGATGAATATAAACCCATTTTGGTGACGTCTAAACCGGTGGGTAAAACTTTGCATGCTCCGGATATTTATGAGGTAATTTGGGAGAGTTTGACTGTTTAAAAACGATCCTCATTTAGTTTGTCATTCTGAACGCAGTGAAGAATCTTTTTCTTTCGCGTATTCTCCAAAAATAAAGCATTGATATTTATTTAGGTTCCTTGCTTATGGGTTGGAGATCCTTCGCTGCGCTCAGGATGACAGCCCAGAAGGAACCGGATTCGGCTACAACTTTAAAGGATTAGCCTACAACAGCTACTCCAATAAATTAGATATTTGCATACTAAATCTTCATCTCAGGATTTTTTCTTAGTTTGTAATCATAAATATCTCAATCAATGGCCAATCAACAGGTTAAACAGATAAAAAGCATTAGCGAATACCACAAGGTGAGGGGACTTCCTAAACCTGAACATCCGCTGATCAGTTTGATTGATTATGCAGACATGAAACATTCGTCTGCCATTAATACCGTGAGCTGGGTATTCGACTTCTATTTTATTGCCCTCAAAAAAAACATGAATGGCAGGTTTAAATATGGCCAGCAGGAATATGATTTCGACGAAGGTACTTTGTTTTTTATTTCACCAGGACAGGTTTTCAGAATCGAAGTAACCGATGATGCACCATATAAATCGGGATGGATGTTGCTCGTTCACCCTGATTTTTTATGGAATTTTCCATTGGCCAATACCATCAAGAAATACGCCTATTTTAGCTATTCGGTAAATGAAGCCTTGTTTCTTTCCGAAAAAGAAGAAATAACCCTATCGGGTATTATACAAAATATTCAGCTGGAGTATCAGTCCAATATTGATAACTTCAGCCAGCAGATCATTATCTCGCAGATCGAGGTGCTGCTCAATTATGCTGAACGCTTTTACCACCGACAGTTTATTACCCGAAGAATTACCAACCACCAGGTTTTGGATCAGGTAGAAAGTTTTCTTGATCGTTATTTCGATGGAAATGCCATGGAAACTGGCTTACCCACAGTAAATGACCTTGCAGCAGAACTAAACCTCTCACCAGATTATTTGAGTAGCTTGCTAAAAGTAACCACCGGGCAGAGCACTCAGCAGCATATCCACGATAAATTGATTGAAAGGGCAAAAGAAAAACTATCGACTACCACACTTACCATTAGCGAAATTGCTTACCAATTGGGTTTTGGACATCCACAATCGTTCAGTAAGCTGTTTAAATCCAAAACCAATCTATCGCCGATAGCTTTTCGCCAGTCGTTTAATTGATTTCCGATTCTTGGCCCATAGCCGTGGTTTCTGCCCCACAAACCACTAAATTAACATTCTCCAGTATTGGTTGCGAGATTTCCAGTAACGGTTGCGAGATTTCCAGTACCAGTTGCGAGGTTTACAATATTGGTTGCGAGGTTTACAGTATTGGTTGCGAGGTTTCCAGTACCGGTTGCGAGGTTTACAGTATCGGTTGCAAGGTTTCCAGTACCGATTGCAAGGTTTACAGTATCGGTTGCGAGGTTTTCAGCATCGGTTGCGAGGTTTCAAGTACTGGTTGCGAGGTTTCCAGTATCGATTGCGAAGCTTCCGATATCGGTTGCGGGCCTTACCATAGCCGTAGTCTGTACCTTAACAGACCACCAATTTAATGAGCGTATCAATTTCTGGGCTTCCAGTTAGGTTAGATAATGGAAACCAGCTAGATCGTGATTTTTCTCTAAAAATGATCATCTTTGGTCATGAAAAGTGATGAGGCATATAAAGGCTACCGGATTGCAGTTCCTGCTGAATTTGAGGAGCTGTTTTCTCATTTTTATTTTGCAGAAAATAATTCTGAAGGTCCCATTACCCAAACTTTGTTGCCTACTTTCCAAACCATGATGGTATTCAGTTTTGGTGCGCCGCTTTTATTGGTTACCAAAGAAAATGAAGAAATATCGATGGATAGATGTTTGGTTTTAGGTCCGATTAAACAGGCTTTTACCTACATTCTTCCTGCTGGTGGCGAAATGCTGGTCGTAAATTTTAAAGATGATGCTTTTTTTCGTTTTTTCGGTACGGCATCGCTATCCGAATATCTTCATCCGGATGATTTGCTGAATGATAACTGTTTCACCGCCCTCTGGACAAGCCTCGGTAAAATGGATACTGTGGCGGAAAAAGTATCGCAGCTTCTCGAATTTAGCCGTCCATATATACAGAACAGGCATCCATTAACTGAACAGATTATTGCTTTGGGCAATGGTCCAATCAGTCCGGTAAAAGAAATTTCAGCCCAGGAAAAACTTTCTGAAAGATCGGTACAGATGAACCTGAAAAAACATCTGGGTTATTCTTCCCGGGAAATCGGTCGTTATATGCGCTTTTTAAAAGCAATCGAATTGGTTCAGCAACTGGCCATCGAAAATGAGCAGGTAAACTGGTTTGAAGTCATCGAAACCTGTGGTTTTTACGATCAGAGCCAATTAATTCATGATTTTAAACATTACCTCAATCTTAGTCCCGCAAAATATTTGAAATTTCAGCAGGGGATTTGTCATTCAAGGGGTTAATTAGCTATTCTCTCACAAACTTATAGCCACAGCCTTCTATACAGGGTGGATTAAGTTGAAGATACTTTGCCGAAACTTTATAACGATAAGTAGAAGGCGTTTTATAAGTATTGCTGAAAACCTCCATGGTTACGCTATCCAGAATCCTGAATGCATATAAATCCGGCATGGCATTTCCGCTAAATTTCCCGGCTTTGTCTGCTGATTTTTCTAAAGTAAGGTATTTGGCATCGCCGGTTACTTTTTTATATTTTCCACTTCCATCACCGGGATCGAACATGGTTTCAGTGAGTTTCCATTTGCCGAAAACTTCACCCGGACCATCTTTGTCAATTGTGTTTTTTTTGCATGATACATAAATAATGCAAACAGTTGCCAATAGGAGTAGTAATATCTTTTTCATAAAGCTTTAATTTACAGCTTATACGATGCAAATAACCAAAACGCTACTTAATTAAATAATTTTCTAAATGCCAATGGCGAAACCTGTGTTTTTGCCTTGAATAATTTATTAAAAGATTGAGGATGCTCAAAACCGAGTTCGTAAGCGACTTCACTTACCGAAAGGTTGGTACCCGATAATTTTTCTTTGGCTTTTTCGATCAATATTTGGTGGATATGCTGTTGTGCGTTCTGTCCGGTAAGTGACCGGAGCAGATCGCTTAAATAACTGGGCGAAACATTTAAATGATCGGAAAGGTATTGCACCGTTGGCAAACCTTTAAACATGGGCAGTTTATCTTTAAAATAATCTTCTAACAACTCTTCCAGCTTTTGTAGCAAATCACTATTCAGTACTTTTCTGGTAATAAACTGGCGTTTGTAAAAACGGTTACTGTAATTTAACAACAGTTCAATCTGCGCAATAATCACATCCTGACTAAAATCGTCGATCCTGCTGTTCAGTTCCTCTTCAATACTTTTAAAAAGGTTAATGATAGTCGTTTTTTCGTTTTCTGATAAGTGTAAAGCCTCATTGGCTGAATACGAAAAGAAACCATAATTTTTGATTTTTTTGGCGATGGGGAACGACAATAGAAAATCAGGATGGATCAATAAGGTGTATAGCGAACAAACACTAGATTCTAAATCCTCATCATGACCGATAATCTGGTTGGGAGCCGCAAATAACAAACCACCTTCATCAAAATCGTAATAACTCTGACCATATTTTAGCCTGCCGCTCAATTTAGGTTTGTAAGAGATTTTATAAAAATTGAGGATGTGCGAATTGGGCTGTCCGCTCATTTCAACAGGGTGTGCTTCGTTGTTGATCAGGCTAATCAGCGGGTGTTTCGGTTGGGGCAGGCCCATCATCCGGTGTGCTTCTGTTAACGAAGTGAATTTATATGGACTATTGTCTGCCTTTTTCATATTGATATATACAAATATAACCGATAAGCTTTTGTTTATCGGTTATATCGTTGATTTTCTGATTAATTACCTTGTGCAGCGTTCGATATGGTTTCCCATTCTTCCCAGGTGGATAAACGCTCTGCATAAGCCGTGCGTACCCAGGGCAGGTTATGGCTACCCAGGAAAAAACGGAGCGGTGGATTTTCAGCATCAACAATTTTAAAAAGAGCTTCTGGTGTTGCGGCCGGATTTCCTCTTTCCAATTGCTGTAAACCTTCAAAAAACTTTGCTTTAAAATCGGTGTATACATCCAAACCGTCTGCAAATTTTAAGGATTCCTGACTTCCAAATTCAGTAGCATAAGCACCTGGTTCAATAATGGTTACTTTGATGCCAAAAGCTTTAACCTCTGTAGCCAAACTTTCGTGAATGGCTTCGAATGCCCATTTTGAAGAGCAATAATAACCGATAACAGGCAGCACCACATGACCAAGATTGCTCGAAGTACCTAAAATATGTCCAAAACCCTGTTTGCGTAAAATAGGCAGCGCAGCCTGGATAACCGCTACAGCACCGAAAACATTGGTATCGTACATGGCTTTCACCTGATCAATGGTGGCTTCTTCAACGGTACCAACGAGTGAATAACCTGCATTGTTAAAAATAATATCCAATCTTCCAAAATGTTCGTGGGCTTGTTTAACTGCTTGCTCAACCTGGTCATAATTGGTTACGTCCAGTGCCAACGTCAATACATTTTTCCCATACTTCTCCTGAAGATCGGCGATACCCGAAAGGTTTCTTGCCGTTGCGGCAACTTTATCGCCACGCTCTAATGCAGCTATGGCCCATACACGCCCAAAGCCACGCGAAGTACCGGTGATGAACCAAACTTTATGAGCTGCTGAGGTATCTGTACCTTGATTTTCTTGTTGATGTTCCATGATTTTTTATCTGAATAAATGATAAATCAAAGGTGAACAAGGTTTGACGCCATTTTGTAGCCTAATTGAGGGCTTTTGTAGCCAAAATGAGAAAATGCAGCAGGATGAATTATTGGAACTTCAGAACAGCAAGTATCAGGATAAAACTTAGCATTAAGGCAAAAAAAGATAACTTGAAATAAAGGGTGAAAAAAGAGAATTTTTTTTCCTGAGCACCATAATGGTTTAAGTTTTCTTTAAGTTGCCGGGTATACTTATCGTTTTCCTGTTGCTCCTGCCTAAGCCTGTTAAAATCTTTAAATTTTGTATGGTCTTGTGAGGTACCCGGAACCAATATCCAAAGCCTCTGATCGGTTTGCAGGTAGATCACATTTAACAGCAAGCCATTTTTCTTGATCTCATAATACCTGATGTTGACAGGGTTTTCTGCTACAACAGGGCCATTTTCCCAGGTAATATTTACGCGGTGATAAGCATTATAAATTAAAAATACAGCAAAGCCTATCCCGATGGGTAACATCATTTTCTTACTCAGGATGGTATCAACAATTTTTGGGTAAGGAAGGGAATCATACGGATCAGTTTCTCCGATGAGCATTACCAGCATTAAAATGTTAATCAGGTTGAAAATAATACTTAAGATAAAATAAGCTTGTTTTAAATCCGCACATTTTAGGTGTACACTAAACATTTTTTGACCAAGACCATAGGCTTCTGGTAGCACAATAGGAGCATTAGCGAGTTCCTGCTGATATTTTATATTCCGGTAACGGATCACAAAGCCCAATACCATGATGCAGAGTAATGCAAGTACAATAAGTAGATAAATGATATACTGAGGGTTCAAAATTTTGTCATTTAAATGGATTTAATTATGAAAATAACAAAAGCTTGAGCAGTATGTTTTTTGCTGAATTTTTTAAAGAAATGCTTGCCTGAAAATAAGTATCTCTGATAGTAAAAAATCTCTGATTAGCTGTTGTTTTTGAAATGCAAAATACTGTTCTTTGCATCCTAATTTTAAAACAGTCTAAATAAGAATAAAATGATTATAAATTTACTTTCAAGTTATGGCGTTTCCAAGCCGAAACAAGGCGCTATAATTTTGTTTTTCGTATGTCTTTTC
The DNA here is from genome assembly GCF_014395225.1 of Pedobacter roseus. Classification (NCBI taxonomy): domain Bacteria; kingdom Pseudomonadati; phylum Bacteroidota; class Sphingobacteriia; order Sphingobacteriales; family Sphingobacteriaceae; genus Pedobacter; species Pedobacter roseus. Next base: position 1,217,502 of record NZ_CP060723.1, read on the forward strand.
ACTTTAAGTTCGGCCATGGCTCAGGGTGACAAACCAGAAAAAGGCACAATCACAGGTAGAATTACCATTACAGATGGCAGCAGTGCCCAAGGGGTAACCGTAAAACTTAAAGAGATTAAAAAAGCTACTGTAAGTGATGCAGATGGAAAATTCGAGTTGAAAAATCTTCCATTTGGTAAATACACTGTGCAAATGGTTAGGGTGGGCTTTGATGGTTCTACTCAAACCGTTGAAGTTACTTCTCAAAATCCTGTGGCCAACCTTGAACTCAAATTGGATTACTCTTCTGAAAAACTGGAGGAAGTAATTATCAGTACCGGAGGAAACAGGTTTGCCAAAAAGGAAAGTGAGGATGTTTCGAAGATGCAGTTGAAAAACATGGAAAATCCGCAGGTTTATAGCGTGGTAAGTAAAGAGCTGATGAAAGAACAGGTAATAACTGATTACAACAGCGCTTTTAAAAATGTACCGGGGGCAGGTATTGCCGAGGTACGTAACCAGGGCAGAACAACCAACATTTCGAGGGGTTTTGCCACGCCACAACTGGTAAGGAATGGCGTGGGAAGTTTTACCTATACCACCATCGATCCGGCCAATCTGGAGCGCATTGAGGTGATTAAAGGCCCTGCGGCAACCTTATTTGGCAGTACCATATCATCTTTTGGTGGTTTATTTAACCGCGTAACCAAAAAACCTTTCGATACTTTTAAAGGAGAAATTTCTTATTCAGGTGCAAGTTACGACCTGAATCGTTTAACAGCAGATATGAATACCCCTCTAAATGAGGAGAAAACGGCTCTATTGAGGATTAATACCGCTTTGCACAGTGAAAGAAGTTTCCAGGATGCAGGTTTCTATAAAAACTATCTGATCGCACCAAGTTTTTCTTATGCAGTAAATGACAGGCTTAGCTTATCATTAGATGTGGAGATGAGCGGTTCGAAAGCAACTTCGCCAACACGTTTGGTAATAGCACCAACACTAGTGAACTTAAAAGCCAGAAGCATAACTGATTTGCAGATGCCTTATAAGATATCATTTGCCAACAATACGGTTAGCTACACCAGCCAGCAGTATAATATCTTTGCACAGGCCAAGTACAAAATCTCTGAGCAATGGAAATCGCAGACGATTGTATCACGTACCCGTTCATCGTCTGAAGCTTATACCGTAGCCTTAAACTTATTAACCGATTCTACTTTAAGGCAGGCGGTTACCAATCAGGATTCCCCTTTTTATGGAACTGATATCCAGCAGAATTTTAATGGCGATTTTAAAATTGGCAGTTTACGTAACCGGGTAGTATTAGGGGTAGATTTTTACAGCCTGCGTGCCACACGTAACGATGCTACGGTAAATATGCCTGCTTTAAATTTTAAAAAGCCTGGTGCTGCCTACAACAATTTCAATTTAACTAAAGTAGCGCCTTTATTTACCACAGCAACTTACAGCAATCAGGTTTCGAATGATGAAACCACTTATAGTGCTTATGCATCTGATGTATTGAATATTACCGATAAATTGCTGATTATGGCAGGGGTAAGGGTAGACCGTTATTTTAATGGTGGAACTTATGATGTTGCTACAGATGTAACCAAAGGAAAATATAATCAAACTGCTTTTTCGCCTAGGTTCGGAGCGGTTTATCAGATCGTAAAAGATAAGGTATCGGTATTTGGTAATTACATGAATGGATTTAGCAACAACGGCGGTTCTGATTTTGAAGGAAATACCTTTAAGCCAAGTTATGCCAACCAGTTTGAAGGTGGTGCTAAATTTGATCTCGATAAAATCAGCGCTACTTTTAGCTATTATGATATCAAAGTTACCAATACGCTTTACGATGATGTGGCACATGCCAACTTTTCTTTACAGGATGGAACACAGTTGAGTAAAGGATTTGAGGCCGAAGTTATTGCCAACCCGGTACCAGGTTTAAATATTGTTGCAGGTTATACCTATAATGATAGTAAATATACCAAAGCCAATGCAAGTGTTGAAGGTTTGAGACCAGCTACAGCGGGAGCCCCTAAAATGGCCAACTTATGGATCAGTTACCGTTTGATTAACGGTCCAGCACAAGGTTTGGGATTTGGTTTTGGGGGAATTTATGGTAGCTCATATAACCAGGTAAATACTGTGGCGTTTAAATTCAGTATTCCATCTTACACCGTGCTTGATGCAGCTGTATTTTATGATAAACCAAAATATAGGATCGGTTTAAAGGTGGATAATCTCACTAACGAACAATACTGGTCGTTCAGGTACGCGGCTCAAACCCCGGCAAAAGTTACGGGTAATTTCACTTTCAAATTTTAAGGAATAATTCCAAAAAGTATTTAATAAGGCTGGTATCTAAAAATGGTATCAGCTTTTTTATTTAATCAAATTGATTTGTGAATTAAAAATGGTTGTTATTCCCCCTGATTTACAAACAATCAAAGATCAGATTGTTTGATCATTTGTAGCTTTTATATTGAAAAATAGTTTGTAATATGATTTTATGACGCTCTTTTTCAAAGATTTAATGCTGGTTGTGTATTTTTTTTAAACTATATACTTATGCGTGTGTTAGAAGTAGACAATAAAAAATATCATTCATGAAAAAAAATCTATTAAAACTAGTATTCGCTGCATTATTATTTGCAGGTAGTGCACAGGCACAAATTCAAAAAGGTAATGTAATGGTTGGCGGAAACCTAACCAATATCAATCTTGGTTTAGATGCACCAAACATTTTCAGTATTGACATTACCCCAAAAGCAGCCTGGTTTATTCAGGATAATGTAGCGGTAGGTGGTTACGTAAACTTTGGTTTAGAAACTGCTAAAAACTCTAGCACCACAACAACTTATGGTGTAGGTGCATTGGGTCGTTATTATGCTGGGAAAGATGTTGAAGTATTAAAACACGGACGTTTCTTCGCAGAGGCAACTGTTGGTGTTGGTGGCGTAAACGTTAACAGAGGCGGTGCAAACACTAACGGGTTAGATTTAAGTGTAGGCCCTGGTTTTGCCTATTTTATTACGCCTAACATTGGTTTAGAAACTTTGGTTAAATACAAAGGCCTTGTAGGTTTTGGTAACTCAACCACGCAAAACAATCTAAACCTGTCTTTTGGATTCCAGATTTATCTGCCAGGAAGAGGAACTGCTAAAAAAGTTAAAGGTGATATGAACTAATATTTGTTCATATTAAATTCATCAGATTTTTTTCTGATGATAATAAGGTCTGTTTCTAATTCCAGGAACAGACCTTATTTTATTATAACCATTATAGAATCTATTGAAAAAGTATTTTATAATAATAGCTTGTTGTATAAGAAAGTTCATACTCCCAGCGTATACCTATCGTGTGGACACAAAATACTGAAACTATTTTAGTGCTCTCTGCCGCACGGCATCAAACTTTTGAGGCATCAAAAGTATGCAAAAATGCTTCGTCAATCCAGCTAGGAGCCTTCACACAAGCCCACGCACATCAAAAAAACAGCGGCACTTCGTTTTGTTTGTAAAATGCTTAATGAAAGTTCTTGCAAGCATTGAACACAAAACCACTGCGTTTGAGGTTTGGTAGAGCTAATTGTTCTGTTGTACATCTGTTTTTTTGATTTTCCTGGCTCTTGGGATTGACTGGCGTTCTTCGGTAAAGGCAGATTGTTTTTCAAAGCAAGCTAGCGCGGAGCCTTAAACGATTCTTAAATTAATGAACTTTTCTACGGTACGACCAGTAAAATACGATCGGATAAACAAAAAGGTTAAAAAGTGTATTGGTAATTAATCCGCCAATAACTACAATGGCCAATGGTTTTGAGGCTTCTGAACCGATCCCGGTAGAAAGTGCTGCAGGCATTAAACCGATGGCGGCCATTAAAGCCGTCATTAATACCGGTCTGAACCTGCTGGCAATCCCATCGCGCATGGCATCGGTAAAAGTCCAGCTGGGGTGATGTTTCAGGTCAGCGATGTTGCTTTTAAAACGCGTAATCAAAATTACACCGTTTTGTACACAGATTCCGAATAGTGCAATAAAACCGATTCCTGCAGAAATATTGAAGTTTACACCTGCTGCCAACAGAGCCATTATTCCACCAATCATGGCAAAAGGAACATTGTTGAGTACTAATAAAGCATCCCTAAAATTGCCAAAAAGCACGAACAGGATAAAAAAGATCAGCAATAAACTTACCGGAACGGCTTGCGATAAACGGGCTATGGCCCTTTGCTGGTTTTCGAAATCGCCGGCCCATTCCAATTGATAACCTTGTGGCAGTTTGATTTTTGCATTTACTTTTTGTTGTGCTTCAGCAATCACGCTGCCCATATCTCTGCCGCGGATGGAGAATTTGATAGCCCCATAACGTTTGTGTTTATCGCGGTAAATCATACTCGGGCCTGTAATTTTCCGGATGCTCGAAATTTCGCCCAATTGCACATTAGATCCTGATAAGGTAGGCACCCGTAATTTACTGATCGAACTTTCATCGTTTCTGAAATCTTCAGGGTAACGGATAATCAGGTCGAATTTTCGCTCGCCTTCATAGATTTGAGTGGCGGCTTTCCCTCCGATGGCCATTTCGATCACGGCATTGGCATCAGCTGTACTTACACCATACAAGGCCATTTTCTTCTGGTCGAGGTTGATCTGCAACTCCGGCTGACCAAGATTCCTTAAAATCCCTAAATCTTCAATGCCCTCCACCGTTTTTAAAATACTTTCTATTTTTTCTTCTTCATTTTCGATGTATTCGAAGTTTTCGCCAAATAGTTTTACCACGATCGAGCCTTTTACACCTGAAACAGCTTCTTCCACGTTATCAGAAATGGGCTGTGAGAAATTGAGGCTTATACCTGGAAAACTCTTTAATTTTTCCTGCATGCGCTCAATCAACTGTTCTTTGGTCTGCTTACGTTTCCATTCTTTACGTGGGTAAATGTCCACATGAAATTCCATGTTGTAAAAGCCAGTGGCATCGGTTCCGTCGTTTGGCCGCCCGGTTTGCGACATCACCTGTTTTACTTCATCGAAACTTAAAAAGATCTTTCTCATCTCGTTCGAAAGCTTTTTGGTTTCATCCAACGAAATACTCAATGGCCCGGTGGCACGCACATAAATAGAGCCTTCATCTAAGCTGGGCAGAAACTCTGTGCCCAAAAATTTAAAGCTAAAAGCACCCAATAATAACACAATAATCGAAATACTAAAAACCAGTTTCTTTTTGCTAAAGCAAACATCGTAAAACTTAAGGGTTGCTTTGGTAATCCATTCTAAAAAGATATTATGTTTCTCTTTTACATCTTTTTTTAAGAGTACACTGGCCATGGAGGGCACGAGTGTAAAGGTTAAGATTAAGGCACCCAATAAGGCAAAACTTAAGGTCCAGGCCAATGGGGAGAACATTTTTCCTTCCACTTTTTCAAAAGTGAAAATGGGCAGCAAACCAGTAATGATAATTAGTTTGGCAAATAAAATACCCTTACCATTTTCGAGACAGGCTTTTTTAATAAAACCGAGTTTGCTCATTTTATTAAACTTTTCCATGCCCAGTTTTTTGGCTTTGGTGTCTAATACGACGAAAATCCCTTCAACCATCACTACCGCACCATCGATAATGATCCCAAAGTCGATTGCCCCCATGGATAGTAGATTAGCCGGCATACCTTTTAATTTAAGGCAGATAAATGCAAAAAGTAAGGCCAATGGAATAATAATCGAAACGATTAAAGTGGTACGCCAATCGGCCATAAAAAGGAATACGATCAGGGTTACAAACAAAATCCCTTCGAGCATATTGCCCATTACAGTATGTACGGAGTAATTCACGAGGTCTTCACGATCGTAAAAGGGTTTGATTTTTACATCATCGGGTAGGATGGTGCTGTTTATGGCGTTGATTTTTTCTTTCAACCTCGCAATTACCTCGCTGGGATTACCGCCTTTTCTCATCACGATAATACCTTCAACTACATCAGGATCCCTGTCGCGGCCAACCTGACCAAGCCTTGGTAAGGCCGATTCAGCTACATCAGCGATGGTTTTAACATAAACAGGAGTGCCATTGATGTTATCAACCACCACATTCCTGATTTCGTCGATATTGTTGAGCACGCCGATACCGCGCACCACATAAGCCTGACCGCTCTGTACGATGACATCGCCACCCACATTGATATTGCTTTTAGATACCGCCTCGAAAAGTTCGGTGGCACTTACGCCATATTGAATGGCTTTTTGCGGATCCACCGTGATTTGATAGGTTTTCACCTCCCCACCAAAACTCACCACATCGGCGATGCCCGAAACAGATAATAATTCGCGCTGGATCACCCAATCCTGCAGGGTTTTTAACTCACGGACCGACTTTTTATCACTGGTTAATGTATAACGGAAAATCTCACCGGTTGGCCCATACGGTGGCTGTACCTCAGGCTGGATGCCTTCAGGCAGGTCGGCTTCTTCGAGGTGGTTATTAACCTGTACACGTGCCTCAGCATAATCTACATCATCCTCGAAACTTACTTTTACAATGGATAAGCCAAATAAGGAAGAAGAACGGATGCTAGTCCGTTTTTCGGTGGGGTTCATCGCAATTTCCAAAGGCCTGCTTACAAACTTTTCTACTTCTTCGGCACTGCGCCCCGGCCATTGAGTAATGATGGTGATATTGGTATTGGTTACATCCGGGAAGGCATCGATGGTGGTATGCTTGAAGCTTAAATAACCTGCAAGGATTAAAATAAAAGTGGCAAAAAAGATGAAATATTTATTTTTCAGTGCAAAGCCGATAATACTTTTTATGAATTTATTCATTTTTAAAATCTAGGGAATGAAAAGAAATTATTGTGTTTTTAGGCTTTCAAATAAGAAAACTTGTTTTGAAGCGATAATGCGGTCGCCGGCCTGTACACCTTTGCTGATGTAGGTTTTATCAGCAGTTTTGCGCCCGATTTCGATTTCCTGAATCCTCACTTTATGATCCTGGCCCAAAACGAGTACGTAATTTTTGTTTTCATCGAAAATAACGGCCCTTGAATTTAACACCGGAAGGTCGATAGCCGAATTTGCCGAAACTTTTACGGTTCCGAGCATGCCTGGTTTTAACAGAAATCCAGGATTAGGGATCACTACACGTGCATTCATTACTTTACTATCCTGATCTACCTGATTATATAATTTCTCTATTTTTCCTTTAAAAACTTTATCGGGATAGGAAAGGGTAGATAAACTCACTTCGTCGCCCGCTTTTACCCGCGAAATATCCGATTCGTAAATATTGATCATGGCCCAAACGTTGGAGAGATCGGCAATAGTGAAAAGGCTTTTGTCATTATCGCCGCGCAATTGCATGTTCTGGGTTACGTTTTTTTCGATCACAAAACCATTGATCGGCGATTTTATGGCATATAATCCGGTACTGCTGCCCCCGTTAAGTTTTAATACGGAATTAGCTCTTTTTGCTTCTGCTTTTTTGATCTGATAATCATTTTTGGCTTCTTCGAGTTCCTTTGCCGATGATAAACCACTTTGAAAAAGTTGTTCAGCCTGTTTTACCGATCGCTCTGCATTTTTAAGTTCGGCATTGGCGGCGATCACTTCCTTATCAAAACCGGCCATTTCGGAACTGGTGAGGGTAGCTAAAGTTTGTCCGCCCGAAACCTGATCGCCCAGCCTTACCCCAACATGGTTTACGGTTCCGCTTACCATTGGGAAAAGTTCAGACCGGCGTTCTTCATTTGCGGCAATTTTTGCTGAAAACATCAGTTCTGTTTTGCTGTTGGCCTGCTGTACGGTATCGATCAGTAATCTGTTGATCAAAGAATCGGTGATGGTAAATTTTTCTGCCTGTGCTGCGGTTTTATGTTCACTACAGCTAAAAATTAAACTTGTTGCGGCTATGAGTACCGTATTTTTATAGAGATTTTGCATTGGGATTATTTAAAAATGTTAGAGCCGGTTACATAATTGAGTTCAGCGCGGGTGCTCATCATTTCGAATTGGAGTTTGTTCAATTGAAGCGTATTTTCTTTGTATGCATCGTAGAGGTCTAAAAATTCGATCAGACTGATGTTTCTTGCCTTGAAGTTTTTAATAAGTCTCGAAATGAGTGTATTAAAGTCGGTTGTAAATGCAGGATCGATTTCTGAATACAATTTTTCGTTGCGCAAAGCAGTTTTATAAGTATTAAATACTTCGTTTTCGAGCAGGGCTTCTTGTTTTTTAATATTCATATCGGCTGCAGCTATACCAACTTGTGCCTTTTTAATTTCACCCTGGTTTCTGGAGAAAAGTGGAATAGGAATCTTTAAGCCCAAACCAGTATATTTTTCGGGATAATTGCCCTTCAGGTCGTAGCTCAAACCGATTTCGATATCGGGGATGGCCATTGCTTTTTGCAGTTTTAAATTACCTTCGTTATAAAGCAGATCAGTTTTAGCCAGTTTAAGATCAGCACGGTTAGCTCTGGCCGAATCAAGCAATGCGCTGTAAGGGATTTTATCGGGCGATAGATGATGTTCTGACTGATTTAAAACCAAATCGATCGAAGTAGCTGCGTTAAGTCCGCAGAGCAATTTTAAATCTTTATAATTATCTTCCAGTTCGTTTAATAATCCAGCCTGTTCGGCTTTAAGATTAATCAAAAGTGATTTGATCCTCATCAGATCTTTTGTGGCAACATTACCCATTTTTAACTGGAGATCGTAAGCTTTCAGCAACTGATCGGTAGAACTGATCTGTTCCTGATAAACTTTAACGGATTGTGCTGCGAAGTAAGTTTTGTAAAAGGTATTAACAAGTTCGAATTTAAGTGTTCTTAACAGGTCGAAATATTCATATTCGGCCAGTTTAACCCCTGTTTGGGCGAGTTTGATGTTTTTGTTGCGCTTGCCTGCCAGCTTAAACAATTGCGAAATAGATCCGGCATATTGTCCATAGGCATACGAGGTTTGCAGGAATTTCTTTGTTTCGTGGTTGTAGAAAAGGTTTTCGTATTCAAGAGTAGGATTTTCGAACAGTTTGGCGGTAATGATTTCGGCCTTTGCCTTGTCAATCTCATAATTACTGGCCAGGAGGTCGAAATTGTTTTTTAAAAACAGGCTTTCGGCCTGACTCAGGTTTAAGCTCAGGGTATCGGTTTGTGCTAAAGTTGCTCTGGCTGTTAGGGCCAAAAAGAGAATGAGCAACATACATATTCTTGTCATCCAGCAAAACTATCCTTGCCGGATTAAAGGGGAATTAAATGGAAATTAAAAAGGGATTAAAGTTTGGGGATCGACTTGTCTACATCACTGTTATTTTTTGTTCCATGGCTAATCCTTGCCTCGGCTCGCTGCCGCCGATGGGCTCTTTCTTTTTGGTGTCAAAAAGACCAGCGAAGCTAGCTTGAATGCCATTGAAAATATAAATACAAATGAAAAAACAAAAAAGAACGGCTGAAAATTTTTCTTTCGAAGCTGGTGAGATGGCTTGGTCGGTGCAAGCCGAAAATTTGTTAGGCCGGATTTAAGTGGAACGTTGATACTGTGCTTTGGCCCAGCTGGGAGGAAATGCATATATAAATGAAGCAACCATTAATGATTATGCTTGCGCTCGTTTCCACGTAGCTTTCCGCCGCGCTACAGGTTAGGATGACGATCGTGTTGTAAAGGTAGAACGAAGTAATGAGCAGTAACTAAAGCTTTGCCAACCTCACCGTAAAAGTACAGCCACCATGTTCAAGATTTGTGGCGGTTATTTCGCCTTTTAAAAGATCGACGATTTTTTGGGCCATGTAAAGTCCCATGCCTTCGCCGTTATGCCCATGCGCCTTTGCGCGGGTGTAAAAAGGCTTGAAAATTTCGCCTTGTTCATCGGTCGAAATACCCGATCCACTGTCAGTGATATGGATGAGGAAATCATTTTCAATTGCATCGATAGTAATATTTACTTCCTGATTATCAGAAAATTTAAAGGCATTGGAAATGATATTGTCCAAAGCAATCTGTAATAAAACTGCATTGGCCAATATTTCAGGTTTTGGATTAATAGGATTTTGATAAGTAATTTTAAGATCGAGGTTTTTCTGCGATTTCCATTCGTTTTGGATCTTGTAAAGCAGGTTGTCTAATCTGATTGGAACAAGCTGCGAATTGATCAGCTCGAGATCCATTTTGGCCAGGGCAACTAAACCCGTTATGATGTGCTCCATTTTTTCGGCATCCTCGAGCACTGAACTGATCACTTTTTGATAAGCCGCCTGGTCTCTTTCTTTTGATAAAGCCAGTTCGGCGGTCATCATAATCCGGGTAACGGGTGTTCTTAATTCGTGGGAAGCGTTTGCCACAAAGGTTTTCTGCAAAATAAAAGCCTGTTCCAGTTCTTCCATTAAATGGTTAAAGCTTTGGGCAATGAGGTTGATTTCGTCTCTATTGTGGTTTTCTTCCACCCTGAATTCCATGTTTTGCGAGCCGGCCTGTTTTACTTCGAGCATGAATTTTTGTAGTGGTTTCAGCATTTTTTGTGCAACCCATCGGCTTAACAACAATACGATAAGTGAAATGAGGATGAACACAAAAATCATAATTTTCAATAACTTATCCAGCCTGTTATGTGAGCCCTGGTCATCTGCTGAAGCCAGAATTACAAAATCGCCCTGATTATCTTTATAATAAATGCCAACCACCTGCCGCTGACCATCTGTGTATTTTAAACGGCCTTTCTGGCGGACCTGATCGATGGTAGCAGGTGTCCAGTATTGTGCAGAATCGCCAATAAAGGTTGCCCTGTTTTTATTGTCGTAAATGCGGGTAACTTCACCATTCAACTTTTGGAGGTATTTATGGCGGACGGTATTCAAGGCGTCTCTACTGATTTCGTCGGCTTCGAGGTAAAGTTTTGCCGTAACCATGGTACGGTCGGTGAGGCGCTCAAAGAAATCAGCTTCCAGAAACTTCATAAAAGTAAAATACACGGTACAGAGCACGGCGAACAGCATCGAAGTGCTGATCAATGTAAAATACAATGCTATCCGGTCCTTTATTTTCATTATTTAAGGATATAACCCATGTTGATTTTAGTGTGAATGAGTTTGCGGTCAAAATCTTTTTCGATCTTTTTCCGCAGGAAATTGATATATACATCAATTACATTTGTTCCGGTTTCGAAGCTGATATCCCAGGCTTGTTCGCCTATAAACTGCCGGGAGAGCAAGCGGTTTGGGTTGCGCATAAACAGTTCGAGCAGCACAAATTCCTTGGCACTCAGTTCTATCGGTTTTCCATCGCGACTTACTTCTTTGCTGTACGTATCGAGTGTAAGGTCTTCGAAATATAATTTATACTCTGTTTTATTTTCAAGAGGTGGTTGCCGGCGTAAAAGTGCTGCAACCCTGGCCAGAAGTTCTTTCAGGTGAAAAGGTTTTACCAGATAATCATCAGCCCCGGCCTCTAAACCGGTAACTTTATCATCAATGGTACCCATGGCGGTAAGCATCAGGATTGGTGTGTGCATAGCATTTTCCCTGATGTGTTTACAAAGCTGGATGCCGTTGAGGCCAGGCATCATCACGTCGATAATTAAAAGGTTAAAACTTTCGCCCATGAAAAGCTCTAACGCATCAATCCCATTGGCAACGGTAAGCACCTGATAATTGTTTTCTTCAAGTGCCGATTTTAAAAGTCCGGCAATTTTAGGGTCGTCTTCAGCTATCCCAATCTTTAGCATGTAACAAAAGTAACCATCTCATCTTAAAACGGGATTAAAATGGATGGTCTTTCTCTTATTTAAGAAGATTTTCGGTTTTGGTGAGGAATTTTGAAGTGGCTTCGTTAATATCCAGATCCATACGGTCAGCCAGTACGGTGTTACTGGTTGTTTTATTGTCATTCTGAGCATAGCGAAGAATCTCCACCCGATGAAACACTGAACCCAAGTATGATTAAAGCGCATATTGCATTTCGAAGAATAAAAGATTCTTCACTGCGTTCAGAATGACAGCAAAGAAGTTTTGACAGAGGTTACACTACCTTAATCCTTATTATATTTGAATAAAAAAATCTCCATGTTCGAAACATTTGATCAGACCAATTTTCATCAGCTTTGCGATTTAGCAGGCAGCAGGGATGCAGATTTACAGCTGATTTTAGATCGGTATGATTATCCGCCCTTTTGGTCGAGGCCAAATACCTTCGAATCACTGGTGCACATTATTTTAGAACAACAGGTGTCTTTGGCTTCGGCATTGGCTACGTTGAATAAACTGAAAGAAAAAATAGGAGAGGTTACACCAGCTCGGTTGTTGTTGCTTACTGATCAGGAATTAAGGGATTGTTATTTCAGTCGGCAGAAAACGGTTTATGTTCGGCATCTGGCCGAAAGCCTGATGAGGGGAGCCTTATCTTTAAGTGAAATGGAAAATATGGATGATTTGACCATTAGAAATCAGCTTAAGTGTATTAAAGGTATCGGCGATTGGACGGTAGATATTTACCTGATTTTTATGCTTCATCATACGGATGTTTTTCCAATAGGTGATCTGGCTGCGGTTAACTCCTTAAAGAAAATAAAAGGTTTGGAAACTGGAATAAGTAAGGAGGGATTATTGGAGGTGGCTGATCAGTTTAAACCTTATCGCACCATCGCCACGATGCTGTTATGGCACGCTTATTTAGAGGAAAGGAAGAGGAAGTAATGTTGTCATTCTGAGCGCAGCGAAGAATCTCCACCCTATGAAACACTGAACCCAAATGAGCTTATGATTAATGCGAATATTCCATTTCGAAGAATAAAAGATTCTTCACTGTGATCAGAATGACAGAAATGGCTTAAGAAATCAATTTTAGATTGTTTTTTAGGTTTCGGTCTGTGGAGACACAGACCGAGGAGAAGAGCTTTAAAATTCCCGCCTCCGCGGGAATGACGTGTCTTATTGAATTGAGCGTAGCACTTTACAACAAAGCCCTATCCAAATGCACATAGCCGCCATCCACATGGATCAACTGACCAGTAGTGTGGCTTGATTTATCTGATAATAAAAATACAGCAGTATTGGCGATTTCCTCCACTGTAGTCATCCGGCTTTCGAAAGGGATTTTATCGGTAATGCTTTTCAGTTTTTCATCACGGTATTCAAAAGTGTTGATCCATTTTTCATACAATGGTGTCCAGGCTTCAGCGACGATGATTGCATTTACACGTATGCTAAATGGTAACAATTCTACTGCCCACTCGCGTGTTAAGGCATTTCTGGCGCCGTTTGATGCCGCATAACCAGATGTTCCGCCCTGACCAGTTTCAGCAGTTTTACTGCCAATATTTAAAATAGATCCTCTGCTCTCTTTTAGTGCGGGCAGCGAATATTTTGCCAAAAGATAATAATGCACCACATTTTTATGTAACGATTCCATAAAAGCTTCATAAGTGCCGCTTTCGAGTCCTACGCCATCGTTTACTCCCGCATTGTTCACCAAACCATCTATTCTGTTATATTTTGTAAGAATGGCATCAACAATGGTTTTGCAACTTTCTGGTGCGGTAAGTTCTGCTGTAAAATAGTCGGCTTTTAAACCTAGTTCTTTTACTTCCTGAAGCATTTTCATGTTATCTTCCTCATTTCGGCCGATGATGATCGGAAGCGCATTTTCGATGGCCAAAGCCTTAACAATCGCCGCACCAATGCCTTTTGCACCACCACTAACTAATATTATTTTTCCGTCTAAATTTAAATTCATATTCGGTTATATTTTTATTTTGTTTTTTTACCACAGAGGACGCAGAGTTTTTCACAGAGAATAGGAAGTATAAGTTGGAAGTTGCGTCATTCCCAACCCTATAGCTATCGGGTTGATTAGGGATCTTAATACCAGATACCGGGGCTTTAAGATTCCCGCCTGCGCGGGAATGACGAATTTGTTTTGAGATCTTAGTCTCACATCTTCCATTTTACCTCATCCACCTTCCATTACCTAAAGGCTTACTCCTCTTTTCCAGGGGATAAAATCATCCTGGTTAAGCTGTACGGCTTTTGGAATTTCTTCTCCACTTGCTACTTTAATACAGTATTCGAGGATATCTTCGCCCATTTCATTAATGGTTTTTTCGCCGTTAATCACCGCTCCGGTATCGATATCGATAATGTCGCTCATGCGTTTTGCCAGAACGGAATTGGTAGCTACTTTAATGGTTGGGCATACCGGGTTTCCCGTTGGGGTACCCAAACCTGTGGTGAATAGGATAAGGGTTGCACCAGCAGCAGCTTTACCTGTAGTGGCTTCCACATCGTTTCCTGGTGTACACACTAAACTTAAACCCGGTTTTGTGGCTGGTTCGGTATAATCCAAAACATCAACAACAGGAGAAGAACCTGCTTTACGCGCTGCTCCGGCCGATTTTATCGCGTCGGTTATTAAACCATCTTTAATGTTACCCGGAGAAGGGTTCATGTAGAAACCAGAGCCCACTGCATGTGCCAGGTCATCATATTCTGTCATTAAGCGGATAAATTTTTCGGCGGTGGGTTGATCTACAGATCTGTCGATCATTTCCTGTTCCACGCCACAAAGTTCGGGGAATTCTGCCAGTAACACCTTTGCACCCAATGCCACCAGTAAATCGGCACAGTAACCCACTGCTGGATTGGCAGAAATACCACTAAAACCATCACTGCCGCCACATTTTACGCCTACGCATAATTTGTTTAAAGGGGCTGCTGTGCGTTCCTGTTTATTGATAAACATCAGGCCTTCAAAGGTACTTTTGATTGCATTCTGGATCAATTGCTCTTCACTCTGTGTTTTTTGCTGCTCGAAAATTAAAAGTGGTTTATCAAAATCAGGATCAAGAGCTGTAAGATCGCGTTTAAAATCTTCTACCTGTAAATGCTGACAGCCTAAACTTAAAACGGTAACGCCAGCTACATTGGGGTGATTGGCATAAGCCGCCAATAATTTGCTTAGCGTATCCGAATCCTGACGGGTGCCGCCGCAACCACCATTATGGGTAAGGAATTTAATCCCATCCACATTTTTAAAAGTGCGGTTAGCTTTATCTGCTTTAGGTTCGAAGCTGATGTTATCAATACTTTCCCCGTTTTCGTAAGCCTGAACGAGTTTGTGTGTGTATGATTTATATTGTGCATCAACCGCATAACCCAATTCGCTATAAAGGGATTCTTTAATAATATCGAGGTTTCTGTTCTCGCAGAAAACCGTTGGAATAAATAACCAGTAATTTGCAGTGCCCACTGCGCCATTTTTACGGTGATAACCATAAAATTTACGATCTGCGAACTGGCTTGCATTTGGGGCTTCCCATTTATAATCAACATTACGATAAGCAAAGGGTTCGGCAGCATGTTTGGTATTCTCTACACTCATGCGCATACCAGCTTTTACCTCAAACTGGACTTTCCCAACCAGAACGCCGTACATCATTACTTCATCGCCCGCCTTCATATCCTGCATAAAAAACTTATGCTTGGCCGGAATTTCATCAACAGTATGGTAGGTATTTCCTTCATGCACAATTTCGGTTTCCTTGGGTAAATCCTGTAATGCTACCAAAACATTATCAGCGTTATTAATCCTGATGACTAATTTCTTCATCTATATAATATGTATTTATTGTTAATGAAACCATCACGTGTTAAATCATCTCTTTATCATTAACCACTAATTTTCCCGATTTTCGGGAGATAAAAAGGATGCATGCCGATATAAAGAATCTGTGTTTATCTGTGTGCATCTGTGGTGAAAAAAATATAACTGATGGTTATCCATCTTTCATTTTATGCTTCTAAACTTATTTCTTTTTCAATATGATTGGGTTTCCATCCTTTCCAGCCAAAGTAAAAAACCACTAAAAAGCAAACGAAAGGCACTAAATAACCATATTGTATATTGTGGGTGGCATCTGATATCAGACCCAAAACAGGCGGCAAAAATGCACCACCAACAATCGACATTACAATTAGCGATGAACCCAGCTTGGTATCTTTGCCCAAACCTGCTATTCCCAATGAGAATATGGTTGGGAACATAATCGACATAAAAAATGCCACGCCTATTAAAGCGTAAACAGTAATCATTCCAGTAGCAAAAATGGATACCAATGTAAGTAGGGCGCTGATTAAAGCGTATAACATTAACAATTTATGCGGAGCCACAAACCTCATGAAGAACGTTCCGGCAAACCTACCTAACATAAAAGCCAAACCTGCTGCACCCGCATACCATTTTGCTTGATCCTGTGTAATTCCTGCCGATGTGGTAACGAAACTGATAAATAAACTGAGTACGCAAACCTGAGCACCAACGTAAAAAAACTGTCCGATAATAGCCCAGCGCAAATGACTATGACCCAATACATGGCCAAAACTGCTTTTTTCATTGGCACTTTCTTCTTCTTTGATATCGGGTAGTTTGGTGAAAATAAATAAGATAGCCACTACAATAATTATGAGACCCAAAATTAAATAAGGCGCTTTTACAGTGGATGCCTCTTCGAGCACGTAAGCCTGTTTTTCTAAAGGCAGTAGTTTTGCCAATTGGGCATCGGTATATTTTACTTCGGTGAAAATGAGTTTACCTCCAATAACCGGAGCTAAAAAAGCGGCTAAACCATTAAACGATTGAGAAAAATTTAACCTTTGCGTAGCCGTTTCAGGTGGGCCAAGCACCGTAACATACGGATTTGCTGCCGTTTCTAAAAAAGTTAAACCACAGGCGATGATAAAAAGTGCACCCAGGAAAAAGATGTATTGTGCGGTGTTGGCGGCTGGAATAAATAATAAACAACCCACAGCAAACAAAATTAATCCTAATATGATCCCGCTTTTATAACCATATTTACGCATAATATAACCTGCTGGTAATGCCAATAAAAAATAGGCGATAAAAACCGATGAATCGACCAATGTAGATTCAAAAACATTCAGCTGGAAGGCTTTGCGCAAATGGGGAATCAATACCGGATCGAGGTTATGGACAAAGCCCCAGAAGAAAAAGAGGCTGGTAACCAAAATTAATGGAAACAGGTATCCCTTGCCATTTTTAGGCGTATCGGATGTCTGAAAATTCGTTGTTGTGGTGTGGCTCATATTTGGTTTGGTTATAATTGGTTAAGCTGGTTCTGCTAAAATAAAAATACTTAAACTTTGGGTACCATTAGCACTGTTTACTAAAGATTGTTCAATATCTGCTGTTTTTGAAGGTCTATTGTTAATTTTGCTGTACACATCCCACCTTCATAATATGTTTCTGGTTAGTTGTTGCTTTACAAATTAAGCCCTTAAGTGCTAATAAAAATTTAACTTTATGATCTAATTATTAAATGATATTGGCTCAATTTTATACATTGCGAAATATTACTGCATATTAGATTGATTTTTTAAGAATTATGAAACCGCATTTACTTAATGTATCTACCAATACCGTAGATTCTTTTAGCGCCCGGAGGGATATTATGCCAGATATTAACAACCTGTGGCATTACCATTCTGCTTTAGAGCTGATATACATTAGAAAAGGCAGGGGAACTCAGTTTATTGGCGATAGCATTAAAAATTTTAGTGAGGGAGATGTGGTGTTGCTTGGGAGCAATTTGCCGCATTACTGGCGCTTTGATCCCGAGTTTTTTGAGAAAAAAGAGGAAGAATCGGTTGATGTTTATGCCATTCACTTTAAAGAAGATTTTTTGGGAGCAGCCTTTATTGATCTTCCCGAAAACCAGGAACTTAAAAAAATGTTGGCACAATCTAAACAGGGGATCCAGCTGTTGGGAGCGGCCAAAGAAAGGATTGCGGGTTTAATGCCACTCATTATTGAGGCCACAGGTACCATGCGGATTATCAAGCTATTAGAAGTTTTAACTGAAATAGCCAATTGTGAAGAGAAAAAAACATTGGTTTCATTAGGCTTCAAGCCTAATTTTCTGGAAAACGAGAAAGACAGGATCCAGTCGATTTATAATTATACCATCAGTAATTACAAAAATAAAATAGAACTGAAAGAAATTGCTGCAGTGGCTAAAATCAGTCCGAATTCGTTCTGCAAGTTTTTTAAAACCAAAAGCAGAAAAACCTACACCCAGTTTCTGAACGAAATTAGGGTGGGGCAGGCTTGTAAGTTATTAATAGAGAATGATTTAACAGTGAAAGAAATCTGTTACGATTGCGGTTTTTACAACTTTACCAGTTTTCATAAATATTTTAGAGAGATTACGGGGAAAACACCGCTTAAATACCAGCAGGCTTTTTCGAAGCAGTAATGTTTTTTAGTGGTTGGGGCAGATACCTACCATTTATAGCCCCGATTGCACGGAAAGCCCGGAGCGTAGTGAGGACTTGGAGTAAAAGCGGGACAGTACTTGACTAAGAACCACAGGCTTTGCGCTTCAAAAAATAATAGTTCACGTTGAATTTTTTATAGTCTTTAATTAGCCTGATATCTAATTTAAATAAACGTCCAAATTTCTCTACTGCGGACGAAATGACGGCGTCTCCTACCTCGCCTGAAATTTATCCCGATATTGTGTAGGCGTCATCCCAACCGATTTTCTGAACACTTTCCTGAATGCTTTCGGGTCGTTATAACCGGAATTAAAAATCACCTCCGTCATTTGTTGTGCTGTTTGCTCTAAAAGCTTTTTGGCTGCTTCTATACGGGTTTGCTGCAGGTATTCGATAGGGGTGATACCGATTACCTGTTTAAAGCGGCGCACAATATTTCTCCTGCTCGATGGAATATCTTTGATCATTTCTTCAATCGTAGCCACATCCTGGTAATTGCTTTCTATTTTTTCCTGCGCCGAAGCCACCAGGTCATCATTATGGTGGCGGATGGGCTGAAAAGTGCTAAAGTACAATTGGTTTACCCGATCCATATCTATCGCGAAAATTTTAGCAACTTTAACCGCCATATCTTTCCCGCAGTGGATCTGTAAAAGGTGCAGCAATAAATGAAAGGTTGATGTTGCGCCTCCGCTGGTAAATAGTTTGCCATCCTGCGTTACCGTTTTATCAGCCTTTAAATGCACATTTGGAAAAGCGGTAGAAAATGCTGAACAGGCATCAACATGTGTGGTAGCCGCTTTGCCATCCAACAATCCAGATGCTGCCAGTAAAAATGCACCAGTGCAAAAAGTTGCGATTTCTGCCCCTGCATAATGCTGTTTATTCAACCATGGGATATAACTTTTATTGGCCGAAATGCATTCCTTAATATCATTGGTGGCAAACGATGGGATCAGAATAAGATCAAGATTGGTGGCTTTTTGTAAGGGTATGCAGGGGTGTTCGCTAAAGTTATAATTTTTATCATCCGAGGTAATTAAACTGATATTAAAAGGTGTTTCGAGCTCATCTTTGCGATAAAATCCATTTACGGTATCAAAAACATCTAAAATTGCCGCTACGCTCAATAATCTGAAGTTCTGGGGCATTAAAACACCTATTTGTATCATTTGGTTAAGATTTGGGTGTAGTAAATATATAAAAATTGTCTGAAATGCCCTTAATATTGACTTTTACGGCAAGGGTATGCGTCATTATTAAGCATTAACTTTATTCTTATACTAACCACCTGATAAATAATATGAAAAGCAAACCAACCAGTGGCAGAATGTACGGTATAATTGTATTGTACGAAATGCAGACAGATTTTTTATTGAGGGCTTTAGATGGCATAGATGAAAAGGATGCGCAAAAAAGATTGGATACTAAAGCCAATCACATCGCATGGATTACCGGCAGTGTGGTGCAAGGGCGATATTTTCTGGCTAAATCGTTTGGCATCGATCTTCCATCCATCACCGATGAACTTTTTGCTAATAACAAGGGTATTATCGATGATGCGGTTTATCCGCCGCTTGCTGATTTTATAAAAGACTGGAAAAACATTTCTCCAAAGTTACAGGAAGCCCTAACCCAGGCTACCGATGAAAAACTGGAAGAGAAACTCAACATACCCGGAATGGAAATTACCCTCTTCGAAATGATCAGTTTCAGCACTTATCGGGATGCGAATTGTATCGGACAAATTGCCCTTTGGCGTAGGTTATTGGGCTACCCAGGAATGAATTATATGTAAGCTATGGAAAAAGTAATTAATGAAGCCAATGAAACCTTGTTGGCACTGGAAAACGCGCTCTCAAAATTTGATGCCCCACTAATGAATAAAGTGCCTTTTGAGGGCAGCTGGACCGCAGGGCAACTGGCTGAGCACCTGGTTTTGTCTAATTCGGGCTTTTTGCAGGTTATTAATGGACCTGTTACGGAAACAGATAAACCAGCTGATTTAATGGTTGGGACCATTAAAAAAGATTTTTTGAATTTTGATGTGAAGTATGATTCGCCGAAAGAAATTTACCCTGAAGATAGGATCTACAATCCGTCTGAATTATTGGAAAATTTAAAACAGATTAGGGCGGGGATATCGGAAGCAGCGGGAAACCTGGATTTAACTAAAACCTGTAGTTCTTATGAACTACCCGGTTATGGTTTTCTTACCCGTTTAGAAGCTGTTTATTTTGTGATATATCATACGCAGCGACATATCCACCAATTAAAAAATATTTATAATGGCTTAAATCCCAATTGATTTTAACTAAATTTATGAGAAACAACAGGCTTGATCTACTCAGTCCATACATCGGTAAATGGAAAACGGAAGGTTTAACCAGATCGGGCGGAATAATTACCGGAACCGATACTTACGAATGGATTGAAGGCGGTTTCTTTTTAACGCATAAAGTAGAGGTATCATTCAATAATAAAAAAGTACAATCCTTAGAAATTACCCATTATGATGATATGGAGGATGTTTTCAGGTCACAGTCGTTTGATAACGAAGGAAATATTTCCATTTCTACACTTAAAATTTACGATGATATCATTTTAATATTTGCTGATACTGAAAGATTTAAAGGAAATTTTAAAGCAGATACAATAGAGGGAATGTGGGAGCAGTTTGACGGAAAAAACTGGGTGCCATGGATGGATATAAAACTGACGAGGATATAGATGAAGTCCGAAGTCCGCGGTCCGCAGTTGGAAGCCGACTAATCGCAAGGCTATTAATCATCAAACCATGACCAATAACCAATGAACAATTTTCAATTACCAGTGAACTAATGACGAATTAACTAATAAACTAAATAAAACAATGGCAACACTTAACACTTATTTAAATTTTAACGGGAACACAGAAGAAGCATTCAACTTTTATAAGTCTGTTTTTGGCGGTGAGTTTCTGGTCGTGCAACGTTATAAAGATTCTCCCGGATGCGATGGAATGCCTGTGGACGATCAGGAAAAATTGATGCACATCGCTTTACCCATTGGTGGCAATATTTTAATGGGAACCGATATTACTGCCCCAATGCCGCCGGCAACATTAGGCACGGGTATTTCACTCTCGGTTGACGCGACTAGTGAAGAAGAAGCCAAACGTTTATTTGATACCCTTTCTGCAGGTGGTACCATAACCATGGCTTTAGAAAAAACCTTTTGGAATGCACTTTTCGGGATGGCCACTGATAAATTCGGGATTCAGTGGATGGTGAATTATGATTATAAGTAGGAGGGGAGTCCAAAGTCCGTAGTCGTGAGTCCTAGTCTGAGATCACCAGTAGAATAATGACCAATGACCAATCATCAAAAACCAATGATTGATCTACCAATGAACTATCAAACTATAAATAATTAGACCATTAAGAAGTCAAGGATATAAGGTTTTAGTAATTATTATAAGTTATGTGGCTCTCAACAATGGACTATCAAACTATTAACCAAACAGGCGGTTTAAAGTTCCGCGTTTATTTTCAATTAACCGATTTAAACAATTAACCAGTTAACCAATTTGAATGAACTAATCAACCAATAAATTTTATTATTTTTAAAATACAAACTAAAACTTAACCAATATGAAAATTGCAGTAATTGTTGTACGCGTACTCTTGGCCGCCATGTATCTTTTTGCCTCGGTGAGCTATTTTCTTAACTTGATGCCGAAGGCGCCGGAGATGACGGCTGCGCAAACCACCTTTATGACAGGCATAATGGCATCGGTTTATCTTTTCCCATTGATTAAAATAACAGAATTGATCGGAGGTGCATTATTGCTGATTAACCGAACAGCACCGCTTGCGGCGATCATTATTTTTCCGGTAACTTTAAATGTCTTTCTGTATCATGCATTTTTAGGTCCCAAAGATCTTCCAATGGTTGCAGTAATGTTGTTATTCAACCTGTTCCTGTTTTATGCTTACAGGGCAAAGTACCTGCCAATCGTTTCAAAGTAAATTTTCAGATTTTAAAACTTTCTCATACTTTTTCTCTTTATTTAGTGTTTCGATATAAGGTGTAATTCATTATCTTTAAAAACTAACTAGAAATAAAAAATATGAGAAAGTTACCATTTTTAATGCTGCTCTTTGTAGCAGTGTCATTTTCTGCCTTTGCACAGAATAAAGATGCTATTGTAGGCAAATGGCTAAATCCATCAGGAGAAGGACAGATAGAAATTTATAAAAAAGGCGATAAGTTTTATGGAAAATTGGCCTGGATAAAAGAGCCGAACATCAACGGAAAACCTAAATTAGACGTTAAAAACCCTGATGAAAAGCTACAAAAACGTGCTTTATTAAATCTGGAAATACTGAAAGATTTTAAATATGATGATGGAAAATGGACCGATGGAACAATTTACGATCCAAAAAGTGGTAAAACCTATAGTTGCAACATGACCTTAAAAAGTGCTGATGTATTAAATATCCGTGGTTATGTAGGGATTTCACTTTTGGGAAGATCGGAAACTTTTAGAAGGGTTAAATAACAACAGATGAAGAAAATATTATGGTGCCTTTTAGTGGCACCTTTTTTTTGTGCCGCGCAGTCGTATACTATCAAACCTTTAAATGAAAATGCTAAAACCAGTTTGCGTGGCTTAAGCGTGGTATCCAATCAGGTTACCTGGGTAAGCGGCAGTAACGGTTCAATCGGTAAAACAATTGATGGCGGCAAAACCTGGACATGGGTAAAACCTAAGGGTTATGAGAAAATCGATTTCAGGGATATCGAAGCTTTTGACGATAAACAGGCTGTTATTGTGGGGATCGCATCGCCCGCTTATATCTTAAAAACTACAGATGCAGGCGAAACCTGGACAGAAAACTATAAAAATGTAGACTCGGCCATATTTTTAGATGGTGTGAGTTTTTGGGATAAAAACAGAGGCATCATTTTCGGCGATCCGATCAATGATCAATTACAATTGCTTAAAACCACCGATGCAGGAAAAACCTGGCAGGATATCTCTTCAAATTTAAAAACAAGTTTAGTCAAGGGCGAAGCCAGTTTTGCGGCCAGTGGTACCACCATAAAAACATTATCAGGTGGAAAAACCTGGATTGCCACCGGTGGAACAGTTTCTAACATCTATTTCTCGCCTGATTATGGCCAAACCTGGCAGGTATTTAAATGTCCGATTTTACAGGGCGAAAATAGCACAGGTCCTTTCTCTATCGATTTTTTGAATGAGAAAACAGGTGTAACTGTTGGCGGAAACTATTTAAAAGATAAAGAAAATGCGAATAACATTCTTTTAACAAACGATGGTGGTAAAACCTGGCAAAAACCAAATACACCTGTTTTGGGCTTTCGTTCGGGTGTGGCTTACCTCGGTGCCAAAACATTAGTTGCTACAGGAACATCGGGTACAGATATCTCAACAGATGGGGGCCAAAACTGGAAACACATTTCTGATAAAAGCTTTAATGCTGTTCAGAAAGCAAAAAAAGGTAAGATAGTTATGTTGGCAGGAGATAAGGGAGCTATTTATCAATTAGATGCTGCTAACTAATATTTGGTGTTAAATACGTAACAATTTTAACAATTGTCATTCTAACAATAAAACAATCATATAAATAAATAGCAGAAATGATAAAATTTTGTTTCTTTGTTATGAAAACTAAAACTTTAATTTAAAAATAGACACGCTCAATGGATTTTCTGCACACAATTTTAGGTGATGATATACAGGCCGGATTATTAATTATTTTAAACCTGATTGTAATCGAGAGTTTGCTCTCAGTTGATAATGCTGCGGTTTTGGCTACCATGGTTATGGATTTGCCAAAGAACCAACGCGATAAAGCATTAAAATATGGTATTATAGGTGCTTACGTTTTCAGGGGTATCTGTTTGTTCCTGGCTGCATGGCTGGTAAAAATCTGGTGGTTAAAACCGCTGGGTGGTTTATACCTGCTGTACCTGGCATTCGATTATTTTAGAAAAAAGAACAGTAAAAACAACGATGAAGAAGAGGAAGTAGATAAAAGCAAAAGCTGGATTTATAAATCAACAGTAGGTTTAATCGGTACTTTTTGGGCAACTGTTGCGCTGGTAGAGGTGATGGATTTAGCCTTCTCTATTGATAACGTTTTTGCTGCGGTGGCCTTTACCGATCACATCTGGTTAATCTACATCGGTGTTTTTATCGGTATTTTGGCCATGCGTTTTGTGGCACAGGCTTTTGTGAAATTAATGGAGAAATTTACCTTTTTAGAAACGGTAGCTTTCATCGTAATCGGTGTTTTAGGGATTAAACTCACCTCATCGTTATTTACACATTTCTATCCGGAGTCGCCCATTTCTCATGCCATTGAAGGCGAAAAAACAGATCTTTTCGTATCTATTTTTACCGTGGCCATTTTTATTATACCAGTAATAACCTCTTTATTGTTCAACTATCCAAAAAAACACAAAAGCGACATTATCATTTCGGATGAGGCCGAAGATGTATTGGATAAATCTTAATTGTAAGGCTTATCTGTGATAAATCTTACAATCAAATCTTCCTGATATTACAATCAAATTTTGTAATATTAGGATTTAATAAAATAGATTAGGAAACAGGGTGCAATGGCTTTTTACAAACATTACTCATTCGATCTTTGGTTAACGCTGATTAAATCTAATCCAACGTATAAACAAGAGCGGGTACAGTATTTTTACCGCAATTTTAACGGCAAACATAAATCTGTTGAAGAAATAGCGGTTATTTTCCGTCAGGTTGATTTAATGGTAAATGCCATTAATGAGAAGGCTGGGAAAAACGTTGATGCAGACGAAATGTATTTAATGATCATCAGTATGATCAATGATTACGATTTTAACTTTCGTGATGTAGACCTGCAGGTGCTGGATCACGATATGGAGCAAATTGTATTTGCACACATGCCAAAACTCTACTGTGATGATTGTTTAAATGTGCTGGCTAAAATTAAAGAATCGGGCAAAAGTTCCACCAATATCTTAAGCAACACCGGGTTTATTAAAGGCAAAACCTTAACAAAGGTCATCAATCATTTGGGCATCGCTCAGTATATCGATTTTCAGCTTTATTCTGACGAAGTGCGCATGTCAAAACCCAGTACCGGATTTTTTCAGTTGATGCTTAATACTATCGACAGAACAAAACATCCTGAATTACAGTTAAAAGAGATCATACATATTGGCGATAACCCGCATGCCGATGTCCGCGGGCAGAAGCTATGGGCATCAAAAGTATGCTGATCAATTCCAATAATCTATCTATCTCAAACCTACTCTATGATACCGTATAGTTATTCACTCCATAAAATCGACAATACAACCGACTTCGGTTTTAGTGCTGATGATTACAGCCGTTTTAAGTTCGGCGATGACCTGGTTGCCCGGTCATTTGGTAAAGACCTCGCCGATGGCTTTATCCGTTATTATCTTGTTGATAATCTGATTACCGATCAGATCGTGGTGATTTCGAGCCCTTACAGCTTCATACCCACAGCAACTTTTGCGATGAAAAATTATTTCGTAAGTCAGCTTAACCGCTGGCTGGTCGAAAATGGTGGTTTAGCTGTGCAGGAAACAAAAGTACACCGAACCATTACCTATAAGGAAGATTATGGCGAATTAAGTGCAGAAGAAAGGCTTTCGCTGATCGGGAATGATTCTTTTCATATCGATAAGGATTTTCTGACCGGGAAAACGCTTTTATTTCTGGATGATATTAAAATTACCGGAAGCCATGAGCGGATGATCTTAAAAATGGCAAAAGAATATGGCCTGAAAAACGAAATGCACATGCTTTATTTTGCCGAACTGGTAAATAAAAACATTCATCCAAATGTAGAAAACCTGCTGAACTATCACCAGATTAAGTCTATTTTTGATCTGGAAGAAATTATCGATAGTGGAAATTTTTGTTTCAACACCCGTATCGTAAAATATATTCTAAATACTACTTCGAGCAGTTTTACTATATTTTTAGAACGAAGAACTACCGATTTTATCAACCAGCTTTACGACCTTTCGCTTGGCAATAATTACCATACCATAGAGGCGTATTCCGAAAATTTACATCTCATTAAAGATTATATCAAAAACAACAATTATAAATTAATTTAATATGGCTATTAATTTGCAAAAGGGGCAAAGAGAAAATATCAATGCTCCTAAATTTACAATAGGTTTAGGTTGGGATACCAACAGCTCTTCTACCGGTTCTGCATTCGATTTAGATGCTTCAATTTTTATATTAAACGATCAGAAAAAATTAGTTTCTGACGAAAATTTTGTTTTCTACAATAACCTCATTTCTCCAGATGGCGCTGTAGAACATACAGGCGATAACTTAACCGGCGATGGTGACGGCGATGATGAACAGGTTAAAATCGATCTGACCAAAATTGATGCTAAAGTAAGCGAAATCTGTATAGTGGTTACCATTCATGATGCAGAGAACAGAAGACAGAATTTTGGCCAGGTGAGAAACTCTTTCATCCGTATTTTTGATACCACAACCAATGAAGTGGTTTTAAAGTATGAACTGGAAGAAGATTTCTCAATTGAAACAGCTGTAGAATTCGGCAGAATTTACAAACGCGAAGATAAATGGAAATTTGAGGCTGTTGGCGTAGGTATGAAAGGTGGTTTACAAGATTATTTAAACAAATATCAATAATATTATGGCAATCAATCTTCAAAAAGGACAGCGTATCAGTCTTGAAAAAAGCAATGGTAGCAAACTTCAGAATGTTTGCGTAGGTATTAACTGGGGTGCTATCGAAAAGAAAGGTCTTTTCGGTTTCGGATCTTCAAAAGAAGCAGTAGATTTAGATGGAAGCTGTGCCTTGTATAACGAAAACAAACAGCTTTTAGAAGTTGTTTATTTTGGTAACCTAAAATCTAAAAACGGATCGGTAAAACACAGCGGTGACGATTTAACCGGCGATATGGGCGGTGATGATGGCCTGGACAATGAAGTGATTACGCTTGATTTTGCCCAGCTTGATGCTAACGTAAGTTATGCGGCTTTTGTGTTGAACAGCTTTAGAGGTCACGATTTTGGAACCATTCCTTTTGCATCTATCCGCATTTACGAAGGTACAACCAAACGTGTAAACGAAGTTTTCGCCAAATACGATATTGCCAACGGTTCTAATTTTGCAGGTCATGTATCAATGGTAATGGGTGTTTTCTACAAGAAAAACGG
The DNA here is from genome assembly GCF_014395225.1 of Pedobacter roseus. NCBI lineage: Bacteria > Pseudomonadati > Bacteroidota > Sphingobacteriia > Sphingobacteriales > Sphingobacteriaceae > Pedobacter > Pedobacter roseus. The sequence continues at coordinate 1,245,008 of NZ_CP060723.1, forward strand.
CGAATGGAAATTTAATGCCATTGGTGAGCCAACCAAAGACAGGAAACTGGAAGATACTGTTAAAACTGTAAACCAAAATTATTTATAAGCTGCAAAGCCGATCATATAATCAACTATGGAAACCAACCCAAATCTTCCCCAGGTTCTTACACCGGTTAAACTGGATAAAGACGGGAATGTTGACCTCGAAAAAATAACTTCCGAGGAAACCACTAAATACCATGAAATTGGAAAATCGCTTGAACCATCAGATGTAAATTCGATCCTGAATTACGGAAGCGACGCCCAAAATTCAATGGAGAAATACAGTAACGAGTTTTTATCGTCTGTACGTACCTATAACAGTGGCGAAGTTGGCGGTTTAATTAACGAACTGCTCACCGAACTAAATTATATCGATGTTTCTGAGCTTGAACAGAGCGGTTTTAAGAGTTTTATCTCTAAAATTCCGTTTTTAAAGAGTTTAGTGGTTGATGTGAAGAAACTTTTTCAGAAATACGACGTGGTGGTGAATAATATCGATAAAATCACCAACAAAATTAAAGCCGGAAGGTTAAATTCAATTAAAGATAACAGCTCGCTGCAAACCATGTTCGATAGCAATGTTGGTTATATCCACCAGATGGAAGAACTGATTATTGCAGGCCAACTGAAATACAACGACCTGAATATCAAGCTTGCAGAAATGGAAGGAAGGCCTGCCGATTACCAGGATTATGAAATTGCCGATTTAAGGGATTTTATCAGTCGTTTGGATAAAAGACTGGCAGACATGAAGATTGTGCGTTTTATTATGTTACAATCTTTAGCTCAGATCCGTGTGGTGCAGAACAACAATACTTCTATTGCAGAAAAAGCCCAGTCAATTGTTTCTACCACCATTCCGGTATGGAAAAACCAATTGACCATTGCTGTTGCTTTACAAAGGCAAAAAGCCAATGTAGAGATGCAGAAGAAAATTTCGGATACCACGAATACCATTTTGCAGAAAAATGCAGAAATGCTAAAGCAAAACAGTATCGATGTGGCCAAAGAAAATGAAAAAACTGTGGTATCTTTGGAAACCCTAAAATTGACCACATCATCATTGATTGAAACACTTAACGAAGTGAAACAGATCCATGAAGCAGGTGCACAAAGCAGACGTGTGTTGGATGGCGAACTTAAAACTTTGGAAGCAGAGTTGAAAAAGAACGTTACGAGGGTGAATTAATTAAAACATGGATGAATACCGTTTAAATATTATCAAAAAATCAAGCGCAGAGATCAACCGTTTACAGTTGCTCTCTGTGTTTTTTGATGATGAAGTGATTTATAAAATTTACTTACGGAGCCAGGTTATTCATCAGCTTTTTGCCAATAATGAAGAACTGGAGATAGAAAAACTCGATCTTTTTCACCTTCAGTTTACCGATAGTGTAATCGAACTGCTCAAAAAAATTAAAAAGAGCAATGAGAAAAATGTGTCGCTCATTTACGATGAGATCGACCTCAATGAAGAACTGATAGACCGTATGGCTGGAACGCTGGTTGATCAGAAAAGTTTCCAGCAGGATAAACAAAAGCAATCGCTTAAAGTGAACCTGTCGCTGCGGAAACTGTTCAGTGTACTTTCTGAGCTGAGTACTGAATTTCCTTTTTCCAAAAACATCAACGTTTTCAGTTCTAAATACGCCAACGATTTTTATTTCGATCTTACCACTGGTCAATTTGCCCAACTGATTAATTTTCAGGATAGGCAGGTGTATACTAATGTATATGCCACGATCGAAAAGAAATTGATGGGGAAACTGTGTAAATATGATTTCCGTACCGAATTTTATATTGGTTTAAAATCAGGCGAACAGGTAATAGAAGTGTATAAATTTTTGGAGACAGACAGTTATTACCTCTTTTTCCCGAGCAGAAACCTGTTTTTGTTCTGCGATTTAACCATTTTGAAAGATCTGGATACCTCTACCAATCTTTCCGAAAAGGGTAAGATTATGCAGGAACTTCAATACAAAAACGATAAATTGAAAAGCAGTGCAGCGGTATTAAAAACTGCTATTCCACATGAGGTGATTAATTTGCTGGAAGATAGTTATCATAAAATATCAGATATTAATTTCCTGAACCACCTCAATAACTTCGATGTTCAGTCGAATATTCTAAAAACCATGTTAAATACGGACTTGTTTTAGGTTGATTTTTTACCGTCCTGGCAAGTCTTTATAGAGCAATCGTCATTTCGACTGTAGCCTACCAATTTTTCATTGGTTGCGAAACGGAGAAATCTTTGAACCAGGTTTATCAGCAACTTTAAAAGATTTCTCGACTTCGCTGCACTTCGCTCGAAATGACGGGAATAGTGTAAATTCCTATTGAAGACAGAATAATAGAGCAATCGTCATTTCGACTGTAGTGTGCTGATTTTTCATCGGCAACGGAATGGAGAAATCTTTGAACCAGATTTATCAGCAACTTTAAAAGATTTCTAGACTTCGCTGCGCTTCGCTCGAAATGACGGAACTATAGGCAATTCGTTTTTAGTTGAATAACTACTAGAAAAATCGTCATTTCGACCGCAGTGGAGAAATCTTTGAACCTGATTTAGCTCTAGCAACTTTAAAAGATTTCTCCGTTCCGCTATGCTCCAGTCGAAATGATGAAACTACCAGGAATTACCCTTCAAATGAAGATATATTTTAGAGAATCCTTAATCTTCCCATTCGTTTATAATCTTCGTTAAGTCATCCCAACTCTTATTGAAGTTATCGATTAAAACCTCTTTTTTTGATCTGCTCCAGTTTTTTAGTTGCTTTTCCCTATCAATGGCCTCTTCTATTGATGTGTAGATCTCATAGTATACACAACGGGTAAGGTTATATTTTGCAGTAAAGGATTTGGGATGAATTTTATTTTGATGCTCGTAAATACGACTCCTTAAATCAGAAGTTACGCCAATGTATAAAGTTGTTCTTTGATAATAGGTCATGATGTAAATACATCCTCCGCGTTCCATATTAATAAATTTAAAAAGAAAAATCGTCATTTCGACTGTAGTGTGCCGATTTTTCATCGGCAACGGAATGGAGAAATCTTTGGGCCTGATTTAGCTCTAGCAACTTTAAAAGATTTCTCGACTTCGCTGCGCTTCGCTCGAAATGACGGGAATAGTGTAAATTCCTATTGAAGACAGAATAATAGAACAATCGTCATTTCGACTGTAGCCTACCAATTTTTCATTGGTTGCGAAACGGAGAAATCTTTGAACCAGGTTTATCAGCAACTTTAAAAGATTTCTCGACTTCACTGCGCTTCGCTAGAAATGACGGGAATAATGTAAATTCCTATTGAAGATAAAATAATAGAAAAATCGTCATTTCGACTGTAGCCTACCGATTTTTCATTGGTTGCGAAACGGAGAAATCTTTGAACCAGGTTTGTCAGCAACTTTAAAAGATTTCTCGACTTCGCTGCGCTTCGCTCGAAATGACGGAACTACATGCACTTCGTTTTAGTTGGATAACTACTAGAAAAATCGTCATTTCGACTGTAGTGTGCCGATTTTTCATCGGCAACGGAATGGAGAAATCTTTGAACCAGGTTTATCAGCAACTTTAAAAGATTTCTCGACTTCGCTGCGCTCGAAATGACTGGAATAATGTAAATTCCTATTGAAGATAGAATAATAGAACAATCGTCATTATGACTGTAGTGTACTAATTTTCATTGGCAGCGAAATGGAGAAATCTTTTAACCTGATTTGTCAGCAACTTTAAAAGATTTCTCGACTTCGCTGCGCTTCGCTCGAAATGACGGAACTATGGTGATTAACTTACTACCTCGTCAACACCGCCAATTTCTGCTTAAACAGATCAATGGTTCTGCTCCAGGCCAGTTTTGCGGCAGCTTCGTTGTAACGAGTGGGCGAGGTATTGTTATTAAACGCATGGTTTACTCCATCGTAGATGTAAATTTTGTAATCGATCTTATTGTCTTTCAGAGCCTGTTCGTAAGCCGGAATACCAGCGTTAATCCGCTCATCTAAACCACCATAATGCAGCATCACACTGGCTTTAATTTTGGGTACATCAGCAGCATTGGGTTGTGCGCCATAATAGGCGACCGCGGCTTGCAGTTTTGGGTCGCTAACCGCCAGTTTATTGGCCATTCCGCCGCCCCAGCAAAAACCAACGCAGCCTACTTTGCCGTTGCCATCTTTACGATTGCGTAGATAATCTAACCCTTTTAAATAATTCTGCAGGTTTTTCTCAGGATCCAACTTACCAATCAGTTCGCGACCTTTATCTTCGTCGGCAGGTGTTCCACCTAAAGGAGAAAGTGCATCAACACCAAGGGCAATAAAACCTTCTGCGGCAACACGTTTGGTTACATCAATAATATGTGGATTTAAGCCCCTGTTTTCATGGATAACCAATACAGTACCTAAGTTCTTTTTGCCTTTTGGTTTAGCCAGCACCGCTTTTATTTCGCCATCAATACCAGGATAGGTAATGTTTTCAACCTCGATATCATCACTGTTAAAATCGGCAGCAGCCGCATAATTATTTTCGAGCATGGGCAAAATGGTCATGGCCAACGCTGTGCTGCCAGCCAGTACGGCCAGCTTTTTCATAAAATCTTTTCTACTTACCTGACTATGGGTGTACTCATCGTACAGGTTGATTATTTTCTGGTCCATCTTACTGATTTTTATTTAATTACAATATAAAAAAGGCTGCTGATATTTAACCTAGCCTTGCCTAAAAGTTACAATAGAGTTCTTCCCATTTTTTAATCAATCCAACACGGTGTTTGGTATATCTGGGCGTTAAAAAAGCATTCGACCAATCATCATAATTATCGTAAAAGAATTTAAGGAAAAAAATATGAAAGGTAATACCCAGGTAAGGAATGGCCTTTAATTCCTCATTGCTTAACGGCCTGATTTCCTGATAAGCTTTTAAAAATATACCAAAATCCTTTTCGGCCTGCGCTTTAGTGATCAGATTATTGAGCTGGTGGAAGAAATAATGGTTCAGAAAGGTCATTAAATCATTGATCAGGTAACCTTCACCTGCAAAATCGAAATCGAAAAAAGTAATTTTTCCCTTTTCATCAAAGTGGAAGTTTTTTGGAAAGAAATCGTAATGACAATAACCATAACTGAACGTTGAAGTATCGAATTCTTCGAACTTTTTAACTACTTTATCAGCAATGTTGGTCAGGTATTCAAATTCCTCCTGCATTTCAGCAAAATGAGGTTTTAAATCTCGCAAAGGCTCAAATAGAGTCGTTTCAAAACTGAATATTGGCCTGGGCTTATTCAGTTTTATTGATGAGGTAGTTTGATGCAATTTGGCAATATCTTGTCCGAGTTGAATGAGGTGTTTATCTTCCAGCTCCAAAATCACTTTTCCTTCGGCATAAGAAAACAATACGCCGTTTCTTAAACCCTCTGCAGCATTAAACTGTTGGATCTGTTTCCCAAATACATCTGTTATCGGGTAAGAAACTGAATTTCCATTTGCTTTTAAAATATTGAGCAATTCTACCTCGCCCTCAATTTCGTTCCTTTTTCGGTGTGCATCTCGATAAATCTTGAAAATGTATTCCTGGCTGTCGCTTTCGAGAATATAGGTATCACTTACGTTTCTGATGAGTAATCGGCAAGTTGTAGATGGATCTAAATGGTAAGCCTCAATTAAATAAGTTTTTAAAGCAGCGGCTGATAAGGTAGAGTACTGGGCAGGGAAAATATGTTGCATGGGATGGGCTTTGAGATCTTCAAATATAAATTTTCGAAACGACATCTTAACCATTAATTAAGACTACCTTACCAACCTTAGGCATACTGTTTTAAGATTAAACCAATCTGTTGGAAAAAATATTTGATTGCCTGATCGATAGTTTTATCGAAGATAAAGTTGGTGTTACAGAGGGATTTTTAAGTGCCTCTTTATCCGCTCACCTGAAAGATAACCTGATTGCCTTATTTGAAAACAAGAAACTTGTAAATGCAGGGGTGGGCAATGATATGCTTGTTAACCAGGATAAACTGATCAGGAGCGATGTAATTTACTGGCTGGATAGAAAGCATGATAACCAATACGAAAATGATTTTTTCGATCTGATGAACAGATTTGTGGCTTATCTGAATCGTACCTGCTATACCGGCATCACTGGTTACGAATTTCACTATGCCCTTTACGAACCGGGTACTTTTTATAAAAAACACATCGATCAGTTCCAGCATAACGGGAGCAGACAATACTCGATGATTATGTATTTAAATGCCGGTTGGAAAATAGAAGATGGAGGAGAGTTGCGCATTTATCATGCTGATGAAGAACAGAATATCTCGCCTAACAGCGGTAAAAGTGTTTTCTTTAAAAGTTCTGATTTAGCGCACGAGGTGTTGCTCACCAATAAACAGCGAATGAGCATTACGGGTTGGTTAAAAATCAATTAAAGGCTAATCTTCAATATTCAGTAGCTGTTTAATAATGCCCTTAAAATTTTTACCAATAGGCACCTGCTGACCGTTTTTAAGCACGATGGTATTGCCCTCAAGGTAATCAACATATCTTTTGTTTAGGATAAAAGATTTGTGGATGCGGATAAAATCGGCTGACAGTTGTTCTTCAAAACTAGCCAGCGTTCGTGGAGTGAGCAAAAAATCATGGCCTTTCCAAACCTTTACATAATTACCCAGGCTTTCCAAAAACTGTATTTCTTCTGTTTTGATCAAAATATGCTTTTTATCTACTTTGAGTGAAATCTGTGCTTCACTTTTAGATATTGTTTTTTCGATATTGGCGACCCCTAAATTCTGTTTTTTAAGCTGGTAGAGCTCTAATGCACGGTTAACAGCTTTCAAAAAGCGATCGAGTCTGAAGGGTTTTAAAAGGTAATCGCAAACGGCAAGATCGAAACTCTCTAAGGCATATTCTTCGTAAGCAGAAGTAATAATAACCAGAGGTTTATGCTGTAAGGTTCTTAAAAAATCAAGTCCATTTAGTTTTGGCATCCTAATGTCGAGAAAAATCAGGTCTACCTGTTGTTTGTTCAAAAAATCCAATGCTTCTGTCGCGCGGTAACAATGCCCGGTTATGTTAATAAAAGGAATATCCTTTGCATATTCGGTTATTACACCATGGGCAAGTGGTTCGTCATCTACAATTAAGCAACGTAAGCTCATTTTAGCTGGAGTTTAAGTTCTGCCTTAAAGATATTACCAATTGTGGTGATATGCAATGTGTAACGGCTCGGGTAAAGCAATTCGAGCCTTTTTCTCAGATTATCGAGGCCGATTCCTTTAGTTTTGTGTATTTCTTCGGAATCGAAGGAGTTTTCACAACTGAAAATGAGTTCGGTATTATTGCTATTTAGTGAAAGCTTTAACGTTGCGGCATCTTCAGCAGGTTCTATGCCATGTTTAAAGGCATTTTCGATAAAAACGATGAGCAGGAGCGGGGCGATATCAATCTGATCATTTCCGACTTGTTTATCAAACTCAAAATGCAGCGTTTTTCGTAAACGGATCTGTTGCAATTGGATATAATCTTCAATGTAATCCAGTTCCTGCGAAAGTTTAACTGTTTTTTCCTGCCCTTTGTAAATGGTGTAGCGCATCAGTTCAGATAATTGCAGGATGCTTTCAGGCGTTTTATCCGATTTTTGGAGACTTAAAGCGTAAAGATTATTGAGGGTATTGAAGAAAAAATGCGGATTGAGCTGTTGTTTTAATAAATCGAGTTCACTTTGTGATTTTTCTTTTTCCAGTGCTAAAATTCTATTGTTCTGCTTTCCCCATTGCAGTGCCAAAACCACGGGTAAACTGATCAGCATAATGGCAAAGGCCCCAAAAGCATTTTCAAGCTCGAAAGGATTAGCCACAAATATGCTGCGGCCAAATACGGTATTAATAGGTAGCGATATTAATATTTGCGCCAATAATGGATAAAGAATGGCAATGATGGCCGAAAGTGTTAAGAGGTACATCAACAATCCCCTTTCTTTCAAGATTTTAGACACTAAAAACCGGCTGTTGATGAAGAAAAGCAGGTATCCGCAAAGGTACATGATCAGGAACTGCGAAAAGAAAGCCAGAAAAGTTCCGAAATTGTGCAATAGCATTTTGAAATCGAACTCAAAACCCACCAAGCGGAAGCCTTTTCTTTGATAAATAGGGTTTTCCAAACTCGAAACTGCCATTACTGAAATGGTTGCAGCCAATAATATAATGGTAATGAGTACTGCATTCTCCAGGCCGATTTTCTTAATCCATTTAATATGCTGCACCTTCTTCTGGTAATATTGATTGGCAATCAACATTATTTCGAGGGTTGTTGCTGCCAAAGCTGTTGAAATAAAAACAGTATGGTCAAGCTTCGCAATTTGCAGGTAAAATGCAACATCAGTAAAAAGCGGGAGCAGGATGAAGAAGCAAGTACACCAGTGGGCAATGTATCGATTTCGAATGAGTATGTTTTTTAGTCTGACCTTAAGAAAAGAAAAAACAAGTACAGGGAGCAAACAAAAACCCAAAGCCAAAATGCAGCTGGTATAGTTAAGCCAAATTTTGCTGGTTAAGTTGTAAGTATTAAATATAGCTATCCACAACAAAAGGCCAACATTTAGTAAGAAATCCTGGTATTTATAACTGAAGTTTAAGCTTTTGGTGTTGAGCATTTCTTTGTTTTAATCTTCTGTCACTGTGGTCTGGTTTGCGTCCCCGTGGTCTGTGTCCCACAGACCACTTTTCCCATCGCCATGGTTCGAGTCTCCACGAACCATTTTTATTGTTTTAAAATTAAGAAACTTTGCAGGTTCCTTAAAATATAGATGATGAAAGGCCTGTTTTTCATGACGAAAGGAATATCAGGTTATTTTTTCCTTTCATCATCATTTCAGCTTCCTTCGTCACTTAAATTTAACAGATCGGTTTAATCGCTATAATTTGCTTCCATCTTATTTAAAATAAAATGGTACGGCTTAAAATACAGCAACTTACTAAATCTTATCAAAACGGGGTAAAGGCCCTGAATGATGTTAATTTGAACATTGCCAACGGCATGTTTGGCTTATTGGGACCAAATGGCGCGGGTAAATCATCGTTGATGCGCACACTCGCTACTTTGCAACTGCCGGATGCGGGACAGATCCATTTTGATGGAAATGATGTACTGCAAAATCCTCAGGAAATGCGGAATAAGTTGGGTTATTTACCACAGGATTTTGGTGTTTATCCTAAAGTTTCAGCTTTTGATCTCTTAAACCACCTGGCGGTTTTAAAAGGTCTGCAAAATAAGAACGAGAGAAAAGAGCAGGTGCTTTCCCTCTTGCAACAAACAAATTTATTTGAAGTAAGGAAAAGATCAGTCAGTACTTTTTCTGGTGGCATGCGACAGCGTTTTGGCATTGCGCAGGCTTTATTGGGCAATCCACAGCTCATCATAGTCGACGAGCCGACAGCTGGCCTCGATCCACAGGAGCGTAACCGTTTTCATGATTTGTTAAGTGAGATAGGAGAAGACCGCGTAGTAATTCTATCCACCCATATCGTAGAAGATGTGAACGACCTTTGCCCCGAAATGGCTGTGATGGCAGGTGGTAAACTGATTTTACAGGGTAAACCTACTGAATTAACCCAAAATTTAAATGGTAAAATCTGGCGTAAAGTAATTGATAAGGTAGATTTAATTTCCTATTCGTCGGCATTTAATGTGATCTCTACCAGAATTATTTCATGGAAATTACATGTATTTGTACTTGCAGAACAACTTCCGGCGGCGGGTTTCGAACCGGTGTACCCCAGTTTAGAAGATGTTTATTTCTCTTCATTATTTGGTTCTGCCAATCAAAATCTGGAGGCAAAGCTATGATACTGAATTTACTAAAGTTTGAACTGAAATACCATTTCGGCCAGATTTCTTTTAAAGTAGCAGCGCTTTTATTTTTTGTTCTGGGGTATTTCTGTGTAGTGCAGGGTGGCTTCGGTGGAGAAGAAATTCATAAAAACTCGCCTTATGTCATCACTAATATTATCGCATTGCTTTCACTTTTTTCCATCTTCTCAGGGACTATATTCAGTGCGAATGTGGTGTTGAGAGATGCGATGTTCAGGATGGAAGCTGTTATTTTCACTACATCGGTTAATAAACTAAACTATTTTGTTATCAGGTTTTTAGGCTTGCTCCTTGCTGTTTTTAGTCTGTATATATTCGTAGTTCTGGGGATTTTTATTGGCTCCTTTTTTGTCGATACCGATCGTTTGGGCACTTTTCACATTAACTACTTTTTGCAGCCACTTTTGGTTTTTGCTTTTCCTAATGTACTGTTTGCAGTGGGAGCATTGTTTTGTACGGCTATATTAACTAAAAGCATCAGGGCAATTTACGTAGTGGGTGTATTGATTTACATCTTATACATGCTTGCTTCGATATTTGGAAATTCTCCCTTGCTGGCCACTTCCACAATGAAAGCAAGTAGTACGGATATTTTGCCTTTACTGTTAGATCCTTTTGCGCTGGCTTCGTTTTTTGGCGAAACCCGTTCGTGGACGGATATTCAACGTAACCAACAATTATTTCCGGTAGAAGGTGTTTTTTTGTTCAACAGGTTATTGTGGATGGGCATCACTGCTTTAATTATGTTGGTGACTTACCGCTTGTTTAATTTTCGTGTACAGCAGCAGAAACAATTAAAATTAAAGGTACTTAAACCAGAACAAATAAAACTGATTCCTTATCGCACTCTAAAGGTTTTCCCTAGTGGTTTACATTATGTTTTCAGCACATTTAAAACGCAATTCAGATTAGAAGTGATCTTCTTATTTAAGAATATCCCGATTATGGTAATGCTTTTACTCTGGGTGTTTTTGTATGGTGTAGAATTAAAAGATCAATTGTTCAGTGGTGTTTACGGTATTCATAGTTATCCCGCAACCGGTATTATTATCGAAGAAATGCGTTCGATTAAATTCGGATTGATCCTGATCTTATTCTATGCTGCAGAAACCATCAGCAGGGAAAAATCGGTTAATATTCATGCCTTAATTTACAGCACACCTGTTCGGAATTCCGTTTTATGGATGGCGAAAAGTTTCAGCCTGTTTACATTGGTTTTTATCCTCGTTACGTTAAATATTGTTATCGGTATTGTTTTACAGGTTAGCCACGGTTATTTTCACATCGAATTGCCTTTATATTTAACATTATACTATTACAGTGCCTTCCCGATGTTGCTTTTTGTAGTGCTCATTATTTTTATTCAGAATTTAAGCACGAATAAATACCTCGGCATGGTATTAAGTATGGTTGTTGTTTTTCTCATTTCTTATTCGGAAAGGTTTGGGATATCGCATTATCTCTTCCGCTTTGCAACCGTTCCAGATCTCCTTTACTCTTATTTCAACGGTTTTGGATATTATGCTACACCTTTTAACTGGTATATGTTGTATTGGACTGCTTTTGCTGCAATTATTGCTGTTTTAACTATTGGAATGTGGCAGCGCAATATCGAAGTAAAGGTTCTTGAAAGATTTAGGTTAATTGCTAAAAGCCTGAAGCACTATAAATGGATCGCTATTTTTGCATTGTTGACCTGGATTTCATGCGGCGCCTTCATTTTTCATCAAAGCAATATTATCGGGAAGTATCAAAATAAAGATGCGCAATTAGCATGGAGATTAGCCTACGAAAAGAGATATAAATCAATGGCAGCTTTGTCTCAACCGGTAATAAAATCGGTTAAAACCAATGTCGATTTATATCCACGCGAAGGCAAATATACCGTTAAAGGCACTTATCAGCTAAGGAATGAAACAACATTACCCATTTCTAAAATATGGATTTCAGTTAACCCCGCTGTAAATTCATTTTCGGTTGACGTAGCTGGAGGTGACAAAAACGAAATAGATGAGCGCTATAATCAGCAATTTATTACGCTAAAAGCTCCTTTAAAACCAAATGAAGAAATAAAAATGGATTTTTCTATTGAAGTTATCCGCTCTGGATTTACCGCTTTTGATAGCGAAAATTCTATCCTTAAAAATGGAACTTATATCGAACTGGAAAAATTTGTTCCCCAATTGGGCTATAGCTATAATTTTGAAAGCGATGATAAACAAGAACGGAAAAAAGCAGGTTTGGCTGAAATTGCCACCAAACCAGATTGTGGAAATAAGTATGAACTGATTGATTTAGAAACCACCATTTCTACGGAAACAGACCAGAAAGTGGTTACTGTTGGCGAATTACAGAAAGAATGGGTAGCAGGTAATAAAAGATATTTTACATACAAAACGGTTCAACCCATAAATTTCATGTTTGCCCTGAGCAGTGCGAAATATGCGGTTAAAAAAGAAAAGTATGGAGAAATAGATTTGAGTATTTATTATCAGCCTGGACAGGAATATAACCTGAAAAGTATTTTTGAAGGTGTTCGGGATGCTTTGGATTATGGCAATAAAAATTTCGCAAGCTATCCGCTTAAAAAAATCACCATTGCCGAAATTCCACAATACAAAGGGGCTGCTACCGCTTACCCGGGATTAGTTTTTAGTGAAGAGCGTATTAATTTTTTAGGAAATTATAGCCAAAGTAATACCATTAATCAAAGTTATGCTATTGCCGCACACGAAACCGCACATCAATGGTGGGCGAATATACTGGCTCCTGTTGATGGGGAGGGTTATGCTATGCTAACGGAATCGCTGGCGAAATACACTGAAAATGAGCTGATCGAAAAAAGATTTGGTAAAATGTACTTAAGGAAATACCTCGCTTATGATAATAACCTCTATTTTTTGAACCGGAACAACAGCGAAAAGGAATTGCCGCTGGCCAAAACTTTAGATCAGTCTTATGTGCATTACCAAAAGGGTGGATTGATGATGTATGCTGTGAAAGAGTTATTAGGGGAGGAAAAGTTTGATAATGTATTAAGTCAGCTTATTACCGATCATAAAAGCCCGAAACCAAAAGCTAAAGCAACTGATCTGGTGAATGCATTTCTAAATCAGGCTTCGCCTGAACAAAAGAATTTTATAAACGATTGTTTTAACAAGGTGGTGACTTACAATCTGGGGATCAAATTACTTAGCTACTCTGCCTTGAACAACGGGAAATATAAAGTTGAACTAGAAATTGCAGCTGAAAGAATAAGTGATGATATTAAGCAATTACCTGATCTTTATATAGATTTAGCCTGTTTTGATCAATTGGAAAGTGATTGGGATGCGAAAACGAAACCGGTTTATTTTCAAAAGTATCACCTCACGCAGAATAAAACCAGGCTTTCAATTATAGTGAATCATAAGCCAAAAACAATAGCACTTGATCCTTACGGATATGCGTTAGACGGCGATAGAAGTGATAATATTGTGGTGGTGGAATAAAGTAGCTTAGATTATTCTAGTTATAGCATCTCGCTATGACACGCGATTATTTTCCGGGGTCTTAGCGAGACGCTAAGACCAGATTGGTTGTTGTTTCTGGCGTAATTCCTTTATTTTCGTCATTTCGAGCGCAGCGCAGCGTAGTCGAGAAATCTTTTAAAGTTGTTACTAAATCTGGTTCAAAGATTTCTCTATTTTGCAACTGGTGAAAAACCAGTTAGCTTAATCCTATAGCTGGTAGGATCGAAATGACGATTTTTTATATAATAATTTGCTGTTTTAAACCATACTGGTTGTAGCGTCTCGCTACGACATGCGATTATTTTTGTAGGATCTTAGCGAGACGCTAAGACCAGATTGCGTCTAAATGAAGATTACTTAATTAGCCCTGAACCCCTTTGGCGTACACTGCATCTGGCGTTTAAAAAATATATTGAAGTTTGCCGGGTATTCAAAACCCAGACAATAAGCAATTTGCGCAATATTCCATTCGGTGTGCTTCAATAAAGCCACTGCTTCAGTTGCTATTCTCCTCGAAATGTGCTCAGAAGTGGTTTTACCAGTTATCTCTTTTACAGCATGGTTGAGGTGATTTACATGTACCAGTAACCTGCAGGCAAAGTCGTGGGCTGTTTTTAATTCTAAAATGTGTTCAGTAGAACCAATAGGGAACTGTCTTTCCAACAATTCGAGAAACAACGCGGTTAAACGTGCCGATGCATTGTTCTGTTTAAATAAAATATCCTGTGGTTTTACCTTTAATGCTTCGTGAACGATCAGTTGCACATAATTCCTTAACAGATCGTATTTGTGGATGTAATCGCCATCCATTTCTTTCATCATTTTGCAAAAGATATCCCTCAAGGTTACTTCCTGATCCTCATCAATATGAATTACCGGACTATCGTTTATGCGCCACAACAACGAATCGCGAAGGATTTCGTTGCGGTTATGTATAAAATTCTCAGTAAATAAACAGAAAAAACCAGCAGGTTTTGGCGAGGTACTTTCCCATGAATACGGAATATTCGGGTTGGTAAACAATAGCGCCCTACCTTTAATTTCTATGTCAGCATCGGCATAATGCAAAATTCCATTGCCAATAATCAGCGAAATTTTATAAAAATCCCTGCGACTAAAAGCGGAGGGGATGTTGGTGCAAACCACACTTCTGTTAAAAACATTAAAATGCCCAATATCATTAATCATCCCTAAGCTTGGCGTAGGGATCTCTGGCCGTGTAATTTTCAGCCTATTATAAAAATCCTCTAAAGTTTCCTTTTTTTGAAGCGTAGAAAGCTCTTGATTTTTTGATAACATAATTAATCCTTAGTAACGTAAAGTTATGGTTTAATCACCATTCCTTCATGCATTTCCTCTGTAGGTTCTGCCACTAATTTGTCACCTTCTGCCAGCTCACCAAAAACCTCAACTTTATCTTCAGTTTCCCTGCCTTTTTTTACAGCCACTTTAACCGCTTTGTTATCAGCTACTTTTAATACAAATAATCCTTCGCTGGTATCTAATAATGCCTTTTTAGAGATGATGAAGGTGCTGGCATTGGCCGGAAGCGGGATATTCAGCTCGGCTACCATACCAGGTAATAAAACCTTTGAAGCATTTGGCACGTCCATCTCCACACGCTCTGAACGTAAACGGACATCTAAAGCACCGGATAAACGTTTCACTTTTGCTTTAAAAGTTTGGTTTGGTAAAGATTTTACAGAGAAACTCACTTCATCGCCAGCTTTTAAATAACCGGTATAAACCTCTGGAATGGAAACCGCCAAACGCAGGTTTTTCTGATCCTGCAACGTAAATAAAGGCAGATCAGAACCTTTTCCTGTCGGACCAACGTAAGCACCTAAATTTACATTTCTGGCCGAAATAATCCCGCTAAATGGTGCCCTGATGGTTAAATAATCCTGAACCGAACCTACCTCTTTATAAGCTGCTTTTGCGGCTTCGAGCTGTGCCAGATCGGAGTTCTTTTTCGCCATCGCCTGGTCAAGGTCGTTGGTAGAAATGGTACCTGGGGTTTTACTGGTTTCGTATAAACGGTTATAATTGGCTTTGCTGGCGGTATAAATAGCTTCCTGAGCTTTAATTCTTGATTGTGTTGCAGCCAGTTGCGAAGTCATTTCTGGTGCTTCTAAAGTCATCAATAACTGGCCTTTGCTCACTTCTGATCCAATATCAACTTTTAATGACTTCACAAAGCTGCTCACTTTAGCATATAAATCAACTTGTTGAAAGGCAATCAGTTCGCCTGGCAAGTTGAGTTGGGTTGATAACTTTTCTTTTTTAAGATCGAATGTTGCGATGCTTGCTTCTTTCTCTTTTTTCGCGGCAACTTTAGATTCTGAATGTCCACAGCCGTATATTGCCGTAAGCATTAAAAATCCCGTACTTAATAATCCTGTTGAAAATATCTTTGTATTCATTTGTGATGATGATTTTATTCGTTTTCTTCTAAACCTTTAATGTAGTGGATGCTGTCTGTATCTTCCGGGTCAAGCGACATCGAATTGGTTGTTTGTTTTCCCTGAACCCATGCAAATACCAATGGCAATATAATCAATACAGCGAATGTGGAAGCCAATAAACCTCCAATTACTGCCCTGCCCAGTGGCGAAACAGCCCCGCCACCTTCGCCATGACCGATGGCCATAGGCAGCATACCGGCAATCATGGCAATACTAGTCATAATAATCGGACGTAAACGCAAAGCAGCTGCTTCACGTGCCGATTCGAGCGCATTGCCATTATTCTTTCTCAGTTGCTCGGCGTTGGTAATCAATAACACCGCATTGGCGATGGATACCCCAACCGACATGATAATCCCCATATACGATTGAAGGTTTAAGGTTGATCCGGTTAGGGTTAACAACAATAATGATCCCAGAATTACTGCTGGCACCGTTGCTAAAATAACCAATGGCACTTTAAACGACTGGAAGTTTGCGGCCAGCATCAGGAATATAACCACAATGGCAACTAATAATCCCGATTGCAAACTATCTAAGGTATCACCTAATACTTTGCTCATCCCAATTGCGGTAACATTTAATCCCCTTGGCAATTCGCCCAGATCTTTGATTGCTTTTTGCATATCTTTTGATGCAGTTCCCAAATCGGTATGATAAAGGTTTGCGGTTACCGATAGGAAAGGCATAGCCCCAATGTTATCGTTTTCACCAGCGGTAGTATCTGGGGTGATTTTGGCAACATCGCTTAATACTGGTCGGGCCGAGTTTTTCAATAGTGGGATTTCTCCGATATCATCTTTACTGGTCATCTGGTTAAGCGGTACCTGCACCTGCACATTGTATGGCAAAGCTGCTTTTTCATCCAGCCAGATATTTTTATCAGTATAGCGTGATGATGAGGTGGAAGCAATCAACGATCTCGAAATGTCAGCCATATCTACCCCGATCTGTGCAGCGCGTGTTCTGTCGATATCGATGTTCAATGATGGATATTTAATCGGCTGGGCAATCTGAACGTCCCTCATGTAAGGGATTTCCTTTAATTCAGCCAGGATTTTATTGGCATATTTTTCGTTTAGTTTCTTGTTTTTACCAGCAATGCGGATCTCAACAGGGGTAGGAGAGCCCTGGCTCAATACCTTGTCTGTTAATTCGATAGGCTCAAAAGAAAGTTTAACGTCAGGCAGTAATTTTTTGATTTTTTCCCTAAACTGATCCTTGAAATCGTCCATGTCTTCTTCAAAATCTTTTAAACTTACCTGGAAAACAGCTTCATGCGGACCGGCCATGAACTGGTAGATCGGATTTACTGAAAACTGTGCCGGGTGCTGACCAACATAAACGGAAGAAATGCCTACATGCTCTTCGCCAACCATTTTTTTCAATTCTGCCAAAACAACGTTTGCTTTTTCTTCGGTACGCTCTAAACGTGTTCCATCAGGAGCGCGTAAACGCAACTGGAATTGGCTTGAATTTACCCTTGGTAAAACATCACGGCCAATGTTGACTAATAACAGGGCTGCAGAGCCAATAATTACGACCAGATAAATTAGTACGACAGATTTTTTGTAAGGGAGTATGCGATCTAGAAAACGCATAAAACGGTTTCTGAATTTATCAAAAAAGCCAATTTTGCCATCACCGCTAAAATCTTCCCGCTCAACCAGAACCCTTTTTTGATTGAGGGTATCTTTTTCCGATTCGAGTGTAATTCCGGTGGCTTTAAAATCTGCCTCATCCTGTGTAATGCCGGGATGGTGTGCAGCGCCTTTTTTAGGATGTGCTACCATCAGCCAGTTGGCCATAATCGGCACAAAAGTTTGCGATAATAAAAACGATACCACCATCGAAAATCCGATTGCGAGTGCCAATGGCAAAAATAATGCACCCGGAATACCAGTCATGGTAAAAGCAGGGGCAAACACGGCAAGGATACAGAACAGGATCAGCAATTTAGGGAAAGCGATTTCCTTACAGGCATCCCAGATCGCCAGGGCCTTGGGTTTCCCCATATCAAAATGCTGGTGGATGTTTTCTATCGTTACCGTCGATTCATCGACCAAAATACCAATCGCCAGAGCCAATCCGCTCAAAGTCATGATATTGATCGTTTGTCCGAATAATTTTAGGAATAAAACCCCTGCAATAATCGAAGTTGGGATGGTAAGGATTACAATCAAGGCTGCACGTTTATCGCCAAGGAAAAGTAAAACCATTAATCCTGTTAATATGGCACCAATGGCACCTTCGCTGATTAAACTTTTTACCGCATTGATTACATAAACAGATTGGTCAAACTCGTAAGAAAGTTTAACATCTTCAGGTAATGAACTTTGGATATTCGGCAGGTTTTTCTTTAAATTTTTTACCACATCCCAGGTAGAAGCATCTCCAGATTTTGCGATACTTAAATACACCGAGCGTTTTCCGTTAATTAAAGCATAACCTGCAACCAAATCGGCACCATCTTTAACCGTGGCCACATCGCGGAGCTGTAAATTTTGTACACTTCCTTTAAACAAAGGAATGTTTTCAAAATCCTTTACTTTTTTAATAGTATAATTGGTTGGCGTAAGGTAGTTTTTATCACCAATCCTTACATTTCCTGATGGTGCAGTCTGGTTATTTAACCTGATGGCCTCTACCACCTGATCGACCGTTAAATTGTGCGAACGGAGTAAAGATGGGTTTACGTTTATTTCTATCGTTCTGGGGCTACCACCAAATGGAGCAGGTGAAAGTAAACCTGGGATAGCCGAAAAACTTGGACGAACATAAGTATTGGCTAAATCCTGCAGTTCGTTGTTGGTGCGTATCGGACTACTTAATACCAATTGACCAACCGGGAGCGAAGAAGCATCGAAACGGATCACGAAAGGCGGCTGCGAGCCTGGCGGGAAAATGGCCTGTGCCCTGGTAGACAGCGCACTAAGCTCGGCCGCGGCCTGCGCCATGTTGGTGCCTTCGTAATAGGTTAATTTCATCAGCATTAAACCCTGTGTGTTTTTGGTTTCGATACTTTTGATACCGTTTGCAAAAAGCAGGATGTTGACATATTGTTTACCAAAATAAGCCTCCATCTGGTCGGGAGTATAACCGCCAAAAGGGTGGGCAATATAAATTACCGGAAGGTTCATCTGCGGCAGGATATCAACCTTGATCTGGTTGATGGCCCCAATACCAAAAAAGAACAGTCCGGCTACTAAAACTAAGATGGATATGGGTTTGCGAAGTGCGAAACGTATTAAATTCATTTATATAGCCAGATTAAAATTCGTTGATAAATATGTCGTAATTGCCCAAAGCAGCCGATTTTAACAGCAGCGCCTGCCATACATTGGTAAAGGCAATATCCCGATCCGTTTCGGCCCTGTTTAAGGTGAAAAGTGCCTGGGTAAGATCAACCAGCGTGGTTAAACCATTTTTGTACAGGGTGTTTTTCTGTAAATAGGCATCTGAGGCTGCTTTTACCTGGATGGGTGCCTCTCTATAGTTCGCCAATGCATTGTTCAATTTGGATTCTGCAAGGGCCAACTGTGCTTTTAACTGTTGATCAACAAGGTTATATTCTTCTTTTAAACCCTGGCTAATGTATTCTTGTGCACGTACTTGCGGACGGTTTTTTAATAAGGTGGATAAATTCCAGGTCATTCCTATGCCAATCAAATAGTTTCCACGCGTGGGATTGATACCATCTGCATAACTGGTAGAATAAGCACTTTGATCTAAGGCATAACCTGAGCTAAATCCAGATCCCCGTCCCTGCATTACACCAAAGAAAGTAAAGGTTGGGTAATAAAGTTTTTTGAAATAATTAACCTGATGATCGCTTACATCCACCCGGTTTTGGTAAAATTTTAAAAGGGGATGTGAACTTTTAACCACGGTATCCTCGAGCAGATTACCCGGTATACGCGTAATGGAAGCGGTATCCAAATCGTATGAAGTAGCCGTTAAACCCATTAAAACGCCTAAACGGTTGGCTTGTTCCTGCTCCAGGTCTTTTGCTTTTGTTAAGGCAATTTTGGCATTCGAAACTTCTGCTTTTGCAAAGGAAGAATCTACCCCTGCAATTAATCCGTTTTTAGCCCTGATAATGGCTGTATTTTGAAAGGTAATGGCGCGATCGAGATTTTTCTGTTGCGACCTGGTTAAGCGCTGTGCAGCCAATAAGTTTAAATATGCACCTGAAACGCGGATTTCCTGTTGGAATTTTTCCTGCTCCAAATCGTTTTTATCCCTTTGGTAAGCCGCATTGGCCACTTTTATCCGGTCTCTGATTCTTCCAAACGTGAAGAAATCCCAGTTTACATTGGCTAAATACAATCCGCCAAATGCAGCGTTCCAGTTTTGCTTATCTAAGGCCGGACCAGAAGAAGCTGTTCCCAAACCGCCTAAACCATACTGCGGGCCGTTTTGGCCGTTGATGGTTCCATAATCCTGTTGGGCACTTAAACTGAAGTTTGGCAAATACTCCCTTTTCGCCTGCTGAATGTAAGATTTTGAAGCATCTGCATAGTTGTTTTTGGCCTTTATGGTGCCATAATTGGTTAATGCAGTATTAACAGCCTGTTTTAGACTTAGCGTTTGAGCACTTGTACCAATAGATAAACTAATAGATAATAATAGTGAAGAATAAAATAAAGATATACGAGGCATAGTGTATAATTTACACGGCAAATGTAAATTATGGCGGCAATATCAAAGTATTCCGTTCAAATCAAAAATTATGCGAATCAAATAATAATCGAAATGTTACTTAATGACCAATGAAAACACCCTTTGAACCAATTTTTAATGATTATTTCTTAACGCATTCATTAAAATAAGACAAAAGGATTACAAAGCTAAGCTACTTCATATTAAAAAAATCGTCATTGCGATGAAGCTTTTTCAGCTGACGAAGCAATCTTAGAACATTCGCTACAGCGTGCGCATTAAGATTGCTTCGTCGTTCCTCCTCGCAATGACGAGTTTTCTATTTACCCCTCTTCCGTATATTTTTTGAAATTATCCAAAATAGCCTGCCATCCGCCGCGCTGCATCTCGATAGGGTTGGTAGATTCCGGATCAAAAGTTTCAATTACCCTGGTCTGCTCGCTTAAAGCCTCGAAAATGATGCTTACTTTTCTGCCGTCTTCTAAACTGTATTCAATTTTTTTGTTGGTATCAACTGTGGTATAAGTTCCGCCAAAATCAAAGCTCATGCTGCCATCTTTTGCGGCCATGGTGCTTTTAAATTTACCACCAACTTTTAAATCGTTTTCCGAATAAGGAGTATGCCAATCCGGAGAAGCAAAACTCCATTTTGTAATATGATCCGGATTGTTCCAAAATTCCCAAACTTTTTCTACTGGTGCATTTACGGTTGTTTCTACTGTGATTGTTGTGGTGTTTTCCATTTTCTTAGTTGTTTTAAATTGTATGGTAAAGTTATACGAACTTTTACAACCCCGAAAGTGTAAATGCGACAAAAGTGGGGGTGAAATACCACTATTGCTATCTAACTTTTTAATTAACCACAGCTAAAAGGGATGAACACAGATGGAAATATTCGCATTTATTTTATTGCCAGCACTTTTTAAGCCGAAAGATAAAATGTTTGCTTCTTTTAGTGTACTTCAGTATAAATAAAGGTTACCGTATCTTTTGATGCCAGTCCACTCATATTGCCACCCGTGTAAACTACCTTGTAACTCGATCCTTTTTTCAGGTCGTAGGCTTTGAGCAGATCAGCATTGGCCACTAAGCTATCACCAGCATTTACTTTCGAATAGCTCGATGCAGGTGGCGGCATTACCCTTTTGGCCATTGCGCCTTTGTACTGTGCTTCTTCTCCTTTTTCATCAGTAATGCTTAAATAGCTGCTGAGTAAAGGTTCGAAAGGGGTATGCCAGATACAGAAACTTTTAGCGGAATCGGTATTATTGTAAACCACAAATCTCAATAATAATGGATCTCCGGGAGCAACGTTGCCGTTTATTTTAATTTTGGCTTCGAGCGAATCGGTTTTATTTGACGAAGCAGTTTGAGCTGTGCTTTCGCTCTTGCTGCTTGCTGTATTTCTTGTGGCTTCGCTACAGGCTGAAAATAAAACAAGAAGTGCAGGGATAATTAATTTGATGTTTTTCATGAACTGTTTTTGTTATATAAGCAAATGGAAATTGATATTGTTTGTTAAGAATTGATTTTACTAAAACGTTTTTTTAGTTTCAAAACGAAAAACCTCGTCATTTTAACCATGATTGGAAAAATCTGCAGGTGTAATCTAGAATAAGTAGCTAAGAGGGGATACAATCGCCATTCTCATACATCCCTGTTATAAACCTATCGTGTGAACACATTAATATTCTTCTTCCGCTCTTTGCCGCGGGGGCATGGTACTTTGGAGCGCCAAAGTACCCAAAGCGCTTTGCCAATCCAGCAATGAGCCCTTTGCACAATCCCGTTCACATCAAAAAAACAGCGGCACTTCGTTTTGTGTTCAATATTTCTTTAAATTAAATCATCGTTTATGAACACAAAACCACTGCGTTTCAGGTTTTTTTAGTGCAATTTTTACTGTTGTGCACCTGTTTTTTTGATTTCCCCGGCTCTTGGGATTGCCAGCGTACTTGGTTAAAATCCGTACTTTATTAAAGTTGGTTAGCAAAACGCCTAAATTATACTTAAAAAAGATGTATCCACACGATAGGTTACAAATGGGGACGATATAAAGAAATCCAGATCAATAATTAATTACTGTTTACCAGAAAATAAGCGATACGGCAGGTATATCCTGTAGATTTTGGATGGTGATATTCGCTGGTGCGTACGCTCAGTTTGTGTTCGCCTCCACTCAATTGGTCGCCCAATAACAAATACCAGGGTAAATGCAGGCTCGCACTCCATTGGGTATACAGATCGATTGTTTTTTCTTCACCACCATCAATCCGGTAATGCAGCATACCAGCATCAGGACCTGATAAAATGGCAATACCCACAGCATTGCCCTTAAAAACTAAGTCGAAGCCACTGTTTCGCGTACTGCTTTCCAATACAGGTATATTTACAAAACCAAGTCTGGCCTCTAAACCATCGCTTGGTTTCCAGTTTTTGTTGATGCTAAAAGTATTGAGATTTTCTGCTGCGTTAACATTTATATATTGACCTTTGGAGTAGGCAAATTTGTCGATGATTTTAGGCAGGCCAGCATTTGCCTTTCTATTGGTATTTTTCTGATTTTCTTCCAGATAAGTTTTAATCGTATTAAAATAAAGCTGCTGACCAAAAGGTGCCGGATGGAGATCTTTAAAATCGGTAGCCCAGGTAAATTCTTTATTGGCAATACGTTTATCCACCTCTAAAGCCAGATTAATAAATGGCAAATGATAATATTCGGCTAAATCGCTGTGTACTTTTACCTCAACCGGCATTTTACCATTGTCGAAATCGTTGATTTTATCTTCATCGGCAAAAGCCATCAATACGATATTGGTTTTCGGGTTTTTGCTTAAAGTATGCCTGATAATACCTTCCAAAGCCCGGCGTTGTGTTTGTTCGGCGGTTTTGTTTACATGATCATTAACGGCCGATTCTACAAATAATAAATCTATTTTGCCGCTGTCGAGCACATCGCGCTGCACACGGAAAGCATGTGGTAAACTGCCCAATGAAGGAATGCCAGCATTGATAAACTTAAATTTGGTTTGCGGATAGGTTTTAGTTAAATAATTGCACACTAATCTACGCCAGCCTTCCATATTAGTAATCGATCCACCTAAAAAGGCAACCGTTAAAGGCTCGCTTTTTTCAAGTTTTTCGGCAAAGGAGGTACTGTAACCATTAAAAGTGATAAATGAGGCAGATTGAAGTTTGTTTTGGGCAAAACTTTTAGAAATTAGTGCTGTTACCAGTAGTGTGAAGCACAGAAAAGAGGTTAGTTTCATGGTAATTCGTGTAGCTCAAATGTAATAAAACAAATCGTCATTTCGAGCGGAGTGCAACGTAGTCGAGAAATCTAATCGAGTATAAAACTACCCACTTCACCATACAATTTGTCATCCTGAGGAGTAATTTATTGTATAAAAAACGATATGAGTGATGTATAATTGATTTCTTTTGCCATACAGCACGGTCTTGCCTCGGCTCGCCGCCGCCGAATGGCTCTTTCTTTTTGGCATAAAAAAGAAAGAAAAAATGCCGGCTGAAAATTTTTCTTTTGAAGCCAGTTGTACGGCTAGAACAGTGCAGCCCGAAAAATTTGTTAGGCCGGATTTAAGTAGAACGGGGATACCGTGCTATGGCCTAGCTGGACGGAAATGCGAAAGCGGTTAAAGTTTTTATTAATAGTATTTGTGATATAACGTCAATGGTAGCGGAGTCGAAGGGACATTAGAGGTATTAAAAGATTATTAGAGCAGTCTAGTGCTGTAATCAAAATAAATAATTGATCGTTACAGCTTCAAATAAAAAACTTCAAGGCATTAAAATCATTATTTTTTCATCCGTTTGATTACCTTAAACGTATGTAGGGATAAATCCTTAAATAAAAATGATGAAAACAAATATCGTAGCAGCTACGGTAGTTCTTCTAGGTCTAATAGGCTTAGGAACTGATGCGCAGGAATCGAAACCTAAAGGTAAAAACCCACAGCTGGAAGTTGGAAACAAAATCCCCGATTTTACCCTTAAAGATGATAGCGGAAAAGATTTTAAAGTGAGTAACTACATCGGAAAGAAAAAGCTGGTGATCTATTTTTATCCAAAAGATGAAAGCAGTGTTTGTACTAAAGAGGCCTGTGCATTTAGAGATAGTTACGAGGAGTTTAAATCAACGGATGCGATGATTATCGGTATAAATTCTGGCACTGTGCAAAGCCATGCCGACTTTAAGAAACACCATAATCTGCCGTTTACACTGTTGAGCGATCCGGATAATAAGGTTTTAAAGATGTTTGGCGTTAAAGACGTGATGTTTTTAACCGGAAGAGAAACTTTTTTGGTAGATCTGGATGGTAAAGTGGTGTTTAAATTTAAAGGAATGTTAAAAGGGGATGAGCATGCCAGCAGCGTTTTGGCTTTCCTGAAAAAGAAGTAATTGTCTCAATTAATTTGAAGCCCGTCATTTTGGCGGGCTTTTCTTTTCCCCGAATTTTTTAATCATAAATGGGAGGGCAATTTGGCAAGACTGTAAGAAGATTTTGGGCTGGGCATTTAAGCATTAATGAAAGTTTAGGGTTTGTGCAGTTACCTCTGTTTAATAAACCCGGTAGTAGCGGTTCCGATTCTTCATCGGAATTAGCGAATAACGGGACTGCTGGTTCCGAAGAGCTGCTGAACGATCGTTTTCAAAAAAAAATAGTTATTAATCTGTGGTAAGTTTTTCCTTGTATGGAGAGCAATTTGTTACTGCTATTATTGTTTCTCCCCGCTTTCCGTTTTGCTTCGCGCCTACTCCATCCGATAGCTATCGGATCGGGTCTGGGTGGCCCAGCCTGTATGCAGATTATAGGCGGGGCGTTTAAGCATGAGTGAGATATTTTTTTAGCGAATTATCTGTTTATGCAGCAACCATTGTTCAATAAACCCGGTAGTAGCGGTTCCGATTCTTCATCGGAATTAGCGAATAACGGGATTACAGTTACCGAACTACTACTAAACACTCATTTCCAAAAAATAGAAAGAATATGAAATTAGCT
Organism: Pedobacter roseus; assembly: GCF_014395225.1. Taxonomy (NCBI): domain Bacteria; kingdom Pseudomonadati; phylum Bacteroidota; class Sphingobacteriia; order Sphingobacteriales; family Sphingobacteriaceae; genus Pedobacter; species Pedobacter roseus. Next base: position 1,270,564 of record NZ_CP060723.1, read on the forward strand.
CGTTGCCAATTTTTTCTTTCTCCTAAACCTTTTCATCTGTCCCATGTGTTCTGTGGGTATATTATCGCCCAGCAATTTACCCCAGGGTTTAAGGCCATCTATCCGGTCGAAAATGATTTTCAATACGGCTATGAAAGGAATAGAAAGGAACATGCCCGGTACACCCCAAAGTGCAGCACCCATTAATACAATTACGATAGAAATTAAGGCATTAATCTGCACCTTGCTCGAAACAATACGCGGTACTAAGATATTGTTATCAATAAACTGAATTAAAGCGTAAGCTGCTATAATTAATAATTGAGTGGTAAAACCATCTTTGGTTAGGGTGGCCATTAATACCGGCAATGCAATGGCAATAATACCACCAATGTAGGGAAGCAGGTTTAATATCGCTCCGATAACACCAATTAGAATGGCATTTTGTACGCCGAGGATTAATAAGGCAGCAGAGTTCATTACCGCTACAATTGAAGTTTCGATCAATAAGCCGATAATATAACTTTGAATAGCTGCTTTGGTTTCGCCCAGAATTTCGGCAACTTTCTGTTTGTTTTCCTCTGAAAATACTTCGTAAATGAAATTTAAGATCAGTGTTTTATATAATAAAATTAAAAAAGTATAAACCGGAATCAGGAAAACCACACTTAAAACCCCCATTAAGCCACTAAGCGTTTGGCCGATCAATGCTTTACTGCCATTTGCTGCATCGTTAACCATTTGCATCTGCTTTTGTGTAGAAATACCGAAGGTATCTTGTAGCCAGCTTCTGATCTGCTCAAGCAATTGCGATAATTTCTGCTTAATGCTATCCAGGTCGTCAAAAAAGTGGGCAACCTGTGAAGATAAAAAATAAAGTATCGCCACCACAACCAATAAACCAATGAGCATAGAAAGAATAATACTGAGTATTTTAGGCATCTTTCTTTCGAAACGGTTGGTAAGCGGATTTAGCAGGATGGCAATTAAGGCAGCAAAAGCTAAAGGTACCAGGATGTCTCTCAATACGCTCATCATAAATACTGTAATTACCAATCCTAAAAGGATTACAGGCGCCTTGATGTAAAATGGGTAGGTTTTATTCATGTTTTCTAGGTTCATTCGTTCAACAACCATAATGTAACAAAATTGTTTTAAAGTTTTAACATCTTTTAAGAGCCCTTGTTAAGGGCTGTATGATGTTTTTTACTTTACTCCATTGAAATGGCAAAAAATGAAGAGTTATTTTATAAATTTAGCATCATATTGCCACACTACATTTTAATTTACCAATGATCAACCGCTTATTAATCACCATTTGTTTATTTTTATTTACAAGGATCGTCTACGCTGCCGAAGTAGATACTGCTTTGACCTATAGTAAAACTATGAAAAAGAATATTAAAGCGGTGGTAATTAAACCCGATGGTTACAAAACAGGGAAATCTTTCCCGGTACTTTACCTGCTTCATGGTGCCGGCGGAAGTTATGCCGAATGGGTTAATAAAGTGCCGGCAATCAAAAATCTGGCAGATCAGTACCAGTTTATCATTGTATGTCCTGATGGGAATGTAACCAGCTGGTATTTTGATAGTCCTGTAGATCCTGAATGGAAGTACGAAACTTATGTTGCCAAAGAACTGGTGACCTATATCGATGAGCATTATAAAACCATTGCAGAGAAAAGGGGAAGGGCTATAACGGGTTTAAGCATGGGCGGACATGGGGCGCTTTATTTAGCTTTTAAACATCAGGATGTTTATGGGGCTGCAGGCAGTATGAGTGGTGGGGTTGATATTAAGCCTTTTCCGAATGGATGGAACATCCCGAAAAGATTAGGGCCGGAGGATGAATTTCCTGAGCGCTGGAAACAGCACAGTGTAATTGATCTGATATACCTGATTAAACCTAAATCGCTGGCGATTACCATTGATTGTGGCACAGAAGACTTTTTCTATAAAGTTAATCTGCGTTTGCATGATGAGTTGTTGTACAATAATATTCCTCACGATTTTACGACAAGACCCGGCGTACACAATTGGGAATATTGGGCGAACTCGATCAAATTTCAGAGTGTATTTATGAATAATTTCTTTGGACAAAAACCTTAAGCTATCAATTGGGCGCCAACTTTATTGATCAGGTTGTTGATATCGAATGGTTTGGCAATAAAATCGTTTGGATGACAAATGTGGTTATTCATGTCGCCAAGGCTATGACTTGCTGAGATCATGATTACGGGAATATGATCGGTTAGTTTATTTTTCTTGAGCAGGTTACAAAGGTCGCGGCCATCTAAAACGCCCAACATAACATCCAGTAAAATTAAATCAGGGTTAAAATCTGTTATTCTTTGATTAAGCATACTTGCATCCCATAATCCATTTACCTCGTAACCTTCAGTACTTAAAATCAATTCTATTACTTCTAATATATCCCTGTTATCATCAACCACCAATATCTTTTTCATTTCCTTATCCTGTAATTTAGATTAACATATTGTAAATAAATACGTTCTGTATAAAGAACAATAGCTTTTGATAAAAGTTTCAATCTTTTAACAATCCTTTACAACCAGCTGATTCAGATGATTACATGTTGTTATTTTACTTTTATGGGGCTCTTGTCGTTTCAATTATACGCTGTGAATTGAAATTAATACAGCATTTGGGTCAAAAAATTAACTTTTAGATTACATGAAAAATAAAGAGTTACCATATTTTTGACCGTTCTCGAAATGTTATTCATAAAACAGGAAACGAAGATTTAAAACCAAAAATGAAATACTTAGTCAAAGAAATCAGTGAAGGAAACTGCGATATCACTTTATTGCCGGAAAACCTGAATGACAGAAATCTTTTAGCCGAAACTACAAAAAGCGTTCAGCACGATTACCAGGAAACCATCCAGGCGCATTATGAGCATGCATTGAAAAATCAGGTTCATGGAAATGCTGCATTTGTTTCCCTAAACAATGAGGAAAGCAATTATCCGAAAAGAGTAAATGTAAATTACCAGATTATGCTAAGCTAAATAGGGGATTTTTCTGAGCAAGGCTTTCTTTATGGCAAAGAAAGCCTTTTTTGTTTTAAGCTGTTTACTGTGCGAAACCATCAGGTTCGAAATCGAGCGCTATCGAATTCATGCAGTAACGTTTGTGCGTAGGTGCAGGTCCATCGTCGAAAATATGGCCAAGGTGCGAATTACAGCGTCCGCATTCTACTTCTATGCGTTCCATGCCTAAACTGTTATCTTCTTTATAAATGGTACTTCCCTTGCGGATGGTTTCAAAAAAACTCGGCCAGCCGCATTCACTTGCAAACTTAGCGTCTGATTTAAATAAGGCATTGCCACAAACGGCGCAATAATAGGTTCCTTTTTGGTTGGCATTCCATAATTTTCCTGTAAATGCTCTTTCCGTATTGGCTTCACGCGCAACTGCATATAAAGCCGGCGATAAAATCTTTTTCCATTCCGAATTTTTAACGTTTAGTTTTTTGGTATCGGTTCGGGAGTAATATGGATTTTTTATTTGTGTTTTACTTTCCTGACTGTTGGCATAAAAACCAAAACTTAACAGGAATGATAGTGCAATTAATATTTTCATTGTATGTGTTTTTATATATAAATAAACGAATAACAAGTCTAAATGGATTTAGTTGTTTGAGAGTCCGGAGTCTTTAGTCTGAAGTCGATTATTCTTAAAAAATTTTTTCGAACAATAACCGATGAGCAATGATCAGTTACCAATAGCCAATGAACCAGTGGCTAATAAACTATTGAACCAACCTATTCTTCTGCAAACAAACGGTTAAAATGATTTTCCAGGTGGTTTCTCATCGCATTGCGGAAAAGTTCAGGCGATCCGTTTTCCAAAATATCAACCAGGCCTTTATGGGATACGAATTTATGCAGCTGTCCCTGTTTTTTAAGCAGGCCGCTATTGTGTACAAAATCAAATATCGGCAACAGCATACTCTGGAATTTTCTTAGGGTTTCATTTCCCGTAATATCATAGAGTTTTCCATGAAAAGCAATCTCGTGTTCGATATTAAAGAGGTGATCCTGCGAAGCTTCGGGTTCATTGTTAACAATGGTCCTCAGTTCTTTCAGGTCCTCATCTGTAATGCGCTGAAAAAGAAAATCGGCCATTCCGATTTCGAGCACCAGCCTGATCTCAAAAATTTCTTTGAGGGTTCCCTGGTCTAAAATATGTGGATTCATACTTTTAGAAAGGATGCCAAATAAATCTGGACTGGTGATTACTGCTCCTTTTTTCTTTTTCGATTCGATTAACCCCATCATCCGTAATCTTAACATGGCCTCCCGTACAACGGTTCTGCTTACGCCAAGGGCTGCACACAGTTCAAGCTCGGTAGGGATGCTGTCTCCAACCTTCAGCTTCCGCTCCTGTAAAAGCTGAACAAGCTTATCTTCTACACGATCTACCAACGAACTGGTATCCACTTGTTTAAAATTACTGATGCTTTCCATTATTATGTATAATTTATTTTTCTGTTGAAATCTGGCTTTAAATGGGTTTCTGAGCAAATATAAAGTTAAGCTACTAGATTTTTGTAGAAATTTTATTGAAACCATTTGCAAATAAATAAAATAAATCGGTACTTAGTATTATTATGTATAACATAATACAAATTGATATAACCAAATTATGAAAGAAATTTACTTTAAACTCATCAGGCATTGTTTACCATTTTTAATGATAATGGTAACAATTCCGGCATTTGCACAGCAAACCGTCACCGGGAAAGTTACAGATGCCTCAGGACAAGGAATCCCAAGTACTACCGTTTTGGTTAAGGGCACTAAAAACGGAACATCAACCAATCCGGCAGGCACTTATTCCATTAAGGTTAATAAAGGCGACGTGTTGGTTTTTAGTTTAATCGGCTACTTGTCGCAAGAAGTAACCATTCAGGATCAGGCCAACGTTAATGTAAAGCTTTTAGAAGATAGCAAAGGTTTAGATGAAGTAGTGGTAGTGGGCTATGGTACACAAAACAGGAGGAGTGTTACCAGTTCTATTTCTAAATTAGATAAAGAAGTATTGGCCAATACGCCACGATCAAACGCCGCTTCAGCTTTGCAGGGTACCGTTCCGGGGCTACAGGTAGTTACTGCATCCGGACAGCCTGGAGCCGCACCTTCAATATTGCTGCGTGGCGGAGCTTCTATCAACAGTCCAGGCGCACCCCTTGTGATTGTTGATGGGGTAATCAGGTCATTAAGCGACATTTCTTCCGAAAACATCGAGTCGATCGAAACTTTAAAAGATGCTTCTGCAACAGCCATTTATGGCGCCAGGGCAAACAATGGGGTAATATTGGTAACCACTAAAACCGGCAAAGCAGGCAGTTCGCAGATTGCCTATAAATTTACAGGAGGTTATAACCAGGAGCGCAAAGGATACCAATATATGGGCGCCGGCGATTATATCTACTATACCCGTTTGGGTTATTTAAATGCGGGCAGAACATTGGCCCAGGCAAATAGCTCGAGGGGTTTGGGCTTGTCGACAAATGCGGCAGATCTTGCCAGTTTTGATATCAGGACCTACATACCGGGCACTACGGTTTTGCCAAGTGGCTGGCAGCTGGTTAACGATCCGTACGGTGGACAAATCATGTATAAAGATCATGGTGGAGAAGTGGAGGATTTAGTTTTCCAGAATACCTATACTAAAGATCATTATGTGAGTGCAAGTGGTGGAAATGACAAAGGGAAATATTTTGCAGCCTTCGATGCCTATAATGAGGATGGTGTAATTGTAGGTTCGAAATACAAAAGGTACACTGGCGACATTAACGGATCCTATAAAATTAAGCCGAATGTCGAAATCAGCTCAGGCGTAACCTTGTCAACATCTTCTCAACTGGGCACCATAGGTGGTGAGGTAAATACTTTATACAGAAGCTTAGCCATCTGGCCAACTTTTAACCCCTGGATTGATGAAGCAAAAACGGTAGCCAATCCCGGCAACAGCAGCAGCGACGGTAATCCTTTATATTGGTTGGGCAGGTTAGACCGCTCGAATGAAGTAAACAGGGTTGTAGCCAATGCTGCCGTAAAATGGGATATTATTCCAGGTCTTTATTTCAAAGCCACGGGTAACGCCTACCTGTTTGAAACATTGGATCAATCTTTCCAAAAATCAACCCAGACTTATGCGCAGATTTTTGCCAATTCGGGTAGCAGTACCACGAGGAACTCAACAAGTAGTTTTGGCAGGGATTTTCAAACACAATACAACGGAATATTAAATTATACCAAATCTTTCGGAAAACACAATTTTAACCTGATGGGCGGTGGAGAATACTTTGATGTAAAATCTTATGCTTCCCAGGTTTTGGGGCAAAATGCACCAACTGATGATATCCCGACCGCAAATGCCTCTACAACATTCGCTGCGGGATCTAATTACACAACCAGAACAGAATATAAGATTTTATCAGCTTTTAGCCGTTTTGCTTACGATTTCGATCAGAAATACCTGTTTACGGCTGTGTTTAGGCTTGATGGAGCATCTAGTTTAGCCAGCGAAAATAGAAACGGTTTCTTTCCCGGGATTTCGGCAGGATGGAACGTGCACCGCGAAGAATTTTTTAAGGATTCCAAAATCAGTCAGGTTATTTCGAGCCTGAAACCAAGGATCAGCTATGGCCAGAATGGAAATATTGCAGGTTTGGGCCGGTACGAAACGCAAGGTGTTTACAGCTTACAGGGAAATTATAATGGAAGTGCAGGTTTTTTGAACACTGGAATAATTAATAGTGATTTAAGATGGGAAAAAAGTAAAACCACAGATCTGGGTTTAGACATGGGTTTATTAAACGACCGCATTACTGTTATTTTTGATTATTACGACCGTAAAACGAGTGATCTGTTAACCAATCTTGACCTGCCGAGCTATACCGGATTTTCAAGTTTCAGAACCAATTTAGGTACATTTCAGAACAAAGGAATTGAAATTGGAATAGATGCAAAAATCTTAAGCAAAGGCGATTTTAAATTAAATGCAGGTGCCAATGCATCATTCGTAAAAAACAAAATCCTGAAATTGCCTTTCAACGGAAATGAGAGCAACAGACAAGGTGGTTTACAGATTTACGATCCTGCATCAGGTCAGGTGATATGGGTAGGTGGTTTACAGGAAGGCCAGCCCCTTGGGAATATGTACGGTTACCGTCAGGTTTCTATTTTTAAAAATGTCGCCGAGGTTGCTGCAGTTGCAGGCAACAGAACCGATGCTATAGCTGGTGTAACCGGACCCAATTTAGCTCCAGGAGTTAACGGAAGAATTACCCCCGGAGATGTGAACTGGCAGGATGTAAATGGTGATAACATCATCGATTCGAGGGATCAGGTTTATTTGGGTAACATTTATCCAAAATGGACGGGTGGTTTTAATTTCAATGCCAGTTACAAGGGGTTTGGGTTTTACAACAGATGGGATTTTGCTTTAGGACATACCATTTACAACGATCTTGTGACCCGTACATTGGGTAACTATCAGGGTACTTTCAACTATATCGATCTACAGGCGCAGGCCTGGTCGCCAACGAACACCGATACCGATATTCCAAAGGTTTATTATGCCGACCAGGTGGCAGGTTCTAAGCAAAATTATACCCGGGCCAACAACGGAAATGCCGTATTGAACGGAAACAATTCGCGGTTTTATGAAAAAGGTGATTATTTGTGCCTGAGAGAGGTTACCCTTTCTTACGACCTTCCCAAAGGACTATTACAGAAATCAAAATTCATTAATAACGCCAGGATTTATGTAACCGGAAGCAACCTCTTGTACATCACTAAATTTTCAGGTCCATCGCCAGAGCCACCGGTATCAGGAACAACCATTACAGGTATTTATTCAGGAACGTATCCAACACCGAGGACATTTATAATGGGACTTCAGGTGGGCTTTTAACAAAAAAACGATCAAAAGATGAAAACGATATTTAGAAATATATTGGTACTGTTAAGCCTGTCTGGCCTGATCTTTACCGGATGTAAAAATGAACTGGACTTAAGTCCGGTGAGTAGTTTAAGCGATGCAAGTTATTGGCAAACTGCCGATCAGTTTGATGCTTTCGTAAATGGCGTATATACCCGTTTTAGGGGGCACAATGCTAATTTTCAATATTTGGGAGAGTTGCGTTCTGATATTTTCGGTACTGATCCCGGTTCTACAGCGACTTTTACAGGCGAGGCAACGCAGGGTTTAGAGCGCATGTGGCTGCAAACACTCGATGCCGATAACGCAGGCGTTAGTGGTTTTGGTGGTTTTTATACCAATATCAACCAGATTAATTTACTGATCCAAAAACTGAATGAAACCAGTATTCTACCAGATGCAAAAAAGAAAAATTATCTTGGGATGGCCTATGGTTTACGTGCTTTTTATTATTTCCAGATGTATAGAACCTGGGGCAAAACCATTATCCAAACAGCGCCCACAACCTCAGTTGATGTATCCAACCTGGCTAAAGCTGCATCAAGCGAGGCCGATGTAATGGCACTTATTAAAGCGGATATTGAGCTTTCTAATTCAAATTTTGGATCAAGCTATGTTTTTGATGCTAAAAATAAAAAAGGATTTTGGTCAAAAGCAGCTACCCAAATGTTGAAAGCTGAAGTTTACCTGTGGAATGCACACCGGAGCGGAGGACTAGCCGATGCTACAACAGCTAAAACGGCATTAACCGATATCCAGGCAAATGTTACATTATCATTATTGCCAAATTTTACCGATGTTTTTTCGACCACCAACAAGGATAACAACGAAATTATATTCTCTTCCAAAAATAAATTAGACGAAGCTACATTGGGTTTCATCGGTAATTATGTACCTCAAACAGGTTTAATTGTTAATTTTTACGATTCGGTGGGCAACCGTAAATTTGATGTAGCTACCGATAATTATGGCGGCTTGTTAAGGGCGCCAACCAAAATTGCTACATACCGCAAGTTCAATAATCTCGATCTGCGAAAAAATGTTTCCATTCAGGCCGCCTATACTAAAAATACTGCCGGAACTTATTCAATTGCAGGTGCTTTTCTTAAAAAATATCAGGGCGAGCAAAATTCGGGTAACAGGGTTTATACAAACGATTTTTTGATTTATCGCTATGCAGACCTTTTACTTTTACTGGCTGAGGCAAAGGTGATTTTAGGTGAAAGTCCGGTGGCAGAAATTAACCTGGTTAGGGCGAGGGGATATGGCGCAAATTATAATGCAGCTACTTTGGGGTATCCAAACCAAGCGGTGGATGTAAATGCAAATGAAGCCATTTTAAAAGAACGTTTTCTGGAGTTTGTTGGTGAAGGAAAACGTTGGTACGATTTAAGGCGCATGGGCGATAGTTTCGTTTACGAGTATACAAGCATTACCGCGGCAACTTCCTATAAGCTTTTATGGCCTTTAGACCGGAGTACGCTTACCAACAACAGGGCGCTGGTACAAAACCCGGGTTATCCGGTTTTTTAAAGAAATGGAACGTCATTTCGATTTGATAGCTATCGGATGGAGTGAAGCGGAACGGAGAAATCTTTAAACTTAAAGGTTTCTCCATTAATTCTTAATGCTGAAGTCAGTAGAAATTGGCAACGTTCAGTACTACCTTTTAAATTATACAGAAATACAATATGCAAAACATTAAATTACAAGGACTTATTGCTGCACCATTTACTCCATTTCATCAGGATGGTGAATTAAACCTGCAGCTTATTCCGGAATATTATTCATTTTTAAAAAAGAACGGTGTTACAGGTGCTTTTATCTGTGGATCAACCGGAGAAGGGGTTTCGCTTACGCTTGATGAAAAAATGAAAGTAGCCGCAGCATGGGCTGATGCCTGCAAAAGCGATTCGGATTTTAAAGTAATGACCTTACTTGGGGGAACCTGCCTGGCTGATTGCAAAGTATTGGCGAAACACGCTTCAGAAATAGGCCTTTATGGCGTTTCATTTACTGCGCCATCTTATTTCAAACCCGCAACTGTTGAAGTTTTGGCCGAAATGTGTGCCGAAATTGCTACTGTTGTACCCGATATGCCATTTTATTACTATCATATTCCTGTATTAACAGGCGCAAACCACAATATGATTGATTTATTGGAAGCCGTTGATGGTAAAATACCAAATTTCGCAGGCATAAAATACACCCATGAGGATTTTATGGATTTTCTATCCTGTATGAGTTTCAAAAATAACAAATACGATATGCTTTGGGGGCGCGACGAAAATATGCTTTCTGCACTGGTTTTAGGCGCAAAAGGTGCTGTAGGAAGTACATTTAATTACCTTGCTCCTTTGTATAATCAATTGATTGAAGCTTTTGAACAAAACGAACTGAAAACTGCCGTTGCATTGCAGCAGAAATCGATCGATTTTATCCGATTATTAGGTAAATATGGTGGAATTGCAACAGGTAAAGCTTATATGAAAATGATCGGGTTAGATTGTGGCGAATTCAGATTACCTGTTAAAAACATGGATGCAGCGGCATTTGAACAATTTAAAACGGATGTTGAAAATTTAGATTTTCAGGCTTTTAAATCGAAAGCTTTTTTAACCACAGCTGTACACCGCTAACACGGATTTTTATCTCTGTGTATCCTCTTGATCAGGGATTAAATTATGTTTACCTGAAAGGGTGGAGCATGATGAAATTGAAAGCAACAAGTAATGGTTATCTTTATTTGTGCCCAAATTAAATATTAATGAAAAACTTTATTTTATACCTTACTTTCTTGCTTACATCAATCATATCACCAGAATTATTGGCACAGCACCAACATGTAGAAAATATAATCTGGAGTGTTGCAGCCAAAATACCACCTGCGCCTAAACAAAAAGCAGCTATTGGTTTAGCGGGTGCAATTTCGGGTGCCAATCACAATGTTGTACTTATTGCTGGCGGAACAAATTTTCCTGACGGCATGCCTTGGAACGGAGGTAAAAAGAAATATTACGACGACGTTTTTCTTTATCTTAAAACTGCAGGTAATCTACATTTAATGACTACTAAGGAAAACTTGAAATTACCTTTTAATCTGGCATACACTGCAGTTTGCAGCACTTCGCATGGAATTGTTGTTGCTGGTGGCGAAAATGAAAACGGGCTGAGTAATAAGGCATTGATCTTAAATTGGAAAGCTCAACAATTACATGTTAACTTTCTTCCTGATTTGCCAAAAGCCTTAAGCAATGCAGCTTTAACCGTAATTGGAGATGTAATCTACCTGGCAGGGGGTGAAGTGGAAAATGGGGCAACCGATCTGTTTTTATCATTAAATTTATCAAAACCGCAGGAGGGATGGAAAAAAATGACCAATCTGCCTCATTCCGTTTCCCATACCGTTTTGCTGCATCCTGAAGATAGTCATGAAATTTTCCTCATTGGAGGGAGAAAACGAAACCAGGGTGATACCAGCACCATTTACAATAGTGTATTTGCCTTTAATATAGATAAACAGAACTGGACCGTGAAAAAATCATTGCCTTGTGTTTTATCTGCGGCTGCCGGTATTGCAAACAGAAAAGATCTTTTAATTTTCAGTGGCGATCAGGGCGAAACCTTCCATCAGGCAGAAAAACTGATAGCAGCAATCGAAAAGGAGCAAGATCCTATTAAAAAAGAGAACTTAAATCAGCAGAAAATTAAACTGCAATCTAATCACCCCGGTTTTAGCAGATCAGTTTTAAAATATGATATTACAAACAACACCTGGCAAACCTTAAAAAACCTGATGCCTTATGGTATAGTTACCACCAATGCAGTGGTTTCAGGTCATGAGGTGATTATAGCGGGGGGAGAAATTAAAGCAGGAATAAGAACGCCCAATATTTTGGTGGGGAAATTAAAGTCTAACAGATGAGAGAGAAAAGATACGCATGGGTGGTAGTTGCACTGCTTTGGTTTGTAGCCTTGTTAAATTACATGGACCGTCAAATGCTTTCAACCATGAAGCCTGCCATGCAGATGGATATTGCCGAACTACAGTCGGCTACCAATTTTGGCTATCTGATGGCTATTTTTCTATGGATTTATGGCTTAATGAGCCCCATATCTGGAATTATTGCCGATAAATTAAACCGGAAATGGCTAATTGTGGGCAGTTTACTGGTTTGGTCGCTGGTTACTTTTTTAATGGGCTACGCTACTACTTTTAATCAGATTTACTGGTTAAGAGCATTAATGGGGGTGAGTGAGGCACTTTATATCCCGGCTGGTTTATCACTAATAGCCGATTACCACAGTTCGAAAACCAGATCGGTAGCCATTGGCATCCACATGACGGGCCTTTACATGGGGCAGGCACTGGGCGGTTTTGGTGCAACCATTGCTTCAAAATTTTCATGGCAGGCTACTTTCCATTCTTTTGGTTTTGTTGGGATTGTTTACGCATTGATTTTGGTATTTTTTCTAAGAGAAAAAAAGAAGGTGCTATTGCAGGAAAAAAAGTCTGTTCAACTTAAACCCTCGCTTTTTAAAGGACTGGCGCTTTTGTTCAGCAATATTTCTTTCTGGATAATCCTCATCTATTTTGCCATCCCTAGTTTACCCGGTTGGGCAACTAAAAATTGGCTTCCTACCTTATTTGCCAATAATTTAGGAATCGATATGGCACAGGCAGGACCAATTTCGACGATTACCATTGCTGCCTCTTCATTTTTAGGGGTAATTTTTGGAGGCATTTTATCCGACAGGTGGGTGCAGAAAAATATTAAAGGGCGTATTTATACCAGCGCCATTGGCCTGGGTTTAACCATTCCGTCTTTATTGCTGATCGGTTTTGGGCATTCTTTGTTCAATATCATAGGGGCGGCCTTTTGTTTCGGTTTTGGTTATGGCATGTTCGATGCCAATAATATGCCTATTCTTTGTCAGTTTGTTTCTTCAAAATACAGGGCTACGGCTTATGGCATAATGAATATGACCGGTGTTTTTGCAGGGGCTTTTATTACCGATTTATTAGGTAAATCAACTGATTCGGGCAGCCTTGGGAAAGATTTCGCCATGTTATCCATTATTGTTTTTATCGCCCTGATGATTCAGCTTTATTTCCTGCGTCCGAAATTTAACGATTTTGAAGATGCTTAAATCAACAGAAAATTATGAGAAAATTTAAAATAAAAGCAGGCTTAGCTTTGCTGCTCCTATTCGTTTCATTTGCATTAAAAGCCTCACCGCCAAAAGGAATCACGATTACAGTCTCATCACCTGTGGTTCCTGTTTTAAAAGGATTGGAAACGAATCCGCTTTTGCGGGTATTGATTTATATCCCGGCTGGTGAAAAAGAAATTTCATTTAAAAAAATAGCTGCCAGGCTCAATCCCGCGGGGCTTAAGTCTGTCGAAAAAATCGATGTGTATTTTACCGATCAGGAACCGCTTTTTGCAGCTAAAAATAAGTTAACTACCATAAACCCTGCCACTGTAAATATTAGCTTTGAGGTGAACATTAACCTTAAGCCAGGGATGCATTACATTTGGTTTAGTGCTAAGCTTAGAGAGGATGCCGATATCGATTCCAAAATCGAATTTCATGTTAGCCAGGTTGAAGATGCAGGTGCTAAAAAATACGCAGTGACAGAAGAGGGGCAGGATTATGTAAAAAGATTAGGCATCGCAGTAAAAAAAGCTGGTGAAAACGGTATCAATACCTTTCGGATCCCCGGGATAACCACCACAGATAAAGGCTCATTAATTGCCGTTTACGATATCCGCTATAAAAATTCAGGAGACCTGCCCGGAAATATTGATGTAGGGATGAGCCGAAGTACCGATGGGGGCAAAAGCTGGGCGCCATTGAAAGTGATTATGGACATGGGCGAACCGAACGAAAACAATGGGGTTGGCGATCCGGCCGTACTTTTCGATCCCGTTACCAAAAAGATTTGGGTGGCAGCATTATGGAGCAAAGGAAACAGATCTATTGCAGGATCAAAACCCGGTTTATCAGAAGATGTTACCGGCCAGTTGGTGTTGGTGAGCAGTGATGATGACGGATTAACCTGGTCGGCACCTAAAAGTATCACCAAAAATGTTAAAGATCCTGAATGGAACCTGTTTTTTAATGGGCCGGGTAGCGGTATCGCAATGGCAAATGGTAAACTGGTTTTTGCAGCGCAATACTGGGATGAAAATGCCATGCCTTATTCTACTTTGTTGTACAGTAATGATCATGGTGCAACCTGGAAAACAGAAGACGGGCCAAAGCCAAATACTACAGAAAGTCAGATTATTGAAACCACGCCAGGTGTTTTAATGCTCAACATGCGCGATAACCGTGGCAGTTTTAGAAGTGTAGCCACCACTACAGATCTGGGTAAAACCTGGACAGAGCACCATACCTCTTATAATGCCCTCCAAGATCCGGTTTGTATGGCAAGTTTTATTAAAGCAAATGTACTGGTAAAGGGCAGACAGAAAGAGGTAGTGTTTTTCGGGAATAATAATACACAGTTTAACCGTTATAATTTAACCATAAAAGCCAGTTTGGATCTGGGTGAAAGCTGGAACAGGAAAAATGAACTCCTTATCGATGACAGAAAGTTTTATGGTTATTCTTCCATAACAAAGATTGATGACAAAACCATAGGCTTCTTTTACGAAGGGTTGAAAGATCTATATTTTGTCCGCATTCCGGTGAGCGAAATTGTTAAATAACCTTCAATGAAAGCTTTTTTAAGACTATCAATCGGGCTGATCTTACTGTTCGGCGCAAATACTTATGCACAAAAAATAAAAATAGCCTGCATCGGAAATTCTGTAACAGCGGGTTATTTGCTGCCAGATCCGAAAAAAGAAGCTTACCCTGCACAATTGCAACAGCTTTTGGGTGAGCAATATTTGGTGGGTAATTTTGGTCATAGCGGGGCTACATTGCTGAAAAAGGGCCATAATCCGTACTATAAAACAAAAGAATTTAGCGAGGTATTAAATTTTCGCCCTGATATTGCGATTATCCACCTTGGTTTAAATGATACCGATCCTAGGAACTGGCCAAATTATAAAGGCGATTTTCAATCGGATTACCAATGGCTGATAGACAGCTTAAAACAGGGAAACCCTAAGCTTAAAATTTATATCTGCAAACTAAGCCCCATTTTTAGTGGTCATCCGAGGTTTAAATCGGGAACACGCGATTGGTACTGGCAGATTCAGGATAAAATTGTACAGATAGCAAAAGCAAATGCATTTGAGCTCATCGACCTCAATACAGCATTGAATAACCGTCCGGACTTATTTGCTGATTACCTGCACCCGGATACTACCGGAGCAGCTATAATTGCTAAAACCGTATATGCACATTTAACAGGGAGTTTTGGCGGCTTCAAATTACACCCATTGTTCACCGATCACATGGTTTTACAGCGCGATAAACAAATTCCGGTTTATGGAACAGCAAATGCGGGAGATCAGGTTGAAGTTGAGTTTAACCACCTTACGCTACGAACTAAAGCAGATGTTAACGGGAAGTGGAAAGTGTTTTTTAAACCAATGAAATTTGGCGGGCCTTATACTCTTAAACTTCAGGCTGGTAAACAATATATAGTATTAAAAGATGTGATGATTGGCGACGTATGGTTATGTTCCGGTCAATCGAACATGGCTTTCGCATTAAAATCATCGGCAACTGCCCAGCCTACCTTAAGCCATTTAAATAAAAATCTTTCCATCAGGTTATTGAAGTTTAATCCACTTGCTGAAACAGATAACATTACATGGGACACCAAAACACTGGACGCAGTTAATGCGCTTAATTATTTTTCCGGAAGCTGGGCCAAACCTGAAGAAAACACAGTGGGCGATTTCTCTGCAGTGGCTTATTATTTTGGAGAAAAGCTAGCCTCTAGCGAAAAGGTTCCGATTGGACTTATTCAAATGGCAGTTGGTGGATCAACATTAGAATCGTGGATGGATCGAAAAACGTTAGAAAATGATGATCTCCTCGTTGATCTGTTAGCCAACTGGCGTAAATCTGACTTTATCCAGGATTGGGTAAGTGGCAGGGCATCGGTAAATCTTAAAAATGCGATTAATCCAAAACAGCGGCACCCTTACGAACCTGCTTACAATGATGAAGCGGGGATCTCAACTTTAACCGAATTTCCGATAAAAGGGGTGATATGGTACCAGGGAGAGAGCAATGCGCACAATGTAGAGTTATTTAATCATGAATTTCCTTTGTTGGTTAAAAGCTGGCGAAAAAAATGGAATGATAATTTTCCTTTTTATTATGTTCAACTTGCCTCTATTGATCGCCCTTCATGGCCCTATTTTAGAGATGCGCAACGGAAACTGCAGGCCATTATCCCAAATTCGGGCATGGCGGTAAGTTCCGATCTGGGCGATTCGCTTAATGTTCATCCTGCACATAAGAAAGAAATAGGTGAACGGCTGGCTTTATTGGCCATAAAAAACAGTTATCATAGGCAGATTCAAGCCAGTGGTCCCGTAGCGGTGACAGCCAGAAGGGATGGGCATACCATCATTATTCGCTTTGCTCATGCTATAAAACTGATGGCTGGTTCCGGCTTAGCAGTAAAAGGCTTTGAAGTAGAAGATGAGAAAGGGAATCATTGGCCTGTTAAAGCAGTTATTTTTAACAATACCGTGCATTTAACTGTACCTGCGAAGTTAAAGATCATACAAGTTTTATATGCCTGGCAGCCCTTTACCCGTGCCAATTTAATGAACGAAGCCAAACTGCCGGCTTCAACTTTTTCCATTTCTATAAATTAAAAAATATGAGTTATACTGCCGAAGAACTGCAAAATCTTGCTGTATTCTATAAAAACCAGTTATTAAATAATACGGTTCCATTTTGGTTTCCAAGATCAATTGATCACGAACATGGCGGTTACCTGCTCATGCGAGACCGGGATGGAAGTTTGATCGACGACGATAAAGCGGTGTGGATCCAGGGCCGTGCTGCATGGTTGTTATCAACCCTTTGTAATACAATTGAACATAAAAAGGAATGGTTAGATGGAGCCAAATCTGGTATCGACTTTTTAAATAACCATTGTTTTGACACTGACGAACAGATGTTTTTTCATGTAACCCGTGATGGGCAACCGATTCGCAAAAGGCGCTATTATTTTTCTGAAACCTTTGCGGTGATTGCCAATGCTGCTTATGCACAGGCAAGTGGTGATGAAACCGCTGCTGAAAAGGCGAGGTATCTGTTTGGAAAGTGTATCGAATATGCCACAACACCAGGTTTATTACCAGCAAAGTTTACCGGTACCAGGCCAGCAAAAGGTATTGGAGTGCCCATGATTATGATGAATACTGCCCAGCAGCTGAGAGAAACCATTGGCGATCCCCGTTGCGACGAATGGATTTCTAAATGGATTGAAGAAATCAAAAACGATTTTGTGAAAGATGATATTCAGTGTGTGATGGAACAGGTAGCGCCAGATGGCAGTATAATCGATCATATAGATGGAAGAACTTTAAATCCCGGCCATGCCATAGAAGGTGCCTGGTTTATCTTGCACGAAGCAAAATACCGTAATAACGATCCCGAACTGATTAAACTGGGCTGTAAAATGCTCGATTATATGTGGGAGCGTGGCTGGGACAAAAAATATGGCGGGATTTTGTATTTTAAAGATGTGTACAATAAACCGGTGCAGGAATATTGGCAGGATATGAAATTCTGGTGGCCGCAGAACGAAACCATAATTGCGACATTACTGGCCTACACGTTAACTGGCGATGAAAAATATGCCCGCTGGCATAAAATGGTTCATGATTATGCTTACGATAAATTTCACGATAAAGAATATGGTGAATGGTTCGGCTACCTGCACCGCGATGGAACCGTCGCACAAACCGCTAAAGGCAACTTATTTAAAGGACCTTTTCATTTGCCAAGGCAAGAGTGGTATTGTGCAAAGTTATTGGAAGAACTGGGTTTTAGTGCAGAATCATGAGTTGGCAGGTTAGAGTTGATTATGCTTTTAAAAAAGGATTTGAATAATCACCAATGATCAATAAACGATCATCAATAGACAATAAACAATGGATAATAACTAATAATTAATCACCAATAAACAATAGTCAATCAAGCCAATTAACGAATTACTAATTAACGAATGGCTAATGAACTAACAAACCAGAATCCATATACTTGTAAATTGTAGCGGTAGGTTTCAGGCCTTTGCTTCAGGGTTTGTTGCTTTGGACGACGATTTCTATAGTAGCGCTTTATGCGGTAATACATTTGGGATAGAAATGAAGACAATTACAAAATCTTTGAACCATCCGGTATCGTTCAAAGATTTTGTTTCTCATTTTCCTGCCAACCATTGCAAATTACAAATAGCGATCCTTTTCTGTAATCTCCAAATCATTAATACTGGCATAACGTTTCTGCATCAAACCATTTTCGTCAAATTCCCAAAGCTCGTTGCCATAACTGCGGTGCCATTGGCCAGCGCTGTTACACCATTCATATTCGAACCTCACTGCTATGCGGTTTTCGGCAAAGGTCCATAACTCTTTTTTAAGTTTGTAATCCAGTTCATTGGCCCATTTGGTGGTTAAAAAGGCTTTAACTTCTTCGCGGCCATTAATAAACTCATTTCGGTTGCGCCATTCCGTATCAATAGTATAAGCCAGACATACTTTCTCCGGATCACGGCTGTTCCAGGCATCTTCTGCCATTTGCACTTTCTGTATAGCAGTTTCATAGGTAAATGGTGGCATTGGAGGTTTTTGTTCCATGGTTTTATTTATTAGAGATAAAATTAATTTTTATTGCCACAATTGCCTGCTTCAAGTAAACAATTGTGGTATGATGGATTATTTAGGTAAAGTCGCTAAAAATTTCAGGATCTCATTTCCTATTTCATATCCATGCGATTCTAATGCAAAATGGCCTGTATCATAAAATTTAACAATTGCATCAGGTACGTCTTTTTTATAAGCTTCTGCTCCCGCTGGTAAAAAGAAAGGATCTTTGTTGCCCCAAACGGCTAAGATCTTTGGTTTGTATGTTCTAAAGTATTCCTGGAATTTGGGATATAGCGCTACATTGCTTTTATAGTCCTTTAAAAAATCCAGCTGAATCTCTGCCACACCCGGGCGGTCGAGAAAGTACTGGTCTAAGGTATAAGATTCTGGAGCAATAACAGATGGGTCAGTAACTCCCGTAAGATATTGGAATTTAGTTGCATCATGGGTTAAAAACTCCTTCAAAGCTGCTCTGTTGCCTGGTGTATCATTTTTCCAATAGCGTTGTATGGGGTTCCAACCTTCGCTTAAGCCTTCTGTATAAGCATTTCCATTTTGCGAAATAATTCCTGTGATTTTTTCTGGATTAGCCAAAGCGAGGCGGTATCCGGTAGGTGCTCCATAATCAAAAACATACACCGCGAAACGGTTAAGTTTTAATCCTTCGATAAAACCCTGCATGGTTTTGGCCAGGTTATCGAAGGTATAATCGAATTTAGAACGCTCAGGGAGGTCTGTATAACCAAAGCCTGGCAAATCAGGTGCAATTACATGGTATTTTTCACTCAACATAGGGATGAGGTTGCGGAACATGTGCGATGAAGTTGGGTAACCGTGAAGCAGTAAAATGGTTGGTGCATTTACAGGACCGGCTTCGCGATAAAAGATACTCAGGCCATTTACATTTATACGGCGATAATGGACATTAGCTGATGATGGAGTTGGATGTGTTATTGGAGTTGATTGTGCCATAACGTTTAATTTTGTTAACAAAATAGCCAGGATAATGCCGGCCAATTTTAGGTTTTTCATTTATTGTTTTTTTTTAACAAAACTATAGAGTATATTTAATCATTAAAAATGATTTATAATGATATTATGAATCTTAATTTGTGATTTATGAATACCAATGATCTTAATTTGTTTGAGGCAGTTGCCCATTATGGCAGTTTTACAAAAGCAGCCGAAGCCATGTTCACCGTACAATCGAACGTTACTGCCAGGATTAAAAACCTTGAAGAAGAATTCGGTACGCTACTTTTTACAAGAACATCCAGAAAAGTAGCGCTAACGGCAGCAGGGGAGACCTTAATGCGTTATAGCAAGCAGCTTAATCACATCATAGATGAAGCTAAAAGAACAATAGGTAAAAATGACCGCGTTAAAGGACAGGTTAAAATTGGCTTTCTGGAAACAATGATGACGCTTGAAGGACCAAAAATGGTTAATGAACTTGCCGTTAAATTCCCCCACGTCGACCTTGAATTTAGATCTGCCATGCGTCCGAGCTTGTTGAGTGATGTGCTAAATTATCGTTTGGACGCCGCCTTTGTACCTTCGCCGATTGATCATCCGGAACTGGAACAGATCAGGATCAAAGAAGAAGAGATTGTTGTGGTTGCCCCTGGCAATTGCAAAAGTTTAGAGGAACTACTGGAAAAGAAACCGATTAGAACCATCGTGTTTGATCAGGGCTGTGTATTCAGGGCAAGGCTCGATTCATGGCTGGTGAGCAAGGGGATTGATCAGTATCATAAAACGGTGATGAACTCTATTGAAGGGGTGGTTAATTTTATTGAATCGGGTATTGGTTTTAGTTTCCTGCCCAAAGAAATCATTACTACTTTTTATAGTGGGAAGAAAATCAAAACTTTTGCTCTCCCACGCGAACTTGGATTAATGACTACCTTATTTGTGTACCGGAAAGATGTGCCGCCTTCGCCAGCATTACAGGGATTTATAAGTCTGTTTGATAAGGATAAACTTCAGCCATAGTAGATCTGTTAGATAGCCCCGGCGGAGATGGAGTAGTTATTTTTCTAGGGTATTGAATCGCCCGAAATAGAGATGGTTTAACAGAAGCTTTTGGTGTGGAGCCGGGCAAACATTTGGTTTATCAGTTCGGAGCTTATTTAGGTAGAAGGTATAAGGCTAAACTAATGGAAAATATCCTTTTAGATAACAGTTTAGTTGTTTTTAGCAATTACCTTAAAGATGCGCAGAATTTAGTGGTGGCCTATTCTGCCATTCTTGATATGAAAGTGAACCGCTTTATTTCTACACAGATTACGGCCGGTTTATTTTATGATAACAATCAAATAGGTAAGCTGCAGCTTAAAGAAACGCTTGGTGTGGGCTTAACCTATAAATCCGGAAAATACCAGGATGTAAAATGAAAATTGATTCTAAGGCAAGTCTGTTAAAGAGGGTCTAACATAAAAAAAGCCATCATTTCTGATGGCTTTTTTATCGATTTTTTTGTTGTACTCGGGGCGGGAATCGAACCCGCACGCCTTTGAAAGCACAGGATTTTAAGTCCTGCGTGTCTACCAGTTCCACCACCCGAGCATTAGCCGCTACCGATCTCCATCGGCTTGGTTAACTTAAACTAAAATGCCTTCTGGTAGGAAGGCATTTGGAGCGAAAGACGAGATTCGAACTCGCGACCCCGACCTTGGCAAGGTCGTGCTCTACCAACTGAGCTACTTTCGCAAATTTACACATCAGCTGTGTTCCTTTGGGGTTGCAAATATAGAAATTAAACTTTTTAATTCAAAAAAAATAAAATAAAAAATAAAGGTGAATGTATTAGTGGTTAAAAATGAGGAAGATAAATTTAAATTAAATGTAGTTCTAGTGGTAATTGTTTGATTGTTGAGTGGATCAGGTGATTAATCGCCCAATTATTTCGGTCTGTTATTTCGTTATTTTATCAGATAGGGGAGGTAAATTTTCAGGTTTTGTCAGCTCAGAATTAAAATTCAGTCGGGAAATATTAGCTATTTTTTACAAATTGCAATTTTTATAACCGATTAGATGAGTACTAACCTGAATAATGCGCTGGCCACCAAGCCACACTATCCCATATTAGACGGCCTTCGCGGTATCGCAGCCATAATTGTGGTAACTTTTCATCTTACCGAGCCATTAGGAACCGGACACCTAGATATTTTGGTCAATCACGGTTATTTAGCTGTAGACTTTTTCTTTTTATTATCGGGCTTCGTAATGGGCTACGCCTACGACGACAGGTGGTCTAAAATGACGGTCGGTAATTTCTTTAAACGCCGTATCGTTCGTCTTCAGCCCATGGTGATTTTAGGAATGACACTTGGCGCCCTCGGATTTTATTTTACTGATTCTACTCTATGGCCGCTTATTCATACCATTCCTCTTTGGAAGATGTTACTGGTTATGCTCATCGGTTACACGATCCTCCCAGTGCCATTATCGCTCGATATACGTGGCTGGGAAGAGATGCACCCCCTCAATAGCGTAGGATGGTCGTTGTTTTTTGAGTACATCGCCAATATTCTTTACGCCATCTGGATCAGAAAATTTTCTAAAACTGCATTGGGTATATTGGTCGTTATTGCTGCTGTAGCACTCACACATTTAGCCATTACAAACGGTGATGTTAGTGGCGGCTGGACATTGAATGTAGAACAGGTGCGTATTGGGATTACCCGTACCATGTACCCATTTTTTGCTGGCCTGTTGCTTTCACGTATAGCAAAACCCACCCAAATTAAAAATGCCTTTTTATGGTGCAGCCTTTTGGTCGCAATCGTACTTTATATGCCACGCATTGGTGGTGCCGAACATCTTTGGATGAACGGGCTCTACGAATCTGTTTGCATCATCATCGTTTTCCCGCTTATTGTTTACCTTGGTGCCAGTGGCGTGATTCAAAGTCAAAGAGAGAGCAGGATATGCAAATTTTTAGGTGATATATCTTATCCGCTTTATCTGGTGCATTATCCATTGGTGTATTTTTACGTCGCCTGGATCAGCAACCATAAAGGCGTAACCATCGCAGAGGTATGGCCTTATGCATTACTCATTTTAATAGGTGGGATTATGTTAGCTTATGCTGCATTGAAATGGTATGATGAACCCGTGCGCAAGTGGCTGCGGAAAAAGCTGGCTTAGAGATGAAATCTGTTGCCGGAATAACTAGTAATAAAATCAAAAATTAAAGGCTAAAAAGCATAGTTATGAAATATAATATCATTTTTTTCTCCCTATTAATAATGGGTGTAAAGTGTTTCGGCCAAACGAAGCAGGACAGTTTAGAAATTAAACAGGCAGTACTTAACTACATTGAGTCGCAGCATAAGCCGAACCCTAAACAAATGGAACAGGCGCTACATCCCAGAATGGTGAAACGTACTTTTTGGAAGGATAAGGCAACTGGCAAAGATTATGTCAGGGAAACATCCACTGAATCAATGGTGATCTTAGCCGAAAGTTACAATTTGAAAAACGACAAATTTCCTGCAGTTCCTAAAAAGGAAGTTAAATTTCTGGATGTTTCGGACAAAACCGCTTCAGTTAAGCTGATCGCAGACGAATGGATTGACTATGTGCATATCGTTAAGTTAAATGGTTCCTGGAAGATTATCAATGTGCTTTGGCAATACAACGATAGCAAAAGGCATCAATAAACATTATGCTGCACTCGAAGATTCAATTTTTTTTTAGATGCAGGAATTTATCGCGTTTTAATCCGTCGTTTTAAAATGTTTCCTTGTTTTCAATTAAAAGTTTAAAGTGACGGGCATAACTACAGCAAGATGTGCCAAATTTTCAATTTATAGTATTCAATGTGAAAATATTATAATCAGGATTTTCTTCGTTTGTTTCCAAAGATTGGGTAAAGTTAAATTTCTTTAATAATTTGCTTGACTGTTGATTTTCCTGGTGTGTAAATGCTGCTATTTTTTGAAACTGTAATGTGTTAAAAGCATAAGCAATCACCTCCTCTAATGCTTCTTTCATTATTCCCTGGTTTTGGAATTTTGTCATAAGTTCATACCCAATTTCGCAACTGTTTTTTTCGTCCGAAAAGTCAAAAAGACAAATTGTTCCAGCAAAGGTTTTGGTTTCCGTTAGCGTAATTATCCAATAAATGGAATTGTTTTTTTGAATATTATCATTAATCTGGTTGATGAAGTTTGTAGCATCTTCAATTGTTTTGCTAGGTGCTCTGCCAAGATATTTATTTATGGCTGGGTCAGAACGCAAAGCAAAAATGTTTTGCTCGTCATCAGTTGATAATTGCCTAAGCGTGAGCCTTTCAGTTGTCAAAATCGGGAAAGGGCTGAAATTTCTGTTTGCCATTGTGCTTTATTTTACCCTGTTTAGGTGGCGGCTGTTGTAGCCTCACTGCTTACTCAAATATATATTAAAGTCCGAGAAAAATATAGCATTATACAATGTAACTCATATTTTATGTCTGGTTAAGCGTGAAATTTAAGAAGGAGAGAGTTTGATTCCTTTGTACCCGGAGCCGGAGTCGAACCGGTATAAAACTAAAAAGCCCGATATTTTAATATCAGGCTTTTCGTTCGATTTTTTTGTTGTACTCGGGGCGGGAATCGAACCCGCACGCCTTTGAAAGCACAGGATTTTAAGTCCTGCGTGTCTACCAGTTCCACCACCCGAGCATTAGCCGCTGCCGATCTCCATCGGCTTGGTTAACTTTAAAATAAATGCCTTCTGGTAGGAAGGCATTTTGGAGCGAAAGACGAGATTCGAACTCGCGACCCCGACCTTGGCAAGGTCGTGCTCTACCAACTGAGCTACTTTCGCATGAACAAAACTGATGTTGTTGTTTCGTTTTGGTGATGCAAATATAGGCAGATTTATATTTCTGTCAAGAGATTTCTTATTAAAAATTTAATATTTATTTTAAATTGCTGGCTTTCAGTACAAGTAAAATTAATTCAGTTTCAAAACCTTTTGCCTGAAGGTAGCTCATCAGCTTGTTTTTTCTTTTGAACGGATCATTTTCACCCAGACTTTCCGCTTTTTTAACCGCTAATTTTTCTATCGTCTGCAAATAATCGTCATCGTCGATGCTGTAAATTGCTTTTTGTAAAATTTTATCGGGCACACCTTTCAATTTTAAGCCCTGTTTAATTTTAACGCGGCCCCAGTGTTTAATGTTGAATTTGCCCGATGCATAACTTTTGGCAAACCTTTCTTCATTCAAAAAATTGTTGATGATCAGGTCGGTAATAATTTCTTCCAGTTCATCCCCCCGCATGCCCCATTCTACCAATTTGTACCGTACTTCTTTTTGCGAGCGTTCCTGATAAACGCAAAAATTTTCGGCTTTTGCCAAAGCTTGTTTTTTATCTAATAATACTGCCTCTTGTTTACCGCTTTTCATAATTAATTACTGAAATTCGTAAAAATAAAAGCGATTACCGTATTTTTCTGAATATAATAGCATGCAAAACCCAATATATACCTTAGCCAAAATAGCCGAAATTTTAAATGCTGATACCAAATTAGTTGATGGAGAGGTTGTTATTCAATACCTGGTAATTGATAGCCGTTCGGTTTTGGTGCCAGAAAACTCTATATTTTTTGCTTTGTCTTCGCACCGCGATGGACACGAATTTATAAAAGATGCTTACAGCAAGGATATCCGTAATTTCGTGATTACCGAAGCTAAATATGTTCATCAATACCCGGATTGTAATTTTTTACTGGCTGATGACGCTTTGGCCGCCTTACAACAACTCAGTATTTACCATAGAAACCAGTTTCAGTTTAAAACCATAGGCATTACAGGAAGTAATGGGAAAACCATTGTAAAAGAGTGGTTGTATCAGCTTTTGGCAGCTGATTTCAATATCGTTAAAAGCCCCAAAAGTTATAATTCGCAGATTGGGGTACCGCTTTCGGTTTGGCAGATTGAGGCTGATGATACGCTTGGGATTTTCGAAGCCGGGATTTCTGCTGTGAATGAAATGCAGCGCCTGGCGGAGATTATCCAGCCTGAAATAGGGATTTTAACCAATATTGGCGAAGCACATGCGGAAGGATTTAGCTCTAAAAAAGAAAAACTCACAGAGAAGCTGAAACTTTTTAAAGATTCGGATTTATTCATCTATGCGCCCGAATATGTAACCGAGGTAAGTGCAAAAGATTTACCCGGGAAGAAAAAGTTTAGCTGGAGCAGCAAGCAGGTTGCAGACTTGCAGATTACCACTGTTGAACCCATTGAAGGGAATTGCTACTTAAGGGCCATTTATCAGGATACCGAAATAGAGTGCATGTTGCCTTTTAAAGATAAAGCCTCGATAGAAAATGGCATGATCTGCTGGGCAACTTTACTGGCTTTAGGTTATACTCCTGAGCAGGC
This sequence comes from Pedobacter roseus, assembly GCF_014395225.1. Classification (NCBI taxonomy): domain Bacteria; kingdom Pseudomonadati; phylum Bacteroidota; class Sphingobacteriia; order Sphingobacteriales; family Sphingobacteriaceae; genus Pedobacter; species Pedobacter roseus. Next base: position 1,296,698 of record NZ_CP060723.1, read on the forward strand.
CGATCTGCGTTTAGAAAAACTGAGCCATGTAAGCATGCGCCTGGAACTGAAAAACGGCATCAATCAATGTTCTATTATTGATGATTCATATAGTGCGGATATTTCGTCTTTAGCCATTGCACTCGACTTTTTAAACCAACAAAATCAGCATCCCAAAAAAACGGTTATTCTTTCGGAATTATTCGAAACCGGAAGAGACGATCTTGATTTATATACTGAGATTGCTGAATTACTTGCTCAAAAAAAGGTAAACAGGTTGATCGGTATCGGAACACATATTTCGCGTTATGCCGATCTTTTTAAGTTCGAAACCCAATTTTTTGATGATACCAATGCTTTTGTAGATGCTTTTCCTGGTTTACAGTTTAACCACGAAACCATATTGGTAAAAGGAGCCAGGCGCTTTGAATTTGGACGAATCAGTAAACTGCTTACCCAAAAAATACACGATACGGTTTTAGAGATAGACCTGAATGCCATGGTTGGTAACCTGCAGTTCTACCGCTCTAAAATCAAGCCTGGCGTTAAAATCATGGCCATGGTGAAGGCTTTCTCGTATGGAAGCGGAAGTTTTGAAATCGCCAATTTATTGCAGTTTCATAAGGTAGATTATTTGGCGGTTGCTTATGCCGATGAAGGTATTGCTTTGCGGAAAGCCGGAATTACTTTGCCCATTATGTTGATGAGCCCTGAAGAATCTGCTTTTGAAGCCATTATCAAACACAGGCTCGAACCCGAAATTTACAGTATAGAAATCCTGAATAGTTTTTTAAATGCATTGTCAGATTATGACTTCGATTATCCGATCCACATTAAGATCGATAGCGGCATGCACCGTTTGGGTTTTGATCAATCTGAAATGGATGCTTTATCTGCACTGCTAAAAGATTCGGCAAGGGTAAAAGTGCAGAGTATTTTCTCCCATTTAGTAGCTAGTGATGCTGCAGAACATGATGGATTTACCGGGCAGCAGATTGTTAAATTTAAAAGCATTGCTGATCAATTGGTTAATACTCTAGCTTATAAACCGTTGTTGCATATTTCCAATACTTCTGGTATTTCACGCTGGCCCGAAGCCCAGATGGATATGGTACGTTTAGGGATTGGTTTATATGGTTTTGATTCTGCTTTGGCCAATAACCGTGGTTTGCAGACGGTAATGGTACTTAAAACAACAGTAACCCAGGTGAAAAACCTGGAGCCTGGCGAAACCGTAGGGTATAGCAGAAAAGGTGTGATGCAAAATGGTGGAAAAATAGCAACCGTAAAAATTGGTTATGCTGATGGCTACACGAGGTACTTTGGCAATGGCGTAGGTAGAATGCTTGTGAATGGACATTTAGTGCCTGTAATAGGTTCAATTTGTATGGACATGACCATGTTGGATGTTACAGGTATTGATGTAAAACCCGGCGACGAAGCCATCGTATTTAATCAGGAGCATACCATTATGCAACTCGCCAAAGATATCAATACCATTCCTTATGAAATTTTAACCAATATCTCGCAACGGGTAAAGAGGGTTTATTTTTATGAATAAGAGAATTGTTAGATTATTTTATTGTTTTATTGTTGGCAAACCGTCAAAAGACAATGAACGGAAAAGAAAAAACGCCTGTTATTAACCTGATCATCAAACAATATAACAATTCTAACCATTTAACCATATTTTTTCTAATTTTGCGCCATGAACAAAGTAGGGAAAGCCATTTTAAACTATTTGATTAAAGGTTTATTAATTGTTGTGCCCATAGCCGTGAGTATTTTTATTGTGGTTTGGGCAGTTACAACGGTTGATAGCTGGTTAAATGTAAATAATATTTTAGGTGTAAATCCGCGTACAGGCGAAAGTCGCAATATTCCGGGTTTAGGTTTGCTGACCGTTTTAACCATCATTTTACTTGCGGGTATTTTCGTAACCAATCTGGTAACCGAACCAATGTACAACTGGTTTCAGCGGATGATGCAACGGTTGCCCTTACTTAACTTCATATATTCATCCATTAAAGATTTAACGGAAGCTTTTGTTGGCGACGAGAAAAAATTTAATCACCCGGTACTGGTAGAGGTGGAAGGCGGTTTAAAAAAGATTGGATTTTTAACACAGAATGACCTGCATAAACTCAATCTGCCTGACGAAGTAGCTGTTTACTTTCCACTTTCTTATTCTTTTGCCGGCCAGCTTTGTATCGTAAAAAGAGATAAGGTTGCTGATTTAAACATGACTGCTGCTGACGCCATGAAACTGGTGGTGAGTGGTGGTGTAAGCGGCCTTTAAATTCTTTTTAAATGATTACGATTTACCATAATAACCGCTGTACCAAAAGCCGGTGTGCTTTAGAAGAACTCCAAAAAAGCGGACAAGATTTCGAAGTAATTTATTATCTCGAAACACCTCCCGGGAAAGCCGAACTCAAAGAAATTATCTCGAAACTGGGCATTAAGCCATTGGAGTTGATCCGTAAAGGCGAAGATATTTTTACAGAAAATTATAAAGGAAAAAGCCTAAGTGACGAAGAATGGATTGATGTAATGATCGCTCATCCCATTTTAATTGAAAGACCGATTGTTATTTCAGGAAACAAAGCCGTAATCGCCAGGCCAACTGAAAAGATTAAAGAGATATTGGGTTAACCTAACCGTCATTTCGAGCGGACCCGATAGCTATCGGATCGAGATGACGGATCTTTTTATAGTTAAAAAATGCTTTTAAAAGTAAGCAAACAGAATATAAAAATAATCATGCCGAAAATCAGTCGCGAATAGTATTCTCTTATAAAAAGGCCACACAATACCAGCATATCATCATCAACATTAGTATGAATCAATCCACTTCCTGCTGAAGCATTAAAAAGAATCTGCTTATCTTTATGGTTGTTTAACGACCAGCGGCTTAACCAGCTGTTTTGATAACTCCAATCGAAAGTTTCGCCAGAGGCAAATACAATCCTAGCTTTAAAACCCAGCCAATCATAAGTAATTACGGCCAAAACCGTATTCTTATTATCGATAATTTTGGTTTCCGGTTTAGAAAAGCCCTCACTTTTTAACAGATAAATGCCGGCCTGCGTTGTGGCAATTGCCGTATTTTTCCACGATCCAAAATTGATTGAAAATTTTAAATATCCGTTATTTATTACCTGATAATTGCTATCAAATAAACCTTTTCTCCAATTTAATACCTGTTCCATCTCACAAAAGGATTTAATTATTTACTAATGACGGTTAATCGATATCGTTATAATGGGCATAATGCATGCAACAAGTATAATAGCGCGTTTGTTGTAAATTTGTTTAATAAACAAGCCTGCAATAATCAATAATTCATTATCCGTATCAGAAGAGATTGCGCCACTGTTACTACTTGCGCTATAAGTAATATGTGCGTCTTTATAGTTGCTTACTGTAAACTGCGATTTCCATATACCTGCTGATTTCCATTCGTACTGCTCGCCTGACTTTAAGCTGATAACCGCTTTCGATTTCCAGCTATCGTAAGTAATAATTGCAACAACTTCATGGGTTTTCCTGTCGATTACATTGGTTTGTGATTGCCAGAAACCCACATTCGAGAAAAAATAGTTTTTATCTTCGAACATGCTTTCTGCATCACTTCTCCAGGTTTCGAAAGTGATCATGCCTTTTTGAACACCATCTGCAAAAAGCTGAAAGTTTCCGCTAAGCCAATTACTTCTCCAATTGATAAATCTCGACATATTAATGCGTTTTAATTTAGATACCAGTTGGTTGAAGTTGTTACATAAAAAAAGTGCTTATTGTTTGTAAGCACTTTTTAGTTGGCAATTATCAGTTTGCAATTTTCAGTTAACCAGTTTAAGCAATTAACCGATTAACCAATTACCAGTTGCAATTTTCAGTTAACCGATTTAAACAATTAACCAGTTAACCTAGAAATTCGGTTTAAGTACGTATTTATCGTAGAAACGGAAAATATGCTCTGCAGCTTCTTCTGCGGTATCTACCAGCCTGAAAAGGTTTAAATCTTCTTCATGGATATTATGTTCCTTCTGCAACATGGTTCCTTTAATCCAGTCAATTAATCCACCCCAATAATCAACACCAACCAATACAATTGGGAAACGTGCAATTTTTCCGGTCTGGATTAAGGTTAAAGCCTCGAAAAGTTCATCCATGGTACCAAAACCACCTGGTAAAACCACAAAACCCTGACTGTATTTCATGAACATCACTTTACGCACAAAGAAATAATCAAACTCCAGTAATTTATTATGATCAATATATTTGTTGTGGAACTGCTCAAATGGCAATTCGATATTTAAACCAACCGATTTACCACCATTGGTATGCGCACCTTTGTTACCTGCCTCCATAATACCCGGGCCACCGCCAGTAATTACACCATAACCGCGATCGGTTAGTAATTTACCGCATTGCTCTGCCAATTGATAATATCTATGCGTTTGAGCTGTACGGGCAGATCCGTAAATGGTGACACATGGACCAATTTTAGCCAGTTTTTCAAAGCCATCAACAAATTCGGCCATGATTTTAAAAATTTGCCAGGAATCGGTTACTTTTATTTCCTGCCAGTCTTTGTTTTCGAAAGCACTTCTAATTTTTTCTTCACTCGTCATATACTGTTATTCTAATATTAAAATTTGGTTTGCGCATCAGTTTTTTTGCTGATGAACAACAAGCCTATAAATGTGATTAAACCGTTAATTAAAATCAGTTCAACACTAAAAACGTACCCCCCAATAAAGTGGTCGAATTCGTCGCAAGCAAGTAACATAAAAAAGGTGATAATAAGCAAACTATCGGCACTAATTTATCATGAAGTCCGCGTTTTTTTACAAATAATCCAAAACTGTAAAGCCCTAAAAGCGGTCCGTAGGTGTATGAGGCAATGGTGAAAATTAAACTCACTACTGATGAACTGTTAAATGCATTGATAACAATAATCACCAAAAACATCAAAATTGAAAAGGCGACGTGTACGGTGTGGCGCTTTTTTACCGCGTCTGTAGCATTTACATTTTCTGCTTTATCCATCCCTAAAAAGTCGACACAGAACGAGGTGGTTAAAGCTGTTAGTGCCGAATCGGTAGTGGCGAAGGTGGCCGCGGTTAAACCCAGCATAAAGATAATAGCCGGTATAGCCCCCAGGTTGTTTAAAGCAATTTCGGGGAATAATAAATCTGTTCTTGGTTTACCTGTTATATGGTCTAAAGGAATATCGATGCCGTTTTTTGCAGCGAAAATGTACAATAATGCGCCAACACTTAAAAAGAAAACATTCAGGATCACAAATACGCCCGTAAACGTAAACATATTTTTCTGTGCTTCCTTGATGGTACCCATGCTCAGGTTTTTCTGCATCAGATCCTGGTCTAAACCCGTCATGGCAATGGTTACAAAAATACCGCCGATAAACTGTTTACTGAAATAGAATTTATTGGTCAGGAAATCATCTAAAAAGAATATTTTAGAATAACTGCTGTTTTTGACAGTCTCGAAGGCCTGGGGAATATTAAAATTGAGGCTGTTACAAATGAAATAAATGGTTAGAAAAACCGATAAAACCAGAAAAAAAGTCTGCAAGGTATCCGTAATAATAATGGTTTTTAATCCACCCTTAAAAGTATACGACCATATCAATGCCAGTGAAATCAATACGGTTAACCAGAAAGGAATACCATAATTATCGAATATAAAACGCTGTAAAACAATTACTACCAAATATAATCTTGTCGCCGAACCCAATGTTCGGCTCAATAAAAAGATAGAGGCTGCAGTTTTATAACTATAATGGCCCAATCTTCTTTCGATATAGCTATAAATCGAAGTAAGGTTCATCCGGTAGTAAAGCGGAAGTAAAACCGTAGCAATAATAATAAAGCCAACTGCGTTGCCCAGCACAAACTGAAAATACTGAAACTGATTTCCACTGGGTGCGCCAACTTCACCCGGTACGGATATAAAGGTAACACCCGAAAGCGCAGTGCCGATCATTCCAAAGGCAACCAAATACCATTTAGAATTCCGGTTGGCAACAAAGAAGGTCGAATTATCGGATGAGTTTTTTGAGGTTACAAATGAAATAATGATCAGCAGTAAAAAGTAACCGATCAGGAAACACAATAGGATGGTTGGAGACATAGTTTCGTATTAAGCTGATAAATGTAAAGAAAACTATCAAATCAAGCAATACATTAAGTCCGAAGTCGGGAGTCCGCCGTCCGAAGATTAGTTCAAAGTCTTCAGTCTATAGTCCTTAGTCACATCATGCAATTATCAATCACCAATTATCAATATACAAGATCAATAGCAACCGTCGAGAAGATCTTAATATTCTTAATTTCTTAATGGTGAAGGGATGGAAAATGTAGGAAAGCGTTATTGAGTCCGAAGTCGGAAGTCCGCAGTCCGGAGTCAAAAAGTCCAATAACCAATATGCAATTATCAGTCACCAATTATTAATATACAATGATCAATGAACCAATTTTCAGTTGGCAATTGACAGTTACCAATGAACGAATGACTAATGAACTACTAAAGCAATATGCAATTTTCAGTTAACCCCCTGAGCGTAGTCGAAGGGTAAACAATTAACCAGTTAACCATACCAATAAACCAATGGCTAATGACTATTGAACTAACAAACCATTTTACCTATTTTTGTGCCATGAATTTTTCATCCAAGCTGCTCGAAGATGCGGTAAACGAATTCTCGAAACTTCCTGGTGTAGGGCAAAAAACAGCTTTACGGTTGGTTTTACATCTTTTAAACAAAGAACAGGAGGAGGTAAACCAGTTTGGCAATACATTTATCAAATTAAAACAGCAGATTAAACATTGCGCCACCTGCCATAACATTTCTGATTATACGGTGTGCGAAATCTGTACTTCGATAAAACGCGATAAAGAAACCATCTGTGTGGTAGAAGATACCCGCGATGTAATGGCGATTGAAAACACCGGACAATATTTTGGCGTTTACCATGTTTTGGGTGGATTAATTTCCCCTATGGATGGTGTGGGCCCGTCTGATTTGTTTATTGATGGATTGGTGGCCAGAATGGCTGTGGGAGGCATTAAAGAAGTAATTTTAGCTTTAAGTCCGAATATGGAGGGCGATACCACCTTGTTCTACCTTTATAAAAGACTAAAGGAATTTAATGTTCCGGTAACCACCATTGCCCGCGGAATTGCATTTGGCGGCGAACTCGAATATACGGATGAAATTACACTGGGCAGATCGATCATTACCCGCGTGCCTTACGAAACCGCGATGATGAAATAGTCTCAATAATCTTTATCAAATTACAATAAAGCTGTATTCAATCTTGATACTAAATACTCCCTACTTGATACTAAATACTTGCTACTACAAATGAACCTAAAAAATAAAGTAATCATCATCACCGGGGCATCAAGCGGAATCGGAAAAGCCTGTGCCGAAGAATTTGCAAAACGTGGGGCCAATCTGGTCTTAGCTGCCCGTCAATACGTTACCCTTTGCGAAATTACGGCAGAATTGGAGAAAAAATATGACATCAGGGCGGTGGCAGTTCAGGCTGATGTAAGTAAAGAAGCCGACTGCGAACTGATTATCAAACAAGCTTTAGTATCCTTTCAAAAGATTGATATCCTGGTGAACAATGCCGGATTATCAATGCGTGCGTTATTTAATGATCTGGATTTATCGGTACTTAAAGACCTGATGGATGTAAATTTCTGGGGAACGGTGTACTGCACCAAATATGCTTTACCCGAGATTTTGAAAACCAAAGGCACGGTTGTTGGCGTTTCATCGATTGCCGGTTTCCGTGGTTTGCCAGGCAGAACAGGTTATTCTGCATCTAAATTTGCGATGAACGGATTTATGGAATCTTTGCGTACCGAATTATTGAAGACAGGTGTAAACGTGCTTTTGGCCTGCCCTGGTTTTACGGCTTCTAACATCCGCGTAACTGCTCTTTCAAAAGATGGCGCTGCTCATGGCGAAACCAGTATGGATGAAGGTAAAATGATGTCATCAGAAGAAGTGGCCAGCATTATTGCCGATGGTATTGAACAACGCAAACGTACGCTCATTATGACCGGACAAGGTAAACTAGCTGTTTGGATGAACAAACTTTTCCCTGCATTTGTAGATAAAAAAGTATTTGATTTATTCGCCAAAGAGAAAAATCCACTGATTAAAGCTTAAGGTAGAAGGTTTAAGGCGTAAGGTTTAAGAGTCGAAGTTAATAATGTCTTGATACTAAATACTCGCTTCTTGATACTCTGCAAAAAATCCACACCCACAACAATTTCGTTTATTTAAGCTGAGATGATAAACCTTTTTTATGTACAAATCCCTTGTTTTATTAATGCTTTTGTTCCAAACGATACTTTCTTCTGCACAGGTTAAAAAAGTAAAAAACATAAATTATGCGGGCAATACCGACGAAGCCAATACGCTTAATATTTTTTACAAAAACGACAGCATTAAAAATAAACCCGTATTAATTTTCATTCACGGTGGTTCATGGAGCAGTGGTAAAAAAGAAACTTACTGGTGGTTGGGGAGAAATTTCGCGCGGAAGGGTATAGTTACGGTCATCATCAATTACCGCTTAGCGCCAAATGTTCAGTACGAAAAAATGGGCGATGATTGTGCTTTGGCTGTAAAGTGGGTACAAGAGCATATAGCCGATTATACGGCAAGTAAGGAAAAGATTTTTGTAATGGGACATTCTGCCGGGGCGCATTTGGGCGAACTGATCAATGCAGATCCTAAATATTTTAAAAAAATCGGCATTAAAAATCCCATTAAAGGTGTAATTCTCGATGATCCTTTTGGTTTGGACATGAAGGAATATTTAACCACAGCCGAAAAAGATCATTTTTATTTCGATTTCATCAGAACTTTTACCGGTCAACCTGCGGTTTGGAAAGTGGCTTCGCCATTGGATTATGTCAATAACATCAAAAATCCGCATCTGCTTTTTTATGGAAGTAAAACTTATGGTGCCATTAAATTACAAACACCAAGGTTATACGAAAAGCTTAAAGCCAATAATGTTCCGGTAGAAATAAAAGAAATTAAAGGCAAAAGCCATGTGCCGATGATTAGTCAGATGATTTTTGGCGGCAATCAATTGTATAAGGATATTGTAGATTTTATACAAAAAACATCTTCGTAAGAGTTGTCAACTTTCTTGCCTCTTTGTTATTAAAGTTGACAACTCTGGATTAGTTTTTAATTCCCCTCCTTTGGCGGGGGGCTGTAAGGCGGGGTGGTTCTTTGTTAATGCACTAACCCGGGTTCATTAAACCCGACAATAGCGAAAATCCTTTTTGTTTGCTGTAGCCATAAATGTCCTGTCGTCTGCAAGCTATGAAACAGATCCTTTGTGCCTCAGGATGACGGCACCACAAAAAGATTGCAGCGAATGGCGGGACTATCGCAACCGATTAGTACCGAACCTTGCTTTCCAAAAAAATAAATCTTTTCAAAAACAGAAAACCTTTACACCGTCGGCGTGATCTTATCCAGCTTACTATAATCCATCACCATTTTGCCTTCTTCGTTATGGTAATACATTTTATCAAACTTAGCATCCATTTCTATCTCCTCATCCTGATAACTCGTTCTGGTATGGATCGTCTGCGAAAAAGTATCGTCAAAAGCTTTAAGGATCACAAAAACCTCAACCTCGGCATGCTGGAGCTCGGTTAAAGATTTTTCGTAAAAAGGACTATCTTCGGTAATGGCGTGTACCAGCGTCCAGTTTAAAGAGAGGATACCGATTTTATCACGCTCTAACGCCAAAGGATAAAACTTTCTAACATGTTTGCCATCAACCGTTTCATTGTACGACATCACCATTTGCACCTCAACCTCTATGAGCTGATTACGGCGTAAATTAACCAAACGGCACATCAGGCCATGACCGTTTTCGTAAGGAGCGATCACCATTTTTTTGCTAAAACTCACCTTAGAAGTAGGGCGACTGAAGCGGCCATACAATAAGCCGGTAGCCAAAGCAAATGCCAGCAAACCCAACATGCTTTCGAAAGCGGCAAGCACACTGGTAACAAAGCCCTGTGGCGAAATATGGCCATAACCCACCGTAGAAATGGTTTGGGCAGAAAAGAAAAAGGCATCAAAAAACTGATCGCGGAGGGTTACACCTTTGGCGCCATCTAAATTTTCAATCCCAACAACATTATATAAAACTGCAAAAATGGTATTTACCACGAGGTAGGCGAGAAGAATCACAAAGAAAAACCGTGTCCAGCTCATGGTTACCAATCGGGTGTAGGTATCATCAAATTTGAACCAAGGCAATCCGGTGCGCTCGATATTTGCTGAGCCATCGGCATTGAGCATACGCTGATTTTTGGTTACCGGATTGGATCCGAAACCGAAATCATCATTAAACTGTACTTTTCTTTTAAAGAAAGCCATATATTTTTAGAAAGATTTTGGAATATTAAAAAACTATATCAATATTTGCTTTATACAAACATGATAATTAAAAACTTAAATAACAATTGGTGGTGGCATAACGAAATTCGTTAGGCAAATTCTATTGTTATATATTTTAAAATATTTTAAACACAACGAAGAGGATTGCCCAAAAAGCAATCCTTTTTTTTATGCATTCCCCTCCCATGGAGGGGTGTCCGCAGGACGGGGTGGTTAAAAAGTAGAAGTAATGCCAACGCCCTGGTTCGTGTCTCCACGAACAGGAATAAACATAATGGTTTGTGGAGACACAAACCATGGCGCAAAATAAAGAGATAAATGAAAAATGAACCAAAGATGTACACAGATACACACAGATTTTTATCCGTGGTTATTCTTTTCATCTGTGGTTAAATAACATTGCAATAACCATCGCCACGGTTGGTGGAGACACGAACCGGAATAAATATAAATGGTTTGTGGAGACACAAACTATGGCGCAAGATTGAATACAAAACATGAAAAAGATATTAAACCATTTATTCGAGAACAAGAGTTTTAGCAGGGAAGAAGCAAAGAACATTTTAATCTCCATTTCGGAAGGAGCTTTTAATTCTTCGCAGATTGCTGCTTTTATTACTGCTTACGCCATGCGCAACATCACGGTGCAGGAGTTACAGGGCTTCCGTGATGCGATGTTGGATATGTGTGTAAAGGTTAATTTATCGGGTTACGAACTGATAGATCTTTGTGGCACCGGTGGCGACGGTAAGGATACATTCAACATTTCTACCTTATCCTCTTTTGTAGTGGCAGGTGCTGGTCATCCGGTGGCCAAACATGGTAATTATGGCGTTTCGTCGGGCTGTGGCTCTTCCAATGTAATGGAATATCTTGGTTATACTTTTACGAATGATGAAGACACTTTAAAACGCAATCTGGACAAGGCGGGGATCTGTTTCCTGCATGCCCCTTTGTTTAATCCAGCGATGAAAATAGTAGCCCCGATCCGCAAGGAACTGGGCGTGAAAACATTTTTCAATATGCTGGGCCCAATGGTTAACCCCGGACAGCCAAAATACCAGATGGTAGGGGTTTTCAGTTTAGAACTGGCTCGTTTATATGCTTATTTATATCAGGATACCGATAAAAGTTATACCATTGTGCATGCCTTAGAAGGCTATGATGAGGTTTCGTTAACCTGTGATGTAAAAACCTTTTCGAACAAAGGTGAGCAGATTTTAACGCTTGACGATATGGGCTTTGAAAAAGTGGATATAAATGCGATTAAAGGTGGCGATACGGTAGAATCGTCAGCCAAAATATTTATGGATGTGTTAAACGGCGAAGCTACCGATGTGCAGAACAATGTGGTGTTGTGCAATTCAGCATTAGCAATCAAAACGATCAAACCTGAACTTTCTTTTGCCGATTGTTTCTATGAAGCAGAAGAATCTTTAATGAGCAAAAAGGCGTTAAACAGTTTCAAAAACTTATTGGCATGTTAAAGTTAAAAGTTTGTGGAATGCGTTTGGCGGCCAATATTGCTGCGGTAGCAGAATTGCATCCAGATTATTTGGGGTTTATTTTTTATGAAAAATCGCCCAGGTTGATCAGCGAGGTTTCTGCCGAATTGATCAAATACATTCCATCAGAAATTAAAACCGTTGGTGTTTTCGTCAATGAAGAGCTTGAAAAAGTAAAAGATAAAGTAAACTTACTGAAGTTAAAAGCTGTTCAGTTACATGGAAGTGAGTCTCCTGAGTATTGTGAAGCATTAAAATCGACTTTCCCTACTCTGGAAGTAATCAAAGCTTTTGGAATAGATGAAGATTTTGATTTTTCAACTTTACAACCTTATTTAAAGGCAGCAGATTATTTTCTGTTCGATACAAAGACGAAAGTACATGGTGGGTCGGGAAAAACATTCAATTGGTCTGTTTTAGACCAATATACTTACACCAAACCTTATTTTTTGAGCGGTGGAATTGATTTAGAACACAGCACGGCTATCAAAAAAATAAACGACGAACGTTTATATGCATTGGATATCAATAGCCGTTTCGAAACCGAACCAGGCCTGAAGGATGCAGCGAAAATTAAAGAATTTATACAGGAAGTGAATAAATAGTTGTTATTCATAACCCTTGGTTTCAATCAAGGTTGAAAAAGAAAAGAACATGAAATACAAAGTAAACGAAAAAGGATATTATGGAGATTTTGGAGGTGCATACATCCCCGAAATGCTTTATCCAAATGTAGAAGAATTGCGTCAAAACTATTTAAAGATTATTGATGATGCCGGTTTTCAAAAGGAATTTCATCAGTTATTGAAAGATTACGTTGGCCGTCCTTCGCCATTATATCTTGCCAAAAGGTATTCGGAAAGATTTGGTGCCAATATTTTCTTAAAAAGGGAAGATTTAAACCATACGGGTGCACATAAGATCAACAATACCATCGGTCAGATTTTATTGGCCGAAAAATTGGGTAAAAAAAGAATCATTGCCGAAACTGGCGCTGGTCAGCATGGTGTAGCTACTGCTACGGTTTGTGCTTTGCGTAACCTCGAATGTGTAATTTATATGGGCGAGGTCGATATCGAGCGCCAGGCACCGAATGTTGCCCGTATGAAAATGTTGGGTGCAAAGGTTGTTCCCGCTAGTTCTGGAAGTAAAACCTTAAAAGATGCTACTAATGAGGCTATGCGCGACTGGATCAATAATCCGGTTGATACACATTACATTATTGGTTCGGTAGTGGGTCCACACCCTTACCCTGATATGGTGGCCATTTTTCAATCGATCATCTCCGAAGAAACCAAAAAACAATTGTTAGAGCAAACTGGTAGCGATCAGCCTGATTATGTTTTGGCGTGCGTAGGTGGTGGAAGTAACGCCATGGGCATGTTCTACCATTTTATGGATGACGAAAATGTTAAACTGATTGCCGTTGAAGCAGCCGGAAAAGGGGTATCGAGTGGATTTTCTGCCGCAACTACTTATCTGGGTAAAGAAGGTGTTTTACACGGTAGCAGAAGTATTTTGATGCAAACACCAGATGGCCAGGTCGTAGAGCCACACTCAGTTTCTGCAGGATTGGATTATCCGGGCATTGGTCCACAGCATGCACATTTGTTTAAAACCGGCCGCGGAGAATATGTTTCCATTACCGATGAAGAAAGTTTAGATGCGGGTTTGCTTTGTACCCAACTGGAAGGCATTATTCCGGCCATAGAAAGTGCACATGCCTTAGCTTATTTAGAAAAAATGGAATTTAAAGGTGGCGAAAACGTAGTGGTTTGCCTTTCAGGCCGTGGCGACAAGGATTTAGATACCTATATAAAATATTTTAATCTTTAAGATAGATTTGAGACAATAGATATGAGATTTGAGACAATTGATCGCTTACTAGGCTCTAAAATCTCACATCTCACATCTCACATCTCGAATCTCCAATCTCAAAAACATGAATCGAATTAAACAACTCTTCCAGGAGAAGAAAAATATATTATCAATTTATTATACCGCTGGTTATCCAAATACTGGCGATACTATTCAAATCGCAGAGGCATTGGAGAAATCGGGTGCGGATATGCTCGAAATCGGCTTCCCTTATTCCGATCCTGTTGCAGATGGTCCGGTAATCCAGGCCAGTAGCAAACAATCATTGGATCAGGGGATGACGCTTAAACTGCTTTTCGAACAATTGAAAGACTTGCGGAAAAAAGTAAGTATCCCTGTTTTGTTAATGGGGTATGTAAACCCTGTTTTGCAGTTTGGTGTTGAAAAATTTTGTGAAGCTTGTGCCGAAGTAGGAGTAGATGGTTGCATCGTTCCCGATTTGCCTATGGTAGAATATGAGGAATTTTATAAAGATTGCTTTGAAAAACATAACCTGAGCAATGTGTTTTTAATCACGCCTCAAACGGCTGAAGAACGTATCCATAAAATTGATGGCTTAACCAATGGATTTATCTATTTGTTATCCTCATCGGCAACTACAGGTAAAAACCTCGAAGTTGGCGATACCACCGAAGCTTATTTCAGCAGGATTAAAAACCTGAACCTGAAGAACCCAACGATGATCGGTTTCGGGATCAGCGATAAACAGACTTTCGATAAAGCCTGCTCGTATGCCAATGGCGCAATTATCGGTACTGCTTTCGTTAAAGCCATTGCCGATGGTAATTTAGAAGAAAGTGTGAGCAACTTTATGAAGAAGTTTAAAGGTTAGTTTTTTACCATTAAGTCATATTTAGTCGGTTCGTCATTGCGAGGAGGAACGACGAAGCAATCTTTCCTGCCAGAGAGATTGCTTCGTCGGCTGAAAAAGCCTTCTCGCAATGACGATACTTTGAATAAATCTACCTATTCCTCCAATCCTCATAACTCATCTCAAATTTCACTTCCCCCTTATTTACCATTCCTGCTTTTTTCCAGCCTTGCCTGATATAAAATTCTTCGGCACGGGTATTTGGCGATGTGCCCAACCATACTGGCGCTTTAGTCTGCTCAAAATACCAATCTATCATTAACCGGTGCAGTTCTTTACCAATACCTCTGCCTTCAAATTCTGGCCGAAGAAATAAAGCCCATATATTATGCTCCTTTAAATCTACAATTGAAAAACCAACTACTTCACCATTTACCTCACAAACCCAACCTTTGCCTCGCCCGGTAATAAATTCTTCGCAATCTTTGTCAGTTACTAAAGCAGGATCGGACAAAATGTTCTCTTTAACGGTATGCCTGACAATTTGTATCGGCGCAATGTCAGTTGTTTTTGCTTCGCGGAAAATCATTTTTTATAAGTTCTTGAGAAAATTAATTTATTTTAAAAGCCTTTTAAATGCTTTAATCGTTGATTATCAGCTGTAAAACTAGGTAATAAAATGTTTATGACAAATGAATGATTGTGAATTCTGGAATTGGTTCTACATTTGCTTAACGGTGTTAGATTATTTACACCTAATATTCCAGTCATGGGAAGTAAAGAAAGAATTCTACGTTTAAAAGATGAAACCAGAACAAAAATTCTGGATGCTGCCTTGAACATTGTTCAAACAGAAGGCTGGCAGGCATTGAGTATGCGTAAAATTGCCGACCAGATTGAATATACTGCACCAATTATTTACGAATATTTTTCCAACAAAGACGGCATCTTACTGGAACTCACCAGAAGAGGGTATTTAATGTTGGCCAAAGATATCCGCGAAGCCAGGGATAAACACGAATCTCCTGAAGATAAAATGGAAGCCATGTGGATTGCCTACTGGAACTTCGCCTTTGCCCACAAAGAATTTTATCAGTTGATGTATGGCGTGGATATGGTTTGCTGTACCGTTAAAAATTCAATGCCCGAAGCCGAAAATGTAGGCGGTATGTTGGGTGATGTAATTGAATCTTTATTCGAAAAGAAGCCAGTGTCTGAAGATGATATCTGCATGAAGTATTACACTTATTGGTCGATCATCCATGGCTTGATTTCCATCAACCTTGTTCGACCTAACGGAAGAACAACCGACGAACTAAACCAGCAAATTTTAAAAGATGCCATCAAAGGCATTACATTATCTATTAATAGTTAGCATATTTTTTTTAAACGATAATTTAACACTGTTAGATTATTTATACACTATAATCCAATTAAATTTAATTATATGAAATCTCTACATCGCTTGTACCCGTTACTTAACACCGTTAAATGGTTTAATGGTATTAATTCAATGTTAACAATTTCTCTTCTATCCATAGTTTTAGTAAGCTGTAAGTCGTCTCCTGATCAATCAGCAGCGGCGCCGCCACCACCAGTATTGCCTGTAAGCGCAATTAACTCAAGCACAGAAACTACCTATATCGAATATCCGGCCTCTATTCAGGGCGCTGTTGATATCGATGTCCGTCCGCAGGTGAGCGGTTATTTACAAAGTGTGCTGGTTAACGAAGGCGCTTATGTAACAGCTGGCCAAACCTTATTCAAAATTAATGAAAACCCTTTCCGTGAGGCATTAAACAACGCTAAAGCGAGTTTACATGCTGCAGAAGCTGCTATCTTAAATGCGCAGTTAGAAGTGGATAAGTTAACACCACTTGTACAGAATAAGGTAGTTTCAGATATCCAGTTAAAAACGGCCAAAACAGCTTATAAAATAGCACAGGCAAATGCCGAGCAGGCTAAAGCAAGTGTGGCTTCGGCACAGATCAACTTAGGTTATACCAATGTTAAGGCTACGGTAAGCGGTTATATTGGTCGTATCCCTAAGAAACAGGGAAGTTTGGTTTCGCCAACTGATCAAATTGCATTAACGCAGTTATCTGATATCCATGAAGTACACGTTTACTTCGCACTTGCGGAAAACGACTTCAACAATTTTAATGTAAACTATCCGGGTAAAAGTCCTGCCGACAGGATTAAACATTTACCTGCAGTAGAACTTTTATTGTCTGACAACACTGTTTACCCAATTAAAGGTAAAATCGACATGATTGATGGCCAGTTTGATAAAAACACGGGTGCCATCACCTTAAGAGCAAGTTTTCCTAATGCGAGTGGTGTATTGCGCTCGGGTAATACCGGAAAAATCCGCCTGGGCCTGCAACATGATGATGCCATCCTGGTACCTCAATCGGCAACGGTAGAAATGCAGGATAAAGTATTTGTATTTACCGTAGGCGACAGCAGCAAGGTTAAAAAACAAGCCATTACCATTGTGGGTAAAGCGGGCGAAAATTACCTGGTTAATGCCGGGGTAAAAGCTGGCGACCAGATTGTGTTAAGCGGCATTGATAAATTACAGGAGGGCATGGTAATCCAGCCTCAAAAAGCAGCAGATAAAGTAGCTGTTGCAAAATCAAAAAAATAACAAACCATTAAAGTTTAAGCAATCATGTTTCAGAAATTTATAGACAGGCCTGTACTTTCGACTGTTATTTCCATCTTATTGGTAATAGTTGGTATACTGGGCTTAACAAAGTTGCCCTTAGAGCGCTTTCCAAATATCGCCCCTCCGTCGGTATTGGTAACTGCTGTATACCCAGGGGCCAATGCCGAAACGATTTTACGTTCGGTAACCCCTTCATTGGAGGAAGCCATTAATGGTGTGGAGAACATGACTTACATGACCTCCAGCGCCAGTAACGATGGTACCTTAGCCATTACGGTTTATTTTCAACAAGGTACCAACCCCGATCAGGCAGCTGTTAACGTGCAAAACCGTGTTTCGCAGGCCACCAGTCAATTGCCTGCAGAGGTTGTACAATATGGTATCACCACCACTAAACAGCAAAACAGTTTTATTGGTGCTATTGGTGTTTACTCTGAAGATCCTAAAAAATACGATGCTGTTTTTGTAAACAACTACGCACAAATCAATATTATTCCCGAACTTAAACGTATCCCGGGTGTAGGTTCTGCCAGTGTATTTGGTGGTATTAAAGATTATTCGATGCGTATCTGGTTAAATCCAAGTCAGTTGGCCACTTACAAAATTACCCCTAATGAAGTGATCACTGCCATTCAGGATAAGAACCTGGAAGCAGCACCGGGTAGGGTTGGAGAACGTAGTAATGAGGCTTTTGAATACATTATTAAATATAAAGGTAAACTTACCAAACCAGAAGAATATCAAAATATTGCGATCCGTTCTAATTCAGATGGTTCTATCTTACGTTTAAAAGATGTGGCCCGTGTAGAATTGGGTGCTTATAGCTATGGTAGTGTTAACCGTTTAAACGGACATGATGGTATTACCATTGGAGTGATCCAGTTATCAGGCTCAAATGCCAACGAAATCCAGATTGCCATTGATAAACTATTGGCGAAACTATCAAAAGATTTCCCTGCAGGTATCAAGTACAATCAGTTTTACCGTACCAAAACCGATCTTGATGAATCCATCAATCAGGTGGAGCACACTTTAATCGAGGCGTTCTTACTGGTATTTATCGTAGTATTTATCTTCCTTCAGGATTTCAGGTCTACTTTAATCCCGGCTATTGCGGTTCCGGTGGCAATTATCGGTACCTTCTTTTTCATGCAGTTGTTCGGTTTCTCTGTTAACCTTTTAACCCTGTTCGCGCTTGTACTGGCCATTGGTATTGTGGTGGATGATGCGATTGTGGTGGTGGAAGCGGTGCATGCCAAAATGGAGGAAAATCCTTCACTTAGTCCGAAAGCAGCAACTACCCAGGCGATGAGCGAAATTACCGGGGCCATTATATCCATTACACTGGTGATGGCGGCGGTATTTTTACCGGTTGGTTTTATGACCGGCTCAACAGGTATATTTTACAAACAGTTCGCTTTAACCATGGCTATTGCCATCATTATTTCAGCTGTTAATGCCTTAACTTTAAGTCCGGCATTGGCGGCCTTATTCTTAAAGAATAAACATGCTGAGGGTGCGCACGGACACAAGGCCCCTAAAAAAGGATTTGTAGATAAGTTTTATGCGGGCTTTAACGGTGGTTTCAATTACATGACCAACCGTTATATCGGTGGCTTAAAAGTGCTTATCCGTAATAAATGGATCAGCATGGCAGGACTGGCATTAGTTGTTGCGGTTACCATTCTTCTGGTAAGCCGGACAAAAACTGGCTTTATTCCAACAGAGGATCAGGGTTTTGTGGCCATTGCGGTTGCGAGTCCATCGGGAACCTCATTGGCCAATACCAATAAAATGTTGGAACAGGCAGAAAAAGAGTTGAGGGCGATGCCATCAGCAAGATTTGTGATGTCGCTGGCAGGCTATAACTTCTTAACGGCTTCTAACAGTCCATCAGCAGGACAGATTTTCTTATTGTTAAAACCAAACGACGAAAGGGGAGCGGTTAAAAATATCGATGAAATCCAGAATATCGTAAGGGCTAAAATGGCAGCCATATCTGCCGGTACCTTCTTTGTATTCAGTTTTCCAACCGTTCCGGGTTTCAGTAATGTGGAAGCGATGAACGTGATGTTACAGGATAAAACCAACGGCAGACTGGATAAATTTAGTGGTGTAGCGAATAACTTCATCGGTAAGTTAATGGCGAAACCAGCTATTGCCTATGCTTTTACTTCTTATAAAGCAGATTATCCGCAGTTACAATTAGATGTTAACGACGAAAAGGCTGATCAGTTAGGCGTAAGCAAAAAAGATATCTTACAAACCATGCAGACTTATTTTGGTACGGCACAGGCCTCAGATTTTAACCGCTTTGGTAAATACTACCGTGTTGTGGTTCAGGCTGATGTTGCCGACAGAACCGACCCTGCCAGTATCGACCGTGTGTTTGTGAAAAACAAAGCAGGCGAAAGTGTGCCTATCAGTACCCTGGTTAAATTAACCCGTGTGTATGGTTCGGAAACGGCTTCGCGTTATAACCTGTTTAACTCTATCGAGGTAAATGCAATCCCTAAACCAGGTTTCAGTTCTGGTGATGCGATTAAAGCCATTGAAGAAACGGCTAAAGAACAATTGCCAACGGGTTATGCATACGAATTCTCGGGACAAACACGTGAGGAGATTTCTTCAGGCGGACAATCAACGGTGATATTCCTGCTTTGTTTAGTGTTTGTGTACTTCTTGTTATCGGCACAGTATGAAAGTTATATCCTGCCATTGGCGGTAATCCTTTCCATCCCTACAGGTATATTCGGTGTGTTTGTGGTATTGGGTTTAACCGGTATCGAAAACAACATTTATGTACAGGTAGCACTGATTATGCTAATCGGTTTGCTGGCTAAAAACGCCATCCTGATTGTAGAGTTTGCAGTGCAGCGACGAAAGGCAGGACTAAGTTTGGTTGATTCGGCTATTGAAGCCGCCAGATTAAGGATCAGACCAATCATTATGACTTCACTTGCCTTTGTATTCGGTTTATTCCCGATGAGTATTGCAACTGGTCCATCTGCACAGGGTAACCACTCCATCAGTATTGGTGCGGCAGGCGGTATGGTATCGGGTGTAGTTTTAGGTTTATTCATCATTCCGGTACTTTTTGTCATCTTCCAGGCTTTACAGGAAAAAATATCAAAAAAATCATCAAATGAGGTTGTTCAACACCATGAAGAACCTGTTAATAATCATGTAGTTTATGAAACGGTTTAATATAGTTACCATCCTGCTCCTTGCTTTGGTTTGGAGCGGATGTTCGGTTTCGAAAGATACAGCCTTGCCTAATGTTGTGCCAGGTTTATTCAGAAACACCACACCACGCGATTCTTCGAGTATTGGCACCATGCCACTGAAGAGTTTTATTAACGACCTTACTGTTCAGAATTTAATTGATACGGCACTGGTTAAAAATTACGATATGCAAATTGCATTGAAAAATATCGATGCAGCGGAAGTATTGTTCAAACAATCAAAACTGGGTTATTTACCTGAATTGAAATTGCAGGTAGCGGCAAGTACCAGCCGTCCAAGTGATAACAGTTTAAATGGTTTAAGCCTGAACCAGTTTACCGGTTCAACACACATCGAAGATTACAGTGCTAACCTGGGTGTGTTTTGGGAAGCCGATATCTGGGGCAAAATCCGTAATCAAAAAGCTGGCGCTTTAGCCAGTTTTTTGCAGACTGAGGAGGCACGTAAAGCCGTTCAAACGCGTTTGGTTGCCAATGTTGCACAAGGTTATTACAACCTGCTGATGCTTGATGCGCAACTAGAAATTGCCAAAAAGAACTTAAAGCTAAACGATAGTACGTTAAGGATTATCAATTTACAGTTTGATGCAGGTCAGGTAACTTCGTTAGCCATTCAGCAGGCACAGGCACAGCAGTTAAATGCGGCACAGCTGATCCCACGTTTGGAACAAAATGTAACGTTACAGGAAAATGCTTTAAGTGTATTGATCGGCACTTTGCCAAAATCAATCAACCGGGAGAGCCGTTTGGATAAAATGGTGATTCCGCAGGATTTAAACGCAGGTTTTCCTTCGGCAATGTTAAGCCGCAGACCGGATATTAAAAGTGCAGAACTGGCTTTAACGGTAGCGAATGCAAAGGTTGGCGTAGCGAAAGCGAGTTTATATCCTTCGTTAGTGATTACCGCTAGCGGTGGCGTGAACTCTTTTAAAGCAAGCAACTGGTTTAATGTACCGGCATCTTTATTCGGCCTGGTTTCGGGTGGGATTACACAACCTATTTTTCAACGTGGACAGTTAAAGAGCAATTTAGAACTGGCTAAGATTGATCGCGAAAAAACAGTAATTCAGTTCCGTCAGTCGGTATTGAACGCGGTTGGCGAAGTTTCTGATGAGTTAACGAAGGTAGAGAAGTTAAAAGCACAATATAGCATTGCTGAACAAAGAACACAGACTTTACAGCTGGCTTCGAAAAATGCAAGTTTGTTGTTTAAAAGTGGGATGGCGAACTACCTGGAGGTAATTACGGCTCAAGGCAATTTATTGCAAAGTGAACTGGAATTAGCTTCGATTAAAACAGAGCAGTTAAATGCTGTGGTAGGCTTGTACCGCTCGTTAGGCGGCGGCTGGAATTAATTTGCAAAAACCTATAAGGTTTGTAAAAGGCTTTATAGGTTTGTGTATAAATTTGGCACTAAGGACGCGAGGTTCTTGGTGCTTTTTTGTGGTTAATAAAATGTTTTTATGGCACTCGCTATCTAGTGCGATCGTCATCCGATAGCTATCGGATCCCGCGCAGGCGGGAATCTTAATGCTATTGCTCGATCCGGCCTCGCTCTTTTTTGTCATCCTGAGGTACGAAGGATCTCCAAGTGTTTAGCTTTTGCTCTGTTTACTCACAAGCTAATGAGTTTCCCTTCGCTCTGGCTTGCCTCGGTTCGCCGCCACCGAGGGGCTCTTACCTTTTTCTTGATAAAAAGGTAACCAAAAATCAAGGCTTGGATCTGATGTCGGATAAATTCGTCAAAGCTTTTTGGTCGTCAGCACAAGCCCCCGATGAAAAATCGGGGAGGGCGTGCTGCCTCGGGGCAATGGTAAGATGAAAGGAGGTGCAAAAGCTTTAACGTTTTCTCCTTCCATCATTTCCGAGGCCGGTAGCAGGGATCAGAT
Organism: Pedobacter roseus; assembly: GCF_014395225.1. NCBI lineage: Bacteria > Pseudomonadati > Bacteroidota > Sphingobacteriia > Sphingobacteriales > Sphingobacteriaceae > Pedobacter > Pedobacter roseus. Next base: position 1,319,159 of record NZ_CP060723.1, read on the forward strand.
AGCGTGATGCATAGGGATAATTCCTAATGCTGTCGTCATCCGATAGCTATCGGATCCCGCGCAGGCGGGAATCTTAATGCTATCGCCATGCTGATATCCCTTTTTATTTTGTCCTCCGCTCAGGCTTGCCTCGGTTCGCCGCTACCGAGGGGCTCTTTCTTTATCCTTGATGATAAAGAAACAAACAATCAAGGCTTGCGTCGTTTTTTATCTGATAATGTTGTTTTTATAGGTATAAAAGATTGCTACGCAATTCCTTGTAAAAAGCTACGAAAATCTTGATTGCGGCAGCATCGAGGCTCTTACCCTTGCTTATCCCACCGCTCCCGCTTGATCCTGCCTTAGGTTGTGGGGTTATTAGGGGATCTGCAAAGATTTTTGTGCTTTTTCCGGCGGAAATCTGCGAGGCCGGTAGCAGGGATCAGATAGCGTGATGCATATTGCAGGGTGCGGTAATTGTTTTTCAAGTCCTTTCCCTTCCAGGGGAAAGGTGCCGACAGGCGGATAGAGCGTTAATGCGCTCGCTATAATACGGTCGTCATCCGATAGCTATTGGATGCAAGGCTGGGTTTGAGCGAGCCAGCCTGTACCGATTTGAGGGTAAAGCAATCTTTATAGAAAGGCTTGGGAGTATTTTGCCACCAAGTCACAAAGACACTAAGAATGCCAGGATTAGCTGGGTTTTCTTAGTGTTTTTGTGTTTACAAAGGGTTTTGGAAAGCAGTTTTTGTGCTCATCGGTTCCGATAGTCCCGCTTTTCTTTCTGCTCCCGGTAGAAAAAACCGGAAGCATCCATCCAATCGGGTTTAGTTTAGCTGGGTCGGTGCTTTAAAACATTACCATTAGCTATAGGAGTGCGCATAATTCTTGGTGGCTAAAAACAAATATTACTTTCTTTTGGATAAACCGAATGAATATCGAAACCCGGCGGTAAAACTGGTATTATTTGCGCCAGACCCTTTGGCAAATATTTCGATGTTATCGCCTTTTCTCAACGGAATCTGATAACCCAATCCGTAGGCCTGGTAAAACCCGTTCGTAGCATAGGTACCATGATTATAACTGCTTCCTGAGCTGGTGTATGGGAAATTAGTGGTTTGATATTCTTCCTGATAACCCAATTCGGCAGAGAGATAAAAACGGCCAATGTAGTATTTTGCACCTGCATATAATGCATTTTGTAAAGTCTTGATATTTTTGGCTTGTGTTATACTACCATCCGAATTGATATACCCAATTTCGGGGTTATTCTTTTGAATGTATCCGAGGTTCATCGCTGCGGTAAAACCCCAGTGTTTGTTTAAGCGAAATTCGTAACCTACTTCTCCGCCAAATACAGGTGCTTTAAGTGTTGAGTTGTAACCTGCAAAGGGTGCAATGTGGATACTATGCCTGATTAAACCAGTAGTATCCTGAGCCCGAATGGTTTTAATGCCTAAAAATCCGATTAGTAGCATTAGTGTTAATGTTTTAGTTTTCATGAACTAAAAATGCAGTAGATAAATGTGGTATCAATTTTAATTAACGATCTTTAACCTGCTTTACAATATTTAACTTAAAATGTGTTAAAGGCTGTTAATTGTTGTGGTGTTTTTTAACTTTTTTGTTTTGGAAATTTGCCATGGCGATAGCAGGGAACAGAGGGATTGCCCGCGTTATTTCTATCAAGATAAATCGTCATTTCGATCCGATAGCTATCGGATCCTGCGCAGGCGGGAACCTTCTATTGCTCGATCCGGCCTAGCTCTTTTCTGTCATCCTGAGGTACGAAGGATCTCCAAGTGTTTAGCTTTTGCTCTGTTTACTCACAAGCTAATGAGTTTCCCTCCGCTCTGGCTTGCCTCGGTTCGCCGCCACCGAGGGGCTCTTTCTTTATCCTTGATGATAAAGAAACAAACAATCAAGGCTTGGATCTGATGTCGGATAAATTCGTCAAAGCTTATTGGTCGCCAGCACAAGCCCCGATGAAAAATCGGGGAGGGCGTGCTGCCTCGGGGCAGTGGTAAGATGAAAGGAGGTGCAAAAGCTTTAACGTTTTCTCCTTCCATCATTTCCGAGGCCGATAGCAGGGAGTATAGGTATATTACGCGTAGTTTCTACATCGATCAATTCGTCATTTAGACTAGAGCGCAGTCCCGAACCTTCGGGAGAGAAATCTATTAACTTTCATTACTAATGAAAATCTCTATCGGCTCATTGCCGCCGGGGGCTAGTCCTTTTTCCTTGATGAAAAAGGGACCAAAAAATCAAGGCTTGCATCCTTCCTTGTAAAAAGCTACGGAAATCTTGATTGCGGCAGCATCGAGGCTCTTACCCTTGCTTATCCCACCGCTCCCGCTTGATCCTGCCTTAGGTTGTGGGGTTATTAGGGGATCTGCAAAGATTTTCGTGCTTTTTCCGGCGGAAATCTGCGAGGCCGGATAGCAGGGAGCAGAGGGATTATTCGCGTCATTTCAACTGCGATCAATTTGTCATTTCGATCCGATAGCCATCGGATCCTGCGCAGGCGGGAAACATGAAATGCTCAGCGAAGCTGATTTTAATACTTTCTGTATTGTTATAAAATCAAATATGTTTGAATGTGATGGTTCTATACTTACACATGACAGTATATAGGTTAATACGTGCGTATGATAGTTTGATGCATGCGTATGCTAGTTTGATGCGTGCGCATGCTAGTTTGATGCGTGCGTATGTTAGTTTGATGCGTGCGTATGCTAGTTTGATGCGTGCGTATGCTAGTTTGATGCGTGCGTATGCTAGTTTGATGCGTGCGTGTGTTAGTTTGATGCGTGCGCATGCTAGTTTGATGCGTGCGCATGCTAGTTTGATGCGTGCGTATGTTAGTTTGATGCGTGCGTATGCTAGTTTGATGCGTGCGTATGCTAGTTTGATACGTGCGGGTGCTAGTTTGATGCGTGCGTATGTTAGTTTGATGCGTGCGTGTGCTGGTTTGATGCGTGCAAGCCTTAGTTTACCAGTTGGCAGTGCTCTATGGGCAATTGCCCTAAAAGAAAAACAGCAACCGATTTTTATCTCTGTTGCTGTTTAAATGATGATTGGGGTTGGGATGATTTTTTTCATTGTAATAATGGTTTAAGTTTTTACGGTTCTAAACTTAACGCCCGAAATTTGCCTGTACTCGGGGCTGCCTGCGCCGAAGAGGGATTTTACATAGTTTTTTGAATCTAAGGCCAATGCAACTATACCTGTTTCGGGGTCGTAGAGGGTTTTGTTGCGATTAAGACGGGCAGTACTCAACTCAGCTGTTTTGGCTACTACATCACGGTTTTTCTGCAATAAATCGTTGTATAAAGCCGTGAGGGTGGGCAGCTGCAGCTCGGTTTCGTTTGGCGCATACGATGGAATGGTGGCCAATACTTTAAGCTGCTTATCGAAAGTGTCGATCTGGTTATCGTAGCTGAGCTGTGCAGATGATACCTGGTTAACAACAGTGCCACTTGCGGCCAGCTTTTGTTTTTCTTCTTCACTTAACCTGGCCGATGCCCTTTGTCCCTGCATCCTGCGGTTTTGGGTGATGGCATTATCTATCACCTGTTGCGGTACATCACTGGCTTTTACCGCATTAAGAATCCGGGTGCTCAGCTTTTTTAAAGGTTCAAATGCACGATCGCGCAGGGCAATGGCATCGCTGTTTTTTGCTGAAAAATCGTTTACCTGTCCGATAGTCGTCCGCGCTGCAACTGCTTTTTCAGCCAAGCTGCTCAACTGGATTTTTTTATTGCTGGGGTTGTACACAGCGCCATAACCGGTTATAATGGTGGTCATGGATTCGAAATTGACCACGTTCTTGTCGTGGCCGCCGTCATTGTTTTTTGACATAACATGTTTTTTTAAGGTTAATAAAATTGTTAGTTAACATTAAGTTAGAATTTATTTTTTACAACTTAAAAGGGTGAGGTGGATTTTTTTTAAGCAGGGGGTATTGGTTAATGTGATCAGGCTTAGTAATTTAACCACAGATGGACACGGATAAACACAGATTTGAATATGGCATCAATGGTTTATTCTTTCTCTCCTGAAAATCGGCACAATTGCTGGTTAATTTTCTTTGGCTTAACTGAAGTGAATAATATGGAGGATGGGGGAAACCGTAAGGAATGGTGAGTTGAATTGCGGAGGTTTGTTGAATTAAAATTTAAAACCAAATCTTATGGCCAGTTACAGATTAAATTTGAACCAACAAGCCAATGGCGATTACGAGGTTCACGAAGCGGGATGTAGGTATTATCCCGAACAAAATTACGATTACTTAGGGGTATTTAGTTCTTGCGGGCCAGCAGTTGCTGAGGCGAAAAGGAAGCAACCTTACAAGAAAATTAATGGTTGTGTACATTGTTCTAAACCTTGCCATACCAGTTAATTTCTTAAGCCTTCTATTTAAATTTTTGTATAGCTCCTTTGTAATGAAGGAGCTTTCTTTTATCTGTTATTAGGCCAATTTCACCATTTGTAGCAAGTAATTAAATTATTAACTTGCGGGAATCAAATCTTACTACTTTGAATGATTAACGAACTCAATCAAAACCCTGAACAACAAGCTCGTGATAAAATCGATGCTATGCTCCGGTTAGCAGGTTGGCATGTGCAATCTAAAAATGATATCGATTTTAGTGTTGGATTGGGGGTAGCTGTTCGAGAATACCAAACAAGCGTTGGTCCGGCCGATTATGTACTTTTTGTCAATCAAAAGCCTTTGGGATTAATAGAGGCAAAAAAAGAAAATGAAGGTCATCGGCTCACTGTAGTTGAAGAACAATCAAAAGAATATGCAAGTGCTGCACTTAAGTTTTTTAAAAACACAGAAGGATTAAAATACATTTACGAAAGCACGGGTGTTGTTACCCGATTTACAGATTACACCGACCCCAAACCAAGAGGAAGAAACGTTTTTAGTTTTCATAAACCGGAGACTTTATTGGAATGGTTTAAGCGGGAAAAAAGTTTAAGAGGAAGATTTGCAGATTATCCAGTATTGGATGAAACGAATTTACGTCCGGCGCAGATTATTGCCATTAATAATTTGGAAAAATCTTTTAAAGGTAACCGGCCAAAAGCGCTGATTCAAATGGCGACGGGTGCGGGTAAAACTTTTACTGCAGCTACTTTTATTTACCGTTTGCTGAAATTTGCAAAAGCTAAACGCATTTTGTTTTTAGTCGATACCAAAAACTTAGGTGAACAGGCTGAGCAGGAGTTCCGAGCCTATCAACCGCAGGATGATAACCGCAAGTTTACAGAGCTGTACAATGTGCAACGATTAACTTCCAGTTATATCGCCGATGAAAGTCAGGTGTGTATTTCTACCATTCAGCGGATGTATTCTATTTTGCAGGGTGAAGAAATGGACGAAGATGCAGATGTAGTTAACCCTAATGAGAATTCAGGCTGGATAGAAAAACAATTGGCAAAAAAAGAAGCTATACCTGTAGCTTATAACCCAAAAGTTTCCATAGAGCAATTTGATTTTATCATTATTGATGAATGCCATCGCTCCATTTACAATCTTTGGAAACAGGTTTTAGATTATTACGATGCTTTTCTGGTGGGTTTAACGGCTACGCCTGACAAAAGAACTTTTGGTTTCTTTAATCAAAACGTGGTAAGTGAATATACTTATGAAGCATCAGTTATTGATGGGGTGAATGTTCCTTATGATGTTTACTTAATTGAAACTGATATTTCCACAAAAGGTGCGTTGATAGAAAAAGGTTGGTTTGTAGATAGACGAGATAAACTTTCGAGAGCCAAACGCTGGCAACAGGAAGATGAAGATACCGCTTATCTTCGCAATGACCTAGATAAAAAAGTGGTTAACATCAGCCAGATCAGAACGATTATTACCGCTTATAAAGAAGCGTTAAGAAAAGAGATTTTCCCCAATCGTTTTGATGAAAATGGTGAATATGAAGTGCCTAAAACTTTGGTCTTTGCCAAAACCGACAGCCATGCCGATGACATCATCAACATCATCAGGGAAGTTTTTGATGAAGGAAATGACTTCTGTAAAAAGGTAACGTATAAAATAGAAGAAGACCCAAAATCGGTGCTGAACCGTTTTAGAAACGACTACTATCCGCGTATTGCCGTAACGGTAGATATGATTGCCACCGGAACCGATGTAAAACCTTTGGAGGTATTATTGTTTATGCGTGATGTGAGAAGCATCAATTATTTTGAACAAATGAAAGGACGTGGTACCCGTACCATTTCTGCCGATAAATTAAAATTAGTCACTAAGACTGCCGATGCGAAAACACACTTCGTGATTGTAGATGCGGTGGGTGCCACCAAATCTAAAAAGACCGATAGCCGACCGCTGGAACGACAGCCAACCATTCCGTTGAAAGATTTGTTGCAGGCCGTAACCATGGGGGTGCAGGAAGAAGATGTGTATCTTTCTTTGGCTAACCGACTCATCCGTCTGGAAAAACAATTAACCGATGCGGAAAAAGAGAAAATACAGGAACTGGCAAAAGGCAAAAGCTTAAAGCAGATGACCCGTGAATTGATTGAGGCTTTTGATGCCGATGTGATTGCGGATAAAGCAATAGCCATCATTGCACAAATCCCGATTGATGAACGTACGCCTGCAAAAGAAGAACAAGCGAGAGCCGAAGCGCAGGAAGCTTTACTGAAAACAGCATCATTAACTTTTAATGGAAAACTGAACGACTATATCGATAATGTGCGCAAACAGCACGACCAGATTATTGACCATATTAATCTGGATGAAGTCACGAAAGCAGAATGGGACACGGAATCTGTAGATAAAGCCAAAGCCTTAATTAACGATTTTGGCGAGTACCTGAAAGCCAATAAAGACGAGATACAAGCGCTGAGTATTTTCTACGACCAGCCATATAATCGCCGCAACATTACTTTTAAAATGATAAAAGAAGTAATGGATAAACTGAAACTGGAAAAACCACTTTTGGCTCCGGCTCACGTTTGGAGTGCTTATGCAGGTATAGAAGAAGTGAAAAGCGATTGCCCGAAAGATGAACTGACGGCATTGGTTTCTTTGATTAGAAAAGTGTGTGGTATAGATGAAGAATTGAAACCTTTTGATAAAACCATTGACGAGAATTTTAAGCGTTGGATTTTTGCACAAAATGCAGGACAGCACAACCGCTTTAGCACCGAGCAAATGGAATGGCTGCGAATGATTAAAGACCATATTGTAAGTTCGTACCATATTGAACTGGACGATTTAGATTATAACCCGTTTGACAGCAAAGGCGGAAGAGGAAAGATGTACCAATTATTTGGTAACGAAATGGATAGTATTATTAACGAATTAAATGAAGCATTAGCTGCATAATGAGAGAAGATTGGATAGAATGTAAATTGGGAGAAATTCTTACAGTAAGCAGTGGAAAAGGATTGTCAGCAAGCAAAATGGAAGCTGGCAAATTTCCGGTTTATGGAGGTAATGGAATTAGTGGTTATCATTCTCATTTTTTATTTGAAGATATAAAATTAATAATTGGTAGAGTTGGTGCAAAGTGTGGTGTTGTGCACATAACGCAAACAAATTCGTGGGTTACTGATAATGCTTTGGTAGTAAATTTTAAATTTAAAATCCCTAATTTAAAATTTTTCAAATTACTTCTTGAAATTGAAAATCTTAATAAGCTATCCAATTCAACAGCACAACCCGTTATTTCAGGAGCAAAAATTTATGAATATGATATTCTGCTTCCATCCCTGCCCGAACAACGAGCCATTGTTAAAAAATTAGAAAGTTTATTTAGCAGTTTAGATGCCGGTGTTGCCGATTTAAAAAAAGCACAACAGCAATTAAAAATTTACAGGCAAGCGGTTTTGAAAAAGGCTTTTGAAGGGGAGTTAACAAACCTTAAGATTGAAAATTTAGTACCAATAGGACAGAGAGTAATTGTCAATCCAAGACCACCAAAAGAAGGTTTTGACGATGATATTGAATGTCAGTTCGTTCCAATGAAGCTTGTTGAAGCACTCATTAACAAAATACATCTTGAAGAAACAGCAGTGTTTAGTACACTTAAAGGGAAAAGTTATACTTATTTTGAAACAGGCGATGTAATTTTTGCAAAAGTTACACCTTGTATGGAAAATGGTAAAATTGCAGTTGCAAAAGATTTAAAAAACGGGGTTGCATTAGGTTCATCAGAATTTCACGTATTTCGCTGTAATGAAGAGTTGCTTAATGAATACTTATTTTATTTCATAATACAAGATAAATTTAGGTCTGAGGCCGAAAGAGCAATGACAGGCGCTGTAGGTTTACGACGAGTACCCAAGAAATTTATTGAAGATTATTTGATTCCATTGCCAGCAATTAAAGAACAAAAAGAAATTGTCAAACAAATCGAATCCCGCTTATCCGTTTGTGATTTTATTCAACAAAACATAAAAGAAGGTTTAAAAAAAGCAGAAGCTTTGCGTCAAAGCATTCTTAAAAAAGCATTTGAAGGTAATTTGTTAACCGCACAAGAATTGGCAGCATGCAAACAAGCTGCAGATTATGAGCCTGCAGGTGTATTACTGGAGCGGATAAAAGCGCAACAGAACAAAGCAACAGCTAAACCAAGCAAAAAGAAAGTGGCTCAACCTTCAGTTGTGGCTAAAACAGAAACTCCGGTTGCAAAAATATCAGCAGACATTCACGCTGGCTTAATTGTCAAAGTGATTAAAATTCACGAAGAAAATCCTACATCAATAGACAACTTAAGTCACATTAAATGCGAGAAGATTGCCCATTTGGTTGAATACCATTTGCAAATTCCATTGGGAAGACAACCTGTAAAAGATGCTGCGGGTCCAGATGACTATCCACATTTGAAGAAAATAGAACATCGGGCAAAAATGGCTAATTATTTTGCTGTCCAAAAGAAAGATATTGGCTATTCTTATTCATCAGCAAAAAACTCAGATAAAGCAATTGAGAAAATCCAGTCCTCAATTTCATTTAAAAAGAATAAACAGTTGGATGATTTAATTGCTTTATTCCTAAACTTTGATTTAGAAGTCTCAGAAATTATTGCCACCACTTACGCAGGATGGAATAATTTGATTCTTACTGGAAATGCAAATCCATCAGATGAGGAAATCGTTTATGAATCAAGAGAGAACTGGTCTGAACGAAAGTTGAAGATTGCAAGGGAACGTTTTTTCAAGGCGATTGAATGGCTGCGTAAAAATGAAATAGTACCAACAGGTTATGGAGATGTAGTTCCTTTTCCGAAAAAGAAGAAGTCTTAAAATATCAATGAAAGAATTTATTTACGCTCTCGAAGATTTGTTTATTGCAGACAAATTATTAAACGATTTACAGGCTGACCATTATTATATCGCAGCCTATCAAAGAGGTTACAAGTGGAAATCGTTTGGACCTAATGACCAAGTGCCATTGTTTTTAACAGATATTTATGAAGCATTTATAGTAGACACTTCTGAATATTATCTACAATATATTACAGTAAAAAAAAATGATGAGCATAAGAATTGGTTGGAGGTAATAGACGGGCAACAGCGTTTAACTACTATCAGCTTGCTTTTTTACAGCTTTGCTACACATTTCGGTTTTGAAAACATTACAAAAAACAAAGTGCAGTATGAGCGATATCAGAATAGGGCTATTTTCGATGAAGTTATTGCTTATGATAAAGAAGACGCAGAAATAGCTAAATTATTAACACGTCATCAAGACCTTTATTACATCTATCATGCTAAAGTTTGCATCGCTTCTTTTTTAGAATTATTAGCCGCGGACGAGGCAAAATCATTTTACGATTATTGTAGGCAAAAGGTTAAAATCATTATTAATCTGGAAGATGAAATGACTGCAGCCGAAGAAATATTTTCTAACCTGAACGATAACAAAGTAGACCTTACCAATTATTACCTAATTAAAGGTTTGCTGTTTACGAAATCTACTCGGCCAGAACATCAAAAAAAGCTATTTAATGAAATCCAGGAGCAAAGAAATCGCATTGCTCGTAATTGGGACGAAATAGACAATTGGCTCCACGATGAGGTACAAAATCAATTGTTTTTTAATAAATACATCACCATTGGCAATGAAAAAAATATTGGGATTAACTCCTTATTAAATGCTTTAAAACCAGTTGCCACAGATAGTTTACAAAACATTCCCTTACTTAGCACGTTTATAGAAATTTTAAAATTGGGTGATACTAGTGCAATTGTAGACGATTATAAATTATTTAATTGCTATAACGATAATTTAAAAACCCAAGCGAAGGCGGAAGCTCAACTAGCAAATATACATCAGACCAGTAAGCGTTTAAAAAATTGGTTCTCAGATAATGAAATACATAACTTAATAGGGTATTACATTTATACCAATGGTAAATTAGATGAGATATTGCATTTAGGCAGCAGTGATTTGAAGAAAAGTCTCTATCAGCATTTAAATAAAACTTTACAGTTTAAAGGGAGGACGATAAAAGAACTTAACTATACTGAGGATAGACCATTATTGAATGTTATTTTTTTGGCTTTGAATGTATTTGCTCTTAAAAATGACATTGACAATGTAGTTATCGATTTCACTCACCGATTTGATTTCCATACTTATAGAAATAATGATTGGAGTATTGAGCATATTTACCCTCAACATCCAGATTGCTCTTTAAAAGACTATGAGGAATATTACGATTGGTTTTTAGATAAAGTTGAGCGTAAAGAGGAGCATTTTAACGAACAGTTAATTGAGAAGGTAAAGCAAAACCAGCAGGTTAATGAAGAAGAACTTGAAGCTTTGGCAAACAAAGGTTTTGATGAGCACCAGTTAGGCAATTTAGCTTTATTACAGTCTGGAAATAATAGTGCTCTAAAAAACTACATTTTCCCCAAAAAACGGAAGATCCTACTTAACCTAATTACTAAAGGTGCTTTTGTGCCACAACACACTATAAATACGGTTTCCAAATTACTGAATAACGTATCTGTGGGTGGCGAAGGTTTAGGCTTTAGCCAAAAGTTAACAGAATGGGAAGAAGCTGATATTGCAGCAAATAGCTCATGGATAGTCAGCACATACAACCATCTTATCACCATACTTGCAACTAAATGAAAACTGGAAAATATAGTTTAAGGGATTTGTTAACGCACAATGAAATTGACCAGATGGTAATACCCGAACTGCAAAGGGATTATGTTTGGACTACTAATGAAGTTGGCAAAGTTTGGAACAGCTTTTATGCAAAGTTTAAAGCAGTAAGCAATACTTCTTTAAGTATTTTAGAAAACAATGTACCCATTGGCAGCTCATCTGTGGTTACTTATTTGGAAAAAACATATCGTGTTTTAACACATAAAACTAAAATGGGTTTTGTATATGCTTATCATGATAAGGAGATGCCAGGTAAATTCTTCTTGATAGATGGGCAGCAAAGGCTAACTACATTTTATCTTGTATTACTTGCAATTTATGTTAAAATTGGAGAGGCAGATAAGTTTAGGAAAAACTATTACAGCAACGGGCTACCAAAAATAGATTATAAGGTTCGAGAGTCCGCTTATGAATTTCTTCGTTTATTTTTAGATGAAACTTTGGAAATCAAAGATTTTGAAGTAAATAAAAACTTCTTTAATACCGACTATAATAATGATACTACTGTAAGAAATCTTATACAGAATTATCGTTTTATATCTTTTAAACTAAAAGAAATTGAGAAGGAAAATCTTATGGGTTTATTAGACTATATTGAAAATTATATTGAATTCAATTATTTTGATACGAAATTAAGTGAGCAAGGCGAAAGTTTGTATCTGTATATGAATAGCCGTGGTTTTCATTTATCGCATCAAGAAAAGTTACGAGCTAACCTCATTGAGAAATGTAATAGAGAAGATAAGAAGGCGGCAGGTAAACTATGGGAAGAATGGCAAGATTTCTTTTTTGAACACAAATACAATAACGAAAATGCGGATATTGGGTTTGAGAATTTTCTTTATTATTCTTCTATCTTAAAGCAACAATTTCGAGGAAAACTATCCAAAGAAATTCTAGAGGATTTTAAAGAATTAAAAGAATTTCAAATACAATATTTGGATATTGAGTTCTTAAAACGATCGTTTTTTTCATTAAAAGCAATATTATTTTGGGTTGATGGAGAAAAAATTTATGTAGATGATTATTTTAGTAAAGGCGATAAAAAACATCTTTTTAGATATTTGACAGTTTGGTATTATCATTTGAAGTTTTCTATTACAGGGATTGCCGATGATGATCTAAATCAATTCAGGCTATTTACTTTAAATTTTTCTCATAGTAGAGAAGTGCAAAACGAGCCAACGGCATGGTTGATCGAGCAACTAAGATATATAGATCAGCTTCAATCATCATCTCTAATTGAATCAGTTTTTGTTGATGATAAGATTTTTGATCAACACGATTTTGATAAAATAGGACTAATTGGCAAAAATAAATCTTTCTATCACTTTATTCATCATTTATGTTTTGATTATAAAATACAGGAACTGCTGGAAGGTAGGACAGACATTCTATTTAAATTGGCAGATTTAACGTTGGTCGACAATTTTGACAATTGCAAAAGTCTAAAAGTAATTGAAATTCTTAAAGAGATTTTCTTTGTGGTTAACGAAGGCGAATTAAATTTAAATTTAAGAAGTAAGCTTTTAAGAAAATACGTTTTAAGCTATTTTGATTATGGAGATCATTCTGGGTATAGTTATGGAAGAATGAAAATTAATTTGATAAGTGATAATCGGTCATGGCTAAATAGAGTAATTAATAAAGATAGGTTTAAGACAATTATTGATGAGTGGTTGAGCAATGAGAATTATACATTATCAAATCAGTTTAAACAGCGTAAAGAATTATTTAAGGATGAATTTGATTGGAGATATTATTTTGTTAATTATAAGAACGTTCTTGAACATACCAATGAAAATTATTTTGTTGGAAATGGAGAGCTAGCAGATACAATCTTGATGAATAAAACTAAACAATCAACGTTAGATTGCTATTTGCCTATTTGCCTTTTAAAAAATTTAGATTTAGATGGTATCAAATTTAAACAACATCTTTTAGAAACTGCTTATTTGGATTTGGTGGTAGCTGAAAATGAAGTTGTTGAGGCTTTTTGGCCGAAGCCACGATTGGGCCTGGATTTAATTTATAAAACAAAGGGACAGTGGCATCTAGATGTTTTTTATAAAGATTGTGAAATAGATAGCATGCTCAATGGCTCAACGCTTGTAGGCTTTGAACTGCAGGAAAATGGAAGATGGCGGAATAAATTTTTCTTTAAGCATAGCGATCGTATTTCATTGAAAGAAAGTCTAACTACATTAGTATCGGTAGTTCGAAAAATAGTTACGGAGTTAAAAGTTAATGGTTTAATACCCACAAAAGTATAAAATGACAGAAGCAGCAATTGTATCAAAAATATGGAATCTGGCGAATGTAATGCGCCACGATGGAGTAGGTTATGGAGATTATCTTGAGCAAATCACCTATCTGCTATTTCTTAAAATGGTGGATGAATTAAATAAACCACCTTACAACAGAAACCTAAAATTACCAAGACTGAAAGATATAGAAGGCAAAGAAGCGGAAGGAGCAGAAGTTTGTTCGTGGGAGAATTTAACATCAAAGAACGGTGCAGAACTGGAGTCTTTTTATATCCAGGCATTGCGTTCACTCGGGACAGAGAAAGGGATGTTGGGGCAAATCTATGTAAAGAGTCAGAACAAAATACAAGACCCCTCTAATCTGCAGCGTATCATTACCATGATTGGTAAAGAAGATTGGAGTTTGATGGGGGCCGACGTGAAAGGAACCATCTACGAAGGTTTATTGGAAAAGAATGCGGAAGATACCAAATCGGGAGCAGGACAATACTTTACACCAAGGGCATTAATCAGAACAATGGTAGCCTGTGTACAGCCTAAACCAATGAAAACCGTAATAGATCCGGCATGTGGTTCGGGCGGGTTCTTTTTAGCAGCTTATGATTGGCTGACCGAAAACAATAAATTAGACAAAGACGAAAAGATGTTCTTAAAAAACAGCACTTTTCACGGTAATGAAATTGTAGCGAGTACGCGTAGAATGTGTCTGATGAATTTATACCTCCACGGTATTGGTGAAATAGACGCAGAACCATTGGTAAAATCAAACGATGCACTGATTGCTGCTGAAAGCCAAACCTATGATTACATCTTGGCAAATCCACCTTTTGGGAAGAAAAGTGGTATGACGGTTACCAATGAGGATGGCGATATTGAGAAAGAGGATATTAGCTACAACCGTCAGGATTTTTGGGAAACGACCAGCAATAAACAACTTAACTTTTTGCAGCACATCAAATCGTTGATGAAGATTGATGGTGAGGCTGCAGTCGTTTTACCTGATAATGTTTTATTTGAAGGTGGAGCGGGAGAGGAAATCAGAAAGCAATTATTAAAAACAACGGAGCTGCATACCATTTTACGTTTGCCTACAGGTATCTTCTACGCCAATGGAGTAAAGGCAAATGTGTTGTTTTTCAATAACAAGCCTGCCAACAAAGATGCCTGGACGAAAGAAGTTTGGTTTTATGATTATAGAACCAATGTTCACCATACGTTAAAAAAGAAGCCGTTGGCAGAATCGGATTTATCAGATTTCGTAACATGTTATAATTCATCCAACATCAATAAACGCAAAGAAACCTGGAGCGAAGAAAATCCTGACGGCCGTTGGAGAAAATACAGTTATGATGAAATCATTGCACGGGATAAAACCAGTTTGGATATTTTTTGGGTCAAAGACCAAAGTTTAACTGATCTGGATAATCTGCCTGATCCTGATGTTTTGGCACTTGAAATTATTGATAATATAGAAGCTGGCTTAGCTAGTTTTAGGGAGATTGTAAGTGAATTGGAGAAGAGTGAAGAAATTAAATAAGAATAATTATGAAAGCATTTATATCATACAGTCACAAAGATGTGGACTATTTAGAGAAACTAAAGGTTCATTTAGCACAGATAAAGAGAGAAGGTCTGATCACTGATTGGACAGATCAAGAGATCACTGCTGGAAGTCGGTTAGATGATAGTATTTCGGCCGCATTGTCTACCTCTCAATTGTTCATTTCAATAGTAAGCCCTGACTATATCGCCTCACATTATTGTTTCGAAAAGGAATTTACAACGGCGCTTAAATTGCAAGAAGAAGGTAAGATTACTGTGATACCCATTATTGTCGAACCATGTGATTGGAAATCGACGCCAATGGCAACAATCAAAGCCCTACCTGACGATGGTAAGCCTGTTAGTGAGTGGACCAATCAAAATAATGCATTTGCAAAAATTGCTCAAGAAATCAGAAAGTTGCTAAGCGTAGGGGAAATTAGACAAGTTCTAACTAACAACACGACTTCCCAAGCACAGGTTCCGAGCAGAAATTATAGAGCAGAGAGAATTTTTACGGAAGTTGATAAATTAGACTTTAAAGAAAAAAGTTTCGAAGTTATCACAAACTATTTTAAATCTGCGATGGCCGAATTTAATGGTATTGAGAACTTGCAATCAAAATTAATAGAGGAAGAGAAAAAGTCTTTTACGTGCCTGATATCTAATAAAGGGAATTTAAAGGATGCGTATCTCACCATTTCTGTTGCAGGTGGTGATGGCTTTCGCCATAGTGATCTAACCTATAGCTTCACAAAAGGCCAACATCAAAATACCATCAATTTAAATAATGTTTTTACTATTGAGCATGATGCCTACGAGCTTTATTGGCAACATAGTAATCTTATGCAATCGCGTAGTGCGGAGCGATTGACTGATAAGCAAATTGCGGAAAGAGTTTGGAATGACTTTATTAATCAAGTTGGGGTTTCTTAGGTAATAGATAATCTGAGAATATTTCAAATTATCATTTAATTATTAATATTATTACTAACGATTTTAAAATGAGATTGCCTCTAAGCTATGATACTTTTTAGTAAAAATAAAATAGGCCTTTCTACACTTAAAGAAATACCTTTTAAGCTCGAAAGGGATTTACAGAAAATATTCGAGGCCAGTTTATTTGATCTTACACAGTTAACATTGGTGAAATCTGAATTTACAATTAAGAACTATCGTATAGATACACTTGCTTTTGACGAAGAAGCTAAGGCTTTTGTGGTGATTGAATATAAAAGAAGCAATAGCAATAGTGTAGTTGATCAGGGTATTGCTTATCTTAATTTAATGTTAGATTATAAGGCCGAGTTTATTGTAGAATATAATGAGTGTTTTAATAAGGCTTTATTAAGAAGCGAATTAGATTGGTCGCAAACTAAAGTGATATTTGTATCGCCTGGTTTTAACGAAAACCAGAAACAGGCAACTAATTTTAAAGATTTAGCTATTGAGCTTTGGGAGGTTAAACAATTTGAAGGCGAAATTATTACAGTTAATCCTATAAAGAAAAGTAAATCTGCACCTAGCATAAAGCAATTGCAAGGCACTGAAAATACTGAACTTAGTAAAGTTGTAAGCGAAATAAAAACATATACAGAGGATGATCATTTGCAAGGTAAAAGTGATGAGATAAAAGAACTTTATGAAAGTTTTAAGAACGCTATTCTAAATCTTGCAAATGATACAGATATTAAGCCAAAGAAGCAAGAAATTGGTTTTACGAGAAATGGTAAGATATTTACGGATATTTGTATTTTGAAAGGCAACCTAAAACTTTGGATAAATCTAAAGAGAGAAAAATTAGATGATCCGAAAGGCCTAACTAGGGATGTTTCTAGTATTGGCCATTGGGGTAATGGAGATTACGAAGTTATAATTAATGACACCAAAAACCTTGAATATATTATGAGCTTGGTTAAACAAGCTATAAACTAAATTTATCAATTAACGCCTCAAAATGAATAGATTAATATTAGTTGGCAACGGTTTCGACCTGGCGCATGGCTTGAAGACAAGCTACAAGGATTTTATTTTTTGGTATTTAGATAGCTGTTTTAAGGAGGCAGGGATTTATGAACATCTCCCATTTGATAATGAATATATAAATATAAGGACGATCGATTACTACCGGTGGTTAAACCTTTCAAATAAAATAAATGGGCAAAGTATTTGTTCATATTTACACAGTAAAGGAATTTTGCATCGGTATCTAGATTCCTACCTTAATGAAAATGCAAAGCGTACCACCCAAGAAGAACAATCTTTATATTATGAGGTTGTCAATATAGTAGCACATAAAATTGAGTTTAAATCTCGATTTTTAAGGCATTTAATATTTAGCTGTATTGATAATAATTGGGTAGATATTGAAAATGAGTATTTCGATCAACTTAAAACCTGTAAATCAAAAGACGGCTCATTTGATAAAGAAAAGGTTTGTCAGCTAAATAGTGAATTCACTTATCTTAAGCAGAAATTAGAAGAGTATTTAACACTACGACAAGATAAAACCCAGGTTAAATTAATCTCTAAGCTTTTAAATGCAATTGGCGCTAATTTTGAAATTTCAGATTTTGAACCATTAATGGGATATGAAAATGCTAGAGTAAGCTTAGGATTTATACGAATGGGGCCAGTAGTGCAGCATCATTTGTATTTTTTAAATTTTAACTATACTCATGTATTACAAAATTATTGCGATGAATTGAACAAAAATAAGAAGGGTTTTTCGAATATTGAGATTAATTATATTCATGGTCAGTTAAATAAAACTGATAACCCAATTATCTTTGGTTTTGGGGATGAATATGATAAGCATTATGCTGAATTTGAGGAGCATCGTAATAATGAACTTTTTAAGCATATAAAATCATATCAATATCTACAAACACCTCATTATCGTAATTTATTAAAGTTCTTAAATCGTGAGAGTTATCAGGTATTTGTAATGGGACATTCTTGCGGTTTATCAGATCGTACCATGTTTAAAGAAATTTTCGAACATGAAAACTGCAAATCAATTAGGTTATTTCACTACAATGGCGATTTCCATGATAAAGCGATTAACGTAAGCAAACATTTTAGTAATAAAGGGCACATGCGCAAGCTCATAGTAGATTATAAAGCTTCAGATGCTTTTCCGCAGTTGTAGTAAATCAACAGCTTGATTTCTCCATTCCTTTGCACTTCGGAAATGACGATTATTCTACCCAATTTCTTATTAATATTAACTTTGCTTTGAACGATTTTGAAGTGAATTCAGTTACTTATACTTCGCGCTCTTTGCGACTCACTTTGTGCCCTTTGCGGTTAAATATGCGCTTAAACCTTCTTCACCGATTTCAAAAACACAAAACCTACCACACCCGATAAGATTGAAGCCGTTAATATCGCAAACTTCGCTTCCGAAACATGTAACACCTCGCTAAAAGAGAGCAGTGCAATAAAAATCGACATGGTAAAACCGATTCCGGCGAGCATGCCCAAACCTAAGATGTGTTTCCAGCCTGCTCCGGTGGGTAAATCTGCCCATTTCAGTTTCACGGCAAGCCAGCTAAAAAAGGTTACGCCAATGGTTTTGCCAGCAAATAAACCTACGATGATGCCGAGGCCTAAAGGAGAAACCAGTCCCGTAAGCATTTCTTTCTGGAAAGTGATATTCGTATTGGCCAGTGCGAAAACCGGCATAATGAGGTAATTTACCGGAGTGGTTAAAAAATGCTCCAGTTTTTCTAAAGGCGATTCGATATCGGTGTCGTTGGTGGGGATGGTGAAAGCCAGTAATACCCCTGCAATGGTGGCGTGGATGCCCGAGTGGTGGATGAAATACCAGAGGAATATACCCGGGATGAGGTAAAATACGAGTTTCTTTACGCCGAAATAATTCATCAAACCTAAAAGCACCAGGATGCCCCCGGCCATGGCCAGGTATTCGAAATGGATCTGTTGCGTATAAAAGATCGCGATGACGAGAATGGCACCGAGATCATCTACAATGGCCAAAGCGGCCAGGAATATTTTTAAACTGGTGGGTACGCTTTTACCCAGCATGGCGATAATGGCGAGCGCAAAGGCAATGTCGGTAGCCATGGGGATGCCCCAGCCACCGGCGGTTTCTGCGCCTTTATTAAAGAGGCTATAAATTATTGCAGGTACGAGCATGCCCCCTAAGGCGGCGATTACGGGTAAGGCTGCGCTTTTAAGGGAGGAGAGTTCGCCTTCTACAAGTTCGCGTTTAATTTCGAGTCCTACAAGTAGGAAAAATATGGCCATTAAGGCGTCGTTTATCCAGGCTAAAATGCTGTAGTTTACTTCACCAAAGCCTAATTTGACGGCTAAAAAAGCTTCGAAACTTTCTTTAGAGGCAGTATTTGCGATGAGCAGGGAGATGGCAACGCAAATGAGCAGTAAAAAGCCGCCTACTTGTCCGGAGCGGAAAAAACGCTGAAATGCTTCTAGGTTGATGATTTTAGGCATAGGGGTAAAAATAGTGAAAGAAGAGGGAAAAGGGGATGTTTTTTGTGAAATGTTGTGGAGGGGTAATAGGGAGGTTATCCGATAGCTATGGGATTCCGAGTATTTGGGAAACGTAAAGCACTTGATATTCTTTGCCTCTTGCCCTGGCTTTCCTCTTGCTCGGGCTTGCCTCGGTTCGCCGCCACCGAGGGGGCTCTTTCTTTATCCTTGATGATAAAGAAACAAACAATCAAGGCTTGGAACTGATGTTGGATAAATTCGTCAAAGCTTATTGGTCGCCAGCACAAGCCCCGATGAAAAATCGGGGAGGGCGTGCTGCCTCGGGGTAGTGGAAGGTTGAAAGGAGGTACAAAAGCTTTAACGTTTTCTCCTTCCATCATTTCCGAGGCCGGTAGCAGGGAGTATAGGGATATTACGCGTAGTTTCTACATCGATCAATTCGTCATTTCGATCCGATAGCTATCGGATGAAGCGCAGTCCCGAACCTTCGGGAGAGAAATCTTTGGACTATATTTAATTAAAAAATTAAGATTTTATCTTGTTTATCTATGAAAATCTCTATCGGCTCATTGCCGCCGGGGGCTAGTCCTTTTTCCTTGATGAAAAAGGGACCAAAAAATCAAGGCTTGGATCTGATGTCGGATAAATTCGTCAAAGCTTATTGGTCGCCAGCACAAGCCCCGATGAAAAATCGGGGAGGGCGTGCTGCCTCGGGGTAGTGGTAGGTTGAAAGGAGGTGCAAAAGCTTTAACGCTTTCTCCTTCCATCATTTCCGAGGCCGGATAGCAGGGAGCAGAGGGATTGCCCGCGTTATTTCTATCAAGATAAATCGTCATTTCGACTGAAGCGCAGTCCCGAACCTTCGGGAGAGAAATCTTTGGACTATGTTTAATTAAAAAATAAGATTTTATCTTGTTTATCTATGAAAATCTCTATCGGCTCATTGCCGCCGGGGGCTAGTCCTTTTTCCTTGATGAAAAAGGGACCAAAAAATCAAGGCTTGGATCTGATGTCGGATAAATTCGTCAAAGCTTATTGGTCGCCAGCACAAGCCCCGATGAAAAATCGGGGAGGGCGTGCTGCCTCGGGGTAGTGGTAGGTTGAAAGGAGGTGCAAAAGCTTTAACGCTTTCTCCTTCCATCATTTCCGAGGCCGGATAGCAGGGAGCAGAGGGATTGCCCGCGTTATTTCTATCAAGATAAATCGTCATTTCGACTGAAGCGCAGTCCCGAACCTTCGGGAGAGAAATCTTTGGACTATGTTTAATTAAAGAATAAGATTTTATCTTGTTTATCTATGAAAATCTCTATCGGCTCATTGCCGCCGGGGGCTAGTCCTTTTTCCTTGATGAAAAAGGGACCAAAAAATCAAGGCTTGGATCTGATGTCGGATAAATTCGTCAAAGCTTTTTGGTCGCCAGCACAAGCCCCGATGAAAAATCGGGGAGGGAGTGCTGCCTCGGGGTAGTGGTAGGTCGAAAGGAGTTGCAAAAGCTTTAACGCTTTCTCCTTCCATCATTTCCGAGGCCGGATAGCAGGGAGCAGAGGGATTGCCCGCGTTATTTCTATCAAGATAAATCGTTATTTCGACTGAAGCGCAGCGGAACGGAGAAATCTTTGGACTATGTTTAATTAAAAAATAAGATTTTATCTTGTTTATCTATGAAAATCTCTATCGGCTCATTGCCGCCGGGGGCTAGTCCTTTTTTCTTGATGAAAAAGGGACCAAAAAATCAAGGCTTGGATCTGATGTCGGATAAATTCGTCAAAGCTTTTTGGTCGCCAGCACAAGCCCCGATGAAAAATCGGGGAGGGCGTGCTGCCTCGGGGTAGTGGTAGGTCGAAAGGAGGTGCAAAAGCTTTAACGCTTTCTCCTTCCATCATTTCCGAGGCCGGATAGCAGGGAGCAGAGGGATTGCCCGCGTTATTTCTATCAAGATAAATCGTTATTTCGACTGAAGCGCAGCGGAACGGAGAAATCTTTGGACTATGTTTAATTAAAAAATAAGATTTTATCTTGTTTATCTATGAAAATCTCTATCGGCTCATTGCCGCCGGGGGCTAGTCCTTTTTTCTTGATGAAAAAGGGACCAAAAAATCAAGGCTTGGATCTGATGTCGGATAAATTCGTCAAAGCTTTTTGGTCGCCAGCACAAGCCCGATGAAAAATCGGGGAGGGCGTGCTGCCTCGGGGTAGTGGTAGGTCGAAAGGAGGTGCAAAAGCTTTAACGCTTTCTCCTTCCATCATTTCCGAGGCCGGTAGCAGGGAGTATAGGGATATTACGCGTAGTTTCTACATCGATCAATTCGTCATTTCGATCCGGTAGCTATCGGATGAAGCGCAGTCCCGAACCTTCGGGAGAGAAATCTTTGGACTATGTTTAATTAAAAAATAAGATTTTATCTTGTTTATCTATGAAAATCTCTATCGGCTCATTGCCGCCGGGGGCTAGTCCTTTTTCCTTGATGAAAAAGGGACCAAAAAATCAAGGCTTGGATCTGATGTCGGATAAATTCGTCAAAGCTTATTGGTCGCCAGCACAAGCCCGATGAAAAATCGGGGAGGGTGTGCTGCCTCGGGGTAGTGGTAGGTCGAAAGGAGTTGCAAAAGCTTTAACGCTTTCTCCTTCCATCATTTCCCAGGCCGGATAGCATGGAGCATATTGCAGGGTGCGGTAATTTGTTTTTCAAGCCCTTTCCCTTTCAGGGGAAAGGTGCTGAAGGCGGATAGGGGTTTAAGGTGCTTGAAAGTAAACAAAACACAGTTCAAAGATTTCTCCATTTCGCTGTGCTCCAGTCGAAATGACGATAATTCTTCTAAAATAAAAAGCCGCAGATACTTAGATCTGCGGCTTTTCGTTTTTTCATCATGCTAAATGATGTATATTGTTGCATTAAGATTCCCGCCTGCGCGGGAATGACGACCATTCTTTAAGACTGAAACAAGTTTTTTGAATGATTGCTATAGCTTATGGCTTCTTGCCAATATTTACACGGATATTCACTTCGAAATCGCCGTCGGTATAACCGCTGATGGCTGAAGTGGCGGTATTGTAATAAGCCATGAAATATAAGGTCGATTTGTAATTCATTCCGAAACCAACGGTAGCGTTCTGCGTATTGTGGTACATCGCCATCAGGTATAATTTATCGTTGGCGAAGTTTGCGTTTACCCCTGCATCCCATAAATTTTCGTAATTTTTAATGCCCCTGAAAACACCTTTTGGCTCGAGGCTAATGCCATTGATGCCTGATCCTAACATGAATTTATAACTCACGGCGGAATAAAAGGTGGGTTTATCGGCAAAGTTTAAATCGTCTTTTCTGAAAACGGAGCGCATGTTGGGCACGGCACCTTCAACGGTTAAACCTTTTGAAGTATAGGAAATACCAAAATCGCCATCTAAATAATAACCCCTGTCGTTAAAACGGGCGATGGATGGGTCGTTGATGTCGCTATTTCTTACGCTGCTTAAATCGAGTTTGTCCTGACTTGCACCAAAAGAGATCCCGAAGTTTAATTTCTGGTCGTCGCTGTTTAGCGGCAGGTGATAGGCAAAAGTACCCACGGCTTTGGTACGCTGAATCCCGCCCGATTTCTCGTTGTAGATGTTTATGCCCCAGCCCACTTTGTTCAGCTGCTGATCTAAAGTCACACTTTGTGTAATGGGTGCACCGGGAATGTTCGACCATTGTTTGCGGAAACTTCCGTTGATGTTGAAACCTTCGTTAATACCGGCCATTGAGGGGTTAACGAGGTAACGGTTCTGGAAATACTGTGCATTGAGTGGAAGGATCTGCGCTTTTGCAGATCCGAAAAATAATGTGATTGCTGCAAATAGAAACGTTACGCGACGCATTTGCTTTATGTTTTTTGTAATTGCTCTCATGTCTGTAATTAGTCTCTGATGATGTTGATGTAACCTTTAAATGTACCGATACCATTACCTAAATCGATGATGTAATAATAGGTTCCTTCACTCAACGGACTGCCGTTAATGGTTCCGTCCCAATCATTGGTATAGGTATGTTTGGTGTATAATATCCTTCCGGCCTTATCAAATATCTTTAAGGTATTGTTTGGATAATAATCGATGTTTTTTACGATAAATTTATCGTTGTATCCATCACCATTAGGCGTAACTACGGTACTGGCTTCGAGTTTATAATCATCTATTACCGTAATGGCAATGGTTTGATCGCTCACACAACCACTGGCATTGGTTACGGTAACGCGGTAAGTACCGCTCTGTTTCGGACGGATGGTTAAGGCAGGCGTGTTTTGTCCGCTCACCACATCAGAGCCCGACCAGCTGTATTGTGTGCCGCCGGTAGCGGTTAAAATAATCGCATCTCCTTTGGAAATCGACAAACCTTTATTGCTGCTGATCGAAACTACCGGTATAGCGTTTACCGTTACGGTTGCTGTTCCGGTTTGTGTCTGGCTGGCATAAGCATCGGCCACGCTCACTAAGGTATAGGTGAAGGTACCTGCTGCATTGGTTGGCACACTCACCGTTGCTGTAGTCGAATTTGTGGTAACGGT
Organism: Pedobacter roseus; assembly: GCF_014395225.1. Taxonomy (NCBI): domain Bacteria; kingdom Pseudomonadati; phylum Bacteroidota; class Sphingobacteriia; order Sphingobacteriales; family Sphingobacteriaceae; genus Pedobacter; species Pedobacter roseus. Next base: position 1,343,132 of record NZ_CP060723.1, read on the forward strand.
GCGGTTACTGCCTCCGTTTACGGTATAAGTAAAGGTATAAGGTGCTGTTCCAACTGATCCGGTAAAGGTGATGTTTGGCGATGAACCGAAATTACATACTGATGTAGTACCTGCAATGGTAGCCATTGGTAAAGGACGAACCGTTACCGTTGCCGAACCGGTTTGCGGCTGACCACAGTTTACATCGGCCACGCTTACTAAATTGTACACAAAAGTTCCTACTGCCGAAGTTGGCGCTGATACCGTTGCGGTATTGCCTGTTGAGGTTACTGTTCTGCTTGCCCCGCCATTAATGTTATAGGTGAAGGTATACGGCGCAGTTCCGTTAGCACCGGTGAAGGTAATATTTGGAGCAGGCGCGAGGTTTGGTACCGCTGTTGAACCTGAGATACTTGCTGTGGCTAAAGTCCTTACGGTGATGGTTGCGGTTCCGCTTTGTGCCTGGCCTGCATTTACATCACTCACATTCAGTAAATTGTAGTTAAAAGTACCTGCAACATTTGCTGGGGCAGTTACCGTAGCTGTGGTATTTGTACCTGTAGTGCTCACCGTTTGGCTTGCACCGCCGTTAATGTTATAGGTAAATACATAAGGCCCTGTTCCGTTTCCACCGGTAAAAGTAACCGTTGGTGCGGCTGCGTTTAAGCATAAGGCCGTAGTTCCGGCAATGCCGGCCACTGGGATAGGATTAATTTTAACCGTGGTGGAGATATTTTGAGGCTGTGTACTGTAAGCATCTGTTATGCTGGTTACCGTATAAACAAAGGTAGCCACGGTATTGCTTGGCGCCGTTACCGTTGCGGTATTTGTTACTGATGTTAAGGTTTGGCTTGCACCACCATTAATGTTATAGGTAAAAGTAAATGGTGCAGTACCTGCAGTTGCGGTAAAGGTAATTACTGGTGCGGTGGTATTTACAGGAATAGAAATATTACCGCTTAATGCTGCAACCGGTTTAGCATAAATGTGCAGGCTGGCTGCGGTATAATTAATGGCATAATTCGGATTAATGGCCAGCGTACCCACCTTTATGGCAAAATCGCCGGGAGTTTCGCCTGCATCTCTTGTTAAGGCTCCGGTAAATACATCGGTACCCAGTAAAGCTGGTGTAGCGGTATAGGTAAATACAGGATCTGAAGTTCCTTCAACTTTTATTTTGGCATCGGCCTTCACATTGATTGGTTTAGGCGCCACTGTCAGGATTAATTGTTTTGAAGCTTCATTATAAAAGGCATCACCGGGTTGGGTTGCGGTAATGGTTGCGGTACCGGCTCCAACAATCTGAATATCGTTGTTGCTGATTTTTGCAACATTGGTATTGCTGCTGGTGTACACAATATTGATACTGGTGTTGTCGCTGGTTGCACCTGCATCAAAATCCGGGTCGCCATAGGTAACGGTTTTGGTGGCGGTAAAAGTGATCTGCTGATCTTTTTTTACCACTGCATCATCTCTGGTATACCAGATAGGGGAAGTAATTATCCGGCTTCCGTCTGATTCAACAATGTCTGCATAATAATAACCTGTTTTTAAATTGGCCAGGGTGGTGTGGCTATACGTTAACTGGCCTGTGGCACTGGTTAACAGTTCGGTTGGGTTTACTCCGGTACCTGGCTCACCATACATTAATTTAATACTGGTTACATCTTTTGTGGTTTTAGAAGTGACCTCTATCTGTGGTGCGCCAGCCACGGTAAATACGCTGCCAACGGGTTGTTTGTTGATGGTGAAAAGCACTTTAGCAGCCGAATCTTCTGAGGCATAAAAGCGCATTTTTTTAACGGCATCCAGGATGTCGTTTTCGGTAAGGGCAGGCGAAAGTACCACCAGCCTGGCCTTGGTATGGCGACCGAAAGTAAGGTTGTGGTTATCGTGATCTATTGTGGCACCAAGGTGATAACCTTTTGCGAGCATCCTGTTGTAATAGCTCAGGTAACTCATTGAGCTGGCGGGATCTGAATAGGTAATGTTTTTTGATGTTGCCGGACCGCTTTCGAGTGCTGTTCCTACAATTGCACTATCGGCACTGATATCGTAATTGGCTACTAAATTGTTATAATCGGTGGTATTGGGGTGGGCCAGTGTGGCTACCGCATTTAAACCATGCCTGTTGATAATCCTGAATAAACCGGTGTTGCCGGTATAGGTGTTTTTAGGTACAAAGATATCGTAGTTGTCGTTTTCCCATCCAACCAGCGAATCGATACCGTAAACAATAACGTGACCGCCACCGCTGATTACACCCCACTCCATACCATGTAAGGCCAGGAAAGTTGGTGTTGTTGCGTTTTTGGCCTGGTCGATGCCTTTTTGCCAGTTTGCTTTCATCATTCCGGCCTGAGAGTGGTTGTGCTCAGAAATACCGAGGAAATCCAGGTTCATCGATTTCTTTGCGAACTCGTAATCATCAACAGGGATTTTGGTTTTATCATCCTGGTTACCGTCCGAATAACTACTGTGACTGTGTAAGTTGCCATAATAGAAATTCAATTTATTTACATCAAGGATACTGGTTTTGTGCTGCCCCACAAGCGGGTTTGTGGTCAGGTACAATGGCCCACCGGTACAATTGCTGTTTACCGAAAAGATAAAGAAGTAATATTGGGTGTTTTGTGTAAGTCCGTATCTGGTAAAGCTGGTACCGGCACCGCTTTTTACAACAATACCACCGCCCAGGTTGTCGCCTACGTTATAAACGGTTTGGTCGGCTGGCAAAGCAGTAAGTGTTGGTTTGGTAGCCATTACCACCAGGTAATCGTCGGCATTGGTTGCCGCTGCATAAGAGGCCTGCACAAAGTTGTGGTTGGCATTGGTTACCACAAAATTTTGTGGCTGACTGGCTGGTTTTACACAAGGCAGGAGCGTTTTGGTGGTTTCGCTTGCAATAAGTGCACTGGTTAAATATTTAGGACCACCAAGACAGGAAGTATTGTTTAGGGCATAAATAAAATAATAGTATTTAGTAGCGCTTGTTAAACCCGTATTGTTAAAGGCTGGCGTGGCCTGGCGCGCCACTACCACACCGCCGCCCAATGCAGTACCTACTGCGTAGGTTGTTCCATCCGTGGGGTTAACAGAAAGTGTACTGTTTAAACTTCTGATGATGAGGTATTCTGTCGCATCATCTGATTTGTTGAAGGTAAACGAAATGCTGTTTGTTGTGGTATTGGTAAACTGTGCATTGCCTGGCACAATGGTTGGTGCGGCACAGTTAGGCAGGTTTGGTGGGAAATGAACGCCAAGTTTATTTGCGTCATCATCATCTACTGCATCTTTTACAATATCTACGGTTAATCTTGTCCAGTCGTCGGCTATAAAGGTTGAGCTCGCCGATGCAACGTCAAGGTGCCTTACATAAGAAACATCTTTCGCGTTTACATCCTGGCCAAAAGCATCGATAATGTTGTTGTTGGCATCTAAAAGTGCTACGCCATCGTTACCGTTAAAGTTAATTACAGTATTGCTTGATTCGGCTGCACTTGCAGCGGTCAGGTATGGGATTTCTTCTGGTGAATTGTTGGTATTTCCGATCAGCACGGTTCCCCTGGCCGGAATGGTTACCGTTAAGTTATACACCTGCGAAGGTGCCCCGGTGATATTGATATTGCCTGCATCGCCCGAAATGTTCCATAAACCCAGTTTCAGCTGTGGGGTAGAGGTATTAACCGGGCTGTTGCTTAAGTTGGTCAGTTCTATCCATTTGTTTACGCCCGAGCCTTCGTAATACTGGCTGATGATAATGGTAGGTGGCGCAAAAGTGGTGATGTTAAATGATACAGCAGCGGTTTGCAGGTTAGGCAAGGTGGCATTATCTTCTGCCACTACATATAGTTTATAAGCTGTTGAGGCGGTTAAACCTGTTATACCTGCGGCTGCATCTGTATTGGCAACATTGTTAAGCAAACCTGATTTTAGTGCTGCCGTATTTGATCCATCGAGGCCGGCCTTTACCTGTGCAGGGCCTGGTGCCTGTGCAGTGGCTGCTACTAAAACGTAATAAGTTTTACCAGCCTCGTTAATATTGCTGCTTAAGTTAAACGAAGTGGTACCAATACCTGTTACTGCAGGCGAATTTGCGGCAAAAACAGGTGGTGTAACATCTACTAAAGGAAGTGTGGTTACATTTAAAAGTGATACGGTGCTTTGTACATTCGGCGTGGTGGCCACATCTTCTGCTACCACATACACCGCATAACTTGTTGCTGCTGTTAATCCGGTAACCGAAGCACTCACATCGGTATTGGCCACATTGGTTAATGAACCCGATTTAATGGCTGCGGTACCGCTTCCGTTTAAGCCGGCTTTTACCTGTGCAGGTGTTGGCGCGGGGCTGCCTGATGCAGTAACTACATAATAGGTTTTGCCAGCCTCGTCGATATTATGGGTAAGGCTAAAAGCTGTTGAGGTAATATTGGAGGTTTTTGGGTAGGTAGCGGCGTTTACGGGCGGCGTGTTATCAGTAGCAGAAACTGCAGATCCTGAAACCGAAACGTCATCAATACTAAATGTACCTCCGGCGGCCTCGGCATTGTAACCATAAAAGCGGAAAGTTGTTGCGGTAGCAATGCTGGTGAAACCTGTTAAGGTAATGGTACTGCCCACCTCGGCAGCTGTTGCAATGTCAATTACCTGGAATACATTTCCGGATACGACCTGTAAATCTGCATTGGCAGGTGATATGGTTGCCGGCAAGTTGGCTGCATAACCATCCTTGCTCGAACGGACACTATATTGCCTGATCCCGGTTGCTGAGCGCTGTACTGAAAACTTAATTCCGGTGATGTTTAAGGTGTACCCCGAAGCTGGCGTAATGGTAACTTCGTAGTATTTGGTTAAATCTATTCCGCCGGTAAAAACATCACTGCCATTGGTTGCACCAGTAGGCTGGCTGGTAAAAGAGAACCTGCCACTTGCGTTTGGATTGGTAGATACAGCTCCATTTGCGGTAAAAGAACCAAAGGTAACCCCCGTTGCGGTGGGTACAGTGGTTGGATCAGTTTTACCTGTGGTGTTAGAAACACTACTGAAATTGTAGGTTCCGTTAAAACTTTGGGCAAATAGTGAAGTTGCCAAAAGCATTGTAAAACATAATAGTAAAAGTTTTTTCATATAATTTGTTTAGGGATATGAAATGATGATTAATCTTTGTGAATAAGTTAGTGAAGCGGATTAAGGATAACTGCCTGAGTTTTCGGGAACGGTCCCGCGAGGATTCGAATGATTAGAAGTAAAGTTTTGCCATACAGAATAATAAGGATTGTAATTAGAAGATTTTTGATCATTCAGCGCAAACCATCACTATAGGGTAAATACTCATAGTAATTATGCGAAAATCATTTGCCTGACAAAGATTTTTTAACCGGAAAGCTTTATTGGAGTAATTGTAGCGCCATATAGAATGATTAGGTTACGAAAATAGGTGTAGAATGTTAATTCAACATTAGAATGAAGTTAATTTTAGTTGTTTGTTTTGTTAAAAGCTTGTGGAGTACGGTATTAAAAATATAAATTTATATATTTCTTTGATATTTAGATGGGATGTTGATAAATTTTAGGCGAGGGGCGCGTTGGGTCGTCATCTCGACCGTAGTGTTCCGAAGGAACTCCTTTTGGGGATAGATCTTTGTGCTTTCCATAAACATATTTCGTCATCCGATAGCTATCGCTATTCTTTACCCGTTGCTCTGGCTTGCCTCGGCTACCGATGAAAAATCGGCACAGGTCAACCGCCGCCGAGGGGCTCTTACTTTTGGCTTGATCCAAAAGGAACAAACCTGAGCGTAGCGAAAGCATGACTACCTATAAAAACAACAACAAACAAGTCATAACTGAAAGGCTTGCATCGTTTTTTGTAAAAACCTACGGAAATCTTAATTGTGGCAGTATCGAGGCTCTTGGCCTAGGTTATCCCAGCACGCCCGCTTGATCCTGCCTTAGGTTGTGGGGTTATTAGGGGAACTGCAAAGATTTTCGTGCTTTTCCGGCGGAAATCTGCGAGGCCGGATAGCAGGGTGCATATTGCAGGATGCTGTAATTTGTTTTTCAAGTCCTTCCCTTTCAGGGGAAAGGTGCCGATAGGCGGATAGGGGGGTTAAGGCGCTCGCTACAAATACTCTTCAATATTTCCTTTCCCTTCACGGATCACTTCAAACTCACCTGTCGTGCAATCAATCACGGTTGAGGCTTCATTGTCGCCATAACCACCGTCAATGATCAGGTCAACCAGGTCTTCGTATTTCTCGTGGATTAATTCCGGATCAGTAGAATATTCGATTACATCATCATCGTCTTTTATCGAGGTAGACAGGATGGGGTTGCCCAGTTCCTTTACAATACAGCGTGCAATGTTGTTATCGGGCACACGGATACCGACTGTTTTTTTATTGGAACTTAATAATTTGGGTACATTGTTATTGGCGTTAAAAATAAACGTAAACGGACCCGGTAAGGCTTTTTTTAACACCCTGAAGGTAGTATTGTCAATAGGTTTAATGTAATCAGAAATGTGTTTTAAATCGTGACAGATGAAAGAGAAATTTGCCTTTTCGGGTTTGATACCACGTATCCTGCAGATTTTTTCGATGGCTTTCGGATTGGTAATGTCGCAGCCCAAACCATAAATCGTATCCGTTGGATAGATGATCAGGCCACCTTTTTTCAGCACTTCAACAACTTGTTCAATGGCCCTTTCGTTTGGGTTTTCCGGATAAATCTTAATAAGCATAGCGTAAAAATAACAATTTAATGCGTTTGTTGTTTAAATAACATTAATCATAAACGTTCTAAATATGTACAAATAATTGTACAGGTTTTTTATTATCTTTAATTTTGAAGATTATAAACGAGTATTATGGAAATCACAAATTATACCTCATTCAGGCAAAGTTTAAAGTCTTATTTAGATAAGGTTTTCACTAATCATACCCCTTTATTTGTTACCCGGGCAAAAGGAGAAGACGTTGTTGTGCTATCAAAAGCAGATTATGATAGCATGCAGGAAACTTTTTATCTGTTAAAAAGCCCAAAAAATGCAATGAGGCTTGAGCAGGGACTAAAAGATTATGAGGATGGTTTAGCTAAGGAAAAAGATTTGATCGATAATGATTAAATTGTTTCTTGATGGTGCATGGGAGGATTGTCTCTATTGGCAATTGGTTGATAAATCAGTACTCAAGAAAATAAACGCCCTCATAAAAGAAATCGAACGTACGCCTTTTGAAGGAACCGGGAAACCGGAGCCACTGAAACATCAATACTCCGGATGGTGGTCGAGAAGGATTAATTTAGAACACAGACTCGTTTACAAGGTAGAAGATAACAAAATTATCCTTCTACAGTGCAGATATCATACTTAACAATAACAACATGAGAAAAGCTTTTGTCGCAATTGCTGCATTTTTAATTGCCCTAACCATTATGCTGGGCTTGTACCATCCTTTTTTATGGTGGACATTCATCTTCACCGGTCCATTTGTATTGCTTGGAATTTACGATTTATACCAGCCCAAACACAGTATCGTTAGAAACTACCCCGTATTTGGGCGTTTAAGGTATTTTATGGAAGAGTTGAGGCCGAAAGTGTATCAATATTTCGTAGAAAGCGATACCAACGGTACACCTTATAACAGGTTAAACCGTTCATTAATTTATCAACGTGCTAAAAAAGACAACGATACCATTCCTTTCGGAACGCAGTTAAACGTGTACGATAATGGTTACGAGTGGTTGAGCCATAGCATTGCCGCCATTTCGCACCACGAGTTAAATTTAGATCCCCGCGTTACGGTAGGCGGACCAGATTGTAAAAAACCTTATTCGGCCAGTATTTATAATATATCGGCCATGAGCTTTGGTTCATTAAGCCAGAATGCCATTTTAGCTTTAAATGGTGGTGCCAAAATGGGAAATTTCGCACATAATACAGGTGAAGGAGGTATCAGCGATTATCACCGTCAGCCGGGTGGCGATTTAATCTGGCAGATTGGTACCGGTTATTTCGGTTGCCGTAATGCCGATGGAACTTTTAATTACGATGCTTATGCCGAAAGGGCAAAAACTGATCAGGTAAAAATGATCGAGATTAAACTTTCGCAAGGTGCTAAACCTGGTCATGGCGGGATGTTGCCGGCTAAAAAAGTAACACCAGAAGTGGCGAGGATCCGTTTGGTGCCCGAAGGTAAAGATGTATTGTCGCCACCTGCACACTCTGCTTTTAATACACCAATCGGTTTGTTGGAATTTGTTAAAAAACTCCGCGATTTATCTGATGGCAAACCGGTAGGATTTAAATTGTGTATCGGCCGTAAAAGCGAATTTTACGCCATCTGCAAAGCCATGATCGAAACTAAAATTTACCCTGATTTTATTACCGTTGATGGTGGCGAGGGTGGAACAGGTGCTGCCCCACAGGAGTTCTCCAACTCAGTAGGTATGCCTTTGCGCGAAGGGGTGGCTTTTGTTTATGATGTATTAAATGGCTTCGACTTAAAAAAACACATTAAAATTATTGCCTCAGGTAAAGTGGCTACAGGTTTTGATCTGGTTAAAAACATTGCCCTTGGTGCTGATATGTGTAATGCCGCCGCGGGATGATGTTCGCTTTGGGGTGTATCCAGGCTTTAGAATGTAACAGCAATACCTGCCCAACGGGTGTGGCCACACAAGATCAGAGTTTAATGAAAGGGCTTGTGGTAGAAGATAAAACCGTGCGTGTGAAGAACTTCCATAATTTAACGGTAGCCAGCGCGGTTGAGTTATTGGGCGCTGCTGGTTTAAGGGAAACACATCAGTTAAGCCGTGCTTATATCAACAGGCGGGTGAGCCCGAGTGTAATGCAGAGTTATTTAGAGAGTTTTCCATATATTCCGGCAGGCAGTTTGTTGCAAACGCCTTATCCAACCCGTTACGAACTGGGCATGGCATTGAGTACTTCGGCCAGTTTTGCCCCAACCGATTATAAAGTTTCGGCGGTAGATTATGCACATGCTAATCCGTATAGCGATACCATGCACGATGATGGAAGATAGTTAATAAACTTCGGAAGTCTTTCCAGATAGTAAATGAAGTCAAGTTTTTAAAACTTGACCTCTTTGTTATAAAGTTTTTTTTAGAAAAGCAGGTGCAGTAGTGCTTGGGTGTGTTCAGTCCTGCTTTTCATTCCAAGTCCGCACTCGTTCCTCGTTTGCGTGCTTTTCATTTCAATCAGGTTTAGGTGGACAGAACAGAAGGAAGATCAATGTTTAAATCACCAAACGTTCCTACGGAACGAAACCGCTAATTGGGCAATTGGCGGTTCTACCCACCAGCCGTCCCGACGGGACGACTAGCGAATAATGTTTTAATCATAAATGTTTAATAGAAACGAAACAGCTAGGCAGATGAGAATCTTAAAGCACACGATAGTATCAATCGTAGTAAGATTGCTTCCTCGGCTGAAAAGCCTCCTCGTAATGACGCCCCTCTTTAATATCTGTCAATAGTGGAGATTAGTTTTTTAGCCAAAAACAAAGGATTTGGATGGCAGGTTAAGATAAATCGCCATCTCGACTATAGTGGAGAGATCTTTTAATATAGGCCAAAGATCTCTCTATGGTCGAGATGACGCCGATTTTTAGATCTGTCATTAGAGATAACTTATAGAGTTTTTTTGGCACAAAAAAAGAAGTCAAGTTTTTAAAACTTAACTTCTTTGATAATGGATTATTTGTTTTTCCTAAACCCTAAAACTCTGCGTTTTTCGGGAACCTTGGGAAAGCAATTACATCACGGATGTTGGTCATTCCGGTTACAAACAATACCAAACGTTCGAAACCTAAACCGAAACCAGCATGTGGTGCAGTACCAAAACGGCGGGTATCTAAATACCACCAAAGTTCGTCCTGAGGAATATTTAAATCTTCCATACGTTTGGTTAAGCGGTCTAAACGCTCCTCACGCTGCGATCCACCGATCATTTCGCCAATGCCTGGGAACAAGATGTCCATTGCGGCAACGGTTTGTCTGCCTTCTGCATCCGGCTCATTCTGACGCATGTAGAACGACTTAATATCAGCTGGGTAATCCGTTAAAATTACCGGTTTTTTAAAGTGTTTCTCTACCAGGAAACGCTCATGTTCACTTTGTAAATCAGCTCCCCACTCATCAATCAGGTATTTAAACTGTTTCTTTTGGTTCGGCTTCGAAGATTTTAAAATTCTGATGGCTTCTGTATAAGTTAAACGCTCAAAATCGTTTGCCAAACAGAAATCCAGTTTTTCCAACAAGCTGAATTCGCTGCGTTCGTTCTGCGGTTTTTGTTTATCTTCTTCCGCTAAACGGCTGTTTAAAAATTCTAATTCATCCTTGCAGTTGTCTAAAGCATATTTAATCACATACTTCATCATGTCTTCTGCAAGCTGCATGTTATCTTCTAAATCGGCAAAAGCAAATTCGGGTTCAATCATCCAGAACTCCGCCAGGTGACGTGTAGTATTCGAATTTTCAGCCCTGAAAGTAGGTCCGAAAGTATAAATCTTACCAAATGCCATGGCTGCTAATTCACCTTCTAACTGTCCCGATACCGTTAAGTTGGTGGCACGGGCAAAGAAATCCTGTGAGAAATCTACTTTACCATCCTCATTACGTGGCGTATTGTCGAAATCTAAAGTAGTTACTTTAAACATTTCGCCTGCACCTTCTGCATCACTAGCCGTAATAATAGGGGTGTGCATGTACACAAAACCACGTTCGTTGTAAAACTGGTGAATGGCAAAAGCCAAGGCGTGGCGCACTTTAAAAACGGCGTTAAAAGTATTGGTGCGGAAACGCAGGTGTGCAATTTCGCGTAAAAACTCTAAACTGTGTTTTTTAGGCTGCAAAGGAAATTTTTCAGGATCACTATCACCCAAAATTTCTAAACTGGTAGCTTTAACCTCAACAGATTGCCCTTTTCCAAGCGATTCGATCAATTTACCAGTTGCCGAAATGGCTGCGCCAGTTGTTATTCTTTTTAACAGCTCATCAGGTAAATTATTAAAATCGATTACAACCTGGATATTGCTCATGCAAGACCCGTCATTTAAGGCAATAAACTGATTATTACGGAAGGTTCTAACCCATCCCATAACCGTTACTTCTGTGTCAAATGCTGTCGACTTTAATAAATCTTTAATTTGCTGTCTCTTAATCATATTGTTATTTGTAAAAGGCGCAAATTTAGAAAAAAAAATGTATCAGTTAACAGTTTTCGGTTTTCAGTAGGCAGTTTTTTAGCAGGCGGTCAGTCCTAACTGTTAACTGCCAACTGAAAACTGCCTGCTGCTGATGAAATCTTATCCTCAAATGATTTTAATATCAAATTAATTTTGCCATATTCAATCTGTATTTGAATTAAAGTTTTAGTTGATTTTTTGACCTGCTTTTAATGTTAAAGATAGCGCATGAGTAAATTTGATATAGATAAACAAACCCTGAGTGATTTAAACATATTTGAGGCTTATGGTTTGAATAAAAGTGTTTTTTCTTTATTCAATTTTACTTCGACAATTAAAGGCAATGATAAACTGAACGATATTTTTAGAACGCCATCTACAGCTATTCAAATAATTAACGAACGACAGCATTTAATAAAATATCTCTCAGCATATTCTGGCGATTTAAGTCTTGATAGTATCAATATAGATTTTGTTGAAAGTTATCTGATGCAATATTCTAAAATCAAGTTTTATTCCAGGATCTCGGCATTAACTAAAGCTGTCAATTATTTCTTTTACCCAAATCAAGCCTATTATTTAAAGGAGAAAGGGATAAAAGAAATATTTTTTTTGCTTAAAAAGTTAGGCGAAGTTTTTGCTGAATTAAATGATAAATCTAAACCTGTATTGATTAATGAGTTTGATGAAGTGTTGCTTACCTTATTCAAACACCCTTTAATTAAAAGGATTGTTCAGCGGGAGGAAAAGAAAATTAGCTTATTTGAGTTAGAAGAGCTGGATTTTATATTTAGGAAAAAGGAACTGAAAACAGTTAAGAAGTTTTTAGATTTAATCTATCAGATAGATGCCTATTTTTCTATCCTTCTGGCAGCCAGAAAATTTAATTTAATCCTGCCAAATGTAAATGTAAAAGAGCGTCACCTTCGTATTGATGGTGTTTTTCATCCTTTTTTAAGTAATCCTGTTGGTAATAATATTGAATTCGAAACCGGAAAGAATGTCTGCTTTCTTACAGGTAGTAATATGGCTGGAAAATCTACTTTTTTAAAGTCTGTTGGTATTTCTATTTATCTAGCGCATTTAGGACTTCCGGTTCCTGCAAAATATATGGAGATTGGTATTTGGCAAGGATTGATCTCGACCATAAATTTGCCCGATAATTTAAATCAAGGGTACAGTCATTTTTACAATGAGGTATTAAGGGTGAAACATGTTGCTGAAAAGATTAAAGTCTCTAAAAACATTTTCGTGATTTTTGATGAGTTATTTAGAGGTACAAATGTAAAAGATGCTTTTGATGGGTCTTTATCTGTGATTAAATCATTCTCTAAAATAGAAGATTGTTGTTTCATGATTTCCACTCATATTATTGAGGTTGCAGAAATTCTAAAAGATAATAAAAATGTCGTGTTCAAATATCTTTTCACTAAAATGGAAGGCAACAAACCAACGTTTACTTATCATCTGATGGATGGGATTACTGATGAAAGGATAGGGATGTGGATTATTGAAAATGAAAAGATTGATGAAATTTTAAGCAGCAGAGATTTGAAATAAATCTCTGCTGCTTTTTATTGCTGACGATATGAAACTATAAACTGCCAGCTGATAACTACCTACTACTGCTGTTGCTGCTGTTGTTGCATCGCTTCCATATACTGCTGGTAGCTATTTTTAGTTCTTACAGTGCTTATTGTTCCGGTAGGTTTGGTATAATTCACTTCTTTCGGCTGGAAATACGTTTCATGATCGTTGAAGTCTTCATCATTGTAGCCTACTGATACATTTACTTCCATAATATGTTCAAAACCACCTTTGTAAACGCCTTTTACGGGTGAGCAATCGGTAAAGTTACGTCCAACCGCCAAACGCACGTGGTTTTCGTTCACAATACAATTATTGGTCGGGTCTAAACCTAACCAGCCATATTCGGGCAGGTAAGCTTCCGCCCAGGCATGGGTTGCACCTTCGCCCCGCATGCCATCTCTGTTAGGGCAGATATAGCCACTAACATACCGTGCCGGGATGCCTGTTAAACGCAACATAGCGGTTAATACATGTGCAAAATCCTGACAAACGCCTGCTTTCAGTTTCAAAATTTCTTCGATGGTGGTATCAACTGCCGTTACGCCTTTAATGTATTCGAAATTGTTGAAAACATCCGCGCAGTATTTTATAGCGGTTTGATAAGGGGTGTCATCAGGCTCTTTAATACCCAGAGCGGTTGCTTTAAGTTGATTAATGCCATCAAAACTTTCCTGCCGTAAATAATCGATATAGGGTACCTCATATTTAAGCATATCGAGGCTGTTCCATTGCTCGCTGCTAAACATATCATCCTGCGGTAAGGGTTTTGCAAAAGTTTCTACGCTTACCTTCGAGAAGATTTTTAGTTGTGTGTGTGGCTCGTTTTGCGTGAAAGTACCCACCTCATTGCCGTAATAATCGATAAATATTTCAATCTCCGGACTTCCGGAGATATTCAGGTCGTGTTTAACTACTTTTTGATAGTCATCCTTAATCGGGAACAAAATAATCTGATTGGCACTATCGCGAACAGGCAATTCGTATTTATAGTTGGTGATGTGTTTGATTTTGAAAATTGGCATATTGGCTATTATTATATTTTAACACAGCATAATATCCGTGTTAATCTGTGTCCATCTGTGGTTGAAAAATTATGAATTAGCGAAATAATACTCATTTAACAGGTTTCCGATGCCGAAAAGTTCGGCCCTGATTTCAGTAAGGTAATGGTGAAGCTGTTCTTCGTTCATGGTATTTACCGAACTATAGGTAATCATACTTTTTAGGCGACCTATTTTAAATGATAAATTATTATAATGCTCAATGTTGCTTTCGCTCTTTAACCGGTTAAAATACCTTTCAATATTGTTCATGGCGTACAAAGCCGAACGCGGAAAATCATTGTTGAGCATCACCAGTTCGATGATGTTTTTCGCGTCAAAACCCTGCCGGTAGGTTTTTAAATATAATTCATAACCACCTAAAGATAATAATAAGTGTTTCCAGTAGGCAATATCGGTTAATAAATCAGGATTGCTGCTGATGGAACTGAATTTGATATCCAGGATATCGATAGATTGGATACTTCTCTCCAGGTGTTTCCCGATTTTCATAAAACTTCTGCTTTCGCCGCGCTCCATTACGCTATCCGCTGTGCCATGGTATAACATTACCTGTTTAATCAAAACATCTAATGCCGTGATAGGATCATCCTTTTGCACATACCACAATAATTTTTCATCCTTTACCGCATGGTAATATTCGTTTAAACACTGCCATAGGTCTTTCGGAATATGTTCCTGAACACTTCTTGCATTCTCACGGGCAAGCGTAACGATGTTTAAAATCGAATTTGGGTTTTCACGGTTTAGCAAAAGGTATTCAATTACGGCCCGGCTATCGTGCTGGATATTTAATAACTCGTTTTCGTCGTCTGATGAAAAAATCCTGATCACGGGCTTCCAGGTAAATTCCTGTATGGTATCCTGCGAGGAAGCGTAATTTATTTTTAACATGCGCAGCATCCCATCGCTACGCTCCACATATCTGCTTAGCCAATATAGGCTTGATGCAACTCTACTTAACATATCCCGTATTTTAAGAAGTTAAAACCCATGTATCTTTACTGCCGCCGCCCTGCGAACTGTTTACCACCAGTGAGCCTTCTTTTAAAGCCACCCTGGTTAAACCACCCGGGACAATCGAAATGCCATCTGGCCCGTTTAAAGCAAAGGGGCGGAGGTCAATTCTTCGGGGTGCCAGCTTTCCGTTGATAAAACAAGGTGCAGATGATAAACTAATGGTAGGCTGGGCGATAAAATTGCGTGGATCTTTTAATACTTCAATTTTATATTCTTCTGTTTCCTGTTCAGTGGCCGCGTGTCCCATTAACATGCCATATCCGCCACTTCCATTGGTTTTTTTAATTACCATGGTATTAATGTTTGCAAAAACATATTCCAGTTCATCTTTATTGCTCAGCTGGTAGGTGGGCACATTTTTTAATATGGGCTCTTCGTTAAGGTAATACCTGATCATATCCGGTACGTAGGTATAAACCGCTTTATCGTCTGCCACGCCATTGCCTACCGCATTAATAATGGCTACGTTGCCCTTGCGGTAAGCACCCATTAAGCCTGCTACGCCCAAAACGCTGTTTGGATTAAAGACTAAGGGATCAATATAATCATCGTCAACCCTCCGGTAAATTACATCAACCTGTTGCAGGCCGGTAGTGGTTTTCATAAATACTTTTTGATCTTTAACCACCAGATCGCGGCCTTCTACCAGTTCTACACCCATTAAACGGGCCAAGGTAGTATGTTCGTAATAAGCAGAATTATACATACCCGGACTAAGCAGCACTATGGTTGGGTTAGAAACTGCCCTGGGGGAGAGGGCCATTAAATTTTTATACAGTATGGCCGGATACTCAGTCACACTTCTTACGCCGCACTGCGGAATCAGATCTGGGAATAACCTTTTCGTAATTTCCCTGTTCTCGAGCATGTAACTTACTCCTGATGGTGTGCGTAAATTATCCTCCAGTACATAAAATGTTCCGTCGTGGTCTCTAATCAGATCTATTCCTGCAATGTGGATATAAATATCGTGCAGCACATTCACATTATGCATCTCTCTTAAGAAATGCGGACAGGAATAAATAACATTTATGGGCACAATTTTATCTTTCAGGATAAATTGATTGCTGTAAACGTCTTTTAAGAAAAGATTTAGCGCTTTTAACCTTTGTTTTATTCCTTTTTCTATAAAACTCCATTCAGTTGACGTAATAATTCGGGGAATAATGTCGAAAGGAAAGATTTTTTCGATTCCTTCGCCGCTATCGTACACGGTAAAGGTAATTCCTTGACTCATGAACAGCTTTTTGGCGAGTTCTTCCTTTTTGTTTAAGTTTTCGAGCGATTCTTTAGAGAAATTGTTGATAAAGTTTGTGTAGTGATCCCTGTAATGATCACCATTTAAAAACATTTCGTCATAAGTTTTGGGATGATTTGAATAGTTTTTAATAAAATCTTCTATCATTTTGCTTAAATATTTCCTTAAAATATGTTTTTATATAGAAATAATGATATTTATTATCAATAAAATTAATAATTAGGCTTTTTTGTATCTTATTTAGTTGTGTTTTTTATTTAATTTCTGGTGTTTTTATCTTTTTTAATAAAATATTTAAATTTTTTATTAAAAATACTTGCTAATATTAATAAAATTTGTACTTTTGTAATGCTCGTTAATTATTATTATATATTTGGTTTAAAAAAAGCGCTGGTAACGGCGCTTTTTTTACAAAATTCAAGACTTATTCATAATCAACATAAACCAAACAACCTAAACTAAGTAAGCTCCAGAAAAACTGGGGCTTTTCTTTTTATAGGAATATCGGCATCGCGACTGGAGCGTGGTGGAATAGAAATCCTTCGACTCCGCTCAGGATGGCAAAGTAGAGGATGACGGATAGCGAGGGGAAATTTCTCCGTGGTTTCTGTGCATCCGTGGCAAAAATAGTTAGGTTTTAATAAGAGGAGCGTCATCTAAACTGGAATGGAAAGATCTATCTCGAGTTAGATTTAGCTTAGCTGAGCGTGGTTCCCGGCTGCGTTGCACTCTGATACTATTTATAAACTCCAATAGAAAACTCGTCATTGCGAGGAGGAACGACGAAGCAATCTTTCCTGCTGGCGATTATTGCAAGAAAGATTGCTTCGTCGGCTGAAAAAGCCTTCTCGCAATGACGGACTTTTATTTGAAGAGCCAGCCATAAAAATCATCAAAAAAAAAGCTACCCGTTTTGGATAGCTTTTCAATATATGTTTTGTTGTTGTTATGCTTCTGAGTAAGTGATTTTATTCACGTGTTTATCAATTTCCCATCTTCCTGTTCCTTCTTCGCCAATAACCTCGAACAATTCCAGTGCTCTGCGGGCTTTGTATTCTTCCTCACGTTGTTCTTTTAAGAACCAGTTCAAAAATTCCATGGTTACGAAATCCTGCTCTTTATGGCATTTTGCGGCCAGGTTTTTAAAGCTCTGGGTAATGGCGATTTCTGCTTCTAAAGCATCTTCAAAAACTTCTCTAAATCCAGCGAAGTCGGTTTTGATGCCGGTAACTTCCGGAGAGATTGCATTTCCGCCCATATCCAATACATATTTGAATAACTTTAACTGGTGTACTCTTTCTTCTTCAGATTGCTTTAAAAAATAATCTGCTGAAAAGTCGAATCCATTTTGGTCACACCAGGATGACATTGCTAAATATAGTGATGAAGAGTGAGCTTCTTTTTTAATTTGCTGATTTAATAATGTTTCGATATCCTGAGATATTAAACATTTGATACGCATTAGATCTTTCATGTTTCTGTACTTTAATAACAATACAAATGTAAACGGAATTTGTTCTCGATTCTAATTTATTTGCAATATGAAATTAGTCTAAATTGCTGATAATTAGTTATTTGTAATCAGTTTAAATAAGGCGGGGTGGATGATGTAAGAGGTAAGACGGATGATGGAAAATGGAAGGATAACGCGAGACGGATAGTGGTTGAAGATCAGAGGTATAGTGACGGTTATTTCATCAATGATCAATTCATCAACAATCAATTAGCGATCGCTTTCAGCGTTAAAGATAAAACGATCCCTTTCAGCTAATTTGTCATCAACACTGATAATTTATTGCATAAAAATCGGCATGAATGATGTACAATTGATTTTTTTACCCACTGCACCTTCTTGCCTCGGCTCGCCGCCGCCGAAGGGCTCTTTCTTTTTGGCATCAAAAAGAAACAAAAAATGCCGGCTGAAAATTTTTCTTTGGAAGACGGTAGGTTGGCAGGGGCAGTGGAGCCCGAAAAATTTGTTATGCCGGAACTAAGTAAAACGGAGATACCGTGCTATGGCCTAGTTGGTCGGGAATACAATATTTATATAAAGTAATCAATATTAGCTAGTATAAGGTGTTGTCAAATGATAATGTAATGAAGGATCTTGATGAGAAATGCATGGAATAGATTTCTCTCTGAATATTCGGGACTAACGCTCCAGTAGAAATGACAACCTGAGCAAGTAGAGTGATGTTCGAGGAATTGCAGTTAAACAGTTTACAATTGGCAATTTGCTGTGGACAGTTAACCAGTTTAAACAATTAACCGATTAACCAATTTCACTAATAAACCAATCTGTAAAGGCAGTCGCTAATAATATGGTTAAGTTTGAACATGGTGAAAGTTCCCTGTAATAAATCTTTCAAGGCAATAATTTCTAAGGCACTTAATAAATAAATGTGCTCGCAACCATTAAAGGTAACCAGTTCGAAATCGGCTTTATGGGTATTTAAAAGAAGGGCTTCAATATCGATATTTTCGACAACTGTTTTCAGTTTTTGAAGCGACAGGCAGTTATAGCGTGCAAACTTGCCGCCAAAATCTACATAAAAGCAGTTTAATTTATCTGACTGATAAATAGAACCATGGGTATTTGAGAATACGTTAACCAGTTCGTTAATGTCAATACATGCTTTTTCCATCGGTTACAAAAATTGGCATTATTTAGATTAAATACAAATAAAAACCAAAATAAATTTGAGAACCGGCTGGAGTTGGGCGTTTGGCGGTGCCAGGTGAATGACCAGAGGCTAATTATTTGATTTTAAAAATCATGTGATGGTATAATCCGCCCATAAATTGTTTTTCGTTCTGGATAACGAAATTCATTTTTTCGTAGAGCCTTAATGCATTTGGATTATTTTTTTCTACCAGAAGGCCAACAGTATGGTGACCAAGTTTTTTAGCCCAATCTATACCGGCTTTAATCAGCTGTTTCCCAATTCCTTTCCCTTGGGCTGAAGGATTGACACTGATGCTGTCGAGGTAAAACTCTCCGCCTTCGGTTTCCGCATCTTGATTGGCGTTGTTTGCATGGTAATGTTCAACTACATAGTTAAGAAACGGTTTACGGAGTTCAAGCAGTTTTCCGCCATCATAAGCATTCAGTGATCCCAAAACTTTACCTTCTTCTTCAAAAACCAGTGTGTTTTCGTAACTGTATTGATTGCCCTCCAGCTGAAAAAAATGAGTAAAGATTTCTTTCAGCACGTGCCCCTCTTCAACATGGGTTAATTTACTCGCCAGTTTGCCCATCGCCTGGATAATTAATGGCACTACTGCTGTAGCATCAGTGGGTTTAGCTGGTCTGATCATTATATATCGCTCAGGTTAAAGGTTTCTGCTACGCGGATCCCTTTTTCAGTACGTTGCAAAGTACAGCATTCGTTAACGGGGTCGTGCTCTAAGTACAATATATAGTTGTTGTTCACAGCTTCTTCTAAAAAAGCCTGTTTTTCTGTTAACGTTTTTAACGGGAACATATCGTAAGCCATTACATAGGGTAGGGGAAGGTGACCAACCGATGGTAAAAGATCGGCCATATATACGATCGTTTTTCCTTTATAATTGATCTTAGGCAACATCATGGCATCAGTATGGCCGTAAGCAAAGCTGATATTGATATTCTTTTGCCACTCGATATTTTCTTTTTCGGCTATAAATTTAAGCTGTCCGCTATCCTGGATAGGTAAAATATTTTCTTTTAGAAACGAAGCCTTTTCCCTTGCATTTGGTTCAACTGCCCACTGCCAGTGTTTTTCGTTACTCCAGTATGTTGCATTTTTGAAAGCAGGAATCAGTTTTTCATTTTCCCTCATAATTGCCCCGCCTACGTGATCAAAATGAAGGTGTGTAAGGAAAACATCTGTAATATCTGCCATGCCAAAACCCAATTGTGAGAGCGATTTTTCCATAGAATCATCGCCATGCAGGTAATAATGGCTGAAAAACTTTTCATCCTGTTTGTTTCCGATGCCGGTATCCACTAAAATCAATTGATTTCCTTCTTCAATCAATAAACAACGCATGGCCCAGGTACAAAGGTTATTGCTATCGGCAGGATTGGTTTTTTGCCAGATGGCCTTAGGTACCACGCCGAACATGGCGCCGCCGTCTAATTTAAATAAGCCTGTGTTTATGGTATGAAGTTTCATGAAGTAAGGTTAACTGGTTAATTGTTTAAATTGGTTAATTGATAGGAAAGCTAATCGTTTAATTGCAAATGGGTTAAAACTAAAATTGGCTAATTGCTATTCACAATTAACCAATTTAACAGTTTTAACGATTAACCGTATATTATAAGTGTATCACTTCTCCGTAAGCATCAGCAGCAGCTTCCATAATGGCTTCGCTCATGGTTGGGTGAGGGTGAACAGATTTGATCATTTCGTGTCCGGTAGTTTCTAATTTACGAGCCACAACAATTTCGGCAATCATTTCGGTAACGTTGGCACCGATCATGTGCGCACCTAATAATTCTCCGTATTTAGCATCAAAGATTAATTTTACGAAACCATCTTTAGCACCGGCAGCACTTGCTTTACCTGAAGCTGAAAACGGAAACTTACCAATTTTTAATTCGTAACCCGCCGCTTTAGCCGCTTTTTCGGTATAACCTACAGAAGCAATTTCTGGTGTGCAATAAGTACATCCAGGAATGTTGTTATAATCTAAAGGCTCAGCATGCTGACCAGCGATTTTTTCTACACAGATAATACCTTCTGCAGAGGCAACGTGTGCTAAAGCTTGTCCGCCAACTACATCACCAATGGCGTAGTAACCTTTAACCGAAGTATTGTAAAACTCGTCAGTAACGATTTTACCTTTTTCGGTTTTGATACCGGTTTCTTCTAAACCAATGTTTTCGATATTGGCAACAATACCAGCAGCCGAAAGTACGATATCGGCCTCGATAGTCTGCATACCTGAAGCTGTTTTAACCGAAACTTTGCAACCTGCGCCGCTGGTATCAACTGATTCAACGCTTGCTGAAGTCATTACATCGATGCCCACTTTTTTCAAGCTGCGCAATAATTGTTTAGATACATCTTCGTCTTCTACAGGAACAACGTTATCCATAAACTCAACAATGGTTACTTTGGTGCCCATTGTAGCGTAGAAATAAGCAAATTCTACACCGATAGCGCCCGAACCTACCACTACCATACTTTTTGGTAATTCAGGAAGTACCATTGCCTGGCGGTAGCCGATAATTTTTTTACCATCCTGTTTAAGGTTTGGCAACTCTCTTGAGCGCGCGCCTGTGGCAATGATGATGTTTTTAGCACTTAGTTCCTGTTGAGAACCATCCGCACCTTTAACTTCTAATTTGTTCCCTGGTTTAACTTTACCAGTTCCCATGATTACGTCAATTTTATTTTTTTTCATTAAAAACTGAACGCCTTTACTCATGCCATCGGCAACACCGCGGCTGCGTTTTACAACAGCGGCAAAATCTGCTGTTGCACCAGCAGTAGTAATTCCGTAATCAGCAGCATGATTGATATATTCGAAAACCTGAGCGCTTTTTAAAAGTGCTTTGGTAGGGATACAGCCCCAGTTTAAACAAATACCACCTAATGATTCACGCTCCACAATGGCAACTTTTAGTCCCAATTGAGAAGCTCTGATTGCAGCTACGTAACCACCTGGGCCGCTGCCTAAAACAATAACGTCGTAATTCATCTGTTTCTTTTAATTTGTTATTTATCTTTCAGATGGAGCTTACCATAATTAGATCATCATTTTACAGATGTTTAGTTATGGACGGTTCATATCTAATTTTAAAGAGATTTGTTTTTTAATTGTTCTGTGTTAATCTGTAATCTTAAGGTTCTGGTACATTGTACGGTAAACCCCCGCACTACAAAAGTTAAAGGTTTTGCTCCTTTAATAATCCCTCAAAACTAAAAAAAAAATGTCAATTGAATAGGGCAATGTTGAGATAGCCTTTAAAAATTACAATGAATGAATATTGCTTTGAATATTTTATGCTAAAATAATAGCGATAATCAAGTTGATTTGCAGAATAATATATTGGTTAGGTAACAAAAAGTTAAATAACCGGGATGTTATGGGTAAAAAAATGGTGTTAATATATATTATTTGAAAAATACCAATGTTAACATAGGTTTTATGCTTAAATTATAATCAACTGATTGTTTCGTTATTAAAAATTTAGCTTTATTATCAATGTATTGATAAACTGAAAGTTATAATCCATGCAATATGTGTTAAATGTTGAAAAGTTTTGCCGGACTTAATAATTATTTAACATTGGATGTTAAAATGTGTTAAATTTTATTAGGACATTTGCAGCAATAAAATCCCTATTAGATTATTATTCAACAACAAAAAACATTTAAAAAACAAAGTATGAAGAAATCTTTACTTTTAAGATTAGTACTGGTTATTGTTGCATTTGTAGGTATTACTGTTGGTGCTAATGCACAGGTAACCACATCATCAATGACAGGAACAATTAAGGATGCCAAAGGCGCCTTACCTGGTGCAAGTGTTAAAGCAACACATACACCAACTGGGACTGTTTATTCTGTATCTACAAACAACGATGGCCGTTTTACCATCGGAGGTATGCGGGTTGGCGGTCCTTATACCATTGAAGTTAGTTTTGTAGGTTACAGACCAGAAAAACAAACTGAACTTTATTTAAAATTAGGTGAGCCTTATTTATTAAATTTAGTTTTAACTGATAATAGTTCAACACTTGCCGAAGTTAAAGTTGTAGGTCAAAGTAGCAATGCTATTATGAACTCTAATAAAACTGGTGCAAATACTGTAATTACCAGACAACAGATTCAAACTTTGCCAACCATTACACGTAGTGTTAACGATTTAACCCGTTTAACACCTCAAGCCAACGGTACATCAATCGGTGGGGGTAACTATCGTTCGAACAACTTTACTGTAGATGGTGCTAACTTCAACAACCAGTTTGGTATTGGCCAAAACATTCCAGCTAATGGTTCTCCAATTTCTATTGATGCATTAGAGCAAATCTCTATTAATGTAACGCCTTATGATGTTCGTCAATCAGGTTTCACTGGTGGATCGGTAACAGCTGTTACCCGTTCAGGTACAAATGATTTTTCTGGAAATGCTTTCTATACCATGCGTGGCGAAGAGCAACAAGGAAAAAGAATAGGCGAAACATATAGAATTCCTGCTACATCTATTCAGAAATTAGATGAGAAAAATTATGGTTTCAGCTTAGGTGGTCCAATCGTAAAAGATAAATTGTTCTTTTTTGTTAACTACGAGAAGAAACATACAGTTGAACCAGGAAATAACAGAATTGCTGCAACTCCAGGTTTACCGTATAATAGTGGTGTATCAACAGTTGCTCCTGCAACTGCTTCAGATCTTGACCAACTTAAATCTACTTTAATTTCTAAGTATGGTTACGATCCAGGTGTTTATCAAGGTTATTCAAATATCAGTGATAACGAAAAAATGTTTGCCCGTTTAGACTGGAACATTACTAAAAATCACCGTTTCAGTGTTCGTTATAACCAGGTTGAGAGTAAATCACCTAGTTCTGCAAGTACATCAGTAACTGGTTCTGGTGTAACTGGTAACTTAGGTTATGGTAACAATAGATCAGGAACTGCAACCAATGCTGGTTTAAACTTTTCTAATTCAAATTATTACCAGGCAGCAAACTTATATTCTGCTGTAGCTGAGTTAAACTCAAATTTCGGAAGTAAAGTTACTAACGTTTTACGTGCTACTTATTCTCACCAAAATGACCCTAGAACTTCAGATAGTTCTCCTTTCCCTTTGGTTGATATCTTAAATAACACTCAAAGCGGAACATCAGCTGGTAGCGTTTTAACTACATTTGGTTACGAACCATTTACTTATGGAAACTTAAGGGATGTTAAAGGTTACACTTACAGCGATGATGTAAGTTTGGCTTTAGGTAAACACAACATTACTTTAGGCGTACAAGCTGAGTTCAGCACAACTAAAAACGGTTTCCAACGTTTCGGAACAGGTTTTTACACTTTTGCTTCTTATGCTGATTTTTATAACAACGCTAAACCATTACAGTATTCTGTAACTTATCCATTAACTGCTGATGGTTCGCAAGCATATCCAAGCTTTAAATTTGCTCAATACTCAGCTTATCTGCAAGATGAGTTTACGGTATCTGATCGTTTAAAATTAACTGCGGGTATCCGTTTCGAGCGCGCAACATTCCCTGATGTTTCAGAAATTAAAACCCATCCTTTAGTTGCTGCGCAAACTTTTGCTAATGGCGAGAAAATTGATACTGGAGTTTTACCAGAAGCTAAATTAACTTATTCTCCACGTTTTGGTTTTAACTGGGATGTATTGGGTGATCGTTCATTACAAGTTCGTGGAGGTTCAGGTATCTTCACTGGTCGTGTTCCTTTTGTATGGATTGTTTCTCAATCTGGTGATGCTGGTTTATTACAATTTACTCAAGTATACTCTGGACAAGCGAATACTCCATTCTTTAATCCAAGTATAGCTCCAAATTTAACATCTGCAACTGCTCCAGCTGCCGGAACAAGTATCCCTGGAACAATCAGTGCATTATCACGTAACTTGAAATTTCCTCAAACCTGGAAATCAAGTTTAGCAGTAGATTTTAAATTGCCTGGTGGAATCGTAGCTACCTTAGAAGGTATTTATGGTAAAGATTTAAATGTAGCTGTTGGTCAGAATGTAAACTTACAAACGCCTACCGCTTTAAACATTCCAGGTTATCCTGATAACAGACCATTCTACGGAAGTACTGTTAATGCCAGACAGGTAGTAAATATGACAGCTGCCGGTATTCCAAGTACTACTGGTACTTCAGCCTTAAATGTTGTTGAAATGACAAATGCTAAAGGTGGATATAACTGGCAAGCAACTGCTCAGTTAACTAAACAATTTCAAGGTGGTTTATCTGCAATGGTTGCTTACACAAGATCTGATCAACGTAACTATGGTGACGGAAGTGGTGACCAATTATTAAACTTGTGGTCTATTCCATTTACTTCAACAAATGCTAATAACCCAACATTAAGTTATTCTTCAAACTTAAATCCTGACCGTGTTATTGCTAATATCTCTTATAGAAAAGAGTACTTGAAGAACTTAGCAACATCGTTCTCTTTGTTTTACTCAGGATCTCAACAAGGAAGATTCTCATATAGCTACAGCGCAGATTTTAACCGTGATGGACAAACAAATGATTTGATCTATATTCCTCGTGATGCTTCAGAGATTAACTTTGTTAATATTCCTACAGGAACTACAGGGTATGCCAGAGGATATACTGCTCAAGAGCAGAGTGATATCTTCATGAATTATATTGAGAACGATAAATATTTAAGCAAACATAAAGGTGAGTATGCTGAGCGTAACGCAGCAACTTCTCCTTGGAGAAATCAGTTTGACTTTAGGTTAACCCAGGAAGTTTTCAGAAATTACGGAAAATCTAAAAATTCATTTCAATTTACAGTTGATATCTTTAACGTAGGTAACTTGTTGAACCGTAAATGGGGTAATGTAAACTTTGTAAACAACTCTGCTATTCTTGTTCCTCAGAACGTTTCATCTATCAGCCCTACAACTAAGCCTACATTCAGACTTGCTGCAACCCAAGGTGATATTGTTAGAGAAACATTTGGAACTTCACAAACTATTTTGTCTACTTACTACATGCAGTTCGGAGTACGTTATAATTTCAACTAAGGCTGTAAATTTTTAAATTGATTAAAATGAAAAATATATTATCAAAAATTATGGTTGCGGCTAGCATTATTGTGTTATCAATGAACGCTTGCAAAAAAGACCCTAATGCTGAAAAAGAAGTTTCGGGTACAGGTGGTACAACTATTGAGTTGGCTAAAGGTGCTGCTATATCGGCTACAGGTACTGTAGGAACTAGCGTTGTAACGCTTAATTATATTGTTGGAGAGAAACTTTTTCCATCAAAAATAATTCCTAAATTAACTGTTTATTACTTGGCTAATACTCAAACAAATACAAGTTCTGTTAGGACACAGCTTTTTACAGCTTCAAATGTTTCTTTAGCTGCAACTGCATCGCCTATTACTGGTGCACCAGTGGTTACTGCAATTGGTGCTTATGGAAATGCTAGTAATATTGTTTGGGGACTTACCTACACATTTAATTTAAGTCAAATAGGCAAGGGCCTTTTCACAACAAGTAACGGTGTTACTTCGCAATCAAGAGGAACAAGCGTTATTATTGTTGCTCAGGATGCTGCTAATGTAACGTTGGCAGAATACACTTTTGCACTTTCTGAATTTGGATTAAGAGCTGCATTGTAGCTTTTAAAAAATAATTTTGAAAAGCTTCCGATGAAAATCGGGAGCTTTTTTTTGTGACGGATAAAATTATTGTAGTCAGGACATGAGTGTTTATCGGATTTTAATAAACCGATTGCCTTTTTTAAATCTTTGATAGCACAAACTGATTTCATTAGCCAGAAAAAGAAAGCTGCCGGACAATAATTTCCCTTCCACAAATTTGTAGAAAGGTCATAAAAAAAGGGTCTGAAATTTTATTTCAGACCCTTTTTTAATATGTATATTATTTCTTAATTGTAAACAAAAGTACCTTTTTCGCTTTCTATGGTTACCTGTTTCTGATTGCCTCTTTCTACACGGCCAATTACCTGAGCGTCGATATTAAAGCTTTTTGAGATCTCGATGATGCTATCTGCAATCTCTTGAGGAACATAAAGCTCCATGCGGTGGCCCATATTAAATACCTTGTACATTTCCTTCCAATCGGTGCCCGATTGCTCTTGTATCAATTTAAATAGCGGTGGAATAGGGAATAAATTATTCTTGATGACGTGGATATCATCATTGATGAAGTGTAACACTTTAGTTTGTGCGCCACCACTGCAATGTACAATGCCATTAATCTGGCTGCGGTAGCTTTCTAAAATCTTTTTAATTACCGGGGCATAAGTACGGGTAGGTGATAATACCAGTTTACCGACTGTAGTTTTGCCAAAACCTTCGATTTCTATTTCTTCGGCCAATTGCTTTTGACCAGAAAAAACCAGGTCGAAAGGAACGGCCGGATCAAAACTTTCAGGATAGGTATTGGCAACAGATTTCTCAAAAACATCGTGACGGGCGGAGGTTAATCCGTTCGATCCCATGCCACCATTATATTCGGTTTCGTAGGTCGCTTGTCCGTAGGAGGCTAATGCCACAATTACGTCGCCTGGCTTAATGTTGTCGTTGCTGATGATGTCTTCGCGCTTTAACCTGCAGGTTACGGTAGAATCGACGATAATAGTCCTCACGAGGTCGCCTACATCTGCGGTTTCGCCGCCGGTTGAGTAAATGGAGATGCCCTGTTCGCGTAAATCGGCCAAAATTTCTTCGGTTCCGTTAATTACGGCAGCAATCACTTCGCCGGGAATCAGGTTTTTGTTCCGGCCAATGGTTGAGGATAGTAAAATGTTATCAGTAGCACCCACGCAGATCAGATCGTCGATATTCATGATAATGGCATCTTGTGCAATGCCTTTCCATACCGAAATATCGCCGGTTTCTTGCCAGTAAACGTAAGCTAAAGAAGATTTGGTACCGGCACCATCGGCGTGCATAATGTTGCAATATTCCTCATCTCCACCTAAAATATCGGGGATGATTTTGCAGAACGCTTTAGGGAAAATTCCTTTGTCGATGTTTTTGATGGCATTGTGCACATCTTCTTTTGAGGCAGAAACGCCGCGTTGATTGTACCTATTATCACTCATGTTGCCGCAAAGATAGTTTTTTAAGGTGGAAGGTAAAAGGGGAGAAGTTAGAAAGTCGGAAGTCGGGAGTCGGAAGTCGGGAGTCGATGGTAAATTGTGAGTCATTGTCAGAGGTTTTTCCCTGCACAAGGCTTGTTTTAACAAGAAAATTGAAAAAGGTTTTGGAAGCGAAAGTTGTCATTTCATGGCGGTTTGCAGCCCCGCTTTTCCTGCTGCCGTTTTAAAGCTATCGAAAAAAAAACATTTAAGTTATAAAACGGCATTCGTACAATCGGGCTTAGGACATTTAGGATTGCTCGTTGTGGCAGATTTTTCCCTTGCACAGGCCTATCTAAAATAAACCTGATTGTATGGATGCTGGTGCAGCAACATTAAAATTGGCAGCGCCATTGTAGCAGGAAGGAAAGCAGGGCTGTTTTAACCGATGAGCACAGGGATTGCTTTCCAAAAAAAAATGTTTAACTAACTAAGATCACCTAAGTTTGTTTACCACGAAGACACAGAGAACAAAGGTAAAAATGTTTTTTACAGAGAGCATTAAGATTGCTTTGTCGGCTGAAAAACCCTTATAGCAATGACGAATTTCTTGAAACAAAAAAAGGCGTAGAGTAAACCCTACGCCTTAAACCTTTTAGCTTATGCCTTTCTTATTTCATGAATAATAATTCTCTGAATTTTGGTAAAGGCCAAACGCTGTCGTCAACAATCTGCTCTAATTTATCAGCGTGGTAACGGATGATATCGAAGTAAGATTTAACTTTCTCATCGTAAGCGATCGCTTTTTCGCGGGTATCTTCGATTTTGTTGGTTACTTTACGTTCTTCTAACATCGCATCGATATTGGTTTTTACAATTTCTAAATGCTCAGATAGTTTTTTAACGATATCGATAGAAACTTTGCTGTCTACACCAATTGCTTTTAAGCCTTGTACGTTTGCGATTAAAGAGTTTTGGTAAGCAATAGCAGCAGGAATAATAGCAGTATTAGCTACTTCGCCCATTACACGTGCTTCGATCTGTAATTTTTTGTAGAAGTTTTCTAACATGATTTCATGACGGGCATGAATTTCACGTGCACTGTAAATACCTGTTGAAGCAAATAACTCAGCAGATTTTTCAGTTAAATAAGCATCTAAAGCTTTTGGCGTAGTTTTGATGTTTGATAAACCGCGTGTTGCAGCTTCATCTTCCCACTCCTGGCTGTAACCATTTCCTTCGAAACGGATACCTTTAGATTCTTTGATGTATTTTTTGATCACTGTTAATAAAGCGATGTCTTTTTTATCACCTTTTTTGATCAATTTATCAACCTCTGTTTTAAATTTAACCAATTGCTCAGCCATAATCGCGTTTAAGATCGTCATTGGAGCAGAAGAGTTTGCTGATGAACCAACAGCTCTCAACTCAAATTTGTTACCTGTAAAGGCGAAAGGAGAAGTACGGTTACGGTCGGTATTATCCAACAAAATCTGTGGGATTTTAGGAATACCTAACCAAAGTGCATTATCTTCTTTGATTTTTTTGCTGATGCGTGAGTGCTCAATCTCATCTAATACATCGTTCAGTTGAGAACCTAAGAAGATAGAGATAATTGCAGGTGGCGCTTCGTTTGCACCTAAACGGTGATCGTTGCTTACCGATGCAATACTTGCACGTAATAAATCTGCATGCTCGCTAACCGCTTTAATTGTATTTACAAAGAAAGCAAGGAACATTAAGTTGTTTTTAGGCGTTTTACCTGGTGCCAATAAGTTTTTACCAGTATCGGTAATTAAGCTCCAGTTATTGTGTTTACCTGATCCGTTGATACCTGCATAAGGTTTCTCGTGTAATAATACACGGAAATGGTGACGACGGGCAACTTTCTCCATCAAATCCATCAATAATTGATTGTGATCGATAGCCAGGTTGATTTCTTCATAAATTGGTGCACACTCAAATTGAGAAGGCGCAACCTCATTGTGACGGGTTTTTAATGGAATACCTAATTTCAAAGCTTCGTTTTCGAAATCTACCATGTAGCTGAATACGCGCTCAGGGATAGAACCGAAATAATGATCTTCTAATTGTTGGCCTTTAGCAGACATGTGACCGAACAAAGCACGACCGGTTAATAATAAATCCGGACGGGCGTTGAATAATGACTCATCAACTAAGAAGTATTCTTGCTCAATACCTAATGATGCATTTACTTTAGTAATGCTTTTATCGAAATATTGGCATACATCAACAGCAGCTTTATCAAGTGCAGCTAATGCTTTTAATAATGGCGCTTTATAATCTAAGGCTTCGCCTGTGTATGATACAAAAACTGTAGGAATGCAAAGTGTTTTACCTGCTTTACTTTCCATAATGAAAGCTGGAGAAGAAGGATCCCATGCAGTATAACCGCGGGCTTCGAAAGTATTACGGATACCACCGTTAGGGAAACTTGAAGCATCTGGTTCTTGTTGAACTAATGCGCTGCCAGCAAATTTTTCGATAGCACCATCACCGCTTGGCTCAAAAAACGAATCGTGTTTTTCGGCAGTTGTACCAGTTAATGGCTGGAACCAGTGCGTGTAGTGCGTTGCGCCAGCGCTCATTGCCCAGGCTTTCATAGCTGTAGCAATTTGGTTAGCATCGTCAGAATTGATTAATTCACCTTGGTTGATAGATGAAATTAATTTTTCATACACGTCCTTAGATAAGAAATCTCTCATTTTTTTCTTATCAAATACATTCGAGCCGTAAAAATCAGAAATTTTCGCCGAAGGAGATTTAACTTCAGGTGAAATTCTATTTTGAGCCTCTTTTAATGCGATGGTTCTTAAGCTTTTCATTAATTTGTTATGTTTTTTGTCAAAAATAGTATATTTTATTAATTTTTGTAAAACAATCGCAAGAAATATGTGAATTTTACTGAAAATGAAATAAAAAAATGTTTTTCAGATGAAAAATTTCATTTTTTGTAAAGAAAATAGATTTTTTAAATGGTTTATGGAATCGATGATTTTGTTGCATCATCCTATAAAACTTTAAAACTATGTTCAACTCTTCTATTAACGTATACAAAACCGAGTGGCTCGATCTTGTATTTGCAAACCGCAACAAAAACTATGGTGCTTATGATTTAAGATCTAAATCTTCAAAGATTATGACCAAGGCACTTTTTGTATCAGGTAGTTTATTTGTACTTGCCTGTTTCTCTCCGTTGATTTATGCGAAGCTGTCGCCAAAAGATATTGTAGTTGAAACGCCGGCAGTTGAAGTTAAGTTAGATAATGTTATCCACCAGATGAAACAAGATCTGCCTAAACCGGAAGAAAAGCCTGAGCCTAAAAAGGCTGACCCGGTTAAAGTTAAAACGATAGCGCTTCCATCACAGGTTGTAGTAGTTAATAAAACAGAACTTCCACCGCCGCCAACAATGGATGATATAAAATTAGCGGTGATTAGTACCAAAACACAGGAAGGTATTGTAGCTCCAAGCGCGGTGGTAACAGATAATAAAGGTAATGGTGATGGAACAGGAACTGCTAAAGAGGGCGAAGGAAAAGGAGAAGATACAAATATCTATATTAACGGTGGTGTTGATGAGTATCCAGAGTTTACCGGTGGTGCCAAAGCATGGTCTAAATATATGGAGCGTAATTTAAGGTATCCATCAAGAGCGCAGGAAGAAGGTGCAGTGGGAAAAGTGTTTGTGAGTTTTGTAGTAGAGAAAGATGGTTCCATCACTGATGTATCAGTAATTAAAGGAATCGGTTTTGGTTGCGACGAAGAAGCAATGAAAGTGATTAAAAAATCACCGTTATGGAAACCAGGTAAAAATAAAGGTACACCAGTACGTGTGAGGTATAATATGGCGATCAACTTCCAGATTTCTAATTAAAATTGCTGAATATGAAAAAGTCCCTATTAATATTATTGTTTACTTGTTTTTCAGCTGCTTATTTAAGTGCGAAGGTTGTAAATCCGGTAGATACTTCAAAACAATACAGCATTAAACTGGCCAATACTGATTTAAAAAACGGAAATGTGAAATTTTTGCTCCGCGGTGGTATTGTATCTACTTATGTTAAAGGGCAGGAAATATTTGAAAAGAAGTATGGCATTGCTTACCGGGATTTTGGATGTGTAATGCCTTTAAATATTTCACTTGAAGATTACAATAAAGTAGTGGCTTCTTTTATGGATAAGAAATACGGAAAAGGCTGGAGAACAGAGGTTAGAAAAGACATTCAGGGAATATGATGGGATGGAAGATGTGGGATGGAAAATGGGTAATGGGGAGACTTTCTAATTAATGCTCTTGGTTTTTAGGGAGATGTTGAGTTAGGTAAATTGAAACGGTTTGGGCGATGCCCGGGCCGTTTTTTTGTTCTAGTGGTTTTATTGTTGCTTTTTTGGAAAGCATGAACAGTACTTTTTTGTAATTGCAGTCCCGCCCTTTGTTTCAAATCCTCACCTTCGTACCTCAGGCTGCGGGTTTTTCACTTCGGTCGGGTTTAGGTGGCAAGGCTGGTAATGCTATTAATGGTTTATTGCGAACGCAGAAACAGGCCGGTATGCCGAAGAACAGGCTTTTGTTTAATAAACCCTACATAGCGGTTAGCCCGCAGTGGACCCGATAGCTATCGGTCCCGCTCGAGATGATGAATGTGTTTAAACAAAAAATGGATGATGGTTTTTAATTCCATCATCCATTTTACATCTTCCATTTCTATTATGCTTTATTCTCAATCCACATACGTGCATTTACAAAGGCTTCCATCCATGGCGAAACTTCATCTTTACGGCCTTGCGGATAATTTGCCCAGTGCCATTGGAACAATGAACGCTCAATGTGCGGCATCATTACCAGGTGACGGCCTGTTTCATCACACATCATTGCCGTATTATAATCTGAGCCATTCGGACTTGCCGGATAACTTTCGTAAGCATATTTAGCTACAATTTTATATTTATCTTCTGTATAAGGTAACGAGAATCTTCCTTCACCATGTGATACCCAAACGCCTAAAGTGCTTCCGGCAAGGGTTGATAACATTACAGAGTTATTTTCCTGTAAAGTTAACGAAGTGAAAATACTTTCGTGTTTACCGCTTTTGTTATGCAGCATTTTAGGTTTTTCTGCGTGGTCTTTATTAATTAAACCTAACTCTACAAATAACTGGCAACCGTTACAAACCCCAACCGATAAAGTATCAGGGCGGGCAAAGAATTTCTCTAAGGCTACCCTTGCTTTATCGTTGTATAAAAATGCTCCGGCCCAGCCTTTTGCCGATCCTAAAACGTCGGAGTTAGAGAAACCACCAACAGCGCCGATAAACTGGATATCTTCCAAAGTTTCCCTGCCAGTAATTAAATCGGTCATGTGCACATCTTTCACATCAAAACCTGCCAGATACATCGCATTGGCCAATTCGCGCTCTGAGTTACTTCCTTTTTCGCGGATAATGGCCGCTTTTGGACGTGGTTTGCTGGCGTCGATTACAGGTTTTTTACCATCAAATTGCGTTGGGAAAGTGTAATTTAAAACCTGGTTTTTATAATTATCGTAACGCTCTTTTGCTAATCCATTACCCGTTTGTTTGCTATCTAATAGGTATGAAGTTTTGAACCAAACATCACGTAAATGATCGATATCAAAACTGAAGCTGTCTGCAGCGTTTTTAACTTCTAATTTAGCTGAAGTATTTACCTCGCCGATTTTATGGAAAGCAACGCCAGCTTGTGCAAAGGTTTCTTCAACCGAAGCATCAGCCTGGAATACGATACCAATGTTTTCTGCAAATAATACTTTAATGCTATCTGTTTCTGCCAATGAAGATAAATCGATCGATGCACCTAAATTGCGGTCAGCAAAACACATTTCCAGTAAGGTAGTAATTAAACCACCACTGCCAATATCATGTCCAGCCTGGATTTTGTCTTCCTTAATTAATTGTTGAAGGGTATTAAATGCCGTTTTAAATTGACCGGCATCTTTAATATCAGGGGTTTCTGTACCGATTTTGTTTAAAATCTGTGCGAAAGATGAACCACCTAATTTATAGGTATCGTTAGAAAGGTTGATGTAATAAATAGATCCGCCATTTTTCTGCAATACAGGCTCAACCACTTTGGTAATGTCATCACAGTTGGCACCTGCAGAAATAATTACGGTACCTGGCGCAATTACATCGCCATCTTTATATTTCTGTTTCATCGATAACGAATCTTTTCCGGTTGGAATGTTGATTCCTAAATCGATGGCGAAATCAGAACAGGCTTTTACAGCTGCATATAAACGGGCATCTTCGCCTTCGTTTTTACAGGCCCACATCCAGTTGGCAGAAAGTGAAACACTTTTTAAACCATCTTTTAAAGGTGCCCAAACGATATTCGAAAGCGATTCTGCAATGGCGTTGCGGCTACCAGCAGCCGGGTCAATCAAGGCTGAAAGTGGTGCATGACCAACCGAAGTGGCAATACCTTCTTTTCCCTGAAAATCTAAAGCCATTACACCACAGTTGTTCAATGGTAATTGTAACGGGCCAGCACATTGCTGTTTGGCTACGCGGCCACCCACGCAACGGTCTACTTTATTGGTTAACCAATCTTTAGCTGCAACAGCTTCTAGTTGAAGCACCTGCTCTAAATAGGTATTTAATTCGTTGTTGTTATATGTAACAGCTTCGTAATTACGGTTGATGGTTTTGTCGTCCATTACGATTTTAGGTGAACTGCCAAACATAGCTGCCAATTCTAAATCCATCGGTTTTAAACCGGTTGTTGCCGATTTAAAAGTAAAACGGTGATCGCCGGTTACTTTACCTACGGTGTACATTGGTGAACGTTCGCGGTCGGCAATTTTTTGTAAAGTTTCGATATGCTCGTTACCGATTACCAATCCCATTCTTTCCTGCGATTCGTTACCAATAATTTCTTTGGCCGAAAGGGTAGGGTCGCCAACAGGTAATTTATCCAAGTCGATTAAACCACCTGTTTCTTCAACCAGTTCTGATAAACAGTTTAAGTGACCGCCTGCGCCGTGATCGTGGATAGAAATAATCGAATTATGATCGCTTTCTACCATGCCACGTACTGCGTTTGCTGCACGTTTTTGCATTTCAGGATTTGAGCGCTGGATGGCATTTAATTCAATGCCGCTACCATGTTGACCAGTATCTGCAGATGAAACTGCTGCACCACCCATTCCAATCCTGTAATTTTCGCCACCAAGGATAACGATGTTATCGCCTTCCTGTGGTTTAAGTTTTTGCGCCTGGCTGGCTTTACCGTAACCGATACCACCGGCAAGCATAATTACTTTATCGAAACCTAACTTTCTGTCTTCTTCTTCGTGTTCGAAAGTTAAAACCGAACCTGTAATGAGCGGTTGTCCAAATTTATTTCCAAAATCAGTAGCACCGTTTGATGCTTTGATCAGGATATCCATCGGGGTTTGGTATAACCATTCTCTTTCTTCAACACCTTTTTCCCATGGACGGTTATCCTCCAGGCGAGAAAGGGCTGTCATATATACTGCTGTTCCGGCTAAAGGCAATGATCCTTGTCCGCCAGCTAAACGGTCTCTGATTTCACCTCCCGAACCTGTTGCAGCACCATTAAAAGGCTCTACTGTGGTTGGGAAGTTGTGTGTTTCAGCCTTTAGGGAAAT
Source organism: Pedobacter roseus (assembly GCF_014395225.1). NCBI lineage: Bacteria > Pseudomonadati > Bacteroidota > Sphingobacteriia > Sphingobacteriales > Sphingobacteriaceae > Pedobacter > Pedobacter roseus. The sequence continues at coordinate 1,378,686 of NZ_CP060723.1, forward strand.
TACTGATTCGAAATCGCTTGTGGTATAATAATCGGGCTCATCGGCACGTTTCGGTGCAAATTGCTGCACTTTCGGGCCTTTTATAAAAGCAACGTTATCTTTATAGGCGGAAACAATATCGTTAGGGTTTTCTTCTGAGGTTTTACGGATCAGCTTAAATAAAGAAGTAGGCTGTTCTACACCATCAATTACGAATTTACCATTGAAAATTTTATGACGGCAGTGTTCTGAATTTACCTGTGAAAAACCAAAAACTTCAGAATCGGTTAAAGGTCTTTCTAGTTTTTGTGCTAAGGTGTTTAAATACTCAACTTCTTCATCACTTAAAGAAAGACCTTCTTGTTTATTATAAGCCGCAATATCGGTGATTTCTAAAATCGGTTCAGGTTTGATGTTGATGGTATAAACCTCCTGATCAAGTTTATCGTATTTTTGAGAAAGCATTGGGTCATAATCTGAAAAATTCTCGTCAACCTGCTTAAATTCCTCAATCCTGATGATGCCTTGCATATCCATATTCTGGGTAATCTCCACCGCGTTGGTACTCCATGGAGTAATCATTGCTGCTCTTGGTCCAACGAAAAAGCCTTTAAGAGCTGTTTCCTGCGAGATTTTGGCGCCGCCAAATAACCATTCGAGTTTAGTAATATCAGTGGTAGAAAGCGCTTTGTCTGTTTGTAGAACAAAAATCGCCTGCGATTGACTAAGGAAGAAATGAATCATGCTTTTTTTTTGAAGTTGCAAAAATAGCTTTTTTATATGAAAAAACAGGTGTAGTAGAGTGATTGAATTAGAGAATTTTGAATGATTGAATGTCAAAAAATAATGATTGAATGAGAGAATTTAGAATGAGTGAGTGTCGAATAAAAGAATTTTAATTAACTAATGTGGATATTTTGCAACTTTGTCCGGTTAATTCACTCATTCAATCATTTTGCCATTCAATCATTAACTTTTTATGCTTCGAATCCACCACATTGCCATTATCTGTTCTGATTACGAAAAATCGAAAGATTTTTATGTCAATAAATTAGGTTTTACGGTTTTGGCAGAGGCATATCGTGCAGAAAGGAAATCATATAAACTAGACCTGGCCGTAAATGGTGTTTACCAGATCGAACTTTTTTCTTTTGAAAATCCTCCTGTGAGGCCGTCGCAACCAGAAGCACAAGGTTTACGTCATTTGGCTTTTGAGGTTGAGGATATTGAAAAGGAGATTTCGCGTTTAAGTGGACATGGGATTGTAACCGAACCGATCCGTATTGATGAATTTACTGATAAACGCTTTACTTTTTTTGCTGATCCGGATGGTTTACCTTTAGAACTTTACGAAAAATAAATATATAAGAATTAAAATTATAACGCTCAAATGAAAAAAACGCTCTTATGCTGTGCATTGATTTATGCTTCAATCAATACTTATGCACAATCTCAAATTAAATATACCGCTAAAATTGAGGCTGGATATCAGTTTTTCCTTTCCAGGCCCATAAAGTATGATGTTGGAGAAGGTTGGTTAGGTTATCAGCTTAATGGAAAGCCTAATGGTATCGATTTAAGCTTTATTAATGGAGTAAGTTTTAGGGATAACCTTCGATTAGGTTTAGGTGTGTCTTATTTAAATTATGAGCATATTAATGGCTATTCTGTTTTTGGCGATTTGGAGTATATCACAACCAAAGCTAAAATTTCTCCATTATTTAACCTGAAGATAGGAAGAAGTCATATTAATAATCAATATACAAACGGTTCTACTGCAACAGTTGTTGATTTTAGTGGTGGAGTTGAACATAAGATAGGGGCGAAACTGAGCCTTCAGTACAAGGCCGGGTTCAGGTTTGTTCACCAATCCATTTTTCTTCCAATAAGGATTGGTTTAAGGTTTTAAAAAATAAGATGAGTATTTTTAAATTCAAGCAGTTTGAAGTAGACCAAAAAGGCTGCGCGATGAAAATTAATACCGATGGGGTATTGCTTGGTGCAATAGTTACCCATCCGTCGCCAAAAAGGATACTGGATATCGGAACAGGAACGGGGGTAATTGCTTTGATGCTGGCGCAACGTTTTCCTGATGCAGTTATAGATGCGGTGGAAATAGACAAACAAGCTGCTGAAACCGCGGGGAGGAATTTTCAATCGTCAGTTTTTAGTGAGCGGTTAAGTATTAGCCATACCGCAATTGAACAATATAACCATCCTGAAAAATTTGATCTGATTGTTTCCAATCCACCATTTTTTGTAAATGATCTAAAAAACGAAGAAGTTAGAAAAGGCATCGCCAGGCATGCAGGTGAAGATTTTTTTAGTTTATTGGTTGAAAAATCGAACTGGCTTTTGGCTGATGACGGGCAGATCTGGCTTATTTTGCCGGTAAAACAGGCTGATGAAGTGATCTGTATCGCATCTCAATATAATTTATCGCTTGCTGCACGGATCAATATCCATTCTGATGAAAATAAACCAACTTTCAGGCAGATTATCTGTTTGAAAAAAGGCACAACGCTGTTGATAGAAAGTGATTTTAATATTTACGAATCTTTAAAGGAGCATACGCAAGAATATAAGGCTCTACTAAAGGATTTTTTTCTCGCTTATTAAGAAAATAGCTGAAAATTATGCATTTTCAAGTATAAAGCCATTATCATTTGTAATTTAGGAGGCATAATCTCACCTAAATTAAAATGAAACGTATTCTTAATGTGTTCTTGCTATGTTTAATAGCACTATCTTCTCTTGCACAAACGAAAAAACAAAAAACTGGCGATCCTTTGGCTGGGATCGATACTTTGCTAAACAGGATCTTGAAAGATCAGCAGGTGGCTGGTTTTGCAGTAGCGGTGGTAAAAGGCGATCAGGTAATTTATAGTAAAGGTTTTGGTTACCGCGATGTCGAAAACAAAAAACCGGTTACACCGAACACCCTTTTTGCTATCGGCTCGAGCACTAAATCATTTACCTCTGCACTCATTGGTTTGCAGCAAAAAGAAGGAAAGCTATCTTTCGATGGCATTGCGACCTCTTATTTGCCGCAGTTAAAGTTTTATAATGATAATATGAACAGCCAGATTACCGTTCGTGATATGATGTGCCACCGCACTGGTTTATCACGTTATGATTTATCGTGGTTCGTATTTAATACTTCCAACCGCGATAGCATCATACAGCGGGTGCGTTATATGGAGCCAACTGCTGCTGTGCGCGAAAAATGGCAATACAATAATTTTATGTTTTTGGCGCAGGGCATGATTGTTGAAAAACTGACCGGAAAAACCTGGGAGCAGAATATAAAAGAAAAGTTTTTTGATCCACTGGAAATGAGCCGTTCCAATACCAGTATTTTTGAATTCGAAAAGGATAATGATGCTTCATTACCCTATACCATAAACAATAAAGGCGTTATTGAAAAGATCGATTATTTTAATATAGATGGAATGGGGCCGGCCGGAAGCATTAATAGCAGTGTTAACGATATGACCCATTGGTTAAAAGTGTGGATCAACGGGGGATCTTATAAAGGGAAAGAGATTTTACCTACCTCTTATATACGAGAGGCTGCAAGTTCTCAGATGGTGATGGGGGCGGTTTACCCGAAGAGGATAAGGATATTTACCTTTCTACTTATGGTTTTGGCTGGATGATCAGTTCGTACCGTGGGCATTACATGGTAGAGCATGGGGGCAACATCAATGGTTTTTCGGCAAGTGTATCCTTTTTTCCTACAGATAAAATAGGTATTGTGGTTTTAACCAATCAGAATACATCTAATGTTCCCAAAATTGTTTACAGCAGCATTGCCGACAGGGTATTGGAACTAAAAAACATCGACTGGAACGGTAGAGCGATTAAAGCAAAAAAAGAGGCGAAAGAAAGAGAAAAGGCAACAAAAAAGACAGCTGAAAATACCCACGTTTTAAATACCAAACCTTCACATCCTTTAAAAGATTACGATGGCCTGTTTGACAACCCTGCTTATGGCGTGATCAATGTATCATTTAAAAACGATTCGCTATTTGCCATGATGGGAAAAGAGAAGCTTTTACTTAGGCACTATCATTATGATGTGTTCAGCATCAGCGGTATCGATAAAAAAGGAAAAATTGACACGGCAGAAAGTGATCTGCGCTTTAATTTTATCAGCGGACAGGACGGCAAAATTGAAGGGGTCAGTATTCCGCTTGAGCGGGGAATGAAACCAGCCATTTTTTCATACAAACCAAGAACTGTTGAGTTGAGTGCTGCGGATTTAGAAAGTTATACCGGTACTTACGGCGAAAAGGGACTCGCCAAGGTATATTTAAAAGGCAAGATTTTATTTGTTTCAGTGCCCGGTCAGCCTGAATATGAAACCATTTCAATAGGAAACGATACTTTTAATTTTAAAAATCTAAAAGGCTTTAGTTTAAAATTCGAGAAAAAAGAAGGCGTATCAAAAGCTTCTTCCGTTTCATTTATACAGCCTAACGGAACGTTCAAACAGGTGAGGCAAAACTAGAAGAAAACATGTTCATCGGGATTAATCAGGATCTGAACCCGATGATAATATCCTATAAATAAAAAATGATGATTTATCGGGTTTTGTTTGTCGTTTAAGCTAAAAAACATCTTTTTTACAGTGGTTTTAAAAGAACTTAAAATAATTTAACGGTAAATAAAGGTGTAAAACACAATGGGTATTAACTTTACAAAATGAAAAAAATAGGATTAATTTCTGATACCCATGGTTTTTTGGATGATGCCGTTTTTAAACATTTTGATGAGGTGGATGAAATATGGCATGCCGGAGATTTTGGCCCCAATGTAGCCGAACCTTTGGCAGCATTTAAGCCTTTGCGTGGGGTGTTCGGAAATATAGATGATGGAGCAATCAGATCAGCCTTTCCGGAACAAAATCGATTTAGCTGCGAAAGGGTTGATGTTTGGATGACCCATATTGGCGGTTATCCGGGTAGGTATTCATCTTTTGTAAAACCAGAAATATACACTAACCCTCCTAAATTATTCATTACCGGGCATTCGCATATTTTGAAAGTAATGTTCGATGAAAAAATAAAATGTTTGCATATAAACCCCGGTGCAGCGGGAAAACATGGCTGGCACAAGGTGCGTACACTGATCAGATTTTGCATTACTGACGAAAATATTCATACCTTAGAGGTTATAGAGTTATCGGGTAGATAATGTAAAATATACACTAAGTATGGTTTGTGGCGTTAAAACACTAGGACAATTTATTATAGAAAAACAGGCAGATTTCCCTTATGCCAAAGGTGAACTTTCGAGATTGTTGAGGGATATTGGCATTGCCGCAAAAATTGTAAACCGCGAAATTAATAAGGCTGGTTTGGTTGACATTCTCGGCGATATGGGAACTACGAATATCCAAGGAGAAGAACAGAAAAAATTAGATGTTTATGCCGATAAACAGTTTATTGCCGCTTTAACCAGTGGGGGTGAATGCTGTATCGTAGCTACCGAAGAGGAAGATGAAATTATCCATATCGAATCGCCTGTTTCGCAGAATGCCAAATATATTGTTTGCATCGATCCGTTGGATGGCTCTTCTAATACAGATGTAAACGTTGCTGTGGGAACCATTTTCTCCATTTATCGCAGAAAATCGGTAGATGGCAGGGCAAGTATCGATGATGTGCTGCAGAAAGGTACACAACAGGTAGCCGCAGGTTATATTATTTACGGCTCATCAACCATGCTGGTGTACACTACCGGAAAAGGAGTGAACGGCTTTACACTCGATCCATCCATCGGCGAATTTTGCCTTTCCCACCCTCAAATGAAAATACCCGAAATAGGCTATCTATACTCTGTAAATGAAGGTAATTATGTGCATTTTCCTGATGGCGTTAAAAAATATATCAAATATTGCCAGGTAGAGGATGAAGCGACAAAACGCCCTTATACTTCGCGCTACATCGGTTCCATGGTGGGCGATATCCACCGGAATTTAATAAAAGGAGGAATTTATATCTATCCTACCACCTCGCGTTCTCCAAACGGAAAATTAAGGCTCTTGTACGAATGTAACCCAATGGCTTTTATTATAGAACAGGCCGGGGGCAAGGCAAGTACAGGTTTCGAACGTATACTGGAAATCCAGCCGACGGAATTGCACCAAAGGGTTCCGATTTTTATCGGCTCCAAAAAAATGGTGGAAAAAGCGGAAGAAATGATGCTGCTTTACACCGCAAAATCAATTTCGGTTGAGGCCAAGGCAGAAGCCAGACTGGAAGATTTAAATGTAATCGGTGGGCTCGACTAAAGCTGCGCCTTGCTTCTTTCCACTTCAAAAAAAGTATCTATCGCTAAATTTTGCTTGTCTTGTGAAGCAAAAACAGCTAAACGGTCGCAACGCTCGTTCTCCGGATGATCGTTGTGGCCTTTAATCCAGATAAATTTCACTTTGTGCAGTTTATATAATTCAAGGAAACGCATCCAAAGGTCTTTATTTTTCTTGTCTTTAAAACCTTTTTTTACCCAGCCAAAAACCCATTTTTTTTCAACGGCATCAACCACATATTTCGAATCGGAATAAACGGTTACCTCCTGGTTTAAACTTTTTAAAGCCTCTAATCCCTTTATTACAGCCAATAACTCCATGCGGTTATTCGTAGTCATCCTAAAACCACCACTTAATTCTTTATAATGTTGTCCTGCCCTTAAAATGGTACCCCAGCCACCTGGTCCTGGGTTGCCGCTGGCTGCTCCGTCTGTATAAATTTCGATCATAAACGCAGTAAAGTTATGTTTTTAGCTTCAAAATAGCTTGTTTTATCTGTTGCTGAAATTTTTTTTCAATTTCAAATAATTGAATGTTAAGGAATTAAAAATTTGTTGTAAAAACTTTGGAAAAAATATTTGCAAGGAATATTAAAAGTCGTACTTTTGTGACATCAAAAAACACGGTGGCTGTAGCTCAGTTGGTTAGAGTATTGGTTTGTGGTGCCGAGGGTCGTGGGTTCGAGCCCCATCAGCCACCCCAGTGGGACGAGGTCTTTTCAGAAGATTTTCGTCCCATTTTTTTTGCTTCTAACTCTTTGTTTTTCAGGTAAATATGTTGGGCAATTTCATTAACCTGGGGTGTTCGATATCGGTCGCCATTGTATTCCATTTTTTCCGGAAAAAGACAACTTATAAGATATCTTTTGCCCTCAACACTTGAATTTTCATAAAATAAATCCAGGTTGGTTAAATTGTTGATCGCTCGCTCAGCTATCGGTTTAATATTCAAAACAGCTTTATTTTTAGTATTTAGCTCTGCCAGCTTCGATTCGAGTATGACGATTTTTTCATTACCTTCTACTTTTATTGTTCTAAAGTCCACGGCATCTAGCGCATTATCCAATAATAAATCCCTCGCTCTCTCAATTTTCTTGTTGCATTCTCTGATCTGTGCTGAATATGCTTTTCGTTCATCCAAAATGGAACCAACCTGATTATGATATGCATCAGATATAGTTTCGATAAAAATCTCTTCATAACCATTCCTGGGTAGGTAGGCTAGGAGTTCAATTGTAAAGTCCTCATTGACTTTTTCGGATCTGTACCTGATTCCGCAAGCAGATGTGCAATGGTAGTAAGTGAAGTGTTTGTTTTTTCCTTTTGATGAACTTCCACTTAAAGATCGGTGACACTTAGGGCATTTCAAACAGCCACGAAGCGCAAGTGTGGGGATTTCGCTGAAAGTGTGCACCAGATTTCATTCCAAACTGTGCACCCAGCTTTTTACCATCCGGTCTTGATGGAATCGTAAAGACTGAGCCAAATATATCCAATCTTCCCAGATTCCTTACCTTCATTTCCCAATCTATCTTTCCTACATCTGTTCTCTCAATCCTCCACAGAAGATGGTTTTGCAAGAAAAACGGCCTTCCAGGACAGAATTTGAGACAAATCAGCCCATGTTTAAAAACACATCAGAATAAGAAACGTAATTTTTGATTTTAAGGCCATTAGAACATCTCCATTTCGGTTTCTCTAGGCGAAACAATCATCGAGTCCAGCCCCGCTTTTCAGAAGCTTAAAACCGCTTAAAATGAGCCGAGTGGCCACTTTCAAGCGAAATCTAGTGAACAATATAGGCCGAAAAAGATGGCCACGATGGATGAAAACCAGTGGCCACTTTTAGCGGAACCCCCAATTCTCTTCAAATCAGCTAAAAATTTATTGCTTATCCGAACCTTTGTCGACCCAATCGTACGGTATTCCTTAGGGATACCGTACTTTTTTAAATAGTTTTTTTAAGCAACAAACTTCAAAGCTTAGAATTGATAAAATATTCCTACCCTTAGTTTATAAATACCCAACATAATTGATTTATACTGTTAAAAAAAATAAAGCCTAATCAACTATTTTCATTTTAACTCGAAAAATTGATCGTTTTTGGGGAAATTTTACCTTTAATAAACTACAAAGGAAAACCCGTATCAGACTAGATGACAAGTAAATTCAGGACGGTACAGATTCGTCACCAAAAGGAAGATATCAAAGAACATATTACGCAGTTATCTTCAATGTTTTGTTGTGTAATGGATAATGCTGTGCAGCTACGATTTCTCTTGCTTTAACTACATCGCCGATAATTATTATTGCAGGGTAAGCCAAGCCTTCTCTTAAAGCCATTTCCTGAATATCTTTAATTTCGCATGTGCCTTGTTTTTGATGTGGCAATGTAGCATGCTGAATAATTGCCGATGGCGTAGAACCTAAGCCTGCTTTTTTGTATGCTGTTGAAATTTCTGCAAGTTTTCGCATACCCATATATATAACAACGGTGGCCGAAGTTTTCATCGCACACGACAAATCATTCGATAAGCTTCCGTCTTTTTTAGTTCCAGTGATAATCCATACGCTTTCGCTAATGCCACGGTGCGTTAAAGGAACATCTATAAAACCCGAACCCTGCATGCTGCTAATCCCTGGAATGTATTGAGATTCAATTCCGTGGCTTTCGGCGTAAAGCAATTCTTCAAATCCTCTACCAAAAATAAATGGATCGCCGCCTTTTAAACGGACTACAATTTTATGTTTTTTGGCATATTTTACAATTAATTCGTTGATTTTTTCTTGAGGAGTGCAACCTTCGTAAGGTTTTTTACCTACATATACCATCTTGCAGCCAATTGGAGCAATTTCCAGTAATTTATCGTTGCTTAAATTGTCGTATAACACAACTTCTGCTCTTTTCAATACATTATAGGCTTTCATTGTCAATAATTCTGGGTCTCCAGGACCCGCACCCATTATAAAAAGTCCAAAATCTTCCATTTTAATCTGTTTATTTTTAACGAAATAACTATTTATTTATAAAAGTGATTAAAAATTATTAATATTTACAATATTTTATGATAAAAATCATGTTTTTATAAAAATTGTAAAACAAAAACATATATTTGGATATCAATTATCATATAAATATTAATAAATATAGTTTTATTTTTAAAAAATTAATGATAAATGAGTTTTGAAAATTATATCTATTGAAATTTTATAATTTTTTAATGAAAAAATCATTCAAAACTACAAAAAACTTAAAAACCATGAATAAATTAAAAGTAATTGTAATTGGTAATGGCATGGTAGGATACAAATTCTGCGAAAAGCTAAAATCTAAGTCTGATTCATTTAAATTAATTGTTTTTGGAGAAGAACCCAGACGAGCTTACGACAGGGTTCATTTAAGTGAATACTTTAATGGCAAAACAGCTGAAGATCTTTGTATGTCGACAGCGACTTGGTACGAGGAACAAGAGATTGACCTTTACTTAAACAATCCAGTCACTGGAATAGATAGAATGGCTAAAACCGTTTTTACATTATCTGGAGAAAGTTTTAATTATGATTTTCTGGTATTTGCCACTGGCTCTGCAGCATTTGTACCTAATATTAAAGGAATAGAAAAAGAAGGCGTATTTGTTTATCGCACCATCGAAGACCTTGATTTAATTTCAGCCTATTCAAAAAATGCTAAAAAAGCTTCGGTAATTGGAGGTGGTTTATTGGGTTTAGAAGCAGCCAAAGCCTTAATAGATTTGGGTATAGAAGAAACCAGCATCATCGAATTTGCACCTCGCTTAATGCCCAGACAAATTGATTTGGCTGGAAGCGAAATGCTGAAATCGATGTTGGTTGATTTAGGCCTGCAAATACACCTCAACAAAAACACGAGTAGCATTGAAGGCGATACCAGCATCAGTGGATTAAAATTTAGCGATGACAGCGAAATGGCAATTGATATGCTAGTGATATCAGCAGGGATAAAACCAAGAGATGAACTAGCCAGACAATGCGGCATTAACGTTGGCACAAGAGGCGGAATTGTTGTAGATACCGAAATGCAAACCAGCGACCCTTGCGTTTTTGCCATTGGCGAATGCGCCCTTTTTGAAGAAATGATTTACGGCTTGATTGCCCCAGGTTATGAAATGGCGGAAGTGCTGGCATCAAATCTTTGCGCACAAAGCAAATCTTTCAAAAGCTTTGATATGAGCACAAAACTCAAATTAATAGGCATTGATGTAGCCAGTTTCGGCGACCCTTTTATTAACGAGCCAGATTGCCGAACCATCGTTTTTGAAGATAAACATAAGGGCATTTATAAAAGAATAAACATTAGTAATGACGGGCAGTACCTTTTAGGAGGTATTTTAATTGGCGACGCAACAGCATACAACATGCTGTTGCAAACCAGTGTTAACCGAATTGTGCTAACCGAAAATCCTGAAGAGTTGATTTTGGGCAGCCGTGGCGGCGAACAAGCTGGCGCAGGCATCGAAAGCTTACCAGATGCTGCATTAATTTGCAGTTGCGAAGGCGTTACCAAAGGAGATATCTGCAATTCGATCACCGAACAAGGTTGCGAAACAATTGATAGCATTAAAAAATGTACCAAAGCAGGAACTGGATGCGGTGGCTGTATGCCGATGGTAAAAGATTTGATGCTTCACACCCTGAAAGCACAAGGCAAATATGTTCGAAACGTAATTTGCGAACATTTTAATTACAGCCGCCAGGAATTGTATGACCTGATTCACATCCATCAGCTAAAAAGCTACGATGAAGTTTTGGATAAACTCGGCGAATCTGACGGTTGTGAAACCTGTAAACCTTTAGTATCTTCCTTATTGGCAAGTCTTTGGAACGAAATGATTCTTAAAAGAGGAAACGATACCGCACAAGATAGTAACGACAGGTTTTTAGCCAATATCCAAAAAGGTGGTTCGTACTCTATTGTTCCCCGGGTTGCGGGTGGAGAAATTACACCCGAAAAATTAATTGTAATTGGCGAAGTAGCCAAAAAATATAACCTATATACCAAAATTACAGGCGGACAAAGAATTGATATGTTCGGCGCACACCTAAACGATTTGCCAATCATCTGGGAAGAATTAATTGCTGCTGGTTTTGAAAGCGGACATGCTTACGGCAAAGGTTTAAGAACGGTGAAAAGCTGTGTTGGAAGCACCTGGTGTAGATTTGGTTTGCACGATAGCGTAAGTTTTGCCATCCGTATTGAAGAACGTTACCGTGGAATCAGGGCGCCGCACAAATTTAAATCTGCGGTAAGCGGCTGCATTCGTGAGTGTGCGGAAGCACAAAGCAAAGATTTTGGCATCATCGCCACAGAAAAAGGCTGGAACCTATATGTATGCGGCAATGGCGGTAGTAAACCACAACACGCTCAATTGCTTGCAGCTGATGTAGACAGCGAAACCTGCATCAAATACATCGACCGTTTTTTAATGTTTTACATCCGCACAGGCGACCCATTAACCCGAACCGCAACCTGGCTAAACAAAATGGAAGGCGGAATGGAATATTTACGCAATGTGGTAGTTAACGATAGCCTAGGCATGGGCGAAAAATGGGAAGCAGAAATTGAAAGATTAGTAGATACGTACAAATGCGAATGGAAAGAAGCGGTAGAAAATCCCGCCATTAGAAAACGCTTTTCGCACTTTGTTAATGCGCCAGAAGAAAAAGACCCAACAATAGAATTTGTAGAGATGCGTGGGCAAAAATGCACTCCGGAATGGAAATCAGTCTAACCAAATATAAAATCAACCAACAAATTATCAACCAAAACCAAACAATTATGGCAGAAACAACAACAAATTGGTTAGCCGCATGTCGTGTTGAGGATGCAGTAGAAAACGGAGGGGTGTGCGTAAAACATGGTGAGGAGCAAATTGCGCTCTTCTATTTTACCCGAAGAAATGAATGGTACGCCACTCAAAATGAGTGTCCGCACCGCAAACAAATGGCTTTAAGCCGAGGCATGATTGGAACCATTACCGATGAACCTAAGGTAGCTTGTCCGTTCCATAAAAAGAATTTTTCATTAAAAACTGGCGAATGTTTGAGTGGAGATGAATGTGCCATTAAAACCTATCCCGTAAAAGTAGAAAACGGAACGGTTTACATTGCATTAAATGCTTAGCAGCTTAACCGCTTAACACTAAACTTAAAATTATGAAAATCAACAATTATGTGGCTTTTTTAAGCTGCCTTGCTATAGCTTTGCTTTCATTTCGAGCCAAAGCACAAACAAAATTCAGCCTTTTTGATGGAACAATCATAGCAGGTTATGTAGATAATGGTGCGTACATCAATTGTACGGGGCCGAGTGTAAAATTTACTAAAAAACCATTTTCAGTTGCTGCTGGCTTGCTTCCAACACTTAGGTTTAAGGAAGATAAAGTTGCTGCTGGAGCTACTAAAAACAGTTTAGTAACACCAAATTTAGGCTTCGGATTAACCGCAGTGTTTCATCATTTTGCAGTGCAGTTACCTTTTTACTACAATGCTAAAACAGTGGCCAAAAACGGCGAATGGAACTTGGGTGCAGGCCTGGGTTACAAATTTTAATTCAAATCAACCTTAAAATCTAAACCAATCCCCATGACAGCTCAAACAACCAACAAACCACTCGATAAACTAAATATATTTTCGCTCAAAGGTGTTCAAATGAAAACCTTTCACATTACATGGCTTACCTTTTTCTTTTGCTTTTTTGCATGGTTCGGGATGGCACCATTAATGAAAATAGCCCGAGAACAATTGCATCTCACAAAAGACCAGGTTGGAAATATCCAAATCGCATCCGTTTCGGCAACCATCCTGGCCCGCCTTTTAATCGGAAGATTGATAGATAAATTCGGCCCTAAAATTATTTACACCTGGCTACTAGTACTTTGTGCCCTTCCAGTTTTACTTATCGGCACCAGCCAATCTTACACTTCATTTTTACTTTTCAGGTTAGCCATTGGCGTAATCGGTGCATCATTCGTAATTACACAGTTCCATACCTCCATCATGTTTGCGCCAAATATTAAAGGCACAGCAAACGCCACCGCTGGTGGTTTCGGCAATGCAGGTGGTGGTGCAGCGAACGTATTTATGCCACTAATTGCATCAGCATTAACGGCTTTAGGCTTTTGCAGTTCTGCAGATAGCTGGCGTTATGCGATGATTTTCCCTGGCGTTATGCTTTTAGTCTGTGCATTTTTGTATTACCGTTACACTCAGGATAGTCCACAAGGAGATTTCAAAAACCTGAAAGACGAAACCATTAAAAGCAGCAAAAACACATTTCTTATTGCTGCAAAAGATTACCGAACATGGATTTTAACCATTGCTTATGCCGCCTGTTTTGGTGTAGAAATTACTGTTGATAATTTTGCGCCAATCTTCTTTACCGACTCCTTTGGTGCAACCATCGCTATTGCAGGTTTGGTAGCTGGTATTTTTGGCTGGATAAATATTTTCGCCAGACCAATGGGCGGCATTGTTGCCGATAAAATTGGCAAAGTTTGGGGCTTTGATGGTAAAACTTTGCTCTTATCCATTTTACTACTAATTGAAGGTATTGGATTAATCTGGTTTGCCAAATCTGGCAACATCGGGATGGCTATTTTTATGATGTTTGTTTTTGGCCTGAGTTTAAAAATGGCCAACGGTGCTACCTACAGTTTGGTTCCCTTCATCAACCCTGTTGCGGTAGGTAGCGTTGCAGGAATTGTAGGTGCAGGTGGCAATATCGGTGCAATGCTCATCGCTTTCATGTTTAAATCAGAAGCCAGTCACTTAACCAAAAACGTGATCGAAAACGGGCAGACGGTTCAAAAAGACTTGATAAATTATACCTCCGCCTTCACATTATTGGGTTATATCATTCTGGGAATCGGCGTTGCTGTTTTTATTTTCAGAACGGTAATGGCTCAAAAGAAGTCAAAAATAGAAGAACTGGCTTTTGCTACAGGTAACTAATTTAAACACAACTTATTCCTGATTATCTTGAATACAGAAAACAACACATTTGCCAATAATACAACAACCTGCTGCTATTGCGGGGTTGGCTGCGGCATTGTACTTAGTAAAGATAATCAGGAACGCATTACTGTTGAGGGCGATAAAAACCATCCCGTAAACAAAGGAATGTTGTGTAGCAAAGGCATGAATTTGCATTACACCGCGAACGATAAAAGCGATAGATTGCTTTATCCCGCTATGAGGTACAATAAAAATATGCCATTACAACAAGTGAGTTGGGGTAAGGCATTGGAACGCACAGCGATGGTTTTTAAGGCATTAATTGCAAAACATGGTCCAGATAGCGTTGCATTTTACGCCAGCGGACAATGTTTAACCGAAGAATATTATGTTGTAAATAAATTGATTAAAGGTTTTATCGGCAGCAACAACATCGATACCAATAGCCGCTTATGTATGAGCAGTGCGGTTGTGGGTTATAAAATGAGTCTGGGCGAAGATACCGTTCCCATTAGTTATGATGATATTGAAATTGCCGATTGTATTTTCGTGGCTGGCGCAAACCCTGCCTGGTGCCATCCTATTTTGTGGCGACGGGTAGAGGCCGCGAAAGAGAAAAATCCGGACCTGAAAATTATTGTAAGCGACCCACGCAGAACACAAACCTGTTCGCTTGCCGATGTTCATTTACAGCTTAATCCTGGTACGGATATTACTTTGCATCATGCCATTGGCCGATGTTTAATTGAAGATGGACATATCGACCTTGATTTTATTGCAAAAAGCACTAATGGTTTTGAAAAATATCAGTCAACTGTTTTCGAAACTTCGTTAAAAGATGCTGCCGATATTTGTGGAATTGAGGAAAGCGACATCCGTTTGGCAGCTTCTTTTATTGGCAATGCGAATGGTTTTATTACGATGTGGACAATGGGCCTCAACCAAAGCGTGGTCGGTACGAACAAAAATTTATCGCTCATTAACCTCAATTTAATTACTGGACATATCGGCAAACCTGGCAGCGGACCTTTTTCGCTTACGGGCCAACCGAATGCAATGGGTGGCAGAGAAGTTGGCGGCTTAAGCAATCTGCTTCCCGCTCATCGAAATTTAAACAATGAAAGTCACCGCAATGAGGTAGAAAAATTCTGGCAAATCCCTCTGGGTACCATTCAGCCAAAACCTGGACTTACCGCTACCGAAATGTTTGATGAGTTGAATACCGGGAAGCTGAAAGCAATTTGGATTTTATGCACCAATCCATTAATTAGTTTGCCCGATGTTAGAAAAGCAGAAGAAGGCTTAAAAAAGGCAAAGTTCGTGGTAGTGCAGGATATTAGCAATACTGTTGAAACCCTAAAATATGCCGATGTGGTTTTGCCGGCAGCAGCATGGGCAGAAAAGGAAGGCACAATGACCAATGCCGGGCGTTACATTTCGTATTTAAGCAAAGTGATACAAGCGCCTGGCGAAGCCTTACCTGATGCTGAAATTATTTGCAGGTTTGCTCATAAAATGGGTTTTGAAGGTTTCGATTTTAAGAATGCTGCAGCCATTTACGATGAACATGCCGCACTTACGGAAGGTACGAATATAGATATCAGCGGATTGAATTATGAAATTCTGAAAGAGAAAAGAGCCGTTCAATGGCCTTATCCCAAACAAGAAAAAGCCTTTGGAACGGCAAGATTATTTGAAGATCATCAGTTTTTTACGGTTGATAAAAAGGCAAACATCATCTCTTTTGATGGCCAAAATCAATCGGAACCATTAACGCCAGCGCATCCGCTGATTTTAACCACTGGCAGAATAAGAGACCAATGGCACACCCGTAGCAAGACAGGTAAAGTAAACAAACTCAATCAGCACATTAGCGAATCCTTTTTGGAAATTCATCCCGCAGATGCGGAAAAAAGAAATATTAAGGATAATGATGTAGTGGAAATGAACAGCTTGCGTGGAAATGTTCGTTTGAAAGCAAAATTTTCGACCGACATTAAACCTGGAGTTGTTTTTATGCCGATGCATTGGGGCAAAATTTTAAAAAGCGATTTAAATCGGGTAAATAACTTAACCAGTAATCTGGTTGACCCACAAAGCAAAGAACCCGATTTTAAATTTACTGCCGTTGAGGTAAAACTTTATCAAAAACCGAGGCAAAAAGTAATTGTAATTGGGGCTGGAGCAGGTGCCTGTGGTTTTGTAAAAAGCTACAGGGCTTTAAATAGTGAAGATGATATTGAGATTTTCAGTAAGGAGGATTTTCCGTTTTATAATCGTGTACTTTTGCCCGATTATATTATTGGCACTTTGCCGTGGCACAACCTGATAAAAATGAGCGATAGCGAGGAAATTGATTACAGAATTAAACTCCATCGCGGTTTAGGCATCGATAAAATCAACAGAATTGATAAAACGGTTGTTGATAGCAAGGGCAAAATCCACCAATATGATATTTTGCTTTTAGCTACTGGAAGCAGGCCTTTTATGCTAAAGGATATTCCGCCGCTTAATGGTATATTTACCATGAGAAGCCGAAATGATGCTGATAGTTTTAAACAACATGCCGCTGCAACTAATGGAAAAGTAGTTATTGTGGGTGGCGGTTTATTGGGCATTGAGCTGGCTTCATCGCTTGCCGAAACAGGCTCGAAAGTAAGTGTGATTCAACGGATTTCGCGGTTGATGGGCAGGCAATTGGATGGCTTGGCAAGTCAGTTATTACATGAAGAACTGATTAGTAAAGGCATCGAGATTTTTTATAATGATGAAATTGACCGAGTAATTGGCGAAAAAAACATATCTGGCATCCGCCTGAAAAGTGGTTTGTCAATCGATTGCGAATCGCTGATTATTGCTATCGGCACAGTACCCAATACCGAATTAATTAAGGATGCTGGCATTGAATGCAAGAGAGGTGTTAAGGTTGATGAATATTTGAGAACTAGCGAGCAGGATGTTTTTGCCATTGGCGAAATTGCTGAATTTAAAGGGCAAATGTATGGCATTACCGCTGCGGCAGAGCAACAGGCCGAAATTGTGGCCAGGTTTATTTGTGGCGATATTGCCAAGTTTTATCAGGGCAGCCTGCTGATGAATATTTTAAAAATGCACAGTCTGGAATTATGCTCCTTAGGTTTGGCAGAAGTACCCGATAACGACCCAACTTACGAGGAAATTACCTTTATTGATAAGGCCAAACGCTATTATAAAAAGTGCATTGTACATAACGACAGGTTAGTGGGCGCCATATTAGTTGGCGATAAAAGTGAGTTTCTGGAGTTTAGAAACCTTATTGAAAATAAAATGGAGCTGAGTGAAAAAAGGCTTCAACTATTAAGAAGTGGCAAAACTGCCGAACCAATTATTGGAAAAACGGTTTGCAGCTGCAACAATGTGGGGGAAGGCAATCTAATTAATAAAATAAAGGATGGCTGTAAAGATCATTTACAACTTTGCCAGCTTACAGGTGCAGGAATGGGCTGCGGAAGTTGTCGCCCTGAAGTTAAAGCTATTCTCGATTCGTTTGTTAACGTGCTAAAAACAGCTCCAGAAGTTGCATTGGCTGAATAAAATTTAAAATAATGATGAAATTAGAACTGGAACCATCTGAATTTATTAGCCTCGAAGGCATTGAATATTTTAAATTCGAAGAGGATTTTATGGAAGAAAACGTTCGCTGTATTCCAATGGTGGTTCGTTTTAAACTGGATTTGTCAGGCATAAAACTAAAGCTTGGCGAATGGTGTCGATTTCATCCAACGGAAAGAATAGAATTGGCTCTTTTGCCCATTACCAATACAATAGAAACTGCTGAATATCGAAAATATCTAATCAACCTGATTAAGATTTATACCGGAAAAAGCGCAACAGAACTCGCTGTAGATACACAACCAGCTTGGAATAACTTAGCGCAAATTCCGCAAATGCTGATGGAAAAATCGGCCGAGTTAAATCTGGAAATCTCCATCAGCCAATGGAAAAACCTCACTGACATACAAAGATTTGCTTTGCTAAAACTTTGCCGACCAGGGCATGAGAACATGAATTTCCCGAAGGCGGTAGCAGAATTTGGCTTAATTAACACGTAAAAATGGACCAAACAATTATCATCAACTTTCCTGGCGGGATTATTTCTCCTGGCAATTTGTACAATATATTGGTGGCAGCCAGTAAGGCGAAAATTGCATTTGTTCGATTCGGTTTGCGCCAACAATTATTGGTTGATACCGTAAATTATAACCTGCCAGATTTTACGGTTGAATTGGATAAATTGGGCATTGCTTACGAAGTTGATAATAATAATTCGCCAAATATTATCAGTTCTTATCCATCGGAAGAAATTTTTATTCGCAACAGTTGGTTAACGGGCGGTATTTATAAAGATATTCTGGATGATATTGATTACAAGCCTAAAGTGAAGGTAAACATTTGCGATAGCAACCAGAGTTTTACGCCTATGCTTACAGGGAATATTAATTGGATTGCATCATCGCAGGCGGAACATTACTGGCATTTAATTATCCGTTTTCCAAAAACCAACGTAATTTACGAGTGGAAACAGCTTTGCTACACCAACCACATTGCAAAACTAACCAAGGCGATTGAAAAGATTATTACGGATTATCCATCGCAATTTATAGATAACGAAACCGCCAATGGCGAAGCACTTTTTGCCTATTTAAATCAGGAAGATTTTGTACTTAAAATTGCCGAAAAACCCGTTGCGTTATCAACCTTCAATTTACCTTATTATGAAGGTTTAAACCGTTACAACAATAAATATTGGCTGGGCATTTACCGTAGAGATGAATTGTTTAGTATAGCTTTTTTGAAACGCCTATGCCAGTTGTGTTTAGATACCAAACTTGGTCAGTTTTGTTGCACTTCATGGAAAACCATTATGGTAAAAGGCATCGAAGAAAAAGATAAAAAACTCTGGAATGATTTACTGGAGGAATTTGAACTTAATATGCGCCATGCTGCAAACGAACTCAATTTTCAGGTAGAAGATAATTGTTTGGAAGGACTGGAATTGAAGAATTTTTTGGTTAAGCATTTAAGTATTAACGATACCCGAACTTTCGGTATTTGCTTTGGCATTAAAATCCGAAAAAAGAGCGAAATTTTTAGTAGTATTTTAATCCGAAAACGATACGTGATTCATTTATGGGAGATAAAATTATTTCCAGTTTACGATATTCTTTGTGCAAAAGATTTTAATCCTAATGAACGTACTGGAGAGATTTTTAGTCGCGGCAACCTACGTTTAATATTGCCTGAGCAGATTAGACGAGCGGTTTATAAATTTTATAAGCAGCGCCAAATGGCTTTAAAAAGTAACCAGCTATCAGTTAATACGAAAACCGAAGATTTATCAAGCAAGGACAAAATTGTGCTTTACCAATGTAGCAATTGCTTGACGGTTTACAATGAGCAGCTTGGAGAACTGGAAAATAACATCTCGCTAGGCACAGCTTTTAACAATTTACCAGAGGATTATTGTTGTAGCCTCTGTGAAGCAGATAAAGGTAGTTTTGTGCGAGTTGAGCAATCGGAGCTGATGGTGCTATAGTTCATTAACCTCTGCATGAGAATTAAAATTATCAAAACAACGATAATCCTTATCCTCAACAATAATTTCACAAACCTTTAAATTTGATAAAACAAACTTCATGCTACGCTTATTCAACTTACCATTTTGAAGCATAAGCAATATTTTTTTCAAGCCTGCTGAAGTATAAATTCCGCACAATGGTTCTTGCTGCTCGTTTTTTATAAAAATATAAGCCTCGAAAGCCTTAGATGCAGCAAAAGTTTGTTTTAATTTCTCCAAAACATCAGTTTCCATTAACAGCATATCACAAGCCAGTAGAAACAAATCATCATTTGGGTTTACTAAATGGGCCGACAAAACCCCGAGCAAAGGTCCTTTCAAATCGAGTGATTGAGTGTCTGTTATTAGATGCGCCTTATCAAAATAGTTGTTGTATTTTTCTTCCTGAGTTGGGTTAACAGAGAATTTAACTTGTAAACCAATGGATGTCAATTTATCAGCAGCCAATTTTGCCCAAAGTTTATCCTGATGGTTTAATAAACCTTTATCGGTTCCCATCCTTAAGCTTTGTCCGCCGCATAAAACTACTCCAATCATCATTTACTTATTACTCAAATCCAGCAGTTTAGTTTCATCCAAAATGCCAATCATTTTATCTTTAACATGGATGAGGTCTTCGGCAAGCAGTTCATTCATCGTTCTAAACACTGTTTCGTAGGTTGCGCCTGTGTAAGCCGCCAAATCCTGCCGACTTAAAGCCAGGTTTAAAAAACCCTCACTATTCAATCCAAATTGTTCTTTGAGGCTTAATATTGCAATAGCTAACCTGCCTTTTACCGACATTAGCGCCAGGTTTCTCATTTTCTTTTCTGAAGCTTGCAGTTCATCAGCATAAAACATTAATAAATTGTAAGCAAAATCGTGGTTTACTTTAAGCGAGGTTTTGAAAAATTCGATATCAACATAACAAAGAGAAGTCGTTTCTAAAGCCGTTGCAGAAATTGGATAACTGTTGTTGGCTGTGCTAATTCCCCGATGACCGAAAATAGCACCATCATTTGCAAAACGGATTATAAGTTCTTTATCGCCCCAATGTTTATGAACCTTAACGTTGCCAGATGTTACAAAGTAGACGCCTGTTACAGGTTCACCTTCCTTAATAATAACTTCGCCCTTTTTAGCAACGAAATTTCGTTTATGGCTACCAATTGCAGCATGCCACTCAGGTAAGGTATGCCTGCACATCAAGCAAGATTCTAAATTGCAGCTGCTGTTTTTTTTCATTGTTTAAATAATTACAAAAGTACGAATCGTTGCAATTTATAAATCAGTTTTTAAAATTATATCTTTAAGTCCATCCATAATAAAATTAATGATTTCAGTTAGTGCTTTTCTCCATCAATAACTTGAAATATGCATATGGTTTATCCATCTGATATTTAATCATCAGAAATATTTATTATCCATTTCTTAAGTGCCAATTGCCTCGATTTTCGTTTAGCTCTGATTTTTTTCTTTTTGTCTATAACTTTTGGAATTAATTTTTCTCTTTCTTTTCTTAATTTCATCAACCTTCCAAGCTCATCATACTCTGTCATCTTAGTGTCTAGTTCTGCGATTCTCTTCAAATCATCAATAAATTTATTGCTTATCCGAACCTTTGTCGACCCCAGTGGGGCAAAGATTTTTTCGAAGATTTTTGCCCCATTTTTTTTGCTCCTAATTTTTTGTTTTTCAGGTAGATATGTTGATGCCAGCTTTGATTCCAAGATAGCGATCTTTCCCGACCAGTTATATGGTAAAGCATATTCAACACAGCCAGCTTTTAAACCACTATAAAAATTAATACCCCATAAAAAAGAAGAAATATTCTTTATTGTCTGTATATAGGTAAAAACCGAACACGCACATATTGATGAGGCCCAACAGGATATGGAAAAAATATCTCGGTTCTTTATCACCAACCTGCATTGATAAAGTGGCTTTTATGCCAATTCATCAAAAGTTCCGGGGCGCTCCGCGCTTTATATCATCATCAACCCTCGTTATTCTATTACAATTGGCGTGGTAAGCTGCTGCTTAGGGTGATTCGGGAAATGATTGCGATTTAAGGTTGCTCATGAGCAGCTGGAATCAGTATTAAATATAGCTCATCAAAAGAGTTAAGGTTATTCTGCCCCGCAAAAAACAGGGCTTTAATTGTATTTTTTTTAGCGTATTTACGTATAGCCAATTATGGCAATGAAACCGATTGTATTTATATTATCTTTGTGTTATCTCTATGCGTATTTACGGTTCATATTCTGATAGCGAATTGGCATTTTTGTTAACTAAAGGTGATGAACTGGCCTTTACAGAAATTTACAATCGTTTTTATGCCTTACTTTTTATCCACGCCAGCAAACGCTTAAACGATGAAGAGGAAGCTAAAGATCTGCTTCATCAATTATTCGAGTCGCTTTGGGTTAAACGCATGCAAGTGGCACCTGATGGTAATTTATCAGGTTATTTATATGCTGCTGTACGCAACAGGATCCTGGATGTGTTTGCCCACAGCAAGGTTGAAAACAAATACGTAGCCTCTTTACAGGATTATATCGATCAGGATCATGTGCAAACTGATCATTTAGTGCGCGAGAAGCAGATGAGTATGCTTATTGAACAGGAAATAAATGCATTGCCACCCAAAATGCGTGAAATTTTTATCTTAAGCCGAAAAGAAAATAAATCTCATAAAGAAATTGCCATCCAACTCGGCCTTTCAGAACTTACTGTTAAAACACAGGTTAAAAAAGCGCTTAAAATTCTTAAATCAAGGTTGGGTCTCGTTATTTACGTTACTTTATTGTTTAAAACGTACCGATAATCTACTGCAGGGCGATATTTGCATCTGTTTTTCCCGGATTTAATTGCAGGTTTAATTATTTTTAAAAAAAAATAAATTTTTCGATACCCCCAAGGCATACCCTTTGCCGTATATATAGTAATCATCCAAACAAAGTTTCTTTTTTAATGGAGAAAAATGCAAAAAATCTTTTAGATAAATACCTGGCAGGCATTGGTACGCCTGAAGAAAATGCCGTTATTGAAGATTGGTACCATCAATTGCCTTTTGAAAATGGCTCGCCAGACCATCACGCGATCGAAAATAGTAAAGAGGAAGTTTGGCAGAGGTTAGGCCCACGTGTTAAATCTTCCCGAATGATCATCTTGAAGCGTGTTGCCATTGCAGCCAGTATTATTTTGTGCCTTGGCATGGGACTTTATTTTATGGTTGGGCGCAACAGTGTACCATTAACGGCCAAAACAGAATTAAAAGATATTCTTCCGGGGGGGCATAAGGCAATATTAACCTTGGCAGATGGAACGATAGTTAATTTAGACGACGCTAAAAATGGTGAAGTGGCCAGCCAGAATGGTATTGTGATCCGTAAGGCAAAGAACGGTCAGCTTGAATATGTGGTGAAAGAAATCCCGAATGCACCACTTACAGGTTCGAATAGTATTGCCACACCACGGGGCGGACAATACCAGGTAAGTTTACCCGATGGTACCAGGGTTTGGTTAAATGCAGCTACTACGTTGAAATATCCCTATGCGTTTGCTAAAAATGAAAGGGTAGTGGAACTCAATGGAGAAGCCTATTTTGAAGTGGCCAAAGATCATACCCGTCCGTTCAGGGTAAAAACAGATGCGCAAACAGTTGAAGTACTGGGTACGCATTTTAATATCAATGCTTACGCTGATGAAGCCGCTGTGAAAACCACTTTATTGGAAGGTGCGGTAAAAGTAAGCAACGCTTCGGGCAGTGTTAACCTGCATCCTGGTGAGCAATCAAGACTAAATAACGGCACAGCTAAATTAATTGTCGACCAACAGGTTGATATTGACAAAGAAATGGCCTGGAGGAATAATATATTTTCATTTGATAATGATGATCTGCAGACCATTATGCGGCAGATTTCGAGATGGTATGATGTGGATGTAGTTTATGAGGGCAAAATTACATCAGAAAAATATGTGGGCGAAATACCAAAGAACAGTAACCTGGCTGAGGTATTTAAAATATTAGAACTTAACCACGTTCATATTGATGCAAGGGGAAAGGTACTTACCGTATCAGGAAATTAAACAAGAATGGCTATTCTATAAACAGCCGAAAAAAATCAACCAACCAATTACAAACAAACTAAACTTTATGATGAAAAAATTACCAGAAATTTAACATCCTGCCTTTAAAAAAAACCGAAAGCGCGACAACGCTTCCGGTAGAAATTTGGACAAGCAGCTTGCTTCGAAACCCAGCTGCTATTTTTTAACCGCATTCATTACAAAGGTATGAAATTAACTACCCTTTACAACCCCGTGTGCGACATGCGGAGGGTAAAGCTTAAATTTTTATTGGTCATGAAATTGACTACAACTTTACTGCTGGTTGGCGCCCTACATTTGTCGGCAGCCACCTTCTCTCAAACAGTAACGCTCTCTCGAAG
The DNA here is from genome assembly GCF_014395225.1 of Pedobacter roseus. Classification (NCBI taxonomy): domain Bacteria; kingdom Pseudomonadati; phylum Bacteroidota; class Sphingobacteriia; order Sphingobacteriales; family Sphingobacteriaceae; genus Pedobacter; species Pedobacter roseus. The sequence goes on from NZ_CP060723.1 coordinate 1,403,022, forward strand.
AAAAACCTCGCTTAAACAAGTGTTTAAAGAGATAAAAAAGCAAACAGGCTATTTTTTCTTTTACAAAGGTCAATTGCTGCAGGATAAACCTGATGTAACGGTGGAGTTAGTTAAGGCACCGCTGACAGATGCATTGAATGCGGCTTTAAAAGATCAGAACCTGAGCTATAATATCGTTAACAAAACCATTGTAATCAGCAATAAAGAGAATTTGCCTGTTATTAAAGAAGGTTCAGCTGTAAAAGTTGAAGTAAAAGGAATTGTGGTTGATAAAACTACAGGCGAAACCATTCCTGGCGTTAACATTTCTATTAAAAATGGAAATAGCCTGGGTATAACCAACGATAAGGGCGAATTTAAAGTGAGCGTTGATGAAGGCAGTATTCTGGTTTTCAGTTATGTGGGCTACGATTTATCTGAGGCAAAAGCCACGGGTGGAAAAGCATTGAACATTAAGCTTAGTGCCAAATTAACCCAAATGAACGATGTGGTGGTAACAGGTTATCAAACCATCAAAAAAGATACCTACACCGGTAACGCCATCACCATTAAAGGAGAAGATTTAAAGAAAAACAATCCGCAGAGCTTGTTAAAAAGTATCCAGAGTTTCGATCCATCTTTTAAAGTGCTGGATAATAACCTGTTTGGTTCTGATCCCAATGCGCTGCCCAAAATTAATGTAAGGGGTGCCACAGCATTACCTTCTATAGAGGATACCGAAAATATACTTGACCGCAATAACCTGTCTAGCAATTATAACCTGCCTGCTTTTATGCTTGATGGTTTCGAAGTTACCCTGCAGAAGGTAACCGACTTAGACATCAACAGGATCGAATCGGTAACCTTGCTAAAAGATGCTGCTGCAACTGCTGTTTATGGTTCTAGAGCGGCGAATGGGGTAATTGTAATTACCACTAAAGCGCCGGTTGCGGGTAAATTACAACTCTCTTATAATTACGAACTGAGTGTAAATGCACCTGATTTAACCGATTACCATGTTTTAAATGCAAGTGATAAACTGGCTTATGAGAAATTGGCCGGTTTGTATGATGGCGGTTTAACCACGGCTTATAATCAGGATCAGCTGGATGCCGAATATTTTGCAAGGTTAAAAAATGTGGCCAGTGGGGTAGATACCTATTGGTTATCGCAGGCATTACGAAATGCTTACCGTCAAAAACACTCGCTTTATGTGCAGGGTGGCGATCAGAAATTCAGGTATGGGGTCGACCTTCGCTACGAAACCACACCCGGTGTGATGCTCAAATCAGACCGTAACCGTTACAGTGGAGGCATGAATTTTACCTATAATCCAACCTCGAAATTGTTGTTCCGCAACGAGATCACCATTACGCAGGTAGATGGTAATAATTCTCCTTATGGCGATTTTTCTACTTATGTACGCATGAATCCGTATTACCCTAAAACCAATGCAAATGGAGAGCTTATCCAGGAGATAGCCAACTGGAAGGTAGATACACATGGATTGGGAAATGATCAGATTAAAACTACTTATGTTTTTAATCCACTCTATGAAGGCAATCTGGCCAGTTTTGATAAATCTTCAAACCTGGAGTTAATCGATGCTTTTTCTGTCGACTGGAAATTAAGCCCGAGTTTAACCTTTAAAAGTCAGATCAGTTTAAACAAAAGTAAAACCTCGGGTGACAAGTTTGTTTCGCCTTTAAGTAATCAATTTTACAGTTATGCTTCTGATAAGTTAAACAACAAGGGCTCTTATACTTTAGTAGAAAGCGACCGCCTGGCAATTGATGGAAAGGCAACCTTAGGTTATAACAAGCAGATTGGAGATCAATATTTTAACCTTGTGTTGGGTACAAATGTGGTAACTGCCCGTACCGACGATAAACTGATTGAAGCGCAGGGCTTTTCTAACGATCGTTTTACCAATATCGGTTTTGCACGTATCTACAAAGAAAATTCTGCTCCAGGTGGTAATGTATCAGAAAACAGGCTGGCAGGCGCATTTTTCTCCGGAAACTACTCTTTTAAAAATAAGTACCTGTTGGATGCCTCTTTCCGTTATGAAGGTTCATCTGCCTTTGGCTCTAATAAACGATTTGCCCCATTCTGGTCAACAGGTATTGGATGGAATATGCACCGCGAAGCTTTCCTTGCTGATTCTAAAGTAATCAGTCAGTTAAGGATAAAAGCAAGTACGGGTATTGTAGGTTCTGTTTCTTTTCCGGCTTATTTATCAAAGTCTATTTATCAGTACGATCCTTCCAACTGGTATTCTACCGGTTTAGGTGCGCAGGTTTTGGGTTATGGTAACAGCAATTTGCAATGGCAGAAAACCGAAACTTATGATGTAGGTATCGATCTGGGATTGTTTCAGGATCGCATTGTGCTTTCGCCACGATATTATTATAAATTAACCAAAGGTTTAATCACTGATATCGATCTTTCGCCATCTACAGGGTTTACCACTTATAAAGAAAACCTGGGCGATATGGCCAACGAAGGTTATGAGCTTTATTTAACAGCAAATGCCTACCGGAATAAAGATTTTAATATCAACATTACCGGAAACCTGGCACACAACGTTAACACTTTGGTGAAACTTTCCAACTCGTTAAAAACCTTAAACGATAAAATCGATCAATACCAAACCAATCCCGATAAAAAAGCACAGTCTACACCACTGTTGCGCTATAATGAGGGACAGTCACTTTCTTCTATTTATGCGGTAAGGTCGTTGGGCATCGATCCACAAACCGGTAAAGAGATTTTTGTGAAAAAAGATGGATCAATTACCTACGATTGGGATGTAAAAAACATTATGCCGGTGGCAGATGGTGCACCAAAAGCAGAAGGTAATGTATCGGCCAATATTGGCTACCGCAATTTCATGCTGAGTTTAAGTTTCTACTATCGGTTTGGCGGTTATACCTACAATCAAACCCTGGTTGACCGGGTCGAAAATGCCGATCCACGTTTTAATGTGGATAGCAGGGTGTTAAATGAGCGCTGGATTAAACCCGGCGACCAGACATTTTTTAAAAACATTGCCGATTTATCGATTACCAATGTATCATCAAGGTTTGTACAGAAAGATAACCTGATGGAATTAAGGTCTGTTTATCTCTCTTACGATTTTAAAAGGGAACTGATCAAAAAGCTTGGCTTCCAGAACCTGCGTACATCCTTAACGTTGAACGATATTTTCAGGACTTCGAGCATTGAAATGGAAAGGGGTACAAGCTATCCGTTTGCCAGAAGTTTAACTGTTTCATTGCTGGCCTCATTCTAAACATTAAGAAAATGAAAAAATACTTATTTATCATCCTCACACTCATTGCCTTTACATCCTGTAAAAAGTTTTTGGATATCCAGCCAGAATCCGACGTTTCTAAGGAAGAGCTTTTTACAACTGAAGAAGGTTTTAAAGAAGCATTAAACGGTGCTTATGTAGGCTTTGCCGGTACCAATCTGTATGGGGGCAATTTAACGGTGAGCAATCTTGATATAATTGCACAGAACTACCAGTTTAATGATGCTACCTTACAAAAAATCGCTGCTTTCGATTACACTGTTCCGGCCTGGGTGAGCAAGATCAGCACCATCTGGACTGGGGCATATAAAGGCATTGGTAACGTAAACCAGATTTTAGAGGTAATCGACGATCGTAAAAACCTTTTTAAAGATGGTAATTATAACATTATTAAAGGCGAAGCACTTGCTTTAAGGGCGTATATGCATTTCGATCTGCTGCGCATGTTCGGGCCATCTTACAAAAACAACCCTACGTTTAAGGCCATGCCTTATGTAACTACGGTTTCGACTAAAAGTACACCATATTCTACGGTGAGTGAAGTAGTCGATCAGGTTATTTCTGATCTGCAACAGGCAAAGGCACTGCTTAAAACTACCGATCCGATTATTCAGGCTTCTTATGTGGTGGGTTATCCAAACGGAACAAAAACAACCGAACTTAAAAATGCTTCATTGTTTTTACAGAATAGAAGACACCGTATTAATTATTATGCTGTTGCAGGAGAGCTGGCCAGGGTTTACCTCTATAAAGGAGACAATACCAATAGCTTAAGCAATGCCAAAGAAGTAATTGAATCGTTAAAATTCCCATGGACAGTTAAAGAAGATTTCTTTGCTGCCGATGTAGCCAGGCGCGACAGGATTTTTTACAATGAAATTTTGTTTGGCTGGTTTGCATCTAAAGCAGCAATAGATCAGGCCAACGGACTTTTTGCAAAAGACAATCCTGATTATTCTGCAACTACCGACCAAATTAATGCCACATATAATTTAGGAACGGTTGGGGCCGATGACTGGCGTTATAAACAATGGTTCAGGCTGGTAAAGGCTGCGAATGTTGCCGACCGTTTTTACCTGCAAAAATACGTGGTAAATTCAAGCCCGATTGAGAACCTCCATCCAATGGTAATGCCCGCGCTACGTTTAAGCGAAATGTATCTGATTGCAGCCGAAGCCAGTTTTGATACAGACGCAACAAAGGCGCTGGATTATTTCAATATCCTCAGGATCCACCGCGGCATAGGTACTGCTTTATCGGCTGGCATCTCCAAAACTGATTTTATAAACGCATTAGAGGGAGAATACCGTAAAGAATTTTATGGCGAAAGTCAGAATTTTTACATGCACAAAAGGCTAAACCTGAATGTAATAACCACTTCAGGCTTTATTTATGCCCCATCGGATAAACTTTTTGTATTCCCGCTTCCGGTAGATGAACAAGCTTATAGAAACTAACCTTAACAGACAAAAGATGAAAAAAAATGTAGTTTATGTTTTGCTTTTGAGCATCACTTTCTTTGCCTGCAAAAAGAACGAAATGTTACCGTATATCGCTAATGATAACGTTTATCTGCGATATCTGGATAAAGATGGTAATCAGGATACCACCACGCTCAGCTATTCATTTGCGTATAATCCCGGTTTAGCCCAGGATACCTTATGGGTGCCTATTGTGGTTACCGGACCAAGGGTATCGCACAGCAGGCAGTTTGCCTTAACCGTTGTCGATTCGGTTACTACAGCGGTAAAGGGGACGCATTACGAAGCATTAAAGCCATTTTATACCCTGCCAGCAGATTCAGGAACGGTTAAAATTCCATTAATCATTAAAAATACCGACGAAGCCCTGGCTATAAAATCGGTGAGGTTAGGTATTAGTACAGTAAGTGGAGGCGATTTTCAGGCAAACCTTCCGCTTGCGCTGCGCAGTAAAAAAGTGGTATTCTCCAGCCGTTTAGAAAAACCGGGCTGGTGGATATATTGGGAGTCAAGCTTAGGTGAGTATGGACGTATTAAACACCAGTTGTTCTTAATCTCATCCGGTACTGTAGATTTGGTTGATCAGTCTAAACCCAATGCTTATTTGGAAATTCCACGTTCACTTTACTATATCGAAAACTTCCGTGTTTTCTTAAAAGACCCGGCTGCATGGATTACCAAAAATCCCAGCAAAGACTTTGTGTTAACACCGAAAACTGATGGCAGCAAAGACTTCGATTTCTACAATACGGCCTCACCAGCCAAGCGTTATACCCTGAAATATTTTTCATTGGTAAACGGTTACTTTTTTGTTGATGAGAACGGCAAACAGATTATTATCTAACCGTTGATAAAAAAATGAAGATGAAATTCAAAATGATTTTAATACTGGCCATCATGGCCGGTTTATATACGGCCTGTAAAAAGGATCTGGGTAATTATGATTATCACCCGCCTTCAGAACCTACACTTAGTGCATTTAAAGACTCTACTTTTGCTGCCCTTTTAGGCGATTCACTAATCCTGAATCCGAAAATTTCAATCGCGGATGCCAATCCATCAACCGATTTAGCTTATGAATGGCAAATTACCGTTCAGGAAGAGTTAAGGGCAGCAGTATACCAGGGATTTCCCTTACGGATTGTTTATAATCTTGGTCCGGGTTTACGTACCGCAAAATTGATTATTACCGATAAACGCAATGGATTAAAATATACTATTCCATTTAATATTATGGGTAGTACAGAATTTACCAAAGGGAAAATTGTGCTAAGCGATGATAATGGTACCACCAAACTATCGTTTGTAAAACCTGATAATAAAACGGTTATTGCCGATATTTACAATGCTTTCCATAAGGAAACTTTGCCTGATCATCCAGTTGAATTGTATTTTGCAGATCCACTTCCATACCAACCTATTACCCAGCAGCAGTTTTGGGTATTGTGTAACGATCAGACTAAAAAAAGCCCCTTATTAGATGCCAGTACACTACTGCGGAAAAGCTATTTTAACGATCAGTTTTTTACCCCTCCGGGCGCTATTGTACCTGGTCATATTGAAGCTTACCAGGGAACTGTGCCAACAGGTGTGATAAACGGTAAAATGTATGTTGGGGTAACTTCAACAGCACCTTTTGCACCTGATTATGGAAAATTTGCCAATGAAATTGGTGGCGATTACAGCCTGTCGAAGTATTTTTCATTCGTTGGGTCATTTTACTTTGCTTTCGATACCAAAACCAAAGGCTTTGTAACTTTTGCCGGGGATGGAAGTTATCTGGGTAAAGATTATGTAGTCGATCCTGCAGGAACAAGTTTCGATCCTAAGAACATCGGTATGGACCTGCTTTACATGCAAACGGGCCCTGCGGGTACTTATTATGCATTTTTTAAAGCTGCCGATGGTACCATTTACGAGCTGGGTTTTACCTACCAGTTCGATTCAGTAAACAGAAAGATCAAAGCAGAGTATAAACGTGTTTTCAAAGGTGCATCGCTTATCACATCCGATACCAAATGGCAACGCAACAGTTTAAATGTGTTTTATTTTACGGCCAATGATAAAATTTACCGTTACAATCCTTTAAACGAAGATTTACGTGCGCTTGATGCCGGTTTCGGTGGAAAAAAAGTATCGATGTTGAAAATCAGTGCCGATGATAATACCTTAACGGTCGGTACCGAAGGCGCCGTTTATACCCTTGATGTAAGCGTAGGCAAAAATGGGGTCATCACCCAAACCATTACCGGAATCCCGGGGGCTCCGGTTGATATTGTAATCAGAAAATAATCCTTTTCCATGCTCAGGCTTAAAAATCCTGATCATGGAAATTAATAATCCTTAAAAAAACATAAAAATGAAAATCATAAAATTAGCTGTATTGGCCTTTTTGTTCCCCGTTTTAACCTGGGCACAAACCCCAAATTTTAGCTTGGCAGGTAAAATAGGTGAGCTGGGTACTCCGGCGAAAGCATATATCGATTATATGGACAATGGCATAAGTCACGAAGATTCTGTAGTCCTTGTTAACGGAACTTTCAAATTTACCGGACATATCTCCGGTAATGCTTATGCCCGTATGGCGCTTGACCATACAGGAGATGGTAAAGGTAAAGCCGTTTATACCGGTGATGTAATTTACTTTTATTTCGGTAAGGAACAGGTAAGCATTACTTCAAAAGACTCTTTACAGAATGCTGTTTTTGCCGGCTCTAAAGTTTACCAGGAATATGATGCCTATAACAAAGCTATTGGTGGTTCCATTATGGATCTTACCAAAGCCGTAAATATCGATTTTAACCGTGGTACACCCGAACAGCAAAAAGATACTGCTTACATGAAAGCAGTTGATCTGCGTTACCGCAAAAACATCCAGAACAGAACAGACAAACAATTTCAGTTTGCTAAAGAACACCCAACATCATACTTCGCTTTAGTAGCACTATCAGAAGCAGCAGGAAGCAAAGTAGACGTAGTCAAAGTTCAGCCGATTTTTAACGCCCTGAATAAAGAATTCCGTGAAACCGACATGGGGAAAGAACTGGCCCAGCGTATTGCCGCAAGTGGTATTACCGCTGTTGGGAACGTAGCGCCTCTTTTTACCCAGAACAATGTGGTAGGCAAGCCCGTTTCGCTGGCCAGTTTGAAAGGAAAAGTAGTATTGGTTGAGTTTTGGGCAAGCTGGTGCGGACCATGCAGGGCAGAAAACCCGAATCTGGTAAAACAATACCAAACCTATAAAGATAAAGGTTTCGAAATTATATCCGTTTCCCTGGATAATGTTAAAGAACGCTGGTTAGAAGCTATTGAAAAAGATGGTTTGGACTGGATCCATGTTTCTGACCTGAAAGGGTGGAACAATGAGGTGGGCCGTTTATATGGTGTACGTGCAGTGCCTGCCAGTTTTTTAGTAGATGCGCAGGGTAAAATTATCGGTAATGGCTTGCGTGGTGAACCTTTGAATAAAAAACTTGCTGAGATATTCAATTAATGACTGATCGATAAAAAATAAATGATGAAAAGAATATTAACGGCATGCCTGATGCTCGTTTCGCTGATTGTTTTCGGAAAAGCGACATATCGGGATAAGATTGCCTTAAAAGTATTGTATGTGGGCTATAATCCTGATAAGCCTATGCCCAAAAATGTAGTTTATTATTCAACTAGGCCAGCTGTGGTAGAAAAAATATACAAAATCAGGATGGCAGATTTTAAAGCCTTTCTGGAGCAACGTTTTACCGAAGTTAAGGTTGTAGATGTGGCTGATTATAAACCGGAAATGTCTGACAGGGTTGATGTAACCCTTATGGATGCCGGTCCGGTGAATATTCCTGCAAATTTTAACCGTCCAATGGTACTTATGCATGCCATGGCCCCCAATGTAGGTTTGCCTTTGGGTTTAAAATTCGATTGGTACTGCCAGTGTTTGGATAACGACGCTTTAAATATCAAAACAGATCATCCCATATTTAATACTCCAAACGCCGTAAAACTGACTATGGTAAAGAAAGCAACTCCAGGTTCTTTTTTTAATGGTCATCAGGGAGCAAAAACGCCAAAAGAAATGGAGATGTGGCAGGTGGTAAAACAGGGTTTCTCCTCAAAAGAACCTTACCTGATCGGTATGGTATCTCATGGCGAAGGATTTAACGATTCGCCCGATGCGGAGTCGATATCGGGTGGTGTTTGTATTAAAAATGCAGAAGCAGTAGCCCTTGGTCGTCAGGGAAATTATTTTATGTGGGGCTTTGCGGGGTCTCCGGATTACATGACAGATGAAGCTAAAGATGTTTTTGTAAATACCATCTGTTATATTAAAAAGTTTGACCGCCAGCCAGCCATCGTTAAAAAAGTACAGATCGAAACCCGTAGCGGTATAGATGAACTGATTTACAGGTTGAGCAAAGACCTGTACAACCAGGCCATTGTGTCAAGGCGCGAAGGCAACCTGCGCATGCTGAAAATGCAACAGGAATTAAAGGATAAAAAAGCAAAGGGTGAAGATATTGGCCATGGCAACGAAATGTTTTTGAAAATGCCGGTAACCAATGATACACAATCTTTTGAAGATTATGTAAAAGGTTTTGCAGGCGATAGCTTGTTCAGGCTTTACGGCACCAATATCAGCCTTTACCACAAATATTACCGCCAAAATTATGAATATTTCTATCCTTCGGGCGTGTATACACTTCAATTGGACCATGATGCGCAAAAATTAGGCATTTCTAACCGTAAAATAGCACTTCTGGATAGATGTATAGATTTATTAGAGAGTGGCAAAGATGTGGCAATGGCCCAACGCCTGCTGGAAAGATATACTACACAAAATTTTACTAAGGCTACAGATTGGAGAAAATGGCTTGACCAAAACCGCAACAATTTATTTTATACCGAATCGGGCGGCTTTAAATTTATGGTTAATACGTATGGAAAAACTGCTCCCTCTGGCGAACAACAAAGTTATCATTTAACAAAAGCAATTACTGGTGGAGAACCTACCACAGCTGATCCGGTTTCGGTTTCTGCAAGATTTATTCCGGGCAATGACAATAAAAAAGACAGTTTACTGATTGAAGCCAAAATTTTAAAAGGGTGGCATATTTACGCCTATGTATCCAAAGATAATCCCTTTGTTGTTACCGAAACCCGGTTGGAACTTCCCGAGGGTGCTACTGCTGATAAAGATTGGAAAACTACGGCGGCAATTCCATATCCTGGCAACCAGGGGATGTTTATTTTCGAAGGAAAGGCAAGCTTTAGGTTGCTGGTAGATTATAGTCAGGCTAAAGCCGGATCAAAAATTAAATGCGGCCTGTATTACCAGGTTTGCGATGAAACCAAATGTTATCCACCAAAAGAGAAAATACTGGAAATTCCCATTTAAGTAACTTATGCGCTCGGCAGGACCGGTGAAATGGCCCTGCCGTTTTTTAATCCTTTAAATTAAAATATGAAATCATTTTTAAGGCTTTGCCTTTTGGCATTGATGTGCCTATCTGTATCCTTTTCGCTAAAGGCACAAACGCCGTTAAGCAAAACCGACTCATTACACAATAGTTTATTAGCCCAAATGGTTTCATTGCCAGCCCCAAATTTTAGCCTGAAAGATCTGGATGGAAATGTGGTGTCGCTAAAGGATTTAAAAAGGAAAATTATAGTACTCGATTTCTGGTCGACCTGGTGCGTACCCTGTAAAAAATCTTTTCCGGCTATGCAGCTTGCCGTTAATGCCTATAAAAATGATCCTTCTGTTAAATTTTTGTTCATCCATACCTGGGAAACTTCCAAAACACCTGTTGAAGATGTGAAGAAATACATGGCACAATCTGGTTTTAAATTTGAGGTACTGATGGATGTGAAAGATGGATCAGGGCACAATGCAGCGGTTGAAGCCTATGGCGCAAATGCTATCCCTGCAAAATTTATTATCGATAAAGCCGGTAATATTGTGTTTAAACTCACCGGTTTTACCGGAACCAATGCCGCCGCACTGGCAGAAATTTCTGAACGGATTACGCTGGCAAAAACTCATAAATAACGATGTACAATTATATTAAAGGATTAACATTAAGCATAGCCGTGTTTATTGGCCTAAGTGCCGCTGCCCAGAAAAAACAAGTGGCTAAATTTCAGCAAATTGTTAACGAGGCTGTTAAAAAAGCTTATCCAGCCAGTGTAAGGATGTGGGGTTTTGATGTGCAGCAGCAACAAAGAACCAGCGCCCAGTTTAGTGGGGTAGTGGTAAGCGCAGATGGCTACATCCTCACAGCCGCCCATACCATCATTCCTGGTAAAAATTATAAAGTCTTTTTTCCCGATGGACGCGAATGTATTGCAATTGCCCTAGGTAAAATTGAAAACAAAGATACCCCTGGCATACCGGATGTAGGCATGATGAAAATTACCGATAAAGGAGACTGGCCGCATGCAGAGATGGGGTATTCTGCAAGTCTGGTTAAAAACGAACCTTGTATCAGTATTTCCTATCCCGAAACTTTAAACCAAACATGGCCAACTTTGAGGTTGGGTAATGTTGCTGAGGTAAAAAACGAATATGGTTTTATCCGCTCTACCTGCAAAATGGAACCGGGCGATTCGGGTGGGCCATTGTTTGATTATCATGGTCGGGTTATCGGTTTGCACAGTGCTATTGATGTTTCCGAAGAAATGAATTTTGAAATACCTGTTGATCTTTACCGCCGTTACTGGACAGCTTTAAACAGCGAAATACTGTATACTGCTTTTCCAAAAAAGACAGACAGTGTTAAAACAGATCCTTTAAGTTCGGTAATTGAAAAAGAAAATAAAAAAAAAGCTTTACATCCAGTTTTTGAAACTCCGTCACTCAAAAACAGTTGTTTGCTAATTAAAAGTACGGTTAAAGGTAAAATTCAGGAAATTGAGGCCACTTTATTTAATGTAAAAATGGCCAATGGAGATAAAAAACAATTTCTGTTGAGCAAAAATGCCATGGTTGGAGAAAATGCGCAATTAACCAATAATGGATTAGCTTTCCCGCTAGTTGTTTTGAAAAGGGATAAGGAAAATGATCTGGCTTTGCTCCAGACTCCTGAAAAGCTTGCCGGCGGAGTGGATTTAGATATGGCTTCCGGTGATGTTGGTAAGATAGAAACGGGAAGATTTTTATATACTGTTGAACACGATGGTAAAATAGTGCACAGTGTTTTAAGCAGTTCAATATTTAATTTGCCAAAAATCAATAATATGCCTTATCTCGGTGCAATGGTGGTGTATAACTCAAGTCCGGTTCAGTTTTCGTTGATTAAAGCGGGGAGTCCGGCAGAGAAAGCGGGTATTAAGGTCGGTGATGAACTCATTAGCATTAATGGAAAATCGCTAACAAAGGCAAGCGAATTTGCTCCTGAAATGTTAAAATACTGGGCAGATGATGAACTTGTTTTTGAATGGACGAGCGACTCGGTAAAGGTAAGGAAAAGCATTAAACTGGGTGAACGGATACAAGCTGCCTTTAATCACCCCGCAGAGAAATTTGAAGGTGGTAAATCAGAAAGGAGAGACGGTTTTGATCATGTTTTTGCCCATGATGTGGCCATTAAAGCCAGTGCATGTGGTTCTCCTGTTTTCGATTGGGGAGGTAATTTTTATGGAATCAACATTGCAAGGTTCAGCCGGACCACCACTTTGGTCGTTCCAAAAAATATTCTCCTTACATCAGTTTTAAATTGGCTAAAGTCTGGGAATTAAAGATTAATAACTGTTTAATAGAAACTACTTATTTTACCTTTAAAATATAACCCAGGCCATAAACGTTTTCGATACTTACCTGCTCAGAGGCCTTAAAAAGCCTGCGAAGCCTTGAAATAAAAACTTCAAGGCTTTTTCCGTTAAAATAATCGTCATTTCCCCAAAGCGCCAAAAGGATATCCTTCTTTTTAACCACCTGATTGATATTGGCGGCCAAACGGTCTAATACTTCCGATTCCCGTACTGTGAGCGAAATCTCTTTGCCCTCGGGCATGAGCACTAATAACTGATCTTTCTGGTACCTGATGTCGCCAATAGTAATATAGTCTGGTTTCGAAAGCGATTTCGCTTTCGGATTACCGGAAAACTTATTGATGATATTCCCGATCCGTAAAACCAGTTCTTCGATTTCGAATGGCTTTGATATATAATCAATCGCACCAAGCTTGAGGCCCCGAAGCCGGTCCTGTTTTTCATTGTGTGCGGTAAGAAAGAAAAAAGGCTGGTTCGCATTTATCTTTACCATTTCTGTAGCCAGTTCGAAACCATTCCTATCTGGTAGCTGTACATCAACAATCACCAGTTTATTATCGAGCTGGTTTGTGCCATAATAATCCAATGCCTCTGTTGCCGTTTTAAACCACAATACGCTAAAGCCCCTCAATTTCAGGTATTCTGAAATTACGTTGCCCAGGTCTATTTCATCTTCAATAATTACGATATCATAAAGCATAATGCTGTCGGTTAATGATTTGTAATGTCTATCGTTTGTCCGGCCGGGATGTGCACCAGAAATTCGGTTCCTTTTTCCGGTTCTGTTCTTATGCTGATGTCCCAGCCATGAATATCCAGGCACTGTTTAACATAATAGAGCCCAAGCCCAAGCCCCGAAACCGTATTGTCCTTGCCCGCGCGGAAGAACTTATCGAATATTTTCTCCTTTACAGTCTCCTCAATGCCCTTTCCATTGTCTTTAATGTGGAGGATGTAACCGCCATTATGCGCCGTAATAAAAAGCACGGTCATTTTTACATCGCTATGGTTATGTTTAAAGGAGTTATCCAGAATATTCTGCAACATGGTGGTAAATACAAAAGGATCCATCATGATCAATATTTCCGAACCATGAGGGTCAAAGGTAAGGCTATCGGGTGCCTGTACTTTTATTTTATAATCGTTAACCAGAGTAAGCACCGCATAGTTAAGGTCAGTTTCTTCCAGGTTGATATTGTTGTTGATTTCCGAAATCTCCAGCATCTGGTTGATGTGGGAGTGAAGTCTCCGGGCTTGTCTTTCTACAATGTTGATGAGTGCATTTACACGCATCCGGTCATTGAGCACCTCCTCTTCATGCAGGCTTTTGCTTGCTACTAATATGGTGGTGATGGGCGTATTGAATTCGTGCTTGATGCTGTTCAGGAAGTCAGATTTAACATCCGTTTCCTTTTTCTGCCGCATCCAGCTGATATAGGTATAATAATTAATGCCTACGATAATAATGATGCACAGCGCAACCAGCGAAAATGTTGGCAGCATTTGATAGGCCACTTTCATGGTACGGCCGGGAGGATCGACAAAAAGATTGAAGGTAATTCTATAATCGTAAACCAGTTTGCCACTAACCGAAAGATTGGTTACACGATTTTGAAGGCTTGGATCGGCAAGGGTACCATCAATAATTACCCCGTAAGGTGTTATTTGGTTTGCTTTAAAACCGGTATAACTATGGTTATCGAATATAGTGATATTCCCGATTTTGGTATCAAAGTTGATTTCTATCTGCTGGAAGGTGAGCAGGTATTGCAAATTGCTATCCAAACCATTCCTTTTTACAATCGACCGGAAAACACTGTCCATGGTACTTTCCTTTTGGAGATCTTTTAACAGGGTGTTGCTCACCCTTTCCGACAATTTCACAAATTCTTTCCGGTTGCTGAGGTAAGCTTGTTTAAGCGCTGGCATATTACTGGAGAGGATCGAATCGATAATCTTTCCACCGCCCCTGTACACTTTATCTTCTGATATACTACGTCCATATTCATCGTTAATCAGCGTTTTTTCCTTTAAACTATAATCCCTGTCTCTGAGTACATAAGAATTATAGGTTAATCTGAGTTGTACCAGGAGTAAAATCAGAAAACTGACCAGCACAACGGACTTATAGATACGATCTTTCATTTTATCCCTTAAAAATAGACGTATTATTTCATAAATACCATAACGTTAAGCTTTTGTTAGGTTTCTGTTACGGTTTCGTTCGACAAATTTCGTCGGTGTGGAGTGTAGCTTTGAATAATGAAAGCGTGATGGTGTTTATAAATCGGATATAACTGATCGATTGAAATAGCTAAATGTTTGTAAACCAATTCATCTTTAATAGCAAAAACTCAAATACATAAATCAAACAAAAAAGAAATGACCTTTAAAAGGATTTTATCATTATTACTTATCGTTTCGGGAGCGACATCCATTTACCCGGCAATGGCCCAGCAGAAATCGGCCAATAAACCTTTACCCGAGCTTCAGCAAGATTTTGTTGACCTTGGACTGGGCATGTTTATCCATTATGGAATGCCTACTTTTATGGATCAGGACTGGTCTGACCCTGATGCCGATCTTTCCCTTTTCCAATCGCCCAAGCTCGATGCTGATCAATGGGCTAAAGCCGCAAAATCTGCAAATATGACTTATGGCTGTTTGACTACCAAACACCACAGCGGATTTCCGATCTGGAACACCAAAACTACAGCCTACAATGTGATGAACACACCGCTAAAGCGCGATGTGGTAAAGGAGTATGCAGATGCTTTCCGCAAGAACGGATTAAAAGTAATGTTGTATTATTCTATATTGGATACCCATCACGGCATCCGCCCAAACCAGATTACCCCGGCGAATGTTAAAATGATCAAAGATCAGATTACTGAATTGCTCACCAATTATGGCGAAATCACCGCCCTTATTATTGATGGATGGGATGCACCATGGTCCAGGATTTCTTATGATCAGGTACCTTTTGAAGATATTTACTATTTAATTAAATCATTACAGCCTAACTGTTTGGTAATGGATCTGAATGCGGCTAAATATCCTACACAGGCACTTTTCTATACCGATATCAAATCGTATGAACAAGGTGCAGGCCAGTTTATTTCAAAAGAAAACAACAAACTTCCGGCGCTTGCCTGTTTGCCTTTGCAGGCCAACTGGTTCTGGAAAACTTCTTTCCCTGATACACCTGTAAAAAATGTACCCGAACTGGTGAATAAGTTCATCATTCCTTACAATGGTGCCTACTGCAATTTTATATTGAATGTGGCACCGGGCAAAAATGGCCTGATCGATGATAACGCCTTAGCGGCGCTTAAAGAAATGGGGCAGATCTATAAAAAACCTGAAGGTCTTCCACGTATTCCGGCCTACGCTGCACCGATTATTTCAAGTAACATCGCCAAGCATGTAAAAAGCAACAGTAGCTGGAGTGATGATATGAATATTATGGATTTTGCCAACGACGATGATTTTGGTTCCAGCTGGTCATCTAATCCTACCGTAAAATCGCCATGGTATGAGCTAAACTTCGAGAAAGCCGTTCCTTGTAACATGATAGTGCTAACGGCAGGAAATAACAGAAAAGCGACTTACAGCTTACAATATTATGCGAACGGTAAATGGAATGCTTTAACCGCAAAACAGGAGGGCGAGAAAAGGGTGAGTATTTTTAGGTTCGGGCGCATCTGGTGCGAAAAAATAAAAGTAACCATTACAGGCTTCGACAGCCCGCCAGCAATTGCTGAGCTAGGGGTATTTAACGAAAGAAAATAAGATAGGTTAGCCGGATCAATTTTGGCCCGGCTAATTTATTAACCGCTCTTGTTTGCCAGGTATAAGTGGGAATTAACTACTCCAGGGTATACCGACAATCATTTTTTGAAATAAATCAACACTTAACCAACCAAACTTTATGAACCAAAATTTTACTGCAAGGATAAGGCATTTGCCTTATCAGGGAAATCTGTGGATACTGCTCTCGGTACTATGTGTCTGTTTTCTGCTCTTGGGCAGTAGCACTTTTGCACAACAGGGCGCAACAATCAAAATTACTGGAACGGTTAAAGATTCGCTTGGCTTAGGCATACCTGGGGTTAGTCTGCAGGTAAAAGGCCAGAGTGCTATGGGTACCATTACCGATGGCGACGGTAAATACTCCCTCAATGCTACGGCCAAATCTACCGTTGTGGTATCGTCAGTCGGTTTTAGAACAACTACTTTCGTCGCTGATCCACAAAAACTAAAGGTAGACCTTATCCTGCACTCCGATGATAATAATCTCTCTGATGTAGTGGTTACCGCTTTCGGAAAGAAGGAGCGGAGAGAAGTCATGGTGGGATCGGTTACCAGCATTACGCCTTCTAAGCTAAAGATCCCCTCAAGCAATTTAACCAATGCCATGGCCGGGCAGATTGCCGGGGTAGTGGCCTACCAGCGGAGCGGCCAGCCCGGATTGGATAATTCTACGTTTTTTATCCGCGGGGTAACCACTTTTGGCTATAAACAGGATCCGCTAATCCTGGTGGATAATGTGGAGCTCACCCCAACCGATCTGGCGCGGTTACAGGTAGATGATATCGCTAGTTTTTCTATATTAAAAGATGCCAGTGCAACTGCTTTATATGGTGCCAGGGGTGCTAACGGGGTAATTCTGGTCACCACCAAAGAAGGTGTAGAAGGTAACGCAAAAGTAAATGTTCGCTTTGAAAATTCCATTTCTCAGTCTACGCAAAACCTCGAAATTGCCGATCCCATTACCTTTATGAAGATGTACAATGAGGCCTTAACCACCAGGAACCCGCTAGCGGTGCCCAGGTATAGCCAAAATGATATTTATAATCGTGAACAAACACTGAGCAATGCACCGGGTAGCAACAAATATGTGTATCCTGCGGTAAACTGGATTGATGAACTTTTTAAAACCAGTACCAATAACCAACGCCTTAATGGAAGTGTAAGTGGTGGGGGCAAAATTGCGAGATATTACATCGGTACCTCTTATAACCGCGACAATGGCATATTAAAAGTGAGCCCTGTAAATAACTTTAACAATAATGTGAAGCTCGAAAATTACCAGCTGCGCTCCAATGTAAACATTAATGTTACGCCTACCACAGAAGTCGTGCTGAGGCTTTCTGGCACTTTTGATGAGTATAACGGGCCAATTACAGATGACGGTTCTTTTTCTGCCGATCTGTATAAAAAGGCACTCCATACCAGTCCGGTATTGTTTCCTGCATATTATCCGGCCGATCCTTCATTGGGAATTGATACACACATTCTGTTTGGGAACAGCTCCACTGAAGGAACAGGAAATACGGTGGGTTTTTCCAATCCTTATGCAGACATGATGAAAGGGTATAAATCCTTCTCCAGATCCAGGATGTCGGCCCAGTTGGAGCTGAACCAGGATCTTAATTTTTTAACAAAGGGTTTAACCTTTAAAGGACTTTTTAATACCAACAGGTATTCCTATTTCGATCTGACGAGAAAATATGCTCCGTTTTACTACAATATAGCATCTTACGACCGGATCAGCAATCAATATAGTTTGAACTGGATCAATAATCAACCCGGCCAGGCTTCGGAATACCTGAGTTTCGAGCCAGGATTTAAGGATATCAATACTTTTGTGTACATGCAGGCGGTTATAGATTACTCGAGGCAGCTGGGCACAAAACATAACATCAGCAGTACCTTAATTGCAACCAGGCAACAGCGTTTATATGCCAATGCTATTGACCCGGCAACCAATTTATCAAGTCTCCAATATTCACTTCCTTACCGTAACGTAGGCTTATCAGGGAGGTTAGGCTATTCTTATGACAACCGCTATTTTGCCGAATTTAACTTTGGTTACAACGGATCGGAACGCTTTGCTGAAAAGAACAGATTTGGTTTCTTCCCAACAATTGGCGGCTCCTGGGTAATCTCTAACGAAAAATTCTGGAATGGCGGTTTGAAAGACGCTGTTAATAAGCTTAAACTGCGGGCAAGTTATGGCCTGGTGGGAAATGACGCCATTGGGGCACAACGTTTCTTTTATCTGTCGAACGTAAACCTGAATGGTGGTAATCCTGCTTATTTCGGACAAACCAACGGGGTAACCAGACCAGGGGTGAGCATAACCAATTATGCAAACGATGCGGTAACCTGGGAAACTTCCAGACAGACCAATATCGGTTTGGAAATCAGCTTATTTAAAAGTCTGAATATTATTGCTGAAGTGTATAAACAACACCGCTATAATATCTTAATGGAGCGTGCCTCTATTCCTACCAGTATGGGATTAGAATCAGGTGTGAGCGCAAACTTGGGTACCGCCGATTCGAGGGGAATAGACTTTTCGGCCGACTACAGTAAAACCTTCAGCGGAGGATTTTGGATGTCGGGAAGAATGAATTTTACCTTTTCACAGAATAAATACGGACAATACGAGCAACCAGCCTATAAGGAGCCATGGAGAATACTCTCCGGGCAGAAAATCGGGGTAAGGTGGGGTTACATTGCAGAGCGCCTTTTTGTTGATGACCAGGAGGCGGCCGCTTCGCCAACACAGCTTTTTGGCGCCGGAGCATCCGCACCTAAGGGTGGCGATATCAAATATACCGACGTAAACAATGATGGCAAAATTACCGAAGCCGATCAGGTTTTTATCGGTTTGCCTTCAACGCCTGAAATTGTTTATGGTGCGGGCTTATCAATGGGATTCAAAAAAATAGATCTTTCCTTGTTCTTTCAGGGGGTAGGCCGCACGAGTTTCTTTATCGACCCTTCGCAGGTTAGTCCGTTTCTGGAGAACAGGCAGGTGCTTCAGCCCTTTGCTGATAGCCATTGGACAGAGGAAAACCAGGATCTTTATGCCAAATATCCCCGCTTGGGAACCACTTCTTCTGAGATCAGCAATAACCTCCAAACCAGTTCGTGGTGGATGCGCGACGGTGCTTTTATCAGGTTAAAGTCGATAGAAATCGGTTATACTTTTCCTGATAAATTATCTAAAAAAGCATTTCTGTCTAACTGCAGGATCTATTTCAATGCCTTAAATCCGCTTACCTGGAGCAGGTTTAAAGACTGGGATCCGGAACTGGCCTCTAACGGCTTCAGTTATCCGATCCAGAAAGTGTATAACATTGGAATCAACGTAAACCTATAAGCAGACCTGTTATGAAATTCAATTTTAAACTCATCATACTACTTGCGGCAATTACGGGGATGGCCCTTTCCTGCAAGAAATACCTGGATGTAACGCCAGATAACGTGGCCACTATCGATTATGCTTTCAGAAACAGAAACGAGGCCGAAAACTACCTTTTTACCTGTTATTCTACGATACAGAATATGGGGCCATCCAATAGCGATGCGGCCTTTACCACCTCTGGAGAAATTTATTTTCCCAATACTTTAACAGAGGCCACACTGGGTAGCCGGGATGCAGAGCAGGGCTTTCACCTGATCAGGGGGGTACAAACTACTGATAACCCCTCACTAAATTATTGGGATGGGGAACAGTTGGGTCAGCCTATTTTTAAGGCCATCAGAAGGTGTAATATCTTTCTGGAGAATATCGACCGTCCGAAAGATCTCCCACAATTTGAACGCAACCGCTGGATCGCTGAGGTGAAGTTTTTAAAGGCCTATTACCACTTTTACCTGTTAAGGATGTATGGCCCGATTCCATTAATTAAACAGAACCTGCCAATAGATGCGGGCACAGATGAGGTAAGGGTAAAACGTGCGCCCGTTGACGAGGCCTTTGCCTATATCGTATCTTTATTGGATGAGGCCACACCCGATCTTCCACGCACCATTCAGGATCTCGCAAGGAGTTTAGGCCGGATTACGCAAAACATTGCCCTTTCGGTTAAAGCTGAGGTGCTGACCACTCAGGCTAGCCCTTTCTTTAACGGTAATCCCGATTATACGGGTTTTAAAGATAAAGATGGCCTTAATCTGTTCCCGGCGGCTTTTAGTGCCGAAAAGTGGAGCAAAGCAATGCTGGCCTGCCAGGCAGCTGTAAAATCATGCGAGGAAAGTAATCTTTCGCTTTACCATTTTACCTCGCCGGGCAATCTTCCAACTATACCTGCCCCGCTAAAAACCGTTATGGACATCAGGCAGAGCATTACTGAGAACTGGGAAAAAAATCCTGAAGTGATCTGGGCGCTTAATCCTGAATTTGGACTACAATCTATGGCGATGCCAAGACTTACCAATGCCATGGTTCAGAATATGGGCGGTGCACCGGGCAATTTTGCGGTGCCAATTGGCATGGCCGAGCTGTTTTACTCCAAAAATGGTATTCCGATGGCTGAAGATGCTAGTTACGATTATAGAGGCCGTTATGCCGTTGCTACAGCGCCTACTGAAAGTAAATACTATTTAAAAAGCGGTTATCAAACCATAAAAATGCACATGGATCGGGAACCTCGCTTTTATGCCGATTTATCATTCGATGGAAGCTGCTTTTTTGGCAATGGCCAAACCGATCCTGAAAAAATGCTGTATGTACAGGCCCGTGGCGGAACTTCCCTTGCTGGCCCGAAAGATAATATCAGGGTTAACGTATCAGGCTATTGGCCAAGCAAACTGGTAAACTACCAATCGGTTTTTGGTACAGAAGTTAGCCAGACGGGCTTTAGAATGCCGCTGATCAGGCTCGCCGGACTGTACCTGCTTTATGCAGAAACACTTAATGAGGTAAATGGGCCTACGGCAGATGTGTACACCTATATTGATAAAGTACGTACACGTGCGGGGTTAAAGGGTGTTAAAGAATCATGGTCGTCATACTCCACAAATCCTGGTAAGGCATCGAGTAAAGATGGCTTAAGAGCTATCATCCAGCAGGAACGCCGCATTGAACTTTGTTTTGAAGGAAGGATTGGATGGGATTTGAGGCGCTGGAAGGTGATGCAGGAGGTAATGAGCAAACCGCTTCAGGGCTGGAACATTCAGGATACTACGCCTGAAGGTTACTACCGTCAGCGTAACCTGGTAATTCCGGTCTTTGGTCTTAAGGATTATTTATGGCCGCTGAAATACAACGACCTGATCGTAAATCCGAACCTGGTTCAAAATCCTTATTGGTAAACTCTAAATAGATGATGATGAAAATTAGATCAAAAATATACAACAGGCTTTGCACACTACAGTTTCTTTTGCTGTTAATTGTGGCCTGCTCGCTTTATTCCTGCAAAGAAAGCGAAGGTTTTAATGAGGTGGTATCGAAAGATATGACAAAACCCGGAGCACTTACCGGAATAAAAGTAGAAAATCTGGCTGGCGCGGCGGTAATTTCTTATGTGTTGCCTAATTCCGAGAACCTGCTTTATGTTCAGGCAGAATATAGGATCAATTCGCGAACCGTAAGGCAAAGTAAATCTTCTTATTATAGCGATACAATCAGGGTTGAAGGCTTTGAAAAAAGCGCGGATTATGAGGTAACCCTTTATGCCGTATCGCGTGCAAATGTAAAAAGTGATCCTGTACAGGTACGTGTCAGCCCGGCAACACCTTCTTACCTGGCCGTTTATCCTACAGTTCAGCTTCAGGCCGATTTTGGCGGGGTAAATGTGACAGCCAGCAATCCGGCTAAAAAGCCGATAGGGGTAATTGTGATCTCCAATGATAAAACCACGGGGAAAATGCTGCCAATTGAACAGTTTTATACCGAAGCAGAGAGCATTAACTTCAGTGTAAGGGGTTTTGATACCCTAAAAAGAGATTTCGGGGTTTATGTAACCGATAGATGGGGAAATATTTCTGATACCTTATATAAATCAATCAGCCCGATTTTCGAAATCATGGTGCCAAAAGCACAATTTAGTGAATATAGATTAGCATCCGATTCACCTCTGGGTGCCATATCGCTGGGATGGAATACCACAAGGCTTTGGGACAATAATACCTCTGATCCGGGATGGCATACGGAAGCAGGTTATGGTAAGCCCCTTCAGCTCTGTACCTTCGATATGGGCGTGCTCACCAAACTCAGCCGTTATAAGATATGGGAAAGGGGAGAAGCCTATGGAAACGATTATTCTTATAACCATGGTAACCCTAAAACCTGGACACTTTGGGGGTCGGCTAAAACGGCACCGGCAGATATCGAATTGCCCGTTACATCAGCTAAAGGTACCGTGGTTGGCGACTGGATTAACCTGGGCAATTTCAACTGTCCGCCACCACCATCTGGCAACGCTCCGGGACAAACTACTCCTGCAGATCTTGCTGCGGTTAAAGCCGGATTTGAGTTTAACATTGCCCTGGATATTCCGAAGGTCAGGTTTATCAGGCTGGCCGTTAACTCGACCTGGGGAAATGCGGATTTTGCACACGTAATGGAATTATCTTTTTGGGGAAACACCAATTAAAATTTATAGAAGATGACAACTAAACATATAAACAGCATCTTACTGGTTTTTATGACCATTGCAGTGCTTTGTGGCTGTAGCAAGGATGCCCTTGATTATAGAAAATATCTCGATGGAAAAGAGCGGATATATCCCGGCTTTCCGGGCAAAGTTGCGGCGGCACCAGGCAACTATAGGGTAAAACTAAACTGGAAAGCCAGTCCCGATCCGAGTGTAATCCGCTACAAAATATTCTGGAACAATTCCGCAGATTCATTAGAAATGGCAGCGCCTGATCGGTCCATCACTGATGTATCGGTAATCATTCCAAAACTAGTGGAGTACAATTATTCCTTTACCATCTATTCTTATGATAAAGCTGGGAATAAATCAGTCCCTGTTCAGATCAGCAACGTAAAGGTTTATGGCGATAGCTATAAATCGAGTTTAACCAATCGCTTTCTGGTATCTGCAAATCCCTATCAACTAGATGACAGCGGCATCACACTCAACTTTGAAAAACCCGATACCATTAACATCGCTACAGAAATACGTTATACTTATAAAGATGGTACCATACATACAAGCGCGCTAAGTCCTGATGCAAATTCGATCAGGCTGGCCGACTACAAATCTGGCACAAAAATTTATTTCAGATCGGCCTATATTCCCGTTAAATCGGCAATTGATACCTTTTACACCGCAGATTATGATTCTTTGAGTAACATCTTGATTCCGGTTGATAAATCGCTGTTCCGCCCGTTGAAGCTGGGTAATGATGTGGGCACTTATTCGGATGAAACCAATTTGACTCAACTCTGGAATGGAAATAAAGCACCCACTGATTATCCGGATATTTTCCATAGTGATGATAAGTCGCCGCTTCCGCATCACTTTACTTTCGATATGGGTAAAGCGGTAACCAACCTCGCTCAGTTTGAAATCATCGGGCGGAACGGCTATAATAACCCTACCAAATTTGAGATTTGGGGAATAGCCGATCTTACCGGTGCGCAGACACAATCGCCAGGCAATTCTGCCGGCTGGACAGCAGAATCGATAGGAAGAGGGTGGAAGTTGCTAAAAACAGTAGAACGTTCGGATGATGGATCAGCACCATTTAAAGTGAGCCTTCCAGATGGACTACCAGACATCCGGTATATCCGAATCCGCGTAATTCAAGTGGCCAGTGGTGATCCCAATTACAGCAACATTAGCGAAATATCCTTCTGGAATAAATAGTTTTCTTCTGTAAAATGGAGAAATAATACAATTATGAATAAAACTAAATCAATTATTTATGTTCTGGTCCCAATTTTTATATTGGGACTGGTTTCAAAATCCAAAGCGCAAGCGAAGGATCAGTTTAAAAAAACTACAAGTACTCCTGATTCCGTTTGGAAAGAACATTGGTTCGAACATCAGGAGGAACTGAAACTGGTAGAAAGCAATGCGAATGTGGCTGTTTTTTATGATAAAAACATGCCGGCGAATGTAAAATGGCCTGTTGCTATAATGGCCGGTTGCTGGGCTTATGTGAAGCGGAATTATGGAGAATTTGGCTCAGATCCGAGATTGTATGTGATCCTGCACCGTGCTATGGGTAAAGATTATGGCGGTGGTCATCCATCACCGTTTTTTGATGCCAGCCACGATTACCGCAATGTTATCGATTGTGGTTTAGCGCAATGGAATAATCCAGGTGGAGAACAGATCGGTATGCCAATCCACGAGATGGGCCACATTGTAACCAGTGCGAGCCACGGTACAAAGGGATCTCCATCGGACGCGCTGTGGGGCGATAGTAAATTTATGGAAATCTTCAATTATGATGTGCTTAAAAATATAGGCATGACCGATGAGGCCAATAGGGTATTTACACAGATGCAAACCCAGTACGACGACTTTCCAAGGTCAGGCACACAATGGTTCAAAAACTGGTTTTTCCCTATTTACAGCAAGTATGGCGAAGGAAAAGTATTGAACAGGTATTTCGAACTACTTGCAGTAAATTTTCCCAAAAGCAAAAACGGCCGCTTTAAAAGGGATCTCAATTACGGTGAATTTGTACATTTCTGGAGCGGTGCGGCAGGAGTAAACCTACAGGGCGTAGCGGCAAAGGCATTCGGCTGGCCAATGGACTACGATCTTCAGTTTAAGCAGGCACAAAAGGATTTTCCGAAACTCCCATATAAAACTGAGAGTGATAGCAGATAAAAAAATCACTCGATGATTAAAATATTCCCGCTTATCATAAGCGGAAAAAATACCCGGTGAGGACCGGTCATAACCAGCCTTAGTGAGATTTAATTCTCTATAAGCTGATTTTAGTTTGGTCAAAACATAGGTTGTGGCGGATATCCAACCTATGTTTTATTTTGTTAAAATCTACATCAAACTAATTTTATCAATCATAGATTCCATAGATCGGTCGTCTTTCCCTCGCAAGCGGGAATCTTAATGCAACCTACGTAGTTCCCAATCAAGTTGGGAATAACGATATTTCGAACGCCCCAATCCCAACTCCCTTGTTTTACAAAAAAAATGCGCACCAACAAACACTGTGTTTATTGGTGCACATATTGGTTTTGATCAAGAAAACAACCTAATCCCAAATTTTAGGGATAGAATAACGAAATGAGGACTGTTTTCTGTGTTTCCGTGGCTAAAATGTAAGCTTACTATCCTTTAATAAAAGCCAGGATATCCTTATTAATCGTGTCAGCCTCAGTAGTTGGCATACCGTGAGGGAAACCTGGATAAGAAATCAATTTTCCGTTTGGCAATAATTTTGCTGCTTTTGGAGCCTGGTTGAAAGGAACAATCTGGTCATCCTCGCCATGTAATACCAATACCGGAATTTCTACACTTTTTAAATCTTCAGTGAAATCTGATTCCGAAAAGGCTTTAATTCCCTCATAATGTGCCAATACAGAACCCATCATGCCCTGACGCCACCAGTTGTGTTTTATTCCTTCCTGAACTGTTTTGCCCTCACGGTTCCATCCGTAAAACGCTACAGGGAAATCGTAGAAATATTGTGCCCTGGTAAAACCGGTACCCTGACGGATTTCATCAAATATGGCCAATGGCACACCTTCCGGATTGCTTTCATTCTGGATCATAATTGGCGTTACCGCACTAATTAATACTGCTTTTGCAACCCGGCCTTTGCCATGTTTAGCAACATAACGGATTACTTCACCCCCACCAGTTGAGTGGCCAATGTGAATAGCGTCTTTCAAATCGAGTGCTGCTGTTAGTTCTGCAATGTCGGCTACATAAGTATCCATATCATTACCATTTGCACTTTGTCCTGAGCGGCCATGTCCACGGCGGTCATGCGCGATCACCCGGTATCCCTGTTTAAGGAAAAACATCATTTGTGTGTCCCAATCATCTCCTGATAAAGGCCATCCATGATGAAAAACGATCGGTTGACCTGTTCCCCAATCTTTGTAATAAATTTCAGTTCCGTCTTTTACTTTAATGGTACTCATAGTTTTTTTATTAGATTAAATTTTAATTATTTAAGCAGCCTTTGCGAATTAACCAGTGTAATTCGGTTGATCACTAAGCCTGGGATATTGATGAATTCAATTATTCAATTTGCAGGCCATTGTTTTAACTAATTGTTAATTAGTGCTTTATGTTTATTTTGTGCGTGCTCTATTGGCTTTATTTCGTTAATTTACGCTAATGATCCAGTAAAATCAAACAGCATAGGTTACAATTGGTTTTGTTTTGATGATCCGTACAACTGGATATGTGCAAACCATCATCAGGGGAATTTTTTGATTTGCTGTGGGCGAGGGCGCCATGGCCGTTACTCAGGTTCATCAGTACTTATCAAAACTATAATTATGGAAATTAATCAAAGTTGTAGCCATATCAAAGCTATAAAAGAGCTAAAACTGGCAAAAGAAAAGGTATGCGAACTATGTATAAAACTAGGTACAGATTGGGTACATCTCCGTACCTGCCAAACCTGTGGCGTTACTTTGTGCTGTGATTCGTCTCCGATGCAACACATGTCGCACCATTGTCGGAAAGAAAAACATCCGGTTATCATCTCATCTGAACCAGGTGAAAGATGGATTTATTGTTTTGTTGATGATGAAATAGCCGAATATTAAAAGCGTTTTGATGGGTAGGCCTAAAGCAGATAGCGTTAAGATTTGTATGCCTTTAATTTATTATTATTGCACTCTTAATCTTTGGCAGTAAGTATTTTGCTTACATGGCTTTCGTCAGAGAGCCCAAAATCTAGTGCGATTTGCTTTAAACTGAATCTACCACTTTCCATTCTTTTCCTGATCAGCGACCTGCGATAGCCCTTGATATAATCCCTCAGTGATACACCTCTATTACGTTTAAAATATGAACCGATGTAATCTTTCGAGAGGTTAAAGTGGGCGGACATCATGCTTGTTGGGGATTAAGCGATTTTATCTTTCCCGTGATTATGACTTCTTCTCAGATGCTTCAAAATCGCGGCACTCTGGCTTTCATGAGTATACAGAAACTGAAAAAATGCTTTTCAATCTATTTGATGGACAGAAAGCTAAGAGGATTATTCCGACATAATAGAGGAAATATTAAAGCTTTGTTAAAATTTAGCTGAACATGTTTATTACAGCGCACAGTAGTGTCTTGATGTTGGTCAAACAGACGGCTTAACCAGTTCAGTAAATTTCGTTCAAAACCACCTTTTGTGTTTTTATAAAACTTTATTTCTGATTATACTGTTGAAAAAGAAATTTATAAATATGGAAAATTTCAACATTACGGTAAACAGTCAGGATTTCACGGTTGAACCACAGGAAAATGGTACCTACCGCATTATGAATGGTGAAGAGAAAACGGGCGTAATTTATGCAGAGCCTTCAGATGAAGGTACTCAATGGAGAACCTTGGACGGCCTTGAGGATAGTTTTGTAGCTGAGGTAGGAAAACTGATCACCCGGCACAACCAATAAAACCTATAATATCTGGCTTTGGCTATAGGAATTTTAGTCGACCCTAAATAAACCCTTGGAATGCGGAACCTTTAATTTGGAACCACAAATGTCCTTTAAATCTAACAGAACGGTTTAGGATACCAATCTGATTAAATCACCCAAATGAAAAAAATATACTTTTTAACTGTTGCAGTTTGCCTGTTTGTTTCATCCGTAATGGCTCAAGACAAAAAAACTGGTAGTTATAATCTTTTCCGTCCGGTACCGGGAACAAAACTCCGCGATATGGAAACCGACAGGCCTGATGTGACCGAATCTCCCATTACTGTGGATGCCGGCCACTTTCAGTACGAAAGCGATCTTTTTCGTTTACAACGCGAAAGGAGTGAGCATTTGGTAAAGAATACCTATCTGTTTAACCAGGCAAACCTAAAACTAGGGCTTACCGGCTCTACTGCTTTGCAGCTTGTTGTGCAAAGCTATGTCCTGTCGAAAGAAGTTTCTGATGAGGAGGGCTCAGTTGATCATTCACACGGATTTGGTGACTTAACCTTGCGCATTAAACAGAATCTGATTGGAAATGATAAGGGGAACTTTGCCATTGCGATACTACCGTATGTTAAATTTCCAACTTCAGCTGTTGAAGAGGGAGAACGTTATGAAGGGGGGCTTATCCTGCCCATGTCTCTAAAGCTTCCCGGTGACTGGAGGTTAGGGATGCAGGTTGAAGCTGACCGCTTACAGGACAGTGAAGGTTCTGCCATGCATACGCAACTACTGGAATCGCTGACCATCGCCCATAAAATCTGTAATCATCTTGAGGCTACTGCTGAGACCTATTATACCTACGACACCAAGATACACCAATGGAACAACTTTCTAAATGCAGCCTTACAGGTTGAGGTCGCAAAAGACGTTAAACTCGACGGAGGTCTGAACTACGGATTGCAGCATGATGCGATGAAAAGTTATTTTGTTGGACTTTCTTTTAGGCTGTAGTTAATATGACCCTTTTAGTCTTATTTATTATAATCCGGTGACAAGATTTGATTAAACCATGCAATTACTAACTACTATCTAAAGATCCTGTTTTCTGTCGCTTGCATGCTTTAATTTGGGGATGTGGACTGACAGTTAAACTCAAAGTTTGGTTTTTCATTTTTATTTGCTGCCAGGTTATCACCCCTAAGTTGTATTTTATCACACCATAATATTTATTATTAATTTTGACCGCTATGTAGAAGCAGTATACGCTGATTTGCCCAGAATGTTAACCTGTAAATTAATTTGCCTCTATTTATCTTTTTTAAAAGATTAATTTAATTTCGTGTTTCAAAAAATTAAATAAAAAATCTGCTAATATGGACAAACATTCCGATAGACCTAAAATGGATCCTCAGGCTGCTTATGCAAGTGAAGAACGTTTTAAGGCTCTGGTTAATGCGACATCTGATGTTATTTATAGTTTAAGTGCCGATTGGGAAATCATGAGGGAGCTTGATGGCAGGGGGTTTTTGAAGGATGCAACAGAACCTACTACTGCATGGAAATCCAGGAATATTCACCCTGAGCATAGGGAACTTGTCGATAATACGATAGCGGAAGCGATCCGTTTTAAAAAAATATTTCAACTCGAGCATAAGGTTCTGCGTGCTGACGGAAGCCCAGGCTGGACTTTCTCCCGCGCGGTACCGATATTGAATGAACATGGAGAAATTTTAGAATGGTTTGGCACGGCTAGCGATATCACCGAGCGCAAAAATGCAGAATCCGCGCTGCGCGAAATAAGGGAACGGTCAGATCAGCAGAAAAGGGTATATGAAACAATCACCTCTACCACGCCCGACCTCATGTACGTATTTGATCTTGAATATAGATTTACCTATGCCAATAAAGCCCTTCTTTCTATGTGGGGCAGATCATGGGATGATGCTATCGGAAAGGGACTGCTGGAGAACGGATATGAACCATGGCATGCTCAAATGCATCAACGGGAAATAGATCAGGTAAGGGCAACAGGAAAGCCCATACGTGGGGAAGTGTCCTTTCCGCATGCTACACTCGGCATTCGGGTTTATGACTATATACTAACTCCAGTTTTTAACGAGGAAGGCCTGGTGGAGGCTGTTGCGGGCACTACCCGTGACGTTACCGACAGAAAGGAATCTGAACAAAAGTTACAGGAAAGCGCCGAAGAGTTTCAGGCCATAAATGAAGAATATGCCACCATCAATGAAGAGCTCGCAGCCTCCAATGAGGAACTGACCTCGACCATTGACGAACTGGCTCAGGTAAATAGTGAGCTGATCGCCTCACAGGATATTATTGAAGAGGGAAGAACTGCGTTGCGCCTGGCCATAGATGCTGCCAATTTCGGGACATGGTTTATACATTCGGTTACCAGGGAATTTGTAACTGACGCCCGTCTGAAGGAACTTTTTGGCTATTTTCCGGATGAAGATCTGAGTATTGAACAGGCTTTGGCACAGATTACAGAGGAATACCGGGGGATGGTAGCTACCAAGCTCGAAAATGCAATATATAATAACGGCGACTATGATGTTACTTATCCGGTATTGGGCTTACATGATAACAGGCTTCGCTGGTTGAGGGCCATTGGTAATCTTAAAGCAGATCGGTCCGGTAGTTTTTCCGCTTTCACCGGGGTTGTAATGGATATAACCGAAAACTATCTTGCCGTTCAGAAAATAGCAGAAGCAGAAGAAGGAATGCGGATGGCTATTGAGTCCGGTGAGCTTGCAACCTGGTATCTGAATGAGAAACTCGGTACCATTACTGCCTCTGCCCGGTTCAATCAGCTATTTGGTTTTGATATTAATGAGCAGGTTCCATACAGTGCTGCGGTAGACCAGATATTACCCGGGTATAGGGAGCTGGTTTTGCAAGCTGTGCAGGCATCATTCTCCACAGGTGCCGGATTTAATATTGAATATCCGATAACCACCTATCATGAGGGAAAGCAAAGGTGGGTCCGGTCGGTGGGCAAATTTGTTGAGGATAAAAAGAATGGTAATTACATTACCGGCGTTATGGCTGATATCTCTGAACAGAAGATGGACGAGATCCGCAAAAACGATTTTATCGGGATGGTGAGCCACGAACTTAAAACCCCTCTAACCTCTCTTTCTGCTATTATTCAGATTTCGCAGATTAAGCTAAAAAATAGTTCTGACGAATTTCTGGCTTCCGCCATGGCCAAGGCTTCCGCACAGGTTAAGCGCATGAGCGCTATGATCAATGGCTTCCTGAATATTTCCCGGCTGGAATCAGGGAAACTTTCAATTGAGAAAACATCTTTTGATATCCGGGAGCTTATAGCTGAAACCATTGAAGAGTTTGAGATCACAGCTCCGGGCCATCGCATTACCCTGGGCGACTGCGGATCGCTAATGGTCTCAGCAGACCGTGAAAAGATCCACTCGGTCATTTCCAATCTGCTTAGTAATGCAGTTAAATATTCTCCTGCAGCCTCCGAGATAAACGTAACCTGTTCTGTGCAGGGCAATGAAGTGATTTTGGGTGTAAAAGATTCAGGAATTGGAATAAATGCCCTGGATTCAGCCAAGATTTTTGAAAGGTATTTCAGGGTGGACAGTAATCAGACCCAGAATATTTCAGGATTCGGCATCGGCCTTTATTTAAGTGCAGAAGTTGTGAAATATCATGGCGGCAGGATCTGGCTTGAAAGCGAACCGGGAAGAGGATCTGTTTTTTATTTTAGCCTGCCAATAAATTAATGCCGTCTGTATTTTGACAGGTGGGACTGGCCTATAGGCTTTGGATGATATCATTTTCCAATCAAAGCAAAATTCAGACCCCGCAGGAGAAGAATATTGAGGCAATAGCCTTTGGCCTTATCGCCGTTATAAAAATCGGTAAAGGGATTCAGAAAAGAAAAAAAATGCTTGTGGTTCAGGGTTGCTTACTTTTGGTTATGTTGGGTACCGCCACATTTGTCAGGAGGTAAACCGCGGGTTTCCCTCCCGACAGAAATGATACCAAAATGAAAAATACCGCCCCATTTTGACATGGTGTACTGCCGGTACGTTTTCAGATGGAAAACAAAAAATGCGTTCAAAATTGCTGTGGATACATTAATCTGTGTTGAAAGATTTTGGGGCATTCCCTTTGCTTAATGATATCTATAAATTAAAAACGATTATCATGTTTCTCATAATCCTGGGTTTTCTTATTGTTATAATAAGTATTGTTTCTGCAAAAGGTGATACGCCCCTCACCCGGTATAGCAAACTCATCAGAATAGCAGGTATTGTCGTTATCCTGCTGGGGGCTTCGCTTTCCATGTTCAAGGTTATCCCCGCGGGACAGGTAGGGGTAAAGACACTTTATGGAAAAGTTGATAACGATGTGCTCTTCAGCGGGCTAAATATAGTTAACCCCCTTGTTGAGGTCACGACCTTTGATGTAAAGACCCAGAATTATACCATGTCAGCGGTGCATGATGAAGGTAATAAAGCTGGGGATGATGCCATTCGTATCCTCACCTCTGACGGTCTGGAGGTTACCATAGACCTGTCTGTTCTCTTTAGCGTTACCCCTAAGGATGCACCAAGAATCCTGAAAGAAATCGGGGATGATTACCTGGACAAAATTGTCCGGCCCATTGCCCGCACAGCTATCCGTGACAATGCGGTATCCTATGAGGCAGTTGCTCTGTACTCTACCAAAAGGCAGGAATTCCAGAGTAAGATCTTTTCTGCAATTGATCAAAGTTTTGCCAAACGCGGGCTAAAGCTTGAGCAACTCCTTGTCAGGAATGTTACGCTTCCCGAATCTGTCCGCAAAGCGATCGAATCGAAGATAAATGCAGAGCAGGATGCCCAGAAAATGCAGTTTGTACTGCAAAAAGAAAAACAGCTGGCCGAGCGCAAACGTATTGAGGCGCAGGGTATAGCCGATTATCAGCGCATCCTCTCAACCGGACTAAGTGATAAACAGCTCCAGTATGAATCTATCCTCGCCCAGAAAGATATCGCCCTCTCTCCCAATACCAAGATTATCATTATGGGCAATGGTAAAAATCCTGTAATATTGGGCGGTAATTAGAATCCTTTAAGTCCTTATGCTATGCCTTGATTTCCGTATGGGAGCCAGGGCATAACAGCATCGAGATCAATATCAAACAGCTTCTGGGGGATAAAGAAATACCCAAGCCCCCTGTTCCTGAGACATTTTATATTCTTTAGGCCTTTCTATTAGCGGTTTGCTTACCTTTAGTGGTGGTAATTTGATCATGTTGTTATGAGGTTAGATCTATAAGCATCTGCCCGATTGAAAATTGTTTAAATTATAATCTAAACTGTGTTCCTTTTGGGTCGCTATGAAACGTACCGGCTGGAGTAATTCTGAAACTACCAGCTGTTGCAAAAGTATCTTCCATGAACATGAAGTGATAAATCTTCTCTCCTTTTACCTTGGCAAATATTGAAAAAGGAGAAGTGACCTGTTTATTAAGTGTTTTTGAAGTGTAGGTAAATCTACCAAAGACTGCAACTTTTTCATCTTCTGAAAAGATGTCCTGCACTTCAAAATTTTGAATTGTCCAGAATTCATTAAAGCCAGCAAAAGTATCGATGAAACCTTTTGCCCCTTCGTGGTGGGTCCCTGCCCAAGGCATAATTTTCTGCAAATCAGGATTATCGAAGTTTAATGAGATATAAGTTACTTTGGGATCAACAACCGATTCAATAACGTCGGGATTGGTAGTATTTGCTAAAAAAAGGTTGATAATTTCTTTTGGTGTTTTCATTTACATATTTAAAATTTGGGGAAAAGCTGGACTTTCTGAGTCAATGGTAATGTTAGAAAAGATTAAAATTCGGCCACAGCCAATAATTCTGACTATCCTTATGGTCGTCGTAAAACCTATCTTTGCTGACTTGATTTTGTTCTTGTCAATAGGTTAGCATTAATTTTAGGCAAAGTTATATTGTAGAAGTATACCAAAAAGGTATAAAAAGGTCAATTAGTGGTAAAAATGAGACACATACGACTCAACTGATTTTTTATGGTTATGATAACTGGAAGCAAAAAAACTTAGGTAGCTTTTTGCAATTCTGGCTGTTGCCTAAGCTGTAGACCGGAATAGGTGCAGACTTTTCGCTCATAGGGTAAAGATAATACAAAATCAATTGGTCAGGTGCTCCCCCGGCAGGCTGCAAAATCGAGTATCCAAATTATATTTACCTACAGCATCCATATCTTTACCCCTCAAAATCAGTGTTTTCGGCTAAAGAGGATCATATAGTTTTTTGAGGTAGAATAAGTAAACTTTATTGCCAATCTGCTATTGGAGTATTCAAAGCTTTTAACCTCGTTTGTGGAATGCTCCCTGTCAAGTTTAAGGCCAAGGTTTGATATCTGTTTCTGCAGATTGTCAACAAAAGAAGAATCTCTCGATTTATAATATAAATCCGTATTGATTTTTCCTGGTTCTGTTTCGAATCCCATACCGGTAATCACTTCTTCCTCAGCTGCTTTTCCGCGGTTCAAAAAGTAATGGTAAACGGTAAACTCCGCAGGGGTTGCCTGTTTAAAGGCTTTGTAATTTTTTTCTTTGGTCAGGAAGCTATTCACCTCCTTGTAGGGAGCATCGTAAATGATCATGAGATCGGTTAGGCTAACGGACTGGGAAAAGGCGGCCAGGGATAACATGGTCAGAACCGGGAGGATAAGTGTCTTTTTCAAATGTATCTATTTTGACCGCTAAAATAGCGATAGGCATTTAAATTTAATATTAATTATTGTACCTGGATTTATCACTTTTGCCCGGAATTTCCCTTTGCCGTTATAGACAATCGTGTCGCCAAGCCTACCCATTTACAGCATTCCAATATTCTGTTAAAGAGTAACAAAAAACTTTAAGTAGAAGAACAATAACGTTTTAGTGATGTTAAGCAAGTACATTTAATCAATATAAAACATGATGAGCTTAACATTAGAAATTGTAGAAAAATTATCTTCGGCAGCCAAGGCCAAAGCGAAAGAGATTGGCGTTCCTATGAATATTGCTGTTGTTGATGAAGGAGCCAATTTAAAAGCCTTTCACAGGATGGATAACGCGTGGCTAGGATCAATTGATATTTCCATTAAAAAAGCCAAAACTGCGAGGTTTTTTGATATGGATTCAGGCGAAATTGGAAAGCTTTCACAACCTGGGCAGCCTTTATACAATATTGAGCATTCAAATGGCGGCCTGATCACGTTCCCGGGCGGCGTGGTTTTGAAAGATGAAACCGGTGTGGTAATAGGTGCTATCGGAGTTTCAGGCGGAACTGTTGATCAGGATCACGAAGTGGCGACTGCAGGTGCTGAAGCGTTAAAGTGATAATGTAAAATGTTAGGAGAAATGTTCCTAACATTTTATAATTTTAGCCATGGAAGATCGCCCTGTCGGTTAATAAAAAGCTTCCTCCTGACAGAATTCTTCAGGATGGCGAATTTTATTGGGATTAACATGGCATTTTAACATTTTGATAATTACCTAACAGCAACAAATGATATTTTTAAAGCTTAGATGGTCCCTTTTTTTTATTTTACTTGGTGTCACCACCGGTTCTTTTGCACAAAACCTGATTTTGCCTGGCGAAGAGGTGTTATTTTCTTTTGAAACCCGGAATGGCAAGAAATTAACATTAAACAAAAGCAAAGCGGATAATAACATTGTTTACAGGTTTGGTACGAAAGACAAAGTTGAATTAGAATTTCAGGGTAAATCAAAGAGCAGCCGCAAGGATTTTAAGTATTCATTCTACATGCGTGGGGGTGGAGTACAAAATGAAGGGATGGATCTGAATTACGTTTATTTTAGCAATAACGGTTTCAAGTATGTTGTTTATGAAACTTATGAAGCTGTTGGTAATAAGCAGGAGATCGGTGTGAAAATCATCAATCTTAAAACACAAAAGACAACAGATATAAAGGGCGATTTGAAAACACGCAAAGGAACCCTGACAGATTTTAGGTTCAATAAATTTTTGGAGATTGGGGACGAACTGTTCGAATGACAAATCAGGTCTGATTACAGTTCTGTAGAGGATTAGTGCTGCAATGCCATTTAAACCGCTGAGACTTCTCAGTGATGCATTCCCGCTGATATATTAAATTGATGCGCAAGGATTGTACACTGGTATAGTGCTTTGCACCAGGGGCAACAAATTGCTCCCGGGTCGTACATTTTTAAATATGGGTAATATATTCTATTTTTACTCATCGATGATTTCAGATTATTCCATATATGATGATAGTAAATTAACTTCGCTATTGATAGAACGGGATAACAGAGCTTTTTCTGAGATTTACAGCAGGTACTGGCCAATATTGTATAAACATGCTTTCAGGATGCTCAAAGAAGAAAATGAAAGTGAGGATGTTGTGCAGGAAGTATTCACAAAACTTTGGCATAAAGCTCCGTCTCTTCAGGCCGATATTTCAATCGGTGCTTATCTTTATATCTCTACAAGAAATGCAATCCTAAATTTTTTTAGCAAAAATAAGGTTCATCATGCTTATCTGGAAGATCTTGGTCACTTTCTCGAACAGGCGCATGAAATTACCGATCACCGTATCCGGGAGCGCATACTCTCCAAATTGATTGAGGCCGAAATTGAAAAGTTACCACCGCGAATGCGGGAAGTGTTTGAGTTGAAACGCAACCAAAACTTATCCTACAGGGAAATCGCTGGCGTGATGAATATTTCTGAACTTACTGTAAAAACGCAGATGAATAAGGCAATATCCACTTTACGCAATAAGTTTGGCAACCACCTGCCATTGTTTCTCATGTCATTATAACCCAATATGGCGATAAATTAATAAAAAGTTAATTTATTTTTAATATGGAATACAACATTGCCTCGAGCTGCCTGTCTTACTATTATACTACCTGTAATAAGCATGAGCAAACTAAACGTGAGACAATTTATACGAGACTACCTGGATGGTAAACTTTCTGCTAAACAAAGTGCCCGGCTGGAAACCTGGTATTTGTTAAAAGCTGAGGAAAGTAGCACACCCGAACCACAGATAGACTATGTAGGGCTGGAAGCAAAAATCTGGTCTAAAATTCTTGATGAAGTTTCTGAACCATTACCTGATGTACTTAAAGTTAAAAAACTAAACAATACCTATAGGAAACTGATAACGATTGGGATTGCTGCCAGCATTTTATTGATTTCCGGAGTTGGCTATTTGCTTTTCAGAAGTAAAACTAACGATCAGTTTGTAGTCGCCAAACAGTATGACCTGCCTGCAGGTACAAATAAGGCTATGCTTACCTTATCTGATGGTAGCGTAATTGATCTAAA
This sequence comes from Pedobacter roseus, assembly GCF_014395225.1. Lineage (NCBI taxonomy): Bacteria > Pseudomonadati > Bacteroidota > Sphingobacteriia > Sphingobacteriales > Sphingobacteriaceae > Pedobacter > Pedobacter roseus. Next base: position 1,440,240 of record NZ_CP060723.1, read on the forward strand.
CAAAGACATTGTAGGAAAAGTTGCTACCGAAGCAGGACTGGAAATTACTAAAGCAAAAGACGGGACATTGGTTTATACGACAACTGACGCTAAGCCTAAAAGTGCAGGCTTCAATACAATCAGTACGCCTGCGGGAGGACAGTATGCTGTTATTTTACCTGACGGATCAAAGGTATGGCTAAACGCAGGATCATCCTTAAAATATCCGACAACCTTTGCTAAAAACGAACGAAGCGTAATCCTCACGGGCGAAGGATACTTTGAAGTTGCACATGTAGATGGGATTAAAGGAAGGGTGCCCTTCTCTGTCTCTGTGGTTAAAGGCAATTCTCAAATGCAGAAATTGGAAGTTCTGGGAACGCATTTTAATATCAATGCTTATGCAGATGAGCCTTATGTTAAAAGTACATTATTGGAAGGAAGCGTGAAAATCGTACTCAACGATGGTAAAACCAGGTTGTTGAAACCGGGACAGCAGGCAAAGCTTAATAATCAAAATATCGATATACAATCAGCAGATACGGATATGGAAGTTGCCTGGAAAAAAGGTGAATTTGTATTTAGAGAAGATTTACGCAGCGCCATGCGCAAAGTGGCCCGTTGGTATAATGTAGAAGTGGTTTATGATGACACAGCACCAGGGAATTTAATCCTTGGCGGGTGGATGTCGAGAAGTACTAACATTTCAGAGGTACTCAATCACATCCAGCTTACAGGAAAAGTACATTTTAAACTTGAAGGAAGGAGGGTAATCGTTTCTAAATAAAGAAAAAGGATGCCAAAAAAAACCAGAAGTGCTTGGCGGCACCCCTGGATAATTTGGTAGCTGACTATAATCAATCAACTAATAACCGCATAAGGTCCTGATTTCGAAGCCCGGGCCAAATGCAATAACCAAACAAACAAATGTATAAAAATTTTACTTCACTAGGGCTGCGCAATACGCAGCTCCGTAAACTGCTACTCGTTATGCGACTAACTGCTGCGATTCTTCTGTTGGCGCTCATGCAATTAAGTGCATCAACAAAGGCACAAAAAGTTTCCATTGTTGAGAAAAATGTGCCATTAGAACGCGTACTGAAAGAGATACGTAAACAGAGCGGTTACGATATTATATACGACCTCAATATTATTCTGGATGCTAAACCGGTTTCCATCAATGTAAATCAGGTTAGTGTATATGAGGCTATTCAAAAATCATTAAATAACCAGGCCCTTACTTTTTCGCTGGATGGTAAAACTATTGTAATTACAGAAAAGAGTGTAACTGATAAACTGGTTGATATTATTAAGGCTGTTGATGTAAAGGTTACCGTACGGGATTCCTCAGGCAGGCCACTTCCGGGCGCAAATGTTTACAACAAAACAATCAATAAGATGTACACCACCGACAAAAACGGAGACTTAGTGATTAATGATGTGCCTGCCAATGGTTATGTTCTGCAAATTAATTACCTGGGCTTTAAGGGCGAGGAGATTTTCGTTGACCGGAAGACGATTACTTATTATATCACACTCAGACAGTCTTCAGCTGCGCTGGAAGAAGTATCGGTGGTCTCAAACGGATATCAAAAAATAAGTAAGGAACGTGCCGCAGGAGCTTATTCAGTTATCTCAGGCAAGGAACTGGCAGCTAACCCTGCTGTAAACATTATGGAACGTCTGGAAGGGCAGGTAGCTGGCGTAAAGTTCGATATCAAAGGCAACAGCGTTCAGATTCGCGGTGTAAATAATTATGGAGGAGGCAGTGGAATTCCTTTAATTGTTCTTGATGGATTTCCGCTGATGAATCCAAGCGATTTAGCTACCCTTACCAGACCTGTAAGTGGTAATACTTTTGGTAATTCTGTGATCAGTAGTATCAATATGGCTGATATTGAGCAGATTACTTTCTTGAAAGATGCCTCTGCTACCTCTATTTGGGGTTCGAGAGCGGCAAATGGAGTAATCGTTATTGAGACTAAAAAAGGGAAAAAAATTGCGCCTTCACTAAACGTAAGCTATCTTTTTGGTATATCAAAAAATCCTTCTATTGCCGATTTGCACTGGATGACCAGTGCGCAATACATTGATCTGGAACAGGAAATGGTTGATAAAGGGCTGCTTGTTGATCCTTTGGCAGCACCGCCGGGGAATGAAATTTATACCCCAAATAATAGTGAGGCTACAGAATGGATGTTTAGGGTTAAACGCGGTACTGCAACTGTGGCACAGCGTGATGCTGCATTAGCAGAAATCGGTTCGAGAGATGGTATGAAGCAGATCGAAAAATATTTACTTCAAAATGCTACTAATCATCAGTATAACCTTTCTTATTCAGGTGGTTCTGAAAGCAGTACCTATTACATTTCTGGAAATTATACCAAAGATAACCCAATATTTAAAAGTAATTATGGAGACAATGCCTTTGTAAATGCAAATACTTCCACTGATTTTTTTAACAAAAAAATAACTTTAAGGGCGCTGTTTAATTATCAATATTCTAAATCACAATACAATGCTGCCGCAGTAAATGCACTATCAGTAAGCACTACGGCATTACGCCCTTATGATTTATTGCAGGATGCAAATGGCAATAGTATAGGCAGAAATGTTATCATTACCGATGTTTTAGCCAATAAAATGGTAGGTCAGGGTTATTTGCCATTTACCTACAATACACTTGATGAGTTAAATTATTCAAATTCTATCGCTAAAAACAACGTACTCAGAATGAGTGCTGGTTTAAATGGTAAAATCGCTAAATGGCTAAATGCTGATGTTTCGATATCTAATCAACGTCAGTTCAGTAATTCCTATACGCTTGATGACTTGAATAGTTATGCAGCAAGGATACTGATCAATACATATACTCCTAATGGTAAAGCCATAAATACGTTTAACTATGGCGGGCGTTACATCACTTACGGAACTACTTCATCAGAACTGTCACTGCGCGGACAGTTAAATTCAGATTTTACGATAGCTGGCAAACACCAGTTTAATGCCATCGCTGGTGCCGAAATTAGAGAAACCAATTCTGACGGTACATCCGAAACCAGATATGGTTACAATGCAGATACGCGTACTATTGCAACTGTTAACCCTACACAACAGTATCCAACCATGTATGGCTATACGCAATCGTTGGGTGCCAATTTAAGCAATTTGATTGCTTACCGTAAGAGATATCTATCGTATTATAGTAATGCATCATACAGTTACCTGGATAAATACTTTGTTACGGGTAGTGTACGTTTTGATGATTATACGCTATTGGGACTAGACAGGAGTAAGAGGGCCAGGCCATTTTGGTCAGTTGGCTTAAGATGGAACGCCAATAAAGAAGAATTTTTCCAGGATTTAAATTGGTTAGATGCATTTAGTGTGCGTGCAACTTTAGGAACCAGTGGAGTGGTACCTCAGGCAGGTACAAATGTACCCATCATTAATGTTTCTGGTACCGATGTTAGAACCGGCCAACCTGTGGCCAATATCGAAACGCCGGCCAATTCGGATTTGGGTTGGGAAACCACAAAAATGGCAAACTTAGGTATCGACTTCGGCATTTTAAAAGGAAGGCTAAATGGAAGTGTTGATGTGTATACGAAAAGAACCGTCGGCATTTTGGCATCCTTCCCTTATAATGCCACTTACGGCTGGTCTAACTTATCGTTCAACAGCGGAACTTTGAGTGGCCATGGTTATGAATTCTCCATAAATGGCGAATTGATAAGAGCAGGAAAATTCAGCTGGAAATCAGTATTAAATTTTGGCTATACCACCAATACGGTTACAGATCAGCGGTATGAAAACAATGCCAGTAATATCGCCGGAACATTAACCAATATACAAGGTATGCCACTAGGCTCCCTTTATGTTTACCGCTGGGCGGGATTAGACAATAAAGGCCAGTCACAAATTTACGATCGCAACAACAATATCATCAATAACACCACTAACCTCACTACTGCCTTTACAAAAGAAGATTTGGTTTACGTTGGTAATAGGTATGCGCCTTACAGCACTGGTTTTAACCATAATTTCAGATATGGTCAGTTAGAATTAGGGGTGAGATTTGTAGGCTATTTTGGGCATGTTTTCTTAAAAAATGCAGTAACCAATTACCCAACAACTTCAGATTTTGCCTATAACGGCGTTTTAGGTAGACAGGGCGAACTGGCTGATCGCTGGCGGAAACCAGGTGATGAAGCTTTTACCGATGTTCCAGGCATAACAGGCGTGAACTTTAACAGCATTAACCGCTACCGTTTTTCAGATGCATTGGTTCGAAAAGCGGATAACATCCGTTTACAACAGATTTCTCTTGCTTACATCGTTCCGCAACGCTTCCTGCCCCGCAACTTTGTGAAATCTTTGTCACTATCGGCAAACGTGCGTAACGTAGGGATTGTTTGGCGGGCAAACAAGGATGGCATAGATCCTGAATTTATTAATACAGGAAATTTTGGTAGCGTAACACCTACGCCAGGTTATGTTTTTGGAATTAACGCAACGCTGTAATCAACATGAAAAATAGATATTCAATTATATTGTTTGCCTTAGCAATTACGCTGGTAAGCTGCAGAAAATATGTGGAGATTGATCAGCTTTCAATCAGGACACTAAAATATACTTCCGATTTCAGGAATACCATGAATAATAATGGTGTTCTGGAAGGGACTTATTCTTACCCGATTCTGTCAGGTGATGATATAGAGATCACGGATGCAACAAGGCAAAACTCCCTCGGGGATATTTTGGGCAATGTATACACCTGGGCGCCAAAATATACCTCTGAAAGCCAAAGCGATGCCGATTGGGATAAGCTGTATAAAACTATTTATGTATGCAACCAGGTTTTAGACGGCGTTTTGACCTCTCAGGACGGAACGGAAGCGGAGAAACAGCGGATATATGCAGAGGCCCTGGTACATCGTGCTTATGCCTATTTGATATTAGTGAATATGTATGGCAAGCAATATAATGCAGCCACTGCATCAACTGATTTAGGGGTTCCGCTGCTTACCACACCAAATTTATATACGAAACTTAACAGAGCCACGGTTGACGATGTTTATAAACAGGTATTAAATGATTTGAGGACATCGATAAGTCGTTTGCCCGGGGTTGCGGAATATAATGTACGCCCGGCGAAAGTATCAGGTTATGCCATATTTGCCAAAACGTATTTAAATATGCGCGATTTTGACAATGCAGCCTTATATGCGGATAGCGCCCTGGCATTGCAAAGTGGCTTACTCGACCTGAAAACCTACGAAAATGCACCTGGAACCATTCCCGTAAGATTGTTAAATCCTGAGGTCATGTTTTCCAAAGTTTCAGGCGTGGTTTATACTGCTACTTCCCTAAGTAGTGATTTACTTACTTCATTAGGAACAACAGACTTGCGCTATAAGTTATTTTCGGATGTCAGAAGCAAGTTCGGTAACCAGTTTAGCACCTCCTTTACCGGAAGGGCATCGACAAAATACCTGATTAATGAATTTGTAATTAACAACGGTCCAACGGTGCCTGAGATGATGCTGATAAAAGCAGAATGTTTATCCAGGGCCGGAAAAACTGATGATGCCATGAAAATTGTAAACAATCTAAGGATCAAACGTTTTACAACTGCCAATTATGTTCCCTTAACTGCAACAAATGCCACTGATGCACTTCGTATAGTTGTTGAAGAAAAAAGAAGGGAGTTTTTTGGAACAGGTATGCGCTGGTTTGACCAGAAGCGTCTGAATCTTGATAACGATTTCGCCCTGACCAAAAATCGCAGTTTTAAGGGTGCAAATTACACTTTACAACCCAATAGTAACCTTTATTTATATCCTATCGGAGATAAATACATTCTTTTGAACCCCGAATTGCAACAAAACCCCAGATAGAAAATCAATCCATGAAAAAACATTTTTTTAAAAAATGTATGCTACTGCTTTGCCCGTTTTTTGGGCAGCAGTTAGCTGCACAAACCATAACCTGGCAGCCAGAAACACTAAAACAAAACCAGAAAATCAGCTTTAATTACCAGCCGAAAGGTGGCGATCTTGAGTTTAGTGACGGGCCTAAAGCACTCGCGGCAGTATACAGCGATAATAAATGGAACACTGTTCCTGTTAAGTTAGAGAAAAAGAACAAAATATGGACTGGGAGTTATCAGCTTCCGGATCATGCGGTATTAATCGCTTTGAAATTTTATCAGGGTGATCTTCAGAATCCTGAAGCACTTGATAATCAAAACGGCAAAGGTTATTACCATCAGGTTGTAGATACTAAAGGTAAAATAGTCCCGGGTACCTACCTGGCAGAAGCCAGTTTTAAAGCAGGTGCAACCGGCGATTGGACGCTGAACAGCTTCGTTAATCCTTCCAAGGATCAAAAAGTGATTGACTCTTTGTTGCAAAAAGAAGAAAAACTTTCTAAACGGATACCAAGGTCACTTTTATTCAGTTATCTGGATCTAAAGCAGCTCACCATTCTGGCTTCTGAGTTCAGCATATTGGCTGATAACCTGTTAAAGAGCGAGCTAAAAAACGGAAATCTTACCGAGCAGTTTTTGGCGCTGGCACAACGCTATTACGAAAAGTTAAAAAATGAAAGTGGTTCAGCGGCAGTGGAATCACTTATTTTTAAAGATTACCCTAAAAGCAGCACAGCCAGGTTTTTATCCTACAGAAAAAATACGGAGGGAAAATATGGAAAGGATTTCCAGGCAGGGGCTGAAGATTTCCTTAAGGCTTTTCCATACATGGAATGGAAGAAATCGCCAGACAACCAGGCATTTGTTTATTATACGATATTCAGAAACCTGGCAACACAATACTTTGAGGGTGGGCAAAATGAAAAATTTTTAGGACTCTTTAAGGATATTGATTTTAAAACTGCCAACGAAATCTACCGCTGGAATATCACACGGGGGCAAATGTCGGGGAGAGGCGATCAGAAATTACTTTATAACGATAGTCGCATAATGATTCCTTATCTGCTGGAAAGGCAAAAGGATAATTCCTATTTAGGCGATTTTGATAATAATGCGGAAAAAGCTCAGGAAAATGCAGATAATCAAATGGATGATCGCCTCTTTACCCACATTTCTCTTGCAAATGCCCAGGGTGATTATGCCGGGGCAAATCAGTACTTCAAATATTTATCGGAAAAAGGAACTTTCGGAAACGCTGATTTAAACGCAATACATGTTAATGTTTTGGAAAAATTGAACGATACCAAAGCAATTAAGCCATTATTGGAATCCAGTGTAGCCGCTAATGCAGTAACGCCGGTGATGTTTACCAAACTTAAAGAGCTATACAAAAGCGAGCATGGAGGTAAGGAAGAAGGCTATGAGCAGTACCTTGCTGGTTTAACACCATCAGACAAGAAAAACGAAATGAGGACACATGTAATGGCAAACATGGTCAACTATCCGCTAACGCCATTTAGTTTGGAAAATGCAGACGGTAAAATGGTCAATTCTAAAGATTGGGCAAACCAGATTGTGGTCATCGATTTCTGGGCAACATGGTGCAGACCATGCATTGAAGCTTTTCCGGGTATGCAGCTTCTGATAGACCAGTATGCAAAAGATCCGAAAGTTGCCGTGTACATGATTGGTACCATGCAGTTTGGCGATTATAAAACGAAGTCGGTTAAGTATGTACAAGACAATAATTATCGTTTCAATCTTTTACATGATGCGGTGGGGCCTAAGGGCGAGCAGGATCTGGTTTTTAGAAGCCTGGCACCATTGTTTAAGTCATCGGCAATTCCCCGTAAAATCATTATCAAAAATGGCCTGGTTCGATACAGTTCAGAGGGTTACTCGGGTAGTCCAAGTCAGTTAAAAGATGAATTGTCTGTAGCCATAGAAATATTAAGAGCAGAGAAATAATAAAATGAAGAGAGCGAAAATATTATGGAGCGTACTAATGCTATTGATTAGCTACAGCGCCCATGCACAAATGAATCCGAAAATAAAATTGCAGGATGCACTTAAACTTATCCAGGATAATTATGTAGATCCGGTAAATGATGAGCAGGTTGTAGATGCCGCAATCAAAGCGATGTTAGGCAGCCTCGATCCGCATTCCAGTTACATTAGCCGCGAAGAAATCGAAGCCATGAATGAGCAGATGACTGGTAGTTTTGCTGGTATCGGTATCTCATTTGCAATGGTAGCCGATAGTACCTTTATAACAGGTATCAATCCTGACGGGCCAGCAGCAAGGGCCGGTTTGCAGGTAGGCGACCGGATTAATATGGTTGATGGAGCCTCCATTTTTGGTAAAGGTTTAAAAAACCAGGAGGTAATGCGGATGCTGCGGGGCGAAAAAGGTAAAGCCGTTAAGTTAGGCGTTATCCGCAAATCGCAACCCGATCAGCTTGAATTTAATGTGATGCGTGAACAGATTGCCGAGCTTTCTATCAATACCAGTTATATGGTAAGCAAAAATGTAGGTTATATTTCGCTGGCTATTTTTAGCCAGTCGACCAGAAGGGAAATGGATGCGGCATTAAAGAAGTTAAAGGCTTTAGGCATGACCAAATTAATCCTGGATTTACAGTCAAATGGTGGCGGACTTGTTGAGGCTGCTATTGGTGTAGCCGATGAATTTCTGGCCAAGGATAAACTGGTTTTCTATTCAGTAACCAACTCAGGCGTAAAAGATAATTATATGACTGGTGGTTTTGGCCAGTTTATGACAGGCGATCTGGTGGTTTTGATCGATGAATCTACCGCATCATCAAGCGAAATATTAACAGGTGCTTTACAAGATTGGGATAGGGCAGTGGTAATCGGCAGAAGAAGTTTTGGTAAAGGTTTAATGCAGAAAGGCCTTGGGTTGAGCGATGGTTCGGTAATCAAACTGACGGCAGCACGCTACTACACACCATCAGGCAGATCGATTCAAAAGCCCTATACTAAGGGTAAAACCGATTATTTTGAAGATTTTAACAGACGTATGGCCTCTGGTGAGTTAACCGAAGGAGGACATATCAACTTTCCCGATTCTTTAAAACATACAACCCTCATTAGTAAAAGAACTGTTTATGGTGGGGGTGGGATTATGCCCGATAAATTCATACCAATTGATACGGCGCTATACAGCGCATGGTTAAATAAACTGATGAACAGCGGACGGGTAACTCAGGCAGCTTTCAGTTATGTGCAACAAAACCGAAAAAGCTTAATAGATAAATATGCTGATTTTGACGCTTTTGATCATTCCTTTAAAGTAGATGATCAAATGACTGATCAGATCATAACCAGCGCCACAAAGCAGGGGCTTAAACTGCCACCAGTAACCGATCAGGTAGCCAGAAAAACCATTGCTGTAGAATTAAAGGCAGAAATGGCCGATATGCTCTATCTGGGTAAAGGCTATGCGCTTCGCGTTCGAAACGAAGCCAGTACCGCATTTGGTACAGCACTTAATATTTTAAATAACCAAAAGGTTTATAACCAGTTTCTGGAAGGTAAATCTTCAACGAATAACTCATCTACATCTAAAATCACGAAAAAATAATCGATAAATCATGAAAAAAACATTATTAGCAGCAACATTGGTAATTAGTGCTCTTGTCGCCTCTGCACAAACAGGATATGTGATAAAAGGCCAGATCGGAAAGCTGGGGAAACCAGCAAAAGCCTTTCTCTTAATTAAGTTAGAAGGAGCCGAAAAATTAGATTCGGCAGTTCTGGTCAACGGGGCCTTTACATTTAAAGGCTCGGTTCCTTCACCAATGGAAGCTACACTTCGTTTAAAACACGACAATTCCATTGATACGCCTGGAAGAAGGATTAAAATTGATGGAATGGCAATTATTTTAGGAAACGAAAATATCACCATTACCGGAAAAGATTCCATTAGAACAGCTGCAATTAAAGGTTCCACTTTAACCGATGAAAGTAAAAGAGTGGATGCACTATTACGCCCTATTTATGAAAAATTGCAGGCGCTGAACAAAGAGTATGCTGACCAGCCCGAAGCAAAAAAGCAGGACAAAACTTATGTTTTGGAACTGGAAAAAAGAGCAAAAGTGATAGAGCAAGAAATTTTTGATGCGAAGATTAATTATGTAAAGCAAAATCCTTCTAAATACATGGCTTTAATGGCACTTAATTCGACCTTAGGTCCGGGTTTCGATGCCATAGAGATGGAAAAAATCTTTGCCAATATTTCTCCCGAACTAAAGAATTCTTTTTTCGGAAAGCAGGTTGCTGAGCGTATTGCTCACTTTAAAAAAACGCAGGAAGGTGTAGATGCGCAGGATTTTACCCAGCCTGATGTAGACGGTAAAATGGTTAAACTTTCTGATTACAGAAGTAAATATGTGCTGATTGACTTCTGGGCATCGTGGTGTGCACCATGCCGGAGAGAAAATCCAAACGTGTTGAAGGTTTACGAACAATATAAATCGAAAGGGTTTGAAGTTTTAGGGGTATCACTTGATAAAGCTGCCGATAAAGCAAAATGGCTTAAAGCCATTGCTGACGATAAATTAACCTGGAAACAAGTTGGGGATTTAAAAGGGTGGGAAAATGCAGCTGCAGCTATGTATGATGTGAAGGCTATCCCTATGAATTTTCTGATCGATCCAACTGGAAAAATTATTGCTAAAGATCTTCGTGGCCCTGCACTCGAAGCAAAAATAAAAGAGATCTTAGAAAAGAAGTCTAAGTAAGAAAAATTTTAATAGTTAATGATGACGATGCAGGTTGATGGATGTCGCCTGCATTTTTTTATGCTATAGCAGCTTGATCTTGCGTCGCATTGACCTGAGCCGGGCAGTTTATTTATTGAACGTTGACAACCTTAGGATCAAAAACAAAAAATAAATGGAAGGATCTAAAATCCTGATTATAACGGAGGATTTTGATCTTAGGACTAAAATAAGCGAGATCCTTAAAATCGTAAAATATAATGTGAAATCGACAGACAGTGGGAGGCAGGCTATTGCCATGATGAGGAGTGATCGCTTTGATGTTGTTATCTGTGGCATAAATGTGCTTGAAATAGATGGTTTTGGGATATTGTCAGTTGTAAATAAATTCTCCGAAATTTCGTCTGTCAGCTTTATCATGCTCCTGAATGAGCAAAATCACCGACTTGCCGGCAGGGCCATGGAAATGGGAGCTGATGGCTACCTGGCCAGTCCGTTCGATGACGCAGCGTTACTTCATCAGGTTGAGCTAAGACTGAGAAAGAAAAAATTTCAATATGAGAATTTTGTAAGACAGCATAATCTACCGGCAAGTATTCCTGACAGCACTTTTGAGAAACATTGGGTTAGATCACATTTTGAGGAAAAACCATCAAGACCCTATCAAAAGAGCCAGATACTTTATCATCCTGGAGAGCGCCAATCATTCGGACTCCATTACGTGGTCTCCGGCAAAATAAAAACCTATATCACAGATGCTTTCGGGAATGTTATGATTACAGGCATCTGCGGAACGGGCGATTATTTTGGCCTGCAGGGTATATTGCTCAGAGATGAGAATATGGAAGCGGCGGAAGCAATTGAGGATTCACGCATAACTACGATACCTTCTAATGATGTAGATGGCCTGCTTTCGGCTTGTCCGCAATTATTGAGCGTGTTTGTAAAGGATTTGGCGAGAAATTTAAATCAGCGTAATCAACGTCTTCTGGAAACTACCTACTATTCGGTGAGAAAGAGGGTGGCCAAAGCATTGACGCATCTTGCAGAAGTTGATTATAATGTTGGGGCAAATGGAAAGCTTTTACTTCCAAGGAATGATTTCGCCAGGATAGTAGGTGTCGCCAGTGAAACACTCAGCAGGGTTTTGAGCGATTTTGCCAAAGAAAAATTGATTGAGAAGGACGGACATAATATTATTATCCTGAATAAGGATGCTTTGAAAGGGATTAAAAATTAATGCTGCACATGGCCTGTAGTTTTTGTTCAGATCTTTTTGTGCTTTGCGTCAAAATCCACGTTTATTTTTTTTAACATTTCAGTGTGTGGTGTTTGTTTACAGTCATCTACGTGCATTTTACTGCAGTTTATATGGCCTTTTAAGAGATATCTTTCTGAATTTTTAGGTCGCTTTGATAAATGTTTACCTATATGGGAATGGATATGGTAACAAAGAAACAATGTTTTTCGCTTTGAAGTTTCATCTGACCCGAGTGTGCCTGGACAATCTCATTACAGATCCAGAGTCCGAGACCGGAGCCGGAGGTATTGCCGCTACCTTTACTGAATGGAGTTCTTAATTCATAGACTTCAACGGACTCCCTGGCGATACTGTTTTCAAAAGTTACACAAAATTGTCCATTATAAGTTTTTACCTTGCAGACTAATATGGTATTTTCAGTAGCGTATTTAATTGCATTGTATATGAGATTCTGCCAAACCAGTTCCATTTTACTGCCATCTGCGTAAAGCTCAAAAGTGCTCATTTCCTCGCTAAAGTGGATATTGTATTTTATATTGCGTTTATCGGCTTCCGGCTGATTTCTGGAAAATACCTTTAACAGCTGTTCTATAATATCTACATGGCTTTTTATCAGGGTAATACCCTTGCTGTTAAATTCGCTGATCAAAAGGAACTGCTCAACGATGGATTGCAGCCGGCTGATTTCAGTTAGCTGGTCACTCAAAAGTTTACGGTCGCTTTTCGATTCCCTGTCCATCAGCTCAAACTCGGTTTGGGCACGCAGGTTGGCTAGTGGTGTTCGAAGTTCGTGTGATGCGGCGGCAAAAAAATTATTGCGGGCTTGCTGTTCATTTTCTATCCGGGCTATCATCTCGTTGATCGTCTGAGACAGTTGTTGCAACTCGTCATGGGTTTCGCTGGATTTTATACGTTCGCCCAGCCTTTCGGTATTTATCCCCCTGGCCTGATTAGCGATGGACCGGATGGGTTTTAAGAGCCATCCCGAGGCCAGGAAAGCAAGTAGTGAACTGATAATCAGGCTTATTGAGGTTATGCCGATTGTGAGCCTGGTAAACTTTGCCAGCCTTTGTTTTAGGGATTGGTCAGAAACGGTTAGCATAAGTTCTACAGGGCGGCCGTCATAATTTTCTTTTTTGAGATAAATGCCATATTGTCCCAGACTGTCGGTAATGCCCGATCGGTATGGTACATTAAGCTGGGAAATAGTGCCAGGCGATTGAAAAACAATTTTAGGCCTGCCTTCATTCAGGTGGTAAAAAACGCGGATTGATTCGCCGGAGTCGGGCAGGGCAATAACATCAGGATTTATTTCGGTTTTGTCTATAATGGCCTGTCCCCGACTGTAAAGGTATTTATTATAATTTTCAACATAGCTGTTCTTGAAATACTGATATATAACCCTTCCGAACGCCAGGTTGATCAACATGAAAATCAGACTGAAAAGTACAGACATTTTAAACCTGATTCCTTTATAAAAATACCTGTTCATTCGCTTACATCTATGCTTTTTAGGATATAACCCCGGTTGATCAGGGTTTGAATATGTTGGTGGGAGAAGCCCTCATTGATCTTTTTTCTCACCTGATAGAGGTGGACTTCGATTACATTGCTGCCAGGATCGAAACTCATGTTCCATACTTTGTAGAGTATCTGCGCCTTAGTAACAACCTGGTCCGGATTCAGCATCAACATTTCCAAAAGCAGAAATTCCCTGTTACTTAAATAGATTGTTTTTTCTTTACGTTTAACCTCCCTGCTAAGCAGGTCAATCTCCAGGTCAGCCACTTTAATCTTTGAAATGTTTCTGGGATGTTGCTGGCGTTGAAATACCCTCACCCTGGCCAAAAGCTCATCCATTTCAAAAGGTTTCTTCAGATAATCGTTAGCGCCCGCATCCAGACCTTTAATCAGCTGTTCTGTGCTGCCCAGTGCACTTATGATCATTACCGGTACATGGTTATCAAAACTGCGAAGGTTACGCAGGATGTCGATCCCATTTTGGGAAGGAAGCATCAGATCGAGCAAAATCAGATCATACTGGTTGACCATAGCAGTTTGCAGTCCGTTTGCTCCATCATTCTGGTGATCAACAACATAGCCTGCCTGCTCGAGTGCCATCTTGATGTAGCCGGCGAGTTTTGCCTGTCTTCAATAAGCAGTATCTTCATTTTTTTTTTATTTGATGATGCCACATGCTAGGAAAGTGCCATGTGGCATCAGGATATTATCTTACCAGGTAGGTCTGTCCATTAATATTTATCGTTCTGGCCTTTATTATACTGGTTTTCTGGCTGTAAACAACGCCTGGGCGTTTAGGTTCTAAAAAACCGGTAACCACAATTTTTTCGTTTGCTTTTAGCTGGCCTGTGAGCTGTTGGGCAATGTGTGGCGCAATACTCACCCTTTCGCCAGATGAAAGGGTAAACCCGTTAACATTTTTATCAACACCATAGTTCAGGCCACTAATACTGGAACTAAAACTTTTTTCCACCTGGTTTTCATTAAGAAGCGGGGCTACAGGAGGAGTATCGGCAATAAGGCTTCCATTAACTTCTATACTATTCAGCCTGAATACTTTTTTTCCCTGAGGATCTGTATTTTCCGAGCCTGTGACCGATACCGATGCCCCTTCTTTAGCTTTTGCAAGTATCTGTTCGCCCAGGTGCGGCGGGAAGATTACGCTGGTTTCGCCGGAAGCGGTTTTAAGCAACAGGCTGTTATATTCGAATCGCTCATTTGCCACCGCGCGGATAATTGTGCCTTTTATCGTACTAAGTTTAATCAATTGACCACCTTCAGGTCCTCTACGGTCTGGCCCAATACCCGGTCTGCCTTCATGTGGTGGACGGGGGCGCCTTTTACCGGGCCTTCAGGTCCCGGTGCAGGAGGATTTGGCTGAGGTAATTCCTGCGCTTGTAGTGTAAATGTTCCGGCTAACAACACGGCTGTCAACCAGATTCTGTTATTGTTTTTTTTCATGTCTTGTTTTTTTATAACTCAAAAATATAACAGCCGTATATGACCGGGATGAACGCGGAATTAATTTTTCTTCATATCAGATCAAGTTGATTAACATTTTAGTGCTTATTTGGTTTTAAATCTTTATCAGGCCATAAAAGGAGAAGATAGAACTCCATCTGCCAGCCGGTTTATTAGGGCAATGAATGGAAATAAACAGCTTAAATCTCCTAAACCAATTGAATGGTGAACTTTTTATTTTGGGAAAGCTCACGGTCATAAACTTAATTAATGTGTCTTTGTCTTCCACAAATTAAAATACATCATCCTTTACATTTCCTCCGGGGTTTCGATTTCGTAATCTGATTTTAATCCCATGATGAACTTACCTGTGGTGCGCTTATTGTACATCAGGTAAACCTTATGATGGCCACATAAAAAAGTCTGCGGTGCTAAAGTATTATTATCACTGCCACTGTTTTCTGGTAAAGAATCTGGTACTGGCACATATATTAAAGAGACAGGATCTCTTGCATGATAGGTAAATTTTGTCTTTCCCCCTGAGGAGAAAAACATTGTGAAATAAGGTCACTTATTGGTATTTTTGTTTATAACAAAACATGATGAGCAGCAACCAGCAGAAACTTAAGCACCAGCAGGTGCAGTACGTTGAATTTCTTTCCCGCGACCTTGATAAGGTTAAGGCATTTTACACCGCGGCTTTCGGATGGACTTTTACCGATTACGGGCCTGAATATACTGCTTTTGAAGGGGATTTTGTGGACGGAGGTTTTACATTTGGAGCACCTTTGAAAGGAAGTATCCTGGTTGTCCTCTATTCGGAGGATCTGGAAGGAACCAGAACAAACGTGCTTAATGCCGGAGGCTTGATTTCAAAAGAAATATTTGCCTTTCCTGGCGGAAGAAGGTTCCAGTTCCTTGATCCGGACGGCTATGAGCTTGCGGTCTGGTCTTTGTAAGGAAGGTGCTGAGCGTAAAAGACAATGGCATTGGAATCCACATCCATGATATACCCAGGCTTTTTGAACGTTATTACAGGGTACAGAGTTTGTAAACCAGTACCATTGCTGGTTTTGGGATAGGGTTGTACCTTTGTGCTGAAATCATTCACAGGCATGGCGGGGAAATATGGGTGGAAAGCGAACTGAATCAGGGTTCAACATTTTATTTCAGTCTTCCTTTGGCCAATAATGAGCATCCATAAAAAGTTAAGGGCGCATGCTTTGCTATTTTGAAGGCTCATATAGCGCCTGTCTATCTTGAACCTAATGTCGCTTAATCAGGATCAGGCATTGATCTTTTCTGCTGCCAGTTCTTTTTCCTCCACGGTAGCCTCAAGCTTTTCATTTTGTTGAGCTGCTGCAGGGGCATACTCCAGGTTTACGAACATGGGAAAATGATCTGAGCCACAGCTTTTTTTACGGGATATCGATTTTAGCGCAAAGTGGGCGGAACAAAAGATATGATCAAGCGGAAAGCGCAGGAAGAAATATTTGGCATTGAAACTGTTGAAGAAGCCCCTTCCCCTCCGTGGATCCAGCAGTCCGCTTATTTTTCCGAACAGATCGGTGGTGTAGCTCCATGCTACATCGTTCAGGTCTCCCATAACTACTACCGGAATACTGCTCTGCTTAGCCTTACGGGCAACCAAAAGAATTTCCTTATCCCTTTCGGTTGATTCCGTACTTTCTTGCGGTACAGGCGGTTTGGGGTGAAGGCAGAACAATTGAACATCTTGTCCTGAATTGAGCGTGAGGATTGCCTGGATCGAGGGAATATCCTCTTCAACCAGAAAACCAACTTCTCCTTTAAGAGGCAGCCTGGAGTAAAGGAGCATGCCATAAGTATTCTCGAGCGGTACCTTAATGTGGTTCGGGTACTTTTCTTCTATCGGGGCCATCTGCTGCTCCCACCAGCGATTGGTTTCTACCATCAGGATAAGATCCGGATCACAGTCATTGATGAGTTGGTGATAATCCCCGGCCCTTTGGTTATCCTGAAGCACATTCGCAATAAGAATCTTCAGGTTTTTCGCCGAGGCTGGATGTTGGCTGGAGATGATCTGTTTTTTGCCAAAAACCGTATACGGAAATATCAGGTAGGCCAGGTAAACCAGGTTCAAAAAAAGAAAGATGGCAACAATCGTTTCCGAGGTGCTTACCGGGAAGGAGGTTGTAAACAATAGTGCCAGTAATACGGCATTCAGAAATAATTTCTGTAGCCTTGGATATTCAAACACACGGAATATCCAGTAATCGTGCCTGATAAAAGGGATCAGCGTAGATATTATTGTGAAAATGCTGAGGTAATATATAAGATCGTGCATCTGTTATTTTTAGCCTGTTACATCAGCATGGCCTATACCGTTGGTTGTTATTGTATTGGTTTGCGCCAAACTGTTTTGCAACTTGAAAGAATGGAGCGAAGCTGAAATTGCAGGCGCCACTAAATTTAATTCTGATTGAGTCATGGAAAGTCCGGTCGGGTTTTGTTTTTTACAACAAATTCAATACCATAAATCCAGATCAGATATATTATTTTTTTTGCATGGAACCATTGGCAACGACAGCAACATACTGATAAGATCTGAAAACTTTTTTACAGCACGGGATGTTGTTTCAGCAAAAATAACGGTTCCCTACCGTAAATAAATATCGAAGGCATAAGTCTGCCTGGTAATTGAATCCAAAAATATATGAAGAAAAAGCGGGGCTTGGTTTGGTTTAAAAATGATCTGAGGCTCCATGATAACCAGGCCTTGGTTACCGCACAGGAGGAATGCACTGAGCTGCTTTTTTGCTATTGTATCGAGAAAAAGGATTTCAGTGAGTTGGAACTTGGTTTTAGAAGAACTGATGTAATCCGCTTCAGATTTATGGAGCAATCCGTGCTGAATTTAAAGAAGAACCTGGAATCACTGGGCGGCCATCTCATTGTGGGAACCGATTCGGCACTGGTAACTTTGCCTAAACTGGTTGAGGAATATGGCGTAACCGATATCTATGCGGAAGAAGAATATGCTGCTTATGAAATGGCTTTGGCCGGTGAAATTCAGAATGTTCTGCCGAAAATCAAATTTCACTTTTTCTGGGGCAAAACCTTATATCATAAAGACGATATCCCTTTTGAGATTTCCAAAATTCCCCTCACCAGTAAAGCTTACAGAATACCTGCAGGGAAGAAAACCGAAATCCGTAAAGCTCTCAGTGCGCCTGGCAAATTAAATGCAGTTGCGGGGATTAAAGATGAGGGTTTTCCTTCTTATAAACTTTACGGGTTCAAAAAAAGCGAATATGAAAATTCTGCGCCGCTTGTGGAGGGTGGGGAGGATGCAGCTTTGCAAAGACTGGACTATTATACCTTTGAATCGAAGTTGCTGACGGGCTACAGATGGAGCCGGAATAAATCTGACGGACTGGATTACAGCTCTAAATTTTCTCCTTATCTGGCGTTGGGCTGTATTTCAGCAAGAGTGATCTATGAAAAGGTAAAAGCGTATGAGGAGCAGGTGAAAAAGAACCAGAGCACCTGGTGGCTTATTTTTGAACTGGTATGGCGTGATTATTTTACTTTCAAGGCAATGCGTTTCGGAAGCTCAGTGTTTAAGACCAAAGGATATAAAAATAAGGAGATGGAGTGGGAGAATGATCCCCTTAAATTTGAAAAGTGGTGCCAGGGAAAAACGGGAATCCCCTTTGTGGATGCGCACATGAGGCAATTGAACGAAACAGGATTTATGAGCAACCGCGGCCGGGTAAATTGTGCCAGCTACTTTGTACACGACCTAAAAATAGACTGGACCTGGGGCGCGGCTTATTTCGAGTCTAAATTAATTGATTACGATGTAAGCTCAAACTGGATGAACTAGTACATGCAGGCATTTGAGATCTGGTATACCAACCCCGTTCACCAATCGAATAAATACCGGGCGCAGGATTTTATCCGCCAGTGG
The DNA here is from genome assembly GCF_014395225.1 of Pedobacter roseus. NCBI lineage: Bacteria > Pseudomonadati > Bacteroidota > Sphingobacteriia > Sphingobacteriales > Sphingobacteriaceae > Pedobacter > Pedobacter roseus. The sequence goes on from NZ_CP060723.1 coordinate 1,459,088, forward strand.
ATACCTGAACTTTCGGGCACAAACAACATTGAGGCACTTATCCCCTGGCAATTCGATATCCCCGCTTATCCCAAACCGATTGAAATATACAAGAAATGGGGGAGAGCGATTAACCTGATAGAAAAACTTTCACCTTAAGTATAGCGAGCTTATTCCCCGGTTAATACCAGTCCATTGCCGATTTTTTGTAACAATTAAAACTACACTTGTATATTTTTGTTAGCATTCGGAGGATAGCTAAGCAAAGATGAAAAAAATCAATTTACCTATATGGACAATGATTGTTCCGGTAGCCGGGATAGCACTATACTTTTTTACAGGAGCTGATACCGGGATTTACCTGAAACTGATCCTCGCCTTGTTACTGATTGGAAGCGTAATTGCATCTGTACACCATGCAGAGGTGATTGCCCACCGTGTTGGCGAGCCATTTGGAACAATTATATTGGCTATTGCGATTACAACCATTGAGGTAGGTCTGATTGTATCGCTGATGCTGGCCGGTGGTGATGGGGTAAAGGAGCTGGCCCGGGATACCGTGTTCGCAGCCGTGATGATTATCATAACCGCTATTGTCGGCATCTGCCTTTTAAAGGGAGGTATCAAGTTTAAAGAGCAGCTTTACAAACTTCAGGGCGTAAATGCAGCGCTGGTTACACTAATGGCAATTGTTGTATTAACGCTTATCCTGCCAAATTATACCACAAGCGGACCAAAGGGCGAGTATAGTACAAGCCAGCTCATTTTCGTATCGGTGGTTTCAGTGGTTTTATACGGTGGATTTATCTTTATGCAAACCGTTAGGCACAGGGATTTTTTTCTGCCCAAAAACTCCGTTTCAGAAGATGACCATGCCGAGGCTCCCAATAATGCTACGGCCATATCCAGCCTTGTTTTTTTAATACTGAGCCTGGTTATTGTTGTATTGCTTGCGAAATATTTATCTAAGGATATTGAAAAAATTGTGATTGATCTCGGTGCGCCAAAATCAGTTGTCGGTGTAATTATTGCCGCAATTGTGTTGCTTCCTGAAGGTTTGGCTGCTTATAATGCGGTAAAAGCCGACCGCTTGCAAACAAGTTTGAACCTGGCCCTTGGTTCTGCGCTGGCCAGTATCGGGCTCACCATCCCAGCGGTAGCTATTGTATCCATCATTACGCAGATGCCACTTGTACTCGGTATAGATACCGGCTCTACGGTTATGTTGCTGCTTGCTATGGTTACCGTGATGTTTTCACTCGCTACTGGTAAAACCAATATTCAGCAGGGGATCGTGCTGCTGGTGATTTTTGCATCGTATCTTTTTTATACGGTTGTTCCTTAAGGGAATTGCATCATAAACAATTTTTCAAATCGGAACAAGTCGTCGAAAGCTTTTTCTGACATCTAGGCACGTCCATAGAAATAAAGATCGTCATTCCCGCGCAGGCGGGAATCTTAAAGCTTATGCGTTAAGATTCCCGATCAATCCAATAGCTATCGGATTGATCGGGAATGACGATTCTATATTTATGATTGAAAATGCAGTTTGTTATATGGTTTCTTCACTTCTGATAACATGTTCCGCTACCATCACACGTTTTTTTGAGGCCAGAATAGCTCCAAAACTAGCAATCACAGCGCCTAAAACCATACCGATAAACGATAAGATGGCGAATTTTGAAAGTGCAGAAGCCATTTCATCACCAATTTTCCTCGCTTTTTGCTCGGCTTCTGCTTTAACCTCTTTAATTTTTACTTTGGCCGTTTTCAAAGTACTTACCCAGTTTTCTACAATTTGCTGAGATTCTGCCTGACTTTTTCCAGTCCTGTTTTTTACGATATTCACCAAAGCCTCCTGATCTACCGCACTAAAAGTAGAATCATTTTGGGAGAATAGTTTCGAGAACAGTTCATCTATCTTTTGTTGTGCTTCCTGTGGGTTTTCCAGAACAGCTTTCCCGGTTGATTCTCCCTGATTAGATGCCTGATCAAGTTTCTTATTTAAAACCTTTGGCTGTAATTCTTTTTTCTCGGTCTGTTTCAGCAATAATTCTGCCTCTTTTTTCATCTTTCCAAATGTGTTTCCATCAACACCCAATTGATCCTTAATCAGGTCACCCGCCTCCGGGGCAGCAGCTTTAATTCCTTCGCCAGCAAGCGAGAATCCTTTTGTGATCACGGTGCCAACTCCTCCAACAATTTTTCCAACTGATGAGGTAATCAGGTACATGTTCAGGAAAGTAAGCAAACACCAGGTTAATAAACCATGTAATATCAGATCTGTTTTTTGTACGTGGTTAGAAAACCAACCGGCAACCCATCCGCCTGTAAATACAGAGATTAACATTGTAACGATCCACCAAATTAGTGCACCAGTACCAAGTCCGCTAAAAGGTTTAGCTTCGTCAAGCGGGTTTATACTTCCAAAACCTATCCCAAGGCCAAGGAAACTCAATAAAAGTTGAACTGCAATAGCGATAAATACCCCGGCAATTATAGCGCTCCAGGATAAGCGACTGATAAATCCAATAGCAGATTTATCTCTTAATGTATGAACTTTGTGATCCATGTTTTTTCTGATTAATAGGTAAAATGAAAATGATTTGTGAGCGCATTTTAACAACAGATTTTATTCAATTAGAAATCTGTAAAATTTAAAATGCCAGGTTAAGATTAATGCTGCTTTCAAAAGAAAGCAGCATGTTAAATTTGATTATTAATTGGTAATATCTCTTTTTACTTTATTAGCCGTTTTCTGTCCAGGTAAGTAGATCTGAAAACCGAAAGAAAGATTAAGGTTGTTTTGCGTGGTCGCGCTTCCAAAACCCACCAGGCCATTATATTTTAATAAAGTCTCTAATCCGATGTTTGGCGTGATAAAATAAGCAAAACCAGGTCCTACACTTAGGTTTAAGCCATTGGTGTTACCACCGCCTTTACTCACATTAACACCACCGATACCCGCTGTTGCTTCTGCAAAGAAACGTCCGTGGCGAAGCACTTCTGTATCTTTACCACCATAATAACGGCCCAGTGCACCCACACCATAACTGGTAGTAGTATTTGAATTTTTTGCTGTTTCCAATCCAAAATTCACATAACCTCCCAGGGCTACATTATCCTGTATAAACCATGCGGCTTTGGGTGTAATATCTACACTGAATATTTTTGGATTATCTAAACCAAGGTTAATGTTGGTTAAGTTTCCACCTACTAAAACATTGCCTTTTTGGATTTGAGCATTTGCAGCTAGTATTGTAGTTGCTGATAAAATTACGGTTGCTAAAAAGTTTTTCATGATTTTTTATTTAAATAGATTAGTATAAAGAAAATTCTACGCGACGGTTTTCCTGACGGCCTGCCGCAGTTTTGTTGGTCGAAATGGGTTGATCAGGACCGTAACCGGTTGCCTCAACCCTTGATGCATTTACGCCCTGAGAAACCAGGTAAGTTTTTACCGATTCTGCTCTTTCTTTCGATAAACGCAGGTTTAATTCTCTACTACCTGTATTGTCGGTATGGCCAGCTAGTTTTAAGCTAAAGTTTTTCTCTATCAAAAGGGCCGCAACTCTGTTTAGTGTGGTGTATGATTTTGAACGGATAGTCGATTTTCCTAAATCAAATTCCAGGTTCGAAATGGCATCTTTAACCACTTTACGGTCGGCCTCTGTAATTACAGTAGTTTCTCTGATAATAGTTTTAGGAGCGGCTAGCGGACAACCTGAACCATCAACTACCGTTGCTGCTGCGGTACCCTGGCATTTGTCAAATTTGTTGGCTACGCCATCATTGTCATCATCAGCTAAATCTTTGGCATATTGTTCTCTGTCTCTTGCAGCATTTTGCTCGGCCGTAGATAATGCTTTTCTTAATTCGGCACTTTCTTCAGCGCTTTGTTTGCGCAGATCAGCAACCGCACTGTAGTTTTGTAATTGAGAATTTTCTTTATTTCCCAGTGCAAACTCTAAACCTGCATGCGCATAAGAGAATCTGCTTTCATGGTATGCATTTTTAACAGTTGGAGATGATTTGATAAAGTTGATGTCGTAACCTAAATCGATGTTGATCCCTTTGGCCACACCGAATTTAAATCCAACTCCCGTTGGGATAAACCAGCCTTCTCTTTTGGTAAATGCATCTACATTTCCAAGTTGAGAGTCTGATGACATGTAACCTGCACCGGCTTTAACATAAGGGATTAGCACGGCATTTTCAGTATTTAGGCTGAAATTTGCAATGTTTAACACAGCTGTTAACGATCCTGACCAGTTAATGCTGTTTTTTTGTTCGATCGTGCTGGTGCTGTTTAATGTTTTAATTTCTCCGCGTAAGAAATCAGCCTGTAAACCTAAAGCTGGTAAAATCTGCTTTTTGATAAAAGCGCCATAACCAATACTTTTAAATTCGTCGGCTTTTACGCTTCCACCGCCTAAAAATGTGTTCTGACTTAAAATACCTCCATGTGCACCAACGCTCCATGTTCTTAATGATTGTTTGCCGAACCTGCCTGTTGTGGTTGGCGTTTCTTGCGCAAATAATTGAGTTGATAAGCTTATCAAAGCGAATAACATTGCTGATTTTGTAAATTTGATGTTCATTTCTGTTTTTATTTTTTTGTTTTTGGGTAATGGTTCCAATTCAATTGGAATGAGTTATAAAAAATTTACGTGCGGCCTGAATCCAGGTGATGATCGCTGATTTAGGTTTTTAAACCCACTGATGTATGGTGTGTAGGTGCCGGATAGATCAACCTCTATGCCTTCTTAAAAACTGATCTGCCGATAGCCTTTACCTTGAAGTTAGCGCTCCCTGATCGTTTAATTTATGGCGTTTTATTTTAAGGTCAATGGATTTTGCCTTCAGTATGGGGATAAGTATATTCATTTTTGCCATATCCATTTTCCAATGTTAATTGGAACTGCTGTATATGCGAAGGGATAGGCGCAAGCAAAAAATGGTAAAATAATATTCTTTTCATGGTAGTATTAAAATCTGGAGCCTGCTTGTTAGCCGCTCAGTTAAAAACACTTCAAATAAAGGTATTCGCAATTTTACCAGAAAGTCCGTTCGCTATAATGCCTTACCCATCCGATAGAAGGTTGCAGTTGATCGTCGAAATTTAACGGGGGAAGTGGAAATTAAAGCCAGGTTTTAAAGTGTGACCTGAACTGCTGGCGATATTGATCGGTGACAGGAATGACTGTTTTTCCGATTTTGACGGTGAAGTGCTGGATAGACTCGATCTTATTCAGGGCCACGATAAACGACCGGTGTATCCGCATAAAACGATCCTGGGGCAGGAGAGCTTCCATGGCTTTCATGGTAGACAGCGCGGTGATCATTTTTCCATCCCTGGTGAAAACTTTGATATAGTCTTTCTGACTCTCGCCATATAAGATTTCGTTAAAAGGCACGCGGATTAATTCGTGCTCTACTTTAAGAAAAACGAAGTCTTCTTCATCACTTTTTTGAATGGTTTGTACAATATGATTTTTGGCTTTAAATGCGGCCCTGAAAAAATCTTCGTAAGTAAATGGCTTTAGCAGGTAATCGATCGCATCTACCTTGTAACCCTCCGAGGCATGATCGCCTGAGCCGCTGATAAAAATTATCCTGGGCATATCCTTTCCGTATTGGTCAAAAAGGGTTTTTGCGAAGCTCATTCCATCAATTCCTGGTAGATTAATATCGAGTATAATCAGGTCGATAGGTGAGTGCCCCAATACATCAATGGCTTCAGCCGGACTGCTGTGTGCTGACACGAGATGAAGAAAGGAGGTTTCCTGAACAAAATCACAGACATAACCACTTACCTCCGGATCATCGTCAATAACAATACAGTTGAGCTTAGTCCTCATGAAATCAATTGGTTAGATGTAGTCTTTTGGGTTTTGAACATTTGCCCTGGGGTATTGTCAGGTTTATTTAAGTCCAAAGGTAACTTTATCTGACGGAATAGAAAAGATGAACGCTCCAATATTTTACATTGGCCGTAGTAGATTCAATAACAGCATTGATGGATTTACTGCTAAATAAAGTATTTTTAAACTATTGTGCGCTGTGCAGACTGTTAAGTAGTGACGGTGGCTTCATCATCCAAACTCACTGCCTGGTAAGGGATTGAAAAGCGGACAGTACAGCCTTGCTTTTCTTCACTTTCGAGGTTAATGCTACCATTTTGAAGTGAGATTAGCTGGCGACAGAGATATAATCCCAATCCGGTACCCTGTTTACGGCCACCGGCCTGATAATAGGGCGAAAACAGATCAGCCTGCTTATTTTTGGGTATACCAGAACCTGTGTCTTTAACGGTTACGCTAAGCAAGATCGTGTTGTCTTTTTCATGTCGGAGTTCAGCGGATAAATCTACATAACCTTCATCAGTATATTTGATCGCATTGCTCAATAAATTGATAAGTACTTGTTTTAGTCTCAAAGCATCTCCATTTACCTTTTGGTTAGTCATGCCCTCAGATTGAAGATTTAAACCAATCCCTTTTCTTTCAGCCATAAAGCGCATGGCTTCTACCGAATCGCTAATGGCCTCCTCAGGAGAGAAAGGATGGATATTTAATTCTGCCGGCTGTTGCTCTAATTTGCTCACATCGAGTACATTATTTACTGTTTCAAGCAATAAAGAAGACGATAGATTAATAGATGATACTTTTTTCTCCTGTTCTGGTTGTAACTGCGTTCTTTTTAGCATAAATACCGCACCATTAATGGCCATGAGTTTATTGCGTATCTCGTGGCTCATGATGGCGAGTATTTCAGATTTCTGACCCGCCAGCCGTACAGCCCTTGCGTTCTCTCGTATATACCGCCTTTCAGCAAATGAAGCCTTGCGTATATAAATGATCAACAGTACGGTAAATATCAATACCAGCGCAGATGCTACCGCAGTATACATATTTAAATCTCCCGAGGTAGACTGGTATTGTGCAAGGATCTCTTCACGGCTTTTTTCGTAAGCGTGCTGCTCAATGTTCTGCAATTCCAGTAATACCTGCCGAAGTTCGGTAAGCAGATTTAGGTTTGCCAAAATCAATTCCTGGTTTGATTCCGATAAACGGTCATACTGTTGCCCCAATTGCTTTAACAGTTCTTGTTGTGTTTTTCTGGTAATGGCTTCCACCTGCCCTTTACCCGGCCGTATCGTAACTACTTTTACCTTGGAAGTATTATATACCGCATCCTTTAACCTTTTGATCAGGCTTCTTTTGGTTGGTTCCTTATAGATAGAAATTGCGGTATCAGTTTTCGAACTCACAATGCGTTTTTTAGACTGATCGTCGCTAATGGTGGCCAATGTTGTTCTGTTCAGCAGGAAAGTAAATCTTTTTTGGAGATCAAACAGCTGTTGCGAAACAGCAAGTTTTTGTTGCAGTGCAAGTGCAATTTGCTGTTTGCTTTTTGGTAAATTACTCTTACCATCAGCCCGGTATTGCTGAATGATTTCAGCCATTTGTGCGAAAATAGTTTTAAGGTGCTGCTTGTAAGCATTCAGATCGCGCACCTGACCGTTAGAACTTGCCTGCTGAAAACTGTTTTCTGCCAGATTTAAATCAACGAGCAATCTGCTGATTGCCGGTTGCTGTCCCGGTTGGCGCAGGTGACTGCTAAGCTGATTCAGTTTAGCCGTAATTGTATGGCGCAGTATGAATGATCCTGCTGTTACGATAAAAATAAACAGTAAGAAAATAATAAAAAGTCTTCTGATGATTCCAGTAAAACTTTCAGATTGGCGCGGGTTGATCATTAGGGATTAATTCAATATGTAATATCTAAATAAGCAATAAGCTTACTCTTTGTTGTCAGCAATTTTCTGATCTGGTTGAATTAAAAACTTAAAATTCTGTTATAAAATTTATTCATTCGAAGCCTTATTCAAAATCTGCTAATGGCGTGATAACTATCTTAAAAGAAAAAAGTTTTTATTTTGTTTTAATTAAATGCAAAACACTTATTTGATCATTCAGGCAATAGCAGGGCGATACTATCCTAAAGGAAATTTCTATAAAGCAGAACTATATCAGGATTTTTTACCATGAGAGGAGCAAAAGTTACCAGGCTAAACGATCAGTGAGTCGCTCGAAAGGGTAGGAAAGCCGATTTACTCATATTAAATAACGATCCACAGGTAAATTTAGAGGTTTTATTCAACCCTGAAACAGTAATTAAAGATGGAAATATTCTTTTTTGAGGGTACGGAAAGCGTTTCAGGGTTTTTAATGAAGATTTGGAACACATTTTTCTGCATTAGATGATGATACTCACAATAATTTATTATGTTAGTATTATATTGTCCTTATGTCCCTTTATATTGTTTCAGATCATTCATCCCAACACGAAAATTGGATTTCCTTTAAAGCCGGAAATTGGGATGCCTATGTGAAATTATATAATGCCCATTTTAAGATACTCAATAATTACGGCTACCGTTTTACCAGCGAAACTGATTTAATAGAAGATGCTGTACACGATCTTTTTGTTGGGCTCTGGACCAAAAGGTCGGGACTAAACAATCCGGTATCGGTTAAAAACTATTTGTATAAATCATTACGGCATCTCCTGCTGCGTAAGCTGGAAAAGCAAAAGCGCTTTGTATCCGTTGGTGAAGATGCTGATTATCCTTTCCATTTTGAAGCCTCATCGGATACGGTATTTATCGAAAATGAAACTGAACAGATCCTTCGCTCCAAAATCAAAACAGTAATCCAGACCTTGCCATCGCGCCAGCAGGAAATTATCTACCTCAGGTTTTATGAAGGCCTGGATTATGAAGAAATAGCGGACATTATGGCACTAAACAAAACTTCGGCGTATAAGCTACTTTATAAAGCGATCGGGAGACTTCAGGAAAACGTTAAAGCGGGAGATCTCCTTCTTTTTTTATGCCTTTTACTCTATAAAAAGACTGATTTTGTAATTAATTGATTTTTTTTTTCATTTTGAAGGGATAATTTCAAGGGGTCTGTGTATATAGTAAGTATAATCAGCTTGCTATATCTAAATGGATTCGAAAAAATATATAGATTTTACCCTTAACGATTATCTAAACGACGATGATTTTTTAAGGTATGTCATCAAGCCTTCGCCTGAAGATACACTCTTTTGGACTCAGTTTATTGCGGATTATGCATCAAGGGAAGTGATCATAAAATCTGCAGCCAACCTCATCAGGGCTTACCGGAAACAAGATAGCTTTTACAATGAACAATCGCAGGAAGCAGTATTTTTAAGGATTTCAGAAAGTATAAATCATTCAGCAAACCAGAAAACAAAAGCCTTCAGATTAAATAATTTACAGAATATAGCGGCCGGTTTTATACTGATCTCCATGTTGAGTGTTTTATATTACCTTTTTGCCGGAAAAGTGACAACGAATACCGAGTTTGGACAGGTTAAAACGCTAATGTTGCCCGACAGTTCGGTTATCATCCTCAACGGTAACTCCAAAATCAGTTATGCCCGTAATTTCAACAATGGAACCCGTGAGGTTTGGTTAACTGGCGAAGGATTGTTCAAAGTAAAACACATCAATACCGATCCCGGTAATGTGAAACCGCAGGAAAAATTTATTGTTCACTGTAACGACCTGAATATTGAAGTATTGGGAACCATATTCAATGTAAAAAACAGAAGAAATAAAACCAGTGTAGGTTTATTGAATGGTAAAATACAGATCAGTTATCCCGATTTAACTGCAGCACAGAACAAGAAAATAATCCTGGCCCCTGGAGATTACCTGCAGCATGGTAAAAATACAAAAACTGTTCTTCAGCGTTTATCCGATCCGGCAAAATTAACCCTTTGGGTAGACCATCATCTTGCCTTTAAAAACCCAACCATCCAGGAAATTGCAATGGCTTTAGAAGATGATTTAGGTTATAAAGTGCAGATAGAAAACGATTCGATTGCAAAATATAGGATTGAGGGAGAGATCAATGTTGCAGAGGTTAAAGAGCTGCTGCAAATTATTTCAGATACACAACATCTTCACGTTTCAAAAGACGATAAAAATATAACGATTAAACCATAGTGAACAAATGAAAAAATAAAACCTAATTAAACCAACAACAAACCAACTCAACCGAAATTAACTAAACTATGCGAATACTTTACCTTTTTAGGGCAGCCAAAAGCTGCTGCCTTATAGCCATGTTATGCTCCTGCAGCATCTTCTGTTACGCACAATTGATGGCCAATAACCTGGTGCATGCCAATAAAACCAAACAGGTTGCTGCGGACGGGAAAATGCAGCTCAAAACAGCCATCGAGCTGATCAAGAAAAAATTCGACATCAAAATTGCCTACCGGGAAGGGATTCTGGAAAATAAAAGCATTAACCTGAGCCAAAATGAACTGGCTGGTTTTTTAGACCCGGGTTTGGCCTTAAGGCAAACTTTAAACGGCACCCAGCTGGCATTTAATAAAATCAATGATGCGCAGTTTATCATTGTAGAGCTGGGCAGCGATCAGCAAAGGGCTGATGTAATCAAAGGAACTGTTTTTGGTGCGAACGATAACCTGCCTTTAATTGGGGCTACGGTATATATCAAAGGAACCAAAACCGGTGCTTCAACAGATGCACAGGGACAGTTTAGCTTAACTGTGCCCTCGGAAGTGAAAGGTCAGCCGATTGTTTTATCGGTTGCATCAGTAGGTTTCGAGCCTTTAGAAGTTGCTGTTGCCGATTTTAAAACACCATTGACTATTAAACTGCAGGAAAGCAGCAGCAAACTGAGCGATGTAGTGGTAACGGCTTTAGGGATAAAACGTGATACAAAAGCGCTGGGTTATTCGGTAACCGAAGTAAAAGGATCTGAATTTACACAGGCCCGCGAAAACAATATTGCCAATGCACTTACCGGAAAAGTTGCTGGGGTTAACGCCACAGGACTTTCTACCGGTCCGGGAGGATCAAGCCGCGTAATTATCAGGGGTAACGGATCTTTTAATGGCAATAACCAGCCTTTATATGTGGTAAATGGCATGCCAATCGATAACTCGGTGCCAGGCGGGGCAGCCACCACCAATACACTGGGTAACAATGTTGATCGTGGTGATGGGATTGGCAGTATAAATCCTGATGATATCGAATCGATTACGGTACTGAAAGGAGGAACTGCTGCAGCACTTTATGGATCGAGAGCAAGTAATGGTGTAATTTTAATTACGACCAAAAAGGGACGGAAACAGAAAGGCATAGGGGTAGAATACAATTCGACCTATACCATTGAACAGGCCATAAACGATAATGATTATCAATATGAATATGGTCAGGGCTTAAATGGCGTTAAACCCATGACAAAAAATGATGCAATTGCTACGGGCAGGCTATCATTCGGGGCGAAGATAGATGGATCGGATTACGTGGCGGCAGATGGTTTAACACATCCTTACACGGCCCAAAAAGATAACATTAAAAATTTCTATTCCACCGGTACAAATTTCACCAATACGGTTGCGTTTTCTGGCGGAACAGACGGGATTGTTTACCGTTTATCGATAGCAGATCTTGATAGCAAGGGCATTATTTCTACTACCCGTTTTAAAAGGCAAACGGCCAATCTTAACATCAATGCTAAAATTACCGATAAAATAAGGGTAGAGGGACTGGCACAATACAACCTGGAGCGCGGATTTAATCGTACATTGGCCGGAGATGCACTGGGCAACCCTAACTGGACCCCTTATGAAGTAGCCAATACCGTTGATGTGCGGTGGCTTGCACCAGGTTACGATGCTGCCGGAAATCAGACGCCATGGAACGATGCCGGTATTGCCACCAATGGTTATTTTGTGATCAACAAATACCAGCAGGATGATACCAAAAACAGGTTTATAGGGCAGGGATCGATTACCTACGATATTGTAAAAAACTTTTCGCTGAAAGGGGTAATCAGTCGCGATTTTTACAATTATAACTATACCAGTATTCTTCCTACCGGTGATATCTACATCCCTAACGGACAATATACCGGATTAAAATCTGATGTTTCAGAAACCAATGCACTATTAACGGGAAATTATAAAACAAGAATTGCCGATAAAGTGGGGATTTCGGTACTGGGTGGGGTAAACAGCCGCAGATTTGAAAACAAACAGTTGAACATGGATGGTTTAACTTTCACCATCCCGTATTTTTACAGTTATAAAAACCTGGCCACTTCCAGTACTATTCCAACCCATCAAAGAATCAGGACCAATTCTATTTTCGGTTCGGCAGATATCGACTATAATAACCTGTTATTTTTAACCTATACGGCAAGAAACGATTGGTTTTCTACGTTGAGTCCTCAAAATAACAGCATTTTGTACCAAAGTGTGGGCGGAAGTTTTGTTTTATCACAAGCGGTTAAACTTCCCGAGGCATTTGATATTTTGAGGGTAAGGGCATCATGGGCCGAAGTGGGCGGTGGTGCAGCAGATCCTTACCGCATTAACCTGAGTTACAGTAATGTTCCAAGTTCTGGCTTGCCATTACAAAACGTAACCAGTAACGATATTACCAACCAGAACCTAAAACCTTATACATCTACTACTTACGAAGGTGGTGTAGAATTAAAAATGTTCAAAGGTAGATTAGGACTTGACTTAACGGCATATAGCCGTAAAACCACCAATGATATTTTAAATGCGGCAATTTCTTCAACCTCTGGTTATAATAATGCCGTGTTGAATGTTGGCGAGCTGAGCAATAAGGGGATAGAAGCCTTGCTAACCGGAACACCGATTTCTAAAAGTAAGTTCAGCTGGAATATCAGTTATAACCTGGCCTATAATAAAAGTAAGGTGATCCAACTGGTAGAAGGAACCAATAGTTTTCAGGTGGCCAGCTCAGTAGGTAACTGGGGCTATATCAATCAAACGGTTGGCAGTGCTTACGGAACGATTGTGGGCACCAGGATGTTGAGGAATGCTGAGGGACAGATTGTGTACAATTCAGCAACCAACCGTCCGGTAGCTACCGGTTTGCAGGAGCTTGGCGATGGGGTACCTCCTTTAACAATGGGCTTAAACCAGGATTTCCGTATCGGAGCCTTCAACATTAGTTTTTTGGTTGATGGAAAGTTCGGTAACAAGGTATTTTCGATAAAAGAGGTATATGCTACCCGTTTAGGCCTGATGAAGTCGACCCTTGAGGGAAGGGAGAACGGATTAACCCTTAGTGGTGTTGATCAGGCGGGAAATCCTTATTCGGCCACCATTCCGGTATCAGGATTGAGGGCTTATTATAACGACCTGCGTAACTATTCGGAGCTTTTTGTTCATGATGGCAGCTTTATTAAATTAAGACAGGCCATTATTTCTTACAACATCCCGGTTGAAAACCTTAAAGCGGTTAAAATACAATCGGCAAGTATCTCGTTTGTGGCCAGAAACATCCTTACACTCTATAAAAAGACCGATACCTTCGATCCTGAATCGAGTTATACCAATGGCAATGCCCAGGGTTTCGAATCGATCGGTTTACCAAGAACACGAACTTTTGGTCTGAATTTAATGGTTAAATTTTAAAGGATTTAGAAATGAAAATGTACACTCAAAAATATAAAGCCGTTTTAGCCTTTTTGCTAGGAGCTGTTGCCCTCACTTCCTGTACCAAAGATTTTCAGGAAATCAATACCGATCCAGAGGCTTCGGCAACGGTTCAGCCCGCATTTGTTTTTACCAAAGCACTATACGATGGTGCTAAAAACAACCTCAATTTATTGCTTGGTACCATGCAATATACCACGAGTTTTAACGATGTAGCTGGTTTTGGATCGAAATATGTATCCAGCCAGAGCCAGCAATCGAGCGGAGTATTCGGTGCAGCCTATTATCAGGAAATCAATGAGCTGGCATTGGTTATTAATGCGGTGGGTCAAAATCCCGATCAGGTTAACCTACTGGCTTCGGCGAGGATATGGAGAGCCTATTGCTACAGCAGGATTACCGATCTGTACGGCGATATACCTTACAGCGAGGCGGTTAAAGGTTATACTGAGGCCAATTATAAACCTGCTTACGATGCGCAAAAAAACATTTACGCCGATATGTTAAAAGAGCTGGACGAAGCCGCTAAAAGCTTTAATCCGGCCAAGACAAACTTTGGGGCTGCAGATTTAATTTACGCCGGTAATAACGATAAGTGGAAAAAGTTTGCTTATTCGCTGATGCTCCGGTTGGGGATGCGTATGACAAAGGTTGATCCGGTACTTGCCGAAACCTGGGTTAAAAAAGCAATTGCTGGTGGAGTAATTACCGATGATGCTGATATTGCGAAAATCAATTATTTAAACGCCGGGCAGGACATCAACAAAAACCCGATTGCACTTAAACTGTATAACGATGATTATATCAAGGCCGATGGAAACAGCAATACAGAAGGAGGGAAATACCAGGAACCTTTTATTACCTACCTGAAAAACAATAAAGATCCAAGGCTGGCCATTCTTTCTGTGGTATATGTTAACGGTGCGCCCGATACCTCATCGGCCATCCAGAAAGGAATGCCTGCAACTTTGAGTGCAAAGCCCACTAATTTTGTTACCTATTCAGAGCCGAATCAAAAAACGGTTCTCCTGCTTTCGGGTGCCAAACTGCTGTTTACCACAGCCGAAAGCAATTTTCTGCTGGCAGAGGCTTCGTTAAGAGGCTGGTACACCGGAGACGCTTCAACATTATATGAGGCAGGCATTAAATCGGCCATGAAACAATGGGCCATTATTGCACCTGGCGACGGGGCGATTTCAGATCTGCAGATCAATACCTACATTAAATACCATAAGCTAAATGCAGCAGGTACTTTTGATCAAAAAATGGCACAAATTTATACTGAGTTCTGGTTAGCCGCTTTTCCGGATGCGCAGGAGGCATTTGCCAGCTACAGAAGAACAGGTTATCCCGCTTTGGTACCAGTTGTGTATGTAGGAAATGCAACCGGAGGCAAAATTTTTCGTAGAATGTTGTACCCGCTTACCGAGCAGAATTTAAACAAAGCATCTTACAATGCAGCAGTGGCCAGACAGGGTGCTGATGATTTCATGACCCGTATCTGGTGGGATAAACTTTAATTTTTTATTTGCTAACCTGCAGGGCAATGTTCTTAAGTTAATGTTTTTAACCACAGATAAAGACAGATTTGTATAGCTGTTTGTATCCTTTCTTATCTCCCGAAAGGATGGGACAAGTTGTGGTTAAATTATTTTTACCTGTGCCAATGGCTTAACTTAATGAAATTGCCCTGTGGGTTTCTTAACTCATGTTTAAATGATAAAAAAAATACTTTTTCTTTGGCTTTTAGCCTCAGGCAGTGCGGCTTTTGCCCAAAAAAACGATGTGGTGGAAGATGAAACCTCCAGCGGTTACAACCTCAATAAACCTGAAAGGGAAGAGTGGCTAAAAAATACCGGGGCAGGCCTGTTTATCCATTTTAACGTAGATGCGCAGTTAGGCATTGTAATCAGTCATTCGCTGGTGGGTGCTTCTGATGATTTTACCGAACGCTATTTTAATGAGCTGCCTAAAACCTTTAATCCATCATCTTTCAATCCCCGCGAAATAGCGGAGCTGGCAAAACTGGCAGGCATGAAATACATCGTTTTTACAACCAAGCACCATGCGGGATTCTGTTTCTGGGATACTAAAACAACTGATTTTAACATCACCAAAACCCCTTATAAAAAGGATTTACTGAAAGAATTTGTAGCAGCCACGAGGGCCGCCGGACTGGATGTTGGTTTTTACTTTTCTCCTGAAGATTTTTATTTCCTGCATCAACACCAGATTCCCATCAGCAGGAATGTAACCAACCTTAGTGCGGAGGTTAAAAAGGAATATGCCGAGTATAACCGCAAACAAACCGAAGAACTGATGCGCAATTACGGTAAAATTGATGTGTTGTTTATCGACGGCGATCCAAAGGAAACCGTTAAAGAAACAGCCTGGAAATTACAGCCTGATATTTTAATTACACGAGGTGCCATTTTAACGCCTGAGCAAACACTGCCCGGTGCCAAAATTACCCAACCCTGGCTCTCGCCGATTACCATGGGAACAGCCTGGCAATACCAGCCAACAAACGACCGTTATAAATCGGGCAGTCAACTCATTCAGTTATTGATCGAAGCACGTTCGAAAGGTGGCTCGCTTCTGCTCAATGTTGGGCCTAAAGCAAATGGTGCCCTGGCCGATGAACAGGAAAACCGTTTGAGGGAAATGGCTGGCTGGTATTTTATCAATAACGAAAGTATGGATGGTACACGCAGCTGGGTGGTAAGTAAAGAAGATAATATCTATTATACCTACAAAGCCCCCGGCACTTTATATGCATTTGTGATGGATGCAGATAAATGGAAGGAGGCCGAACGTAAAACTTTTCTGCTGCTTTCGGTAAAGTCAACCGATAGCACGAAAATCAGTGTACTTGGGCAGAACAGTAAAATTATTGAATACAAACCCGATTTAGATGTTTCATCACGCTTTAAACAGTTTAAACAAGGTATAGAAGTTTCGGTGGTAAAGGCCCAAAGGATTTATGATGACCACCGCTGGCCAAATCCGGTTGTCATTAAAATAGAAAATATCAAACCAGTATTTGCTGAGGCTGCTATTTTACAAACCGGGTTATTCAGGAATGCAGCACAGGGTATGTTGCTGAAAGGAAAAGTATTAAACTATACCACCACCAGGCCTGAGCAGGCAGGATTTTATTACCGTCCTTATCGCGGACAAGTGGAAACACTTTACGCTGATGACTGGAAAAAAACAGAAACTGTTAAGATAAATACCGATGGCAGTTACGAAGTTTTATTGAAGAACCTTAAAAAAGATACGGCTTACGAATATAAAAGTTTTGCCATTCAGGAAAATGTAAGCATAGAAGGTGAAAGCAAAATAATCCCTATTTTGCATTAATATAAATCATGGAGCTTTTGAAAAAGATGTTTTTTAAATACCGTTTTTTTGCTTTCCTTAACCTTACGCTACAATTTGTTTGCTTTTTCAGTTTTGGGCAACAAATTAATATTATCCCTAAACCGGTCGCTGTGGAGCAAAGGGTAGGGGCGTTTAAAATTAATTCGAAAACTCAGATTTTATCTGGTACAAAATCAGCTTTGGCCAGTGCCGGTTTTCTTAAAACTTATGTTAAATCACTTACAGGGTTAAATTTAAAAGCGACTCAAACGGCAGCTGTTGCTAAAAATGGTATTCAATTGCTTATCGATCCGGTAAAGGTTAAACATGCAGAAGGATACGAATTAGAGGTGAGTGCTGCCGCAGTGAAAATTACGGCTGCAGATGGTTCAGGGCTATTTTATGGATTACAGTCACTTATACAGATCATCAAGCAATCAAAAACAGGCCAGTTCTCAGTTCCGGCATGCAAAATAATAGATTACCCTGCATTTTCATACCGTGGTATGCACCTTGATGTAAGCCGCAACCTATTCAGTACGGCGACCATTAAAAAATGGCTGGACATGCTGGCTTTTTATAAAATCAATACTTTTCACTGGCACCTCACCGATGATCAGGGCTGGAGGATCGAGATAAAAAAGTATCCCGAACTGCAGCGCACCGCTGCCTGGAGAAATGAAACACTAATCGGGCATAAACGTACCGAACCGCATCTTTTTGATGGTCAGCGATATGGTGGTTATTACAGCCAGGAAGATGTTAAAGATATTGTGGCTTATGCCATGGCAAGGAAAATAACGGTAATCCCTGAAATTGAAATGCCTGGCCATGCGCTGGCGGCTTTAACGGCATATCCCGGGTTGGGCTGTACCGGTGGGCCATACCAGGTGGCTACCTACTGGGGTGTTTTTGATGATGTTTTTTGTGCCGGTAACGATAAAACTTTTGCTTTTATATCAGATGTGTTGGATGAGGTGATTACCCTGTTCCCTGCAAAATATATCCATATCGGTGGCGATGAATGTCCTAAAACCCGTTGGAAAGTTTGTCCGAAGTGCCAGAAACGCATTAAAGATGAAAATTTAAAAGATGAACATGAACTTCAGTCTTATTTCATCAGCCGGGTAGAAAAATATGTGGAATCGAAAGGCAAGAAAATCATTGGCTGGGATGAAATTTTAGAAGGAGGAATTTCGCCCGGCGCTACGGTAATGAGCTGGAGGGGAGAAGAAGGAGGAATTGCGGCAGCTAAATTAAAACATCAGGTGATTATGACTCCTGAGAAGTATGTTTACTTAGATTATTATCAATCGCATGATAGAAGCGAACAGATTGCAGCAGGCGGATTTACGCCTTTAAGCAAGATTTACCAATACAATCCATTACCGGCTGGACTTAAGGCAGATGAACAACAGTATATTTTAGGAGTACAGGCTAATGTATGGTCGGAATATTTACCCGATGCCGAAAAGGCCGAATACATGATTTTTCCAAGGATTATCGCCTTAGCCGAAGTAGCCTGGAGTAAAAATGAAACTAAAAACTACCCCGATTTTTTAAACCGTTTAAATCATCACAAGCGATTTTTACAGCAGTTTAATTACGCAGAAAGCAATAAAGATATTACCGGGAGTATAGATATACAACATCTCCAATACGAATTAAAAACAGATCTGCCCGGTGCAACCATCAGATATACCCTTGATGGTACTTACCCGGGTTTAAAAAGTGCAGTTTACACCAAACCTTTAGCCATAATGGGATTGCTAAACTTAAAAGCACTTAGTTTTATCAATGGAGCACCAAACGGACGGGTTTTTGAACAACATTTTAGTAAAAGTTTAGCTACGGGAAAAACGGTGTCCATCAAAAATTTGCCTGCAGGGAACTTTGCCGCTAACAAACAAGTATTGGTGAATGGGATAGCAGGTACTTACCTGTATAATACCGGGGAATGGTTGGGTTTTAGTGGGAATGACCTGGAAGCGGTAATTGATTTGGGCATTACACAACAGGTTGCAGAAATTGGGATTGGATTATTAAATTACCACTGGCAAAAAATGTGGGCACCAGACAGGTTAACTTTTGAAGTTTCTGAAGATGGTGAAAATTATCAGCAGGTTTATAAACAGACTGAATTTAAGGTAGAAGGCATTAACCGCATTAAACAGAAGATTAACCCTGTTAATGCAAGATATGTTAAGATAATAGCTATAAATAAAGGCATCATTCCAAAAGGGGAGTATGGCGCTGGTGGGAATGCCTGGTTAATGGCTGATGAAATAATTGTAAATTAATGACTATAATAATTGTTTTTCTCTGTATTGCGCTATTGATTTTAATGATTTCTGTCTTTAAAATCAATGCTTTTCTGGCTTTTCTAATTGTTTCAGTGCTTACCGGCGTTGGTTTAGGAATACCACTCCCAAAAATTGCCGGTGCAGTGGAGAAAGGCATGGGTGATGTTTTAGGTTCATTAGTCATTATTATTACTACTGGCGCCATGCTCGGAAAGTTAGTTGCCGAGAGCGGGGCGGCGCAAAAAATCGCCCAGGTTTTGATGAACGCCTTCGGGACCAAACACATTCAATGGGCCATGGTCATCACCGGTTTTGTGATCGGGATACCGCTGTATTATGGAATCGGTTTTGTACTCATGGTACCGCTCATTTTTTCTGTGGTTTACCGCTATAAATTACCCGCGTTATACATTGGCCTGCCCATGCTTGCGGCACTTTCTGTTACACATGGTTTTTTACCCCCACATCCCTCGCCATCTGCGCTGGTGGTACAATTCAAGGCCAATATGGGACTCACCTTATTTTATGGGATGCTGGTTGCCATACCGGCAATCGTTATTGGTGGTCCGCTGTTTGCCAAAACTTTAAAGCAAATTCCTTCAACGCCAATGGCATCTTTTACCGCAAAAGAACTGCCTGAAAATGAATTGCCCGGAACATTTATCAGCCTGTTTACGGCACTATTACCTGTACTTTTATTGGGGCTGGCTTCTTTTCTTCCACTGTTTTTACATCCGGGCTCAGCCATTATTCCGATAGTAACATTTTTGGGCCATCCTTCCATTGTTATGCTGATCGTTTTAATTTTGGCCAGTTATTTTTTAGGGATTTCGAGAGGGAAAAAAATGGAATACCTTTCCGCTATTTACGGTGAAGCTTTAAAAGATATCGCACTGATTTTACTGATTATTGCCGGATCGGGGGCACTAAAACAGATTTTGACAGAGAGTGGGGTAAGTAACGAAATTGCCACCTACCTGCAGGGGTTATCCATCGAACCCTTGTTTTTGGCCTGGCTCATTGCCGCCCTCATCCGCTTTTGCGTTGGCTCTGCCACTGTTGCCGGTTTAACCACCGCAGGTATTATAGTGCCCTTGATGGTGGCCACCCATACCGATCCAAACCTAATGGTTTTATCCGTAGGGGCAGGTAGTTTAATGTTTTCGCACGTAAACGATGCCGGCTTTTGGATGTTTAAAGAATACTTTAATTTAAGCCTTAAAGATACTTTTCGTTCCTGGGCATTAATGGAATCAATAGTCGGTACAGCAGGGCTTGCCGGCGTACTTTTACTTAAAACAATTATATCATAATATGGAAAATTTATCTGCAGATGCACGCTTTGAAAAACTTGGTTTAAATCTGCCACCAGCACCAGCACCATTGGGCGTTTATAAACCTTATCTTATTGATGGGAAATACCTGTACCTGAGCGGGCATGGTCCTGTTCAGGATGATAAATCATTGATTATTGGCCGCATAGGGTCTGATCTCAATCAGGATGAGGGTAAAGTTGCCGCAAAGCAAGTGGGTTTAACCATGCTCTCCACCATTAAAACCAATTTAGGAAGCCTGGATAAAATTAAAAGGGTAATCAAGGTTTTGGGTATGGTAAATTGTACGCCTGATTTTGAAAAACATCCTTTTATCATTAATGGCTGCAGCGAACTTTTCGCCGAGGTTTGGGGCAGCGAAAATGGGATCGGTGTACGCAGTGCCGTTGGTTTTGGCTCACTGCCCGATAATATCCCGGTAGAAATTGAAGCTTTATTTGAACTGTATTAAGTCCGTTGACCATGACAGAAAAGCAATGGTATCATTTGGAGCGGCCTGATTCGGTTGAATCGCCCGGTTTAGTCTTTTACGAAGATCGCATCAAGGCAAACATTCAGTTGCTGATCTCGATGATTGATGATATAAGCCGTTTGCGTCCGCATGTTAAAACACATAAATCTGCCGAGGTTTGCAAACTTTTGATGGATGCCGGCATTTCGAAATTTAAATGTGCTACCATTGCCGAGGCAGAAATGCTGGCTTTGTGTGGCGCAGCTGATGTATTGCTTGCCTATCAGCCAATCGGCCCTAACGTAAATCGCTTTATCACACTTCAACAACAATATCCATTAACCAGGTTCAGCTGTTTGGTCGATAATGAAACCACCGCGCAGGTATTGGCTACGCTTTCACAAAGCAATAAGCTGAAAAGCGTGGTTTTTATTGATGTAAATGTGGGGATGGACCGCACGGGGATTCTTCCGGTAAATGTATTGGATCTGTATGCCAAACTTGCTCAAATGGAAGGCCTGATCTTAAAAGGTTTACATGCTTATGATGGACACATACATGATAGTGGGTTCCCCATACGCTCCGAAAAAGCCAGGACAATAATTGATGTCCTCAACTATTTAAGTGCTGAAATCAATAGCAGGCTTAAACAGCAACCGGTTATTGTTGCCGGTGGAACACCAACTTTTACCATTTACAATACACAAACTGCTTTTGATTGTAGTCCCGGTACTTTTGCGCTTTGGGATAAAGGTTATCAGGATGCTTTTGAAGAACAGCATTTTTTTACTGCTGCTTTGGTGGTATCGAGAATTGTTTCGCTGCCCGGAATTAACCTGATCTGCTGCGACCTCGGACATAAAGCCGTTGCAGCAGAAAAACCACTCGATAAAAGGGTCGCTTTTTTAAATGCACCCGAACTTATACCAGTTAGTCAAAGTGAAGAACACCTGGTTTTGGATGCCGGAGAAAATCACAGCTATCAAATAGGCGATCTGCTTTATGGTTTGCCTTATCATATATGTCCAACGGTAGCCCTTTACGAAAATGCCACTTCCGTTTCTTCAGCCCATGCTGATCAAATCTGGAATATCAGTTCAAGAAAAAGAAAAATAACGATATAAAAGCCAATATGTTTACGATAGATGCCCATCTTGATTTAAGTATGAACGCGCTGGAATGGAACCGTGATTTAACACGTCCGCTGGCCGAAATAAACGAACGTGAACAAGGATTATCCGATAAACCCGACAGGGCTAAAGCAACCGTATCTTTGCCCGAACTTCGCAAAGGTAATGTAGGTTTGGTGGTGGCTACTCAAATTGCCCGGTTTGTGGCGCCCGATAATCACTTGCCTGGCTGGCATTCTCCTGAACAGGCCTGGGCACAAACCCAGGGACAGCTGGCATGGTATAAGGCCATGGAAGAAGCTGGTGAAATGTATCAGGTAAACGATCTGCAGAGTTTAGAAAAACACCTGGCTCTGTGGAAAGCAGATTCCCCGACCGAAAAGAAACCTGTTGGCTATATTTTAAGCCTGGAAGGTGCCGATTCCATCGTTTCCGTCGATTATCTTCAAAGGGCTTACGATAATGGGTTACGGGCTATTGGTCCGGCGCATTACGGTCCGGGCAGATACGCACAGGGCACAGATGCCACCGGCAAACTACGTCCGGGAGCGTATAAACTGCTTGCCGAAATGGAAAGGCTCAATATTATTCTTGATGCGACACATTTATGCGACGATAGTTTTTGGGATGCGCTCGATCATTTCAACGGTCATGTTTGGGCCTCGCACAACAATTGCAGGGCATTGGTGAACCATAACCGTCAGTTTAGCGATGAGCAGATTAAAGCACTGATTGCCCGCGGGGCAGTAATTGGTGGTGCTTTAGATGCCTGGATGATGGTGCCCGGATGGCAAAGGGGAATATCCAGCCCAAAAGAAATGAACTGTAACCTTGAAGTGATGATTGATCACATCGATCACATCTGTCAGCTTGCAGGTAATGCCAATCACGTGGGTATCGGTTCTGATCTGGATGGTGCATTTGGCAGAGAGCAATGCCCTTACGACCTGGAAAGCATTGCCGATCTGGACAAAATACCCGCTTTGTTTGCCAAACGCGGTTATAATACAAATGATATCGAAAATTTAATGAATGGCAATTGGATCAGGTTTTTGCGCAAGGCCTGGAAAGCATAAAATCAACATGAAGAAAATAATAGTTTATAGCATTTTATTTTTATCCTTTTTCAGCGGAAGTCTTTCTGCCCAAAAGAAAAATAAGGATGCAGTTTATCAAAATCCGAAGGCCTCAACCGAAAAACGCATTGCCGATCTGCTTTTAAGGATGACTGTGGAAGAAAAAGTAGGACAGATTTCTACCCCGCTTGGCTGGCCAATGTATGAAAAAACCGGAAATACAGTTGCGGTAAGTGAAGCTTTTAAAAAGACACTTAAAGAAGAATTTACCGGGATGCTCTGGGCGACATTAAGAGCAGATCCCTGGACCAAGAAGACATTATTAAACGGTTTAAATCCCGAATTAGCCGCTAAAGCCACAAATGCCATCCAGAAATATGCAATGGAGCAAAGCAGACTGGGTATCCCTATATTACTGGCCGAAGAGTGCCCTCATGGTCACATGGCTATCGGTGCAACTGTTTTCCCAACCTCTTTAGGCCAGGCCAGTACCTGGAACCCCATGCTGATTGAAAAGATGGCAGCTGCAATTGGGGAAGAAACACGTTTACAGGGCGGGCATATAGGATATGGCCCCGTACTTGATTTGGCAAGAGAACCCAGATGGTCGAGAGTGGAAGAAACTTATGGAGAAGATCCATGGCTGATCAGTAAAATGGGCGTTGCTATGGTAAAGGGGTTTCAGGGTACAGATTTAAAAAGTGGATACAATGTGGTATCTACCTTAAAACATTTTGCCGCTTATGGTGCACCTGAAGGCGGGCATAACGGCGGAAGCATTTCTGTAGGTTTAAGAGGCCTCAACCAGTTTTATCTGCCACCCATTAAGGCTGCGGTTGATGCCGGCGCACTTTCGGTGATGACAGCCTACAATTCTATTGATGGAATTCCCTGTACTGCCAACCCATATCTGCTCAAGGAACTGCTGATCAAAGAATGGAAATTTAAAGGTTTCAGTATTTCAGATTTAGGCAGCATTTCAGGGCTTTATAACAATCACTATGTAGCGGCTAATGCCGAAGGTGCTGCGGCCCTGGCCATTAATGCAGGCCTTGATGCAGATTTAAGTGGTTATGGTTTTGGAAAATCATTGGTAAGTGCAGTTAAGAGCGGTAAGGTACAACAAGCTGTTTTAGATACAGCAGTAAGCCGCGTACTGCGGGTTAAATTTAGCATGGGCCTTTTCGAAAAGCCTTTTGTAGATCCTTCAGAAGCTTTGGCGAAAGTAAGGAACGCTGAGAAAGTAAACCTGGCTGCTCAGGTGGCAAGAGAGTCGCTGATCCTGCTCAAAAATAAAAATGCTGTTTTGCCATTAAATAAAAACATCAAAAAACTGGCTGTAATTGGTCCGAATGCCGATAATGTTTACAACCAGCTTGGCGATTATACCGCTCCACAAGATCAGGGAAATGTGATTACCGTATTACAGGGAATCAAAAACAAACTGGGAAATGCTACACAGATTATGTATGCTAAAGGCTGCGATGTACGCGATACCAGCTCAAATGATATCGAAGCGGCGGTGGCCTTAGCCCGCGAGGCTGATGCTGCTGTTGTAGTTCTGGGCGGGTCGAGTGCAAGGGATTTTAAAACCGAATACCAGGAGTCGGGTGCGGCAAATGTAAAACAATCAGAAGAAAAACTTTCGGATATGGAAAGTGGTGAAGGTTTCGACCGCTCTACCTTAGATATGCTGGGCAACCAAATGAAACTTTTAAGCGAATTGAAAAAAACAGGTAAACCAATAATTTTGGTCTTGATTATGGGGCGGCCATTGAACCTGAATTATGCCGCCGAAAATATCGATGCCATTTTAAATGCCTGGTATCCGGGGCAAGGTGGAGGAACGGCAATTGCTGATGTTTTATTTGGTGATTACAATCCTTCGGGCAGGCTGCCCATATCTTTCCCGAAATCGGTTGGGCAGTTGCCGGTTTATTACAATGTAATGGCTTCACTAAGAAGACCTTATTTAGAAGGTGATGCAAAACCGCTTTACAGTTTCGGTTTCGGCCTCAGTTACACTACTTTTAAATACTCAGGTTTAAAAGTGGGCAAAAGCAACACAGCGGCCGGTGGAATTACGGTCGAATTTGATGTGAAAAATACAGGGAATGTAGCTGGTGAAGAAGTTCCACAATTGTACATCGGCCATAAAAATGCCAGTGTGGTGATGCCGGTTCAGGAACTTAAAGGTTTTACAAAAGTATTGTTAAAAGTAGGGGAGAAAAAACACCTGACCATTAATGTTAAAGCCGAAGATTTGAAGATTTATAATGCAGCTATGCAATGGGTAAATGAAGGCGAACTGAATATTATGGTTGGTCCTTCTTCCGATGATATCGCTTTGTCTGCGCAGCTGAAATAATTGATTTTTTGAGCTATTAATTCTTCGCCTGGCGAAATGTATTCCTGATATGATGTATCTCACAGATTTTATATCTTTGATGATCCCCGATTTTGTTGTTATATGTCTCCACAGGAAATCTTAAAAAACCATCTCACCAAAACCATTAGCCTGACGGATGCCGAGTTCGATTATTTCTACTCGCATTTTAAACCTTTATCATTCAAAAAAGGTGAGGCCATTATCACTGCAGGCGATCGCGTAGACTGTGAGTATTTTGTGCTGGAAGGATGTTTGAAGACATTTTTTATCAACGATGATCAAAAGATGTTTATCCTGCAGTTTGCCATGCCTACCTGGTGGGCGTCTGACTTTAATTCCCTATACAACGGGGATGCTGCAACGGTTAATCTTGACTGTGTGACCGATGCAGAAGTATTGTGCCTATCCAGTGAGGATAGGGAAAAGCTGTGTAAAGAAATTTATCCCCTTGAATATTTCTTTCGCTGGCGCTCTAATAGGGGCTATGTAGCTTCGCAAAAAAGATTGCTGTCATTTATGAACAACGATGCCAAAACCCGTTACGAAGAGTTATTGGCTATGTACCCTCAATTGTATAACATTGTTCCCAAACAGCTTATTGCGGCCTATTTAGGCGTTTCCCGCGAAACACTGAGCAGATTGTATTAGAAAATCAAAGCTTATCTTACAAACAGGGACAAAGCATAACGTTGTCCCTGTTATATTTTATTTAGCGCTGGCAGCTGCTTCAATTACATTTAATACTTCTTTGGCATGCGAGATCATTACCACATGGCTCGATTCAATCTCGATGGTTTTTGCGTTCATCCGTTTTGCCATAAAACGCTGCAGGTCAGGGGCTATAGTTTTGTCGTTTTTGGCTAATACATACCAGCTTGGTTTATTTTTCCAGGCAGGTGTACCACTTTTATCTTCAAACACGGTATGGAAAGCAGGTGTTTGTGTTGCATAAACCAAAGCCTGTTGTTTCGGGCTCAGGTCGTTGGCGAATACAGATTTCACGCCTGCTTCAGAGATATAAACAAAACCGTTGGTTGGCGCAAGGTATTTGGTGAGTTCGGTTTTTGGACCATTTGCAGATACGGCCAATAAGGATTCGCCTAAATCCGGTCCGTAAGCCGCCAGGTAAACCATTCCGATTACCTTGGGGTCATTTCCGGCCTGTGTAATAACAAAACCACCCCAGGAGTGGCCAACCAATAGTACCTTACCCTTTACCTGATCAATAGCCCTTTGGGTAGCCGCAACATCATCAGCTAATGATGTAATTGGGTTTTGCACGGAAATTACCTGATAACCTTTAGCCTGTAAAGCGCCAATTTGATAAGCGAAACTTGAACCATCGGCCCATATTCCATGTACAAAAATGATGGTTGGTTTTTCGGTATTTGCATTTTGGGCATAAATGCTTGCATTAACCATTAAGGCTAGCAATATAAGTGAATAAAATTTTAGCGTTTTCATGATTTGTATTTTGGTTTAAGATGATGTGTTTAAATTGTGGGAATAAATCCTGAACGGTTGCTCCGGGCTAATGTTCAGGATTCAGGCTTTATGATATTATGCTTCTAAAATTGCAATTACTTTTTGGGCAGTACCCCTTGCAGATGCTGGATTTTGGCCGGTTACGAGGTTGCCATCGGCAATGCTGTTATCAGACCATGGTGCCGCCGCATGAAATTTACCCCCCTGCGCAGTAAGTGCGCTTTCCAACAAAAACGGGACATCGTCTTTTGCATAATGATTTTCTTCTTCATTGGTAAACGAAGTGATGTTTTTGTCTTTTAAAAGGAAAGTGCCATCGCTAAGTTTTACATTCAGCAATGATACCGGTCCATGACATACGGCACCCACTACCGCTTTTCTTTCGTAAGTTTCGGCAATTACTTTTTTCAGCAGGGCATTCTCTGGCATATCAACCATGGGGGCTAAACCTCCGGGAACAAAAATGGCATCATAAATACTTGCATCCACGTCAGCAAGTTTAGTATTATGCTGCATTTTTTCCCATCCGCCTTCCTGAAGGAACCTGGCATTCGATTCTTCGTCTTTTGCCTCCATATTATCAAGGTTTGGAACTTCTCCGGTAATGCTGGCAAAGTCGATCTGGTAACCTGCATCATCAAATGCTATATAAGGGTGGGCTACTTCATCAAGAAATACACCGGTTTTCCTGTTTTTTGGTCCAATTACTTTTGCATTGGAAACGATAATTAATATTCTTTTTGACATGATATTTTGATTAAAAAAGTTTTTTTATAAGGTTTACTTCACGGATTTCTAAGTGTGGAATGATCTGTTTCAGTACGATTTTCTGATAATGATCAGCAGTTTTATGTTTCTCTACGGCATCAGCATCTGCATAGCGCTCATGTAAAATAAGCTCGTTGGCATTTTCTACCGATTGATAGATATGATAGGAGATATTGCCTGGTTCATTTCTGGTTTTTTCAACCAGTTCTTCAAGCAGTGTTAAAATTCCCTGCGTTTCACTTTCCTTGATTTTCCATTTTACTATCAGTTCTTTTTCCATGTTATTTTTTTCTTTATTAGTGAATTCATTTATTAAACTTCTACCTGATCTGATTTACTTTGATGAGGTATTGCCTGGTTGACAGTTCAAAGGTGGGCCTAATAAAAAAGAAAAGCAGGTGATGTAAATCACATTCAAAATCAGGGCTGATTAATGTGATTTACATCACTTTTAATAAGGAGATCAAAATTAAAGTCGCTGAGGAGACAATCTGAAATTTACTCAAGCGCTATAAACTCCTTAAAGGTTGATGAAGTGAAAAATACTCAATGGTTTTAAAGTTCCTGTGCCGGTTATTCCTGAATCAGTTGCTGGCCCGGATGCCCTTATTTAGGTGTAAGGATATTATTGCTGCAGATCAGCTATTGATAATGATTAGTTGCTGGCAGCGTTATTGTCGTCATTTTAGATCCCAGACCGGATTCGTCTGGATTGGATATATTCGGATTGATTTTTATGATACAAATCAAGACTAAATTGTAAAAAGTGGGGTGCAATTTGGAAATCAAATCTGGTGCACACTTTTAGCGAAATCCCCATTTCCTGATAGATTAATCGCTTTTGTTCATTTCTATTAATGAGGCCATATTGGAATTAAAGATGGGCAGATCCTTATCCAGCATAGAAAAGAATGCTAAGTCTGCGTTTTCCACAGAGACAATGGCTTTTTGTAGCACAGTTTCCCCTGTTTCAGTCAGGCTGATGGTCTTTGCCCGGGTATCGGTTTTATGCTCTTGTCTGGTAATGAATTTTTTTTCCTCCAGTGTTCGCAATACCTTCGATACCATCATCCGGTCTGCATTGCCCTGGTTGGCAATATCTACCTGGGTAACATTATTGCTTTCCTTAGAAAGCCAGGCCAGTGCGCAGAGCAATGCAAATTGGGTATGGGTAAGGTCCAAAGGGTCAAGCACACGCTTTAGTTTACGCTGCCATAACATCGTTAGCTGTCCAAGCAGGTAGCCTGGGCTGTCCAGCGGGCTCTTAAAATGGAATTCTATTTTTTTAGGCATAGTCTTTTAGTAGCATTTGAGAAGATATCAGTTCAAAGTCGTGGTGTTTGATCTCAAAAAAACCAAAACGAAAGGGATAACCCCAGCTTTTTTTGTTAGGTATGAAATCCAGTTCAGCGATCAAAGGTAGGATAGAAACAGCCATACCAGGCAAAAATTCGACATTTCGCCTTGAGGGACAGAAATCTTCTGAAACCTGGAATTGGTAAGTCTGCTCATCTGTTACCTTGCCTATTGCGGTAAATTGCTGACAGGGCTGAGGTTGTCCCATTGTCTGTTTGCTGGAATAGTAAATAATAAAATCACCCTTGCGTATTCTTCTTAGCGGGGATGCTTTCCCATTACAGGCCTGAGCGATGCCCTCAGCTATGCCATTTTTAACATGGTCTTTTGAGGCTACGATGATCCAATATTTTGTATCTTGATTTTCCATGCTACACGTTGCTTAGTTTGGTTGCAAAAAAGTGATGTTGTATCCGTCAGGGTCTTTTACAATAAGCGTTCTTCCGAATGGAGTATTGCTTACCGGCCCCAGAATTGTAACTTCTCTTTCAGTTAATGTTGTTTGCAGTTCCTCAATGTCTCCATCAATGGCAAACCAGAGCGATGCACCGATACCAAGTTCTTTGCCTGTTAGGTCTGTTAGCGGTTTTCTGATGGCAAAACTTGCTTCTCCTTCATTATATTTAAAAATACAGGCTGCAGGATTAACAACAGCTATTTCAAAGCCGAGTTTGCTGGTGTAAAAATCTTTTGAAATGTCTAAATCCCTTACTTGCAGGGATGCAAAATCTAATTTTCTCATGTAATTAATTTATTGTTGTCGCAAATATAGTATATACGACAACAATATGCAAATGCTTTATATTTATTATTAATTTCATGCCGATTTTAGGAAATACGATTCATATCATTAATCCTTTTTTAACTATTTCCGTTTTTTAGCGTTGGCAATGGTTTTAATCCATTGAACAGCGAATTGAATGGTTTCATCGGTAACCGTATTATGCCCCAAAGGTTGAAACAACCTGTATTCGTAAGGTTTACCCTTTGCTTTAAGCACGTTGAGGTGTTCTATTGATAAACCTACCGGAATCTGTATGTCCTGGCCTCCAAAAAGCCAAAGTCCCTTGCTTTGCAGCGTAGCCAGGGCATCCCTCGGATCAGTAGGTGCAAATTGGTAACGGTCAGGATCCTTACTTACGTGTTCACGTGCTTCAGTTTCCGTATGTGTTTCCCAAAAGTTTCGCTTTCCATCCGTATAAAACTGAAACCTGAGCTGCTCGAGCGTGTTAACAACAGGGCCGCTAAACAATACCATAAAGTTTATGTGATAATTCTTTTTTGCGGCCAAAGGTATAATCCAGCCCGCCTGACTAAAGCCCATTAAACCCACAGGTAAATTTTTAGCCGTTAAATGGGTTAAAAGCAAATCAGTGGCCGCACTGGCGTCTAAAGCCAGCAAGTTAAGGTTGGCCGAATCAATGTTATTACTTCCTACCTCCGGTCCGGCATAAATCCCACCCGATTTCCCCACTCCGCGTTTATCATAGGTTAATACCGCGATGCCCTTTTTTGCCAGGAGTGAAGCCATTTTTTCCATTCTGATTTCCTGGCCTGAACCATGTACCAGCACTAATGCTGCGAAGGCTTGTTTTGGCTTAAATATAGTGCCTTCCAGCATAACCCCGGCACTTTTGAATGTTACATTTTCTATGATGATGTCTGCATTGGCAGTAGAATCAGGTATGTTTTGTGCAAATAATCCGGTGCTGAAACAGCAGAGCAAAATAAATAGATAGGATTTCATTTTTGTTGATTTTGGCTTTAAATATTGCGCAATATATCCTGATAAACATACTGTTAAAGATAAATGTGATGGAATCGGAAATAAAAGTGATGAATGGCGGTTTTGTGTTACAAATTTGTATTTCACCAGTTTCTGCAGTTAAAGATTACAGCAAATAGATACACCCTAAAAAATTATCTCCCTGATTTTTAAACTTTTTGGATCAATTTCAAGATATGGATGCAACATTCTTAAAACTTTTGCATCTAGTAAACAGCAGAACAGAAATATTTTGTATACCGGAAAAAACCTTTTATGAGCAGATACTTTTTGATGATCTGCATTGTGATTCAATGCAG
Source organism: Pedobacter roseus (assembly GCF_014395225.1). Lineage (NCBI taxonomy): Bacteria > Pseudomonadati > Bacteroidota > Sphingobacteriia > Sphingobacteriales > Sphingobacteriaceae > Pedobacter > Pedobacter roseus. Next base: position 1,490,355 of record NZ_CP060723.1, read on the forward strand.
TTTAATTATGGGAACATTACAGGCCCAGGAAAACAAATACCAGATAAGCGGTGTGATTGTAGACAGCCTGACGCAAAAACCCGGTGAATATTTTACCGTCGCCATAAAAAAAGATTCGCTCGTGATAAAAAGCGTGGTTTCTGACGGGCAAGGTAAATTCTCTTTTCCTGGAATCGGCCAGGGAGAATACAAGCTACTCATCGGATCTTTAGGTTACAAACCTAAACAGCTCATAATTAAGGCCAAGGCCGATACTGACCTGGGCAAAATTAATATGACACCTGCTGCCAGCAATGAGCTGGGTGAAGTTTCCATCGCAGGAAGCAGGCCGCTCATCAAACAGGAATCCGACCGTATTGTTTATGATATCCAGGCCGATGCAGAGAGTAAGGTACTTTCGGTAATGGATATGATGCGTAAAGTGCCGCTTTTATCGGTTGATGCAGATGATAATGTGAAGCTTAAAGGGACGGGCAATTACCGTATCCTGATTAATGGCAAACCTTCAGGTATCCTAACCAGGGATCCTAAGGAATACCTAAAAAGCATGCCTGCTGCCGGTGTGCAGAAAATAGAAGTAATTACTACCCCGCCTTCAAAATACGAGAGTGAAGGCCTATCGGGTATCATCAATATCATCACTTCCAGAAAAATGGAAAACGGCTATAATGGAAATCTGAACGCCCGTTATCAGTTCCCTGGCGGACCGAGTGGGAATGGAAACTTCACTATAAAACAGGGAAAATTTGGTGCTAACTTTTACGGTGGAACAGGCGTGTGGCAGGTTGATGGCATAAAAATAAGCGATATCCGTAATAGCCGCGGAACCTCAATTCCCTCCAGCCTATATTCACTGGGTTTTCAGAAAATAGACAACAAGTGGGGTTGGGGCGGAGGCGAGCTGAGCTATGAGATTGATTCTTTGAACCTGATTACCGTTGAAGTGAATCCTTATGGTGGCTATAACCAGCAAAACCTGATGCAGCATTTTGACATCATGGATGGAGCCGCACTATCTGCCTACGATATGGCCAGCGGCACCAGGTACGAGTGGGGCGGCACCGATTATACCTTCAACTATCAAAAAGGTTTCCGCGATAAAAAGGAGCACCTGCTTACCTTTTCTTATAAATTCTTTAACAGTTCAGAACCTCAGCTGAATGATGTGATGTTTAGTAACAAGGTAAACTTTACCGGGCCGGATTATAAGCAGGAAAATACCAGCAGCTCAAAGGAGCAGACCATACAGGTAGATTATGTAAATCCATTTAAAAAGCTTACCGTAGAAGCTGGTGTGAAAGCGATTTTAAGGAGCGGGGAAAGCAATTTTCAATACCTGAACTTTAATCCTGCGCAGAACAATTACCTCATCGACCCTTCGCAGAGCAATATTTATGGCAATGACCAGGATATTTTCGGGGTTTACAATACTTACACTTTAAAACTTAAAGACTGGACTTTTAAAGCAGGAGCACGTTTGGAAGGAACCGCTGTAACCGGCAATTTCGAAAGTACTAATACCACTGTAAAAACAGATTATTTTAACCTGATTCCATCGGTTTCGTTTAACCGGACCCTGAAAAATAGTCAAAGTTTAAGTTTGGGTTTCACCCAGCGGATCCAGCGCCCGGGGATATGGGACCTGAATCCATTTGTAGACAAATCAAGACCAAATTTTGAGTATTTTGGTAACCCTGATCTTAAAGCTACATTGAGCAATAATTTCGAACTGACTTATAGCAATTTCAAAAAAGGATCACTCAATCTGAGTCTGAGTTACAACTTTGCCAATAATACGCAACAGCAGGTGTATGAATATCTTCCTGCTCAAAATCTCACCAGGGTAACTTCATTCAATATTGGTAAAAGCAGGTTGTTGGGTACAAACGCAAACTTCAATTATCCGATTACCGCCAAATGGAACCTTAATGTTAGTGCAAACCTGAACTACATCTGGCTGGAAGGAATGATTAATGGTGTGCTGGCAAAAAACAGCGGTTTAACAGGTTATTCGAGTTTTACCACGAGTTACAAATTTGAAAAAACCTGGAAAACCAGTGTCTCCTTCAATTATGGAGCACCCGATGTGATGTTGCAGGGACAGTCGAATTCTTATTATTACATGGGGTTTAGCGGCAGTAAAGATATCATTAAGGATAAACTTACTTTCTCTGCAATGGTTGCCAATCCATTTCAAAAGTATAGGGCTTACAGAAGTTATACTGAAGGGGTCAATTTTACCCAGGAACGTATCCGCGAAAATCCTTTCCGGCGGATTAGTTTTGGCCTGAACTGGAAATTCGGAAAACTTAAAGGATCAATTAAAAAGAGCGAACGCAGCATTAGTAATGATGATACCAAAAAATCGTCTAATTAAATAAAAATCGATTTTGGAGACTGATATTGATACGCTGAGATTAATCGTCATTCCCAGGGCTTACCTTAGAAAAACACTATCGTGGTGATGATATTTTTAGGTGGGTCTCATTTCTACCGCAGTGGAGAAATCTATAAACTATGTAAAAAGATTGCGCTCACGACTTTAACGTCGGGACTGTGCTCCAGTCGAAATGATGATCAATTTTTGGAATCTGCTGCTAGTAGAGAAAATTGATTGTACAAAAGCTATAATTTACGCGCTTTCCTTTATCTTTGCCGCCAATTAATATTCCAACTTCGTGATTAATGTAAATAACATCTCCGTTTCATTTGGCGGAACCACGCTTTTTAGCGATGTAACCTTTTCGATAAACGAGAATGATAAAATTGCCCTTATGGGTAAAAATGGTGCAGGTAAGTCGACCATTCTTAAAATTATTGCCAATGTAACCAAACCTACTTCAGGTAACGTAACTGGACCGAAGGAAGCCGTAATTGCCTATTTGCCCCAGCATTTGCTTACACAAGATAATGTGACCGTTTTTGAAGAAACGATGAAAGCTTTCGCGGAGGTAAACCAGATGCAAAAGGAGCTAGATGAGTTAAACGAACAGTTAACCATCCGTACCGATTACGAAAGCGACGATTATATGAAACTCATTGAGCGCGTATCGGAGCTGAGCGAGAAATTTTATTCGATTGAAGAAACCAATTACGATGCCGAAGTAGAGAAAGTATTAAAAGGTTTAGGCTTTGAGCGTAAAGATTTTAACCGCCAAACTTCCGAATTTTCGGGCGGATGGCGCATGCGCATTGAGCTGGCCAAGATTTTATTAAAAAAACCTGATCTGATATTACTGGATGAGCCTACCAACCACATGGATATCGAAAGTATTCAGTGGCTCGAAGATTTCCTGATCAATTCGGCAAAAGCCGTAATGGTGATCTCCCACGATCGTGCATTTGTGGATAACGTTTCTAACCGCACCATTGAGGTTACCATGGGCAGGATTTATGATTATAAAGCCAAGTACACACATTACCTTCAGCTAAGGGCCGACCGACGGATCCATCAATTAAAAGCTTACGAAGAACAACAGCGTTTTATTGCCGATAACCAGGAATTTATAGATCGTTTTAGAGGAACTTATTCAAAAACCCTACAGGTACAATCGCGGGTAAAAATGCTCGAGAAACTCGAAGTAATTGAGATTGATGAAGTAGATACTTCTGCATTGCGTTTAAAGTTTCCGCCATCACCACGTTCGGGGCAATATCCGGTAATGGTAGAAGAACTGACCAAAACTTATGGCGATCATGTGGTTTTCGAAAAAGCATCAATGGTGATCGAAAGGGGAGAAAAAGTGGCTTTTGTGGGTAAAAACGGTGAAGGAAAGTCGACGATGATTAAAGCCATTATGGGGGAAATTGATTTTGAAGGAGGTTTAAAAGTTGGTCACAATGCCAAAATCGGGTATTTTGCCCAAAATCAGGCGGCTTTACTTGATGAAAGTCTGACTGTATTCGAAACCATTGATCAGATTCCATTAAGTGATGGTACCATAAAAATCAAAGACCTTTTAGGTGCTTTTATGTTCAGTGGCGATGATACCACAAAAAAAGTGAAAGTACTTTCTGGTGGTGAAAAGACCCGTTTGGCCATGATCAAGTTATTGTTGGAACCCGTAAACGTATTGATCCTGGATGAGCCGACCAACCACCTGGACATGAAAACCAAAGACATTATTAAAGATGCATTGAAAGATTTTGATGGCACTTTGATTTTGGTATCGCATGATCGTGATTTCCTGGATGGATTGGCACAAAAAGTATTCGAATTCGGTAATAAACGCGTTCGTGAGCATTTTGAAGACATTAAAGGCTTCCTTGCCTATAAAAAAATGAATAGTTTAAAGGAAATTGAGCAAAACTAAACCGTTTTTCAATGGATATAAAAACAATTCTGAAAAGAGTTGCTTTTTTTGTTTTTAATGGAATTTTGGATGAGTCGGCTACTGAAATGGCTATTTTTGTTGATTAAAGAAAAAATTATGAAAATAATACTGTTGCTTTTCCTCCATCTATCGCTAGTCCAGGTATCTCATGCATTTATGCAGCCTGAAGCTAAAGATTTGCTGCATTTAAAATATGGTCAGGCGGATCAGAATCAGCTTGATCTTTTCCTCCCTGCAAGCTACACTCAACATACTGCGGTTATTGTATTGCTCCATGGCGGTGCCTGGATGATGGGAGGGAATGAGTACACCGATAAAACAGCTAAGGATTTACGTAACCGGGGTTTTATTGTAGCCAATGTTGATTACCGTTATGTGAGCGAGAATGTTAACGGCAAAGACCTTCTTTCAGATATCAATCAGGCCCTTTCATTTATACAGCGAAAATCACCCGAATATCATTTTAGATCAAATGGTTATCACCTTGCCGGAATCAGTGCCGGGGCTCATCTTGCCTTATTGTACGGATACACCAGCAATAAAAATATCCGGTCAATCACTGCACTTTGCCCTCCTGTACGTTTGGATGATCCCGAAACGATGAAAGCGCTTCAGAAAAACAACCTTTTAAAAAATGTTGAACTTTTGGCTGGTGCACAATATATCCCCAATCAAAAAATCAATAAAAAATTTACCTGGGTAAGTGCGTATAGCCATGTAAAAGCAATCCCAACATTGCTCTTTCATGGCGATAAAGATGAGCTGGTACCGGATAATCAATCTAAGTTTTTGTTCAAACTATTGACCGATAAAGGGTTGGTAGCCAAATTTGTTCCTATGATTGGCAAGGGCCATGATTGCGGCATGAACCAGCCTGATAGCGAAAAAATAGTTTTGGACGAAATAGAACACTGGGTTAAAAAATTTAACTGATTATCATTGTTTTGATAATCAGTTAATTAGGTATCTACTTCGCTTTTTTTATATAATGACTATATCGCTGAAAGCTCAAACAAACTCACTGGTTTTCCATGGTAATGCGCAGGCAATCCATCCGTATTTTCTAAATCGAACAAACCCAGAAACTTAAATCCCATTTTGGTGTAATGATTGATCAGTCCTTCATTTTGGCCCACGGTATCCAGGCGTACATAACTTTTGTAATTTTCCTTTGCATATTCCTTTGCCCATTCCACAATTTTGGCTACCATATTTAGTCCCTTAAATTCTGGATTGGTGGCGATGCGGTGGATATAAACAGACGGATCAGCATTTTTTGCTTCCCATATCTGTGGATCATCAAAGGTTGTTGCCCATACGCAGGCCGTTTTTCCATCAATGGTTATTTTCCATTGCCTGTTCTCTTTGATCTCGGTTTCAATCAATGAAGTTTCAAATTTCGGCCAGTGAATCGTGTATTTTGTTTTCTGGAAAGCCGTTGCGCTGTGGTAAAGGCGAAAGATTTCTTCGATATCGGCTATTTTGCTGTTGCTGATTTTCATATTATTGAATTTTTTGTTGAATGCATTTTATTTCGCAAATTTTTTCGAACCGGCAACGCAAAGGATAATGCCAACCATCACGGCCAGCATATTTAAACTTACCTCTTCATGTAATAGCGTAGCCGCAAGCGCCAGACCAAAAAATGGCTGAAGCAGTTGCAATTGCCCTACTGATGCAATGCCGCCCTGTGCCAGGCCTTTATACCAGAAAATAAAGCCAATAAACATGCTGAACAATGAAATATAGGCTAATCCCATCCATGCACCCGGGCTGATGGCCGATAGTGAGACCGGTTTAAATACAAAGATTAAGGGCAGCATAAGTGGAAGCGAAATTACCAGGGCCCAGGAGATGACCTGCCAGCCACCAATAGTTTTCGATAAACGGGCTCCCTCTGCATAACCCAGTCCACAGAGCACAATTGCCGCCAACATGAGCAGGTCGCCCAGAGGTGAAGTATTAATGCCCTGATACACCGCATAACCGACTACCAATAAACTGCCCAGTGCTGAAAAGAACCAAAATACAGGTTTTGGGCGTTCGCCTCCACGCAACACTGCAAAAATCGCCGTTACCAGGGGCAGCAATCCTAAAAATACCAGCGAATGTGCTGAGCTGATGTGCGCCAAAGCCAGTGCACTTAACAGCGGAAAACCAATTACGGCACCAAAAGCGACAATAACAAGCGACCACAAACTGCTTTTTGCGGGGCGTTTCTCTCTAAGTAAAATCAACACGGCAAGTGCAAGCAAACCTGCAATACTTGCCCTGGCAATGGTTACAAAAACAGGGCTCATATCCATCACCGCTATTTTAGTGGCGGGCATAGACCCACTAAATATCAATACTCCTATAAAACCGTTCAGCCATCCGCCCGAAATTTTGCTGGTAGCCAGGCTACCCGTTGTTGTGCTTATCATATCTAATATTTGCTTAACCAAAAGTGATAAAGAGAAATAGATAAATACAGTATCAGTTTTGTATATTTGTATGGATACAGTTTGTTTATGAAAAAGATTTACAGGTATAATGAAATTGCCGATGGAATAGCGGCTCAGATTAGAAATGGTATTTTGAAGGTTGGCGAAAAACTCCCTTCCGTAAGGATGCTCTGTAAAGAATACGCCATTGGGATGAACACGGCAAAAAGGGTTTTTTTAGAGCTCGAAGCGCAATCACTGATCGATTCGAAACCCCAATCGGGCTTTTTTGTGAGCAACCGTTCTGCTCAGCGTTTACCGCTTCCCGGCGTTAGTAAACCCACATTAATGCCGGGTAACAACGAACCTGATGAACTGATTACCAAAGTGTACTCGAGCATGGGAAATAACGACATTACACTTTTTTCCATTGGTATTCCTTCCGGAAATCTGTTGCCTTTGGCAAAACTTCAAAAAGAAATCCTCCAGGCCAGCAGATCACTGCAAGGTGGTACGGCTTATGAACCGCTTCAGGGCAATATTGAGCTGCGCAGAATGGTGGCCGTCCGCTCGTTGGGCTGGGGAGGGAATTTAAACGAAGATGACCTGATTACCACCAGTGGCGGAATGAATGCGCTTGCTTTTTCGCTGATGGCATTAGCCAAAGCAGGAGATACCGTTGCTATTGAAAGTCCATGTTATCCGGGTATTTTTCAATTGGCCATTAGTCTTGGCCTCAAAGTGCTCGAGCTGCCCACCCATCCGGTTACTGGTATTGAGATTGATGCTTTGAAAAAACTGGTTTCTAAAATCAATATCTGTGTGCTGATTCCAAACTTCAATACTCCTTTAGGTAGCTGCATGCCTGATGAACATAAAAAGGAAGTCGTAAAACTGTTGGCCAGGCACAATATCCCGCTAATTGAGGATGATGTGTACGGTGATCTGTATTTTGGGGCGCAAAGGCCTAAATGCTGTAAGGCTTTTGATACTGAGGGAAATGTGCTCTGGTGCAGTGCCATTTCCAAAACACTGGCTCCTGGTTACCGCGTTGGCTGGGTGGCTCCGGGAAAGTATAAGGATAAAATAATGAAGTTAAAACTGGTTCATGCCATTGCCACACCATCCCTGGTACACGAAGTAGTGGGCAACTTTTTTAAAAGTGGTCGTTACGATGTTCATATCCATCAAATCAGGCGTACGCTGATGGGAAATTACCAGCGTTTTAGCCATGCCATTGCCACTTATTTTCCTGAAGGTACCAAAATCAGCCGTCCGCATGGTGGACTTGCCATTTGGGTAGAACTGGCTAAAGGAGCAGATACCATAAAACTTTATGAGCTGGCCATGAAACAAAAAATCAGCATTTCACCGGGCCGGATGTTTACCTTACAGGAGCAATACGAAAATTGTCTGCGTATATGCATGGGGATGCCCTGGACAAATGAAATCGATTTTAAATTAAAACAACTGGGAAACCTGGCAAAAATGTGCTGATGTTTTGAAAGAAAATGACATCACAAGACTAACTTAATGAAATTACGCTCCTAAGTTTTCCTGATCCTGACTACCGCAATAATGGTGAGTGCCACCGCGAAAAAAATAAAACCTCCATCAAATGATCCAAGGCATATACTTTCGCCTGCTGGATCTGATGATGCTGTAGCTTTGATTGGTGCGGCAAAAGTATTAAATACGTAGCAGATCATCAGCAGCAAAAGTAAAAGCACAAATAATCTTTTCAGATAAAACCACATGGCATACAATTACTATTATACGAAGATAATATAGCCATGTTGGAATAAAATGGAAAGTCGGTAAGTAGCCATAATTCTTCTATGGATGCGACTTATGGCTCCATAAACGAAATTGAGTCAGAAAGATAATTTTTCTGACTTATAGTGTTTTAATTCGTTTTTCCGACCTTATAAGTAATCCAAAGCACCTCATTTTCGATCTGTTTTACCTTTTCAAGTTTGAGCAGGGTAGCGCCATCTTTTTTGGTTTTTGGGTCGATCTCAAAAAGAGTTGATGTTTTTATGGTGCCATCTGCAACTGGCAGCAGCAATTGGTGAAGTTCATCAATCAGGCCCTCGTTAAGGAAACTTCCGTTAATATGGGCACCACCTTCGAGCATCAGTTTTTCGATTCCGAACAGTTTACGTAGTTTTTTTAAAGCTGTTTTTAAATTGATTTCATCTTTACCAGCAAAAATGTACGAAACGCCAATATCCTGCAAATGGGCAAGGTAAGCATCTTTTACACCTTCGGTAAGAATGGTAATCACATGGTCGCCCTGCATGGTTTGTTTTTCCCAGCCTAATTTTGCCTTACCATCAATGGCTATTGCAAAAGTGGTTGATTGTTGCCCGGCAACAAAGTCATTCCGGTCAACTTGATGATGCCCCTTTTTTAATACCGGTTTTGCAAAACCGGTAAAATCTTTTTCCATTGTGGTACGTCCTACAATCCACGCACCTATGCCAATTTCTTCGTGGATTTTTTCGAATGTTCCCCTCAATAATTCCATTTTTGGACTATTGCCCCATTTTTCGCCTAAAATTTTCCCATCAACAGAGGTCATCATCAAACAGATTACGTAGGGCAGGTCCTTATTCATATTCGTTTATATTTTATTTCACTTCAACAAAAAAATATAGGTCTTGTTTGCAGGAATACCTCATTTAAGCATTAGTGCCTTGAATATTTTGCTTATACAGTCTCTGTTGAAGCAGCTATATGAAATGAAAATGTTGAGCCTTTAGCAGGTTCGCTTTCTACGGTAATAGAAGATTGATGAAGACTGATGATAGTGGAGGCGAGGTAAAGACCTATTCCGAAGCCGCTTATAAATTTAGTCTGTTCGCTGTTAACCCTGAAGAATTTTCCAAACATCAGCTTTTGGTCGGCAGTAGAAATACCAATACCTTCATCACTCACGCTAATAAAAAAGTGTTGATTTTTTTGTTGGCAATTTATGGTTATGGTGCCACCATTGGGCGAGTATTTTTGGGCGTTGCTGATCAGGTTGGTAAGTACAAGCGAGAGTTTTTCCTGATCGCCGTATACATAAGCTTCATCGGCACCAATGTAAACCAGTACATGTTTTGCTGAAGCGATTCGGGCATCCTCCAGGTTTTCCCTTATCAAATTAGCCATATCAAACCGGCCTGGATTAATTTTCATCTGGCCATCCTCGAATTTCGAAATGCTCAGAAAATCAGAAATCATATTTTCCATTTTTTTGGTCTGCATTTCAGCTCTCGAAAGTGCCTGGCAGATAAACTCCTGTTCATCCTTTTTGGCTTTATGCAAAGCTACCTGTATATAAGAGCGCAGGGAGGTTAAGGGTGTTTTGAGTTCGTGGCTTACAAAACCAATAAATTCATTCTTCTTAATTTCTATGTTTCTTTTATAAGTAATATCCCTTGCAATTTTAGATAAACCGACTACATTTCCATCGCGGTCTTTAATGGGTGAAATGGTTAGCGAAACGTTAATCAGTGTACCGTCTTTTCTAAGCCGTTCTGTTTCGAAGTGATCCACCCTGATTCCCTGCCTCAGCTGGCCAAGTATATGCGGTTCTTCTTCAGCACGGTCGGGCGGAATAATTTTCATGATCGATTTGCCAATCATTTCTGATGCACTGTAACCGAAAATCCTTTCAGCAGCATTATTCCAGCTGGTTATAATACTATTGAGGTCTTTACTCACAATTGCATCGTCAGAACTCTCAATAATCGAGTTGAGTATCGCGCTTCTTTCATCTGCAATTCGTAATGCCTCGTTTAAGCTTTTGAGTTGGGCAATGTTCAGTCTCAGGTCCGATTCGCGTGTTTCGTAGGTTTTGATCAGACTAAGGATTTCTGCAGATTCTTTCATAAATTCCTTAAATAATAGGGATCCACAAGATAGCGATATTTAATATTCAAAAAGCGAATCATTTTAGCGTTTTTATCCGCGTTTAACCCGGTCAAATTTGATAGCATGAGCAACATAATGGTTACATAAGTGCCAATAAAGCTCATTTGTTATGGTTGAAGTCGGGATAGCATAAACTTAACAAAAAATTAATACGTATAAAATTTGTTTTGTGTAAACATTGTTTAGTTTTGCTAAACATTTTAATTCCTGCAGGTAAAAGGGAAACAAATACATAAATTAGATTTTAAATGGAAAAGAATAAAATAGCAATGGTGGTTTTTGATATGGCCGGAACCACAGTAAATGAAGATAATCTGGTGTATAAAACGCTTCAAAAGGCCATTAACAATGCGGGTTTTGAATTTAGTTTGGATCAGGTGCTTGCGCAGGGTGCAGGGAAAGAAAAAAGACAGGCTATCCGTTCGGTATTATCTACTTATGCTGGTGTGAGCGATGAAGCCCTTACAGCTAAAATATATGATGAATTTATTGTTGCGTTAACCCATGCTTATGCTACTGAAGATATTCTCCCTCAGCCAAATGCGGTAGAACTGTTTAAAGAACTGAAGAGTAGAAAAATTTTTGCTGTGCTGAATACCGGGTATGACAGTGCTACGGCTAATTCGATTATCACGAAACTTGGCTGGAGCGTGGGAAGAGAGTTTGATGCGTTGGTTACTGCTTCTGATGTTTCGCGTAACAGGCCTGATCCTGATATGATCGAATTTGCGATGAAAAAATTTAATATCACCGACAGTAGCAGCGTGGTAAAAATAGGCGATTCGGCCATTGATATAGAAGAAGGACAAAATGCAGGTTGTGGGCTTAGCATCGGGATTACCACCGGAGCACATACTGCGGCCCAGTTAATGGAGGCTCACCCGGATCTGATCATCGACAACCTGATCGACCTGTTACCACTCATTGATTAATAATTTATTTATACATTCTTTCTATACCTGATATTAGTATTTATTGCAATGGATAAAGCCAGAATAGTAGCTTTTAACGGACAAGGGCAACCGATGGAAGTGCTAACAAAAGAAATTCCTAACCTGCAAAAAGGGGAAATCCTGATCAAAAACCTTTACACCACAATTTGTGGCAGCGACCTGCATACCTATTGTGGCTTGCGAAAAGAGAAAGTGCCAACCGTACTGGGGCACGAGATTGTAGGCGAAATTACAGGCTTTGCTGAAGGTCATGAGGAAAAAGATTACCTGGGAAATAAACTGGAAATCGGCGACAGGGTAACCTGGAGTATTTTTTCTTCCGATCCTGATTCCGCCATGTCGAAAGCCGGGATGCCGCAGAAAGGTGAAAAGCTTTTTAAATACGGGCATGCACAAATTACGGCCAATGATGCATTGCATGGCGGTTTGTCGACCCATTGTATCTTAAAACCGGGTACAGCAGTACTCAAAATCTCAACGGCAGTACCCTTGCCTGTAGCGGCAATTATTAATTGCGCGGTAGCTACTGTAGCTGGCGCATTAAGGCTGGCTGGAGATGTTAAATCGAAAAAAGTGCTTATTACCGGAAGTGGCTTACTCGGGATGGTATGTGCAGCGATGTGTAAAGACGCAGGAGCCAGTTATATTCACATCGCTGATATCAATCCTCAAAGGCTTGAACAGGCGGTGGCTTTTGGCGCAAACGAAACTCACCTGTTAACAGGGGCTTCGGTGGGATTGCCGGAAGGCATTGAACTTGCATTTGACATGAGTGGCTCGGCTGATGCGATGGAAAATAGTATCGAGAAACTGGCCATCGGTGGAACAGCAGTATGGATTGGTGCGGTATTTAATACGCGTAAAGTGCAGGTTGATGCAGAATCGATAGTGCGGAAGTTAATTACCATTAAAGGTTTACATAATTACAATTTCGAAGATTTTGTTTATGCGGTAAACTTCATCAGTAAGAATTATCAGGTTTTTCCATTTGAAAAAGTGGTTTCAAAAGAATTTGATCTTTTAAATACCAATGAGGCATTTGATTTTGCCGTCGCAAATAAACCGCTTCGTGTAGGTATTAATCTGGATCAGCAGCAAGCTTAGTAAAATGGATAAGAAATTTAGGGTACAGCAATGGAAAATGCTGTTGATTACCATGTTCTGTTACCTGTTTTTTTATACAGGCAGGCACAATTTTGGTTGGGCTGCAAAAGGGATGGCGGCAGATCTGCATATTCCGTACACGGGAATTGGCTGGATCAGTTTTTCAATGCTAATGGGGTATTCCATCGGGCAGTTAATCAACGGAAACCTTGCCGACCGTTTTAGTGCACGTTTAATGGTTACGGTGGGCGCATATCTTTCTATCATCACCAATGTTGCCATCAGTTTTGCCAACAGCGGAACGCTAATTATGATACTGTGGGCTTTGAACGGTTATTTTCAATCGATGGCCTTTGCGCCCGGCGCAAAACTGATTAATAATTGGTGGAGTGAGGAGGAGCGGGGCAAAGCCTTTGGTTTTTACACCATGGCCGCCGGACTATCTTCTGTAGTTACTTACCTGCTTTCTATTATTTTATTGCAGCAGGGTTATGAGTGGCGTATGCTTTTCAGGTTACCGGTGCTTTTACTGTTAATTTCGGCAACTGCTTTTCTGATTATCGCCCGCGATAAACCAGATCTTGCCAAAGATACCAAAATAGAAAAACAACCAGAAGTAAGCTGGGTAAACCGCTACCGTTTGGTATTGAGCAATAAAAGGTTTATGGTGGCCTCACTTGGTTTTGGCTTTGAAAGTATGGCGCGTTACGGCCTTATTTTTTGGGTTCCGGTTCATTATTTAGGAGGTAACTGGAAAGATAATCCTGGTAATTTATGGGTGACCTTTTTATTACCTGTAGGAATGGCTGCCGGGGCACTTACTTTCGGAATGTTATCTGATAGTTTGTTTAAAAGAGACCGGATCAAAGCCATTATCTTTGGCATGTCGATAAGTGCCATTATTGCCATTCTCATTTATGTCGCACCAGTTCATAACCTGCTTTTAGGTGGGGTATTGATGTTATTGGCCGGTTTTTTCGTATATGGTCCACAGGCTTGCTTTTTTCCGCTTAGTCCCGATTTTTTAGGAAGTAGCCTTACTGGTACCGGTATAGGTTTTATGAATATGATCGCTTACCTTTTTGCCGCTTTTGGCGAGCCTTTACTGGGTTTTGCTATCGATACAACAGGAAGTACCAATAGTATTTTTATTGTTATTTCGGTACTCTGCCTATTGTCTGCCTGTAGTGTTGGCGCAGTGAAGTTTATGAAATTACCAATAGTTAAAACTGTTTAAAGCAGTCAGATTAGTCTCTGGATATCAGGCGTTCTCTTAATGAGGCGCTTTTTTTGTAATCAAAATTTTTAGCCAGGCAAATGCTGTTAAGGTTATTCTAATTTTAACAGTTCTTGCTGAATAATATCCATGGCCTGTTGCCTTAAATAAACATTTCCAAGAGTTAAGTTGGTTAAAAGAACCGATTTCTTTTTGAGGTATTTGGCCGCATGTTTTAAGTCATATTTCATCATCCAGGCTACATTATCGATCAAATCGGCATATTTTACCGTTTGGGCAGCAGCACTTAAGGTTTGCAGTCGCTTGTTTTCCAGTTTTTTCCTTTCCTTTTTCCTTAATTCGGGATAAGCTGTTTTAGTGAAAACATCCGTTAGTTCCACTACGCAGGCAGTAATGAGATCAGCTACTGTTTGAGGATAACCAAAATGCACCAGTGCCGTTTGTAGCTCTGTACTTGTGGTAGCTGTATCTTCTAATAAATCGTGACAAAGGCCTATTTCGTAACCCCATTCGGTAGCGTTTTTTGCCATTAAGGCTACTTTGTTTAAATGGTCGAAATAGGGAAATAAAGTGCTTTTAATGAGCTGGTTTTTGTGTTTATCTTCCACCCAATCTGCCAGTTTTTCTGCGCTTGTCATAGATTTATGTGATGTAACTTCTTGCTGGTGATATTGTTCACTGGTAAATCAACACCGGTCAGACTTAAAATGTTCTGGTCATTTTATACCATTACAGCCTGTGCTTTTCTCAATTCTTCGAGCTGGTTATAGAATTTAAAAGCTTGTTGTTGATATAAAGGGATTTCCGCTTCAGGCTGAATTTCATGAAAAACCTGATTGGGATGTTTTGCATTAAAATGGCTGCGGATTTTGATCTGCTCCCAGTCTTTATCATTTAATGTTACACCAGTAAAGTTGCAAAATCGCTGCATCATATCCATAATCCCCTCATTATAATTAATCAGCAGGGACAGTGGGTCTCTCTGCGATGTACTGATAAAGGCTTCCAGATAATTTTCGAGTACTTTTGCGGTATGGCCATCAAAATCGCCTGGTTCAATGCCGCCTGCTTCAATGCCCAATAATTCATTTGGTATTACTCCCGGCACAGCTTGCATTCCCCTCAATTTTTGATGCGAACGGATTACTTCGTCAGGTTTGCGGTATAATAAGATGAAGGGTACCTTAGGATAAAGTTTCCTGAGCAGGGGCATAAAATGAATGTGCCAGCTATCGGTCTTAATAAACAGGTGTTTTTTCTTGCCTTCAGGACTTTGTCCGTAAATTTTAACAACGGCTTTTACCACCTCTTCATGATGTTGGGACGATAGGTATTTATTATTTTTTGTCAGCCTGAGCACTTCATCTATAAAGGGAGCCTCTGGCAAAACGATGTGCTCATTGTTGAGGCATAACGACTGGGAAATCAATGTAGATCCGCATCTGGATACATGGAATATAAACGCGGTTGGTTCGAGGCTATTTAGGTTTGACGCCCATTCAGGTATCACGCTTATATGGCTGTAAGGTTTAAATTTACCCGAATTAAAAGGATGCGAGAGGCATTCACCTACCGATTCGCTAAAAAAAGGGCCGGTAAACTGATTGCCGTTAGTGTAGAGCCATTTACAGCTATATTCGTCGTTATTATTGACTAATTGATAAGGTATCCAGTTGTTTAAATGGCTGCTCATGGCTGGTTACTTAATAATAAGGTATCATATTCTTGTTGTAGCTCATCTGCCATTTGAAGTGCTCTTGGGCTATTTTGTTCTTTTAATGAAATGATCATCTGCTTTAATAAGTCAGGAGATCGATTTTCGTCTGGAGCATGGGCAATAATTTCGGTATTTAAAATCAATTGCTCCAACCAGGGGTTTACTTTACAGTCGATAACCAGGTGTATCCTGTCTGTATGTCCATTATTGCTTACGCGATGTAGCAAATTGGCATTAATGTACCAACATTCGCCTTCATTCATGATCACACGTTCGTTGTTGATGTAAAATTCTACCTCAGCATTGGTCTGGACGGGAAAGTGGAGCCGGGCTTCGCCTTTTTCAAAGGCCAGTTCGGCATCGCGATGTTGTTTGATTACTGACCCCGCCGTTAGATTAAGCAAGCGTACTGACATTACTTCGCATTGTAATCCATCAATAATCTGTTTCACTGAAGGGAACAATTGCATGTTGGGATGATCTTTATAACAATCTGCACTAAGCAAATCCGGAAAAATATTATCGGTACCATCTGGTGTGCGTAAAGGCAGCACCTTCCACGTACCGTTATAGTGCGATGTATTGAAATGCCCGGTCCAACTGGATGTAATATTTGTTAGATCGATTTGTATTGATTTTATAGGGATGTCATTGTTTGCTCTGGAGTAAATAACCATAATGTAAATAAAATAAAATTTACTGATAATATTTCTTATGTATGATTAAGATTTTACGAATACTTATTTTTAAGTATTTATTAATTCCTGTTTGGAGTTAACAATAAATTGAATAAATTTACGTCATCTAAAAATCATCCCATTTTAATCCCGCTCTCAGTGAAAATAATTATATTTTCTAACCACCTATCGTCTGTTCCTATAATAGACTATTTCAACACGCAGGGTTTATTAAAAGCAGTTGTATCAACTGATAAGCTTAAGGCTCAACATACTGAAATCGAAAATTTCTGTAATAAAAGTAATATTTCTTTTTTCAAAGTAAACAGACGTCAGTTGCTTACAACTACTAAGCAGCTGTTTGTTGATATCCAGCCAGATTTAGTGGTGATGTTTGGTTTTTCTTACCGAATCCCAGCTGACCTTTATGAATTTCCAATATTTGGATTCTTTAATGTTCACTTCAGTATGCTGCCTGCTTACCAGGGGCCCGATCCTCTGTTTTGGCAAATGAAAAACGGAGAGACAAGCGGGGGTGTAAGTATTCATAAAGTTGATTCCGGTTTTGATACTGGCGCTGTGGTTTTGCAAGAGCCTTTGCCTTTTATACCTGGCGAAACCTGGGGCATTGCCGATGGCAGGCATAGTGCTGTAGCGGTTAATATGGTTGTTCAACTAGTAGAAAAACTAAAGAACAGTGGCGAAGTAACAGAACAACACACTGTTGCAGTAACGCCAAGCTATTATTCGAAGGCTACAGCTGCTGATATTGCTATTGACTGGATGTTGCAAACGGCAGCAGAAGTAGAAGCACAGGTGAATGCCTGTAATCCTGGTGCTGGCGGAGCAGTAACTACCTTTAAACGCCAATTGGTTAGGATTTTGGAAGTCTCGCCAGTTGAGGCTCAAGGAGAATCTCTTGTTGATGCCGGTACAGTAGTGCATGCCGATGCAAGTGGTGTATATGTGCAATGTGCCGATCGCAAAATTTTGAGAATCAATATTATCAAGCTTAGTGAAGGTTTTTTAACTGGTTCTAAGTTAGCAGCATTGGGCGTAAAGCCGGGTGAAAAATTTGAAAACAGCATTTTCGAATACCACGAAATATACAATTAATATTTAACCAAAAACCAACTTACTATGTTAGATTCAAATTACGTCGGCGAGATCAGGATGTTTGCTGGAACTTTTGCGCCAGTAAACTGGCACTTATGCGATGGTGCAACTCTCCCTATCAGTCAGAATGAAGTGCTTTATACACTTTTAGGTACCACTTATGGAGGCGATGGAGTAACTACATTTGCAATACCCGATCTTAGGGGCAGGGTACCAGTACACATGGGTACCGGACCTGGCTTGACACCTGTTGTTTTGGGACAAAAATCCGGAACAGAGCAGGTTACGATGACCGTAAGCCAAATGGCGAGTCATACCCATCCGTTAATGGCTCAAAGTGCCGAAGGTAATGCCAATTTGCCAACCAATAATGCATTTGCAAATACTGGGTCGACAGATCCTGATTTTGCTCCGAATACTGTTACACCAGATGTGGTGATGGGTAGCCAGTCGGTATCTTCAGCAGGTGGCAATGTACCATTCGGAATCAGCCAGCCATCGTTAGCTGTAAATTATATCATCGCTTTAAATGGTATATATCCTGCACGTAACTAACCAATTACTTAAAATTTAATAACTGAAAAAATGGATTATTATTTAGGAGATATAAGAATAGTTGCCATGAATTTTGCGCCAAAAGGTTGGGCACTATGCAACGGGCAAATTTTACCAGTACAACAAAATCAAGCATTATTTTCGCTTTTAGGTACCTTTTATGGTGGTAACGGAACAACTACATTTGCCCTACCCAACTTACAGGGGCGTGTATCGCTTGGTGTTGGAAGAAACCCAAATAGCGGTACTACCTACGCTCAAGGTCAAATGGCCGGTACTCAAAATGTTACATTATTGCCAAGTCAGTTACCTGCACACAATCACTTCTTTGCTGCAAATAATGCCCCGGGTACAACTACTGCGCCAGCTGGAACTTACTTTGCTGATTCTGTTGCACCAGATCTTGATTTTTCAAATGCAGGCTTAAACACCGTAATGGCCCCCGGAGCACTAAGTGCTACAGGTAGTAGTGCGCCACTACCTATACAACAACCCTATTTGGGCCTAACTTTTATTATCGCTACAACAGGTATGTACCCGTCTAGAAATTAATTCACACAGCACCTCAAAAAAATATAAGAAATGAACTTTATAGGAGAAATAAAACTGATAGGGGAAAGCTTTGCTCCCAGCGGCTGGGCCCTTTGTAATGGCCAGCTTTTGGCTATTCAATCAAATTCTGCATTATATTCGATCTTAGGTACAACCTATGGCGGCAATGGCACAACTACTTTTGCATTACCTAATCTGCAGGGAACCGTTCCGGTAGGGGCAGGTAACGGACCAGGCTTAACTCCCCTTCCGCTAGGTGAACAGTATGGAACAGAAACTGTAACGCTTAATGTAACTAATCTGCCTTCGCATACCCACAATGTTAAAGCAGTAAGTGCAAATGGAACGGTATCAACGCCAACAGGCAACTATTTTGCGGATAAAGGAAGGTTTGATAACGATTACACCACTAATTTGCCAAACGTGCAAATGAATCCGTTAACAGTGGGAGTTGCCGGCAATAGCCTGCCTGTACCGATAATGCAGCCTTACATGGCATTATACTATGTAATTGCTTTACAAGGAGTGTTTCCTGCAAGAAATTAACATCATGTTTTACCACGGCATTGGTATTCGCAAAGCCGTGGTATTTCGAATTCATAATAAAAAACAGCAGATATGCTGATTGCTGATTGCTGTTTCTGATTGTCAATTGACATTAGAATTATATCCCAAACTATATGAAAAAAGCTCTACTCGCCTTATTTTCTACCGCCGTTCTTTTACTGGTTGCGCTAACTGTAAGTGCACAGATCCAATTTAAAGATACCTATGAACAAAGTCATGGTAACACGACAACTACACTTACGGTTTCCAGTACTAGTAGTGGACGTAATGTGTATTTGGGGACTTCAACAGGTTCCTCTACTACATATAGAATAATTTATACTGGTACAAGATGGGAAGTACAAGTGGACATCGGAGGTAGTTATGCGACAGCATATTATAATACGACGGCAACAACTCCAGATCCACCTGCACTGGGTAACGGCACCTGGCAATCTACTAGCCCTCCAGATCAGATCACGGTATTCACTGGTAATGTTATCAGTGCGAGCTCAAATGATGCGACCTTATCAGCCTTAAGCATATCAGCAGGTACATTAACTCCCGCATTTTCAAGTAGTGGAATAACCTATTCGGCAAGTGTTACCAATGGTACATCGAGTATTAATATTACGCCAACCCGAAACCAGGCAAATGCCACTATTAAAATAAATGGAACTACAGCAACTAGTGGGAGCCCTT
This sequence comes from Pedobacter roseus, assembly GCF_014395225.1. Lineage (NCBI taxonomy): Bacteria > Pseudomonadati > Bacteroidota > Sphingobacteriia > Sphingobacteriales > Sphingobacteriaceae > Pedobacter > Pedobacter roseus. The sequence continues at coordinate 1,510,195 of NZ_CP060723.1, forward strand.
TTAGTGTAAATTTAAGTGTCGGAAACAATGCAATTACTGTTTTGGTTACGGCACAGGATGGAACTACAACTAAAACTTATACAATAAATGTGGGTAGGGCACTACCTGTCCCAACGGTAACGGCTTTGAGCCCAACCAGTGGCCCTGCCAGCGGAGGCACTAGCGTGACCATTACCGGCACCAACTTCAGCGGGGCGACTGCGGTGACCTTTGGCGCTACGGCAGCTACAGGCTTCACCGTTAACTCGGCAACACAGATCACGGCTACCGCACCGGCAGGAACAGGTACGGTTGATGTCCGCATCACTACAACAGGTGGCACCAGCGCAACCAGTGCCAGCGACCAGTTTACCTATATCGCTGCGCCAACGGTAACGGCTTTGAGCCCAATCAGTGGCCCTACCAGCGGAGGCACTAGCGTGACCATTACCGGCACCAACTTCAGCGGGGCGACCGCGGTAACCTTCGGCGCTACAGCGGCTACAGGCTTCACCGTTAACTCGGCAACACAGATCACGGCGACCGCACCGGCAGGAACAGGTACGGTTGATGTCCGCATCACTACAACAGGTGGCACCAGCGCAACCAGTGCCAGCGACCAGTTTACATATATTGCTGCGCCAACTGTAACGGCTTTGAGCCCAACCAGTGGCCCTACCAGCGGAGGCACTAGCGTGACCATTACGGGCACCAACTTCACTGGGGCGACTGCGGTAACCTTCGGCGCTACAGCGGCTACAGGCTTCACCGTTAACTCGGCAACACAGATCACTGCGACCGCACCGGCAGGAACAGGTACGGTTGATGTCCGCATCACTACAACAGGTGGCACCAGCGCGACCAGTGCCAGCGACCAGTTTACATATATCGCTGCGCCAACGGTAACGGCTTTGAGCCCAACCGGCGGCCCGACCAGCGGAGGTACTAGCGTGACCATTACGGGCTCCAACTTCAGCGGGGCGACTGCGGTAACCTTCGGCGCTACAGCGGCTGCAGGCTTCACCGTTAACTCGGCAACACAGATCACTGCGACCGCACCGGCAGGAACAGGTACGGTTGATGTCCGCATCACTACAGCAGGTGGCACCAGCGCAACCAGTGCCAGCGACCAGTTTACCTATATCGCTGCGCCAACGGTAACGGCTTTGAGCCCAACCAGTGGCCCTACCAGCGGAGGCACTAGCGTGACCATTACGGGCACCAACTTCACCGGTGCGACCGCGGTAACCTTCGGCGCTACAGCGGCTGCAGGCTTCACCGTTAACTCGGCAACACAGATCACTGCGACCGCACCGGCAGGAACAGGTACGGTTGATGTCCGCATCACTACAGCAGGTGGCACCAGCGCAACCAGTGCCAGCGACCAGTTTACCTATATCGCTGCGCCAACGGTAACGGCTTTGAGCCCAACCAGTGGCCCTACCAGCGGAGGCACTAGCGTGACCATTACGGGCACCAACTTCACCGGCGCGACTGCGGTAACCTTCGGCGCTACGGCTGCTGCAGGCTTCACCGTTAACTCGGCAACACAGATCACTGCGACCGCACCGGCAGGAACAGGTACGGTTGATGTCCGCATCACTACAGCAGGTGGCACCAGCGCAACCAGTGCCAGCGACCAGTTTACATATATCGCTGCGCCAACAGTAACGGCTTTGAGCCCAATCAGTGGCCCTACCAGCGGAGGCACTAGCGTGACCATTACGGGCACCAACTTCACCGGCGCGACCGCGGTAACCTTCGGCGCTACGGCAGCTACAGGCTTCACCGTTAACTCGGCAACACAGATCACTGCGACCGCACCGGCGGGAACAGGCACCGTTGATGTCCGCATCACTACAACAGGGGGCACCAGCGCAACCAGTGCCAGCGACCAGTTTACCTATATCGCTGCGCCAACGGTAACAGCTTTGAGCCCAACCAGTGGCCCTACCAGCGGAGGCACTAGCGTGACCATTACGGGCACCAACTTCAGCGGGGCAACTGCGGTAACCTTCGGCGCTACGGCAGCTACAGGCTTCACCGTTAACTCTGCAACACAGATCACGGCGACCGCACCGGCAGGAACAGGTACGGTTGATGTCCGCATCACTACAACAGGTGGCACCAGCGCAACCAGTGCCAGCGACCAGTTTACATATATCGCTGCGCCAACGGTAACGGCTTTGAGCCCAACCAGTGGCCCTACCAGCGGAGGCACTAGCGTGACCATTACGGGCACCAACTTCACCGGCGCGACCGCGGTGAGGTTCGGCGCTACGGCGGCTACAGGCTTTACCGTTAACTCGGCAACACAGATTACTGCGACCGCACCGGCGGGAACAGGTACGGTTGATGTCCGCATCACTACAACAGGTGGCACCAGCGCGACCAGTGCCAGCGACCAGTTTACATATCTCGCTGCGCCAACGGTAACGGCTTTGAGCCCAACCAGCGGCCCTGCCAGCGGAGGCACTAGCGTGACCATTACGGGCACCAACTTCAGCGGGGCGACTGCGGTAACATTTGGCGCTACGGCTGCTACAGGCTTTACCGTTAACTCTGCAACACAGATCACGGCGACCGCACCGGCAGGAACAGGTACGGTTGATGTCCGCATCACTACAACAGGTGGCACCAGCGCGACCAGTGCCAGCGACCAGTTTACATATCTCGCTGCGCCAACGGTAACGGCTTTGAGCCCAACCAGCGGCCCTGCCAGCGGAGGCACTAGCGTGACCATTACCGGCACCAACTTCAGCGGGGCGACCGCGGTGAGGTATGGGGCTACGGCGGCTACAGGCTTCACCGTTAACTCGGCAACACAGATCACTGCGACCGCACCGGCAGGAACAGGTACGGTTGATGTCCGCATCACTACAGCAGGTGGAACCAGCGCGACCAGTGCCAGCGACCAGTTTACCTATATCGCTGCGCCTACTGTTACAGCTGCGAAGATTAATATTAGTGGCGGAAGTGGGACGGGCGGTGCATTCAAGATAGGAGATGTAGTAACCGCAATCTGGGATAATTCTGCTATTGGCGATAATAATTCGGGTATTATCGCAGTAACTATAGATTTTAGTCAATTTGGTGGTGGCGCTACGGTTACAGCCAGCAACAATAATGACATCTGGACAGCTACTTATACTATTGTTGCCGGTACTATTGATGCCACCAACAGGAATATATCCGTAACTGCAACAAATTCTGCTGGTCCAACAACTACGACAGGGACCAACAATGCTATTGTAGATAATGTGGCACCGCTGGTCACCGATGCTAACATTAGCATCAACGGCGCCAGCGGAACAGGTGGTACGTATAAAATCGGTGATGTAATAACCGCTACCTGGAATAATACAGCTGCCGGAGATAACAACACGGATATTATTTCTTCGGTAACCATTAACTTCAGCCAGTTTGGCAGTGGAAGTGCGGTCGCGGCAACTAACAGCAGCGGTACCTGGACAGCAACTTATACAATTGCTGCCGGGGCAATTAATGCTACTAACAGGAATGTAGCTGTTACAGCAACAGATAACGCAGGAAATACAAAAACCACAGTTGGTAGTAGTAATGCTACCATAGATAATCAGGCTCCGTTGGTGGTGATCAGCAGTACGGCCGGTGCATCGGGTGGTTCGACGGGTACTTCACCAATTCCATTTACAGTTACCTTTTCAGAGTCTGTAACAGGGTTTGTGGCAGGGGGGATTACACCGGGAAATGCCACACTCAGTGGATTTTCGGGCAGTGGAACTACTTATACCTTTAATGCAACGCCAACAGCAAATGGTGCGGTAACCATGAACATTGCAGCTAATGTGGCACAGGATGCTGCGGGCAATGGTAATACGGCTGCTAGTCAATATTCGATTACCTATACTCAACCCTCTTTAATTACTGCTTCAGCCGGTACTTTTCCATCTGCTTTAAGCACAACTTACGGAACCGCATCAGCATCAACCAGCGTCTCGGTATCGGGTACCGGTTTATCAGCAGGTATTACGGCTACCCCATCTTCTAGCACCAATTTTGAGGTAAGTGCTGATAATGTGAGCTATAGTTCTTCTGTTACTATCGGAAGTTCTGGAACTGTATCGGGAACTGTATATGTAAGATTAAAAGCAAATGCGCCAGTGGGTACGAATATTTCTGGAAATGTAGTGTTAACCAGCAGCAATGCAAATAGTCCAACAGTGAGTATACCATCAAGTATAGTTGCTAAAGCGACACTAACTTATACAGCAAATACTTCATCTAAAGTTTATGGTGATGCTGTTCCGGCTTTATCAGGAACAGTTACTGGATTTGTAAATTCGGAAACGATCTCAACAGCAACAACCGGCACACTTAGCTGGTCAACGCTTGCATCTGCAAATTCTCCAGCTGGTTCGTATGGAATTAACGGAACAGGATTAAGTGCTAATAATTATGATTTTGTACAAGCTTCATCGAATGCGACAGCTTTAATCGTAACCACAAAAACGATTACGGTAACTGCCGCGGCGAAAAGCAAAACTTATGGTGATGCCGATCCGGCCTTAACCTATACTTCTGCTCCGGCATTGGTAACAGGGGATACCTTTACAGGATCATTAACCAGAGCACCTGGTGAAAACGTGGGTGCTTATGCGATCAATCAGGGTACATTAGCCTTAAACACTAACTATACCTTAACTTATGTTGGTGCAGATTTAACCATCAGTTCGAAAACCATCACGGTAACAGCCGCTGCTAAGAGCAAAACCTACGGTGATGCCGATCCGGCTTTAACCTATACTTCTGCTCCGGCATTGGTTGGTACTGATACCTTTACAGGATCATTGACCAGGGCACCTGGTGAAAACGTGGGTGCTTATGCGATTAACCAGGGAACACTTGCTTTAAACCCTAACTACACTTTAACCTATGTTGGTGCAGATTTAACCATCGGCAAGAAAACCATCACGGTAACCGCAGTTGCGAAAAGCAAAACTTATGGTGATGCTGATCCGGTTTTAACTTATACTTCTGCTCCGGCATTGGTAACAGGGGATAGCTTTACAGGATCATTAACCAGAGTAGTTGGTGAAAACGTGGGTGCTTATGCGATTAACCAGGGAACACTTGCTTTAAACCCTAACTACACTTTAACCTATGTTGGTGCAGATTTAACCATCGGCAAGAAAACCATCACGGTAACCGCAGTTGCGAAAAGCAAAACTTATGGAGATGCGGATCCAACCTTAACCTATACTTCTGCTCCGGCATTGGTAACAGGGGATAGCTTTACAGGATCATTAACCAGAGTAGTTGGTGAAAACGTGGGTGCTTATGCGATTAACCAGGGAACACTTGCTTTAAACCCTAACTACACTTTAACCTATGTTGGTGCAGATTTAACCATCGGCAAGAAAACCATCACGGTAACCGCAGTTGCGAAAAGCAAAACTTATGGAGATGCGGATCCAACCTTAACCTATACTTCTGCTCCGGCATTGGTAACTGGCGATAGCTTTACAGGATCGTTAACCAGGGCGGCTGGCGAAAATGTGGGCACTTATGCGATCAACCAGGGAACACTTGCTTTAAGCCCTAATTACACTTTAACTTATGTTGGAGCTAATCTGACCATTGGTGCTAAAACCATCACGGTAACCGCAGCAGCGAAAAGTAAAACTTATGGTGATGTTGATCCAACTTTAACCTATACTTCTACTCCGGCTTTGGTTGGTACTGATACCTTTGCAGGATCATTAACCAGAGCAGCTGGCGAAAACGTGGGTGCTTATGCGATTAACCAGGGTACATTAGCCTTAAGCCCTAATTACACTTTAACCTATGTTGGTGCTGATCTAACGATCGGTGCAAAAACCATTACGGTAACCGCAGCAGCGAAAAGCAAAACCTATGGTGATGCCGATCCGGCTTTAACCTATACTTCTGCTCCGGCATTGGTTGGTACTGATACCTTTACAGGATCATTAACCAGGTCAGCTGGCGAAAACGTGGGTACTTATGCCATCAATCAGGGTACATTAGCCTTAAACACTAACTATACCTTAACTTATGTAGGTGCAGATTTAACCATCGGCAAGAAAGCCATCACCGTAACCGCAGCAGCAAAAAGCAAAACTTATGGTGATGCTGATCCGGCTTTAACCTATACTTCTGCTCCTGCATTGGTTGGTACTGATACCTTTACAGGATCATTAACCAGGGCACCTGGTGAAAACGTGGGTGCTTATGCGATTAACCAGGGAACACTTGCTTTAAGCCCTAACTACACTTTAACCTATGTTGGTGCAGATTTAACCATAGGCAAGAAAACTATCACGGTAACCGCAGTGGCGAAAAGCAAAACTTATGGTGATGCTGATCCGGTTTTAACCTATACTTCTGCTCCGGCATTGGTAACTGGCGATAGCTTCACAGGATCGTTAACCAGAGTAGTTGGTGATAATGTGGGTACTTATGCGATTAACCAGGGAACACTTGCTTTAAGCCCTAACTACACTTTAACTTATGTTGGTGCAGATTTAACCATCGGCAAGAAAACCATTACGGTAACTGCAGCAGCAAAAAGTAAAACCTACGGTGATGTTGATCCAACTTTAACCTATACTTCTGCTCCGGCATTGGTTGGTACTGATACCTTTACAGGATCATTAACAAGAGCAACTGGCGAAAACGTGGGTGCTTATGCGATTAACCAGGGAACACTTGCTTTAAACCCTAACTACACTTTAACCTATGTTGGTGCAGATTTAACGATCGGCAAGAAAACCATCACGGTAACCGCAGCAGCGAAAAGTAAAACCTATGGTGATGCCGATCCGGCTTTAACCTATACTTCTGCTCCGGCTTTGGTTGGTACTGATACCTTTACAGGATCATTAACCAGGGCAGCTGGCGAAAACGTGGGTACTTATGCGATTAACCAGGGAACACTTGCTTTAAGCCCTAACTACACTTTAACTTATGTTGGTGCAGATTTGACGATCGGCAAGAAAACCATCACGGTGACCGCAGCAGCAAAAAGCAAAACTTATGGTGATGCCGATCCGGCTTTAACCTATACTTCTGCTCCGGCATTGGTTGGTACTGATAGCTTTACAGGATCGTTAACCAGGGCAGCTGGCGAAAATGTAGGTACTTATGCGATTAACCAGGGAACACTTGCTTTAAACGCTAACTACACTTTAACTTACGTTGGTGCAGATTTAACCATCGGCAAGAAAACCATTACGGTAACAGCCGCTGCTAAGAGCAAAACCTACGGTGATGCAGATCCGGCTTTAACCTATACTTCTGCTCCGGCATTGGTTGGTACTGATACCTTTACAGGATCATTAACCAGAGCGGTTGGCGAAAATGTGGGCACTTATGCGATTAACCAGGGAACACTTGCTTTAAACCCTAACTACACTTTAACTTATGTTGGTGCAGATTTAACCATCGGCAAGAAAACCATCACGGTAACCGCAGCAGCGAAAAGCAAAACTTATGGTGATGTTGATCCAACTTTAACCTATACTTCTGCTCCGGCATTGGTTGGTACTGATAGCTTTACAGGATCATTAACCAGAGTAGTTGGTGAAAATGTGGGTACTTATGCGATCAACCAGGGAACACTTGCTTTAAACACTAACTACACTTTAACCTACGTTGGTGCAGATTTAACCATCGGCAAGAAAACCATCACGGTAACTGCAGCAGCAAAAAGCAAAACCTATGGCGATGCCAATCCGGTTTTAACCTATACTTCTGCTCCGGCATTGATAACCGGCGACAGTTTCAGCGGAAGCCTGACCAGGACACCTGGCGAGAACGTGGGCACTTATGCCATCAATCAGGGAACACTTGCTTTAAATGCTAACTACACTTTAACTTATGTTGGTGCAGATTTAACCATCGGCAAGAAAACCATCACGGTAACCGCAGCAGCGAAAAGCAAAACTTATGGCGATGTTGATCCGGCTTTAACCTATACTTCTGCTCCGGCATTGGTTGGTACTGATAGCTTTGCAGGATCATTAACCAGGGCAGCTGGCGAAAATATCGGTACTTATGCGATTAACCAGGGTACATTAGCCTTAAGCCCTAATTACACTTTAACCTATGTTGGTGCAGATTTGACGATCGGCAAGAAAACCATCACGGTCACCGCAGCAGCGAAAAGCAAAACTTATGGTGATGCCGATCCGGCTTTAACCTATACTTCTGCTCCGGCGTTGGTTGGTACTGATACCTTTACAGGATCATTAACAAGGGCAGCTGGCGAAAACGTAGGTGCTTATGCCATCAATCAGGGTACATTAGCCTTAAACCCTAATTACACTTTAACTTATATTGGTGCCAACCTTACCATCGACAAGAAAACCATCACAGTCACCGCAGCAGCGAAAAGCAAAACTTATGGTGATGCCGATCCGGCTTTAACCTATACTTCTGCTCCGGCATTGATAATAGGGGATACCTTTACAGGATCATTAACCAGGGCAGCTGGCGAAAATGTGGGCACTTATGCGATTAACCAGGGAACACTTGCTTTAAACGCTAACTATACTTTAACTTATGTTGGAGCTAATCTGACCATTGGTGCTAAAACCATCACGGTAACCGCAGCAGCGAAAAGTAAAACTTATGGTGATGTTGATCCTGCATTGACGTATACCTTCAGTCCGGCGTTACAAACAGGTGATAGCTTTAGTGGAAGTTTGACCAGGGCAGCTGGCGAAAATGCAGGCACTTATGCGATTAATCAAGGTACAGTTACATTAAGCGGCAACTATGCAATTACTTATTTAAGTGCTAACCTTACGATTAATAAAACAGTACTTACCGTAACAGCAAGCAATGCTTCAATGTGCCAGTCAGATGGTTTCCCAACATTTGGTGTAAGCTACAGCGGATTCAAAGTGGGCGATACTGAAACGGCATTGAGCACAAAACCAACAGTAAGCACAACTGCAAATAGAAATGTGGCAGGTACTTATACACTTGTTCCGGCAGGTGGTGTAGCTAATAACTACAGTTTTGTTTATGTAAACGGTACATTAACTATCAATGCACTTCCAACGGTAAATATTGTAAGCAACAAAGGTACCGATCTTAGTAAAGGCGAAACTGCAGCATTAACCGCAAGCGGTGGCACAAGCTACAGCTGGTCTACAGCAAGTGGAATTATAAGCGGACAGAACACGGCAACGCTTACCGTTCGTCCTGCACAAACCACCACTTATACGGTACGTGTAACCAACGCAAACGGATGTAGCAGTATCGGATCGATCACCATTAAAGTGGCCGAAGATTATAAAATTGTTGCAAACAACATTTTAACTCCAAACGGCGATGGCGTGAATGATACCTGGATTGTACAGAACATTGATATGTACCCGGGCAACGAAGTAAGAATCTTCGACCGCAACGGTAGATTGATGTACAATAAAAAAGGATATGACAATAGCTGGAACGGCACGATCGGAGGTAACGACCTCGCTGAAGGTACTTACTATTACATCATCACTTATGGACCAGATAAACTTGTTCAAAAAGGATTTATCACGATTATCAGAAACCGTTAATAAAATGAAAACGATGAAAACAAAAATATTGATATTGCTTGCTCTTATCGGGGTTTCGAAGGTAAAAGCACAAACCAGTCCGTTGTTAAACCAATATTTCAATAATACCTACCTCGCTAACCCGGCCATGGCCGGGGCAGCAGCGGGTGCAGATGTAGATCTTGCCTTCCGTTCGCAGTGGAATGATGTGCCTGGTGCGCCTGTAGTACAAAACCTTACCGCCACTTATGGATGGGAAAGGGTAGGTGTCGGCTTAAACATGAACCTTGATAAAGCCGGTCTGCAAAGGCAAACACGTATCGTGGCAACTTATGCTTATCACCTTCCGCTCAGCGAAACGGCTAAACTACATTTCGGTTTATCAGCTGGTTTTATGAATCAAAGGATAGATATGCAGGACCTGATCGGTAACCCGAATGATGGCCAGATCGGTGCTTACAATACCGATCATAAAACCTATTTCGACGGCGATTTTGGGGTTGCGCTAACCACTAAAGGATTCAATGCAGATTTTGCAATGGTTAACCTGAAAAATTATTTCAAACGGGATAATTTCAAACTGATCAATACGCCTGTGGTTTATGCCTCGGCCGGGTATAAAATTCCTTTGGGAGAGAATATCTTTCAGCCAAAGGTCGCCTATCGTTCATTCACGGAGATTGCCGATATTGTTGATGTAGGCGGACAGTTTGGCATCGCCAATCAGCAGGTATTGTTTACTGCCATGTATCATACCAGTAAAGCAGCAAGTTTCGGTGTGGGTTTACATTACAAAAAGAAATATTCCATTAATACTTCCTACACCACACAAACTGGTGCATTAAGCGGTTATACCGCCGGAAGTTTTGAGGTTAATCTGGGTATCAACTGGTAGAAAAAATAACAAGCTAATTATTGTTAATGGCGGGTATCGTTCTGATACCCGTTTTTTTTTTGCCATCATTATTGATAAAATAGCAGGCGTATCTACTTTGGTACGAAGGGTTGCATGATCTTGATCTGTTTAATATAAAAGAATTGTTTTTTTGCTGATCAGGAGCTTTTTATCCTGTGATGACGAGCTTTCGGAGAAACTGATAAAATTATTTATGCTCATTTTCAGTAGTTTGAGAGATTGTATTTGCAGGTATGATTTAGGTTTTTACTTTTGCGTTCATGGTCGTTACGGTATTGGCTATCCTGGAGACGGATTTTGTTCCGGATAAAGCACTTTCGAGATTAATGAATGGACGTTTGCAGCAAGCGGCTGATGAGCTGCGTGATCAACACCTGGCTTTTCTTGCTGATGTTGGTGAGCGTAACGACGATATCATTATTTACATCAGTTATAATCCAAAATATAAAATCCGCTTCCGCGTGGTGAATGATGTGCCTGCAAAAATCGAAAATCAGGTAATCGACGTTTGTGGTATGCTGGGTTACCTCCACTGGCAAACCGGTGTTCTTAACGTGGTTCGCAACCTGGGTATTGCAGGCGAGGGGGAGAAATAATTTATTGCTTTATTGGGTTAACTGGCTAATTGTTTAAATCGGTTAATTCCAATCTGATCTATTAGTTCATTAGCCATTTGTTCATTGGTTAGCATGGAGCAGAAACTTTCGTATTGTTTAAATCAGTTAATTCCAATCTGATTTATTAGTTCATTAGCCATTTGTTCATTGGTTAGCATGGAGCAGAAACTTTCGTATTGTTTAAATCAGTTAATTCCAATCTGATTTATTAGTTCATTAGCCATTTGTTCATTGGTTAGCATGGAGCAGAAACTTTCGTATTGTTTAAATCGGTTAATTCCAATCTGATTTATTAGTTCATTAGCCATTTGTTCATTAGTTAGCATGGAGCAGACTTTCGTATTGTTTAAATCGGTTAATTCCAATCTGATTTATTAGTTCATTAGCCATTTGTTCATTGGTTAGCATGGAGCAGACTTTCGTATTGTTTAAATCGGTTAATTCCAATCTGATTTATTAGTTCATTAGCCATTTGTTCATTGGTTAGCATGGAGCAGAAACTTTCGTATTTATTGTTTAAATCGGATAATTTTGTACAAACGCCGTCTTCTATCGTGATTTTTATTGATCATTGGTTATTGGTCCTTGGAAATTGGTTATTGCTCCTTGATTATTCACTTCCATCATCCTTCAAATTCTCCTTCTCTCATTAGCAAAATATCCACTTCTTTTTTAACTTCGTAATTGGCATACGCAGGCTCAAATGTTGCATTGCCATTATCCCAATTATGATCCTTGATAAAGACATTCTGGCCGGGCTTATAGAAGGCTCACCTTATCCCATATACCTGATCCTTGGTGATGAACTTCGGGTTGCTTTGGCAAATGCAGCAACCTTAAAAGCCTGGGGAAAAGATGCCTCTGTAATTGGTAAACCTTTTTTAGAAGCACTTCCTGAAATTGATGGTCAGCCTTTTGAAGCGCTGTTACGCCAGGTAATGGCCACGGGAGAAGCCTACCATGCTGTAAACGACCGTGCCGATCTCATAATCGATGGTCAGCTCAAAACATTTTATTTTACCTTTTCCTATCAGCCCGTAAAAAATACTGATGGCAGGATAATAGGTGTAGTTTGTTATGCAACAGACGTTACCCAGCTCGTAGAATCGGCAGCCAGCATCAATCGCATGGGTTTGGAGGCAATAGAAAATAATGCAAGGTTAGCCGCAATAAACGAAGCACTTGCTGCAACCAACGAAGAATTGGCTACCACAAACGAAGAACTTACCGAATCGGCACGTTTGCTCGAACTGAGCGAAGAAAGGTTTAGAAATCTCATTCAACAGGCTCCTTTTGCGATATGTGTAATCAGGGCAAACGATCTGGTGGTAAGTGAAGTAAATGATCGCTACCTCGAACTTGTTGGGAAAGCACGAGATACATTAGATGGAAAACCCATTTGGGATGGCGTGCCAGAAGCCGCAGAAGCTTATTCCCCTATAATGGAAAAAGTGTTTCAATCGGGCGAAGCATTTGTTGCTACTGAAGCAGAACTTGTGCTCATCCGCAATGGATCACCAGAACAGGTTTTTATCGATTTTGTTTACGAACCTGTAACTGACCTTTTAGGGAGCGTTTCTGCCGTAATGGTGGTGGGCATCGATGTATCAGAAAAGGTGCGCACCAGGCATGCCATTGAAGAAGTTGAAGAACGTATCCGCCTTGCGGTAGAAGCGGCAGAAATTGGTACCTATGAACTTAATTACAATACAGGCGAATTGGTAGGTTCTGCGCGTTTTGATGAAATTTTCGGACTTGGAAATGGGGTAAATAGAGAAACCATCATCGATCATTATCATCCCGATGATGCCCATTTAAGTGTACTGGCACACGAAGAAGCCAAAAAAACCGGCCGGATTTTTTACGAGGCCAGGTACATACGTGAAGGTTCCCCCTTAAAATGGCTGAGGTTTCAGGCAAAAGTTTATTTCGATGCCAAAGGAAACCGTACGCGCACACTCGGCACCGTTATGGATGTTACCGTGTATAAAGCCCTGCAACAGCAAAAAGATGATTTTATATCAATTGCCAGTCATGAATTGAAAACGCCTTTAACCACGTTAAAAGCCTCGCTCCAATTGCTGGTCAGGATGCGTGAAAACCCGAATACCCTGCTTTTTCCAAAAGTGATCGATCAGGCCTCCAGGAGTATGGATAAAATCACCGAATTGGTTGATGATCTGCTCAATGTATCCAAAATTAACCAGGGGCATGTAGGCCTTAAAAAGAGCTGGTTCAACCTTGGCGATATGCTCGAAAAATGTTGCTTACACGTAAGGGAGTCTGGTAGTCACGAATTGGTTTTGGAAGGCGATACGAGCCTGATGGTTTTCGCCGATGAACACCGTATTGATCAGGTAGTAGTTAATCTGGTAAATAATGCCGTAAAATATGCGCCGGATTCTAAGCGTATTTTTCTTGGGATTAAAGCATCGGGTGAATCTGTAAAGATTTCCGTTCGGGACAATGGCCCGGGAATTCCTGCCGATAAACTTCCGCACTTGTTCGACCGCTATTTTAGGGCTGATGAAATGGGTACACAGGTTTCGGGACTTGGTTTAGGTCTTTTTATCTGCGCAGATATTGTGCAGCGTCATGGTGGCGAAATCGGTGTTGAAAGCGAACCCGGACAAGGCAGCAATTTTTTCTTTACCCTCCCCCTTGATAAAAACGAAGTATAAAATTTATCTGCTACTGATGGCTTAGATTGCGTTTTTTACCATATTGACCAAATGATCAATGTCGAAAGGTTTGGAAATAAAACCATCGGCCTTACATTGGTTTTTCATAGTAATCAGGTCGGCATGTGCACTCATCATCAGTACAGGAACATTACTGGTGGCTTCTTCAGATTTTAACATATCGCACACATTTAAGCCATTACCGTCAGGGAGCATTACATCGAGCAGAAAAAGATCAGGTACCACATTAGATTTTCGGCTCATAAATTCATTTACGTTTGAAAAACCCGTCACTTCGTAATCTTCCTGTGAAAAAATAAGTTCAACGATTTCCCTGATTCCCTGATCATCTTCGAGAATGCTGATTTTTTTGCCCATAAATATAGTTAGTAAACATTAGTGGATAGACTACCCGCGATAAAGATAAATTGTTTTAATAAATTCTATAATTTATTTAACATTTTTATTGGCTTTGTTACTTTCAGCCTTATGATTTAGCCGTCACATTTTTCATCAGGGTTTTAAACTTTACCGAATTTCCCTGTTCTACTGTGATGGTAATATGTCCGGTTTTACTGGTATTAATATCCCGAACGGCACCCCATTTACCTTTATGTGTTCCGGCTATAACAAAGCATAGGTCGCCATCTTTTAGTGTTGTTGTTTTTGTATCGTTTTCCATTTGTTAAAGCTATAAAATAAACCCTGTCATGATTAATTCAATTATCTTCTAAAAATGCTGTTAATTAGGATATTCCGAACACAAAATACTATATTTAACTGAAACAAATGTATAATATGGATCCGAACATTGTTACCCTAAATCTCATTAATTATATCGGCGATTACGACTATTACAATGCCCTCACGGATGTAAACAGCGACAAACATCCGAAATCCTTTACCAAATTAAGCGAAATCAGGGAAAGGAATAAACGTCACATTACTGAGCTTTTTCCGAATGTAAAATTCCGTGATGGTAAGAACCAGTTACTCGCGGTAGGTCTTTTTAAGGATGAAGTTAAAGCCAGGGTAGAAACACTATCAAAAAAGGAAATAGAAGATTACCTCGATACTTTTAAAAAAGATGCTAAGAAGATTGAAAGGCTTTATAAAAAGGTGAGGAAGTAGTCGGTTCATTTGCAGTTATTGGGTTAATCGGTTAATTGTTTAAATCGGTTAACTGTTGCAAAACGCCCAGCATTAAACTATTCACCTGTAATAACTACCCTTGAATATCCCTTTAAAGATCCTTCGAATACGCTACCATAGACTGAATCCATTAGCACGGCCGTATTCCCGCGCAGGCGGGAATCTTAAAGCGCTTGCATTACGATTCCCAATCGGGTTGGGAATGACGATCTCGCGCAGCCTGTCATTTTGCCAAAAAGCGCTGTCTTCTATATTGATTTTATGAAATAATTATCCATCAGGATGACAAACCGCGTTAAATCTTCCGTGTTTCCGTGCCTCCGTGGCTAAAACTAGCGTAAATTTTATTTTCTATCATTTAACCATTAAGGATTTAAGAACATTAAGGTTTACAGTTAACTCCTAAAACGCTCGCTAATTGGTCATTGAAAATTGCTTATTGGTGATTCATTCCATCATCCCTCTTACATTTTCCATCCTTAAAGATCCTTCGACTACGCTCATGATGACAAACCGCGTTAGATTCTCTGTGATTTCCGTGCCTCCGTGGCTAAAACTAGCGTAAATTTTATTTTCTATCATTTAACCATTAAGGATTTAAGAACATTAAGGTTAACAGTTAACTCCTAAAACACTCGCTAATTGGTCATTGAAAATTGATTATTGGTGATTCATTCC
This sequence comes from Pedobacter roseus, assembly GCF_014395225.1. Taxonomy (NCBI): domain Bacteria; kingdom Pseudomonadati; phylum Bacteroidota; class Sphingobacteriia; order Sphingobacteriales; family Sphingobacteriaceae; genus Pedobacter; species Pedobacter roseus. The sequence goes on from NZ_CP060723.1 coordinate 1,525,769, forward strand.
ATCTTACATTTTCCATCCTCCATTCTCTCTTATTCGTGTAATACCAAAATAGCCTTCACCGTTTTATTCATTACCTGGTTAACCGTACTGCTGGTAAATAAGCGATAAATAATGTTGTGGTGGTGTTTAACCAGGCAAAGGATATCGGTATGGTTACTTTTAATGAAATCCATAATACCGTTCGGTGCACTGCTATCCATAATGTAGTTAAATTCGATTTCCGTATCTGGTAAAAGATCCCTGATCCTTTTTTCTCCCGTCTGGATATGTACCTCATCTGATTTTTCGGCCACATAAAGTACCTGCATTTTTTTTGTTCCCGAGGCTTTTAACAGTTCGCTGAGGGCGGTAATATCTTTTGGCGATAATACGGTTTCGTAATCAGTGGCAAGCGTAATAATCGGGAAGTTGGTAAAACTGCTCTCTAAAGGTACAATCAGGGTAGGTATTCTCATTTTAGTAACCGCCATGCTGGCGTTGCTGCCTACAATTCCGCTAATTCCCGTGGCACCTGTAATGCCCATTACCAACAGCTCTACCGGATTGTTTTCGGTGTGTTTGGTAATTACTGTTTTTAAAAAACCAACATCACATATCGTTTCGAGTTTTACGTCTTTAAGGTTTTCCCTTTCGCGGATGTTTTCGGCCCATTCTTTTAAAGCAGCTCTTTTATTTCCGTAATATGATTCGATAAAAATGGCGTTATAAGTGCTGTTATTTATACCTTCGGTAGGATGGATGGCATGGATGGCTACCACTTCCATTTTCAGCGTTTTTGCCATAGCCAATGCATAGGAGAGGGCATTTCCGGCGCTTCTTGAAAAATCCGTTGCTACAAGTATCTGTTTCATTTTTTAGAGAATAATATTTTGAAACTGTTAAATAAACAGGTGAAAAAGCATAAATAACAAAATAGACAATACAATCGATACCGGCAAGGTAAGTACCCAGGCCAATCCAATATTTTTAAGCGTGTTACTGTTGAGGTTTTTTCTTCCGCCAGAGGCCACCATTGCACCGGCTATCCCGCTCGATAATACATGTGTGGTGCTTACCGGCAAGCCAAAAGCAGTACTCAGGCCAATGGTAGAAGCTGCAACAATTTCGGAAGTAGCGCCCTGGGCATAATTTAAATGTTCGTTACCGATTTTTTCTCCAATGGTAACCGCTATGCGTTTCCAGCCAATCATGGTGCCCAATCCGAGTGAAATTGAAATTAAAAGAATTACCCAAAGCGGCGCAAATTCTACCAGTTTCGATAATTCGGAAGAATTATCATGAAGGAGTTGATCGTCAGCAGGGTTAATTACCAATGTTTTATCTTCCCTTACTGTTTTTATCGAAGCCACAACCTCTTCAATCTGCTTACGGAAAAGGTAAGTGTTTTTCTTGTCGGTTTCATTTTTAAGCGATAAATGATATTTCGCTTTATCTATTTTCTTTACAAGGGAAGTAATATCTAATGTTTTTCCCTGGTTAAGTGTTGCTGTTTTTTGAAGCACCTGTTCGGTTTGATTCAGCTGGAACAATACTTTATCATTGGGGATGTGGTGGTTCACGGCAAATTTTGCAGGTAGAAAAGCAATCAGGATCAGCATTAATAAGCCCACACCTTTCTGTCCGTCGTTGCTGCCGTGGAAAAAGCTCACCAAAGTACAGGTGGTAATCAGTAATCCCCTGATCAGTAAGGGCGGCCTGTCGTTTTCACCTTTTGGGATATGAAAAAGGGCATGGTATTTAATTACATGTTTTAAAAAATACATCAGTAACATGGCCAGACCAAAGCCAATAATGGGCGATAAAATGAGCGATAAACCGATTTCTTCGGCCTTACCCCAGTTTACTCCCTTGCCGCCGTAGTACCAGGTAAAAGCCAAACCGGCGCCGATCATGGCGCCAATCATGGTGTGCGAACTAGAGCAGGGGATACCCAGGTACCAGGTGCCGAGATTCCAGGCGATAGAGGCCAGTAAAACAGCCAAAACCATCGCTGCCCCAACGCCAATGGGAAGGTTCATCAAAGTATCTAGCGGAACGAGTTTTAAAATACCCATCGCAACGGCAATCCCTCCGGTAAATACACCCATAAAATTCCAAAATCCCGACCAGGGGATGGCAATAACTGGTTTTAACGCTTTAGTATAAATTACAGTAGCTACCGCATTGGCCGTATCATGGAAACCGTTTACAAACTCAAATCCGACTACGGCGAGCAGGCAAACGATAAAAACAATGGCGAGTGGAGTACTTAAATCGGTGTTTCCTATAAAGGGTAATATGGTGCAGAACGACGGCATAAAATCAGTTTGGATATTCATGGTGCAGATCATTTATCTGCGCTTTCAAATAACTGAATAAGTAACTGATTTAAATCGTTTTGAATGTTAAATGATTGTTATCAATACGTTAAAGTGGGTGGCTGTTTTTTGACTCAATAGCGATAAAATCATACCCCTCATTTATCTTCGTTATAAACGATGACAATCGCCAGTTTAATGCTCAATTGTAAAATACTGGAGTATCCAATAAACTTAATAGGGGGATAACCCGGCAAAATGCCCAGGCTTTCCCCCTTTATTATAGTTTAATTAATGATTTTATTTGAAATATTGAGAAAGATCGGTAATAGCACCCGAAAAATAGGTGGATTTTGTTGCGCCGGCCAGATTTTTTGTATCCTTTATAATAAATAACTTTGATGAATTTGCTTCAAAACTGATTGAACCATACCTTCCTTCGTTCTGTTTAAAAGGAAATGCTGCGTTTACAAATGGTGAGGCTGTGGTAGTGTATGGAACATTGTTTGTTCCCGCTTCAAATACATCAAAACTGTAGATGTAATTTGCTCCGGGCAGTGGCGGAAGTTCGATCGAATTGAACGAGCCATCTTTTTTGAGGGTAAGCCTAAGCTCAGGTGTAACTTTGGTACCAGCCGTGGTAATGGCGGCCGATGTGGGTTTTGTATAAAAAACAATATCTACATCAACATTTTTAAATTGCGGGGCAAATATGGTTTCGAACTTTGCACTAATCATCATATTGGCAGGGTTTGCCGGAGGAGTGAGTTTTACATTATCTGCGATTTTAGTTCCGTCGAAAAAGAAATCAATATTCTGCCTGGCTATTTCAGATTGGATTGTTTTGGTAAAGAGAATTTCGGTTGTCCCTTTTTTACGGATGGTAACTTCTCTGGTGGTGCCTTTATCAATGAGGATAAAAAATGTATTGTTAACGATGCTGGTACCCGACGACAGTAGGTTGCCATCCAGCAGGAATTCGATTTCGCCGGATACGACAAAACCTTTAACAACCAGCGAAATGGCACTGTTATATATTTTGGTTCCATCATAAAATAAACTGATGTTCTGATCAAATGGTACCGCGGTGATGGTTTTGGTTAATAATATTTCTGTGCTGCCTTTTTTTCTCACTTTTAAAGTAGCGTTCTGGTCTTTTACAGAAAGAAGTGTTTTTACATTAATGCTGCCAACAGGAGGGGTGGCTATAATACTGTCTTTATACAGGTATTCTAACGCTACATCAGATGCCCCTGTAATGCTTAACTGGATAACTTTTGGTTGCTCGGGCTGAAGAAGTTCTGCTTTGCGGCAAGATAAACTTAAGGCAATTAGGGCAGAAAAAAAGAAAATGGTAAAGATTTTTAGTTTCATAAAAGGTTAATTATCGTTTAAAACAGGACAATCCTGTTTTTATAATCAAGAGACCATACCTAAAAAGGTACGGTCTCTTTTGATATTAGAGAGAGAAAAAATTAAAATACAAGTTTAGACCAGCTAGCAGCCCAAGTTGGAAGCGTAACTGTAGATGGAGAACCTGGTGTATTGTACCATGGCTGGCTCACACCAAAATAACTTGCGTTGCTTGCATTAACTACCAGGTTGTTACCACCACCATCAACATAAGCACCAACTGCTGCTGTAATTGAGTTGACGAAACCGTGAACGGATGTAGTAGAGATATCTGAAAGACTTGCATTGGCATCACCATCAAAAGCGATACCGGTGTTGTAACCAGAAACAACTACGTTAGATAAAGTAACTTCCGAACCTCTGCGCTCGCGGATACCGTTACGGTAACCTAAACCGGCAATACCTGAAGTATTTTCTGTACCGAAAACGCTTACATTAATTAAAACAGGGTGTGTTTTAGGAGTTAAGCTAAAAGTAGCATCTTCTGCAGGTGCATTGTTATCAGATTCGATACCGTTTGAATCGCTTGCGCCACCGCTTGTGCTGTGTGTAGCGTTTTTATCTGCAATAGCAATACAATCAGTAAGGATACCACTGAAACCATTGTCGAAATCAAACTGATCATCGTCAGAAGCTAAGGCAATTAAATTGCTTGGGCTAACTGTACCACCGAAAAATTCGAATCCATCATCTAAACCGTAAGAAACCTGTACGTGATCGATAGTAGTACCGCTACCTACACCACCTAAAGTTAAACCGTTAACCTCAACGTTTGCAGCCAGTTGGAAACCTGCATACTCGATACGCACATATTGGAAAGTACCACGGTTATCCGCATCGTTAGTACCTCCGTAGTGGAATTTAGATTCGTTAGCTAAACCTTCAATCAGTTTATCGCCAACGTTGATTGTTGCATTACCTAAAATGATAACACCACCAAAATCGCCAGGAGTACCAGTTGTACCGGCATTACCATCTAAAAGGTTACGGCTTGTAAATACAATCGGATCAGCAGCTGTACCAGCAGCATTGATGGTACCGTCTTTAGCAATAACCAATACACCATTTTGTACACCTGGAGTATTAACCGATGCTTTGATGTAAGTACCTGGCTGGATGGTTAAGGTTGCGCCGTTTCTAACGGTTACTACACCACTTAATTCGTAAACGTTTCCTGCTGTCCAGGTTACAGAGCTGGTAATGTCTCCGCTAACCGCTACAACCGGTAACGATGACTGTGAATAATCTGCTGCTGAAGTGCTGCGGTTGCCGAATGCAGATGAAGCACCTTCATTTTTTTTACAAGCTGTAAAAGAAACAGCAACAATTGATAAAAGACCGATTAAGTTTTTGAAATTTTTCATTTTCGTTTTTTTGTTTTCATAGGATCTGATAGGTATGATCCATGTTTTTTAGGTTGATTTTTTTTGGTTATTTAGAGGTAAGGGCATATAAATCCTTATTTTTATGGAAATAAAGGCCCACATATCACTAAATAGGATGTTTTTTATATCTTAGTATTTCTTATCGATAACTAAGCAGATCTGTTGGCTGCCCTTGGCTTTTAACAGCAGGTTTTTAAAATATTTCAGGTTTATCCTGGATTGGCCGTTCCACTAGAAATGATCGGTTTAAACGGAGGGTTCTGATACAACCTTTCGTTTTTTTTATGGCTATGCAGGAAACTCTATTCCTCCTTTCTGATTAAATGGTTTAACTTTATTTATATTGTTTTTCATGGTCGCATTAAAAATTATAGGTAATGGAAGTGCTGTAGGTACGGCCGAATTTCTGTTTGAATAAAATAAGGTCTCCTTCTTCGTACTTGTTGCTGAAGCCCGGTTTTAAACGCATAAAATCGCTCTCATCACTTTGCCCTGCAACGTAATCGGGATTACGCTCGTAGCTAGCAGTGTTGCGATAAAAAAACGAAGCCCTATTTAACAGATTGGCCGCATTTACCTTTATTTCGAATTTATTGTTTAAAAATTTATAGGCCAGTTGTGCATCAATTTGGTCGCGGGCACGCTCATATTCAATATCAATAGGTTTATCACCTACGATATAGGTTTTATAGCCCGACTTATTATAGGCTATATTAAAACTGAAGTGTTTATCCATGTACTGAAGTCCTGCGTTGAACTGATAGGGTGACTGGCCGTACATGGCCCTTTTTTGGTTGATCGTTGCCTGTATGTTCGGTCCGGTTGGATTTGCAGGATCGGGGATTAGATAGGTGCTCCTCACAACCGACCTTTGTAGGGTGAGATTCCCATAGGCGGTTAATTTCGACAAAAGAGGCCATTCAGTAACAAAGCCGAGGTTTTTGCGGAATTCGAATTCAAGTCCGTAAACTTTTGCCCAGTCGGAGCTTTTGGTGTAATACGTGTAATTGCCACTAGCAGAACTAATGGTGATTTCGGCAGGTTTGTCGAAATATTTATAGTATCCTCCCACAGAAATGATTTCGCCCAGTTCAGGAAACCATTCAGTTTTGATGTCATAACTGTTAATCCTGGTGCTGTACAATCCCTGGTTACCAAACTGTCCGTCGAGATAAGGACTATACCTGAAAAAACGGCTGTTATCCAGTAGTTCAGGGCGGATAACACTGCTTGAAACAGCGGCCCTTACATTCAGGGCATCAATAGGACTATAGGTTAAATTTGCAGAAGGAAGCCATTGCCATTTGCGATCGGGCTTAAGGGCGAAAATTGATTGCGACTGGGCATTGCTATAGCCATTTTTAACTTCTTTATACTGGTAATATTCAGCGCGGATTCCCCAAACCAGGCGGAGGTTCGGTAATAAACGGTTATCAAGCATAATAAAACCTGCATGTGTATTGCTTTTTCCTTCATAATTATCCAAAAAGTATGGATTAACCGAGTAGAAATACTTGTCGAAACTGATGTTGGCCGGATTGATCATTTCGCTTACCGGGATGTATTTTAAACTATCTGCTAAAGTATTACTTCCCGAAAATGATGCGATCTGCCAGTTGAATTCTGCTTTTTTCCGGTTACCAAAATAACCTGTTTTTAAACTGTTGCGGGTGCTTTTAACATTAAATGGAACGGCAGCCGAAATATTCCAGGAGTAATGCCCTTCCTCATTTTCATAATGGTGGCGCGACATCGGCATTACTTCTATTTGTGTAGAAAGGTTATAGTTGTAAAAATACTGGTATTCATTTCCGATCAGTTTAGGACTGCTGGAAGCAATTACCAGGTCTTTTTCTTCCCTGTGGATACTGGTACGTGCAAGATCCCATTCTATTTTTACCTTTCCCAGCTGATGTTGCCCGCTCAGTTTATTTTGTAGCAAATCGGTATAAGTTGGGTCATCAGCTTCCTGAATGCGGTTGGGCGGAAGGTTAAAATTGGTTTCATCTTTGTTGAAACCGGTAATCCTTACCATATTGTTATCATACAAATGGGTGTAGGTATTGCGTAGGCTGAACCTGTTTTTGCCTAGTTGTAAACCGAAATTCAATATTCCTCCCAATGTGGTATTAAAATCATAGGCAGCACCGCTGTTATTGGGGTAAGCAATATTCCAGTCGCTTCTGTTCTGATTTTCGATGAGGTTGATGTTTTGTGTGTTTCTATAACTCAGTGCACCTGTAAAGCCAAATTTATTCTGGCCTGCAGTATCCAGGTTTACAGAATGTCCGATGGTGAACTGGTAATTCTGCGAAGGTGCAGCCTTGTATTTATACACACTCACATTATCCTGAGTAAATCTTTTGCTCTGATCGGTTACCTTTTTCTGATACTCGGTGTCTGTAAGTGTATTGTTGGGTGCAACGGTTTTAACGGTATGCTCTAAACCCTCAGGATAATCCCTTCTGCCATCGTCGAAGCCGAAATAATCATATTTGCCTCTTTTATGGCTTAAAAAATCTTTGCCTGTACTCTGGTCGTTGTATGATGTACCTGCAGTAAAACTTATAAAATTTTCGGAGGGAATATCTTTCGTGTTGATCTGGATAAGGCCGCCACCAAAGCTTGTATTCATATCGGGCGTTACCGATTTGCTTACCACCACATTATCAACCAGGTTGGAAGGGATGAGGTCGAAAGAAAAATTGCGGGTTTGCGCTTCTGTACTCGGCAGGGTTACACCATCTAACTGAGCCGAATTGTAACGCTCACCGATTCCCCGAACAATAACAAATTTATTGTCTATCGAGCTTACACCGCTGATTCTTTTTAAACTTTCGCCGATATTCTTGTCCGGTGTGCGGGCAATCTGTTCGGCACTGATCCCGTTACTGATTTCGGAAGCATTTTTCTGACGGGCCAATAAACCTTCAACTGACGCTTTTTTGTATGTGGCGGTTATCACTACATCCTGAAGTCCTTTTGCATCAGGTTTTAACGAAATATCCAAAGGTGTGGCTTTATCAGCCTTTACTGTTACATCACTAATGCGTTGTGTTGCATAAGAAATATAACTGATTTCTACTGTATAGGTACCTGGTTCTACATTGATGCTGTAACTTCCGTCGCTGGCCGTTTGGGTGGCTTTACCCGTTTCGATAATTTTAATAGAAGCACCAGGTAGGGTTTCACCTTTTTCATCGAATATTTTTCCAGATATCCGGCCCGGTTTTACCGGATCCGGTAATTTATAAAGTAATATGGTATTGGCATCAGCAAACCTGTACGTTACCCTGGTGCCCGACAATATTTTTTTGAGGATAAGCTCAAGAGCCATGTTTTTTACTTCAAGGCTTACTTTTCCATTTTGACTGAAAATCGATTTATTGTAATTGATTGAAAATCCTGCTTTTTCTTCAAGCAACGAAAGTGCACCTGGAATGCTCATTCCGGCTATTTTAATGCTCAAACTGCTTTCTTTTGGTGTTTGTGCAAAGCTGCTGGCCATGCCCTGATTAAATAAAAAAGTGCACAGCACCATTATGGCTACCATAGGGCGGTAATCCAAATTGATAAAATATTCTTTTATATAGTCGTAAAACCCTATTTTCATAGGTTCAAGATGTTTTTTAATTCTCACGGGTTAAAAACTTTTGTTTTAGGAGCTGGATTGTTCGAGCAATCCGGCTCCTTGTTCATGTTAAGAGGTTTAATTTGTTTTTCACAGGTATAAATCCGGTTTATTGCGCCTTTTGCAGCGCCATAGCATATCGCTAACTCATCATTGACAGCCCTCCCCCCATACGGTAATTGTTTTGTTCGCAGTGTCTATTTTATATTTCATCTTTTTGCCGCTCATCACGCGGATTTCTTCCATTATATTGCCAATGCTTTTGTTGGTAAACGTAGCGTTAAACCTGCAGTGGTCGAATTTATTGGTCTTCAGTTCAAAATGAACATTGTAATACCTTTCCAATGATTTAAACATATTGGGAAGGGCTACATCTTTAAAAGCAAAGCTGTTTTTAATCCAGGCGTTAACTTCGGTGATGCGCTCGTTACGGACAGTGTAATCGTGTGCTTTTAAATGGTATAATAATTTCATTCCTGGGGTAAGCAGCGAAAGTTGTTTTAATTTTCCCTCCCTGTTTTCCGAAACTTTTACTTTACCGGTACGCACCGCCACACTAAAGGTCCCGTCTTTCGGATAAGCATAAATATTAAAGGAAGTACCCAAAACCCTGGTCTGCATTTGTCCGCTATGTACTATAAATGGACTGCTGGTATCATGTTTAACTTCAAAAAAGGCTTCACCCTCCAGCCGGATATTTCTCAGTTTGCCTTTAACAAAATGTGATGGCCAGGTGAGTTTACTGCCGGCGCCAAGGTATACAATGGAACTATCTGGTAGTATCAATTTCACTTTTTCGCCCTTTTGGGTCGTTTTACTTAAAAAGGCAATGGCTGCTTGTATAGGCTCTTGTGCTTTTTTGTAGGCGTACCAACCAAACGCTGCAGAAATAACCACAACGATAGCGGCGGCATATTTTAGTATTGGGTATAGCGATCTGCTTTTTGGTTTTCGCTCTTCAATTTTGTTCCAGATTTGGTTAAGACCCTGGTTGGCTTCCGGAGTGTAATCGGCTTGATGGTTTTGCTTTTTCCATGCTTTATCCATCACCGCATGAAATTCGCTGTCGCCATTCGCCGGATCGGCGAGATAATCCAACAGGATTTTTTCCTCCTCCTGATTGGTTTTGCCCTCCAGGTATTGTTCAAATAATATTTTAATGTAATCTTGTTTCACTTTTATACTTGTTCTTAACGCTTTTATGCTGCGCGTTACTGTATATATGCACGAGAGTTGGCATACAGCTATAGGAGGAGAAGATTTTTTTTAAAAAAAGAAGAATTAGGTAAATTAATGACCAATATCAATTTTCAATGATCAATTAGCGAGCGCTTTAGGAGTTAGCCACGGAGACTCAGAAACACGGAAAATTTAGCGCCGATTGTCATCCTGAGCGTATTTGAGGGATCTTTTAGGATGGGAAAATGTAAGGTGGATGATGGACATGAATAAATCAATGACCAATGACCAACAATCAATGACTAGTTAGCGATTGTCGCAGTAGTTAACTATAAACCTTAATGTTCTTAAATTCTTAATGGTAAAAATGGACTAAAATTTACGCTAATTTTAGCCACGGAGACTCAGAAACACGGAAGACTTGACGCGGTTTGTTATCCTGAGCGATAATTTATTTTATAAAAATCAATATAATGACAGATGGATAAGAAGCTGAATGCTCTCAAAGTATCGTCATTTCGACCGCAGTGGAGAAATCTTTTAAATTTGATTTCGATAACTTGATAAATAGATCTCTCCATTTCGCTGCGCTACAGTCGAGATGACGACTTTTCTCTTGGATTCTGTCAATGGTAGCGTAGCCGAATGATCTTTTACAATGGAAAATGTAAGGTGGATGATGGACATGAATAACCAATGATCAATTTTCAATGACCAGTTAGTGAGTGTCTCAGTAGTTAACTATAAACCTTAATGTTCTTAAATTCTTAATGGTAAAAAATGCAATAAAACTTACGCTAATTTTAGCCGCGGAGACTCAGAAACACGGAAAATTTAGCGCCGATTGTAATCCTGAGCGTAGTCGAAGGATCTTTTACGATGGAAAATGTAAGGTGGATGATGGACATGAATAACCAATAACCAACGATCAATGACCTGTTAGCGATTGTCTCAGTAGTTAACTATAAACCTTAATGTTCTTAAATTCTTAATGGTAAAAATGCAATAAAACTTACGCTAATTTTAGCCACGGAGACTCAGAAACACGGAAAATTTAGCGCCGATTGTCATCCTGAGCGATAATTTATTTTATAAAAATCAATATAATGACAGATGGATAAGAAGCTGAATGCTCTCAAAGTATCGTCATTTCGACCGCAGTGGAGAAATCTTTTAAATTTGATTTCGATAACTTGATAAATAGATCTCTCCATTTCGCTGCGCTACAGTCGAGATGACGACTTTTCTCTTGGATTCTGTCAATGGTAGCGTAGCCGAAGAATCTTTTACAATGGAAAATGTAAGATGGATGATGGACATGAATGACCAATGACCAACAATCAATGATCAGTTAGCGATTGTCTCAGTAGTTAACTATAAACCTTAATGTTCTTAAATTCTTAATGGTAAAAATGGACTAAAATTTACGCTAATTTTAGCCACGGGACTCAGAAATACGGAAAATTTAACGCTAATTGTCATCCTGAGCGATAATTTATTTTATAAAAATCAATATAATGACAGATGGATAAGAAGCTGAATGCTCTCAAAGTATCGTCATTTCGACCGCAGTGGAGAAATCTTTTAAATTTGATTTCGATAACTTGATAAATAGATCTCTCCATTTCGCTGCGCTACAGTCGAGATGACGACTTTTCTCTTGGATTCTGTCAATGGTAGTGTAGTCGAAGGATCTTTTACAATGGAAAATGTAAGGTGGATGATGGACATGAATAACCAATGACTAATGACTAATTAACTAATGACCAATGAACCAGTGGCTAATGAACAATTGAACCACTACCAATGATATTATCGTTTCTGGCGAATAAGTCTTAAAGTATTTCCGCATGATGCTCAGCGATTTTTTGATGTGGTTGTTCACCGTGTTTTTAGAAATCCCCATTAGCTGCGATATTTCCTCGTGAGTATGGTGGTCGTTCCGGCTCATCAGGTATATCCGTTTTACCTGTGGAGACAGGCTTTCGATCGCTTCCTGTGCCAGCTGTTTAGATTCTTTGGCATCAAGTTCATCCTCGATCGCATTAAAAGATTGTTGTTGTGCTAAATTTTCACTACTGTAGGCTTTTTCCCTTGCTTTTTTACGGAGTGTGCCCAAAAAATTATTGCGGATCAGGGTATAAAGAAAAGCATCGAAATTCTTTTCCGGGTCTACTTTAGTCCTGTTTTCCCAGAGTCTCACAAAGCTATCTTGCGTAAGTTCTTCGGCTTCTTCGCGGCAGCGGGTAAAATGGTAGGCATAACCAAATATTTTTTGGCGGTACTTGTGGTAAATTTCATTAAAAGCGGCAGAATCGCCAGCTTTCAATGCATTCAGGAGTTTTATATTTTTAAAATCTTCCAACTTTTCCATGAGTAGCGGTTAACGGAGGCAAGTTAGGGCTTGCGTTTAAAGTTAATGTTAAGCTAATGAGAACCTTTTCTGTCTCTGCTATCGGTGAGTAATAATTATGCCCTGTTGCGCCGATTGGGCCCTCGAATCCATTAAAATATTTCCGGGTTGGAAAGCTCCCGAAAGCATAGTGTTAAGGCTTACACCTGTTTTGGCTACTTTACCACTTATCCTGGCCATTGCTGCTTTAATCAGCGGATCGGCCTGATCGCCAAATGGGAGCAGGGGTAAGGTGTTGATTTCATTTACAGTCAAATCGGGTGGGATACCAGCACTATAATTACCAGTTCCCTGTGCGTTAAATAGTTTATACACAATCGGGTGCATTTCCCAGTTGACTTGTTTTGGAATCCGTGCATCAAATATCCTGAACGATGCTTCATCTTTTCCCCTCGTTTTTTCACCGATTTGTATCACCTGGATAAAGGGTTTTAAATTGTTGATCATCACTTCCGAAGCTGATGCTGTGGCGGCGGTTGACAGAATATAAACCTTGCTTAAGCCCAGGTTTTGCTGAAGAAGGACATTGAAATTTACAGTCCGATCGAAAGTAGCTGCGGTACCGATGGATTCTGTTCTGGTTCCGCCGTTTTTATTACCCTTATAGGTAATGAATGCTTTATCGAAAGATATATTCTGTACAATCATGGCACATATTGCTGCCGCTTCTGCTACCTGACCGCCAGAATTATAACGTAGATCGAGGATCAGGTCGGTAATGCCCTCAGCCTTAAAATTACTGAAAACCGGAATTAATGAACTGGCTAATCCACCATTAAAATCAAGAAAATAGAGGTAACCGATCTTTTTTCCATCACTTTCTATCACTTTACTGATTTCTTTTTGATCGAGGATTGCCCCTTTAGTCAGTTCTATGGCACGTGTATCTGTCCATACATTGTTATTCTGCTCTGCCAGCGTTATCGAAAAGCGGTCGCTACTTAAAATTTCCTCCTGCAGGGCCTGTGCATTGGCAGTTGTTAAGGTTTTTCCGTTTATTTTGCTGATGTAATCTCCACGTTTCAATCCTGACCGTGATGCAGGTGAATCTTTTAAAACCAGTTTAATAATTCCAATTACCTTTGCGCTGTTCTGGTCGCTAACGGTAACATAATCAAAACCGAAGTTCCGGTTGTTCGGTGTAATGGTTGTGGCATCGTTGGGGATATTGATATAAGAAAAGCGGTCGGATGCATTGCGCACCGAATTAAAAAAAACTTTGGGTGATAAACCGATATTAGGATCGGAGGGTAGCTGCTCGTTCCAGTAATAATAACGTTTTAGGCTATCAATTATCCAGGTATTGATGTTTTCGTTGCTTCCCGCAGGATAATCGGGGCTTTTTTTATCTTTTTTGCAGGAATGAAGGGAAATGATCAGAAAAATAAAATAAGAACAGCAATAAAGTATTCTTTTTAAGTGAGTTGAGCGTTTTTTCATAACTTTTCTGAATTTCAACAACAAACTTAAAACTACTATTGTTAAGCGGGGATTAAGTTTTAAACTCCGGCTGGTGAACTGAAATGAAAAATGGGCACTGTTAATTTATGATTAGCAGATGAATTAACGTTAACATAACAATAATTAAATGTTTGCTTTTTATTGTGTTAACTTTGCGTGGTGAATATCCCGCTCTACATCTATTACGAATTGCTGATCCGTTTATCTGAAATTGAAGCCGAAATCGGACATTATGTATCCTCTACCGCCGATCACGAAATCTGCATCATCCGTACCACCAATGGAACGATAAAAGTACCCATAAATCTTTTGAAAAAGCAGTTTGATGATCCTAATCTTATTGATAACGAAGAATTAAAAGTATTAAGCCAAACCTTCAGGCCAAATTACCTGTAAATCAGTTAAATGGGCTGCAGGTTGTTTTTTGCTTAAAAAAGTCCATGTTATTAAAGCGTTAAGCTTTTGGTTTGAGCATTTAAATGTAAGCTGACTTTTTACTTTTGCGGCGATCTAAAGAAAAAGGTCGATGTAGAGCGCTGGCCGGTAGCATGCCGAAGGTTCGACTCCTTCCTCTACAACTATTTATCCCGATTGTCATGTATCTGTTCGATTGTCTGCAGAAATAAAAACTTCATTTTTTATTCATCTTGCCTTGCTAGTTTTGAGGCATATCTATCATAGATATTAGTTATTATTTGGTTATTTGATAAGCCTAAATGGATGTTTGGCTTATTTCATAAACGGGATAAATAGGTGCCTTACCGATTTATCCCGTTTTTATTTTATCACTAATAATTAAAAGTTAATCCACCGCCAAGGCCCATATCGCTATCATAGTGCGTAGATAGTGAGATATATTTCGTTAGTATATACCGAAGGCCTGCGGCATATTCTTTATCCGTATTCACCATAAAGTTTGCCCGTAAACGTTTCGAAACCGGGATGTCTTCCCGTCCCAGCTGAAACCTTAATTTTCCGTTACCATCAATCCTGGCGTCGGCAACAATGAGTATCGGTAGGGTATAAGCGATACCCGCCACAATGGTTTTCCGGTTTTCTTTATTGCTGATCTGCCCGAACATATTGCGTTCATCACTTCCGAAAATGTTTTTTTCATCGGGATTGAATTTTTTGTAATGATAATCGAAACCCACATAAGGAAACAACCATTGGTTCCGGCCAATAAACCTGCCCAACATGGTTTCGCTCTCGTAACCCATCATAGCGTTGGTTCCCAAATGCCACATGGTATTGAGCGACCAACGGGTTTGTGCCAGCATCAACTGTCCATCGCTACCACTGCTTTCTATGCCTACACGCCCCATCAGGTGCGGCATCCGATCGTCCCGGAAGAGTTTGCGTTGGGCTAGTTTTGGATCGGGTACATCAGGATTGGGAGGCGAATTTTCATAGCTGAATACCCGGCCCATGCCACTCATCATGTGGTATAAAATATGGCAATGGAAAAACCAATCGCCACCATTTTCTGTAGCGGCAAATTCGATCGTATCCCGTTCCATAGGCATAATGTCGAGTACATTTTTCATCGGGGCATAATCTCCCTGTCCGTTAATGACCCTAAAATCATGACCATGGAGGTGCATCGGGTGGCGCATCATGCTGTTATTGTATAAAATAATCCTTAGGTTTTCGCCTTTTTTGATCAGGATTTTATCCGATTCCGAAACCGTTTTATTATCCAGTGTCCATACATAACGGTTCATATTGCCGGTAAGGTCAAATTTGAGTTCCCGTACCGGTCCTTTAGGCAATACCGTTTTTTTAGGATCGCGCAGCATGTTATAGTTTAAAGTCACGATATCGGGCTTTTCGGTGCTCATGTCCATATCAGCCATATCCATATCGTCCATTTTATCCATCTTCTTGATGTCTGCCGGCCCTGTAATTACGGTATTCATGTCCATTATCTGGTTCTGCATTTTCATTCCTTTCATCTCTACCATATTGCCGTTCATGTCCATCATATCGTTCATCATCTTCATCCCCGCGAAATATTTCAGTTTTGGCATTTTCCCTGCTGCTACTTTTCCCCCACTTCCCAGCCATAGAGAGGCTGATTTGGTCCGGTCTTCAGGCGTGACTAAAAATTCATAATTTTTATTCTCCGGAATGGTAACCACCACATCATAGGTTTCAGAAACTGCAATAATCAAACGGTCTACCTCCACAGGTTCTACATCGTTGCCATCAGTTGCCACTACGGTTATTTTCCCGCCAGCATATTTTAGCCAGAAATAAGATGACGCGCCTGCATTGGCAATCCTTAACCTTACCTTATCGCCAGCCTTAAACTTCGGTTGCAAATATTGGTTTTCTCCGTTGATCAGGAATTTATCGTAATACACATCACTAACATCCATGGCATTCATTCTTTTCCACTCATTGACTACCTTGGTTTTGAAATTCCCGGTTTTGATGGCCTCTGCATAACTTTGTGTAGTCCCTTTTTTAATCGAAAACCAATCGGTAGCCGCATGGAGGCTTCTTTGCACTTCCTCTGGTTTCATATTGGTCCATTCGCTTAGTACCAAGGGTATAGACGGAATGTCCCATTCATTGCGTTTTTTGATGATAAAAGCACCATACATGCCAATTTGTTCCTGCAGCATGGTATGGCTGTGGTACCAGTGTGTGCCGTTTTGTATAACCGGGAATTTATAATGGTGTGTAGCACCTGGTTTTATCGGCATCTGCGTCATATTGGGCACTCCATCGTAACGGTTTGAAAGGAAAAGTCCGTGCCAGTGCATAGAGGTTTCTTCCATTAATTTATTGTGCACATAAATTTCGGCGGTATCACCCTCGGTAAAAGTTAAAGTAGGCATGGGGATACTGCCGTTTACCGCAATAGCATGTTTAGGTTTACCACCGTAGGTAACAGTAGTGTCAGTAACATATAAATCATAGCGTACGGTTCTTGGAAGCGCATTAGAAGGTAAAGTTTTTATTGGACCAAGATTGGCTTTCGCTTTTTTAATGTTATCCATTAGGTCGGGATTTCCCATATTCATCCCCTTCATATCCATCTTTTCCTCCTCTGATCCACGCATTTCCTCATGTTCGGTTTTGCTTTTCGGAGCATTTTCCTTTTTAGCCACCAGGTTCATCCCGCATTTAGGACATTTTCCGGGTTGATCAGAAAGTACTTCTGGATGCATGGGGCAGGTATAAACCGTACTTGCCGCTTTTTCTTTCTCTTGCATTTTCATTCCTTTCATCTCCTGGGCAGAAACGCCTAGTGAAAAGAACATTAAAATGCTGAATATTATATTTTTCATCTTTCGGTATTTATCTTTTTTAAAACGGAATTTGTTCAAGGCTATCTCTCGATGCTGCTGCCCAGGCCATAACCAATTTTTTTTCACTTTTACTCAATACCGCATTTTTATGGATCAATGTGTAAGATGCAATGGGCATAGTACCCTCTTCCACACTGTTCTCAATCGCACGGAGTTTGCTCAACTGCCTCCGGGTACTATAATGCTTAAAGTTATCAAAATTGAGCTGCGCTTTTGCTGCCTTAATGTGTTTGTTGAGATACCAGTTAACCGGTTGTATTTGAGCATACCAGGGATAACTGGTGTTATTGCTATGGCAATCGTAACAGGCTTTTTTGAGTATGCCATTTACCTGGTGAGGGATGGTAACAACCTTCGAAATATGATCTGACATAGCTGATAAATCTTTGTTTTGAACAGGCCTGTAAAACTGGGCTGCTACGATAATCAATAGCAGTCCAATTATAATTTTTTTTACGCTCAGCATTTGTTAATGCAATGTTTCCTTGATCGAACCACAGGTAGACATTGCTTTTCCGAAATAAGGGTTTTTAATGTCTTTCACCTCACTAAGCCAGATAGCCCCTTTGCCTTTGTTGTACATCGGGCACCTGTCAACGTAAATTTCGCGGCCAGCACCCAATAATTTAGCGATGTCGTAGATATCCTTGCTCAGCATATCGAAATGTTCACGTTGGTGAGCAATTTTACCTGCATTAAGTCCAATATGCTCCGCATGCTCTTTAGCATCACTTTCAATATCGGTATAGGTTTTGCGTTGCGCGGCTGTGAGTTTAGATTGATCGAAATCCTTAAATGCTTTTACCAGTTCGTTTCCGGCTGTTGCGGCATTTTGAGCATTGTCGGTACTGAGGGCATTTTTTAATTTGAGGTAAGCATCTAAAATTGCAGTCGGACTGTTTTTAGGTGCCTGATCTTCAGCAAGAATGATTACTTTTTTAGCTGCAGCATTTGCAGAGTATGTGCTGATGAATAATAAAGAGAAAGCAAAACTATATATTAAAGTTTTCATGTGTTTTTATTTTAAAATGATTTAAACCGCATTAAGATTTTTAATTTTTCCCGCAGATTTAAAGGATTAAAAGCGCAGCTTACAGCAGATGTTATTTAAACATATTATAGATATGTTTAAATCTGCTTCCCTTTTCTGCGAAATCAGCGGGATACAAAAAGATATTATCTTAATGCTATATCTGAAAACTCTGTATGGATATCCTGATGTCGGGATGCGGCGGATGGTATTGATGCTGATCGGTATTTTGCTGATCTGCATTAATGATTTTTTCTTCCTGAATGAAAGTATAGTTAAAACCAAACGGAACCAACGCGGGTGCTTTAAGGTTCAGCTTTGCATAATCTGGAATGAGTTTGCCCTGTATAAGAAAATCATTCACCAGCGTTTTGCAACAGGAATTTGCAGTTGATGTGATTTTTAAATTGCTATAAGCACCATCAGGTGATTGATCTGTATAGTGATGATGGCTTGAAGCCTGATGCTGATGTTCCTGATGGCTGTGTTCATGTCCTTCGTTTCCCATTAATATGGAACAGCCAAAACCCACAAGGGTATTGAGCATAAATACTACGAGGAAGAAAACTGCCTTAAGTTTCATAGCAACAAATTTATGCTGCGCTGATCGAAGAGAGTTATATAATTCTGGCGAAAGTTTATATGATTTTTAGATGGGATTATATTCATTTAATAGGTTGTCATTCTGAATGCAGTAAAGAATCTTATTGTTGTAGATGTGGAGTCGAAGTGGGAAATGTCGTTACATCATGAATGAACACCGAATTGAAATGCAGGTATTGATTTTCAAAAAAAACAATGATAGACCGTACTGCGGACACCTTCCGAAAAATCGGAACAGGCGCTGCGAGGCAATGGTAATAACGGCCGGGGATTGCTCAACTCATAAATCCCTGGCCATTATAGTTAAGATGTTACTGCAACAACCTCCATTCACTAAACTGCAGATCTGCACTTCCATTGTTCGAAGTGATAAACAATTTATAATATTTGTAGGCTGTGGTATTGCTGATCAGTATTTTTTTAGTTTGTCTTCTTAAACCAAAAGTCTGGTTGCTCTGGATATCAAGCTGTGTAAAATTCACATTGTCGTTAGATCCCATTAATTTCCAACCTTTCGGATCACGGTCTGGAGCATCATTGCCGGCAGTGATGGTATAACCCTTAACCACCTGAGCTGATGTAAAAGTTTGCTGCGCCCAGAAAGTAGCAGGATAGCCACCCAAAAAGAATTTGGTATTGTAGTAGCTATCGGCCAGTTTCGACGAACCTTCAGCAGCACCAGCACCACCTGCATTTTCATTGCTTACGCTTAGGGTTGCCGAGCCTGAAGTATCTTTCAGGTAACTTACACCAGGGAAAGCTGTTCTGGCAGTTGTTAATTGTGTGGTCCAGTTGTTGCCCTGCTCATCGAGTGTGCCAAAAGCGCTTAAAGCAAGGGGTTTAAGATCTATGCCCGTTGCTCCGCTCCAGAAATGGATAAATTCTCCATAATTCATTGATCTCGAAAAACGGGTAATGTTGCCCTGTCCGTTATTTACCGTTTCTTTTGGGAAATATTGCGCCAGTAAACTAAAATATTTGTTTAAAGAAGCTGCATCGCCCTGCTGACTATAAATCGGAAAAAACCAGTCCCTAAACCAGTAAGTCTGTGCTTTTGGATAATTTTCGGCCCCATTGGCCACCAGGTTATACCAGCGTTGTACATCGGCAGTGCGGTTAAGGCCAACATAAACGTCATAAATGTAGATTTCCATCCATTTACTGTCGTGCCAGATGCCAAATGCAGGAGAGTTTAGCACATTTCTCGATGCACCTTCCACAATATGGCCTACCTCATGCGTGGTAATATCAAGGTCGTTACCCGTCCCCGATAACCATGCGCTGGTGCTCGATGAGCCTACATCAATTACATTCCGGTAATCGTGACTGGCATCCATATAGGTGCTGGGGTGGCCGCCGCTATACTTACCCGTGTGAAAAATAGCCCACAAACGTGAATCAGGGCCGAACGAACCATATTTACTTTTGGTATAGTTCCATACCTGGGCCAGATAGGTATTAGGCCAGGTAACCGTGCTGCTTACATCATTATCGTGGTAAACCACAATGCTCGTATCGTGGTAGAAGCGTTGCAGCACCTGTACATGGTCGAACCAGTGTTCCTGCCAGGTTAGCGGTGGTTCGGCCAATAAATTGGTACTGGCCAGTGTGACAGGTTTTTTCAAAAGCTGCTCTTGTTGTTCCAGTTCTTTTTTCTTGCAGGAGAGGCTAAGCAAGATCAGGATGCCCGGGATGAGGATTAATCTGTGTTTCATAATAGGTTTTTATATTTAGGTTTGAGTTGATTCCCAAATCATACCGGCCATCCCACTTTCGACATCTTTTGCGGCCCATAACAATTGTAAAACGTATTTATCGTATAAATAAAACGTTTTAGTAAATTGGTTGAAAATAAATCCACCTGTACGGGCGGATCATTAATTTAAGTTAGCAATTTAAAACAGAAAGACTTGTTTGTAATTTAAATATTACGCAAATGTATTTTTGAATGAGTAAGAAAGGCATTAAGCGCACTATTAAAATCGGGTATAAATGCGGGCATAAATAACGGCTGTTAGCTGAACAATTGGCAATTACATAAGGTTGTTTAAATAAGGATAATAAAATCCTGATCAACCTATAAAAACATGGAAAATTTAAATTTTGAGCAGAACGAAAACGAATTGGATCAAAACAAGGTAAATGCTGATCAAACAAATGAGAATGATGGTTCTTATGCTACGGATGGTCCGGTAAGTGAAAGCGGCGCAGAAGGAGAAGATGAATTATCTGATCTTGATGAACAAACTGAGGGTAGCGATGCCGATAGCGATGAGGCCGTTGAAGATGATGATGCGGAAGACGAGATGGCTGGAAGTGATGCCGATTACGATGATCCCTCGGTAACTACGGCTGATCTTGATGCCCTGGCCGATGATGGTGCCCTGGCCGATGATGATGAGGAGGAAATCGGTTTCGAAAGTGAAAATGATGACGAATCAGAAGAGAAAGAAAATAATTATTAATCCAGATGTAACTACCGAATTATGAAAGCAGCTGTTTTTCACAAACCAGGAGATATCAGGGTAGATAATGTGCCGGATCCGCAAATCCTCGATCCTCGTGATGTTATTTTAAAAGTAACTTCAACCGCCATCTGTGGTTCCGATCTGCATATTTTAAGCGGCGCAGTGCCACAAAAGGAAAACATGATTTTGGGTCATGAGTTTATGGGTATTGTTGAAGAAGTGGGCGCTGGTATCACCAACCTTAAAAAAGGCGACAGGGTAGTGGTACCTTTCCCGATTTCTTGTGGTACCTGTTTTTTCTGTACCCATGAAGCTTCACCCGCTTGCGAAAATTCCAATTATGAGCATTATGGCCCGAATGGCGATATGATGGACCAGAAGGGTGGGGCGCTTTTCGGATATACCGATCTTTATGGAGGTTATTCGGGTGGGCAGGCAGAATACGTACGTGTTCCTTATGCCGATGTAAGTCCGCGCATTGTGCCCGAACATTTAACCGATGAGCAGGCCCTTTTTTTAACGGATATCTTTCCAACGGGTTGGTCGGCCATTGATTGGGCGCAGTTAAAAGGTGGCGAAGTGGTGGCTGTTTTTGGATCAGGACCAGTGGGTTTAATGGCACAAAAAGCCGCGTGGATAAACGGAGCAAGCCGTGTTATTGCCATCGATCCGCTCGATTACCGTTTAGAAAAAGCAAAGGCCGTTAATAATGTTGATACCTTAAATCCGCATAAAGTTGATGTAGTTGAGGCCATCCGCGCCATGACGGGCGGACGTGGTGCTGATGTTTGTGTTGATGCGGTGGGTTTTGAACCCGAACGTAGTTTTATGGATAAGGTAAAGGCAACAGTTAATTTCGAAAAGGGATCGATGAAAGTACTCGATATGTGTTTTGAAGCCGTTCGCCGTATGGGAACCGTTTCCATTGTGGGCGTTTATGGCTCAACTTACGATAATTTCCCGTTGCACCGTATGTTCGATAAAGGCATTACCATTAAGCAGGGGCAGGCTCCGGTTTTAAATTATATCGATAAACTAATCGGTTTGGTTAACGATGGTAAAGTGGTACTTGATGATATCATTACACACAGTTTGCCACTTGAGGAAGCGGCACATGGATACAAAATCTTTGATGAGAAAAAAGAGGATTGTGTAAAAGTGGTATTAAAACCTTAAATTTTTAATAAAGGGCAGGCACCAGACCTGCCCTTTGTTTTTACCCATCCTGGATTGATAAGGTTATAAGCTTAAAACGATACCCGATTTAATTTTTGCAGATTACTACGCGTATTTATAGCAATTTTGCCTTCCTTGATAATTTTCTTACTATTTTAGAAAGATTTCGTATCTGTACGAATTTTCATCATCGATCCCTGATATATAAAAACATAAAAATGCACGATCAAAAACTGCAGGTTAACGCACTAACCGATCTAAATGAAGAACTGGAGAATTATTTCCGTAATACCATTATCCCACAGCTTTTTGTTGATGCATCTTTAACGCTCAGGAAGTTTACGCCTCCTGCAATGAAACAGTTTAGCCTGAATGACAGTGACATCGGCAAACCAATAACTGATGTTAAAGAAAATTTCCGTTTCCCTTCTATTCTGGAAAATATCCAGCAGGTAATTGATACAGGAGAAATCCTCGAAAAAGAAATTCAAACCATCGATTTTCGTTGGTACCAGATGAATATACTACCCTATATCGTAAGGAAAAATAATAAAACCAATGGAGTGATTATTACGTTTGTGGAGATCACCATGCGCATCAGAGACCTGAAAGAGCAGGAACGTTTGATTGCCGAACATGAATTATTACTGGATACCATATCGCACGACATTAAAACACCTCTTACCAGCCTTGACCTGACCATTGAAATGTTAAAGGCATTGCCGGATAAAGGCATGGAACGGTTTCCCCTTTTACTGGAGAAAGTAGAGAACAGTTTACAGAAAATGAAAGATGTGATTTTCGATTTAACGGATTCAAGAAATCACCAGCAAAAATACAAGGCTTTTGCAGAGCTGATCAGTTTTGAGCATATTGTAGAGGATGCCCGCCTTACACTTGCTCCTCAGATTTTAGAATCCGGAGCAGTAATAA
The DNA here is from genome assembly GCF_014395225.1 of Pedobacter roseus. NCBI lineage: Bacteria > Pseudomonadati > Bacteroidota > Sphingobacteriia > Sphingobacteriales > Sphingobacteriaceae > Pedobacter > Pedobacter roseus. Next base: position 1,549,078 of record NZ_CP060723.1, read on the forward strand.
ATACTGAAATAGGGGTTTCAGAAATAATGTTTGTAAGGCGAAAACTGCGCAGTATTGTATATAATCTTGTTAGTAATGCCATTAAATATCAATCTGCAAACCGTGCTCCTGTAGTTACAATCAGAACGGCGTTAGAAGAAGCTTATGTTACCATAACCGTTTCTGATAACGGCATGGGGATAGCAAAAGAAAACCTGAATACCATTTTTACTAAATTTCAACGCTTAAATAATGATGTTGAAGGTACCGGTGTAGGCCTTTACCTGGTAAAGGAAATTGTTGATTATGCGGGTGGAAAAATTACCGTAGAGAGTGAAGTTGGCAAAGGGTCTGTATTTAAAGTGTATTTAAAATTAGAACATATTACCCATTAAACCTGATACTAAACTACGCAGCAAATAAAAAAATGCAACTGTGATAAACCTCACATTAAAATCGTGCGGTTTATCAACAACAGCTTCCAATTGCTATCTGCAATTTTGTGGTGTTTAATTTAAAACACCAGCAAGATGGAAAAAAGAATCATTAATCCCTGGAAATGGCAAGATCAGCGCAGTTATGTACAGGCTGTTGAAGTAAAAAATGTAACCAGTACCTTATATATTTCAGGCCAGACAGCCATTAGCGATGATGGAATATCGAGCGATGCAGATATGAAAACACAATTGATTGCTGCCCTGAAAAACCTCGAAACCGTAATTGCACAGGCAGGTTACGAATGCAGTGGCATTGTAAGGCTGAATATTTATACCACAGCTACCCACGAGCTCTGGCCGCACTTTAATATCTTTCAGGATTGGATCGCTAAACACAACATTCAGCAGTCGCTAACCTTGCTCGAAGTAAAAAGCCTTTTTGAAACTTTGAAAGTTGAGTTAGAAGCTACTGTTGTAAAGTAAATTAAAACCCGGTCTGTGTTCACACAGACCGAAACTCATTTTTTATCTGGTCAGTTTAATTCCCTCATCTGCTTCAACTGCCAGTACATGTGTGGTACAGTCTTTTGCTTTAAACAGGTCGTATCCTTCCTGCCACCAGGTGGTCATTTCCTGTTTATTAAATACAAAAGAATGGGTGGTGAGTTCGCGGTTAATGAAATAGAAATTTATTTTTACATTCTTATTTGCCGTTTGCAGTTTCGAGATAATCAGGTCGTCGTTCGCAATCTGGTTGAGCATAAAATCACTCGTCCGGGCAAATACCTCAATCGCATTTTGAAGGGGAGGGTTGTTATAAACCGCTTTTTCCTGTCTTAAAACAATGGTATCTATCTCGGTTGCTCCTTTTACAATCGCTTCCTGCACCGGGATCAGGTTCCCGAAACCTCCGTCAGCATAATCGTTGCCATTTTTCTGGTAAAGACTCATTAATGGGGCTAAATTACACGAAGCCCACATCCAGTCGCAAAAATCTTCATAACCATAATCATTGCTCGATTTGTATTCAATTAGTTGTGTGGTTAAATTGGCCACGGTAACCACCACTTCTTTACCCAGCGATTTGATGGTTTCGAAATCTTTAAGCTTAAAATTGTTCCTGATTAAATTTCTTAAACCTGTACTGTCGCCAAGGGTTTTCTGTCGCTTAATAAACTGCTTAATAATCCCGAAATGGTTCATGCGCAGTTTTACTTTTCCGTTTTTGTATTTAACGATGAATGGACAAACTGTAAAAATATCGGATTGTGAAATGGTGGTGTAGAGCTTTTTAATGCGTGCTACATCGCCAATGGCCAAAAAAGGAATAAGCAAACTACCGGTAGAAGAACCCACAAAAAGATCATAATTTGTTTGGCGGTATTTAATGAGGTATTCTGCTACACCACCAGCAAAAGCACCTTTGCTACCACCGCCCGAAATAACCAATGTCTTCATGATACGCTCCTAAGAAAATTATAATCAAATATAATGGTTTAGTTTTAAGTCTGGAGTCTGGTGTATAGTCAAAAATGAGTCAATTACGCATTGATTCTTAGAGTTTTTAAGTTAAAAGATTCTGGTATTAACGATGAAACCCTGAGGTTCGCTGAAGGAGCTTTCAGGTACCTCGCCGGAGCTTTTAGCTGCAACGATGCTGTGCTGAGGGTCGACGAAGGAGCTTTCAGGTACCCCACCGGAGCTTTTAGCTTCAATGATTAGGCTCTGAGGGGTCGATTAAGGAGCTTTCAGGTGCCTCGCCAGACCTTTTAGCTTCAACAATGCTGCTCTGAGGGTCGACGAAGGAGCTTTTAGGTGCCTCGCCGAAGCTTTTAGCTTCAACGATGCTGCGCTGAGGGTCGATGAAGGAGCTTTCAGGTGCCTCGCCGGAGCTTTTAGCTTCAACAATGCTGCTCTGAGGGTCGACGAAGGAGCTTTTAGGTGCCTCGCCGGAGCTTTTAGCTTCAACAATGCTGCTTTGAGGTTCAATGAAGGAGCTTTCAGGTGCCTCGCCGGAGCTTTTAGCTTCAACGATGCTGCTCTGAGGTTCGCTGAAGGAGCTTTCAGGTGCCTCGCCGGAGCTTTTAGCTTCAACGATGCTGCGCTGAGGTTCGACGAAGGAGCTTTCAGGTGCCTCGCCGGGGCAAGGATGTTCCGGAGCTCCTGGAACTACAGGAATCACGTAAATAAAATAATACACTTTAACCAGCCTCATTATTTTTAGTTATCTTTTCCTTTTCTAACCAGTATTCCCTTTTATAGATAAAACGATTTACCGTTTCCGGAACATGAAAACTATATACAAAGCAATTTTGGCCATTGGCACTTTACTATTTCTATCCAAATTTGGCTTTGCAGCTGATATCGAAATCAAAATCAACAAGCGTTACCTCAACCTGCCCGTTTCGCAAAAGCAGGCCAGGGCAAATATGATGTTCGAAATTGGTGGCAAACAGGAACGGATTTTTAAAATCCGGTTGGCAAAAGACGAACCCGAATATTGGGTTTTCTGTGATGTAAGCACACTGAAAGGTAAAACAATAAAAATCAGTTATGAAGGGGATGCAGCCGGATTGCAGAAAATTTATCAGAACGACGAAATTGAAGGTCAAAAGTCCATTTATAAGGAGAAAAACCGTCCACAGTTTCATTTTACGACCAAAAGAGGCTGGATAAACGATCCGAACGGCCTTATATTTTACGAAGGCGAGTATCACCTGTTTTACCAACATAATCCTTACGAAAGAGAGTGGGAAAATATGTCGTGGGGCCATGCCGTAAGTAAAGATATGATCCACTGGGAAGAGTTGCCAACCGCTTTAAGTCCTGATCAAACAGGTACGATGTTTTCTGGTTCAACCGTAATTGATTATGACAACACTGCTGGTTTTAACAAAGGCAACACACCTGCCATGGTGGCCACTTACACTGCTTTTACCGATGAAAAACAGGTACAGTGTGTGGCTTATAGTTTAGATAGAGGACGTACATGGACAAAATACAGTAAAAACCCGATCATTGATTCGAAAGCAAAATGGAACAGTGTAGATACCAGAGACCCAAGGGTTTTCTGGTACAAACCCGGCAAACATTGGGTAATGGTGCTGAATGAGCGTGACGGTCACTCGATTTATAATTCAGCCAATTTAAAAGACTGGACATTCCAAAGCCATACCACTGGTTTTTGGGAATGCCCTGATTTATTCGAACTACCCATTGATGGCGATAAAACTAAAACGAAATGGGTAATGTATGGGGCTTCCAACACCTATATGACCGGTACTTTTGACGGCAAGAAATTTACGCCTGAATCTGGAAAACATTATTATGTAACCGGAAGCATTTACGCCGCTCAAACCTTTACCAATATCCCTGAAAGTGATGGCAGGAGGATCCAGATAGGATGGGGCAAGATCGGTCACCCTGATATGCCTTTCAACGGCATGATGCTTTTGCCCACCGAACTGAAACTTAAAACCACAAAAGATGGCTTACGTTTGGTAAGCGAACCGGTAAAAGAGGCAGAACAGCTTTTCGAAAGCGTTGGCGAATGGAGCAATTTAAGTGCAAAGGATGCCATCGAAAAACTCAAAACCTTTAACAATACAGACAGGATCCGGATTAAAACAAAACTGAAACTTTCTCATGCCACCAGTGCGGGTCTCAGCCTTTCCGGGCAGAAAATACTGGATTATGATATGAATTTCAACCTGGTAAACGGTGTTTTTTATTCGCCAGAGGATATGACGAGCATGGAAATTTCTGCTGATATTTATATCGACAGGACCTCAATTGAAGTTTTTATTGATGGTGGTGCTTATTCTTATTCGATGGAACGAAAATTAGATGGTAAAAACACCGAAGGCTTTCAGTTTTGGGGAAATAATATCGAAATTAAAGATTTAAAGGTTTATTCTGTTAAATCGATTTGGGAATAAACACGCATAACGCCCCAATCATTATAAAACTATGATCCTATCATTTAAAAACTATGATCCTGTTAATCCTGAAATCCTTTAATCCTGTTCTGAATGAGTAACATTATGAAAAATACATCCTTATCAATTATTACCAGCTTCCTTATTTTCCTGACCTCAGGTCCACTTTCGGCGCAGCAAAAATACCCGGAATTAGGCATTGTAAGCGGTTTAGCACAAGATAGTACAGCTTATGCGGCTGGCTTCAGGTTAATCGGTGAATCGGTGCCGAAAATATTATCGCCCACTTTGAGCGATGCTGAGTTTCAAGCCAATTTGAAAAGGATTAAAGCCGCGAAATGTAAAGTGTTAAGCTGTAATCTCTTCTTTCCGGGTAGTTTAAAAATAGCAGGCCCCGATGTTGATGAGGCAAAAGTTTTAAGTTATACCGAAACTGTGCTTTCGAGGGGAAAACAAGCAGGTGTAAAATATATCGTGCTGGGTAGTTCCGGAGCGAGGAGTATTCCTGCAGGTTACGATATGGAAAAAGCAAAGGCAGATTTTGTAATGCTTTGCAAAAAACTCGGGCAGATTGCAAAGAAAAACGATGTCGTAATCCTGTTAGAAAACCTCGAAACCACTGAAACCAATTTTATTACTTCGTTAAAAGCAGCAGCAGAAATTGTAAAAAAGGTAAACGAACCCAATTTTAGGCTGAATGTGGATGTCTTCCACATGCTGCGTGAAGGCGAATCGCCCGATGAAATTATTAATGCAGCTAAAGAAGTAGGATTTTGTGAAATTGCCGAAAAAGTGAAACGTACTTTACCGGGCGTAGCTGGCGATGATTTCAGGCCATACCTACGGGCATTAAAGAAAATCAACTATAAAGGTTATATCTTTATGGAAGCCAGTATCAGTAATGCCGCCGTAGAAATGCCACAGGCCTTTAAATATCTTTCTGCTCAGCTTGCAGAGGTTTATTCTTCCAAATAGAAGGAAAATTTAGCTTTGCAAAGCACCAACATATCTATAGGTATTTAATAACAAACCTGTAGGAGTCGTTTTGGTGTTTACAAAAGCCAGTTCCTGAGCCTTTACACGGTCAGAAAAGAAACGTTTGCCCCGTCCCAGTAAAATCGGGTACACAATCAATACCACCTCATCAACCAAACCTTGTTCCATTAACAATGAGGTTAAGGTAGAACTTCCGTATAAAACCAGGTCGGGGCCATCTGTTGATTTGATGCTGCGGATACCAGCTATAATATCAGTACCTAAATCTGCAGCTGGTCCCCATTCTAAACTGTCCGGTCTGTGTGTGGCCACATATTTCGTCGCGGCATTTAAGCTGTTTGCCATAGGCGTGTCGCCTGCCTTTGGCCAGAATTCAGACCACTGGTTGTAGGTTGTTCGGCCAAGTAGCAAATCGAAATTAGTGCCCTGTGCTTCCAGCAAAATTGCTAAACCTACAGGGGTACGATATGGATTTGTCCATCCGGCATAGGTGAAGTGTTCATCATTTTCGTGTTGAATTACCCCATCAAGCGAGATATGTTCAAAAATCTTTATTTTTCTCATTTTATTTCCCATTTACTTGTTAATCAAAGATAAATAGCAAAAGGTACACGCATACGGGGCAATCGTGACAATATATGGCCGCTTTTGTGACTAGCTGTATTTGATGCTGATCCATTTTACTGAATCAGGAGTAAACAGGGTACAATAGATCAGATTCAGTTTAAAACTATGCCTGTTTTTGTTCAAATGTGGCAATATGCCATTGTTATGCAAACGTTTGTGCAGAGAAAAATAAGCACAGCAACATTTGTTATCAATATATTGTATCACCTAAACCTGGTAATGTATATGATCAAAAGAATTTACCTAATATTATTGGCTGGCCTAAGCACTGCCGGCACTTATGCTCAAAAAACTACATCCAAACCCAATATTGTGTATATCCTTGCAGATGACCTGGGCTACGGCGAACTGGGCAGCTACGGACAGCAAAAAATTGAAACCCCCAATTTAGATGAACTCGCCAAACGTGGTATGCGTTTTACTCAACATTATGCCTATCCCGTTTGTGCACCATCCAGATATGGCTTAATGACCGGTATTAACTCAGGCAAGGCATTTATCCGTGGTAACCACGAGTGGGGCGAACGTGGCGATGTATGGAATTTTAAAGCGATGGAAGCAAATCCTTTTCTCGAAGGTCAGTATCCTATACCCGATTCTACCATCACCATTGCTAAGGTATTAAAAACGGTGGGCTATAATACCGCTTTGGTAGGGAAATGGGGCTTAGGAAGTCCGATGACCGCTAGTGTGCCTAACCGCCAGGGGTTTGATTACTTTTACGGTTTCATTTGCCAGCGGCAGGATCACACCTATTACAGCGGGCATTTATGGGAGAACGAAAACAGGGTACCGCTTGATAATAAGATCGTTGATCCGGATGTTAAATTTCCGGCAGATCTTGATCCTTTAAACGAAAAGAACTATGAAAAATACCAGCAGAACGACTATGCACCCGATTTTCTGATCAAAGCTGCATTGAATTTCATTGGTAAAAATAAAGACAACCCCTTCTTTTTATATTATGCCAGTCCTTTGCCACACGTATCTTTACAGGCGCCTAAAGACCTGGTTGATTATTATCATAAAAAGTTTGGCGAAGAGAAACCATTTTTAGGCGGTTCCTATTTTCCTTGCCGTTATCCCCGCGCAACCTATGCGGCTATGATCACATTGTTCGATCGGCAGGTAGGACAATTGATCAAGAAACTCAAAGATGAAGGCGTTTACGACAATACCATCATTATGTTTTGTGCCGATAACGGTACTGCCTTTAATGCAGGCGCTGATCCGGTATTTTTTAACAGCAATGGTCCTTTTAAAGGCGAATACGGCTGGGGCAAAGGTTTTGTTAGGGAAGGGGGCATCAGAGAACCATTTATCGTATCCTGGCCTGGAAAAGTAAAAGAAGGAGCCACCAGCGACCTCATTTCTTCCACTTTGGATATCATGCCAACCTTTTGCGACCTTTTGAAAATTAAAACACCAGCCGGAATTGATGGATTAAGCATTTTGCCGACCATTTTAAACAAAGGAAAACAGATACAACATGATTACCTCTATTTCGAATACCCTGAATATGGCGGACAGCAGGCCATTCGCATCGGGAACTGGAAAGGGGTAAGATTGGAGATGTTGAAAGGCAATGATAAATGGACGTTGTACGACCTAAATACCGACCTTAAAGAGCAGAATGACGTTGCCTCGGCCCATCCTGATATTGTAAAACAGATGATGGCCATTTCGAAAAAGGAACACCATACACCGCTCATTAAACGTTTCGAAATACCCGTGCTGGAAAAAGAAAAACAGTAAGTTCTGACTATTTCATTACATGCTAAAAGATTTAACCATTAGTAAAAAGGATGTATACAGATAAAAAAAACTGTATATCTGTGGTTAATCAGTCGATTCACCTATATGGTATATCCGCGGCTAAAAACGCTAAGCTATAGCATTCGGAAGCAAAATCTTTACCTGTTCACCCTGTGTATATCATTGTAATTTTTAAATTTGACCGATATTAATTCTTCCTCAACATGACCTATATAGAAAAATTGCAGGCTTTACGCGATTTAATGACCGCGCAAAATATAGACGCTTATATTATTCCAGCTGCAGATCCGCACATCAGTGAGTATTTGCCCGCACATTATAAAGCCATCCCTTTTGCCAGCGGTTTTACCGGCTCTGCAGGTACACTTGTAATTACACAGAATTTTGCTGGTCTTTGGACAGATTCAAGATATTTTAGCCAGGCAGAAACGCAATTGAAAGGTACAGGCTATGAATTGGTGAAACTAATTGTGCCACACACGCCCGAATACATCGATTGGTTGCCTGGAGTGTTATCTAAAGGAGCAACAGTTAGTTTTAACCACCAGCTCATTACCGTAGCCCTGGCTATTGATATCAAAAACAAACTCGAACAACAGGAAATTGCCGTGAAGGACGTAGACTTTATCAGTACCGTTTGGACCGATAGGGTAGGGCTGCCAGCGGAACAAGCTTATTTAATTAACGAGGAAGCGGCCGGGCTCAGTATTTCGGCCAAAATAGAACAAGTTAGGGCCGTTTTAGCACAAAATGGAGCGGAATATCATTTAATTTCTTCACTTGATGATGTTGCCTGGCTTTTTAACCTCAGGGGAAAAGATGTAGATTATAATCCTGTTGCTTTGGCTTTCGCCCTGATTACACCTGAAGAGGTAAAACTCTTTATCGATGAACAAAAACTTTCGCAAAGCGATAAGGAAATCCTAAAAGAACAAGGTGTTAATTTATATCCTTACCAGGATGTGGCCGGCGCATTGACACAATTGCCAGAATATACCCGGATTTTTATCGATCCTAAACGCACCAGTTTTGGCTTGTACCAGCTTTTACCAAAAGAAGCGAAGATTATTTCAGGAATTAACCCGAGCACATACCTTAAAGGCTTAAAGAATCAAACAGAAATCAGCCATATCCGTAAAGCCATGCTGCAAGACGGCGTAGCTTTAACCAGGTTTTTTAAATGGCTGGAAGATCATCTAGGCAAAGAAAAGATTACAGAATGGTCTGCAGCAGAAAAATTAGCAACTTACAGGGCAGAACAGGCATCTTTTGTTGGCTTAAGTTTTAATACCATATCGGGTTACAATGCCAATGGCGCACTGCCACACTATACCGTAACGGCAGAGAGCGATCAGGAAATTACCGGAGATGGTTTGTTCCTGGTCGATTCTGGAGGACAATATCATTATGGTACAACCGATATTACCAGGGTGATGCCTGTAGGAAATTGTACAGCCCGCCAGGCTGATGATTATACTTTGGTATTGAAAGGTTTGATAGAAGGTTCTAAACTGATTTTTCCGACAGGTACAAAAGGTTATCAGATCGATTCCATTTGTAGAAATCCGCTTTGGGAACATGCTATCAATTTTGGGCATGGTACAGGTCACGGTATCGGTTTTTTTCTCAATGTACACGAAGGCCCTCAGAGCATTAACCCCGCTAATTTAGATATACCCTTTAAGCCAGGTATGGTAACCTCTATCGAACCGGGTATTTATCGTCCTGAGAAGCATGGTGTAAGGATCGAAAACCTGGTGTTATGCGTTCCGCATGGAAGTAGCGAATTTGGAGATTTTCTGGCCTTTGAAACCTTAACCTTATGTTTTATCGATACTACCCTTATAAATAAATCGCTTTTAACACCCGATCAGCTGACCTGGCTAAATCAATATAATCAGCAGGTTTTCGATCAGCTTCAACCGCTGCTATCAACTGAAGAATCGGAGTGGCTGAAAGCGAAGTGTTACCCAATTTAATTTCGGGTTACTATTATACTGAATTAATTTATGGTCTTAAGGCAAGCGCTTTAAGATTCCCGCCTGCGCGGGAATGATGACTGTATATGGATGCTGGTTACCGTATGAGTCAAAACATGGAGTTACAATACCACGCTGAGGGGAGTTAATTGAAGGATAAGGAAAGCAATAACTGCATTTCAATTAATGTCCGTCGCGCTTTACGCTGTAGCCCTCCCTGCGTTCGGGGCTGCCGCTGCAATCGCGTTTAGGTACTTGCTGTTGTGCTAATGGGGTAGTTTTCCACTCAATCGCACAATAAATACGATTTGCAGGTAATCTGATCGCCAAACTTTCAAGAAATAACATCAAATCTCAAAATCTGCGCCTTTTGCGTCATCAGCGGGATCTATTTGTTTATCATGTTTTTCCTACATAACTTCCAATAAATACACCAATCCTTTACCGATTTTGCGTTATTTTTAAGATCAATGTCTGCTTTATCTTTTAAAGTATATTTTTGAATATATCCCTAAATTATCATGATCATTAAACCTATACCTCCTAAACAGTTATCTATAATAGCTTTTAAAGCAATAATTTGTTGTATCCTATCTTTTATAAATGTTGAGGTTCTTTTTGCTCAATCACCATGGATTGCGCTTGGAAAAAAGCCATCAACACTGGGTTTAGAAAATGGGTTTTTAACGTATAATGCGGGTGCATTTAACCTTAAATTGGTTAAGTCGTCGCAAACGGTTGCTGGTCTTCAACCTAAAATGGTTAAAGATTTTGATTTCGTACCCGGCGATAGTTTAAAAGTGCGCAGTTCAGATGGCTTATATCATTTAGGCGATCTCAATTTAAAATTACGGAATACCGGTGATGAAGCCTGGAAAAGCTATAGTACAGCTGCAAAAAGAAGTCCCGTAAAAAATATTCCTGCCGGTAAAAACATACTCGCAGCCGCCGATCTTGCGGCGACACTTCCTGCCGATATCCCTTTGCAGGTTAAACGGATATGGGAAATGCAAAATGGAAAACTGCTGCTCCGTTTCGAACTGAAAAATAAAACCGGCAAAAGCATAGAAATTGGCGCACTGGGTATTCCAATGATATTCGATAATATTCTGGAAGGCCGTACATTAGAGCAAACCCATGCAAAAAATGTTTTCTACGATCCCTATATCGGTAAGGATGCCGGTTATTTACAGGTAACCAGGCTCAGTGGGCACGCACCATCTTTAATTGTTGCACCGGTAGGTCATACCCCATTTGAAGCATATAATCCCCTTAATGATGATAAAACGCCTCGAGGGATTGCCTTCGAAGGTTTTTACGAATGGATGGTATACAGTAAAGCGTATGCCGAAAATGAATGGAAAAATGCTGAGCAATGGAATACACCAACTTCAACCGTTTTAAAACCAGGCGAAACCCGTAGTTATGCCCTTCAGTTTATCCTTTCCGGAACGGCAAAAAATATTGAAAGTAAACTCATCGAAAATAAGAGACCGGTAGCTATGTCGGTTCCGGGTTATGTGCTGCCAAAAGATGTAAAGGCAAAATTATTCCTTAATTATCCGAAAAAAGTTAAATTCATTCAGGTTCAGCCAGAAAATGCATTAAATGTAACCGCCTTAGAGCTGACCAAAAACGGCTGGAAAAGTTATTTGGTTAAAGCCAATAGCTGGGGCAGGGCCAGGTTATCTGTGGTATATGAAGATGGATTAGAGCAGACGATAAATTATAAGGTAATTGAACCCGAAAGCGAAGTGATTGCCAGCTACGGACATTTTTTAACCACCAAACAATGGTTTAACCAACCAGATCCCATCTTTAAAAGAAATCCATCGGTGATTACTTACGATGAGGAGAAAAAAGAGCAGGTAACGCAGGATAACAGGGCGTGGATTGCTGGCTTAAGTGATGAAGGTGGAGCAGGATCCTGGTTAGGTGCCATGATGAAGCAATTGGTGCAACCGAAAAAAGAAGAAGTAGATAAACTAAAACAGTTTGTGGATACGGTGATGTTTGGGAGGATTCAGCTAAAAGATGGACCACAAAAATACGGAGTAAAAAAGAGCCTGTTTTATTATGCGCCAGATTCGCTGCCCAAAAATACCTATGCTTCTAATATTAATTTCAAAACCTGGTCGGCCTGGCCAAAAAAAGAAGCTGATAATTTGGGTAGATCTTATAACTATCCACATGTGGCAGCTGCGCATTGGGTAATGTACCGCCTGGCACGTAATTACAAAGGTTTGGTGGAGGAGCAGAGTTGGAAACAGCACCTGATCGATGCTGCGGAAACGGGTATGGCCATGGTTAACATTGCTCCTTATTATGCACAGTTTGGTCAGATGGAAGGAACCATCTTTTACCTTATTTTAACCGACCTTAAAAACGAAGGTTTAACAGATGAGGCAGCCCGGTTGGAAAGCGAAATGAAAAAGCGTGCTAATCATTGGCGTTCGCTTCAATATCCATTTGGCAGTGAGATGCCTTGGGACTCTACAGGTCAAGAAGAAGTTTATGTGTGGTCGAGTTATTTTGGTTACCAGGACAAGGCAAATGTTACGCTCGATGCGATATTGGCATATATGCCTGTTGTGCCACATTGGGCATATAACGGGAATGCCCGCCGTTATTGGGACTTCCTTTATGGGGGTAAACTATCGCGTATCGAACGCATGATCCATCATTATGGCTCGGCACTTAACGCCATTCCGCTATTAATGGATTACCGCAAACATCCTGATGATTTTTACCTATTGCGTACGGGGTATGGTGGCTTGTTAGGTTCCATTTCAAATATCACTCAGGAAGGTTTTGCTCCTGCAGCCTTTCATGCCTATCCCTCTACTTTAAAAAATGATGGCATCACCGGCGATTATGGCTCTGGCTTTTTTGGTTATGCTATTAATACTTCATCCTATATTTTAAATCATTCCGAGTTTGGTTGGCTGGCTTTTGGAGGTAACTTAAACAAAACCGGAAATACCGTCACTGTTAAGTTAACCACGGCAGCAAAATCATCAGTTTACATTGCTCCGGCCGGACTCTGGATTACCCTCGATGCAGGAACGATTGATGAGGTTGTTTACAATACTTCAACCGGCCAAATCCGTTTAAAATTGAATAAAGCTAACGAGTATACACCCAATGCAGTGTTAAGATTATCGCAGCCTGCAAAAGTTAATGGGGTAGGTAATTATTCCGTAAAAGGCAATAGGATTAAGGGTAGGGGAGCCTACCAGTTTTCATTATCAAAATCAAATACAACCGAAATCATTATTCAAAAATAATATCAATTCAACTACTGTCGGGGCCTCGTATAATGAAATTTACGAGGCCTTTTTATTATCATTATCATCAGATAACCAAATAGATGTAGGCTTTATTAATGATATAAGTTTATGTTGTTAGTGTGTATTAATTGATTATCAGTTAATTGATTTCAAATTTTTTATTTAATCAAAGCTTTTATGAAGCATAAGTGATTCATTTTCTATATGTATTGATACTTTATATTAAATTGTTCAATTTTTTGCTTATTAACTAACTATGTTTTAATAAAGTAATATAATCCATTTAAATTATAAGCCATTCTCCTTACAAACGACGATTAACGAGATGACGCTGTATCAAAATATAGGATTGTCATTCTAATAGATGAATACTAGTTGCTTTTTTCAGTAACGGGCTTCGAGGAATCGTCATTGCGAGAAGGCTTTTTCAGCCGACTGCCTGTCCCGTTTTTACGGGAAAGCAATCTTTCCAGCGAGGATCGCCAGCAGGAAAGATTGCTTCGTCGTTCCTCCTCGCAATGACGATCTTTCTTATGAAATTTGTCATTAATAGAATAGCTTGTGAAGGGCAACATTAAATACCCTTGACAGTGCATTTCAACAAGCTCAACGTGACAATTTAGATCAAATTAACTTTTGTGTGCGCGCTTTCTGCGCTTACTTGGCTAAAGGTTAAAACAAGTTTTACAAACTTTCCTTAATCACCCTTACCCCATAAATAGGGCCGGCACTGTTTTTAGTTTTTGGAAATAACTTTACCGTCACTTTGTTTTTGCCTTTGGTTAATTCTACAGGGATTTTATAACTGATGTCGTAAAAACGACTTTCCTTATACTTATTCAGATCCTCTGTTGCAATGTTTACACCATCAACCAGGATATCGAAATTACGGCCCCGGTTGTCCATTCCCCAGTAAGAGGCAATGATCGTATTCTGTAAAGTTGGATCTACCTTAACATCAAATTGTAAGAAACCGTTTTCGCCTGCAACACGCCACTTACTCCCATGGTCTTCGCCCATATATTCTTTGGCTGCACTAAAGTTATGATCCCGTTCGGGCTGCATTTCGCCAAATCTGAATACATCAGTTGTTTTATCTTCCAGTTCTTTTTGTTTACGCTTTTGCTCATCATAAATTTTTTGCTGTACCGTCCATTTTTCTGGCGTAAACACATCCCAGTAAACACTATAGTATTGGTTTTTGGTTTGGTAAAAGGGAATAAGCTTAACATCTTGTGGTTGGGCAATATTTTTAGTTTCAAACTCAAGGTCCTGTTTATTTACTACGTTCAACCAATCTTTAGGATCGTTGTTGGCGCTCACAAATACTGGTACACCCTTAACAGGATCAGGTTCTGTATTTCCTAAAGCGCCTGCTAAAAGTACTGGTCCATAAAAAATAGCCCTCCGATCGGCATTATCAGGCATTGCCTCTGTGTAGAGTTTTTCTGGTGTGATGTAAGTTATCTTGTCGTTATTTTTCCAGTTTCGGGTAATCACGTAATAACCAGTTTCATCAGGCGTAATTTTTTGCAATGCCCCATTCACTGCAATGGTGGTTCCGGTAGACCATTTTGGTTTTCTTATCCGGATAGAAAAATTTGAAGCTTTGGTTAAACTAAGTGTTAAACTGGTTTGACCACCCTGCGGTAAGGCAGTTTGCTGTGTAATTTTTAGTCCTTTTTCTTTCCAGTCTAAAACCGATGGAATAAATAAATTCACATATAAACTGCCATCGTTTCCCCTTGAATAAATGCTTTCATTGTATTTGACATGATTTTCCATTCCGGTACCCACACAGCAGGTAAAAGTATTAAACTTATCGCTGTATTCTTTCTTGCCGCCCATGCGGAGTGGTACAAAGTAACAGGTCATGCCATCATCGTGATTTTGCGAAGCTAAAATATGATTGTAAAGTGCTTTTTCATAATAATCAAATAGCTCGGCAGATGGGTTTTCTGCAAAAAGATGACCAGTTAACTTCAGCATATTGTAAGTATTACAGGTCTCGGTTGTGTTTTCAGTAAGCTTGTCGTTCAGTTTATCAGGCTCACTTAAGTATTCGTAATTGCTGTTTCCTCCGGTTACATAAGAATGGTGGTAAACAATCGTTTTCCAAAAGAAATCGGCAATTGTTTTATCCCTTTCATCGCCGGTAATTTCATGTCGCCTGGCGCTGGCAATAATTTTCGGGATTTGTGTATTGGAATGTTTTCCCGGAAGGATATCGGTTTGTTTGGCTAAAGGATCTAGAATGCGTTTATCATAAAACTTGTAGGATAAATCGAGGTATTTTTTGTCTCCGGTAATGGAATAAAGATTTACAAGTGCCTCAGCCATGCCTCCGTATTCACAGAAAAGCATTTTTTGTAACAATTCCTCATTTAGGCCTCCAATGGTTGTTCCTGTCCAGTCGGCCAGCGCTTCACAGGCGGTTAATGCTTTTCTGTTATTGGTATAAAGGTAGGCATCGAGCAAACCAGCCATAATTTTATGCACCGTATACCATGGTGCCCAGCCACCATTTAAATCGAAACCCCCGGTTTTAACATTGCCTTTTACCAGTTCGCCCCATATTTTGTCTTCGTTGCCAAAAGCACCCAAATAACCGCTTTTTCTGGCCTGTTGGCAATCGGTGAGCTCATCTACAATATAATTTGCCTTTTGCAGAAAAACAGGATTTTTGCCAGAGGCATATTGCATGGATATTGCCGAAAGGTAATGCCCTAACGAATGTCCTGCCAAACCATCGCCTTCCCATCCTCCATAAATCTTGGCCTTTGGCGTTAGTCCCGCATTTTTTCTAAAACCCGAGAGTAAGCGGTCAGGATCGATAAGCAATAAATAAGCTTCATCGGCTTTCATTGCAGTTTTAAAAGTACTTTCCAATAAACTTACCTGCGAGAGGTCGAAAGCATAAGCCTTAATCGGTGTTGTATTTTTAACTTTTATGCGCTTATCGTTAAAATGAGGGACATAATTTTGCGCATTTGCATTTAACGCAAAAAACAATGCACAGCCAAGCAAGCTTTTACCAATGTTTGGGTTCATGATATTAGGGTGGTTTAGGGATCTGTTAACGCAATAAAATTATGAAATTGTGCATAGCATAAAAGCCCTTTATTTTGCCACTATTGTGCATATTTTACCCTTATTTTTCGATAAACAGAAATTTATTGTGACTTTTATGCCCTAATCATAGCTTATAATTTGCAGATACAACCCATATTTTAGCCATTCGGTTTAATGGTTATTGAATAAAGATCACTTTTGGGATATTTGCCTAACACATGAAAAATATGTTTGAAAAGAAAGTTTATCTGCAACGCAGAGCAGCATTAAAATCAAAACTAAATTCGGGGATATTACTCTTTTTGGGTAATGAAGAAAGCCCGATGAACTATAAAGACAATACCTACCATTTTAGGCAGGACAGTACCTTCCTGTATTATTTTGGGATCAGCGAACCTTCATTAGCCGCAATTATCAACCTGGATGAAGATGAAACCATCCTGTTCGGAAATGAAATGGGCATTGACGACATCGTGTGGATGGGACGCCAAAAAACTTTAGCTGAAAAAAGTGAAGATTCTGGCTTAACAAAAGTATTGCCATTAGATCAACTCGATAGCTACCTCAACCAATATCAGGCAAAAAAACAGGCTGTTCATTTCCTGCCGCCTTACCGTCC
Source organism: Pedobacter roseus (assembly GCF_014395225.1). Lineage (NCBI taxonomy): Bacteria > Pseudomonadati > Bacteroidota > Sphingobacteriia > Sphingobacteriales > Sphingobacteriaceae > Pedobacter > Pedobacter roseus. The sequence goes on from NZ_CP060723.1 coordinate 1,565,791, forward strand.
TGAGAATAAAATTAAACTAGCCGCCTGGTTCAATATCCCTATCGGTGAACTTAAGGAGCGTGCCTCTCTTCCTTTCATAAGAGCCGTTGTTGCACAACGTTCAGTTAAATCAGCTGAAGAAATAGTAGAGCTAGATCGTGCAGCATCTATATCAGCAGACATTCACCTCATGGTAATGCAACAGGCAAAACCTGGCATGTATGAGCGTGATCTTGCCGCTAAAATTCAGGGTGCCGCTTTGGCTTCCGGTGGCGATTTAGCTTATCCGGTAATTTTGACTGTTCGCGGTGAAATTTTGCATAACCATTACCATGGCAACCAGCTTCAGGAAGGACAATTGGTTTTAAACGACTCTGGTGTAGAAACCGCTTTAGGTTATGCCGGCGATCTTACCCGTACGTTTCCGGTAGGTAAGAAATTCAGCCCGGAGCAAAAAGATGTTTACGATATCGTGCTCAATGCTTATACCCATGCCAAAAACCTATTGGCACCTGGTGTAAGGTATTTGGATGTACATTTGGCTTCCTGTAAAATGCTTGCTCAGGGCTTAAAAGATATCGGCTTGATGAAAGGCAATATAGATGATGCGGTACAGGCGGGTGCACATGCCATGTTCTTTCAATGCGGTACAGGGCACATGATGGGCCTAGATGTACACGATATGGAAGATTTAGGCGAGCAATACGTAGGTTATACCGATGATCTTGTTAAAAATACCACACAGTTTGGTTTAAAATCATTAAGGTTGGGCAAAGCACTCGAAGCGGGTTATGTACTCACTGTTGAGCCTGGCGTTTACATTATCCCAGAACTGATTGACCGTTGGAAGGCGGCTAATCAATTTACCGAATTTATTAACTACGATAAACTGGAGCAGTTCAGGAATTTTAGCGGCATCAGGGTAGAAGACGATTTTCTGGTTACTGAAAATGGAAGCAGAATGTTAGGTAAACACCTCGCATTAACCACAGAAGAAATCGAATCGATCAGAAGCAATGCCTATTAAAAAGATGCAATTAAGTGTTTTGATATTCGTACGGTCAGGTAGTAACACCTAACAAATTTAACTAACGGTATCCTTTTTCAAGGATACCGTTTTTTGTAATCGAATGTTTTCGTTTTATGTGTTAAGCAACATATAAAACTCAGGTGAGCTAAGGTGTCTAAGGTGGTCAAATTTAAACAGTACACGTTTATTTTTATTGACCACCTTAGTCACCTGAGAACATCTAAGCTGACCGATACTTTTCATAATCGAGTCTCTTATATTTGATGTGATTTGAGGTTTCCATCCGATTGTTTTCTCCTCATTTCTACCAGCCATCCCAAATGGTCTATTTTCGGTCGGTATTGGTTAAAATCCAACAACATTAGCTTGTGCTTATCCCCTAAATTTGAAAAACATTTAATGGGTTCATTAAAGGTAAAAAACCAAATTAAAGGTGTTTTAATTAATTAAACCTTAAATTTAATTAAAAAGCATATCAATCATAATATTAAAATTATAAGAATAAATGAGTATTAAATGGACTGGGGTTTTCCCTGCTGTAACAACTAAATTTACAGCGAATGATGAATTGGATTTTCCGGCTTTCGATTTAAATATCGAAGCGCAGTTAGAAGCAGGTGCAGAAGGTATTATCCTGGGTGGATCGCTTGGTGAAGCCAGCGTGCTTACCGATGATGAAAAATTTGGACTGCTATCGCATACTTTAAGCCTCGTAAACGGCCGTGTACCGGTTTTGTTAAATATTGCTGAGTCTACCACAAAAAAAGCGATTGAAGTAGCTAAAAAAGCCGAATCTCTTGGTGCAAACGGATTGATGTTATTACCACCAATGCGTTATAATGCAGCGGCAGATGAAACCCTTGCATATTTTGGTGCGATTGCAGAAAGTACAAAACTGCCGATCATGATCTACAATAATCCTGTTGATTATAAAATCGAGGTAACATTGGATATGTTCGAGGTTTTGACTAAATATGATAACATCCAGGCGATAAAAGAATCAACAAGGGACGTTTCAAATGTAACGCGTTTGATCAACCGCTTTGGCGATCGCTTTGCTATTTTCACCGGAGTAGATCCATTGGCAATGGAAAGTATTGTAATGGGCGCACACGGATGGGTTGCAGGTTTGGTTGATGCCTTTCCAAGAGAAACCGTAGCCATTTTCAGGTTAATTAAACAAAACCGCATTGCAGAAGCATTAACCATTTACCGTTGGTTTTTGCCCGTATTGGAACTGGATATTCACGCTAAATTGGTACAATACATTAAACTGGCAGAAGTAGCCACTGGATTGGGGACCGAAGCGGTGCGTGCACCACGTTTACCTATAAGTGGCGCAGAAAGAGAAAAAGTATTGAAAATTATAAACGATGCATTAGCTGTTCGTCCAGAGTTACCTGCTGGTAGTTGGGGCAAATAGTTTAAAAACCAAATATGAACGGGAAAAATATTGTAGCTAGTACCTATGTAGAAGTTAATGAAAAAAGCCTTCAGGCTGTTAATCCCGCCACGGGATTAACACTTGAAGGTGATTTTTTTAAAGCGAGCGAGCGCCTGGTTGATGAAGCTTTAACAGCTGCAACAACAGCTTTTTACACTTATAGAAATTTAAATAAGGATATTAAGGCCGCTTTTTTAAATGCCATTGCCGACGAAATTGGCAATCTTGGCGAAGAACTGGTTAACAGGGCATCTGCAGAAAGCGGTTTGCCATTAGCACGGTTACAGGGCGAGTTGGGAAGAACTACTGGGCAGTTAAGGTTATTTGCCAATGTGGTTGCCGAAGGTTCCTGGGTGGATGCGATCATTGATACCGCACTGCCTGAAAGACAACCTTTACCACGTGCTGATATTAGAAGAATGCTGATCCCAATAGGGCCTGTTGTGGTTTTTGGTGCAAGTAATTTTCCACTTGCCTTTTCAGTAGCAGGTGGCGATACGGCTTCGGCACTGGCTTCGGGTTGTCCTGTTGTGGTAAAAGCACATCCTGCACACTATGGCACCAGTGCTTTAGTTGGTGGAGCCATTATCAGAGCGGCAGAAAAAACAGGTATGCCTAAAGGCGTTTTTTCTTTGTTGTACGATGATGGTTATAACATTGGTGCTGCTTTGGTTCAACATCCGTTAACTAAAGCGGTAACTTTTACAGGTTCGTTTAAAGGTGGAATGGCTTTGGTTAATTTAGCGCAACAGCGCGAGCAGCCTATTCCGGTTTTTGCCGAAATGGGCAGTATCAATCCCGTAATTTTCCTTCCGCAGGCCATAGAAAAGCAGGCAGAAGAACTGGCCAAAAAATATGCAGGTTCTATTACTCTGGGGCAGGACAGTTTTGTACCAACCCGGGCTTATTGCTGGCTGTTCAGTCTCCGGGACTCGATAAATTTAAAACGGTTTTAAAAGAAGCTATCGCAGCTGTTCCATCAGCAACCATGCTTACCGAAGGTATTGCGGGTAATTATGGTAAACTTTCTTCAGCAATTACAAATGAAGTAGGAGTTGAAGTAATTGCAGTATCTGATTTGAATAATAATGAATTAAAGAATCAATCTAAAGCCAAAATAGCGCAGGTAAGTGCGGCAGATTTCATCAGGAACCCAAAACTTCGCGAAGAAATTTTTGGCCCCTATTCATTGTTGGTTGTGGCTGATGATGTTGCTGAACTTGAAAAAGCGATCGATGTATTAGAAGGACAATTGACTGTAACCTTAATGGCCGAAAAGCAAGAACTTCAGCATTATCAGGAACTGGTAAACAAATTAACGGATAAAACCGGAAGGATAATCTTAAACGGTGTACCTACCGGAGTGGAGGTTTGTGCAGCCATGCAACATGGCGGGCCTTTCCCGGCAACTAACGATAGCCGTTTTACATCTGTAGGTTCTACCGCGATTAATCGTTTTGCCAGACCACTGGCTTACCAGGATTGGGAACAGGATTTATTGCCGGATGAATTGAAAGATGAGAACCCATTGGGTATTTTCAGAACGATAAACCAGAAATTAACGAAATCTCATGAGTAAAACTTTTTTTTGTGTAGATGCGCATACTTGCGGAAATCCGGTTAGATTGGTAGCAGGTGGTGGTCCTCAGCTTATCGGCTCAAATATGAGCGAAAAGCGGCAACATTTTTTAAAAGAATTTGATTGGATCAGAACAGGTTTAATGTTCGAACCACGCGGACACGATATGATGTCGGGCAGTATCCTCTATCCACCTCACGATCCGGCCAATGATGTTGCTGTTCTTTTTATCGAAACCAGCGGTTGCCTGCCAATGTGCGGTCACGGTACTATCGGTACCATTACCATTGCCATAGAAGAAGGACTAATCAAACCAAAAATACCAGGTGTGATCAGAATGGAAGCCCCTGCCGGATTGGTACTCATTGAATATAAACAGGAAGGTAGAAAAGTAAAGTCGGTTAAACTTAAAAATGTTGCTTCCTACCTTGCTGCCGAAAACCTCGAGATTGAATGCCCTGATTTGGGGACCCTTACTTTCGATGTGGCTTATGGCGGTAATTTTTATGCAATTGTTGATCCTCAGGATAATTTTCCGGGACTGGAAAATTATACCGCTTCACAGTTGATTACCTGGAGCCAAACGATCAGAAAACGCATTAACGAAAAATATACGTTCGTACATCCTTTAGATCCGACTATAAATGGCTGTAGCCATGTTTTGTGGACAGGAAAAACCATCGACCCTACATCAACCGCCCGAAATGCTGTTTTTTATGGCGATAAAGCCATCGATCGCTCTCCATGCGGAACAGGTACCTCAGCACGACTGGCGCAGTGGTTTGCCAAAGGAAAATTAAAACAGGGGGAAGATTTTATCCACGAAAGTTTCATTGGCAGTAAGTTTATCGGAAAGGTAGAGGAAGTGGTAGACTTGAACGGCATTAAAGCGATTATACCAAGTGTAGAGGGCTGGGCAAAAGTTTATGGGTACAATACCATTAAAATTGATGCCGAAGATGATCCTTATGCACATGGTTTTCAGGTGATTTAGTAAATTTAAAAGAATAGCAGCATTATAAATTAAAAGAATGTCGAAAGTATTAATTATTGGTGGCGGAATTGTGGGTTTAACCTCTGCGTATTACCTGCAGAAAAAAGGTTATGAGGTTACCATTCTGGATAAGGGAGATATTACCGACAACTGTTCTTTCGGTAATGCAGGGATGATTGTGCCAAGCCATTTTGTGCCTTTGGCGGCTCCGGGCATGTTAAAACAAGGCATTCGCTGGATGTTCGACAGTAAAAGTCCGTTTTATGTTCGTCCATCTCTAAATGGCAACCTCATTAACTGGGGCTTAAAATTTATGAAATATGCCACCGCGAAACATGTAAGTCAATCAGCAGAACCTTTGCGCGATTTATCATTGCTGAGCAAAAAACTATATGAAGACCTGGCTAAAGAACCCGATTTCGATTTCGAACTGACCCATAATGGTATTCTTGCTTATTATAAAACAGAAAAGGCAGGAGAAGAGGAAGCGCATTTGGCAGCCAGGGCAATTGAACTGGGCCTGGATATGGCCGTACTAAGTGCTGCAGAATGCAGTGTTTTACAGCCAGATTTAAAATTAGATGTTTTGGGGGCGGTGCACTATCGTTGTGATGCGCATCTTTACCCTGCAAAACTGATGAACGCCTTGCTAAAATACTTAACCGCTAATGGGGTTAAAATTGAGCGTGGCAAAGAGGTTGATAAGATTGAAACTGCAGGCAACCGCATTATGAAGGTTTTTACCGGTAATGAGGCCTGGGATGCAGATCAGTATGTGATTGCTACAGGATCATGGTCGCCGGCAGTAGCAAAAATGGCCGACATTAAAATATCTTTAATGCCAGGTAAAGGTTATTCTTTTATGGAGCCAGAACCTCAAAACCGTTTAACGATTCCGGCATTATTGTGTGAGGCAAGGGTTGCCATTACGCCAATGAACGGACAGATCAGGTATGGTGGTACGATGGAACTGGATAAAATTAATACCAGGATAAATATGCAGCGGGTTAAAGGAATTGTAGAGTCGGTGCCGGCTTATTTTCCGGATTTGAAGCCTGCAATACCTGCCGAAAAGGATATCTGGTACGGTTTCCGCCCATCTTCTCCGGATGGTTTGCCCTACATTGGCAGAAGCAACAAAAGAGAAAATTTAGTAATAGCAACAGGTCATGGCATGATGGGTTTAAGTTTAGGCCCTGCAACGGGATTGCTTGTGAGTCAGCTAATTGACGGAGCAGCTACCGAGTTGGAGTTGAAACCTTTTGTTGTGGCGCGATAAAAAAGAAGTCAAGTTTGTACTTTTCTTGTATACAACATTAGTTTAAACTTGATTTCTTTGGCAAACCTTTCATCAAATATTATCAGGTTATAGCAGGATTTTAACCTTATTTATGATTTATTGGTTTTTTTGAGTTAATATCTATATATTCAATTCGTAATCAACAAACCAAATCAACCGACCAAAAGATGAAAGTACTACCATTTACCATGCTTGTGCCCGACGACAAGAGCGTAATATCGGAGCATATAGAACTGCCATATTTTTATCAATATCTGCACCGACACGATGAATGGCAGATTACCTATATAGAAAAGGGTGAAGGGACATTAATTGCAGGTAATGATATGCATGCCTTCCGTTCGGGTGATATTTTTGTAATTGGTGCAAAATTACCACACTTATTTAAAAGCAATCCTGAATATTTTGCTCCGAATAATCATAAAACCATCAAGGCTTGTTCGGTTTATTTCAATCCCTATGGTATTCTCGCTTCGCTGTTTAATCTTCCCGAAATGAAAATGGCGAGTGCTTTTTTGGCCAAAAACAAACATGGGTTTAAAATTCCTGTCGGTTTTACCAAAGATATTGTTGCCAAATTGTTCGATGTTCATCAGGCATCAGGGGTAGATGTACTGTTTAATTTTCTGAAACTGGTGAATGGCCTTCAGGATTTAAATGAGAATGTAGAGTCGCTTTGCTCCGATATGTATTCTTCAAACGTTAGTGAAAACGAAGGGATGCGCCTGAGCAAGATCATTAACTTCATTACCGAAAACTATAATAATCAAATTTCTTTAGAAGATGTAGCCAATGCTGCTTTTATGACGCCGCAGGCTTTCTGCAGGTACTTTAAAAAACACACAGGACATACTTTTGTGTCGTTTTTAAATGAGGTAAGGATTAACGATGCCTGTAAAAGTCTTATCTCCGGCGAAAAAGCGGATTGTATTTCGGGTGTAGCCTATAAAGCGGGTTTTAATAGTATCACCAATTTTAACAGGGTGTTTAAAAGCATCATCGGACAATCGCCAAGGGCTTATATTGATACTTACAATAGTGTAAGCAGGGTAAATTACGTAGGCGCTTAAGCCAAAAAACCATTTTTATTTCTCATTACAGCTAACCATTTTTTCAGATGGAAGGAATGTTATTAGCCAATTTTAATCGATTTATATGCAACGCGAGTACCATTTTTCTGCTTTTTTATTGATTTTAATCCTGTTTTCAAGTGTTGTAGCTTCTGCCCAATCCACAAATGCTAGTATTTATGAGCAAACAAGCGAAATGGGGACTTTAATAGTTGGTTATCAAAAGGATGTGGATGCCATTAATGATTTTTATTACCCTTATGCTGCAGGAGGTTATTATTCTTATCCGATGACCACCTTTAAAAGTCCGGAGCAAAGAAAAAGGTTACAGGATATCAATAACGATTATTTGCAAAAATTAAAATCAGCCCCTTTCGAAACTTTTAGCATTTATGGCAAAGTAGATTATATCCTGCTAAAAAAGGAGATAGAATCGTCGGTATGGTTGCTGAATAAAGAAACTGCAGAATATAATGAACTGGCCAGGTATTTTACTTTTGCTGATTCTATTTATGAACTGGAAAAATTAAGACGGCGTGGTACTTATAAAGAGGGTGCTGTACTGGCCCTTCAGATGAGTGAAACGGCAAAACAGCTGGATACACTTAGCTTAAATTTTAAAAAGGGGCGTAAACTCAAGCCTGATCAGCTAAAAATGGCTGCTGAGGTTACCTTAAGTTTAAAACAACGGTTAAAAGGTTTTTATCAGTTTTATATGGATTATGAGCCGGGTTTTACCTGGTGGGCGCCTAAACCCTACGAAAGACTCGATCTGGCATTAAGCAATTATGCCAAACTGTTTGCCGATAAAAGCGATACAGGTTTAGTTAAATTAGATAAACCCGAAATAAAAGGAACGCCGATTGGCCGGGAGGAATTAATCAGGCAATTAAATGCAGAGCTTATTCCTTATACGCCAGAACAGTTGATCCAGCTTGCCGAAAAAGAATTTAAATATTGCGATGAAGAATTGCTAAAGGCCTCGGCAGCTATGGGTTATGGAAAGGACTGGAAAAAAGCGCAGGAAAAAATAAAAAACAGTTACGTGCCTTTGGGCAAACAGGCCGAATTAATTGTAAAACTGCAGAACGATGCCTTAACTTTTATAAAAGACAATGATCTCATCAATATACCTGCATTGGCCGAAGAAACCTGGGGCATGGTTATGATGTCGGCCGAACGCCAGTTGGTTAACCCGTTTTTTACCGGAGGGCGAGAAATCAGTATCTCTTATCCCACCAATTCGATGGAAGAAGACGATAAATTGATGAGTATGCGTGGCAACAATCCGTATTTTTCGAGGGGAACGGTGCAACATGAACTATTGCCGGGGCATCATTACCAGTATTTCATTAACAACCGTTATAAAAGTTACCGGGAGCCGTTTACAACACCTTTTAGTGTAGAAGGCTGGCCATTGTATTGGGAATTATTGCTTTATGATAAAGGTTTTGCCAAAACTCCGGAAGAAAAGATGGGCATGCTTTTCTGGCGCATGCACCGCTGTGCTAGGATTCTCTTTTCGTTAAACTTCCACCTTGGTAAATGGACACCACAACAATGCGTCGATTTCTTAGTCGACCGTGTAGGGCACGAACGCGCCAATGCAGAAGGCGAGGTACGCAGATCTTTCAAAGGCGACTACAGTCCATTGTACCAGGTGGCCTACCTCACTGGCGGCCTTCAGCTTTTTGCCTTAAAGAAAGAACTGGTTGATGGTGGTAAAATGAGTTTTAAAGCCTTTCATGATGCGGTGATTAAAGAAAACCTTATTCCGGTAGAAATGATCAGGGCTACTTTAACCAATCAGCCACTCACACGCGATTTTATGACTACCTGGCATTTTTACGATCAGCTTAAATAACCAATAGCAAAATACCGAACCAAACAACCAAACAACCAAACAAACAGACTATGGATCAGGAAACCACACAATTTAAACCCTCCCTCAAATTAATGGATGCCACTATGCTTGTCGCCGGGAGTATGATCGGATCAGGTATTTTTATTGTAAGTGCAGATATTACACGTAATGTGGGCAGTTCGGGTTGGTTATTGGTGGTATGGCTTATCACCGGTTTTATGACACTTACTGCTGCTTTAAGTTATGGCGAATTGAGTGCCATGTTCCCAAAAGCTGGCGGACAATACATTTATTTAAAAGAAGCCTACAATCCGCTGATCAGTTTTTTATATGGCTGGAGTTTTTTTACAGTTATCCAAACGGCAACAATTGCTGCGGTAGGGGTGGCATTTGCTAAATTTACAGCCTATCTGGTCCCGTCCCTAAGTGAAGATCTGGTGGCAATCGATCTGGGATTCTTTACCATTTCGCCGGCGCAGTTATTGGCCATTGCCGTCATTATACTGCTTACTTATATTAATAACAGGGGTGTAAATGGCGGTAAGGTAATTCAAACTACTTTTACAGTAGCCAAACTGCTCAGTTTATTTGGCCTTATAATGTTCGGACTTTTTTTCCTCGACAAAGGAATCTGGAAAACCAACTGGGAAAATATGTGGGCTTTAGGTTCTTTATCCAAAGATGGAAGCATCGGTTCTTATACTACCCTGGCTGCTTTTGGAGCCATTGCTGCGGCTATGGTGGGGTCGATATTCAGTAGTGATTCATGGCATAACGTAACCTTTATCGCCGGAGAGATTAAAAATCCGGCACGTAATATCGGTTTGAGTTTAGCTTTAGGGACCATTATTGTCACAGTACTTTATTTGCTCACCAATGTGATGTACACTGGCGTACTCTCGCTGCACAATATTGCTTATGCCGATAAAGATCGCGTTGCGGTTTCTGCAGCCAATCATATTTTTGGCACAGCCGGTACCATCATTATTGCCCTGATGATTATGGTTTCTACCTTCGGTTGCAATAACGGTTTAATTATGGCTGGTGCAAGGGTATATTATTCGATGGCCAAAGATGGACTTTTCTTTAAAAAAGTGGGTACGCTCAATAAAAATGCTGTTCCTGGTTTTGGCCTTTGGATCCAATGTGTTTTTGCCTGCCTTTGGTGCATAAGTGGTAAATATGGCGACCTGCTCGACATGATTTCCTTTGTTGTAGTGATGTTTTATATGCTCACCATTTTCGGGATTTTTATCCTGCGTAAAAAACGTCCCGATGTTCAACGCCCATACAAAGCCTTTGGTTACCCTGTACTACCTGTTATTTACATCGTGATGGGGCTTGCCTTCTGTATCTTGTTGATTATGTTTAAACCCAGGTTTACCTGGCCGGGATTAATTATTACCCTCATTGGTATTCCAGTTTATTACATCATTAAAGGAAGTATTGCCCGCCAGGATTTAAGGGCTAATGATGCGGCCGATGTTAGCGGTTAAAATATTGATGTTATCCGTCAATATCAAAAGGAAAACTGAAAAAACCTAAACTTATATTTACCACAAAAAACCTGTAATGACGATTTACCCCATCGCTAAAAAATCAATAGCCTTCGTTTTATTAAGTTTAGCATTTTTTCAAACAAAAGCACAGCAGGCGGCACTAGGACCTTACGCGCCAACTCCGCTCGAAATGGCTAATGCCTATCAATTATCCAATAAACTCGATACTGCAATCCGCAATATCCCCACCAATAACGACATCGTTCCTTTCTGGAAAAAAGATGGAAGTGCATTCTGGTATAAAAAGAACCTCCCTAATAAAACATGGGAATATTATTATGTAGATGCCGCAAACGGGAAGCGTAAAGTAGCATTCGATCATGATATCGTAGCCAAAAACATCGAAAAAATTACGGGCAAAAAGCAAAATCCGCTAAAACTTCAATTTGCTGAACTGTATTTCGCCGATCAGGGAAATACCGCGAAAATAAAAATACAAGATAACTGGTACCAGCTCAATCTTAGCGATTATAGTTTAACCAATACCAGCGACACCACAATTTACCGCTATTCTGCTAAAAAAGCTTTACAACAGCGTAGATCGCGTTGGCAAAGAAACCGCGAATCGATAAAATCGCCGGATGGCAAATATGAAATCCTAGTCAGGGGTGGGAACCTTTTGGTAGTGAATACGGAGACAAAAGCAGAAACGCAGTTGAGTACCGATGGTAATGCCGACAAACCTTTTGGCGATTTTTCATGGTCGCCAGATAGCAAAAACATCATTGCTTATAAAACTGATCCCAAAGAAATTAAAAAGGTGCATTATGTATTAAGTTCTGTTCCGGGCACAACCAGAGGAGAACTAAAATCAAGGGAGTACATGCAGCCAGGAGATGATTTTACATCCTATCAACCCTATATTTTTAATGTGGCCACTAAAAAGGCGGTAAAGGTTGATGCCGATCCAATAGATTTTTTCGGTCCGCAAGAATTGCACTGGCGCAATAATAATAGTAGGTATTATACCTACGAAAAAGTAGATAGGGGGCATCAGCGCTTTAGGGTAATAGAAGTGGATGTACTTACCGGAAAAACCAGAAATATTATCGACGAAAAAACGAAAACCTTTATTTACGAAAGCCGCATTTATACCCGTTATCTGCCTAAAACAAATGAAATGTTGTGGACCAGTGAACAGGATGGATGGCAACACCTTTATCTTGTTAATACGCTTACAGGAAAACAATCGCTGATTACAAAAGGCAATTATGTAGTTCGCGATATAGATAGTGTCGATGTGGTAAAACGTCAGGTTTGGTTTAGGGCGAGCGGAATGAATGCCAATGAAGACCCTTATTTTATCCACTATTACCGGATCGGTTTTGATGGAAAGGGTTTGATAGATCTTACGCCCGAAAAAGGAAACCATAACCTTAGCTTTTCTCCTGATCGCAAATATTACCTCGATACCTATTCGCAGGTAAATATTCCACCGGTTACAGAACTGAGGTTAACGGCGAGTACCAAAAAGATTGCGGAGATAGAACATGGACAAAAAGATGCTTTTCTGGCTACCGGGGTTAAATTACCCGAAGTTTTTGTGGCTAAGGGACGTGATGGTAAAACCGACATCTGGGGCATCGTTTGTTTCCCATCAAAAATGGATGCGAACAAAACCTATCCGGTTATCGAAAATATTTATGCAGGTCCTCACGATAGTTTTGTACCTAAAAACTTTCTTCCTAGTAGCGAAATGCAGAGCATAGCAGAATTGGGTTTTATTGTAGTACAGATAGATGGAATGGGCACGGCTAACCGATCTAAAGCTTTTCATGATGTGTGTTGGAAAAACATTGCCGATGCAGGTTTTCCTGACCGGATATTATGGTTAAAAGCAATGGCTGTAAAATATCCAAATGCTGATATTACCAGGGTAGGGATTTATGGAACCTCAGCCGGTGGACAAAGTTCAACAGGAGCGTTATTATTTCATCCTGAGTTTTATAAAGCGGCTGTTTCTGCATGCGGTTGTCACGATAACCGGATCGATAAACAATGGTGGAATGAACAATGGATGGGTTATCCTGTAGCAAAACATTATGAAGAACAATCCAACATTACAAATGCAGCTAAATTACAGGGCGATTTACTCCTGATTGTTGGCGAAGCTGACGAAAATGTACCACCAGAATCTACCTATAGGCTGGCTGACGCATTGATTAAAGCCAATAAAAATTTCGACATCTTAAGTATCCCGGGCATGGGCCATAGCGATGGAGGAGTATACGGCCGCAGGCGTAAACGCGATTTTTTTGTGAAACACCTGCTTAATGCCGAACCGCCAAATCCGAATGTTTCAAAGTAGAAAGGTTTTTTGGTTCATTAGTCATTAGTCATTGATTAATTGGTCATTGGTTCATTAGTCATTAGTTTATTGGTTCACTGGTCATTGGTTCCTTTTTAACTGATAATTGGTACATTAGTGCCAAATAATTCTAATCATCAGTAAATATGTTGCCAAAAATCAAAGTACCCTGCTTGTTTTTGTTTTTTTTAATGTTTAATGCATTTGTTGCTCATGCGGATAAGGTAGATTTCTATCAGATTAAAATTTATCATCTAAAAAACGATGCGCAGGAAAAAACGGTTGATGAATATTTGCAGCATGCTTATTTACCGGCACTCCACCGTTCGGGGGTTGCCAAAGTGGGCGTATTTAAGCCAATTGTGAGCGATCAGACGGCAGTTACAGAAAAACTTATTTATGTATTTATCCCTTTAAAATCATTCAATGGTATTTTAGAGCTTGATAAAAAACTGGCAAAAGATCAGCAATATGGTATTGATGGCAAAACCTATTTAGATGCGGTATATAACGATGTGCCTTATGAGCGATTAGAGTCTGTCGTTTTAAAAGCTTTTGAAGGTGCGCCTGTTTTTATGTTACCCAAGTTAAAATCACCAATGAAAGATCGGGTTTATGAGTTAAGGAGTTACGAATCGCCAACCGAAAAGTATTACCATAACAAAGTTCAAATGTTTAATAAAGGCGATGAAATAGGTTTGTTTAAGCGGCTTAATTTTAATGCTGTATTTTATGGAGAGGTAATTTCTGGTAGTCGTATGCCCAACCTGATGTACCTCACCACTTTCGAAAATAAAGCCGATAGGGATGAGCATTGGAAGGCTTTCTCTGCAGATGATTACTGGAAAAAACTATCTGCTATGCCTGAGTATCAGCACAATGTTTCAAAAAACGACACCAAATTTATCTATCCTACTGATTATTCGGATATTTAGTTCAATGGTTCACTGGTTCAGTGGTCATTAGTCATTTGTACATGAGTTCTTTGGAAATTGGTCATTGATAATTGGTTATTAACCATTATTGATTATTTAATTGGTCTTTCTCCTTTAACTTATTTGCTCTACACGGATAATCGACTCCCGACTTTGGACTAACCCGAAACCAACTGCTCAATAGCGTTTAAGAATTTTTTAAAATCGAGCGGTTTTGGTAAAAATTTATACTTATTGGTAAACGTATCAATGGCTTGTGTGCCTTGTGAACCTAAAATTACAACATATTTTACGCTGTTTTTTAACATCCTGGCTACATCAATCCCCGACATATCCATCTGTACATCTAAAAAAAGAAAATCGATTTTACCGAAAGTCCAAAAGGCTGCCATCGCATCCACTTTATCTGTAAAACTGCCTTTAAGTTCAAGTTTATCTATTTGAGAAACGAAATTTTCGAAAAGTGGTTTACTTACGCGGCTATCATCGATGATTACGCAACTGTAAGGTTGGGGGATAAAAGGTTCATTAGTATGATTTTGGCATCTGTAAGCAAAATGCTTGCCATAAATGGCTGCTAATTGTAATATTTAGGTAGGTTAATCGGTTAATTGTCTAATTGAGGCAGAACTGGTTAATCGGTTAATTGTTTAAATCGGTTAATTGACGCCAAACGCCAGACGCCAAACGCCAAACACGTTCATCGGTTAATCGACGCCAAATGCCTAGCTGGTTAATCGGTTAATTGTTTAAATCGGTTAATTGACGCCAAACGCCAGACGCCAAACGCCAGACGCCAAACCCATTCATCAGTTAATCGAAGCCAAACGCCAAGCAACTAAGGTTAACCCGTTAAATCTTAATGCCCTTAATTCCTTAATGATGAAAAATAAATCATTTGCTAATTGTTAATCGACGCCAAACGCTTAGGATGGTTAACTGGTTAATTGTTTAAATCGGTTAATTGATGCCAAACGCCAGACCCTAAACGCCAAACCCATTCATCAGTTAATCAACGCCAAACTCTGCGCGCTCTACGCACCAACCTAAAAGTAAAAAACATGATAGACAAACGATTGCGCGGTGTTTGTCCTTAAAAACACACCATTTCCTTACGCACGATTGCTAACTTTAGCCAACAGCAGCTAACAGCAAAAACTTGCTAATCATATCACATAACCAAATCAAATTTTAATGGCCCTGCAATCCTTTTACAAACGCTCTAAAACCATAATTCTGTTTACACTTCCTTCACTTTTTTATGCATTTCCAGGCTTTGTATCTGCACAGGAAACGGCTCAAAAGAACAATCAAACTGTTCAAAAAAGCATCAAGGTAACTGATGTAAAAAAGATTAATTCGACCACAGTTGAATTATTGCTTACCGATGATCAGCGCTTAACACTCGATTTTTATGGCGATAATATTTTTCGCCTTTTTCAGGATCCTACAGGTGGATTTATCCGTGATCCCGAAGCAAAACCGGAAGCTAAAATTCTGGTAGAAAATCCGCGCAGACCGGTTTCAAAACTGGAAATTAAGGATGAAAATAATCAATTGTTCATTTCTACAGCCAAGATTACCGTTCTGATCGATAAAAACACTTCTTTAATCAAAATTATTAACCTTGCTACGCAGACAGTGGCTGTAGAAGAGCTTGCACCCATTCAATTCGAAAAAGGAAAAGTAACTCTGAGCCTTAAAGAAAATCCACAGGAATATTTTTATGGCGGAGGCGTACAGAATGGCCGTTTTTCACATAAAGGGAAAGCCATTTCTATTGAAAACCAAAACAGCTGGACCGATGGCGGTGTAGCTTCGCCAACACCTTATTATTGGTCAACAAATGGCTATGCCGTAATGTGGTATACCTTTAGTAAAGGAAATTACAATTTCGGTGCTAAAGAAAAAGGATTGGTTAAACTGGCACACGAAACCAGCTACCTTGATGCCTTTTTTATGGTAAACAATGGTGCGGTTCCTTTATTGAACGATTTTTACCAGCTGACAGGAAATCCTATATTATTGCCAAAATTCGGTTTTTATGAAGGACATTTAAATGCCTATAACCGCGATTTTTGGAAAGAAGACGAAAAAGGAACGTTATTCGAAGATGGTAAACGTTATAAGGAAAGCCAAAAAGATAATGGCGGTATAAAAGAATCGCTTAATGGCGAAAAAAACAATTACCAGTTTTCGGCGCGGGCTGTGATCGACAGGTATAAGAAAAATGATATGCCTTTGGGCTGGGTACTCCCTAACGATGGTTATGGGGCAGGGTACGGCCAAACCGAAACATTGGATGGCAATATTCAAAATCTGAAAAGTTTTGGCGATTATGCCCGTAAAAATGGTGTAGAAATCGGTTTGTGGACCCAATCCGATCTGCATCCCAAAACAGGCGTAAGCCCCTTATTGCAACGAGACATTATTAAAGAAGCCAGGGATGCTGGTGTTCGCGTATTAAAAACCGATGTGGCATGGGTGGGTGCGGGTTATTCTTTCGGGTTGAACGGAGTAGCCGATGTTGCGCAGATTATGCCTTATTATGGCAACAGTAGCCGTCCATTCATCATTTCATTGGATGGCTGGGCAGGTACACAGCGTTATGCAGGCATCTGGTCGGGCGATCAAACCGGTGGGGTTTGGGAGTATATCCGTTTCCACATTCCAACTTATTTAGGTTCTGGTTTATCCGGTCAGCCAAATATTACTTCCGATATGGACGGTATTTTCGGTGGTAAAAATCAAACCATCAACACCCGCGATTTTCAGTGGAAAACCTTTACCCCAATGCAGTTGAACATGGATGGCTGGGGTGCCAATGAGAAATATCCGCATGCTTTGGGCGAGCCTGTTGCTTCCATTAACCGCAATTACTTAAAACTGAAATCCGAATTAATCCCTTACACTTATAGCATTGCCAAAGAAGCACTAACAGGCTTGCCGATGATCAGAGCTATGTTCCTCGAGTATCCAAATGCTTATACCAATGGTATTTCTACACAATACCAGTATTTGTATGGCCCGTCTTTCCTGGTTGCGCCTATTTATCAGGCAACTAAATCAGATGATAAAGGAAACGACATCCGCAACGGCATTTACCTGCCGGAAGGAAACTGGATTGATTATTTTACTGGTGAAAAATACGCTGGAAACTGCATCCTCAATAGTTTTGCCGCTCCAATTTGGAAATTACCTGTTTTTGTGAAAAATGGGGCTATTATCCCAATGACAAACCCAAATAACAATGTTTCTGAAATCAACAAAGCCAACCGGATTTATGAGCTTTATCCATCTGGAAATACCTCATTTACCGAATATGATGATGATGGAGCAACAGAAGCTTATAAAATAGGAAAAGGCGCTTCAACACTAATCGAATCAATAGCAGATCAAAAAAATAATGCATTAATAACGATTAATGCCACCAAAGGTGATTTTGATGGCTTTATAAAAGAAAAAACAACCGAATTAGTGGTGAATGTAACCGAAAAGCCTAAAAAGTTAACGGCAAAAGTTGGAAACAGTAAAATAAAATTGACGGAAGTAAACTCAAAAGAAGAGTTTTTAAAACAGTCTGATGTCTATTTCTACGATGCCTCCCCAAATTTAAACCGTTTTGCTACAAAAGGAAGCGATTTTGAAAAAGTTGTGATCACGAAAAATCCGCAAGTTTTAATTAAAATCCAGTCGACCGACATTACAGTCAACCCGGTAACCATTAATATAGATGGATTTAAATTTGAACCTGTAAATAAACAACGTGTATCAACAGGTAAGTTGACTGCTCCGGCTCATGCGAGCATCACTGATAAAAACAGTGAAGCTTATACCCTTACCCCAACATGGAGCAAAGTGAACAATGCCGATTTTTATGAAATCGATTTCAACGGGATGCATTATACCACCATCCGCGATACGGCCTTGTTATTTGATGGTTTATCGGCCGAAACACCTTATATATTTAAATTACGTGCGGTAAATAAGGATGGTTATTCTGACTGGACCGAAATTAAGGCCACCACTAAATCTAATCCCTTAGAGTTTGCCATTCAGGGGATTGTAGCCCAAACTACAGCCGAAAATCAGGGTGGTGATGAGGTTAACAACCTTTTCGATTTTGATGAGGGCAATATGTGGCATACTAAATGGGGCGTAAAATCAGTTCCTTTTGATATGGTGATTGATCTTAAATCAATCAATAAACTGGATAAATTTCATTACCTGCCACGCAGTGGAAGAGGTAACGGGATCTTGTTAAAAGGTAAAGTGTTTTACAGCAATAATAAAGAAAACTGGACTGACGCCGGAACTTTTGAGTGGGCCAATAATGGGGATGTTAAAATCTTTAATTTTGCCGGTCACCCTACTGCGCGTTATCTTAAAATTGCAGTTGCCGATGCGGTAGGTGGTTTTGGATCTGGTCGCGAATTATATGTATTTAAAGTTCCGGGAACAGAAAGTTACCTGCCTGGCGATATCAACAACGACCGCCTGATTGACCGGAATGATTTAACTTCTTACATCAATTATACCGGATTACGTAAAGGAGATGCCGATTTTGAAGGTTACATCAGCAATGGTGATATCAACAAAAACAACCTGATTGATGCTTACGATATTTCGGTGGTAGCCACTCAGCTTGATGGTGGGGCAGACGACAGCAAAATTGATAAATTAGCGGGTAAACTGGAAATCAGTGTTCCTAAACAAGCTTACAACAAAGATGAAATTATTGAAATTAAGGTAAAAGGAATAAACCTGAAATCAGTAAATGCTTTAAGTTTTGCGCTACCATACAATGCACAGGATTATGATTTTGTAAGCGTTCAGAGTTTAAACACCAAACAGATGGATAACCTTACTAACGATAGACTGCATACTAGCGGAGACAAAGTTCTATACCCAGCTTTCGTAAATGTTGGTGCAAAAGAGCCATTAAACGGAACCAGCGATTTATTTATCCTGAAGCTTAAAGCAAAACGTAAGCTACAGTTCGGGCTTAAGATTAGTGAAGGCATTTTAGTAGATAAGAATCTCAATTCAGTTAAATTTTAATTAGTTAGTTAGTTAGTTAGTGATTAGTGCAAAGAGGTCGGTTTTTACCGGCCTCTTTTTTTTAGATTCATGTTGAAAAAGCATTATTTTTGCATCATTTGCCATCAGGATAGAATACATTAAATAATAATTTATCAAATTGTATATTTACAATACGTCAGCCCCAATTTTTATTCAGCTATCCCTATCAGTTTTGCCCCTATAATGATGAGATTAATTAGAGCATTTTGTTTTATTGTGCAATTTTGGCTGCTTTTTAGTAGCGTTAATGCTCAGGTAGTTAATCAAACTTCTATTCCCGAACATTATGTGCTTAAAACTTACGGTATTAACGATGGCCTTCCATCGAAAAGTACAACAGTTGCTTTAAAAGATAAGAGAGGTTTCGTGTGGGTGGGTACAGAAAATGGCCTCTGTAAATTTGATGGCTACTCTTTTAAAATTTATGTAAATATTTTAGGGGATAGCACTTCATTAACCAATAATTATATCAATGCTGTAGTAGAAGACAGCAAGGGGATTTTTTGGGTAGGTACGATGAATGGTTTAAACAGGTTTGATCCGGTTACCGAAAAATTTGAACGTTTTTACCATAGAGAGAACGACAAAACCTCACTCAGTAATAATAAAGTATGGTCTATACTTATCGATAAAAAAAATAAACTATGGGTAGGTACCGATGATGGATTTAACCTTTTTAACAAAAACTCAAAAACTTTTAAGGTTTATCAGCCCGATCCTAAAAATCAATATGCTATTAAGGGGAAATCGGTTAATGCCATTGCAGAAGATAAATATGGCAATTTATGGTTAGGCAATTGGAGCAAGGGCTTAAATAAATTCGACCAAAAAACACATCGGTTTACGAATTACACACAAAAAGAGATCGCAAATGAAAAAAATCCAAACGATATCTGGACACTCTGTATAGATAATGACGGTATGATATGGATTGGATGTTATTGGAAAGGCGACCTGTTTCGTTTTGATCCAAAAAATGAATCCTTTACCACCTATCCCGGTAAAGGAACAGGTAATGCTTCAATATTTAGTGTTTTAAATTTAGGTGCAGCAAAATTACTGGTAGGTGGAAGCGCAGGTATATTCTGGGTAAATACCAAGCTAAATAAATGGGAGAAAATAGATGACCTCGAGTTTTTTGCCAATGGGAGTTTTTACCGTGATAAAACAGGTATGATATGGCTTTGTGGTAAAAATGGCCTCACCAAAATCGATTTTAATCAGTATAAATTTAATTTTGTTTCACTTTCACTGGGGCAGTCAGAAATCAAATCCATTATAAGTAATGGCAAGGGTTTTTGGGTAGGTACAAATAAAGGTTTGTTTAAATATAATCCCGATAATCGTTCAGTAATTAAACTGCAGCATACCAGTAATGCTAATAGTTTATCCAGTTCTGACATTATTAACCTATCTACCGATTTAAATGGCAGGCTCTGGGTAATGGGCGAAAATGGTTTCGACCGTTACGACGAGAAAGAGAATAAATTTGTTCACCATCACCACCGTTCGGCACTTGGTAGTTTTTTTAATGAAGATGTTTTTAGAGATCTTATCGAGGTAAATGATGGCGAATATTATTTGGCCACTGATGCCGGCCTAAAAATCTATAACGATAAAACCAAAAGTTATACCCATTATTTTAATGATCCTAAAAACCTGGCCTCGCTGAGTAATAATCATTTGTACTGCCTTTTAAAAGATGCGGAGGGAAATATCTGGATAGGTACTTATGGAAGCGGCCTTAGCCGGTTTGATCCTAAAACCAAAAAATTTAATAACTACCTGATCAATAACTCCAGGAAAGGCAGTATCAGTAATAACATTGTAAACAGTATTTATCTGGATTCTCATCAAAATGTTTGGGTTTGTACCCGAGATGGTTTAAATAAATATGTAGCCAAAACGAACACTTTCGAAATATATTCAAAACAGAACGGTTTTGCAAGCAATGTTTTTACCGATATGGTAGAAGATAATAATGGCAAGTTATGGGTAACCACTGAGCAGGGTATTTCACTTTTTGATCCGATAACCAAAGCCGTTCGAAATTACGATGAAAAGGATGGTGTTTATGCAAATGCTGCCATCTGTAAAAATGAAAAAGGAGAAATTTACCTTGCAGGCAATAAAGGCATCGTTTATTTTAATCCGCAACAGCTTAAGTACAATAAAGAAGCTCCTGCGGTTTACTTTTCTGATTTTTCGGTTTTTAATAAACTGATCCTCCCTGGAGAAAATTCTCCATTAAAGCAGCCGCTTTATATGACGAAGACCATCAGCTTACCTTACGATCAAAGTGTGCTTTCTTTTGGTTTTGTAGCCCTAAACTATACACTTTCAGAAAAAAACCAGTATGCTTATTTTCTCGAAGGTTTTGATAAAAAATGGAATTACAGTGGCAGCGAGCATAAGGTTACCTATACCAATTTAAATCCGGGTAAATACACCCTAAAAGTAAGGGCATCAAACAATGATGGGATCTGGAATATACAGGGCAATTCGCTCCAGATTATTATTACACCTCCCTGGTACAGTACCTGGTGGGCTTTTTGTCTTTATGGCCTGGCTTTCTTTGGCGTAGTGTATGCCTATCTTAAATATCGTGAGCATCAATCTAACTTAAAATTTCAGATTAAACTGGCCCATGTAGAAAGTGAGAAAGAAAAAGAGCTTAGCGAGAAAAAACTATCTTTTTTTACCAACGTATCACACGAGTTTCGTACGCCGCTTACCTTAATTATCAATCCGGTAAAAGAACTTTTATATAAAAACGATAATAATGTTGACACTACTGATTTAAATATTGTTTACCGTAATGCCAAGCGGCTTTTAAGCCTGGTAGATCAACTGTTGTTGTTTAGAAAAGCAGATACTTATGGCGAAAAGTTAAAAGTTGCACCAGTAAATCTGGTTAGCTTGTGCAAAGAGGTATTCCTTTGTTTTGTACACCAGGCCCGGTCAAAAAATGTAACCCTCGAATTTAGCTGTACCGATGAAGTGATTGCTTTTTATGCTGATAGGGAAAAAATTGAAATCGTGTTTTTTAACCTGCTTTCTAATGCGATAAAATTTACGCCAGAAGGTGGTACAGTGAAGATGATTGTAGATAACAGCAAAGAAAATGTGATCATCAGTATTGAAGATTCGGGTTGTGGTATCACAGATTTAGCGGGAGAAAAATTGTACGAAAAATTTTATCAGGATCCTGGGAACAAATCAGCTAAAGGTGGTTTTGGTATTGGTTTATACCTCGCTAAAAATTTTATTGAAATGCACGGAGGAACCATAAACTACTCCAGTATAGAAAATAAGGGCACAACCTTTAATATTGCTTTACTAAGGGGGACAAGTCATTTTAAGGACGCCATAATATTGGAGGAAGCATTGGTAGATACAGATTCATCCTTATTTAAAGAATTGATAGAAGATGAAATAACGGCAAACAAAATTGTAGAAGCTGCAGAAGAACAGGTAGTAGATAACCAGCTTGCTCTCGAATTAAAAACGTTGCTCATTATTGATGATAACATCGAAATCAGAGAATACCTGAAACAGGTTTTTAGAATGGATTACCATCTTTATGAAGCCAGTAATGGAGAAACCGGGTATGAAATGGTAAAAGAGCTGCTGCCTGATATTGTGATCTGTGATGTAATGATGGACGGCATAACGGGTATAGAGCTATGCAGTAAGATTAAGGAAGATGTTTCCGTGTCTCATATTCCTATTATTCTGCTTACAGCTATTTCAGCACCGGAGGTTAAACTTAAAGGAATAGAAGGTGGGGCCGACGATTACATTAGTAAACCTTTTGATAAGGATTTTTTAAAAGCAAGGGTGGCCAGTATATTAAAGAGTAAAAATGCCCTGCAAAAGTACTTCTATAACGAAATTACACTCAATACCAACAACACCAAAATCTCTGCCGAGTACAAAGAGTTTTTAGATAACTGTATCCGCATTGTAGAGGAAAACCTTATCGATCCTGATTTTAATATCGATACTCTGGCAACCGCCTTAGGTATATCGAGATCTAATTTGTACCGTAAAATAAAATCCATTTCAGGTCAGTCTGCTAATGGCTTTATCCGTTTCATCAGGTTAAGAAAAGCGGCCGAAATTTTCATCAATACCGATAAAACCATTCAGGAAACTTCTTACATGGTAGCCATTAACGATCCTAAATATTTTAGAGAGCAGTTTTATAAACTGTTTAACATGAATCCATCACAATACATTAAAAAATTCAGGAAGCCATTTTCCAATAATATCCAGTTAAATGCGACCATTAAAAAAGGTAAATAAAAGACGTGTTTAGTTGCTCATTTTTCTGTGATGTGGCTTAAAACCTCATTTCAGCCCTAATTCGGTTCGTTTACCCCTCTAATTTGGATTGTTTGTACCCCATTGATATTGTTTGTTGGAACTAATTTAGACCTCCACAAAGCAGCGCTATAACTATAAAATCTAATAACAAACTATTATTAGGTAAAGTATGGGCCTGGTCTGCTAACCAAATATTAAACGTGCAAACCAAAATGAGCAAGAAAAAAAATCTGAAGGAATTTTCGCCTTTAAAATTCTTTAAAATTAAAGCCCTGGCTTTTCTATTTATCCTATCCATTAGTTTACCTGTAGCCGCTTCTTCCTTTTCTGCAGGGGTAGAAAAAACGAACCCGGCGCGCGAAATTGTAATCACAGGTACGGTAACAAACGAAACTGGTGCTACATTTCCAGGTGTAGCAGTTAAGATCAAGGGAACCGAAAAAGCTGTGCAAACCGATGCTAAAGGTAAATTTAGCATCAGCGTTGCAGCCACAACAGACGTACTTGTTTTTTCTTTTGTAGGCTACACCAATCAGGAGCAAACGGTTGGTGATAGAACAACCATTAATGTTCAGCTTGGCGCTGATACCAAAACACTAAACGAACTGGTAGTGGTGGGTTATGGAACACAGAAGAAAGCAACGCTTACCGGATCAATATCGCAGGTAAAAGGCGCCGACCTGGTAAAGAGTCCGCAACCCAATTTATCCAATTCATTAGCGGGCCGGTTTTCTGGTGTCGTAATTAACAACAGAAGTGGTGAACCAGGTTTTGATGGTTCGAACATTACTATCAGGGGTTTGGCTACAACCGGGAGCAACAGCGTGTTAATTGTTGTAGATGGAATTCCCGGACAAATTGGTGGATTAGAACGTCTAGATCCCAATGATATTGAGAGTGTGTCTGTACTAAAAGATGCTTCTGCTGCTATTTATGGTAACAGAGCAGCCAACGGGGTAATTTTAGTCACTACAAAAAAGGGTAAAACGGGTAAACCAACCATCAATTATAGTTTTAACCAGGGTTTCAGCTCACCAACAAGATTGCCTAAAATGGCAGATGCCGCAACTTATGCGCAGATTATGAACGAAATCAGTTTCGATTCAAATCCTTCAGGTGGACTTAATCAGTCGTACTCGGCAGATCAGATCGAAAAATTCCGTAATGGTTCCGATCCGTTGTTATATCCTAACACCGATTGGATTGACCAAACCTTAGAAAAAACAGCTTTACAAAGCCAACACAGCCTTTCCATTAATGGTGGCGGACAAGATGTAAAGTATTACATGTCGTTAGGAACTGTTTCTCAAGATGGTTTGTATAAAAATGGAGTAACCAAATACAATCAGTACAATTTTCGTACGAATATAGATGCCAATGTTTCTAAGTACCTTAAAGTTGGTTTATCGGTATCAGGCAGGCAAGAAAACAGATTGTTCCCTCAGGTAGGAGCTGGTGACGTTTTTAGATCTATTTATAGGGCAAAACCAATTGTATCTGCATATTATCCAAATGGTTTACCAACAACTGGTATAGAAAATGCAAATCCTGCGGTGCAGGTTACCGATATAGGCGGAACGAATAAATCACCAACACAGGTTTTAAACGGTATTTTAAGAGCTACTTTTATTATTCCAGGGGTTGAAGGCCTTTCAGTTGATGGTTTCTTTTCTGCTGATAAATCCAATGTGTTTACCAAAAGTTTCAGCAAACCATATCTGTTATATCAATACGATCCTACATCTAATACCTATAATAGCGTAATTACCGGGGGTAACAACCAAAAAGCTACGTTGACCGAAAGTCACAGAAATGAATCGTTGCTTACTTCAAATATCAAACTAAATTATGCCCGTCGTTTTAACCTGCACGACATTAATGCTTTTGTGGGTTATGAGCAGAGCGAGAATCATTTAGAATATTTCGATGCACAACGTTTTAACTTCCTTTCTACATCCTTGCCTGAGCTTTCTCAGGGAGGTACTGCTGCTACCGACTTTTTAAACTCAGGCTACAGCACAAACTATAACCGCCGAAGCATTATTAGTCGCCTGGCCTATAGCTATGATGATAAATACCTTTTTGAAGGCCAGTTGCGTGTAGATGGATCATCAATTTTCCCCCAGGGCAAACAATATGGTTATTTCCCTTCTGTTTCTGCAGGATGGGTAATCTCAAAAGAAAAATGGTTTAGCGAAAGCATTAAGTTTGTTGATAATTTAAAAATCCGTGCTTCATACGGAGCGCTGGGTAACGATAATGTAAATGGTTTCCAGTATTTTGATAATTATGTGTTGGTTGGGAATGGGTTTGTAGCCCAAAGCCCGGGTGCAACCTCATCAACCATACAGCCGGGGGTGAACTTAGTTAAACTTGCAAACCCGAACATTACCTGGGAGGTAGCAAAAAAACTTGATATTGGTTTCAATGCCGTGTTATTCAAAAACTTCAGTATCGAAGCGATTTATTTTCAGCAGAAACGTTCTGATATCCTAACCACGCGTAATGCATCATTACCTGGTTCTTCAGGAATTGTAAACCCTTTTGGTTCCGATCCGCTGGTACCTTCAGAAAATATTGGTAAGGTTAATAACGCTGGTTTTGAAGCTACCTTAGGGTATAACCACAATGGCGAAAACTTTAAGTGGAATGCATCAGGTAACATTACTTACGCAAAAAGCAAAGTAATTTTTATTGATGAGGCCAGCGGTACGTTAGATTATCAGCGCCAAACCGGAAGACCATTAAATGCCAATCTGCTTTACAATAGCATTGGTATATTCAGAACTCAGCAAGAGTTGGATGCTTACCCACACGTAAGTGGCGCTAAAATAGGCGATCTTAAGTACCTCGATTATAATGGCGATGGCAAAATAACAGCGGATGACCAAACCAGAACACCATATAGCAATATTCCTCAGATTACCTATGGTTTTACACTTGGCGCATCTTATAAAAACTTTGATGTATCGATGGTATTGGCAGGGCAAACGCAGGTTAGTCAATACGTTTTGCCAGAATCGGGTAGTGTAGGTAATTTTTATAGCAGCTGGGCCGATAACAGGTTTAGTGCGGCAAATCCGAACGGAACTTATCCAAGGGTAACCGACCGGGCATCGAATGCGATTAGCGGTGGGCAGTTTAACAATACTTTCTGGTTAAATGATGCCTCGTTCTTAAGGCTTAAAAATGTAGAAATTGCCTATAACATTAAAGCCAGTTTCTTAGATCGTATCAATATATCGGGATTAAGGTTTTATGCGAGTGCATTTAACTTGTTTACCATTTCTAAAGTAAAAGATTACGATCCTGAAGGAACCAGTGGCAGCGGACAATTTTATCCACAGCAACGCATTATTAATTTAGGCGCCAACATTAAATTCTAAATATCATGAATAACAAATCAATATATATATCACTTTTAGGCCTGTCTCTTTTCTCTATGAGTATTGTGGGCTGTAAAAAAGAATTTTTAAATGTAGAACCAACAGATAGGATTTCTACAGCTGCTATAGAAACCGACACCGCTGTTTTTGAAGCATACGTAACCAACCGTTATATCGCCAGCAGATTACAGGATAAAGAGGGCGATGGTTCTTCGCCGGGTTTCGGCAGAGGTTTTGAATATAGTATGTGGAGCTCATTTACTGATGAATCTATTTATAATAACGATGATGCCACCTGGTTGATCCAAAGGGGACAGCTGGCTCCGGAAAATTTAGGTAGTGCTGGTGTGTATTGGGGAAGGAGTTACAAAAGCATCAGAGAATGTAATTATGCGCTCGAAGTGCTCAGTAAAATTAGCATGAGTGCAGCACATAAAAAACAACTGGTTGCAGAACTTAAGTTTATTAAAGCTTTCCGTTATCAGGATTTGATCCGGAATTATGGAGGTGTAGTTTTGATGGGAGATAAGGTTACCAACCTGACCGATAATTTGCAGGATCCGGCTTTGTTTCAACGTGCCTCGATTAAAGAATGTATAGATTATGTGGCAGCTCAGCTAGACCAGGCTGCAACAGATTTACCTTTGGATAATAGCAGCAGCTGGATGGTAGGAAGGGCAACTAAAGGCGCAGCACTTGCGCTAAAATCCCGCTTACTTTTATATGCAGCAAGTCCATTGTATAATGCTGGTACCTGGCAGGCGGCTGTTACGGCAGCCCAGGCCGTTATTTCTTTAAATAAATATGGAATATATACTGGCGGTTATGGAAATTTATTCTTAACCGACCAAAGTAATGAAATTATCTTTGCGAGGTTGTTTACCAAAAATGCAAATCACACCCATTTGGAAATTGCTAACGGCCCAAACGGTTATGGTGGTTGGGGTGGAAATCTCCCTATGCAAAACCTGGTTGACGATTACGAAATGGCCAATGGAAAACCGATTACCGACCCTACCTCTGGTTACGATAGCAATGAACCTTACAAAGGCCGTGACCCTCGTTTTGCAGCAACTATTTTATACAATGGCGCAGCATACCGCGAGCGTAATGTAGAAACCTTTATTCCGGGAGGAAAAGACAGTAAAGATGGAATTGACAACTGGAATACCACAAAAACCGGATATTACCTTAAAAAATTCATGAATAATGCCTATCCATTGCAAAACCCCTGGGGCAATGCAGGTTTTCAGCCCTGGATCTATTTTAGATATGCAGAAATTTTGCTTAATTATGCCGAAGCTGCAAACGAAGCTTATGGCCCAGATGCTGTTCCGGCCGGATCAACACTATCGGCAAGACAAGCCATCAACATGGTGAGGGCAAGACCTGATGTGAATATGCCTGCACTGGCTGTTGGACTTACCCAGACACAAATGCGCGATGCGGTTCGTTATGAGCGCAGGGTAGAACTTGCTTTCGAAGAACATCGCTTTTACGATGTAAGGAGATGGAAAATTGCAGATGTAACTGAAAACAAACCTGCTGCCGGAGTAATTGTTACCAAAACAGCTACTGGATTTACATATACACCGAAAGTTGCTTTAGATGGGCGTAAGTTTGAAACCAAACATTATTGGTTTCCCATCCCTCGGGCAGAGATTTTAGCTTCAGGTGGAAAATTACAGCAAAACCCGGGTTATTAATAAATAGAAATTAAATTGTACATAATGAAGCCATATCAACATCTTGATCGTTTGTTTGTCTGCCTGGCCATGTTTTTTTATGGCGGAACTGCTTTTGCACAAGAAGTTGTAAAAATTGAAATCGATCCGTCCATCACATTCCAGACCATGGAAGGCTTTGGTGCTTCTGATGCATGGACTTGTCAGTTTGCCGGATTATGGCCTGCAGCGAAAAAGGATAAGATGGCTGATTTACTTTTTAGTACCCAAACTACAAAAACGGGTCAGCCCCTGGGTATTGGCCTTAATATGTGGCGTTTCAGCATTGGTGGTGGCAGTGCCGCCCAAGGTAAGGCAAGCGATATTGGCGACGAATGGCGTCGTCAGTACGCTTTTCTGCAGCCAGATGGTCGTTATGACTGGAACGCAATGCCAGGACAAACCTGGTTTTTAAAAGCTGCTAAAACCCGTGGCGTAAAACAGTTTATCGGCTTTGTAAATAGTCCAAATGTACTTTTCACCAAAAACGGAAAAGCATACTCTACCGATGGTAACTGCAACCTGAATTTTAATAAACTTCCCGAATTTTCTGCCGATCTGGTAGCTACAATTAATGGAATAAAAAAAACAACTGGCATAGAACTGGATTACCTCAGTCCTGCAAATGAGCCACAGTGGAAATGGAATGAGCACAATCAGGAAGGCTGTCCTTATAACAATACCGAATTGGCCCAGCTTTATAAAGGTGTAAATGATGCATTTGCTAAAAATAAGATCAAAACCAAAATACAGATAGGAGAGGCAGGGCAACTCGATTATTTATATGATAATGGAAATACCACAAAGGGAAATCAGGTATATCAGTTCTTTAATGCTTCATCTCCTAATTATGTAGGCAACCTTTCCAATATAGATCAATCAATTTCTGCTCATAGTTATTTTACCACAAGTCCTGAACAAAAATTTATTAATACCCGTATAAAAACAGCAGAAGCAGTAGCCCGGATAAAAGGTTTAAGGTATTGGATGTCTGAATATTGTGTGCTTGGTGATGATGTGCTTAAGGGCGAGAAACGTGACCTGGGCATGGTAACCGCTTTGTTTATTGCAAAGTTGATCCACCATGATCTTGTTTTGTCAAATGCTACATCATGGCAATGGTGGCTGGCGGTATCAACCGGCGATTACAAGGATGGTCTGGTTTATATCGATCAAAATAAAACCGACGGGCAAGTGTACGAGAGCAAAATGTTATGGGCTTTAGGCAATTACAGCCGTTTTATAAAAGAGGGAAGTAAACGCCTTCAGGTTAAAATGTTAAACGAAAAAGCTGCCCCGGTTTATGTATCATCCTACTTGCAGAATAAAAAGATGGTAACCGTAGCCGTTAACACTACTGATACTGATGTGGATCTTGATGTGGAAGTTAAAGGACGGCTGCAAAATTCGGTTCAAACCTATGTTACTTCTGCTGAATATAGTTTGGCGCCTTATAAACAATATACAAACACTAAAAAAATCCGCATTCCGGCTAAATCGGTTACCACTGTGCTCAGTGATTAATTTGTAACGCACTCAATATTACATTTCCATTTGATTTTAACGCCCAAAGACTGTATTTAGATCGATATGGCTATGCCATGTCTTAAACTTTACCTTAACGATAACACACAATGAAGCCTATTATTAAAAATTTAATGCCCTTCGTAATCCTGATTACTTGTTTAACGAGCTTTAAGGGTTACGCGCAGTCTCCGCATACTTTCAAACTTGCTGATTCTGTTTTTTTGCTCGATAATAAGCCTTTCCAAATCATCTCAGGCGAAATGCATTACCCCCGGATACCGAGAGAAGCATGGCGCGATAGAATGAAAATGGCTAAAGCAATGGGTTTAAATACCATTGGTACTTACGTATTTTGGAATGTACACGAACCACAGAAAGACCAGTTTGATTTTTCTGGCAATAATGATATTGCAGAATTTGTACGTATCGCAAAAGAAGAAGGATTATGGGTATTGCTTCGTCCCAGTCCTTATGTATGTGCCGAATGGGAGTTTGGCGGTTATCCATTTTGGTTACAGAACATCAAAGGTTTGCAGGTAAGGAGTAAAGAAGCACAATATTTAAAAGAATACAAAGAATACCTTACCGAGATTGGTAAACGTTTAGCACCATTGCAGGTTAACCATGGTGGCAACATCTTAATGGTACAGGTAGAAAACGAATATGGATCTTATGGGAATGACAAAGAATACCTGAAGATCAATACCCAGCTCTTTAAAGATGCCGGTTTTGATGGCGTGCTTTCTACCTGCGATCCTGTTCCTGCATTAGAAGGTGGTCATTTGGCGGGTTTGCTTCCAGGTGTAAATGGTATCGATAACCCCGCCCAGATTAGAACGCTGATCAAGAAATATAACAATGGTACCGGACCTTATTTTGTGCCAGAATGGTACCCGGCCTGGTTCGATTGGTGGGGTACAAAACACCATCAGGTAGATCCAAAAGTGTATGCCAATAAACTAGATACCGTACTTAAAGGAGGGATTTCTATTAACATGTATATGTTTCACGGCGGTACAACCAGAGGTTTTATGAATGGGGCAAACTATAACGATTCTACCGCTTACGAACCGCAGATTAGTAGTTATGATTATGATGCCCCTTTAGATGAGGCAGGGAACGCCACGCCAAAGTTTAAGCTTTTCCGCGAAGCGATTAAAAAGAATTTACCCGCAAACCAAACACTTCCTGCTGTACCTGCCGCCAAGCCGGCTGCAGCATTGCCTGTAATCACCTTTAACAAATCAACAGACATCTTTAACCTTATTGGGAAACCGCAATTAAATGAAAATCCATTAACCTTCGAAGCCCTTAACCAGCCTTATGGTTTTGTATTATACAGCAGCACAATAAAAGGTGGACGTAAAGGCGTAATTAAAATCAACGAGCTGCGTGATTACGGCTTAGTGTATATCAATAAAAAACTTGCAGGTGTTTTAGACAGACGCCTTTATCAGGATAGTTTAGTGCTTGATCTTCCTGCTGGCAATGTGCAATTGGATATTTTAGTAGAAAACATGGGTCGGATTAATTTTGGGCCTTACCTGCTTAAAAATAACAAAGGGATTACCAAAAATGTAACTTTTAATGGTGAAGAGATTAAGTCGTGGAAAATGTACCCCCTGCCATTTGATAAAATAGATAACCAAAAAATACAGCCTAAAGTAAATAGCCAGTCTGCGGCGGTACTTAAATCGGCTTCCTTTAATTTAACAAAAGTTGCCGACACGTATTTAGATATGCGCCAGTGGGGAAAAGGACTGGTATGGGTTAATGGACATAATTTGGGTAAATATTGGGCTATTGGACCACAACAAACCATTTATTTACCTGCAGAGTGGCTTGAAAAGGGAAAGAATGAAATTGTAGTTTTCGAACTGCTTAAACCTACGCAGCATACATTAAGCAGCTTAGCTAAACCTATTTTAAATGAACTAAAAAAATAAAAAACATTTCGATTTTCTTCTGGTTAACGCCTCACTAACCAAATATTAAATCATTACCTATGAAAATTAAAACGTCAATCGCAATGATGGCCGTGATGTTAAGCGCGTGCTTAATGGGCTGTGAAAAGAAAGAATTAATTACAGAAACTCCGCCTGATATCGGAAAAACAGAAGTTATAGATGCTCAAAAGGCAAATGTAGAATCGGTTGGTGCTGCGGGTATTGCAGGTGTAAATTGGGCCGATGGCCGCGACAATTTTGTTGATGGCTGGGTAATCCCCTCAGGCTTAACCGCTGGTGATAATTATACCACAGTATCGGCAAAGGCCAATGCGATATTGACAGGTTTTCAAAATAATATGCCGGGTGTAAATACCGTAAGATTACCAATTAATCCGCCTAGCGTAGCAGAAGCATGGTGGGGTGCATATACTGGTGCAATAGATCGTGCACTAAGCAAGAATATGAAAGTGATTTTGGCTTGTTGGGAGAGTGCATCTTCTCATAATGGTACTATTGATGATACCACTCAGTTTTGGGCCATGTGGCAAACCGTAGTTAACAAATACGGAAGTAATGCTAATGTATATTTCGAACCTATGAATGAGCCCTATGGTTATACCTTAGCTCAGTTAACCACTATTTATGCCGAATGGCTTTCCCGTTACCCCAATGTAAGCAAAGGCCGGATTCTTTTGGGTGGTACCGGCTATTCGGAAAATGTAACCGCTGTTGGGGCAGACAGCCGCTTTTCGAGTTGCCTCTTATCCCTGCATAATTATGCATTTTGGGCTACCAGAACACAATCGGCCTGGGAAGCCGACTGGCGAAGCCGTTTTGGAAGTTATGCAAGCCGTACTGTGGTTACGGAATATGGTGCAGCCATGACTACAGGTAAAAATTATACCGGTTCGGTTGGTAGCGATAATGAGATTGCCTATATAGTTGGTTCTACCAATGTATTTAGAAACGATAAAGTTGCCAGCGTGTACTGGCCAGGGCTTAGAGATAACGACAGTTACAGTATTCAGAACCGTGGCGGAAGCGGAACAAATATTACCTTAACTACCACCAATCAATCGGGATTAACCCGTATCAGGTATGGTTGGGGTTTATAATAAGATTTAAAGAAAAGAATCCGTCTCCCGGATAATGATTTAAGAGACGGATTTTGCTTGATCAAAATAAAATCTCTGCTGAGCAAACGTTATATACATCAATATTAAAAATATTATTTTTCGGTTTCAATTATGGCTTGTTTCCTGATTCTGCTCAGTGTTTCAAGTCGCATGCCTATAAATGAAGCCACATACTTTAATGGTACACGGTTAATCAGGTGAGGATAAGAAATCAAGAACCTTTGATAGCGTTTTAATGCGGTAGGAAGCCTGCAGATGTACGCCCTTTCAGTTGCGCCCTGAAAATAAATTTCGGTCATCTTCCTACCTACGTAGTTTGCTATAGGGAAATTTTCGTAAAGCAGTTTAGACATTACGTGCGGAATGGCAATTGCAAATACCGGATCGATGGTTTCGATGTACTCGTCTGAGATTTCATTCTCCCATAAATTTCTGATTGTTCCTGCCAGTTCATTTTCTGCAGCAATCCAGGTGGTAATTTTTTTATTTCCCATTTTTAGGTAGCCATGTACGGCCCCTTCTAAAATGAGGAAAATATAACGGTTGTGTTTTAATGGCGAAGCAATGTGTTTGTTTTTAGCAAAACGGACAGGAAATGTGTAACGGTTAATAATGTCTTCAATTTCAGGACTGAGCGGGTGGTAAGACTTAAAGACCGTAATAAGTGGCGAAAAACCACCAAATGCAGCCCATTTATCTTCACCATAAATATTTTCAATATTCATTAGGGAAAAGCGAATGTATATGTAAAAGTGAAAATAATAATGAAAATAAAAAAGTCAACAATTATCCTTACAACCAAGAGGAATGTTAATTTATTTTTCTGGTATAAGGCTTATAAAAATTATGGCAGCGTATAGGGCTGATGATTTCGCTTTTTAGCTGTTTCTTCAGTGGAAAGTGGGATAAGAGCAGATAGAAAAGTGATTTTTGGGACAATTAAAAACATATTCCTTTTAAGGGTTTATTAATTTATGATCAAAGTAGCTAAAAAAATGATAATAACGATTTTTTTTGTTCACGTTTAACGTAATGATTCCTAAATATTTAACTTCATTTTATTTAGTTAACGTTAATTTTCTATTAAATATTTTGGATTTATCCTTTGCACGAATGAATTTAATTTCTATCTTTGCAGCCCCGCAAGGGGATAAATGATTCCGTAGCTCAGCTGGTAGAGCATTACACTTTTAATGTAGTGGTCCTGGGTTCGAATCCCAGCGGGATCACAGAAAGCCTCACAGAAATGTGGGGCTTTTTTGTTTCAAGTGTTCCGTCATAAAATAATAAAATACTTCTTTTCGGTGATCATCTGTTTGAAAAAATGGAACTATAAAATTTTAAAAGCTCAAATGTTGTAAAAAAAAATTATTGTTTAAGATGCGAAGGTGCAATGTTAAACTGTTCGCTGGCGTACAATAGTTGTTCGATAATGAACGATTTTATAGATAAATAAATCTAAATATATGCTTCATTAAATGTATAATGCATTTTCTTCTCTTGGCACGTACTTGGTTGTGGTTGGCTTAGTTATATTTGTTTAACTGATAAATCTGCAATATCATGTTCAGGCTCAATTTAAAAATAGCTTTGCGAAACCTTTGGAGAAATAAGACTTCATCGGTGATTAATATTATTGGTCTGGCAATAGGCTTGGCTTCCTGCCTTTTACTGCTATTGTACGTGAACTATGAATGGAATTTTGACAGAGGATTCAAAGATGTCGACAAGGTTTATCAGGTGATGATCAATTTCCAGGATGCATCAGGAAAAATTACTAGCACTGGTCGCGCACCAGGCAATGGCATCGACGGTGAGATCAGAAAACGAATCCCGGAAGTTGATGCGGTATCAAGAATCGGCGGAGGCCGCGAGGCGCTCCTTGCCAATGGAAGAACAAGCTTCAAACGGGTTGAAATATTTGCGGATCCTGAAATACTAAAAATCTACAATTACGAATTTATAGCAGGTAATCCTGCTACTGCGCTTAATCTTCCCAATTCTATCGTAATAACAGAACAGACCGCAAAGTTGTTATATGGGGGGATCAATGTGCTCAACAAAAGCATCAAATACAGAAATCAAAGTGACTTGACCATCACTGGTGTAATCAAAGACTTTCCTGGCAATACTTCCATTAAGTTCGATTGCGTCCTGCCCTGGTCTTTTTACCAGCAGATCAATGAAAATGCCAAAAACTGGGATTGGGGCAGCTTCAGCTGGTTAGTGATGGTAAAGGTGAATGACCCATCAAAAGTCGATTTAATCAACAACAAGATCAAAAGCATATTTAATGAGAGAAGTTCAGATACTAAGGCGGAGAATTTCATATTTCCATTCGCCAAAACACATCTCTACAACAATTTTGTTAACGGAAAAAGCGCTGGTGGTGACATTGAAAGAATTTACCTGTTTGTATGTCTGGCTTTTGGCATTCTGTTAATCGCTTGCATCAATTTTATGAATATGGCGACTGCGAAATCCGAGCGCAGGGCCAAGGAAGTTGGCATCAAGAAAACTATTGGTGCTACAAGGACTTCATTAATCATGCAATTTTTTACCGAAGCTATGGTACTGACAATGGGAAGTGTTTTGCTGGCTATAACTGTTGTCGAACTTACTTTGCCCGTGTTCAACAATTTGCTGGGTACAGAAATCACAATAAACTATATCAATATTTGGTATTGGTTGGTTATTTTTGGAGTGGTATTGGCAACCGGATTATTATCAGGATTATATCCTGCCTTGTTCCTGTCTGCTTTTAAACCAATTCAAAATTTAAAAAGAAGGACCGCTAGGGCAAACGCAATCCCTGTTAATTTAAGACAGGTATTGGTTGTGGGGCAGTTTTGCTTTGCCATTATGCTAGTTATCGCTACGCTTGTGATCTACAAACAGATTAGCTTCATTCAGAACAGGCCGATTGGTTATCAGGCAAATTTACTCGCAGAAATGCCGCAGGAGGGAGAGCTCTCCCACAAATTTGAGGTATTTAAATCGGAGGTCTTGAAAACAGGTGCTGTCACCGCTGTAAACCAGGCTGCGGGCAGCTTTTCCAGTGTGAGTAACTGGTTCGCGGGTTTCGAATGGCCCAATAGGGCTCCAGGAGGACAGGATATTGTTTTTAACCGTTTGGAAACAACTTACGATTTTGTGAAGACAAGCGGAGTGGAGTTAGTTGCGGGACGTGATTTTTCTAAAGACTTTGCTTCTGATACAGCAGGAGTTTTGCTGAGTAGCTCAGCTGTAAAAGTGATGAATCTTCAAAGTCCACTGGGCACTAAAGTAAAATTGAATGGCAAAGATTTGAAGGTAATTGGGGTGTTTAAAGATTTTATTTGGGATTCGCCTTATCAGGCTGGAAAACCAATGGTCATCAATTTCAACAGGTTCAATAGCAATAATATCAACATGCGTCTGAATCCATCCAACAGTCTGAGCCGGAACGTGGCACTGATCTCAGCAGTGGCAAAGAGGCTAAATCCAGCTTATCCGGTCGACATTAAGTTTGTAGACAATCTGTACGCTCAAAAACTGCATTCTGAGAAAATTTTAGGTATACTGGCCAACCTCTTTGGGAGCATAGCGATATTTATTTCATGTATGGGGCTTTATGGCCTGGTGGCTTACAGTGCGGAACAGCGCACGAAGGAATTTGGTGTGCGCCGTGTATTGGGCGCCTCAGTGAGCAATATCATAAAGCTGCTCTCGGTTTCTTTTCTGAAAATGGTATTTGTCGCGGCATTTGTTGGTGCGCCTTTAGCTTATTATCTAATGAGTAAATGGCTTGCTGGTTTTGAATTTAGAATAAGCATATCATTTTCGATTATAATCATCTCGATAGTGGGAACAGCAATGGTTGCATTTTTAACTGTTGGTTTTCAAGCCTATAAAGCAGCAAGAGCCAATCCGGTTGAGGCTTTAAATATGAGTAAGCCTGGATAAAGTTATCCATATAATGGATATAAGCTCCATTTAAGCTTATATGGTTTAAATTATTGAACGTCAACATACGATAGTATTCATCCACAAGCTCAACATGGCGGATCCAAATCGGATTTAACTTGATGATCCATTCGTATTTTATTTTACCGATCAGCGATCTTTCTTTTTAAGCCAGGCAACCTGTTGATTGCTTTCATGCGGTTTACCAAGTATCTTTTTGTAAAGATCAGGTTTTCTGGCTTGGATATACCGGTATCCTCCGGAAGCTGTAAGTTTATCGGCACTTAATTCAGCTATTGCAAATTCATTACCTAAAGACCTGCATTCGGTCATTATATCTCCAAAAGGGTCCACAATCATCGAACATCCGTTTTTGAGCTGATCATCATCCATACCAACCGGATTGGAGAAAACCGCATATATTCCATTATCATAAGCCCGTGCAGGAAGCCATTTCATCAGCCATTGGCGGCCCTTAAGTCCATCGAATTCGGTGCGTAAAAGTTCAGCATTTGCTTCTTTATGCTCCCATAGTCTGGCATCCACAAAGCCTGCTCCGGGGCGGGTAGAGGGGGTACACATGGTAACATGGGGCATAAAAATAATCTGAGCGCCTAAAAGCGTGGTTGCCCGTACATTTTCTATGATGTTGTTGTCATAGCAAATCAAAATGCCGCACTTCCAGCCATATAAATCGAATACCGTAAAAGCTTCACCAGGTAAAAGATGTGGGTTTATAAAAGGGTGTAGTTTTCGGTGTTTGGCAATCAGGCCATTTCCGTCAACACAAACATAGGCTTTAAAGAGGTTGTCGTTTTCATCTTTTTCGAATAATCCGGCAAGGATAGCAATGTTAAATTCTTTGGCAATTTCGATCAGCGTGGTTATGCTCTTACTTTCAGGTATAAATTCTGCCAGTTCTAGCATCTGCGGTTTATTAAGGTGCCTGGCAAAAGTATAACCCGTTATCGCACATTCGTGGAAGGCAATTGCCTGTGCGCCCTTCTTTGCTGCTTCCATACTTAATTGTTTAATTATCGAAAGGTTATATGCCTTGTCGCCACTCTTGTTTTCGAACTGAACGGTAGCTATTTTAAAATTTTTCATTGTTGGTTTTTTAACTGATCAAAACTAATCAGTGCCATCAGGAAAAATTTGTATAAAACCGACAATCTGTTTGCTTATACCTGCATCAGGTTTATGGCCAGTACATGCTGGGCCTGTTTATAGTGGATGGGGGTAAAACCGGTCATTTTTTTAAAGCTGCGGTTAAGGTGGGCATGATCGTAATAACCCGAAATATAAATCAAATCAGCTATTTTATCCTTATTGGGCTGTTTTTGAAGTAATTTAAGAAAGTGCTGCAGTTTAATGGTATCTGTAAATTTTTTAGGCGAGGTACCTATATGTTCACGGAATTTACGTTCCAGCTGTCGTTCGGTGATGGGGAGTGTTTGGAGTAAATCATCAATGCTAATCAGTCCATGGTATTCATATATACTGCGCATAGCCAGCTTAAAATCCGTAGTGAGGTATCTTGATGCAATTAGCCGCTTGATTAAAAGCCGTTCAATAATGGCAATGGCTTCAGTTGTTGATAAGGCCGCCACAATTTGTTCTTCAGCATCACGCGCTGCCTGTCCAAAAAAAATACTTAAAGGCACAGTATCATCATTTAATTCGTAAGCTGCGATGCCTAAATGGGTAAATAAGGCATAAGGTTGTAAAACCACGACAATCATTTTTAAATCGGCATGGCTAACGATGGTATTATAATGGCTCAGTTGACCATAAACAAAACTCTGCACTTGGGGAGCAGCTGTCGAATTCTCCTCATTCCATTTCAAAAAAGGATCTTTTAAATGAAAAACAATACCTGGATTTCCATCAGAAAACATCCGGTAAGATTGTTGTTTACCGATTTTTTGGTCTATAATTAAATAATGTTTAACCAAATCCTGTAATAAATGATGCGGAGGTAACTGCATAGGTAAACAAATGTAAGAGAATCAAAGTATAGGCAAAACGTTTAATTGCAATAAAATTGTGTCTGTAGAAATAACGTATATCTTTGCGGCCTGGCACGTTGATGTATTTGAATATTAAGAAGTATTTTTCTTAATGTTCTTAACTACTTGATGGTCATGATTTGATACAAAATAATATAATTAATGGATGCTGCCCAGTTTTACGATCTTTTGAGCAAACAATTAACGGTTTTACCTAAAAACAGGTTAATTGGCTTTGGTTTAAATATCTGTGAAAGACTTTTAATTGATTACGTCGATTTTCATAGGGAATTTAACTGGGGAAATTCTGAAGTATTAAAAGAATGCATCCATTATATTAAAGATTCAATGGGAAATAAAGCTGACGCAGAAAAAGTTAATCAACTTTTAAGCAGCCTGGAAGAAGTTTTACCTGATACCGAAGAATTTACCGATCCATTGGGTACTTACGCCCTGAATGCCGGTTGTGCTGTGTTCGAACTATTAGAATACCTGATCGATCCAGAAATAGACCATTTATTAAATATCAGTAGTGTAATTACCGATACCATTGATTTTAAATTAAGTGAGCTTGAAACGGATTTAAGTGAAGAAGAATTGTTAAAACACCCCGAGATACGCAAAGAGTGGGACAATCAACTGGAATTAAGCAAATAAAAGCTTAATGTTTACAGTTTTCGCAGGTTTTCTAAAGTGGCAATCACCTTTTTCTGGCTTTTAATGGTTTCATCACAAAGCTCGAGCAACCTGTTTTTTTCTTTAATCAATGCCTTAAACTCATTCAGTTCCTGCTGGTTTTGCATTAGGGTATCCATTTCAAATTTGGCCAGGTCTTCATCTTTGCGGTAAAATTCGAAAAAATTAAGCTTAAGTTTTAGCGAAATCCGCTTTAATATTTCAGTATCAATTGAGGTCGATTTAAGTAAAGTGCCTACCCGGTGTTTACTAATGCTGGCTGCCTCGGCAAGTTCTTCTCTGCTGATGGATTTCGCCTTCATCTCTTTCCATATCAGCAATCCAATATTAATGCTCATGCCGTTTATTTGTTTTTAGGTACGGAACCGTATAATCCCTTTTGATACAGGTACGAGGCCATTTGATAATTCGATATCGCTTCGTTAATCAGTTTCTGATCGGCTGGCAGGCTTGTGGCACTTCCGGTAGTAAAATCGGGTTGATAAGTAGCCACTTTTTTATTCGGATCGAGGATTACCAGTTTATTGTTTTTAATGTAACCCAGGCTTTGGTAGGTACTGATAAATGCCCGCTCATCGCCCTCTTTCATTTTAAATGCATCCTGACCGAAAAATTTACTGTCGTAACTAAAATTCAGATAACCCAAAATAGTAGGGCCAATGTCGATCTGGGCCGTCAGTTTTTCAAATTTACCCGGTGTAATGTGCCCCGGACTATAGAAAATCATTGGAATGTGGTATTTATCAACCGGTAATTCTACCTTACCCGCACTGGAGGCACAATGGTCGGCTACAATAACAAAAAGGGTGTTCGAAAACCAGGGTTTTTGTTTTGCCTCCCTAATAAATTTCCCGATTGCATAATCGGTATATTTTACGGCACCTTCTCTACCCGTGTGCGATGGAATATCAATCCTGCCTTCAGGGTAAGTGTAAGGGCGGTGGTTCGAAACCGTCATAATCTGTGCAAAAAACGGCTTGTTGTTTTTATAGTCTTTATCCAGCTCGCGTAACGATAGGGTAAACAGGTCTTCATCGGCCACACCCCATATATTGGAGTAATGTATTTCCGAATCCTGTAGCGCGCTTCTGTCCGTTACCTCATAACCATTGTTAGAGAAAAACTCGTTCATGTTATCGAAATAGCCATAACCGCCATAAATAAAGCGGCTGTTATAACCTTTATTGCGGAATATGCTGCCCAAAGTAAACAGGTTTTTATTATCGGGGCGTTTAACAATCGATTGGCCAGGCGTAGGAGGGATGCAAAGCGAAAGGGCTTCCAAACCGCGTACCGTGCGCGTACCCGAGGCATATAAATTGTTAAAGAGCAAACCTTCTTTGGCCAGCGAATCGAGCTGGGGAGTAATGTGCTGTGTATTGCCAAAAGTGCCTAAAAACTCGGCGCTTAAACTTTCTACACTAATCAGTACCACATTCATTTTATTTTCGGTACCGGCATTGGTAATCGTTCTCGAAGTATTTTTAAAGGTCCGGCTGCTATCCTGCTGAAGTAAATGGCCCAATATAGATTCGGCACTTTTAATGGGTAGCGTTTTGTAAAAAGTATTGTAATCGAGCTGGTTATTCCAAAAAGCAAAACCGAAATCGTACATGCCATTACCCGAAAGCTCGTTTACATACTGGTTTTTGCTCAAATACTTTAGTTTATGGCTAACGCAGAAATAGGTAAAAACCGGTAAGAGTAATAGCATCACTGCAATTTTTGTCCTTTTACCAAAGCTGCTTTTTATATGGGTTGATTGTGTAATGTAACGCCTTAACAGGTAAACAACTGCGGCCGTTACCAGCACTAAAGCTACCATTATGCTGTTAATAGGGTACGATTGGCGGATGTTCCCGATTACTTCGGTAGTGTACACCAAATAATCGACCGCTATAAAGTTATAACGTACCGAAAATTCTTCCCAAAAAAACCATTCCGATATGGCATTAAAAATCAGGCTGAAAACAACAAAAAAGAAATAAATAAACAACAATACCCGGCTAAATTTACGCCCATACCATTTAGAGGGCAGCAGCCATAAATAAA
Organism: Pedobacter roseus; assembly: GCF_014395225.1. NCBI lineage: Bacteria > Pseudomonadati > Bacteroidota > Sphingobacteriia > Sphingobacteriales > Sphingobacteriaceae > Pedobacter > Pedobacter roseus. The sequence continues at coordinate 1,607,688 of NZ_CP060723.1, forward strand.
TTACAATGGGTATTACCGCAAATGATGCTGCAGCCAGATCGTAAAACAAGCCGATAACAAAAATTTTAAGCAGGTTAAGCACCGACCAATCAACAGATGATGCACTATAGATAAGTAAGCTTAGCCGGGTAAGTAACGAGATGCCGCATAACAGCAGGGCAACTAAAAAAACGGGGCCGAATCTGTTATTCAGTAATTTATTGGTTTGTTGTTTAAAGCTCATTTTAAGGTTGAATTCAAAGTATTTGACTTAGCTGCCCCGCTTTGTATATTAACCAGCGAAGGTAAGTTTCAATTCTGAAGGAATTCTGAAGGTTTGGTTAGCGTATAAAGATATTAATAAATTGTTAAGTTAATATTTAATTAATATTAGCCTTAAGCTTATCGTTTGGCGGTTTTATTGCTATGGCGGTTAAGCTATTGCAAGGTTTTATGGGGTGGCTTCAATTTTAGTGAGCAGTTTAATTTGAAAATGAACATTACTGCCACTGTGGGTACTGTAGCCCCGTTATACACTGCAATCTTTTTATTGCAAATTTTACGCAACAGGCCACAGGTATAGTAATAAAATACTATTGGCAATAAAAAGGATTTCCGTTGCTACCGGGTTTAGGGCAGATGGGGCTTTTTGCATTTGGCAAATGCAAAAAGCCCCTCCCGATAAATTAATACGGGTAGGCGAAGACCTTTGATTGTCAAATGAAAAAAAAGCTATCCTGAGTCTACCGAATGATTATTTTTTTTTCACCCTAACATAATGACATTTTTCTTTGTGGCTCCTAAATTAAATGGTCTAATGTATGATGATATTTTCTAGACAATTATATCTTTTGTCTTAATGTATTTCAAGTTTTCATTATTCAGGATCTGCACCTATCGGTGGTGCCTCTTCATGCAATTTTGCTATAATCTCTTTCATTTTAGGCAGGCCGAAATAGTTGTGCTGCTCAATTATTTTAATTACCTCGGGATGCGAAACCGAAAGATTATATAAGGATGAGCCAGGTATATTCCAAACATCAGATGATGCCGGAGATTTATATTTTTCTATAGCAGGGTTTTCGATATTGGCAATATTAGCTACAATTTCTGCTTTTTCTATAGCAGTGAATTTTTTGGAGGGGTCTTCATCGAAAATTTTATCGAGATCTTCAGAGTAAATAGATAACATATAATAACCTAGTGCATAAATAAATCGATTGTCCGTAGCGCTGGTGTTTTCTTCTACGTACTTTAATAAATTCTTTTTTATACGTAAAATATTGTTGCAATCTTTAGTAAAAAAGAATTGTCCAACAAATTCTGTAGAGTTAATGTGTTCTTTAATGATAGAAGATAATACCATCTTGTTTATTTTCGGATCCTTATCGTAACCAAAATTTAGAGCGAGTATCTTCAAAAATATTTTATCATTATTTAATAACCAGGCAAGGCTAGCTTTATCATTGTTAAAGATATATTTGTTGCGATGAATAAAGGTTTGAAGATTTTTTTCTCCTTTTTCTTTAATTGATTCTATATCCTTCCAAGGATATATTTTGATTTTTTCACCATCAGTATCAGTTTTTACTAATACCATAGTACTCTCAAAAGCTGAAATCTCTGGTGATTCCTCTTTGTAACTAAAAATTTCAGGTAATGCATATAGTTCTGTCAGTAGTTTTTCTTTTTTTGCGATATAAAATAAAAATGGATTTAATTCGATCGAAAAATCATTTCTGCTAAACTGTTTTTTTTTATTGCATCTATCTTCAGCATTTAAAATGAGAAAAGGATATTTTGAAGTTGTATCGATATTTCTTCCAAAAACGTAGTTCACTTTGTCAATGAATTCTTTTTGATTTAAAAATTTAAAACCACTGGCTTTCAATCGTTCTTTCAAAATTGGTAGGGTAGCCAAGAGATCCTGTTCTGAGTATTTATAATTAGGATAGTCAGTTTCAAATTTTTCAGCGGAAGCTCCAGCTTCAATTTGTTTTTTCAAAATTTCCATTGTTAATTTACTGGTATCTTTATTAAGGGTAGATTTATTTCCGCTTTTACAAGAGAAGATTATAATTATTAATAAATATATCGCTGTTTTTTTTGTGTTACTTTTCATTTTTCAGTTCGGGTTGTGAATTCTGTTCCTATATCAGTTGTATTATGCATAATTTTTAAATTATATTCATTTTTTTCGGGTATGTAATCTGGTGGAATAACAAACCAATCAATAACTGCTTTTGGATATTTCGAAATACTAACTTCTCTAGCCCCCTTGGTTCCTCCCTGATTTCCACCTACACAGTAATAATATTTTTCATCTTCACTAATCCCAATGACAAAAGTTATGTGGCCATCACCTCCAATAGCAAGATTAAGACCATTTGGCTTTGCCAAACCATTAGCACCCCAATCGATAACTGCCGCTGATCCATAAATAGGTTTAGATTTTTTCCAAAATTGCCACATCGCAGCCCTACAAGATAAAGGAGGAGGTGTGTAAGAAGCTTTATAAAAACACCAACTTGCAAATGCCCCACACCAATTTGTTTCTTCATTTGATCCCTTTCCATTAGTTGATGCGTTAAAGTATTCTGTTATTCTTTTATTATTAATGCTCCCTTTAAGTGCTTTCTGACCAATTTCATTTATCGCATACACCATCCAAGGGGCTCTATTTTTATTGGGTTTCATATTTGTTACCTTGCCCCATGTACAAAGATTAGTCTTAAATGTCTTTGAAGTAAAATCATCAAATGCATTTTGTTTTAGAGTGTGACTAGTCCCAACCTCGTGACCTACCCCCATAGATATCTTAATGTTCTTAGTTTTACCATTACTCATCCCTATCAACCCCTTCCATTTAAAAAAGGCCATTGAGGTTAATACAGCGATTTTAATATCCTTCGAAACGATGTCAGAATTTTTAAGAATATCAGTTTTTTCATATTTTAAAGTATAGGCATTTGCTTTGGTATAATTTTCCCTTCCGGTAAGCTGGATCAAACCTTTGCCCCTGAAATTCCAGCCATCGCCTTCCTGGGTATTTCCGACCCTATTATTTACACTTCGGTTTTTATCGGCATAGGCTAAATTGGCTATCGCCTTTTGATCCGCCGCATGGTCTTTGGTCCGCCCGTATTTATAAGCATCTTCATGATGTTTGGTGAAATAAGAAAACGGGGGACTGTCGCGCTCGCCTGTTTTTTTATTCAGGTTGCCATTGATGAGTGTATCAGCACTATAATTCATGCTTTCACCACTTTTTAAATGTAATTTAGTGCTTGATTCGACCCTGATCTGGGCAAAGAAATGTGCTTTTACCCAGCAAGTATTCATGCCAAGTTCTGCCATATATTTATTGTAGGTATTGGCAACTGTTGTGAGTATTTCATTATCTGCATCTCCAAATATCTGTTTCAATTCTGCAGGGGTAATATCTTTATTGCACCTTGGGCAGCTGCCGCTATTGTGTCCTTCCTGTCTCCCAATCCCCACCAGCACCTTACCACCATTTGCGGGTACGTCATTTTTAAAAGCCACCAAGGTGTTGCTGATGCCAAAAAACTCCATTTCTTCGATCACGGCATAAAAACGGTGCAGTTTTTCGCTATAACTTTTTTCCCAGCTTTTGGCCAGGGTAAAATCAAATTCAACTATGCCGTCAGGGTTTAAAGGATATTCTTTATGATGTACCAACGTGTCTTTTCTCAGGTTATCCATGCCTAAGCGACTTTCTTTACGGTATATTTTTACGGAGATGTTCTTTGCACTGAGGTTCCGGGTGCGGATACGGCATTTCATCTTACTGCCGTACAAGGCCTGTATAACTGCTTTACCTTCGGTTAAAAATTCAATGCTTACAATTTCTTCATCCGTAACCAGTTTTAGTTTTTGAAGGGGCTGGGGGATATTCCCGTTTAAAATTTCATATTTTTTATCGGCAGAATGAACCTTGAAATAAAACTCTGTTCCTTCTTTTAACAGTTTTGAATATTGGGCGGCATGTGGTACAAAAGCATATTTTCCGGTATCCAGTATCTGGTTTTGGGGCACCTTGAAACCATTAATGATATGTATGGCTCTGGCATTGCCATCACGATCGATATAGCCGTATTCCAGGTTAACGCTAATGCCCTCTGCCGCTTTAAATTTGAGGTAAGCGTGGTTTTTTTCTCCCCAGCCTGTTTTTGTCTTTTTGCATCCTTCGGGGTATTCCCATTGTGCAAGTATAAGCTCGGGCTGGGCCACGGTTATTTTAACCACCACCTTTGCACTTGGCTGTACCAGATAGGCCTGTACCGTGTATTCGCCGGGTTCTTCGAATTGATGGCTTACTGTTTCACCTGTTTTGGTTTTAAATGCTTCAACAGGCTTGCCTTCATTGTCTTTACAAATCCACTTTACAGCAGCACCTTCTTCGGGAAGGGCAGGCAAAATCTTAAAGCGGTCTTTTACGCTAAATGTGACCGATTCTTTTATCCTTGTGCTTTCAACAGAAGCGATGACCGATGTAAGCCCGTTCTTGATGGCCTGAATTTGCTCTGATTGTTTTGGAACACCGTTAAAACAGGCTGATACTATGTATGAACATTCATCATTACAGATTACCTGTGTAATGTTCCCGGTAGGGGTTAACAGGGTAGGTAAGCCCGGACCACCTGTTTTGGTTACTTCCCAGGTAATGGTGCTGATATCGCCAGGTACAGGCAGGGCTGGAAAAAGGCTCTTAAGCCTGAATTCTATAGGTACCTGTATCCTCACTTTAGTTTTTCCATCAACTGTGCTAACCGTTTCGATCCCGTTTTCTTTAACCGTATAAGTTTTAGTTACTTTTTTATCGCTATTGGTTTTGCCATAAGCCTCGATGAGGTATGTTCCGGCTTTTTTGAAAGTGATAGTGATGGTTTCGCCGGCATCGCTCCGCAATTGCATGGGCTCGCCATTTACGTCGTAAATAACCCAGTTTACACCCTGTTTTTCTGCATCGCTGGGCTGTCCGTTAAACGCTGCCTTGAAGGTAACAGGGCTATTGAGCGGTTGCAGTTTACCATAGCTTAGTGGGGCAATTGATTTTACGGTTGCACCGTCTTCGTCCTCATTTTTTGCCACAGCAGTGGTATAAATTAACTCCTCTGTAATCAAAGGACCATCAGCTGCCCAGTTGCCTGCATTGGCATTTTCGAGTTCAGGCGAAGTAATATTAACCTGTTGACCATGCTGTACAATTTTTATATTTCCGCCTTTGGCCGTGCATATTGCCGTACTTTTGTCGGTTAACACATAAGCGCCATTTGGAAGTTCTACTTTTTCATAATAATCTTTCCATTGTAGTTTGGCCGTGCATGGTACGGGTTTGCTTGGATCTGGTACTTTGCATTGGCCAAAGTTCAGGTTGAGCAATTTATTTTCTAAAGTGGTTGCAATCAGTTTGGTTTCACCGTTATCGTTGATCACGTATTTATTATGGCTAAGTACTTTCAATGGCTTGGGCGAAGAATCGACCGCTTTATCGCAAGTATATTTTGCACCATGGCATGCCAAAATCTCGGTAATTTCTGTGTTTGGTATGGAGCTGGCCGAGTCTTGTGTGGCAGGCTGCCCTGATACCTTTGGGATATCGGAAACTTCAATATCAATGATATGATCTTTATCATTAATTGGTTCAGGATCTGTGCTCCAATTCATTTTGGTTATATTTAATTGGTTGTTAAAGTAATGGTTAGCGTTTTTCTGTATCTGTTTGTTGTTAAGGTATAAAAGCTTTCGATCGCATTACACCAACCCGTTATATGATCCAGCTGATAAAGTCCCTCAATGCGGATCTCGCTGAGATGATCATCCGTTTTGGTTTTAAGCCAATCGTCAAAGCCAGCTTGATCAGGGATTTTATCCCATTTGCCTGAAAATTTAATTGATTGTCCGGTTGCTGAATCCTGAAGTAACCATTTTTCGTTAAACTGGATAGGCGAGGGGCATAAGCCATATACAGTTCTTTTGCAATAGAAATTATTTCCGATAAAAGCAGCATCGTAGATATTTCTAAAATATTCATTCAGAAATATGTCTTGCATGATGTATGGAGTGAGGGTCTCGCCAGGCAACATTTTTACATCCAATTTTGTTAGGGCCGGTTCAACCCAATCTCCTGTAAAAGTATCGGCTAAATTTTCTCTAATATTCAACCACTTTTGCCACAGTTCGTGTTGTTTCTCAACTGCGCTTGGTACCCCGTTTAATCCGAGCTTTATGGTTAACTGATACAGGACTGCCGAAATCTGTTGTGCAAATGCATCAGCATTATTATCTGGTAAATTGTTGGGTGAAATTGGTTTACGGACAATATCTATATTTTGATTTCCAGACCAAAAAGAAGTTTTGTGTGGAAAAATTTCTACACTAAAAGTTTTAAAAAAATAATCTTCCTTATTACCCGTTTTCTCGGTTATCTCAACCTTGCAAAGCATGCTTAAGGGTTTTTCTAAAGGTTTATAGAGAATTTTACTCATTTTTTCATTTAGTTAGAAAATCTCCTATTCTACGTGAGATTTTATCACATATTCTATTTTCAGGCCATTTTCATCAGGCTCATACCGATCATATTTAACCTTATCTCCGCTCTGTAGCATCACCTCTTTTGTTGCATTAAAATTAATGTCACCGTTGATTGCAGACCATTTAGTGCTTGCTGCAGTTTCGGTTATTTTTTTGCTGATGTATTTGATCGTACCCATCTCAAAACAATTTAACTTTGCTGCCGCTTTTGTTTACAATCTCTTTGCTGCTATGCAGTTCAATATTATCTTTAGTACTATTTAAATTTATCTGTTCTGCAGTTTTTTCGATATTAGAAGCCGTTTTATTGATGTTGTCGTTGGCAACCATGCTGATGTTTTCGGCCATTACCGAATGATTTTCGCCAGCATTGCTTGCAATATTTCCTCCTGCATTACTGTAAATGTGTTCACCTGCAGCTATTGAAACGTTTTGTTCAGCACTGATAGAGATGTTCTTAGCCGTAATGTTGATGTTTTCTGGTGCGCTGATTTCTATACTCGATGAGCTGGTATCAAATCGTATAATATTATTGCTTTTATCGGTAATGGTAATGGTTTCAGCGCCAGAAGTATCATTAAATTCTATTATATGCCCGCTTCTTGTTGCAATTGATTTTAGATGATTGTTGTCATAACCTCCTGCTCCATTCAAACCGTGGAAAATACTACCCATTACAATAGGCCTGGCAATATTTCCTTCTTCAAAAGTTACAGCCACCTGATCGCCAATTTCGGGAATAAATACAAAACCCCTGTTTGTATTGACCTGCGCACTGCTGCCCGCATCTGGCGTAATTACCCTTAACCAATCTGTTACATCATTATTAAGGCATTCCCATTTAAATTTTACTTTAACCCGGCCGTGACCCTGGGGATCATTATTATCAACAACATCAGCCAGCTGCATAAGCGGGTTAGGCCTTTTATAATTTTTAACCAAAATACATTCTGTTGAGGCTAATAAACCTTCAAAAGTATGGTGATACTTACCAGCCACATCAATATGGTGATTAATGCTTGTGATGAGGAATTTACCCAGACTTTCGGTTGCAAAAGCAAGTTCCTGTTTAATACTCATGGTGATTTCGGCAATACAACCTATGCTTAGTGCGGGATTATCACCTTTGGCACTGATTTTTAAAAGCTCGGATGCATTGGCTTTCTCGTTATTTTCTGTATAGGTTTTAATTTCTTTATTGGTACGAATAGCGATCATCGCGGGTTGATGGAAAGCTTTGCTAAAAGTTCGGTTGGCTATCTGAACAGCATGCGCTAAATCAGGCAAACCATCTGTTTTGCCTGTGCTTTCACTTTGCAAAATCTCGTCTTCCTCAGCAATGTATGCGAAATTTTTATTTTTGATCGGTGAAATCTCCATGGCATACTGCAGATCCTGCACATCACGACCATAAAATAACTCTATTTCTTTTTGTTCATCAGGTTTGCCAAAATTGAGTTGTTTTCCATCATAAAAAAACCATTCCTGGTATTCGGCAGATAAACGGTTTAAAAACTGAAAGTCACTCTCCTTATATTGAATAAGATAATCAATGGGTGCTTTTCGGTTGGTATTGGTTGTAATTTTAAGATCATTTTCAGGTGTATCTTTTGTAAGCAGTGTTACTATTTCTTCAAAATTTTTAGCAAGGTAAGATCCCAGATCAGCTCCACGGTCAATTAAAATGCTAGGGCTGTAACCACTCAAAATGTATACACCATGGTAGCCATGACTTTGATCGAGGGATATTTTGGTAATGATGCCTGTAAATTCCTGCAATTTATCGGTTTCATAACCAAAAGAAGCAGTAAGTGTTTTACCAACAAAATCACGGCTATTATCAAGCGTAATTAATCCTGGCAAATCCAATTGCTGGTGTTTAAACCGAAGTTCGAAATAATGATGTCCGTTAAAATGTTGTTGCAGGTCGAACGAGTCAAAATGCTCGATGGCTTTGCCTTCGATGTTAATTTCGGTAATGAGTTTGTCTTCCATGAGGCGCGTATTTTAGAAAACCAATAAAAATGCAAGTGCAATTATTTATGTTATTAAGGCAAAACATTGACCAATTTTTGTTGGTGACATCTAATTTTAGCAATTTGGATTTGTAGGTAATGAGTTTTATTATGCGAAATATTGGTTTTTTAGCTTATTTGGCCAGTTTTGATTTAATCTCCGTGCAATAAATAAAAACAAAATACTTTGGTTTTTATTTGGAAAATGTATTGGGTGATTTACTAATTTCTACACTCTGTTTTGTAGTTGTGGAAATACTTCTACATACTCTAAAATTAGGTAGCCTATAATTTGGGTGTAATTTTGAATGAAAAATGGCTATTGCGAAGAAAAACTTATCGAAGATAAAATCCTGATTAATAAAAAATGCAAGTATTTGAATTGAAATCATAGGATATTAATCCGCAACTTGTAACCTATCTGCGTTTACAGAAATCTAAAAGGATTAAAACAAAACAGGTTGCCTGAATTGAGGCAACCTGTTTACATGACAATATACGTTTGACGAAAAAATAACCAATTATACAGTCTTTCAATTCTCCATTTCATCGAAAGAAAGATCATCCATCAAACTAATGAACTTTACATGAGGTAGGCTTTTTTTCAATAAAGCAATTTTATCATCAGGAAGAACCACGCTAACCAAATCAATTTCTTTTAAAAATTTGCATTTTTTTAATTTAGCTACAATTGATTCCATATCAGAATCAGGGCAGAATGGAATGGCTAATGTTTCCAGTTTGCACTTTGTAATGCCACTTGGAAGATCTAATACATACAGACTCTGTAATCTGAGGTGCTTTAAATTTTTGAAATCATTAATCTTCTCTGTCAGTTTATAATAATATGGATTAATTGGCATAACATTACCTGGTGGAAAAATGGTCTGCCCAGGATTAAGTAATATTAAACTTTCTAATTGTGGATGTTTTTTTAGATAATCAGAAATATTGGGATCAAAATCTGTTACTGTCACCATCAGGTTTTTATCTATCGATTGGCTCATTACGGTATAATAATTTAAGAAAAATAAAGATATGATTGAGGTAATTATTTTCATTTGCTACATTATCTATATCATTAAAAATGATTTATTTGAATAAGATGCCTCCAGATGTGCCCACCAATAAAATAGAATGTTAGTGATGCGACGAAAGATGCAATTCCAATGATATATTTGGTTTTTCTATCTAGTTTATAAAATAAAGGGGATACACATGCTCCTATCAAAGATAGAAAATAGCCTATCGTATTAAGCTTATTCAATAATTTGAGGAGTCTGACATAATTACTGTCGGCAGTATAATGTGCACTTATCGAAATTATCCGGCCATCTTTTACTGGTGTAAACATGGCATCTTTACTTGAATAAAAGATGCTATGTGAGCCAAATAGAAAATGAATTAATTGAATTGCGCAGATTGATAATGCTACGAGATAGATAATTTTTAAACCTTTCACATCAAGATAATTAAAGTATACATTCAGCAGAAAAAAATTTAAAGTTTATTGGTTACCTCTTGAATGTTTTAATCAATCGCCAAACATTTCATCATTTTCCTTTTCCATTGCTACCCACTCTAACCAATAATCAACCCCCGTTTTACCTGCACCAGTAGGGTCAATCTGAAAAAAATCAGGGATGATCTCAAAATTCTTCCTAGTTTTTAACTCTTGTATGTAATGTATAAAGCATTCTAAAAGTTTAGGGAATGATGAAAAGATAATTTCACTTAATCCTTCCATATCTCCTCCATATTCATGATCGTATATCCTAATCGGGTATTCATTGTCCTCAACTTCATACCTGCCATCAAAAACTAGGGGACCTGCATCATTACCCTCGTCACCAAATGGATACAGTTTTGCATCAATAAGTTCTTTTGCAAGGTCATAATCAAGATTATCAATAATGTGCTGAAGAGGTTCGGTTGGGGATGAAATAGGCAGGCCCATAAGTTGGCAAGAACAATCGAGAAAAAAGTATTGCTTATGCCATTCTATAAAACTTTCAGGGAATTTTACATGGAATTTTTGTTCTATTTTAGAATAATCTGCAACTGTTAGCGTTCCATTAATTGGTTTCCATTCATAATACCCGTTCTGATTAACGGTCGAATTAACCATAGGTTTGGGAGTTTTCTCATGATCATATCCTATCAGAAAATCGGAATAATTGAAATAAGCCTTAAAAAAGCGGTCGATTGTCTCATTCATGTTTGGCAATTTAATTTAATTTTTTTAAGCTATTTGTACGATGATTAGTTACATCAATATCTTCTTCATAAGTTGCTATTTTAAAAACTCCCATGTAGCGCTTTTCATCTTCATCCCAAATATAGTCTTCAAAAGCATCATAAGTAACAATTGCTCTAATTACTGTACCGCTTGAATTTTTAAATACACGTTGATCGATAATTTCAAAATAAAAATTTTGTAACTGTTCTTTGTACAACTTGCCAATTTCATCGGTAGCGCCAAAACCATTTACCCATGCATCAGGGTTGCCGGTCCTAATATCAGTAAAGATGGAAAACAATTCTGTGAATGGCCCTAGTGAATTTAACCTATTTTTTACTTTTGATAGGTTGTTTATTCTTGTTAGATGTAATCTGCTTGTCCACTTTTGATGCACCTTGGCTGGAATAGCGAATGCCATGTTACGTTGTTTGTGATGATGGTGGACAAGTTGGTTAAACCTGTAAGACTTATGTGTAGGATTATACTTGATCCACTGATCATCGGCATTAACTTTGTTAAATTGATTATTGCGAATAAAGGTTCTATTTTCTTTACTAAACATTTCGGGTCTTTTTTTAATCAGTTGGTCCCAAAAATATTTTGCATTTCTTGGATTACCATAAACGGTATGGCCATTTCTAGGTGATGCTGGCGTCATGTCAATACCCATGTTTTTTATATAGTAGGCTTCAGGAATGGGATCAGTATTGGGGAGCCCTTGTTGAAGTAGTTCTAAATCAATGATACCCAGTTCATCTTCATCATCATACCACTGTTGATCGTAGATAACATCAAAATTATTGGGTATATAGATTGGTGAATTTTCGTTGTATCTACCGTTTAGTACATCTTTAAATGCTTGATTATAACTATTGGGATTTCCAATTAAATACTCAATCGACCACCTTAGAAAACCAATATTTTCTTGTGTATTACCTCCGTTGTTATCAAGGTAAGAAATCATATTTTCAACAACGAATTCGTTAGCTGGGTTATCAACAAAATTCCTTAAATCGGTTTCAAATGGCTGTATAGCCAAGGCAAGTGTTAAAAACTCTGATTTGGTTAAAGTTGTTAGTTGTGCTGGTCCTGAAGTGGGACAATTCTCACATTGAGGTATAGGAATATCACTACATGCTGGAACACTCATTGATCCATCAGCGTTTATGATATGTGGGTCGACGTAGTTTGGATCGGGATTACAGTTCAAAGGAACATAATCGTTTGGATTTGGAGAGCCTCCGCCACCGATCCCATTGCCCGGGCTAGGGCTTTCGCCGCCGCTGCCCGTGGTAGGCGGTTTGTCCGGCCCATCAGGGAATTTATCGTCTATTATCCATACCGTCAGGTTTTTGCCGCAGGATGTTACACCACAGACATTGCAGGTCATCCAGTCGCATGGGCCGGAGGTGCAAGTACATACGCCAGTCCTATACCTAATGCATATAGATATGTTCCCACCTGGGACCAGGATAGGCTCCTCTGCAACCGACATTAGTTTTCCATGTGATCCGCCAGGTGCCTTCGAAGATTTGTTCGCTGAAGTATGTCGTGGAAAGGATAGTTTTTTAATAGGCTTTCCGTTCCACTCGCTCACGTAGACATCACCGTGGTAAGTATCCCTCGATCCATAAAGCCATAAAGAATCTGGCTGCAGAAATACCCATTCCGCATGTATCTCTTTCAGGCTGTCTCTGTACATCAATAGATAGTTCAGTGAACTCATTGGTAGCACATCTTTTTTTGTTCCAACCACTGCAAGAGCCTGGTTGAAGTCGATGGGGATTTTTACAGATGTCCCGTTTGATATCATCATCTGATGGGCTTTTTCCCAGATAGGCTGTTTGCTGTTCCTTACATCATCAAGTGTAAGTATTTTAGTATCTTGAACTCCCGAACCAGTACCCATGAGTTTTTTCGATTTTGCCAGCTGTTTTAGATTGGCATCGAAATACTGTTTAGCCTCGACAATAGAAAGCCCATTTTGAAAGTCTTTTGAATTTGGCTGTAGCAGATCTTTTTTACAGCCTTGCGCCAGGGCCAGGCACATTAGAATTAAGCAAGCTATGGCTTTGCTTTTAAAGAGAGTTAATTTTTTCATTGTTTGGTTAGTTTTGTTATACCTAGGCAAAACTGAAGCCGATGTTGTTGGTGTTAAGTTGTAAATGATTTATTTTTAGTGCGTTAAGTTATTATAGTTGCTTCTCATCGCTGTATAGCCATTTTTGACGATCAATTTTTATAAAATAACTATCTGATTTTAGGTTGGCTAGATAGATTAAATTTGGGGTAAGGGGTGTATTTTCCCCGTTATGGTTGCGAAGTGGAAATACTTCTACATCTTTTTAAATTAGATTATATCAAAAACCTCAATATCCATGATATTTCATCCTGGTTTTATTTCCCCGTTAACAAGCCAGCCTTTTAAAAATGATTTTATTCCTTTAAAAATGGTTTAAACCCAATTGCAAAATCAGCATACCGTTTAGGTTTAATTAAAATGTGTGGGATTAAAAATTAGTCAATCGTTTGCGCTGATATTTATGTTGTTTTGCTCATTTGCTTGTTCTACTTTTAAAAAATACAAATCAACAAACTCCAATATAACCTAAACAAATGCGTGCCTTTTTGCTTAAAAATATACTTGTTATAGCATTTTTAATCAGCCTGACTGTAAATGGCTGGGCCCAAAAGCAAACTACCTTTGCCATTGGTGCCGATGCTTTTGAGCTTAACGGCAAGCCTTATGTAATACGTTGTGGCGAAATGCATTTTGCACGTATACCCAAGGCCGAGTGGAAACAGCGTTTACAAATGGCCAAAGCCATGGGTTTAAATACCGTATGTGCCTATTTATTTTGGAACATGCACGAAAAACAGCCCGATCAGTTTACGTGGACAGGGCAGAGCGATGCTGCCGAGTTTTGTAAACTGGCAAAAGAGGTAGGTTTATATGTAATATTAAGGCCAGGGCCCTATTCTTGTGCCGAGTGGGAGTTTGGCGGTTTCCCCTGGTGGCTGCTTAAAGATAAAAACATCCGTTTGCGCACACAATATCCATACTTTTTAGAAAGATCGAAAAAATACCTTTTAGCCGTTGGTAAACAGCTGGCACCCTTACAGATCAGTAACGGCGGTAACATCATTATGGTGCAGGTAGAAAATGAATACGGAAGTTATGGCAACGATAAAGATTATATGAACATCATTAAAGCCGATTTAAAAGAAGCCGGCTTTACTGTTCCCTTATTTCATTGCGATGGACCTTCGCAGTTAAAAAACGATCATCCTGAAGGTTTATTTGCGGTGGTAAACTTTGGCAGCGACCCTGAAGCCAATTTTAAAGCACTAAGGGCTATACAACCCACCGGCCCGCTGATGTGTGGAGAATATTACCCGGGCTGGTTTGATAGCTGGGGCAGGCCACACCACAAAGGCAATACCCAGCGCATTGTGGATGAACTGAAATACATGCTCGATCAGAAAGCATCCTTCAGCATTTATATGGCACATGGTGGTACCAGTTTTGGTACTTATAGCGGCGCCAATGCACCACCTTACCTGCCGCAAACCAGTAGTTACGATTATGATGCGCCTATTGATGAGGCCGGTAACGCGACTGAAAAATTTTATGCCATCCGTAAACTTTTTGCCAGTTACCTGCAAGCAGGGGAGGTACTGCCTGAGGTACCTGCCGCAAACAAGATACAAAAACTACAGCCGGTTATTTTCTCCTCAATTGCTGTGCTTGATAAAAACCTGCCTAAGCCGGTATTAGCAGATACAGCAATGCTAATGGAAGATTTAAACCAGGATTTTGGCGCAGTATTATACGAAACGGCTTTGGCTGCGGGCAAAAAAGCTACACTGGTTTTTAAAGATATTCATGATTATGCACTGGTATACCTCAATGGTAAAAAGATAGGTGAGCTGGATCGGAGAAAAAATAAATTCAGCATCGAAATTCCAGCCAGAACCGCCAAAAGTACCTTGAGGATTTTGGTAGAGGCTACCGGAAGGGTAAACTATGGTTACCAGATGCACGATAGAAAAGGCATACACGGGGAGGTTTATTTAGCCGAAAACGGTAAACAGACCGCATTAAAAGGCTGGAAAAATTATCCAATCAGGATGGGCGACGTGAACATTCCTCTGCGTTACGAAAAACTTAGCAACCAGCCTGCAGCGGCAGCTTTTTATAAAGGAAGTTTTAATGCCGGTAAACTGGAAGATACTTACCTCGATATGGGAAATGGAACAAAGGATTAGTTTGGTTAAATGGAATGTGTTTGGGCAGGTACTGGAATATCGGCCCTACACAAACCATGCTGGTGCCGGGTAGCTGGCTCAAAAAAGGCAAAAATGAAGTGGTGGTTTTCGATCTATTTGGAAACGAAAAACCAGTGCTCAACTTTTTAGATCAGCCGATTTTAGATGTGGTGAATGAGAAACAGCCCGAACTGCACCGCAAGCCCAATCAGAAATGGGTAGCCGAAGCGCAGCAACCTTATGCAGAAGGAGCCTTCGCCAACGATAAAAAATGGCAAACGGTGAGTTTTAAACCGGTTACGGCCAGGTATTTCTGCCTAGAGGCATTATCAGAGCAAAAAGGACAACCATATACTACTGTGGCCGAAATTGTACTGCTTGATGATAAAGGCAATGAAATTCCGCGCAGTGATTGGAAAATTATTTTTGCCGATAGTGAAGAGCTTGGTAGCGACGACGGAAACGCAGCCAATGTGTTCGACCTACAGTTTACCAGTATATGGCATACCCAGTGGGAAAATAAATCGCCAAAACCACCGCACCAGATCGTAATCGACCTGGGTAAAAGTTATAACATTAAAGGATTAAAATTGCTGCCAAGGCAGGATAATGCAAATGGAAGGATTAAAGATTACAGATTATATTTTAATCAGGCACCATTTAAAAACCTTTAGCATAGAAATGCCGATTAATATACTGTAGATGAAGTGGTTTTGTAAAGAAAAAGGGCGAAATAATAGCTAGTAAAACGTTTGTTCAGAAATAACCGGATCAATTAAAAAACTAAACAATAAATATTAAACAACACAAATGGAACGTAGAGATTTTATCAAAAATGGTGCATTTACGGCTGCTGGTTTAACCATCCTGCCAACCGGAAGTTTATTTGCATCATCAGACAGTGGAAAAGTAAGATTAGGCTATATCGGTGTAGGTGCACGTGGCATGAGCCATATCTCTGAAGGTGCTTTAAGGGATGACGTGGAAATTGTAGCAATTTGCGATACCCAGGAAAGCTCGCTTAAAGTTTGCCGTGCTTTTATTGCTAAGAAAGGCAGACCAGCTGCAACCGAATATACGGGCGGGGTAGATGCCTATAAAAAACTGATAGAACGTAAAGATATCGATGCGGTAATTATTGCAACCCCATGGCAGTTTCACCGCGATCAGGCAGTTGATGCCATGAGAGCCGGTAAATATGTAGGCTGTGAGGTTATTGCTGGTTTAACCGTTCAGGATCACTGGGATATTGTAAATACTTCAGAAAAAACAGGCATGCCTTACATGACCCTGGAGAACGTTTGCTACCGCAGAGATGTTATGGCTGCTTTAAACATGGTTAGACAAGGGCTTTTTGGCGAATTGGTACACTTGGAAGGTGGTTATCAGCATAATTTAAGAAACGTACTGTTTAACAACGGCAAAGATTATTATGGCGGTGGGGTAGAGTACGGACCAAAAGCTTTAAGCGAAGCACAATGGCGTACACAATTCAACATCGATCAGGATGGCGATTTATATCCAACCCATGGTGTAGGCCCGCTAATGCAGTATGCCAACATCAACAGGGGTAATAGCTTTACCAGTTTGGTATCCTTTAGCTCTAAAGCTAAAGGATTGGCGGCTTACGTAGAAGAAATGTCGCCAGGCCACCCAAATGCCAAAATCAATTATAAAAATGGCGATGTAACCACTACCATGATTAACTGTGCAAACGGCGAAACCGTTTTATTAAGTCATGATACCCACTTGCCCCGCCCATACTCGATCGGTTTTAGGGTGCAGGGCACAAAAGGACTTTGGATGGATGTAAACAAATCGGTTTATATCGACCATAAATCGAAAAAAGATGATGTATGGGATCCGGCTCAGGAGTGGTTTGCCAAATATGATCACCCGCTTTGGAAAAAATATGAAGCAGAAGCTGTAGGAGCTGGTCACGGCGGTATGGATTGGTTTGTATTTAATGGATTTATCCAGGCGGTAAAACAGAAAAAACAAACGCCAATTGATGTATATGATTCAGTTACCATGAGCGTAATTACACCACTTTCTACCAAATCGTTAAAAGAAGGAAATATGCCACAAAAATTCCCTGATTTTACCAAAGGAAAATGGAAAGACCGTAAAAATACTTTCGCTTTAGACGATAGCGGCTTTTAGTCTCGGTTGCGGGTAGTGCCTTATAGCCTGCCCGCATATTTAACACGCAACTTTATCCGGGTATATCAATTTAGATTAGCCTGGAACAATTTTCATTCAAATATATTAACATCTTATGTTTCAAGAAGTCTTAGGTGCTTATGGACTTAACGTAGAAAAATTTAAAATTGAACCTTTCGGCTCGGGTTTAATCAACCATACCTGGAAAGTTTATAGTGAAGAATTAGCCTATATTTTACAAGAAGTAAATACCGAGGTTTTTCGTCAGCCTCAAAATATTGCCCAAAATATCGAGACGATAAAAAAATACCTGGATCAAACTGCTCCCAAGTATTTGTTTGTTGCGCCTATATCAACTTCAGACGGGAATGATTTTGTGGTAATTGATGATCATTTTTACCGCGTTTTCCCTTTTGTTGAGAACTCTTGTTCAATTGATTTTGTGCACCGTCCGGAGCAGGCTTATCACGCTGCAAAGCAGTTTGGTAAATTTACAAGGATGTTATGCGCTTTCAATGTGAAAAAGTTAAAGCCCACCATCGAAGATTTTCATAACCTGCCCTTACGTGTAGAGCAGTTTAAAACGGCACTGGAACAGGCCTCTCAGCAGCGCATAAAAGAAGCGAAATTTGCCATCGATGAAATCATCAGGCATTACGATATTGAAGAACAGTACGGTCACATGGTAGATAGCGGTGCACTTAACCTGCGTGTGGTTCACCACGATACTAAAATCAGTAATGTGCTGTTGCAGGTAGATACCGGTGTTGGCTTATGTGTTATCGACCTTGATACGGTGATGCCAGGCTATTTTATAAGCGACGTGGGCGATATGATGCGTACTTATTTATCAGAAGCAAACGAAGAGGAGAAGGATTTTAGTAAAATAGCCATCAGGGAAGATGTATTTGCAGCGATACATAAAGGATATATGGAAGAAATGGACCCGGTTTTAAATTTTACCGAAAAACAGTTCTTCATTTATGCCGGTAAGTTTATGATTTACATGCAGGCGGTAAGATTTATAGCCGATTTCTTAAATGGTGATACTTACTATAAAACCAATTATGCTGATCATAACCTGGTGAGGGGCTTAAATCAGATCGATTTATTGAATAAATATATTGCAAAAGAGCCTGAATTTGAAGAAATTATAAAGAAAATTAACCAGGACAGGTTAAGCGAATCTAAAACAATATTAAACTGATAAGGTAAAAGGTAAGGTGTTCGGTTTTTTATGCTTCATCGTTTGAGCTGGACATCCTTTTTACCTTTATTAATTAGAAACATACATACATTTATAATCAACGGTGTGTTGAATTTGAAATTTTTACTTTTACCATCGACAGATTTAAATAGAAAAGTCGTCATTGCTAGGAGGAACGACGAAGCAATCTTTCATGCTTTTAATAATACAACAGAGATTGCTTCATCCAATGAGAAATTGGATTCGCAAAGACGATTTATCGTGACAAATCATCTCCTTAAAAGCCTATCGTTATACTTTTTTAAAGAAATTAACCTTTAAATAGCTTTATTTTAACGAATAAAGCGCAAACGCTTGCCAGTTAGATATGGTAGGGCTATTATACAGTACATCATCAAAAAAATAGTAGCAAAGTAACTAAGCCCTTTGCTCTCTCCCGATCGGGTCAAAATATTCCTCTTCATCCTCAAATTCACTTGATTTACTAATCTTGAATACCCAATATTTCATCAATGGATAATTAAATCCATAAGAAACAACACTGTCAATCAGCAATCTGCCGATTTTGTAGTCTAAATTCAGGCTTTTTTGTAGTAAATATGTTCCACCTGATTTAAGTGAAATACTGCCCAAAACCACCGTAAAAAAGCGGATGAGTTGGCCACTCGCTGAGCTGCAGTAATCGCCACTGCCCTTAAAAGCCCAAAAACGGTTGATGCAAAAGTTAACAATTCCGCCAACAGTACCTGAAATTAAGATTGAAATGGTAAAATGGATATGAAGCCACTCAGTTAAGAGGATCATTAATCCATAATCGGTTAATCCGCCAGAAAATGCCGATACCTGCGCTTTTAAAAAAAGCTTTACCGATGGCCAGTTGATCATGCTTTTTCCTCCCTGTCTTTAGCATCTCCTGCTTTTAAAAGTTTAAAGGTATCGATGATATTGATCGTTAATAACAAGGCTACCACTGCAACAGCAAAATAGGTAATACTGCCCTCAATAAAGGTTTCGGCCATCAGGATAATCGAAATAATTACGCGCAATTCAGTTGGACCCAAACGACCCGAATCGATCTGGTAATGCCCTGTTATTTTGTAGCGGAGCTGACTAATGATCATCGACCAGCCGTAGAGTACTACAAAAAGGAAGGCTAAAATCTGGGTAAACCCTTCCGCATAAAAATAATATCCAAAACCAATAAGGATAATGCTGAGCCAATCCATAATAATATCGAGTGCAAATCCGTACCATTTTCGGGGTGTTTCGCGGTAATAAGCCAAACGACCATCTAATGAGTCGCCAAGCCAATTGATGAAAAACCCTAAAATTCCGAGCAGTAAGTAATTTCTATCGTAAAAATGCGCTAAAATAAAGGCGGAGAATACAATTAAAGACCCAAACATTCCTATGCCCGTCATGATATTGGGAGATACCCATGCGGGAACTTTTTTTAATAAAAAAAGAATGAGGCTTTGCTCGCCCTTACGTAAAATATTCGTCCGTTCCCGATCTGCAAATACCCTTTTGCCTTTTGTATGGTCCTCGTTCTGTTTAATGTTATCCTCCAATTTATACCCCAACCAGTATTACGCTAAATATTATTGCGGTTCCCGGTCGGTAAAATTTTAAACTGATTTTCTTCGGTATGGCCTTAGAAAAGTCGCTTACCCGCTTTAGCTTCCCTGATCTGATCAGGTAACTGAATAAAAGTACAAATAACATATATTTATTTTACAATCCCTGCAAAACGCTGGTAAAACACCGTCGGACTATTCTCATTTTTTGGTGCATACTTGCCTGCAATAATCGGGATGTATATTACACGGCGTCTGCTTTCCTCGCCACGAACGGCCGCTTCTGCAACCCTGTGCCATAACCTGCCATCGTGTATGGTTAAATCACCAGCCTCAGGCAATATCGATACTTCCTCTGCATCCGGTTTATTATCCAAAAAGTATTTCTTGCGGAACAACATCTGGTAGATACTTTGTCTGTGTGTGCCCGGAATAATTTTTAGCCCGCCGTTTTCAGGTTTTAAGGTGCTTAAATGGATGCCTACATTTAACATCGGGTTTAGCTTGGTGCCATAGAAGATGTCTCTTAAACCATCGGTATGCCAGCCCATTTTGCTGAATTTGCTGTCTGGACCATTAATATAATGGTTAAATACCATACCGTCTTTTTCTTCGGTACCCAGGCGTGCACCATCACCAGCCAGCTGAAGCAGTGCATTAAAACGCGGATCCAACAATAAACCGCTCAACGTTTGGTGTTGTTGATTAAGAAAAGCGAAACGTTGTACAATCGGCGAGCCGTCGAGGTCTTTTCCATATTTAATGGGCACTCCGTTTATTTTTTTGATATCTTGCTCGATCCATTTTTTTTCTACCTCTTTAGAGGCATCGATAATAGAAGAAACGGTTTCTGGTTTGATAAAATTTTTGAAATGGATAAACCCATGCGTGTTAAAAAAGTCAAGTTGCTGCTCGGTTAACTGTTCAGATAGGGTAAAGGTTGGATACGATGTGGCCATTGTAAAAAAAATTAAAAGTTTAGGAAAAAGAATAAATTGGAGAAATAGAATTATGCGCAACAACAGCACATTCGCATGGGCGAGTGGTTCGGTACTGAAGGAAAATAAAACAGGTTAGTTTTATTCGACATAGTCTATAGAATTAGTAGTATTTAATACAAACGTAACATATTTTTAATATTCCAAAGAATTTTATTTGAAATATTTGAAAATATTTTTTCTTTGTTCAGGGAGTTTGGCTTATTTAACCTCAAATAACGCAGAGGGGAGGCGCAAAGAACACAAAGTTGGGTGGCTAATTAATTCCATTTATTTACTCTTGAGAAATTAGCGTAAACTTTGACAATCTTATAGGCCCTTCGACTTCGCTCAGGGTGACCCAACGAGATCAGAATCGGTCGTTATTGAACGTTAGAAATTGATTATTGGTCATTAATTTAAGTAAATTACTTTGACAATCTTATAGGCCCTTCGACTTCGCTCAGGGTGACCCAACGAGATCAGAATCGGTCGCTATTGAACATTGGAAATTGATTATTAGCCATTAATTTAAGTAAATAACTTTGACAACTAATAGGTCCTTAGACTTCGCTCAGGGTGACCCAACAAGATCAGAATCGGTCGTTATTGAACATTGGAAATTGATTATTGGTCATTAATTTAAGTAAATAACTTTGACAATCTTATAGGCCCTTCGACTTCGCTCAGGGTGACCCAACGAGATCAGAATCGGTCGTTATTGAACGTTAGAAATTGATTATTGGTCATTAATTTAAGTAAATTACTTTGACAATCTTATAGGCATTGAGCCCAAAAGATTGTCAAAGTAATCGACAACTAATAGGCCCTTCGACTTCGCTCAGGGTGACCCAACGAGATCAGAATCGGGCGTTATTGAAAATTGGAAATTGATTATTGGTCATTAATTCCAACATCCATCTCACATTTCCATCTTATTTCGTCTTATAAATCCCAGCCGCCATTTTTTCTATAAATCCCTTTGGCAAAATCCTGTTGGCGTATACACTGATGATGTTCGTAAAACCTGGAATAATTTCCGACTTTTTATCAAACATTCCTTTTATGGCTATTTCAGCCACTTCTTCCGGCTGCATGTTAAACTTTTCGGCCATTTTACTAAAAGCATCTAAACCTGCACGGCTGGCGAAACCCGTATCAACTGGCCCGGGACTTAAACAGCTTACTGAAACATTGCTATCTTTAAGTTCGAAACGCAATGCCCTCGTAAATGATAATACAAAGGCTTTGGTCGCCGAATAAATGGCTAGGGTAGGCACCGCCTGGTATGCAGCCGTACTTGAAACATTAAGGATATAAGCTTGCTTTTCTTTAAAAAGGGTTGGAAGGAACAAATGGGATAAAGAAGTAACAGTATTCATATTTAACCGGCACATTTCTAGCTGACCAGCCAAACCCAGATCAGCAAATTTCCCCCATAAACCATAACCTGCATTATTGATGAGGATATAAACAGCATAATTTTTGCCAGTTACCCAATTTTTCACTTCTGTCGGAGCATCAGGCAGGCTGAGATCAATCGGCAGAATATCAACTTCAACACCATATTGATTTTTGATCTCGGTTTGTAGTGTACTCAATTCATCAGCCGATCGGGCAATAAGCAAAAGATTGATTTTTCGTTTGGCTAAAGCTACAGCCATCGATTTACCTATGCCTTTGCTGGCTCCCGTCACCATTGCGTATTTAATCTGCGTTTCCAACATTTTTTTAGTTTAAACAGTTAACGCAAATATCAAATAAAATAGAACTTATGTCTTAATTATTTTAAAAAGCATGAACGATTAATCACCATGTAAGCATCTTTTTTGATTTATTATTTTTAACGAGTCTAAATAATGTTAGCTTTGCCGAAATTTCAAATTTCATGAAACACGCCTACATAAAATTTCTTGCCCTTATTCTCTTTTGCCTGTCATCGATTTCACTCTTTGCACAAACAGATAAAGGAACCATGAGTGGTAAGCTTGTCGATTCGTTGGGAAACAGCATCCCTTTTGCCAATATTCAGATCAGGAAGCAGCATCTTAAAACCACATCAGATAAAACAGGTGCGTTTAAATTCGTTGCTGTACCTGTCGGAAATCAGCAGGTTAGGGTTTCAATCACCGGATATGAACAGTTTGAACAGAACGTATTGGTTACGCTAAATGATACCGCTAAGGTAATTTTTGTATTAAAAGAGCAAAGTGAAGGACTAAATGATGTAATAGTTTCAGCAAGCAGAAGGCCAGAATCGCTATCGCAAACGCCATCGTCTGTAACGGTACTAACTTCAAGAGAATTAAATACCCAATCAACCATTAGTCCGAATTTGGCCAATATACTTTCTTATAGTGTTCCTGGTTTAGGGCTTTCTACCAATCAGACTGGTAATTCAGGTCAGACTTTGCGTGGTAGAAATGTATTGGTGCTGATAGATGGTATTCCACAGTCTACGCCATTAAGGGCTGGTGGAAGAGATATCCGCAGTATCGATCCTTCGGTTATTGAACGTGTTGAGGTAATTAAAGGTGCAACAGCGATTTATGGAAATGGAGCAGAAGGTGGATTGATCAACTATATTACCAAAAAAGCCGATAAAGGCAAATCATTCGGGGGTTACACGCAGGCCGGGATTACCGGAAATTTAAAAGGCGATAGCACGATAGGTTACCGTTTTTCGCAACAGCTTTATGGCAAAACTGGTAAATTCGATTACCTGGTAAGCGGAATGTTCGAAAAAACCGGTGTTTTTCGTGATGCGGATGGTTTGGTGATTTCGCCCGAATACGGTTTGGGAGAAACTAAATCTTATAACGGTTTCGTGAAATTAGGTTATAATTTTACGGCAAAGCAACGTCTGCAGGTGATGTATAATTATTTCAGTTCAAGGCAGCATTCTAAATATATAACCAAAGATGGTGTTTACGGACAATCGCCGGCCATCGGAATTTTTGGAACAAGATTGGGTGAAGATGAAGGAACAAGATTTAACCACAATGCCAATTTACAATATACCAACCAGCAGATTTTCGGTAAAACCGATTTAACGGCTAATGTATACTACCAGGATTTTTATACCATTTATTCTAACTCAGCATCATTTTTCGGGAGCGGTCAATCAGCCATTACTTCAACCAAAAAAGGAGCCAGGGTTAATTTAAATACGCCATTTAACCTTACAGCGCAAGTGCCGATGCAATTTAACTATGGTTTGGATTTAATGAATGATAAAACCGCACAAAGCTTAACCGATGGCCGTTTATGGGTGCCTGATATGAATATGGTCAACTTTGCACCTTATTTACAGGCTTCTGCAACTTTGATTAACGATTTAACCATTAAGGGAGGTTTAAGGGTAGAAAACATCAATATTGATGTTGATGATTTTAATACTTTGGCTACTGGTGCTAATGGTGCCGGAAGTATTGCTGTTCAAGGTGGTAAATTAAACTACAATGCCTTAGTTTTTAATGCAGGTGCGCGTTATTCTAAATTCAAATTCTTTAACCCTTTTTTGAGTTATGCACAGTCATTTTCGGTGTTCGAGTTAGGAAGGGTATTGAGGGCGGCAAAAAGCAATACTTTATCTCAGTTAGAAACCAAGCCTATTATTGTAAACAACTATGAAGCAGGTTTCAGCAGTACCATTGAAAAGCTGAATTTCAGTGCTGCATATTATTACAGTACATCAAAACTAGGCGCCAATCTTTTAGAGGTTAACGGGACCTATATTTCTCAGCGTATCCCCGAACGTGTTTACGGGTTTGAAATCCAGGCAGATTACCAGGTTTTACCTGCTCTGAGCATTGGAGGTAACTATGCACAGGTTGAAGGAAAAGGCGATGTTGATAATGATGGCAATTATAACGGCGAAAAAGATGTGTACCTGAATACCACACGGATCCCGCCATCAAAAACGACCGTTTACTTTAAATATTCAGGTGTTAAAAACCTCAGTGTAGATGTAAACTGGATGCGTGTAGGAAACCGCGACCGTTTTAAAACCAATGCGGCTGGTAAATATCTTATTGGTGAAGGACCTGTAAAGGCATACAATTTATTTAATATTGCTACGGTTTATCAATTTACAGAAGCTTTAAAATTATCGCTGGGTGTAGAAAACCTTTTGAATAAAGTTTATTATCCTGCTATATCTCAGTTTTATGGTAGCAATGTAAATTATGTGCGGGGAAATGGACGTAGATTTAACCTATCCCTGGGTTACGCTTTTTAAGCCATGAAGAACAGAAACTTTAAAAATGCCATCAGGAACATTCACCTTTGGTTAGGTCTGGCAACTGGCCTGGTGGTAATAATAATCAGCATTAGCGGCGCGCTTTACATCTTTGAAGAAGAGATCCGGGATTATACGCAAAAAGATTTCCGTTATGTAACGCTTCAGCAGAAGCCTTTTGTGGGGTTGGATAAGGTTATTTCCAGTTTTGAAAAACTTTCTCCAAAAGATAAATTAAGGTTAATCAGGATTGAAGATGCCATACCAAATGCAACAGTAGAAATTACCACTAAAAAAGCTGCTGTTTACTATTTTAATCCTTATGATGCATCACTAGTAAAAAAAGGTGGTGAAGACTGGCTTCAAGTTGTAGAACATATCCACACCTCATTATTGCTGGGCAAAACAGGTGAGTTTATCATGCAATGGTCGGTGGTTATTTTTGTGCTGATGCTCATTACCGGGTTGGTACTTTGGTTCCCGGGGCAGATGCGTTTATTAAAACAATCGTTAACGATTAAAAGAAAAGCTTCCTTTAAAAGGCTTAATTACGATCTGCATAATGTATTGGGCTTTTATGCTTCAATTGTATTACTGGTTACTGCTTTAAGTGGTTTATATTTTGCTTTTAAAAGCGTTAAAAATACAGCAAGTTTTTTTACAGGAACTAAATTAGGGCAAGGAAAAGCCGTTGTTGCGGCTAAACCTTTACAGATCGATCCGTTGCCTTTACGCTACAATAAAATTTATACCGAGGCTAAAATTAAATATCCAGGTGCCGTTTCTACCAGTTTTTCGGTACGTGGAAAGGGAGAACTTAGGTTAAGGATGATCTACCCTTACCGATGGGCACGTAATCAGAATACTTTTTTTTACGAAGAAGCTACAGGAGCAATAGTAAGGGCGAAACTGTATAAAGATTTTAACGGGGCTGATTTGATTGAAGCCACTAATTACGACCTGCATACCGGTAGGCTTTTGGGAATGCCTAACAAAATTGTTTCCTTCCTAGCGGCTTTAATTGCGGCGAGCTTACCCGTCACCGGTTTTATCATCTGGTGGAAAAAAAGGAAGAAACCAGTAAAGAAAACGGCTACAACTGCTCAGCGTAGACTTTAAACTTGTTCAATACCGATTGGCAAAATTCCTGTTGCATAGTCAAATCAAGACCTGTAACGGGCTCAAAGATTTCGGTTAAATTAACAGGCTCGTTTCCTGTAAAAGTAATGGTTGTTTTTCTGCCATCATCCAACGTGTATGAAAGGCTTTTGTGCAAAATAATTTCGGTATAGGTTCCTTTAAAATCGAACTTTTCGCTGCCATCTTTTTTAACCATGGCATATAAAAATTCCCCTCCTTCAACCAGGTAGTTCTCAATCTTTTTGTTGATCCAATCTGCCGATGGAGCATTCCATTTGGCAATGTGCTCGGCTTTATTCCAAAGTTTCCAAACCAGTTCAATCGGTTTGTTAATCGAAACACTTGCTGTTAAAATATTTTCGCTTTTCATATATTTTAGGTTATACCATAAAGTTAGCCCTGAAGAATCTAATTTTAGGCGGCCATTGGAGACAGATTAAGGGCTGTTTTGCGTACAAAAGTTGATTTTATGGATTTTTCAGTCTTTCATAAGATTTAAAATGACATTCCTTAAGGTTGTTTCTTTGATATTATTTCTACGTTTTTTCTTTCAGTAAAGCCCTTAATTTATATTTTAGCCATAATATGCCATTGAAAATTGATCATAATAGAAATTATCTCAAAATGTAAATTTGTTGGCAGTATAATTGTTAAAAAATGGAATCTTGTGTTTTCCCCTCACAAGCTTAGCCATCAACGATAGTCGGAAATGTCAGAAATACGAAACTATGATGCAGAATTCTGCGGAAACCTGCCCATACACCACATTAACTCCATTCAGGACTACGGATACCTGCTGGTTCTCGATAATAAAACCCTGAACATTATTCAGGTCAGCGAAAACCTGAACCTCATTACCGGTCAGGCCCCAGCACAGATGGTGAATAAACATTTGTCTTCTTTTATCAGCAGCCATGATGTAGAAAATATTACCAAACTCATCAATGGCAAGGCAAAAGATAGGATCCCATTGAGTTTGGCAATTGAAAATGAAGGCGAATCATTATCATTTGATGGTTTGATCCATATTAAAAGTGATTATTCCCTACTTGAAATAGAAGCTTCGTTAAAAGATGGACAAAAAAGCTTTTCGGATGTTTTTCAGGAAGTAAGGCAGTTTATTTCAGCTATGGAAAGCGTTTCAACATTAGATGAAGTGTGTAAGGTAGCCATTAAACAATTGCGGGAAGTTTCTGGCTTTGATGGGGTTAGGATGTATCAATTTGATGCCAATTGGAATGGGACGGTAATTGCTGAAGAAATTTCGGGAGCTTTAGAAAGTTACCTTGGACAAACCTTTCCAGCCTCTGATGTGCCCAGGCAAGCCAGGGCACTTTATCTTAAAAATCCTTTCAGGCTTATTCCAAACCGCAATTATAAACCTGTTCGGTTATATCCGGTGATCAATCCTTTAACCAATGCCTTTATCGATCTTTCTGATTGTAATTTGCGTGGTGTGGCTTCGGTGCACCTGGAGTATATGCAGAATATGAATGTAAGCGCGTCCATGTCGATCAGGGTTTTGCGCGAAGGCAAACTTTGGGGTTTGATTTCATGTCATCATATCGGGCCAAACTTCCCCAATGTAGATATGCGTTATCTTTTCGAATGGCTCTCCGTAGAGATTTCGAATAGAATTGCGGCCATTTTAAATCTGGAAGATTATAATCAATCGGCCTCCAGATTAGAAAAGCGAACTGCCATTACTGATTTTATATATGCTAAAGATGATATTATCGAAGGATTGCTGGATGACAAAAACCTAAATATACTTTCTTTGTTTAATGCTGGTGGAGCGGTGGTAAAGATTGGAAATCGCCTGGAATACCTTGGTGATACTCCTGATAAAAGCGAAGTGTATAACCTGATGTTATGGCTTGAAGGAAAAGGTACTGAAAAGGTTTTTTCGAGTAGCTACCTCAGCGAAGTATATGAAGAAGCCAAGGCTTATGAACAAATAGGAAGCGGCATTTTGGTCATCCCGGTTGATGAAAGAAGTGGCGATTATGTAATCTGTTTTCGTCCTGAGGTAATAAGAGAAATTAAATGGGGTGGAGATCCTGAGCAGGTCATCAATTTTGATAAGGATGGGAAAAACTATCACCCACGAAATTCGTTTAAACTTTGGTTGCAAACGGTTTATGGTCAATCATTGCCGTGGAACAACAATGAACTGGAGATTGCCGAATCATTGAGGAATTTTATATTTGAATTTAGAACAAAGCAACTTTATAATTAACCTGATGGAAAAAAAGCAGGAAAAGGAAAAGCAGGATCTGGTATTGAATAAGCGTTACGATAAATATATTGTGGCCATTGGTGCCTCTGCAGGTGGTTTAGAGGCTATTCACGAATTTTTCGACCACATGCCCGCGAACTCTAGTTTTTCCTTTGTTGTAATCCAGCACCTTTCTTCTGATTATAAGAGTTTACTGGTAGAATTGGTAGGCAAACATACCCACATGAAGGTGTTTGAAGCCGCAAATGATATGGCCATTCAGCAAGATTGTGTGTATATCATCCCCAATAACAAACTCATGACTTTGGTAAAGGGGAGGTTGAGACTGGCCGATAAATCGCAGGTTAAAGCACCAAATACAGCAATAGACCATTTTTTATATACCCTGGCCAAAGATAAAAAGGAAAAGGCCATTGCCATTATCCTATCGGGAACTGGCACTGATGGCACTAAAGGCATCCAGAGCATTAAAGAAAACGGAGGAATGGTGATCGTTCAGGATCCCGCATCTGCCAAATTCGACGGTATGCCCAATTCAGCCATTGCATCAGGCAATGCCGATCATGTAATGGTTCCTTCACGCATGCAGGAAGAACTTTTTAGTTATGTGAATGAAGAACCTGTTAAAGTTCTCGAAAATGGTAAAGTAAATGAAGAACTGCTTGATGAGATATTTAAGCTGGTTCACAATAGTAGCGGAAACGATTTTAACCTGTATAAAACACCCACCATTATCAGGCGTATTGGCCGGAGAATGAATGAGAGGGGGATTAAAAAGTTAGACCGTTATGTGGCCTTTTTGCGCGGGAATGAGCATGAGGTGAAAATTTTAGCTCAGGATTTTCTGATCGGTGTAACCAAATTTTTTAGGGATGAACAGGCTTTTAAACAGCTGAGCGAATATGCCTTACAGGATATTGTATCAAGAAAAGAGGATGGTGATGTCATCAAAATCTGGATCTGCGCCTGTAGCACCGGAGAAGAAGCTTATTCTGTTGCGGCAATGGTTAACGATTGTGTAGACCGCTCGGGTAAAAAGATCGAAATTAAAATATTTGCTTCCGATATCGACGAAAAAAGCATCGAAATTGCTTCAAAAGGCCAGTATCCGCTTAGCGTAAAAAAAGAAATTCCGGCCGGTCTGTTCAAAAAATACTTTGTACAGGATGGTAAATTCATCAGCGTAACTGCGAGTTTGCGTAAGCAAGTGGTATTTGCCAAACATGATGTTATAAAATCGCCACCGTTTATAAAAAATGATCTTGTTACCTGTAGGAACATGCTCATTTACGTAAATAACATCCTTCAGGAAAAAATTCTTTCGATATTCCATTTTTCACTTCTGCCCAATGGTTACCTGTTCCTTGGATCAAGTGAAACAGCATCTTCAATGAAAGCAGGGTTGACTGAAATTTCGGGTAAATCAAAAATCTATCAGAAAACAGGAAAAATAAATTATTCTACTTACAATACCTATAATACAGGTTCAAGGACGGCCCTTGGACAAGAACGTAAAAAAGGAAGCAATACCGATATTATACAAAGTCCTTTAGAAAAACGCCTGGCCGATTTTCTTTCTACAGATCTCGGTTATGTTGCGGTATTTATAGATAAGGGCTATATTATGCAGGATGCTGTTGGCGATTATCGTCAGTATTTATCCCTGCCTGAGCAAAGCATTGAGCTGAATATCTTAAAAATGGTACCCAGAGAGGTATCGGTAGTGCTTAATACAGGACTGAGAAAAGCCTGGAAAGAAAATAAAAAAGTAGCCTTAAAAAAGATCCGTTTTAAGGATAATGTATTTGTTAATATCTCTGTCGTACCGTCTGATCCAGCCAATACCAATGGTTTTACCATGGTTGTTTTTGCCGAACATGTTTTGGAAATTGTTGCCGGTAAAGATGAACTGGCATTGCCCGGTTTTCATGATGCTACGCAATCCGAATATGTTTTTGAGCTCGAAGCCGAACTGAACGAAACCCGTTCGAACCTGCAGATGGCCGTTGAAGAGATGGAGACCACCAATGAGGAGCTTCAATCCAGTAACGAAGAACTGCTTTCGGCTAACGAAGAGCTGCAATCCAGCAATGAGGAGTTACAATCCCTTAATGAGGAGCTTCATACCCTGAACACCGAGCATCAGCTTAAAATTAAAGAACTGATTGAGCTGAATGATGATCTGGACAACTATTTCAGGAGTACCGACATCGGTCAGATTTTTCTGGATGCCGGAATGATTATCCGCAAATTTAACCCTGCTGCCATCAGTATGGTGAACCTGATTGAAGCAGATATTGGCCGTTCAATAGAGCACATTTCGAATAATATCAAGGCGGAAAGCTTTACCGGTGATATCAGAAAAGTATTGTTAAACGGTCAGATCATCGAAAAAGAAGTACAGCTGAAGAACAGTACCCGCTGCCTGATGCGTATTATGCCTTATTTAAGGAAAGATAAGCGTGTGGATGGCGTGGTAATCTCTTTCGTTGATATTTCGAAAATTACCGAACTGAACAACATCATCAGTGGCGTTTTCAATGCCAGTTTAAATGGTATTTTGGCTTTCAGGGCAGTTAGGGATGCCAAACATTTTATTGTAGATTTTGAATGCAGCACCTTTAATGATTCTGCACTGAGCATTTTAAATAAAAATAAAGGAGAATTAACTGGAGCCAGGCTGGTAAAAATGATACCAGAACTGGCTGTAAGTAACCTGTTTAATAAATATGTTGGTGTTGTAGAAAACGGAAAAGTGCTCGAAACAGAGCTACAGCTTTCTAAAGAACAATGGTGCCAGCTCATTGCCGTAAAAATGTCTGATGGTTTCGTAGCCACCATAACTGATATCAGTCAGCAAAAGCTGGCTGAACAGAAGCTGAAGAAAAACTATAACGAACTATTGGGTACACGCGAAAACCTGCGTCAGCTTAACGCTGATCTGGAGTTGAAGGTAAAAGAACGTACCATGAAACTTTCCGAAAGTGAAGAACGTTTCAACCTCGTATCGCATGCCACAAATGATACCATTTGGGACTGGAACTTAGCGCATAACACCATGTGGCGAAGCGACAATTTTACCAGCATGTTTGGTTATGAAAAAGATTTGGAAACCCAAAATATTGCCTTTTGGTTTGATAAAATCCATCCGGATGACCGCGAACGGGTAAAAACCAGTGTTTACGATGCCATTAACCACAACGAAACGCAATGGTCTGCACAGTACCGTTTAGAAAAAGCCGACGGCACTTATGCTACATTGCTTGATCGTGGAAGTATTTTATTGGATGACCTGCAAACGCCTTACCGAATGGTAGGCTCTATTGTGGATATTTCGAAACTGGTTGATACCGAGGTGAAACTAAACTCCACTGAGCGTAAATTCAGAAAGATTTTCGAATCCAATGTCATCGGGATTTTGTTTAGCAATACCGAAACCGGAAGGATAGATGATGCCAATGATATTTTCTTGAAATTATTGGGCTACACACGGTCTGATTTCGAAAATGGAAATATTGATTGGATGCAGATTACCCCTGAAGCTTTTATGCCGATCAGTAAAATATCCGCTAAATTATTAAAAGAAGAAGGCTTTTGTCCGCCTTTCGAAAAACAATACCTTAATAAAGATGGGGTTCCTGTAGATGTTTTAGTTGGTTCTGCACTGCTCGATGAGGAAGTACCAAACGGTGCCGTAACTTATGTGATTGACATCAGTAAACAAAAACATACCGAGAAAAAACGTATTGAGCTTCAAAAACTCATAAAAAAACAACAGGACGAGTTTTATAGCATTTTTAAAAACGCACCTGCATTAATCACCATTCGCAGGGGTAAAGGGCTTAAATACGAATTTGTGAACGAAGCCTTTAAAACATTTGATGGCGGGAACGATTATATCGGTCACTCCAGGATAGGCAATGGTTCTAAATTCGAATCGTCCGAACTATTGGACATTGAAAAGCGTGTGTTGCAAACTGGCGAAACTTATGTGGCCAATGCTTACCGTATCGATCAGGTAAATAAAACTACTGGTAAATCGGTTGAAAAATGGTTCGATATTATATTAAATCCGGTATTTTCTGATCAGGGCCTGATTGATGGCATTGCTTTCTTTGGTTTTGAAGTAACCGATTTAATGAAAGCGCAACAGGCAACAAAAGAGTTGATGCACCGTAAAGATGAGTTTATGAGTATTGCCAGTCACGAACTCAAAACCCCTATTACCAGTATCAAAGGCTTTTTACAATTTGCCTTAAGAATGGCTGAACAGCAGAAATTCGAAAAGATTTATGAATTTGTAGATAAGGCGAACCGTCAAATCGGAAAACTGACCGCATTGGTGGAAGATTTACTGGACGTAACCAAAATACAGGCTGGTAAAATGACTTTTAATTTCTCTGATTTTAATATAGCCGGGGTAATTGAAGATGCCATTGATGGCCTGCAGGAGAGTATGCACGGACATGATATTGTACAGGAAATTACCGATGTGGAGGTACACGCAGATCGTAACCGTATTGAACAGGTGCTGAGTAATTTTATCTCCAATGCCATTAAATATTCACCAGGTGCTGACAAGATTGTAGTGCGGGCAAAAACCGAGCAGGATTACCTGCTAGTTTCCGTTCAGGATTACGGTATTGGCATTCCTAAAGATAAATCGCAGTTTGTGTTCGATCGGTTTTTCAGGGTGGAAGCTTCATCGCACAGTTTTTCTGGCTTAGGCCTTGGCTTATATATCTCTGCAGAAATTGTTGAAAGACATGGTGGCGAAATCGGCGTTAACAGTAAAGAAGGGGAAGGTTCTGAATTCTGGTTTAAAATTCCATTGAAGGAAAATAGTTTGAAATAACCAGTTGTTATTATTGATTTTAACCTCTTATTGAGATTTTTATTGTATGATAATCAAGATAAAGCAAACAAAATGTGCTTTGTTGATGTCTTTATAATTCCTCTAACACGGGAGTAATTTGAAATGGGGTAAACATGGATGTGGATACCCCTTTTCTGTTTTAATAACATGTTAGTTTAAAACTTGTTTAGTTCATTTTGTTCAGTGTTACTCAAATACTCCTTCAGGTTGTGTAATTAATCCCAACTATTTGAGCATCGTGGTGTTGCTTTAATATGGATGATAGGGCAAATTTAATTTTAGGTATTGTTTTTCTGTTGGCAGGAATATTTGTTTTCTATATTATTTTTAGGCCCGATCGGGAAAAGAGAAGATAAAGGTTAATCAGACTTCTTCCATTTTTTACCTCAAAGGCTCGAAGAGAAGGCGCTGAGATCGCAGCTTTATTTTACACCTCAAATTTCAGGTATTCGAATCCTAATTTTTTGATTAATTTATTCATCATTAAGGAATTAAGGTAGATAAGAAAACTTTGAAAATCTTCCGGGTATTGAGCAAAAAAAGATTGTCAAAGTCATTTGTCTGATTTGTGCATATTGATTATTAACTTTCATCACCCCTTTCCATCTTACATCTTCCATTACTTTACGTATTCTTGTAAAAAAAGAATCCATGGAAAAACCAATCATAAACATCACTTATTGCCCCAAATGTGGCTGGTTGTTGCGTTCGGCATATATGGCGCAGGAAATTTTAACAACTTTTGTAGATGAATTAAAAGGCGTGACTTTATTGCCAAGTGAAACCTCGGGTGTGTTTACAATAACCGTGAATGAAAAATTGATTTTCGACAGGAAACAGATGCAGCGCTTTCCGGAGATTAAAGAATTAAAACAGCTTATCCGTGATGAAGTGAATCCATGTATGAACCTTGGCCATTCTGATGTTAAACAAGGGTAATCTAAGGTTACTAATCTAAAGTCAAAAAACTGCTGGATTTTTTTTTGGAAATGGAAGTTCAGTTTTTTATAGGGGTTTTCAGCCCCGCTCTTTGCTAAATTCCAATGAAAAATCGGAATACCGCTTTCTATCGGGTTTATAGATCATGGATAGTTGCACAATGGCGGCCAACTAAACCTGACCTTAGCGAGATGCCGATTTTTCAGCGGCAGAAGCGGTGGCAGGACTGCACTAAGCCAAATGCTGCTACAACTGCTTTCCAAACTAAAATTGATAGGTATTTTAGTGGTTTTAGTAATAAATTGTGAAATTTAAACCCCGCAGGTTTTTAAAATCTGCGGGGTTTAAATAGTCTTATTAATTATTCTTTATCCTTACTTCTGAACCTTAATTTCAGTTCTACGGTTCAGGATTCTGCCTTCTTCAGTCGTATTTGCACTGATTGGATCTTTATCACCATGACCCACAATGGTAAAGTTTTCGCTTTTTAAACCCGCATTAACAAAATAAGATTTTACAGCATTTGCGCGGTCGATAGATAGCGACATGTTATGCTCAGGGGTACCCTCTGCAGATGAATAACCGTTAAGTACAAATTTGGTATCAGGCGATTTTTTCATTTCCATTACTGCTTTATCCAAAATTGGGAATGAAGAAGTTTTAAGCACAAATGAGTTAAATTCGAACTGGATGTTATCTAAATTAAAATTTGGTTTTTCAATTGGTTCTGGTTTTTCTGGTTCTGGCTCAGGTGCTGGTTTTTTCTCTTCAACAGGTGGCTTTGGTTTTTCAACAGGAGCCGGAGCTGGTTTTGCCACCAGTTTTTTGGTTTTACAAGAATACATGGTAAGCGTACCCAAAGCAATAAGCGTAGTAAATAGGAGATTTTTGGTAATGTTCATGTTTTAAGATTAATTTAAGTTTATTGTGTGTTTGTTGCCCAAACATACTAATAAATGATTACACGTATAACGGTGTTTTATTTAAGAAGTTATGTTTTCTGTATTAATCATAACGATTTAGTTGTTAATTTCCGGTCGATTTTAGGGTAACTTATTTTAAATCAACACCGTTTTAATGCTATTTTCTTCAAACATATTCCGCTTAAATTTCTTTATCTATTATAAAATATAGATATGGATCGTTTCAAAAATAAAGTTGCTTTAATTACCGGAAGCAGTCAGGGAATTGGTGCTGCATGTGCCTTAAAATTAGCTAGCGAAGGCTGTAATGTTATTTTAAATGGACATAAATTTGATGAACGTGGTGAAAAACTGATTGCCCAGATCGAAAAAATGGGACAGAAAGCGGTATTTCTAGCTGCCGATTTAAGTAAGGCGAAAGAAGCCATTAAACTGGTAAACGATGCGGTGAAAGAATTTGGTCAGCTCGATATTCTGATCAATAATGCAGGTGTAGAGAAGAAGGCCGATTTTTGGGAAGTAACTGAAGAAGATTACGACCTGGTAATGGATACCAATTTAAAAGGTGTTTTTTTCGGGATCCAGTCTTTTGTAAACTATTGCCGTAAACATAAAATAGCAGGTACGGTAATTAACATGAGCTCGGTGCATGAAGAAATTGTATTTCCACATTTTGCAGCTTATTGTGCCAGTAAGGGTGGTTTGAGAATGCTGACGAGAAATCTGGCTACAGAATTAGCCCCTTTCAATATCAGGATCAACAATGTAGCACCAGGAGCCGTTTCTACACCTATCAATCAGGATTTATTGGAAGATAAAAAACAATTGGAAAAAGTATTACAGAACATTCCTTTAAAAAGGATGGGTAAAGTGGAAGAAGTAGCTAATGTGGTGGCTTTCCTCGCTTCAAACGAAGCTGCTTATGTTACCGGATCAACTTATTTTGTGGATGGCGGTTTAACTTATCACTACGAAGAACAATAAACTATGCAGTTTCGCGACTTAGTTGTTTATTCAGTTCAACAGCTGCACTAATTAAAGCCAGATGGGTAAAAGCCTGGGGAAAATTGCCTAAATGTTCACCCTTTCTGCCTAATTCTTCACTAAACAATAAAAGATGGTTGGAATAACCGATCATCTTTTCAAAGTTTTCTACGGCACGTTCCACTTCCCCGCTTTTGGCCAGTGCTTCTATAAACCAGAACGAGCATAGGTTAAAAGTACCTTCTTCTCCATCTAATCCGTCTATTTTGGTCATGCCGTTTTTATAGCGGTAAACCAGTACATCCAACAGCAGTTCTTCATCAATTGCTTTCATGGTAGAGAGCCATCGGGGTTCTAATGGCGAAATAAAATGTGTTAAAGGCATCAGCAGCGCACTCGCGTCTACATGTGTAGCACCTTTATACTGTACCCAGGCCCCCAGTTTCTTATTCCAGAAATTATGGTAAATATCTTCGTAAATCTCGCTGCGGATGTTGTGCCATTCACTTTCAGGGTAGGGGAACGATCGGTTTTCGGCAATTTTAATCGCCCTGTCCAATGCTACCCAGCACATCAAACGCGTATGTAAGAATTCCTTTTTCTCACTTCTGATTTCCCAGATTCCATGATCGGGTTTCTTCCACTGTTTAATTACGCATTCAACCTGTTTTTCAATCAATGTCCAGAATTCGTAGGTAATCGGTTTGTGCGATTTATTGTAAATATACACCGTATCAATCAGTTCGCCATATATATCGATCTGCAACTGAATCGCCGCTTCATTGCCAATTCGAACAGGTTTAGATGAATGGTAACCTTCAAACTGATCCGCTTCTGCTTCTTTTATTTTCGCATTTCCATCTATCTGGTACACCAGTTGAAGGTCTGCTTTCTGGCATAGGTTAAATATCCAGTCCATAAATGCAGTAGCTTCGTCAAAAAAGCCGAGTCTTAAAAAAGCATACATGGTAAAAGCCGCATCCCTGATCCAGGTGAAACGGTAATCCCAGTTCCTGTCCCCGCCAATGGTTTCGGGCAGTCCAAAAGTTGGTGCGGCTACTACCGAACCGAATTCTGCTGAAGTAAGGAGTTTGAGGGTGATCGCCGATCTCCTGATGATTTCATCATAACGCCCTTTGTAGGTCGTCTGGTTGATCCATTCCCGCCAATAATCAACGGTTTTGCGGTAACCGTGCGTGATATAATGTTTTAATTCAGCTGCTGATTGCTTTTCATCAATAATTTCCATGATGATATGCGCCATTCCCGATTCCTCAAGCGTAAATTCTGCATAACCCGTATCCTTTTTGATGTGCAGGGGAACATCTGCCTTCAATTTAACCGTGATTTTTTCAGCTTTGGAAAAAAATACCAGTTCATCCTTTTCATGCTGAGCAGTATGGGTACTTTTGGTATAACCAAAACTCGGTACGCAAAAAACTTTAAAAGTAATACTGCCCCTGATGGCTTTGATCTGCCTTACAATGGCACTTGGAAAATCTATTTCCTTTGATAAAGGCATATAATCCGTAAGCTCTGCAATGCCCTGGTCAGCGAAAAAACGAGTGAGGAGTACCGCTGTACCTGGCAAATAAAGTTGCTTGCTGGTACAGTTTTCCAATTGTGGTTCAACTGAAAAATAACCGCCCTTTTCCGAATCGAGCATGGAGGCAAAAACGGTAGGCGAATCAAATCTTGGCGCACACAAAAAATCGATTGATCCCTGCAGCGAAACCAGTGCAACGGTTTTTAAATTGCCGATAACGCCATAGTTTTCTATGGGTTGAAAAGGTCTTTTTTTGTGCTTTGCCATATTTGAGGTATAAACTACCTAAGCAAAGGAATAATGCTTTGCTTTTGTTTTACCTTTTATAGCACAACCAGAAGTAAAACCTAAACTTT
This sequence comes from Pedobacter roseus, assembly GCF_014395225.1. Classification (NCBI taxonomy): domain Bacteria; kingdom Pseudomonadati; phylum Bacteroidota; class Sphingobacteriia; order Sphingobacteriales; family Sphingobacteriaceae; genus Pedobacter; species Pedobacter roseus. The sequence goes on from NZ_CP060723.1 coordinate 1,645,918, forward strand.
CAGATTGGGCATCAGGTTTAAAAAGGCCTGTGCATTGGCAGCATATTTCTTTTTATCCAGTTTGAAATAAAATGCGCCTTTTTTCGAGCCTGTTCTATCTTTTTCAGCTAGTTTAATCAACAATCCCGTTGAAGTAATCTTACGGCTGAAATTCCGGGTATCAATCTTGGTATCATTTACCTCTTCAAAAAGGATATGCAATTGCGGAATGGTAAATTTTTTAGGCAACATTTCGAACAAAATGGGGTGGAGGGCTGCTTTGTACCTCAGTTTTTTCCTTGCATCTGCAACCATTTCATTATGGTCGAAAATCAGTTTAGGCCTGTCGTTGATCAAAAACCATTCTGCCTCATAATCGTCATTTAACTGCGCTTCATATTTATGGATATCGATCAGGGCGAAATAACCAACAGAAAGCGTACGTTCTATCGGATCGCGCTTAGGTTCGCCGTAAATTTGCAGCTGTTCCAGGTACACGCCTTCCAAACCCGTCATTTTTTTTAATACCCTGTTCGCGGCATCGTCAGGGCTTTCATCAGCACCAACAAAACCGCCCATCAAACTCCATTTATTTATTTCGGGCTCCAAACCGCGTTTTACAAGAAGAATTTTAAGGTGCTCGCCATCAAATCCAAATACGATACAATCAACAGCAACAAGGTAATGCGGCTGTCTGGAATATTCAATCATTTTTTATAAGAGGTTTAAAGGCCTTAATATGTTCAATTTTTCACGAATATAAAAATTAATATTAATTGTCTATTTGACAATTAATATTAATTTTATAATTTGGCGGTTTAGACGGGCGAAGTAAAATGACTTCCTTTTTCTAACCAATTGAAAATATAAGATGAACCAGACATTCGAACTCGACAGTAACCCGCACACCAGGTTAAATATATTAACCGGAGAGTGGGTTTTAGTTTCCCCACACCGTACTAAAAGGCCCTGGCAGGGTAAGGTTGAAGCGCTAGCACCCGATAACCGCCCCGAATACGATCCTAAATGTTATTTATGCCCGGGCAATGGCAGGGCAGATGGCGATAGCAACCCTGACTATACCGAAAGCTTTGTCTTTAATAATGATTTTGCAGCCTTGTTGGAAGACACCCCTGCAGGAAATATGAACGAGAATGATTTATTGGTTGCCAATAATCAGCGCGGACTTTGCAGGGTAATCAGTTTTAGTCCAAAGCATAACCTTACACTGCCAGAAATGAGTGTGGAAGCCATCACCGCAGTGGTAAATGTTTGGCAAAACGAATTCAATAGCCTTGCCGAAAACGATTGGATTAAATACATCCAGATTTTTGAGAATAAAGGAGATATAATGGGTTGTAGCAATCCCCATCCGCATGGGCAGATCTGGTCGCAGGGCGATATACCGTTAGAAATTGCCAAAGAAACTGAACGTCAGAAAACTTACTACGCCATTCACAGGAGAAGTTTATTGGCCGATTATTTAAAGCTGGAATTGAAAAAAAATGAGCGTATTGTATTTGAAAACGATCATTTTGTGGTACTGGTGCCTTTTTGGGCAGTTTGGCCTTATGAAACCATGATTATTAGCAAACGCCATGTAAACAGCATCAAATTGTTTAGCGAAGCAGAAAAGAAATCATTGGCCGGGGCAATTAAAGTACTCACAACCAAATACGATAACCTTTTCGAAACCTCATTCCCATATTCTGCAGGCATGCACCAAACGCCGGTAAACAACGGATATTACCCTGAATGGCACTGGCACATGCATTTTTATCCACCATTGTTGCGCTCGGCAACTGTTAAGAAATTTATGGTGGGTTACGAGATGCTGGCGAATCCTCAGCGTGATATTACACCTGAATTTGCAGCCAACCGCTTAAAGGAAATGTCTACCGTACACTATAAAATCAGCAAGACTGAAGACTAAAAATATTTGATAATGAATGCACAACATTTAAAAAATACATTTAAAAAACTTTTCAACGCTGAACCGATTTTGGTGCGCTCTCCCGGAAGGATTAACATTATTGGCGAACACACCGATTATAATGGTGGTTTTGTAATGCCGGCCGCTATTGATAAGGCTATTTATGTAGCTATTTCAAAAAGAGAAGATGATGAAATCCATTTATTTTCAGAAAGCTATCAGCAATTTGATATTTCCTCTGTAAAAGATTTAAAAAAATCAGAAAACAGCTGGGCCAATTACATTTTAGGCGTGGCTGATCAGTTAAAAGAAAGAGGTTATAAATTAGGTGGTTTTAACTTTTATATCGATGGCGATGTGCCTTTAGGTGCCGGTTTATCATCTTCAGCTGCGGTTGAGTGTGCTACAGGTTTTGCACTCGATCAGCTTTTTTCGCTTTCCGTTCCGAAGATGGATATTGCTTTAATTGCCCAAAAAGCAGAACAGACTTTTGCAGGGGTTAACTGCGGCATTATGGACCAGTTTGCCTCAGTGTTTGGTAAAAAGGATCAGGCCATTATGCTCGATTGCCGATCGATGAAACACATCTATATTCCATTAAAACTGGATGGTTATAAACTGCTGCTATTAAATACCAATGTAAAACATGCACTGGCCGATTCTGCCTATAACAAAAGAAGGGCACAATGCGAGCAAGGGGTTGCCTGGGTTAAAGAACATTATCCGAATGTAAATACACTCCGTGATGTTGATTTAAGCATGTTAGAAACTTATGTTAAACCGAAAGATTTAGAGGTGTACACCAAATGTAGTTTCGTGGTAAAAGAAATTGGCCGTTTACTTACTGCTGCAGAGCAATTGGAAAACGGAAACCTGGAAGGCCTGGGTAAACTGATGTTCGAAACACATGAAGGTTTGAGCAAAGATTACGAAGTGAGTTGTAAAGAACTCGACTTTTTGGTTGATGCCGTTAAACCGCTTAATGAGGTATTGGGCGCTAGGATGATGGGCGGTGGTTTTGGTGGCTGTACCATTAACATTGTTAAAGAAGAAAAAATTGCTGATCTGGTTGAAGAACTGGCTGCTAAATACCAGTTAGAATTCGGACTAAAATTAGATGCCTATACGGTACAAACCGATAACGGAACCAGTTTATACAATTAATATAAAATTACCTCAGGTACACTAACCAAAATAAATCAATGAAGAACAATTTATTAGACACGAAGGATTACATTGTATTTGCAATTTACTTCGTTATTGTAGCCGCTTACGGGCTCTACATTTACAACAAGAAAAAATCTGAGTCTACAGGCTCTAAAGATTATTTTCTCGCCGAAGGCTCTCTAACGTGGTGGGCCATTGGTGCATCATTAATCGCATCGAATATTTCTGCTGAGCAGTTTATCGGTATGAGTGGTTCGGGTTTTAAAATGGGATTGGCCATTGCAACCTACGAATGGATGGGCGCGTTAACCTTAGTGGTGGTCGCGGTATTCTTTATCCCTGTTTATTTGAAAAACAAAATCGCTACGATGCCGCAATTTTTGCATCAGCGCTATAATGGAACGGTAGCGATGATTATGGCGGTGTTCTGGTTATTACTTTATGTGGTGGTTAATTTAACTTCAATCCTTTATTTAGGAGCCTTGGCTGTAAGCAGTATTTCAGGTTTCGATCTGCGTTTTTGTATGTATGCCATTGCTGTTTTTGCCATCATTATTACACTAGGTGGAATGAAAGTAATCGGTTATACAGATGTTATTCAGGTATTTTTTCTGATTTTAGGTGGTTTAGCTACTACCTATCTGGCGTTAAACCTGGTTTCTACCCATTACGGTACTTCAGGCATTTTCGAAGGTTATAGTTTAATGACTTCAAAAGCATCAGAGCATTTCCACATGATCTTAAAACCGGATAACGAAAATTATATCGATTTACCAGGTTTAAGTGTATTGGTCGGTGGTATGTGGATTGTGAATTTAAACTATTGGGGCTGTAACCAATACATTACCCAGCGTGCTTTGGGTGCAAATTTAGAAACTGCCCGTGGCGGGATTCTTTTTGCTGCATTCTTGAAATTATTAATGCCAATTATTGTGGTACTTCCGGGGATTGCAGCTTATGTATTGTATAAAGATGGTGCTTTCCAGTCAGAAATGATTCAGGGCGGTTCGGTAAATCCCGATCGCGCTTATCCGGTATTGTTAAACTTGCTGCCTGCAGGTTTAAAAGGACTTTCTTTTGCTGCATTAACTGCTGCAGTTGTGGCTTCGCTGGCAGGTAAAGCAAACAGTATTGCCACCATTTTTACTTTGGATATTTATAAGAAAGTATTAAATGTTGAAGCATCAGAGAAAAACCTGGTAACAACTGGTAAAATCTCAATTGTTGTGGCCATGATCCTGGGTGTAGTAATTGCGCCATACCTGGGTATCGATAAAAAAGGTGGTTTCCAATACATTCAGGAATATACAGGCTTTGTTTCCCCAGGTATTTTTGCCATGTTTATTTTAGGTTTCTTCTGGAAAAGAACAACTTCTGGTGCCGCATTATTTGCAACCATTGGTGGTTTTGCCCTTTCGATTTTCCTTAAATTTCTACCTAACCTTACCGATCTTTCGTGGTTATCTGGAAGTGGTTTCTCAGTTAAAAACGCAGTTGGCGTTTACGAAATTCCATTTTTAGATCGTATGGGTTTTGTGTTCATATTTTGTATCTTTGGTATGGTAATCATCAGTTTATTGAGCAACAAAGCCAAGGCTGAAGCTAAAGGACTGGCCATCGATGCAAAAATGTTTAAAACATCAACCAGTTTTGCCGTTGGCGCATTATTAATTATCGGTTTATTGGTTGCCCTTTACAGCGTGTATTGGTAAGCCATTTAGATCAACAATTAATTACTTTGACAATCTTTGGGCGCAGTGCCTGTAAGATTGTCGAAGTTTTCTTAACCGCCTTAATGATTAAGCAATAAGTCCAATTAATTACATTGACAATCATTGGGTGCAGTGCCTGTAAGATTGTCAAAGTTTTCTTAACTGCCTTGATTCCTTAATGATTAAGCAATAAGTCCAATTAATTACTTTGACAATCTTTTGTGCACAGTGCCTATAAGATTGTCAAAGTTTATTTATCTCTATGAATTCTGTGATTTCTTCTCCGTGAACTCGGTGGTTAAATGATGGAAAATGTAAGATGGATGATGGAATTAATTAGTCGCCCAGCTTTGTGATCTTTGCGTATTGCTCTCCGCGCCCTTTGCGGTTAAAAAACAAAATTATCCTTCATCCTCCGTCGCCAGTTTCTTTACCAACCATGGTAAAGTAAGCCCCTGCCCGATAAGCGTAAAAAGTACCACCACAACCGAAATAAAAATAATAGCATTACGCTGTGGGAAAGCACTTCCATCTGATAAAGTTGCAGGCAATCCAATGGCAATAGCCAGTGAAACAATACCACGCATGCCCGACCAGCTAATGATCAAACTGTTTTTAAAATCCAGTAAAGCATCTTCTGTAATCTTGTGTTTTCCTTTTTGAAAAGCCTTTTGAAGGTTAAACCGCTGTAGAAAAACACGTGCCATCCTCAGTAACAAAGCTACAATGGTAATCACCAAAGAATAACCAATATAAGGCAAAATATCAGCGCTGTTGATGTTTTTATACACATAGGGAAACTGCAAACCGATTAAAATAAAAATCAGGCCGTTTAGTAAAAAAATAATAATGTCCCAAATATTTTTCGACTGGTTTTTAAGCTGTTCTGGAAAAACCTTGTTGCTGAATCTCGAAATACCCAACCCTAATATAACCACTGCGATTACACCCGAAACATGCACCTCTTCTGCAATTAGATAGGTAACAAAAGGCATCAATAACATAAAACTAATGGTTGCCAGGTGGTTATCATGTATCCTTTTAAGGATAAAAGCTAAAATTCTCGACATCACCATACCAATCAAAAAGCCTCCCGCCATTAAAACCGCAAATTCTAACGATGCTTTCCAAAATACAAAAGCAGTTCCTGTTACTGCGGCTACGGCAAAACGGTATGCTACCAGCGCAGAAGCATCATTAACCAAACTTTCTCCTTCTAAAATGGTATTGGTTTTATGTGATAAGCCCAATCCCTTTGTTATACTCATGGCGGCAACCGCATCTGTAGCAGAAAGTATGGCACCCAATACAAACGATACCGGCCAACTCATTCCTGGAATCATGTAATGTGCCACCACAGCAATGCCAACTGCGGTTATAAACACCAGCGATATAGCCAAAGTAAGTATGGTATTAATATTGGTTTTAAACTCTTTAAAGGAAATGTTAAAGGCAGCATCGTACAGTAACGGCGGTAAGAAAATCAGGAAAATAATCTCCGGATTAATATCAATAGGGGGGAGAGAAGGTATAAAACCGACCGCTATACCGGCAATAATCAATAAAATTGGATAGGGGATTTTGATATGATCGGCTATGGATGATAAACCGATCATTACTGCTAAAATAAATATTACAATGGCATAATTTTCCATATCTGTTTATGTCGATTGTTTTAAATGGGCATGGGAACAGTGACGGCAAAATATAGGTTTAGAACCGGATAAAAAAGTTTATCGTCAAAAACTAATTAACAGAAAGCAAATATTGATCAATATTTGTTGCTATAAAAGCAAAGAAAATTGAAAGAATAAGGATGTAATAAAGAGCTTTAAAGAAAAATTAACGCTGTAACCTTGGTCTTTTACTTTTAAAAGGCTGGTTGGTTTTTGGTTTAGCTGCTTTAGCCGTACTGTCCTCTTCCGAGATTTTAACCGTAATAACGTTGCCTTTAAAAGTTTCATCATTTAAAGTGGATACAATGTTTTTGGCATCAGGAAGACTGTATATTTCCAAAAAAGCATAACCCTTACACTTGCCCGTAGCCCTGTCGCGCACAATTTTAATTGTTTCTACCCTGCCGTGAAGACTAACCAGTATTGCCAAATCCATCTCTTGGATGTTGTCAGGAAGGCCGCCTATAAAAATCTTAACCATTAATTCAGTAATTTGAGGGAACGTCCGGCAAATTCGATCTTGAACCCAGAGCTGTTCTTTTAGACCTGCAAAATAAGCAAAATGATATTCTTACCCAAACAATTAAACGAATTTTGCCTCATTTTTAACATAAATTTGCGAAGTGCTGATGGATGTATTGGTGTTGACCTGCAGAAAATGTAAATTCGCTTTCTAGTCATCCAAAAACAGGTCAATATGAGCATCCCGAGATTAAAATCTATATATCTAATTACATTATTACTCTTCAGTTTCCAGTTTTTACAGGCGAAAATTTTGTTGCCATCGGTTTTTAGCGATAATATGGTTTTACAGCAAAAAACAAATGCGGCCATTTGGGGAAAAGCCACTGCTGGTAAAGCGGTTAAAATTAATGTCTCGTGGAATAAAATTAATTATGGTGCCATTGCTGATGTTAATGGAAACTGGAAAATTAAAGTTGCCACACCAGGTTATGGCGGCCCATATACCATCACCATTTCGGATGGAGAATTATTGGTGCTTAACAATGTGCTTATTGGTGATGTATGGATCTGCTCAGGCCAATCCAATATGGAAATGCCTTTGGCTGGCTGGGGAAAAATCAGCAATTATGAAAAAGAAATTGCTGATGCTAAATTCCCCAATATCCGTTTACTACAGGTAGAACATATTACCAGTAATGTTGCATTAAACGATGCTAAAGTAACCAACAATGGCTGGCAGGAATGCAGTCCAAAATACATTGCCGAATTTTCTTCAACAGCATATTTCTTTGCCCGCGAAGTGTACCAAAAAACAAAAATCCCGATCGGATTGATCCACACCTCATGGGGCGGAACCATTGCAGAAGCCTGGACCAGTGCCGAATCGCTTAAAAAGATGTCCGATTTTTCTGCTGCAGTTGATAAAATCCAGCAAGCAGCTAAAAACACTTCAACAACTTCTTACGACGAAAAAGTAGCCAGCTGGGTTAAAATGACCACCGAAAAGGATTCTGGTTACCAAGCCGGACAACTTAAATGGGCTACAGCTGAAACTACAGACTGGAAAAGTATGACTTTGCCAACGTTGTGGGAAGAAGCTGCACTTAAAAATTTCGATGGTATTTTGTGGTTTAGCAGGAAAGTGAGTGTTCCGGAAAATTGGAAAACTAGTGGTATAAAGCTTAATCTCGGAACCATAGATGATAACGATATCACTTATGTAAACGGTGTAAAAGTTGGCGAAACGGTTGGCTATAACGTTGGTAGAAGTTATACCATACCTTCGGATTTACTCAAACCGGGCGAAAATATCATTACTGTACGTGTTTTTGATAGCGGTGGCGGTGGCGGCATCTATGGCGATGCCAAAGATTTAAATGTAATAAATAATGCGGGAGAAAAAATTTCGCTTGCTGGAGACTGGAAATATAAAGTTGGGCTTAATTTTAATAACATCGGACCAAAACCTGCTGACGAAAGCGGTCCGAACCGGGCAACAGTGTTATACAATGCGATGATTCATCCTTTTATCCAGTTTTCTATTAAAGGCGCTATATGGTACCAGGGAGAAAGTAACGCCGATCGCGCTTACCAGTACCGCGAATTATTTCCACTCATGATCAAAGACTGGCGTCAAAAATGGGGGCAGGGTGATTTTCCATTTTATTTTGTTCAACTGGCTAATTATATGCAGGTAGATAATGCCCCCGTTGAATCGGCATGGGCAGAACTGAGAGAGGCTCAACAAAAAACACTTGCTTTGCCAAATACCGGAATGGCTACCATTATCGATATTGGCGATGCAAAAGATATCCATCCTAAAAATAAACAGGAAGTTGGGCGAAGGTTGGGTTTAATCGCACTGGCCAAAACTTATGGTCAAAAAAATAATTATTCAGGGCCGGTTTACCAATCGGCTAAAGTAGAAGGAAAACAGATCCGTTTAACTTTTAGCAATACCGAAAATGGATTAAAAGCAGCAGATGGTGCCGCGCTTACCGGTTTTGCTATTGCAGGTGCAGATAAGAAATTTCATTGGGCCAAAGCAAGCATCCTGGGCAATCAGGTTATCGTTAGCAGCGATCAGGTTGCAAATCCGGTTGCTGTTCGCTATGCATGGGGAAATAATCCTGTAGCAAATCTTATCGCTAACGATGGCCTTCCGGCATCGCCATTTAGAACGGATACCTGGCAAGGCATCACTTTCGGCAAAAAATAAATTTTAAAAAGACCTCTTTTCTAAAGCCCAACAATTTATCATATATAAATTGTTAGGCTTATGTTTTTTATGACGACTAAATTTTTGATTGCCAGGTTTTTAATTGTTTAATTAGATTTTTACTAAATCGTTTTATTATTCGGGCATATTTCTTAGTTTTATAGCAATAATGATCTAACCAATAATGCTTTTATGAAGAGAGTAGCAATCCCCTTATGTTTACTGATTTCCGGTTTATCCATCCCATATTTACAGGCACAAAGTTTAACCGAATTTAATAAAACACCATTAAAAAAAGAGGTTTATGTGCAGTTACCCATTGGTAGTATAAAAGCAAAAGGATGGTTGCTAAAACAGCTGGAGCAGCAGCGCGATGGTGCAACAGGAATGGCTGAAGAACTCTATCCGGAGAAAGATAACCTGGGTAAAAGTAACGATTGGCTTGGCGGAGATGGTAATAGCTGGGAACGGGTGCCTTACTACGTTAAAGGTTTAGTGGCTTTAGCTTATACTTTAGATGATGCTGCTTTAAAAGCAAAAGCACAAAAATACATCGATTGGACCTTAAATAGCCAGCAGCCTAATGGTTTGTTCGGTCCGCCAAAAATGAAAGACTGGTGGCCGCGTATGCCTATGATGTATGCTTTACAGAGTTATTACGAGGCTACAAATGATAAAAGGGTAATTCCTTTCCTTTCCAGGTATTTTAAGTATGAACTGGCTAATCTCGATGCCGATCCTTTAAAAGAATGGGGCAAGGCAAGGGCTGGTGATAATATGGAAATTGCCATCTGGCTTTATAACAAAACAGGAGACAAGGACCTGCTAAAACTGGTCGAAAAATTAAAACAACAGGCTTATCCCTGGATTGATATTTATACCAATAACGAATTTTACTTTTATGGCGATGATTTTCAGCCGAAACACATGGTTAACGTCGCCCAGGCCTTAAAATTTCCGGTTGTTTACGCACAATTGAACAATCTGCCTGCCAATCGTGATGCGCTTTTAAAAGGGATCCAACACATCATGCACGATCATGGTCAGCCGGAAGGTTTAGGCTCCGGAACTGAATTTCTTGCAGGCACCAGCAGTATAGAAGGCGTCGAAACCTGTACTGTGGTAGAATGGATGCAGAGTTTAGAAACCGCTGCAAAGGTTATCCATGAAGCTAAAATAGGCGATCAGCTCGAAAAAGTCGCATTTAATGCCTTGCCGGCGCAGTTTAGCAGAGATTTTAAAAATCATTCTTATTATACCTTGCCCAATCAGGTGCAAAGCATATATGGCGATCATGGTTTTAATCAGGATTACAGTTCTGGCACCGTTTCGAGCCCGTATTCCGGTTTTGGATGCTGCCGCTACAATATGCACATGGGCTGGCCTTATTTTGTGAAAAGCAGTGTGATGGCTACGCCAGATCGCGGACTTGCTGTAATTACTTATGGACCAATGGAAATAGAAACTTTAGTAGCTGGAAACAAAAAGATAAAAATAACCGAGGAAACCAATTACCCTTTCGAAGAACAGATTAAGTTAAAAGTTGGTCTTGCCGTTTCAGCATCATTTCCTTTAATACTGAGAGTTCCTACCTGGAGCATTAAACCGACCATAAAATTAAATGGAAAAGAACTAAATGGGGTAAAACCCGGAGTCATGTTCACGATCAGCCGCGAGTGGAAAAATCAGGATCAACTGGAACTGAACTTCCCAATGGAAGTAACTATGCAAAAACAGGTAAATAATTCGGTAAGCGTAAGCCGCGGACCAATTGTATATGCATTAGAAATCGCGGCAGAAAATAAAACAACCAAAGCACATCCTGTTGCAGGTTTTACCGATTACGAAATCCACCCTACATCACCATGGAATTATGGCCTGTTATTAGCTAAAGACAATTTAAACAGCCTGGTTAAAGTTGAAAAGTCCGCTATGCCCGAAAACCCTTTTATTGCGGCTGCCTCTCCTGTAAAATTGAAGGTTCAGGCCAGGAAAATCCCATCCTGGGGGTTAGCATATAACAAAGTATCTGCTTTTGATGTGCCTTTTAGTCCGGTTGCTTCTAACGAAAAAGACGAAGAAATTACTTTAGTCCCTTACGGCTCTGAAAATATCCGCCTGAGTTGTTTTCCGGTAATTGGTGAGCCTAAAAAAATAAGTAAAAACCTGACTGAAAATTTTGACCAGGGAATGGCTACCGATTGGGTTTTTTATGGAGGCGGCTGGTTCTGGAAAAACGGGCAGGTCAATTCTGCTTCAAATGCCGGTTCAGGCGGTTACGGCATCAACGGTTCTAAATATGTGGCCAATGGAACTGACTTTAAAGATTTTACCTATCAGGCTGATGTAAAGATCAATACTGCAGGCGATGCTGGTTTAATGTTCAGGGTTTCCAATCCCGCAATCGGCCCGGATGCTTACCAGGGCTATTACGTAGGCCTAAACCAGGTTGACGGCACGGTACTGTTGGGGAAAGCAAGCGACCAAAAATGGATTGTTTTAAGCTACACAAAATATCCTGTTGAAATGAACAAAATATACAACCTAAAAATTGTGGCAAAGGGAGATAAATTTGATATTTTTATAAACGGATCAACTAAAGCCATTCTTTCTGCAAGTGATAGTCAGTATCAGTCAGGTAGTATTGGCTTAAGGGCTTATAAAGCGTTAGCCAGTTTCGATTCAGTAAAGATTAACGCTTTTTAACATGGCTTAAAGGCTATATTAAACTTTACGGCAGGAAATTTGTTAACGTATTAGCATAAAAAAAATAAAATTATGAAATTTTACAGATCAATCCCTATAATGCTCTTTGGTCTTGCGCTTGCAACCGGTTGTGTAAGCAATAAAAAGTATGCTGAACTTCAGGATACTTACGCAAAACTGAGAGAAAGAAACCAGGAATTAAGCAATAAATACCAGGATAGCCAGCGCGAACTGAGCGGAAGCACCAGTAGGGTTAAAAGTTTAGAAGAACAGATTGCTTCCGAAAGGGCAAATGTTACCGCCCTGCAAGATGCCTTGAACAAATGTTTAAACTCGAGTAACCAGGGTAACGTTAATATCTCTAAACTGGTTGATGAAATTAACAGTTCAAATAAATACATTAAACAACTGGTAAATGCCAAAAATAAAAGCGACTCGCTTAATATGGTGTTAACCAATAATTTAACCCGTTCATTAAGCAGGGAAGAACTTGGTGATGTTGACGTACAGGTACTTAAAGGGGTGGTTTATATCTCCTTAGCTGATAATATGCTTTATAAATCAGGCAGTTATGAAGTTTCTGATAAAGCAGGTGAAACTTTAAGTAAAATCGCTAAAATCATTAAAGATTACGACACTTATGACGTATTGATTGAAGGTAATACAGATAACGTGCCAATTACCCAGACCAATATCCGCAACAACTGGGATTTAAGTGCTTTAAGGGCATCATCAGTGGTTCAGGTATTGCAAACCAAATATGCGGTTGATCCTAAACGCCTGACAGCTGGTGGCCGTGGCGAGTTCAACCCGATTGCAGACAATACAACACCAGGAGGAAAAGCCAAAAACAGACGTACACAGATTATCATTACGCCTAAATTAGATCAGTTCATGGATCTGATTGGAAAAGCGCCTGAGCAATCGCAAAAATAAAATCATCATTGATATAGATTATAGGGCTGAAATTAAATTTTCAGCCCTTTTTTATGCATTGCTTATTTTATTAATTCTGAAATCGCCTAAAATATATCAGGATAACTATAATTCTATGACGCTTTTAGCCATTTATAAATGTATATTTGATTATATCAGTAATCTTATTACTTTCTTTTCTCTCACTGATGTACCATTACGGTATTCGCTAATCTTTTATTTAGATGAGTATTTATTATTCCCGTCACCAAATTGTTTATGCAATGATGATGGGTCTTATCCAAAAATAAATGTTAAATATTCATGAGCAGAGACAAGAAGAAAGAGGCCAGTGTAAATAAAAAAGCACCCTCAGATTATCAATCGGGAAAAGGTAAAACCGCAAAAACTGAAATTGATCCGTTCGCCAAAAAACCAGGTAAAAATGGTAAATAACGATCAGAAAGTGCAGGCAAAAGTTTTTTTGTACGAATTGAACAATACCAGGCACGAATATGGCTTTTCGGCTAAAGAAGAATGGACATTGGATTTAGCAACAAATACGCAGAAAAAAGATCTCGAGAACAAATATTATCCTATTTTATCATTAACCGTAGCACCAGAAAATATCATGACTATGCTCGATCTTTTAGAAGAAAAACTGGGATATGCAGTTAATAATATCAAAGATACCCTTGGGAGTAAAAAGATCTCTAAAGAATCTACCAATTTATTGGCTTATTGCGTGGCTAGGTTAAAATATTAAAAATAGGTACTTAAAGTATTGTAGTAGCTTTAATCCCCATCTGCGCTATCAGTTTGAAACATCTTTATTAGAGTTATTTAGGGACGTTGTCCTTAACTCGCTTTGAAAAATAATAGACTTCGCCGAAGTATGCCGATCAATCCCAATAGTCAGAACTGTATAAACTATCATGCCTCTGCGTCATGCAGCGAGAGAAGAATTTTATAAAAAATTCTAAAAATTAGGAAATACTAACCGATTCCTTTTGTTGGTTCAAATAAGCAGTAATCTGGTCTAATGTAATGCACCTGGTCGCTCTAACAGCTGATTTCAGTACTTCTGAACTTACGCCTAAGCGGTTTGCCCAATAATTACGGTCAGTTTCTTCAGATAATAGGATAATTTCTTCTTTGATGCCTGTGGTTTGATTGAGATTTTTCATAGATGGGATGATTTAATAGCATATAACAATTACAAGCCCGTTTTGTTTGGTAAAAATAATATTTTATCCTTGGAATAACAAGCTGTATAGTAACGGGTTGCAGTTCGTGTGTTTGATTTTAGATATTGATATGATCTGGTCATGATAAAATCTGCTCTCTCGGTGGTCAAATTGGATAGCATTTATAACCATACTGAACAGATAAGTAATTTTTAGTGGCTATTATGCCTTACACAGGTAATTGGAAAAAAGAATTGATGTAGTTATATTAATCAGATTAAAGAAAACGTTTTAGTATAGTGTAAAATTATTCAATAATTTATATTTTTGTATTTTTAATTATACATTTTTTAACTATAATTGTCGAATTTTTTAAGAATATTTATGAATGATAAAAGAAGGGGAGTAGTGATCCGGATTGATAATGAACATGGCATTGGAACCATAATGGACGAAAATGGTCAGGATATTCATTTTCGTCTGCACACAATGCCCAATGAAATTGAAATAAACTCGAAAGTAACTTTTGATATACAATTAACAGCTCAAGGTCTATCAGCCATGAATGTTGAGGTAGAAAAAGAGGAAATTTTAGTCCAGTCTATATAATTTAGATATCAATAATTATTCTGCAGTGGGTAAGCTAAAATAAAAGGTTGAACCTTTATTAAATTTACTTTCTGCCCATATTTTTCCCCGATGTCTTTCTATTACTTCCGCGCAGATATACAAACCAACGCCAAAACCGGCAATGGTTTGTGTAATTAAACTTTCTACGCGGAAAAACCGCTCAAAAAGTTTGGGAATATCATTTTCTTTAATGCCTATTCCTTCATCTTCTACACTCACCACAAATTCTCCTGTTCTTTTTTCGCATTTAATGGCAATCAAAGATTCTTTTTTTGAGTATTTGGCTGCATTGCTGATCAGATTGTTCACCACATTACCAATCTTTTCCTTATCAGCATTTACAATCAATCCCTCAGGTCCAATTACCTGTATAAAATGACTTGGTAAAATTACCCTGTTTTCCTCAGCAATGGTTTTAATCAGGTCTACCAGGTCGAAATCTGTTTTATTCAGCTGAATTTTGCCCGATTCCAGTAATGACACATTCAGGAAGCCATCAATCATCAGCCACATTCTTTTCAATTGAACATTGATTTTTTCGAGTGTTTCTGTCGTAAAATCGTTTCCTGTTTCCTTAAGTTTAAACTGTAACAGTTGCACATAAGCGTTTAGAGCAGTCAGCGGAGTTTTAAGTTCATGACTTACCATTCCTATAAAATCATTTTTTCTGATCTCGTCCTGTTTATGCTCGGTAATATCCAGAACGGCGCCGGCAATGTAAACACCCTTTCCCTGTTCATTATAATAGGCCTTGCCTGCAGTTCTTAACCACTTTGTTTTGGTTTTGATCCCGTTTATATTAATCTGATATTCAATGTTAAATGCTTCCTTGTTATGTAGTGCTTTTCTGATGTTGCTGGTGAGGAAGCTTAAGTTTTCAGCGCTGATCAGCGATTTTGCTTCATCAAGGCTTAGTGTATTGCTTTCCAGCTCGTAAATCTGTTGAGCCCTTTCTGATAACAGCACTTTTTTGCTTTCAATATCGATATTCCATGAGCCCATTTCCGAAGCATCCATTGCAATTTTTAAAATATCTTTTGCTTTAAGTAATTCCTTTTTAAAGTTTACCTGCTCCGTAATGTCCTTAATAATTACCAAAATGCTTGTGACTTCATTTTTGTCGTTTTTTAGCGGCTGGTACATCGCAATAAAATAACCATCAGCTATGTGCGTTGAAATTTTTAACTCATTTAAAGTTAAAGGTTCACCTGTTTTAAAAATATCCTTCACGCGGCTCAGTATCTGCCTTTGTAAGCCAAGCTCCTGTCGCGATTCTTCTTGCGCAATACCAATCACTTCTTTCCGGGTTTTTCCCCAAAGTTTTAAAATATTATCATTTGCATATTCCGTAATTAACTCCCTGCCCCGCAATACGCACATACCTAAAGGTGCCTGTTCAAAAAAGCCCCTGAATCTTGCTTCGCTTTCAGAAAGTTCTAATAAAATATGTTCCAGGTCATTTTCATTGGTAGGGACTTCTTTAAGAGAACAAACGATATACTCAACAGGGTTTGCACCCTGTATTACTGGCGAAAATTCCAGTTCCCAGTTTACATTTGGCGAATTGGAATAAATGGGATGAATAATTAAACGTTTTTTTATTTTAAGCTCACTCACGTGATGTACCGTTTTGTTGAGTAAATCTTTTTCTCTGTTTGATAAGAGATTTGGGATCGCATCAATGTCGTAAAACTTTAATTCTCCTCCAATCCGCGTTATTAAAGCCTGATAAGCATCATTGTGCTCTACCACCACCAATACCGGTTTTATTTTAAAAATTATCAGTGGTGCTTTAGAATGTTTTAATAATGCTTTTAGGAATGAAGAGGTTAAATCGATCATAAAATTGAATTGACGCTTTACCAAATATAATCTTTAGGTTGCTAATTGCCAACAGACTTACTGTGAATGCATAATATTTATACTACAAAAATGTAGTAGATGTAGGCTATTAATGTAACTTTTCAATATAAAATGATCATAAAAGAGGTTAGAGCACTTATTTTTATAGGTATATTAGATTTTTTAGCTAAACATTTTTCCTAAATCTGTGTTTTCAGAAATAGGTAGATATTATTTTCGTTTGTCGTTCTTTTTTGAACGATTAGTTTGCAGTTACACAATAGATAAAACATGAATCCCGAAAACATTTATTCAGAAGATAAGTGGCTACCTTTTAATGGCTTTTCCCCACTGATAAAAGTATACAGACTTTTTCACGATCTAACGCCTGAAATAGAATTTATCATCAATTCTCATACTTTTCCTGTAACCTTTAAAAAAAATAAGTTTATCACCTCACCATTGCACCGCGATAAATGCGCTTACCTTATTATAAATGGTATTGCAAGGGGATTTATGAAAGAAGATAACCAGGAAATAACCACCTGGATTGCAAAAGAAAATGAATTTGTAGGCAACGTTAGTAATTTTTGGGATGAGAGCGAACCCTCTGACGAGTATATACAAGCGCTCGAGGATGTGGTAGCCATAGCTGTTCCGTATACCATGTCGAAACTGCTGTACCTCAATTATCAGGTTGTAAATTATGTAAGCCGGAAAATGACCCAATTACATTATCTGCAAGCCTGCGAAAGGGCACTTATTTCGAGGTTACAATCTGCAGAGAAAAGGTACCTACGGTTTATAAAATCCTATCCTGAACTGGTTAACAGGGTTCCTTTAAAATATATAGCTTCGTTTTTATGTATGCGATTGGAAACCTTAAGCCGAATCAGGTCTAAACTGGCAATGCAGTTTACAGAAATACATCCATCATAACTGTTGGTAACATTTTTTGACGTCTATTTTACTCAAATAATAAGTTCCCGAATGTTATTTTAATATCAAAAAAATGTAAAGTAAAATAAACAGAATTTAGGTATTGAATTTTGAATGTATTGCCATATATGTTAAAAGTGACTGATTTGTAATACATTTTATTCAATAATGTTATCTAAAATACCTCATTTTAGTGTGATAAATTGATTTTTATATATTTTTAATAAAAATTATTTTGTTGTTAATCAGGCTTTTAAGTTTTGTTTTCGATTTAAATACGTCATTTACACGATTTAACATTTCTTGCTTATATTTTTTTAAAAATTTATATATATTTGTTCTTACCCTTTCGAGGGTATGTTTTTCATAGGTAGATGTAGGGTCAGAACAATGTTCTGGCCCTTTTTTATTTTTAATCCCTTCCAGAAAACCTATTTTTGTTTCATGATAAAAAAGAAAGTGATTGTTGCAGTTACAGGTGCCAGTGGATCCATATATGCCAAGGTTTTATTCGATCAGTTATCGGTACTGAAAGATCAGATTGAAGCCGTTGGCGTGGTAATGAGCGATAATGCCAAAGAGGTTTGGCAATTTGAACTCGGCAATCAAAACTATAACGACTTTAAAAACTTTACTTTTTATAATAAGAACGATTTTAACGCACCTTTTGCATCAGGCTCGGCAAAATACGATACCATGATCATCGTTCCATGCTCAATGGGTACATTAGGACGTATTGCACACGGAATATCGAACGATCTGATCTCAAGGGCTGCAGATGTAGTATTAAAGGAGCGGAGAAAACTGATTGCTGTAGTACGCGACACACCCTTTAGCCTGATTCACATCAACAACATGAAAACCGTTACCGAAGCCGGTGGCATTATTTGTCCGGCTAATCCTTCTTTTTATAGTCTGCCTAAAAGCATCGAAGAAGTGGCGGGGACAGTAATCAGCAGGGTATTGGATCTGGCTGGTTTTGAGCAGGAAAGTTACCGGTGGAATGAATAATTTTGGAGTTTTCAGTTGGGAGTTTAGAGTAAGCCAATCTGCTCTGTTAAATTTCCATACACCCAACTCCAAACCAATCTTTTGTTAACTCACTGTAATTTGTGAGGTGTTGCGGCCTTAATCGCCTAACTCCAAACAAATTTCTTATCTTTGCAGGCTCAATGAAAAAGGTCGCATTTTATACATTAGGTTGTAAACTTAATTTCTCTGAAACATCAACCATCGGTCGTTTATTTACCGATGCAGGTTATGCAGTGGTAGAATTTCAGGATCAGGCCGATGTGTATGTAATCAATACCTGCTCTGTTACCGATCACGCGGATAAAAAATGCCGTAAAGTTGTTAAAGAAGCTTTAAAATATTCTCCAAATGCATTTGTAACCATTGTTGGTTGCTACGCACAGTTAAAACCACAGGAAATTGCCGAAATTGAAGGAGTTGACATGGTTTTGGGTGCTGCAGAAAAATTCAGGATTGTTGAATACATTACCGATTTAACCAAACAGCCTAAAGCTGTTGTTCATCAGCAGAATATTGAAAAAGTAAATCATAATTTCATTGCCTCTTATTCAATCGGTGATAGAACGCGTACTTTCTTAAAAGTGCAGGATGGTTGCGATTACCCTTGTACCTACTGTACCATTCCTTTGGCACGTGGCGCAAGCCGTAGCGATACCATTGAAAATGTAGTTAACCGCGCAAAAATGATTGCCGAAAGCGGTGTGAAAGAAATTGTGTTAACAGGTGTAAACCTGGGCGATTTCGGTATCCGTAACGGCGAGAGGGAAGATAAGTTTTTTGATCTGGTTAAAGCTTTGGATGAAGTTGAAGGAATCGAAAGGATCCGTATTTCATCAATCGAACCTAATCTTTTGAGTAACGAAATCATCGAATTTGTGGCTACTTCAAAAAGATTTGTGCCGCATTTCCACATTCCTTTACAATCGGGTTCTGATAAAATTTTAGGCCTGATGCGTCGCCGTTACCGTCGCGATTTATATGTAGAGCGTGTAGCTAAAATAAAAGAAGTAATGCCGCACTGTTGTATTGGTGTGGATGTGATTGTTGGTTTTCCAGGTGAAACAAAAGAAGATTTTCTGGATACTTACCAGTTTTTAAATCAGCTTGATATCTCTTACCTCCATGTATTTACCTATTCGGAACGCGAATTAACGGCTGCAGCTGAAATGAAAGGTGTTGTAGCTGGAAGTGAGCGAAACGAACGCAGCAAAATGCTTCACATTTTATCTGACAAAAAACGCAGGGCTTTTTACGAATCTCAAATTGGCAGCGAAGGCGAAGTACTCTTCGAAGCAGATCAAAAATCGGGTTATATGCATGGTTTTACCAAAAACTATGTGAAAGTGCGTGCAAAATACGATCCCCTAATGGTTAACGAATTAAAAGCCGTTAAGCTTTTAGAAATTACTGCCGATGGTGAGGTAGAAGTTGCTGAACTGGAAACGGTTTACGCACATCATTAAGCGTCTTTAGTCGGAAGTCCTTAGTCCGAAGTCTATAATTATAGCCTGTCATTCCCTCGATTTGTCATCCTGAGCGTAGTTGAAGGATCTTAAGTATGGAAAATATAAGATGGATGATGGACTTGATGCCACGCTGACCAACAAATATTATGTTATATCTTTGGTCGTTCATTTCCTAAGCACTACTGTAATAAGTTAATTAAACCTGATCGGAGCGAGCACGAATCCCGATTCTTTCAATCGGGTGAGTAAAGTGGAGAGCAGGACTGCAATAACCGATAAAATACCAAACCTCTCTTTTCTAAATAAAAAAGATTGATTTTTACCTCTTTCTCCAAACTTTAGATCTTGATCTTTAGCCTTTCTGCTTTAGTATTTCAGCTTTGGTCTTTAATCTTTCAGCTTTGGTCTTTCTTTACTATCTTCGCTTCAAATTATTTGTATGTTTCCTACCGTTTCCCATTTTTTAGAATACCTTTTCGGCATTAATTTACCGCTTCCGTTTAATACATTCGGTGTTTTTGTGGCACTGGCATTTGTGGCCGGCTACTGGGCTTTTACCAAAGAACTTAAGCGTAAAGAAGCGCTGGGCATACTTCATCCAATTAAAAAAACAGTAGTAATCGGCAAACCTGCTACTACATCAGAACTGATTATGAACGGCCTTTTTGGCTTTGTTATTGGTTATAAACTGGTTTACGCCCTATTAAATTACAGGCTTTTTGTAAGCGATGCGCAGGGCATACTCATGTCGGCCAAAGGAAATATCATCGGCGGTTTGTTCTTCGCTGGTTTATTTGCTTACTGGGATTATACTGAAAAAAATAAGCATAAATTAGATAAACCAAAAGAAACGTTGGTTATCGTTCACCCATATCAAACCATGAGCAACCTAATTGTTTGGGCAGCGATATGGGGTTTCTTAGGGGCTAAATTCTTCGATAATTTAGAGTATTGGGATGATTTTGTTCAACACCCTATAGAAAGGTTATTATCTTTTAGTGGCTTAACCTTTTACGGTGGTTTAATCTGTGGTGGCGCAGCTGTATTGATCATTGCTAAAAGAAACGGCATAAAACCCCTGCACATGCTTGATGTGGGTGGTCCGGGAATGATGTTGGCTTATGCAGTTGGACGTATTGGTTGCCATTTAGCTGGCGATGGCGACTGGGGAATTGTGAATCCAGATCCAAAACCCTTTTCGTGGCTGCCTGATTGGTTATGGTCGTACAAATATCCAAATAATGTGGTAGGAGAAGGCATTCCGATCCCGGGCTGTAACGGTAAATTCTGTAATGAACTGGCCCAGGGTGTATATCCAACCCCAATTTATGAAGTAATTATTTGTCTGATCCTTTTTGCCTTCTTGTGGGAAATCAGGGATAAAATAAAAGCACCTGGTTTGATGTTTGGTATTTATATGATTTTAAACGGTATAGAGCGTTTCTGTATCGAATTGATCCGTGTAAATTCAAAATACCATGTTTTTGGTCTTCGCTTTACCCAGGCCGAAATGATTTCTACCTTCCTTGTAGTTGGTGGTATTGCACTAAGTGCTTATGCCTTAAGGAACAAGAATCAACTCGCTTAATACTTTTTTATAAATTCATTTAAAATCCAACAACAACTTTGTTTGGTTGTTAAATAGCTATGAATTACGAATTACTATGCAATAAAGTGATATCGATTGTAAAGCTTACCGGAAACTTTATCCGTAAAGAAGCGATGCAGTTTGATGCGCAAAAAATCGAATACAAAGGATTAAATGATATGGTTTCTTATGTTGATAAAACAGCAGAACAGAAACTTGTTCAAAACCTTGAAAAATTAATTCCTGATGCAGGTTTTATTACTGAAGAGAAAACCATTAGCAGGGCAGGAAAAACCTATACCTGGATCATCGACCCTTTAGATGGAACAACCAATTTCATCCATGGTATACCCGCTTACGGCATCAGTGTAGCCCTTTACGAAGATGGTTTACCTGTTGTAGGTGTAGTTTATGAATTAAACCGGGGAGAAATGTTTTATTCTTACAAAGGCGGTTTAGCTTTTATGAATAAGAAAGAAATTAAAGTTTCTGTTAATCCTGATTTGAAATCGAGTTTATTGGCTACGGGTTTTCCTTACTACCAGTTTGATAAACAACCTCAATATTTGAAATTATTGGCCGAAATGATGCAGAAAAGCCATGGGGTACGTAGAATTGGTGCAGCAGCCATAGACCTGGTTTATACCGCCTGCGGACGTTTTGATGCTTTTTTCGAGTTCAACCTTCAACAGTGGGATTTTGCAGCCGGATGTTTTATTGTTCAGCAGGCAGGAGGAGAGGTGTACGATTTCGCCGGAGGTAATGATTACTTTGAGAAAAGGGAGATATTGGCTACCAATGGGAAACTTACTGCTGAAATGTTAACTGCGATTAAGCAGTATTTTTAAAATAAGGTTAAGGTAAATCGTCATTTCGACCGCAGTGGAGAAATCTTTTAAACATTGTTAAAAGATCTCTCAATTCCGTCGCTCCACATCCGATAGCTATCGGATGGAGATGAGGAAAATGAGCACACAAAAAAAAGTCCCGGTTTACACCGGGACCTTTTCATTATATATGTACTATGAAAAATGCAATTTAAAGTGCTTCAGAAACCACTTCTGTAACTTCTGGTACCATTCGCTGTAATAAATTCTGGATACCTGATTTAAGCGTAATCGTAGATGATGGGCAACCACTGCAAGAGCCACGTAATTCTACGGTTACCACACCCTCATCAAAAGATTTGTAGGTAATGGCACCGCCATCCTGCTCTACAGCCGGACGAACATAATCGTGAAGGATCTGCTGGATTTTAATTTCAGTTTCCGAACCCTCAAAAGCCGGAGCTTCTTCAGTTGTTGCTTCTTTAATTTTTAATTCAGATTCTACCGCTCCCTTAACAAATTCTTTTAAAATGGCTTCAATATCTGCCCACTCAGCATCATCAGTTTTAGTGATGGTAACAAAGTTACTGGCGAAAAACACACCAGAAACAAAGTTGAACTTAAATAACTCTTTAGCAAATGGAGAATGTTCTGCACTTTCTTTAGTCGCAAAATCTTCACTGCCATTAATTAACAGCTTGTTTACCATGAATTTCATGGTAGCTGGATTTGGAGTCTGTTCTGTATATACGTTAATCGTCATGTCTTAATCAATTTGAATAAACAAAATTAACAATAAGTCATTAATAAAACCTTTAACTGCTGTCTGCTTAACGTCAATTTAATCGGCTTAAAAAACGCCGGTGTAATTGAAAGGGGTAATCGTTCTCAATTGCGCTTTTATTTCTTCAGTAACATTCAGTCCTTCAATAAATTCTGCAATACTTGCCGCATTAATTTTTGAATTTGTCCTGGTCAGTTCCTTTAAAGCTTCATAAGGATTCGGATAGTTTTCCCTTCTTAACACCGTTTGAATTGCCTCGGCTACTACTGCCCAGTTCTCATCTAAATCGGCGTGTAAAGCAGCTTCATTTAATAAAATTTTATTTAAACCACGCAAAGTCGAGTTAATGGCAATTAGCGTGTGACCGAAAGGAACGCCAACGTTTCTTAAAACGGTAGAATCGGTTAAATCTCTCTGCAAACGTGAAATAGGCAATTTAGCGGCGAAAAACTCGAATAAGGCATTGGCAATGCCTGCATTTCCTTCTGCATTTTCGAAATCGATCGGGTTAACTTTATGTGGCATAGCCGATGAACCGATTTCTCCCGCTTTGATTTTCTGTTTGAAATAATTTTTCGAAATATAGGTCCAGATGTCTCTGTCTAAATCGATAATGATGTTATTTATGCGTTTTAAAGCATCGCACTGCGCGGCAAACTGATCGTAATGCTCAATCTGTGTGGTGTGTTGTGCACGGGTTAAGCCTAAAGTTTCGTTTACAAACCGGTTAGAAAAATCAACCCAGTTTACTTGAGGATAGGCAATATGGTGTGCATTGAAGTTTCCGGTTGCACCACCAAATTTTGCGCTGTTCGGAATAGATTTTAAACTTTCCAGCTGAATGCTTAAACGTTCGGCGAAAACCAAAAATTCTTTTCCCAGTTTAGTAGGAGAGGCCGGCTGACCATGCGTATGTGCCAGCATCGGAATATCTTTCCACTCTGTAGCCAGTGCATATATTTTTTCGATCAAAGTATTAATCGCCGGATAATAACTTTCATTTAAAGCCAGCTTAATAGAATAAGGAATGGCCGTATTGTTAATGTCCTGAGAAGTTAAACCAAAATGGATAAACTCTTTATAGTTTTGGAGTGAAAGGGCATCGAATTTACTTTTGATAAAATATTCAACCGCTTTAACATCATGATTGGTTACTTTTTCAGTTTCTTTAATTTCCAGGGCATCGGTTTCTGAGAAATTTTCGTGAATTTTACGTAATTCTGCATAAAGACTTCTGTCAAAACTTTCCAAGCCAGGCAAGTTGATCTCACAAAGTGCGATAAAATATTCGACTTCTACAAAAACACGGTATTTAATCAATGCTTCTTCCGAAAAGTAAGCAGCTAAACTTTCGGTTGTTTTTCTGTAACGGCCATCAACAGGTGAAATAGCTTGTAGTGAGGTTAAATTCATTATGCGGATTATATTTTTGCGCAAATTTACTACAATTGATGGATTTTAAGGTCTCGATGCTTAAAATAAAAAAAGCCTTAGGTATGCTAAGGCTTTTTCAAATGGTTTGATAAAACTATTTTTTAGTTGTATCAGCTTTTACAGTGTCTTTAACGGTTGTGTCTTTTACAGTAGTATCTTTAACTGTAGTATCTACAACTGTAGAATCAACTTTAGATGAATCTGTTCCGCCATCTTTCTTTTCTGATTTACAAGCTACAACAGATAGAGATAAAGCAAGAGCTAAAAAGCCCATTTTGAATGCATTTTTCATTTTTTTTTAATTTGTTTGGTTCTAAAAATTAATTAATTACTAATTTATACAAAAAAGACTGAAAAGTAACCCGATATTCTTAAATAAAAAAGGTCGAGATGTAAAAATATCGACCTTTTTTATATTATTTAGTTAAAATACTAGTGTTTTACTTCTTCTTTAGTAGTAGTAGCTTTAACTGTAGTGTCTTTTACAGTAGAATCTTTAACTACAGTATCAACTTTAGTTGTATCAGTAACAATTGTAGAAGAATCGGTAACTGTAGTATCAGCGCCATCAGCTTTTTTGTCTGAACCACCACAAGCAGCAACTGTTAAAGATAAAGCCAGGGCTAAAAAGCCTAATTTGAATGCATTTTTCATTTTGATATATGTTTTAGGGTTAATATATACCATTAATACCAAAAAATGTAAAAGGTAACCCATGATTGATCTGAAAATAAAAAAGCCTCCCGATTTTTACATCGCGAGGCTTTTTTTATGGGTAAGTTAGACTAGTGTTTAACTTCAGTTTTTTCTGTAGTAGTTTTAACTGTAGTATCTTTTACTGTAGAATCTTTAACTACTGTATCTTTTTTAGTAGTATCAGTGATAACAGTTGAAGAATCAGTAGCTGTAGTATCAGCACCTTCTGCTTTTTTCTCTGAGTTACAAGCAACAACTGATAAAGATAAAGCTAAAGCTAAGAAGCCTAATTTGAATGCATTTTTCATTTTGAATATTTTTTAAGTAATTAATTAATTTACCTGTTAATACCCATTATTGAAAAAGGTAACCCGAAAAAATAGAAAAAAATGAAAAAAAATAAAAAAGGCTCCTGATGTACAATCAGAAGCCTTTTTTATATGGTAAAGTTAGACTAGTGTTTAACTTCAGTAGTAGTAGTAGTAGCTTTTACAGTAGTATCTTTTACTGTAGAATCTTTAACTGTAGTATCTTTTGCAGTAGTATCAGTAACGATAGTAGAAGAATCAGTTAAAGTTGTATCAGCACCTTCAGCTTTTTTCTCTGAGTTACAAGCAACAACTGATAAAGATAAAGCTAAAGCTAAAAAGCCTAATTTGAATGCATTTTTCATTTTTGAATTTTTTTAAAGTAATTAATTTCTTATTAATGCCGCAAAGGTAGAAAGGTAACCCGATAATCAGAAAAAAAGTTGAAATATTTTTTATCGGGCTTTTGGGTTACCGATGGCGTTAAGTTTGTATTAAGCAATTATAGTAGCTATAAATATTTTTTTGTCTAATATTGGGTTACTATTTACCGAAAAATGTATTAACTAGTGAATAACAGTTTAAAGAGTTCAGTTCCAACAGATAGAGAGGTTATTTTAGGTATTCTAAATAACTCTGAAGATGCACTTAACAAGTTATACAAGGCTTATTATGCAATGGTTTTGCAATTTATCCTTAATAATAATGGCGATGAAGATGATGCAAAAGATGTTTACCAGGAAGCCATCATTATATTATATAACAAAATTAAGGAAGGTAATTTTGAACTAAGCAGCAAACTCAAAACCTACATTTATTCGGTATGCCGCCGTATCTGGTTGAAGAAACTCAGCCTGAATAGTAAAAAGGCCGGCAATATTACCGATTATGAAGATGTGTTTGCAGTAGAGGAAGATGTAGAGGAACATGAAGAAAAAGATGCTGCTTTTGTGAAAATGCAATCGGCGCTCGATCACCTAGGCGAACCTTGTAAAACCATTATTCAGGATTTTTATATCCACAATTTATCCATGCAGGATATTTGCGAAAAGTTTGGTTATACCAATACTGATAATGCAAAAACACAGAAATATAAATGCCTGCAAAGGTTAAAGAAAATATTTTTTCAACCATAATAATTGAAATGAGAAACGATTTGGAGTTAGATGCAATTATTGAAGATTATCTTTTAGGTAAACTTAATGCACAGGAAACTGAAGCTTTTGAACAGTTACGTCGTAATGATGCCACAGTAGATCATAAAGTAGTTTCGCATAAATTCTTTTTAGAATCTATGGGGACGTTTGCCGGGCAGTTGCGTTTAAAGGAACAATTGAACCAGATCCATGCAGAAATTGATGTGGAAAGCTTGGCTAATGCGCTTAGGCCGCATCCATCAAGGGTGGTGCAGTTATGGCGTAAACATAAATCTGCAATTGCGGTAGCCGCTTCATTTTTAGTACTTTCACTGGTTTCTATTTATTCTATCCAGCATAGCAGTAAACAGGAAGAACACTACAGGCAATTGAGCAATCAGGTAAATAAGGCCATAAAAACGCAAAATAGCCTGATCAGAAAAATTAATAATAATACCACCACATCTGATAAGCCAAGCGTACAGAACAGCTTCGGCGGTACAGGTTTTGCCATTTCTACCAATGGTTATATTTTAACCAATCTACATATTATTAATGGTGCCGATTCTTTGTATGTGCAGAACAGTAAAGGTGAATCATTTAAAGTAAAATCGGTTTATACGGATCCACAGAACGACATTGCGATTTTAAAAATCAGCGATAAACATTTCAGTAATTTATCATCTATACCTTATAGTATTAAAAGAAGCATGAGCAGTATTGGCGAAATGGTATATACTTTGGGTTATCCAAAAGATGATGCAGTATTAGGCGAAGGTTATGTGAGTTCGAAAAATGGTTTTATTGGCGATACCACTCAATACCAGGTGGCCATTTCGGTTAATCCTGGAAACAGTGGCGGACCAGTTTTAGATAACAACGGAAATTTAGTGGGGATTATCAGCGGTAAACCTGATCAGACAGAAGGTGCAGCTTTTGCAATTAAATCAAAATACATTTTAGAAGCCATGAGGGCGATCCCTCAGGATTCATTAGGTGCAAATAAGCTTTCTGCTAATAAAAAGAGTTTGCTTTCTGGCCTAAAACGCACTAAGCAGATTGAAAAAATACAGGATTATGTATTCATGATCAAAGCTTACTAAGTAAAACCCCCAAACAAATTAATATGCTTAAACCCTGTTGATCAAAAATCTTCAGGGTTTTTTATTGCAATTGTAATTTAGAGGTCTTAAAATCATATTATGTCTATGTATTTACTATAGTATTGTTTAGATTTGTTTTAATCAACTTAAAAATTATCATATTATGAGCATAAGACTAGGCGATATCGCACCGAATTTCCAGGCCAATACGTCCATTGGAGAAATCGATTTTTACGAATATTTAGGTGATAGCTGGGGAGTACTGTTTTCGCACCCTGCAGATTATACCCCGGTTTGTACCACAGAATTGGGAAGAACGGCTGCGCTAAAAGGTGAGTTTGAAAAAAGGAATGTTAAAGTTTTGGCACTAAGTGTCGATTCTGCCGAATCGCACAAAGGCTGGATCAACGATATTAACGAAACGCAAAATACTTCAGTTGAATTCCCGATTATTGCCGATCCGGATAAAACTGTTGCCAACCTTTACGATATGATCCACCCGAATGCTTCAGAAACATTAACGGTTCGGTCATTGTTCGTTATCAGTCCTGATAAAAAGGTAAAATTGATGATTACTTATCCAGCTTCAACAGGCCGAAACTTTAATGAGGTATTGCGTGTAATCGATTCTTTACAGCTTACCGCCAATTATAGCGTGGCTACACCAGCCGATTGGAAGGATGGGGAAGACGTAATTGTAGTTAACAGCATCAAAACCGAAGATATTCCGGCTAAATTTCCAAAAGGACACAAAGTAATCAAGCCATATTTACGTACTACACCTCAACCGAATAAATAATTTTGGTAATATGCTTTTTGAAACGCAACATTCTTGTTGAACGGCCAAAAAGGGGTTGCATTATAGGTGTAAATTATTATATTTGATAGTTTTGTTTCAATATTAACGCTCTAACTGATTGTTTATCCCATTTTTAAGAGTCAATTGGTTGAATGAAATGCTGATCAAAGCGTAAAAGGTTTATTTATTTTATACAATTTTTTATTTTTTTATGGCAACCGGAAAAGTTAAGTGGTTTAACACTCAAAAAGGCTTTGGATTTATTGTACAAGAAGACAATAAAGACTTATTTGTACATTTTAAAGATGTTTTAGGTGGAATCGAAAGCTTGAAAGAAAACGACACAGTAGAATTTGAAGTAGCTGAAGGCAGAAAAGGTTTACAGGCAGTAAACGTTAAAAAAGTTTAAGCGATAATATAATCATTATTTCTTCATCCCTGCAAAAAGCCTTTCGGTAGAAGGGCTTTTTGTATTTTGTAGCGCCTCGTTTGTCATTCTTAAAGTTTCGTCGGCATTTCTACTGAACAGTTCCTACATTTTTTTTGAAAAGCAGCAGCTGTGGTACATTGGGTCAGATAGTCCCGCCATTTGCTTAATCCCGATTGAAATCATTTAAGGATAAAATATAATACTCAAATCGGGATAACGCTGTCTGCCGGGTTTATTTAACAAACAATAATTGTACTATTTAAGCCAGCTAAACCCGATCTTAGCGAGATGCCGATATTTTCATCGGCAGAAGCGGGAGCGGGGGCTGTGGAATCCTAAAAGCTTTTGAACCTGCTTTCCAAAAAAAGTAACTGGTTTTTGATTTAATATTTTATAGGCTACAGATTTTTCACTGGGTTCAGAATGACAGCCAATTCATTTAGAATAACAATTAGTAATACTGTATAATCGACGCTTTTAAAATTACATTTTCTCCGTTGGCAATTTTTGTAAAAATCAAAAACTGCTCCTGATCAGACTTGATTTTATATTTCTTCACTAAATCTTCCGGCTTTGCAGGGTAATTACGGACAATTACATTTCCTTTTAAATTTGTCTCCTTTTTCAGTTCTGCAGTACTTAATATGGCCTCAATTTTAAATATACGTCCAGGAAAATCAGTTTTAGTAATATTAGCAGTGAATAGCTGTGTTTGAGGATGTAATTTTGAAATACCGTAAGTCGAACCGATTAAGTTAAAGGCACCTGATTTTAATAGCGCAGCATCCGGCTCGTACAAATAATTATTGATACTTAGACTTTCGGCAAATTGTACGGTTCCATTTGCTACCGACCTGTAAAAAGAAAAGTCTTTTTCAACTTCATTATTAAGCGTTACTGCGATTACTTTAGTGTCTTTGTCGAATCCCTTATCAATTACCCATAAAAGTTCTTTGCATTCGTTTTTTACACTTACAATGTGTATTTCACTCACCTGTTTTAATTCGGCCAACCCAGCAGAAATATCAAGCAATGGAGCAGTTTTGACAATAATCCTTGACGATTTCTTTAATAATGCATCCAGATTGCCTACAATATCAGGTGTGCAATCTTTCAGCATAAAAACTTTGCCCTTTTCTGCTCTTCGGGCCGGATCTACATAAATGGTATTGAAGGTGGTAGCAGTATTTTGAATATACGTAATGCCATCTTCTGCCTTGAATTCGATATTTTTTGCATTTAATGCCCGCGCGTTATATTGTGCGATTGCCGATAATTCAGGATTGATTTCGCAGTGAATTACTTCCTTTACTTTTTTAGCAAAATAGTAAGTGTCTATACCAAAACCTCCTGTAATGTCTATTAAAGTATCTCCTTTGGCCAGTTTTGATTTATATTTTGCCGTGATTTCGGAAGAGGTTTGTTCGATGGATAAAACAGGGGGATAATAGATATTTTCGGTATGGAACCAGGTGGGTAATTTCCTTTCTGATTTTTTCTTTGCAGTAATCTGTGTAGCTAATTCTGCCGAAGTAATACCTTCAAAAGGAGTTTTAGCTAAAGCAATTTGATTGACATCGGCATTTAAGTTGGCGTTGATGTAATCTTGTACGGCTATGGCTAAAAGTTTGTTGTTCATTGTTTAAGGTGATAGTAGCAGGTATTAAGTAGCAGGTAGCAGGTATTAAGTAGCAGGTAGCAAGTATTAAGTAGAAGGTAGCAAGTAGCAAGTATCAAGATGAACTCATCTCTTCGGACTTCCGGCCTCGGACTCGAGACTTTTAACTATTTATTTTTCATTACCATCTGGCAGGTATGGCGGCTTTTCACTTCGAGTAAAATATCTTTTTCTACGGTTACACGATCAATTGTTTGCTGGTTGTAATAGCGGATGGTTACCAGTTCCAAGCCTTTATTGTATTTTACCGTAAACTCGTTTGAAAGGTCTTTAATCAATTTTTCAATCTGAACAGGATGATCATCAATACTTACCGAGAAACTGATTGCCGAATTAAGCATGGTATTGATTTTGATTTTGTGCCTGTGGAAAAGCTCAAAAATATTGCTCAGGTTTTCTTCAATAATAAAGGAATAATCTTTCGGGAAAATAGAAATCAACGCCTGGTTTACCTTGAAAATAAAAGAGGGGATTGGTAAAGGATTATTCTCTTTGGTAATGGCGGTTCCAGAACCCTCTGGCTGGATAAATGACCTTACAAAAAGTGGAATACCCTTATTTTGAAGCGGTTTAATGGTTTTTGGATGGATTACCGTTGCACCATAATAAGTAAGTTCTATGGCATCATGGTAAGAAAGTTGTGCAATTTTTTCTGTCTCATCAAACCATTTTGGATCTGCATTTAATACGCCCGGAACGTCTTTCCAGATGGTTAAAGCCGCTGCATCCAAACAAGAAGCAAATATAGCAGCGGAGTAATCAGAACCTTCTCGACCTAATGTGGTGGTGTAATTTTCACTTGTTCCGCCGATAAAGCCTTGTGTTACAATGATATTATCGGTTAAAAGCGGCACTAAATCTCTTTGTATAATCTGATTTGTTTTTGCCCAGTCTACTTTTCCTTCCTTGTAGGTATTATCGGTTTGGATGTAATTGCGTGCATCGGCCCAGAGCGCCTTATTTCCCGTTTCATTTAACCAAGCTGCTACGATTTTAGTAGAAACCACCTCGCCAATGGATACAATCTGATCATAAATATAATCGGGGTTGTTATCAGGTTCATCCTCAATCAACCAATCAATTTCGACAAAGGTATTGGCCACATCATCATAAACCGGATGGTGTTTCCCTTGAAAAAGTTCGTCTATAATGTTGAAATGGAAATGTTTAATTTCTTCAAAAATTGCATGTGCTTCATCATTTTGTGAGAGGAAAGCATGGGTGAGGTCTTCCAATCTGTTGGTGATTTTGCCCATGGCAGAAATTACAATCAGCAGGTTCCCTTTTTTATAATCGCGAACAATATTGGCCAGATTTTTTACACCTGCCGCATCTTTTACCGAGGCACCTCCAAACTTAAAAATATCCATATTAAAATGCCTTGATTTGTTCTGTAGAGAGGGCTGCATTTAACCAGCCGCTTTCTAGATGTGCTTTATATTTATTGTAAAAATTGATGGCTGGCTCGTTCCAGTCCAATACTTGCCATACCATACCGCTATAATTGCCGTTTTTGGCTTCTTCTATAACTTTTTCGAATAATATTTTGCCTAAACCTTTTCCGCGGAATTCTTCGGTTACGATAAAATCTTCGAGGTATAACCTGCAGCCTTTCCAGGTGGAGTAACGGGTATAATACAAGGCAAAACCAACAATTTTATTGTCTAATTCAGCAACAAAAGCTTTCCATACCGGGGTTTTACCAAAACCGGCATCGATGAAGTGATTTAAAGTAACGGTTACTTCTTCTGGTGCGCGTTCATATACAGCTAATTCGTTAATTAATTCTAATATTCTCGGGCAATCTTCAGCGGTTGCAAATCTGATGTTAAAATCCATACTAATTGGCAGAAATATCGTTTTTAAAATGTTTAATTACTCTTTTTCCGAAAATACTGCTTCCAATTCGTACCATGGTACTGCCTTCTTCAACTGCGATTTTATAATCGGCACTCATTCCCGTTGATATTTCTTTAAAAGAATCCTCTTTACGGAAAAAACTCACTTTAACACCATCGAAAAATACTTTTAACTCATGAAATTCGATCGTAATCTGTTTTTCATTCTTGGTATTGGTGGCAATTCCCATTAACCCAACTACACGGATATTTTTTAAAGCTGCATATTCTTCCGAACGTAGTAATTCAATCACTTCATCGAAGCCAAGTCCAAATTTAGTATCTTCATCAGCAATGTAAACCTGCAATAAACAATCAATTATGCGTTTGTTTTTTGCGGCTTGCTTATCTATTTCCTGCAGAAGTTTCAAGCTGTCTACTCCATGTATCAGTTTTACAAAAGGCGCAATGTATTTAACTTTATTGGTCTGTAAATGGCCAATCAGGTGCCATTCGATATCTTTAGGGAGCTGCGCTTCTTTTTCAACCATTTCCTGTACATGGTTTTCTCCAAAAATGCGCTGTCCGGCGTTGTATGCTTCTAAAATTGATTCTATTGGCTGTGTTTTTGAAACTGCAATCAGTTTTACCCCATCTGATTCAACTTCGCTTTTATATTTTTTAAGATTATCAGCTATGCTCATTTATAACTATTTTTGGTAAAATTAATAACCTTGCCGCAATTTGGGCAAAAAATAATATTTTAATTAAACATGAAGAGATTAATATGGGTTTTAATGACGGCTACATTATGGTTTGGTTGCAAGCCAGGCATACCTGACGACATTATAAAACCTGATAAGATGGAAAAGATTTTATTTGATATGCACATTGTTGACGGTTATATTGCAAATATCTATGTGGTAGATTCTGCAAAGAAGGTGGCCGCTGCTTATTATAAAGGTATTTATAAAAAATTCGGTATAGACTCTGCCGAATATAATAAAAGTCTGTTGTGGTACAATACCAATCCTAAAGAACTCGAACCGATGTATAAAAACATCCAGAAATCTTTAATCCAGCAGAAAAAGGCTGTAGAGATAGCGGATAAGATGATTCAAAAGAAAAAATTTAAAGCAGATTCATTGGTGATTGCGAAGAAGTTTAAGGCCGATTCTCTTGCAATCAGGAAAAAAATGAAACCAGATTCTTTATCGAAAGTAAAAGCTACAGCTGAGATTGCGAAAAAGAAGAAACAGGCCGATTCACTCATTAATATTAAGAAGACCGGAGCAATGGAAATGGTTTCGGCCACGACACCGACACCGGTACAATAAAATAATATGTTATATCCCGATAATTGTTTAGAACGTTTAGGTTTTGTAGAGATCAGGCAGCTGATCAGCAAACATTGTTTGAGCCCCATGGGACAAACGATGGTTGGCAAGATGCAGGTGATGAACCGTTTTGATCAGATTGATAAATTTTTACGGCAAACAAACGAGTTCAAGAGTATCCTTCAAAATCAGGAGCCCTTACAGATTAATACTTTTTTTGATATTAAATCGCTGGTTGAAAAAATCAGGGTAGAAGGTACTTATCTTTTAGAGGATGAGTGGTTTCAGGTATATACTTCCTTGCAAACCGTTTTTTCGGTGTTACGCTTTTTTGAAGAAAGGGCAGAAGTTTACCCAACGCTCGAAGCTTTATTTGAACATTTACCGATTGAAAAAACGATCCTTCGTAAAATAGAAACGGTAATTGATGCCAAAGGAAAGATTAAACCCAATGCATCGAAAGAACTTCAGGAGATTACCTCGGCCATTTCTAAAGCTGAGCAAGATGTCCGAAAGCGCATGGATTCGATCTACAAACAGGCCATTGCCAATAATTGGGTTGCCGATGGCAGTTTAACTATCCGTGATGGCAGGATGTGTATCCCGGTTTTGGCAGAGAACAAACGCAAGCTTAAAGGTTTTGTGCATGACGAATCGGCCACAGGGCAAACCGTTTACATCGAACCGGAAGAGGTTTTTACTTTAAATAACAAACTACGCGATTTAGAATTTGATAAACGCCGCGAAATTATTAAGATTTTAATTGCGTTAACAGACGATCTTCGTCCGTATTCGCCGTTATTGCTTTCTTATCATGGTTTCCTTACCAAATTGGATTTTGTGCGTGCAAAAGCATTGTTTGCTTTAGATATTGAAGCCGAAATGCCTGGTTTGTTAAAAGAGCCAAAAACCAAACTGATTAATGCGAGGCATCCTTTGTTATCAATCTCTTTCGCAGCCGAAAAGAAAACCGTTACTCCATTAAATATCCATATTGACGCCGAAACGCGTGTGGTTTTGGTTTCAGGACCAAATGCTGGTGGGAAATCGGTTTGCATGAAAACGGTTGGTTTACTCCAGATTATGCTACAAACAGGTTTGTTGATTCCTGTTGATGCGAATAGTGAAGTTGGTATTTTTGAAAACATTTTTGCCGATATCGGCGACGATCAATCGATAGAAAGTGATTTGAGTACCTACAGTGCACACTTGAAAAAGATGCGCTATTTTGTAGAGCATGCCTCGCCGAAAACGATGGTGCTGATTGATGAGTTTGGTACCGGTACCGATCCACAGTTTGGCGGACCAATGGCAGAAGCCGTGTTAGAGGTGCTGAACAATAAAAAAGTGAGAGGGGTAATTACCACCCACTATTCTAATTTAAAGCTGTTTGCAGGGAATACGCCTGGATTAGAAAATGCATCGATGCTTTTTGATAATGCAAAGATGAAACCGCTTTATATTTTAGAAATGGGCAAACCAGGTAGTTCTTATGCATTCGAAATTGCACAGAATATTGGTTTGCCAAAAGAGGTGATCCAGCTGGCCAAAGAGAAAACGGGCTCTAACCAGAACCGGGTAGATACGATGTTGGTTGATCTGGAGCGTGAAAAGAAAAACGTTTACGATGCGAAAGTCAGTTTGGCCAATCAACAGAATAAGGCCAAAAACCTGGTTGCTGAAAATGAAAAGTTAAAAACATTTTTAGAGGAAAATAAGAAGATCCTGATTAAAGAAGCAAAGCAAGAGGCGCAGAATATTATTAAAAACGCCAATAAGCTGGTAGAGAATACCATTGCTGAGATTAAGGAAAAAAAGGCCGAGAAAGAGGTAACTAAAGAACTCCGTCAGAACCTGCAGCGCGAACTGGAAAAAAATACTGTACCAAAAGAGCGTCCTAAACCGGCACCAGTGGTTATAGGAGGTGAAATTGAAGTGGGCGATCTGGTTAAATTTACAGATAGCGAAACCATTGGACAAGTTTTAGAAATTAACCGGAATGAATTGATTTTAGCCATTGGCGATCTACGTTCGACAGTGAAGAAAAACCGTGTACAAAAGGTAAGTAATCGGGAAGCTAAAAAAGTGATTCAAAGCAGCGCACATTCTTTTGCCGGACGTATGAATGAAGCGGTATCAGACTTTAGGGCCGAATTGGACTTGCGCGGAAAACGGACAGAAGATGCTTTATTTGAAGTTGAAAAATACCTGGATAAAGCCATTATGCTTGGTTTCCCGTCTATTAAACTGATACATGGTAAAGGTGACGGAATTTTGAGGAAAATGATCAGGGAGTATTTGCGTAAATATAGCCAGGTAAACAGGATGGAAGATGAGCATCAAGATAGAGGAGGAGATGGGATTACTTATGTTTATTTGAATTGATGGTTAGATTTGGGACAGGAGATACTTGATGTGAGATGTAAGATGTGAGATGTAAGATGTAAGATGTGAGATGTAAGATGTGAGATGTGAGATGTGAGATGTGAGATGTGAGATGTGAGATGTGAGATGTGAGATGTGAGATTGGAAAATCGATTTACTGTTCCGATTAGATTCGTCATTGCGAACTGAAGAAGGGGAATGTGCGATGGAGTGAAGCAATCTTTCTTGCTTGACGATAGGGTAATGGAGAACGCATTAAGTTTGCTTTTAGTTGGTGTTGGATGTTACCATTTGACAGCACAAACAAAACTTTATGGCCGTAACTGTGTTATTTTTAAAACGTTACGGTTATGAAAAAAATCTTACTCTGCCTTTTTGTGGTATTATTTACCACAACTTGCAAAAAGACTGACAATGGTAATGAAGATCCAGGTACCTTACCTGATGTCGAATTAAAAGCAAAAGTTGTTGCTTCTGGATTAAGTCTTCCATGGGAAATGGTATATGGACCAGATAACTTTATCTGGTTTACTGAAAAAGCAGGTAAAATCAGCCGTTTAAATCCTTCCACAGGACAAATTTCACTATTACTTACCATTTCAGAAGTACGTACCAATGGCGAAGGAGGTTTATTGGGCATGGCCTTACATCCTGATTTTACAAGCAATCCTTATGTTTACTTAATTTACGGATATGGAAGTACTTATAAAGCTAAAGTAGTTCGTTATACTTATGGCGGAGGGAATTTAAGCAGTCCATTGGTTTTACTCGATCAGATTCCTGCAGCTTCCATTCATAATGGTTCGCGTTTGTTGATCAGTGGTGGTAAATTGTTTATCAGTACGGGAGATGCGTCCGATACGGCCAACCCACAAAATATAAACTCTTTAGCGGGTAAGATTTTAAGAATTAATTTAGATGGTTCCATTCCTGCAGACAATCCTTATCCAAATAATCCGGTTTGGAGTTTAGGACATCGCAATGCACAAGGTCTAGTTCAGGTGGGTAATAAAATATTTTCTTCAGAACATGGGCCGGATTCTGATGATGAAATCAATATCATCGAAAAAGGAAGAAATTATGGGTGGCCGAATATTAAAGGTTTTTGTAATGAAAGCGGCGAACAATCTTTCTGTAGTTCGAACAATGTGGCAGAGCCATTAATTAACTGGACCCCAACCATTGCACCAAGTGGTTTGGCTTATTATAACAATGATTATATTCCTCAGTTTAAAAATTCGTTGTTATTAGCGGTGTTGAAAGGAACTAAACTAATGCAACTGAAACTGGACGATGCGCAAACTAAGATTACCTCAACAAAAGATTTTTATGTGAATACTTATGGCCGGATCAGAGCTGTGTGCCAATCGCCGGAAGGGAAAGTTTATATCTGCACCAGTAATGGAAGTGATGATAAGATTGTAGAAATAGCGAAGTAAGCTTATTTCTTTTTATTGCCCGGGCACTTTTTACAGCGCTTACCTTTTTTAAACTTTTCACAACATTTTTTGTGCTCAGCCGTACAGCTGAAAATAAAACCCATA
The DNA here is from genome assembly GCF_014395225.1 of Pedobacter roseus. NCBI lineage: Bacteria > Pseudomonadati > Bacteroidota > Sphingobacteriia > Sphingobacteriales > Sphingobacteriaceae > Pedobacter > Pedobacter roseus. Next base: position 1,683,672 of record NZ_CP060723.1, read on the forward strand.
CCCTTTTGAAATTCGGGATCTGTGGGTAATATGAATAGGCTTTCTTCTCTCTCGTAAATCATTGCAACACAAAGGTAACGGTTATTTAGATTAATTCCAATCAATTAATATTCCTAATAGATTTAAAATTATAATTGCTGCATTTTTGATGGCAATTTGTAATTTAGCGCACTAACCAAAAATTCATAAGATGATAAATAAAGTGGTATCTGGTGCCGAAGAGGCCATCAATGATATATCAGACGGTGTTACCATTATGCTAGGCGGTTTCGGTCTTTGTGGCATTCCAGAAAATTGTATCAATGCTTTGGTAAGCAAACAGGTCAAAAATTTAACCTGTATCTCCAATAATGCTGGTGTGGATGATTTTGGTATCGGTTTAATGCTAAAACAACGTCAGGTAAAAAAAATGATTTCTTCTTACGTAGGTGAAAATGCAGAGTTTGAAAGACAGTTGTTAAGCGGCGAACTGGAAGTAGACCTTATTCCCCAGGGTACTTTGGCTACCCGTTGTCTTGCAGCAGGATATGGCATGCCGGCGATTTTTACTCCCGCAGGTGTAGGAACTGAAGTAGCTGAAGGTAAAGAAATACGTAATTTTGATGGTAAGGATTATTTGATGGAATATGCATTTGATGCCGATTTCGCCATTGTAAAAGCCTGGAAAGGCGATACCGCAGGGAATTTAATTTTCAGGTCTACAAGCCGTAATTTTAATCCGGTAATGGCTATGGCGGGGAAAGTTACCATCGCCGAGGTGGAAGAATTGGTAGAAGCTGGCGAACTGGATCCTGATTATATCCATACCCCTGGTATTTATGTTCACCGGATTTTTCAAGGCAAAGATTACGAGAAAAGAATTGAACAGAGAACGGTTAGAAAGTCCGAAGTCTGAAGTCGGCGGTCCGAAGTCGAATAGGAGATTAGAACATTCACTCATTCAATTATTTACTCACTCAATCAATTAAAATTTATGTTTTCAAAAGAAGAGATCGCACAGCGCATCGCTAAAGAAATAAAAGACGGATACTATGTTAATCTGGGCATTGGCATACCTACGCTGGTAGCTAATTATATTCCAAAAGGAATTAATGTGGTATTGCAATCAGAAAACGGTTTGTTGGGCATGGGGCCATTTCCTTTTGAAGGAGAAGAAGATGCTGATTTAATAAATGCCGGAAAACAGACCATTACCACTTTACCTGGATCATCTATTTTTGATTCGGCGATGAGTTTCGGGATGATCCGTGCACAAAAAGTAGATTTAACCATTCTGGGCGCGATGGAAGTTTCAGAAAATGGCGACATTGCCAATTGGAAAATTCCTGGTAAAATGGTAAAAGGAATGGGAGGAGCAATGGATTTGGTCGCCTCGGCCAAAAACATTATTGTAGCTATGCAGCATGTTAACAAAGCTGGCGAAAGTAAATTATTGCCAAAGTGCACATTGCCATTAACTGGTGTGAAATGCATTAAAAAAATTGTAACCGAACTGGCGGTTTTAGATATTTTACCAGAAGGTGGTTTTAAACTTTTGGAGCGCGCACCTGGTGTGAGTATCGAATTTATACAGCAATCTACAGCTGGTAGACTGATTGTAGAGGGGGAAATTCCGGAAATGAGACTGGATTAATTAGTGGTTTGTGGGGACACAAACCACGGCTTTACAGATCGTGTAAACCTATCAAGGCATTACGATTATTCATAAGTTTTCATGTTTTCAAAGGTATTCATGAGCACTTCGTGGTTCCCAATCAAGTTGGGAATGACGATTCATCACAAAAAAGGAGTCAAGCTTTTAAAGCTTGACTCCTTTGGTATTTACTGTATATCTACTAAAATACTATTCCTCAAATCATTCGAAATATCTTCTGTGATGGCGATAATTTCATCTGGCTCATTGGTATTGTTCATTACTACCTTATTGCACTGTTCGCGGTAGGGTAGCAGGTATTCTTTATAAGCTGGTACTACATGGTTGTGCCATTTGTACAATACGTCATCTTCCGGATAACCCCGTTCTAAACCATCGCGCTTAATACGTCGGTCTAAAGCTACCTGTTCATCCGCATCTACGAAAATAGTATGATCTAATACAGCCGCAATTTCTTTAAAATGCAGGATAAAAAGACCCTCAACAATAATAATAGGTGCTGATTTAATTTCCAGTATTTTAACAACAGCCAATGGGTTATTGAAGTTGTATTCTTTTTTATAAACCACTTCACCACTCATTAATTGCTTAATGTCTCTCAAAAACTGTTCGCTATCAATGGTTGAAGGAAGATCGAAATTGTATAACTTGTTTTCTTCCTGAGTCATGTCGCCGGCAGGGATGTAATAATCATCCTGTGATACCAGTGTTACTTCATCTTGTTTAAAATGATGGAGAAAGCAGTTTAAGAAAAATGTTTTGCCTGATCCGCTACCGCCGGCAATACCAATTATAAAAGGCTTTTTGTTTGAACTCATTGAGCACTATAGGTTAAATTGCAGAAAAAACGTTTGTCTAAAGCACCCAATGAATCGGCTACAGCTTTAGTCATTACAATGATAACATCTTTTGTAGATTCGTTCTCTGTAAATTTACCAACAACTTTGGCAAATGTAGTACGGTTGGTCATCGGGTTGGTAATTTTGATTACCCTGCCAACAGGTGCTGTACGGTGTAAAACCAACATTTTTGTGCCATCAAGGTCTTGATCAGCAATCCAAACCGCTGTGCCTTTTTCTTCGATCTGGCTTAAGCCATAAACGCTAGGGTCGCGGCGCAGTTTAGGGTCTTTAACCATGGTGCTGTCAGGTTCATTTTCCTGTTCTTCTTTTGAAGCATCATTTACCGATTTTGGTTGAGGTGGTCTCGGGATAATTAGTTTTTGATCAACTTTAATGTTATTATCTTCCAGTTTATTTGCTGTTCTGATCTGAAAGGCCGTTAAATTGTATTTTTTAGCAATTGAGAAAATATTTTCGCCAGTTGCTACAGTATGGATAAAACTTTCGTCTTTTGTAACTACCGGTACTTCTTTTGTTTTGGTTTCAGCCTGCTTTTCTTTGGGTACCTGAACATCCGCAACAATGCCGCCCGGGACCTTTAAAACCTGCCCGATGGTAATGGCATTATCAGGAAGATTGTTCATTGTTCTGATCTGATAAGCGGTAATGCCATATTGCTTGGCAATGGTGAAGATGGTTTCGTTCCTTAAAACGGTATGCGTACCCGCTGTGTCACTGGATTTATTCTCTTGTACCGGCTTTTCTTCAACAGCAGCAGAAACTACTTTATTTTCGTCGATGTTTTTTGTTGCAGGGATTTTCAGTTTCTGACCAATACGGAGGTTATTGCCCGAAAGGTTATTGGCTTTTTTTACTTCTTCAACCGTAGTGCCGTATTTCTCGGCAATTTTCCCTAAAAACTCTTTAGGTGCAACGGTATGCTCGATCATGGTTTGATCTGAAGATTGCGTATTGGTTATAGGCGCTTCGGTATTATTTTTTGCTGGTGGAGTAGATGGACTAGCTGTTGCAGTTTGCTCTCCGTTTTTTGCAGGGATTTTTATAACCTGGCCAATGCTTAGGTTGCTGCTTGTTAAATTATTTAAAGCTTTAATTTCATTTATTGTTGTGCCATATTTTTCAGCCAGCATGTTTAAATTCTCTTTTGGCTTAATGGTATGTTCTATCACATTGGCCGTTGAAGAAGTTGTTTCTGTATTTGATGATCCGTTAGCTGTAAATGGAACATTGGTTGGGACTTTAATGATCACGCCAACCTGTAGGTATTTGTTGTCGTTAAAAGCCATGATATCCTTTGGCGATACATTGTATCTTCTTCCGATAGAATAATAAGTGTCTTTTGCTACGGTTTGGTGAACGATCAGTTTTTTGCCTTTATTATTTTCTACACCGATAGAGTCTCTTGCTGTGTTGGCTTTGGTATTTGCAATATTGAGCGCAAATAACACTACAGCAGATAAATATATTTTATGCATTTATTTTTATCTAAATTTCTAAGTCAAAGGGAGCAATTATACGAATAATATTGTTAACCGTCTTATCTTATACTACTCGTTTTTAAGTAAAAATAAGATGACTTTAACCCCATTATTTCGATATGCTATTCATTAACAAATGTTTATAAAATTGTAATTTGATTGATAATGAATATTAAACGGTTTAATAAATAACGTATTGTTCAAAAGACAAAAATGAGCAAAACTTTTCTAAATTTGAGTTGTTAGGTACACATTAAAATACATCATAAATTATAATAAAATGGACGCTAAAGAAATAAGCTTAAACGAAAAAGAAGTTAAACCAGTTGTAGATCTGTTGAACGATTATTTGGCTAACTATCATATCCATTACCAAAAATTAAGAGGCTGCCACTGGAATATTAAAGGACAGAACTTTTTTACCCTTCATGTTAAGTTTGAAGAGTTATATACCAACGCGCAGCTCACCATCGATGAAATTGCTGAGCGTGTTTTAACTTTAGGTAAAGCACCACATAGCCGCTTTGCTGATTATATTAAAGAATCGAAAATTAAAGAAATTGATACGATTGGCTTAAAAGATCTTGATATGGTTGATGCCATTTTAGATGATATGGCTAACCTGATTGAACTGGAAAGAGAGCTTTTAGAAGCAACTGATGAGGCTGGTGACGATGGTTCTAATGATATGGTGAACCGTTTTATGCAGTTTAAAGAAAAAAATACCTGGATGTTACGTTCTTTTGCCGGAAAAAAATAACCGGGTATTGATAGGTTAAAGGCCTCGTGTAAGTAGCTTTATTGTAAAATCTGCTTATATGAGGCTTTTTTGTTTCATTGGAAATCTAAATATTTATCTTTGGGCATGGCGTACAAAAGTTTAGCAGAATGTGTATCGGACCTGGAAAAGCATGGTCATTTAATCAGAATCAAAGAAGAAGTAGATCCCTATTTAGAAATGGCCGCCATCCATTTAAGGGTATATGAAAAGCAAGGACCGGCGCTGTTATTCGAAAAAGTTAAAGGAAGCCCTTTTCCAGCAGTTTCTAATCTGTTCGGAACTTTAGAACGTTCTAAATTCATTTTCAGGGATACCTTGCCAAAGGTTCAGCAACTGGTATCATTAAGAAATGACCCCATTAAAGCATTAAAAAACCCTTTTAAATATGCTGGTTCTGCCATGTCGGCATTATCTGCTTTGCCGCTTAAAACACCTTCTGCAAAAAGTAAATTTTTAAAAACAAGCATCAGTCAGTTGCCGCAAATTGTAAACTGGCCAATGGATGGTGGCCCTTTTGTTACCATGCCTCAGGTTTATACCGAAGATGTAGATAAACCTGGTGTATTAAATGCCAATCTGGGTATGTACCGTATTCAATTGGTGGGGAATGATTATATCCAGGATAAAGAAATCGGTTTGCATTATCAGATTCATAGGGGAATAGGGGTGCATCAATCAAAAGCAAATGCTTTAGGCAAACCGTTAAAAGTGAGTATTTTTGTTGGTGGCCCACCGTCGCACCCTTTAGCTGCAGTAATGCCATTACCGGAAGGTTTGTCGGAAATGACTTTTGCGGGTGCTCTTGGCGACAGGCGCTTCCGTTATTTTTACGATGATGAAGGTTTCTGTATTTCTGCAGATGCAGATTTTATCATCACCGGCACCGTTTATCCAAACGAAAATAAACCAGAAGGTCCTTTTGGCGATCATTTGGGCTATTATAGCTTAACACATCCATTTCCTTTAATGAAAGTACACAACGTGTACCATAAAAAAGATGCGATATGGTCGTTTACGGTGGTTGGTCGCCCGCCGCAGGAAGATACCAGTTTTGGCGCCTTAATTCACGAAATTACCGGTTCGGCCATTCCACAGGAAATACATGGTTTAAAAGAAGTTCACGCAGTAGATGCTGCCGGTGTTCATCCCTTGCTTTTTGCTATCGGTAGCGAACGTTATACACCATATTTAAAGGAAAGAAGACCACAGGAGATTTTGACCATTGCCAACCACATTCTGGGTAAAAACCAGTTGAGTTTAGCCAAGTACCTTTTTATAGCGGCGAAAGAAGATGACCAACAACTGAGTACGCATCATATTGAAGATTTTATCAAACATATATTAGAGCGGATTGATTTAACAAGAGACATCCATTTTTATACCAATACCACCATCGATACGCTGGATTACAGTGGAGACGGATTAAACAGCGGTTCGAAAGTTGTAATTGCTGCCGCAGGTACTCAGAAAAGGGAATTGTGGAGTCATGTTCCCGAGGGACTGAAACTGAGTGAGGCATTTTATCAGCCCAAAATTGCCATGCCAGGCGTTTTGGTTTTAGCAGCTAATAAATACTTAAATCCAGAAAAGACAGCTGCAGAAATTGCAATGCTGAACATAGCCTTGATTGATCAGGATTTATCTGGTCTGCCTTTGATTATATTGGCCGATGATGCTGAATTTACCGCTGCAACGACTGATAACTTTGTTTGGGTAGCTTTTACACGAAGCAATCCGGCAGCTGATATTTATGGTATTAACGATTTTACGATCAATAAACATTGGGGCTGTAAGGGCTCTATGATTATCGATGCACGAAAAAAGCCTCACCACGCACCCGAATTGATTAAGGATGGAGTGGTAGAGGCTAAGATTGATGAAATGGGTAAAGAAGGTGGAGCGTTGTTCGGAGTGGTTTGATGGAAATAGTATTGATCTTATTTGTCATTAAAATAATGTTACAGTTTAACTTTTAAGCTTAATGCATAGAAAGACTGTTTCTCGAAATTCTTCGCTGGATTTTCTCCGTTTGTATAATCAATGCCAATTTTTGATGTTTTTTTACCATCCTCTGAACGAAAAAATGTATAGTTGAAACTTGTTGTAATGAAATTATGCTCAGTCTGCGTTAATTCAATAATATTTTCATTTAAATCATATCTATACTGCCAGTCAAAATTAAATTCAAATTTTTCGCGTAAATTTTCATCTTTTGGAAGCAGTGAAATTATAGAAGTTACGCGAAATAAAGCACGGTAAATGCTACCGGCTGAATTTTCATCTTTAGTTTCGATTCTATTTTCGTTTTCTAATCCAATATATGGAGAATACAGAAATTGGAATACATTACCAAAATCGGAGGTATTGTTAGGGATCCAAAAGTATTTAGGGTCCTTTGCTTTTCCTTTAAATACTGGCGTGAAATATAAATTACCCTGAAATGAAGTGTTCTTTTTAATATTATCTTCATTGTATTTAAAAGCTGTGATAAATATCGGAGACCATTTTTTTTGTGATAAATCCCTACTTTGCCATTCAGAAGAAATACCTGCTTGCCAATTGTTTTGGATTTTATCTATTAAAGTATTTCTATGGAATTCAAAATACGGGCTTAAAGATAGTACGGATTTACTTTCTTTTAGAAAATCATAGCCAATTGCTGCATTAACTAACCAAGATGCACTTTTGTCTTTTGGTTTTGTAAATGACAATACAGCTGGTTCCGCTTGATCATTTTTGCTTTGAAAGGATTGTCTCAAAGTAAAACCGTCTATAAATTTACTCTGGCCATAAGTAAAAAGAATACATAAAAAGCAGAACGATGTGAGTAATAATCTTTTCATAACTTTGATTTAATTAATTTTAAACAATCCATAACTTTTTTTAAATCTTCACATTCTTTTACAGTAATGTTTTTTTGAGATCCCAAATCATTAGTTATTTTTTGGAAATAATTTTTTAAAGCTCTTTTTTGATATAAGCTTAATCCGAGATCAAATTTTAAATCACTGTTATCCTTGAAATCATTTGGTTCAAATCCGCTCATATCTGAAAGTGCCAAATATGTATAATGCCTGATGTATTCATCTACATCTTCTTTCTCAATTAGAAGATTAAATAATGAATTTAAATTATCTGATTTTAATGTGGGAAGAAATGTTTTAAGTTGATCAATATCAGAATCAGTTACTGATAAATAAATTTTACGTTTCATATTTAAATTGATTAATTATTTATTTAATATTTTAAACTATGTATAATTATACTGTGAGCATAAAGTCTAAAGTTTTACTGTTACATCATCTGTTTCAGCATATACTTTAATTCCTTTTAAATCTGGAGGGAAGTTATCCCAGAAAAATGGTTTAGAATGAATTACTGTAATTACCTCTAGAACAATGCCTGTAGGTTTATTCGCTACAAAATTAAATTCATATATGCCATCTATCGGAGGGACAACATAAACAAAAGGATTTAGCTGTGCATTTAACCAACCACTAGAATTAACTGTGCCATTAGCCTCAATTACTAAGGTAGGAGGATTTTTTTCGAGAATTTCGAAAGTAATATTAATTACTGATAATACTTTTTTTGTCATGACTTTAGCTTTTAGGTTTCGATTAATTACCCATATTTTTAATATCGGGTTCAAAAAATGGTCAGTTTTATTGAACCATTTTCTTAACCAAAGCTAGTTTTGAAAGGCTATCCAAATCAAGCGTGAAAACATTGCAATTTATACGCGTGAAAAGCGCAATAGGATACCGTAAAATCGCGGTATTTTAAAATACTTAGATGTAGGGTAATTATTAGAAAAGTAGGGTAGAGGCTATTGAGGTGGTTTTTGTTGCTTGAAAATGAGTTTGTTGAGCGTTTTGTTAATCTTGCAATTTTCGAATTCAAATAAGGTTAGTGTATATTTAGGTATAAGTTATTTTATTAATCTAAACCTAAATTAAAAGCTATGGAACCTCTACCAATTACTTACATCACTGATGTAGAAAGCAAAAAAAGACAGGAATGGTTTGACAAGTATAAACTACCTGTGCTCAATGATTTGAGATTGAGGCAAGAAAAAGAAGTCGAAGAAAAGAGACTTGATTTTACTGATATAAAAACCGCTATTGATTTTTTTAATCCACTTATTAAAAATCTTAAAAAAGAAGATGGCGTTCGGGTGTATTTTGCGTCTCCTGCTAATGATGGTACAGTGAATAAAGGTAAATGCGGTAAACTGACACTCATTCTTGTCGTAACCATTGGCGTTGATAAGAAGGAGGAATTACCTTATTATAAGTTTGAAAATGGAACTTTTGTTCCAATTGATTTAGTGGATGCTGAAAATGGGGTTCATAATTATCAATTAATAAAAAGAGATTATCTTTTTAAAACTTTATCCCATCAGGACCGATTAGATGGCTGTAAAGAAACCAAACATATATGGTTTAGTTTGGAACAAATGACGCAAACAGTCAAAGAAATGGAATATCAAAATAAAAACCACAGTAGTATTGTAAAAGGTTTTGGTATCTGCTTTACATCATACACCAACCAGGATTATATTTTTTTAGGATCTAAATCTCCTGTGTTTAAAAGGAGAGAACGACTTACTATTTGTTTTACATTTATAGGTGCTAACGGTGATATTGGAATTGAGGATATCGATCCTGTAGAGTTCGCTCAAAGACTTAACATAACAAGAGATAAAGGTTTAAGTGACACCTTTGATACCGGTATACCAGCTCCACCTCCTTCAGGAGATGATAACAGGGGTGCACTAGATATTCAAATGTAATTAATTATCATGCCTATTTTAACGTATATCTATCTCGCATCACTAGCCGCGGCGGCAATAACCGGATTGTTAAAATTCCGTAGTAGCTTACCGGTTCATTTAAAGGGCATCATTTTAATGATGCCCTATATTTTATTGGTAGAAATTGGCGCAGCATTTTTCAGAAACCTGATTAAAGGTCAGAATGTATTACCTCAATACAATATCATTCTATTAATCGAGTTTCTGGTTTACGCCTGTTTTTTTAAGGAAATCATTATTTCGGTATGGATAAAAAAGATAATAACCCTCTTCATGATCTTATTCCCTGCATTTTGGTATATTTCAGTATTCTTTATATTTAAAATTACAGAGTGGAATAGCTATATTTTTCTGGTAGGTGGAACTTTTACAATTATGTGGGCTTTAATTTACTGCTATCAATTGTTAACCTCTATAGAAAATGTGAGCCTCAGTAGTTGTGGTGAGTTCTGGATAGCACTTGGCATCATTATTTTTTATTCTTGCCAGGTTCCCTTTATGGGGATATACAATTTTCTGATCGTTAATTATCCATCATTGATTATGAACTTTCAGGTTGGCCTTCAGGTAACCAATATTATTATGTATTCTTTATTTACGTATGCTTTTTTATGCAAAAAGACCATTATAATGAAGTATTCTTAGCGGTTTTACTCACTACAGTTATTTTTCTGTTCCTATCAATAGCAATCGTTTTCCTGATGCTCTATTTTCAGAAAAAGAAATTTCAGTACGCAAAAGAAAGAGGAGAACTGGAAAAACAGTATGGCGAGCAATTGCTGCAATCGAGACTCGAAATGCAGGAGCAAACATTTGAAACGATAAGTGATGAAATACATGATAACGTTGGACAATTACTAAGTTTGGCTAAACTGCAATTGAGTATTTTGGAGCAAAATGAAATCAGCGATAAATCATTGATCACTGAAATTAAAGGAAATGTTGGTAATGCCCTTACCGATTTACGTGATATTGCAAAAAGTTTAAGTACTAGCCGCATTCAGGAGCTAAGTTTGTTGCAGGCGGTAGAACAGGAATTACAACGCATAGGTAGGGCAGGAATTATTGTTTGCAAGGTCGCGGTAACTGGTAACGAACAGCAGATTGCAGAACAAAAGAAAATAATCATCTTCCGGATTGTGCAGGAAAGTTTACAAAACATATTAAAACATGCGCAGGCCACCACAATCAATGTTGAATTTGATTTTTCAGAGCAGCTAAACATCATCATCGAAGATAATGGTGTTGGTTTTAGTGCAGGCGAAAAAGTGAAAATTGAGACCGGATTGGGGCTTCAGAATATTGTAAAACGCGCTACATTGATTAATGGAGAAGCTACAATCAACAGCATTATTAATAATGGAACTAAAATTACCTTAACTATTCCTTATGTCTGACCAGATTAAAAATATAGCCTTAGTTGATGATCATATCTTATTTAGAAAGGGATTAGCCGCCTTGATCAGCTATTTCCCATCCTACAATATTTTATTTGAGGCTGGCAATGGAAAAGATTTTATCAGGCAGTTAAAAATATACGATGTACCTGATATTGTATTGCTCGATATCAACATGCCCGAGATGGATGGGTATAGTACGGCTTCGTGGCTACGCACAAATCATCCGGAAGTAAACATACTTGCTTTAAGTACCATGGATGCAGAAACTGCCATTATTAAAATGATTACCAATGGTGCCAAAGGTTATGTGTTAAAAGATGCTGAGCCTGAAGAACTTAAACGTGCATTTGACGAGGTGATTAGTAAAGGATATTTTTATAATGACCTGGTAACGAGGAAAGTCATGCAGTCGTTAAGTTCGTTAGCTACAAATTCGAAAATATCAGACTTTGTAAAACTTACCGAAAGGGAAATGGAGTTTCTGAAATATACCTGCACCGAAAAAACATACAATGAAATTGCTGCAGAAATGTTTGTAAGCCCACGTACCATTGACGGTTATAGAAATTCTTTGTGCGAAAAATTACAGTTAAAAAGCCGTACAGGATTGGCATTGTATGCAGTAAAACATGGAATAGTTAAAATTTAAGATATCTTTTAATGGTATAATCTTCAAAAAATGTGCTTAATGTCAAATCACTAATTGGAGATAATTTGAGATTCTAGCTAAAAATTTCGATTTTTAGCTAGATCATCCAAATATGCTTTCAAAATTTCAAATTCTCCTCACCTGTATGATGCTTTTATTAGTTAAGGCAAAAGCGCAGGATGTAAAACTAGATAGTGTGGCGTTAAATATTAACCAATATGGCTTAAAAACGGCTCAATCTAATCTGTTCGTCCATTTCGACAAAAATATTTATACCAATAATGATCAGGTTTGGTTTAGCGGGTATCTGCTAAAAACCATTACCAACTTAGATCAATACCATACACTTTATTTATCACTAATTAATAACAGCGATAGTAGTGTCGTAATCCAGGATAAATTCCTGATTGAAAAAGGATTTGTATTCGGTGCACTTAGCTTGCCTGATTCGCTGCCGGGCGGTTCATATCGTTTTGTGGCGAATACCAATATTAAAAAGGATAATCAGCCAGATGGCGAATTTTTACAGCCCATCACAATTAAATCTACTACTGTAAATCCATTAACAACCAATATTTCTATTTTTAAAGCTTATGATGAACAGAGCAAAAATGGAACAGCATTGTTAAAAATTTTATCCAGTGATAACCGTTTTGTTGAAAATGCAGAAATAAAATATCAGATCGGTAAGGACAAACAAACATTGCTCACCGGTTCAGCTAAAAGTAGTATAATCGGCGAACTGATGATCAATTTTCCTGCTGATAAGATTACGGCCGATAATAATCAACTTAACATTTCTATTAAAAAAGGTAAAGATATCAGACACATTAAGTTTAATCTTCCCGTGAGGAACCGTTCCAATTATCAGATTCAATTTTACCCCGAAGGTGGTTACCTGGTTGACCATTTAACTTCGAAAGTAGGTTATGAAATTAAAGACCTGGAAGGCACTGCAATAAAAGCAACAGGTGTTTTATATGAAAATGATATGGTGATTGATACGCTCCGGAGCAATTCTACGGGGCTTGGTTCATTTTCAATCTGCCCAAAGCCATCAAAAAAATATTATGTTAAACTTTTAGGCCGCGAACAGAAAAGCATCAGTAATGATTTACCTGCGGCATTAAAATATGGAACTGTTTTAACAGCAGGTACAGCAATAGCCGAAAATGATTTCAGGCTACACCTGGAGGCGAATAACAATCAAAAAGTTCATGTTCTGGTGCATAATTTCGCTGATGTTTTTTTACACACCAATCTGATTTTAGCAGCCAACAAAACCCAAAACATAAGGTTTAAATTAGATTCTGTGCCTATTGGATTAAATGCCGTAACCATTCTCGACAGTAATTACCGCCCAATGACCGAAAGGATTTTCTTTGCACATTACGATCAGCTTAATCAGACTGATTTATATACAGATAAAAATGAATATAGCACAAGAGACCAGGTGAATTTAAAATTGAATATAACCGGTAAAAACAAAGCTCCCCTGACTGCACTGATATCTGTTTCGTGTACCCAAGCCAACAGGATATCAGTTGCGAATAACCAGAATATTATCGATTATTTTTATTTACAACAACATTTAAAATCCCTTCCTAACCGACCGATGGGTTTAAAGTACGTGGATCAGGATTATCTGAATGATGTACTTTTGGTTAAAACCTGGAGCCGTTATAAATGGCCTGCAGCCGAAGTGTTAAATAGAAAAGCAGCGCTTTCGAGTTTTGAATACCATGGTAAAATTACCAGAAGAAAAAAGCCTTTAGTCAGTCCCGTAGGCTTAACAACAATAGCAGGAGAAAACCTTAATTTTCTGGATACAGACAGTACTGGAAGATTTAATATTCCGTATGATCACCTTCTAATTAAAGAACCGAAGATACCGGTTTGGCTGGGAATGGTTACCGATAAGAGTGATTTATACTCGCTTGACATAAATAATCCGCAAGAGGAATTGGCAAAATATATTGTTCAGCAACATTTTGAACTTCCAAATACCAGAGCTGAGGTAATGAATAGTGGTACTCAAAGTATAACTTCGGCTGCTGGAATCAAACTTAAAGAAGTGGTAATTACTAAAAACAATCAAAATACCGATTACGCCAAAAGAACTTATAATAAATGTGGGGATTATGTTTGCAGGTATAACATTCTAAACTGCCCCAATCATATTGCAGATGCTGGCAACAGTAGTCCTGTAACAGGTAAAACTTATTCTGATGGGAAAGGAAGTAAAATTACTTACCAAGGGTGTTTGGAGGCAGAGCGTAAGCCTAATATTACCATCCTAAAAGGAATCAATCTTCCAAAAGAATTTTATATATCTGATATTACCAACAAAAATGAACCTATCAATTTTTCAACAGTTTATTGGAACTATCAGGTGATGATTAACGGTGAAACACCCATTAGTTTTAATACCGGCGATTTGACCGGGCCATTTAAAATTATCGTACAGGGTGTAACGGACGGGGGAGTGGTTTATGGAGAGAAAGAGATTATGGTTAGGAGTAAATAAAAACGGCCTCAGTTATTTAACTGAAGCCGTTTTTTATGGTGTTATTATATTTAAAATCTTACTCCGAAAGTTAAAAATACGTTGTTTCTATTGCTTTTTACATCGGCAACCGGTTCTGTATAATTATCCAATAAATATGGACTTGAACTGAAATTGGTTTGGTAGTTTTGATAAGCTACGTCGAAATAATAGTTGTCGATGCGATAGCCAAGTCCACCAGTGTAATACTGACCCTGATAAAATTTATTATCACCACCTTTAACACCGTTTCCGTTTACACCGTAACCCGCACGTAAACTCAATTCATTCGTAACTTTTACTTCCGCACCAACCCTGTAGTTAACCGCTTCTTTATAAGATGCTTTAATAAAAGCATTATTATCATTAATGGTTGTACGGTCAGATCCGTTAGAATCAGAAAAACGCATTGAAGAATAATCTACATAATCCACATCAGCAGATATTAATGCAGTACCTGCAATTACGTAACTGATACCAGCCGAAGCTTTTAAAGGGGTACGTAAATTATAAGTAAATGAATAATATTGAGTAGGGTTATTTGATTTAGTTGGAGCAGTATTCGCATTTCCCGCAGTAGTTGCCTGTAATGTTTCGCTGGTATTATCTTCAATGTTCATCCAGGTTGGAGTCTGGAAGTTTAAACCAATCCTTAACTCGCTTACTGGTCTGAAAATAGCACCTAATTTCAAATTGAAACCACCACCTTTAGTTTCCTGATTTCTGAAATGAGTAAGGTTGTAATTTTCGTTTCCGTTGTATTTAGGTACATTGGGTAACGTTGCATCGTCATCATACGAATTAAGGATACCAGATTCGGTAAATGTAGCATCGCTCGTATATTTAACATTTACAAAACTCGCTGTTGCACCAATATATACCTTGTTGCCAAAATTTAGCGCGCCAGCCACGTTAAATTCGGAGGTAGAGCCTAAACGTGCTTCATCCCAGTTTTGCTTAAAATTAGCATTGTTGTAGGGTTCTGCAGAAAATTGATTTGGAAAAGTAGGTGTGTTTTTATTAATCAAGTAACTGTTATAAGCATCTCCGGCAATACTGTTACTTGTACCAAAGTTATTGGCCTGCTCGGCATAAGAATCCCTGATAGACGTATTGGTATTTGTTCCATTATAACTGATGTTATTTAAAAAATCATTATTGCGGGTATAACTTAAACCAAAAACGCTACTTACTAATCCCTTATCTGTATCAGCACCTTTCATTTTGGCAGCTGGACTATAAAATACCACACCAATATTGTTCAGGTTTAACTGACTTTTATTTGCTGAGGTATTGTTTCCTAAATAAGTACTACCATTGGATACCGAATTAAATTCAGGTGTGATGCTAAACTCCGATTTGGTAAATAAACCTAAACCAGCAGGGTTGGCATTAATCGAACCGATATCGCCACCAACACCAATCTGGGCGCCGCCCATTCCTTTAAACCTTGCCGAGCTACCATAATTGGTTTGCGAGAAACGGAAGGCATCAGGCGCATAACTTTGGGCGTATGTTGTTCCCATAGCAGCTACTGTAGCTACTAGAGAAGCTAAGATGATTTTTTTCATTTGTGTGTTTAGATTTTAAAATTAACCTCTTCCTGCTCTTGATGGACGTGAACCACCACCGCCTCCGCCGCCATTAGAACCGCCTCCGCCGCCGTTTGATGGTGGTGGAGAATAACTTGGTCTGCTCTCGGTCCTTGTAGGCTGTTGAGGAGTATAGTTTTCATTTCTGGTAGGTCTGCTGCCTTGTGTACCTTGAGGTGCATAACCATCATTCCTGGTAGGTCTTCCGCTTTGATTACCTTGGTTTTGAGTATATCCACCCTGGTTTCTTGCTGGTCTGCCTGCATTATTGTTTGGTGCATAAGATATTCCGTTTGGATTGCTTACACCAGATCTGCTTGGTCTGCCAACATTTCCTCCGTTACCGTTTCCATATCTTGGTACGCCTCTGTCATCACTTCCTGGCCTAGGTCTGTAATTTCCTCTGTTGGTATAAACGCCACCACCATAGTAGCCACCGCCAATACCCCAGCCACCGCCGTAGTATCCGCCGCCGCCCCAACCATAACGGTCGTAGTAAGAGTTAGGTCCCCATGAGTTCCAGCCGTAAGGATTGTTCCAGCCGTAGCCATAGTTGCCGTAATAAAACGGGTTATTCCAAATGCTTCCGTAGCCATAACCGCCACCGAATCCACCGCCCCAGCCACCTAAGCCGTAACCGTTGCCCCAACCTAAACCAATACCTAAATAATTAGATGGTCCGTAGCTGCTGCCGTAGTAATAATTATCGAAATAGGGATCATAATAGCCTTGGAAGCTATAACCATTATAAAAACGGTTGATCCTTGATGAATAATCCATATCGTAATAAGGATTACTGGTGCCATAATATTCATCATATTCTTCCTGACCCTGGGCCTGATATTGCTGGCCTTGTCGGTTCTGAGGTTGAGGTGCCATTTCCACCTCTCTGGCTTTCGCCACAGAATTATAAACATCATCAGCAGGCTTGGTTTGAGCCAGTTTTGATGTAGTGCATGAAGCCACCAACCCAGCAGCAGCAATCATAACAATGGGTAAAAATTTAATTGGTTTCATTGTGTTTATATTTAGTTGTGTGTGTTCACGAATATTGATAAACAGGTTTCAAAAGTAATTAATTCTTAACTATTTACTTAGTCTAAAAACGTTAAATTATAATTGATATTAATTCTTAATCGTTTGTAGGCATAAATTTATAAATTTGCTATCGAATTTTACACTTTTTAACACACAAATTACGTTCCAAATACATAACATGAGCAAAGAAATTACAAGTAGAGAAGCCGATTATTCCCAATGGTATAATGATATCGTGATTAAAGCAGATTTAGCAGAACATTCAGCGGTACGTGGTTGTATGGTTATAAAGCCCAACGGCTATGCTATTTGGGAAAAAATGCAGGCTGTTTTAGATAAAATGTTTAAGGATACAGGCCATCAAAATGCCTATTTTCCTTTATTCATCCCAAAGTCATTTTTCTCTAAGGAAGCTTCTCACGTTGAGGGCTTTGCGACAGAATGTGCCGTTGTAACACATTATCGTTTAAAAAATGACGGTAACGGGAATATTGTAGTTGATGAAACTGCCAAACTGGAAGAGGAATTGATCGTTCGCCCAACTTCTGAAACCATTATCTGGAATACTTATAAAGGATGGATCCAATCATACCGTGATTTGCCAATATTGATCAATCAATGGGCCAATGTGGTGAGATGGGAGATGCGTACCAGGTTATTTTTGCGTACTGCAGAATTCTTATGGCAAGAAGGTCATACTGCCCATGCTACTGCTGAGGAGGCCATTGAGGAAACAGAACGCATGTTGCACATTTATGCCGATTTTGCAGAAAACTGGTTGGCAGTACCTGTAGTAAGAGGGCGTAAATCACCTAACGAGAGATTTGCCGGTGCTTTGGATACTTATTGTATTGAAGCATTGATGCAGGATGGTAAGGCTTTGCAGGCGGGTACTTCGCACTTTTTAGGTCAGAATTTTGCAAAAGCTTTTGACGTTAAATTTACAGGTAAAGATGGTAAGTTAGATCACGTATGGGCAAGCTCATGGGGTGTTTCTACACGTTTAATGGGTGCTTTAATTATGGCACATAGTGATGATTCCGGATTGATTATACCACCAAAACTTGCTCCAATACAAGTGGTAATTGTTCCGATTTATAAAGGTGATGAAGATCTGGCCAGAATTTCTTCTTATGTAAACGAATTAACCATGCGCTTAAAAGGTTTAGGTGTTTCGGTGAAATACGATGACAGGGATACGCAACGTCCTGGATTCAAATTTGCCGATTACGAGTTAAAAGGTGTGCCGATCCGTATTGCAATAGGTGGCCGCGATCTGGAGAATAAAACTGTAGAAGTTGCCCGTAGGGATACTAAATTAAAGCAGACCGTACCTCAGGAAGGATTGGATATTTACATCGTAAAATTATTGGAAGATATTCAGCAAAGCATGTTCAACAAAGCATTGGCTTACCGCGATGAACACATTACGGAAGCAAATTCTTACGAGGAGTTTAAGGAGCTGTTGGATACAAAAGCTGGTTTTATTGCTGCACACTGGGACGGAACACCAGAAACGGAGCAAAAAATTAAAGAGGAAACAAAAGCAACAATCCGTTGTATTCCTTTAGATAATAAACTGGAAGATGGTGTTTGTATTTATTCAGGCAAACCATCTATTCAGAGAGTATTGTTCGCAAGAGCTTATTAGTTAGATGTGAGAGGGGAGATTTGAGATTTGAGACGAGATCTAATCTCACATCTCACATTTCACATCTCATGTCTCAAATCTGATGTCTATTGTCTCACATCTCAAATTAAAAAAAAATGAAATTCGCAACTAAAGCCATACATGCAGGCCAGGAGCCTGATCCAACAACAGGTGCTGTAATGACACCGATATATCAAACCTCTACTTATTGGCAAAAATCTCCCGGAGACAATAAGGGATATGAATATTCGAGGGGAACCAACCCAACGCGTAAAGCTTTGGAAGATTGTTTAGCAGCTTTAGAAAATGCTAAATACGGTCTGGCTTTTTCGAGTGGGATGGGCGCTACGGATGCGGTGCTGAAATTATTGCAACCGGGCGATGAAGTAATTACCGGGAATGATCTTTATGGTGGTTCTTACCGTATTTTCACTAAAATCTATACTAAATACGGAATCAAATTTCATTTTCTGGACCTTTCTAAGCCAGAGAATATGTTGCCGTATATTAATGATAAAACGAAATTGGTATGGATTGAAACACCAACCAATCCAACCATGCAGATTATCGATATTGAAGGGGTAGCAAAAATCACCAAAGAGAAAAATTTAATCCTTACGGTTGATAATACTTTTGCATCGCCATACCTGCAAAATCCGATCGATTTAGGGGCTGATATTGTAATGCATTCAGTAACCAAATATATTGGCGGTCACTCTGATGTGGTAATGGGCGCTTTGGTAACCAATGATGAGCAGTTGTATAAAGACCTTTGGTTTATTTACAATGCCTGTGGCGCAACGCCAGGTCCGCAGGATGCTTTTTTGGTTTTGAGGGGGATTAAAACCCTTCATTTAAGAATGAAAGCACATTGCGAAAACGGAGAACGGATTGCGCACTATTTAAAAACACATCCAAAAGTTGATAAAATCTATTGGCCGGGTTTTGAAGATCATCCTAATCATGACATTGCTAAAAAGCAGATGCGTGGTTTTGGCGGTATGATTTCGATTACTCTGAAAGGTGCTGACCTGGAAGAAACGTTCAGAATCTCCTCTAATTTTAAAGTATTTACCCTTGCCGAATCTTTAGGTGGGGTAGAATCATTGATTAATCACCCGGCTACCATGACACATGGCTCTATTCCGAAAGAGGAGAGAGAAAAAGTTGGTGTTACTGATAATTTACTTCGTTTAAGTGTTGGGGTAGAAGATATCGACGATCTTCTGGAAGATCTCGAAAGGGCATTGGCATAAAATTTCAACCGGGCATTATGATTAGTATTTGCCCGGTTTTTTATTTTTTTTGTAAAGCCAGTTCTATTCTAAAGTTAATGTTTGTCCGGCTTTACACTAAATCTTTTTTGTTGAAGTACCTGCTTCATTAAAATCTGCAAACAAAAAAGGATACCGTTTCAATCCGGTTTAGGTGGCTAATGTTGTGCTGCTATTTTCGTTTAAATAATTACTTATATGCAATTTCTGGAGCTGAAAAATTTTCTTGATAGCAAAGTTGAACAGTATAATCAACCTAATTTTATAGCAAACGATCCGGTTTGTATTCCGCATCTTTTCGAGAAAAAACAGGATATTGAAATTTCAGGTTTTTTTGCTGCGGTTTTGGCCTGGGGACAGCGGAAAACCATTATCAATAAGTGTAGGGAGTTGCTTAACCGGATGGATAATGCACCGCACGATTTTGTGCTCAACCATAGTGATGATGATTTAAAGCGTTTGCTGAGTTTTAAACACCGCACCTTTAACGATACAGATCTGCTCTATTTTATCTCGTTTTTTAAACATCATTATCAAAACTTTGATAGCCTGGAGCAGGCCTTTATTCCTCAACAAGATATTTATAGCACAGAATACCTGGAGGTTTCTTCAACAACGCGAAGTGTAGAAGTTTCTTCTGAAGTTTGTTATACTGCTGACCTTCATTTTACAATAGAGCAGGCACTGAACCATTTCAGGGCCTATTTTTTCTCGCTGGAAGATTTTCCACACCGTACCAAAAAACATATCTCTTCACCAAAGCAGAAATCAACCTGCAAGCGTTTAAATATGTTTTTGCGCTGGATGGTCAGGGCTGATGACAATGGGGTTGATTTTGGAATCTGGGATACCCTTAAGCCAAAAGAGCTGATCTGCCCCTGCGATGTACATGTAGACCGCGTAGGAAGGCTATTAGGATTAATTACCCGGAAACAGACCGATTGGTTAACAGCAGTTGAGTTAACTGAAAATTTAAAGCAGTTTGATCCCGAAGATCCTGTGAAATACGATTTTGCGTTGTTTGGCTTAGGTGTTGAAAAGGTATTTTAGGGATATATAAAATTGATTAAAGTCAAAAAAAATTCTTTTTTCAATTCTAATCTTCTTATACTTACCTAGTAATTCTACTGTTTTCAGTATAATTACAGTCTATCCCAATCGTTATCTCTATGCTTGCAGTTAATTTATCTGATGAAGATAGGTGGAAAAAATACAATAACTTTTCTCCTCTAGTCTCGATTTTTAAAAAAATTCATCCCCTTAATGCTGAAATCGAAAAACGCATTAATCAGCATACATTTCCGGTCAGTTATAAAAAAAATAAATACCTGGTCTCCCCGGTCGACCGTAATAAATTCCTTTTTTTAATTGTAAAAGGAGTAGTAAGGGGGTTTGTTAAAGATGGAAAGTCAGAAATTACCACCTGGATAGCCAAAGAGAACGAGGTGATTGGTACTATACGTAATCTGTGGGTAGAAGGTGATTCGGAAGAGTATCTTCAGGCTTTAGAGGATGTAGATTTAATTGCTATACCACATGTGTTATCGGAGTTTTTATACGAAAACTTTGCAGAGGCCAATATTGTGGGCAGAAAGATGATGGAGCTCTATTACCGTTCTGCCGAAGAACGCGCCTACCTTTGCCGCATTTCGTCGGCAGAGAAAAGGTATAAGCGTTTTCTGGTTTCTTTTCCAGGTTTAATCAACAGGGTTTCGTTAAAATATATCGCCTCATTTTTAGCCATCAGGTTAGAAACATTGAGCAGAATCAGGGCTAAAATTTAGCAACCTGCGAATCACCTATTTTTCTTATTCTTCTCCAATAAAAAGGGGTTAAAATGGCAGATCATTTTAACCCCTTTTTTGTCTCCAATTTTTTAGTTTTTCTGTTTGGCTGTATGATAAATAAGTCAAGTTGTTATATAGTTGTTGATTATTGTCAAAAAATCATCCAGGCTAACGGTAGTCGGATATGTAGGTGTAGGAAGTCAATTTCTTTTTTTGTTTACTTTGTATTATTGGAAAGACAGTTTTTGACAATTTAAGTACAGAAAATGCTATTCTTTTTAGCCCTTTTTGCTACTTGTAAGAGTGTGAAAAATAACATACTTTTGCCGCCCTCAAAAACAACGTTTTTTTATAGTGTCTATCTCTTCAAAAGTGTTTTATAATCAGCGTGTATGCGCTGATTTTGCTGCATTCCCTAAAGAGAAATTTTTATAAACAAACAAGCTTTTTAGGAAGATTTTGTGCTCATCGGATGAGACCAATTTTAAGCAGTAATAACCCTATTATCCCAATGGGCAGAATGAATAAACTTATACAACGCTTTTTTAATGATTTTCAGCAGGAAACCTGGTTTAAATTCATGGTTTTATCTGTGTTTTTGCTTATCTCTGTCTCGTCTGTTACTGCACAAACCTACAAAACGCATTATATCGCCCCTGCGCCTTGGCAATACTTTACTGTTGCTAACGAATTAATTGTTTCAACGGTAAGTACAACGCCAATTTCTGTCACTGTAAAAAAGAGCGATGGGAGCTTAATTACAACATTGAACAATGTTGTGGCAGGCAGTCCGGCAAAATACCGCTTTGCAGGTGCGGTTACCAGTTTTCCATACTTAAACCTAAATACCAATATTAATGCGGCTGGGCTTATTGTAGAAGGAACATCAGCAATCAGTGTAAATATCAGGAACGTAGCATCGGATCAAAGCAATGATGATTATATCAAAGGCAACTCTTCATTGTTCAGTTTTGGCGATGCAGCGATAGGTAATAAATTCAGAGTAGGGTATTACCGGAATGGAGAAATTTATACAAGCAATAACCCCAATTATAACACCAGGCAGCATAATGTGATTTATAGTGTTATGGCTATTGAAAATAATACAGTGGTGAGCATTAATGGTGTAGCTACTACCACATTAAATGCCGGCCAAAGTTATTTGTTTAATGCCAACATGGGGTCATTGGTGGAAACATCAGGGCCAGCAGTAATGAACACCAGTGCTCAATTTGATGCTCCAACTTACACTACTGAATGTTATGATAGTGCGAGTAATCCTGTGCCGCCTATAACGTCATTGGGGAATGAATACGTAGTAGTTAGGGGAGCTGGAAACAACATTGCAGAGCAAACCACAGTAATTGCGTCGGAAGCGAATACATCTATTACCGTTTACAATTTTAATACGGCAGGTGTTTTACAGAGCACCAATACCTATAATTTAGTTGCTGCCGGTAGTTTTGTTACTTTTCCGAATGGAATCGCCGGAGCTGGCAATATCAATGGACAAGACGGACAGGTATATTCTGCAAGCCGCATTGTAGCCAATAAAAATGTGGTGGCTTATTCAGGTACCGCACAAAAATGTGAAGTAGATGTGGCAACACTTGCTCCAATCTCTTCCTGTGGCGGATCGAAAAGAGTAGAGACGGTTAAATTTCGTGACTTAAACGAAACTAAGAATCTACCTTATTTCTCTTATATCATTTTACAAGATCCTACTGCGCCGGTTTTACTGTCAACAGATAATGGTTATACCAATAAAAATATCGAAACTATTGCTGGAGTTGGAATCAGAAGACAAATGGGATCGACCGGGCAATATATCATTGATTTTGATGACACAGAAATAGGCACACCAAATGTAATTACTTTAACCAGTACTGCCAGGTTAACGGTTAATATGGTTCAGCAGGGTGGGGGATTCTCGATGTCGAATTTTCTTTCGCCTTTTCCAGAAAAAGCGTTGAAACCGACTTTTACGCAAAGCGATTGTGCTTCGGCATTGTTAACTGCGGATCCTTCGAGTGTTGCTCCATTTCAATGGTATTTAGATGGAACAGCCATCTCCGGTGCTACCAGTAACACCTATGTAGCACCAGTTTCAGGAACATATACGGTTACATCGAAATTAGATTGCGGAATGAGTGCGCAATCTTTGCCTATTACTGTCGCCTTATGTAATGTTGATATAATTGCAGGTAAGACCGTTAGCGATTCTTCGCCCGGTATCGGAACAACGGTTGCTTTCACGGTAACGGTTAAAAATTCGAATGTTGCTTCAGGAACGGTTACTGGTACTGGTAATGCAATTGGAGTTTCAGCAGCAGATTTATTGCCTGCAGGATATACTTACGTTTCAAGTACATCCAGTACCGGAACTTCATATAATCCTTCTACCGGACTATGGTCGATAGGATCGATGGCAGCTGGTGAAACAAAAACATTAACCATCAACGCAAAGGTTGTTTCATCAAGCGCCACAAATGCCTATAAAAACACGGTTACAGTTACTGGGCCACAGAATGATCCGGTTTTAAGCAATAATACAGCTTCAGTAAGCGTAACTCCATCTGCAATATCTTTATTTAGTGGCAATGATGCTCAGGTGGTTTGCGCAGGAAGTGCGATAACCGACATTGTTTATCAGATGCCTGCTTCTGCAACTGCTGGTAGCGCAAAAGTTGATAATTTGCCATTGGGGGTTAGTTATACCTTTGATTCATCTACAAAAAGATTGACTATATCTGGAACAACCACTGCCTTGTTGTTTTCTAACACTGTTTATACTTATACGGTTAAATCCGGGTCAGTTACAACCGAAGGTAATATAACGGTTATGGCTACCTTAGGTGCCCCTTCCTTTACACGTGGTTCCTCTTCATCCAGGTGTCAGGGAGCCGGAGTAGACAACTATAGCGCTACGGCAACAAACAGCAACTCGATCACTTATAGTTTATCTCCTTCAAATGCAGGGGTAATCAATTCTTCAACGGGTGATGTAACCTGGTCGGCCAATTATAATGGTACTGCTACAATCACGGCTACAGCAGTTAATACATGTTCTACTAAAACCGCAAACCATACGGTAACGGTTACCTCAACAGGAATTATTACGGGATCTGCAACGCAATGCTCAGGATCTAACGGAACGTTAACATTAACGGGCGCTCCTGCTACAGTAGTACGTTGGGAATCATCAACAGATAATGGCATTAGCTGGGGAGCAATTTCAAATACCACCAAAACTTTAAATTATACCAACATTGGTATTACCACTATTTACAGGGCAATTGTTTCAGGTGGTAGCTGTACTAATGCAATTTCGGGTACTGCAACGGTTACGGTAACACCGCGTCCGGTAATTGCCGATCAAACTTATTATATCTGTAAAACAGGTAGTTTTACTTTTGCACCGGTTGATGTTCCTAATGGAACAACTTATACATGGTCTGCTCCTGTACTTTCATCAACAGATATTACAGGTGGAACATCGGGCAGTGCACAGCTTTCGGTAAATCAGACTTTAACCAATTCGGGTACTGCCTTGCAAACGGCAACTTATACGGTTACACCAACGTACGCATCGTGCAGTGGAAATCCTTTTAAGATTACGGTATATGTTGTGCCAACGCTTTCTGTTTCTGCAACGGGACAGACGATCTGTTCGGCAGCTGCATTTAGTGTTACACCAGTTAGCAATGTAAACGGCACGAATTACACATGGACTGCAGCGTTGACCAATGGAACTGCAACAGGCTTTTCAAATCAATCAACAGCAGTTGCCGGACCAATTTCGCAAACACTTTCAAATACTTCAGGTGCTGATGTAACTGTGAGGTATACGGTAACACCTGTTTATAATGGATGTACTGGTGCAACATTTACTTTCGATATTATTGTAAGAACTGCTACATCTGCACCAACCGCAAGCAACCAGACTTTCTGCGAAATTATGAATGCTACTGTTGCCAATTTAGCTGCAACCGGAACTGCAGTTAAATGGTATACCCAGTCTACTGGCGGAACTGCTTTAGCTTCGACAACTGCTTTGGCCAATGGAACTTACTATGCGAGTCAGACGGTTAACGGTTGTGAAAGCGCAAGCCGCGCTTCGGTTACGGTAAGCATTACCGCTACGCCTGCACCAACGGCTAGCAATCAAACTTTCTGTGAAATTTCGAATGCGACAGTTGCCAGTTTATCGTCAACTGGAACTGCGGTTAAATGGTATACCCAGTCTACTGGTGGAACTGCTTTAACTTCGACAACTGCTTTGGCCAATGGAACTTATTACGCAAGTCAAACGGTGAATGGTTGTGAAAGTGCAAGCCGCGCTTCGGTCACAGTGACGATTTATCAAAGTCCTAAAGGATTTAATGATACAAAAACTTTGGATTGTGCGGGAACTTTAAGTTACAATATCCAAACTGAGAATATCAATAATACGGCTAATGGTGGCAATTCTGTTCCTTCGTCGTTTACCTGGACGATAAGTTCGAATGCGAATGTAACCGGAGCAGCCAGCGGATCGGGAAACACGATCAATCAGACTTTAGTAAATACAAGCAATAGTGTACAAACTATAATTTATACGGTAACCCCTAAAGCTACAGTTACCGGAGCCTGCGTTGGTAATCCATTTACCATCACCGTAAATGTACCGGTATGTTCGTCTATATCGATCACAAAAACGGCAAATGTAGCGGCTGTCAACCAAGCTGGAAATGTAATTAATTATACCATTACGGTTGCAAACACAGGAAATGCCAATCAAAATAATGTAGTGCTTAACGATCCTTTACTGGGAGGCAATCTAAACAATCCCGTTAAAACTGGAAATACGGATAATATTTTAGAAAAAGGAGAGGTTTGGACTTATGCCGGATCATATACCGTTTTACAGTCAGACTTAAACAATAATGGTAAGCCAACCAATAATTCAGGCAAAATCAGTAATACTGCAAGTGTAACCACCACTGAACTGCCAACAGCAAAAACAGCGATAGCCGATGTTAATATTGCTTTGAATCCTGCTGTTACTTTAGTAAAAACAGGCACGTTGAACATCAATGGTAATACGATCAGTTATTTGTTTACGGTTAAAAACACGGGTAATGTTACCTTAAGTAATCTTGCCGTAACAGATAGCAAAGTTACCGGTGCAATTACTTTGGGTACTACAACCTTAGCACCGGGAGCAAGCACTACAGCAACGGCATCTTATACGATCTCTGCGGTAGAAAAAGCTGCCGGAACGGTTAGCAATACCGCTACCGTTAATGGAAAAACGCCATCAAATGCTAATGTTTCTGATGTTTCGGGTACAACGGAAAGCAACGACAACCCGACGGTAACCAATACCGGTGTTTATGCGGTTGATGATGCAGGTACCTTGAGTGCTGTAACCGGTGGTGTTGCGGTGAACAATGTGCTGGCTAACGATAAGGTTAACGGTAATCAGGCTACTTTGACCAATGTTACGATTAGTCAGATTTCGAGTACAAATCCGAATATTTCCATTGATCCAGCTACAGGAAAAGTTAATGTGCTTCCTGGTACTCCTGTTGGTGATTATACTTTGGTTTATCAGATCGAAGATAAGGCGAACCCAGGAAATGTAAAACAGGCAACGGTTACAGTTCACTTAACTACAGGCGCAATACTGGCAAAAGACGATACAGGTTCAGCCAATTCAGTAACCGGCGGCACTGCTGTTGCAAATATTTTGGCCAACGATAGTTATAACGGTGGAACACAGGCTACTTTAGCTAACGTAACGATTACCAATGGGACGAACGATAGCAATGGCAAGGTGGCACTTGATCCTGCTACAGGTGCAGTAACTGTTGCAACCAATACCCCTGCAGCTGTTTACACTTTGACATATACCATTACCGATAAACTTGATGCTTCTAAAACTTCAACCGCTACGGTAAAAGTAACGGTTGCTTCTGGAGTGATTTTAGCGAAAGACGATACCGGTTCAGCCAATTCAGTAACCGGCGGCACTGTTGTTGCAAATGTTTTGGCTAACGATACTTTTAACGGTGGAACTCAGGCTACTTTAGCTAACGTAACGATTACCAATGGGACGAACGATAGCAATGGCAAGGTGGTACTTGATCCTGCTACAGGTGCAGTAACTGTTGCAACTAATACCCCGGCAGGTGTTTACACTTTGACTTATACCATAACCGATAAACTGGACGGCAGTAAAACTTCTACCGCAACTGTAAAAGTGACTGTGTCTTCGGATGCGATTTTAGCAAAAGATGATGCTGGTTCAGCGAATGCTGTAATTGGTGGAACAAACATCATCGATGTGCTGGCCAACGATACTTATAACGGTGGAACGCAGGCTTCTTTGGCAAACGTTACGATCACCAATGGTACCAACGACAGCAATGGCAAAGTGGCGCTTGATCCTGCTACTGGTAAAGTGAGCGTTGCCGCGAATACCCCGGCAGCAGTTTACACTTTAACTTATACCATCACCGATAAATTAGATCCGAGCAAAACTTCAACCGCTACGATAAAAGTAACTATTGCTTCGGGTGCGATTTTAGCAAAAGACGATGCTGGTTCAGCGAATGCTGTAACTGGTGGAACAAACATCATCGATGTACTGGCCAACGATAGTTATAACGGTGGAACCCAGGCAAGCTTAGCCAATGTTACGATTAGCAATGGTACCAATAACAGCAATGGCAAAGTGACGCTTGATCCTGCTACTGGTAAAGTGAGCGTTGCAACCAATACCCCAGCAGGTGTTTACACTTTAACCTATACTATTACCGATAAATTAGATGCAAGTAAAACTTCTACTGCAACGGTAAAAGTAACCGTGGCTTCGGGTGCGATACTGGCAAAAGATGATGCTGGTTCAGCAAATTCAGTAAGTGGTGGAGCAAACATCATCGATGTACTGGCCAACGATAGTTATAACGGTGGAACGCAGACTACTTTGGCAAACGTTACGATCACCAATGGTACCAACGACAGCAATGGCAAGGTAATACTTGACCCATTAACTGGTAAAGTAACTGTTGCAACCAATACCCCCGCAGGTGTTTACACTTTAACTTATACCATCACCGATAAATTAGATCCGAGCAAAACTTCAACCGCTACGGTAAAAGTAACGGTTGCTTCAGGAGCCATCCTTGCAAAAGACGATGCTGGTTCAGCGAACTCGGTAATAGGCGGAGCAAATATCGTCGATGTACTGGCCAACGATACCTACAACGGCGGAACGCAGGCAAGCTTAGCCAATGTTACGATTAGCAATGGTGCCAATGACAGCAATGGCAAAGTGACGCTTGATCCTGCTACTGGTAAATTGAGCGTTGCTGCGAATACTCCTGCAGCAGTTTATACTTTAACTTATACCATCACCGATAAATTAGATCCGAGCAAAACTTCAACCGCAACGGTAAAAGTAACGGTTGCTTCGGGGGCTATTTTGGCAAAAGACGATACAGGTTCAGCCAATTCAGTAACCGGAGGCACAGCTGTAACAAATGTTTTAGCAAATGATAGCTATAATGGAACAACTACTGCTCCAACTTTGGCTGATGTTACTATTACCAACGGTACGAACGATAGCAATGGCAAGGTAACTTTAGATCCTGCTACTGTAGCGGTAAGTGTTGCCGCCAATACCCCGGCAGGTGTTTACACTTTAACCTATATCATCACTGATAAATTGGATGCAAGTAAAACTTCTACTGCAACAATAAAAGTAACGGTTGCTTCTGGAGTGATTTTGGCTAAAGACGATGCTGGTTCAGCGAACTCGGTAACAGGCGGAGCAAACATCATCGATGTGCTAACAAACGATACCTATAATGGCGGAACTCAGGCTACTTTGGCCAACGTTACCATCGCCAATGGTACGAATGATAGCAATGGCAAGGTAACACTTGATCCATTAACCGGTAAAGTAAGCGTTGCCGCGAATACCCCCGCAGGTGTTTACACTTTAACTTATACCATCACCGATAAATTAGATCCGAGCAAAACTTCAACCGCTACGGTAAAAGTAACTATTGCTTCGGGTGCGATTTTAGCAAAAGACGATGCTGGTTCAGCGAATGCTGTAACCGGCGGAGCAAACATCATCGATGTACTTGCCAACGATACTTATAACGGTGGAACGCAGGCTTCTTTGGCAAACGTTACGATCACCAATGGTACCAACGACAGCAATGGCAAAGTGACGCTTGATCCTGCTACTGGTAAAGTAACTGTTGCAACCAATACCCCAGCAGGTGTTTACACTTTAACTTATACCATCACCGATAAACTGGATGCGTCTAAAATTTCTACCGCAATGGTAAAAGTAACGGTTGCTTCGGGAGCTTTATTAGCTAAGGATGATTCTGGAAATGTTAATGGCCTGGTAGGAGGGTTAGCTGTTGCGAATGTACTCGCTAATGATGGTTATAATGGAACTACCATCGCTCCAACTTTAAATGATGTCAATCTTTCACAAGTTTCTACCTCAAACCCTAATGTTAAGTTAAATGTTGCAACGGGCCAGGTAGATGTAGCACCTAATACTCCAGCAGGAGTATATACGTTGATTTATGAAATTTCGGATAAATTAGATGCGGGTCAAACCAAAACAGCTACTGTTACTGTAACTGTTGGTGCTCCTGCTTTGGTCGCTACAGCCGATTCAGGAAATGCAAACGGCTATACCGGTGGAACAGCAGTGGAGAATGTATTGTTGAACGATACCTACAACGGCAACCCGGCCACTTTGAATGAGGTTAAATTAAGTCAGGTTTCAACCACCAATCCTAATGTTACTTTAGATGTAACCACCGGAAAAGTTAATGTTGCACCGAACACTCCGGCTGGTACCTATATTTTGGTTTACCTGATCGAAGATAAACTGAACTCAGGTCAGACGAAGAATGCTACCGTTACTGTAACCATTTCAGCACCAGCGATGGTTGCTACAGCCGATTCAGGAAATGCAAACGGTTATACTGGTGGAACCGCTGTAGAGAATGTATTAACAAACGATACCTACAATGGTAACCCGGCCACTTTAAATGAAGTTAAATTAAGCCAGGTTTCAACTACTAATCCTAACGTTACTTTAGAAGTAACCACCGGAAAAGTGAACGTTGCGCCAAATACTCCGGCTGGTACCTATACTCTGGTTTACCAGATCGAAGATAAACTGAACCCTGGTCAGACCAAAACGGCTACCGTTACTGTAACTGTTGGCGCTCCTGCAATGGTTGCTACAAACGATTCAGGAAATGCAAACGGCTATACCGGTGGAACAGCAGTAGAAAATGTATTGTTGAACGATACCTATAACGGCAACCCGGCTACTTTAAATGAAGTAAAACTAAGCCAGGTTTCAACCACTAACCCTAATGTTACTTTAGATGTAACCACCGGAAAAGTGAACGTTGTGCCAAACACTCCGGCAGGTACCTATACTCTGGTTTACCAGATCGAAGATAAACTGAACCCAGGTCAGACGAAGAATGCTACCGTTACTGTAACTGTTGGTTCTCCTGCAATGATCGCTACAAGCGATTCAGGAAATGCAAACGGTTATACCGGTGGAATAGCTGTTGAAAACGTATTATTAAACGATACCTATAACGGTAATCCAGCCACTTTAAATGAAGTAAAACTAAGCCAGGTTTCAACCACTAATCCAAATGTTACTTTAGATGTAACCACCGGAAAAGTGAACGTAGCACCAAATACTCCTACAGGTACTTACGAAGTTATTTACCAGATCGAAGATAAACTGAACCTAGGTCAGACAAAGAATGCTACCGTTACTGTAACTGTTGTTGCTCCTGCAATGGTTGCTACAGCCGATTCAGGAAATGCAAACGGTTATACCGGTGGAACAGCTGTAGAAAATGTATTGTTGAATGATACTTATAACGGCAACCCGGCTACCTTGAACGAGGTTAAATTAAGCCAGGTTTCAACCACTAATCCTAACGTTACTTTAGACGTAACCACCGGAAAAGTGAACGTTGCGCCAAATACTCCTGCGGGCATTTATACTTTGGTTTACCAGATCGAAGATAAACTGAACCCGGGTCAGACCAAAATAGCTACTGTTACTGTAACCGTTTCAGCACCAACAATGGTTGCTACAGCCGATTCAGGAAATGCAAACGGTTATACTGGTGGAACAGCAGTTGAAAATGTATTATTAAACGATACTTATAACGGCAACCCGGCTACTTTGAATGAAGTGAAACTAAGCCAGGTTTCAACTACCAATCCTAACGTTACTTTAGATGTAACCACCGGAAAAGTGAATGTTGCACCGAACACTCCGGCTGGTACCTATACTTTGGTTTACCAGATCGAAGATAAACTGAACCCAGGTCAGACTAAAACGGCAACGGTAACCGTAACTGTTGGCGCTCCTGCAATGATTGCTACAGCCGATTCAGGTAATGCAAACGGCTATACCGGTGGAACGGCGGTAGAGAATGTACTGGTTAACGATACTTACAACGGTAATCCAGCCACTTTAAACGAGGTTAAATTAAGCCAGGTTTCAATCACTAATCCTAACGTTACTTTAGATGTAACCACTGGAAAAGTGAACGTTGCGCCGAATACACCGGCAGGAACTTACGAAGTAGTTTACCAGATCGAAGATAAACTGAACCCTGGTCAAACCAAAACGGCTACCGTTACTGTAACTGTTGTTGCTCCTGCAATGATTGCTACAGCCGATTCAGGAAATGCAAACGGTTATACTGGTGGAACCGCTGTAGAAAATGTATTGTTGAACGATACCTACAACGGCAACCCGGCTAATTTAAATGAAGTGAAACTAAGCCAGGTTTCAACTACCAATCCTAATGTTACTTTAGATGTAACCACCGGAAAAGTGAACGTTACGCCGAACACTCCTGCAGGTACTTACGAAGTAGTTTACCAGATCGAAGACAAACTGAACCCTGGCCAGACCAAAACGGCTACTGTAACTATTACTGTTGGTGCTCCAGCAATGATTGCCACGAGCGATTCAGGAAATGCAAACGGTTATACCGGTGGAATTGCTGTAGAAAATGTATTAACAAACGATACTTACAATGGTAACCCGGCTACCTTGAATGAAGTAAAACTAAGCCAGGTTTCAACCACTAACCCTAACGTAACCTTAGATGTAACCACTGGAAAAGTGAACGTTGCGCCAAATACCTCTGCGGGCATTTATACTTTGGTTTACCAGATCGAAGACAAACTGAATCCAGGTCAGACGAAGAATGCTACTGTAACTGTAACCGTTTCGGCGCCAGTAATGGTTGCGACAGCCGATTCAGGAAATGCAAACGGTTATACTGGTGGAACCGCTGTAGAAAATGTATTGTTGAACGATATCTACAACGGCAACCCGGCTAATTTAAATGAAGTAAAATTAAGCCAGGTTTCAACTACCAATCCTAATGTTACCTTAGATGTAACCACTGGAAAAGTGAATGTTGCTCCAAATACTCCGACAGGAACTTACGAAGTAGTTTACCAGATCGAAGACAAACTGAACCCTGGTCAGACGAAGAATGCTACCGTTACTGTAACTGTTGGTGCTCCTGCAATGGTTGCCACAAACGATTCAGGAAATGCAAACGGCTATACCGGTGGAACTGCTGTAGAAAATGTATTGTTGAACGATACCTACAACGGCAACCCGGCCACTTTAAATGAAGTAAAACTAAGCCAGGTTTCAACTACTAACCCTAACGTAACCTTAGATGTAACCACCGGAAAAGTGAACGTTGCGCCAAATACCCCTGCGGGCGTTTACACTTTGGTTTACCAGATCGAAGATAAACTGAACCCTGGTCAGACGAAGAATGCTACCGTTACTGTAACCGTTTCAGCACCAGCGATGGTTGCCAAAAACGATTCAGGAAATGCAAACGGCTATACCGGTGGAACAGCAGTGGGGAATGTATTAACAAACGATACTTATAACAGCAACCCGGCTACCTTAAATGAAGTAAAACTAAGCCAGGTTTCAACCACTAATCCTAACGTTACTTTAGATGTAACCACCGGAAAAGTGAACGTTGCGCCGAATACTCCGGCAGGAACTTACGAAGTAGTTTACCAGATCGAAGACAAACTGAACCCTGGTCAGACGAAGAATGCTACCGTTACTGTAACTGTTGGTGCTCCTGCAATGGTTGCCACAAACGATTCAGGAAATGCAAACGGCTATATCGGTGGAACAGCAGTGGAGAATGTATTGCTGAACGATACCTATAATGGTAATCCAGCCACTTTGAACGAGGTTAAATTAAGCCAGGTTTCAACCACTAATCCTAACGTTACTTTAGACGTAACCACCGGAAAAGTGAACGTTGCGCCGAATACACCGGCAGGAACTTATACTCTGGTATACCAGATCGAAGATAAACTGAATCCAGGCCAGACCAAAACGGCTACCGTTACTGTAACTGTTGGTGCTCCTGCAATGGTTGCCACAGCCGATTCAGGAAATGCAAACGGCTATACTGGTGGAACTGCGGTAGAAAATGTATTGTTGAATGATACTTACAACGGTAATCCAGCCACTTTAAACGAGGTTAAATTAAGCCAGGTTTCAACCACTAATCCTAACGTTACTTTAGACGTAACCACTGGAAAAGTGAACGTTGCGCCGAATACACCGGCAGGAACTTACGAAGTAGTTTACCAGATCGAAGATAAACTGAACCCAGGTCAAACCAAAACAGCTACTGTTACTGTAACTGTTGGTGCTCCTGCTTTGGTCGCTACAGCCGATTCAGGAAATGCAAACGGTTATACCGGGGGAACAGCAGTGGAGAATGTATTGTTGAACGATACCTACAACGGCAACCCGGCCACTTTGAACGAGGTTAAATTAAGCCAGGTTTCAACTACCAATCCTAATGTTACTTTAGATGTAACTACTGGAAAAGTGAATGTTGCACCTAACACGCAGGCTGGAACTTATACCTTGGTTTACCAGATCGAAGATAAACTTAATCCTGGTCAGACTAAAACGGCAACGGTAAATGTAACTGTTGGCGCTCCTGCAATGATTGCTACAGCCGATTCAGGAAATGCAAACGGTTATACTGGTGGAACAGCTGTTGAAAATGTATTGTTGAATGATACTTATAACGGCAACCCGGCTACTTTAAACGAGGTTAAATTAAGCCAGGTTTCAACCACTAATCCTAACGTTACTTTAGACGTAACCACCGGAAAAGTGAATGTTGCACCAAATACCCCTGTGGGCATTTACACTTTGGTTTACCAGATCGAAGACAAACTGAACCCAGGTCAGAAGAAGAATGCTACTGTTACTGTAACCGTTTCAGCACCAGCAATGGTTGCCACAAGCGATTCAGGAAATGCAAACGGTTATACCGGTGGAACCGCAGTTGAAAATGTATTGCTGAACGATACCTATAATGGTAATCCAGCCACTTTGAACGAGGTTAAATTAAGCCAGGTTTCAACCACTAATCCAAATGTTACTTTAGATGTAACCAATGGAAAAGTGAACGTTGCACCGAACACTCCGGCTGGTACCTATATTTTGGTTTACCTGATCGAAGATAAACTGAACCCTGGTCAGACGAATAATGCTACCGTTACTGTAACTGTTGGCGCTCCTGCAATGATTGCTACAAACGATTCAGGAAATGCAAACGGTTATACCGGTGGAATTGCTGTAGAAAATGTATTAACAAACGATACTTACAACGGCAACCCGGCTACTTTAAATGAAGTAAAACTAAGCCAGGTTTCAACTACCAATCCTAACGTTACTTTAGATGTAACCACCGGAAAAGTGAACGTTGCTCCGAATACTCCGGCTGGTACCTATACTCTGGTTTACCAGATCGAAGACAAACTGAACCCTGGTCAGACTAAAACGGCTACCGTTACTGTAACTGTTGTTGCTCCTGCAATGGTTGCTACAGCCGATTCAGGAAATGCAAACGGTTATACCGGTGGAATAGCTTTTGAAAACGTATTATTAAACGATACCTATAACGGTAATCCAGCCACTTTGAACGAGGTTAAATTAAGCCAGGTTTCAACTACCAATCCTAATGTTACTTTAGATGTAGCCACCGGAAAAGTGAACGTTGCGCCGAATACTCCAGCAGGAACTTACGAAGTAGTTTACCAGATCGAAGATAAACTGAACCCTGGTCAGACGAAGAATGCTACCGTTACTGTAACTGTTGGTGCTCCTGCAATGGTTGCCACAAACGATTCAGGAAATGCAAACGGCTATACTGGTGGAACAGCTGTTGAAAATGTATTGTTGAACGATACCTACAACGGCAACCCGGCCACTTTGAACGAGGTTAAATTAAGCCAGGTTTCAACTACCAATCCTAACGTTACTTTAGACGTAACCACCGGAAAAGTGAACGTGGCACCAAACACTCCTGCAGGTACTTACGAAGTAGTTTACCAGATCGAAGACAAACTGAATCCAGGTCAGACTAAAACGGCTACCGTTACTGTAACTGTAGGTACTCCTGCAATGGTTGCTACAGCCGATTCAGGAAATGCAAACGGCTATACCGGTGGAACAGCAGTAGAAAATGTATTGTTGAATGATACTTACAACGGTAACCCGGCCACTTTAAATGAAGTAAAATTAAGCCAGGTTTCAACCACTAATCCTAACGTTACTTTAGACGTAACCACCGGAAAAGTGAACGTTTCTCCAAACACTCCTGCAGGTACTTACGAAGTTGTTTACCAGATCGAAGACAAACTGAACCCTGGTCAGACGAATAATGCTACCGTTACTGTAACTGTTGGCGCTCCTGCAATGATTGCTACAGCCGATTCAGGAAATGCAAACGGTTATACTGGTGGAACCGCAGTTGAAAATGTATTGTTGAACGATACTTACAACGGTAACCCGGCCACTTTGAACGAGGTTAAATTAAGCCAGGTTTCAACTACCAATCCTAATGTTACTTTAGATGTAGCCACCGGAAAAGTGAACGTTGCGCCGAATACTCCGACAGGAACTTACGAAATAGTTTACCAGATCGAAGACAAACTGAACCCTGGTCAGACCAAAACGGCTATCGTTACTGTAACTGTTGGTGCTCCTGCAATGGTTGCTACAGCCGATTCAGGAAATGCAAACGGCTATACCGGTGGAACAGCAGTTGAAAATGTATTGTTGAACGATACTTACAACGGTAACCCGGCTACCTTGAACGAAGTAAAACTAAGCCAGGTTTCAACTACCAATCCTAACGTTACTTTAGATGTAACCACCGGAAAAGTGAACGTTTCTCCAAATACTCCTGCAGGTACTTACGAAGTTGTTTACCAGATCGAAGACAAATTGAACCCAGGTCAGACTAAAACGGCTACTGTTACTGTAACGGTTGGAACCAGCACAATTTTAGCTCAGGATGATGCCGGAACCGCGAACGGATTTACCGGAGGCGTGGCCATCGAGAATATTTTGTTTAACGATACCTATAATAATAACTCAAAAGCAAATACAACAATTATTGCAATCAGTCAGATTTCCACTTCAAATGCAAATGTGACCTTAGATTTAGCAACCGGAAAAGTAAATGTTGCTGCGGGTACACTTCCAGGAGTATATACCTTATCTTACCAGATAACCGATAAATTAGATCCGGGCAAATCTTCAACTGCGGTAGTAACGGTAACCATCCCTAACTGGATAGCAGATCTTCAGATCAGCAAAACGGCAAATGTTACCGGCGTTGAAAGTAATGGAACAATCAGCTATACCATTAATATTAAGAATAATGGACCAGCTACCCTATTAAGTGGTCAGGTTATTGGTTTGACCGAAAACCTTCCTTCCGGACTGGAAAATATCACCTATAATGCCGTTGGAGGAACATATAGTTCAACAGCAAATACCTTTACCCTGGCTGCAGATTTAACTGTTGGTAAACAGGTGAGTTTAACCGTAAACGGTCGTATTGCAGCTGGTTTTACAGGTTCGGGTTTAACCAATAGTGTTGCATTAACACCAGCTCAGGGAACAACCGATCCTGAAAGCGGAAATAACCAGTCAACCATTACCACGCCATTGTTAAAGGGAAAAGTTGCCTTGATTAAAACAGGAATTTTAAGTGCAGATGGCAATAACATCACTTATTCTTTCAAAGTTACAAACGTTGGTGATGTAGAACTAAACAATATTATATTAACGGATGCCAAATTGGGCTTAAACAAAACTTTCCCTAACGCATTAGCAGTAGGGGCAAGCTTTACCTATAGTCAGGTTTATATTTTAACCCAGGGCGATAAAGATGCTGCCTTGGTGACCAATACGGCTTCTATAAGTGCTAAAACACCTGTTGGAAATGCGATTACAGATGTTTCGGGAACAGATTATTCGAATGATAATCCTACCGAAACCCCGATCTCAGGTAGCCCGAAATTTACTTTCACCAAAGTAGCCAGTGCTGTCGGAACAAAAGTTGGCGAATCAATCAGTTATACCTTTACTTTAACCAATGCAGGAACGGTTACACTTAATAATTTAAGTATAACGGATGCTGCTGTAGATGCCGGTTCGATCAGTCCTGCAAATATTTCAACTTTAGCACCTGGTGCCAGCGTAACGATCGCCGCAAAACATACATTAACTCAAAATGATGTGAATCAGGGATCATTTACGAACCAGGCTTCAGTAAAAGTGGCCGATAATAAAGGTAATATCATTAATCAGGTATCTGATGATCCTTCAACTCCGGC
Source organism: Pedobacter roseus (assembly GCF_014395225.1). NCBI lineage: Bacteria > Pseudomonadati > Bacteroidota > Sphingobacteriia > Sphingobacteriales > Sphingobacteriaceae > Pedobacter > Pedobacter roseus. The sequence continues at coordinate 1,721,973 of NZ_CP060723.1, forward strand.
GCTAAATGATCCAACCGTAACCAAATTAACGCCAACACCAGGTTTTACTTTAACCAAATCGGCCACAAACACAGCAAATAAAGCCGGCGATATCATTAATTACAGCATTGTATTTAAAAATACAGGTAATGTAACCCTAACGGATATCGCTTTAGTTGATGCCAATGCAGATGCGGGAAGTTTAACGCCATCAAATATTACTTCGGTATTGCCAGGTGCTACGGTGAGTATTACGGCTAAACATACTGTAAAACAAAGTGATGTTAATGCTGGAGGTTTTAGCAACCAGGTAAGTGCAACGGTAAAAGATCCTAAAGGAAATACATTTACAAAAGTATCTGATGATCCGTCAACACCTGCTGCAGACGATGCAACTTTTACCAAAATTATTCCTGATCCATCTGTAAGGTTTACCAAAATGGTTGCCAACAGTGCGGGTATTGTAAAAACCATTGAGTACAGCATCCAGGTAACCAATACCGGAAATATTACCTTAACCGATATCGTGGTAACCGATCCGGGAGCAGATGCAGGCAGTATTACCCCATCGGTAATCAGTAAATTGGAGCCTGCCGAAACGGCTATGATTTTGGCCAGACACACACTGGTTCAGTCGGAAATTGATTACGGTAAGTTTGTAAATCAGGCCAGTTTAGTAGCGAAATTTGCCAGCGTTGGTAAATTGAACAAACTTTCTGATGATCCGAGAACCCCGGTCTTAGACGATCCTACCGTATTCCTGATCAAAGAAGCGCCAGGTTTAACTTTAGTTAAAACAGGTGTATTAAGTGCCGATGGAAATTCGGTAACCTATATCTTTATTGCAAAAAATACCGGTAATGTTACGTTGACCAATTTCAGTTTGGTTGATCCGAAAATTTCATCGGCCATTACCTTTGCACCTTCAAGTATAGCACCTGATGAAACTGCCACAGCCACTGCAGTGTATACCATTAGTCAGGCAGAGAAAAATGCGAGTTCAGTACGGAATACTGCTACTTTAACTGCAACTAGTTCGGCTGGAACTTCAGTTACTGATGTTTCCGGAACAGAAGAAGACAATGATTATCCAACCATTTTAGAGTTGCCTCAAATTGTAAGTACTAAAACGGTTGCCGATGCCAATAACAATGGCAGGGCAGAAGCCAGCGAAGTATTAACCTACACAATTACGGTTAAAAACAATGGTAATACCGCACGTACCGGGGTAAAAATTGCCGATCCGATTCCTGCAAATACCACTTATGTAAGTGCAAGTGCCAATAATGGAGGTGTACTGGTTGGTAATGCCCTCAACTGGAATAATTTAACCATTCCGGCCAACGGACAGGTGGTGGTTAATTTTAAAGTAACCGTTAATGCAACGCTACCATCAGGTACCTTGGCCATCAACAATAGTGCTACGGTTACCGATCCTGCAAATGCATCAACGCCCTTAAATCCGGCAGTTTCAATTCCTACTGAAGGTGCCCTGGAAGGCAGCAAATCAGTAGCTGATAACAAAGGGAATAAAGATGGCAAAGCGCAGGCCAACGAAATTTTAACTTACTCGTTGACGGTTAAGAATACAGGTGGATCTGCATTGAACGGCGTAACCATTACCGACGAACTTCCGGCAGGATTAACTTATGTGCCAGGTTCGGTTTCTGGTTATGGTACCGTGATGGGCAACAGCTTAAAATGGACCATTAACATGCAGGCCAATTCGAGCACGGTATTAACACTGGACGCCAAAGTTGCACCAGATGTAAACAGTTACAATGCCATTAAAAACGTGGCCATTATGACTGCTCCAAACGGAAAAACCTTAAATCCGGAAGCCATCATCAATGTAGATCAATCTGCCGATTTAATGGTGACCAAAGAGTTGTTAACCAAAGGAGATATCAAAACAGGATCGGATGTAATGTACAAGATTACAGTGACCAATAAAGGTCCGAACAGGGCAACAGGGGTTACTGTTAACGATCGTCTTTCTACCATTATCGATGCGCCGAAAGAAATTACGGTTACCATCGGTGCCACTACCTATTCTACTACAACAAGAGATTTGGTATGGCTGGTTGGAAGTTTGGATTTAAACCAGAGTGCAAGCTTAACCTTTAAATCAAGAACATTGGCTTCAGGTGTGTTAAATAATTCAGCAACGGTAAAAGCAGATCAGCCGGATCCGGTGAGCAACAATAACCTGGTACTTGCCGATGCGGCGACCATTTCGGGTGATGACCTGTTGATCCCGAACCTGTTTACACCAAATGGTGATGGTATAAATGATACTTTCGAAATCAACGGCCTTTCTGAGTTTGCAGAAAACGAGCTAACCATTATTAACCGTTGGGGAAATGAAGTGTTCCGTACCAAAGCTTACAAAAACAACTGGACAGGAGAGGGGCTGAACGAGGGTACTTATTACTACCTGCTTCGCGCCAGAAAAGGTGGTAGTAATGAATGGAAGGTTTATAAAGGCTATATCACCCTAATCAGGGCGTTTAAAAATTAATGAGCGGAGATATGATGAAGAAATTATTAGGCTTAATAGCAGGAGCGTTGCTATTGCTTTCGCAGCCGGTAGCGGCACAACAAGATGCCCAGTACAGTCAGTACATGTTCAATGGGATCTATATCAATCCGGCTTATGCGGGTTATAAAGAGGTGCTTAATGTGCACAGCTTTTACCGTAGCCAGTGGACAGGCATTACCGGGGCACCAAGAAGCATGTCGCTGGCCGTAGATGCCATTGCCAACAGCGGTAATGTAGGGCTTGCACTGCAGGTGGCCAGCGATAAACTGGGTGCACAAACCAACCTGAGCATTTATGGCAACTATGCTTACCGCATCAGGATGAACGACGATGGTAGTTCAAGGTTAGCTTTAGGTTTAGGGGTAGGTATGGTGCAACTGGGGATTGACGGATCGATGTTGAACCCGAACAATCCGGAACCCAACCAACCGGTAGGCGTACAGAGTACCATTGTACCTGATGCCAGGGCAGGGGTTTACTTTGCCAATGATAAATATTATGCAGGTTTCTCTGTCGACAACCTGATTGCCACTTATATCAATATCGACCGTTATGCCTTTATCCCACAGCCAAAACCACATTATTATTTAACCGCCGGGGCTTTATTTCCACTTAACGAAAATTTTCAGGTCAAACCTTCGTTCCTGTTAAAAGACGATCGTGGTGGCCCGACCAGTTTGGATGTAAATGCCTTTTTATTGATCAAGGATTTCCTTTGGGTAGGCGGTTCGTACCGGACGGGAGTAAAGTTGTATGATAAAAGCTATTTGCAGCGTGATCTTACTCCGCGAAATTCTGCAGTCGCTGCCATACAGATTTTTCCTTCGGAGAAAATCAGGATTGGTTACGGATACGACTTCTCCGTTGGTCCGTTGCAGGGTTATAGCGGTGGCACACATGAGATCTCTTTATCTTATTCGTTCATTAAACCGAACATCAGGTTGGCAACCCCCAGGGTGTTTTAAACAAAATTTTTTGATTGTGTATAATAATATTTACACATTTGGGCGAAAAATTTACTACAATTGCGTACAAAAAAATAACTTTTTACTAACTTGCAGAATATTCTTATAAATAATGAAAACAAAAAATGCCGTAAGTACTTTTACAGTGCTCATCGCTGATGATCATGAAATCATCCGTCGTGGTTTAAAGGGTTTAATATCAGACTTTTGGCCTGGTGTTGAAATCATCCATGCATCCACTTTGGAGCAGGCGCTTATCGAAACAGAAAAAGCGCCAAGCTTAATTATTATTGACGTTAATTTACCTGGTGGCAACAACCTTAAGGTAATTGATCAGTTAAAATTAGTTCAGCCAAATGCTAAAATCCTTGTATTTTCATCTTTAAATGAGAATATCTATGCAGTTCCTTATCTGAAATCTGGTGCATCAGGTTATTTGACTAAAAATGCAGAAGAATCAGAAATTGTAACCGCGATTACTACCATTTTAGCTGGCAGCCGCTACTCGAGCAGAAATGTGAAAGAAAATATGTTCAATAGCATATTGGGTAATGATGCAGATAATCCTTTTACCAAACTTTCGGGCAGAGAATTAGAAGTTGCAGAATTATTAACCAAAGGTATTGGCGTATTGGAAATCTCCAATCAGCTTAACCTTCAGATGGGTACTGTAAGTACATATAAACTTAGACTTTTTCAGAAACTGAAAATAAAAAGTATTATAGAACTTGCTGAAAAGATGAGTATCTACGAAAGATAAAAAGAGTATTTTACTCTTTTTATCTTTTCTAAGCCTTTTTATCCTTATTAACGGTGCCGGCGCCTGCCGTTCCTGATTCGTTCGGGGTTGATCCAGCTTGGCCAAATTTGTCTGATGCACCCTTTCCATTTTGGTCAAATGATGCCTTTTCTTTCGAACTCCCCTTGGTTTTATTCTCGTTTCCTTTATTTTTCGTTTCCATATTAATCAGTATTGATATTTATATAACAGCCTAAAGCACCTAAAGTTTTATGTTGGGCAGAATGTATTTGTTCCGACTGGAAACTTTTTTGCCTATTTCACCCAATTTCACTCATGCTTTCAGACTTTATTGAAAGATATTTAACTATTCAATAAATAGATGCGATTAAAATCGTATGGGAAAATTCTTCCTGATGATTAAGCTTTAGATAGCTAATCAAAATGACAAAAATATTATATAGCTATTGGTTGTGGTCAATTGTTTGATCTAAATCAAACATATTTGATTTAGAGGATTTTAGAAAACTCTTCTTAAATGCATTAATGACATATTTTTTTTGACAAATGTCAGATATTGTGTTTTTTGTAGTTTTTATACTACGTTTATAAGTACTTAAGTAAAAAGGATGATGCTGAATAATATATCTTTGTCGCCAGAAATGAACAGAATGAATAATGTGTAGTGAAATATTTACATTTTGTTCATTTTTTTAAAACCATAGGTTTTGAAATTACGTATGTGGTTCTAAAACCGACAAATAGCTATTAATGGTTGCATTATCCCCAATGAGGCAACCGCTCTATCATCCCGTGTATGAATAAAAATTTACTCTCTTCGTGTATCCCTGCACGAGCTTTTTCTAGGACTAATAATTATTTAACGAACAAATTCGGTAAATGTTTTGTTTTGCATCCAATTTCTTCCATTCTTGATAGTAAGCTAATAAACAAACTTTGTGTAATACTCATAATTAGTTTATTTTCTTTACTTGGAGCTCAAGCACAGACTGTGGTAACAACTGCTGGCGCCGGTACATATAATGTTCCTGCCGGTGTAACTTCTATAGTTGTAGAGGTTTGGGGAGCTGGAGGTAAAGGTGGTACACCCGCAGCTGCTAGTGGATCTGGTGGTGGTGGTGCCGGAGGTTATTCTATGAGCATTGTTACCGTTACATCCGGAGCATCTATTAGTTATAACGTTGGTGCCGGAGGTACAAGTGTAACAACTTCTGGTGGACAAACATGGTTTGGTGGTACAACAGCAACTGCTTCATCAGTGTTGGCCAATGGAGGAACAGGAGTAACAAATGCAACTGCCGGGGGAGCAGGCGGATCAATTACGGGTGCGAAGGGCGCTTATTTATTTGCAGGAGGTGCCGGGGGTACTGGTACGACTACTACAAGTGGTGGTGGTGGTGCTTCGGCAAGTTCGGCTGGTGATGGTGCGGCAGGTGGTGTTCCAACTGGTGGCGTAGCTTTATTTGGTGGTGGTAATGGTGGTGCAGGTAGAACAAATAATGGCAATGGCAGTGCAGGAGTGATTCCAGGTGGTGGCGGCGGTGGCGCTGTTGGTACTGTTGGGCTTGGAGGTGATGGAGCAAATGGTAAAATTTCGATCAGGCCTTATGTTAATAATGGTTCAGGATCAAGGGATTTATATCCAAACGGTATTACAGGAAATAGAGCATTCTTATTAAGTAAATCGGGTACATTTGGTTCTGCAACAGATAATAGTTGGCCTTTTATAACAAAAGGAACCCATTATGTGTACGCGAAAAATGGAGAGGTTATTAGTACAGGTTCAAGTGCTCAAGGCTATGGCTCTGGACAAATAGTGATTACCAGACCTAATGGAACACAAGCCTCATCAACATTAAATAGTGCGGTGGGAAGAATATATAATAGGGCACAGGAATTGGCAGGTATATCATCTGGATATGAGCCTTTTAATTTAACAGCTACTGTTGATGGTATATACAGGGTAGATTTTATTGCCCCAGCAACAAATGGAGGTACTACTGGTGCAGTTGATGTACTTGCAAATGCAAGCTGGACGCAGAGTCAGGATGGAACCAACGCAGCCTTTATTGCTTCATGGGATGTCTCTGTTTTAAGTTCCGGAGTAATTAAACCTGGAAGAGCCTATGCCAATATATTAAATTTACTATTGTTCCCGGCCACTGCTAATGGTAGTAGTAACAACTTTGTAAGTACCAAGGGATATCAAGGTATTAACTATGTGCTTACAAAAGATGGTAGGGCTTATCGGGTTAATAATAATGGTAATAATGGAGTCGGTTTTACTTTTTTCGCAAATAATAAAGGCTTTTTAAGAAGTGATGGTAATTCATCTTTTAAAAGTTTAAACTCTTCTACTGCCGCAACAGTGGCTGCTGCTGTTCAAGATCCACGAATCCAGGATAGTGGTACAGATGTTACTCATAAGATATTTTACTCAGCCCCGGCTTCTGATCTTCCACAGGATGCAGCAGCGAATGTTGCTTTAAATGATGTGAGTGGTGCAACAACTGGTAGTGTAACCACAACCTGGTTGAAAAATACACCTGTTAATCCATCTATTACAGGCACCCAGTTGGTGGGTAAAGAGGGAACTCCCAATAAGGCAGGTCAAAAAGGAGGTACAATTAGTTTTACTGCAAGTACAGCGGGATCGTATCGCATTACGATTCCGGTATCTTCAGGAACAAATAGGGTTATTACTGGAAGTGCTGTTCAAGGTTTGAATAATGTAGATTGGGATGGTAAAGACGGGGCCGGTAATGTTTTGGCTGCGGGCACCACCGTAAGCTCTATTACGGTTACTCTATTTTCTGCTGAAGTTCACTTTCCTTTTATAGATATGGAGATTAATCCAAAAGGAATTATTATTGAACTTACAGATAATAACACCACATATAATATAAACAGTGCTTCAACAAACGAAACAATATACAGTTCTAAAGTATATTGGGATGATTCGGCAATTGATAATGCTGGCGTTTCTACAGAATCATCCATACCAGTAACAAATTTAACTGGATTAAGTAGTACTGCGACACCAACAAATACTGTAAATGGCCACAAATGGGGAACTTATTTGGCATCAGGGAATGGTAGCGGTACGAGCAATGCCGGTACAGGATCAACAAGTTTTGGTGATACTAAGTCACTAGATACCTGGGCTTATATTCCTTCTGCTGATGCGGTACAACCTGTGAGTGTTAACGTAGCAGTTGCAGATTTAGCCGTTACTACATTGTCTACAGCTTCTACAGTAGTTAATGCAGGTAATCAGATTACTTATACGGTAGTTGTAGAAAATAAAAACAGCCCGAATGCTAATCCAGCCCTGAATAGTGTAAGTGCTGTTACTGGCGCTCCCTTTGCTTTTAACTTCCCTGCTGGGTTGACCGGTATTACAGTTGCAAAAGTTGTAAATGCAGGAACGATTACAGAAAGTTCGGCAACTACGGGAACAACTTCTTATAATTCCAAGTTGGACATGACCAGTGGTTCGAAGGTTACTTATACGATAACTGGAACTGTAGGGACCGCATTGGCAGGAACAACTATTCCAGTTAAGGCAACCATATTGCGGCCAGCTGATACCACAGACCCTGATGCGACTGATCCTGCAACAACTACAACTCCTACAAATCCTGATACCGAATGTGCAAACAATGGGGTGGGAGGAACGTGTAATAATATTTTAAATAATAGTGCAGTTTCGGTTAACAACTATGCAAGTATAGTAGCAACAACACCAAATGCTGCTGAAGGAAGTGCAACGCCTGGTGTTTTTACGGTTAGTATTCAAAATGTAAATGCCAACCCTGTAACGGTTAACTATACCATTAGTGGAAGCGCAACCAATACTACAGATTATGCAACTATTTCTGGATCTGTTGTAATTCCGGCAGGCAGCACTTCTGCCACGATCAATATTTCTCCTGTGGACGATGTGATTTCTGAAGGAACTGAAAATGTTATATTGACATTAACTTCGGCCAATAATGGGGTCTTGATTACGCCAGTAACAGCTGATGCTACTGCCACTGTAAATATAGCTGATAATGATCCTTCGAGCTTAGCGATCAACAATGTAAGTGTTGCCGAGAATGTAAGTGGCGGCAACATGGTATTTACGGTGACATTAACGGGCGCTATCCAAAATCAGGTAACTGTAAATTACGCTACAGCAAACGGTACTGCCATTGCCGGTTCAGATTATACCAATACTACAGGAACTTTAACTTTTCCAGCGAACTCTCCGACCGGAACAACCAGAACGATTACCGTTCCTATTTTGAACGATGCGATCAGTGAATCAACCGAGGCATTTACAGTTGTACTTTCTGGCATCAGTACAGGTCCGACTACTATAGCAACTTCTACCGGCACAGGCACCATTACCGATGATGATGCATCGAGCTTAGCGATCAACAACGTAAGTGTTGCCGAAAACGTAAGCGGCGGCAACATGGTATTTACGGTGACATTAACGGGCGCTATCCAGGACCAGGTAACTGTAAATTACGCTACAGCAAACGGTACTGCCATTGCCGGTTCAGATTATACCAATACTACGGGAACTTTAACCTTCCCGGCAAACTCGCCGACAGGCACGACCAGAACGATTACTGTTCCTATCTTGAACGATGCGATCAGTGAATCAACCGAGGCATTTACAGTTGTACTTTCTGGCATCAGTACAGGTCCGACTACCATTGCGACTTCTACCGGAACAGGCACCATCACCGATGATGATGCATCGAGCTTAGCGATCAACAACGTAAGTGTTGCCGAAAACGTAAGCGGCGGCAACATGGTATTTACGGTGACTTTAACTGGCGCAATCCAGGACCAGGTAACTGTTAATTATGCCACGGCAAATGGTACTGCCATTGCCGGTTCAGATTATACCAATACTACAGGAACTTTAACTTTTCCAGCAAACTCGCCAACAGGAACAACCAGAACGATTACCGTTCCTATTTTGAACGATGCGATCAGTGAATCAACCGAGGCATTTACCGTTTTACTTTCTGGCATCAGTACAGGTCCGACTACTATAGCAACTTCTACCGGCACAGGCACCATCACCGATGATGATGCATCGAGCTTAGCGATCAACAACGTAAGTGTTGCCGAGAACGTAAGCGGCGGCAACATGGTATTTACGGTGACTTTGACTGGCGCTATCCAAAATCAGGTAACTGTAAATTACGCTACAGCAAACGGTACTGCCATTGCCGGTTCAGATTATACCAATACTACAGGAACGCTAACCTTCCCGGCAAACTCTCCGACCGGAACAACCAGAACGATTACCGTTCCTATTTTGAACGATGCGATCAGTGAATCAACCGAGGCATTTACCGTTGTACTTTCTGGCATCAGTACAGGTCCGACTACTATAGCAACTTCTACCGGCACAGGCACCATTACCGATGATGATGCATCGAGCTTAGCGATCAACAACGTAAGTGTTGCCGAGAACGTAAGCGGCGGCAACATGGTATTTACGGTGACTTTAACTGGCGCAATCCAGGACCAGGTAACTGTTAATTATGCCACGGCAAATGGTACTGCCATTGCCGGTTCTGATTATACCAATACTACAGGAACTTTAACTTTTCCAGCAAACTCGCCAACAGGAACAATCAGAACGATTACTGTTCCTATCTTGAACGATGCGATCAGTGAATCAACCGAGGCATTTACCGTTGTACTTTCTGGCATCAGTACAGGTCCGACTACTATAGCAACTTCTACCGGAACCGGAACAATTACAGATGATGATGCATCTAGCCTTGCAATCAACAACGTAAGTGTTGCCGAGAACGTAAGCGGCGGCAACATGGTATTTACGGTGACTTTAACTGGCGCAATCCAGGACCAGGTAACAGTTAATTACGCTACAGCAAATGGTACTGCCATTGCCGGTTCAGATTATACCAATACTACAGGAACGCTAACCTTCCCGGCAAACTCTCCGACCGGCACAACCAGAACGATTACCATTCCTATTTTGAACGATGCAATCAGTGAATCAACCGAGGCATTTACAGTTGTACTTTCTGGCATCAGTACAGGTCCGACTACTATAGCAACTTCTACCGGCACAGGCACCATTACCGATGATGATGCATCGAGCTTAGCGATCAACAACGTAAGTGTTGCCGAAAACGTAAGCGGCGGCAACATGGTATTTACGGTGACTTTAACTGGCGCTATCCAGGACCAGGTAACTGTTAATTATGCCACGGCAAATGGTACTGCCATTGCCGGTTCAGATTATACCAATACTACAGGAACTTTAACTTTTCCGGCAAACTCGCCAACAGGCACAACCAGAACGATTACCGTTCCTATTTTGAACGATGCGATCAGTGAACCAACCGAGGCATTTACTGTTTTACTTTCTGGCATCAGTACAGGTCCGACTACTATAGCAACTTCGACCGGAACCGGAACAATTACCGATGATGATGCATCGAGCTTAGCGATCAACAACGTAAGTGTTGCCGAAAACGTAAGCGGCGGCAACATGGTATTTACGGTGACTTTAACTGGCGCAATCCAGGACCAGGTAACAGTTAATTACGCTACAGCAAACGGTACTGCCATTGCCGGTTCAGATTATACCAATACTACAGGAACGCTAACCTTCCCGGCAAACTCTCCGACCGGCACAACCAGAACGATTACCGTTCCTATTTTGAACGATGCGATCAGTGAACCAACCGAGGCATTTACTGTTGTACTTTCTGGCATCAGTACAGGTCCGACTACTATAGCAACTTCTACCGGCACAGGCACCATTAACGATGATGATGCATCGAGCTTAGCGATCAACAACGTAAGTGTTGCCGAAAACGTAAGCGGCGGCAACATGGTATTTACGGTGACTTTAACTGGCGCTATCCAGGACCAGGTAACTGTTAATTATGCCACGGCAAATGGTACTGCCATTGCCGGTTCAGATTATACCAATACTACAGGAACTTTAACTTTTCCGGCAAACTCGCCAACAGGCACAACCAGAACGATTACCGTTCCTATCTTGAACGATGCGATCAGTGAATCAACCGAGGCATTTACAGTTGTACTTTCTGGCATCAGTACAGGTCCGACTACTATAGCAACTTCTACCGGCACAGGCACCATTACCGATGATGATGCATCGAGCTTAGCGATCAACAACGTAAGTGTTGCCGAAAACGTAAGCGGCGGTAACATGGTATTTACGGTGACTTTAACTGGCGCTATCCAGGACCAGGTAACTGTTAATTATGCCACAGCAAATGGTACTGCCATTGCCGGTTCAGATTATACCAATACCACAGGAACTTTAAGCTTCCCGGCAAACTCGCCGACAGGCACAACCAGAACGATTACCGTTCCTATCTTGAACGATGCGATCAGTGAATCAACCGAGGCATTTACCGTTTTACTTTCTGGCATCAGTACAGGTCCGACTACTATAGCAACTTCTACCGGCACAGGCACCATTACCGATGATGATGCATCGAGCTTAGCAATCAACAATGTAAGTGTTGCCGAGAACGTAAGCGGCGGCAACATGGTATTTACGGTGACTTTGACTGGCGCTATCCAGGACCAGGTAACAGTTAATTACGCTACAGCAAATGGTACTGCCATTGCCGGTTCAGATTATACCAATACCACAGGAACTTTAACCTTCCCAGCAAACTCGCCAACAGGCACAACCAGAACGATTACCGTTCCTATTTTGAACGATGCGATCAGTGAATCAACCGAGGCATTTACCGTTGTACTTTCTGGCATCAGTACAGGTCCGACTACTATAGCAACTTCTACCGGCACAGGCACCATTACCGATGATGATGCATCTATCGCAAGTATTACTTCGGGAGTTAACGGAAATGAAAATGGTCCGGTTAACGGAACTTTCACCGTTACTTTAAGTAATGCATCTTCAACAGATACGCAGATTACCTATACTTTAGGCGGAACAGCAACTGAAGGAAGTGATTACTCTACTATCTCAACCAAAACCATTACGATCCCTGCAGGTCAAACTACAGGTACGATTACCATTCCAATATTGGCTGATAATATAGTTGAAGGAAATGAAACGGTTATCGCGAACCTTGTTTCGTCTAACAGTCCGTTGGTAACCATTACCACAGCACCTGCTGATAAAACGGCTACGATAAATATCATTGATAAGAATACAGCTACCGTTAGCATCTCTGCTACACCAACCAGTTATGATGAAGCTGCTGGTAATGCAACGTTCACCGTAACCTTAAGCACAGCGGTACAAAATGGATTTACAGTTGATTATACTACTGTAGATGGTACTGCGAAAGCCGGATCAGATTATACTGCTAAAAACGGAACATTAACATTCCCTGCAGGTTCGGCGGCAGGTTCAATCTTAACCTTTACCGTTCCGGTTATAAACGATAACGTAGTAGAGCCAACTGAAACTTTCTCGGCAACATTAAGTAATGTAACAGGCGGATTAGGATCTGTAACTATTGGAACTGGTACAGCTACCGCAACCATTACTGATAACGATACTTCTATCGCAACCATAACAGCAGGAACAGCTGGGAACGAAAACGGTCCGGTTAACGGAACTTTCACCGTTACCTTAAGTAATCCATCATCAACTGATACGCAGATTACTTATACTTTAGCTGGAACAGCAACCGAAGGAAGTGATTACTCAACCATCGTAACCAAAACCATTACTATCCCTGCAGGTCAAACTACAGGTACGATCACCATTCCGGTATTGGCTGATAATGTAGTGGAAGGAACTGAAACTGTTATCGCGAGCCTTGTTTCATCTAACAGTCCGTTGGTAACCATTACCACAGCACCTGCTGATAAAACGGCAACCATCAACATCCTCGATAACAACACGGCAACCGTTAGTATTTCTGCTACCGCAACCAGTGTTAACGAAGGTGCCGGAACAGCTACCTTTACGGTAACTTTAAGCACAGCTGTTCAAAATGCATTTAGCGTTAATTATGCTACAACCAATGGAACAGCCACAGCTGGTCAGGATTATACCGCTACCAGTGGAACATTAAACTTCCCTGCCAATTCTCCGGCAGGAAGCACCTTAACTTTTACCGTTCCGGTTATCGATGATAACACGGTTGAGCCTAGTGAAACCTTTAATGGAACATTAACAGGCACAAATAGTGCCTTGGTGACCATTGGAACAGGTAGTGCCCCGGTAACCATTATCGATAACGATGCCTCTGTAGCCAGTATTGCCCCAGGTATAAACGGTAACGAAACTGGCCCAGTTAAAGGAACTTTCATTGTAACTTTGAGCAAACCGGCTTCAACAGATACACAGCTTACCTATACTTTAGGTGGTACCGCAACCGAAGGGAGTGATTATACCACTATTGTAACCAAAACCATTACTATTCCGGCAGGGCAGACCACCGGAACCATTACCATTGATGTATTACCTGATGCCCTAACCGAAAGTACAGAAACGGTAATTGCAACTTTAGGGACATCGAACAATGCAGTAACCGTAAATACTACGCCGGCAAGCATCAATATTATTGATGCCAATACTTCGAGCGTAAGTATTTCTACCACACCAACAGTTAACGAAGCTGCAGGTACGGCAACCTTTACGGTAACCTTGAACAATGCAGTTCAAAATGCATTCAGCGTAAATTATAACACAGCTGATGGAACCGCAACAGCAGGTTCTGATTATACCACAACCAGCGGAACATTAAATTTCCCTGCAAACTCTCCGGCGGGTACAGTATTAACCTTTACCGTTCCGATCATCAACGATAATATCGCTGAAACCAACGAAACCTTTACTGCTACATTAAGTGGTATTACGGGTAATATAGTAGTAATCAGCAATGCTACTGCAACGGCAACTATCGTTGATAACGATGCCGCAACAGTATCTATCGCTGCCGGAACACCTGGTAAAGAAAACGGTCCGGTAAACGGAACATTTACGGTTACTTTAAGTAATCCATCTTCAACCGATACACAGGTTACTTATACTTTAGGTGGAACCGCAACCGAAGGAAGCGATTATTCTACCATCGTTACCAAAACCATTACCATCCCGGCTGGTCAAACTACCGGAACCATTACCATTCCGGTATTAACCGATAATATTGTTGAAGGAACAGAAACTGTAGTGGCAACATTGGTTTCTACCAACAGTCCGTTGGTAACGGTAACTCCAACACCGGCTAATAAAACAGCAACCATTAACATTACCGATAATACCACTGCAACAGTAACTGTGGCAGCTACCACCAACGGTGCAGAGCCAAATACGCAGGGCTTGTTCACTTTTACTTTAAGTAATGTATCTGCAACCGATACTCAGATTACTTATGCGGTAACAGGAACAGCCATCAGCGGAACAGATTATACTTCGATTGGTACAACGGTAACCATCCCGGCCGGACAAACCATTGCAACTGTACCGGTTCTGGTACAGGATGATACTTTTGCCGAGCCAACGGAAACAGTGATCTTAACGATGACTGCTGCCACCAATAACCCGGCAATTATTGCTGCTACAGCCCCTGCAACCGTAAACATTACCGATAACGATAATGCAACGGTAGCGGTTAACAGTATTTCGGTAGTAGAAAATGCAGGTAACGCAACCTTTACCGTAACCTTAACCGGTAACGTTCAGGATGCATTTACCGTAAATTATAGCACAACAAACGGAACGGCTTTAGCTGGTTCTGATTATACGGCAACAACAGGCAGCGTAACTTTCCCTGCAGGTTCTGTTAGCGGTGCAACTCAAACTTTCAATATTCCTGTTATAAATGATAACATCGCCGAACTGGCCGAAACATTTACCGTTAAATTGAACAGTGTAAGTGCCGGATCGGTAGTAACCATCCCAGCGGGAGGTGCAACCGGAACAGCAACCATTACCGACGATGATGCTGCAAGTGTGGCCATTAACAGTGTTTCTGCATTAGAAAGCGCTGGCAATATGAGCTTCACCGTAACCTTAACAGGAAACATACAGGATGCACTTTCTATCAATTATGCAACTTCTGATAACTCGGCCGTTGCAGGATCAGACTATACCGCTAAAACAGGTGTAGTTACTTTCCCTGCCGGATCAGTTTCTGGAGCTACACAAACCATTCTGATCCCGATTACGGATGATAACGTTAGCGAAGGTACTGAAAGCTTTAAAGTAACCTTAAGCAATGCAACTGCTCCGGTTACCATTACACAGGCAGAAGGTATCGGTACCATTATCGATAACGACCCTGCAACAGTAAGCATTTCTGCTACACCAACCAGTGTAAACGAAGCAGCAGGTACCGCAACATTTACGGTAACCCTAAGCAATGCGGTACAGGCAGGTTTTAGTGTTAATTATGCAACATCAAACGGAACAGCTACTGCTGGCAGCGATTATACAGCAACCAGTGGAACATTAAACTTCCCTGCAGGCGCTGCCGCTGGCGCAACCTTAACCTTCACCGTTCCAATTATCAATGATAATGTAGTTGAACCAGGCGAAACTTTCAACGCAACCATTAGTAATGTAAGCGGTACTTTGGTAGGCATTGCAACCAATACCGCTACTGTAACCATTATCGATAATGATACTTCGGTTGCAACCATTACCCCGGGCACCCCAGGAAACGAAAATGGTCCGGTTAACGGAACCTTTACCGTTACCTTGAGTAATCCATCGGCTACCGATACACAGATTACCTATACTTTGGGTGGAACAGCAACAGAAGGAAGCGATTATTCGTCCATCGTTACCAAAACCATTACCATCCCGGCAGGTCAAACTACGGCAACCGTCACTATTCCGGTATTAACCGATAATGTTGTAGAAGGTACCGAAACGGTTGTTGCTACTTTAAGCAATACCAACAACCCTGCTGTAACAGTAAGCAATACACCTGCAACGATCAACATTACCGACAATACAACTGCTACCGTAACTGTAGCCGGTACTGCCGATGGTGCTGAACCTAATACACCAGGTAAATTTACCTTCACCTTAAGTAATGTATCTACAACTGATACGCAGATTACTTATGCCGTAAGCGGTACCGCAACAAGCGGAGCAGATTATACTTCGATCGGTACAACGGTAACCATCCCTGCAGGACAAACTACTGCAACGGTTTCGGTACCGGTATTGGACGATAACATTGCTGAAGGTACTGAAACTGTAATCTTAACCATGACTGCTGCAACAAGCAATACATCGGTTACGGCAAGCACAGCACCTGCAAGCATTAACATTACCGATAACGATACGGCGGTAGCCACCATTACCGCAGGTACGCCTGGAAACGAAAATGGTCCTGTAAACGGAACATTTACCGTAACCTTAAGCAATCCATCTTCACAACCTACCACCATTACTTATACTTTAGGTGGAACAGCAACTGAAGGAAGCGATTACTCTACCATCGTTACCAAAACCATTACCATCCCGGCTGGTCAAACCACCGGAACGATTACCATTCCGGTATTAACCGATGCGATAGTAGAAGGTACCGAAACTGTAACTGCTACATTGGCTACCTCTGGCAATCCATTGGTAACCGTAAGCAATACACCGGCAAGTATCAACATTCTTGATAACAATATGGCAACGGTAAGTATTTCTGCTACCCCAACCAGTGTTAACGAAGCAGCTGGAACAGCAACCTTTACCGTAACTTTAAGTGCAGCAGTTCAAAATGCATTTACGGTTGATTATGCAACAGCTAACGGAACAGCAACTGCCGGTGCAGGATTAGATTATACTGCAACAAACGGAACTTTAACTTTCCCTGCAGGATCTGCAGCTGGTGCAACTTTAACCTTTACCGTTCCTATTAACAACGATAACCTGGTTGAGTCAAACGAAACTTTTAGCGCAACCATTAGTAACGTAAGTACCAACCTGGTAACTGTTGCAACTGCAACTGCTACGGTAACCATTACCGATAACGATACTTCGGTTGCCACCATTACACCTGGCATAAACGGAAACGAAACTGGTCCGGTAAATGGAACTTTTACGGTTACTTTAAGTAATCCATCGGCTACCGATACGCAGATTAACTATACTTTGGGTGGAACTGCTACCGAAGGAAGTGATTATTCTGCTATTGTAACCAAAACCATCACCATTCCTGCTGGTCAAACCACCGGAACGATTACCATTCCGGTATTAACCGATGCCATTACCGAAAGTCCGGAAACTGTTATTGCTACATTAGGTACTTCAAGTAATCCATCGATTACCACCAGTACAACACCTGCAACCATCAATATCCTTGATGCAAATACTGCAAGTGTAAGTATTTCTACCACGCCAACGGTTGATGAAGGTGCTGGAACGGCTACCTTTACGGTAACCCTGAACAACGCTGTTCAAGATGCATTTAGTGTTAATTATACAACTGCAAACGGAACCGCAACAGCAGGATCAGATTATACAGCAACTAATGGAACCTTAAATTTCCCTGCAAATGCTGCGGCTGGTGCTACATTAACTTTCACCGTTCCGATTATTGATGATAACCTGGCCGAGCCATCCGAAACTTTTACTGCAACATTAAGCGGTATTACTGGCGGGGTAGTAATTATCAGTAATGCTACGGCAACGGCAACCATTGTTGATAATGATGCAGTTGTAGCAACGATAACGGCTGGTACACCTGGTAACGAAAACGGTCCGGTTAACGGAACGTTTACCGTAACCTTGAGCAAACCATCATCAACTGATACGCAGATCACCTATACTTTGGGTGGCACAGCTACGGAGGGTAGTGATTACTCGCCTATTGTTACCAAAACCATTACCATTCCGGCAGGTCAAACTACCGCAACCATCACCATCCCGGTATTAACCGATAACCTGGTTGAAGGTACTGAAACGGTAATGGCTACTTTAACAGCTTCTGGTAGTTCATTGGTAACGGTAGGCAATACACCTGCAAGCATCAACATTCTTGATAACACTACGGCAACAATAAGCGTAGCCGCAACAACCGATGGAGCAGAGCCAACCACACCAGGTTTGTTCACCTTTACCTTAAGCAATGTATCTACAACCGATACGCAGATTACTTATACTGTTGGCGGAACAGCAACCAGCGGATTGGATTATACCTCGATTGGTACAACGGTAACCATCCCTGCCGGACAAACCACGGCAACGGTAAGTGTACCGGTATTGAACGATAATATAGCTGAAGGAACAGAAACGGTGATTTTAACCATGACGGCTGCAACCAACAATCCTTCAATTACTGCTGGTACTACTCCGGCAACTGTTAATATTACCGATAACGATACTTCGGTAGCGACCATTACAGCTGGTACACCGGGTAACGAAAACGGACCTGCAAATGGTACATTTACGGTAACACTGAGCAATCCATCATCGCAACCTACTACTTTAACTTATACGTTAACAGGAACAGCTACCGAAGGAAGCGATTACTCAACCATCGTTACCAAAACAATTACCATCCCGGCTGGTCAAACCATTGGCACCATTACCATTCCGGTATTAACCGATAACCTGGTAGAGGGTACAGAAACGGTAATTGCTACCTTAACCAACTCGAACAACCCATTGGTTAACATCAGCAATATACCTGCTACCATCAATATTGATGATAATACCACTGCAACGGTAACGGTAGCGGCTACCACCAATGGGGCAGAGCCTGCAACACCTGGGCTGTTTACCTTTACGTTGAGCAATGCATCTACCACACCTACACAGATTACCTATACCGTAAGCGGAACAGCAACAAGCGGTGTAGATTATACTTCAATTGGTACAACGGTAACCATCCCGGCAGGACAAACCACTGCAACGGTAAGTGCACCGGTAATTGATGATAATATTGCTGAAGTAACAGAAACGGTTATTTTAACCATGACTGCTGCAACAAGCAATCCTTCAATTACAGCAAATACAACACCTGCTACGGTTAACATTACTGATAACGATACTTCGGTAGCTACAATTGCTGCCGGAACAAACGGTAATGAGAACGGACCTGCAAACGGAACATTTGTGGTAACCTTAAGCAATCCTTCTTCGCAGCCAACTACCATTACTTATACAGTAGGCGGAACAGCAACCGAAGGAAGTGATTACTCAACCATTGTTACTAAAACAATAACCATTCCGGCAGGACAAACCACTGCTACCATCACCATCCCGGTATTAACCGATAATTTGGTAGAGGGTACCGAAACCGTTGTGGTAACTTTGGGTACTGCTAATAATCCATTGGTAAGTGTGAGCAACACCCCTGCCAGCATTAATATTATTGATAACAGCACTGCAACAGTAACGGTAGCAGCAACGGCAAATGGGGCAGAGCCATCTACGCCTGGTCAGTTTACCTTTACCTTAAGCAATGTATCTACTACTGATACACAGATTACCTATTCGGTAAATGGAACGGCTACCAGCGGATTGGATTATACTTCGATCGGTATAACGGTAACCATCCCGGCCGGACAGACCACTACAACGGTTAGTGTACCTGTATTGAACGATAACCTTGTTGAAGGAACAGAAACCGTGGTATTAACCATGGCTGCTGCAACCAGCAATCCTTCAATTACAGCAGGCACAACACCTGCAACGGTTAACATTACCGATAACGATACGGCAATTGCAACCATTACGCCAGGCATAAACGGTAACGAAAACGGTCCGGTTAACGGAACATTTACCGTTACTTTGAGTAATCCGTCATCAACTGATACACAAATTACCTATACCGTTGGCGGAACAGCAACCGAAGGAAGCGATTACAGCCCAATTGTGAAAACCATTACCATCCCGGCTGGTCAAACCACCGGAACCATTACCATTCCGGTATTGGCCGATGCGATAGTAGAAGGAACAGAAACGGTTACCGTTACCCTGGGCAGCACAAACAACCCGTTAATTAATGTAAACAATACACCAGCGGGCATCAATATTCTTGATAACAGCTCGGCAACGGTAAGCATCTCTACCACACCAGTGATTAACGAAAACGCTGGCACGGCAACCTTTACGGTAACCTTAAGTGCAGCGGTACAAAACGCATTCAGTGTTGATTATAAAGCAACAGATGGAACTGCGACAGCTGGTTTAGATTATACCAATGCAACAGGAACATTAACTTTCCCTGCAAACTCTCCTGCAGGTGCAACCTTAACATTCACTGTTCCAATTAACGATGATAACATTGTTGAGCCATCTGAAACCTTTAGTGCTACTTTAAGTAACGTAAGTACACCATTGGTAGGCATTGCAACCAGCACAGCAACAGTTACCATTACTGATAACGATACAGCTGTAGCCAGCATAACACCGGGTACAAACGGTAACGAAACTGGTCCGGTTAACGGAACATTTATCGTAACCTTAAGTAATCCATCGGCTACCGATACGCAGCTAACCTATACTTTAGGTGGTACAGCAACAGAGGGCAGCGATTATACTGCAATTGTAACCAAAACCATCACCATCCCTGCCGGCCAAACCACAGGAATGATTACCATTCCGGTTATTGCCGATGCAGTAGCAGAAAGTATTGAAACGGTGATTGCGACCCTGGGTACATCAAACAACCCTGCAGTAACTGTAAGTAGCACCCCTGCAAGCATCAATATTCTTGATGCCAATACGGCTAACGTAAGTATTTCGATCAATGCTGCAAGTGTTCCTGAATCAGTAGGTACGGTTACCCTATCAGTTACCTTAAACGTAGCGGTTCAGAACAGCTTTACTGTTGATTATACAACAGCAAACGGCACAGCCCTGGCAGGATTAGACTATACTGCAACAAGCGGAACTTTAACATTCCCTGCAAATTCACCTGCAGGTACCGTGCTTAACGTAGTGATCCCGATTATTGATGATAACCTGATTGAAAATTCAGAATCATTCACGGTGGGCTTAAGCAACGTACAGGGTGCTGATGTGGCCATTGGCGCAAGTCCGGCGACAGTAATCATTGCCGATAATGACAGCGCTATTGCAAGCATCACTGCAGGTACCAACGCAAACGAAAATGGATTGATAAATGGTGTGTTTAACGTTAAGTTAACCAACCCGTCATCTACGCCTACTACATTAACCTTCACCTTAACCGGAACAGCAACAGAAAGTGCCGATTACAGTGCGGTTACCAAAACCATCATCATTCCTGCTGGCGCAACTACCGGAACCATCACCATTCCGGTTATGGCCGATGGGGTGGCAGAAGGTACCGAAACGGTAATAGCAACTTTAACGGCTTCCAGCAATCCGGCTATTACGGTGAACAATACACCTGCAACCATCAACATCCTTGATGCAGATGTGGCAACGGTGAGTATATCAACTACACCGGTAATCAACGAAAATGCGGGCACTGCCACTTTCACGGTTACCTTAAGCAACGATGTACAAAATAGCTTTAGCGTAAACTATGCTACAATAAATGGTACAGCAATAGCAGGACTTGATTATACTGCAACCAGCGGAACCTTAACATTCCCTGCCAATGCTGCAGCAGGTGCAACCTTAACTTTCACCGTTCCAATTAACGATGATAACCTGGTTGAACCTTCGGAAACATTTAGTGCTGCACTAAGCGGTATTACCGGTAATGTAGTTACCATTGGTACTTCGCCCTCAACCGTAACCATTACCGATAACGATACGTCGGTAGCCAGCATTACTGCAGGTACAAATGGTAACGAAAACGGTCCGGTAAATGGAACCTATATGGTAAGTTTAAGTAATCCATCATCAACTGATACCCAGATTACCTTTACCGTTGGTGGAACCGCAACCGAGGGTAGCGATTATACCACCATTACCAAAACCATTACCCTCCCGGCTGGTCAAACCACCGGAACCATTGTGATCCCTGTAATCAGCGATAATGTTGTAGAAGGTAATGAAACCGTTGTAGTTACCTTAACCGGAACCAATAATCCGGCGGTAACGGTTAACAATATACCTGCAACCATTAATATTATCGATAACAATTCGGTAACGGCAAGTATTTCTGTTATACAGACCAATGTTAACGAAGCTGCCGGAACTGCAACCTTTACTGTAACCTTAAGCGGATCGGTACAGGATGCCTTCAGTGTAGATTATACTACAGCTGATGGTACTGCAAAAGCAGGATTGGATTATGTGGCAACCAGCGGAAAATTAAATTTCCCTGCAGGTTCTGCCGCAGGTGCGAGTTTAACTTTCACTGTTCCAATTATCGATGATAACATTGTTGAAGGAGACGAAACCTTTAACGGTATCATCAGTAATGTAACAGGCGGATTGGTAACCATTGCAGATGGTACAGCAACCGTAACCATTACCGATAACGATTCATCAGTAGCTACAATTACCGCCGGAACAAACGGTAGCGAGAACGGACCGGTTAACGGAACCTTTACCGTAACCTTAAGCAATCCTGCTGCTACCGATACCCAGTTAACTTATACCTTGGCAGGAACAGCAACCGAAGGTGGCGATTACAGCAACATTGTAACCAAAACCATCACCATTCCTGCAGGTCAAACCACTGGAACTATTACAATTCCGGTATTAACCGATGTTATAGTAGAAGGTACAGAAACCGTTATTGCTAAACTGGTAACCTCTGGTAATCCATTGGTAACCGTAAGCAATACGCCTGCAACCATTAACATTGCCGATAATACCGAAGCAATTGTAACGGTAGCGGCAACGGCAGACGGGGCAGAGCCTTCAACTCCTGGTCAGTTTACCTTTACCCTGAGTCATGTTTCTACTACCGATACACAGATTACTTATACCGTAAATGGAACAGCAACCAGCGGAACGGATTACACGCCAATTGGCAATACGGTAACCATCCCGGCCGGACAAACCACTGCGACCGTATCAGTTCCGGTATTGAACGATAACGTTGTAGAGGGAACTGAAACCGTAATCTTAACCATGAATGCCGCTACCAATAACGGTTCGATCATTGCAAGCACTACGCCTGCAACAGTGAACATTACCGATAGCGGTTCTTCTATTGCTTCGATAACTGCGGGTACAAACGGTAACGAAAACGGTCCGGTTAACGGAACATTTACGGTTACTTTAAATAATCCATCGGCTACCGATACACAGATTACTTATGCTTTAAGTGGAACCGCAACCGAAGGCAGCGATTACTCAACCATTGTAACTAAAACCATTACCATCCCAGCGGGTCAAACCACTGTAACCATCACCATTCCGGTATTGGCTGATGCGGTAGTAGAGGGGACAGAAACGGTTATTGCTACTTTGGTGGCCTCAAGCAATCCACAGATTACCACCAGCAACGTTCCGGCAACCATTAACATTGCCGATAACAATGCCGCTACGGTAAGTATTTCTACTCCTCCAACAGTTAATGAGGGAGCCGGAACCGCTACATTTACCGTAACCCTAAGCGCTGCCGTTCAAAATGCATTTACTGTTGCTTACAGCACAAGCGATGGCACAGCAACAGCCGGCTTAGATTATACTGCAACCAGTGGAACCTTAACATTCCCTGCAGGTGCTGCAGCGGGTGCAATCTTAATGTTCACTGTTCCGGTTACCGACGATAATATTGTTGAAGCGAACGAAACGTTTAATGGTGTAATTACCAGCGTAAGCGGTAATTTGGTAACCATTGGTACAGGCACGGCAAGCACCACCATAATCGATAACGATTCGTCGGTAGTTACCATAACGGCTGGTGTTGATGGTAACGAAAATGGTCCTGCAAACGGAACATTCATCGTAACTTTAGGTAAGCCATCGGCTACCGATACACAGATTACCTATACTTTAGGTGGTACAGCAACAGAGGGCAGCGATTACAGTACGATTGTAACTAAAACAGTTATTATTCCTGCCGGTCAAACTACTGCTACCATTACTATCCCGGTATTGAGTGATGCAATTTTAGAAGGTACAGAAACGGTAATTGCTACCTTAACGGCCTCTGGTAATCCGGCGGTAACCGTGAGCAACGTTCCTGCAACCATTAACATTGCCGATAACAATGCGGCTAGTGTAAGCATCTCAACCGCTACAACAGTTAACGAAGGCGCCGGAACAGCAACCTTTACCGTTACTTTAAGTGCTGCGGTTCAAAATGCATTTACGGTTGATTACACCACAACCAACGGTACCGCAATTGCAGGTT
This sequence comes from Pedobacter roseus, assembly GCF_014395225.1. NCBI lineage: Bacteria > Pseudomonadati > Bacteroidota > Sphingobacteriia > Sphingobacteriales > Sphingobacteriaceae > Pedobacter > Pedobacter roseus. The sequence continues at coordinate 1,746,426 of NZ_CP060723.1, forward strand.
TAGATTACACTACAACCAGTGGAACATTAACCTTCCCAGCAGGTTCAGCAGCGGGTGCAACCTTAACGTTTACCGTTCCAGTTATCGACGATAACCTGGTTGAAGCGAATGAAACATTTAACGCTATAATCAGCAATATATCTGATAATCTGATAACCATTGCCACAAACACGGCAACTACTATCATCGTAGATAACGACGTAACAGTAGCTACCATTACGCCTGGAATAAGTGGTAATGAAAGTGGTCCGATCAATGGAACATTTACAGTAACCCTGGGCAATCCTTCGGCTACCGATACGCAGATTACCTACACCTTGGGTGGAACAGCTACAGAAGGCAGCGACTACAGCGCGATTGTAACTAAAACCATTACCATCCCTGCTGGTCAAACCACTGCAACCATTACCATTCCGGTATTGAGCGATGCATTGGTAGAGGGACCAGAAACCGTAATTGCAACTTTAAGCAGTTCGGCCAACCCTGCGGTAACCGTAAGCAATGTTCCTGCAACCATCAACATTATAGATGGTACAACGGCTACAGTTACGGTAACTGCAACGGCTGATGGTGCTGAACCATCAACTCCTGGTCAGTTTACTTTTACCTTAAGTCATCCATCTACAACAGATACGCAGGTTAGCTACACCGTAATTGGTACGGCAACCAGTGGTGCAGATTATACTTCAATCGGCACAACGATCACCATCCCTGCAGGACAAACTTCGGTAACACTTCCAGTTCCCGTACTTGATGACAACATCAGCGAAGGAAACGAAACGGTAATATTAACGCTGAATGCAACAACAAATAATGCATTGATTACCGCTAATACCGCACCAGCTACAGTTAACATTATCGATAACCGTCCGCCTGTTGCAACTGCACCAGCCATTACCACTAATGAGGATATCCCGGTTAACGGAAGCATTACTGCTAACGATCCTGATGGCAACCCGCTTACCTTTACGGTAACTACACCACCAGCACACGGAACGGTAACCCTAAACCCTAATGGTACTTATACATATACGCCAGCGCCAAACTATAACGGTACAGATACCTTCACGGTAACCGTAAGCGATGGTAAAGGTGGTACAGTTACGGTAACCATTCCGGTAACCATTAATCCGGTTAATGATGCGCCTGTTGCAACAGCACCAGCCATCACAACCAACAAAAATACCCCGGTTAACGGAACCATTACCGCAAGTGATGTAGATGGCGATGCGCTTACCTTCACGGTAAGTACAGCTCCCGCACATGGTACAGTAGTGGTTAATCCAGACGGAACCTATACTTACACTCCGGCCAACAACTACAGCGGTCCGGATGTATTCACGGTAACCGTGAGCGATGGCAAAGGTGGTACAACTACGGTAACCATTAACGTAACGGTTAATCCAACTAATGTTGCACCAGTTGCTTCTGCACCGGCCATTACCACCAATAAAAACACACCGGTTAACGGAACAATCACTGCTACCGATGCGGATGGCGATCCGCTTACCTTCACGGTAAGTACAGCCCCTGCACACGGAACAGTAGTGGTTAATCCTGACGGAACCTATACTTATACTCCGGCCAACAATTACAGTGGTCCGGATGTGTTCACGGTAACCGTAAGCGATGGTAAAGGCGGTACCACTACGGTAACCATTAACGTAACCGTTAATCCAACCAATGTGGCGCCAGTTGCTTCTGCACCGGCCATTACCACCAATAAAAACACGCCGGTTAATGGGACAATCACCGCTACCGATGCAGATGGCGATCCGCTTACTTTCACGGTAAGTACAGCCCCCGCACATGGTACAGTGGTGGTTAATCCTGATGGAACCTATACTTACACTCCAGCGAACAATTACAGTGGTACAGATGTATTCACGGTAACCGTAAGCGATGGTAAAGGCGGTACAACTACGGTAACCATTAACGTAACCGTTAATCCAACCAATGTTGCACCAGTGGTAACTGCGCCTGCCATTACCACCAATAAAAACACACCGGTTAACGGAACAATCACCGCTACCGATGCGGATGGCGATCCGCTTACTTTCACGGTAAGTACAGCCCCTGCACATGGTACAGTAGTAGTTAATCCTGATGGAACCTATACTTACACTCCGGCGAATAACTACAGCGGTTCGGATGTGTTCACGGTAACCGTAAGCGATGGTAAAGGTGGTACCACCACGGTAACCATTAACGTAACCGTTAATCCAACCAATGTTGCACCAGTGGTAACTGCACCGGCCATTACCACCAATAAAAACACACCGGTTAACGGAACAATCACGGCTACCGATGCAGATGGCGATCCGCTTACTTTCACGGTAAGTACAGCCCCTGCGCATGGCACAGTGATGGTTAATCCTGATGGAACCTATACTTACACTCCGGCCAATAATTACAGCGGTCCGGATGTATTCACGGTAACCGTAAGCGATGGTAAAGGCGGTACAACTACGGTAACCATTAACGTAACCGTTAATCCAACCAATGTTGCACCAGTAGCAACTGCACCAGCCATTAGCACTAACGAGGATATCCCGGTTAATGGAAAGATTACAGCTACCGATGCTGATGGCGACCCTCTTACTTTCACAGTAAGCACGCCGCCGCTACATGGTACAGTTGTGGTAAACCCTGATGGTAGTTACACTTATACACCTGCTCCAAACTACAACGGTACGGATACTTTTACCGTAACGGTAAGCGATGGTAAAGGTGGAACTGTTACCATAACCATTTCGGTAACCATCAACCCGGTGAACGATGCACCAGTGGCAACTGCACCAGCAATTACTACTCCGCAGAATACAGCGGTTAACGGAACCATTACTGCAAGCGATGTGGATGGTGATGCACTTACTTTCACGGTAACAACAGCTCCTGCACATGGTACAGTAGTGGTGAACCCTGATGGTACTTATACTTACACCCCAACTGCGGGTTACGTAGGTAACGATACCTTCACCATAACCGTAAGCGATGGCAAAGGCGGCACCACAACGGTAACTATCCCGGTAAATATAACCCTGGTAGCAGCACCGGCCATGAGCTTAACCAAAGTGGCTACCAACACGGTAAGCAAGGTTGGCGATGTGATCAATTACAACATCGTGGTAACCAACTCGGGTAACGTAACCTTAACAAATATTGCCGTTACTGACGCTGGTGCCGATGTTGGATCTATCACTCCGGCAGGTATAACAAGCTTATTGCCAGGTGCAAGTGTAACCGTAACGGCTAAACACACCGTTACCTTAACAGAGGTAAATAATGGTTCGTTTACAAACCAGGCAGCTGCAACAGCACAAACGCCAAACGGTGGTACCATCAGCAAACAATCTGATGATCCGAATACACCGGCTATTGGTGATGCAACCGTAACGGTAATCGCTCCGGCATCTACCATTACCCTGGTTAAAACCGGTACCTTAAGTGCTGATGGAAATAGCATTACGTATAACTTCAGTGTTAAAAATACCGGAAACGTAACCTTACATATCATCACATTGGTGGATGCTAAACTTGGACTGAACAGGGTGATACCAGGAACACTGGCTCCAGGCGCAACCGTAACTGATAGTTATGTTTATCAGTTAACGCAGGCCGATAAAGATGCGGGTAGCGTAACCAACAGTGCTAACATCACCGGTCAAACACCAGCCAATGTTTCGGTTAGCGATATCTCCGGTACGGCCGAGAACAACAATACACCAACAGTAACATTGATTCCTAATGCCGGATCGATAGCATTGGTTAAAACGGCGGTATTTAATGGTAATAAAGTAACCTATACATTCACCATCAAGAATACAGGAACCATTACTTTAAATACCATAACCTTAACCGATGCCAAACTGGGATTAAACAACAAGGTGATTACCGTTGCCGGCGGACTTGCTCCGGGTGCAACCGTAACCGATGTTGAAGTGTACACTTTAATCCAGGCTGATAAGGATTTAGGTACGGTAACCAATACCGCAACCGTAAATGCCAAAACAATGGGCGGTGTTAATGTAACCGATGTTTCAGGAACAGCAGAAACGAACAATACGCCAACGGTTACCACTTTCCCTAAATCGCCAATTGCTGTTGATGATAAAGGACAAACTGTAGCCAATGCACCAGTGGTGATTAATGTACTGGCGAATGATGATCCGGGCAACTCTACCTTCGATAAATTAACGGTTGAGATTGTAAGCCAGCCTAAACATGGTACTGTAAAAGTAAATGCTGATGGTACGGTAACTTATACACCAGATCCGGGTTATGTGGGTGATGATGTATTTACCTACCGCGTAAAAGATGCTTACGGATATTATACCAATGTTGCAGCTGTAACCTTAACGGCTAACTTCACGGGCATTACCATTCCTAACCTGTTTACGCCAAACGGCGATGGTATTAACGATACCTTCGAAATTATTGGTCTTAACCAATATCAGGCCAACGAATTGCAGATCATAAACAGATGGGGTAATGAAGTGTTCCATGCCAAAGGTTACCAGAACAACTGGACAGGCGAGGGATTGAACGAAGGTACTTACTACTACTTGCTGCGTGTTAAAAAAGCAAACAGCGATGAGTTTGAAGTGTATAAAGGTTACATCACATTAATCAGGGCATTTAAAAAATAAGATAAGACTTAGTTCAGTCCGGTTGATAAAACCGGGTTGAACATTAAGATATTAAGATAATGAAGAAATTAATATGGTTAATAGCAGGTTCGTTTTTGTTGCTTTCGCGACCCGCATCTGCACAGCAAGACGCCCAGTACAGTCAGTACATGTTTAACGGAATTTACATCAATCCGGCCTATGCGGGTTATAAAGAAGTGCTTAATGTACACAGTTTTTACCGTAGCCAGTGGACGGGCATTACCGGCGCGCCAAGAAGCATGTCGCTGGCGGTAGATGCCATTGCCAACAGCGGTAATGTAGGCCTTGCGCTGCAGGTGGCCAGCGATAAACTGGGTGCACAAACCAACCTGAGTATTTATGGTAACTATGCTTACCGAATCAGGATGAACGACGATGGCAGTTCGAGGTTAGCTTTAGGTTTAGGGATAGGGATGGTGCAACTGGGTATCGATGGATCAATGCTCAACCCGAACAATCCGGAACCTAACCAGCCCGTAGGTGTACAGAGTACAATCGTACCCGATGCCAGGGCAGGGGTGTATTTCGCCAATGATAAATATTATGCGGGTTTCTCGGTTGACAACCTGATTGCCACTTATATTAATATCGACCGATATGCTTTTATCCCACAGCCAAAACCACATTATTATTTAACTGCGGGGGCTTTATTCCCGCTATCTGAAGATTTTCAGATCAAACCGTCGTTCCTGTTAAAAGATGATCGTGGCGGCCCGACCAGTTTAGATGTAAATGCCTTTTTATTGATCAAAGATTTTTTATGGGTAGGTGGCTCGTACCGTACAGGCGTAAAACTGTATGATAAAAGTTATCTTCAAAAAGACCTTACACCCCGCAACTCTGCCGTTGCCGCCATTCAGATTTTTCCCTCAGAGAAAATCAGGATTGGTTATGGTTATGATTTTTCCGTTGGTCCTTTGCAGGGTTACAGCGGCGGAACGCATGAGATCTCGCTATCTTATTCATTCATAAAACCAAACATCAGGTTAGCAACCCCGAGGGTTTTTTAACCAAGTATTTCAGTATTTTTGACTAAATTATCCAAACAACATAATGAAGAAAATTTTAATAGGTACCTGCCTTTCTGCATATTGTTTACTCGCTTTCAATTTTTCAGCAAAAGCACAATATGTTTTGAAAGATGCCGATAAACAGTACGAACTGTTTAATTATAGCAAGGCGATTGATTTATACGAACAGGCCTATAAAAAGAAAAAATCCTTACACGTAGCAGAACGTTTAGCCAGTGCTTATGCGCTGGTTTATGATTATAAACAGGCTGAAAGCTGGTATGGCATTACCTCTAAAATGCCCGATAGCAAACCCGAAAACATTTTGGGTTATGCCAAAGCCCTGCAGAGCAATTCTAAATACAGCGAAGCCAAACTTCAGTATTTAAATTACATCGATAAAAAGAAAAACGTATCCGAAAAACAACAGGCCGTTTGGATTGCTTCCTGCGATTCGGCCCTAAAATGGATAAAAAATCCAAAGAAAATCGAGCTGATCAATCAGGTTGCCTTAAACAGTGCCCAGTCTGATTGGGGGGCAGTTAATTACCAGGGTGGGGTAGTATTTACTTCCGATAGATCGGCTAAAGGACTGGAATCAGAAGAAAGCAGACCTTTCCTACGCTTCGACGGATCGAAAGAACCTGATAAACAAGTTTATGGCTGGACAGGTAACGGATATTTGAAACTGTATTTCAAAGCTTCACCAAAAGATAGCCTTCAGTTATTTCCAATTAAAGCCGGGACAAGATACCATGTAGGCTCGGCAAGTTTTACAGGTGATGGAAAAACCATGTATTTTACCTTAACACGCATCTCTAACGAACTCGAAAAAGTAAAAAATAAACCCAGTACTGTAAACGTAGAAATTTACAGCAGCACCAAAGATGCTGATGGTAAATGGAGCGAGCCGGTTTCATTCGCTTATAATAATGTAAACGATTATTCTGTTGGTGATCCTTTTATTACCAAAGATGGAAACAGCCTTTACTTCGCTTCGAACATGCCCGGCGGATTAGGCGGTACCGATATTTATGTGTGTTTAAAAACTGATGCAGGCGAATGGGGCAAACCGATTAACCTGAAAGAGGTAAATACCGAAGGCAACGACCGCAGTCCGGTTTTTGATGAAAAAGACAACTTCTATTTCTCCAGCGATGGCAGGGTTGGTATGGGTGGTTTAGATGTTTATCAGGCCCTGAGAGAAGGTGGTGGCATTGGTAGGGTCGAAAATATGGGTTATCCTTTTAACTCTCCACAGGATGATTTCGGTTTTAGCCTGAACGAAAAAGGTGGTATCGTTTATCTTTCTTCTAACCGTGATGGTGGTTTAGGTAGCGATGATATTTACACCATCGATCAGAAAATGATTCTGGCCTTTAAATTAGAAGGTCGTGTTTTTGATAAAAACAGCAATCAGCCAATTGCAGGTGCACTGGTAACCTTAGCAAAGGTAAACGGATCGATCTTAAAAACTGAAACCGACGATAACGGTGGTTATAAATTTAATTTGGCCAAAGAAACCGAATATAATGTTTCAGCAGAAAAAACAGACTATCGGTCTGACGTAGAAAACCTGGCAACCATTGGTTTAACCACTTCAAGCGTACTTACCCAAAACCTGTATCTGGAAGGTGTGGTGATTGATAAAGCAATCAGGCTGGAAAACATCTACTACGATTTCGATAAGTGGAATATCCGCCCGGATGCTGCGGTTGAACTGGATAAACTGGTTAAAATCATGAAAGATAATCCAACCATCTGGATCGAATTAGGTTCACATACTGATAGCAGGGGTAAAGATAATTACAACTTAAACCTGTCTCAAAAAAGAGCCGAATCTGCTGTACAGTACATCATCTCCAGGGGAATCGATAAAAACCGTATTGCCGCTAAAGGTTACGGCGAAACCCAATTGTTAAACAAATGTGCCAATGGGGTAGATTGTACCGAAACAGAACACCAGTTGAACAGACGTACCGAGTTTAAAATCGTAAAGCAATAAACACAGATAAGGAAACAATATATTCAATTTTTTAGTACATGCCTCCGATGAAAATTGGGGCATTTTTTGTTTCATACGTGGTTGGTGTCCTCTCGCACCACTTTATTTTCAAGACTTCCACTCCAGGGGAATTAGCCCGCCGGATCCCTATTCTTTTGCCACGGATGCACAGAAACACGGAATATCTCACTTTCTATGATTGCCCTTCCATACTGCAAAAGGTTTAACCACAGAGGTCACAAAGAAAAATCACAGAGAAAACAGAGTTGAGTGCTGTGATTTGTCAGTCTGAGCTTAGCCAATTCCGTGGTTCGTGCCCCACGCACCACCGCGTTACTTTTAACGCCTCTACTCCAGGGGCGTTAGCCCGCCGATCCCTATTCTTTTGCCACGGATGCACAGAAACACGGAATATCTTACTTTCTATGATTGCCCTTCCATACTGCAAAAGGTTTAACCACAGAGGTCACAAAGAAAAATCACAGAGAAAACAGAGTTGAGGGCATGATTTATCAGTCTGAGCTTAGCCAATTCCGTGGTTCGTGTCACCACGCACCACCGCGTTACTTTTAACGCCTCTACTCCAGTGGAGTTAGCCCGCCGATCCCTATTCTTTTGCCACGAATGCACAGAAACACGGAATATCTTACTTTCCATGATTGCCCTTCCATACTGCAAAAGGTTTAACCACAGAGGTCACAAAGAAAAATCATAGAGAAAACAGAGTTGACGGCGTGATTTGTCAGTCTGAGGGTAGTCGAAAACTCTGTTCAATAACTATAATTCCGTGATTCATGTCCCCACGCACCACCGCGTTACTTTTAACGCCTCTACTCCAGGGGAGTTAGCCCGCCGATCCCTATTCTTTGCCACGGATGCACAGAAACACGGAATATCTTACTTTCTATGATTGCCCTTCCATACTGCAAACGGTTTAACCACAGAGGTCACAAAGAAAAATCACAGAGAAAACAGAGTTGTGAGCATGATTTGTCAGTCTAAGCTTAGCCTCCGTGGTTCGTGTCCCCACGCACCACCACGATCCGTCATTCCCAACCCGATTGGGAATCTTAATGCTTTAGCTATCCCGTATTTTTCATTAAGATTCCCGCCTGCGCGGGAAAGACGATTCTACTTAATGTTCTTAACTTCTTAATGGTCAGAAATGATGTGAAATGTAAAGTGGATAATGGAATAATAATTCAGTAGATAAAATAACTTACATGTCCTTAAATGCCTTATATGGTTAAACTATCTTTCCGTGGTTCGTGTCCTCACGCACCACTGCGTTTCGTCATTCCCAACCCGATTGGAAATCTTAATGCTTTAGCTATCCCGTATTTTTCATTAAGATTCCCGCCTGCGTGGGAAAGACGGCTCTGATTAATGTTCTTAACTTCTTAATGGTCAGAAATGAGGTTTTCACTTAATCATATAGCGAATTAAAAACTAAAATTGTTAGTATCTTGTTAAGAAAAGCTATCTTTATTTACATCTTAAAACTAAAAATATTAGTATTTTTGTTTTCAATCATCCCAATTGTACAGAAATGGAAAAGGAAAGGCAGATTATTCACATGGATCAAGATGCATTTTTTGTGTCGGTAGAAATTAGAAAAAATCCAAAGTTAACAGGTAAACCCGTGATCATCGGTGGTGGAGGCGATCGGGGCGTGGTAGCTTCCTGCAGTTACGAAGCCCGTAAATATGGCATTCACTCCGCCATGCCCGGACGTACCGCAAAACTGCTCTGTCCGCAGGCTATATTTTTGAAGGGCGATATGGAAGAATATTCCAAAGCATCGCATGAGATTACCGAAATCATCGCCGATAAAGTCCCCTTGTTCGAGAAAGCCAGTATCGATGAACATTATATCGATATGACCGGTATGGACCGCTTTTTTGGCTGTATGAAATTCGCCTCAGAATTGCGGCAAACTATTATCAAAGAAATGCAGTTACCCATTTCCTTTGGCCTGTCCATTAATAAAACCGTAGCCAAAATTGCCACCAACGAATCCAAACCAGGAGGCGAATTACAGGTTACCTATCCAGAGTTACGGCCCTTTCTCGATCCGCTTGCCATTCATAAAATTCCGGGTATCGGCCATGCTACCTATAAAAAACTGAGCGAAATGGGCGTCCGCGAAATCCTTACCCTCACACAGATTCCTCAACAGCTCATGTTTAAAATTCTGGGACAGCATGGGTTGAGCCTATGGCAAAAAGCAAACGGAATCGACCTGGCGCCCGTAGTACCTTACCGCGAAAGAAAATCGATCGGTACACAGGCCACTTTTGAAAGTGATACCATGGATATGAGTAAACTGAAAGCCATCATCACGGGTATGGTTACCGGTTTAACTTTTCAGCTCCGCAACCAGAAAAAACTGACTGCCTGCATCACCGTAACCGTACGTTATACCAATTTCGAAACCGTTACCCAGCAGGAGCGGATCCCTTATACCTCACTCGATTCCTTTTTGATCAGCAAAGCACATAGCCTGTTCGATAAAGTATATTCAAAGCGGATGTTACTGCGCCTTGTAGGCGTAAAACTTTCGCACCTGGTAAGTGGTTACGAACAGATTGGTCTTTATAATATTGCCGAAGAAGAATATAGCCTTTACCAGGCCATGGATAAAGTTCGCAATAACTATGGTGCCGAAGCCGTGGTTAAAGCCTGTATTGTTACCCAGCCACCCCGCGATGAAAAGGGTAAAATAATCAAGTATAATCCACGCAAAAAGAAAACATTGATCGAAAATACCGAAGAAGAAGAGCCGGAAGTAAGAAAACGTTCTAAAATCAGAAGTTTTATGAGTGAAAAAGGAATAACAGGCAGCAAATCTTACGAATAGTTATGTTTTTGAATGTTCATTCTTCTTATAGCCTGAAATATGGTACACAGAGCATTGATCAACTGATTGCTACTGCGCGGCATTTAGGGATCCACCAAATGGTGCTTACCGATATCAACAACTCAACCGGGGCAGTAGAGTTTATTCGCGAGTGTTACAAACAGGGCATTGCCAAAGAAGCCGACGAAATACACAGGGGCAATATTCCTTACCAGATTAAACCTGTTGCCGGGATCGAATTTCGCATCGATAATAAGTTGTTGTATGTGGGGATTGCCAGAAATAAAGAAGGCATGCGTGAGCTGAATGAGTTTTTGAGTCACCATAATATTTACAACATTCCATTGCCAGAAGTTCCGCCCCAAATGGAAAATGTGTACATCATTTATCCCTTTCATAAAACTTTTAATCAAACGTTAAAAGCAAACGAATATGTAGGCATCCGTGGAAAACAGCTGAATCTTTTGTATAAACATCCGCTTTTGGCCCGAAAAGAAAAACTGCTGGTGTGGCATCCCGTTACAGTGGCCGACAAAATTACTTACCGGCTGCACGAATATTTTAGGGCCATAGAATTCAATACCCTTTTAAGTAAAGTACCTGAAGAACAAAAATGCGATCCGGATGAATTTCTAATCCCCGAAGCCGAACTTACACAGCAATTTGAGCAGTATCCCTTCATTGTTCAGAACACGCAAAAACTAATTAATAGCTGCGATTTAAGCGTTTATTTCGAAGATACGGCCACACCTTCTTCAAAAAATAAGTTTTTTTATACCGAGGATTTTGAGGGCGATAAAAAAATGCTCCGCGAACTGGCCGAAAAAGGACTGAAGTGCCGTTATGGTGAGAACAATGCCATAGCCATTAAACGTTTGGAAAAAGAACTGCGGATTATTGAACTTAAAAATTTCTGTGCCTATTTCCTCATTACCTACGATATTGTACGTTATGCGATGTACGAGCGGGGTTTTTATCACGTGGGCCGTGGTTCGGGCGCCAACAGCATTGTGGCTTATTGTTTACGCATTACTGATGTAGATCCGATCGATCTCGACCTCTATTTCGAACGTTTTCTGCACGAAAAAAGAACCAGTCCGCCAGATTTTGACATCGATTTTTCTTGGGATGAAAGAGAAGTGATTCAGCGTTATATTTTTGAACGTTATCCTAAATGGCATGTTGCTTTTTTGGGTACCATGAGTACTTTTAAAGATCGTGCCATCATCAGGGAAATCGGTAAGGTAATGGGTTTGCCCAAAGAAGAAATAGACAGTTTTACCGATCCTACCAAAGAACGCGAAAACCTGCTTAATGCCACTTATCAGAAATTATTGGCTGTGCACCGTTACATGAAGAGTATGCCCAACCAGCGCTCTATCCATGCCGGTGGGATTTTAATCTCCCAGGAACCAATTACTTATTATACCGCATTGGATATGCCGCCAAAAGGTTTTCCAACGGTGCAATGGGACATGTACGAAGCCGAAGCCATAGGTTACGAAAAATTCGATATTTTAAGTCAGCGGGGCATTGGGCACATTAGGGAGGCAGTGCAATTAATCAAAAAAAATAAAGGAAAGGATATTGATATTCATGATTTTCCAGCTTTTAAAAAAGACCATAAGCTAAATGACATCCTTAAACAGGGACAGCCCATTGGATGTTTTTATATCGAATCGCCGGCTATGCGGCAATTGCTAAAAAAGCTGAAATGCGACAATTACCTCACGCTTGTGGCCGCCAGTTCCATTATCCGCCCCGGTGTGGCCAGTTCCGGCATGATGAAATCCTATATCGAACGCTATCATGCGCCCGAAAAAGTGGTGTACCTCTGTGAGGTGATGAAAGAACGGCTTAGCGAAACCTATGGCGTAATGGTTTATCAGGAAGATGTGATTAAAGTTTGCCATTATTTTGCAGGTCTGGATCTGGCTGATGCCGATATTCTCCGTAAGGCCATGAGCGGTAAATACCGTTCTAAACTCGCTTTTGATGAGCTGATAAATAAGTTTAAGTTTTCGGCCAGAAAAGAAGGTCATTCAGAAGAACTCATTAATGAAGTGTGGCGACAGATTTCATCTTTTGCGGGTTATAGTTTTTCAAAAGCGCATTCAGCTTCTTTTGCCGTAGAAAGTTACCAAAGTTTGTATCTCAAAACATATTACCCAATGGAGTTTATGGTCGCTGTGCTCAATAATTATGGGGGTTTTTATAGCAGATGGGTTTATGTACACGAATTGCAAAAAACAGGGGCGAGGGTACATTTACCCTGTGTTAACCAAAGCGATGAGGTGGTAACCATAACAGGTGAAGATGCCTACCTGGGCTTTATCGGCATTCAGGGATTGGAAGAAAAAAATATCAGGACTATCCCGCAGGAACGTAAAGCGAATGGCCAGTACCTCGATCTTGAAGATTTTGTGAAAAGGAGCTGCATTTCTCTCGAACAGGCCATTATTTTAATCCGCTTGGGTGCATTGCGCTTTGCCGGAAAAGACCGTAAAACCCTGCTTTGGGATGTGCACAATTACCTTGGCTTTAAACAGAAAAAGGTAAACCATGCGGAGCTTTTCAAGATAAGCTACAAAACTTATCAGCTGCCTGCATTGATGGATTCTGAATTGGAAAACGCTTATACCGAACTGGAATTATTAGGTTATCCGCTTAATTACAAAATGTTCAATTTTTTAAAAACACCTTACCGTGGCGATGTAATGACCGCCGATTTGCACAAACATTTAGGCAAAACGGTGAGGATGGTGGGCAATTATGTGTGCGAAAAAACGGTACATACCATTAAAAATACCAAAATGTGGTTCGGTACCTTCTTAGATGCCAACGGTGATTTCTTTGATACCACCCATTTTCCCAACACCACACCAATGTATCCTTTTAAAGGAAAAGGCTGTTACCTCATTTTAGGGAAAGTAGTAGAAGATTTTGGCTTCCAGAGCATTGAGGTATTAAAGTTTGCCAAGTTGGATATCCGGATGAACCCGGTGGCGATTTAATCTTTTCATCGTCATTGCGAGGAGGCTTTTTCAGCCGACGAAGCAATCTTAAAACGGTAGATGCAAACGTTCGCTTTAAGATTCCCGCCTGCGCGGGAATGACGGGCGTACTGATAATTCTTTCTATTTACAGATCTCTCCATTTCGCATTGTTTCAGTCGAGATGACGGCTGCTCTAGTAGAAGCATCAATAGTTTAACGATTTTATCGTTTACCAGTTAAAACATAATTTTTATATTTAAACCATGATCCACTTTAAAGCGGAAATAGAACGTTTCGAAACCATGGGCGAAAAAACCGGCTGGAGTTATGTATTTATCCCTGCTGCTTTAGCCAGTGAAATGAAGCCCGGCTGCAAAAAGAGTTTCAGGGTAAAAGGAAAAATAGATCAGCTAGAAGTAAGCGGATTGGCAACCATGCCTATGGGCGAAGGCGATTTTATAATTGCCTTAAAAGGTGAACTCCGTAAAAAACTAAAAAAAAAAGCCGGAGCAACTGTAGAGCTATATTTGGAAGAGGATAAAAATTTTAAAATAGAAATGCCCGAGGATCTTGAAATCTGCCTTTCCGAAGAAGAGCACCTCATACGGAATTTCTTAAAACAACCTAAATCGCATCAAAACTACTATATCAACTGGATTAACCAGGCGAAAACAGAACCCACCCGAACCAAAAGAATTGTAATGACGATTAAAGCAATGGATAAAGGACAGGATTTCGGGACAATGATGAGGGAATCGCAGGGAAAGTCTTGAGTCCTGAGTCTGTAGTCCTTAGTCTTGAACTGGAATGATATGGGTTAAAGATCAATTTTATAGTAACAGACTTAGCGAAAAGGATATCAGTCATTAACTATGACCAATAGGCCATAACTCATTAACTGAATACTTTGAGCTATGTACCTTAGATTTCCGACTTCGGACTTCCGACTCCCGACTCTCTTTTATAATTCCTGAACCAACTCGAAACTTTCATTTGAATAACACCTAAAAAGGCTTCCCTGAAAATACGCGTGCTCATTTTGGAAGTGCCTTCCGTACGATCAGTGAAGATGATTGGAACTTCGACTACTTTAAAACCAAATTTAATGGCAGTGAACTTCATTTCGATCTGGAAAGCATAACCTACAAACTTGATTTTGTTGAGCGGAATGGTTTCTAAGACAATTCTACGGTAACATTTAAAACCAGCAGTAGCATCCTGAATGTTTATCCGGGTAATAAGGCGGACATACATAGATGCAAAGTACGACATTAAAACCCTGCCCATTGGCCAGTTTACCACATTTACACCTTTAACATAGCGTGAGCCGATGGCCACATCTGCACCATTTACACAAGCTTCGCGTAAGCGTGCCAAATCATCAGGATTGTGGGAGAAATCGGCATCCATTTCAAAAATGTAAGCATATTTCTTTTGTAATGCCCAATTGAAACCATAAATATATGCCGTGCCCAAACCCTGTTTACCAGCACGTTCTTCGATAAATAAATGTCCGTCGTATTCAGCCTGTAACGATTTTACAATTTCGGCAGTTCCGTCCGGAGAACCATCATCAATAATTAAAACATGAAAAGGCTGGGTTAAAGAAAAAACCTTTCTAATGATCTTTTCGATATTTTCCTTCTCGTTGTAGGTTGGAATGATGACTAAACTATCTGACACGTTTGTTGTGGTTTTTTAAATAAGGTAAGCTGCTGCTTTTGTATTTATAAGTTGCAATTTGCTTTCAAAAGGCGAAAGTAAAGATTTAATATGAAATCATCATGAATTTTCATTAATTCCAAACGATTCGTCTTGATAAACTTAGTTTAGGATTTATTTTCGATGGATTCTAAATTTAATTGTTCCCGCTGATTTCACAGATCACCGCAGAAGTGAATTTCAAAATACAGAACCATTGTTTCTAAACCCGACAGCAGCGGTAGCTTCCGGTTTTTCATCTGAACTATAGCGAATGGCGGTACTAAAGATGCCAAGAACTATTGTCCTTTCGTTTTCAAATCCTAATGATTATGAATTTCTCGCTAATGGAATACATAGATATATCTTTTAGATTTCTCCACTGCGGTCGAAATGACGAATTTATTAAAATCTGCGCAGAATTAGATTCTAAAGCACAGAACCATTGTACCTAAACCCGATCGTAGTGAAAAGCCCGCAGGCCGAAGCATGAGGGCGAGGAATTGGAGCGAAGAGCGGGACAGTAAGCCTCCAGGAATTACTGTCCTCTCGTTTTCAAATCCTACTGATTAAAAATTTTTGCTATTAAAAGATAGAGATTGATCCTTTTAGATTTCTCCACTGCGGTCGAAATGACGAATCTTTTTCTTACCTCACTTCCTGCATCAGGCGCCTTACCAATTGCGAAAAAATAATCAATGCCAAACCTGCAATTAAAGAGTATAAGGCCAGGGCTTTATAACCTTCGGTATAGGCCATTAATTTGGTGGTTAAAGAGGCATGATCTATGCTCGACATTTCTGCCCCAAGCTTCCCTGCAGCCAGCTGCCCGAAAGCACTTGATAAAAACCAAAGTCCCATCATCATCCCGAACATTTTCTTTGGCGATAGTTTCGTAATAATCGACATCCCTATCGGACCTAAGCAAAGCTCGCCAAGCGTTAACAACAAATAGGCAAACGTAAATACATTTAGCGAACTAATGCCCTGCGCATTGGCAAAAAACCTGGTGGCATAAAAAACATAAAAACTTAAAGCCAGTAAAAGGAAACCGATTCCAAATTTTACTACGGTATTCGGTTCAATTTTACGTTTGTAAAGGCCTAACCATAAAATACCTACAATGGGACTAAACACAATCACAAAAAAAGAATTCGCGCTATTATTAACCACGTTGGGATCCATATTGAGGAACAGGATTTTGTGATCGAGGTTATCTTTTGCAAACAGCGACAATGAACCACCGCTTTGCTCGGATATAGCCATAAATATGAAATAACAAAAGATAAATACAAAGGCCGCCAGCAATTTATATTGTGCTGTTTTATCTTTTATACTAAACGTTTCGTAAAGGAAATAAACCAGTGCAATAATACCGATGGTATACATGAAATAATCGGTAAAGGCCGTGTTTTTCACCATGATATAAATCAATGGGATACAGACTATAGATCCTGCATAAACGGCTATTTCTGATAGCTGTTGTTTTGATTTTTTAAGGTGCAATAAGGGCGAATTTCCGATGGGGCCTAAATGTTTTTTAGTAAAAATGAAGGTGCCTAACCCAAACATCATTACCAGGGCGGCAGATAAGAAACATAAATGCCAGTTATAATACTTACCTAAATAAATACACATTGCACCGCCCAATAAACCTCCTACATTAATGCCGGCATAAAAGAGTCCGTAGCCTGCATCTCTTCTGTTATCTTTTTCATGGTACAGTTCGCCCACCATTGAAGATACGTTTGGTTTGAAAAAGCCAGTTCCAATAATGGATAAGGTTATACCTATATAAAAGAGATCGTGAGGAGAAAATGCCAAAACCAGGTTACCGATAATCATCAACGAACCACCCCAAAACAGCGATTTCCTAAACCCAAGAATCTTATCGGCAAAAATACCACCAATAAAGGTAAATGCGTACACAAAAGCTTGTATTGCACCATATTGCAGGTTGGATTTCTGATCGCTTAAACCCAGCTGTTCTACCATAAAAAACGCCAGTACACCGCGCATGCCATAAAAACAGAAACGTTCCCACATTTCTACCAACGACAGATGCCAGAGCTGTTTAGGGTATTTTCCTTCAAAATTCTGAATCTCTTCTATTGAAACTGTTTTTTCCATTGAAATTGGTTTAAAAATTAAAAGCCCGATCGGAGCCGGGCTTTCTGTATTATTATGTTTTAAATTAATCTAAAATATCCTGGTGCATCATTTTTTGCAGTTTTTTAGTAATCGCAAATAAGATAAGCGATGCGATTCCGGCCATTACTACAAACATCATGAAAAACTCGTATAACGAATTAATCTGGAAGCCTAATATAGATTGATATTCAAATGGAATTTTTAAATCTTTTAATTTGGCCAGTTCCTGAGCGCTTGGCACAACTGTTTTTGATAAGATGGGTTGAAGATTAATACCTGCATCAGCAGCCTGTTTAATTTCTGCAGTTCCCGGAGGATATAAACTGCTTAAAATTCCGGCAAATTTGTTGGCAGCAGCATTGGCTAAAAACCAAACTGCCATTAATAATGAACCGAATTTTAACGGAGCCAGTTTGTTTACCAGCGATAAACCAATAGGAGACAGGCAAAGCTCGCCGCAAGTGTGAAGGGCATACATACCGATTAACCACATCATACTTACTTTGGTTGACGATGAAACATCTTTCACCCCAAAAGCAATCCATAAATAACCCAGCGCGAGTAAGAATAAACCCAATGCCATTTTAGTTGGCGATGCAGGTTCGTTTTTACCCAATTTAATCCACAGCCAGGCAAAAATAGGTGCAAATGCGACCACGAATATAGAGTTTAACGACGCAAAAATACTTGCCGGAACCGTTAAAAAGCCTAAATCCCTTTGTGTTTGCTCTGCGGCAAAAAAGGTTAACGAAGCACCCGCCTGTTCAAATGCACTCCAAAAAAAGATTACGAAAAAGGCAACAATAAAAATTACACGGATACGCTGTTTTTCAATCTTATTCAAAGATTTATCAGAGAAAATAATAAATGCGATAAATAATACTGATGCCACCAATAAATAGGTTAAAAAGCTGAATACTTTTGCATCGATATAAAATAAACCGATCATCAATGCAGAGAAAGCTGCAAGACCAAAACCGATAACCAAAGGATTTAAAGCTGCTTTAGGTGTTCCCGCCGGAACAACGCCTAACTCTTTACCATCAGGGGCTACCACATATTTTTTCTGGAAGAGGATCTGCACCAAAACACCTAAAAGCATGGCTACACCGCCTGCAAAAAAGGCCCATTTGTAATCCATCACATTACCTGTTTCGCCTAAAAAGCCGCATACAATTGGCCCTAGTGCGCCACCAACGTTTATACCCATATAAAAAATGGTATAAGCTGCATCGCTTCTTTTATCACCTTTTGGGTATAATTGGCCAACAAGAGAAGAAATGTTCGGTTTGAAAAAACCATTTCCTGCAATCATAAAGCCTAATCCTGTAAAAAACAGGAAAGTAGATAAGGATGGGTTGCTATGGAACAATGATGCACAGAAAAAGAGGATAAACTCACCAAGTGCCATCATTAAACCACCTGTGATAATCGATTTTTTATTTCCCCAGTAACGGTCGGCAATGTAGCCGCCAATTAAAGGTGTTAGGTAAACCAAGCCAGTATAACTGCCATACAGGTTAGAGGCGAAAGCTTTATCGAATAACAAGGCCTTTGTCATAAACAAGACAAGGATCGCCCGCATGCCGTAGTAATTAAAACGCTCCCACATCTCTGTGGCAAAAAGCACGTATAATCCTTTCGGGTGGCCTTTAGATTGATTTGGTATTGATGTCATATTCAGTGTTTTAGTTTGTTTGTTGAATGAGATAAAATTTATTTTATGCCGTATTCTTTCATGATGTTGTTTAACCATTTTAATAACACCAGGCCGATGATTGCCGAAGCCATTAAAAGAGAAAAGTTTACCCAAAAGAAATTAGATTTGTCTTCGTAAGTATCCCACAGGGTAGCCAGTACACCCGATAGTTTATTGCCGATGGAGGTAGAAACAAACCAACCACCCATCATTAATGAGGTGATGCGTACGGGACTTAATTTTGATACAAGCGATAAGCCCATCGGACTTAAAAACAGTTCGCCAATGGTGATGATGCCATAAGTACCCATCAACCAGAGCACCGAAACTTTTTCTGATCCATTTTTGCCGATGTAAACGGCAGTAATCATCACCAGTACCGAAATAGCGGATATGAAGATGCCGAATATAATTTTACTGGCGGTACTTGGCTCTTTTCCTCTGCTGCGTAGCCAGGTAAAAAATGCAACCACCAACGGCGTTAAGAGGATTACCCATGCCGGATTAATGGACTGACTCAGATTTGTAGCCCATAATTCTACATCGCCACCTTCGGCAGGCAGTTCGGCAGTGGGTACATTTTTAAAATAAACAGGGTAATTGTATTCTTTTTGCACCACACCATCCACTTTTTGTAAACGGAAAGCATGATCGTAAAGTGCCACGCTGTCTTTTTTGTAGATTAAATTTTGTGATAGACTTAAGTTTGAGAAGGTATTTTTTGCGGTGGTATTGGTGAGGCTCCGGTCGGTATAACGGTCGGCCCAGGTGGTTAAAGCGGTCCCGTTTTGTTTAAATACGGCCCAGAATAATATTACGACCACAAAGATGGTCAATAAGGCTGCAATAGGTCGTTTTTCTTCTTTGCTGGCTTTAAAAAATAAAGTGCTGTAAAAATAGATAACCGGAAAACAGGCAAATATAAAAGCATCGGTGCTGGTAGAACCCACTAAAGGGTGACCGATTAATCTGGTTGGCAAAACCCAACCAATAATCCCTGCGATGATGGACGGCAGGAGGATGAGTAGACTGATTTTAAGGAAAGACATATCACCATCAACCATGCCTTTTTTAATATCGAAAGCCCGGTAATGTTTAAGTCCGCTAATAAATACCGCCACGCCAATAAACATGCCTACACCAGCGGCAAAAAACGCATATTCCCAACCGAGCATAATATATAATGCAGCACCAAAAAAGTTGCAGATAAACGCACCTACGTTAATACCCATGTAAAAAATATTATAACCGTCGTCTTTTTTGGCAACATATTCAGGGGTTGAGTAAATATTGCCTAATAAGGTAGAAATATTGGGTTTAAAGAAGCCATTTCCTAAAATAACAAGGGTCATAGCCAGATAAAGCATCGGTAAGCTGTGCACCCCCATTAAACAATAGCCTAAACCCATCATCAAACCGCCAATAATGATCGATTTGGCATAGCCGAGGTATCTATCTGCCAATAAGCCACCTAAAAAGGGGGTTAAAAATACCAAAGCAATAAAAGTTCCGTATAAATCGGCCGATTCGGCCTCCGTCATCGCAAAACCGGCTTTTACATCTTTTAAATAGAGCGTAAATATGCCGATCATTAAATAGTAACCAAAACGTTCCCACATTTCTGATAAAAAAAGGAATTTTAAGCCTTTTGGGTGTTTGGTTTGGTTTGTTGTGGGCATTTAAGAAAATTTTTTAAGGCGCAATATAGCGAGTGAAGGCCATTCTGGCAAATTTTTAGGCCATCTGGCAGGTAAATGATTTGTTAAGGTCTATTAAAATCAGAACTTTCTGATAGGTTTTACATTTTTCTTTGGATCGGCATAAAGCTCATCGCTCGCGTTCGGATCGTTATTGAGTGTTACCTCTTCCTGAAGTTTCAATTTTCCGCCAATGATTTTAAATCCGTCAAAAGTACCGTCCGAGCCATAATATTCAAACCTGTCTTTTATTTCCGGATCAAATGATGCCAGGTGATCAAATACAATCATACCCGCTTTCTGATCGCTTTTTAAAGTCATGGCATTCGATTTGGCATATTCAAATATCATCCTGTTCTTTCCTTTCAACTCTTTTCCGTCGAAAACAGGCGCGCCAAAAACGAGGTTTTCTTTATCAAACGAAAGGATTTCGATCACCTTTTTAGTGGTTGCCTGTGTATTGCCTTTCCAGCCTAAAAGTACATAATAGGGCAGGCGGTTCCCGCTCGTTACCGGAACGATTTCATAATACCTCGCGCCAAACCATTTCTGGTTGTTGGTAATGATATTGGGATCGGCTATATTTTCGGTCTGGTCTATCAGCGGAAACAGCTTTAAGGGCCCGCTTTTGGTATTTATCTGTATGGCGCCATAATAACGGTAAGTGCCATTTTCTAGCGGCATGTACCAGCTTAAAATCCTGAATGCCTGATCTGGCGATTTAATTACCGATACATTTTTAAGCGAATCGAAGGCAAATGAAAAAGAATTTGGTGTTTTCAGCGCTTCAACCAGGGTTTTTACAAATCTGCCATTTAATTCCATTTTCTGCGCATCGCTTTGCGACGCAACAGCGTTTACCGATATTTTGATGAGCGAATCCTGAAAAACGCCTAATTTATTGGTGCTTTGCTGTGCTTTTAAATTAGTGCCTAACAGGCCCAGCATTAAAAGAGTATAGAATTTGATGTATTTCATTTCCTGATCAAATGCCAAAATATAAGTAAAACCCTACGATTATAATTTTTCGATCACCAATGCACTCGCACCGCCACCGCCGTTGCAGATGCCCGCAACACCGATTTTTCCATCATTTTGTGCCAGTACCGAAAGGAGGGTAACTACAATCCTTGCTCCTGATGCACCCAGCGGGTGACCTAAAGAAACTGCACCACCATTTACATTTACCTGATGATCGTTTAAATTTAATAATTGGTTGTTCGCTAATGAAACTACAGAGAATGCTTCGTTGATTTCGAAAAAATCAACATCCTTAATATCGATATTAGCTTTATGTAAAGCCAATGGAATGGCTTTAGAAGGTGCTGTGGTAAACCATTCAGGTGCTTGTTGCGCATCAGCATAGCCTAAAATTTTAGCCAGTGGTGTTAAACCCAGTTCTTTTGCTTTATCGGCACTCATTAAAACCAAAGCTGCTGCACCATCATTTAAGGTAGAAGCATTTGCCGCCGTTACCGTTCCATCTTTTTTGAAAACGGGTTTTAATGATGGGATTTTATCAAATTTAACTGCGGTTGGTTCATCGTCGGTATCAACTAATGTAATTTCACCTTTACGGTCTTTCACTTCTACCGCTATAATTTCGCTGGCAAATTTGCCCGATGTTTGTGCAGCCTGCGCTCTTTTATAAGATTCGATGGCGAAATTATCCTGTGCCTCGCGGCTAATATTACATTCGGTAGCGCAAAGTTCGGCGGCAGAACCCATGTGGTAATCGTTATATACATCCCAAAGACCATCTTTTACAAGTCCGTCGGTAATTTGTCCATGACCTAAACGGTAGCCATTTCTTGCTTTATCAAGGTAATAAGGCACATTGCTCATGCTTTCCATACCTCCGGCCACAATAATATCATTATCGCCGTTGGCAATACTTTGTGCGGCAAGCATAATGGCTTTTGTGCCCGATGCACATACTTTATTAATGGTGGTTGCAGGTAAATCTGGTAAGCCGGCATATTTTGCAGCTTGGGTTGCAGGTGCCTGACCTAAATTGGCCGATAACACATTGCCCATATATACTTCCTGGATCTGTTCGGGTTTTAATCCGGCTTTTTCAATTGCCGCTTTAATAGCGAAGCCGCCAAGTTGGGTAGCAGAAAATTGGGCTAATGAGCCTCCGAAACTTCCAATAGGGGTTCTTACAGCTGATACAATAACAACTTCTTTCATTTGCAAAATTTTTATGAATTTTTGGTTAGGCCGCTAAGTTATGCATTTTAAATATTAAACAAAGTCTTCATCAGTCTTATTGACGATCTGCCGTTCCAAAACCTGCGAAGTTTAAAAATAACGTATAGAAATGGATTTTAGCACGTTTGATTATCATAAGTTTTGAATAGTTTTTAGCTGTGCATAACAACATAAATGTACTAAGGTTGCTTAGGTGGTCGATATTTTTTTTGAAAATGAGTGGTTCGGTGTTAATGGCAGAGGGTTA
Source organism: Pedobacter roseus (assembly GCF_014395225.1). Taxonomy (NCBI): domain Bacteria; kingdom Pseudomonadati; phylum Bacteroidota; class Sphingobacteriia; order Sphingobacteriales; family Sphingobacteriaceae; genus Pedobacter; species Pedobacter roseus. Next base: position 1,769,676 of record NZ_CP060723.1, read on the forward strand.
GCCCTGCTATCTCTCTTGCCGATAGAAAAAACCGGCATCCGTTCTATCAGGTTTATTTAACAATGGCAAGGGTTTTTGGTGGCGATTAAACCTCGCAGGTTTTTAAAACCTGCGAGGTTTAATTTAATGCTATGGGTTTTGCGTTAGGGATTGTAAGGGTTCAGTACCGATTAAGCATCTGTTTTTTATTTAATTATGGTATGCTTGCTTGTTTCACAGGTCTTTATCGGTACCGGAGCGCAGCGCAGCCTTGCAAAGCCCGCCCCTTGGGGAACGCCCATATTATTTTCAGTTTGCAATTCACAATTTGCAGTTTTATTCTTCCTTCGTTTTACCCTTCTTCCTCGATTTCAACGCCTGGGTAAGCAAAAATTCGATCTGCCCGTTGGTGCTCCGAAACTCATCTGCAGCCCAGGTTTCTACTTCTTTTAATAAAGCAGGACTAATTCTTAATACAAAAGCTTTTTTATCTTTCTCCGCCATTCTTATTGTATTGCTTGTATATTATACCTCGTTTTTAAATTAATGAGGAACATTTCCAGGTCTTCTATTTTATTTGAACTGAACAGAAGTTTTTTGCCATTTTTAAACTCCAGTTGTAATCCCCGGTTTTTATCGTTTAAAATGTAAGCCTTATCTTTAAATTTAAACCAAAGCCGTGTTTTAACGCCGTAACCTCCGTATTCCGAAAATGCATCATATTTGCGGATGTAGGCTTTTTCAATACTTATCCATCTCAAATGGCTTGGCTTAAAATGGAAAGGAAAATACCGGTAGGATAAGCCTTCGGCATTTATTTTTAGTGTTAGCTTATTCTGCTGTACTATAAAAATGATTAAAAAAGGAGGAAATACAGCCAATAAAGGTGCAAAGTACATTTTTTGCAATTCTGCTAAACTTGGTCCGCCTTTATCGAAGATCAGTATAGCTAATGCAGGGAATATGCTTACCCCGGTTACGAGGTATAACCACCATATCTTTAAGCCATGTTTCTCCTCAAACTCCATATTTTAATTATATAAGGTACCCGTATTTACCACTGGTTGTACATGGCGGTCGCCACAAAGTACCACCAATAAATTACTGACCATGGCGGCTTTGCGTTCTTCATCCAGCTCAACAATTCCCTTTTGCGATAATTTCTCTAAAGCCATTTCCACCATGCCTACGGCACCTTCTACAATTAATTTACGGGCTGCAATTACGGCTGTGGCCTGCTGGCGCTGTAGCATGGCGCTGGCAATTTCGGGCGCATAAGCCAAATGCGAAATCCTGGCTTCTAAAACTTCAATCCCTGCTCTTGATAAACGTTCGTTCAGTTCGTTTTCCAATAACTCGCTCACTTTTTCGGCCCCGTCCTTTAAAGTAATGCTGGTTTCTTCACCTTCAGCATGATCGTAAGGGAAAATATTGGCCAGGTGCCTTACCGCGGCTTCACTTTGAATATTTACATACTGCATGTAATTTTCGACCGAAAAAACAGCTTTGGCCGTTTCGTTTACTTTCCATACCACAACGGCAGCAATTTCGATCGGGTTACCCAGTTTATCGTTCACTTTTAACTGCTGACCGTTTAAGTTGTTTGCTTTTAGCGATAACCTTCTTTTAGCGGTTAAGGGATTCACCCAGAAAAATCCATCGGCTTTTACCGTGCCCAGGTATTTTCCAAATAAGGTTAATACCATTGATTGATTGGGATTGATGATTAAAAAGCCCGGGAAGATTAAAAATATATCCACAGCCAATAAAATTCCTCCCCATAAAAAGATCTCTGAAATAAAACAGAAAATTGAAGCCACTAATAAAGCGATGCTTATTGCGAATGTTAAATACCCAGATGGTGGGCTGATGATTTTTTCCTGATACATAATTGATATTAATTTGATATCATAAAGTAAAATATAAAATCTGGTAATTGCAAACAAAATCCCTAAAATGTATATTAGATAAAAATGTTATTTTTGACAATACAATAATTAGATCGTTTTGGCCAAAATCAAGAGAAATTCCCACAAAATCCTTTACCGGAAATATTCATCAAACCTGAAATATGTGATGATGATATTTACCGTTTTCATTATTACGCTATTCCTTCCGAAACAACCGAGATTTAGGTACGAATTTGAAAAAAATGCCGTTTGGAAAAACAAGGATCTGATTTCTCCCTTCAGTTTTGCCATTTTAAAAACGAACCCTCAGGTAAGTGCCGATAAAAAAAATGCGCTAAAAGATATTTTACCGGTTTACCAGTACGACAAGGGGATTACGGCCACCGCTTTAGATGAATTTGCCAACGAATTCGACATCAAGTGGAAATCGAAGCAATTGGATGAAAAAGAAAAAGAAGTGTATAAGGCGGCTGCCTACCGTTTACTTCAGGGTATTTATCAAAAAGGAATTATCGGCTTAAATGTGAAACATCAGGCAGGCGGTAAAAATTACGATTTCTCTTTACTGGAAAATAACGTATCGCAGGTAAAAAATACACTGGATGTATTTACGGCAGAAACGGCGTTGAACTTTTTTAAAGGTAATTTTAAGGCACCCAACCCGGTAATGGGCGATTTGATAGCCAATTTGGCTATTGATCATATTACACCAAATATTGTATTCGACGAGCGTTTAACGCAGACCATACAGGATAATACCATCAATAATATTTCTACCACTAAAGGGATGGTGCAAAAGGGGGAGTTAATTGTAGCTAAAAACGATGTGATTGATGAAGAAATTTACCAGAAACTGGAATCGTACAAGGCTACTTATGATGCGCAGACGAAAACCATAGGCAGCAGGGCGCTGGTTTACCTTGGTCAGGTGGTGCTGGTGGGTTTTATTCTTACCATATTAATGTCGTTCCTTTTTCTTTTCCGGAAGGATATTTTCGCCGATAACCGTCAGCTTTCTTTAATACTGATTGTAACCACAGGGATGTTGCTGGCCCTAACCTGGGCCATTAAAATGGAGATCCCGAGTTTGTATTACATACCGTTTTGTGTGGTGCCGATCATCATCAGGATTTTATTCGATACCCGTTTGGCGCTTTACCTGCACATGCTGGTAATTTTGATTGCCGGTTTTTTTGTGGCCAACAGTTTCGAGTTTGTGTTTTACCAGGTTACCGCGGGTATGGTGGCGATATTCAGCATTAAAAACTTTGTTAAGCGCGAAAGATTTCTGGTTTCGGCCTTATTTATATTATTGGCCTACTTTGTTTCTTTTGTGGGGATCGCTTTATTGCGTGAAGGATCTTTCCGAGAAATAGAATGGATTAATTTTATTCCTTTTGTTTTTAGCGTTTTATTGTCGCTTCTGGCTTACCCTTTAATTTACCTGTTCGAACGTATTTTTGGCATTACTTCAGATGTGGCACTGATTGAGCTCACCAATACCAATAATAAACTGTTAAGGGAGCTTGCTTTTAAAGCGCCCGGAACGTTTCAGCACTCGCTACAGGTAGCAAACCTTGCCGAGGCTGCCATTTTTAAAATAGGCGGTAATTCGGTACTGGTAAGGGCAGGGGCATTATATCATGATATCGGGAAGGTTGATAATCCGCAGTATTTTATAGAGAACCAGAATACTGCTGTAAGTCCGCATGATAAATTGCCTTATGAGCAAAGTGCGCAGATTATTATTCAGCATGTGCATAAAGGAATTGAGATTTTAAGAAAAAACCAGATTCCGGAAGCGATTATCGATTTTATCAGAACACACCATGGAAATACAAGGGTTGATTATTTTTATCAGTCGTTTTTGAAAAATTCTCCTGAAAAATTCGTCGATGAAAACATTTTCCGCTACCCGGGACCGATCCCTTTTAGCAAAGAAACTGGTGTGTTAATGTTGGCAGATTCGGTCGAAGCTGCCTCAAGAAGTCTGAAAAATCCCGATGCGCAGAACATAAATGACCTGGTTGAACGCATAATTAACTACAAATTGGAACAAAATCAGCTTGATGATTGCGATTTAACGCTAAAAGATATTGAAACTATCAAATTGATATTCAAGACGATGCTGATGAGTATCTATCATGTTCGCATAGATTATCAACAATTATCATAATTTTTTTTTGCAGAATAACTTGTTTTACTATATTTGCAGACCTCAAAACAACGTCGGTAGGACGGAAAACAGAGGTTGAGAAGGAGAGGTGCCTGAGTGGCCGAAAGGAACAGTTTGCTAAACTGTCGTACTGGTAACGGTACCGCGGGTTCGAATCCCGCCCTCTCCGCCAAGAAAAAAAAAGTAATAAAAAAAATGAAAATGTCATTTTAAAACCGTTACTTTGCAGCCCCTGGAAACAGGGAATAAAAAAAGGAGATACCAAGTTCGGGATGTAGCGTAGCCCGGTATCGCGCCTGCTTTGGGAGCAGGAGGTCGTAGGTTCGAATCCTGCCATCCCGACAAAAGTTTAATCCACTTTTAAAACAGGATTACAAAAAAGATCGATACCAAGTTCGGGATGTAGCGTAGCCCGGTATCGCGCCTGCTTTGGGAGCAGGAGGTCGTAGGTTCGAATCCTGCCATCCCGACAAAAACAGATACAAACTGTATCAAAAACCCTCTAAATGGTTCATTTAGGGGGTTTTGTTTTTTTATTGGGTTTATAATGGGTTAACGAATATCAACCATTTTTAACCCAAATCTGCACCCAAATTTTCTTCTTAACATTGTCTTTTCAACGAAAACTGAAATTTATTACAATTATTAATTTTTGGACAACAGACCAGATCGTTGCCGTTTTAGCTGTTTTTTGGGTGCAGATTTGGGTTAAAAAATAGGAGAAGATTTTATGAAATCTAGCCACAGTTTTAGCGTCACTTTCTTCGTTAGAAGGGACAGGGAAGCCTTTGGGAAGGCTCCGTTATCAGTTAGAATTACCGTTGATGGAAGGGCTGTTTTTTTTGCAACAAAAAAAACTGTTGAAGTATCAAAATGGGATCAAAAATCCCAACGTTTAAGAGGTACTGATCAAGTGAGCAATGCTATTCGGGATAGAATGAGGCAACTCACAAACGAAATCGGCGCGGCGTACGATGAGTTGCGGTATCAGAAGCAGGAAGTAACCGCCGCAAAGATCAGGGCAAAGATTGAAGGAGAGGAGGATGGTAGAACCTTAACAGAGCTCATAAGGTATCATTTTTCGGAACCAGGAAAACTTCTAGCAACAGGAACTTTGAAAAATTACTATTCGACTGAGCGTTTTATTTTAGAATTTCTAAAAAAGAAAAAATTAAAAGATATTATGCTAATTAAAATAGATTTTAAGTTTTTAACAGATTTTAGCATTTATCTCCGTACCAAAACACCTGATAAAGGACAAAGGGTCTGTTCCAATAATACCGTAATGAAGCATATGGAAAGATTCCAAAAGATGATGGGACTAGCCTTGAAATTTGGTTGGATTGTGAGAGACCCATTTATTTATTTTAAAAGAAATATAGTTTCCAAAGACCGGGAGGTGCTTGATGATAATGAATTGGATATTCTCAAAAATCTGCCGCTTGCCAACCCTATTCAAGAAGTAATCAGGGATATGTTTATATTTAGTTGTTATACGGGCCTAGCCTACAGCGAAATCAATATATTATCTGTCAATCACCTTACTAATGATAGTGATGGTGGTGTTTGGCTAGAAATGAAAAGACAAAAGACATTTCATACTACTGAAAGAAAATTTCATGTACTTGTTCTTCCAATCCCCTTAAATTTAATTCAAAAGTATAAATGTCATCCTGAATCTATTAATAAGGCGACAATTTTTCCATGCCCTACGAATCAGTATACAAACCGAAAATTAAAACTGATAGGAGCTAAAGCCGGAATAACAAAGATATTGTCATTTCATGTGGCACGGCATACTTTTGCGACAACCGTAACCCTGGAAAAAGGCATATCAATAGAGAGTGTTTCTCACATGCTTGGACACTCAAGCATTCGGACCACCCAGATTTATTCAAAGGTTAAACAAAAGAAGGTTGCGAGCGAGATGAAGCATTTGATGATGTCGCAACATGTCCTATTAAAATAATTTGTTCTCATAATCTCTTTGAATGATTAAGAAATGATTTTAGGAATAAGGGTTAGTCCTCTTTTCCTAAAATCAACGATTTGTGTTTACGCTATGTATGAGCATGTTACTATACCTTTGAAGGTTATATTTTGCTATTTGCTTTATTATTATTGTATGGAGCCGAAGGGAGTCGAACCTTTCGGTTTATTTGTCTGTAAATCAGTATTTTGTAGTTTATTCCTCGCGTTAAGGCACCAAATACTCACCTCTTATTTTTTCGAATGCAAATTATTAGGTTTAAAAATAGCGAAACGATTAAAATTTTCAAAATTATCTGGTCATTTAAATATTGCTAAACAAATCCATGCTCCACCTAAATCAGATTTCTTGAATAGGGATTTTTTACACTTTCCAAATCCTCAAACTTTAGTTTAGTTGCTTATAAGGGAAACCCGTATCAGACTTTTCTCCAAGTAAATTCAGTACGATGTGTCAGATATTAAGCACACGTTAGCTTTCCATTGATCTAAAGGGTTTTTGAATTCCTTGCCCGGATGTACAAAATTTCTGTACATTCTGGATAAATTTCTTAGGTGACCAAAATCCAACAAATGTCTTAGTCGCCTATATATGGGGAATAAGTTCACTTAATTCGCAATCCTATTTGTTCTTTATTTTACATAGGTGCCCTTCACTGATAGTGTCATGGTACCCCCTAGTCTCACAGAAATAGGTCATGACAAGTTCAACAATAGATATGAAAGGATAGTGCTTACCTTCATATGGTCGAAAATATAGTTATGGAACAGTTCCTGAAAATCAGGCTCAAAAAGAATACGGTATTTAAGAGACTGAATATTGTCAATAGCCTGCAAAATATCAAAGGAAATTGAAAAAATCCATTTTGGAAATGTGGCAGTTCATAAATCAGGAATTGGCCCATTTTCATTAGGTTGCATGAAGTTTGCAAACTGAAATTTTCTATAGCCGATCCTCAAGGAGTTAAGTTCAGTTACTCCATAACTTTATTTATCTCGTTTTTTTTGGAGTCGCTGTTTTGGTGTCTTCGAATATCAAAGAAGCCTTTTTTCTAAAACTTCAACTGTTATAGCCGTGAAGCCGTCTATCCAAGTTTGGAAATCTGATACTTCTAGGTACGTATCAGTTCCTCTTCCAGCAACGGGTTGATCCAGTAAATAATCATCCGGTACCCCGTATTCGCCAAAGTCTAAGCTTTTAGCTGATAGTGAATTTAGCTACTAAATACTTCATAATACAAGACAGAAAATGTCAATAACAGCCTGAAGGAATCGATATTAGCCACGAAAGTTTATGATAAAAAGAAATATACCGCGTATATTTGATCGAATTGAACACGATTATTGGAATAAAAATCCAATTATTTGTTGCTATTCTTTCACATTTTTAATTTGTATTCTGCCGATGGCCTCATCACTTTCAAAAACCGAAATTAGAAGATATAGCCTTTTTTTGTGGAAAATCTTAGTTTCTTGTATAGCTATTTTTGCAATATTCATTTCACTAGTAGCAGTTGGAGCATTTGGAGCCTTACCCTCTTTCAGAGATATTGAACATCCGAAAAGTAATCAGTCCTCGGAAATTATCGCTGAAGATGGTCGGCCATTAGGCACCTATTTTGTTCAAAACAGATCGAATGTTACATATAAAGATATCTCTGAAAATGTAATTAACGGATTAATTGCCACAGAAGATACCCGTTTTAAAGAACACTCGGGGATAGATTTCAAACGTACTTTTACTATTATCGGTTATAATTTAATCGGAAAGAAGCAGGGAGCGAGTACAATTACCCAACAATTGGCCAAAAATCTTTTTCCTAGGGAATCGAACCTTAACTTTTTCTCACTGGTGTTAACCAAGTTTAAAGAGTGGATTGTTGCCGTTAAACTGGAACGTAACTATACCAAGGAAGAAATTATTACCATGTATTTGAATACGGTTGATTTTGGCAACCAGGCTTATGGTATTAAATCTGCAGCGAGGGTTTATTTCAATACGACACCCGATAAGCTGACCTTAACACAGGCAGCAACCTTAGTTGGTATGCAGAAAGGGATTACCATGTATTCGCCGACCCGCCATCCCGAACGTTCTAGAGACCGTAGAAATACCGTAATGGCTTTAATGGTTAAAGCTGAGTTTTTAACCCAACAAGAATTTGATGAACAAAAAGAAAAACCATTAAACCTGCATTTCAATGCCGCAACCGTTAATGATGGTATTGCACCATACTTCCGTTCTGTACTGAAGAATGATATCAGAACCATTTTTCAGGAACAATCCATTACCAAACCAGATGGCACCCCTTACGATTTAGACCGCGATGGCTTGAAAATTTATACCACATTGAATTATGATATGCAGGTATATGCCGAGGAAGCACAAAAAGAATACATGAAGATTTTACAGGCGCAGTTTATCGCCAGCTGGAAAGGCAGAAATCCGTTTAAGGATAAAACTTTACAGATTGAGCAGGGGATTAAAAGGTCTGACCGTTATAAGTCATTAAAATTAAATGGTAAATCTGATGATGAAATTAAGGACGATTTTAATACCAAAACAGAAATGAGCATTTTTACCTGGAAAGGTAATATTGATACGGTGATGAAGCCGATTGACTCTGTACGTTATTACAAAATGTTGTTGCGCAATGCCATGATGACCATGGACCCGACCAATGGACATGTAAAAGCATGGGTTGGTGGTATTAACTACGAACATTTTAAGTACGATCAGGTTAAAATGGGAACCAGGCAGGTGGGCTCAACTGCAAAGCCCTTTACCTATGCTGTAGCAATCGAAAACGGCTATTCGCCATGTTATACAGTACCAAATGTTCCGGTAACTATTGAGGGGTATGGTAAACCCTATATACCAGGTTCGTCTGGGAAGCCTTTACCGGGATCAATTACTTTGCAGAAAGCTTTAGCTTATTCTCAGAACTATATTGCTGCTTATTTAATGAAACAGGTAGGGCCTGTGGCTGTGGCAAATCTGGCTACCAAAATGGGGATTCCTGATGTACCAGCGTACCCGTCAATTTGTCTTGGATCATTTGATTCGTCAATATATAACATGGTTGGTGCGTATGGTGCATTCGCAAATAAGGGAATTTATATCAAGCCAATCTATTTACTTAGAATTGAGGATAAGAATGGTGTAGTGCTTTTCTCGCAAAAGGACATTCCGAAACCGGTAATGAGTGAAGAAGTAGCATATGTAATGACCAGAATGTTGAAAGGAGTGGTTACAGGTGGTACAGGATCTAGATTAAACTATAAGTATAAAGTGAACGCCCCAATCGGAGGAAAGACCGGTACCACTCAAAATAACTCCGATGGATGGTTTATGGCAATTACTCCGCAATTAGTAACAGGGATTTGGACCGGCTGTGAAGATCGGGCATTTCACTTTATCAGCACTAGTCAGGGCGAAGGCGCAAATACAGCTTTACCTATATTTGCTGGCTTTATTAAGCGTGTTTACGCTAATCCTTCGTTAAAAATTAGCCATGCAGATTTTGAAGCTCCTAAATCGGGAGTTACAATTACGTATGATTGTGATCAATATCAAAAACAGGAAGATGTAACAACAGAGTTAGATGAAAAGTTAGGTTTTTAAATTGGTATGAATTAATACAAAGTTAACTCATTTCAATATATAATATTTTTTTCAAATGCTTCAGAGTTTTTGATGTCTATTATTATTGTATCAATCTGCCATATTTGCTTTTTCCTTAATATGCCTTAGATTGCTTTTTATCTTCTTTTTCCTATTACTCCTAATAGCTTTTAGGACATAAATAAATTCTCGGGCATATCCCTGTGCTGTTATATTTATAAGTATTCCCACTTGGCTTAAAATATCTCAAAATCTTTCTCGTTACAAAGAAAATCAATAGAAAGTATGCCAAAAGTGAATACCATACTCTTATCGGTAAAGTTCATTATTGCCTAAAAATCCATAAAATTTTTGAACTATTCATTGGTTAAGTCTATTTGTTATTGGGAAACCGGTGATCATATTTTTTGAAGCGGGGAGGACCAACAAGTTCAGGAGGAACCGCATCTTGGCCTTTCGACGTAAAAGCTTGTAACACTTGACTTAGCTGTAAATCTTATAACTGCATAAGCATTCCCCTTGCTAAATATTATTAGATTTATAGAAGAAGGATTAAAATCATCATCAGATTTTTCTAATGTTGTCAATGGCTTGTAATGATTAAGATGTTTTACGCATTAGTCGTCTGCAGTTCTGTATATTTTAAGATATTCTATTCAATTATATTTGCATACATCCTGAAAAATAGCCACATTCCTGTCCCTCGTAAACTGATATTGTCGTTAATAATTGTATAGATATTCAAATCGTCTAGATCATATTATAGGTTGATTAGCCTTATTATTCCAAACTTTAAAGAACATTATTTTCATGAGGTTTATATCCGACATAGAATGTGACAATTTAATTTTGACAAGGACTGTAATACCTGAGTCAAGACAATTTACTTTCTGGATCTCAAGCTCCTATTAATTGACAAGATTATTTTTTACCTGTGTTATGGTAATTGATCTGGCGTTGCAGTTTTTATGAAAAAAATCTAGTAAGAAAGAATTCAGGATAAATACCTGGAATTAAACTTTTTCAATCAAAATTTTTCAAATTATTAAGCTGCATCCTCTGATCTCGCTTTTCGAGAATTTCTGTCATATTACTACTAAGACTATTTAAGGAATTATTAGTAATAAAGTTCTCCACATAAACGTTATATTAATTTAATAAGTCTAAGTAGATTTAATAAGCCTAAGTAGATGTTTATCTATTTTTTTTCAAAGCTATATTAATAATGTTTTAATGTAAATGCTGTCTGAACGACGTATGGCTATGTATTATTTGTTGTGATTTTCTTATGTTATTGATGAGACTAACCAATATGAAATTATAGAAAGTATTCTGTAATTTTTTTATTGTTTACTTTGTTATTGCGGGTTTGAAATTTTATATTTGGTAAACAAGATCGAATTATAACGCACTCAATTCTAAGCTTCTGTTACCGGTTGTAGCGATAGCTATACATTTTGTAGTCATTATAATGATACCTTCCAGTTTTCACTTGCTGTTAATATTTTTCCTATGCACATGCTTCCAAAATGGCATTTGGTCTTTACAAGATCAAAGTACGAAAAGAAAGTTACTACTAGATTAGATTCTAACGAGATTCCACATTTCTTGCCTCTTAAACGTGAAATTCGGAAATGGCATGATAGAAAAAAAGTAGTTAAGTTGCCATTATTTCCTGGATATATTTTTGTCAATATCCGCAATCAGGCTGATTACTTTAAGACTCTTGAACTAGAAGGGGTTTTAGGTTTTGTAAAAATCGGGAGAGAATTAGCTACAGTTCCAGAAATTGTTATCAATAACCTAATATTATTAGAAAATGAACAATCTGGACTGGAAGTTTCAGAGGATTTTTTCTTGCCAGGACAAAACGTAATCATAACGGATGGTCCATTCACGGGGTTGAACTGTGAAATTGTTAGCAAGACAAACGAATCGAAGTTATTAGTGCGTATTGATATTTTGAAGCGGAGCATTATTTTAAATATAAGTCCCGAATTTTTAATGAATTAGGTTACAATTAAATAGATTTTGGTGTAAAGTATCAATATCTCAAATACAGTAACTCTATTTTATCTAAACACAAATACAGTGGTTGATGATAATCGGAAACATACTAGTGTGACTTTCAACCAACTTTACTTATGATTATCGATTATCTCAGGAACCATGTTGAACAGATGCCAGAAAAAGATGCGTTTATCTTTTTAGATGAATTCAACATAGAAATAGAGAGAATTTCTTATGAAAATCTATATTCGTCGGTTAAGTCACTTGCATTTTTACTCCAAAAATATAACATTACCGATGCAAAAGCATTATTGATTTATGAGGACGCCAGAGATTTTATTATATGTTTTCTTGCATGCCAATATTTGGGTATCACGGCTGTACCTTTAAATTATTCGAGAAAGTCGGCTCATTTGAAAGCAATATTGAAAGATTCAAATACTGATACGATCTTTACAACAGAGGGAACAAAACTGAAACTTGAGAATATCTTTTCCGATCAGTTTGCATTCAATCGAAATATTATTATTTCTACTGACTCTTTGGAGGATAACATAGTTATTTCCGATATACCTTGTGCTTTAATTAACGACATTGCTTTAATACAGTATACTTCGGGATCCACTTCGATACCTAAAGGTGTAATCATTACACATGATGCTTTAATTCAAAATCAAATTTCCATAGCTGATACATTCGGCTGCAATCGCGAGTCCATAATATTTTCATGGCTGCCATTCTATCATGACATGGGCTTGATAGGTAATATATTACATGCAATATTTATTGGTTGTACCTGCGTTGCAATCGCTCCATCAAGTTTTATCAGAAAGCCCAGTAACTGGCTAAAGGCTATATCTAAATATAGAGCTACCCACTCAGGCGCGCCTAATTTTGCATACGATTTATGTGTTGACTATATAACTAAAGAGGAAAAGGCCGATCTAAACCTAGAAAGCTGGAAGGTAGCATATAATGGAGCAGAGGATGTTCGTAGCGAGACTTTAGAAAGATTTGTGAGATATTTTTCGCGTTGTGGATTTAGTAAAAGTGCTTTCACACCATGTTATGGTTTGGCGGAAAATACCTTGTTGGTCAGTGGGAAAAAAAAATCTAAATATCCAAGTATTATTACTGCTTCTAGATCTTCAGCTGGAAGTTATACAATTAAGCAAAAAGGCCTTACTAGAAAATATGTTAGCTCTGGACTAGTTGTTAGTGGGGTACATGTTAGGTTAATATCTGGGGGGGGGATTTTGTTATAGGGGATTTACAAGAGGGTGAGATATGTATCGCAGGTAAAAGCCTTACTGTTGGGTACTGGAATAACCATGAAAAAGACTGCTTCATTGAAGTCGATGATAAGAGATACCTTAAGACGGGTGACCTTGGTTTTTTTTACAGATCACATTTATTTATTACTGGTAGATCGAAGGATATAATTATTATAAATGGCAGGAATTTATATCCCTATGATTTAGAGAATGCTGTGTGTGCAGGTCAAAGTGAAATTAAGAGGAATGGAGTTGGTGCCTTTTCTGTGGATTTGGGTGGTAAGAAATTGATAATCGTCATTGAGTTGAGCCGTTTGTTAATTAAAAGTTTGTCTTTAAATTCAGTGATACGGGATATTAATAAAGAACTGCTGGAGCAATTCGATATTGCACCCTATGATATTTTAATTACTCCTACTAGGAGCATTCCCAGGACCTCAAGCGGCAAAATTATGAGGCATTCTTGCAGCGACATGTATCTAGCAGGTACTTTTAAGATCGCCAGATCAAAGCTAGGTATGTTTAGGGAGGAGTCTTTATTTGTCTTGAATTCCGAAAGGTTAAAGCTGAGCAATCAAGAATCTATCAAAAGTTATCTAGTATCCAGTTTATTTTCCGGTGAAGTCAGTAATATTCAAGATAATCTCAGTCTTTTACATCTTGGTATGGATTCATTGAAATCCCTTGAATTTGTTAATCGGATAAATAACGATTTGCAAATAAATTTACAAGTTAACAGTCTTTTACTAAATAGTACTATAGGTGATGTAATCAATTTAATTGAAACGCTACTTTGGCTAAAACAGCAGAATGATGCAGATAAGGAAATAATTCTATGAGTCCTTTAGAAATAGTAAACAAGCTTCGTGAGAATAAGGTAATCGCTAAAATAGATGGCGAAAACATAAGGCTTATCGGTGAAATTGAAAACATATCCGACGATTTAATGCAGTTGATAAAATCAACTAAGAAGGAATTACTAGAACTTTTGAGGCAATCCGTGGGGAAGCCGAAGGAATCTGTAATAAAAAAGGTTTTGAAAAAACAAAGTTATCCATTATCAAACGCACAAAAGAGAATATGGATATTAAGCCAATTTGAAGGTGGTGAAGCTGTCTATAATATTGTCTCAGCATTGCATCTAAATGGAATTGTCGAGGAGAAAGCACTAAGTGATTCATTCCAGATGGTGATAAATAGGCATGAAAGTCTTCGGACTATTTTTAAAGATGTTGATGGAACAGTGGACCAAGTCATTTTACAGGATCTTCATTTTTACATGGAATCCGATGACTACAGTAAAGTAAAAGACATTCCTTCAAGTTTATTGGTGGAGATTGAAAAGGCAAACTATTATGTTTTTGATCTTGAAAATGGGCCATTAATTAAGGTAAAATTAATAAAAATTGACATAAACAAATATTCCCTTATTTTATGTCTCCATCATATAATAAGTGATGGATGGTCAATCGGAGTACTTATGAAAGAGGTAATGTACCTCTATGAATGCATCGTACAGAAAAAGTCTACAAAATTACCACCGCTAAGAATTAACTATAAAGATTACGTATCCTGGAAAATCCAAGGTAGTAATACTGAAAATGATCAACTTTCATCGATATTTTGGAAAAATGTTCTCAATGACACCACTCCTCCACTAAATCTACCAATTGATTACCTACGCCCACCAGTAAGGTCATTTAACGGAATGTACAACCGTTTTCATATTGAAGCCTCTTTGTTTAAAGAAGTAAGCCAGTTCTGCTCTGAAAATAACTGCACATTATTTAATTTTTTTCATACATGTCTTGCAATACTTTTAAATAAACTTACGGATCAGAAAGAAATTGTTGTCGGAACTGTTGTGTCAGGTAGAAGTCAGTTAGAGCTAGAGAATCAAATTGGCTTATATGTAAATACATTGCCTTTAAAAGCCAAGATTGATTATGGCAAGTCATTTATTCATTTGCTGATTGAGCTGAGAAATGATGTCTTCAAGATGTTTGAGTACCAAAACTACCCTTTTGATAAAATCGTTGATGATTTGGATTCTATCCGGAATCCCTCAAGAAACCCATTGTTCGACGTAATGATTGTATTTCAAAATACTGCAATTGCAGATGGAAGTATCGATCTAAAGAATCAATATGGATTTGAATTATCAACTTTAGACAATTATCTTTTGGATAAGCCGACGACTAAATACATTAAAAGGCCTTCAAAATTTGATTTGACTTTCCATTTCGAACTAGATCCAGATGGGGATTTTATTTTAGAGATCGAGTTCTCGACAGATATATTTATGCCGGAATCAATTAAACGGTTTTATAGATATTTTAGAAATATCTTCCGTCAGGTTTTAGATTTTCCTGATATTGCAATCGGTTCTATAGGTTTGTTGAGTAGTGTCGACCGCCATGTCATTTTAGAAGAATTCAACCGGCCGATATGCGATTCGGGAGGCAGGGGCCTTTCGGATCTTCTCAGCAGTTCATTTTCAGGGCGATTAGACCGGAAGGCTGTCATTTATGGCAATTCTTGCTGGAGTTATAAGGAACTGCGGGTTAATAGTTCAGCTATTTCCTCTAATCTATCCCGGCTTGGGACGGCTTCAGGTTCTTTTGTAGGATTGTTAATGGGACGTTCCCCGTGGACTATAGCCTGTATACTTGGCGTTCTGAATATTGGAAAGGGGTATGTCCCGATTGATATAAACTATCCCAGTTCACGGATAGACTATATAATTAATGATGCTGCGTTTGATCTACTTATTGTTGACGGGGCCGGTTCCGCCGTTGTTCCGAGTTCTTATAAAGGGCGGGTATTACACCTCGATGATCTTGACTTATCCGAAATCCCTGATTCTTGGGATAGCTGGCTTCCAGAAGGCACAGGTACTGATGATTCTGCATATCTTATTTATACATCTGGGACGACGGGAAGTCCTAAGGGTGTAGATGTTAGCCGTGGAAATCTGGCGGCATTTTTAGAGTGGTCAGCCAAAGAGTTTTCAGATACTCCTTTCGAGGTAATGTACGCTACAACCTCTTATAGTTTTGATCTTTCCGTTTTTGAGTTTTTATTTCCATTGGTAGAAGGTAAGTCCATAAGGCTGTTGGATAGTGCTTTGTATATATCTGATTTTTTAGGCATAGATCAGAAGATAATGATAAATACAGTTCCTTCGGTGGTAAAGACACTCCTGGAAGAGGGGATAGAGTGGAATAATGTCGTTGCGCTCAATATGGCGGGGGAGCAGATTTCCAAGAAATTGATATCCGAGATCGACACTTCAGAAATTGAGGTTCGAAACTTATATGGTCCTTCCGAAGATACAGTGTATAGTACTATGTACAGATTTCATAAAAGAGACCTTGATACGGTACCTATCGGTAAGGCAATAGACAATACCCATATCTATATACTTGACAGCTGTCATAACCTGTTGCCTGTTGGAGTAGAAGGTGAGATTTATCTCAGCGGTCACTGTATTACCAAAGGTTATCATGGCCGGGCAGATCTGACTGAGAAATATTTTTTTGAAAATCCTTTTGTGCCGGGCCTAAGGATGTATAAGACAGGAGACAGGGGGCGTTGGCTAGAGGATGGCAATGTGGAATTTCTGGGACGGAATGATGATCAGGTTAAAATCAGGGGATACCGTATTGAACTTTCTGAGATCCAGTATGGGGTTGAAAGTTTTCCTGGAGTGAAACGGGCTGTTGCTGTTGTACAGGATGTGAAAGAAGATAGGGAGATAGTGGTCTATTGGGTTGGCGGTGATGAGGTCCAAAAAACTGATCTAATCGGTTATCTTTCATCCATCCTGCCAAGTTATATGATGCCGGCTCATTGGGTAAAGTTAGATGAGATACCTTATAATAGCAATGGTAAGATCGATAAAAAAAGATTGCCCGACATAACTGAGGTGTTTGATGAACTGCTTGAACATAATTATACAGACTTAGAAAGTTCTTTGATACAGTTATGGTCTGATATTCTACATACTAATAAAATTAATTCAGAAAGCAACTTTTTCGAACTGGGAGGGCAGAGCTTAAAGGTCTTAAGGCTAAGAACGTTAATCTCTGAAAGATTTCATCGCACAGTAAGCTTGAATGAGCTTTTTCAATTTTGCATCTTGAAAGAACAGGCAAAGATAATAGAAAGCAAAAAAAAAGCTCAATTGGGAAAGATAACACCAGCTCCTTTTGCAGAACGTTATCCATTATCATTTTCCCAGGAGCGCCTCTGGGTTTTATCAAAGTTTGAGGACGCATCATCAGCCTATAACATTCCAATTTGCCTATCAATCGATGGGAAATTGGAAAAAATAATCTTGGAAGCCGCCTTTGTAGAACTAATACGAGATAATGAAATATTAAGAACGGTATTTATTGAATCATCAGATGGACCTGCACAGGTAATCATTGAATCCAAAGAGGTTAATTTCAGTGTGACTGAAACGGATTGTAGTGATTACGTGGCTTTTGAAAGGTTTTTAAAACTCGCCTCTAAAATAACATTCAATTTAGAAAAAGCTCCACTCTTTTCTTGTAGCTTGATCACTTTTAATTTAAAAAGTTTCTTGTTTTTAAATATACATCATATAATAAGTGACCGGGCATCTATCAATATATTAATCGAAGAGCTTCAAAATTATTATCGTCTTATCAGTAAGGGAAAGACAATAAACATTAATGACAGCAAGAAACTTCATTTCAAGGACTTTGCATTGTGGCAAAAAAATAATATTGATCAGTATAATAGTGAAGAAAGTGTGTCATTCTGGCAAAAATATTTAGGTGGTCAAAATATACCATTAGATTTTCCCACTAGCTTTCAACGGCCTCCAGTTAAGACTTATTGCGGAGAAGTGACTGCAATGAACTTTTCTGATGAAATCTTTACTAAATTGAAAGGATTTGCGATTGAATCTAATTCAACATTGTTTATGTCGATTTTATCAGCAATTAATATTCTCTTATATAAATATTCCAATCAAAATGATATTGTCATAGGCACTCCTATTTCTGGAAGAAATAATGCTCAGCTTGAAAAACAAATGGGCTTCTTTGTTGATTTACTTCCAATCCGGACTGTATTAAATGATACTGATAGTTTTAGGGCCCTTGTAGCTAAACAGAAACAAGATTTTATTGAGATTTTGGAACATCAGTCAACGCCATTTGGAGTATTGCTTGACCTCATTGATTCAAAACGTGATATAACTCGGGCACCTCTGTTTGATATTTTATTGGTTTTAGATGACGTCGAGGACTTAAACCTTAACGAATCCTCCGATGATATTGCATTTCAAATTGTAAAAAATCATGGGGCGACAGCCAAATACGATTTGACTTTTATGTTTGTAATGGACGGAGGGTTGTCTTTGGAGTTGGAATATAATACAGATCTGTTCAAGGAATTCTTTGTTTCTGATATTTTACAAAAGCTAAACAATATCTTCCGTCAGGTTTTAGATTTTCCTGATATTGCAATCGGTTCTATAGGTTTGTTGAGTAGTGTCGACCGCCATGTCATTTTAGAAGAATTCAACCGGCCGATATGCGATTCGGGAGGCAGGGGCCTTTCGGATCTTCTCAGCAGTTCATTTTCAGGGCGATTAGACCGGAAGGCTGTCATTTATGGCAATTCTTGCTGGAGTTATAAGGAACTGCGGGTTAATAGTTCAGCTATTTCCTCTAATCTATCCCGGCTTGGGACGGCTTCAGGTTCTTTTGTAGGATTGTTAATGGGACGTTCCCCGTGGACTATAGCCTGTATACTTGGCGTTCTGAATATTGGAAAGGGGTATGTCCCGATTGATATAAACTATCCCAGTTCACGGATAGACTATATAATTAATGATGCTGCGTTTGATCTACTTATTGTTGACGGGGCCGGTTCCGCCGTTGTTCCGAGTTCTTATAAAGGGCGGGTATTACACCTCGATGATCTTGACTTATCCGAAATCCCTGATTCTTGGGATAGCTGGCTTCCAGAAGGCACAGGTACTGATGATTCTGCATATCTTATTTATACATCTGGGACGACGGGAAGTCCTAAGGGTGTAGATGTTAGCCGTGGAAATCTGGCGGCATTTTTAGAGTGGTCAGCCAAAGAGTTTTCAGATACTCCTTTCGAGGTAATGTACGCTACAACCTCTTATAGTTTTGATCTTTCCGTTTTTGAGTTTTTATTTCCATTGGTAGAAGGTAAGTCCATAAGGCTGTTGGATAGTGCTTTGTATATATCTGATTTTTTAGGCATAGATCAGAAGATAATGATAAATACAGTTCCTTCGGTGGTAAAGACACTCCTGGAAGAGGGGATAGAGTGGAATAATGTCGTTGCGCTCAATATGGCGGGGGAGCAGATTTCCAAGAAATTGATATCCGAGATCGACACTTCAGAAATTGAGGTTCGAAACTTATATGGTCCTTCCGAAGATACAGTGTATAGTACTATGTACAGATTTCATAAAAGAGACCTTGATACGGTACCTATCGGTAAGGCAATAGACAATACCCATATCTATATACTTGACAGCTGTCATAACCTGTTGCCTGTTGGAGTAGAAGGTGAGATTTATCTCAGCGGTCACTGTATTACCAAAGGTTATCATGGCCGGGCAGATCTGACTGAGAAATATTTTTTTGAAAATCCTTTTGTGCCGGGCCTAAGGATGTATAAGACAGGAGACAGGGGGCGTTGGCTAGAGGATGGCAATGTGGAATTTCTGGGACGGAATGATGATCAGGTTAAAATCAGGGGATACCGTATTGAACTTTCTGAGATCCAGTATGGGGTTGAAAGTTTTCCTGGAGTGAAACGGGCTGTTGCTGTTGTACAGGATGTGAAAGAAGATAGGGAGATAGTGGTCTATTGGGTTGGCGGTGATGAGGTCCAAAAAACTGATCTAATCGGTTATCTTTCATCCATCCTGCCAAGTTATATGATGCCGGCTCATTGGGTAAAGTTAGATGAGATACCTTATAATAGCAATGGTAAGATCGATAAAAAAAGATTGCCGGATGTTGATCGACAAAATGTTTCCATAAATGACTACGTGGCTACTCGAAATTTAATTGATGAAAAATTAGTATTGATCTGGCAGGAAGTTTTAAATATCAAAAATTTTGGGATTACTGACAACTTTTTTGATATAGGCGGTCACAGTTTAAAAGCGATACGTGTTATCTCTAGGATCCAAAATGATTTCAATGTAAAAATAGATCTGAAAAGTCTTTTTCAAAGCCCAACCATAGAGAATTTATCAGATTACATTGAGATTATGCAGTGGATGAATACTAATGAAAATATTGGAAATGCGGAAAATGAAATTATCTTCTAAAATAAATGAAGTTGTTGCTACACTTTTGAGACTTAGAGAGCAGGGGATTTTCATAATTCCTAATGAGGATAGAACGAAAATATCTGCCCGGGGTCTTACAGATGCACTTACGGAGTCTGATAAGCAATTTATAACTATTAACAAAGCTTTGATCATTTCCATTATTGGCAATGGACTGAATTTTGACATGCCGCACATTCCGATCCGTAGGATTGAGAAAACGGGTAGTTATCTACTCTCTTCATCCCAGCGCCGCCTATGGATAATAAGTCAGATAACGAATGCGGACGTTGCCTATAACATGCCTGGAGCCTATGTTTTCTCCGGAGCACTTGATAGCATGGCACTGTCCCGGAGTTTTCTTTCTCTTCTGGAGCGTCATGAGATCCTGCGTACTGTCTTTCGGGGGGACGATGAGGGCAATGTGCTCCAAGTGGTTGTCGAACTGGATTTCCTGGGGCTTTCTTTGGTCGAGAGTGACCACCGTGGATCTGGTCGGGATGCTGTGGATGGTCTCATCGAACTTGACTTTGGTACATCATTCGATCTTTCGTCAGGTCCGCTTCTGCGTGCTCACCTTTACCGTACCGGAGATGATGAGTGGGTGTTCACCTATGTGATGCACCACATCATCAGTGATGGCTGGTCGATGGGTATTCTGGTCCGCGAGCTTCTGGATCTTTACAATGGCGAGGTTACGGGCATTCCCGCAGATCTTCCGGTGCTTGGCATCCAGTACCGTGACTATGCTGCCTGGGAGCAGTCTAACCTTTCGGGGGATGTTTATGCCGGGCACCGTGATTACTGGTTGGATCAGCTTTCCGGGGATCTACCCGTTCTTGATCTGTGGAGCGACCGCCCGCGTCCTGCAGTGAAGACCTATACTGGCGGTGTAGTTCACTGTATACTTGACAGAGAGTTGTCGGATAGCCTCCGTTCGCTGTGCCACCAGAGCGGATCGACGCTTTTCATGGGGCTTCTTTCTGTGGTGAACATCCTTCTCTACCGTTATAGTGGCCAGGACGATATTATTGTTGGCACGCCGATGGCCGGGCGTGAGCACCCTGACCTTGAGGGCCAGATCGGTTTCTATGTGAATACGCTTGCGCTCCGGACCCGCCTCAGCGGAAGTAAGAGCTTCCGTGAGGTACTGGGGGATGTGCGTGGGGTCTGCCTTGATGCATATGAGCACCAGGCCTATCCGTTCGATAAGCTTGTAGAGGAACTTGGCCTGCAGCGGGATATGAGCAGAAACCCTCTGTTCGATGTTGCTGTCGTGTTACAAAATACCGATTCTCCGGCCGGTAGCGGCATTCCTGGGATTACGGTTTCGGCGTACCAGGCAGGCCAGACGACAATCAGCAAGTTTGACCTCACATTTACCTTCTTTGAGGTAGATGGCGGCATAGCCCTGAATATCGAGTATAACAGCGACTTGTATGATATTATAAGCATCGAGCGGATGTCTGGTCATTTCTGCCTTCTCCTTGGCCAGTTGCTAACCTCTCCTGATGGCGCTGTGGGTGAGGTCGATTATATTGGCCAGGCAGAGCGTGACGTTCTGCTTGGGGAGTTCAATGCCACCTCAACAGCCTATCCATCCGAGCAGACGATCGTGGATCTTTTCGAGGAACAGGTATCCCGTTTCCCAGCTAATAAAGCTGTTGTTTTTGGAGAAGAGTATTTTTCTTATTCAGAACTCAATCGTCGCATTGATAGGCTTGCAAGTGTACTATACCATAAATGCTCCTCTAAACGAAAGCTAATTCCTGTATTTATTGAAAAAGGAATTGACATGCTGGTTAGTGTCTTAGCAGTTTTAAAATTTGGGGCCGGATATGTTCCAATAGATCCTGAAGAACCTATTGAAAGAATAAAACTCATTCTAAACCAAATCGAGTGTGATATGATTATCACTAGTAAAAGCTTTAAGAAACGACTTCCCGAAGGACATTGGGAATTGATTGATCCCGAATTTATTGGTGAGTTGCAACTTAAAGATGACTTTATTACTATTGATAAGCCAAAACCAGAGGACATTGCTTATCTGATCTATACATCAGGATCCACTGGGATTCCTAAAGGTGTTATGATTCAGCACTCTGCTCTTGCAAATTTTTTGTTTGCAATGAATAGAGTTATGCCTTTGGATGGGGGTGATCATCTGTTGGCTATGACTACATTATCTTTCGATATTTCTATACTGGAACTTTTATGGACAATATGTAATGGTGTACCAATAACAATTAAAGAGAATAAATTAGATCTTCCGAAACTGGATGTTGCCAATAATAAGTATTTGGATTTTAGCTTGTTTTATTTTGCTGCCCAAACCGATAAAATAAAAGACAAATATTCGTTCATAAAGAAATCTGCAGTCTTTGCTGATGAAAATGAGTTCAAAAGCGTCTGGTTGCCAGAGAGGCACTTCAACCCCTTCGGTGGAATATTTCCGAATCCTGCGATATTAGCTAGTGCAATTTCAATGATTACCAATCAAATCCAGATCCGTGCCGGAAGTGTTGTTTTGCCATTGCATGATACTATCCGGGTAGTTGAAGAATGGTCTCAAGTCGACAATCTATCAAACGGAAGAATTGGTTTGTCATTTGCCTATGGGTGGCATCCAGATGATTTTGTACTATTTCCAGAAAATTATTATACAAGAAAGGAGATTTTCTTTCAGCAGATTGACATTCTTTCAACTCTATGGAACGGTGATAAAATTACTAGAAGAAATGGTGCTGGGATGGATGTACAGGTAGAAGTGTTTCCTAAACCTATCCAGGACAAACTTCCTATGTGGATTACAACTACTGGTAATCCGAAAACCTTTGAGGCTGCAGGTAAACTTGGTGCGAATGTACTTACTCATCTTTTGGGACAGGATATCATTGAACTTGAAAAAAATATCTCAATATATCGGAACTCACTTATACAAAATGGTTTTTCGGTTGATGATGCCAAGGTGACGATAATGCTACACACTTTTGTCGGGGAAGACTTAAAAAAAATAAAATCGGAAGTGCATAAACCTTTTTTGCAGTATTTAAAAGCAAGTGTTAATCTTTTAAGCAAAATGTCCGAAGAATTTTCTGAACAAGAAATGAACAAGGAAAGTATTGAGGGAACTTTGGAGATTTTTTTTGAGAGATATTGGCAAACAAATACGCTATTTGGTACTGTAGAATCCTGCACCGAACTGCTAAATAGTTTGAAAAAAATTGGAGTTACCGAGATTGCATGCTTGGTTGATTTTGGCGTCGATGAAGAAAAAGCCTTTAAAAATCTGACATTTCTAAGTCTATTGAAAAAAAGGTTTCAGAAACGGGACCTGGACGGGATAACTGGCGCTGCAAATATTAATTCCATTCAGCTCACGCCCTCTTATCTGCGATTGATGCTTAGTGATGACGACTCTTTGTTATTTCTCAAATCACTAAAACATATAATTGTAGGTGGTGAACGACTTACTCCAGAGCTCGCGGACAGAGTACTGAAGTTAAACGGCCCAATTTTATATAACATGTACGGGCCAACTGAAACGACAATTTGGTCCTCTTACAAACACATTACCCGTGCGGATAAAATTACCATCGGTAAGCCGATTTCAAACACACGGTTTTATATCTTAGATGAATCTGGAAATCTGTGCCCAATCGGTGTTGCTGGTGAATTGTATATCGGAGGAGCTGGGCTGTCCGCCGGATATTTCAAAGATGAAGCTTTGACTTCAGATAAGTTTGTAAATAACAAATTTAGTACAGTAGCCGATAGGATCTATCGGACAGGAGATATGGCAAAATGGCTCTTAAATGGTGAAGTAGAAATATTAGGTAGGAAAGACGACCAAGTTAAGGTTAATGGACATCGCGTTGAACTTGGAGAAATTGAGAATCTATTAAATTCTTTCAGTGATATTGAATCTGCAGTAGTTTTGCAAAGATTACCCGGTGAGGTTGATCAGGTAATAGCCTATATCAGTACCGATTTGCCGTTAAGTCTTTCTGAGCTACGGAAATTCTTAACAACCAGATTACCATTTGCTATGCTTCCAAATCATTACTATCAGGTCGAGAATATCCCCTTATTTAAAAGTGGAAAGATTAATAGGAAAGTGTTGCCAGAATTATCTAGAGTTGACCTTCAGAATAATGTTATTGTCTCTGAACCAAGAAATCGCTTGGAGAGCATTGTAAGAGATATTTGGGTAGACTTGTTGAAGAAAAATAATATTAATATTACTGATAATTTTTTTGAGATTGGAGGGAATAGCTTGCATGCAATTCGCCTAATCTCTAAAATAAATAAAGAATTTGATGTAACTCTAGCACCATCGATACTATTCCAGATACCAACAATTGAAAATGTAAGTGCTGAAATTTTAAGGCTGATTCCGGATGGTGGAAATTTAACAGCTGATACTAACGATCTTGAAACATTTTCAATATGATAGAAGAGCTTTATTTGAGGTTAAAAGAATTAAATGTTAGCCTAAGTGTTGTAGGAGAGAAATTGAATATTACAGCTCCTAAGGGTATCCTCCAAAAAGAATTGATCGAAAAGATTAAGGCAAATAAAGATGGTTTGCTTAAATATATTCTTTTACAATCTCAAAGCAGATCTACTAGAACTATCCCTGTCACCATTAGTCAAGGCAGGTTTATTCTGTCATCATCACAAACTAGGTTATGGGTATTATGTCAGTTTATTGGTGCAAATGAAGCTTATAATACATACGGTGCATATGTATTCTCCGGGGCGCTTGATAGCGGGGCACTATATCGCAGCTTCCTTTCTCTTCTAAGCCGTCATGAGATTCTGCGAACGGTTTTCCGTGGGGACGATGACGGCAGTGTATTTCAGGTAGTTCTTGATGTAGACATGATTGGTTTTTCTCTGGGGGAGAGTGACCACCGTGGATCTGATCGGGATGCTTTAGAGGGGGTCATCAAGAGTGACTTCAGTTTACCGTTCGATCTCTCGTCGGGTCCACTTCTACGCGTGCACCTTTACCGTACAGATAACGAGGAGTGGGTGTTAACTTACGTACTCCACCATATTATCAGTGATGGCTGGTCAATGACGATTCTTTTTCGCGAACTTCTGGAGCTTTACAATGGCGAGGTTACGGGCATGCCTGTAGAGCTTCCCGTGCTGAATATCCAGTATCGGGACTATGCCGCCTGGGAGCAGTCTATCCTTTCCGGGGATATTTATGCCAGACACCGGGATTACTGGTTGAGACTGCTTTCCGGAGAACTTCCGGTTCTGAATCTCTGGAGCGATCGTCCACGTCCTGCAGTGAAGACTTATAACGGGGGTATAGTTCACAGTATGCTTGACAGGGATTTATCCGACAGTTTCCAGAACCTATGTTATCAGAGCGGCTCGACGCTTTTTATGGGACTTATTTCTGTGGTGAATATCCTTCTTTACCGCTATAGTGGTCAGGATGATGTTATCGTTGGCACTCCAATGGCTGGGCGTGAGCACCCTGACCTTGAGGGCCAAATCGGGTTTTATGTGAACACTGTTGCACTCCGTACACGTCTCGCCGGAAGCAAGAGCTTTCGAGAGATACTGGGACATGTACGTGGGGTCTGCCTTGAGGCATACGAGCACCAGGCTTACCCGTTCGATAAACTTGTTGAAGAACTTGACCTGCAGCGGGACATGAGTAGAAACCCTCTGTTTGATGTGATGGTGGCATTACAGAATATTCCGCAGGAATCATTACCCGCTATGGATAACCTTAATTTTAGTGAGTTCAAGGCTGTCAACAGTGGAAAAAGCAAATATGACATTTTGTTCAATTTTATCGAATGCACTGAAGGATTGACAATTGATTTTGAATATAATGCAGATCTTTATGATCAACCAACTGCCCAAAAGATAGTTGCTCACTTTAATAAACTTTTGACCGCCATAATCGACTCTCCCGATGTTCGGATAATGGATCTGGATTATCTGGGTGATGATGAGTTCCGCGAGGTCGTTGAGGAGTTCAATTCAACAGCATTTATTTATTCAAGTGAGAGAACGGTTGTTGACCTCTTCCGTGATCAGGTAATTATCAGTCCAGATGCTCCTGCGCTGGTTTTTGAGGGTGAAGTTCTTAGTTATTCTGATATTGATCTTGTCTCAAATCGGCTGGGGCATTATATTCTTTCAATGACATCTGTTTCTCCCGGGGACTGTATTGGTGTTTTCTTGGAGCGTTCTGTTTGGAACGTCATCGCGATGCTGTCTGTCTTTAAACTTGGCTGTGTATATGTCCCGATAGACACAGGTTACCCGTTGGAAAGGGTCAGGGCGATACTACGGGAAAGTGGCGCTAAAGTACTTTTGACAGAGGGGCCACATTTTAGGAATTTTTCTGACATATGCTTGTGTCTTTCCATTTCTGATTTAGAGACAGGTCTTAACAGTTTTTCTACTAGCGATCTAGGGTTCAATATCGAATGGGAACACTCTTCATATGTTATCTATACCTCTGGTTCTACAGGTGTTCCGAAAGGTATAGAGCAGACCCATCGTACTCTTTATAACTTGATAAGTTGGAGTATGCGGAACGGTAGTCCCAGCCCTGTAATAAAATATCTCCAGTTCTCCTCCTTTAGCTTTGACATGTCCATCTACGATACTTTGTATTCATTATGTACTGGCGGAGAGCTGCACGTAATTAGTGATCTTAGGCGTTCAGATATGTATTCTCTCCGTACCTATATCCTTGATAACGGGTTATCCATACTATCTATTCCGTGTGCGATAGCTAAAACTATGTTTGATGGGGATGTAGGGTCATTTTCTGGACATAGGGTAAATAAGATCGTGTGTGCCGGAGAGCAACTGTATATCGACGGAGAGCTAAGAGACTTCCTTCGGGATAATCCTTGGGTAGTTATCGAGAATCTTTATGGGCCTTCCGAGACACATGTAGTCACGGGCATTTCATACAGCTTTTCAGGAGGGTATGTTCCAGAGAAGGCAAGTATAGGAAGGCCCATAGATAATATTCAGATCTACATTCTGGACAGTGGAATGAAACCTGTGTCCAAAGGAATGGAGGGGGAAATCTATATAGGAGGGATGAATGTAGCCAAGGGTTACTTGGGCCGGCCTGACCTGACGCTGGAGCGATTTATCAATAATCCGGTAATTAAAGGCCGGGTTTACCGGAGTGGAGATATTGGACGTTGGGATGCTGCCGGAAATATCGAATACTTAGGAAGATCGGATGCTCAGGTGAAGATAAATGGATATCGGATCGAGCTAGAGGAAATAGAGACTGTTTTGAGAGGCCACCCAGAGGTTCGGGAAACTGCGGTAACGGTGAACGAATTAGAGAGTGGAAGCAGATATCTAGTTGCATATATAACGGGATCGGCAAATTTGGAGAAGGATATGCTCCACAGTTACCTAAGTGAAATGCTGCCGGGCTATATGGTTCCCAATCAATATGTGTTCTTGGAAAACCTACCTCTAACTGCTACCGGCAAGCTCGATCGGCGCTCGCTTCCCGATCCATTAGATACCTGGGACGCGAGAACCGAATATGTTGCTCCAGGTAATGATCTGGAGCGTATCCTGACCAAGATATGGTCAGAAGTGCTGGGCAGGGAACGTGTCGGTATTAATGACGACTTCTTCGAACTCGGAGGAGATAGTATCAAGGCAATTCAAATCGCTTCCAGATTACGAGGATACAACTATGCATTAAAGATTCAAGATATTCTGCTTTATCCCAAAATTAAAAATCTTAACTCTAGAGTTTTACTCCAGCATAAAATTTCAATTCAAAATCCTGTAACTGGAAAAATTTTATTGACTCCGATTCAAAAAAGGTTTTTTGCTAATGATTCACCAGATAAAGAGTATTACCACCAATCGATCTTGTTGGATTTTAATGATCCGATAGTATTTGCAGGGCTGCAAAACTCATTGAATGAAATTTTACTTCATCATGATGCACTTAGGATAACTTTTAGGAATACAAAAGATGGGTGGATTCAGAACATAGGTAACGGAAATGTTAAGGTACATCTGGAAGTTGCTATGACGGACCAAGAAGATAATGTGCGAAAATCTGCATTAAAGGTTAAAAAGAGCTTAACATTAGGCCGTGGTCCTCTTGTTAAAGCTATTATTTTCAAAGGTAAGGACAAGGATCGTCTGTTGATCGTAATTCATCATCTTATTGTCGATGGTGTATCCTGGAGAATAATTTTGCAAGATTTATCTACTTTATATGCCCAATATTTATCAAATGAAGCCTTGAGGTTACCTGCTAAAACCGAATCATTTCAGCACTGGTCAAAACAACAGTGGGA
This sequence comes from Pedobacter roseus, assembly GCF_014395225.1. Classification (NCBI taxonomy): domain Bacteria; kingdom Pseudomonadati; phylum Bacteroidota; class Sphingobacteriia; order Sphingobacteriales; family Sphingobacteriaceae; genus Pedobacter; species Pedobacter roseus. The sequence goes on from NZ_CP060723.1 coordinate 1,798,329, forward strand.
ATATGCCAAAAGTATTACCCTATTAAAAGAAAAAACTTATTGGACTACAATCGATCAGGCTCATTCAGATAGTATACCGATGGATTATGAAGAAAGGGGAAGTTTGGAGAAAGATTCTTCGATTTTGACATTTGTTCTGACTGAAATAGCTACTAAAAAGCTTACCAGCGATTGTTACTCGGCATATAGTACAGAAGTTAATGACATACTTCTTACTGCACTAAACTTTGCGCTCCTAGATACTTTCCAGATGCAGGACGTGGGGATATATCTTGAGGGCCATGGTAGAGAAGATATAGATGGTGATATGGATGTGACAAGAACCGTGGGATGGTTTACTACTATGTATCCTGTCATATTAAAAATGAAATTTTCCAACGAACCCACTCGTCAATTACTTGAGGTCAAAGAAACATTGCGAAATGTACCAAATAAAGGAATTGGTTATGGTATATTGAGGTACTTAAATGAGGTTGATTTCAAAAACCATACTGACATTGCTTTCAATAATTTGGGGGAATTTAAAGATGGGGAAAACAACAATGAAGAATATACCAAAATTTTTAGATTCTCTAAAGATGATCATGGGAGTGATGTATCAGAGAAGCGGAGGCGGGACCACATACTTTATTTCAATGCAATCATTGTAAACGGAAAGATGTCTCTATCTGTTAACTACAGTCGTAAACAATTCAAGACTAAAACTATTGACAGCTTGGCAAAAGCGTATGAAAATAGACTGTTGGATTTGATAAACAATCTTGCCGCATTTGACTTTGCTTCTGTAACTCCCAGTGATTTAACCTTCAGAAATATAAACATTGACGATTTATTGAAGTTTAATAAAGAGAATAATATAGAAGATGTATATACGCTGAGCCATATGCAGAAGGGACTATATTTTCATTGGCTATATTCAAGGTATTCTTTTTCCTATTTTGGTCAATTAACGTATAAAATAAGGGGAGAGATTAGTGTTCCAGATTTGAATATTAGCTACGATAGATTAGTTGCCAGATATCAGGTGCTCAGAACCTTCTTCACTGATGAGCTTTCGGACGAAATTTTACAAATTGTCGTAAAAAATGTAGGATCAAACTTTATTTATATTGATTCCACCTCAGATAAAGATTTTTCACTGGATGATTTTAAAAGAAAGGATAAATTAAAGGGCTTTGATCTAAATCGTGGTTCACAAATGCGACTTACTGTAATTAGATTGGATGACCATCACCATGAATTTATCTGGAGTCATCATCATATTTTAATGGATGGCTGGTGCTTGAATAGGCTTATAACCGAATTTTTTATGATATATCAGGGAGTAATTTCCAAAACGGCCATAGATCTTCCTTTACCAATTCCATACTCCCGATATATAGACTGGTTAGGTGGTGTCAATCAGACAAAGAGCCTTGATTACTGGAAGAAATACCTTTTAAATTTCAATGAGGTAACAGGAGTGCCAAGACAGAAGGCCCAAAGCTCAGCAGGTTTTACTGAAGAAAAACTTAAATTCTCAATCGAAGAAAGTTTAAGTCTATCAATCAGGCACCTTACAAGAGGACTTGGAATAACAGAAAGCATTTTCTTTCAGTCAGTCTGGTCGATCGTTTTAAGCAGGTATAATAATACAACCGATATTTTATTTGGCACGGTAGTTTCAGGAAGGCCGCCTACGATTGAGCATGTGGAACAGATGATAGGCCTATTTATCAATACGGTTCCGGTTCGAAATGAAATTATACCAAGTTCTACGTTTAGTGAATTTGCTATTGGATGCCAAAAACGTTCAATTGAATCTGCAGATTTTCATTACTCTCAGTTGGCAGATATTCAAGCATTGAGTTCTCTCGGAAGAGATTTATTTGATCATATAATGATTTTTGAAAACTATCCTATACAGGATAGTTTAAATGATAATATAGCAAATGAAACGTCTGGTGATAAGATTTCACTGGTATCGTCAGATATAGCTGTCGAAACCAATTATGACCTCACTTTGATCATCGTTCCTGATGATGAAATTAAGTGTCAGTTTAATTTTAACAGTCATGTTTATGGAAAAGACCAGATCGAAATTCTTAGGAATCATTTTCTTGCAACCATAGGCTCTGTACTCGTTGATCCGGGAATTAATTTATGTGAGATATCAATTACGTCAAATAATGAAAGAAAATTAATACTGGAAAAGTTTAATGCAACTTTTGTAGAATTCCCTCCTAATGATACCATACTTCAATTGCTTGATAAGTCATTCAAAGGCAATTCAGGTAAAACCGCAATTACATATGATACGAGAACTGTGTCCTATTCGCAACTAAATGATATTTCTAATAAGTTTGCTAGATACCTCAGAGATAATTATGGTATTAAGCCTAATGAGATCGTTGCGATAATGCTTGATCGAAGTGAATGGCTGGTAATTTCCATATTGTCAATTTTGAAAGCAGGTGGAGCATATGTGCCGCTCGATCCAGATTTCCCCAAAGATAGAATTGATTATATTGTTAGTGACTGCAGTTGTAGACTTATAATCGATGAAGAGGAAATTAAGCGTTTTATGTTCTTCCTTTCTAGTCTTTCATCGAAGAACTTATCTTATGCAAATAAGATGTCCGATCTAGCATATGTTATTTTTACATCAGGATCAACAGGAACCCCAAAAGGCGTTATGATTGAACATCGTGGTCTATCAAATCTGATGCAATTTTACTCTGTTAAGGGCATTATCAACTGTACTTTAACATGTAATTATATCTTTGATGTTTCAGTGCTGGAGATTTTTAGAACTCTTCTAAGCGGAGGGAATTTAGTGATTCCTGAGCGAGAGTTGGTTTACTCCCCTAATGATTATGCAGAGTTTCTCTATTCAAATAAAATTACACATTGCTACATCCATCCCTTTCACATTGGTGAAATAGCTAGCTTTCTTGCCCAGAAAACCGATTTCTTCCTAAAAGAAGTAATTGCTGGGGTTGAGTCTATCAGGGTAACTGATATCTCATTATTGCTTGATTATGATGTCAAGGTTGTTAACGGATATGGCCCTACAGAATGTACCATTACCTCAACCACATTGGATTTGAATGAAATTGATTTGGCATCTACCAACGTTCTTCCTATCGGTCGACCTGTATCAAATAGCCGGGTTTATATAATTGATTGTTTTGGTGGTCTCAGCGGTATCGGTGTCCCGGGGGAGATCTGTGTTGGTGGTGCAGGGGTTGCCCGGGGTTACCTTAACCTTCCTGAACTGACCTCATCACGGTTTGTTCCCGACCCTTATTTTCCAGGGGAGCGGATGTACCTAACGGGTGACCTTGGCCGTTGGCTTCCTGATGGCAACATCGAGTTCCTTGGCCGTTCTGACGATCAGGTCAAGATCAGGGGCTACCGTGTTGAGCTGGGCGAGATCGAGAACGTGCTTGTTGGACATCCCGGTATTGAGAGCTGTGTAGCTGCCGTTCGCGGCATCGGTTCGGATCGTGAGCTTGTATGTTACTTTACCGGCTCTTCTGAGCTTTCCAGCGGGGATCTCCGTTCCTATCTTTCCGGTCTACTTCCATCTTACATGGTGCCCGGGCACTATGTGCTCCTTGCGTCGCTTCCCCTTACGGGTAACGGAAAGGTGGACCGCCGCGCACTTCCGGACCCTGCGGGACTTGGTGTTTCCACGGGCATGGATTATGTTGCTCCCTCGACAGATATAGAGCGGGAGTTGTCAGAGGTCTATGGAGATGTGCTGAAACGACAGCTTGTTGGTGCCCTTGATGATTTTTTTGTTCTTGGTGGGGACTCTATTAAGTCGATCCAGATAGTTTCTAGGCTTAAACAACGGGGCTATATGCTGACGATCCAGGATGTCATGCTATATCCCACTGTACGGGATCTCTCGCTGCGCGCCAAGCCATTGGGACGGAGTTCGGAGCAGGGTGTTTACCAAGGTATTGTTCCACTTGGGCCTGTTCAGCTCTTCTTTTTTGCCGATGATTCGCCCGATAAGCATCACTACAACCATTCTGTACTTCTAAATAGCAATGTTCCTGTTTCTGAGGAGGCCCTTCGAATGTGCCTTGGCTACCTTGTCCTGCACCACGATGCTCTACGCATGGTCTACAGGGAGGGCCCAGAGGGTTGGGAGCAGGAGAACCTGGGGTCTGCGCAGGGTTATTCTCTTGACGTGCTTCCATATATTGCTGGCGAATCTTTCGCGGCGACCTGTTCGCTGGTTCAATCTGGGATAGACTTGGAGAAAGGACCACTTTTACGGGCGGTGCTCTTCAGGGACGGTGGCTCAGACCGCCTTCTTCTTGTTGCGCACCATCTTGTTGTTGACGGTGTCTCTTGGCGTATCCTTTTTGAGGATCTTTCAACGCTTTATCGCCAGTACCTTACTGGGACCATCCTTTCTCTTCCAGCGAAGACCGACTCTTTTGGGTATTGGCAGCAAAAGCTGGTTTCCTATGGACACAGCGCTGGCCTTGCAATAGAGCGTGAATACTGGTCTGCCGTGGATTCTTCTAAGCCGGCCGTCCTTCTTCTGGATGATCCCTCAGGAAGCAATCTGGTAGGCGATGCGTCCTCTCTCTCTTTCGTTCTGAATAGGGAGGAAACTAGACTTCTGCTTACCAAATGCTACCATTCCTTCCATACTGATATTAACGATATCCTTCTGTCCGCACTGTCGCTTGCACTTTCCGATGTCTTCGATCTTGACCGAGTTTGTTTAAAGCTCGAGGGCCACGGCAGAGAGACGATCGACAGTGATACGGATGTAAGCCGTACAGTCGGTTGGTTTACCACGATATTTCCTGTTGTCTTCGAGATGTTGCACCGAGGCGATAAATTGCGTCATCTGATCGAGGTTAAAGAGGCTCTTCACCGCATTCCCAATAAAGGTATCGGCTACGGAATCTTACGCTATATCTGCGGGTCTGGCTATAGCCTATCACCTGAGGTGAGCTTTAACTACCTTGGAGACTTCGGTTCTGGTGTGGGCGGCGACGGTGATGACTCCCTTTTCAGCTTTTCCAGTGAATACCATGGGAGTCCAGTGTCGCCTCTGCGCCAGCGTGACTCATTGCTCTCGGTTTCCGGCATTCTTGTGAACGGAAGGATTAGCCTTTCAGTCGCCTATAGCCATGCCCAGTTCCGGGAGGAAACAATTTCAAGGTTTGTTTCAAGCTACCGCGCCCAATTGGTTAGCATGATCAATATCCTTTCATGCGAAACCGAGCGGCATATCACGCCTGTTGACCTGACCTACAAGGGGCTTTCCGTACCCGATGTAAGTGAGATTGGAAGTGGCCATACCCTGGAGGATGTTTATCCGCTAGGCCCTCTCCAAGAGGGTCTCTATTACCATTGGTTTTCTTCGCCTTCTTCTCCCGCCTACTTCGAACAGATGAGCTACCGCGTGTATGGCGAGCTGGATATTTTTCGCCTAGAGTCGAGTTACCGCACTCTGGTCTCACGGCATGCGGTCCTGCGCACTTTCTTTACCCAAGATTATGGGGATCGTTTGTTACAGGTGGTTAGCCATAGCATCGATGGCTGCTTTAACTATCTTGATGTTTCAGGGGACGAGAATTTCTCGATGGACTCTTTCAAGTCAGCTGATCGTTTGCGTGGGTTCGACCTCCACAGAGGCTCGCAGATGCGCCTGAGCGTTATTTGTCTGGGCAGCAAAGAATATGAGTTTGTCTGGAGCCACCATCACATACTGATGGACGGCTGGTGCGTTGGGATATTGATCCGGGAATTTTTCCAGATGTATTATAGTCATCTTGTTGAAGATTCCCCAATGCTGGGACGGATCTATCCTTATTCTGATTACATCAAATGGCTCGGAACCATCGACAGGGAAAGCAGTATTTCCTACTGGCGGGGCTATCTTTCGGGGTACGATAGTATTTCTGAGGTTCCAAAGTCGAGAAAGGCCGGTCCCCCTGTCCGTAAAGAACAAGCTCTTGTGATAAGTGACGGGCTGTATGATAAGCTCCGCTTGCTGTCAGGGGAAATGGGTGTAACTGAGAATAGTTTTATCCAGACGGTATGGGGAATGCTTCTTGGGATATACAACGGAAGCAGTGACGTTGTTTTCGGTTCTGTTGTGTCCGGACGTCCCCCGGATATTGCTGGCATCGAGGAGATGGTCGGTCTGTTCAGTAATACCATACCAGTACGGGTACGCTCTGTGCCCGGTACAAGTTTCCGTGATCTCTTAAGGGCGGTACAGGAACAGGCCATAGACAGTCTTGATCATCATTATGTGCAACTTGCCGAGATACAGTCTTGCAGCAGCACTGGCGGGATACTTTTTGATCATATATTGGTATTCGAGAACTATCCCATCGGGGAGATTGTATCGACGTCAAGTGGGAGTGAAGGCTTTTTGGTATCCCGAACCGATATGTTTAATGAAAACAGTTTTGATCTTACGGTAGTTGTGGTTCCTGGGGAAAAGCTTGGTATAAGGTTTACTTACAATAACAATATTTACTCAGATAGAACTATTTCCCGTCTTGGGGAGCACCTGCTTGAAGTTATCAGTTCAGTGCTATCCCATCCCGACCGTTCTATTGGTGAGGTTGGTTATGTTGGCGATGCAGAGCGTGCAGTTATACTTGGAGAGTTCAATGCTACCTTATCAGCCTATCCTTCTGAAAAGACGCTCGTGAGCCTTTTCGAGGAACAGGTATCCCTGAAAGGGGATTCTACAGCTCTTGTTTTTGGGAGCAATCGTCTTACATATGATGAGCTAAATACCCGTTCGAACCGTCTTGCACACTATCTTAGGGATGAGTACGGGATCCGTAGCGGCGAGCTGGTTGGAATTCTTTTAGATCGCAGCGACTGGATGGTGGTATCTCTCCTTGGGGTACTAAAGTCTGGGGGTGCCTATGTTCCCATCGACCCTGATTATCCCGCTGATCGAATTGCCTACATACTTTCAGATAGCGGCTGCCGAACTGTTATAGACAGTGCGGAGCTTGCACGTTTCTTCCTTGTGATGGATGGTTTTTCCGTTTCAAATCCTATCTTGAGCTGCATTCCGACGGATCTTGCGTATGTGATCTACACCTCTGGCTCGACGGGTACACCTAAGGGTGTAATGATTGAACATAGGAACGTGGTCAACTATATTTCTTGGTTTATCACCAATTTCGGAGATAACTGCAATACTTTGCTTTTGTCGAACATAACCTTTGATGGGGTAAAAACCGCACTTTTTGGGGCTTTATTGAGTGGAAGTACCCTGCACGTGGTCGAGCGGGATGTGTTATATGCTCCTTTAAAGCTAACAAGATATATATTTGACAATGGCATCGGTTTTTTAAAAATTATCCCCTCTTTGCTGAAATTGCTAGTATCCGAGGTCGAAAGTTTTGATCTCCTTGCCAGATCTAGAGAACTGGGACTTCTTGTTATAGGTGGGGATGCGATTGATCTAGGGGATGTTTCAAAGCTCAGGGCCTGTGGGCGAGAAATAAGAATGATCAACCATTATGGTCCTACCGAGACCACGGTTGGTGTTTTAACATATGAGATCGGGAGTGTGTGCAGCAGTATACCTATCGGTCGTCCGATATCGAACAGCCGGGTTTATATAATTGACGGTTTTGGTGGTCTCAGCGGTATCGGTGTACCGGGGGAGATCTGTGTTGGTGGTGCAGGGGTCGCCCGGGGTTACCTTAACCTTCCTGAACTGACCTCATCACGGTTTGTTCCCGACCCTTATTTCCCAGGGGAGCGGATGTACCTAACGGGTGACCTTGGCCGTTGGCTTCCTGATGGCAACATCGAGTTCCTTGGCCGTTCTGACGATCAAGTCAAGATCAGGGGCTACCGTGTTGAGCTGGGCGAGATCGAGAACGTGCTTGTTGGACATCCCGGTATTGAGAGCTGTGTTGCTGCCGTTCGCGGCATCGGTTCGGATCGTGAGCTTGTATGTTACTTTACCGGCTCTTCTGAGCTTTCCAGCGGGGATCTCCGTTCCTATCTTTCCGGTCTACTTCCATCTTACATGGTGCCCGGGCACTATGTGCTCCTTGCATCGCTTCCCCTTACGGGTAACGGAAAGGTGGACCGCCGTGCACTTCCGGACCCTGCGGGACTTGGTGTTTCCACGGGCATGGATTATGTTGCTCCCTCGACAGATATAGAGCGGGAGCTCGTATCTATCTGGGAAGAGGTGCTCGGCCGTGAGGGCATAGGTGTCATGGACAATTTTTTCGAGCTCGGGGGCAATTCTATAAAGGTAATTTATCTATATCGCGAGATCAAAAAGCGTTATTTAGATGAAATACAAATACATGAAATATTCAGTAACCCAACAATTTTCCAACTAAATAAGCTGATACGGATAAAAAATAACTTGGAACTGGATGAAAATATACTTAAAAAAGGAAATTTTTAATTTATTGTTTTATGAGAATTTGCGGATTGAAACTTACACATGACGGTGCTATAGCTTTGATTGAAGATAATAGGTTGGTCTTTTGTATGGAGCTTGAAAAGTTAGATAACAATTCAAGATATAGTATGATCGATGAGGCTTCCATAATTGAAGAAATCTTAAATGAACAGGGATACGAGATTTCACAAATAGACCATTTTGTGATAGATGGTTGGGGAGGCTATAATCCTGATGAACTTGCAATACAACCTCGTCTCAAACTCGGGAAGGAGTTTAATTATCTCTCGATCTTTAATAATAATAACATCTACGAATTGAAAGTGGCCCAATATCAAGAGGAAAATTTAAAGAGAAATATCCTTGAGCCCTTGAAATTTGACGGATTGAAAATTAAACAGCATCAGATCTCTTACGAAAGCTACTTACATGTTACAGGGCATGTATTAAGCTCATATTGCACAAGCCCTTTTGCTCAAAATGGAGAAGATGCATTTGTGTTGATTTGGGACGGCGGAATGTTTCCAAACTTATATCACGTTGAATATAAAACCAATACGATAGTAAATTTGGGGCCATTATTTCTTTTAATAGGGAATACGTATACCATCTTTTCACAACATTTCCATCCTTTTAAAACAACAGGTGTTTTCGCTAAAGATGATCTTGGACTCGCAGGGAAAATAATGGCATATGTAGCTTTAGGAGACTGTAAACCTCAACTGTTTGACATCTTTGATGATTTAATTGGGAGGGGTTTCAAGAATGCGATGGGATATGCAAATGTTTTTGCAAATGACCTTAAAAAAGAATTAAATAATCAACAGATCGTTTATGAAGATCAAGATATACTTAGAACATTTCACGAATATATGGGTAAAATGTTGGTGGAGAAATTATCAAAGAAAGTAAAGCGGACAGACAGGGCTCCCCAAAATTTATGCTTGGCAGGCGGTTGCGCGCTCAATATTAAGTGGAATAGTATAGTGCGGGATTCTGGTATTTTTAAACACGTCTACGTACCACCCTTTCCGAACGACTCTGGTAGTGCCATAGGGGTAGCGTGTGCAAAAATGGTTGAAACATCCAATAAAATGTCATTAGAATGGAATGTTTATAGTGGGCCTACTATTATCAAGAACAATCCGACCTCAGGTTGGGGCAGTAAGGCTTTTGATAAGAAGCAATTAGCTCAACTTTTATTCAGCGATGGGGATCCTATAATAGTCCTAAGTGGAAAAGCGGAACTGGGGCCAAGAGCTCTTGGGAACAGAAGTATAATAGCTCCCGCCGTAGCTAAGGATATACGGCAAAAACTTAACTTAATAAAATTACGGGAAGATTACCGGCCGATATCACCGATATGCTTAGAACAATTTGCAGGTGAGATATTTGTGCCAGGTACACCTGACCCTTATATGCTGTTTGATCACCAGGTAAAAGATAAATGGAAGGATAGGGTGCCAGGCATCGTGCATTTGGATAACTCCTCTCGGCTACAAACAATCAATAAGTTACAGAATCCTTTTTTGGCTGAATTGATATATGAATATTATTTGTTAAGCGGCATTCCGTTGATATGTAATACCAGTGCCAACTTTAACGGACGAGGCTTTTTTCCAGATGTTTATTCAGCTACCGAGTGGGGCATGTGTAGATATGTTTGGTGTGATAACACGCTATATTATAAAAATTAAACTGTAGGCGCATATGAGTTCAAAATTTGAAAAGATTGCTGTTATTGGAATGTCGGGTAGGTTTCCAGGTGCCGAAAATCTAGACGATTTATACAGGATATTATGTAGTGGAGGAGATGCCGTAAATGAATTGTCTACAAAAAGGAAAGTAGATACAACTTTAAATATGAAAGACACTTATACAGTTGGTGGTTTTCTAGAGGATATAGATAAATTTGATTACAACTTTTTTAACTACGCGCCAATTGAAGCAATTTCAATGGACCCGCACATCAGACTGTCGTTGGAAAACAGTTATCACTGTTTTGAAAATTCAGGATATGCTCCTGAGTTTTTTAAAGGAAGCAATACAATAGTCGTAAGTTCCGTATCATCTTTAGAATATTATCGTCATGCTGACGAATTCAATTCGTCATTGGTTACCGGGAATACCCCAGCATTTCTCTCTGCGGCAATAAGTCGTAAATTTGATTTGAGGGGAAGTTCTATCGTAGTGGACACATCTTGTTCTTCTAGTCTTTCTGCAATACAGATAGCCTGTGACTCGATTAATTTAGGACGTTCGGATTACGCTCTTGTTGTTAGTACCTGTCTTAACTTATTTCCCAACAAAAACAATGCCCATCCCCTAGGATTGAGTTCAAAAGAGGGCAGATCAAGATCATTTTCATACGATGCTGATGGAATGGCACTTGGAGAAGCTGCTGCTGTTTTATTACTTAAGCCACTAGTGAAAGCTTTACGCGATAAAGATAATATTCATGCTGTTATTAGAAGCATTGCGGGAAATAACAATGGGAATATGTCCGCAAGCCCTACAGCTCCGGATAGTCTTTCTCAAGCGACGCTACTTCTAGAATCATGGAGTATGGCGGGTATAGTTCCACGAGATATTGGATTGATAGAAGGGCATGGATCTGGGACCGAACTTGGTGACTCTATCGAAGTTGCAGGTATAGACTTAGCATTTAAAAAAAGCATTCAGGACATTCATTTTTGTTCGTTATCTACAATAAAAACTAATATCGGTCATGCAGGAAAGGCATCTGGAATAGCAGGTTTTATTAAAGCGATCCTGTCGGTGAAAAACGGTAAGCTTTTCAAAAACCTACATTTCACGAAACCCAATCCGTTGATCAATTTTCAAAATTCTGCCGTTAGAATTCAGGAAAGGCTAGAGGAGTGGTCAACGGCAGAAGATAAGCTCCGAATTGCAGGGGTGAGTTCAATGGGATTAAGTGGTACGAATTATCACTCGATTATCGAACAGGCACCTCAACGGGAAGACAAAAACAGCGGTAGGCAACAACTCTTGTTCATTTCAGGTACCTCAAAAGCAGCAGTTAGAGGAAAAGTCAAACAGCTTATTGAGATGAATCTTGATATGGTAAACATACACGATCTTTGCCATACACTGATTGTCGGTCGCGATCATTTTAAGGTAAGAGAAGCAATTATTGTTCGTAATAAAAAAGACGTAACAACTTTTTTAAACGAATACATTGAAAATAAGTCCCATTCCCTTCCTTTTGATTGTAAACTGAATCCGGTGTTACTATCCCTTCAGCCAGTTAGCTATATTGATAAGGCCAATCTCTTAGCCCACTACCCGTTGTTCAATGAAGTATACAAAAGATGCTTGTCATTCTCTGAGTATCCGGAGAACCCAATGGTGTTAGAACTTGCATATGAGTACAGTTTTCTACAGCTTTTAAAACAAACCGGTATCAATGCGAGGACGATCTTGTCAGTTGGGTTGGGAGACGTTATCTTACAGATAGAAAACGATACTATATCTCTTGCAACGGCATTATCAGTAGTTCATAATGTTGATTATCAGGAGATTAATGATTTGGAAGTGCGAACGGAGGAAATGTTATTGCGTGAAAAAGAATTCGGATATCCATTTTTTATTGACCTATGTGGCAGCAGCGTTGTAGGGGAAATATTGAAGAAACATGATAAATTTGGTGAGGAGTTTACAATAGTAGCAGATCAATTAACCGACCCCTTATTGAACGTTTTACTCCATTGGTATAAGTTGGGTGGTAATTTAAATTGGTCATACGTTTCGGACTTGAATCCAGGTAACAAGATTGTTTTGCCAGGTTACCCATTTGAGAGGAAACATTGTTGGTTAAGAGAACTACCTAGAAGTCCAATTACCGAAGCAACTGATACAGTTATTAAAAGTGTCAGCTCTGATATTAATGATATTGAGTCAATCATTTTGAGGGTGTGGGAAGAAGAAGCTAAACTTTTTCCTTCAACTAACGAGGATGATTTTTTCGAATTAGGAGGAAGTTCGCTTGCGGCTACAAAAGTAATAATAAGATTGAATTCAATGTTTGAACTCTCATTAGCTTTTGAAGACATGTTTGATTTTTCAACGGTTGTTAAGCTTACAAAATTTGTCGTTGACAGAATCGATACTTCATTTTACATAAAACAGCTCTGGAAAAGATATCTCAAAATTGACATTATCAAAGATGATGATGATTTTTTCAGCCTTGGGGGACACTCACTTATCGCTAATAATCTTATAAATGGAGTATGGAAACAGTTTGGAATCAGGTTAAATTTTGAACATATCTTTACTAATAGAACTTTTGGCGAGTTTGTTTTGCTTATCAAGAATCTTGAGCTTATCCAGAATAATAAATCGGAATATATACCAAAGATAAATGTTGGAGAAGAGTCTGTCCTTTCTTCTTCACAACGCCGCCTATGGATACTCGGGCAGTTATTAGTTGGGAATACTGCCTATAACATGCCTGGAGTTTATGTTTTCTCCGGAGCACTTGATAGCATGGCACTGTCCCGGAGTTTTCTTTCTCTTCTGGAGCGTCATGAGATCCTGCGTACTGTCTTTCGGGGGACGATGAGGGCAATGTGCTCCAAGTGGTTGTCGAACTGGATTTCCTGGGGCTTTCTTTGGTCGAGAGTGACCACCGTGGATCTGGTCGGGATGCTGTGGATGGTCTCATCGAACTTGACTTTGGTACATCATTCGATCTTTCGTCAGGTCCGCTTCTGCGTGCTCACCTTTACCGTACCGGAGATGATGAGTGGGTGTTCACCTATGTGATGCACCACATCATCAGTGATGGCTGGTCGATGGGTATTCTGGTCCGCGAGCTTCTGGATCTTTACAATGGCGAGGTTACGGGCATTCCCGCAGATCTTCCGGTGCTTGGCATCCAGTACCGTGACTATGCTGCCTGGGAGCAGTCTAACCTTTCGGGGGATGTTTATGCCGGGCACCGTGATTACTGGTTGGATCAGCTTTCCGGGGATCTACCCGTTCTTGATCTGTGGAGCGACCGCCCGCGTCCTGCAGTGAAGACCTATACTGGCGGTGTAGTTCACTGTATACTTGACAGAGAGTTGTCGGATAGCCTCCGTTCGCTGTGCCACCAGAGCGGATCGACGCTTTTCATGGGGCTTCTTTCTGTGGTGAACATCCTTCTCTACCGTTATAGTGGCCAGGACGATATTATTGTTGGCACGCCGATGGCCGGGCGTGAGCACCCTGACCTTGAGGGCCAGATCGGTTTCTATGTGAATACGCTTGCGCTCCGGACCCGCCTCAGCGGAAGTAAGAGCTTCCGTGAGGTACTGGGGGATGTGCGTGGGGTCTGCCTTGATGCATATGAGCACCAGGCCTATCCGTTCGATAAGCTTGTAGAGGAACTTGGCCTGCAGCGGGATATGAGCAGAAACCCTCTGTTCGATGTTGCTGTCGTGTTACAAAATACCGAGGCCGTTTTGGAACGGAATTTTAACGGCCTTCTTGTTTCTAAATATGGTACGAAGGAGTATCAGATCAGCAAGTTTGACCTCACATTTACCTTCTTTGAGGTAGATGGGGGCATAGCCCTGAATATCGAGTACAACAGCGACTTGTATGATATTACAAGCATCGAGCGGATGTCTGGTCATTTCTGCCTTCTCCTAGACCAGTTGCTAACCTCTCCTGATGGCGCTTTGGGTGAGGCCGATTATATTGGCCAGGCAGAGCGTGACGTTCTGCTTGGGGAGTTCAATGCCACCTCAACAGCCTTTCCATCCAAGCAGACGATCGTGGATCTTTTCGAGGAACAGGTATTGTTGATGGGGGATTCTACAGCTGTTGTTTTCGGCAGCGATCGCATCAGCTATGCAGAGCTTAACGCCCGTTCGAACCGTCTTGCGCATTATCTTCGTAAAGAGCACGGGATCCGTCGCGGCGAGCTGGTTGGGATCCTTTTGGATCGCAGCGACTGGATGGTTGTTTCTATTCTTGGTGTATTAAAGTCTGGCGGGGCCTATGTTCCCATTGACCCTGAGTATCCCGCTGATCGGATCGCCTACATACTTTCAGACAGTGGCTGCAGGACTGTTATAGACAGTACAGAGCTTTTGCGTTTCTTTCAGGTAATGGGTAGTTTTTCCGCCGCAGATTCAGTAGCTGTATGCATTCCTACCGATCTTGCATACGTGATCTATACCTCCGGTTCGACTGGCACACCTAAAGGAGTGATGGTCGAGCACCGGAACATGGCGCATCTTGTGAGGTCGCAAGGGCCTTTGGAACTTAAAGGCAACAAGACTCTACTTTGTACTGCAGGTACATCATTTGATGTTAGTGTTTATGAATACTGGGGTATCCTGGCCCATGGTGGTCAGCTTGTACTTTGCGGAACCGATATCCTGCTGGAACCAGCGCGTCTTTCCGGCGAAATGATCAGTGAGAATGTCGATACGATGTGGCTGACCTCAGGCTGGCTGAATCAGCTGGTAGATTTCGATATCGAGATGTTTGGAAAACTCCGGACACTTATCGCGGGCGGTGATATTCTATCCCCTGACCATATCAACAGGCTTGTAGGGAGATATCCTTTATTAAATATAGTAAATGGTTATGGTCCTACAGAGACCACTGTGTTCTCTACATCATTCGCTATTAATGGTGAACAAATGGGCAGTATACCAATCGGTCGTCCGATATCGAACAGCCGGGTTTATATAATTGACGGTTTTGGTGGTCTCAGCGGTATCGGTGTCCCGGGGGAGATCTGTGTTGGTGGTGCAGGGGTCGCCCGGGGTTACCTTAACCTTCCTGAACTGACTTCATCACGGTTTGTTCCCGACCCTTATTTCCCAGGGGAGCGGATGTACCTAACGGGTGACCTTGGCCGTTGGCTTCCTGATGGCAACATCGAGTTCCTTGGCCGTTCTGACGATCAGGTCAAGATCAGGGGCTACCGTGTTGAGCTGGGCGAGATCGAGAACGTGCTTGTTGGACATCCCGGTATTGAGAGCTGTGTAGCTGCCGTTCGCGGCATCGGTTCGGATCGTGAGCTTGTATGTTACTTTACCGGCTCTTCTGAGCTTTCCAGCGGGGATCTCCGTTCCTATCTTTCCGGTCTACTTCCATCTTACATGGTGCCCGGGCACTATGTGCTCCTTGCGTCGCTTCCCCTTACGGGTAACGGAAAGGTGGACCGCCGCGCACTTCCGGACCCTGCGGGACTTGGTGTTTCCACGGGCATGGATTATGTTGCTCCCTCGACAGATACAGAGCGGGAGCTCGTATCTATCTGGGAAGAGGTGCTCGGCCGTGAGGGAATAGGTGTCAGGGACAATTTCTTCGAACTGGGAGGAGATTCCTTAAAAATTATAAGGGCAGCTAAACATATGTCTAAACAATTAAACTTTATGATAAAACCAACAGATCTGTTTCAGCATGTAAATATTCGTACAATTGTTGATGAGCTGTTAAATAAAAGTTCGTCTTATCTAGATGAAGAGATCTCAGCCAACGAACTCCTTTCTAACTTAAATAAGTTCAAAACAAATGAATCCGACTAGCAAATATAATGGCTTAGAAATCGCTATAATTGGGATATCTGCAAAGTTCTCTAAAAGTAATGATTACAGAGAGCTTTGGGAAAGTCTCAAACATGGGAAAGAACTAATAGAGGATTTATCTTCGGACGACATAATCGCAAATGAATTTGGTAGCAATGGTGCACCTAATAAACCTTTTATAAATAGGGGCAGCAGGATAATCAATAAGGATTGCTTTGATAATTATTTTTTTGATTATAGTCCGCTGGAAGCATCTCTGATGGATCCACAAATTAGACATTTTTTACAATCAAGCTGGAATGCATTAGAAGACGGAGGCTATTCATCGCAAAGGGATAAATTAAAAATTGGCCTGTTCGCTTCTGCATCTGAAAACGACAATTGGAAATTGTACGTACATTCTAAGAGTGCAGAAAGCTTGATTGATCCATATTATCTGCACCTGATCTCCAACGCACGAAATATACATACCATTACCTCAAACAAACTAAATCTAAGGGGGCCATCAATATTTGTAGATACAGCATGTTCATCATCATTGGTTGCTGTACACCTTGCTTGCAGAAGTTTATTGACTTTTGAATGTCAGATGGCTCTTGCGGGAGGGATTTCCTTGAGGAGTATAAAACAAAGTGGCTATTATTATCAGGCTGGGGAGTCGGTTCCAAAGATGGTTATTGCAGATCATTCGATCACGAAGCATCTGGGACAATTTTTACTGAGGGGTTAGGAATAGTTTTATTGAAGAGATTAAGTGATGCAATAAAGGATAACGACAATATTTATGCCGTCATAAAATCAAGCTTTGTAAATAACGACGGAAGTGATAAGGTTGGATATACGGCGCCAAGTGTAAAAGGTCAAATGATGTGTATCAAAGGAGCTCATAAACTTGCGGGGATATCAGGCGATGAAATCTCCTACGTGGAAGCCCACGGCTCAGCTACAATTTTAGGTGATCCAATTGAAGTTAGGGCGTTGAATGAAGCATTTGGCGTTGACAGCAGGAAGTTTTGCGCAATTGGTTCTATAAAAACAAATATTGGTCATACTGGCGTTGCGGCCGGTATTGCCGGCCTTATAAAGACTACATTATCTCTTCACCATAAAAAAATTCCGCCTTTAATTAATTACAGCATTGCGAATCCTGCGATCGAGTTTGGAAAAGGACCATTTTACATTAATAAGGATCTGATAAATTGGCCGGATAATAAAAAAACTGATAGGCTTAAAGCTGGAGTAAGTTCTTTTGGCATTGGAGGCACTAACGTTCATATGATCCTCGAAGAAACACCTATCATTGAGAAACTACCCCAAAAGAATAACTACAAAATACTAAAAGTATCGGCAAAGACAAAAGAATCCTTGGTACGTAATGTTGAGGATTTAAAAAAGTTTATCAGCGAATATCCAGAATTGAACTTGAATGATTTATGTTATACTCTTCAGGTAGGTAGACAAGATTTTCTCTTTAGAAAGGCTATTGTATTCAATGACAGGAATTCTCTTGTCAACCAGTTAATAAATTATAACGATCAAAAAAAATGTAACGTTAATCAACCTGAAATTGTTTTTATGTTTTCTGGGCAAGGAACCCAATATAGAAATATGGGCGCCGATTTATATCGGACCGAGACATTGTTCAGAATGCATATGGACCAAGGTTTTGACCTACTAAAAAAACTAACTGGTAAATGTTTTAAAAAGGTCTTGTATCAAGAGCAAGGGACTAGTGATGAAATCAATAACACCCAGTTTACTCAACCCCTGATATTTATTTTTGAATATGCCCTATGTAAACTTCTCATGTCTTTCGGGATATCTCCTGATTATATACTTGGACATAGTTTAGGGGAATATGCCGCCGCCTGTATAGGCGAAGTATTTGATTTTGAGCAGGCCGTAGCAATTGTCGTTAAGCGCGCAGAAGTTATGGGTAGACTGCCAGTCGGAGGAATGTTGAGTGCGAATATGAATAAACAGGTTGCCGCATCTTTTGCCGTTAATGGAATTAAAATTGCGGCTGTCAATAGCGCAACTCAGGTCGTATTTTCAGGCAGCGTAGAAGATATTGGGATTCTTAGGCAAAAACTTAATTCCATAGGTATCCCAAATATATTGTTAAATGTTTCTCATGCATTTCATTCAGCAGAGCATTCACCAAACTTGGAAGATTTCAATATCGAATTCGAAAATGTAAAATTACATAAGTCAAAATTTAGATATATCTCGGGTATTTCAGATAGTAGATTTTTGGACACGGAACTGACATCGGCTGATTATTGGGCTTCACATTTAACGACTGAAGTTGATTTTGAAAAATGTATCGCAAAGGTATTTTCTATAAAAGGAAGAAAATTATTTATCGAGATCGGAGCGGGAAATATTCTCACTAACCTTGTTAAGGATAATGCCCCCGCTGAAGTAGAGTACAATGTTACAAATCTCGTAAGACCGTCTAATTTCATGACAGATGACTCTAAATACTTTTCTCGTAAAATCGCCGATCTTTGGGAGTTAGGTATAGAAATCGATTGGCAATCCCAAGATAATACTGGCTTATATAAAACTTCTCTTCCTACATATTCATTTGAAGAAAATAAATTCCCTACGGAGGTATCTCTTTCCTCTAACGATCTTTTTTTTGATAAACTTGGGGAAAAAGAAATCGGAGCAAAAGTATATTTTCCAATTTGGGCTCAGGATAGAACTTTTTCACCCAACTTGACCCAGGGATCCAAAATCTATCTGTTTTTCTCCGTCAATAACAAGCTGATACAAAAAGCCATTGAAAGCTTAAGACTAAAAAACAGAGTAATTGAGGTTATAGTTGGGGAAACTTTCAAACAGAAATCTTCCGATGAAATCTCTATAAATCCAGTTTCTGTTGAGGATTATGAGAAATTACATTTTTTCTTGCAAGAAAATTATATTAATATTTCTGATGTTATATATTCATGGCCAATACTTGCAAAAGAATTTGAGCTTGAGGTAAAAAATGGAAATCAATCATTAGATTTTACATACTTTAATGTTGTAAAATTGCTGCAAGCGTTTGCAAATGAAAGTATTATTTCATTTAAGTCGTTATATATAGTTACCGATCGACTACATAGGATACTTGAAAGTGAGGCTATCTATAGTCAACAATCAATGGTTCTAGGGATTTTAAATTCATTACCACAGGAATATGATGTTTTATGCTCCAATATAGACCTCGATTTGTCTAAACGGTTTCTTGGTAGTGATCTTCAAGCTTTTTTAAGAATTATAGAGGACAGTAAAGTTCAAAAGATCATAGGTATTAGAAACGGTTGCAAATGGATTCGTTCTTTTCAGCCAATTGAAATTAACCCGTCAAAGGAAATATCATTAATTAGAAAAGGCAGTACAATCTTGATTACTGGGGGGCTAGGAAGTGTTGGTTATAATATTGCGAGGGATTTAATTTATAGTTTCGGAGCGCAGATAATTATAATTGGTAGAACTGATCTTGAATCTGAAGGAGTTGATTCTAAATTTCGCAGTATTTATCTGGACAGATTAAAGTATTTAAAACGTATGAATCCAAATACAGAATACGTTACTGCGGATATTTCTACTAAGGGTGAATTAGAAAAAGTGGTTGAAGGCCTGCATACTAAAGTTAATGCTGTAATTCACTCTGCAGGTGAGGTGGGTCATAAATATTTTGAGTTGATTGAGGATATAGGGTTTTCAAACAGCGAAAAACTTTTTCTACCCAAAATCCAAGGTATACATAATATCTATGATGTTTTCAAAGATAAAAATTTAGATTTCTGTCTCATAATATCCAGTTTGTCGGCTGTTCTTGGGGGTATTAGTCATTCATCTTACTCGTCTGCAAATGCATATATGGAGTATTTTATGTTAGAAAAGTGTAGGACCCTGAAAAACTGGAAATGTATAGGTTTTGACAGAATATCCTTTAAACCAAATGAGCTGGAAATTGAAAAGGGAGACGAGTTTTTGAATTCATATAAGATCTCCCTACAATTTGAAGAAATTTCGGTTTTGCATGAATGCACTAATGGAATAATAAATGAAAATTTTAAATTGGATATCACTAAGTCTGAGACTGGTGACGATTTTATTCTGAAGGGCATTGTAAGGGTTAAACGCCCCGAACAGATATCAACCTACGTAGAGCCACAGTCCGTTGTTGAGATAGAATTGATAAAAACTATCGAAAACCTTTTTGGTTTTCAGGGCATTGGAATTGAAGACAATTTTTTCGACTTGGGCGGTGACTCTCTCAAAGCTATGGTTTTACTAAGACAGATAACAAAACAATTCGGTATAAAATTTTCTCTCAAGGATCTTTTTGAGTTCAAGAATGTTAAGGAGATTTCGATTCAAATTGAAGGGCTAACCTCTAGCTATACACGTAGCAATAAAAAAACCTTGAGGATTAGCTAGGTACTCAACCGCTGCTTCCTAATTATAATATTTTTTATCAAAATCTAAAATAAATGAGAAAATTTACTTCAGTGAAAGATGTTGCAGATATCCACAAGATTGTAGGGGATGCAATTGAACTAAAAGAAAAACCACTTTTAGATTCGAAATTAGGTATAGGTAAAACTTTGGGAATAATCTTTATGAACCCAAGTTTAAGAAGCCGTATCAGTACACAAAAAGCCGCAATGAATTTAGGCTTGAATACAATTGTTATTAATATGGAAAAAGATTGTTGGGCATTAGAAACTAGAGACAATGTTATTATGGACGAAATAGCAGGTGAGCATATTAAAGAAGCTGCAGCGGTACTTGGGGAATATTGTGACATAATCGCAGTCCGAGATCTTCCAAAGATGAAGAGTCGAGATGATGATTATAGTGAGAATTTCCTAAAGAAACTTATTGAATATTCGGATGTACCTGTAATAAGTCTTGAGTGCGGTACATTACACCCACTACAGAGCCTGGCAGATTTAATTACGATTGAAGAAAATAAAAGAATCAAAAAACCAAAAGTAGTGCTTACCTGGGCCCCACATATAAAGCCTCTCCCTCAAGCTGTTCCCAATTCATTTTCAGAATGGATGTGCCGGGCACAAAGAGAAGGTCTTCTAGATTTTGTTATTACACATCCAAAAGGTTTGGAGCTTAAATCAGAATTTACGGAAGGTGCAACAATTGATTATGATCAGAACCATGCGTTATCCGACGCAGATTTCGTGTATGTGAAAAGTTGGTCCTCATATTCCGATTATGGTGAAAACTTCTCCAATGGGGGAGATTGGTTTTTTGATAACCAGAAGCTAAAGTTTACTAATGATGCTTATGTTATGCATTGCCTTCCCGTAAGAAGAGGAGTTGATATTGCAGATGAGATACTTGATGGACCAAATTCATTGGTTATTAAAGAGGCAGGAAATAGAGTATATGCTGCACAAATCATATTAAAAGAAATTTTAGGTAAGTTGTAGTGTCAGTCAATTAAAATGCAATTATGGTTATAGCTAAAAATAAATTTTCGTTTGGCAGGATGAGATTGTCGGTCTTAAAATTTTTCGAAGTACCGATTCGATATTTTTCGGCGCATTTGGCTGCTCTTAGCAAAATAGTAAAATATAGGAGGTATCTCGAAGAACTAAATCTTTCTTCCAGAAATGATATCTATATATCTACTTTCATGAAATCTGGAACGACTTGGATGCAAATGATTCTTTATCAGTTAACATCACATGGTGAAATGGATTTTAAGCATATATATGAAATATCCCCTTGGCTTGAACTCTATATGGAACGTGATCAAAGAATTAAATTCAAATCTAGCTTGATGTTTTTTAAAACGCATTTGGACTATAGACTTTTCCCTAGGAAATTTTCAGGAAAATTTATTGTCGTTTTGCGGAATGGTATGGATGCATCTGTATCTCAATATCATCATTTCAAAGACTGGGGGATGCCAAACTTGACCTTTCAGGAATCTTTTCATAAATTTTTTGCAGGTGATAGTGGGCATAAAAATTGGTTCGAGTATACTCGACGCTGGATGGAAAACCGGAAGAAATTAAATATATTATATATTAAGTATGAGGATTTGATAGCTAATTTTGAAGAGGTTTTATTAAAGATAGCCGATTTCTGTGGACTATCAATCAATGAAGACGAAATGCCCAGAATACTTAAGAAGTGTTCGTTCGACTATATGAAGTTACATGAAGATAAATTTGGTGCACCTAGACCAAATTTTGACATCCTTAGAAATTTTATTCGAATAGGCAAAGCTGGAAAGGGAAGTACGTATTATGATGATGAATTAATCCGGTCTTATAAAAAGCAATTCACTAAACAGTTATCAAAGTTCGAACTTCTCAGGGAATATATGCCCGATTAGCAAAGTGAAATTATTTTGGTAAAATTCAATAAGTTTTGTGATTTTTTAAATGCTATTTGGCTGGAAATCCACTTCATAGATCAAAAAAAATAGGATTGTTTATAATGTTTTATGGATATTAAAAATTTAGTCCAAAAAATCAAGGGTAATGGAATCGATCTCTCAGTTGATGGTGACGAACTTCTTGTTAGTTTTGACCAATTTAAAATTCCGTCTCATCTGTTAGCCACCATCAGGCACTATAAGAAAGAATTAGTAGAGTATCTTACATCTATCCTTGAGTATGAGTCTATTCCAAGGCTTCCAGATCAAGACAGTTATCAATTGTCATTTGCCCAGAATCGATTATGGATAATGAGCCAATTTTCTGAGGCTGGTTCTGCGTATAATGTATCTGGAGCATATATTTTTACTGGAAAGGTCGATAGCACTGCGCTTTCCCATAGCTTTTGGTCACTTATAGGCAGACATGAAATATTACGTACAGTTTTCAGAGAAGAACATTTTGGAAATACATGCCAGGTTGTATTGAATCTGTTTGATATTGCCTTTAGTCTTGGTATTTCTGATTGTAGAATCGATCGAGAAATAGATGGACGTATTAGTAATGACTTCGGTTCCCCTTTTGATCTTTCGGTAGGTCCGCTTCTGCGTGCCCACCTCTACCGTACAGGTGATGAGGAATGGGTGTTTACTTATGTGATGCACCACATCATCAGCGATGGCTGGTCGATGGGAATTCTTTTCCGTGAGCTTCTCGAACTTTACAACGGCGAGATTAAGGGTATTCCCATAGAACTTCCCACGTTGGGCATCCAGTATCGGGACTATGCCGCCTGGGAGCAGTCTAACCTTTCCAGAGATGTTTATGCCGGGCATCGGGATTACTGGCTTGGACAACTTTCCGGAGAACTTCCCGTTCTTGATCTTTGGAGCCACCGTCCCCGTCCTGCGGTGAAGACTTATAACGGTGGCGTTGTACATGGTATGGTTGAAAAGGATGTATCCGATGGTCTCCGTAACTTATGTCAACAGAGCGGATCGACGCTTTTTATGGGGCTTCTTTCTGTAGTGAACATCCTTCTCTACCGCTATAGCGGTCAGGATGATCTTATCGTTGGCACTCCGATGGCTGGCCGTGAGCACCCTGACCTTGAGGGCCAGATCGGTTTCTATGTGAACACGGTTGCACTCCGTACACGTCTCAACGGGAGCGAGAGCTTCCGTGATATTTTGGGACATGTGCGTGGTGTCTGCCTTGATGCATATGAGCATCAGGCTTATCCTTTCGATAAACTTGTAGAGGAACTTGGAATAAAGCACAACATGGGGCGCAATCCCTTGTTCGATGTTCAGGTAATACTAGATGTTGATGTAAAAAGTTTTTCTGTGCATGGTTTTGAAGATTTCTTAGTTGCAAATTACCATCTATCTAAGGAAACTTCCATCTTTGATTTGGTCTTTAGTTTCTCTGTAATTGAGAATGCTATAAAATTGACACTTAGATACAACAGTGATCTTTACGATTTTGCGAGCATCGAGCGAATGTCATCCCATTTCTTTGTTCTCCTTGACCAGCTGGTAACCTGTCCAGATGCTGCTGTAGGGTCGGCTAATTATGTTAGCGATGTGGAGCATAGCATTATTCTTGAGAAGTTTAATGCTATCTCAACAGCCTATCCTTCCGAAGAGACAGTTATGAGCCTTTTCGAGAAACAGGTATTGCTGAGGGGGGAGTCTCCGGCTGTTGTTTTTGGCGGAGATCAGCTCAGCTATGCAGAACTTAACGCCTATTCGAACCGTCTTGCGCATTACCTTCGGAATGAGCACGCGATCTGTGGCGGCGAGCTGGTTGGGATCCTGCTGGATCGCAGCGACTGGATGATTGTTTCTATCCTTGGTGTATTAAAGTCTGGCGGTGCCTATGTTCCCATTGACCCTGAGTATCCCTCTGAACGGATTGCCTATATGCTCTCGGACAGCGGGTGCCGCCTATTACTGACCCAGACGGCACATATGTTCGTTCTTGAGGGTTACCAAGGTGAGCTTTTTGCCGTTGACCTCCAACTGTCTTGTCTGTCGACTCCCTCTTTAAACCCTTTTGTAACCTGTGCTCCTACGGACCTTGCATATGTTATCTATACCTCGGGCTCAACGGGCGCCCCTAAGGGGGTGATGATCGAGCACAGGGGGGTCGCCAATACGATCTTGGGTCAGCAGGCTTTTTTTGGCATAAAACCAGGAGAGGCTGGCCTTCAGTTTGCCTCCGCTTCATTTGATGCCTCTGTTTCAGAAATATTCATTATCCTGTGCAGCGGGGCTACACTTTATATAGTTGAGGATTCTGTAAAGCAGAATCCTGTGCTTTTCTGTGAATACCTTTCATCCAATTCGATAGATATACTGACACTTCCGCCATCTTATTTGCATCTTCTTGATTTCGACAAAATCGGGACTGTTAGGAAACTTATAACTGCTGGCGAACCTGCAATCATATCGGATGCATCACGTTTTTTCCAACAGGGTAAATATTATAATGCATATGGCCCCACGGAATGCAGTATCTGTGTAACGATGTTTGAACTGAACAACAATTCTGGTTTCGAGAAATTTGTTCCTATCGGTCGTCCGATATCGAACAGCCGGGTTTATATAATTGACGGTTTTGGTGGTCTCAGCGGTATCGGTGTACCGGGGGAGATCTGTGTTGGTGGTGCAGGGGTCGCCCGGGTTACCTTAACCTTCCTGAACTGACCTTATCACGGTTTGTTCCCGACCCTTATTTCCCAGGGGAGCGGATGTACCTAACGGGTGACCTTGGCCGTTGGCTTCCTGATGGCAACATCGAGTTCCTTGGCCGTTCTGACGATCAAGTCAAGATCAGGGGCTACCGTGTTGAGCTGGGCGAGATCGAGAACGTGCTTGTTGGACATCCCGGTATTGAGAGCTGTGTTGCTGCCGTTCGCGGCATCGGTTCGGATCGTGAGCTTGTATGTTACTTTACCGGCTCTTCTGAGCTTTCCAGCGGGGATCTCCGTTCCTATCTTTCCGGTCTACTTCCATCTTACATGGTGCCCGGGCACTATGTGCTCCTTGCATCGCTTCCCCTTACGGGTAACGGAAAGGTGGACCGCCGTGCACTTCCGGACCCTGCGGGACTTGGTGTTTCCACGGGCATGGATTATGTTGCTCCCTCGACAGATATAGAGCGGGAGCTGGTATCTATCTGGGAAGAGGTGCTCGGCCGTGAGGGCATAGGTGTCATGGACAATTTTTTCGAGCTCGGGGGACACAGCCTTAAGGCTGTGCTGCTAAGCGGGCAAATACACAGAAGAACGGGCATCAAGATCGGTCTGGGAGATCTTTTCGGGCATCCAGTCCTTGCGCACCAGGCCATATTGTTATCTGAGGATATGAATATGCCGCACATTCCGATCCGTAGGATTGAGAAAACGGGTAGTTATCTACTCTCTTCATCCCAGCGCCGCCTATGGATAATAAGTCAGATAACGAATGCGGACGTTGCCTATAACATGCCTGGAGCCTATGTTTTCTCCGGAGCACTTGATAGCATGGCACTGTCCCGGAGTTTTCTTTCTCTTCTGGAGCGTCATGAGATCCTGCGTACTGTCTTTCGGGGGGACGATGAGGGCAATGTGCTCCAAGTGGTTGTCGAACTGGATTTCCTGGGGCTTTCTTTGGTCGAGAGTGACCACCGTGGATCTGGTCGGGATGCTGTGGATGGTCTCATCGAACTTGACTTTGGTACATCATTCGATCTTTCGTCAGGTCCGCTTCTGCGTGCTCACCTTTACCGTACCGGAGATGATGAGTGGGTGTTCACCTATGTGATGCACCACATCATCAGTGATGGCTGGTCGATGGGTATTCTGGTCCGCGAGCTTCTGGATCTTTACAATGGCGAGGTTACGGGCATTCCCGCAGATCTTCCGGTGCTTGGCATCCAGTACCGTGACTATGCTGCCTGGGAGCAGTCTAACCTTTCGGGGGATGTTTATGCCGGGCACCGTGATTACTGGTTGGATCAGCTTTCCGGGGATCTACCCGTTCTTGATCTGTGGAGCGACCGCCCGCGTCCTGCAGTGAAGACCTATACTGGCGGTGTAGTTCACTGTATACTTGACAGAGAGTTGTCGGATAGCCTCCGTTCGCTGTGCCACCAGAGCGGATCGACGCTTTTCATGGGGCTTCTTTCTGTGGTGAACATCCTTCTCTACCGTTATAGTGGCCAGGACGATATTATTGTTGGCACGCCGATGGCCGGGCGTGAGCACCCTGACCTTGAGGGCCAGATCGGTTTCTATGTGAATACGCTTGCGCTCCGGACCCGCCTCAGCGGAAGTAAGAGCTTCCGTGAGGTACTGGGGGATGTGCGTGGGGTCTGCCTTGATGCATATGAGCACCAGGCCTATCCGTTCGATAAGCTTGTAGAGGAACTTGGCCTGCAGCGGGATATGAGCAGAAACCCTCTGTTCGATGTTGCTGTCGTGTTACAAAATACCGATTCTCCGGCCGGTAGCGGCATTCCTGGGATTACGGTTTCGGCGTACCAGGCAGGCCAGACGACAATCAGCAAGTTTGACCTCACATTTACCTTCTTTGAGGTAGATGGCGGCATAGCCCTGAATATCGAGTATAACAGCGACTTGTATGATATTATAAGCATCGAGCGGATGTCTGGTCATTTCTGCCTTCTCCTTGGCCAGTTGCTAACCTCTCCTGATGGCGCTGTGGGTGAGGCCGATTATATTGGCCAGGCAGAGCGTGACGTTCTGCTTGGGGAGTTCAATGCCACCTCAACAGCCTTTCCATCCGAGCAGACGATCGTGGATCTTTTCGAGGAACAGGTATTGTTGATGGGGATTCTACAGCTGTTGTTTTCGGCAGCGATCGCATCAGCTATGCAGAGCTTAACGCCCGTTCGAACCGTCTTGCGCATTATCTTCGTAAAGAGCACGGGATCCGTCGCGGCGAGCTGGTTGGGATCCTTTTGGATCGCAGCGACTGGATGGTTGTTTCTATTCTTGGTGTATTAAAGTCTGGCGGGGCCTATGTTCCCATTGACCCTGAGTATCCCGCTGATCGGATCGCCTACATACTTTCAGACAGTGGCTGCAGGACTGTTATAGACAGTACAGAGCTTTTGCGTTTCTTTCAGGTAATGGATAGTTTTTCCGCCGCAGATTCAGTAGCTATATGCATTCCTACCGATCTTGCATACGTGATCTATACCTCCGGTTCGACTGGCACACCTAAAGGAGTAATGATCGAACATAAGGGCGTTGCTAATACAATCTTTGCTCAGCAGGCTTTCTTTGATATAAAGCAAAAGGAAGCAGGACTTCAGTTTGCTTCTGCTTCGTTTGATGCCTCTGTTTCAGAAATATTCATTATCCTATGCAGCGGAGGAGTACTTTATATAGTGAATGAAGCAGCCAAGCGGAACCCTATCTTATTTTCTGAGTATCTCTCTATCAACGCAATTGAAGTAATGACACTCCCCCCATCATATTTACACCTTCTCGATTTTAACAAAATACGGACCATTAAGAAACTTATAACTGCTGGCGAACCTGCGATTATACCAGATGCATTAAATTTTTCAAAGTATGGTAAATATTATAATGCATATGGTCCAACCGAGTGTAGCATTTGTGTAACTATGTCAGTTATAGAAGACGGAGATAATTTCGATGGACCGATTCCTATCGGTCGTCCGATATCGAACAGCCGTGTTTATATACTTGACGTTTCGGGCCATCTTTGCGGTATCGGCATTCCGGGTGAGATCTGTGTTTCCGGTGCGGGGCTAGCGCGGGGCTACCTTAACCGTCCCGAGCTGACTGCGGAGCGTTTTGTTCCGAACCCTTATCTGGCTGGGGAGCTGATGTACCTTACGGGTGACATCGGCCGCTGGCTGGCTGACGGTAACATTGAGTTCCTGGGGCGTGCTGATGACCAGGTGAAGGTCCGTGGTTACCGGATCGAGCTTGGGGAGATCGAGAGTGTTCTCCAGGGTCATGCGGATGTTGATTCGTGTGTTGTGGTTGCGCGTGAGAACAGTTCGGGGGATAAGGACCTTATCGCTTATGTGGTGGGTTCGGAAGGCCTTGACGTATCGGTCCTGCGGGGCTACCTTGGGGCATCCTTCCCCAGTACATGGTTCCCGGCCACTATGTGGGGCTTGCCTCTCTTCCGCTGACGCCAAACGGTAAGGTGGACCGCCGTTCCCTTCCGGATCCAGAGAGGCTTGAGCTTGGCAGCGGGAGGGAGTATATTGCTCCGCGCACAGAGACGGAGCGTGCACTGGTTTCGATCTGGCAGGATGTACTTGGAAAGGAGGGGATTGGGGTAAAAGACAACTTCTTCGAGCTTGGGGGAAATAGCTTAAGTATACTCAAAATAATTATTAAGTTGAGGAACAGATTTAGGATAGAAGTAAATTTTAATGAAATTCTTGTGTATCCAGTTTTAGATGAATTTGCACGAAAAATTGAAATTCAGTTTTGGTTGAAGAATACTAACGATACCAATAGTTTAACTTCTGATAATGAACGATTCATATTTTAATTTGAATTGGGTGTTTTATAATTATTTAACAAATCTATAATTAAATATATGATAAGAAATAATATTGATGGGATAGAAGAAATTTTGCAGACCTTAAAATCATTGAATGCAATTGTATCTGTAAGCGAAGGGCGGTTGATCGTAGATGCGAAAGCTGGAGTAATTAATCAGGATTTGAAATTCCGTATCAATAAATATAAGCTACTGCTAATTGAACATATTCTCAAAGCCCAAAAGGATTCTTTTTCTGTCATTTCCGCTGTTCCCGGATCTGGTTCTTATGCTTTGTCATCGTCCCAGCGCCGATTATGGATATTGAGCCAGTTTCCTGAGGCGAATGTGGCATACAATATGCCCGGTGTTTATGTTTTCAGCGGTTCGGTGAACGCGGATGGTCTTTTTCACAGTTTTTCACAGCTGCAGGAGCGGCATGAGATCCTGCGTACGGTTTTCCGGGAGGATGGTGAGGGTGTTGTCCGTCAGGTCGTTCTTACTTCGTCTGAGAGCGGTTTCTTTCTTGAGCAGCGGGACCTTCAGGGAAAAGATGCTTCTTTTGTCGATTCGGTTGTTGAGTCCGATTTTGTTCGTCCCTTTGATCTTTCGTCAGGCCCTCTTTTCCGGGCTGGTCTTTACCGTGTATCGCAGGACCGCTGGGTCTTCACCTATGTGATGCACCATATCATAAGCGATGGCTGGAGCATGGGTATACTTATCCGTGAGCTTCTTTCTCTCTACAACAGTTATGTTCTTGGTGAAGAGAACGCTTTGCCTCCCTTGCGTATCCAGTACCGGGATTACGCCGCCTGGCAGCAGGCCGAGTTGTCGGGTTCCCGTTATGAGGAACACCGTTCCTACTGGCTGGACCATCTGTCGGGTGAGCTTCCTGTTCTTGAGCTCTTAGGTGGCCGAGCCCGCCCATCGGTAAAGACATACAATGGTGGTGTTGTACACCGTATGCTCGGTTCAGATCTGAGCAGTGGCCTGAGATCTTTGAGCCAGGAACGGGGCGCTACGCTTTTCATGGGCCTACTGGCGTGCGTTAATGTTCTGCTATACCGCTACAGCGGCCAGAGCGATCTGATCATAGGTACGCCTATGGCCGGTCGTGAGCATTCTGACCTTGAGGACCAGATCGGTTTCTATGTGAATACGGTAGCACTACGGAGCCGTTTTTCGGGTTCGGACAGTTTTCTTGAACTGGTTGACCATGTCCGTGGGGTAAGCCTTGGGGCCTATGAGCACCAGGCCTATCCGTTCGATGAGCTGCTGGAAGAACTTCACCTGCAGCGTGACATGAGCAGAAGTCCCCTGTTTGATGTTCAGGTTGTCTTAAATGAAATCAAAGAAGAAAACAGAAATCTTTCTGAGCTAAATGTCGAAAAATACGACGTAAGCTTGAAAACGAGTCGGTTTGATATTGTTTTTAGTTTTGTCGATAACAATGAGAAGTTAGGATTAAGTATTGTCTACAACAGTGACATTTATGATGAGCCGGCGATGTTGCGTATGTCCGGCCATTTTGAGCATCTCCTTTCCGGCCTGCTGTCCAGTCCAGATGCTCCCGTTGGGGATATTGATTACCTTGGTACTGTGGAGCGTTCGCTGTTATTGGGGGATTTCAATTCGACAGGTTCAGACTATCCGCGGGACCGCAGTATAGTTGATCTTTTCGAGGAGCAGGTTCTGCTCTGCCCCGAGCATACAGCAGTAGTTTTTGGTTCAGTGCGTCTGAGCTACAGCGAACTGAACATGCTTTCCAACCGTCTTGCCCATTATCTCCGGGAGGTCCATGGCATCGGTGCGGGCGATCTTGTGGGAATCCTTCAGGACCGCAGTGATTTGCTGATCGTTTCTATTCTGGGTGTTCTTAAATCTGGAGGGGCCTATGTTCCCATCGACCCTGACTATCCCCGGGATCGGATTGATTACATGCTAAAGGAAACAAACCCCAAAACCCTTCTCACGCAGACCGAATATGTCTTTGGTCTGGAGTCTTTTCCGGGCGAACTTTTCGCTGTCGATATCCAGCTGTCAGGTCTGGATACCTCGGCAGAGAACCCTGTAGGAGTTTCTGGGGCTGATGACCTTGCGTATGTGATCTACACTTCGGGTTCGACCGGAACCCCAAAAGGTGTAATGATTGAACATGGAGCTTTGGTTGATCTATCGGTTTGGCAGAAAAAATATTTTAATTTAAAAATTGGAAATAGGATATCTCAAATGGGGTCATTGAGTTTCGATGCATCCGTTGGAGAAATCATAATGTCACTTACTAATGGATGTGAACTAATTATTATTGAAAATCGTGAATTCTTTAATCTGATAAACATTATAAACGAACATAATATTGATATTGTTGTAACAGTTCCATCCTTGCTAAAACAATTAAATCCGCGTGAATTGTATACTAATCCCAAAATCATATCTGTTGGTGAAAAATGTTCGGCAGAACTGTTTAATGCCTGGAAAAATAATTGTTATTTTATAAACGGCTATGGGCCGACGGAATATACTGTTTACTCACATGTATGGCATGGTGAGGTAGGCGTTGATACTGTGCCCATTGGGAAACCTAGGTTTAACCTTAAAACCTATATTTTAGATCCATATTTGAACTTGGCCCCTATTAACGCATATGGTGGAATCTATTTAAGTGGACCAGGTGTTGCAAGAGGTTATTTTAATGATACAGAGAAAACTTTTAAAGCATTTATACCAAATTATTTCTATTTAAACGAAATATGTTTTGATAAGGATGAGCTTGTTCAGGAAATAGCTTTACGTTCAATAAATGTATCTAAAGCTACAGAGACAATCAATTTAGTGAATAAACTGATTGAAACTAATACTGTTGAAGAAGTTATTTCGGACGTTAGACATTGCTTTGATCATGAATTAAGAGAGAAAACCCTACAAATTATTAGAGAAAACTTTCACGATGAGGAATTCAAACAGGGGTTTATAAGATACTATTACGAAGGAAAACTAAACAATTATCATTCTGAAGGAATTACATGGGATTTGTTACAAAAAATCCTAGGTGTTACATTATCGACATCATCAAAGATTGTTGACCTAGGATGTGGAAATGGAGAATTATTGATAAACATCCAAAAACATGGATTTAAAAATATTGTAGGTATTGATACTAACCCCTTCTTTGTCCAAAATTTATTAGGAAAAGATATTAATTGTATTAGTTCTAGAATAGATTGTAAGTCAAACGATTTTTTTTCTCAGAAAGGGTTAACTCATGCTTCTTTTGACGTTGTTGTTAGTATACTAACTTTAGATAGAGTACAATATCCCTTAAATTTAATTCAAAACATGTCTTTATTGCTTAGAGAAGGCGGTGAATTTATTTTAGGAACATTATTGCCGGTAATAGAATT
This sequence comes from Pedobacter roseus, assembly GCF_014395225.1. Lineage (NCBI taxonomy): Bacteria > Pseudomonadati > Bacteroidota > Sphingobacteriia > Sphingobacteriales > Sphingobacteriaceae > Pedobacter > Pedobacter roseus. The sequence goes on from NZ_CP060723.1 coordinate 1,830,648, forward strand.
TGAAGATGGACTGGATCAAAGTATTGATAGGTATACAAGAAAAGAAAATAAGATTTCCCCCGGCAACAATGAAAGAGAAGATAAATATTATCTCCTTGCTACTTTAATCGATTTTGATATTAATGATATACAGATTCATAAAATAAAGAATACCGTTCAAAGCAAGAATGGTTTGCAGGATTATACACTACATGTTTTTCATGGAACTAAAAAGAAAAATCCCTTCACCAAGGATTATAATAGGATGTACCTTACAGGTGATATCGGCCGCTGGCTGCCTGACGGTAACATTGAGTTCCTGGGACGTGCTGATGACCAGGTGAAGGTCCGTGGTTACCGGATCGAGCTTGGGGAGATCGAGAATGTTCTCCAGAGGCATGCGGATATTGATTCGTGCGTGGTGGTTGCTCGTGAGAACAGTTCGGGGGATAAGGACCTTATCGCTTATATGGTGGGTTCGGATGGTCTTGATGTATCGGCTCTCCGGGGCTACCTTACGGGCATCCTTCCCCAGTACATGGTTCCCGGTCATTATGTTCGTCTGTCCACGCTCCCGCTGACTTCGAATGGTAAGGTGGACCGCCGTTCCCTTCCGGATCCAGAGGGGCTTGAGCTTGGCAGCGGGAGGGAGTATGTTGCTCCGCACACAGAGACGGAGCGTGCACTGGTTTCGATCTGGCAGGATGTACTTGGAAAGGAGGGGATTGGGGTAAAAGACAGCTTTTTCGAACTTGGGGGGATTCTATAAAGATCCTGCGAATGATAAGTGAGTTTCGTAATGCCATGCATATTGATCTGAACATATCAGAAGTTTACAAAGGGGAACTATTGAGAATATACTAAATCAGTTTTCCTTGGGACATATGATTCGTGAAGATAATGGGCTGCGATTACAGGAGATCGATAATTGGATTGAAGAGCTCAAGCTTAAAATTCTTTCTGTAGATAACTTTTTAGATAAGGAAAATATAGAAGATATCTACCCAATGAGCGATATTGAGAAGGGAATGACATATGGATCTGTTTTAAATCGGGACTCCAGCGTTTACCATAGTCAAATGGTTCAGAGAAAAATTTTCAGCGATTTTGACATCGGTCGTTTCTCTTCCGCATTAGACTTTCTTATTGAAAAACATTCTATTTTGAGAACCGGATTCAATCTTACAGATTACGAAACTGAAATTCAAATCGTCTATAAAAAAGTATCAATCCCATTGACCTATGAAAATATATCAGATATTTCAAGGGGAGAACAGGAAATTGCTATACAGGAGTTTATGAAGGCGGAAATAGGCAGTTTTAACGATATATCAAGGGCTCCTCTTTGGCAGATGAATGTTTTTAATTTAGGTGAAAATGAGTTAGTGTTTGTTTTTCAGTCCCACCATGCGATAATAGACGGATGGAGTGAATCCATGTTTTTGACTGAACTGAATAATTTATATTTACGTTTAGAAAAGGAACCTGATTATAGGCCAGACAAGCTAAAAACAAGTTATAGAGATTTTATACTCCAACATGAACTAGACAAGAGCAATGTTTCTATAAAATCTTTCTGGAAAAAGGAATTGGAAGGGCATACACGCTTAGACATCTTTGCGGGTGAGGAGGAGACGGAGCGCTACTCATTCTCTGTGGACAGCGATACTGTTGCGGCAATAACAGATTTTGCACAAAAATCAAAGATTAGCGTCAAATCAGTTGCATTAAGTGCGTTTGTTTACCTGTTAAAGGTTCTGGAATACGGAGAAGAAGTAATCACAGGTGTTGTAACCAATACGCGTCCAACATGTGAGGATAGTGACAAGATCTTAGGTTGCTTTCTAAATACAATTCCTTTCAGGGTAAAATTTGATGAGGACAAATCCTGTTCTTCCTTTATGGCTGATATTAACCAGAAATTAATTGAGCTAAAAGCCTACGAAAGATTGAGCCTGTTAGAAATTGCAAAGGGTGAGGATAAACCATCTAAATCAGTTAATCCATTCTTCGATGTGATTTTTAACTATGTCGATTTCCACAGCTATAACGATATCCTACACGAAGAAAAAGATAACGAAAATGTTGAGTCAATTAATCTTTTTGGTAACGACCGCACTAATACTTATTTAGATTTTACGGTCAATGTCACGGGGGGCAATTTGGTATTGGTGTTAATCTAAGCAAAAAGCTAAAATCCAACTTTGGCGCCGAGAGATTTTGTAATATATATTCCTCAATTTTATCAGCTCTTATTTTTAATTCAGGTTTATCCCTTAGTTCTTTAAACTATCTATCGTCAACTGAACGGGAAAAATTATTGTATCAGTTCAACCCGCCTTACATTCCTTATGATGGGAAGATGACTGTTTTGGATCTTTTCGATAAGCAAGTTTGGCTTAATCCTTCCTCTGTTGCGATAGTTTTTGAAGAGGAGCGTTTAACTTATGCAGAGCTAAATGTAAAAAGTAACCAATTATGTAACTATATTCTGTCTTCAGGTGTAACAGAAGGTGAATGTATCGGAGTACTTCTTGAGCGCTCATTATGGAGTGTTTTGTGTATGCTTTCAGTATTGAGGCTAGGATGTATTTACGTTCCTATTGATGATTCGTATCCTTCCATCCGAATAGAACAGATAATAAAGAAGAGTGGAATTACCTTTCTTCTAAGGGATTCATCAAATAGCGATTTTTCACATATTTGTCCCAACATTGTTTTATTTCCAACTTATGAATTTTTACAAAATGAGAATTCAAAGGATTTGAAAACTGTGATTACCGCTAATCAATCATCATATATAATCCATACATCGGGTTCAACAGGTCAGCCAAAAGGGATAGAACAGAGCCATCTTACACTCTTCAATCTAATTAATTGGGCTATATCAGACAATAGTTCTAATGGACCTGATAAATATTTGCAGTTTTCTTCCTTCAATTTCGACATGTCTATTTATGATGTGTTCTATAGTCTCTGCACCGGCAGCGAGCTTCATATATTAAGTAATTACCTGCGTTCAGATATGTTTGGTTTGAGGAAATATATAAAAGAGAATAACATCACAATAGTTTCTATTCCTTGTGCTATTTTGAGAACCTTTTTTGATAGATCTTTAGGTGAATTTTTAAACCATCAGTTGAGTAGGATTATTTGTGCTGGGGAACAACTTTTTATTATTGGGGGAATCAGAGATTTTTTGTTGAATAATCCAAATGTCATGATTCAAAATTTATACGGTCCATCTGAAACCCATGTCGTTACTGGTATTACCTATAGTTTTTCAAACCAAGAGATCCCAGAAAAAGCAAGCATAGGTAGACCTGTGGATAACACTAACATTTATATTTTGGATAAACACATGAATTTAGCACCAATTGGAGTTGAGGGGGAAATTTATATTGGTGGGATGCATGTTGCAAAGGGTTATCGCGGCCTGCCTGACCTCACTGAGGAAAGGTTTCTCAAGGATATTTATTTTGGCAAGGGGATGATGTACCGAAGTGGTGATGTAGGACGATGGGATTCGAATGGAAATATAGAGTACTTGAGGAGGGAAGATGATCAGGTAAAGATAAATGGATACAGAGTCGAATTAGAAGAAATTGAAATAGCTTTGCGTGGCTTCAATAATATTAATGAGGCAGTGGTATCTGTTAGTGAATTGGACTCTGAGGAAAGGGAACTCGTGGCATATATCGAAACCAGTGAACTCTTTGATATCAATGAGATCAAGAAGTATTTGCTGAGTTATCTTCCGGGCTATATGGTTCCAAATAAATACGTATTCTTAGAGAAATTACCTATCGGTCCAACAGGTAAGATAGATAAGAGGAATTTACCTGAACCCGAAAAAACCAAAGGAAAGAGAAGAGAATATGTAGCTGCCAGAAATGAGCTTGAAATGGCAATGGTAGAAATTTGGCAAAGCATCTTGAAGCATGATTCTGTAGGAATTAATGATGACTTCTTTGAATTGGGGGGAGATAGTATAAGAATTACCAAACTAATTATGGCCGTTAGAAAACGGTTCAATATCAACCTGAAATTTGAAGGAGTCTTGATGGAACCAACTATTAGTGCTTTAATGGAAGCTATTAGCTTAGATCTATGGCTAAACACATCAAAAATAGACGACCATGGAAATGGTTACGACGAGATTAAACTTTGAAAAGCCCTCAAAGACTCTATTATCGAGTGGTATCATACTAGAACTTGATGTCCCAACATTTCTAATCAAATTTTTATTCCTATGGTGAAAGAACTTCTAACTAAACTAAAAAGTCATAATGTTTTGCTGAAATTAGTAAACGATGAACTGATTGTTAAATTTCCTAAAGGAAAAACTAGTGCATCTTTGATAAACGAAATTAAGAATAACAAACAAAATATCATTCAGTATTTGTTAGCTACGTATACATATTCTGATACAAAAATTCCAAAGATTGACTTTCAAACTAATTCTTATGCTTTGTCATCGTCCCAGCGCCGATTATGGATATTGAGCCAGTTTCCTGAGGCGAATGTGGCATACAATATGCCCGGTGTTTATATTTTCAGCGGTTCGGTGAACGCGGATGGTCTTTTTCACAGTTTTTCACAGCTGCAGGAGCGGCATGAGATCCTGCGTACGGTTTTCCGGGAGGATGGTGAGGGTGTTGTCCGTCAGGTCGTTCTTACTTCGTCTGAGAGCGGTTTCTTTCTTGAGCAGCGGGACCTTCAGGGAAAAGATGCTTCTTTTGTCGATTCGGTTGTTGAGTCCGATTTTGTTCGTCCCTTTGATCTTTCGTCAGGCCCTCTTTTCCGGGCTGGTCTTTACCGTGTATCGCAGGACCGCTGGGTCTTCACCTATGTGATGCACCATATCATAAGCGATGGCTGGAGCATGGGTATACTTATCCGTGAGCTTCTTTCTCTCTACAACAGTTATGTTCTTGGTGAAGAGAACGCTTTGCCTCCCTTGCGTATCCAGTACCGGGATTACGCCGCCTGGCAGCAGGCCGAATTGTCGGGTTCCCGTTATGAGGAACACCGTTCCTACTGGCTGGACCATCTGTCGGGTGAGCTTCCAGTTCTTGAGCTCTTAGGCGGCCGAGCCCGCCCATCGGTAAAGACATACAATGGTGGTGTTGTACACCGTATGCTGGGTTCAGATCTGAGCAGTGGCCTGAGATCTTTGAGCCAGGAACGGGGCGCTACGCTTTTCATGGGCCTACTGGCATGCGTTAATGTTCTGCTATACCGCTACAGCGGCCAGAGCGATCTGATCATAGGTACGCCTATGGCCGGTCGTGAGCATTCTGACCTTGAGGACCAGATCGGTTTCTATGTGAATACGGTAGCACTACGGAGCCGTTTTTCGGGTTCGGACAGTTTTCTTGAACTGGTTGACCATGTCCGTGGGGTAAGCCTTGGGGCCTATGAGCACCAGGCCTATCCGTTCGATGAGCTGCTGGAAGAACTTCACCTGCAGCGTGACATGAGCAGAAGTCCCCTGTTTGATGTTCAGGTTGTCTTAAATGAAATCAAAGAAGAAAACAGGAATCTTTCTGAGCTAAATGTAGAAAAATACGATGTAAGCTTGAAAACGAGTCGGTTTGATATTGTTTTTAGTTTTGTCGATAACAATGAGAAGTTAGGATTAAGTATTGTCTACAACAGTGACATTTATGATGAGCCGGCGATGTTGCGTATGTCCGGCCATTTTGAGCATCTCCTTTCCGGCCTGCTGTCCAGTCCAGATGCTCCCGTTGGGGATATTGATTATCTTGGTACTGTGGAGCGTTCGCTGTTATTGGGGGATTTCAATTCGACAGGTTCAGACTATCCGCGGGACCGCAGTATAGTTGATCTTTTCGAGGAGCAGGTTCTGCTCTGCCCCGAGCATACAGCAGTAGTTTATGGTTCAGCGCGTCTGAGCTACAGCGAACTGAACATGCTTTCCAACCGTCTTGCCCATTATCTCCGGGAGGTCCATGGCATCGGTGCGGGCGATCTTGTGGGGATCCTTCAGGACCGCAGTGATTTGCTGATCGTTTCTATTCTGGGTGTTCTTAAATCTGGAGGGGCCTATGTTCCCATCGACCCTGACTATCCCCGGGATCGGATTGATTACATGCTAAAGGATAGTGGATGCGGAATCCTTCTCACGCAGACCGAATATGTCTTTGGTCTGGAGTCTTTTCCGGGCGAACTTTTCGCTGTCGATATCCAGCTATCTGGTCTGGATACCTCGGCAGAAAACCCTGTAGGAGTTTCTGGGGCTGATGACCTTGCGTATGTGATCTACACTTCGGGTTCCACGGGAATCCCAAAGGGTGTAATGATTGAACATGGAGCTATTGTAAATACAATTTTAAGCCAAATAAAGACATTTAAGATTAAGGCAAAAGCTTCGGGGATTCAGTTCGCTTCATCGTCGTTTGATGCTTCTGTTTCAGAGATATTTATTATACTGACATCGGGTGGAACCCTTTTTGTTGTCGAAGAGGTCACTAAATTGGACCCGTCATTATTTGAAGATTATCTTCAGGTCAATGTGATTGATATTCTAACCCTTCCACCATCTTACCTTCGATTGCTTAATTTGGATAAAATCAAAACTCTCGATACATTAATTTCTGCTGGTGAATCCGCAGATTTACAAGATGCTAAAGAATTTTCGAAATACGGAAACTATTTCAATGCCTATGGCCCAACTGAGTGTAGTATTTGTGTTTCAGTATTTAAAGTTATAGATAAACTCACTAATGTTCGCTTAATTCCTATCGGGCGTCCTATTTCAAACAGCCGTGTTTATATACTTGACGTTTCGGGCCATCTTTGCGGTATCGGCATTCCGGGTGAGATCTGTGTTTCCGGTGCAGGACTAGCGCGGGGCTACCTTAACCGTCCCGAGCTGACTGCGGAGCGTTTTGTTCCGAACCCTTATCTGGCTGGGGAGCTGATGTACCTTACGGGTGACATCGGCCGCTGGCTGGCTGACGGTAACATTGAGTTCCTGGGGCGTGCTGATGACCAGGTGAAGGTCCGTGGTTACCGGATCGAGCTTGGGGAGATCGAGAGTGTTCTCCAGGGTCATGCGGATGTTGATTCGTGTGTTGTGGTTGCGCGTGAGAACAGTTCGGGGGATAAGGACCTTATCGCTTATGTGGTGGGTTCGGAAGGCCTTGACGTATCGGTCCTGCGGGGCTACCTTGGGGGCATGCTTCCCCAGTACATGGTTCCCGGCCATTATGTGGGGCTTGCCTCTCTTCCGCTGACGCCAAACGGTAAGGTGGACCGCCGTTCCCTTCCGGATCCAGAGGGGCTTGAGCTTGGCAGCGGGAGGGAGTATGTTGCTCCGCGCACAGAGACGGAGCGTGCACTGGTTTCGATCTGGCAGGATGTACTTGGAAAGGAGGGGATTGGGGTAAAAGACAACTTTTTCGAACTTGGGGGGGATTCTATAAAGATCCTGCGAATAATAAGTGAGTTTCGTAATACCATGCATATTGATCTGAGCATATCAGAAGTTTACAAAGGGGGAACTATTGAGAGTATACTAAATCAGTCTTCTCTGGGACATATGATTCGTGAAGATAATGGGCTGCGATTACTGGAGATCGATAATTGGATTGAAGAGCTCAAGCTTAAAATTCTTTCTGTAGATAACTTTTTAGATAAGGAAAATATAGAAGATATCTACCCAATGAGCGATATTGAGAAGGGAATGACATATGGATCGGTTTTAAATCGGGACTCCAGCGTTTACCATGATCAAATGGTTCAGAGAAAAATTTTCAGCGATTTTGACATCGGTCGTTTCTCTTCCGCATTAGACTTTCTTATTGAAAAACATTCTATTTTGAGAACCGGATTCAATCTTACAGATTACGAAACTGAAATTCAAATCGTCTATAAAAAAGTATCAATCCCATTGACCTATGAAAATATATCAGATATTTCAAGGGGAGAACAGGAAATTGCTATACAGGAGTTTATGAAGGCGGAAATAGGCAGTTTTAACGATATATCAAGGGCTCCTCTTTGGCAGATGAATGTTTTTAATTTAGGTGAAAATGAGTTAGTGTTTGTTTTTCAGTCCCACCATGCGATAATAGACGGATGGAGTGAATCCATGTTTTTGACTGAACTGAATAATTTATATTTACGTTTAGAAAAGGAACCTGATTATAGGCCAGACAAGCTAAAAACAAGTTATAGAGATTTTATACTCCAACATGAACTAGACAAGAGCAATGTTTCTATAAAATCTTTCTGGAAAAAGGAATTGGAAGGGCATACACGCTTAGACATCTTTGCGGGTGAGGAGGAGACGGAGCGCTACTCATTCTCTGTGGACAGCGATACTGTTGCGGCAATAACAGATTTTGCACAAAAATCAAAGATTAGCGTCAAATCAGTTGCATTAAGTGCGTTTGTTTACCTGTTAAAGGTTCTGGAATACGGAGAAGAAGTAATCACAGGTGTTGTAACCAATACGCGTCCAACATGTGAGGATAGTGACAAGATCTTAGGTTGCTTTCTAAATACAATTCCTTTCAGGGTAAAATTTGATGAGGACAAATCCTGTTCTTCCTTTATGGCTGATATTAACCAGAAATTAATTGAGCTAAAAGCCTACGAAAGATTGAGCCTGTTAGAAATTGCAAAGGGTGAGGACAAACCATCGAAATCAGGTAATCCATTCTTCGATGTGATTTTTAACTATGTCGATTTCCACAGCTATAACGATATCCTACACGAAGAAAAAGAAAATGAAAAAATGTTATCAAAAATGGAGATCGGCAGTTTTGGTAAAACGAATACTTATTTAGATTTTACGGTCAATGTCACTGGGGGGCAATTCGGTATCGGTGTTAGTCTAAACAAAAAATTAAAATCCAATTTTAGTTCAGAGAAATTTTGTAAGACATATTCCGCGATTCTATCCGCTCTGATTTTGACTCCAGATTTACGCTTCAGTTCTTTAAATTATCTATCATCAACTGAACAGGAGGAAATACTATATCGATTCAATCCACCAGCGGCACCTTATTCAAATGAACGAACTTTGATCGAACTTTTTCAACAGCAGGTAATTCAAAATCCAGAGAATGTTGCTGTACATTTTGGAACCCAAAAACTAAGCTATAGAAAGCTAGATACCATATCGAATCAATTGGCCTTTTTTTTAATAGATAATTATCGAATAAAACGTGGAGATTTTATTGGGATAGCTCTACAAAGAAGCGAATGGATTATTGTTTCAATTTTAGCAGTTATAAAAACAGGTGCCGCTTATGTTCCAATAGATGTTGATTTTCCAAGAGAACGGATTGATTTTATTAAAGACGATTCCAATTGCAAATTAATAATTGACAGGTCCTTTCTGAATAGATTTAAGGCTGTAGATAAGACAGGGACAGATCATGATTTGCCTAGAGTAAATCAACCGACAGATTTAATTTACTTGATGTATACTTCAGGTTCAACCGGTAGTCCCAAAGGCTGCATGCTTCAGCACAATAGCATCATAAACAGAATAGAATGGATGTGGCAGAAGTATAACTTTACTTCCAATGATGTTTTTTTGCAAAAAACATCGTTTACATTCGATGTTTCGGTTTGGGAACTTTTGATGCCAATTTGTTTCGGAGCATCTATGGTTGTTTGTAATAAGAAAGACATAGTATCTCCTTTGAGGCTGTTGAAGCTAGTGGAGAGAAATCGAATTTCGTGTATTCATTTTGTGCCAAGCGCTTTGGATTCATTTATGTTTTCAGTATTTAATGATGATAAGCTGGTTCGAAGCCTAGAAAGTTTACGTTTAGTTATCACTAGTGGAGAAGAACTCAAATTGTCAACAACAAAGAAATGGTATTCCAAAATTATGACACCAATCTATAATTTGTATGGTCCAACTGAAGCAGCAATTGACGTAACATTTTTTGATACAAGTAGAGATGACTTGAAGATTTTAATTGGAAAACCAATATGGAATACCCAAATCTTTATTCTAAACGGAGGAAATCAGTTATGTCCGGTCGGCGTTCCTGGTGAAATTTGCATAAGTGGTGTTGGCTTATCTAGGGGATATCATAATAATGAAAAACTGACTTCTAAAGTATTTGTGACCAATCCCTTCTTCCCAGCACAAAAGATGTATAAAACGGGAGACGTAGGAAGATGGCTATGTGATGGAAATATTGAGTTTTTAGGAAGGACTGATGACCAGGTAAAGGTCCGGGGTCATAGAATCGAACTGGGTGAAATTGAATATGCACTGTCAAATGTAAGTGAAATCGAGCAGGCCAAAGTTTTGACCCTAAAAGATAAAGATGGCACTAATGCCCTCGCGGCATATTATGTTACTGACAACAATAGTTGTTTTACCTTAAATAGAATTGTTAAAAATCGCTCCACTTTCAGTAACCCGATTTTGTATGAGGTAGATCAAATGTCCTTTTATTCCACTAATAAGTCAGAACTACATTACCTATATAACGAGATTTTTACTGATGCTATCTATAATAGACATGGAATTGTACTTTCTGAGGGGAATACAATAATAGACATTGGTGCAAATGTTGGTTTATTCAGTATTTATGCTAACCTACAAGCTCCAAATTTAAAAATATTCGCATTTGAGCCAATCCCTGCAATATTTGAGATATTAAAACTCAATACTGAATTGTATCGAGGTGATTTTCGAGTCTTCAATTTTGGTATTTCGAGAAAAAGTGAAACAGTTGCGTTAAATTATTATCCAAACGCAAGTATTTTTTCTGGAAGATATTCTAATGAAGCAGACCTTCCCAACACTCTAAAAACATACTTTAGAAATAGTAACGATTTGAGTGTTAGATATGAAGAAGAGATCGCAGAATTAATTGATGATAAACTCTATTTTGAAGCTTGCGAATGTCAACTGAAAAGTCTTTCAGATGTTATTTTTCAAAATAACATCACGAAGATAGATCTTTTAAAAATTGATGTAGAGATGGCTGAATTAGATGTTTTAGATGGGATATCGGAAGAAGATTGGAAAAAAATCAATCAGATTGTAATTGAAGTTCATGATGTTGACGGAAGACTCGACATAATTCGGGAAATTTTGACTTTGAAAAATTTCAGCTACTTGGTTGAACAGAGTAAACATTTAACGAACACTAAACTATATAATATTTTTGCCTTTTCTCAGTCTTTTAATGACAATATTCCTAGGAAAATTCAAATCGGTAAAGATAAAAAGGAGTGGTATAGTCTCAGTTCTTTTAACTTATATCTTAATCAATCCTTGACTAGATTTTTACCTGATTATATGCAACCGGATTTTTTTATTCCGGTTTCAAGCATTCCTTTAAATCATAATGGAAAGGTTGATAAAAGATCGTTGTTATTAAATATATCATTATCTAATGATCTTATTGAATTTATTGGTCCAGGTGACGAAATACAGAGTAGACTAATTGACATTTGGCAAAATATCTTGGATGTGCCCAAAATAGGGATTTTGAATAGTTTTTTCGATTTAGGAGGGCATAGTCTCAAAGTTGCAAATCTTGTTGCCTCTATACATAGAGCGTTTGGTGTTAAGATTAGTGTAAAAGAGATCTTCGCAAATCCTACAATCGAAAAACTTAGCGAAGTTATAAAAGCTAACCAATGGCTATCAAAACCACAGTCTGATTTAACTAACGGAAATACTTTTGAGATATGAAGAACGCAATTGACTTGATTTTAAAATTAGCCCAAAATAACATTTCTATCTTTCTTGAAGGTGGACGGCTAAAAATTCACACACACGAGAATTCTGTAGATGATCTGATCAGGAAAGAGGTGTTGCTATACAGAGAAGAGCTAATCAATTATCTTTCAACTCATACAGTTGATACAAAAATTCCAAAGATTGACTTTCAAACTGGTTCTTATGCTTTGTCATCGTCCCAGCGCCGATTATGGATATTGAGCCAGTTTCCTGAGGCGAATGTGGCATACAATATGCCCGGTGTTTATGTTTTCAGCGGTTCGGTGAACGCGGATGGTCTTTTTCACAGTTTTTCACAGCTGCAGGAGCGGCATGAGATCCTGCGTACGGTTTTCCGGGAGGATGGTGAGGGTGTTGTCCGTCAGGTCGTTCTTACTTCGTCTGAGAGCGGTTTCTTTCTTGAGCAGCGGGACCTTCAGGGAAAAGATGCTTCTTTTGTCGATTCGGTTGTTGAGTCCGATTTTGTTCGTCCCTTTGATCTTTCGTCAGGCCCTCTTTTCCGGGCTGGTCTTTACCGTGTATCGCAGGACCGCTGGGTCTTCACCTATGTGATGCACCATATCATAAGCGATGGCTGGAGCATGGGTATACTTATCCGTGAGCTTCTTTCTCTCTACAACAGTTATGTTCTTGGTGAAGAGAACGCTTTGCCTCCCTTGCGTATCCAGTACCGGGATTACGCCGCCTGGCAGCAGGCCGAGTTGTCGGGTTCCCGTTATGAGGAACACCGTTCCTACTGGCTGGACCATCTGTCGGGTGAGCTTCCTGTTCTTGAGCTCTTAGGTGGCCGAGCCCGCCCATCGGTAAAGACATACAATGGTGGTGTTGTACACCGTATGCTCGGTTCAGATCTGAGCAGTGGCCTGAGATCTTTGAGCCAGGAACGGGGCGCTACGCTTTTCATGGGCCTACTGGCGTGCGTTAATGTTCTGCTATACCGCTACAGCGGCCAGAGCGATCTGATCATAGGTACGCCTATGGCCGGTCGTGAGCATTCTGACCTTGAGGACCAGATCGGTTTCTATGTGAATACGGTAGCACTACGGAGCCGTTTTTCGGGTTCGGACAGTTTTCTTGAACTGGTTGACCATGTCCGTGGGGTAAGCCTTGGGGCCTATGAGCACCAGGCCTATCCGTTCGATGAGCTGCTGGAAGAACTTCACCTGCAGCGTGACATGAGCAGAAGTCCCCTGTTTGATGTTATGGTGGTTCTTAGTAATGATGGACAGGTTTCGAAAACTAGAGAAAAGCCTAATGGTTTTTTAGTAGATTCATATAAGCCAATAAAAAACATCATCAGCAAGTTTGATTTGCAATTTAGTTTTTCAGAATTATCGGATGGCATTGCTTTTAATCTTGAATACAACAGTGACATTTATGATGAGCCGGCGATGTTGCGTATGACTGGCCATTTTGAGCATCTCCTTTCCGGCCTGCTGTCCAGTCCGGATGCTCCCGTTGGGGATATTGATTACCTTGGTACTGTGGAGCGTTCGCTGTTATTGGGGGATTTCAATTCGACAGGTTCAGACTATCCGCGGGACCGCAGTATAGTTGATCTTTTCGAGGAGCAGGTTCTGCTCTGCCCCGAGCATACAGCAGTAGTTTTTGGTTCAGTGCGTCTGAGCTACAGCGAACTGAACATGCTTTCCAACCGTCTTGCCCATTATCTCCGGGAGGTCCATGGCATCGGTGCGGGCGATCTTGTGGGGATCCTTCAGGACCGCAGTGATTTGCTGATCGTTTCTATTCTGGGTGTTCTTAAATCTGGAGGGGCCTATGTTCCCATCGACCCTGACTATCCCGGGATCGGATTGATTACATGCTAAAGGACAGTGGATGCCGTGCTGTTCTGGATTCGGATGAGATCAGCCGTTTTGTTTCCTGTTCTGAAGATTACCGTGCAGAGAATCCTGTAGGAGTTTCTGGGGCTGATGACCTTGCGTATGTAATGTATACCTCTGGTTCTATTGGATTAGCCAAAGGGGTTTTAACCGAACATAGTAATGTGGTTCGTTTAGTAAAAAATACGAACTACATAAATTTCTCGGGAGATGAGGTACTTCTTTCCACAGGTTCAATTTCCTTCGACGCTACAATTTTCGAGTATTGGGGGATGCTGTTAAATGGTTGTATATTGGTGTTGTGTAAGCAGTCGGTTTTATTAGATCCTGTAGAGCTTTCAAAAGAAATGCGCCTTCATGGGATTAACACGATGTGGTTTACTTCCGGGTGGCTTAATCAATTGGTTGATGCTGATATTGAAATCTTCAGGGGATTGAGAACACTGATTGCGGGAGGAGATAGGCTATCTGTTTTACATATTAACAAGCTAGTTTCAGTATATCCTTATCTGAAGCTTATAAATGGTTATGGTCCTACAGAAAATACAACTTTTTCGTTGACCTATGAGATATCCGGTAATGTTTCATCGATTCCTATCGGGCGTCCTATTTCAAACAGCCGTGTTTATATACTTGACGTTTCGGGCCATCTTTGCGGTATCGGCATTCCGGGTGAGATCTGTGTTTCCGGTGCGGGGCTAGCGCGGGGCTACCTTAACCGTCCCGAGCTGACTGCGGAGCGTTTTGTTCCGAACCCTTATCTGGCTGGGGAGCTGATGTACCTTACGGGTGACATCGGGCGCTGGCTGCCTGACGGTAACATTGAGTTCCTGGGGCGTGCTGATGACCAGGTGAAGGTCCGTGGTTACCGGATCGAGCTTGGGGAGATCGAGAGTGTTCTCCAGGGTCATGCGGATGTTGATTCGTGTGTTGTGGTTGCACGTGAGAACAGTTCGGGGGATAAGGACCTTATCGCTTATGTGGTGGGTTCGGAAGGTCTTGACGTATCGGTCCTGCGGGGCTACCTTGGGGGCATCCTTCCCCAGTACATGGTTCCCGGCCATTATGTGGGTCTTGCCTCTCTTCCGCTGACGACTAACGGTAAGGTGGACCGCCGTTCCCTTCCGGATCCAGAGGGGCTTGAGCTTGGCAGCGGGAGGGAGTATGTTGCTCCGCGCACAGAGACGGAGCGTGCACTGGTTTCGATCTGGCAGGATGTACTTGGAAAGGAGGGGATTGGGGTAAAAGACAACTTCTTCGAGCTTGGGGGGCATAGTTTGAAAGTTATCCTTCTTAGCGGACAGATACACAAAAAAATGGACATACGGCTTGCCCTGAAAGATTTTTTTGAACATCCGCTGCTTGAAGAGCAGTCGATGCTAATTGAGCAGGCCCAAAAGGATTCTTTTTCTTTCATTTCCGCTGTTCCCGGATCTGGTTCTTATGCTTTGTCATCGTCCCAGCGCCGATTATGGATATTGAGCCAGTTTCCTGAGGCGAATGTGGCATACAATATGCCCGGTGTTTATGTTTTCAGCGGTTCGGTGAACGCGGATGGTCTTTTTCACAGTTTTTCACAGCTGCAGGAGCGGCATGAGATCCTGCGTACGGTTTTCCGGGAGGATGGTGAGGGTGTTGTCCGTCAGGTTGTTCTTACTTCGTCTGAGAGCGGTTTCTTTCTTGAGCAGCGGGACCTTCAGGGAAAAGATGCTTCTTTTGTCGATTCGGTTGTCGAGTCCGATTTTGTTCGTCCCTTTGATCTTTCGTCAGGCCCTCTTTTCCGGGCTGGTCTTTACCGTGTATCGCAGGACCGCTGGGTCTTCACCTATGTGATGCACCATATCATAAGCGATGGCTGGAGCATGGGTATACTTATCCGTGAGCTTCTTTCTCTCTACAACAGTTATGTTCTTGGTGAAGAGAACGCTTTGCCTCCCTTGCGTATCCAGTACCGGGATTACGCCGCCTGGCAGCAGGCCGAGTTGTCGGGTTCCCGTTATGAGGAACACCGTTCCTACTGGCTGGACCATCTGTCGGGTGAGCTTCCTGTTCTTGAGCTCTTAGGTGGCCGAGCCCGCCCATCGGTAAAGACATACAATGGTGGTGTTGTACACCGTATGCTCGGTTCAGATCTGAGCAGTGGCCTGAGATCTTTGAGCCAGGAACGGGGCGCTACGCTTTTCATGGGCCTACTGGCGTGCGTTAATGTTCTGCTATACCGCTACAGCGGCCAGAGCGATCTGATCATAGGTACGCCTATGGCCGGTCGTGAGCATTCTGACCTTGAGGACCAGATCGGTTTCTATGTGAATACGGTAGCACTACGGAGCCGTTTTTCGGGTTCGGATAGTTTTCTTGAACTGGTTGACCATGTCCGTGGGTAAGCCTTGGGGCCTATGAGCACCAGGCCTATCCGTTCGATGAGCTGCTGGAAGAACTTCACCTGCAGCGTGACATGAGCAGGAGCCCCCTGTTTGATATTATGGTAGTTTTGCAAAATGAAGAAAGCGAAACCTCTAAAAATATACAAGGAATTTCCATTTCCAACCATAATACTAAGCAATATCAGATTAGTAAATTTGACTTGACCTTCAAATTTTACTGGGTAGGACATCACCTTGCTTTTAATCTTGAATACAACAGTGACATTTATGATGAGCCGGCGATGTTGCGTATGTCTGGCCATTTTGAGCATCTCCTTTCCGGCCTGTTGTCCAGTCCGGATGCTCCCGTTGGGGATATTGATTACCTTGGTACTGTGGAGCGTTCGCTGTTATTGGGGGATTTCAATTCGACAGGTTCAGACTATCCGCGGGACCGCAGTATAGTTGATCTTTTCGAGGAGCAGGTTCTGCTCTGCCCCGAGCATACAGCAGTAGTTTTTGGTTCAGTGCGTCTGAGCTACAGCGAACTGAACATGCTTTCCAACCGTCTTGCCCATTATCTCCGGGAGGTCCATGGCATCGGTGCGGGCGATCTTGTGGGGATCCTTCAGGACCGCAGTGATTTGCTGATCGTTTCTATTCTGGGTGTTCTTAAATCTGGAGGGGCCTATGTTCCCATCGACCCTGACTATCCCCGGGAGCGGATTGATTACATGCTAAAGGACAGTGGATGCGGAATCCTTCTCACGCAGACCGAATATGTCTTTGGTCTGGAATCTTTTCCGGGCGAACTTTTCGCTGTCGATATCCAGCTATCAGGTCTGGATACCTCGGCAGAGAACCCTGTAGGAGTTTCTGGGGCTGATGACCTTGCGTATGTGATCTACACTTCGGGTTCGACCGGAACCCCAAAAGGTGTAATGATTGAACAAAAGGGTGTTGTGCGTTTAATAAGACAAACAAATTATATTTTAATTGAAAAAGATGATGTTATTTTAAGTTTATCGAATTTTTCCTTCGATGGTTTTGCGTTTGATATTTTTACAGCTATTTTAAATGGTGCATCAATCGTCATAACTCCAAGTAATGTTTTAACTGATTTAGATAACTTAAAAAGTGTAATTAAAGCCAATAATGTAAGCCAATTTTTAGTTACGACTGCTTTATTTAATGTGCTTGCTGAGAATTTAATTCTTGAAGATACAGATGTCAAAAATATATTTTTTGGTGGCGAAAAGGTTTCTGTGAACCACGTAAAAAAGTTTAAGATTCAAAATAAACAAATTAAGCTAACACACCTTTATGGGCCGGCAGAAAATACAACTCTTTCTACGTGGTTTCTAATAGAAAAGGTTGATCCAGATGTTTCATCGATTCCTATCGGGCGTCCTATTTCAAACAGCCGTGTTTATATACTTGACGTTTCGGGCCATCTTTGCGGTATCGGCATTCCGGGTGAGATCTGTGTTTCCGGTGCGGGGCTAGCGCGGGGCTACCTTAACCGTCCCGAGCTGACTGCGGAGCGTTTTGTTCCGAACCCTTATCTGGCTGGGGAGCTGATGTACCTTACGGGTGACATCGGGCGCTGGCTGCCTGACGGTAACATTGAGTTCCTTGGGCGTGCTGATGACCAGGTGAAGGTCCGTGGTTACCGGATCGAGCTTGGTGAGATCGAGAGTGTTCTCCAGGGTCATGCGGATGTTGATTCGTGTGTTGTGGTTGCACGTGAGAACAGTTCGGGGGATAAGGACCTTATCGCTTATGTGGTGGGTTCGGAAGGCCTTGACGTATCGGTCCTGCGGGGCTACCTTGGGGGCATCCTTCCCCAGTACATGGTTCCCGGCCATTATGTGGGTCTTGCCTCTCTTCCGCTGACGCCAAACGGTAAGGTGGACCGCCGTTCCCTTCCGGATCCAGAGGGGCTTGAGCTTGGCAGCGGGAGGGAGTATGTTGCTCCGCGCACAGAGACGGAGCGTGCACTGGTTTCTGTTTATCAGGACGTGCTCAAAAAAGCAGGTATTGGCATACGCGAAGACTTTTTTGCTTTAGGAGGGGATTCGATAAAATCCATCCAGGTGGTTTCCCGATTGAAACAACAGGGTTATTCGCTGACGATCCAGGATGTTTTGCTCTATCCTGTCATAGAGGAACTATCTCTGTATGTTCGGTCTGTCAGCCGTTCTGTAGACCAGGGGGTTTTCCAGGGGGTTATTCCCTTGAGCCCTATCCAGCATTATTTCCTTGGAGGCAGCTCTGGGGATAAGCACCATTATAACCAGTCTGTTCTTTTGAGCAGCAGTGAGCCTATTTCGCCCGAAGGTCTCCGCGCATGCCTTGGGCACCTTGTTCTTCACCATGACAGCCTCCGTATGGTATACTTTCAGGATGAGCATGGCTGGGTTCAGGAGAATCTTGGCAGTGAGCAGGGCTTTTCATTGGATATACTGCCATATGAGCCCGGGGCATCCTTTGTTTCAGCCTGTGAGTCTGTTCAGTCTGGTATAGATCTTGGTACGGGACCTCTACTGAAAGCCTGTCTTTTTCAGGGCGACGGTTCCGATCGCCTTCTTCTGGTGGTACATCACCTGGTTGTGGACGGTGTTTCCTGGCGTATTCTCTTTGAGGATCTTTCGGTTCTTTATAGCCAGTACAGCTCGGGCAATGCGTTGGTCCTTCCAGCTAAAACTGATTCCTTTGGTTATTGGCAATCGGTCCAGATGGATTATTCTCTCAGTCCGCGCTTGTCCGGGGAGTCTGCCTACTGGTCTTCGTTAGAGGATGCCGGTGCGGATCTGCTTCCAATGGACAAGCCCGGGGGCAGCAATCTTGTTTCCGATGGGGCTTCCTGCTCCTTTACCCTTGGTTTGGAGGAGACTTCGCGCCTGCTTACGGAGTGTTATAGTTCATACCGTACCGATATAAATGATATTTTGCTCACTGCGCTGAGCCTTGGGCTGACAGATGTTTTTGGACTTGACCGTGTTATGGTTAAGCTTGAGGGTCATGGCCGTGAAGATATAGGGGGGGATACGGATATTAGCCGCACGGTGGGCTGGTTTACCACGATGTACCCTGTTGTTTTCGATATGGGTTACCGTACAGATACAGTCCGTCAGCTTATCGAGGTGAAGGAGAGCCTTCACCGGGTTCCCAATAAGGGCATCGGTTACGGCATCCTCCGTTATCTGTGCGGATGTGACTACCGTCTATCTCCCGGGATAAGCTTCAATTACCTTGGGGACTTTGGCTCTGGGCTGGACAATGGGCAGGGCAGTTCTCTTTTCCGTTTTTCCGGGGATTACCATGGCAGCCCTGTTTCCGGTCACCGGGAACGGGATTCTGTACTTTCTGTTTCTGGTCTTATGGTGGATGGCCGTATGAACCTTTCGATTAATTACAGTAGGGAGCAGTTCCATGAGGAAACAATTCAGGGGCTCCTCTCTGCCTACCGGTCACGTCTGAACAGCCTTATCGGGATCTTATCATCTGAAACCGGCCATCATCCGACCCCTGTGGACCTTACCTTTAAGGGGCTTGAGATAGAGGATGTACTGAAGCTGGACAGTTCTGTCGGTCTGGAGGATGTGTATCCTTTGAGCCCCCTTCAACAGGGGCTATATTATCACTGGGCCTCTTCGCCTACTTCTGAGGTTTATTTTGAACAGATGAGCTATCGGGTTGAAGGGCTTCTTGATGTGGATAAGATCGAATCTAGCTATCGTTCCCTTGTATCCCGTCATGCTGTTCTTCGTACTTTCTTTACGCAGGATTATGGAGACCGCCTGCTTCAGGTTGTGGCCAGGTCGTTTTCGGGGGGATTCAGTTATATTGATGCTTCCGGGGATCCCCATTTCTCTATTTCGGATTTCAAGGAGGGGGACCGTTCCCTTGGCTTTGACCTGCATCAGGGCTCACAGATGCGCCTGAGTGTTGTTTTTCTTGGGGATGGCCGGTATGAGTTTGTCTGGAGCCACCACCACATATTGATGGACGGCTGGTGCGTGGGCATACTGATCAAGGAATTTTTTGGATTTTATTATAATTCACTGGAAGGTATGCCTACCGAACTGGGGCGTCCCCACCTTTACTCAAGATATATAGAATGGCTAGGTGCTGTCGATGAGAAAAAGAGCCTGGGATACTGGACGGACTATCTGAATGGATATAATACCTTGTCGGTATTGCCCAAATCAAAGAAAGGTAATGGTGGTGCCAGAAAAGAGCAGGTTCTTACAATTGATGGGGACATCCGTTCCAGCCTCCGCTCGCTGTGCATCGAGCTGGGGGTAACCGAGAATACTTTTGTTCAGGCAGCCTGGGGTCTTCTGCTGGGCCGCTATAACAATACTGATGATGTTGTTTTCGGTTCGGTCGTATCGGGCCGTCCGGCAGATATAGAGGGGATTGAGGATATGGTTGGGCTATTTAGCAACACGATCCCGGTAAGGGTCCGTGCCCGTGGCGGGATGTGCTTCCGGGATCTGCTGAAAGAGGTTCAGCAGGAGGCGATTTCCGGGATGGAACACCATTATGTTCAACTGGCAGAAATCCAGTCTTTGTCTGGGGTTGGGGGAGCTCTTTTCGACCATATACTGGTATTCGAAAACTACCCCGTACAGGAAATTATTTCCCAGGGACAAGATAATGCTGAGAATGACCTTTGTATTGATCAATCCAGCATTTATAACGAAAATAGTTTTGATCTTAATGTTATTATAATCCCCGGGGACAATCTGGTTGTCAAGCTGGCATATAACGACAGTATCTATGAAGACGCTATGATTGAACGTCTCAAAGTACATCTGCTAACCTTAATAACTTCAGTCTTGTCCAGTCCGGATGCTCCCGTTGGGGATATTGATTACCTTGGTACTGTGGAGCGTTCGCTGTTATTGGGGGATTTCAATTCGACAGGTTCAGACTATCCGCGGGACCGCAGTATAGTTGATCTTTTCGAGGAGCAGGTTCTGCTCTGCCCCGAGCATACAGCAGTAGTTTTTGGTTCAGTGCGTCTGAGCTACAGCGAACTGAACATGCTTTCCAACCGTCTTGCCCATTATCTCCGGGAGGTCCATGGCATCGGTGCGGGCGATCTTGTGGGGATCCTTCAGGACCGCAGTGATTTGCTGATCGTTTCTATTCTGGGTGTTCTTAAATCTGGAGGGGCCTATGTTCCCATCGACCCTGACTATCCCCGGGATCGGATTGATTACATGCTAAAGGACAGTGGATGCCGTGCTGTTCTGGATTCGGATGAGATCAGCCGTTTTGTTTCCTGTTCTGAAGATTACCGTGCAGAGAACCCTGTAGGAGTTTCTGGGGCTGATGACCTTGCCTATGTGATCTACACTTCGGGTTCAACGGGAAATCCAAAAGGTGTAATGATAGAACATAGAAATATAGTTAATTATATTTGGTGGTTTATTAGAAATAAAAACAATAATTATAATACGGTATTATTAGCTGATATTAATTTTGACGGAGTAAAAACTGCTCTTTTTGGAGCTTTATTATCTGGAAATAGTGTTCATGTGATAGCAAAAGACCTGCTCTATAATCCTATTGATCTGTCTAACTATATCGCTGGAAATAATATAGGCTTTCTAAAAATCATACCCTCTCTTTTAAAAGTTTTACTCTCTAAGGAAGAAAGCTTCAAAATTATTGCAAATGCCCAAAATTTGAAGTTACTGGTAATAGGAGGTGAAAAGATCGATATTAATGATGTCGTGAAAATAATGACTCAGAGTAATCGGATTAGGATAATGAATCATTACGGTCCTACGGAGTCAACCGTGGGTGTCATCGTGAATGAAGTGGAAAAGGTTGATCCAGATGTTTCATCGATTCCTATCGGGCGTCCTATTTCAAACAGCCGTGTTTATATACTTGACGTTTCGGGCCATCTTTGCGGTATCGGCATTCCGGGTGAGATATGTGTTTCCGGTGCGGGGCTAGCGCGGGGCTACCTTAACCGTCCCGAGCTGACTGCGGAACGTTTTGTTCCGAACCCTTATCTGGCTGGGGAGCTGATGTACCTTACGGGTGACATCGGGCGCTGGCTGCCTGACGGTAACATTGAGTTCCTTGGGCGTGCTGATGACCAGGTGAAGGTCCGTGGTTACCGGATCGAGCTTGGGGAGATCGAGAGTGTTCTCCAGGGTCATGCGGATGTTGATTCGTGTGTTGTGGTTGCACGTGAGAACAGTTCGGGGGACAAGGACCTTATCGCTTATGTGGTGGGTTCGGAAGGTCTTGACGTATCGGTCCTGCGGGGCTACCTTGGGGGCATCCTTCCCCAGTACATGGTTCCCGGCCATTATGTGGGTCTTGCCTCTCTTCCGCTGACGCCAAACGGTAAGGTGGACCGCCGTTCCCTTCCGGATCCAGATGGGCTTGAGCTTGGCAGCGGGAGGGAGTATGTTGCTCCGCGCACAGAGACGGAGCGTGCACTGGTTTCAATCTGGCAGGATGTACTTGGAAAGGAGGGGATTGGGGTAAAAGACAACTTCTTCGAGCTTGGGGGGCATAGTTTGAAAGTTATCCTTCTTAGCGGACAGATACACAAAAAAATGGACATACGGCTTGCCCTGAAAGATTTTTTTGAACATCCGCTGCTTGAAGAGCAGTCGATGCTAATTGAGCAGGCCCAAAAGGATTCTTTTTCTTTCATTTCCGCTGTTCCCGGATCTGGTTCTTATGCTTTGTCATCGTCCCAGCGCCGATTATGGATATTGAGCCAGTTTCCTGAGGCGAATGTGGCATACAATATGCCCGGTGTTTATGTTTTCAGCGGTTCGGTGAACGCGGATGGTCTTTTTCACAGTTTTTCACAGCTGCAGGAGCGGCATGAGATCCTGCGTACGGTTTTCCGGGAGGATGGTGAGGGTGTTGTCCGTCAGGTTGTTCTTACTTCGTCTGAGAGCGGTTTCTTTCTTGAGCAGCGGGACCTTCAGGGAAAAGATGCTTCTTTTGTCGATTCGGTTGTCGAGTCCGATTTTGTTCGTCCCTTTGATCTTTCGTCAGGCCCTCTTTTCCGGGCTGGTCTTTACCGTGTATCGCAGGACCGCTGGGTCTTCACCTATGTGATGCACCATATCATAAGCGATGGCTGGAGCATGGGTATACTTATCCGTGAGCTTCTTTCTCTCTACAACAGTTATGTTCTTGGTGAAGAGAACGCTTTGCCTCCCTTGCGTATCCAGTACCGGGATTACGCCGCCTGGCAGCAGGCCGAGTTGTCGGGTTCCCGTTATGAGGAACACCGTTCCTACTGGCTGGACCATCTGTCGGGTAAGCTTCCAGTTCTTGAGCTCTTAGGCGGCCGAGCCCGCCCATCGGTAAAGACATACAATGGTGGTGTTGTACACCGTATGCTCGGCTCAGATCTGAGCAGTGGCCTGAGATCTTTGAGCCAGGAACGGGGCGCTACGCTTTTCATGGGCCTACTGGCGTGCGTTAATGTTCTGCTATACCGCTACAGCGGCCAGAGCGATCTGATCATAGGTACGCCTATGGCCGGTCGTGAGCATTCTGACCTTGAGGACCAGATCGGTTTCTATGTGAATACGGTAGCACTACGGAGCCGTTTTTCGGGTTCGGATAGTTTTCTTGAACTGGTTGACCATGTCCGTGGGGTAAGCCTTGGGGCCTATGAGCACCAGGCCTATCCGTTCGATGAGCTGCTGGAAGAACTTCACCTGCAGCGTGACATGAGCAGGAGCCCCCTGTTCAATATACTGGTGGATTTTCATGACCTAAGAGAGCGGGGTTCAATAAAAGAATTGAGTTACAATAGTCTAAATGTCGAGCCATATAAAAATATAGAGCGCGGTATCAGTAAGTATGATATAACTTTTTATTTTAGCTTATCTGTTCAAGGGCTTGGTTTATCCATTGAATACAACAGTGACATTTATGATGAGCCGGCGATGTTGCGTATGTCTGGCCATTTTGAGCATCTCCTTTCCGGCCTGTTGTCCAGTCCGGATGCTCCCGTTGGGGATATTGATTACCTTGGTACTGTGGAGCGTTCGCTGTTATTGGGGGATTTCAATTCGACAGGTTCAGACTATCCGCGGGACCGCAGTATAGTTGATCTTTTCGAGGAGCAGGTTCTGCTCTGCCCCGAGCATACAGCAGTAGTTTTTGGTTCAGTGCGTCTGAGCTACAGCGAACTGAACATGCTTTCCAACCGTCTTGCCCATTATCTCCGGGAGGTCCATGGCATCGGTGCGGGCGATCTTGTGGGGATCCTTCAGGACCGCAGTGATTTGCTGATCGTTTCTATTCTGGGTGTTCTTAAATCTGGAGGGGCCTATGTTCCCATCGACCCTGACTATCCCCGGGATCGGATTGATTACATGCTAAGGGACAGTGGATGCGGAATCCTTCTCACGCAGACCGAATATGTCTTTGGTCTGGAGTCTTTTCCGGGCGAACTTTTCGCTGTCGATATCCAGCTGTCAGGTCTGGATACCTCGGCAGAGAACCCTGTAGGAGTTTCTGGGGCTGATGACCTTGCGTATGTGATCTACACTTCGGGTTCGACGGGTATGGCCAAAGGCTGTTCAGTCACGATGTCGAGTCTTTTCAATTATGTTCATTGGAGTAACGGTTATTATTTCGAGGGCCTTGAGTCGGTGAATTTCGGTTTTTATACCTCTCTGTCCTTTGACCTTACCATAACGAGTATTTTTTGTTCTTTAACGCAGGGTGGGATATTAACTGTGTATGGTTCGTATGAAGAACTTACGGATATTTTTTCTTCTGTTTTTAGTGATGATAGTTTTGTTAACTGTATTAAGCTGACGCCTTCGCATATCCATGTATTAGCGCATCTCAGTCTCAGTTCATCAACTGTGTCCCGCGTAATTATTGGCGGTGAGCAGGTATTATCCTTTCATATAAAAACACTGAAAGAACTTGGCGGTTCTTTGATGCGTATCTATAATGAATACGGTCCTACGGAGTCAACCGTGGGTGTCATCGTGAATGAAGTGGAAAAGGTTGATCCAGATGTTTCATCGATTCCTATCGGGCGTCCTATTTCAAACAGCCGTGTTTATATACTTGACGTTTCGGGCCATCTTTGCGGTATCGGCATTCCGGGTGAGATCTGTGTTTCCGGTGCGGGGCTAGCGCGGGGCTACCTTAACCGTCCCGAGCTGACTGCGGAGCGTTTTGTTCCGAACCCTTATCTGGCTGGGGAGCTGATGTACCTTACGGGTGACATCGGGCGCTGGCTGCCTGACGGTAACATTGAGTTCCTTGGGCGTGCTGATGACCAGGTGAAGGTCCGTGGTTACCGGATCGAGCTTGGTGAGATCGAGAGTGTTCTCCAGGGTCATGCGGATGTTGATTCGTGTGTTGTGGTTGCACGTGAGAACAGTTCGGGGGATAAGGACCTTATCGCTTATGTGGTGGGTTCGGAAGGCCTTGACGTATCGGTCCTGCGGGGCTACCTTGGGGGCATCCTTCCCCAGTACATGGTTCCCGGCCATTATGTGGGTCTTGCCTCTCTTCCGCTGACGCCAAACGGTAAGGTGGACCGCCGTTCCCTTCCGGATCCAGAGGGGCTTGAGCTTGGCAGCGGGAGGGAGTATGTTGCTCCGCGCACAGAGACGGAGCGTGCACTGGTTTCTGTTTATCAGGACGTGCTCAAAAAAGCAGGTATTGGCATACGCGAAGACTTTTTTGCTTTAGGAGGGGATTCGATAAAATCCATCCAGGTGGTTTCCCGATTGAAACAACAGGGTTATTCGCTGACGATCCAGGATGTTTTGCTCTATCCTGTCATAGAGGAACTATCTCTGTATGTTCGGTCTGTCAGCCGTTCTGTAGACCAGGGGGTTTTCCAGGGGGTTATTCCCTTGAGCCCTATCCAGCATTATTTCCTTGGAGGCAGCTCTGGGGATAAGCACCATTATAACCAGTCTGTTCTTTTGAGCAGCAGTGAGCCTATTTCGCCCGAAGGTCTCCGCGCATGCCTTGGGCACCTTGTTCTTCACCATGACAGCCTCCGTATGGTATACTTTCAGGATGAGCATGGCTGGGTTCAGGAGAATCTTGGCAGTGAGCAGGGCTTTTCATTGGATATACTGCCATATGAGCCCGGGGCATCCTTTGTTTCAGCCTGTGAGTCTGTTCAGTCTGGTATAGATCTTGGTACGGGACCTCTACTGAAAGCCTGTCTTTTTCAGGGCGACGGTTCCGATCGCCTTCTTCTGGTGGTACATCACCTGGTTGTGGACGGTGTTTCCTGGCGTATTCTCTTTGAGGATCTTTCGGTTCTTTATAGCCAGTACAGCTCGGGCAATGCGTTGGTCCTTCCAGCTAAAACTGATTCCTTTGGTTATTGGCAATCGGTCCAGATGGATTATTCTCTCAGTCCGCGCTTGTCCGGGGAGTCTGCCTACTGGTCTTCGTTAGAGGATGCCGGTGCGGATCTGCTTCCAATGGACAAGCCCGGGGGCAGCAATCTTGTTTCCGATGGGGCTTCCTGCTCCTTTACCCTTGGTTTGGAGGAGACTTCGCGCCTGCTTACGGAGTGTTATAGTTCATACCGTACCGATATAAATGATATTTTGCTCACTGCGCTGAGCCTTGGGCTGACAGATGTTTTTGGACTTGACCGTGTTATGGTTAAGCTTGAGGGTCATGGCCGTGAAGATATAGGGGGGGATACGGATATTAGCCGCACGGTGGGCTGGTTTACCACGATGTACCCTGTTGTTTTCGATATGGGTTACCGTACAGATACAGTCCGTCAGCTTATCGAGGTGAAGGAGAGCCTTCACCGGGTTCCCAATAAGGGCATCGGTTACGGCATCCTCCGTTATCTGTGCGGATGTGACTACCGTCTATCTCCCGGGATAAGCTTCAATTACCTTGGGGACTTTGGCTCTGGGCTGGACAATGGGCAGGGCAGTTCTCTTTTCCGTTTTTCCGGGGATTACCATGGCAGCCCTGTTTCCGGTCACCGGGAACGGGATTCTGTACTTTCTGTTTCTGGTCTTATGGTGGATGGCCGTATGAACCTTTCGATTAATTACAGTAGGGAGCAGTTCCATGAGGAAACAATTCAGGGGCTCCTCTCTGCCTACCGGTCACGTCTGAACAGCCTTATCGGGATCTTATCATCTGAAACCGGCCATCATCCGACCCCTGTGGACCTTACCTTTAAGGGGCTTGAGATAGAGGATGTACTGAAGCTGGACAGTTCTGTCGGTCTGGAGGATGTGTATCCTTTGAGCCCCCTTCAACAGGGGCTATATTATCACTGGGCCTCTTCGCCTACTTCTGAGGTTTATTTTGAACAGATGAGCTATCGGGTTGAAGGGCTTCTTGATGTGGATAAGATCGAATCTAGCTATCGTTCCCTTGTATCCCGTCATGCTGTTCTTCGTACTTTCTTTACGCAGGATTATGGAGACCGCCTGCTTCAGGTTGTGGCCAGGTCGTTTTCGGGGGGATTCAGTTATATTGATGCTTCCGGGGATCCCCATTTCTCTATTTCGGATTTCAAGGAGGGGGACCGTTCCCTTGGCTTTGACCTGCATCAGGGCTCACAGATGCGCCTGAGTGTTGTTTTTCTTGGGGATGGCCGGTATGAGTTTGTCTGGAGCCACCACCACATATTGATGGACGGCTGGTGCGTGGGCATACTGATCAAGGAATTTTTTGGATTTTATTATAATTCACTGGAAGGTATGCCTACCGAACTGGGGCGTCCCCACCTTTACTCAAGATATATAGAATGGCTAGGTGCTGTCGATGAGAAAAAGAGCCTGGGATACTGGACGGACTATCTGAATGGATATAATACCTTGTCGGTATTGCCCAAATCAAAGAAAGGTAATGGTGGTGCCAGAAAAGAGCAGGTTCTTACAATTGATGGGGACATCCGTTCCAGCCTCCGCTCGCTGTGCATCGAGCTGGGGGTAACCGAGAATACTTTTGTTCAGGCAGCCTGGGGTCTTCTGCTGGGCCGCTATAACAATACTGATGATGTTGTTTTCGGTTCGGTCGTATCGGGCCGTCCGGCAGATATAGAGGGGATTGAGGATATGGTTGGGCTATTTAGCAACACGATCCCGGTAAGGGTCCGTGCCGTGGCGGGATGTGCTTCCGGGATCTGCTGAAAGAGGTTCAGCAGGAGGCGATTTCCGGGATGGAACACCATTATGTTCAACTGGCAGAAATCCAGTCTTTGTCTGGGGTTGGGGGAGCTCTTTTCGACCATATACTGGTATTCGAAAACTACCCCGTACAGGAAATTATTTCCCAGGGACAAGACATATCTAATAAAAAAGCTTCGCTCCTTTCTTTTGATAATTTTGGACATAGTAATTACAGCTTTACCATTATTATAAATCCCGGGGACAATCTGGTTGTCAAGCTGGCATATAACGACAGTATCTATGAAGACGCTATGATTGAACGTCTCAAAATACATCTGCTAACCTTAATAACTTCAGTCTTGTCCAGTCCGGATGCTCCCGTTGGGGATATTGATTACCTTGGTACTGTGGAGCGTTCGCTGTTATTGGGGGATTTCAATTCGACAGGTTCAGACTATCCGCGGGACCGCAGTATAGTTGATCTTTTCGAGGAGCAGGTTCTGCTCTGCCCCGAGCATACAGCAGTAGTTTTTGGTTCAGTGCGTCTGAGCTACAGCGAACTGAACATGCTTTCCAACCGTCTTGCCCATTATCTCCGGGAGGTCCATGGCATCGGTGCGGGCGATCTTGTGGGGATCCTTCAGGACCGCAGTGATTTGCTGATCGTTTCTATTCTGGGTGTTCTTAAATCTGGAGGGGCCTATGTTCCCATCGACCCTGACTATCCCCGGGATCGGATTGATTACATGCTAAAGGACAGTGGATGCCGTGCTGTTCTGGATTCGGATGAGATCAGCCGTTTTGTTTCCTGTTCTGAAGATTACCGTGCAGAGAATCCTGTAGGAGTTTCTGGGGCTGATGACCTTGCGTATGTAATGTATACCTCTGGTTCTATTGGATTAGCCAAAGGGGTTTTAACCGAACATAGTAATGTGGTTCGTTTAGTAAAAAATACGAACTACATAAATTTCTCGGGAGATGAGGTACTTCTTTCCACAGGTTCAATTTCCTTCGACGCTACAATTTTCGAGTATTGGGGGATGCTGTTAAATGGTTGTATATTGGTGTTGTGTAAGCAGTCGGTTTTATTAGATCCTGTAGAGCTTTCAAAAGAAATGCGCCTTCATGGGATTAACACGATGTGGTTTACTTCCGGGTGGCTTAATCAATTGGTTGATGCTGATATTGAAATCTTCAGGGGATTGAGAACACTGATTGCGGGAGGAGATAGGCTATCTGTTTTACATATTAACAAGCTAGTTTCAGTATATCCTTATCTGAAGCTTATAAATGGTTATGGTCCTACAGAAAATACAACTTTTTCGTTGACCTATGAGATATCCGGTAATGTTTCATCGATTCCTATCGGGCGTCCTATTTCAAACAGCCGTGTTTATATACTTGACGTTTCGGGCCATCTTTGCGGTATCGGCATTCCGGGTGAGATCTGTGTTTCCGGTGCGGGGCTAGCGCGGGGCTACCTTAACCGTCCCGAGCTGACTGCGGAGCGTTTTGTTCCGAACCCTTATCTGGCTGGGGAGCTGATGTACCTTACGGGTGACATCGGGCGCTGGCTGCCTGACGGTAACATTGAGTTCCTTGGGCGTGCTGATGACCAGGTGAAGGTCCGTGGTTACCGGATCGAGCTTGGTGAGATCGAGAGTGTTCTCCAGGGTCATGCGGATGTTGATTCGTGTGTTGTGGTTGCACGTGAGAACAGTTCGGGGGATAAGGACCTTATCGCTTATGTGGTGGGTTCGGAAGGCCTTGACGTATCGGTCCTGCGGGGCTACCTTGGGGCATCCTTCCCCAGTACATGGTTCCCGGCCATTATGTGGGGCTTGCCTCTCTTCCGCTGACGCCAAACGGTAAGGTGGACCGCCGTTCCCTTCCGGATCCAGAGGGGCTTGAGCTTGGCAGCGGGAGGGAGTATGTTGCTCCGCGCACAGAGACGGAGCGTGCACTGGTTTCTGTTTATCAGGACGTGCTCAAAAAAGCAGGTATTGGCATACGCGAAGACTTTTTTGCTTTAGGAGGGGATTCGATAAAATCCATCCAGGTGGTTTCCCGATTGAAACAACAGGGTTATTCGCTGACGATCCAGGATGTTTTGCTCTATCCTGTCATAGAGGAACTATCTCTGTATGTTCGGTCTGTCAGCCGTTCTGTAGACCAGGGGGTTTTCCAGGGGGTTATTCCCTTGAGCCCTATCCAGCATTATTTCCTTGGAGGCAGCTCTGGGGATAAGCACCATTATAACCAGTCTGTTCTTTTGAGCAGCAGTGAGCCTATTTCGCCCGAAGGTCTCCGCGCATGCCTTGGGCACCTTGTTCTTCACCATGACAGCCTCCGTATGGTATACTTTCAGGATGAGCATGGCTGGGTTCAGGAGAATCTTGGCAGTGAGCAGGGCTTTTCATTGGATATACTGCCATATGAGCCCGGGGCATCCTTTGTTTCAGCCTGTGAGTCTGTTCAGTCTGGTATAGATCTTGGTACGGGACCTCTACTGAAAGCCTGTCTTTTTCAGGGCGACGGTTCCGATCGCCTTCTTCTGGTGGTACATCACCTGGTTGTGGACGGTGTTTCCTGGCGTATTCTCTTTGAGGATCTTTCGGTTCTTTATAGCCAGTACAGCTCGGGCAATGCGTTGGTCCTTCCAGCTAAAACTGATTCCTTTGGTTATTGGCAATCGGTCCAGATGGATTATTCTCTCAGTCCGCGCTTGTCCGGGGAGTCTGCCTACTGGTCTTCGTTAGAGGATGCCGGTGCGGATCTGCTTCCAATGGACAAGCCCGGGGGCAGCAATCTTGTTTCCGATGGGGCTTCCTGCTCCTTTACCCTTGGTTTGGAGGAGACTTCGCGCCTGCTTACGGAGTGTTATAGTTCATACCGTACCGATATAAATGATATTTTGCTCACTGCGCTGAGCCTTGGGCTGACAGATGTTTTTGGACTTGACCGTGTTATGGTTAAGCTTGAGGGTCATGGCCGTGAAGATATAGGGGGGGATACGGATATTAGCCGCACGGTGGGCTGGTTTACCACGATGTACCCTGTTGTTTTCGATATGGGTTACCGTACAGATACAGTCCGTCAGCTTATCGAGGTGAAGGAGAGCCTTCACCGGGTTCCCAATAAGGGCATCGGTTACGGCATCCTCCGTTATCTGTGCGGATGTGACTACCGTCTATCTCCCGGGATAAGCTTCAATTACCTTGGGGACTTTGGCTCTGGGCTGGACAATGGGCAGGGCAGTTCTCTTTTCCGTTTTTCCGGGGATTACCATGGCAGCCCTGTTTCCGGTCACCGGGAACGGGATTCTGTACTTTCTGTTTCTGGTCTTATGGTGGATGGCCGTATGAACCTTTCGATTAATTACAGTAGGGAGCAGTTCCATGAGGAAACAATTCAGGGGCTCCTCTCTGCCTACCGGTCACGTCTGAACAGCCTTATCGGGATCTTATCATCTGAAACCGGCCATCATCCGACCCCTGTGGACCTTACCTTTAAGGGGCTGAGTGTAGAACAATTAAACCTTTTAAACAAAAAATTATGATAGAAGACGTATATCCTTTGAGCCCCCTTCAACAGGGGCTATATTATCACTGGGCCTCTTCGCCTACTTCTGAGGTTTATTTTGAACAGATGAGCTATCGGGTTGAAGGGCTTCTTGATGTGGATAAGATCGAATCTAGCTATCGTTCCCTTGTATCCCGTCATGCTGTTCTTCGTACTTTCTTTACGCAGGATTATGGAGACCGCCTGCTTCAGGTTGTGGCCAGGTCGTTTTCGGGGGGATTCAGTTATATTGATGCTTCCGGGGATCCCCATTTCTCTATTTCGGATTTCAAGGAGGGGGACCGTTCCCTTGGCTTTGACCTGCATCAGGGCTCACAGATGCGCCTGAGTGTTGTTTTTCTTGGGGATGGCCGGTATGAGTTTGTCTGGAGTTTTCACCATATATTGATGGACGGGTGGTGCGTGGGCATACTGGTCAAGGAATTTTTTGAATTCTACCGAAATCTCAGTACTGGTCAGTCATTGCAGTTAAATCGTATAGAACCTTATTCTAGCTATATAAAATGGCTTGAAGAAATCGATAGAGCCAAAAGCTTTACCTATTGGGGAAAGTACTTATCAGAATTCAAATCACTTGCTTCTTTACCGAAGTTTTCAACAGGATTGAAGCCGGGTAGATTCCGAGAGCAGGTTCTTACAATTGATGGGGACATCCGTTCCAGCCTCCGCTCGCTGTGCATCGAGCTGGGGGTAACCGAGAATACTTTTGTTCAGGCAGCCTGGGGTCTTCTGCTGGGCCGCTATAACAATACTGATGATGTTGTTTTCGGTTCGGTCGTATCGGGCCGTCCGGCAGATATAGAGGGGATTGAGGATATGGTTGGGCTATTTATAAACACCATCCCGGTAAGGGTCCGTGCCCGTGGCGGGATGTGTTTCCGGGATCTGCTGAAAGAGGTTCAGCAGGAGGCGATTTCCGGGATGGAACACCATTATGTTCAACTGGCAGAAATCCAGTCTTTGTCTGGGGTTGGGGGAGCTCTTTTCGACCATATACTGGTATTCGAAAACTACCCCGTACAGGAAATTATTTCCCAGGGACAAGAGACATCTAATGAAAAGATTTCGCTCCTTTCTTTCGAAATATTTGAACAGAGTAACTATAGCCTTACCGTTGTTATAATCCCCGGGGACAATCTGGTTGTCAAGCTGGCATATAACGACAGTATCTATGAAGACGCTATGATTGAACGTCTCAAAGTACATCTGCTAACCTTAATAACTTCAGTCTTGTCCAGTCCGGATGCTCCCGTTGGGGATATTGATTACCTTGGTACTGTGGAGCGTTCGCTGTTATTGGGGGATTTCAATTCGACAGGTTCAGACTATCCGCGGGACCGCAGTATAGTTGATCTTTTCGAGGAGCAGGTTCTGCTCTGCCCCGAGCATACAGCAGTAGTTTTTGGTTCAGCGCGTCTGAGCTACAGCGAACTGAACATGCTTTCCAACCGTCTTGCCCATTATCTCCGGGAGGTCCATGGCATCGGTGCGGGCGATCTTGTGGGGATCCTTCAGGACCGCAGTGATTTGCTGATCGTTTCTATTCTGGGTGTTCTTAAATCTGGAGGGGCCTATGTTCCCATCGACCCTGACTATCCCCGGGATCGGATTGATTACATGCTAAAGGACAGTGGATGCCGTGCTGTTCTGGATTCGGATGAGATCAGCCGTTTTGTTTCCTGTTCTGAAGATTACCGTGCAGAGAACCCTGTAGGAATTTCTGGGGCTGATGACCTTGCGTATGTGATCTACACTTCGGGTTCGACGGGTATGGCCAAAGGCTGTTCAGTCACGATGTCGAGTCTTTTCAATTATGTTCATTGGAGTAACGGTTATTATTTCGAGGGCCTTGAGTCGGTGAATTTCGGTTTTTATACCTCTCTGTCCTTTGACCTTACCATAACGAGTATTTTTTGTTCTTTAACGCAGGGTGGGATATTAACTGTGTATGGTTCGTATGAAGAACTTACGGATATTTTTTCTTCTGTTTTTAGTGATGATAGTTTTGTAAACTGTATTAAGCTGACGCCTTCGCATATCCATGTATTAGCGCATCTCAGTCTCAGTTCATCAACTGTGTCCCGCGTAATTATTGGAGGTGAGCAGGTATTATCCTTTCATATAAAAACACTGAAAGAACTTGGCGGTTCTTTGATGCGTATCTATAATGAATACGGTCCTACGGAGTCAACCGTGGGTGTCATCGTGAATGAAGTGGAAAAGGTTGATCCAGATGTTTCATCGATTCCTATCGGGCGTCCTATTTCAAACAGCCGTGTTTATATACTTGACGTTTCGGGCCATCTTTGCGGTATCGGCATTCCGGGTGAGATCTGTGTTTCCGGTGCGGGGCTAGCGCGGGGCTACCTTAACCGTCCCGAGCTGACTGCGGAGCGTTTTGTTCCGAACCCTTATCTGGCTGGGGAGCTGATGTACCTTACGGGTGACATCGGGCGCTGGCTGCCTGACGGTAACATTGAGTTCCTTGGGCGTGCTGATGACCAGGTGAAGGTCCGTGGTTACCGGATCGAGCTTGGTGAGATCGAGAGTGTTCTCCAGGGTCATGCGGATGTTGATTCGTGTGTTGTGGTTGCACGTGAGAACAGTTCGGGGGATAAGGACCTTATCGCTTATGTGGTGGGTTCGGAAGGCCTTGACGTATCGGTCCTGCGGGGCTACCTTGGGGCATCCTTCCCCAGTACATGGTTCCCGGCCATTATGTGGGTCTTGCCTCTCTTCCGCTGACGCCAAACGGTAAGGTGGACCGCCGTTCCCTTCCGGATCCAGAGGGGCTTGAGCTTGGCAGCGGGAGGGAGTATGTTGCTCCGCGCACAGAGACGGAGCGTGCACTGGTTTCTGTTTATCAGGACGTGCTCAAAAAAGCAGGTATTGGCATACGCGAAGACTTTTTTGCTTTAGGAGGGGATTCGATAAAATCCATCCAGGTGGTTTCCCGATTGAAACAACAGGGTTATTCGCTGACGATCCAGGATGTTTTGCTCTATCCTGTCATAGAGGAACTATCTCTGTATGTTCGGTCTGTCAGCCGTTCTGTAGACCAGGGGGTTTTC
This sequence comes from Pedobacter roseus, assembly GCF_014395225.1. NCBI lineage: Bacteria > Pseudomonadati > Bacteroidota > Sphingobacteriia > Sphingobacteriales > Sphingobacteriaceae > Pedobacter > Pedobacter roseus. The sequence goes on from NZ_CP060723.1 coordinate 1,865,382, forward strand.
CAGGGGGTTATTCCCTTGAGCCCTATCCAGCATTATTTCCTTGGAGGCAGCTCTGGGGATAAGCACCATTATAACCAGTCTGTTCTTTTGAGCAGCAGTGAGCCTATTTCGCCCGAAGGTCTCCGCGCATGCCTTGGGCACCTTGTTCTTCACCATGACAGCCTCCGTATGGTATACTTTCAGGATGAGCATGGCTGGGTTCAGGAGAATCTTGGCAGTGAGCAGGGCTTTTCATTGGATATACTGCCATATGAGCCCGGGGCATCCTTTGTTTCAGCCTGTGAGTCTGTTCAGTCTGGTATAGATCTTGGTACGGGACCTCTACTGAAAGCCTGTCTTTTTCAGGGCGACGGTTCCGATCGCCTTCTTCTGGTGGTACATCACCTGGTTGTGGACGGTGTTTCCTGGCGTATTCTCTTTGAGGATCTTTCGGTTCTTTATAGCCAGTACAGCTCGGGCAATGCGTTGGTCCTTCCAGCTAAAACTGATTCCTTTGGTTATTGGCAATCGGTCCAGATGGATTATTCTCTCAGTCCGCGCTTGTCCGGGGAGTCTGCCTACTGGTCTTCGTTAGAGGATGCCGGTGCGGATCTGCTTCCAATGGACAAGCCCGGGGGCAGCAATCTTGTTTCCGATGGGGCTTCCTGCTCCTTTACCCTTGGTTTGGAGGAGACTTCGCGCCTGCTTACGGAGTGTTATAGTTCATACCGTACCGATATAAATGATATTTTGCTCACTGCGCTGAGCCTTGGGCTGACAGATGTTTTTGGACTTGACCGTGTTATGGTTAAGCTTGAGGGTCATGGCCGTGAAGATATAGGGGGGATACGGATATTAGCCGCACGGTGGGCTGGTTTACCACGATGTACCCTGTTGTTTTCGATATGGGTTACCGTACAGATACAGTCCGTCAGCTTATCGAGGTGAAGGAGAGCCTTCACCGGGTTCCCAATAAGGGCATCGGTTACGGCATCCTCCGTTATCTGTGCGGATGTGACTACCGTCTATCTCCCGGGATAAGCTTCAATTACCTTGGGGACTTTGGCTCTGGGCTGGACAATGGGCAGGGCAGTTCTCTTTTCCGTTTTTCCGGGGATTACCATGGCAGCCCTGTTTCCGGTCACCGGGAACGGGATTCTGTACTTTCTGTTTCTGGTCTTATGGTGGATGGCCGTATGAACCTTTCGATTAATTACAGTAGGGAGCAGTTCCATGAGGAAACAATTCAGGGGCTCCTCTCTGCCTACCGGTCACGTCTGAACAGCCTTATCGGGATCTTATCATCTGAAACCGGCCATCATCCGACCCCTGTGGACCTTACCTTTAAGGGGCTTGAGATAGAGGATGTACTGAAGCTGGACAGTTCTGTCGGTCTGGAGGATGTGTATCCTTTGAGCCCCCTTCAACAGGGGCTATATTATCACTGGGCCTCTTCGCCTACTTCTGAGGTTTATTTTGAACAGATGAGCTATCGGGTTGAAGGGCTTCTTGATGTGGATAAGATCGAATCTAGCTATCGTTCCCTTGTATCCCGTCATGCTGTTCTTCGTACTTTCTTTACGCAGGATTATGGAGACCGCCTGCTTCAGGTTGTGGCCAGGTCGTTTTCGGGGGATTCAGTTATATTGATGCTTCCGGGGATCCCCATTTCTCTATTTCGGATTTCAAGGAGGGGGACCGTTCCCTTGGCTTTGACCTGCATCAGGGCTCACAGATGCGCCTGAGTGTTGTTTTTCTTGGGGATGGCCGGTATGAGTTTGTCTGGAGCCACCACCACATATTGATGGACGGCTGGTGCGTGGGCATACTGATCAAGGAATTTTTTGGATTTTATTATAATTCACTGGAAGGTATGCCTACCGAACTGGGGCGTCCCCACCTTTACTCAAGATATATAGAATGGCTAGGTGCTGTCGATGAGAAAAAGAGCCTGGGATACTGGACGGACTATCTGAATGGATATAATACCTTGTCGGTATTGCCCAAATCAAAGAAAGGTAATGGTGGTGCCAGAAAAGAGCAGGTTCTTACAATTGATGGGGACATCCGTTCCAGCCTCCGCTCGCTGTGCATCGAGCTGGGGGTAACCGAGAATACTTTTGTTCAGGCAGCCTGGGGTCTTCTGCTGGGCCGCTATAACAATACTGATGATGTTGTTTTCGGTTCGGTCGTATCGGGCCGTCCGGCAGATATAGAGGGGATTGAGGATATGGTTGGGCTATTTAGCAACACGATCCCGGTAAGGGTCCGTGCCCGTGGCGGGATGTGCTTCCGGGATCTGCTGAAAGAGGTTCAGCAGGAGGCGATTTCCGGGATGGAACACCATTATGTTCAACTGGCAGAAATCCAGTCTTTGTCTGGGGTTGGGGGAGCTCTTTTCGACCATATACTGGTATTCGAAAACTACCCCGTACAGGAAATTATTCCCGATAATAAATCAAAACAACCAAAACTTAAACTTCTGTCTTCAAAAACGATGGAGACAAGTAATTATGACTTTGCTCTCATAATCTTACCTAATACAAATTTTAATATACAATTTCATTATGACCAGAATGTGTTTTCAGACGAGTCAGTTAGACAGTTATGCAGACATCTAAAAGCGATCATTCATAAATTAATCCTAAACTCTCATGCCGACATCAGTTGTTTTGATTTTGTAGACCTAGAAGAGCAACAAAAAATACTTTATTCATTCAATCATACGCCAAATTTATTTTCAGAAAAGAGGACCGTTATCGATATGTTTGAAGAACAAGTTAAAAATAGTCCCGATGGGTTATGCCTTGATTTTGAGGGCAATTCGTTAACATATAATGAGGTAAATATCAGAGCGAATCAGCTTGCTAATTATCTCCATATTAATTTCAATATTAGAAGAGGAGATCTTATAGGTATTCTCTTAGACCGGAGTGACTGGATGATAGTTTCAATTCTTGGAGTTCTCAAATCTGGTGCGGCTTATGTTCCCATAGATGTCGACTATCCTAATGATCGAATTAATTATATAATAAAGGACAGTGGATGTAAGTTAATTTTAGATAATTCTCAAATTCTCAAATTTATTGAATGTCGGAAAGAACTAGATTGTCTGAATAATAAAAAGCGTTCGGGTTTGAATGATTTGGCTTATGTTATTTATACCTCGGGTTCTACGGGTAATCCCAAAGGAGTGATGATTGAACACAGTAGTCTTTCCAATAGGATTATTTACTTTCAGGAGTATTATGAAATTACTACCCTTGATGTAATGTTCTTTTATCGATCCTTTAGTTTTGACGGATCTATTGAAGAATATTTACTGCCATTGATGATTGGTGCAAAATGCTACCTTGCTTCTTCAGATTTTAAGTTGAATTTATTGGATAATTTAGTTAATGCTATTGAGCTAAATAGTGTTACAAAAATAAATATGCCACCTGCTTTACTGGGGGAAATAATTAACAGTGATCAGCCAGAAATAATTTCTAAACTTAAGTCGCTTAAGCACCTGGTTTCCGGTGGGGATAAAATTTCGTTAAAGACCGTTTCGGCAGTTTTATCTAAACTTTCATGTAAGCTATATAATAGTTACGGACCAACAGAAAATACTATTGATTCAACTAATTATTTAATAGAAAAGGTTGATCCAGATGTTTCATCGATTCCTATCGGGCGTCCTATTTCAAACAGCCGTGTTTATATACTTGACGTTTCGGGCCATCTTTGCGGTATCGGCATTCCGGGTGAGATCTGTGTTTCCGGTGCGGGGCTAGCGCGGGGCTACCTTAACCGTCCCGAGCTGACTGCGGAGCGTTTTGTTCCGAACCCTTATCTGGCTGGGGAGCTGATGTACCTTACGGGTGACATCGGGCGCTGGCTGCCTGACGGTAACATTGAGTTCCTTGGGCGTGCTGATGACCAGGTGAAGGTCCGTGGTTACCGGATCGAGCTTGGGGAGATCGAGAGTGTTCTCCAGGGTCATGCGGATGTTGATTCGTGTGTTGTGGTTGCACGTGAGAACAGTTCGGGGGATAAGGACCTTATCGCTTATGTGGTGGGTTCGGAAGGTCTTGACGTATCGGTCCTGCGGGGCTACCTTGGGGGCATCCTTCCCCAGTACATGGTTCCCGGCCATTATGTGGGTCTTGCCTCTCTTCCGCTGACGCCAAACGGTAAGGTGGACCGCCGTTCCCTTCCGGATCCAGATGGGCTTGAGCTTGGCAGCGGGAGGGAGTATGTTGCTCCGCGCACAGAGACGGAGCGTGCACTGGTTTCAATCTGGCAGGATGTACTTGGAAAGGAGGGGATTGGGGTAAAAGACAACTTCTTCGAGCTTGGGGGGCATAGTTTGAAAGTTATCCTTCTTAGCGGACAGATACACAAAAAAATGGACATACGGCTTGCCCTGAAAGATTTTTTTGAACATCCGCTGCTTGAAGAGCAGTCGATGCTAATTGAGCAGGCCCAAAAGGATTCTTTTTCTTTCATTTCCGCTGTTCCCGGATCTGGTTCTTATGCTTTGTCATCGTCCCAGCGCCGATTATGGATATTGAGCCAGTTTCCTGAGGCGAATGTGGCATACAATATGCCCGGTGTTTATGTTTTCAGCGGTTCGGTGAACGCGGATGGTCTTTTTCACAGTTTTTCACAGCTGCAGGAGCGGCATGAGATCCTGCGTACGGTTTTCCGGGAGGATGGTGAGGGTGTTGTCCGTCAGGTTGTTCTTACTTCGTCTGAGAGCGGTTTCTTTCTTGAGCAGCGGGACCTTCAGGGAAAAGATGCTTCTTTTGTCGATTCGGTTGTTGAGTCCGATTTTGTTCGTCCCTTTGATCTTTCGTCAGGCCCTCTTTTCCGGGCTGGTCTTTACCGTGTATCGCAGGACCGCTGGGTCTTCACCTATGTGATGCACCATATCATAAGCGATGGCTGGAGCATGGGTATACTTATCCGTGAGCTTCTTTCTCTCTACAACAGTTATGTTCTTGGTGAAGAGAACGCTTTGTCTCCCTTGCGTATCCAGTACCGGGATTACGCCGCCTGGCAGCAGGCCGAGTTGTCGGGTTCCCGTTATGAGGAACACCGTTCCTACTGGCTGGACCATCTGTCGGGTAAGCTTCCAGTTCTTGAGCTCTTAGGCGGCCGAGCCCGCCCATCGGTAAAGACATACAATGGTGGTGTTGTACACCGTATGCTCGGCTCAGATCTGAGCAGTGGCCTGAGATCTTTGAGCCAGGAACGGGGCGCTACGCTTTTCATGGGCCTACTGGCGTGCGTTAATGTTCTGCTATACCGCTACAGCGGCCAGAGCGATCTGATCATAGGTACGCCTATGGCCGGTCGTGAGCATTCTGACCTTGAGGACCAGATCGGTTTCTATGTGAATACGGTAGCACTACGGAGCCGTTTTTCGGGTTCGGATAGTTTTCTTGAACTGGTTGACCATGTCCGTGGGGTAAGCCTTGGGGCCTATGAGCACCAGGCCTATCCGTTCGATGAGCTGCTGGAAGAACTTCACCTGCAGCGTGACATGAGCAGGAGCCCCCTGTTCAATATACTGGTGGATTTTCATGACCTAAGAGAGCGGGGTTCAATAAAAGAATTGAGTTACAATAGTCTAAATGTCGAGCCATATAAAAATATAGAGCGCGGTATCAGTAAGTATGATATAACTTTTTATTTTAGCTTATCTGTTCAAGGGCTTGGTTTATCCATTGAATACAACAGTGACATTTATGATGAGCCGGCGATGTTGCGTATGTCTGGCCATTTTGAGCATCTCCTTTCCGGCCTGTTGTCCAGTCCGGATGCTCCCGTTGGGGATATTGATTACCTTGGTACTGTGGAGCGTTCGCTGTTATTGGGGGATTTCAATTCGACAGGTTCAGACTATCCGCGGGACCGCAGTATAGTTGATCTTTTCGAGGAGCAGGTTCTGCTCTGCCCCGAGCATACAGCAGTAGTTTTTGGTTCAGTGCGTCTGAGCTACAGCGAACTGAACATGCTTTCCAACCGTCTTGCCCATTATCTCCGGGAGGTCCATGGCATCGGTGCGGGCGATCTTGTGGGGATCCTTCAGGACCGCAGTGATTTGCTGATCGTTTCTATTCTGGGTGTTCTTAAATCTGGAGGGGCCTATGTTCCCATCGACCCTGACTATCCCCGGGATCGGATTGATTACATGCTAAGGGACAGTGGATGCGGAATCCTTCTCACGCAGACCGAATATGTCTTTGGTCTGGAGTCTTTTCCGGGCGAACTTTTCGCTGTCGATATCCAGCTGTCAGGTCTGGATACCTCGGCAGAGAACCCTGTAGGAGTTTCTGGGGCTGATGACCTTGCGTATGTGATCTACACTTCGGGTTCGACGGGTATGGCCAAAGGCTGTTCAGTCACGATGTCGAGTCTTTTCAATTATGTTCATTGGAGTAACGGTTATTATTTCGAGGGCCTTGAGTCGGTGAATTTCGGTTTTTATACCTCTCTGTCCTTTGACCTTACCATAACGAGTATTTTTTGTTCTTTAACGCAGGGTGGGATATTAACTGTGTATGGTTCGTATGAAGAACTTACGGATATTTTTTCTTCTGTTTTTAGTGATGATAGTTTTGTTAACTGTATTAAGCTGACGCCTTCGCATATCCATGTATTAGCGCATCTCAGTCTCAGTTCATCAACTGTGTCCCGCGTAATTATTGGCGGTGAGCAGGTATTATCCTTTCATATAAAAACACTGAAAGAACTTGGCGGTTCTTTGATGCGTATCTATAATGAATACGGTCCTACGGAGTCAACCGTGGGTGTCATCGTGAATGAAGTGGAAAAGGTTGATCCAGATGTTTCATCGATTCCTATCGGGCGTCCTATTTCAAACAGCCGTGTTTATATACTTGACGTTTCGGGCCATCTTTGCGGTATCGGCATTCCGGGTGAGATCTGTGTTTCCGGTGCGGGGCTAGCGCGGGGCTACCTTAACCGTCCCGAGCTGACTGCGGAGCGTTTTGTTCCGAACCCTTATCTGGCTGGGGAGCTGATGTACCTTACGGGTGACATCGGGCGCTGGCTGCCTGACGGTAACATTGAGTTCCTTGGGCGTGCTGATGACCAGGTGAAGGTCCGTGGTTACCGGATCGAGCTTGGTGAGATCGAGAGTGTTCTCCAGGGTCATGCGGATGTTGATTCGTGTGTTGTGGTTGCACGTGAGAACAGTTCGGGGGATAAGGACCTTATCGCTTATGTGGTGGGTTCGGAAGGCCTTGACGTATCGGTCCTGCGGGGCTACCTTGGGGGCATCCTTCCCCAGTACATGGTTCCCGGCCATTATGTGGGGCTTGCCTCTCTTCCGCTGACGCCAAACGGTAAGGTGGACCGCCGTTCCCTTCCGGATCCAGAGGGGCTTGAGCTTGGCAGCGGGAGGGAGTATGTTGCTCCGCGCACAGAGACGGAGCGTGCACTGGTTTCAATCTGGCAGGATGTACTTGGAAAGGAGGGGATTGGGGTAAAAGACAACTTCTTCGAGCTTGGGGGGGATTCTTTATCTATGATTAAATTTATTGTTATTTTAAAAAATAAGATGAGCTATAAGCTGGAAGTAAAAGAATTACTTCTAAATTCAACAATATTCCAAATGTCTATACTAATGGAAAACAGAAATGAGAATCAAAAGCAAAACAATACAGAACTATATAAATAAAATAAAAAACTGATATAATACCAGAGTCAACGGGAAATTGAATACCGAATATAAAATTATGGATCAGAAAAATATAGTAATTTATCACAGACAACCTTATATAGAGAAAGCTTTAAATGGTAAAGTAGTTTTTTACAAAGAAGGAAATAAACCAAACGGAATAATTCCCCTATTGATGAGTTTTTTTTCCTCCATCAAAGGTGGGTTATGGATTGCGGGAAGTGAATTTGCGGAAATGTCAGGCAAAGAACAATATGAGAAAGTGAAATTTGAGGACTACAATGGAGAATGTAGAATAAAAAAAGTATTAATAACAAAAGAGGAAAATGAAAAATTTTATCACGAAACTTCAAAAAATGGATTTTGGTCGATTTTACATTCATCACAAGATAAATTTAACTCAAAAAATATCGATTGGGAAAATTTTGTCCTTATAAACAAACGCTTCGCAGATTCTGCGTTGATAGAAGTGGGCGACGAAAGTACAATTTGGATTCATGATTATAACTTATGGTTGGTCCCCCTTTATATAAGACAAAAAAATCCAGCTGTTAAAATAATTTTTTTCTTACACACTCCTTTTCCATCTGCCGATATTTTTAATATTTTACCCTGGAGAGATGAAATTCTTCTGAGTTTGCTTTCCTGCAATAAAATAACATTTGCAATTCCAAGGTACGTGGAGAATTTCATTAGCACGCTTAAGTCTAATTTTAAAATTAAAATTAAAATGAGAACTAAGGTCCCTAATAGATTTTTGAATAAAGGTGCATTGATAGAGCATGAAATGACTAAAAAGATTAGTTTTAATGGTAATATTATAGAATTAGATGCCTATCCTCCTGGTACGAGCCAAAAGAACATAAATCGGATGCTAAACCTTAAAGCCAGTAAAAAAAGGATAGAGGAATTACGTCAAGAACAAAAAGGACGTGTAAGTCTATTAGCAGCTTCAAGATTAGATTATATAAAAGGGATTGATACACTTTTGGAGGCCTACTACAGATTGTTGGTGCGTAATTTTGTAATACATAATAAAATCACCTTAACTTTAATAGCAGTGTCTCCAGCCAGTGGCATAAAAGCGTTTAATGAGCTGGAAAGTAAAGTTTTTATGCTTGTAAATAAAATTAATAGCCGCTTTGGTGGTAACGACTGGACTCCGGTAATCTATTTGACTGACTCCTTTAATTTTCAGGAGATGCTATGTCGATTTTCGGTAACCGATATTATGTGTGTTACTTCATTAAGAGACGGTACTAATCTGGTATGTAAAGAATTTATTGCTGTAAAAAAAGGGAAATCGGGAACACTTATTTTATCTGAGTTTGTCGGTGCATCAGTAGAACTGAAAGGTGCGATTATTACAAATCCATATTCTGATAGCTGCATAGACCAAGCTTTTAATGTCGCTTTATCGAGTTCAATTCCAGAAATCAAAGAAAGAGCTGAAACCATGTATAATTCTATTAAGAAATCAGATGTCAGTTTCTGGTCAAAACAAATAATTAAATAGTAAATCGTAATATATTTTAAGAATTCCCATGAAGAACCCAATATTAAGTGTAATTATACCAACATATAACAGAAAAGGATTGCTGGATCACACATTGATGAGTATTACTAATCAAAAAATTGACCTCGAAACAATAGAAGTTATTATTGCCGATGATGGTTCAACGGACAATACAGAAGAATTGGTAGAAAAATATAGCGGTATTCTTAACATCTCATATTATTACCAGGAAGATGAAGGATATAGAGTAGCATCAGCAAGAAATTTGGGTATTACAAATGCAAATGGGGAGATTTTATTTTTTGTCGATTCAGGGATCTTACTAAGTAAAGATTGTATTTCTCAACATATATCCTCTCACAAAGGTAGTTTGAATAGTGTTGTAATAGGAACTGTTCTAGGAGTCGAGGAAGAGTATGATAATAACAAAACATTGTTAAAACAAATTGATCTTAGCGCTATTGAGAATACAATAGCTAAAATTCAATCTGAAAATATATATCTTGATATAAGAGAAAAAGTATTTAAATCTTGTCTGGATAACTTGATGAGCTTAAAGGCTCCCTGGGCATTGTGCTGGACTGGTAACCTGTCGCTCAGGCGGAGCATGTTAATTGAGGTAGGGGAATTTGACATTGCTTTTGATAAAAACTGGGGAGTTGAAGATATTGATCTGGGGTATAGATTGTTTTTAAAGGGCGCTTTTTTTAAATTAAATAGACTTGCCCTGTCCCTGCATTACCCTCACTATAGTGATACAAGAGGCAAACTTGAACAGGAAAAAATAAATAAAAGATATTTTGATAATAAACATCAAATTTTAGCTTCAAGAACGTTTTTATCATGTACAGCAATTTGCTTAAATGACAAATTAGATGTACTGGAAAGTATAATTGATGAAATTTAAAAATGGATAATGACTCGATTTGGATGGGTTTTTCGGAAAATACTGTGGTATTTAAATAATAATAATCTCAAATCACAACGGGCGTGGAACGAGCAGTATTTAAATGGGGATTGGGATTGTTTGGCTTCAGAACTTGAAGAATGTCGTTTTGCAGCTGTAAGGAATTCAATTGATAAACATTGTAATCAGAAATCCAAAGTTTTAGATGTTGGATGTGGAGCAGGATTATTGCTGAAGAATGCCAAACATAGCATATTTGATCAATATATTGGGATTGATATTTCGAATGTAGCGATAGAAAGAGCACGCACTAACAAGAAATCAAATATTAAATACATATGTGCTGATATGGAAAATTATTATTCAGCTACCAAGTTTGATATGATTATTTTCAATGAATCATTATATTATTCTAAAAATCCTCACAAACTTATAAACCGTTATGTTGAGTTTTTGAATAAAGGCGGATATCTTATTTTCTCCATTTTTGAGGCTAAAAATCATTTAAACTTAATAAGGGGATTGCAAAAGGACTTTCCTGCCATTGAAACTACAAGAAGCAATAATAAGCGGGGAAGCTGGTATTGTCATGTGCATAAAATATAAGAGCTTAAAATTTAGAGACAAAATGGATGTTATGATATTAGATACAACGCCTAAGCAGATTGAAGATTGGCACTATAATTATAGTTTGAAAAAAAAGCAAAAGCCGCGTATTATGAAAATAAGGCATAGATTTCCCAACTGTGATGTAGAAAATGTTAGAATGGCGTTTAAAATGTTAGTTCAGAAACATGAAAGCTTACGGACTTGTTTCCCTCTAATTGATGGAAAAATCAAACAGAAAATCAACGAATATAGTGCTATATATGAACTAAGAGTGTACAACAAAAAAGAAATTAATAATATTTCAGATTTCATTTATTCTTTAGAAAATTCTCTCAAAAATATCCAGAATGGATCCCTTCTCCATGGGATTTTGATAGATCAAGATGGAGAAGGCTATGAATTTTTTTTAATCATTCATCATATAGTTTCCGACATGTGGTCAATTGAGATTATCAAAAAAGATTTATTAGCTTTCTATAATCACCTCACCCAAAATGCAATTCTTGAAATAGATGAAGAACAATTACAACTACGCCATTATACTGCATATTTTAAAGAACACAGGATTTCCATCCATGAGGAAAGTTTGCAACATTGGCTCATGGATTTAAGTAAGGACAGCTGGAAAGTAGATTATAATGTCATCTACCAAAAACTTTCTGCGAGTTTTCCAAATCTAATTCCGGAACATTATATGAGGGGAGATCGAACATTTCTTTCTGGATTTGAACTCGAGAAAAATCCTGATGGGGAGTCTTATAGTGTTATTTGTAAGGGCGAGATATATTCCAGGCTCCAATCTTATAAAAAACAAATAAATACTGGTGTTTTCAGTATCCTACTTACATCACTCAACATCCTCTATCATCGATTGACTGGTCGGAACGACCTCGTGGTACTTTCTCATTTCTCAAATCGGCATGAGGTTAGAACCCAAAGCATCATAGGGAATTTAATAGGAAAGCTAATTCATCATACGAAACTAAATGAGAAAGACTCGTTTAAGGAATCCATCATTACTGCAAGTCAAAACTTTGTCGATTCTATTGATAAGATAGTTTTTAACTCGGAGACACTAAAAAAACTAAATTTAGTAACTTCTAGTTTTGTGTTTTTAAATTTTATCAACAAAGAAAGAGAGGTTGGGCCAATTTATCTTGCAGGTAAAAATACATTAATGAAGTCGAGAGTTGAATCACCATTGGTATGCGAGGTAATTGAATTTTCAAACTGTTACGTAATAAATTGGTCTTACCATTTATCCTACTATAATTTTGAAATGATAAAAGTAATCAGCTCGCTTCATCTTTCTCTGCTTTCGAAAATGGTTATGTTTTCTGATAGAAATTTATTGACCGCATAACCACAAATATCCAAATTATAGTGAATATAACTTTTTTAAAATAAGAATGATAGATTCAAACATTTCATTTATAAAGAAGAAAGCTAAGCTTTTTCTCCTTCATTATGCTGGTGGAAATGTTTACTCATACCAGTTTTTAATCCCTCTATTAAATGATTTTGATGTAATTCCACTGGAGCTCCCGGGAAGGGGGAAAAGGGCAAAAGAACCTCTGTTAAAACTATTCGAAGAGGTTTCTGTTGACCTTTATAATTTAATTCTCAATCAGGTTCAGGAAGAGGAATTTTTAATTTACGGTCATAGTATGGGTGCATATTTGGGTTTGAAGATCACAGATATGTTAAATGGAATTAATAAAAAGCCGGTATGTTTAATTGTCAGCGGTAATCCTGGGCCCGGTATCAAGGATGATTTACAAAGACATCTTTTAGATGACTGTGAGTTCATTCGCGAACTAAAAAAAATAGGAGGGATACCTTCGGAAATATTCGCAAATAATGAGGTTCTGAATTATTTTTTACCTATTTTAAGAGCTGACTTCGAAGTCGCAGAAAATAATAACCTTGATTCAACAAGAGCTTCAGATGTTCCAATTTTTGCAATGATGGGCGATCAAGAAGAAAAATGTGAACAAATATCAAATTGGAATAGATTTACTAGCGGCTCCTTTGATTTTAAAATCATGAAAGGTGGACATTTCTTTATTCGAGAAAATCCTGAACTTCTTGCTGGAATAATTAGAAAATGTTATGATGAAAATATTATATCATGAATTAGATAATTCTTTGGATATTGATTTTGAGTCCTATTTGCAATTGTTGCCGACACAGATGCAAGATGAAATTAGAAGGTATAGAAATTTAAATGATAGGAAATCTCGACTGATATCTAGATTGATGTTAAAGTCTCATCTTTATTCTTCTAATCAATCAAGCCTGATTTATTCATGGAACCGGGATATCCATAATAAGCCATTTATCTCGAATGGAATTAATTTCAATATATCCCATTCAGGAGATATAGTACTTTTTGCGACATCAAATCTGCCAATTGGAATAGATGTGGAATTCAAATCCGATCTAAATTTTGATGAATTGATAGATTTTTTTCATGAGCAAGAAATATCCCAGATTTCTAATTCAGCCTCTATTAAGTCTGCTTTCTTTGAAATTTGGGTAAAAAAAGAAGCTTTTTTGAAGGCTATTGGTATTGGTTTAACAATAGACATTAGAAAATATAACTGTTCTAATAAATCCATATTTTATTTGAACAAAGAGTGGTTTTTTCATAGAATTGATATCTCTGAGGAGTATGAATCTTTTGTCTGTTGTTTAGAGAGTAATCCCCAAATTCATATAAGCAAATATATTGTCAATTTAAAAACACTACTGTAATACTAACTCCACCATAACAGAAGCATATGAAAAATACAACTTATCTTAAGCCAAATGTCGTAATTGAACCTTTGATTTCAAGATGGTACGCTTGGTCCCATCTGATTTCTCCTGCAACCGCCGCTATGAATGTAGTTAATAGACACTTGAAAATTATGAACTCATATATTCAAGCACCACAAATTCACGAAGCAGCGGTATCCAATCCGAAAATGTTGGGTGGCCCATTTATGGATTATAGGCCACGAAGAGTTGATGAAGTGAAAGTGCTCAGGGATGAAACTTTGTCGATACAGGGTAACTTGATTGAATTAGCTAGTGCTATAAAAGAGCTAGATCAGATGCTAAAAGATAACGCAAAAGGTTTTTCTGTGGAAGAATTATACAGTAATGTTCCTGAGCTACTAAAAGGATACGTTGAATTAGTGTATGATTTAAACAATAATCCTTCCTATAGGATATTTGAAAGCCTGCTTTATAAAAGTGTATTTTATAATGAGGAAACGCAAAGCATCGCTCTATGGTTGACGGATAATGATGAACGCCCATTCTGCCTCAGTACTGCAAGATTGGATGATCCAGATACAATACATTTGAATCTGCCACTAAAACATCCAAATATTGATCTATTGAGTAAAATGAAACGTTACCCGAATGATTTGGCTGAAATATTTTCTCTTTTTGAAATTCCGGATGAAAAACAAGCCCTGTTTAATTCACTTTTTACAGAGCAGGCTCCGCCACCATATAAAAAATATAGCGGTGAAAAAGCAAGAATGAGATACTTTGGTCATGCTTGTATACTTATCGAATTTAATAATATCAGCATCTTAGTTGATCCATTGATAAGCTATTACGGCTATGAATCGAAAATTAATCACTATTCAGATATGGATCTGCCAGAAGAAATCGATTATGTTCTTATAACCCATAATCATCAAGACCATATTCTCTTTGAAACTTTATTGCCCCTTAGACATAAAATTAAAAATATAATTGTCCCTTCTACAAATTCTGGTTCCCTACAAGATCCCAACTTGAAATATGCATTCAATGCTGTTGGATTTACTAATGTGATTGAGGTTGACAATATGGAGCAAATTAATTTGGGGAATTGCGTAATAACTGGAGTCCCCTTCACAGGAGAACATAGTGACTTAAATATCATTGCGAAGACTTGCTATCATGTTTCGGTTGATGATTTTAGTTTCCTCTTTGTGGCAGATTCTAGAATTGTAGAGCCAAAGATATACGAGCATATTTACAAAACATTAGGTAACATTGATGTGATTTTCCTTGGTATGGAGTGTGATGGAGCTCCGTTATCGTGGCTGTATGGGCCATTGCTGACTCAAGACCTAGCCAGAGATAAAGATCAGTCAAGAAGACTTTCAGGCTCTGATGCGGAAAAAGGTATGAGTCTTGTCAATATTTTTAATCCCAAAGAAGTTTATGTATATGCAATGGGCCAAGAACCTTGGTTGGAATTTATCAGCAGTATAAAATATACTCCCGAATCCAATCCCATTATTCAATCGGATATTCTTATTAAAGAATGTGAATCAGCAGGGATAATTGCAGAGAGGCTCTTTGGAGAAAAAGAAATATTTTATTCAACGGTATCTCAAAATAAATAAAAATATTTCAACATTTTATTGAGAACCATTCGCTGTGACTATTACATAAAGAGTATAATATTTTACATTGAACATTAAAATCCTTAAGTAGTGGGTTATGCAAAAAGAAAAAAGATTTAGACGAATATTTAATTCGTTGTCTTATCTAGTGAAGTTTTTCAGAATGGTTTGGGAAACCAGTCCAAAGTTGATGATTGCAAATTCCTTTTTAAGGGTTTTGAGGGCGCCGATTCCATTGTTACAACTTTATGTAGGTAAACTTATACTAGACAAAATCGTTTCGTTAAATCAGGGGGCTGAATTGAGTTACTTTAGTTCTTTTTGGAAATTGATAATTATCGAATTTTGTTTAGTTGTCCTAGCAGATATTATTTCCAGACTAACTAATTTGGCTGATACCCTGCTTGGTGATTTATTTACAAATGAAAGTGCCATAAAAATAATGAATCATGCATCAAAACTAGATTTTGAATATTTTGAAGATTCAAATTTTTTTGATAAGCTCGAAAGAGCAAAAAGTCAAACAGGGAGGCGGACTATGCTCGTCACGCAGGTTTTTACCCAATTTCAAGACATCATAATGGTCTTGTTTTTGGCATTTGGACTAATCATTTTTAGTCCTATTACAACTCTGATCTTGTTAATAGCTATAACTCCAACTTTCTTAAGCGAATTCCATTTCAATAATAAGTTATATAAGCTGTATCGAAGGCAAACGGTAAGAAGGAGGCTTTTGGATTATTATCAATTTCTTGGTGCAAGCGATGACACAATCAAGGAAGTTAAATTGTTCGGTCTATCCGATTACCTCATTGAGAATTACAGAAAAATAGCCGATAAATTTTTTCTAAGTAATAAAAAATTATTGCTAAGTAAAACTTTTTGGGGGGGATTATTTTCTGTCATCAGTGTTGTTGGGTATTATATTGGTTATATCTACGTAATTTATCAGGCATATAACCAGCATATTACAATTGGAGGTTTAGTTTTTTTGGCAGGTTCTTTCAACAAGTTAAAAGGGCAGTTGGAAGTAATCTTATTTAGATTTTCTGTTATATATCAATCAACAGTTTCATTAAAAGATTTCTTTGAGTTCTTCGATGTTCAACCAACACCGAAATCTGCAAAAGGCTTGATGTTTCCCACTCCAATGAAAATAGGTTTTTATTTTGATAATGTTGGATTTAAGTATAAAAAATCAAACTCTTGGGCGATTAGAAACTTAAATTTATCGATTTCGGTTGGAGAAAAAGTAGCTGTGGTTGGCAAAAATGGAGCTGGTAAAACGACATTGGTTAAATTGATATCCCGATTGTATGAACCAACTGAAGGGAGCATTTTTTTAGACGGAATAAACCTCAAGGAATACGATCTTGAAGATTTAAGAAAAAATATTGGAATAATCTTTCAAGATTTTATCAGATATCAGATGTCTTTTGGCGAGAATATTACTATCGGGAATATTGCTGAGCGAAAAAATATTGATAAAATGATTTTAGCATCTGTTGCTAGTCAGGCAGATAGTATTTTGAGAAAACTTAATATTAATTATGGACAGTTGTTGGGAAGAAGATTTCCCAATGGTGTTGATTTGTCAGGCGGCGAATGGCAAAAAATAGCTTTAGCCAGGGCTTATATACGGGAGGCGCAATTTCTAATTCTCGATGAGCCCACCTCGGCATTGGACGCAAAGTCGGAATATGAAACTTTTCAAAGATTTTTAAAGCTGTCTTCAGACAAAACCTCTATTATAATTTCTCACAGATTTTCTACTGTCAGAACAGCAGATAAAATAATAGTACTTATGGATGGTGCAATAAAGGAATCGGGAACTCACAATGAATTATTGGAGATCGATGGACATTATGCGGAATTGTTTAATCTGCAGGCGCTCGGATTTCGTTAAACAGATGTGGTAGAACAACAAATTCATGACATGATTATAACGTTTTGGCTACATAATTTAAGTAAATGATGATAAATATTGCTTTGACATTTGACGATGGGCCTTCTGTTTACACCGAAAAACTTATAGAGGAGCTTTTAGAACGTTCTATCAAAAATGTAACTTGGTTTGTATCTCGCAAGCAAGTTTCGAAATTTAATTACGTTGATAAGTTAAAAGCCTTGCAAAGTTTGGGAGGTGAAATTGGAATCCATGAAATCCATGATAGTAAGGATAATATGAATTGGTTCCCAATAAGTTCTAACTCTTACAAGACAGTAAAATCAGCTGTAGAGGATTTGAAAATTTTTCTCTCGGAGATGTCTGCTCACAATATTAACTTACGCTTTGTCCGCTTGCCGGGTGGGGAATATTCTGAAATTATTTCATATTTGATTGCAAAGGGATGCCCAACTCATCAAGCGCATTTTTTGACTACCAGCGTAATTGATGGAAATCCACTTCCCATGGAATTTTCTCAAGTTAAAAATGATTATGATTATTTGATAAGTGAATTGAATACGCTTGGCTTGAAAATCTGGTCAGGTGCGCCTAGAGGGTTTCCATTGCTTGGTGGAGGTGGTTTTTTTTATAATAGCTGGCAAGCAGAATGCTCGGGGATAAATATTGGAAGGGGTGCGGATAATTTAACTCTAAACCAGTCGACGGCAAGAAAAAGAGCCGGTGTTATTGAACAAAATTTTGGGATGTTTGAGCAATATCTGTATAGTGTAAAAGAATTTGGCTGCGAAAGGTCTCTAATAGTTTTAGCGCATGACACAAGTTTAGAAGATTTAGTAAAGATAGTTTCTGATATAGATAGGATGCAAGACCAAGCTGGGAAAAATTCTGTTGAATTAAACTTTCTTACAATTTCGGAATTGTTCAAAAAAATCAGAGCATAATCTATGCTCAGTTGATGGTTATGAAAAACAAAGTAAAATTGCTCGTTTGGATATTGATTTCAAATTTTTCGTTTAGCAAGTCCCGAAGACTGAAGTATTCGACAAAAATCAAAATCAAATACAAAAAAAAAATCGAGTTTAGTAGGATAAAATTTGTCAAAGTTAATGCTATCCAAATAGACAATTTTCTCTATGAAGATTTTAAGGATGGGATGGTGCTTTCAGTCCAAACTATTATAATCCATGTGAAATTTGGTTTTTTTTTAGCTGATAAATTTCGAATCCTAAATTTAGAAATACTGAATGGTAACCTATCGATAAAATCTGAATCCGATCCTAACCGTGAGACCACCTTAAAAACCGAAAAGATATTTAATCCGCAAGCCTTTTTGCGGGGTTTTTACGCTTCAGTGGATAATATGCTAACCCAGATTATTGTTTTAAGTTTTAAGGCTATTAATGTTGAGAAATTCCTGGTAATAGATAAGAGAACTCTGATTGAGACAGATATTGCTCAATTCAAATTGACAGATCATAAGTACTATTGTGATTTAATTGTGAAAATTGCCAATTTAGATCCAAGCCGAATAATTATCGAAGGTGATCTAATGCCTTTGAAGAAAAGCATTCATTTCTCGCTTACTGCAAAAGAAATATTTTTTTATAATTCCTGTCGTGAAAAAGTTCATTTAAACAAGTTGAGAATTGATGCATTAAAAATCTCATCATCATTTCAAATATATAGTAAAACAAAAAAATATCTGTATGTTAATATAGTAATAAGAGGTTTTAGCATTAATTGGGATGCTTTATCTGATAAGGAAATTTCTAATCAAGATATGCATCTCGATATAAAATCTAAAAAAGATGATAAAGGTTTCTTTATCGATAAGATCTCAAGTTTTGGGTACAATAATTTATTTATTAATATAGGGTTTGAACATAGATTTCTTTCTCAGGATCGTGTTGAGTTGTTCCTGAATTTAAATAAATCAAAGATGTTGGAGATTCTGACCTCCTTTCCTGAAATGTTTTTTTCAAAAAAGATGAAAGACTCATTTTTTTTAGGTGCTGTCGAAATAACTTTTGAATTAAACTTTTTATTGAATAATCCAAACGATAAAACTATCAGTTTAACAAAGGAAGGTGGATTAGTGTTGGAATCAAAAGGCGATTTTGATTTACTCTACTTAAACTACCCGTTCTATCATTCAATATTTGATAACGGTCATTTAATAAAAACGATACAACTAGATAAATCCAATCCTAAATATACTAACCTTGAGAAAGTATCTAAAAGTCTCATAGATGCGGTTATCTGCCTGGAGGATCCAAATTTTTATGTGCATAAAGGCATTGATACAGAGGGGCTAGCTTTAGCCATCTTTACCAATATTGCAACTGGTAAATTTTCTAGGGGTGGGAGTACAATCACAATGCAACTTGCTAGAAATTTATATCTTAACCACAAAAAAAATGGCTTCAGAAAGCTTGATGAATATATGATTACCTGGCTGTTGGAAGATGTTTTCAAAATTAAAAAAAATAGGTTATTAGAAATTTATCTAAACATTATAGAACTAGGTCCCAATATATATGGAATAGAGGAAGCTTCTAACTTTTATTTTTCTAAATCAGCTAACGAACTAACACTCACTCAATCATTTGTACTCACATATATAATTCCAAGGCCAAAATTTTTTTTGGATGCGGTTAGAATTAAAAGCCCTGTACTAGCAGTGAATCTTTTTAGGCATTTTCAGTATCTGTCAAAAAAGATGCTTAAAAACGGTATGGTGTGTATTGAGGAAATTGAAAACTTAGAAAAGGTAATAATATTTAGTAATAATCTGGGTGAGATCAATATTCGTGAAGTCTAATGTGTCGAGCCAGAAATTAGTTAAGCATTACACCTTTAAACATTGGGGAAAGTCTCCCTCAAAATTGCCAGTTTCCATAATAAAAATAATTCCAGTAAGATTTGCGTTTAATAACAATTAATTTAATAATGGATATCAGGTTATATCCATTGGAGGTATAGTTTTTTAATTAGAAGTCTTTTAACCAGGAATGAAGTTAAACTCGGAATTGACTTTTTCGGAAATAGGAGGTAGTTTAACGTCTTTGCTAGAAATTTTTTTACTGGGAAAATTGATGAATATTTTGGTCATAATTTCCTCAATTGGAATATAGAAGTTTAAGTTTAAGATGTGTTATCTGTAATGTTTTTGATTATCAATTAAATGCTGTGGTTAGCCTTACAGGTTCTAAGAAGTCACATAATCTAGTTTATGAACACAAACATTTCGAATTTGGAAATCAGGATAATACAGTGATTAAAAAAGAATTCCTAATTCCGTATCAGAAAGGTTAGAAGTTCATTATACTTTGTGTGATAAAACAAATTTAAGTTAACAGATAAGTCTAAGAAACTTAAAGTAACTCAACACTCAATCAAGCGTCATTTTTGGAGGTATGTTCACTGAGTATGGCTATTATGATATGCAACAAGTTATAGCCTCCGCATTTGCCAAAAGTGAAAAAACTCACGGAAGACAAGTTTTTATAAATAATCTTAATATTAAGATCGGATTTTAGATATAGGACAATTCAGAATTTTAATGATAATATAATGAAAGAGAAAATTAATCTGTTTATTCAAGATAGCGGTATAACTAGAGAACAACGAGAAAATAGGAATGGTGCAAATGCTTTCACAATTTGGATGACTGGGCTATCTGGAGCTGGAAAATCTACCCTTTCGATAAGCTTAGAAAGATGGCTTTTCAATAACTCTTATAATTGCTATCGATTAGACGGCGACAGTATTAGACAGGGTATGAATCGTGATCTTGGCTTTTCAAAAGTAGACAGAGCAGAAAATATTAGAAGAGCTGCTGAAGTCTGTAAATTATTTAATGATTCTGGAATTATTGTTATAGCATCATTTATATCGCCTTTTTCAGAAGACAGGTCTATTGCGGAGAATATAATAGGAAAAAGATGGTTTCATCTAGTTTATATTAATGCCAGCATCGAAGTTTGCAAAAAACGTGATGTAAAAGGATTATATAAACTGTCAAGTGAAGGCAAATTAAAAGATTTTACAGGAATTGATAGTCTATTCGAGATTCCAGAATCGACTTCATTAACCCTGAATACGGAGATATTAAGTGAGACAGCCTCTTTAAATATCCTGATTCAATTTGTTCAAACAATTATTACGGGCAAAAAGCCATAACCAACTGATTCTGCTCCGATAAGAATAATCTGTTGATTAATACTTTTGTTTTGTGCCGTTAGGCAATCGGGAATAACCAAGTTGGCCTTTCCAAAAGAAAAGAATATAAATTATTACTGGAGAATTGTCATGGGTTTTGCGATAACTTGCGATTTAGATTGGACTATCATTGTGTTCCGGAATCAAGGCTGACCTAAATGTGTGTTTCCCTCTGCCCAGTGCTAGTCTTTATAAAATGTTTTGATTACATCGGTGCGTTAGTTCCCATGTGCTTCCGCATTCAGTTTTTTCGAAGCCAGGCCAAATACACATAAAGGCTTTATTAGTTATTCTGCGCTCAAGTCACCACTTTTTAAGCTCTCTGTAATATTTTTTGCTACCATTCCGATAGATTCTATAATCAGTAAAAAGGGATTTTGTTGATAAAATGAAAAAATACGAAAAACCCACAGGGTAAAACGTATTATTTTTTATTTGATTACAATCAATTTTTCCCTGATATAAGTAAGCCAAAATACATCATTTTCGTTTTGCTTTAAATTTAAGGCCAGGGCATCCATTTTTAACGATATTTAGGTTGGACCATACAAAAAAAGAAATGACCTGACTGGAATTGTCATTTTACTATACCGTGTTTCGAAAAAAAAAGATCAAATTAGACTTGCAAAATGAGTGGTAGGAAAACTCCATTTTTTTCTACGTCTTAAAAGTGATCAATTCCACTTATCCAGAACGATACTTCAGGGCTAGGTTATTTTTTTAGCAATGAAATTAGCTCGTCTTTTTCTTTGATCCTAAGTTCATATTGCTCGATAAGCTTTTTTATGGCTTCCTGGTCATGGAATGGACCAGCGTTACATGCAATGGTAAGCTTATCATTGTTTTGCTGATGAGTAATTTTTCTTTCATTGAAGAGGTCCGAAATAGAGACCTTAAGTACCTCAGAAATTTTCAAAAGTTTCGGTACCGTTAATCTTCTGTCATCTTTTTCTAAACGGCCGTAGTTACTTTGAGCAAGGTTAAGTTCTAATGCCATTTTTTCTTGCGAGATGTTCTTCTCTTCGCGCAATTTTCTTATTGTTAAGCCGATTTGAGTCATTATTTAGATTTTTATTTATGAGAGGATTAAATTTTATTCATAATATAGATTGTTCAGTTCTATATTTGGCGTTAAATTAGTAAAAGGAATGTTACTTTAAAACTAAAAAACTCAATCTTTTAAAAACCTAAAAAAATTATGAAAAAATTATTGCTCCTCATGACAGTTATGTTTGGATTTGCAAGTTTAACATTTGCAAAATCCGGAACAAAGGCTGTGAAAATGTCCGTTAAAAAGGAAATTGTTAAGACCATAAAAGAAACAAAGTTGACTAACGAAACGTTTACATGCGTACCAGTTACTATTGTTGAAACAACTTTTTGGGACTATGAATCCGATGGGACTGTTAGCGAACACCACATCGTTACCGCTTTGATTGACGGTCCCTGTCTTCTTAGCCTGATCTATGGGTACTGATCCCATCAGATCATGCAAAATTAATTTTGTAAAAAACAATTTAATATTCCATCTAAATTACAAAACTTTATGAAAAAACTATTATTAATGCTCGCCTTGATGTTTTCAGTAGCAACAATTTCATTTGCCGCTACAAAAACGGTAAAATCCGGTTCCAGTAAACAAACTGTTAAAAAAATAGCCGGTAAACTGAAAGACAAGAAAACTGAAATCTGTTTAACAATTTCCGCGACAACCTATACAGAATATGATTCCGATGGGGGACAGATCAGCTATACAATATGGTCTCTTGACTCCTTAGATCTTGGCTGTTTATACAGGATGGCTGGCTTACAATAGTTAAATGTTGACATTCCTAAAGATCCATTTGTTTTAATTAGCTAATGGATCTTTTATTTTTTATATCTTAGATCACAATCAGATTATGCTTAAAAAATTCAAAATATTCTTCTTGCTCCTCTGCACCGCCAGTGGTGCGATTGCCCAAGGAAACAATCCGGCATTGGGGCAGGTAACATACGCGTTCAGAACGGCTTATATCAAGACCGATAGCGGTATTGTTGCCCCCACGTCCTATCAGGTTGCAAACTATAGGCTGTTGTTTGGTCAGAACTCATCTCTTTACAGCCTGATCAGCAGGCCGGTGAATACTGTAAATTTCACCAGTGGAATCGATACAGCCGAACTGTTCAAGAACAAGGGCGCAAGGGATCTTGTTTATAAGGAAATAAGTAAAGTTGTACCTTCGAATGCTAAAGGCAGGGAAACCAATTACCTGAAAAAGTATGGTTCAAGGCTATTGACCAGGCAGGAAATAGGCACCACAAATGAGAAGTACCTGATCCTTGATACCGTTCCGGAAATTAACTGGCAGGTTTCTGAGGAAACCAAGGTGATATTGAGTTATAGCTGTCAAAAAGCGGTAGGCAGCTTTAGGGGCGCAACTATACGGCGTGGTTTACTACCCAGATCCCGCTGCAGACAGGCCCCTGGAAATTGGGAGGGCTTCCTGGTCTTATCTTAGCTGCCAGTGATGATAAAAAGGAGATATTCTTCGAAGCCACAAAAATTGAAATACCTGCCACTGGTTTTGAGATACCGGAAAACCTCACCGGCGATACGGTAACTGCCTCTAAATTTGTTGAGCTGAACACTTCCAATCTCACCAAAAATAAAGAAAAACATGATGCTATGATGAAGGCCGCGGGACATACAGTAATTACCAAGAGCGGGGGCAGATCCGTTTTGATAGAACTCAATAAAAACTAGAATATTTAAATGCTTAAAATTTTCTGCTCTCTCTTAATCTTTTTTACCTTATTTACCTTTTCTTTTCTTTATGCACAGCGGAATGTCACAGGAAAAATAGCAGATGCTTCTGGCAAACCTGTTTCTAGTGCCAGCATAATACTGAAGTATACCAAAGAAGGCAACCCCCAAACAAAATACACATTAGTAAAAGCTGACGGCACCTATAGTATCAGTCTGGTTGAAGGAGCACTAAAGCCGGGCCTGCAGTGCATTGCCCTTGGCTTCCAAAGCCAGTACATTGACCTGGACTCTATAAGAACAGATTATAATTTTGTACTTCAGCCCAGCGTAATCAAGTTGGACCCGGTAAATATTACAGCCAAACAAACGGTAAGGGTGAAGGACGATACCACTACTTTTTTGGTAGAGAAGTTCAGCAAAAAAAACGAGCAGACGGTTGAAGACCTGATTAAGCGCCTGCCTGGTATGAGCGTCGATAAAGACGGCAACATCAAGTATAACGGACGTCAGGTTGAGCGGGTGCTGGTGGAGGACGGTGATCTGTTCGAAAAAGATTTTAAGATGCTGACAAAAAATCTTTCTGCAGATATGGTGGAAAAGATACAGGCTATAGACAACTACAATGATAACCCTTTGCTATCCGGGCTGACCAAAACTGACAAACAGGTCTTGAATCTTAAATTAAAAAAAGATAAACTGCTGAATGTTAACGGCAATGTAAATCTGAACGCCGGTCTACCAAAGGATAAGTACGAGGGTAAAGTAAACCTGATTTCAATTTCGCCAAATTTAAAGGGCATACTCTTAGGGGCGGGAAACAATGTAGGTATCAACCCGTTTTCCATGCTAAATATTGCTGAACCGGTAGCCAACCAAAGGCGGTTCAACTTGGAGGATAATATAGTTCTACAAGCCAATAACAGGTTGGTGGAAATACCTTACCTATATTATCAAGGAATTGACCTGAACCGTAATAATTTTAATGATACCAAAATTGCTTCAGGCAATTTTATGTTCAGGCCTTTAAAAAAACTTGAGGTAAAGTTAGCTGCATATTTTCTTAATGATAATAATAGGCAGCAGCTGTATAACGATACCAGATTTGCTATCGATAATCAACCACCGGTTGTTTTCAACGAGGTGAATAACCTAAATAAACAGCAGCTTTATCAGGCTTACAATCTCACGCTGACCTATAGACCCAATAAACGACAACAGTTCAAATATGTGGGCAAGTTTAGCTTCAATAGCCTTGATCAACAAAATGAAGTACGCCTTGCAACGGGACCTTTATATCAGAACTTAGCTGAAAATGGCTACAGCACTGAACAGCGTTTGGAGTTCACCGACCGTTTGGCAGATGAAACGGCAATTGTTGTAGAAGTCCTGTATAACAACAGGAATAATAAACAATATTTAGGTATTAATCCCTCAAATTATATGGGGTTTTTGCCTGAAGGCATGACTGGGGATAGGGATATTTATCAAGATTCAAAATTTCCATTAAGACAGTTTTCTGGAAATGCAAGGTTTTTGGGCAAGGTATATGGACAAGCTTTAACTTTTAATGCTGGTTTTAACCATGTAGAAAGAAATTTCAATTCACTTTTATATAGCCTTAACACTGGAGGTGCAATCACAGCAGATGGTTTTGGTGGCACCTATGATAACTTAACCGAAAACATCTATTTCGATGGGGCGTACGATTGGAATATCTTGTCGAATCTGTCGCTGACCGTGAACAGTACCTATACTTTGGAACGCTATAAATTAAAAGTGGCGGGACCATCAGCAGAACTTATAAATGAAAACTATGATTATCTATTAAATAAGGTCAATCTAAGATATAAACTCGAAAATTTTGGGACTGTAAACCTACAGTACAACAACAATATCAACCTGCCGTTACTTACCGATGTCATACCTGTTTACTGGATGAATAACTATAAGAATTTTTTAAAGGGCTCAGGTACCCTGGTCAAAAAAGGGGGACAAAGCATTTCTATTTTTTACAGCCTTGCAGATTATAATAAACTTAGAATGCTTTTAACAACAGGGTTCGTTTACAGTACGAATCCGACAAATTATATTACTAACCAGCAGTTTACCCCTTTATATCAGGTTTATACAAAGAACCCTGCACAACATAATTATGCAAATTATCTTGCATATGGCCGATTGGAAAAATATATTGACCCCTTTAAGGGAAATTTGATTGTTGACTTCAACTCTTTTTTTACCAAAATAGCAGGTACGGCCAATAATATTGCCAACCTGATCGATTTCAACACCACTTCGCTACTTTTGGGTTACAAATCAGGCTTCAAGGGTTGGCTTAGCTTTGATGCAAACACTGCCTTACGTTTAAACAGACAGAAAACAACTGCTATAGTGGAGAATTTGGCCAAGACAGAAAGCATAGAAAATAAGTTAAGCATTTTTTTTATACCTGGGGACAGGTTTAATCTTGAACTTGATATGGAACAGTACTTCTTGCCTGTGAACAGTAGGTTTAAGCAGCTTGTGTTTTTCGATGTGAAAGCAAAATATCAGTTGAAAAATAGGGACTGGAGCTTGAATTTTACTGCACTTAATATCTTGAACAATAAAAGCCTGACTTTTGACTCCATTTCGCAGAACCAGTTCAGTACACAGAGCTATAACTTGGTCCCAAATACCTTTCTGATAGGTGTTTATTATCGCTTTCACTTAGCCAAACATTGATTTAAATCATCATATGGTGCTGCCAAACGGAAAAAGGCTTCTGACTACTCAAGGGTTCAGCCCTTGGTATAAGATGATTGCCAAAAACTTTGTTCACGGGGATAGACCGATCCCTTTGGCAACTGCCCAGAATTATTTTTCATCTCCTGATTCTTCGAAGTATATTTTTACATCGGAAAAGGATAGATCCTTTGATATCGTGCCGGTCAGATCCGAAAGCTAGACAAGCGGTCGGAGTTTGTAATTGAATCATGGTATAGTCAACTTAATCTTAAGGTTAATGAATTATCAAATGAGCAGATAATTGGCATACTTTCAATGACTTCAAACATTGGTAACAATGACAAGAAGAATACAAAAATTAATTTGGCTCCAATTGTTATTTTAATAATGATCAACCCCTAGGCCTAAGATAAGCTAGTTCGTATACAGGCGAAGGATAGATTTTACCAAGATCTTCGATCTATGTGTCATCAGACCTTGGCAAAATATTAATCAAATGAAGGTCTTTTGACCACTGCAGGTGAAAACCGTTTTACAGGAAATAGAAAAAACAGGAGAAGTTCAGGTAAACACTTAACAGGAATAAGAAAAATTGATATGAATAAACAGCCCGATTCTATCTTCTACAGCCATGTGTAGAGCCGGTTGTTGCCTGAAGACTGGCTTTTTTGTACTATGAATCTGATCTGTGAAAATATTTTTAACTGATTTTCAGTCGCTTATTGGGGATTATTCCAAAAGTGGCCACTTGTTTTTCTGCAAAGTGGCCACTTTTTTCGGTTCAAAATGGCCACTGTTTTCGCTTAAAAGTGGTCAATCGGCTCATTTTAAGCGGTTTTAAGGCTTGTTTAAAGCCAACCTGGTTCAATGGTTGTTTTTGTGCTCAAGGCAGCTTCAGTGGAGCGCTAAAGCGCTTAAAAATGGTTTTTTTAGAAAGGGTGTTGCTGGAGTTTTTTGTCTGTCGGTTTTTGGATGTAATTGTGCCCCAGAACAGCTTTATTAACTGGATAATCATATCCGGGATGCCGTGGAGCGGAGTTTTGTGCGGATGGAAGGCAGAGCATTGACAAAATTTCTTTTGCGGTGGTTCTGATAGGAATGGATATATTTGGGACTCTTCTCAAGATGTCCTGCTCAAAGTCGGGCTAATCTACGGGTGTACAGTTTGGAACGGAATCCTCTGTCTACTATTGCCGAAATCCCCAGCGCAAGTTCTGAAGTGCTGGATGTCCTTTTTTCATGATCTCATTCTGTAATTCTAAATATTCTGTGTTGTACTCGTCAACCGATTTTTTATCCGAAATTTCAAAATCCAGTGGTTTGATGAAAAAGTACTTCATCGTGTCCAGGTCATAGTTTTCCTTGCAGGAATAGCTGGTGAATAATGCTAAGTTGGCCTGGATGTTTGAGGGGTAAAGTATTGAGGTAGTTTGAATATCTTTTCCATCGAATTGCGTAGAGGGAAATTTGACCCCATGATAGCCGTTTATTCTAAGGGCCTCTGTCAGGATTTGTGCTGGTATGTATTCCTCTATAAAAGTTTGCCCGTGGGTTCTTTTGAAAGTACAGATTTGGGTAAGAATGAATTTTTTGAAGTCTCTGATAATATCTTTCAGGTTTGGACTATAAAGCGGATCGTTGAACTTTGGAATGCCGCCACCAGACCTAATCAGGTTGTTGAGCACGCCGTTGATCAGATTATGGATATGGTTGCTGACATCATAGATTTTTAATTTTTGGAAAGGTAGCTGAGTGTTTTTGTTGATGGTGTTTTCTATCATTTGATCATAAGCGAATGACGCAATGGCTATCTCATTAAAATTGTCCACTGAATGGCGTAGTTCATAGAGTACATCCAATATCGAGGATCCAATGTAAAGTATGGGCTGACCTGAAAAACTGAAACGTTGGTTGCCGATTAAGAATCTCTTATCAAAGGGGATATGATAGAAGTAGTCCTCACCGATTTTTGCATTACCTTCAGGCTTGGCTCTGCCCTTGTAGAATATCCCGAGTTCACCGGGGCTGATCACATCTGCTATATCGTACTTTTCAAGTACATCGAAGATGTGTATTGTAGCCTTGTAATGTTTACCATCTATGAATAGTTGGTAGGATTTTATCAAATCACTAAAAAATTCTTGAAATTCATCTTTTTTGGTCTGTAAGCCTTTATAAGCACCATCTATCCAGTCGTATAAGGTATCTTTGGAATGGTATGGCAGATGGTCAAAATATTTAACTTTATGTGCGGATACCAGGTTGTCAAAGGACTCGAAAAATAATTGGTAATAATTTTCCAACGTGTTTTCAAAACGGTTGGAGGATTGATCTGAGGCTTTTTCTTTTAGTCTGTACTGAAAGGCGTCGGATAGGAATGTGTTTAAATCATTCATTTGCTGAGTATATATATATATATATATATGGTTAATTTATTTGCAATTTAAAAACTAAAAGCCTTTTGCCAACAACTTACTTGGTTTTGCTAGTGGCAGGCAAAATCTTGTTTTCAAATTTTCTACTGTTTTTGCCGGCCTACAGGCAGATCGAAACGCCACTGTATAGGATGGGTAATCATTTCGTTAAAACTGTACCGTTCATTTCCAGCTAATATACAAACAAAAAATTATACAAACATTTTTGTTTGTATAATTTTTTGTTTGTATAATTGTTTTCTAACATTGAGTCAAATGGCAAAACTGCATAATAAAGTCGGACCGCCTGTTGAAGGAGCGGATTTTTTTGGAAGGGAAAGTGAGGTGAATGACAGCTGGTCGGATCTGGAAGACGGAAACCATCTCCTGATTTCCGCGCCACGGAGGATTGGTAAAAGTTCATTGGTGAAGCGTCTCCTTTCTGAGGCCGATAGCCAGGGCTGGAAATCCACTTATGTCGACGTACAGGGGTTAGGAAGCGAAGTTGAATTTTATAAGGTGTTTACCGAACATCTCAAGAAGGATGGAACAGGCTGGTTCGTGAAAAACAGGCAAAGGGTGCTTGAAGGGATCGGCAATGTGCTTTCGAAGTTTGAAGTTTCTGTAGCGGCAAACGATATAAATATTAAGCTGTCTTATAACAGCAAAGAAGTTAAGGACCTGCGTGATGGCATAGAGGCATTGCTGGAGGGGTGCGGAGATATGCTTATAGCAATTGATGAGCTGCCCTTTTTTCTGGCCAGATTGGAAAAGGAATCCGATGGACCGTTACGCGTTTCGGATTTTTTACACTGGCTACGTTCTTTCAGGCAAAAAAAGGGCAGTGGGATAAGATGGGTATTCTGTGGCTCCATTGGTCTGGATACTTTTACAGAACGGCTCAAACTTTCAGGCGCTTTCAATGATGTCCTGAACTTTCCCATAAGTGCGTTTGATGATGCGACCGCGATCAGGTTTTTGATCCAGTTAGGAAGCGATAATGGTCTGGCAATTTCCCAAGAGGTGGCAGAACAGATAATAGAGGTAATCGGTTGGCCGCTGCCTTATTTCCTTCAAGCCCATTTTAAACAGTTAAAGCGCATCAAATCACAGGATATGAGAAAACCGGTGACATCTGATGAAATAAAACAGGCCTATGCAAATATTATACGTGATACCTCTTCGCTTAAAACATGGGAAGAAAGGCTGGACGATCAATTGCCATCGTCTGATGCCGGCCATTGCAAGGTAATACTCAAGAATTTATGTAAATCAAAAAAAGGGCTTTCAAGAAAGAAACTCTTTGATCTGCTATATAATAGTTTTTCGGACGTCCAGAAATGCGAGGATGCATTGGCCTCATATATCGCAATGCTGGACCGTGATGGCTACATTATAGAAGTTAACGGTAATTATAGCTTCAGATCCCCGCTACTGAGGGATTTTTGGTACAAAATGAAAGTGAGATAGAGAAATGAAAAATAAAGATAATTTGATTTCGGTAAACAGCCTGCACTATTTCAATGCGCACACCAGGAGTGCGGAAGATATCGTGAATACTTTTATCGCCCGCAGGTCGGTATTAAAAGAACTTGAAGATGGTGTGCTTTCTGAACCCAAAAACAGCATTCCCCAGCATTATATGATCATCGGTAGCCGTGGGATGGGAAAAAGCACTTTATTGAGACGTCTGGAGATTTCCATCAGGTCCGAGCGGTTCCGTGACAAGTTCGTGCCCATACTGTTTCCAGAGGAACAATATAACATCGACAGACTGTCTAAGTTCTGGCTCAACAGCCTGGATGCGCTTGCCGATAGCCTGGAGATTGAGCAGAAACATGATGAAGCAGATCAGATCGATGCCATTATCCGCGACATGGATAGTGTCTCTAATGAAGAACGGCTTACTGAAATGGCCTATGATGCCCTTATGGAAATATGTAAAAAGATGGGAAGGCGTGCGGTTTTCCTATTGGACAACATTGACATTCTTTTCGAGGGTATTTCTCCCGATGAACAGTTCAAGCTCCGCAAAGTCATTACCGAAAACGGTGCGCCGATTTTTATCGCGGCGAGTACAAACAATCCTGCGGAAAGCCAGGACTATGATGCGGCATTTTATGATGCATTCGACAACATTTACCTGGAAAGGCTCAGCCAGATTGAAATGCGGGAACTTTTGCTTTATCTCGCCGAGCGGACAGGGGAAGACAAGAGTTTTGAAGCTATATACGAAAAGACCGGTCAGCTTGATGCACTGCACAACCTCACGGGTGGTAATCCTAGGATAGCGGTTTTTATGTTTCATCTTATCGCAAATGGACTTAGTGATAAGATTTTTGAAAACCTGAACGCTTTGCTCGATGTAATCACTCCGCTTTATAAGGCAAATTTTGAACAGCTCAGCAAACAGGCACAGGTGATTGTCGATGCCCTGGCATTGAACTGGGATCCCAGTGACCTGGATACTTTAAGCAGGGCAACCAGGCTGGAAAATAATCAGCTCAGCTCGCAGCTTGAGCGCTTGATCAAACAGGGATGGGTAGAACGGGGGAACAGATTTTCGGTTGAAAAAAACAAGATGCTCGGAAAGGTGAAAAATTATGCGGTGAGGGAGCGTTTTTTCAATATCTGGTACATCATGCGCCGTGCCAGCCGAAGACAGCGGGGAGACCTGAAAAGCCTTACCTGTTTTTTGGAAACCTTCTATACGCCCCAACATCTGGATATTGAGAAGCAGCGTATTATCCAGTTGCTCAGGGAAAATCTTGATAGCGACAGGATTACCTATGCGCTGGCGCTTTCCAAAGCCTTCAACAAAGGTAAATACAACCAGATGGAAGAAGAAATTTACAGAGAGGTCCTTTCAAAAACGAAGGGCGACCTGGGAGAGATTTCGAAATACCTTGATCCGGATATTATTCCGCATGAGGTTCTGGCCGATTTCATGAGTGGAAATACCGACCTGCTTTTTGATTACATTCAGATCCTGATGGAAAAAGGTGAGTACCAAAAACTGGAAAAACTGCTCCTGTGCATGATCGATATGGAAAAATTTTCCGATAGTGCTTATCTGAATGTCAAACTTGGACAGGTGTATAAGGAGCTTGACAATATTTCGCAGGCAGAAAAACACTATGCTACTGCTCTCGATATTGATCCTGAGGATGCATGGGCGCACTCGCACATGGCGAGGTTAAAGGAGGAACTAGGGAAACTTGATGAGGCAGAAACAAATTACGTCAAAGCAGCTGGCCTATCTGATGACCCGTTCTATCCATGGTTATTGGCAGAATTTTATCTCAAAAATGGAAAAGAAGAAAAAGGGGAAGAAATATTGAAGGAGGTAGTTGAACTGCATCCTAAATATGTCCATGCGATAAATTCACTGGCATTTTACTACATGAGCGGTACCAAGCTCGATAAAGCGATTGATATGCTTCAAAGGGTAGTTGATCTGGGGGATGCACCCGCGGATGCCTATTATTTTTTGGGCCGTTGCCAATGGTCTGAAAAGAGCGGGGACGCCCTTGATAACTTTGCGGCTGCTGTGCAGTTAGCTCCTGATGCTGCTAATTACTGGTTTTATCTGGGGTTATGCCAACGGGAAAAAGGTCAGGTGGAACAGGCTCAGATCTCCTATGAGAAAGCCATTGAACTGGAACCTGATAACGTTGACTATGTTGCAGGGTATGGCAGGTTTCTAGCTGCGTGCAAAGAAGATTTTCAGAAAGCGGCAAAAGTGTTTTATCGTGCAATAGAAATTAAGCCGTCTGCCAAATTATATTTGCAGCTAGCTGCCTCAGTTTCCGTTCTAGCAAGGCATGAGGAAGCCGTATGGGCCTTTAAGAAAGCGATAAGTCTTAAGAAGGATTATGCAGAAGCCTATGCGGGACTTGCGATGCATCAGGAGATATTTTTAAAGCAAATTGATCCTGCCTTGAAGAATTACAGGAAAGCGCTCAAGCTTGATCCTGAACAGGATGAGGTGTGGTATTTTTACGGAAATTTGCTACAGTATAAAATTGGGGATTTCAAGGAGGCAAGATTAGCTTATGAAAAGTCGATTTCCATAGCTGAACCTGATATAGACGTGATTGATGATTATGTCATACTGTTAAGGGACAGGATTGGGCTTAGAGAGGAGGCATTCGCTATATTTGAGCAACATCAGCAGCTTTTCAGCCGGGACGGTTTTTCAAGGGGTTTGCAGCAGGCACTTTTTGCCCTTTATGACCATAATCTTGGCGATGCAAAAAAACACTGGATGACCGCGCTTAAGTTTGAGGGTGAAATAAGTGAGGGAAGGTTGGAAGCTTTATGGCGTGCAGCCGCTACGGCATCACAGCTGGGTTTTACCGATACCCTCGCGCTGGTTTTTGAAGAAAGTGGTAAGGACAGGGAATTGCGACCGGTATATGAGGCAATCAAAGCATTAATTGCCGGTTCTACGGATTATTTTCTGAACATAGCACCCGAAGTTGCTGATACTGCCATGCAACTATATGTGCAGATGAAAAATTATCAGGAGATGGGCGGCCACTAGTTCGCTATTTGTGCTAGATAAGTGTTGCAGGATTTTTCCACGCATTTGTTTGGTCCAGGTCGAACCATGCAAACTATTTTAATACATTTTTCGCCTAGCGCGTTTATTCAAGCAGCGGAACATTCGCCGAAAAGGCGAAGTTCCGCTTTATTTTTATCCAGAATCGTGGGGAATTGTAAATCTTTTAAGACTTAATGGTTGGCACATTTACGTTGAGTCATTTTAACGGATTTACCGGCAGCTGGAAAAGGTTTTGATGTTGAGTTCCAGTGAGCGGAAAGGGAATCCTATGTTTTGCGTTTTTTTTCTGTTACAAACCGCCATTGATAAACAACCGCGCTTATTTTTACTCTTGCATCGCCTTTAAGCCATTGAATATGAAAAAAAGCTATTTTTTAACAGTTTTAGCCATATTTAGTTTTAGCGTGGCTTTTGGCCAGGCCTGCAACTGTGAGGCCAATTTTGAGTGGGTCAAAAGTACCTTTGAGCAGAACGATGCGGGTTTTAAGTACGTGATCGATACCAAGGGCAGGCAGGCCTACCAAGAGCATAACCAGAGGATACTTGCCAAAACCGGAACGGTGAAAACCCTAACGGATTGTACACCTATTTTGTACGAGTGGCTTACGTTTTTCCGCTCGGGCCATATTGCCATCAAGCTCAAAGCCCAAAACGGGGTCAATGGAAATACACCGGCTTCGACCGTTTCGGATAAGGTTTTTCCGGACTGGGAAAAGGTAAATGTTGATCTGGACAGTTTTAAAACCTATCTTTTGGCAAAAA
This sequence comes from Pedobacter roseus, assembly GCF_014395225.1. Taxonomy (NCBI): domain Bacteria; kingdom Pseudomonadati; phylum Bacteroidota; class Sphingobacteriia; order Sphingobacteriales; family Sphingobacteriaceae; genus Pedobacter; species Pedobacter roseus. Next base: position 1,899,829 of record NZ_CP060723.1, read on the forward strand.
AGGAGATAGATTATGAGGGGATTTGGGATTCTGCTCCCTATCAGATCGGGATCAAGAAGATCAATGGGGAATATTTAGGGTTCATCATACAGTCCGGGGCACCCAATTGGAGCAGGGGGCAGGTAAAACTTAAAATCACGCCTGGCAGGGATTCGGTCAGTTCCGTTTTTTATTCGCGCGACCATTCTGCCAATAAATCAGTGGACGTAGTGCTCATGGGAAAGGACAACCTGAGGATCGGTAATTTTTCATTGCACAGGGTATTTCCGGAGTTAAGGGAGGAAAAAGAAATTGCTGCCTATTTGAAATTACTCAGTGCCGCCAGGCCCTATCTGGAGGAGCTCAACAAAACAACGCTTTACCTCAGGATCCCCTCTTTTCAGCCGGGTTCCAAAAAGGATATCGACAGTATTGTCCAGGCCAACAAGGCAAAGATCCTGAAAACGGCCAATCTCATTATCGATATCAGGAGCGGTACCGGGGGGAGCGATGCGAGTTACCAAAGTCTGATCCCGTTGATTTATACCGGTCCGATACGCACCGTTGGGGTCGAGTACCTTTCTACCAGACTGAACAACCAAAGGATGCTGGATTTTATCAACAAGCCGGAATTTGGTGCCAGTGAGGCAGATAAAAAATGGGCAAAAGCGTCCTATGATAAATTAAATGCCCGGCTTGGCGAATTCGTTAACCTTGATTCCGCTGTAGTCAGCGTGGAAAAGCTTGGTGCTGTATCTGCCTATCCCAAAAATGTCGGGATCATTATCAATGAGGGAAACGGAAGTACGGATGAACAGTTCCTGCTGGCGGCAAAACAGAGCAGGAAAGTGAAATTGTTCGGCGTGACCACATTTGGGGTACTGGATATTTCGAATATGTATTTTGTAGATTCACCCTGCAAGGAGTTTGAACTGGGGTATTCATTGACCAAGAGTATGCGGATCCCTGATTTCACAATAGACGCCAAGGGGATACAGCCGGATTATTTTATAGACAGGAGTATCCCAAAATACAAATGGGTTGACTATGTAAACGGGGTGTTGAATGAAAAGTAAAAAGGAGGTGATCGGGTATTGGCCGGGAATACTTTCAGCTAACCGTTTTTGTTATGGCACGGATAAACATATTGGCCAATGGAAATGATCAGTCTCGGGGATTGTAGTTTTTTGGGGGTGAACAAATCAAGGGACACGGTGAAGCTTTATCGCAAGGTGGCCAAAGGAAAAAGGCGATAGCAATGTTCAAAAAGCAGCTGGTGATTAACCCTGGAATGAGGGGCCGAAGCAGACACTGGAGAAAATGTTGGGCGGGCAATAATTGTGCTATCCTGAGACTGTAATGCGCTGGCCGTTAATAGGCCGGTAAGAAGATTTCGCTTGGTGTATCACAAGGAAAGTAGGTTATGGCCTCAAGGTCGGCGGACTTTAGTGTAAACAACATGGCCGGAGCAGCGTGAACTGTCCGGCCTAAAAAACAAAATAATTTCGATGTCGAAATATTACTCCTTGGCACCCATCCGGGATACCTTAATTTACAATAAGGGATGAGCATAGCGGTGCAGCATCCGCCGGCACCGCAAATAGCCACTAATCATTACTAACTTCTGATAGCCCATGATGTGATGAAACATTTGATCTTTGGCAGACCGGGATATCTCTATTAAACTGGCGCAAAGATGCGGATGCTGGAGGGATGGGAAAAGGTTATGTTTAAGATAAGTCCGTTGGTTTTTTTTAGGTTGGTTTGGCAGGATTTAATTTGGAACTGACCGACATGCTTAACGGTTGAGGAAATACAATTTCATTTGGCCAAAGGTGTAAAATGGTTTTTAGCCTTTGGCCTAATATTTATTCTGCTTCTACTGGATCCTGCCGGTTTTCTGCTTTAGTTTTTTGGTGTCAATTTTTTGTTGGATCTGCCGGGATTCCAGTCGTTTTTTGATCTCACTGGATTCCAGTTTCTGTGCAGGGCTGCCATTGTCCAGCAATAATTGCAACCGCTCGAGTTTATCCATATTGTTTTTGTTCAGCTCGGTGGCCTTTCGCTGGCTTTCAATGGCCTCAGCCAGATTACCGAGCTGCTGATCGGCGATGGACTTGTATTCCCACAATTGGCCTTTATCTGAAAAGTCAGGTTTTAACAGCAGTTCCTCGGTCAGTTGTTTCGCCCCGGTGAAATCCCCCATTGACATCTTGAAATCGATCACATGGTAAATGGATGACCTTCCGTTCCTGGCCATCTGTATCCTGGCCACGCTGTCAATCTTTTTGAACATATCGATCCTCAGCGGGTCTTTGGGGTTGTTTGCGGCTTTAAAACCTTCCTTTACCGCTGCTATACGGTTTTGGAGGGTAGGATAAATGCTGAACTTTTCTTCCGCCGCATCCCTGGGACGATAACTCTGGGGATCAAGGCTGAGTATACCTTCGATGGCATCCTGTTCGGTAGCCCCCGGAAAACGGCTGATGACGAAACCGGTAAAGAAATCGGCACGCCTTTCCCGTTTTCTGCGTGTATTGCTGTCACCCGCAGGGGTTGAAGGGAGCGTATGTCCCATGAAATGGTGGCCGATTTCATGGGCGATGATACACCTTACTGCCCAGCGCACTTTGGTGTCCGGGCCTTTGATCCCGTCCAGAAAAGCCTGGTTGTAGTAGATCACCTCGCGGGAGGACCTGTCGAGGGTACTGGCGGCATTACAGGTGGCCTCGCATTGCCTGAAGGTGTAGCTCAGGGGGTATGGGTTGGCAGGATCGGCTTTGAGGGTAGCGATCATGTTATCAAACTCGGTGAAAGGGTTGACGCTGGCCAGTGGATCGATGGTAATTTTGGTCTGTAGGGTAGCGCTGCATCTTTTTTGGAGTTCCTCATAGGTATTGCTGCAGTTGAATGAGCAGACCATTGGATCCTGTTTCTTCAACGCCGGCCAGACCTGTGCGCTGGCTCGGGGAGGATAATGGAGGATAGTCCGATCATGTAGACAAGAATGGCCAAGTTTTTCATTTCGCGCTCAGGTTATAAGTGAATGCCCCAAAAAAGCCGAACCTGCTGAAAGATGAGGTCGGGATCGTTTCGGGTGCACCAGCTTTGTCGATTACCTGCCCATCCTGGTATTTGTCAGCTATCAGTGTCGCTTTGGTGAGCGTTGCCCCTGCGCTAAGGATAAAGCGTTTGCTGGTCCCGAAGATCAGCGAAGCACCCGCGTGGTAATTGATCCGTTCCAGGTCACGCGTGGAGAGACCGAAAGCGCCGGCGAGTTTAACATCACTGGCCGTACGCCTGTAGATATGCATCAATGCACCTACGGATGGAAATATGGCATTTTTAGCGTCGTTTTTTACAATCTTCTGCTGGGTGGTATTTCCCTCGATCGGATCGTAGCGGTAGGTCTGGTCCTTGAAATCGTTTCCGCCATAGTTGATGAAAAGCCCGGTGCTGAAGTCGATCTTCAGTCCTCCCTTAGGGCGTACCTTGTAAACATAGCTCCTCATCAGCTGGGAACAGGTAACTGATTCCTTTGCCTTGATATTCACCGTAATTACTGTCAGGTCATCCTCGATCGGTTGGGGATCTACAATATAGGTCCAGTTGCCTTCATTGAAGTATTTGAAGTCATTGATTACCTCGAACCTGGCTGTTGCATTGAATGCTTCCATGTCACTGCTGAGTTTGGTAATATCGGTTTTGGTATAATGTTCCATATTGTCCTTGTATAGGCGGGAAAGTTTCGAATTATCCCTTTCGCCTTTCAATGTCTTCAGGATTTCTTTGGCTGGTTCGGTGGTTTTTTTCTCTTTTTCGATCAGGCCGATGAGTTCGGTGATCAGCGCTGCGGCCTTCGTTACATTTTTGCCAAGCTGTTCGCGTTTACTGAGCGCGAATGCGCTGGAGAGCTCCTTATAAGCAGGCCTCATGTCCGTTTCGATGAGTTTGTCAAAATACCGTTCCAATACGCCGGGGATAATGGCATAATCGGGCGTTTCCAACAGGTTGCGGTCTTCGTCGGCCATGGTCGAGGTTAAAAAGGCCTTTTTGGTTTCGTCATATACCTGGGTACGGAGTTGGGTAAACGGTTTGTCGCAGTCATTCTGGAGGCCTTTCAGGATCATCTGGTATCGCAGGACATTTCTTACCTCTTTGTAGGTTTCCCCAAAGGCGATCAGTCTCATGTCATTGCTGTTCAGGGTATCGGCATTGCGAACATAAAGGTCCGCCAGCTCGGTGAGTTTTTTGGCAACCGGCGCAGGTAGTTTGGCATCCGAGATCTGTGTTGGGGTAAAGAGCTTAAACTCTTCAGATTTAAAACCGGATGATGCTGCATTTTCCCCTGGCAGTTTGGCTTTGCTGAATAGGTCAAAAAGTCCCGGCGCTGTTTCATTGTAGCTGGTCTGGGTTACCGCATTGTTGATGGTGTAGAGTTTTTTGTTGATGTTGCTGATCTTCAGGCCCAGCCTGGAGCCAGTTTTGATCTTAAGGGTATTGATCTGGCTGGTATCCTTTTTAAAATCAAGATTTTTGTATTCTACGGTCTGGGCCACAGCAGATAGGGTGGCAAGGCACAATGTGCCACATAGGATCAGGTGTTTCATGGGTTTTGAGATCATTTTAGATGTTTGGTATATGCTAATAAATTTATTCCTTAAAGTTGTTTTTTGCAATACCCATTATTAGGTATTTACTGTACTGCGTTTATTTTGAATTGTTTAAGGTTGAGCTGTTTCCGCGCTTGTTATGTAGGGAAGCCGGTAGCGCCCGTTGTGTGCAATAAACTGCCACCACTCCCAGAACTTCAGGGGATTGATCCGGAAAGTTCGGTAGAGGGTTTTGTTGGGATTTTGCCGGTTTAGTTTTTTAAAGCGTTCCCAACGGGTCTGTCCGGTTTCAAAATCAAGGCCTTTGCCGGGATATTCGGTATAGCTGAAACTACTGTCCGCGTTCCTGTAGTGATAGCCGTCCAGGGTAAAGAACTGGACAGGCGAGGTATTGCTGATGGCGATGAAGCAGAGCAATAGGATAATGGTGTTGCGGACCTTACGTTTTTTGTTTTCGCTGTTTTTCATGGTTATTTGTTTATGTTATTTACATGGACCTTTGCTTGGGCCGATTGTTCCCCCTCCCTGGTTGAGGTCCATCGCAGGGTTTTTGAATTTCTGTTCGCGCAGGGCCGCCGCCATACCAGCCGGGGTATCGGCAAAACCTGCGCCGCCGGGGCCTGAGATGCCGACAGGGGTAATGGGGTTTGGAATGGGGATACCTGCTGCCTGGCCGGCCTGGTAGACGTAGCTGGCGCAATTGAAGTCGGTAAAATGGTAGTCCTTCCGTTCGCCAGAAATGTAATTGATGAGTTTACCGAATGTCTCGCCGGTTACCGCATAGGTGGCGCTGAGTTCGTAACGCATGTCGCCATTGTCCAGGATCTGGCCCCTTGACTCCAGTTTGTCAATGCCTGTACCGGTTGGATAAAGTCCCATGGTCTGGGTAATGGTCTGGCCGTTACCGGTTTTGGAGAGCTGGATCGCTACATGACCGAAACTGTTCGGGCCGACATTGAAGCTGGTGCCGGCAAAGGGTTCGAGGACCAGAACCCTTACGGTAAAGGCAGCATTTGGTGTAGTGATCAATGAAAAGCAGTCCATCATTTTTTTGGGGTCCACGGGTTTGGCATCCTCCATGGGAAGGTTGGAGGGTTCGGGAACCGCCGGGTTTACCGGACCTGTACTGCCAGAACCGCCGCTGCCGTATTCATAATAATATTCCCCTCCGCCGCCACCTCCACCAAAGTCGTCGCTGATGCTCCACATCATGTCCTGATAGAAATTATAGGAGCAGCTCATGTAGCTGTGGATGGTAAGGCCACCTTCGCCGTCGATGTACCATTCCTGGCTCCAGCCGCAGGATTCGGTGATTAACATCAGGGGATCTTTGGGACTGGAACCTTTTAAGTTTGGGTTTTGGAGTTTGCCCATCAAAAGATCGCTCATAGGGGCAGGCCCAGGTCGGATTTCGCCGGTGGTTTTTCCGGCTGATATTATGGAGCCGCCTTTAAACCTGTAGCCAAGGTCGTAGCGGAAGACTTTTCCGGTGAAGGATTGGAGGTTTTTGATTTTTCCGAGTTGCAGGGCTATCGGGTCCGGAAGTACCTCGATGATTTCGGCCGATATCTGTTTGGTTGCAGCATCAAGGAAGATGCGCATTTTGCGGTAACCAAGCTTCTGACCGTGGTAAATAGGCGAACCGTTAATGGCAAGGTTCCAGGAATCTGTGCCGGAGTTTTTCTATGGTAGAGTTTGTTATAATCGGGATGTAAATTACTCAGGAAACGGTTGGAACTATCCGCAGGATTTTGTTTGGCGGTGGTGATACTGTTTTCTATAAAGCGTATGGCTTCCTGTTTAGAAACAGATAACCGTTCATGTTCATTTGTTTTATCGCCGGGCAGAGGGCTGGGATCAGGCTTTTTGCATGAACCAAGTGAAAATACCAGGTATATCAAAAAATGATATGTAAGGACCTGTAATAAGCAGGACAGGGATCCATGGTTTGCAAAAAGTGGTTGCTTTAGACGGGGTTTGAGGTTAAAGTTTTTCATGATGGTTTTTGATTTGGTTAGCTGATTTACATAGTGGAATATTTGATTTTATGTTTTTTCAGGGTGCCTGGACTGCTCATCTCTGACACCGTTTTTGTGCTCAGGATCACTTTTTAGTCTTTGGGCGTTTAGCCTGTTGAGCGTTTCGCGGCCAATGCCGAGGTAGGAGGCGATGATAATCTGGGTGGTTTTTTGGGTGATATCAGGATAGGTTTTGAGCAGTTGCTCGTAGCGCTCGGATGGGGTTTTACAGCGCAAGAAGATTGCTCTTTCCTCGCTCATGATATAATAGCGTTCCATCATTGATCTACCGATCAGGTTACCTTCGCGGAAGTCTGCATAATAGCTCTGGAGTTGCAGGTAAGTGATGGATTGCAGGGTGGAATCCTGCAGGACTTCGATGTATTCGTATGCGGGTTTTTGGGTGAAAAAGCTGTATACTGATATCATCAGGTCATATTTGCCCATGAACCAGGTGGTACATTCGCGGCCGTCCCGGTCAAGGAAATAGGCTCGCAGGAAACCTTCTCTGATGAAATAGATGTTTCGGGCAGTTTCTCCCGGGCGAAGCAGGATGTGGCGCCTGGGGAATTTAGCGGTGATGAGCTGCTCGGCGAGCCGCTGCTGGAAAGGCTGCGAAATGGGGGTAATAAATGAAAATGCAGCAAGCAGTTCGGTAGCCTCGCTTTGGGTGTTTTCCATGTGGTTCGATTGTGATTCAAACCAACTTTTTTCTTAAATCCAGGAAATAGATTTGTCTTGTCAGACGGGATACAGAAATGAATATCGGAATAATTTTGATCAGTTGGGCATTCATTTTTGTGTTGCGGACTGAATGCATGGCCAGGGGCCGTGCGCTTTTTGTTCACTAAGACCGATTATCTATGATTAAGGAATTTTCAGTGCGCGCTTTGGCGCAGCTTATGGATGAGCTCCACGCTATTGACTACCAGGTGGGCGATCCGCTCGAAAAAATGAAATCTTCACTCAAACCGATCAGGGCTGCTTTGTTGAAACTCCGCATGTTATGTGTGGAGCATAGTTTTGAAACTGAGGAAGACGAGGTTTATTTTTTTAAGCACATCAAACCCGATTTTTACTGCCAGCAGATTTTTGTGATCCAGCGCTATACGCTCGAACGGAATATGCCTGACAGGGATGCGGAAGCGCAGCGGCTTTATTTACTGGCCGAACTGGCTTATGTGGAGCGCTTTTTTCTGTCACATCCACTGGCGTATGAATATTACCGTCTGGGAGCGGCTGAGCTGGACAGCGAGTATTTCCTGCGTTCTTCCGAATGTAATGGGTTACTGGTTGGGGATATTTCGGATTTTGACAGGACGTTTTCTACGCCAGCGGATTACCTGTTTTCACAGTTCCGGGCTTATGGTTTGTTGAAGGAATGGATTTTTGAAAGGCTGGATTACCTGGCAAGGAATCCTGCGATGGCTTATGTTCCGGGATCAGAGGCGGTAGAGTTGAAGTGGACCGGGGATAGCGTGAATCTGGCAGAACTGGGATATGCGCTGGTATTAAGTGGACAGTTCAATAATGGGCAGGCCGGGGTAGCTGATGGAATCCATTGGCGGCCGTCCTTTGGACGGCCCGGGGGCCTCGCGTTCTGCGAACACTCGGCCTGACCATAAATAGGCTTACTTAATTGCCATAGATTGCTAAAGCTAAATTATTCCCATTCGTCAGGAACCTCCCAGGGCTGGGAGATAAGTTTTTGACTGTTCGAAAGTTTGCATTCCCAGTAGTTTAACAAATGTCCTTTATTTTTCATAAGCTTATAGATCCGTTTTTTGTCCCGCTCAGGGGTATTAGTGCCGAAATAAATGCCCGTCAGCGCTTCAATAGGATAATGCCTGATCCGCTCTTCCGGCTGTTTCTCTCCTGCGAAATTTACTTCAATAATGCGCCACTCGTTCTCATACTCCCATGTCTTTTTCTTTGTGGCAAAAACATTTTGTAAATGGTCTGCGAAGCCATGCCAGCGCGATTTAGATAGTTGCTGCAGGTCGATATCGTCAGGGTTAAGAAAGACCGGGGCAAAATCAAAGAAATTGATACATCTTTCCTCATCATGGTAGTTGACCGGCCAGATGTTTTCTCCGTATGAAATAGTTTCAATCTGTCCTTTTGCCAGGTCACGGCCGTACCCTCCCTCTAGGAATTTTCGTCTTCCCATTTCCTCAAATGGGAACTTGCCATTTTTTGTCAATGTAAATTCTAGGCAGATCCCATAGTGGCTTCCTGCATAATGGGACCACATCAGAAAAGCAAGGGGATCGCTCGAAAAACAACTGGTGTAACTGTTTAAGAGAAATCTTTTTATCAATTGGTTGATGCGGTCGAAACAGGCGTTTACGTGAAGTTTGAAGTCGAAATGCTGTTTTTTTACCATTTCCATGGTCAGTGCACGTGCCTGGTCTTCATATATAAATCCACCGTCCTTGCCAGCCTTGGTGAACCTTTCTGCCAATTCTTTTTCGAAATTGTCCATTTTGGGCCTGTCCTGGCAGAAGGCAACAACTTTCCTGGTATTTGACAGGATGGTTTCATCACCGCTTTCCGATAGTACAATTGATTCCCGGAAAAGAAAATGGGTCAGTGCGGAGATGTGTTCTTTATCTTCCAGCATAAATTCGACCTGAGTACGCAGGTCCAACGGATCGTTCAGTTCTGTGCAGGATGCAAAATAAAGTTCCTGATAGTCAAGTTCCTTATAAAGGAAATGGCTAAGTGACCTGTATTTATAAAGTTTCCGTGTCGGCATCTGTTAATTTAAAATTAGGTTTTATTTGACTTTTTCTGTGTATAACCGAGGATTTTTCCGAGATCTTTATCCTGCACCTCACTACGTTTCTGGTCCGTGAAATTCTGGATCTTTTCTCTCTGGAACGGAGACATGTCATTAAACATTTTTTCGACCATTTTTACCCGTTCCAGAAAGAAGCCGCCAACATCGGTGTCTGTTATTTTTGCAGAATTCCGGTCATAGTGGCCACCTTTTGGATTGATGCATGTTCGGATGAAATCAACCTGGTCGAAACCAAAGATTTCATAAATAAACAAAAATCGCGGCATTTTCAGAAATAGCATACATTTTGTATCTGAATCTGCGATCCCGGCATCTACCATCCTGCCCATATATTGTATCATGAGCTCGGGAACTTCGACAGGATCATCCTCTATAACCTCTACAACATCCACTCCGGATAACAAGTGTAGCCTGTTATCTTGCGGTTTCCATTCTGGATTTAGTAATCCTAACCTCCACTTCTCTTCCAGGGCACATAAGACGGGGTAGAAGATCTGATCTTTTTCCTCCGCTAAGATCTTATGCTTTAGCACGCGCCAGAATATGGAAACTACACAGCGATAAAACCGGTGATCGTATTCCAGTACTTTAGTATCAGCTTTCACCACAGGCAGAAAGATATTTTTGGCAAAATAGTTTTCGTCGCTACTGAAAAGATCCTCGCAATTGGCACAAAGAAAGTATTCTTTGAAGCCATCCTGGATCCTTTTATTAAAGTTATCGCTAGTTCGCATGTAGCCTGTTCCGGTTTCCTTGATCCACCGGAAAATAAATTTGGGTATCAGGTGGCTCAATTCCAGCACCGTTTCCTTTTTACATAGCTGACAGGTTCCTGTTTTACCCATTGATTAATGTATTGGTTAATGCACTTAATGTAATAGTTTTTTTGCTGTTGCCTGCGCCCCGGGCTCTAGCTGCGATCTGCTGCGCAGGATCTCCACGACGAGCCCTAACAGGATTGATACATGACAGAAGTTAGTTTGACTGGTAATCTAATTGGTTAGCCCAGGCCAAGTAATGGCTTGATGCTGTCGTAAATCGGTGCGGATATGAGACTGGTAAAAAGGTTGACACCCACATCTTTTATTAATCCCCCAAGATTGATCAATTGCGGTTGGATATCTCTTTCTCTCTGCAACTTCGTGGCAGCATAGGTAAGTTCCATATCGAAATCTTTGCGGATCTGTTCATCCATGTTTTTGATGTCCAGTCTGATCAGCTCAAGCACTTGCGACAGCTCGTCTTTTTTGATTTTATTGTGCTGGGTCTGATTGGAGTGAACAGAATCCTGCTGTAACTGCGTCGGGGCATTGATGTTGCCCACCGTGATGTTGTTGTTGGTGATATTTTGCGGGATAATTTTATGGTTTTTTTTAGGTTCAATCTGGTCAAGCCATTCCTGAAAAAGTTCGAGATAGGCATTTGATGGGTTCCTTGCGATGAGTAAGTCCTTTACCTCAAAGCGCATGTGCCTGATGAAGAGTTCACCGGCTGTTCCGGTCTTTTGGAGGTAATGATGAAAATGGTGGTCCAATAGCTTGTCGATATTATAGGAAGGCCTGGTGTAGAGGATTTTCGTGACGAAAGCTCTATCATAATCTGCTGCAGTAACTTCGGTATAATAACGTTTACTGCTGTAGCTATCCCGTTCACCCCAGCCACCCCGGCTCCTTGTTCCAGTAATCATCGATACTTGTTGTGTGCCGAGGTTTCTCAATTTCAGTGAGTCTTCAGGAAGCTCAGTATTCTCACTGATATCATAAAAAGGGTTCATAAAATAAATTTAGATTTTCAAAGATAGCAAAGGAGGTTTTGATACTCAAAAAAGGTTTTGCACCATCAGTGCAAACATGATGCTGCAAGTCAATGGCGGAAAGTTTGGTGTTTTAAACATACGTGGGATATTTTATAATGTGGTTTTTAATGGAATGATACTATATTTAAACACTAAAACGCGATAATTATGCCCAGAAAGACCATTAGAATAAAAGCCTCCGATTATCGGTATCCAAGTAGGGATGAGCTGCGGGAGATTTACAATATCAACCCTGATTTACATGCTTTCGGCTATATGTCGGAATACCCGATGACTGCTCTGATATCGATGAAAAAGGGTATCAAGGAGGTTCACCGGGATGACCATCTACAATATTGGGACCGTGTGTTGCTGAACAGGAACGGCATGCTTTCCCGTACTTACCACAATGCCATGGTACATTATATGCGCGGCTTTCCGGACGATGAAAGTGCCTTCGAACATGAACATTATATCAACAGAATACAGTTTGATCAATATGCTGAAATATTTTATTATCATTTTTCAACGGTAAAAGATACCATTGGGCAGCTTTTAAATGTGTATTATTCGATGGGGTTCGACGTGGCAAAACTGTTTTTTAAAAACGTTTTGGCCAAAATTCCAGATCAGGCAGTTTTAAAGGCCATAACGGATTTTAATGTACTGACAGAGGTGACCACTGAATACCGCAACAGCTTTACGCACCGTACACCGATCAATTATCCTGACTCGCGTAGCACGATTGACCACACCGGTGACAGCCTGATTTATGGCTCTGCAAACCATAATTTTGTGAAATCATCTGTTATCAGGGATAACATGGAATCTACCTTTGTCGCACTCGCGGGATTGCTCGACACTTTGAAAATATTATTGCCTCAGAAGATAAGTGGTATTTAGGCTCTATTTTATTCGGTTGGGCCATTTTGGCTTCTGCGCCCCTCAGCCAGTGCCTTCATTGCCGCAATTACATCCACCTTTCCCCATTCTGTTGATTCTGTGTCGAATTTCATGGTGTCGGCCATAGCTTGGGGCTGGGTAGGTATTTCTTTTTGTCTGGAAATAAAATCGAAAAGTTTGTCCATGGCTTTATCGTAATCTGTAGGACTCAGACCTGCCGGAAGTTGAAATTCTTTTACCTGATTGTTCTCAAAGATTATCCTGAGCCCAAAATTTGGGGTATGTAGTTCTCCAGTTGCCGACTTCCTGATCAGTTTTGAACGGACTGCCTCCCAACTGATCCTGGACTGCCCCCAGAAGTTTGGACAAAAATAATTTAATTTTTCCACATTTGAGTTCGGTACTTTACCGGACTCATTCCTTTTAAGTTAAGTCTGATCCTGTCGTTATTATAATAGCTTATGTAAGATTTGATTTCCATTTTTAGTTCTTCTATGGTTTGATATTTTTTCAGGTAAAACAGTTCGGATTTTATAGTTCCAAAAAAGTTTTCAATGACTGCATTGTCCAGGCAATTTCCCTTCCTTGACATGCTCTGTATAACAGCTTTTTCCTGAAGGAGCTTTTGGTACGCCTTCATTTGGTACTGCCATCCCTGATCGGAATGTAAGATAAGCGCTGTTTGTTGCTTGGGTATGCGTATAAAAGCTTCTTTGATCATTTCTGTTACTTGCTTAAAATTCGGCCTTTCCGACAATTTGTAACTTATTATCTCACCATTAAAAAGATCTATTATAGGCGAAAGATATAACTTTTGTACGCCTACTTTAAACTCTGTAACATCTGTTGCCCATTTTTGGAAAGGCCTATCTGCTCTAAAGTTACGCTGCAATACATTCTCGGCCACTTTACCGAACTGCCCCCTATAGGTTTTATATTTCTTTACCCTGATCACACTTTTCAGCCCCATCGACTTCATGAGGCGCAGAACTGTTTTATCATTGAGATGAAAGCCCAGCTCCCTTAGGGCATAGACCATCCGTCTATACCCTAATCTGCCCTTATGCTGGTCATATAAGTTCTTGATCTGTATTTTAAGATGATCGTATTTATCTGCTTTTTTATTTTTCTGGATGTGGTAATAGAACGTACTCCTAGCCATATCTGCTGCCTGTAGCAACATTTTAAGATCGTGTTTCTGCCTTAATCCCTGGATGATCAGCGCTTTTTCTTTTTCTCTGCTTCTTCCTTCTGAATTAAGGCATACAACTTTTTTAGATATTCATTTTCGGCACGCAAAAAATTGTTTTCCTTTTCCAACTCCTGCTCCCTGGTTTGTTTAGGATTATTCTTTTTAGATTTTTTATCGGGTGCATCCATAAATTTTTCCCTACATGATTTGAAAAGTGCCCCCACACCTTCACTTTCATACTTCTTTTGCCAATTGCTGAGCATACTGACTGAAGGAAGTTTGAATCTGATGCAGGCCTGGTATAAAGATAAGCCTTCAGTTCTTAATGTTTCTATTACTGTTAACTTAAAATCGCCATCGTATTGACGTGGCTGCAATTGTAATCCTTCAATTCCATAGGCTTTATAAAAACTAACCCATTTATCCAAAATCGTATGGTTAATCTGGTTTTCCTTAGCAATAGCACGAACCGAACCTTCTCCATTGATCGCCTGTTTTACCAACAGTAATTTTAACTCTAAACCGTATTTAATTTTTCTACTCATAAAAATGCCCCCATAAAGTGTCTAACTTTTTGGGGGCAGTGTAATCCTGGTGACTGCTTTAATAGCATCCCAAACTGCACTCTGCATCAATGTTACCACAAGGGTTGGTCCGAATGCAATGGCTATCTGAAGGGAAAAATCTTGAAGGTTTCCATAGATAACGCCGCTTTTATCATACCTGCTCAGTTCAAGGCCATTCCGGCTGAGGATTTCTTCGATCTGCACGATCTCGCCATCAGAAATAATGCCACCATAATAATCTAGGTGCACCACATTGGGTCCCCTCTTCAGTGTAGCATGGTTTTTGGCTTTGATCTCGATCTGACGATCAATAAAATCGTCGCTCAGGTTAGGCGACATGTCTTTTAGGGTTTTCCTATATTCTTCTTTATCAAACATAAACTAAAAATACCAAAATAAGTGGATTTGCCTCTCATTCATGTCATTGAAGCTTATTCAACCTTTTTTAGGACTCCACAACAAACAAAAAAGCCCTGCTCCAAATAGAAGCAGGACTATCATTTCCCAAAACAGCTTATCTGTTTTTATTACTTTCTTTTTAAGCTTAGTTACTTCAGCTATTCCGGCTGGCTCAAAACTATGATTTCCTGATAGGCCTTGCGCAAACGCGTTCCAGCTGCTTTGTTTCCCTTTTTGGGTATTTCGGCAAAAGTGATGAAGAACCAGTTTCATTGAAATCATAATGTAGTTACCCATTGTCTTTAAACCAAGTTTTTGTCTTACTAAGATTCAAAAAACGGATGAAATATTTAGCTCAAAATGCATTATTTTGATTAACTTTACCTCAGTTAAAACAGTTTTAGACTTGGGAAAATGCCCTGGTAAAAATGCGGTTTTGCAAGCTGAAAAGTGGGCCAAAAATGGCAATCCCTTATTATGGCACCACTAGAAATATATAGGTTTAAAATACTGATAATCAATTTATTATATGGGAGTTTTTCGTCCTGCCATCCCGACGAAACAAGGATTCAAAATCCGTCAAAAACCCTCTAAATCAATTGATTAGAGGGTTTTTTGTTTTTATTCCATATCAGTTTGGTGCTATAAATATCAACCTATTTAGCACCTGTTCCAGCACCAAAATCTTATTTCTATCATTGTAGATTTTCTGAGTCGGATATTTTCAATCACTTATGTACCTTACCGGCGGGAACCCAGGTCGCGTTCACGCTCATCACCACTAACGAGACGAGTCAATTCATTGCAATAGGTTATCTTACCATCATTAACCCTGAATTCAGCTATCACATGGATAAGTGCATGCCGGTCTTCATTCGTCTGAATTTTGACAGCGTGATTCGTAAAGATGATATTACCTTCTTCCACCATGGTCTGAAAATCAATCAGGGAATATTTGATAGCGAGTTTCTGCGCTTTCATATGTTTGCAAAAATTATCGAAATCCAGCTCTTCCCCGTCAACATGTTGACGGTAATCACGGCTGAAGTATTTTTCGATGGTAGTCGGGTCATAGGTTGGATTCTCTACAACTGCCTTGAAGGCATTTCTGATCAATTCTTTGTAACTGTTCATTTTTTTTAGGATTTGTTGATACAAAATTAGTTCCTAAACACAGTTCAAAATAAGTAATGAATCAGGTAAAAGCTGGACTAAATAGGGTTGCTTTCCTAAATGCTGCCGGAGAGACACCACTCGACCTTTTAAATAAACGTATAAAATAAGTGTCATCCAAATAGCCAAGCTTATAAGCGATTTCTTTTACATCAAGCTTGCTGTAAGCCAGGAGTCTTTTGGCTTCAAGCACAATCTGTTGATTTATCCAATAACTGACAGGCCTGCCGGAGACAGATTTTACACACTCGTTGAGGTAGCTGGGCGATACATTAAGCAAACCGGCGTATCCTGATGGCTTCTTTTCAATATTGAAGTGAGATTTAAGCAATACCCGGAACTGTTGGTTGAGGTAAAGACTGCGAGATGGGTGTGGCTGATCGTTTCCCTTCGGTAGAGTTGAAATGAAGAGCCCGGCGCATACCGATACCATGTGTGATAAAAGTGATACCTGAAGGTGACCATCCATTCTATTTGCAAGCAAATCTGATAAGGACTTCAGACAGTTCCCGAATGTGTAATTGATTGAGCCTTCTAATCCCATTGGTTTTTGATTCCCATATTCCTTTTCTGCTAAATCCCGATAATTTTGATCGATTAACAGAGGTTCAGCTGCCAAGATCCAACCAGTGGTGTTCCTGGAGGCTATAAAATGGTGAACCTGACCAGGAATGATAAAATAACCACAGGGACCAATTAAAGAAACTGCTTCGAAATCTACCATTATATGGCTTTCTCCCGATTGCTGAAAAATAAATATGTAATAGCTGTCGCTGTGCGCGGTTTCAAGTGGAGGGCGACTGTTAATATAGTCATGCAGTGGCCGCAGATAGATATCTGTATGTTTTAGCGTGTTTAAAGTGTAAATGGGGATGGGAGCTTTCTTTTTGCTCATAAAGTAATAATATAGAATCAGGTGCTGAAAATGGCTTATATGCTGAAGAAACCAGTGATAAATCGGGTAGTAGCCCGGTATTATTTAAATGTAAAATACAATACTGCCATTACTACTCTTTTTTCGAGCGTACCCATATCAGTTTATTCGCTTTATCAAACCGATAAATCTCGCTCCACCACCTTGCCCCGCCACGGCATGAGGTAGAAAGGAGCCTGTTTTTTTTGTCAATGGTCACATCACAGAACCCGATGCAATTCGCATTGTTACTGGCTGGTTCTTTAAGCTTTTTAAAACGTTTTGATCCCGGATCATAAAGAAAGATTGTAAAAGTCCGATAGACGCCCATGCCAGCATCCGGGATGGAAAATCCTACATCATCATACCCGTCAAAATTGTAGTCGGCTATATGGCTCCGCCTAATTTGCTGTGGATTATCAAAGCTTTCAAGCTGTAAAGTTTCCTTATGCCCGTCCTGATATGTAAATGTTAGTGCAGTATTTTCATGATGGCTAAAAGTTATCAGGATATGGTTGATGAATAATCTGTCTTCCTGTCTGTTATCAGGGGAGCCACCTGCAGTCTGTTCAAGATTAAATATCTTTCCGTCTTTAGCGCGTTTATAAACTGCTCCTGAAATGTTTCTGCTTGTTTCACTGAGGCTATAATTTCCGGTAATTTTTCCGTCAATCAGCTCATCCCACCTATAGTAAACAGTTGAAATATTATTTTCGTTATTTTTTTTGATATCCATTGTTCTTATCCTAAGAGGGATAATGCCTTTTTGTCCAACGTACTGCACAAACGCCCCTTTTCCTTCGGTCCCATAATAGATTTTCAACTGAAAATTTTTCCCGCTGTCGGTGGATTTCAGAAGGTAAGGCTGGGCCCTCGCCCGTGAAAAAAAGAGCAAAAGGATGATACAGGCCACATAATTAAATTTCATGCTTTTCGGTTTTAATTTATTAGACTTTTGATACCGCTACTTTATGGGATGTTACAGTATAGCTAACCTCATCAATGAAGATATAAAATTATAATCTAATTTTTTTATTTCCCGAATCCGGGAAATAAAATACCCGCAACATATCTTTATTGGGTCTCTTGGCAATACTAAATTCCGTAGTAAATATAGCTATGCTTACAATATTATCCCATTTGGTTTTCCTGATCAGGTTTCTTGATAACTTGTCACTGATTTAATATTTTTCATGTGCTTTTGCACAAATATAATTCAGATATATTTGTAGTATGTTTAGTAACGGCATCCTTTTGCCTATCATCATTATTTCAGGTATGGTCTACAGCATACTGGCAAGAAAGCTGACCGTTACGGCTGCCTTTACAGGCGGGATACTGGCAGTTATTATTTTTAGTGCTGCAGGTTACACGGGTTTTGCGATGATGACAACCTTTTTCATCCTGGGTTCTTTCGCCACTTCCTGGCAGAAGCATAAAAAACAAGCTTTTGCGCTTAGAGAGGAAACAGGTAAAGGCCGTAATGCCCTTCAGGTACTGGCCAATGCCGGAGCAGCTGCCGTTGCAGGTATCCTGATTCTATGTTATCCACGGCTCGATTATCTGATGCTTCCGGCTATGGCAGCAGCTTTTGCCTCGGCTACAGCTGATACCTTATCCTCAGAGCTGGGTATGGTTTATGGAAGACGGTTTTTTAATGTTATTTCGTTCAGGCCCGACAGTTGCGGGATGGATGGGGTGATTAGTCTGGAAGGAACCCTGATCGGTATTGGTGGCAGCGGTATTATTGCGGGCATTTATGCGCTGGGATGTGGATGGGACATTAGCTTTTTATTTATTGTATTGGCAGGAACGGTAGGGAATCTCACTGATTCTGTATTGGGGGCAGTGCTCGAGCGCAGGGGGATGATCGGGAATGATGTGGTCAATTTTTTGAATACGTTGGCTGCAATGGGGGTGATGGTCGTCCTGATATTACTTTTTCTATGATAAATGGCCAGAATGAATATTCTGGCCATTATTGGTTATCGTTGAATATTTTTAGATAATTAGTATTATTAACCGCTTTTGAGGTATTATTTGAAAAGATCAGTTCCCCATTTCCAGTCTCTGATCTCAGGCATATCAATACCATGTTCACGGATATATAATTTATGTTTGATGAGCTGGTCTTCCATTTCCTGTTTTAAATAGGCACTTTTATTCCCTAATTGAGGCAAACGTTTCAGTGCGTCCATAACCAGGTTGAACCTGTCCGTTTCGTTCAGTACCGTCATATCAAATGGTGTGGTAATGGTGCCTTCTTCTTTATATCCGCGCACATGGATATTATGATGATTGGTACGGCGATAAGTAAGGCGATGGATAAGCCATGGGTAAGCATGAAAAGAGAAAATAACGGGTTTGTTCGAAGTAAATAATGAATCAAATTCTTCATCGTTCAATCCGTGTGGATGCTCTGATTCTGGTTGAAGTTTCATTAGGTCGACCACATTTACAACCCTGATTTTTAACTCAGGAATATGTTTTTTCAAAATTTCTACTGCAGCAAGTATTTCCAGAGTAGGCACATCACCTGCGCAGGCCATAACCAGGTCAGGTTCCTGTCCCGCATCGCTGCTGGCCCATGGCCAGATGCCAATACCTTTAGTACAATGTATAGTGGCCTCATCAATAGAAAGCCATTGTGGTGAAGGGTGTTTGCCAGCAATTACTACATTTACATAATGCCTACTACGCAAACAGTGGTCCATTACCGATAACAGGCAATTGGCATCAGGTGGAAGATAAACACGGACAACAGAAGCTTTTTTATTAATCACATGATCAATGAAACCCGGATCCTGATGGGTAAAACCATTATGGTCTTGTCGCCAAACGTGCGATGCGAGCAGTATGTTCAGGGATGCAAGTTTTCTTCTCCATGGTAATCCTGCCGTAACCTTTAGCCACTTGGCGTGTTGGTTAAACATCGAGTCGATAATGTGTATAAATGCTTCGTAACAGTTAAACAGGCCATGCCGTCCGGTTAGTAAATATCCTTCGAGCCAGCCTTCGCACTGGTGTTCACTGAGCATTTCCATCACCCTGCCATCGTTTGCTAAAAAGTCATCATTTTCCTCTTTAAGGGCATTCCATTGCCTGTTGGTTACCTCGAAAACAGCATTTAACTTATTGGAAAGTGTTTCATCTGGACCAAACAGTCTAAAGTTTCTCGATTCCATGTTCAATTTAATCACATCCCTGATAAAACTGCTCAAAATCAACGTATCACCCTGTCCGGTTATACCTTTTTGCTGAATGTCAATGGCATATTCCCGGAAATCGGGTATATGAAGATTTTTAAGCAAAATGCCGCCATTGGTGTGTGGATTAGCGCCCATCCTCCGTTCGTTCACAGGAGCCAGTGCAGCCAGTTCCGGGAGGAGCCTGCCATTTTCATCGAAAAGTTCATTAGGTTTGTAGCTAAGCAACCACTTTTCCAGTGCTGCAAGATGTTCCGGCGAATGGGCGGGATCTGAAAGCGGTACCTGATGTGCCCGGAATGATCCTTCTACTTGTAGGCCGTCTACCACTTTCGGTCCCGTCCATCCTTTCGGTGTCCGTAAAATAATCATTGGCCAGCATGGCCGTGTTATATTACCGTTTTGCGCCTGCTCTTTAATTTCATTTATATCTGCCATCACCTGGTCAAGCACATTGGCCATTTGATGGTGCATGGTAGAAGGCTCATCGCCTGAAAGCAGATAGGGTTTCCAGCCGTAGCCCTTAAAAAGATCTTTCAATTCTTCCTCAGGGATCCTTGCCAGGACTGCAGGATTAGCAATTTTGTAGCCATTTAGATGTAAAATAGGTAAAACCACACCGTCTGTAATCGGATTAAGGAATTTGTTAGAATGCCAGGCTGTAGCCAGCGGACCGGTTTCTGCCTCCCCATCGCCAACTACACAGGAAACGATGAGTCCCGGGTTATCAAAAACAGCACCAAATGCATGACTGAGCGAATAGCCAAGTTCGCCACCTTCATGCATGGAGCCCGGACATTCGGGAGAAACATGGCTGGGAATCCCGCCAGGGAACGAAAACTGTTTGAATAGTTTGGTCATTCCCTTTTCATCCTGTGATATTTCGGGGTAGATTTCCGAATAAGTTCCTTCCAGATAAGTTTGCGCAACCATCGCCGGGCCTCCATGGCCAGGTCCGGAGATATAAAACATATTCAGGTCATGCTTTTTAATGATCCTGTTAAGATGGGTGTATATAAAATTCTGACCAGGTGTAGTACCCCAGTGGCCTAGTAAAACCCGCTTTATATGTTCTGATTGCAAGGGCTCTTTCAATAACGGGTTTGCCCTAAGATATATCTGCCCTACAGCTAAATAATTTGATGCACGCCAATAGGCGTCCAGTCCGGCCAGGGTTTCGGATGATAATTCATTGTTATTCATAATGTTATTAATAGGTTGATAGCAGTAGTGATTAAAGGTCGCGATTGTTTTTCGCATTAAGTCATGTTTTTTTGTGTCTTTTCATGAATATCGCATCAAAAAATTATAGACGAAAATTTCTTATGTTATCTTATTAACTTTCCGTCGATTCCCGAATTTCATGCCAGTAAAGAATACACCCATAGGTGCAGAATCAGCACCTGGAAAAGAATATCAAAAATCAGTTGTTACACACTAAGCATTTCAAAACCATTAACAGGAAAGGCTTTCTTTACCTTTTTTTATAGAAATATAGAATGGTGAGGAATCAAGATTTATTACCTGAATGCTAAGTTTTTACAAACAATTTATCTGTTTTAAAGTTTTTCATTCTTCCTGGGTGTAAACACGCTAAGGATAATAGGATACATCTTTTTATATTTACACGTGGGTATTTTCACTTAGAGAATTAATGGGGCAAAATAATAGTCCTTCTTTGGACACACTCAGGGCGTTTGAAACAGCACCTGCTATGTTTATGATCTTATCTCCAAATCTGTATATCCTTACAGCAAGTGATCTTTTTCTGGAGGCTACCGGAACGCGGAGAGATACAATTGCCGGTAGTTATATCTTTGATGCCTTTCCAGGTAATCCGGATTTGGAAGGCGCAGATGGGGTCAAAAATATTTTATCTTCGCTCAGGAAAGTGATAGCTACGGGAAAGCAGCATGCTATGCCGGTACAGCGTTACGATGTTCCTGACCGTTCGATTCCGGGAACTTTCATCGTACGCTACTGGGAACCCCTGCACGTACCCGTGTTTGATGATACCGGGTCACTTTCCTATATCATACAGTCGGTAAAAAACGTTACCGGGGAGATCATGAGCCGGGCCGAAGCAAAACAGAGCCGTGCTGACAGGGAGGAAAGTTTAAGGGAACTGGATTTAGTAAACAGGCGTCTTAGTGCTGCACATGATACCCTGCAGGTGATGAACCTTTCACTCGAATCGGAGGTGGCGAAACGTACGCTCGAGCTTGAACAGAGTGAACGCAAATACAGGAATCTTATTGAGCATAGTCCGGTAGCCATGCAGGTATTCAGGGGAGAAGATATGACTTTTGAGATCGTTAACGATTCGATGCTCAGGTTTCTGGGTAAGGACCGTGATATTATCGGAAAAACACTTTTTCAGGGTGTGCCTGAAATAATAGGTCAGCCTGTTGTTGATGTCCTGTATGGGGTTTACAGGACAGGAAAACCCCTGGAACTACATGGGGAAAAAGTAATTCTTGAGCGCAATGGCATAAGTGAAACAGGATATTACGATGTGATTTATCGCGCCCTTTACGATGATGGTGAAGTGACAGGAGTACTCGGGATTGCAATTGATGTTACCCCGCAGATTCTTGCACAACAGGCTATTTTGGAGAGTGAAGAGCGTTTTCGGAATATGGCGGAAGGTAGCGATATATTTATATCGCTAACAGATGAGCATGGGGCGCTCGAATATCTCAATGCCTCCTGGGCAGATATGACAGGTTGGGCACGTGATAACTTAAAGCAGCTTAGCTGGGATGAATTTGTCCATCCCGATGATAGGAAAGCGGTTACGGCAAAGTTCCTTCATGGACTTGAAAACAAACAGGAGTTTACAAATGAATTCAGACTGCAGAACAAAGAAAATGAATACCGGTGGCTCAGGATAAAGGGAATACCCAGATTTGACAGTACACAGTCTTTTAACGGATTCATATTTTCTGGAATAGATGTAACTGAGGAGAAACAGCGCTTGCTGGAAATCGAGTATATCAATAAGGCACTTATATTTTCCAATGAACAGCTTTCAGATGCAAATCTGAAATTATTGGAAAGTGAAGAAAATCTTAAAACGGCCTTTGATGCGGGCGGATTGGGAAGCTGTAGCCTTGACCTAAAGACAGGAAGGGCGGAGATGTCACCCACATACCGGCACCTTTACGGACTTCCCCAGCAAGGTGATATTTCATGGGGAATGTTACTAGACTCAGTAGAACCAGAGTTTTTAAATGAAGTAAACCTCGTCCTGGAAAATGCCATTAATCATGGAGCTCCAGTAGATAGCACCTATGCTATACGCAACCTTTCCACAGGTGAGCGGCGGTGGATGCGCGTTGTTGGTAAAGTTTATCAGGGTGCTGATGGAGTGAACGAAAGGATATATGCCGTTGTTATGGACGTAACCTCGCAGAAAGAGGATGAGATCCGGAAAAATGATTTTATCGCCATGGTAAGCCACGAACTAAAGACCCCACTTACTTCGATATCGGGTTATGTTCAGCTTCTTGACCTTAAAACGAGGCAAGGCAGCAGCTATGATGGAAAACCTGTTCTGGATAAAATACAGACCCAGCTTAAAAAAATGACCACCATGATTAATGGTTTTTTGAGTATATCGCGACTTGAATCTGGAAAAATACAACTGGCCAGGAAAAAGTTTGATATCGCAGATATTACTTCCCGGCTTGTGGAAGAATACCATACCCTGGTTTCAACGCACAGTTTTGTTTTTAATCATTGTACAGCCACCCTGGTTCACGCTGATGAAGACAAGATTGAACATGTAATTAACAACCTCTTGAGTAATGCAGTAAAATATTCTCCATCCGGCACCTCAATTGAAATCAACTGCACTTTAAAAGGAGATCTGGTTGTGCTGAGTGTAAAAGATAATGGCATGGGAATCCATGCCCATGATGTACCAAGGCTTTTTGAACGTTATTACAGGGTGCAGAGTTTACAAACAAGTACCATTGCGGGGTTCGGCATCGGATTATACCTGTGTGCCGAGATCATTCACAGGCATAGTGGGAAAATATGGGTTGAAAGTGAACTGGATCAAGGTTCAACATTTTATTTTAGTCTTCCTATTGCCAATGGTGAGTAAGCGTGATAGCATACAGGGCCGGAATTGTTGGAAAACAAATTTAAATAGAAAGCAGGATAGAAAAAGCCATACCCCGCCAAATAGATGTTGAGGGGATGTATCCCTTTCAAATGTTTTTTTAGTCTGAATGCTGATTATCATAATCAGGTATGGCTTTTATAATTTTACTTAAACTTTTTTTGCTTGCGAATATTTGTTGACAGGCTTTATAATATAAACTATGTTTCGGTAAAACCGGTCTATATTGTATATGGATAAACCGGGAGAGATTGACCACACTTCTCTGGAAAAAAAACACAAAACACTGTAAGTCATTATGTTAAGTGTTGTTTAGGTAGGTCAAATAAATTCTTTTGTTATTAATGCAACCTCTAATCAATTCTTATCGTCTTTCCTGCAAACATTAAACAGATATGTCCTGGCAGTACCAAACAAATTTTAAAACGATGAAAAAAACCACTTACCTTTTTATTTTTACCCTTTGCGTTTTATGTAGTTCCTGTACGATGATGGTGAAAGGGATCGCCAAATTATTGGTTAAAGATTACAATGATTACACCGGAACTCATATTTCTGATGTAAAAATCATAGATGCGGAAGGAAGAGGTCAATCATTCGGTAATTTGTACAAAGGCAAGACAGTCTATCTATACGTTTTGGGAAATAAGAAATTATCAACTCATCAAGAAAAATCATATCAACAGCTGAAAGAACGTTTTGCTAAATATCCAGATGTAGTTTTCTCCAATCTATATGTCGGTTCAGATACCTTATCAAACACAAATAGGCTGGGTGATGATGCTTCGTCGGCCGAATTCCGTAAGATTTTGTCTATTAGCGATCCGGCACCGTTCATCATTGGAAAAGATGGTGCAATACTGGCTTACAAAGGACCGAAGCCAGATGATAAAATTATAGTAGATTATGTTCTTTATCAGGCCATGAAAGGAGAAGACGGGACTAAATCTGCAAAGCGGTTCATTAGGGCTGTGAACGGGAATGACCAGTTTAAATCTCCTAAATTCATTGAATGGTACACCCTTCATTTTGGCAAAACTCCCGACCATAAACTTAATATGTCTTTATCTTCCACAAATTAAAGATGATCCCTTTACCTTTCTGCCAGGATGATGTCTGGATAAAAATATTCATTTTGTATGTTACAGTTAGGGATATGAGTGGTGGTAAGTGAAAAGTAAGGTAGACTGAGGGTAAGCATATAGGTAGGATGGATTGTGTTGTGCATGACAAACAATCCTGTGCCAGGCGTGTTGAGCATATAATTATTATGCATTTCAACTGGATTTTCCACTTTATAGGCTAATTATATAATCTTACTATGAACAACGCGAAAAAAATTCTTCCTTTTGCCAATGGATTTTCTTTAATCTTAACAATTGCCGTCAACTACCTGTCCAATGCCGGACTGTTAAATGGCAATAGTATGAAAACGGTTTCCGATAGGTATTTCAATTATTTTACGCCGGCTGGCTATGCATTTTCAATATGGGGTCTTATTTATCTTGGGTTGCTTGGTTTTGTTATTTATACAGGAATTAATGGTAAGAAAAATCCGGACAAATCCGGCGTCTTAACAAAAATTGGCTGGTGGTTTGTACTGTCTTGTTTGGCGAATTCCCTTTGGGTAGTTGCCTGGTTATATGATTATACCGGTATTTCGGTTATGATTATGGGTGTTCTTCTTTTTTCTTTGCTAAAAATTGTTGTAAATACCCGCATGGAGCTGGATGCTCATCCGTTGAAAGAATATCTTTTCATCTACTGGCCTTTTGCGTTGTATTCGGGATGGATTACTGTAGCTTTTATAGCAAATATTTCTGCTTATCTGACTAAAATTGGTTGGCAGGGATGGGGTATTTCTAATGCCGGATGGGCTATTATCATGATCTGCACAGCAGGATTAGTTAATATCATGATGGTTTATACCAGAAACCTGCGCGAATTTGCAGTGGTGGGGATCTGGGCATTAATGGCTATTTCTGTTTCCAATAATACTAATCCTAGTGGTAAGAACATTGTTTACACCTGTTATGCGGTGAGTATTATTATACTTGCCTTCGTTATCCATAGTGGTTTGAAAAACCGGAAACATTCAATTCATAGTATGTAATTTAAACACTATGCAACAATCCCCGGATATATCAGCAGCCATCTTAACTACTGCTACTCAACGTGGCTCTGAAAAAAGCACCTGTCCATCGGAGATTGCCCGCATGTTGTTTCCATCTGATTGGCGTAAGCGTATGGGCGATGTAGTTAATGCTGCAATTGACCTGCATAACCAACATAAAGTAGTGATCACGCAAAAGGGGATACCTGTAGATGTAAATCACATTAAAGGACCTATACGCATTAAGATGATCTGACCCAGACTGATTCGGTTTTTTGTCATGTTTATTTGTTTTTATGACGGCCTTTACGGTTTTTTTGATAATTTATTTCTGAGACGGCTAGTTTTTTGCCTCCTGATATCATAACTCATTCAGGTTTTCAAGATAATATTTTGCCCTATCTAATACTGAAGATTTAAGCTGAGCGTCCATGTTGTCCCAGATCCTGTAAACCATTAACAGCCTATGGTTATGCTCAAGCTTTTCTCTGTTCCTGACATGGAAGTCCCAATACATGCTATTGAAGGGGCAGGAATTTTCACCGGTTTTATCACTGCGATCATATTTGCAGCTATCGCAGTAATTACTCATTTTATGGATATAGTTGGCCGATGCCGTGTAGGGTTTTGAACCTATGAGTCCTCCATCGGCATATTGGCTCATGCCCCTGGTGTTGGTAATTTCAACCCATTGTAAGGCATCTATGTAAATGCCGAGATACCAGAAATCCAGATCATCAGGATTTATCCCTGCGAGCAGTGCGAAATTTC
This sequence comes from Pedobacter roseus, assembly GCF_014395225.1. Classification (NCBI taxonomy): domain Bacteria; kingdom Pseudomonadati; phylum Bacteroidota; class Sphingobacteriia; order Sphingobacteriales; family Sphingobacteriaceae; genus Pedobacter; species Pedobacter roseus. The sequence goes on from NZ_CP060723.1 coordinate 1,926,402, forward strand.
CGGTGATCATCAGACGTTGTATATGATGGGCATACGAAAAATCGAGTGATTGAGTTATGGAATGTTTTAAGCAGTTCATCTTCGTCTTGCCTGTCCAGTACCACTCTGGAAGTTTTTTTTGATGATTGAAATAGTTCAGTTTTCCGAACCCGGGCATCTTCATCCAGTATACGCCCCTCATGTATTCCCGCCAGCCCAAAATTTGCCTTATAAATCCTTCGATCTGGTTTATTGCTACCGCTTTTTTGTTGTTTCGCCGGTAGTCAATTGCTGTACTGATCACCTCAACTGGTGAAATCATTTTAGTATTCAGGCTAAAGGATAGGCGGGAATGGTAAAGGGACCATTCTCCGGTATGCATGGCATCCTGGAAAGTCCCGAATAGTTGCAGGCAGTTTTCGCAGAAATACTGCAGAAGTTTCAAAGACTGCGTCCTGTTAAGCGGCCAGGGCAGATGTGCAGGGTCGATGTTGCCTATCGTTCTGATTCCGGCGTCTCTGATCTTATTGAATTGTTTGCTAACATCGTTCTCAAATAGCAAGGGCGGATTTGGTTTATGATTTTTGGGGAGTTTTTTTCGATTTTCAGCATCAAAATTCCATTTTCCGCCCTGAGGGTCATCACTTTCATCAAGTAAAACGTGGTGTTTTAAACGCATGTGCCGGTAAAAGTTTTCCATCACCATTTCTTTTTTGTCCGAAAAAAAAAGGCCCAGTTCTGCTCTGCTGGTGAAAAAATGTTCGGTATCAAAAGCGCGGTATTTAATCTGCAGACCATTGCAAAAGCGCTCGATTTCGTGGTCCAGGCGGTACTCATCGGGTAATTGGTACTGAAATTCTTCGATTTCAAATTTTTGGATGAGCGCAGCTAAGTTGCCTGAAAAATTCTGGTGGTTCTCTGGATCATCCAGATGGAGATACAGGATTTCAAATCCTTTATCATTAAGCGTTTCAGCGAAATTCTCCATTGCAGCGAAAAAAGCACATGCTTTTTGAATATGGTGCCATACATAATCCGTCTCTGCTTTTACTTCCATCAGTACATGAAGTATGTCGGGGGTGCTTTGAGAAAACCATGAATGTTGCAGGTTGAGCTGATCGCCCAGGATTAGCCTTAGTATCTTGTATTTTTTCTTCATCATCTTTATCAGGAGAAGTCGGTTCCTTTTGTTTGGCTGTTATTGCCGGTCAGATTTTTATTGATTTTCCATAGCACTTAACCTATCTTTTTCAAGATAGGGCCTGCACAATTTCCAGTATTTAAAGAAAGAAGGATATTCTCCTGTAACTTCGGGGAACATCCACTCATAACTGTCCTTTATGCCCGGATAATGGTTGAATGCCGGATGTTCTTTTGAAATAAACCTTTCCTCTGCCGGTATTGTGCTCTCTTTGTAAAGTAATGCTATTTCACAAAGCTCACCGCTGAAAATCTTGATTCCGGGAATATTTCTGGAAAGCCCTGTTAAAAAAGCGATTACATTTTCGCTTACAGGGTATTTTGAGAAGTGTGAGGGTTCCAGCAGGAGTATACGGTTGGCTTTATCACTTTTTCTCCAGTTGGGATCAAGGTTGTAGCTGTTGTAAATTATCGTCGGCTTGTAAATGTCTATTTCTGGTAAAACAGTTTCTGGGAGAATGGTTTTTAACTGCAGTTTTGTTCTGCCCTTCAGCACATCGGGTATGGAGATGAGCGGGAGCTCTTCATAGGTTTTATCCAAAAAAGTGCCTTTCTGATTGCTTTGCGTATAGTTGTTGATATTCTCCTGATTACAGTAGTACTTTTTTTGGGAGAATGCTCCTGAAACCCATTGCCAGCTGGCATTGTTGCTTGCGATATCTCCATCAAGCAGGTGATAGTATAGCCATTTTGATGGCGTGCTCCAGTGGGTTTTACCGATGTTGCATGCAATAGAGGCAACATACATCCTGATGTGGTTGTGCATGTAACCCGTTTTGTACAGGAGCCCTATTCCGTTATCGACTGCGCTTATGCCTGTCTGCGATTTCAGTATCGATAATATCATATCATGTTCCTCAACATCGGGTTGGGGCCGCTGCAAATCTTTCCAAATGAGCTCTTTTTTTTCCTGCCAGATACGCTGGTAATATTCGCGCCAGGCGAGCTCCTGCAAAAACTTTTCGGCCCTATCTAGTCCAAATCCTTTTTTTGAAATTTCCTGCTGGATCTGCTTCAGGCTCACTACTCCTCTGGAGATATACGGAGAGAGATAACTCACTGCACCATTTATAAAATTTCTCGTTTTTGCATATTGCAAGGGGTCCAGATCTTCGATCCTTTTCAAAATCTCGCTATAATCGGTAGGGAATTTTGTTTCGCTCATTTGCTATCGCTTGGTTAATTTTTCTTTTGTCAGTAATTTATGATGCTGATTTGTTGTTCCTGCATTTATCGCTGCAGTATTTTACATCAGCCCACACCTTTGCCCATTTTTTTCGCCAGTTGAAGGGTCTGTTACATACCAGGCAGATTTTTGATGGCAGGTTTTGCTTTTTTATGGCTTTCATATCGGATGTTTAAAGGCAATGTTTGTCTTTACTTTTATATTCCGTTATAGCTGCTCCTCACCACTGAACCAAACATGAGTGCAAATTTTTTCGCATTCGAAATCCTGATCCGTTCGCCCATGATCTGTTCTGCAGTTTTTTTCTTGATTTTCTCAAAGAGCTCTTCGTAATAAATGTAGGCGAGATATACGCCCTTTCGGGATGATTTTGGCAGCTGTTTTATTCCGTCGAGCGCTTCCCTGAATTCTGCTGCGATCTCCTTTTCTATGGCAAGTTTTTCATCAATTGAAAACTTAGCCAAATTTACCCCGGGAAAGTAGTTCCGGCCCAGCTGGTAAAAATCTGCATTAACGTCCCTTAAAAAATTGACTTTTTGAAAGGCCGAACCTAATTTCATGGCCGGATTCTTCAACTGTTCATAACTTTCTGTATCGCCCTCTACAAATACGTGCAGGCACATTAAGCCTACAACCTGTGCCGAGCCCAGTATATAACGTTCATATTTTTCTTCTGTGTAAATTTCCTTTCCGAGATCCATTCGCATGCTTTCCAGAAAAAGTTCGATGAGCTCTATCTTTACTTTATATTTATTTACAACCTGCTGGAATGCATTAAGGATTGGGTTAAGGCTGATCTGGTCTTTGATGGCCTCAAATGTGTCTCTTTTAAATCTGCAGAGCAGCAACGCTTTATCATAATTATGGAAGCTATCTACGATTTCGTCGGCAAGCCTTACAAAACCGTATATCGCATATATTGGATCGCGATGTTTTTTATTCAGGAACTGGATGCCAAGCGAAAAACTGGTGCTGTAATTTTTGGTAACGATTTTACTGCATTGTGCAGATACTTTATCAAAGATAATTTTCATGTGGGTATTATCGGTTGATTAATTCTTTTCAAAATTCTTTGCGTAGTGGAAATCTTCAAGTTTTCCAAGCAGGGCTATCAGTTCGATCTTTTCATTTCCGGAAAGTGGGGTTGTAACATTAGCTGATGCGAGCCGGATTTTATCCATGCTCTGCTTCAGCTCATCATTTCCTTTTTCGGTAATCTGTACAATCGTGCTTCTTTTGTCAATACCGGATGATTTCTGAACGATCAGACCTTTGTCGAATAACCTTTTGATAATCAATGTCCCTGCAGGCTTATCATGGATGTTTTGTTTGATAAGTTCCGTTTTGCTCATTTCTCCGGCCGAAGTGAGGGTAATCAGGTATATAAATTCATCGGGGGTAGAAAATGCACTACCTGCTATTGCTGCCTTTGCATGCATTTTTGCATATCTGTAAAGGTGCACAAGGGAGGTGTTGATGACGCTATCTGCCGACCTGCCGCTAGCCTTACCCTTCCATACAGGCGATTGCTTTTTAGATGTTGCTTTGCCCGGATCACGTTCGTTTAGCCACCTGCGAAAGGCATTTAAATCTTCAGATGGATTTAACGAATCATTTTCGTAAGTTTTAACCAATGATAAAAGTTCATTTACAAGGTTGTACATCATATTTTGTTTTGATTAAGCCGGTCTGTAATCTGTTTTAAGTTTAATCTTATTGAAAAGTGGTCTTCAGATTGCTCATCCCCCCATCAACGGGAATAACCTGACCGGTTATCCAGCTGCTATCTGCCGACAATAAAAATCCGATAGCTGCACTGATATCCTTTGCTGCCCCATACCTTCCTAAAGGATGCCTTTTCGCGGAAGCCTCCATTTTTTCCGGGCTGTTAAGGAGTTTGGAGGCCAATGGTGTATCTGTTAGCGAAGGTGCAACCACATTAACCCTGATCTGGCTTGCAGATAACTCAGCCGCGAGGGAGATGGCCAGCCCTTCTATTGCAGCCTTTGATGCCGCGATACTGGAATGAAAACCCATTCCTGTTTGGGCTGCCACCGAACTGATCAGTACGATGGATGCCGAACCACTGTTTTTTAGTGGTTTTAGTGCCTGCTGTATTGATGAGGCTGCCCCAACCACATTAAGCCTGAAATCATTTATAAAGTCGCTCTCGGTTATTCTGTTAAAAGGTTTAAGGTTGATGTTTCCTACGCAGTATACCAATCCATGAAGTACTTCAGGCAAAAAGGAAGACAGTGGTTCCATGTCGTGCAGTACATCAAGCTCAGCATAAGAAACCGATTCAGGCCAGCTGGCAGAGCGATTTCTGGAAGCGGCGAAAACATGGGCACCTTCGCTGCTCAACAAATGGACCAGCTCAAGCCCTATACCTGAACTTGCACCTATTATCAGGATGTTTTTATGATGAAATTTCATGATCGTGTTTTTTTTCAATTAATATATTTATATGTAAAAATATGTAAAATATAGTTCATTTATAAACTAAATTTTAAACATGTATCCGCCGAATCTTGCTATCAGTTTCATCAGGCTGATTTAATGGTTTATAGCGGCTTGAATAAGATAAAAGCAGAGTGCAGGGTTAAATGGGTATTTGAACAATTGTGTTATGCTCGGCAATAAATGGAAGGCGGGTTTTAGCAGCTGGTTCACTATGCAGGCAGATCATCGATATACAGCATTGATCTTTCTTTTTTAAAAAAAAACATGCTTATGCACACATTTTTTGCCTCTTATAAATCTTAAATTAAATATTGATTGCAGCGCTCTTATTTTTTAAGTGCATAGAAATATTTAAGTTTACATATCAAGCTGAACGTCGTGTTTGTGTTCAGTTTTTAAACAAAGGCTGAAACAATGATTTCTACTTCTGTTTGTCCTTAATTTAATAATTATCATACCAGAACATATCATGCAAAGTAAAAACAAATTCCGGCTACTTACTATCGGCCTTATATTTTTGGTTACACTATCATCATTCACATTGATTGGCGGGCATCACGATATTGAGCCTAAAGAAGGCCGGAAGATTGTGAACATTGTAAATTTTATCAGGCTTCTTGAGCCCAGAGATGCCCGGATTACCCAGGATGTACTTTATCAGACAGTTGTAAGCCAGGTAGAAATCATGAAAAAATATAGGCTGCCTGGTACTTTTCTGCTTCAATATGATGCCCTGATGGATCCGCGATATCAAAAACTCTTATCCACGCTTCCCAAAGGGTCATTCGAAATTGGTGCATGGTGGGAACTTCCGCAACCGCTTATTGAAAAGGCAGGTATAAAATGGCGGGGAAAATATTCATGGGACTGGCATTCTGACGTTGGTTTCTCCGTAGGATACAGCCCTGCAGAACGCGAAAAAATTATCGATGTCTATTTTGCAGATTTTAAAAAGATATTTGGGTACTATCCCAAATCTGTTGCTTCGTGGGTTATCGATGCGCATTCGCTAAATTATATGTACGATAAGTATAAGATTGTGGCATCGGCAAATTGTAAGGACCAGGTGGGCACAGATGGATTTACACTTTGGGGCGGATACTGGAACCAGGCCTATTATCCAAGCCGTGTTAATGCATATATGCCTGCACAACATGCCGAAAAGCAGCTTCCGGTTCCGGTTTTTAGATTGCTTGGAAGCGACCCGATCAGGCAGTACGCTGATGGGAGTACCGTAACAACCCTCGAACCCGTGTATAGCCATGCAGGTGGTAATCTCCAATGGATCAACTGGTTTTTTCAGACTTTTTCTAACGACCCGTCGCTTGGCTTTAATTACACGCAGGCAGGTCAGGAAAATTCGTTTACCTGGGATGCCATGAAAAAAGGACTTGAAATACAAATGCCGATCATTGCGCAGCTTAAGGAACAGGGCAAGGTAAAGGTAGAAACCATGGCCCAGTCTGGGCAGTGGTTTAAAAAAACATATAAGGTAACGCCGGCAACAACTTTTACGGTAACCAAAGATTTAGGTAATAGCGATAAGAAAACGATATGGTACAATAGCCGTTTTTACAGAATCAATCTGCTATGGGAAAACAGCAGCCTGCGCATCACTGATATTCATTTATTTAATGAGACTGTTCCGGATAAATACCTCAATGCGGTAACTACAACCAATCAAAGCTTTTTCTACACCCTGCCTGTTGTAGATGGTTTTTTATGGGGCAAGGCAGGTAACCCGGCAGGGCTTATGTTTATGTACAATGCCGCGGGGCAGGAGCAAGCCATAAAAGGCGGTAATCCAATATTTACAAATCCGGGAAAGAGTACCGCACATATTTCGTGGCCTGTTCAAAACGGGAGCTTTGAGATTGATCTTAAAGAAAAGTCTGTCGTGGTGAAGTTTAAAGGTAAATCCCTCACTAGCTGGTTTCTCGATTTCAATGCAACAAATCGAAATGATTTACCGATTACCGGTATTCAAACAGACCACACGGACTATCTCTTCGAAAATCATCCCTATCAACTGAAGGCCATAAAAGGCAGCTTTGAAAAACCATCAAATGGTAGTGTTTTTCGTATAAAGCCGCAGGCTGATGCGCTAATGCTTAAAATGACGGATCAGTAGTATTTCCATGCGATGGATAAAACGAAATTAATTTTTCCTCATATCAGATCCTGTTGATAAACATTTTCCTTCTAATTTGGTTTTAATCCCTGGCAGGGCAACCACTGCCAGTAATATGGAAAATCCGACACCTTCAAAGGCCAGGAGCCTGAACTGCCTAAACTGGCTTAATTTTTCTGCAGCTGACGTAGCCACAGGTCTAGGTCCTTTTTTGGCCGTGTATCTTGCGTCGAACTTAAAATGGGATCCTTCCGAAATAGGCATAGCCATTGGGGCAATGAGCCTCGCTACCGTCATCGCACAATCGCCTGCCGGCTGGTTTTGCGATGTGAGTGATAAGAAAAGACTAGGGATTGTGATCGTTACCCTTACCATCTGTATCGCCGGGTTTTGTATGCTTTTTTTTCCGGCATTCTACGCGGTAATCGGTTGTCAGATAGCAATCGGGGTAGCAGCGGCATTCTTTGGACCTGTACTGATTTCTCTGGCCATGGGAATAGGCGGTGCAGACAGGTTTGACCATACCATTAGCCGTAACCAAACCTTTAACCATGCAGGCAATGTAGCCTCTGCAGTCATCATCGGACTGCTGGGCAAGTTTACCCACAATGAGGGGATTTTTTACGGACTTGCCATCTTTTGTGCAATGAGCATTATTTTTACCCTGGGGATAAGAGAAAATGATATTTCGCACCAGAGCAGCGAGCCGGTGGCAGGGAAGAAAAGCGGAAAGACCGGAATGCTGGATATGCTGAAAAATAAGGGGTATTTGATTTTGCTATTTTCTGCTATACTATTCCACTTTGCCAATGCAGCGATGCTTCCGCTGGTTGGTCAGGAATTAGGCAGGGACGAGGGGAGCAATGCTTCGCTCTACATGTCTGCCTGTATTGTGCTTGCACAGGCTGTTATGATACCGATAGCCTTTATGAGTGGCAAGTGGGCCAAAAAAGGGCGGAGAAAACTGATGATTTTAGCCTTCGTGATGTTACCCATCAGGGGAGTGCTTTATACCCTCTACAAAGGTGCTCCGTACCTGGTGAGTATACAGGTGCTCGATGGGATTGCAGGCGGGATCTTTAGCGTGGTATCCATACTAATGGTTGCCGATCTTTTCAGAGGTTCGGGTAAAGATAATTTTGCGCAGGGCATCCTGGCAACTTCAGTTGGTATCGGTGCCTCACTGAGCAATGTAGTTAGCGGGTATATCGTATCACATGCTGGTTTTAATTATGGCATGTTTATCCTCTCGGCCATTGCGTTTGCAGCCTTTATTATCTTCTACTTCATGATGCCAGAAACCATAAATGTTCCTGCCCGAAGGTTGGACATAGCAGAATAGTGAAGCCCCCCGTGGCTTTCTTATCCTAAAGCTTTAAAAAAAATGACCGTTCCAAAATATTCTTATCTTTCCTTAAATATTATAATATAATGACTTCAACCCTTATCCTGCTTATTTCGCTGCTTGCCATAGCAGGGGTAATCGTCAGGCCATTTGGAATTCCCGAATATATCTCTGCCTGTGCCGGGGCGGCCATATTGCTACTCTCAGGGCTGCTAAAATTTTCAGAGGGGATTTCCGGTTTTAGCAAAGGGATAGATGTATATTTTTTTCTGACCGGAATGATGATGCTGGCAGAAACGGCGAGGATTGAGGGGATGTTCGACTGGCTTGCGGCCCATGCAGCAAGGCTGGCAAAAGGGTCTTCCACCAGGCTTTTCTTTCTTATTTATCTGGTGGGCACGCTCGTAACGATTTTCCTATCCAATGATGCAACTGCTGTGGTACTCACCCCGGCGGTAATCGCAGCAGTGAGGGCCAGTAAAGTGAAAAATCCATTGCCCTACCTTTTCATCTGCGCTTTTATTGCCAATGCAGCCTCATTTGTGCTACCCATTTCAAATCCTGCAAATCTGGTTATCTATGGTTCCCATCTTCCCGATCTTAGAGGATGGCTTTCAAGCTTTTTAATTCCATCCATTGTTTCCATCATCGCAACTTTTATTGTTCTTTATTTTCTTCAGCGTAAAGCATTGAGAGAGTCGCTCAGCACCGATATAAACATCCCAATATTATCTGGCGGTGGAAAAGCTGCCATCGGCGGGATATTTTTATCTGCGGTAATTTTGACCGTTTCCTCAGCCTGGGGCATTTCACTGGGGCTGCCCACTTTTATCTCTGGCATGGTAACCGTTATGATTGTATGCATTGGAACGCGGAGGATTCCTTTAACTATTGCCAAAGGGGTATCCTGGAATGTGTTGCCATTGGTGGCTGGTTTGTTCATCATCGTAGAAGCCTTCGGAAAGACAGGCCTTACACGATCTGTATCTGAGTTACTTACTTCTTATGCACAGGGCAATGTTGCCGGCGCGGCATGGGGAAGCGGCATCATAACCGCAGTAGTATGTAACCTGATGAATAACCTGCCTGCAGGACTAACCGCGTCCAGTATCGTACATAGCTCAGCTCCCCCTGAAATCATCAGACGCGCTATTCTTATTGGTATTGACCTTGGACCCAACCTTTCGCTAACTGGCTCTCTCGCTTCCATACTTTGGCTGGTCGCCCTTCGCCGGGAGAACCTGAGTGTTAATGGCTGGAGCTTTTTAAAGCTGGGGGCCATTGTGATGACAGTTCCATTATTGCTCGTTCTGGCTTCGCTTTTCATATAGCACGTATATGGTATGGTAAAGCGATTCCTTAGAGGAAATGATTTTTACTTCAATAATTATGATTGTTATTCATTACAACTCAAAACAGTAAGGATAAATCCGATAGTAAATTTAAATGCGTAAAAAAAATCAGATGATAAAAAATGAGGTGGGAGCTTGAGATGAAATTGTGCGTATTTTTAGCTAAAATCAATACAACTGGATTCTTTTTTTTTGTATTTTTGTGTATTAATATTCTGTTAATCAAAGCATTGTAAAAAAAACAAGAACGTCAGCTAAACCTTGTTAGCTATGCTCTGGCAGGGTAAAAAGGATCGTGGCGCCTTTTCCTTTTTCGCTTTCCGCCCAGATATTGCCTTTATGTTTTGTGATGATTTCACGGCATAGAAACAGTCCGATTCCGAAGCCAGAAATTGTAGGGTTGCCCATAGTACGGTAGTAGCGGTCGAAAATTTTTTCTTCTTCTCCGGCTGTAATCCCGGGTCCCTCATCAATTACCTTAACCATTAAGCCCTCTCGGTTTTTAGTGCACAATATTTTAATGTTACTATCGCATGGCGCATATTTGATGGCATTACCGACCAGGTTATACATCACCGCAGAGATTTTGTTCCGATCTGCAAGAACCTTACTGTTGCATGTTGATTGGAAGGAGATTTTGTGTGTGCTGTGCATGAACGAAAGTTCTTCTACAACCTCTTGAAGCAGTTCATCGAGCCGGAAAGACTCGTGGTGGAAGTTCATGTTTCCTGATTCTAACCTTAATATGTCGAGAAAGCCAGCGATCATTTTAGACATTTTATTGATCTGGATCTGAGATTTGTTCAAGGCGAGTTCGAAATGGTTGCGATTCATAGCATCCAGCTTTGCTTTCATAACCTGAAGAAATCCATTAAGAGAGGTAAGGGGTGTTCTGAGTTCATGGCTGATGATGCCTATGAATTCGTTTTTTCTGATTTCCTCATTTTTTCTCATGGTAATGTCCAGGCAGGAAGCGATATATCCGGCAAAGGATCCATCCGAACGGAAGCGGGGCGGACATTGGCAGAGGTACCACCGGTATTCGCCTGTGCTATCAGGCATACGGAACTCCATATTGAAAACGGTACGTTCTTTAAAGCTTGCCATGTACTTTTTTATAAATTCCTGTTTTTCATCAGGATGAATCAGATCTACCCAACCATTAGCCAATAACTCGTCCATCTTTCTGCCTGTTACCGTTTCCCAGCGTTTATTGAAATATATTCTGTTATTGTCCTCATCGCCCACAGAGATCAGCAGTTCGGTACCCTCAGCCATGGTTCGAAACCGTTCTTCGCTTTCGGAGAGTTCGATAAGCCGGCCCTCTACACGCTCTTCTAGTTCTGCATTCAGTTCATGGAGTTCTTTTCTGGCTTCTTCCAATGCTTTATTTGCCTGCTGGGATTTTTTTAGTGATTCGACTGTACTTTCTGCTTTTTCAACAGCCTGTTCTTCGAGTACCCGATGGGTTACATCTACAGCACTGTTCATCACTGCAATTACCTTACCTTCGCTGTCCTTTACCGGAAGATACTCAAAGTCAAAATAGTAGGTGTTTATTTTTCCTTCAATCTCCAATTCAGCTGGCGATCCTTCACCAGTAAAAGTAGTGCCCTCCATCCATGCTTTGCGGAACATTTCTGGATAGGGCTGGTTTTTTAGTTCAGGGAGTACATCCAGAAGGGGTTTGCCGATAATACTGCTATCTTTTCCCCAGATTTTTAGCATTGCCTGATTGGCACTTTGTATCACTGCGTTTTCTCCACAGTGTACTGAAGTTGCCGTTTTGCTTAAGCTATACACTCCCAATAAGTCCTCACTGCTCATTAACCCATTCTGCTGGCCCATTAGTTGTATTTTATGTGTAAACCCTTGTCCTATAAGTCATCTTTAATGATAATCTAACAGTAATATGCTAATGATGTTTTGGGAATTTAAAATTATCATATCTATTCATAGAAGAGAAACCATAGTTTTTAATTTTGTTATCAACTTAAAGCGTGATTGTAAAAAGTACCGTTAATGAATTTTCCTGACAGTAAAACCCTGCATCCAGGATGGAAGGGTCATTTTGGTTTGTAAATCAGCAGGGTTATTCTATGCTAAATTTCATAATTTAAAAATAATAGCGGTTAAGTTCCATCACAGCCTGGGCCCGAAAGTATATGGAGATCTTTAAGGGGATTTTTGTAAAGACAGGCTGTTTTAAATGCTATAATGGCAGGCTGAAATAAAAGGTGGATCCTTTGCCGAGTTCGCTATCTAACCATATTTCGCCGTTATGCCTGCTGATTATCTCTGCACAGAGGTAAAGACCGATTCCAAATCCGGCGATCGTAAGAGACTGATCAGATACGCGATAGTAGCGCTCGAAAAGTTTATCCTTATCTTCTTCTCTGATCCCATTACCCTGATCGCTAACCGAAACGATTGCTTTACTACCTTCTTTTTTGCAGGTAATATTGATTGTGGTTCCCGCAGGAGAATATTTTACGGCGTTGCTGATCAGGTTGGTTACTACATGACCGATCTTATCGCGGTCGGCATTTATCAGTACTTCTCCATTTTGTTCAAAAATGAGATGGTGGCTGTTGGCTGTTACCTTGAATTCGGCCTCCATTTCACTTACCAGTCCCGAGAGATCAAAGTTCTGTTTTTCAATATGGATTTTTCCTGACTCGAGCCTTGACACATTGAGAAAGCTGTTGATCATAACAGTCATTTTTTTTAGCTGGTTATTGGCCTTTTCTAACGCTGCGGAGGCAAAATTGTCACCGCTTTTTTGAGCTTTGCTATACAGGAGCTGAACATAACCGGTAAGGGATGTTAAAGGCGTTTTTAGCTCGTGGCTTACCATTCCGATAAAATCGTTTTTACGCTGCTCGTCTGCTTTGAGTTCTGTAATATCTGAAAGTACCCCGACCATTTTTACCGGTTTTCCCTGATCGTCATACCTCGCCCTGCCGTGGGCACTAATCCAGTGGATCGATCCATCAGGCCACATGATTTCATATTCTCCTTTGTATATGCTGTGGTTTTCCTTGGCAATGCTTACCAGCTCCCTGATTTTATCTCGGTAATGGGGAAGCATCGCCTCGAACATATCGGAATATACGAAATCCTCGTTTGCCGTTTTCCCGAATATGCGTTTAAACTGCTCGTTGTATTTCATTGTACCGCTTGCCAGATCAACCTCTGTTGATCCAAGAGAGCCGGCGTCCATTGCGATGCTCAGTCTGGTGTTGGCCTCTAATATCTCTTTTCTTGCATTTACCTGTTCGGTAACCTCTGTAACTACCTGCAGGATACTGGAGACCTTGCCTTCTTCTTCTATAGGCTGATAAATGAAATTGAAGTAGCGTTCATGTGGGATGTTATCTTTGATGATAACCGCCCTGCTTTCCAGACCATGATATGGTATGCCTGAATCCAGAACACCATGTAGTATTTTAATGAAGGGCTGGTCTGCGATCTCGGGTAATACTTCATCAAATCTTTTTCCCTCTATTTCAGCGGTTCTGTTCCAGATTTCAAGCATTCTTTCGTTGGCGCTTTCCACGATAAGTTCACGCCCCCTAAAAACGTTGATTGCAACGGGTGCCTGTTGGATCAGCCTACGGAATTTCTGCTCGCTGGCTGCCAGGTGTCTAATCAGGAGCTCCATCTTTTCCTGACCGGTAACCTGTTCTGTGACATCCTGCAATACCCCACTCAAACGTACGGGCTTTTTATCGATATCAAAATGTGTTTTGCCCTTAGCTTTAATTATCCTTGGCCTGGGGTCTTTTGGATTGATGATCTGATAGTCTATTTCATAATCTCCTCCCGAGTTAAAGTCAAGTGAATGCGCTATCGCTGCCCTTACTTTTTCCTTGTCTTTTTCTGCTATCACCTGTAGTGCTTTTTCCAGTTCAACCGAATCTCCTTCAATTCCGAACCATTTCCGGAGCATATCATTTGCTGAAAAGCTATTATTAAGAGGGTCGAAGTCAAAAGTGCCAAGACCTGCAGCATCTATGGCAAGTGCTGCCTCATCCTGGCTGATTTTTAGTTTTTCATAAACTACTGTAAGCTGCCGGTTAAATTCCAGCATTTCCTCATTTGAGGCCATCAGCTCTTCGTTTGATGCCCTGATTTCTTCATTAGAAGCCTCCAGTTCCTGATTAAGAAAAGAAATCGTTTCTGTCCTTTCCTTTACGCGTGCATCCAGTTCGTTATTTAGTAGCTGCAGATTTTCCTTTGTTGCATGGAGTTCATCATTGGTTGCCCTAATTTCCTCCAATGCGGCAGCAAGATCCTCGTTTTTAGCATTAAGTTCTTCATTGAGTGCCTGTTCTATTTTTAGGAAAGCTGCATGTTCATCCGCCTGCTGCATAGCGCTCTGTTTTAGAAACCGGTCGGTAACGTCGGTGGCAGTGTGTAGTGTACAGATCGTTTTGCCGTTTTCATCAAGAATGGCTTTGTATTCGAAATCAAAATAAAATACCTGGTCCTTGCCATCCACGTGAAGTTCGGCGGGAGTATCTGAACCTGATATGGTCAGCCCTTCACGCCACACTTTTGCGAACATTTCGATAAATGGCTGACCTCTTAGTTCGGGAAGGGCATCCTTTAGGGGTTTGCCTATAACCGACCGGTCTTTGCCCCATATCCTTAGCATTGCATCATTGGCAAACTGAATATGGGCATCCTCACCAATATGTAGTGCTGTAGCTGTCTTGATTTGGGAAAATATGTCGATAATTTGCAGCGGATCCAGAAAGGGAGGAGTAGTTGGCATGGACTTGGGATTAAACCCGTAAAGTTAATGTTTTATTGCAATGGCTAAAGACATATTGGTCATAAGCCTGTAAATCATCAGCTGTTTTTTTGCTAAAGCGTTTCATCATTTCATTAATAAACTTATATTGAATTACCTGGAAACTGGACAATACTGGCGGCCATAAATAATCAGGAGCAGAAAAAATCTTCAGATTAGATTAACTTAGTTATTTAACAAATTATTCATCAAACGATTTTTAATTTTTTCTGTTTGTTTTGTAAACGATAATATCTTGGAAAATTCCCGCCCAAATGATCTGGCAGTTCTGGTGCAGCATAAGCTCCGTCTGACCAAAAGCAGCTCAACCCTTCCTGAGCTTAAAGTTCTTGAGGATCTTTTTGACTGTTTGTTCTATTCTAGTATGTGTAAAGAGGAAAGTGAACTGATCAGGGTAACAGTGACTTTCATCGATCCAAAAAACCCGGATCCTGCTCCACCAAGGCATATCGTTCCGGAAAGATGGAGCTGCGTTGCTTTTGATCATCATGTTATGATGACGACAAAGTCACTTGCAAAGCTTTCCAAGGCTGCAGATCCTGCCAGCTCTTCGCTTGCGGTATATTATGATGAGAAGGGTTGCATTTACATCTGGGGCATGATCGATCAGGCGATGCATTATCAGAATTTTCTGAACTATGAATCTGACACAGGCTCAGAGCAGCCTGGCCTTTTTCAGGTTTCTATAAGTGATATCGGGACGCTGAATGTGCTTTTTGATTACGAGCTTCTGGCCACATTAAAACACAATGTTCTTGTTAAGCGTTACCTGGATGTGTTAACCATTGGGCCTATTTCTAAGATGTTGAGGAAGAATGCTGATTTTTTGAAAATTGCCGTGAAGAATTATATCGAGCAGAATCATCCTGGGGAAAGTTATACCGACTGGGAAAACTTTTTGGATGGGCTCTGGATTCAGACCTTTTCCAGGCTTTTGCTTAAGATACAGAACTACCAGCATGGTGGTGCTATCCTGATTGCCGATGATAGTGCAGATTTAGATGTAAAATACAGGATCCACTATGAACGTCTGACCCTGGCAATGGTTTCACACGCCAGGGCTGCGATTGATAACTTTGTTGCAGAGAGTAAAATTGAAGGTGATTTGAGCTCAGGAAAAAGATCGGTAAGCAAATCACTATACCTGCGGGAGACAGGCTCTTTTTATGATAAAAAGGGCACAGGCGATGAGATTAAAGGTGCGATCAGTTTTATAGCTTCGCAAACCTGTGTAGATGGAGTGGTATTGTTTAATCGCAGCATGGTCAGCAATGGATTCGGTGCAGTACTCCGGGCGAAGAAGATGCCACGTAAAATCTACGTTTCTTCTACGGCAACCGCAACGCCTAAGTCGCTGGAGCCTCATGATCCCAGGCACTATGGCACCAGGCACCGGTCTATGATCGCCTACTGCTGGAACCATCCATCTTCGCTCGGATTGGTTATCTCGCAGGATGGTGATATAAGGGCTTTCTCAAAAGTGGAGGATAAACTGATTATGTGGGAGAATATAAAAACCCAGCAATACCTGACCGGAAGGAGCCAAAAGCAACGTAAAGCATAGCCGTAATTTTTAACCTTAGGCAACCTGTTACTGTTTTTTACATTTGATGTTTATTGCCAATTACCATGAATAAACAGCCTGCTCTCCAGAAGAAATTAAGAATCTGAAATCAATGAAATCTCGAAAAAAAACCTCTAAATCAAATGATTAAGAGGTTTTTTTGAATCTTTCGCTAAAAAGAAATGGATTATATCTTAGCTATCTCTGCGTTCCTGCGGAAAAATATTCTTATCGAAATGGTGGTGACGGTAGAAGTTTTGCCTGTCTATTTCTACTGTTTCTTCTTCTAGTTTCAATGCGGCAGGACTGCCGATAACCATCCTGATGTGGTCTTCCATTTCTGGAGTTACCTCACCGATAATATATCTGGGCATGGCTTCCAGCTGCTCCTGGTGAAAATCGGGGGTAATGATTTCTTTTTCGCTGGTGTCAAGCTCAACAAGGCCGATAGGGATAAGTATTTTTTTATCTTCTACCGTTGTGGTGCCTTCATCCAGGGCAACGATTGCGTAACGTACGGTATCTGCTTCTGGGTCGAAAAGTAAGTCATGCACTTTACCAATGCGGTTTTCGCCGCTCTTTACCGGCCAGCCGGTAATATCTGCCTCACCCGCGGTGAGTGTATAATTACTAATGGATAATTCTTGAAGATTACTGTAAATGATCTGGTGGTTGTTCATAATAAAATAGATTAAAGCATAAATAATTACAACAGTTGCCGAAAGCGATTAGTTTGCAGTTTTTGGATTAAAATCCGTTAACTGCTGGTAATAAGCATATTTAACAATCTCATTTAAGTTGTAATTTAGATGCATTTTGTATTGTTCCAGGCGAAAAGCATACCAGGTAGAATCCAGTTAGTGATGATTTTTGTTTATTTTTAGCAAAAAATATAATATGTCATTCACCGCCCTGGGTTTATCACCAGATTTATTAAAAGTATTATCAAATCAGAATTTTACTGCGCCTACACCAATTCAACAATCGGCCATACCGGCAATATTAAGTAATAAAGACATTTTGGGCATTGCTAAAACAGGTTCTGGAAAAACAGCCAGCTATGTTTTGCCTTTGTTAATGAACGTGCAAAAAGCGCCCAGGCTTAAAAACAGACATGTTAATGTATTGGTTTTGGTACCTACCCGCGAACTTGCAGAGCAGGTAAAAGAAGTTTTCCGGACGTTTAGCCTGGGGCTCTCTATTCCTGTTAAAACATTAGCGGTATATGGCGGTGTTTCCATTAATCCACAAATGACTGCCCTGCAAGGGGTAAATGTACTTATTGCCACTCCGGGCAGGCTACTAGAGCTGGTAGATTCAAATGCGGTATACTTATCTCTTATCGAAACTTTAGTGCTTGATGAGGCCGACAAGATGCTTAACCTGGGGTTTAAAGAAGAAGTGGATAAAATCATCTCCCTTTTACCTGAAAAACGTCAGAACATATTATTATCAGCTACTTTGAATGCAGATCTTCAAGCGATTCATCAGGTTTTGTTACATGATCCCCTGGTGATCAAAATTGAGGCTCAGGAAGATTCAATTGAACAGATTAATCAGGTGGCCTATATCGTTTCTGATGAAAAGAAAGGCCCGTTTTTGCGTTATCTGATCAATCATCATGAAATGCAGCAAGTACTGATATTTGCCTCTTCAGTTCATACTGCCGATGCTATTGTAAATAAACTGCGTAAAAATAATTTCGATGCAAAAGCTATCCATAGCAAAAAAAGTCAAGGGGCCAGGAATGAAGCTTTGTATCTTTTTAAATCAGGAAAACTCAGGATATTGGTTGCCACAGATTTAATGGGGAGAGGAATTGATATTAATCAACTTCCATTTGTCATTAATTATGAATTACCCAGATCACCGAAAGATTATATTCATCGCATTGGTAGAACCGGACGTGCCGGAAGTGTAGGAGAGGCCATCTCTCTGGTTAGTCCGGATGAATTACACCATTTTGAGGTAATAGAAAAAAAGATGGGTAAAAAGGTCGATATGATTGATAGTGAACGCGTCAAATAACTAAACAATGGATTAATATTATTCAGTAATCACGGATAACAGTTCTATCTTTTACAATATTAAATTTTGAAGGCCTGCCTAGCGCTTTGTTTCATGAGCTAAGCAGGCCTTTAAGTTAAAACAAACTATTGTTGTTTTTTTAATGCCAATGAATCTTTTGCCCGCTTTTTGAAAAAACCACGCAATAGGAAATTGCTTTGTACAGCTTCCAGGTCTTCGTCTAATTTTTTACTGCTTTTTTCCAGGTTGAGCATAATTGTTCTCACCTGTTCTGCTGTTTTCTGGTCGTTTAGTAACAATCCGGCAGCATTGTCTGAAGTTTTTAGTTTTGCAGATGCTGCATCGAGGTTAGCCGCTAAACTGGATGCCGATTCTACAGATTTTTGTAAGGTAGCAGCCGATCGTTCCAGTTTTTTAAATACCGCTGTATCCGTCAGCATTTTATCCATTAGTCCGTTTTTGGTATTCAATGTTTTTCCAAAACGGCCTAAAAGTTCGGCACTTTGTGCAGTAGCAATAGAGGTACGGTTTAGGTTGGCCACCATCGATTTGAAATTTGTAGCAAGCTCCTGATCGGATAATAAAGCACCTGCAGCACCTTTTCCATCAATCAGGTTTCTGGCCAGTATTTTAAAGTCGCCGGTTACATCCACCAGGTTTTTATTGTTTACCTGCAAAGTTTTCATAATATCGTCGGTAGAAAGTGAAGTATTCACTTTTAGCATGTCTCCATCTTCAACAAAAGGAAATTTAGGATTACCCCCTGTTAATACCACAATTTTATTACCAATCAATCCATCGGCGCCAATGCTTGCACCGGCATCTTTATGGATGTATTTATGTACATCTTCCTCAATGCTGAGCAATACTTTTACCTGTGAAGTGCCAAAAAAGTCGATTTTTTTGATGGTTCCGATTTTTACACCCGAAAACCATACATTATTTCCCTTTTTTAAACCTTGTATATCGTTAAAAACCACACTGAGCGTAAAACTTTTAACAAATGTTTTCTTCTGACTTCCAAGGGTAAATATGCCCAGTACAAAAATCAGGATACCTATCGCGATGAAAATACCTACTGTTATTTTTTTTCTGTTTTCGTTCATGGTTATTGTATAAAATTGTAATCGAAAAATGGTTGTGCCTGTTTATCACCCGAGTTAAACACCTGCTCGAAAGTGCCTTTTCTGTCGAAATTGCGTTCAATCAGCATGGCTACCCTGTTGCCTACTTCTTTGGCGCAGGTAAGATCGTGGGTAATGATGATGGCACTGGTATGGTAACGTTCCTGTACGTCGTTAATGAGTTTATTGATTTCGCGTGAGGTAATCGGGTCCAGACCGGCAGTTGGCTCATCATAAAGCATAATTTCGGGTCTTAGAATTAAAGTTCTGGCAATACCAATCCGTTTCCGTTGTCCGCCCGAAAGTTCTGATGGCATCTGGTTAATGGTTTGCGAAAGGCCTACGGCATCCAGCATTTCTTCTACTGATGATTTTACTTCCTCTTTGCTCAGGTCTTTCCGGTTGCGCACCAAAGGAAATTCCAGGTTTTCCCTTACCGTCATACTATCATACAGCGCACTGTTCTGGAATGAAAAACCAACCCTTAACCTAAGGGCAAGCAGTTCTTCGTAGGAGATTTCATCCACCACCTGGTTCAATACGCGCACCAGTCCCGAATCGGGTTTAAGCAAGCCAATAATAATTTTAATCAGTACCGATTTTCCTGTTCCCGATTTGCCCAGAACCACCAGGTTTTCGCCTTTATATAAATCAAGCGAGGCATTTTCGAGCACGGTATAGTTGCCAAAAGATTTGTTCAGCCCTTTGATCTCGATTACTTTTTCGACGCTTTCGTCCGTAAATGGTTTTTCTTTCATAACCGATGGCTTAGGTATTAAACAAACTGAATATCTGTACACACACTACTTCTTCCACAAAAATGAGGAACATGGCGATTACTACTGATGAGTTAGCCGCTTTACCCACACCTTCGGTACCTTTTGAGGAATTGTAGCCCTGATAACAGCCTACAATAGCAATGGTGAAGCCAAAAAGGATCGCTTTAACGGTAGAAGCAATAATATCCAGATAAGTAATGCTTTCGAGTGAGCTTTGAAAAAAGGTGGTGGCACTTGTTCCTTCATTTACCGAAACATTAAGCAGTGCACCCAGCATACCAACCATAGCGGTGTAAAACGTTAGGATAGGCATCGTTATCGTAGCCGCCAGTACACGCGTACTCACCAGAAATTTGAAAGGATTGGTGGCCGAAACCTCCATGGCATCAATCTGTTCACTCACTTTCATCGAGCCCAGTTCTGCCCCGATACTCGATCCTACTTTTCCGGCAGCAATTAATCCGGTAAGTAAAGGTGCCAGCGTCCGCAATAAAGCGATTCCCACCAGTGATGGAAGCCAGGATGTGGCACCGAATTCAGAAAGCGATGGCCTCGATTGCTTCGTAAATACCAGACCGGTAATAAAACCGGTTGTGGAAATTAATAGGGCAGAACGATAACCAATTTCATAACATTGCCTCACCAGTTCTTTTAATTCGTAAGGTGGGAGGAAGGCTTCTTTAAAAAACCTGCCTATAAATTTAAAAACGTCGTAAAGTGTAATAAACCAGGCTGCAAAACGCCCAACTGGCTTTAGCTCGTCTTGATTGGCATTTAAATCTTTCTCTGTTGCCATTGTTTTTGGGTTCCTGTTTTCATCTATTTGATCAATGTTTTATAGGCTATTTTTTTCTTGCTTTTGAGTTAACCCGATGTACAATAGCTTAATATCCTTACCTATACATAAAAGTGTGCAAATTGTTTGTTTTTTTAACTTTAAATTTTGTTAAATCTTACAATGGCTGTATCTAAACGATGAATGCTTTTAAGCATCTAAAAACAATTATTCAGAGGAAGAAATAATGATCCTTGTAAAGGATTATCCTTTTTTGATGGTGTTTTGGGGCACACCGTGATTTTATGATAATTTAATTTTGATTAGAACTGCCACATTGAGCCTGCTGAAGCGTTTTAATATATTTAAAACAGTCCTTCGACAGGCTCATGATGACAAATCTATTTTTATGATAATCTTGTAATGAAAAAATAAATTTTAATAACCCGGATTCTGAACAAGGTTTGGATTTCCAAGCTGGTTATCCGGAATCGGGAATACCAGGTATTTTGCCTCACTGGCGGGTTTTTCCTGCCAGGCTGCAAGAAATTTTCCGAAGCGGATCAAATCCTGCCTTCTAAAGCTTTCCCAATAAAGTTCTCTTCCACGTTCATCAAGCAGGTTATCCAATGTTAAGCTGGTAAATGCCGAAGCACCTCTGGTTGTTCTGATCTGGTTAACAATCGTCAATGCCGGTGCAGGTTGAGAGGTTCTTAACAATGCTTCTGCTTTCATTAACAATACGTCGGCATAACGGTAATAAACCCAATCGTTATCTGGTTTTTTTGATCCGGTATTGGCATAATCAATGGGATATTTAACAACCCTTATCCCGGCAACTTCCAGGTGGTTAGGATCGCGTTCGATGATGCTCACTTCAGGGGTAAAGGCTAAAGGATTGCCTTTCCTGTCTTTTAATGCAACCCCTTTCTGATCGAACTGCTGACCAATTAAAAAGCCTACCCTGATTCCGGAGATGTTGGTTTGCCCTGTATAATTTCCTCCTCTTCGGGTATCAGTAGCCTCGAATTTATTGTAGAAGTTAGATAATGTAGAAAAACCATTGTATCCATTGGGGTTTTGGTTGTAATGCAGGGTACATTTCCACATACCGTCTAAATCGCTGCCCGTTACACCAGCAGAGTTTTGCGAGGTGAAAATATTTTCTGTAGAAAGTGTATTGTTTGAAGGAGCAAAATTATCGAAATAATTAGCTGTAAGCTTGTATCCGCCAGTTGCAATTTCATCCGCAAGAGAAATTACTTTGGCCATATCTGCCTGATCGAAAGTTGGTGCCGCACGGTTTAAAATTGCTCCTTTATTGAGGTAAATCTTCATGAGCAGCGTTCGGGCTGCATTTTTATTGGCTTCAGTCGCCGGACCATTTGGCAACAGCGGAATAATGGCGGTTAACTCATTAATTAAATAAGCAATTTCATCGGCTGCATTTCTAACCCTCGATGGTTTGGTTACACCTTCTCCCGGATCGCGATAAGGTACCTGGCCCCAGCCATCCAAAACCGAAAACTCAGAAAATGCCCTGATGAAACGTGCAGTTGCGGCCTGTGCTGGCGTAGGATTAAAACCCAATACATTTGTGCTTACGTAGCTAATACTGTTTAAATCTCTGAAAACATCCGAAATCCTGGCATCATCTGCTGCCCATTTATGCAAATGAAGGGCACGCCAGGCGCCGTTATCATCCCAATCGCCTGCACGTGTGGGTACAATTACTTCATCAGAGGTTACTTCCTGCAGGGCAGACCAGTTCCATGGTGCCTGGTAAGGGCCCCTCATGGCGGTATAACTAGCTGTAATTAATCCGGGAACGTCATTTGATCCCAGTGCACCTGAATTCACCTGGCCATTTAAGTTTTCATCTAGTTTGGTACAGCCCGATAGCGCAAGGGTAGCGGCTACGAAGCTGATGATATATTTATTTTTCATGTGATTATATTTGAAATTAAAGTGAAAAATTAACACCAAAATTGAAAGTTCTGACAGTAGGATAGGCCGTATAATCTATGCCTGCTGATGGTACGCCATTGATGCTTTTATTTACATTTACCTCCGGATCGAAACCTGTATAATTGGTGATGACGAACAGATTCTGACCATTAACATAGATATTGAGTGATTTTATGGCTTTACCAATATTACCAATGTTATAATTAATGGTGGCATTGGCTAATTTTACATAATCTCCCTTTTCAATATATCTTGATGAAGCGGCAATAGGGTTTGCTAATGATTCCTGAATGCCCGAATTAACGAGTGCTGAAGAAATATTCCTCGTACCCAGATTTGAAATGGCTAAAACCGAATTTGCCGTATTGTTATAAATGCTCTGACCAAATGAGCCATTAAAATTGGCTGTTAATGAGAATTTTTTGTACCTCAGGCTAGTGCTTAAACCCATAATTGCTTTAGGATTCGGATTTCCAAGGTAATATTTGGTGAAACCATCATCTGTATAGGTAGAAAATCCACTTGCATCTAAACCATTGTATTGTCTGGTTACCATGGCAAATAATGGCAAGCCATTTTTGATCACCTCTAAATTTACCCCGCTTAATCCCTGGCCACTTAATGATCCTGTTCTGATTAATCCGGTAAGGTTTTTAACTGTATTTTTAATAAAAGTAACATTACCGCCGAAAGACCATGATAGCTTATCATTATCTATGATATTGGCATTCAGGCTAATTTCCAGCCCTTTGTTCTGCACTTCTCCATCTAAATTATACCAGGTAATTACACCATTGGGTGCAGCAGGTGAGAAGGCGCTCTGAGGAAACAATAAATCGGAGGTAACTTTATTAAAGTAATCAATAGATCCTGTTAGTTTATTGTTTAAGAAGCCAAAATCAACACCAATATTGGTTTGTTTATCTTCCTGCCATTTTAAATCCGGATTGGCGTTATTGATGCCCACTAAACCATCAACGCCCCTGATTACAAAACGCTGTTGAGAAGATCCTGATGGGAAATCCTGGTTACCTGTTTTGCCATAGCCCAATCTTAATTTTAACTGGTTAAGCCATTGCGCGTCACTTAAAAAACTTTCCTTTTTAACATCCCAGGCAGCAGCAAAAGAGGGGAAATAGCCATATTTATTATTGGCTCCAAACTTAGTTGATCCATCGGCCCTGAAAGTAGCTGTTAAGATATATTTACTATCATAATTAAAAATAGCCCTGGCAAAATAAGATTGTAACTCCGTTGTGGGGTCATTACTGGTTACAAAAGTACGGTTAACCGGTATGGTGGCTTCAAATGCATCGGTATAATCTACCGCAATATCACCAAAGCCGGTAGCTGTATTAATGGCGCCTTTACTAATAAAATTAGAATATTCATAACCAATAACGGCATTTAAATTTAGTTTACTGGCAATTTCTTTATTGAAATTTAAGGTATTGGTAAACTGTTGTGTTAACAGTTCGGTATTCGAATAACTGGCAAAACCACCTTTAAACGCCCCATCAGGTTGAATACCCTGAAGATTTAAGGTACTTCTGGTAGAAGACCTCCTAATACCCGTACTATAATTCACGCTGGCCAGCATCCTGTACTCTAACCAGGGCGTAATTTTGTAATATGGGGATACACTTCCTAAAATGGTAGAAACCTTTGCCTTATCGCTGTTTGCAGCCAGAGCCGCTAATGGATTTATGGTGGTTGAGCCATAATCGATAAATAAACTGCCATCTGGGTTATAAAATGACTGGGTAGGATTCCAGGATAAAGCCTGACTGATTAAACTGCCTGTAAAACCTGCATCAGTAGTAATTGGAGCAATGTTTTCTAAGTATTGGTTACTAATCATGTTCACATCCAACCCCAGTTTTTTGCTCTCCAGGAATTTGAAATTGCCGTTAAAACCTGCACTATATTTTTTAAAGTCCGATGCCTTAATAATTCCCTGTTGATTTTGATAGGCGAGTGATGCTCTAAAGGTATTGCCGTTATTACCTCCGCTAATCCCTACCGAATAGTTTTGGTTGTAAGCCGTACGCAACACTTCATCTAATGCATTAACACTGGTGCCAAAATCGCCTGCAGTAAGGTTGTACTTTTTCAGCGCTGCCCTATATTCATCACCCGTTAGTACATCCACTTTTCTGGCAATACTTCCAACACCTGCTGATGCGTTTACATCAATTTTAGTTTCGCCCGATTTTCCTCTTTTTGTGGTAATTAAAACCACACCGTAAGCTGCACGCGAACCGTAAATGGCTGTCGCAGATGCATCTTTAAGGATTTCCATCGATTCGATGTCGGCCGGGTTGATAAAGTTTAAAGGGTTGCCATCAGGTGTGGTACCTGTACCTGCGCTGGCGGTTAAGCCTCCAACACCAGCATTGGTTGACGGCCTGGCCGATCTGCCGTCCAGGGCAACACCATCCACCACATAAAGCGGCTGTCCGGTACCTGTTATGGCCGAATTACCCCTGATGCGTACTGTAGAAGCGCCTCCCGGCTGACCGCTGTTGTTGATCATCTGTACGCCGGCCACTTTACCCTGAATCAATTGATCGGGGGCATTTAAAGGGCCCTTGTTAAAATCTTTTGCAGAAACAGTGGTTGCTGCACCGGTTAAATCGCTTTTCCTTACAGAAGCATAGCCGATAACCACCACTGCATCCAGGTTATTTAAGGAGGCCATGGTGATATTGATTGTAGTTTGGTTATTGATACTAACGGTTTGTGTTTCCATCCCTACAAAGCTGAAAACAAGCTGGCTGCCTCCTGCTGGAACAGTAATGGCATATTTCCCTTCAACATCGGTTTGCGCCTTGGTCGTACCTGGTTTTACCTGAATGGTTACACCGGCCATTGGTATCTTTTCATTGTCGAGTACAACGCCCTTAACTACGCTTTGTGCAAAAGCTGATGCGCTGAGCAGCAGCATGCAGCAACTTATCATCATAAGTTTTTGCAAAGAATGCAATTTCTGTTTGTTGGATAAAACAGCCCAATTGCTTTTTGGTAAAATAATGTTCATAGTTGATTTAATTATTTGGTTAGAAAAATTAGCTGATCTTGTATAGGTGAGCGCTAAAACCTAGGGCGATTTATTTTTGCCGTAATTGTTCATGATGTTTAGTTTAGTTAATAATTGATTTTCATGAATTGATTAGCCGCTTACCGGGTTTTTTAATTGCCCGATCCTCTAACTCATCATCTGGAATTCATTTTTGTTAAATTACTAAAAATGTAATACATGTAAGTATGTATTGTATTTATTAATTTAAATAATATTTGGTCTTAATTTGTCTTTTTAAAGCTAATTAAGGATGATACAATTGTAGAAAACAATATATATGGAGTAGAGTAACTATTTTTTTTCCTTGCGAAGGCTGTTCCATAATCCTTTTCTCTGCCCATTGCCTAAGGTAATAAGTTGCGCCTGCAGGGGTGAGGGAATATTCTACTTTTGGGAGAACTTCGAGGTATACTTTTCTATTCACCAATTCATCTTGTAAAGTCTGGGTAAGCATTTTTGTTGTAATTCCGCTGAGCTGGCGTTTAAGTTCTCATAACGAAGAATCTTCTTGTCATTTAAATACCAAAGTATCCGCCCGCGGTATTTCCCGCCGATCCGCTGAAATGCAAAATCAACTGGTAAACCCCTACAGATTCTCTCCAGAATTAAGCTTTATTATTGTACGATTAACTTTAATCTGCATAGATAAGGCTGAAGAAAAATTATTGCCCGGACAGAATCGTTTGTGGAAGACCGGTTGAAAAACCAGCTTTCAAAAAAAAAAATGTATTTCTACAAGCTTGAACATACGATGAGCGAATGTAAGTAAGAGATTTACTTTAAAAAGCCGGCTTAATTTAATAATTTACACCATGAAAATTTTGGTCATTGAAGATGAACAGGCACTTTCTGATAGTATTCTTGCCTATTTTACTGGTGAGGGCAATATCTGTGAACTCGCAAGAGATTTTGCTTCGGCTTCCGAAAAAATAGCAGTTTACCATTACGACTGCATTTTGCTTGATCTTGGCCTGCCTGGTGGTGAGGGGCTAGAGCTGTTGACCCAGCTGAAGAGTACCAATAAAAAAGATGGGGTATTGATTATTTCGGCCAGGCATTCGCTCGATGACCGTTTGGCCGGACTTGATCTTGGTGCCGATGACTACCTGGTAAAACCTTTCCACCTTTCTGAGCTGAAAGCCAGGGTAAGTGCAATTGTAAGAAGAAAGAATTTTGATGGAAATAATGTAATTAGCTTTAATGAGATCAAGGTTGATGTTTCGGCGATGAAAATTACGGTAAACGATCAGCCTGTTGCACTCACCAAAAAAGAGTTCGACCTGTTAATTTATTTCATCTCCAACAAAAATAAAGTAGTCACTAAAAATGCCATGGCCGAACACCTTTGGGGTGATGAAATGGACCTTTCGGATGATTTTGATTTCATTTATA
Organism: Pedobacter roseus; assembly: GCF_014395225.1. NCBI lineage: Bacteria > Pseudomonadati > Bacteroidota > Sphingobacteriia > Sphingobacteriales > Sphingobacteriaceae > Pedobacter > Pedobacter roseus. Next base: position 1,953,589 of record NZ_CP060723.1, read on the forward strand.
CTCATGTTAAAAACCTAAAGAAAAAGCTTAGCGAGGCAGGTGCAAAAGACTATCTGCGTTCTGTTTATGGAATTGGTTATAAATTTAGCAGCCAATGAAACTCTCCAGCCGTTATAACAGGGCAAACATCATCACCTCCATCATTGTGCTAATCATTACCGGGATCATCTATTATCTGGTGATCCACCTTATATTAACCAATAAGCTTGATAGAGACCTTGCGGTTGAAGAAAATGAGATCAGGCAATATACCCAAACCTATAAGAAACTGCCGCTGCCGGCCACCTATCTTGATCAACAGGTTTCTTACGGCGAGCCTAGAGGCGATAGTGCTGACATCCGCGAATTTAGTTATACCACGTATCTAAACCCCAAAGAGAAAGAATTGGAGCCGGGAAGAAGCCTGGTAACCACGGTGAACCTTAACGGAAAAACGGTAATTGTTACCATCACAAAATCGCGTGTAGAATCAGAAGATCTGGTCAGGATTATTTTATTGATTACCTTGGGCATCACTGTTTTACTTTTAGTTTCATTGCTATTGATTAACAGGTTTGTGTTGAGCAGGTTATGGAAGCCATTTTACCAGGTGCTAAACCGGATGAAAGCTTTTGAGGTGACGCGAATGGATAACATCAAAGAGGAGCCTACGAAGATAGATGAGTTTAACGAGCTCAATAGATCAGTAAACGCAATGGCCGAAAAGGTGAAACAGGATTATAAAGAACTTAAAAGTTTTACCGATAATGCTTCGCATGAAATGATGACGCCGCTGGCCATAATCAATTCTAAACTCGACTCGCTTTTGCAGACCGAATCTTTTACCGAACAGCAGGGCGCATTACTGGAAGATATTTACCAGGCCACGGGCAGACTTTCGAGATTGCATCAGTCGCTTTTATTGTTGGCCAAAATCGAAAACAACCTTATTTCGGATGTGCAGGAGGTAGATCTGAAAGAATTAATCGAAGCAAAAATTCGTCAGTTTTCCGAACTTTTTGAATGCGATGGTTTAAAGGTGGAGGTAAAGCTGTCAGAACGAAAATTAACCATGAGCCGCTACCTGGCCGATATTCTTTTGAATAACCTGATCAGCAATGCCGTAAGGCACAATATGAGCGGTGGAAAGATATTGATCGAATTAAACGCAGAGAAACTAATGGTATCCAATACCGGTAAAAAACTCAATATCCAAAACCGCATGTTCGACCGTTTTTCGAAATCGGCAACATCAGAAGGAATGGGGCTTGGATTGGCCATCAGCAAGCAGATCTGTAATCTTTACGGTTTCAGTATTGAATACGGTCAAGTTGAAAATCTGCATATTTTTACAATTTATTTAGCTTAAGGCAGATAACTACAGGATTGCTTCATAATTGCATCATAGTTTTGATTAAAATTAAACTTAAGGCTATGCGTAGATTAATTCTTTCCACCATATTTTTTATCACTGCCCTATCTTTTTGTTCTGCGCAGGTTATTGATTCTGCTTTAGCTGCTCCTGCAGATTCTACTGCAAGATGGTATGCGGGAAATATCATCCCAAAGGCTAAATTCAGGCCACTTACCTTTATTGCACCAGCGGTATTGATGGGTTATGGTTTCGCTGCGGTTTATGATCATGGTGCGCTCAAACAGCTCGATGTGAGTACTAAGGATGAATTACAGGAAGACCATCCGCTTTTTGCCGCACACGTTGATGATTATTTGCAGTTTGCCCCGGCTGCTGCGGTTTATGCACTCAATATTTCAGGTGTTAAAGGAAAACATAATCTCTTTGATGCTTCTATGCTTTACGTAACTTCTGCAGCCATTATGGGTGTTTCTACCCATTTTGTAAAACAGGGCATAGGCAGGGAGAGACCCGATGATTCGGGTACCAATTCTTTTCCATCAGGCCATACCGCATCGGCCTTTATGGCGGCAGAATTTCTTCATCAGGAATATAAAGATGTAAATCCCTGGATTGGTTATGCAGGGTATTTTGTGGCCACTGCTACAGGTACACTCAGGATGTACAATAACAAACACTGGTTTAGCGATGTGGTAGCAGGTGCCGGTTTCGGTATAGCCTCTACTAAAATCGCCTATCTCCTTTATCCTTATATGAAAAGCCTTTTTACCACAAAAAAAGAAGGTAAATTTACCTTAATGCCTTTTCACCAGCCGGGAAGCACCGGGCTGATGCTTTCAGGTAGATTTTAGTCGCTTTAAAACGATAACAAGAGCTGTTGAACTTTGTTTTATTGCATTCGTGTTTTATATAATAGCCTGTGCATTTTATATTACCGCACCTATTTCCTTAAAGTACAAGCCCAAAAAAATAACTACAGAATTACTTCATAATTGAATATTAATTTAGCCTGTGTAACAATTGAAATTCAAATCCTGAAAGGAGTAAGACAATACAAATGAACATGATCTATAAACTGCTCGCTACCATTTTACTGATTGTTTCGGGAACCAGGATTTGGGCACAGGCGCCGGTAAAAAACCTGGATTATTATCTGGGGCAGGCTAAATCATCAAGCCCGGTACTTAAAGATTTTGAAAACCAGCGCAAATCTGCTGGAATTGACAGCCTGATTGTTCGGGCAAGCGCAAAACCACAGGTAACCGGCACAGGCAATGGTCTTTACGCACCAGTGGTACGCGGCTATGGTTATGATGAAGTGCTTACCAATGGGCAGGCATTGGATGCCATGTTAAATGTAAATTACGACCTCCTGAACAAAAAAAAGATCAATAACCAGCTGGAAGGCATTAAAATTCAGAGCGATTCGGTAAAATATGCAAGTCAGCTGTCGTTATTCGACCTTAACCGATCAATTATTGATCAATACATCACCGCTTTTGCCAGTCAGCAGCAGGTTGATTTTAACCGTGAAGTGGTTACGCTATTGGATAAAGAAGAAAAACTGCTTAAAACCCTCACACGGAGCAATATCTATAAACAATCAGAATACCTGACCTTTCTGGTTACCCTCCAGCAGCAACAGCTCAGTTTAAAACAGGCAGAACTACAGTTTAAAAACGATTACGCCATACTCAATTATCTTGCTGGCATAGCCGATACCACTCAGTCTAAACTTGCTGAACCTCAACTGCAGAACGTGGTATTTGCTGGTGAAAAAAGTTTCTTTACCAGGCGTTTCGAACTGGATAGCTTAAAAAATACGAACCTTAAAAACGGCATCGACCTTAACTATAAACCAAAACTTGGTATTTATGCCAATGGCGGTTATAATTCGTCGCTGGTGCTTCAGCCTTATAAAAATTTTGGTGCCAGTGTAGGTTTTACCTTTTCGGTGCCGATATACGATGGCCACCAACGGAAAATGCAGTACGATAAACTGAGCCTTTCGTCGAATACAATTGCGGGTTACCGTAATTTTTTTATCCGTCAACAAAACCAGCAGCTTAACCTCATCCGCCAGCAGATGGTGCAGACCGATGCCCTTTTTGGGAAAATCAATGAACAGATTCGTTTTAGCAAGGGACTCATCGATGTAGACAGCAAATTGCTACATACCGGAGATTTAAGAGTGTCGGACTTTATTATTGCCATTAATAATTACCTTTCTGCTCAAAACCTGCTGAGGCAGACCAATATTAACCGACTGAAACTGATCAATCAATTTAACTACTGGAACAGATAACCATGCAAAAATATTTAAAATCCATTTTAGGTGCTTTGGTAGCAATGTCCTGTCTATCGGCTTGCCACAGCAGTGAACCTACAGAGGAGACTGATAACCCCTCACCGGTTACCCCTGTGCAAATAACCACTCCGAAAGACAGTTCACTTTCCGAATATGTAGAGCTATCGGCAGTTTCAGCCTATCTGGAAAAAAGCTTTGTAAAGGCTAATATTAATGGTTACGTACAGCGCGCCAGTGCAAAAACTGGGCAGCAGGTAGGCAGCGGAACTTTACTTTTTACCCTCATTACCAAAGAAGCCCGTTCCATAGGCAATACGGTAAACAAACTCGATCCCGGTTTTAAATTTTCGGGTGTTTCCAATATCCGTTCTGGCCAGGCAGGTACTATTGTACAAGTGAACCATCAGAATGGTGATTATGTTCAGGATGGCGAGGCACTGGCCACCGTCAGTAACCGCAACAGCCTGGTTTTTCTGCTCGATCTTCCTTACGAACTCAATCAGATCATTACTCAGAACAAGAGCCTTGATGTGCTTTTGCCTGACGGGACCAAACTGCCCGGATCGGTTTCAGGTACCATGCCCTCTGTTGATTCGCTTGCACAAACCCAACGTTACATCATCAAAGTGCCTACTGGCAAAGATATTCCCCAGGGACTTATTGCCAGGGTGAGGTTAACCAAGCTTAGCCATGCGCAGGCGCAGGTGTTGCCTAAATCGGCCGTTTTATCAAATGAAACGGAAGATGAGTTTTGGGTAATGAAAATGATCAACGATTCAACCGCTATCAAAGTAAAGGTGAAAAAGGGGATAGAAAGCGGTTCATTGATTGAAGTACTCGAACCCAGGTTTTCAATAACCGACCGCATCATCAAGACCGGAAATTATGGTATTGCTGATACTGCTAAGGTGAAAATACAGCAATAGCCATGAATAAATTCTTTATTTCACATAAAAATCCCATTCTGGCGGTGCTGATCATCATCATCATTGGTGGTGTTTATTCCTTTACGCAGCTTAAAACTGGCCTTTTTCCAGAGATTACTTTTCCAAAGATCAAAATCATAGCCGATGCTGAACTTCAGCCGGTAGATAAAATGGTGGTTACTGTTACCCGCCCTTTAGAGAATGCGGTAAAACAGGTGCCTGATCTGCAATTGGTGAGAAGTACCACCAGCCGGGGTAGCTGCGAGCTTTCTGCCTACATGAACCCTGGAGCAGATATCGACCTAAGTCAGCAGCGGATCGAATCGCAGATTGCCAAAATCTCTGCCTCGCTACCTGCCGGAGTAAATATCTCGGTAGAAAAAATGAATCCCTCTATTCTTCCGGTTAGTGGATACAGTTTAGAAAGTCATAATTATTCTCCTGCCGAACTTAAAAAAATAGCCACTTATACTGTAAAACCTTTTTTATCACAGGTTGATGGCGTTTCGGAAATTCGCGTAATTGGCGGAAAAACAAAAGAATACTGGCTTGAACTGGATGTACAGAAGATGCAGTCGCTGGGGATCTCTCCCGATCAGATTTCGGCCGCCCTTTCACAAACCAATTTTATAAAATCAAATGGTTACTTGTCTGATAACAATTTTCTTTACCTCTCGGTAACGGATGCCACGGTAAAAACCAGGAATGACCTGGAAGAATTGGTGCTCACCAGAAAAGGAAACCGGACGGTACGGATAGTGGATGTGGCAAAAGTGAATATTCAGCAGAGTGTAGAATATACCCGCATTAATGCCAACGGAAAAGATGGGATACTGATTGCCGTGATTAAACAGCCAAATGCAAACCTGGTTGATCTTTCTGCTGAAATGGATGCAAAGGTTAAAGCGTTAAAACATATTCTTCCGGCAGGAGTGAGCATTAAACCCTATTATGTACAGGCCGATTTCGTTAACGAATCGGTTAAAAGTGTACGCGATAGTTTATTGATCGGACTTGCACTCGCCATCATTGTTGCCATTATCTTTTTACGATCGTTAAAAGCCAGTGCAACGATTCTGATTACGATTCCGGTAACACTCTGTTTAACCGTCATCGTGCTTTATTTCATTGGATATTCGCTGAACATCATGACACTGGGGGCCATTGCAGCGGCCATCGGACTGATTATAGACGATGCGATTGTAGTAGTTGAACAGATCCACCGTACACATGAAGAGCATCCCGACAAGCCAACGGCTCCTTTAATCAGCAAGGCCATCAGTTACCTTTTTCCGGCCATGTTGGGTTCGTCCATCAGTACCATTGTCATTTTTGTTCCATTTGTGCTGATGACAGGCGTGGCAGGATCTTATTTTCAGGTGATGACCAATACGATGATTATTACACTGGTCTGCTCGTTTTTTGTTACCTGGATCGGCCTGCCAGTGGTTTACCTGCTGCTTACCAAAGATTATCACAGTAATGCCTCTGGAAAACAAGTTATTGTTCATGAAGTGAAGTCGCAGACCTGGGTGCGTTTTTTCACTAAACGGCCATATATTTCTTATTTGTTTATCCTTGTGCTTATCGCCTCCATTGTGCTGGTCTTTCCGAGGCTGCAAACGGGCTTCCTTCCCGAAATGGACGAGGGCAGTATTGTATTAGATTACGCATCTCCTCCGGGAACCTCGCTTGAAGAAACCGACAGGATATTAAAAGAGGTGGAAAAAGAAATTGTTAAAATTCCGGATGTACAGGCCTATTCGAGGAGAACAGGTACGCAGATGGGATTTTTTATCACCGAACCCAACACCGGAGATTACCTGATTCAGCTGAAACCTAATCATAAAAAAAGTACCGAAGAGGTGATTTCTGAAATCAGGAGCCACATTGAACATACCCAGCCCGCATTGGTTGTCGATTTTGGCCAGGTAATCGGCGATATGCTGGGCGACCTGATGAGCTCAACACAGCCCATTGAGGTGAAAATTTTTGGAAATGACCAACAGAAATTGCAGGTATTGTCTAAACAGGTTGCCGGCCTAGTTTCCAAGGTAAGCGGAACAGCCGATGTATTTGATGGCATTATCCTGTCTGGTCCAACGGTAAATATTCATCCTCGTTTTGCCATGCTCGCTCAATATGGCATTACACCGCTTTCCTTTCAGTCGCAGGTTCAAACCGCCATGCAAGGCAACGTAATTGGCGATCTTTATGATAAACAACAGCTTTCGCCCATCAGGATGGTTTATCCCGGAAGCCGCAACTTTGGCGTATCAGATATTGCTGCCCTTAAAATATTTCTCCCTAACGGAATGGCGGTTCCGATTCAGAATCTGGCCAAAGTAGATCTCCAGGCGGGTAATGCTGAAGTAGAACGCGAAAACCTGCAGACCATTGGCGCCATTACCGCGAGGTTAGAAAACCGGGATCTTGGAAGTGTAATGAAAGATATCCGATCGGAGGTTAACCGAAAAGTTAATCTGCCATCAGGTTACCATATCGAATATGGTGGAGCTTACAAAGAACAACAACAGTCTTTTTCCGAACTGCTTACCATTTTAATTGCCTCAAGTTTACTGGTGTTCAGTGTAATTCTTTTCCTTTTCAGAGATTTTAAGGTCGCTTTTTTAATCCTGTTAATTTCGGTATTGGGTATTTCGGGAAGTTACCTGGCTTTGCTGTTAACTGGTACGCCTTTAAACGTGGGCAGTTATACCGGCCTGATCATGATTGTGGGAATTATTGGAGAGAACGCAGTATTTACCTTTTTGCAGTTTAAAGAATCCCTGCAGGAAAAAAGCATGGACGATGCGATTACTTTTGCGATTTCGACCAGGTTAAGGCCAAAACTGATGACGGCACTGGGCGCAATTATTGCCTTAATGCCTTTGGCCCTTGGCATAGGAGCGGGTGCACAGTTGCATCAACCATTGGCCATTGCGGTTATCGGTGGATTTATTGTGGCATTACCGTTGTTGCTGATTGCCTTGCCAAGTTTAATCAGGAGGTTTTATACCGAAAGAGATGAAAAGGATAAATCAGTTCATGTTTGATAACCTATCCTTAATTATATCATAACCAGCTCAACATAAAAACAAAATGAAAAAGAAATTTTTAAGTACAGCCTTGCTATTGGGCATTATTATATCCGCTTCTGCACAGCAAAAGCCAGGTATGCATCTGTTGGCCACGCATAAAATCAAGAGCGATGGCGGTTGGGATTACCTCACCATAGATCATGCGAACAATAACCTGTATGTATCTCATGGCAACCAGGTAAATATACTAAACAAAACAAATGGTGATTCGGTAGGGGTGATTCCCAATACACCTGGGGTTCATGGAATTGTGATAGCCACTCCGTTTGGCAAGGGCTACACCACCAATGGCAGAGCAGGCACCTGTACGGTATTCGACCTGAAAAATTTTAAGATAACAGCGACTGTAAAAGTAGGCCAAAATCCTGATGCTGCTTTTTATGATGATTTTTCTAAAAAAGTAATTGTTTTTAACGGCAAGAGTAGTGACGCCAGCATAATCGATCCAACAACTGATAAAGTACTGTCAATAATTCCGCTGGGAGGAAAACCCGAAGCAGGTGTTTCTGACGGAAAGGGCAGGATTTACGTCAATATTGAAGATACGGGTGAAATTGTATGTTTTGATATGAACGCTTATAAAGTGCTGTCAAGGTATAAACTGAAAGGTGGCGAAGAGCCCTCAGGCCTTGCGATTGACCTTAATACGTCAAGGCTTTTTACGGTATGTGCAAATAAGGTGATGATTATTCTTGATGCAAAAACAGGAAAGCAGGTTGCCGCTTTACCGATAGGGGATGGAGCAGATGGTGTAGTTTTCGATCCTGTAATTAAAACGGCTTATAGCTCAAATGGCGATGGGACGATCACAGTGGTTAAAGAAGTTTCGGCCGATAAGTTCGTGATTCAGGAAACCCTCAGATCAGAACCTGGTGCCAGAACAATCGCGCTTGATCTGCATACCCATCATATTTTTCTTCCAACAGCAACATTTGAAAAAAGTATAGTTGCTGCCCAACGCCCAAAAAGAGTATTGGGTACATTTAGAATCCTTGAATTTGGAAGATAGACTAAAATTTTAGCAGGAAGCACCTGAGATTTAAACCATAACTTGTTTTTTACCTAAAATTGGCCTTGTAATTATAGAAGAAATGTAGATTTAAGTTGATATTTCTCAACAAATGTAGTTCTGTCTTTTTAATCCTTTTCATTCAGGCTTAGTCATACAACTTTGATACTAATGAAAACCCAGACAAGAATTTTAATAGCTCAGGATAAAAAAGAAGATGAGGACAACGGAGATGGATTTCCGGGTAAGATGGTACTTTTTATCATCCTGTTGAGTATAATACTGATTGCTTTAATTTTATTCAGGCGTTAATATTCAACCTCATTATTTTCTTGTATTCATCCTGAAGGAATAATCGCGCATAAGAATATAATTTAAATTATATTCTTATGCTTCGATTTGTAAGTTCGAAAGATTGCACAAAGGATGGAGACTGGCAACTATTTCTTGCCAATCTTTTTATCAAATTCGAGCTGAAGGCTGTTTAATACCTTGTCGTATCCTGCACGATCTATAAAAGCGGTAGGATTATATTTATCGCCAGGTTTATGTTTCTCGTGCAGACAAAACTGGCTTGCATGAGACGACAACCAGATATCAAATGATAATTTTTTGAGCGAACTTAAAGTATAGGCGTAATCTTTTTCAATTTGCGGATAAGCTGGTATTTCAGAAAACTTTTTTTCGGTAACAATACTGGGCATATTCGCAATCAGCACCGAATAGTCTCTTGTTTCATCTTTAGTTTTAAGCATAAAACTGCATGATCCTTTAGTATGGCCGGGGTGGTGGAGCATTACAATACTGGTATTTCCGAGCTGGATCTGATCTCCATCCTTTAATAAAAGGTCTGGTATAATAGGAGCGTAGGTTGTTTTTCCGTTACCCAGTGCGTAATCCGTACGGCCGCCATCCTTCATCACACTGGCATCTTTTTCATCAACCATCATTTTTGCACCAGTAAGTTTCTTGATCTCCGCCATAGCACCCAAATGGTCGTAATGTGCCTGTGTGGTCAGCAGGATTTTGATGTCTTTAAAGTTAAAGCCCAAAAGTTCCACGTTTTTTTTGATCTGCGCAGCCGAGGAACGCAGTCCGGTATTGATCAGTATATTTCCTTTCGGAGTGGTAATAAGGTAGCAGGCCAGATCGTAAGTGCCAACATAATAAACATTCCCAACAATGCGGAATGGGGCATAAGCAGCCGACCACTCTTTTGGCGTATCGGTAGGTTCTTGTACATTTTGTGAAAATACAAAGAGCGGAAAAAGCAAGAGGCAAAAAATAAATTTAATTTTCATAGCACAGGGATAGTGATGTAGATTGATCCTCCAAAACTAATTAAAATTATGTTTTTCCGTAAAGTATGGCTAAAGATATTTTAAGGAAACCTGCGTATTTTACCTTTTAGCAACAGGGTGAAAATACGCTTTAAATCATTAGCTTCTTTCTGTTTCTTTTGCTGATATTTGATATAACGAGAAATTATGGTGTGGGCAGGCACTATTTTAATATCAACCAAACAATAACATTTTAAAAAACAAAGTAATAGCTGTAATACTGGCCTGATTACTCAATGCAAACTGATCCTGTTATTTTAAACCTATTTTCAGACCCTATAACTGCCAAATTATTTATGATTCAATCAAACATTAAGTCTCCCGGTGTTTACATCAATGAGCAAAATGCTTTTCCCAATTCGGTGGTGCCCGTGGCTACTGCTGTGCCGGCATTTATAGGTTATACCCCCCAGGCCGAATATAATGGTAAATCTTATATTAATCTGGCGCAAAAAATCACCTCTTTTGCTGATTTTCAGGCTATATATTGCTATTCCAATCAGGCTCCGCCAGCAAGTCACGCGGTACAGTACAGTCCGGAATATTATTTGGTTGAGCAAAAAAGCAAACCGGAAAATAATGAATACATGGTCATAAATGATTTGTACTATGCTATTTTGCCCGATCCCAAGACCATTTATTACCTGTACAACAGTATCAAGCTGTTTTATCAGAATGGTGGCAGCAATGCTTACATCGTATCAGTAGGTACTTACGGACCACCATCTGCACAGCCAATGGGTATAGGCAAACAGATTGTTAACCCGAATGTATCACTGGCTGCTTTAACAGGAGGGCTTCAGCTTTTACTCAATGAGCAAGAGCCTACCATGTATATTTGTCCCGAAGCTACATTATTATCGGTAGCAGATAATGGAACGCTCATGCAGGATATGCTTGCACAATGCGAAGCTATGCAAACCGCAATTTGTATATTTGATATCATTGGCGGCCGTAACCCCGATCCTTTAAATTATACAGCTGATATTGAAGCTTTCAGAAACAATACAGGCCAGCAGGGCCTGAACTATGGCACGGCTTATTATCCGTTTATCGGTACTTCCATCATGGGGATTAACGATATCAATTATACCAATCTTTTTGGTGGCGATGTGAAGCAGTTAGCACCTTTACTCAATCCGCCATCAAATCCTAACCCAATTGCTGCTACCATTCTTCATAACATCGAAAGTCCTCCGGGAGCACCACTAACGGCAAGTCAATATCACAATGCCCTGATCAATGCCAGCGAGCTATATACAGCCATCATTAAAAACGTATTGGCACTGGCCAACATTCTGCCAGCAAGCGCAGGTATGGCAGGGGTAATGACTACCATTGATAATCTGGAAGGCGTATGGGAGGCTCCGGCAAATACTTCTATCGTTGGTGCAGTATCATTACCCATCAACCTATCAGAAAGTCAGCAGGGTAGCCTTAATGTCGATTCTGTTTCAGGTAAATCGATCAACGCCATCCGCTTTTTTAATGGCCTTGGTATTTTGGTTTGGGGTGCCAGAACACTCGATGGCAATAGCCAGGATTGGCGGTACATTTCGGTAAGAAGGACCATGATCATGATTGAACAATCGTGTAAACTGGCAGCACAAGCCTATGTTTTCCAACCCAACACAAAAAATACCTGGGAGGCAGTGAAGGCGATGATCGGTAGTTTTCTAACCAGCCTCTGGAAAGAAGGTGGTTTAATGGGCGCTACCGCTGCAGATGCTTTTTCAGTAGACTGCGGTTTGGGCACAACCATGACCGCTGACGATATTTTAAACGGATTTATGAAGATAGCCGTTAGAGTAGCCCTTGTACATCCTGCAGAGTTCATTGTAATAACTTTCCAACAGGAAATGACAGTTTCTGGTTAACAGATTTATCAATAATAAAAACAATATTATGGCTGATGATGGAAGCGCACAAGGCGCAACGTGGCCCATGCCCAAATTTAGATTTGAAGTGGACCTTGGAACAGAATTAAAAGGCGTCGCATTTCAGGAAGTATCCGGATTGGATGTCGAAAACCAGGTAATCAAGTACCGCAAAAGCAACAGTCCGCTTTTTTCTACAGAGAAAATGCCCGGTTTGGTAAAATATGGTAACGTAACCATGAAACGCGGGATTTTTGTGAATGATAATACCTTCTGGGATTGGCATGCAGAGATTAAAATGAACCTGATTAAAAGAAGAACAGTGCTGATTAAACTTCTTGATGAGGCGGGCAACATTACCATGCAATGGCAATTGGATAACGCCTGGCCAACCAAAATCAGCAGTACCGATTTAAAATCAGAAGGAAATGAAGTAGCCATCGATACATTGGAAATTGCTCATGAACAATTGACCATTACAAATGGCAGATAACAGCTACCCGTTAGAACAGCGAAAATAACACTTCTAACCTTTTTGATTAATCATTATGCCTGTAGAAATAAGAGAACTCGATATTAAAACAAAAATAGACCAAAATATAATGGCCTCATCAACAGATATCCCAAGCGGTGGTTTAGCCACTTATACCATTAAAGTTGCAGGTAGTAACATACTTGATGAAATAAGAGTGCTTTCAGTGCGGGTAGAAAAACGGGTAAACCATGTTTCAACGGCAAAAATTGTAATTGTTGATGGTGAAGCAAATTCCGGAACATTCCAGGCCAGCTCTTCATCCACATTCGTACCTGGCAACCTGATCAGTATTGAGGCAGGTTACGATGGAACCAACACCGTAATCTTTAAAGGCATTATTACGGGCCAGTCAATCCGTATTGATAGTAGAGTAGGTTCAACCCTTGAAGTAGAATGCTGGGATGAGGCCGTAAGAATGACGGTAGGCAGAAAGAGTTTGACCTTTGCCGGGAAAAAAGACAGTGAAGTAATTGCTGCTATTATTGGTAGTTATCCTTCGCTTACAGCCGATGTAAGCGGAACTGCAACAGTTTGGCCAGAACAGGTACAATATTATGTAAGTGATTGGGATTTTATACTTTCGTTGGCAGAAAAGAACGGGCTTTTGGTAACCACCCTTAACGGAACTGTTGCAGTAAAAGAACCGGGTGCCAATTCTAGCCCGGTATTGAGCATAAGTTATGGCAATAATTTGCTGGAATTTAGGGCAAATATGAACGCGCTTAGTCAACTGGAAAGTGTGAGAGCCAGTACCTGGGATTATAAACAACAAGCCATAGCCAGCGCAGATGCACTACATACTTATGCCGGACCAGGCAATATCTCTTCAAAAACATTAGCAGAAGTTGTGGGGCTGCCGGAATACAATTTGCAGACCACAGCACCAATGGAAACTGCTGAACTGAGCAACTGGGCCAAGGCACAGATGTTAAAGAGTGAGTATGCAAAAATAACCGGCGAGGCAAAGTTTCAGGGGAACAGTTTGGCTGATCCTGGTAAGTTTATCAATTTAAATGGTATTGGGGATAGGTTTAACGGCGATTACTTCATTTCTGGTCTTGTTCATAACCTTTCTGAAGGGAACTGGCTAACTGAAGTTTCATTAGGGCTTTCTCCTCAGTGGTTTATTGAACAGCCTGATATAGTAGCGCCTACAGCCTCGGGCATGTTGCCAGGCGTACGTGGTTTATTTAACGGTACTGTTAAAAAAATGTATGATGATCCTGATTCGCAATACCGGATTTTGGTCGATGTGCCTCTATTTGATCAAAGTGGACAGGGTATATGGGCAAGATTGGCCAATTTTTACTCCAGCAGTGGCGCAGGTGCCTTTTTTCTTCCCGAAGTAGGAGATGAAGTGGTGCTTGGCTTTTTAAATGAAGATCCGCGCAGTCCGGTGATATTGGGGAGCATGTATAGCAGTCCAAAGCTAAGACCTTACGAAGGCTTTAACCCGAACGAAAAAAACGCCATAAAGGCAATTGTTTCCAAATCAAAAATCAACATCGAATTCGACGATGAAAATAAGGTGCTCACTTTGGCCACGCCTGATAAGAATACCATAATTTTTAGCGATAAGGATAAAAAAATCACCATTCAGGACGAACACAACAACAGCATTGTAATGTCTGCGGATGGGATTACGATCAAAAGTGCTACCGATGTCAATATCCAGGCAAATCAGAAAGTAAACATTACAGGTAATCAGGGAATAGACATAAAGGCGCCTACAGGAGATGTTGACTTAAGTGGTATGAACATCAGCCATGTAGCCGACAATGAGTTTTCGGCAAAAGGATCAATGACCGCAGAAATAAAAAGTGGGGCGCAACTGAGCCTGAAGAGCGCCATGATTATGATTAATTAATTATTAAACAGAAGAAAATATGCCACCAGCAGCAAGATTAACTGATTTTCACGAATGTCCAATGCAAACACCCGGAGTTCCACCTATACCTCATGTTGGCGGACCAATTGCTGGGCCTGGCGAGCCTACCGTACTGATAGCTGGCTTGCCGGCTGCTAGAGTGGGCGACATGCTCGTTTGTGTTGGTCCTCCCGATAGCATTGTAAAAGGTTCGGCAACCGTTAAAATCGGTGGAATGCCGGCCGCCCGATTGGGTGATGCAACCGCGCACGGAGGCACAATTACGCTCGGCGCATTTAATGTCATGATTGGAGGTTAGGTCATTAACAATCAAAATAGAAATTATTGACTCCGTAATAAATACCAATGTGACCTTTAGACCCATTATGACAGCAGAAAAAAATGACATTTTAAAAGCGGAAATTAGCGTAAGAAATGCCGGTCTGGTTTTAATTAACGCTTATATTTCCATTCTTTTTGAGCGCCTTGGACTTACTCACAACCATAAGTTCAGTAGCGCTGAAAGCCAGCTTGAAGCAGTGCACTATCTGCAATATATTGTAACCGGACAAGAACAAACCGAAGAGTCATTTTTACCACTCAATAAATTATTATGCGGAATACCGCTGGCTGAGACGGTAATGGAGGGTATTAATATTTCAGCACAAAATCGCCAATTGATAGAAGGATTAATAAAGGCTGCGATCGGTTATTGGCCAGCCATTGGCAGTTCTTCTATAGATGGTTTTAGAGGGAATTGGCTGGTAAGGGATGGCCTGCTTACTGAGAAACATGATAGGTGGGAATTAACCGTAGAAAAACACCCTTATGATCTTTTGATCCACAGATCTCCTTTTTCATTTTCAATTATCAAACACCCATGGATGGATAAGCTCCTCCATGTAAACTGGCCATATTAGTATTGAAAGCATAAAAACGGTAAATGCTAGCGAAATATCTTAGTACTTATGTTTTTGAAGATGTGTAGTACCTTAAATTAATTTAACGAATTAAGATAAAAATTATGAACGCTTACAACGAAAATCTTCGATCAGCTACCGTAAACACTTTACAGGGTTTAGATCTTGAAGAAAAGCGACTTAAATCGCAGGTAAATGCGGCCATGTTTAACCTTTACTACGCCGAGGGAGCTACCATTACGGCAGAACAGAATCTTGTAGCAGCAACGAACATTTATAAAACAAAAGTTATAACGCAGCGTGAGGCAGAAAAGGATAGTAATGTTTTGGTAAACCTTGTAGGCGCTGCCACACAGGCCAACCAATACGTTAACGAATCAACAAGCAGTGTAGCTGTTTCTGCAACCAACGTAAAGGTGGCAACCAATGCAATTGTTCGTTTAGCTGGTGATGTGGATAGCATTTATAACATTTTACATGCCGAAGATTTTGTTAGCAATATTTACACATTGGCAAAAGAAGCGAGAGAACTGCTGAATGAAACCGCTTGCGATGCTGAAGTAAGCGCACAACTGGCCATGGAAGCTTCTATCTTAACAGCCGAAGTATCCGCGTCAGCCGTGCTCGATATGGCCAAAACGACCAGTGATTTAATGAATTCCATTTTAGAAATTACAACAGCAGATTTTAATGCGGCTAACCAGGCACTGATAACGCATAATAATGCAATGGTCGCGGTACAATCGACAGAAAAACTGAATGAAGGCGCGCTGCAAATGGTCAGTACCTCCTACAGTGCAACTAAATCGGCTTATGCACTTGCCGATGCTAAACTCAATCTTAACCTGAATGTAAAAACCAGCGAAACTGATCCATTGAGTTTCTCGGTGAATTTTGACCTGATTCAAAGTCCATTTCCCGGTGAAAAACCAAACGATCATCCCATGTACCCTGTAGAAAAATACTACATCATGGTGGTTAAAGAACAGAACAAACAAACCTTTTCGATCACTAATGCAGAAAATATCCTGTTATCGGGCAAAAGTAACTTCATTGCTGTAATGCCGCCTAAAGCTTCAACAGCACAGCAAGAGATAAAAGTGTACAATTATGCTGCGGATAAAAATGCAGCTTTGGTAACCGATTCAGATCAGGAGCCAATTGAACCTGGTAAAAATTATGTGGTGTTTGTAATGGGTGTTTTTACCGACGATTACAAAAGAAAAATCAATTTTTACGATGATTATTTATCGGCGCCATCGCAGGTATTTATCCTAATAGCCAAACTGCAACAAGTGGCTGGAAAATCAATTAAGCTTACACATTATAAAGAAAAAGACCTTTCTGATGAAGAACGCAGTTTAGCAGAAAATATTAAAAAAGAATACTTAAAAAGTATTAATGGTTTAATTGATGATCCTTTTTTATTTGAATTCGAGCATGTTATGAGTTTTGAAAGTAATGAGCCTGCAGCTGTTGAAGTTGAATACCGTTGTCTGTTTTTGCCTGTCAGTGCGAATGCTTCAGATCGTTTGCCTAATATCGAACCGCCTCATTTTCTCATCGAAAATGAAATTGGCAGTTTAGAAGCAATACCGTCATTGTCCAGGTTAGATAAGGCCAAACCTGGTTTTTTGTTTAATGTGCCTATAGCCGAACAGGTTTCTACAGGCAATTATACTGTTGCCCATAAGAAAAAAGATGCTGCGGCTAATGGGGCAACACAATGGATTGCTTTTATTAATCCGGATAGCACAGATAACTTTGGAAATAAGCTTATTAAAGGGGAACAGTATCTTCCGGTAGTGCTTTCTTATTCAACAGTTGCAAAAGAAAATGATATGTGTTTTTTGAATGCCCTGTCAGAAATGTCCGAAACAGATTATTTTCATTATTAACGGATCGCTAAATCATATCACATTATGAAAACTCAAAAATCAACAAAAGATATATCCGTACCTGTTGCCCACCGCGTTAAAAAATATGGTGTTACTGAACATAAAAAGAATGAACTTGATGCATTAGCCATCCAGGTAATGGATGCGCAGGGTGAAGTAGAGAAATATCAGTCTGTTGTTAGCGCGTTAACCACGAAATCAAATAATTTACAGAGTTTTTTAGCTATTGCAAGCAGTAATAAAACGCAGGCTTATAACAACAAAATACTGATTGATCAACTGGTGCAGCGTGGTGCCGAGCTGGAAAGCAACTCCAATATTGCTTTTAACGAAATGCTTAAAGCCAGTTCACAAACTAAAAAACTTGCCGCAGAGATAAACATGGTGATGGGGAAACTGATTTACTGTGCTGAAATGGTTAATAAACTCGCCAACCTGATTGTAAGGCAAAAAGCGCTGAACCCATTAATTTCCGATGACCTGGTTAATATGATCAATATAGCTGGTACGGATGCCAGTAATGCTGTGGCTTTAACGCTGGTGGCCCTGCAAAGTACTTTTGCCGCACAAGCTTCAGAAATGGAAGCAGAAAAGGCAATTGGCTTGGAGTACATGCAAGCTATCGCCTTAAAAAAACTGCTTACCGGATCGGGTGATGATAGCCATTCAGCTTCCCTTCAGCAACTTTTTTACCAGGCCTCCGCAACTGCAAAAGTGAATTATACTTTGGCAGATAAAGCTAATTCCGCTACGCTTACACAATTGAATATGGCAAATGCAAACCTCAATACCGCACAGCTTAAACTTAAATCGCTTCAATCGGGTTTGGCGGCAGCCAATGCAGCGGCTTTAGCTTCTTAATTAAATGATCATCCGCTATTTTTTTGAACAGTGGATTAAATAAATATATTGTCAATCTGATATGGGAAATGTATACAGAAATTTTTACCGGAACTTTTACATGCGCACAAATGGCTTTATACCTGTGTCGCCATTAGGAAAAACGGTTTATCCAGGTGATTTTTTCCAGATCCGGAACGGTCAGATGATCGCACTCGGAAATATTTTCCGCAATGGGTTGATAGAACCGCAAGAGGTAGCGCTAGCGAATCACAATAAACTAAATCCAGAGGGTTGGAGCTTTAGTGATGGCGTATCTAAACCTTATGCAGGCAGGGGAAATGGAAATGACCCGCTGAAAGGAGAATTTGAGTTTAGTAAACAGATCCTTGCCTTTGCCGAAAGAGGGAATTTTATTTTCAAGGCCAGCGACCCTGAATCAATCAGGATACTCAATTGGAGCGACATTCAGCAGACATTGATCATCAGGCTTACTCAAACCCATTATTCTTTCAGGGAAGTTTATGTGGTTACCGAAAGTGCTGCTGCAGCCGATTGGACCTTGGCCGTTTCGGGCGGAAATATGGCAGAACTGGAAATTGTAACAGATCAGGAAAATTTTGGGCTGGTTGATATTTTCGGTCATCATTCCTCAAAAACCATCCAATCAAAAGACATTGAATTTTATCATCGGGAAGAAAAACGGAAATCCTCTTTTTATAAAGCGAAAAAGCTGGTGGTGCGGGAAGAAAAAACCGAAACTTTAGCAGCTAACTTCATTGCGCAATGGGAGGGGCATAATGAATGGGCACAGGGTTTTTACGAACAGGATTTTCATTTCGATTATCAATATGTCAATAACATGGGAACCCATTCGCAGGATAACTTACTCGATCTTCTTCCTCCAAACGAACTTAATCCCAGCACAGCACTGCTTTATTTTAAATGGGCAGATACCAGTTTGGATGATGTAGAAAAATTATTGATTAATTATGGAGAATAATACCGCATTAACAGCCTTAAGGCAGGAACTGGATTGGTTAGAAGCCGCAATCAGGCAATGTATGGTCACCTATTTTGTGCAGGAAGGGCATGAAAAAGACTGGACTGAAATTTCAATACCAGATCTTTCCCTCAGCGGCAGTCCTTATGCGGATTTTATTAAAAAATGGAACCTGGATGTTTATGCAAGGTTGGCCATTGCACTTGCTATGGCACCACACCTCCGTCCTGAAATACTGGATGTTTTTTTAAGCAAAAACCAAGTGTACGATCGTGGTTTTACTGAGTTTGGGGGTGTGTCCGGTAAAGATCATAACGGCTTTTTACCAACAGGCGAAACCTTATGTTTTCTGCTTACCGTAAACCGTCCCGAAATGCGTTACCAGGTAATGTACCTGCTCGGAAAGGAGCATGTTCTCTATAAAGAAGATGTGCTTAATCTTGCCGAAACAGAAAGTCATCTGCCCTTATTAAGCGGTCAATTGAGTTTAAACAAAAGTTGGTTTAATTATTTCCTCACCGGGAAAAAACTGATAGCCGAAAACAGTGCTTCTTTCCCTGCCCAAAAAATCAGTACGGCGATGGATTGGGATGATGTAGTGCTCGATCATTTGGTGCTAACGCAGATTAATGAAATTACTACCTGGTTAGCGCATGGCCATACCCTGATGGAAGATTGGGGATTGGCCAGGAAACTGAAACCGGGCTACAGGGCATTATTTTATGGACCTCCAGGAACAGGAAAAACCTTAATCACTACTTTGATCGGTAAATCAAGTGGCCATGAAGTCTATAGAATCGATCTTTCTATGGTTGTTTCCAAATATATCGGCGAAACGGAAAAGAACCTGTCTGAAATTTTTGATATGGCCCAGCATCAAAACTGGATTTTGTTTTTTGATGAAGCCGATGCATTGTTCGGAAAACGTAGCAATGTCGATTCTGCCAATGATCGGTATGCCAATCAGCACACTGCTTATCTTTTACAGCGGATCGAAGATTTTCCAGGGCTGGTTATCCTGACAAGCAACCTCAAAGCCAATATAGATGAGGCTTTTTTAAGAAAGTTTCAATCCATTATTCATTTTACTATGCCTGCTGTACAAGAACGCTATCAGCTTTGGCAACAAGCCTTTTCAGGGGTTTGTAAACTGGATGAAAATATTAATCTTAAAGCCATTGCAGAGGAATACGAACTCACTGGTGGATCAATCATTAACGTATTGCGTTATTGCGCTTTATTGGTGATTAGCCGAAACGATACCATAGTAACCGAACAAGAATTAATTGCAGGCATAAAACGGGAACTTCAGAAAGAAAATAAACCTAAGTAAATTACAAAGTAAAGCTATTTCCAGTAAGGCCTTACTTCTTTTTAATTTCCTTAAAAAATTTAACCACTACTTCATCAGCTTCTTTTGGGTACACATGTCCGCCGGGATGAACATATAAAACAACAGGGTTCCCACTTTTAGAAGGATAGTGGGTGGCATATTCCCCATAAGGTTTTCCATCAGTATCGCAACTATTTACTTTTAAGATCATATTACACATCATTTTTTGCCATTCAGGTTTTACCAGCGGATCCTGTTCACCCATAATATGCATGGCAGGTTTTGGTTTAAGCTTTCCTGCGGCTTTTCTGCTTACAGCAGATGAAGGTGCAAAAGCCGCAAATACATCAGCATGTGTAGCCCAGAGCAGGTAAGTAAATCCACCTCCGTTAGAATGTCCGGTGGCATAAACGCGTTGATCATCTACTTTATAATTAGTTTGGAGGGTTTTCAGCATCTGATCAAAGAAATTCAGGTCCCGGTCGTTCATGTCTCCGGCTTCCTTTTGCCACCCGGGCAATTTTCCCTGCGGATCAGTAAGCTGTCCGGGCGTATTTAATCCCTGTGGGTACACGATGATGGCTTCAGGCCAGAGTTTTTCAAACTGGTGGCTTCGGTAGGCATTTTCCATTGTTCCGCCATGACCATGAAAAACAAAAATAAGCGGACTCATTTTTGTTTTTGCAGTAGAGGGAATATAAACCAGGGCTTCGCGCTTTGTATCGCCAACGGTCAACAGCATCTTTTTAACTTCTGATGTTGGCTGTTCACCCCTCACCAATAAAACCGGTATATAGATAAATATAAAGACCAGGATTATGAAATTAAGTACCTTATAGTTTGTTTTGTTGATCATACCCATATTGACCAGAATTGCCTCGCATGGTTTAATCATTATTGATCTTGAATTGGATTTTATGGCGTAAACTGAATCTGTTGTACCAGGTAAGCTTTACCAAATTTCTGCGGATCGTGCGTTACTGTTGCTTTAATTGCTTTCCATTTTGGAAGTTGTCCTTTTTGCCAGTTGGCCCGCACTTCTAAAACATTTTGATAAATTTCTTCGAGCTGACTCTGAACAGTGCTGTTTGCATAAGTTAACTGAAGCTTATCAGGAACAAAATAATAATCATTTCCGGTTTTGCTCAGCCTGATCACCGGGCCACCTGGGATATAAGAGGTGATGAGTTGAATATCAAAAGATTCAGTTCCTTTATATTGTTCTTTACTCACAATTTTAGTGAAAATAAAAGAGTAGGAGGAAGCGTCTTGTGGCGGATTATCATCATTATGGAACCTTGCTTTAACACGGTAGGTGTAACCTATTTCTCTTTGGTCAAAGCCAACAAGCGATGCACCCGCAAGTTCTTTTTCCGGTAATTTTATTAATAGATCTTGATCCGAGCCGTAACGGTGGTCAACAAGAAGTTCTACTTCCTGTCCGTCTTTAAGTTTCAGCGGACCATATACTTCTTCTTTTTTACAAGAAAAGAGGCTGATAGCAAAAAAAAGTACGATGATTTTTTTCATGTTTAAGCGTTTGTATTTGTTGGTAAAACGAAAGTAGACCAACTAATGCTACAGTTAAAAATGTTTATTGTAAAATAGATCGGTTTTGATTGGTAAACAGCTCAATATATGTGGGTTAAGAAAAAATAAATTGCGCTATATTAATCCTGTAAAATAGGAAAGGTTACCATCGTGGATGATAACCTTTTTTTGATCTGTCAACTAACCAAAGCAGCAGATCATGTTCTAAATAAGTAGGTGTACAGTATAAACCAGCTAAAAGCTACTTTGTTTTTAAATTTTTATTTTTTTTAGTCATCGATAAAAATGGCCTTATTTACGGGTTGATGGTTTTATTTCTTTGCTTCTTATCCTGCTTAAAGTTTCGCTGCGCATGCCAAGGTAACTCGCCAAATGTCGCAATGGTATCCTGTCAACTGCTACAGATTTAGTACTGGCAAATTTTTGGTAACGACTTGCAGCATTCGTAATTCTGGCTAAAATAGACCGCTCCGAAGCAGCATAGTATTGAATGGCCAGCATTTTCCTTCCGATTACATTGGCTTCAGGATAAAGCGAATACACGGAATCAATCAGGGCGAAGGGAATCGAGATCAGTTCGGAGTCTTCAAGCGCCTGCAGGTACTCAACAGAATGGTTGGAGGTTTGGTCAGGATGGTGGATAGCACCTATGGTTTCATTCTCAAAACTGAACCTCGTGGTAATATCTTTACCGTTATCTTTAATAAATCCCCTTACCAGGCCACTGGTTATAAAATAAAGTGATGCATTGTGGTCAATAGGTGAGAGGATAAATTTGTTCTTTTTTACCTGTAATCGTCTGCAATGCAGCACATGGTCAGCAATAAATCCTTTTGATAGTGGATGATACTGCTCAAAGTATTTGATGAGTGGTAATATGTTATGATATGCGGAAAATTGTGGCATTCGTATCGGAAATATAAGTTTGTTTGATGTCGCATATACGAAGTATTCCTAAAAGGGGTTTTCTGTTTTGTAAAAAAAGTTAAACATTCTTATTTTTTTCAAATTTTGGCTTGTCGACAAAAAAAAAGCCCCATGCTTTTGCACAGGGCTATCAAAATATTTATTTTTTTTTATTTAAAATGCGGAGAATTAAATTGCGCCGTCTTCTTTAACCATTTTGTTAATGGCTTTTTGTACTTTAATTACGTCTGTTTCAACTGTTTTCCTAACCGCTGCATCAAATGAAGCCGCAAACTCTGCACTCACAAAAATCTCCTCTTTTTCATTCAATACATTAAGAACAAAAGCGTTGCTTCCAAACTTAAATCCGCTTTTTATTCTGATCACGTCTTTTTCGAAGATTTTCAAAAATTCATAACTGTTGCTGATCTGATCAAAACAATCTCTAACCGCCTGAAAAACCAGGTGCGTTTCTATATCCAAACCATTTATAATTACCATAACCGAGGTAAGATCATTAAGCTCCGGAAGAAGATCTTCACTGTAAATAATATCTTTTGGATCCAGGATCACAACCGTTTCCTTATCCGCACTTTCACCTGCCTGTTGTGTTAATTGTATAGTGGCGTTACCGTCTTTTAGGGTAACGGTGCTTGCAGATGTTTTTTCAATTTTAATATCGCTAATGGTATCTTTTATGATGCCTACAACAAGTTCGAGCGCTTTTGATTGGGTACTGTTCATTATGGTATTTTTTTGCAAAGGTAACGCTTGCCTGCGGTGCCGGGTAATTATCGTTTAAATAAATACAATGTTTGCCGCTAAGTGTTTTATTTTTAACGGGTTAATTTTTTTTATTACTAACTGTTTTAATTATTTGTTAAATGACGAAGGTAAAGCTGTGGATTATCCAAAAAGGATTTCGTGAGGGTAAAGTGCTCCGTATCCTCGTAACCGATTTCTGAGATACCATATTCATCAAACTGATAAATGCTGGCTCCGGGATAGCAGATGAGCATAGGGGAGTGCGTGGCGATAATAAATTGGGCCCGGCCGCTTTGTTCCAGCTGATTAATTACTGATATAAAAGCTAAAATTCTTGCAGGCGATAAGGCTGCTTCAGGCTCATCCAGGATGTAAATACCCGATTCAAACTGGTTATTAAAGAGCGATAGAAAAGATTCTCCATGCGATTGCTCGTGTAGCGAACGACCACCGTATGCATCTAAAATGCGGTTATCTTCTAATGCCAGTTCATCAATATAGCTTGCAAAATTGAAAAAGTTTTCGGCCCTCATAAAGAAACCATCATTTATCCTCCTTGGTGTCCATGATAATTGTATGAGCTGGGTTAATGGCGATTCGTAACCCTCGAAACGATGACCAACATTGAGATTATGGTTGCGGTTACCACCTTTGAGGCTGAAACCACATCTTTCGGCTATCCCTTCCAGTAAGGTAGATTTACCTGAACCATTTTCGCCTACAAAAAACGTTACGTTGCTTTTTAAGTTCAGTTGCAATCCTTCGCGCAGGCTGGGAATCTGAGAGGTATAACCTCCGTCAGCTATCCGGTGTAACAATATCTGTGATAAAAAAGGCATTTATGATGTGTAATTTTCTTTAACGAATATAATCAATCGGAAAATGATGAGCGCACTCTGGTCCTGAAATTTCCGTTACTGATGTGTAAAATAGTGTCACCCTGATTATTGATTTCAATAGATTTAAATTCAATTCTTCCAAATAAACTGTCGCCGATTTTATAATTTGCCTTATTTAGCACCAGTTTCTGGTTGATTACTTTTTGTTTTGGCTTAACTTCTCCTTCAATAATTACATCTGTAAATTCGTATGCTTCGGCATTAAAGCGTTTGTTTTTATACTTGATATTTAATCCGCTTCCGGTAAAACCATCGCTAATACCAATATCAATAAATAAAGTATCTGATCCAGAATAATATGCCCTGCAATTATTCAATTTAGACGCTGGTGAATCCTGTTTTTCGTTTAAGTTACGACTTAAGTAACTCACATCACTGGTCCGTTTGGATCCGTTATGTTTTTCGAAAAATGAATATATTTCTTCTTCTTTATTCATTTCATTATAGATCAGGTTTTTAGGTAATCCCGGGTCGAGGTGTGCGTTATCCCATTGTTTCGTGTTATCTGTAGAGTTGCAGCCCAAAGCCAAAAAAGCAATAAACATGGAAATTAAGGTTGGAGAAACTTTTTTCATGGAGCGGTATCAGGTTTCATGATACGATGGTTTTATAGGTTAGATTCCATAAAAGTTCTCCTCATTTGCACTGGTTTTCAAACCATCGCAAAGAAAAACTACGATTTTATAGGTTGTATAGCATGAATTATTTAATCTGTTGAAAAGCAAATTTTTGAAAACTTACTGATAATTCTCTTTATCTCTAATAATCCTATCGATAAAATTAACTTCATAGCGCTGGTTTTCAAACCAGCGCGTACCCCAAATCAAACTCATAGAAAATTAAATCTGTAGTTTAACAGTCATAAATTCCGTTTTATCATTATTGTTAAAATATTCAGATCTTCCAAAAATAAGAGCCATTTTTGTGTATTTTATTGTTTAACCATTTAAAAAAGGTTATAAATTCTCTAAACGGGCAAAAAAGCATCCGTAATATTCAGTTTGTGGTTATAAATTAGCTCTTTATGCACTAAACCACGATTTTCAGAATGGAAAAATGAATTTCAACTTCATTTAAACTTCATAAATCTGTATTTATTTCGCTATCGAATTAAATCGTTGAGTAACCATCATTTATTGAATTCAATTCGTCTCCGCACCGCGGTTGCAGATTGCTTTTCTAAAAAAAAGACTCCTCAACGAAACTAGTTAGAGAAAAAAATAAATCAGATTAAACCATTTAAGGAAAAAAAATGAAAAGAGTTCTCATGTGCTTAGGCTTGTGTACTTTACTTTACGTAACGGGTTGTACCTCGAAAAAAGAAGAAAAAGAAGAAGTAGCTACTTATGCGGTAACCACGCCGCTGAGAATGGATACTTCGTTTACCAAGGAATATGTTTCGCAGATTAAATCTGTTCGGAATATCGAAGTTAGGGCCCAGGAAAAGGGCTATCTCCAAAATATTTATGTAGATGAAGGTCAGCATGTAAAAGCAGGTCAGTTGTTGTTTAAAATTATGCCGAAAGCAGCCCAGTCTGAATTGTTAAAGGCACAGGCTGAAACCAAATCTGCACAAATTGAACTGGAAAACACCAAATTACTGTCTGATAAAAACATTGTTTCCAAAAACGAACTGGCGATGGCCAAAGCAAAACTGCAATCTGCAAATGCTGAAACCTCACTGGCAAAATTCCATTTATCCAATACCGAAATCAGGGCACCGTTTGATGGTACCATCGATCGTATTCCTTTAAAACTGGGTAGTTTGGTTGATGAAGGTGCTTTGTTAACCAGCCTTTCAGATAACAGCCAGGTTTTTGCTTACTTCAACGTATCGGAACCTGAATATTTAAACTATCAGAGTGCTGCAAAAGCAAAAGGACAGCAAGAAGTTAGTTTATTACTGGCCAATAACGAACTGCTAAAATCGAAAGGTAAAGTGGAGGTAATTGAAAGTGAATTTGATAACGAGACCGGAAACATTGCTTTCAGGGCAAGGTTTAACAATTCTGATAACCTGCTTAGAAACGGCGAAACTGGTAAAATCCAGATGGTTGTTCCCTTGAAAAATGCAATTGTTATCCCACAGAAAGCAACTTACGATATTCAGGATAAAACTTATGTTTTCGTAATCGATAAAAACAATAAAGTGCACTCCAGGGCCATTACCATTGCAGGCGAGCTGCCGGATTTATACATTATCGGCGACGGAATCACCGTAGAAGATAAGATCTTACTTGAAGGTGTACAGAAAGTTAAAGACGATGATAAAATCGCCTTTAAATTCCAGCAGCCTCAGGATGTGATGAAACAATTGAGATTGAAAACAGAATAATCTAAACCCCTCCATACTTATTTTATGTTTAGTAAATTCATACAAAGGCCCGTCCTTTCTATCGTAATATCGCTTATTATTGTGTTTCTTGGGGTATTAGCCATCAGCTACCTGCCAGTAACACAATTCCCATCCATTTCTCCGCCTAAAGTGAATATTACGGCAGAGTATCCTGGGGCAAACAACGAGTTATTAATTAAATCGGTGGTTATTCCGCTCGAGCGTGCACTTAACGGTGTACCAGGGATGAAATATATTGCTTCTGATGCCGGTAACGATGGTGAAGCATCAATTCAGGTAGTATTTAACCTGGGTACCGATCCCAATCAGGCTTCGCTTAACGTACAGAACCGTGTAGCGGCCGTTACCAATAAACTTCCGCCTTTAGTGGTTCGCGAAGGGGTGAAAATCACACGCGAGGAATCTAACATGTTGATGTACATCAACTTGTATAGTAAAGATCCTAAAATGAACCAGAACTTCCTGTACAACTATGCCGATATCAACTTGCTTTCGGAGTTGAAAAGGGTTGATGGGGTAGGTTTTGCCGATATTTTGGGTGACAGGGATTACGCCATGCGTATCTGGCTTAAACCAGACCGTATGCAGGCATATAAAATCTCTGTTGATGAGGTAATGAAATCGCTTGATGAGCAAAGTTTAGAAGCCTCTCCGGGTAAAACAGGAGAGAGTTCTGGTAAACGTTCGCAGGCTTTCGAATATGTATTAAAATATTCAGGTCGTTTTAATACCAAAGAGGGATATGAAAATATAGTGGTTAGGGCAACTCCCAATGGAGAATTGCTTCGCTTAAAAGATATCGCTGATGTCGATTTTAGTGCTTCTGCCTACAATTTGTACTCTACCTTAAACGGAAAAGCATCTGCTGCGATTGTTTTGAAACAATCTTACGGCAGTAACGCCAGTCAGGTAATTAAAGATGTTAAAGCCAAAATGGCTGAGATTAAATCGGCATCATTTCCAAAAGGTTTAGATTACGAAATCAGTTACGACGTTTCTAAATTCCTGGATGCATCAATCGAAAAGGTAATCCACACTTTGGTAGAAGCTTTTATTCTGGTAGGTTTAGTGGTATTCTTATTCCTTGGCGACTGGCGTTCAACCCTTATTCCAGCGATTGCTGTACCCGTATCCTTAATCGGAACCTTTGTGTTTATGCAGTTCTTCGGTATCACACTCAACTTAATTACCTTATTTGCTTTGGTATTGGCCATCGGGGTGGTGGTAGATGATGCAATTGTGGTAATTGAAGCGGTGCACGCCAAGATGGAGCACGACAGGCACCTTTCGGTATTAAAGGCCACGCAACAGGCCATGAAAGAAATTGGTGGGGCAATTATTGCGATTACCTTCTTAATGGCTTCGGTATTTATTCCGGTCGCATTTATGTCGGGTCCGGTGGGTATTTTCTACCGTCAGTTCTCCATTACCATGGCAACGGCCATTATCCTTTCGGGTATTGTGGCTTTAACGCTTACGCCGGCATTGTGTGCCATTATGTTGAAGAACAATCACGGTTCTACCAAAAAGAAAACCATTATTGACCGTTTCTTAGATGGTTTTAATAATGGTTTTAACAAACTTTCGGGTAAATATGAACTGGTATTGAGCAAGGTAGTGAGCCGCAGGATTTTAACCTTTGGCGTATTGGTTGCCTTTTGTTTGGGTGTTTGGGCATTAAGTGGAAGTGTACCATCAGGATTTATTCCTAATGAGGATCAGGGAATGGTTTATGCCATTATCCAAACGCCTCCGGGATCTACTTTAGAGCGTACCGACCAGATTGCAGAGAAACTGCAAAAAATGTGTGAAGACATTGATGGTGTGAAGTCAGTTTCATCATTGGCAGGATATGAAATCTTAACCGAAGGTACAGGATCGAACTCAGGTACCTGTTTAATTAACCTGAAAGATTGGAGTGAGCGTAAACACTCAGCAGCAGAGATTATTGAAGAACTTGAAGAAAAATCAAAATCTATTCCTGGTGCAACCATCGAGTTTTTCCAGCCACCAGCAGTACCAGGTTATGGTGCAGCAGGCGGTTTCGAACTTCGTTTATTAGATAAAGCAGGTAGTGGCGATTACAAAAAAATGGAAACGGTTGCCAACGAGTTTGTACGTGAGCTGAACAAACGTAAAGAGCTTTCATCAGTATTTACTTTCTACAGCGCGAGTTTCCCGCAATACATGTTAGATGTTGACAATGATATTGCGCAACAAAAAGGAGTAAGTATCGATAATGCAATGAATACCCTGTCAACATTTGTGGGCAGTAATTACGAAACCAGCTTTATTAAATACGATCGCCAATATAAAGTAATCGTTCAGGCTTTACCTCAGTACAGGGCTTTACCAGAGGATATCTTAAAACTGTCGGTTAAAAACGACCGCGATGAGATGGTACCTTTCTCGGCTTTCATCAAAATGCGTAAAGTTTATGGTTTATCGGAGATTACCCGTCACAATATGTACAATGCCTCGGAGATCAGCGGACAATCGGCTCCCGGTTACAGCTCGGGTGAGGCCATTAAAGCCATTACTGAAGTAGCTCAGAAAACCTTGCCCAGGGGATTTGGTATCGATTGGGCAGGTATCTCTAAAGATGAGGTATCAAGGGGTAATGAAGCCATTTACATCTTCCTGATCTGTTTAGGGTTCGTATACCTGGTTTTGGCAGCGCAATATGAGAGTTTCATTTTACCGCTTTCGGTAATCCTTTCTTTACCAGCCGGTATTTTTGGTGCATTCCTCTTCCTTAAATTATTAGGATTGGAAAACAACATTTATGCGCAGGTAGCCATGGTGATGCTCATCGGTTTACTTGGTAAAAACGCCGTGCTGATTGTGGAGTTTGCTACGCAGCGCCATGCACAGGGGGCAACGGTGCTTAAGGCGGCCATGGAAGGTGCAAGCGTGCGTTTCCGTCCGATTTTAATGACCTCTTTTGCCTTTATTGCAGGTTTGATTCCATTAATGATTGCCAGTGGACCAGGTAAAATCGGTAACCGTACCATCGGATCTGCGGCTGCAGGAGGTATGCTTTTCGGTACCATTTTCGGGGTAATTGTAATCCCGGGCTTATATTTCATATTCGGAACAATTGCAGCAAAACACAAGCTGATCAAAATTGAAGAAGAACATCCATTAACTGAAGAAATTGAAAACAATGTTTAAGCAAAATATTTATAAAGGCATTGGATTGGTGTTGATATGCGCTGCATATACCGCCTGTAAATTGCCAGAAGTGGCCCAACGCTCCGAAAATAAAAATGTACCTGCAGCCTTTAATGGCTCGCAGGATACAGTAAACACGGCCAGCATTAAATGGCGTAACTTTTTTACCGATCCAAACCTGGTCAACCTGATTGATACCGCACTTAAAAATAACCAGGAGCTGAATATCACGCTTCAGGATATCGAAATTGCCAAAAATGAAATCAAGGCGAGAAAAGGAGAACTTTTACCGAGTGTAACCTATGGTGTAGGTGCTGGATTTGATAAAGTTGGCCGTTATACCAGTTCGGGTGCAGGTGATGCTTCAACAGAAATTACACCTGGTAAAGAAGTACCTGAAGTATTGCCTGACTACCATTTTGGCTTACAAGCCAATTGGGAAGCAGATATCTGGCACAAATTACGCAACTCTAAAAAAGCAGCCATTAGCCACTATCTATCAACGGTTGAGGGTAAGAATTTTGTCATTACCAATTTAATTGCCGAAGTAGCCAATTCATACTATGAGTTGTTAGCGGCCGACAATCAGTTAGAAACGGTAAAAAAGAATATCGAACTACAGAGCAATGCTTTAGAGCTGATGAAAATCCAAAAACAGGCTTCAAGGGTTAACGAGCTTGCTGTGCGTAAATTTGAGGCAGAAGTATTAAGCTCAAAAAGTCTAGAATTTGATATTCAGCAGAACATTACCGAAACAGAGAATAAAATTAATTTCCTGTTAGGCCGTTATCCTCAGCCGATCATCAGGGATAAATCTAATTTTACCGATCTGGTTCCGCCAACCGTGCAAACAGGTTTACCTTCGCAGTTATTGGCTAACCGCCCGGATATTAAACAGGCCGAATTCGAACTTGCAGCAGCTAAATTGGATGTTAAAGTAGCCAAAGCGCAGTTTTATCCATCTTTAGGCATTTCTGCAACCATCGGTTACCAGGCTTTTAATCCTTCTTATTTATTAAGAACGCCAGAATCTTTGATCTATTCGTTAGCAGGAGATTTAGCCGGACCACTGATCAACAGAAATGCTATAAAAGCAGAATATTTAACAGCGAATGCCAAACAGTTGCAGGCAGTTTTTGATTATGAAAAAACCATTTTAAATGGCTATATTGAAGTCGCCAATCAAATGTCAAAAATCAGCAATTTGCAAAAAAGTTACGACCTGAAATCGAAACAAGTTGCTGCACTTACACAGTCGATCGATATTTCGAACGATTTGTTTAAATCGGCAAGGGCAGATTATTTTGAGGTGTTGATGACCCAACGTGATGCATTACAATCGAAATTAGAGTTGATCGAAACCAAAAAACAACAGTTAAACGCTGTGGTAGATATTTATCACGCCCTGGGAGGCGGATGGAACTAGGTTAATACCAGTAATCATTAAATAAATACAATATTCTTTGAAGTCTTATTATCCTTATATTCAATCAGGCTGTTCCATTTGGAGCAGCCTTTTTTATTCCCCTCTTTTAGAGTGTCTGCTCCGGTTTTTTTCAGAGGGTGTCCGCCAGGACGGGGTGTCTTCTCGCAATTTCACCAACACCTATTCCTAAAATACGTTGAGTATTTCGCGATTCCGTTTCGAACTGGAATAGCCTTTTTTCCCTTTGTTCATTTATTTATCATAAAATTCATTTTGCAAACAATGCCATTTGTCTGCGGTTATCTGTATCATAGAATTTATCATTATATCTGAAATAAAATGGGAAAAACAACATTTAAATTTGGCGAATTAGAAGTTAACCGTTTAGGTTATGGAGCGATGCAATTAACAGGTAAAGGTGTTTTTGGCGAAGTGGAAGACCGCGAAAATGCAATAACGGTTTTACGCGAAGCAGTTGCAAATGGCGTTAATTTTATTGATACAGCTGAAGCTTACGGACCAAAATTTAACGAATCGCTTATTGCCGATGCATTATCACCTTTTCAAAAAGATGTTTTTATAGCTACTAAAGGCGGTTTTGACCGACCAGGTCCAAACAATTGGGTGCCTAACGGTGCGCCAGAAAAAATCAGAGAAGATATTGAAGGAAGTTTACAACGCTTAAAAGTAAATTCAATCGATTTATGGCAGTTGCACCGTATTGATCCTAATGTGGATATTGCTAAAACCCTTGCGCCAGTGGTAGAGGCCGTAAAAGAAGGTAAAATAAAAAATGTAGGATTATCAGAAGTTACCATCGATCAGATTAAGCAGGTACAGGATATTTTGCCTATAGTTTCTGTACAAAATTTATATAACCTTAGCAACAGGGAGTGGGAGAGTGTTTTAGATTTTACTGCAGAACAAGGTCTGGCTTTTATCCCTTGGTTTCCCTTGGCTTCCGGTCCGCATAAGTTAGAGGATAAAATTAAAGCCATTGCCGAAGAACACAAGGCTACAACCGCACAGATTGCTTTGGCCTGGTTATTAAAAAGATCATCAAATATCCTTTTGATCCCTGGAACAAAATCTGTAGAACATCTAAAAGAAAACTTAAAAGCCGCAGAAATCGAGTTGACTCAAGCAGAATTTGAAAGTTTAGCGCAATAAGAATGGAAAATTCCCCGCGATCGTCATTTTCAGCAGAAAGATAAACCGCGAGAAATCGTCATTGCGAAGGCTTTTTCAGCCGGCGAAGCAATCTTTATAGAAGAAACTTCATGCATCAAAGATTGCTTCGTCGTTCCTCCTCGCAATGACGATCTTTCTTGTGATTTTTAGACTTAGCGCCTTCACTGGTCTTAGCGTCTCGCTAAGACTTTTGTTTTATACAGGAGAGAGCAACTGATTGATAGGCAGCGAGGAATCGTCATTGCGAGAAGGCTTTTTTAGCCGACGAAGCAATCTTTACAACGATCGCTAGAAGTGGGCCCGTTAAGATTATTTCCTTGAAAATCGGCACTTGCTGTGCCACGCAATGATGAAATTCACTTAGCTTCTCATAGCCATAGTTAAATCTTATATTTTATCATTTATTGAAAATTTTGTAGGATATTTAAACATGAAAAAAGTCTTCCTAACCACCATCATTTTATTTTCTATACTATTTCAAAAATCCATGGCGCAAAATAAAACAGAAAATGTACCTGCAGTTTTAAACCATATCGCTGTTTATGTAGCCGATTTAAACACAGCCACTACTTTTTACGAAAGTGTTTTCAACCTGAAAATCATTCCAGAGCCTTTTAAAGATAACCGCCATACCTGGTTTACTTTAGGAGCTGCCGGACAATTACATTTGATTCAGGGCGCAAAAGGCAATGAAACATTTGATAAAAACGGACATTTATGTTTTAGTGTTCCATCGGTTGATGATTTTGTAAAGAAATTGAATGCTAAAAACATCAGTTTTGAAGATTGGGCGGGCAAAGAAAAAGGCATTACCATACGTGTTGATGGCGTAAAACAGATTTATTTCAAAGATCCTGATGGTCACTGGCTTGAAGTAAACGACGCGAAGTAAATTTTTTACTACGTGTTAACTTTCTTTGGTCTCATCACTTATCTTTAGTGCCTAGCCCTATAACTCATGAAAATATCTTGCCTTAAGCATCTTTTTGCACTCCTTTTACTTGTTGTGGTAACGCAACATTCAAATGCCCAAAATGAAAAAGCAGAAGCTGATTTCAAACAGGTTATGGAGAAATACAGTGCTATTGGTGCTTCAGTGGCGGTGGTTAAGGCAGGAAAAATCATTTATACCCACTCCTTTGGCTTAAAAAACCTCGAAAATAAACAGGCATTAAGCGATCAGGATATTTTTAGGATCGCGTCCATTTCGAAATCTTTTTCAGCAACATCCATCATGCAATTGGTAGAGGAGGGAAAAATCCATTTAGATGATGATTTCGGTGATCTGGTAGGTTTTAAAATCAGAAATCCAAAATTTCCTGATCAGAAAATTACCTTAAAAATGGCTTTATCGCATACCTCCAGTTTAAACGATTCGCAGGGTTATTTAAACCTCGATGTAATTAATCCGGATAAAAACCCAGATTGGGCAAAATGTTATAATGATTATTTACCCGGAAGTAAATTTGATTACTGTAACCTCAATTTTAACCTGATCGGAACCATCATAGAGAAAAAATCGGGCGAGCGTTTCGATAATTATTTAAAAAACCACGTGCTTAAACCTTTAGGGCTTTATGCCGGTTATTGTGTCGATTCTTTAGATAGCACCCGTTTTGTGAGCCTGTACGAATATCATGCTGATACAAAATCTTATAGTCCTTCGCCAACCGCTTATGCTTCAAGGAGAGCTGAAATTGCAAATTATGTGATGGGTTATAGCACGCCTATTTTTTCACCAACAGGAGGGATGAAAATCTCTGCAACCGACCTGGCTAAATACATGATCATGCACATGAACTATGGCACCGCAAATGGCGTTAAAATTATAAGCAAAAAAAGCGCTAAGCAAATGCAAACCGCTTTAACTGATGATGAAGGTTATGGTTTTGCCATCAGAACAGCAGATAACCTTATTCCGGGGGTTAAGCTTAAGGGGCACACAGGCTCTGCTTATGGCTTATACAGCACCATGTTTTTTAATCCGAAAGAAAAATTTGGATTCGTAATCATCACCAATGGTATCAATGCCACCTATACAGATGGTTTGCCTGATTTTAGCCGCGCAGCAATTAACAGTTTATACCAATTTTTCGTTAAGTAACGCTTATAGTAAACTTGACAAGCCGTTTTTATTGGAAAAGGCCGTTAGAATTTTAATGCAGGCTTTGGGATGATTGATGTTATCGCCTTTCACTTTATCATCAAAAACACTTTTCACAGGAGCCAAATCTATTAAATGTGAACAATCTGTAATTGGGAATTTTTCCGTTTTTATCAGATTCCTGTTTTCGTTAATCTTGTAATCCATCTTCTCCATTATTGATTTGCAAATCTTTGATAAGTACTTCCAGATTTAATTTTCTCCATCATTAAATACTCTTTCAATATTGAAAACTCCATGCTTTGAATGGCTTTTACAACCGATTTTAGTTTCTCACCTGTTACCCCTAAGCGGGCAGCCCAATAATTGCGGTCTTGTTCGTCTGCGATTTCGATAAATTCTTTCCTCGCATTCATCGAATTTATTTGATATTCCATTTTTATGAATTTTTGGTTAGTAATACTCAAGAAACAGTAATAAATTGCTTTTGGTTTTGGAGTTTTGTCAGTAAATTCTCAGATAAATCAACATTATTGTCGGATGGTTAAAAACTGGTGAACATTGATGAATTTTCGTCAAAAAAAACATCAAAATGTTAGATTTCAGCATATCTATAGCAGGATAATATTTACTTTAAAAAAGAGTAACATTTTCCTTACAAAACATTTGCTTTTGTGATTTAGCCTGATTATTATTGTATTGTAATATAATTTTTACAATGCTAAATCATTTTCTAACCGGCGCTCCAAGTCTATCCTTGCGCCAAAAGTTTTATCAGGATAATCGTTTTGTATTATCCATCTGGGTTGTGATTACCCTGATTTTTGTAATCGATTCGTGGGCAACGCATCGGTACAATAATTACCTCATATTCGAAAATACATTTAGAAATCTCCTTCACGAAAGGTCATTATATGCCCATTATCCAGCCTATCATGACGATACCAACCACTATGGACCAATTTTTAGCTTATTGATTGCCCCCTTTGCCATTTTTCACAATTGGGTAGGCTTGCTATTGTGGAATTTGTTTAATTGTTTTTTACTTTTTAAAGCCATCCAAACCCTGCCCTTAACTCAGGATCAAAAGGTAGTGATTGGCTATATTGCCATTCCCTGTTTGATCGAATCTATGCTGAACCAGCAATTTAATGCCGGAGAAGGTGCTTTAATGATATTCAGTTACACACTTCTTAACAAAAATAAAGGCCTTTGGTCTGCACTCTGTATCGTTTTGGGCACATTTATCAAGCTTTATGGTATTGTTGGACTGGTGTTTTTCTTTTTCGCAAAGAAAAAACCCGAGTTCATTTTATGGCTTATTATATGGTCGCTCATTATATTCTTATTGCCCATGTTGTTTGCTTCGCCTGATTATGTGGCGCATTGTTATGTGGATTGGAAAAACTCACTCGTTGGTAAAAATATGCTCAATGTTTTAGGCGAAGGAATCGATATTTCGATCATGGGTTTCTTCAGGCAACTTTTAGATGAACCCGGAATATCCAATTTTCTTTTCCTGGCGCTTGGCTCTTTGATATTCATGTTGCCCTTTAAACGCATCACTAATTTTGAAAAACAAAAGTTTCAACTGATGATTTTATCTTCTGTGTTACTTTTCCCGGTGTTGTTTAGTACGGGTGCTGAAGATTGTACTTTTATCATTTCCATTACCGGGGTGGGGATATGGTATGTAAAAGAAAATAATAAAGCCATGAAAAGAGTGTTGTTGCCTGTTTTGCTTTTCATTACCTGTAATTTTCCCTTACTATTATTCCCGGCTTTTGCCAAATCGCATCCTTTATCGCTTGCGATCATCAGTTTACCTTATTTCCTCGTTTGGCTTAGGGTTATTTATACCGCTACTAAAAATAGGTTCGCCTATGCAGAAGAAACAGAACCCGAAATGGTTACTGCGCTAATAGATTAAGTTTAAATTTTTATTTTTTTAGAGGTTTTGATGTCCGTTATAAAATGGATGTTAAAACCTTTTTTGTTATCAGGCTGTTTTATAGCAATCTAATCAAAAATATTATGGATGATAAACAAAAAAACGGGAGTGCTGATCGCGGTAGGATCAACATTAACGAAGGTTATGAGCTTGATTATTGGTCTAATAAATTTGGTGTGAGCAAAGATAAACTAAAAGCAGCAGTGCAAACGGTTGGTACCTCTGCCCACGCGGTAGAAGATTTTTTAAAAAAATAAAATATTTATTATGAGTCTGGAAAAATATGTTGCCAAGCGCGATTTCTCAAA
The DNA here is from genome assembly GCF_014395225.1 of Pedobacter roseus. NCBI lineage: Bacteria > Pseudomonadati > Bacteroidota > Sphingobacteriia > Sphingobacteriales > Sphingobacteriaceae > Pedobacter > Pedobacter roseus. The sequence goes on from NZ_CP060723.1 coordinate 1,990,531, forward strand.
AACGGCAGAACCCAAATCAGGTAAAAGCCGCGATCGGAGCAAGTTACACTTTGTGATCCAAAAGCACGATGCATCTCGCCTGCACTACGATTTCAGACTCGAAATGGAAGGCGTTTTAAAAAGCTGGGCGGTGCCAAAGGGTCCTTCAACCGATCCCAAAACCAAACGTTTAGCCATGATGGTAGAAGACCATCCTTACGATTATAAGGATTTTGAAGGCATTATCCCACAGGGTGAATATGGAGGCGGAACCGTGATTGTATGGGATGAAGGTACCTACGAGCCGATTGAGGTTATAAAAGGCAAAAAAGCACAGGAAAAACATCTGTTAAAACAGTTAAATGAAGGCTCTTTAAAAATTAAATTGAATGGAGAAAAACTTCACGGCGAATTTGCGCTGGTTAAAACACATGGAATGGGCGAAAATGGCTGGCTACTCATCAAACACAAAGATGATTATGCCTCCACAAAAGATATAACCAAAGAAGATAAATCGGTGCTTTCCGGAAAAACCATCGAAAAGATGGAAAAAACATCAGATAAGGTGTGGAAGGAAGGAAAAGAGCAAAAAATAAAGCCTGAAAAAAAAAATCCTGAGCCAAAGGTTAAAAAAGAAACAAAACCTGTAGGAGATGATAAAAGCATTAATGTAAAAGCCATTCTTAAAAAAGCACCAAAATCGGCCATGCCGAAAAACATTAAGCCCATGTTGGCTACATTGGTGGATGAACCATTTGATGATCCAAACTGGCAATACGAAGTAAAATGGGATGGATACCGCGCTTTGGCTTTTATCAACAAAGGAAAAGCAGAACTGTTTTCGAGGAATAATAAATCATTTAACGAAAAATTTTATCCCATTTACGACCTGCTTAACGAATGGAAAATTAATGCCGTTTTGGATGGAGAAATTTTAGTGTTGAATGATAGGGGCATATCCAATTTCGGTTCATTACAAAACTGGAGAAGTGAGGCAGATGGGGAACTTGTTTTTTATGTTTTCGATATCCTTTGGTATGAGGGCAAAAACCTGATGGAGTTGCCGCTTGATGAGCGCCAGGCCATTTTAAATGATGTGCTACCAACTGATGATGATCGTGTGCGTTTAGGGAAAGTTTTCAAAGCCAGTGGAGTCGATTTTTTTGATGCCGCTCAAAGAATGGGTTTGGAAGGCATCATCGCTAAAAAAACGGATAGTACTTATGCTCCCGACCGGAGATCGAAAGAGTGGTTAAAAATTAAAGTACACAAGCGCCAGGAGGTGGTGATAGCCGGTTTTACAAAAAATGCCGATACCTCCAAATCTTTCAGTTCGCTTTTACTGGGCGTATATGAAAAAGGAAAATTGCAGTATGTAGGCAAGGTTGGTACCGGGTTTTCGGATAAACTGCAAAAAACAATGATGGAGCAGTTTAAGCCCATTATAATAGATAAAAGTCCTTTCGAAAGTATCCCTGATGTAAATAAACCTTCGCGGTTTAGGCCAAATCCGCCAAAGGCAAAAGCCACCTGGTTAAAACCGCAATTGGTTTGCGAAGTAGCATTTACCGAAGTAACCGATGATGGCGTTTTCCGTCATCCATCTTTTCAGGGTATGAGAGAGGATAAAAAAGCGAAAGAAGTAGTCCGTGAAGAGGAAAAACCTACGCAAAAGGTTGTTGATGAGGTTAAAGAAAAAGAGGAACATACCGATGCCATAAAACCACCTAAAGGAAAAGAACCCAAAACCTTATTAAACCCAAAAGATGAAACGCAGGTGAGAAAAATAAAAGGCCACGAGTTGAAATTTACCAATCTGAGCAAAGTTTATTGGCCAGAAGATAAAGTAACCAAAAGGGACATGTTTAATTATTATTATCAGGTTGCTGAATATATTTTACCTTATCTTAAAGACCGGCCCCAATCGCTTAACCGTTTTCCGGGAGGGATCCACGGGCCGAGTTTTTACCAGAAAGATGTTAAGGGAAAGGCACCGGAATGGGCGGAAACTTTTCCTTATGAAAATGGCGAGGGGGAAAAAAAGGAATACCTGGTAGGTACTGATGAAGCTTCTTTATTATGGATGGCAAGTTTGGGCTGTATAGAAATGAATCCCTGGTTTAGCCGCGTACAGCACCCCGATAACCCTGATTATTGCGTAATTGATCTTGATCCGGATAAACACACTTTCGATCAGGTAGTTGAAGCTGCCCTTGAAACCAAAAAAGTATTGGATGCCATTGATGTGCCAAGTTATTGTAAAACCTCAGGCTCAACCGGCATGCACATTTACATTCCTTTAAATGCTAAATACGATTATGACCAGAGTCAGATGTTTGCTAAAATCATTGTGAACCTGGTGCATAAACAGATTCCTGAATATACATCTTTAGAACGAATGGTGGCTGCCAGAAAAGGTAAAATGTATCTTGATTTTTTACAGAACAGGCCAGGGGCAACCATCGCAGGACCTTATTCTTTGCGGCCAAAAGTAGGGGCAACGGTTTCCATGCCTTTGCATTGGGATGAAGTAAAACCCGGCTTGAAAATGAAAGACTTTAATATTTTTAATGCCTTAGAGCGTTTAAAAGTTGAAGGAGATCTTTTTAAAGGAGTTTTAGGCAAAGGTATTGACTTGAAAAAAGCTATCAATAAAGCAAAAAGTGTTTTTGGATAAAGATGAATGATCTTTTCCCGCTTTCATTATATTTGAAAAAAATTAAAAAATGATAGCACACCACGTTTTATTCTGGCTTAAAGCCGATACCACTGAAGAGCAAAAAACTGCTTTTCGCAATAGTTTACAAACATTAGAAAAAATTGAAGTTGTTAAAACTTTTCATATTGGCGTACCTGCACCAATTGAGCGTGCTGTGGTAGATACCACTTATACTTTCAGCCTGATTTTGTTCTTTGAAGATCTGGCAGCGCATGATGTTTACCAGGTTCACCCTTTGCACAAAGCTTTCTTAGACGAATTCAGGGTTTATTTTGAAAAGGTTGTTATTTACGACGCAGAATAATACAAAATGCCTCCAATAAAATGGGGGCATTTTTTTTAAAGCTTTTATAAATAATCGATTTTTATTATTTGGAATTATTCTAAATAATATGATATTTGTGTAATCTATCGATTATTTCAAAAGTTATCAATTATGTGTAAAACAACTGTTCTGGCCCAAAATGCAAACATTACCATTGCCCAATGCAATAATTGCAAAGTGTTAAATATATGGCGTTCAGGTGTGCTGATGAACTTTTCTTTTGAGCAGTTTGATGCTTTTTACCTGGCTACCAAAAAACTAAACTTTGATGATTATGTAGAGAACCGGCCCGATGGTAAACAGGTAGTGATCTTATCTACGCCCTTTCCTGATATCAGTTTGGTTTTTACAAGAAATGAATGGTTCGAATTTTTTACCAAGATAGATGAGGCCCTCTACATGAAACGTATTTATGAATTGATGTGTTGCTAATTAAAACTACAATTGTGTATATTCGTTACTTATTTATAAGTAATTTATGATACTACAAAACCAAAGCATTTTGGATTGCGTAAGTATGACAAACGGCAATCTCATGGAAAAAAGCGCTACACTAATCAAAAGAGCATCTATCAATGTAAATGTGTTGGATAGCATTAAAATCGGCGATTTATTGGCTGATGAATATGGTAAATCCGGTAAGGTTTGTGAAATTGAAAAAATAAACCGTCATGGCGAATATCATTACTACTTTAAGCTGCTAAAATCAGGTACCATCCTGATTATTCTTTAATTCTTTCCTCCTTTAACAAATTGATTATATTCGTGTTATGAGAAAATGTCTTATAACATTGTGTTTGTTATTATTTGTTAATCAGGTTATTTTAGCCCAAAGCATTAAAGGGAATTTCGCCATTAAAAACGTGCTTACAGGTATGTTGCTTCGTGTTAAAGATGCCAGTGGTAAAAATGGAACGCCATTGGTGGCTTATGAACCGCAGAACTGGAAATGTATGACCTGGAACTTTATTGCTGTTGAGGATAACACTTATCAGTTAAAAAATCTATTCACCGGGAAAACTTTTCAGCCAAAATCTGCTGAGCTAATTTTAGAGGAACAGCCTTTAACCTTAGGTAACAGTAATCAGCAATATGAATTTGAACCTGCCGGAAAAGATATTTATTTCATCAAACTCAAAGGAACAGATCTTTACCTTACGCCCGAAGATAAAAAAGGAGCTATAAACTCAGCCATTATCCTGCCAAAGAAAACGAAAACCAAGGAACAGCAATGGACGATATACGAACAAGCACCGACCATGTAGATGAATTTGCTACATAAATAGTGCAATTTATAGCTTTTAAATACACATCGCTTTTGAATACGTATATTAGAACTGTCGTATTAGAACTATGCCAAATAATCAAGATCATTTCTATTCCAATCTTCCAACAAATAAAATTCCTTTACACCGGCTATTGGTTAAAAAGCAGCTATTTAGGCATGTACCTGCAGATTGGCATGTCATTATCACTGATATTAAAAGTTCTACAGCTGCCGTTAATGCAGGTTTGCACGAAAATGTAAATCTTATTGCCACAGGTAGCATTGTTGCTGTGCTCAATATTGCTTTTAAGGCCAGTATTACGGTGCCGTTTTTCTTTGGGGGTGATGGTGCAACTTTTATCGTACCACCTGGTATTGTAGATGAGGTGATGAAATCGTTATTGAGATATAAGAGTAACACCCGCGAAAATTTTAATCTCGATTTAAGGGTTGGGATTGTACCTTTAGCCGAAATTTACGCAAAAGGAAATAGCCTTCAGATCTGCAAATTTAATAGCTCCGAAACCTTTTCAATCCCGATTGTTTTGGGTGATGGTTTGGCTTATGCCGAAAAAATGATAAAGGGGGATGATTATTTATTGTCGGGTCACGATACTGCCAACGAAGAAATAGATTTAAGCGGCATGCAATGCCGTTGGGATAAAATTGAACCACCAGAGAATAGCGAAGAAATTGTAACCCTGATTGTAATTGCCCAGGATTACAGGCAGCAGGCAGAAGTATTCAGTAAGGTCATCCGTCACCTCGATCAGATTTATGGTACCCCAGAAAAACGCCAGCCAATTTCGGTTTCTAAACTAATTTTCAGGACAAGTTTTAATAGCCTGGGGCAGGAAATGAAACACCGTTTAGGGAAGATTAAATTTTTTGAACTCGTTAAATCCTGGTTCATCAATATTTACGGTTACATCTATTTTCGCACTGAGCGCGGCAAAAATTACCTTAAACAACTCGTGGCCATGTCTGATACTTTGGTAATGGATGGAAGGATCAACACCGTGATTACCGGAACGGAAAAACAGCGTTTAGCCTTACATAAGGAATTGGATATACTGGAAAACAAACAAGAAATTTTATATGCGCTCTATGTAAGCGGTGAGTCAATCATGTCATGTTACGTAAGGGATCTGGAAGATGATCACATTCACTTTGTTGATGGGGCAGAAGGAGGTTACACCCAGGCAGCCGGAATATTGAAACAAAAAATACGCGGAAAAATGCAAAAGATGGATAACATTTAAGAGTACGCCCAAACATTTACGACGGCTACTTGTATGTTATATACCTAAAATATTACAAAAGGTAAATCACGATAAGCATTTTAATCTTCAAATATCCATGGGCCGTCATTCTTCCAGCGTTTTAAGTAGCGATCAATTATTAAATGTACTTGCTTTATCAAAAGATGCAACGGCCATTTATACTTCGGAAGATATTGTGATCGAAATGGCAAATGATGCCATGATTGCTTTTTGGGGAAAAGACCGGTCGATTATCGGTAAACCTTTGGAAGAAGCTGTACCGGAACTGAAAGGACAACCGTTTATCGATATGCTCAAAAATGTGCTGTTGACTGGTATTACTGATCAGGGGGATGCCGTTCCGGCTCAAACCATGAAAGATGGGCAATTGCACACCGCTTATTATAGTTACGAATACAAGGCAATAAAAGACGAATCGGGCTTGCCATATTGTATTTTACATACGGCAAGCGATGTTAGTGATATGGTTCTCGCCCGGCAGATTATTAAAGAAACTGAGTTGCAGCGTGAGGCCCTGGATGAAGAACAGTTAATGATCAGTATTAAAGAAGACCAGCAGAAACATGATTTCATCAGCATGGTAAGCCATGAGTTAAAAACACCGCTTACTTCTATTAGCGCTTATGTACAGCTATTGCAAAGTAAACCTTTAACAGATGGTTTTTTAATTACTACGCTGGATAAAGTGCAGAAACAGATCCGAAAGATGACCACCATGATCGGTTCGTTTTTAAATGTATCACGTCTTGAATCTGGAAAAATTCAACTCATCAGGTCTGATTTTGACCTCGATAAACTTATTTGTGATGTAGTGGAAGATGCCCGTTTGATCGATTCTTCCTATCATATCAGTTTTATTGAAGGTGAACCTAAAATGGTGAATGCCGATCGGGAAAAAATGTCGTCTGTGATTTCAAATTTAATCAGTAACGCCATAAAATATTCGGCGCAGGGCAGCACTATATGGATTGAATCTGAAGTTGTTGGCGATAAAGTAAACGTGCGTGTAACCGATAACGGAATTGGTATTCAGGAACAAGATGTGGAAAGGCTTTTCGACCGCTTTTACCGGGTAGAAAATCAACTGACCAAAAGCATTTCGGGTTTTGGCATCGGTTTATACCTCAGTGCCGAAATTATTAACCGCCATAACGGCAAAATATGGGTAGAAAGTAAGTATGGCGAAGGTTCTACCTTTCATTTTGACATTCCTCTTGTTGTTTAGCTGATTAAATTCAAATAAAAAACACAATCTTAAATGCTCATTTGTTACTGTTAAATGAGCATTTCATCTATAAACCCTGTAAACGGGGCAATCATAAAAACTTACCAGAAAGATACTGAAGATTTGATTGATCAGAAAATCGATCAGGTGCATCAAACATGGTTGAGTTACAGGGACACCGATTTTCAAAGCCGCTCAAAGCTATTGTTGCAGGTTTCGAAACTTTTAAACGAACGTAAAGATCAGCTGGCCGAACTTATGGCATTAGAAATGGGCAAACCCTTAAAAGCTGGTGTTGCCGAAGTTCTTAAATGTGCCTCCGTTTGCGAATATTATGCTAAAAACGGTGCTGAATTTTTAGCCGATCAAACCATAAAAACAAGTGCATCTAAGAGTTATGTGAGCTTTCAGCCAATTGGTGTGGTATTGGCCATTATGCCCTGGAATTTTCCATTTTGGCAAGTGTTTCGCTTTTTGGCTCCGGCTTTAATGGCCGGTAATTGCGGTGTTTTAAAACACTCATCGGGCGTTACGGGTTGTGCCATCGAAATAGAAAAAGTAATTGAAGATGCTGGCTTTCCTAAGCATGTTTTTAAAACGCTGATCTGTAGCAGTAAAGCCATTTCAAAGGTAATCGAAAACCCCTGCATCAAAGCCGTAACCCTTACCGGAAGCACCGAAGCAGGTAAAAAGGTAGCCGAACAAGCAGGGAAATTGATCAAAAAAACAGTTTTGGAACTTGGTGGGAGCGATCCTTATTTGGTTTTGGAAGATGCCGATTTGGAAAAGGCGGCAAAAATATGTGCGGAGGCCAGGTTAATCAATAACGGGCAAAGTTGTATTGCTGCGAAACGCTTCATAGTGGTCAAAACAGTTGAAGCGCAATTTATCAAACTTTTCAAAGCAGAAATGGAAAGTAAGAAAATTGGAGATCCCTTGCAGAATAATACCGATTTAGGACCAATGGCGAGGGCAGATCTTCGTGATGAATTGCATCAGCAGGTTTTAAAGAGTATTGAACAGGGTGCAAAATGTGTTCTAGGAGGCGAAATCCCCGGCATTGAAGGTAAACATGCTTATTACCAGCCCACTATATTAACTAATGTAAAAAAGGGCGTATTGGCTTATGATGAAGAAATATTCGGTCCGGTGGCTGCAATTATCTCCGCAGAAGATACTGAAGATGCCATCCGCATTGCCAACGACACCAATTTTGGATTGGGTGCAGCCGTTTTTACTGAAAATGCATCATTAGCAGAAGATATAGCGCGGAATAAGCTTTCAGCAGGCTCTTGTTTTGTGAATGAAGGCGTTAAATCAGATCCCGCATTGCCTTTTGGAGGCATCAATCAATCTGGCTACGGCCGTGAATTAAGTATGTTCGGTATTCATGAGTTCGTGAATATTAAAACCGTGTACATTAAATAATTATATCCAATATGAAAGCAGTTAGAATCCATAAGTTTGGCGGACCAGAAGTTTTATCTATAGATGAAATTCCGGTTCCCCAGCCAGCACCAGATGAAGTATTGATTAAAGTGCATGCAACAAGCGTAAATCCGGTGGATTGGAAAATTAGAGAAGGACAAAGGAAAGAGAAATTTCCAGTAAAATTACCCTTGACCCTGGGTTGGGATGTTTCTGGAACAATTGAAGCATTAGGTGAAAAAGTGAGTGCTTTTAGAAAGGGAGATGAAGTTTATGGCAGACCTGATCCAACAAAAAATGGTGCTTATGCCGAATATATTGTGGTAAAGGCCAACATTATCAGCATTAAACCCACAAGCATTGGGCATACCAAGGCTGCCGCAGTGCCCCTGGCAGGCTTAACAGCATGGCAAGCATTATTTGACCATGGTTTGTTAAAAGCCGGACAAAAAGTATTGATTCACGCTGCAGCTGGTGGTGTAGGCACTTATGCCGTACAATTCGCAAAATGGAAAGGAGCTTATGTAATCGGCACCGCATCGAGTGCCAACATCGATTTTTTGAAGCGTTTGGGTGCCGATGAGGTAATCGATTATAAAATGGTAGATTTTGAGACTGCTTTAAGTGATGTTGACCTGGTTTTAGATACGATAGGGGGAGAAACGCAACTCAAATCGTTAAATATATTAAAAGCAGGGGAAGGGTGATTACCACATTAATGCCTGAGTTTGTAGCAGAAGCAAAGGCAAAGAATGTGCACATGATTGGTTTTACCGCACAATCAATTCCTGATCAGCTCTCTGAAATAGCTACTTTGATCGATTCTGGTAAAGTTAAACCCATTATAGAAAAAGTTTTGCCCTTTACCAGCGCCAGGCAAGCTCAAACCGAAAGCGAACAAGGACATACAAGGGGAAAGATTGTATTGCAGGTAATTTAAGAGATAAAGTCGGAAGTCGGATGTCCGACAATTATTATTAAATAGAATAATCGTCATTCCCAACTCGATTGGGATCTTAATGCCATAAGCTTTAAGATCCCTTATTCTTAGTAAGAATGATAATTTTTTAAAATCTGTATATAGTGTGGTGTTAATAGCACTAATCTTTAAAGTTTCTCGGCTTATTTATACTCCGCTCGAAATGACGATCACATTTTGATATTAACTGCTTTTTATTTGCGTCCATTAATGTAAAAAAAAGCTACCCCAGATAAATATCCTTACTAAAATCATTTTCTTTTACATCAGCAGATTGTGGCTGGATAATCACAAACTTAATCACATTATATTCAGATTTTATTTTATCCCTCAACCTGTCGATGGCCGTGGTTAGGTCGGTGGTATTTAATTCTGATTTAAATGTTAGGATAAGCACCAGCAATACTTCTTTTGGAGATTGATATTGAGATAAAATACTTGTTACCGTAATCACATCCTGATCATTTTCTGCCAGTTCTTTTATTTTTTGCTGTGTTTCTGCCGTTAAGCCTTCGCCCATTAATAAACTACGGCTTTCTCTTGCCAGTATAAAGGAAACAAAAATCAAAAGCGTACCCACCAATACGGAAGCCAAGCCATCTAAAAACGGAAGATTTAAGTTGTGGCTGAGCACCATAAATATAAAAACGATCAATAATCCTAAAACGGCAGCTCCATCTTCAAACAGTACTAAAAAGCCAGATGGATCTTTACTTTTAATAATGGCTTTCCACCAGGGTAGTCCTTTACGTGTTTTATTAAATTCCTTCATAGCAATGATCAAAGAAGCACCTTCGAATAAGAAAGATAAACCCAATACCACATAATTCCATGTTGGGTTGCCTAAAACTTCCGGGTGACGGATGTGCGAAATCCCTTGTGAAATAGAGACCACACCACCTAAACCAAAAATCATGATGGATACAATAAACGACCAGAAATACAGCTCTTTACCATAACCAAAAGGTCGTGATTTGTCAGGTGGTTTCACACTTCTTTTTAATCCATAGAGCAATAAAAGTTGGTTGCTGGTGTCAACTGTTGAGTGAATGCCTTCGGCAATCATTGATGAGCTATTGGTAAATGCCCCCGCAATGAATTTAGTTACTGCAATTAATAAATTGGCCGCTAGTGCGCTGTAAATAGAATTATTGGCTCTTGCCATAGTTTAAGAAACGTAAAGGATTCATTTCTTAAACGGTTTTTAATTGATTTGGTTTTGAAAAGTACAAACGAATAGGATCGTCATTTCGACCGCAGTAGAGAAATCTTTAACAAAGTTCAAAGATCTCTCCATTTCGCGATGCTCCGGTCGAGATAACGACTATTTTGAGAATTTTAACCTAAAATCTCATCGATTAATTTGATTTCAGTTTCACTAAATATGATGTTATCTAAAGCTTTAATTGAATCTGTAATCTGTTCTGGTTTACTGGCACCTATCAATACTGTTGTAATGCGATTATCTTTTAAAATCCATGATAAAGCCATGTGCGCCAATTTTTGACCACGCGATTTTGCTACCTCATTTAATTTGCCGATTATTTCAATTTTCTCCGGGGTAATATTGCTCTCTTTTAAGAAAACACCACTGGTAGCCACCCGCGAGTCGGCAGGGATACCATGTAAATATTTATCGGTAAGCAGTCCCTGTGCTAAAGGCGAAAAGGGGATACAGCCTACACCATTGTTTTCTAAAACATCAAGCAAACCGCTTTCTACCCAACGTTCGAACATCGAATATTTGGGCTGATGGATTAAACATGGCGTACCGTTATCTTTTAAAATTTTAATGGCCTTTGCAGCATCTTCCGCCTGGTAGTTTGATATACCTACGTATAAAGCCTTTCCTTGCTGAACCATTAAGCTTAAAGCAGCCATGGTTTCTTCCAGCGGAGTTTCAGGATCAGGGCGGTGGTGATAGAAAATATCAACATAATCCAGTTTCATGCGTTTTAAACTTTGATCCAAACTCGATACCAGGTATTTTTTTGATCCCCAATCGCCGTACGGGCCATCCCACATGGTATATCCGGCCTTGCTCGAAATAATCATTTCATCGCGGTAGCTTTTAAAATTTTCTTGAAGAATTTTACCAAAAACTTCCTCTGCAGAACCCGGAGGCGGACCATAATTATTTGCTAAGTCGAAGTGGGTGATGCCATTATTAAAAGCGGTGTAAATTAAATTTTTACTGTTTTCAAAAACGTTTACATGTCCGAAATTATGCCATAAGCCCAATGAAATGGCCGGTAATTTAATTCCGCTCTTGCCACAGCGGCGGTATAACATTTTATCGTAACGTTCTACTGATATATTTTGATTCATATTTGGGATTTGATTGCACGCAATAATACTCAGTTTTACCGGATTTTAATGAATAATGACTTAAAATTATCGACCAGTTTTGGTTTAGCTATTTACGAGCGTAAGTTTAATGATTGCTTCACACAACTGTTGTTAATCTAAGCTTCCCAATAAATGAAGACAGTTGGTTGAAGACTTTTTATAGTCGAACACATAAATCATTTGTTTTTCGACAGATTACACTTGACAGATTACATTAGGGCAATCGTCTTTCCCGCGCAGGCGGGAATCTTAAGGCAATAGGCTTTAAAATCTCCAATTGACCAATAATCCAAAGATCTCTCCACTTCGCGTTGCTTCGGTCGAGAAGACGATCCTTATAAGAGAATTTGTTAATATTAGCATTTGAAGATCTTTTCACTTTAAGTTAATGACATCGTCCTTTTGAGCAGATTAATTCTCTCTTTATAAATTTCTACATTTTGTTATCACCATTTCTACAAATCGTATCATTGGTATTGTTTCGCGTAAATTATTCTTTACTATCTGTCTTTGCAATCATCTAAATCGTTTTATTTGTAATATTAAGTGATATCCTTATATTTAAAAAAATAAAAAAAATCTAAACCAAGTATTCCATTTTATGAAATTAAAATCATTAGCGGGCCTCGGCGTTCTGGCTGCAATCGGGTTTGCATCATGCCAATCTGAAACCAAAAAAACTTCCTCTACAGATAGTTTGAAAAGCGACGCTGCAGCAGTTGTTAAATTAGTTCCCGATTCTTTTAAAAAAGAAATTGATGGTAAACAAACTGCTTTGTACACTTTAAAGAACAAGAATAATGCGGAGGCAGTTTTTACCAATTACGGTGGACGTTTAGTGAGCTTATTGGTGCCAAACAAAGATGGGAAACTGGTAGATGTAGTGGTTGGTTTTAAAAGCGTAAGCGATTACGAAAAATCGACAGAGCCTTACTTTGGCGCAACCATTGGTCGTTATGGCAACCGTATTGCTAAAGGAAAATTTACGCTTGAAGGTAAAACCTATTCGTTATTTACCAATAATGGTCAAAATACACTTCATGGTGGTAAAAAAGGCTATCAATACGTGGTTTGGGATGCAACTCAACCCGCCGAAAATACTTTAGTATTACATTATTTATCAAAAGATGGAGATGAAAATTTTCCTGGCAATTTAGATGTTAAGGTAACTTATATTTTAACCGATAATAATGAATTAAAAATGGACTATGAAGCCAAAACAGATAAAACTACCGTGGTAAACTTAACCAATCATGCATTTTTTAATTTAAATGGTGATGGAAGCGGAACCATTTTAAACCATGAGGTGCAAATTTATGCTGATGGATACACCCCGGTAGATTCGACCTTGATCCCGACCGGAAAAATTGAAAAAGTAGCAGGAACACCTTTCGATTTTAACAAAACCACAACTATCGGTGCCCGTATAAATGATAAAAATGAACAGTTAACCTTCGGAAAAGGCTACGACCATAATTACGTACTCAATAAGACTAAAGCGATGGGCATGTTTCATGCTGCTACCGTTAAAGGAGATAAATCGGGTATTGTAATGGATATTTATACGCAAGAACCTGGTTTACAGTTTTATAGTGGTAATTTCATGCAGAGTAAAAATACCTTTAAATCAGGAGCGAAAGATGATTTCAGAACTGCGATTGCAATGGAAACTCAACATTTTCCGGATTCTCCGAACCAACCTGCATTTCCTTCTACGGTATTAAAACCCGGGCAATTATACAAAACAAGTTCAATCTATAAATTTACCAAGTAACAATTGGTAATCCCTGCATCTCCTTGATGATAACATGGTATACGGTCTGTGGAAACACAGGCCGTATCTGTTTAGAAAAGATCCTGTAAAACCGGATCGGTATAATCTTCTATAAAAGCAATAATGTTATTATAAGCCGAAAATTCCTCTTTGGTGTGCATGGTGGTAAGCGCTACACACTTCATCCCTGCATTTTGTGCCGCTTCAACACCCTTTGGGGCATCTTCAAAAACAATACATTCGCTGGCATCAATCCCTAAAATTTCAGCACCTTTAGTAAAAGTTTCAGGATCTGGTTTGCTGTTTGCTACATCTTCGGCGCTTACTATCGCTTTAAAATACGAACGAATATTTAAATTATCGAGTACAAAATTAATATTGAAAGGAATTGCAGCCGAACCAATCGCCATTTGAATGCCCGATTGTTTTGCCTTTTGCATAAAATCGCCCAAGCCGTCAATTAACGCCAGATGTTTTTTATATGCGGCCTGATACCGGTGTTCTTTTTCAATAGAAATCTGATCAATCTGTTCCTGTGAGAAATGACCTACACCAAAAACGCGTTCTAGCAGGTCCTGATTTTTACCGTACATCTGTTTTTTTACCGCATCGAAGCTGATGCTGGCGCCTAAATCCTTCGTGAGGATGTTATGCCATGCCTGATTATGAAAAGCCATGTCGTTAATCATGGTGCCATTTAAATCGAAAAGAAAAGCTTTGGGTTTAGGGGTTATCATGGCGGCAAAATTATCAGATTTTTTTATGATTAAGTTAAAATCGGGTCATCAATCCGAAATTTAACATTTAAATTATCCCTTACCCTACAGATAGAGAGATGTTAATAAATAAAAGCCTGCTGAGTTGTAATTTTTTGCCTGTTGCTTCCGTTTGGGTATTTGGAAATCCGCGATACATGTAATAGCTTGCATTGTTTTAAAAAACGGATAAATGTTATGGATGCTGCCAGGCATGAAAGTGAACCGCTTATTAACTATTTAAATGATCTGCAGCCCCTTTGCGAAGAAATAATCGAACGGGCAAAAGCGGAAACATTTAGGGTTTCTGTGCGTAAAAATGATATTTTACCTTGTTTAAATGAACTGCACGGCGATTGTTTGTTTTTCATTATTAAAGGTTTGGTACGTGGCTTTATCGTGGATGAAGGTAAAGACATTACCTCGTGGTTAATTGATGAAAATCACCTGATCGGGAGTATCCGGAATCCAGGTAGCGTTAAACCCACCTACAAAGAACAGTTCCAGGCATTAGAAGATTCTGATCTGCTTATACTTCCATACCACCTTATTGATGCAATGTATGCACAATTCCCCGAAACCAATATATTGGCCAGAAAACTTTTAGCCATACATTATCACATGTCGCAGGAACGCTCTATTTTATCCAGGATCCCTTCTGCTGAAGCACGTTACAGGCAATTCAAAGATGGCCACCCAACCATAAAATTCAGGGTGCCATTAAAGTTTTTAGCCAGTTACCTGGGCATCCGCATCGAAACTTTGAGCAGGATCAGGAGAAAGGAAAAGCTTGAAGCAAATCTTAAGGATTAACCTGCTTTTTCTTAAAATAGAAATAACACAAGGGGAAAAGGCAGATCAGGCCGAGTAAAAAGCCTCCAACCGTATCGGTAAACCAATGTGCGCCCAAATAAATCCTTGATGGCGCAATCGTCACGATCAAAAATGCTGATAGGTATGTAACGATGTTTTTAGTGTTTTTCGGGATGTTTTTCGAAGTATTCATCAGGATAATCAGGAAACCGAAAAATAAAGTATAGGACAATACATGCCCGCTTGGGTAACTCTGAAAACGGTTAACTTCCACCAAACGAACATAAAATGCAGTTGGCCTTGGACGGTTAATCACATTTTTTATTCCTAAAATAATCAGTCCCGATAGTAAAACGGTTGAAATAAATATACTCTCGCGTTTATATTTCTGCCAATAAAAAATGGCAGCGACAATTATAACAGAAAGTAAAGAATAAGGGAGTTCACCAAAAAAACTAATGGCTAGCATTACTTTATCTAACCAATCAGCGTGATATTGCTGAATAAACAGTGAAGTTTTAATATCAAAAGCGAGAATAGGGTGTTGCGCGATAAAAAAACTCAAAGTGGCAAAGGATACAAGGAGTACGGCGAGTATAAAAATTAAGGTATTTCGTTTCAAAAGGAGATTCATAGGCAGGGAAAATTCAAAACTATGGATTTTATGCCAATAGAAATAAAAAATAATCAGGCTTTTTAAATTGTATACGTCTTAACAGACGAAATTGTTAAAAAATATTATCTTTATTCTTTTAACGAATCTCACATGCAGGAAAATCATTCCACAGAAGGTGCGCCAGAAAGCCATTTTAACGAAAGCCTGTGCGCAAACTGTCAGTTAAACGTATACGAACCTGGTTATGCCATTAATTTATGTTCTGATTGCCGGAAAAGTTTAATTAAATATCCCATCCCCAAATGGATTAAATTTTTCGCGCTCGGCATCTTAGCCGTTATGGTAATCAGTTTGGTGCGTACGCAGCAATATATCTCTGCAGCAGTCCATTTAGGCAAAGCAGAGAACGCAATCGATCAAAAACATTTTATAACCGCACAGCGCGAGTTGAGTTTAGTATTGAATAAATTTCCGAAAGATTTCAATGCCAATGCCTATATGATGGTAGCAAGTGCCTATAATTTTGATTTTGAAGCGTACCAGATCGCTTTTGATAAGGTAGCAGATATAAAAACAGAGGATGAAGCCTTGTTGAGCACGGTAAATGCAGCCTCTGAATATATTGCCCAATCGTTCCCTAAAGATACGTTAATGTATAAACGTATTGTTGCCGTTGCAAAGGATAAGGAAAAATTATTGGCCATGGTTGATAGTACGGACGAAATTGTATTAAAAACGCACATTGCCAACTTTTTATTCGAGACAAAAGATTATGATCTAGTGGATGGTATTGTAAACAAGGTTTTGGCAGTTGATCCTAATTTTTATCAGGCTTTAAGTTTGAAAACCGCTGTTAAAAGAAACACGGCCAAATACGATGAAGCTTTGGCACTTTGCGATCGGTTACTGGCATTTAACGCCGAAGATATTTATGTTTTATCGCAAAAGGCAAGGATTGAACTCAAACGGAAACATGATAAGGATGCTGCTGTTTTTGCTTCAAAAGCACTCGCCCTTGATCCTGAGAATGACTGTGCTATTGAAGCCACGGCGATGGTAGACTATTTTGCCGGCAGGAAAAAGGCAAGTTTGGCGAGTTTGTCCAAAATAAAGGCCCATGAAGCCCAATCGGGCGATAGCACCATATCAAAACGTTTATCACCCATTATTTTGGGTTCAGAAATTTATAGGTAATTAAAAGATAAAATCATGTTTGTTCCAGGTATATTAATCAGTATCGCTACTTTTCCGGGTGTAATTGTACATGAGCTTGCCCACCAGCTTTTTTGCAGGTTATTTAAGGTTCCGGTGTTCGAGGTTTGTTATTTCAGAACCGAAAACCCTGTAGGTTATGTTTTACATGAGCCCGCGCCAAAGGTTTATCAAACTGTATTTATTTCTGTAGGTCCTTTTATTATTAATTCACTCTTGTGTTTTGTTATAGGTTTTTCTGCTGCGCTGCAGTTTAAATTCAATTCGGCAAATATTTTAGATTATTTATTGATGTATCTGGCCATTTCCATCGGTGCGCATGCATTTCCAAGCACAGGCGATGCAAACAGTTTGTGGAATGCGGTTGTAAAATCAAAAACTACTTCCTGGTTGTCTAAAATTGTGGTAATTCCTATAGTCGGTTTCATATACGCGGGTGCATTGGGATCTTTCTTTTGGCTCGATATTATTTATGGTGGGGCCGTAGCTTTAGGCTTACCGTATCTGATCATTAAATTTTTGGTTTAATAAAAACTACAGTGGTGAGAAATATTCATCAAGGAAATAAAACGATTCATCAAGGAAATATGCCTATATGTATAAACCGTTATGAAATATTAAAAGGATTTTGAATCTTCGAACCAGATAATAAGGATATCTATGCTTACGAGGTTGGCAGGATTAATTTCCTGCCGACTGAAGAAGCACCACCCACCGAAATTTATTCTATAAATAATAGCTTAGTGTTAACGCTCCGGCCGAAGCCTACCTCCTTTAAACAGGGAGGAGCTTAGGTTGTTTTTACTTTGGGTATCAAACCAGTAGCTAGGCCATGTTAAGATCAGGCTATTAAACTAGCGAGCACGATAGGGATATAAACCATTTGCTAGCTACGAAAGGTTACATCGTAATGAGGTTTTGGAAACGTGAGATAACGAAAATTTAGTCAGTTTCGCAGATCAGGTATTACTTTATATAGAAGCTGTAAAAACCTCTATTATACCAGAATATAATGTGTTATTATTTTACGACAATCTGTTTAGGATCAGTAACTACAATTTGCCTTTTCCCTTTAAATTCGCTCACAATGCCGGTTACACAGATTTTGTTTCCCATAAACATGCTGGATGGTTCAGATGGAAATTTGCTTTCATCTTCTTTGTTAATCACTACCGTAATCAGTTCTTTTGGATAAGCACCCCCTAAATTAATCAAAGTTAATTTCTCCAATCCCTTTGTGCTGTAAACCGAATCGCAGATGGTTACATTTTTACCTACATATTGGGCTGCATCTTTAGCCAATACTAAAGTTTGGCTTTTTGCTGCAAATGCAGTGGCCAATACAAACAGAAGGAGAGATAATTTTTTCATATCGATGGGATGAATAAAACAGATTGCGCAGCAGTGCCAGATCCATTTTTTTTGCAAGTCAAAGTTAAGCTGAATTTGACAGAAATCAATAACAAATATTAAACACGCATAAATTTTACATGAAGAGGATTTTATCTTCACAGGAATATTATCTAAATTGTAATCATATCACTAGCCAAATATTTTAAGCCAGTATGAAAGTGGATTACATTGCGTTATCTGTGCCGGTTTTTTTTATCCTGATTGGGATAGAACTCGCCTATAATTTCTATAAAAAACTAAACTACTACCGGCTTAACGATAGTATTGCCAATTTAAGTCAGGGTATAGGGCAGCAGCTTACCGGGATTTTCATGAAAACGGCCTTGTTTTTTGGTTATAAATATATTTTTGAGCATTGGCGCTTTTTTGAATTACCAAAAACCGTCTGGATCTGGATGCTGCTATTTATCGGTGTCGATTTTTTCTACTACTGGTTCCACCGGATGAGCCATCAGATAAATGCTTTGTGGGCCGCGCATATTGTACACCACCAATCGGAAGAATATAACTTAACTGTTGCTTTACGCCAAAGCTGGTTTCAGGGTTGGTTTAGCTGGCTATTTTATTTACCGTTGGCCCTTGTGGGTTTCGATCCCATTATGTTTTTAACCCTGAGTTCTTTTAATACGCTTTATCAGTTCTGGATCCATACCAGGGCAATTAAAAATATGGGTTTTCTGGAATTTATATTAAATACGCCATCGCATCACCGGGTACACCATGGTTCTAACCCTAAATATATCGATAAGAACCATGCAGGTACCTTAATTATCTGGGATCGCATTTTCGGGACTTTTCAAAAAGAGGAAGAAGAAGTTTATTATGGCATTACCAAACCATTGGCCAGCTGGAACCCTGTTTGGGCAAACCTGCATTATTGGGATGACCTGGTTAAAACGGCTAAACAATCGCCTAAAATAAGTGATAAAGTTAAAGTTTTTTTAAAACCTCCCGGATGGTTTCCTTCACATTTAGGTGGGTTTCAGTCTGCGCCTGAAATTAATCCGCTAACTTATCAAAAATATAATCCGGTTTATCAAAGCAAGTTAACGGGTTATGTGCTTATACAGTTTTTAGTAGCATTGGCCGCGGGTTCTGTTCTATTGTTCTCCTATCATAAAATGGAAACCATCGCCGTAGTATCGGGATCTTTTTTTACGATATTGACCTTAATCACCTGTGGTGCTTTGTTAGAGCAGAAAGCATGGCAAATTAAGTTCGAATATTTCAGGCTGATATTTGGCGTTTTGTTAGTGCTGGTTTTTAAAATCGCTGTCGGGTATCAAGTAATTTTTGTGGCTATCCAGTTAATATCCGTAATTTGGTTCTTTAATTTGCAAAATGCAAATCCTAATCCCAATGAAGACTAAGTTATTTTCATTTATTTTTTTTCTGGTATTTGTAATTCAACTCTATGCTGAATATACCAATAATGCCGGCTTGCGTACCTTTTCTAAACCATTAATTGTTATGGTACTTCTGGTATGGCTTTATGTGGGTACAAACTTGAAAGGCCGTTTCCATAAAAGGATTTTTACAGGTTTAATTTTCGCATGGGCAGGAGATATATTGCTGATGTTGCAAAACGGCAGGACAAGTTTTTTTATCTTCGGTTTGGTTGCTTTTCTAGTTTGCCATATCTTTTATATCAGGGCCTTTACGCTCGATCATAAATCCAACCCAAGCCATAAAACGCCATATTTTCTGTGGGCAGTAGGCGCTTTTGCTATTTTTTGTTCAGGTTTGTTTTTCTATTTACAACCGCACCTTGGCATTATGCAGTTTCCGGTTTTAATGTATGCCATTATCATCTGTGTGATGGCCTTAATGGCTGTTAACCGTTACGGGAAAGTGAATATTTTTAGCTTTAAACTTATTCTTTATGGTTCCCTGTTTTTCTTGCTGTCTGACAGTGTTTTAGCTGTGAACAAATTTGCGCAGCCTATTCCACAAGGCGATGCGCTGATTATGGCTACTTACATGATTGCCCAGTATTTGATTGTTTATGGCACTATTGAGAGAAAATTATTGGTAACGAGGACGGAAATATAGTTTGTTGTTTTTTTGAAAAGCAAGGTTCTGTGCTAATCGGTTGCTGTAGTCCTGCTATCGTTCCAATCTTTTTAATCAGGCACTGTCATTGCATTGAATACGGAAGGAGCGTATCGGTTACAGATGCTTTCCCGAAAGTCGGGACAGGCTGTGCCTCAGCATGATAGTGTAATTATGGGGGCTGCAAATTAAAAAGGATTTCCACTTTATCAGGTTTATAAAACTCAAGGCAGTAGAGGACATAAAAATATATATCATTACCTGAACCTTCAAGCTGATCACCCTCTACCTTCCACCTTTTTTTTCCTTATCCAAAACCGTGAAAACCTGCACCAGCCGTTCTCCATTCTCATCCACTAGTGTTAGAGTATGTTTGCCCGGCGGTGGACTAATGGCCAATTGGTGAAAGTTAGTCGTTGTAGCTACATATTCATTATCAATATGCCAGTAAATTTTTGAACTCGAATTTCGGTGTGCAGCGTTAATTACAATTTTGCCTCTTGTACCATCTAATTCTAATGGAATGTATACTATAGCATTATTTTTAGGGTAAATCACTTCCATTACACTGTTACCTCCAGATGGGTTACAACCTTCTTTAAAAGGTGGAAGATTTTTATAATCGCTGTTTTTAATTTTATAATAATACTCCATGGCCGGCGGCAAAATAAACCAGCTTTTGTGCTGCATATTGGTTACACTTTCGCACTGATCAGTTACTCTGTAAGTACCTGTTTTATCTAAATGAACCAATTTATGATATGGACAAACCATTGTTTTTTCTCCTGAAACCGGAACTAGTTCTTCTACTACATTTGTGCAGTATTCTCCTGCCTTGTAACCACTCTGTTTGCAGATTTTAAGTTTTTTGAGTTTGGTGGTGGGCGTTTCGAACCATTTTCCGTTGGGCAATAATCTAAAAATATCAAATAAAACGGGTGCTGCTGCTTCTATACCGACTAAACCTGGTCTTCCTTCACCATCGGCATTGCCTACCCAAACACATACTACATAATTAGGGGTTAAACCTACAGCCCAGGCATCGCGGAAACCGAAACTGGTTCCTGTTTTCCAGGCCACTCTCTGTGATGATGAAAACTGTTCCCACAAACCTTCATCACCAGGACGCATAACCTCTTCCATGGCATTAAAAGTTACCCAAATCGAACCGTGGTCTAAAAATGAATTGCGTTGCTCATCTTTTTCATCCTTGCTTTCATTTTGGAAATAAGTGGCTGGTTTATAATCATCAGGATTGTAAAGGCCTTTGTAAGTATTAAAATGGTTTAATGTGCGTACCATGCCCATGTAGGTATTGGCCAAATCCCACATGGTTACTTCGCTACCACCTAAAATTAACGACAGGCCATAATGATCTGCCGGTTGGTTTAATGTGCCAATTCCTAATTTCTTAAGCTTGTCGTAAAAACGTTCGTATTTGTATTGCTGCAGCATTTTTACCGCCGGGATGTTTAGGGAGCGGCTCAGTGCTTTATCTGCAGCGATGGCACCATCGTAACCCAGATCGTAATTTTGTGGCGAATAACCTGCTATTTGAGTTGGAATATCTGGGATTAATGTGTGTGGTAATATAAAACCATCATTCATCATGCTGGCATAAAGCAATGGTTTTAAGGTACTGCCCGGGCTGCGCGGCGCTTTAATCATATCAACATGACTTTGCAGATCAGCATTTTCCGGTTGATAGATGTTGCCTACATAACTTACTACATGGCCTGTTCTGGCATCAAGCACCAGGGCCGAAATATTATTGATGTCGTTGGCCCTATAGCGGTTGTTGTAACGCTTTAATATCGTATTTATCTTTAACTGAATATTTTCGTCCAGTGTGGAGGTAATTCTCGTAGAGTTGATTTTAAGACTTACCCTTTCTGTTTTAAAACGGTTTAATAAGTGTGGCGCATTTTGTGGTAGGGGCATGGGTTTACCCGGAACAGGCTCTAGTTTTGATAAATTAGCTGTAGCCTGATCGATGTAATGAAGTTGGGCAAGTTTGTCTAGTAAATCGTTTCTTTTTTTGATTAGTCTGGTCGAATTTTTACCAGGGTGAACCAAAGACGGGCTGTTAGGAAGAACTGCCAAAGTAGCCATTTCACCCCATGACAATGTTTTGGCATCGCGGCCATAATAGCGCCAGCTAGCTGCTTCTAAACCGACAACATTGCTTCCAAAAGGGGCATTGGCAGCGTACAAACCTAAAATTTCTGCTTTTGAATATTTGAGTTCTAAGCGCAAGGCTAAAATTACTTCCAGGAGCTTTTGCCAAACGGTCCGATCTTGTTTTCTAGAAAGGCGGATTACCTGCATGGTTAAGGTACTTCCGCCACTTACCACACTTTTTGCCCGCCAGTTCTGACGCATAGCCCTGCTCATGGCCAAAATATCTACACCGAAGTGGTTGTAAAACCGTTTATCTTCGAAAGCGATAATACAATCTTTAAATTTTACCGGAACGCTATCGGCCACCGGGAAACGCCACTGTCCATCGCTGGCAATCGCAGCACTCAGTAATTTGCCATTGCTGGCTTCAATTACAAAGGAAGTAGGTGTTTTGAAAAGTTTTGAAGGCAGTGAAAATAAAAACGTCAAAAGCAGGACAATACAGATGAGATCAGAAATGAGAAATGCTTTTGGGATTTTGTTCATTTGTTTTTTGTAATAGAAACCTTACTTATATTCCAAGGTATACATAAAGATTAGATACCGACACATATGATCTTATTCTTTATCAAAACTATAAATGTCACCAGATTTTTCATTGCATTTTCTGAAAAATTGTTTAGGAATTCCGTTTCTGAAATTAACTATTGTTTGTGTCTTCTTATTACATTCTACATCTGAATTTTTAAATATTAATGCTCCATTTTTCAGTTCAGTTGGTAAATCTCTGATTGAATTCAAATAATAATTTCCGATATACTGATTTTTATTGTTAAAAATTAAAATCCGAGAGGTTGCCCTATGTGATAAACCCCAGAGCCATATAGAATTCATGATTTTGAATGTCTGACCGCCTTGTGTTTTAATTTTACCTAAATATTTGAGATGAGTTTCAGTTCCACCACTTTGTGTCCACTTTCCATCTATATATAATTTATTGATTATTGCCTGTTCCAAAACATGTTTTTGCATTTTTTTTCGGCATTTTGGCCACGTACTGGAATTATGAATGAAATAAAGCATACGGTAAAAAGAGTAATTCGTTTATTTGACATAAATATGAAATGGCTCGATGCTAATATCTAAGTGTTTAGTGCATTATTGGCAGCAATGAATATAATTTATTTATGGAAATAAAAACCTCGCAGGTTTCAAAAACCTGCGAGGTTAAATATACCTATTTCACCACCTGCACCCACTTACCAGCTTCTGTAGCCGAAATATCATTATTATACATCGCTTCGCATTGCACAGCTGATAAATAAAATTTACCCAAATAAGAAGCATTAAGTAACACTTTATAAACCAGACTTTCACCTTCTCTTACGTTAAAGTAAGTGAAAACACGGTCGTCTCTTATATCCTGATAAGTAAATGGAGATGAGGCCAAAATACTTTGGTTATCGTTAACACGGGTATTGATTATTTCCCATCCAGATGGAAAAATTTGGGTTAGCGCCATTTGTTCATAATAACCCATCCTGCCAGGATTTTTTACCGTTACTTCTGCGTAGAAATCAGTGCCTTGTTTTAAAATGCTTGGATCTAAAACTTTACCGTTTAATCGTTTGTAAATCACATTCATATCCAAAACCTCAGGTCGGTTAGGTAAGAAGTTGTTCTGACCTGCAACAGGCTGTCCTTCTAAAACCAAACGCACAAACAATACATTATTTCCATTATTGGTAACTGATGCCGTATTGCCTTTAAAGGTTACAGGCGTACTATTAATGTACTGGTTCGAGTTTACTGGAGCAGTTTTTCCATCCAGAACATATTGGTACTGCAATTTATTTGCCGATTGATTTGAACCGCAGAACTTTGCAATAGCCAATAAACTGTAAGCTGTTGTTTGTGTACTGTACCAGGTATTTTCGCCTAGCTTGGCCGCTAAAGGTTGCAATAAACTGGCTGCTTTTGCTTTCTGACCAAGTAGGGTAAGGGTTTCTAAAATCATGGCCTGATCACGAACATCAGACCCATACGTGCCACCCAGCTGTTTGTAGGCCTGAATAGAAGTATCCAATCCTCTGATCATATTTTGAGCCACATCATTTTGTCCGGCAAGTTTGTATGCTGCTGCCAACCGCCATTTTGCGGCAACAGATAAATATTCAAAAGCTTTTAACCGGTTCATTGCCGCCATTTCTGGCTTTTTAGCTAGCGCCAGCATGTATAAGCGGTAAGCCTGAGATAAATCGCCACCATAAAAATTGTTGCTGTTTGGAGCCCAGTTTGCTGCTTTTGATTTTTGATAACGTAACAAGTCATCCAATAGGCCAACAGGAAGGGTATAACCAGCATTTTGCGCTTCTACCAGGAAATGCCCCGCGTAATTACTTCCCCATTCATCAGCAGTACCTTCGCCTGGCCAGTAAGATAAACCCCCTTCGGTAGTTTGGAAACCTTTAATTCTGTTTATACCTGCTTTGATATTTTTCTCTGTTGTGGCTTTCTGCTGTTCATTCAACGGACTTAATCTATCGAGGAACAATTGAGGGAAAATACCGGAGGTAGTCTGTTCGATACAACCATGAGGATATTGGATCAGATAGCCTAATCGTTTGCCCAGGTTGATTGCCGGGATAGAGGAAACTTCCAATGATCCGGAGTTGGTTCCCGTCATTCCTATTGGTAAATAGTTTACCGCCCATTTGGTATGTGGCTGAACCGTCGCCGAAACTACATTGGTTACATAAGGATTTGGATTTCGGATATCCATTTCTACATCGTAAACTGTTTTTTCAGCTCCACTCTGCGCAATTACTTTTACTTTGGCAATACCTACGTTATTCGGTGCTTTTACCTCAAAAGAAGTCATCTGCTCGCCCGTTTGTTTATAGTAAAGCTGCTGTTTATTAGTACCCTGAACAATTAAATTGCTGGCCTGAAGCTGTACGGATACATTTTTAAGGTTGTTCTCTGTGGCAAAAACAGTTACAGGTAATGTAAAACTTTCTCCCGGACCAATTACCCTTGGCAGGGTAGCCAGCACCATTAACGGTTTTTTAACCTGAACTGATTTTTCTGCAAAACCATAAGCCGCATCCTGTCCGGCAACTACCATAGCCCTCACCGCACCTATATATTGAGGCAATTTAAACTTATGTGTTTTGCTTTCGCCTTTACCAATGGTAAATGGCCCCATAAATTTAACTACTGCCTGAAAGCGATTCGCTTTAGCTGGATTGAGGTTTTTATTGATGCTTCCGTCACCACCAATGCTTAAAATACGCTCTAAATTTCCACCCCAGGCACCTAAAACATAATCGAACAAATCCCATGTTTTAACACCCAAACCTTCGCGGGCATAAAATGCGCCATGTGGGTCTGGTGTTTTATAACGGGTTAAATCCAGTAAACCTTCGTCAACCAAAGCAATGGTATAAGTCATCGCCTTGCCGTTTTGCTCTCCAACGGTTATGGTGTTTTCCGTTTCAGGTTTAATTTTATCCAACATTTTTATTGTTGGTTTCAAAATGGTTTGCGGATCTTCTACCGAAAGTGGAATGGCACCATACATCCTGATTGGTAAATCGTTCACCGTTTGTGCGTGAGGTTGTAATAGGGTAATATTGGCAAAAACATTCGGTGCCATTTCCTTCTCCGCTTTAAACTTAAATTGCGTTTGTCCGGCTTTGGTATCTACCCAGAAAGTTTTTAAAACGCGGCTTCCATTTTCAATAGAGATTAGTGCCCTGCCGTTTTTACCCGTTGGGATAGTTAAAGTAATATCCTCGCCCACAGTGAATTTCTCTTTATTGGCGGTGAAAGAAAGCATAGAAGCTTCAGTAGGGTTACTGCCTTGCTCGCGCTGCGCCCATCCTGGCCAATCTACATAAACTGATTTTCCGGTAACATGGCCGCCGTTTACATCGCGCACCAAAATCAAGTAACGTCCCCATTCTGGTTCATCAACACGTAAATTCCAGCTTCCTTTGCCATTAAATAAGTTAACCTGATGGCTTTCTACCAGTTTATTAAACTGATTTTGGGTAAAGTTGGCATAAGTATCCTGGTTATCCTGTTCCCACCACCAGCGCCATTGGGTTTTATATAATTCCACCGTAACGGTTTTGGTGCCACTCAATAATTTTCCATCGGTATTTACATTAACGATTTCAATTTTATGTTCTTTTCCGGTAACCAACATACCACTTAAACGATCGCCCTTTTCAGCACGGATGCCTAAATAGCTATTGTACACGTGGTAAGGAATACTGAAATTATCTATACTGAAATTACCGCCCGGTTCGAAAACTTTTGTGGTGAAATTTGCCCTTAATACACCTGGAGCAGTATTATTCTCATTTAAATTGGTATTAATCTGCGCGGTACCATTCTGGTTTAAAGTACCTTCAAAAATGGTTTTTAACTGCGATTCGAAGTTAACCGTCGGATTATCGAAACTGAAACCTTCAAAACCCTTAAACTTGGTTTCGGTAGTGTTTAAATTCACATCAACCTTTGCCTTTAAATTTTGAGCTACTGCACCAAACAACCATTTGGCCGATAGGGTAGCGGCAGAAGTACCTGAGCTTAAATATGCCCTGTTACCAATGTTGAAATCAATTTTTAAACGGTTTGGCATTACCGTTTCAATTTTTAAAGTTTTGGTAAAAGTAGCACCACCTGCTTTAACTTTTGCCATCCAGTTACCAGTAGGCGCTGTACTTTCGGTAGCAGTTTTGAAAGTGTAAAATCCATTTGTGGGTTTACCATTGATGAGGCGTTTATACAATTGTCCTTTTGGATTGTAAAACTCCATGGTTACCGGGTAATTGGCTGGCAGCTTTTTAAGTTTATCTTCCAGAACGAAGGAAACAAACAAACTATCGCCAGGGCGCCAAACACCGCGTTCGCCATAAATAAAACCTTTCAGGCCACTTTGAACCACATCACCACCTACATCGAAACGACTTAACGGAAGTGAACTTCCATCATCCAGTTTGAGGTATCCTCTTTCAGAGCCATTCTTGGCAATTAATAAGAAAGGCTGACGTTTTAAATCAAATTTTGCAAAACCATCACCATCGGTTTTAGTGGTAAATATAATCTGTTTCTGGTAATCCATTAGTTCCAGGTTAACCCCGCTCAATGGTTTAGCAGTCAATAAATCTGTTGCGATAATCAGCATTGAATTATCATTTCCTCTTTTGGCCACCAAACCAATATTTGAAGCAATTAAGTTTCGGCTGGCCCAACGTTGGTTGGTATAGAACGAAGGGGTACAAGGATTGTCCTTATCATTCCACCTGTAATTTGATGGATAATAATTGTTGTAACGCTGCCAGAAATCGTCATCCTCATCAATCTTTTCACCATAGCCTTCATCATCACCATATTCGCTTTCTTCATCGTTACTATCGCCTTTTTCTACTCCGGCTTTGCAATTGTAAGCGTTATATTCCTGTCTGAAAGCAATGGTAACACGGTACATGGCTCCAGGTTCAGTCCGGATCATTTTATCCAGATCGAGTGTAAATCGGTTCTTTTTGTGCAGGTTTAGTGCTTTATCCTCATCTAAACGTACAGTTTTCTGTAAAATAGGTTTCGCCACCCTGCGCAGCTCGTTACCATCTTTGTAACTATTGGTTTGGAAAAACTGCGGGATATTATTTTCGTAAATTTTAATTACCGTTACATCAACCGCTTTTAAATTAATCGCTTCGAAAGGTAAAACCAGTTTGCCTGAATTAGGTAAAATGGTACCGGCACCCGCGATGGTAACTGATGGCAATTTATCTTCAAAAACAAGATTGGCTACTTTACCGGTGGTTAGCTTTTTAGCATTTATATTTTCGACCCCTGCATTTACACTTAATGCATAATTGCCTTTTAATTCTTCAGGAGCGTACACTTTAACCTGACTGGCATCAATGGTATATCTCACATCGCTTAGGTTGCCCAGCGTAATCATACCGGTTAAATCCTGCCCTACACCAATCGGTTCCGAAAATTGTACCAGGGCATAATCTTCTTCTCCCTGGATGGCTTTCATGTCCAGTATCTCGAATTTATTTATCGACGGAACGCGTACCTCCACTTCTCCTTTTTGATCGGCATCAATGGCATCACCATCCCATTCTAATTTTAGATTTTGGTCGTTACCTGTTTTTTTTATGCTATCGATGGTAAATTTTGAAGTATTTTTAGCCGGATCATGCTGCCATTTGATTTTTAATTTCTGATCAAAATCCAATGAAAGTGTTTTTTCAATTTTACTCGTTTCTTCAACATCTGCTGTAGCTACTTCACCTGTAAGTTTCATATAGTCAAGGGAAGTATTGTTTTGCGATACCAATCCGTTTTGAGAAAGCATGATGCCCGGGGTAATCACTTTAAACTCAAAGTCGAAATCTTCGAGTCCTTTTTCGGTAGCAGAAACTTCTGATAATTTGAAAGTCGCTTCGTAATTTTTGCCAGGTTTAAGGTTTTCATCAGGCCTGAACTCTACCGTTTGCGGATCGATCCAATAGGTTTTTCCTGAAATGGAAGGGGAGAAGTCGAAAAGTTCGCGTGAGTCGGCTTTGCCTAAATCCTGCATGCCCGTAGCAGCATTGGCCAGGTGGACGCGGATAAAACTCTTTTTCGAAATGGTTCCGGAAGTATAGGCTTCGATATACTTTGCGTAAGCCTGGTTTTCTTCGTGGTTTTTCTTCTTCCTGTTAAAATAAATAAACACGATTGC
Organism: Pedobacter roseus; assembly: GCF_014395225.1. Classification (NCBI taxonomy): domain Bacteria; kingdom Pseudomonadati; phylum Bacteroidota; class Sphingobacteriia; order Sphingobacteriales; family Sphingobacteriaceae; genus Pedobacter; species Pedobacter roseus. The sequence continues at coordinate 2,019,592 of NZ_CP060723.1, forward strand.
AGCTATTGAAATAGCGAGCAAACCGATAAAAATAAATTTCTTTTTTGAGGACGATTGATAGGTAGATGGTTGTTCCATGAATGAAATTCGTTAAGATAAATTGGAGTATAATGTTGCGGTTGCCACAATTGCTATGCCGTAATTGACATGATTAAACCTAAAACCCGCTATTCCATCTGAAAATTAACTAAAATCGACGTTAAAAGAAATAATGTTGAAAATTAAAGCGAATGGTTTGCTCATTTGCATGGATTTGGATAAGTTTACAAGATCAACCCAATACAACCAGATATGATCAGGAAACTCTTAATTTTTTCGTGTTTATTAATTTCTACACATTTTTGTTTTGCGCAGAAAGCCGAAGTAGAAAATGCAGTTACCCAATTAACCAAACTGATGGTTACACCTGATAGCGCCGCTTTGGATAAAATTGTGCTGAATAATTTAAGCTATGGTCACTCTAGCGGGAAAATTCAAACCAAACAGGAGTTTTTACATTCTTTACTTTCCGGCGAATCTGATTTTGTAGATATCAATTTAACAGATCAATCGGTTATTATTCAGAATAAAACGGCCTTGGTTAGACATACTCTGAATGCTAAAACGAATGATAAAAATGTTCCAGGAAATGTAAAACTGTATATTCTTTTAATCTGGAGTAAAGAAAAATCAGGCTGGAAATTGCTTGGCAGACAAGCGGTTAAAGTGCCTTAGTCGAGTTTGGAGTTTGCAGTTGGGAGTTTTCAGTTCTGGATGCAGAACCCGGAATACGGTTAAGGTGCCTTAGTTGAGTTTGGAGTTTGGAGTTTTCAGTTCTGGATGCAGAACCCGGAATACGGTTAAGGTGCCTTAGGTTAGGTTGCAGTTTTAAGTTTTGGATGTAGAACTAGCGGAAGTACTAAAGTTATATACTTAGAATCTATGAGGGATAACTCCGAACTCACCACTCCAAACCCCCAAATTATTTAATCATCACCCCCGGTCTATTCACCAACGGGATTTTAATCAGATTGGAATCGATAATGCTTTCCGGCAGGAAAATAAACTTTTTGTCGTAAATGGTGCTGCCGATGTAATAACTAAGCCAGTATTCGTTGGTTAAACCAAAAACTTCAGGATCTATAGCTTCTACCCCGGCAAAGGAATTGGCCTCCATATCGCCAACGAAATGTCTTAAAACTGAAGTTTTTACCGGCTTGCCATCTTTTTCACCATAACCTTTTGAGCTGATCAATACGTTGGTGATTGGCTCATTTTTTAAATTAACAAGGTAAACGGTCCAGCTGCTGGCTTCTGGCGTTTCGCCCATTAATACCACGGCCATTGCAATATCTTCAACTGTATTTTCTGGTAAATCTGCCTTCAATTGGGTTAATTGTTTAATCGTACGGTGTAAAATAATGAATTTCGAATGATAGGATTATTGAATAGTAATCCTATCATCCTAAAATCTTCGCTTTATTTCTTCTTCGCTACTGCCTTTTTAGCGGGTACTGCTTTTTTCTTTGCAGGAGCCTTTTTCTTTGTTTCGAAAGCATTTGGCACCTGTTCTACAATCATTTTCTTCACCACTTCTAAATCAATATCAACCAGTTCTTCTGGTGTATATTTTTGTTTGGTAGCCTCGTTGTATCTCAATTTAAGCATCAATTTGCCAAAACGGATAAACGGTCCCCAGCGGCCATTTTCAATAGAAATTTTTTCAGCATCCCAGGTTTTAATAAAGCGGTTGGCTTCTTTTTCTACTTTTTTGCTGATTAAAGTATTGATATCTTCCTGTGATAAATTGTCGAAATCATATCCTTTTGCAGGTATATTAATAAACAGGTCGTTCCATTTAATAAAAGGACCGAAACGGCCTTTACCTTTTGTTACGCCTAAACCTTCGTAATGTGCAATTGGTGCATCATCATCCATTTTCTGTTTGATAATTTCAACCGCTCTATCATAAGTTACCGATAAAGGTTCCTCATTTTTAGGAAGTGAAATAAAACTTTCGCCCCATTTAACATAAGGCCCGAAGCGGCCTACGCCAATCATTACCTCTTTACCTTCAAAATCAGGCAATTGGAAAGGAAGTTTAAACAATTCCAATGCATCATCTAAAGTAATGGTAGCCACCGATTGATTACGCATTAAACTGGCATAACGTGGCTTTTCTTCCTCATCAAGCTCACCTATCTGAACCAATGGTCCAAATTTACCTACTTTAGTGTATACATTTTTACCTGTTGCAGGATCTAAGCCCAATAAACGCTCACCTGTAGCGCGTTCAGCGGTTTCTAAGGTAGTTTCTACTTCGCTATGGAAAGGATTATAAAAAGAGTGCAGCATTTTGGTCCACTCCTGTAAACCTTGCGCAATTTCGTCAAATTCCTTTTCCACTTTAGCGGTAAAGTTAAAATCGACGATACCTTTAAAATGTTCCACTAAGAAATCGTTTACCACCTCACCAATATCGGTAGGGAAGAGTTTCGATTTTTCTGCCCCGGTAATTTCCGATTTAATTTCTTTTTTTACCTGTCCATCGGCTAAAACGATAGATGTAAATTTACGTGGTTTACCATCCCTGTCTTCTTTTACCACATAACCACGGTTTTGTACCGTAGAAATGGTCGGTGCATAAGTAGATGGACGGCCAATACCCAGTTCTTCTAGTTTTTTAACCAAACTGGCCTCTGTATATCTTGCTGGCGGACGTGAGTAACGTTCCGTAGCCTGCATTTCTTTTAAAAATAATTCTTGCCCTTTGGCTAAAGGAGGCAAAATTGCACCACCTTCTTTTTCTTCAGTTTCTTCATCGTCAGTCGATTCCAGATAAACTTTTAAGAAACCATCGAATTTTAATACTTCACCTTCAGCCACCAAATGCTCTTTTCGGGTTGAAGCTGTGATTTGAGCAGTGGTTTTTTCGAATAATGCTTCGCTCATCTGCGAGGCAATCGCACGTTTCCAGATCAGGTCGTACAAACGTTTCTCTGAAATATCCCCGTCTACAGTGTGTCTGTCGAAATAAGTAGGGCGGATGGCTTCGTGAGCCTCTTGTGCACCAGCTGATTTTGTTTTATAAACGCGGTGTTGGTGGTATTTATCTCCATAAGCAGATTTAATCTCTGCAGCGGCAGCATTTAAAGCCGTTTCTGATAAGTTTAAAGAGTCTGTTCTCATGTAGGTAATCTTACCTGCTTCGTACAGTCTTTGTGCCACCTGCATGGTTCTGGCCACCGAAAAACCTAATTTTCTCGAAGCTTCCTGCTGCAGGGTTGAAGTAGTAAAAGGAGCAGCCGGATTGCGTTTTGCCGGGCGCGTTTCTAAACTCGTAATATCGAATTTAGCATTTATACAGTCCTGAAGATATTTTTCTGCATCTGCTTCGCTTTCAAAACGTTGCGGCAATTCTGCCTTAACCATTTCTTTTCCTTTACCTGTAGAAAATTGTGCGGTAATTTTATAGGCAGCAGCTGCATTAAAGTTTAAAACTTCTCTTTCTCTGTCTACAATTAAACGTACTGCAACAGATTGTACACGACCTGCAGAAAGTGATGGTTTTACTTTTTTCCATAAAACGGGAGAAAGTTCGAAACCAACCAATCTATCCAATACACGGCGAGCCTGTTGTGCATTTACTAAATTATAATCGATTCCACGTGGACTTTCAATCGCTTTTAAAATGGCGGGTTTGGTAATCTCATGAAAAACAATACGTTTTGTTTTCTCTACTTTCAGGCCTAAAGTTTCGAATAAGTGCCAGGAAATGGCTTCTCCCTCACGGTCTTCATCGGATGCCAGCCATACCATTTCGGCTTCCTTAGCTAGTTTTTTCAATTCGGCGACGACATTTTTCTTGTCGGCAGGTACCTCATAGGTTTGGGCAAAATTATTTTTAATATCAATCGCCATATCGCCTTTCACTAAATCCCTGATATGGCCATAGCTTGATTTCACCAGGAAATCTTTTCCCAGGTATCCTTCTATAGTTTTAGCTTTTGCGGGTGACTCGACGATTAATAAATTTTTGGCCATGAAATACGTTTTTGTGCAAATAAAGCTATAATTAAAGCATAAATCCAAACCTGAGTGGATTTTTATACGATTTTTTTATTAAATGTTAGTAAACTATGTTGGTTTATCAGGTGATTTTAATCGGGTTTTAATCTTCTGTATAAGACCTCGCAGGTTTTTAAAACCTGCAAGGTTTATATGGGGAGCAACCAGTTCCTTGTTAATATATTGTTTTGGAAAGGCAAGGTTCTGTTATAGTGGCAGCGAGCAGTCCTGCTATCGCTTCAAGTCCTCGCTGCGCTCCGGGCTTTCCGCTTTATCAGGTTTATAAACAGGGGTTCGGTTAATTCCAGCTTACCTTTTACATCTTCCATCACATAATTTACAGCCACATTACATCAAAGCAACCGATTTGTACTTATATTCGTATATAAAATAAAAACGACGATGATCAGCACAATTCTAATCTTATTAAACTTATTGGTGTCGCCACCAAAAAATGTTTACGATTTCAGCTTTAAAACCATTGATGGTAAGGAAATCAAACTTTCTAAATTTAAAGGCAAAAAAATCTTAATTGTTAACACAGCATCTAAATGCGGTTTTACACCACAGTATGAAGATCTGGAAAAACTTCAGAAACAATATGGCAACAAAGTCGTGTTGATCGGTTTTCCGGCAGGTAATTTTGGTGGACAGGAATTTTCTACCAATGCCGAGATTAAAGAGTTTTGTACCGGAAAATACAATGTTTCGTTTTTGCTGGCCGAAAAAAGCAGCGTTAAAGGAGATGACATCAGTCCATTGTTTAAATATTTAACCTCGCAAACCAATACCGAAGAGCAAGGTGATATTAAATGGAATTTTGAGAAATTTTTGATTAACGAAAAAGGAGAGTTGGTACACCGTTTCCGTTCTAAAACAAAACCTACAGACGAAGTGATTGTTAAAAACCTGTAGAAAGGTATAAAATGGAAAATGTAAGAGGGAATAATCTTTTGCTTCTTCAAATATTAAAAGGTAAAGTGGTTTAGCTATTTTGCCTTTTTTTATACATTATATATTAGCTGATTGGAAAATTCTGGGCAAGAGAAAGGGGCTTAAATCCATAAGCCCCAATTAAACCAAACAAACTATTTATGAAGTGTATATATAACCCCTGTATAAATAAAATGTTTTCGGAAAATTGAAATTATTTTAATTTTTTAGATCAAACTATATGCTTTTTGGGCTCGATAGGCATCAAACACTTAAAATAAATGGCTTTGTAACAAAAAGGCAGTTTGTTTTTGACTTTTTGATGTTAAAACAGGTTAAGCTGCTCTGGCTGATAAAGACTGGGATCAAATGTATAGGAAACTGTTGTATTTTGATTGACTCCAACATAATAAAGTTCGGTTTCTTCATATCTCGAAGCTACTTTTACAAAAGTATCGCCCGCAACGCTTTTAAATAAGCTTTCAACCAGTTCCGGATCGTTATTGTCTTTCGATAAATGGCTCAGTAACAAGTGGCTCATGTATTCAGGTTTATGGTTCATAAAAAGCTCCAAGGCCTGCATGTTGCTTAAGTGACCGTGACCGCCCATAATCCTTCGTTTCAAGAAATAAGGATAACGGCCATTCTGCAACATATCGGTATCGTAATTTGCCTCTAAAAATGCGGCGTGGCAATTTTTAAAATGCGTAATCAAGCGGTCGCATACTGCACCAATATCGGTAAATACCCCAACCCTAACATCATTACATTCTACCGTGAAACTGTAAGGATCTGCAGCATCATGAAATTTAGAAAATGCGGAGATTTTTAAATTTCCGATCTGGATGTTTTGGAGGTGGTTTAGTGGAAACGTATTATTGGAGTCGAGCAAAAGCCGGCTGCTTTTTAAGGTAGGTGTACTGATGTAAACCGGAAGTTTGTGCTTTTTTGCAAAAACAGCTAAACCTTTAATATGGTCGCTGTGTTCGTGAGAGATAAAAATTGCCTTCACCTTATTTACCGATAAGCCAAGGCGTTCCATGCGCTTTTCCACTTCTTTGCAGGTGAGGCCAACATCAACCAAAACGGCTTCGTTATCGTTCCCCACATAGTAACAGTTACCGTTACTCCCCGAATTTATTGATGTAAAATATAATGCCATATTCTCCTGCAAGATAAGGCTTATTTGGCGAACGAAAAAGTAAAACTATATTCTTGTTCCGTTGTGTTCTACCAGGCGCGAAAGGAGTGGGAGGAAAGCCTGTATCAGGTTGATCTCTTCAGAAGAAAATATTTTTTCCAATGTTTGTGCCAGCCATTCTTCTTTAATTTTTCTACTGGCAATAATGTGTTTTTCGCCCAGTTTGGTTAAACCGATAAATATTTTGCGTTTATCTTCTTCGCTTGGAAAACGCTCCACGCATTTTGCATCAAATAAACGGTTAATGATCTGCGAAATGGCCTGTTTAGATACCCTTTCCATATCAGCAAGCTCTGTCGATAACATTTTGCCGTGTTGTTCGAGTAGCGACATGGTTAACAGCTCGGCATTGCTAAACTCCGAACTTACGTTCTGTCTGCGCAACTGGCGGGTTAGCCGGGTAACTGTACTTCTTAATCTGGCTGCAATCTCTTGTGTTTGAGTGGGCATATTAATGGTAAATAAACTTTACAAATATAAGCTTTTATTTTTTATCAAAACTCAACATAATTTCATGAAATCTTTAATTTATGATTTTTAAGTGATAAAAGTAAGGTTTTTTGGTTTTAAGGTTTGGGTAAATTTTTATAAATTTGTAAAGTTACTTTACTATTTTAAACATGAGTATTTTTCGTTCGCTAAGGCATTATAATTACAGGTTATTTTTCACAGGTCAGGCTATTTCATTAATTGGTACATGGATGCAGCGCGTAGCCATCAGCTGGTTAGTTTACCGTTTAACAGGTTCAGCATTTTTATTGGGGCTGATTACTTTTTTAAGTTTAATCCCTTCATTGGTGCTTGCACCTTACGCAGGGAGTTATGTTGACAGGCATAACAAGTATAAAATTTTGGTGATTACCCAGGTCATCCTGATGCTACAAGCAGGTGCACTGGCTTTAATGATCTGGTTTAAAGTGTACGATATGTTCTGGATCGCGGCGCTCTCGCTGGTTCAGGGATTAGTGAATGCCTTTGACGTAACGGCACGACAATCGTTAATGGTAAATTTAATTGATGATAAAGAAGATTTACCAAATGCCATTGCGCTTAACTCTTCGATGTTTAATGCGGCAAGGCTGATCGGGCCGGCACTGGCAGGGGTAATTTTGAGTACTTTGGGCGAGGATATCTGTTTTCTGATCAACTTTGTCAGTTTTATCGCGGTGCTGGGCTGTATGGTGATGATGAAATTAAAACTGACTGAACATCAAAAATCTAAAGAAAATATCTGGATTGATCTTAAAAAGGGTTATGATTATTTGAAATCATCTCCTGATCTGGCCTCTATGGTGCTGATGATGGCTGCTTCGAGTTTATTAGTCATTCCATTTACCACTTTACTTCCTGTGTTTGCGAAAGATATATTTAACGGTAATGCAACAACTTTTGGCTGGTTTGAAAGTGCGGCCGGATTTGGGGCGTTTTTTGGAGCCATTTATATGGCCACTTTAAAAGCAGGTCAGAGCCTGCAGAAAATCGTGATGATGTCGGGGATTTTATTGGCCATATCAGTAGTTGCACTGGCCATATCGCCATCGTTAATATTGGCTTTAATCTGTACCGGATTAGCGGCACTGGGTTTAATGGCACAAACTTCATCTATCAATACTTATCTTCAAACTCATGCTGATGATGTGATGAGGGGCAGGACCTTAAGTTATTATATCATGGCCTATCAGGGGGTATTGCCGATCGGAAGTTTATTAATGGGTTATTTGGCACATCTTTTCGGCACGCAAGTGGTTGTGGCTTTTGAAGGTGTTGCCGGTTTATTAATTGTAGCAGCGTTTGTGTATAATGAAAACCGTCGCAATCAGTTGAAGAATAAGTTTTCATTATTTGGCAGTTAGACCATAAAGTAAGTTTATATTAATTATCTCAACTACTTAATGCTGAATAATTATAATAAGGTTTTTTTTACCATTAAGGAGTTAAGAGACATTAAGATTTGGTGCATAGTTTTTCCCACAGATTGCGCAGAAAAGAAATACTTTAATAGAATAGTTTAAAGTGCCACACGCCGAACGCAAGGCGCTCATCGCTTTACCCGTGCACAATCAACTTACAATCTACCATTACTTTTTGGTAGTTCTGAATATCGATTTCTTTATTGATCAGCTGAAGCAATAGTTTTATTGCGTTTTCGCCTACCGATTCAGGATTTTCTTCTATTGAGGCAATAGGTGGAGAATCGAGGTAGCTGATAAACGAGGTATTGCCAAAACCGATACACTCGATTTCGTTAAATTTAGGGTGGTTGATCGATCTCAGGTATTTGATGGCATCGAATAAAATAGGCTCTTTAAAAGCAACAAGAGCTGTTGGCATATTTTCCGGGTTGGCAAATAAGTTCTTAATTGCCGAAACTGTATTTTCTTTATCAAAATCGGTATAAGCCACTAATTCAGCTGAAAAAGGCACCTGGTTATCTTTTAATGCATTAATATAACCGTTAAAGCGATCATGTGTAAAATTGATCATTTTCGGTCCGCCTAAATAAGCGATTTTCTTATGACCTCTGTCGATCAAAAATTTGGTTGCCTGGTAACAGCCCTGGAAGGTATTGCCCAATACTTTATGGCAGCTTAAATTGAAGCTCGGATTACGGGTATAATAAACTACCGGGATACCCATGTTTTCGAACTGATCCAGATGGGCAAAATCCTGTGTATGTTTCGATATCGCTACGATTAAACCGTCAACACGGCTTCTGAGCAACATATTTGCAGATTGTATTTCTTTTTCCAGGTCATCATGCGATTGACTGATGATCACATTATATCCGTTTTGTGTAGCAAACTGCTCTACGCCATAAATGCTGCGTGTAAAAAAATGATCTAAAAGGTTGGGTAAGATAATACCAATAATACGCGATTTTTTTTCCTTTAAGTTAATGGCCGATTTATTTGGGGTAAAATGCAGATCGCGGGCCATTTCCTGTACCCGCTTCTTAGTGTATTCGTTAATGGTGGGGTAGTTATTAAGGGCTTTTGATACTGTTGATACTGACATCTTTAACTTTTCAGCCAAGAACTTGAGTGTAACAGGGGTGTTGTTCGTCATCTTTTCCAATCTCAATGCATAGTTAAGAAAAAAAATGGAATTATTTCAAACGTTTGAAATGTAGTTTCAATCGATTTTATTGCCTTTTGGACTATTTTAAAACGTTTTAATCTTTTTAGCTTTTCTAAATTCGTTACCACTAACACAAACTAACCAAATAAACATGATGAAATCATCTCACACTTGCTTCAGTTTAAAAAGGGCTTTTACCGGAGTATCAAGATTAGATGGAGGAACGAATTTCGCTTTGCCTCCAAAATGTTACGCTTTCAAAACAAAATCGTACAATCCCCAGGATGCTTAAAGCAAACTAAACCCTGTCTTCTTCTACCACGCCGATCTGACTCCCGAAAGGCAATATGATATACACATTTTGAATGGACTTAATGGATTTACCCATGTAAATCTACCTGTCTGACTATTACCTAAACATTAAATTTTAACCGGATAGATTTAGTTTTTTATAACAATTATGGATAGACTTTACAATTTGAAGAAGACTTTTACCTGCATTGGATTTGAGAAAATTCAATGGGCTAGAGTGCTTTATATCTTAACTTTCTTTTTTCTGATCAGCTCTTCCTCTACTGCTTATGCACAGGGTACTGTAACCGGTACGGTAAAAGATAGTAAAGGAATTACCTTGCCAGGCGTAAGTGTAAGGGTTAAAGGCACCACAATAGGAGCAGTAACCGATAATGACGGTAAATTTTCAATTAAGGCTGCAGAAAATGCGACATTAAGCTTTACCTATATTGGATACATTAACAAAGAGGTTGCTGTAAATAGCAAAAGTAGCTTAACCATTGTGCTCGAAGATAATTCTCAGGGTTTGGATGAAGTTGTAGTGGTTGGTTATGGTGCACAGAAAAAATCTACCTTAACCGGAGCCATTGCACAAATCAACTCTGAAGAGATCATGAAGTCGCCTACACCAAACCCAACCAATAGTTTAATAGGTCGTTTGCCGGGTTTATTGGCCGTACAAACCAGTGGCCAGCCGGGTGCAGATGGTGCCCAGTTAAAAGTTAGGGGGGTAGCCACTTATGGTGCTAATAATGCTGCTATTGTAGTGGTTGATGGGGTTGAACGTCCGAGTTTCTCTGATGTGGATGCCAGCGAAATAGAAACCATAACGGTATTAAAAGATGCAGCTTCTACAGCCATTTATGGTATCCGTGGTGCCAATGGTATTATTGTGGTAACAACCAAACAAGGTAAAATTGGTGCACCAAAAGTTACTTATACAGGCAATTATGCGCTGCAAACCTATACAGGTTTAGCTGTTGGGCTTCCGGCTTTGGAAAGTGCCACTCTGTTAAATCAATCTTACCTGAATGATGGTAAACCTGCATTTTTTACTGATGCGGAGATACAGAAATTCAGGGATAAATCAGACCCGATCGGTTATCCTGATGTGCAATGGTTTGATTATTTAACCAAAAAATATTATTCACAAACACAGCACAACATCAACATCACCGGTGGAACAAAAATTGCGAAATATTTTGTTTCAGCTGGTTATGCTTTTCAGGACGGGATTTTCAAGAAGTTCGATTCCCCTTACGGCATTAATACAGTTCCAAATTATAACCGTTATAATTTCCGTTCGAACGTAGATTTAACCCTGAATAAAGACTTTACCGTTGGGATTAAATTGGGCGGGCGTTTTGCCGATCGTTATCAGCCTGCAGGTTTAAGGTCTTCTTCTGCCTTCTCTTACGATACGATTGAAGGAATGATTTCGCGTATTCTGCAGGTTCCGGCTTATGCCTATCCGGTAACTTTACCCGATGGGAGGATAACGGCCAACCCGAATGTGGGTACCAATATCTGGAATCCTTACGCGGTTTTAACACGTTTTGGAACACGTAACGATGATAATAACACCATTGAAAGTACATTTAACCTGAATTACAAATTAGGTTTCATTACTAAAGGATTAGGCTTTAAAACAGTATTTGGTTACGATTCTTATTATAACAATACCGAAAGAAGAAATGCCAACTGGGCTGCTTATGTGTATAATCCGGCTACTGGCGAAGCTACTTTATCAACTGATACGCGCAACCGTGATGAGCCTTTAGGTGCCGTACAAGATGGCGGTGTAACTGAAGGAAGTACCAATATGAATCTACAAGCGGGCTTTGATTATAACCGCGATTTTGGAAAACACAATGTTAGTGCCTTATTATTGGGTACAAGGCAGTTGATTAAATCAACAGGTACCACCGCATTTACCGCTCCTCCAAAAGCATCACAAGGTATTGCCAGCCGCGTAGCCTATAATTATAACGAACGTTATTTTGCGGAGTTCAATGCTTCTTACAATGGGTCAGAAAATTTTGCCCAGGGCTTGCGTTATGGTTTCTTCCCGGCAGTATCGGCAGGGTGGACATTAACCAATGAGCCCTTCTGGAAAAAGAATGATATTCTATCTTATTTAAAAATCAGGGGTAGTTATGGTTTAGTTGGTAACGACAGGATTTCGGATAGCCGTTTCTTATTCTTAACCAGTTATTCTACTTATACCACTACCACAGCAGGTGGTCAGGTAGCGCCATTCGGAAATCCAAATTCCATTACCAATTATCCAACCATTCTGATCAGGGATCCACAGTTTTTTGGTGCAACCGGAAATGATCTGGGAAACCCGATAGTAACATGGGAAACTGGCACTAAACGTAACATAGGTTTTGAAGCGCGTTTATTTAAAGATAACTTAAGAGTAACAGTTGATTTATTCGACGAAACCAGAAGAGATATCTTAACGCCATCTTTAAGTGGTTCTGCCCTTTATGGACATACCTATCCAAATTTCAACAAAGGAATCGTTTATAACAAAGGTTACGAGGTTGAGCTTGATTATCAAAAACAGGTTGGAAGTGTAACGCTTGGCCTTAATGCCCAGTTGAGTTATGCTAAAAACAGAATTGTAGAAAATGATGAACCAGATGGTCTGCCACCTTCATTGGTAAGAAAAGGCACCAGTGTTGGCCAGTTTTTTGGATATGCAACAGATGGTTTCTTCCAATCGGCAGCCGATATTGCCGCTTCTCCAAAATTACAGGGTTATTCACCGATCCCGGGAGATTTAAAATTTAAAGATTTAGATGGTGATGGTATCATTACCAGTTTAGATCAAAAAGCTATTGGCCATACCAATACTCCTGAGTACGTGTATAGCTTTAGTCCACGTGTTTTGTACAAAGGATTTTCGCTTTCTGTATTATTCCAGGGCGTTGGAAACGTAAGTTCAAATGTGATTCTGAACGAACAGAATAACGGGCAGCAAATGTATCCTTTTATGCTCGATTCCTGGACACCTGCAACTGCAGCAACCGCAACCTGGCCGGTTATACATGCACGAGGAACAGCATCTTTAAACTATGCTTTAAACGATTTCACTTTACAGAATTCTTCTTATTTAAAAATCAGAAACGTAGAATTTGCGTGGAACTTACCTAAAGAGTGGGCCACAGCATTGAAGTTAAGCAATGTGAGGGTTTTTGTACAGGGGCAGAATCTTTACACCTGGACGAAGTATAAATTTTATACAGATCCTGAAAACGTAAACACCATTAATACTGCATTTCCATTGCAATCGATTTATCCAACATCAAAGGTTTACAATTTTGGTTTAAACGTTCAATTCTAAGACAATGAAAAATTATAAAATATTTACAGCAATTCTTTTATTAACACTCATCTCTTTTTCTTGTAAAAAAGATTATTTAGAACGTACGCCAGGGGTTGCCATTAGTGAGGATGAAATTTTTGCAGATCCGGCATTGGCCGCAAGGTTTGCAGATAACGCCTATAATTATGTAATTACCAAATATGTGCGTTTTAACGATCACCGTGGTTGTACTGCTCAGGCTTCTGACGAGGCAGTTTCGGGAAATTCCGAGGGTTCGGTAACTTCCTTAAACAGAGGTTTATACCATGATCATTCTAACGGACCATCGTTAAACGACATTTATGGCGTATGGAAACTGATGTATGCCGGCATTGCGGTAGAAAATAAAATGTTGGCCAGGATAGGAGAGGTACCTCCATCTCCAAATGCTTCCGTTCCAATTTTTGATGCCAAACGTGTAGAAGGCGAAATGCGTTTCCTGCGTGCCTTATCTTATTTTGAGTTAACCAAAAGGTTTGGTGGCGTACCCATTATAGATAAAGTGTATGCGGTTACCGATGATATGAACAGTATACCAAGAAGTTCTTTTGCTCAGGTAACTGATTTTATCCTAAAAGATATTGAAGTTGCACTTACCAAACTGGGTACTGATACGGATTATGGTGCTTCTAATTATGGCCGCCCAACACTAGGTGCTGCGCTGGCATTAAAAGCACGCGTATTATTGTATGCTGCAAGTCCGTTAAATAATCCAAATAACGATAAAACCAAATGGCAGGCTGCTGCTACTGCTGCTGCCGAAGTAATGAAAGGCGTTGATGGTTTGGCTAAACAAGCGTATTCGCTACAAGCCACTTATGGCGATTTGTTAAATCTTCCAAACTCACCAGAATATATCATGATGCGGATCAAAGGACCAACTCCTTTAGCTGGAGAGATGATGCAGGATTTTTCGATGTCGCCTGGTTCCGGTGGTGCTCAGGGACAGATGAATCCTACTCAAAACCACGTAGATATGTACGAAATGGCCAATGGTAAAGCCATAACCGATCCTACTTCTGGTTACGATCCGCAAAAGCCCTATTTAAACCGTGAGCCACGTTTTTACAACAACATTATTTACAACGATTTAGCATGGCAGGGTAGAAAAATCGAAATGTGGACCACCACAGATGCTACCGGTAAAGTATCATACGGTAAAGATTACAGTACAACCATTACGTACACCGCAACGCGTTATTATTGCAAAAAATATTGGCCTGAAGTGTACAGGACTGTTGGCGGAAGTACAACACTACTGAATTACCTGTATTTCCGTTATGGCGAAATATTACTGAATTATGCAGAAGCACAGAATGAGGCTGTTGGACCTGATGCAAGCGTTTATGCACAGCTTGTGGCCCTTCGTAAACGTGCAGGGATTTCGCAGGGTGCAGGTACTTATGGTTATGGACTTAAAGATAACATGACTCAGGATGAAATGCGTATAGCTATCCGCCACGAGCGTGCTATAGAGTTGGCTTTTGAAGATCACCGCTGGTATGATATTATGCGCTGGAAAATCGGCTCACAAACCATCGCTATCCCTATGAAAGGTATGGATGTGGTGAAGAATACCAATGGTAGTTTTACCTACACGCTAATAGTGCTTGGCCCAACCTTTCAAAAAAGCTGGACAGAGGCACAAAATCTTTACCCAATCCCCAGAGCAGAGATATATAAAAGTAAAGGAGCCTTAACACAAAATCCGGGCTGGGAATAGTTGATTTAATCATATAACGCTAAAGATTTTCAAAATGAAATTTATAAAATCAAAATATATTATATGTCTCTTATTCATGATGGCAGGAATGCTGAGTGTTTATGGGCAAAAACCTGATGAAAAGTTGACCATAACCGGGAAAGTTGTAGATCAGGATAAAAAACCGCTTCCTGGTGTAGCCATTTTCATTCAGGAGGATAAAACCAATAAAGCTGTTTATACTGGTACGGATGGTACTTTTTCAATAGATGCAACAAGCAGCGATGTAATTGTATTTAAGTTTTTGGGGTATGGAACGATATTAAAACCAGCAGCTGAGGTAAGTAAAGCCGATGTGGTTTTAACCAAATCTTTGGTTGATGCCGGAGATGATGATTTGGTGTATATTCCTTTTGGGGTTAGAAAAAGACGAGAGGTTACCGCAACCATCAGTACCATCAAAGCAGAAAATCTGCCTCAGATCCCATCGTCTTCATTAACCAATGTTTTCACCGGCAGGCTGGCAGGTTTGGCAGTATATCCAAGTGGCTCACAACAACCTGGCTACGATGCATCGAGTTTTTTAGTTAGGGGCCGCTCATCTTACAACAGCAACCAGGAACCATTGGTACTGGTAGATGGTATTGAGAGGGATTTTACCTCGATGGATTTAAATGAAATTGAAAGCGTAAGTGTATTAAAAGATGCGGCAACACTGGCCTGGTATGGTATGTATGGTGGTAATGGTGTAATTTATGTAAAAACACGCCGTGGCAGTGCAACTTCTACCAAAGTAAGTTTCGATGCACAGGCCGGTTTACAGGCTCCGTTGCAGATTACAGCCCCTTTAGATGCTTACTCTTATGCTACACTTTATAATGAAGCATCGATAAACAGTGGTGGTACGGCTGTGTATGGTCCTGCTGCTTTACAGGCTTATCAGGATGGTTCTGATCCGATTAAATATCCGAACAACAACTTTGTAAGGGATTTTACAAAAAGAGTAGCGCCAACACAACGTTATGTGGCTTCAGTAACTGGTGGTAATGCATTTATCAAGTATTATACTGTATTAAGTGCTTACCAGCAAGGTGGCTTCTATAAAGGTGGAAATAGCGAAACCTACGATGCCAATACCGATTTTAGCCGTTATAACCTCCGTACCAATTTAGATCTGCACGTAAACAAAAATTTAGATGTAGCTTTAGATATTGGCGGCAGGATTACCACCCTAACTTTCCCAAATGCAGGTACAGGTACTTTTTTAACTGCGGTATATTCTACACCTGCAAATGCTTTCCCGATCTTAAATCCTAACGGATCTTATGGTGGAACATCTGTTTATCAGCAAAGCAATCCACTGGCCATGATGCAATCGAGAGGTGCTAGTACCGATTTAATGCGGAACATGATTGCAACCATCAGTGCCCGCCAAAAAATGGACGGTATTTTAAAAGGTTTATCTGGCGAGGTTTTTTATGCTTATGATATTGCAGGTTTGTATCGCTCAGGTTTTGCAGAAACTTATGCAACCGCAGTACTTAATGCAGATGGTACTTATTCGCCATTTGGTACCGCAAGCAAGGTAAACTACCAGGGGAATGCATTTTCTGGTAACGTTAAAAAAAGTGAGTTCTGGGCTGGTTTGGATTACAACCGTACTTTCGGTAAACACGATATCAAATTCTCAACCAGGGTTTCGAGGGCAAATTTATCTTCATTCGGAAGTTTGGATGTTCGAAGAGAAGGCTGGTCTAACCGTCTATCATACAATTTTATACAACGTTATTTTGTTGATGTAACGGCTAATTATTCGGGCTCTGAGAACTTTGCTCCTGGCAAAAGATATGGTTTTTTTCCTGCTGCATCTGCTGGATGGATCATCTCTGATGAGAATTTTATGAAAGGATCCGGCAGTTTCTTAGACCTGTTAAAAATCAGGGGCTCTTATGGTTTAGTGGGTAACGATGCCATTGGCTCGGCCAGAAGGTTTGCCTTTAACGATTTCTACAGCAGAAGCACAACAGGTTACAATTTTGGTACTGCTTTTACTGGGGTGAGCGGAACCGGACAACTGGCTTTGGCCAATCCCGATTTAACCTGGGAAAAAGCTTATAAAACCAGTCTTGGTTTCGATGCCAAATTGTTCAAGCAATCATTATCAATCAGTGCCGATTATTTTTACGAAGACAGAAAAGATTTAACTACGGCTTCTTTACTGCCAAGTTTACTCGGTCAGAGTTTAATTTATGTTAACGAAGGAGAAGCTGAATATCGGGGCTTCGAAACGGGTATCAACTACAACAAAAAAATAGGCGCAGTCAACCTGAACGTTTTCGGGAACTTTACCTATAATGTAAGTAAAATCCTTGCCATAAACGAAGGAGCCGGTTTACCCTCATATCAAAAACAATTGGGGCACCCAATTTCGAGTGTGATTTCGCCTGCAGCAACTGCAACTACCGGAGCAGGTTATATTTCTACCATGTTGATATCCAATGGGATCTTCCAATCGCAGGCAGAAATTGATGCTTCACCAAAACAGATGTTATCCGGATCCGTAAAGCCAGGGGATATCAAATATGTTGACCAGAATGGTGATGGCCAGATTAACGACCTTGACCGGGTAAGAACCGATTTCAACTTTGTGCCAAAAGCATTCTTTGGTTTTGGTGCTTCAGTATCAGTTAAAAATTTCGACCTTAATTTCTTGTTTCAGGGCACCAGCGGCCGTTCAATCACTATTCAAAATCTGGTTAACTCGGGTAACGCGAATAATGGTTACTTAAGCCAGTTTAGTGTAGACAGGTGGACGCCAGGCAATACAAGTGCTCCTTATCCTAGGTTATTATTAACTGATAGGGGGAACAACACGGCCAACTCAGATTTCTGGATCCGCTCCGGCGATTACATCAGGTTAAAAAATGTTGAATTAGGTTACTCACTATCTCCGGCATTTATCAAAAGGCTAAAAATTTCACAGCTCCGTTTTTATGTAGGTGGATTAAACCTGTTAACGTTTGATAAACTTGGCGATTTACCTATCGATCCGGAATTGCCCGAATCGGGATACAATGCTTCATATCCTTATATGAAAATTTATTCACTTGGGTTGAACTTGAAATTTTAAAAGATAAGACAATGAAACCATCATGATTTTACAACTTTCTAATAAGATATGCTTAAAATCATGATAGCTTCATCACCGTTGAAATAAATAAAAAAAAGATGAAAAAAAATATATTTTATCTGGTCCTTACCTTTGTAACCTTACAGGTAGCTGGATGTAAAAAAGATGACTTTCTTCAGGATGGATCTTTTAGCGGGACTAACGATATTACCGAGGCACAATTATGGGCAAACCCCGATTATGCGAGGAATTTCCTAAACAATGTATATTCTGTTGTTTCTGACCGATATAATCTTGGCGATGGTGCACTACTGGCATCCGGAACTGATGAAGCGGTAAATTCCAATTTAAATGCCTCAATTTCTACACTAAACAATGGTACCTGGAGTCCGGTGAGAACCTTTGATGATGTTTATGTGGATATGTACGTGGGCATCAGAAAAGCAAATATGTTCCTCGAAAAGGTTGACGGTAGTGCCATTGTTCCAATTGATGAAGTATTGCCCGCCAACATAGCCGAAAATCAGACTTATGCCTCACAAATAGAGCGTTTAAAAGGTCAGGCTTATTTTTTAAGGGCATTTTTCGAATTCGAGTTGCTTAAACGTTACGGAAGTTTTGCCATTGTAACCAAATCGTTAACCATTAGCGACAAACTTGATGTACCCAGAAATACTTTCGATCAGTGTGTGGCACAGATTTCTGCAGATTGTGAAGCGGCTATAACCCGGTTGCCACTTTCGCCATCCGAATGGAATACCACCAACCGTGGCAGGGCTACACAAACTTCGGCTATGGCACTAAAATCGAGGATGTTGTTGTATGCAGCCAGTCCGCAATATAATCCAACCAACGATGTTACCAAATGGCAGGCTGCCCTTGATGCAGCCAAAAGGCTGATGGATACCGGTAAACATAATATTTACTCCTCTTATCCCAACATTTGGTTGTGGAATGTCTCTGGAGCAGCCTATAACACAGAAGTTATCTTTGCTACTCAAACGCTAAATACCAATTCCATCGAAAGCACTAATGCACCAATTAGTTATGATGGTGCAACAGGCCGTACCAATCCAACTCAGGAAATGGTGGATGCTTTTGAAATGAAAACAACTGGAAGGCCCATTACTGATGCCAGTTCGGGTTATGTAGCCACAAACCCCTATGCCAACCGCGATCCAAGGTTAGCTTTCACCGTGATGTTTAATACCGCCTCGGTACAGCCCGTTGTGGCGGCCAACAATTTTAAAGGGAAACCTGTAGAAACTTTTGTGGGCGGTAAAGATGGCTTAGGACTTAATGTAAATGCCACAAAAACGGGTTATTACATGCGTAAATATTTAAGTGAAAGTGCTGTTTGGACAGGTACAGCAACCAATATCCGCCGTCCGTGGATTTTATTCAGGTATGCTGAAATTCTCCTGAATTATGCTGAAGCCGTAAACGAAGTACAGGGCATAGCCGGACAAACCGAAGTTTTAAGGGTGTTAAACCTGATCCGTAACAGAACAGGGGTAGCCATGCCGGCATTGCAAACCACCAATGCCGCCGGTAACGGTTATGTAGCGCCAGCAAAAGACGAATTGCGCAAACGGATTCATAGCGAGCGCAGGGTAGAGCTGTGTTTCGAAGAGCATCGCTTTTATGACGTACGCAGGTGGAAAGAAGGAGAAATTACTTTTAATAAACCAGTTACAGGTATGAGAATTACCCCATTATCTGCAACTACTTTTACTTATACCCCTTTTACAGTAGAGAATAGAGTATTTGCAGCGAGAAATTATCTTTATCCGATTTCTCAGACCGAATTAAACAAAGCTCCGAGTTTAGGACAAAACCCGGGATATCAATAAAAAACTAGATTTTGCTCAAATTTAGGCGGGCGGTGGAAACACCGTCCGTTAATTAATTGTTAGTTTTGGGAACGATCAATTAATTAATATTAAAACTTAAGTTATGCTGAAAACAACCTATAGCGTATTTTTAATCTGCTTTTCGCTCCTTTCTTCAATCAGTTACGGTCAGGTTACCGCTATACAGAATATCCAGGCCCGTAAAATTCAGAGCCTGAACGGTAAGTGGAACTATATTATAGATCCTTACGAAAACGGTTATTACGATTACCGCCATGAGCCATTCGATCAATCGAAAACAGGAACAGGTGGTTATTTTGATGATAAGGTTCAAAAAGATAAATCAGAACTGATCGAATATGATTTTGATCATTCCCCGCAAATGAATGTTCCCGGCGACTGGAACTCACAATCAGAAAAGCTGGAACTTTATGAAGGCAATGTTTGGTTGCGCAAAAAGTTCGATGCCAAACCCGAAAAAGGGAAAAGATATTTCGTGTATTTCGGTGCAGTAAATTACGAAGCACATGTATACCTGAACGGTAAAAAACTGGGCGTACATAAAGGCGGTTTTACACCTTTCCAGTTTGATGTAACCAATAACTTAAAAGCAGGCGAAAATTCAATCGTACTTAAAGTGGATAACATCCGTAAACAGGATGAAATCCCTACAGTAAACACCGATTGGTGGAATTATGGGGGCATTACCCGTGATGTTTTTCTGGCCGAATTTCCAGAGCATTTCATCAACGATTATAAACTTCAGTTGGTTAAAGGAAACAAAAACCTGTTAAATTTTTCGGTTAAACTGGCCGATGCAACCGCAGGTCAGGAGATTACGTTATCTATCCCGGAGTTAAAATTAGAAAAGAAATATAAAACCGATTCAGAAGGTAAAATTGCTGATGAGTTTACCTGGAATAATTTGAATTTATGGTCGCCGGAAAGCCCGAAACTTTACGCGGTAAACATTAAAACCGACAAAGAAAATATCAATGATAAAATTGGTTTCCGCACCATTCAGGTGGATGGAGACAGTATTTTATTAAATGGTAAATCTGTTTTCTTAAGGGGGATTTCGCTACATGATGAAAATCCATTGTTGGCTGGCCGTTTACGTTCAGAAGGCGACATGCGCATGATGCTGCAATGGGCAAAAGACATGAACTGTAATTACGTTCGCCTGGCACATTATCCGCACAACGAAGAAATGATCCGCCTTGCTGATGAAATGGGTTTATTAGTTTGGGCCGAAGTTCCTGTTTACTGGACCATCAGCTGGACAAATCCTGCAACCTACGCCAATGCCAAGCAACAACTCACTGATTTAATTGTACGCGACAAAAACCGGGCGAGTGTAATTGTTTGGTCGATCGGTAACGAAACACCATTAAGTGATGCCCGTTTAAGTTTTATGAGCAATTTAGCCGAAACTGCCCGTTCTTTGGATGATACCCGTTTGGTGGCTGCGGCTTTAGAGGTGCACCGTGAAGGAAACAACATCATTTTAAATGATCCTTTAGGCGAAAAAATCGACCTTGTTAGTTTTAACGAATATGCTGGCTGGTATTGGGGCGGTAATCCATCAGAAATTACCAAATACAATTTCGATATTAAATATAAAAAACCGGTAGTGATCACAGAGTTTGGTGGCGATGCCCTTGGTGGTTTCCATGCCGATGAAAATACCCGTTGGAGCGAAGAATATCAGGAAGCCCTATACAAGAATCAGATTACCTTATTGAGTAAAATTGGTGCTTTACGCGGAATGACGCCATGGATTTTAACCGATTTCAGGTCACCACGCAGACAACACCCTATTTATCAGAATTTCTGGAACCGTAAAGGTCTGATCAGCGAAACAGGCAAGAAAAAGAAAGCCTTTTTTGTGCTGAAAGATTTTTACGACCAAATACAGGTCAAATACAAATAAATTATGAACAGATTAAAGAAAATTAGTTTCGCTTCGAAAATCATGATTTCGATGTCGCTGTTAACCATCTCCTGTGCCAAGTACAAAAGCACTAGTATCGATCCCGGAATGGTAACACCAACACAATTGACAGAAGAAATTACATTAAAAAGTATGCCTTTCCCTATGGGAGCTGCCATTAACGTAAGTCTTTTAAAAAGCAATGCTAACTACCGCAATCTGGTTATTAAAGAATTTAATAGTGTTACGGCAGAAAATGCCATGAAATTTGCATCCGTACATCCTTCAAAAGATGCCTATACCTGGAGCGATGCCGATTACCTGGTTGATTTTGCCGTAGCCAATGGAAAAAGAGTCCACGGACATACCCTAAACTGGTATAAATCATTACCGGATTGGGTAAATAATTTTCAGGGTACTACTGCCGAATGGGAAAATCTATTAAAAACTCATATCCAAACTGTTGTTGGGCATTTCAAGGGTAAAGTAGCCTCCTGGGATGTGGTAAACGAAGCAGTTAACGAAGATGGCACCATTCGGCCAAGCATCTGGGTGCAAAAATTGGGCGCCGATTATATCGGTAGGGCATTTCAGTATGCACACGAAGCTGATCCAAATGCCTTACTGTTTTACAATGATTATGGTCACGAATTTGGCCCCACCAAACGTACTGCCATCCTAAACCTGGTTACTGGTTTAAAAAATAAGGGTATTCCCATTGATGGAATCGGGATCCAGATGCATACCCGTGTAACCCAAACTGATGCCAATTTAATTGCCGCCATTACTACAGCAGCGGCTACAGGATTAAAAATTCACATTTCAGAGATTGATATTTCCTTAAATCCTGATAATGTGCAATCAATGACTTATACTACAGCATTGGGCGAGCAACAAGCCGCAAAATATAAAACCATTGTTAAAGCTTATAATGCCATTCCTAAAAGTCAGCAATATGGCATTACACAATGGAATGTAACCGATGCCGATAGCTGGATTCCTTCCAATTACAACCGCCTGGATTGGCCACTGCCATTTGATGCGCAATATCAGCGAAAAGCAGCTTATCAAGGAATTTTAGATGGTGTGAAATAGGGGCATTTTCCGTGCACTCTGTGCATCTGTGGCAAAAAAAAGTTGGTTAGCCACGGAGACACAGAAACACGGAGGATTTTGTGTAAACCCTTTAGGTTAAACAAATGGTATGTGGAGGCACAGACCATGGATAGAATAATTTTCCATGCACTCCGTGCATCCGTGGCAAAAAAAAAGTCGGTTAGCCATGGAGACACAGAAACACGGAGGATTTTGTATAAACCCTTAGGTTAAACAAATGGTACGTGTAGACACAGACCATGGATAAGAAGTAGGAAAATTTTCCGTGTCCTCCGTGCATCTGTGGCAAAAAAAAGTTGGTTAGCTGCGGAGACACAGAAACACGGAGGATTTGCGTAGATAACCTTTGTCGTAAAACAATAAACAAATGGTCTGTGGGGGTACAGACCATGGAAGCTTAGTGACTTCGTGCCTTTGTGGTCAAAAAAGCATACCGTGGCAACACAAACCAAATAACCTGAGAAAAAACTAAACGAATGTTAAAAGCGAAATCATTTTTATTACTACTTATTGCTGCGGGTACGGGCTTAACCAGCTTTGCCCAGGATGCTGGCCGAAGAACCATCAGCCTGAACGATCAATGGGAATTTAACAAAGAAAACGGACCAATAGAAAAAGTAACTATTCCACATACCTGGAACGATAAAGACGTATTAGATGATGCGCCTGGTTATTACCGTGGTTTGGGTATTTACAAACGTAAATTAAAGCTTGATGAAACTGCAAGAGGAAAAGATATCTTTTTGGTTTTTAACGGTGTGGCACAGGAAGCTGAAGTATTGGTTAATGGAAAATCTGCAGCCAAACATATTGGTAGTTATACCCGTTTTATCGTACCCATTTCTGCTTATCTCAACTATAAAGATGATGTAATCGAAGTAAGGGCCAATAACCGCTTTAACGAAGATATTCCTCCTTTAACAGCCGATTTTACCTTTTTTGGTGGTTTATACAGAAATGTGACGCTATTAATTGCCAATCCGGTTCATTTTTCGCAAAAAGAGAACGGAAGCAATGGTGTTTTTATTAGTACACCGCAGGTTTCGGCTTCAACTGCTAGTGTACAGGTTAAAAGTTCGATCGATAATGCTTCGACAGTTAATCAAAAAGTACAGGTAATTACCACCATTTTCGATGCGAAGGGTAATACCGTTACCGATCAAACTACCGCTGTAAATATCAATAAAGGTGGCAATATGGTGGTGGTTCAGGATATTAAGTCGATTCAGAAACCAGAGTTATGGTCGCCTGAAAATCCTTATTTATATCGCGTTGTCACCAAAGTTATCGATGCCAAAACCAAATCCGTAATCGATCAGGTTTCTAATCCTTTGGGTTTCCGTTGGTTTAAATTTGATGCCGAAAAAGGATTTTTCCTAAACGATAAACCTGTGAAAATCATGGGTGCAAGTCGTCACCAGGATTATGAAAACAGGGGTAATGCCACGCCCGATGCTTTACAGATCAGAGATATCGAACTGCTTAAAGCCATGGGCGGAAACTTTTTAAGAGTAGCCCACTATCCGCAGGACCCGCAGATTTTAGAAGCCTGCGACCGTTTGGGTATTCTGGCGTCAGTAGAAATTCCCGTGGTAAACACCATTACTGAAACAGAAGCTTTTACCAACAACTGTTTGAACATGCAGACGGAAATGATTAAACAGAATTTCAATCACCCCAGTATCATCATCTGGGCTTATATGAACGAAATTTTGTTGCGTTTAAAATTCTCTAACGATAAACCCCGTCAACAGATTTATTTCGATCATGTACGCGGGCTTGCCCAAAAACTGGATAGTTTAACGCGCAAACTGGATCCATCCCGATATACCCTTTTGGTTAACCACGGTGCCTGGGATATTTATAACAAAGTGGGTTTAACCAAAATCCCGATGATTGTAGGCTGGAACTTATATTCTGGTTGGTATTCAGGTGTTCCGGAAGATTTCGGCAAATTTTTAGACCGCCACCACAAAGAATTGCCCAATACACCTTTTATGGTTACGGAATACGGAGCAGATGCCGATCCGAGGATCCGTTCCTTTTCGCCCATCCGTTTTGATAAAAGTGTAGAGTATGGCATCAAATTCAACCAGGTTTATTTAAATGCCATGTTAAGCAGGCCATTTGTAGCCGGTGGTGAAGCCTGGAATTTAGCCGATTTCAACTCCGAAACCCGCGAAGAAACCATGCCGCACATCAACAATAAAGGGTTGTTAACCATAGGTCGGGAGCCAAAAGATACTTATTTTCTTTATCAGGCATATTTATTGAAGAAACCTTATTTGAAGATTACTTCCGCGCAATGGAAAGATAGAACAGGTACAGCAGATTCTGCCGCTTTAACCAGCAACCAGCCTGTTCAGGTGGCTACAAACCAAAAATCTGCCGAACTTTTTGTTAATGGTAAAAGTTTGGGCGTAAAAGATGCCGTTGATCACATTATTGATTGGCAGGTACCTTTTATTAACGGAAAAAACCAGTTACGTGTAGTTTCCGGCGATCAGAACGATCAGGCCGATATCAATTTCCAGTTGCAGCCTTTTAAGTTTAATGATGCCAACGTTCCTTTTAAAAACATCAACATTCTTTTGGGTTCAAAACGTTTTTATATCGACGAAAAAGAGCATCAGCTCTGGATGCCCGATCAGCCATATAAAGCAGGTGCATGGGGCTGGATAGGTGGCGATCCTTACAAAGGAACCAACAACCGTATTACCTATGGCAGCGACAAGAATATTTTGGGTACCGATAACGATCCGGTTTTTCAAACCCAGCAGGTAGGCATTAAACAGTTTAAATTCGATGTTCCGGATGGCGAATACGAACTGGCACTTTATTTTGCCGAACTGGTTGGTGGAGAAACCAAAGAAGCTTTAGCCTATAATTTAGATAATAACCATAAAAAAGAGGTAGAAGAACAGCGTATTTTCGATGTTTCCATCAACGGAACAGCATTTTTGCCAAAACTGAACCTGGCTGCCGATTTCGGTTATACTACAGCTGTTAAAAAAACAACCAGGATTACCGTACAAAATGGCAAAGGCATTTCAATTGATTTTAATGCCATCAAGGGTAAGCCGGTTTTAAATGCAGTTCAGCTTAGAAAAATCTATTAATCCTTAAATAATGAACCAGTTACCGCTCCGTATTTTATCGATCGACGTTTTAAGGGCCATCACCATGTTTCTGATGATCTTTGTGAACGACGTGGCTGGCGTATCACATATTCCAGAATGGCTAAAACATACTGAAGCGGATGTAGATGGAATGGGTTTTTCGGACCTGATTTTTCCGGCATTTTTGTTTATTGTCGGGCTTTCACTGCCTTATGCAATTCAAGGCAGAAAGAATAAAGGAGCGGACCTGCTTTCTATTTCTGGTTACATTGCCTTAAGGGCATTGGCTTTAATTGTAATGGGCTTTTTTCATGTTAATTTAGAAAATTACGATAAACAGTCGGCCTTGTTGCCTTATTCGGTTTATACTATTTTCCTAACCATTTCCTTCTTTTTAATCTGGTTAGATTATCCTGCGGGGATGTCTAAACTTAAAAAGAATGCATTTATCGTTTTGGGAATCGTATTGATTGTAATATTGGCCCTGATCTATAAGGGTGGTTCGGCAGAAAATCCTGAAGCTTTAAAACCGCATTGGTGGGGTATTTTGGGGATTATCGGCTGGGCTTATCTCGTTTCTGCTTTTGTGTATCTTTTTTCCAAAGGAAATATTTTTGTACTCATGCTTGCCTTTGTAGCATTTGCAGCCATCAACATTACTACACATACAGGTATTTTTAACCACCGATTATGGATCATCGGCGATGCTTCTTCCATTACCTTAATGTTAGGCGGGGTATTGATCACTTCGATGTATAAAAAGCTGATCGAAAACAAAAAATACCTCGATTTATGGATCCTGATTACCTTTTATGGTCTTCTTTCTTTTGCTTTTGGCATGTTTATCAGGCCTTATGCAGGCGGAATTTCTAAAATTTATGCCACACCAGCCTGGATATTCGTATGCATGGGCATTACCATCATCGTTTTCGAACTATTAATTTACCTCGTTGATGTAAAACAGAAAAAAGATTGGTTTAAGATAATCAAACCTGCCGGTACCAGTACTTTAACCTGTTATCTCATTCCTTATTTACTGTATTCTATTTTTAGTTTAGTTCATTTTCGCTTCCCGCATTTCCTCAGTTCAGGTATTGGCGGCATCATCAGGTCCTTTTTTATCGCCCTTTTGGTCATCGGGATCGTGTACTTTTTAGAAAAGAAAAAATTGCGTTTAAAAGTTTAATATTCAAGATACATGTTAAAGCAAGTTAGTTACATAGTTTTATTCATCACGTTGTTTACCAATCAGTTATTGTTTGCGCAGCAATCGGTTCGTTTGAATAACAATTGGGAGTTTTTAAAACAAGATTTGGGTGGGATCTGGGAAGCCGTTCGTCCCGTAGGTGCAGGCAATCCGGAAGCCGTACCCCTTTGGCAAAAAGTGACTTTACCACATTGTGTAAATGCAGAGGATGCGGTAGATCCTGACATAAACTATTATCAGGGTCCGGCCTGGTACCGTACGCAGCTTAGCATCGAAAATCCTTACCAGGGTGGAAGAACCATTTTGCATTTTGAAGGTGCCGGACAAAAAACTGAAGTTTATGTATACACCACAAAAGTAGGTAGCCATATAGGTGGTTATGATGAATGGACGGTTGACATTACCGATGCGGTGGCGGCTTTCAAAAAAACGGATGTCTACCAAAAACAGTTTAAAGGTAAAGTTCCGGTTTCAGTAAGGACCGATAATTCAAGAGATCTCGAAATGATTCCTTCCGATTTATCCGATTTTAATATCTACGGTGGGATTTACCGCTACCTCAACCTGGTTTATGTACCATCACTTTCAGTTGATAAAATGTTTGCCAAAGCCGAGGTAGATGCGCAGGGTAAATTGGGTAAATTAAGTGTTAAGGCCAGGTTTTATAATCCTGATCATATAGGAGGAGCAAGTATTAAATATAAATTGATTGATCCAAATGGGAAAATTGTAAATGAAACCTATAAAAAAATAGAAATTTCGGATGATTTAAAACTATGGGATATCGTAATTAAAAAGCCTGTTTTATGGAATACTGATAAACCTCTTCAGTATACCTTGCAATATGAAGTAATCGCTTCAACAGGAAAATATAAAGGAGAAGAAAAAATCGGTTTCCGTAACATCGAATTTGTAGAAAAAGGACCTTTTAACCTCAACGGAAAACGTTTATTGTTACGTGGAACGCATCGTCACGAAGATCATGCAGGTGTTGCAGCAGCCATGACTGAAGGTATGATCCGCCAGGAAATGCAAATGATGAAAGATATGGGGGTTAATTTTATCCGCCTGGGGCATTACCAGCAATCGCGCATTGTACTAAACCTTTGCGATAGTTTAGGCATAATGGTGTGGGAAGAAATTCCATGGTGCCGTGGTGGTTTAGGCGGCGATATTTACAAACAACAAGCCAAAAGAATGCTTACCAATATGGTAGAGCAACATTATAACCATCCTGCCATTATCATTTGGGGAATGGGCAACGAAAACGACTGGCCTGGCGATTTCCCTGAATTTGACAAAGAAAAAATCAGGGCTTTTATGAAAGAATTGAATGATCTTTCTCACCAGCTCGATAAATCGCGCTATACCGCCATCCGCCGTTGCGATTTCTGCAGTGATATTGTAGATGTTTATTCACCCTCTATCTGGGCCGGCTGGTATCGTGGTGCCTATACTGATTATAAAAAAGCTTCGGAAGATGAGTTTGCCAGGGTGAAGCGTTTTTTACATGTGGAGTGGGGAGGAGACAGCCATGCGCTTCGTCATTCAGAAAACCCTGATAAAGCTTTAAGTAAGATTAAAACTGGTGGCAGTGCTGATGAAAGGGCAGGTGATGCATCATTATATGGTGGTGCTGCAAGAATTTCGAAAGATGGCGACTGGAGCGAATCTTACATCACCAATTTAATCGATTGGCATTTAAAGGAACAGGAAACCATGCCCTGGTTAAGCGGTACAGCTTACTGGCCTTTTAAAGATTTCTCTACACCGGTACGTCCTGATAACCCGGTGCCTTACATGAACCAGAAAGGGGTGGTAGAACGCGATTTCACTAAAAAGGAAGCTTATTATGTTTTCCAATCCTACTGGACAGACAAACCGATGGTACACATTTATGGACATACCTGGCCGGTACGTTGGGGCGACGAAGGCGAAGAGAAAATGGTTAAAGTATACTCGAACTGT
This sequence comes from Pedobacter roseus, assembly GCF_014395225.1. NCBI lineage: Bacteria > Pseudomonadati > Bacteroidota > Sphingobacteriia > Sphingobacteriales > Sphingobacteriaceae > Pedobacter > Pedobacter roseus. The sequence goes on from NZ_CP060723.1 coordinate 2,048,546, forward strand.
ACAGAAGCAGAAATTTTCTTAAATGGTAAAAGTTTCGGCAGCAAAAAACGCAATAGTCAGGATTACCCTGCAGCAGGCTTGCGCTGGAACCTTCCTTTTGTTAAGGGCGAAAATACTGTTAAAGTAATTGCCAAACAAGGAAAAGAAACAGTAACCGACGAAATTAAATTTACTTACCAGACCGAAAAATGGACCAAACCTGCTATAATGGAATTGAAGAAAATCGATCAGCAGGATGATGTGGCAACTGCTGAAGTAAAGCTTTTTGATGCTAAAGGTGTACAGTGCTTAGATGCCATTAACTGGATCACTTTTGGTTTAACTGGTGATGGTAAATTAATTGATAATCAAGGCACTTCGTCTGGATCACGCAAAGTGCAGGCTTACAATGGCAGAGCGATTATCAAAGTGAAATTAAACAAGGGGCAAAGCGCAGTATCCGTGAGTTCTGAAGGTTTGAAAACAGTTTTTACAACACTATAACATCTAGACCAAATATATAAGCAATGAAAAAAATCATCTCCTGTGCATCATTAGTGCTGCTCTGTTTTACAGAGATAGCATTTTCATCCCTCAAATCTGATCCGAAAGGAACCGATTTAAAAAAGCATGCGGAAGCGCTGCTAAAAAAACAGATTTTGACCGAAGCTGCCTGGGCTATGCAGCAAAAGCCAATTACTGTAACCGCTTCTACTTCGCCAAGGAGCGCTGGAGGAAAACACGATTTCTTCTCAGAAGCCGATTACTTCTGGCCCGATCCGCAAAACCCTGACGGTCCTTACATCAACAGAGATGGATTAACCAATCCCGATAACTTTTTAGCTCACCGCAAAGCCATGGTGCGTTTCAGTAAGATCATAGGCGCTTTAGCCTCCGCTTACAAAATTACAGGCGATGAAAAGTATGTTAAAGAGGCCGTTAAACATTTTCAGGCCTGGTTTATCAATGCAGAAACACTGATGAACCCTAATTTGCTTTTTGCACAGGCAGTAAAAGGAAAATTTACTGGACGTAATTACGGCATCATCGATACGATTCACCTGATGGAAGTGGCTCAGGGCGCGTTTGTGATGCAAAAAGCCAAAGCTTTCGATCCAAATACGGCTAAAGGAGTTAAAAAATGGTTCGCCGACTATACTTTATGGTTAAATACCAGTAAACCAGGCATCCAGGAGAAAACGGTTAAAAACAACCATGCAACTTGTTGGGCCATGCAGGTGGCTTCTTTTGCCAGACTTTGTGGCGACGAAAATATGCTCGATTCTTTACGTACCAGTTATAAAACCATCCTATTGCCCAATCAAATGGGGGCGGATGGTAGTTTCCCTTTGGAAATGGCCAGAACCAAGCCTTATGGTTATTCGATCTTCAATCTCGATGCGATGACGATGCTCTGCCAGATTTTATCTATCCCAAAAGATAACCTTTGGAACTTTGAAACTGCAGATGGCAAATCAATCAAAAAAGGAATCAACTACCTGTATCCATTTATAGCCGATAAAAGCAAATGGACTTTAAAACCCGATGTGATGTACTGGGATAACTGGCCGGTTGCACAACCTTTTTTATTGTTTGGTGCGGTAGAATATCAGCAGGCAAACTGGTACCAAACCTGGGCAAAATTAGACCACAACCCACAAGTAGAAGAAGTTATTAGAAATTTACCTATCCGTAACCCATTAATCTGGTTATAACATGAATATAAAATTAACCATAACAGCATTAAGTATGCTGTCATTCAGTATTGTAAAGGCACAGCAAGTAAATGTAGCTAGGGCTTTTGCATCAGCAGCCAAACAAACCGGTGTATTGATCAAAAATGTAGATTCAGCGAGAAAAATTAAGCCAAACCTGGTTTCCCCGCGTACGGTAGAAAACGGTCAGTTTAAAATGGTGGTCTCCAAAGATTGGACCAGTGGATTCTTCCCGGCAGAACTCTGGTATTTCTATCAGTACACCAAAGATAAAAAATGGCTCGAATTGGCTAAAAAATATACCGAAGACATCAAAAAGGAACAATTTAATAAAGGAACGCACGATCTGGGCTTCATGATCTATTGCCCGTTCGGCAATGGATACCGTTTAACCAACGATCCGGCTTATAAAGCGGTAATTATTCAGGCTGCAAAGTCCTTGTCGACCAGGTTTAATGCTACGGCTGGCGTAATCAAATCGTGGGACCATAACGGTGATAAATGGAAATACCCCGTAATCATCGATAACATGATGAACCTTGAACTGTTGTTCGAAGCCACCAAATTAACAGGTGATTCATCGTTTTATAAAATTGCTTTGAAACACGCCAATACCACAATGAAAAACCATTTCAGACCTGATTTTAGCTCTTACCATGTAATCGATTATGATACCTTAACCGGTAATGTGCGTCAGAAATTAACAGCACAGGGTTATGCGAACGAATCGGCATGGGCACGTGGACAGGCATGGGCATTATATGGTTATACGATGTGTTACCGCGAAACCAAAAATAAAGCATATTTAGTTCAGGCTGATGGTGTTGCGGGCTTTATATTAAATAGTAAAATTACCCCGGCCGACGGTATTCCATATTGGGATTATAACGATCCAAAAATTCCGGATGTTTCTCGTGATGCCTCTGCCGCTTCCATTACTGCCTCTGCACTTTACGAATTGGCAAAATATAGCCCTGCAAATAGTAAAAAATATAAAGCAGCTGCTGATAAGATTTTATATTCTTTAAGTACAAAATATACGAGCAAACCTGGCGAAAATCATGGTTTCATTTTAGAGCATAGCACTGGTCACCGCCCGGCCAAATCGGAAATAGATGTGCCGATCAATTATGCAGATTATTATTACCTGGAAGCTTTGCTGAGAAGTAAAAAATAAAAATTTCAGATCAGGAATGCTGTATTTCCTTAAATCATAAATGGTTAAGCAGGGTTGGCTGAGAACAGATCAGATTTGAGCTGTTAAATTTGAAATTTTATGGCGTAAATGATCGATTTATTCGGAAATTGGGCCGCTGTTAATAGCAAATACGCCACTTAGGTGACGAAATTAAATAAATATATTGTAATGAAACAAAATCTGAGCATCCTATTGGTTTTGGCAACTGCATTTACTGCAGCCGCACAGAACAAAAAAGTGGCTAAACCCGTACAAGCCTATACCGTTGCCAATAAAAAAGTAACCGTATATACCACCGCCGAAAAATCAGAATACCGCATCAGTAAAACCGAAACCTTAAGTTTTGTTGAGAATAAACAACCCTTTGAAACAGAGCCTTGTATTTTCGTAGATCCTACAGTTAAATATCAAACTTTAGTGGGCATTGGCGGTGCTTTAACGGATGCTTCTGCAGAAACCTTTGCAAAACTTTCTAAAAAGAACCAGCAGGAACTTTTAACCGCATACTACAGTCCTGATAAAGGTATAGGTTATACTTTGGCCCGTACCAATATTGCCAGTTGCGATTTCTCGAGTGGAAGTTATAATTATGTTCAGGATAACGATAAAGACCTTAAAACCTTTAGCGTGGCGCACGATCAGGAATTTAAAATTCCTCTGATTAAACAGGCCATTGCTGCTTCGGGCGGTAAACTGCCATTATTTGTAAGCCCATGGTCGCCACCAGCCTGGATGAAAGATAACAACAGCTTGGTACAGGGCGGACATTTATTACCTGCCTTCCGTCAGAGCTGGGCCAATCACTATGTTAAATTTATCAAAACCTATGAGGCCATGGGCATTCCGATCTGGGGTTTAACTGTGCAGAACGAACCTATGGCAAAGCAAAAATGGGAATCATGCGTTTTTACTGCTGAAGAAGAACGCGATTTTATTAAAAATTTCTTAGGTCCAACTTTACAAAAATCAGGTCTTGCCTCAAAAAAACTGATTGCCTGGGATCATAACCGCGATCAGATTTTCCAGAGGGCAAGCACCATCTTAAATGATAAAGATGCTGCTAAATATGTTTGGGGCATTGGTTTCCACTGGTACGAAACATGGACCGGTAGCGGTATGCAGTTTGGTAACGTAAAACAAACACACGAAGCTTATCCTGATAAAGCCCTGATTTTTACCGAAGGCTGTAAAGAAAAATACGATGTAAATAAATTGGACGACTGGACTTTGGGCGAGCGTTATGGTGATTCAATGATCAATGATTTTAACGCCGGAACAGCAGCCTGGACCGATTGGAACATTCTTTTAGATGAAAAAGGCGGACCAAACCACGTAGGTAATTTCTGTTTTGCCCCGGTACATGCCGATACCAAAAACGATAAGCTGATTTACACCAATGCTTATTACTACATGGGCCATTTCTCAAAATTCATCCGTCCGGGTGCCAAAAGGATCGGTGCAGCATCTAGTCGCGATAAACTGCAATCAACCGCTTTCCTCAATACTGATGGTAAGTTGGTGGTAGTCGTAATGAATCAATCTGATGACAAATTAAAATATAGTTTATGGATTAAGGGTGAAGCTGCAACAACAACCAGTTTGCCACACTCTATAACCACATTAGTAGTAGAATAACCTTAAAAAGAACTAAACAAAATGATGAAAAAAATAGAGAGCCTGTTTTCGCTAAAAGATAAAGTTGTAGTAGTAACCGGTGCTACAGGTGTTTTAGGTGAGGCTTTTGTAAATGGATTATGTGCCGCTGGTGCTGTAATTGTTGTTATAGGAAGAAATGAAGAGGCTGCAAAGCAAAGGGTTGCTGATGTAACAAACGCAGGAGGAAAAGCCATTTATATTATTGCTGATGTATTGGATGAGCAGAACCTGCTTACTGCAAATGAAACCATTATCAAAGAATTTGGCCGTATAGATGCCCTGGTTAATGCAGCAGGTGGAAATGTGGCAGAAGCCGTTATCCAGCCCGGAAGTGATATTTTTGACCTTAACATTCCGGCCCTTAAACAGGCATTTGACCTTAATTTATTTGGAACTATTTTGCCTACGCAGATTTTTGGTAAAGAAATCGCAAAAAATGGGGGAAGTATCGTGAATATTTCATCAGTTTCTGCTAACCAGGCCATTACACGCGTATTGGGCTATTCATTGGCCAAAACATCTATAGATTGTTATACCAAATGGATGTCGGTAGAGCTCGCAAACCGCTATCAGGATAAAATCAGGATCAACTCGATTGTTCCGGGCTTTTTTATCACCAACCAAAACAGGGCTTTGCTCACCAATGCAGACGGTAGCTTAACTGCAAGAGGGCAGGCCATTATTTATAAAACACCATTTAAACGTTTCGGCGCCCCTGAAGAGCTGATTGGTGCATTGGTATACTTGTTAAGCGATGCCTCTAAATTTGTAAATGGCGAAAATATTAAAGTAGATGGCGGATTTACAGCATTCTCCGGAGTTTAAAAGTCACATTATCAGTGTAATCTTATAAATCTGTGTAATCATATTATATCATGAAAAAATTAGAACAAACCTGGCGTTGGTATGGACCTAACGATCCGGTTACCTTGCAAGATGTTAAACAGGCCGGTGCTACAGGAATTGTAACCGCATTGCACCATATTCCACATGGCGAAGTTTGGCCACTGGAAGATATTAAAGAAAGAAAAGCCATTATTGAAGCTGCCGGCTTAACCTGGTCGGTGGTAGAAAGTGTTCCTGTGCACGAAGCGATTAAAACGCGTAGGGCAGATGCAGGTCAATATATCCAGAATTATAAAACCTCTTTGCGCAATTTGTCTGCCTGCGGAATTAAGATTGTATGCTACAATTTTATGCCCGTACTCGACTGGACACGTACACAGCTGGATCTCGAAATGACCGATGGATCGAAAGCCCTTTATTTTAACTGGATCGACCTGGCCATTTTTGATCTTTACATCCTGAAAAGGGACAATGCCGAAGCCGATTATTCAGATTCCATCTTAAAAAGAGCGAAAGATAAACATGCTACTTTATCAGAGCAGGATCTGGTTGATCTGCGTATCAATGTGCTGATGGGAATTCCTAATGAAAAGGAGATTGAGCTCGAAACCTTACGCAATAGCATTAACGAATACAAGGCTATCGGCACACAGGGCTTAAAAGAAAACTTAAAGTATTTCCTGTCTTCCATTGCTGAGGTTTGTACAGAAGAAGGCATTAAAATGACCATTCATCCGGATGATCCGCCTTATGCTATTTTGGGTTTACCCCGGATTGCAAGTACCCTGGAGGATTTCAATTACATTATCAAAGAGGTGGATCAACCTTTTAACGGCGTTTGCTTCTGCACAGGCTCACTAGGCGCCGGAATGGATAATAATGCGTTAGAAATCTTTAATGCGGTTAAGGCGCGTGTATATTTTGCGCACTTACGTAATGTGAAAAAAGATGAAGATGGCAGTTTTTACGAAGCCGACCATTTGGGTGGAGATGTAAACATGTACGAGATCATGAAAGCGCTAACTGCAGAAAATGCATTACGTGATAAATCGATTCCTTTCCGTCCAGACCATGGTCACCAGATGTTGGATGATTTGGCAAAAGTAACCAATCCGGGTTATTCTGCTATTGGCAGGTTACGCGGTTTAGCCGAATTGAGAGGTCTGGAAATCGGGGTAACAGGGAATTATTAAATACAGTTCTTTAGACGAAAAGATTCGCGTTCCGTTCTCACTCGTTTTATCATCCTGAGCATAGTCGAAGGATACCACAGATGCGCACAGATAAACAATGATGGTTTATTTGTGCGCATTTTTTTTACCACGAATTCATAGAAACACGCAAAATTTCATCGTGATTTCTCACTCGTTTTATCATCCAGAGCGTAATAGAAATGACAGGTTATGGTAAATCGTCATTTCGACCGCAGTGGAGAAATCTTTGAACTAGGTTAAAGATCTCTCCATTGCGCGTTGCTTCGGTCGAGATGACAACCTTACTATTAAATCTGTCAATGGTACCGTATTCGAAGGATTTTTTCTCTAGTTACATGCTAAAAAGCCTTTTCACTTTAAACCGCTAAAACCATAATTTTAGTCTACCTTTGAGTTGTGGCTTAAAATTTGAGTCTTTTAAAATTATGGAAAACAGCAATTATCCCAAAAAGAAGATTTTAACGCCTTCTGTTGTGCACGATGATTTACCAGAGGTTAAAAAGCCAGAGCATTTACGTAAAGCACCATTGAACCATGATGATGCACTGCCCGAAAATCCTGAAAGAAATTACCACCACGAAGAACTAAAGAGCATTACGTCAAGTCATGATGAAATCAGTCATGCCGACGACGACATTTGGAACGGCGAAGACGCTTAAATTAGTTTTTAAAGTTTTTTTTGATCCTCAATCGATGCTTAAATGCAACGAATATAGATCGAACTGCTGTTTTTTGAGGTGTTTTTCATAGTAAAACGAATTTTAATTGCTTCGTTCTTAAATACTTATTTGAAATGCGAAAAACAGCCTCTAAATAGTTTAAAATATATTTTTACATATTAAATAGAACTTCTATATTTGCAGCTCATTAAAAAATGAGCCTCGGTAGCTCAGCTGGATAGAGCGTCGGTTTTCTAAACCGAGGGTCAGGGGTTCGAGTCCCTTCCGGGGTACATTTAAGGCTTCTAGTTAAAAACTAGAAGCCTTTTTTTATTTAGTCTCCTCTAGAGGAGCATTAAATCAATTGGGATCGATATTGACAACAGCAAAACCAGATCTCGCCAATTGTCAGAAAATTAAACGAAACGCAAATATCAGCAGGTACCAAAAATCTGATGTCCATTAGCAGCGAAATCTGTATTCCTATGTTGTTCGAAAACATATACCATAATGGTTACCTTCCTGCCTCTATTAATTGTTTTTTATGATCAGATAAAATTGCTTTATCTATTGTTTTTAATCATTCATGGTGTTTAAAGGCACAATTATCGACACCCTATAGTTTTTATTTTACACTTATTCTAATTTCACAGCATGCCTATGCTAAATAGGGCTATCTGTAATCTTATTGACTTTGACAGCAAGAGTTATTGAAAGCATTTGCGCATTTCTTATGACTCTTCGATTATAGGATAATCCTATCTGGAAAATGTATGCATACTGCTTCCTAATAAAGTGGTAACAGTGTAAGAACAAAAAATCAAGATAGTTGTCATGTTTATAAAAAGTGGGCTGTGTTTTAAGAAAATATTGCTGTTTTGTATTGTTATCATAACGGGTTGTAATCATCTGCCTGAACATGCTGCAAAAAAAGAAAAGGTTAAACCACGCGATCATAAAATTACTGTCCCTACTTCGTCAGAGATTATTGCGAAAAAGGAGGTTCCTGTACTTTGCTACCACCATATCAGAAAATGGAGAAAAAAAGATACTAAACGTGATATTAATGACGTCATTTCTCCAATGAAGTTTGAAAAACATTTAAAAATGCTCGCTGATAGTAATTATAATGCTATTCTGCCAAACGAACTTTATAATTATCTTTTATTTGGACAAAAGCTACCATCAAAACCGATCATGATTAGTTTTGATGATGGTTATAGGGAGCAGTTTACCATCGCAGCACCTTTATTAAAAAAATATGGATTTAAAGCAGTGTTTTTTATTACAACTGACGCAATTGGTGGAGGACAGATGCTAAAGAAAAAACAGATCAAATACCTTGCTGATGAAGGACACATCATTGCCAATCACACCTTTCAGCATAAAAACCTTACAAGGCTTACTGATAGTGCTTTACGTGTTGAGGTTTTGGAACCGGCAAAAATACTAAAACAGATTACGGGGAAAGACATAGAATACCTGGCCTATCCCTATGGTATTTATAATGAAAACCTAGGGTCAAAACTTAGTGAATATGGAATTAAAGCCGCATTTATCCTTTCTACCAAAAGAAGTGCGAAATATCCATTGTATACCATCAGAAGAATTATAGATCCAGGCAATTACACTGCTGGAAATTTGTACCATAGTATTAACAAAAGTTTTAATAAGTGAGCCTGTTATTACCTGGTTTCGTTTTTTCTAAATGATTATAGATCCTGCCAGGATAGGCACTGGCGATGAAAAATCTTTCAGACTGAGATTACTATTGTATAAAAAGTGATGCTGGAAAGATTTGTTTGAAGGGTAAAAGGTAGCAACACCTCTATCATTAAATTACCCTATTTGAATTAACACACCGCTATTTCAGGAACTGTGTGCTTTTATATACAGGTTTTCTATTATGAGAGACATCTCTGTTTTTTTCTGTCTTTAGAGATGATCCAAAGGCAACCCATCCAGCTTAGTAATGCTGTTGAGATCCCAAGTTCGGGGTCGGCAAGGCTAAGGGATGAGACTATCGCAATGATAGAAATTGCTGAAGCGATGGCGAAGGGAAGAATTTTTTTCATGGCAGGGAATTTTGTATATCGATGTCAGTTGAACAAGTTCAAAAATCAATCCACATGTCAGCATTTCAGGCACAGTTTTCCAATATTTCAATTCTTTGACATTTCGACCAAAAAAGTCAGAATTTGTTTCCAGAATTAAACTTAATCCTGCCGTCCTGTCCGATCATAAATGATTCAAAAAATCCAGGTAAAGCGGTACACTTTTTTCAATCCATTCTTCCGATGAATTGTATTCTATTCCATAATAAGCAAAAAATGGCCTATAATCTGCTTTAACATACTCAAACGAAAGCTCGAAAGGTCTGGTAAGTTCTTCTAAAGGGTATTTATAAATTCCGTTGTTACTAAGTTCCTGCTCATCAACACCTAGTGAAATCGCCAGGGCAATTTTCTTCCCGCCAACTTTGTAACCGCTTTTGCTCCCATAAGCCCATCCATGCGTTAAAACCTCGTCCATCCATTTCTTAAGCATTGCTGGAGCATTAAACCAGTAGTAGGGAAACTGGAATACAATTTTATCATATTGTTCAATCAATTTTTGTTCTGCTGTAACATCGATTTTTTCATCAGGATAAGCTTCGTACAACTGATGAACATAAAATTGATCTGGAAATTTAAGCAGTTCCTCAACCCATCTCTCATTCACAATTGAATTTTTCATATCCGGATGGGTTATAATAATTAATGTTTTCATTTTATTAATTTTAAAATTACAGTTACAAAAATAAGGTGGGTTACCTAAATAATGTACATTAGCAACCAATTGTAGGGTACTATAAAAAATGTAAGTAATGTCTAAAATCAAAGAAACCTCAACAAATTTTGCGAATAAGCAGGCACTGGCTGATGAATGTCCGGAAGTTTATGCGGCTAACATTATTGGCGGACAATGGTCCATCGTAATCTGTTCCTGGTTAATTAACGGAAAACTCAGGTTTGGTGAACTTAAAAAACGGCTGCCAAACATTACCGAAAGGATGTTAACGCTGCAGCTCCGTAAATTGGAAGAAAATAAAATCATTACACGCACTATATATGCAGAAGTACCGCCAAAGGTAGAATACGAACTTACGCAGATTGGTTACGAACTTAAACCCATTCTTAAACTGCTTGAAAATTGGGGAGAAAAACACAAAGCTTTAGATGGAGAAAAGCCTGCAATTTAATTTGGGCTTGATTTTTTTCAAACGGATATTATCTTTGCAGAATAATTCATTTTTAATACGGGATGTAGCGTAGCCAGGTATCGCGCCAGCATGGGGTGCTGGAGGTCGGAAGTTCGAATCTTCTCATCCCGACTGAAGAAACAAGGCCATCGTCGGGCCTTTTTCTATTAACGTGGTAAATTGGTTTTAGCATGGTTTCGTGCTTCAACATATCACGCTGTGTAGTGTCTTTTTTAAGATGGCCGCAACTTGCTTTTGGCTGGTTTCGTTTTCTCTGTTTTCTTTTTTGTGGTGTCATGACGGGCTTGCACGAAACTCGCAAAACTAATGGTATAGGCCAGCAACATCATCATTAACTTTTTCATAGAAATAGGGTCCAAATCCTTTTTTATCTTTTATCCAAAACTTTTTAGGCTTAACCATGCTTTTCTATTAAAAAAAATTGGTTTCAACTGATGGAAATTGAAAGCACATTTTCGCTAAACCAATAAACCTAAAAATCCAGCTACTCAATGATACAAATAGATACCAGCCGACGCACAATAGGTTTAAACTTTTTAGAAGATGGTAGTACAGAAATACGACTATGGGCGCCCTATGCTTCAAAAGTATTTCTTGTGATCAAAAAAAAACTTGATCCTATAGAAATGGAGGAAGAGGAATTTGGTTACTGGTTTATCCAAACCGATCAGATAAAATCTGGTGATGAGTACGGTTTTGAGATCTGGAATGAGAAAAAGAAAGAAAAATATACTTCCAATCCATCGATACTACGAAGGGCCGATCCTGCTGCTTTATTTTTTAAAAATGGAATAGGCGAGTATTCCAGCGCCTGTAATGTAAACGATTTTAAGTGGACTGATCAAAATTGGAAGGGTTTAGCGCAAAAAGATTATATCATTTACGAACTTCATACCGGAACTTTCAGCCCAAATGGCGATTTTATATCAATCGAAGCTAAACTCGATTATTTGCTTCAATTGGGTATCACTGCTATAGAAATTATGCCTGTGGCTCAGTTTCCCGGCGAAAGGAACTGGGGTTACGATGGTGTTTTTCCTTTCGCTGTTCAAAATAGTTATGGCGGACCAGCAGCTTTACAACATTTGGTAAATGCCTGCCATAACAAAGGTCTGGCCGTTATACTGGATGTAGTTTATAACCATGTAGGGCCAGAAGGCAATTACTTTAACGATTTCGGGCCTTATTTTACCAATAAACACCATACCCCATGGGGATCTGCCATTAATTTTGATGATGCGGATGCCGACCCTGTCCGCCATTATTTTATCGAAAATGTTTTGATGTGGTTCAGGGATTTCCATATTGATGCGCTCAGGCTTGATGCCGTGCATGCGATTAAAGATCTTGGCGCACAGCATATTCTGGCAGAAATTAAAAAATATACCGATCAGCTTTCTGCTAAAACGGGCAAGCTACATCAGCTTTTTGTAGAACTCGACCTGAATGATAACCGTTATATCAATACTTTAACTAAAGGTGGCTATGGAATGGATGGACAGTGGATTGATGAATTTCATCATGCACTTCGTGTAGCTGCTGGTCAGGAGAAAAACGGTTATTATGCCGATTTTAATGGAATTGAACATCTGGCAAAATCTTATGAAACGGCTTATGTATATGATGGTCAGTATTCACCACACCGGAGAAAAACGTTTGGAATTGAAGCAGAAGGGAATGGAGGTGAACAGTTTATCGTTTTTTCACAGAACCATGATCAAACTGGTAACCGGATGTTAGGGGAAAGAACCAGCACTTTATTAAGTTTTGAGCTATTGAAACTTCTTGCTGCTGCAGTTTTTTGTAGTCCTTATTTACCGCTGATTTTTATGGGCGAGGAGTATGGTGAAGAAAATCCCTTCCAGTTTTTTATAAGCCATACCGATAAACAATTGGTAGAGGCCGTAAGGAAGGGTAGAAAAGCCGAATTTGCGGCATTCCAGCATTCAGAAGATACACCTGATCCGCAAAGTGAAACTACTTTTAAGCATTCAAAGCTCAACTGGGAATGGTTGGATCAACCCAAACACCAACTGTTATTGGCGTATTATAAAAACCTCATTTCCCTAAGGAAAAGCAATCCCGCATTTAATCATTTAAACCGTAAACAGGTAAGTGCAAGTGCCATTAAAGATCAGAACTGTCTAATCCTGGTCCGCTGGCATGAAGAGCAAAAACTTACCTGTTTAATGAACTTTTCCGATCGGGAACAAAAGCTTTCGTTCCCGAATTTATCCACGGCAAAAGTTTTGCTGAATTCTGCAGATGTGCAATGGGGAGGAGTAAACAAAGCAATCGCCTCGGTTTCCGATCAAGATCAAATTATCATCAATCCACAATCTATTTTAATTTTTACGAGCGAGCATGTATAAACCCCAATCTACCTACCGTATTCAGTTTAACCAGAATTTTAATTTTAAATCGCTTGATCAGATTATTCCTTACCTTAAAAACTTAGGGATTGAAACGTTATATGCTTCACCCATTTTTGAGGCATTGCCGGGAAGTAGCCATGGTTACGATGTGGTGAACCCTCTAAAAATTAATCCCGAAATTGGGACTGAAAAAGAATTATTTGCAATAAACAAAAAACTCAAAGCTGCCGGCATCAACTGGTTACAGGATATTGTTCCCAATCACATGGCTTTTCACCCTAACAACGCATGGCTAATGGATGTATTGGAAAAAGGTGAAAAGTCTAAATTCTCCGCATTTTTTGATATCGATTATTCGGAAAAGTTAATGGTTCCTTTTCTAGGTGAAAATCTGGAAGATGCTATTTCCAATTTAGCTGTACAGGTTGCAAAAAAAGGCCAAAAATATATTTTGAGCTATGGTGAAAGCAATTGGCCGGTTAATGCTGAAGGTTTAAATTTTATTCAACAAAATAAGCTGAATGAGATCAATAAGAATCCGGAACTTTTAACAGAACTGATCGGTTTACAACATTATCGCCTCTGTAACTGGCAGGAAACCGATAAAAAGATAAATTACAGGCGCTTTTTTACTGTAAATAGCCTTATTTGCTTAAATATTCAAAATTCTGAAGTTTTCAAAACTTACCATCAATACATCTTTCAATTGGTAGAAAAAGGAATCTTTCAGGGTTTAAGGATCGATCACATTGATGGACTTTACGATCCAAAAGTTTACCTCGATCAGTTAAGGGAACAGGTAGGTGAGGATGTTTATATCGTAGTAGAAAAGATTTTAGCAGGTAAAGAACAAATGCCGGCCGAATGGAAAGCGCAGGGAAATACCGGTTATGATTTTTTAGCGATGAGCAATAACCTGCTGACCAATAAGGCCGGAGAAAAACCTTTTAATCAACTTTATCAGCAGGTTACAGGTAAAAAACAAGATCCTGAAAAATTGATGCATGAAAAGAAAACGGCAATTCTGTATAAACACATGCATGGTGAGCTCGATAACCTTTTCAATTTGTTTAGGAGTTCGGGCCTGATGGATGAAAAACGTGCACTTGCTGTTGGTGAAGAAAAAATTAAAGAGGCCTTAGGCGAAATGCTGATCCAGATGCCTGTGTATCGCTATTATCACTATGAATTTCCATTATCGCCTGAAGATTCATCCAAAATCAAGGATTTATTGTTGCCCGTTATGGTGCATCCTGAATTAGGTGAAGCAGGTAAGTTTCTGGAAGAAGTGTTTTTGATTAATCCAGCTAGAAAAGACAACGCGTATAACCAAAAGCTACAGGCTTTTTATCAGCGTTGCATGCAATTTACAGGACCGCTAATGGCAAAAGGGGTAGAAGATACCCTAATGTTTACCTACAACCGTTTTGTAGGGCATAGCGAGGTTGGCGATGCTGCCGATGCTTTTGGAATTACTGCTGAAGAATTTCATCAGGATATGATCCAGCGGCAATTAAGCTGGCCTTTATCCATGAACGGCAGTTCGACACATGATACCAAAAAAGGAGAGGATATACGCGCCAGGTTAAATGTACTAACCGACATTCCAAACCGCTGGGCCAAGGTTGTGCACGAACTATTGCAATTAACTGCAGCGCTCCAGGCCAAAACACCATCCTTTAAGTGGCTGCACCAAAACGACATTTACCTCATTATTCAAACTACTTTAGGTGCTTTGACCATGCCGGGTATTGTAGAGGATGACATTCATGAGCGATTGGGCCAGTACATAGAAAAAGCGCTTAGAGAAGCCAAAAAACGTTCTGATTGGGCCGAACCTGATGAGGATTATGAAAATAAATTAAAAGAATTTGCCCAGCTTTTGATCAGTGATGGAAGTGAAGGTTATCAAATATTAACTGCTTTTTTAGCCGAAATTGCTGATTTCGCTATTGTTAACAGTTTAACGCAACTGTTATTAAAATTTACCTGTCCAGGTATTCCGGATATTTATCAGGGAACTGAACTTTGGGATTTAAGCCTGGTTGACCCTGATAACCGCAGGGCAGTAGATTATGAAAGAAGTGCTGATTTAATGGCTGATCTGCAAAATTCAACAACTAAAAGCCTTTGGCAGGAGCGTTATTCTGGAAAAATAAAATTGTGGCTCACCAAAACGTTATTAAAGGTTCGAACAGAAAATCACCTGATTCTTGAAGAAGGAGATTACGTTCCTCTAACCGTTAGGGGTAAGTACAGTAAAAATATTTTCGCTTTCGCCCGTAAACTGGATCAGCAATGGATTGTTGTAGCTGTTCCATTGGGCCTGGCCTCGCTTACTAAAAATATTGCTGATAAAGCTTTTGATTGGCTTGATACGGAAATTATTTTACCTAAAAATGCACCAACCAGCTGGCGCGATTTATTGTCTGCGCAAACGTTTTCCAAAGATCTCTTGAATGAAGGGATTCAGGTCAATCAATTGTTTGCAGAAATCCCTCTGGCTATCATCGCACTCAAACACAGGCAGCCAGAGCGGTCGGCAGGTATATTAATGCACATTACTTCTTTGCCTTCCTCTTTTGGAATTGGAGATCTTGGTACCGATGCAAAAAACTTTGTAGATTTTCTTTCTGCTTCGAAACAACGCTACTGGCAGATTTTGCCGCTCAATCCAACCAAGGCAGAAAATGGACATTCGCCTTATTCAAGTAATTCGGCCATGGCAGGTAATGTATTGTTGATCAGTCCGGAGTTGTTGATACAGGATGGACTGCTCACGTCAAAAGAAATGGAAAACGCTGCCCTTCCATCTAATGAGCAGGTAGATTTTAAAGCAGTAGAAAAATCGAAAGCTGAATTATTGAATAAAGCTTATCAACGTTTTTTAAAAACAACAGATCCCATTTTGCAAAAGCTGTATAAAGATTTCTGTAGCAAAGAGAAAGACTGGCTTAACGATTTTGCGATTTATGTGGCTATTAAACAACATCACCAGCATTTAGAATGGTACCATTGGCCTGATGAATTTAAGAAAAACGACCATGAAACAGTTGAAAGATTTATTAAGAAAAACGCCAGCGAAATCGATGAAATTAAATGGCAGCAGTTTATCTTTTATAAACAGTGGGCGCAACTGAAACAATATGCCAACCAGAATGGGGTGGATATTATTGGCGATCTTCCATTTTATGTAGACCGCGACTCAGTTGAAGTTTGGGCTCATCCGGAACTGTTTAAATTGGATGCTGATCTCAATCCGGAACGAGTTGCTGGTGTTCCACCTGATTATTTTAACGAAAAGGGACAGCTTTGGGGCATGCCAGTTTTTAACTGGGAAAATATAAAAGCGGACGGTTATGCCTGGTGGGTGAAACGTTTGAAGAAAAATATTGAGCTTTTTGATTTGCTCCGACTCGATCATTTCAGGGCTTTTTCTTCCTATTGGGAAATTCCGGCAGGAGATACTGACGCCACAAATGGTAAATGGGTACAAGGTCCCGGAACTGCATTTTTCAAAACAATTGAAAACGCACTGGGCGAGTTACCCTTTATTGCAGAAGATTTAGGCGAAATATCTGATGATGTTGAAATTTTGCGGAACGAACTGAAATTTCCAGGCATGAAAGTGCTACAGTTTTCGTTTGGAGAAGATCTTTTGGCCTCGCCCCACATTCCGCATAATTTCGATTCTGTAAATAGTATCGTATATAGCGGAACACATGATAATAACACCATTAAGGGTTGGTTTATAGCAGAAATGAATAGCAAAGCCCGAGAAAGGTTAAATCTCTACTCAGGCGCTAGGGTGAACGAAAATAATGTAAACGGAACAATCCTGAGGATGGTTTATGCTTCAATTGCTAAAATAGCGATCTTACCCATTCAGGATATTTTAAGCTTAAGTGAAGATGCCCGGATGAATACTCCTGGGAGCATGGAAAACAATTGGTTGTGGCGTTTAAAATCAGAAAATTTAACGGTTGAGGTTATAAACTGGCTTAAAAAGCAGACAGAAATGTACGGCAGGGCTATTTAAGTTTCTTTTGGAGTGAGCTATTCGGGTTAAATTAGGGTGCAATGGTAACAAATTTACTAAAGAAGCATCAAAATGCCTTTCTTTTGCACCCAGATATTGTTTTTTAATAGAATTGTTTAGTTTTGCGGCCCGTAAATTGCATACGGAAAGAAAACAAAATGATAACCAGGATCTGTAAAAGATCCCAATTAAAAACAATTATGGACAAATTCAAACAAGTACAGGAAGTTATCGCTTCAGTTGAAGCTGATGTAGCAAAATTTTATGATGGTGGTAATGCTGCAGCAGGTACACGTGTACGTAAAGCAATGCAAGATTTAAAAGTATTGGCTCAAGATATCAGAGCTGAGGTTACTGAAAAGAAAAATACTGCAAAATAATTGAACCGCATTTTAGCATATAAAGCTTCTGGTATATGCCAGGAGCTTTTTTGTTTTCTGGTGTTTGTAGTTTACCATCCGCATTGCTACGCACACAATTTTTATAGAAGATCTTATACGCTATACCAATCTTGGCTTATATATGTCTTGTATGGTTAATTCACAGCAATTAATTAATAGCATCACTTTTATCCATTATTCAATCCCGCAAATTGCACAGATTGAAACTCAGATTTTAAAAATAAAACGTCTGTTTCTTGATTTTCTTATCGTGTGGATACTGCTTCACCAATATTTGTAACTGCCAATGCGATACTTAAAACTCGTAAACTTAAATTGTCGACTGAAATTTTTTTACACTAATTTGGAATATGTTTTTTGATTAATGTCAATTACAATCACTGTTTATCATTCCTTACTATAAGCGGATAGTATTAATTTTGTTGCACATGAATTTGATTGTCTATCCGTTCGTGTAAGTAGGATTTGTTTAATTTGTGATGACTTTAAGCAAAGGAAAGGTAAACATGCAAATGTTTGCCTTTTTTTGTGCATTATTCATACCGCTGCACTTATAATTTATTTACTTTTGCAGTCCTATAAGATTATATGCGGGGTGTAAATATGGCGGAAGCAACAAATGAGCAAATAGCAATCAAGGCAACTTACTTTAGTATCATCGGTAACACCTCTTTGGCCCTCATTAAAGGCGCAGCCGGAATTTTTGGAAATTCTTATGCCCTTATCGCAGATGCTATTGAATCAACTGCCGATATTTTTTCGTCAGTTTTAGTGCTCTTCGGGATCAAATACTCCAACCGTCCCGCCGATGAAAACCACCCTTACGGTCATGGCAGGGCAGAACCTTTAATCACATTTTTAGTCGTTGGTTTTTTAATCACTTCAGCCACCATAATTGCTTACGAGAGTATCGAAAACATACAGACCCCTCATGGTTTGCCCAAACCCTTTACCTTATTTATTCTTGGCGCAATCATCATCTGGAAGGAAATTTCTTTCCGCCTGGTGATGAAGAGGAGCAAAGAAACCAACAGTTCATCCTTAAAGGCAGATGCCTGGCATCATAGAAGCGATGCCATTACCTCCGTTGCCGCTTTTATCGGCATTTCGGTGGCCTTGTTTATGGGTAAAGGTTATGAGTCTGCAGATGATTGGTCGGCCTTGTTTGCGGCAGGTTTTATCCTGTATAACTGTTACCATATTTTCAGACCAGCTTTGGGCGAGATAATGGATGAAAACCTCTATGAAGATATCATTGAAGAAATCAGAAAGGTTTCTACAACCGTTCAGGGTATTTCGGGCACCGAAAAATGTTTTATCCGTAAATCAGGCATGAAATACCATGTTGATCTCCATGCATTGGTTGATGGCAGTCTTTCGGTTAGGGCAGGCCACGAACTTGCCCATAAACTTCAGGATACGTTGCACCACGATATTC
Source organism: Pedobacter roseus (assembly GCF_014395225.1). Taxonomy (NCBI): domain Bacteria; kingdom Pseudomonadati; phylum Bacteroidota; class Sphingobacteriia; order Sphingobacteriales; family Sphingobacteriaceae; genus Pedobacter; species Pedobacter roseus. The sequence goes on from NZ_CP060723.1 coordinate 2,067,328, forward strand.
CTGAACTGGGCAATATTTTGATCCATATTGAACCTTCAGGGCATCATGATTAATGCCGTTCAAGCCAAAAAGTAACGGATATGATAAATTGATCACTTGATTTCAAAATACTCTTGACTAATATTTGCGGCGTGAACAAAGTTGTCATTTTTCTGCTGTTCCCGATCATTATATTTAATACTTTAAATTATATTTAATCCAAAGATTTCTCGACTTCACTCAAAATGATGATTTAAAGAGAATAATTATCAGCAAATCGGTTATGCTTCAAAACAGGGTAAATCCATCCGGACAAATCATTAAAACACCTCACCGTGGAGCATGGCTGGGTAACCGTGGGGTATTGCATAACGAACAACAGGAGATCGTACGTCCTTATAAAATCAAAGCCTGGATTACCTGTGTTCTTGAATTTAGGAACAGGCACCGTGAGGTAATGCAGCCCAACCGTTGGACAGAGTTATTCTTTTTAGACGAAGCCACCGCATTTTCTGCCGGTCACCGTCCTTGCTTCCAATGTCGTTACGAAGATCATCAACGGTTTAAAACTTATTGGTTAAAAAGTAACCCCGAATATGGGTTTGATATGAAAACCCCTGTTTCTGAAATCGACAATATTCTTCATCAGGAAAGGGTTACAGCCAATAAAATCAAAGTCACATACCAAGAGAAATTAGTTGATCTTCCTGATGGTACTTTTGTTCTTTATCAAGACCAGTCTTATTTGTTAAAACAAAATCAATTGCATTTATGGACACCTGCAGGTTATGAAAAATCCATTGCATTACCTGATTTGGAGATGGTTAATGTTTTAACTCCAAAATCATTTGTAAATATGTTTAAGGGTGGGTATCTCCCTCAGATGGGCAAATAAAAGATAAAATCTTAGTATTAATTGTATTGTGCTATGTGCGAAGCGCTGATATCCTGTATTCCATCATTTCTAACAATATTCCTTTATTACTATTTATATGGCTTTAAATAATAACAAAATATATCTTTATCTGCATAATAAATAATACAAAAAATACAAATAAGTAATTTTTATTTCCTAATTTGTATCTTCTTAGTCGTATTAATGAAAAATGTCGTCTCTCTCTCTCTGTTTTGATTATCCTGTTTATGTCGTTCGGCATGAGCTGTAATTCCAGTAAAAATTTAATTGCCCAACAAAGTATAAACCAAAAAGTATTTAGAGCATCACAGGGTGCCAAAAAGATCAATGGCGATCAACTCATCGAAGCCATGTTAGCTGAAAGGTTTCTTTTCGATAAAATGCTGATCAGGAATGGTTTTAATGCTCAGAACCAATACCCAAAAGTAATCTCAATACTTAATAGGGAAGCAGTTACAGTTTCATTTAATGGTTTGGATTACAATATTATGCAGAACAAAATCGTTGGCATTAAAGGCATTAAGTTATCCTTATCCGCATTAACTACCCTCACAGAGAAAATGGTAAAGTTAGATCAGAATCAGCAATATTATTGTGAGCAGGCCAATTTAGCTTACCAGGTAAAAAATCGTGATCTGCAAACCATTAAAACGTTCGACCGGCAATATTTTGCAGCACTAAGAATTATCAGGCTGATTACGCACAACATTGCAGAAATGGCTAGGAAACCGAATCCATCTGTATTAATAGAAATATCGATAGCCAAAATTAAACTACCAGATAGTAAAATTGAATTTAAAAAAAGTTATGTTGCAGAGGTTGAATAACCTGTTGAGGATTATGTAGTTTATTTCACACCAGTCACCATATAAACACTCTGTCCAACTGCACCTTCATAGCCAAATACCAGTTTATACTCGTAAAAATTTTCAATTTCACTTTTAAAAGAATCAAACGAAGGTGTTTCTGTTGATGCATATTTCGGATCCCATTGAAATTTACTGCCAATTTTTAAAGTGGGTTTATTTCCGTTATTAGCATGGTTGATGATTAATTGGCTAGGGGTGATGATGTTTTCCATATCTAAAATTTAATGATCTTATCTATGTAATTTAACGCATAACTTACCTAATTGTTTCCAAGCTAATGTAACAATTAGAAAAGAGTATCTGCATGCAGCACCTTAAATCAGTAGAAAAATATATGAAAATGGCGTTTTTATCCCCCTGAAGATCATAGTATAAGTATAATTTAAATGAAATGATACAAAAAGACTACATCGCCTACATAAGCAGGTTTTGGTTGATCTTTGATGACCAGCGTAGCCTGGATAGTAACTTTTGTAATTCCGCGCAGATTGCTGATGCAGTTTAACTTTGCCTTTAATTGCACTTCATTGTTTACCAGCACCGCCTGTCCAAACCTGAAACTTTCAATCCCGTAGTTAATTTCCATTTTGATGTTGCGCACGTCCGCAATCTGTTTCCACAGGTATGGAATTAAAGATAAAGTAAGGTAACCATGTGCAATGGTAGCTTTAAACGGACCTTCGTTCTGGGCTCTTTCCGGATCGGTATGGATCCATTGATGATCTAAGGTTGCATCTGCAAATTTATTGATCTGCTCCTGGTCTATGGTATGCCACTGTGAAACACCTAGCTCTTTACCAAGATGTGATTGATATTCTTCAAAATTGTTGATCACCAACATATTATTCTTTTATGGGGTTTAGCACTATTTTAACAATTCCTTTAGGTACAGTACTTCCTTCAGGGATATCGCTGGGATGGACTCATCTGCTCCCAATTATAATCATAATAACTGTGCCTTTAACATTATACGTATAAAAATGTTTAAAAGATTTTTACAGGTACATTCCATAAAAGTGTTAATATATTAATAAACAGTTGGTTTCGGTATATTGATTGATTAGCATTTTTGCTGAATAATAATGCGATTTTGCTGATGGATGTTGATTAATTCCAATTTTGCAGGATATTTTTTTTGATTTTGTACTGTTCGTTTATGTACAAATATTGTCCATTTTCGAACAGGCATTTTTATTTTAGACCCAATAAATTGGCCTAATTACTGGTTCAGCCAACTTCTCTATATTTGGCACAGGAATGGCGCTTTCAATCGAAATTTAGAGCTATGTTTAAATTAAACCTGAAGATTGCTTTTAGAAACCTGATGAGGAATAAATCTTATGCCCTCATCAATATCTTAGGCCTATCTATCGGAATGACCAGTTGTATTCTGATTTTTATTTTTATCCAGTTTCAACTGAGTTACGATAAACATTTTAAAGATGCCGATCGCATATTCAGGTTTGTAACCGACTGGAAATACAATAATTTTGATGATTACTCAGCAGGGGTACCTTTGCCTTTTGCCCTGGCAGCTAAAGAAGAGCTTACAGGCATAGAGAAGATTGGAAGGATTTCGCGCAATAGCGGCGTGGTGCTGGTGCGCAATGGCGATGGTACCGAACATTTTAAAGCGGTAAAGGATGTTTATTTTACAGAGGCTGATTTATTTGATATCTTACAGGTGAAATGGCTTTTTGGGAAACCAACCCAATCACTCTCAGAGCCCAATACCACAGTTATTTCAGAGAAAATAGCAAAAGCTTTCTTTGGTTCTGCCCAACAGGCCATTGGTAAAAGTTTTACCTTTTGGAATTCCATTCAGCTCAGGGTAGTTGGAGTAATTGCCGATATGCCGAGCAGTAGTAGCATTCCACTGGAAATTATGATCAGTTATCCAACTTTTTATGGTTATAAAAATCAGGATTGGGATTCGGTAAGTACTTATAACGAATGTTTTGTATTGTTAAAACCAGGCGCTTCTATGGCTGTATTTGAACAGTCGTTAGAGAGGATGAACAATAAATATCTAAAGCAAAAAAAGCTTGCCGGCAATCAGCGCAGCCATCTTCAGGCGTTATCTGATATTCATTTTAGCGAACGTTATAACAATTTTGCTGATACAAATATTACCAAAAAAGAGGTTTACGGCCTGGCAATTATAGGTCTGTTTTTAATGGTTACGGCCTGCATCAATTTTATTAACCTGGCAACCGCACAGTCGGTTAACCGTTCAAAAGAAGTGGGTGTACGTAAAGTGATGGGAGCCATGCGCAGGCAACTAGTAATTCAATTTTTAGCCGAGACTACAACCATAACAGTGATTTCTATGCTTTTGGCCTGTATCTTCTCAGAGCTGATGTTGCCTTTTCTATCGCACCTCTTTAAAGGAGAGGTGTCATTATCTCTATTTACGGATCCCAATGTTTTTGTGTTTTTGTTTTCTCTGGTTGTAGTGGTTAGCTTTTTGGCAGGATTTTATCCGGCAATGATTATTTCGGGTTTTAGTCCGGCTTTAGCCATTAAAAATAAAGTGCGTATCCAATCAGGGAATTTAAGTTTGAGAATGATATTGATTGTGGTACAATTTAGCATTACCATTGTACTTATTATTGCCACGGTTGTCGTCATTAAGCAAATGCAATATGTGAGAGAGAAACCACTCGGCTTTAAAAAAGAGGCTGTAGTGCTGCTTAATTTCCCCGGAGACAGTGCGAGCATGAGCCATCAACAATTGTTCAGGGAGAAATTGCTCCATATTCCAGGCGTAGAGAAACAAAGCTATTTTGTAAGACCGCCACTTTCGGGTACGATGAACACCACAAATTTTTATGTGGATGGCAGGGAAAATAAAGATTTCGAAGTGCGTTTAAGTCCAAGTGATGAACATTATTTCGATCTGTTTGGATTGCAGTTTTTAGCAGGGAAAGTTTATGGAAAAAGTGATACAGCGAATGCCTATATCGCAAACGAGACTTTTGTAAAGAAAATCGGTATTACCAATTCACAATTAGCACTTGGTAAAATAATTTCTCAGAATGGAAGAACTGGCCCCATAGTTGGTGTGGTGAAAGATTTTAACGACCAATCGCTTAAAGAAAAAATATCGCCAATGGTTTTTTACCAGGAAAAGAGGCAATACTATAGTATGGGACTTGAGCTTGATGCTAAACAGATTATGCCGGCCATGAAAGAGATAGAAAACCTATGGAAAAGCAGTTTTCCTAATGAAGTATACGATGCGAAATTTATGGATAATGATATTGATAAATATTACGAATCAGATCGTATTACAGGTCTTTTATTCAGGATATTTGCAGGCGTAATTATGTTTATCTCGTTCATAGGGCTATTCGGACTGGTTTCTTTTGTTGCAGCTCAGCGTACGCGTGAAATGGCCATAAGGAAAGTGCTTGGCGCTACAACAGTAGAATTGGTAAAAATGCTCAACAGCTCCTTTATCAGGATGGTTTTTGTTGCTAATCTGGTTGCCTGGCCATTGGCTTACATTCTGGCGAATAAGTGGTTATCAGGTTTTGCATACCGCACTTCAATGGGGCTTTGGCCTTTTATGTTGGCCATGCTAACGTCAATGGCGTTAACATTGATTACAGTAAGTTTCAGATCTTACCGCGCGGCAAAAGCAAATGCAATAGATGCACTTAAATATGAGTAAATCAATGCAGAACATTCCTAGCATTGTGTTCTCAAGTTTTTCATCCTCCTGAACTTGTTTCATGATCTAATAGAATTCGGTCAATCTAAAACCTAACTCTGTGTTGATTCGTGAAATCTGCGGGAGTATTTCGCTATGGTTTTCCCGCAGATTTAAGAAGATTAGCGCAGAACTATCGTGAAAATCAATTTGATGTAATTATATGTAATTATTTTAAATTCAGGTATTTATATGTTTTAAGGTGTCGCTTTTAGCTCAGCGAGTAGCACTTATTCTTCAACGATATTAAATTTATCTAAATATTTAATTTGGTATATTTAAAATTAAATTTAGATTTGTCTAAAATTATATTTAGACAAATCATTTAATTCATGAGATCCCTTTTACTATATTGTTTCTGTTTTTTTACATCGTTAAACCTCTTAGCGCAAAAAATAACCCTTAAAGGTCTGGTCACCTCTCAAAACGGACCTGTAGAAAATATCACTGTTAAAATTTTGGGATCTCAAGGATCTACCAAATCAAACACTTCCGGTTACTATCAATTTAATAATCTTTCTTCGGGAAATTACGATCTTGTTTTTTCTGGCATTGGTTACCAATCGAAAAGGATCAAAGTTGCATTGAAAGGTGATACTACGCTTATTAATGCCGAGCTGTTAAGCTTGTCATCAAATCTAAATGATGTGGTCATCACGGGGGTTAACCGGGCTACTGAGTTACGCAAAAGTCCGGTGCCTATTGCCGTAATCACCCGAAAATCAATGGATCAGAATGTAAATACTAATTTAATCGAGGCCATTGTTAAAGGAGTTCCTGGCGTTACCGCAGTTACTACGGGTCCAAATGTTTCCAAGCCCTTTATCCGTGGTTTGGGTTATAACCGTGTTTTAACCCTGTATGATGGTTTAAGGCAAGAAGGGCAGCAATGGGGCGATGAACACGGAATCGAAGTGGATGAGTATGGCATTACAAGGGCTGAGGTAGTAAAAGGTCCGGCCAGTTTAACTTATGGTTCTGATGCCCTGGCTGGAGTAATCAACATGATTCCCTATACACCGAATTTTGAAAATGGAAAATTAAAAGGCGATTTTACCGCAAACTATCAAAGCAATAATGGTATGATCGGTTCGTCTATTGGGTTAGCCTATATTAAAAACGATTGGAAATATACCTTTAGGGCAACTGGAAAAACAGCCCATAATTATGAAAATAAAATTGATGGATTGGTTTATGGAACAGCCTTTAGAGAATATAATTTATCGGCCAGTGCAAGGGTAGATAAATCGTGGGGCTTTTCTAAAACGGCCATCACTTATTATGATAATTTGATGGAAATACCCGATGGGAGCAGAGATTCGTTATCCAGAAAGTTTACACGACAAGTGTTGGATAATGGTGACGACATCAAAAACAGACCCATTGTGCCTGAAAGTGATTTGAACAGCTATTCCATTAATCCTTTGCACCAGCACATTCAACATTACCGTTTTTACAATACGAGCCAGTTTAAATTCGGTACCAGTGACTTAAATATATTAATCGGCGGACAGCAGAGTGTGAGGCGGGAATATAACCACCCAACTGTACCCAATCAGGCAGGCCTTTATGTGGTGCTCAATACTTTTAATTATGATCTCAAATATAACCTGCCAGATTTTGCAGGCATTGAAAGTACCATTGGGGTAAATGGCATGTACCAGGGCAACAGGAGCAAGGCTGCTACTGATTTTCCGATCCCTGATTATGATCTTTTTGATATCGGTGCTTTTTATTTTGCCAAGAAATCAATGGGCAAGGTTGATATCTCAGGAGGGATCAGATTGGATAGAAGAAACATTAATTGGGGCAATTTTTACGTAGGTACCCATGCACAAACAGGCTTTGGCAAACAGGTAAATGCTACTGACGCTAGCGGAAAACTGCAGTTTCCTTCTTTCGATAAAAATTATTACGGCCTGTCTGGAAGTTTAGGTTTAACCTATAACATTTCTGAAAAACTATTGATAAAAGCAAATATTGCGAGGGGCTACCGCGCACCAAATATTACCGAAATTGGCTCCAATGGTTTAGATCCGGGCGCACATATTGTATACCTGGGTAACCGGACTTTTAAACCCGAATTTAACCTGCAGGAAGATATTGGCATTATTGCCTATTTAAAAGATGCCGATATTAGTATGGAGCTCTTCAATAACAACATTCAGAACTATATTTATCAGTCGCGTTTAACAGATGCCAATGGAAATCCTGTTGTTATCGTACCCGGGAATTTGACCTATCAGTATCAGCAATCAAAAGCAAGGTTATACGGGGCTGAAGTTTCTGTAAATCTCCATCCAAGGGCGATAAAATGGTTAAGTTTTAATAATAGTTTGGCTTATATTGTAGGTTTGAATCAAAATCAGGAATTATTGAACAAACATGGCCGTGAGGCTAAATATCTACCTTTTATTCCGCCACTACAGGTGAGAACAGAGGTTAAGGCTACTGCGCAAAAGCCATTCGGCATTTTTGATAAGCCTTATATCAAAATTGATGCTGCTTTTTTTGGAGGCCAAAACAAGTTTTACGCTTTAGACAATACAGAAACTTATACCCTAGGCTATACCTTGATTAACGGTGGGATTGGATCAACATTAAAAACTAAAAAAGGAAAAACATTTTGCGATATTTTTCTTCAGACTGATAATATTTTCAATGTGGCATACCAATCTAATTTGAACAGACTAAAATATTTCGAGTATTATAATCAATCGCCCAATGGCCGGTCAGGAATTTATAATATGGGCAGAAATTTTAGTTTTAAAGTTATTGTACCTATTTAGGATGGAAAAAGGATTTAAATGGAAGAGGTAAAATGGAAAATGGATGTTGGGCAAGTTGTAAACTGAAAAACTGAATATTGCTAACTGAAAGTTGTTAACTGATTCTCCATCTTACATCATTACATCTTCCATATCGTTTGGTGTTTCGTTTTAGAAAATGGGAGGTATTTATATCTTCCATTTTCTTTTTTTTATCATTAAACCTTTCTGCTGTCAGCTTTTCCATTCTATGGACTATGGACTATGGACTATGGACTATGGACTATGGACTATGGACTATGGACTATGGACTATGGACTATGGACTATGGACTATGGACTATGGACTATGGACTATCGGACTATGAACCATCGCCCATTTTTCCTATTTTTACCTTATCCATCTCACATTATAACATTTTACATCAAACATGGAGTTATCTTTAAGCGAACAGCGTCTCAGTTTTCTAAGACAATCGATCGGCAAAGTCATTAGCAATTCGCCTTCAAATTTCATGAACTGGCTTGCCCCGGTGCTAATTAAGGCAGAACATGGCGTTTTGGTTTGTCAATATACCATCCGTAAAGAGATGACCAATCCTTATCAAATTTTACACGGTGGTGTAACTGCAGGCATAATTGATGATTTAATTGGTGCAACGGTATTTACTATGGGATTAAACGAGCGTTATACTACGGTAAATAACTATATAGATTACTTTACGCCGGCCAGCGAAGGTGATGAAGTAGTTGCTGAAACTTCAATTGTTAAAAGAGGACGGACGATATTAAATCTTCAGTGCGAAATATATTTACCTGGAAAAAAAACGTTTAATAGCTAAAGGCTACTCGAACATGTTAAACATAGGTTAAGTCTTGTTGGGTAGGTTAAGAATTAATTATTAATTCCTTTAAATTAACGAAACATTCTCCGTTATAATTTGTTGTAAATTAACCAAAAATATAATGAGCCATGTTAGAAAATTATTCCACCCTGCAATTCATTGTGAGAGGCAAAATTTTTAAGGGATTTTGCATGCGTATCCAAGATGATTTTCATGAAACCTATGCTGTTGTTTTAGATGGCTACCATTCTTTTTGTATCTGGTTGGATAACAAAAGTGAAAAATGGTGTGCTTCAAAAAATGCAGCGATTGATCCGGATGCTATTGATGAAATCATCAGTAGGATTTCTATCCCGGTTTCGTAGTTTATTGCACATTTAATATAATGCTCATAAAAAAAAATCTCCATTTGGCTTTTGTCAGATGGAGATTTTTTATGCTGTTATTTTAGCCCTGGCCAAAAGAGGTAAGCCATGCTTATCGCTGTAATTACACCTACTAAATCGGCCAATAACATCGAACCAATTGCGTAACGGGTATTCCTGATGCCAACAGCACCGAAATAAACGGCTACTACGTAAAAGGTAGTATCTGACGCGCCCTGAAATACTCCCGATAATCTGCTGGCGAAAGAATCTGGTCCGTTGGCAATCATAGTGCTCACCATCATGCCCCTGGCCGCTCCGCCACTTAATGGCCTGATCAATGCTGTAGGAAGCGCATCAACAAAACGGATATCCGCACCTAAAAAGATAAATGCGTGTTTAATCCCATTCATGATCACATCAAAAGTTCCGCTGGTTCTGAGCATACATACAGCAACTAAAATCCCAACTAAATAAGGGATAATTTTGATAGCCGTTTCAAATCCACCTTTGGCACCTTCAACAAAAGAATCAAAGATGTCTATTTTCTTGTATAACGCACCAAGAACAATGAGTAAAAAGATCAGTAAAATAAGTCCGCCGCTGAGCAGGCCAGAAAAAGAAGTAACACTTGCTGCATTTAAACGGCTCACATACCACACGATGGCTGCAATTACTGCTGAAATTCCCAAAACCCATGTTAAAATAGCAGGTTGTAAAAGATTGATTTTTTGTTTGAAAGAAACAATCAGCATGGCCGCCATGGTGCCTACAAAGGTTACAATCATGCAAGGAATAAAAATATCGGTAGGATCCTGCGCATTTTGGGTAGAGCGGATGGCAATTACACTTACGGGAATCAAACACAAACCTGCTGCGTGCAGGCATAAAAACATAATCTGCGAATTGCTGGCCACATCTTTATTTGGATTTAACTCCTGCAAACTTTCCATGGCTTTAATCCCGAATGGGGTAGCTGCATTGTCTAATCCTAATAAGTTTGCCGAAAAGTTCATGATCATGTGGCCCATAGAAGGGTGACCTTTTGGTACTTCAGGAAAAAGCTTTGAGAAAAACGGACTGATAATTCTTGATAACAAACGGATACCACCTGCTTTTTCTGCAATAGCCATAAAGCCCATAAACAAAGCCAAAGTACCCACTAACTCAATGCAAAGCTTTACAGCAATGGAGCAGGTTTGAATAATCCCGTCCAATTTAAGCGGATTTGCCGGATCATCGGACTTTCCGATTACCATCCAGTTAAAAATATCGCTTTGCCCAAAGAAAAAGCATTTAATACAAGCTACAACAATAGCTACAATAATAAATCCCGACCAAATCCTGCTTAATGCCATTTAGTTTGTTTTGTTTTTTTGATGCGTGAAAATAGCTTTTTTAACCCGAATTTCATAGGAGAGAGTTTGGAGTTGGATTGAAGAATATCGTTACGGTTAATGGTCAATAGTTTGATGGTTGATAGCCATGATTTTTAAACAATATGCCTGTAAACTATAAGGTCATCAACCATGATCTATTAAGTCATTAACCAAAAGAAATAAAAAAGTCCATAGTCAATAGTACTAAACTATCAAACTATGGACTAAAGACTTTAGACTCCCGACTCAGGACTACCTAAGGTTTCTCATCGGTTAACTCAAAACCCCAGGTTTTTCCTTTTTCGGTTGCAGGCACTCCGCTTGTCATCCAAACCGGTGCTTTTGCTCCTTTTAAATAATAATCAAAAAACTGTTGTTCGCGTATCTGTATGTCTTTACGGTTTTGGCGTTGAACCAGATTGTGTGCTTCGCCGTTATAGTTTAACATCCAAACTGGTTTGCCCAGGCGACGTAAACCGGTAAACATTTCAATTCCCTGGTACCAGGGCACAGCACCGTCGGCATCATTTGCCATTACCACCACTGGTGTATTTACTTTCGGGAACATAAATAATGGAGAGTTCTCGATGTATAATTCTGGTTTTTCCCAAAGGGTTGCACCAATACGGCTTTGTGTTTTTTCGTACTGAAACTGACGGTTCATACCGGTTTCCCAACGGATACCACCATAAGCAGAAGTCATATTGGCAACTGGAGCACCAGCCCATGCAGCTGCGTACATGTTATTTTGGGTAATCAGATAAGCCACCTGGTAACCGCCCCAGCTTTGGCCCTGAATACCAATTTTAGTACCATCAACCCAACTGTTTTTCTTCAAATTTTCTACGCCTGAATTGATAAACTCAACTGCAGATTTACCCGGGTGACCAGTTTCATAGCTAATATCCGGTGCGAAAACCAAATAACCATTACTTACAAAATATGAGATATTTAAACGTGATGGAGTAGGAGCAGGTGCCTGGTAAGTATATAAACCATCAGTAAGTTTCTCATAAAAATAAGCAATCATCGGATATTTTTTGTTTGGATCGAAATTTTCTGGCTTATACAAAATCCCTTCTGCTTTATACCCCTTTGGTGTAGTCCATTTTACCAATTCTGCCGTTCCCCAGTTATAATTTTGTTGTTGAGGATTGGTATTGCTTAGTTTAGTTTCTGTTTTAAAATCAGTGGTTACATAAACATTCGGAGATTCTGCATAATTGGCTTTATCGTAAATGTAAACATCGGCATCCTTAGCTTTTACCAGGTTCGAATATTTAAATTTGGCCATTACCACCAATTCAGGAGCTTTAGATGAGCCTACATTGGTACGGTAAAAACCGTTTTCTTTGGTTACATTATTGAAACCATCTAACCAAACCAACTCATTTGCTTTTACAAATTTACTATCCGCATTGCGCTCAAATCTATTTTCTGGCTGTAACCTTTCGTAACGGAAAGTAAGGTTGTTAGCCCTTCCGAAACCTGCAGTAATGTTTTTTGGTGCCGTTTTTCCATCTGGAGTGAACGACCAGATGTCATATTTATCGTAAATTAATACAGCTTTATCACCTTCAGTCCAGGTGGCTAAACCATAAGCAGAAGGTAAATCCGGTACGTCGTTTTCTTCATCAACAAATTTTTCTGATAATCCAGCATTCAATATGGTTACTTTTCCCGTGGCTACACTGTAAGTATTCCAGCTACCAGCTTTTCTATCAAAATATAAAACATAGTTTCCACCTGGAGAAGCCATTGCATAACCGCTTAAATTATCAATGATTTTCTTTTTCTGGCCATTTTTAGTATCAACTAAATAGTAATCTTTTGTGGTAGAACCACTCCATTGCGATTCAATCCTGCGACCATAATCTGTAGAAGCCAAAACTACATTTGCATCACCTTCGGCGATCATATTCGCATCAGGCAATTTTAAATCTGTTAACGGAATTACTTTAGGATCGCTGCTGTAAACATCGATAACAGACAGATAGCTTTTTTTACTGTCCCTATCTGCATTTTTAAGCTGCATAGGCTGCAAATAATCATCTTTATAGTTCCAAACATCAACTTTTGCCACTTCAAAATCTACGATTGTAGTATCTTTTGGCTTTTTAATGGGAGAGATGCCAAAAAACAATTTCTTGCCATCTTTACTGAAAGTAATTTTCCCTTCGCCGTTAACCGACCATTTTGCAGGTAGGCCCGGCATATCGAAATCAACTAATATTTGTGCAGTATCAAGTGTTAGCGAATTATAATAGATGTTATAATCTTTTACTTCCTGTTTCTCAGGGCTTTGCTCTCCAACAAAAGCCACATGTTCACTTTCCTCATCAAACGTAAAGTTTTTGAAACTTCCTTTGCCTTTGATTAAGGTTTTTAATGTACCTTTTTCAGTATTCAGTAAAAATACACCCTGTGGCGCAGTTTTATCTTTTTTAGATCCACTACAAGCAAAAACCAGTTGTTTACCATCCTTACTGAAATAATAATCGGTAACGAATTTATAGGTTTTTTCTGTGCCGGTTAAAAGATTTTTGACCACCAAATCAGTACCTTCTTCAGTTTTACCTTTGGTAGCAGGTTCATCATCTGCAAAATCGAATTCAGCATCTTTTTTCTCGGCAGGTTTTACAGTTTTCTTTGCAGTGTCGGGCTTTTCTGTTAAATAAGCCATCACACCCGAACCTTCCTCTGGAAATTTAAAAGATTTTACCCTTGCTACCTTAGTAACCGTATTGGCAGTGAGGTTGGCAATGCCCAATGAATCTTTTGGTAATTCGTCAGCCTTTTTCTTTTTTATTTTAGCCTGACGTAAGTCTTTATTTAAAGGACGGATGTTAAATGCAGCAAATTTAGAATCCTTGCTAAACTGCGAATTCATCCCTCTCGGAATGTTCAGTTTTGCGTTGGTTTTGATATTGGTAAGGTAAAGTTGCGCGTCTCCTTCTTGCTGCAGGATGCTGTACATGGCCCAAACGCCATTATTGGATAGTTGCTTTGTACCCACCGATTCCCAGGTATCATACACCGTATGATCTAATGGTTTCTTTTGTGCGTAGGCAAAGCTGACAACGAAAAACAGAATAATTGTTAGTCTCTTTTGCATTTTGAAATGTTAAGTAATTTGTTGGTTCAGATTTAATCTCCTAAAATTGGAATTTTTTAGCTTATTCGGAAACTTGTATGTCAAATATTACAATTAAAAAGGGAATTGGTGAGGTAAAACGTAAGATGGACGATGGAATTAGTCAGAAGTCCGGGGTCGGACGACCGAAGTTCATGCTGTCATGAATTAACGCTTAGCGCTCTTAGCTCTATCCCCTCAGCCCTAAGCAAAAATCCCCGATCACTTATAAGTAACCGGGGATTCCATATCGTTTAAAAGCAAAATTACTTTTTAGCTTGTTGTTGTTGACGCATATAATCGTCTAAACGCTGTTGGAATTTAGATTTTTTCTTTTTCTCATCAGCTGGTCTCGCTTTATTCTGTTGGATCAAAGCATGGATTTTCTCATCGTCAACCATTTTACGAATTAAGAACTGCTGTCCAAAAGTCATTAAGTTGGCTAAGAAATAGTAATAGTTCAAACCTGCAGGATAACTATTTAACACACCCAAGAAAATGACCGGCATAATGTAACCGATATACTTCATCTGACCAGTTGCACCAGAAACCTGGTTGTTAAAATAAGTCATAATCAATGTAGAGATCGTCATCAATACACACATTAAACTTAAGTGATCACCAATAAATGGAATTTTTACACCGAATTTAATAAACTCATCATAAGTTGATAAATCTTTCATCCACAAGAAACTATGTCCACGTAACTCAAATAAGTTAGGAAAGAAGAAGAAAAAGGCCATAACCAAAGGCAATTGGAGCACCATTGGTAAACATCCGCCCAATGGGTTTACACCAGCTTTCTTATATAACTTTAAGTATTCCTGTTGAACAAGAGTTGGATTATCTTCACCTACTTTAGCTTTAATTTCGTCCATTTCTGGTTTTAAAACCCTCATTTTAGCCATTGATAAATATGACTTGTAGGTAAGTGGTGATAAAGCAAGTTTTAACAAGATGGTTAATACCAGAATGATCAGGCCGTAATTCCAGCCGAAACCGTTTAAGAAATTAAATACCGGTAATACGATAAAACGGTTAATGTATTTTAACGGCCAGTAACCCATATCAACCTGTTGTTCCAAATCATATCCCTGTGCTTTTAAAGCAGAGAATTTATTGGTTCCGAAGTAGAATTCCATTTCATATACCTGATTTGCAGTATGCGCATAAGGCAATTGCATATTGGCATCATAAAACTTCACCTGACCTGGAGCCGTAGGGATTTTAACTTCTAAACTACCTTTTTCGAAAGCTTGTTTAGAGATTAATGAAGCCGAGAAGAAGTGTTGTTTAAAAGAGAACCATTGGATTTTACCTTTTGTTAAATCTTCTTTTTCATCTTTCGAAACACTCAGGTGGTTTACATCGCCATCTAAATATTTGTAATATGGTGCAGAGTAACGGTGCTCACTTTCGATCGATTTTTCTTGCTGTAATAAGATCGTCGACCAGTTTAAACCAATAGTATTACCAGCAATTACCTGTTGTAAACCAACTAAATTAACATTGAAAGCTACTTTGTTGCTCAGGGCTTTTAAATCGTAAACGTATTCTACGTAAGCATTGGCGCCGTAGTTGGCACGCATGGTAACCGTGTTACCTGTTTTGGTTGATGTAAAATATAAATCGTTGGTATTGATTACTTTACCAGCCGCATTTAAATTTAAACCAAACTTGTTCTCACTACCAGCAAATAAAATAAGTGGTTTTCCAGAAAAGGTTTTCTGGCCTTTAACTTCTACTGAGGTAATTTTACCACCTTTATTACTTAAGGTGATCAATAAATTTTCATTTTCTAAAACAGTATTTGCTTCAGTACCTGTTAATGCAGTGCCAAAAGGACCTTTTAATGCTAAAGAATCTACAGCTGGGTTCGCTGCAATTGCAGCTGTTTTAGTGGTGTCTTTTTGTACCGGTGTTGCACCAGCTTTTTTCAAAGAATCCAGACGCTCTGTTTCTTTGGCTTTTTTAATTTCAGCCTCACTTGGCCTAAAAAAGTAGAACGATCCTGCCAAAATGATCATGATCAGGAACAGTCCTGTGAAGGTATTTCTATCCATTATTTATGTTTAATACTGCTTTTAATTCGTTTTCTTTTTCGCAAACTCCATCGCAGCGGCGACAAATTTAACAAAAAGTGGGTGAGGATTAGCAACTGTTGATTTTAATTCTGGGTGAAACTGTCCGCCAACGAAAAAAGGATGGTTTTTAAGCTCCACAATTTCAACCAAATTGGTTTGAGGATTCATACCCGATGCAATCATACCGGCATCCTCATATTGCTTTAAGTAAGCATTGTTAAATTCGTAACGGTGACGGTGACGCTCATTGATGTGCGATTTTCCATAAATAGAAAAAGCTTTTGTTCCCTTTTTAATGTCGCAAGGATAAGAACCCAAACGCATCGTTCCACCTTTATTGGTAATTTTTTTCTGCTCTTCCATCATGTTAATTACCGGATTAGCAGCATTTTCTTCAATTTCAGTAGTGTGCGCATCTTTTAAGCCCAAAACATTGCGCCCAAATTCGATAACTGCACATTGCATACCCAAACAGATTCCAAAGAAAGGAATGTTGTTTTCGCGAACATATTTAATGGCATCAATTTTACCTTCTATACCACGGCTACCAAAACCAGGAGCCACTAAAACACCTTGTAAATGACCTAATTTTTCTTTTACGTTATCAGGAAAAAGACCTTCAGAGTGGATATATTCAACTTTAACCTTACATTCATTTTTCGAACCTGCATGTACAAAAGATTCGATAATTGATTTATAAGCATCAGGTAATTCTACATATTTACCAATCAAACCGATTTTTACTTCAGCCGTTGGGTTTTTTAAACGGCCTAAGAAATCTTTCCAGCTTTCCATATCCGGATCGTTTTTGGTAGGCAGTTTTAATTTCGCTAGTACAGTTTTATCTAATTGTTCTTTTAACATCAACAATGGCACATCATAAATAGTTGATGCATCCATCGATTCGACTACCGCATTGATGTTAACGTTACAAAATAATGCAATTTTTTTTCTAATCTCGGGACTGATGTGATGCTCGGTACGGCAAACCAAGATATCTGGCTGGATACCATATTCTAATAATGCTTTAACAGAGTGTTGTGTTGGTTTTGTTTTTAACTCACCAGCAGCCGCTAAATAAGGCACAAGGGTTAAGTGAATTACGATGGCGTTAGTACTGCCTTCTTCCCATTTAAACTGACGTACGGCTTCAATAAAAGGTAAAGATTCAATATCACCCACAGTTCCGCCAAGTTCGGTAATTACAATGTCGTAGTCGCCGCTATCGCCCAAAATGCGCATGTTGCGTTTAATCTCATCTGTAATGTGTGGCACAACCTGAACGGTTTTACCTAAATATTCACCTTTACGCTCTTTGTTAATCACATTCTGGTAAATACGACCAGTAGTAATGTTATTTGCCTGTGAAGTTGGAACGTTAAGGAAACGCTCATAATGACCAAGGTCCAGGTCGGTTTCTGCACCATCTTCGGTTACAAAGCATTCGCCATGTTCGTATGGATTTAAAGTTCCCGGATCGATATTGATGTACGGATCGAATTTCTGGATGGTTACACGGTAGCCACGTGCCTGTAAAAGTTTAGCTAAAGATGCGGAAATGATGCCCTTACCCAAAGAGGAAGTAACACCGCCCGTAACAAAAATATACTTAGTCATGTTTGTGATTTTTGACGGCAAAATGTAATTATTGCCGCTTTTTGTACGGGATACAAAGGTAAGAAAATTCCTTGTTTCCGAGCATGAAAAAAGAAGATATTTTAAATATGATAAAGCAATGTGATTCAGGAAAATAGCTCTAAGAAAGGTTTGATTCCATTTTTTAGAAAAATAAAATGACAAATTTAAAGCGTTTATTACGGTAAGATATTAATCATGTTTCGATCAATCAGAAGCTAAATAATTAAAAATAATCCCTTAATGGTAAGCGATTTAAAATATGTATTCTATCATTAAGATGTTAAGGTAGTTAAGAAATAACCCTATAGCCTAATTTAAGCACTATCATTTATTGGCTGATATCAACTTTTTAATCAACACAATTTGCCCTAAATGATAATAGCTGTGTTCGATAACGGCTTCAATATTCCGTAAATAAGTGCCATATTTTTCGTCCACAAAATTATCATTAAATTTTTCTTCGGGCATTTTTTCAACCGCAGATGCAAAAAGTTCAGCATTTGTCAAAAACTCATCAACAAGTTTTTTCCAATCATTATCTGAATGTATTGGTGGAAGATTAAAACTGTATTGGTCTTTAATTTCTAAAGGTTCGCCATTAAATACGTGTAAAAGTCCTACCAAATAATAATTGATGTGGTAAGTTAGGGCTGCGATGGTATTTAAATTTTCTACCTGATGGATAGCCTCTTGCCAATTAATTTTTTCTAATTGATCTTTATAATTGGTATTGGCTATCCAATAGCCGTTTAGAAAAACCTCTTTTAAGCGATTTGCAATTAAAATAGATTTTTTCATAAGATTCCTTAAGCAAATTCGCTTTGACTTTTTTCAGCCAGTTCGAGTACCTCATCTGCCAAATAATCCGTTAAACCAACTGATGCACTGGTTTGGATCAGTCGTTGTTTTAAAGATTGAGGCAAATCATTAAGCGATTTATCGTCGTCAAGGATAATGAAATCTTCATTATTAAAATGTGAATTAAACCAGTTTAAAATCTCACTCTTTCTATTTACTAGATCGGTGTTATCTGGGAGGCGGTCAATTTTGCTTAAACTGATATTTCTAGTTTTAAAAATATCGAGCCATTGATTTAAACTGTACTTAAACTTGTGCGAAGTGGTAAGAACAATTTCAAAATTATGATGATGAAGAATTTTATTTAGTGCTTTAACTGCTTTAGGATTAAACTCGACAAAGCCATCTGCTAAAATCTCTGGTTTTCTCCAGGAGTTAGCAGGTACCATTACGCCGTCTATGTCTAATAATAAAAACATAATACGAATTTACGTTTTATTTTATCAATTCGAATATTTTTTCTAACGATATATTATTAAACTTTGCATCTAACTCATTCATTCTCTTGATCTTTAACTTAGTGTCCCACTCTTCAGCAACAAATTCTACTTTGTGCCATTCACATACATTTGTAGCGCTGGTTTTACATGATGGTATCCTGCCCAGATTAATATCTGCTAATATTGAACTAATATAACGATGGTGACCATCTATTATAAAGTTATCACATACTTTAATATCATCAAATTTAATTCCTTTAATCATCTTTCTATACATCCGATTAATTACCGGTATAGAAAGTTTGGTATGCGTTGAAAGTAAGTCAATCTTTTTTGACTTTAAATTTTCAGAAATAATTTCGCGACTAATATCTCCCATATTATTTTTTTTATATTTTTCATGGGATGTTATTCTAGTGCTTAATTAGCATCAAAATACGATGTTTAGTTTATGGACAAAACATTATCTAACTAAACAGAAAAAAGGAATGGATTTTAGCGCAACGATATATTGTTATGCTTTCGAATAAATATAGTAATTAATTTTATGATTAGGAAGATGGCTTAACAGCAATTATAATAAATCTTCACCTTCTGCTCCTTTTCGCTCCAGGCAATGTAAATGTTATTTTCTTTACCCAAACGGTATTTAAAGCCATTTAATCCTGATTTTTTTAGCTCTTCGTAAAGTGCTTTATCTGGTGTGTATTTATCAGCCTTATCGTCAGGCATTACTGCAGGTTCAAGAAAATTATCGTCGCTGAAAAAGTCGTCTGCAATGGTTTTTAAGAAAATAACCTGGTCTTTCTCTTTTGATAGGTCTACATTGGGGTCGGTATTGCTCACCAGTTCGGTTCCCTTGATTTTAGCATTATAAATCTCTTTTCCCTCCGCATTTTTTATAGTAAAATTCAATACCATTTCTTCAGGTTTCCTTCCGGTGAGTTCAATTTTAAAAGTATCTGATTTTTTTAAATCCGAAAAAGATTTGGCTATAGTTTGATTTACATTTTTAAACTCAATGGCACCAGCTTTCTTTTCTCCACCGGATTTGCAGGCAGCCAATAAAATAACACCAAAGGCAACGAAAAGTAATAATTTCTTCATAATCAAAACTACAAATTCTAATTTAAACAACTCTTCAAATTTAAAAAATATAGCCTATCGAAAGCCAAAATTGAAAATCGAGGTAACCTTTTGGATTAGGATTAGAAGCATAATTAGTTACGTTAAAATACCGCCCGTAACCTAAAGCTCCTGTGGTTTCTAATAAAAAACGTTTTTTGGGAATAAACAAAAAGCCGATGTTTCCGCCGGCACGTATAGAATTTGCCGTAAAATTCCGGCTCGCAATACTGATAAAACCTGTACGATCCATATATCCATCCCTATTGATCGTTTTATTTAAGTTGCCAACATATAAACCATAAAAGGGGATGAGGTCGCCTGGGGTAATTTCGTCAGAATATTTTTTTGCCCTTAATAAAAAACCATCATATTTATAATACCTTCCAATATTAAGCTCTCCCGATGTATATGAAAGTTCAATGCCATATTTATTAGAAAAAGTTTTTTCGATAGAGAAAGAGGGACGTTTTGCAACTAAGTTAAGCAGGTTGCTTTTAACTTCAAATCCTACTGGCTCTTGAGCACGGATAACCGTTGCCAGTAAGATAAAAGAGAGCATATAGATGATTTTTTTCATTTTGATTAAATTAAATATTTTACCCGACATATAACCATAATATTTTTTTTCTTATATTTGCGTAACTGATTACGTAATTAATTATTGTTATGAATTTTTTCGAACAGACAGGTAAGGTAGCTATTGGAAGCAGATTGAGGATGTTAACCGATAAGGTTACAGAAGATGCAGCTCAAATTTATAAGCTCTATAATATTGATATGCAGCCAAAATGGTTTCCGGTTTTTTATTCACTTGCGCAAGGGGAAGAGAAGACTATTACTGAACTCGCTAAAGATATAGGGCATTCTCATCCTTCAGTGAGTAAAATTATCAGCGAAATGCTGAAAAAAGGTTATGTAAAAGAAAGCAAAGATAAAACTGACGGCAGGCGGAACCTGGTAAGCCTTTCTAAAAATGGAATAGCGATTTCTAAAGAGATAGAAGATCAGCTGATCGATGTTAACGCAGCTGTTGAAGAAATATCAGCTCAATCGCAGAACAAACTTTGGGAAGCAATAGGCGAGTGGGAATTTTTATTGGAGCAGAAAACTTTATTAAGAAGGGTGATGGAAAAGAAAAAGGAAAGGGATAGTTTAAAGGTGCAGATTGTTGATTACAAACCTGAGTACCAGGAAGCATTTAGGATATTAAATGTAGAATGGATTTCGCATTATTTTACCATGGAAGAATCTGATTATAAAGCGCTGGATAATCCACAAGGTTATATTTTAGATAAAGGCGGTTATATACTGGTTGCTTTATATGAGGGGGAACCATTGGGTGTTTGTGCATTGATTAAAATGAACGATGGCGAATATGATTTCGAACTTGCCAAAATGGCCGTATCTCCAAAGGCACAGGGTAAAAATGTTGGTTTTTTATTAGCCAATGCAGTTGTTGAAAAAGCAAAGTCGTTGGGCGCTTCGAAAATATACCTGGAGAGCAATACGATTTTAAAACCCGCCATCAATCTTTACCATAAATTAGGTTTTCAAAAAGTAGCAGGTAAACCTACTCCTTATACGAGATGTAATATTCAGATGGAACTGGTCGTTAAATAGTCCAAAGTCAGCAGTCTGGAGTCTCTAGTCGATTAACCGCTTTAAACAGTTAACCGATTAACCACAAATGAACTTTATTCCAGTTTCAACTTCTCCAATAGATTATTTAACTTCAATAAATCTTCAGGGGTATCAATAGCAACCGTTTCCAGGTCGGTAACTTTGGTTTGGATATAAAAACCATTTTCAATCCAGCGCAGCTGTTCCAAACTTTCGGCAATTTCTAAAGAGGATGGTGGAAGTTTGGTAATGGCTTTTAACGATTCGGTGCGGTATCCGTAAATACCAATGTGTTTGTAAAACTGGTGTTTTTCGGCCCATACGCCCGGTTCTCCGTTTCGGATAAAAGGAATCGGACTACGGCTGAAATACATGGCGCGACCGTTTACATCGATCACAACCTTAGGGCTATTTGGATTGTATACACTTTCCTGATTATGGATAGATTTGATCAAAGTAGCCAACTGAACCTTTTCTTCTGTAAAACAACTGGCCAATAACTCAATCTGTGCAGGTTCGATAAAAGGTTCGTCGCCCTGAATATTGATTACAATATCAAACCCTGGCAACGCTTCAATTACTTCGGCACATCTATCGGTTCCGCTCTGATGATCGGAAGAGGTGAAGATAAACTCACCACCAAACCTTTTTACTTCGTCCGCAATGCGCACATCATCTGTAGCCACAACCACTTTTGATAAACTTTTTGCTTTCGATGCTTGCTCATAAACCCTCTGGATCATGCTCTTTCCGGCAATATCTACCAAAGGTTTACCAGGGAAGCGGGTAGAAGCGTGCCGTGCGGGGATAATTCCAATAACCGCTAAATCCCCAAGTGGCGACTTCAGGTTTTTATCGATCATATATTATGTTTGTAAAATTGATAAAAAACAAACAGGAAGATCATCGCGATAACGATGTAAGATATAGGATGCGCAAAGTTAAATGTCCAGCCCAGCAATTTTATGCGCTTAGGGACAATTAATCTGGAGTCCTTTTTATTAAAATAAAAAGTGCCCCATTTCCAGTTTTCTGGTTTGTCGTGCTCGAAATCTTTTTCCATATTTATCGCATTAAATATTTAAAGCATTTATTATGATTCAACTCCCCTTTAAGGGATGGGGGCTAAAATAGTCCGTTAATCTCAGCCTCAATCGATTGGATTACAGTCCCTAAATCTTCAGGATTATTGGTAAAATCTAGCTTATCTTTATCTAAAATTAATAATTTACCCAGGTTATAACCTTTTATCCAGGCTTCGTATTTTTCGTTCAGTTTAGAAAGGTAGTCGATACGGATGCCTGCTTCGTATTCACGGCCGCGGCGCTGGATATTATTGACCAAAGTGGGTACCGAAGCACGTAAATAAACCAATAAATCAGGTGGCTTGATAAATGATGTAATGTTGTCAAAAATAGCACGATAGTTATCATGATCCCGGGTGGTCATTAAGGCCATATCGTGCAGGTTTTCGGCAAAAATATGCGCATCCTCATAAATGGTCCTATCCTGGATTACGTTACGTTTATTCACCTCAATATCCGTAATCTGCTGAAAACGGCTGTTTAGGAAATAAATCTGAAGATTAAAGCTCCAGCGTTTCATGTCGCTATAAAAATCTTCCAGATATGGGTTATTATCCACTGCTTCGTATAAAGCTTCCCATCCATAATTCTTGGCCAGTAAACCTGTTAAAGTGGTTTTACCGGCACCAATATTTCCTACAATTGCTATGTGCATCTTCTTTAGATTGGAGATATGAGATATGTGATGTGAGATGTAAGATCTGTGATTTGAAAGAATTAATCTATCTCAAATCTAATGTCTCATATCTCAAATCCAGCTTCTCAAATCTATTAAAATTATTAAAAACTTTTAAACCCGATTAAACTGCGAACTTCTCTGATGGTTTTTTGTGCACTTTCACGGGCTTTTAATGCGCCATGTTTAGCAACCTGTCTTAAATAAGAATCATCTTTGGCAATATCCTGAATACGCTCACGCATTGGTGCTGTAGCAATAATCATATCTTCTGCCAGTTGTTTTTTAAAATCGCCGTAACGGATCTGCATTTTATTGTACAAATCTTCAAAATGCGCATGCGTATCAACACTCGAAACTACCTTCATTAAATCGAAAAGATTCTGGATCGGTTCTGGTTTTGGCTGATTTTCCTCTGTCGGACCGCCATCACTCACTGCTCTCATTACTTTCTTGCGGATCGTTTCAGGATCATCTGATAAATAAACCGCGTTAGCTTCTCCTTCTGATTTACCCATTTTACCTTTACCATCTAAACCAGGTACTTTTACCAGTTTATCAGAGTAGCTAAAGGCATAAGGCTCAGGGAAATATTCGGTATTGTATAACCTGTTAAAACGGTTTCCGAAGGTACGGGCCATTTCCAGATGCTGTTCCTGGTCTTTTCCAACAGGTACTTTAGTCGCCTTATGGATTAAAATATCAGCCGCCATTAACACCGGGTAGGTTAATAAACCCGCATTAACATTATCAGGGTTTGCACGCACTTTGTCTTTAAAAGAGGTACTGCGTTCAAGCTCGCCCATATAAGCGTTCATGTTCAGGTATAAATAAAGTTCCGCAATTTCCGGAACATCACTTTGTATATAAATGGTACTGTTCTCCGGATCAATCCCACTCGCCAAATATTCAACCAAAACATGTTTAATATTGCCATGTAAATCGGCTGGGGTAGGGTGCGTTGTTAAAGAATGTAAATCGGCAATAAAAAAATAGCAATTGTAATCGTTCTGCATTTGCACGAAGTTTTTAACCGCGCCATAGTAATTGCCTAAATGTAATTTTCCTGTTGAGCGGATGCCGCTCACCACTGTTTCTTTCATAATGGCACGAAATTAAAAATAAAATACAAGCAATCCGCAAATCACCTTAATTTTCATGGTAAGAATTTTTAACCGATCGTTATCTCAGCCTGATCGCCTATTATGCGATCGTCCTCTCGACCGGAGTGCAATGCAGCGGATAGATCTATCTGTAGAAATTTTTTCCGGAAGCCAATGTCACACCGTCCTCAAAACAATATTTTTAAGTATTTGAAAATGAAAGCCAGCATTTCATCGGAGGTATCGGTCCTTCTTTCCGTTACAAGTCCTCTCCCGATGAAAAATCGGGATTGCGGGCTTTACACTTTAATAAGGTTTATAAACAAAGGTTTATGCAAGGGTGGAACCATTTAACCCTGGAGCCTAATCTAATTTAGAGCATTCACCCCGCGGTCGTCATATTAACCAAAGCTCAGCGCAGTGAAGAGATCTGCATGTTAGGTTTTCCTGCTGTTCCTCTCTACAATATTAATCCTTAGTTTGAAATATCAAACAATTTTATATTTTTGATACATCTATGATCCACTTTCTAAGGCAGGTACACCGGGTTTGGTTTTTATTCTGGATACTGTTTTTTTTCGCCCTCTTTTATCCCTTTTACTACATTACTTCACGTAATGAAAAATATTACGGTATTTTAAACTTTTGCCGTAAAGCCAATAGCTTTTTATGCAGCCTGTTTTCTGGTGTTTTTTTTCGCTACCATTACGAAGAAAAACTTAATCCTAAACAAACTTATATTTATTGCGCCAACCATACCTCTAATTTAGATATCATGATTTTCTGCATCATGGGGCATGGTAAATTCCATTTTATGGGTAAGGACGAACTCCTAAATAATCCGGTATTGGGTATTTTTTTTAAAACTATTGATATTTCTGTTAACCGTGACAGTAAAATTTCTGCCTTTAAAGCCTTTAAAAAAGCTGGCGAGAATTTAGAAAAAGGCATGAGCCTGGTTATTTTTCCAGAAGGAAAAATCGATGATCATTATCCGCCTAAACTGGGCGAGTTTAAAAATGGTCCATTCCGCTTAGCAATAGATAAAAATATCCTATTGGTGCCTGTTAGTATTACCAATGTTTGGAAAATTAACTGGGATGATGGTGCTAAGTATGGAAGTAAGCCCGGAATTTGCGATATTTACGTCCACAAACCTATAAATACTTCAGTTTTGGCAGATGTTGACGCTGATGGTTTAAAAGAAAAGGTTTTTAAATTGATTGACAGTAAGTTAGTATAATATGAATTTAGACGCAAAAACCATCCATAAAATAGCCGACCTGGCTAGAATTCATATTGATGAAAAAGAAGTTGATACGCTGATCCCTGAAATGAACAAAATTTTGTCTTTTATGGAAAAGTTAAATGAGCTGGATACTTCAAATGTAAAACCGTTGGTTTATATGAACGAATCGGTAAATATATGGCGCGAAGATGTGGTTAAACAAGAAATTTCTACCGCCGATGGACTTAAAAACGCTGCAAAACATACAGATCAGTTTTTTATGGTTCCAAAGATTATCGAAAAATAATTGATCAGTACCACAAAGATTCATATTTGTGCTTAATTTTTAATCCGCTTGTAACATCTTGCCCTTTACGCTTGTCTAAAAAAGAAAAAACATGGAGAAACCACTCATCACTATAAAAGAAATTGGCCGTAAATATGTTATTGGATCTGAAGTTATTCATGCGCTAAAATCAGTTTCGTTAGATATTAATAAAGGTGAATTCGTAGCATTGATGGGCCCATCTGGTTCTGGTAAATCAACTCTGATGAATATTTTAGGTTGTTTAGATACACCTTCAAGCGGAACTTATATTTTAAATGGTACAAATGTGAGCCACATGAGTGATGATGCGCTTGCAGAAGTACGTAACCAGGAAATTGGCTTCGTTTTCCAAACTTTTAACTTATTGCCGCGCTCAACTTCTTTAGATAATGTGGCATTACCTTTAATTTATGCTGGTACAAGCAAAAAAGACAGAGATGCAAGGGCGGCTAAAGCGTTAGAGAATGTGGGCCTGGGTAACCGTATGGATCACAAGCCAAACGAACTTTCTGGTGGTCAGCGCCAGCGTGTAGCGGTAGCCAGGGCATTAATTAATAATCCATCAATTATTTTGGCAGATGAGCCTACCGGTAATCTTGATACCAAAACTTCGATCGAGATTATGGGTTTGCTGGAAGAAATCCACAGTAAAGGAAATACCATCATTCTGGTTACACACGAAGAAGATATTGCACAGCATGCACACCGCATTGTACGGATGCGTGATGGATTGATCGAAAACGATTATTTAAATACCGACATTAAAAATGTTTCCCCACGTTTGCAGGCCTTAAAAGATAATGGCAGCGACTGGGAGAAAATTAATTAAGGTTAAAGGTATAAGGTGTGGGGCATAAGGCTTTGAAAACCCTAAACCTTAAACCTCTCGCCTTAAACCATAACGGCATGAAAATCTATACTAAAACCGGCGATAAAGGGCAAACCTCATTAATAGGAGGTACCCGGGTTCCCAAATATCATCTACGTATTGAAACTTATGGCACTGTCGACGAATTAAATTCGTACATCGGCTTAATCATGTGTCAGGGTATTGATTCGCATGATCAACAGCTTCTAAAAGAAATTCAGGACAGGTTATTTACCATTGGTGCATCGCTTGCTGCTGATCCGGAAAAGTCTAAAATGAAAATCCCTGATCTGCACGCAACCGATATCACTTTATTGGAAAACGAGATGGATTTAATGAACGAAACACTACCCGCCTTAAAACATTTTGTGTTGCCAGGCGGAAACACTGTTGTTTCTTACTGTCACATTGCGCGTTGCGTTTGCAGAAGGGCAGAACGACTGACAGTAGAGCTTGCAGAAAATAGCTTTGTAGATGAGCGCATAACGATTTATTTAAACCGTTTGAGCGATTATTTGTTTGTTTTGGCACGAAAACTGAGCGCCTATTTTAAAGCAGAAGAAAATATTTGGATACCGCGTGTTTAATAGTGGAAAAATAAGTTTGTTTTGCTCAAAAATTTTAATATACTTTGCGCTTAATAAGAATAAGAATTTAATAGAATTGAAGATATGTATTGGACATTAGAATTAGCATCGCACTTGGAAGACGCACCATGGCCTGCAACTAAAGACGAATTAATTGATTACGGTATCCGTTCTGGTGCCCCTGTTGAAGTAATTGAAAACTTACAGGCACTGGAAGATGATGGCGAGCCTTACGAAACGATTGAGGAAATCTGGCCAGATTATCCTACCAAAGAAGATTTCTTCTTTAACGAAGACGAATATTAATTATCAGTTGCATAAAATTTGAAAAGGCAATTTCCCAAAAGGAAATTGCCTTTTTTAGTTATACTAGAGAGGTCGTCATTTCGACCGCAGTGGAGAAATCTTTTAGCATGGTTTAAAAATTTCTCTCCCGAAAGTTCGGTACTGTGCTTCATCTGATAGCTATCGGATCGAAATGATGACCGATTTTCTAAATCCCTCTTGGGTAATCAGATCAGGAATCAGAATGTAACAAGCGTTTTAAAATTCTCGTCTGTGCAGGAAAAATTACCCTTCTGATAAAATCTATCAATGTAGTGAAAAGCTATATACAGATCTGTAAAGCCTCTATTCTTATCCATCTTAGAGGTGTAGTTTTAATGTCTCTGGTAAATAAAAGTTACATTTTTTAAACAAAACTTAAAAGAAGGGTGTTAATAGATCAATTATATAACATTGCTTAAAAAATTAACACTATGGGAAATTTATTGTATTTAGTAGCAGTAGTATTGGTAATACTATGGGTGATCGGATTTGTATTTCACGGCTTCGGCGACGTTGGTAGCATAATCCACGTTTTATTGGTAATCGCAGTTATTGCAATCCTGCTTAAAGTTATTGGCAGGGCCGCATAAAATATATCATGGCGGACATTTTATCGGATTTGGCATCGCTAAAAACAGATAAAAAAAAGGAGCTTTAATTTTTATTAAGGCTCCTTTATATTTTTTAGTTCTTTAGCAATAGTTCTGCAAGCTCAAGATCAATAGGGTAGGTGATTTTTATATTTCCCCTTTCGCCCTCTATTATATTGATATCATAACCAATTGATTCTACCACACTTGCATCGTCGGTAAAATGATCAGCGAAATCCTGATGATAAGCTTCTTTAAGAACACTAACACTAAACGTTTGCGGGGTTTGTACCAGATAGATCTCATCGCGCTTTAAAGCTGATGATTTTTCGTTTCTGAGCATACGTACACTATCGCTAGATTGTACTGCTGCTATTACGTTTCCATGCGCCTCAGCTGCTTTAAAACAGTTGTCGATAAGAGATTTTGAGACCAGTGGACGAACGGCATCGTGTATGGCTACAAAACTATCTTCTTCGATGGTCCGGATAGCGTTTTTAACCGAATGAAAACGTTCCTTACCACCATCAATAACCTCATGTGGAATATGAAAATTAAATTCTTCGCACAGGCGTGTCCAATAACCTTGCTGATCTTTACTCAGTACCAATAAAATTTTGGGTTGTGTATCGCTTTGCGCAAAAGCTTTAATGGTATGCATTAAAACCGGGAGGTTTTTGAGCAGTAGAAATTGTTTTGGGGTTTCTGTTTGCATCCGATTTCCAGAACCGCCTGCTACAATTATAGCGTAGTATTTCATATTTCAAGAGATGAGATTATAGATTTAAGATATGAGACCTGATTAACTCAAATCTCATATCTCATCACTCAAATCTATATGATTAGCATGGCATCGCCATAGCTGTAAAATTTATATTTTTCTTTTACTGCAACTTCGTAAGCATTCATTACGTTTTCGTAACCACCAAATGCACTTACCATCATCAATAAAGTAGATTCTGGAGTGTGAAAATTGGTAATCATTGAATTTGCAATACTGAAATCGTATGGAGGGAAGATAAATTTGCTTGTCCAGTCGTTTGCAGCTTTTAATGTTCTGTTAGCAGAAACAGCAGACTCTATTGCACGCATTGATGTAGTTCCAACCGCACAGATTTTTCTTTTCTCCTCTATCGCTTTATTTACGATGCCTGCATCTTTCGGCTCGATGATGAATTGCTCAGAGTCCATTTTATGTTTGGTTAAATCTTCAACCTCAACGGTTCTGAAGGTTCCCAAACCTACGTGTAAAGTTACTTCCGCAAACTCTATACCTTTAAGTTCTAAACGTTTCATCAACTCGCGGCTAAAGTGCAAACCTGCAGTTGGAGCAGCTACAGCACCTTCATGCTTTGCGAAAATAGTTTGATAACGTTCTTTATCCTCAGCAGTAGCCTTACGTTTGATATATTTAGGAAGCGGGGTTTCACCTAAAATTTCAACGTTTTTTCTAAACTCTTCGTCGGTACCTTCAAATAAGAAACGGATGGTACGTCCACGTGATGTAGTATTGTCTACAACCTCAGCAACCAATAAATCGTCGTCGCCAAAATATAATTTGTTACCTACACGGATTTTACGGGCTGGGTCTACCAATACATCCCATAAACGCAATTCCTTGTTTAATTCACGCAATAAGAAAACTTCGATTGTAGCACCGGTTTTCTCTTTATTGCCATATAAACGGGCAGGAAAAACTTTAGTGTTATTTAATATCATTACGTCCTTGTCATCGAAATAACCTAAAACGTCTTTGAAAATTTTATGTTCAATTTTACCGCTGTCTTTATGCAATACCATTAGGCGGGCTTCGTCGCGTTGTTCTGCCGGATTATTGGCAACTAATGATTCTGGTAAGTTGAATTTGAATTGTGATAATTTCATTCTTGATGAATTTTTTGAGGTGCAAAAATACGAATTTAATTTTTCTTTTCCGTATTTTATCAAACGCATTTAAGGTATATTATGTTTTACCTCATTTTAAAACAAATTATACTTCGTTAAAACATATTCTACGCATAAAATTAATTAGTTTTGAATATAAGCTGTAACCTTTTCAATGGCTTTGCATCTAACCTCTAATTATGATAATCTTTAGGCTAATAGGCGAGAGTTTCCGTTTTGCATTTGATGCGTTGCGCCAGAATAAATTACGCACCATGTTATCGCTTTTGGCTATAACAATCGGTATTTTTACCATCATTGCTGTATTCTCTGCAGTCGATACTTTTCGTGGTAAATTGCAATCAAGTGTAGATAAACTGGGTTCTAATACCATTTACGTTCAAAAATGGCCATGGAGCTTCGGCGATAACTACCCCTGGTGGAAATACATGAACCGTCCTCAGCCATCACTCCGTGATTTTGAAGCCCTAAGAGAACGTATTGAAAATGCGCAGGGTGTTACTTTCGAAATTTCAACAAGCGATAGGACTATAAAATACAGAAGCAGTTCTGTTGAAGGGATTTCTGTTTGGGCGGCCTCACATGATTTTAATAAAACATGGAATTTTGAGCTTCAGGAGGGTCGCTATTTTACCGAAAATGAAAGCAAAAACGGAACGCCGGTATGTATTTTAGGATCAGACGTAGCGGCCGGACTTTTTGACGGAGATGAACCTGTAGGTAAACAAGTGCAAATTTTAGGGCGTAGATTAACCGTTGTTGGCGTGTTCAAAAAAGAAGGAGAAGATATGTTGGGTACTTCGCTGGATAAAAACGTTAATATCCCGATCAGCTTTGCTAAAGGGGTTTTAGATATCCAGAATGAGCGTTATGGTCCGCAGATTACCGTTCGTGGTAAAGATAATGTGAGTTTAGAGGAAGTGGAGAGTGAGCTGAAAGGTTTAATGCGCTCTATTCACAGAATCAGGCCCGGACAGGAAGAAGATTTTGCTTTAAATAAAACGACCATTATTTCTAACCAATTGGATTCGATGTTTAAAATGGTAAACATTGCAGGCTGGGTAATCGGTGGATTCTCAATTTTGGTTGGTGGCTTCAGTATTGCCAATATCATGTTTGTATCGGTTAAGGAACGCACCAATATTATCGGCATTCAAAAATCATTGGGTGCAAAAAACTATTTTATATTATTACAGTTTATATTCGAATCGATATCGCTTTGTATTTTAGGTGGATTGCTAGGCTTGTTGCTCGTCTTTCTGCTCGCTTTAGCCATTGGAGCGGCAACAGATTTCCATATCATACTTGGTTTGAACAATATTGCATTGGGTATTGGGATATCAATTATTATCGGAACGATCTCGGGTTTTTGGCCAGCTTATTCAGCGTCAAGACTGGATCCGGTGGAGGCGATTAGAAGCTAGTTCAGTTTTCAGCTGGCAATTTTCAGTTAACAATTAATCATAAACTGTAATTTTAAAAGTGGCTTAGCACTGATCTATTGCCATTTTTAAAAAGATTTTTACTTCCCCGTTGATATCTTCTTTGAAATAAATCCTTAAATGGTGGTTAAACTGCCTGGTACCGGGTACCTTGGCAATTTTAGTGAAGCAAAGATTATCTTCATGAGCCTGATCAAAGGGAATAACAATATGTATAAAGTTTTTGCCCAGCTGTGTGAGGTATGCAAAGGGAGTTTTGGATTCGATGACTATCATTGATTTGGTAGCGCGAAGATTAACTTCACTCATTTCTGCCAATCGCTCAATAAAAAAACGGAATAACCCTAAAGTATATTCCGTTTTTCCGTTTAAAAAGTCTTCAGTATTGTTTACCATATTAATATTTAGCTTTAGCTATAAGATTGTAGATAATAATAATAGTTAAATTTGAGTATAAATTCAATAAAATGGTAATTGTTGTGAATAAGGAAACAAATGAGAAGGAAATTAAAGATGCTTTGAAAAAAATTAAAAGTGGCTCAAAGAAATCTAAATTAGCTGACTTTTTCGGAGCGTTACCTGGTGTTTTCGGAGACGGTTTAAAATACCAGAAAAAAGTAAGAAGTGATTGGGATTAACTATGCAGTTGATACCAATTGTTTTATTTATTTTTTAAATAGACACCCTGCATTAATGCCATTTCTAAAAAGTAAATGGGCTTATTGTTATATTACAGAAATAGAGTTGCTTGGAAAAAAAGACCTCTCAAAGGAAGAGGATTTTTTGATCAGAGAAATGCTTAATACTTGTTTAGATAAGAAGTGATTATAGTTTGAAAATCCCGGATGCTCTTGTAGCTGCTACTGCACAGTTATTACAATTACCAATAATTACTGCCGATAAAACATTCACGAGAGTCAAAGAAATTGATTGTATCCTTATTGAGGTATAATTAGAGTATTCAGATATATTACCATTTCCAATACCTGATAAAATAAATATTGAATAAATTTTCATTTCAAATGGATAATTAACCCATTTGAAATGAAAATGATCCTTAGAATTAAGAATCTAAAAGAGAAACTGCTTTATCGTCGACAAACCAGGTTAATTTACCATCAATTGGATCTATTAACTGAGAAGGGAATAAGTCAACATTTTTTTCTGTATCGCCGATTACATGTTTTAAAGCTTCCGCTTTGTTTTCTCCAAAAACCAAAAATGCTACGTTATCCGCTTTATTGATTAACGGTGCTGTAAAACTAATGCGGTAAGTGTTCAGTTTTTCTACATAAACCGAAGCCACGTTTACTTCTTCATCTTTAACCAGAGTAGTATGCGGAAAGATGGAAGCGGTGTGTGCATCATCACCCATGCCTAAAAGGATCAGATCGAAAATAACATCTTCACCATTGAAATGTTTATCGATGGCTTTTTTGTATTCAATCGCGGCTTTTTCAGGCGCTAAAGTGGTGTTTACATAAAAAATATGGTCTTCTTTAATGCCCAATGGATCTAAAATGGTTTTTTTAGCCATTAACCCGTTGTAGTTATCATCATTGGCAGGAACATTGCGCTCGTCGCCAAAGAAAAAATATACCTTTTCCCAATCAATGCGGTGCTGACCTTCAGTTGCCAGGAAATGATAAAGTGCTTTAGGAGAACTACCGCCAGTTAAAACGAAATTGAAACGGTCGTTTTCTTCGATAGACATTTCTGCAATTTTAATTACATAATCTGCCAGATCCTGGTTAAGTTCTTCTAATGTTTTGTATATGAGTAAATTCATTTTATTTTAGTTGATAGTTGATGGTTCATGGCTATAAAACTATTGGGCCATGAACCATCAACATAATTATTCCTTATTCTTCAATGGCAGGTTAAACCAGTGGAAACCGTCTCTTGCAATTAATGCTTCGGCCTCTTCCGGTCCCCAGCTATCGGCAGGGTAGTTAGGGAAATTGATTGATTTTTTGCTTTCCCATGTATTTAAAATTGGCATTACCAATTCCCATGCGGCTTCTACCTGATCGCCACGCATAAACAAAGTCTGGTCGCCCATCATGGCATCCAATAACAACGTTTCATAAGCCTCTGGGGTATCACCTTCGTAGGTTCCTTTATAATCGAAAACCATATCAACAGGATTTAAAACCATATCTAAACCCGGTCTTTTAGCCTGTACCTGCATACGGATGCTCATTTCAGGTTGGATACTGATCACCAGCCTGTTTTGTTGCCAGTTTTCAGTTACTTCAGATGAGAAAATCTGATGCGGCACATCCCTGAACTGAATGGTAATTAACGATGAAGTTTGGTTTAGGCGTTTTCCTGTTCTTAAATAGAATGGAATTCCCTGCCATCTCCAGTTATCGATATGGAATTTTACTGCTGCAAAAGTTTCGGTATTAGAGTGTGCATCTACACCTTTTTCCTGGCGATAACCCGGTACTTCTTTACCTTCAACCCAGCCTTTGCTGTACTGACCACGAACGGTGTGGAAACGGATATCTTCGGCAGAAAAAGGACGCATGGCTTTTAAAACCTCCACCTTACGGTTTCTGATCTCATCAGCATCGAAATTAATCGGAGCTTCCATGCCAATAAGGCAAAGTAATTGTAGCAGGTGATTTTGAATCATATCCCTCAATGCACCAGAACCTTCGTAATAACCACCACGATCGGCAACACCTAACTGCTCGGTTACCGAAATCTGCACGTGATCGATGTATGATCTGTTCCATAATGGCTCAAAAAGGGCATTTGCAAAACGGAAAGCCATCATATTCTGAACGGTCTCTTTACCTAAGTAATGATCGATACGGTAAATCTGTTTTTCTGTAAAAATAGTAGCCAATAAAGTGTTTAATTCTTTTGCCGACTCTAAATCGTGACCAAAAGGTTTCTCAATAACAATACGGCTGTTATCTTCATCCTGCGTAAGTTTATATTTCTGTAAACATTCTGCAATAATAGGGAAGAAGTTAGGCGCAACTGCCAGGTAGAAAATTACCTGTGTACCAGCACCATATTCTTTTTGATATTTTTCTACTGCGTCTTTAAGGTTTTCGAATGTTTTTGGCTGGGCAAAATCAGTAGGGCAGTAGTGGATGGTGTTTCCAAAATTCTCCCACTTATCCTTTTTTACTTTACCACTGCGGCTAAACTGGTTAACGGCATCCTCTAAAGCCGCTTTGTAGCTATCATCGGTAAATTCCGTTCTACCCGTACCAATAATGGCAAACTTATCTGGCATGTAACCCTCCATAAATAAATTATATAGGGCAGGTGCTAATTTTCTTTTGTTCAAATCACCTGTTCCACCAAATATTACAAAAATGGTAGGGTTTAATGCGGTTTTGGTTTTCATTTTATATTGTTGTTCGTGAATCAAATGGGTTATGATAATTTATTCCAATCGGCATGGAAAACGCCTTCTTTATCAATACGCTCAAAAGTATGTGCGCCAAAGAAATCTCTTTGTGCCTGAATTAAATTAGAAGGCATTCTGCCAGTGGTAATGGTATCAAAATAGGTCAAAGTAGATGCAAAAGCAGGAATACCCAGGCCTGAACTGATACAGGCACCAATGGTTTTACGTGTACCAGATAAAGTACCTTTAATGATGTTCTGAATACCAGCATCGCCAAATAAGTGCTCTAAAGCATTGTTTTTTTCGTAAGCCTGGTAAATATCTTCTAAGAATTTAGCCCTGATGATACAACCTCCACGCCAGATTTTGGCAATTTCCTGTAGTTTTAGGTCGTATTTGTATTCTTTAGAGGCTTGTACCAATAAATGCATGCCCTGTGCGTAAGCACTGATCATTGAGAAGTAAAATGCATCTTCCAGTTCTTCAACCGTAACTTCGATTTTAGTATCTTTTTTACCAAAAGCTTCTTCTAAAGAAACCCTTAGGGCTTTAAATTTAGATAAATCGCGGTTAGAAACAGCTTCGTTAATGGTTGGGATTGGCAGCTGAAGTTCCATTGAAACCTCTGATGTCCATTTTCCGGTGCCTTTTGAACGGGCTTCGTCTTTAATCTGATCTAAAAGATCGTTTTGTGTTTCGGTATCTTTAAATAAGAAAATTTCAGCAGTGATTTCTAATAAGAAAGATTGCAACCTGCCTTCATTCCATTTTTTGAATACTTTATAAATTTCGTCGTTTGAGTAACCTAAGCCATTTTTAAGAATGCCATATACTTCGGCAATCAGCTCCATAATGGCATATTCAATACCGTTGTGTACCATTTTAACAAAGTGGCCGGAAGCACCCGGGCCGATGTAAGTTACACATGGATCGGTACCCACTTTTGCAGCTACGGCATCGAAAACATCTTTTACTACGTTATAAGCTTGTTTATCGCCGCCCGGCATCATACTCGGACCGAAACGTGCACCTTCTTCACCCCCTGAAATACCCATTCCGAAGAAATGCAGGCCATCTTTTTCCAGTTCATCTACACGGCGGTTGGTATCGGTAAAGTGTGAGTTGCCACTATCGATAATGATATCACCTTTGCTTAAAAGTGGTTTTAATTCTGCAATAACACTATCTACAATTGGTCCGGCAGGTACTAATAAAATTAATGTACGTGGCGTTTGTAAGCTCGAAATAAAGCTTTCAATATCATCAAATCCTTCTAAGTGATGCGCTTTGCCTTCTTCTTCAAGCTTCGAGATCATCTTTTGGTCTTTATCGTAACCTGTTACAGAGAAGCCCTTATCAGCCATGTTTAACAATAGGTTGCGGCCCATAGTGCCCAAACCGATCATTCCCAATTTATATTTTTTTGATTCGTTATTTGCCATTTTTTATTTTTTAGAATGCACCCAAAATTAGGGTTTACAAATTAATATTGCAGCTATTGTTGTTAAAAGATTGTAATAAAGATCAATTATTTTTTGGGCTCAACCGTAAAGATATTGTACTTATCGGCGAGTTTCCAAAGCTTGGCGCCACCTTTAATCCCATCTCTGTTGGTTACGATTGTAATATTGTCTTCCAGCTTAAAATCGATCTGTTTCGAATTTCCGCCACCTATATATAAGGTATCGTAATTAAAAACTGTTTTATAAATTTCGATTACCTTTTTTAACCTCTTGTTCCAGCGTTCCGTACCAATTTTTTCGAATGCCTTATTTCCGATATAATCATCGTAATCTTCTTCTTTATTAATTGGTAGATGCGCCAGTTCCAGGTGCGGAAGCAGTTCTCCATCGAACAATAAAGCTGTACCGAAACCTGTACCCACGGTAAAAACAATCTCAAAGCCTTTACCTTCAACTACACCTAAACCCTGTTGATCGGCATCATTTACCAAACGCACGGGTTTACCAAGCTCGTTGGCCACGCGCTGGGCAAGATCTACATCAGCCCATTTATTTTTGGCCAGGTTAGGGGCAGTTTTTACAATACCGTTTTTAACATAACCGGGAAATCCGATTGATACGCGGTTATAACTATCAGGAAAAGGCTTAATTAAATCTACAATACCGGTTACAATATCTTTTGGCGTGGCCTCTGCTGGGGTTTTGCTTTTTAAATATTCGGTAATCATATTTCCGCTTTCATCCAAAAGAACGGTTTTTATACTGGTACCACCAATATCGATCGATAATATATTGTTGTTTTCAGCTTTTTTCTGTGTAGCCATAATGTTGTATTTATAATTCCGAAGTTCTACAAATAAATTAAAACAACAAACATTAAATGAATAAGGAAGTAATTTATGTGTAATAATATTATCTATAAAATCTATGTATTTAATAGAATATAATTATGTTTGTTGCGTTAACATAAAAAAGACCACAATTGTTATGACGGTAAATTACCTTGCATTTGCGATACCAGCATTTTTTATTTTTGTATTTATTGAGTTTAAGATCGCCCAGCATCAAAAAAAAGCGAAAATATTCAAATACGAGAGTACGGTTGCAAACTTTAGTGTAGGTATTGCCGAGAGGTTATTGAATTTATTTATCGCTGCCAGTTTTTACCAGGTTTATAATTGGGTGTATAGCAATTATGCCATTTTTGACATTTCGACCAAATGGTACGTATGGATACTTTTATTGCTTTCTACTGATTTGGTTTGGTACTGGTACCACAGGTTAGGGCATGAGATTAATTTTTTATGGGCAGCGCACATTGTGCATCACCAGAGTGAGGAGTTTAATTTATCAGCAGCAGCACGGATTACTACCATACAGGCCATCTTCCGTAATGTGTTCTGGTGCATCCTGCCACTCATCGGTTTTCATCCGAATATGATTATTACCATTCTTTTGGCTCATGGTGCTTATTCTTTTTTTACGCATACACAGTTGGTAGGCAAACTTGGCTGGTTGGAAAATATATTCATTACCCCATCTTTACATGGCGTCCACCATGCGTCGGATGAAAAATACCTCGATAAAAATTATGGTGATGTTTTTGTTTTCTGGGATAAACTCTTCGGTACTTTCCAAAAAGAAGAAGAAGCTCCAAAATACGGTTTAACACATCCCATTAAGAGTTATAGCTTTTTATGGCAGCATTTCCATTATTATCTGGAGATAGCAGAAGCTTACCGGCGGGCAAACGGATTTAAGGCTAAATGGGATGCTGTTTTTGGTAGTCCGGCTTTAATGGACCAGAATATCAGACCGATTTTAGAAGAACGTTATTATCAGAATAAAATACAAACAGAGGCGAAACCTAAACCTAAGTTTAAAATCTATTTAAATATTCAGTTGATTATGGTAGTGGCGATGCTAACAGGTACTACCATGTTTTATGAATCACTAACGTTTGTGCATAAATTTGCCATATTGATCTTTATCCTGGTTACCCTGATCAATATCGGTGCTTTGTTAGAGCAGCGCAAATGGATCTATTACCTCGAATGTTTCAGGTTGATATTATTATTCGGATATTTCTTCTATAGTTTTAATATCATCGAACTTTTAATATTCCCTGTTGTAGGATTGATTATTCTCGAACGTAATTTTTCATTGAATAGCTTGTATAATAAGTACTTTCTTAACTATCAATCCAACACAATTAATACATAGGTAACTTAAAGGCAAAGTTTACTTAATATTAGCGTAACGTTGGCAGGCTACTTTTGCTGGCAAGATGAAGGATGTATATTTAAGCAAAAGTGATGAAGATTTAATGTCTTTGTTGGTAAATCAAGACAGCCTTGCACTGGAGACCCTTTTTAACAGGTACTATCCTGCTTTATGCAAATTTACTTCTATTTACATTAAAGATTACAACAAGGCTGAAGAGCTTATTGCTGATCTTTTTATGAAACTCTGGGACAAAAGAAACGAACTTCAGATTAAATCGATCAAAAAATACCTGTTTACTGCTGCAAAGAATATAGCTTTTAATGAAATTCAACGTGTAAAACTTCATATTTTAAGTATTAACGATCGGGAAGATACACTCGATTATCCGGATACTTATTTAAATCCCCACGAACAACTGACCAGCAGGGAATCCTATTCTGAAATTATGGCTCTGATTAATCTGTTGCCCGATCGGCAACGGGAAGTGCTTTTAATGAGCCGCATTGATATGCTCGAGAAAAATATTATTGCCGATTTATTGGGTATTTCGGTTAGAACTGTAGAAACCTTACTATATCAGGCCGTGAAAAATTTCAGATCGCTCACCACTGACCGATCGGAGATCTAATTCTATTTCCTTTTTTTGCCGGCAAAGTGCACACGATTGAACTCCAATCGTCCTAAAAAGATTATTTATCTAAATATAATTTACATCTGATTTTTGGAAAGGCAGGTTCAGTTTTCTATAGGGTGGCAGTCCCGTTTTTTGATACGAGTTTCGATGAAGGATCGGAAGCTCTTCCCTGCATCCGATAGCTATCGGATCGGGTTTAGTTAACCCATGAAGGTGCTCAGGAATTAAAGTACAGGCTATTGTACCTAAACCCGACAGCAGCAGATCCCGATTTTTTCAATCGGGATGTAGCGGATGGCGGGGCTAAAGGATCTATGAAACACTGACCATTCATTTTCAAATCAAAAGCATTTATATTTTTCCCTGATTAAAACAACCCTTCAACATTATTAATCTATTTAGGTCACCCTTTATACTTAACGATTTGTTAACAATAACTTGATCTTTTTCGCTACGTATAGGCGTCCATTAATCTGTCTTACCTCCAGAACCGCATTACTAAATGGACGAACGTTACTACAAATTAATAGAAGATTACAGCAAGAAAACCATTGGCAGTGAAGATTTAACTGATTTACTGATTTGGGTTGGAAGCAGTCAGCAGAATCAGCAGATTTTCAGGGAAACTTTACAGGCCTTTGAAGCAGCAGATTATTCCCTGAAAAAACCCGTTAATCAACAGAAAAGCTGGTCGGCCATTCAGCAACATATCGAAAAAAGTGCTGATCAGGCACCAATTGTAAAGAAGATCAGCTATCGTAAGTATTTTACTATAGCTGCTGCGATAGTGGTTATCGCTTTCTTGCCAGTGCTCTATTTCAATACCTATCAGCCAAAAAAGGCAGAAGTTGTGGCTTACAATGAAATTTACAATCCGCGTGGGCAGAAAAGGCTGGTGACCATGCCCGACGGTTCTAATATCTATTTAAACGGCGACAGTAAAATTCGTTACGCACTCAATTTTAATACCACCAGCAAACGGATTGTTTATTTAGAAGGAGAAGCTTTTTTTGATGTGCAACACCGCACCAAACAACCTTTTATAGTACATACCGGGAAAGTAAGCACTACTGTTTTGGGTACTTCATTTAATATTAATGCTTATCCATCTTTAAAAAACATCACCATCACCGTGCAAACTGGTAAAGTAGGGGTGCTGTTTAAAAATAAAGACAAAACATCACCTGTTCAGTTTCTTTTACCAAATGAACAGCTTACCATTAATAAAAACAATGGGCAAACGACCAAAAAGCTAGTAAATGCGATCGATTTTGATAGCTGGAGGGAATACAAAATCTTTTTTTACGATAAACCCCTGAGCGAAATTGCTGAAGTTATTGCACGTGAGTATGACCTTGATATTGAAATTAAAACCGAAGCTTTAAAAGAAGTAAAGCTTACCGCAAAATTTGATAAATGTTCGGCAAAGCAGATTATGGATGTAATTGCAAAGCTATCGGACTCAAAATATAAAATCTATGAAAGTAAAGTAATCATTTATTAACGATAAACTATAAAGATAGATATGATATAAAATTACTAAACCGAAAAATGGCTCGAAATGCTGGACACATTTCAAGCCCTGTAAACTGTATACTCATTTGACAAAGTAAAACTTAGTAAAGATATGAAAATTAATACCCGATGGATCAAAAAATTCCATCAGTATCCCTCAAAAGTTATGGTGATTATGGCCATAATGATGTTGAATCTGCTCTCTTTCTCATTATGTACCCATGCACAAAGCGATAAGAAATTTCTGTTCGAAGCGGATGGCATGACACTAAAAAAAGCTTTTGAAACTTTAGAAAAGCTCAGCGGCAATCATATTGCCTATAACAACAACCAGCTCGATGATCAGAAGAGGGTTTATGTTTCAAGAGGAACAAGATCTGTATATGAAGTGCTCGATCTGCTTT
The DNA here is from genome assembly GCF_014395225.1 of Pedobacter roseus. Taxonomy (NCBI): domain Bacteria; kingdom Pseudomonadati; phylum Bacteroidota; class Sphingobacteriia; order Sphingobacteriales; family Sphingobacteriaceae; genus Pedobacter; species Pedobacter roseus. Next base: position 2,108,818 of record NZ_CP060723.1, read on the forward strand.
TAAAAGGCTTGCCATTTACTTATAAGTCAGGCGGCGCAGGCAACATCCTCATTACCTCAAAAAACACATCTACAGGCAATCTTAGCGGTAAAGTTGTTGATGAAAACAATGAACCGATACCGGCTGCAACAATAAAAATTGTAGAGTTGAATGTATTGGGACAAACCAATAACAATGGAAGTTTTAGTTTTAACGTAGCACCTGGCATTTATACAGTAGAGGCAAGATTTATTTCTTACGAAATTGCCAAAAGGCAACAGGTAAAGGTGAACGTTGGTGGAACCACTAATGTTAATTTTAAACTGGTGCAAGCTGATAATTCATTAAACGAAGTGGTGGTAACTGCCTTAGGTATTAAGAGGCAGGAAAAAGCTTTGGGTTATGCGGTAACTAAAATTGATAGTAACCAGTTAACGGACGCTGTTTCTACCAACTGGACGGACGCTCTTTCGGGCAAGGTTGCAGGTTTAAATTTGATCAGATCAAACAGTGGTCCTGCGGGTTCAAACAAAATTATTTTAAGGGGCGAAAATAACCTGACTGGTGATAATGAAGCGCTAATTGTTTTGGATGGGGTAGTAATCAATAATAGTGGTGGCAGACGTACAGCCAATAGTTCAGACGGTGTTTATGGTACCGGAAGTGATAACATGCCTGCCGATTATGGAAGTTCTATCAACGATATCAACCCGGAAGATATTGAAAGTGTAACTGTATTAAAAGGTCCGGGTGCTGCCGCTTTATATGGACAACGTGGTGCAAATGGAGCGATTATCATTACCACAAAATCGGGTAACTCAAAGCATAAAAAAGTAAATATCAGATTTACTTCCAACGGGTCTTTCGAAGAGGTTAACCGCTGGCCTGATATGCAATACGAGTATGGTCAGGGACTAGATGGTGCAGCCTATTATTCGTATGGTGCAAGCGCCGATGGTGCAAGTACAAGTGGAACCAGTTCGGCTTACGGACCACGTTTTGATGGCCAAATGTTTTTCCAATACGATCCGGTGACACAAACTGGGGGTAAAACCAGAACACCCTGGGTGCCTTATAAAAACCAGATCAGGGATTTCTTTAGCACAGGCGAAAATTTAACCAACTCACTGAGTTTAGATGGACGTTACAAAAACACCACTGCCCGTTTTTCGGTTACCAACCAGAACAATACCTGGATTGTACCCAATACCGGAATAGAGCGTACTACACTTACCTTATCAACCAATACGGATGTTACTTCTAAATTAAAGATTGCCACCAAAATCAATTATGGCAACAGATTTAGCGATAACCTGCCAGGTGCGGGTTATGGTAACCAATCGTTAATGTACTGGTTTATTTTCTGGCAACCAAACGCAAGCCTGGATTGGATCAAAAATTATTGGGCAAATGGACAGGAAAATAGAGTAATTAAATATCCGTTTAGTTCCTTCCCGGAGAACCCTTATGCAGTAGTTGATGAATTTATCAATAGAACCGGACGTAATAATATAACGGCAAATATTCAGGCCAGTTATCAGTTCACAAAAGAGTTAAGTTTATTATTAAGGTCTAGTATTGATTATTCAAACGAGCGACGTGCGCAAGACCGTCCTTACGATTCAGGTAGTCGTTTGCCTAAAGGTTCAACGCGTCAACAGCACATTAATGCGCAGGAAACCAACATCGATTTCCTTTTAAGATATGATAAAAAAATCAGTAAAAATTTCAGTATCAACGCCACTTTGGGCGGAAGTGAGCTAAGGAATAAATACAATAAATCGGATTTACGTGCTGATGGTTTAACCGTTCCTGATATCTACGATTTAACCAATAATTTATATCCATTAATTTCTATTCCTGATACCAGCAGATATAGGATTAATAGTTTTTACGGGGTTTTATCTACCAACTATAAAAATTACTGGTATGTAGAACTTACGGGGCGTAAAGACTGGAGCAGTGTATTGGCTACAGCAACCAGAACTGATAATGTAGGCTTTTTCTATCCGGCAATCAGTACCAGTTTTGTGCTTTCAGAATTCTTTAAATTGCCAAAAGCTATCAGTTTTGCTAAATTAAGGGCTTCAGTTTCGCAGGTAGGTAGCGGTGGTACCACACCTTACCGTACAGCTTATACCTATTCGTTGGCATCGAACGGCACTTATCCTGATAGTTCGCTGGTAAATCCGACCATCTTACCAAACGAAAATTTAAAACCGCTTAAAACAACCACTTACGAGGTAGGTACTGAAGTGAGTTTATTTAAAGGAAGGTTGGGATTTGATGTTGCGGTTTATGCCGGAAATACCAAAAACCAGATTTTAACCCGAATTGTGGACCGCTCAACAGGGTATAACCAGGCGTTGATCAATGCAGGGCAGGTAAATAATACGGGTGTTGAGGTAGCCTTAAACGGCACACCAGTTGTCACAAAAGGAGGTTTTAAGTGGACGATGAATGCCACTTTTGCTTCAAATTCGAATGTAATTAAAGCCTTAACCGATAGCTCAATTATTCTACGTACCGGTCCTGTAGCTGGCGGCCAGATTGTAGCAAAAGTTGGCGGAAGTATGGGCGATTTATACGGCAGGGGATACGTTCGCGATCCGCAGGGCAATGTGGTTTATGATGCTACAACAGGTTTTGCAAAAATCACGAATGATGTAGTATACCTTGGCAATACCATGCCAAAATACAAATTCAGTATCGGAAGTACCTTTGCTTACAGAAACATCAGTTTAAGCGTGTTATTTGATGCACAGGTTGGCGCTGTTGCACACTCTTTGTTAAATTATAAAATGGTTGAACAAGGTAAATTAACCAGCACGTTGCCAGGCAGGTATAATGGTATTGTAGGTAATGGAGTGGTTCAATTGGCCAACGGTTCATACGTTCCAAATACAACTGTTGCTTATGATATTGACGAATATTACCGCTCGCATGCTGGTGCAGATAATGCCGAGGGCAGTACATTCAGTACCGATTTTATTAAATTCAGGGAAGCTTCTCTAAACTATAAGTTCAATCCACGTTTCCTGAAAAGGCTGGGGCTATCAACAGCTACCTTTGGCGTGTATGGCCGTAATCTTTTCATCTGGTCGCCTTGGCCAATGTTCGATCCGGAGTTTGGTACGCTTAGCGGTTCTGATATCGTTACCGGATTTGAGATCGGTCAGTTCCCGTCAACCAGAACGTTTGGTTTCAATTTATCAATTGGCATATAATCTTTTAAAACATGAAAAAGAATCTATATAAAATTATTGCAGTTTTGCTGGTGTCGGTTACTACACTTTCCTCATGCGATAAAAACTTTCAGGAGGTTAACACCGATCCGATCAATATCCTTTCAACAACACCTGATAAATTATTGGCGCCAGCCCTGGTTAATACATTAACCTATGGCATGATCCGCAACCGTAATTTCAATAACGAACTGATGCAGGTAACTGTAAGTATCAGCGATGGTGACGGAACGGTATTTCGGTACGAATACAGAAGTACCTTTTCTGATTATTTATGGAATGCCTGGTATGTTCAGCTAACCAACTTTAAGGATATTTATAAATTAGCTGGCAAACCTGGAATGGAAAATAAATCTTACCAGGGGATTTCTTTAATCTGCCAATCCTGGGTTTATTCCATGTTATCTGATACCTATGGCGATATCCCTTATTTCCAATCAAACCAAGGTAATACTGGTGTTTTAGAACCAAAATTCGACAAGCAAAAAGATATTTACCTCGACATGTTTAAAAAACTCGAAGAGGCCAATACATTGTTAAGCGCAGGAACGGCGATTACGCCATCAAGTGATCCGGTATTTAAAGGCGATGTTGCAAAATGGCGTAAGTTCTGTAATTCATTATACCTGAGGTTATTGTTAAGGGTGTCGGGTAAATCAGAAGTTTCTGCACAGGCAATTGCCAAAATCAAAGAAATTATAGATACCAATCCAGGGAATTATCCTGTTATGGCAAACAATAGCGAATCGGCAACTTTACCCTGGACAGGTTTAACCGGAACAGATCCTTTTGTTAATCCTTATGTAAACGGGGTAAGGGTACAGGATTTCAGGTCGCCTGCCATTGGAAGCTTTTTTATTGAGCATTTAAGAGACTGGGCCGATCCACGTATCGACGCAAATGCACCAAACGGAGATGGCGGCGTAAACAGATTAGGGATTGCCCAGGGGCCTCAGGGTTATTCAGGCGTGCCGAGTGGTTACGCGGTGGGTGCCGGGGTGGTTAAACAGGCTTATTTTTATTCCTACGATCAGGCACTTGGAAGCAGTACTTATGGTGCGAAATCTTTACAACAATCGGCTAAAACAGGTATTTTGATGAACTATGCAGAGCTTCAGTTCATTTTAGCCGAGGCTGCACTAAAAGGCTGGATCAATGGTTCTGCAGTTAATTACTATAACGCAGGTATTGCCAACGCCATTAATTATTGGGTACCAGCTTTTACTACCTCAACTACATCTGCAGCCTTTACCAAATATGTTACAGATGCGGATATAGACTGGGATAATACACAATCTATGGATGGTAAAATGGAACAGATCCACCTGCAGAAATACTTCGCGCTGTTTCTTGTTGATATGCAGCAATGGTTCGAATACCGTCGTACAGGTCACCCGATCCTGCCGAAAGGTACAGGTTTAAGAAATGGCGGCGTAATGCCGGCCAGAATGACCTATCCGGTTTATGTACAATCTGCAAATCCAACAAATTACCAGCTGGCAGTGGCAGAACAGGGACCCGATGCAATCAATACAAACGTATGGTGGCAGAAACCGTAACCTACAATTAAAAAATGATCAAAATGAAAAAGATAATATTTTATAGCATAACTTTTCTATCATTGGCCTTAACATGGTCTGCGTGTAAAAAATCAAATTATCCAGGCGGTGTAATAGGCGATTATGTACCGTTGTACGATTTAAGAAACCTGTACAAAGGATCGGATGTTACGCTGACCAACGAGAACATGTTTGGTTCAAGCAGCATAACTGGTGTGGTAATATCAGATCATTCGGGCAAAAACCTGCCTGAAGGACTGCTTATTATACAGGATAAACGTCGTTTAGGTTTAATCAGGGGTATTTCTATTCCCATCGGTGCTGATGCAGCCAAATATGTTCCGGGAGATTCTGTTGGGATAAAAGTTGAAGGAGCCATATTAAAAAGAGTAAATGGAATCTTACAGGTTACCGGTATTTCGAGCAGTGCCATCACCAAAATCGCATCCAATGTTCCTATTCCACCCAACCGAGTGGGCAGTAGTTTTATTCTGGCTAAACCAAATGATTACGAAAGTACGCTGGTGGCCATTGTAAAAGCCGGATTTGAGCCTGGCGCGGGTCCTAATGATACCTATGCTGGTGATAAAACCATTAATGATGGTTTTGATAATTTCACTTTGCATACAGAAGCAACCGCAACCTTTGCAAATACAGGCGGACTTAATTTTAACGGAAACTACTATGGGATTATCTTTAATACCATCGGTGCAAACGGAGTATTAAAACCGCACCAGAGAATGCGTACTATTAAAGATGCCGTAGCTTTGAGTTCTACACCTGATATTGCTTCGGCAATTATTACAGGTTACATGGCCGATGCTGAAGGTGGTGACGGAAACTACGAATATATGCAGTTTATGGCCACAAGAGATATTGATTTTGAGGTAACCCCATTTTGTGTTGTGGTAACAAATAACGCAGGTGCATCATCACCAACGGGTGTTTTTCCAACAAAAGGATGGGCAACAGGTGCAGATGCATTAAAAACACCTGTAGGATTGGTTGCAAGAACCTATAAATTTAATTTAACTTCAGGAAAGGTTTCAAAAGGCGAGTTCTTTTACGTTGGTGGATCCTCTAAACTGATTAATGGATCAAAATCAAAATCTATTGCATCATCTAAATGGATCAGATCTAAAGATTATACTGTAGCAACCCCGGCAAACGCACCTGCAGGAAACGGTGATGGTTTCGGTTTATATACCACAGGCCTGTTTGCCAATTCCGGTAACGCATCTGGTTTTGCAATTTTCGAAGGTACAACTGTTGATGTAAATACGGCACCGATCGATGTAATCTTCGTCGGTGGTGGCGGTAGTTTATACAATGCACCTTCAGTTGGATATAAGGTTGCCAATACCGATTTTTATGATAAAATAAATCCAATTACGCTGGCATCCCAACCGTACTATAGAAGCGGCGAAAATACTTTATGTTTTAACTATCAACTGCCAGCCGATCAGGGTTTCTGGAACAAACTTGGTGGAATATACAACCCATCTTTAGGTAAATGGATCAAAGCAAGAAGTCAATCAGATATTAACCTGAGTACATCATCAACGATAGAGGATATCGAGGGTACTTCTTTGGTGAGGATTTTGAATGCTGTAACGGGCGAGTATATCCGTACAGATACCATTCCGCCAACCAGATTAAAATAAATCATTATAGTCACAAAGAAAGCCTTCAGGTTTTCTTTGTGGTTTTACAATCATCCCATTCGTTTACATCAACATGAACAGAAGATCATTTATACAAAAATCAACTTTATTAACCACCACCTTATTCGTTAGCTTAAAATCATTTCCTTCATCACTTTTTTCTGTAGATGGCCTGGTAAGCGGTACCGTAACGAGTAAAGGAAAAGCCGTAGCTGGTGTTGTTATTTCTGACGGCTATAGCGTGGTACAGACCGATAAAACCGGAAATTATCAGCTAAAATTGCACGAACTGGCCCGTTTTGTTTGGATCAGCACCCCGTCGGGTTATGAGTTTAAAACCGAAAGCAGCATTGCCCGTCACTACTATAAACCGGATACCGCTGGTAAATTAAACTTCGATCTTAAACCATTAAAACAGAACGATAACAAACATAATTTTATCATTTGGGCCGATCCGCAGGTTAAAAACAAAAAAGATGTACAACAGATGATGGAAACCTCTGTGCCCGATACCCGTGAAGTGGTAAAAAGCATGGGAAAAACATTGGTGCACGGTATTGGTGTAGGCGACTTGGTTTGGGATAACTTCGATCTTTTTCCAGCTTATGACGAAGCCATTGCCCAAATCGGGATTCCTTTTTTTCAGGCTTTAGGTAACCACGATCAGGATTACAGGCAGGGTGGCGACGATACTTCCGATCGTACTTTTCAGGCACATTACGGCCCAACATATTATTCTTTCAATAGGGGAAAAGCCCACTACGTAGTTTTAGACGACGTACGTTATTTAGGTGTAGAAAGAACTTATGATGGCTACATTACACCAACGCAATTGGAGTGGTTGGCCAAAGATTTACAATTGGTACCTAAGGATGCTTTGTTAATTATTTGCCTGCATATTCCGGTACACAATTCAGTAAAAAATAATGATGATTTTTATGCTGTTTTAAAAGATTTCAAAAACGTTCATATTATGTCTGGTCACACCCATTTTAATAAAAATGTGATTAAAAACGGGATTTATGAGCATAACCATGGTACAGTTTGCGGTGGCTGGTGGACAGGCCCTATCTGTGGCGACGGAACGCCGCGTGGATATGGTGTTTATGAAGTGAACGGAACAGATTTAAAATGGTATTACAAATCAACTGGAGAAGACCGTAAAAAACAGTTGAGCATTTATGTGGATACCTTAACCAATCAAAAAAGATTGATCGCCAATGTGTGGAATTACGATCCGGAATGGAAAGTAGAATACTTTTTAGATGGAAAAGCGATGGGTACTTTGACAACCCAGGATGGATTTGATCCTTTATCAGTTAAATTATATAAAGGAGATAAATTGCCAAACCCAAGACCATTTGTTGAACCCATCTCTACAGATCACTTATTTTTGGCTCATTTTGAACCTTCAGTTAAAAAAGTAAAAGTAATCGCTACTGATCGTTTCGGAGAAAAATTTGAAGCGGAAATAGAAGCCTAACAATTTTGTCAGATGACTGTGGTTAGAAATTTAATATAGATTTAATTAACCGCGTTATATGGGAACACATGATACCATTATCTTGTGGATTAATTTAATAGCGTAGATGTTAACGTTCAACGCCACCGTAAAATCCCTTTTTTGGATATGAAACTTAAAAAAACAACAATTTTGATTCTTTTATCCGCATTTGCAGTAAAATCGAATGCTCAAGATGTTAAATTCCCAGTATTTAGTGCAGAAGCACATCGTGGCGGACGAGGTTTAATGCCTGAGAATAGCATTGAGGCCATGTTAAATGCGATGAAGATTGATGGCATTACCACTTTGGAAATGGATACGCATATTTCAAAAGATGGCAAAGTAGTGGTAACGCATGATGATTACCTGAGCCCGGCTTTTATGCTTACGCCTGATGGAAAAGATATTCCGGTAACAGATGCTAAGAAATATCCGATTTTTGGCATGAATTACGATGAGATCAAACAATTTGATTTAGGAACCAAATATTATGATCTTTTTCCTAAGCAAAAAAAGGAAAAAACACATTTACCGTTACTTGCCGATCTGATCGATGCCGTACAGCGTGATATCAAATCAAATAAACGCAAACAGTTTTTCTACAATATCGAAACTAAATGCAGCGAAAGCGGTGATGGAATTACCAATCCTAAACCGGAAGAATTCGTTAAACTTTTGATGGACGTGATCATCAGGAAAAAGATTACTGATTTTGTAGTGATTCAATCTTTCGATAAACGTACCATTCAGATCATCCATGAGAAATATCCAAAAATGAAAACTTCTTTTTTGGTGGCCAATAAAAAAACTTACGACGAAAATATTGCTGATTTAGGCTATAAACCTTTTATTTTGAGTCCGGTTTGGCAAATGGTTAACGAAGAGTTTGTAAAAAAGGCGCATGCTAATGGGGTAAAAATCATCCCATGGACAGCCAATACTTTAGCTGATATTCAAAAGTTAAAAGCATTTAACGTTGATGGTATTATTTCTGATTATCCTGATATTTTAGTGCAGGCGAAATAAGAAGAAAATTATCTTTCAGAATGAAATTAAATAATAAAAAAAGCGAACCTCATGGTTCGCTTTTTTTATTTAGTTATAAATTTCATTATGGCGTAACTCCCGAGCACATGGGAGTTAATTTCCAAAGAGTTAGCTTAATAAGTAGCTGCTAATTTCAATGCATTATAAGCATTCACAACACCACCACTGATACAAAGATCAGAGAAAGGAACAGAAACTTTTTCAGCACCTGGCTCTTCACCTTTGGCATATTCTACATTGTGGTTAACCTTGGTAACCGATTTAACGATAATTTCTTTTACCTGGGCCGCAGTTAATTTTGGATAATAAGAACGGATTAATCCGGCTAAACCTGCCACAACAGGAGAGGCCATACTGGTACCATCTAAGTTTTTGTATTTAGAACCCGGTACCGTAGAGTAAATCTGAACACCTGGTGCAAAAACATCTACCTGCTCTTTACCAAAGTTAGAGAAACTTGCTTTAAGGGTTTCATCATCTTTAGGTCCCGAAGCACCAACTGTAATCCATGAAGCGATGGTTTTTGCATCTAAGTCTTTATGGTTAGGGAAATTGTTTTCTACATCAATATTTTTGTTTTCGTTACCTGCTGCCTGTACAATCAATACATCTTTAGATGCTGCATATTTCATGGCTTCGTTAACAATGGCCTTGTTCCAGCTGTAAGCCTTACCAAAACTCATGTTGATTACTTTTGCGCCATTATCAACCGCATAGCGAATGGCGTTAGCAACATCTTTATCCCTTTCATCACCATTTGGAGTACAACGCACACCCATAATGGCAACATTATCTGCCACACCTAAAATACCTAGTTTGTTGGTTCTGTCAGCAGCAATAATACCAGCAACGTGTGTTCCGTGCATGGCATCCGGACCAGCTACATCATTATTGCCATAAAATTTTTCGGTTACATTGTTTGGATCATCGCCTACAATCGAGCGTGGATCATAATCAAGATTTAAATTATAATTTGCTTGACGGGTGTAATAATCCAATCCCTCTACGATCTGATCTTCGTAAAAGTCTTTAAAACTTCCTTTTTCAAGTTGCTGACTTAATACATTCTGTATCCTGCCTTCAACTTCGGTTGATGGTTTAAAGTTTTTAAAATCCTCAACTGTTGGGTTTTCTTTTCCGATCTTTTTTACAACAGCATCTAATGCATTTTTGAAACCGGTAATGCCAGCTAAATTTTCTTTAGCTTCTGCTAATTGTTTTTCTAAATCTGCGCGTTCTGCTTTAAAAGTTTCGAAATCTTTTTTATCCTTTTCTGCAACGTTTGCATCTGTAGTACTGGCAAAACGTTCCTGATCGCGGCGTACCAAACGTGTTAATTCCAATGTTTCAAAATTTACCGATTCTTTCGGTCCACCGATAAAATTCCAGCCGTTAATATCATCAATATAACCGTTTTTATCGTCGTCTTTACCATTACCGGCAATCTCATTGGTATTTACCCACATAATGCGTTTTAAGTCTTCATGTGTGGCTTCAACACCGCCATCGTTAACAGCAACAATCACTTTTACCGATTTTTTACCTTTTAAAAGTTCTTTATATGCTTTTTCGGTGCTGATTCCGAATGTACTGTCACCTTTAAGATCAAGATTTTGCCAATTGGCTTTTTGTGCATTAACTAATGTTGGCACTGCACTTACGAGCGCCAAACTTAAAAGCGTTCTGAAAATTCTACTCTTATTCATTTATTTATTTTTGTATTAAACGTCGAAAGTTAATTTTAATTTTTTTATTGAAAGAAATTGTAGCAAAAATTATGCTTTTGGCATATTTTATTAGATAAATCGTCATTCCCGGGTAAGCGGGAATCTTAAGGCTCATAGTATTACGATTATCTTCAATGAGCATCACGTATTGCTAATAAAAATTAAGCCGTGGTTTGTGTACCCACGGACCATTATCTTATAATAAGATTAAAAAAAAATCCTGAGACAATTCGTCCAGGATTTTTTGCTTAAAAATAAGCTGTCTCTATTTTAAGCCAGCTACAATCTTTTTTGCCATTTCATCATGCGATTCAATTACTTTTAAAGTATTAGTAGCCCATTCTTTAACGCTTTGGTCGCGATTTTCTGTTCCTTGTTTAAATAACGCCACTGTTTTATCATGGTCAGTTACCATCATATCCATATAATGTTTATCGAAAGCAGCGCCTGTCATTTTTTTCATTTCATCCAAATGAATCTGCTGATCGGCAGGTAAAGCTTCCGGAGTAATCACTTTTTTGCTCTGAGCTAATGTTTTTAATTCGGTATTTGCCTTCGTGTGATCAGCCAGCATTTTCGCTGCAAAATCTTTAACTTCAGCACTTTTTGCATTTTTAGCAGCAATTTTTGCTGCTTCAACTTCCATAATGCCACCAACAGCCGCTTTTCTTAAAAAGGTAGCACCTGCTTCATCAATACCCGATTCGGTACTTTCAGATCCGGTAACATGGTTGCCATTTACCATGGTGGTATCTCCGGAAACACTGTCTTTCGTAGTTGCTGATTTTTTATCTGCAGTTTGACAGGCCTGGAATGATAGGGCTAATGCAAAAGCTGTAGACAATAAAAATATCTTTTTCATGTTTTTTCTATGTTTTGATGTGTATGGAAAACACAGGAACTTAAAAAAGGTTTTTTAATCTATTCTGCAGCTTTACTGTAAATATCCGGAATTACAATACCCATTTGCCTTTCAGGATTTTCAATCTGTGAAAAACCAAATTGTTCATACAAGCCATGGGCATCCAATGTGGCCAGTTGATAACGGCGTAATCCCTGCAGGTCAGGGTGAAAGATCATAAACGACATCAGCTTTTTGGATAAACCCAAACCGCGATAACTATCTTTAACATACACATCGCAAAGCCATGCAAATGTAGCTTTATCGGTTACCCATCTTGCAAAACCAACTTGTTCCGGCCCTTTATAAATGCCGAAGCATAGCGAATTTTCAATAGAGCGTTTTACCGTATCAAATGGAATGTTTTTGGCCCAATAAGATGCTGTACTTAAATAATGGTGGATGGCCTCTATATCTAAAAGATCCTTTTTGTCGGAAAATATAAATCCGTTTTCGCTGATTTCCACGTTGTTTGGGTTAACTGGTTAATTGTTTAAATCGGTTAACTGTAGAGATTTGTTAATTGTTGAAATTGGTTAACTGATAGATTTAGCTAAAACAGTTAACCAATTAACCAGTTTATACAATTAACCCTATTAATTACGCATATTAATATATTGCAGTGGCTGGCCGAAATCTTCGTTTCTGCAAAGATTGATTACCGCTTGTAAATCGTCGATTTTTTTTGCCGTTACACGTACCTGATCATCCATAATAGAAGCTTGAACTTTTAATCCGCTGGCTTTAATCTTGGCAACAACTTTTTTAGCTGCATCTTTATCCAATCCTTCTTTAATGCTGATTTCTTTTCGGATCATGTTTCCCGAAGCCTGTTGCTCATCGCCAAAATCCAAACTTTTAGGGTCTAAATTCTGTTTCATCATCCTCGAAATAATCGAACCTTCTATGGCTTTAAGTCGCATGTCGTCTTCAGTAACTATCGTTACCACATTTGTTTTTTTATCCAGTTCGACGGTGCTTTTTGATCCGTTAAAGTCGAATCGGTTAAGGATTTCCTTTTTCGCATTGTTGATCGCATTATCCAATGTTTGCGCATCAACTTTACTTACTATATCAAAAGAAGGCATGGTTTTAGCTTTAAAGTAAAAAAATAAGTAGATTTAGTAGAAATTAATCTAGGTCACAAAAAAACGAAAAATAATATGAAAACCACTAAACCAAAGTCTCAAAAAAAGATCACCAAGAAAGAAGTCAAAAAACAATTAGAGCAATCTATCACAGATAAATTCCTGGATGTTATTAAAAGTTTAGGTCACGATGTATCTGAAATTAGTACAGAGGTGGGTAAGGCGAGTAAGCGTGTGGCGAAGAAATTAACCAAGAAATTTACGATTGTAAAAGCCGATGTGGGCCAAAAAATAGATGATTTATTGCACGCCTCAAAAGAAAAGGCAAAAGCAGCGAAAAAACCAGTTGCAAAAGCGGTTAGCAAAGCAGAAAAATCTGCCGAAAAAGTGGTAAAAAAAGCTGTAGCGAAAGCTAAACCAGTTGTTCAGAGTATTAAAGTAGCGGCTATTGAAACCGAAGAAAAAGCTGAAAAAGTGTTGGCGAAACCTGTTACTGAGGTTAAAAAAGCAGTTGCGGCATCGACCACAGTTGCCAAAAAAGCGGTAGCAACAGCAAGTAATGCTCCTGCAAAGGCTACAGCAACTGTAAAAAAAGCTGCGGCTCCTGTGGCTGAGCCAGAAAAGGCAGCTACAGTTGTTAAAAAAACGGTAGCTAAAGCCGCACCTGCCGTTAAGAAAGTGGTTAAAGCTCCGGCTAAAAAATAATTTGTTAACGTTAATACGTAGATGAATTAACATCGATTTAACAAATTAATATGCAGTTTTGAGCATCCCTGTTTTTGGCAGGGATTTTTTATTTTTTTAAATGAGCAATAAGAAGATCCCCTTTTTTAACCGCGAAATTAGCTGGCTTTACTTTAACGATCGTGTGCTGCAGGAAGCTGCCGACGAAACCGTGCCCTTAATTGAGCGAATTAAATTTCTATCCATATTTTCTTCAAATTTAGAAGAGTTTTATCGGGTAAGGGTAGCCACCATGACCAGGCTTACCAACCTGAACGATAAAGCAAAAGCACTTTTAGGATTTAACCCCAGGAAAATTCTGAACGAAATTAAAAACATTGTGGTAAAGCAGGAGCGAAAATTCGACCAGCTTTTTCAGGCCACTTTAATCAACGAACTTGCCCAGAACAGGATTTTTATTTTAAATGATACCCAACTGAACGTAAGCAGGGGCGAGTTTGTGAAAAACCACTTTAGGGATAAGATTCTATCCAACCTGGTTCCGATTATGCTGGATATGGACAAACCTTTTCCAGAGTTAAAAGATCGTTATTTATATTTCTTCGTAAAACTATCTAAAAAAGACACAAAAGTAAGGGAAAAGTATGCCCTCATTGAAATTCCGCCTAATTTACCCCGGTTTTTGGTGCTTCCGGAAACAAATGACCTGAAATTTATCATTCTTGCTGAAGATATCATCCGTTATTGTCTGGACGATATTTTTTACGTTTTTACCTACGATAATTTAGAAGCTTATTCCATTCAGCTCACCCGTGATGCAGAACTGGATATCGATAAAAACATCAACGATAAGTTTATCGAAGATTTAAAAAGCAGCTTAGAAAAACGCAAAAAAGGCAAACCTATGCGTTTGCTTTATGATTCGGCCATGCCTTTGAATATGCTCACCGTTTTGGTTAATAAATTAAAGCTGGAGGCAGAAAGTTTAATCCCCGGTAACCGTTACCATAAATTCGGCGATTTTATTGCTTTCCCGAATGTAGGCAAAAAGGAACTGGAATATGCACCAAATGTGCCGCTGAAGGTGCACGACTTGCATAGGACTCAAAGTATGTTTAATAGGGTGGCTCAGCGCGATTACCTGGTGAATTTACCTTACCAATCTTACGATTACATCATATTGTTTCTGCGTGAAGCTGCAATTGATCCAAAAGTTACCGAAATACAGATTACTTTATATCGTTTGGCCGAAAACTCGAAGGTAATTAATGCTTTGATCAACGCGGCTAAAAATGGAAAGGCTGTTTCTGTCTTATTAGAGCTTAAAGCCCGTTTTGATGAGCAGGCCAATATTTATTGGACAACCCGTTTAATGGAAGAAGGTGTTAAGGTAAATTATGGTTTAACCGATTATAAGGTGCACTCCAAAATCTGCCTGGTTAAACGGATTGAAAAAGATAAACCCGTGTATTATGCCAATTTAGCCACCGGTAATTTTAACGAAAAAACCGCCGGTTTATATTGCGACCATAGTATTTTTACCGCAAAAAAGGAGATTACCAACGATTTGGTGAAACTTTTTGATGCCCTGAACAAACGTACGGTAACCAAAGGTTTTAAACATTTAATTGTATCGCCTTTAGAGAGCCGCTCCAAACTGGTTAATTTTATTAACCGCGAAATCAGGAACGCAAAGCAGGGTAAATTGGCTTATATCATGTTAAAAGTGAACAGTTTGGCCGATGAAGGCATTATTGCCAAACTTTATGATGCGAGCAATGCAGGGGTTAAAATCCAGTTAATTATCAGGGGAATCTGTTGCCTTGTGCCTGGTGTAAAGGGTTTCAGCGAAAATATAACCGCCATCAGTATCATTGATAAATTTCTGGAGCATGCCAGGGTATACATTTTCGGGAACAATGGTAAAAACGATATGTATCTCTCTTCTGCCGACTTAATGAGCCGGAACTTTGAGCACCGTGTAGAGGTGGGCTTTCCGGTTTTAGATCACGATGTAAAACAGGAAATACAGGACATTATCGATCTGCAATTGCAGGACAATACTAAATCGAGGCAGATTAATGCCTTAAACAACAACAAATACCATAAAAACAGATTAAGTAAAAAAATAAGGGCGCAAGTAGATATTTATAACTATTTAAAAACCAAGCATCAATCATAATGTTAAGATACGCAGCTATAGATATCGGTTCGAATGCAGTGAGGTTACTCATTGCGGATATCAGCAAACAAGACGGAAAATACAAATACAAAAAAAATACCTTAATCCGTGTGCCGCTCCGCCTGGGCGATGATGCGTTTTTAGATCAACATATTTCAGACAAAAAATCAGCAGACCTGGTCAAAACCATGACGGCTTTTAAAAATCTGATGGATGTTTATCATGTTTCCGAATATTTAGCCTGTGCAACTTCTGCCATGAGGGAAGCCCGCAATGGACAGGATATCGTAAAACTGATTAAAGAACAAACTGACGTTACTTTAGAGATTATTGAAGGACAACGTGAAGCAAATATTATTTACGCCAACCATATTGAAGAAGAATTAGACGAAAACAAAACCTATTTATATATTGATGTAGGTGGTGGAAGTACTGAATTATCTGTTTTTGTAAAAGGTTCACCAGAAGTTTCACGATCTTTTAATATCGGTACCATCAGGATGCTCGATAACCAGGATAAAGAAGAAACCTGGGAGGAGATGAAAGATTGGGTGAAAGAACACACCAAAGCTTATAAGCACCTTGCGGGTATTGGTACAGGTGGCAATATCAATAAACTTTTCCGCATGTCGGATGAGAAAGAAAATGCGCCTTTATCCTTACAGAAGTTAAATTCGATGTATAATAAATTGACGAGCTACTCTTTAAAAGAGCGGATCAATACTTTAGGTTTAAATCCCGATCGTGCTGATGTTATTATACCAGCCTGCGAAATTTACCTCACTTTAATGAAATGGACAGGAATTAAACAGATTTATGTGCCTAAAGTGGGTATGGCAGATGGGATTATTAAATTGTTGATCGAGGAAAAATTGGATTAGACTATTAGATAATAAAAAGTAAACCCCTCGTTAATTAAAAATTAGCGAGGGGTTTTTATAAAACTGTTAACCGAAAATTGCTAACTGCAAACTGATTAAGCTAATTTACCTAATGCTTCTTTAATTCTTCTTAATGCTTCTACCAAACTCTCGTCTGATGCTGCATAAGATAAACGGATATAGTTATTATTACCGAAAGAATCACCACCAACAGTAGCTACGTGACCAACGTTCAATAAGTATAATGCTAAATCTGAAGAATCTTTGATTACATTTCCATCAGCATCTTTTTTACCAAAGAATGAGCTGATTTCAGGGAAGAAATAGAAAGCACCATCAGGCAGATTGGTTTTTACACCCGGAATTTCGTTTAATAAGTTATAAACCAGTTCTCTGCGGCGTAAAAATGCTTCTTTCATCTCTAAAACGCTCGCTAATCCTTGCTCGTAAGCTACAATACCGGCTCTTTGTGCAATAGAACAAGTTCCGGAAGTGGTTTGTCCCTGTAATTTATCGTTAGCAGCCGCTATTTCTTTATTTGCGGCGATATAACCTAATCTCCATCCAGTCATGGCGAAAGCTTTAGAGAAACCATTTACAATGATTACACGGTCTTTAATGCTATCAAACTGGGCGATTGATTCATGTTTGTCAACAAAGTTGATATGCTCATAAATCTCATCAGAAAGGATATAGATATTTGGATATTTTTCAAAAACGGCAACTAATGCAGCCAATTCTTCTTTACTGTAAACCGAGCCAGTTGGGTTACAAGGAGAAGAAAACATGAAAAGTTTCGATTTCGGTGTAATGGCTGCTTCTAACTGTGCTGGTGTAATTTTAAAATTGCTTTCAATATCGGTATCGATAAAAACAGATTTTCCTTCCGCTAAGGTGACCATTTCTGAATAAGAAACCCAATAAGGTGTTGGAATGATCACTTCATCATCCGGATCGATCAAAGTTAAAATTACATTCGATAATGACTGTTTCGCACCTGTTGAAACAACGATCTGAGAGATATCATAATCGAGGTTATTTTCTGTTTTTAACTTATTTACGATGGCCTGGCGCAGATCAGGGTAGCCCGGTACTGGCGAATAACGCGTATAATTTTCGTCTAATGCTTTTTTAGCAGCATTTTTCACATGGTCAGGCGTATTAAAATCGGGTTCACCAACACTTAAACTAATGATATTTATGCCCTTAGACGCTAGTTCGCGGCCAAGTTTGGTCATTTTAAGGGTTGCAGATTCTGATAGACTGTTGATTCTTTTCGATAAGGTGCTCATGGTTAATTACTTTGAGCGCAAATATATAAACCAAATATTATTCTGCACTAAAAAAGGCAGAGTTTTTCACAATTAATTTATCGGTTAACCGTATTTTTGAAAAAAATATACTGGTGTCGGTTAAAAAGAAAGCTATCATTATTTCTCTTATAGTAAGTGTTGTATTAATGCTGGCCAAGTTTATTGCTTACTTTATCACCGGTTCTAATGCTATTTTGACAGACGCTGCAGAGAGTATTGTAAATGTAATTGCAGGTAGTTTTGCTTTTTACAGCATTTATTTAAGTACCCAGCCCAAAGATGAAAACCACCCTTACGGACATGGGAAAGTAGAGTTTTTTTCTGTCTTTGTAGAAGGTATCCTGATCCTGATTGCGGGTTTAGCCATTATTTTTAAATCTTCTTACAACCTCATTTACCCGCATGCCTTAGGTGAACTATTAACCGGAACCATGATTATTGGCATTACCGGCTTAATTAATCTCATCGTAGGGCTTTATCTAATGAATGTTGGCAAAGAGGTACATTCTGTTACTTTACAGGCAGATGGAAAACATCTGCTTACTGATACTTATACCAGTGGAGCCATTGTTATTGGTTTAATACTGATTCAACTGACAAATATTATTTGGTTAGACAGCTTACTCTCTGTGTTAGTGGGCTTTTACATCGTTTATTCTGGTTATAAGCTCACCCGTGGTTCGGTTGGAGGACTGATGGATGAAAGTGATTTTACACTCGTTGAAGAGGTAGTAGAGGTATTGCAAAAGAACCGCCACAATCCCTGGATTGATGTGCATAATCTCCGCACGCAGCAATATGGCCCGAATTTCATATCGATTGCCATGTAACTTTACCGTATTATTTTGATTTAAATCAGGTTCACCGCGAAATTTCGCAGATTGATGAACTGATCAACAAAAATGGTGTACGTAAGGCCGAACTTTTTATCCATGCTGATCCATGTTTGCCCGAGTGTTGCCATTATTGCCACATGAGCGAATGCAAGGTAAGGGCTGAAGCCTTTAGAAAAGAAATCGTCTGGACACCAGAGATAGTGATAAAAAATAAAAAACATTTCGAAAATGAGCTACTTTAACGTAAGGGTTTATGGTTTACTGATTAATCAGCATAACGAGGTGCTGGTGAGTGATGAAGAAGAATACGGATTTCGTTTTAGCAAATTCCCAGGTGGCGGATTAGAGCTAGGAGAGGGACTTATTGAAGGATTAAAAAGGGAATTTGTAGAAGAATGTGAAGCCGAAATTGAGGTTTTATCACATTTTTATACCACCGATTTTTATGAGAAATCGTCATTTAACGATAGTCAGGTAATTAGTGTTTATTATTTGGTTAAAGAAAAAACGCCATTACAACTGGCCTTCAAAGATACCATTTACGATTTCGACGGTGAAGGTGAAATTTTGCAGGCTTTTAGATGGGTGAAAATAGAAGATTTAAATATCGAAGAAATTACCTTCAAAACCGATAAAACCGTTGCCCAACTTTTAAAAGAACAATTTTCAGTTAATTTATAATTATTTATGTCAGATACTTCCGAAATCCAAACGCCGAACTCCAAACTAAATCTAACTGAACGCGATCAAAAGGTGATTTGGCATCCTTATACCCAAATGAAAAATGCCCTTCCACATATTCCGATTGTTAGGGGAGAAGGTGTTTATGTTTTTGATGAAAGCGGTAAAAGATATATCGACGCTGTTTCGTCGTGGTGGGTAAATATACATGGACATTCGCATCCCTATATTGCCGAAAAAGTAGCCGAACAGCTTAAGGTTTTAGAACATGTAATTTTTGCCGGTTTTACGCACGAACCTGCTGTTTTATTGGCCGAACGACTTTTACCAATACTCCCAGGTAAACAGGAAAAGGTTTTTTATACCGATAATGGCTCAACCGCTGTAGAAGTAGCCTTAAAAATGTGCCTGCAATATTGGGATAATAATGGAACACCAAAAACAAAAATCCTTGCGTTTAAAAATGCTTATCATGGCGATACTTTTGGCGCCATGTCTGTTAGTGGACGAAGTATTTTTACCGATGCCTTCAACAGTTTATTGTTCGACGTAGAATTTATCGATCTTCCAAATGAAGCGAACATCTCAGAGCTGGTTTCTCACATCTCAAATCTCACGCATACTGCCTGTTTCATTTTCGAACCCCTTATTTTAGGTTCGGGTGGAATGTTAATGTATGAGGCCAAATACCTTGACGAGCTTTTATCGGCCTGTAAAGACGCACAGATTTTAACCATTGCCGATGAAGTGATGACGGGTTTCGGTAGAACAGGAACTTACTTTGCCTGCGAAAAACTGACCAATAAACCGGATATTATCTGTTTAAGTAAAGGATTAACCGGCGGAACCATGCCGCTGGGTGTAACCACATGTACCAATGAGATTTTTGAAGCCTTTTTAAGTGATGATAAGTTAAAAACGCTTTATCACGGACATTCATTTACGGCCAATCCAATTGCTTGTGTGGCATCACTCGCAAGCTTAGACATCCTTTTAAGAAGTGAAACCATACAGAATATTAAGAGGGTAGAGGCTAAGCACGCGGTATTTCTGGAAGAGATTAAAACACATCCAAAAGTTAAAGCCATCAGACAAACCGGAACGATTATCGCCATTGAATGGGAAACCGGTAATGAAACTTCTTATTTAAGTAGCCTGCGTAATTTGCTGTATGCCTATTTCTTAGATAAAGGAATTATATTGAGGCCACTTGGAAATATTATCTATATCCTACCTCCTTACGTCATTAGTGATGAAGATCTGGATTATATTTATGCTACAATAAAAACTGCTTTAGAAGAGGTGTAAGTTTTTAAAAGTAGTATCAGGAAGCTACAACTAATATTTTTCATATTTCGTCGTTGCTAGGCACGAAGCAATCTTACAACGATCGCTATTACGCTAATGCATTTAGGATTGCTTCGTTCCTCGCAATAAAGGATTTATTTATTAGCCGTGGTTCGTGTCTCCACTAACCACTCACAGCAAAAATTATGCTTCAGGCTCCAGGTATTTGCTAAGCGCTTCATTAAGAAAATAATTCCAGCCTCCATTAAAGCTTGTTTTTTCAAAATTCGGACCATTAGAAGCGAAACTTTCTAAACCTGTATGCGTGAGTTTTAATAGTGTTTTGTCGCTTTGCTCAAATAATTCCCAGCTCACTTCAGAATTGCCCGGTAAACCATCATATCGCCAGGTATAAGCTAATTTTTTGCCCGTTATTATTTCGGTTATTTCACAAAGGTGAAGGTATTGAGGCCCATCAACAGCTCCACCGGTAAATTCAAATTTAAAACCAACTTCAGGTTTAAAATCTGCTAATTGAAAATACCACTGTTTAATTTCTTTGTTATCGGTTAAAGCTTTCCATACTTTTTCGATCGGAGCATTGTATAAACGATCTACAATAATGGGTTCGTTTTCCATGTTTATTTGATTTATTTTCTTACAATAGAATGGATAAGCAGTTAGCCTAAAGGCATTTTGCTCATATCCATATAAAGCACACTCCACCTTTGTCCATCCAGATCCACAAAACCGCAGCCATACATCCAGCCATCTTTATAACCCGGTTCGCCATAAATCGTTCCTCCGGCAGCTACTACTTTTTGCGCAAGCTCATCAACTTCTTCCGGACTTTCTGCATCAATAGAAAATAATACTTCGCCACCGCGGCGCACATCTGCTATGTTAGTGCCGGCAAAACTTTCATATAATTCTTCTTCGAAAAGCATAATCGCTAAATTACTTTCACCCACTAAAAAACAAGCTGAATCTTCTCGTGCGCCATACTGCAGATTAAGGTTGAAGCCTAAGGCTGTAAAAAATGCTTTCGATTTATTAATGTCTTTTACCGGGAGGTTTATCCAAAGTGATTTTGTCATAACGTTTTATATTTGTTGTGAGTAAAGATAGGGAACGGATGGTGCAATTGAGCTTGCTAAAAACGAAAAATTATAGGGGTATTTGAGACAATTATAAATCAAAGTGTTTTTTTAAAAGATACGATGCATGGGGGGCGTCATTCACAACTAGATTGGGAATCATAGTGCAATAAGCTTTAAGATTCCCGCCTGCGCGGGAATGACAACCAACTTGGAATCTGTCTATGTTAGTTAAGCCATTTCCTACAATTTATACAATTTCTGCGGATGTTGTTCTGCGTGGCTTAAAATTAAATTCAGGATATAACTATTGGATTGGTAAATGGATAAATCATTCTTAATTGGCGCTAAACCATCCGAAAGGAAATTTTTGTCGGTAAAATAGCCCATTCCGTAAAACTTTCCCTTTTCTACGAGTAAACAGCTAAATTCTTCTTCTTTTCGGCCTTCATCAACCAGGGCAAAGCTGGGTTGCTGACTTTGGATATCGTTTAAAGCGGCATTTAATTTTTTATTGTACACACTTACGGTTTCTATTCCGCTACAAGCGCCAAAACATTGCCCGTTTTCGTGTGCATAACATTTTGTTGCTGTTTTCTGAAGGTAGCAGAGCTTCGCGCAAAGCTGGTATTTATCTATTAATTGAGTTAAAAAGTTATAACCTTCCAATAAACTGTTAAAACTCTGTATGGCATTATTGTTTTTTTTATGTTTATCAACAGCTAAACGCAGGTATCCATTCTGATCTTCAAAGACGTACAAGTCGTATTTGTGTTCGTAACGTTTCATAGCGCGGTTGTTTTCGGGCCATAGGCGTTTAATTTCATTGGCTTCTAAAATCAGTGCCATTAGTTCAGTTCCGCAGGTCACGAAATCAACATGGTGTATGTTTCGCAAAAATTCCTGTCGCTGCCGGTTAGGGGTGTTGCCCGTAAAATGACTGGTTACGCGTTTTTTAAGGTCTTTGGCTTTGCCCACGTAAACAATTTTGCCCTTGCTATCTTTAAAATAATAAACCCCGGGCTGATTGGGCAATCTTAAAATAGAAGCTTTATCTAAATGTGGCGGTAAAACCTGCTCTTTAGAAGTTTTCTTTAACATTTCCGGAATGATTCCTTCCACATCATTATCCAGTAGCATATTAAAGAGGATGCTGGTGGCATCGGCATCGCCGGCAGCCCTGTGCCGGTTTTGTATCGGTATCTGGAGGGCTGTACACAATTTACCCAAACTGTATGAAGATTTTCCGGGTATCAGTTTTCTGCTTAACCTAACTGTACAGAGTTTTCTACACTGTAAATCGTAACCCGCAGCGGCCAAATGATGTTTTAAAAACGAATAATCGAAATTTACATTATGCGCTACGAAAATCTTATCACTCAGCAACTGGTAGATCTGCAGCGCAACATCAGCAAAAGTTGGCGCATCCTTCAACATGGCATTATCAATGCCGGTTAGCGCGGTAATGTAATCCGGGATCGGTTGTTTTGGATTGATCAGGGTAGTGTAAGACTCAACAATCTGATTGCCATCATGGATATTAATGGCAACTTCAGTAATGCCATTTGCTGAGGCATGACCACCGGTGGTTTCGATATCTACAACTGCGTATAACATTAAATTGAATTGAAATACAAAGCTATGCTAAAATAATTAGTATAAAAATTATTTTGATGATTTCTTTAGCATAAAAAAAGCGGTTACATTATTTAAACGTAACCGCTCAGGTATTTTGTATATGGAAGCTATTTTAGCTTGCTCAATAATTTACTCAAATTTGGTTTAATACCAATATTAATGGGTACGGTATTAAATGTTCTGTTCTGGATTTTGCTAAAGCCATACATGTAACTGGCCTCCACAAATAAATTTGCGCCACCAATATTATATTCAATACCTGCACCACCTTCGGCAATGCCCAGGCTATTCGATTTATTATCTTGTGTAACCTGTAAAGTTGAAGCGTTTACCGCAGCCTGTGGGGTAAGGATAATACCACCTCCGGCACCAGCAAAGCCGTAAAAAGCCCATTTGTTTACAATTTTGCGGTATCCCAGCGCCACGTTTAACAGATAGGTTGTTGCCCTTCCTTTTTGTAATGTATAGGTATATCCTTCGTCTGGTGTGATCTGGTTAAAAGTAAACGCATGTAAACTTACTTTAGGGTACAAGAACAGACCACCATCGCCTAAACCTAAATTTAACCCCAATGAAGTAGAGAATTTAGGTTTAAAATAATCTGAGGTTTCGCCCATAGGAAAGGCAAATCCAATTCCGCTCATCGAATAAAGTTTATCCGGTCTGCCCTGTGCTTTAGCTTTAATTGATACCACCGCACACAGTAATATCATTGGAGTTAATAATTTTAATTTCATATCTGATTTTTTTTTAATTTAAGATTAAGGCATTTACTTTCTGTAGTAAATCGGCCATATTAAATGGTTTTTCTAAATAATCATCGGGATGATATTTTTGGGATGCAATATAATCTTCGTCATACCTTGCGGAAGCCATAATAACTGGAATGCCCTCTGTTTCAGGGTTTAATCTTAGCTCTTTAAATACGGCACGTCCATCCATTCCATTTAACATAATGTCGAGTATAATCAGGTCTGGTGCAAAATCCCTAATGGTTTTAAAAATATGCCTTGGCGATAACAAGGGGTAAACTTTATAATGTTCGGTTTCTAAAACTTCCTGAAAAACTTCTAATACATCAGGATCATCATCCACAACCAATACTCTTTTCAAAACAGATAAATCAATTAATAATTAAATAGACTATCCTAATACAAAGTTCAGACTGGAATGTTTTAAAGGCAGATAAAAAATATTGGAAAGCGCAATATTAAGGTATAGAAAGCTTAAATGATGGGGTCTGGTTTTGATTTTTCCTGAGGTAAATTATTTTTTAAAAAATCAGCAAAATGTTCCGTGTGGGTTTCGGAAAGGATAAAGGATGTTTCTTCTGATAACAGGATTTTATTATCCAGTACGCTTTTAATGTGCTGTTTTGCAATAACTACTGTTGAGCTGATCTGGATAAATGCCGAATGTTTCTTCAGCATCTTTAAAGTTTTGGTAAAATTCGATCTGGAGCTGAAAAATGTATTTTGTGTGGTTTTAAACCGGATATCTTCTTCAAGTTCCTCCACTGCAATCAGTTCATTCAGATCAATTCTTACCAAATCTCCGTTTTCTCCCTGCAAAGGGATATAAAAGAAATATTCGTCACTTGCCGAAAAAACATTAGTAGTATCTTTACCGGTAGGGTAAAGGTTATTGATCATTTTGGTAAAATGAAGAATTGAGTAGGGCTTAAGTAGGTAGGCGTCAGCCTCAACCTTAAAAGCATCAATGGCATAACGCGCATGTGCGGTGGTAAAAACCAGGTATTTTGTTTTTTGTCTTAATAAGCCAGCCAGTTCAATGCCCGAAAGCGAAGGCATTTCTACATCCATAAAAATAATATCAACAGGGCTAGACGCAGATATCTCTGCGAGAGCCTGGAGTGGTTCGGTAAAAGTTTGAATAAGTTTTAAATCCGGCAACTTATCTACATACTCAATTAAGCTTTCGAGAGCGTGATGGTCGTCATCAATAGCGATGCAACTTATTGACATTTTTTCATGTTTAGGTAACGCAAATTACAACTTCGGTCAATAAAAAGGAAAAAAAACAACTTGGTGACGGATTTTTATCTATTCAGCAAGGAAAATTGGCTTTTCTTTTGAAATTGTTGCAGAACTTTAAACTTTTGAGCGAAAATATTAAAACTAAGTGCTTACAGTAAGCTTTATTTTTAACATTACCCTAAAGTAACGATCAGCATTACTAAAATATTCAAACGCTGCATTTTGGCCATAGGTATAATCTAAACGCTTTTTTATATTTTCCATTCCGGCACTTAAACCAGAATTGTTTTTAACAGCCTTAATTAAATTGGATGTCTGGATAATCAGGTAGTTGTCTTCCGTTTTTAAACTCACTTCTGCCGGATGAGATTCTGTTGTTAACTCTCCGTGTTTAAAGATGTTCTCTACCAAAGTAATGAGTACCATCGGAATGATCTGCAGCTTTCTGATCTCATCATCGTACCAAAAGCGAAGCCTGATATTATGGTCGTTACGGAGCTGGTGTAAGTTAATCAGGTTTTCAACCTGGTTAATTTCTTCTCCCAATAATATAAATTCACGGTCTTTATTGCTGTCTACAGAATAACGCATCATTTCTGAGAGCGAATGGATGGCTTCAGCAGCAACAGGAGAAGATTCGCGGGCATTCTGGTAAATAAAATCAAGTGTATTAAATAACAGATGAGGCTGAATCTGCGCTTTTAGAAAAGCATTTTCTGAACGGGAGATCTGGATGAGGTTATATAAACGTTGTTTTTCCAGTTCTTCTGTTTTTTTTCGCTCCTTAATATAACGCATCAAAAAGTAATAACCTGTAGAGAAACACATAAAATATACGCAGCGGTACAATGGGGCTGAAAAATACTGCAGGTTGAGCTCAATCTTCCTGGAACCGTTATAGGCTGTATAGTGAATAATGGTATAATCGAGCAAAACAGCAATCATGACATAAGCCACAATTTCGAGGATTACCGCTAAAGGCAATTTCCATACCGTCTGTTTTGGGTTTTTAAAACCTATGGCCAGTACTACATGGGCATGCACATAAAAAGTAATAATATTGAGTGTATAATATAGAATGTAAGGCGGTAAGCGGCTAAATTTCCCGTTAATGAGGCCTACAATAATAGATTCGTAAAAGATAAAGATGATCCAAACGATGATATGGATCTTTTTACTAATCAGCCATGCTAATAATTGGCTTTTTTTTTCTTTTACGCTATCGTTTGTTGCATTCATCTGGCTAGTTAATTGGGGGACGGCTATATATGGTTAACAAAAAAAGAGTTTTAATTTGTTAACAACGAAAATACTAAAATTTTAGTTTTAAGAACGATTAGTTTTAATCGTTTTTTCTTTGATGTACTCCTGAATGGTATCACGGTAATTATTTCCAATATTGATGGTCAGGTCGTTAATCATTTTAAGGGTATTGCCTTCTACTTTCTCGATGTAATTTTTGGCAATGATAAACGAACGGTGTGCCTGCGCAAAATTCTGATAATCTTTTAAAATAATCTTGATCTCTGATAGCGCAATGTAGGATACGATCGTTTCGTTAAGGGTGAAAATCCTAACATAATTCTGAAGGCTCTCTATAGCCACAATATCAGCATACCTTACCTTGATGAGGTTATTCTTCTCACTTTTGTTGCGTACAAAAAAATAATCATCTTCTTGTTTTACCGTTATATTGTGTATGCTGGGTCTGTGGGGGAAAAGATGGTTAATGGTTTCGGCAAAACGGGCAAAAGTATATGGCTTTAATAAATAGGCACTTGCATACATTTCAAAAGCTTCGTAAGCATATTTAGAATGCGAAGTAGTAAATATCAGTTTATCGGTTTTATGCCGAATGGCTTTAGATAATTCAAGACCCGAAATTTTGGGCATATCTACGTCGATAAAAATAATATCAACGTGTTCGCCAGCCGTGATTTCGTTCAAAGCCTGTAGTGGGTCGGTGTACGATTGTACGAGCTGTATGTTTGCGAGATTATCAATATACGCTTTTATCCCGTTGACGGCATGGGGGTCGTCATCGATTATGATGCATTTTAGTTTCATTAGGTGTGTGTGTTAAGTTCTACTAAATTATAGCTTGCATTTTTAAATAAAGAAATTATTTTCTATCTGTATTTTTGATTAGTATCAGATGTAATTAATATGATACAAATGTTTTTTAGGATAAAATCTGCGCCCAAACCAGGTTAAACTACAATTCTTAGCATAAGAAAAATGAAAACAAACTCATTTAATTACTTGTATAACAATATATTGTATTTTGAATCGTAGTAATTAATAGATATATTTAATATGCTAAAATAATCATCCCAAAAATCCCTAAAACCAATACTCCATGAAAAATAAAATCCGCACTACCAACAGATTAAACGTATCCATCACTAAAAAAGTTATCGAACTGCAAGAGAGAGGATATGATTGTGATTTTCTTTTACTCGCCAATGGCAGCCTGCTGTGCATGCAAACCAATTTTAATTATCCGGTAAATACGGTATCTATTAAAGAGATGGAACATGCTTACGATTTTTTAAGCCATTCATACAAACATGTACATACCATAGAAACAGGTAATGGCGAAAGGGGAGTACTCCTAACCGAAAAAGCATTTTAGCCTAAGCTTTCGTTTTCTTACAATTTTGTTCCTGCATAAGGCTAGAGATTTGTGGTCTAATTAAAATTTAAAATATGACACATTCAATCCAGCCTGCAATTTTGATTACCGGCGCAACAGGAAGCGTTGGCTCTGCATTGGCAGAACAGTTAGCCCAAAAAAATATTCCTTTCAGGGCATTGGTAAGAAACCTTGATAAAGCCGATAATTTAAAACACCTTAATGGTGTTGAATTGGTTGTTGGTGATTTTAACGATCAGCAAAGTATTGTAAATGCCCTAAAAGGGATAGAAAAAGTTTTTCTTTTAAGCAATTCTTCTGAAGATGCGGAAAGGTTGCAAAGCAATTTTGTTGATGCCCTTGCAAAAAGTGAGGTAAAACATGTTGTTAAGCTTTCGCAGTTCGCCGCAAATATCAATTCGCCCGTTCGGTTTCTTCGTTACCACGCGGCTGTAGAGCAGAAAATAAAAGATACAGGTTTAAAATACACTTTTTTAAGACCAAATTTATTTATGCAGGGACTTCTTGGTTTTGCAGATCTGATTAAATACCAGCAAAAGTTTTTCGCTACTGCAGGTGATGCTAAAATTAGTCTGGTCGATACCCGCGATATTGCAACAGTTGCCTTAAACGCCTTGCTTAACAGGGATAATGAAAGTAAAATTTATAACATTACCGGTCCTGAAGCCATCAGTCATAAAGAAATTGCCGAAATTCTTTCTGAGGCATTAGGGAAAGAAATTAGATACATTAATGTTTCTGAAGAAGAATTGCTAATGGCTTTGTCCCAGGTTGGTTTTCCAGCTTGGCAGGCAGCAGGTTTAATAGAAGATTATGCGCATTATGCCCGTGGTGAAGCCGCTGTGCTAAGCAATGATGTATTGGAAGTAACGGGGGCAGCCCCGGGAACATTTTCGGATTTTGTTAAAGATTATTGTGCTGCTTTTAGTTAGTACGGCAACGTGATTGAGTTAAGGGTTTTTAACCACAGATGCGCACAGATAAACACAGATATAAAATCTGTGTTTATCCTTAATAACATTTATCGTGGTGCCAAATGTTACCATCTGACCGCTGTTCCATCATTTTAAAAAAAAACTTTCCATTATTTATTTTGTTTAAGTTTTATTTGAATATATTTAAACAAAATAATGACTTACTCCATTTCAGATCTTGAACAGCTTTCGGGCATTCATTCCCATACCATCAGGATCTGGGAGCAACGGTATAACGCATTGAGTCCGATGCGGACGGAAGGGAATACCCGTTTATATGACGATAAGCAGTTAATAAAACTCTTAAATATCGTGAGCTTAAATAAAAGCGGCTTAAAAATTTCAAAAATCTGCCGCCTTTCTGATGAAGCCATTGAAACACTGTTAGATGAGCAGCTTAGTTATCCTTCTCTGGATGAAGAGGCAGAATACTACATCTCTAAACTGATTACCAGTGGATTGTCTTTTAATGAGCTGTCTTTTAATCATTTAATTGATGAAGTGATTGAAAAATTAGGTCTTTCGCTCTGTTACCGAAAAATCATGTATCCGTTATTGGTCCGTTTAGGCTTAATGTGGCGAAAAGACGATATTTGTCCTGCTCACGAGCACTTTTTGTCCAATATTATCCGTCAGAAAATATTTACGCACATCAATCACCTTCCATTGGCGCCATCTTCGGCCAGCAAATGGCTTCTTTTTCTACCTGAAGATGAAGATCACGACATCGGATTGCTTTTTGCCAATTATATGTTGAGGATGCACAACCATCAGGTTATTTTCTTAGGCAGTAAAGTTCCGTTAGATTCTATTAAACGTGTATTTGCATCACTAAATGTAGATCATGTTTTATTTTTTTTGGTAAAATCCAGGGCAACATCAGCGGCTCAGAAATATATAGATCAGTTATCAGCAGTATGCGCATCTGCGCAGATTCACCTTGCCGGAAATGGTCAGGTGATAAGCAAATTACAAAATATCGGTCACATCAATTGGTTTAAAAACCTTGATGAATTTGAAGCATCCATCCCCAATCCTCGTTTACATGAAAGAAATTTTTGATCAACTCTCTGCCGATTGCAGCCGCCTTACCACTAAGCGTTATAGTACCAGTTTCTCATTTGGTATTTATTTTCTTGGTAAAGAACTGCGTTTGCCCATTCATTCTATTTATGGTTTTGTACGTTTGGCTGATGAGATTGTAGATAGTTTCCATCACTTTGATAAAAAATTTCTACTCGATAAGTTTAAGCATGATACTTTTGAGGCCATTGAACTGGGTATTAGTTTAAACCCGATATTAAATTCGTTTCAAAAAGTAGTTAATCACTATCAGATTGATCATGAGCTAATTGTATTGTTTCTGAACAGTATGGAAATGGATCTTTCAAGCCAGAAATACACGGCCGAACTGTACAATGAATATATACTGGGTTCAGCAGAAGTGGTTGGTTTAATGTGTTTAAAAGTTTTTACCAACGGAAACCAGGAGCGTTATGAACAATTAAGGCCTTACGCCATGAAATTGGGCTCGGCTTTTCAGAAAGTAAATTTTTTACGGGATGTTAAGGCTGATCACCAGGCGCTTAACCGTAATTATTTTCCCAATGTTAATCTTGCTGTATTCTGCGATAACCAGAAAAAGGAAATCGAGCGTGAAATTGATGAGGAGTTCGATGTGGCTTTAGCGGGCATCAAAATGTTGCCAACAAGCTCCCGCAATGGCGTATACCTATCATACATTTACTATAAAAAGTTATTTGCCAAAATTAAGCGCTTAAGTGCCGAAAAAATCATGACGGAAAGGATCAGGATTTCAAACACCCGTAAAGTTGGTTTAATGTTTGATTCCATTATCCGTAATAAGTTAAATGTAATTTAGATGGAAGAACAAGTTATTCTGGTAGATCAGGATGATGTGCCGCGGGGCCAGATGGAGAAAATGGAAGCACATCAAAAAGGCCTGCTTCACCGTGCTTTTTCTGTTTTTATTTTTAATTCTAAAAATGAACTTTTATTGCAACAGCGGGCTTTAAGCAAATATCATTCTGGCGGCCTGTGGACCAATACCTGCTGCAGTCACCCAAGAATGGGCGAAACCAATATGGATGCTGCCCAAAGACGCTTAAAGGAAGAAATGGGCATGGAGTGTGAACTGAATTACCTGTTCAAGTTTACTTATAAAGCCGATTTTGAAGATGGTTTAACCGAACACGAAGTAGATCATGTTTTCTTTGGTACCAGTGATGAATTGCCCGTTATAAACCGGAATGAAGTAGAAACTTTTAAATACATCAATCTGGAAGCTTTGGCGAGTGATATTGAGGCTAATCCTGGCATTTATACACCATGGCTTAGGATTTGTTTAGGTAAGGTAATGGAGCATGTAAAAAGTACCAAAACAAAAAACGGGCATACAGCCTAAGCCATATACCCGTATCTAAATTAACGCTCTCGAGGACAAATATAAGACTAGTTTCTAAAAATCCTAAAAGTTTAACATTTCTTTTACTTTCAGATTATACTTAAAAGTTTCGTTTGAAATGTTGTTAGAAATAACCCGCTAATATTTAGTTTATTAGATTTTTTTGGGTAGAAATACAAAGAAAAATTTTTATTAGGTTTTATGATATAATTTCTGGCATTTCTCACAGTAGTAGGTTTGCCGATGTGTTTTGCCCAGCTCTTTTTTCTCAATAGAATGCTTTCGCGGACATTCTTTCTGGCTATAAACTTCCCAGTGTTTGCTTAATGTATTTTCCTTTTTCCATTTCAAAAAATCGAAACTGTAATTTCGGGCTTCTGTAACTAAGGCTTTTAATTTTGCCGGCGTTAAATTTTTGATTTTTGTTAGCGGATGTACACGGATGCGGTACAGCACCTCATTTTTGATAATATTACCTACGCCGCTGAAAATCTGTTGATCTAAAAGCACATCGCAAACCAAAGCCTCAGGAATTTCTTTTAGCTTTTTAATGGCAGACTTACTATTCCATTCATCAGCCATTATATCATTTTCCCAATTATAATGTTCTTTAACGTTTCCTTCGAGCAGATCTACTTTACAGGTGTAAAAATTCAGTTCGTCTTTTTTGAAAACAAGCCCTAATGTTAATCGCGTTTTCTTTCGTTCATTGATCAGGTAAGTGCCAAAAAGCATAAAATGAATTCGGACAGTAAAATCTTTAAAACAGATCAGGAAATGTTTGCCCCAGCTTTTAAAATCAGCTATTTTTTCATGTAAAAGCCGGTCTTTATCAAAGTTTTTCGCATTGCCATTAACTTCTAATACTTCAGGCTTGCCCAAATGAAGTTCTTTTATCAAATCTTTTAATATTACAATGGATGGGCCTTCAGGCATATTATTCTTCCTCCAGTTTCTGAAATTTAAATTTGTCTTTTATATAGGTATTAAAATACCGTCCTTTTGATCCTGAAGCTTTTAATAGCTTGTAAACTTTTTCAGGAACCTTTTTATAGAGGTAAACTATATCGGTAGTGAATATGATCTTCAACGTCCCATTAGCTTGATCATAACTAAAGTATTTAATTACTGATGATGGCATAACCTGTTAATTTATAAATTAAAACAGCTGCTAATACAAATGGTTTAATCGTTTTTAAGCTCCGATTCTTCTTTTGCTACCTTTATCTTTTCTTTTTTAAGGTCGATCCTGATGATGTTGTATAAACTCATATACACATTTGCAATCCAAACGATGGAGAAAAAAGCAATAATATAACCACGCCAGTCTGGGTAGATTAAGGTAAACTTGGTCACAATCAATAAAATGGCGGTAACATAATGGCTAAAGCAATATTCGCAGGTAAAAACATAGAAAAATTTCCTTTTAACGAGTTTATTGCAGTTTTTCGAACGGTCTACACAAAATTCTCGTGCTTCTTTAAAAATTTCTTCTTTGGTAACCGTCCATGCAATACAGGCAACGGGCAGGGCCATAATAAAAAGGTAATATATGTGTGCTTCCATAACAATCAAATCCGGGTATAAGTACAACCTCAAAGCCCTGAAAATGTTTAATCAAGCGAGAAACATTTTAGGTATATTTATGTTAATTCATTATCTAATCAATATTATTATGGAAAGATCAGAAATTGTATCGCTGTTGGAAGTTATCAATCAACAGGTTAGTTCGTCAGTTTTAGGTGGGATGGAAGAAGAATATGAAGAGTTGGAAAGCATGGGCCTGATAACCATAAACCGTGAGTCGGTGCAATGGTCGTCGGCGATGACCCCTGCCGGAAATGCTTATTTAGGGCATGATTAAAGGCATAAAGTTAATAATTACAGTAAATCGTCATTTCGACTGAATCGCAGTCCCGAACTTTTGGGAGAGAAATCTTTTAGCATAATTTAAAGGTTTCATCACTTCGGCCGAAATTACGATTTGACTATACCGCTAATAGAGACCATTTTTCTAAAAGCCTACCTTTTGCAATAACAATGTTGCTAAAACTAATTTGAGCTTCTTTTACGACTAAAGTCTGACCGATTTATTGCCGGAATTCTAGTAAATTTGCGGTAAGTTTAGAATTGCGCCTAAATAACAAACGGCCATTCTATTCTGCAGATATGAACGATTTACAACTCAGAACAGTAAATGTTACGCGATACGTTACACCTTTGCGTGAAGGAGGCTCGATGCCCGCTATTGCAGAGGCCGACGATAATTTCCTGTACGTACTAAAATTTAGGGGAGCTGGCCAGGGCACCCGGGCATTAATTGCTGAATTAATAGGTGGTGAAATTGCCCGTATGCTGGGTTTGCGCGTACCCGAACTGGTTTTCGCCAATTTAGACGAGGCTTTTGGAAGAACTGAACCTGATGAAGAAATCCAGGATCTGTTAAAAGCAAGCGTTGGGTTAAATTTGGCCTTGCATTACCTTTCTGGTGCCATTACCTTCGATCCGACAGTAACAATGGTTGATGCTAAACTGGCCTCACAGATTGTATGGTTAGATTGTTTTTTAACGAACATGGACCGCACCTGCCGCAACACCAATATGTTGATTTGGCATAAAGAACTCTGGTTAATTGACCACGGCGCTTCCCTGTACTTTCATCATTCCTGGCAAAACTGGGAAGAACAGGCCGTTAGACCTTTCTTTTTAGTAAAAGACCACGTATTGCTACCATGGGCTACTGAGCTTGAAAGCATACACGAAGAATTTACAAAAATCCTTACATCCGAAAAAATAGCTGCTGTAATCAGTTTAATTCCGGATGATTGGCTGGAGGGTGAAACAAACTTTGAAACAAAAGAAGCTCATCGTAAAGCCTATATTTATTTCCTTACCGAAAGATTATCTCATTCGGACATATTTTTAAAAGAAGCACAGCATGCAAGGGAAATTCTTATTTGAGTATGCTGTAATCCGCGTAATGCCTAGGGTAGAACGGGAGGAATTTATCAATGTGGGGATCATTTTATTTTGCGCCAAACAGAAATTTTTAAAAAGTATTTATGTTTTAGATGAAACTAGAGTAAAAGCTTTTTCTGCTAAAATCGATATCGCTGAACTGAAAGAAAATTTAGCTGCATTTGAACGGATCAGTATTGCTGCAAAAGGATCTGGCCCCATTGGCCAATACGATCAGGCTTCACGTTTCAGGTGGCTTACCGCAACAAGAAGTACTGTAGTACAATGCTCAAAAGTGCATCCTGGTTTTTGTGATGATGCGGGGGAGACGTTGTTGAGGTTGCATCAAGAGCTGGTTTTATAGTTCCATGCGCATGGCGCTCGGCGCTAAGCGTTTGATTTAACTTAAAGAACAAATATTTTCAATTTTTCAACAATATAACAATCAGGCAATCCAACAATTAACCGATTAACCAATTTAAACAATTAACCATCTAGCCTTGCCAAAAGAATATTTCAAAAAACTTCAGGATCTGCTAAATACCGAGCGGGAAGAAGATTTACAATCCTATTTAAAACTTACCGAAAATACTTCTGCTGCAGATAGGAGGGCTTTAGGATTAACCTGGTATCCGATTGCGGTCAGAAACACAGAAATCGGCCGTGGCGATTATTTAACGGTAGAGTTGGAACGGACTACACATCAGGATTTTTCACACCAATTCCGTTTTGGCTCTGCTGTGGTGTTATTTTCAAATCATGATGCCAAAGAAGATCGTATCGAGGGGATTATCACGCATCAGAGTGGAAGCCGGATGAAAATCAGCCTGAGGGTTGATGAACTGCCTGACTGGACCAGGAACGGAAAACTGGGCGTTGATCTGCTTTTTGATAATAACAGTTATGATGAGATGCAGAATGCCCTTAAACAAGCTACAAATCTTGCAGAAAATGATACTGAAAATAAACTAATCAGAATCTTAACCCAGGGTGAAAAACCTTCTTTTAGGGGAGAGGAAAAGTTTATTATCCCAAATACGCTGAACGATTCGCAACAGTTGGCGGTGAATAAAATTGTTTCGGCTGATCATTTAGCGGTAGTTCATGGTCCTCCGGGAACAGGGAAAACCACCACGCTTGTACACGCCATCAAATCGCTTGTAAAACATAGTGATCAGAAAATATTGGTTGTGGCACCAAGTAATACAGCAGTTGATTTATTGACGGAAAAACTGGCTGCCGAAGGTTTGAAAGTAATCAGGGTGGGTAATCCGGCGAGGGTTTCGGAGAGATTACTTGCGGCTACGCTAGATCATCAAATGGCAGATCATCCAGAAATGAAAACCATTAAAGCGTTAAAAAAACAGGCCAGTGAGTATAAAAACATGGCCCATAAATACAAACGCAGCTTTGGTAAGGCAGAACGCGAGCAGCGTAAAGCCCTTTTTGATGAAGCCCATAAAATTGGCAAAGAGGTCGAAAAAACAGAACAGTATATTATGGATAACCTGTTTACCAAAGCACAGATTATTACCGCTACTTTGGTAGGCGCGAATCACTATACCGTTAGAAACTTAAAATACAATACCATTGTGATTGATGAAGCCGGGCAAGCCTTAGAACCGGCCTGTTGGATCCCTATTTTGAAAGCGCAGAAGGTGATTTTAGCAGGTGATCATTTCCAGCTTTCTCCCACCATAAAATCAAATGAAGCAGCAAAAAATGGATTAAGTAATACTTTACTTGAGAAAGCAGTAAATCTTCATCCAGAATCAGTTGTGCTGCTTAAGGAACAATATAGAATGAACCAGAATATTATGGGTTATTCCTCTCAGGTATTCTATAATAATGAGTTAAAGGCGCATCATTCAGTAGCCAATCATGTATTGTTTGCAGGCGATCAACCCATTCAGTTTATTGATACGGCAGGTTGCAGTTATGATGAAAAATTAGACGGAACAAGCACTACCAATCCTGATGAGGCCGCATTTTTGGTGAAACATTTAACTTATCTGGTGAGTAATTTAACGGCTCAATCTTCCCTTAATTTTCCGTCTGTTGCCATTGTTTCTCCTTATAAACAGCAGGTGCAGATTTTAAAAGCACTGGTACAGGAAAATGAAATATTAAGTCCGTACCTGGATAAAATTGCGGTAAATACCATTGATAGCTTTCAGGGACAAGAGCGTGATGTAGTGTACATCAGTTTAACCAGAAGTAACGCCGAAGGAAGTATTGGCTTTTTATCGGATACCAGAAGAATGAATGTAGCCATGACGAGGGCCCGGAAAAAGCTTGTGATTGTAGGGGATAGTTCTACACTCTCAAAATCTAAATTTTATGCAGCCTTTATCCAATATGCAGAACAATTGGATGCGTACCATAGTGCCTGGGAATTTATGGACCTTTAGTTATAAGATATTACTTCGGAGATCAGTAAGGACGCAGGAAAATTATTATTTTTACGATTATCTTCCCAAACATTATTTACAATTCATGGTTTTTAAATAAAAATATTGTACCCGGCCAGGTATTACTAACTATTTATGACTGAAAGTATTAAAATTCTAATTGCCGATGATAGTGAGATGATGAGGCTGGTAATGAAACGTTTATTTAATAAATACATCGTTTCACCGAATATTTCTGAAACCAGGAATTTACCTGATGCCATCAATTATCTTAAAGTTGAACGTGTAGATTTTTTGCTTTTAGACATCAACATGCCGCATGGAGATAGTAACCCAGATACCATTAGGGAAATTTTAGCCATCCAGCCCGATATTAAAATCTGTATGTTCAGCGGTAATGACAAAGACGCGTTACAGCAGGATTTTTTAGCCGCCGGCGCCGTTGGTTTTGTTCAAAAAGATGAAAAAATGGGTGATTCCCTTCAACAGGTAATCAATAGGGTTTTTAATTAAACCTTTTCGAGTTTCTTTTCTTCTTCCAGTTTACCAGATATACTTGCGCCTGCAATTAATAGTTCGTGTGTTATGGTTTTGGTGTATTCCGTTATTTCTGATTTAAAATCTTTTACCGATGATCCTGAGCGAATTTCTTCCAGGCGTTTTTCCCATTGTCCGGTGAGTTCGGCCTGCGCAATCTGTTTATCTTTAACTACTTCGTAAACAGCCAAACCTTTATTGGTAGGCACCAGATTTCTTTTCTCCCTGGTAATGTATTCCCTGGTAATTAAAGTTTCGATGATGGATGCACGTGTTGCGGGAGTGCCTAAACCACTGTCTTTCATAGCATAGCGCAGTTCTTCATCTTCAATTTCTTTACCACAGGTTTCGAGTGCTTTTAATAACGACGCCTCATTATACATGGGTTTTGGTTTGGTCTGCTTTTCTAAAAGCGATTTTTCTGTAATTGGCAGCAATTCGCCAACTGCAACTTTGGGTAGCGCAGCATTATCTTCGTCTTTTTTATCATCTTCCGGATCATTAAAAACAGCCCTCCAGCCTGCAGAGCGGATTACAGTTCCATTGGCTACAAAGGTAAGGCCCGATTGTATGGTAATTTTAGTGAGTTCTTTTAAACATTCCTGATGGAAAGCTTCAATCATGCGGCCTACAACCATGTCGTATACGGCCTGTTTATCCGGACTTAAGCCATAAGCCTGCTCGCCAGTAGGTAAAACAGCATGGTGATCGGTTACTTTCTTCGCATTAACACTTCGTTTATTAAGTGTAACTGTCTGTAAAAACTGTGCCTGCTTTCCAAAATCGGGATGATCAGTAAATTTTGCAATCAGATCCGGAACGCCTGCAAAAACATCATCTCCAATATAACGCGATCCGGTACGGGGATAGGAAACCAGTTTACTTTCGTAAAGGTTCTGCAAAATATTCAGCGTTTGGTCTGCAGTATATCCTTTTTTCTTATTGGCTTCCTGTTGCAAGCTACTTAAATCGTGCAATAGTGGTGGCGGTTCTTTTCTCGGTTTTGCTTCAACCGCTGTAATGTTACCACCCGTAGGGAAACCGGATGCCACATCTTCTACCAGTGCAAATAACTTTTCTACTTCTTCTTTATCTTTATAATTGGAGGTAGAAACTGCTTTAAAAGGCTGCTCATCTTTGGTGAGCAAAATGCTGATCTGGTAGTAAGTTTGCGGAACAAAGTTTTTAATCTCTAAAAAACGTGCGCAGATCATCGCCAGGGTAGGTGTTTGCACCCTTCCTAATGAAAGTACTGTCCGGTTACCTGCAGAGATACTTAGCGCCTGCGTGGCATTCATACCCACCAGCCAATCAGATTCTGAGCGGCAATGTGCAGAATTAAACAACGTATCGTAATCGGTACCTGGTTTTAGGTTCCTGAATCCATCCTTTATGGCTTCATCTGTTTGTGAGGAGATCCAAAGGCGTTTAAAAGGTTTTTTGCACTTTAAATAATAGTAAATATACCGAAAGATTAATTCACCCTCACGCCCGGCATCCGTTGCCACAATAATCTCTGTGGCTTCATCGAAAAGTTTTTTAATGGTATCCAGCTGTTTCCTCACCGCCGGATCTTCTACAAAACCATCCTTTGTTTTGATCTTTCTTACGGCGAGTTTGAATTTTTGCGGCAGCATGGGTAAATGCTGCTTCCGCCAGCCGATAAAGCCATAATCTTGTGGTGGTGCCAATTGTAACAAATGCCCAAATGCCCAGGTAAAAGAATATCCTTTACCTTCAATGTATCCATCTTTTCTGGTGGTTGCTCCGAAAACTTTAGCAAGTTCACGACCAACAGAGGGCTTTTCTGCAATTACAATCTTCATGAATGGGCTTATCTTTTCAGTCCCAAAGATGCTCAAAATAATGGCAATAGCTTAAAAAAATTACTCACAATGCCATTTAATGCTCTTTTTTAAAAACAAATATCTGCTAAGTTTGTCCATGATCTGTGTTGATAATTTTTCTATCAAATTGATTAACAATTCGGTAATACATCGATCTAACCGCTACAACTGATTTTTATTAATGGACAAAACTTATGATCTGCTGGGAAGCAAAATAAAGGTGGCGCTAGAACCACAGCTGATTAGGGTGTACAGCAACGCCGCACTCTGGCAATTTCTTGATGGGAAAGCCGATAGCCGGTTTAGCCTCATGGTTGATGTGGTTAAAGCGGATTACCAGCAACACTTTGGCAAAGCGCTCTCCATTTCAAACGATTCCCTCATTGTAGAGATTCTTGTTCACGTATATTGCGATTACCTGGGGTTGAATTTTAACCGTATGGTGAAGGTAAAATGGATCCAGGCCCTGGTGAAAAAGCTGCTTAAACGAGCCGAAGTGGTAGATTGTGGCGAAAAAGGTGTAGACAGCAACCGTTGGGTTTGGGACTTACTGGCGGGCAGCAAATCCCTTTTTATCCGAATGCTTCCTAAAAATCTTAATGCAAAAAATATCAAACAGTATTAATCTACCTGGGCAGCGAAGAACTGTTCCTGGTTTAAAACTACACTTGCAGCCAGGGTTTCATTTAAAAAGCCCGAGTTATATTGCTGGTCAGAATTATTGATGAAAAGCACGGTGCGGTCTGAAATGGTATTAATGACCTGATCGGCTAATTTTGCCGGAACTGCCGGACAACCCTGACTTCTGCCCAATCTACCCAATTGATCGATGCTTTGCTGGCTTACATAACTTGCTCCATGCACTACGATTGATCTTTCCCTGGCATTACTGTTAAAACCCTGATCCATGCCGTCCAATTTAAGCGAACGGCCATGTTTACCATTATAAATTTCGCCGGTTAAATAAAAGCCCAAACTGCTCTGGTTGGAGTTGATGTTATTGGAGAAAGATGAAGGTTTATCACCACCACTGTTTTGGCCATGGGCTACCCAGGTGTTCATTAATAGTTTCCTGTTAGCCAGATCTATGATATAAAGGCGCTTTTTGCTGCTTTCCTGATCGAAATCGGCAATGGTTAAGATGGATTTGGCATGTAATAAACCCGAATATTTCATGTTGTAAAATCCGGTTAATGCCTTTTCGAAAACCTGTTCACTTAGTCCGGCAGAATCTAAATGTACCTGATGATAAATGTTTAAGATAAATTGATTGTAAAGGCTATCTGCAGCTATGGCCTTAACTGCTTCTTGTTGTGAGTGTGGAAGCTCCACGGCTTTCCAACTTGTTCCGACAATGCTCATACCCGCTAATAAAATCGTAGCAATGCCCAGGATGTGTCTCTTCATTCAGTTTGGTTTAGTTTGATATTGAGCTATTTATACGGTAGTTTTGCTTAAATGTTGCCCATATCTATTTTGTAGTGCTAAAAATACAGGTTGTTTTACACTCTCGTGACTTAATTGGTGATTATATAGCTGTTAAGAATGTGAATTTCTCATTATTCAAAGAATTACGCTAACAAAGCCATTTATTTAGTGTTATCTCTTAAATCTCGGACTATGAAAATTTTATTAACTGGTGCAAATGGCTATATCGGTACAAGATTGCTTCCGCTTCTACTGGAAGAAAAGCATGAAATTATTTGTATGGTCAGGGATAAGCGTCGGTTCATTTCCGAATCTGAATTAAGCGATCAGGTAAAAATTATTACCGGTGATTTGCTTGAAGCTGAAACCTTAAATGAAATTCCTGAAGATATAGATGCCGCTTATTACCTGGTGCATTCCATGTCATCCAGCCAGACCGGATTTTCGGATATGGAGAAAGCCTCTTCCGAAAATTTTTCTGAAGCGGTTAAAAAGACAAATTGTAAGCAGATTATTTATTTAACGGGCATAGCCAACGATGAACATTTATCCAAACATTTAGGATCGAGGTTGGCAGTTGAAGAAGAACTCAAATCATCAGGAAAAGCCTGCACCATTTTAAGGGCTGCCATTATTATTGGTTCAGGAAGTGCCTCATTCGAAATTATACGCGATTTAACCGAAAAAATTCCTTTCATGATCACGCCAAAATGGGTGGAAACACGCTGTCAGCCAATTGGCATACGCGATGTTTTAGCTTATCTGATCGGTGTATTGCACAATGATAAAGCTTATGATCAAACTTTCGATATTGGCGGACCTGATATATTGACCTATAGAGAAATGCTTCTGGGTTATGCCAAAGAACGCGGATTGAAAAGATGGATTGTAACTGTTCCCGTTTTAACGCCAAGGTTATCTTCACTTTGGCTAAACATGATTACACCCGTGCCTTATTCGCTCGCGAGAAGTTTGGTGGATAGCATGAAAAATGAAGTGATATGTAAGGATAACCGGATTCAGGAAGTGGTGCCACGCGATTGTTTAAGTTACGCTGAATCATTACATCTCGCCTTCGAAAAGATCGACCAGAATTCTATTGTATCGAGCTGGAAAGATGCTTTGAACCGCGGTTATCTTCATTCAAATTTTATGGACCAGATAAAAGTACCGCAAAATGGTACGCTTCAATATAAAGTTAAAATGCCTTTTGAACGTAAAGCTGAGGAAGTATTTGACAATATCTGGAGCATTGGTGGAAATAGGGGTTGGTATTTTATGGATTGGCTTTGGCATTTACGTGGCTTTTTAGACAAAATGTTCGGTGGGGT
The DNA here is from genome assembly GCF_014395225.1 of Pedobacter roseus. Taxonomy (NCBI): domain Bacteria; kingdom Pseudomonadati; phylum Bacteroidota; class Sphingobacteriia; order Sphingobacteriales; family Sphingobacteriaceae; genus Pedobacter; species Pedobacter roseus. The sequence continues at coordinate 2,150,695 of NZ_CP060723.1, forward strand.
AGGAACACGCAGGGGGAGAACCAGTAATACTGATCTGCAGGCAGGTGATGTACTGGATTTTTGGCGGGTTTTGCTTGCAGATAAAAAAGCTAAAAGACTGTTGTTGTATGCAGAAATGAAAGTGCCTGGTGAGGCCTGGCTGGAACTAAAATTGGTAGAATTTCATGGAAAAGCTTTTTTATCACAGATTGCCACTTTCAGGCCAAAAGGTTTATGGGGTAGGGTATATTGGTACGCCATGTGGCCCTTTCATATTGTGCTTTTTAAAGGTATGGCTAAAGAGATTACGACTTATCAACCCAATAATTAAATCTATTTAGCTATTTTTGCCAAATAGATTAAAAAAATGGCCGACCAAGAAAATGATTATTCCTTCTGGACAAAATACAAGAGATTTGCGTCTACAGAAATCTTAATGTATCTCATTATGATTATCGGAATCGGTTTGGGGATTATTTTTTTAAGCTAAGGGCAAGTTTTAAATAATCAGCTGAATTTACATCGTTAATAAATTTCGAAAAGTCAGCATATTTTTCCGCAGGAAACGTTCCATCGTTTAAAATAAACTTTCTATAGTAGGTTAATTTTTTGCCTCCTACAGATGTTTTACAAACATATTGCCCAAAATCACTTTTAAAAGTTTTATCCTGTCCTATAATTAATGTGGTATCTACATTATCAGGTAGGGTATATACAATCGTATCTTCATCTGTATAACCACGGTTAATGTATACAGGCAAAATTCTGTTTTTAATTTCGGGGATTGATTTTTTGATGTTAAAGACATTGAGCTGTAAAAACATTTTGTTGCCATTAACAGGCGCGTAGTTACGGATATTAAGGGTAATTTCTTCCGTTAATTTAGGCGCTATATCTTTTTTCTGTGCAAAGGCTACCGCGTCAAAATCTATATTATCGATATTGTAGGTTTCTTTAAGCAATTTATGTTGTTCGGTGATGGATTTACCAATCAATTCTTCCTGATTTTCGTATTGTGAACCTTCATAAACCGTATTCATTTTCCCGGTAATGTTTCCATCGGCCTCGATAATGAGGTTTGCTTTGCGGATCTGCAGGTTTTCTGCAGTGGTTAATTTTGGGGTATGCAACAATTTCCCTCCTTCAGGCGTACAGGCCAGTACCAGCCGGTCGTCGGTAAAATCGCTTAAAAAGCCAAATGGAATTTTCTGACTGGTGCACTCCAGCCAGGTGGTATCGCCTTTTAAAGGCATGCAAAGAATAATGTGGTTACCCTGCACCATACTTGCATATTTCGGATCCATGCTCTTTTTTTCTGAACCAGCCTCTACCACACAGTAATGTGATTCTATATCGGCTGCACTTAACAGGCTTTGCATGTAGTTAACCAACGCTTTACAATCGCCATAACCCAGGCGGTCTACCTCGCTGGCAGCAATGGGCTGAAAACCACCAATACCAATCTGCACACTGATGTACCTGGTTTTGTCCTGCAGGTACTGGTAAATTTTGCGTGCTTTATCTTTGTCGGTTTTTTCGTTTTTAACCAAATCTTTCACCATTTGAACGGTTGCAGGTGACAATGTTTTACGCTCTTTTAATAAATCGTCATAAATCCATTTGCCTAATTCTTGCCAGTTTGTGTAATTTCCTTTGTGGTTATAATAGTAAAAATCCAGAGGGGCAATCTGGATGCTGGTGGCATAAGTTTCATGAGCAGGGCTATAAGGTTCAGTTCTAACCGCCAGTATATTATTTACTTTCCAGATGGTTTTTTTCTGTTTTTCATCGGTGATTACTTCTGGTGTACCGTTATAATTTTGGGTTTTTACCCTTGTCTGATCAGTAGGTTTACAGATGAAAGTATAACTGCTTTTTTCCACTGAAACATCGTCGGCCGGTTTAGGTGTCCAATCGGGGATAATGAGGTTCTGTTTATTCCTGATTTCGTAATTGTAAACCACCGTATAAGGATATTCGTTAACTGATGGAAGGTAATGTTTCACACGGCTATCCACAAAAAGGGAGAAACCGTCAGCTGCACTCACATCTGCAAAATTGCTTTGATTAAACTTAGTGACCGGAAGGCCAACGCTGTTGTACACTTCGCCCTTAATTCCTTTAATTGATATATTTTTATCATAGTAGATCACCAAACGGGCTTCATCTTCACCATTTTGGTTAAACACGGTGATGGCCTTTTTAACGCTCAGCATTACATTATCAGGCGCTCGCATATCGATTACGGTTTCCTGGTTACGGATACAGGCATTGGCTCGGTTACGCAGGCTCGATGGTATTAAATCAACATCGTAATTATCCTGGGCAAAGCCAATAAAAGAGATGAAAAGTAAAGATATCGCCGTGAAAAAAAATTTCATCTAATTTGATTTTTTTAGTAAAAATTCAGTTTTCTGATTCTGAATGATCTTGCTGTAAAATTCCTTTAAAAAAAGGTATTCGTCTGGTTGATAAATGGCATTATTAAACTGCAAAATCTGACTTACGGAAATGGTATTATCTTGTAAACCAGTTTGCAGCAAGTATTTTCCTCCGGCATTTGGCAAACCAATGGCCATATCTTTTGGTTTTTCCAACAGTTCGTAATTATCCGGCAATGTTACATTAATGATAATTCGCTCATCAGATGCGGCACCCAAATCAACGGGGTAAGTACGTTCGTTTAAGTTGAATGGGTTTTTCGAAATGGGGTTAATAAAAAACGGACTGAAATAAAATTGTTTGTTGTTCGATCCATCATTAACCGTAAATTCAATTTCATATTTTTCTGTTAGCGCATTTTCAACGCTATCTAAGTTAGAAATGCTGTGCTCCAGTATTTTAATCCTGGTTAAACGCTCATCCAGCTTTTCTACATATTCATCAGGAGAGTTGTAGCGCGAAATATCCTTTCTTTTTGCATGAGCTGCATACCCCATACTATGCGTTAGCAGCGTTCCGACAATTTTCCCATCAGTAGTCATTTTACCGGTTAGGATATAATTTGTTGTAGATTTCTGACTTGCTTTTAAATCGATCCAGTACGAAGGTTTTTTCAGGTTAATTACCCTGCCCTGATCATTGATACACCTCAAGGGCAACAGGGCAAAGGGCAGGAGTGGTTCTGTAGCATCCAGTAAATAACTTTTATCGCCAATATTTACCTTGGCCACCAAGTAGTTAAAATCGCTCATTACAGGATAAAGTTTGTTAACGGTACCATTATCACGTGTAGATAAAAGAACCGCTTCGGCATCGAGGTTAGCAGCAGAAAGTGCAGCAATTAAACTCAGGTTAACATCTGCCACATTGCCCGATCTGTTATCAAGTGCTTTTTTTATATTATCTTCTGAATATATTCCATAATAATTATTCCATTTGATCTGTTTTTTGATGTAATTATAAATGGCTTTGGCTTTTTCAAGGTCGTCGGTACTGCCCTTGGTAATGGATGGAAGAAGTTCTTTAAAAACATCTTTTCTTTTCATCTGGTCTCCCAGCGTTTTGTAATTAGAAAGTTCATAATCAATATCTTTCCAGGTTTTGGTATAGGAGGTTTTTCCACCATTGATATTTTGCATATCAGAAAGCTCAAAATAAATGGCTGATTTAAAATTACTTGGAGCCGTCATATTATCTTCCTCTATAAAAGCCGGGACATTTTTCATCAGGTAAGTCATCTTCGAGCAGTCGATTGCAACGCCTGATAAACGCAAACACTCTTTGCTTAGCTCCGATTTCTGATCGGTCAGTTTCTGAAAACCACGTAACGAAACATTGTAATTATAAATGCCGGGGATATAGGCTACATATTCACTGGATACTTTTGGGATATCACCCTGAAATTCCCACGTTTTATAATTGAAGAGGTTTGGCGATCTTAAAATATAACTGTACTCAATTATGGATCCTTCTTTCAGATTAGGAAGGGTAAATTTGGTCAGGCGGGTATATTTCGACCTGTTTTCTGTAAAAACAGCTTTTTTATCCATCACCGTTTCCACAAAGTTATTATCAGTGTAATTAAAGGTTGATGCTTTTAAATCGCTTATCGTTTCCTCACGGTTACTGTCTTTATAAGTTGGGATTACAATATTGGCTTCCTTAAAACCTTCTTTATTGTAAATTTTGATTTTTACGTGGTGTTCAAAAATCAAAACCAGGCTATGGGTATTGTCGTCTAGCTGGATGGAAGCTGTTCCAAATTCTTTTAAAACGATAGCATTCGCATTGCTATCGATGGTTTTTCTGTCGAACTGGTAATCATCATGGGTAATGGCCCCATAGTTAAAGTTTTGAGCTTGAGCAGTTAATGAAAGAATTAATGCAAACAGTAAACTTAGCGTCTTATTCATTTGAGCGTATATAAATTGGCGCAATTTAGTGCTAGAAACTAACATTCTGAAATAATTTGACAATTAAATTTATAAATTAATAAAGGGGTTTTAGAGAACTAATGAAACCTTTTTAGCACTTTTGAAAAAAAGAATTTGACATTCCGATTCAAACCTAAATGTCGCCAATCTCACATCTTACAAAATGAAATTAAATTTAAAACGCCCTTTAGCCTTTTTCGACCTAGAAGCTACAGGGATAAATGTTGGAGCCGATAGAATAGTAGAAATTGCGATTTTAAAAGCCATGCCAGATGGCACTGAAATTGTTAAAACATGGCGTGTAAACCCCGAAATGCCAATTCCTTTGCAAACATCGTTAATACATGGTATTTATGATGAAGACATTGCAAACGAGCCTACTTTTAAAGCCCTTGCTGTAGAAATAGCCGAATTTATAGGTGAAAGCGATCTGGCGGGATACAATTCGAATAAATTTGATATTCCGATGCTTTTAGAAGAATTTTTGAGGGCTGAAGTTGATTTTGACATGAACAACCGCAAGTTTGTTGATGTGCAGAACATTTTCCACCAAATGGAACAACGTACTTTAAAAGCAGCCTATAAATTTTATTGCCAGGAAGACCTGATTAATGCACACGCTGCTGAAGCCGATGTAATTGCCACCTACAAGGTTTTACTTGGTCAATTGGAAATGTACAAAGATACCGAATTTGAGAGCAAACAAGGTGTGAAAAGCATTCCGGTGGTGAACGATGTGGATGCGCTGCATATTTTTACCAATATCAATAAACCGGTAGATTTTGCCGGGCGTTTGGTTTATAACGATAATGATGAGGTATGTTTTAATTTTGGTAAACACAAAGGTAAAACCACCCAACAGGTATTCTCTGTAGAGCCTAGTTATTATGCCTGGATGAAAAATGGTGATTTCCCACTCTATACCAAGAAGAAACTCGATGAGGAATGGGCAAAGTTTAATGCTAAGAAGAACGAAAACAAGGCGCCAAAGCCGCAAAGCAATCCACCGGGAAATAAACCTGCCTATCAACCAAAACCACAGCCTAAACCAGAAAAACCTGCACAACCGATCAATAACGATATGTTAGAGCAGTTGAAAATGAAATTTGGTAAATAGGTTGGTTAATCGGTTAATTGTTTAAATCGGTTAATTGATGTTGAACGCTATGCCCATTGCGCTAAATCTTAAAAAACTAAACCCTGTGAGTAAGAATGATTAACCACAGATAAATATGATGAACACAGATAAATAGGTTAATAATACACATAGAAATAATTGGGTTGCTTACCTGAATTGGTTTTCAAAAATCTGTGTTTAATAGTGTCCATCCGTGGTTAAAAAATATTTTGCAAGTAGGGATTATGAACCACAGATAAATAGGATGAACACAGATAAATAGGTTATAATATACATGGAAATAATTGGCTTGCTTACGGAATTAATTTTCAAAAAATCTGTGTTTATCAGTGTTCATCCGTGGTTAAAAAATATTTTGCAAGTAGGGATTATGAACCACAGATAGTTGAGTTAATTGGAAGAACTTAATTCTATAACTGAGAAAATAATTGGTGCTGCATACGCGGTTTCAAATACGCTTGGTTCTGGTTTTCTGGAAAAGGTTTATGAAAACGCAATGTTTTTGGAAATATTAAAGTCTAATTTATCTGTGCTTAAACAGTATCCTTTAAATGTTTACTATGAAGATCAAATTGTTGGCGAGTATTTTGCAGATTTAATAGTCGAGGATCAAGTCATTGTTGAAATTAAAGCAATTAGAGAGCTGAATGAAATCCACCAAGCACAGCTTATGAACTATTTAGCAGCTTGCAATAAAAGATGTGGATTATTGATAAATTTTGGAAAACCTAGAATAGAAATTAAAAGAATATTAAATGGCTTCTAGTCTTTTATAAAAAAAAAAATCTGTGTTTATCTGTGTCCATCTGTGGTTAAAGAAAATATAAATGAAATCTATTAAAATATTAAGTCTGTTGTTGTTCAGTGCGGTTTATGCCAGTGCGCAAACAACCCTGCCGATAGCGCCTGAGTTTCAGAAAACCTATCAAAAGGAGACCAGGAATGCAAACGGAAAACCTGGCAAAAACTATTGGCAAAATACTTCAAAATATGATCTGAATGTGGATTTTAATCCTACCAGCAGGTTGTTAAAAGGTAAGGTACAGGTAACTTATACCAACAATAGTCCTGATACTTTGAAGGAAATTTGGTTTAAACTTTATCCAAACCTATATAAAAAGGGTACGCCGAGAAAATCAAAATTCGCAGAATCTGATTTGGGTGATGGTGTAGCGATCGAAAAGATGGCCGCAAATGGAAAACCGGTTACAGATTTTAAAATTGACGGCACCAATATGACAGTAAACGTTCCTGCTGTTTTGCCTGGTAAAACGATCAGCTTTTTAATTGATTATAGTTATACTTTAAATAAAGGCTCGCACATGCGTACTGGTCAGGTAGATGAAGGTTCGCATTTTGTAGCTTATTTCTTCCCGCGCATTGCCGTATACGATGATGTTGATGGCTGGAATAAATATCCTTACACCGGTGCAGAAGAGTTTTATAACGATTTCGATCAGTTTAATGCATCCATTACGGTACCCGGCGGGTATGGTGTTTGGGCGACCGGCGATCTGAAAAATCCTTCGGAAGTTTTTCAGAAGGATGTTGTTTCCAGAATGTTATCTGCTGAAAAAAACGATGCCGTTATTGATGTAATTACGGATAAAGATCTGGCTGATAAAAAAGTAACACAACCAAATGCTTTTAATACATTTAAGTTTGAAGCCAAAAATGTCACCGATTTTGTATTTGCCCTGAGCGATCATTACCTGTGGAAATCGAGCAGTTTGGTTGTAGATCCTAAAACGAAAAGAAGAACCCGTGTGGATGCCGTTTTTAATCCAAAACATAAAGATTATTATGAGGTAATTGATTTTGCCCGTAAAACAGTAGAAGCAATGAGTTATACTTTCCCGAAATGGCCTTATCCATATAACCACGAAACCATTTTTGATGGCTTAGACCAGATGGAATACCCGATGATGGTGAACGATAATCCCGTTGATAACCGCACAGACGCCATAACCTTAACCGATCACGAAATTTTCCATACCATGTTTCCATTCTATATGGGTATAAACGAAACCAAATATGGCTGGATGGATGAGGGCTGGGCGACAATAGGCGAGTGGTTAATTTCTCCAATCATTGATCCGACCATCGTGGATGAATATGGTGTTCAGCCTACGGCTTCTTCTTCAGGGGGAAAAGACGATACCCCAATTATGACGCTAACACCAGATTTAAAAGGATCGGGTTCTTTTACCAACTCTTATCCCAAACCTGGATTAGCTTACCTTTTTGTAAAAGATTACTTGGGTGATGAGTTATTTACCAAATCTTTACATACTTATATCAAAAACTGGAATGGTAAACACCCTATGCCTTACGATTTCTTTAACAGTATAAATGACGGTAGTGGCAAAAATTTAAACTGGTTCTGGAAAGCCTGGTTTTTTGAAGGTGGCGTAACAGATATGGCGATAAAAGCTGTGGATAAAACTTCAGGTGGTTATACCGTTACTGTTGAAAATAAGAGCATTAAGCCTTTGCCTATCGATTTAACCTTGACTTTTGAGGATGGTTCAGTTGAAAAAAACCATAGCACCATTGGTGTATGGGAAAAAGGGAATCAACAGGTGAAAATTGAGTTGAAAACGAATAAAAAACTTTCCAAAGTGGTGATGGGAAATCCACATACTCCTGATAAAGTGAAAAGTGATAATAGTTTTTCTGTGAATTAGAATTGAAAGGCTATATTAGCTTTAAAAGAAAAAATGGGTTAGGTTTTAACTTAAGCCATTTTTTATAGTAAATAAATTTAAATAATATGTTTTTGGCTCCTAATTTCGTCATTGCGAACTGAAGAAGGGGGCTTGTGTAGGGAGTGAAGCAATCTTTTTTGATAACAAAGACATGATGGATTGCTTCGGCTCGCTCATTTCCAGCCTCGCAATGACGAGATGTTCTATAATGAATTGATATTCAGTCGAAAAAATAGAAAATTCAGTTTAAATAAATAAGTTTTCGCCTGCTGCTACTATATTTTCTTTATTAATAAGGTTTAAGTTAGGTACATGCCCCAGGCTTTTTACTTTGCCATATTGTTGAATATACCTTTCGGTCTCTTGATTTTCATCTCCGTTAAAAACGATTCCCTTCACGGGAATTTCATACTGTTTAAGCAAATGGAGTGATAAAAGGGTGTGATTAATGCTGCCAAGATAATTTTGAGAGACCAATATTACTTCTGCATTTAATTTTTTAATCAGGTCAATAATCAGTTCGTTTTCATTTAGCGGAACCATTAATCCACCGGCACCTTCTATAATTAAATGATTATCAGTTGCAGGAGTGTTTATTTTTTGAAGATCAATCTCTATTCCATCAAGCCTGGCCGATAAATGTGGTGATAGCGGCTGTGTTAACCGATAGCTTTCCGGGTGTATGATTGTTTTTTCGTTACTGATTAAACTTTTGATTGTAATGCTATCGCTGGTATCTAAATCTCCAGATTGTATCGGTTTCCAATAATCAGCTTTTAATTTCTCAGTCAGGATGGCGCTGATTAAAGTTTTCCCTATACCTGTTCCTATTCCTGTTATAAAATACGTTGCCATTTAATTTAATTCTTTAAGGTGCTTAACCAACGAAATAATTTCATTGTCGGTATTGAACGTGTGCAGACAAATCCTCAGCCTCTCTTTGCCTAAAGCTACAGTTGGACTTAATATTGCCCTAACATCAAAACCTTTACTTTGTAATGTAGTTGCGGCCTGTTTGGTGGTTTCATTTGAAGAAAAAATTACGCCCTGAATGGCGCTTTCGCTATCGAGCGCGTTGATATTTTGTTCTTTTAATACTTTTCTGAACAGGCTAATTTTTTGATGAATGAGCTGGTGATCTATGTTATTCAAAAACTGGTAAGCTGATTTAATGGCTACAATATTATGAATTGGCGATGCTGTAGTATAAATGAAAGATCTTGCAAAATTGATCAGGTAATGACGCAGGCTTTTACTGCCCAATATAATGGCGCCATGTACGCCCATCGCCTTGCCGAATGTAACAATACGTGCGAATACCTTTTCCCTTAGGTTTAACTGGTTGACTAATCCTTGCCCTTTGTCGCCAAAAACGCCTGTGGCATGTGCCTCATCCACGATTAGACTGGCCTGGTACTGTTCGCAAAGGTTTGCTATTTCGATCAGCGGGGCAATATCGCCATCCATAGAATAAACACTTTCTACCACCACGAAAATGTTTCCTTTTGCCAGTTGAAGCTTTGTTTCGAGGTCGTTAGTGTTGTTATGAAGAAATTTGTAGCGGGTGGCATGGCTTAAGCGACAGCCGTCTATAATACTGGCATGAATCAGCTCATCGGTAATAATGGTATCGCCACGTTGCGGAACGCTCGACAGCAAGCCTATATTTGCATCATAACCGGAGTTGAAAATCAAACCACTCTCGGCCAGGTGAAAATCAGCAATAAACTGTTCGGTTTCTTCAGTATATGCGGTATTGCCGCTGAGCAACCTCGAACCTCCTGCACCATTTAAATAATGAGGAATCTTTGCTATATGATCTTCGATCAGTTTTTTTAGCCCGGCTGATCTGGCAAAACCTAAATAATCATTTGAACAAAAATCAACAGGAGGGATGCTGGTTGATAAATTCCTGATGGAAAGGTTTTCCTTCCGCTCCTGAAGTTTGCCGTTAAGAAACTGTTCCATTTTGCTCATCGGTCAAAAGTAAATAAAGAGATAGCATAAAATATAAATCTTTCAAAAAAAATGACACAAATCGTTTACAGTTCGTAAAGGTCATATCTGGTTTAGAATTGATAAATTTGTACTGTTATGCGTGAAAATAAATATGATGACAGCGAGTTTTTTAAACAGTATAGTTTAATGAACCGCTCGGTAAATGGTTTGGAAGGGGCAGGAGAATGGCATATCCTCAGAAGCCTTTTTCCTGATTTTGAAAACAAAATTGTGCTGGATTTGGGTTGTGGCTTTGGCTGGCATGCTAAATATGCAGCTGATCATGGCGCAAAATCAGTTGTAGCGATCGATTTATCTGAAAATATGCTAAAAAAGGCAATTGAGATCAATTCCTCGCCAAAAATAGATTATCAGTTGTGTGCAATAGAAGATTTTAATTTTAAAGAGGAGGCCTATGATATTGTAATTAGTTCGCTTTCTTTTCATTACTTAACCTCATTTGAGGAAATATCTTGCCAAATAAATAAAAGTCTTGTAAAAGGTGGAGTTTTTATTTTTTCTGTTGAACACCCCATATTTACCGCTCAAGGCAAACAGGATTGGAGTTATGATACAGAGGGAAAACCGATGCACTGGCCGCTTGATGATTATTTTATGGAAGGTAAACGTACTGCCAATTTTTTGGGAGCAGATGTGGTGAAATATCACAGAACATTAACCTCATATATAAGCAGTTTACTTAATAACGGTTTTGAAATCAAAGCCCTGGTAGAACCAACACCTAGTGAATTGAGCTTATTGGAAATCCCTGAAATGAAAAATGAACTGAGGCGCCCCATGTTTTTGATCATCTCTGCACTTAAAAAATAATCGTTTGAGCAAAAAAAAGCGTTCCAGATAACCGGAACGCTTTTAAAAATTAATTAATTACGCTTTATTTTATCTATCCTTGTGCAGGTGGATTAGAAACTACAGGTGCTTTATCTTTATTTCCTCTGCCCATTCCTTTTCTCATTTTCTCTCCTTTTTCTCTGGCTTCGGCGCGGAAAGCATCCATTTTAGTTTTTTGATCTGCAGTTAAAACAGCATCTATTTTAGCTTTTTGCTCATCCATTGCCGCTTTACGCTCTTTCATCTTGCCTTTCATGTCGCCTTTGTCAGCAGATCTCCAGGTATCCATTTTCTTTGCGTTTTCCAACTCAATGGCATAGATCTTAGTTTTCTGATCGGCAGTTAAGCTTAACTGTTTTTCCAATCTTGCGGTTACTTTGTCTGCCCTTTGTTCTGCAGTCATTTTTGGCATTGGCCTTCTGGCATGCTTTGTTGTGTCTTGGGCAAATGCAGCGGTTAAACCCATTACTGCAATTGCGATTGTTAAAATTGCCTTTTTCATGTTATGTTTTTTTATGTGTTTGTTGAATTAATAGATACATAAAAACGCAAACGGTTTAATCGGCTCTTGTTAAAAAATGTTAATTTTTATTTAACTGCGAAATAGATTTCTGCATCTGGGCCATCATTTGCGTCAGGGTTTCCATGGTTGGATCTGGTGCTGGTTCTGGCAAGGAGGTTGATATATAAGCTTTTGCCTTCCAGATTTCGAGAATATCTTCTGCCGCAATAGTATAAGGATCGTATACCTTATTATCAGATATCAATTTCAAATCTTTATTTTCCCTGAAACGGTTGCCAGCTCTTTTATATACAACACCTTCGTTTTTACTGATGACGATGTAAGTTTCTCCGGTTTTTACTTCGTTCCAGTTGTCTAAATATTCACCGATAATCACACTGCCTGGCTGAACAGGTAACATACTATCGCCCATAATTTCAAAAGCCCTGAATGTACCCTGCCTCAAAGCAGCTAAAGGAAGCTGGAATTTAGGAAGATCGCTAATGTACTGTGGATCGGAGAAGCCGTTTAAATAACCCGCACTTGCTTTAACAGGAACCAGTTCGATGTTCTCACGGTCGTTCTGATCTACTGAAATACTGAGTACGCGGAGGTTAGAACCCTGGCTTTTTGGCTTCGGTTTCCAGCTGTCGGATATTTTCTCATTAATGAATTCATCGATGGTCAGATCAAAATATTCTGCTATTTTTTTTAGTAAATCATATTTAGGTTCCGCCCGGTCTTCCTCATAAGCGCCGATAAGCGATCTTTTGATTTCCATAATATCAGCGAAATTCTGCTGTGTATGGCCTTTTTTCTTCCTGAGGTACTTTAAATTATTTGAAATATTCGACATAAAAATAAATTTTAAAATAAATTTGGAATTACTAAAATAGTTAGTAATTTTATGCTCATAAAGTTAGTAATATTATTTTGAATTGCAAGAACATATACTAAATAGTTTAGTTTAAAATTTAAATACAAGATTGATGAAAAAGTTTGTTTATATCGTTACCGACAGAAATCGTACAAGTATGCACGTGGGCATGAGCTCTGATTTGATTAAGACACTGGATTTCTATAAACAGATGCCAAACTTATTTTTTGATAGCGGACAGCAGTTAACCCGTTTGGTTTATTTTGAAGAGTTTAAAACTGAAGCGCAGGCATTGGTTCGCTTTAAATCGATCAGCAGGTTTACGCGTATGCAAAAAGAGCGTTTGGTAAGGTCTTGTAATCCTGACTGGATTGATTTGACTATAGGCCTTGATTTCGAAAATATTCTTTTACATAGAAATATTACCAATCAGGTGAAACTGTCCTTCTCGAGTTTATCTTAGTTAATATTAAGTTTAATAAGGTTGAACAATAGAAGATTACAATGAAAGAAGTAGTGATGTATAAAATTAATGCTTGAATGATCGGTTCTATTAGAGTTTCCAATCATTCAAGCATTTGATAATACCTTGATATAGGTAATTTGAGCTTTTTAAAAGATTATTGGCGAATGAGTAGGTTATCATTTATTCACCACCTAAGAATAGCTGACTTCATATAACTTTACAACATTTCAACTTTCTAACCCTTAGACCTGTAAGCCAATAATTCAGCCTCTCTACCACCCAGGAGCGAAGGTTAAACCAAAAACTCCGGTTTTAACATCTTTTCTTTGAAAAGGGATCGCATAGTAAGGTTCTAATACAAAGTAGCCAAAAACATTTACCCTTAAGGATATACCAACACTCATTGCCGGTACACGTTCTGTGGTAGCCTGATAGGTAACAGGATTTCCTTTGGTATCTAAAACTGGTGCGCCCTTGCTATCTAATAAAGTCTCTGTAGTGTAAGTTGGCTCGCTTTTAAACTTCACTTTGGTATCGTTGGTCCAGGCTAAACCTGCATCAAAGAATAAGTTGAGATCTGAAAATAATAACTTAGATGGAATTGCTGCCAACTTTTTAGGACCTGTAAATGGCAAGCGTACTTCAAAATTGAAGACAGCTATTTTACTACCTGCCAATTGATTGATGTCAAATGATTCTGATGATTGAGCTGACGTATTTTTATAAATCGAGTTCGATTCGTAACCCCGGATGAGGTAAGGATAACCCACATACATCGGATAAAGTCTGTCGGCATCTTTACCAATTCTTAAGGTATTGTAACTTCTCACGGCAAAAGTTACTGGCTTAGCTCTCCAATATTTACGCAGATCGGCTGTTACACCTGCGAAATTATAAGTGCCAAAATATTTTTCTCCACTTACACGGTATCTATAACCATCAAGAGGGCCTGTTAAGCCAAAAATAGAATTATCACCAACAAAACCGGCATTCAATTGATAAAGGGTAAATGAACTTAATGGAATACCAATCGCATCTGCAGCAACATCGTTAGCAACCCTGCTTTTGTCTGAGCCGATATAATAACCGTTCGCATCGTAATAATTGCTATATCTGTCAACACGGTAACTGTAATGCGAAAATGCTCCGCCCAATTCAAAACGGTGTATTTTACTAAATGGATAAGCGCCAAAAACCTGAAACTGGTCTTCAAAAGTTCTCACGATATCTGTTCTATCTACCTGTGCTTTGGTGGTTTTATTATCGCCATTTGGAATATCTTCATAACCATAAGATCTGAATCCTGATACATACGGGATGTGCGAAATGGCTGCTCCCCAGTTGATCCTGCTTTTTTGATTGATGTATCCTACCAATCCACCGAAATCATAAATTTCTCCATTAACGGATAAGTTTGCGATAATCTGATTGGTGCCTAATATATCGCTGAACATTCCCACAATACCTCCGGAAACACCTGTTCCGAAACGGCTGGTAGAAACGCCAACACCGCTGTTTGCCAGGTAATCTAATCTGAATTTTGGTCTGTATGGAACTGTTCTCATCGAATCGGCTACGATTTTTTCGAATCGGTCGAAGTTATTCAGGTTGGAATTGATGATATTTACTCCTATGTTTTCCATAGGAGGGAGGATTGCGGCATCAAAGTTTTCTTCACGATTACCAATGCGTTTGGCCTTGAAGCTGCTCAATTTGGCATTATATAAGGTATAACGCTGGTAACGGTAATAGCTGTATACAATATCATCGGTTGTGGAAACCGATATGGCTGGTGAAAACTCGGTAATTCCACTGATACCGGTAAAGTAATCGGTTAACTGATCAACCGTATTATCAGCGAAATTGTATTTATATAAATTTCTGAAACCATCTCTGTTAGACAGGAAATAGATATTCTGACTGTTTGCAGAAAATTGTGCATTTAAGTTATTTGCTCCTGGAAAAACATCAAGATTACTCACTGTTTTAGAGGCAATATCGTATACTGCTAAGTTAATGGGTAATACAGCATTGATTACATTTGCCTGAATTGCAGCTCTATCTGATGAAAACACGAGTTTTTTACCATCAGGAGAATAACTAGGTGCATAATCAGAATATACATCATCGGTAATTTGTGTTACTGCTTTGGTATCGAGGTTGTAAGAGAAAATATCACTTTGTCCTTCAACCATTCCCGAAAATGCGATATCTTTTCCATTTGGAGACCAGGTTAAATTACCAAATTGCTGCACCTGTGCCATTGGCGTTTGAGAAACAGTATTACCATTGGCTACGTTGATGATCATCATCTGGTTTTTACCCTGGCTGAAAATACTGAAGGCAAACTGTTTACTATCCGGCGACCATGCCCCGGCAGATTCGATAAAGTTAAAATCATCAATGTGACCATTGGATATCTGACTGCTTAATTTCCTGATGATGCGCCCTGTTTTTGCATCTGCAAGGAACAGATCGATGCCAAAAAGATCTTTTTCAGACATAAAAGCCAGGTATTTTCCATCAGGACTAAGGGCAGGGGCAACATTCATATTTCCTGCATTCTTATTATCGATGATTTTCGTACCTGTAATTTTAATCTGAGAACTATCCGCTTTTAACATCGGTTTATAATGTGCATCGATGGAGTTTTTCCAAAGACCAGACAATGTTTTATCATCGTAACCAAATGTATATCGGATGGCATTTTCGTAGCCATATTTTGCGGTGTTCTTGAATAATGGAACAATGGTAGTATCTCCATATTGCGAACCGATATAAGTCCAAAAAGCCTGACCATAACGGTAAGGAAAGTATTTGTTGGAGTTGGTTAAGTCTTTTAGAGAAGGAATATCACGATTCAACATGGCATCGCGCATCCACATGGAAGTGAAGGCATCTTTTTTACCAATAGAAAGGTATTCGGCCATCCCTTCAACCATCCATAAGGGAGTTTGTCCAACATTTTCTAAACTGATCGAATCTTTCTCTAATAAAAGGTGATATTGAAAGGCATGGACCAACTCGTGACCTAAAACGTGCCTGGTTTGACTGTTCAACTCCATGACAGGCATAATTACCCTGTTTTTCAGCGCTTCGGTAACCCCACCTGTACCAATGCCGATTTCTCCGTTAAGTACCGTTGTTTGTTGGAAATCAGGATGGTTATTGTATAAAATAATTGGATTTTTCTTTAAAAAAGTATCTCTAAAAACCTCCTGATGCATTTTGTACCAGGTTTCGGCATCCTGCGAAAAGCGTTTTAAAAGTTTCTCGTTTTTAATGTAATAGTAAATTTCGAAATGGGGTGTTTGTAAAACTTTAAAATCAAGTGTTTTATACCTCACCTTATTTTGACCGAAATATTGTGCTTTAACAGAAAAAGAAAGAATAAGCAACAGCAATAAGGAACAATACCGCTTTAATAAAGTAGAGCCTTTTTTCATATATATGGTTTTAGTAATGTTTGTTCAATAATTTACAAAAATGAAAAGGTAAAAATCCGGAAATAAAAATAGCAATAGTTTAAAAGACTATTAAAAATTTAACACTTTTTAAAATTTCACTACCTGTTTTACACAAGTAGTGAGCTATTTTGGTTTATTTCGGTCCGAAAAACTATTGTTGATTGTTATTCTCGTTTTTCTTTCTTTCCTTTTCTTCCTGACGTTGTTTTCTCCTTAGTTCACGTTCTTCTTTTCTGGTTAGCGGAACAGTAGGGGTAACAGGATTTTGAGCAGGCTCTGTTTTCTTTTCTTCTTTTTTAACTTCAGGTTCATTGTTTACCGGTTCGGTAGTAACGGGTACTTCGGTAGGAACGGTAAAATCAGTAGAATCAACCGTTACACTGTCTGTTGATGTGGTGTCCCTGATAATTCTTGGACTAGGGCAATTGTAAGTGCGGGTAATATCAACTGTTGCTTTAGGGAAGGGTCCGTAAGTATAGCCTGATTTCGGATCGAGGTAAACTTTTTCCATAAACTTTGCAAAAATTGGCAGGGCAGTTCTCGATCCTTCGCCTTGCTCTCCATTTTTAAAGTGGGCTGTCCTTTCGTCACAACCAACCCAAACACCCGTTACCAGATCTTTGGTTAGGCCCATGTACCAGGCATCAACATAATCAGAAGAAGTACCGGTTTTACCACCAATCTGGTTGTTTTTCTTAAACAGGTTAGGCCATTCCCACAAGGCTTGTGAAGTACCCTCTGGTTCTTCCATACCACCACGGAACATGTACGTCATTAACCAGGCAATTTCTTCAGTTAAAACACGCTTGGTTTTTGGCTTAAATTCGTCAATTATGTTATTGTCCTGGTCGGTAATTTTTTCTACCAATATGGGATCGGTTTTAATCCCTTTATTCATGAAAGTAGCATAGGCTTTTACCATTTCGTAAACGCTAACATCGTTTGAACCTAAACTTACTGATGGAACAGATTCCAAATGACTGTCAATACCACATTCGTGCGCATATTTAACCACATTATCCCAACCCACCTTTTCGGTAACCTGTGCGGTAATGGTATTCACCGATTTTGCCATTGCCCAACGCAAACTCATTTCGCGGTAAGAAACACTGTAATCGGCATTTTTAGGCTCCCAGTATTTGGTCTGGCCCTTATCCTGATAAGCAATTTTAACCGGTTTATCAGTAAATTTATCGCAAGGGCTCATGCCTTGTTCCAAGGCAGTTAAATAGGCAAAAGGTTTAAATGTAGATCCTGCCTGGCGTTTAGCCTGATTAACGTGATCGTATTTGAAAAATTTATGATCGATGCCGCCCACCCAAACTTTAATTTTTCCGCTGGCAGGTTCCATGGTCATCATACCCGTATTCATGATTTTTCCGTAATAACGGATAGAATCTAAAGTAGAAAACAAAGTATCGCGATCACCTTTATAAGTGAAAATCTGCATCCTTTTCTTTTTGTTGAAATAGGCTTTAACAGAATCTGGATTATTCGGAAATTTCTTTTGTAAAAGGGCATAAATAGGCAGGTTTTTCATTGCTCTATCCGGATAATCGACTTTTTGTTTTTCAGAGTCGTACCATGGATCTTCATTGCCCCAAACACTATAGAACCTACGCTGTAAAATCCTCATTTCATCAGCAACAGCTTCTTCGGCATATCCCTGGAGTCTTGAATCGATAGTAGTATAAATTTTCAGGCCATCTTCGTAAAGATCGTAACCATTATCAGTGCACCATTTTTCGAGGTATTTGGCCACTGCAGCTCTTAAATAAGAGTCACCATCGCTACCATCCTGCATTTTACCCTCTTTTAATTTGATTGGTTCTTTTGATAATTCGGCTAAACTATCCTTGCTCAGGTATTTGTATTTATTCATCTGTGCAAGTACCACATTTCTTCTTTCCAGTGCCTTTGCTGGGTTTTTGGTAGGATTATATAAGGTCGTACCCTTCAACATTCCCACAAGCATGGCTGCATCGGTTGTGGATAAATCTTTGGCTTCTTTATCGAAATAAATCCGGCTGGCCGTTTTTATTCCGTAGGTATTGTTACCAAAAGAAACGGTATTGAGGTACATCGTAATGATGTCGTTTTTTGAATAATTAGCCTCCAGTTTTACTGCGGTCTGCCACTCTTTCAGTTTTACAATCAATGTTCTTATCAAAGGAATTTTGATTAACAATCCCTGCGATTTATTATAACGTGTACGGTAAAGGTTTTTTGCCAATTGTTGGGTAATGGTACTGGCACCGCCATCTTTACCTAAGCCTATAACGGCTCGGCCCACTGCCTGCACATCAATACCCCAATGTTTGTAAAAACGTACATCTTCTGTGGCTACCAATGCCTGTATTACACTAGGTGCAATTTCTTCATAGTTTACCGGGGTCCTGTTCTCTTTAAAGTACCGTCCGATGAGTTTTCCATCAGCAGTGTAAAGTTCTGAACCTACACGAAGGGTAGGCGCTTTGATATCGTGAACACTTGGAGAATAGCCAAACAACCATAAAAAATTTAGCTGAAGCGCAGAAAAGAAAATTATTATAAAAAATAAAAATATGGCAGAATAACGTAAGTACTTGTTTTTTATCTCTTTAAACATATTGGATAAGGTAATCTTTAGGTAATTGCTGTGGCGTTAAATATAAAAAACTCTATATGCAAATTAACGTATTTAATTTACTTATTTTTTAGTTCTATATTTAAATTACAGATGCATCGATTTATCTAAATAATACATGATTATGAAAAACGAATTTAAAGGCTTAATTGTACAGGGAGATAAGAAGTTTTCCTTAAAAAATCATAAAACGTACTTTACCGGCGATTACAATAAAGAAAAAGCAAAAGATGCCTTAGTAAATTCGAAAATAGAGCTTAACCACCTGCAGGAAAAATTGTATGCATCAGGAAAGCATTCGGTACTGATTATCTTTCAGGCAATGGATGCGGCAGGTAAAGACAGTGCTATTGAACATGTGATGAGCGGATTAAATCCGCAGGGATGTCAGGTATACAGTTTTAAAGTGCCTACCTCTAAAGAATATGAACATGATTTTTTATGGAGGCATTATAAAGCCTTGCCTGAACGTGGAAGGATCGGTATCCATAACCGTTCTCATTATGAGAATGTTTTGGTCTGCAAAGTACATCCCGAATATATTTTGAGTGAAAACATTCCGGGTTTTACGGAAGTAAAAAAGGTTAATAAAGATTTTTGGCAACAACGTTATAAAAGCATCAAAAACTTTGAGGATCATTTAACCGCTAACGGAACAGTGATTCTGAAATTCTTTTTAAATGTGAGTAAAGAGGAGCAAAAAGAACGCTTTTTAGAGCGTATAGAGGATCCTACAAAAAACTGGAAATTTTCTTCAGGAGATATTAAGGAAAGGGCTTTGTGGGATAAATATATGGATGCTTATGAAGATGCGATCAATGCAACAAGTACAGAAGAATTACCCTGGCACATTATACCGGCCGATAAAAAATGGTTTGCCCGTTTGGCCATTAGTGAGATTATCGTCGATAAATTAAAAAGTTTAGATCTTAAATTTCCTGTATTGGGTGAAGATGAAACAGCTAAATTGAGTGAAACCAAGAGTATTTTGCTAAGTGAATAAAAAAATGCAGGTCTATAAGCCGGGTTCTGTTTCCTGATTGCTCAGGCTTCTATCATTTATCCACTATAAACGTTGCCGTTTATCTCTAACGACCTACCCACTAACATCGGACGGGCAGCCCTTTATCCCGACATAAAGTTGGGATGTTAGCCTATTTGGTCTTTCAACTCCCGGGGTTTACAAACCACTGCAGTCGCCTGCAATGCTCGTGCGCTCTTACCGCACGTTTTCACCCTTACCACAACATAAAGTCGGGGCGGTATATTTTCTGCTGCACTAATCCGTAATTCAGGTTTTCATTCCTGAACCCCTTTCCGTTAGAAAGCGGGATGCCCTGCGTTGCCCGGACTTTCCTCTCTCCCGGTTTTACCCGAAACAGCGATAGAACAACCTGCATTTTGCGCAAAGATGGTGTTTTTATTCAAAAGATCACAATTATGGTTCCTATTCATTTGCTAACCTATAGATTTCATCTAGCACTTTTTTCGAAAATCTAAAATTGGTCTGTTGTATTTTTTGAAAAATGGGTTTTACTGAAGTAAGTACACCAACTTTTTTTGCCTTTAGAATTATGCCTAGTGTACCAGTATAAAGAAGATTTAACCGCTCAGCTGTTTTTCTGCCTTTACTATCATCTAAAATAAGAAGAGAGTTTTCTGATTCCATCGCTAATGCTATAGCACTTGCTTCACCGGCATCAATATCCAATGAGTTTTGAAATGAAATGTCGTTTGGATTTCTGATCTCAATCCATTCAGGTAAAGGAGAGCCAAATTCGGCTGCAATTGTATTTGTAGTGACAATTTTTGAAAAAAGCGACCTTAAAAGGTTAAATTCTCCAATATTTTCTAATAAAATGAAACAGGTTGTATCAGCAATTACAATTTCATAATTTTTCCGCATCTTTTAATATTTCTGAAGCGGGATAATTAAGTAATGATACGCCATAATCAGATAGCAATTCTGCAAAGGTACGTTTAGGCAAGTCAACCATAGCTGCAGCCTGACCTAATGATAATTTTCCAGATTCGTAGAGTTTTGCTGCAATGAAACGTACGGTATCATGCTCATGTTTGCCTAAGCTATCGGGAACTTGAAGGGTTATCGTTGTCATACCCTAAATATACGAAATAATATTTATTTACAATTCTGCAAATCTTTCGAAACCTTTGTATAGGGTACAAATCCTTGCTTATTTCCAAACGAATTGGTTACAAAAACCATTACCTGTGCTACGTCAATATCAGCCAGTTCAGGGAAGGCTGGCATTTTTTCTTTGTATTCTTTACCATGAATGATCAACGTTTCATTTGCTCCGTTTTTAATAAAACATGCCAAACGGGCTTTATTTGACTTTAAAAACACTGAATCGGTTAAAGGCGGTGCAAGCTGACCCAAGCCTTCACCATTTTCACCATGGCAATTTTGGCATTTGGCTTTATAAATATCTTTTCCGTTCGACATGTAATTTTGCAGATCAATGGTTTCTTGATTTTGGCAGGAAACAATGATGCCTATAATAAAAAGGAAAAAGATTGAACTGATGATGTACTTGCGCATAGATGTTTTGTTGTGAAAATCGTCATTTCGAGCGGAATGAAATGGAGCCGAGAAATCTATAAAGATAGATCTCTCCATTCCACTGCGTTT
This sequence comes from Pedobacter roseus, assembly GCF_014395225.1. Lineage (NCBI taxonomy): Bacteria > Pseudomonadati > Bacteroidota > Sphingobacteriia > Sphingobacteriales > Sphingobacteriaceae > Pedobacter > Pedobacter roseus. The sequence continues at coordinate 2,172,337 of NZ_CP060723.1, forward strand.
CAGTCGAGATGACGACTTAGATTATTACTTTTTATATTCAGCCAATAAAACAGGAATATCCTTTTTTAATTGCTCTACCTGATCTTCTTTGGTACCATCATAAGCACCGCGGATACGTCTGTCTTTATCAATTAAAACCAAATAGCCTTGGTGGATATAACCATCCTTAGCAGTACTGTCTTCGCCAACTGCCACCAAGTAGTTTTTTTCGGCCAAAGTGTACACGCTATCTTTAGTACCATAAAGAAACTGCCACTTCGGACCATCAACGCCTAATTTTTGAGCATACTTTTTCAAAACATGAGGTTTATCGTATTTAAAATCAATCGTGTGTGATACAAACATTACATCTGGATTGGTTTTAAAGTCATTATAAACCGTCATTAAATTGCGGTGCATGGTAGGGCAGATGGTGGTGCAGGAAGTAAAAAAGAAATCGGCCACATAAACTTTACCATCCGTCGCCTTATTGGTAGTTACAACGCTATCCTGGTTTAAGAAAGACCAATTTGGAATGATTTGATAAACGGTATCGATTTTTTCTACACCAGCAGCATCTTTAACGGTTTCGGCATGACGCTCGCCATAAAAAGGAAGTTTTCTCTCTTGTTTACAGGCTGTAAATATAGAAATAGCGATTAGGGATACAGCTAAATAAGCAGTGATTTTATTCATGATGTTATTTTAAAATGTAAATATACGAGGTAATTTGTCTACGACGTTAATTGTTTCGAAAAGTCTGGAGTCAGATGTCGGAAAGTCCGAAGTTTGGGCGCTTAAAATGTTTTAGTCTCCATATCTTCTGACCTCGGTCTTCCCGACTCCTAACTTGTTAATTGCTTTTAAGAGTCCGGGGTCAGATGTCGGAAAGTCGGAGGTTTGGGCAACTAAAATATATGGCTCCATATCTTCTGACCTCGGACTCCCGACTCCTAACTTGTTAATTGTTTCGAAAAGTCTGGGGTCAGATGTTGGAAAGTCCGAAGTTTGGGCGCTTAAAATGTTTTAGTCTCCATATCTTCTGACCTCGGACACCTGACTCCCGACTTATTTTTTTACGTAATTTGCTGGCTCCGCTACGAACTTTTGCTTACAGCTTTCTGAACAAAAATTATAGGTAACTTTATTATAAATCGCCGTTTTTGATACATTAGCTTTAATTTTCATTTTGCAAACGGGATCTGTTACCACTTTTTTTGCTGAATCAATCAGGTTAGTTTTTGGTACTTCTATTATGGGGTTTGCGTTTGATTTTAGCGCTACCGTGGTTAATCCAATTAGGATTACTATAAAATTTAATTTTTTCATTTTGATTTTCTTTAAGGTCGGCGGTCGGAAAGACTGAAATTTGGACGGCCTATATCTTAGAACTCCTGACTTTCCGAGTTCCGACTATTATTATTTAACGTTATATATTCTTATCAATGAATCTGATACCCTGGTTACCTTAATATAGCTATCTTCAACAGCCCTGATTTTGACCATTTCGGATTTGTAATAATCAAGATCTTCCTGGTCCGTTTTTCCTTTAAAATCGTCTTTGAAGAAGTGCATCCAATCCATCATTTTTTCATCAGCAGCATTTAATTTTGTAATTAAATCATTGATTTTTTGTTTTTGCAGCAACGAATCCTGAGCAAGTTTAACCTGATCGGAAGTCAAAATTTTATCTAACTTCATTTTATTTTTCACTACTTTTTCTCCATCAACCATCAATTTATCATGGATGTTAAGTACTTCCTGGCGTATAGCTTTCGCATCAGGCTCCGTTTTACAGGAAAAAAGCAGCGCTGTGGCTAAGCTTAACAACAAAATGTTTAGTCTTTTCATATTCTTTGATTTAAAAATTATAGGTAATCCCAACGTAAACCTTTCCGGCACTCATTGGGTGGTCAGTTTCAGCTTCCCAGATGTTCTTTTGAATACCTGCATTTAGTGCTACATTTTTATAAAAAACATCTACACCTGCACCACCCATCAGGTTGTTCATTACGTGCTCTCCGGTTTTTTGACCTTTGTATTTTTCTCCGCCAGAATATTCGTAAAAGAACTGTGCAGAAGGCATAACCTGAACATCCTTTCCAATTCTTTGGGTATAAAAAATATTCAGGAAACTGGTTGTACTGTTCGCAATGCCTTCATCACGGCTATTGGTTCCGTTAACCTTGTAAGAAGTGTTTAAACTCGCTCCAAATTTGCCCAGACCAACCATATAATTAAGATACACAAAACCATCAGTGCTTCCCGTTCCAGCCTGCATTAGCGACGAATAGCGGATGCCGGCAGTATTTTTAAAATCATTTTTGCCTGTCGGTAATTTTATACCCGCTCCAGCAATCAGCTGTTGTTTAAAGTTGTCTTCCAGCTTCTGAACGAGGTGATAACCCGCATATAAATTGATATCGCCAAGGCCAGAAATAGAAGAAGTATAGCCATTATAACGCTCACTGTTAGAAACATAAGGTAAAATGGCATTAATTTCCAGTTTGCTGTTGATGAAATATTTTCCTCTGATTTCTAAAGAACGGTAAAGCTCGTAATCAGCAGGATTACCTGCATGATTGGTTATCGGAGAATCCTGACTTCGGGCGGGAATAAAGAAATTTCCCCCATTAGGGAAGAGCGAATGTGATTGCCCCTCATAACCATTAAAAGAACGGTAACGGTATAAAAGACTGATACTATTGCGGTTATAATATGGAGTGATTCCCATAAAACAGCCACAAATATCGCAGGCAAAAACCTGGCTGCTGCTGAGTACTAAAATTAGAATTAATAATTTACGACTCACTGTATAATGTATTTTTGATAAATTCATTGTCTGTTAGTGTTTTTAAAAATGCTTTAATCTGCTCTTTTTCTGTCGAGCTTAAGGGGATGCCATTTTTTAATTGTGCATCCAGATTGGCTGATGCTTTAACGCCAGAATTGTAGTGTTCTATCACCTCATCCAAACTGTAAAAACGGCCATCGTGCATGTATGGACTAGTGTATTCAATATTGCGTAAAGTAGGTACGCGGAATTTTCCAAAATCAGATGCTAGGCCTGTAATATGCGATCGCCCTTCGTCGCTACTTACCAAATCCAAACCATTGCTTCGGTAAGAAAAATCGGTAAAAAAAGGCTCTGCATGGCAGCCGGTGCATTTTTCTTTGAATAGGTTGTATCCAGCCTGTTCTGTAGGAGTAAAAGAAGTCCCGCTTTCTTTGCGCATCACCTTATCGTATTTTGAATTACCTGAAACCAATACTGCCGTAAATTGCGTAATCGACTTTAAAATAAGTTGCGAGTTAATTTCTGTTGAACCAAAGGCCTGTTTAAATAAATCGGGATAAGGCGCTGTGTTTTTAAGAAACGCCACGATTGTTTGTATATCAGTACCCATTTCGCAGGCATCGGTAATGGCGTTTAATGGCGAAGTTTCGATGTTTTTTACGCCGCCATCCCAAAAGAAAGCTTTTTGCCAGGCCAGGTTAAAAAGTGGGGGCGTATTCCGCTTTCCCTGACAGTTGTTTACACCATGACTCACTTTATGATCAAGTTGGGTAAAAGCAGCAAACTGCTGATGGCAGCTTCCGCATGAAACGCTTTTATCGGCCGATAGTCTGGCTTCGTAAAATAATTTCTTGCCCAGTGCAAAACCCGCATTGGTTAATTTATTGTCTTCGAAATTGTATGCAGGAGCAGGGAAATTAGCCGGAACAGAAAAGGTAATTTTCTTTTCCTCAGGTGTTAGCTCATCTTCATTTTTGCTACAGGCATACATCATCGCAATGCTGATTAAAAGCACTGCGATGACGGTTATTTTCCTCAACATTAATTATGGATGTGATCTAAACGGAATAAACCATTTGCATAATTATTGGCTACAATAACAGAATTTGCACCACCCATGGTGAAATTTAAAGTAGCGAAACTGATATCTGTTTTACCTGTAAACAGCGCAGCTGCATTTACAATAAAGTGCATGTTCGGTTTGCCATCGGTACGTACACGTAGTGGATTTGCCGTATTAATATCTGTAGCAAAAGTTCTGATGGTATTATTCGGATCGGTAACGCCACCAATGTGGAAAGTAAGCATATTTCCAGTAGCTGCTGATTGTGGTGAAGTTCCTTCTAGTTTAACGAATATGTAACCGCTGTTCCAGGTCCAGAACATACCATTGATTGGATCCAAAGCTCCGGTTTGCGCACCGGCAAAATTACGGGCATAATCTACACCAATGGTATATTCAATCTTCGTATAATCGCCTGTCGGAACATTTTTTAAGGTAATATTTGTCGATTCTGCTTTCGAAGCATCAATTAAAAAATAGCTCTCCGGAATGAGATAAGTCGTTCCATCTGCTTTGCTTAATTTGATGTTGCTTACATAATATTTAAATACATTGATTTTAAAATCTTCGCCTTTGGCATTTTTATAAGTAGTGGTATTTAAAACCAACGGACTTCCGTTTACCTGATTTTCAAACTCGATCGAGAAAGTAGATTTGCTATCTGGAGTAACTTCATCGTTACTTTTTTTACATGAAGATAATATTATAATAGGGCACACCAATGCCAATAAGTATTGTGATAATTTCATTTTAAGAAAATTGAATAAGTAAAAAATAATTTGCTGTCATTCTGAATGCAATGAAGAATCTCTAGCGTCAAGCAGAAATTAACAGCATAGCAGTGACAGATTGTTGTAGTTCTTATGAAACAGATTCTTCGCTGCGCTCAGAATGACAAATAGTCAAAACTGTGCGTTAGCAATGTCAATACATAGAAACTAAAGATTTACTTAAACCGTTTTCGGTGGATGAAAAATAGAAATCGAAAGATCTTTAACCGGTTTTTCGATATAGAGATTTTCTGAAGTGATGATAAAATAGGGAAGATGATGATTTAAAGCTACCGTCTGAAACTGAGGTTCGGCTTCGGTAACTCTTTTCAGGTTTTCCTGAGCCTGTTTATTTTTACCCTCAAGCTCTTTTAGCTTTTTAGCTAAGAAACACTGGCCATCGCAATGGAGTTCAGGATGTTCTTTGTTAATACAGAATACACTCGTAATATACTCTTTATTCATTTTGTACCCCGAATAAATTGCCAATTGCATAAAACCGTTGGTAACGGTGCATGTAACTAAAAGATATATAAGGAATTTTTTGAACATTTTAATTGCGCTGCAAAAGTATTAAAGAATTTGGTTGCAGCAAAGAAAAATAAAAAAGTGGGTGATTTTAAAGTATTAAAAGCGAAGTTAAACTTGATATAAGGTAATGTTTTCTAAGAATTTAAAGTCTTTAAGGTTTAATGTGTAAAGTTCTAAATCATGAAACATTGCTGTAGATGCAATTAAGGCATCTGGAAGATTAAGATTGTGTGATAAAGAAAATTGCTCCACTAATTTTACTGCTTGTGTGGATATTGGAGAAGAAATAGGTAGAACCACTAAATTATTGATATCTTTTCTGATTAACCTTAATTCTTTTTTATTTCTGGCCCCATAAAGTAATTCAGCACAAGTAACATCTGAATTGCAATGCTGTTTTGACCAATGTTTTTAAAAGTTTCGATGACGATAGCATTTCCTTTATAAATTTCAATAAAGATGTTTGTATTACACAGAACCATTATCTTTTCCAAGCTTTATCGCGAAGTTCTTTCGAGTTAACATCGTAGTCACTCCAAATGCCTTTGGATAAAGAGAATTCTACTGCTTCAGTTGATTTCTCCGCATTAGTGATTCTTAATTCTGCATCAATATCCCATGATTTCAAAAAGTTTAGTAAAGCATCAATCTTGCACTGTTCTAAATTGTCTTTTAAGATTATCTCCGTCATGATATTATTTTTATTGTAAATATAAGAAATCTATTTTTATTGATATTTAAATGCTTCAAAATTCAACATAGATGTTGTTTATTTATTTTTAGCCACGGATTCTCGGACGACACTGAAAAATTTTTCTTATCATTTTTTAGCGGCCATTCATCCGTTTTAAGCTGTGTCTCCGTGACAATAAAAACTCAGTGACTATAAATTACCTGCGTTTTTAGTTTAAAGTAAATTTTACTTATCTTGCCTTACACAAAAATGAAAACTATGAAATTATTTAAAACTATCGCAGTGATGATGGTATTGTCATCATGCGCCAAAAAAGAAGTTCCGGATGTGCCGCCAACCTTTAGTGATCCAGGTTGGACAAGACTTGAAATTGCTGGTGGGAGAGAAGCCCACGCTGTTTACGGGAATATTGATGATACATTAATGGTATCTACTCTTACCGAAATCTATCAAACTACCGATAAGGGCAAGACCTGGAAAAAAACAAAAGTAAATAACCAGCCTATTTATGGTTTTCTATCTGTAAAGGATAGCATTTTTGGTCTACAGGCTAACAGCCTGAAAGATAAAGCCAATGAGAAATTGGCAACTTTTAGTCAGTTTTTCAGTTTGGATAAAGGATTTACATGGGATCGGTGCGCTAAGTATGACATCTCAGAAGAAAGATCCCAAGAATATGCAGTTGTTTTTTTAGACTATCAGACTAAAATAAAGATAAAAGAGAATTTAGAGCCAATTAATGGAAACCCCAATCATAATTACATTCTAAAAAGTGATATTGAAGTTGTTAAAAATGGATTTTCAGAAATTTTGGAAGTTCCATTTAATAATCAGCTTACCAACTTACATCTTGATAAGTTAGGAAGGCTTTATGTTTCTGCAACAAGAGCTATCCATGATAAAAAAACAGGGAAAGCCTTGGCAGCCGAAAAAAATGAACCCGCAATTATTTACATTTCTAAGAAAAATGTGAGGGAATTAATCGATTAATAGAAAAAATATTGCTCCGTGTTAATCTGAGTCTCCGTGGCTAAATATAATACGGTTTAAAAAAAACACAGATGAAGACCATTCATCTGTGTTTATACTTTTTATCTCCCGAATAGCCGGGATAAGTTATGGTTAAAACTTTCTAACTATGCCTGCAAATCAGCCATTACCGCTTTAATTTTTTCTCCAAGCTGCGCATTAACCGAATCAAAATCTTTTCTATCGGCTAATGGTGCATTCACACTGCAATAGAATTTAATTTTGGGCTCCGTACCACTTGGACGTGCAGAAACAATGCTTCCATCTTCAGTAATAAACTGTAAAACATCAGAAGTCGGGTAATCTAATTTGGTCACTTTTCCTGTAGCTAAATCAGTTTCCTGACTTAATTCGTAATCTTTCAATACCGAAACTTTCGAATCGCCTAATGTTGCTGGAGGATTTTCCCTGAATTTAACCATCATGGCTTTAATTTCTTCAGCGCCTGATTTACCTTTTTTGGTCAGCGAAACTAAATCTTCTTTATAAAGGCCATATTCCACATACATACCCAACAAGGCATTGTATAAACTTGCGCCTTTATCTTTGTAGTAAGCTGTCATTTCAGAAATGAATGCAGCAGATACCACAGCATCCTTGTCGCGTACTAAATCGCCGATTAAGTAACCATAACTCTCTTCACCACCACCAATAAAGTATTTTTTACCTTCCAGTTCAGTCATTAACTGACCAATGTATTTAAATCCTGTTAAGGTATTGTAATAAGTTACATTTTTCTTTTTGGCAATTTCTTCGATTAAGTTAGAGGTTACAATGGTTTTCACAATAAACTGGTTACCATCCAATTTACCGTTGTCTTGCCAGGCTGATAACAAGTAATTGATCAATAAACTACCGGTTTGGTTACCGTTAAGCAATACCCATTCGCCATTATTATCTTTTACTGCAATACCTACACGGTCGGCATCTGGGTCGGTTGCCAAAACTAAATCAGCATCAATTTCCTTTGCCTTGTTCATCGCCAAAGTTAAAGCTTCTTTTTCCTCCGGATTAGGATAAACTACCGTCGGGAAATTGCCATCTGGTGTACTTTGCTCTTCAACAACGGTTACGTTTGTAAAACCAAACTGCGCTAAAGCTTTAGGAACCAAGGTAATTCCTGTTCCATGGATTGGAGAATAAACAATTTTTAAATCGTGTTGTCTTTTAATCGCTTCCGGAGAAATAGAAAGTGCTGTAATTCCATCTAAGTATAGTTTATCTACATCTTCACCGATTAATTCGATATTCGCTTCAACACGGTCGAATTTAACTTCGTCGATACTTTTAATCTTATTTACCTCATCAATCACCAATTTATCATCTGGCGAAGTAAACTGGCCACCATCAGCACCATAAGCCTTATAACCGTTATATTCTTTTGGGTTATGTGAAGCAGTTAACATTACACCACTTTTGCAGCCAAAATGACGCACCGCGAAAGATAATTCTGGAGTTGGTCTTAAAGCTTTAAAGAAATAAACGTGGATGCCGTTTGCAGAGAAAACATCTGCAGTAATTTTTGCAAAATAATCAGAATTGTTACGGCTATCGTGAGCAATAGCAACCTTAATTTTTTCGCCAGGATATTTATTGTTTAAATAATTTGCAAGGCCCTGAGTGGCGGTACCTATAGTATATTTATTGATCCGGTTAGAACCTGCACCCATAATGCCACGTAAACCACCCGTTCCAAATTCTAAACTTTTATAAAATGCATCGGTTAATTCGGTAGTTGCATCTTTATCTACAAGGGCCTGTATTTCTGCCTTGGTATTTTCATCGTAATTTCCAGTTAGCCATTGGTTAATTGTGGCTTGTGTTGATTGGTCAATTGCCTGCATTGAGCTGTTTTTTTTAATTTAATATCTGGTGTTGAACAAATTTTAACGGATGATGTTTGGTTGAAAGCCATTTATTTCAATTCATCCAAATTTTATTTTGTTGAGGGTGTTGCTTTTAAGCTGCTTTTGTTTAATTTCACGCCCCGATACAATAATAAAGAAAATCCAGTATTAAAGTGGGGCGATTGTAACTTTTTTAAAATAGTTATAGAACTCGTAAAGTTCCCATCGTTCATCACGGGTAAAAAATAATTAATAAATAGATGAAAACATCATGGTTTTTCAGACCACATTGGGATAAAAAAATCTGATCGCTTCATTACCGTTAAAAACAATAGGCAAGTAAATGAAAATTTTAAAATTTGGGGGTACTTCTGTAGGTAGTCCTGAGCGTATGACGAAATTGTTGGATATCATTAATCCAAATGAAGAGCAGATTGTAGTATTATCAGCCGTGTCTGGTACTACAAACAGTTTAGTAGAAATTGCAAATTATTTTTTAGCTGGAGATAAGAAGAAGGGAAGTGAGTGTGTCGAAAATCTATATCAAAAATATAAAGCTTTTGTTGTTGAATTATTGCCTGCTGCCGAATTTCAGGAACAGGGAAATGAGGTAATCGATTATCATTTCGGTTTCTTAGCAGGATTGGCGAACGATATTTTTACTTCAATAGAAGAAAAAGTAGTGTTGGCTCAGGGAGAGCTGTTATCTACAACTTTATACCACATTTATTTAAAATCAATCGGCGTACCTTCGGTATTGTTGCCTGCTTTAGATTTTATGAAAACGGATGAAGATAACGAACCTGATATTCCGTTTACCACTAAACATTTAACGCCTTTACTGGAACAACATAAAGACAATAAATTATTCATTACGCAAGGATACATTTGCCGCAACAGTTTTGGCGAGGTAGATAACTTACGCCGTGGTGGTAGTGATTATACGGCTTCATTATTAGGTGCTGCAATTCTCGCTGAAGAAGTTCAGATCTGGACGGATATAGACGGTATGCATAACAACGATCCGCGTATTGTTAGAGGTACTAAACCAATTGCTCAATTATCATTCGATGAAGCAGCTGAGCTGGCTTATTTCGGCGCGAAAATTTTGCACCCTCAATCAGTTTTCCCTGCACAGAAATACAAAATTCCGGTTCGTTTGTTAAACACGATGGAGCCTTCTGCAGCGGGTACTTTGATTACACACGACAGCGAAAAAGGGAAAATTAAATCAATTGCTGCTAAAGATGGCATTACAGCTATCCGTATCCAATCGAGCAGAATGTTGTTGGCTTACGGTTTCTTACGTCGTGTTTTTGAGGTTTTCGAACGTTACAAAACACCGATCGATATGATTACCACTTCTGAGGTTGCCGTGTCGTTAACCATTGATGAAACCGCGCATTTGCCACAGATTATCGAAGAACTGGAAAGTTTTGGAACCGTTGAGGTAGATACCGATCACAGCATTGTATGCGTGGTGGGCGATTTTGGTTCAGAGAAACATGGTTTTGCCAGCAGGGTTTTAGAAGGCTTAAAGCACATTCCAATCCGCATGATTTCTTACGGAGGAAGTAACTATAACGTTTCGCTCCTAATATTAAGTGAATACAAAACCGAAGCTTTAAGAAGCCTGCATAACAGGTTATTCGAATAAGAGGAAAAAAGCGCCAACAGCTACCAGCAGGCCGATCAGGAAATGAAAAGCCAGAAAACTTGCCGGTAGCAATCCGTTTTTATGTTTTTTGTAAGAATTATATAATCCCGCAGAAAGAATAAGGACGATAAATATGGCAGCTGCTATCTTCATTTTTTGATAAATAAGAGGAACAGTACAATGAGAAGTAACACGATAAAAAATCGGATTTTTCCGTTGTATTGTTTCCGGGTAATTCTTCCATGCTTTAAATCCAGGTAGTTACCCAAATAAATTAGCGCAAAGAATAAAATTAAAATTATAATAAGGAATTTGAACATGTTCGCCGATAAAGATATATCAAAGTTTAACAATATAGAAACGCCTTTTTACTACTATGATACCGATCTGTTGCAAAAAACCTTGCGCACCTGTGCAGATGCAGCGGCTTCGTATCAATTTCATATCCATTATGCACTAAAGGCAAATTTCAATTCGGTGCTGTTAAACCAGATCAAAGAGATTGGTTTCGGTGCAGATTGTGTGAGTGCAGGTGAGGTAAGAAGAGCAGTTAAAGTAGGTTTTGATAACAAAAAAATCGTTTTTGCCGGAGTAGGTAAATCTGATAAGGAAATTAATGAAGCCCTGGACCTTGATATTTTCTGCTTTAACGTAGAGTCTATTCAGGAATTAGAGGTACTAAATGAACTGGCCGGTAAAAAAGGCAAAAACGCTCAGGTGGCTATTCGTATCAATCCTAATGTTGATGCGCATACCCACCACAACATTACCACGGGCTTGGATGAAAATAAATTCGGGATCAACTCATGGGATTTACCAGAGTGCGCAGAAACGTTAAAAGCTTCACCAAACCTGAAATTTATCGGTATCCACTTTCATATTGGATCTCAAATCACCAATCTGGATGTATATAAAAACCTTTGTGTGCGTGTAAACGAATTTGCAGCCTGGTTTGAAGATAAAGGGTTTAACCTAAAGGTATTAAATGTTGGTGGTGGCTTGGGGATTGATTACTACAATCCTGATCACCAGATTCCTGACTTTGAATCTTATTTTAAGATTTTTAATGAGTTTTTGACTGTTAAACCTGGTCAGGAAGTACATTTTGAATTGGGTAGGGCATTGGTTGGTCAATCAGCTTCATTAATCACCCGTGTATTGTACATTAAAAATGGAAAGAAGAAAAACTTTGTGGTTTTAGATGCAGGCATGACCGAATTGATGCGTCCGGCATTGTATCAAGCCTATCATAAAATAGAAAATTTATCTCGAATCTCAAATCTTAAATCTCAAACCTCAGTTAAATACGATATCGTTGGACCGATTTGCGAAAGTACCGATTGCTTTGGTAAAGAAGTAGAGCAACCTGAATCGTTCAGAGGTGATATCTTTGCTATCCGCAGTGCTGGAGCTTATGGCGAGGTGATGGCTTCAAAATATAACTTAAGGGACGCGATAAGATCTGTTTATAGTTACGAGGTATAGTTAAACTTTTTTAAATAGGATCGTCATTTCGAACGAAGTGGAGAAATCTGCCTAGATAGATCTCTCCATTTCACTGCGTTTCAATCGAGATGACGATTTTTCTGAAAAAGCCTTCTCGCAATGACAATCTTGCTTGTATTAAATCGTGTTCATTTACAATCTGAAGATTGACATACGAAATATCACTGGCATTGAAGTATACGCAAGAGATTTTGAGAATATTATCTTTTATTTTTGGAAGTCACAAACACAATCACGCCTGCTACCAAAATAATACCACCTGCATAAGGAGGCCAATTAACAGATTTTTCTTTATCTGCAGATATTTGAATGGGACCTGCGTCAACAATTTTTTCTTTTTTGGTATAAGTGAAGCCAGTCCAGATGAGCATAGCAATGCCCACAACGATTAATACAATTCCTAATGTTCTGTTCATAATATTTTATTTCTATCAGAACAGTAGCTGCCGCATTATGTTTTATTGAAATGAATAGCCGAAGCTTATTTTTTGCGCATAATTAACATTATCTGCCAGTTCATAAGAAAGAGAAAATCGCTTGATGTATAAGAAATAATTAAAAACCCAACCAAATGAATTTTTTCCGTTAATTTCATCATAAGCTTTTACCCCAGATCTGAAACTGTTTGCAAAGTTAGGTGTGCCGCCAAGAAAAAATCTAAATGCGTGCCGTATACCATGGTCATTTCTGGCTCTCCAGATCACTTCCGTAGATAGTCCTGTTGTCCAAAGTACCTTTCTGTTTGTTACTGCTACATAATCGGGAATAGGATTGCTGTAAACCTCTTGTCTGAACTTCGTATAATCTCCACCCTCGAAGCTAAGTGCATTTTCGAAGTTGATGTACCTGAAATCTGTGTTGCCATTAGCAGAGGTATTATGAAATCCTGCAGATAACCGTAAACCAACGCCACTGATGGATTTTTGAAATGATGGAAGATAATTTTTTAAATCTTCTGCCTTGGCATCCTTATCTCCGCCCGTGGCTTTTCCTACATAACCGAAAATTCCATAAGAAATATTTGATTTTTCGAAGGTATGCGAACGGCTTATATTTGCCATTCCTAATCCGAAATTGGTACCAGTGTTAGGCGAAGTAGAACCGGCATAACTTGCCGATACAGTGGTTAAGGTTTTAATGGTATCGGCACCCATTGCTTTTGGCATATACCCCATATTGTTACCCAATACAGCTGGGGTAAGCAAAGATGTGCAGGAAGTAAATGCGGTAAGGAAAAGTAAAGAAGAAAGAGCGATAATTTGATTTTTCATTTGGTTTGTTTTTATTTATTCGTCAAAAAAATCAACCAGTCCACCTAAAAAATATTCCTGGATACCTTCGGTAAAGTCCTCATAATCTTCATCAGGGATATTAGTTTGCTTAAATTCCAATGATGTTCCCTTTTTATCTTCGTGAAGTTTAATGGTTACGATGGAAGGTTCGTTTTCTTCTCCGAAATACCACTGCTGCACAATCTGCTTGCCATAAGTAAATTCGATGTTTTTACCAGTAATATCTCCATCCCAGAAAGAAAACTCCGTTCCAGGCACTTCTTCAAACTCAACTTCGGCACCAGTCCATAATTTTATGCTTATGTCTTTGGTGAGTGCTAAATAAACTTCTTCAGGTGGGGCAGGTATGTAGGTGTATTTTTTAAAATCCATAAATATTTTTTGATATAGAGCACAAAGTTAAGGATGTAATGTGAAAATAAGATTGAATGAAAGTTAATAAAATTAGGATCAGGATTATTTAAAAGCGTTTAATCCAGTTACATCCATTCCCGTAATCAATAAATGTATATCGTGTGTACCTTCATAAGTTACTACCGACTCGAGGTTCATCATGTGGCGCATAATCGAATATTCACCTGTAATTCCCATTCCACCAAGCATTTGGCGGGCGTTGCGGGAAATATCCAGTGCAATTTCTACACTATTTCTTTTGGCCATTGAAATTTGTTCTGCCGACGCCCGGTTTTCGCTTTTTAATACGCCTAAACGCCAAACCAACAACTGACCTTTTGTAATTTCGGTCACCATTTCGGCCAGTTTCTTTTGCTGTAACTGGAAACCACCAATAGGTCTTCCAAACTGTACACGTTCTTTCGAGTAGCGCAAAGCAGTATCGTAGCAGTCCATTGCGGCTCCTAAAGCACCCCAGGCAATACCATAACGCGCTTGATTTAAGCAGCCCAATGGCCCTTTTAATCCGCTGATTTCCGGGAAAATATTTTCTTTTGGCACTTTAACATTGTCAAAAACCAGTTCACCTGTTGCCGAAGCCCTTAAACTCCATTTGTTATGTGTTTCCGGAGTCGAAAATCCTTCCATTCCACGTTCTACCACCATTCCTCTGATTTTGCCTGATTCATCTTTTGCCCAAACCACAGCAATATCCGCAAAGGGTGCATTGCTGATCCACATTTTTGCACCATTTAAAATATAGTGGTTCCCAGCATCTTTGATATTAGTTACCATTCCACCCGGATTAGAACCATGATCAGGCTCTGTTAATCCGAAACAGCCCATCATTTCGCCACTAGCAAGTTTAGGGAGGTACTTTTTACGTTGCTCTTCTGTACCATAGGCATAAATAGGATACATTACCAACGAGCCCTGAACAGAGGCGGTTGAACGGATACCAGAATCGCCACGCTCAATTTCCTGCATCAAAATTCCATAAGCCGTATAATCTAAACCGGCTCCTCCATACTCAACCGGAATGGTTGGTCCAAAAGCACCAATATCAGCTAAACCTTTTATTAAATGTTTTGGGAATTCTGCTCTCTGAGCATAATCTTCAATAATTGGGCTAACCTCTTTTTTTACCCAATCTCTTGCTGTTGCACGGATTAATTTATGCTCATCGGTTAACAGTTCGTCCAACAAATAATAGTCTGGTGCCTCATAAAGGTCTTTTTTTGTTGATTTGCTCATGTAATTTCGTGTTATCTGGTTAAGAAATCGCGTTCATTTCAAAGGTAACAATTTACGGCAAGGGGCATTATATTCATGAATAAAAATTTAATTTTGCAGCTTACAGAACATACATGAGCCATTTCAAACAAACAGTAGCTTTAAAAGATGTAAAATGCTTTGCCCTTCATGGTTATTATTCAGAGGAGCAACTTATTGGAAATCATTTTGTTGTAGATTTAGAAACAGAATTTCTACCACAGGGTTTTGATGATGAGCTGGGACAAACCGTTAATTACGAGGACCTGAATTACATCATCCTTGAAGAAATGCAACATACACAAAAACTTTTGGAAACGGTTTTGAAGAATATTATTTCAAAAGTGATCGAATTGTATCCTTTTGTAAATACCGTAAACGTGAGCATGAAGAAATTAAATCCTCCTATGCCTGGCCAAATCGGGCATTCTTTTGTTAAACTAACTTACACATCAGCCAAATAAAATGAATTTTACCAAGATAAATCCTGAAATTTTAGCAGAAATTAAAGCTGCAATAGGAGCAGATAAGGTTTTTACTGATGCCGAAAGTTTAGAAAATTATAGTCATGATGAAACGGAAGATTTACACTATCAGCCAGAAATCGTAGTGAAACCAAATTCTACGGAGGAGGTTTCAGCCTTATTAAAAATCTGTAATGCACATCATGTTCCGGTAACGCCACGCGGTGGTGGTACAGGTTTAAGTGGTGCTGCTCTGCCGATTTATGGTGGCGTTTCCTTATCAATGGAAAAATTTAAAGCCATTATCGATATCGATACCGAGAACTTACAGGCAACGGTTGAGCCGGGTGTAATTACAGAAGAATTTATCAATGCTGTAGCCGAAAAAGGACTTCTTTATCCGGTTGATCCAAGTAGCAAAGGTTCTTGTTTTATTGGTGGTAATGTGGCACATGGTTCTGGTGGACCAAGAGTGGTGAAATACGGAACGATACGTGAATATATCCTGAATCTGGAAGTGGTTTTACCTAATGGTGATATCATCTGGACGGGTGCAAATACTTTAAAATACGCATCAGGTTATAATTTAACGCAGTTAATGATCGGTTCGGAAGGGACTTTAGGCGTAGTAACTAAAATCGTTACTAAATTATTACCTAAACCAACACAATCGGTTCTAATGATGGGCTCTTTCAATACAAATGAAGATGCCTGTGCAGCTGTCTCAGCAATTTTTAGGGCAGGGGTTACGCCATCTGCTTTAGAGTTTATGGAAAGGAAAGGCGTGGAGTGGGTAATTAAATTTGACGATATAAAATTCGATTTAAAAGATGATGTTGCTGCATTGTTGATGATAGAATTTGATGGTGATGATTTAGATGATATTTTCAAAAACTGCGAAAAAACCAATGTGGTTTTAGAAGAGCACAGCTGTACGGAAGTTTTGTTTGCGGATACTGCTTCTCAAAAAGAAGAACTTTGGCGGATGCGCAGAACCATGGCAGAATCGGTAAAATCCAATTCTGTATACAAAGAGGAAGATACCGTTGTTCCTCGCGCGGCTTTGCCTAAATTAATCAGCGGAATAAAAGAAATTGGCACAAAATACGGTTTCGAAAGTGTTTGTTATGGCCACGCCGGTGATGGAAATCTGCATGTAAACATCATTAAGGCTGGAATGAGCGACGAAGACTGGAAAAACAAACTCAAATTCGGCATTTCCGAAATATTTGAATTAACCACGGCATTAGGCGGTACATTATCCGGTGAACATGGCATTGGCCTGGTACAAAAAGAATTTATGCCGATCAAATATTCCGAAATTCACCTCAATTTAATGAGGGGCATTAAAAATGTTTTTGATCCAAATGGAATATTAAACCCAGGCAAAATTATGCCTGAAGAGCTAAAGAAGTCAAGTTTTTAAAACTTGACTTCTTACCCTAGTTGCTCAAAACCCAGCATTTTCTGTTTTTCTTCTTCTGGAATAGCGGTGGGTTTACCCGTAGCATAATCAACCGCAATGCAAACGGTTTTGCCTTTACTGCAAATTACTTCTTCATTTCCTTTTAGTTTAACAATCTGATAATCCAGGTCAAAACTGGTATTGCCAATCCTCGATGTTTTCACATGAATGGCGATTTTATCATTCATTACAATCGGTAGAATATAATCAAGTTCTGCGTGGGCAATCACGATTCCGGTTTTCTTCCAGTCCCATTTTATAATTTCTTCCCAATATTTGGTTCTGGCAATTTCAAGGTAAGTAAAATAGATAGAATTATTTACATGACCCATCATATCGAAATCAATAAAGCGCAAATGGATATTGGTTTTATAGTTGAATTTGTCTGAAAAAGCCTTTATGTCTGTCAATTTGTCTTTCGATTTAGATTTATTTTGCCAAAATGTCTTAAAAATCATAAATATTTGGATTGGTATATAAGTTGAATAGGATGAATTATCAATTTAAAAATTAAAAAAATAAAGAATAAGCGATATGACATTAGTAAATTTTAACAACAGAACCCGTAACACAGCTCCTTACTTTAACAATGTTTTTGATTCATTGTTTAGTGATGCAGTAACTAAAAACAAAATGGTTGATAAATCGCCAAATGTAAACATTCATGAAAATGAAGCTGCGTATGTTATTGAGCTAGCTGCTCCGGGATTAAAAAAAGAAGATTTTCAGATTAATTTAAAAAAAGACACGCTTTCTGTTTGGGCAGAAGTTAAAAAAGACGAAACCCAGGTAGCTAAAGATTTTACACGTAAAGAATTTGATTACAGCTCATTTGCAAGGTCATTTAATTTACCTGATAGTGCCGATGGTGATAACATTACTGCTGAATATAAAGATGGTATTTTATCGATCAACATCAGCAAAAAAGACGATGCTAAATTACAACATAAAGAAATTGTAGTATCGTAATAAAAATATTCTCATAAGAGGATTTTTCATAATAGTTTGGTTTAAGTTTAGGTTTTATAAGGTTAATGCCGGATGGCATTAACCTTATTTTGTTTAGTACCTTGGTTCATTGGTCATTACTTCATTTGTGATCAGTTTTATTTATGGAAATTAGACAATGAAACCAATTTACAATTGAACTAATGAACCATTTTCGTACTTTTGCGGCATGGAGAGAGAAATTCTGGATACAAAGCGTAAAGCACTTAAAATAAACCTTGACCCACGAATTTACGGCACCTTTGCTGAGATAGGAGCGGGACAGGAAGTTTCGAGAAACTTTTTTAATGCTGGCGCAGCATCCGGAACGGTTGCCAAAACGATGTCGGCTTACGACATGACTTTTAGTGACGCCATTTATGGAGCAGAAAGTAATGGCCGTTATGTAAGTCAGAACCGCCTTTTGCAGATGCTCGACCATGAATTTGGCTTGCTTAATGAGCGTTTATCGGGCGAAAAATACGAAAGCCGTACTTTTTTTGCTTTCGCTGATACGGTTACTACCCTGAATTATAAACGTACAAACGAGCCTCATGGCTGGGTTGGTATTCGTTTTCAGAGCGAACCGGGTGGTTCACCAAATGAGATATTTTTTCACGTACGTTTGTTGGATACGGATGTAAATATGCAACAACGTGTTTTGGGAATTATTGGTGTAAACTTACTTTATGCCGCTTTTTACCATTATCAGGATCCAAAACTAATGGTAGAATCGTTAGCTGATAATTTAACCATCGGATCAGTAGAAATCGACCTGATTTCGGTTAAAGGTCCGGCATTTCCTGAGGTGGATAACATCTTGCTTAATCTGTACATGATTATGAAAGATTTTTCTGCAGCGGCCATTTTCGATGCAGATGCTCATCCACGTCAGGCCAAAGATCTTTTATACAAGAAAGATATCATGATTTTACGTACCAAATATGGTCAGAAATCATTGCCTAACTTTAATTTATTCAATAAAGCTACCGATCAGTTTAAACGTACAAACAAGGTAGAAGAGGGGAACCTCGCCGTAATGATTGAGGTTCTGTTAACCAACGTTTTAACAGATGGACAAGAAACCCCTGATGATATCGATCTGGAAACAGTAGCTAAAAGAGCACAGGAAATGTGCGATACGGGTAACATTGTGATCGTATCTAACTTTACACGCCACAATCGTTTAGCGAAATATCTGGCAAGGTGCAAACCTAAAAGTGTTGGCTTGGCAACAAACATCAACAACTTAAAATTTGTATTCAATTCTAAAAATTTTACGGGCGAAAACTATTCGGGTCAGTTATTAAGCTATGTGAACGATATGTTTAATACCAATGTGCGGCTATTTGCTTATCCTTTCCTGGATAAAAAAACCAATCAGGTAATTACCACAGCCAATATGCCGGTTACACCAGAGGCAAAACCTTTATTCGATTTCCTCTTGATAAACGGATATATTACTGATATTAAAGATTATAGCGAGGACGAGGTGAAGACGGTGTAAATATTAATCTAACAAGCTTCGTCATCTCGACCGAAGTGCAACGTAGTGGAGAGATCTATCAACGCAAATTTTCATCATTAGAAAATTAGAGTCTGCATAATTATTGAGATTCTTTACTGCATTCAGAATAATAAGAAGAGTTTAGTTTATTTATCGCCGTAATGACCAAGTGCTGAGACTATAGTAACGGTAACGATGTTTTCTTCTATTTTATAGATCAATCTATCTTTCCTGTTGACCTGTCTTGACCAATAACCTGATAAATCAAATTTAAGTCTTTCAGGTTTTCCAATTCCCGTTTCAGGATGCTCTGATAGTTCTATGAAAATTTGGTTTTATTCGCTTAACTGAAGCTTTGTCTCCGGATTTGTAATGTAATTCTAGATCTTTTTTTGCAAGTCTCTCAATTTCTATAAAATACTTTCCCATATATTATTAGGATCTTTAATTCTCGTTACATTGCCTTTTTCTGCACTGGCAGCTCTTGCTTTAATTTTTGCTACAAATTCCGGATTGTAAGGACTTTCTTCTTCTTTTTGAAAAGAAACATCTAAAGCTTTTAAAACAGCTTCGATTGCAGCTTCTTGTTTTTTGTTTTTAGGATGTGCGATTATAGTCATAAAAATTATTGTATAATCAAAAATACGAAATTATTTAGTCAACTTTTCAATTACCTGTTTATAGCTGTCGCTTACCGGCAATTCTTTATCATCAATAAATAAAGCATTTTTTCTAATGGATGTTATTTTATTAATATTTACGATATACGATTTATGGATCCTTTCAAAATAAGCGGGCAGTTGTTCTTCTATACTTTTCATACTCATACGCACCACCGCGGCTTTTGGACTTGTAGAGGTATGGATCTGGATATAATCTTTAAGTCCTTCTACGTAAGTAAGCTCGTTAAAACTAATCTTCATTAAACTGTAGCCCACATTTACAAACATATAATCCTGTTTGGGTAGATTGTTATGTTCTGCTGATTGTTTGAGTTCGTAAAGATCTTTTGCCTTATTACAGGCCTTCATAAAACGATCGAGCGATACCGGTTTCATTAAATAATCCACCACATCGAGTGCAAAGCCATCCAAAGCATATTGTTTATATGCCGTAACAATAATTACCATTGGTTTTTTAACCAAACTCTGAATAAATTGTAAACCCGTAATGCCCGGCATCTGGATATCGATAAAAATAAGGTCTATCGATTGTTCCTGCATTATTTTATTGGCAGCAAAAGCATCATCACAACTGGCCACCAATTCTAAAAAAGGAATACGGCTAATGTTGTCAGCCAGTAATTGCAGGGCTAAAGGCTCATCATCAATGGCTAAACATTTTATCATACTGTTAATTTTAAAGTGAGGTAAACATTAAACCAGCCATCTTTTTTCTCAATTTCAAGCTGATGTTCTTTGCCATAAAGTAAATTTAACCTTCTGCTTACATTTGCAAGGCCAATGCCCGATGCAGCATCTTTTACCTCAGTCTCATCTTCGCTATATTTATTCCTGACAGTAAAGGTTAAAAGTTCGTTTTCTGTTTTTAAATCGACAAAAATCTGTGGTTTTTCGATCATCCCAACACCATGTTTAAAAGCATTTTCAATAAACGGGATCAGTAACATGGGTTCAATCTCATCAAACTCACTTTCGATATCAATGTTCGTTTCTATAACTACTTTTTTGCCGAAACGCTGTTTTTGCAAATCAATATAAGCCTGCAGGTACTCGGTTTCGGTTTTGATTGATACTTTTTCTTCATCGGTTTCATAAAGCATATATTGCATCAAACCGGATAATTTCATCACCGTTGGCTCTAATTCATTGCTTTTAAGCCTTACCAGTGCTACAATATTATTTAAAACATTAAAAATAAAGTGTGGACTGATCTGTGAACGTAAAAATGAAAGTTCTGTTTTCATGTTTTCTTGTTCGCGTTGCAAAGCTCTTTTCTCCTCGTTAATCCTGTCTGAGATCATGGTAAAGGCGGTACTGGCGGCAATGGTTAATAAAAATGTAGGTGTATTAAACCAAAGTGTACGGCCAAGGTTGAAATCAAAATCGGGCAGTAAAATTCTGAATAATATAGAGTGAATGGTAATGGCTAAAAGTAAACAGCCAATAAACGATAAGCCATACCACAAATATTTCTTTCTGTAAAAAAATGATGGAATTAAAACCTTATGATTTAAATAAAATATAGCAATCCAATAAAAGTAACTGATGAAATTTAAGCGCAGGAACTGGTTTTCTTCGTAACTGCTTAGCGGGTGAGGAGGACGGCTTCGGTTAACATTAATAATATAAGGCAAAGTGATCAAAACCACCCATACCAGAATATGCAGGGTAATTTTTATCCACTTTTTGGAGAAATTAATCGTCATTATTTTTTCTTTGGCGCTTTGCATCGCTAAGTTATTATTAATTATGTTTTTACGCTTTGTCACGCTGAATTAATTTCAGGGATTATGTTAAAATGCTTTAAGATCCCCGCCTGCTCGGGGATGACGAGCGCGCTAGCCCTAGTGCTGATCGCTATTCGTATCTTAATGCATCAATCGGATCTAAATTAGATGCCTTTTTTGCTGGATAATATCCAAAGAAAACACCTGTGATGGCACATACAACAAAGGAAATAATGATCGAAGATTCTGCAATTAAGATGGGCCAGTTTAAGAAATAGGAGATGAGATATGCTGAACTTACCCCCAATATCACGCCGATAATTCCGCCTGTGATACTGATTAAAATGGCCTCTATTAAAAACTGCATTAAAACATCTTGTCCGCGGGCACCAATCGACATGCGTAAACCAATTTCGCGGGTACGTTCGGTAACCGAAACATACATAATATTCATAATCCCTATACCGCCAATAAATAGTGATATACCAGCAATAGCAGTTAAAAGAACGGTAAGCATACTGCTTGTAGAACTAATGGTACTGATTAATTCAGCCTGTGTACGTACCTGAAAGTCGTCGGTTTCTGCCGCGGTTAACCTGTGGCTTTCTCTTATGGCATCCGAAATTTCGGTTGTGGCAGCTGCGCTCGAAGCTTCAGTTGTTGCAGAAGCATAAATACTTTGTAAATAATTGGTCGCCGTAATTCTTTTTTGTACGGTGGTGAAAGGAGCAAGGATAATATCATCCTGATCCTGACCAAAATTACTCTGTCCTTTAGGCTCTAAAATACCGATTACCTGAAAAGGGATATTTTTAAACCTGATGATCTGCCCGATCGGATTGCTTCCGTCAGGAAATAAATTATCAATTACGGTTTTACCCAACAGACAAACCTTGGCGAAGCTTTTTACATCATTTTCAGAAAAAAGAATCCCATCCTGAAGTTTTAACTGGCGGATATTCAAATAATCAGGACTTACCCCGGTAATGGTGGTTGGCCAGTTATAACCACCTTTAATGGCCTGTCCGCTGGTAGAGACCACTGGAGATAAACCGTTTATATTTTTAGATTGCAACTTTTGAATTGCTGTAATATCTTCCAATTTTAAAGTCTGAATGCTGCTTCCCTGCAAACGCACACCACCAGGTTCATTGCTTTGGGGCATTATGGTAATCATATTAGAACCCATTCCTGATAATGAAGACCTGATACTTTGTTTTGAACCTTCACCAATCGCCATCATGGCAATTACCGCGGCCACCCCGATAATGATACCGAGCATGGTTAAAAAAGCACGTAGCTTATTTCTTTTTAATGCCCTGAAGGCAATCTTTAATAAATTTATAATGCTCATGATCTTTTCAAATTAGTAATCGTCAGATTCTGGTAAATTGGCAAGTGCCTCTCTGGCCGAACGTTGATTTTGGTTAATGCTGTCCTTTTGGATTTTTCCATCGCGAAGCATAATCGTTCTGGTGCTAAAAGAAGCGATATCAGGCTCGTGTGTAACGAAAACGATTGTTTTTCCTTCTGCATTCAATTCCTGCATCAAAGCCATAATCTCATAAGAGGTTCGGGTATCCAGGTTTCCTGTAGCTTCATCTGCCAAAATCATCACCGGGTGATTAACTAAAGCCCGGGCGATGGCTACACGCTGTTGCTGACCACCAGAAAGCTGACTTGGGGTATGATCAAAACGTTCAGCAAGTTTTACCGATTCGAGCGATTTAATGGCCCTTTCTTTGCGTTCTTCAGCCGTAATGGTTTTATTGTAGAATAAGGGCAATTCAACATTTTCCAGTGCCGATGTTCTGGGCAACAAGTTATAAGCCTGGAAAACAAAGCCGATTTTGGTATTGCGCAAACCAGCCAGTTCATCACGGTTTAAGCTTTTAACATCAACACCATCAAGCAGATAACTGCCCTCAGTAGGCTTATCTAAACAACCCAGAATGTTTAAAAGCGTCGTTTTACCCGAACCACTACTGCCCATAATGGTTACAAATTCGCCGGCCTTGATATCAAAAGTGATGCCTTTTAAAGCCCTAACAGTTTGATCTCCCATTACAAACTCACGTTTTAAATCGTGTATATCTAATATCTTCTGTTCCATTATTTCCTTCTGTTACCGCCTGGGCGTTTTGGCATAAAAGGACTAGATTGACCTTGTGCTGCCGCCTGACTTTTACCCATGCTTTGTGAACCTGTAATTACTACATCTGCCGCTGCTAATCCTGATAAAACTTCAACATGTGTATTGTCGTTTATACCAGTTTTAATTTTCTTCTGCACCAGCTCTTTCGGGCTTTTTTGTACCCAAACATAAGCTTCATCGGCGCCGGCCGGTTTTCTGTCTGGATTAACCCAGGTCATTTGATATTTACCAGCTAAAGTTGAATCCGGAGCAAATTTTATAGCTTTGGTAGGGATCAGCAGTGCATTGTTTACCTCTTTTGTGAAGATGGTGATGTTTGCTGTCATACCGGGTTTTAACTTATTTGCATCATTTGAAGTATTAATAATGGTTTTATAGGTAACTACATTTGATGAAATGGACGGACTTAACCTGATCTCCTGAATGGTTCCTTTAAATGTATCGTTTAGAAAGGCATCAACAGTAAATGTTGCTCTTTCTCCTTTTGAAATATCGCCTACATCTGCCTCATCTACAGAGGCTTCAACTTGCATTTTGGTAAGGTCTTTCGCAATACTGAAAATGGTTGGTGTGCTAAAGCTTGCCGCTACGGTTGTTCCTTCACTAACACTTCTCGAAAGCACGGTTCCATCAATGGGAGAGTAAATACTGGCCAGTGACAGGTTCTTTTGAGCAGAAGCAAGTTGAGCCTTAATGCTGTTAACAGATGCTTTTGAAGCATTATAGGTATATAGTGCATTATCATAATCTGCTTTGCTTACCGCACCAACTTTATACAAATTACTTTGACGGCTGAAATTGCCCTGCTGGTAAACCAATGCACTTTGAGCGCTAACCAGGTTGGCCTGATATTGGTTTACAGTCGCTTCAAACAAGGTTTTATCCAATTCGGCAAGCAGCTGTCCTTTTTTAACCTTCGAGTTAAAATCGGCATAAAGCGTTTTAATGGTTCCCGAAACCTGGGTACCTACAGCCACCGTATCAACCGGTTGCACTTTACCTGTGGCGGTAACATTTTCTGAAATATAACCCATTTTAGGTTTTTCGGTTTCGAGAACAACCACCTGTTCTTTTTTACGCAGCGCGAAGTACCAAACCGCAAACAATGCAACTGCGATACCGATGATAATAAATATTGTTTTCTTTTTCATGATTCAAATATTAAGTAGACTAGGCGGTAGCCATCATCATGTATTTTAGTTAGTAATAGGAACTCCTGTATAAAAATTATAGATTTTAGTGTAGAGGCTTGCTGTATATTTTGCCTGAACAAATGCCTGTAATGCCTGCACATATAAGTTTTTCTGTTGCAGGTTTTCTACAATGTTGTTGGTACCTTCTTTTAAAGCCGCATTCGAAATGCGCAAAGCCTCGCCAGTATAGTTAAACTGCTCTTGTGCAGCGGCATACTGGCTGTTTGCATTTTGTACGTTGATGTATGCACGTTCTACATTTTGTGTCAATGTTGTTTTGGCATCTAAAAGTGATAAACGGGCCTGCTCAATACCAATGTTTGCCTTAGCAACATTTGTTTTGGTGACTTTTCTATCAAAAATCGGAATGGAAAGTGTCAACCCTAAGTTTTGATAAAAACTATTATTTAACTGGTATCCATAACCTCCAATATTATTATTGTTATAGCCCGTATTTAGCGATCCGCCTAAACTCAGTGTAGGGCGTAAGGTTGATTTGGCCTTTGCCAGTTCAGTGGTTTGAAGCTGGATATTCAATTCACCGCTTTTAATTTCCGGACGGGTGCGTAATGCCTGATCTTGTGCTGAAGCCAAATTATTCAATGCAGGGGCTACTGCAACGGTATCAGTTGTACTTACTTCAAAAGGCGTAGCTGTAGGAATTTGTAACAGTTGTTTTAAGGTTAAAATATTCTGCTGTAAAGTATTCTGCGCTGTAACCAAAGTATATTTATCATTGGCATAAGTAGCCTGCAACTGCAACAGATCTTTTTTGGCAATGGTTCCAAATTTAAATTGCTGTTCTGATTGTTTAACCTGGGCTTCGCTGGTGGTTAGAAGATCTTTTAAATAGGTGATATTTTCTCTGGCTAACAGAATATTCAGATAAGCCTGGGTGATGGAGATGGTAATATCGTTTTTAGCTGCTTCTACCGATAGATTTGCAGTTTGCAGGCTAAGTTCTTTAGACTTGATGTCATTTTTTAAATAACTTCCATTGTAAAGCGTCATATCAGAACTTAAGCCAAAACCACTGGTATTTTGCAAACCGGATTTATAATTGGTGATGGCTTGTGAAACATTTCCCGATAAATTTGGGAGTACAGCGGCTTTTGAAGCAATTAAGTTTTGCTCAGCCGTTTGAGAACTCAGCTTTAAGGTATTGATGCTGATGTTTTTTTCTTTGGCGTACCCGATAGCCGTTTTCAGATCCCAAATTTGTGGGATATCCTGAGCTTTGGTTTTGAAGCCCGCACCAAGCAAAATGAGTACGACAATATATTTAATGTATCTGCTCATGGCGAATAAATTTTGTGTCTATAGAACTATTGAACACAAAAATATATCCGATTAAGGCCACATTTTAACAATTGAGACCAATGCAGAGAATACTGCGACGAAAGGTTAAAACTTTGAGATCAGTTGAAATCGGACTTTAACCAAGAAGTAGGACACTTTGTGTTTTTGGACAAAAAATAACACACATGCCTTAGATATTTTCAGGTGAGTTAGGTTGTGAAAAAAATAATTGAACCACCTGAGAACTATGCGCACCAAAAAGATACAATTGTTTTTGTGCCTTCGTGGTCAAAAATTAATGCGCTATAACAGCCGAACCGGAAGATGCTTCAACCTCACTGGTGATAAACCTTCTACCAATTAACAAACAAAATAATGCGATAAAAGCTGCAGCTGTCATTACCAATGGCATCGGTACAACTGAATGTTCACTAAATAAACTTACCATTACAGAGGCTAGGGCACCCAATCCCATCTGCAAGGCACCCATTAACGCAGATGCACTGCCTGCATTTTTGGTAAAAGGTGCGAGTGATAAAGCAGCGGCATTTGGGTTTATTAATCCTAAGCAGGCCAGAAACAACGCAATAAAACCTATTGTAGAATACAAGTTCAACCAGTTATTTAATGCGAAAATCAAGAAAATCAAACTGAAAACACATTGTGCAATTAATGCCCAGGTTACAATCTTTTTGCTCGTAAACCATTTTAAAATCAGGCTATTCACCTGACTTGAGCCTATAAATGCTACCGATAACAAGGCGAAAATCCAGCCATAACCTGTTTTACTTACTTCATAAATCTTCATAAATACCTGAGGGGAAGAAGATACATAAGCAAATAAACCCGAAAACGTGATGGAACTGATTAGTGCGTAGGTATAAAATTGAGGTTCTTTTAAAACGGTGTAAAAATTGGTTAAAATAGGTTTTGGTTTTAAAGAGTAGCCTGGATCAGGCTTATAACTTTCCGGTAATTTAAAAATAGAGGCCAGAAGCATTAAAACCGCCATCAAACCTAAAAACACGAATACATATTTCCAGCCTAATGCCGAAATTAAATAACCACCTGCTGTTGGCGCGAGCATAGGTGAAACAGCAATTACCAGCATTAATGATGCAAATACCTTAGGACTTTCTTCTACAGAGAACAAATCCCTAACCATTGCTACCGAAGCTACTGCTGTAGCACAGCTCCCGATGGCCTGTACAAAACGTAAAACAATCAATTGATTTACATCGGTTACAGCCAAGCATAAAAAAGAAGCAAAAATATACAGCGCTAAACCAAAGTATAAAGGTTTTTTTCTCCCAAATTTATCCAAAAGCGGGCCGTACAATAACTGACCAGCAGAAATCCCGATAAAAAAACTTGATAAAGAAAGCGCTACGGTAGATTCTGTGCTTTTTAAATCCTTTGCAATATCCACAAAACCAGGCAGGTACATATCAATTGAAAAGGGACCAAGCGCGGCCAGTGAGCCCAAAATAAGGATCAAGAAAAAGTGTTGTTTTTTAGCCATGAAGTTAACCAGAATTTGATGGCGCAAAGATTGGGAGATTTAAGTTCTTAACCTATTTTTAGCGTCGAGCGATTGTAAAAATCATCATTTTATGTTGAACTAATTTTACATTAGGGCAGATGCGTAATCTTTGTGTTATCAATGCTAAAAATAGAAGCCTCTTTATGCTAAAATCTGCGATTTATTTTTAGATTTATACTCTATGACTTTTAAGACGAAAGAAAGCCGTTTACTACTCATTCTGGGTAGCTTTTTTGTGGCCAATGCCATATTATCAGAGTTTATCGGGGTTAAATTATTCAGCGTAGAAGAAACGCTGGGCATTAAAAAGTTTGACATTAACCTTCTTGGTGTTCCTAATTTGTCATTTGTGATGTCTGCCGGTGTATTAACCTGGCCGATTATTTTCATCATGACCGATATAATAAATGAATATTTTGGTGTAAAACAAGTCCGCTTTCTGTCTGTCCTTACCTCAATTTTAATCGCTTTTGCTTTTTTGGTGGTATGGGGATCGATGCATTTAAGTGCTGCTGATTTTTGGGTACACCAGAATATAAATGGGGAAGACCTGAATATGAACAATGCTTTCGCCGGGATTTTTGGTCAGGGGATGTGGATTATTGTAGGTTCCATCACTGCATTTATTATTGGACAACTGGCGGATGTTTTGATTTTCCACCGGATTAAAAAAATTACCGGAGAACGAGCATTATGGTTGCGTGCAACTGGCTCAACATTGGTATCACAATTGATCGACAGTTTTGTGGTGATTTTTATTGCCTTTTATTTAAACCCACAATACCATTACATCTGGAAAATGGTCGCCGCAATCGGTTTGGTTAATTATACTTATAAATTTATTGTCGCCATTTTAATGACGCCAATTTTATATGTAGTACATGCCATTATAGACGGTTATTTAGGAAAAGACCTTGCCCACAAACTGATTAAAATGGCAGGTAGGGGATAATTTAACCAAATAATATAAAATATGAGATTAAACATTTTAATGCTCTTTGCTGTGCTTTCGTTATTGGCTTGTGCCAATAAAAACGAAGATAAAAAAGACCTTGATATTCAGGGTACGTGGCAATTGATTTCGGCTACCACTATTGATAAAGGAAAAAGTGAAACCACTGATTATTCAGGAAAACTGAAGATGATCAAGCTATTTAATAACAGCCATTTTGCTTTTCTGAAACATAGTCTTGATGCAAAAGATACGACCAGTTTTGATGCAGGTGGAGGAACTTTTGTTTTAAAAGGCGATGATTATACCGAGCACCTGGAGTATTATAAAAACAAAAACTGGGAAGGCAAATCCTTTAATTTTAAACTGGCCATTCATCAGGATACTTTAATCCAAAAAGGAGTTGAAAAAGTAGAAGCCGCAGGGGTTGATCGTGTGATTATAGAGAAATACATCAAGGTAAAATCTTAAGACAACTTATTTTACTTCATTTTATCTTACATTGTTTATAAAAAGAACATTTATTTGTTCTGATATAAAACATTTCTTATATTTGAGGTATGGGAAATGAGCTTTCGAAAAAAGAAATAGGTGAGCGTATTATAAATCTGCGTTTAAAAAAAGGATTTTCTCAGGATGATCTTGCAAAAAGTATTGGCATTTCGCGTCCATCACTAACACAGATAGAGTTGGGCAATAGAGGAATCAGTTTCAGTGAAATGCAAAAACTATCGGTTGTTTTGAGCTTTTCTCTGGATGACTTTGTATCTGAAAAATTTTACAACAAGCAGCATTTAGAACTTCCGTATGAAGCAGAGGAAAATATTTCTGAAGAGCGTATTTCTGTACCTACATTAAATATAATTAAGTTTAAAAATATTTTGCTTTACATATTGGAGCGTTGTTCTGGCAAACCCAATGTAGGCGAAACAGTACTGTATAAATTGCTTTATTTCTCTGATTTCAATTATTACGAATTATACGAGGAACATTTAACTGGTGCCAATTATAAAAAACTTCCTTACGGTCCCGTTCCTCAAAAACTGGATGCAATTATCGATCAGATGATTGAGCTTAAACAGCTTGAAAAAATCAAAACAGATTATAAAGGCTTTCCTCAAAAGCGATTTATACCATTAGAAAAAGCAGATTTAACAAGGCTCAAAGCCAGCGAAAAGGATGTAATTGATAAAGTAATCGATCAGATGAGCGATTGGTCTGCCAATGCTATAAGCGATTATTCACATAAAGATTTGCCTTGGGAAGTAACAGAGATCGGCAACGATATCAGTTACAATTTGGCTTTTTATCGCGAGTTGCCTTATTCGGTAAGGGTTTATGATGAGGAAGAAAATGATTGATTATGGTATTTGACTCATTAAACGAATTTGATAAAGACCTTAAAAAACTTTTAAAGCGATACCGTAGCCTGCATTCTGATTTAGAAGATATTAAAATCATTTTAAGGGTAAAACCTGATGAACGGAATCCTTTTAGTTTTCGGATAGATAATTTAGGTATTAACACCTGTGTAATTAAGATTAAGAAAATAACCTGCGATAGTTTAAAAGGGAAAGGAGTAAATACAGGCTTGAGATTAATTTATGCCTATTTTGCAGAAGAAAAGAAAATCATATTTATTGAACTTTACCATAAAACCGATAAGGCCAACGAAGATAAAGACAGGATTTTAGCACATTTTAAATAAAGGCAAAAGGTCGGACTCGCTCCGACCTTTATACTTAACAACAAAACAAATAAAAAAAATAACCTTAAAAAATAAATTATAGGCTTGCCAATTCTGCGGCAAAAACATTTTCACTCAATTGCTCTTGTTTGTAAATCTGTCTGCCGGTATAGGCAACAAAAACAGATTGATCTAAAAGCAAATCACGGTTTTTAATCAAACTTTCTAACTTAACGGTTCCAACCACATATTTATAGCTGCTGGCCGCATAACGCTCGCTGATGTTATCAAATTCCAATAAAGTAATCAGATCTTCATCTGCATAGCGCAAATAAACTTCTAAAAGAATTTCTTCTGTATGTTTTACCCCGTTTTCTGAATGGTATTTTTTATACTCATAACGGTAATCGTAACGTAAAGCCGCAATATCAGATAGTACAGCTGCACCAGTAGGGTGACCACCGGCACCTTTACCATAAAAGAACTGTTTATCTGCAAAAGCCGCCTGAACTGCAACTGCATTATACTCGTTTTCTACGTTGTAAAGAAAATCATCTTTAGCAACCAGTTTTGGCAATACGTAAGTCACAATGTCTTTTGTGTTTACTTTACGTGCTGTAGGTACCAACTTAATTTTAAAATTTTTCTCACGGGCATATTTAATATCATGCTGAGAAAGGTTCTGTATACCAATGTTTAAAATAGCATCAGGATTTACAAATAAACCATAAGCATGCGCGGTAGCAATAGCCAGTTTGTATTTCGGATCATAACCTCCCACATCCAAAATGGGGTCGGTTTCTGCAAAACCTAAATCCTGTGCCTCTTTTAATGCTGAATCGTAACTTTGGTTTTCATTAAATATTTTCGAAAGGATATAATTAGATGATCCGTTAAAAATACCACTCAGGGCATGGAACAATTCATTGTCGTAATACTCTTCCAGGTTACGGATAATTGGAATACTGCCGCAAACTGCGCCCTCGTATAAAAGGGAAGTACCATGTTCCTGCTGCAAATCAACCAATTCCTTTAAATGTGTCGCGATCATTTTTTTATTCGCCGAGACTACATTTTTCCCATTTTTTAAGGCTGTAGTTACAATTTCGTATGCAGCATCAGCATCATTGATCAATTCTACAATGGTATTGATCTCTGTGTTATTTAATATTTCGTTACGATCAGTTGTAAACAGGTCTTTGTTTAAAGTACGTTTCTTCCTTGGATCTTTTATCGCAATTTTGATAATCTCCAGGTTCAGGTTCTGGCTTTGGATAATATCCAATAAGCCTTGTCCTACAACCCCGAAACCAAATAAACCGATTTTTAAATTCTTACTCATTGTTATTTTGTGATTACACAGATAGGAGGATTGCACCGATACTAACTGTTCTTATTTTTGTAATTTGTTTTAAATTTTGTTTAGACATCCAATTCCTTACCTTCCGCCTTTATACCCTCAACCTCTCTAGGCAGTATGCTGCAATTTGATGATCTTTTTATCCCGACTTTCCTTGATAAAATTTCCGATTACATTGGTCAGGGCATCTGTTTCGATCAGGAAACCATCATGTCCATAATCAGAATGTAAAGCGGTAAATTCTGCTCTGGTAATATGATCAGCTAGATACTTTTGTTCTGATAGTGGAAATAAAACATCGTTTTCAATACCGATTACCAAGGTATTTGCGGTGATCAGTTTCAAAGCATCAGCAATACTTTTGCGGTTTCGGCCAACATTGTGGCTATCCATTGCTTTCGTTAAATAATAATAGCTATATGCATTAAAACGGTTAATCAGCTTTTCTCCCTGGTAATTCTGGTAAGAAGAAGAGCGGAAATTATCGGTTTTATCATTTACACTTTCTACCTGGGTACTTCCATAAGCGCTATAGGTTCTGTAACTTAATAGTGCAATGCTTCGTGCCGTTTTTAAACCTTTGCTGCCACCATTGGGTTGGTTTGCGTAAAAAGTTCTGTCGGTAGTAATGGCCAAACGCTGACTTTCGTTAAACGCGATACCCCATGGAGAATGGGCTGCATTAGTCGCAATTAAAATCAGGTTTTCGATTTTATTGGGTTCCGAAATGCTCCACTCAACAGCTTGTTGTCCGCCTAATGAACCACCAATTAACAGTTTTATATAATCGATGCCCAAATGAGTAGCTAACAACTGGTGTGCCGAAACCATATCGCGTATGGTAAACTGCGGAAACGAAAGGTAATAAGGCAGGCCATTTACCGGATTGGTATTCAGCGGACTTGTACTTCCATAATGAGAACCCAAAACATTTGCACAAACTATATAATGCTCCTCTGGATTGAACAAGGCATTTTCACCGAATAAACCTTCCCACCATTCAAAGACATCCGCATTAGCCGTAAGCGCGTGGCAAACCCAGATTACATTATCTTTATTGGCATTTAATTTACCATAAGTTTGATAGGCAATCTGCAGGTTGCGGATTTTTTTTCCGCTTTCTAATTTAAATTGTTTATTATAACTATATGTTGACGCAAAATTTCCCGAAGTAGATTTTACATTATCTTTTTTACTGTTGTGCATTTTGTAATGTTGTTGTTGTTAAAAAGCCCTTAATGGGGCAGAATCTAGGCTAATAAACTTTCAGTAGGAACCTGCGCGTTAATGGCTGCAAATGCCTGTTCGAAATCGGCTTTAATATCGTCGATATGCTCAATACCAACCGATACCCTTAATGCATTCGGTTTTACACCTGCGGCCAGTTGCTCAGCATCGCTTAATTGCTGGTGTGTAGTTGCCGAAGGCTGGATAATTAATGTTTTGGCATCGCCCACGTTGGCCAGGTGCGAAACCAGTTTTAAATTATCGATTACCTGTGTGGCGTTTTCTTTACTTCCTTCCAATTCGAAAGATAAAACAGCGCCAAAACCATTGCTTAAATATTTTTTAGCCAGATTATTGTATTTACTGCTTGCCAGGCCAGGATACTGCACTTCTTTAACCAGCGGATGGTTTTCTAACCAGGTGGCCAGTTCTAAGGCATTATCTACGTGGCGTTGTACGCGGAGCGATAAGGTTTCCAATCCCTGTAATAAAAGAAACGAATTGAAAGGTGATAGGGCAGGCCCTAAATCTCTTAGTCCTTCTACACGTGCCCTGATAATAAACTGAATATTACCAAATGGCCCGCCGATGCCAAAAACATCACTAAAAACCAAACCATGGTATCCTTCTGATGGCTCAGAGAACTGAGGGAATTTTCCATTGCCCCAATTGTAGTTTCCACCGTCAACAATAACGCCACCAATACTTGTTCCATGCCCACCAATCCATTTAGTAGCCGATTCTACCACAATATTAGCGCCGTGCTCCAATGGTTTAAACAAATACCCTCCTGCTCCGAAAGTATTGTCGACCACTAATGGAAGATCATATTTTTTAGCAATTGCAGCAATTTTCTCAAAATCAGGAACGCTAAATGCCGGGTTGCCAATGGTTTCCAGATAGATTGCTTTAGTTTTATCGGTTATTTTAGCTTCAAATTCCTCAGGCACGTCTGGATTTGCAAAATCAACATGGATACCCAAGCGTTTAAAAGCTACTTTAAACTGGTTATAGGTTCCGCCATAAATGTGAGTGGAAGAAACAATGCTGTCGCCTGCTTCTAAGATATTATTTAAGGCAATAAATTGCGCAGCCTGTCCTGATGCAACGGCTAAAGCCGCTACGCCACCTTCTAAAGCTGCAATTCGTTTTTCGAAAACATCATTGGTAGGATTCATGATCCTGGTGTAGATATTCCCAAACTCTTTTAAGGCAAATAGGTTAGCACCATGTTCGGCGCTGTTAAATCCATAAGAGGTAGTTTGGTAAATTGGAACGGCCCTTGAGCCTGTTGTTGGATCTATTTCCTGACCAGCGTGTAATTGTAAAGTTTCAAATTTATATGATGTTGACATGATTGCTATTTTATTTGTTGAACGATTAGATATGTTGGTTTAGGTTGATCCTAAAACCTGGCAGGGCGTATCCCGATTTCTCGGGACCTTCCAGTTTGAAAGAAACAAAAAAGGAAGATTTTTAAATTACTGTATGCAACAGCACATACAAGTAACCGCACGCATATCGCAACAAATAAAAGAAATAGAAAATTGTTCTACTTTTTTCGGTTTTGCACTGGGCTCGCTTGGCGATTGAAGATTTAATGTTTTCATCAGTTCTAATTTATATCTCCGAACAACACCTTGTTATCCGGTCAGGAATTGGCACCTTCTCTTTCTGAGGGTTGCCAGTGGGTCATCGAGCCAGTCTCTCGCCACTTCTTTATAAATCAACCCGTGAAGATTGACTTTTATTTAGCTTTCTGCCAAATAATATTTCAAATGTCTGAATTTAATTTTAATCCACAAAATAAAATTTTGATTTTAAATTAACTTCCTATAAATGAACTTCTTATTTTTATCTTAAGTTTATCGTTAAAAACTTTTAATATAAAATTAACGCTTAATATTCTAAGTTTGTGCATCCTATCTAAATCGTAACTTCATGAAAAACACAAAATCCCTATGTTTAGGGCTATTATTTATAGTAGCAGGCTTAAACAATGTAAACGCTCAATTTGGAGGTTTAAAAGACAAATTATTAAAAGTGGGTACGGCCCAGGGTGCTAAAGCTTTAGGCGTAGATAAGTTTTTAAAACAGCCTGCTGCCATTACCACCAGTTTTGAAGATGTAAACAGGGAAGGCGAAAAAATGCCAGACTTTATTACTTCTTTAAAATTAAAAGCTCAGCCTTTATATTTATTACCTAAAAACCCTGAAGGTGGTTTCGTGCTCTGCGAAGGTCTTTATGAGATGACCAATAAAAGTTATTGTTTAAAGGCCGGAACTTTTGCGCCATCAAAAGGAGATGGTTACATGTTTGCCCCGGTTTTAGGCCCGAAAGAAGAAATTGTGGTTTCTATTTTAAAGAGTGCCGAAAAACACCCTGAAGTAGAACAGCACGACATACAAGCGCTACTCTGGACCATTATTGCCAGAACAAAATTTGCCGATTATAACGGACAGGTTAAAGTAACCGCCATTAAACTATTAACACCTAAACAACTTACACAATTAGAAGGTGGTGCCCTGGGTATTTTACCTTTTGATGTGATGGAAAAAGCCAAAGATCAATTGCCATCAGGCGTGAGGGCAGTTTTCGAGGCAGAGAATAATATTCGCCAATTGGTAGCTTCAGGCAATTATACTTACGCCGACATGGAAAAATATGCCATTGTTGCCGGCATGGCGCCACCAAGGAGCGATGTACCAAGTGGTATCTGGACGAAACATCCTGACGGCTATTATTTACGTTATTTTCCTTCAGGATATTCGATTACCAAAGTTCAGATTTATGTGCCAAAAGAATTGTTGGCCAATGGAACAAAACTTATTTATGATGCTGCAGGAGATATTGCTTGTCCCGCCAATACAGGATCGCAACGTTTGGCACAGACCAATGAGCCATTGGAGGCAAATTATTCGTTAAAGTTGACTACGGTTTGTAATCCTAAGTAAGTTTTAAGGCCTCGCAGGTTTTTAAAAACTGCGAGGTCTAATTAAATTAACCCAGTGCCTGCTCTAAATCGGCAATAATATCATCTACATGCTCTAATCCTACTGAAATGCGGAGCAAATTTTTAGGTGTTTTGCTATCAGGCCCTTCAACCGAATAACGGTGTTCAATTAAACTCTCTACACCACCTAAACTCGTTGCCTGTGCAAATAGTTGAACTTTATTTACCACTTTATGAGCAGCTTCTACGTCGCCCTTAACTAAAAACGACATCATTCCACTAAAATCTTTCATCTGTTTTTTGGCAATTGCATGCTGTGGGTGACTTTCCAACCCGGGATAAAACACAGCTTCTACATTAGGATGTCCGTTTAAATAGTCGGCTACTTTTTTTCCGTTTTCGCAATGGCCTTTCATGCGGTAGGCCAGGGTTTTAATGCTACGGGTTAATAAAAAGCAATCGAAAGGAGAGGGCACCGCGCCGCCAGTTTGCTGTATATTTTTGATGCGATCCCATAATTCATCTTTTTTGGCCGTAATTAAAATCCCACCAAGTACATCACTATGACCACCTAAATATTTGGTACTGCTGTGCATTACCATATCAGCGCCTAATAAAATCGGATTCTGTAAAATCGGAGAAGCAAAGGTGCTGTCGCAAACCAAAATGATATTTTTAGCTTTAGCAATTTTGGCAATTTCTTCAATATCTGTAACCTTAAGCAAAGGGTTTGAGGGCGTTTCAATCCAGATCAACTGCGTATTCGGTTTAATACTGTTCTCTATCAGTTTTAAATCGGTTTGATCGACAAAATCGAACGCTAAACTTTCGTTAAAAATGGTAAGCAATTGTTTTTTTATCCCCCAGTACATGTCGTCAGGTGCAATAATATGGCTACCAGGTTTTAATGCCTGGAACATGGCCAATCCACAGGTATTGCCTGATGAAAAGGCCGCTGCATCTTCACCATATTCTAATTTAGCTACAGTGTTTTCTAAAGCAGACCGGTTTGGATTACTTACCCTGCTATACATGTGCCCACCCGGGTAACCTCCGTCTTCGCCCCGAAAAAAAGTTGTGCTCAGATTAAGTGGTGGCGTAACATCACCTGTGGCTGTTTTTATAAGATTAGAGGCGTGAATAGCAAGGGTTTCGGGTTTCATGATTATGGGTGTTAAACGAAATAATTTTAGGATGCAATTTAATAATTTGCCGCTAATTTAAGGTTCGTTATGGTTTTGGCAAGATTTATGTAACAAGTTTGTCGAAATTTAATTAAACAAAAGATGAAAAGATTATTTATAGCTATCGCAATAGCATGTTCTACTTTAGTAATGTTACAAAGTTGTAATACCGCAAAAAGGGTAACTGCTGGTGTTACGGGTAGCAGAGGTACAGTTGTTCGCGACTGGGTAGTAAGTAATGTAGCTTTAGAAGGTTTACCTGATGGCGCCGTACAAGGCTTATTTGGCGAAAAATCTTACAAATGTTTTCAAGGCAGTACATGGAACTTAACCAATAGCGGTAATGGTTCTTACACTTTACCAGCATCAAGCGCTTGTGGTTCGGTAATGCAGACTATTTTCTGGTCAGCTGCGCCTAAAGATCAGACTTTCCAGTTTAAAAAAATCTATGAAGGTGATAAAGCTAAAAACGTAACAGAAGGTTACCGTTTAGTATTAACTGATCTTTCAAGCACACAGATGATTTTAAAATCACCTATCGAATTCGGTGGCAAAACTGCAAACATCGTTTTAACGTTTGTGCCTGCAGCAAGATAGTGAGATGAAAAATATCAACCTGTGAAAAACATATAAAGCACTTCTGCAAAGAGGTGCTTTTTTGTTTGATGATCATTAACCATTTGTTCGGTTGATTGCTAGGTGCGGGAGCCTCACCAATGACTAATGAACCAATGAACTATTCTACTAATCTTTGTTTGTTACAAGAAAATGATTTTCAAATCACCTCATTATTGTATTTTTGTTCAAAATAAATCAGGAATGAATACAACTGAGCAAGTTGAAAAAATATTAGCTGATACCAATTTATCAACTGAATTACAAAACATAGCACACAAAGTTCTTCACGGAGAGCGCATTACATTTGATGAAGGTGTGCATCTTTACGAACATGCCGAACTAGGTTACCTGGGGGTTCTCGCAAATTACATCCGTGAGAAAAAACACGGCGATAAAACTTATTTTAATCGCAATTTCCATTTAGAACCAACCAATCTTTGTGTTTACGACTGCAAATTCTGCTCGTATTCGCGTTTAATCAAACAAAAAGAGGAAGGCTGGGCTTTAACCATGGAGCAAATGCTCGATATTGTTAAAAAATACGATGGAGAACTGGTAACGGAAGTGCATATCGTTGGAGGCGTGCTTCCACAATATGATGTGGCATTTTATTCGGCATTGTTTACCGCGATTAAACAACATCGCCCTGATTTGCATGTAAAAGCATTAACACCTGTAGAGTATCACTATATTTTCAAAAAAGCTAAAATCGATTACGCAACAGGTATGCGTTTAATGAAAGAAGCCGGATTGGAATCAATACCAGGTGGTGGTGCAGAGATTTTCCATCCAGAAATCAGGGAGCAGATTGCCAAAGATAAATGTACTGGTCAGCAGTGGTTGGATATACATGAAGAATGGCACAAATTAGGTATGCGTAGTAATGCGACCATGCTATACGGGCATATTGAAAAATACTGGCACCGCGTAGATCACATGGAGAAACTTCGTGAACTGCAGGACCGTACCGGTGGTTTCCAGACTTTTATACCCTTAAAATTCAGAAATCAGCATAACCAGATGAGTAATGTGCCTGAAACTTCAGTAATTGAAGATTTAAGAAATTATGCCATTGCCCGTATCTATATGGATAACTTCGATCACATTAAAGCTTATTGGGCAATGATCAGTCGCGAAACCGCTCAGTTATCTTTAAATTATGGTGTGGATGATATCGACGGTACTTTGGATGATACCACAAAAATATATTCAATGGCCGGTGCAGAAGAACAGACGCCTGCAATGAGCACTAAAGAACTGGTTAATCTGATTAAACAGGTTGGTAGAAAGGCGATAGAACGCGATACACTATATAATGTGGTTACCGATTTTGAAGGTGTAGTTTTCGAAGAAGAGAAGAAACCGCAATATTATAAATTACCAGTGGTGAATTAAGGATTGAATTAGAGAATGACCGAATGAGTGAATGAGGATATTGAGCGTTAAATTTAACATTCAATAACTCAAAAATCTCTCATTCAATAATTAATTAGATGAAGGAAATATACATCATACGCCACGGCGAAACGGAACTTAACAGAAAAGGCATAGTACAGGGCAGAGGTATAAATTCTGACTTAAATGATTTAGGCAGGGCACAAGCGGAGGCTTTTTACCAGACTTACAAAGACATTCCTTTTGATAAGATATACACTTCGGATTTAAAACGTACCTGGCAAACGGTTCAGAAGTTTATTGATTCGGAATTGCCTTGGGAAAAACTTTCGGGCTTAGATGAGTTGGCCTGGGGTGTTTGGGAAGGAAAACCGAATACCGAAGATGCACGGGATGCTTTCCGTGAGATGTTACAGAGCTGGGAGAATGGCGATTATACCGCTCATTTTGATGGTGGTGAAAGCGTACAGGATGTTTATGAACGTTTAAAACAACCCATGGAAGTTTTAATGACGCGGCCAGAAGAAAAAACTGTGCTGATTTGTATGCACGGCAGGGCAATGCGAGTTTTTCTATGCTTATTATTGGGGAAGCCATTGAGCGAAATGACCGAATTCCCACATCAGAATACTGTGCTTTATAAAATGGGTTTCGAAAACGGGAAATTTACTGTTCTCGAATTTAACAGTGCCGTCCATTTAGACGGTTTAGTAATTGAATAATACGCTTATCGCCAAACGCGAAGCGCAAAATATAACACCTTGAATAAGATTAAAATATCGGCTGTTGCTTACACCAACACCAAAGCTTTTATATACGGATTAGAACATTCGGACATTATAAATAAAATTGATTTAAGTTTAGATATCCCTTCAGATTGCGCAGCCAAAGTAATTAACGGTCAGGCTGATATCGGGTTAATGCCTGTTGCAGCAATTCCTTTGGTTCCCAACGCTAACATCGTAGCAGATTACTGCATCGGCAGCGATGGAGGTGTAAATTCTGTATTCATTTTTAGTGAAGTTCCGGCGGCCGAAATTAAAACGATAAGGCTTGATGCCCATTCGCGCACCTCTAATAATTTAGCCAAAGTATTATTAAAATTCTATTGGAAAAAAGAAGTGGAGTTTACTACCGATCCCACTGCAAAAACAGATGCTTTTGTTTTAATAGGAGACAGGACATTTGGTAAAAAGGATGATTTTGCTTATGCTTATGATATGGGTGAGGAGTGGAAAAACTTTACCGGTTTGCCATTTATGTACGCAGCCTGGGTGGCTAATAAAGAAATCTCTCAGGAATTTAAGACCGAATTTAATAAGGCTTTAAAATTTGGCCTGGATCATAGAAAGGAAGTATTAGAGGAGTTACCAGCATCGCCAAATTTCGATCTGGAAGACTATTTGTATCATAAACTTCAGTTTGATGTAACTGACGACCGTAAAAAGGCATTGAATTTGTTTTTAGGGTATATTGAGCAGTTGTAAAATAGAATCGCTTTTTACAGAATCAAATCCTAAATTAGCCTAAAATCCATTTTTAATGTTAGATGAATTAGAGATTATTCCTGTTGATTTGTTGGCACCCTATTCTTCGCAGGTTAATGATGATTTACAGGAGAAATGGGATCAATTACAGGATGCAGAATTATCTACAAATGAATTTAGTTTTTACACATCAGTAGCATCAGTTTATTCAAGCAAAATAGAGGGCGAGGATATAGAACTTGATTCTTATATCAAACATAAAAGGTTTGGTATTGAGTTTTTACCTGATTACACAAAAAAAATCGACGATTTATATTCCGCATACGATTTTGCCAAAGTTAATCAGATCAAAACCGACAATATTGCGAAGGCCCATCAATTATTGAGTAAACACATTGTGGCCAAAAATTATCAAGGGAAGTTTAGAAACCACAATATGTATGTTTCTACCCCTGATGGGCGTATAGAATATGTAGCCGTATCTCCAATAAAACTTGCCGAAGAAATGGAAAAATTACACCACGATTTAACTTTATTGTTAAAGGCAAGATTAAATATTAAAGAAATCTTCTTTTTTGCTTCCATGATCCATTTGGTATTTGTGAAAATCCATCCTTTTAATGATGGAAACGGCCGCACAGGTAGATTGTTGGAAAAATGGTTTCTATCTGAAAAACTAGGTGATAAGGCGTGGTTTGTTCAATCAGAGAAGATGTATTATGAAAATCATCAAACCTATTATCAAAACTTAAGGGTTTTAGGTTTAGAATATGAAGAATTGGATTATACAAAAGCATTATCCTTTTTATTGATGTTGCCCAAGGCATTATGATTAAACAGATCAAAAGGAAAAAATGCCTTGCAAAGTATCCAATATTTCCGCTTAGAACATATAATGAGGATATTGAAGATTATGATTATTTCTATCCAGATACTTTTTCAAGTTATATTTTAATACTGAAATCGAAAAGCTACAAAAAGCTCCTAAATAATTTAGGAAAACAACTTTCAGATCTCTGTGCTGGTTTAAAATCAGGTAGTTTGATTTTCCTTGGTGATGAAAAGTTGGCATGGAGGTTTCGTGAAGGGAAATATAAGAATTTTAAAAAAGGAATGGAGTATTTTGCTAATCAGGGTATTAAGAAAACATTTTCTGGTGGTTTAGCCGTTGGTACAGATGATATGGTTGAATTTGTTAAATACCTTACCGACCTGACAGCAGTTAATGGATTTATACAATATGTTCATTTTATTAATGAATCTCAAAACATCATCGGCTCAATTTGCAATTATGGGGATATTCATATTACTACAATGAATAAAGATGGCAATGAGCTGCTTATACAAGCTGTTTCAAATACAAAATTTGAATTTGTAAATGGAAAATGTTATTCGCAATTCTATATTAAAGATAGAAGGCCAACATCGTTTTAAAAATAAAAAAGCAACCTGATCAGATTGCTTTTTGTTATCGTTATGCTGAAATTGTTTCAGCATCTAGTAGTATGCTTTAATGACTTTTCATTTTCCCAGCCACTTTTTCAAGTGTACTTTTTAATTTGGTCAATGCACCGGTGATGGCCAAATCATAAGTATTTCCAAGGTTAGAAACCGCAATAGGTTCTTTGCCGGTAATCCTGGCTTCTAATAAACATCTTTTATCATCTAAGCCATCTTTGCTGCCATTCTCATCAGATAAATGAACTTCCAGGCGTGTAATTAAATCACTATATCTGCTCAAACCTTCGCTTAATTGGGTTTGGATTTTTTCGTCGTACTCCTGGTGTATGGTTAAATTTTTGTCGGTGTTCAGTTGGATCGTCATAATTAAAAAATTAGGTTAAATTTATATTAGGTTAACACATGAGTGAGGTTAATTGTTTCTATGGGTTAACTGGTTAATCGTATAAATTGGTTAAGTGTTTAAGTACGAGAAAGATTATGCAAATTGGTTAAAACAGTCCATTGTTTATAAACCTGATTGAAATGAAAAGCCCGTAAGTGAGGAACGAGCGCGGACTTGTAATGAAAAGCAGGACTGTTATTCCCAAAATGTACCAAACCCTGATTTTCAAAATAATATGGACCACCTATGTCACCTGAGTACATTTAAGTATCGGTTGGCTTCATTATTATCTTTAGCCAGACCTCGCAGGTATAATTCGGGGTATATGTGTTTAGCTACCTCATTGAGGGCTACGCGATTTTGGAAACCTGCGAGGTCTGATTTTTACTTACTAATTAACAAAAATACCACAGCGGCCAGTATCGATCCGATAATCGGGCCAACAATAGGTACCCATGCATACCCCCAATCGCTGCTACCTTTGCCTTTCATCGGGATTAATGAGTGAACAATCCTGGGGCCTAAATCCCTTGCCGGGTTGATGGCATATCCTGTTGTTCCGCCTAAAGCCAAACCAATTACCCATACTAAAAAGGCTACTGGAATAGCACCCATCGAGCCTAAGCCAATAGGCATTACTGTTTCTTTTGTGCCCATACTGGCATCTGTAAAGTGAAAAATCACAAATATGAGTACAAAAGTCCCAATAATTTCTGAAGCGAGATTTGATAATTTATTTCTAATGGCTGGCGATGTAGCAAAAGGCGCCGCTTTTAAACCTGCATCATCCGTTGCATCGAAATGATCTTTGTAAATAATCCAGACCAAAAAAGAACCCGTCATTGCGCCAGCGAGTTGTGCGAGGATATAATAGGGTACCAAGGTCCAGCTAAAGCCTTTTCCAATAGCCAAACCTAACGTTACAATGGGGTTTAAATGTGCGCCACTGTATGGTCCGGCCACCACTACGCCTACGAAAACGGCAAGTGCCCAGGCGGTTGTAATGACAATCCAACCACTGTTATTGCCTTTTGTACCCTTTAACACTACATTCGCTACCACACCATTTCCTAAGAGCATCATTAGTGCGGTACCAATAAATTCTGCGAGATATACGTTCATAACAATTAAAATCTTATCAATTTCCTAATTAATCTTCTGCATTTACCCTGGCCGCTTTTACCGCCCTGTTCCAGCCTTTTATCCTTTCGGCATTGTCTATGCCTTCTTCAGCGGTAAAGGTTCTGTTGATCTTCCACTGGTCGCGGATCTGATCTATACTGTCCCAGAAACCAGTAGCCAAACCAGCCAGATAAGCAGCTCCAATAGCCGTAACTTCTGTTACTTCCGGCCTGATGACTTCACAGTTTAAAAGATCTGCCTGAAACTGCATTAATAAATCGTTGGCCGTAGCGCCACCATCCACCCGGAGTTCGGCAATATTTACACCTGCATCAGCTTCCATAGCCTTTAAAACATCCATGGTTTGGTAAGCAATACTTTCTAAAGCCGCCCTCGCAATATGCGATTTGTTGGTCCCGCGTGTTAATCCGGTTATCGTTCCGCGTGCGTGCTGGTCCCAGTGTGGGGCGCCTAAGCCTGCGAAAGCGGGTACAACGTATACACCATCAGTATCTTTTACTTTTTTAGCGAGGGTTTCTACATCAGCAGACCTTGAAATGAAGCCCATTTCGTCCCTAAGCCATTGTACAACCGCACCACCTATAAAAATACTGCCTTCAAGCGCATAATTTACTTCTCCGTTAATCTGCCAGGCGATGGTGGTTAAGAGGTTGTTGTCAGAAATTTTTGGCTTTTTACCGATATTCATCAGCATGAAACAGCCTGTGCCATACGTATTTTTTACCATGCCGATTTCGGTACACATCTGACCGAAAAGTGCCGATTGCTGATCGCCGGCAATGCCCGCTATTGGAATTTTAGCCGCCAGTATTCTTCCTGCAGTTTCGCCATAAACTTCACTTGAGGATTTCACCTCG
Source organism: Pedobacter roseus (assembly GCF_014395225.1). Classification (NCBI taxonomy): domain Bacteria; kingdom Pseudomonadati; phylum Bacteroidota; class Sphingobacteriia; order Sphingobacteriales; family Sphingobacteriaceae; genus Pedobacter; species Pedobacter roseus. The sequence goes on from NZ_CP060723.1 coordinate 2,216,900, forward strand.
GGCAGCATTTCTTTTGGAATAGAAAATAATTCGAGCAGTTCTTCATCCCAACTCAAGGTATGGATGTTGTAAAGCATGGTGCGCGAGGCGTTGGTTACATCGGTAACATGTTTTTCGCCTGCTGTCAGTTTCCAGATCAACCAGGTATCTATGGTGCCGAAGGCCAGTTTTCCGGCTTCAGCCTTTTCCCGTGCACCTTCTACATTTTCTAAAATCCACCTGGCTTTGGTGGCGGAGAAATAAGAATCGATGATTAAACCCGTTTTTTCCTGTATTTTATTGGCTAAGCCTTTCGCTTTAACTTCATCGCAATAAGCAGAAGTACGCCTGTCTTGCCAAACAATGGCATTATAAATGGGCATTCCGGTTTCTTTATCCCAAACCACTGTGGTTTCGCGCTGATTGGTAATGCCAATAGCAGAAATATCGTTTACGGTAAGACTGGCTTTCACAATTACTTCGGTAACCACGGCCAACTGTGTAGACCAGATTTCCATCGGATCATGTTCCACCCATCCGGCTTTCGGATAAATCTGCGTGAATTCTTTTTGCGCAATGGCAACAATTTCACCATCGTGGTTAAAAATAATGGCTCTCGAACTTGTGGTTCCCTGATCGATAGACAAGATGTATTTGCTCATAATTAAGAATTTGGTTAGCGGACTATGCCTTAACGGTTATTTTATAGGTTGATGATAAAGGTAACCATCGGCTAATTTATTAAAAGTTTCAATCTGTTCGGTTTCCCAGTTTTCACCTGCCGATAATTCTTTGGCCAGGAGCAAGGCTACCCTCGGTGCCATATCTTTTGCAGCCTGGGCATCAATAAATAATATCCTCAGCCTTCTGCTTAAAATATCTTCTACAGTTTCGGCCATTTCATTCCTTGCAGACCAAACTACTTCTGCTTGGGTAAAAGGGAAAGATGAATGTAACTGCTGCCCAAGAGTAGGATCTTGTTTGATTAAAGCCTCGATTTTATCACGGTCTGATCCATATATCGATAAATGATGATCTTCTTCGATCATTTGGCTGCCATGGATGCTGAGATTTTCGGTTACGCATGCTTTCGGTTCTAAACCAGCCTGCTTAATGGCTAAATCAACGGTTTCTTCAGCCATGCGACGATAAGTGGTCCATTTTCCACCAGTTATGGTGATTAATCCCTTTGCCGAAACAATCAGTTTATGATCCCTGCTGATTTCTTTTGTACTGTTTCCATCGCCGCTTGTTGGTGCTGCCAATGGCCGTAAACCAGAGAACACACTTAATATATCTTTTTCCAGGGGTTTGCGGTTAAAATAAGTTGCCGCAGTACCCATAATAAAATCAACTTCTTCTTTCAAAGCCCTGGGTTCGAGGCTGTGTTCATCTAATGGGGTATCGGTGGTGCCTACCAATAAATGTTCGTGCCAGGGAACCGCAAATAATACACGCCCATCAGAAGTTTTAGGGATCATTAAAGCCGATTCGCTGTTTAAAAAGCTTTTTTCCAATACCACATGTACACCCTGACTAGGGCGAACCATCTTTTTCGAATCGGGATTGTTCATGTGCAGGATGTCATCTACAAACACACCCGTTGCATTAATCACTACTTTGCCTTTAAACTGTACTTTTAAACCTGTTATGGAATCTTCCGTTTCGATCCCTGTAATGGTTTCGCCATCTTTTAATAAACCAGTTACTTTGGTATAACTTAATAATGAAGCACCTTTTTCGATAGCGGTTTGAGCGATATTGATGGCTAAACGGGCATCATCAAACTTTCCGTCATAATACCTGATGCTGCCTTTTAAACCTTTTGCTTTAATGCCCGGCATCATGGCCAGTGTTTCTGCCTTAGAGAAATATTTAGATTTTCCGAAACTGTATTTTCCTGCCAGCCAATCGTACAGGGTAAGTCCGGTTAAATATTTAATAATGGAAAACCAATCGTAGCAGGGGATGAGGAACGCTTCTTTATGTACCAGGTGTTTAGCGTTCTGTTGTAATAATCCACGTTCTTTAAGGGCGTGTCTCACAAGGCCAATATCTCCCTGGGCCAGGTAGCGTACGCCTCCGTGTACCAGTTTTGTGCTGCGGCTTGATGTTCCTTTTGCATAATCAGCCTGCTCAACCAGTAAAGTTTTATAACCCCGACTGGCCGCATCAAGTGCTGTGCCTAAGCCAGTTGCCCCGCCACCAATGATGATCAGGTCCCAATTTATGTTTTCTGCTAGGAGCGGCTGATGTAATCTTTTCATTTTTATGTTTAAAAGTAATAAAACGAAACAATACGCAATTATACGAAATCATAATCGGAATAATATAATATCTCTGTTAAAAATTTATTAATTATTTGTTCAAAATATTTTAAAGAATGTTTTTATTGCTAATTTGCAGCCTGCAAATTAGATATATTATGATGAATTTGGCTGAGAGGCACCAGTTTATTTTAAGTCGCCTGCAACGTGATCAGTACATCAACGTAGTGGATTTATGTAAGGAACTGAAAGTGTCGTCGGTAACAATAAGAAAGGACTTAAAACTACTTGAAGATAAAAGCCTTTTGTTTAGGACCCATGGTGGGGCTACTGTAAATAATCCGTATACGGTAGACCGTCCGGTTAATGAGAAAGAGAAAATACAATCTACCGAGAAGAACAAAATCGGGATGGCTGCTGCCGCATTGCTAAACGATAATGATTCTATTGTGATTGCATCAGGTACTACAGTTCTTTATTTTGCTAAGAACATTGCACCAGCAACAAACTTAACCGTTGTTACTTCTGCATTAAATGTGGCTTTGGAATTGATGCGTGAGCCGAGTATTGAAGTGATACAATTGGGCGGTTTGCTTAGAAAAAGTTCCTCATCTGTAATGGGCGCTTATGCGGAACAGGTTTTACAGGATTTTTATTTTAATAAGTTGTTTTTAGGGGTAGATGGGATTGATCTTGATTTCGGATTAACCACCACAAATGCCATGGAGGCACATTTAAACCGTAAAATGATTGGCGCTTCACAAAAGACAATTGTACTGGCCGACTCGACCAAATTTGGAAAAAGAGGCTTCGGAAAGATATGCGGATTAGAAGAAATTGACCATATTATCACTGATAAAGGAATTTCTGAACAAATTGTAAAACATTTAGAGGGCTTGGGTGTTACTGTTACTATCGTGTAGCGCATTCCACGCGAACGGTACATCCCAAACATATAATTTGAACATGGAAAAAAAACGAATACACATTTTAGAAGACGATCAGGAAATCAGAAACGTGATTGAAATCCTGTTAAAGGAAGAGGGTTTTGAATTACAGCTTTCCTCATCATTTGCAGAGCTGAAGAAAAATATCCAGGATGCAATGCCTGATCTTTTCTTGTTAGATGTAATGTTACCCGATGGAAACGGAGCAGAAATCTGCGAAGATTTAAAAACTGACATTTTTACCAAACACATCCCGATTATTGTAATGTCTGCACAGAACAATAGCGAACAAAAAGCGATCGATGCATTTGCAGATGATTACATCAGCAAACCTTTCGACATTTACGATGTTTTGGAACGCATTAATGCGCAGTTAAAAAGAAGTTCGGAAAACAGGACTAAAGTTTAATAAAAACAGGATATAAAAAAAGAGAGAAGCTTAACCGGCTTCTCTCTTTTTTTGGACTAGGATTTTTCTAGTATTCGATTACTACTTTACCAATGGTTTTACCACTTTCCAATAAACGGTGGGCTTCTTTTAAATTTTCTACCGTAAATCCTTTCAGGGTTTGGTTTAGTGTAGTTTTAAGTGTGCCAGTGTCCAATAACTTAGCCAGTTCATTTAAAATATGATGTTGCTGTTCTATATCTTCAGTTTGATACATTGAGCGGGTGTACATCAGTTCCCACGAAAAGGTAACGCTCTTGTTTTTTAATTTATTTAGGGCAACAGGAGTGGCTGAGCCAGTTATCGATACGATGTGGCCCTGCGGTTTAATCAGTTCTACCAGGTCATCCCAATAGCTGTTCAGGTCTACAAAATCGAGTATAAAATCCACTTCCTTAAAACCTGCGGCACGTACTTCTTCAACCAGGTTTTTATGATCCACTACCACATCTGCTCCCATGGCTTTACACCATTCTTTTGTTTCTGGTCGTGAGGCTGTGGTAATCACTTTTAAGCCGCTTATTTTTTTCGCCAGCTGTATGGCAATGGAACCAACACCGCCTGCACCACCAATAATCAGGATGCTTTTTCCTTTATCTTTTTGATTGTTGATGCGGATGCGGTCGTAAAGTGATTCCCAGGCTGTAAGTGCGGTTAATGGCATGGCTGCAGCTTCAGCGTCAGTTAATGATGTGGGTTTTAAACCAACTATACGTTCATCAATCAATTGGTATTCGGCGTTCGAGCCGCTTCGGGTTAAATCACCGGCATAATATACTTCATCTCCGGCTTTAAAAAAGGTTACGCCCTCACCAACGGCTTCAACTGTTCCAACGGCATCCCAGCCAATTACTTTGGGTGTTTCCAGTGTAGTGTCTTTCGCGCTGTTCTGGCGGATTTTATAATCAACCGGATTTACGCTGATGGCCTTTATTTTTACGAGCAGGTCGCGTCCTTTTGGCTCCGGAACAGGTGTTTCAAATGCGATAAAACTTTCGTTTTCGTTTATTGGGAGTGAGGTTTTAAATCCTATGGCTTTCATTGCTGATGAATTTTTTAATTAAAGATATTGTTTTTTTATATAGCAAATATAAACCGATATAGTTTTATAAAACAGTATAAATTTGCTTTTAATTGGTAAATTTGCGCTTTAATTTGATGTGAGATGATTAGCGAAACATTGTACGAACCTTATGAGATTGTTTACAAAAAGTTAGATGAATGCCCAAAATATGGCCATAAACACCTGTTTTTTGAGTTGATATACATCCTCTCCGGTACAGGCAAACAATGCATCAATAACAATAAATTCGATTATCGTGCAGGGCACATGTTTTTGATCACGCCTGAAGATTGCCATTCATTTGAAATAGAAACAACTACCGAATTTTTCTTTCTGCGCTTTGGAAATGTGTACCTCCGCTCAAAGGATTTTCGTACAGATGATGTAAAAAGACTAGAATATATTCTTCAAAATGCCAGTCACCAACCGGGTTGTATCCTCAAAAATTTTTCGGATAAACCATTGGTTAAATCGCTTATAGAGGCCATGATTGCTGAATACGTTAACCGCGATCTTTACAACAAAGAGTTAATAACCAAAATGGTGGATACGATGATTGTGCTGGTGGCCCGTAATATTGCCAAATACCTGCCAGCCAGTATTAAGGAAGACTCGGAACAAAAAACGCTGGCGCTCTTAAACTACATACAGGCCAATATTTATAGTCCGGAGAAACTAAGGGCCGAAAAGCTAAGCGTTGAATTCGGCATTTCGGAAAACTATTTTGGAAAGTATTTTAAAAAACAGACCAATGAAACCCTACAACAATATATTGCCAATTTAAGGATTAAACTGATAGAGGCACGCTTACATTTCAGCGATATGCGGATCAATGAAATTGCATTTGAACTCGGTTTTACTGATGAAAGCCACTTAAACAAGTTTTTTAAATCGCAAAAGGGAATGAGCCTTAAAGCATTCAGGAGTTCGGTTGCGAGTTGATTAAAAAGTGATCGCGCTCTTTTTTTAGTTTGAGCCTTATTATCACCACATCCATTAAATCAAGGTAGTTTTGCTGTAGATTATTTGGTTTTTCCGTTATATCTGCAATCATTTTTATATCAAAAAAACATGTTACATTCCTTCCATATTCCCGTTTTGGGCCTTGTTACTGCATTGATATGCTTTTAAATTAACCAATTAACCAATGACTAATGACCAATGAACATTAATCATCTATCTTTATTATACTTCCCCCTGTAATCTAAAGGGGATAAGCCGGTATATTTCCTGAACACTTCACGGAATGCTTTAACATCTGCATAACCCACCTCGTACATTACCTCGTTTATTGTTTTACGGCTGGTTTCGAAGGCTTTTTTTGCTATTTCGATTTTAACCCGTTGCGCATATTCAATAGGAGTGTTCCCGGTTGCTTTGATAAACCTTCTGTCGAAATTCCTGCGGCCAACATTGAATTTTGAAGAGAGGTCGCTGATGGTGATTTTTTCTTCCAGATTGTGTTCGATGTAGTTTTGGGCCTGTTTCACAATCTCATCTTCATGTTTTTTCTGACCATTAAAAATGGTGAACTCCGATTGCGTGCTGCGGTCGATCTCGATCTGGAACACTTTGGAGCAATAAATAGCGGTTTGCCTGTCGTAGTATTTTTCGATCAGGTATAAAATCAGGTTTAAAAAGGAGTAAGCCCCGCCATTGGTGTAAATTCCGTTTTCGTCGGTAATTAAATGATCCGTTTGCAAATTGATTTTGGGGAACATCACGCGAAAATTTTCAGCAACCGACCAGTGTGTGGAACAAACCTTTCCATCTAACAAACCGGACGCTGCAAGGAGAAACGTACCGGTACAGATGGTGGCAATTTCAGCACCCAGTTGATGCTGTTGCTGCAGCCAGGTAACCAAAGCTTCATTTTCTTTCAGCGCAAGTTCATAATTGTGGTTGAGGGAGGGTACAATAATCAGGTTAGTTTTCGCAATTTCTGCAATCGTAGTATGTGGCTTAACCGAAAACAGACCCGCATTAAAATCTACCTGTTCTGAAACCCCCGCCAGCTGGATGTTGAACAGCTCCTGTTTTGTATTGTTTTTCCAGTACAGGTTTGCCCTCGAGAAAATCTCGTAGGTTCCGGTAATGCTACTCAAATTATTCTCTCCATTGGGTACGATAATCGTCAGGTTTTTCATGGCTGTTTATTTACCCAAAGATAAGGGATACTGTTGTCCAAATCAACCCACTAAATTGTCTATTTAACACCCTAACAAATTATAAAATCCTCTATTACTTTGTCTATCAGCTAAAAAAGATGTTCATTGATTTTAGCTTCTGCCTCAAAAACTGAAAGAAATGAAAATAAAATTAACAATTGCACCGCTTGTATTAGCAGCACTGCTCAGCTGCCAAAACCCGACAGGGAAACCTGTCCAACAAAAAGAATTAACAGAAACTACTCACCTAAAAAAAACAATTATGAACAACAAAGACTATACCACACAGATTGTGGTAAAGAAAGATCCCCAAACAGCATTTGAGGCCATCCAAAACTTCAGGGGCTGGTGGTCGGAAGAAATTCAGGGCCAAAGCGATGTGCTTAACGAATCCTTCTTTTACCATTATAAAGATGTGCATTTGTGCAAACTGAAACTTATCGAAAAAAATCCCGGTCAAAAACTCGTTTATCTGGTACTGGATAACCAGTTCAATTTTGTGAAAGATAAAACAGAATGGATTGGGACGAAGCTGATTTTTGAATTAATGCCGGAAGGTGAGCAAACCAAAATTGTATTTACACACGAGGGTTTGGTACCCGAATATGAGTGTTACAAAGTTTGCCATGATGCATGGACTGGCTACATTCAAGGCAGCCTGAAAAATTTTATTGAAACAGGAAAAGGAAAACCCAATGGCAAAGAAGGCGGCCTTAACGCAGAACTTGTTAAAAAATGGGGGTTACCAGATAAATAATAGGTGCACCAATATTGGGAAAACATTGATCAGTTTATTGAAATAAAATGGAACAGCAAAAAGACTATAACACTTCAATTGTGGTTGATAAATCTGCGGAAGAAGTATTTAATGACATCAATCAGGTTAGCGAGTGGTGGCAGGGAGAAATTAAGGGAGACACCAGGGAAGTGAATGATGAATTTACCTATCAAATGGGCGACGTTCATTTTTCTAAACAAAAAGTGATCGAATCGCTACCTGGAAAAAAAGTGGTGTGGCTGGTTACAGATAGCGAAATCAATTTTGTGACTGATAAAAAGGAGTGGGTAGATACGAAAATCGTATTTGAGATCAGTCCTGAAGGAGACAAAACAAGGTTAACTTTCACCCATCAGGGACTTCTGCCAGCGATCGAATGTTATGGAGGATGTTCAATCGCCTGGGAAAGTTTAATTAAAAAAAGCCTGTTCAGTTATATTCAAACCGGCAAAGGCGTGGCGGTGTTTTAAAATCTGCGGTAATCTGTGTGATCGGCGGGAGAACCTTTCGTTTGATTTTTTCCCGCAGATTTAAATGGATTGAAAAAAACAACTTACTAATCATGAGCGAGTGGAAGGGTTTTACCATATAACATTATATTTTATATGGTTAACAATTAATGTTTAATCAAAAAAGGTCTTCGACTACGCTCAGACTGACAAAACGAGTATATTAAGATTGGATTTTATGGAAACAAAAAAGGGAAGAATTATTGCTAATTCTTCCTTTCATTTGATGCGGAAAGCGAGGGAACTGTACCCTGCCCCATAATCTTGCTCTATATGGTTTTGAAGACACATCTGATAACCGACTCACCGACCTTTTCCTTAGTTGCAGATGCTATGAAATAAAGATTTGAATTAAAATTTAAATTCAAATTATAGCCCGTAGTGGTTAAGAATCATTTTTGCCGAAGTGACTAGCCATGGCTATGTGAATAAACTTGGAATAATGCTATTGCTTTGTTTTATGTTGTTGATTTTCAGTGTTTTTATTTATTTAAAAGTGATGAGTATCAGTTTTCCCTCTGTCGCTCCTCACAAAAATTGGATGTAGAACAGGGTAGGTTTGACCAACAGTTAAATCTAATAAACCTGCTATGAAAACAATCCAAATATTCCAGAAAAAAATCAAACCTATTCTACTATTATTGATGTTCTCGCCGCTAGCGACAGTAGCGCAAACCGCCTATCAGCTTACGCAATCAGGTAGCAGTTCAGTAAAGGTAACAGGTACATCCAATGTGCACGATTGGTCGATGACATCCAAACAGTTCGAAAGCACGGGTACTTTTAACTTCAATTCTCTTGGTGAAATGACAGCTGTAACGGCCCTGAAATTTACCCTGGCGATAAAGAGCCTTAAGAGTGGTAAATCTGCTATGGATGAGCGCACCTATAAAACACTTAACGCAACTGAGTTTCCTAAAATAAGCTATAGGCTCAACTTTGCAACAGTTACTATCGTGCAGGCAAACCGGTATTCCATCCAAACAACAGGGATCCTGACCATTGCAGGTAAAACACAGAGTTTTTCGATGAAAGTTATGGCTTTAGTAAATGCCGACGGTTCAATCAGTTGTCACGGCAGCGAAAACTTGATGCTCACTGATTATGGCATTGAACCGCCAAGTTTTATGCTGGGTGCCATGAAAGTGGGGAATAATCTCGTTATCCATTTTGAATTCGATTATGCTAAAGTTTCATCAGCAAAATAATAACCCATCTATTAAACAGAAGATCATGAAAAATAAATTTACCCTGGTTTCAGTACTTATCGTAGCACTCGCAAGTTTATATGGAATTAAGGTGCATGCACAGGTTGCTAATCTGAGGCCTTATGACAAATCCGGTATTAATGTGTTTGAGGCACCCAAAGATAGCAATGCCGTATTCAATAAAATAAAGGTTCAGTTTGGTGCAGGCTTTACCCAGTCATTCCAGGGGCTGAAGCATGAAAACCTATCGGGTGGACTCTATAAAATTACGCCAGGTTTCAATACCGCAAATGCCAATCTTTTTATGGACGTACAGCTCGCTGATGGGATCAGGCTTAACCTCACAAGCTATCTTTCTTCTCGTCACCACAACGAAACCTGGGTAAAAGGCGGATATATCCAGTTTGACAAGTTGCCATTTAAGGGTAAAATTTGGGATGATATCATGTCGGTAACCACTATCAAAATCGGACACATGGAAATCAATTACGGCGATCAGCATTTTCGTAGGTCTGATGGAGGGCAAACAATCTATAATCCTTTTATTGAAAATTACATCATGGATGGCTTTACCACTGAGATAGGCGGAGAATTTTTAGTGAGAAAAAATTCGCTGTTTGGTTTAATCGGCGTTTCCAATGGGATGATCAAAGGTAACATCGACAGTCTGATCGCAACCCCGCAGGATGCAAACGTGCATAAATCGCCAGCCGTTTATATAAAGGGTGGTTTCGATAAACAGTTGAACAGCGATTTGAGGGTACGTTTGGCCGCTTCTTATTACAGCAATAATAGTTCGGGTGGACAGACGCTATATGGTGGCGACCGTACGGGTTCAAATTATTTTATGGTATTGGAAAAAGTCGGTGCTGTTAGTACCACCAATGCTTTTTCAGGCCGTTTTAATCCTGGTTTTACCAAAAAAGTAAATGCCTTTCAGCTAAACGGATTTATAAAATTACAGGGACTGGAACTTTTTGCAACTTATGAAAACGCGAAAGGCAGATCAAAAACTGAGACTGATAGCAGGGGAGCGGAGCAGATGGCCATAGATGCCGTGTATAGGTTTGGCAAGACAGAGAATTTCTTTATCGGTGCAAAATATAATGTGGTTAGGGCTGCAATGGCAGATGTTGCGGCGGCAGGAACAACTCCTGCAATCGTTTACAGCGGTGATGTAAAAATAGACCGTATTGCTTTTGCCGCAGGCTGGTTTATGACCAAAAATATATTGTTAAAAGGCGAGTACGTAAGCCAGAAGTATAAAAATTTTCCACTCACAGATTTTCGTAGCGGTGGAAAATTCAAAGGTTATGTGATCCAGGCTATTGTGGGCTTTTAGCCTATAAACCTCTAGGCAGGAGCAATCTGTTCCTGCCTTTAAAAAAAAATAAAATGAAAACGCTGATCACAGCCCTGATTTTTTTGCTAACCAGCATGTTGCCAGCTGATAAAACCAAAAGTACTTCCCGATGGGTAGTGAGTGGAAACAGTATGTTGACTGTTAATGGAAGGACTAATATTAACAGGTTTTCCTGTGCAATCGTGCGTTACCCAAAAAGCGATACGATTCTGATTTCGAAGGATAAAACAGATCATATAATGCTTTCCGGAACTTTAAACCTTGAGGTAAAGGATTTTGATTGTAGCAATACAATGATGACTAAACAGTTATTGAACACCCTTCAGCAGAGTAAATTTCCAACCCTTAAGATCAAATTCCTTTCTTTAAAAGAAATCCCTTCGGTAGGTCAGCGTAATTTTGTCAAAGGTGATGTCGAGATTACCCTTTCAGGGATATTAAAGAGATTTGAAATCTGTTATGAGGTAAATGTTAAACAGGGCTTAATGGAGCTGACTGGACAACAGGCAATCAATTTTTCAGATTTTAATCTGATCCCTCCAAAAAAAGTGGGCAGGCTCATTCAGGCAAAAAACCAGCTTGTGGTGGTTTTTTTCTTGAAAATGGAAAAGGTAGGCTAATTTAGGTTGATATACCGGGTATTGATTATAAAGTATTTTATGTCTTTATCAAAGATCGATTCTCGTAAATCTTTGTGTCAACAAATCAGGTTGGCATACCCTACAAGTACTTACACCCCGAATAATCCATTGCATCGACTAAAGGAAATACCATTTAGATTTGTCGGGAGATACATGCTGTTTTTGATGTTTTTTTCAAACTTCAAAATGTCTTCAGTATCTTATAACATATTTGCCAATCATGAAGATCCTCATTATTGAAGACGAGCCCGGCCTGCAGCGCAGCATAGCCCAATACCTTATGGCTGAGGGTAATCTCTGCAGTGTGGCTTTAAACTATGCCCAGGCACTTGAACGGCTTGACATGTATGAGTACGATTGTGTATTACTGGACCTAACCCTTCCCGACGGAGAAGGACTTCAGATACTGAATTACCTAAAAAGGGTGAACAGGGCTGAAGGCGTGATTATTATTTCGGCAAGAAATTCCATTGATCAAAAAATAGAAGGCTTGAGCCTTGGCGCGGATGATTATCTGATCAAACCCTTTCACCTCTCTGAGCTTAATGCCCGAATCCTTGCAGTGGTGCGCAGAAAGAGTGCGCAGGGCGACCGTCATATCGAATTTAATGAGATCAGGATTGATCTTGATGCTAAGGAGGTGCTTGTGAACGGCAAAGTGGTATACATGACAAAAAAAGAATTCGATCTGTTGCTTTATTTTGTTTCCAATAAAGGTAAGGTGATCTCGAAATCTGCCGCTGTAGAGCATATCTGGGGCGATGATTCTGATATGGCAGATAGCTTTGATTTTATCTACACCCACATCAAGAACATTAGAAAAAAGCTGATTGATGGAGGAAGCAAAGATTATTTTCAATCAGTGTATGGAGTTGGATATAAATTTATAAGCTCATGAAGCTCTTTACACGATATAACCGGATCCTGATGATCATCAGTCTTTTCGGGCTGCTGCTCATCGGCTTTCTTTTTTACCAGATGCTCGCTTACTATCTTGATCAACAGATCGACCACGACCTGGTAGAGGAGATTATGGAAGTAAAAGAATATTCTGAAAAGGGAAACTTTTATCAGCCGCACGAATTTGAGGACCTGATTGTTCAGTATAAAAAAATAGCTAAAGCTTATCCTTCCAGCAGTTACGCAGATACGGTATTTTACAATCCGGTAAAGCACCGTACGGAGAGCGCAAGATATCTTAAAACAGAACTGGAACTTAATGAGCAACCTTACCAGATTTTGGTCATCGCATCGAAATTTGAACGGCAGGAACAGATCAGGAATATCTGTTTGATTATCCTGATACCTGTTATGTTACTTTTTGCGCTGGTTCTTATGGTTAACCGGATTTTGCTCAAAAAGATCTGGACACCTTTTGAGCAACTTTTGAAGAATATTACTGCATTTAATATCAACCATGACCAGCCTTATGAACCAGTTGATATGCCTGTTGAAGAATTCAGGCAGCTTAACAGCGTATTGGTGGAACTTTCGGGAAAAGTAAAATCTGATTATAATGAAATCAAGCTATTTACCGAAAATGCATCGCACGAGATGATGACGCCGTTAGCCGTAATCAATTCGAAACTTGATAATATGCTCCAATCAAATGTTCTGGGCAAAGAAGATGGCGAAACCCTGGTTGAACTATATAAGGCTACTTCACGTTTGACCAAGCTTAATCAATCGCTTTTGCTTCTGGTTAAAATTGACAACAATTTACTCCAGGATAACGAACAGATTAGCCTGAAATTACTGATAGAAGAAAAGGCTGTTTATTTTCAGGAGCTTATCTCTGAACGGCATATAACGCTCGATATGGTGTTAGCAGAAATAACCACATCTGCAAGCCGGCAACTGCTGGAAATATTGATCAACAACTTATTTAGCAATGTCATCAGGCACAACTACGATGGAGGGAAAATTGAGATCAGCCTTGATGCCGAAAAAATTGTATTTGCCAACACTGGCCATAATCCGGCACTCGATCCTGATAAAATATTCGATCGGTTTTATAAGGACCATGCCTCTGAAGGTACAGGTTTGGGGCTTGCCATTCTCAAACAGATCTGCAACCGACAGCAGTATCTGCTTGATTATTTCTATCGTCAGGACCTGCACACATTTACGATTGTATTTAATCATTAATTTTTTTTATGGCCATTATCGCACCTTTCAATCAGGAAATCGGAGAGATCAAAAAAGGAAAAAAATATGCCTCAACTACACGTTTCTGGCATTGGATAAATTTCATTGTGATTGCAGGATCACTCCTTACCGTGCTCATTAACTCCACACTTTTCGACCGTGCACAGCGTAGTTTTGTAAAAGGAGAATTGGTGAATGCAGGTGCCACTGTAAACGATAAGCAGGCAGCTGCGGTAGCCCATGGCCTTGAAGATCAGGTATGGGGATACACATTTATTTCGGTTATGCCCTTGCTGCACTTTTTCTTTTCAGGCTAATCGCCGAATTCTTCCTGCCTGCTGAACAAAAACTATTGCCCAAACTCAAAAAAGCTTACCGCGCTTATTTTATCTTGAAAAAGGAAAGGGAAATGGCGAAGCACGAACTGGTGGTAAAGGGCTTATATCTCATCTTTTATCTGTTGCTGTTAACGATGGTTGTTACTGGTTTGCTATTGGCTTTTGAAGATTATACGAACATCCCTGAAAACCTCAACCACAGCATAAAGGAATTCCACGGCTTTTGTATGTACCTCATACTGGGCTTTATTATTCTTCACCTGGCAGGGGTGTTCCTGGCCGAGCGACAGGAAGGAAAAGGAATTGTTTCGGATATGATCAACGGAGGGGATGATAAATAAAAATGAGTTGTTTCCAATTGATTTGAAGCCATTATTAACAAATATTTAACAGATTTATTGATGTAACTTCAGAATGTCTTCAGATTTTGTCAATAGTTTTGTTACAAGAAGTCAATCTCGTATCCAAATTTCCGGATAATTAGATAACTAAAGAACACGGAGCCCTAATGCTTTTTTATAGATAGAATTTTACAAATATTTTTCAGGCTTGCTCATCGATACCAAATGGTTATCTATCGGCACATTGGCTGAATATTTTATTGAATTGCTCATTTTAACTATAAAAAGAGTATGGACAGAAAAGATTTCCTTAACAGTATCGGGATGAGTGCCGCGGCTTTTGCCCTGATTAATTGCCTAGGTTGTAAGAAAACTGATGGCAATAGCTCTTCAGATACATCAGGTCCTACAGGGGTGAATTTTACGCTCGATTTAAGCCAGGCTGCCAATGCCGTACTGCTAAACAATGGCGGGTCTTTGGTGTCGAACGGGGTCATTGTAGCAAAGACCCAAGCCGGGGCTTATATTGCTGTGCAACGTTCATGTACACACGAAAGCTACACGCTAACTTATCAGGCGGTAAATAGCCGCTTTTACTGCCCAAACCATGGTGCAACCTTCTCTGAAGGCGGTACTGTTACAAATGGTCCGGCATCACGTGCATTAACCGTTTACAATACCCAGCTTACGGGTACTTCTTTAAAAGTTTATTCTTAACCGATTATGAAACTACTATTAGTTGCCCTTTTTGGGTTGTTTGCTCTTCCTGCATTATGGATGGGGAATTTTTCTGAAGCGCAGAAGGAAGCTAAAGCTACGCAAAAACAGATTTTGATCAATTTTTCGGGTTCCGATTGGTGTGGCCCATGTATCCGCCTGCGTAAAGAGATTTTGGAATCTGAAACATTTGAACAATATGCAGCTGCCAATCTGTTGCTTGTTAGGGCAGATTTTCCAAGGCAGAAGAAGAACCAGCTTCCCAAAGAGCAGATCAAGCTCAACGAATCATTGGCAGAAGCCTATAATAAAGATGGGAAGTTTCCCTATACCGTTCTGGTAGACGAAAATGGAAAGGTGCTCAAAACCTGGGATGGCTTTCCAGATGAAACGCCACAGGCTTTTGTATCCGAAATTGATAAACTAAAAAAATAAGCTAAAAATGGCTAAACCTGTTTCTGTAAACCGGGTACTAAAGCTCATGGGCAACCGCTTTGAGTTTACGGTGATCGCTGAAAACGAGCAGGCGGGCAATGCTGCAGTTGATGCTGCTATTGCTGAAGTGAGAAGAATAGAATATCTGCTGACTACTTTCAGCAACCTTAGTCAGACCAGTCTGATCAATGAAAACGCGGGCCTAAAGCCTGTAAAAGTAGATGATGAAGTGATCAGTCTTATCGAACGCTCCATCAGGATATCAGAAATTACCGATGGTGCATTCGACATCAGTTATGGATCTATAGATAAGCGGCTCTGGAACTTTGATCCCAATATGACCAGCCTGCCTGATGAAGAAACCGCAATGGCTTCTGTTGGGCTGATCGATTACCGGAATGTGATTCTGAATAAGGATAAATCAACTGTATTTCTGAAAAATAGGGGCATGCGTATTGGTTTTGGCGGAATTGGGAAAGGATACGCGGCTGATAAGGCGAAGATTGTGCTGCAAAAGCTAGGCATTAAAAGTGGAATTGTGAATGCAGCTGGCGACCTGGTTACCTGGGGAACCCAGGCTAATGGTGGTCCCTGGACAGTAGGTATTGCAGATCCTGAACAAACCGACAGACCATTTTCTGCACTGAAGATCAGTGATATGGCCATTGCCACTTCGGGCAGTTATGAAAAATATGTGACGATAAATGGCAAGCGCTATTCGCATACAATAGACCCTAAGACCGGACTTCCGGTAAGCGGCGTGAAGAGTGTGAGTATCATCTGCCCCAGTGCCGAGCTGGCTGATGCACTGGCAACACCGGTTGTAGTGATGGGTGTAAAGGTTGGCCTCGAGCTGATTAACCAGATTAAACAAGTGGCCTGTATTGTTATTGATGATAATGACAGGGTTTTTACCTCAAACAATATTAATGTAATATAAATATGAAAAGTTCAAGAACATTTTTCTTCCTGTCTATCTCGGCATTTTCGATCATTGGTATGCTGAGCGCCTGTAGTAGTGTGAAACCTTATCAAAAAAGTAAACTCAATGATGCCGATATGATCCTTTCGGCCCGAAAGGCCCAGAAATTTGAACAGAGTTTTCAGCTTTACCGGGAAGGTGCTTCAGGTGCAAACGGGGGCAAAAGCGGTGGTGGTTGCGGATGTAATTAACGGGCTATAAGAAAATGAGAAAAATATATCTTCATGTGCTTTTCATGTACTTCGGTATATTGAGCACCTATGCACAAACCAGACCCGAACCCGCAAAGGTAGACAGCAGTAAATACCAGTCGCGCAAGTTAAAAATAGACGAGATTAATCTCGTTTCTGCCTATTATCATCAAGATGGTAACAACTCTGCGGTAACAGGTGGTATCGGCACCGAAAAACTGAGTGATTTTGCCAATACCATCGATCTGCAGATGTCTAAGTTTAATAAAAGAGGTAAAAAAAACACTTTCATTTTTGAGCTTGGTGTAGATCATTATACTTCGGCCTCTTCTGATAAAATCGATCCGAGCACCATTTCTTCGGCATCTTCTGCTGATACCCGTATTTATCCATCGTTAAACTGGACCCATTCAAATGAAGAAACAGGGAACTCCTTTGGTTTTACAGGATCTTATTCAACGGAGTTCGATTATCAGTCGATGGGTGCTGCTTTTAACCTTACACGTTTATCAAAAGATAAAAATACGCAGTTTGATTTCAAACTTCAGGCCTTCCTGGATCAATGGACGGTGATCCTGCCAATAGAACTTCGGACGGGCAATACCGGAAGGGGAGGTGAGCAATACGATACCGCCCCGAGAAATTCCTTTAGTGCGTCGTTCTCCCTCTCGCAGGTAATTAACCAAAAATTTCAGGCTTCCCTGATTTTGGAACCGTCCTATCAAAAAGGTTTGTTGGCCACCAAATACCAGCGTGATTATTTTACAGATGGTTCGATGCGCTCAGAAACTTTGCCTGATAAGCGTTATAAACTACCAATAGGTTTGCGGATGAATTACTTTTTGGACGACCGTTTTGTAATCCGTACATTTTACCGGTATTATATGGATAACTGGGGGATAAGGGCACATACGGCAGAACTCGAAATTCCCGTAAAGATCAATCCGTTCTTTTCAATCAGTCCTTTCTACCGTTACAATAACCAGGTGGGAACCAAATATTTTGCGCCCTATGGACAGCATCAGGCTTCGGAACAATATTTTACCAGCGATTACGACCTATCAACCCTTAGCAGTGATTTTTATGGCGCAGGCATCAGGTTTGCTCCACCAAAAGGTGTTTTTGGCTGGCAAAGGTTGAACATGCTCGAATTAAGATACGGCCACTATTCCCGCTCAACAAGTCTGGTTTCGAACATTGTATCGTTAAACCTCAAGTTTAAATAAGATTGTTTAATAGGATTGACATTTAGATAAATCGGTGATGATCAATAATTGATCAGGCTGGTTTATCTAAACTGTCCTTTCTCCAACAGCGAAATCGTACTGAGCTGAATCTTATTTAACCTTTCCTGAAGTTCCAGTGCTTTGTTCTTCTCATTGAGCAAGGCCTTCAAGCGGTCTACTTCTGCCGTGAGCTTATGTTTCTCTTGCAACTCGATCTTCGAGAACACTTTTCCACTTTCGTAGTAGCTGAAAAAATTATAGTTCAGGATTTCGCTGACGCGCACTAGTGTAAGGATATCGATGGTTGCGCTATTCAGCATTTCCTGTGCTTTTGTTTTGCTAATCTCAAGCGCAGCAGCAATGTCTGAAACAGAGATATCTTTCTGCTTCATTTCTTTCCAGATCATTAAGCCTATATGAACACTCATTTTCTATAAGGGAATAATTTTAAAAGACTGAAATTACGGAAAGGATAATGAATCTGGCCTTTTTTGTGGTAATGATAATTAGTCTAAATATCCCTTTGTCATACTCATCATGCATTGGGTAACGATCATTTTAATAACTGATGTGGCTCATATTTTAAACCTCGGGTTTTTCCAAACTTTATATACAACAAAAAAGAGCTTAATATGAAAAAGATCCTGGTACCTGTTGATTTCTCTGCAACAGCAGAGAACGCAGCCGATTATGCAACTGATCTGGCCCACGGTATTGGTGCCAGGGTAGAGCTGCTAAATGTTTTTCAGGTTCCGGAGTTTTCTCCGGCTGCGGCCTCTCTGGTATGGCCGCTTGAAGAATATAATCTTATCGAGGATGATGCTAAAAAAGCACTGGAGAAGCTGGTGGAAAGGGTTGAGGAAAAATATAAAAAGGCCCATCATGAACTTGGTTTTAAAGCAGAAGTGTTTGGGCGATCGGTTGGTGGCGAGGTTGAACAGGAGGTTAGCAAGTATTTTACTGAATGTAAAATGAACCTCGTTGTGGCCGGACTAAACCGTGCAGATAAGTTAACCAAAACACTTATGGGCAGTGTTGCCAGGAAAATTATAGAGGAGGAAATACCTGTTTTGCTTATACCTGCGGGATATAGGTTTAAGAAACCTAAAAAAATCGCTTTTGCCACAGATTTTAGTCATAGCGATATCCCCGTTTTATGTGCGCTTGCCGAATTCGCAAAACCCTTTAGTGCCGACATTCTCATTATGCATACCGAAAATTCAAGATCAGACTCTGCTGATTCCAGACAAAAAACAGAAGATTTTTTAAACCGGGTTGCCGACAGGGTTAACTACAGGCATATCTACCATCGGCATGTAAACAGTGAAGGGATTAAGGAAGGTTTGAACTGGATCGTAAAAAACGGGCAAATTGATATCCTGGCAATGGTGCACCGGAAACATAGCTTTTTTTATCGCTTGCTCAACGGCAGCCATACGCTGAACATGTCTGATCACATTCAGATCCCCCTTTTGGCTTTACCGCCAGAACACAAGATTCCGATGTAGTGGCCAGTAAATGAACAAAATCAATTCCTAAACAAAAAGAGATGTATCCTAAAATAATGAAAGCCGCAGTTATCCATGAATATGGAGGACCACTGGCCATAGAAGAACTTCCGGTAAGACCACTCAATCAATATGAGATTCTGGTAAAAGTAATTTCATGTGGCGTATGCCATACCGATTTACATGCCTGCAATGGCGACTGGCCCGTAAAATCAAAAATGCCCCTGGTACCTGGTCACGAAGCTATCGGACTGGTAGCTGCCATGGGCTATGATGTTAAAAGTGTTAAAGAAGGAGAGGTAGTTGGTGTGCCGTGGTTATACAGTGCCTGCGGCTGTTGCGAATTCTGTTTAACAGGCTGGGAAACATTATGCTACGAACAACAAAACGGTGGCTATAGTGTTAACGGAGGTTTCGCAGAATATGTAATTGCCGATTCGAGATATGTTGCCCATTTTCCTTCGCATGTAAATTTTGCAGAAATGGCACCGATTATCTGTGCCGGCGTTACCGTTTATAAAGGCTTAAAAGAAACCGAGGTTAAAGCGGGAGAGTGGGTTGCCATATCGGGCATCGGCGGACTTGGCCATCTTGGTGTTCAGTATGCAAAAGCCATGGGTTTTCAGGTTGCTGCAATTGACATATCAAACGATAAACTGGAAATGGCCAGAAAACTCGGTGCCGACATTGTAGTGAACGCGCTTGAGCAGGATCCTGGCGAGTTTCTTAAAAAACAGACTGGTGGCATGCACGGTGTATTGGTTACTGCCGTAACACCTGTTGCTTTTAGTCAGGGGCTTTCGGCATTACGCAGAAAAGGCACCTTAGCGCTAAACGGTTTACCTCCAGGTAGTTTTGACCTTCCGATATTCGATACTGTGCTGAACCGGATCACCATTAGGGGCTCTATAGTGGGCACCAGAAAAGATATGCAGGAAGCCATCGACTTTGCCGTAGACGGAAAGGTAAGGGCGCAGGTTAAACCGGCAAAACTCGAAGACATTAACGAAGTATTCGAACAGATGAAAAAGGGTGAGATCGAAGGCAGGATTGTGCTGGATATTTCGGGCGATTAATGTTTATTAGCAATATTTAACCATAAGAAAATGTTAGGAAAACTAGAAGAAGAGGAGATAGAAAAACTCCTTAGCGAACAATATATAGGCCGTTTGGCTTGTCATGCCCATGGTGTGAGTTACATTGTACCCATTAATTATGTGTACAGCAGCGGCATGGTTTACGCACATTCTGCTCCGGGCCAGAAAATCAGGATGATGAAAAGTAATCCCCAGGTCTGCTTTCAGACTGACCAGATCCGTGATACCTATAACTGGAAAAGTGTGGTGTGCTGGGGGAAATTTGAGGAAGTTACCGATGCCGGCGAAAAACAAAGAGCACTTCAGGGCATTATCCACCGGATGATGCCTTTAACCAATACTCCTTCAGAGCAGCCCTCACATGGCACTGGAAAAACCGATGCTTATGATGAGGAAATTATTGTATTCAAAATTGTCCTTCACCTTAAAACCGGTAGGTTTGAGGTTAATGATAGCAGTAATTGATAAATTTAATCGTGATTTCAATAGTCTAATCTGCCATCATTGCCTCGAAAAATGATGGAGCTCATTTTTTGTGTTGACAGGCATCATCACTGGGATACGCCAATTGCAATAGTTTTGCTTTCGAAATTATTTGGCCTTTCGTTACGAAAGGTCATACTCATATATAACGAAATACGATGCCACATTCATTCCATATACCCGTATTGGGCTTAGGCTATTCTATCGATACCCCTTTAAAAGTTGCCAGGTATGGCATTTCCTCCGTGCTTTCTATTGTTGATGACGAACTGATCGAGCGGATGCGCGCTTATCACTCAGCGAAGCGCGCTGTTCCTTTCGTAGCGATTCCAAAAGAAGCAACAAACAGCCGGAGCCAACGCATCACCGCCTACCTTAACTTTTTGCAGGAAACCATAACCGAAGATTTTAAAGCCTTAAAGCTGCAGGATTTTACAATCGGAAGTGATATTTGTCGCTATTTCGATTTACTACCTGATACTTCTAAATTAAAACATGGCTACGACCTGATGTTGGAATACCCTGAAGGTGAAACCAAACAAACCTTTGGATCGCTTTTGAAAAATGCGATGCGGATGGGGGCTATTGATGTGAATATCATGGCCAAGGTAGATAAAATGAACTTTATAGATAAAGAATACTCTGGCGATTTCAATACAGATGCCTTATCGGCCTTACGTGGTTTTGCCGAAAGTAAACTGAATGCCTCCGTTATACTCTCTGCCGGTATGAACCCTAAATTATACAGCTATATAGAAAATTTTGAAGATTTTTTTCCAGATGCAAGTGAGAACCTTAAAAAGAAAATCACTTTAAAGGTCAGCGACTTCAGGTCGGCATTGATCCAGGCTAAATTTTTGGCAAAAAAAGGGTTATGGGTGTCGGAGTTCAGGATAGAATCTGGACTGAACTGTGGCGGTCATGCATTTGCTACAGAAGGGTATTTATTGGGGCCGATTTTAGAAGAATTTAAGCTCAAAAGAAAAGATATGTGTATGGAACTTTTTACCATGTACCAATCTGCTTTGGCACAAAAGGGGATCCAAACACAAAAACAGCCTAAACAACGGATCAGTGTTCAGGGCGGTATCGGTACCGCGGCAGAACATGAGTTCCTCCTGCGGTATTATAATCTCGATGCCACGGGATGGGGGAGCCCTTTCCTGTTGGTGCCCGAGGTAACCAATGTAGATGCCGGAACACTGGCGCAATTGGCTGGTTCTACAGAAACTGACTTTTATCTGAGTGGCGCTTCCCCGCTGGGTATCCGGTTTAATAATTTTAAAAACAGTACAATAGATCTCCAGCGTACCGAGCGTATCGAAAAGGGCCGTCCGGGGAGCCCATGTACCAAAAAATATCTTTGTAATAACACAGAGTTTACCGAGCAGGCCATCTGTACGGCATCGCGCGAGTACCAGCACATAAAGATCAAAAGCTTAAAAACAGCAGGATTACCTACCGATGAATATCAAAAACAGTTTAAGCTGGTAACCGAAAAAATTTGCCTTTGCGAGGGCTTATGTGCCTCCACCTATTTAAAATACAATATCACCAAACCAAAAGAAAGTACAGCGGTAGCCATTTGTCCGGGGCCAAACCTTGCTTATTTTTCTGATGTCTATTCATTTGATGAAATGGTTGGCCATATTTATGGAAAAAATAACCTTTTAGCTCAAGTGGAAAGGCCACATCTGTTTATCAAAGAGCTTAATCTTTATATCGATTATCTGCAGGAAGACATTAAACAGCAGTTGCAAAACTTCAGCGATAAAAAAATAAAACAGTTAAACGGGTTCAAATCACAGTTGACAGAGGGGATTAATTATTACAAAAAACTATTCAGCGAAGTTACTGATCAGGCATCATGGGAGTTGAAGGGGATTTATGAACAGTTGGCAAACTCGAAAGATAAACTGGATAGGTTGATCGTTGGATAATAAAAAAAGATCGGGAATAACTTTTCTATATTTACCAAGATATACTTGATGCGAAATGGACAGGTCGAAATTTTTGGATGCGATTATTGAAAATGCCATTGATGGGATTATTACCATTGATGATAGGGGGATTATAGAACATTTAAATCCGGCTGCGCTGGAGCTTTTTGGCTATGGCAGGGAAGAGCTGGTGGGTAAAAATGTGTCGGTTTTAATGCCAGAACCCGATCATTCCCGCCATGACGGATACCTATCCCGGTATGAACACACCGGCGAGAAACACATCATCGGAACCGGGAGAGAAGTTTCTGGCAAACGCAAAGACGGCTCGGTTTTCCCGTTTCGGCTGGGTGTAAGCGAAATTAAATTTAGCGACCGGAAAATTTATACGGGTTTTATCCACGATCTGAGTAAAGAAAAGGCCAATGAAGAGCAAATCAGAAGTTATACCGAAAAATTAGAGGTTAAGATCAAAGAACGTACGCACGATCTGGTTAAACTGGTATCGGAACTGGAGATGGCCAAAGAGAATATGCAGGCTCTTTTTCAAAAGGAAAAGGAACTCAACCAGCTCAAAACCAGGTTTGTATCTATGGCTTCGCACGAGTTTAGGACTCCGTTAAGCTCCATACAGTTATCGGCCTCTTTAATCGATAAATACACCAGCAAACAGGATGTAGCCAGTGTAGAGAAGCATACCTTAAAAATCAAAAATTCGATCAATAACCTTACTACGATCTTAAACGATTTCCTGTCATTAGAAAAACTCGAGGCAGGAAAAGTAGAAGCATCCGCTCAATCTTTCAACATCATCAGTTTTGCCGAAGAAATAGCTGAAGAAATGCAGATGATGACGAAACAGAACCAGCACATTATTTACGAACATACCGGTACAACCGCCGAAGTTTACCTCGATCCTAATCTGTTGAAAAACTGTGTGATTAACCTGATTTCCAACTCAATAAAATATTCCGGCGAAGATACATTGATCCAGTTTAATTCAATCTTAAAAAATGATGAACTCATTTTGGAGGTGAAAGATAACGGAATCGGCATTCCTCAGGTCGACCAAAGTAATCTTTTCGAGCCATTTTTCAGGGCGCACAATACAGGCGATATTCCTGGAACAGGTTTAGGCCTCAACATTGTAAAAAGATATGTTGGCCTGATGGATGGCACGGTAAGCTGCCAGAGCGAACAAAATTCAGGTACAGTTTTTACGCTCACCTTTTCCTTTGGAAGTAATTTCATAAACTAAGCCCCATGAACAAGAAAGTTTTGATTATCGAAGACAATGACGACATCAGGGAAAGTACGGCCGAAGTGCTTGATCTGGCCGGTTATGAAACTTTTACCGCTAAACATGGTAAGCTGGGGGTGGAAATGGCTTTAAACCATTTGCCTGATGTGATCCTCTGCGATATCATGATGCCTGAACTGGATGGTTATGGTGTACTGTACCTGTTAAATAAAAACCAAAAAACGGCCAATATTCCTTTTATTTTTATCACCGCCAAAACCGAACGGGCAGATATGCGACGCGGTATGGAAATGGGGGCCGATGATTACCTCACCAAACCATTTGATGATATCGAACTTTTTAAGGCGATAGAAAGCAGGTTTAAGAAAAAACAGCAATCGGCAGGTTTTAATCCGGCATCAGGCAATAGCGAAACGGTGATGGAAGAGCTTCGTAAGAAGGGCAAATCTAAACCAATAGCCATTAAACAGATTATTTATATAGAAGGGGATGAACCAACCCATCTTTATTATGTGGTTAAGGGTCAGGTTAAAACCTATAAACGTTTTAAAGATGGTAGAGAACTTTCATCTAATCTCTATCGGGATGGTGATTTTTTTGGATACGAAAGCCTCTGCAGTGGCGAGGTTTATACAGACAATGCGGCAACATTAATTGAATCAGATATTATCCATATTCCAAAGGTAGATTTTATGGAATACCTGCTCAATCACCAAATGGTTTCAAAAACTTTTATCGGTTTGTTGTCGGGCAATATACGGGATAAAGGGAAACAGATGCTTCAGCTCGCCTATTCTTCGGTAAGAAAGCGTGTGGCAGAAGCATTGCTGCAGGTTGCATCAAAATTTGGCGATGGTATTTCCGACAGTTGTACCATCCGGATTTCGCGTGATGATCTTGCCGCATTGGTAGGTACAGCCAGCGAAACCGTAAGCAGGATGCTTGCTGATTTTAAAGATGAAAAACTGATCGATAAAACAGGCAATGCCATCAATATCCTCTCGATCGAAAAACTCAGGAATATTAAACAGTAAAATGGTTATTTAGTTAGGTTAATTGTTTAAATCGGTTAACTGTAAATTGCAAACTGCTAACTGTTTTATATTTGACAGCCTTCTCTTCTTGCATCGTCATCCTCGCGTAGGCAGGGGATCTTAATGAATCTTCTAAGGCAATACGATTATCTTCGATGAACACTGCGTGGTTCCCAATCGAGTTGGAATGACGAGCGAGGAGCAAACGCCAAACGCCCAACTCCAACCGCTAAAGCACCAAAAGTAACTAAAATCACTTTTTTCTCTAAGCATTCTCATCTCTTGCATCTGCCATGGGCCATAGTTTTGTATATATAAACTCTGTATATGAAAGCTATAGCTTACAACATCAAACCCGATGAAAAGGAATGGTTGGTACTGGCCAATTATAAAAAACACGACATTACCATAATTGCAAACAGTTTAACAGCCGATACGCTTTCATTTGCAACGGGAAAGGAAGCCCTATTGGTTTTTAATAATGATGAGCTAAGCGAGGCGATGATTCTGGGGCTAAAAGCCCTGGGTATAAAATATATCGCAACCTCATCCTTCCAAACAAACCATCTTGATTTAAAAGCTGCCGGTTCTGCAGGCGTTAAAGTGGCAAACGTTCCTTTGGCATCCGGCGATTCAAGTGCTAAAGAACGGATGGAACAGGTAATCAAAAACCTCGATCAGTGGGCTGCAGGTAAATGCGTAGGCAGCGCATGCTGCTGTCAAAACGAATGTTCTACCATAAAAGCGCTTAAATAATGGAAACTGCTGCACTCCTTAAAAAATACAATGTAGCCACCCCCAGGTATACCAGTTATCCAACCGTACCTTACTGGGATATTGAAAATTTCAACGCAAATGGCTGGTTGGCAAGTATAGCCAATACCTATGCAAGCCATAAAGATGAAGGGATTAGTTTATATATCCACCTTCCATTTTGCGAAAGCCTGTGCACTTACTGCGGCTGCAATACCAGGATTACCAAAAACCATGACGTAGAGGTACCCTATATCAGCGCTGTACTGGCGGAATGGAAAATGTATGTAGATGCTTTGAGGGAGAAACCCAAACTAAAAGAACTGCACCTGGGCGGAGGAACACCTACTTTTTTTAGCGCAGAAAACCTCGAATTGCTCCTAAATGGCATTATGAAGTATGCAAGCCTCACCTCAGAAACAGAGCTTTCTTTTGAGGCTCATCCTGCCAATACCACCAGTATGCACTTAACTACCCTGTATCGTCTCGGTTTTAGAAGGTTGAGCTTAGGTATCCAGGATTTTGATCCTAAAGTACAGTTCCTGATCAACCGCCATCAAACACCCCAACAGGTAGCCGAAGTTACCGCAACGGCAAGGGAAATCGGTTATACCTCTGTTAATTTTGACCTGATTTATGGCCTGCCGGGACAAACTGTAGCTGGATTAACAGACACCATAGATGAGGTGATTAGGATGCAGCCAGATCGTATTGCCTTTTACAGTTATGCGCATGTGCCGTGGTTAAAGCCCGGGCAGAGGCATTATGATGAAAAAGATATTCCCATTGGTGATGAAAAGTTTGCCCTGTACCGGCTGGGCAGGCAATTACTCGAAGAAGCCGGTTATAAAGACGTTGGTATGGATCATTTTGCACTAAAAAGTGATTCTTTGTTCCAGGCGCTGACGGAACAGAAGCTTCACCGCAATTTTATGGGTTACACCAATCAACATACCCATTTACTGATCGGGCTTGGCGTTTCTTCGATCAGCGATAGCTGGACAGCTTTTGCGCAGAACCCAAAAACGGTTGAAGCTTATCTGGATCAGATAGAACAGGGAATACTGCCCGTAGAAAAAGGACATTTCCTTAGCGATGAAGATCTGGAAGTGAGAAAACATATCCTCAACATCATGTGTAGGGAAAATACTTTTTACAATGAAGGAATCCCAGAAGGGGTATATGGCAGGCTATTGCCCTTGTTGCGCGATAAGCTGATATGGGTAAACGAAAAGGAAATCAGGATCACCACAAAAGGGAAATCATTTCTCCGGAATATCTGTATGGCCTTCGATGAGAAACTGTGGCTTAAACAGCCAAAAACCCAATTATTCAGTTCATCAATTTAAAAAAGGATTACAATGGAAGATCAAAATAGAACTGCTACCCAGGCGGTCTGCTACCACTGTGGCGAAGATCTGCCCAAGGTAAAATATCAGCTGGATGATAAAGATTTTTGCTGCGCAGGTTGTATGGCTGTTTTCAAGATCTTATCAGAAAACAACCTTTGCAATTATTATGTGTACAACAATACTCCGGGCCAGCGGTTTAAAAATGATAGCCATTTAGCATACCTCGACGAACCAAAAATTATCGATCAACTGCTCGATTACAAGCACGAAAGCTCGAGCATCATTACCTTTTACATTCCCGCCATCCACTGCAGTTCCTGCATCTGGTTGTTAGAACACCTATACAAAATCAATTCCGCTATATTTAGCTCAAGGATCGATTTCCTTAAAAAACAAGTGACCATCAGTTTCAACCACGAGGAAATCTCGTTAAGGCAACTGGTAGAAACTTTAAACCAGATTGGTTACGAACCGCTAATCAGTCTGCAGGATGTGGTAAAAGCATACAGCAGCTCGGTAGACAAAACATTGGTACTGAAAATCGCTGTAGCCGGGTTTTTAATGGGCAATGTTATGCTCTTTAGTTTTCCTGAATATTTTGGTCTTTCAGGCTTCGAGAAACAGTTTCAATCGCTTTTTGGCTGGCTAAATCTTGCTTTTTCCATTCCAGCCGCTTTTTATTGTGGACGCGATTATTTTACCTCCGCAATCACGAGTATCAGGCACAAACACATTAATCTGGATACCCCATTAGCATTAATTATTGCGGTACTTTTCTTACGTACAGCTTTCGAAATCCTTTTCAGTACAGGACCAGGTTTTGCCGATACCCTAACAGGATTGGTGTTTTTACTCCTGATGGGCAAATGGCTTAAACAGCGTACCTATCATCACATTTCTTTCGATCGCGATTACCGCTCTTATTTTCCAATAGCCGTAACTACGCTGCAAAATGGCAAAGAAAAACCTGTTTCTATAAACGAAATCAAAATAGGCGATCGGTTGTGGATCAGGAGTGGAGAGCTGGTTCCGGCAGATGCGATTTTGATGAAGGGTGATGCCTGGATGGACATGAGTTTTGTAACCGGCGAATCAGCGCCTGTACATAAAGTTTTGGGCGAAATTATTTATGCGGGTGGCAGGCAAACCAGCGAAGCCATTGAGCTTGAAGTAATCAAACCTGTTTCGCAGAGTTATTTAACCGGTTTATGGAACAAGGATAATTATAAAAAGGATACCGAAAAACAGAATTTTAACGATACTGTGGCCAAATATTTCAGCCTGGGTGTTTTTCTGATCGCATTTGCAGCTACCACATATTGGTTGCTCCAAAACGATAGCCATAAAGCATGGTCTGCATTCACAGCGGTAATTATCGTGGCCTGTCCATGTGTACTGGCTTTGAGTACGCCATTTACCTTGTCAGCAATTTTATCGGTTTTTGATAAGAAAGGTTTTTATGTGAAAAATACCGATGCCGTTGAAGAACTTGCCAAATCTGATACCCTCATTTTTGATAAAACAGGTACGCTAACCAGTAATGAAAATGCAGAAATTGGTTTTAATGGATCTCTAACAGGCGAAGAAAAAATTATTGTGGCATCGTTGCTGCGAAACTCTATCCATCCCTTAAGCCGGCATATATTAAAGGCTTTAAATGTTGAAAGTTTTTATTCACTTAACGATTATAAAGAGTTGTTGGGCAAAGGATTATACGCACAGATCAATGATCACACTATCTACGCCGGGCATTTGTCTATGTTGCCTATAACCATTAAATCGGTTGGTGAAACTGGTGTACATATTGTGATCGACCATACTTATAAAGGTTGTTTTGATATCAAACAGCAATGGCGGCCCGGACTGGTACAGCTCGTTTCGAAACTCTCCAAATTTAAACTGCAGGTTTTATCTGGTGATACCGATAATGACCGGTGGATGCTAGATACCATCTTTACGAAGAATACAACGATCAGGTTTCGCCAGAGCCCGCATCAAAAGCTCGATGCTGTCCTGCAACTTCAACATCAGGGAAATAAAGTAATGATGTTAGGTGATGGATTAAACGATGCCGGCGCCATTAAACAAAGCAATTTTGGAATTGCGATAACCGATAACATCAACAATTTTACACCGGGTTGCGATGCCATTCTGAAAGGCAGTGCCTTAAATCTGCTGCCAAACTTTATCCAGTTGGGTAAAGACGGACTGAAAATCATTAAAATAAGCTTTGCTATTGCCATCGCCTATAACTGCATAGGTATTTATTTTGCCGTGCAGGGTACACTTTATCCTTTGGTGGCGGCCGTGCTGATGCCCATCAGTACCGTAACCATTATCTCCTTTACTACCCTGGCTACCAGATGGTTTGCCCGTAAAAATAAACTGATATGAACATCCTTTACTTTTTGGTTGGCTGCAGTGTTTTAATGGCGCTCATTTTTCTGGCTGCATTCTTCTGGGCCTATAAAACCGGCCAAAACGATGACGTACATACGCCAGGCATCCGTATACTGTTCGATGATGAGGATATTGCCGAAAAAAGTGAAAAAGATCACTTTTCCAGCTAACCACCGTCATCCTTTACCAGCGCCGCGCAGAATACCTTTGGTACACAAAACATACAAAATTCAGCTTCTATTATGCAGTTAGAAAAATTTACTTACGATAACAAGATTGTCCGCAACTTTGGGATTGCCACCCTGGTTTGGGGAATTATAGGCATGACGGTTGGCTTGCTGGCTGCAATGCAGTTATTCAAGCCCGCAATGAACATGGGCAGCCAGTACACTACCTTTGGCCGGATAAGGCCCTTACATACCAATGCGGTAATTTTCGCATTTGTGGGCAACGCCATTTTTATGGGGGTGTATTATTCGCTTCAGCGTTTATTAAAAGCCAGGATGTTTAGCGATGTGCTAAGTAAAATCCACTTCTGGGGCTGGCAGCTGATCATTGTATCAGCGGTAATCACACTTCCGCTGGGTTTTACCACCTCACACGAATATGCCGAACTCGAATGGCCGATTGATATCGCCATCACCATTATCTGGGTGGTTTTCGGTGTAAACATGTTCGGTACTATTTTTAAAAGAAGAGAACGCCATTTATATGTGGCCATCTGGTTTTACATAGCCACATTCGTTACTATAGCAGTATTACACATCGTAAACTCCTTCGAATTGCCTGTTTCATTTATGAAAAGCTATTATATGTATGCTGGTGTTCAGGATGCACTGGTTCAATGGTGGTATGGACATAATGCGGTGGCATTTTTTCTAACCACACCTTACCTGGGCATGATGTACTACTTTTTGCCAAAGATGGCCGGACGACCGGTTTACTCCTATAAATTGAGTATTCTGCATTTTTGGTCGCTTATTTTTATCTACATCTGGGCAGGACCTCACCATTTATTGTACACCTCATTGCCAGGCTGGGCACAATCATTAGGAGTTGCCTTTTCAATCATGCTCATCGCACCAAGCTGGGGCGGTATGATCAACGGGTTGTTAACCTTGCGTGGTGCCTGGGATAAAGTAAGAGAAGATGTAACCCTGAAATTTATGGTGGTTGCCCTTACCGCTTACGGTATGGCCACTTTCGAAGGACCTTTATTATCGTTAAAACAGATTAACGGTGTAGCCCACTTTACCGATTGGATTGTTGCACACGTACATGTTGGTGCTTTGGGCTGGAACGGATTTTTAACATTTGGTGTACTGTACTGGTTAATCCCCCGTATTTACAAAACAGAATTATACTCTAAAAAACTGGCTGGTTTCCACTTCTGGGTAGGTACTTTGGGTATACTTTTTTATGCCGTACCCATGTATTGGGCAGGTTTTACCCAGGGATTGATGTGGAAAGAATTTACGCCTGAAGGTTTATTGAAATACCCTAATTTCTTAGCCACCACGCTACAGATTATCCCGATGCACATTTTACGCTCAATTGGCGGGGCGCTTTATTTAACAGGGGTTATTGCCATGACTTATAACCTGGCCAAAACCATGTTGGGTGCTAAACTGGTTGCCAACGAACCGGCCGAGGCCATGCCTTTAACCAAAATTATTGTAGAAACTTCTCCTGCTGATAAAGCATGGCACAGGGTTTTAGAGCGCAAGCCGATGAAATTTATGGTGTTATCACTCATCATTATCCTTATTGGGGGCATGGTAGAAATGATGCCAACTTTTACCATACAGTCTAATGTGCCAACCATTGCCAGCGTAAAACCTTATTCGGCACTCGAACTTCAGGGGAGAGACCTGTACATCAGAGAGGGCTGTGTAAACTGTCACTCGCAAACGGTAAGGCCTTTCCGTTCAGAAACAGAACGTTATGGAGAGTACAGTAAGGCAGGAGAATTTGTATACGATCACCCGTTTTTATGGGGCAGTAAGCGTACCGGCCCCGATCTTCACCGCATAGGTGGAAAATATTCTGATGCCTGGCACTATAACCACTTAATGGATCCTGCTTCTATGTCGCCCGGAAGTATTATGCCTCCTTATACCTGGCTGATCGAACAGAAGCTGGATATCACCACTACGGCGAGTAAAATCAGGGCCATGCAAACATTGGGTGTGCCTTATCCCGAAGGTTATGATAAACGTGCCAATGAAGATTTAAAAATTCAGGCAGAAAAAATTGCGTTTGACCTGAAGCAGAATAACATCAGGGTTAAAAGCGATAGGGAAATAGTGGCCATCATTGCTTACCTGCAGCGCCTGGGTACCGATATTAAAGCCAATAAAGAAAGTATTCCTTCAAATCAATAAAATATGTTCAACCAGATCAAAGATTTAGCCGGTGGCGAAATATACCTCATCACCTCTCTGCTCATGTTTATGGTGTTTTTTGTAATCGTGGGTGTTTACCTGCTCAAATTAAACAAAAAACATATTGAAGTGATGAGCGAAATCCCATTACAAGAAAATCAACCTAATGTTTATGAAGAAGATTAATCTATTGTTATTGTCGCTGCTTTTATCCATTACAGCATTTGCTGCAGATGCGAAAACCGCAGATGTGGTAACACCTTCCCAGCCCGGGTTGGGGCTTAGCCAGTCGGAATTGCTTATCGTATTGCTTTTGCTTTTTGTAACCGTACTGCTTTTTGTCGCATTAACGCTGCTAAATGCATTTAAGGTAATGTATCAGGAGCAGCTAAATCCTACGCCCTACACCGAACCGGTAAAAGAGCTGGTTTTGGATTACGATGCATGGTTAAAGCAGCAACCGGTTAAACCTTCCATCTGGACAAAACTCTTAAGTTTAAGGCCAATTGAAGAGGAAAAGGATCTGGTTATCGATCACGCTTACGATGGCATTAAAGAGCTGAATAATCCTGTTCCGGCATGGTTCAACTTCCTCTTTTTCGGGACGATGATTTTTGCGGCAGCTTATCTTTTTTATTACCACATCGGTGGATATGGCGATCTGCAGGATACAGAATACGAGAAAGAGATGGCAAAAGCCCAGGTAGAAAAAGCAGCCTATCTCGAAAAATCGGCTAATACCATTGATGAAAACTCAGTGAAGTTTGATAATACACCCACCGTGCTGGCAGACGGCAAGACTATTTTTACGACCAACTGCGTAGTATGCCATGGCGATAAGGGCCAGGGGATTATCGGACCAAATTTAACCGATGAATACTG
Source organism: Pedobacter roseus (assembly GCF_014395225.1). NCBI lineage: Bacteria > Pseudomonadati > Bacteroidota > Sphingobacteriia > Sphingobacteriales > Sphingobacteriaceae > Pedobacter > Pedobacter roseus. The sequence goes on from NZ_CP060723.1 coordinate 2,249,743, forward strand.
GTTGCATGGCGGAAGCATCAACAATGTATTCAAAACCATAAAATATGGTGTTCCCGAAAAAGGAATGATCAGTTGGGAGAAAAACCTGAACCCCAAACAGATCAGTACGGTTGCCAATTTTATCCTGTCGTTAAAAGGAACAAATCCTGCAGGTGCCAAAGCGCCACAAGGTGAAAAATATGAAGCGAAAGATGTAAAAGACAATGAAATAAAAGCGCCGAAAGACAGTGTAAACAAAGCCGATGTTACAAAAAAATAAAACCGGAAGTAAGGGCAGGGATTTTATCTATCCTAAACAGCCATCAGGAAGGTTATATACCTGCCGGAAATGGGTAAGTTATGTACTGCTTTTATTTTTGTTCTCCTGTCCGTTTCTAAAACTTAATGGCGAACAGCTGGTACTGCTCAATTTTATAGAAAGGAAATTTGTCTTCTTTGGACTGATTTTTACCCCACAGGATTTTTACCTGTTTGCCCTTGCGATGCTCATTTTTATCATGTTCATTGTGTGCTTTACGGTAGTGTTGGGCAGGTTATGGTGCGGATGGGCCTGTCCGCAGACGATTTTTATGGAAATGGTTTTCCGCAGGATTGAGTACTTGATTGAAGGAGATGCCAATAAACAAAAGAAATTAGATCAGAGCGACTGGAACGCAGAGAAAATTTTCAAAAAGACCAGTAAACATTTCATTTTTCTGCTCATTTCTTTTGCGATTGCCAATACCTTTCTGGCCTATATGATTGGCTCGGATGTATTGCTTAAAATTATAACCGAACCTATTAAAGGGCATGTATCGGGTTTTATTTCCATCTGGCTTTTTACCTTTATTTTCTATGGTGTTTTTGCCTATGCACGCGAAGTGGTGTGTACGGTCATTTGTCCTTACGGCAGGCTTCAAGGTGTGTTGTTGGATAACCAGAGTTTGGTTGTGGCCTATGATTATACAAGGGGAGAACCACGCGGGCGACTTCAAAAAAGTGCGACAACATTAAAAACCGGCGATTGCATCGATTGTGGCCTTTGCGTACAGGTTTGCCCTACAGGTATCGATATCCGCAAAGGAACACAGCTCGAGTGCGTAAACTGTACCGCCTGTATCGATTCGTGTAACGAGGTGATGCTTAAAATAAATAAGCCCAAAAATCTGATCGGTTTTTTTAATCAGGATTTTATCAACGAACGCAAGCCTTATACAATTGGCCTAAAATCCTACGGTTATGCCGCTGTTCTGTTTGTGGTATTGCTGGTTTTTTCTTCACTGATCTACAAAAGAGAAGATATTCAAACTACAGTTTTGCGGGCTAGCGGTACCTTGTACCAAAGCAGGGGAACAGATAAAACGAGCAATCTTTATAATGCAGAATTGATCAATAAAACCAATAAAGCAGTAAAATTTAAGTTCAGGTCGCAAAATAATGGTGATGAGATTGATTTTATCCAAAAAGCCGATCTTTTACCAAAAGAGGGCGCTGTACACCTTACATTCTTTCTCATTAGAAAAAACAATACCATTAAGAAGTATAAAACAGATGCTGTTTTCGAAATTATTGCCGGTGGTGAGGTTTTAAGTACAGCAACAACAAGTTTTTTCGCACAACCGGAAGGAGTTGAATGATTGAATGAGAGAAGGATAGAGTGATTGAATGATAGAATTAGAGAATGATAGAATTAGGGAGTGATTGAATGATAGAATTAGAGAATGATAGAGTTAGGGATTGATTGAATGACAGAATTAGAGATTGATTAATGTTGAGTGATTGAATCTGCGATTTGCCTTTAAACATTCTCTCATTCAAAATTCACTCATTCAATTATTCACTCATTCGTAATTAAAAAATAAATATGAACTGGGGAACAAAAATAGTGCTTGGGATGCTAACATTCATGATGTTTATCGTGTGTATGGTGGTTTACATGTTTCATGTGCACGGAAGGGATGCCCTGATCGAAGAAAATTATTATGAAAAAGGGATTAATTACAATGCGGAATACGATGCTAAACAGAACGTGCTTAATGATCATGCGAAGCCCAAAATTACTGTTACCAAAACCCAGATCATCATCCAGATAAAAGACCCTGCAGCGTACGAACTGGTTTTAATGCGGCCTGCCAACAGCGATGATGATGTTAAATTAAAAGGAAGCACTTCAGGAACTTCCAATCTTATTTTGGTTGATAAAACTAAAATGCCGAGGGGAATGTGGTTTTTAAATCTCAGCTGGCGTTCGTCTGGTAAAGATTATTTATTTAAAAATAATATCACGCTATGATGGACTTTTTACCACTTGCATTTTTGATGGGGCTTTTTGGCAGCCTTCACTGCGCGGTAATGTGTGGACCAATTATGTTGGGCATGCCATTTAGAAAACAGGATTTACTGCAAAGCGGATTTCAGCTTTTGCTCTACCAATTTGGCCGAATTGCAGTTTATACGATATTAGGTTTATTGGTAGGTGCTTTAGGAAGTAGCATCCGCATATTTAGCGATCAGAAAACGCTCAGTATGTTAATAGGTTTTGTACTGGTTTTATTTACAGCACTACAGTTTAATGCTGCTTATAGAAACAGGTTTTCAAGGCTCCAGTCATGGCTACTTAATCCCTTAATAAGGCTTATGGGAAAAGTATTCAATTTGCCCTTATGGGGATTGTTTGCCGGAATGCTTAATGGCATTATTCCGTGTGCAATGGTATATCTGGCACTTGCCACGGCTTTAAATACCGGAAGCGTCCAATCTGGCGGAATATTTATGTTTCTATTCGGATTAGGTACCACGCCGCTGATGCTTATGATTTCGCTAGGGGGATCTTCCTGAAAAAATACATCCGTTTCAATACCAATAAGCTTATCCCGTGGTTTATGTTTTTTATGGGCACAATGCTCATATTACGCTCGGCCGATTTAGGTATTCCCTTTATATCGCCAAGAAATACAAGTCCCTATGGCCACACCATAGAGTGCCGATAAAATAGCGCATAAGCGATGCTAATTCAGATTCTACAAACGGAAAAAGCCCAAAATCTGTGCAGGGAGCGGGCTTTGTAGCATTTAGAAGAGATTTTGCTCATCATTAAGGGTGTTTGTAAGGATAAAAATTGGTTTATATACGCTCAGTCAGCTAACTTCTGATATTATCCATTTTGACTTAAGGTTTAATAAAAGGGGAATAGCATAGAATAGGTATTTCATTTTTCATTAATTATTGGGGAATTTATTATGCTAAGACATTTTGGAGTTAAGAGGACCTATGCGCACAACCTGAAATTGGCGGTGTTGTTAAGTTTGATTGCGGGTTTTGTAAATGCAGCAGGGTTTTTGGGCTTTTCTGCGCTCACCACAAATGTTACCGGGCACGCTGCGCTCTTTGCAGAGGGCATTGCCAAGCATGACTGGAAAATGGTGCGACTGGTAGCAACATGGATGGTACTCTTTTTAGCCGGAGCTTTTACGAGCAGTCTGATCGTAATCAAGATTGGTCATAACGCAAGGTTTTCTTTTGCCATTCCAATAGTTTTAGAAACCATAATCCTGGTTTTTTGTGCATTTTCACCCCTTGTAAAATACTGGGGGTTTTCAGGTAATTTTTTCGCTGGGTCACTACTATTTGCCATGGGAATGCAAAATGCACTGGTTTCGGTAATTTCTGGCTCTGTCGTCCGCACCACGCATCTTACCGGTACCTTCACCGATCTTGGCATAGAGCTCGCCCAGCTGAGGACAGATAGTTATGCCGCTCAGGGTGAGTTGCTTTCCCGGATTAAACTCAGGAGCTCCATCATCTTTTTCTTCATGCTGGGTGCGCTATCAGGCGCATATCTGTTTACTTACATCAGTTTTCGGTCATTTCTGATACCTGCATCAATGCTCTGTTTCACCCTGCTATACGATGTATTTCGTTTGAATATCAAAAGGTACTATTCCAATTTTCGCTACGGCAAGAAAGGTAAATGAAGCTATATAAAAATATTTGCAAGGTATTAACACGATCAAATTTAACTGACTATACGCCATTAATTCTTGTAACACTTTACTAATCAGCAAGATTTGATTAACATCTTCCGGTAAATGAACGCTAATCAAGATTGATTTGTGCGGTTTGTTATATTTGGCTGCAAAATGTAAAAATTACCATTAAAATGAGATTGATCACATTTTAATGGTAATTAATGTCTTATTAAGTTTCTGATATACAGTGTGTTGTAAATATATTGTCAGGCTGAAGGAAAGAGATATGATATTCGCCGTAACAGTGTCGCTTATACCTTTACAGCTAAGGCAGCTTTATCTAATGGGAGTTATCCGTTGCAATTGTTGCTGCGCATAGTAAATGAATTTTATAACATTTTGAATGGCGGATATATTCATACTTATATTTGGTTGGAAAGACGGGGAAGGTGGGAGAAGAATAATGTTAGGCTAGCTGTGTTCTCCGCCCAGGATTGCATTAAAGTTTTCTAGTAGTTTGATGTATCTATCCATCCAGTAATATACTGAATCGTTACTATTTTCATCACCGAAATTATTGAGACTTTGTATCTTCAGGTGGTCTAACTCCGTATATAGTTTCAATTCATCGGGAAACTCTTTTGAAAAATCGTGACCGATGACATAACCTATCCGCTGAATAATATCGGTGGGAATTTTTTCGGTTTCGAACCAGTTGTAAATGGACCTCCTGCTTACGCCCATTTTACGTGCAATTTCACTAATTCCAATATTGTTTCTTCTGATCACTTTTTCGACAGCATGACCGTAGTGCTGGTTGGGATGAGTAGTTGGCGAGCTTGTTTTTGCATCATCAATGATGGTACCATCTTTGGCGCAATCAATTTTAGTTTGCATGTTAATTTTAATTAATGGGTGATTATGACTTTTTATATGTTTGGTCTCCTTAGTCTTTTTTTGGGATTTCGATACATTAAGGTTAGTAGTTTTATTTGAAGTTTATAATAGTAGCTTAATATTGTTGTTGTTGTATTTTTTACCGATCAGTGAAATTGTGTTATGAAACAAGCTGAGCCCACGGTAGTAATGCCCATCGTAATAATGTAATGGCACATTGAATTTGTAAAATGGATCCGACTATGATCAAATATATTGTTTATTGTATTATTATTTATACTATTAATTGGTTTTTTTGTTTATTTTATTGATTAAAGTCATTAATAATGAGTGTATTAGTCTTGAATTGCTCTGAGGAGCTCCTTTTTGATGCCTTTGGCCTGCGAAAGGTAAACAGCCACCACAGCTGCCAGCGTATACAACAGTTGTAAATCATTATAGGAACGGTTATTCCCAAAAGCCATATAAGTGGGAAAAGAATCAGAACTTCTTTGATTCCCAATACGTTAACCAACGCTATCCTGCTAAAATTCATCACGATAATCTGCATACAGTAAATAAATAAAGAGTGGAAACCAACAACCCTTAAAAAAACGAGCTTTTTGTGTTTCTCCAGCATAAAAGAAAAACTTATCGATATTGCGCAGCCTAACAATGCCTGTGCGAGAAATAAAAAGGGAAGTTTCCTTTCCACATATACCATACCCGATGAACCTGAGCCAAGGTTGATCTGTGTGGCATAATATTGTAGGGTAACAAAGACCAAAAAAAGAGGGATATAGAACTTTGGAGAAGTAAAATATGTTTTTCCTTTTTCAGAAAGCATCAGTTTTGAGATATAATCTCCAATGGCAAAAAACAGATAGTATTCTAAAATGTCGGTAAGAAAGCCGGCAGCATAGCCATTGATATGGATGTACGCCGAAAGGCAGAAAAACAGCAGTCCCACAATTAGCTGATGTGAGGCGCGTAATGCAAGTTTGGTTTTAACGATTGAATAAATAATACCGATGCAGAAAAGTGCATTCAGATACCAGAATACTCCGGTTTTTCTGGGATCGATGAGTAAATTAAGGTAATCGGCAAATAAAGTTTTTAGGGTAGGGATTTCTCCGGCGCTTGCCAGCTTAATCGTAATTTCAATAATGCCCCATACGAGCAATGGATGAAGGATATTGTTTACCCTGCTATAAAGGTAACCTCGGGCTCCCTTACGCTGAATGCTTTTGCTTAAAAGCATGCCAGAGATGATAAAAAACAGAGGCATCCTAAACCCGTACAGGAAAACACCTACATAATTAAGGAATGGATAATGCTCGAAGCTTGTTCCATGCCCCTGCAAAACAGCAAAAGCGTGCCCATAACCTACTAAAATAATACTGATGCCTTTATCATAATCGATCCATTGGGTACGGTGTTCGCCCAAAATGGCTTTAGAATTAAATATAACCATAAAAATATTGCTAATAGCCTAAATAGAATTGGATTCCGGATAGATAGTTAAGATACTCTTTAAATAGGAGATAAGGCAGTGCCAAGCCTACTTACAATAGGCAAGAGTACTAAATTAGCAGTAAAAGCTGATTAATAAGGCGAATTTAAATTATGTATATAAAGTTGTGCAATTTGCACACAATTGTGTAAAGTAGGGGGCTTATTTAAAGGAAAAGCGGCAATTTTCATATCGAAAATCGCCGCTTTTCCTGATTATTTTGATCTGATCGTACCATCTCCTGCATTATTATATAATAGTGCTGAGACTTTATTCAGAAATAATTCAGATTTGATTTAGAAGGTTAACGAATAGTTTGCCCCCCTGTTTATACGTGTTTTGTAGGTAAGGTTGCTAATGGCCTGCTCCTGGGTTAATTGCGTGCCGTTCACATCCATAATAACAGGTTTGGTAATCACCAATTTCAGGTTGTTATCGTAAAGATTGGTGGTAATGGTAGAACCTGGATTCTGCCTCCAGAAGGGAGAAGCAAAGGTTAACGTACCACTAATAATTTCACTACCTCTTCTTTTTGCAATATCAGCAGATACCTTTACAGCTGTTGCCGATTTTTTATCATAATGGTTCTGTATGTTAATACTTGTGATTTTGTTTGAGCCACCATACAGGTTCGAATAACCAATTTGTATACCATAACCGCCATTGTATTCTGTTTTACAGTTCAGCAGGCTGATGTTTTGTAATTCATCTGTAGCAGCCTCTGGTTCAAAGTTTATACCGGTCATTGGCGAGGTGCCAGTGGTATTGCCGGCAACAACCGATTCCATAACGAGTCCATTTACGCTGGTAATCGAAATTCCGGCCCTTCTGTTGTATTGAAGCACCGTGTTGGTAATAGCGATTTTGGTATTGGTAGTTTTGCTACCCGAAGCCGAAAGATAAATCCCATCGCCCCAACATTTGGTAACGCTACCGTCGTTAATGGTAATGTTGCTTGAAGAGAGGATGACGATCCCATTTCCCCATTCTCCACTGCTGCCAAGGTGATTACCAACATCGCCAACAAGTACCGGATTGTTAAGCACCACGTTAGATGCGTTTTCAATCCTGATCAGATTGTAGTTGCCACTCGAAGTGGGCTTAAGTAACAATTGTGATCCCGACAGGAAGTTTAGTGTCCTGTTTGAGGGAACAATAATTCCTTTTTCGTTTACCAAAATTGGGAAAGCCGGAAAGGAAACATTTGAATTTGCATTAATGGCCGCCTGTACGTAGCTGGTATAATCAACCGATCCATCTTTTACATATCCTGATGGAAGGCTTTTGGTCAGATCATAGCTACCGCTTGGAATCGTAGTCAGCGGCGATCCCGCGACCTCCAGATTTGAATTGTTTTGAAAAAGAGCGTTTTCATTGCTTGTCGCGTCCTCAGCCTTTTCGCAGCCTGTTATGGATGCACTAATTACTAATCCCATTAAAAGCGCTTTGAATGCTAAAGTAGTTTTTCCAGTTTTTTTCATATTTATTAATTATTGTTTTTAAAGGTAACGAGCATCACTTTGCATTCTTATCCTAACCTGTTCCCATTAAGCGGTTTATGGTAGAAACACAGGGCTTTTTAGTAAAATTACGCAGATTTTTGACCGCGGCGGATAGATTTTTAGCTCATTTTTCGGCGGTGTTTTTTGAGTTTTTAAAATTTTTATACAGAAATCTGCTCAGATTTTACACAATATTGCTCGCAACTGTAAAACTTATACATAAAACTTTACAATTGCCCCGAGCAGGGTTTACCGGTGTTGATATTCGCTAAGTTTACTGAACAAAACCATTAAAAAAAAACCTTATGGTAACTCGTATTAAACTTAGCGCCATTATACTTGCTCTTTGTACTAGCACACTGCTGATCAGTTCGTGCGGATCGAAAAGGAACCTGGTATATTTCAGTGATCTTCCTAAACAGGATGGTAAAATGAAATCGCAATCCTTTGAAGTACCCGAAACTGAAATACTTCCTAATGATGTACTTTCTATTATTGTAGTAAGCTCGAGCACAGAATCTAATAACCTTTTCAACAGCACGGTTCCGGGTAACGGACAAACGCCGTTTGTTTATAAAGTTAACGCCAGCGGATTTATCAATTTTCCTGGGATAAAAGAAATTAAGCTTGGTGGATTGAGCCTCTCGCAGGCAAAAGACGCTCTAACACGCGAACTTTCAAAGATGACCAAAAGTCCTAACGTAAGCATCTCTTTTGTCAATTTCAAGATCACCGTAATCGGAGAGGTTAGCCGGCCCGGTACATTTACAATCACCAATAGCGAAGTTAACCTGCTGGAGGCTTTGGGAATGGCGGGAGATATGACCCCATTTGGCAGGCGCGATAATGTGCTCGTAATCAGGAATATAAAAGGTGTTCGAACGCTCGAAAGACTGAATATCAATTCGGTGGAGTTGCTTAACTCACCCTATTACTTCCTCAAGCAAAATGACATTGTATATGTAGAACCTGATAAGTCGAAAGAACAGGAGGTTAATCAAAATAACAGGTTTATCCCGATCATTTCAGCCTCATTCTCCGTGCTGGCGGTTTTAATCAGCATCCTGGTAAAGAAATAAACATTCCATTCACTTAATTACCCTTAATATGAAGCCATTTTTTAAATATGCGAAGTATTGGTACCTTTTTCTGATCTGTATTGCAATTTGCATGGCAGTAGCGGTAGGCGTTATTTATTTTACCACACCTTATTACCAGGTAAATACAACACTGCTTTTGCAGGATGACAAAAAGGGCGACGGGATACTTAAGGAAAGCGCTTTCAGTGATCTTAACATGTTCCATACCACCAAAACCATCGAAAATGAGATCCAGGTATTGCGTTCCGTAAACCTGATGAAAAAAGTACTCAACCGGCTCTCCATTAGCAGCCAGGTATTTGTTGGAACAGGATTGTTGCAGAAAGAGGTTTATGGAAAAACTTCTCCGGTAGTGATTAAAGTGATGCGGGTTTCTCCGCAGGCCATGGGTAAACCTATAACACTGAAAATGCTTGATCAGAACCGTTTTGCACTTACGCTTCCAGATGAGGTTGTCAATAAAAATTATCATTTTGGAGATACCATTTCAAATGCGGGTTTTAGCATCAGCATTGCTAAAGGGCCGGCTTTCGTAAAAGGAGATAGGGAAGTGCATTTATCGCTGATCAATGTAGATGAATTAGCCAAATCGTACCGCGACAGAAAACTTGAAATTACCGAAATCGTTAAAGATGCAAATGTATTGCAGATCGGTGTGCTTGATAATATACCGGCACGTGGTATCGATATTCTTACCCAATTGGTAAAAGAATATAATTTAGAAGATATTGCCTTTAAAAACCAGATGGCACTTGCCACCATTGATTTTATCGATACCAGGCTGAGCTACCTGACCCAGGATTTGGGTACGGTTGAAAGAAATGTGCAACAGTATAAACAGCTTAACAGGGTAACCAACGTAGCGGCTGATGCACAATCAAACCTGCAACGGGCAGAAGATTATAAACAACAATTAGAAGCGATAAACGTACAGTTGGGCATACTCAATGCCGTTGATGTTTACTTGCGCAAAGCAGGAAGACTTCTTCCGATTGTACCTGGAACTGCAGGGCTGCAAGATGGATCGCTGCTTACCCTCATTAATAAATATAATGCCGCACAGGAAGAGTACCAGCAGTTGCTTACCGAAAATCTGCCGGGAAACCCCCTTGTTATCAATATCAAACAGAAACTTTCTGTAATCAGGGAGAACATTTCGGGAAATATTGCAAGCATCCGCACAAACCTGATGATTAACAGGCAAAGTCTGGTATCCAATTCGTCAAAATTTGAGGCAAGGATACAAACTGCGCCGGAGATTGAGCATGGTTTGCAACAACGCGACCGTGAGCAGAGTGTTAAGGTTAATCTTTTTCAATACCTGATCCAGAAACGCGAAGAAACAGCCCTTACACTGTCGGCAAATGTGCCGGATGCAAAGGTGATCGATCAGGCAAACTACGATAGCAGCCCAACCAAGCCCAAACGTCAGCTGATATTTTTATCTGCATTGCTATTTGGCTTTATTATTCCTGTATCCTTTATCTGGACCAAGGATAAGCTAAACAGCCGGGTGGATAATGTGGACGAAATTACGGATCAAACCAATGTAAGGATACTGGGTGAAGTATGCCATGCCAGGGGAAGCGGGGGATTGGCCATAAACGGAAAGCACAGGAACAACATCACTGAACTTTTTCGCTACATCCGGAGCAATCTTGGAAGCAATGTGCCCCATGGAAACAGTCAGGTGCTCATGGTTACCTCATCAGTGCAGGGTGAAGGCAAAACCTTTACCTGCATTAATCTGGCCGCTACGCTGGCCAATATTGATAAAAAGGTAGTACTGTTAGAATTCGACCTCCGTAAGCCTGACCTGATAAATAAAATGAAACTGGAGAAAGGTACCGGAATAAGCGATTATTTACATTCAGAGAATATGAAAGCCAGGGAAATTATCATTCCATCGGGAATTTCAGCTAATCTTTCTGTTATCGGCAGCGGACTGAGCAAGGTGGATGCAGGCAATGAAATGCTTAATCCGCGTATCGCCACGCTTTTTGAAGAACTCAGGGAGGAATTCGATTATGTGATTATCGATACCTCACCGATTGCCCTTGTTGCCGATGCTTTTAGTCTTGATATGCACAGTGATGCAACCATATATGTGGTGAGGTACAACTATACCCAAAAAAGCCACTTGAATATACTTGCTGACATTGAAAAGAACAATAAACTTAAAAATTTGATGGTGATCCTTAACGACGGAAAAACCGAGCATATTAAACATTACGGCTATGGCAGCCGCGATTACGCATAAGATAGCGTAAGCCAAAAATTAATTCTACCAAACAACATTTTCCCCTTAACATTTCTTTACCGTTTTCCATTGCCCACTTGGCCACTGTAACCGAGATAGCGAAGCTTTGTGCCTGGAGCAAAGGAAAATTACATATCTCAACAATAAAACAATGACAATGCTAAGTAACACACACAAACGCGATCTCCAGCAAAGAAGCTGGAAAGTGATTTACACCAGGCCAAGATGGGAAAAAAAAGTAGATACGCTGTTGCAGGCTTCCGGGGTGGAGTCTTATTGCCCTTTGAAGAAAGAATCGCATAAGTGGGCCGATAGAAATAAGATTGTACATCTGCCGATTTTCAGTTCCTACGTTTTTGTTTATTCCAATCCAAAAGAAGAATCGCTCATCAGGCAAACACTCGGGGTAATCAATTTTATCCATTTTGAAGGCCGGCCTGCTACCTTAACCGATGCGGAAATAAACAGGATAAGAGATTTTATTGCGCAGGAAAAAGACATTGAGATCATTAGTGTGAACCAGCTTTCGGCCGGAGACCGTGTAAGGATTAAAAGCGGTGCGCTGGAAAGCCTGTCGGGAAAAGTTTTACAAGTACAGGGCAAAAATGTACTCATGGTGCTCGATCATCTGGGTTGCGTGATCATCACAAAAGTTGCTGCCGAAAATACCATTCTTGCTTAATTCCGAATCATGAAAACACAGATAACAGACCTTCCTAAAATAGCCGTAATCGGCCTTGGCTACGTAGGCCTGCCGCTTGCAGTGGCTTTTTCTAAAAAATATAAGGTATTCGGATATGATACCAATCCCTCACGCATCGATGAAATCAAAAATGCGGTTGATCATACCAATGAGATCAGCACCGCAGAGCTGCAACAGGTACTAACGCAGGATTGTACCACATTGAAAGGGCTTTTTTGCACCAGCGATGTAGAACATATCAGAAACTGTACCAGGTACATTGTAACCGTACCCACGCCTGTTGATAAGAATAATAGTCCAGATTTAACCCCTTTGCTCAAAGCCAGCAAGGTTGTTGGCGGTGTGTTAAAAAAGGGGGATATCGTAATCTACGAATCTACCGTTTACCCGGGCGTTACAGAAGATGAATGTGTGCCGATACTGGAGCAGGAATCGGGATTGCGGTTTAATATTGATTTTTTTGCCGGGTATTCTCCCGAGCGCATCAACCCGGGCGATAAGGAACATACTGTTGTGCACATTAAAAAGGTAACTTCAGGATCTACACCAAAGGCCGCAACCATTATCGACGAGCTTTACGATTCTGTTATTCTTGCCGGTACCTTTAAGGCTTCCTCGATCAGGGTGGCAGAGGCCGCAAAAGTAATCGAAAATGCCCAAAGAGATATTAATATCGCTTTTGTAAACGAGCTCGCCAAGATATTTAATCTCCTCGGTATTGATACCGGAGATGTGTTGGAAGCCGCAGGAACCAAATGGAACTTCATGAAATTTAAGCCCGGCCTGGTAGGCGGCCATTGTATAGGAGTAGATCCTTATTATTTAGCGCAAAAGGCACAGGAAGTAGGTTATCACCCTGAAATTATTTTAGCAGGAAGGCGCCTTAACGATGGAATGGGCAGTTATGTTGCCGACGAACTGGTTAGGCTCATGTTGATGAAAGGGATTATTATCCTGAACAGCAAAGTGCTGATTTTGGGCTTCACTTTTAAAGAAAATTGTCCTGATGTACGCAATACCAAAGTGATTGATATTGTGAGGCGATTGGAGAGCTTTAAAATCAATGTTTGCATTCAAGATCCCTGGGCAGACCCACAACGGGTTCAAAAAGAATATGGCGTAGTTTGCCAGGATTCGGAATATCACGGGAAAAGATACGATGCCATTATACTGGCAGTAGCCCATGAGACTTTCAACGATATCGATCTTTTACCGCTACGCATGCCTCATACCATTGTTTACGACCTGAAATCTGTGCTTCCCAATGCATCAGTTTCAGCCAGGTTATAATTGTTACGCTCAAAAATACGATCATGTACGACAAATCATTTCACGGAATAAACGATCTTTCCGGATACAGCTTTCTGGTTACCGGTGGGGCCGGTTTTATCGGCTCTAACCTTGTAGAATACCTGCTTAAGTTTGGCGCCGGAAAAGTAAGGGTGCTTGATAATTTCTCAACAGGATTTACGGCGAATATAGAACCCTTTTTTATGCACCGAAATTTTGAGCTGGTGAGGGGCGACATCAGGGACAGGCAAGTTTGCCATAACGTTATGGAGGGAATAGACTATGTATTCCACGAGGCTGCTCTTGGTTCAGTTCCCAGGTCGATAGAAGATCCGTTTACCACCAATGAGGTGAATATTTCAGGATTTCTTAATGTGCTTATTGCTGCCCGGGATGCTGGCGTGAAAAGAATGGTTTATGCCGCTTCTTCCTCTACTTACGGCGACAGCGAAGCCCTTCCAAAAACTGAAGATGTGATCGGAAAACCATTATCCCCTTATGCGGTTACCAAATTTGTAAATGAACTGTATGCCGATGTTTTTTCTAAAATGTTTGGAATGGAGCTTATCGGCTTACGATACTTTAATGTTTTTGGACCCAGGCAGGCACCAGATGGCGCTTACGCTGCTGTAATCCCTAAGTTTATCAAATCGCTCATTCGGCTGCTACCTCCTGTCATCAATGGGGATGGATCGGTATCAAGAGATTTTACCTACGTCGAAAATATTGTTCAGATCAATATCAAATCGATCTTTACAGAAGATTCACTGGCCGTTAACCAAATATTCAATGCGGCCTGCGGACAAAGAATTACCCTGCTCGAACTGCTTGGTTATATTAAAAAGAGCCTTGCACTTCATAATCCCGAAATTTTGGATGTCGGCCTGCGCTACTTGCCGGTACGTAAAGGTGATATTGCCCATTCGCTTGCTTCAATTGAAAAAGCTGAAAAACTTTTGCACTACCGTCCAGCATTTTCGGTAGCGCAGGGAATTACCGAAGCCGTAAATTGGTACTATGCCGAAGAATGTGAAAACCGGGGAGTTCGGGAATGAAACCGAAACCCGAGCAAAAAGGAAGTGGCCTGCATGCGGTTAAATGGGCGCTGGTAGATAAGTTTGGTGCGCAGCTGGTGCTGTTGGTTAATATGCTGGTTTTGGCCAGGTTACTAAGTCCCGAAGATTTTGGCTTAGTAGGCATATTGTATATTTTTTTAAGTGTTGCAAGTGCATTGGTAGATAGTGGAATGGGGGAGGGCTTATCCGGAAACAGGATATGAGCGACCGTGATACCTCAACCTTTTTTTATTTTAATATGGCCATAGCACTATTGTGTTATCTGGCAATATTTATTGCAGCACCCTATATCGCAGCTTATTATCATCAGCCATCCTTATTGATGCTGGCCCGAATAATGGCTTTGGGGATCATCATCAATGCTTTTGGGTTGGTGCAACGGGTATTACTGATCAGGGCGCTTGCTTTTAAACTTGTTACCCGGGCTTCGCTCATCTCATCAGTTTTTAGTACAGTTTTTGCCCTGTTGTGTGCAGTAAATGGAATGGGTATTTTCAGCCTGGTGGTATTGCAGCTCAGTCAAAGTACGCTCAATACGTTTTTTCTATGTGTTTATGGAAAATGGGCACCAAAACTGATTTTCTCCATATCGGCCTTTAAAGAACTTTTCTCCTTTGGTTTTAGTTTGCTGCTCACTGCAATGCTCAATATTTTCTTTGCTAATATTTATCAGCCCATTATTGGCCGTTATTTTTCAATCGCTTATGCCGGGTTTTACTATCAGGCAAAACGACTTTACGAAGTGCCGGTACTTACCATATCGCAGGTAGTAGATTCAGTTACCTATCCAATTTTAGTGCGTTATCAACATGATCGGGCAGGCCTGGAAAGCCGTTATCGGAAAATAGTAACATTATTGGTTTTCAGTGCAACGCCCGTTGTGGTTATGATTTCTATATTTTCGAGGGATATTGTATGGACATTATTAGGCGAAAAGTGGCTTCCAAGCGCAAAACTGCTGGCCATCCTCAGTTTTTCAGGGATTTTCCAGATACTGGAAACCACCAGCGGAAGTTTACTTAAAGTAGAGGGCAGAACCAGGCTTATTTTCAGGTTAGAACTGCTTAAGAAAACCATTATACTCTTCAATATTATTCTTTTTTGTAGGTGGGGAATTGTAGCATTGATGTTTGGGATAGTGGCTAACTCAGTCATTTCTTTCGCCATCAACCAGTACTTCACCAGTATCAAAATTGTGAGTTACAAGAAAATGGCTACCATATTGATCAATGCATTTTTAATGGGGCTAATGGCTTTTCTGTTAAAAGAAATGATTTCGAATGTATATCTGGCAATGGTGATTGCTGGCAGTACCGCATTGCTTTTCTATTTGCTACTTGGTTATTTGCAGCGACTTCCCGAACAGATCATGGTGCTTGGCTTTCTCTCCGGAGGAAGGCGGTCGGTGGCTAAACCATAGCTTTAATTAATACTAATCCAGTTCACAATGCCAAAGAAAATATTGATCCTGCTTTTAGTAGTAGTTTACATTTACGCCCTAACTTTCGACATTTTCCTGAACAACTATTTCAAGTTTCCGGCGGTGGCTGTGGGCGTTGCAATTGCCCTTTTATTTCCTGCCAGGGGAGATTTACAATTTATCGGCATGCGGGAGCTGTGGCTGTTGTTCCTGGCCAATTTCTTTTACTATGTACTTGGTCAGGATCAGATTAAACCCCTGATGGTTAATCTGTTGATATTTATAGGTTGTGCACTGTATTTTAACTTTTTTGTGGGGAATAACCCCGGCAGGTTAAAAATGTCGGTAATTGTTTTCTTTTCCTGTTTGGCGCTTTCGGCTTTGGTGATGGGAGCAGATCATATTAATCCGCTTGCTACCATAATATGGCGGGAGAGGTTAATTGGAGGAGAAATTGTACAAAGCCCCTCCGGAATATGTACGAGTATATTTACTTTCGGTTACCAGGTAGCGGCACTTTCTACATTTGCTTTTCTATATACCCTTTTTAGCGGTAAATCATTTATTGTGGTGATGCTGGTACTTATGATGGCCATAGTCCCCATTTTTTACGGGATGCAACGCTCGGCGCTCATGGTATTTGCGATCGGTTCAGTACTGGCCATTGTATTTTATTTCCGAATGAAGTCCATACCCATTTTGGTTGGAGTAGCTGTATTGGGGCTGGTGTTCTTTTCTACCATTTCCAGATACAATGGTAATGCACAGGAGAATATTTTGAGCAAGGCACAACAAAATTCGGAAAGGGGAGAAGACAGATCAGGGCTGGTGACAGAAAATATTAAAATTTACAGCGATTATCCGCTCGGGCTTTTATTCTACAACAGGCAATGGTCTGATGTATCAAGGCATAATCCCATTTATCAGGGCGGTTTAACCTCGCACAATGCCTATCTGATGTTTATTACCTACTTAGGGCCATTGGTTGGTATCATTTTGTTACTGTCCATCTATTGGCGTGTAGGGAAAATATTTAAGTCGGTAATTGTCGACATCAGAAATCCTAAATCTGCTTTACAGGCGGCATTATGCTTCACCTTTTTGGCCATATCGCTCAACTCACTTTTTCATAATGCCTGGCTGGTTAATGCCAATGGGCCTACCGTATTCCTGTTTTTTTGCATCCTCCAGTTAAACGCCATCAACTCAAAAAAGAAAATATATGATCATCCTGAAAAAGAAAATATTGCCCTTTCTAAACCGAGAGGTCGTATGGTTCGGGCAGAAGCCTAAAACTGGTCAGTGTTTAACTACCGTATTTAGGCAAAGTTCGGTTAAAGGGGAACGCTTTGGTTACAAACGCGAAGATTTTTACACCAAACTCATCGATATTTCGGCTAGCGAGGATACCTTTTTTTCTCAGTTTGATAAAAATACCGCCTACGATATCCGCAGGGCAAGGAAAGATGGAATTCATACCGATATACACACACAGCTGGATGAGTTTATTATTTTTTACAATGACTTTGCCTTAACCAAAGGGCTGGAGCCTATCGGGTTAAGTTTATTGGAATATGGCAATAAACTCCTCATAACAAAAGCGGTATCTGAAGGAGAAATTTTGGTGATGCATGCCTACCTGCTTGATCGTTCAGAAGGCCGCGTCCGCCTGTTGTATTCGGCATCACCCTACCGGAAAGAGGAAATGGGTGGAACTAAACGCAGCTGGATAGGCCGGGCCAACCGCCTGCTGCACCTTGAGGATATGAAAACATTTAAAGCAATGGGCTTTTCGGTTTACGATATGGGAGGTTACGCCTTTGGCACAACCGACGACAGCCTCCAAAGGATCAATCTTTTTAAAGATGGTTTTGGCGGGCAAATGGTGGTAGAAAATGATTACTGGCCTTTGCTTATGCTTTTGGCCATCCGACTTCGGTTATTGCTCAAAAATCAGAAATCTACCATCGTTATTTCTAAAAATTAAGATAACATGCTTTTTAACTCCTTTCACTTTCTGCTCTTTTTTCCGATAGTTGCCGGGCTATATTTTATTATGCCCTACAAATACAGGTGGCTGTGGCTATTGTTAGCCAGTTGCTTTTTTTACATGTTTTTTAAGGCAGTTTATATTCTGATCCTGTTTTTTACCATCCTGATCGATTATTTTGCCGGCATCTATATTGAAAAAGCAAAGTTGCCGAAGACAAAAAAAAGGCTTCTATTGCTAAGCATCGTGGCCAATGTACTGGTCCTGGGTATATTTAAGTATTTTAATTTCCTTAACGATAGCGTTTCGGGGATATTAAGTTGGGCCGGTTACAGCAACCCGGTTCCGGCACTGGCTATACTCTTGCCAATTGGGCTCTCTTTTCACACCTTTCAGGCCATGAGTTATACCATTGAGGTGTATCGGGGTAACCAAAAGGCAGAGCAGAAATTTGGAATCTATGCTCTCTATGTTATGTTTTTTCCACAACTGGTGGCAGGGCCGATTGAAAGGCCGCAGAATATGTTGCACCAGTTTTATGAAAAACATCCCTTTAATCCTTACGATGCCAGTGAAGGACTTAAGCGGATTTTGATTGGTCTGTTTAAAAAAGTGGTGGTGGCAGACCGGCTGGCGATATATGTTAATGCCGTTTATGGTAATTACGAACACCATGGCAGCCTCAGCCTGATCATGGCGACTGTTTTCTTTTCCTTTCAGATTTATTGCGATTTCTCCGGTTATTCTGATATCGCAATCGGTACCGCAAGGATATTGGGTTTCAGGCTCATGGAAAATTTTGACAGGCCTTATTTTGCTAAGAGCATTAGTGAGTTTTGGAGCAAATGGCACATTTCACTTTCCTCCTGGTTTAGAGATTACCTCTATATCCCTATGGGCGGAAACCGTGTTTCGACGCTGAAATGGTACCGTAATCTCTTTGTTGTGTTTATGCTAAGCGGTCTTTGGCACGGTGCTAACTGGACTTTTATCGTTTGGGGCGCACTCCACGGTACTTACCTTATTTTAGAAATCGTGTTCAGGAAATTGCGAGGCCCTTTTCAAAAATGGAAGTTTTTAAGCATGCCCAAGTTAAGCGGGTTGCTGCAGGTAACATTTACTTTTCTGTTGGTTACGCTGGCCTGGATATTCTTCAGAGCCGATAATATTGCCCAGGCCTTAGGTATCCTTAAACGTATTTTCAGTTTTGAACCAGGTTTCTTTTTAGGTCAGCCAAATTATTTTTTCTACAGTATTTTGGCCATTTTATCCTTACTGTGTTACGAATTGAGACAGGAATTTCATTGGCAGGGTATAGCTGTTTCAGACCTCCGTTTTCCCTGGCGTTTGCTTACTTATGGTGCTTTGGTTTTTGCCATTATGCTGTTCGGCGTTTTTGATGGCAGCCAGTTCATCTACTTTCAGTTCTAAATCATTAAACAATGCGCAGACTTAATCCAACGCAGTATTTTTTCTTAAAATTTGGCATTTTTATAGCAGTCATTTTATTGGTCGACCAGTTAGGTGGGCGATTGCTCCATGCCTGTTTTATACGCGAAGTAACGGGCGAATATGCAATTGCAAATCATATTGTTTATCAGGCTAAAGAGGATTTACTCATCCTGGGAAGCTCGCGGGCAGCCCATCATTACAACCCTGAAATTTTAGGCCAGTCACTCACAATGAAATGTTACAATGGAGGCCGTGATGGGCAGGGAATGATTTATTACGAGGCCATGCTTGATCTGGCACTTGAACGACATACCCCGCGGTTGCTTATTTTGGATGTTAACAACAGGGATTTGGATAATGATCCTGAAAAGAAAGATAACCTATCCTGTTTATTGCCTTACCTCAGCACTTCAAATTCCGTAGATCGGTTTCTACTGCAAAAAAGTTCATTTGAACTCTTGAAAGCGTCAATGCAAACTTATAGATACAATGGACAGCTATTTTCTATTGTGCAGCATACCTTATTTTCTAAATTTTCGACTCCTGATATTGCAGGATACAGGCCGTTAACAGGAAGTATGAAGGAAGGGAGTTTACCCAAAAAAGCAAGGGCTGTACAAAAAGAAGAAATGGATGCTGAAAATATTCGCTCATTGGAGAACATTATCGTGAACTGCCGTAAAAACAACATCAGGTTATTTGTATTCATTTCCCCAAGATACTCGCTCGATCCAACTACCACAACCGTAAAAAAGGTGAGGGAAATTTGCAAACTTATGGGCATCGATTTTTCGGACTATACAAGTAACAGAGAATTTGCGCATTGGCAATATTTTGCAGATGCTTCCCATTTAAATAATAAGGGAGCCGATTTATATTCAAAAACCGTTGCTTCGCATATTTTAAAATCGGATGTCAAAGACTTTTTTAAATCGGCCAAACGATGAAAAAGAAAGTATTCTTTGTGGTCAGTTCGCTAGGTGCCGGAGGTTCGGAGCGTGTGTTCTGGTTGCTTTCCCAGGGATTTGATAAGACCCAATTTGAGGTTTTCATCGTGTATTTAGGTGGCGAAAAGGACATGTTTTCAACCGATCTGGAAAATGTAAGGGTAATTAACCTGATGACTTTTCGTGCTTCGCGGTCTTTCGGTAAACTCCTTGCTTTGATCAAAAAGGAACGGCCTTATGCCATCTTTTCGACGGGGGCGCACATCAATGTGCTGGTTGCAATGATATCCCTGTTTGTTAAAATTCCATTCCTGATTGCAAGAGAATCGAATGTTTACCGCGAAATGGCTCAGGTTAATAACGTAAAGCAGCGATTTTGGGTGCCCATGATCGAAATTTTTTATCGCCGGTTTAACAACATCGTATGTCAGTCGGCAGAAATCAGTTCCTCTTTTTTAAATACTTTTAGGCTTCCCCAAAGCAGCTTAATCATTATTCCCAATCCCGTAAAAGCATCGCTTCCCGGCATCAGCAGTATAAAAAGTGAGCTAAACGGGAAAAAGAAGATACTCATCGTGGCCAGGCTTGCTACCGAAAAAATGCACAGCCGTTTACTCAATATTTTTGCGGGGCTGCCAAACGATTTTCACCTGAGCATTGCCGGAGACGGACCTTGCAGGGCAGCAATTACCAAACAAATTAATGCGCTGGGCATTGCAGACCGTGTGTGTATGCTTGGAGAAATTGAGGATGTAGATAAGCTTTACCAAAATCACCAGCTCTGCCTGCTTACCTCAGTTACCGAAGGTTTCCCGAATGCACTGTTAGAGTCGATAGCCAATGGCACACCGGTAGTGGCCTTTAGGGTTGGGGGACTGTCTAACCTGGTGATAGAGGGATTTAATGGATATACCATCGATCAGCATGATGATGGCGCTTATGCCTTTCATGTTCAAAAAGCCTGTTCGCAGGTATGGGATCATCAGGCCATGATGGATGATGCCCAAAACCGGTTTTCTCTTAACAAAATTGCAAGCTGCTACCAATCATTAATCAGCTAAATCTTCTTCAAAAAATAAGCTAAAAAGGAATAAACTATGTGCGGAATATATGGAACTACCATGCCTGTTGGAGATGAAACGGTATTGGCCAAACTGGCCAGGGCCAGGTTCAGAGGTCCCGATGTCTCTGGTTTCGAGCGGAGCGAAGGCGTAGTGCTGGGGCATAACCGGCTGGCCATTATCGATATTGATCCACGTTCCAATCAGCCATTTTCGTATGGCTACCTCAAAATTGTTTTCAATGGTGAAATATACAATTATCGCGAACTGCGCAAAACGCTGATCGATTTAGGACATCATTTCCATACCACCTGCGATACCGAAGTAATCTGTGCGGCCTACATGGAGTATGGTGCAAACTGCGTTGATCATTTTAATGGGATGTTTGCTTTTGTAATACACGATATGCGCAAAGGGTTGCTCTTTGGTGCGAGGGATAGGTTAGGCAAAAAACCGCTTTACTATTACAAGGGTGAGGGCTTTGAATTTGCCAGTCAACCTTCCCAAATCAGCATGGATAAAGAACTAAGCATAAATCCTGATGCCGTAAGCGCTTACCTCCACTGGAGTTACATTCCCGATCAGTACTGCATCTTCAAAGGCATAGAAAAACTGAAAGCTGGCCATTGTTTTACTTACAACCTGCATAAGGGCATT
Source organism: Pedobacter roseus (assembly GCF_014395225.1). NCBI lineage: Bacteria > Pseudomonadati > Bacteroidota > Sphingobacteriia > Sphingobacteriales > Sphingobacteriaceae > Pedobacter > Pedobacter roseus. The sequence continues at coordinate 2,271,537 of NZ_CP060723.1, forward strand.
CTGGTCGAAAGAAAATATTGGGATATGGATCAGCAATCAACTGGTATCTATTCTAAAAGTTATGCGGAGGCAAAGGAGGAGCTGGGATTGCTGATACAGGACGCCGTTCGGATCCGCCTTCACGCTGATGTACCGCTGGGTATTTTCCTTTCCGGTGGAATCGATTCCTCCCTGGTGGCCAGTTTAGCCGCAAAAGAAAATGCACTAACCAAGACATTTTGTATCCGTTTTGAAGATAAAAACCTTGATGAAAGCATACATGCAGAAAAGATTGCCCATTACTTAGGAACTGAGCACCAAACCATTACCTGTTTGCATTCTGACGGATTGGACATGCTTCAAAATTACGGGTGTTTTTTTGATGAACCCTTTGCAGATCCAAGCGCGATACCGCTAATGTTATTGGCAAAACACACTAAAAAACATGTAACAGTAGCACTTAGTGGAGATGGCGGAGACGAAGGTTTCTTGGGGTATGGCCGTTACGACTGGATGAAAAAAGCCGGCTGGGCCTATCAGCTCCCTTTAAGCATGCGTAGCACATTGTTTTCGCTGGCAAAACTTTCTCCAAATTATCGCCACCGCTTAATTGGTGCCGGCCTGGTTCAAAAGGATCTGGCTTCACTTTACGAAGGGCTGTGTACCGGGATGGATACATCCTGGCTGAGCGAAAAGCATTATCAAACAGATCAGCCTCACCGCTGGCTGCTGGAGCAGGATCAACAACCATTAATGCAGCGCTTATCCAATTATGATATCAAAACCTATCTCTGCGACGACATCAATACCAAAGTAGATCGGGCAACAATGGCTTATGCTTTAGAGGCACGTGCCCCGCTAATGGATTACAGGGTGATGGAGTTTGCCAACCAATTACCTGTACACTATAAAATGGGCGGTAGGTTTGGTAAAAAGCGCATCATAAAAGACCTGCTGTTCGACAGGCTGCCAGAAGATTTTTTTAAAAGACCCAAAGCAGGTTTTACACTGCCCATAAAATCGTGGCTCCAAAACGAGCTTAAAGAATATGTACTCGATCACCTGAGCCTTTCTTCCCTTAGTGATATTCCGGGGCTTGTGCCTACAAAAGTTAAAAAAATGATCGATCTGCACCTGGCTGGCAAGCATAACTACAGCAGCCAGATCTGGTCGGTACTGATGCTTAAAAGGTGGCTCGATAGCAACAAACTAACGCATAAAAAGATTTTAGTTAACCAAGAATGAGAAAATACTTAAATAAGCTCTTTTACTCTGACAAATGGAATATTGGTTATGTAAGCCAGTCTGCAGAGTGTTTTATCGAACAAAAGGGACTGAGCGAAAAGGTTACCTGGCTTAACGAAGTGAATGCCGACTATTCTGCCGATCCTTTCGCCATTTTACATCAATCGAAGGTATATATCTACTATGAAGAGTTAAAAACGATTCTGGGCAGGGGAAAGATAAACGTAATCAGCGGCTTCGATTTTTCGACCAAAAAAAGGGTAAAAGGTTTTGAACCTTATGATATCCACCTTTCTTACCCCTATATTTTTACCGATAAGGAAACCATTTACTGTATACCCGAAACAGCTACCGCAGAAGAAGTAGCCTTATATCAGGTAAATCCACAGCAAATGAATAAACTGACGAAACTTAGGCTGCTGGTTAAAGGAAAGCGGTTTGTAGACAGTTCCATTGTATTCCATGAGGGGCGGTTTTGGTTATTCACCAGTGTAAGCGGCATGCCAAATGTATTCTACATCTATCATGCGGCCACATTGGAAGATGAGTTTGTTCCTCATCAAAAAAATCCGATTGCCACCGACAATAAAAATTTTAGAAGTGCAGGCAATCTTTTTGTGGTGGGCAACAAGCTTTACCGACCTACTCAAAACATGGAAATTACCTATGGGGGCTCGGTCATGATCAATCAGATTACAGCGCTCAGTCCGGATCAGTTTGAAAGTGAAGATCTGTTTGAAGTAAAGCCAAAAGCACCATACGATAAAGGATTGCACAACATTAGCCTTTTGGCGGATACCATCGTTTTTGACGGCAAGCGGAGGTATTTTTCACCCACGGTGGTTTTCAACAAAGTGATCAAAAAGATCATGAACAGCCTGTAAGCACCCTCCTTTAAAAATCAATCATCCAAAAACCAAAACCAATAGATATGAAAATTTTAGTAACAGGGTGTGCCGGTTTTATCGGTTTCCACCTTACCCGAGAATTGCTGCAACTGGGCTACGAAGTTACCGGTATCGACAATATCAACGACTATTATGATGTTGGGCTCAAATACGACCGTTTGAGCGAACTCGGCATTAGCCGTGCAGATATAAGCTCAATTCCATTTTCTTCAAATTTAAAATACCCAAATCTAAAATTCTATAAAATGGACCTTGTTGATCAGCCTGCAATTTTTTCGCTTTTCGAAAACAGCGGCTTCGATCTGGTGTGCCATTTAGCGGCTCAGGCAGGGGTAAGGTACAGCATTGCCCAACCTCAGCGTTATATCGATTCCAACATACAGGGCTTTTTTAACATTTTGGAGGCCAGCAGAAAATCGGCCGTGCGCCACCTGGTTTACGCCAGTTCATCGAGTGTTTATGGCCTAGGAACCACATTGCCTTTTAGTACTGGAGAAAATACCGATCAGCCCGCTTCGCTGTATGCCGCAACCAAAAAATGTAACGAGCTGATGGCACATTCGTATAGCCACGTTTTTGGTCTGCCAACAACGGGTTTGAGGTTCTTTACCGTTTACGGTCCTTGGGGAAGACCAGATATGGCCATGTTTCTCTTTACCAAAGCCATTTCCGAACAAAAACCACTTCAGGTATTTAATCAGGGTAATATGAAACGAGATTTCACTTATGTAGACGATATTGTTGATGGAATAGTTAAAGTAATTGAAAAGGCAGCCAGAGGTATTGCTAGCACAGGGAAAACAGCCATTCCTTATCATGTTTATAATATTGGAAGAGGAAAATCGATTCCCTTAGAAGAATTTATTACCGAAATTGAAAAGCAATTGGGCGTAAAAGCAATGCGCGAATTGATGCCGATGCAGGCTGGCGATATTGCCGAAACCTGGTCGGATATAGATGAAATGAGAAATGATTTCCGTTACCAGCCACACGTAGATGTAGCCACCGGGGTGAAACATTTTGTGGATTGGTATTCGGTTTATTACGCCAAACAGAAAGCTCCGCAAGAGTTAAGCGTTTTAGATGAGCCTTTGAGCCAATGAAAACCAACATACTGGTACTTTCGCTCTCCGACCAGATGGGAGGGGCTGAACAGTGCCTCAGATTGATTGCTGCACAAACGAATGCGCAGATGCTCTTTTTACTGAGCGCGAAATCCAGTAAACTTTCAGAAATAGACCCCGAAAAGGCACAATACCTGAGTAAAAGCAGCCTGTTAATGGGTTTCATCAGGCTTCCGTTTGCCCTCTATCGTTATCGTAATTTCACACTTGTTAGTTCGCATGCTTACCTCAATGCGGTAATCGGGATAATGGGGCGTGTAGGTTATTTGAAAGGCGTACTCATTGTGAGAGAATCTACTTCAATATTTGAAAGATACAACGGCTTAAAAAAACGGCTTTATCTGTTGCTTTATAGATTAGGCTATCCGGCATTGGATCGGGTAATCTGCCAGAGCAATGCAATGGCCAGTCAACTGTTGGCCAACGCAACATACCTTGGCGAAAATGTGGTTAGGGTTGTTCCCAATCCTTTAAACCTTGATAAAGCCCTGGTGATGGCAGCAATTGAAAGTTCGCCGGTTGTGGGCCAATATATATGCGCTGCGGGTCGGCTCATTGCTATAAAAGGCTTCGATCTGTTGATTAAAGCGTTTTCGCGGTTATTGGTACAACATCCCGATTTACGCCTGGTTATTTTGGGTGCCGGACCGCTACATGCCGAACTCAATTTATTGATTAAAGAACTGGGGATAGACAAAAACGTGATGTTGATCGGTTACCAGGAAAATCCATATCCTTATTTCAAATCGGCACGGGTATGTGTTATCCCATCCATTATGGAGGGTTTTCCAAATGTATTGCTGCAAATGATGGCCGTAAACGATTCGGTAGTAAGCACACGCTGCGCTGGAGGTATTGAAGATATTCCAGGTATCATCAAGGTAAATCCCGGATCGGTAAATGAACTTTATGCAGGGTTGCAGGAGGCCATGTTGAATAAAAATCCTGAACGTTCGGCGATGGACGCCTTTCTGGCAGAACGTAACCCCGGCGCCTTTATCCATAACGTGTTCTCCGGACTGCCTTCAAATTAATTAAATACTGATCTCCCGGTTAGTATTCCCAATCAACAGATTGCCAAACAAATAAAAAATGAAAGATTCACTTCTGCTCATCATGACCCCGAATATGAGCCTTGCGCAGTGGGACAAAACGGGATTGCTCTCAAGGGAACTTGATATTTACCAAAAAATATGCGCTGCAACCGGGCTTCGGCTCATTGTTTACAGTTACGGCAGAAACGAAAAAAGCTTTTTAACAGGTATTGAAGGGGCAAGCGTGCTCGAAATGCCCGGCTGGATTCCAAAAGGAATTCCATTTTCAGTACAGAATTTGTTGTATCACCTGGTTTCGCCGGTGCTCTTCTTCCGCAGTTTTAAAAGAATAAAAATTGCCAAAACAAACCAGTATGCTGCCAGTGCATTTGGACTTTTAATCAAAGTGCTTTTCAATATTCAACTGGTCATCAGGATGGGCTATTACCATAGCCATTTAAAACCAAGGGGACGTTTATGGCGCTTCATGGAAAAAATCGCTTTTTCTTATTGCGACCGGATTTTGGTTACCTCAAAAAGTGCCGAACGTTTTATTAAAGAGGAATATCACATTGATCCGAATAAAATAACAACCATTCATAATTCTATAGATCTTGAACTTTTTAAGCCTGATAATACGCCAAAACAAGTAGATGTACTTTTTGTGGGAAGGTTGGAAAAGGTGAAAAATATCAGATTACTTACTGATTTTCTGAAGAAAACGAGTTGTAGCGTATTGGTCATTGGCGATGGTTCACTGTCTGGTGAAATAGAAGCAATAACCCATACAAAAGACAACATTAAATGGATCAAAAGAGTAGATAACAAAGCGCTTCCCCAATACTATAACCTTGCCCGGATGTACATCCTTATATCTGAGTACGAAGGTAATCCAAAAAGCCTGTTAGAGGCCATGTCGTGCGGGCTTCCCTGTATCGGTACCAATGTGCCGGGCATAGCCGAATGCATTAGTCAGGATTACACGGGCCTGTTAATCGGCCAGCATGTAAATGTATTGGCCAGCGCGGTAAACCGCTTGTTGTCCAATCCGTTGAAAGCCCAAAAAATAGGTGAAAATGCAAGAGAATGGATTATCGCTTCCTGCAACATGCAACAGAACATGTTGCAGGAGGCAGAATTTTATAAACCATTATTAGCAGATTCTCCGCTGCCAGAAAATAAAATGTTGATCCAAAACTAAATTAAATACTATGTTGATTTCCGTTATTATGTCGGTTTACAATGCGGAGGAGTACCTCAGTGAAGCCATTGATTCCATTCTCAGCCAAAACCATAAAGCCTTCGAACTAATTATTGTTGATGATGGCTCTACAGATAGCAGTGCTGATATTATCAGGCAGTATGCCAATCTCGACAGTCGCATTATCCTTATTTCCAATGAAAAAAATATTGGCCTTCCAAAATCGTTGAACAAGGCAATCCTGTTTTCAAAAGGCGAGTACATTGCCCGTCACGATGCCGACGACAGGTCTGCTCCTGAGCGTTTTTCCATTCAAGCGGCTTATGCCGAGGCCCATCCCGAAACCGACCTGATTGGCAGTGATTGTTATGTAATTGATATTAATGGCGATATCGTTTGCGAGAACAATAGTTATTCTGCCATCACCGACCCGTGGACAGACCTGCTGGAAAGACGCGCCATATTTACCCATGGCAGCACTTTCATAAAAAAATCTTCCCTGATCAATGTTGGGCTTTATGACGAAAGGTTCTATTATTCGCAGGATGGCGAACTATGGCTCAGGTTCCTCTCGAGGGGAGCAAAGGTACATACCATTGCCAGGCCGCTCTACCATTACCGGGTACTGCCATTACAAACCGTAAAAAAATACAATGCACAAGCCTCTTTTAACGAGGTGAAACACATGATGTATGTCCACCACTCAAGCGATACCGAAATTACTTCAAAACTGGAAGAAATTGCAGGTATTATTGCCGAAAAAAAACCTCAAACAAGCGTAGAAAATTATAAATCCATCTATTGGAAAACCCTGGCCAATATCGCTTATTTCAATCATGCCCGCAATTGGACCATTCCTTATCGCTACTTGTTCAGGGCTTTCAGGGAAAATGAGTTGAAGCAGAACACCTTCTATCTTTTAAAATTGGGCGTACTGTATTTGATGCCCAGGTTTATCACCGCTAAGCTACGCAAGCAATGAAACACAAACTGATGAGGATTACCACTGTGCCAATTTCCTTATTGGTGCTGCTCAAAAAACAGCTTGTGTTTATGAGTCAGTATTTTGATGTACTGGCCGTTTCCTCGGCTGGCGATGCCCTGCAACAGGTAGGAAAGGAGGCACCCGTAAGGATTAAGGCCGTAAACATGACCCGTAGGGTAACACCGCTACAGGATCTTGTCGGCATTTTTAAACTCTGCAGGGTAATGCTTGCCGAACGCCCCAGTATAGTACATACCCACACCCCCAAAGCGGGCCTGCTTGGTATGATTGCCGCAAAACTGGTGGGGGTACCCATCAGGCTCCATACAGTAGCAGGTTTACCTGTTCTCGAAAAAAAAGGCTTACTCAAATGGACAATGGGCATCACTGAAATACTTACTTCGGCCTGCGCCACCCACATATATGCCAATTCGCCAAATATGATGCGCCTGATGATAGACCGAAGGTATTGCACAGGAAAAAAAATCAAAGTAATTGGAAGGGGCAGCACTGGGGGGATTGATACCGCAGTGTTTAACCCGGATTTACCAGGAATTATTGCTGCAAAAACTGAAACCAGAACTGCCCTGAGATTAAAAGATGACGCATTTGTTTATTGTTTCATTGGCAGGATGGTTGGCGATAAGGGCATATCAGAACTGGTGAGTGCTTTCTGCAACCTCTATAAGCAAAACCCACGGATGATCTTATTATTGGTTGGTCCTTTCGAAAACGAACTCGATCCGCTGCCAGCTGCCATTCATAAGCTCATTAATGAACATGAGGGAATCAGGTGGCTGGATTTTCAAACCGATATCCGGAAATATTTGGCCATCAGCGATGTGTTTGTATTTCCGAGTTACCGCGAGGGTTTCCCCAATGTAATTATGCAGGCAGGCGCAATGGGGGTTCCCTGTATTGTAAGTAACATTAACGGTTGCAACGAAATTATTAATGAGGGTTTAAACGGGCTGATCGTTCCGGTTAAAAACATTCCCCATTTAGAACAGGCCATGGCAAGGCTTCATGCCACACCAACCGAAAGGTTAAACATGGCTACTGCCAGCAGGGCAATTATCCAAAGCCGATATGAAAGCGATCTGCTGATCGGGCAGATATTTTCAGAATACCAACTTCAGATTCAGAAATATAACAACAAAAATTAACAGCTACGCTCCTAAAACCATGTACAATTCAAAAATGAAAAGGCTACTGGATATTTTATTGGCCTTAACCATATTTATCCTGGTATCGCCGGTAATGCTGATTATCCTTCTGGTTTTACTCTTCACCACAGGAGGCCAGCCCATCTTTATGCAAGAGCGGGCAGGTAAAAACGAAGGGCCATTTATGCTTTTTAAATTTAGGACGATGAACTCGGTGAAGGCACCGGATGGTGAACTGGCATCCGATCAGGTTAGGCTAACAGCCTTTGGCCGTTTTCTGCGAAAATCATCGCTTGATGAACTTCCACAGCTGATTAATGTGATCTGTGGACAGATGAGCCTGATTGGTCCCCGACCACTCTTTATGAGGTACCTGGATTATTACCGGCCAATAGAAAAAAAACGCCACAGTGTACGCCCGGGTATTTCAGGATGGGCCCAGGTTAATGGTCGTAACAATGCAAATTGGGACGAGCGCCTACGTATGGATGTATTTTATGTAGAAAATGTGTCTTTTAAGCTTGATGTGCTTATCATTTATAAAACAGTTATCAATATTATACTTTCCCGTGATGTGGTTGTAGATGAGACCTATTTGATTGCTGATCTTAACGAGGAAAGGCAGGCAGATGTTGTCCGGTAGTTATCGGCTCAAACGCCTTCACGCTAACGAACGTATAGCTATCGATCACATTGCACTACTGTTACGGAACACTTATCATACTCAGGTTTCTGGTTTTTTTATCTATCACGACCCTAGTTACGCTAAATACCTGAGAATGGCCTCGCTGGATGAGGATAATTTCTGGATATACCAGTTAATTGATCCATTAGGAGAGCAGATGCTGGCGTTTGCCATATTAACCCGTAAAGAGCGGGATATTTTTCTCAACCAGATTGTTGTTTTGGAGCATTTTAGGGGTGGTAACCTGGCTGCAACGCTACTTTCGGGCATTCTCGGATTACTATTAGAAAAGTACGGTAATGATGAATTCAGCTCCCTAAAGCTCGAAACCTTTTACAGCAACCAAAGGGCCATGGCCATTTATCAGCATTGGAAAATGGAAGCCAGCCCAGGCAAAAACTGGTATTTAAATAAGGTGCCAGAGCATGATAATCAACTTCAGAAGGCTATAACCACCTGTTCTACAATTACCGACCCTTACGGTTTCCTGCAGCTTTATGCTAACAACAATCCAATGGGAACGGTGATTAACGGTGATCGGGCAAGGATAAACGGAGCACACATCGATGACGCAAAGATTTTAATCAAGTACCTCAACGGGCAGATGGGCATTTCCAAAATCTGCCTGGTTGCTGAGCAACAGCTCCAGCTCCCGTTAATCGATCGAACCATAACCTATTCACTTGGCATTTCCGAATTAAGGGATATGCTCTCTACAACAAAATTATAAACTATGAACTATACGATTATTAAAATAGAAGAAGGTGATAAATGGAGAGATTATGTGCAAAAGGCTAAATACTACGATTTCTATCATTCCTGGTATTATCACCATAACATTAAAAATGGAGAGGCTTTTCTGTTCGTTTATGAAAAAGAAGCTGCTTTTATAGCCATACCGCTAATTAAAAGGGCCATAAATGGAAGCGAATGCTTCGACCTCACTTCTGCTTACGGATACCTTGGTCCAATAACCAACCTCGATGTAGAGGAACTTAGCAGGGAGTTCCTATTGGCCTTTAGAGCAGCATTTCTTGATTTTATGGCGCAGGAAAAAATCGTTTGTGCCTTTAGCAGGTTACATCCCTTACTGCATCAGGTAGCGCTTTTGGATGATATCGGCGGTGTGTATGAGAACGGATCTACCGTTTACATCGATCTCGAAAGCTCCATCGAACAGCAGACCAGGCATTACCGAAAATCTGTTAAAAACTCCATTCATGCCCTTGCCGAAAGTTCGCCCTCGGTTAAAGTGGTAGAAACAGCAGCAGAGTTGGAAACATTTGTTTCCATTTATACCGAGAATATGAAGCGGATAGGGGCCGATAATTATTATCATTTCGACCTGCAGTATTTTAAAGAGCTGATCGGAGCCGAAGAGTTTTTATCACTGCCCTTAATGTTGTACCTGGATGGAATTGCCATTGCGGCAGGATTCTTCGTTTACACCAACGATATTATTCAGGTGCACTTGCTGGCAACCAAAACAGAGTTCCTGCACCTTTCGCCTACAAAACTTCTCATACATGAGGCAAGCAGGATCGGTAGAGACCGTGGGATGAGATACCTTCATTTGGGAGGAGGAGTTGGGGGTAAAAATGATTCACTTTTCTTTTGGAAATCAGGTTTTTCAGACCGCTTGCTTTCATTCCGCACCTGGAGATACATCAACAATCAGGCAGAATATGACCGGCTTAAAGCCAAAATGGCTTCAGACGAAGCAAAAGACAATGATTTCTTCCCTGCTTATCGCGCATTGGAAAAACAGTAACCTGGTAAAATCCAGTATCCATTAATAAGAACTTAAATAAGATAAGGTTATGAGTAAAAGAATCTATCTCTCTCCTCCGCACATGAGCGGACAGGAGATCATGTATGTAAAAAATGCATTCGATACCAATTGGGTAGCACCTCTAGGGCCAAATGTTGATGGCTTTGAGGTGGATATCGCGGGCTTCCTTGGCGATGGTACACAGGTGGCGGCCTTAAATTCGGGCACAGCAGCCATTCATTTGGGGCTGGTACTGTTGGGTGTAGGGGCAGGTGATGAGGTTATCTGTCAATCACTTACTTTTTCAGCCTCTGCTAATCCTATTTTATACCTTGGCGCAAGGCCAGTATTTATCGATAGCGAATCTCAAACCTGGAACATGTCGCCGTTTTTTCTGGAACAGGCCATTAAAAATAGGCTTGAAGCCGGAATAAAGCCAAAAGCCATTATTGTGGTACATCTTTATGGCATGCCCGCATTGATAGAAGAGATTGTTGAAATAGGCGAACGGTACGGAATTCCAATTCTGGAAGACGCTGCCGAGGCTTTGGGCTCAACATTTAGGGGAAGAAAACTCGGAACTTTTGGCGCCATCGGGATCTTTTCTTTTAATGGCAATAAAATCATTACCACTTCAGGTGGCGGGGCCATGGTATCTAAAAGTGCTGCATTGGTGGCAAAGGCCCGTTTTCTGTCCTGTCAGGCAAAAGAATCCTGTGCCTATTTTCAGCATACCGAAATTGGCTACAACTATCGCATGAGCAATATTGCTGCTGGAATTGGCAGGGGACAGATGGAAATGCTGCCCATGAGGATTTCGCAAAGGCGTGCAATATTCAACAGGTACAGGGAAAGCCTTTCGGGGACAATCGGAATCAGTTTTCAGGAAGAACCAAACCAACATTATTTCTCCAACAGGTGGCTTACTGCTTTTGTTGTGAACGAATCGGAACATTTTGAGGTCGAAAATTTCAGGCAGGCACTCGAGGCCGAAAATATTGAAGTGAGGTACATCTGGAAGCCGATGCACCTGCAGCCACTGTTTTCGCAATACCTTTATTTCGGCTCAGGTGTGAGCGATCGCCTTTTTCAGAATGGGATCTGTCTTCCATCAGGATCGGCGATGGACGAAGAAGATATGTCGAGAATTATCGGGGCATTTGAGCGCAATTTCTCGCCAAAACCCATCATTTACAGCGGAGCTATTATACAAGAAGAATATGGTACGGAAACAAACTGAGGGCAGAACCCGCTCGAGATGGTTGATTTTTTTGATTGATCAGGTCATTGTATGCTGGTCTTTATCGCTTTCCTTATTTGTGGTGATGCAGTTCAATTTTTCGATTGTACAGCGTGGTTATTTTTTTATCTATCTTTTTAGCTACCTGCTTATTACGAGTTCTGTATTCCTGGCGATGCGTATCCATACCGGAATTGTAAGGTACGCTAACCTCGATGATGTATACCGGATTTTTATGGCCACGCTTATATCTGGCATTTGTTATTGGCTATTTATAGAACTCATTGTTACACCCTATCTCAAAAAAGGGTGGACGGGATTTAATCTTGCGCTGATCTTCAATTTTTTCATCTCTAGTTCATTGCTCATACTGTTGCGGGTTTATGTGAGGCAGGGCTATAACCATTTGAATATCCCGTCAGAGCATAAGGTAGAAACGGTTTTAATTTACAGTAGAACCGGATCGGCCATCATTCTGAAACAGGCACTTGAAGCACAAAGGGAGAACAACTTTAATATTTTGGGGTACATTAACAACGATCCGGATAAGGTTGGGAAGTATATCCAGCAGAAAAAAATCTACCATTCCTCATCGATCAGTTACCTCAAGAAAAAATTTAAGCTCGAAAAGGTACTCATCTGTGGCGATGATCTCGATTATGGCGAGCGGAAAAGCATATTAGACAAGTGCATGAGTGAAGATATAAAAGTATCGCTCTTGCCGCCTCCGAGCCAATGGGCCTGTGGGAGGTTATCCAATAGCCAGATTAAGGAGCTAAATATTAATGACCTGTTGCAGCGCGAGCCCATTGTACTCAACAAAGAGAAGATTCTTTCAGAGATTACCGGAAAGCGTGTTTTGGTTACCGGTGCTGCAGGATCTATTGGTTCAGAAATTGTAAGGCAGCTCATCGGTTATTCACCAGAGCTGATTATCCTTTGCGACCAGGCAGAATCACCGCTACATGAGCTTCAGCTCGAGCTAATGGACCGTTATCCGGATTGCAGGGTGGTCATTTTTATGGCAAATATTCAGGACAGGCTCAGGACTTATCAGCTTTTCGATCTGTATCGTCCTGAGCTAGTATTTCATGCAGCGGCCTATAAACACGTTCCGTTGATGGAGAACAATCCAACAGAAGCCATTATGACCAATGTTTTTGGAACCAAAAATATCGCTTCGCTCTCCAAACGTTTCGAGGTTGAAAAGTTTGTGATGATTTCGACCGATAAAGCAGTTAACCCCACCAATGTGATGGGGGCAACTAAAAGGCTTGCCGAAATTTACATTCAGACCCTGCAAAATAATGAAAACGAAAATTTTAACCATACAGGTACACGTTTTATTACCACCCGGTTTGGCAACGTACTGGGCTCGAACGGCTCTGTAGTTCCCCGGTTTCGTGCCCAGATAGATGCTGGTGGACCGGTTACTGTTACCCACCCGGAAATTACCAGGTATTTTATGACCATCCCCGAAGCAGTAGAACTGGTGATGGAAGCAGCCTCGATGGGGAAAGGCGGTGAGATTTTTGTTTTTGACATGGGCGAAGCCATAAAAATTGTCGACCTCGCCATTAATATGATCAAACTTGCAGGCCTCGCGCCGCAAAAGGATATCGATATCGTTTTTACCGGCTTGCGTCCCGGAGAAAAGCTGTACGAGGAACTGCTCAATAACGAAGAGGCAACAATGGCCACCCATCACCGTAAAATTAAAATTGCCCGTGTGAAACATTATTTGTCAGGAGCAGTAGAGGAGTTGCTGGACAATTTATGGAAAGCAAAATGCAGTGGCAATGAGATTGATATGATTGGCCTTATTAAAAAGATGATACCCGAATACAGAAGTAATAATTCCGTTTTCGAAAAACTCGATAGCCCGGTGGCAGTTTAATCTGCCTGGTATTCGCTATCCGGAAAGCCAATTGAAATACTAACCGTCTATAGATCATTTGATTGAAATGAACCAGATAAAATCAGCTATATGAGTTTACATTATGGAGCAATCGTTGAGATGGCCGTGCGCCGCAAATCGGTAAATATAAGCGAGATATCGCGAAGGATGCACGTTAACCGGCGTTCAATCTATAACTGGTTTCAAAAGGATTTTCTCAGTATCGAAATCATTTGTGAGATCGGATACATCATCGACCATGATTTTTCAAAGGATTTTCCAGACGAATTTGCGTTAGACGGTTTTGCCAATCCCCATCATTCAATGGGTTATAAGGGCAGCACAAATGCAGAACAGGATTATTCTGTCCGTTTTTGGATGAACAAATACATTGCTTTATTGGAAAAATACAATAATCTACTGATGGATTATGCCCGGGAAACCCAGGCGAAGGATGGTACAGATCCACCCTGAAAATATTGTTTGGCATTTTGAAGGGCAAAACCTGTAAAAATGTATTTCAATCCCCAAAATCTTCAAGCGTACAAAATCTTAACTAAATTAATATGTGTGGAATAGTTGGTTACATAGGAAACAGGGAGGCATTCCCTGTTTTGATTAATGGCTTGCGCCGTTTAGAATACCGTGGTTACGACAGTGCCGGAATTGCCTTTCTTGATGATGGACTTAAAGTCGTAAAAAAATCAGGAAAGGTTGCCGTTCTCGAAGCTGCCTGTAACAATATAAAAATTGCCTCCAGAATTGGTATTGCTCATACCCGATGGGCTACTCATGGGTCACCAAGCGATGCCAATGCACATCCTCATATTTCTCCGAACGGAAAACTGGCCATTGTACATAATGGGATTATTGAAAACTATGCCTCGCTGAAAACAGCCCTTTTATCTAAAGGACATGTGTTTACCAGCGAAACCGATACCGAGGTGCTGATCCATTTGATTGAGGAGGTACAAGAACGTACAGGACTTGATCTTGCCGAATCTGTTCGGCTGGCATTACACAACGTTACCGGGGCCTATGCAATTGTGATTATAGATGAGGATAATCCGGGGCGCCTGATTGCTGCCAGAAAAGGCAGTCCCTTGGTAATAGGTGTTGGTAAAAACGAATATTTTGTAGCTTCAGATGCTACTCCGCTTATCGAATATACCAAAAATATAGTTTACCTGAACGACAATGAGATCGCTTGCGTGGCTTATGATGGGATCAGTATTTTTAACCTCGATAACATTCCGCAGGTGCCCTTTGTACAGGAGCTGGAAATGGAAATTGAAATGCTTGAAAAAGGCGGCTACAATCATTTTATGCTTAAAGAGATCCACGAACAGGCAAAATCGATTCGTGAGTGTATGCGGGGCAGGGTTTACCCCGAACAGGGGAAAATTGCCTTAGGTGGCATTGCTTCCTTTGACGGTTTATTGAAAAATGCAGAGAGGATTGTTATCGTGGCCTGCGGTACCTCCTGGCATGCGGGATTAATAGGCGAATACCTGATTGAAAAGTATGCCCGTATTCCCGTTGAGGTTGAATATGCTTCCGAATTTAGGTACCGCGATCCTGTTATTCGCAGCAACGATCTCGTAATTGCCATATCCCAATCAGGCGAAACCGCCGATACCCTTTCTGCAATTGATTTGGCCAAAAAGATGGGCGCTGTTGTTTTGGGGATATGTAATGTGGTGGGTTCATCCGTATCGCGGGCTACAGATGGGGGAATTTATACGCACGTAGGCCCCGAAGTGGGCGTAGCATCTACCAAGGCATTTTCTGGTCAGGTAACGGTGCTCACCATGTTGGCGCTTTATCTTGCACAGCTCAAAGAAACGTTATCGAAAGAAGAACGCAGTAATTGTATCCATTCGCTTTGGAAATTGCCCGAATTTGTTGAAGAGGCATTGAAATGTGAAGATCAGGTGCAGCGCATTGCTTACGGAATGTTGCGCAGCAGGAACTGTATCTATTTAGGTCGTGGATGCGCCTTTCCGGTAGCGCTTGAGGGCGCCCTTAAACTTAAAGAAATCTCGTACATCCATGCCGAAGGGTACCCGGCTGCCGAAATGAAACACGGTCCAATTGCCCTTATTGATGAAGAAATGACCGTTATTTTTATTGCGACCAATCATTCCTATCACGAAAAAATAATCAACAATATACAGGAAGTAAGGGCAAGAAAAGGCAAGGTTATCGCCATTGTTTCGAATGCTGGCGGAGAAGTGGCAGCACTTTCTGATGAGGTTGTTCAGATTCCCCATTCGGATGAATTTCTGCTGCCCATCCTTGCTGCCATCCCCCTCCAGTTATTGGCCTACCACGTGGCATTGATCAGGGGATGCAATGTAGATCAGCCCAGAAACCTGGCCAAATCTGTTACAGTAGAATAATTCACTCTCTTATTTCCCAATTATTATGAAAAAAATTAAGTTCTCTCTACCCGACATCAATTCTTCCATCACCAGAAACAGGGATAAAATCGTTTTTCTGGTTTGTGTAATCAGTGTTATTTCGATCATGCTGCTGGCCACCTTGCTGGCTGTTAAGCATTAGTTACCAGAAAACCAGACGCAGATGTTAAAAATTATTATAGTCGAATCGCACATTATCATTCTCGATCACCTCAAAACATTGCTTTCAGATCAAACTGCTTTTAAGGTGGTAGAGGTGGTAAGCGCTGGCAACGGACTGGTGGAATTACTGCTTTCTGGAATCAGTGTGGATCTGATTATGGCTGGCTTGTACAAAACAAGAGGAAATAACCTGGAGTGGCTGTTGGAGGCAAAACGCCTAAGGCCAGGCTTACCTATACTGGTGATCAGTAACGTGGCAATTGCTACACAGATCAGGGAGGTTTTTCTTGCCGGTGCTTCAGGTTACTTGCTGAGTAATATAGGAAGGGATGAGCTGTTCTTTTGCATCCGCCACACTGCTTTGGGGGGAGAATACATTTCGAGCCAATTGGCCGTGAGGGCATTTAAAGAGCAGTTTTTTTCTCCGCAACAAAATTTTTTAAGCGAAAACGGGCGTTATTCAGTCATGGAGGTTCGGCTTTTGCAGGCCATTTCAGATGGATTAAGCAGTCAGGAAATTGCAGATACATTCTTTTTAAGCAGGAGAAGTATTGAAAGCAGGAGAGCTGCATTATTGGCAAAGGCCGGCGTAACCAATACCGCCTCGTTAATTAAATTTGCAGCACTCAATGGGTTGGTTAACTAATTTTGGACGGTACCTAGAAACGAAAAAAGCCTGCTATCATACGATTGCAGGCTTTTTTCGTTTTTGAAAACATTTGGCGGAGAGCGAGGGATTCGAACCCCCGGACCTGTTACAGTCAACAGTTTTCAAGACTGCCGCATTCGACCACTCTGCCAGCTCTCCGCTGCAAAAGTACAAACTCAGCTTAAATCTGCAAACTCAGAAAGCGTTTTTTTTATATAAACTTGATAATTACTTAACACAGAGGGAGAAAAAATTATTTCTTCCGGATGTTTTCTTCAATTGGCTCCGATTTTTTGAATAGATTGAAGGTAGGGCGGATGATTTTAACACTCCGTTTGCTTACATCAACGCTGGCATTCAATTCAAAACCGATCAATAAAATGAGCGAATTGAGGTAAAGCCAGATCATCACCACGATCAGCGTCCCGATGGAGCCATAAACCTTATTGTAAGAGGCAAAATGATTGATGTAGAAGGAAAATCCCCAGATGGTAAGAAAGGCCAGAATGGTGGCCAGCCATGAACCTGCGCTAAAGAAGCGCCATTTTTTAGCGTGTGCAGGTCCATATCGGTATAAAATAGAAACAGTAATAAAATATAAAATACCGAGTAAAGCCCAGCGAACAATTTTGATGGCAAAAAGGGTAATGCCACCTTTATAGTGTAATTCCCTTTGTAAATAACTTAATAAAATCTCGCCCGTAGCCATTGCAGCAATACAAACAATAACAGATAAGGCAATAATTACGGTTAATATAATTGCAACCAACCTTCGTTTTAGCCAGGTTCTGGTTTCTACAATCAGTGATGAACGGTTAAATGCACCCATTAAATTATGTACACCATTGGTTGCAAAAAACAAAGACAAAACAAAACCTAATGAGAGCAAACTTCCATTTTGGATATTTACAATTTCATTCAGTGTAGTTTCGAAAGCTAAATAGGCATTTGTAGGCAATACCAGGGCGATTAACGACATTAATTGATCCTGAAAACCAATTTTCTTTGGTATATACGGGATTAACGTAAATAAAAAGATAATGGCAGGGAAAATTGCCAACATGAAATTATAAGCCAAGGATGATGCCTTGTTAACTAAAGTAGCTTTGCCAATTTCCCGGAAGAAAAAGGTCGCAACCGTATATAAGGGGAGCGGGCTAAATCCAGGCAAAATACATCCCTTAGTCCATTCTATAAATCTGGAATAGAGCTTAAGATGTAATAATTGCCGGTGTAACCATTCCATTGTAGCTGTTAATTAAAAAATACCGATAATTTTTCCATAAAGTTTTCGGGAGGGTTGGTGGGCTTGTTTTTCTTCATGTCGACAAATACAAGTGTAGTGGCCCCAATGTTGATCAGTTCTTCATTTTCATTATACAGTTCGTATTCAAAGAAAATGCGTATGCCGGGCAAAGTTTTAACAATGGTTTTAACAGTAATCTCCTGGTCGTATAGTGCAGGTTTGATGTATTTACATTTCAGCTCCAATACAGGCATCATAATGCCATCAGCTTCCATAGAACTGTAACTCATGCCTAAACTCCGCAACATCTCTACACGGCCCACTTCGTAATACTGTGCATAGTTGCCATAATACATATAACCCATCTGATCGGTTTCGCCGTAGCGCACCCTGATTTTTGTACTGTGGCTATACATTATTTAAAGATATTTCTTTTATTTAAAGCCTCGCGGTATTTTTTTGCATTGATTTCGTGTTCTGCCTTCGTTTCAGCAAAGTTATGGTAACCCGAGAAATCTTCTTTGGCGCACATGTAAATGTAATTGTTTTTATCGCGGTTTAATACGGCATCAATGGCGTTAATACTTGGCATCATAATCGGGCCCGGAGGCAAACCTGCATATTTATAGGTGTTGTAAAGCGATTGTACCTGCAATAATTTCCCGGTTACCCTTTTTACGGTAAAATCGTTATTGGCGAAAATTACCGTTGGATCGGCCTGTAATAAAATGCCTTTGTTCAGGCGGTTTAAATATAGACCCGCAATAATGGGCATTTCTTTATCGTAAAGCGCTTCACCATCCACAATGGAGGCCAAAGTATATACCTGCGCAGGCGTAAGGTTTAAGCTTGCCGCTTTTTGTTTACGGTCGGCATTCCAGAATTTATCATATTCCTTGTGCATGCGCTCAAAAAAATCAACCGGCGAAACATTCCAGTACATTTCGTAAGTATTCGGAATGAACATCGCATATACATTATCCTGGTTAAAACCATATTTGCTGATCAATGCAGTTGAATCCAATACGTGGATAAAACTTAAAGAATCGGCTTCGAGGTTACTGGCCAGGTAAGCCGCAAAATTTTCTTTCTTACGGATATTCTGGAATTTCAGTTTAACAGGATCCTGGTTTCCGGCTTTGATCAGGTTAATTAAGGTACGGTTGGTCATTCCTTTTTTCAGACGGTAACGGCCAGGTTTAACACTTGTTGCCAGGCTCATCTTTCCGGCAGCTGCAGTAAAAGTACCGATGCTTTTTACCAGGTCTTTCTTTTTGATTTCAGCAAGTAAATCGTCATAACTGCTGCCTGTTTTGATGTATAAATATTTTTGGTTCTCGGTAACGTTAGGGGCAAAATAAAGCCTGTAAATATTCAGTGCAAAGTAACCGGCAATTAGAATAACAATCAGCGCAATTACTATTGCTGCTTTTTTGCCTGTGCTCATGGTCTTTTTTTCTACTTCAGTCATCTGTATCGTATGCGTATGTTATTGTTGTTTATTGGATAGTGTAATGTTGATTTTAGTGCCTAGAGGTACTTTTGTTAACGAATCAACTAACATGGGGTCTTGTTTTATAATAATGGCGGCAGCACTGTCGGTTACTGGTCCATCATAAATAATGGTACCTAAACTGAGGTTCGAGCCCCTCAAGCTAAACTTCGCTTCATCCATGGTTAAGCCCATCAATTGCGGAATGTCTACTTCTTCGTTTCCGCGGCCATCACCCAGTACCAGGTTAATCCTCGAACCCACCGGAACAATTTGTCCTGCAGCAATCGGCTGACCACCAAAAGAGGCTTCCAGTACTACATCGCGGCTTACATCCGGTTTGTAGGTAGTATCGCCCAGTTTTAATCTAGAACTTTCGATAATGGCCTGCGCCTCGCGTAAGGTTTTAAACGCAATATCCGGGAATTTTGTATTTGGGATTTTACCTGCGTTAATGGTTAAATAAATGGTACGGTTATCTTTTACAAAAGTATTGGGATCAGGATCCTGATCAATTACGATCCCGGCAGGCTGATCCATGATAAAAACAGAATCTACTTCGTATTTTAATCCGGCATCTTCCAGTTTTTTTACTGCCTGTTCAAAAGAAAGGCCCTTTACCATAGGCACATTTAAACCTTCGCCATGTTTGGTATAATATCTTAAGCTAAAAAATGCAATGAGGAGCAATGCAATAACGGTGATTATGGCAGCTAAAATGTTGTTTCTAAACGATTTGGTTTTTAAGTAATCTATAAATTTAGACATGTATCTTAAATGGGGTTTATGCGTATAAGCTCAAATGTAACTATTTTAATTATTGATTGAATTATAGAATCTAAATCGCCTTCCAATCATTTGAAAATTCATTCATTCTCTCCCTCACTCAATCCTTCACTAATTCAATCATTCACTAATTCTCTCATTCAATCCCTCTCTTCAATAATTGTTCCGTTAATGTGATCAAAGCACAAAGATATTTATATTTTTGGGGATATATTTATATTCAATTTCTATTTATAAAAGGATTTCTGACATGAAGAAAACTATTGCGTTGTTAACAGGCGGTACCACAGGCGAATGGGTTGTTTCGGTAAAAAGTGCAGCAACAATTGCCCAGAACATCGACCCTAATTTATACGATGTTTATAAAATTATGCTGAACGAAAAAGGATGGTTTTATGAGCCAGCTGATTCTGTTAAGATTGAAATTGATAAAAATGATTTTTCCTTAACGCTTGATGGCCGCAGGGTAAAGTTTGATGGTGTTTTTATTGCCATTCACGGTTCGCCTGGTGAAGATGGAAAATTGCAGGGTTATTTCGATATGTTGGGTATTCCGTACACCACCTGCGATGCCTTGACTTCATCAATAACGATGAACAAGGGTTACACCAAGGCCATAGTTGAAGGGATTGATAACTTGTATACGGCGAAATCCGTTCAGATATTCAAAGGTGGAAATTACAGTTTAAGCCAGATTAAACATGATTTAAGACTACCTTATTTTGTGAAACCCAATAGTGGCGGGAGCAGCATTGGCATGAGTAAGGTAAAACACGCCGATGACCTTGACGAAGCCATTGATAAGGCCTTTAAAGAAGATACCCAGATTTTAATTGAAGAATTTGTAAGCGGAAGGGAATTTTCGATCGGTGTGTTTGGTGCCGAAGGAAAAATCATTGTTTTACCTACAACAGAAGTAATTCCCCAAAATGAATTTTTCGATTTCGAAGCGAAATATACACCCGGCGCAACAGAAGAAATTACCCCTGGCCGCATGAATGAGGAAGAATTGCAACGTGTGCAACAAGTGGTTACGGATGTATATAAAAAACTAAATTGCAGGGGAGTGGTACGTGTTGATTATTTCCTCGAACACGAAACCGGGAAATTTTATTTTATCGAAATCAATACCATCCCCGGACAAACGGCCACAAGTTTTATTCCACAACAGGTAGCTGCGATGGGCATATCGCTTAAAGAGTTTTATACCCGTTTAATGAAGGAAACATTGGGGTAGGTTTTTAGTCCTTAATCCAGAGTCTATTTACCACAAAGCTTGGATTGGGCGTTCGGAGTTGATTAGCCACAAAGACCAATGAACTTAAAGATACTTAAGGGTTAGAGATTTAAGACTAGGTTGTAGATACGTTATTTTTAAGCGCAGATCGTCTGCGTTTCAACAGGCCAATAATTAAATTAATTATGGGTAGCAATTGAACCAATAGAAATCCCATCCCAAGAGTAGCAAGCTGGATATTTAATCGTTTGAAATAAGCCAATGAACCTTCATTGGTTAACTCAATTACTGCAAGCGACTTTATATAACTATATTGGATATACAAATAGGCTAGAAGCAAAAGGATAGACAATAAGATGTGTAGCCAGCTCAAAATTTCCCAGGCCATATACCGGGCCAGTAATCTATAAAATAAGGCTAAAATGAATAAAAGTATCACCCAAAATCTGATGAACTGAATATTTGTCATCACATAATAGGTATAGTGAAAATTGATATCCAGGCTTGACACGGGAATGAAAAATGAGACTACCAAAAGAAGTGTGGCAAATAGCACCAGGAAATTGTAGGTTTTGAAGATTATTTTCATTTTTAGTTTTTATGCATCACAGTAGTTTGTCAGTCGGAGCGTAGCCAAAGCACCCTCTGTTAAATGATTTTTTCGTGCCATTTATAGTCGTCAAATTTTTATTAGGAAATGAATGTACAGTAGTGCTTCGGAAAATGCAGTCCCGTTATACGCTATAGCTCCGATAAAAGATCGGAGGCTGCCGCTTCTACCGGGTTTATGAAACAAAGGCCTATGTAAAAATCACTATTCCCTTCCTGCAAAGCTAAAATAACAATTTTTAGTATATCAAGTTGTTTCTGATCAGTTTTATCGTACTCGTGTGTTACAAAGTGATACCTTTGGAGTAACGGGGATGGAGGTGAAAGGCAATTTTATCGCTATTAAATTTAATCATCAGGCATCAGAAATGCAAATCTTACTATTCCTCGTTTTAAACGACGACTATTTGTTCTCAGTTAACCGCTTCATTTATACAATCAACCAAGGCTTTCACTTTAATTTCAGAAGTTAATTCGTAACGGTATTCATCTTCAATACTGCCCATTTTGGTTTCAGTATTTCTGAATTTCATTTTACTTTGAACAAATTCCTTTGCCGAAGCATGAAATTCTGTTGCTCCCGTCTGGTTAATGAGTTGCTGGATGTTGCCTTCATTTATTCCGGCGCCAGGCATGATTGTGATCCTTCCATTTGCCTTTTTAATCAATTGAGATAGTTTTTCTGCACCCAATGCAGCTGAAGATGCACCACCAGAAGTAAGCACTCTTTTGATGCCGAGTTCGATTAAATCTTCCAGTGCCTGATCCATATCATTACTCATATCAAAAGCCCTGTGAAAAGCTACTGCCATTGGTTTAGCCAATTCGATTAATTCAGCACACCTTTCTCTATCAATGGCGCCATCTTCCTTCAGTATTCCTATAACAATACCTTCGCAATTTAATGATCTGCAGATATTTATATCTTCTTTCATTAACTCAAATTCGGTGTCGGAATATAAAAAATCGCCACCCCTCGGGCGAATAATCGGCCAGATTTCGATGGACAGGTTTTTCTTGGCTAATGCCAGCTGACCATAACTTGGTGTAGTACCGCCCTCGGCCAGGTTATCGCAAAATTCAGCTCTTTTAGCACCGCCATTTTGAGCAGCCAATGCTGACGCATAGGAATTTGCGCAGACTTCTAAACATGCGTTTTTTGTGATTAGATCACTTTTCATTTCTACTAATAAATGGATATAACTTGAATTATTCTTCTGTTTCTGCCAGCCCTAAAACAACCCAACCTTTTGGCGATTTATAGGTATTGAGTAGCTGCGTTGATTTTCCACCATCCGGAAACCAGCATATCTCAGTAATTACCCAATGGGAATCATCAATTTTTTTCCGTTCAGGAAAAGCATTCTGAAGACCTGAAAAATCAGGAAAGCCATGTTCTTCAGTACTATTGATAAAAGATAATTTAAGTACTTCTGCTGTTTCATTGATGATGTCATCATCTAACTCCATTTTCAGTTTGGAAAGCATGATTCTTGCTTCCTCAGAGAAATCTTTACATGCTATTGCAGCTTCAAGATCCTTAGCATTATAAGCATTCTCCAGAGCTAATATTGCACCTTCCGGAGTATCAGCGTTTGGCCTGAAGTAATCTATACCTTCATCAATATATAAGCCAACACTACTGTCGAATTCGGCCTTATCTTTTTCTGGGATACCATCTCTGATCGCCCGTATGGTGTAACCGCCAATTAATCGGCCATTTTCAATACTCATCCAGTCTGATATCAGGTCGCGATCGATCCCAATCTTCTGGTTAAGTTTCACCGTGCCCACACTTACAGGTTCATTACCTACGGTACCAAAAAGATTGCCTTCATCATCAAAATGAGGTTCAGTAAGCCAAATATGCTCGCTATTTTCGCCGTCTATAATATGGACTTTAACAGAGAAATAAGCATGATGTGGCTGAGGATTAGCCAGGCTTTCTTCAAAATACCAAAGCGTTAAATTCGCCTTTTCAATCGCCCAGTTCATGCGTTCATCTTCGCCAGGTACATAAACCATGTCTGGTTCGTCCTTGCGTTCTTCTACATTCTTTTTTCCGAAAATTTTAGATAATAAGCCCATATTAGATTGCGTTTATTTTGTTCGATGGATCTATATCCTAATAATAGCTTTTACCTTTAATTAAAAGATCCTGTTTTTCTGCATTGCAAACTGCATAACTAAAGCCTTGCTGAATGGCATAAGCACCGTATTCACCCTTTTTATTGATGGCTAAAAAGCCAACCTGTATGTTTTTGGCTGTTTCAGGTTTCTTTTTGATGATGCGCATCACGGCTTCTTTACAGGCTGCTTCCGGACTATAACCCTGGCGCATCAGTTCCACCACTAAAAATGAACCTACATTTCTTACCACTTCTTCACCCACACCGGTAGAGGTTGCCCCTCCAATTTCATTATCTACATATAAACCTGCACCAATAATCGGACTGTCGCCAATCCGTCCATGTAATTTATAAGCCATACCACTGGTGGTACAGGCGCCAGAAATGTTTCCTTTTGCATCAATCGCTAACATCCCGATGGTATCGTGGTTATATTGATTTCCTGGTAATTTTTGCGGCGCGGCTTTTTCGTAAAGTTTATTTTCAATATTCATTACCGGCGCATATTTTGCCGTTTTTAGCCATTCTTTCCATGCTTTTTCGCTTGCAGGAGTTAGGAGATTTTCTTTTTTAAAGCCCTGTTCCAATGCAAACTGCAAAGCGCCATCGCCGGCCAGCATTACATGGGGCGTTTTTTCCATTACTTTACGGGCTACTGAAATGGGGTGTTTAATATATTCGAGGGCTAAAACAGCACCGCAATTGCCTTGTTCATCCATAATGCAGGCATCAAGGGTTACACGTCCATCACGGTCTGGTAGACCACCATAGCCTACCGATTGATTTTTTTCGTCTGCTTCCGGAACCCATACACCTTGTTCTACAGCATCCAGCGCACGTCCGCCTGATGATAATACTTTCCATGCATCCGCATTTGCTGCAATACCAAAATCCCAGGTAGAAATCACAATCGGGAAATTTGCTGCTTTTGAATCTTTGTGGGGAAGCACTTCAGCTATGCTGCTTTTATCAATGGCAAGTAATCCGGCAGATAGGGCGGATGCTTTTATAAATTTACGGCGGTTAAACATTTGTTTGGTAATTGTTAAAGGAGGTTAATTGTTTAAATTGGTTAACTGGTTAATTGTTTAATGAACGAATTGTTAGATTGTTAAATCGATCAATCTTGTCTGATTATTGTGATTTGAACATTGGTTCTTATCTATTAATCGTTTTACTATTTGTCTGAAAATTGCAATTTGATCATTGGTTCTTAATTAATCAATCGT
Source organism: Pedobacter roseus (assembly GCF_014395225.1). NCBI lineage: Bacteria > Pseudomonadati > Bacteroidota > Sphingobacteriia > Sphingobacteriales > Sphingobacteriaceae > Pedobacter > Pedobacter roseus. The sequence goes on from NZ_CP060723.1 coordinate 2,296,734, forward strand.
AAACCTATCTGCATCCTTTAAAAACGGAAACTGCCTTCTAACTTTAACCAATTCTTCATAATTGATGCTGAACGTGTATAAATCTTCATCTTCAGGTTTATAATAAACGGTATTACCATAAGGATCTAAACACATGGATAATCCGCTATGGTAAATCTGGTTTCCATCATGGCCAACACGGTTTACGGCAATTACATAACTTTGGTTTTCGATAGCCCGGGCAGGAATAAGTGCTTTCCAGTGTGCTGAGCGTTTATCAGGCCAGTTGGCAACAAGAAGCAAGATATCGTATTCCTGATCTACGTTTCGCAACCAAACCGGAAAACGTAGATCGTAGCAGATGGCCAGTCTGATTTTCCAGCCTTTAAGTTCTACAATCAGTTTCTCTTTGCCAGGACTAAAATGCTCATCTTCATTACCCATGCCAAATAAATGGCGTTTATCGTAATGCTGATGTTTGCCATCTGGTTCCATCCAGATTAAACGATTATAATATTGGTTGTTTTCTTTTATAATTAAGCTTCCTGTAACCACACAATTATACAGATCTGCCATTTTTTGCATCCACTGCATGGTTTTTCCACCCATTTCTTCAGCCAGTGCTTCCGAATTCATGCTAAAACCGGTATTAAACATTTCGGGCAAGATAATGATGTCGGTTTTTTCCCTGACACCCATCGATAGCCTCAACGCCAGATTTAAAAGGTTTTTTTCAATGTTTTCCCAAAAGAGATAAGCTTGAAAGACAGTTACTTTCAGGTTTTCTATTTGAGTGTAAACAGGTGCTTCCATTTTTAATGTTTTAAACTGGTTAAACGTTTTTTAATTTCTCTGCAGCTTGGGCTAGTGTAGCATTTTCTTTGGCAAAGCAGAAGCGAATGATTTTATGGTCGGTCGATTTCTGATAAAATGCCGAAACAGGAATGGTGGCTACTCCAAATTCTTTAATTAAGCGCATACTAAAATCAGTGTCTTTTTCATCGCTGATATCGCTATAGCTTGCACACTGAAAATAAGAACCGTTACAAGGCAAAAGTTTAAAACGGCTCTCGGCCAAAAGATCCCTGAAATAATCACGTTTCTGTTGGAAAAAACTGGCTAATCCAGTATAATTTTTCGGTTCTTTAATGTATTCGGCAATAGCCTGCTGCATGGGACTATTAACGCTGAAAACGTTAAATTGGTGTACCTTTCTAAATTCCTTCATCAGTTTTTCGGGTGCCAGGCAGTAACCGAGTTTCCAACCGGTAGCATGTAAAAGTTTGCCGAAAGAGGCTACGATAAAGCTTCGCTGCTTTAATTCAGGATAGAGCATTACACTTTGGTGTTTTTGTTCATCATAAATTAAATGTTCATAAACCTCATCACTTAAAATTAAAATATCGGTACCACTAATCAGTTTAATCAACGATTGCATATCGTCTGATGATAAAATACTCCCCGTAGGATTCTGCGGCGTATTTAAGATAATCATCCTTGTTTTAGCTGTAAACAGCTTTTTAACCATGTCCCAATCTATACCGTAGGCAGGAGGGGCGAGTTCGTAGGTTTTAACCAAACCACCCAAAAGTTTTACAGTAGGTGCATAACTATCATAAGCCGGTTCGAAAATTATCACCTCATCGCCCGCATTAATGATAGCTGCCAATGCGGTAAAAATAGCCTGTGTTCCGCCTGCTGTAACGGTGATTTCCGTTTCAGGGTTATATTTAATGTTATAAAGTTTTTCAACTTTCTCTGCAATGGTTTCTTTTAAAAAATTAGCACCTGGCATTGGTGCGTATTGGTTAAAACCATCTTTCATGGCTTTGTTTACCAATTCAACCAGCTTTGGATCGCAGGCATAATCAGGAAATCCTTGTGATAAATTAATGGCATTGTGTTCTGCCGCAAGTTTACTCATCACCGAAAAAATGGTGGTACCTACACCGGGAAGTTTAGATTGTATATTCAGCATCGTATAAGCGAAAATAGGAAAAAAAAGCTTAACGCCTAAACAGGATTGCCAATATGATCAAATCACTTAAACTAAAATTTACCCTAAGCTCATTAAACCCTTTGTTTCCATTTGGGTCAATAAAAATAAATACAGAACCAAATAAGCTGCAGATGAACAGATTTTGTATTATTTCAAATATATATGAGCTTATTTAAAATTATTCCAGATAAACTATTTTCTTTGCATTAAAATCTCAAAAATTCCTAAATGAAATTTAAACACTTAGCCGCCGTATTTTTAGTGGTCATTACTGCATCAGCATTTGTGAGTCCTAAAAAAGCTTTAAGAACATTTGTCTCCAACTACGAAAATGTATTGGGCACTTCCTTAGAATTGAAATTCAAAGCAAGTAATCAGGCAGTTGCCGATCTGGCCGAAGAGCATGCGCTTAAGGAAATAGATCGCTTAGACGATATTTTAAGTGCCTACAAACCGACTAGCGAGTTTAGCAAATGGATGAAAAACGGAAAACAAACGACTAAAATTTCACCAGAATTATTTGAGGTTTTGCAACAGTTTGAGCATTATAAAAATGTAACCAACGGCGCTCTTGATGCATCTGCAGCGGTTATTGGCAATGTTTGGAAAAAAGCTTCGGCCGAAAACAGCTTGCCATCGGCCAATGAGCTGGAGACCGCAGTTAACCTGGTTAAACAACAGCATTATATACTGAATGAGAAAAATAAGACCGTTACCCGTTTAGATGACGTGCCTTTAGCTTTAAACTCTTTTGCCAAAAGTTATATTATCAATAAAGCTGCTGATCAGGCCATTCAAACTCCCGGTATCGAAAACGTAGTGGTGAATATTGGCGGCGACATGGTGATTAAAGGAAACCAATCAGAAAACATAGAAATTGCCAATCCAAAAGCTGATGCAGAGAATGAAGCAGCTTTGAATAAGGTTAAAGTTTCTAATATGGCGGTGGCAACCAGTGGCAACTACCGCAGGGGTTTTAATGTAAATGGAAAATGGTACTCGCACATTGTAGATCCACGCACAGGAAACCCAGCATCAGAAATTATCAGCGCTACCGTTATTGCTGCTGATGCCAGTGAAGCAGGTGCTTTAGCTACTTCCTTTAATGTATTATCAGTTTCAGAAATTGAGGCTATAACGGCAAATAGAAATGATATTGCCTATCTATTGGTGACTAAAAATGGTAAAGAAATTAAAAGCAAAACCTGGGCGAAATATGAATTAACTTCTAATAAGCCAGCAATTACCTTAGCTAGAGTTAATAAAGCAGATAAAGCCTGGAATACGAAATACGAGCTGATTGTAAACTTAGAACTAGCCAATATCGAATCAACCGATGGAAAACGTGTTCGCCGTCCCTTTGTTGCGGTTTGGGTTGAAGATGCTGCAAAAACACCGGTACGTAACCTGGCCATCTGGTATAATAAACCCCGTTGGTTGCCTGACTTAAAATCATGGAACCGCGTAAATGGTGATGAATTTAGAAAAGGAGCAGAAGGAAAATTAAGCTCAACTAGTTCAGCTACCCGTGGCCCTGGTAAATACAGCTTATCATGGGATGGAAAAGATGATAGCGGAAAACTAGTAAAAGCAGGTATATATACTGTTTATATTGAAGTGGCCCGCGAACATGGAACCTATCAGGTTATTTCAAAAGAAATGAAATTTACAGGCTCCGCACAAAAAGTAGAATTAACCCCAAATACAGAATTAGCATCTGCATCCCTTGACTACAGAAAAATCGCAAAATAATATGATCCCTGCCCCTAATGGCCTTGGGAAAAAGCCGGTAAAAAAGGATAGCGGAAAAGGCAAGGGAAAAAAGCGTTTAGCTGGATTATCGCGCTGGTTGCATATTTATTTATCAATGGTGAGCTTTACCATCTTGCTGTTTTTTGCGGTATCGGGCTTAACCTTAAACCATGCCGATTGGTTTACATCTGGTAAAGAACTAGTTGCTAAAGATTCTGGTTCGGTAAATTTAAAATGGGTAAACCAGGCAGATACCAATAAAATAAATAAGTTACAAATTGTTGAGTTTTTCAGGAACAAACACCAGATTAAGGGCGCATTGAGCGATTTTAGAATCGACGACCGCGAACTCAGTTTAACTTTTAACGGGCCCGGTTATCTTGCCGATTCTTTTATCGACCGCGAAACAGGTAAATACGAATTAACCACCACCAGGTTTGGTGCGGTGGCCGTAATTAACGATTTACACAAAGGAAGGGATTCGGGCAAGGCATGGTCTTGGATTATCGATATTTCTGCGGTACTTATGACCTTAGTATCTATCTCAGGTATTATTCTGATCTGTTTTATTAAAAAGAAAAGATTAAGCGGATTTATTATCGCGGCAGTAGGAACAATAATCTGTTATTTGATCTACAAATTATTTGTTCCTTAATTAACTTAGATGTTCTCAGGTGACTTAATTAACCTACCCAAATATCGCCTTAGGACATCTATTTTTCTATATGGTTAATAACAGGCTATTAATTAGGCTATTGTTTGTAGTATTGAACCTGTTTCTTTCACGGTTAGCGTATGGTTTACACCGCATTTTAAAGCATAATTATTCCGTTGGTGCCCCACGGGGAAATCAAAAGCGATAGGATAGTTGTATTCCTTTACTTTTTCTAATACGATTTCATAAATGGTTTTGCCAAATTCTTCACCGGCATCATCAGGTTTAACCTTAAAGCCACCAACAATTAATCCTTTTAAGTTTTTTAGTTTTCCGCTGCGTTTTAAATTCCACAGCATCCGGTCTATACTATAAAGGTATTCGCCCGTATCTTCTATAAAAAGTATTTTATCTTTTGTATTTAAATCAGAATTGCTTCCAGCTAAGGTTTCGATGATGCTCAGGTTTCCACCAACCAAAATGCCGTCAACTTTGCCAGGCCGGTTATTAATACTGGCTGGGGCAGTGTAACCCATTGGCTCACCAATTAAAGCGTTTTTGATAGACAGTATGGTTTCAATCTGTATCTGCTCCGCTTTGCTCCAGTCGTCGGGGAAGCTGTTGCACATTTTAGAATGGATGGAGGCTATCCCATAATTTTTAGCCAAATGGCAATGTAAAACGGTAATGTCGCTAAAACCGATAATCCACTTTGGATTTTTTTTGAAGGAAGAGAAATCGAGCTGATCAATAATGCGTACCAGACCGTATCCGCCGCGGGCACACATAATGGCTTTTAAATTCGGATCATCAAGCATACGCTGTAAATCTGCTAACCTTTCTTCGTCCGTTCCGCCATAAGTAAAATCGCGTTTGCCAATGGTATCGCCAATTTTTATGGTAAAACCCCAGCTTTGCATTTGTAAAACCGAAGGCTGAATCTGTTCCAGGGTAATGTATCCCGCCGGACTGGTTATTCCAATCGTATCGCCGGGTTTTAAATAGGGTGGGATTTTAAAAGATGAACTTTCATTTTCTACTGTATTTGCCAGTGTTTTAAAAGCAGGAAATACAGTTGCAGCTGCGATAAATGAAGAAAGGAAGTGTTTTCGGTTCATCTAAAATAGGAATGTAAATGTTGATGGAGCGAATATAGGATTTAAAATTTTGGCATAAAAGAAAAGGGATTTATATCCATAAATCCCTTTTTTAAACCAAACAAATTAATCTGTAAAAGATTAGTATAATGTGAATTATATAGATAACCACGTTTGAAATAAAATGTTTTGAGATTTTATAAAAAAATCACTGTATTTGCTAAATAGCCCTGATGGAAACGGAAATACTTTTTGGTACCGTTATATTTTATTTTAGAAAACTGTCCAAAAAGATTGCAGTGTACAGCAGGAACAAGCCTTTACCATAAGCACTGAAACTGCGCTTCTAAATATTTAAAAATAGGATGTGGCGGAAACAGAAGTGGTTATTTATAGATTAAAGTTAAAGGCTATCCCTCGCGGATAGCCTTTGCTAACAACAAAACAAATATAAGATAACCAAATCTTACCTGATTGAGCAGAATCAGGTAAAGTGCTATGAGATACACTTTGCGGCCTAGTAATGGATTCGAACCATTGTAAAGAGTTTATGAAACCCCAACCTTCCAATCGGTCAACTGGCCTTGTTTTATAATTGCTTTAATGCCAAATAATCCCTCAGTTCTAAAATCTGTTCTTTAATTAAACTATCTTCGTTCTTCGAATATTCCTGCTGATCTGCTTCCGTTTTTATGGGATAGGTAAGGGCCTGATATTCATCTATTGTGGGATATTGAAAATAGATTGACATAATTTTAGCGTTTTAATTGTTCGACATTGTTTTTCTTTATGATTAATGTTGAGCAAATATATAAATAAGTATATAATATCTATAGATTTAGTAGTGTATATTTTTGGTAATATTATAATTTCTTCATTATCAGGTGATTATTTTTTATTTTCATGACGATATAAGGCGTTAATTTATAATTGCTGTATTTTTTTGGAGCAAATCATCAGTCTTCTTGTATAAAAACGATTTTAAATTTTCGATGTGCTTTTAAGCAGCTTTAAATTCAATTTCAGAAAAGCTAATTATTTTAAGGATATTTGCAGTTCAATCATTAAAATAGTAATTGTGTCTTTAGATAAATTAAAACTTAGCAAACCACTTGTAGCGGCAATGACTGATGCAGGATTTTTAACTCCAAAAGAAATCCAGGCCAAAACCATGTCGCGTATTTTAGGTGGACAAGATGTTATAGCGGTGGGGCCGGAGGGTTCGGGAAAAACAACAACCTATGTTTTAGCAACTTTAATGAAATTAAAGTATGCCTTTGAAGAAGCGCCAAGAGCTTTAATTTTAGTGCCCGATGCAGAACATGTAGATCATGTATTGGAGCAATTTAAATTACTTAACCGTAACAGCACTTTCAGAATTTTGGGAATCGATAGCCGTGGCGCTGTTGATACACAAATGAACGAGATCACCGACGGTTGCGATATTATTGTTGCTGTACCCGATCGTGCCCGCGCTTTATACCTAAAACTAGCGCTAAATACCAATAAAATTCAGTTGTTTATTGTAGATAATGCAGAACTGATTGTAAAAAAAGGTTTACAGTTGCCGGTTGTGGAACTGGCCAATAGTGCCTATAAATCGCAGCATGTGGTGTTTACAGAAGTAATGCACGAAAAATTAAACCTCATGATTTCGCCTTTCATGAAAGATTCTGCTTCAACGATTGAAGTAGACGAAATCGGCGAAAAGCAGGCAGAGGTTTACCAGCAAATGTTGTATCAGGTACCAAATTTCAGGACCAAACTCAACTTACTCACTTTATTGTTAAATGATACAGAGGTTTTTGATAAAGTAGTGGTTTTTGTCAATACAAGGTTAACTGCACAAACCGTATATAAAAACTTTAATCAGGTTAAAGAAGGAGAAATTAGCATCTATCGCTCCTTGTTTTTTGATGATAAAGGCTATGATGATATTGAAGACTTTAAAGATAATCCTGATGCTAGGGTATTAATTGTTGCGAATGAAAACCTGGGTGATTTAAATATAGAAGGGATTCCTTTTATCCTGCATTTAGAATTACCAGAACAGAAAGAAACTTTAATTCAGCGTATTGTAAAACATGGTGATGAAGATGTAGTAGCGATTACTTTCTCTACCGATATCGAATTGATCGAAGTGAAAAAAATTGAGCAGGCCATCGGACAGAAACTGGAGGTAATGGAATTGCCAGAGGATTTAAAAGTAGTAGATGCAGCAGCGAAACCGAAGAAAAAGAAAACTACCGAAGAAGATGAAGACGCTGAACGTGGTGCAGCCTTTCACGAAAAGAAAGCCAGTAACTTAAAAAATTACAATTATAGCGCCGGCACAAAAGCCAAAATGACCTATAAAAATAAAAAGGGATTGTCTTAGATAGTACCCTAACACTTGTTTCTAACGAGGGTTGATTAGTTAATCGTTTATAACGATATATCAACCTTATACCACATTCCCGCGCAGGCGTGGGAATGTGCAAATGTTGTTCTCTTTATTTATAAGATCATTCGTGATGTTTCACAGCATAAAAAAAAGCTCCTTAGAAATTAATCTGAGGAGCTTTTTATTTAATCGTTATTTACGACTAGTATAAAGTAAACTCTACACGACGGTTTTGTTGACGACCAGCTGCAGTTTTATTAGTTGCAATAGGTTGGTCAGGTCCGTAACCTGTAGCTTCGATTCTTGATGCATTTGCACCTTGAGATACTAAGTAAGCTTTTACTGATTCAGCTCTGTCTTTAGATAAACGTAAGTTTAACTCTCTGCCACCAGTATTATCAGTGTGACCAGCTAATTTTAAGCTAAAGTTTTTCTCTACCAATAAACCAGCAACACGGTTTAAAGTAGCGAATGATTTAGAACGGATAGTTGATTTACCTAAATCAAATTCTAAGTTAGAAATAGCATCTCTAACTACTTTACGGTCTGCTTCAGTAATTACTGTAGTTTCTTTAATGATCGTTTTTGGAGCTGCTAAAGGACATCCAGAACCATCAACTACTGTACCTGCTGCAGTACCTGCACATTTGTCAAATTTGTTTGCTACACCATCGTTATCATCGTCAGCTAAGTCTTTAGCATATTGCTCTCTATCACGTTGTGCATTTTGCTCAGCAGTAGATAATGCTCTTCTTAACTCAGCACTTTCTTCAGCACTTTGTTTGCGTAAATCAGCAACTGCACTGTAGTTTTGTAATTGAGAGTTTTCTTTGTTTCCTAAAGCAAATTCCAAACCTACGTGAGAGTAAGAGAATCTGTTTTCGTTGTAAGCATTTTTAACTGTTGGAGATGATTTGATAAAGTTAATGTCGTATCCTAAATCGATGTTAATTCCTTTAGCTACGCCAAATTTAAATCCAACTCCTGTTGGAATAAACCAACCTTCTCTGCCATTAAATACTTCAGTAGTTCCTACTTGTGAATCTGATGACATGTAACCAGCACCTGCTTTTACGTAAGGAATTAAAACTGCGTTTTCAGTATTTAAGCTAAAGTTAGCAATGTTTAATACTGCAGTTAATGATCCTGACCATTGGATGCTATTCTTTTGTTCAACATTACTGCCTAAATAATTAGCCGTTTTAATATCTCCACGTAAGAAATCTGCCTGTAAGCCTAAAGCTGGCAAAATTTGCTTTTTAATGAAGCCACCGTAACCGATACTTTTAAATTCTCTTGCATCTACACTTCCTTTACCTAAAAAAGTATTCTGGCTTAAGATACCTCCGTGTACACCTACACTCCAGGTACGGAAAGATTTTTCTCCGAACCGACCACCGGTAGGAGGAGTTGTTGGTGTATCTTGGGCAAACAATTGTGATGATAAACCTAATAATGCAACCAACATTGTTGATTTTGTAATTCTCGTATTCATGTTCTTCTATTTTTTAAATATTAGTCTCTTAACAGTTTTTTTATCGTACTGTTTTGCATGGCCTAAGAAAAAATCTTGCCAAATACCATATTTTTTACGCAAATAGCATGTTATCAGAAGATTAGCGTGTTAAATTAATTTCACAAAAAAGTTACTTAACGTTAGGTGTTAATGAAATTTTCGTATAGTATTCTATACAGATTGAGTTTTTAGATTAATTTAAAGCAGTTGAAAATTTATTTATCTGACGGATTTTTTTTGTTGTTTAACAGCATCTCTACTGTTTTTTCAATTCTGCTGAAACGGGTTTTCTCTTGTTTTGCAGATAGTATCCAAAGTACATACTCTTTCCGATGGCTATAAGCAAGCTGGTTAAAATAGGCTAAAGCCTGCGGATGCTTTACTAAGAGCATTTTTAAATCATCAGGAAGTTTTACGGTTTTATTTACCGGATCTATGTATTCGCCATATTCATTGGTTTTGATATGGTCGTTTCTCATCCCTGATGGTTTTACTTCGTCGATGAGTTTTAGGCGTAGGGCAGTCCAGGTTTCGTTAATCGCTGCTGATGCGCATGGCGTTAAACCAAAAGCATTCAGTTCTTCCCAGCTCTTCATCAGGTCGAGATCGGATTTTATTTTTGAGGATTTTTTTGGGTAAAATACCCAGAAAATCGTTTTCGCATTAATATTTTTTAGATTGCTTTTAATCTGTTGATTAAGTTGATCTTTACTTACGGTAAAGGTAATTAATACATTAAAATTGGCTTCCTGATCATATTTAAAAACAATATCAGATGGAATATTGCCAAAAATAGCTGCTGCATGTTCAGGTGCATCAACTACCTTAACAATATATCCTGGTTTTACCTGAAGTTTTTTTAATAACAAATTTTCCATTTTATAAGTTTAATCGCTTATTGCTTTTGGCGGTTAAATTTAGCCACAGAGGCACGGAGTAATTTTTCAGATTTTTATTACTATCGACTCTGTGTGCTTTGTTTTTTTTCTCCGTGCTCTCTGTGGTAAAAAATAGATGATTACAACCTTAATTTAGCAAAGAAATCCCAGAATACAATCCCGGCAGAAATTACGATGTTAAAAGAATGTTTGGTGCCAAATTGTGGGATTTCGATACATTCATCAATTTTTGCCATTACTTCATCGCTCACACCATCAACTTCATTTCCGAAAATCAGTGCATATTTTTTATTAGTGTCGGGTTTAAAAGTATTTAGCATCGTGCTATGCTCTGCCTGCTCAATGGCAATAATTTCATATCCTAAATCCCTTAGTGCATCAACTGCCTGTAAAGTGTCTGTATAGTGAATCCAATCAACAGATTGCGTAGCACCCAAAGCCGTTTTTTCAATTTCTCGGTGAGGTGGCTGTGCGGTAATGCCACAAAGAATTACTTTTTCTAAAGCAAAGCCATCAGCAGTACGGAATATTGAACCTACATTGTGCATACTGCGCACATTATCCAAAACCACTACAACAGGTAATTTTTCCTGTGCTTTAAACGCTTCAATATCCGGACGATTTAACTCGTCTAATTTTAATTTTCTCATTATTTTTTAAAATAATTTCACAGGATTACACAGATTGGATATACTGTCGAATCTGTATTTACTTGTATACATCTTGTGTTAAGTGTTTTTATAAACTGGTTGGTCCACCGCCAATTTCGCTGATATAAATCGCTGCAGGGTAACCAATTTTAGCTACATAATAATCTGTTAAATGCCTGGCGAAATCTTCTTCAAAGCCTTTTTCCAATAAAGCGATGGCACAGCCGCCAAATCCGGCACCCGTCATACGTGCACCAATTACATGCTCATAATCTGTGCAAAAATCTACCACAGCATCCAGCTCTTTTCCACTTACTTCGTATAAGCTTCTTAATGATTGATGCGAGGCATACATTAACCGGCCAAATTCTTCGAGGCTTCCACTGTTTAAAGCCCTGGCAGCCTGATGAACACGGTCGTTCTCTTTAACTACATGTGTAGCGCGGTTTAATATGGTTTCATCGCTAATTAAATGGCTGTGCAGGGCAAACTTCTCTGCATTAAGCTCGCAAAGATAGTGAAGTGTAATCTCTTCGTTCAATAACTTTAAGGCTGTTCGACATTCGGCAACACGTTCATTATACTTAGAATCTGCCAGTTCGCGCGGTTTATTGGTATTGATGATGGCCAGCACATAATTGCCAAGGTCAACATCAACCATTTTATATTTTAAAGTCTCACAGTCTAAAACAATCGCTTTGTTTTTCTCGCCAAAAGCAACTGCAAACTGATCCATAATACCAGAGTTTAAACCAATAAAATCATTCTCCACACGTTTGGCAATCTTAACAAGCTCCAATCGGTCGTAACCCAGGTTAAAATAACTGTTTAAGGCATAAGCAGTAGCAATCTCAATTGATGCAGAAGAAGAAAGTCCTGATCCGATGGGGATATTTCCATAAAAAAGGAAATCAAGTCCGGTGATCTCTTTTCCATCTTTGATCATTTCATTAATTACACCTATAGGGTAATTGGCCCAGTGGTTTCCGTCTTTTTCATTTAGAATATTGCTTTCAACAGTGGTTTCCATCTCGAAATTCAGACTCTTAAACCTAAATTTGTTATCGTTATTGGGCGCAATGGCCAGCCAGGTTCCGAGGGTAATGGCACAAGGCATTACTAAACCGCCGTTGTAATCAATATGCTCGCCAATGAGGTTAACGCGGCCGGGTGTAAAATATACGGCATCGGCTTTTTTATGGTATTGCGATGCAAATTTTTCCTCAAGGTTAATATTCATTTGGCTAAAATATATTTATTAAAAGCATTAATAATAGTATGTTTGTTTAGGAAACAAAAGCCCTAAGTTACAATTTATGAGCGTTCAGCAAATACCTACCGGAAAAATTATTGATGGCGAAGAAGTTATCGCAATCGAACTAACCAATAGTAAAGGCACTTATGTTAAAATATTTAATTATGGTGCTATTATTAATAAATTCATCGTTAAAAACGCCAAAGGCGAGATGCAGGATATTGTATTGGGCTTTGATACTTTCGACGAATACCTTAATCCAGATTACCTAACCCACTATCCATATTTGGGTGCTATTGTGGGGCGTTATGCCAACCGCATTAAAAACGGCCGCTTCACTATTGATGGGGAAGATTATCAACTGGCACAAAATGCAGGTACCGATACTTTGCATGGCGGTATAGAAGGTTTTGATAAAAAAGTTTGGGATGTTGTTGAAGTGGGCGAAGGGCAGCAATTGTCGGTTACCTTACAATACGAAAGTGTGGATGGTGAAGAGAATTTCCCGGGCAACCTGATTATTGATCTTACTTTCGAACTTACTGAAAATGATGAGCTGATTTTAAGTTATGAAGCAGAAACTGATCAGGCTACTGCAATTAATTTAACACACCATGGTTACTTTAACCTGGCACCAAATGGTGGAAATATTAAAAACCATAAACAGCAGATTTTTGCGTCAAATTACCTGGAGCAGGACAGTAATTATTCGGTAACGGGCAAATTAATCCCTGTTGAAGGTACGCACATGGATTTTACAAAATCTAAAGCGATTGGGCAGGATTGGGATGAGGAAGAAGGCTACGACCAAACTTACGTTCTGGATAAAATCTATGGTGATTTATCGCTGGCAACCAAAACAATTGAAGAAGAAAGTGGTTTAGTTTTAAGCGTATATACAACAGAACCGGTAGCACATCTTTATACCTCAAAATATTTGGATGTTAAAAATGGTAAGGGTGGAAGGGATTACGGCAGCTACGGTGCTTTTTGTGTAGAAACACAGCATCACCCCAATGCAATAAACATCCCTGAATTTCCAAGTACCATATTAAAACCAGAAGATTTGTATACGCAAACAACAATTTACAAAGTTTCATTAAACAAATAAATTATGTTCACCATCGAAAACATCCGGGCAGCAGAATCAAAAATTAAAACTGGTGCAGATTTCCCGCAGTTTATAAAAGAAATTAAGGAATTGGGTGTTAAGCGGAACGATGTTTATGTAAGCAATGGTTTATCGATCTATTTTGATGATGAAGATAATGCACAACAGGTAAGTCCTGATGAATATCCAGCTCTAATTATCAATGAAGAATCTTCTGCCGGAAAGTTAGAGCACGCTTTAAAAGTACATCAACAGGGTGAAACAGATTATATTACTTTTTGTAAACAGGCTGCAGATGCGGGAGTGGAGAAATGGGTAACCGATCTGGAAGAAATGACCTGCACTTATCTGAATACAGAAGGAAATGAACTCGTAAAAGAAAAGATACGAATAGTATAAATATAGAAGGCCCGAAATTTCGGGCCTTTTTACTATGCTACAATGAGCTATGTTGAGTAGCCCGGTTTAATTAAATTCTTTCTAAAACCGTTTTAATGGCCTGTTCTACAATTTTGTTAGGCTCATTACTGAATTCGAATTTTACACGACTTGCCAAAATAGCATTTACTGAAAGTGCTTTATGTCCCAAAACTTTTGCTAAAGCGTAAATCCCGGCTGTTTCCATTTCTAAATTGGTAATGCGGTATTGGTTGCTCTGAAAACTATTAATAAGTCCGATGAAATCGGGAACTGCATTTTTTGCCCTTACTATTCTGCCTTGTGGAGCGTAAAAACCAGGAGCAGTGATGGTGATGCCATGAACCATATCTTTACCAATGGAATTTAACAGGCCTTCGTTGGCGGCAGTTAAGTAGGGGTTGATATTTTTTAAATGACCAAAATGTATCTTAATGTCATCCATTAAAAGTTGTTCATCGCCAGATAATTGCTGCAGGTAATAATTCATTAATGCATCCATGCCCAAACCATGTGAAGAGGCCAAAATGGTCCCCATTGGTATATCCGGCTGTACAGCTCCTGATGTGCCTACACGGATAATATTCAGAGAGGTCAATTCTTTTTTTACTTCCCGGGTTTCGAAATCGACGTTTACCAGCGCGTCCAGTTCATTAAAAACGATATCAATGTTATCTGTACCAATACCAGTTGAAAGTACCGTTACCCTTTTTTTACCTATAAAACCGGTATGGGTAATAAATTCCCGTTTACCTTTTTTAAATTCTATCTGATCGAAATACTTGCTCACTTCGCCAACGCGGTCCGGATCGCCAACAGTTATTACGGTATCGGCAACATCTCCGGGCAGAAGATTTAAGTGGTATATGCTGCCATCAGGATTGATGATTAAGTCGCTTTCGGATATTTTCATATTTGGTTTGTTTTTGCCTGCAGATCTTGCTTGTGGAAACAGATTTATCTGTGTTGATCCTTTTATCTGTGGTTATTAAAATAAGTTCTAGTGCCTTTATACATTTTTTTGTTCCCGCAGATTTCACTGATCAACGCAGAGCTAATGCCTGTAATATTAAATGGTGTGGAGATATTTTAGTTTAACACCTTCAATTTTATCAAATTTACTCAAAACCTGGTTGAGTTGTGCCTTCCTTACCTCAAATTTTAAGATACAATTGGTATCAAACTCCTGCGCTAAAATCTGTAAATTTTCTTCTTTGCTCAATTTCATTACATCATTCATCTGCAGGTATTCGAAATGGGCTTCATACACATCATTAACCGTTTTGCTTATAATTTTTGAAGCTTTAATGGCCTCTATACTAGCGTTTTTGTAGGCGTTAATTAAACCTGGAACGCCTAATAAGGTGCCGCCAAAATACCTTACGACTACGATTAATATATTGGTAATGTCTTCTGATAATAAACAATTTAGGATTGGCCTGCCTGCGGTACCAGAGGGCTCGCCATCATCATTTACCCTAAAAACAGACCGATTAGGAGTTAACCTGTATGCGTAACAAAAATGATTGGCCTTTGCATTAGCAGAACGCAGGTTCATAATGATTGGCTTTACTTCTTCTTCATTGCAGATTGGGTAGGCATAAGCAATAAATTTGCTGCCTTTATCGCGAAATATGCCTTCTGAAGCACTTTCGATGGTTTTATAGGAATCATCGAACAGCATTTTGCGATAGGGTTATAAAGATAACAGCTGCGATAGCCAAAACTATCCCCGCATAATTTAGTTTACTTAATTTTTCTTTAAAAGCAATTATACCTATTAAAGTTCCGACAATGATAACGCCTAAATTCATGGCTGCAAAAACTGTTGATGGATTTTCTGCCAGTGCTTTGTGTGCTTTCATGTAAAAAAGAATGTTTCCAAAATTAAAAAAGCCCAAAATCAGTCCACAAACAACATTAACCAATTGCAATTTTATTTTTCCCGAAATGACCATAGTGATCACAATTAGCAGCGATACAACGAACGAAAGGCAGAAAACGGTGAAAAGAGAGGTCGTGTAAGGTAGTTCTTTGTATAAGGCAATCTGTTTAAAAAGGACATCGATTACGCCAAAGCCCACAAAAACCATGATTGGATAAAGTAAATTTCCTTTTCCTTCTTTATGGTCTGATTTGCGTAGAAAAGTTAAAATAATTGCGACGAAACCTATGGCTAAACCAATGATTTTATAATCGTTAAAATCTTCTTTAAAAATAAAATAGGCTGCCAGTATGGGAATAAACAGTGACAAACGTTGTGCTATATCTGTTTTAACAATACCAAGGTTTTTAACTGATGCGGCAAGAAATAAAAATATGGAGGGTAATAATACCGCCAGCGCAATGTAGTTTGGCCATGGAGCGCTGTTTGTAACCAGCTTTACATCCGGCTTGAAAAAAAGAAAACATAAGCTTAATGCAGCAAGGTAATTAACGGTAACGGCCTGGATAATACTGATCTGGTACCGCTTCGCCAACTTTAATAATATGGCAACCGTAACGCTACAGCATATACTTAAGATAATGTAAATCATTTATTTATGTCGTTTATATAGATTGAGAGTTTATCGTTTCCAATCTGGATTTGCTCTTTCAAATTTCCGTTTATGGTAGGTGATGGAACACCATCCGTCCAGCTGTTTGATGAGGTGAAGATACGCGCTTCATCCCAAAGGTTAGTGGATAAAAACTGATTTAAGATATTTGCGCCACCTTCGATAATTACCGATTGTATGTCCATTAAATAAAGCTGAAATGCAATTTTTTGTGCCAGGTAAAAATGCATGTCTTCCATTTGAATATAATGGATATTGTCAACTACATCGGTTTTAATTTCGTTAAAAATGATGGTTTTGGCTTCTGCATTAAAAATGTGATTGGATAGCGGCACCTGAAGGCTTTTATCGATGACCAATCGAATCGGGTTTTTACCCGGCCATTCTCTTGCCGTTAACTGCGGGTTATCCATAATGGCGGTTTGTTTGCCAATCAAAATGGCATCTTCTTCTGTACGCCACTGGTGCGCCAATCGTTTGGCTAAAGCACCACTAATCCACTTCTGGTGACCATCTTTTGTTGCAAAATAACCATTGGCCGTTTCGGCCCATTTTAAAATGATGTAAGGTCTTTGCTGTTGTATCCTGGTAAAAAATCGTCTGTTAAGAGATCGACATTCATCATCTAAAACTCCGCTTATCACCTCAATTCCGGCATTTTTGAGTTTTTCGATGCCTTTACCATCAACGCTTGAAAAAGGATCCCTATTACCTATAACCACTTTTTTGATCTGGTGTTTTACAAAAAGATCGGCGCAGGGAGGGGTTTTGCCGAAATGTGCACAAGGCTCTAGACTAACATAAGCCGTGGCTTGCTTGAGTAGGTTTGCAGCTTCGTCGCCATATTGATCAAATACAGCTTTAACTGCATTGGGCTCTGCATGTGCTTTTCCGTATTGCTGGTGATAACCTTCACCAATGATTTTATCGTTTAAAACAATAACACAGCCTACCATGGGATTTGGGCTTACGTTTCCAATACCTAAAATGGCTAACTCCAAACAGCGTTTTATATAGAATTCATCGCTCATTAGGGCAAAAGTAGTAAAAAAAGAGTCATGGGCTAATCAAAACAGATTTGTTATCATCTCAAATAAGTAATTTTGCCATTCATGAACATAGGAGCGCTCGAAGAGCATTATAAATTGGAACTTGCACCCTTATACGAAAGCGATGAGGCGAAAACATTATTTAGCCTGGCTGCTGAACAGGTTTTAGCTTTGTCTCCCAATAAGCTAATGATGCAGAAATATGCAGATGTAAGTTTCATTAATATGCAGAAATTTTTGAGCATCCTAAACGATTTGCAGATTGGAAAACCAATTCAGCATATTTTAGAAGAAGCCCATTTTTATGGTCTGGTTTTTAAAGTGAACGAGCATGTATTGATACCGAGACCTGAAACAGAAGAACTGGTAGAATGGATCATATCAGTTTGCAGTATACAGTTTGCACTAAACAGTTTTGAGTCACCGAAAAAACTAAGTGTACTTGATATTGGAACGGGCTCTGGTTGTATACCAATCACCCTTAAAAAACACCTGTCAAACACCCGGGTAGCTACATTGGATGTGTCTGCTGATGCTATCGCAGTTGCAAAACAGAATGCCCGGCAAATTGGTGTCGATATCAATTTTATTAACGCAGATATTTTAACATTTCAATCTGAAGAAAAATTTGATATCATCGTGAGTAACCCGCCTTATATCAGGGATTTAGAAAAAAATGAAATGCATAACAACGTACTTTTGCACGAACCCCATTTGGCTTTGTTTGTAAGTGACGAAAACCCTTTGATTTTTTATAAAGCCATCGCTGAATTTGCAAAAACCAATCTAAAACCTAACGGACAACTTTTCTTTGAAATTAATGAATATTTAGGTAAAGAAACAGTTGAAATGTTAGATGGTAAAGGATTTAAAAATATTGAGTTAAGGAAGGATATGCAGGGAAAGGATAGGATGGTGAGGGCAGGGGTTTGATGGATGAGGTAGGATGGAAAATGGATGAGAGATGGTAAATGATCAATTTTCAATGATCAAAATAGCAGAGTTCAATAAAAAGGGCGTCATCTCTCCACTACGCATTGCTCCGCTCGAAATGACAGAAACTTATCCTACAGCTTTATTGCCTTTGGAGTTAAAAAATATCTGCCACGGATGCACGGAGAATACGGAAAATTATACGCTTTGCTTGAAATTACAATTTTTTAAAATTCAGCTTTGACTTAGTTAATTCAATGATATCATTAAATTGTGACTCACTTGTTTCAGACTTATGCAGCATGAGAAATATTCGTTTGTCAATCAATAATATAAAGAAATCATTGATAACTGAGTAATTTGAGAATGCTTCCCATCTTAAATAATATCTTTTTTCTTTATCAAAATAATTAAACTCATAATCAGTAAATTCGTAAGTATAAATGAAATTCTGTTTCTCATGTTTCTCACTTAGGGCATCCATTTCTCTAAAAAAAAGTGTTCGTACATTTATAATTCTTAATATATAATTAAAAGTTAATATGAAAAGTATCACTCCAACTACTCCATAAAAAGATGAAGATGGTCCTTTGTTTGTGATAATTAAAATTATTAATCCTATTGTTAGCATAATATAAATGAGCAATTTTATATAACTCTGCTTATATTCTAATCTAAATTTGAGTTTATTACTTTTAATAAACCTATGTTTATCAAATGGAACGGTAATATTAATCATGTTTTAATTTGTTTATAATTAAGATCTCGGATGAAACTGCGTAATCACCTCTCTCAAATAATCTCTATCAATGTGTGTATAAATTTCTGTGGTGGTAATGCTCGAATGGCCCAGCATTTCCTGAACTGCACGTAAATCAGCACCGCCCTCAATTAAATGCGTAGCAAAAGAATGCCTTAAAGTATGTGGACTGATGGTTTTCTTTAAACCGGTGGTCAGTGCGAGGCTTTTAATCAGGTTAAAAATAGAAATCCGTGAAAGCTTAGCCCCAAAGCGGTTTAGGAAAATAAAATCTTCATGTCCTTTTTTAATGTTTGTGTGTACCCTAACTTCGTTAATATAAATATCAAGCAGTTTTAAGGCTACACCTCCAATGGGTACCAAACGCTCTTTATTTCCCTTTCCAATTACTTTGATAAATTCGATCTGAGGGAAAAGGCTGGAGATTCTGAGCTCTGTTAATTCGGTAACACGTAAGCCACAGCCGTATAATACTTCCATGATGGCCTTATTCCGCATCCCTTCGGGTTTTGAAGCATCTATTGCATTAATCAACTCATTAATTTCGTAAATATTAAGCGTGTCGGGTAATTTTCGACTCAGTTTAGGTGCTTCCAATAATGCAGTAGGATCATTGCTAATCACATCTTCAAGAAATAGGTAAGAGAAAAAAGCTTTTAGTCCCGATATTACCCTTGCCTGCGTACTTGCAAGCATGCCCAGTTCATTTAACCACGAAATGAAAGATTTTAAGTCAGTTATGTTTATATCTGTCAGTTTTGGCTCTTCATTTAAAGATTGGAAATATTGGATCAGCTTATCAATATCATTGAGATAAGCTGCTATAGAATTAGCAGATAGTGAACGCTCCAGCTTTAAATACGACTTAAATCCTTTAATATATGATGGCCAAAGCATGCTTTTATATGAGATTTTTTATAACATTGCAACGTTACAATATTTAACGTTACTACATAGCATGAAAATACAAATTATTAACGGGCCAAACTTAAATCTATTGGGCGTTCGTGAGCCATCTATCTACGGAAATACCAGCATTGAAGATTACATTAAAGAATTAAAAACGGTTTATCCGGAGATCGAAATTGAATACTACCAAAGTAATGTTGAGGGTGAAATTATTAATAAATTGCATGAAGTGGGTTTCAGTTATGATGGGGTGGTGCTTAACGCTGGTGGTTATACGCATACGTCTGTGGCCATTGCAGATGCTATTGCCGCTATTAAAACGCCTGTTGTTGAAGTTCATATTTCGAATATCTATGCCCGCGAAGAATACCGCCACGTTTCGTTGACGGGGAAAAATTGTCAGGGTGTTTTAACAGGGTTTGGAATGAAAGGTTACCGTTTGGCGATCGAAAGTTTATTGGTTTAATCTATTCTGACAGTACTCAAAATTTTAGTTTACAGGTGATCGTCATTGCGAAGCCAATTTTTCATGGGCTGAAGCAATCTTTGTAGCAGGGCTTTCAAGTATGAAAGATTGCTTCCCCGAAAAGTCGGGGCAGGCTATCGTACCTCCTCGCAATGATGACTTTCCTATTGAATCTGTTAGTATTTGCTAAGCGAAATGGAGAAATCTATAGTGTATGTTAAAAGATTTCTCCACTGCGGTCGAAATGACGATTCGACTATACTTGTTATCATCATTCCTTTTTTAAAAAAATAACCTGTGGAAATGACGAAACGCCTTATTTCAAATTCGAGAAATATTTAATTTTCTTAATAAAAAATGCCCAAACAATGCTGTTATTGTACACCCCGGTATGTTTGGTATAGTCTTTTTGAACCAATTTTCTTTTTTTATTTGTTTTTGTTAAGGATTTAAGAAAGTGCCAGTGTCCTTTAGTTACTGCCATAGTGAATTTTGGTTTTCCGGTAAGTAAAAAGTGCCACCAGGCAATAAAATCGATAAACATTCGAATGGTAATCCTGAAAATAGCATCACCTGCAGGAAGGTTTTTCTGCATAATGATGAGGTTATTCCTGAAATTGAGGTAAGTTTTAAATGGATTTTCCGTTTGTAAAGTTCCGCCGCCAACATGATACACTTCAGCATCCGGACAATACATAATTTTGTAGTTCAGGTTTTTCAAGCGCCAGCAGAGGTCTATTTCTTCCATGTGGGCGAAAAGATCGGCATCCAGGCCACCAGCTTCTCTCCAGCATTTGCTTTTAATAAAAAAGGCCGCTCCGCTAGCCCAAAAAACCTCTTTTTGTTCGTTATATTGACCGTTATCAAACTCATAAACATTAAAAAGCCTTCCACGACAGAAAGGAAAGGCATATATATCCAGATAACCTCCGGCAGCTCCTGCATATTCAAACTGGTTTTTGTTCAGTTGCCATTTAATTTTGGGCTGTGCTGCTGCAATCTGCGCATCACTTTCCATTAGGCTAATGATAGGTTTAATCCAGTTTGGAACAACTTCTACGTCTGAGTTGAGCAAAATATAATAATCGGCTTCTACACGTTCTAAAACTTTATTGTAGCCTCCTGCAAATCCATAGTTCTGATCATTTTGGATAATTTTAACAGTTGGGAAATTTTCTTGTAAAAATGAAACTGAGTCGTCTGTTGAGGCATTATCGCCAACAACAATTTGTAGGTTATCATATTCGGAAAGCAAAATTCCGGGTAAAAACTGCTTTAAATATGCTTTTCCATTCCAGTTTAAAATTACAACGGCTACTGATGGGTTCATTCTTTTTATTCGGGTTTAAATTTCCAGCGCTTATGGCTCCAGAGCCAGTATTGGGGCTGTTCTTTTATAATGTTTTCTAAAAATTTAAAGTGCAGGTCTGTGATCTCATATTCTGCCATTTTAGCGGGTTCGAGGCACATAGGCAACACTTCTATATGGTAATAACCTTTTTTTACCACATTTACTTTAAAATAATATATCGGTCTTTTAGTCGATTTTGCAATTTTTTCTACACCTAAAAGTGCTGCCGTGGGCTGATTTAAAAAATCAGTAAAATATTTAGTTTCTTCCCTGGTGGGTGATTGATCGCTTGCAAAACACAAAAGCGTAGGTTCATTTTTATAAGCGGCCATGCCACGTAGTGTTTGCCGCATAGCAATAAAAATGTTTCCATACCTGGTGCGCATACAATCGAACCAGGTTTCGAAGACTTTATTTTTGATGGGTTTAAAAATAACCATGGTTTTGGCCGAAATGCTCAAGCCAAGTGCTAAAGTGCCTAATTCCCAGTTGCCATAGTGGCCTGTACAGGCCAGTACACTTTCTCCGGCTTTAAAATGAACTTCCAATTGTTCCAAGCCTGTAAACTTTACTCTTTTTAAGGTTTCAGCTTTCGAAATACTGGTCATTTTGATGATTTCAAAAATAAGTTCAGCCAGGTACAGGAAGAATTTTTTCTCAATTGCTTTTATTTCAGCAGCAGATTTTTCGGGAAAAGACTGGGTTAAATTCTGTCTGACAACTTTTTTTCGATAGCCTATTACGTAATAAAGCAGATAATATAGTAATCTTGCAAAAAAAAACAGCAAAGGCAGGGGGAGCAGCGATAACAGGTATAAAAAAAATACGCCAACATGCGCAATCCCTCTTTTAATCATTATTTTTAAAACGTTTCAGCTACAAACATAAATTTTCAAATGCAGAATACAGCTATACTTCCATTATTTTATCTTCCGCCAGTAGGTTATTTTAGTTTATTGCAAAAGCTGGGAGAGGATTTTTTAATTGAAAAACATGAACATTTAGCCAAGCAGACTTACCGTAACAGGGCCAGTATTTATTCGCCCAATGGCAAACTTGATATTACCGTTCCGGTGGTTAAAGGCGCTAAAACACATACGAAAATGAAGGATGTACGGATTAGTTACGATTTTAACTGGCAGCGTTTGCATTGGTTAAGTTTAGAAAGCTGTTACCGGAGTTCTGCTTATTTCGAGTTTTACGAAGATGAACTCTCGCGTTTTTATACAAACAAATTCGAATTTCTGTTCGATTATAATTTCGAACTTTTAGAGTGGCTGAACAAAAAGCTAAAATTGAATAAAAATTTTGAGGTAACTGGCGAATATTTTGACGACATTAAACCGGAATTGGATTTCCGTTCTATTATGAACCCTAAAAAACAGGAAGATATTGTAAACAATAAGTCCTATTATCAGGTTTTTGAAGATAAACATCAATTTTTACCCAACTTAAGTATCGTTGATCTGTTATTTAACCAGGGCCCCCAAGCCCGGCTATATTTGTAATATATGGGAAAAAACAAGCCACGTAACCGTCATAAACACTATAAAGTTCCAGCGCCGGGCACTAGTCCGGGTTTGTACGCCATCGATGAAGAGGCGTTAAAGCCACTCATTGTACTGCATACTTATAATGATAGGAGTTATAAGAAAACCGAGCTGGAAAATATCAATAACATTGATAAACTGATCGAGAACAAAGATTTTTATTACTGGTTCGATATCAAAGGTTTGGCTGATCCCAATATATTTGAAACCCTATATGCTAAGCTAGACATTAGCAGGCTCGTGCTTGAAGATATTACCAGTTCTTATCAGCGACCTAAACTGGATGAATACGATAATGATAAATATATTTTTTCGGTAAGCAGGCATTTATATTTAGGCGAAGATAATGTGCTCTGCAATGATCAGATTTCCTTTATTTTATCAGAACGTACACTGATTACCTTCCAGGAAACTTATGCAGATTGTTTTGAACCGGTAAGGAAACGCTTAGAAATAGGGAAGGGTAATATCCGCATCGGTGGTAGCAGTTATTTGATGTATGCCATTATGGATGTAATTGTAGATAATTATTTTACGCTTTTGAATTTTTGGGGCGAAGAATTGGATGCAATTGAAGACCGCCTATATGATCATCCTGATAAAAGGATCATGTACGATACACAGGCCATTAAAAGATCATTGATCACAATCAGGAAAGTAACCTGGCCGGAAAGAGATAAATTGAACGATATTATCCGTACAGACAGCCCGCTAATATCCGATCTGACCAAAACCTATATGAAAGATGCTTATGACCATTGCATCCAGATCATTGATTTTATAGAATCGTTAAAGGAGATTGCCTCGGCCAATATTGATATGAATTTATCGATCATCAGTAACCGGATGAACGAGATTATGAAGGTATTGACCATTATTTCGTCGATATTTATTCCATTAACCTTTATTGCAGGGATTTACGGAATGAATTTTAGCAGGGAAGATCCGGCAACAGGAAAAATACTAAAAGATAATATGCCTGAGTTGTATGCGGCACATGGTTATTTATACACCTGGATTGTGATGGCTGTGATTGCAGTTTTACAGGTGATCTATTTTTGGCGTAAAGGTTGGTTTAAATAAAATTTTATTTTTAAAATGTACCAGTTTTTGGTAACTTTAGTAAAATTTTAATATTAAAACAATGGGACGAAATACATCTATGGCTTTAGGAGATCATTTTGAAAATTTTGTTGATGAAAGAATTTCCGAAGGAAGATTTAAAAATGCAAGTGAGGTTATTCGGGCAGGGTTAAGATTATTGGAAGATGAAGAAAATAAAATCAAAATTTTAAAAGAAGCGCTTCAGGTGGGAATTGATAGTGGAATGGTTAAGGACTTTGATCCGAAAAAACATCTTGAAATGTTGAAAGCCAAAAAGAGGAAAAATGGCTAAGTTCTCTCTCAGTAACAAAGCGATTGAAGATTTAAGTGAAATTTGGGATTACACTTATGATATTTGGTCTGAAAATCAAGCAGATAAATATTATAAGCTATTGATTGGATTTTGTACTCAGATTGCAAAGAAACCTGAAATAGGTAGAAATTATAAGGAGACAAACCAAAATGTATTAGGATTCAAAGCTGGTGAACATATCATTTTCTATCTGATAATTGATAATGGAGAAATCGAAATAGCTAGGATTTTACATGCTAAGATGGATTTAGGATCTAAAATGTCAGAACTTTAATTATACTGTGAATAACTAGCATTAAAAATCAATTATTGTAAAAAATCAATTTTTAATATTTGTAGCTTTAGGGCGTTTTGGTTAGGTTATAGATGCAGTCATTCGAAATAGATAAAAGCGACGTACTCAAGGTTAAAAATGCAATTTTAGCTGGCGATGAAACTTTAAAAATAGTTTTAGAGGAATACCATGCCTCAGAAATAGCAATTTTGTTCGAACGTTTGGATAAATCCGAACAGCGGCATATCATAAACCTTCTTCCGGCAGAGATCGCTTCCGAAATTATTTCGGAAATGGATGAAGAATCCCACCCGGAGGATTTACTCTTTGAGCTTCACCCCGATAAACGTACCGAAATTGTTGAGGAGTTGGATTATGATGATGCAACAGATATTATTTCGCAACTGGAAGACCACGAGCAGAAAGAAATTCTGGAAGATCTGACCGAAGATCATGCTTCAGAAATCAGGAACCTTTTAACCTACGACGAAAAAACCGCCGGTGGTTTGATGAACACAGAACTGATTTGTGTAAACATCAACCTCACCAAAAAAGACGCGATAGACGAGATTATTCGTCAGAGCGAGGAAATGGAAGAGTTTTATACCATTTATGTGGTAGATGACGAGGAGATTTTTAAAGGTATTGTTTCGTTAAAAGATATCATCAAGGCAAAACACAATGCCAAAATAACCGAACTGGTTAAAATAGATGCCGTTTATGTTCATCCTGATACCGACCAGGAAGAAGTGGCCAATTTGATTTCTCAATATAACTTAACCAGTATTCCGGTAATAGACGAACACCAGAAATTATTGGGACGGGTAACTTTCGATGATGTGATCGATGTAATGGAGGCAGAAAGTACCGAAGATATCTTGAAAATTTCAGGGGTATCAGAAGATGAAGAATTAAGCGGTAACTGGGTAGAAGCGGTGAAATCGCGTTTGCCATGGTTAATTATCAATCTCGGTACGGCTTTTTTAGCTTCATCAGTAGTGCGTTATTTCGATCCGACCATTAAACTGATTCCTTCTTTAGCAGCCTACATGACCATCATTGCCGGAATGGGCGGAAATGCAGCTACCCAGGCACTTGCCGTAACGGTGAGGCGTATTTCACTTTACGATTTAACGGATAAACAAGCCTACCGAACGGTTTTAAAAGAGTTTACTGTTGGGTTAATCAACGGTGCATCTAACGGAATAATCGTATTTATTTTTGCTTTCTTTTTCGATGGAAACCCGATGCTCGGCTTGGTTATCTTCCTGGCTATGACGGGTAATCTGATCATTGCAGGCATCACCGGTGCAGGTATCCCGCTTATTTTAAAAAGGGTAGGTATCGATCCTGCCATTGCATCATCTATAATTATTACTACTTTTACCGACGTTTTTGGTTTCCTGTTAATTTTAGGATTGGCCAGCAAACTTTTACTATAATCAGGATCTGCTTGATTTTTGGATTTCGGGATCTTCATCCGAAAGACTGAATGCAGTACCTGTTAATTAACTAAGACGAATAAAATTAAATCTGTAAAATCTGATCCACATGCAAACAACAAGACACGATTGGACAAAAGAAGAAATATACGAAATTTATAACAGGCCATTTTTGGATCTGGTTTACGAAGCTGCTAGCATCCACAGAGAGAATAAAGATTACAATGAAGTTCAGGTAAGTTCATTAATCTCGATCAAAACCGGAGGTTGTGCCGAAGATTGTTCATATTGCCCGCAAGCTGCCCGTTACCATACCGAATTAGAAGTACAGCCTTTAATGCAGGTTGGCCAGGTGGTTAGTGCTGCAGTTAAAGCTAAAGAAGGTGGAGCATCACGTTTGTGTATGGGGGCTGCCTGGCGCGAAGTACGCGATAACCGTGATTTCGACCGTGTAATTGAAATGGTTAAAGCAGTAAATGATATGGATATGGAAGTTTGCTGTACTTTGGGCATGCTTACTGAAAATCAGGCACAACGTTTAGCTGATGCTGGTTTATATGCTTATAACCACAATATTGATACTTCTGAAGATGATTATAAACGCATCATCTCAACCAGAACTTATGATGACCGTTTAAATACCATAAAAAACGTACGTAAAGCCAAATTAACAGTTTGTAGCGGAGGTATTATCGGCTTAGGCGAAACGGTTGAAGATCGTGTTTCGATGTTGCAAACCTTATCAAATATGGAGAAACACCCTGAATCGGTACCGGTTAATGCCTTGGTTCCGGTAAAAGGAACTCCATTGGAAAATCAGCCACGTGTTCCAATTTGGGATATGGTGAGGATGATTGCTACAGCACGTATTGTTATGCCAAATTCGGTAGTGCGTTTATCCGCAGGTAGAAATGAGATGAGTACTTTAGAGCAGGCTTTTTGCTTTATGGCGGGTGCAAGTTCTATTTTTGCAGGCGATAAATTACTAACTACGCCAAATCCTGCCTTTGTAGATGATATGGCCATGTTTGAACTATTAGGCTTAAAAACCCGCGATGCCTTTAAAAACGGTCGCCCGGCGAATACAAGAATTGCAGAAGAAACTGTTTAATCAGAAAATATAATCAATAAAAAAAGTCCCGATTTTCTCGGGACTTTTTTGTTTCTGGACCATCGGTAATTTCAAGTCAGACGCTTTACTATACCGCAGTTACCCTTACTTCAATATTTCCTTTGGTTGCCTTAGAATATGGACAGGCCCGGTGTGCTTTATCGGCTAAGGATTGTGCTTCTTCATGAGAGATTCCAGGGATATGCACATCCAGATCAGCCGAAAGTGCAAATGAGTTCCCATCCTTATTAAACGAAACCAATACCTTAACGTTAGCTTCGCTAACATCAACACCTTCGCGTTCGGCTATAGAACCTAAAGCGCCTAAATAACATGGTCCCCATGCTGCTGCAAATAATTCTTCAGGGTTGGTTGCACCACCTTGTCCACCCAGTTCTTTTGGTTTTCTTAACTCGAAATCTAAAATTCCATCACTCGATTTAACGTGTCCGTCTCTTCCTCCAGTAGCTGTAACTTCAGCCGTATATAGCTTTTCCATAATAATATTCTTAATTGATTTAGATTAACAAATTATAGTTGTCTTTGTTTTTATATACTCCAAAGACTGCTTAAACATACTGTAGAGCGTGTAAATGACAATTGTATTGATATATTATAGTCATTTCATGTAAAAAACCAGGTGTTTCATCCGCTAATCAGCACTAAAAATCTAAATTAAATGAGTACATCAATTATTGTAGGATAGACTAGGATAATTTAAATATGCTTAAAAATCAATTGATTACAGCTGTTTATTCTGTGGGGTTAGTGAAAGCGATGGTTGATTATACTCATTTATCTGTATTGGGTTTCGTGTAAAAAAGTATGGCTTTACCTTGACAACAATGCGCTGAACATACTAAAACGATATTTTTATATCATCACTGTTTAAAATCATCCCGTTGTTAAATCGATTGTTTCTGATGTTGCTTATAGCAAGTTTTGCTATGCCATCTAAATTATGTGCGCAATCCTCTCCGGATAATATCGGATTTGAAAATGGAAATTTTCAGAACTGGAAGATTTATGCAGGTTCTATTGCCATCGAAAATAATCAGAATGTAGTTACAATGAATGAAGTACCCAAAGCAATTTCGGGAAGGCATACCATTATCAGCAACAAAAATCTGGTAGATCCCTACGGTGGTTTTCATTTGATTCCACCTTCTGGCGGAAACTATTCAGTTAAATTGGGAAATAACGTTAGCGGTGCACAGATTGATGGAATATCTTACCTGATGACTGTTCCGGCTGATCAACCAGAATTTACGCTAACCTACCAATATGCGGTTGTTTTAGAAGATCCGGATCACCAGCCATTTGAACAACCCCGTTTTATTGCCAGAATAAAAGATGTAGAGAAGAATGAATACATTCCATGCGCCTCGTTTGAATATGTAGCTACTTCATCATTGCCAGGTTTCAAAAAATCAGCGGAGTACGAAAGTGTTATTTATAAAGATTGGTCGCCGGTAACCATTAATTTATCGGGTTATCAGGGTAAACAATTGCTTGTCGAATTTATCAGTACCGATTGTTCAAGGGGGCAACACTTTGGATATGCCTATGTAGATATCAATAATGTGTATGGTGATTTAGTTACCGGCAGTACTTATTGTGCCAGTGCCGATGCCGTTAGCTTATCCGGCCCCAGTGGTTACCAAACCTACAATTGGTATAGTGCAGACCGGACAATCAACTATGGTTCCGGACAGTCGATCAATATTAAACCGAAACCTGCCGATGGTTCGCGTATCCTGCTTGATATAGTGCCATACACAGGCTTTGGCTGCCCAAGTACAGTAAGTACGGTAATTCATGGGATAGACTATGAACTTAAGGTTTTAAATAAAGATGTAGTGTGCCAAGGTGCTGAGATTAACCTTTTAGATCCGAAATATATTCTCAATAAATCAGAAGGTTTTACTTATCTGGCTTATGAGGATAAAGATTTAACAAAGCCGTTAAATGGTCCGGTTAAAATAGTGGCCGATAAAACTTTTTACATTAAAGGAGGCAACAGCAAAGGCTGTGAAAGTGTGGTTCCGATTGAGATTTCGATATTTAATGCTGCAAACATCAGTACCAAAAATCCTGATGCGGTTTGTTATTCGGAAAGTGTCGATATTACAAATGCAGCTTTATACCTTGGTAATTTAGAAGGGATTAGCAGGTCGTATTTTGCGGATGAAGCGGCTACTCAAATCGTTCCAGATCCTCAGCACATCGATAAAACAGGAAGATATTTTATCAAACTTTCCAACCAAATGGGTTGCAGCAAAATTATTTCTATTGAAGTAAATGTTAAGGATAAGCCTGTTTTAAAAGTGACCAATCCAGAACCAGTATGTATTGCAGCAAAAGTTGATATTACTGCTGCTAATCTCTTTTCAGGTAGTGATGCAAGTTTCAAGTACAGTTTTTATAAGGATCCGGAGTTAAGTGAGCTGCTTACCGATCCGGCACATATTGATCAATCCGGCACTTATTATGTAAAAGCGGTTAGTGCAAATGGATGTACGGTTAGTGATAAAATCGAGGTTCGAATCAATGATCTGCCGGTGTTGCATGTTAAAAATCCTGAAGCGGCCTGCTTTCCCGACAAAGTAGATATCACCAATCCAGCGCTTTATGCTGGTTCAACAACAGGTTTAAACTATTCGTTTTTTTACGATGAGGCACTAACCAATAAGGTTACTTTTCCAAAAGCCATTACAAAGGCTGGAACTTACTATATTAAAGCTGCAAATGATGGAGGATGTTTTACTACGGGTAAAATACAGGTGAATTTTAATACCGCTCCAATCATCGTGCTGCATAAACCAAAAGCAGTTTTTGATAATGGTTTTGTAGATTTAACAGCCTCAGAAATTACCAAAGGAAGCAGCAGCTTTATAAAGGCGGGCTATTTTGAAGATGCCTATTTAAAACGTCCAATAGCTGATCCCACAAAAGTAAACAGGGCAGGAGTTTATTATATTTCTATCCAGAACGAAAATGGATGTATAACTTCTGCTCCGATAGAGGTAGATATTCTGCCTCAGCCCAAAATTGTTGTTCCAACGGCATTTACCCCTCAAAAAGATACCAATAACCGTTTATATCCATTTTTAGTGAGCATCCAGAAACTGATCAGTTTTAAGGTGTACAATAAATGGGGAATATTGGTTTATCAAAGCGAAAATTTAGCCAATGGCGGCTGGGACGGACAATTTAAAAGCCAGATGCAGCCTTTAGAAACCTTTTCTTGGTTCGCAGAAGGGATTGACACCTTTGGAGGGAAATTTCAGTCAAAAGGTAAAACTATACTCATATTATAATGCACAGACCGCTACTCATTTTATTTTTGTGCTTAGCTACAATATGCTGTTCGGCACAGGACCCGAAGTTTTCGCAATACTTCGCGGCTCCTTTAACTTTAAATCCTGCATTTACAGGCTTTTTTGATGGTGATTACCGGGTTGCTGCGAATACCAGGCAACAATGGGGCAATCTTGGCGATCCCTACAATACCTATAGTGTTTCAGGCGATTTGAAACTGGTCAAAGATGAAAATTTCATCAATAGTTATTTCAGCCTGGGATTGAGTGGATTGTTTGATGAATCTTTAAATAAAGCCTTAAAATCGCAATACATCAGTGCCAGTGTTTCTTATTATCAATATATGGATGAGCAGCATCGGTTTAAATTCGGTTTAGCGCCTCAGGTATCTTACGTTTCAAAATATTTAGATTATAACAAACTTACTTTTGCTTCTCAATATAATGGCGATGGAGGTTTTAATAGCGCAATGCCCAATTATCTTGATTTAAAAAATGATAAAACATCATATTTCGACCTGAATATTGGTGCCAATTTTGCAGCCAGTTTCGATTATTGGAGTTTTGCCGTTGGTTATGCGCAATATCACCTTACAAAACCCCAGGAAGCTTTATTAAGCAACAGTAACGATATTGTTTCAGCACGGAAAACCATCAATTTTGGTATGCTTTATCTGTTAAACAACAATGTTGATTTGAATGTAACAGGCGTTTACAATGCGCAAAAAAAAAACAGAGATATGATTTTCGGAACTGTTTTAGGACTCAAACCTGGAGATGAAACCAAAATGAAGCTAAATTTTGGAATATGGTATAAGTTTAATGAAGCTTCGTTTTATCCATATATCGGTGTGGCCATGGGGAACATCAGCGCCGGAATGAATTATACGGTTTATGGCAGTAAATTATTAAGCGCTACACCACGTACTTATGAACTCTCTTTCATTTACCGGCATAATAATTTTAAGGGTTTTAAAGTGCCTTGCCCTAGGTTTTAAAGATAGTTTTTCCAATTTGATGGATCATTTTTTTATAGTAGATATTTATGGCGTATAATCTTCCGTGTTTTCTGAGCCTCCGTGGCAACTTTTAACCACCAAGGCACAAAGCTTGTTTGAAATAGTTTTTCTCTGCTCCATATCTTCCTACTTTCGGACATCTGACTCCGGACTTAATTCCGTTTTCCTGACCATTAAAAAATTAAGGACTTTAAGAATTTATCGATAAATTATAATAAGCCAGGTATTGATCATTGAACTTTGGTCATTTGATCCCCATTATCCCTTTTACATTTTCCGTCACCTATTTCTAAAACAGCTTCAACTGCTCATTTCCGGGTGGCTTTTCTTTTCCGAAAACTGTTCTACCTCCGTACTTCCAGCTATCGGCCCGTTCTTTTTGAATAACCTTTTCAAAATCCATATTGGGAACAAAGTCTTTTTCCGCATTGCGGGCAATTTGATGCAACGATTTTATCGCCTGTTGCTTATCCGAGTTGCCTATTTTTGCTTTTTCTACCGCGTTTCTTAAAACTTTTATCGTTTCGTCATACGCATTCACGGGTACCGGGAACGGATGTCCGTCTTTTCCGCCATTGGCGAAAGAATAACGGGCTGGATCAGTAAACCGTGAGGGCGTACCATAAATTACTTCACTCACTAAAGCCATTGATTGTAACGTTCTCGGCCCCATACCTTCCAGCAATAACAATTCCTCAAAATCATTGGGTTTCTTTTCTTGTGCCAGCCATAAAATACTGCCCAGGCGTTTTAAATCTATATCTTTCGATCTCACATCATGATGATTGGGCAACACCAGATTTTGTATTTCACCCAGCATACGCGCCGGCGATTCGGCTGTGATGCTCATCATGCTTTGTCGGGCTTTGTCTGCATCATTTGAGGTCAGGTTTAAAATTTTACCCTGATTAATGCCGCAAATACCGGCGTGTGGTTCTTCTACAAAAGATTTTAAGTTTTCAGAATGCCAGTGGTATCTTCTGGCTGTAGAACTGCTATCGCTCATGCCTTGCTGTACCACCGCCCAATCGCCATCGCTACTTAGAACAAAACTATGCAGGTATAACTGAAAACCATCCTGAACGGCAGTATTGTCAACCTTGGCACTTAATTTACTTGCACGAACGAGTTCAGTACCATTTAAGCCTGTTTTATCAGCTATTCTTAACAACTCGTTTGGGGTTTCCCTGCTGTGTTTCCCTTTACCTCCACAGATATAAATGCCCAGTTCTTTAGATAGTGGATTGATGGATTTCTTTAAAGCGCCCATTACTGAAGTGGTAATGCCAGACGAATGCCAATCCATACCCATTACGGCTCCCAAACTTTGAAACCAAAATGGACTGCTTAAACGGCGTATTACCTCAGCTTTTCCATATTCTAATATAATGGCTTCAGTTATCGCTAGGCCAAGGGTTGCCATACGTGTGGCAAGCCATGGTGGTACATGGCCATAGTGTAGGGGTAAGTCTGCGTTTCCTGATCTTTTCAATACTAACAAATTTAGTAAAATGTATTCGATAAAACTAATTTTGCTATGGAAAGCATGGAAATACAGAAATAAAACAGTTTAATTTGCCATCCAGAATACAAGAATTTCTAAGTCACTCGTCATTCCCACGCAGGTAGGAATGACATAACAAGAAAAACGATTAACAATATTTTTTGTTAATCTATAAAATTCATTAATCTTAAAGCTTCATTTTTATATATGCGTAAATTCTTACAACGCTTACTCAGTGCCTGGATCATCCGCATGTCGAACAAGTTTGGCTCAAGGCCCGACAGTAAACGCATTCATGATGCCCTAAGCAAGCTTTACAAAACCATTAATCAGGAACCTGGAAAACGTGGTCTGATTTTTGAAATTACCGATGCAGATAAATTTATCATCTTATCAGATCAGCACAAAGGTGCCCGCGATTATGCCGATGATTTCACACTGGCAGAAAAAAATTACCTGAAAGCGCTCGAGCATTACAATCAACATGATTTTCATTACATCAATTTAGGCGATAGTGAAGAGCTTTGGGAGAATTTACTGGAATCGGTCATCAGGCATAATAAAGACACTTTCGAAGCTGAAAAGACCTTTATTGGTCAAAATCGTTTCACCAAAATATTTGGAAACCACGACCTGTATTGGGACAATGATCCTTTGGCTGGCTTTAACCTCAACAGGATCTACGGTAAGAAAATCCCAATTTATGAAGGCGCTATACTAAGAATGAAAATGGGAGTAAGGCAATTTGATATTTTCCTTACCCACGGACATCAGGGTGATTTACAGAGCGATGGAAACTGGTTTAGTAAATGGTTTGTGAGCACTGTATGGGCGCCTTTACAAGCCTACCTTCAAATTAACCCCAATACGCCTGCTTATGATAATCAGCTTAAAACCGCACATAATGCCATGATGTACAGCTGGGTAGCGGAGCAACAGAATATGGCTTTAATAACCGGGCATACACACCAGCCGGTTTTCGCGTCATTAACACATCTGGAAAGAATTTATGTGAAATTAAAGCAAGCGAAAAAAACTAAAAATGTAGAAGAGCTTGATTTTTTAAATGAAGAGTTGCACAAAAGGATCAAAGAAGGGGATAAGCCTCCTCGCCTGGGTAAATATAGACCATGGTATTTTAATAGCGGATGCTGTTGCTTTAGCGATGGCGACATTACCGGAATTGAGATTGAAAATGGTTTTATCCGTTTAATAAAATGGACATACCATAAAAATGCCATACCAGAAAGGGTGCTGCTGGAAGAAATGAAATTAAGTGATTTATTTCTGGCTATTTAATGGGTAGCGATACAAAAAAAGTTGTCCCTAAATCTTTCCCTTCACTTTCTACCCATAGTTTTCCTTTATGGATCTCTATCAACGCATTGGCCGTAATCAGTCCTAAGCCATATACATTTTCATTTTCGGTAGCTGCCGCGCTTAATCGGGGAAACTTAAGGAAAATTTTATCTAAATCTTCAGCGTTTAAGCCTACACCATGGTCTTTTATGGTAATCGTGATTTCATTTTCAGCAATTTGACCTGACAAGATAATGTTTTCACCCTTTGGGGAAAATTTAACGGCATTATTAATCAGCTCGCTAAAAATAACCTTCAGCTTATCCAGATCCCCAAATATTTTTAGTGGATTTTCGATATTGATAGAGATATTTTGAGCTTTTCTTTTAAGATTTAAATCTAAATCGAGTTTTACCCCTTCTAGTATTTCTTTCAGGTCAACTTCTGTTTTTTTAGGTTTAAAAGAGTTTGTTTCCTTACGTGCGGTGCTTAATATGCCGTTCAGGTTATCGATCATTCTTTTTGCTTGTGCATTAATTTTTCCTGCAATTGTCGACGCCCTTTCATCAACACCGGGTATTCTGCCCAATAATTCAGATTGTAGCGAAATGGTGGTCATTGGGTTTTTAAGATCGTGTATCAGCACATGTAAACGATCATCATAAGCCCTAAATGCTTTCCTTATTGCAATCCTCGATTCCAGCTTTTCCATCACCATATCAGCCAATAATTTTAACATATTGAATTGTTTCTCTGTAGGCTCTCTGGCTTGGTCGTCAGCAACGTAAATCTTACCAATATCAAAACCATCAGGCGTGATGATTGGTGCGCTCACATAAAAAACAGATTCATTAGACGATGATGAACCAATCTGCGATTTTACAAATACTTTTTCGGCAGCCTGAAAAAGGATACCTGCGTGTTGGACGTCAAAAATGGCCACTGCCAACTGCGTTAACTGATCAAAAGCACTCTCGGCGGCTGTATCCAGGATATCGTAATAAGTTAATTTTGCTACACGCAAAGTTTCATTTAAATGTTGGTTGTTTTCTGCTTGATCGATATGCATGTAGGCCTTTTTGACAGGATAAGATTAAAAAACTAAAGGTAAAGATTATGATAATAATGTAAACAATTAAGTCGTAAATTCCGTTAATATACTTTGCGGTAAAATAGTGCGGCAAAGCGTAAATTACTATCAAAACAGCTTAAACAATGAGATTATACATAGAGCGTAAACCGGTTAAGGTTAACCCGGATACTAAAAGAGTTATTGCCCGTTTTTTTTTCAACGGAGAGGAGAGAGCATTAGAAGTAATTAGAAAGGTTTTAGAGTTTTCGGATGAAAAGGTGTTTTCGCTGATTTCGCCTATTTTGCAGGAATATTCTAAACGGCACCGGAACATCACCAAAATTTTAACCCGTCACTGTAAAAAATTAAAAAAGCAGTTTATTGCCCTGGGTACAGAGTTAGAAGATGTTGATGAATATACCAGATTGCTTATCGGGGCCTATTTTACTCACGAATATTCAATTGAATCAGCGGCATTTTTTAACCCGAGTATAGTAGATGATCCTGATCAGACTGACCTGGTAGAAGGTGAAAAAAGAGTAATTATTAGTTTCAGGGCTGTAGGTGAGGGGCACATTTCTTCCATTGTTTTCCGCCGCGCTTTGATCGATAAAAACAACAATATCCAGGTTTTACCTGTAGGCAATTATGTGGATGAGGCTGAAGTAGTGAAAAATGCCATTTACGTTAAAAAACTCTTCCTTAAAAAAGCGGCCTATGCACAGATAGATCCTTCGGTACTTGAAGAAATTGAAGCGAAACTGGATGATAAGTTTGAATACACCAGCTTGAGCAATATTATTAAAGATTCGAAAAGTCTGCACAAAGAAAATCCAACCCGATTGATCGAATACGATAAGGTACTTTGGTTGTCGGATACCTACCATACCATTAGTTTCTCTAAAGATACCGATATTTCGGACCGGGTGATTTTTCCGATTTCTGAATTTGAACGTAAAGGGATTGAAGATGCCCGTTTTGTGAAATTTGTTAAAGACGACGGTAAGGTATTGTATTATGCAACTTACACCGCTTTTGATGGTTCTTTAATTATCCCTAAACTGGTACAAACGGAAGATTTTTACGAATTCAAAGTGATTCCACTTTATGGGGATGGCGCGCAGAATAAAAACCTGGCTTTATTTCCAAGAAAAATTAAAGGAAAATATGTAATGATGAGCCGCATAGATGGCTGGAACAATTACCTGATGTTTTCGGACAAAGTAAATGTGTGGGAAAACCCAATTTTGTTAAAACAACCACGTTACGATTGGGAACTGGTGCAGATTGGTAACTGCGGCTCGCCGATTGAAACGGATAAAGGCTGGATTGTGATTACGCATGGTGTTGGTCCGATGCGCAGGTATTGTATTGGCGTAAGTTTATTGGATCTGGAAGACCCGAGTAAAGAAATAGGTCATTTAAAAGAGCCATTAATTATCCCTAATAATGATGAGCGCGAGGGCTATGTACCAAATGTGGTTTATTCCTGCGGATCGATCATCAGTAACGGGGAATTGATTATACCTTATGGATTATCAGATTACAGTTCTTCTTTTGCAACGGTGAATTTAGAACTGCTTTTGAATAAATTGCTAGAGAATAATGAGAAATAATTAAAGATATTTCAAGTATGATTAACCTCGCAGGTTTTAAAAACCTGCGAGGTTAGTTAATATTTTTTCCATAGTCTGTTTCCTAATAGACTATTATTATTATTATTATTATAATCAAAATTTCTGTCTGTGAGGACAAAGACCGAGGGCAGGTATGAATCTAACATCCCAATAAACAAAGGCCTAGTTTAAATAAACCTGATAGAAAGTAAAGCCCGGAGCGATGCAATGAGCGAGGACTTGAAGAGATAGCAGGACTGTTGTAGCCGATGTGTACCGAACCCTGATTTTCAAATATATTGATACCTGAGTCATCTTGAGCGAACCCGATAACTATCGGGTACAAAGCAGTCGAGACTAAGATTGCTCAGCGAAACTAAATCTGTCTATATACATCTCTCCACTTCGCATTCTTCCGGTTGAGATGTTAATCAGTTTATAATATTCTGCCATACATAGCCCATTTAAGCATTGGCAGGGTTATTTCTACAAAAAAAAAGCTGATTCATTACTGAACCAGCCTTTAATATTTCCAAGACAAATTTAATGTTAACTATATTTATCTGCCTCCACTAGTGGGGACGACAATGTTTCGTATTCTGCTTCTGCAGCCTTAAGGATGGCCAGGTGCGAAATAAAATAAGCCAGCGTACTTTCGGCTCCCTGGTTTCTATTTACACTATTAAACTGTAAACCATCTGCACAACCGTGTGTTTCAAAATCGTACAATGGAATATGTAAACTGTTTTTGCCTAAAAACCATTGGTAGCTGATATGCATTAAATTGAGGTATTGATCATCTTTGGTAATTTCGAAAGCCTTGGCATAAAGTAAAACCATTGCCATGGTTTCTAATGCCTGTTGATCGTAAATCGGATTTTTACCGTGTTTTTTCATCCAGCCTGCATTTCCAACCGGATTGAGGTATCCGTTTTCGAAAGAGAAACTGTTTAAGAAGGCAATACTTTCCATTGCAATTTTGAAAGATGTTGCATTTCCGGTTGCTTCGTAATGGTGCAGCAAGGCCAAAGGCAATATGGCATTATCGTAGGTAAGAATATCTTCAAACCAATGCCAGTCGCCATCTTTATGTTCTTGATAAGAGGCTATTAACGAATTGGCAAGCAGGTTGATCTCTTTAACGATCATCTCATCGCCCGGATGCGCGCATAAATAATAAGCCAAACCTATGATGGTATTTGCCTTGCCTCTGATGTATTTTAGATCTACAAAATGCGGAATAGAATGTGAGAACAATTCCCTTCCAAATTCGCGGTAGGAGTTATTGGGTGCACTGCTGATCAGGTAGCCCAGCGACCAGATGGTACGTCCGAATGAATCTTCAGAACCTACTTCGTCAAGGTAATTGCGGTTAAAACTTAAGAAATTCCTGAAATTTCCATTATCTGTTTGCATGTACTGGATAAAACTCAGGTACACCGGCATAAATTTTAATGCTTTTGGATTTTCTCCCTGCTCTGTAGCCATTAAAGCCATAATCAAAGCCCTTGCATTATCATCAATACAATAACCTTCTTTTAAGTTCGGAATGCCAAATCTTGCATGTTGAATAATACCCGTATCATCTGTTAATAAAGAAATGTGGTTCAGGTTTAGCGCTGGCATACTTTCAACATCGATAATAGGCGGGGTAATCCTTTCTGCTTTTTTGCCGGCGGTTACCGCTTCGTTTAATGCATTAAGGTAAACAGTACCAATAGCAGGCCAGCGTAGGTTTAAACCATACTCGTAAGCATTCTGTCTTAGTTTCTGGTATTTATCTTTATCACTTAAAAGTTCGTTTACAATGTTGGCGAGTTGCTTATCGTTTTTGAAATCGAACAGTTTTCCTCTATTATCAGCCAATAACTCCTGGGCATGCCAGTATGGTGTAGAAACTACTGCTGCACCTGCGCCAATGGCGTAAGATAAAGTTCCACTGGTAATCTGTGCCTCATTTAAATAGGGGGTAATGTATAAAGTGCAAGCGGTTAAATATTGGTGAAGTTCATCTTCAGAAACAAATTTATTTACAAAAGCAATGTTCTTTTCTACGCCTAAATCTTTCGCCAGTGCTTTTAAACTATCGCGGTATTCTTCGCCATTATGTTTTACTACGCCGGGATGAGTATTCCCTAAAATCACATATAAAACATCAGGATGTTGTGCTACAATTTCGGGCAAGGCCTTGATTACAGTTTCTAACCCTTTATTTCTACTGATCAATCCAAATGTAAACAGCACTTTACGGCTTTTAAATAGGTCGCTCTGTGCAATTTCATTATTTGGTACAGGCTCTAAGTCAGGTACACCATGCTCTATCAGTTTGATTGATGCTTTGGGAATCTGATAAATGCTGGTTAAAAACATCACTGCTTTTTTGCTCATCACCACAATATTTGATGATTTTAATGCAATCTCTTTAATAATGGTTTGCTGCATAAAACTTGGCTCTTTTAAAACCGTATGCAAAATGGTGATAAAAGGTTTTTTTAACCTATTGATTAACGATAATAGAAATACGCCACTGTTACCACCATAAATACCAAATTCGTGTTCGATAATGCAGCTGTCTACATCACTGTTATTAATAAAATTTGCTGCTTCGATATAATCCTGCTGATTTTGCTGGCGGATTACAAATTTTACTTCGTCTGGGTACTGATGTTCATTTACGTCATCCGACTCATTTAAGGCAACAACAAAACTCTTCTGTGGGTTATAGGCGGGATTTAAACTCAATGCATTAACCAGGTTTTGGTTAAAAGTAGCCAAACCACATTCGCGTGGCGGGTAGGTAGATATATAGGCTATTTTCATAATTTCAAATAAGGTTGATACTTAAATAACATCGTATTATCTAAATAGTTTGTGATTTCCTCAATTTACGCTTAATAAACCCAAAACAATCTTATTTGGCCTCTTGTTAGTAAGTAAACAATAATTACGCGATGAGATCAATATGGAAAGGCTCTATCGGGTTCGGTTTGGTAAACATCCCAGTCAAGCTATTTTCAGGTGTACAAAACAGTAACCTCGATTTAGATATGCTTGATGAACGCGATCATGCAAAAATTAAATTCCTGAGGGTAAACGAAAATACCCACAAAGAAGTACCTTATGAGAAGATAGTGAAAGGCTATTTCTTAAAAGACAAATATATTGTACTGGATAAGCACGACTTTGAGGAAGCTGCCCCCGAAAAGACCAAAATTATCGAGCTCGAAAATTTTGTGGATCTTAAGGAAATCAATCCTGTTTATTACGAAACTTCCTATTATACCGAGCCAGAGAAACAGGGTAAAAAAGCCTACGGTTTGCTGTTAAAAGCTTTAGAAAAATCAGGAAAAGCCGGTATTGCCAGGTTTGTACTCAGAAATACTGAAAACCTTTGTGTAATCCACCCCATGGAAAACGTTATTGTGATCACTAAAATCAGGTTTGAGCAGGAAATCAGGAGTTTATCTGAAATCAATAAAGTAGATGATATTACCATTACGAAAAAAGAGATGGACGTTGGACTGGCTTTAATTAAACAATACAGTTCAAAATTCGACTTAAGTGCATTTAAAGATGATTATAGTAATGAATTATTAAAAATTATCAGGGCAAAAGCTAAAGGCAAACGCGCTACGGTTAAGAAAATGAAACCTCAAAAAGCATCGAGTGATGATCTTTACGATCAGTTGATGCAGAGTTTGGGCTCGAAAAAAGGAGCTTAGTTAAGTTGGGCATTTTGCAAACGCTTTGCGCCATGCGCTAAACAAAATCTTTCTGGAGCTAAACCTTAAGTTTTGCTCC
Organism: Pedobacter roseus; assembly: GCF_014395225.1. Taxonomy (NCBI): domain Bacteria; kingdom Pseudomonadati; phylum Bacteroidota; class Sphingobacteriia; order Sphingobacteriales; family Sphingobacteriaceae; genus Pedobacter; species Pedobacter roseus. The sequence continues at coordinate 2,337,898 of NZ_CP060723.1, forward strand.
AGAAAGATTTCAACTATTTAAAAGCAGCTTTCAATTGATCAGCCGCATAAGCCTGTGCGGCTTTAGCTTCGGGCACCAAAATAGCCATTCCAAAGAATTCGTGTGTTACGCCTTCATAATTTTTACTGTCAACCTTTACTCCGGCAGCTTTTAATTTATCGGCCAGCATTACACCATCATCATGTAAAGGATCAATTTCTGCAGTAATAATGGTGGTTGGAGGTAAGCCTTTTAAATTTGCATTAACCAGTGAGATTTTTGAATCCTGTGCTTCAATCATCGTATTTAAATATTTTTCTGTAAACCAGCCCATCATTGCCTTATTAAGCGGTTTGGCTTTTTCATACATTTTATAAGATGCTGTGTTCATGTCCGCTTGTGCAATTGGATAAACCAAAACTTCATGTACAGGAATCATAATGTGTTTATCGCGGGCCATAATTGATACGTTGGCTGCTAAGTTTCCTCCGGCACTTTCACCAACAACTGCAATTTTAGCGGGATCAGCTTTTAAGCTTACTGCATTTTTAACCGCCCACTCGTAAGCCGCAAACGCATCGTTATGTGCAGTTGGGAATTTATTTTCAGGTGCTAAGCGGTAAGCTACTGAAATTACAACAGCACCAACCTGCTCAGCCAAGGCCTGTGCCGATGCATTGTAAACATCTAAATTGGCAATCACAAAGCCACCACCATGGTAATACACAATTAATGGATATGGGCCGCTACCTTCTTTAGGCGTGTAAACACGTAAGTGGATTTTTCCGCCGCTAACATCAATATCTTTTCCCATCGTATCTACTTTTGGTGTAGGAATGGCAATGTTATTCTGTTTTACAAGGTCCATTACTGCATCTGTTGGCGTATGGTTTTTACGGGCGTCGGTAGCACTTAAGGTTTCAATAGGTTTATCACCATAACTGCTTAATTTTTCAATTACCGTTTGCATTTCGGGTTTAATGGTTTTACCCCATTCAGGTGCCGGGCCTGCAGGTTTTAATCCTGCCGCTGCGGTAGAATCAATAATGGTCGAATCTGTTGTGGTAGTAGTTTTTGTGCTGCTCGTACACGCTGCAAGCGAAACTGCCATGCCGCATATTATAGCGCTAACTTTTAATGGATAGGTTTTCATAGGTTATTTTTATGTTTTATTTTAATATGTTTCTATAACAGTATCAATCAAATAAGTGTTTTTGCTGACTTACAACTTTTTAGAATTTAACTAAACAGCAAACATCTTGGCGAATTAACGTGTTCTAAATATAAAACTTAGATATGCTAACGGAAATAACAGGACTGCCAGATCATATTTTTGGCGTAAGGGCAACTGGAGAAGTAACCAGTGATGATATTAAAGATGTACTGATCACCGGCCTGAAAAGAACAGCGCAGCGTTTTAATGAAATCAGGTATTTGCTTGTTTTAGAAACAGATGTGAAGAATTTTACTGCTGGCGCCTGGATGCAGGACGCTAAAGCCGGCATCCAGAATTTTACCAAATGGAAAAAGATAGCTGTGGTAAGTGCTGAAAAAGGTGTTGAATGGTTTACAGACATCTTTACGATTGCTACGCCAGGTAAATCGAAAGGATTTAAACCTAGTGAGTTGGAAGAAGCAAAAGCCTGGTTAGACACTGAAGATTAATATTTATAAAATAATAACCTATGAAAAATACCAAAACAGCTGAGGAAAGTAGCAAGGCTACCGCTCCAAAAAACACGAAAGCCAAAGGTGCTGATGATAAAGTAACTTCAGCAAAAGATGCCAAAAAAGTAAATGTAACAAAAGATGCTCCCGTAAAAAACAAAAAAGCTTAAGAAATAAGAATCCCTTTGTATGAAGATTGATGCCGGTAATATTGACCATTTTTATGATAAAGCCTATGATTGGATAATTGATAAAGGACCTTCTTTAATTTTAGGCATAGCCATACTTATTCTAGGTTTATGGTTGATTAAACTATTTGGTAAATGGATGCAGGGCGGCATGCACCGCAAAGATGTAAATCCATCTTTAAGGCCGTTTTTAACCAGTTTAATGCTCATTACCTTAAGGATTTTACTGGTACTTACCGTGATGCAGATTATCGGCATCCAACTTACTTTTTTAACCGTTTTAATTGGAGGTATTGGTGTAGCTGCCGGTTTGGCATTATCAGGCACCCTACAGAATTTTGCCAGTGGGGTTTTGATTTTGCTCCTAAAGCCTTTTGTAGTGGGCGATAATATCATTGCACAAAGTCAGGAAGGCACGGTAACCTCTATACAGATATTTTATACCATTGTAAAAACATTTGATAACAGAACGGTGGTGATTCCAAACAGCAAACTATCTAACGAAGTGATCATCAACATCAGCAGGGAAGGCAGCAGGCGTTTGGATATAGAAATGAAATTTAGCTATGGGATTGATTATGATCAGGTGGTCGCTATTTTTAATAAAACTGTTGACGAATTTAAAGATTGTTTGAAAACACCAGAAAGAAGAATCGGTGTATCATCACTTGAAGACAGCGGTTTTAAAATAAGCCTCAATCTTTGGGTAAATGCACACGGTTTTACCGATACCAAACTTGCGTTTTTGGAAGTCCTGATGAAAAACTTGAAATTGGGTGGTATAAAATTACCTGGAATGCCCGAATAATGACTATTTTCTTAATAAAGCATAAATTTTATCCATTAATTCGTCGATGTTGAACGGTTTTGCCATAAAATCATCGGCAAGCAGGTCATCAACAGCATAATTGCTCGCATTGTAACGGGCAGAAATCATTAATACAGGGATATGTTTTGTAGTAGCCGTATCTTTAAGTTCTTTTAATAGCACTCTACCATCAGCATCAGGAAGCATGATGTCCATGATAATCACATCAGGATTTAGATCATGAACATGGGTAATAAAATCTGCTCCTTTATTTAATCCGGCAACGTTGAAAGCTTCGCTTTCTAAAATAAGGGTGATTACATCTAGGATTGCATGGTTATCTTCGATAACCAAAATATTCTTCTTTGCCAAGCTTTGGATGATTTTTTAAATTTCAAACAAATATATAATAAAAAACAAATCCTAAAACCGAATTCTCTAAATTAGAGACATTCTAAAAATAGGCTTAATATTTGTTAACCCGTTAAATCTAATATTTTTGCAATATTAATATATCGTATGACTAAATTTTCTGTAGACCTAACCAATTGTGATCGGGAACCGATTCATATTCCCGGTAAAATTCAATCACATGGTTTTCTTATAGCGGTTGATAAGAATACTTTTTCTATTACTTATCTCAGCGAAAATACAGGAGATTTTTTAAAAGAACAGGCAAAAAATCTTTTAAATCAGTCGCTCTCCGGTTTGAATCATTTAATACAACAGCACAATCCTGAATTTAATATCGAAGATCTGCTGAAGCTGGGCATCATCCGCAAAAGTTTCGATGCCATTAGTCCTCATCCGGTTGAGATTAACGGAAACCCTTTTTACCTGATTATTTCTCCTTCCGATGATAACTGGTTGCTTGAATTTGAACCCGTTACTTTACAATACGATATTCAGAGTTCGATAGGCCGTTCAGCATCATCCATGCTGCAGGGCAAGAGTGTTGCTGCTTTATTGAGTAGTGCCGCACTTGAAGTTAAAAAACTGATCAATTACGATCGGATTATGATCTATAAATTTTTAGATGATGGTCATGGCGAGGTGGTAGCTGAAGAAAAGGAAGATAACTTAGAACCTTTTTTTGGTTTACATTATCCCGCGTCTGATATTCCTAAACAGGCAAGGGAATTGTATAAACTTAATTTAACCCGGTTAATTGCCAATGTAAATGCCCAGGATTCGCAGATTATCACCTTTAAAGAAGATCAGCCGCTCGATCTAACAAACGGAGGATTACGTGCGGTATCGCCTATTCACATTCAATATTTAAAAAATATGGGTGTGCACTCAAGTTTCAGTATATCGTTGATTTCTCATGGTGAACTTTGGGGTTTAATTGCCTGCCATAACTATAGTTCAAAATTTATTGATTATAAAGCAAGGGAAGGCTCTAAATTAATCGGGCAGATTCTTTCTTCAGCCTTAGAATACCGTCAGGATGAAGAGGATGCAGAAGTCATAAAGCAGTTTAAAGATACGGCCAGTGTACTCGCAGAGCATTTAGACCGGGATAAATACCTGGTTGAGGCCATTACAACCCACAAAACAAACATTTTAGATGTTACCAAAGCTGGAGGTGTGGCCATAATTTTCGAAAATGAACTTAAAACCATCGGAAATGTACCATCAGCGGAAGAAATATGGGAACTTTCCCATTGGCTGAAAAATACCAGCGACGAGTCGATTTATTACACACATCGTTTACCTGAAATCCATTCTCCGGCTAAAAAATATAAATCTACTGCTGCAGGGATTCTTTCCTGCACGTTAAACAAAGAGCTGGGAGAAATGATCATCTGGTTCAAACCTGAAATTATCAGCAATGTAAACTGGGCCGGAAACCCCGAAAAGCCAGCAGCACCTTCTGAAAATGGCCTGTTAAGTTTATCACCAAGGAAATCTTTCGAAATCTGGTCGCAGGTGGTTAATAATACCTCCGAAAAATGGCTTGCAGAAGAAATTGCTTCTGTGTTACGGATCCGTGAGATTATCATCACCGATATCAATAAAAAAGCCAACGAAATCAGGCAGCTTAACGAAAAATTACAAGCAGCTTATGAAGAATTGGATACCTTCAGTTATACCATTTCGCACGATTTAAGGACGCCGTTAACCTCTATCAAAACCTATGCTGAACTGTTGCTGAAAAATAAAAGCATTGATGAAGGCGGCAGAAAGATGTTAGACAGGATTTTGAACGGTGCCAATAAGATGAACTTTCTAATTAAAGAAATACTGAATCTGGCCAGGGTTGGACGTTCTGATGTCGTTTTTGAAACCGTTGACATGGATTCATTGTTAAATGAAATTAAAAACGAAGTGTTGACGGCTTTTAAAGCAGACAGCTCCGAACTGATTTTAGGGCAATTACCTAACTTAAAAGGCGACAGAACAATGATTGCACAGGTTTTTACGAACCTGATCGGGAATGCCGTTAAATACTCTATGATGGCGGATAAACCCAAAATAGAGGTTTACGGGACTGTTGAGGGAGGGGAGATTATTTATGCCATTAAAGATAACGGTATAGGAATTGATAACCGGTATTACGACAGGGTGTTTGAACTTTTCAAACGCATGGACAATGTGAAGGAGATTGAAGGAACAGGAGTAGGATTAGCTATTGTAAAAAGGGTTGTAGAAAAACACAACGGAAGGGTTTGGTTCGAGAGTAAGTTAAATGTGGGTTCTACCTTTTATGTAGCTTTTAAAAACGGATAAAATGAAAACGCCAGATATATTTTATGTTGAGGATGATATGGATTATGCATTTTTTATGCAAAGTGCCGTACAAGAAGTAAAAGATACACTCAATTTAACCATTGTGGAAGATGGGGCAGATGCTTTACAAAAACTGCAGAATTTTGCGGACAGTAAAACTAAGCCTAAACTGATTTTGCTGGATTTAAACCTGCCTGGTTTATCTGGTCTTGACTTGTTAAAATTTATCAGGGATATTCCTTACCTTAAAACCATACCGGTAATCTTGTTTTCTACTTCAGATAATCCTGATGATGTAAAAGCATCTATTGAATTTGGGGCCAATGCTTATTTAACCAAACCTGATGGTTACGAAAACCTGGTGAAATGCGTACATTCTGTACACGACTTTTGGTTTAACCAACATTTAAGGCTAAATTAGAATTTATAAAACATTTATAGAAAGATTCGGGTATTAAACCCGGATCTTTTCTTTTTAAGATCATTTTAAAAAAATATTACCACGATATGATTGCCAATTTATTGAGAACAGAAACTGCAGAAAACCATAAAACGCTCGAATCGCTGATGTTTGTAAATGAAATTGTGAACAATTCATTAAGCATTGAACAGTATAAAAAACTATTAACCGTTAATTATATCATCCATCAGAAATTAGAAAATACTTTAGCCAATATGCTCGATGCCGATATTGCTGCAGCACTCGAAATGAACAGCAGGTTAAAACTTTCTGCATTAGAAAAAGACTTAAATTACTGGGGAATTGATAGTTTGACTTTGCCCGGCCTTGATTTCGAACTTTATCTCCCTCAAAAAAATACAGCAGAAGTTTTAGGCGCTTTATATGTGCTTGAAGGCGCTACATTGGGTGGAAACGTAATTAAAAGGCATATTTTAGCCAATCCAAACTTTAAAGATCAGGATGGCGGTCTAAATTATTATGGCGTTTACGGGGAAGAGTTGAGTACAAAATGGAAAAAATTCGTTTCTGTATTGAACGAACGTGTAGAAGAGGCCGATTACGAGCGTTGCATCAACAGTGCCAACAAAACCTTCAATAACCTGATCAACTTATCAAAACAACTCAGTTAGTCTTGCTGATTTTGATCTCCGAAATGTAAAAAATGGGCCTGCAATAGTGCCAGGGCATTTTTTTTTGATTGTGAAAATGTGCAAAACTTCTTTCAAATAAATATTTGCTTTCTGTTGTTAATTCAAGGTAAATATGTATTATTGAAAAAATAAATTTTTTAAACCTTAAAAACATCAATTAGCGATGGAAAAATTCTCAAAAGTTAAAGCTGCTGTTGCTGCTATTGAAGCAGATGTAGAAAAATTTTATAATGCTGGCAATGCAGCTGCTGGTACTCGTGTGCGTAAAGCAATGCAAGATCTTAAAGTTTTAGCACAAGAAATCCGTGCAGAAGTAACTGACAAGAAAAACTCTGGAAAATAATATTTCGCGAGTAAGAAACAAAAAGGGTTCTGGTATGCCAGGCCCCTTTTTGCGTTTATAGATACTTTTGAAAAGCTTTTAAAAAGATAAAGCTCCCCATCGCGGAGAGCTCTTATCCAACTAACAAAACATATTTTTTTTAACCTGCAAAGTCTAATAAACGTATTGCTCATTAAACTTCGCAGGTGTTTCAGAATATTATCCTTTTTTAACCAGTTTATAATCAATTACCGGTTTACCGCGGGTACCTGCATCTCCGGCACCCATCGAAATGAATTTTAATTTGTAAACATTGCCCGCAACATCTTTTATGACGTAAAAAATATCTATTTTAACGCCTGTTGCAGGTGAAGTGCTTCTCCAATCTGAACCTATAGCAGTTCTTTCGTTTTTAAAATTTACAGCGCTAATGTTCGATTCTTTAAAGTCAGCATAACTCACGGTACTCGTGGCTACCACACCAGCGCTCACGCCGTTTAAGTTGTTCAGGAAAATCAGGTCTGAAAAATTGTAGGGTACCAAAACATTTGAGAATAAGGTTTGATATACAGAGTAAGTCCAAACCAGATCCCAATTAGCTTTCTCAGGCTGCACATTAACAATTGCGCCATTGGTAAGCGAAACGAATTTGAAATCAAAGTTTGCATCCTTTGGAATATCAACGGTGGTGAAATTTGTAGTTTCTTTAATTTTACCATATTGCAAAGTATATCCTCCGGATGCATTTCTGGTTACTTTAAGTTTAATCCATGATCTTGCTGCAATACCGCCACCGGTACCACGGTTTAAAATTATAATTTTATTGTCAGCAGCAGTAGCAGAAACTGCCGGAATTACGGTGTTTGAAAGATTGCCGTTAATTGCATCGAAATAAGCAAAATCAGTGTTTGCAGGGTTGGCCTGATTAACAGCTAGCGTTAAACCCAAGGTATCTGCTTCACTTACTGTAGCAAGACTTGCATTAGATGCGGTAATTACCTTTGCACCTGCACCTGTGGTATTATTTATTATTACCCTGAAATCAGCGCCACTGTAAAAACCTAAATCCCATGATGATCGCGCTACCGAAGTTTGTTTATCTGCACTAAAATCTAAATAAACACTATTTCCTGCAGCACTTCCCAGTTCAGTTCCCACCAGGCCGTTAAGCGTTAAAGTATTGCCATCAGATGGTGGAACAACCACAATAGGTTCATCCGAATTTTTTTTACAAGCTGTAAAGGTTACCGCCAAAAGCGCGACAGTGATCATTGAGTTAAATTTGTTCATGTTTATTGTAATTATATTGTTTTATGATTAAAGTACATCCAGGTTATAACTTAGCCCCAGTACATAAGATCTGCCATAACTATAGGGTACGGCACCGCCCGAACTATGTGCACCACCCGTTACTGTTGAGGTATTGGTTAATTGAGTAACATTGAGTAGGTTTTTAATACCTGCATTCACAGTTATAGAGCGGAACAGGTTTTTATTCAGCATGATATCAGCAGTATGGAAATCGCCGATCTTTGTTAATTTTATGGTGTTAATACTATTCTCCGTTGAAAGTTGATAGCTTGGTAAGCTACCCGTGTATTTGTAAAATAAACTGACGCTGCCACGTATTTTTGGGAATGTATAGATGATGTTCGAGTTGATTTCGGTCGCCCATACAAATTCAGGTATCTCAATATTATTATCACCACTGAAACCACTATACCTGCCTATGTAAGATATACCAAGTGAGGCCTGAAGATTCTTTTTATAGGTAAAAACATTATCCAGCGTACCTCCTGTGGTTTTATACCTCGAAATATTAACAAGCGTAGTTACCGTATTATCTGTTGGAGAGGTCGCAAAATCAATCCTGTTGTTTACCAAATTATAGAAACCGGTTAAGGTTGAGCGTAATTCTACATCAGTGTGGTGAATAGCCGACCAAACCAAAGAGCCATTGAAACTGTTCGATTCTTCTGCCTTTAAATCAGGATTTCCTAAAATTTTATGGCTCGCATCAACAAAATCATAATATAGTTCTCTAAGGGCAGGAGAGCGGAAGCCTTTTGCGTAAGCTAAACGCAGATCAAGATTTTGGGATAAGATAAATTTGGCATTTAACGATGGAATTACAGGAGGGGCGTCATAAATGGAATTTTTGATGAATCTCAATCCAGGTCTGATATTTACTCCATTACCTAACTTAATTTCAGCGGTAATAAATGCGGCATAATCATTAATTACTGGTGATCCTTTAATTCTTTGTCCGCTGGCTGCATCTCTGTTGTATTCGAAACCAGGTTGAAAAGAAACCAATTGATTTAAGCTATAAATGGCTGTAGCCCTAAAATTGGTAGTATTAAATTTTGCAATATCCTGTTCACCGGCACCAGTTGAAAATTCTTCGGTATTGTTTGTGAAATCATGAATAACCGTTCTGGTGGCGCGTTCGAGATTGGTATAACCTGCAATAGCCGACAATTGTAGCTTATTGCTGATTTTGTATTCAGATTGAAGCTGCTGCGTATACCGATGAGTAGTATAGGTTTGCAATAACCCCTTGTAAGTATTGGGGTTAAGTCCATTACGTACATCGATATCTTCTTTTAACCCATCCAATCGGTACCAGATGCTGAAATTGTTATTGCGGTAGCCGATTTTGGTATTGCCCAGATATTGTTCTTTGGGTTTCCATCGGTTGGTAACTGCGGCAACTTCGCTTATTGTAGCCGTTTTACTGGCTAAATTCCAGCCCCCAAAATCGTTATGGGTAAAACCTGCCAATGCACTCCAATGGCTGTTTTTCCAGCTGGCACTGAAATTTTGGATGTGGTTTCCTTTTCCTGATAAAGCCTCATACTCATTGCCTGCAGATTCTTCCTGAACCCTTGCTGATAAATTCAATAATGATTTCGCAGGATTTTTAGTAATAATATTGATGACGCCCGCCAGTGCATCTGCACCGTAAACCACCGACATTGGCCCTTCCACAATCTCAATCCGTTCAATCGTATTGATATCGATCTGGTTTAAGCTTTCCCTGGTATCCGATCGGTCTGCCATAGGTATTCCATCTAAAAGTATTTTAACATTCCTTCCTGTCATGCCCATCAACTGGATATCAGTAGTGCCTAATGTTAAATCATTGCTAAAACGGAAACCCAATTCGGTATTTAAAACCTGCTGCACGTTGGTAGCTGCTCTTAATTTTATCCGTTCTGCTGTAATGGTTCTGATGTTGTAAACAGAGTTCCTCAAAGTTTGTGGACCATACTGCCCGGTAACAACCACGTCTTTCAAATCATTTGCCTTAGTTGTATCAACTTTAATTTCCTGAGCCACAGTAACAAATCCGCAAAGCGATAAAGCAATTGATAAATATATCTTCATTTATTTAGACTAATTATAAATAATTATGCAAATTTGTACATATTCACCAAAAGCAGATAACGTTAAACGGATAATTAATACCGCCAAACGGATTAAATCATGATGGAACTTAAGCGCTCAACAAACGGAAATATCATTTACAAAAAAACTTATCCCGATAATTTTGAAGTCGGCGATGCCATTGGCGAAACAGTTGCTGAGTATAGAAATGATAAAGCCCGCTTAGCGGTAACAGAAAAATGGTTTAAAGGGATTCATATTAGCTTAATAGAAATGGACTCCGATTTACCCGAAGATTTCATTTTTGAATCCAGCCAGCAGCATGTCGGCTTTTTATTTTGTCTTCATGGTTCAATTGCTTATCGGTCTGGTGTTTCGCAGGATAAGTTCTGCTCTCTTAATAAGAACGAACAGGATATTAATTTGGGTTGTCTGGATATGATCACATTTAGGGCTACCGGACAAAGCAAACTTCTTTATATACAGTTCACCGCTAGCTATTTTAACAAGGTAACCGCTATTGAACCCTTTGATCTTTTGCCAAAATGGATGCAGCATCCCATTAAACCAGAAACCAGCTTAATATTAGCGCATATTATTAATTATAAACACGAGGGGAGGGCTAAACGATTGTTTTTGGAGGCCAGGATATTTGAGCTGATTATCGTGTACCTCAACCAGCACCAGGAAAAGCAAAATATTACTTTTAAGCAGGAGGATATCAATAAAATTATGCTGGCGAAGCAACTGGTAGAGCATAACCTGCAAAAGCCAAGTTCGCTGATCGAACTTTCGCGTAAAGTTGGCATTAACGATTACAAACTCAAAAAAGGCTTTAAGGAGTTAACAGGACATACGGTATTTGGTTACCTGTATAAAATCAGGATGGAAAAGGCGCACTATTTCCTATCTAAAGAAAAAAAGAGTGTAAACGAAGTTTCCTTTTTAGTAGGATATAAAAATGCACAACATTTTATTGCAGCCTTTAAAAAGAAGTACCATATTTTGCCGGGCAGTTTAAATAAAAATTAAAAACTCAGCGCAAACGTTTGTTTACTCTTTTACTTCGTTTACAATCAGGTCTGATTCTACAATGGTATTGTAATACGCCTGGTTCTCGGAATTTGGACTGTGGATCAGATCTAGCAGGATGTTTGCCGCTTTTTGTCCCTGTAAATATGGGTATTGTTCTACCGATGCTACAGGCGAATTATCCAGGTAACTGATAATGGGTAGGTTGGCATAACTCACCACATCAAAATCATTGATCACATTTAGCTTTTTAAAATATTTGATCAGGAAAAGCGCTACATAATCGTTAAACGCTACAATTGCGGTGGGTTTTCTTTTATGGTTTAAAAATTGATCAGCTGCCTCTATGGTACCTTGCTCGGTTAAATCGCAATTCACAACCAATGAAGGATCAAACTTTAAACGGTTAAAGTTAATGGCCTGCATATAACCATCTTTACGTTCTTCACTGGCATATAAAGTACTTGGACCATTGATCATACCAATACTTCTATGGCCTTTTTTGAGCAGGTAATTAACTGCTTTTATGGTTGCACTTTCTAAACTGCAGGCAACATAATGTACATTTTTAAAAGGAGGGATGCGGTCGAAAAATACCACCGGGATATTAAAAGAGTTTAGTTTCTCAAAATGATCAAATTTTGAGGTGTCTTTACTAATGGATACCAGTAAACCATCAACGCGCTGATTTTTCATTTTTTCGACGAGTTTTACTTCCTGCTCGTAATTATCGTGCGACTGGGCAAAAATAACGGTGTAGTTTTTCTTGATCGCCTCATCTTCAATTGCTGATATGGCGATAGAAAAAAAATGCTCAGAAAGCTCAGGTAAGATTACACCAATGGTATAGGTTTTACCTTTCTGAAAAAGGATTGCAGCGTTATTGGGCTCATAATTTAGAGACTTGGCCAGTTGTTTAATTTTCTCTCTTGTTACTGCTCCAATACTGGGATGATCATGTAATCCCCTTGAAACACTGGAAGGTGAAATATTTAAAATCCTGGCTATTTCTTTGATTGTGGTTGGCTTCGATTGCATTGTAAGTGCTAAACTACATTAAATTTCTTCAATATGTAATATTACAAAATTAATCAAACGTTTGCGTTGTTTTTTTTCCTCATTTCTTTTCTCCAACTTATAAATATCAATACATTCGGGAAACAAAACGAACAAATTTCTGATATCAATAAGATCAAATTTACAGATAGAAAATAATTTATAAATTAAAGGTAGCATAAAATTAATGCTTATTAATAAAGGCACACCCCCAATGATTAACAAAAATGCCCCTCATTTTTGAGGGGTATTTAAAATAAAAAACGAGAAGTGTTCGTACCACTCCTCGTTAAATGGGTTATATTCCTGCAAGCAGGATACAATAAGTTATCTAAGCTATATGTTAACCCATATCAAAGGTATAAAATTTACTTGTTTTTATGATTGTATTTCAGAATCAAATTATTGAAAACAGCTATTAGAATTATATATACCTTTGGTCGTTTTTAACCAAATAGATAAACCATACAATAAGGATAAATAAAGTCCCAAACTTTACGTCAAACAAACTCAATCCATTTATTAATTAGAATCCTTATCTACAATAAAAAATTGTTTAAATAAACGGTATTAATGTTTCATTAGATTTAACACAGGGTTAATAATGATGCGCTTTCTTTGTCAGTTTTTAAAACCCTTATAGTTGTCGCCAGATTTTGTATATGTTCGGAGAATTAGAAAGTAATTTTTTTCTTCTGGTAAAGTTGAATAAAGATAAGGCATTCAACCTGGTATTCGATGCTTATTGGAATACACTTTATAAACAGGCCTGTAAAAAGGTACACTGTAACGAAATCGCCCAGGACTTGGTGCAGGATGTATTTGTAAGTCTTTGGGATAAAATAGAGTTTTTGGACGCTGAAGGTAGCGTGCTGGCTTATTTATTCGCCATTCTCCGCAATAAAATTTTAAAACTTTACGAAAAAGATGAAGTACGTTTGAGGTATGCCGTAAGTGTGGCTTCGGTTACAGCTCCTTCTGATTTGTATTCTCAAAATAGTATGCTCGAAAAAGAGCTTAAAACCATTATTGATACCGAAATTGAGCGTATGCCGCTACGTATGAAGGAAATTTACCTGCTTAAAAAGGAAGATGATCTTTCCATCAGACAAATTGCCGAAGATTTATCATTATCAGAACAGACGGTTAAAAACCAGCTCCAAATGGCTTATCAACGCTTACGAACCAGGGTAAAAGACTATGATTCTTCATTAATTATGCTCGCCCTGCTGATCTCCAAACACCTTTAAATCCGCCCTTTTCTTAATTGCACCTAAGCGAAAAAATGCATTGAGCAATCATTCAGGCTATCGCTGAAATTAATTTTTGATAATATGAAAAATCGTATGGTACTTTTTCTAACCTAACCGTATAACCCTATAAAAGCAACTATTTTGAATCAAGACGAAATTAAATTTTTAATCAAAAAATACAATAACCAAACGGCCAGTACTGAAGAGAAAAAGGCGGTAGAAGAATGGTATGAAAGTATAAATGGTGAGGTGCTGGCGCAAGATCAATTTAAACAGGAAGAAACCAAAAAGCTGATTTTAAAAAATATTACTTCAAAAATTGATGAAAAGAAAAGCAGGCAAAAGCCAAAGCTGCGAAAATTGTTTTACGCGCAATTTTTTAAAGCTGCAGTTGTTTTATTGGTTCTGCTTGCCGGAATTTACCTTTATATAAAACAAACCGACGCTGTTCCTAAGCATGTTTCATATAGTAGTAAAAAAACAAATATAATTCCGGGGGGCAATAATGCCGTATTGTTACTGGCCGATGGATCGCAAATTATCCTGAACAAAACTTCTGACGGGCAGATCGCAGATCAATCAGGAGTAAAAGTTGTTAAAACTAAAAGTGGCGAGTTGATTTACCGTTTTACCGGCAGTTCGAACCCAAAATCTACAGCCATTAACACCATCATTACCCCGCGTGGCGGACAGTATCATTTAGTATTGGTTGATGGAACAGAAGCCTGGTTAAATGCAGGCTCATCGATTAAGTTTCCAACGGCATTTACAGGCGCCGAACGCAAAGTAGAGGTTAGGGGTGAGGTTTATTTTGAAGTCGCGAAAAATAAAGCTAAACCCTTTATCGTTCATACCGATCAATCTGAAATTAAAGTGCTTGGAACGCATTTTAACATCAATACCTACGACGATGAAGAATATCAGCGTACAACCTTACTGGAAGGAAGTATCGAAATTAAGCGGGGCAACCAAAAAGTACTTATTAAACCCGGACAGCAAGCAAATATCAATGAAAAATCTGAGCTGATTAAAATCAAGGAAGTGGAAGATCTTGAGGCCATAATCGCGTGGAAAAACGGTTATTTTCAGTTCGAAAAATCAGATCTTCAGTCGGTAATGAGGCAGGTTTCGCGCTGGTATAATACCGATGTGATTTATAATGGCACCATTCCAACCAAACAATATACGGGCAAAATACCCAGAAGCATTAATGCCACAAAACTGATAGAGATGCTTTCTTTCTCTGGCATTCATTGTCAGATACAACATAACCAAATTACGGTAAACCCTAAATAACAAACAAATAACCAAACCAAACTCAAAAAAAACTAAAATGAAGAAATAATACCAAAACCATTCAAAATTAAATTTCCTGAAAAGCATGAAGTGTTCGTACCACTTCATCAGCCGCTTTTAGGATTGACTGCCTGTGCCGATAAATCCGCATTAGGAGAACAATAAGTTATCTAAGCTATAATGTTTTAACCCCTAGATTCAGTTTATGAATTTTTTTATCCCTTTTAGCACCTCATTTAAGATGTGGTGTAAATCAAACCAAATTATATTGGTGATGAAACTAACAACGATACTTTTATTGGCAAGCCTCTGCCAGGTAAGTGCAGGTGTTTACAGTCAGAACATTACATTGAGGCAGAAAAATGCCTCGATGGATGTCATATTTAAATCGATAGAGAAACAGAGTCAATATGTTTTTTTATATGATGATCTTGAACTCTCTAAAACGCAGAAAGTTACTGTTAATGTTGTAAATGTGCCTATTGAGCAGGTTTTGGATTTATGCCTCAAAAATCAACCACTCAGTTATAAAATATTCGATAAAACGGTAGTGTTGAGAAAAAAGATCGATGATATTGTATATAAGTCGGTTTTTTTTGAAATCATAAACGGAAAAGTAACTGACGAAACTGGTCAGCCAATTGTAGGAGCAAGTATTTTGATAAAAGATTCAAAGGTAGGCGCAACTACTGATGCAAACGGTATGTTCTCTTTAAATGTACAAATTGGCGCAACCTTAATAGTTTCATACATTGGTTACACTTCTCAGGAAATTATTGTAGGAGATAGTAAAAATTACAACATTTCTTTAGTACCCGCTGTAAGTAATTTAACCGATGTGGTGGTTACCGCTTTAGGTATAAAACGTTCCGAGAAATCTTTAGGTTATGCGGTACAAAAAGTAGAAGGTAATACATTAACATCGGCCAAAGGGGTAAATGTAGCCACATCTTTAACCGGGAAAGTAGCGGGCTTAAATATAAAAAACAGCACAGAGTTTGCGGCTAATCCTTCCATTGAACTTCGTGGCGCTAACGCATTACTGGTTGTTGACGGGGTTCCGTACACCAGTTTATCAATCGACAATATTTCACCTGATGATATTTTAGATATCAGTGTTTTAAAAGGTGCGACTGCGTCTGCCTTATATGGCAACAGAGGTGGTAACGGTGCAATTATGGTAACCACCAAACGGGGAAATAAAGAAGGAGGGCTCGTGGTAGGTTTTAATAGCAGTAACATGTTTTCGTCTGGTTTTTTGGCCTTTCCTGAGGTGCAATCTTCCTATAGTTCTGGTAGCGGAGGAAAGTATGGCGTAGGAGATTATGTTTGGGGAGATAAACTGGATATTGGCAGAACAGCGAGTCAATACAATCCCAGTACATACAAATTTGAAGAAATGCCTCTGGTATCAAAAGGAAAAGATAATTTGGCCAATTTTTTACAACAGGGTTTTATTTTAAATAACAATTTGAGCATCAGTCAATCCGGTAAAAACGGAAGTATGCGAGCTTCATTTTCTCATGTATATAATCAGGGACAATATCCAAACACCAAACTGAATAAAATTATTGCCAGTATCTCCGGCGATATAAAAGCAGGTAATTTTAGTTTAGACGGTGGTTTTACTTTTAATAAAAGGTATTTCCCCAATAATATAGGAACAGGCTACGGCGGTGGCGGATATTTATATAACCTGGTGGTATGGTCTGGAACAGAATACGATGTACATGATTATAAAAATTATTGGGTTGCCGGTAAAGAAAATATACTGCAAAACTGGATGGAAAATACCTGGTATGATAATCCTTACTTTATTGCTAACGAAATTTTGCGCAGCGACGATTATAACCTAACTAACGGATATATTAATGCGAGCTATGACATTAGGCCTTGGTTTAAGGCTATTCTCCGCTCCGGTATTGATACCTATTCACAAACCAACGAATATAGAAATGCCATTAGTGCAGTAGGTGGCTGGAATAAAAAAGGTTATTATAGTATAGCTAAAACCGATGCATTTAACATTAATAACGATTTAATATTAACGGCTAATGGAAAACTTGGCGATTTTCGGGTTGATGGCTTAATAGGCGGATCAATATATTATAGAGAGAAAAATTACCTTAATGTAGAAACCCAGAATGGAATAACAGTGCCAGGTTTCTACGCGCTCGCAGCCTCTGTAGATCCGGTTAAAAGTACATCCTATTACAAAATAGCTGAAAAGGACAATCAAATTGGCAAAAAACAAGTGAATAGTTTTTATGGAAAAGCCTCATTTTCTTATAAAAACATCGCTTTTGTAGATATAACCGGTCGAAACGACTGGTCGTCTACCTTATCTTCACAACAACGTTCTTTCTTTTATCCATCGGTTTCGGGCAGTTTAATTATTTCTGAATTAATCAAGTTTCCGGTATGGGTAGATATGGCCAAAGTACGCGGATCATGGACGAAAACAAAATTTGATCTAGGTATTTATGACTTAAACAACAGCTACAATATTAATACTAACGTTTGGAATGGAGCAAGCACAAGCAGTTATCCAACTTCAATTAGAGGGGCAGATATTTTACCACAAACCAATAGGAGTTATGAATATGGTGCAGCTTTCGCATTCTTAAAAAATAAAGTACATTTCGATGCAGCCTATTTTAACACCTTATATTACAATAGAGCAATTTTATCAACGGTAAGCAGTAGTTCTGGCTTTGGCAGCGTACTGATTAATACAAATGAGCAGTTGAAAAGAAAAGGGGTCGAGTTATCGGCTGATGGAACGATAATATCTACTGGTAATTTTAGTTGGAATACGGGATTAAACTGGTCGACAAACAGACGTTATTATGGCAAATTGGATCCTGTATATTCAAGTAAACAACATTGGGTTACTGAAGGTAGCCGGTACGACTGGGTAAGCGGAAACGAATATGACAGGGCACCAGACGGACAACTAATTTTACAAAACGGATATCCTACTGATAGTCCACGTGCTACAGTATTGGGCTATTCAGATCCTGATTGGATATGGGGCTTTAACAATACCTTTAAATATAAAAACCTGAGTTTAGCTTTTTCATTTGATGGAAGAGTTGGTGGTAAGGCCTACAATAATATGGTGGGTTACATGTGGAGCTCGGGTACTCATATAGATAGTGATAACAGCTGGAGATATGATGAAGTTGTAAATGGCAAAGAAACTTTTAAACTTGATGGTGTAAAAGTAGTTTCAGGAACAACAACCAGAGATACTTACGGTAATATTCTTACTGATACCCGTGTTTTTGCACCAAGTACCGATGTTATATCGTATGAGGATTATTCTAGAAACTACCGTGGTGTACAGGATTATTTTACCCAAACCTTCTTTAAGTTAAGGGAGCTTTCCTTAACCTATAATATTCCAGCAAAATTCATCAAACACGCGGGAATGAAGAGTGCATCTATAGGCTTTGTTGGTCAAAACATGTTATTGTGGACTAAAGAGTGGAAATTCTCAGATCCCGATGTTGGAGGAGATGACCTGAATTCACCTTCAATAAGGTATATGGGTTTTAATGTAAAAGCTAACTTTTAAAACAACGAAAATGAAATCATATCATAAAATATTCTTTTTGGTGCTGATGAGCTTAATACTTTTTCAATCGTGTAAAAAGTTTGATGAAATCAATACCAACCCAAATTCGCCTGTTACTACCACAGCTTCTTTATTAGCTACCAACCTGATTTTAAACATTACCCGGCCATCTGAAGGAAATAAAACATCTTCGGCAATGACCAGTAAACAAATGGCTTGGGGCGAACTGCCACAGGGCGAACAGTACAATAATTACGGAAGTGCAGGTTTTGGTACCATAACAATATTAACCAATGTTCAAAAAATGATCAATGCAGCGGCAGATGCTGATAAACCTGCTTATACCGGTTTGGGTATGTTTATTAAAGCCTATAAACTATATTATTTATCGTTAAGTGTAGGAGATATCCCTTATTCGGAAGCATTGAATGGCGAAACAGGAAATACACAGCCCAAATACGACACTCAAAAGCAGGTTATGCAACAAGTATTAAAAGATTTAGAAACCTCGGCAAATTCTTTTGCAGCAGCGAAAAACTTTACCGGCGATCCTGTTTTTAATGGTAATGTAGATAACTGGAGAAGGGTTGTTAATGCTTTCCGCTTAAAAGTATTAATCAGTCTATCTAAAAAAGAAGCCGATCCTGATTTAAAAATTAAAGAAACCTTCGCACAGATTTTAGCCACCCAACCTTTATTACGCAGCAACAGTGATAACCTACAATTGGTGTTTTCTGATAAAGCAAACCAAATTTACTGGTTCAATAGTACGATTAGTAAGTTTACGAGTTATGCTATGGTTTCTTCTGTAATGACAGATACTTTGAAAAAATATAACGATTACAGGTTGTTTTACTACGCTGCACCATCGGTATATAAAGTACAAACAGAAGGAAAATTACCCGGCGATGCTGATGCATATATAGGCATCGATCCAACAGCTGTATTTTCTAGTGTATCTGCGGCCTACACGTCTAAAAAGTATTCACAGCTTAATTTGCGCTATACGGGTTACGCCTCTGGCGAACCTTTGGTGCGCATAGGCTTTGCTGAACAGAATTTTATTATTGCAGAGGCCATTGTAAGAGGTTGGGCAACCGGAACGGCTAAAAATTATTACGAAGAAGGTGTAAAACAGGCTATGAATTTTGTTGTAAATGTTACACCTGATGATGTGAAATACCATAGTGGTAAAAAGATTACACCAGCATACATTGGAAGTTACCTTACCGACATAAACGTTGCCTTTTCTGCAGTTTCGGATAAGCAATTGAAGCAGATTTCAATTCAAAAGTATTTAATGTACTTTATGCAATATCCTTATGATGCTTATTATGAATTCAGGAGGTCTGGTTATCCGAAATTACCTGTTAATCCGGCAACAAGCACCAATCCCTTTGATAAAAACAATATTCCTGTTCGTTATACTTATCCAAGTGAAGAATATAATTACAATTTGGAAAATCTAAAAACTGCATTGAACAGGCAATATGATGGAAATGATAGAACAGATGGTATAATGTGGCTTTTAAAATAAATTTCACGCTTCTCAAAGTCCTTCCTAATCCGGAAGGACTTTTTTTTGTAATATTTAAAGTAAAAAAACTGTTCGTACGTCATGTATATTTGAAAGCTGTTTTTTAATGGCAAACCTTACTTTATTTTAAATTGAATGACCGCAGTTTACATCGTAATTTTTCTGGTGACCGTTTTTTTGATCATCACCAATCTTCCCGTTTTTGGCCGCTTACCAAAAGGACAGCGCCTGGCTAAAATCCAACATTTACCCAATTATAGGGATGGCGCATTGCAAAATCTTTCTTTTACGCCAATGCAGCCTGAAGGTGTAAGCTTTTTTAAAATTTTAAAGGCCTTCTTTTTCGAAAAACATCCCAATAAATCGCCCGATAAAGCACTCCCTTTTGTAACGCCCGATATCTCAGGAAAGCCAAAAAGCGATGCTCCCGAAATCATCTGGTTCGGTCATTCTTCTTACCTGATTAAAGTAGATGGATTAAGAATTTTGGTCGATCCGGTTTTCAGCATCACACCATCACCTTTTTCCTTCATTGGCAGTAAAGCTTTTAAAGGAACGGATGTGGTTAAAGCCGAAGATTTTAAGGATATTGACGTATTGGTGATTACACACGATCATTACGATCACATGGATTATCAAAGTATCCTGAAAATTGCGCCGGAGGTTAAAAATATAATCACTTCTTTAGGCGTTGGTTCGCATTTAGAAAGGTGGGGAATTAAAACAGAAAAGATCAATGAATTAAGTTGGAACCAATCAATTAAATTATCCAATAATCTTGAATTCACCGCTGTTCCTGCAAGGCATTTTACAGGTAGGAAATTTAAAAGAAATCAGACCCTTTGGTCAGCCTTCGTATTGCAAACGGCCAACTTTAAATTGTTTTTGGGCGGCGACTCAGGCTACGATACACATTTTGCAGAAATAGGAGAGAAATATGGACCTTTTGATCTCGCTTTGTTAGAATGCGGTCAGTATAATGCATATTGGCCTTATATCCACATGTTTCCAGAAGATACCGTGCAAGCCGCCATCGATTTAAAAGCTAAGGTATTAATGCCTGTTCATTGGGGTAAATTTAGCCTGGCCATGCACCCATGGAATGAGCCTGTGCAACGTGTTGTTGCGGCAGCATCAGCAAAAGCTTTTCCATTAATAACACCAAAATTAGGCGAAACCGTTGTATTAAATGTAAATTTCCCTACCGAGAAATGGTGGTTAACAGAATAAAAACTAAACAATAATCTAGTATAGGTGTTTAATTTCTAAACTCAAATCGAATTATGAAAACTGATCTTGTAGAAATTTTTCAAACCATTAGGGCAGGCATACAACCTTACGCTACGAGGGGATATACAGTACACGAAAACTCCGAAACCGGCTACGATTTGTATAGCGAGAAAAACATGGAGTTAAACGGTGAAAAGGTTACTGAACGTTTTTTTGCTGGTGTTTATATTAATGGGAACGAGGTAGAAGTTAAGGTGAATACAAGCGAATTTTCTACAACCAACCAACAGCTTACTTCTTTCGGTGAAAATATCGCCGGATTAAAAATTGCGCAGTTGGATGATACTAAATTGAAGGAAGTAGAAACTTTGATCGAAATTATACATACCAACTTTAAAGAAAAAGAATGGATTTAGAAATTTGATGTTAAATTTGCGGCAGATAATTTTTCTCCATAACCTTCTGCTGATTGAACATTTTAAATCCTGATTACAACTGGCATCATCAATTAAGTTTAGCATTGGCTGAACATAAAATTGAGTGCCATTTTTTTTTGGAGCAAGAATTTCAACTGGTGCAAGTAGGTAAAAGTCTGATTGTCAATATGGTCGAATTAAATAATCAGTTTCAACCCGGTGATTTAATCAAACTTCAGGAAAATTATCAGCAAAAAAACAGCAAACTCATTCATCTTTGGGAAGATGTTTGGCTGTCAAGGCCTGATCAGGTTTTGTCCAGGATAAAATCATTGCTTGGGCAGAATACCAGGATTCATGGTCGTAAAACGAAGGCTTCTAAAATAACAAAACCCCTTGCTGACGCTTTTTTGAATGAAAATCACCTGCAGGGACCAGTAAGCAGTCGTTATAAAATTGGTTTATTCGAAAAAGAAAATCTCGTTGCCGTTGCCACCTTTTCTGCATTGCGGAAAATGAACCATGGCGAAAACTACAGATCTGCAGAACTGATCAGGTTTGCCGTTAAAGCGGGTTATTCCATTACCGGTGGATTAAGCAAACTGATTACTTATTTTGCAGAAAACCATCAGCCAAATGATGTGATGACCTATGCGGACCGCGATTGGTCGGCAGGAGAGGCCTACCTTACCTTAGGGTTTATGCAAACGACCACTCTGGAACCTCAGATTTACAGTCTCGATGAAAATTTAAACCGTCGGCTTAAAAAAGATAATCAGTTTTCAGCCAAAGAAGTGTTCAATACAGGAAGTTTAAAATTTATTCTCAAATTTTAATGGCTCAGCATAACCTCATCATTATTTTAGGTGCAACAGCATCCGGTAAAACAAAACTTGCCGTGCAGGTTGCAGAGGCCTTAGGTGGAGAAATTATCAGTGCCGATAGCCGTCAGGTTTTTAAACGCATGGATATTGGTACGGGTAAAGACCTGCAGGAATATGAGATAAACGAAGAAATTATTCCGTCTCATTTAATCGATATTTTAGAACCAGGTGAGCGTTACCATGTAGATGCTTTTAAAAACGATTTTTTTAAAGCTTTTGAAACCATCAACGCTAAACAAAAAATCCCTATTCTCTGTGGCGGTACAGGAATGTACATCCATAGCTTACTTCAAAATCAAACTTTTACGTCAGTACCCGTTAATCAGGAATTAAGGGATCAGCTGGATTTATTATCTAAAGAAGAGCTTGTACTGAAACTACTAAATAATAACAATCAAAATACAGATCACGTTGATTTATCTTCAAAGAAGAGGTTGATCAGGGCCTTGGAAATAGCTGATTATTTAAAAGACCATGAGTTGGAAACAGTTGAAAGACCGGAGATTAAACCCATCATTTTTGGATTAAAGAATGAGGTGGAAATCACCCGGGCTAAAATCCTTGCCAGACTGGAAGAAAGATTCAAGGCCGGGTTGATTGAAGAAGTTGAGCAACTGCTTAAAGAGGGGATCAGCAAAGAGGTTTTGATTTTTTACGGATTGGAATATAAGTTTATTGTAAATTACCTGGATGGGCTGTTTACCTTAGAGGAGTTAAAACTTAACCTGGGCATCGCCATTTGCCAGTATGCCAAAAGGCAAAATACGTTTTTCAGGAAAATGGAAAAGGACAATGTAAACGTTATCTGGCTTGATGCGGCTGCACCAACAAACCATTTAAAACAGCTGGTAATCGAAAAAGTTTCAGCGCCGATCAATTAAAAAAAGATCAGTCATCTTAACGTTGGATTATGAGTTAAATTGTATCAGTAAAACCCTTTTGGCACAACCTTTGTGTTTGTTGAAGCAATATTAGTTTAACTCAAAAATCATCCTTAAAATGAAAACAATTACTAAAATCATTGCTACTTCAGCAGCTGTAGTGGCATTATTCTTTTCTACCAATGCTAATGCACAATCACAAAAATTAGGAATAGGAATTATAGGCGGTATACCTACCAGTGATGGATACAATGTAGCCCTTGGTGCAGATTTACGCTATCAATTTGATATCGATAAACAACTATCAATCCCTGTAACTGCTGGTTACACACGTTTCTTAGCTAAGGATATTACTGTTGGTAATATTACAGTTGATGGTGTAGACTTTGGGTATATTCCTGTTAAAGCTGGTGTTAAGTACTTCTTTAATGAATCTGGTTCTGGAATCTATGGTTTAGCTGAGCTAGGTGCTGGTTTCGGTACAAACGAAGGTAGCAAAACTTCTTTTGTGTATTCACCAGCTGTTGGTTATGCATGGAGCAACGGATTAGATTTAGGTCTTAAATATGAAGGCTTATCCAGAGATGGTGGTAGCACAGGTTATGTAGGCCTGCGTTTAGCTTACGGATTCAGCTTGTAAACAGCTAATTCCAAATGATATAGAAAGCCTCCTTATTTAAGGGGGCTTTTTTATTTCATAAGATTCTGAAAAAAATGAAAATATAAAAATCCATAAATGATATTTTAACGTATATGACCTAAACCCTTAATTAATAACTTAAAATATCTGACAATGAAAACAATTACTAAACTTTTTGCAACAAGCTTAACTGCACTTGCAATTTTAACCACTTCAAATTTAAAAGCACAAACAATGGATTCGACACAGCCAATGACAACCGGAAGCGGCATGGCTTTCAAAGTTGGTGTAGGCGTAAATGGTGGATTGTTTCCTGACCGTTCTGAAATGGATTATGGTTATGGTGCAGATGTAAGACTTCAGTATGATTTAAGTCCTTACGTAGCGCTTACAGCTTCTGGTGGTTATACCAGATTAAAATGGAAAGCAAGTCCGCTTAAATTCGAATTTATTCCTTTATTAGGAGGTGTTAGGGTATTTCCGATCGAAAGAATGTATTTAAGCACTGAACTTGGATCTGGATTGGCCATTAAAGATGGTGCAAACATGAACTTTATTTATACCGGTGGTTTAGGTTATGAATGGAAAAACGGTTTGGATCTTGGTGTAAAATATGAAGGTTATGTAAACAATAGCGCTTCTGATCTTTACTTTATGAAAACAGGACAGTTTAACCTTAGACTGGGATATAATTTCAAATTATAATTAAAACATCATAATATCCTGAGAGTCCCGATGAAAATCGGGACTTTTTTATTGATTTAATATTTTAATTGCTATTTTGAGCCGAAAACCAAATACAATGAAAAGAATATTCGGAATAGCAATACTTACTGCTTTAATGGCCTGCAACCAGGCAAATAAAAATTCTACAGAAAGCAAAGATTCAACAAAAACAGATTCGGTTGCAGTTAAGAATGAAGTAGCAATAAAAGACAAAAAGAAATCGGAAATTTTTAACCAATATGTGGTTTTAAAAGATGCCCTGGTAAAATCAGATTCGGCAAGTGCCCAAAAATCGGCTGCGCAATTACAAACCAGTTTGGCTGGATACAAAGGCTGCGAACCTACAGCAGCTGTAGCAGGTAAAATTTCAGCGAGCAATAATCTTGTTTCGCAACGAAAAGATTTTACTGTTTTAAGCGCCGATTTAATCGCCTTGCTTAAAGGAGCCGAAATAGAAAAAGGCACAATTTATGTTCAGCACTGTCCTATGGCCAATAAAGGTGATGGAGGCGACTGGTTATCAACCGAAAAGGAAATCAAAAATCCTTATTATGGTAATGAAATGCTGGAGTGCGGGAGAGTGGCGGAGGAGATCAAGGCAAAATAAAATTTCAAAGGCTGTATAATTAAGCATGATTGTTACGTCATTTTGACCAATTATTCATATTAATTTAACAGATTTGTTATGCATGTATATTAATTTTATATAATTTAGAAAGCTATAAACACAATACAATAATATGTCAGATATTGCAGAGATTAAAGTTGATGGTAAGACAATAGAATTGCCAGTAATAACAGGAACGGAAGATGAGAAGGCCATTGATATTTCGAAATTAAGAGATCTTACAGGCTTTGTAACTTTAGATACTGGTTTTAAAAATACGGGTTCTACAAAAAGTAAAATCACTTTTTTAGATGGTGAAAAAGGCATTTTAAAATACAGGGGTTATTCTATTGAAGAACTTGCAGCTAAATCAAGTTTTTTAGAAGTGATTTATCTGATTATTTACGGCGACCTTCCAACGCAAAAAGAACTGGAAGATTTACAAGCCGATATCAGCAAACATACCCTGATCCATGAGGATATGAAAAAATTCTTTGATGGTTATCCATCAAGATCGCATCCAATGGGTCAATTAGGTTCTTTAATATTCTCGCTGTCTACATTTTACCCAGAATGTTTAAAGCCAAATCAAACGGCAGAAGAGCAGGATTTAACCATTATTAAGTTATTGGCTAAATTCCCAACAATTGTTTCTTTCGTTTATAAAAAATCATTGGGCCATCCGCTTATTTATCCAAAAAATAAATACGATTATGTAACCAATTTCCTTTGGATGACATTTGGTCAACGTACTGAAGATTATGATGTAAACCCGATTGTTGTAAATGCGATGAACAAATTGTTGATCCTGCATGCAGATCATGAGCAAAACTGCTCGGCATCTACTGTACGTATTGTAGGTTCTTCTGACTGTAATTTATATGCTTCAATTGCTGCTGGTATTGCTGCGCTTTGGGGACCTTTACATGGTGGTGCAAACCAGGCTGTTATCGACATGCTGGAGCTGATCAAAGCTGATGGTGGCGATACAGAGAAATGGATTAACAAAGCCAAAGATAAAAACGATCCTTTCCGTATGATGGGTTTTGGACACAGGGTTTACAAAAACTTCGATCCAAGGGCTAAAATCATTAAAAAAGCATGTGATGATATCTTAGAAAATTTAGGTATCGACGATCCAATCCTTGAGATTGCTAAAAAACTAGAAGAAGCAGCTTTAACCGATCAATACTTCATTGAGCGTAAGTTATATCCAAACGTTGATTTCTATTCAGGTATTATTTACCGCGCTTTAGGTTTCCCTTCAGAAATGTTTACCGTTCTGTTTGCTTTAGGTCGTTTACCTGGATGGATTGCACAATGGAAAGAAATGCATGAAAACAAAGAACCTATCGGTCGTCCACGCCAGATTTATGTTGGTGAAACGGATAGAGAATTTGTTGAATTAAAAGACAGAAAATAATTGCAATAAACGCATAAAAAAACCACTCGAAAATATCGGGTGGTTTTTTTGTGTGATCTACTTTTTTAAACCATACCCGTCATTTCGAGCGGAGTGTAAAGAAGCTGAGAAATTTATCACGATACTCTTTTCGAGATAGATCTCTCCATTCCACTGCGTTCCATCCGATAGCTATCGGATCGGAATGACGTTATAAACTATGTTGCCACGTAATAAATCAAATTGATCATTGCCAATTCTGATAGCTTAAATGCAACAGCATACAAAATTAAGATCCAAAAGATTTTAAAGATTGTGCTCCAGGTTTTACGCTGATAGAAAACAGTCAGAGCTTTAAACATGTACCAAAACAAATATACCGTAACGCCAACCTCAATTATATTGCTCACCACAGAGTGCTCCCCAAACACATGTTTCATAATGGGTTCGGTAATAATCGAAATGATAAAATAAACCATCATCCCATGGATGGTAAAAATCAGGTGATCCAAATAATAAATATGGTTTTTCCTGAAATTGAGCATAATAAACCAGGCCAGTAAAGGCATCAGTAAAAAGTATTGTTTTGGGCGGTTATGCTCTAAAGTTTCCTGGATAACTTCTGATTTCTCTCCGATAGTAATCGCTCTTTTTTTGATCAATTTTTCATACCAGCTGTCCTGATCTGCAACGGGCAGTTTCTTCTGGCGCGATAAGTAGGCGGCATAAGTACTGTCATTCCTTTCAACATGGATCTCATTATATTCTTCGAGCATATCCGAAATAGAATCAGATTTAAGCGTTACATTTTCTGATTTAAGCCTGCTTAATTCTTTTTCCTGATCAGCAAAGCTTAATTTTATAAATGCCTTTTTCTTGACAGCATGATTGATCGATTTAGTTGTTCTATCTGCAATGCTTTTTGGCATTCCTGAAAGTTTGAGTGCTTTACTTACACTATCTGTAACATTTTGATCCTTTTTATTTTCAATTTCGATTTCACCATGGTCTGAATCCTTCTCTACATGTTTTGGCGAATACACCACCAAAAAATATACAATGGATACAAAGATGTACATGCTCACCGGATTGATATAGCGGGCTCTTTTACCGGCTAAATAATCGAGCGTAACCTGTCCTGGTTTTGTTAAAAGGGGAGAAAGGGTCTGAAAAAATTTGTTATCGAAATGAAAATAATGGGCAATGCTATGGCTAATAAAACCCCAGAAACTTTCTTTTAATTCTAAATTGGGTTGACCGCAGTTACTGCAATAATGTTTCTCAACATGCGAACCACAGTTTAGGCAGTTATGTTCTTTTCTATATTTACCAGCTGACATAAGAGGTTAATCGGAAATTATAAATGGTTAATGGCTTCTACTTCTGCACGGGTATGTTTGTGTTTAAAAATAACCACAAAAACAACAGCAATTACTAAAACATAAATGGTAAAGGCAAGCCAGATGTTGTGCCAGTCTTTTACTTCCAATGCCCTGCTTAAATTGCCGTTTTCTAATACACTGATACCCTTATTTTTTAAAAAAGTAAGTAAATGTGCATTATCAGCTTCGCTATTTACATATTTGGATAACGAGTAGATATTGGAATAATATGTTGTAAAATATTTACTGATCATCCAGCCTGATATCAAACTTCCAAATATGGCACCGAAACCATTGGTCATCATCATAAATAAACCCTGGGCCGATGAACGTATTTTTGGTGTGGTAGAAGTTTCTACAAATAATGAACCCGAAATATTAAAGAAATCAAAAGCCATGCCGTACACGATACAAGACGTGATGATCATCCAAAGGTTGGTCGATGGATCGCCAAAAGCGAATAAACCAAAGCGTAGCACCCATGCAAACATGGCAATTGCAATTACCCACTTAATACCAAGTCTTTTCAAAAAGAATGGAATAGCAAGGATAAAAAGTGTTTCAGATATCTGAGAAATAGATAGGATAATGGTAGAAAATTTGATTACAAAAGATTCTGCAAAAACTGGAAATAACTTAAATTCATCCAAAAAAACATCACCATAGGCATTAGTTAGCTGTAAAGCTGCACCCAAAAACATAGAGAAAATAAAAAATAATGCCATTTTATAATCTGCAAAAAGTTTAAACGATTCTAAACCCAGCTTTTGTACAAATGTTTTTTTCTCGCTGATTAAATTTAAGGGTCTACATTCAGGTAGCGTAAAGGAATATACCCCCAATAACAACGCACTAACACCTGCTATGTAAAATTGATTTGCACTTGCTTTATTACCTGTTAAATTGGTGAGCCACATGGCCGCAATAAAACCCACAGTACCCCAAACACGGATGGGAGGGAAGTTTTTTACCACATCGAAATTGCCATTTTTTAAAGTAGTATAGCTAATTGAATTGCTTAAGGCAATAGTAGGCATGTAAAAACACATGGCCACTAACATTACCCAAAAGAAGGTATGTGGATTTTCTACTTGTGGCAGATAAAACATGGCCCCGGCATAAAGAATATGTAAAATGGCATATAGTTTTTCAGCGTTAATCCATTTATCGGCGATGATACCTGTTATGGTTGGCATAAATAGGGATGCAATACCCATTGTAGAAAAAATGATCCCGAAATCTGCACCATCCCATTGTTTGGTTCCAAACCAGTAATTTGCAATCGTAATTAACCAGGCAGCCCATACAAAGAATTGCATGAAACTCATTATAGTTAAGCGAAACTTAACGTTCATAATAATAGTTTAGTTTGATTATTGAAAGTAAAAGCTGAATATAGAACTATTTTGAATCATAATCCAAAATGAGCTTAAATTATTTTAAACAATCTGGCTCATTTTGGTATTTAGCTTTTTATTTATTGATTTTTTAAGAAAAATCTGAAGGAATTATGATCTGTTGGATATTTTTAAAGAAAAATTAAGATGTTCCGCGTTTATTAAGTTCATCGCGTAACCTTGCTGCCTTCTCGTAGGCTTCTTCTGCAATGGCTTCTTGCAGCTTTTGCTGAAGTTCTTCCAGCGTAAGATCGCCAAAGCCTTGTTGTTTGCCGGCACTTGGCAAGCTGTCTGCTTCGGGTTCTTTTGTTAAAGAATCCATGTTCTCAAGGAAAAGAAAATCATTTCCTTCAATTACAATCCCTGCAGAGGCAAGGATAAATTCGTAGGTGTAAATCATGGCATTAAACCTAACGGCCAAAGCAATAGCATCAGAGGTACGGGCATCAACCTCGTGGGTGTTTTTGCCATCGCTGCAGATCAGTTTTGCATAAAAAACGCCATCAACCAGGTTGTAAATAATTACTTCCTGTATATTGATATGAAAAGTATCAGCCATCGATTTAAACAGATCGTGTGTTAATGGCCTACTAGGAGTCATTTTCTCAATTTCTATCGCAATGGCCTGTGCCTCAAAAGCACCAATAATAATAGGCAAACGCCTGCGACCATTTACTTCTCCTAAAACAAGGGCATAAGCACCAGATTGAGTCTGGCTGTAAGATAAACCTACAATATCTAATTTTACTTTTTTCATATTTATGGTAAGACCTTACAGGTTTTTAAAACCTATAAGGTCTATAAGATATTATCCCTTATGTGCTTTTAATGCTTCAATTAATTTTGGTACCACTTCAAAAGCATCACCAACAATACCATAATCAGCTACTTTAAAGAAAGGTGCTTCAGGATCTTTGTTGATTACTACAATAACTTTTGATGAGCTTACACCTGCCAAATGCTGGATAGCGCCGGAAATACCGATGGCAATGTATAAGTTCGGACTGATGGCAATACCGGTTTGACCAACGTGTTCAGAATGAGGTCTCCAATCTGCATCTGAAACTGGTTTAGAACAGGCTGTAGCTGCGCCCAATAAATTGGCAAGCTCTTCGATCATTCCCCAGTTTTCCGGTCCTTTTAAGCCTCTGCCTGCTGATACTACCAGTTCTGCATCTGGTAATGATACTTTATCAGTAGCCCTTACAATATCTTTAATAACAGTACCTAAGTCTGATTGTTTAATATCGGCAGCAAAGTTTTCTATCGCAGCATCAGTTGCATTTTCTTTAACACCAAAAGCATTTGGATTTAAAGCAATGACTTTGTTAGCGGAAGTTAATTCGGTAATGGCAAATGCTTTACCTGAGAAGGCTGTTTTCTTTACCGCAAATTTACCATCATTACTAGGTAATTCAACTGCTCCATCAGCCAAACCTGCTTTAAGTTTTACTGCAATACGAGGCGCTAAACCTTTTCCTGAGAAGGAGTTAGATAAAACAACGATATCAGCACCTTCTTTTTCGGCAGCTGCAGCAATAACACTGGCATAAGCCTGGTTTACAAAAGTTTTTAACTGATCAGTGCTTACATTTAACACTTTAGCTGCACCGTATTTTCCTAATTCCTTTAATTCACTTTCTGCAACATCACCAATAGAAATAGCCATTAAGTTGGTTGATTGTTGATCGGCAATGGCTTTGGCATAAGAAACGGCTTCAAAAACAGATTTCTTGAATTTACCCTCAGCTTGCTCTACATATACTAATACTGACATATATTTATCTCTAAATCCCCTAAAGGGGAATTTTATTTATAATGAAATTGATACTATTAATTATCTCTTTATTTAACAACTGAAAACTCCAAACTGCCAATTATATCACTTTAGCTTCGCTATGTAACAAGCTGATCAACTGTTCTGTTTGATCGGCAGGAACTAACTTTACTGTACCACGTGGGGCAGGGGTTTCGTATTTCGTTACTTTGCTCACTTCTTCAATAGCAACCGCATCAACTACTGTTAAAGGTTTTGTCCTTGCGCTCATGATACCACGCATGTTAGGTATTTTTGGCTCTGCGACACCTTCGGCACAGCTTGCCACAAATTTGCCAGAAACGGTTAATACTTCTTTACCGCCTTCAATTTCTCTTTCAATCGTTGCGGTATCGCCTTCAAGCGTTAATTTTTTGATAATGGATACCGATGGAATATCTAAAAATTCGCCAACCATAGCCGCAACCTGGTTACCATTGTAATCGATAGATTCGCGGCCGGTTAAAATGATATCAAAATCTTTGTCTTTAGCATATTCAGCAATCTGTTTAGCCACAAAATAAGCATCTCTGGGTGCTGCGTTAACCCTCACAGCATCATCTGCACCAATTGCCAGTGCTTTTCTAATGGTTGGATCGTTGGCTGCTTCGCCTACGTTAATTACGGTTACCGTTCCTTTACCGCCTTCGGTTAGCTCGATGGCTCTTGATAAAGCAATTTCATCATAAGGATTAACAATATATTGCACTCCCGACGTATTGAATTCGGTATTATCATTAGTAAAAGTTATTTTTGTCGTCGTGTCTGGCACGTTACTGATACAAACTAATATTTTCATATGTTAATAGTGGTTTTTATTTAATGAACGATCCAGGACTATAATTGTTCGCTGTTAATCGATTCATATATGATATCATTATTATATAAGGTCTTTCTGCAAATTTAATTAAAAAAGCAAGGAAATAAAATGTCATCTACCCGTTTAAGCAAGTTATTGGAATTTTTAGAAAGTGATGCTAACGATCCGTTTATACTATATGCCTTAGCCACAGAGTATAACAATCTAAATGATAAAGAAAAGGCCTATTCTTTTTACCTTCAGTTAACCGATAAACATCCTGATTATGTAGGAACTTATTACCATTTGGGTAAATTATTGGAAAAAGACGGGGAAAAAGAGAAAGCAATCGAAACCTATCAGAAGGGGATGCAGGTAGCCCGGAATAAACGTGATATGCATGCTTTTTCTGAATTACAGGGTGCATACAACTCGGCTGCAGGATTGGATTATGAAGATGATTAAGCCCATTTCCAGTTGTCAATTTTCAGTTAACAGTTATTAGTTTTTAAATTAATGCAAACCAAACCCATCGCTGCGAAAAGGCAGTGGCTGTTTATCCGGAATGTAATTTTTTTTACATTCACTTCTTTTGGTGGTGCACAGGCACACCTGGCATTATTATTAAAATATTTTGTTCAAAGTACAAAGTTCATCTCAGAAGAGGAACTTTTAGAGCTGAATGCACTGGCACAGGTTTTACCCGGGCCTGCATCAACCCAAACTTTGGTAGGGATTGCCTGGAAGGTAGGTAAACTAAAACTGGCCATCATTACCTTTCTGATCTGGATTTTGCCTACGGCGGCAATCATGACTTTTGCTGCCATTAGTTATGCGCTGTTGGATCAGAAACAAAAGTTTAACGATATTTTACAATACATACAACCCATTGCTTTGGGCATTGTAGCTTATGGCGCATGGAAACTGGGGAAAAAAGTGCTGTCCTCACAGGTTTCTGTCTTTTTGGCCATCGCTTCGGTTATTGCTACACTGGTTTTAAGAAATGCTTATGTGTTTCCATTGTCCATTTTAATCGGCGGAATGATTTCCTCAGCCATCGAAACTCCAAAAGAAGAAACGGAACTGAGGGTTAAGCTTTTTTCGAACATTAACCCTAAAAAAATGATCTACTTTTTAGGTGCTTTGCTGTTATTTGCATTGGTTGGCGCAATAATCAATCGAACATCACCTTTTAGTTTACCTATCCGTTTATTGGAAAATTTTTACCGTAACGGTATATTGGTATTTGGAGGTGGGCAAGTGCTTGTACCATTGATGTTTACTGAGTTTGTAGAGATGAAACATTATTTGCCTTCATCAGGTTTTTTATCTGGCTTTGCACTTCAGCAGGCCTTGCCGGGGCCCACTTTTTCTTTTACAAGTTACCTCGGTGCCCTGAGTATGAAAAATTTTGGTTATGGAATGTGGGGGCAGATTTTGGGTGGATTAATTGGCGTAATCGGGATCAATTTGCCAGGATTGATCCTGGTTTTGTTTATTGTACCTTTTTGGGACGACCTGAAAAAGATTTCCAGGATCCGTCATAGTTTATCTGGAATCAACGCGGTAAGTGTAGGTTTCATTATTGCCGCATTTGTACTGTTGCTAATCCCAATGGGTTTTAACTGGTTATTTTTGGGCATTATGCTGGCAACCTTTCTGTTGCTCAATTTCACCAGGGTAAGTCCTCCGTTAATAGTACTGGCGGGAATCCTCGTCGGGTATCTTTTTTAGTATTCGTTAATGCTGATTTTTTATTAAAGAAGATTTAGTTATATCTTCGCCAAATTTTAAAATCAGATAAATTATGAAGAAACTATTAACGCTTCTATTATTAAGCGGGCTAGGGGTAACTACCCAGGCCCAGGAAAAAAACAGTTTTGAAGTAGGACTGCACGTCGGTTATAACGCAGCTACTGTTACAACGAGTACACAGACCAACAGCGATTTCAGAAGTGGTTTTAACGTAACGGCCGTTGGAGATTATTTCTTTTCGGACAGGTGGAGTATAAAAGCAAAGATTGGTTATGATCAAAAAGGATGGGACAATGGCTATTTAACCAATCTGGATAACGGACAGAGTTTTGTAACCAATTACGAGATTAATTACTTAACCATCCCTGTAATGGCCAACTGGCATTTTGGAAAGAAAAGAAACTGGTACTTAAACTTTGGACCATATTTTGGTATTTTGTTAGATGCGAAAGAATCAAAGTTCAATACGGATCTAAAAGACTTTGTGCACAATCGGGATATTGGTTTCGATTTGGGAATTGGAGTAAAATTACCTATCGCAAATAAAATAAAAGTATTGTTAGAAGCTGATGGACAATCAGGTATTACCGATCTGTTTAAACAAAACCAAGGTTACCGCATCAGAACAGGAAGATCAAGCTTAAATGCGGGATTGCTTTTTAGCTTGTAGAATTTCATTAAATAAAAAATGCCTCAGATGAAAATCGGAGGCATTTTTTTATGAAGTTATATTTTAAAACGGTGGATCATCATCATTGTAGTCATCCATTTTTGAAGGACGGATGATGACGTTGCTCTGCTTTTCAAAATCCTGTGAAGGGTACATTCCGGCTGATGGATCTGCCGCAAACGAACTTGGCGGTGCATTAAAATCATCCTCTAAATCTGTAAATTTCACAAATTTACCAACGAATTTAAGTGGTACAATCCCGGTTTCACCGTTACGGTGTTTTGCAATAATAACCTCTCCAATACCCGCCTGCGATCTTCCTTGCTCGTCTTCGGTAATACCATAATATTCAGGGCGGTACAAGAACAATACCATATCCGCATCCTGCTCAATTGATCCCGATTCACGTAAATCGGATAACATTGGCCTTTTTCCCTGTAAACCAGGTCTGCTCTCCACCGCACGACTTAGCTGCGAAAGTGCCAGTACCGGAACATCAAGTTCTTTTGCAACTGATTTTAGTGCCCTTGAAATACTACCAATTTCCTGCTCACGGTTACCACCACCTTTTCCTTCGCCTTTACCATGCATTAACTGCAAGTAATCGACAATTACAAGTTGGATATCATATTGTGATTTTAACCTCCGGCATTTTGCCCTGAATTCAAATATATTTAGTGCCGGGGTATCATCAATTAACAGGGGAGCTTCGGTTAAGCGGCCAATTTTACTATGCAGCTGTTGCCATTCCCATTCCTGTAAATTTCCTTTTCTGATTTTTTCCTGCTCAATTTCTGCTTCTCCTGAAATTAAACGATTCACCAGCTGAACCGACGACATCTCGAGTGAGAATACTACTGTCGGTTTTGCAAAATCGACGGTGGCATTTCTCGCACAGGTTAGTACGAATGCCGTTTTTCCCATCGCCGGACGTGCAGCGATAATCACCAGATCCTGCTTTTGCCATCCACCGGTAATCCGGTCTAAGCCCGTAAAACCCGTCGGCACACCAGTTAAACCATCTGTTTTGGTTCGGAGTTCCTCAAGTGTGGCTAAAGATTGTTTGATGATATCGTCCATTTTCTGTGTATCCCTACGCAGGTTGTTTTGGGCGATTTCAAAAAGTCCTTTTTCAGCCTGATCCAATAAGTCGAAAATATCTGTGGTATCTTCGTAAGCATTGGTAATAATTTCTGTGGAGATTCTGATCAGTTCGCGCTGGATATATTTTTGAGAAATAATCCTCGCGTGAAATTCAATATTAGCTGCAGAAGCAACACGATTGGTTAAATGCGTAATGTAATAAGCGCCACCCACCATTTCTAAAGATCCCAGGGTACGCAGCTCCGAGGTTACGGTTAAAATATCTACCGGTTTCGATTTCTGGAATAAAATATGGATCGCTTCAAAGATTTTCTGGTGAGCGATATTATAAAAAACTTCAGGCTTCAAAACATCGATAACAGCAGATAGGGCATCTTTTTCGAGCATCAATGCACCTAAAACGGCTTCTTCCAGGTCTAATGCCTGTGGGGGATTTTTCCCTGTGAACTTATGGTATTGCTTAATCTGCTTTTTCTAGCAGTCATACTGTTCTTTCCGCCTTGTTCATTATCGATACTCATTCAACAAAAGTAATCAAATTTTGACGGGGTTGTTTGAATTAGTTACTAGTTGTTTGTTAACAAATTGAAGTATAATCAGATTAAATTTTTGAAGGTTTTATAAAGCTTTGAAAATTTTTAAACAATTAAATGTTAATAAGGAGGATAATAGATTAGGGCTAAAACATTTATTTGAATACTTTTGCCTAACAATTTCAAAACATGGATAATTTTAGAAGACCGCAACGCGCAAAAGAGAATAATGAGTTTGTATTTGGTATAAGGGCCGTAATAGAAGCCATTAAAGCAGGAAGAGATATTGAAACCATTTACCAGCAACGCGGTTTAGGCGGCGAATTATTTTTGGAGTTGAAAGCACTTTTAAAAGATACACTGATCCCCTTAAATTCGGTTCCTGTAGAAAAACTGAACCGGATGTCGCAGAAAAACCATCAGGGTGTAATTGCGGTGATTTCTCCGATAACTTATCAAAACATTGAAGACATTGTTCCGGCGGTTTTCGAAAAAGGAGAGGTGCCCTTAATATTGGTTTTGGATAGTGTAACCGATGTGCGTAATATGGGTGCAATTGCCCGTACAGCTGCATGTGTGGGCGTTCATGCCATTGTGGTGCCCTTAAAAAACGCTGCGCAGATCAATGCTGATGCCATTAAAACTTCGGCAGGAGCATTGTTTAATATTCCTATATGCCGTCATAGCAATCTGCATAAAACCTGTCTGTTTTTACAAGAAAGTGGTTTGCAGATTGTAGCCTGTACTGAAAAAACAAACGATTTTATTTATGCTCCTGATTATACCATGCCAACCGCAATTGTAATGGGATCGGAAGATGAGGGTATTTCAAATGAACTTTTACGTGTGGCAGATCATCTGGCTAAAATACCAATGGCGGGCAAAATTGAATCCCTTAATGTTTCTGTTGCGGCAGGCGTAATTTTATACGAAGCGGTTAGACAGCGTGGGATGTAAAATGGAAGATGGGAAATTGATGTAAAAGGGAAAATGTAAGATGGATAATGGCAACGATGCTACATCATCCATCTTACATATCATATCGTCCATCTTTATATAAACTTATTGCCAAAACGTGATTTAACCTCTGCAACAAATTCTTTAACACGTTGTTCTTCGTCTCTGGGGCAGATCATCAGCATATTGTTGTTTTCTACAACAATATAATCGTGCAATCCTTGTAAGATCACCAGTTTATCTTTCGGTACATTTACCATGCAGTTTGACGAATCGAACATAATTACCTGTTCTGAAGGAATAACGGCATTACCTACATAATCTTTTTCGGCCATCTCGTAAATAGAAGCCCAGGTACCTAAATCAGACCACCCAAAATCGGAAGGAAGCACATAAACATTATCCGCCTTTTCCATAATGCCAAAATCGATTGAAATATTGGTGCATTGCAGATAAGCATTATTGATAAATGTTTTTTCGTTCTCAGTATTAAGTTCCGACCGGCCTAAATTGAATATTTCATACATATCAGGCAGGTGTTTCTCAAAAGCACTTAAAATTGTTTTTGCCGACCAGATAAAAATTCCGGCATTCCATAAAAAATCGCCGCTTTGCAAAAATGATTTTGCTAAGTCGAGATTTGGTTTTTCAGTAAAGGTTTTAACTTTATGTAAATCGGTATCGGTATTGAGCACATAATCAGTATGTTGGATGTAGCCGTAACCTGTATCCGGGCGATTTGGTTTAATGCCTAAAGTGATTAAACAGTCGTTTTTAGATGCTGCATCCAACGATTGCTCAATAGATGCTACAAAGCCATCAATATCGGCAATGGTATGATCGGAAGGCGCTACCACAATGGTTGCATTGGGATTTAATTCTGCAATTTTTAAACTGCCGTAAGCAATGCAGGGCGCTGTATTTCTCAGTAGCGGCTCAGCCAGAATTTGATTTGGACTTAATTGTGGCAGCTGCTCTTTTACCAGGTCCGAATAAATTTCATTCGTAACTATAAAAATATTTTCTGGGAGACAAATTTTTAAAAACCTTTCATACGTACTTTGTATTAAAGTTTTACCTACACCGAAAAAATCGATAAATTGTTTTGGATATTCTGTTCTGCTTACCGGCCAAAAGCGACTTCCGACGCCACCGGCCATAATTAATGCATAATAATTTTTATTCATTTTTTATTTTAAAAATTACACAATGCCTTCGTTAAGGAGATCGTGTAAGTGGATGATGCCAAAGTAAGTATTTTGTTCTAGAACTAACAATTGTGTTATATTGTTTTGTTTAATAATGTCTAAGGCATCAACTGCCAAAGCATCAAATTGTATGCTTTTCGGGCTTTTTCCCATAATATCTTCAGCTGTTAAACCAGCTATAGAATTATTGTTTTCCAACATTCTTCTGATATCGCCATCGGTAATAATACCCAATACGTGGTTAGCTGAGTCAATAACAGCAACAGCACCCAAACGGTTTTTACTAATTTCAATCAGTACATCTTTTACTGAGGCAGTAGGGCTTATGGAAGGTTTTTCGTTTGCTAAGGCTAAATCTCTTGCTTTTAAATAAAGCTTTTTACCCAGCGATCCACCTGGATGGTATTTTGCAAAATCTGCTTCGTTAAATTCCCTACATTCGAGCAGACAGATAGCCAATGCATCGCCCAATGCCAATTGCGCAGTGGTACTGGTGGTAGGAGCTAAGTTATGCGGACAAGCTTCTTTTTCGAATGATGTATTTAAAATCAGATCAGCCTGCTCAGCCAAAAATGAATTCAACTCGCCAACCATCCCAATTAAAAGATTGTTAGCAGTTTTTAGCAATGGAACCAAAACTTTAATTTCTGGGGTATTTCCGCTCTTTGATAAACAAATCACAATATCATCCACCTGGATCATACCCAAATCGCCGTGGATGGCATCAGCAGCATGCATAAAAATAGCAGGGGTACCCGTCGAATTAAAAGTAGCCACAATTTTTTGTGCAATGATAGCACTTTTCCCGATACCTGTTACAATTACCCGTCCTTTACCCTGTAAAATACTCGATACGACTTTTTCAAAATCGTCATTGATATTCCTGGCAACATTTAATATTGCTGCTGCTTCTAGCTCTAATGTGCTTACAGCCGATTGAATTATTGATTTTTTACTTTTCAAAGAGAAAATAATTGTCTGTTAATACTTGAAATTCTTGTAAAATTATGTTATTTTGGATACAAAAATAGCATCGCATATTTTATTACACAAAATGGACGTGAAAAAGTCGTTATTTGATAACCTACAAAATTTCTTCGGGTTTGACAATTTCAAGGGTGATCAGGAGTCGATCATAACAAATATTTTAGAAGGCAATAACACTTTTGTTATTATGCCAACAGGTGGAGGGAAGTCTATTTGCTATCAGTTACCCGCTTTAATGAGCGAGGGAACAGCAATTGTTATTTCTCCATTAATTGCATTGATGAAAAACCAGGTAGACCAATTAAGGGCTTTTGGTGGAAATGACAGTATTGCACATTTTCTTAATTCATCCCTAAATAAATCTGAAATTACTCAAGTAAAATCTGATCTTTTAAGCGGTCAGACCAAATTATTGTATGTTGCGCCCGAATCCCTGGCGAAACAGGACAATATTGAATTTTTGAATCTGATTAAAATCTCCTTTGTCGCAGTTGACGAGGCGCATTGTATCTCTGAATGGGGGCACGATTTCAGACCAGAATACCGTAAAATCAAGCAGGTTATTGCAGGTTTGGGAGATAATATTCCAATTATAGCATTAACTGCTACTGCTACGCCAAAGGTTCAGCAGGATATTATGAAGAACCTG
This sequence comes from Pedobacter roseus, assembly GCF_014395225.1. Classification (NCBI taxonomy): domain Bacteria; kingdom Pseudomonadati; phylum Bacteroidota; class Sphingobacteriia; order Sphingobacteriales; family Sphingobacteriaceae; genus Pedobacter; species Pedobacter roseus. The sequence continues at coordinate 2,377,896 of NZ_CP060723.1, forward strand.
GGAATGACCGAAGCAACGTTGTTCAAATCGTCGTTTAACAGACCGAACTTGTTTTACGAAATTCGCCCTAAACGTGATATTACTAAAGAGATTATCAAGTATATAAAATCAAATCCAGGCAAATCAGGAATTATTTATTGCCTCAGCCGTAAAAAGGTAGAGGAAGTAGCAGAAGCCCTGAACCTGAATGGAATTAGTGCTTTACCTTACCATGCGGGTTTAGACCCAAAAGTGCGTGCCGAAACGCAGGATAAATTTTTGATGGAAGATGCCGAGGTTATTGTTGCCACCATTGCCTTTGGTATGGGGATCGATAAACCGGATGTACGCTTTGTAATCCACCACGATGTGCCTAAAAGCATGGAAGGCTACTATCAGGAAACGGGTAGGGCTGGTCGCGATGGTGGCGAGGGTGTGTGTATCGCTTTTTACTCTCAAAAAGATGTAGATAAGCTGGCTAAGTTTATGAAAGATAAACCGGTTTCGGAACGAGAAATTGGTACACAGATATTAAAAGAAGTGATCGATTATGCGGAGTCTGGCGTTTGCAGGCGTAAGCAGATTCTTCATTATTTTGGCGAAAACTTTAACGAAACAGGTTGTAACTGCATGTGCGATAATTGCAAAAAACCTAAAAAACAGTTTGATGCCGAAAACCAATTGTCGACCGTATTAAAGTTTATAGAAAAATCGGGAGAAAAATTTGATGATGCTCACTTACTGAACGTTTTTTTAGGTTTAGAAACTGCACAAACCATTGCCTACGAGCACAGTAAAGTACCCGAATTTGGTATTGGCAAGGAAGATGGTGAGTTAATGTGGAAATCAATTATCCGCCAGGCGGTGCTAAATAATTATCTCTATAAGGATATTGACAATTACGGTTTATTAAAATTAACCAAACAGGGAAGAGACTTTATCGTAAATCCTTACAGCCTTAAATTTATATTAAACGAGCCGATTGAAAGTGGTGCCGACGATGACGATGATGATGTAAAACAGGGCACTGGTGCTTTAGATACCCACCTTTTATCATTGCTTAAAGATTTACGCAAGAAAATTGCGAAGCAGAAAAGCGTTCCGCCATTTGTTGTTTTCCAGGATCCATCTTTAGAAGAAATGTGCACGCATTATCCGATTACAATGGAAGAACTTCGCCAGATTTCGGGTGTAGGTTCTGGTAAAGCCATGAAATTCGGAAGCCCTTTTATCGAATTGATTAAAAAATACGTGGAGGATAACGATATCGAGCGTCCGATTGACCTGATTATTAAGACCCAGGCCAATAAATCGCAGATGAAGGTTTCTATTATCCAAAATATCGACAGACAGATTGGTTTAGAGGATATTGCGGATTCAAAAGGCATTACTTATGAAGAAATCCTTAAAGAAGTAGAATCAATTGTAAACTCTGGTACTAAACTTAACCTGAATTATTTCATTGATGAAGTAATTGATGATGATCGCCAGGATGAAGTTTTCGATTATTTCAGGGCGGCAGAAAGCGATTCTATAGACGAAGCACTAAACGAATTAGGCGAAACCGATTACACCCGCGAAGAAATTCAACTGATGCGGATTAAATTCATGTCAGAACTAGGAAATTAAAAATTAGACGTGAGATATGAGAAGTTAGATTTGAGATAAACTCACATCTCATGTCTCACATCTCATGTCCCACATCTCAACTATGCTAAACTATTTAGATAAATTAAAAAATACAGATTCAGGAAATTTCTTTTTAATGGCTGGTCCATGCGCTATTGAGGGCGAGGATATTGCCATGAGGATCGCTGATAAGATTATAACTATTACCGATAAACTACAGATCCCCTATATTTTTAAAGGTTCGTACCGGAAAGCAAACAGAAGTAAAGGAAGTTCTTTTACAGGAATTGGCGATGAGAAAGCCTTGCGGATTTTAGAAAGAATCGGCAGAGAATTTGGTGTACCAACCGTTACCGATATTCACGAAAGTGGCGAAGCGGCAATGGCGGCAGCTTATGTTGATGTATTGCAGATACCTGCGTTTTTGTGTCGCCAAACTGATTTATTGATTGCTGCTGCCGAAACCGGAAAAGTGGTGAATGTCAAAAAAGGTCAGTTTCTTTCTGCAGGTTCAATGAAATTCGCCGTTGAGAAAGTAAAAGAAGCAGGCAACAACAAGGTAATTTTAACGGATAGAGGTAATACCTTTGGTTACCAGGATTTAATAGTTGATTACCGTGGTTTACCTGAAATGCAAAGTTTTGGTGTTCCTGTGGTGATGGATTGTACGCATTCATTACAACAGCCTAATCAAAGCAGTGGCGTTACCGGTGGTAAACCCGAATTGATTTCTACCATTGCCAAAGCTGCGATTGCTGTGGGCGCTGATGGTTTATTTATCGAAACTCACCCTGATCCTGCAAATGCGAAGTCAGATGGAGCAAATATGTTACACTTAGATCTGTTGGAAGAAACTTTAACCAAACTGATCCGAATCAGACAAGCCATACTATAATTTTGAACAATCCGAAAGTATTTCTCACTGCCGAATGGCGAAAACTTGCTTTAGCACAATATGCTGTAGACAAAGAAATACTTTCGAAATATTTACCTCCAAATACCGAACTGGAGGACTGGCAAGGCAAATATTATGTGAGTTTAGTTGGTTTTATGTTTCTTGATGTAAAACTTCTTGGATTTAACATCCCCTTTCATACCAATTTTGAAGAGGTTAATTTAAGGTTTTACGTCAAATTTAAAGATGGCGAAACGTGGAAACGGGGAGTGGTGTTTATTAAAGAATTTGTGCCCAGCCATTACCTTTGTAGCCAATACCATTTATAAAGAGAATTACCAGACTTTTCAAATGAAACACGTTTGGACTGAAGAAGAAAATCAGCTCGAAGTAGATTATTCGTGGAAAAATAAAAACTGGCATAACTTTTCTGTAACCGCTGGCTCGAAAGCTGAAGAAATTTTAATTGGCAGCGAAGAAGAATTTATTACCGAACATTATTGGGGTTATACTAAAATTGGTGCTAACAGGACTTCCGAATATGGTGTTGAACACCCGCGCTGGCAGGCTTATCCAGTAAAAAATTATAAAATCAATGTTGATTTTGGAATTAATTATGGAAGCGATTTTGCTTTCCTAAATCAAGCCAAACCAGATTCTGTAATACTTGCAGAGGGATCAGCAATCAGAGTATTAAAAGGGAAGAAATTTTAGTTTTTCCAAGCATTGTTGTCATTCTGAATACAATGAAGAATCTTTATTAAACGGTTTTGCAGTCTCTGTTTTATTGGTAAGGGATTCTTCCCTACGTTCAGAATGACAGTAATTAGAAAAGCTAAATCTTAGTAATCACAAATGATGTCCTTCTATTGTTTTTTCTGCCCAATTCTGTTTTATTATCAGCAATGGGTTTACTTGCTCCAAAACCTTTGAATGTAAGTCTTTTAGCGTCAATACTGTGTTTGATCAGATATTCATAAACGGCATTTGCACGGTTAAATGAGAGTTTTTCATTCAACTTATCATCTCCAACATTGTCGGTATGGCCCTGAATTTCGATCTGAACAGTTTCATTTTGATTCAGGAAATCAATTAATAGGTCAAGTTCCCGGACAGAAGCGGGCAAAAGGTTAAATTTATTGGTGTCGAAAAATATATTTCTCAACGTAACATTGCCGCCCTGCTTTATTTTTTCGATGTATACTTCAATCTGATAAGGTTTATTGATATCTCCGGTTCTAAGCTCGAAGTTTTCGGAGTAAAACATATAACCTTCCGCATTTACATTGAACAGATAATCGCTACCCACTGGCATTACAGCTAAAAACTGACCGGTTTCAGGATCGGTGTAGTCATCAAAAACCGTTTTATTGCTTTTTAAATCCACTACCTGTACGTTACTTTCAATGGTTTTTTTGGTATCCTTATCCCTTACAATTCCTTTTACATAAGAAACTTTTAATGGCTTGGCTGTCTCTGGTATACCAAAACTATAGATATCCTGCAAGCCAAAACCACCTTTTAAATTTGAAGAGAACAATCCAAAATTTCCATCGGCACTGACTACCAAACCACTTTCATCTTCGAAGGAATTGATCGGATAGCCCATATTAACAGGTTTTTGCCATTTACCGTCGTTATCCATCCGGCTGTAAAAAATGTCCTTATTCCCAAATCCAGGCCATCCATCTGAAGAGAAATATAAGGTTCGCCCATCAGCATGAAGGAAAGGGGTATTCTCATCGTATATCGTATTGATATCAGGGCCAAGGTTTATCGCTTGTCCCCATTTGGCATCATCCGTGATGGTGCTTTTCCAAATATCGTATCCTCCTGATCCGCCAGGCCGGTTACTGATAAAATACAGTGTTCTGCCATCCGGACTGATTGCAGGTTGCGATTCCCAATATTCCGAATTAACAGGCTTCCCGATGTTATAAGGTTCACCCCAATCTTTTCCCTCACGATGCGAAACGTAAATATCGCACCGGCCTAAACCATCCGGACGGTTACAACCAGTAAAAAATAAATATTTACCGTCCGGAGAGATCGTTTGTGCGCCCTCATTGAACCGGGTAGTGTTTATTTTGCTGGATAAAGGAGTTGCGGCATCCCATTTATTGTTTTTAAGCTGCGATGTCCAGAAATCTTCATTTCCATTCATTTGGCGGGTAAAAACCAATGTTTCACCATCGGCGGTTAAAGCAGGGAAATACTCTGCATCTGTGGTATTTACACCTTCGCCCAAATTTGTTGGCGTATATTTTACAGTTTTTTTTATCGCTGTAGAGGCAAAATCACAATCTAAAAGATATTTTTTTGCTTTTTTAGCGCGATCGGAGGTAGCATCTTGAGCTAAAAATTCTTCGAAATGCTGTTTTGCCTTTACATAATCCTGTGTAGCAAATTCGGTTTCGGCCAGACCATAAATTACAGCAGGAGCTATAGTTTTATTAATGAGTATGGCCTTTTCGTAGGCTGTTTTAGCTTCCGTATATTTTTTTTGTGCTTTATAAACGCCAGCGAGCACAATATAAGCATTCTGAAATAACGGATCAGCTTCAACCGCACTTTTTAGTACTTGCTCGGCAGCAACATAATCCAGCTTATCAATCAATGGACCTGCTTTTTCAAAAGAAACCTGAGCTTTTTTATTCGGGGAGCTTTGCCCAAAACAATAGTTGCTCAATATGCTAAAGAAAAGGACTAAGAGAAATTTCATTACATTAACATTTGGTTATAAAGCTAATGTATTGTTTTTAAGGAATATTTAAAAATTTGTGCGTTTGCAAAGAAATTTCCCATTTCGGGTTAGCCATTACATAATCAATAATTAATGGTGTAATTTCTTTTGATTTAGACCACTCTGGCTGAAGATAAAGTTTACAGGTTGGCGATACCATCGCTGCATATTCTTCTGCCCATTTAAAATCGCTTTTATTAAACACGATCACCTTTAATTCGTGTGCATAAGGTGTAATATCTGGCCTTGGTGCTTTAAATTTCTTTGGTGATAAACAGATCCAGTCCCAATTGCCCGAAAGAGGGTAGGCTCCAGAGGTTTCTATAAAAGTTAAAATACCGCGCTCTTTTAATTTATTGGTCAGGTAATCCAGGTTGTAAATCAAAGGCTCACCACCGGTAATTACAACCGCTTTACCAGGAAACTGATCGGCATTTTCTACAATCACATCAGCTGGCGTAAGTGGGTGCATTTCGGCATCCCAGCTTTCTTTTACGTCGCACCAGTGGCAACCTACATCACAACCACCCAAGCGGATAAAATATGCCGCTTTTCCAGTGTTAAATCCTTCGCCCTGTATGGTGTAAAATTCTTCCATTAAAGGAAGTAATGTGCCGTCTTCTGGTATGTCTTGTTTCATTTTTGAGGATGCAAATATCTTAAAAAAATATGGTGATGTGGTTCCTCTTTCGAAATTTAATGGAAAGATGAAATAAGACTGATATTTATTTGCCGTATTTTAGCTTTATGAAGTGGTTTAAAGCATTAAATAATAATCAGATTCCTGGTCAAAATACCATTAAGACCATGGAGGTTGCCGGAAAACAGATCTGCTTAATCAATAATGATGATAAAATTATTGCAACTCAATCGCATTGTCCTCATGCTGGTGGCCATTTTAGTGGTGGCTGGTGCAAAAATGGGAACCTCGTTTGCCCGATTCACCGGTTCGAGTATAGTTTAACCACCGGGAGAGGAGCAGAAGGACAGGGAGATTATATCAATATCTATCCTACGGAATTACGCGAAGACGGGCTGTACATCGGTTTCGAAGAAAGTTGGTGGAGTAAATTGTGGGGTTGATTAGTATATCGGTTTAACTGGTTAATTGTTTAAATCGGTTAACTGTTTTTTAACGCTCAACAAAAAAAACGTCATCTCGACCGGAGCATCGCGGAGTTGAGGGATCTATTTGTTTATCTTCTATCATCCATTTTATATCATCAAAGATCCTTCACTGCGTTCAGGATGACAGATAGGGCAGTATAAACTTTCTATTTGTGCCTTCGTGCCTTTGTGGTCTAAAACATATGTTATCTAAAACCTATGTTGTCTAAAATAGGCAGGTGGCTTTCAAAACGCTAAACAAAAAAAGCGACCCATAAATGAACCGCTTTTCTACTTTAGTCTTTCAGCTTTACCTTTAGACTTAAGAATATATTTCTTTTCTGGCTGATGCCAATGTATTTTTCAATAAACCCACAATGGTCATCAATCCAACACCACCTGGAACAGGGGTAATGTATAAAGCTTTAGGTGCTACATTTTCGAAATCAACATCGCCATATAATTTGAAACCAGATTTTGTTTCTGTAGAATTTTCGCGGTTAATACCCACGTCGATAATAATCGCTCCTGGCTTAACCATATCAGCAGTAACGAAGTTCTTTTTGCCAATTGCAGCAATCACAATATCCGCCTGAAGAACCTGCTCTTTTAAATCTTTAGTACGCGAGTGGGTAAGCGTTACTGTGCAGTTACCAGGGTTAGCATTACGTGCCATTAAAATACTCATCGGGCTACCCACAATGTTACTACGGCCAACCACTACACAATGCATACCGGTAGTATCGATGCCATATTCTTGCAGCATCAATAAAATACCATAAGGTGTTGCCGGAATAAAGCATGGTAAGTTACGCATCATCCTGCCTAAGTTTACCGGGTGGAAACCATCAACATCTTTACGGTGATCGATTTTTTCGGTTACTTTTTCAGGATCGATATGTTTCGGGAGCGGTAATTGAACAATTAATCCATCTACATCATCATCCTGATTAATTTCTTTAATTTTAGCCAATAATTCTGCTTCGGTTACAGCATTATCGTAGCGATGAAGCGAAGATTTAAAACCAACTTTTTCGCAGTTTTTCATCTTGCTGGCCACATAAGTTTCGCTACCACCATCGTTACCGACTAAAATGGCAACTAAATGTGGTTTGCGGCCTGTTTTATTTAAAAATTCAGCAGCTTCTTCTGCAATCTGAACTTTAACTTTTTCTGATACGTATTTACCGTCTAATAGTTTCATTTTTTGAGATGTGAGATACCAGATATTAGATTTGAGATCAGAGAGCTCTAGTCTCACGTCTCAAATCTAACATCTCAAATCTTATTTAATCTAATTTCAAAACCGCCATAAATGCACTTTGTGGAATTTCTACATTTCCAACCTGGCGCATGCGTTTCTTACCTTTTTTCTGTTTTTCCAATAATTTACGTTTACGGGAAATATCACCACCATAACATTTTGCAGTAACATCTTTACGTAAAGCACTCAGTGTTTCGCGGGCAATAACTTTAGCACCGATAGATGCCTGAATCTTAATTTCGAACTGTTGACGTGGGATTAATTCTCTTAATTTCTCACAGATTTTCTTTCCAAAATCATAAGCATTACTGCGGTGAATTAAAGATGATAATGCATCAACGGGCTCGTCATTGATTAACATGTCTAAACGAACCAAATCTGATTTACGATAACCAATCTGATGGTAATCGAAAGAGGCGTAACCTTTAGAAATCGTTTTCAATTTATCATAGAAATCGAATACAATTTCGCCCATTGGCATTTCAAAAACCAACTCAACTCTATCAGATGTTAAGTATGATTGATTTACAATTGTTCCCCTTTTCTGAATACAAAGTGACATTACAGGGCCAACAAAATCAGCTTTGGTAATTATGTTAGCTTTTATAAATGGTTCTTCAACAGAATCTAATTTACTTGGGTCGGGTAAATCAGATGGATTATTTACAAAAATTTCATCGCCTTTGGTTGTATGAGCAATGTAAGATACGTTGGGAACGGTAGTGATTACCGTCATGTCGAATTCACGCTCTAAACGCTCCTGAATAATTTCCATGTGCAACATGCCCAGGAAACCGCAACGGAAACCAAAGCCTAGTGCCGCAGAACTTTCAGGTTCGAAAACAATAGATGCATCATTTAGTTGCAACTTGTGCATTGCTTCGCGTAATTCTTCAAACTCATCAGTATCAACAGGGTAAATACCTGCGAAAACCATTGGTTTTACCTCTTCAAATCCCTGAATTGAATCTAACGATGGTCTTGCAGTAGTCGTAATTGTATCACCAACTTTAACTTCGCGGGCTTCTTTAATACCTGAAATAATGTAACCCACATCCCCGGTTTTAACCACATTACGTGGCGACATATCAAGCTTTAAGATACCTACCTCATCAGCCAGGTATTCTTTTCCGGTATTGATAAATTTTACTTTATCACCTTTTTTAATTTCGCCGTTTACTACTTTATAGTAAGCAATAATCCCTCTGAACGAATTAAAAACAGAGTCGAAAATCAACGCTTGCAGTGGTGCTTCCGGATCGCCAACCGGGGCAGGAACACGGTCTACAATCGCCTGGATAATATCAGGGATTCCCATTCCGGTTTTACCCGAAGCCGGGATAATATCTTCACGCTTGCAGCCAATTAAATCAATAATCTGGTCTTTTACCTCCTCAGGCATTGCCCCAGGTAAGTCCATCTTATTTAAAATCGGGATAATTTCAAGATCGTGCTCTAAAGCTAAATATAGATTGGAAATGGTTTGAGCCTGAATACCTTGCGAAGCATCTACAATAAGCAAAGCGCCTTCACAGGCAGCGATAGAACGTGATACCTCATACGAGAAATCTACGTGTCCTGGAGTATCGATCAAATTAAAATTGTATTCGATATCACCAACTTTATAGTTCATTTGTATGGCATGACTTTTAATCGTTATGCCTCTCTCACGCTCTAAATCCATGTTATCGAGCAATTGCGCCTGCGCTTCACGCTGCGAAATCGTCGCTGTATATTCTAATAACCTATCAGCCAGGGTGCTCTTGCCATGGTCGATATGTGCAATAATGCAAAAATTACGTATATGCTTCATCTTTGCGCAAAGATATGGTTTTTAATGGAAAATGTAAGAGGGAAAATGGAATGCTGCCAGGGCTGAATTTTTATCTTTTCAGGAAAGTAAAGTAGTAATATTTGATTGCAGTATTCCTGCTTTATATGGTATAATTTAAGTAATTGTTGAGAGAAGGTTTTTCAGCAAACAAAGCAATCTTAAAACGACCGCTACCAGCATGCGCTTTAAGATTGCTTGGTACCTTGGAATGGTAAAGGTTTAGTAATTCAATAACCTAACTAACTATGTCCAGCCTCAGCAATATATTCGGGATCAACTGGTGAGGAATGATCAGCGGGTGTATTTTCCAGGTATGACTGTTCCATATCATTAAGATATTCTTTCAGCTGTGCAATCCTGGCAATCATATCGGTTTTTTCCTGCTCACTATGTTCTGGAGCGCCGTCCATGGCCTTAATTGTATCTATGGCATAATCCATAAATATTTTAACGTTTTCTGATAAAAGTTCTTTTTTCATATTAATTCTATTCATTTATTTAATAAACTAATGCGATTAGGATTCTCAATTGGCTTAATCTGCTGTCCAGGCCGAAACCGAACCTGCTGCAACCAAAAATTCTCCCCAACCATTTTCATCAATAGTTACTTCAGCATCAATATTCTTTAACCTGTCGCGGAAAACCCTACCCGCAAATTGCTGGCCTATTTCCATGGCTTTATGTCCTTCATCTCCGTTGGAAATTACGACTGCAATACCTGAATTTTCATGTTCTTCGTCGCCTGATAAAGTCCAGCCGATGCAATTGGGATGGTCAAAATAATCTCGTTGAGTACCATAAACTTCGTTTTTTCTTAATCCGAGCATGGCGTGTATTTCATTTACCGGTTCGAGTACAATTTCGTGCTCATTGCCATCGTTACCCATATCGCTGTATTTAGCCCCATAAAGATCCGGGTAAAAAATGCAGGGATAACCTGTATTGCGCAACAGGATCAGTGCATAAGCCAACGGACGAAACCAATGGTCTACCGTTTGTTCCAACGACTGTAGAGGCTGTGTATCATGATTCTCCACCAGGGTAACAGCCAGGTCTGGCCGGGCATCAACCAACGTATTTTGAAAGATTTCGCTCATATTAAAAGCATTTCCTTCTTTAGATGCACGAGAAAAATTGCCTTGCAGAGGTGCGTCAAAAAGCGACATGCGGCCTTCGGTAATGTCGATATATTCAAGCAACGAGCCTAAATCATAAGGCGACCAGTATTCGCCTACGGTAAACAGTTCTTTTCCTGTTTTCTCCCTGATGTTATCCAGCCATTCGTTATAGAACAGAGGATCCATGTGTTTAATTGCATCTAACCTGAAACCATCAAATTTAATCGTTTCGTGTAACCATTCTCCCCATTTTTTAACTTCCTCCCGAACATGTGGATTGCGGTAATCAATATCGGTAAGCATCAGGTAATCATAATTGCCATTTTCTTTGTCCAAAACATCCTGCCAGCCTTCTCCATATTGATTTTGGATACTGAAAATAGCCGTTTCACCGGTTTTATTGTCGAAATCGACTCCGGCAAAACACTGGAAATCCCATTCGAAAGCTGAATATTTTTGAGCCCTTCCCGGATAGGTAAAACGTGTGTAAGCTTCAATTTCATAGGGATCAGATATAAAACTGTTCCTGTTTTCCGGATCAACCTTTCTTACTGTAACCGTTTCGGTTTCGTCTGCTCCTCCAAGGTGGTTCAATACAATATCCATATAAACCTGCAATCCAGCCTCTTGCGCGGCACGTACTGCATCAAGCAATTCTGCTTTAGTACCATATTTCGTTCTTACGCTTCCTTTTTGGTCAAATTCGCCCAGATCATAAAGATCGTAAGAATCGTAACCGGTTGATGTTCCGCCCTCCATGCCTTTATGCGCCGGAGGAAGCCATAACGTATCAATTCCGAAAGATTTAAGTTCACTTGCTTCGTCCTTTAATTTTTTCCACAGCGAACCATCTGAAGGATAGTACCACTGAAAATATTGTAGCATGGTATAATTTTCCATATATTATAATAAGTTTCTGGGGATACAACAGTATCTGCCGCTTAAGGTTTGGGGATAGTTTAATCTGTTTATAAAAAGGCATTAAAATGCTAGCGGATAAATTGAACAATTTTATATCAACGTTTAAAATATATCGAGCGGAGATGATAAGGATGGTGTGTGCATATTGAAAAAAATAAAACTGACGGCAGTTGTACGAGAGCAAAATGTTATGGGCATTTGGAAATTATAACCGTTTTATACCGATGTGCAGTAAACGTATTGAGATTAAAATGCCTGAAGAAAAGGCAGTACAGTTTATCTATCCTCATATATAAACAACAAAAAACAGATAACCGTTGTGACAAATACTTCACAGAACAATATCAATCTTGATATAGCGGTTAAAAACAATATTCAGCGCATGGTAAAAACCTATGTTACTTCCAATGAATATAATCTTAAACCATATAAAGAATATAATGCACCAATAAGATCCATATACCAGCAAAATCAGTAATGAACATATTAAGCGATTAATCCGCAAAATTTAATCTTTATAAGCTAAATTTTTCTGCACATTACAGAAAAGTAACTAAAGCATCGTTAGATCGCCACATTGTTTGGTAGCGGGTAATGGGCAAACACTACTTTTTTTCTTGCTTGCTTGTTTTTGCCTGCAGGGGCGGTGACATTCAGCACGGTGATAAATTTTGTAGGGTCGCCGATTGATTCGTAAACCACCACTTCGGCATAATCGGGATGTGTAATTGCAGCTGAATTGTTTTTTAATACCTCAAAGTTTTTGTTTTTCAGTTGGTTTAGCAAATGTTCTTCATCTTGAACAAAGGGGATAAGAAGATTTGGTGTACGGCGCTGCATCCACTGATCGTTGAGCTCAGAATAGGGCGTTTTAACCTGGCCGTTCCATGCAATTACAATGGTGCCTCCGGTAATCACAAGGAATTCACCTGCCCATATTACCCAAAGCAGAAGCCCTGAAATATTATCACTACCCTCAATGCGGAAAGTGCCAATGTTGTTAAGGGCCATAACTTCCTTAAATAAAACCCCCGGGTGGACAAACAGGAAAGCCATATCTAGTACGAGCTGCCTAAAGTCTGCCATACTCTGATTAAAGGTAAAACCCCGGCGACTATAAATTACAGCATCAAAGAAAACCCACTGAACGTAGAATGCAAGTAGACTACATCCTGCTGCAATGGTCAGCGCAACCTTTAGATTTCTGATTTTTCCTATCCTGATACCCTGATCTATTGCCAGGCCCAGGAGCATGCCTAGTGAAAATGCACAAATGGCAATGAACCATATATTAGGTATAAGCTGAGCAAGGATAATATAAAAGAGTGGCAGCAAAATGGAGGCAATAATGCCAATAGCCAGGGTGGTTAGGATGCCAGTGGCCGAGGCATGGCCTGCAGGGATGTATTTTTCTTCCATGTGAGTGTGTAATCAGATATTAATTTCAAACAGCTGATGGTGTAGATTTGTTTTTTTGGAAATCTGTTGTATTGTTATTATTATAGTTTTGCAGGTGCTTTGGTTGGCTGCAGGAATATTATAATTTAGGTTTATGAAATTTTACTACAGATGAGGGGAAGGATAACCAGGAAGTAACTTTAACTGCGGTAGATCAGCAAAACCTGCTGTTCTCTTTTAACAAAGCGATAAGGGCTGGCCATTAACTATTTTTTGAAAAATAGATAAATCTTAGCCTATCCTCCGGCCTATTCCTTATTTTTGCACGGAATCAAATTGTCAATGTTAGGATATGGAAAATAGATTTTCTGATAGCGATCAGATTGAGGTGGTTTCTACTTTTCCTGAGCTTATATATGCAAATTTTCAGGGCGATTTAAACGCAATTTGCTGGTACAGGAATCTGGTTGGAGACTTTAGTGAAATTGTGTCTAAACTTCAATTGAAAGAGAACTTAACCGAAGTTTCTATAGAAGACCTTCATGCACTGCAACTATCGGAAGAAGGTAGTATGGCCAGGGAAATTATCTTGAATGATTTATTGCTGTTGACAGATTTCGGGGCATCTCCATCTCTCAATTTAATCAAAAATTACCAGCGGGATGAGGAATTGGATTTCATTTCAACAGATGTATATTCTTATCATATAGACCGTTCGCCAATTGGTTCAGACACTTTTTTATGTACCTACTATGGCGCTGCCAGTGAGATCTTAGCCAATAATCAGGTCGAACAAAAAATACTGGTTCCTGAAATCCGGCAAAAGCTCAAAGAGCTGCATGATGGTCCGGAAGCCGACTTTGAAAGCTTTTTAACCGAACATTATTTTGATTTACATTATCAACCTAAGCCGGATGCTGTACTCGTAAATCTGGGATTGGGCCATTTGTGGAGATTAGCAGTAGATCATCCTGAAAAACAGGCTTTGCCTTGTGTCCACCGGGCACCTACAGAAAAGAATGGTGAGTACAGACTGCTGCTGATCTGTTAAATATTTTTTTAAAATCATTTTCTTGAGGTAAGAATTTTCACTGGAAAGTAATTTATAGGAGATTTTTCTACAAAGCTTGCTACCGGTATATAAATTTGGCAGCCTATCCGTTATAGGATCGTCCTGTCTGTGGAAATTACCTGCAGCCATTTAATTTTAAACCTCAAAATATGAATTTCAAGAAATTGATCACAATAAGCCTCGCCACGCTCTGCATTACAATTCTTTTAACTCCATTTATAGCCAATGCACAAGATAAAGAGAAAAAAAGGCTACAGGCATCGGGTATTGTGCTGGATGATTTTGGTAAAATGAAAGAGTCTATTCCTTCTTCATTGCTTAAGGTTACCGAAGGGATCATTATCGTGCCTAAACTGATCAATGCAGGCTTTGTGGTTGGCGGTAAACGTGGCAGGGGAATAGCAATGGTGAAAAGGGAAGACGGCAGCTGGAGCAACCCTGTATTTGTGACCCTTACCGGCGGAAGCGTTGGCTTACAGGTTGGAATACAATCTGTTGAACTCGTACTGGTTTTTAAGCACAGCAGTAGTTTAACCGGGATAAAGAAAAGCAGTTTTACGCTGGGTGGCGACCTTTCGATCGCAGCAGGTCCGGTTGGACGTAATTCTACGGCCAATACCGATTATAAACTAGATGCCGAGGTATATTCCTATTCGCGCAGTAAGGGTCTTTTTGCAGGAATATCACTAAATGGAGCTTCGCTTGAGTTTGATACGGTTGCAGACGCAAACTTTTATGGAAAGGGGATGGGGCCAGCTGAAATATTTGCTTCGCAGGGAGATCCGGATGATGCTGTTACTAAAATAAAGACATCCCTTTCATCTTTAAGATAACTTTTTTTTCAGGCGCAACAGAAAAAGAAAACCACTGGATGGTTGATCAGTTTTTAGAAAACGTTCCTGATCCCAACGCTGCAAGCTATATTTTTTGACCTTGAATACGAAGATTTAACCGCCGAAGAGGTAGTAGATAAAGCACTTACTTATAAATCCATAAGCCTGTAGTTACTTTGAAATAAAATAAAGAAAGTCCGCACTAAAAAAGCAGGAAAAATTATTTCTTTTTAAGGAATAGCCTAGCATATTTAAGGGCATGATCACTATCCTCTTCTCTAACCTTATAGCTTATTACCAGGCTGCTGTTGTCTGCCCAGGAATAACCGGTGATCATCATTTTATTGTAAGATAAACGTTGAGGCCTGGATAATCTTCCGCCCGTTACAGACGACAGGTAAATATCCTGTGTTGGTGGTTGAATATCAGCATGTTCCTCGTAAGGATTGAAGTTGGTGTAGCAAATTGTTTTCCCATCTGGCGATAGAACCGGAAGCCCGGCCAAAGTATCGGTTATTCCTGTTTTTTTGTTAATCAGGAGATAGTCCGTACTTTCATAAAGGTTCTTTTCTACCAGGTAACAATCTAAAAATTTAACCTGCCCCAGATAATTGTGTCTTGTTCGGTCCTCATCATGCGGGACGCCTTTGTTATCTTTAAAAGTTATTTTTTTGCCATTGCTCAAAGGCAAAGCGATGATTCCATTGCTCCTTTTACTATTGGTATCAGGCGTAACTGTGATAGACTTCGATTTGAAGACCTCTCTAAAAGTAACAGCATTTATGGGCTTTATTTCTATGCTCCATTGTGTGATAGCTTTATGCTTTTGTGCAAGGGAAGAATGAATATTACCCATTAAGAGCAAAAAGACCATAAGGGTAACTTTTTTTATCCGGTAGTGATTAGTTCTTATCATTTGCATATAGAGCAATGGCACAATTCTGTGCCGTTAAAGTATTGCCAGTTAGCTGAACCTGTAAGGTAAACATGGTTGAAGGTAAAGTTGCGTGTTCAGGATTTTCGGTATATTCACATTCACCTGTCAGGTTGCCAGCTATACCTGTTACTGTACTGCCCACTAAATCAGTGTTATCGAAGTTGATAAAGGCCGGACCTGCGTGTGCCATTTGGATTATCGTTGCCAATAGGAGTAAGGCAAGCAACATCATTTTTCTAAACATTTCTTTTGAAGTTTTTTATGTTAATGAAGCAACCTTTTTAATCGGGCCTAATGCGTTCAAGAATAAAATATCATCTGACTTGCAAAACTTTCTTGTTCAGGCTGATTATTAAAGCTAATACTTACCATTTTTTTTGGCGTAGACACCGTAAGTATATCGCTAAGAATTGATCAATGCATACAACCAAACCATACAAAAGTCCGTTTTGTATAAGCATCAGGATAGAATTTTTTGATCTTTTTTAGCCTGTCAGCAGTTGTATCAGACCCTATATCAGATACCGCTGCAACCACGATGTAATAACCTTTGGCAAAACCTTTATAGGCGCTGGAATATTCTACCGAGATATAATTATCGTTAGCCGCTGCACCATCTCCACGCGCCTGGTAGGCGGGGAATTCATAACCGCTCTCTTTTGCATCATTAGGGCTTAGTGAAAGTCCGATTTCAGCATTGGGATGATTCTCACGAAGATCAAGTTTGGTTCCCATTCGGACTGCTGCCTGTTTAGCGGTCGCCAGCGCGTCGGCATATTTCCTCGTACTTTTGAGGATCAGTATGTTTTTGGGGACTTCCACATTGTATTGTTCCTGTGCATCGGCGCCCAATACGAACAGGAAGAAAAAAGGAAAACAAAAAAGTAAGCGTTTCATTCTGTTTTACTGAAATTTAAATTATATCACTATAAAATTGATTCATATTTAAGCCATTGTTCACTATTGAGTATATTTCACATCTACTTTCATCTGTGTATGATCTGTATTAAAATAAGGCAATGTTCCAACGGCTGTTGCTTTAAGTACATCATCTACATAGATATTTCCGGTAACAACAGGATTTTCGCCTTTGAGCACAATATCGGCATATAGAGAAAGCGTAGTGGCCTTTTGCTGCGTTAAAGTTATTTCCTTTACCCAGATTTTATTTGCCAGTGTATCAAAGCTGTAGAAACCATTGTCCGTACCTGTGTACATTATCTTATTGTTTCCGTAACTATAGAAAGGATCTGCAGCACTGATTATCTCATATTTTATTTTAATTTTTTTAGCTGGAACAGGTGGTTCTGGAACCGGCAATGGATCGTCGGTATTTTTTTTACAGCTAAATATTAATGTGCATATAAACACGATAATCATTTTAGCAGTTACAGATTTCATATACCCTGGCTTTTGGATTGGATTAATCAAAGTTTTCTTCTGATCGTTATGATCATTTAGTCAACAACAACCTTTTGTGTTTTTTGTTTTGTCATGCTTACTGACTAACTATTCCGCTGCAAGCCTAACCCTCTGATTTCGGGTCAAATTAACTATTCAATAAAATCCAAAAGTTAAAAAAGGTAGTTTAGCGATTGCTATACCTGTAAACAAGAATGCCTTGCAACTATTTAGGTTACAAGGCATTTGTAATTTTGATTGTGATCCCGCTGGGATTCGAACCCAGGACCACTACATTAAAAGTGTAATGCTCTACCAGCTGAGCTACGGAATCATTTCCTTTTGTTTAAGGAGGTGCAAATATAGAGATTTATCCTTTTTCTGCAAACATTTTTATGAAATGTTTTTGATGTTTTTTATGCCAGTTAAAATCAGCGGTTATAACTGGCTGATTCTAAATTTTGTAAGGCTGAAAATAATTTTAAAATTTATTTTTAATTCAATTGTTATTTCAAAAATCAGCCTTTATTTACTTGTTTTCGGGATAAAGTTTAAGAAAGATTGAAACTGTGCTTTATGTTTGTTTCTATCCAGTTTAAAATAAAATGCACCTCTCCGCGAGCTTGATTTGTCTTTATCCGTTTGTTTGATCAACAAACCACTTGCCGTAATCTTGCGGATAAAATTCCGGTTGTCAATCGGTGCGTCGTATACCTGTTCGTACAAAGCCTGCAATTGTGGTATGGTAAACCTTTTAGGCAAAAGCTCGAATAAAACAGGGTGGAGGGCTGCCTGATAACGGATTTTATCCATGGCTGCTTTTACCATTACATTATGGTCGAAAATTAATTCCGGAACTTCTTTAAGCTTAAACCATTCTGCATGGTATTGATCATTGATCTGTTTGCTGTATTTATTGATGTCGATTAATGCAAAATACACCACAGAAACGGTACGCTCAATCGGGTCGCGGTCTGGACGGCCATAAGCATGTAACTGCTCCAGGTAAACATCATGTAAACCTGTCAATTCTAACAAGATCCGTTTGGCTGCTTCATCCAGATCTTCTTCTTCACCAATAAAGCCGCCCATTAAACTCCACTTATCTTTGACTGGTTCTATTGCTCTTTTAATGACCAAAAGTTTCAGCTGATCACCGTCATAGCCAAAAATAATGCAGTCTACTGCAACCAGAACAGGTTTTTGATTTAAATATTTTCCCATTTTTAAAATAGCGTATTTAGTTTGGTATCGTTATAATCTTGAATATAACCCAGGATATTCGGATAACCTTCAAATTCTTCAATTGTATGTGTTGTGGTAAGTACAATACAAGGTATTTCTGCATTCAGTGCTGATTCTACACCTTTTGGTGCATCTTCAAAAACCAGACAATCTTTAGGCGCAACACCTAAAGCCGCTGCTGCCTTTAAAAAAGTTTCGGGGTCTGGTTTGCTTACCAATACATCATCAGCACTTACAATAGCATCCATATAATGACGGATATTAAGTCCATCAACCACAAAATCGATATTAAAAGGTATGGCTGCCGAGCCGATGGCCATTTGGATATTAGCATCTTTCGCACGCGCTAAAAAATCACTTAATCCATCAATTAAAGCCAGATGTGGCATATAACCCTGCTGATACCGTTTTTCCTTGTCGATCGAAAGTCGTTCAACTTCTTCCTGGCTAAACCTGTCGTTGCCAAAAACACGGGCCAAAACCTCATGGTTTTTACCGTACATTTCTTTTTTTACACTCTCGTAATCAAGTTCAGCACCTAAATCTTCCGTCATAATAGCATACCAGGCCAAAGTATGGTATTCCATATCATTGATCATGGTGCCATTTAAATCAAAAAGAAAAGCTTTAGGCCTGAAATTCAAATCGTACATACAGCTGCTAAATTATGTGATTTTTTTTACTGTAGATAATCATCATTAATATTAGCTTAACAATAATTATAATCGTTACAATAACGTTAATTATTTTTACTACTTTAGCTTTAACCAAAAATAAATTTAAACAGAGCCAATACCACTTTTGCAGACATTGCAGAGTCTCGTTTAAGCTCAAATTTTAAACAGATGAAAAAAATATTCCTTAAGGCTTTGCCCTTCGCTACACTGTGTTTAACCATAGCTTTCACCTCCTGTAATCCAAAATCGGATAAAGGAAGCCAGGCAACTGAACAAACCGACTCTTTAAAATATTCCGCAACCATCGATGGCAAAAGTGTTAAACTATACACCTTAACAAACAAACAGGGTGCTTCAGTTTCCATCACCAATTACGGAGGCAGGATTGTTTCGTTAATGGTGCCGGATAAAAATAATAAATTAACCGATGTAGTACTAGGTTATGATAGTCTTGGCGCTTACCGTAAAAAAGGCGAGCCGTTTTTTGGGGCACTGATTGGCAGATACGGGAACCGTATAGGCAAAGGAAAATTTACTCTGGATGGAAAAGAATATA
Organism: Pedobacter roseus; assembly: GCF_014395225.1. NCBI lineage: Bacteria > Pseudomonadati > Bacteroidota > Sphingobacteriia > Sphingobacteriales > Sphingobacteriaceae > Pedobacter > Pedobacter roseus. The sequence continues at coordinate 2,397,505 of NZ_CP060723.1, forward strand.
GCTTACAGCTTAATGATGGCGTAAATACTTTACATGGCGGCAATGATGGTTTCTTCTCGAAGGTTTGGGATGCCAAACAGGATGGACAAAAACTGGAGTTGAGTTATGTTTCTAATGATGGAGAAGCAGGTTATCCGGGCAAACTGGACGTTAAAGTAACTTATACGCTAACGGATGACAATGCTTTACAGATTGATTACCTGGCTACGACAGATAAAGCAACCGTTGTGAACTTAACCAACCACGCTTATTTTAACCTGAACGGAGAAGGAAACAATACCATTCTTGATCACGAACTAACGATAGATGCAAATGCTTATACCCCTGTAGATTCTACCTTGATTCCTACAGGCAAACTGCAGCCAGTAGCCGGTACTGCTTTCGACTTTAACAAAGCAAAAACCATCGGCAAATCAATCGAAGAAAATGACCAGCAATTAAAATTCGGGAAAGGTTACGACCACAATTTTGTGTTGACCCACCACGATGGCAAAACGCCGGTGGCGATTGTTAAAAGTCCGGTTTCAGGAATAACATTGGAAGTTTATACTGTTGAGCCCGGATTACAGTTTTACAGCGGTAACTTTTTAACGGGTGCAGATAAAGATGGTAAAGGCGGGAAATCTTATCCTCACCGTTCAGCTTTTTGTTTGGAAACGCAACACTTTCCTGATGCGCCAAACCATGCGAATTTTGCTTCAACAGTGCTTAAGCCAGGTGAAACGTATAAAACAAGTACCACTTATAAGTTTTTGAACGCGCCAGTTAAGAAAGTTGACTAATACCTTTGGTAAAATTTCAAACAAAAAAAAGCAAGACTAGATGTCTTGCTTTTTTTGTTTATTTATAAATTCCTTTTTAAGTGTTTAATAACCGATCAGGAAATTGTGTAATATTCTCAATGGTTAATTGTTGCATAATCTGGTATAAATGAGTTTTGAACATATTGATGGTATGGTCGCCTCCTTCATTTCCTAATGCACCAACTCCATACATAAAAGGCCGGCCCATAAAGTTGAATTCAGACCCAACGGTGTGTGCTCTTGCTAAATCAACACCTGAACGAATACCACCATCTAACATAATCTTCAATTTTGACTTGTAAGCATCATTTCCCGCGAGTTTAATTAAAGAATTAATCGATGATTCACCCGCATCAATTTGTCGTCCACCGTGATTCGAAACAATCACCCCATCAGCACCGATTTGGATAGCAGCCTGCATGTCTTCATCAGTCGCAATTCCCTTCAGTACTAAAGGTCCTTTCCAAAGATCACGAATGGCAGAAACCTTTTCAATATCAACCTTACCGGTAAATGTTTTGTTCATGAACTGTCCCAGTTGCGACATGTCCATTCCTTTTTCCATGTAAGGCTTTAAGGTGGCAAATGATGGAATTCCGTGTTGCAGGGTTTTAATTCCCCACAGCGGACGGGCAAAAGCCTGCAGGATATTGTTGATTGACATTTTTGGTGGAATAGATAAGCCACTCTTAATTTCTTTATATCGTAAGCCAAATGCAGGCACATCTACCAGAACCACTAATACCGGACATTCGACAGCTTTTAAACGATTTAAGATATCATCTCTCAGGCTATTTTCCGTAGGATGGTATAACTGAAACCAGGCTTTTCCTTCTGATACTTCTGCAATTCGTTCGATACTACTGGTAGATACGGTACTTAAGGTATAAGGAATATCGGCTTTAGCGGCTGCCTTAGCTAAAATTTCGGGTGCATTGGGCCACATCAAACCCTGCAAACCAATCGGGGATATCCCAAATGGAGCACTGTATTTACGACCAAAAAGCTCGACTGACATGTCGATATCTCCACCAACACGTAAGTAATTCGGTTTTAAGTAAATATTATCAAAGTCGCTCTCGTTTCGCGATAAATTAAGTCCCTCATTACAGCCCCCTTCCAGGTAGTCAAAAGCAAATTTAGGAATCCTCGATTTTGCCTTTATTCTTAAGTCGGCTACAGAAGGGAATTGTGGGTTATAAGGGAATGTAATCTTTTTACTCATATTTAAATATTGTATTGGTCAGGTTCTATTTTAAAAAGCGAAAACTAATATTTTATATTATATTTTCCATCCTGCTCTATCTGCTATTTGTATTTATCGTTCTATATTGGATATCATTACTGGTTTGCGCTCGTTTCCAAACGAGTGCAGAAATAGCAAAACGATTATATCATTATAAACGATAAGATATTCAACACTCGTTGGAAACGAGCGTTAGCGCGTTAAAGCTTATAAAAAGTTTTTGCATTATCGCCGAAAATTGATTTCCTTTCATTTTCACTGAATCTTTCTGTGTATTTGTTCACTAAATTAAACCAATCCTGATAAGGCCTGCTGATCAGCATGACCGGCCAGTCGCTGCCATACATGATTCTTTCATAACCGAAATGTTCAAACACCACATCAAAACAGTTAAAAAGCTCTTTCTCTGTCCAGTTTTTCCAGTCGGCTTCAGCCAACAAACCAGATACCTTGCAACTCACATTTGGGTTTGAAGCCAATATTTTAATATTTGCGGCCCAGGCGTTCAAATCCTGGCTTTTAACATCCGGTTTGCCACAATGATCCAATACAAATGGCTGATCTGGAATCTGGTCAACCATTTTGATAATATCTGGCAACTGATTGTGATAGCACAACAAATCGTACGTGTAATTGTATTTTTTTAAAAGATTAACGCCGGCAATAAATTTTTCATTCAAAATAAATTCCGAATTTTCTGCCTGTAAAATGTGTCGCCAGCCTTTAATACTTTTGAAATTGCTCCAATAGCTTAAACGTTCATCCAAATTGGGATTAAGCAGATCTACCCAGCCCACAATGCCTTTTATAACTTCGTTCTGCTCGGCGAGTCTCAGCAGAAAATGATTTTCATCTTCTGATTGATTCGCCTGCACCGCAATACACCCGGTAATCTGAAGATCATTATAAACCCTCAAAAGGTTCTTCGGAGAAAAATCTTTACGGATCGCCATCATCTCTTCATTGATCCAGCTATCCCTAACCGGATCAAAATTCCAAAAATGCACGTGAGTATCAATCATAAAAAAGCGTTTAGAGTTTAAATATCTGATCCATTAAGATCCATTTTTCGCCTGGTTTTGCACCTGGCAAAGCCTGTTGGAATTTCCACATTAAAGTTTCCCATTCCTGCACTTTTGGATTGGCCAAATCAGCTTTTGCTTTTTCATCAAACGAGAAGCTTTCGTTAACCTCCATAATCATAAATAACCGGTTACCAAGGAGATATATTTCCAGGTTTTCGATGCCTGAAGAACTTATGCTTTCTTTAACCTCCGGCCAAACCGATTGATGGTACTGCTTATATTCTTCTATCAGCTTTTCGTCATTTACAAGATCGAGTGTAAGGCAGTATCTTTTCATGTTAATTTCCGCTGTAAGCTTTAACCGTTTGTTTACTTGTACCCAGGCCATCAATCCCAAGTTCAACTACATCACCCGCTTTCAAATACCAAGGCTCTGGTTTCTGGCCCAAACCTACACCTGCAGGTGTTCCTGTGGTAATTACATCTCCAGGTAAAAGTGTCATAAACTGGCTGATGTATGAAATCATAAAAGGAACATTAAAAATCAGGTTTGAAGTATTTCCATCCTGTAAGGTTTTGCCGTTAACGGTTAACCACAGGCGAAGATGGTGTACATCGGCAATTTCATCCTGTGTAGCGATAAATGGCCCGATCGGCGCAAAAGTATCGCAGCTTTTTCCTTTTACCCATTGGCCGTTTCTTTCGATCTGAAACTCACGTTCGCTGTAATCATTGTGTAGCACGTAACCCGCGATGTGATCCAAAGCGTTTTCTTCGGAAACATAACTTGCTTTTTTACCCACAACAATGGCTAATTCTACTTCCCAATCGGTTTTTTTGCTGTTTTTCGGGATAACTAAGTCATCATTTGGACCAACTATTGCCGAAGTAGCCTTGAAAAATAAAATCGGCTCTGAGGGAATTGGCGCATTGGTTTCTGCAGCATGGTCTTTGTAATTTAAACCTACACAGATAATTTTAGAAGGACGAGCCAAAGCAGGACCAAGGCGTACACCTTTATCAACCTGAGGTAAATCAGCAGATTCTATCTCTTTTTTAAGTTTTTCTAAACCATCGCCACCAAAAAATTCTTCGTTATAATCTTTCACCAATGCAGAAACATCAAAATAATTATCGTTTATAATCACTCCTGGTTTTTCAGCTCCTGCTTCGCCAAATCGTATTAATTTCATTATATTATATTTAAAATTGTGTTATTAATTGTTTAAGGTCGTAAATCCACCATCAATAGGGTAATCGCAGCCTGTGATAAAAGAAGCTTCATCACTGCACAGGTATAAAGCCAGCGCACCTACTTCTTCCGGTTTTGCCATTCTGCCGATAGGTTGTGTTTTAGAAAGTTTTTCGAACATTTCGGGGATATTATCCGGGTAGTTTTTCTGTAAAAAGCCATCTACAAAAGGCGTGTGTACCCTTGCCGGAGAGATGGAATTACACCTGATGTTTTCGCCGATATAATCTTTGGCCACACTCATGGTAATGGCTTTCACCGCACCTTTAGCCGCACTGTACACGAAACGGTCGGGTAGGCCAATCAAAGCCGCAATTGATGCCATATTGATAATCACACCGCCACCTGCTAAACGAATCTGTGGAATGGCTGCGTGCAGACAGTTGTAAACACCTTTAACATTTACGCGCATCACACGGTCAAAGTCTGCTTCGTCAGTAGTATCAGCCTTTCCAATATGTGCGATACCTGCATTATTAATCAGGATGTTGATCTGCCCGATCTCGTTAAAAACATCGTGAACCGCTTTATGATCAGAAACATCGCAGCCATAACTAAATGCTGTGCCACCGTTTTCCTTAATTTCATTAATTGTATCCTGTGCCTGTTCAGTGCCCAGTTCGATGATGTGAACTTCGGCACCTTGTTTAGCTAAAATGGTTGCAATGGCCTTTCCAATGCCGCTTCCCCCGCCTGTAACCACGGCTCTTTTGTTTTTTAGTGAAAACATGTATGGTTATAAATTATAATTGATTAGAATATTGAATACAAATAAAATAAATATTGTTGGTTAAAAATTTTATCTTCTTGTCTAAATATTAACAGATATTGTCATACTCCGCCTGCTGCATCCCAACAGCCTTACCTTGCATAAATTTTACAAACACGGATAGCTAATTTACTTATATTTGAATATTATTTTTATATTTAAATAATATTTTAACCAAATATCACATTTCATCTTTCTGTAATAGGAGAGTTGTAAGCCCCAAATTGAATGAGAAATTTTCTGATTTTTATTTCCTGTTATTTTCTATCGATACCATTATCTCATGCAACTTATCGTGCACAAAAAACAATTGTCGTTTCTACGGAGAACCATGTTCGGGTACGTTTTGGTGCAGAAAGAATTTCAAAAGCTTTAGCTAAATTAAACTATTCGATCAAAATCGAACAGAAAGACAAAATTGGTAGCATAGGTAATTTGATTGCTATTGGTGTATTTTCGGATAAACTTTTCGTCAATCATCTTCCTGCTGAAATTAAAAATAAGATATCCACTACAAAAAAAGAAGGCTTCCATATTTATACCTCAAAAAACGGTATAATTTATATTATCGGTAACGATGCATCGGGTGCTTTGTATGGCTGTATTGAACTAGCAGACCAAATTAATAGCTCTGGTAAATTACCTAAACAACTGTCTATTTCTGACCAGCCGGAAATGGTATTACGTGGCACATGTATCGGCTTGCAGAAACCTGATTATTTGCCAGGTCATGATGTTTATGAATATCCTTACACCCCGGAAACTTTTCCCTGGTTATACGACAAAGCCTTATGGATCAAATATCTCGATATGATGGTCGAGAACCGTTATAACTCGCTTTATTTATGGAACGGTCATCCCTTTTCTTCCCTATTGAGGTTAAAAGATTATCCTTATGCAGTGGAGGTAGATGATGCTACCTTAAAAAAGAACGAAGAAATTTTTCAGTTTTTAACCACAGAGGCTGATAAAAGGGGAATCTGGGTCATCCAGATGTTTTACAATATTATTATCCCAAAACCTTTTGCGGATAAATACGGATTAAAAACACAGGATAGAAACCGACCGATTATTCCTTTAATAGCTGATTATACCCGAAAATCAATTGCGTCATTTGTAGAGAAATATCCAAATGTGGGTTTAATGGTGGCTTTGGGTGAAGCGATGGAAGGCGTTGGTCAGGATGATATTAATTGGTTTACCAAAACTATTATCCCAGGGGTAAAAGACGGATTAAAAGCTGCCGGGATTAAGGAAGAGCCTCCGATTGTATTGCGTGCACACGATACCGATGCGCCTAGCGTAATGAAAGCCGCATTGCCACTTTATCATAATCTATATACTGAAAATAAGTTTAACGGAGAGGCCTTAACCACTTATACACCCCGCGGTGCCTGGGCCGATTTAAACAGAAAGCTGGCGGCTATTGGAACAGTTAATATTTCTAATGTGCACATTTTGGCTAATTTAGAGCCATTTAGGTATGGTTCGGCTGATTTTATCCAGAAATCGGTTCAGGCGATGAATAAAATTTATGGAGCAAAAGGATTGCATTTATACCCACAGGCAAGTTATTGGGACTGGCCATATTCGGCTGATGAAGTAACAGGAAGATTATTAGAGATAGACCGGGACTGGATCTGGTATAAAGAGTGGGCGAGGTATTCCTGGAATTCGCAGCGCGACCGCAAACAGGAAATCAATTATTGGGGTAATGAGCTGGCTGATAAATATGGTACCAACTTAATGGGTGGCAAAGCTATTTTGAATGCTTATGAAGAATCGGGAGAGATATCGCCAAAACTTTTACGCAGATACGGCATTACCGATGGTAACCGGCAAACGCTGACTTTGGGCATGCTTATGACACAATTGATTAACCCATATCGTTACGGACTCTTTACTTTACTATACGAATCGGAAGCCCCTGAAGGTGAAATGATTATCGATTATGCAGAGAAAGAATGGAAAAAGCAGGGGCATATTGGCGAAACACCTGTTCAGGTGGCAAAAGAAGTGGTAGAACACGGTAAAAAAGCCATCCAATCGATTAACGAGGCTGCTTCAAATGTAAAAAAAGATACAGCAGAATTTAAAAGGCTTAGAAATGATATATATTGCTACGATGCCATGGCTAATTTTTATGCAGAGAAAGTAAAAGCAGCCCTTTGGATATTGCGGTATAAATATTCTAACCAGGTAAGCGATTTAGAACAAGCTTTGCCATTTTTGCAAAAAAGCGTGAATCACTACGCAGAGCTGGTTAAATTAACTGATCATAATTATCTGTATGCCAATAGTATGCAAACTAAACAACGTAAAATACCGATGCGTGGTGTAGACAAAACTTTTATCCATTGGAGAGAAATGTTGCCCGTATTTACCAAAGAATTGAATCATTTTAAAAGGAGCATTGATTCTTTAAAATCAATAAAAGATGGAACCATTTCCGCAATTATACCCTATAAAATGGCTGATGTTAAGGTACTAAACGAAGCTGAGGGTTATACCATTGCCAAAGATGCCTCGCTTTTTACGGATACAACAGTTAAAATAAAAGAAGTGGCTGAACAATTAAGTGGTTTAAGGGGCATTAAATTGAGTAAAGCACAACAAATTAAAAATGGGACAGAAATTAAGTTTAGCACCAATTCTCCTGTAAAATTACTGGTTGGCTTTTTTAACCAGAAAGATCCGCAATACCTGGCTCCGCCACAATTGGAAACCGATGCAAGTGCCAATAATTACGGTCAATCCGAAATTAAAATATCAAATGCGTTGGTGCCTTATGGCTTTCCACCGGTAAATGTACACGCGTATGCTTTTCCGGCAGGAACACATACTTTAAATTTAGGAAAAGGGGCTTGTTTGCTTTTAGGTTTTATTGATGATAAACAGGAACTGCGCATTTTTAATGCAGGTTTAGATGGCAGGGGAAAAGATATAGACTGGTTATTCGAATAATGATAAATACAAGAAACTTTATAGCCACAGCAACATTGTCGATATTGACAATTACTGGCTTTGCGCAACAAAAACCTATACTGGGAACTGAAAAATTGAAGAAATATGTCGAATATTTTAATTCGATAGATACGGAAGCGGTAAAGAATTATATTCCAAATAGCGAGGCTTTTAAATGGCTTTCTGATCAGGCCCCTTTATTTGAATGCCCCGATTCGATATTGGAACAAAATTATTATTACCGCTGGTGGACTTACCGTAAACACCTGGTTAAAACGCCTGAGGGTTTCATATTTACCGAGTTTATTGAACCAGTTAAACATGCTGGCAAATACAATTCGATTAGCTGCGCATTGGGTCACCACATTTACGAAGGCAGGTGGCTGAAAGACAACAGTTACCTGAAAGATTATATCAAATTCTGGCTCTACCATGCCAATGTGGGGCAAACGAAACAGCGTTTCCATCAATTTAGCAGCTGGGTGGATGATGCCGTGTATCAAAACTATCTGGTGAAACCGGATCAGGGATTTCTGAAAGAAATTTTGCCGGCATTAGATAAAGATTATGGTAAATGGGAATCGGAAAGACAGCTTAAAAACGGATTGTTTTGGCAAAATGATGTGAAAGATGGCATGGAGGAATCGATCAGTGGTTCACGTAGAGACCAGAATCAACGTCCAACCATTAACAGTTATATGTATGGAAATGCCATTGCTTTAAATAAAATATCAACACTTTTAGGTGAAACAGCAATGGCAGATAAGTATAAAAACAAAGCAACTGCAATAAAAAAATTGGTTCAGGATAGTTTATGGAATACTTCTGCGTCGTTTTTTGAAACGAGAAAAGCCAAAGGCGGCTCAGCTGATGTACGGGAAGCAATCGGTTTTACACCCTGGGATTTTAACTTGCCCGACGATAATACCAATTATGCAAAAGCATGGGACCAGTTATTGGATACAGCCGGATTTAAAGCGCCATGGGGCTTAACCACAGCCGAAAGGAGAAATCCAACTTTTAGGACCAGAGGAACCGGGCATAGCTGCGAATGGGATGGAGCACTTTGGCCTTTTGCCAGCTCGCAAACGTTAAAAGGATTGGCAAATCTGTTAACAAATTATAAAAAACATGGTAAAATGAATGCAAATATCTTTTATCAGGAATTGCATCAATATGCAGCTTCCCATGTCAAAAATGGAAAACCATACATTGGGGAGTATCAGGATGAAAAAACCGGAGAATGGTTAAAAGGCGATAATCCACGAAGCAGTTTTTACAATCACTCTACCTTTAACGATTTAATTATCAATGATTTAATTGGCATAAAACCAAGTCAGGATAATATATTAGAGGTTTACCCATTAATCCCTAAAAATCAATGGGACTGGTTTATACTGGATAATGTTTCCTATCATGGAAAAATTTTGACGATTTTGTGGGATAAAACCGGAACAAAATATAAAAGGGGTAAGGGGTTATTGGTGTTTGTTGATGGCAAAGAAATTTATAAAGGCAAAGATTTGAAGCCTTTGAAGGTTAGGATGGATTAAATCAGTTATCCTCGGTCTGTGTCCCAAAGACCGAAATTAAAAATTTATTGGTTCGTGGAGACACGAACCAAGGCGTATAGAAAAGCGATAAAATCGCTGATCTCATTCATCCTCATTACAAACGAGGACGAGGATTTTACGAATAAATTAAATGCCTCGGTTCGTGTCTCCACGAACCGAACTATAATAAAAAACAATGAAATATATTTTCAAAACCTTACTTTTTGTACTTGCAGTAACTACTTGTTTAACCGTTAAAGCCCAATCTTATTATAACGTAATCAAATATGGTGCAAAAAACGACAGCAGTAAATTGGCCACAACCGCCATCAAAAATGCAATAGAAGCCGCATCAAAAGCGGGTGGAGGCACCGTTTATTTTCCTGCAGGAAAATATTTAACTGGGGCAATTCACTTAAAAAGTAACATCACCATTTTGATTGATGCCGGTGCCGAATTGCACTTTAGCGATAATTTTGATGATTATCTGCCTATGGTGAAAAGCCGCTATGAGGGCGTAGACGTAACTAGTTTTTCACCGTTATTTTATGCCTACAAGGCAGAAAATATTTCGATTATTGGTCGCGGAATTATCGATGGACATGGCAAAAAGTGGTGGGATTTTGTAGAAGGTTATAAAGAAGGTCAACCACGATCGAAGTGGCAGACCACTTTTGATGGTTTAAATAAGGATATCGTTTTACCTGACGATCCAAAACAGATGAAAAGAGGTTTTCTCCGTCCGCCGTTTATACAACCGATGTTCTGCAAAAATGTATTGATTGATGGAATAACCATCCGCAATTCACCTTTTTGGACAATCAATCCTGAGTTTTGTGAAAATGTTAAAGTCCATGCGGTTACCATTAACAATCCTCATTCGCCCAATACAGACGGTATCAATCCTGAATCCTGTAAAAATGTGCACATTTCTGATTGCCACATCAGTGTGGGCGACGACTGCATCACCATTAAATCAGGTAAAGATGCACCCGGAAGAAAAATGGCCATTCCGGCAGAAAACTATGTAATTACAAATTGTACGATGTTATCAGGTCATGGTGGAGTGGTTATTGGCAGCGAAATGTCGGGCGATGTGCGAAAAATAGCCATCTCTAATTGCGTTTTCGACGGAACAGATAGGGGAATCCGCATTAAAACTGCCCGTGGCAGGGGCGGAGTGGTTGAAGAGATCAGGGTGAGCAACATCATCATGAAAAACATTAAAGATCAAGCCATTGTATTGGATATGCAGTATGCTAAAACAAATGTAGAACCTGTTTCAGAGCGGACACCTATTTTTAGAAATATCCATTTCAGCAATATTACCGGTCAGGTTAACCAGGCAGGTTATCTAAATGGTTTGGAAGAGATGCCTATCGATAATATTACTTTCAACGACATCAATATGGAAGCTAAAACCGGTTTTTCTATTCAAAATTCTAGTAATATTGAGTTTCATAACGTAACCGTAAATACAGAATTGGGACCATCTTTAAAAGCTTCTAAAGTGAACAATTTGATTGTTGATGGATTGAAAAGCAATAAACCACTGGCAAATTCAGCAGTAATCGATCTTACAAATGTATCCGATCTGTTTTTGTACAATGCTTTTCCTGTAAAAGAAACGGTTACGTATTTGAAATTAAGCGGAGCGGAAACCAAAAACATATACCTTGGGAATAATAATTTCAGAAGGGTTAGGCAAGCCGTTAAAAAGGAAAAAGAAGTAACAGCAAGCCTCGAAATTATTTCGGGCGATAAAGGACAGTAACATGAAGTTTAAACTTTTATTAGGCATTTTATCTTTGATATTAGTCGCACATAGCGGCAGTTTTGCACAACAAAACAACCATACTTTATGGTACACCAAAGCCGCAGAAAAATGGACAGATGCTTTACCCATCGGAAACGGCAGATTAGGCGCTATGATTTTCGCCGGAACGGCTGTAGATCATATCCAGTTTAACGAAGAAACCGTTTGGACGGGTCAACCAAGGGATTATAACCGAAAAGGTGCATATCAATATCTTCCTGAAATTAGAAAATTGCTTTTCGAGGGCAAACAAAAAGAAGCTGAAGCGTTGGCACAGGAGCAATTTATGGGATTGCAAAGCAGTCAGGGCGACCGAAAAGTTTGGGTAAATGAAATGAAAGCCGGAAAAGGTATTCAGGGAAACCCCGCAATGGCTAATTTTGATGATAAACTTTGGAAAACGATAAAAGTACCTTCTTATGAGGGGTGGGAAGCCGTTGGTTTGGCAAATTTAGATGGTGCAGTTTGGTTTAGAACAACTTTTGATGTTCCGGAAAATTGGATTGGAAAAGATCTGATCTTAGATCTTAACCGCATCCGCGACCAGGATTTTACTTATATCAATGGCCAGCTAGCTGGGAATACCGATAATACGGAGCCTAGAAAATATACAATACCTGCAAAGTTGATTAAAAAAGGCAGAAATGTGATCGCTATACAGGTGCTCAACTATTTCGATAAAGGCGGGCTGGCAGGTTATAAAGATACTTCAAAAAAAATCGGCATTTATCCTGTTGGAAGCAGCGTAGAGCAAGGCATTTCCCTGGTTAAAGAATGGAAGTATAAAATTCAGGATGAAGATCCACCTGCCGTTCCTCAATATCAGGGTAGTTATCAGCCTTTTGGAGATCTTAACCTGTATTTCAAACAGACCAAATCTATTGTTACCAATTACAAAAGATCTTTGGATATCAGTACCGCCATTGCAAAAACCACTTATACTTTAAATGGCGTAAATTATCAGCGTGAGTATTTTGCGAGTCAGCCAAACCAGGCCATTATAATCCATTTAACGGCCGATAAAAAGGCATCCATCAGTTTCGATGCAGAACTTTCCAGCGCTCACCGAAAATCATCAGTAAAAGCTTTAGGAAATAATGTAATTGCCTTATCCATTCAGGTAAAAGATGGTGCGATTAAGGGAGAAAGCCGGTTAACAGCTTTAATTAAAAATGGATCGGTGAAGGCGATTAATGGCAAAATCAGCATCAATCAGGCCGATGAAGTAACACTTTATTTAACTGGCGGAACCAATTTTATCAATGCACAGGATGTTTCAGGGAACCCTGCAACGGCCAATATTAAAGCACTCCATAATTTAAAAGGTAAAGCGTACACGGAAATTAAGCAGAACCACATTAAGGAATACCAAACTTATTATAACAACTTTAGCGTTGATTTTGGCACATCGGAGAATGAAAAACTACCGACAGATGAAAGGTTGGAAAAATTCGCAAGCGCTAATGATCCTGCTTTTGCTGCTCTATACATGCAATACGGACGGTATTTATTGATTTCGAGTTCAAGGCCGGGAACACAGCCTGCTAATCTTCAAGGCATTTGGAACGACCTGCTCACACCACCCTGGGGAAGCAAGTACACCACCAATATTAACCTCGAAATGAATTACTGGCCGACTGAAATCCTTAATTTATCAGCCTTAAACGAACCACTTTTTAGTAAAATTAAAGGATTATCCAAAACTGGTGCCGAAACGGCAAAAGCATATTATAATGCCCGTGGCTGGGTTTTACACCATAATACCGATTTGTGGAACGGTACAGCCCCGATTAATGCCTCTAATCATGGTATCTGGGTTAGTGGTGGAGGGTGGCTAAGTCAGCATTTGTGGGAACATTACCAATTTAGTAAAGACCGTAAATTCCTCGAAACCGAGGCTTATCCTTTGATGAAACAAGCTGCTTTGTTCTATGAAGACTTTTTAATTAAAGACCAAAAAACAGGCTGGTTAATCAGTACACCATCTAATTCACCAGAAAACGGCGGTTTAGTGGCCGGTCCGACGATGGATCACCAGATTATCAGATCGTTATTCAGAAATTGTATAACTGCTGCTGAGGTATTGAATGTGGATGAAGATTTTAGGAAATCCTTAACAGAGAAGGTAAAACAATTCGCACCAAATCAGATCGGCAAATACGGACAGCTACAAGAGTGGCTGGAAGATAAGGATGATACGACCAACAAACACCGTCACGTTTCTCATTTATGGGGTGTTTATCCCGGAAATGACATTACCTGGGATAACAATGAAAAAATGATGCAGGCCGCAAAACAGTCTTTATTGTATCGCGGTGATGACGCTACCGGCTGGAGTTTAGCCTGGAAGATTAATTTCTGGGCCAGATTTAAAGATGGTGATCATGCCATGAAACTGGTAAAAATGTTAATGAAACCAGCTAATAATGGAGCTGGTTCTTATGTTAATCTCTTTGATGCTCACCCACCTTTCCAGATTGATGGAAACTTTGGCGGTTCAGCCGGAATTGCCGAAATGATTGTGCAAAGCCATCAAGGTTATCTGGATATTTTACCTGCTTTGCCAGCAGCTATTCCAAATGGTGAGATTAAAGGTTTAAAGGCACGTGGTGGATTTGAACTGGATTTGACATGGAAAAACGGCTTATTGACCTCAATTACTATAAAATCTAAAACAGGAGGAGATTGTAAAGTCCGTTATAAAAACAACAATATAAGTTTTGAAACTAAAATTGGTCAAACTTATAAATTGAATGGAGATTTGAAATGACAAGAGAGTTTAAAGGCATTTTAAAAAGTATTTTGAACGCGATGAGGTCCGTGGGGACACGTACCTCGGCTATAGGGATTTTAAAAAGTATTTTGAACGTAATGAGGTTCGTGGGGACACGTACCTCGGCTATAGGTATTTTAAAAAGTGTTTTGAACGTAATGAGGTCCGTGGGGACACATACCTCGGCTAGAGGGACTATGGCCTTCAAGAATTCCAAACGCCTTAGTCTTTGTTTCCACAGACGAAAATTGAAACATTTCACGCGCCATGGTTCGTGTCTCCACGAACCAATAACATACTCAAATCTTACACGGACACTTTTACTATCTTTTTGCGTTATTTTCTTAATAGGGATCAATTTCGTTCATGCCCAAAGTTCAACCAGAAAAGATATCTCATTAAATGCCAATTGGTTTACCATAGCGGATGAGGAAAACAAAAATGCTTTTGATGGTTTTCAGTCGGCCGGCTATAACACCTTAAACTGGAAAAATATTAATGTTCCACATAACTGGGACCAATACGAGGGTTACCAACGCAAACTTCATGGCAATAAACATGGTTATGCCTGGTATCGAAAAACATTCAAAACTAATGAAATTAAACCCGGAAAAAGGTTCTTTTTATACTTTGAGGGCGTTGGTTCTTATGCCACGATCTGGTTAAACGGTAAAAAGGTTGGCTACCATGCAGGCGGACGAACAACTTTTACTTTGGATGTTACTGTTGCCATAAAATTGAATAATCAGGAGAATATTTTAGCAGTTCGGGCTGATCATCCCGCAAATATCCAGGATTTACCCTGGGTTGATGGCGGTTGCTCTACCGAACGCGGTTTTTCAGAAGGTTCGCAGCCCATGGGGATTTTCCGTCCGGTGCATTTAATTGTGACCAATGATATCCGTGTTGAACCATTTGGCATTCACATCTGGAACGACAATAAAATTTCAGAAAAAGCCGCAGTATTAAACCTGATTACAAGCATTAAAAACTATGGTTTAAAACCTAAAAATGTATCTGTAATTAACCGATTGCTTGATTCAAGCGGAAAGCAGGTTAAAGAAATCAAAAAAACACTGATTGTTCCGCCAGGTAAAGAAATCGAAATTGATCAGCAAACCGATAAAATCATCAATCCAAAACTTTGGTCTTTGGAAAATCCATATCTCTATGTTGTGCAGACGATTATCGTTGAAAATGGAAAAATTGTTGATGAATTGAAAACACCTTATGGCATCCGCTGGATCAGCTGGCCATCCGATAGTGATCCTATTGGCAATCAGGCCAATCAAAAACAGTTTTTATTAAACGGAAAGCCAGTTTTTATTAACGGAATAGCAGAATATGAGCATTTAATCGGGCAGAGCCATGCTTTTAGTAACGAGCAGATCAGGTCGAGGGTGATGCAGGTTAAAGCAGCAGGTTTCAATGCTTTCCGCGATGCACATCAGCCACATCATTTATTGTATTCTGATTATTGGGACAAGGAAGGGATTTTATGCTGGACACAAATGGCAGCACACATTTGGTACGATACGCCCGAATTCAGGAAGAATTTTAAAATACTTTTAACGGACTGGGTAAAGGAAAGAAGGAACAGTCCTGCGGTAGTGTTATGGGGATTGGAAAACGAAAGTACCCTGCCCGAAAATTTCGCAAAAGAATGTACCGAACTCATCCGTAAACTGGATCCAACAGCTTCTTCACAAAGAAAAGTAACCACTTGTAATGGCGGCAAAGGAACCGATTGGGATGTGCCACAAAACTGGACGGGTACTTATGGCGGCAATCCTTTAACCTATGGCGAAGATTTGAAAAGACAGGTTTTGGTAGGCGAATATGGCGCCTGGAGAACAATTGATCTTCACAATACTGATGCCAATGGAAAAGGGTACACGGAGAACAAAATGACCGACCTGATGGAAACAAAAGTGCGCCTGGCCGAATCGGTAAAAGATAAAACTGCTGGTCATTTTTTCTGGCTTTATAGCTCACATGATAATCCGGGAAGGGTACAGGGTGGCGAGGGGTTAAGAGATCTGGATCGGATTGGTCCTGTAAATTACAAAGGCATGTTTACCCCTTGGGAAGAACCAACAGATGTTTTTTACATGTTCAGGGCAAATTATGCACCAAAACAAACGGAAGCTATGGTATATATCGTTTCGCACACCTGGCCAAACCGCTGGACAAAACCCGGCATTAAAGATAGTGTTGTGGTATATTCTAACTGTGATGAAGTAGAACTTTTTAATGATGTAAACGGACAATCTTTAGGCAAGAAAAAGCGCGGCCAGATTGGTACGCATTTCCAGTGGAACAAGCCCGAAATTAACTACAATGTACTTTATGCGGTAGGTTATGTAAATGGAAAAGCGGTTGCAAAAGATCTAGTAGTTTTGCAGAATTTACCTCAAAGTCCAAATTTTAACACATTAATTTCAGAGGGAAAACTTACTGTTCCCATGAAGGGTTATCATTATGTGTACCGCATCAACTGTGGAGGAGGCGATTATACCGATGTGAACGGCAATCAATGGTCGGCCGACCGGAATTTAACTTCGGCTGATAATTTTGGATCTACCTCATGGACGGCTAATTTTCCAGGTGTGCCCGATTTTTTCGCCAGTCAACGCCGTACTTTTCAACCTATTAGTGGCACTAAAGATTGGAAGCTTTTTCAAACCTTCAGATATGGTAGAGATCAGCTAAAATACCACTTCCCATTGCCTGATGGGGAATATTTGATTGAACTTTATTTCATTGAACCCTGGCTGGGAATTGGTGGCGGTTTTGATGCCAAAGCCATGCGTTTATTTGATGTGGCCTTTAATGGAAAAACGGTTCTTAAAGATTTGGATATCTGGAGAGAAACCGGCAGCAATACATTATTGAAGAAAACTATCAAAACTTCAATCAAAGGTGGCTTTTTGGATATTAATTTCCCTGAGGTAAAAGTGGGTCAGGCGGTTATTTCGGGTATTGCCATAGCCAGTTTAAACCAAAATATTAAACCTGCACCAGAAAGTAATTCGCTCTTAACCAAGATCAAAAATTCCGAATTAAATAGCTGGCTGGACATTGGAGACGAGCAATTTAAAGGAGAAAAATCAGCATTTACCGATTTGCCTTCAAATTTATATGGCGCAGAATGGCTAAAAACCTCACGCGGTCAAGAAAGCATCGAATTTACCGCTACTGATAGTGTTGATGTCTTTGTTGCACTCAATAAAACCAGCAGCGTTCCGCAGGGATTTGAAAATACCAAAAGCACTTTGAGCAACAGCCGGGATGAAACGTTTGATATTTATCGCAAAAGACTTATTCCCAACGAAAGAATCATATTTGATGGTAGGGTGGCCAGCGTTTTTGTATTGCCCATTACCCATTTACAACCTGCTTATGATTTAAAAACCACCACAAGTTACAAAGCCACTGATGGCATTTTAGCTGGGAAAGACATTACAAAAGCCGTATTGATGGATAAACAGCGCGTAATTTTTAATGCGGGTAACCAGGCTAGCCTCACCTGGAATATTTCAGTTGGCGTTGCAGATACCTATTCCTTAACTATTAAGTATCATAACCCATCTACTCAACCCTTGAAAGCCAAACTGGAGTTTTTATCGGCAGATGGAACACTAATGAAAACAGAAATAGCAGAATTTGCACCTACAAAAGAGGGGAAATGGAATTACCTGAACACCAATACCGGGAGCATGATTAATGCCGGAAGTTACAGCGTGCGCTTAACCGCCACAGAAACCAAAGGACTTGCAGTTGACGCTTTAGATGTTCAATAAGATAAGATGGTATAATATGTGGCCAAAATCTTATATTAATGATGATATTTAGGGATGCATATTTGTTTTAACCAAATTAATAAACGAGCCAACAAGTAATGAAAGGTCTTCCTGTATTCGATCTTGCGATCATCTTCATTTATCTTGTTGGGATGATATTAGTTGGGGTTTATTTTTCGCGAAAAAATAAAAACTCCGAGCAATTTACAAAAGCTTCGGGCCTGATTCCCGGATGGGCGATAGGTTTATCTATTTATGCAACATTTTTAAGCAGTAACACTTTTTTGGGCGTGCCCGGTAAATCTTTTGGGGGCAACTGGAATGCATTTGTATTCAGTATTTCGATGCCGTTGGCCGCATGGGTGGCTTCTAAATATTTCGTGCCATTTTACCGAAATACCGGAGAAATATCAGCTTATACCCATTTAGAAAAACGTTTTGGGGCATGGGCAAGGGTATATGCAGTTGTATGTTTTCTATTGACACAATTGGCCAGAATGGGATCGATATTTTTCGGGATCGCATTGAGCCTTCAGGCACTTACGGGTTATTCCATGCAGATGATTATGATCGTAATTGGTATCTGTATCATTGTCTACACCGTTTTAGGAGGAATTGAAGCGGTAATATGGACAGAAGTGGTACAGGCCATTGTGAAAACCCTGGGAGCACTGCTCATTTTGTACCTGATTATAACCAACATGCCGGGGGGTGTATCAAAGATTGTAGAAATTGGAAAATCTGCTGATAAATTTAGCCTCGGCAGTTTTAAATTCGATTTTGTCGGATCGTCGTTCTGGGTGGTTTTGCTTTATGGTTTTTTTATCAACCTGAACAATTTTGGAATGGACCAGAATTATATTCAGCGCTACCATACCGCATCATCAAGTAAAGCAGCTTCGAAATCAATATGGCTATGTGTTTGGTTATACATCCCGGCCTCATTGCTATTTTTCATTATAGGATCTTGCTTGTACGCTTACTATGAGGTTAATCCGGAATTGGTGCAGTCGATCAAACACCAGGTAGCTATTGAGCGCTTACCTTTACATGCTTCAGCAACAGAGGTGTTGAAAGTGCAGAATGCTTTGGTTCCATCAGATTATGGCGATAAAATAATGCCTCATTTTATGGTCACCAAGATCCCGGTAGGTTTGGTTGGACTGATTGTTTCGGCCATTTTATCTGCAGCCATGAGTACCATTAGTTCTGGGATGAACGCTTCGGCAACCGTGTTTTCGGTAGATATTTACAAAAGATATTTCAAACCCGGCATCACCGAGAAACAGAATTTATCGCTGCTGCATTTGGCTACCGTAGGATTTGGATTATTGGGTATGATTGCCGGGATTGCCATGATCGGTGTAAAAAGTATTTTAGATGTTTGGTGGGAATTATCAGGAATTTTTGCGGCTGGAATGCTGGGATTGTTTTTATTAGGCATCATCAGCAGGCAAAGCAAAAACCATGAAGCCATCACGGCAACCATTATCGGTATTGCTGTAATTATATGGATGACATTTTCTTCACTTCTTCCTCCAGAATATGAAGTTTTTAGAAATCCTTTACATAAAAACATGATTATCGTAATCGGTACTTTAACCATTTTTTTAACAGGACTTTTCCTGACAAAAATTAAAAACAAAAAGACAAAAACAGTCCACTAAGCTCATTCAGAGCTTTTCTGGTACAAAAAAACATAACACATTTACCATATCAAACTACAATGGAAAACTCACAAAAAGGGTTCATCCCGGTTATGCTCACGCCATTTTTGAGCAATGGGAATATCGATTATCCTGCTTTAACACAACTTACTGAGATTTATTTACAGGCAGGAGCTTCAGGTTTGTTTGCCAATTGCCTCTCGAGCGAAATGTTCGAATTAAGTGATAAAGAAAGAATCCAGGCCATAAAACATGTGATAAAGGTGGCAAATGGCGCAGTACCTGTTGTAGCCACCGGAACCTTTGGTGGTGAAATTGCCAAACAAGCCGATTTTATAAAGGAGGTTAGCGATGCAGGCGTAGAAGCTGTAATTGCAATTACCAGTTTATTGGCCAATGAAGGGGATAGCGATGAAATATTTAACGACCGCGTGTTCGATCTGCTGCATCAAACGGATGAAATTCCGATGGGTTTTTACGAATGCCCTGTACCCTACAAAAGAGTATTAAAGCCACAGCAACTGGCCGATTTTGTCGCTACAGGAAGGGTAATTTACCATAAAGATACCAGCCTTGATCTTAATCAGATAAAAGAAAAACTTAAACTCACCGAAGGTTATGCCTTTGGTTTATACGATGCCTACATGGTTCACGCAGTTGATTCGCTAAAAGCAGGTGCTTCAGGGTTATCCTGTATTCAGGGCAATTATTTTCCGGAGTTAATTGTTTGGTTATGTGATCATTATAATGATGAATCGCTTAATGATGAGGTACAGGCCGTGCAACAGTTTTTGATCGATAACATGGAGGTGATGCATCATGTTTATCCGGTAGTATCTAAATATTTTCTGCAAAAACGGGGTTTAAACATTTCTACTTTTACACGAAGAAATGTGGGTGCATTTACCACAAGCGAAGAGAAAGGAATGGAAACCTTGTTTGATGATTATACTTCGTTACGTAATAATCTGAATATTAAGGTTTTTATATGATATTCTTCAAACCCCGCAGGTTTTAAAAACCTGCGAGGTTTGTAATTCTAGCTTAATTCAAATACTTCCTTTTATAGTCCAATGGCGTCATTCCCGTTACCTTTTTAAAGTGGCGATAAAAATTAGATACATTATTGAAGCCGCAATCAAAACAAATCATCTCGGTAGGTAACTTATTCTCAATCAGGAAACGGCAGGCGTGGCTCACCCTGATCTCAATCAGAAAATCATAGAAAGTCTTTTTAGTCATCAGTTTAAAATAACGGCAGAAAGAAGTCACACTTAAATTACTTAACGATGCCACTTCCTCTAAGGTGATGTCCTTTTTATAGTTGCTGAGGGTATAATTGCAAATTTTATTGATGCGTAAAGTTTCCGATTCATTCGATTGATAAAAAGTATTTTTACTGGTTACAATGGTCGAATATTCATCCGTTTCTGCCAGTGTTTTTAGTATGGAGAGTAAAATAATAATGCGGTCTAAATTCGTAGCATCAACAGCAGCCCGCATTAAATCGACCAGTTTATCCTTGGCCTTACCTTTAATTACCATGCCACTTTTGGCTTTTTCGAACAATTTGGGGATCAGGTAAGCTTCGGGCAAAGTGAGCATATATTTACCTAAACAATCGGGCAAGAAATGGATCACCATGGCTTCCGTTGTGAGGTCGGGGTTGTTCTGAAAGTACTCATCTTTACAACGCCAGGTATGCGGGAGGTTTTCTCCCAAAAGTACCATCTCATCAGGCACAAAATTACTGATGTTGTCGCCAATAAATCGGACACCTTCACCTTTAATTACATAATGAAGTTCGAGTTCGGGATGATAATGCCAGATGTTTCCAAAATCGGGTTTAATGTCGTGACGGATACTAAAAGAACTTTGTAAAGTAATGGGAACTTTATGAAAATGGGGCTTCATCTTAGGGTTAAAATATTTGGTTAGCACCGCAACAATTAACTCAACTAAATTTGTGCAGCAGGCCTAAAGTTAAACAGTTAAATGATAATATCCTATATTAATTTGCTAAAAACCATTAGAAAATAGTGTTTTTCTATGTTGAGTTTTGTATAAAGCCCGATAGGCGTAACCAAATTACAAACCGACAAATTATTTTCCTATAAATTTTTTGTTTATTAATAAATTATGAGACTAGGGAAAATCACCAAAAATTCCACTAATTTAGGCTGGGTATTTAAACATCCTCATCATCGAAAATGGTGGTGGTGGACGGATCCCGTTTAAATTTTAATGCTTCAAAAAACCTCAAATTCCATTAAAAATATATTCAATTTAAAATATCAAATACATGAAATTATCCCTTTTGGCCTTTATGTTAACGTTCTCCGGCATGACAGCCATTTTTGCACAAACTAATGCCGCTGCTGATAAAGAAACCTATACCAAAATGATTACCGATCGTGCTGCTAAAATTGTGACCAATTTAGGCCTTACCGATGCCAGGAAAACAGAAAAAGTAACGGTAATTGTGCGCGATCAGTACAGCAATCTGAATGATATTTACGCGGCGCGTGATGCCAGGGTTAAAGAAATTAAAGAAAAAAACAAAGATAATAAGGTAGAACGCGACTCGGCACTGGCTAAAGATGGCCGCATTGTAGAAACAGCTTTAAATAAACTGCATAAAAAATACATCAGCAAACTTTCTGCGCAACTAACTAATGAGCAGGTAGAACTGGTAAAAAACGGCATGACTTATAATGTATTGCCCATCACTTATAAAGCTTATCAGGAAGAAATTTTAACGCTGACCGAAGATCAGAAAAAACAGATCCTAATCTGGTTAACCGAAGCGCGGGAGCATGCCATGGATGCAGAATCATCTGATAAAAAACATGCCTGGTTCGGCAAATACAAAGGCCGCATTAATAATTACTTATCAGCAGCAGGCTACGACCTTAAAAAGGAAGGCATAGAATGGGAGAAAAGGCGAAAGGCCAGGGCTGAAGCCAATTAAAATCAGAAAAAAACCAAACTAACCAAATAAACTATTATGATCTTTAAAACTTTACGAAAAACCCCATGGGTTTTAATGCTGCTGCTTTGTGCTTTTACAAGCGTTTTTGCCCAACAAAAACAGATAAAAGGTAAGGTGGTGGATAAAAAAGACGGGCAACCCATACCCGGAGTCAGCGTTGGTATCCGTGGAAAAACCAACAATGTGAGTACCAACGATAAAGGTGAATTTGCCCTGGTTGCCGATCCGGCCAGCGATGTACTCGTATTTACTTATGTGGGTTATGTTCGACAGGTGGTTACCCTGTCTGGCAAATCAACTTTAGAAATCAGCCTGGCTGAAGACACTAATGGCCTTGATGATGTAATTGTGGTAGGCTATGGTACTAAAAAGAAATCAGAAATTTTAGGTTCTGTGGCCAATATTAAAGCCGAAGAAATTCAGGATCTTCCTGTTCCCAATATCGCAGCTGCTTTGCGTAACAAAATACAGGGCGTTGGCGTTAATACCGTTTCAGGTAAACCTGGTTCGTCCATCACTTTAAATATCCGTAATTCAACTGCTTCCGATCAATCAAAACTCTATGGCGTTACTTCCGAACCGCTTTATGTTATCGATGGAATTACAGTAACCCGCGATGAATTCGACAATATCGATATCTCTATGGTAGAAGATATTTCATTTTTGAAAGATGCTTCGGCAGCCATTTATGGTGCATCTGGTGCAAAAGGTGTTGTTTTAGTTACCACCAAAAGGGGAAAAGCAGGGAAACCTAAAATTAGCTATACCGGTTATGTTGGTTATCAGGATAATACCAGTGATGTGAAAATGCTCAGTGCTTATGATCATGCTACTTTACTGAATGATGCCAACAAAATTAAAAACGCCCCAACTTCATCCTTATTTTCAGACGCTGATCTGGAAGTTTTAAAAAACAATCCCAACAAGAGCTGGTTCGATGAGCTTTGGAAAGTAGCTTCAACCAACAGGCACAACATTAATATTTCTGGTGGTTCGAATGCCATTACCTTTTTTGCAGGCGGTAATTATTACAATGAAACCGGTAACTACGGAGGTATTACTTATAATAAATACGCTTTCCGTTCAGGTATGAATGCTAAGATTTTTCCGGGTTTAACTGCCGATGTAACTTTAAATACTGATTTTAACAAGAAAAACAGCGATACCTATAAAAATGGCGGGGAGAATGATCAGGCCTTTTTCCAACAGTTGATTACCACCCCAATGTGGGTACCTATACAGATTGATGGCAAACCCGTAAACTACAACGGAAACACCAACCCCTTAGCGGTTATCAATTCTGGCAATAACATTTACAGTAAATCGCAAGGTTTAAACATCAACGCATCATTAAACTATAGCCCTTCTTTTATTAAAGGTTTAACGGCAAGTGTACGTTTTGGTAAAAACAACAGGAGCGGGAGTAGTGGACAGTATATTCCGCCATATACCGTTTATAATTTCAAAATGACCGGTCAGAACGGATTGTTGTACACCAACGAGCCTACTACAGCCATTACCGCTGTTGGTTTGGCTAATACCATATTATTAAAAGGTAACGATATGGCCTCGAGCTATCAGGCAATTGGATCATTAAGCTACAACCGCCAGATCGGCAAACACTCCATCACCGCTTTAGCTGCTTTCGATCAGTCGGAGAACAATAGCGAATCGCTTTCCGTTTACTGGAGAAATCAGGTGTTACCTAATGTAAACCAATATTGGGGTTTTGACCAATCTACCTTCACCATGCAGGAAAACACTTTTGGTGAAGCCGTACAACGTTCATTCATTACCCGTTTCAGTTACGATTTTGACAAGAAATACCTATTGGAAGCTATAGGAAGATGGGATGCCTCATCAAATTTTGCTCCCGGTAATCGTTGGGGTTTATTTCCGAGTTTAGGTTTGGGCTGGGTAATTAGTCAGGAAAATTTCTTTAAAGAAAACGTAAAATTTGTAAGCAATTTAAAAGTGCGTGCCAATTATGGTATGGTAGGAGAAAGCCGGGTAGATGCCCGCTTATGGCAATCGCGTTATAAGGTAGATCCGAACGGTTATTCTTATAACGAATCGATGTATGGTGGTTTAAATCCATCAATTTTGCCAAACCCTGACATTACCTGGGAGAAAGCACGTACCATGAACTTAGGTTTGGATGCAGCCTTATTTAACAATAAACTGAACATTACCTACGAGTTTTATCACCGCTATTCTTATGATATGTTTGATAAAGGCAATAACGAAAACTTCCCGATGTATGCCGGGTTCGAAGCACCGATTGTAAATTATCAGCAAAGAACATCCTGGGGTCACGAAATTACATTGGGTTACCGCACCAAGCTGGGTAAAGATTTTGGCATATCAACCGATGTGATGTTCGGTTTTGGCAATAGCCGTATCGACAGGATGTTTTATAACCAGTTCCAGTTATGGGATACTACCTATCCGGATCTTAAATACCAGTTTGGCACCAATCCAAATGTATACAATACCTCAAACTACGGGCTGATTTCGAAAGGAATGTTAAGGACACAGGCCGATGTAGATGCTTTATTGAATAAATACCCTACCTATACCATTAACGGATCAGTACCGCAAGTGGGCTGGCTATACTATGAAGATGTTAACGGCGACGGAAAGATCACTGAAAAAGACCAGACGCTAATGTTCAAAAGCCTTAATTCTTTTGGTGTTGGTTTTAACGTTGGCCTTACCTATAAAGCCTTTAGTTTGAATACGAATTTTGTAACCCGTTTTGGCGGAAAAGCATTTTTTGATACCAAATCTAAAGCTCCGGCAAGCACAACAGTAAATGTTCCGGCTTATTGGAAAGATCACTGGACACCTGAAAACACCAATGCAGAGTTTCCACGTTTTGATGATCCTTCTATTGCTGCTGGTTGGAATTCGACCTTCTGGGCAAGAAGCGGCACCATGATCAGGATCAACAACATGACGCTGACCTATAAAATGCCGAGGAATTTCATGAATAAATTAGGCATTGCCGATTCTCGATTTGTATTAACGGGCAATAACCTGTGGACAATCATCAATCCTTTAGATTACAAAGATCCTTATTCATCAACCATTTACGATTACCCTACGCTCAGAACCATCTCAGTAGGATTAAATGTAAGCCTGTAATGTTGTATCACTCTAACCAAGCTAAAATGATTTTAAAAAATAAAACCACATTGCTGATCGGAATGATGGCGATGCTTATCTTATTCTCTACTTCCTGCAAAAAGGATTTTTTCGACCTCGAAGATAGAAACGGAATGGATTCACGGATTTGGGATAACGAAGGTTCTATCCAGTTTCTTTTAAATGATACCTACGATGTAACCATGCCCGATTTCCCTTACGAAATAACGGCCGATAATGTGATTTATGCCAGTGATGAAGATAAATTCTCTTCTTCAGAATCAATTATGCGTAAGGCCATTGGGGTAAACGGGGTTTTAACCTCAAATGACGTGAAATTTATTGCCACCAAATACCAGGGCAATAAGGGTGATAACCGTTATTTTGATATTGCCCGCTGCAATGTTGCCTTAAAAGAAATCCCGAAAGGAACTTTATCACAAATTTCGAAAAACAAGTTGCGCGGACAGTTTTTCGCGCTAAGGGCCATTACCTATTTCCAGTTGGTAAGGCTTTATGGTGGAGTGCCACTGGTGCTTGAAACACAGGATCCTGATAATTTAACGCTCACCGGGCGTGCAAAAGCATCGGCATGTTTCCAGGCCATCGTAAGCGATCTCGATTCGGCCATGAACCTGTTAAATGGAGTAACCTGGGTTGATGCTACCGAAAGGGGCAAATTTACCCGTCAGGCGGCAGCTGCATTAAAAGCAAGGGTTTTATTGTACTGGGCTAGTCCGCAGTTTAACCCCACCAATAATCCCGCACACCCATTCGATCAAAGCAGGTGGCAAAAAGCTTACGAAGCCAATAAAGAAGCTTACGATATCTGTAAAGCTGCCGGAGCATCGTTAATGCCAAATTATGCCGATATTTTCCTTAAAGAAGGAACGGCTAATCCTGAAGCCATTATTGTTCGTTCATATTCGGCCAAACTTTCTAAAAGAGGACAAAATGTAGAACAAAGAAGCAGACCTACAGAAGAAGGTGGCAATGCATCTGCTTTTACACCAACCTTACAATTGGTAAATGCCTACACCATGAAAGATGGTGTTCCGGTAGGGCAGGCCAGTTCTTTCACTTATGATCCGGTGGTATTTTGGGTAAACCGCGATCCCCGTTTAGATGCAAGCATTGCTTATAACGGAAGTCCGTGGAAATTAAGCGGCCTGGCTACCCGTAAACAATGGTGTTACAATGGTGGCATTACCGAAGCATCACCACAGGGTTTTTATTTAAAGAAATTTTGCGATCCTGATCTTGCTAAAGGTTCAGTAATTAATGCCAACGATTTTGGTGGAAACGGTTTAGACTGGGTAGAGCTCCGTTTTGCCGAAGTCATTATAAATTATGCCGAATGTGCCAACGAAATCGGCAATTTACAAGAAGCGAAAGACCTGATTAAACAGATCAGGATCAGGGCAGGGATACAACCGGGAACTAAAAACTATGGTTTAGACCTGGCTACTTCAAAAGAACTGATGCGCGACCTGATCATGAACGAACGTATGGTTGAGTTTTCTTTCGAGGGCAAACGCTCATTCGATCTAAGACGCACCCGCCGTTACCATTTATTGAGCGGCCAAATGCAGACTATTCAATGGACAGTGAAGACAACCGCATTGAAAACCGAATTAGAAGCTGTAGGTACCAATGGTATCCGTTTCAGGGAAAGCATTAACGTAAACGACCGCGCTACGTTTGATAAATATTTTGCTGCAACCAACGTAAATCAAGGGCCTAATGGTTTTGGGATATTGGATACCTACTATTTTTACGCCCTGCCGTCTACATTTATGAATTCGAGTCCATTGTTAGATCAAACCATAGGGTGGGACGGTGGAACATTCGATCCGTTGTAAACCAGTATTCATCAGTAAATAAAATTTAAAATGAAAAGAAATTTAAATATTGTTGGCCTGATCGTAATGGCAACAATCTTTTTTACAGCCTGTAAAAAAGAAACCACTAATATATTTAACATGTTCGAAGATGTAACGGTTACTTATGGCGCTAAAAGCCCTTATGCCGTAACCAGTTATAAAGATGTAAACGTAGGCGATAGTGTTTATTTAGAATACACCATCGAATCGCCGAAAACAGATATGTATGTGGCCTGTATTTTCGAAACCTCATCTGCCATCCCTACAAAAATTGCACTGGATGATACACAGCGCAAAAAAGCTACAGGTATCGTTAAGCTAAAAATGGACACAAGGGTGGGGTTAATCTCATACCGGATTTGGGCACTGGATAAAGGTGGCATTTACCTGGGCGATGGTTACAAAACCATTACTTTAAATGTGCTGCCCGATTATAAATATTGGTCATCAAGAGAGATATTTATTCCGGATACTGTTACCAAAGTAGCCAATTCTTTTATTTCTTTAACCAACGGACAACTTTACAGCTACACCAACGGTAAAGAAAACACCGACAAAATCGATCTTGGTATTTATCGTACGCCGGTAACTGCCAATGGTGTAAACGGTTATTTGTACAATACTTATGCTTTAGATGCCAATCCGATGCCATTTACCGCTTATGATATGAGCACATGGACAAATAAACGTGCAACCTTACTTGCTGCCCCAAAAACGGGACAAGCTTCGGCTTTCTTAAATTTAAGAACCGGTGCGCAGATTCTTACAGCAGGTAAAAGCGCAAAACCCACACTCAAATCTATTACTACGGGATTAATACCGGGCAGTTTATTTTATTTCTTAACGCCCGAAGGTAAATACGGCGCTTTCTATGTCAATTCCATCTCCAGCAACAATTCATCTCGGGGAGTTTTCTTAAATGTTGATGTGAAAATCCAGAATTAAAATATGAGGGTTTAGATAGACAATAATTTCACTTTTTGTTAAAAATCGAGGCAATTTAATTGTCTCGATTTTTTTATTTAAGAATATTTCATTTATATATGAATTAGTTATATCTTGTATCGCCAAATTAAAACACTGGATGTTACTTATGGATTTTATTTCTGAATTTGATAAGATCGTATAATAAATAGCGAATATACTCGCTAAAACAAGCCATTTTTGATTGCAACTTTGAATTACAATACTTTCTAACCAAAATATTTATCTAGATCCAAATAAAAAAAATGAGCCAAATCACATCATACTTTTTTCACTTTGATTTGTATAAGCGTTAATTGAACGTTTTATTTTATCGTTCCTAAACAAAAATTATTCAAGAACTGATTGATCAGGATATTTAAACAATCACCTATAATATAAATAGTAAAACATAAGCATTAAAACGCAGGCCTTTAACCAGCCAACATTACAATATTAACTAACCAAATAATAAAATGAACTTAAAATTTTTACGCAAAATTTCTTTGTCATTGCTTTTCATGCTACTGGCAAGTACCATCCTCTTTGCCCAAGACCGGAAGGTAACGGGAAAGGTTGTCGATCAGGCAGATGGACAGGGAATTCCTGGTGTGAACGTAAGCTTAAAAGGGATTCCGAGTAATGTAAGTACAAATTCGGATGGAAATTTTACCATTCAGATAAAATCTGATGCTGATGTGCTGGTATTTTCTTTTATCGGATACGTTAGACAGCAGATCACAGTGGGTAAACAAACCAACATCGCTGTTCGCTTAGTATCCGAAAACAAGAGCTTAGAAGATGTAGTTGTGGTAGGTTACGGTACTCAGAAAAGAAGTCATTTAACTGGCGCTGTGGTCGATATTAAAGCAACAGAAGTAGAAGATTTACCAGCGAGTAACATCGGTGCTGCCCTGGCAGGAAAAATATTGGGCGTTGGTGTGAGCGGGGGTATTTCCAGACCAGGTTCTACTGCCAAGCTTACCATCAGAAATCCAAACACAATCTTTTCTAAAGATGGTGGTTCTACTGATCCGCTGTATGTTATCGATGATGTAATTCAGATTAATCCACAAAACGGACAACCGGATGCTACACTTTTCAATAACCTTGATCCATCTGAGATTGAGAGCCTGTCTTTTTTAAAAGATGCATCAGCAGCCATTTATGGTACCCGGGCAGGTAATGGAGTAGTATTAGTAAAAACCAAACGTGGTAAAATTGGTCCTCCACGTATTAGTTACAGTGGTTCGTATGCAGTTAATGATGAAGCTTACCGTACCAAAATGTTAAGTGCTTACCAATTTGGCATGTATTATAATATTATGAACGGACCTAACGGCGCAAATGTAAATCCTACAGGAGCCTCTGCGGCGGATAGTTTTTTTAGCCAGGATGAGCTTGAGCATTTTAAAAATATCAATTATGATTGGTTAGAAGATGCATGGAAATCAGCTTATAATATGAAGCATACCTTAAGTATTTCAGGAGGCTCAGACCGTGCAACTTATTTTGGCGATATTGCCTACTACAAACAGGATGGAAATCTTTCAAGTCTTGATTTTAAACGTTGGAATTTCAGATCAGGAGCCGATATTAAAGTTGCTACTAACCTAAAAGTGGGTTTACAGGTTTCAGGAAACAATAGCGAACTGATTAAAACTTTTAATAAAATTGGTAGTGAGCTGGACGATAACGACTACCGTAACCTGATTCTTGCACCGCGTTATGTTCCCATCTATATTAATGGATATCCTGTTAAATTACCAGGAACAACGAACGATTTTTCTACTTACCATTTCTATGAAATTGAAAAATTGGGTAATCTGGCCAATACCAGAACTACAAATTATACCGTAAACTTAAATGCTCAATACGATATTCCATTCGTAAAAGGCTTAAGTGCAAGAGCTACATATTCGAGAAATATGGGAAGTAGTGCTGGCTCACAGATTGGTACAAAATACAATGTATACACATTTAAGAAATTGGGCACCAACGAGCATATTTACGATGGCGCAACACAGCCAACGGCGCTTGTAGCTTCTAATGGTAACAGGCTTTATTATTCAAATACCACACAAAGTTCAACTCAATCCAACTTTTTGCTTACCTATAACAGAACATTTGGAAAACATACCATTGGTGCTTTAGCAACGGTAGAAAGATCAGAACAGGCTTATGATAATGAAGTGGTATTTAAGGCAGATCCTATCCAGCAAACAAACGGTCAGTTTAACTCGGCTACTGGCGCTATTGATGGAAGTACCACAAAATCAGAAGGTGGATCGCTATCTTATGTGGCCAGGGCCAATTATAGCTACGCAGATAAATACCTTGCCGAATTTATGTTCAGAAGTGATGCTTCTACCAAATTTGCACCGGGTAATTATTGGGGTAATTTCTACTCAGGTTCATTGGGCTGGGTAATTTCTGAAGAAGACTTTTTTAAAGTGCCGGGTATTGATTTCTTGAAATTAAGATACTCAATAGGTTTATTAGGAAACGACCAAACCAAAGCCTGGCTATGGAGACAGCGTTATACTTTCCAGGATGGTAAAGGAGCGGTTTTCGGAGGAGATGGTAATGCTACAGCAGGTTATAAAATGGAGGCGTCGCCAAACCCTGACGCGACGTGGAGTGACGAACTTAAAAACAACATTGGTATTGATGCTAAATTCTTAAAAAACCGACTTACATTTTCTGCTGATGGTTATTACAACCATGCCACTAATATTTTAACAGAGGTAACATCAAACATTCCAATCACCATTGGAGGCTCGGTAGCTTCACAAAATTATGCAACAGCAGATTATTTCGGTTATGAACTAGGTATTGGATGGAATGATAAAATCGGAAAAGATTTTAGTTACGGCGTTGATTTCAGGTTTGCCTGGTCAGACAATAAGGTAATTAAGGCAGATTATAATGCAAATGATGTATTGTATCCATGGAATCCACGTAATGGTACCTCATCTGATGTTGGTAAATGGGGTTACGATTATTTAGGTATGTTTAAAGATCAGCAAGAAATTGATGCTTATGTAAACCAATATAAAATTACCTCAGTAAATCCGGGCGCTGCAGGAAGTGGATCAGCAATTTTGGCTAAAGATTTAAAACCAGGCATGCTTTATTACAGAGATGTTAGAGGACCACTACAACCTGATGGAACTTTTGCAGGTCCTGACGGAATCATCGATTTTAATGATCAGGTCCAATTATCTAAAAAAGCCACTAACCATTATGGCTACGGAACAACATTGAAAGCCAATTATAAAGGAATTGGGATTGAAGCGGTAATTTCAGGTTCGTTTGGAGGATGGTCGGAGATTGACGCACGTAAAAAAATGAACAATTCTATATCCCGTACTTTTGCGAGTGTGCCAGAAATCTGGGGCGATATTTATGATCCGATCCTTAACCCAAATGGTACAATGCCAAATCCTAACTGGGAAGCTAACAGTTTAAGTCCGACATCGAATTTCTGGAAAGTTTCTTCTTTTAGAATGCGTTTGGCCAGCTTACAGTTAAATTACTCTTTGCCAAAAGCTTGGCTTGAAAAAGTTAAAGTAAGTAATGTACGTGTTTATGCAACAGCCTTAAACCCTTATAATTTCTATAATCCATATTCATATAGAGACAGTGATACGGCATACGACGTTTTTCCGAACCTGAAAACATTTTCTTTTGGATTAAACGTAACCTTTTAATAATTAAAAGTAGTTATACTATTAAATTTTAAAGACATGAAAAAGAATAAAATAATATATGTTTTGGTATCACTGGTTGTTTTAAGTGCCAGTTGCAAAGACAGTTTTTTAGAAGAGAAAAAAGATTACGCAGGCTTTAATGAGCAGGTTTTTCAAGAAGCGTCATTAGCTCAGGGTTATGTAGATTATGTTTATGGCCTGTTTTTACCTGCCAATAACGGAACCCCGAATGTTCAGGTACAGAGTGCTACCGATAACGGCACTTACAGTTCGGCCTTTACGCAAACAACTGATGAACTGGCCGGCGAAACAGACTGGAATAAAGAATGGGCACAGATTTCTTATGTGAATACAAATGCATTGAAATACTTTGGTCAACGTTTGCCAAGCAGCGTAGCCAATAATACCTGGACACGCATGAAAGAGATTAATCTTTTTCTTCAGGAAATTGACAAACATGGTTTAACTACAGATATTACAAATAAATTTAAGGGACAGATGTACTTTTGGAGAGCATGGCAATATTTCGAACTGGTTAAATTGTATGGTGGTGTACCATTAGTATTAACACCTCAAGACCCGATTGTTTCTTCTGGTCCAGCAAATGAAATACAAAGAAGTTCATCTTCAGCATGTATTGAACAAATTGTTAAAGATTTAGATCTGGCAATTTCTTTATTACCAGGAAAATGGACAGGCGTAGATAATGGTAGAATTACATCAGGCGCAGCTGCAGCACTAAAAGGTAGGGTACTGTTAACATGGGCTAGTCCACTTTTTAACCGTACTGATGACCGGGCCCGTTGGGAAAGAGCTTACCAGGCAAATTTAGCAGCAAAAACCTTATTAGAATCAAATGGTTTTGGTTTGTATAAAGTAGGTGGAACTACAAACGGTGTGGCATGGGGAAATATGTTCACAGCTGATAACAGTATCGAATCTGTATTCGCTTTTGGCTTCAATGCGCTAACCACCGGAAACCCACAAAAAAACAATGGCTGGGAACAGGCTACACGTTCGCGTGAAATTAATGGGGCTGGATCAATATCGCCAACCAAGCAGATTGTTGATGCCTTCCCGATGAGAGATGGTAAACCGATTACAGCTTCATCTTCAACTTACCCATATTCTGATGCTAAGTTTTACAAAAATAGAGATCCACGCTTTTATAAAACTTTTGTATATAACGGTGCCATCTGGCCATATAGCGGAGCAACAAATTATAAACAATGGACTTATGTATGGAAAAAAACAGCTACAGCAGGTTATAATGGAACTACGGAAGCTAAGGGCGCCAATGCTAGTGGTATCTATTTATGCAAAGCAAATAATCCAAACGCGAACAACTCCATCGGTAATTTTAGCAATAGTCCGACAGATTATATGGAAATAAGATTCGCTGAAGTAGTACTTAACCTAGCCGAATCGGCTATTGGAACAGATAAGTTGAACGAAGGCTTTGATGGAATCAAATCAATAAGAGATAGAGCAGGTATTTTAGCGGGCACCGATGGTTCGTATGGTATTGGAAATGGCTTAAGCCGCGACCAATTATTTGCAGCCGTATTAAATGAAAGAAAAATAGAGTTTGCTTATGAAAGTAAACGTTTTTGGGATTTAAGGAGATGGATGTTATTTGAATCAGGCACAACTACAGCCAGATTAGGTTTTGCTCCATTAAACGGTACCCGCAGAACTGGTTTTTATATTGGCGTTAAAACAACTGCAGGTGCAGATTATGTTGGCGCAAATGATCCATTACTAAAACCTGCTACAGGAACGGCTCCGTTAATTGACAGAGACCCCGCAACCTATCCTGCAGGCATAACAACATACGATCAATACCTTGATTATCTTTACGATAACTATTTTAAGGTAAGTGTTCGGGATGATCTTGACAAAACAAGTCCAGCGAATTGGAAATTTACCTGGTATCCTCAATATTATTTCTTTGGAATCAATCAAACCGTATTATCGGCAAGTCCTTACCTGCAACAAACAACAGGTTGGGATAGTATGAATGGTGCTGGCACGTTCGATCCACTGAAATAAAAAGATCTTAGGGCGGTTTGCTCGCCGCCCTGGTTTTTTATATTTGGTTTTTAGAAAAAGGGAACATTAATTTGTTTCCTTTTTTTTCATTTAAGAATGTTACATTTATATATGAATATTATTTTTATCTTGTAACACGGTTGTGGAAATGAATTTAATTTGTTACAGCCATTTTAACCAAATGAAAAGATGATACAATACCTGGCCAAAATTATACAGTAAACAGCCAATTTTTGCGTGCAATTTTGAAATATAATATACTTTCTAACCAAAACTGATAACCAAAGAAATAAACAGAAATGAGCCGATTTTTATAAAAT
Organism: Pedobacter roseus; assembly: GCF_014395225.1. Taxonomy (NCBI): domain Bacteria; kingdom Pseudomonadati; phylum Bacteroidota; class Sphingobacteriia; order Sphingobacteriales; family Sphingobacteriaceae; genus Pedobacter; species Pedobacter roseus. The sequence continues at coordinate 2,432,246 of NZ_CP060723.1, forward strand.
TCACGATTGACAATTTCACCAATCAAAAAATATCAGCTAAATTTCTTTTGCTTCTTTAACGGGCAAAACACAAATGAAAAAGAACTTTTTAAATCTGTTGTTCACAACAGCATTAATGCTCTCCGCTAATTATTCTTTCGCACAATATCCCAATATCCCTGCCGATGTGAAAAAGTCTTCCGATTCGATGATGAAAGAAGCTTACCACCAATCGGACATTGCCTGGGAAAAAGCCAAGCCTATTATTGCTAAAGAAGCAGGCGAGGGCAAACCATATATCCCATGGGCTGGCAGACCGAACGATTTGCCACAATCTAAATTATTGGCCTTTCCGGGGGCTGAAGGCGGAGGCGCTTATAGTTTTGGTGGTCATGGCGGTAGAGTAATCGTAGTAAAAAATTTAAATGATAGCGGTCCGGGGTCATTGCGTGATGCCTGTGAACAAGGCGGCGCAAGGATTGTAGTTTTCAATGTGGCAGGGATCATCAGGTTAAAAACCCCGTTAATTATCCGTGCACCTTATATTACCATTGCCGGACAAACGGCTCCGGGTGATGGTGTGTGTGTAGCTGGCGAATCGGTTTGGTTAAACACACACGATGTAATTGTGCGTTTTATGCGTTTTAGAAGGGGCGAAACCTTTGTAGGCCGCAGAGATGATGCCATTGGTGGAAATCCGGTGGGTAACATTATGATCGATCACGTTTCTGCAAGCTGGGGACTAGACGAAAACATGTCGATGTACCGCCACATGTACAACGATAGTACTGGCAAAACAGAAGAAAAACTGGGAACGGTGAATATCACCATCCAAAATTCGATTTTTTCTGAAGCACTAGATTACTGGAACCATGCATTTGGTTCAACCTTAGGGGGCGAAAACTGTGCTTTTGTACGTAACCTTTGGGCTGATAATGGTGCCCGTAACCCGTCAATCGGCTGGAACGGTATTTTCAATTTCGCCAATAACGTGGTGTTCAACTGGAATAATCGCTCTACAGACGGCGGCGATTATACTGCTCAATATAATATCATCAATAACTTTTACAAACCTGGTCCCGTTACCGAATTAAAAGACCCGATCAGTTACCGAATTTTAAAGCCCGAATCTGGTCGCAGTAAATTGCCTTATGTAGTTTTCGGAAGAGCTTATGTTGCCGGAAATATTATCGATGGCAATGAAAAAGTAACCAAAAACAACTGGGATGGAGGTGTACAGCTGGAAGATAAAAAAGGAAATCTAATGTCTTACGAGCAAGCCAGTAAATATTTCGCAGCGATGAAGGCAAAAGATCCCTTCCCGATGCCAAAAATCAGCATTATACCTACCTTACAGGCAAAAAATTACGTATTGGCAAATGCAGGAGCTACTTTACCAAAAAGAGATCCGGTTGATACCCGTGTAGTTAAACAGGTAAGCACAGGTAAAATCGAGGTGCATCCTGATGCCAAACCGTCTGCTTTCCAGTTCGAACACCGCAGATTACCTGGCGATTCTTACAAACAGGGAATTATTACTGAAGTTTCACAGGTGGGTGGTTATCCGGAATATAAAGGAACACCTTACAAAGATTCAGACGATGATGGTATGCCTGATGCTTACGAACTGAAAAACGGTTTAAACCCGAAAGATGCTTCTGATGCCTCAAAAATCACCAAAAGTGGTTATTCTAACATCGAAGTTTATTTGAATAGTGTAGTTCCTGTTTCCATTGTAAAACCAAACTAAAATGCGCACCTGGAATTCAATTTTTAGCATCATCGCACTTTGTGGAATAGGAAATATTGCTTTTGCCCAATATCCGGTTATTCCGGAAGCGATGGAAAAGAAAGCTGATTCACTTTTGAAAAGCATCGAAGATAAATCGGAAAAGCAGTTTTTAAAGGTAAAATCCATTGTGGATGAAGATGCCAAACATGGTAAACCCTATATTCCTTGGGCAGCTAAACCAGGCGATTTGCCTCAATCTAAAATGGTGGCCTTTCCGGGAGCCGAAGGTGGAGGTGCTTATTCTTTTGGTGGCCGTGGCGGCAAAGTATATGTGGTAAGCAGTTTAGAAGATGAAGGCAAAGGTACTTTACGTGAAGCCTGCGAACAGGGTGGAGCAAGAATTATTGTGTTCAACGTTTCCGGGATCATCAGGTTAAAAACACCATTGATCATTCGCGCACCTTATGTTACCATTGCTGGTCAGAGTGCACCTGGTGATGGCGTATGTATCGCCGGCGAATCGGTATGGGTCAATACCCACGATGTGGTAATCCGTTATATGCGTTTCCGCCGTGGGGCAACCGATGTTACCAGAAGAGATGATGCTATAGGCGGTAATCCTGTTGGAAATATTATTATCGATCACGTTTCGGCAAGCTGGGGACTGGATGAAAATATGTCGATTTACCGCCATGTATATGATCCTCAAGACGGTTCTAAACCTGTTAAATTGCCTACTGTAAACGTCACCATCCAAAATTCAATCTTTTCTGAAGCATTGGATACCTATAACCACGCTTTCGGAAGTACAATCGGTGGTTTAAATTCCACTTTTATGCGTAACCTTTGGGCATCAAACATCAGCAGAAATCCATCTGTGGGCATGTATGGCGATTTTGGTTTTGCCAATAATGTGATCTTCAACTGGTGGAACAGAAGTGCCGATGGTGGCGATAATGTCTCATTTTATAGCTTCATCAACAATTATTACAAACCAGGGCCTATTACTCCTGCCGGAGAACCGATTTCTTATCGTATCTTAAAACCTGAATCGGGTAGAGATAAAAAGTTCACCAACGAATTTGGTAAAGCTTATGTAACCGGAAATATCATTGAAGGAAACGAAAAAGTAACCAAAAACAACTGGGATGGTGGTGTACAGCCTGAAAGCAAAAGAGATAAACAGAAACTATTGGATTCCATCCGTACGGATCAACCTTTACCTATGGCCAAGATTTCCATCATCGATACCAAAAAAGCTTACGATTATGTTTTGGCCAATGCCGGAGCTTCATTACCGGTTCGTGACGCGGTAGACCAACGGATTATTAAACAAGTAACACCCGGTAAAATTGAACATGTTGAAGATGGTAAATTGCCTGCCAAACAAAGTTATGTAAAACGCCGTTTGCCAGCCGATTCTTACAAAAAAGGCATTATTTCTGATATCGCCCAGGTTGGCGGTTACCCTGAATATAAAGGTAAACCTTTTGTGGATACTGATAATGATGGTATTCCCGATGCCTGGGAAACTAAAAATGGTTTAAACCCAAAAGATGCAAAAGACGCTGCTAAAATTTCGAAATCAGGTTATTCGAATATTGAAGTATATTTAAATAGCCTGGTGGATGTTAATAAGGTGAGGCCGTAGAGAAATCGTCATTGCGAGGCACGAAGCAATCTCAAAGCTATGGGTTTAATAGCGAAAGTAGTAGGATTGCTTCGTGCCTCGCAATGACGAATAACAAAAAAGAAATGCATCTTGGTGTCTTCGTGCCTTTGTGGTCAAATAATAAAAATATGCCAAAAACTAACCATATATCAAAAGCAATACAACTAAAAACCTTCGCCATGATGGGCATCATGCTTTTAGTTGCAAATTTGTCTTTTGCGCAAAAAACAAAGCCTGTTGAGCCACCAAAACCCATCTACAAAGGCAAAGATGGTAAAATGGCTTATACCCCGGATGAACAAGGGAACCGCATTTCCGATTTTTCTTATGCAGGTTACATGGCAGGCGAAAAAGCCATTCCAGCTGCTACAATAAAAGTTGTTGTTCCTGCTGCGAAAGGTGATGCCACTTTGAGGATTCAATCGGCCATTAATTATGTTTCAAAATTGCCTGTCGGGAAAGATGGTTTACGTGGCGCGGTTTTATTGGAAAAAGGGACTTACGAGGTTGCCGGAACATTAAAATTAACCGCTTCTGGTGTGGTGCTACGTGGCAGCGGATTTGGCGAAAACGGCACCAAAATTTTTGCCACGGGTTTAGATCGCATTGGCGTCATCAGGATTTTAGGCAAAAAGAACCGCATTGAAGAAAAACCAGTTGCCATTACAGATGCTTATGTGCCTGTAAATGCAAATAAAATTACCTTAGCCAATACCAACGGCCTTAAAGTTGGCGATAAAATCGTCATCAACCGTCCTTCAACTAAAGAATGGATTGAAACCCTAAAAACAGTCGAATTTGGTGGTGGCGAAAGTGCCTTAGGCTGGAAACCAGGAACCAGGGATATCCATTGGGACCGTAAAATTACGGCAATAAACGGATCAATCATTACTTTTGATGCGCCGGTTACCACTGCATTGGATGCCAAATATGGTGGTGGCACTGTTTCAAAATACCAGTGGGAGGGCAGAATTGCTCAATCGGGTGTAGAAAACCTAAAAATTGAGTCAGATTACCATAAAGAAAATATTAAAGACGAATACCACCGCTGGACAGCCATCTGTTTAGAAAATGTAGAAGATGCATGGGTGCGTCAGGTGGTTTTTGAGCATTTTGCAGGTTCTGCCGTGAATGTACTCGAAACCGCTAAAAAAATTACCGTTGAAGATTGTAAATCACTTGCACCGGTTTCTGAGATTGGTGGCGAACGCCGTTTTACCTTTTTAACCACCGGACAGCAAACGCTTTTCCAGAGATTATATTCTGAATATGGTTATCACGACTTTGCAGTGGGTTTCTGTGCTCCGGGACCAAATGTTTTCGTTCAATGTCAGTCTTATTTACCTTTCAGTTTCAGTGGAGCGATTGATAGTTGGGCATCAGGTGTGTTATTCGATATTGTCAATATAGATGGACAAGCTTTAAGTTACTTAAACCGCGGACAAGATGGACAAGGCGCAGGCTGGAGTGCCGCGAACAGTGTTTTTTGGCAATGTAGCGCTGCAAGGGTTGATAATTTTCAGCCACCAACTGCTCAAAACTGGGCTTTTGGTACCTGGTCGCAATTTGCCGGAAACGGTTATTGGGACATGTCGAACGAGCAGATCCAGCCCCGCAGTTTATATTATGCTCAATTAAAAGACCGGATCGGTAACGATGCAGAAACCAGAAATTTTGTTCTTCCGGTAGAAACGGAAGCATCAAGCAGTCCGCCTGTTGATGTAGCCCAAAAACTCACAAAACTGGCTTATAAAGCTGCTTTAACGGTTTCAGAATATATTGACGCCGCTTCTGATCGTAATAAAATCCCGACAGATGCTGGTCAGGCAAAAAATATTGATAAAATTGGTTTAGATAAGGTTCTTCAGCCAACGTTGGCAAGCGCAATGAGCATTAAAAATGGCTGGCTGGTACGTGGCAATGAAATTGTGGTGGGCGATCGCCAGGATGTGCCCTGGTGGAACGGAAGTGCGCGTCCGTATGGATTAAAAAACACCAAATTTCATGTCACCCGTTTTGTTCCTGGCCGTTCCGGAAATGGCTTAACCGATGATCTTGAGGAAATTACCGATTCGATGAAAAATGGTTCGGTTAAGGTGCTTGATCATAACTATGGCCTTTGGTACGACAGGAGAAGAGACGATCACGAACGCATCCGTCGCATGGATGGCGAGGTTTGGGCACCTTTTTACGAATTACCTTTCGCCCGTAGCGGACAGGATAAAGCCTGGGATGGTTTGAGTAAATACGACATCACCAAATACAACCTTTGGTATTGGGACAGGTTAAAGCAATTTGCCAATCTTGCCGATCAGAAAGGCTTGGTATTGATCCACGAAAATTATTTTCAGCACAATATTATTGAAGCTGGCGCACATTATGCCGATTTCCCCTGGCGCACCGCAAACAATATCAATAATACGGGTTTTCCTGAACCTGTGCCTTATGCCGGCGATAAGCGCATTTTTATGGCCGAGCAGTTTTACGACATCACCAATGAGCACCGCAGGGCGATTCATAAAGCTTACATCCGAAAATGTTTAGAAAATTTTAACGGTAATACTGGCGTAATCCAGTTAATTGGTGCCGAATTTACGGGTCCATTACATTTTGTTCAGTTCTGGATCGATACCATTAACGAATGGGAGAAAGAAACAGGCAAACACCCGATTATCGGTTTAAGTGTGACCAAAGATGTTCAGGATGCGATTTTGGCAGATCCAAAACGCGCCGGAGTAGTAGACCTGATCGACATCCGTTATTGGCATTACCAGGCCGATGGAAGTGCTTATGCACCACAGGGTGGCTTGAGTTTAGCTCCACGTCAGCATGCCCGTTTGCTAAAACCGAAGAAAACATCCTTTGAAGAAGTTTACCATGCGGTATCCGAATACAAAAACAAATTCCCTGAAAAGGCAGTGATTTATTTAGGAGATAGTTTTGACAGTTTCGGATGGGCTATTTTAATGGCCGGAGGTTCGCTATCTAACGTAAACGGCATAGATGCTTCTATTTTAAATCTGGCCTCAACAACTAAACCATTTCTTCCGGCGGGGAAATCAGCAAAGCAGTACGGATTGGAAAATGCAGGCAAAGCCTATATTTTATACAACGCCTCTACCGAAGCCATCAATCTCGATTTAAGTCAATTTTCTGGAAAATTTAATGTAAAAATATTGAATACCAAAACGGGAAAAGCCCTTAAAGAAGAGAAAATAAACGGTGGATCCGTAGTGAAATTAAATAAAGCAGCAGCAGGCGACGAAGTGATCATCATCAATAAAATTTAACATGAACTTTAAAACCAACATATTTTTACTTGCTATTATTTCCTGCGTCGCTTTTGGCTGTAAGAAAAAGCCTCATTTTGGAGATAAGAGCCTCCTGGTTTCTGAAAATGGCAGATACCTGACCACTGGCGACGGTAAACCTTTTTTCTGGTTGGGCGATACAGCCTGGTTATTGTTCAGCCGGTTAACCCGCGAAGAATCGATCACTTACCTCGAAGATCGTAAACAGAAAGATTTTAATGTAATTCAGGTAATGTTACTGCACGATGTGCCCTCAAGGAATGTATATTTAGATTCATCAGTTGTTCATGCCGATGTTTCAAAGCCGATGCTTACGCCGGGCAATGACCCAAAAGATTCAGTGGCTTACGATTATTGGGACCATGTGGATTATATTGTTGACCAGGCAGCAGAAAGAGGCCTTTATATGGCCTTGGTTCCGGTTTGGGGTACCAATGTAAAAAATAAAAAAGTAAATAAAACGCAGGCAAAGGCTTATTCTGAGTTTTTAGCTAAACGTTATAAAGATAAATGGAACATCATTTGGTTAAATGGTGGCGATATTAAAGGAAGTGACGGTGCAGATGTTTGGAATACCATCGGCGAAACGTTAAGGGCCAATGATCCAAATCACCTCATTACTTTCCACCCAAGGGGAAGAACAGCTTCATCGCAATGGTTTCAAAAGGCTAAATGGTGCGATTTTGATATGGTTCAATCTGGTCACCGCCGGTATGATCAGGATACTTCTAAAAACGAAAAACTGCATTATGGCGAAGATAACTGGAAATATATCGAAGTTGATTATAAATTGAAACCCACCAAACCAACCATTGATGGGGAACCATCTTATGAGGATATTCCTCAAGGTTTGCACGATACCACACAACCCCGCTGGACAGATGCCGATGTAAGAAGATATGGTTATTGGTCTGTTTTTGCAGGTGCTTTTGGTTACACTTACGGCCATAATTCGGTGATGCAGATGTATAAAAAAACCGATTTAAAACCTGCTTATGGTCCAAAAGACCAGTGGATCACTGCCATTAACGCTCCGGGTGCAAAACAGATGCAATATTTAAAAGATTTAATGCTGGCACATCCATATTTCGACCGAATACCCGACCAAACTTTAATTGCCGGTAAAAACGGCGAAAAGTACGACAGGATTCTTGCTACAAGAGGGGAAGAGTTTGCATTGCTTTACACTTATACAGGACGCAATTTCAGTGTACAAATGGGTAAAATTGATGATGATGAAATAAAAGCATCCTGGTTTGACCCCAAAACAGGCAAAATCACAAAAATTGGTGAATTTGAAAATAAAGGTATTAAAGAATTTAACCCACCCGGAGAACCAGCAAATGGTAATGATTGGGTGTTGGTGTTGGAGGGGATATAACTAGTCAGATCGTCATTCCCAACTTGATTGGGAATCTTAATGCAAACTCTTTAAGATTCCCGCCTGCGCGGGAATGACGGAAATTAAAAAATAAAAATAACGAAAGAATAAACAGTGTTTAAATCCAATTCCATAGCATCATTTCGTTTAGCCATAATTGGCCTGCTTTTGTGCGGATTAAGCTCCTGCACCAAACAAGCCTATTTGTTCACTTCTTTTCACGAACCCGCGAATGAAGGTTTAAGGCTTTTGTACGGCTACGATGCTTACCATTGGATAGATTTAAATAAAACCTTTTTAAAACCCGAAGTGGGCACGCAGAAAGTTTTACGCGATCCGTCCATCGTGCAAGGGCCTGACGGAACATTTCACCTGGTGTGGACCTGTAGCTGGAAGGGCGATAAGGGTTTTGGTTATGCCAGTTCAAAAGATTTGATCCACTGGACGGAGCAGAAATTTCTTCCCGTAATGGAAAAAGAACCTAAAACCGTTAATGTTTGGGCGCCGGAAATCTTTTACGATGACGAGAAAAAGGAATATGTGATTATCTGGGCCTCAACCATCCCATTTCGTTTTGCAAAGGGAATGGAAGAGGAAGAAAACAACCACCGCATGTACAGCATCACCACAAAGGATTTTGTGACATTTTCGGAGCCTAAACTCTTCTTAGATCCTGGTTTCAGTGTAATTGATGCGGTAATTGTGAAACGGGCGGTTAAAGATTATGTACTCGTTTTAAAAGATAATACCCGTCCGAACAGAAATTTGAAGGTTGCTTTTGCAAAAGAGGCTTTAGGTCCGTATGAAAATGTTTCGGAAACTTTTAGTCCTAAATTAACAGAAGGACCAACGGTAGTAAAAGTTAAAAATGATTGGCTGATCTACTTCGACGCTTACGGACAAAAGATTTATTCGGCTTACAAAACAGCAGATTTTAAAACTTTTAAAGATGTAACAGCAGAAATTTCGATCCCAGAAGGGCATAAACACGGAACGATTATAAAAGTGAAAAAGAAAGTGATTGAGAATTTATTGAAATAGCGGTTACAAACCTCGTAGGTTTTAAAAACCTACGAGGTTTAGAATGAGCGAAAGCATAGCAAAAAAGATTGCTTCGTTCCGATGAAGAATCGGAAACTCGCAATGACAAAATGAACTAAAAACATGAATACATTTAAGATACTTTGTTCAACCCTGCCATTTGCACTTGCGCTATCATCCTCGCAGGCGCAGGATACCGTGCGATATACAGGGAAAACTTTGGTAAATGCCGATTATCACCACGGGCAGCTTTCGCCAGTGATGGGCGTACACAGCATCCAAACGTTCAGGGCAAACCGCGAACACCCAGAACTTGCCGAAAACTTTGGCTGGACTTACAACCACGCACCAATGTTAGCCTATTGGAACAACAAATTTTACATCGAATATTTAAGTGATCAAGTGGGCGAGAGCATCCCGCCAGGACAAACTTTAGTGCAATCTTCAACAGATGGTTACACCTGGACCAAACCTGAAGTGGTTTTCCCTATTTACCGCATTCCTGATGGCACGACAAAAGAGGGTAGAACCGATGTAGCGAAAGATTTGGATGCCGTAATGCACCAACGAATGGGTTTTTATGTTTCCACTAAAAATGTATTCCTCGTTTTGGGTTTTTATGCCATTAGTTTTGATGCAAAAGACGATCCCAACGACGGGCATGGAATCGGTAGGGCTGTAAGGGAAATTCAGCTTGATGGAAAATATGGACCGATTTATTTTATTCATTACAATCCCGGATATTCTGAGAAAAACACCAAATACCCGCTATACACCAAAAGCAAAAGTAAAGCTTTCATTGAAGCCTGTAATGAATTGTTATCAAACAAGTTAATGACGCAACAATGGAATGAAGAAGCGGATAGAAAAGATCCGCTGATCACTTTACAGAAACAATATAAAGCCTTCAGCTATTACCATTTACCGGATGGCAGAGTGGTGGGTTTATGGAAAAATGCCCTAACCGCAATCAGTACCGATAATGGCAAAAGCTGGCCTGAAAACGCTTCGCGTGCACCCGGTTTTGTAAACAGCAATGCTAAAATCTGGGGACAAAAAACTTCGGATGGCAATTATGCAACCGTGTATAATCCTTCAGAATATAGGTGGCCTTTAGCCATATCCACCAGTAAAAATGGTTTGGATTATACCAATTTATTGTTGGTAAATGGCGAAATCACACCTATGCGTTATGGTGGAAATTACAAGTCTTATGGTCCGCAATATGTTCGTGGCATTGAAGAAGGTAATGGAAAACCAGCAGATGGCAAATTATGGGTAACCTATAGCATGAACAAAGAGGATATCTGGGTTTCTTCGGTTCCTGTACCGGTTAGCGATAAAGCTACGCAGCATGTTAACGATGATTTCGGCAAATTACCTGCTGATAAAGTACTCAAATTGTGGAACATATACAGTCCGCTTTGGGCACCTGTTAAAGTTGAGAATGGCGCTTTGGTATTGAGAGATAAAGATCCATTCGATTATGCTAAGGCAGAAAGATTGTTTCCTGCCTCCCGCAAAATCATGACTTCATTCTCGGTTACACCAAAACAGAACGACTTTGGATTATTGGAAATTGAATTACAGGATGCAAAAGGAACCGCCACCGTTCGTTTAACTTTTGATAGCGCTGGAACGCTAAGTGCAAAAGCCGGAGCGCGTTATAAAAATTTCATGAAGTATGAAGCCGGAAAAAGCTATGATATCAAACTGAAGTTAGATGCTTTTACGCGGTTCTACACGATTACTGTCAACGGAAAAGAGGTGCTGACCAGTTTGGCTTTTCAGCCTGTGGCTGATGTTTCGCGTATTGTTTTCCGCACGGGCGATGTTCGTCGTTTCCCTGATGTAGATACACCAGCCGATCAGACTTATGATCTTAAAAATGCAGGCGAATCGACAAAAGAAGCAGTTTATTCAATTAAATATTTAAAAACGGAGGGATTTTGAGACAGTTTTCAGTTTTCAGTTTGCAATTTGCAGTTTTTAAGACGTCCGTCATTGCGAGTTTTCGATCCTTCATCGAAACGAAGCAATCTTTCCAGTACGTCATTCCGACCGCAGTGGAGGAATCTTTTAACCAAGTTAAACAGATTTCTCGACTGCGCTGCACTTCGCTCGAAATGACGGCACTAATTATCCTTCTTTCTTTATTTTCCTTCACCGCCAACGCAAAAATCCTATTGCCACAAATTTTATCGAGCAATATGGTTTTGCAACGTGCTAAACCCATTAATATCTGGGGTTACGCTTCTCCAAATGAGAAAGTAGAGGTTACTTTTGCGAGTCAGAAAAAGGAAACAGTTACCGATAAAAATGGAAACTGGTCGGTTATGTTAGCACCTTTAAAAACATCAGCTAAACCACAATCGATGACGATTTCAGGTACAAATAAAATTGAATTAACCAATATTTTGGTTGGCGAAGTTTGGGTATGTTCCGGGCAATCAAATATGGAATATCAAATGCGAAAGCTGGCGAAAATTCCTAATCCTAAGAATGAAAAACTGGGTTTCCCCAATGACGAGGTGGAAAAAGCTAAAAATTCACAAATCAGGATTTTTCTTGTAAATCGCAAGCAATTGAGCAAACCTGATTCCACTCATAAAAGCTGGGCAGTGGCAGAAGATTCAGCATTGCGTGCTTTCTCGGCCGTAGGCTATTTCTTCGCTAAAGAAGTTCAGGAGAAATTGGGTGTACCTATTGGCATGATTTCTTCTGCCGTTTCTGGTAGCGCCATCGAACCGTGGATAGCACCAGAAGCTTTTGCACAGGAAGCCTATTTTACAAAACAAAAAGTTAGCAACGACCCCGGAAAGTTTTATACACCAATGATTGAGCCGCTTGCGAAATTTAAAATCCGTGGTTTTTTATGGTATCAGGGCGAAACAAACTGTTTTTTGAATGAAAACATCAGTTATTCCTACAAATTAAAAACATTAGTAAACCTTTGGCGTAAAACCTGGGGCGAGCAGTTGCCTTTTTATTATGTGCAAATTGCACCTTATGATTACAGTAAGCAAAAAAGCGATAAGGTTATCTTAACAGCTGATACTGAACCCAACTTTTGGGAGGCTCAACAGCAGATTTTGCGCTTGCCAAATACCGGCATGATTTCTACTTCGGATTTGAATGATAACGGTGGAGATTTACATCCAACTTATAAATGGGAAGTAGGCAGAAGATTAGCGCTATTGGCTTTAGGTAAAACCTACAACCAAAAAATAGATTTTTCAGGTCCCGTTTACAAAAGTGTTTCTTTTGTTGGGGACAAGGCAATCCTTGATTTTGAATACTTGAAAACTGATCATTTATCTTCCATCACTGGATTTACAATTGCCGGAAAAGAGGGTAATTTCATTAATGCAGAAGCTATTGTTAAAGACGGAAAAGTTGTTGTTTCGGCAAAAGAGATTGAATCCCCCGTGGCTGTGCGCTACAATTGGAGCGAAAATCCAACCGGAAATTTTTACAGTAATAGTTTACCTGCAATGCCTTTCAGAACCGATAATCCATTAACCAAACAATTTAAAACAAATTAATGAGACTCAGATTTATACTTTTCTGGTGTTTAACAATAATGTTCTGTAGCGCAAAGGCACAGCAAACAGAAAAACTATATCTATCCGGAACGGGGAACGACAATACCGTTAACTGGGATTTCTTTTGTACCGCTGGTGCAAATTCGGGCAAGTGGACAACCATTCCAGTACCTTCGAACTGGGAATTACAGGGTTTTGGAAAATACAATTACGGTTTTAATAAAGAAGAAAATAAAGGCAAAGAACAAGGGCTTTATAAATACAGTTTTAAGGTTCCTGCAGATTGGAAAAACAGAAAAATCAATATTGTTTTTGAAGGATCGATGACTGATACTGAGGTAAAAATCAATGGAAAATTGGCTGGAGAAATCCACCAGGGATCTTTTTATGTTTTCAGATATGATATTTCGAAATTAATAAAACTGGGAGGTGATAATTTACTAGAAGTGAAAGTATCCAAGCATTCTGCCAATCAATCTGTTAACGAAGCAGAACGCAAAGCGGATTTCTGGATTTTTGGTGGTATTTTCAGACCTGTTTATCTTGAATCGGTACCTTTAACACATATTGATAGAATTCAGATCGATGCCAAAGCCAATGGAAATTTCGATGCGAAACTAGCTTACACAGGCGATGCGGATAAAGTTGAAGTAGAAGTTTTTACGAAAGATGGAAAACGTTTTGGCGATAGGTTTAGCACGTCAATTAAGAAAGGAACGCAAATCATAACGCTTAATCATCAGTTCACCAATCCGGCTTTATGGTCTACAGAGTTTCCAAATCTTTATACCGCTACATTTACTTTAATTAAAAACGGGAAGGAAATTCACCAGTTTTCAAAAAATATAGGTTTCAGAACCGTTGAAGTAAAAGAACGCGATGGTGTTTACATCAACGGCATGAAAATGAAATTCAAAGGCGTAAACCGTCACTCATTTTATCCATCATCAGGCCGTACTACGAGTAAAAAAATCAGTACTGCCGATGTGTTATTGATGAAAGAAATGAACATGAATGCCGTTCGGATGTCGCATTATCCCCCTGATGGTCATTTTTTGGATGTTTGCGATTCGCTGGGATTGTTTGTAATGGACGAGCTGGCTGGCTGGCATGGCACCTACGATACACCAACGGGTACCAAATTGATGAAAGAAATGATGTTGAATGACGAAAACCATCCTTCGATTATCTTTTGGGCAAATGGAAATGAAGGTGGACACAACCGCGAACTGGATCATCTTTTTGCTGAAGAAGATATACAAAAACGTCCGTTAATTCATCCCTGGGAGGTTTTTGGCGGTTTCGAAACTACGCATTACCGCGAATTTAATTACGGAATTGGTAACTACGATCATGGACATAATATTTTAATGCCAACTGAATTTTTGCATGGTATGTGGGATGGAGGTCATGGTGCAGGCATTGAAGATTACTGGAATGCCATGTGGAACAATCCGCTTTCTGCAGGTGGCTTTCTTTGGGATTTCGCCGACCAGGGTGTAGTTCGTACTGATCAAAATGGCGAACTGGATACCGACGGTAACCATGGCCCTGACGGGATTGTTGGTCCGTACCACGAAAAAGAAGGCAGTTTTTATACCATTAAAGAAGTTTGGAGTCCTGTTTTTGTTGAGAAAAGAGAAATGACTGCTGGATTTGATGGTTCGTTTCTGCTCGAAAACCGTTATGCTTTTACCAACCTTAATCAATGTACTTTCAGCTGGAAATTGAAAAAACTAAAAGCAGGTGAGGATGCTGAATTTAAAACAGGAAAAGCGGATGCGCCAGATATCAAACCTTTTGAAAAAGGAAAATTAAAAATCAATCTTCCTGCTGATTGGAGAAATTTCGACGCTTTTTACCTTACTGCAAACGGACCAGATGGAAAAGAATTATTTACCTGGAGTTTCCCAATTGCTTTGCCAAAGGATGATGCCGAAAAAATAGTTGTTAAAACTGGTTCTTCGAAAGTAATTTTAAAAGAGGAAGCCAAAAACTATCAGGTTTCAGCGAACGGAGTCGATTTAACCTTTGATAAAAACACTGGTTTGCTCCAACAGGCCAAAAACGTAAAGGGTATCATTCCGTTTTCAAACGGTCCGGTTTTACAGGAAGGAGAAAATAATTTTAAAAATTTCACTACAAAAATGGAAGATGGAAACCTGGTGATTTCATCTAAATTCGATAAAAAAGAAAGCTGGAATACTTTACAATGGACCATTTACCCATCGGGTTGGTTAAAAATGGAAGTAAAATATTTTCCATCTGCTTATTTTACCACTTTCGTAGGCCTTAATTTTTCTTATCCGGAGACTGAAATCAAAGCTGTAGAATATAAAGGAAGCGGTCCTTACCGCGTTTGGAAAAACAGGATGAAAGGTACCCAATTCGGGATCTGGAAAAAGGATTACAACAACTCGGCCACTGGCGAGGCGCCCTGGCAATATCCCGAGTTTAAGGGTTATTACTCGAACATGTATTGGTGCGAATTTATTGGCAAACAGCAATCATTTAAAGTGGTAACCGATCGTGAAGATGTTTTTTTAAGGTTATTTACGCCAAAAAAATCAAAAGATACCGAATACGATAACATGAGTCCAACATTCCCGAATGGAGATATTTCCTTTATGAATGGCATTTCTGCAATCGGTACCAAAACACAAAAACCAGAAACCACCGGACCAATGGGCATGAAACATGTATTCTATGATTTTGATAAAGACCCGACCAGGTCATTAAATATGACGCTGTATTTTGATTTTTCGGGGAAATAGGTTGCAAGGTTGGAAAGTTTAAATGTTGAAACGTTTTGGTTGCATAGTAAACCTAGAACATTAAAACCTTTCAACATTAAAACACTAAAATAAATAAAGAAGTATCAGTGTAATCCAAAAACCTGTGTAATCAACCGCGAAGCGAATAAAAGAGGTAAAATGGAAAATGTATGAGGTAATGAAAAGCAAAAAACCGTGAAGCGAAAAAAGAGAGAAATCAAAAATTTAGAAAGTTTAAATATTAAAACATTTGGGCGCCTGGCAAACCCTGAACATTACAACCTTTCAACCTTAAAACATTACAATTAAAACGAATGAACATTAAAACCTACATATCGATCATCTGCATTTGCTTACTACCCTTTTCAAAAGTGGTGGCACAAATCGCGTTGCAGCATACCACCTGCGAGATGCTCGAAAATCCCCTGGGAATTGATGTTCAAAAACCCAGGTTTGCCTGGCATATCATTTCCAACGAACGTAATGTAATACAAACCGCTTATCAGATCCTGGTTGCTTCATCTGCGGAAAAGTTAAAAGCAAATGAGGGTGATTTATGGGATTCAGGCAAAGTAAATTCATCAGAATCGATTCATATTACTTATAACGGAAAACCACTCAACAGCAGGCTAAAAGCATTTTGGAAAGTAAAAACATGGACCAATGCAGGACAAAGTGAATGGTCTGCGAATAATTATTTTTCGATGGGTTTGCTTTATTATAAAGACTGGCCCAAAGGATGGATTGGTTTCGACAGGGCTTTTCCATGGGATAATATTAAAACAGATTCGCGTTTATCAGCAAGGTATTTCAGGAAAGAATTTCAGAGTACAAAACAGATCAAATCTGCCACGGCGTCGATTATTGGTTTAGGTTTATATGAACTTTTCATCAATGGTAAAAAAGTAGGAGAAGATGTCTTGTCTCCATCGCCAACTGATTACACCAAAAATGTAAAGTATAATACCTACGACGTAACCAATTACATCCAGAATGGTAAAAATGCCATCGGTACAATTTTGGGCAATGGCCGGTTTTTCGCCATGCGTCAAAATGAAAAACCATATAAAATCAAAACATTTGGCTTCCCGAAAATGCTACTGAACATCAATATTGTGTACACGGATGGAACAACTGCAAACATTGATACCGATGATAGCTGGAAAGGCACCGCCGATGGACCAATCAGGGCCAACAACGAATACGACGGTGAAGAATATGATGCCACAAAAGAAGCTCAAGGTTGGAATAAAGTCGGTTTTGATGACAGTAAATGGTTAAAAGCCGAATTTGTGCAAGAACCAACAGGAACCATTGAAGCACAGATGAACGAAAATATGCGGGTAATGAATACACTAAAACCGGTTTCAATTTCAAAATTAGCCGGTGGAAGGTATATCCTTGATATGGGGCAAAATATGGTGGGTTGGTTGCAAATTAAGGTAAAAGGGACAAAAGGAAAACAGATTAAACTGCGCTTTGCAGAATCCTTGCAGGAGAATGGTGAGCTTTTTACCGCAAATCTCCGCAATGCCAAGTGCACCGATTTATATACCTTAAAAGGTGGAGAAACGGAAACCTGGGAACCTACTTTTGCCTATCGCGGGTTCAGGTATGTGGAGCTTTCGGGATATAGTTATGAACCCTCCGTAAATGATTTCGCAGGAAAAATGATTTACGATAATATCAAAACGGTGGGTACCTTCGAAACTTCAGATGCATTAACGAACCAGATTTTTAAAAATGCCTGGTGGGGAATTGCGGGCAGTTATAAAGGCATTCCGGTTGATTGTCCGCAACGTAACGAGCGCATGCCCTGGCTGGGCGATAGGGGCGCGGTAGCTTACGGAGAAAATTTTGTTTTTGATAATGGGAGGTTTTATGCAAAATGGTTGCAAGATATCCGGAATTCGCAAAAGGAAGATGGTGCTATTCCTGATGTTGCTCCAGCATTTTGGAGGTATTACAGTGATAACATGACCTGGCCCGGGGCCATGCTTTTGGTTACAGAAATGCTGTACAAACAAACGGGCGATGTTGCTGCTGTCCGCGATAATTATCCGGCAATGAAAAAGTGGTTGGCCTACATGCAAGACCGCTATATGAAAGATTATATCCTCACCAAGGATAGTTATGGCGATTGGTGTATGCCGCCTGTTACTATTGAGTCTGGAAGAGGAAAGAGTGCTGATAAAAAATATCCCTCTGAGCTAATTTCTACAGCTTATTATTATCATTTTACCCAGTTAATGATCCAGTTTGGGAAAGCCATCGGCAACGAAGAAGATGTAAAAAACTATGAGCTTTTAGGGAATCAGATCAAAGATGCTTTCAACCAAAAATATTATAACAAAGAAGGCTATTATGCTTCAAATGCATTAACTGATAACATCATTCCGCTTTATTTCGGGATGGTTCCTCAGAGTAAAGTAGAAACCGTTTTTAAAAGCATCACGAACACAGTAGAAGTAACCAATAAAGGACATTTAAGCAATGGATTGGTGGGTATTCAGTGGCTAATGCGCTGTTTGAACGATTACGGCAGACCAGATTTGGCATACACGGTGGCTACTCAAAAAACTTATCCTGGCTGGGGTTACATGGTCGAAAATGGCGCTACTACCATCTGGGAATTGTGGAATGGAAATACCGCCGATCCAAAAATGAATTCCCAAAACCACGTCATGATGTTGGGCGATTTATTAATCTGGTATTACGAAAACCTGGCTGGAATCAAATCCGAAAGTGCTGCTTTCAAAAAGATAACGATGAAACCTGAAATGATAAACGGCTTAAATTCTGTAAATGCAAGCTATAATTCGGTTTATGGCCTGATAAAAAGCAGTTATACCAAAACAGCAGATCAATTTAAATGGAATGTAACCATACCCGCAAATACAACGGCAATGGTGTATATTCCTGCAAATAATAGAAATGAAGTTTCAGAAAAAATAAAATCGGTTAAAGATTTAAAATTTATAAAAATGGAAAACAATAGAGCCGTTTATGAAATTGGCTCGGGTGATTATGCTTTCGTGGTGGAGCAGAAATAAAATAATGGTTCGTGGCGACACGAACTATGGCGAAAGAGAAATAAAGATAAAATAGTCGTCATTGCGAGGAGGCACGACGAAGCAATCTCTTTTGCAGAGTAGATTGCTTCGCCTGATGAAAAATCAGGCTCGCAATGACGAAAAAATTAAAACACAATTATGAGAAAGTTTTTAAAACCATTACTGACTATAACTTTACTGATTACTTCAGTAAGTGTCTTCAGTCAGACCAAAGATGTAGTAGTGCCTGAAGAAATTTTAACCAGGGCAAAAGAATGGGTGGCTGCATTGAATTTAACCGATGCTACTAAAAAATCTGCGGTAGAAACTGCCATCATGGTCCATTTAACCACCGTTAGAGATTGGCACAATGATCATCCATCTTCAACCGTTCCTGATGGCATCAATCCTGTAACGGGAAATAAATTAAGCGATCTGGATAAGCAAATTATTGCCGATTCTGCCATGCCTTCAACTGTGCATCAAGCTTTAATAAACGACTTAAGAAAAAACCTCACACCAGAACAGCTGGAAACCATTCTGGATAAATACACCATCGGAAAGGTTGCTTTTACGATGAAAGGTTATAAAGCAATCGTTCCTGATTTAACGGCAGATGAAGAAGCAAAAATTTTATCTTTCTTAAAACAGGCCCGTGAGCAAGCTATAGATTATAAAAGTATGAAAGAAATTTCTGCAATTTTCGAAATTTACAAAACCAAATCAGAACAATTACTCAATAACAACGGACGCAGCTGGAGAGCGCTTTACAGTGCGTATACTAAAAAAATAAAAGAGGAGAAAGCAGCTAAACAGTAGGCATTTTACTTAGCCAAATCGTCATTCCCGCGCAGGCGGGAACCACGCAGTGCTCAGCGAAGCTAATCTTAAAGCAAAGGATATGCAGTGCTAATGCATTAGGATTCCCAGTCAAGCTGGGAATGACGCCAGCGGGTAGATTAATGAAATAATTATGTTAAAAAGAAAAATATACATCACATTAGGACTTGTTTTCGTAGCAGTAATTGCCGCTCATGCCCAGGTAGAAAAGTGGCAAACCGGCATTGTAAAACAGGAATTCCTTTACGATAAAGCGCCATTTCCATCGTGCCATTCTGCAACAATCGCCGAAACACCAACAGGTTTAGTCGCCTCATTTTTTGGAGGGACAAAAGAGCGTAATCCCGATGTTGAAATTTACATCAGCCGTTTTGTAGATGGAAAATGGCTAGCACCGGTTTCGGTAGCTAATGGTATCCAACCGGAAGGTAAGCGATTACCAACCTGGAATCCAGTTTTATATCAGGTGCCCGGCGGAGATCTGTTATTATTCTATAAAATCGGACCTAAACCTTCTGAATGGTGGGGTATGATGAGAACTTCAAAAGATGGTGGAAAAACCTGGTCGGATGCTACTAAATTGCCTGATGGTTATATCGGTCCGGTGAAAAATAAACCAGTTTTATTAAGTAATGGAAATCTTTTTGCGCCATCAAGCAAAGAAGGCGACGGCTGGAAAATCCATTTTGAAGTAACCAAAGACAATGGCAAAACCTGGAGAACCATTGGTCCGTTGCCCGAAAATGGAATCAAAGCCATTCAACCCAGTATTTTACAGCATGGAAACGGCAAACTGCAAATTTTAGCCAGAACCGCTAACCGTGCCATTGCAGAATCCTGGTCTACAGATAACGGAGAAACCTGGTCGCCATTAACCAAAACTTCTTTGCCAAATAACAATTCGGGAACGGATGCCGTAACCATGAAAGATGGTCGCCATGTTTTAGTGTACAACCATGTATTGCCTCCCGGCGATTTAGCCAAAGGACCAAGAACACCATTAAATGTTTCCATTTCCAAAGATGGAAAAGAATGGTACGCGGCATTGATTTTAGAAGATTCGCCGATCAGTCAGTATTCTTATCCGGCAGTGATCCAAACCAGCGATGGCTTGCTACACTTCATTTACACCTGGAGAAGAGAAAAAATCAAACATGTAGTGGTAGATCCATCAAAATTAAAACTAAAGAGAATTGAAAATGGTGTTTGGCCAAAACTGAAAGGTTATACCGCGCCGGTAATTACCGAAACTAAAAACGAGGAGGGTTAAAATGATAAATGCTATTAGATGTATAATTTCGAGGTTATGGCGATTGTCATTGCGGGGAGGCACGACGAAGCAATCTATCCTGTCAAGAAAGATTGCTTCGGCTGATGAAAAATCAGCATTCGCAATGACGGGCAGGGTGTGTAGATACTTAGCTATATTATTTATTGTTTACCTATCTTATTTAAATAACGGCTTCGCCCAAACCCAAAACACCGACAACCTCTACAAAAAACCCTTGGTTGATGTCCTCAAAGAAATCCAGACCCGGTTTAAAGTACAGATCAAGTATTCGGAGCCTCAGGTAAAAGATAAATGGGTAAACTATGCAGAATGGCGTTTCCGAAGCGATGTAGATGAAACACTAACCAATGTACTGATGCCATTGGATATGAAAGTAAACAAGGAAAAACCCGGCGTTTACAAACTTAAAGAATACGAATATTACCGATGGGAAGTGCAGGATGGTTGGGCTTATCTTGATACACTGGCGACAAAATATCACGATAAAGCCAGCTGGGAAAAACGTAAATCTGAAATCAAACCTGAACTTTATCAGGCCTTAATGTTATCACCTTTGCCTGCAAAACCTAATTCAAAACCTATTATCACGGCAAAAAGAGTTTTTGATGGTTATTCAGTAGAAAATATTGCATTAGAAATATTGCCTGGTGTCTGGATCAACGGATCACTTTACAAACCATTAAATGTTAAGGGAAAAATCCCGGTGGTGTTAAGTCCGGATGGGCATTGGGAAAAACAACGCTACAGACCCGATTGCCAGATCCGTTGCGCCACCATTGCCAGAATGGGAGCAATGGCTTTCAGCTATGATTTATTTGCCTGGGGCGAATCGATGCTCCAGTTTAAATATGAAGACCACCGCCGTAGTTTAGCACAAACCGTGCAGGCTTTAGGTGGAATAAGGATTTTAGATTATTTCTCTTCTTTAAAAGAAACGGATACCAGCAGAATCGGCATCAGTGGCGGTTCAGGTGCAGGCAGTCACTCTATTTTAATGACTGCTATGGACGATAGGATTAAACTAAGCGCTCCGGTGGTGGCCATGTCATCATACTTTTATGGTGGTTGTCCTTGCGAAAGCGGTATGCCCATCCACCAATGTGGAGGCGGGACAGATAATGTAGAACTGGCTGCTATGGCAGCACCGCGACCACAATTATTGGTTTCGGATGGTGGCGATTGGACAGCACATACACCCCAGCATGATTTTCCGTATCTCCAAAAAATGTACAGCTATTATGGTGTGCAAGATAAAGTTGAAAATGTACATCTTCCGAATGAAAAACATGATTTCGGCATTAATAAACGCATTGCATTGTACGATTTCCTGATCAAGAACTTCAAACTTAATGGCGCTGCTGTTAAAGATAAAACCGGCAAATACGACGAAAGCAAAGTGACCATCGAAAAGGAAAACGCGATGTATGTTTTTGGTGATAAGGGCGAAAAATTACCTAAAAATGCGGTGATGGGATTCGAAAACCTGGAAAAACTCTTTCCGTTAAGTACAACAAAATAACAGATGGAAACTCAGAACAGGAGAACTTTTATTGGTAATGCGGCTTTGCTCACTGGCGCTTTGATGATCCCAGATCAATTACTTTTTGCTGCAGAAAAGAAAAACAGGTATCAAGTTGCGGTAATTGACCTGATGATCCTTAAACGTCAAAAAATTAGCGCTTTACCACTTGCTAAAGAAATTGGTGCAGATGGTTTAGAAATCGACATGGGTGGTTTAGGTGACAGGGAAACCTTTGATAATAAACTGGCAGATCAGACAATCAGACAAGAGTATTTGGATAAAGCCAAAGAACTGAATCTGGAGTTTTGCTCATTGGCCATGACCGGATTTTACGCGCAATCTTTCGCAAAGCGTCCGACCTATCAAAAAATGATTCAGGACTGTTTGGACACGGCTAAAGCAATGAACATCAAAGTCGTTTTTCTGCCATTGGGCATTCAGGGCGACCTGGTTAAAAACCCTGAACTTAGGGAACCGATTGTGGAGCGGTTAAAAGTTGCCGGTAAAATGGCAGCAGAAGCTGGTGTTATAATCGGTGTAGAGACTTCTTTAGATGCCAAAGGTGAACTGCAATTACTCAAAGATATCGGTTCAAAAAACGTAAAAAGTTATTTCAATTTTTCAAATGCCATCAAAAACGGAAGAGATTTACTTGAAGAATTAAGGATTTTAGGAAAGAAAAACATCGTTCAGATTCATGCAAGCAATGAAGATGGTGTTTGGTTACAAAACGATCCAAAAATCGATTTAAGTAAAGTAAAAGAAACCCTTGATGATATGGGCTGGAGCGGTTGGTTAGTAGTAGAAAGAAGTAGAGATGCCAAACAGCCCACCAACGTTAAATATAACTTCAGTTCAAATACCAGTTACTTGAAATCGGTTTTTCAAAATGATCAGTCATTGCGAGGTACGAAGCAATCTCATTAGGGGAGTTATGGAAATCGAGATAACCAAAAAGATGCAAAGCAAAGATACAATAAAATACTGGTTGCCTTGGTTCGTGTCTCCACGATCCAAACAATTTAAACCGTTTTTAATTTTGGTAATTCTTTTCTCTTTATTGTACCTCAAAGCAGATGCGGTAGATATTTATGTTTCATTAAATGGCAATGATACTCATGTTGGAACCAAAGAAAAGCCCTTAGCCACATTACATTCTGCAATTAGAAAAGCACGCGAATTACGTCGATTAAATGATGTTTCGATTAAAAATGGCATCACAATAATCATAACAAAAGGGTTTTATCAATTATACGAGCCTGTTGTGCTCCGTCCCGAAGATTCAGGGACAAAAGAAAGTCCAACAGAAATTATAGCCACTGAAAAAGTAGTATTAAGTGGAGGTGTGAAAATAAAAGGTTGGAAAAAACTTCAAGGAACCCTCTCGGGCTTACCAAAAGAAGCCATCGGGAAAGTTTGGGTAACCGATCTTCCAAACTTTGATGGGAGCGATCTGCAATTCCGCCAACTTTGGGTAAATGGTCAAAAAGCTATTCGCGCAAAAAACTATAATGGTGCTGCCATGGGCAGGATTTTATCATGGGATAGCAAAAACCAAACCTGTAAAATCCCACTCCAAAAGAATATCAATTTAGATAACATTAAAGGCATGGAAATGTTGATCCACCAATGGTGGGCCATTGCAAATCTTCGCGTAAAATCGGTTAAAGTAATGGGTAATGCGGCTGAACTATCATTCATGCAGCCCGAAAGCAGGATTCAGTCCGAGCATCCGTGGCCGGCACCATGGATTTCGGAGAAAACGGGTAATTCTGCTTTTTACCTCAGCAATGCTATTCAATTTTTGAACGAACCTGGCGAATGGTTCGAAGATCTGCAAAAACACAAACTTTATTATTGGCCTAAAGCGTCAGAAAACATGATTAATGCCGAAATAATTGCTCCGGTATTAGAAAATCTGGTCAAAATAGAAGGAACAATAGACAATCCGGTTGCTTTTGTAAATTTTAAGGGCATTTCTTTTGAACACAGTACCTGGTTAAGACCTTCCAAACAAGGTCATGTACCACATCAGGCCGGTATGTACATGCTCGATGCTTATAAACTGGATAAAGCCGGAACACCTGATAAACCGACTTTAGAAAACCAGGCCTGGGTTGGCAGGCCAGCCTCAGCAATTGAAGTAACTTACGCCCATCATACTTCATTTGAAGCTTGCCGCTTTGAACACCTGGCTTCAACAGGATTGGATTACAAAAAAGGAACCGCAGATAATATAATTAAGGGAAACTTATTTAAAGATATTGGAGGTTCAGCCATTTTAGTCGGAACTTTTTCTGACGAAACGACTGAAGTGCACTTGCCATACCGTCCATCCGATCTACGTGAAATATCGACCAACGATAGAATCGAAAATAACCTGATCACCGATGTAACCAACGAAGACTGGGGCGCGGCGGGGATCGGCGCGGGCTATGTTCAGGGGATTAAAATCCTACACAACGAAATCAGCGATGTTTCTTATTCGGGCATCAGTATGGGCTGGGGCTGGACGAAAACACTAAATGCGATGAAGAATAATACCATCAGTGCCAATAAGATCCATCATTATGGCAAACATTTATACGATGTGGCTGGAATATATACCTTATCGGCCCAACCCGGATCGTTTATCACCGAAAATGTAATCGATAGCATTTACAAGGCACCTTATGCGCATCTTCCAGAGCATTGGTTTTATTTGTACACCGATGAAGGTTCATCATATTTCACCATCAAAAACAACTGGACACCAGCTGAAAAGTACCTTCAAAATGCCAACGGACCAGATAATTTATGGGAAGATAACGGTCCAAAGGTTTCCGGAAAAATTAAACAGCATGCGGGTTTAGAAAAAACCTTTCAATACCTGTTAAAAGAAAAAGCAGCATATTCTAATACCGCAATTAATCAGGCCGTAGATCAATCTGTTGTTTTTGAGTTAATTTTTAAATCTTCCGACGTTCCTACAGATCATGCTTTAAAAACTTTCGCAAAGGAAAATAATCTTCAGACAAGCGCGATTTACAAATGGAATAACCGATTGGTCATTTATACTTCCAGTTTAAAGGTTGAAAGTTTGCAACAAACTTTAAAACGCTTAAATGCTACTGAAATCAAACTTTACGACGATTTATTTTACGATTTCAACCGGGAGAAGAATTGTGGGGATAAACCGGTGGCAGAATGGGATAACATTATTTTATCAGCAAATTTAGTGAACGATGAAAAGATGCAAAATGAATACCTGAACTACCATAAAACTCAATTTGAGAAATGGCCTGAAATATCAAAAGGCTTTTGTAATGCAGAATTTCAACGACTGGCCATTTTTAAAAAAGACAGACAGTTAATGTTGATCATCAGTATCCCTAAAGGTAAAAAATTAGATGATTTGAATCCAAAAACTACTTTAAATAATCCTAAAGTGGATGAATGGAATACAATAATGAAAAAATACCAGGAAGGAATTGAAGGCACAAAACCTGAAGAGGTTTGGGTGTTTTTTAAACCGGTTGAGTAATAGTAAAATCGTCATTGCGAGCCCCGATTTTTCATCGGGCGAAGCAATCTTTCAATCAAAAAAGATTGCTTCATAGTGCCTCCTCGCCATAACGAAAACAGAACAATAACGCTTATAAAAATAATATCATGTTAAGATTAGGGATTTTAGGATTAGGAGAGGGCAGAAGCACCATCTCTGCATCACTGGCAAGCAAAAAGTTTAAGCTGATCCAGATTTGTGATGCCAATAAAAAGCTTTGCGAAGAGCGGGCTTTAGAATTTGATTTTCAAAACTGGACAACGAATTACGAGGATATGTTAACCAGCGACAAAATCGATATGATTGCGATTTATACACCCGATCACCTGCATTTTGAGCACATAAAACTGGCGCTTCAACATGGGAAGCATGTGGTTTGCACCAAACCATTTATTGATGACCTGGCACATGCAAACGAACTTTTGGAGCTTGCTAAAAAATCAAGAAGGAAAATTTTCGTCGGACAAAGTTCCCGTTTTTTCGAACCTGCTATGCGCCAGAAAAAAGATTTTGAAGAAGGTTTAATCGGTGAACTGATTACGATAGAGAGTCATTACCACGCCGATCACCGTTGGTTTTTGGAAAAAGGATGGTCGTTAAAACAATCATTTAAATGGCTTTACGGAGGTTTAAGTCACCCAACAGATTTTATCCGTTGGTATTTGCCTGATATCGAGGAAGTAATGGGCTATGGGATGTTAAGCAGCAATGGTTTAAAGGCTGGTTTAAAAAATCAGGATACTATGCACTTTATTTTCAAGGCAAAAGATGGTAGAATTGCAAGGGTAAGTGGCGCTTATACCGGGCCAACACAACCCGCAAGCCGCGACAGTGGCATGAGTTGCATCCTACGCGGTACTGAAGGCGCTAGTCAGGCCGATTACCATGAGCTGCGTTATTCCGTTACCACTAAAACAGGTGAAGAAAAAATCATTACCTGGGGAGACTCTACCTTAAAACATTACTTCCGTTTCGAAGGGCAAAGTCATCATGCCGGAGAATACCAAAATTATCTTGAATATTTTGCGGATAGCATCAATAACAATTTTACAGCCTATCCTGATTTAAAAGAAGGAATTGGAACAGTAGCATTGTTGCAAGCCATGGATCAATCTTTAGAAACAGGATTGCCCGTAAAGATCGATGATATTTTAAAAGCCAATCACATAACAAGGGAATCGATAGGGTTATAAAAGAAATATCGTCATTGCGAGGCAAGATGCAATCTATTTTGCATGAGAGATTGCTTCCCCGAGAAATCGGGGCAAGCTGTCGTACCTCCTCGCAATGACGAAAAGTTCTTATGGGTCGTGGAGACACGAACCATGGCTATTGAGATCTATCTCGAGGTAGATTTCTAAAAGCCATAAAATCTGTGTTTATCCGTGTTCATCTGTGGCTAAAACTATCGAAACCATATCACCAAACTAACCAAATAAACCAATGGGAAACATTGTAGAACGTTTAACCAATTTAGATTACATCATTGTCATCGCGTACCTCGTTATCCTGATGATTATAGGGTATCGGGCCAGTTTTTCGAAAAAGAAGAGCGAAGATGAAACCTTATTTCTCGCCAATAAATCACTGAACTGGAGCAGCATCGGCTTTAATATGTGGGGCACCAATGTAGGCCCATCCATGTTATTGGCTTTTGCCAGTATCGGTTATAGCACCGGTATTGTGGCTGTCAACTTTGACTGGTATGCCTTCATCTTTTTATTTCTGCTCGCGATTGTTTTTGCTCCAAAGTACCTCGCAGCAAAGGTGAGTACCATGCCCGAATTTATGGGCAACCGCTATGGCGATTCTACTCAAAACATATTGGCCTGGTATGCATTGGTGAAGATTTTAATTTCCTGGTTATCGCTTGGTTTATTTGCAGGAGGCTTTTTGGTGAGGCAGATTTTAGGTATCCCCATGTGGCAATCTGTTACCGTTTTGGTTGCTTTTGCAGGCCTATTTACCTTTTTCGGCGGATTAAAAGCTATTGCCAAAGTGAATGTTTTCCAGATGATTTTACTAATTGCCGTTTCACTTTCTTTAATGCTTTTAGGCTTAAGCAAAGTTGGAGGTATTTCAGCTTTATATGCCAAAACACCACATCACTTCTGGAATTTGGTGCAACCGGCCAGCGATCCCAAATACCCATGGTATGCCATTTTATTAGGTTACCCCGTTGCTGCTGTTGCTTTTTTCTGCACCGATCAATCGATGGTGCAGTCGGTGTTAGGCGCAAAAAATTTAAAGCAGGGCCAATTGGGCGTGAGTTTTATCGGTTGGTTAAAAATCCTTTCATTGCCGTTATTTATCGGCACGGGGATACTTTGTTATGTGTTATTTCCAGGTCTGAAAAATCCAGACGAAGCTTACATGACGATGGTAACCAATCTGTTTCCTCCGGGAATGAATGGTTTGGTGATCGTGGTATTGATTGCCGTTTTGGTGGGCACCATTGGTTCATCCTTAAATTCATTAAGTACCGTTTTTACCATGGATATTTATGTCAAGAAAATCAATCCTCAGGCCAGTAATAAAAAGATTATTAGCATCGGAAGATGGAGCGTTGTGGCGGGTTGTATATTTGCCGTTATTGTTGTGCTGGCGATCGATAACATTAAAGGATTGAATCTGTTCGATGTGTTTCAATCCGTTTTGGGTTTTATTGCCCCGCCACTTTCAGTAGTATTCCTGCTTACCGTTTTCTGGAAAAAAACCACGAGAAAAGCAGTAAACTTCACGCTTTCTATTGGCTCAATCTTGAGTTTAGGCATAGGGGTAACTTATCTGTGGATTTTGCCCTCAAACAAATTTCCCTTTTGGCCACACTATTTAATGCTGTCCTTTTTCATTTTCGCCGGCTTATTGATCATCGCCATCCTGATTTCATTGCTGGATCGATCACCTAGCATTTATACGGTTAATGAAGAACATCAGGCCAATATAGAAAAACCGGCCAAATCGGTTTGGATTTCGTGGATTGCTTTGGCCATCGTGATGGTTGCACTTTATATCTTCTTTAACGGACATTAAAATTAGAAGGATCGTCATTCCCAACCCGATAGCTATCGGGTCGATTGGGAATCGTAAAGCAAAGCATTTGTCCATTAAGATTTCCGCCTGCGCGGGAACGACGCACAAATTAAAAATGAAAGTAATAAATGAATCACAGATGAAAAGGATACACACAGATATAAAAATCCGTGTTTATCAGTGTCAATCTGTGGCTAAAAATTCAACAATATGAAAACCCTAAAAAAGCTAATTCTCCTAATCATTTTCAGTGGCTCCGTAGTCCAGCTCTTCGCCCAAAAGGCCTCCTGGATTTGGTATCCTGGCGATTTCGATATTTACATGAGTAATGTAATGCAGAACCGCAGAACAGAAAGAGGCTCCTTTTTTCCCGTATTCTGGAAAATGGACAGTCACTATGTTTTGGTCGATTTTCATAAAGAATTTAACCTTACGCAACCCGAAGAAGTTAAACTTTTTGTAGAAGGTACTTACAATGTAAAAATTGATGGTCAGGCCATTTCCGGTTTTCCAAAAAGCATCCAAATTCCTGCCGGAAAGCATAAATTGAGCTTAAAAGTTTACAATCAGGCACATGTTCCCGCAATTTTTGTACAGGGCAAAACTGTGGTATCAGACGAAACCTGGCTCACCACTTTTGAAGACAAAGAATGGATTGATGCCAGCGGGAAAACTTCCGATAAATCGGGGACCACATTTGTTTCTGCTGGTTCGTGGAACTTAAACGATCCGAACCAATTGCCTTCGCAATTTAAATTGCCGGTTGTCGCACAATCTGCGGTAAAATCCGAAAAAATCAATAACGGTGCAATCTCTGATTTTGGCAAAGAAACCTTTGGTTTTATAAAAGTACATGGCTTGAAAGGAAAAGGAAGCCTGAATATTTATTATGGAGAATCAAAAGAAGAGGCCTTGTCGACCGAAAAATGCGAAACTTTAGATTACCTGGATATCGACCTCGCTCAGAAAAAGGATTCCATTATGCCGCTTTCCAAAGCGTTCAGATATGTGAATTTTCAACCCGGAAATGGTGTTTCTGCTGATTCCGTTTCCATGTTGTATGAATATGCTCCGGTAACCGAACGCGGAAGTTTTAAATCATCAGATGCTGAATTGAATAAGATATACGATGTAGCCAAATACACCTTCCACTTAAACACAAGGGAGTTTTTTATCGATGGCATAAAACGCGACAGATGGGTTTGGAGCGGAGATGCTTATCAAAGCTACCTGATGAATTATTATTCGTTTTTTGATGCACCAACAGTAAAAAGAACCTTATTGGCACAGCGTGGTAAAGATCCGGTAACGGCGCACATCAATACCATCATGGATTATTCTTTCTATTGGTTTTTAGGGATTTATGATTACTACAAATTCACTGGCGACAAAAAGTTTGTGCAGGATGTTTACCCTCGCATGCAATCGCTAATGACTTATATTGATGGTAGAAAAAATAAAAATGGTTTACTGGAATGGATGCCTGGTGATTGGATTTTTATTGATTGGGCCGATAAATTGAGCAAAGATGGCGAGGTAAGTTTCGAACAGCTATTATATGCCAGAAGTTTAGAAACCATGGCTTTATGTGCCAAATTAGCCAATGATACAGAGGGTGCTGCCAAATATGATCAGCAGGCAAAAGAACTGAAAGCAAAAATCTTTGAACTTTACTGGAATCAGCAAAAAAATGCCTTAGTGCATAGCCGAATTGACGATAAACAGACTGATAACGTAACCCGGTATGCAAATATGTTCGGTATTTTCTTTGATTATTTTAGCCCGGAACAAAAATTAGCCGTTAAAGCAAATGTACTCTTAAACGATAAAGTAGCCAAAATTACCACGCCTTACATGCGTTTTTATGAATTGGAAGCCCTTTGCGCCATGGGCGAGCAACCTTATGTTTTAAAGGAAATGAAAAACTATTGGGGTGGCATGTTAAAATTGGGCGCCACTTCTTTTTGGGAAGAATATAATCCAGATAAAAAAGGCACTGAACACTTGGCGATGTATGGCCGCCCGTTTGGGAAAAGCCTTTGCCATGCCTGGGGAGCCAGTCCTATTTATTTATTGGGAAAATATTATTTGGGCGTTCAGCCAGCCACGCCAGGTTATGAAACTTATACCATCGAACCAAACTTAGGCGGGCTAGTGTGGATGGAGGGCAAAGTGCCTACCGCTAATGGTGATATCGCTGTGTATTGCAGTAAAAAAGAAATCAGGGTTTCTTCTGCAACCGGAATTGGTAAATTAAGGTTTAAAAGTAAATCGAAGCCGGTTGTTAAAGGTGCAGCAATAAAAGAGCTTTCGAAAGGCGTTTTTGAAGTGATGATTGAAAAGGGCAGGGAATATGAGGTAAGATATACTAACTAATTTCGTCATTTCGAACGGAGCGCAGCGAAGTCGAGATGACGATCTATTTATAAACCTCGCAGGTTTTTAAAACCTGCGGGGTTTGTATAAAAGTACTTCAATAAGTTAAATCCGCGTTAGGGATTGTAAGGGTTCAGTACCGATATTTCATCGGTACCGGAGCGAAGCGGAGCCCTGAAAAGCCCGACCCTTGGGTAACGCCCAAATCAGCTTGCAATTTTCAGTTTACGGTTACATCAATTATTAGAAAGCCAAAGTCCTTCTAGGGGTTAGGGCCTAAACCCCAATCCTTTGCTCAATTTTCTTAACGCATTTCTGCGCTTCGGCCAGTATCACATCATTTTCGATCGCCTGATCTACATTAATCGCGTTTAACATCGAAATGGTTAAACAGGCTATGATTCCATTATTGCCGTTAATGCCAATTGGTACCGAAAGATCGGTTACACCCGAAACCGAATCACTGTTTTTGAAGTATGAACCCGTTTGCTGGATATCTTCTAATGAACTTAAAAAATCTTCTTGCTGGGTTTTAGGGTATTTTTTAAAAATAACGTTGTTTTTTAAGGTGGTATTCCGCTCGTCCTCCTGCATGTAAGCCAATAAAACTTTCCCTGATGCGGTTAAAGGCAATGGGAATAAGTTTCCTTCTTCAATAGAAAGTGCAATCGGCCCCGGACTTTTAGCATGAATAATCACCATTACCTGGTTCATGTACAAAATACTCAAATGGCAGGACTGACGGATCGTATTGGCAAGTTCTTCCAACGGAAATTGTGCAGCTTTGCGCAACTCATCAATAGGTGAGTGCCTGTGCGAAAGGTAAAAAAGCTTCAGTGATAGCCTGTATTTGCCCGAAACCTCATCGCGCAGGATGTACCCACGGCTTTCCAAGCTCATTAACATCCGGTAAATTTCGTTCGGTGTTTTCTCAATACCGATTGCAATTTCGGTTTGCGACAGTGGGATAGATTGTGCAGATAAATACTCCAGTATATCAAGTCCCTTATCTAAAGCAGGGGCCTGGTACTTCGATTCCTTTTCGTTCATACAGGTTTAAATTTGGCTGTAGCGTAATTTTTACAATTTCAAACATACAAAATGCTTTCCTATTTATCGAGGGGAAGATTTTGTAATTTAAATACTAATATATGTTTTCATATTTAAAAAAAACATTTATATTTGAATTGACGCTGTTTTATTAATCAAATCATCCCAAAAATCGATTATTAATAAGATTAAGGTATCAATTAACCATTTATAAACCAAAATTAACCATTGCTTTTGCGTAAAAATTCCGCAATGCTAACCAAAGGATAATGAGCAGATTTCTGATTTTTTCTTGGCTTTATCTCTTTAGCATTCCGCTTTTTGCGCAGGATATAAAGGTGATGGATCTGACTTGTGCTTACAGAAATAATCCGATCGGTATCGATTTACACAATCCTAATTTAAGCTGGAAATTACAGTCATCCAGGCACAACGTAATGCAAGTGGCTTACCAGATTTTGGTATCTGCAAATGCCGCAAACTTAAAAAGGAACATTGGTGAAATTTGGGACACTAAAAAGGTAAATTCAGGGCAGTCTATCCAGGTTAGCTATCAGGGAGCCAATCTTTTATCAAGCAAAACCTATTATTGGAAAGTACGCGTTTGGGACAATTCCGGAAATGAATCTGCATGGAGTAGCCCCGCTTTTTGGCAAATGGGTTTATTGAGCACATCCGATTGGAAAGGGGCCAGGTGGATTGCTTATGAGAAGCTTGCTGATTCGAATGTAAATGTACTCCCAACCGATGGGAAAAAAGATAAATACAACGCCAATAACATTTTACCGATGTTTCGCAAAGCTTTTGCAGTAACTAAAACCATAAAAAAGGCAACGGCTTTTATTTCTGGCTTGGGTCATTTTGAAATGAGTTTAAATGGCGAAAAAGTTGGCGATGATTTTCTGGCACCAGGCTGGACAAAGTACGATAAAGAAGCTTTATATGTAACCTACAACATTACCAAACAGCTTAGAAAGGGTGAAAATGCCATTGGCGTAATGCTGGGCAATGGCTTTTATTACATTCCACCGGTTAAGGAGAGATACAGAAAATTAAAGGTGGCTTTTGGTTATCCTAAAATGATCTGTCGATTGTTGGTCGAATATACTGATGGAACCACTACAAACATCATCAGCGATCAACGCTGGAAAACATCCCCGTCGCCGGTTACTTTTTCGAGCATTTACGGAGGCGAGGATTATAATGCCAACCTGGAACAAAAAGGCTGGAATTTAACCGGCTTTAATGATAAAAACTGGAAAGCTGCCTTATTGGTTGATGGACCGAAGCTGAATGCGCAAAAAGAAGAACCTGTTAAAATTTTTGAAAACTTCTCCGCTCAGAATATTACTGCTGTAGCCAATAACGAATGGGTTTATGATATGGGGCAAAATGCTTCTGCCATTATAGAGCTAAAAATAAATGGCAAAAAAGGCGATACCATCCGCATTACACCTGCCGAATTGTTGAAAGCTGACGGTTCTGTTACGCAAAAAAATATCGGTGGCCCATCTTATTTCACTTACATTTTAAAAGGCGGTGGTTTAGAAACCTGGCGACCAAAATTCTTTTATACCGGGTTTCGTTACCTGCAGGTTAAAGGAGCTGTCCCGGCAGGAAAAGAAAATGCACACGGCAAAGCTATTATTGAAGATTTAAAAGCTTTACACATTAGAAATGCAGCCGAAAAGGTTGGTAATTTCTCCTCTTCGAACGATTTATTCAATAAAGCCTACAGTCTGATCGATTGGTCGATCAGGAGCAACATGGTGAGCGTATTTACCGATTGTCCGCACCGCGAAAAATTAGGCTGGTTAGAAGAACTGCACTTAATGGGCAGCTCTGTACGCTACAATTATAATGCTGCGCCGCTTTTCAAAAAAGCATTGCAGGACATGAAAAACTCGCAGTTAGCCAGTGGTTTGATCCCGGAAATTGCGCCTGAATATGTGAAATTTGAATGGGGCGGAGATATGTTCCGCGATTCGCCGGAATGGGGCAGTAGCGGCATTTTAATGCCATGGTACCTGTATCAATGGTATGGTGATAAACAGGCTATGGCTGATTATTACCCAATGATGCAGCGCTACATTAATTATTTAGGAACCAAAGCAAATAAACATATTCTATCGCAGGGTTTGGGCGATTGGTACGATTTAGGACCTAAACCGCCGGGCGTTTCGCAACTGACCCCAATGGGCGTTACCGGAACGGCAATTTACCACTATGATTTAAAAATATTAGCGAAAATGGCCACACTTTTGGGTAAAAAAGCGGATGCCATAACTTATTCCAAACTTGCTGCAGAGGTGAGAAAAGCATTCAACAACCAATTTTTTGATGCTAAAACCAAGCAATATGCAACAGGTTCGCAGGCTGCAAATGCCATGGCCATTTATATGGGTTTGGTCGAAGAAGAGGATAAGAAAGCAGTAATCGACAACCTGGTTAAAGATATCCGCGACAGGAAAAACAGTTTAACTGCAGGCGATATAGGTTACCGTTATGTGCTTCGTGTTTTGGAAGATGCAGACCGATCGGATGTGATTTTTGACATGAACAGCCGTTCGGATGTACCAGGTTACGGTATGCAGATCGCCAAAGGTGCTACTGCTTTAACGGAATCATGGGCTGCTTTACCAACGGTTTCCAACAATCATTTTATGTTGGGTCATTTAATGGAATGGTTATACAGCGGTGTTGGCGGAATCCGCCAAGAAGAAAATTCGGTTGCTTTCAATCAAATTAAAATAGAACCAGAAGTAGTGGGTGATTTAACTTCAGCCAATGTAAACTACAATTCACCTTTTGGCAAAATATCAAGCAAATGGGAGAAAACAGATAAAAATTTCACACTGGAAGTTAATATTCCGGTAAATACCAGGGCTGTAGTTTATTTTCCGGCATTGCCAAAAGTTGAACTTTTAGAACAAAATCATGCATCATTTACTAATGCAGGGATGGAAAACGGCAAAACTAAAGTTGCCATAGGTTCAGGCTATTACAAATTTAATTTAAAGTACAAATGAGAAAGATAAGCATCATGATTCTCCTTTTTGTTTGGGCTTTTAAATCAAGCGCACAGCAAAATCAAGCCATCTCTCCGGCAGAGATGGAAAAGATTTACCAGAAAGTTAAAACACCTTACAAATATGGCTTGGTAATGGTTCCTGAGGATAAAGACCATAAAATGGATTGTCCGACTGTGTTTAAAAAAGGTAAAGATTGGTACATGACTTACCTCATTTTTAGCGGTCGCGGTTATGAAACCTGGCTGGCAAAAAGCAAAGACCTGTTGCACTGGGAAAACCAGGGAAAACTGATGTCTTTTGCTGATGCAGGCAACTGGGACGATAACCAAAAGGCCGGCTACA
The DNA here is from genome assembly GCF_014395225.1 of Pedobacter roseus. Lineage (NCBI taxonomy): Bacteria > Pseudomonadati > Bacteroidota > Sphingobacteriia > Sphingobacteriales > Sphingobacteriaceae > Pedobacter > Pedobacter roseus. Next base: position 2,467,764 of record NZ_CP060723.1, read on the forward strand.
ATGCTTTGCTTGATATAAAATGGGGCGGAAGTTATGGCGTAAATCAATTTGATGGCAAATACTGGATGTCGTATTTCGGGGGAAAAGAAAAAGGTTATGAAGTGGAGCCCTTATCCATCGGTATGGCCTATACCAAAAAACATCCTTCGGTTGTGCAGGAGTGGAGCCGGTTAGATAAGCCTGTTTTAAGTTCATTGGATAAAGATGCGCGCTGGTGGGAAAATCGTAATAAACTTTTTAAAAGCACAGTAATTGAAGATCAGAAAAGGTTAACCGGCCATCGCTTTGTGATGTATTATAATGCTGTGGGCGATTCGTTAATAAACAATAAAAAAACACGCTGGTACGAACGGATCGGCATGGCAGTTTCTGATGACATGGTTCATTGGCAGCGATTTAATAAAAATCCTGTCGTTCATCATCCTGTCGGCATCACAGGAGATGCTGTATTACAGCAGATTGGCAACACCTATATTATGTTTTACTTTGGAGCTTTCTGGCAGGATAGAAAGGCATCTTTCAACCGTTTCGCGGCTTCAAAAGACCTTATAAACTGGACCGATTGGACAGGAGATAACCTGATTGAATCTTCGGAAAAATACGATGAACTGTACGCACATAAATCATTTGTTTTAAAGTATAAAGGTGTGGTTTACCATTTTTATTGTGCGGTAAACAAACAGGACCAGCGTGGAATTGCAGTAGCAACTTCGAAAGATTTAGGTAAAAGTAAGTTGGATTTTGTAAGTGAAACAAAGAAATAACATGAAGATAACTCAATTTACATATTGGATTTTTGTGCTGAATATTTTCGCATTATTTACATCACTTCATTGCGAAGCAAAACATCCGTCGATCGTCATTTCGACTGAAGCGAAGTCCCGAATATTCGGGAGAGAAATCTATAATACTGGCATAAATAAACATTACACAGATTTCTCCACTGCGGTCGAAATGACGGCCACGCCGGAACCCCGCATCAGAAACAGCTTCAACAAAGATTGGAAATTCTTTTTAGGGGACGAACCAAATGCAAAATCTCAAGCATATAACGATCTTAAATGGCGAAAATTAACCTTGCCTCACGATTGGAGCATTGAAGAGAAATTCGATGAGAAAAACCCTGCAAAACCCGAAGGGGGCGGTTTACCTACCGGAATTGGTTGGTACAGAAAAGAATTTATTGCTCCTGCCAATTTTAAGGATAGATTAATAACTGTCGAATTTGATGGCGTGTATAAAAACAGTGAGGTTTGGGTAAACGGAGAATATTTGGGCAAAAGACCTTATGGTTACAGTTCATTTTCTTACGAAATCAGCAAATTCCTGAAATCTGGAAAAAATATCATTGCTGTTAAGGTTGATAATTCAGCCCAACCCGATTCACGCTGGTATTCAGGCTCAGGCATTTATAGAAACGTTTGGTTAACATCTACGGCCAAAGTATCAATAAGCCAACATGGCCTTTTTGTTGAATCGGGTTTTGTAAGTGGCGATTTCGGAGAATCAACAGATGGTGGGACTTTAAAGCCCGGGCAAAAAGTAGGCTACATAGAACCTCACGTTAGTTTTATAAATAAATCATCAGATAAAACCAAAAAGTACAAGATTGAATTTTCGATAATAAACAGGGAGGGAAAACAGGTTTTAAAGCACCTTTTGGAAGAAGATATAATCGAAGATAATACTGGTAAAGGTGTTTCTAGCCTGCTGATCAGTCAGCCAGAAATATGGTCAGTAGAAAGGCCTTATTTATACACCTTAGTGGCTAAAATCATTGATTCGGAAAATAAAATTATAGATGAACAAAGTACAACTTTTGGGATCCGGAGATTCAATTTTGATGCGATAAAGGGTTTCTCCTTAAATGGAAAACCGATGAAAATTTTGGGTGTTTGCCTGCATCACGATTTAGGTGCTTTAGGCGCTGCAGTGAATGTCCGTGCGATAGAACGCCAACTCGAAATTATGAAGAAAATGGGTGTAAATGCCATCCGTACCGCTCATAATCCACCGGCACCTGAGTTTTTAGATTTATGCGATAAAATGGGCTTTTTAGTCATGGATGAAGCTTTTGATATGTGGGCGAAGAAAAAAAACAAAAATGATTATCACCTGAATTTTCCTGAATGGCATAAAGCTGACCTGGAAGATATGGTTAAACGCGACCGTAATCATCCATCCATTATCCTTTGGAGCATCGGCAACGAAATCCGTGAGCAGTTTGACAGTACAGGTATTGCGATAACAAAAGAGTTGGTCAAAATCGTTAAAAACCTGGATAACACCCGACCGGTAATTTCAGCGCTGACGGAAACAAAGGCAGAAAAGAATTTTATCTATCAGGCCAAGGCGCTTGATATTTATGGCTTAAATTATAACCATAAACTTTATCAGGATTTCCCGAAAAATTATCCTGGCGTTAAATTTTTAGCTACTGAAACCACCTCAGCACTTGAAACAAGGGGATTTTATGATACTGCAGATACCATCCGCCGTTGGCCGAAAGATGGTAAAACCAAATTCACAGCAGGTAATAAAGAATGGTCGGCATCTGCTTACGATAACGTTTCGGCTTACTGGGGTTCAACACATGAAGAAACGTGGAAGGAAGCTAAAAAATATGATCATGTGTCTGGTTTATTTGTTTGGACGGGTTTTGATTACCTGGGCGAACCTTTACCTTACCCATGGCCGGCCAGAAGTTCTTATTTCGGAATTGTTGATTTAGCAGGTTTTCCGAAAGATTCCTATTACATGTATCAAAGCGAGTGGACTAATAAACCCGTGTTACATATTTTACCTCACTGGAATTGGGAAAAGGGCAAATCCGTTGAAGTTTGGGCTTATTACAACAATGCCGATGAAGTAGAACTGTACCTCAACGGAAAATCATTGGGTAAAAAATCTAAGCAAGGAGATGATCTCCACGTACTTTGGAACGTAAATTTCGAACCGGGGATATTAAAAGCAGTTTCACGTAAAAACGGGAAAGAAGTATTGGTCCGTGAGGTAAAAACTGCCGGAGCACCTGCCAAAATAGAATTGATTGCCGATAGAAAAAACATTAAAGCCGATGGCAAGGATTTATCATTCATTACCGTCCGCATTTTGGATGCAACAGGAAATGTGGTTCCCAACGCCGATAACTTAGTCGATTTTAAAGTAGAAGGAAATGGCTTTATTGCAGGTGTTGACAATGGATTTCAAGCCAGTTTAGAACCTTTTAAAGCGAATTACCGCAAAGCATTTCATGGTTTGTGTTTAACCATACTACAATCAACAGAAAAAACAGGAACTATTAAGTTGAGGGCAACATCAAATGGTTTGTCGCCTTCGTCGATTACAATTAATACGGCTAAGCAAATAAAAAGAAAACAATAAAAGGCATTGTCATTCTGAGGAACGAAGAATCTGCAAACGATAAAAAACAAGCTCTGCTCAGGCAGTAACTAATGTAAAGGTTCTGTAAGATAGGTCAGGGATTCTTCACTGCGTTCAGAATGACAGAAAAACAAAAGAGAAAATAAAGTGGAAAAGATAATTAACTTAAAAGGAATAACCTGGAACCACAGTCGTGGGCTTTTGCCGATGGTGGCAACAGCACAGCGTTTTTCCGAATTACATCCCAACGTGCACATTACCTGGGAAAAAAGAAGCCTGCAGCAGTTTGCCGATTTTTCCATTCAGGAACTGGCAGAGCGTTTTGACCTGCTGGTGATCGATCATCCATGGGCTGGTTTTGCCGCAAAAACAAAATCCATAGTGCCTTTAGATCTTTATCTTTCTGAAGATTATCTAAAAGATCAGGAAGAAAATTCCGTAGGTCAATCTTTTGAAAGTTATTTCTATAACGAACACCTCTGGGCACTACCCATAGATGCAGCAACACCAGTGGCGGCATCGCGACCGGATTTATTGGCCGAAAAAGGATTACAATTACCTAAATCATTCGAAGATCTACTCGCATTGGCCGATAAAGGTTTAATTGCTTTTGCAGGTATTCCGATTGATGTTTTAATGAATTTTTATACACTTTGCTGCTCTTTGGGCGAAGATCCCTGCCAAAATGATTATGAAGTAATTTCAACTGAAATCGGCGTAAAAGTTTTGAAAATGTACCGCGAACTGGCATCGAAAATAGATCAAGCAAACTTCAATAGAAACCCGATTCAGGTTTATGAAGACATGACTTTAAGCGACGAAATTGCTTATTGTCCTTTTGCTTACGGGTATTCCAATTACTCGCGAAATGGTTATGCACGCAAAACCCTGCATTTTCACGACATGATTTCTTTAGATGGTAAAACCAACCTGAAAAGCACATTGGGTGGAACAGGTTTAGCCATTTCTGCTAAATGCGAAGTTTTGGAGATTGCTGCCAAATATGTAGAATTTGTGGGATCATCTGCTTGTCAGTCTACTTTATTTTTCGAAAGTGGTGGTCAGCCGGGGCATTTATCCGCCTGGAAAAACGAAGAAGTCAACCGCCAGAGTCATAATTATTTTCAAAGTACCTTACCCGCTTTGCAAAGGGCATTTCTCCGTCCACGTTACCATGGCTCCATGTATTTTCAGGATCACGCGGGCGATGTTGTCCGCGATTATTTAATGAAAGGAGGCGATGAAATTCAGGTTTTATCGGCAATGAATGAGTTATATCTGCAATCTAAAAGTTTAGTGTTATCATGAACAGACCGCTAGAAGGACTTTTGATTTTAGAGTTTTGCCAGTTTTTGGCCGGACCATCGGCAGGATTAAAACTGGCCGACTTAGGTGCCCGTGTGATTAAAATCGAACGACCTAAAACAGGCGATGCTTGCAGATCTTTATCCATCAAAAATCTTTTTGTGGATGAAGACAGCCTGCTTTTTCATACCATTAACCGGAATAAAGAAAGTTATACTGCCGATTTAAAAAATCCGGAAGATTTAGAAAGACTTAAAAAATTAATCAGTAAAGCCGATGTGATGACACATAATTTCCGCCCTGGTGTGATGGAGAAAATTGGTCTGGATTATCAAAACGTTCAAAACATCAATCCAAAAATTGTTTACGGTGTGGTAACCGGCTATGGAACTGAAGGTCCGTGGAAAAACAAGCCAGGTCAGGATTTACTGGTACAATCCGTTTCCGGATTAACATTTTTATCCGGTGTTGATGTAGACGGGCCGGTTCCATTCGGACTTTCCGTATCGGATATCATGTGCGGAAACCATTTGGCACAAGGCATTATGGCCGCTTTAATTAAAAGGGCAAAAACCAATAAAAGTGTTTTGGTTGAGGTGAGTTTGCTTGAATCTATTTTAGATGTACAGTTTGAAGTGCTCACAACATATTTAAATGATGGCGGTAAATTGCCTGATAGAAGCGGAGCAAAAGGCAGCGCTCACGCTTATTTAAGCGCTCCTTATGGCATGTACGAAACCAGCGACGGTTATATAGCCATGGCCATGGGCAACCTGCCAAATATCTGCGCGATCATCAATTGCGATATTACTGACCTATACGTAGAAGCTGGTTCAGCCTTCGAAAACCGCGATAAATTAATTGTCCGCCTGGCTGAAACCTTTAAAAAAGAAAATACAAAACATTGGCTTGATCTTTTGGAAAGTCACGGTATCTGGTGCGCAGAAGTACTGAATTATCAAACTGCTACAGCCATGAATACTTATAAGAGCTTGCAGATTGAGCAGGAACTGGATTTAGCTGATGGCAAAAAAATAAAGACAACCGTGAGCCCGATTCGTTTGGATAATCAAAAGTTATTTGCCAGTAAAGCAGCACCAAAACTGGGTTTTGGAACAGCTGAGATTAATAAAGAGTTTGAGTTGAATTAATAAAATAAAGTCGTTATTCCCGCGCAGGCGGGAACCCTAATGTCCATCGTATTACGATTCCCAATCAAGTTGGGAATGACGATACGCTAGACTTAACGGATAAATAAAAGAACAATGAGGCATGGTAAACAAGCCTTAATATAATAATAGAATTATGCTACCGCTTGAAGATTATTTAGTTATCGATTTCAGCCAGTTCCTATCGGGACCATCAGCAAGTTTGCGTTTGGCCGATATGGGTGCTCGTGTAATCAAAATTGAGCGCTTGGGTGTGGGCGATATTTGCCGCACGCTCTATACCTCAAACCTGATCATGAACGGAGAATCGTCGGTTTTTCATGCCATAAACAGGAATAAAGAAAGTTTTGAGGTTGATTTAAAACGCGAAGAAGATTGCGAAATGGTGCGCGAACTGCTTAAAAAAGCAGATGTAATGATTCATAATTTCCGCCCGGGAGTAATGGAACGTTTAGGTTTCGATTATCAATCCGTTTCCGCTTTAAACCCAACCCTAATTTATGGCGAAATCTCAGGCTATGGCAATAACACGGAATGGAAAAATAAACCTGGTCAGGATTTACTTCTACAATCTGTTACCGGTTTAACTTCGCTAACTGGAAATGATAATAGCGGCCCTGTGGCAATGGGTTTATCCATTATTGATATGTTGGCAGGCGCGCACCTGGCGCAGGGAATCCTGGCCTGTTTGTACCGGAAAGCTATAAAAAATGAGGGCGGTTTTGTACAGATCAGCATGATGGAATCCGCTTATGATTTCCAGTTTGAAACCATCACCACTTTTATGAATGATGGTGGATCGTTACCTCAACGTTCGAAAAATAACAATGCAAATGCATATTTAGGCGCTCCTTATGGGATTTATCAAACAGAAAACGGATATTTAGCCCTAGCGATGGCTTCCATTCCACAGCTCGGCAACCTACTTGGCTGCGAACGATTAGAAGATTATATTGAAATTAGCGAGGCATTTGACAAACGTGATGAGATTAAGGCAATTTTGGCTGATCATCTTTTATCTGCCACTACCGAAAAATGGCTTTCCATTTTAGAACCAGCCGATATTTGGTGTGCGGATGTGTTAAACTGGAATGCTTTGATGGCCCATGAGGGTTTTAAGGTGTTAAATATGGTTCAGGAAGTGGAAATGATAGATGGTTACAAATATGAAACCACCAGATGCCCGATCCGCATTGATGGCGAATTATTGACTTCACCAATAGGTTCGCCAAAATTAGGACAGGATAATGAAAAAATTATCAAAGAATTTATAACACAGCATACCATTGCAAATGCATAACCAAATAGAAACCTTCAGAATAGCCGTTCGTAAATTTGCACCTTTTGAAGCTGCCATGCAGAAATTCTGGGATCAATATTGTACCATTTCAGGCTGTACACTAAAGTTGGAAATGGTGGTAATGGATTTGCACGAACTTTACGACAGTACCATCAAGCAAAAGGGACTGGCAAATGGCGATTTCGATATTGCGCATATCAGTACCGATTGGGTTTTGGAAGGTTATTCCAGCAATGATTTTGAAGTTTTAAATCCTTACATCAATAAAAACAAACCCGACGATTTCCCGAGGGGATGGAGCAAATCGCTTTTAAGTCTGCAACGTTTCGGATGGGAAGTAGTGGGCTTGCCCTTTCATGATGGCCCGGAGTGTTTTATTTACAGGAAAGATTTATTCGAAAGCGATGCCGAACAGGCTAAATATTTTGCTCAATTTGCCAAAACCTTAACCGTACCCAAAACCTGGGAAGATTTTCACCAGATTGCCCGTTTTTTCAACCGCCCGGAACAAAATTTATATGGCAGTATTTTCGCCTGTTATCCCGACGGGCACAACACCGTTTTCGATTTTGCACTGCAATTATGGACGAGGGGCGGGGCATTGGTTGATAAAAATGGTTTTATCCAGATCAATACCCAGGCAGCCATTGATGGTTTAAACTTTTATCGTAAAATCGTGAACGATACAACTGCTGTTCATCCAAAATCTGGAGAATTCGAATCTGTAGCTGCAGGAATCGCCTTTTCACAAGGCGAAGCTGCCATGATGATCAACTGGTTTGGTTTTGCCGCCATGTGCGAAGTAGACGCAAACTCCAAAGTAAAAGGAAAAATTGATGTAGACCGATTGCCATCCGCTCCAGGTAAAAACTCGGCCTCGCTAAATGTATACTGGCTTTATACCATTGCAAAGGGCAGTAAAAATAAAGCTGTAGCGTACGATTTTTTACGTTTTGCCCTGGCTACTGAACAGGATAAACAGCTCACCTTAGAAGGTGGGATAGGTTGCAGGATTTCGACCTGGAAAAATGAAGAGATCAACCAGATTATTCCTTATTACCATAAATTAGAAGAATTACATGAGGTGGCCAATATGTTGCCACAGAAACAAAACTGGGCTGCTATTGCCGCCATCATCGACCAAATGGTTTTACAGGCCATTAATACCGATGCCGCAACCGAAGAGCTTATTCAGCTTGCACAGAACCAGATTAATGAAATTGACAAATGAGTATTGATATCAAATATAAACCAGAATTACCACATACCAAACAGCCCATCATTATCATTGGTGCAGGAGGAATAGTGGCCGATGCGCATCTTCCAGCGTATAAAATTGCAGATTTTGAAGTACATGGTATTGTAAACCGGACCAAAGAGCGGGCACAGAAACTGGCTGATGCTTTTGGTATTCCAAACGTCTACAATTCGGTGGCTGAAGCAGTAAAACTGGCTCCGGCAAATGCTGTTTATGATTTAACCATCATGCCCGAGCAATACATCGAAACCCTGCAACAATTGCCGGATGGAAGTGCAGTATTGATCCAAAAACCCATGGGAGATGATTTTGCACAGGCAAAAGAAATACTCGAATTATGCAGGAATAAGAAGTTTAAGGCCGCCATTAACTTTCAGTTACGTTTCGCACCCTTTGTAAGTGCGGCAAAATACCTCATTGATCAAGGTTTAATCGGCGAATTATATGATATGGAAGTTCGGGTGACGATTAAAACACCCTGGGAAATCTTCCCGCATGTAATTATTCATCCAAGATTGGAAATTCAGTACCATAGCATTCATTATGTCGATTTAATCCGTTCATTTTTGGGTAATCCGGAGAGTATTCTGGCAAAAACCTTAAAACATCCTGCGAAGAATTTGTCCTCATCTCGATCTACCATTTTATTCGATTATGGCGATACTATGCATGCGGTAATCAATACCAACCACGACCATGATTTCGGTCCAAACCACCAGGAAAGTTATATTAAATGGGAAGGAACAAGAGGTGCTATTGTAGCTAAAATCGGTTTATTGATGGATTATCCGCATGGCGTACCTGATGTATTTGAATACTGCATAGTAGAAGACGGAAAAACTCCAAAATGGCAGACAGTTAAATTAGACGGCTCCTGGTTTCCGGAGGCTTTTATTGGCACCATGGCCAATTTAATGCGCTATAATGAAGGTTCAACCGATGTGTTGCATACCAGTGTTGAAGATGTGATTCAAACCATGGCCGTTGTAGAAAGTGCCTATCAATCGAGCGATATTGGTGGGGTTAGAGTTAAAGAGAAATTAAATAATTAAATCGTCATTGCGAGGCTGGAAATGAGCGGGCCGAAGCAATCTGTTTTGCAACAAAGATTGCTTCGTTTCGATGAAAAATCGAAAACTCGCAATTACGGAATTATAAATAAAAATATTAAAATGTATTTCAAATCAACATTTTTTGAAGGTTACCAATTACAGGATAAACGTGTAACCTTAGGCCGCACGATAACTGAAACCGATTTCGTGGTTCATGCGGGGCATACCGGCGATTTTTTCCCACATCACATGGATGCCGAATGGTGTGCAACACAACCTTTTAAACAACGCATTGCCCACGGAACCATGATTTTTAGTATTGGTATCGGTTTAACCGCATCAGAAATTAATCCGGAAGCCATGAGCAAAGGCTATGATAAATTACGTTTTGTAAAACCGGTTTTCATTGGCGATACCATCCACTCCGAAATCACCATTTCAGAAAAAGGGGAGAGCAAAAGACCTGAATATGGCACCGTAACCGAACACGTAGAAATCATCAACCAACATGGAGAAGTGGTATTAGTCTGCGACCATCTTTTGGTTGTTAAAAAAGTTCATTAGTTCAGTGGTCAATAGTTCATTGGTCTGGTTGCCTATAGCGACAGTTTACCAGACATGATTAAAACACAAATGAACAAATGACTAATGAACCAATCAACTATTAAACCCTTTCGCTAATAACAAATGAACCAATTACAAATGAACTAATGAACCATTCTAATGACTAATGAACCAATAAACACACAGCCAGAAATTATAACTGAGGGCGATTCGTCATCAGGAAAAAAATATTTATTGCCATTTATACTCGTAATAAGCCTATTTTTTCTTTGGGGAATGGCACATAACCTCGATTCAATCTTAATTCCGCACCTAAAGAAAGCATGTAACCTCAATAACAGGCAATCAACACTGATCGATACTTCTGTTTTCTTTGCGTATTTTTTAATGGCTATACCTGCCGGAATGATTTTGAAAAAGTGGGGCTATAAAGCAACTATGATTTCGGGTTTGTTAGCCTTTGCTTTTGGTGCTTTTTTATTTGTTCCTGCGGCCAATACCTTATCTTATATTACATTTTTGATTGCACTTTTCATTATAGGTTGTGGTTTAACCATGCTCGAAACCTCTGCCAACCCTTATGCAGCAGTATTGGGTGATCCTGCGAAAGCAACAAGCAGATTAAACCTTGCTGCATCTTTCAACGGACTGGCTGCAATGGTAGCCCCAATGATCGGTGGTTTATTTATCCTTTCAGGCAAATCGCACACCAAAGATGAATTAGCAGCGATGACAGAAGTTAATAGAAATAATTACTTTCTTGAAGAGGCCGCATCGGTTAAAACACCCTACATTACATTAGGCATCGTTTTATTGGTAATTGCAGTAATCTTTTACTTCATCCACCTTCCTGAAATTAAAACGAAAAGTATTGATGGAGAAGCAAAGGGAAGTTTTTTTGGGTCACTACGCCATAAACACCTCAGATGGGCTGTAATTGCTCAGTTTTTCTATGTAGGTGCACAAGTTTGTGTAACCAGTTTCTTTATCAGGATGGCACAACAGGGCGGTGGATTTGACGAAAAAACAGCTGCATCCTATTTGGTTGTTTATGGATTTTTATTTACCGCTGGCCGTTTCGCAGGAACGGCGCTCTTACAGTTCATATCTTCAAATAAATTGCTTGCGATTTATGCTGCGATATCAATAATCTTGTGTTTGGTTGCTATTTTAGGTAAAGGTTCTTATGTGGTTTATGCTTTAGGTGCTATCGGATTCTTTATGTCTATTATGTTTCCAACCATTTTCGCCTTAGGAATTGATGGAATCGGTGATGATACAAAACCAGGTTCTTCCTGGTTGATCATGTCTATTGTTGGTGGTGCCATTTTACCATTTGGAATGGGAACACTAATCGATATGTATGGCGATAATATCCAAATCGGCTACAGCATTCCATTAGTATGTTTTCTGATTATCCTTTATTTCGGCTTACGGGGTTATAAAATCGCACATAAATAAATATAACTCCGTCATTGCGAGGAGGCACGACGAAGCAATCTAATAGAGAAAAAGTAAAAAATGAAATATAGGTTGAATAAAATATTGATTGTTTTATTGTTGAGTTTTGGCTTTTCAGCAAACCTTTTTGCGCAACAAAATGAAAATGCAAAACCCTGGGTATTTTGGTATTGGGTTAAAGGTGGGGTTTCAAAAGCCGGCATTACCGCCGATCTGGAAGCCATGAAATCGAATGGCATTGCTGGTGCTTATTTAATGAGCATTCAAGGGCCTGATAAAACACCAGCTTATTCACCCCCTGCAGTTCAACTTACGCCAGAATGGTGGAAAATGGTTGAATTTGCCATGAGCGAAGCGAAACGTTTAAACCTGAAACTGGGCATGCATGTAAGTGATGGTTTTGCCCTGGCCGGTGGACCATGGATAACGCCGGAACTGTCGATGCAAAAAGTGGTTTGGTCAAAAATAAACGTCAGTAATACAGCTAATAAGATCTCTTTACCTCAACCTGAATCAAAAGAAAATTATTATAAAGATATTGCCGTTTATGCTTACCCTTCTCCAATTGGCGAAAACATTTCAACACGAACTGTTATTCCTAAAATTACAGCAAGTAATGGAGCCGATGCCACGGGTTTAGTGCAACCGGGTAATAAGAAAAACTTTGGCTCAAATGAGCCTTGTTACATTCAATACGAATTTGAAAAACCTTTCACCTGCAGGACAGTCACCATTAAAGTGAGTGGAAATAACTATCAGGCACAACGTTTGGCCATCGAAGTAAGCGATGATGGTAAAGTTTTTCGCTCCGTTGGCAGGTTGGAAGCCCCGCGACATGGCTGGCAGGATACTGATGAAGATGTTACCCATTCCATTGTACCTACCACCGCAAAATTTTTCAGGTTTGTTTATGATAAAAAGGGTTCGGAGCCAGGTTCAGAGGATCTGGATGCAGCCAAATGGAAACCTTCTTTAAAACTAGTAAATCTTGAACTGTCTTCTGAAGCACAGATTAACCAGTTCGAAGGCAAAAATGGTTCAGTATGGCGGATCAGCAAAAGAAGCTCCGAAGCAGAAATTGCTAAAAACCTTTGCGTGCCCTTGAATAAGATCATTAACCTAACGGATAAATTAAATCCAGATGGAACCTTAAACTGGAAAGCACCAAAGGGTAACTGGACAATTTTACGGATAGGTCATACTTCAACCGGACATACCAATGCCACTGGTGGTGGTGGAAAGGGATTAGAATGCGATAAATTTAACCCCGGAGCGGTAAAATTACAATTTAACAATTGGTATGGAGCCGCACTTAAACATGGCGGCCCCGAAATTGCAAAGAAAGTTTTGAGTATTTTCCATGTTGATAGCTGGGAATGCGGTAGCCAGAATTGGTCGCCAATATTTAAAGCGGAGTTTTTAAAACGCAGAGGTTACGATTTAACACCATATCTGCCTATCATGACCGGTTTACCTGTGGAAAGTACCGCTGTATCCGAAAACTTCCTCTATGATGTGAGAAAAACCATTTCTGAATTGGTTGTCGACCAGTTTTATAAAACCCTTGCAAAACTGGCCAAGGAGCAGGGCGTAACTTTTACGGCTGAAAGCATTGCACCAACGATGATGAGTGATGGATTGATGCATTATAAAACAGTTGATGTACCCATGGGCGAGTTTTGGTTAAACAGTCCAACACACGACAAACCGAATGATATGCTGGATGCCATTTCCGGAGCACATATTTATGGTAAAAACATTATCCAGGCCGAGGCTTTTACCACGGTCCGAATGGACTGGAATGAAAGTCCGGCCAATATGAAAACCCTGCAGGATCGAAATTACGCCCTCGGTTTCAATAAACTCGTCTATCACGTTTTTACACACAATCCCTGGACGGATAGGAAACCCGGAATGACCTTAGATGGCGTAGGTTTATATTTTCAACGCGATCAAACCTGGTGGAAAGCCGGAAAAGCATGGATAGATTATGCTGAAAGAACACAGAACCTGCTACAACAAGGAAAACCCGTTGTAGATATCGCCGTTTTTACTGGCGAAGAATTACCCCGCCGTTCTGTTTTGCCTGACCGTTTGGTAGAAACCTTGCCCGGTATTTTTGGTGCTGATGTAGTGGAAGCTGAAAAGAAGCGTCTTGCAAATGTTGGGGAGCCATTGCGGCAGATCCCGGCCGGTGTTACCCATTCTGCAAACATGGCAGATCCTGAAAATTGGGTAAATCCTCTGCGTGGTTATGCTTACGATAGTTTTAATCCCGATGTTTTAAAAACAGCAATAGTTAAAGATGGTAATGTGGTGTTCCAATGTGGCGCAACATATAAAATATTGGTTTTCCCTGGCAACATGAAAATGAACCCAAATTATCAATACATGAGTTATGAAGTAGTTAAAAAGCTTTCAGAATTGATTAGAGCTGGGGCGAAAGTGATTGTTGGAGATAAGCCACTATATCAATCTGGAATTAAGCAGGTTAATAAGATTGAATTTGATAAAGTTGTTGAAGAAATTTGGGGAGGAAACTTTGAGTCATTCAAAAATGGCGGTAAGCCAATTTATACTAGAAAACTTGGTTTAGGACAAATTTTCAAAGCTCCGTTTGAAGGTAATGATTTTACAAGTCTTGGTTTGGAAAAGGATTTAGATATCAACGAATTTCAACCGTTGTTAAGCTCCCACATTTTACCAACTAGAAATGTAGCATTTGCACACAGAAAAACTATTGATAATGATATTTATTTTATTACGAATCAAGAGAATAAGGAAAGGGAATTTAATTTTTCGTTTCGGATGATTGGTAGAATTCCTCGAATTTATGATGTGGCCACAAACAATAATATTGATTTAAAAAGTTGGTCGTTTAAAGATGGTAGAACTTATTTTAATCTGAAATTGCCGGCAAACGGTTCAATTTTCGTGATTTTTAAAGAGAAAACAGATTTAACTCAATTAAATATCGGATCAAATTCAAGCAGATTCAAATCCATTCAGGATATTTCCAAATCATGGCTAGCTCAATTCGATATCGCTTATGGAGGACCATCAAAACCAGTAACTTTTAGCGATTTAACCGATTGGACAACAAACACGGATAGTTTGGTTAAATATTATTCCGGAACAGCTGTTTACACCAAAACGTTCAATTTCAATGGAAATCCGAATGATAAAACATGGATTGATTTAGGCGAATTTTCCAGTATTGCTGAAGTAAAAATCAATGGCATCAACTGTGGCACCTTATGGACTGCACCACACCGCCTGGATATCACAAAAGCATTAAAACAGGGCGATAACAAAATAGAAATCGAAGTTACGAATACCTGGGCTAACCGTTTAATTGGCGATAGTAAATTACCAGAAGATAAGAGGATTACAAAAACCACGGCACCTTTCCGTTTGGAGGGGAAGCCATTAAATCCCGCTGGATTATTAGGTCCGGTGCTGATTCAAATGGAAGAAAAATAAGATATGAAAGCATTAAAAAATAGTGTGTTTATAACATTGTGTTTGATCTCGCTCTGCGTGCAGGCACAAGATAAGGCTTTGGTCAATACATCAAATTCTCCTTACGCAAAACTGCACAGTATCAATATGACAGATGTAACCTGGACAAAAGGATTTTGGGCCGATCGTTTTAAGGTAGCCACCGAAACCATGGTACCGAATATGTGGGCCATTTATAACGATCCGAAAATCAGTCATGCTTTTGAAAATTTCAAAATTGCCGCAGGTTTAGATACAGGTTCACACTCCGGACCATCTTTTCATGATGGCGATTATTATAAAACTTTGGAGGCCGTGGCCGTTTTATATGCTTCTACGAAAAATCCAAAGCTGAACGAAATGATGGATAATGCTATTGCCATAATCGGTAAATCGCAACGCGAAGATGGCTACATTTATACCAAAGCAATGATCGAGCAGCGCAAAACAGGCTCTAAAAACCAGTTTCAAGATCGTTTGAGCTTCGAATCGTACAATATTGGCCATTTAATGACGGCAGGCTGCATCCATTACCGTGCAACAGGAAAAATGATACTGCTCAACATTGCTAAAAAGGCAACCGATTATTTATATAATTTCTATAAATCGGCATCACCAACTTTGGCAAGAAATGCAATATGTCCTTCACATTACATGGGCGTGGTAGAAATGTACCGTACAACTAAAGACCCACGTTATTTAGAACTGGCGCAGCATTTAATTGCGATTAAAGGAAAAATTGATGATGGTACAGATGACAACCAGGACCGAATCCCTTTTTTGCAGCAAACCAAAGCCATGGGCCATGCCGTACGTGCAAACTACCTTTATGCTGGCGTCGCTGATTTATATGCCGAAACGGGCAAAGATTCGTTATTAAATACCCTTAACTTAATGTGGGATGATGTCAATCAGCACAAAATGTACATCACGGGTGGTTGTGGTTCACTTTATGATGGAACATCGCCCGATGGCACATCCTATAATCCGGCCGATGTGCAGAAAATTCACCAGGCTTTTGGTCGTGATTTTCAATTGCCAAATTTTACCGCACATAACGAAACCTGCGCCAACATCGGCAACGTACTTTGGAACTGGCGCATGTTGCAGATTACAAGTGATGCAAAATATGCCGATGTGATGGAACTGGCTTTGCACAACAGCGTTTTGTCTGGAATTAGTTTGGATGGGAAAAACTTTTTATACACCAATCCTTTGGCTCAATCAGACGACTTACCTTTTAAGCAACGCTGGTCGAAAGATAGGTTGCCCTATATCGCATTATCCAATTGCTGCCCGCCAAACGTGGTCAGGACGATAGCTGAAGTGAGTGATTATGCTTACAGCTGTTCAGATAAAGGTCTCTGGTTTAATTTATATGGTGGCAATAACTTAAGTACTACATTAACTAATGGTCAGAAAATTTCTTTATCCCAGGAAACCAATTATCCCTGGGATGGGAAGATCAAAATCACTATAAAAGAAATAGCAAACAAAGCTTATTCATTATTTCTGAGAATCCCGTCATGGACGCATGATGCACAGATCACCATTAATGGAAAAACTGAAAATATTAAAGCCATTTCCGGAACTTATGCAGAAATCAGCCGCGTTTGGAAAAAGGGCGATGTGGTGGAACTAAATCTCCCAATGGAGGCTACTTTGATCGAAGCTAATCCACTGGTCGAAGAAAACAGAAATCAGGTAGCGGTAAAACGCGGACCAATTGTTTACTGTTTAGAATCGACAGATTTACCTGGTAAAAGTATTTTTAACGCCTTTATTCCGGCTTCGACCAAATTTGAGGCTAAACCGATTAATATTGATGGCGCTGTTATGATGAGTTTAGTAGGAAATGCAAAAATGGTTGAGCCAAACAACTGGAAAAATGTGTTGTACAGGCCAATTGAAGATAAAAATACAACAACAGCAATTAAACTGGTACCATACTTTGCCTGGGGAAACCGTGGTCATTCAGAAATGTCGGTATGGTTGCCTGTAAGTAGATGATATAATAAGGGGCATCATTCCCAACCCGATAGCTATCGGGTTGATTGGGAATCCTAATGACTTGGTAGGGGCTGTAGGTTGCATTAAGATTAGCTTCGCTGAGCACTGCGTGGTTTCTGTCTGCGCGGGAATGACGATCATTTTATAAAGAAATAAAGAAAAAACTAATGAAATTAAAACTCATCATATTCTTAAATCTCGCATGTTGCCTTGTTGCATCAGCCACCGTTAAACCTGCATCGATTTTTACCGATCACATGGTGTTACAGCAACAAAGCAATGTTGCAATATGGGGCTGGGCCAAACCTTCTACCAAAGTAAAAATCAACACCTCCTGGAACAAACAGAACTACACGATTACTTCTGATCGGAATGGTAAATGGAAGATAAAAGTTGCTACTCCGTCAGCTGGTGGCCCATACAATATTGAATTAAACGATGGTGAAAAACTTGTCCTGACCGACATTTTAATTGGCGAAGTTTGGTTTTGTGGTGGCCAGTCGAACATGGAAATGCCCATGAAAGGCTTTAAAAGTCAGCCGATAATTGGCTCCAACGAAGCAATTTTAAAATCTACTAATAAAAATATCAGACTTTATACTGTTCCGCGTTCCTCCATCACCGAACGACAAGAAAACAGCAAACCTTCAAAATGGAAATTAGCTGCGCCTGAAACCGTTTCCAATTTCAGTGCCACTGCCTATTATTTTGGCTCTCTATTAAGCGAAATGTTAAATGTTCCTATCGGGATCATCAACGATAGTTATGGAGGTTCTACCATTGAGGCCTGGATGTCGCCAGAGGATTTAAAAGCATTCCCTGAGATTAAAATCCCTTCAAAAACCGACACCATAAAAGAAGTAAGCAGAACACCCACAACTTTATATAACGGTATGCTTTATCCGGTAATCGGTTATGGCATCAAAGGCGCCATCTGGTATCAGGGCGAATCGAATTACGAACGTCCAGACCGCTACGAAGATTTATTCCCTGCAATGGTTGCATCCTGGAGAAAAAACTGGGATAATGGTGATTTTCCTTTCTATTATGCTCAAATCGCGCCCTACAACTATACCCAATTGCCACCTTATCATATTGGCGGGAAATTTAACTCGGCCTTTTTAAGAGATGCGCAACGTAAATCCCAAACTAAAATTCCAAATTCGGGGATGGCAGTTTTAATGGATATTGGCGAGGAAAAATCAATCCATCCCGCAAATAAAAAACAGGGTGGAATACGTTTAGCTTACCTGGCCTTGGCCCAAACTTACGGCATAAAAGGTTTTGGTGCATTAAGTCCAAACTATGACTCTTTCACGGTTGATAAAAATAAAGCGGTCATCAAGTTTCAAAATGCAGCAAATGGTCTAACTTCGTTTGGCAAAGATTTGGCCTTATTTGAAGTAGCAGGAGCAGACCATAAATTTTACCCCGCAAAAGCAACCATAACCGGAAGTAGCATCACCGTTTCAGCAGAGCAGGTTAAGGTACCGGTAGCTGTTCGTTATGCCTTTAAAGATTTTGTAACCGGCGATTTATTTGGGAACGATGGTTTACCTGTTTCCTCATTCCGCACTGATGATTGGGATAACTAATGATGATTTTAACCACAAAGACACAAAGCAATCTAAGTATTTTATTTAGGAACTTAAACGTTCTTATCTGTCTTATATGGTCAAAATTTTTGAACCGTGCCTCAGGTGTGCTTAGGTGCCTTAGATGGTCAAATAACATACACCAAAAAAGAATAACCACAAAGACACAAAGCGCACTAAGTATTTTATTTAAGAACTTAAATGTTCTTAAATTCCTTAAATGGTCAAAAAACCTTCAACTTTTCTTTGTGCTCTTCGTGTCTTCGTGGTCTATACAATCAAATGCCTTTTCACAAGAAAAATCCCCACCTAATGTGGTTTGGAATACCCAAAGTATTAATTCTTCAGAGTCGATGCCTGTAGGTGGTGGCGATATCGGCCTTAATCTCTGGGTAGAAAATGGTAATGTTTACCTCTACCTATCCAAAAGTGGTACCTTCGACGAGAATAATACTTTACTCAAATTAGGTCGTGTAAAACTCAAATTATCCCCGAACCCTTTCCAGGGAAAAACATTCAGGCAAGAACTGATTTTAAAAGATGGTTATGCTCAAATTTCAGGCGAAAACGGTAAATTAAATACTAAAATTAGTGTTTGGGCGGATGTTTTCAATCCTGTTATTCATTTAGACATTAAATCCAGTCAAAACATCACAACCGAAGCCAGTTATGAAAGCTGGCGCTTTGAAGACCGCATCACTAAAGGCAAAGAGAACAACCAAAATTCGTATAAATGGGCGCCTAAGGGTATTGTAAAAACCTTTGAAGATGAAATTGCATTTAAAAACAATACCGTTCAGTTTTTCCATCAAAATAAACCCGAAACGGTATTCGATATTACAGTAAAACAGCAAGGTCTTGATGACAGGAAAACCGAATTGTTCAATCCTTTAAAAAATCTGATTTTTGGCGGTAAAATACAAGGTGATAATTTGATTCAGGCGAGGAATTATGAAGGTGTTTATTTAAGTACACCTTTTAAAGCCTGGGTTTTGAAAAGTAAAAAGCCTTCAAATGCTACCAGTATTACCATTACATTAAATACTGGTACAGAAACCTCTGCAAAGCAATGGGAGCAAAGCTTAAATGTTATAAACAACAAAAATAGCCAGAAAGCAAGTATAAAATGGTGGAACGATTACTGGAAAAGAAGTTTCATTTATATTAATTCAAAAGATGAATCTGCTAATCAATCGGCTAAAAATTATCAGCTGTTCAGGTACATGTTGGGTTGCAATGCATTTGGCAAATATCCTACAAAATTCAACGGCGGTCTATTCACCTTCGATCCACAGCTTACAGATACCGCATTAAATTACACACCTGATTTCAGGAACTGGGGAGGCGGAACACATACCGCCCAAAACCAGCGTTTGGTTTATTGGCCGATGTTAAAAAGCGGCGATTTTGAAATGATGAAGGCCCAGTTCGATTTCTACCTGAATTTGTTAAAAAATGCTGAAATCAGAACGGAGTCTGCATGGGGACATAAGGGTGCCGGTTTTACAGAGCAATTAGAAAATTTCGGATTACCAAACCCTGCCGAATATGGCTGGAAACGACCTGCCGACTTTAACAAAGGTATGGAATACAATGCTTGGTTAGAGTATGAGTGGGATACTGTTTTAGAGTTCTGTATGATGATTTTGGAAACAGGAAGATATAATGGCAATCACATCGAAAAATATCTTCCATTGATTGAAAGTTCTTTAACATTTTTCAAAGAACACTATACCTATTTAGCCAAACAACGCGGGGCAAAAGCTTTAGATGCCGATGGACATTTGGTTTTGTACCCGGGCTCTGGTGCCGAAACCTATAAAATGGCCTACAACTCCACATCAACCATTGCAGCTTTAAAAACCGTTTTGGAAAGACTTCTGGAGCAGCCTAATTTATCTGAAAAACAAAAGACAGAATGGAGCGCAATGCTAAAAATCATTCCATCAATTAGTTTTAGGGTATTCGACGGCCACACAACAATTGCTCCGGCAAAGTTATGGGAGCGGATCAACAATACCGAAAGTCCGCAGTTGTATCCGGTATATCCCTGGGGAATTTACGGCATGGGAAAACCCGGTTTGGATACCGCTATCAATACTTTTAAATATGATACGGATGTATTGAAATTCCGCAGTTATGTAGGCTGGAAACAGGATAATATTTTTGCAGCAAGATTAGGTTTAACTGAAGACGCTGCAAAATTAACCACAGCAAAGTTAAAAGACTCTGGAAGGAGGTTTCCTGCATTCTGGGGACCAGGCTTTGATTGGGTGCCAGACCATAATTGGGGCGGCTCAGGCATGATCGGTTTACAGGAGATGCTGATGCAGGTAGATGGTAAAAAAATTTACCTTTTCCCTGCATGGCCTAAAGATTGGGATGTGCATTTTAAACTTCATGCGCCTTACCAAACCACTGTTGAAGGACAATTAAAGAACGGAAAATTAGTAGATTTACAAGTATTACCAGCATCAAGGAAAGCAGATATAAAAATAATGATAGAATGAGTGAGTTTTGAATGATTGAGTGATAATTTACCTTCAATCATTCGATCAATCTCTCATTCACTAATTAAAAATAATGATAGAATGAGTGAATTTTGAATGATTGAGTGACGATTTACCTTCAATCATTCGATCAATCCCTCATTCACTAATTAAAAATAATGATAGAATGAGTGAGTTTTGAATGATTGAGTGACGATTTACCTTCACTCATTCGATCAATCTCTCATTCACTAATTAAAAAAACTATGGATTTACAGTTAAAAGAAAAAGTTATTATCATCACTGGTGCTGCAAAAGGCATTGGCAGGAGCATTGCAGAAGTATTTGCTAAAGAAGATGCGATTGCTGTTATTGTTGGCAGAAAAGCAGAAGATAACCAGAAAGTAGTGGATGAAATTATTGCTCAGGGCAAACAAGCAGAACAGTTTGTTGCAGAACTTTCCAATCCGGATGATTGCGGAAAGGTAATTAAAGAAATCGTTGCTAAATTTGGACGAATTGATGGTTTAGTAAACAATGCAGGGGTTAATGATGGGGTAGGTTTAGAAAGTGGAAATTACCAGGATTTCATGGCTTCTTTGCATAAAAACGTGGTGCATTATTATCTAATGGCACACCATGCATTGCCAGAACTGATTAAAAGCAAGGGTGCTATTGTAAACATTACTTCAAAAACAGCAGAAACCGGACAAGGAAATACCTCAGCTTATGCTGCAGCAAATGGTGGTAGAAATGCTTTAACCCGCGAGTGGGCTGTAGAACTGCTAAAATATGGGATCCGTGTAAATGCAGTGGTTGTTGCCGAATGCTGGACACCTGCTTACGAAACCTGGATAGAGACTTTAGACAATGCGGAAGAAAAACTAAAGGAAATTACTTCAAAAATTCCATTGGAAAACAGAATGACAACTGCAGAAGAAATCGCAAACATGACCGCTTTTTTAATGTCAAACAAATCGAGTCATACCACCGGACAAATTATCCATGTTGATGGTGGTTATGTACATTTAGATAGAGCTTTAGCGAACGCTTAGAAAATTAATTATTGAATGATAAATTGAGTGAATGATAGAATGATTTTAAAATCGCTACCAACATTCAATAATTCATTCATTCAAAATTCAATCATTAAAATAAGAATGAAAACCCTTACCTGTACTACGCCCGGAACTTTTGAATATTCTGAAACAGAAAAACCTGAATTAAAAAAAGATCACGCCATTATAAAAATTAAACGGATCGGCATCTGTGGAACCGATTTACATGCTTTTGAAGGTACTCAACCCTTTTTTAATTATCCCCGTGTGTTAGGGCACGAGCTTTCTGGTGAACTGGTTGAGGTTGATGGAGTTGAAGGTTTTAAAATAGGAGAGGCTGTAACTTTTATTCCATATTTCAATTGTGGCGAGTGCATTGCCTGCCGGATGAATAAACCAAACTGTTGCGTAAAAATGCAGGTTTGCGGTGTACACGTTGATGGCGGGATGCGCGAATACCTACAGGTTCCATCAAGAACGCTTTTACATGGCGAAGGGCTTAGTTACGATGAACTTGCCTTAGTAGAACCTTTGGCCATTGGGGCACATGGGGTTAGAAGGGCAGCTGTTCAGCCCGGAGAATTTGTACTCGTTATTGGCGCCGGACCAATTGGTTTAGGCACCATGGAGTTTGCCCGGATTGCTGGAGCCAACGTAATCGCACTAGATATTAATGACGACCGTTTGGCATTCTGTAAAGATAAATTGAAAGTGCCCTATATGGTTAACGCGCTTTCAGCTGATGTGGTTCAGCAACTGAGTGATATTACAAATGGAGATATGCCTACGGTTGTAATTGATGCTACGGGCAATCAGAAAGCAATTAATAATGCCATCAACTATATGGCCCATGGTGCAAGGTTTGTTTTAATTGGATTACAAAAAGGCGATTTAATCTTTAACCATCCGGAGTTTCATAAAAGAGAATCGACCTTAATGAGCAGCAGAAATGCCACAATAGAAGATTTTGAACATGTAATCAAATCAATGAAAGCCGGTCTGGTTAATCCAACCAATTACATCACCCATAAAGTTAAATTTGAAGAGGTGAAAGATGAGTTTGAAAGTTGGCTTGATCCAAAAAACGGGGTGATAAAAGCAATGGTGAGTATAGTGTAATCGTCATTGCAGAGCCAATCTTTCATTGGATGAAGCAATTTCTATAGCAGGGTTTCTAAACAGGAAAAATTGCTTTCCAGAAAAGTAGAAAAAGGCTGTCATTCCTACTCCCGATTCTCTAGAATCACGATTTTATCATTTAAATAATATAGCTATAAAATACTTATATTTGTAATCATTAGCTTAAATAATAAATCTGTTATGAAAATAGGCGATAAAGTTTCAATTTCTCCACAAGTAACCGATAGGACTGACTGGATTGATGGGGTTATAATAGAAATAGAAAAAAATCCATTTGCAGGTGTTGTTATCACTGCCAAATCGGATGATGGTGAAGTTTTTTTTGAGAAAGAAGATCTTTTTAGATTTTTAGGTGAGGAAGCATGTACGCATTAAGCTTTGATATGACCATATCTGATTTAAAAAAAGAATATGGTGAAAAATATCATAGTGCCTATGCTGAAATAAAAAGTCATTTGAATAATAGCGGCTTTTATTGGATTCAGGGAAGTACATATGTTACAGAAGGAAATTTAACCGCAGTTTATAAAGCCATTCATATTCTATCAAATATTGATTGGTTCAGGAAGTCTGTAAGAGATATCAGGGCATTTAAAGTAGAGGATTTTTCTGATTTTACTTCTATTGTTAAAGGATAATTTAATTATTCTATTGGTTAGTCTCTCACCGACCAATAAACAAATTTCATTATCAGGAGCAAAAAAAAGCCGATAATCCTAAAATTACCGGCCTGAACATTGAGCGTTAATTAACCAAAAAACTATTTATAAAAAACCTCATTCCAATGCAATTCATTTCTGAATTGATTGATTTTAGTATCTGCACCGATATTTACATATTCTAAGCCAGCAATATTGGCAAAATCCAATAAATGTTCGGTAGTTAAATTCTGACTGTAAGCAGTGTGGTGAGCACCACCAGCGTAAATCCAGGCTGCACAACCTGTTTTCATATCAGGCAATGGTTTCCAAAGTACACGGGCTACAGGTAAATTTGGTAAATCATGTTCCGCCTCTACAGCTTTTACTTCGTTCACTAACAGACGGAAGCGATTACCCATATCAATTAAAGATGCATTTAAAGCATCTCCACCACCTACGTTAAAAACCAAACGCGCAGGATCTGCTTTGCCACCAATACCCAAAGGATGAACCTCTAAACTGGCTTTGCCACTTGCCAAAGAAGCATCAACTTCAAGCATGTGCGAGCCCAATACCATTGAATTTGCCGGATCGAAATGGTAGGTATAATCCTCCATAAATGCATTTCCACCCGCTAAACCAGCACCCATTACTTTACAGGCACGTACCAAAGCAGCGGTTTTCCAGTCACCTTCACCAGCGAAACCGTAACCATCGGCCATTAAACGTTGTGCTGCAATTCCCGGCAACTGAATCATGCCATGCAGATCTTCAAAAGTATCAGAGAAACCTTTGAAACCTCCGTCTTCCAGGAATTTCCTTAAACCCAGCTCAATTTTAGCGGCCTCGTAAACAGACGAATGTCTGGCACCACCAACTTTTAAGTCGGCAGCTATTTCGTAAGTCGCTTCGTATTCTT
This sequence comes from Pedobacter roseus, assembly GCF_014395225.1. Classification (NCBI taxonomy): domain Bacteria; kingdom Pseudomonadati; phylum Bacteroidota; class Sphingobacteriia; order Sphingobacteriales; family Sphingobacteriaceae; genus Pedobacter; species Pedobacter roseus. The sequence goes on from NZ_CP060723.1 coordinate 2,492,610, forward strand.
TTAATAACGCTTGAATAGATTCCTCATTTATTTCATTAATTACCGCTACTAAATCACCTATGCCATAAGTATTTACCGCGAAACCAAATTTCATTTCAGCTTCTACTTTATCACCATCGGTTACTGCAACATACCGCATATTATCGCCAAAACGGGCAAATTTAGCACCTTGCCAATCATGCCATCCGGCAGCAGCCCTGCACCAGGTATCAATCTGTTTTGCAACTTCTTCATCTTGCCAATGCCCAACCACTACTTTACGGTCTTTACGCATACGGCTAACCATAAAACCAAACTCGCGGTCGCCGTGAGCACTTTGGTTCAGGTTCATAAAATCCATATCAATGGTATTCCAGGGAATATCGCGGTTAAATTGCGTATGTAAATGTAATAGAGGTTTTTGTAGCACATTTAATCCCCTAATCCACATTTTAGCCGGAGAGAAAGTGTGCATCCAAGTAATAACACCAATACAATTTTCATCAATATTGGCCTGCTGTAAAGTTTCGAAAATCTCTTCCGTGGTTTTTACAATCGGTTTGTAAACCACCGAAACAGAGATATTTCCGTTTTGGTTTAAAGAATCAGCAACTTGCTGAGCGTGGTCTGCCACTTGTTTTAAGGTCTCTTCACCATACAGATGTTGCGTACCGGTAATAAACCAAACTTGTAATTTTTTTAAATCAATCATTACTATTTATGTTGTTTTTAATTTATAATCTGTTTTCAAACCTCGCAGGTTTTAAAAACCTGCGAGGTTTATTAAATCCAATTTTATTCCTTTTTTGAAAAGCAGGTTACTATTTTTCATCTGTTTAGCTTACTTAGGAAAACCTTACAATGTTAAACCCGACAGCAGCGGCAGCTCCCGATTCTTCATCGGGACTATAGCAAATGGCGGGACTTTCGTTCCCTAAGCACCACTGCAATTGCTTTCCAAAACTATTATACAACTCCATCTCTGCATCCAAGACTAAAGACTAAACTAGCGCTGTCCATAATAAGCGCCATCACCATGCTTCCTTTCAAAATGTTTTTTAATTAACGAATCTTTCAGTTTCGGAGCCTGTGCATTAATCTGTTCAGTTAACAAAGCCATTTGTGCAACAGTTTCTAAAACAGCACTGTTATAAACCGCTTTTTCGGCCGTTTTGCCCCAGGTAAAAGGAGCGTGGTTACCCACCAAAATCATTTCGACTTCTTTATGGCTTAACCCCAGGCTTTCAAAGTGATTCATAATCTGAAAACCTGTTTCGTATTCATAATTTCCTTTGATCATTTCATCATCCATTGGTGGTGCACAGGGAATATCAACCGTTAAATGGTCGGCATGTGTAGTACCAAAAATAGGAATGGCCCTTTGTGCCTGGGCCCAGGCTGTACCATAAGTAGAATGGGTATGCACAATCCCACCGATATCTTCCCAATGTTTATATAAAACGGCGTGGGTTTTGGTATCTGAAGATGGCCGTAAACTGCCTTCAACAGTATTTCCATCAAAATCAACGATGACCATATCATTTGGAGATAAATCCTCATAAGGAACACCACTCGGCTTAATGGCAAATACGCCTTTAGCACGATCTGCAGCGCTCACATTACCGAAAGTAAATAATACCAAACCCAATTTGGGTAATTGCATATTAGCCCTGTAAGCCTGCTCTTTTATATCCTGATAGTTGCTCATGATAAATAGGGTTTTACATCTTTTTTATTGTATTTCTCCAGGTATCGGCCTAATCCCAGATACTGCTGATAATGAAGACGGTAAAGTTTTTGTTTTTTGACATTAGGTTTGTATTCCTTTTCGAAACCGGTTCCCATGGCAGCCATTGCCTCCTCGATGTTAGGATAGATACCAGCCGCAACCGCAGCAAACATGGCCGCACCTAAGGCACAGGTATGCTCAAAACGGTGAATCCTGATTGGCATTTCCAATACGTCGGCCATCATTTGCATGATGTATGATGATTTTTTGGCTACACCACCGATACCTATAATGCCTTTTACCGGAACGCCCTGCTCTTTAAAGCGATCTACAATGGCTTTGGCACCAAAACAGGTTGCCGCAGCTAATGCACGGAAAAACCTTGGCGCATCAGTTCCTAACCCCAATCCAGTTATTGCACCTTTTAGCTCCTGGTTGGCGTCTGGTGTTCTTCTGCCGTTTAACCAGTCTATAGCAAGCTCAGCATAATCGCCTTCTTCTAAAGCTTCGGCCTGTTTACTCAGGTTTGCAATAATTTTACCTTCTAATTCATCTTTTAAAGCAATGGCTGTTGCCTCATCAATTAAATTAGATTCAGTTAGTAAATGATTTAAAGGCCAGCTGATTAAATTTTTAAACCAGGCATACACATCGCCAAATGCCGACTGTCCGGCCTCTAATCCGGCCATACCCGGAATTACCGATCCGTTTACCTGCCCGCAGATACCACTAATCAGTTTGCCATGCAGGTCCTGGTTTGGAGCAACCAAAATATCGCAGGTACTGGTACCCATTACTTTACTCAGGTAATAAGGTTCAATCTGGCCGCCAACAGCGCCCATGTGTGCATCAAATGCGCCTACACCCACCACTACATCGGTACTTAAACCTAATTTCGAGGCCCATTCTTCGCTTAACGTTCCCGCAGCGACATCAGAAGTATCCGTATCTACAAAGAGTTTATCCCTAAAACCAGCTAAAAGCGGATCAAGGCTGCTAAAGAAATCTTCAGGAGGAAGGCCGTTGAACTCTTCGGCCCAAAGTGCCTTATGTCCGGCGGCACAGCGGCTACGTTTCATTTCTTTTATATCGTTTCCACCACAAAGTAAAAACGGGATCCAGTCGCAATGTTCTACCCATGATGCTGCGCCATTTTTAATGGCTGAATCGACTCTTAAAGTGCGTAACAATTTAGACCAGAACCATTCTGACGAATAAATTCCGCCCACATATTTGAGGTAATTTACCGGAAACTTTTTGGCATGTTCATTAATTTCTGCTGCTTCTTTAACTGCCGTGTGGTCTTTCCAAAGTACAAACATGGCATTTGGATTTTCTTCAAAACCTGGTGTTAATGCCAAAGGTGTACCTGCTGCATCAACTGCAACCGGACTAGATCCGGTGGTATCTATCGAAATCCCTTTCACTAAATGCGCAATTTCAGCTCCTCCGGCCTTAGCCAGGCAATCTTTTATGGTGTGGGTTAAACCCTCAATATAATCCAGGGGGTGCTGCCTGAACTGATTTACAGCCGGCTTGCAGTACAGGCCTTTTTGCCATCGTGGGTAAAGGAAAACGGAAGCTGAAATCTCTTTCCCGTTAGCGGTATCAACTAAAACGGACCGGACAGAATCCGTCCCGTAATCTACACCAATTACATAGTTTGCTGTGCTCATAACAATAAATAATCGTCTAATTAACGTTTATTTATTTGAAATAAAAAATTTAAGTGATTTTTTAAATTACAGCAAATAAAAACGGCTATCTGAATGGGTCAGATAGCCGTTTATTTAATTGCCGTTATAAGCTTGATCACTTACAGGTTCCAGCCAATCTACAATACCTTTATCAGTGTTGATGTTGATCGCAATATGCACCATCGGAGCATCAGGTGATGCACCGTGCCAGTGTTTAACGCCGGGAAGAATATTGATTACGCCGCCTGTAGCCACTTTTTGAATTGATTTGCCTTCTTCCTGATAATAGCAGGTTCCTTCTTTTATAATCAATATCTGGTTGGAAGGGTGGGTATGCCAATTGTTCCGGCAGCCGGCTTCAAAAGCTACATCACTTACATTACAATTGGTAACGGCATCAGCAATAACCAAGGCTTTTACAAAAGCATTACCGGTAAAATATGCTGAAGGTGCAGGCTTAAAGCCTTCTTTTTCTAAATTTTCCATTTTGTTATTTTTTATATTTATGTTCCTGAGCGCTGGTATAAGTTAAATTGAAACCTAATTGTTATGATTGCTACAATATACTTTACATCTTTACCAGATCTAATATTTTAAAGCATAATTTGAAGCCATATTATATAAATAGAAATTTGAAGATATAAATTGTTGGCTTAGTTATACGGATTACCGCTTATCCTACCATTATTACAGATTTTAAAGAATATGTAATTTGTTTAAGCAAAAAATGAGGAGTCGATTTTTATTTGAAGAGGGAGGCAGTACCTGTAATGAATTGGATCAGGTATTATTTGCTGAAGAGCCGGAAGATATCCATTTAGAACTGAATATATAAGGTTAAGTCCGGAATCATTATTTTGCAGCTGCTGGATACAAAAAGCGGAACGAATTGGACACCGCCTGATGCAGGATGGTGCCATGGTTTTCTAAAGGCAAGTAATCGAAATATACCTTTACATTCTTCGCTTTAGCTTCTTTTATTTTTTCTGCTAAAAGGTTTGCATCTACTTCCATAACCCTTGGTATGGCTGTTGGCGTTAATCCTTCTTTGCCTACTGCAATGTAAACCTGTGTTGGTTGATTGGCTAAATTTGCTTTTTCATTTAACAGCGATCCATTGTCCCACCACAAGCTTGGGCTAATGATGATGTAATTGTTAAATAATGAAGGTTTTTTTAACAGGATTTCTGTGAGCAATAACCCACCCAGCGATTGCCCGATGATGGTTTTGGCTCCATTTGTTTTATATTTTTGCTGAATATAAGGCTGAAGTTCATTACCGATAAAAGCGATGAATCGATCTGAATGACCAGTTGTGGGGTATTTTTTCTGATCGCTTTCGATTTTGGTAGGAAAGGTAAAATCTCTTTTGCGGTCGACCGTTGCAATGCCCACAACAATTGATTTCGGAACCTGATTTACCCATTCGAAACTATTAAACTGAACAAGCCCTGCAATATGGATAAAATCTTCGTCGGCTGAACCATCAAGCAGGTAAATTACAGGATATTTGGTACTGTCGTTTGGATTATAACCTTCAGGAAGGTATATGTTCAGGATCCTTTTCTCCGCCAGTTCTTTTGACTGGATTTCATCTATCACGCCAAGCACAAAAGGTTTGCTGTTACTGGCACCTTTTTGTTTTTTGGTTTGTCCAAAAGCCATTAGCTGGCAAAAAACGAATAATGCAACGATAAATATTTTATAGGTATGTGCTTTCATTAAATAGTGATTTTAGGTAGAAACAATGCTCATTGATCAGATCTGGCGAAAATTAGTGATTTCTTCGGATCTATTGGTTCAATATGGCTAAAAACATGTTATGGAAGCTAAATTTTCATTCCGTTTAAAGAATAATTATACTGAAAACTGTCATCCTTTATTGGAAAGTTATAATTTAGTGCCCATCTAACATTATAAAATTATTCATCTAATTACGCAACATGAAAGCCGCTACAATTTGTTTTTTAATCTTATTTCCACTTTTTGGTTTTTCTCAGTCTGTCAGCAAAAACGAAATCCCCTTCCAACTTTTACCCTCAGGGCATCTCCTGGTAAAGGCGAAGATAGATGACGTACAGGGTAACTTTATTTTTGATACAGGCACAGGCGTTACTGCATTTACCAAGAAGTTTTTTGATCAGCTTAAACATGCTAAAAAAGAGGATGGAGGCTATACCGCTTTCAGGGCAACCGGTGAGCGGTTGGATATAGACCTTTATCATGTTCCAAATTTCGAAATGGGGACGTTTAAAAAGGCCGAAGAGGAAGTAAGCTTTATTGATGCAGATTTTGGTGGCATTGATGGCATTATATCCCTTAAACTTTTAGAAGGCAGACCTTTTACGATTGATTTTGAGAAAAAGGTATTGAGACTTGAATCACCAGCATCGCTGGCCATCATAAAAAAGACAGCGAAGAAGTTAAGCATTCAACTGGAACAATCGCGGGAAAAATCGCTTACTATTTTTTCTTATTTTAAAATAAACGACAAGCTGACTTTACAGCTCTCACTTGACGCTGGTGCAGGGAAAGACGTTTACAGGCTTAACACGAAATATCTTAAGGCTTTGGATATAGATGTATCAGATACTACGCAGGTAAAGAAAATCCAAAAAAAGAGCGAAATAAATGAAACATTTGCTTCTACTATCTACGTTACAAAATTAAAAAGTATAACAGCCAGTGATCAGCCAACTGTGTTGGTGAAAGATAATCCTGTACAATTTGTAGAGGGGCTTATTTATGATGGCATTATCTGGATCAACTGGCTGGGAAAAAGAATAACTTTCGATCTTGAGGATAAGGCATTATTTGTTGAACGTTGACCCAATTATTGACAGAAGCACATTAAATTACAGCTATGACCGAGGAATTAAATTATACCATTGAGGTTTGTCAAAAGGAAAACCTAAGGAAGATTATCGACGGGATAGACGAGTATAATTTTAACAGGGTACCTGCACTTGCTAAAGTTTGGACACCACTTGAGTTTGTGGCCAAAGATAAAGCGGGTATTGAGATTGGAGGGATATTAGGAGGAGTTGGGTGTTGGAATGGCTTAGAAATCAATCTTCTTTGGGTTAAAGAGGACTATAGGAGAAAAGGACTTGGTTCACATCTACTAAAATATATAGAAAAAATTGCCTTAAATAGTGGGGCGACAATTTCTATGCTGGACACTTTCGACTTTCAGGCTGAAGGATTTTATCTGAAAAATGGATATGAAGTGATTGGAGAAATAACGGATTTTCCTAAAGGGCATAAACGTATATATTTTGCGAAAAGATTTGAATAATGGATCACCGGAAAAGAGAAAGCGCCAAAATTACTTTTAACGCTTTCTTGCGAATGATATATTAAAACCTTCTACACCGCCGTATATCCACCATCTGAGATGATGTAACTTCCTGTGGTGAAAGATGATTTATCAGAACTTAAAAAAGTAACAAGGTCTGCAATCTCTTGTGCAGTTCCCAATCTTTTTATAGGGTTTTTGGCAGCAATGGCATCCTGAGCTTTTTTATCCAGGTTGTCAGAAAGCAATGGAGTTTGAATATAACCTGGGCCAACGGCATTACACCTGATATTTTTCTGTGCATATTCCGCAGCTATATTTTTAGTAAGTCCAACTACTGCATGTTTTGAAGCGGTGTAAGCAGGACTGTTCGGTGCAGCCACCTGGCCATGGATAGATGCAATATTGATGATCGATCCGCCACCGTTTTTCTCCATCTGCTCCAGTTCGTATCTGCAGGCATAAAATACACCGTTCAGGTTTAAAGCAATTACGCGATCCCACTCTTCGGGTTCATATTCGCCGGTTGGTTTGGCAGGACCACCCATCCCCGCATTATTACAGGCAATATCCAGTCGGCCATATTGCGCAACTACTTTTTCTACTATGGTTTTATTGTCGGCAGCTTTTGATGAGTCGGCAATAATGGCAAAAGCATCGCCACCAGCATCTTTGATCATTTTAACAGTTTCTTCGGCATGTGCGCCATTGATATCGGCAACCGCTACTTTAGCGCCTTCCTTTGCATAAGTGATCGCAATGGCACGTCCGATTCCTGAACCAGCTCCCGAAACAACGGCAACTTTATTTTCTAATATAGACATGATTATAATTTTTAACTAATTATTCAACGTGTACCATAATAGAATGTTTGTCAGCTAAAAGTGATTTAACAAGATGTAGTTAATTGTCAATTTGGGTAACAGAGCAGAATTTGCAATAGATCATTGCAATAAAATAATGCTATTGTTCTTAAATTTGGCAAATTGCAAATTCAATAATCATCAATTCATAAACAGATGGCTGTTAAGCGTCGGAAAGAAATAATCGAAGAACACGAATTAACACCAAATGCAAGGGGTGGTGTGGCCATTATGAGTATTAATAGCGGCAACTCAGAAGAAGAACATGATGTGTATGCTCCTCACCGCGACAACCATTTTCTATTGATGTTTGCTACGTCAGGATCATTGCGCATTAATATCGATTTCGAAGAAAAACTGGTAACCGCTCCAGCAATCTTGTCTATATCTCCAGGGCAGGTTCACCACATTATCGAACATGCGGAACTAAAAGGCTGGTCTGTAAGTTTCGATCCAGCGTTAATGAACGAAGAACTACGCTATTTATATGAACAGTCGCTGCCCTGTCCTTTACCTGTTAATGAAGCAATTCTCTTTTGGCAAATTGAATCTTTAATGGTGCTGATTCATCAAACCCTCTTGCATCATGATGCCAGCAGGCTTGCCATCAGCACAAGCCACAACCTGTTATCGGCCTTATTGAATATTGTTGCCATTAATTCATCTGCAACCGGGCAATCTGGCAAAGAGAAACGTGGCCGCATCATCGAGCAAAATTTTAATCGCCTGCTGAGGGATCATTATAGAAACTGGAAACAGCCTTCGCAATATGCTGCAGAACTCGCTGTTTCTGTTAGTCACCTTAACGATACCGTAAAAAGTATTACAGGTAAACCCGTATCGCTGCATATCCAGCAAAGAAGTATTTTAGAATCAAAAAGGCTCCTTTATTTTAGTAATTTAAGCATTAAGGAGATAGGTTATGAAGCAGGATATGATGATCCTGTTTATTTTAGCAAGCTGTTTCGCAAAACCACTGGTTACACTCCATTGGCATTTCGCAATAAATTCCGCGATTAGACCAATCCTTACCGTTATAAAACCTACAATAACATTCTCCTGTACTTTTACTTTGCATAAAAAAAGATATGCAAAAAGAAATCGTAGTCCCCGTGATTATAGAAGCGGTAAGAAAAGCAGGTAACCTGTTTCTTCAGGACTATAAAAAGAATACCATACCCACAGATAAAACCGACCTTTTAAGGCAATTAAAAACCATAGATGAGCGTTGCCTTAAATTATTGGAAGATGAAATTAATCCATACTATCCTGAAATCCCTTTTTTAGGAGAAGAATTTGATTTTGAGGGACAGGCAAGCGCCATTAATACGGATGACTATTGGTTGTGTGATTTTATGGATGGTGCCATTCAATATCTTCAACACATCAATGGCTGGACGATCAATCTGGTTTTGATCCGCAATGGACAGCCTAACTTTTCAGTCATTTTTGATCCCATTGCCAACGAAATGTTTTGGGCCATGCCAGGTAAGGGTGCTTTTATGAATGGCAAAAGCATAAAACCAGGTACTAAAAAAGACAGCAGCATTATGGTCGCCGTATTTGAATATGGTCATCAGGAGAATGGCATCAAAGCGCTTAATGAGAAAACCGGTACAGCTGTAACGCGATTGTTAGATCATTTTGGAGTGGTGCGTAATTACGGACCACATGGATTGCAACTTGCTTACGTGGGAGCAGGGAGAATTGATGTTTTTTATCAGGAAGGGCAGGATGCCTATAATTGGCTGGCTGGAATGCTGATTGCGAAAGAAGCTGGCGCAGATGTATTAACTACTGATGGTAAACAATGGACCTGGGGCGACGACAGCCTATTAGTCACTTCACCCGGAACGGCAAATTTATTATTCGAAACCATTGCTGACCAACAAAACGATCCATCATGAATATAACAGTTATAGGTGCATCAGCAGGAATTGGATTGCTTGCTGTTGAAAAAGCATTAGAGAGCGGTCATGATGTTATTGCATTATCGAGAAATACAGACGCTTTACCTGATCATCCAAGGCTTAAAAAGATCAACGGTAGTTCCACATCCAAAGAAACCCTGCTTAAGGCAACGCAACATACTGATGCCATCGTAATTACCATTGGTACAAAACAGAAAAAGGGCACCACACTTTTCTCTGATACGGCTAATGCTTTGGTAGGAATAAGCGGGCACCTGCGAGCAGATATCCCCATACTTTGGGTATCGGGTTTTGGCGTTGGCAACAGTAAACCCTTTCTTAATTTTTTTATGAAAATGGTGATCTGCTTGTTCCTCAGAGATCAGTATGAAGATAAAACCAGGATGGAAAAAATCATGGAAGAAAGTAAATTGAAATGGGAGTTTATCAGGCCCGGAATCCTGACTGATGGCCCTGAAAGTGATTATGAAGTGATCACTTCGCTTTTCAAATCGATGAAAGTTGGTAAAATATCAAGAAAGGATGTAGCCGGATTACTGATCAAAGAAGCAGAACAACCCACCATGCTTTTTCATTATCCGGTACCTGTAAGCAGGAAATAGTGTAGCAAAATGGTTCGGGCATCTAAACAGAGATAAAACATTTGATACCCGAACCATTTACTGAAAAATTTATTCATCAAACTGATATTGGTAAGTCCACCGATTGAAAGAATTTCAGCACCTAAAGTGAAATATCCCGGAGTAAAAACTAATTAAAAGAATGACGGAACTCCAATGGCGAAAGATTGGTTTTGGTTTTAAACAGTTTACTAAAGGATTGAAGGTGCTCGAAACCCAACTCGTAGGCAATTTCACTCACCGATAAATTCGTGGTAGAGAGTTTTTCTTTCGCCAGTTCGATCAGTTTATTGTGGAGGTGCTGCTGGGTATTTTGTCCGGTTAGCGATTTGAGCAAGCCACTGAGGTAACCTGGAGAAATATTCAGGTTTTCGGCAATATAACTCACGCTGGGCAGGCCTTTTTCGGCAAGCATACCGCTATCAAAATAACCTGCAAGCAAATCTTCCAGTTTGGTTAATATTTCGTGGTTGATCATTTTACGGGTAATGAACTGGCGCTGGTAATACCTTTCTGAATAGGTGAGCAGCAGTTCTAACTGGGCAATAATCACACTCTGACTAAACAGGTCGATATTAGCGTGATATTCTTGTTCGATATTCCCTGCAATAGCGCTCAGCATTGTTTCTTCCTTATCGGATAGGTAGAGTGCCTCATATACCGAATAATTGAAAAATTCGTATTGTTTTATGGTTTTCGCCAGCGGAGTATTCCATAAAAAATCGGGATGGATCAATATCATCCAACCTTCGGGAGGGTGGCGCGCTACACCTTTTTCAATTTCCATCCCGAATACCTGGCCTGGCGACATAAAGAACAGTACACCTTCATCAAAATCACTGGCCTGCTGCCCATATTTAAATTTGGCATTCTTCACCCTTTTCATCGAGATGGAATAAAAATCGTAAATCAGACTGAACGAGCCTTCGTCTAATGGTCTGGTTAGCTCATCCATGTGCACCAGGCTAATTAACGGGTGTGCGGGTTTAGGCAATCCTGCAGCGCGGTGATATTCGGTAATGCTACTGAAACGGTAAAGCGGATTATTGTTCATGGCCATGCTAAAGTTCGTTATTTTTTATGATAAGCTTCGGCAAACTCTTTTGCAAAATCAGCGAGTTTTACTTTACCCATTTTTGGATGGTTTCGATGGAAGTTCTCCAGGGTTTTACCACTGTGCATGGCGGCCTGCATTTCTACTAAAGTTTCGGCCAGTTTTTCTGGTAATTTGGCCATCTTTAAGCCTTGTAACATTTCCTTGTCAGATAGCAATATCCATTTTAACCAAGGTTTTCCTATGGCAGTACCAATAATTTTTGCAGCTTCATTACAGGTCATTTCTTCGCTACCCACATAACGGATGGTTTTCCCTTCGGGCAATAATAACACTTCTTCTGCAACAGCCGCCGCAATATCCTTTGGCGATACAAAAACAATCCGGTCATCTCCGCCATAATTCCCCATTAAAAGTCCTGTTTTTCCGCTAAGCAAAGTCCCAAGGCCCGAATAACGCAAGGTCAGGAATTTTCCGGTCAAACCTTTTCCTTTAATCAAATCCATCGATTGGTAAAAATTGGTATAAAAGGCTCCCGGTCGCATGATGGTAATGGAAGCTTCCAGACCATCAAACAGGTATTCTACATTTTCAGCCTTAACCAGGTCTGCCGCCCAACCACTTAGTAACACTACTCGTTTGGTATTGGCTTCTTTAAGGGCCTGCTTATAATTTAAAGCCATGCGGTGCATATAATCGCCCAGGTCTGGCTCCGTAAAACTGAGCGGAATCATGGTATAAACAGCATCTGCACCTTTAAAAGTGCTGGATAAAAAGGCAACATCGGCAATTGAACCAATAGCAGCTGTAGCGCCTAAGCTTTCAATATCGGCCTGTTTTTTCGCATCACTGCTCACCACGGTTACCGCATGGCCCCGGGCAATTAACATTTCAGTTAAAGGCTTGCTGATGTTCCCTAAGGAACCGGTTACAACTATTTTCATGGTTTATTTTGAGTATAAATGCCGTTTTCAATATCAGTAAGTAAAGTAGCCTGCGCTGGTTGCCACTTTAGTTGCTCTTGTGTCCATTTGCTTGATGCCGGACAGTCGATTGCAGCCATTTGAGAGAACCAGCCAAAATGTTCTGCAGCTGCTTCTGGAGTGATTGATACCACCGGAATATTAAGTTGTTTACCTATGGCCCCGGCTATCGCTTTAACGGTAATGGCTTCCTCAGCAGCCGCATGAAAGCAAGTGCCTGCGGTGATGTTTTCTAAAGCCAAACGGTATAAACGTGCGGCATCCAAACGGTGTACCGCATTCCATCGGTTAAGTCCATCCCCAATATAAGCTGAAATGCCTTTTTCTCTGGCGATGTTAACCAATATGGGGATAAATCCATGTTTATCGTCTTCGCCATGTACCGATGGCGATAAGCGGATGGCTGCTGTACGCACGCCCAGCTTTGCTACCGAATCGGCAGCCTGTTCCGAAGCCCTTGGCCATGCCGGATTATAAGGGGAGCGGGTATCTTCGGTGGCCAGTTTACCCGGACTCACCAGGGCCGTACCAGAAGTAACTATCAGGGGGCGGTTAGCGCTGGCCAGTACTTCACCAATGGTTGCTATAGCGGTTTGATCGACCTTGCAAACTTCCGCAAAGCGGGTAAAATCGTGGATAAAACCCGCATGGATCACGCCATCTGCAGCTGCCGCTCCACTGCGCAAACTGTCCAGATCTTCCAGGTCACCACGGTGAACTTCCGCACCAGCATCGATCAGTTTTTGAGCCGAAGTTTCCGAGCGGGCCAATCCCAATACCTGATGGCCGTTGTTAATTAATTCCTGCACAATGGCAGTACCTACGAAGCCTGTGGCTCCTGTAACAAATACGCGCATAATTGATTTTCTTTTGTTAATACAAATATCAATAGCTTTAAGCAACAGGATTTATCCAAATCTGCGTTTGATTTAGCCGAAACCATTATTAACCTGATTATACCGAAAAGCCCCACATTGCTGCGAGGCTTTCATAACCATTTGGTTTAAAATAATTTTAAATCAACCTTATCTACCTGAATACACGCGGAAAGCGGTTGCGATGCTCGCTGATGAAAACTGCAAGCTGATGGTTCTCTTCTGAATCAACCGCTAAATTTTCGATTTCATCAATCCCGCATGAATACGGCTTTTTACCCACCTTACGGTTACCATTGGCCAGGAATGCAGTTCGGTTAAAAATATGCAATATGCCATCCTCCACAAAAGTATTAGGTCGGTCTTCACGTATAAAATCGGTATCACTGTCGTAATACCTGCGGTTCAGCGTCCTTATCGAAAATACAGAATCGTACCTAGGGTCTTCAGCATTAACCACGTACTCATCATACATCTGAATGGCCCGCTCGATTGTTTCCAGTTTCAGAAAAGGGAAAATTGGACCAAGCTGCAGAAAATGCTCACCTTCTGCATGTTTAAGTAATTCGGTAGTCAACCTGTCCGAAGTTAGTTCCAATTCTACTTCCTGGGGTTCGGCACGGTAAACGTCGATTACTTTTGTTTTGTTTGAGCGCGAATAATAGCTTTTTAGCATGTTTGAATCGGTATTAATGATGATTTTATCAATTTTACCAATTGCTTCGAGTTTCTCGATCATGATCTGATAAAGTGGTTTACTCGAAATGTATTCAAAATGTCTGTTAGGAAAATAAAATCCAGCTTCTTCAGGGATGGAAAGGAGTGCTGTTAATGAATAATTGCTCATCGTTAATATTTTGTGGGTTTATAGGCCTAATGTACGAATCGGACATTAATAAGCTCTATCATTTTTTTATTCTGTAGTATTTCAAATTTAATCACCGCTTCAAAAAATCTTCCGTGTTCATGCCGTGGTTAATCATTAAGATGTTCAAAAGTTTTTCCGTGTTCATCCGTGTTTCCGTGGCTAACCATTAGTTGATCATTTGGAGCGCAAGGCTATTGCTGGTCGGTACCGGTAGTCCCGCTTTACTTCCTGCCCCGATGAAAAATCGGGGGCATCCATCCAATCGGGGCTATGAACAAGGGTTTGTGGAATGGGAAGCAATCATCGTTTCAAAAAAATATTCCGTGTTCATCCGTGTTTCCGTGGCTAACCATAAAGATGTTTGATCATTTGGAGCGCAAGGCTACAGCTGGTCGGTTCCGATAGTCCCGCTTTACTTCCTGCCCCGATGAAAAATCGGGTGCATCCATCCAATCGGGGCTAAGGACATGAGGTTGTGGCATGGAAAGCAATCACCGCTTCAAAAAAATCTTCCGTGTTCATCCGTGTTTCCGTGGCTAACCATTAGTTGATCATTTGGAGCACAGTTGCTGTGCCCGTAGGTTTATAAATTTGATTTGATATCATAAAAAGGATGATATATAGTTACGACCTAAAAATGCATAAGCATGAATTAAAATTGTACATGCATGTACTAAAAATGTACATGCATTAATTAGATATTTATATGTCTTAATTAAAAATAAACATGCACTAATTAAAATTGTACAGACATAAATTAAAAATGTACATGCTTTAATTAAAAATGTACATTGACTAATTAAATTAAAGGGTTGTTCAATATAAAAAAAGAGCCTACTCACAACTGAATAGGCTCCACTTCAAAAACAGGGGGGATGAATACTTACGATTTTGCGCTTGTTCTTGTAAAAGTTAAGCCCATAAGGTGTTTATATTGAGGGTGGCTTTTATCTAGCGCTGCTTTGATGTAATTTTTTACTCCGGATACAATATCGATCAAACCATTTGGCTGACCGTAAAAAATTTCAAAGCGTTTTTTCCTTACCTCATCAACAGGCGTTTTGGCAAGCGCTACAGCGGTAATGTTATGCTCCATACTTTCAAGCAAGGTTTGGAAAGCAGCAATACCAATCTCTTTTTCTGCAGGTTTATAAACAGGGCTGGCAGCCAAAACATCAATGTACTGCTTAAAATTTTCTATCTTGTTATCATAAGATGTGGATGACTGGTGAGCACTTGTAGTACCATCATCATTTATTTTTCGATTTTTAGAAACCCCTCTTAACCGATCTGCAATTGTTTTGGCAGTTTGTAATTCTGCTGCATTTTTTGTTGCAGCCTTTAAATAATTAAAGCTTTTGGTAATTAAGCTGCCAAGTGGTTTAAAAATAAGTTCCTGCTCATCAACCGCTTTTGCATATACCGGCAAAACCTTACTCACCGCACGCGATGCAGCATCTGCATCTTTTGATAATTGCTCCAATGCTTTAATTTCATAAGCAGGTTGGGGCGGTTTGTAGGTGTTTCCCAATGTTTTTAAACGGATAACTAAATCTTTTAAATTGGCCGCATTTTTTGCATAGCCGCCTTCCGAGCTTGCCATAAGCTTTTCAAATTAGGTAAAACAATAAATTAACTCGGGATGTTTATGCTTGGGATAAAGCTTAGGTAATAATACGAAATATTTTGGAAAAGAAGAATTTAGAAAAAAATAATTTCAGGGGTTTAAGATAACGGTAAGATATCGTTTTAACTGTGAAATGTTTTATGACTGGTGGAAAGACAATATATTGAGCGTAAGTTTCACACGCGGCACACGTACGCCAGCGAAGGCGAAAAATAATTTAACCACAGATAAAAAGGATGAACACAGATATAAAAATCCGTGTTTATCTGTGTACATCCGTGGTTAAAAACCTTAACTTAATTACATTGCGCGTGCGCCAGCGATGGAGTTTGTAGCATGGAAAGTAGTCACCGTTTAAAAAATCTTCCGTGTTCATCCGTGCATCCGTGGCTGATTATTAAGATGTTTGATCATTTGGAGCGCAGTTGCTGTGCTGCATGGTACTGGTAGTCCCGCTTTACTTCCTGCCCCGATGAAAAATCGGGGGCATCCATCCAATCGGGGCTATGAACAAGGGTTTATGGCATGGAACGCAATTATCGTTTCAAAAATTTTTCCGAGTTCATCCGTGCATCTGTGGCTGATTATTAAGATGAGTTGATCATTTGGAGCGCAGTTGCTGTGCCAGTCGGTACCTATAGTCCCGCTTTACTTCCTGCCCCGATGAAAAATCGGGGGCATCCATCCAATCGGGGCTATGAACAAGGGTTTGTGGCATGGAAAGCAATCATCGTTTAAAAAATCTTTTGTGTTCATCCGTGCATCCGTGGCTAATGGGTGCCAGGCAAAGGTTTACTGCCATGAAAAACCAAACATTGTTAAATAAACCTGATAGAGCAGGTTAGCCCGGAGCCCGATTTAAGCACCGTTTATGTTGTCTTTTATTGAGTGCTTGCTTGTTGCACAGGTTTCATCGGGGGAGGACTAACAGCGATAGCAGGACTGCCGCCCCCAAAGAAATACTGACATTCGTTTTCAAAAAAATAATACGCTAATCATACCTTTTTACAAATCTCAGGCTGCCTATCCCTTTCGTATATTTGGCCACACATTCCGAACCCCATGAGCACCCACACCGATATGAAAAGGCTTACCCGCCTGAGCGCCATCCTATTGCAACTGCAAACCAGACGACTGATAAACGCTAACGATCTGGCAGAAAAGTTTGTGGTAAGTGTGCGCACCATTTACCGCGACATCAGGGTGCTGGAACAAATTGGCGTGCCCATCGCCAGTTTCGAAGGAAAAGGTTACTCACTGGCTGAAGGTTATAAAATTCCCCCGATAATGTTTACCGAACAGGAGGCCAATGCGCTGATCACCGCCCAGCAATTGATCAACTTGAATAAAGACAGTTCATTGATCGATACTTATAAGGAAGCGGTAGATAAGGTAAAAGCTGTGCTGAATTATAGCACCAAAGATAAAGTAGAACTGCTTTCTAAACGCGTTGCTGTGAGTCCTGCAAGTATGGAGCAGCCCACCAGCAATTCATTAGCCACTATCCAAAATGCACTCACCAGTTTTAGTGTATTGCGGATTCACTACAAGGCGGAAGGTAAAAATGAAAGTTCAGCAAGATTAATCGAACCTTTTGCGTTTTATTATAGCATGCAACAACACTGGACGCTGATTGCCTTTTGCCGGTTAAGAAATGATTTCAGGATGTTCCGTTTAGATAGGATAGAGGCAGTTTATTCTACCGACCTTAAATTTGCCACGCATCAGCTCAGTCTGCAGGAATATTTACAGGAAAAAGAAAAAAACTTTACAAGCCCTGACAAACAGTTGTCATAAGCACCAGATACCTTCGTTGCACAATTAAAATAATTAGCAATGAATTTAATATCCACCCGCATCATTACCGCCCAGGTAGAAACACTCATCAGTTTTTATGAACAGTTAACAGGTTTAACGGCCACCAGGTACACGCCTGATTTTGCCGAATTAAAAACTCCGGGCGCAACTTTAGCCATTGGGAGTACACGGACTTTACAGTTTTTTGGCGGTGATGGTATTGCCCAACCTGCACAGAACCGTAGCATGATTATCGAATTCAGGGTTGACGATGTGCAGCGGCGTTTCGAACAATTAGCAGATTCCTTAAAAAGCACAATCGTGCAAGAACCCACTATTATGCCCTGGGGCAATCAATCTTTATTATTAAGAGATCCTGATGGCAACCTGGTGAACCTTTTTACTCCGGTAACGCCCGAAGCTATAGAGAAGTTTGCAGAGAAGTAATACAATAAGTTGGGCAGGATCACTAAATAAATTTATATTCGCGGTATAACGCTTTTTAAATGCTATGCACAACAAGTTCCGACTCATCCTCTGCCTAACCGCTTTACTCACCGCAAATTTTTCTTTTGCCCAAACCCAAAACAGCTGTATGGTTAAAATCGACAGCGCAAGGGCTGCACAAACGAGGGCTATACTTAACCACCTCCCTGCAGATAAATTTGAAAAGCGGACATACAGGCAGGGAAGCAGGGAATTGCCCTACCGTTTTTTACTTCCTGAAAATGATAAACAAGGTACAAAATATCCATTGGTGATCGTGCTGCACAATTCTACACGTATCGGCAACGATAATGAAAAACAGCTCGAACCTTTATCACGAATATGGATAAGGGATGAAATTTATAAAAAATATAAATGTTTTGTTCTGGCGCCGCAATTCAGCACGCGCTCCTCTGATTATGCTGTGGCTGAAAATGGCCTGTTATCCGCAAAGCCATCTGAGGAAGTTTATACGGTGATGAAACTCATCACTGCGCTGCAGAAAGAATATGCCGGTATAGATCCCAAAAGAATTTACCTCGTTGGATATTCAATGGGCGCATCTACAGCACAAAATATGCTCAGCATTGCACCACAACAGTTTGCAGGTATGGTTTCGGTTGCAGCAGTTCCCGATTTTTCGAATGTAGAAGCTTTAAAAAACAGCAATATCTGGTTAATCCATGGCGCAAAAGATACAGAAAATCCGTACAGCGGAAGTGTGGCACTTTTTGCAAAACTCAAAAAAAATAAAAGGGTCATTTTCACTACCTATCCCGAACTGGATCATAATAATATAGCCATTCCGTTATTGCTAGATGAAGAAATCCCGAAATGGCTGTTCAAACAACACCATTAAATACTTACCATTTTAGTTATACCCATTGCGATTGCCCCCGCACTATCTCAAACTGATCTCTATCGGTATCCTTGCAGTCAATTGGTAAAAATTATATAACCGGTTTCAAAAACAGGTAAGGAGAGTAACCTGCTTAAATTTCTGAAGATATTTAAAGTATTTTTGCTATTGATCCGTCTTCACTATCAAAATCCTTCTTCGTACAAAAATTAGCAATAGAAGGAAACCATATCCCAATAAGAGCAAGATAAAAATAATGGCAAGAAAACAGTTAAACAGCGGAAATGCACCGGGCGTTGAATTATCAAAAGCAAAAATAAACAGGAAAAGTTTGGGCAATGTTGCCCGTTTGCTTACTTACCTAAAACCCTATCGCGGCAAATTCATTGCGGCGTTGTTTTTCCTCTTTTTATCGAGCTTGGTTGGACTGGCCTTCCCGTCTTTTATAGGCGCCTTAATCGATACTGCACAGGGTAAACACAGCAATAGTTACCTGCCGGGCACCATCCAGGGCATCTTAATGTTGGCCTTTATTGTATTGGCAGTACAGGCGGTGGTCTCTTATTTCAGAATCTTATGGTTTGTTAATGTAGCAGAACGTTCCCTGGCCGACATCAGGCGCGACACCTATTTCAAATTGATTACCTTGCCGATGAACTTCTTTTCGAACCGCAGGGTAGGTGAACTGAACAGCAGAATCTCTGCCGACCTGTCGCAGGTTCAGGATACGTTAACCACCACCATTGCAGAGATGTTGCGGCAGTTTGTATTGTTTGTGGGCGGGATTGTTTTTATGGCCATCATTTCAAAAAAACTGGTATTTGCCCTGCTTTTAATCTTACCCGTAATGATTGTGTTTGCGGTGTTATTTGGCCGCTTTATTAAAAAGATTTCGCGCCAGGCCCAGGATAAAATGGCCGAATCAAACAGTATCGTTGAAGAAACCTTATCAGGCATTTCGAATGTAAAAGCCTTTGTTAACGAAGCATTCGAAGCCACACGTTACAAGAATACCATCCGCGAAGTTGCCGATATTGCCATTAAAGGTGCGAAATACAGGGGCATGTTTGTTTCTTTTATTGTGCTCTGCGTTTTTGGAAGTGTACTGGGAGTAATCGGCTACGGCTGTATCCTGGTGAGTCAGCAGGAAATTACCTTTGGCGAATTGTTGAAATTTTCACTTTATGCCATGTTCCTCGGCAGTTCGCTGGGCAGTTTTCCCGAACTTTTTGCCAACCTGCAAAAGGCTGTTGGCGCCAGCGAAAGGGTGCTGGAGATATTGGGAGAGCAGGGAGAACCGGTATCGATAGCGGAAAAGGATAATGTGGTCAAACAAAAAATCGTGGGGAATCTCGCTTTCAACCACATCAATTTTGCCTATCCCTCAAGGCCGGAAGTAGAAGTATTAAACCAGGTATCTTTTGAGGCCAAAGCCGGACAAAAAATAGCGATAGTAGGTCCAAGTGGCTCGGGTAAATCGACCACTGCAGGACTGATACTGCAATTTTACCATCCGCAAAGTGGCGAAATATTGTTCGATGGCAAACCTGCCTCGGCTTATTCACTTACGGATATCCGGAATCAGATCGCGATTGTACCGCAGGATGTGATGTTATTTGGCGGAACGATATTGGAAAATATTGCTTATGGCAAGTTAACGGCCACCAAAGAAGAAATTATACAGGCCGCGAAACGGGCCAATGCACATGACTTTATCAGCACATTTCCTGAAAGCTACGAAACCGTGGTTGGTGAACGTGGAGTAAAACTATCAGGCGGGCAACGTCAGCGCATTGCCATTGCCCGGGCGCTGTTAAAAAACCCGTCTATATTAATTTTAGATGAAGCCACTTCTTCGCTCGATTCTGAATCGGAACGTTTGGTACAGGAAGCGCTTGAAGAATTAATGGCCGGTCGTACTTCTATCATCATTGCGCACCGTTTATCAACCATTCGTGAAGCAGACAGGATTCTGGTGATGGAAAAGGGACAGATTATTGAATCGGGTACCCATCAGGAACTGATGAGGAGTGAACAGGGATTGTACAGGTATTTGAGTGGTTTGCAGTTTGAGGTGTAGACTTGAAAACCAAACATAGAAAGGAAGCTAATCTAAAAGATTTTTTTGCCACAAAAATATTCAAAATAAGAACAGTTAACTCACCTAAAAAAAATGACTCTCAATTTAACAATCATTCCCGCATGTTATAAGTATTACAGGATGGGTGCATGTAAATCTGATTTTAAGGAAACTGTAGAAGTAACTAGTTATCCGTCATAAGTAAATTATAATTACGGATTCCCGTAAATTAAACTAAAAATAAAATGTCATTATTGGTAAACAATAATTAAGGAAAAAATAAATTACAGTAAAGTATTTTTAATTTAGAATCAGATCGAAAAAACTAATATTCTTTATTGTTAAATAACAATTACACAAAGCTTTAAATTATATATAATAAATAAATAGCTTATTAACTTATTTGAATTCTGAAAACATATCCATTCTTAGTAAGATAAAATAACAAACAAGATATTAGATTAAAAAATACGTAGAATTATATATGCAGTATATCAACCCAATTGAAATATTAGATTTATTAGAATTTAGTGATGCATCAACGATAAATAGTGAAGTAGTTAAAAAAGCAAAGCGCAAGTTACATGCAGAAATAGATTTGTCTGATAGTGGTTTTTTTGAATATTACGGGCTTTTACTTACAAAAAGCGACTGTGATAGGGTTATAGATGAGCTTGCAAATCGTGATTTTACAGAATTCTATTTGTATCTGTTATCAAATAAAATGCTTAATACTTTTTTAGTAAATGGAGATAGCAAAGTTTTTAAAAATTTTAAACAGGATAGTATTTTTAATCTTTCAGAATTCAAAGCTTTCATAAGCCATTATTTTGCTGAAAAATTTGATAAAGCCCTTTTATCTGCTTTCGAAAATGGAAACGAAATAGAACTTAAAGCAATTTTAAATACATCCTCATTGATTGCTCAAAAGGATATTAATCTAGCTTATAAAAGCATTTCTAGTATTCTTCAAAGTAGAATACTGGAAATAGATGAGATCACAAAAGACTTAAAAAACGGCAATAGTGGATATGTTGAAGATAATATTCATGAAACTGTTTCATTGGTGAAAACTTATTTTTCAGCTCATTTACTCCATTATCTGCCAGAGTATTTTCAAAGTCAGATTTTAAAGGTTGCAAATTCAATCAATTTTTTATCAAATGCCATTTGGGATACATTTGATACAACGCAAGTGTCCACTGATTTAACAGAGTACCTATTAACATTAGATATAAGTGGACTGGATAGACCAACATTTGAAAGAAACTTCGAAATAATAAGTAAAAGAAATCTTGAGAAAATTGAGCAGCTTAAGAATGCCCCATACTTAAAAAAATGGTCTGATATTCTTACATTATTAGGGAAATACGACAATAAAATAGAGGATAAAAGTTTATCCTCAGCCTCAGTATATGAGAAAATAAGCAAATTATTTAGTGTTGGTGAATTAAATTCTTTATCTGCTTTTGCTGATGATACCAGAACTCAAATAGCTTATTCGATTAGAGGTATATCAATATCTATGTGGAATAAACACAATGATATAAAAAATGCTATTGCTTCAATAAAGATTGCCCTACAAATTGATGTAAGCAGTGTTGATAAAAGGAAATTTAATGAAGATTTATTAAATCTTCAAAATCTTGAAAAAAAGCATAAGGGTATTTTAGTATGTTATTTTTGTGACGTTAATAATCCAGATGATAATTCAGCAATATTAAAAACGATATATAAAGAAACATATAGAAGTTATATTCCAAGAAAAGTTGAGTTTTCTTATAATACAGTAACCATTCCCCGTTGCAAATCTTGCAAAGAAGTGCATTCAAAAGGTAGTAATCAGTTCTCTATATACTTTTTTGCTTTTTTAGTATTAGGTGTTATTGTGGGAGCTATAACAGAGGAAAGTCACTTCATATTAGGTGGTATAATAGGTGGTGTTATAGGTTGGGTTATTGGAACTATGGTTCAGAGTAATTCTGTTGAAAAGCACGGCATCAAAGATGGTTCTAATTCATCTTTAAAAAATCACCCTATTTTAAGTGAAAGAATGAAACAAGGTTGGACATTTTCAAAACCAAGTGCCTGATATATTTAAAAATAAAAAAATGCAAGAAATAAAAAAAGTAACGGTCAAAGTGCCCCAGTCTTATCTTGATTTTATGAATCAAATATTTGAAATCGAGAAAAAATCTCAAAATCTCAAAGAAGATAATTCTATTCAGAGAAACATCAATAAGATGAAAAGTATTATGGAGAATGATTTTTTTAAAGGAACATCTACTATTGGGTTATCGTACCATAATCCGATAGATGAACATTACACAGATACAAGAACAGATTGTGAAGCTACAATTGCAGGGACTGGTGTTGAAAATCTTGAAATTATAGAAGTTATAAAACCAATTATATTTTATGCTTATCAAGAAAATGAAAAGTTAATTAAAGTAATTGTACAGCCAGCAGTTGTGATAGTTCAGTCAAATAATGTTCAATAAGAAGTACAAGGATATACAAATGGAAAATACAATTAATTACGGAATAGATTTAGGTACAACTAACAGTGCCATAGCAAAATTTGTGAAAGGAGAAATTTTTATCTTTTCAAATCCACAAGATATGGGGTCAAGAACCTTGCCTTCAATAGTTGGATATAAAAAAGATAAAATACTTGTAGGCAAACAAGCTCGAGTTTTTGCCGAAAGAGAGCCACAAAATGTAAAAAGTGTTTTTAAACGGAAAATGGGAACATCTGAAAGTTTTCCTGTAAAATCTTTAAATCAATCAAAAACACCTATAGAGTTATCTGCACAAGTACTAAAAGAATTAAAAACATTTGTAAATACAGGAGACAGCCTAGACGCTGTTGTAATTACTATTCCAGCCTCATTTGATACGATACAATCAAACGCAACAAAGGAAGCAGGTATCTTAGCAGGATTCAAACAAGTTGTTTTATTACAAGAACCAATTGCAGCAAGCTTGGCTTATGCCAATATGAAGAAAGAAAAGGAAATGCAAGAAGGACAATGGTTAGTTTATGATCTCGGTGGTGGAACTTTTGATGTTGCATTGATCCAAATCAAAGACGGAGAGATGAAAGTTTTAGACCATGAAGGTGATAATTTCTTAGGTGGGGCTGACTTTGATAATTTAATAGTTGAAAAAATTATAATTCCTAAACTTTATGAAAATTATAAGTTTTCAGATTTGGAAGAGAAGATGAAAAGTGCTTCAGGTAAATTAAATGCTGTCTATTTAAAGCTTTTAAGATTATCAGAAGATGCAAAAATTATTCTTTCAGCAAAAACTTCTGCAGAAATCGAAGTCTCTGGTTTTGAGGATGAAGATGGGAATGATGTTGATATAGAAATAGTAATTACTCGTTCTGAATTTAATGAACTCATTAGACCAAATATTGATGGGATTAATGAAATGATTAAACAAATTCTGACTAGAAATTCATTAACACAGATTGATTTACAATTTATATTAATGGTTGGTGGATCTACGTACATACCTTATGTAAGAACACGAGTAGAAGAAGTTTTACAAATATCAGTAAACTGCGAAATAGACCCGACAACAGCAGTTGCAATTGGTGCGGCTTATTACGCAGCGACAAAACGCAAAGAAATAGAGAAATCTGGAAAAGCCAAACATTCTAGTATTTCGGTAAAAACATCATACAATAAAGCATCAAAAGAAAAGGATGAATTATTTTCTGCAAGAATTACTGGAAACACAGACGGACTTTTGTATAGAATAACAAGACAGGATGGTGGTTTTGATAGCGGAATTAAAAATCTTTCAGAAAGGATAAGTGAAGATTTGCCTTTAGTCAATGGAGCATTCAATTTCTTTTCACTTGTAATTTATGACATTGAAAATAATATTATTGAAACAGATATTGAACCAATAGGAATTAATAGTGGCTTTGGAATAAGCGGACAACCAATTCCAGAAGATATTTGTTTAGAAGTAGATGATTACGACAACCCAGGGAAAACAAGATTAAAGGCGATTTTCTTTAAAAATTCAATTCTACCACTACGTTCACAAGGAACGAGTTTTCCACTAAATAAGGGTTTAATAAAAGGAAACAATGATGATTTTATTTACATTAATGTTCTAGAGGGTTCTCATTTAGCACTACCTGAAGCCAATAAAGGTATAGGTTTTATGGAAATTAGAGGGACTCAAATCACAAGAGATATTGCAAAGGGTTCGGACATAGAAATCACAATTTCAATTTCGGAATCAAGAGACATTACAATTTCGGCTTATCTAAATATGGCAGATCAAGAATTTAAACAAACCTTTAATCCGAAAGAAAGGCATACGACAATAGAATTCTTAAAAGAACAAGTTGAAGATTTATCGGATAAATTAGAGTTAGAAATACAAGAAGCAACTGATAGAGAAGATTATGAAACAGCGAGCGCTTTAAGTAAACTGAAAAAACAAATGGAATCCGTAAGTGAAGAAACTGAAAGTTTAACAGGTGATGATGTTACGGACAAACGTTATCAATTGGAAGATAAGAAAAGAAAAATTGCTCAAGAAATTGATAGTGCGACAAAAAATAAAAGAATTCAACAAGTAAAAGCACACTACTTCGAAATAAAAGATGAATGCAAAAAAATATTGGATGAGAACGGTAACGATCATGAGAGAAAAATATTTAACGACATAGTAGCGCAAGAAAGTGTGTTTTTTGCCACAAATAGCCCTTTGAAAATTCAAGAAAAGTCGGATGAAATACATTCTATTGTTGGGAAAATTAGATGGAGGACTCCAGAATTTTTATCAAATATTTTTCAATGGTGTAAAAATAGTCAGACTAGAATGAATGACCAAGCACAAGCAAAAAGTTTAATTGATGCAGGAAATTTTGCAATCGAAAGTAATAATTGGGAGCGTCTATCAGAGATAAATAGTGGTTTGCTTAATTTATTGCCAAAAGGAGCTGAGAAAGAAGCAACCACAAAAATTGGATTTGGAATTTAAATAGAAGACGCTGTGTCACTAAAGTTCCTACTGTTATCTCTTAAAATTGATTATTTTATTTGACAGCTATATTGACTTTGACAAGTTGTATGGACGCCAAAATTAAAAAACCTCTGCAAGTAATAACTTACAGAGGTTTCATTTATTCTCGTGATCCCGCTGGGATTCGAACCCAGGACCACTACATTAAAAGTGTAATGCTCTACCAGCTGAGCTACGGAATCTACTTTGTTTAAAAACGTTGTGCGTTTCCTTTAAAGTGGTGCAAATATAGGGTTCTGATGTATTTCATGCAAATAAAAAATCACCAAATCCCTTACTGTATTGATTTATAGGCGAATTAATTATTTACCTTCTGTTTTTTAAATAGATTTGATATTTTTATCGCTCCATATTTAATCTCTGCCATGTATAAATTTCTTTCTTTCCTGTTTTTTTTGCCGCTCCTGTTTATATTTTCTTGTAAATCTAATCGTGCCAAAGAAGAAGAAAAGGCTAAACACAGGCAGGATTCACTGGCTTCATGCGAAAAGAATATGCCCAGCCGTTTTGGTGCCGTAAAAGATTCTTCCAGTTTTGCTTCCAATAAAGTGAGTCACGAGGGCATGGTTTTAATTCCCGCAGGCGAATTTGCAATGGGCGCCTCTGATAAAGAGGGCAGGGATGATGAATATCCTCAGCACAAGGTTAAATTATCCTCATTTTGGATCGATGTAACCGAAGTAACCAATGGCGATTTTAAAAAATTTGTAGATGCAACGGGTTACAAAACCACGGCCGAGCGCAAGCCCGATTGGGAAGAAATGAAGAAACAACTTCCGGCAGGTACACCGAAACCACCCGATAGCGTTTTTGTGGCGGCATCTTTGGTTTTTTATCAACCCAAAAGCATCACTTCTTTAAACGATGCCTCACAATGGTGGCGCTGGGTTAAAGGTGCCGACTGGAAACATCCGCATGGCCCTAAAAGCGATATCAAAGGAAAAGAGAACTATCCGGTGGTACATGTTTCGTGGGATGATGCCATGGCTTATTGCAAATGGTCGGGCAAACGTTTACCTACTGAAGCAGAATGGGAATATGCTGCAAGAGGTGCTTTAAAAGACCAGAAATACCCATGGGGAAATGAGGATATCGAAAAAGGCAAAGCTAAAGCCAATACCTGGCAGGGCAGTTTCCCCGTCAAAAATACCGATTGGGATGGGCACAACGGATTAGCCGCTGTAAAACAGTTCAAAGCGAATGGATATGGATTGTACGACATGGCGGGCAACGTATGGGAGTGGTGCAGCGATTGGTACCGCCCTGATTATTATGCCACACTGCAGGGTGTAAGCAACAATCCTACGGGCCCCACAGACAGTTACGACCCCATGGAACCAACAGTACCCAAAAGAGTGGTTAGGGGAGGTTCGTTTATGTGCAATGCTTCTTATTGCAAAGGATACCGCGTAACCTCAAGAATGAAAACCTCTACCGATACGGGCCTGGAACACACGGGTTTCAGGTGTGTAAGTTCCAATTAAAAATAAATTTAAAATCACGCAAACGTTTGACCCCTATATTTTAAATTATTATTGTTTAGTTTGGCCGCAACAAATTAAACCGAACCAACCTTTATGCAACAAACAACCAAATCGGGCCACACGCAGGGGCCAAAGCCATTAATTATCATCTGTGCTTTATTTTTTATTTTCGGCTTTGTAACCTGGGCAAACGGCACACTCATCCCATTCTTTAAATTATCTTTCGGCCTATCTAACTTACAGGCATTCTTTGTAACCTTTGCCTCTTATATGGCTTACTTCTTTTTAGCTTTGCCATCATCGTGGATCCTGAAAAAGGTGGGCTTTAAAAATGGAATTGTTTTAGGTCTGGTGATTTTAGGATTAGGTTCATTAATATTTATCCCTGCAGCATCAACACGTACTTTCGGTTTATTCCTGACTGGTATTTTTGTTCAGGGGGCAGCCCTGGCTTTGCTTCAAACGGCTTCTAACCCTTATTTAACCATTATTGGCCCAATCGAAAGTGCGGCAAAAAGGATCAGTATTGCGGGGATCTGTAATAAATTCGCCGGAATGATTGTTCCCTTGATTATGGGCAGTTTATTTTTGAAAAACGCTTCAGAGGTAGAAAAACAGATCAAAGCAGCTACAGGTGCGGTACACGAGCAATTGTTGAATGATGTTTTAGGTCGTGTAAATATGCCATACATTGTTTTGGCCATCGTTTTCTGTCTGTTTGCTGTTTTTATCAAATTTACTGATCTGCCAGAGGTAGAGGTTGAAGAAGATATCGTTGACGAAAGTAAAGGTGCAGTAGTGAAACACAGCAGTATTTTTCAGTTTCCTCACTTATTTTTAGGTGCACTTTGTATTTTTGTATATGTTGGTGCAGAAGTAATGGCAGGCGATATTATCGGCATTTATGGCCGCGAATTGGGCATCAGCGTAGAAATTAGTGGTAAATTAACCTCGATTACCCTTTTTAGTATGTTAATCGGTTATATCATCGGGATTATCACCATTCCAAAATACATCTCTCAGCAAAAAGCACTTCGCATCTGCGCCATTTTAGGTATTATATTTACGGTTTTATCTTTCGCCATTTCGAGCTGGTTCGCTGTAATTTTTGTAGCCTTGCTTGGTTTGGCAAACTCATTAATGTGGCCAGCTATATTCCCGCTTGGCATCAGTCATTTAGGAAAATTTACCAAAATTGGTTCAGCCATTATGGTAATGGGTATTGCAGGTGGTGCCATAATGCCATTGTTGTATGCCTTTTTAAATGAAAAATTACATGTCAATTTTCAGTTAGCCTATCTGTTAACCGTATTGCCTTGTTACCTTTATATTTTGTTCTTTGCTATAAAAGGCCATAAAGCCGGACTAAAGTTAAAATAACCAAAACCAAATAAATTTTATGATTAAGCCCGGTCTTGTAAAGATTGGGCTTTCTTTTATCCTTAATTTTCGCTTATTTTGGCGAAATTATAATAGAGGGCTAAGTCTCAAATCTCATGTCTCAAATCTCATATCTTAACAATGAACAAAGCTATTTTTCTTGACCGCGACGGTGTACTTAACCACGAAATTTACGATTACATCTGCCGGGTAGAAGATTTTAAAATATTAGAATACCAGATCCCTGTACTCAAAAAATTCTTCGACGAAGGTTATTTATTAATCGTAATTACCAACCAGGGCGGCATTGCCTTGAAACGTTATACCGAACAGGAACTGGCCATTATGCACCAGTTGTTAAGAAATGCTTTTGTGGCCAAAGGAGCCGATATCGCCGGGTTTTATTACTGTCCGCACCACCCAACCGTTGGCGGCGAATGCAAATGTAGAAAACCAGCCTCCGGAATGATTTTAGATGCCATTGATATGTACGATATTGACCCGGCACAATCAGTGATGATCGGTGATAAACCACGTGATGTTGAAGCGGCAAACGGAGCAGGAGTGAAGGGGATTTTGATTGAACCCGATGAGCAGATTAATTATGAGAAGGTTAAAGAAGTCCTTAGTCGGGAGTCTTTAGTCTAAAGTCTCCTATTAGGGGGCATAAAAAATTATAAGTCCGGAGTTATTTGATTTGTTGATCAAAACCATTGGCTTGAGCATGATCATTTGGGCGTTTTAACACGCTGTACACTATATCTTTTTGGCTGTCCTTCGACTACGTTACCATTGACAGATGCGAAGAAAAGTCTTCATTACGAGGAGGTACGACGAAGCAATCTTTCCTGCTAGCGATCCTTGCTAGAAAGATTGCTTCGTCGGCTGAAAAAGCCTTTCTCGCAATGACGATTCCTCCCGGCCAATAAACCGCATTAAAACCTTCTGTCATTTATATCGATTTTTATGAAATAAATTATCCCTCAGGATGACAGCCAAAAAGGATGCCGTTTCCATCGTTAACGCAAAATAACGCGTAATCATTTTTGCGGAATTTCTAAACAGACAAAAGAACTTCTATTACTGCCACCTAGACCTGATTGCAATGGCATTCCGGTCTCAATAACTATTAATTTTATCCCGGACAATCACCGGAATACAATGTAAAGCAGGACTATCGTAACCGATAAGCACTGTTTTTGCTCTCCAAAAAACATGTAAATGGGAAGAAATTAATAACCAATCATCAATTCACAATGACCAATACCAAGCGCCGATAAAACCTTAATTGCCTTAACTTCTTAATGGTAGAAAAAATGTAAAATGTAAGAGGGGAGACGGGAAATGTAACCTGCAATTTGCTTATCATCCATTATACATCTTATATTATCCATAAAACAAAAAAAATCCTAAGTCTTAAACCGGAAACCCGACTCAAGACTTAGGACTAAAGACTCCCGACTTTAAATATTACTTGCCCGCTGCTTTAGCATGGTCAGCTAAGAAAGTAGCTAAACCGCTATCGGTTAAAGGGTGTTTCAATAAGCCAACAATTGCAGCCAATGGCGCAGTAATTACATCAGCACCTAATTTAGCACAGTTTACAATGTGCAATGGTCCGCGGATGGAAGCAGCTAAGATTTGAGTTTCGTAACCGTAGTTATCAAAAATAGTTCTGATATCTTCGATTAATACCAAACCATCGCTCGAAATATCATCTAAACGGCCTAAAAACGGAGAAACATAAGTAGCTCCTGCTTTTGCAGCCAATAAAGCCTGTCCGGCAGAGAAAATTAAAGTACAGTTGGTTTTAATTCCTTTTGATGAGAAATATTTAATGGCTTTAACACCATCTTTAATCATCGGAACTTTAACTACAATTTTAGGGTTTAAAGCCGCTAAAGCTTCACCTTCTTTAACAATCTCATCGAAAGTAGTTGCAATTACTTCAGCACTTACGTTATCATCAACGATATCGCAAATTGCTTTATAATGGTTGATTACATTTTGTTCGCCGGTAATACCTTCTTTAGCCATTAAGCTAGGATTAGTGGTTACGCCATCTAAAATGCCAAGATCTTGCGCTTCTTTGATTTGATCAAGATTCGCTGTGTCAATAAAAAATTTCATGGTTATAAATTCTTAAATATTTGAGTTTCTACGATTCAACCCTGAAGAATTTAATTCCCCCTTCAGGGGATTAAGGGAAAAGAAAAAAAGGGCAAGCACCTTCTATCGCACCGCTACAACCTTCTACCCTTGCTATGTTCCCATCCTGGGGGAGTTCAAAGGGAGCTGGTCGTAAAAGACTTGCCCGGCCACAAAGGTAGAAAAAGAAGTTGTTTCACGAAATGCATTTTTCTATTTTTTTTTGCTTTTAAGCTATGTTGCTGATTAGTAAATTAATAAATTTTAAATGTGTATTTTTAAAATGGCAGAAAATAGGAGCTGATCTGTGAGGTTAATGCAATATATTTATATATAAACGCTGAATTCATAAATAAACTCATAATTAAAACGTTTTAGGATTGTTTTTCTCTGAAAAGAGCTAATTATTATACGATATTGTCATTACAAATTTGATAATTATTAATATCAAAAATTAAAAATATTCTAATTTTATGACTTTAAATTACATAAGGACTAAAATTTTTCCAAAAAACGTATCAACTCTGTAATTTTATAATTGTTTTTCCTATCTTAGTGTTTCCTATACACTAACAACTAACGAGCAAAGAATGGAACCAAACAGTGGATTGTACGATGCGCAATTTGAACACGATGCCTGCGGTATTGGGTTCGTTGCACATGTGAAAGGGCGAAAATCGCATCAAATCATCTCTGATGCACTTACTATTTTAGAAAACCTGGATCATAGAGGGGCAAGTGGAGCAGAACCGAATACTGGCGATGGTGCTGGTATTATGATTCAGATTCCTCACGAATTTTTCTATGATGAATGTTTAAAAGCTGGCTTTAGCCTGCCTGAAACCAATAATTATGGTGTGGGTATGTTATTTATGCCTAAGGATATCAGATCCAGAGAAGAGTGCAGAGAATTGATTTACCGTGCCGCCGAAAAATTAGGCCTGGAAATTTTAGGCTTTAGAAAGGTTGATGTTAATACCACAGACATTGGCAGCATGGCCCTTTCAGTTGAACCTGAAATTGAGCAGGTATTTATCGCCCGCCCTTATGCAGTAGCACCTGGGGCAGATTTCGAGCGTAAACTCTACATTTTTAAAAATTATCTGATTAAACTAATCGTTAACACCGTTCATGGTGGTAAAGATTTTTATATCGTTTCGCTTTCGGCGCAAACCATTATATATAAAGGACAGCTTACTTCATTACAGGTACGTACTTATTTTACCGACCTGACCGATAAACGCCTGGTTTCGGCTTTGGGTTTAGTCCACTCTCGTTTTGCAACCAATACCTTCCCTTCCTGGAGATTGGCACAACCATTCCGTTTTATTGCGCACAATGGTGAGATCAATACTTTACAGGGAAATTTAAACTGGTTCAGGGCTGGTGTTAAATCATTTGCTTCGGCTTATTTTACACCAGAAGAACTGGATATGTTATTGCCGGTAATCGACGAAACCAACTCCGACTCAGGCTGTTTGGATAACGTGATTGAATTATTGCTTCATGCGGGCAGAACTTTACCTCATGTATTAATGATGTTGGTTCCGGAAGCATGGGATGGTAATGAAGATATGGATCCTGTTAAAAAGGCATTCTACGAGTTCCACGCTACTTTAATGGAACCATGGGATGGACCTGCAGCCATTGCATTTACCGATGGTAAATTGATCGGTGCCACTTTAGATCGTAACGGTCTTCGCCCTTCGCGTTATGCCATTACTTCAGATGACCGCGTTATTATGGGCTCAGAGGCTGGTGCATTGGCTATTGATCAGAGTACAGTAATCGAAAAAGGCCGCTTAACACCTGGCAAAATGTTTGTGGTAGACATGGAGCAGGGCAGAATCATCAGCGATAACGAAATTAAACAACAGGTTTGCGGCAAAAGCCCTTACGCCGATTGGATTAATCAATACCAGATCCGTTTGGAAGAATTACCTGAACCACGTGTAATGTTCACAGGTTTATCTGACGAATCTATTTTTAAATATCAGCAGGTTTTTGGTTACAGCAGGGAAGATATAGATCTTTTGCTTAAACCAATGGCCATCGAAGCCAAAGAGCCAATCGGTTCAATGGGTACCGATACCCCTCTGGCTATATTATCAAAACGTCCTCAACACTTATCTTCTTATTTTAAACAGTTATTTGCACAGGTAACCAACCCACCAATTGATCCGATCCGCGAGAAAGTGGTCATGAGTTTGGCCAGTTTTATGGGCAGCATGGGTAACCTGCTGGATGAAACACCGAAACAGGCACACTGTGTAGCCATTAAACACCCGATTTTAACCAATCAGGAATTAGAAAAGCTGAGAAGTATTGATACCGGGGTTTTCCAGGCGAAAACTTTGCAGACTTATTTCAGGGCCGACGGTAAACCTGGCGCTATGGCGAAAGCTTTAGACCGTTTGTGCCGTTATGCGGTTGATGCCGTTGAAGATGGTTTCCAGGTAATTGTATTAACCGACAGGGCAATCGATTCGGAACATGCGGCAATGCCTTCTTTATTGGCGGTTTCGGCAGTACACCATCATTTGATCCGCAAAGGATACCGTGGTGCTGTGGGTATTGTAATCGAAGCTGGCGATATCTGGGAAGTACATCACTTCGCTACTTTATTGGGCTTTGGTGTTACGGCGATCAATCCTTATTTAGCTTTAGAGACCATTAACGGTTTCCAACAAGAATCTGGCTTATCGGCAGAACAGCTGACCAAAAATTATATCTATGCAGTAAATAGTGGTTTACTAAAAATCTTCTCTAAAATGGGAATTTCGACCCTGCAATCGTATCAGGGTGCGCAGATTTTCGAAATTTTAGGCTTGAACAAAAAAGTAGTCAATACTTATTTCACAGGTGCGGTTTCCCGTATCGGTGGTTTAGGTTTGGATGAAATTGCAAAAGAAACCTTAATTAAACATCACCGCAGTTTTGGTCCGTTAACGCAGACAGAAAACTTATTACCTGCAGGTGGAACTTATAAATTCCGTCGTAAAGGTGAAGCGCATTTGTTTAATCCGCAAACCATTCACTTATTACAGAACGCTACGCGTAAAAATGATTACGGCATCTTTAAACAATACTCTAAACTGGTTAATGAGCAAACGCAACAGGCTTACACCATCCGTGGATTGTTCGAATTTAACTATAGCCGTCCTTCAGTTCCTTTAAACGAGGTAGAATCAACCGAGGCAATCTTAAAAAGATTTGCAACAGGAGCAATGTCCTTCGGTTCGATTTCTCACGAAGCGCACTCTACATTAGCCATTGCCATGAACCGTATCGGTGGAAAGAGCAATACCGGAGAGGGTGGTGAAGATGAAATGCGTTATACTAAATTGCCAAATGGCGACAGTATGCGTTCGGCCATTAAACAGGTAGCTTCTGCACGTTTCGGTGTAACCAGTTACTATTTAACCAATGCCGATGAGTTACAGATTAAAATGGCTCAAGGTGCTAAACCTGGAGAAGGCGGTCAGTTACCTGGACATAAGGTTGATGACTGGATTGCAAAAGTACGTCACTCTACACCAGGCGTTGGTTTAATTTCGCCTCCTCCTCACCATGATATTTATTCGATTGAAGATTTAGCCCAGCTGATTTTCGACTTAAAAAATGCCAACCGTGAAGCAAGAATCAATGTGAAGCTGGTTTCGAAAGCAGGCGTAGGTACCATTGCAGCGGGTGTGGCTAAAGCACATGCCGATGTTATTCTGGTATCTGGTTTTGATGGTGGTACAGGAGCTTCTCCGCTAACATCTATCCAGCACGCTGGTCTACCTTGGGAGCTTGGATTGGCAGAAGCACACCAAACTTTGGTAAAAAACAAATTGCGTAACCGTATTGTGTTACAAACCGATGGTCAGCTTAAAACAGGTAGAGATATCGCTATCGCTGCTTTATTAGGTGCAGAAGAATGGGGTGTTGCTACAGCAGCACTGGTAACATCGGGATGTATTATGATGCGTAAATGCCATTTAAATACCTGCCCGGTTGGTGTAGCTACACAAGATCCGGAATTAAGAAAATTATTTACCGGTGATGCGGACCACGTAGTAAACTTATTTCATTTCCTTGCTGAAGAATTACGTGAGATTATGGCTGAATTAGGTTTCAGAACCATTCATGAAATGATCGGTCAGGCAGATATTTTAAAAGCACGTGAGTTACCTGCTGAAGACTGGAAATTAAAACACCTTGATTTATCGGCAATTTTATATAAAGCTGAAGATAATGGCTTGCCTTTATTCAATACCGAAGGTCAGGATCATGGTTTAGATCATATTTTAGACCACAAATTAATCGCAGCAGCACAACCTGCAATTGAAAATAATGAGCCTGTTTTTGCAAGCTTCGAAGTTAAAAACACCGACCGTGCATTGGGTACTATGTTATCAAACGAGATTTCAAAAGTGCATTTAGGTGCTGGTTTACCTCCTGATACCATTAACTTTAAGTTTGTTGGTTCGGCCGGGCAGAGTTTCGGAGCCTTCAATACCCGTGGCGTAACCTTATCGTTAGAAGGTGAGGCCAATGATTACGTTGGTAAAGGACTTTCGGGAGCAAGATTAGCCATTTATCCATTCTCCAATTCAACTTTTATACCAGAACAGAATATCATTATCGGTAACGTAGCCCTTTATGGCGCAACTTCTGGTGAGTTATTTGCCCGCGGTAAGGCAGGTGAACGTTTCGCGGTACGTAATTCTGGTGCAACGGCGGTTGTAGAAGGAGTGGGCGACCATGGTTGCGAATACATGACAGGTGGTGAAGTGTTAATCCTTGGCGATACCGGAAGCAATTTCGCTGCTGGTATGAGTGGTGGTGTGGCCTGGGTTTATGATGCCAACGGAACTTTTGCACGTAAGTGTAATAAAGAAATGGTCGATTTAGATCCATTACAGGCTGAAGATGAAGAACGCATTTTAGCTTTACTTAAAACGCATATCCGCTTAACTGATAGTAGGGTTGCTGAATTTATCTTAAGTGATTGGAAAACACAATCCGCTCATTTTGTAAAAGTATTCCCTAAAGAATACAAAGCAGTTTTAAGCAAACGTAATCAACAAGTAAAAACACACTAGGCCATGGGAAAAGTAACAGGATTTCAAGAATACGATAGAGTTGCGCCCACAAGAGAAGAGGCTGCAACACGTGTAAAACACTATGGGGAATTTTTAAATGAATTACCCGCAAAAGAATTAAACAATCAAGCTGCCCGTTGTATGGATTGCGGCGTACCGTTCTGCCAGTCAGGTTGCCCTTTGGGTAATGTGATACCAGAATTTAACGACGCCGTTTATCAGGGAAAATGGGAAATGGCTGCAAATATTTTATTAAGTACCAACAATTTCCCGGAGTTTACTGGCAGGATCTGTCCGGCACCATGCGAATCTGCATGTGTATTGGGTATTAACCGCCCACCGGTTTCGATTGAGGAAATTGAAAAACACATTATCGAAATTGCTTTCGAAAAAGGTTTTATCAAAGCTAAGGCACCATTAATCAGAACCGGTAAAAAAGTAGCTGTAATTGGTTCAGGTCCGGCGGGCTTAGCTGCTGCTGCTCAATTAAATAAAGTAGGGCATGAAGTTACCGTTTTCGAACGTGATGATGCACCCGGAGGTTTATTGAGATATGGAATTCCTGATTTTAAACTGCAAAAAAATGTGGTAGATCGCCGTATCGATTTAATGAAAGAAGAAGGCATTATTTTTAAATGCAATGCCAATGTAGGCGAAAATGTGGAAATTGGTACTTTATTAAGAGATTTCAACGCCGTTGTATTGGCTGGTGGTTCTACCATTCCTCGCGATTTACCAATTGATGGCCGTTCTGCTAAAGGGGTTCACTTCGCTATGGATTTCCTGAAGCAACAAAATAAACGTGTGGCAAACAGGGCTGTTGAAGTGGAAGAGATTATGGCTACTGGTAAAAATGTAATTGTAATCGGTGGTGGTGATACCGGATCGGACTGTATTGGTACTTCAAATCGTCACGGTGCGAAATCGGTTACACAATTCGAAATTATGCCGATGCCTCCTCAGGCACGTAACGAACACATGCCTTGGCCAAATTACCCGATGTTGCTAAAAAATACTTCTTCTCATGAGGAAGGTGCACAAAGGGCATGGTCGGTAAATACCAAAAACTTCATTGCTGATGAAAATGGAAACCTTAAAGCATTAAAAGTAGTTGATGTGGAATGGGAAATTGATGCAAACGGTCGTCCGGTTACATTTAAAGAAGTGGCTGGTACCGAAAGGGATCTTCCATGCGAACTGGTATTGTTAGCCATGGGTTTCTTACATCCGCAAAAAGAAGGCTTAATTGAAAAATTAGGAGTAGAGTTGGATAATCGCGGAAACGTGAAAGCTTCTGAGCACACCTATCAAACCAATATTGCAAAGATTTTTGCTGCAGGTGATGTTCGCCGCGGACAATCTTTAGTGGTTTGGGCCATTTCAGAAGGTAGAGAAGCTGCCCGTAAGGTAGATGAGTATTTGATGGGTACCACTAAACTGGCATCAAAAGATGCAGTTGCTTACGCTTAAATAAGTTTACAGTTCTATATTTTTAGGGTCGTGGTGTTAAACCACGACCTTTTTTGGTTTACATGGTCAATACGACATTCCCAACTTGATTGGGAATCGTAATGCCTTGATAGGGTTTGTAAGTTGCTTTAGGATTCCCGCCTGCGCGTGAATGACGACTGTTCTATTAATGATGCCAGCGCCTACACAGTTTAAACTTATTCTGGTCTAAGCGCCCTACTAAGACGTATATTATTACACATCATAGTTATTTTTTGCCACGGAAACACAGAAATCACGGAGAATATAATAGGAGGGTCAATATATAAGCATCATCATTGCGAGAAGACTTTTCAGCCGAGAGCCAGTCCCGATTTTCTGGAAATCAATCTTACACATATTTTAAGCATCATTTAAGTCACTATGCTTGCTTGCTTTGATAATAACATAGTCCTTACCGAAGGACGGTGTCAATCCCAAGGGCCGGGAAATCAAAAAAACAGCAGCATAACAGTACAAATAACACTTCAACTCCATGTTTGGTGGCTCACCAAACACTTATTAAATTCCAATGAGCAATATTAAAGCTTAATCTTCACCGATAACTTATAAATATCATAAGCTACTTTCTGGATCAGGTCAAATTGTTCCGGTATCAGATCTTCACCTTTTTTTATTGCTAAACTGGTATCATTTAGCCTGATTAACGGCACATTATCAATGGTACTCGTTCCTTTCTCCAGATTTTCAATAGCTGTATCCAGCAAATAATTGGTGTTATTCGCAATTGGCTTTAAAGCATCGAAACTTTCAAAAATAAATTCATGCTCCTTATTGTATAAGGAAAGTGTGGCCACGTAAGAGGATAACAAATGGCTCAGCGCGGTAAACTGATGGACTTCTTTTATGAATAATTGCTTGCTTTTCGGCTCCGAAAACATCCGCTGAAATAGGGAAGCCAAATTTGCAGTACTCACATAAACTTCTTTCCGGGCGAGTTTATATTCTGTTCTGTTGTAATTTTTTTCGAAATACAATTTCGTTACCTGCTCATAATAAGCCTTATTGGCTTTCAGGATATTGAGCATGGCCTCCTTAAGTTTTTCATACTCCCAGGTCGGAAATAAAGAATAACTGGCCAATAAGGCAATGCCGGAGCCTATAAAAGTATCATAAATCCTTTCACGCGCTAGCGCGATTGATCCCATGCCCAGAAAATCGAAAAGGATCAGAATATATGGCGTCATAAAGAGTACACTCACCACATAGTTTTTCCTTTGGAAACTATAGCAACCGATCATGCAGATCAGCAGGATGACAAACAGTGTGTTTTTATCGTGGATATAGCTTACCACGCCCATACCAATAAATGCACCTATGGTTGTACCGATC
Organism: Pedobacter roseus; assembly: GCF_014395225.1. Classification (NCBI taxonomy): domain Bacteria; kingdom Pseudomonadati; phylum Bacteroidota; class Sphingobacteriia; order Sphingobacteriales; family Sphingobacteriaceae; genus Pedobacter; species Pedobacter roseus. The sequence goes on from NZ_CP060723.1 coordinate 2,531,354, forward strand.
AAACGCTGATAATTACGTTCTTTCGTTAAACTAAAACCCGGTTTCGAAATCACCAGAATGGTAAGCAGAATCCAATAGCTATGCGAAAATTTAAGCAGCTGCGATACCACAAAACCCAACAACATCACCACAGTAACCCGTAGCGAGTGCCTGAAAGTAGATGAGCTATAAGTTAGATTTTCTGTAAAAAGCTTAAAATCAAATTTTTGTCTGGTAATAAACTTCTCTGTATCTACATCAGCTTGACGGATATCTTTGCTGTTGCGCATTTTGAAATAGCTGAAAATGGTTTTCACCCTCGCCAGTATATTTTCAATATTAACTTCAATGTTTTTTAAGGCAATAATCCCTAATGTATTGTACTCCTGGTTTAGATTGTTTTTCTCCAGGTCATTAATTTTGATCTTCAAACGTTCAATTTCAATCAGTAAACGTTTCGAAATTACTGGTGTCCTGCCACTTTTTAAGCCAAAAGCAATATCATCAAGCGCATAAGAAATCCGTTTAATGGCCATTTCATAATCCGATAGGATCCCCGCTTTATCAAACTGATCATGCAGCTGCTGGTAATTGTAGTAAGTAGACATTACCTGTTCGAACAGATCGACCATATCTACAAACACCAGTAACAAAAATCTTCCTTCAGGCGTAGAATCCCTTACAATTTCGCGTGTTCTGAAAAGTAAATCCCTTACCGCATCCTGCTTTTCATGAACGGAAACCTGAAGTTGTAACAGATCGGAATATGTTTTATCATAATTATTGTTATGATGATAAAATTTGGCTTTCTCGCGTAAAAACTCGGCAACTTCTAATATAGAATCACTTAGCGATTGCTGTACAAGACGGAATGGACGTAAACGGTAAACAAAATAGCTCAAACCGGTGTACCAAAGGCTTCCTGCAAGTACCATTACCGCATATAACAATACTTCTTGCCAGGGCCTGATATCATCAATGCTCAGCACCATAATCAGCAGCACTGCAGTACCTACTGATGCTGCCCTGATGCCATAAATGTAAAACATTGAAAATACAAAGCTTGATATGGCCAAAAGAAAGCCAATAAAATAATGGCTTCTATTGGTTAAACCAGTTAGGATGGAAAAAGTAAAGATTAATGCAGTGGTAACCAGCATGGCATTTCTCCTGTGTACCATTGGCCCCGGGCTATCAACCACGCTTACACACAATGCCCCAAGCGATAAGGTCATCCCGTACTTTAACATACCGAACTGGGCCAGAATTAAAGAGGGGAGCAGCACACCAATGGTAATACGGAGACCGTCGGCAAAATACGTACTCAGTAAAAAGTCTTGTATATTTCTAATGGGTTGCCTGATCTGCATGTTACAAAAATAACATAATAGCGAAGTTTTTTGTTGCGAATAAAATTAAGTTTTTTGCTTTTTTTAAACTTTTAAGCAGAAAAGACTTAAATAGCTGACTAACAAAACAATAGTAAATGTGTATAAGTACTTACCAGAGAATTGTTAATAAAGTTATTCAAAGCACAAGTAAGCAGTTAGAATGGCTATTTTAAGAAATTAAGATGTTGATAACCAGCTATTTTAAGTTAACAACTTTGTTTATAAAAACATACGTTTTTCTCTTGACAAATGGGCCTTTTCATGCTAAATTAGATCATATCAAATACGAAGTACTTTGAATTCTGATAAAACAATCCAAAAGAGATAAAGAACCGAAAGGGGAATTGTTTCGGATAGTTTACAGGGAAAACGATTAATTTCAGAAAGGGTTAAACCGAGTAAGAATATATATGACCACCGCAAGGTTGGAGAATAAGAAAATCGAACAGGCCCAAACAGAGATTATTGAAAACTAAGAAGTTTACGGACGGAAGAGTTGGAAATAAATTTTCACGGATCGCAAAAGTTGCAAAACCTAACGAAAACGGAAAAATCAAAGTAACAAGAATTAGGTGCTTTAAAATACAGCTATGGTTGTTTTTAAAGTTAAAACGGGGAAAAGAATCGAAAGAGGAAGGTCCCCGTTTTTATTTTGCCCAAATTTTGGTTAGCCTATCAAAAAAGAATAGCCAAATCTTCTGCTAATTATCCCTAAAATATTAAATTTACCAAATGGCCAAAAAAGGTAAATCAATCTCCAATCCGTCAAAAAAGATATTCGTTTTAGATACCTCGGTTATTTTATACGATCATGATGCGATAAATAACTTCCATGAGCATGACGTGGCCATTCCCATTCAGGTTTTAGAAGAGCTTGATAATTTCAAAAGCGGTAATGATACCAGAAACTTTGAGGCCAGAAGTTTTATCCGCCTGATTGATGAAACCTCTAAACAAAAAATTATCAGCGACTGGATTTCGCTAAAAAGTCCAGATTCTGGTAAATTTAGAGTAGTGTTGAACGAAAAACCTTTAATTGTAGATGCAGAAGAAGTTTACGGAAAAGGCAAAACAGACCATAAAATTTTAAATGCCGCCTTAAGTTTAAAGGAAGAACATCCTGATAAAAAAGTAGTGCTGGTATCGAAAGATATCTGCCTGAGGTTAAAAGCAAAAGCACTCGATTTAAATGCTGAAGATTACGAAACCGGTAAAATCAAAAATGTAGATGAGCTTTATGCCGGCAAAACAGAACTGGTTGATTTCCCTATCGAAGTGATTGAAGAAGTAAAAAAAGAGCGCTTTATCGATGCAAGCGAAATAGGTTTACCACCTAAAAACGGCAATCACTTCTATATCCTTAAAAACAAAAGAAAAACAGCAAACGTATTTTACAATAACAGCTTAAAAACTATTTCGGCAGTATCTACCGATGCTATCTTTAAGATTAAACCAAAAAACATCGAACAGGCATTTGCCATTCATGCCCTTTTAGATCCTGAAATTAAACTGGTAAGTATACAGGGCAATGCCGGAACTGGAAAAACCTTATTGGCGTTGGCCAGCGCTTTAGAACAGCGTAAAAATTTCAGGCAGATTTATGTTACCCGGCCAATCGTTTCACTGAGCAATAAAGACATTGGCTTTCTCCCCGGCGATGCAAAATCAAAAACAGATCCTTTTATGGCCCCGATTTGGGACAACCTTCGCTTTATTAAAGAACAGTTTACTGGTGATGATAAAATGTCGGAAAAGATCGATGAACTGATTACAACCGAAAAAATAGCCATCGCACCATTAGCCTTTATCAGAGGCAGAACGCTGACCAAAATCTTCTTTATCATCGATGAAGCGCAGAACCTTACCCCACATGAGGTTAAAACGATTATTTCGAGGGCAGGAGAGCACACAAAGATTGTTTTTACAGGCGATATTTATCAGATTGATACACCATACCTCGATTCAGAAAGTAACGGTCTTTCTTATTTAATCGAAAACGCTAAAAATCATCCGCTTTATGCCCATATTACTTTGCAAAAAGGGGAGCGGAGTGAATTGGCTAATTTAGCGAACGAGTTGTTATAGCGAATGATCCAACAATATCTTCATTCCGACCGCAGTGGAGAAATCTGTTAAATATGGTTTTTATAACTTACTCATAATTAAAGCTATAAAAATCCGAGTTTATCAGTGTATATCTATGGTCAAAAGTCCATAACTCAGTGATATTTCTTCAAACTTCTCAAACAAATAAATAAGCCTATCAACGTTAACACTGCGCTCAATATAAACGGTGCCCCGGGGAAATAAACAGGTGCTTTACCCTCTATAAAATAGGCGAAAATATGTGTCATTGCCCAGGGCGCAAATATAGCTGCAAAACTTTGTAAACCTGTTAAAACACCCTGCATCTCTCCTTGTGCATTTGCAGGGATCTGATTAGAAATTAAACCCTGCATCGCTGGTCCGCCTATGCCGGCCAAACCATAAGGAACCATAAAAGCGAACATCATCCAGCCCTTACTGGCAAATGCAAAAGCTACAAAACCGATTACATATAAAATCAAACCAAAATAAACAGCTTTCTTTTCTCCAATTTTCGGTAGGATCACCCTGATTAATCCACCTTGTACAATTCCGATTACTAAACCTACAAATCCTAAGGAATAACCCACCCAGGATGCATCCCAGTTAAATTTTTCCATGGTATAAAATGTCCAGTTCGATTGAACCGAGTGACTGGCAAAATACAGTAGGAATAAAGTAATCATTAAACCCAACAGTGCCGGATATTTACCGATACTTACCAATGAACCAATTGGGTTTGCCCTTTTCCATTCAAAAGCCCTGCGTTTTTCAACCGGTAATGATTCAGGTAATATAAAATAACCATAAAGCCAGTTGATTAGCGATAAACCTGCAGCAATCATAAAAGGAACCCGGGTACCAAAATGACTAAATGCACCACCTAAAACCGGACCTAAAATAAAGCCTACACCAAATGCAGCACCAACCAGGCCGAAATTCTGTGCTCTTTTTTCAGGAGGTGAAACATCTGCGATATAGGCTTGTGCGGTGGTAAAACTCGCACCGGTAATTCCGGCAATAATCCTTCCAACAAACAACCAGACAATTGAAGGCGCGAAAGCCAGAAAAATATAATCAATACCTAAACCAAACAACGAACTCAATAATACCGGCCGCCGACCGTAACGATCGCTTAACGCACCAATAATCGGCGAAAAAATGAATTGAACGGATGCATAAGCTAAAGTGAGCCAACCGCCGTATTCTGCTGCCAAACCAAAACCACCGCCTGTAAAATCCTGTATAAGTTTTGGCAAAACCGGAATAATAATCCCAAAGCCTGTAAAATCGATCAGGAGGGTGACCATAATAAAACTCATTGCAGATTTCTTTTCGTTTGCCATGTTATAAAAGGTTTAAAGCAAAAGTATCAGAATTACTTAAGAATGTAAATTTTAGTTCGACAAACAGCATATAAATACAGAACCCCTGTTTATAAACCTGATAAAGCGGAAAGCCCGGATCCCGATTTTTTCATCGGGAGAGGACTTGAAGCGCTAGCAGGGCTGCAAACTGCCATTAGCAATAAACCCTACATTTCCAAAAAAAAAATTATCAATCCTATCAGGTTTTAAAAAGCTGTGAGGTTTAAATCAGTATATAAATACAGAACCCTTATTCGTAAACCTGATATAGCGAAAAGCCCGCAACCCGATTTAAGCACTGTCTGCTTGTCTTTTATTGTGTGCTTGCTTGTTTCACAGGTTTCATCGGGGAGGACTTGAAGCGTTAGCAGGGCTGCAGACCGCCATTAACACAGCACCCTACATTTCCAAAAAAATATCAACCCAATCTGACAAACATCGCGGTTTTCAAAAACCTAAACAGGTCTAAATCAAAAACTCTTAAACTAGCCTTCAATAACTTAAAATTACATCGGGAGTGAAAAACCTATAACAAAGGTCAAAAATTTTCCACAATGCCTTAATTCGGCATAATTTTGTTAAATTCGCAAGGTTATAGTAATACCCTTTTTTAATATCGTTTTAAGTAACGAGAATAATAATTTATGGCAGAAGATTTAGAAAATCAGCAGAACGACAAAATCATTCAAATTAACATAGAAGAGCAGATGAAATCGGCCTACATTGATTATTCAATGTCGGTAATCGTATCAAGGGCATTGCCTGATGTACGCGATGGATTGAAACCAGTACACCGCCGTGTGCTCTACGGCATGTTGGGATTAGGTGTAACCAGCGGAAAACCTTATAAAAAATCGGCCCGTATTGTGGGTGAGGTTTTAGGTAAGTATCACCCACACGGTGATGCATCCGTATATTTTACCATGGTTCGTATGGCTCAGGACTGGAGTTTACGTTATCCAATGGTAGATGGTCAGGGAAATTTTGGCCACATCGATGGTGATTCGCCGGCTGCAATGCGTTATACCGAGGCACGTTTTAGCAAACTTGCCGAAGAAATGGTTGCAGATATCAATAAAGATACGGTAGATTTTCAATTAAACTTTGATGATACAGAGCAGGAACCAACGGTTTTACCTGCAAAAATACCTAACCTTTTAGTTAATGGTTCTTCTGGTATTGCAGTAGGTATGGCCACCAATATGGCGCCGCATAATTTAACTGAAGCAATTGACGGTGTTATAAACTATATCGACAATAGAGATATTACGATAGAGGAATTAATGAAGTTTGTAAAAGCTCCGGATTTCCCTACAGGTGGTATTATCTATGGTTATACAGGTGTAAAAGAAGCATTTGAAACTGGCCGTGGACGTATTGTAATGCGTGCAAAAGCAGAGATCGAAAACATTAAAGACCGTGAAGTAATTATTGTTACTGAAATTCCGTACCAGGTTAACAAAGCCCAGATGATTGAGCGTACTGCTGAATTGGTGGGTGAGAAAAAACTGGAAGGCATTTCGAACATCAAAGATGAATCGAACAAAGATGGTATCCGTATCGTTTACGAAATCAAACGTGACGCTAATGCCTCTATCGTTTTAAACAACCTATATAAGTATACTGCACTGCAAACCTCTTTCAGTGTAAATAATATTGCATTGGTAAAAGGCCGTCCGCAAATGTTGAATCTTAAAGATTTGATTGTACATTTTGTGGATCACCGTCATGATGTAATTGTTCGCCGTACCAAATACGAATTAGCTGAGGCTGAAAAACGAGCACACATTTTAGAAGGTTATTTAATTGCTTTAGATCATTTAGATGAGGTAATCAAATTGATCCGTGCATCTGAAACACCAGAGGAAGCCCGTTTAGGCTTAATGGAGAAATTCGGATTAAGCGATCTTCAGGCACGTGCTATACTGGATATGACCTTACGTCGTTTAACAGGACTAGAGCGTGATAAAATTAAAGAAGAATATGCTGAATTAATGAAAACCATCGAGTACTTGAAATCTATTTTAGCAGATGAAGGTTTGCGTATGCAGATTATCAAGGATGAACTGGAAGAGGTGAAGCAGAAATTTGGCGATGAACGTAGAACTACAATCGTTCACTCAGCTGAAGATATGAGTATGGAAGATTTTATCGACGATGAAGAAGTTGTGATCACCATTTCTCACGAAGGTTATGTAAAACGCACCCCGGCAAGCGAATTTAAAGCACAGGGCAGGGGTGGAAAAGGTTCTAAAGGCAGTACCTCAAGAAATGAAGATTTTATTGAGCACATGCTGGTAGCCACCAACCACAATTACATGTTGTTCTTTACCGAAGCAGGAAGGTGTTTCTGGCTTAGGGTGTATGAAATTCCGGAAGGTTCGAGAACCAGTAAAGGAAGAGCGATCCAGAACATCATCAATATTCCGAAAGAGGAAAAAATTAAAGCCTACATTAAGGTTAAAAACCTGAAAGACCAGGAGTACCTAGAGAACAATTTCATCATTATGTGTACTAAAAAAGGTACCATTAAGAAAACTTCTCTTGAAGCCTATTCACGTCCACGTGTAAATGGTATCAACGCCATCAACATTAATGATGGTGATGTATTACTGGAAGCCTGTTTAACTAACGGACAAAGCGAAATTGTAATGGCATTGCGTTCTGGTAGGGCAATTCGTTTCAACGAAAGTACGGTTCGTCCTATGGGTAGAACAGCTACTGGTGTACGCGGTGTTAGGCTTGCTCACGATCAGGATGAAGTTGTTGGCATGATTGCTGTAAACAATCCTGAAGTTACGGTGTTAGTAGTATCAGAAAAAGGTTACGGAAAACGTACCGACATTGAAGATTACCGTGTAACCAACCGTGGTGGTAAAGGGGTAAAAACAATTAACGTTACTGAAAAAACCGGACAATTAGTATCAATTAAGGATGTTACCGATAGCGAAGATCTGATGATCATTAACCGTTCAGGTATTGTAATCAGAATTCCGGTATCAGCACTAAGGGTAATGGGTCGTGCCACACAAGGGGTTCGCTTAATATCGTTAAAAGGTGATGACGAAATTGCATCGGTTACCAAAATTGATCACGAAGAGGACGAAGAAGAAACAGTAGATTTAACAGATGTTGTAGTTACAGACGGTGAAGAAATAGAAGCCGATACTACTCCGGAGGCTGATGATACTGAAGAAGAAGGCGAATCAGATAACGAAACGGAAGAAGAAAATTAACTAAAATTAAGATTAGAATAAAAATTATGAAAAGAGTATTTCTAAGTATATTTCTAGCAGGTGCGGTAAGCGCTGCTTTTGCTCAGAAAAGTGAAATAACCGCGGCAAAAAACGACTGGGGTTTGTTCCAGCTAACTTCTTCAAGTGCAACAACACCGTTGGCAAAAAAACTTGAAGCGTTGGCAAAAGGCTTGGCCCATACCGATAAAGCTATTGCTGATGAGAAATCTAAAGTAATGCCGGAAGCATGGTCGTACCGCGCTTTATTTGCTTCTTCTGCAGCGATTTTAGATTCTACCAGCACTACAAATGCTGATGCAAACCTTAAGATTGCTCAAGAAGCTATTGTTGAGGCTAAAAAACTGGATACCAAAGGCACTGAAAAAGACAACATCAATTCTGCTGAAACCAATGTAATCAATGCAGTTAGAAACGGTGGCGTAATTGCTTACAACAAAAAAGATTACAAAACGGCTTACGAAAAATTTGTTGCCGCAACCGTAATTAATCCACAGGACACCGCGATGTATTTAAACGCAGGTATTGCAGCAAGAAACATTGAGGATTATCCAGGTATGATTACCCAGTTTAAAAAAGTAATTTCTTTAAACTCACCACAGTCTAAAGATTTATATTCTGAAATCATTAACGCTGCTTTAAGCAAACAAAAAGATACTACTGCTGCATTAGCAGTGATCAAAGAAGCTTCTGCTAAATTCCCTGAAAATACAGACTGGATTAAAACTGAAACCCAGATTTATATTGATAGGGGTGATGCTGCAAAATCGGAGCAAATGTTGACCGCTTTGGCAGCAAAAGAACCAAATAATCCCAATTATCAGGTATTATTGGGAAATATTTATTTCAGCCAGGCTTTAAAATTACAGGCTGACAGAAATAAGATTGATGCTAAAAAAGTGAAAGAATTTAACGAAGTAACCGGTAAAATGAATGCCTTATTAGATAAATCGCTTCCTTTTTACAAAAAAGCCCTTGAGGTTGATGCTAAAAACCAAGGCGCTTTAGAAACCTTAAAAACCATTTACGGTTTCAGAAACGACACTAAAAATTACGAAGATATCAAGAAACGTTTAGACGCATTGCCTAAACAATAATTTATTGATCCGAGTTAAAAAAAGAGCCCTGAAATTTCGGGGCTCTTTTTTTTATGTTTATTTTTATGGTTCATTACGGTTTTATCACATCAATACATTATGCAGAATTGCTTTAAAATATCTTTAGCCGCCTTAATTTTCGTCTCTTTCAATGCTGTAGCCCAAAAAAGTCAGATATTGATTGCCAGAAATTCAGTTGGCAAACTTCAGGCTTCTATAGCCAACAAAGAGGATGAGAAAAAGCAGTTAAGTATTATTACTGAAGGCCTGAAATCAATAGAATCTGCAGAAAAAGATACTAAAACCAAAAACTGGACCGAAACTTGGTCTATAAAATCTTATCTGACGTCATTTGCATCATTGATTGATACTGACCCCAACAATGCGAATAAATTTTATGATAGCGCAGTAGAAGCGGTTGCGAAAGCAAAATCATTAGACCGCTACAACGATAATGGGGGCTTATTAAGGCGTCTGACCACAACATCCTGATCAAAAAGCAGGATAAAGGCAATGAAGCCTATTTTAACAATGAATTTAAAGAAGCATTCGCTGACCTGAAAGAAGTATCAGATAATTTTCCTGCCGATACCACTTTGGCACTAAATACCGCGATCTGTGCGTTAAACATTCAATCTTATGATGAATCTTTAACTTATTTTAAACGTGCAAAAGAAAATGGGATTAAAAACCCATCTGTTTTTCAGAAAATGGCGCAGATGTATGTGGTGAAATCAGATAACGAAACCGCCATCAAAACTTTAGAAGATGGATTAGTTTTAAATCCATTTAACCGTTTTTTAACGAACGATTATATAAACTTGTTGCTTGACACAGAAAATTACAGTAAAGCACAGGGATTGATTGAAAATAATTTAAAAGTAGAAAAAGGAAATAAACTGCTATATTTTCTTTACGGTTACCTGCAACAGGTTGGCGGAAATAATGCTACAGCAATTTTAGCTTATGATAAAGCTTTATCAACTGATCAGAATTATTTTGACGCCTTGTACCAATTGAGTTTAGCTTACATCAATACGGCGAACGAAACTTTGCGTAAAAGCGATGCAGATAAAACCGAAAAATATAAAGGTTTAATTAACCGCGCACAATTTGCTTTACAACGTGCCAACGAAATTAATCCGAACGATAAAAAAACTGTACAGTTGCTGATTGATATCTATAACAAAAAAGGCGCAACAAACAAGGTACAGGAACTTAACCGCAAACTTCAGGAATTATAATTTTACAGAGAATCAGACGGAGATAGGATGGTGTTAGAAAATTCAACTTAACATAATATTAATTATAAGACATTTTTAAAAACAAATATCTAAACGAATTGTAGTAATAAACATGATCTGTTTGAAACATTTAATGGAATGTTCATAAAACATTTGATGACAATTTTTGATATACTTGGTTAAACTCTCGTTTACCCGCAAAAGTAAGGCTTAATTTATTTGGGAAAATGCAGACTTCAATTATTTTGAAGTGTATTAAACAAAAAATAAACGCTTATGGCACAAAGCAGCATCAGCTTTAACGCAAGCCCCTGATAAGAAGAAATCAAAGGGCAAGTAAATCATTAGACAATTCCTTTGATTTAAGTATACATATCTTTGGGATTGTCATTATACCATTAGCTTGATAAATAGATGTTTCCGTTTCGTTAGCTATATTCCCTGATATAGATATACACATATCATCTTCATCTACCCTATAGTTCTATGCACTTGTAGTTCTGGCTTATATTCTGAAAGATCTAGCCCTCTGAGCGTGCATCTCAATTATAAGAGGGTTACTTGAAGTTTTGGAATTAGCCCGTTGTTTAAGGCTATTGTTTTTCTTACTAAAAAATAATTTAAATAGTTTTTTCATGGCAAATAAAAAAAGCCTCTATTGAGGCTGATTAATGTTTATTTTTGGAGACGTTTTTATGATTGGTTAGCTTTGCGTATAATTACCTAAATTAATTTATCAGCGCCCCTCCCCCCACTTTAATCGCTCCTATTGCACAGAGCATTAACCTTGCTTTAAAGATAAGTAAACTAAGGTATCAAGTTAGTTATTATCATTACCAAGTTCTCTTAATACCAGCAAACCAAAATTAAAGATTGCATCATATAATAAAGAAAGAGTCTCAAATTCTACCGATTTGCATAGAGATTGAACTAATCTTGAGTCTATGATCCCATAGTGCTTGCATAGTGCCAGTTTTTCATTATATGAAGGTAAACCAAGTTCGATCCAATTATTAATTCTACGATGAAATTCCGGTATACCTTTTAATTCATTTTTAACATTTTTCAGTACATCTCTCTCAAAATATGGAGGTCCTGTCAAAATATAGCCAGTACTTTGTAAAGTTGAGTCCCTTAGATCATGAATATAAAGTAATTCCCTTGGACTGAACTTTCCTGCCTCATCAAACACGATAAGGTTTTTACCCCTTGCGGAATTTAAAAAATAAGCTATGCTGTCTATAATATGATACAAGCTTTTGCCAGAATGTTTATTCCTAAATCCAATTGTGCTAAGTAGTTCCTGATAGAATACTTTAGGAGTCATATGACTTTTCAAGGGATTACATAGACATTATTATTGGTTTCTGCATAATCTTGAATAGCCTTAGTTTTTCCATAACCGGAATCACCAATAATGGCGGTCATTCTACTATAAGCCTGCGCCTCTCGGCAAGCGTAGGTAATTGTCTCAAAGTTCTCTGTTCGAATTGTTACAGGCTGTTCGAATTTTTTGATTTTTTCTAAATCAAAATGATTGACATTGAATTCGTATTCGTCCATTATTTTTTGACTCTAAACATTGTTTTAAAGACTATCTTGTCTTTAGATCCTTTCAGAATATGTTTCTTTTCCGAATTATGTATTTCCTCTTTTGAATCTTTGGTATATAACAAGGCTTCAAGTGGTAAAGCTCTACTTGATTTCCTCGACTTTTTTTTACAATTACTGAAACTTTTTTGCATTAGTTCCCTCTTCATATCATACCGATTTTTTGAAAATATTCTCCATTTAATTTTTTGGTCTTCAGTTTGATCCGTATATGCCATGGGTAATTGTTCATTTACTTTTAGTTCGAGCATGTAATTTTGTGTCACTTCATCTTTGTACAAATACACTGAGTCCATTTTATTTGGATTATATCGGATAACTATTGTCGTTTCAAGGTATCTTTCAAAAATTGCTAAATCTTTATTTGGAAAGCAGTAGTCAAAATAAAATCCTTTTGCCTGTAATCTGAAGCCAGTTTTTTTAATGTACTTTTCCTTTTCTACGAACGCAATATATGGATACAAATATTGGGGAACTGGGATCGATTTAGATGCTTTGCCTTCCCAAAATAATTCGTTGGGATGAGCATTATTATATAGGTAAGACGAATTGTATTCTTTTATCTTGGATTCTATTAAAAATTCAAGATCAGGCCGTGTCATAATGTTTGCTTTATTGCGATATTTTTCCTTTAAATCTGAATTCGGCTTACCATCCTTATTTTTACTGGTTATGCCATCTCCTAGAAAGCCAGGAACGTCCTTCAAAAATTGGCTAGAAAAAACACCAAACCAACTTTCAACATGGCCCTTGTCACTGGGGTTTAACTTTGAATGCCTTCTACAGTATACACCTAATCGTTTCAACTTCGAGAAGAATGTTATTCCAGGTCTACTATTAAGTGCAGGGAGGTTATCTGTTAAAATTTCAGCGGGTAGAAAGCCGGTATTTTTTACTGAGTCTATAATAATAGTTTTATAAGCTAGGAAATTCTCCGACTTTGCCATGAAATGAGATACTATTCTTCTTGAATAGATATCGATCGCAACTATTAGATTTAGAAAACCTATTTCATTATTGTGATCTTTATAGAGAATATTTAGCCTGGTTCCATCCAATTGATATTGAGCCCCAGGGCTGGACACAGAAGCTCTCCCTGGGTGATAAATGGCTGCATTAATAGATTCCCTTCCATTCCTTCTGAAATAGAGTTTTGAAAAGCCATCACCATCCTTTATTGTATCTATAACTTTATGTATTGAAATGGCTTTATCCCCTCTAAGAATCCTTGCTGTATTCACGAAACGGCTAATTTGACGATAGGAATATCTTACACCATTCTGATAAAGCTCTTTTATCATTTTCTCATCTTCGCTTGTCAGCAATTTTTCAGCGTAAGTATTACCATGATTTTCATGGAAAAATATTTTTGCTCCGGAATTGATATATTTACAATATTTATTGTTGAACGATTTAAACGAATATGTAACAAATGATGGAAGTTCATCAAGATCTGAACTAATCAAAAAATTGTAATAGAGATAGAATTTTTCTTTTGGAGTTATCTCTTTTAAACCTGACAGAAACTCGAATATTGAAACTGAATTTGTATATGCTTCTATACTTATCATTTTCTTTGGACATGTATTAGTCCATAACTCTGCAACTCTTTTAAAGGCTTCTTTCTTCCCAACAAATATTTCCATTGCTTTGTAGAGGTACGATAGATTATCGTAACGAGTTTTATTTTCCATTTTTTTTGCAAAATAAAAAGATAAAAGTTGAGACGTACCCGGAACATGAAGTGTTGTGGCGTCAAGAAGTAAAGAATCAATATTTATCCAATATTTCGAGGCTATGTGCATCGTACAATTTTTCGACACATTATCTAAAATCCAACTCTGAACCCAGGAAGCCGGAAGCCGAAAAAAAGTACCAAGTAGTTCCGGTCTGATGAATACCTTATTACAGAAACAAATCATCGGTAGGTATTTGAGACGGTCTCGCCCCGCTAATTTATTGTCATTCATAATATATTTGATTATTTTAACATTCAAATAGTAAAATGATTTATTAATATTTTCAATAAGGGTAAAGAAGATATTAAAAATACCAGCAAACACCTGCAAATCAATGATTTGTGTTTTGCATTAATTTAAAAAATGTTATTTGAATTTGCATTATGAAATTTCAAGAAAATAGTAGCACATTCTTTGGGGAGAGACTGAAGAAATTTCGAATCGATAAAAAATTTAGCCAACGACAATTGGCCGATAAGAGCAAAATCACTGTTTCTCAAATCTCACGCTATGAAAATGGGCTTTCCAAACCAAACGGTTTTGTTTTACAAAGATTGAGTATTGCCTTGGAGATCAGGTATGAAGAGCTTATAGATTCCAAATTTAACGATGAAATAAATCTAGAAGATTTTGATATTTCTATACAAAAGGCACGCAAATTACCAAAATCAAGTCTTTTAATTATTAAGGAAGTTATAGATAAGTTTATTGAATCTGACAATATTCATTCTGCCTTATTGAAATAATCAATAAGAACTATAAAAATTAAGGATCTGGTATTTAAAGATTTCGGAACTTATATATCATTCGACTGATTGACTTGCTAAATAAAAAACACTCAGTATGGTAAATAAAACGTTCGTTTTATTTACTCCATCTCCAATCTTGAGGTAACCGCTATAAATGCCTATCAGAGGAGTAAATAAAGTCGGTAAAATATTCAAAGTTAATTAATAGTATGTGTAGTTGAGTTTATTTACTTTTATGTATGTTAATAGGATATGCAAGGGTGTCGACAAATGATCAGACACTAAATCTTCAGGAAGACGCGCTAAAATCAGCTGGCTGTGCGAAGATTTTTAGCGATAAAATTAGCGGATCTACTTCTGACAGACCTGGTCTTTCAAAAGTAAGGGAACACTTGAGAAAGGGAGATACTCTTGTAATATGGCGACTTGATAGATTGGGCAGGTCAATCAAGAATCTGATAGACTGGGTTGGTTATCTTGACCAGCAAGGAGTCTCACTTAAATCTCTTACTGAATCGATAGATACCTCTTCCCCATCCGGCAAGCTTATATTTCACATATTTAGTTCGCTAGCGGAATTCGAAAAAAATCTTATAAGAGAACGGACGAATGCAGGACTTAGTGCTGCCCGTGCACGTGGAAGAATTGGTGGAAGACCTGAAGTTTTAAATGGTGACAAGAAAAAACTAGCATTGAAATTATATCATTCAAAAGAGCATACGATAAAGGAAATATGTTCTATGATGGAAATATCTAAGCCCACACTCTACAATTATGTAAAAAATGAAAGCAAAAAACATGAGTGATAATATCATTAAACAATTAGCTGATCATCCACATCAGGATCCTCTTGGCTTTGAACAAATTTTGATCATTGAAGATTATAAGAGAATTTTTAACAATCTACTTGCTGCCTACGGACGTCTCATGTATATAAAGCAATTTTATCCAAAATCTTACTCGCGACAATTAATCGATACCGATTACTGCATCTCCAGACGAGAAGAAATTTTAATTGCAAGAGACAATTCTTATCACAGTAGTCTGACAGTAATGCGCGAGATTTCTAAATTGCATAAAATAGAGCTTGGATGGGTTGAGGAATTAGAAAAAGTTGTAAGCTAAATTAAGAAAGTACTGGTCTATCTATTTTTAAATAAGCTTTTGTATATTTGGCACGAAAATATTTGAGTAATTCTCTAATTCTCGTTTTAGAAAACTGGTAATTTTTAAGGACACGAGAGATGGGATGAATGCTCACGCAAATAAGCGTGGGCTTCACCTGTTCGTGTCCGGGTATACCAGTACCTCTAAAACGACTTGTGGAGTACCACGTTTAGTTTTTATGGCAAAATCATTAAAAGATAAAGATATTTTTTCTTTAGAAAATACTTTACAAACCGCTAAAAGTTTCGTTTTAAACAACCCTAAAGTTGTCCAATTTGATAATAGTATTATCATAAAGCTTAAAAATATAGTTACAGATTTTCCTGATCATGGTCTCTCCTCTACCAAATTATTGAATGCGATTGTACTAAAATGGCTTGAGGAGCACAGAGATGAGCTAATGAAGAACCATATATTAAATTCAGCTAAGAGGTATTAATAACTAATATATTCAGAGTGAAAAGACATAACGGACCGCATATTAATCCTGGTGAACTATTGAGGGATGAAGTTATACAAGAACGGGGCCTGACAATCGAAGAAGGAGCAATTTTGTTGGGAATTTCTACAGATGAGCTCAACAAAATTTATTGTGGTGAAAATCTCATTACGAAACAAATTGCAATTAAGATTTCTCAGGTGTTCGGAGGAAATTCTGAATTGTGGATTAGAATACAAAATTCTTTTTTAAATGGAGCAACAACTTAGAGAACTATAAATTCTGTAATTATTGTTTATTATCTTGCAATAATAAGTTTACTCCATTAGATTTTCAAAACAACTTTAATCAAAGCTAGTAAGGTCAAATAGGTTTAAAGGCTTATAGCCTAAATTGAAGATTGCTTAGTCCCGCTAAAATAATTTGCATGCTTATCGGGAATGCCAAGGGCCTTTAGGTATGCACGGGCAGTGCCATGACTCAATCTTGGAATTAGTATTTCATTTGTTGGTTTTAACGAAAAGTCCGGGAAAAAACTGAAACCCGAATCCCGCTCCAATTCTATTGCATAGACCAATCCGCCAATAATAAAGATTGCAACTTTTAATTTTTGCTTAAAATTAACCTTGGGGTTGGGAATTATGTCGATGGCTGCCCCGTTTGGCCGATCGATACGGGTAATGCTAAGCTGGAAATCCTTATCATTAGCAAGCTCATTATTAAAAAGCATTGAGCGCAATTGTGGTTCAATTTGACTGACATCTACCTCTTTAAAAAATCCGTTTGTAGAAATATGGGCCCTCCAAAGCAAGCTGAGCACAAACAGTTTGAACTTTTTGTAGTCAATATTCTGTACGTTCATTACGGTTAGATCCTTCCGTTCCCTGGTTTCTGTTATACTTACAGAATTAGTGGTATGGGGGTTATAAAAAACTAAAGCGGCATAACGTTCTAACGAACCTAAAATAACATTATCACAACATTCGCAAAGAATATACTTATCATAAAAGCCAGTCTGAAAAAATTGATGACCGTCGTTTTTCAAATATTGTAACACCGTTCTGTTGGTCTCATCAAAAACACCTTGATACAAAAACTGCGGATAAATATGTGATTTACCAATGAGCGGCTTTTCCTCCAGACACAATTTGCAGATTCCATTTTTCATAACCAGATTCCTTTAATTTTACCTCCTGATAAATGGGTCAAGTCTCAATTTTATCGAGCAATAATGGCATACCGACATAGCCACCCAAGCTAATGACTGGTATTTCCTATCTTCAAAGTTGTTTCTTTTCTGATCACTATTGGTGTTTAAAAAATGTGCAAGCTTACCCCTTTCATCATAGAAAATGTTGATCATTTTTTTTATTGGCTCTTTGCCAATATCCGGATTTATAAACGTGTAGTTGTCAAACCAGTCCTTATGCTTTTTATGACGCAGCTTCTCTAAAGAACCTAGGACTTCGTTGATACCATTGGCGAGATAGGGAGCATCGAGAAAGGCTCTAATCATTATTTTTTTATTCGTGTTATCTGTACCAAAAATCCCTTCCAACATCATAAAGAAATGCAAAAAAGCCTGAATATAAGTGTGTTGGTTGTAATGATTTGTTCCAATCCTATAATAAGAAAAAGGCTCGGTCAAGTGTCCCAACATTCTTCGGTGGATGATTGTATTTTGAAACCAGCCCAGTGTAATCTTCCTGATGTTATCAGGATAGTCCCTATTTTTGTGGTAAGCATTTACTGCGATGCGTTCCTCATCGTTTTCAGCAATCCACTCTATGGAGGGATTTTCCCAATGGATTTTTTTCACTCCATGATCCAAAGAGGAAAAAGATTCAATATATTGAAGCATTGAAACCTGTTCAGTGTAAAAGTTTTCTTCAGGAAATTCTATTGTGGCTATTTCTCCTTCATCAAATGAAACTTTGGGTACGTATTCATTGTAATTAGGAAATATACATTCAACGGAAATGCGGTCAAACTTTTTATTCTCGCTAGGATAAAGCTTAAAAACATAACTATTGACCCGCCATTCAATTACGTCATCAATTAAAGTATCGCTCTCTACCTTGCATTCCAACAAAAGCACCATATCGTCATCCTTTAACTGAATTTAACATTGTTTTGATTACTTCGGCAAATTTACCATCCTTATCAAGCTCCAGCGCCTTTCTGTATAGAGAATTGCCCTCATTCATTCTACCATTCAACTTTAAGAAATTTGCATAATTCATGTGTGCCTCTAAATAATCCGGGTCGAATTCGATTGCTTTCTTGAAATGAAATTCCGCTTTTTCATGATCTTCTGTCTTTCCCACTATATCACGGTAATAATTCCCAAGATTGTTATGTGCCCTGGGTTCTTTTGGATCATAACTAAGAATTCGCTCGTACTGAAATTTTGCGCTTTTTAGGTCTTTAAAGTATTGGCTTCTCAGTACCGCAAGATTTAATCTGGCTATAGTCAATTTCGGCTCAACTTTAATAGCCTTTTCAAAACATTCCTGAGCCTTGGCAACATTATTAAAAACATCCTTATACAACATCCCGAGGTTGTTTAGGGCTTCATAGTTATCAGATTTCAGTTTTATAGCCTGTAAATAATTTAGTTTGGCCTGCTCGAACTTCCCTGCCATTGTGCAGGTAACGGCTTTGGAGGTGTGATAAAATGTATTTGGAGGAAATTTGGTGATATATTCATCCAAAAGAAGTTCCCGTTTTTCTACAGATTTGGTCTGCACTACAGCAATCAAATCCGTTAAATATTTTACATCTTCAATACCCATAGCTTTCAGCAGATGGCTGTAATTCGTTGGGCGCAGCTCCGAATATTTGACAATCAACATCGATGTAATGAAAGTGATAAAATTATCAATAGACTGCGAAGCCTCATTGATCAGCTTCAGATCAGCATAGACATCCAATGCATTTAAAGGATCGATTTTTATTAATTGTCCCTGAAGGTTTTTTTTTTCTTGCTCCCAGTATTTTATATAGGCAATCCTGTCTAAAGGCTTGAATATCGAAGTATCATCTATAATTACCGGTAAAATTTTCTTTTGTACATTCTTTTCTTTGAGCAGGTGAGTTACTTCATACATGCAATTCAATGACTGAAGATAATCCTTACTGATTAGCAGAATAGAATAATCAGTATCCCTGATAGATCGCATAAAAGACTTTAAATCGTCTTTATAAGAAATTTCATGATTATCCTTTTTCAACAATATCCCAATCTGTTTCAGATCATTATAAATTTCTTCAGCTTCGGCATGATTGGCCCAGCAATAAGATAAGAAAACGGTTGGTGTTTTTGACATATAAAATCTTGATCAATAAAAGTAATCAAATTCATTTTAGTAAAATTATTGGATTTCCCTACAATGAAAAAATATTAGAATTTTGCCTGGTAAATGAGGTAATAATCCTGAAAGTAAACCTTATCCTATTTGTTTAAATGATTTAAATATGGCAATACCCATTTAAAGAAGGTGATAGCGCCAGTAAGTATCGCTATAATCCATACTATGGTTTGAATAACTGTCTTCGTGTCCGGATGAGCAAGAAAATCTAAAACTTTTCTTCTTTTATTTTTCTTTTCGACCGGGGGAACTGGTAATAATATTTGCTCACTTTGTTTCCTTTTTAAGACTTGGTTTATTCCGGAAATTTTCCTCATTGTATCGTAGCGAACCGTGGATGGTGCATGATAATCTTTTGCATCTGCATAGTGTCGATAGCCGCCACCATTTACGACGTCGCGTCCAAATTCTGTGATCTTATAATAGTCTGAGTTTTCAACCTTTTTAATCAATCCCTCATTCAATAATTTTTCAATCACTAATCTAGCAGCACTATCCTTAATGTTATTTACAACATATTTATAATGAACCTTGGTTTGTTGATGATCCAGATAACTTAATGCGTTGTCAAAAAGTTGTGGTGAAAGGTTAGGCATAATTCAGTTGAGATTGTTAACTCTCAAAGATAATTATTTTGCCCTATTATAAATGTCTATCGAGAAACGTTCTCAATTTTAACTGTCAAATTAAAGGACTAGGTTCCCTGCAATGGATGTACCAATCGCCCAGCCGGTTTCCAATATTGCATGTATTCCATTTGTTGCTTTTGTTTTCATATTACTTGTTTCCATAATCGTGATCTCCTTTCTAGGTCTTGTTGATAAATATTTCATTACTATGAAAGTTAATACTAGCAGAGCGACTGGCCACAAAACATTGCAAGTTGCCACGCCTGACCCGAGGGCTATCTTAAATCTCCTAATGTCAAAGAATCGGCTACAAATATATAGCTAAAAGCCTACATTAAAAGGGAAGGCCATCATATTCTTCAGGCTCAGCCGGCACAGCTGAAATAGGCAAAGGTAAATTGTTCACGATGAACTGATTAATGATATCCTCCCTATCCATAAATAAAATCTGGCTGCGCTTAGATTTGTCTAGTGCATTTGCGAGCCAGTTTTTTGCTGCTTTTGTGATCTCTCCGCCAGCAATGATAAAGGCATGATCAACAAGCACATTCTTTCCAATTTCAGGATCAAAAATTTCATGAGCTAGCATCATCAGAACCTGATTGTGAATTTCTGCAATGTTGGCGTTACCTCCCTTAGTCATTCCTGAAGAATCAAGTTTACCTTTTTTAACTTGTACCCCAAAATATAACCAATGTTGCGTAGGCAGCATGAACTTCATCCAAATGTCTTTTCCATATTCTAGCGACTTATCCTTATGTCCAGCAATCGAAATTCTATAATACCCTAACTGCCTAAATAGTGGCACCAGGATTTCTTCGATAAGATCATCTTCAGAACAATTGTTCAAATAATTGACAAGTAATTCCCTTCTTTTTATCTCTAAACTTGTAAAAGGCCGATGTGGGTTAGCAGACGGTTTTAGGACTTTCTGTGAAGGAATGTGTTTTAAATAACACTTATTATCAGCAGCATAAAATGCTTCAAAATCCTCTCGGGACAATGCAGTGTTTAGCTCTTCTAGCGCATTGATTCTTTCTTTATCTTCATTAAAAGGATCGGCCTTTTCCATCAGCAACTGAATAACGCGACAAAAAATATCTGAAGGCATGTCAGCTGTTGTGCTTGGTTCCTGCAATATTTTCGAAAGTGTTTCAGATACCCAAATAGGCCTTGTCGAGCCATCATGGGCATAATCTGTATCAACATCTCCAAAGAATTCCGTCAAATAATAACTGCTACGATAGCGGAAATACGATATTTTATTGTCCTTAGGATCGCCACAAATCATTTTGGCAAGTTGGTTGAGAGTACGTGTCTTGAATTCCATGTTGAGGTTTTAGAGTGTTAACCTATGCAAAAATCGGCTATTTTATTGAAAAAATTATCATGGGAAAAATTAGCTTGGTCTTTTAATAATGCTGATTTATGTTATCTCTTAACTCATTGCACCTATGATTTGCAGTCTACCATCAGTAACGGATTTTGTAATGTTTATATTTGTTCATGAAGGAATGTTTATATACAGCGTTTTTTAAAGATAAACCAGAAGATGAAGCAACTATACAGGCATTCGCGGCAAGTTCTGGAATTCCAGTTGAACAAAACTTAAAGGCCATCAAAGACAGAACCGAATTTCTCTCCGAAATCATCGAATATAGGTTCGGAATTTTCTTCTCAAAGCTATTTAATGAACTCAAGCACGAGCCTCGAGCTTTTCCGGATTCTCCCTACACTCCTGATTGGTCTATGTTAAGTGCGAATGAAAAAATAATTGCAGAGGTATTTAGACTTAACCCTAGCCGCAAAGATGCACTAGATTTAGATTATTCGGACAAACTTGCTGGGGTATTACATGAAATAACCAAAGATTATCTGTTAAAACTTGAATATCAGCATGAACAGCTAACTGGGATATCGCATGATCTAGCCGCTATAAAAAGCAACATAGAAAACTGGCTTATCACAAATCCAGAGTTGGGTACTTCTTTTGAATTTAATAACGAAATCAACTTCACTGTTAGAGGTAAAAACTCAGGTTTAACCAAAGTGAATATCATCAGTCCATACCGTAAAATAAATTTTGACTATAGAAGACTTACAGGCGAAAAAAGCAATCTTTTTTCCAAACTAAAATATGCTACTGAGTTAACCAAAAATAATATTCCTTATATTGTCTGTATGCATCTAACCTTTGAAAGCTGGTTTGATACTAAAGACGTTTACAAACAGCTTTATGGATCGGCGGGTATTTTACACGACGACGAACCTTTTGAAGAGTTTTATCCAGGAGCGGTCTTTCACGATATTTCTTCTGGACTATATTATTCCAACAAGCTGATTAAAGATTGCGTTAGCGGCATTTTAGTCTCTTATCAAGGTAATTTTAGCTATTTCCCAAATTACAGTCATAACAACAGGCTTAGTCCTGAGTCAAAAACATTGCTTAACGAATTTTTATACAAAGAACTTACCGAGCAGCAAGAAATTTAAGTAGGATTTCTAATGATTAAAATCATTATCCTAACGACGAGTTCCGAAGACATTTTAAAGGGTTACAAGTATTAAAAGTATGAGCAGAAAAATGAGATTGTTAGCTCAATACCATTGCAGAAAGCTTCTTAAGACGCTTAAGGCAGAAATCGTATACCATAGAAAGTTACAAGCTAGTGCCGCAAGCAAAACTTTAAATATTATGTTATATCGAAGTACGGTATAACAGTAAAAGAAAGCATTAAGTATTTGTTTACCATTCATTATAAACATATTTGGCGAGATCACCAGGTGTTGCATTCGTTTCCATTTAACGAGAATTGTTTCGGTGTTGCTAAATTGATTTTTTTTATCAAATGTATCCTTTAACTAAATCGACAGCAATTGCGCATTGATCCCGGTTTCTAAGGTGATCAGCTCAGCAAGTTGTTTTTCTAGACTGCTGGTCATCGATTTGAGCAGCGAACGAGACGGTTTTGTTTCCAATATTTTTGTTAATAGCTCATCGCTTAGATTTTTTTCGTAACTATCCGTCATGAGTATGATGTAGCGATCGATAGTCGTCCCTGGGAATAATTCACTAGAACCCATACCATATTCTTTAGAAAGTTTTGTTAGGTCGTTCCGAACTTTAACCGAGGTCGTCTGCGTTGCTCTAAATTGAATGGTGAAGTGCTCGATTTCTTCTTTAGGCTTATCCAGAAATGTTTTTTGGTAGGTAAACCAGGCGATTAGGAGACCTAAGATACCGATGGTGATTTCAATCATGGAGGCATTAGTTTTCGTTCTTTATCAAAGATTTAATTTATATTCAACTTTTCAAAGATAATTTTATCTCGATGAGTAACGCAATATACAAATCAAAGCTCATTGACTCAAGAAATGAAGACCTTTTTCAAACAGTCGATTCACAGTTTAACATCTCGTTTGAACCTTCGAATAACAGAGAACATTCTGTTTACACGATTGGAAATCGAATGACTTTTTATATCCCTGCGGGTGAATTTTGCATTGATAGTTTTACTCATGAGCTTCTGCACGGCTACATTGATGCCTGCGGTGTAAATCTTACAGGCAGTTTAAGAAATTCTGTTTCTGGAAGTATTTCACTGGTTAAGTTATTCGATACGGAATTGGCTGAGCACATTGCAAACTGTATAGCCCACACCTTGATGTTGCCGATATTTTTAAACCGCGGATTTGACCGTTCAAAATTTCTGTTTGACTATAATTACTATAAGGCAGAATCTGGGATTGGGGAGAAGATTAAACGCCATTTTAAAATAGCTCCAACTGTTTATAATATTTTAGCTGTTCGCACTTTTATCGGAAAGTATTTTGCTTTTAAATGCGATCCAAATCCTGCGTTTGATTATAGCGTACAAATTAGAGAATTGCAACAAATCGACCAAGCGCTTTATAATATTCTTGAAAATTATATTTCTAAATGGGCGAATTATGATTTTAGCGATGATGAGTATTCGGAATTCCGGTTAAATCACCTGGACTTTGCTGATGAGATGGAAATATGGATGAGTGATAAAAGCTTTGCATAATTTTACTCAGATGTTTACCAAATTCTACACTGAATTCAGTACTCTATTCAATACAAGGGAACAAGCCTATATGTTCTGGATCATGGTGGCAATTGTCTGGCTGCTTTCTTATAAATGTATTAGGAAATCAGCGGGCAGTATGTTGTCTTTGTTGTTTAACAGGGCGTTCGTTTATATCTATGCCGTTGCATTGTAATGTGGATTTTGTTCGTAGCCTTTCCTATGATGTATCAGGCTGCGAAAATAAACAGCTTCCAAAAATTCGTAAAAGAAATGGTCAAGCCTTTAATCGCGTTCTCTATCATTTTTGAATAAATAATTAGTTCCATTTCATTGAGTTTATAAACCACCGTTGTTTTTGAAACATGGTAGCGAAATTATGCAGTTGCAGACTAATCAATTATATTGTATTCTGATTTTAACTCGTCCCAGTCAATTGCAAGCTGGCTCTGGAATAATTTAAAAATCGAACTGTCCATGGGTATGGATGCCCAGGAAAGGGTTGTTTCGTATTCGATCACATATCTCATTGCTTCAGGCTCCTTATTTTCAAACCCCGCGGTTTTTATACTTGTAAAAAAAGACTTAAAGTTATCTAATAAAGATTCTAATCTGGATATGAAAAGTGCTAACTTAATACCATCCTGTAAGAGTGTCAGCGGAAGAATCGCTTCAATTAGTGACCTTACAAGCCCTTTATCGCCGACAGCGGAAGAAAACATAAACACAATAATTACCACACCCGCTTTAAAGTAGGTTTTAAATTGCATTTCCTTTGCTATGCTAAAGGTGTGAAATATATTTTCAAAGCAGTTCACCGATAGTTTATAAAACCCAGCATTCAGTGTATCTTGACTAAAGTATCCTTCAACCTTTCTTCCTGCGAAATTCGTATCAAAAGAGTTGTCCAGGTATTGCAAAGTTCTGGTACGCTCCGCCCTCGAAAAAACATAGGTCGCCCGAAAGTCGAGGATAAGGTATAGAACAATCAACATCAGATTTATCGCTATGACAACTGAAATATAATCTAATGCCCAGGGATAATTTTTCGTAAATTCAATTTTCTCATTTACTGTTAGCAACAGTGTTATTAATGTTGATCCATACAGCACATACATTTTGTAATTGTTGATATCTGTTACTCGGTCATAGTTAGATTTCATAAACGCTATTATCTGCTAGGAAATTCATAATTAAAAAACATGTTCCACTTT
This sequence comes from Pedobacter roseus, assembly GCF_014395225.1. NCBI lineage: Bacteria > Pseudomonadati > Bacteroidota > Sphingobacteriia > Sphingobacteriales > Sphingobacteriaceae > Pedobacter > Pedobacter roseus. The sequence continues at coordinate 2,556,739 of NZ_CP060723.1, forward strand.
TCAAAACATAAATCCAAATCACTGCTACGAGCTGTATAAGCAGCTTCTGCCCTTTTAAAATCCGCCCTAACTTTAGACAACGCTGTTTCCCGCTTGAGTGATGTACTTGTTCCTGTTATTCTGCCTGTTATGCCAAGTGGATCATTCACCGAAGGTATATCATAATCATTTAAGTATTTAAAAAATCTATACAAATCAATATCATAAACAATTGAGGTTTCTGATTCGGCATAACGAGTTACCCTAAGTTCCAGATAGAATGAGGTAAGTGGTACATCATTATAATATTTCCAAGCTTTGACGAGTTGTATCAAAGGCTTCAGTTTGCCGGAAAGCCTTTTATCATGATATGATACATACGCGTTATGAGCACTGGGGCTTGAATTCTTCCAGCCATTTTCGCCATTTGCAATCTGATATTGATTGAAATTGCCATATGCTGTTTTAACAACACCATTGCTATCACACGGGGTAATCTCCATTGTCTCGGAAGCGTAAGTTCCAAATGGAATTTTTACAGCAGGGGAACGGACAGCAATCCCTTCCGTTCTTGGAAAGGAATTCTGTAGTGTTTCTTTTATTATCGTTAACGAAGTCGCCGAATTTTCCTTTAAGTTCCTAGTTGGAATTACAGCAAAATAGTCTGTATCGCTGAAATGACGCACACCTGTTCCTGCCCCAAATGACCCAGTTTCAAACATCCTAGTACATTCGTGACTATTTTTTAAACATCGCTGCACGGAGTCTTTATGAGACGCCGCTTTGTCGTGTTCTGTTTTTAATGGGATTAACCATGAAATAAAAGTATCAAATCCTTGTTCTAATGTCTTGGCCATATGAAAATAAAATCTTTAATAAAGTTAAATTAGAAAGGTAAAACCCCAATACGGTAAGCCGTAAAACCCCCAAAAGAGTCGCCACATGCGAGATACTAATATTAATAATATAAACAGATAGGCAAAGCTTCAATAAACACCTTCCCTATCAACAGCAGGTAAAAGACACAAATTGGTTTCAAATGAATCCAGCGGATAACCCACTGGATTCATTAAAGAATACAAGTAATTACCGTAGCTCGTCTATTAACAATAAATTTCCTAGATTATCCTTTGTGGTTGAATCTTTATCCGTTCTAAGGTAGGTCGTCAGCCCTATTCTGACTGTTCCTATATCGGCGCCGTTATTCCACTGCCCTGTAGAATAATTAAATACTGCGGTTTTGAATTCGTGGCCATTCTCAAGATGGTTAATTACATCTGCTTTGGACAATATGACACCTTTGTTCATTCTTCCTTTACCATTAGGAGAATGGATCAAAATATGACTGATAAAAGCAGGATCACTGCTATGTCTAATTGCTGTTACGTAAAATAAACTCATAATATTAATTTATGTACTGGCCTATTTCATCCAGACCGGCAATTGTTATTTTATACCGGAGATTTATCAAAATATGTTCAATGGACTTTCCTATACGGATGTTGAACCAACCGAAATCCCGACAGAAACACACAAAAATTTTGTAATAAAAAAATCTATACTATCTTTGCGCTCGCAAATAAGTGACTGTCTTTTGAGGTGAATAGCCTCCGGCGTAGTTGGATTTAGTTACTACATTATTCCTTTTTAGTCCCAATGGGGACCGCTCTTTCGTGTTTATAAATTGGTGAACAAAGCAAATATCAACTAGAATGCCAGTTAAATTCTACTGACAAATTCATCACATCCGCCATCAAAAGCATGATTAATAATACAAATATCATGTCATTTTAGCATTATTAGGAGTACTCCCACTGCCAACTAGATATTCTTCGTCCAAAAAATATATCAAAATATTCCATTTTTGTTGCGCTAATCCATAGCAATGTACCGGAACAAATGGCATCCTATTATATAGAGTACATATCACCAAAAGACATTCAACAAAAATGAAAATATTGATAAAGAAGTTAACCGGACTAGAATTTAAGACCTGAATTATAACACATCGTTCTCCAATAAAAATGAATAAATTAGCAGCAAAGCAACAAGCTAAAAAAATTAGCATTTCTCAATTACTTTATTTAACTTTGTACCATGCAAGGATTTAACGTTGATAAAAACAAAACTTTGAATGCTGCGTTGTACGTCCTGAACAACCTGGGTGAAGCGGACTATCACAAGACTTTCAAAATCCTTTATTTCGCGGATCAGAACCACCTTAAAAGCTATGGCAGACCGATAACCGGTGATGCTTACCAGGCTATGAATTTTGGCCCTGTCCCCTCCTTTCTTTATGATATTTTCAAAGCAGCAGAAAAGGGATCGCACCCATTCCAGGAAGCTATGGATATGTCTGGCTTATTTGCTGTACGCAGAGATGCCAATGTGCCGATCGTGACCGCTAAGCAACCGGCGGATGTCGATGAGCTTTCCGATTCAGAGATCAAGCTGCTCAGTGCTTCAATCGAAGAGAACGAAGGTCTTAATTTTGAGCAGCTAGTGGACAAATCCCATGATGATGCATGGACTGAAGCTGCCAAAAAACCGGATATCGAAATGTCATACATAAATATCGCCAAAGCTGCAGGAACCAGCGATGATATGATTATCTACATCGAACTCAACGCAGAAAACGATCAAAATATTTTCTAATGTCATTGTCGGATTTTATACCTGATGGGCTAAAGGCTGGCTTTGCTGAACGAAATATCCAGGTCGGTTCGGTTATCAAGGTATATGTCACCGACACTGATCCTCCAAAAGAGAAACGGCTGATTTTAGTAGGTGCATCCTGGGATAAGCTACACTTCGCAACGGTATTCATCAATACGGCTATCAATCCCTATATTTTTACCACTCAAGAGCTTATCGATCTCAATTATGAAATAGCGGCAGAGGGTTGCGATTTCCTTGATTATGATTGTTTTGTGGACTGTTCGAAGCTTAAGAGTCGTACAGCGGAATGGCTTCAAGGTATTTTAAATAACGATCCTTCAAGGCTACTGGGTACAGTTTCAGAAAATGACATGAAAGAAATCAGGGATAGGATTAAATCTGCATCTACGATTAGTAAAAACGAAAAACGGAATTTTGGTCTGTCCCTTTAGATACCGCAATATATAAATCTCTTTATAGTTTAGCACGTCCAGAATTCACCTTCGGGAATAGCGTTGAGTAAAACCCTAACCTAACGAGCTAAATTTGTAATAAAAACAGATAAATTACAACGGTAAAAATCTCACTGGACAACACTAGTTGTAACCAATCCTCTCTAACAAAAAAAGAATAAGCAAGATGAAAAACAATTCCCATGTACCTCAGGATGCTGCCAAATATCTTGAACAGATTGCAGCAAAACGGATAGGTGGAGCAATAAATCTCCGCGGGATACATTTCCAGGTGCTGTATTCGGCCTACACCATCTTGAGTCATCTGACGTGCTCCAAGACCATGTCATCAATACGGCTCGAAGGTATTGAGGATATCGATGTGAACGGAACCAAGCTCAGCATCGATGAAAACATCTACATTCAGCTTAAAACATCCCAAAACAAGCTAAATGCTTCGTCCTTTTGGGAAATGGGTGTTTTGCAGAACTTTCTCGAAGTATTTATTGCAGACCCCAGCAGTCGTTTCAAACTTGTCCATAATATGGGCATTGCACAGGGGCATCTCGCTGCATTGGCAGACCATCGTCTTGATGAAACAACTTTCCGTTATTGGGAAGACAGGTTAAAATCTATCAATAACTATGGATCATACTCCTCCAGCGACTTTCTTAATGCAATTACCTTTGAACGAAAAGATATAGAAGGATTATACAAAGATATCTCATCGCTTTTACTAGGTACTTGGAAAATCAACAAAGGCACAGAAGCTATTTTTCTCCGGACACTGTTCTATCACATTTTCGATTGGTCCATCGATAGGAAGGTAATCATAAATGAAGATTTGTCTGTACTTTTTACGGAAATTACAGACAGCTTTTCAAAAGCACCAAGCAATCTGGCGATAAAGCACGAATGGATTTCCCTGATTGACTATAGTCTTAACAAAACCGCAAACCTGGAGGGCTATTTTGACGGTAAAGCCTGTAGGCCTGCCCACATTGCCAATAACTTACCTGCAAGGAGGAAGAAATGGGAAAAACTGGTTTGGGAGAGCCTAAAAGCAAACGACATTACTGTTATTCGTTCCTCGAGCGGACAGGGTAAATCTACAATTGCCTGGCAGGTCGGATTCAATTCTCGTGAGGAATATACCATATACCAGCTAAACACCTGCAGGAATATGGAAGAGGTCAATTCACTTACCGAATTTATCGCTTCAAGGGTATGTTTAGGAACAATACCGCTGATCATATTGGATGGTTTGAATATACAGACAAAAGAATGGGGCACCTTAGCGGAAAGAACAGCCGGACTCCCAGTAAAATTTATGGTTACCAGCAGGTATGAAGACTGGCAACGCTATGGAGCAGACGTCTCTAGGTTGGGTATCCAGATCATTGATATTTTTCTTACCCAAAGTGAAGCACATGACATATTTCTACAATTGAAGGCCAGGGGAAAGATTAATCCGAGCGTAATTTCCTGGGAACCAGCCTGGGAAAGCGTACATCGCGACGGGCTTTTGATCGAATATACAGTGTTGCTTACCAGTGGACAAATGATTGAGGATAGGCTACGCTATCAACTCAATACGATCTCCTTAGATAACTCTGCCGCTGCAAAACTGGAAATTCTCCGGCTGGTTGCCTTGTCCGATCTGTTGCAGTTATCAATCAGGACCGAAAGCCTTCTTGATTATATCAAAAAGGAAATTGGTTTTGATACGGACCGGGAAATCGTGCTTAATTTTCTGGAAAATGAATATTTCATCAGTTTTTCTTCGCAGTATATTGTGGGCCTTCATCCTGTCCGCTCCAAATATCTGAACGAACTGCTCAACCGGCATAGCGGTACGCTCCCGAGCCTAATCAGGCTTTATGATATCCTCCAGAAGAACCAGCATCACGAATTCTTTGCGAATACGCAACTCTTGCTTACCGAGGATGAAAAGAATGATTTCTATACTTCATTTGCGCAAAAACTGGCTGATGGCAACTGGTCAGAAATGGTAACTGCAATGGATGGAATTATTCACGGCGAGCCGCAACGTTACTGGCTAGATAATATGGAGGTTTTTGATGGAGCACTAAAAGCGGGCGGAATCGAAATATTTATTATTGAAAGTACACCTTTTTCTAAAGTCAATGTTATCGAAGACCTTGCCGATTCTCTAAGCGAAGATATGGCTCCTGCATTCAAGGCCTTTGCGGAGCGTAGAAAAAAACTTGGTGGTTTCAGTATCAAGGATACCGACGTTTACCATTTTGCCCAGCAGCTTGGAAAGTCGCTCCATAAGCGAAAAAAAATACCGGATTCGGTCAAAGGAATCGAGTTTCTTGTGCGCTGGTTTGATCTATTGGAAGTTGACTTTGATTTCGAGTGGTCTTACGATAACCTGGAGCTACTGGCCTATCTGGAACAAAATGATCTTGAGGATTCCAAAGACCTGTTTGCATTCCTGCAGCTCCGCATGCCGGATGCTTACAAAAAATTTGTTTCCGAGCATAGGGGAACTATCATGAGCCTGTTAAAGGTCAAAACAGATAGTATCCGAATTTATGAAAATGGCAATAACCTGCACATTAATTATATACTATCCCATGAGGATGTTGGTGAGGCCAACAACCTGAGCGTTAAGCGGATTACCGACATTTCACAAATTCTGCCAGGATATGAATGTTATTGTACCGATGTAGAAATACTGCCCTACCCGAATCTTGAAATTGTCAAGTATTCGAGGGATAACGCCCATAAGACAATGCCTCCACAAAACATTGGTAATGCTTTCGATGTCCATCTCAACAAAATATGGATTTCGGTAATATCCTCCAATTATCAGGCATCTTCTGCTTTTGAATGGCAGGCCCAGTTATTGGAATTGCGTAAGACGAATCTTGATTTTGTTATGGACACCAACAAGTATATCGATCTGATATTTGAAGGCAAAGGGGAAAAGGCAATGGCTCATGGCAAGAAAATTGACCTGGCAACAAAAGACTTGTCCAACCGCTATGCAACCAGGGAAAAATATCCAAATTTCAATCGATCCGTAGGTCAACTTGCTAAATTCACTACAGAACAGCGCATTATCGACAAATGGTTTTCACCTATGAGCAATGTCTGGGTTCAGATTCCGAATCTTTTCCTTTCCGATGATGCACACAAGAAAAAACTTGTCCTGATTAATTTTAAGGAGGTATTTTTGGATCTAAAGAAAATGCAGGCAGCTTTTGCAACAATCGAAGAGGGCTCACATGTTTACTTTGAAACTTCAGAACTGATTTCAAAAGAACTTGAGGCATATCAGAGGCTTTACCATGGAATAGTTTATGTACTGGAACATCCGCTGCATCTGCAGAAACCCGTTGCAGTAGGCAGAAAAGCTATTGCAGCATGGTGGGAGGAAAGCCAGAGTCTTATAATGGGCAGTTTTAGGCGTTTATTTACGGAGATCGAAAAAACGGGTAAATTTAAATTCTATCTGCCTAGCAGTTTCAGGGAAACCCATACCCTAACCTATGTCACTTTTGGTGTAGAAGGCGGTGATCTCAGTGACCCTGAAAATATCAGGTTGTTACTGATGTATATTAGCCCGTTGAGCCATTTTCCTGCTGATTTCTTTACGATTGTAAATGTCGTAAATGGAACTGCAAAAGGGGCTTTCCGAGTACAAAAAGAAATGCTAATCGAGCTCGATAAAATCATGGATGAAAAAGAAGGCGATATTTCAAATTACATGCCACTCCCAGTCGCAGTTGAAGAGCAGACGATTGAGTTACTACCGGGTGTCTCCCTCCCACTTATCGATCAGAACGCCATAATTGAATTGATAGCGATGTCTATTTCTGACCTCTGGAAGTTAAATACCTACAGAAAAAGCCTGGATATCTCATATCAGGCTGAAGAGAAGTGGTTAGCAAAGCTTGAGAAAAACATAGGCAGGTCTTTGCATACAAAGTTGGCGAAATTTTCTCATCCACGCTACCGGGATTTTATTTCATGGATTAATATTGGCCTGCAGGATAAATCCATTTATCATGAACAGGACTATGCAGAAAAGATTATTGAGATGGCGAAAGACCATGTAGAAAAATGAGTTAATAAATGCATCATAAATGGAAGATATAGACTATTATAAAGAGTTATTAGATGGTGATTTAGTCACTGGAGATGGGTCGCTAGCATTCGTGTTTCAATTCACCCGTCAAATGGGTGGAATTGTCATGGTAAGGGACAATGTAAATGACGACGTCAAAAACGCTACGTTCGGCTTGAAAGATCAGGATGGTAAATGTTTTTTAAGGATTATTGCTAAAGATTTTTTAATTGTTTATCACACGGGCTCGACAACGGAGATAGATATGGAGATACACGCGGTAATAGAACTTATTACAAATGGACTGTTCTCTCTAACAGAACATTAATTATTTCTGCAATACTGGCCATCGAGCTAATTGGTATCCATTCTCGCTAAAAGTCCATATATTTAAGAACCGGCTAAATCAAAAAAACACTAAACAATGGACGGACAGGAACTAAAGATATTATTTAACCACGATAAAGCATATTTGACACCAGACCGTCCAATGACCTTTGAACAGATCGGACTACCTGAGATCGCCAAGAAAGGTTTTAAATCCCCGGCATACTGGACGTTCATAGTGAAAAGATATTTTGAGCACGAGCGTAAAATATTCTGTGAGGTATTATCCTATCATACCGGGGAAACGGAATTTGAAAGTAACCAGAAAGAAATTTCTGGCATCCTCAATACCTTGAAAACAGTAACATTCAAAAGTATTGATACCGGAGGACTTCTAGAAACCTTGTCAGGTGGAAGGCAAAGTTCGTTTTATCATCCTAGGTATATTCCAACAAACAGGGTAACACATTATCCCGGAGTAGAACTATTTGTACGGCCACACCAAAAACGGACTTTTACGGAAACTTTTTTTATTGCGCTAAAAAATGTACATTTCATTTCCGGCGGTGTATCATTTAATCTCACCATTCAAGGACAAAACAAGCCCTCCCAGTTCACCATTTTAAATGAGGATATCAGGGAAGAATTTGACGCGATAAAGAACTATTTTGCAAATGTCCTCAAAACAAAAAAAATCCAAGTCACTGCCACGGCAGAACTATCTGACAACGAGATCATATCCAAATTTGCCACATCACCAGAAATAGACAAGATCAACAGGGAATTGATCGAAAATGTAAAATTTGATTTCCTCAGGGCAGCTAAGAAAAAAACAGCCATAAACGTTGACAAGAATCTGTTTACGATGGAGGAATATTTCGATGCTTTTACCGACAATAAACTAAAACCAGGTACCTTTTATATCAATGACAATAATTTCCTGGAAGACCTTTTAAATGTCTCTGCTACCAAGCACTACAAACATTTGAGGTATTTATCTAGTAAACACGCCACTGAGGTGATGAAGCTCCGGTTTACCCAGAACCCTTTTTCATTCTTCTTTTTGATTCAAGGCGAAATGAACTACCATATTGTTTGGGAAACGCTTAACACGGCAGAAGCAACCTATATCTGGAGCATTGAAAAAGCCCCTGATGTTTTAAAATCAACATTAAAACAAATGGAGGATATAATCAACCTCATCAAATCTAAAGGTAGGACAGCATACCTAATCATAGAAGAAGATTCATTCAGCCGGGTCTATCATGATTATACTGAACCAGCGGATGGTTTCGTAAAATGGAAGAGTGAGATTGAAAGGATACTAACATAAAAACACATAACCCTTTAAATTTTAAAATCGTGAAAAAGCCTGCAATAAAATATAGATGACAGAAAGCAGGAACTTATTAAGATTGTTTTCCAATTACAAGTAGAGTCGAACTTATAAACTTAAATCCCCTATCATCAATTGTTTTATTAACATTTCAAATTATCAATTCATCACATTTTGTTTTAGACACTTTTTATATAAACTGATGATTAAAATAGCCTTAAATGCTTTGGATATGGAAGAAAATATATTTAGACCTATCACTTTTCGTTTTAGACAGTTGTCACAATTTGTTTCGCACACTACAAACATGTACGACCACTACAGCTTTGAAGATGCTGCTGCTTATCAGATTGAACTTGCCAAACAATTAAAGTTTCAGCCTCTGAATAAAATTGAAACGATTGCAGGCGCTGATATATCTTTCAATAAAAACAGCTCAACCATGTATGCCGGAATTGTTATACTCACGTATCCGGGTATGGTTTTGAAATCCTTCGCTTTAGAAACCTATGAAACCAATTTCCCTTACAAGCCAGGTTTCCTCGGCTTTAAAGAAGTTCCTGCATTGTTAAAGGTATGGGAGCTGATCAGGGATAAACCAGATGTTGTGGTGCTGGATGGCAACGGAATTTTGCATCCACGCCGAATGGGTGTTGCTTCGCATTTTGGAATTCTGGCAAATCAACCTACAATTGGCTGTGCCAAGAGTCTTTTACATGGAAAAAATCATATTCCGGAGAATATAAAGTCGATGACTTCAGAAATTAAAAATAACGCTAATGAACTGCTCGGCTTTGCGCTCAGAACAAAAATAAACTGCGCGCCGGTGTATGTATCTGCAGGTAATTTAATTACTGCAGATCAGAGTCTTAAAATACTTAAAAATTGCATAGGTAATTACCGCATTCCTGAACCAACCCGTATGGTGCACAACATTGTCAACGATTTCAGGATTGGCAAATTAAAAGCTGGTTTTCACGAGGTATCAACACCATTAACTTTGTTTTAGAATTTGCTATATTTACGTATGAACGCATATTTAACAATCCTCGCTATTATCGTAATGCTCATCATGTTGGTAAACATTTATGTCATATTAGAGATCTCAAAATTTCCGTATAGTAAAAGAAGGCAAAAATGGATGTGGACAAATGTGGTGTTGTTTTTGCCATTTTTTGGTTCTTTGATTTACTTTTTGATTGGAAAAAAAATTCTAGGAGAAAATTAAATCCAATTTAGTTCAAACTGCAATAATCCAAATTACCGTCCCAAATTTCTTTTTCGTTTGTTAAAATTTCTAAAAAATCTATTTTACCATTTGTAATATCCAGGCAATACGTTAATTCTTTTTTCAGCCTCGGATTAGTTAGCTTGGGTTCAGCACTAAGTAAACCATTTGCAAATTCTTCTTCTTCAAAGTCTTTTAGGTACCCAAAATTTATATACAAACCTGTACCTGTTAGCCTCGTAGTTTCAATTCTTATAAATTCTAAATGCGCATGCAAATAATTAAATTTATCTGAATTATCATTAATTATCGTTTTAAGCAACAATAGCTCGAATTCGCTTAATTCAGTCATTTAAACCCAGTTAATTCCTTTTTTAAGTAGTTGCACCGTCTTATATTCTTCTGAATTAACTTCAGGTTGCACATTATAACCCCAGTTCGCCTGAGGTGGCAAACTCATCAAAATAGATTCAATTCGTCCGTTGGTTTCCAGTCCGAATTTTGTGCCCGAATCGTAAACCAGGTTAAACTCTACATAACGACTACGGCGTTGGTATTGCCATTCTTTGTGTGCTTCGGTAAATTCTTTATCGCGGTTTCGATCAATCAATTCAGTATAAATCGGTAAAAATGTTTCGCCAACATTCGCAGAGAAATCTAAAATCTGCTCCCACGATAAATTGGTATTCTCAGGCTTTAATCTGTCATAAAAAATACCACCAATGCCACGGGTTTCTTCACGGTGTTTAATGAAAAAATAATCATCGGCGTGAGTTTTAAATTTCGGGTAAAAATCAGTACTGAAATCATCACAGGCCTGTTTTAATTTATGGTGAAAAAAACGGGCATCGTTTTCGAACACATAATGCGGCGTTAAATCGATACCACCACCAAACCAGCGGGTTTCTTCATTTAATTCGAAATAACGGATATTCATGTGGATGATTGGCACCAAAGGATGATTTGGATGGATCACAATAGAAACGCCGGTTGCGAAAAAATCATCTTCGGTAACGTTAAAAGCTTTTTTTACAGCTTCGGGCAATTTGCCATGTACTGCAGAAAAATTAACCCCACCTTTTTCAATAACCGCACCATTTTGCATAATCCGGGTACGGCCGCCTCCCCCACCGCTTCTCTCCCAAAGTTCCTCTTCAAATTTTCCTTTGCCATCGGCAATTTCCAATCCACGGCAAATTTCATCCTGAATTTGCTTATATCGCTCTGCTACTTCTTCTTTAAACATGACGGCCTTTTCTATTTCCATACAAATTTAAGCCTATTAAAGCAGCTATATTGATTTATGTTTAGATAGTACATTTTATTGACATTGCTGTTAGTCCGGAGTCTAATCAAACGCTAATTTTCTAAATAATTAAGGTCCTTGTTAAAGCTTTCTTTTAAATAAACCACCGAAACCATCGCAATTATCGTTACAATCCCCATTACGATAAATCCGGCCGAAACTATATTGTAACGGTGAACAAAAAACTCGAAAACTAAGGTTATAGGAATTAAAGCACCACGGACAAAATTTGGCGCTGTTGTAGTTACAGTAGACCTGATATTTGTACCGAATTGTTCGGCGGCGATGGTTACAAATGTTGCCCAATAGCCAACTGCAAAACCCATAAATAAACAGATCAGAATAAAACTGCTTTCGGTTAAGCCTGTACTGGTTAAATACACAATTACTGTAATTACCGAAAGACTTTGAAAAATAAGAACTGTTTTTCTGCGGGACTTTAATACCTGCGCCAAAAAGCCGCAAACTACATCGCCAATGGCGATACCAAAATAGGTATACATAATGCCCGTACCCGCGTTAAGCAGTTCCTTTGCACCAAGTGCTTTTCCAATCTCTGGCGATTGGGTAACCAAAATCCCTACAATGAACCAAAGCGGAAGCCCTAAACAGATACAAGCCAGATATTTTAAAAATCGCTTTCTATTCGAAAAAAGCATAAAGAAATTGCCTTTCGAAACTTCAGAGCTTTGTTCAGCATGTTTGAACATTCCCGATTCGAAAGTACCAACACGTAAAAGTAACAGCAACAGTCCCATTCCGCCACCCACAAAATAAGAAGTTTGCCAGGTAAAATGTTTTCCAATCGTAGCTGCAGCCGCTGCACCCAATAATCCGATACCCGCCACAACCATGGTTCCGTATCCACGTTTTTCTTTATCCATGGTTTCGGTAACCAAAGTAATTCCGGCTCCAAGTTCTCCAGCCAGGCCAATGCCCGCTATAAACCTGATAATGGCATAAGTGTGCACATCAGTTGCAAAACCATTGGCTATATTGGCCAACGAATACATTAAGATAGAGCCAAACAACACTTTAATCCGACCAAATTTATCGCCTATAATGCCCCAAAGCAATCCTCCAAGCAACAAACCGAACATCTGCATATTAATTACATACTCCCCTTCGGTACGCATGTGTTCAGCAGAAACACCTATATCAGTAAAGCTTTTAAGACGTACAACGGAGAATAAAACAAGATCGTAAATGTCAACGAAATAGCCCAGAGCGGCTACAATAACTAAGAAAATTACATTACGGCTGTTGGTTTTTGCTTGATGATCCATTTAATTATTTGGTTTAAACGCTGAAAGTACGCAATAACACAAATATTTAAAATAGATTTTTAAAAATAAAAGCCACTCTGTGTCAGAGTGGCTTTTAAGATCCTACATAGGAGGATTCTTTTTTGTGGTGTCAGGTGGCATTTTTGTTGTCGTGTCTGGCATCTTTTTAGATGTTGTATCCATTGGTGCCGTAGTTGTCGAATCCATCTTAGTACTGTCTGAAGAACCAGCCATATTTTTTGACGAATTGCATGCTGATGTGGCTATCATAAGAGAACCTGCAAAAGCAAGACTTAAAATCATTTTTTTCATAGTTTTTATTGTTATCTATCATCCTAACAACCTTATCATCATTTGGTTTTATTTTTTTTCTTCAAACCGGTTGTTTTTTAATGAATAACTTTGAATATTAAGCCATTACAAAAAAGAATAATCACTATTCGTGATGGATTTTTAATTTATTCAAGAGCTCTGGCGATACATTTTCGGCATATACACCATAGCCATCCACCAAAACCCCTTTTAAATTTCCAACATTTGATGAGATGGCATATACAACGGCGCTATCGGCAGGATCGGTCATCCCTTCAAAACGGTAAACTTCCTCAATTTCAAATTCTTCAGGCATCAGGAACAGATCAATTGATTTGCACTCCAAACCATCAGGTGTTAAATTGAAATCCAAATTGTAACCGCGACTATCTAAATCTGTTAAAGCGCCGCTAATCGTATCGTAAACATGCATAACCTAAATTACGGAAATATTACTAAAACAACATCGACAAAACTTTAAAAGGTGATAAAACTTTCTGATATTAGTAAATATGATTATTTCTCAAAACACCCTGAAATGGGTAATGCGCTTTTACCCGCCTTTGTTTTTTCAGCGCATTTGGGTTCAGAAATTTGAAAATGAATTTAGAAGCTGTACGGTCAAACTAAGTAAGAGTTTCCTGAATAAAAATTATAATGGCTCTATTTTTGGAGGAACTATTTATGCCGCAACCGATCCTTTTTATGCCTTATTGTTTGATCAATTGATGCAAAGGCGCGGATTTAAAGTGCGTGTTTGGCTAAAAAGTGCCTCTATACAATATTTAAAACCAGGCCGCTCTACCTTATATTTTACCATAACGGTAACTGACGAAATGCTGAATGAGGCTGAGCATGCTTTAAAAACCGTTGGGAAATTTGTAAAAGCCTATCCAATGGAAATTACCAACAAAAATGGAGAGTTGTGTGCTACCGTGATGAATGAAGTATATATCCGAAACCTGCACCAGGGCGAAACGCCGAGGGTTGCTTACTAATTTTTAGATTATGCCGAGTATTAAGAGTTTAATTTTGCAGGGCGAGGGTGTGATGCTCGATTTTAAGAAAACCATTACCAGTACCGAAAAAATTGCCAAAAGTTTAGTTGCTTTTGCCAATAATAAAGGTGGTAAGTTATTGATAGGCGTAGCCGATGATGGCTCGATTAAAGGCGTAAAATCGGAAGAAGAAGAAAAATACATGATTTTAACTTCTGCACACCAGTTTTGTAAACCTGCTATCGAACCACATTTTGAAGAAATTTATGTCGATGATAAACTGGTTTTAGTAGTAAATATTCCTGAAAGCGATACCAAACCCCATTACGCACTTGATGACCAGAAAAAATGGTGGGCCTACATCCGCATTGATGATAAATGTGTGCTCGCCAGCCGCATCATTGTTGAAGTATTGAAACAGGAATATAAAAGCAATGGTGTGCTTATCTCCTATTCTGAAAACGAAAAAAAGCTGCTCGAATACCTGGAGCAGAATGATAAAATAACCCTGAAAGAATTTAGCAAGCTGCTGCGAAGTTCTTATCGGAAAGCCCAAAAGGTTTTGGTTAATTTAATTTTAACCAATGTGATTAAATCGCATACTACCGAAAAGGAAGAGTATTTTACAGCGGTGAGGTAGTTAAAATATGACTATAATAGCGCTCCATTAAAGCAGTCGTCATTCCCGCGCAGGCGGGAATCTTAATCTTTAGGCTTATTGCATTAAAATTCCCAATCAACCCGATAGCTATCGGATGAAGTGCAATCCGGGAAGTTCGGGAGAAAGATTTAATTCTGTAGATTTCTCGGCTCCGTTGCACTACGCTCGAAATGACGATAACTCGGGGAATTGTACATTAACTTTTCTACATCTCTATTTTTTGAGCTTTAAAAACGCGACCTTTGCAGACTATGTTTTCTAAAATTTACACCAGGTATAAACCATACTACAAAGAAAATCTTCATTTGGCACTGCCGATTGTAGGCTCTCAGGTAGGTCATACATTGGTGCACATGACCGATAGTATTATTGTTGGTCATTTTACCGATACCATTCAATTAGCGGCTGTTTCGCTGGTTAACAGCATATTTATGCTCATTTTAGTGATCGGTTTGGGCATTTCTTATGGTTTAACCCCATTGATTGCCCAGGAAAACGGTCGTCAGAATTATGATGAATGCGGAAAACTCTTATCAAACAGTTTAATCATCAATATCTGTGTTGGGATATTATTATACATATTGGTGCAATTGGGAATATTTTTCGTAATCGATCACCTCGAGCAAACTCCGGAAGTGGTGCGTTATGCAAAACCTTACCTCAACCTTTTATCAGTATCCATTATCCCATTATTGGTTTTTCAAACTTTTAAACAATTTGCAGAAGGTCTTGGGTTTACCAAACAAGCCATGTTCGTTTCTATCTGGGGAAATGCCCTGAACATTATTTTAGGGATTATTTTTGTTAAAGGCATATTCGGCTTTAAATCAATGGGTGTTAGCGGCGTTGGTTTAAGCACTTTGATCGACAGGATCCTGATGGCGACTGTAATGTCTTTTTATGTGTTGCGTTCACAACACTTTAAAAAGTATCTGATCAGTTTCAAGGCTACATTTTTCGACAAATTAAGGGCCATTAAAATTGCGAAGATCGGAATGCCGGTTGCCATGCAATATTCTTTCGAGATCAGCGCTTTTAGCGGTGCTGCTGTATTAATCGGCACCATTGGTGCAGTAGAACAGGCCGCGCATCAGATTGCAATCAGTTTGGCTGCCATGACCTACATGATTGCCAGTGGTGTAGCTTCTGCAGCAACAATTAAAACCGGAAACAACTTTGGTAAGAATAATTTCGACGATTTACGAAAATCAGCAATTGCGAGTTACCATGTTATTTTACTCTTTATGTCGTTTACAGCCATTATTTTCGTACTGGCCAACAACATCATGCCTTTTATTTATACCGAAGATGCAGCAGTAATCCCTATTGCCGCACAACTATTAATTATTGCAGGCTTTTTCCAATTGTTCGATGGTACACAAGTGGTGGGTTTAGGTGTATTGCGTGGCATTGGTGATGTAAACATTCCAACTTTTATCACATTTTTAGCCTATTGGGTAGTTGGAATCCCAGTGGGATATTTATTGGGATTTTATTTTGGTCTGGGTGTTAATGGAATCTGGTATGGATTAACCCTCGGTTTGTTAACAGCCTCTATCTTATTGTTTTTAAGGTTTCAGAATAAAACAAAGAAGTTAAACCGTGATTCTGCTATTGTTTAACAGGATTGCGTTTATTGTAGAGCATAATCGTATTTCTAATCACTTCTACACTAAATTCCTCCTTTGCCAAAAAGAAATCCAATAAATCTTTATCATCGCCGATTAAGGTATTAAACGCTTCCTTCCTTTGTTTAGCTGAAGTTTTATTGAATATTGTATTTGTTTTGATAGTGTACAAGCTATCTGTATTTATTTTTTTTGCGTACAGATCAAAACTCCCTACAGTGGCCGCCCCATAACTAGAACCAGGCATGCCGGAAATAGAGAAACCAGCTGTTTTATAAGTTTGAGCTAATTGGTAAAGGTCAATTCTTCCTTGTTCTAAGGCTGCTAAAAACTTTTTTTTATCTTCTCCTGGCAATTTTTTAGCAATAAAAACAGATTTATCTTTTTTTAGAAAATATGCGCTGATACTATCCGCAATAACTGGCCTCATTATTCCTCCAGCAATCGGGTTAAACATCAGCATGCCTTTTTTTCCTCTTTGAAAATTACAATGAATTGTATCTCCTGTATTCAATACCACATAATCAGACTGGGCCATCGCAATTTGCGATAGAAACAAAATTGGCAGAATTGCCCTTAAGAATTTAAGCATAGATCTTTATTGTTGAAGGCTTTGTTGCAAAATAAAATTTATCCTTCGTATAAAGAAAATTAGTCAGAAATTATTTCCCGCCAACATTTACCACTACACCAACAGTAAAGATAGAGTTGCCCGCAGACATGTATTTGCGGCTCTTTAAGCCAATATTACTACTGGTGGTATATTGTAGCTGGAAAGTTTTGCTAAGCGCCATACGTGTAAAAAACACAGGCTCAAAGAAAATATTATCTTCTTTAGGCTGTACTACACCATTTAAAAAGAACCGGTCCATTTTTACATGACTGATTCGCAATGCAGTACCATAATTGATCGGGAAATCAGTTCCAAATAAACGCAGGTTATTTTTCTTTTTAGAACTGTAGTTTACCTGTAAAAATGTTTTTCGGTAATCTACATCCTGAACCTCATTACTGATCAGCACGTCATTTTTGAAATCGCGGAAAGTAATATCACTCCAACCCTTACCTACGCCAGCATAAATTTCTATAATCCGGTTATTATCAGGTCCGAAAGTATCAAAGTAACCACCACCGATCTCAATTAATTTATGCCCAAAATCTTTTGTTTTTCTTTCGCTGTTCATTCTGGAACCACTAAACAATAAACCAACATGGTCTGAAACGGCGTAAGCACCATTCACACTGGCATTACCTTTTAATGAAATGTGAGCGCCTCCGCTAAATTCGCCCTGTTTACTTAACATTGGCGTATTTGGAACGTTTGGCATATAAACAGAAGAACAACTGGCTGCAAAAAGCGCTAAAACTGGGAGTGTAAATCGTAGGTATTTAATCATAGATGCTATATAAACAGATTTTAATGACAAAAATTGTGTTAGTGCTTCATTTTCATGAAATCCATTACCCTTTTAAATTCGTCGTGTAAACCGGCTTTTAAATGTATTTTTTCTTGAGTAACAGGGTGAATAAATTCCAGTTCAGAAGCGTGCAGCAACATGGTCGTCATCTCCCATTGCTCTTTGAAAAATTTATTCTGTTTGTTGCAACCGTGCGTGCGATCTCCAATAATCGGATGAAGAATATGACTGAAATGACGCCTCAATTGGTGCATTCTTCCGGTTTTAGGAGTAGCTTCTACCAATGAGTACCGGGAAGTTGGATGTTTACCAAAAGCTACTTCTACCTCTGCTTTTTGAAGCGTTCTGAATGAGGTAAAGGCATCCTGCATGGTTCCGTTTTCTTTTGCAAGGGGATAATCAATATCCATCACATCAGGTGTAAAACCTCGTAATATCGCTAAATATTTCTTATCAGTTTCTGCATTCATAAACTGCTGATGCATAGCAATTTCAGAAGGTTTATCAAAAGCAAACAATAAGATACCGCTGGTTTTGCGATCTAACCTATGTACCGGACTAACATGTTTGCCCACCTGATCCCTCAGCATCTGTAGAGCAAATTCGGTCGCATCTCTGGCAATTGAAGATTGATGAACCAAAAGGCCGTGTGGCTTGTTAATTGCAATTAAATTCTCGTCCTGGTAAATAATCTCCAACATATTGCCGCGAAGATAAGGATATTATGTTTTTTGAGGGACGGCTTATGCAAATAAATCAAAAGCCAATCGATAAGTATTGCAATGTGCATCAACAATGTCCTTAATATCCGTCGAATAGCCCCCGCCCATACTGACCTGTAAAGGCAGGTTTTTATCTTTACAGGCCTGCAGCACCATTCTATCGCGTTCTTTACAAGCGGCCTTGCTCAATGCCAGTTTACCCAGTTTATCCGTTGAAAGCACATCTACGCCCGAAAGGTAAAACACAAAATCAGGTTTAGCACTTTCGAATGCCATTTTGAGATTACCATTTAATATTGATAAATAGGCTTCATCCTGTACGCCATCATCAAGTGGCACATCCAGACTCGAAATTTCTTTTCTGAAAGGGAAATTTTTATCGCCGTGCATCGAAAAAGTAAATACCCTGGGTTCATGCTGAAAGATTTCTGCCGTACCATTCCCCTGATGTACATCTAAATCAATAATTAAGATACGTTTAGCTAAATTATTATTTAATAAATAGTTAGCTGCAATAGCCTGATCATTCAACATACAAAACCCTTCACCCCAATTGCTGCCTGCATGATGCGTTCCTCCGGCCACATTAAATGCAATTCCATTATCCATGGCGAAATAAGCGCCATCAATTGTGCCTTGTGCAATCCTCAGTTCTCGCTCTACAAGCTGTGCATCCAAAGGGAAGCCAATACGCCGCTGATCTTTGCCAGAAAGCGTTAAATCCCTTAACTGCTCCCAATAAGCTTTTTGGTGCGTTAACAGGACAATTTTTTCACTCAGTGGCTCGGGACTAAATAAGTTATCCTGCTCAATGGTTCCTTCGTGCAAAAGCTGTTCGGGAATCAGCTCATATTTCAACATAGGAAACCGGTGTCCCTCTGGTAAAGGATGTGCGTAAATCGGGTGCCAGGCAATTTTGATCATTAACCTAAAATCTCCCCCACATGTTTTTCAATATTGGTGCAGATCTGATCTACCGGAAGATCATTTGCATCATAACCAAATGGATTCTCTATTTCTTCAGCTATCAGCTCCAAACTCGCTAATACATAGAGGATAAAGGGTACGATCGGCACCACAAAATAACCTAAACTGAACACCCAGCCAAAAGGCAAAGTGACTACATAAATGAAGATAAATTTTTTGATAAAAGCGCTATAAGAAAATGGAATCGGTGTATTTTTAATTCTTTCGCAGGCACCGCAGATATCGGTAAACTGATTAAAATCGCCAGATAACACAATAAACTGTTCCTGCGAAATCAAACCCTTTTCCAGTAAACCGTAAAACCTCTTGATTAAACTGCCAGCAATCTGGTTTGGGATATGTTTACCCTCTTCAACCTCAATCAAAAGACTATTTTTACCGAAATATAATTTTTCGCGCAAGTGCTCCTTCAAGCCAAAAGCATATTTAGGAATGCCATATTCGAAAAAACGCACATCCTCCTCGGGAAGTTTAAGTGCTTTAATTTTCATGGCCAGGTTACGGCTCACATTGGTTAATGATCCGAGCAGTTTTCTGCCTTCCCACCACCTGTCGTATGCCGTATTCGTTCTGAAAACTAACAACAAGGATAAAACGAAACCCAGTAAGCTGTGCATCATGCCTACATTCGTTACATAACTACTTTTAGAAAGCTGAAAAAAATTCAGTTCGGCAAAAGCAACTAAACCTGAGAAAATAGCTATTGAAAGCATTAAAGGCCACAATTTTCTAAAAGTATCGCTTTTATGGATATGAAAAATGAAGGTACTCCAGTTTTTAGGGTTGTAGTTGATCATTTCTTATTACCGGCTAATTAAAATATCTCTACTCACTTTTAATAACACCTGTCCGGCCAGGTAAACATCCTCATAAGAATTATAGAGCGGCACGGCACTTAAACGGATTACATCAGGTTCGCGCCAGTCGCCGAGTACATGATTAGCCATTAAACCATCAAAAATCTGCTTACCATTGCGCTCGGCAATGATGGATAACTGAGCGCCTCTATCATCAGGGTTTTTGGGTGTTATAATTTTAAATTGCTCAAAACCTAAATCCTTATTTACTTCATTTACAATAAATTCAAGGTACTGAGTTAAAGTAATACTTTTCTTTCTTAGAGGTTCAATAAAACCTGCCTGCTCAAAAATCTGAAGAGATGCGTGAAACAAAGCCATTGGCATTACCTGCGTACAGCTTATCTGCCACCCATCAGCTCCTGCTTCAGGAACAAAACCTTTTTCCATTTTAAAGCGCTTACTTTCCTGATAACCCCACCAGCCTGCAAAACGGTTTAAACTGGTATTGTTAAAATGTTTCTCATGTACGAAAATCCCGCTAATGCCTCCAGGGCCTGAATTTTGGTATTTATAAGAACACCAGCAAGCAAAATCTACCTCCCAATCATGAAGTTTAACCGGAACATTCCCCGCTGCATGCGCCAGATCCCAGCCTACAATGGCTCCTATTTCATGACCGGCTTTGGTAATGGTTTCCATATCGTACCATTGCCCGGTATAATAATTAATTCCACCGAACATTACCAATGCAATTTGATCAGCATTTTCTTTGATCTGAGCAACGATATCCTCTGTCCGAAGCACTTCTTTACCTTCACGGGGAAAAACCTCTATAATCGCTTCTTTTGGATCAAAGCCATGAAACCTCACCTGACTTTCTATCGCATACTGATCAGATGGAAATGCACCACCCTCCATAATGATTTTAAAACGCTTGCCTTTGGGTTGGTAAAAACTCACCATAAGCAGGTGCAGGTTAACGGTGAGGGTATTCATGGGGCAAACTTCAGCCGGTGACGCACCAACAATTGGCGCCATTAATTTTTTGAGTTCTTTATGATAGAACATCCAGGGTTCATTACCATCAAACCAGCCTTCAACAGCATAGTTGGCCCAGTTATCCAATTGACGTTTTAACACCTCAGACGCCACTTTAGGTTGAAGCCCTAAAGAATTACCACACAGGTAAATAAAATCTTTCCCGTTATGGTTTGGAAATAAAAATTGAGACCTAAACTGATGAAGCTGATCAGCATCATCTTGTGTTTTGGCAAATGAAAGGGAGTTTTCGAAATTCATTGCCCCAATATTACAAAAAAAGCAGGCATTGTTTCCAATCCTGCTTTCTCATTATTTTATTTTGTTAAAATTTTATGGTGTCGTGCTTACCTAAATCCGGCGTATCACCAGTTACTACCGCTTTTAACATGCTGAACAGCACCACGATTTTTGAAGATGATGCATCCCAGTATTCAGCTTCTTCTGGTGTAACTTTGATCAGAATTAATCTCGGATCTTCAATACCATCAGGAAACCAGGCTTTAACAAAGGGCGAGAAATAAGCTTCTTTGCGCACTTTGTCATCCACAAGCTCTGCTTTACCTTTAACCGTTAAATAAGTATTTTTAGAAGGATCGCTATAAGCCAGCAGCACATTATTTTCTTTTGAAATCTCTTTTGATTTAGGCGAATACTCATTGGTGTAAAACCACAAACTGCCATCATCTTCTATTTTTGCAGTCCCCATTGGTCTGCTTCCAAATTCGTCTCCCGAAGAAAATGTAGTAAACATACAAGTTCTTACACTTTCTGCCATTTCTTTAAGGATTGCTATATTTTTCTCGTTTTTCATGATTTTTAGTATTATGAAAGAAAAACAGGAAGCAGCCTAAAAGGTTTGCATGAATTAAATCTTATTTGGTTTACTTACATATTTATTACCTTTTACGAAGAACCGCCAGGGCAGCAAGGCATGCTCTTTTGCATAGGCAATACCCACACGGGGTGTAGCAGCAATATCATTTTCATTATATTTTATACCATGATCTTCGATCCAGATATCATCACCAGAAAGATTTTTTGCATTAAAGGTTTTGTTGATCCCCAATGCTTTTGCCGCAGATCCGGGTCCAGCCGAAATAGCCCCTTTTGTATGAGGCATGTTTCTCCGTTCTTCCATAATCTCAATACCCACCAAAGGCTCGATTCCCCTAATCAAAACTGCATGCGGATCATTTTCTGTTGAAGTAACTACATTAAAAAGATGATGCATGCCATAACAGAGGTAAACATAAGCAATGCCACCAGCGCCATACATGGTTTCTGTGCGATTAGTTCGGCGACCGCCATAAGCATGAGACGCTTTATCTTTTACCCCGAAATAGGCTTCTGTTTCTACAATGATACCAGCAGTGATTTCATCGCCGATTTTAGTGTACAAAACCTTACCTAGCAAATCTTTGGCCAGACCAACTACATCTTCATTCAGGTAATATCCAGGGTCTAATTTCAATATTTTATATGAATTATCTGTTTAATAAAATAGTGATAACCTGCTCTAAATAAAACTCATCTGTTTCATCAAATTTATTCAGCACCTCACTATCTACATCAAGTACTCCAATTACCTCACCAGCAACAATTAAAGGAAGAACGATCTCAGACTTCGAAGCTGATGCACAGGCTATATGCCCCGGAAACTCATCCACATCAGGAACGATGATGGTTTGAGCTTCAGCCCAGGAAGCACCACAAACCCCTTTCCCTTTTTTAATTCTTGTACAGGCCACCGGACCCTGAAAAGGACCAAGGACAAGCTCATCCTGTTTAACCAGATAGAAACCTACCCAAAACCAACCAAACTGCTCTTTAAGTGCTGCAGCAACGTTTGCCAGGTTAGCGATAAAATCTGTTTCGCCATACAACAAAGCTTCAATCTGAGGAATAATGGATTGATATTGTTCTTTTTTCGAAGTATCCCTGGTAATAACTAAATCTTCTGCCATTTTATTTTTTGTGTAATTCAAAGTTAATCATGATTTGTGAGATGTACAGATACTTTGGTTTTAATGACGAAAATTTGAACGATAAGCTATCTTTAAATTCCTTAGTTTTGACAAATCAACTACTAATTTATGATTGTAGCATTAACCATTACGAAATTCCGTGGCTTTACCATCCCTTTTGCCTTTATCGGGATGGCAATTCTCCGGATCCCATTATGGCTAAACAAAAGCTGCAGGTTTTGGAAACTGATGGGCAGCGGCCGGGATGCACAGGTAGACCTTGCCCCTGATTATAAACACTGGGCCATATTGACTACCTGGGATAACCGGGAAGATTATGACACCTTCTATCATGAATCATTCGCAATGAAATGGTTTAATATCTTTGGCATTGAAAGTTTTACGATCTTACTTAAGCCTTTATCCAGCCATGGCTTATGGTCAGCAAAAGAACCATTTAAGGTGCAAAAAACAGATCAAAACCATAGCGGTAAAATTGCCGTGATTACCAGGGCAGCCATCAGGTTTAAAAAGTTAAAAGAGTTTAGGCACAATGTAAAAAGGGCAGCGGATGCTATGAGGAGTGCTCCTGGTTTTATCCTTTCAGCTGGCATTGGCGAAAATCCATTTTTTGATCAGGCCACTTTTTCGATATGGGAAGATGCGGAAAGCATGAAAGCTTATGCTTATCAATCACACGATCATTCAGATGTGATCAAACTTACCAGAGAACGCCAATGGTATAAAGAAGAGCTGTTTGCCCGTTTCGGAATTATCGATAGCTGGGGCTCATTAAATGGCGTTGAAATCAATATAATATAATTAAAATTTAAAATTAAAACATGAGAGTAGTAGCGGAGCTTCCACACCCGGAATGTAAGATTACCATTTTTTCAATGAATCAGAAATTTATCATCAAGTTTGAACAGGGTACTTTTGAGCAAAGTTATAAATTGGCTGAGCTTGACCTGAGTGGAGGAGGCGTAAATGATGTGTTCGAAATTTTAGATGAAGAATTTATCCAGACTGTCATCTCTAAGTTTAAAATTATGCGTACTGACTTTACAGCAGCGTATAACAGACATCAATATTAGAAATAATCAACTTAATATACTGATTTACAGTACATTAAAAACGTATTCAAAATTATATTCTGAATTTACAGGTTTTTTTGACGTTAAATCAACCCTAAATTGGTACCTATCATTAAGGTAAATAAAGATAAGTAATTGATATATTGATATTTAAATTACTTCACAAAATATAATTTCGGCACTTAATTTAGCCAAATAAATGGGAGGTTTAGTAATTTTAGGGTGAAGATGGAGATTTAGGATGTTGAATCCTGTAGTAAGGCCGTCATCCGATAGCTATCGGATCCCACGCATGCGGGAATCTTAAATGCTTGCATTGCGATTCCCAACCCGATAGCTATCGGGTTGGGAATAACGACTCCTCTCGGCTTGCAATCGCAATATATCATCAAAAACCTAGCCTGGTTATTCTAAATAACAAATTGAGCTTTAAACAGAAATTACCGTATCGTGCACCACTACCCTGTACCAGTTTTGAGAGAATTTTTCTACCGCGTCCAAATGTGTTTTATCTTCCTGGTAAGCGTTATGATCTGCAATGTTCGCAAAAGTAATGGTAAGCGAATAGGTAAATGAATTATCGGTAACAGGACGTACCGGTGTACTGGCAGCTAAACCATAATTTAAGGTTTTGATATATTTAATTAGCTTTAAACTTTCGAAAAAATTAGCAAAGTCTGCTATTTCAGCCTTAGTAAGTTGTGGCTTTAACCAAAACATTACAAAGTGTTGGATCTGGCCTTTATCTGCGGTTTCTGTCATGGGAACTTTTTTCGTAAATATATTAAACCTTTTTTATTGGGCATAAAAAAAGTCCCGATATAAACCGGGACTTTAATATTTTAATTAAAACTTATTAGTTTTTTGGTTGCACACGGCCAGATTTTCTGTCTTCGCCTCTACCGATTAAATAACCGCCACCAGCTCCAACTAATCCACCAATGATAGCACCTCTACCTTTTTTCTTATCGATTAAAGCACCACCAACGGCACCACCAACACCACCGATTACTGCACCTTTAGCGGCATCACTCCAGCCTTTTTTCTTAGCTGTTGGTTGCGTACCACCATAAGCAGCACTTGAACTACCACCAGAGCTTGCATACGATCTTGATGATCTAGACGACGCTGCTCCCGCCTTTCTGGCTGCTATTAATTCTGCCTGATGTTTAGCCTCTTTTTCCTGCTCCACTTTTGCAGCAGCAGCTTTATTAAAGCTGTCTAACCTCAAACTATCTTTTACAGCTTTAATAGCCAGTTGTTTTTCTGCCTGTTGTTGTTTTAATGCGGCTTCCTCTTTTGCTTTATTGTTACAAGCAAACAAAACAGATGAACTTAATGCGATTACTACCAATATCTTTTTCATAACATTTAATTTTTTCATGACGCTTGTTCAGCTACCTAACCTCGCTAAACAGGTTTCATTTGGGATGTGTGATTTAGTTAATTACATGTACTAAAGAAAAAATGATGCCAAAAAGTTTTGAAAATGAAAAATTATGGTAATAAATCGATATACCAGAAGCCTGAAAGTGCTGTAGATGAACATGGTGAATTATCATCCGGTGTTGTTTTGGCAGGTGCATTATAGGTGCGGAATACCTGCTCTCCGATGGTGAATGGTATTTTATTCTTGAAAATAGGACCTTCAAAAGCGAAAGTATGAAATTCTCCATTTTCACCACAGGGGTCGATATCTGCAGGAAGTTTGCTGATTAAATCTATACTGATTACTTTTCCACAAATGTTTTGGAGATTTTGTTGTACACAGACAATGATGGTTTTATAGCGCAGGTTTAAGAATTCTTTGATCAGATTCTTTGTATCTTTTTGCCATAAAGGAAAAATTGCCTGAAGACCTATCTCAGCCAGTTTATTTTCCCGGTACTGACGGAGGTCTTCCAAAAAAATATCACCAAAAATAGAATGAGTGATACCTTCTTCTTTAAATTTAGACAGATGCATTTTCATCGTACTATCGTAACTTTCCACATCTGGCATTTCACCCAGGCGGATTTGATACAATGGAATGCCAATGCTTTCTGCCTGTTTAATTAACAAAGCTTCTCTAACACCATGCATGGAAACGCGGTTATATTTTTCAGTAACCGTGGTAATGAGGTAACGGATTTCAATAGTAGGATCCTGTAAAGCATAATGAAGTGCCAAAGTACTGTCTTTACCGCCGCTCCAGTTAAAAATACAGATTTTTTTATCTGCCATTGGACAAGATTACTTTTAGTTCGGCTACGCCTTCAACGGCATTTTTCTCAATATTGATCACATTTTTATACCGTTTAACATCTGGTATGCGGGGATCGATGATGTATTTATCGACGACGGAGGGGACAAAATCGATTAAACCTGCAGCAGGGTAAACAGCTAACGAAGTCCCAATCAGCACAAATATATCGGCCTGTTTACAAATTAGTGCAGCCACCTCGATCATCGGCACGGCTTCGCCAAACCATACTACATGAGGCCTGAGCTGAGATCCCAATTCACATAAATCGCCCGTTTTTATTTCCGTACCTTCGATGGGATAGGTTAAATCAGGCCGTAAATCGGACTGCGATCTGGTAATTACGCCATGAAGATGGGTAACTTTCGTAGATCCTGCCCTTTCGTGCAGGTCGTCTATATTTTGGGTGATGATCTCCACGTCGAAATCTTTTTCGAGTTCAGCCAGTAATTGATGGGCCTGATTAGGCTGGGCAGCTAAAACCTGTTTTCTTCGCTCATTATAAAATTTTTGAACCAGTTCCGGATCTTTTTCCCAGGCTTCGGGGTAGCCACATCGTAAACATTGTAACCTTCCCATAATCCATCGGCATCCCTAAATGTTTTTAACCCACTTTCGGCACTGATCCCTGCCCCTGTTAATACAACCAGCTTTAATTTCATTATTTAATATTTTTAATTCCTGCAGATCTAAAAAGTTTGGCAAGAAGTTCGTATTTCCCAAAACAGGTATCGTATAAAGATGGTCCGTGTGTACCATTATATAAGTCATTTACCCATGTATAGTATCCTGTTTGAGAAAAACAAATATTTATTGCGGCAATTACATTATTATGCTCATCGAGATAAACAATTGCATTCTCTGGTGTTTTACATTCGAAAACCAAAATCTTTATCGGATTGCCTTTATATTTATAATTAAAAAGTGTTTTATTCAATGAATCAGTTTCCTGACTTGACAACAAGTGTTTTTCTTTTATAACTTCATCGTTCAACAACCCGTTTTTAAAATATGGTGTATGGTTAGATGTGTCAGTATTCTTAAAAGATATGTATAAAATTTTCCTCGCGAAATTATAAAAATCCGTTTTTCGAATACGTTTATAATCGGTTGCTTTTCCATCATGTGATTTCAACACACACTTACAAGCATCTATATATTCTGCTACTGCGGAATCTGTATATTTTCTATCCTGTGCGCGGCAAAACGAATAAAAGAAAATACAGGTGAGTATTAAAAAGAGGTATTTCATCTAATGAAGTTGATTTACAGTAGCAAAATTCAAAAACTTTTTAGATAAATTTTCGTCAGCTTTAAAAATTTCCGGATGGAACATGCAGGCTAAAGCTTCGATTCCTTCTACCAAAGTGCCAACACTTGGCTGAGTAAACATATCAAAATCGGCAATGTAAACC
This sequence comes from Pedobacter roseus, assembly GCF_014395225.1. Lineage (NCBI taxonomy): Bacteria > Pseudomonadati > Bacteroidota > Sphingobacteriia > Sphingobacteriales > Sphingobacteriaceae > Pedobacter > Pedobacter roseus. The sequence goes on from NZ_CP060723.1 coordinate 2,584,692, forward strand.
TGATTATTTTTTACGGCTTCTAAATTATCCCATCCAGGTTTAGCGGTTAAGAGTTCCATTTCTTCCAGGCTTCTTTTCTTATCGAAACCACATGGAGCAATCACCAGAACCTCGGGATTGTATTTCAAAATTTTATCCCATTGGGTAACAATAGAATCGCCGGCAGGATTGGAAAGCATATCTACCCCACCCGCAGCAGCAATTTGAAAAGGAATCCAATGACCACAGTTGTAAATCGGTTCGATCCATTCCATCAGCATCACCCGTTTTAAAGGTGCACGGTTTGCCCTGAGTTGATCTAAAATAGAATCAGTTTTCTTTTGTAAGCCTGCAAGATAGTTTAAGGCCACTTCTTCTTTGCCTAAAGCTTTTGCAATGGTAATGGCACATTCAAAAACATCCTGAAGGTTATTTGGTGATAGAGGAACAAGCGTAGGCTGCTTGCTAAGCTTCATTACGGCAGTTTCGGTGCAAACAGTATCGATGTTGCAAACCTCGCAGATATCTTGTGTAAAAACGATATCTGGTAAAATACTTTCTAAAAGCTCATCATCTACCCAGTACAAACTTTTGCCCTGTGCTTTTGAAGCTGAAAATATACGGTCGATTTCGATACTGGAATAATTTTTACCCTCCAATATGCAACGAACCACCTTTGGCTGATCGGCAGCTTCTTTTGGACATTCGAAGGTTACGCCATGCAGGTGTTCTTGCAGGCCCATATCGTAGATCATTTTGGTGGCAGCGGGTAAAAAGGAAACGACTTTCATTTGATAGAAGATGTAAAAGGTAATTAGCTATCGAAGATAAAAAATTTTTGTGCTAGTTGATACAAATATAAGAATTCGTCGTCCGCTCTCTGCCGCGGGGGCATGGTACTTTGGAGCGCCAAAGTACCCAAAGCGCTTTGTCAATCCGGCAATGAGCCTTTTGCGCTATCCAATGCTCATCAAAAAAACAGGGGCACTTCGTTTTGTGTTCAATATTTTCTTTAAAATTAAATTATCGCTTATGAACACAAAACCACTGCGTTTCAGGTTTGTTAGTGCTAATTTATCTGAACTGAAACTGTTTTTTTGATTTCCCCGGCTCTTGGGATTGACGGCGTTCTTCGGTAGAACCTAATGGTTTTTTTAAGGAGATTTAACATGATGCCGAAACTATTTCTATAGAATAAATCGATACAACATGACGAAAAACTCACAGTAAAAAAATCCCCTTCTGAATTAAATCAAAAGAGGATTTCTATGTTTATTTTCGTTTGGTTGGTGAACTACCAACCAGGTAATTATAATTTTTGCGTTTGCAATTTTAATACCGGGTATTTTGCTTTTAAGATTTCGAAAGCACCGAAAAGCAATGCGCCATAGATCACTGTTCCTTCCAGGAACCTGATCTCGAATGGAATTGCTTTAACCAAACATGCCCAAAAACCTGCTAAATCTTGTGTATAGGCTGGATTTTTAAACCAAACACCGATGTCGCTCACAATCCAGTGGATTAACACAATCACAAGGGTTGAAGCCAATAAATTTACCACGTTCACTTTTTTAAGCATTACCCTACCTACCAATACCATTAAAGCGAAGGCTATGTAAGTCCAGTACCAACCTTCGTAAAGAAAACCACTGCTATATTTACTGAAGATAGTGATTGATAAAATGAAATCGCTTAATAACAAGCTTAATATTGGAAAGGCAAAAGCTTTAAGATGATCTTTAAAATATGCTCCTCCAAATAAAGCTACTGCTCCTATGGATGAGAAATTGGCAAACTTTAATTCATCAGAGTTGAATGTTACCAGCAAACGGAAAGCCGTTATGGCCAGAATCATCAGCAACAAAATTAAAGTGCGTGGATTAAATTTTAAATGAGACATTTTATTTTGGTTAATGTGTATACTGCAAAGTTAAATTTTATTAGTGTATATTAAAAATTACTCCAGTATTAAAGTTGAAACCTAAGCTGTTGTAACCAATAATCTCGTTGTATTTTTCGTTCAGGATGTTTTTGGCATCGAAGAACAGTTTTACACGTTTTTTAGCCAGAGCATATTCTGCGTAAGCATTTAATAATTTATAAGCAGGTAAATTATCTACTGTATAGGTGGTAAAATTACCATCGGTACGTTTGCCGAAATAACGATAGTTGGCGCTTACATATAAATTGCTTGTAGCCTGTGCGCCCGCAGTAATCCCAAATGTATGTTTTGGTCTGCGGAAAAGATAGTCAGCAACAGCATTATCAACAAAGTTGAACTCATTTCCTTCTACATAAGCATAATAACCATTGATGTTAAACACGCCGAATTTAATCGCTGGTTCAACTTCGAAACCTTTGGTTTTCTGACTTACCTGGTTAATGTATCCATTAGGGTAAGCATAAATGATTGCATCGGTTAAATCGCGTTTGTAACCTGCTAAACGCAAGCTAAATTTGTCATCAGCAAAGCTAAAATTAACACCAGCTTCGTAATTCTGCGATTTTTCAGGCTTTAAATCCAAATTAGCACCAAACTGACCAAAAAGCATGTTTAAGGTAGGAACTTTAAATGCGGTTGAAACCGTTCCGAATAATTTTATCTCTTTAATGATGTTGATGCTTGGGGTAATAGAATAAGTATAGTTTTCGCCATATTGTTCGTGTTTATTGTAACGTCCGCCAACTTCAAGGTTAAATACACTTAAATCGTGTAAAAATAATGATCCGTAAGCGGCAAAAATGTTGGTTTCAGGTTTATTGGTTGCTGATGATAATTTCATTACACGGTTATCGATACCCACCAATAAATCTAATTTATTACCTAGTTTTTGGTTGTAGAATAAATCCAATAATGATACCCTGCCTTCGTTAACACTAGGATATTGGCTGTGCGCATCATTTCTTGTACTTTCAAAACTATAATTCAAGGTTACTTTACCAGTTGCAAATTCATATTTGGCATTGGTACCTGCAGCAAAGTTTTTCAGAATCGAATAATTGTTTGCATCGGTAAAAGCGCCTCCATCAAACTTGTAATTGCCATAATAATAACGTACAAATGGATTTACAGAGAAGTGATTGTCCAGTTTGATCCCGAAATTTGCATTTAAGGCATCGGTTTTAAATCCGTCTTTATCAAATGTAGCTGTACTTCCCACTGGTGTAGCCGCTTCAGAAATGCCGTCTGTTTTGGCATGGGTATAGTTAATGTTATACGAAAAACCTTCAACACCGCCGTTCAAACCAATGGTTCCTTTGTAGGTTTCGTAACTGCCTGCACTGGCAACACCATATATGGTATTTCCTTTTGGGCCACCTTTTTTAGTGATGATGTTGATTACCCCAGCAACGGCATCAGAACCATAAATGGTAGACTGACCACCCCTTAAAATTTCGATGTGATCAATCTGATCGATAGAAATCAATCTTAAATCGAATGCACCTCCGTTTCCTGATGGATCGTTTTGCACAATACCATCAATTAAAACCACGGCATAAGCACTTCCTGCTCCTCTAAAAAATACCGATTTGTTTAATCCCGGATTGCTGCTTGAACCTGCTACAATAATCCCTGCCTGCTCGCTAATAAGTTCAGGCAATGATTTACCGTTACTGCGATCCAATACTTCGCGACTGATGATGGTAACCACTTTACCGGTTTGCGATTGCTTCTGATCATTTTTAGTTGCAGAAATTACAACATCTTTGAGCTGCAAACTGTCTTGAGTTTGAGCATTAGCCACCTGGCCAATCATTAACTGCGCGAGCCCCAGCCCTGCTACAGTTAGCATACTTTTTTTGTTCATTTGATTGTGAGTTTTGCCCACAGCCAACAGATTAGAAAAGGAAATGAAAATACGAACAACGTTAATATCTCAATCCTAGCTTCAATCCCCGAAAGCTATGAAATTAAACGCTAAAGGCAGGTCTTCTGACTTACTCCCGGTTTTCTGTCTTCCCGCTCAGTAGTGAATTGGGCAGTGACTTATAGATTGAAAAACGTTATAGAGCTTACAGCTGCGGGACAGTTACAGATTTTCACTGTATTCCCTTTTAATCCCGGTTGTAAGGCCGGAAACCAAAAGCAGCGCAAAGGTAGTAAAAAAAGCATAGAGCAAAGAGTGGAAAGCATGGGGTAGCTTTGCGCATATTTAAAGCTTATTATTATGCTAAATCGCGTCTAACTATATACTATTTGAGTATCATTTGATATGATTCACAATATATCTTCCGTGTTTTCAGTGCCTCCGTGGCAAAAAAAATAGGCTCTAGCTGGACACAAAGAATAAGTATAGCTTTTTTCTGAAAATGAATGTCATTGATGCTTCGGAAACAACAGTCCCGTTATCCGCTGTAGCTCCGATGAAAAACCGGAGGCTGCCGCTACTACCGGGTTTATAAATGAGGGTTTGTAGTATTAAAATCAAGCTTTATAAAAAAGGCCTGCAATGATGATTTTGCAGACCTTTAACATTTGAGGCATTATAATATTTTAATGGAAAATGGCTAAATCATTAAAAAATATCTTTGTAAAATCGGTAGTAACGCCATCGCCGCCATATTTAATTCTTTTTACCAATGCACCTGTAGATGCATTGTAAATCAATAAGTAGTTTACAGTAGCGGCTGCCCCATAATTTTGGATTCCGTTTACCACGATATAATCTTTGTTTTTATCGTAGCGGATGGCTCCGTAAACCATAAAAGGATCTTCGGTAATATTAATAAATGGCTGTGATAACGACGTTTTATCACCATCAATATATTTATAAATTGCCTTTCCTGAATGATAGAAAATAGCATTTTCTTTTGCTGATGCGGTAATGCGGGTCGGTGCATCCAATCCAAATGTTCCTATTGATACAGGTAATGCTATACCTGCTGTATCTAAGTTATTATCAATGGCAATTAACCGGCTACCCGTAGAAGCCCAGATTTTTCCATTAGGTGTTTGAGCAAAACCTCTGTTAATGCTGGAGAAACTTTTTACCAGTGAATAATTATTAGCGTATACAATTTTAGCACCATTGCTCTGTAACAGGTAAACGTAATCGCCTTTTTTCCACATATCGCCGGTATTCACCGCACCAACTGAAGTCAGTTTATTTTGCACGGCCAATGTATTCAGATCAATCTGGTAAACGCCGTCATTTGCACTTACCAATCCCCTGTTTCCATCAACCTGTATCATACTTCTCCAGTTGCTGGCCTCCTGTACGTATCTTGCCTCTTCTTTTAAGCTGTATTCGTTTATTTTCACAATCGGGCCGTTTACTTTGGACATGAGATATATGCTACCGTTAATTATTGAGGCAAACTGCAACGTACTCGTTTTAGCCGCATTTGACAATATCTTACCCGGGTTTTCCTTTTCATAAGCCCTGATATTAAGGGTATCTTCACCATAACGGTAAAAACTCACTGTACCAGCATTTTGTCCATAAGAGCCCTCTCCAATTACAAAAAAGCCATTTTCGTATTTACCTGTAACCGGATCTATCTGCAGGTTTTCTACACTGTCCTTTTTACAACCGTATAATCCGGTAGTTAAAACTAATGCCCCTATCAGTAATTGTTTAAAGTTTAATTGTTTCATTATAATATATTGTGTTATTTATTTTTTTAAAAGTTTAAGATCAACCGCGCCACCAAATTCTGTAGAGATTTCGCCCAAATAGCGCGACCGTTCATTATCATTATCAGGGCTAAAAGGATTCCCATTATTATTCTGTGCAGTGTATACCTTTACAAAATCGATAGCAGTGAGATTAACTTTTTCACCGGCGGCATTTACTGCCCAATCAATGTCGAAGGAGTTATATCCTCTTCCCAACGACTCCTGCAAAGCGATGTAATCACTTGATCCATTATCGGAGTAGCCAAAAGCAAAAGGTTTATTGGTGATGATCTCACCAGAGGTAAGTGTGTTTTTAAGCAAAGTTCCGGTAAAAGAAATTTCATTAGCGGTTGCCCATGAAGGAAAATAATCCTGTGCATGGAATTGATTTCTCAACACCAATCCTTCTTTCCCCTGGTTGTCTGTCCAGCGGATATCATCAGTTATTTTTGCGGGTTTGTAATAGGTAATTTTATAATTCTTGATGGTAGTTGAGGCATTGTATTCACTTCCGGCGAGTTCATACCAAATATCATCAGGTAATCCATTTTTGTTTACATCCTGCATTACAGACACAATTCCCGGTTCGGAAAACTCCATATCCACACCAATTAACGGATTACCGTAAATGCCAAGATCGGCTCCGGCTGCATTGGTAACGCTATGATCGAAACCGAATACGATAAAACCTCCATAGGCACCAAGTGAAACCAGACCATTACCAGCACTACCAATTAATATATCGGTTTTAACAAGATCGTTGGTAAACTGACCTGGCGCCTGTTTAAATTCGTATATTTTGTTTAAATAAGGAGATTGTGTAGCAACGGGCTTTTCTCCTCCGCCATCTTTTTCAACTGCACTTTCTTTTTTACACGAAAAAAGCATAGCTGACAATATTGCCAAGGTTATTATAGGTTTTGTTTTCATATTAAGATAATTGAATTAGATAAGAGCGTTAATTCATTATAATCTTTTTCCTAGAAAGCTATTTGATGCCTAAATCCACAGCACCTTTTACTTCGGTAGATATTTCTCCAAGAAGTGTATTCCCTTTTTCCCTTTGTCCGGTATATACTTTCACGAAATCAATGGTATTTAAAGCTATTTTCTTTCCGTTTTTATCAAGGGCCCAATCTAAATCGAAGCTATTATATCTTTTAGTGGCATAATCATCATCTATCGACCAACTATCGGTATAACCCCATGGAAAAGCATTATTAATAAAAATACTTCCGTTTTTACCCCATGTAGAGGTCAGTAAGGTTCCTTTTAATGTTAATTTTTCCTGATCAGGCGCAAATTCAGGGTAGAAATTATGCTTGTGAAAATTGTTTACATCGTAGGTACCGCTATTTCCCTGATTATCCGTCCAGCTTACATTGGCAAAACCTTTTGGGTTGGTATAAGTGATTTCATAATTTTTAATGGTTAATGGATTGTTGTATTCGCTACCAGCCAGTTCATACCATTCATCATCAGGTTTTCCATTTCCATTAACATCCTGACTTACCATTACAATTCCCGGCTCAGCCCATGGTGTTGTACCACCAATCGGATTACCGTAAATAGCCAGATCTGCGCCTGTATTATTCACTACAGAATGATCGAAGCCAAAAATAATATAACCACCAAAGCCTCCTAAACTGATGAGACCGGTTTTGCTTACATCACCTATAATTTTTTGTGCACCAACCAGGCTGCCCAAACTCTCATTAATAAACTGGCCAGGTGCTGGCAAATATTCGAAAACAGCGGTGATATATTTGGTGCTATTGGGTGTAATTTCTACAACCGGAACCGGAACAGTTACTGTGTATTTGTGAGCAAACGAACCGGTGTTGTTACTTGCGGTATACTCAATAACATAAGTGCCGGCTTTACTTGGCGTAAAATCGTAATTATAGACACTGCTTACCACTTTACCATCCAACTTCCATTGGTGATTAAATCCAATGCCATTGTTAGTTCCTGCAGCAAAAGCGATTTTGGTATTTACTTTTGAAGTCATGGTTTCTACTTTGATGGTGAGGTTAACATCTGGTGCAACTTCAGTGTCTTTTTTACAACTGTAAATCAGGGTTGCAATACCGAGCATTACTATTAGATAAGTTTTTTTCATGTGTTATTGATTATATATTTTTTGGATGCTTTTTATTATTCGTATTTATAATTGTAATTGAATACGGCATGTTGCGGCAGCCCCGACGTTTTAAAGCTGAACTTTACTTTTCCATCTGTTCCAAAGCAATATGTAAGGCCTTCGCTGTTATTATAGTTATTGGCATCGGCAACCACTACCTCTTTGCTGAATGGATTAATGGTGATTCCGTAAATGGTATTGATAACCTGCCCATCAGTAATCAAACTTGCACCTAAGGCGCCACTAGTGGTATTAAGGGCTTTAATATCGGGGCTACTGTAAATATCTTTAGATAGATAAGCTGTTGATCCATTGATGGCAATAGCACCCAGATCATAGCTGTAGGATGCAATTTTGGTATCCGTAGCGCTGCTGATCCTATCCAGTGATGGATTGTTATTAATGATATAATCATTCCAGCATACCACGAACAAATCACCATTATCAGCCGCTTGTATCCTTACGGGATTATTGTTTACGGCAATATCTTTTGTTTTGGTAAAGGTTGCTAAATCGATTACTGATACCTTGTTTTTTGCTCCGTTCTGGTAATAAGGATGTGACGAATTGCATACATATAACTTGCCGTTAGCTACTGCCAGTTGTTCAAGTCCTTCAGATAGGGTAATTTCACCATCAATAGCCATTGATGCAGTATCGATACGGCTCACTTTTCCATCATATCTCGAAACGTAAGCTTTGTCTTTATAAAAAGCTACAAACCTTGGGACATAACCATCCGTTGCAGAATTAAATGGAATCCTTTTTAGTGATTTACAGGATTTGATATCAATAATATCCAAAAACGATTGTTTTGTACCCTGAATACCTGCTACGACGCAATACATTTTGCTTCCATATTGCTCTAAATCGTTTGCAGTTTCTCCTAATGATACACCATTTACCTGTTTGTAATAATCGGCAACTGCAGTTTTGGTTGCTACATCATAATAAGAAATGGCACTGTTATTATTCCCCATCAATCCTTCGCAAAGCATATAAATGCCTTTGGTTTCAGAGATTACAGGAACTTTTACTGCTGATGTTTTCGGTTTCTCAGGTTCTTCAACATCTTCCTTCTTGCATGAAGCAAGCAGTATAACCGCTGTAGTAATAAGGATTAAACCTGTTTTGGTGTAAAAATTTCTCATGGTATATATTTAGTTTATAAATGCAATGTGGGCTGGTATATCGCCAGTGGTAACCGACCATTTCAAGCGGCCTTCCGGACTGTAACAGTGTAATTTTCCGGGTGTAACATAATCTTTAGCATCGGTTACGTATACATCTTTACTGGTAGGGTTAACGGCAATTCCGTAAGGGATTTTAATGTCCTTGTCAGTACCGTCTGTAATGAATTTGCGCTCCATTATCGTTTCGTCCTTTACGTTGATCATGTTATAGCTAATTTTATTTTTACCCTCTATGTAGTTCCATTCTGTGCTATAGATATAGGCGTAATCATCATCAATAACCAGATTACCAGCGGCAATATTGAATACTTTTTTAATCTGATCGGTTTGCGTATCAATTACAAAAAGCTTTGAAGTGATGGTATAATAATCACCACGTGAGGTCACGTACAAATCGCCATAACGATCAGCTTTAATGCGATGCAGGTTAATGGCAACCTCAATGCGTTTAATTTCTTTAAGACTGGGTAGATCGATTACTGATACGGTATGCTCATAATCCGGCGGACTATAACCACCAGAATTGGCTACATATAATTTAGTGCCGATAATGGCCATTTCTTCCGGCTGTCTGCCTACCTCAACAGTACGGTTTATGATGAGCGCCGCCGTGTCTATCTCTGCCACAATACCATTCGGTGCCTTTGGATCGCCAACTTTACCTAAATAAGCACTTACATAAGCTTTGCCATTACTGAAAGTGATGTAACGGCAATTGGTGATATTGATTTGTCCGATTTTCTTTCCGGTTTTCACATTCAACACCTCAACTTTATTCGATACGTTAACCACTACATAAAGCTTGTTTCCATAACGTCCAATATCATTTCCCACATCGCCCAAACCTTTGGTTACCTCTGGGTTTACCTGATTGTACAAGTTGCGGGTATAAATGCCATTTACAAGGTCCATATAATCTAAAGAGGCCTTGTTCATATTCATATTGCCTTCATTAACCAGGTAAAAACCTTTAATAGCAGAAGTTGGCTCTGGTTCTACCCTGCTAATTTCTGAAGGCAAAGGCTGGGGATCTTTTCTACAGGCGCCAATAATCAGCAGTAGCAATATGTATATCGTAGATTTTAAAGGCCTCATAGCTTATAATTTAGGGTTAGCCTGTAATTTCTACCCGGCATAGGGAAATTTGGAATAAGGTCGTAGTATTGGTTAAGCAGGTTATTTACTTCACCATTGATATTGATACTTCCTTTTTTTAGTTTAAACTCATAACCAATGGCTGCATCATGGGTATACCAGGGCTCCATGTAATTATAAATGTTGTTTGCCCTTTGATTATATCGGAAACCTGTGTAAATAAAACCATAGTTTGCATGCCAGTTTTGGTAATCCAGGCGTGCTAAAAATGAACCACTGTTTTCGGGGATATAAGGAATCTGATCCTGATAAGTTTCTTCCAGTTTTGAAATTACATCGACTGCCTTTTGATAGGTGTAATTCAGTCCAATATTAACCAGTAGATCAGCAAAAGGCTCAAATGCGGTTTTGGTATTAATTTCTAAACCATGAATATCGACCAAACCGATATTGTACATAATCCAGCGGTACAGGTTTGCCCCCGGTTGTGCCACAATTTTATCTTTTACCCGATTGTAATAAACATCAGATTGGATATCGATAAACTTTAATTTATGGTTTTTAAAGTTTTTGAAATAAGTTATACCAACATCATATTGTTTAGTGTACTCAGGGTTTAAAAGTGTATTACCAATAAAAGTATAATACAGATCATTAAAAGTAGGCATCCTGAAAATGTCTTTATAAAATGCCCTGATCCTGATGTCCCGATCCTTTAACAACTTCCACGACAGCATTACCGTTGGACTAAAAACCTGCTTGTTACCCGCTGAAGAATATAATTTTACCTGATCCATTACAGTGGTGCTCAATAGATTTGCCTGGATGGTGAGCTGTTCTAGTGTTAGCGATGAACTTATCACATTTAAAAAGGTATTCCTGCCTGGGTAAGGAAAACGATAAATATTGGCATCCAATGTTTGATAGGTATAATCAGATGCATAAGCCACTTCCCAAACCGAATTGATTTTATATTTTCCAGAAACAGATAAGTATGCTTCCTGCTCTTTAAAGCGGTTATCTAAAAAGCCTGTGGTGGTTACATAATCGGGGTCTAAATAACGCTGATAAACATAAGCGTATTTTCCATTTACGAGAATGCTGAATTTATCGGATAGGTTTTTCTCTACACTCCCCTGGATAAAGAAATCGCGGTCCCATATTCTTTGCGTAAAATCGAACCTGTTGGCCACAATTGCACCTGGTAATCCCCTGTCTGATAAAAAAGAATAAGCTTGAGCGTGCCATTTTCCATTTTTAAATTTGCCAAACAATGCAGCCTGTAAGCGAAAACGTTCTACATCGCCATTATTTCTTACCGCAGTGGTATCAAAAACACCATTGGTATACCTGAATTTATATTTCCCATCGGCATGTATATATTCGGTACTGATACTGGCATTTAAATTCTGGTTAATTTTATAGCGATAAATTAAGGAAGGATTGATCAATCCAAACGATCCGCTTTTTAAACCCAGCTCAAATTGCTGTTGCTGGTTTCCTTCTAAATCAGGTTCTTTGGTTTTTAAATAAATGCTGCTTGCCGAAGCATAACCCTTAGCCGGAATAAGTAATTCTGGCTTTTGCCCGCTATATAAAGCAATTTCCTGGAGATTGCTAAGCGAGAATTTCCCTAAATCTACCTGCCCGTTCTGTGCATTGCCAATCTGGATGCCGTCTAAAAAAACTGAGGTATGGTTGGTGCCCAGGCTTCGAACATTTACGGTTTTTAAACCACCTATCCCACCGTAATCTTTCAATTGTACACCCGAAAAGTAACGGATGGCATCAGCCACTGATAAACTATTGATTCTTTTCAGATCTTCGCCAGATAAGATCTGAAGCGGTGTTGGTGATTTGCTTTGCTCGGTTAAACGGTACTCCCTGATCTGAACCTCTTTCAGCTGCGTTGCTTTTTTGGTACTGTCAGTTTGCGCATAGGTATTTAAAGGCAATAAAAATCCTGTCCACAAAATGGAAGAAAATAGAAAAAACCGCATTGTGCCCGCATAGGCAGAATGTTTTTGTGTCATTTTGATTGTGAGTTTAACCCACAGCCAACAGATGGAAAAGAAATGAAATACGGTTACGTAAGTACATCACCCCTTAGCTTCAATCCCCGAAAGCTATGAAATATAATGCTAAGGCAGGTCTTCTGACTTACTCCCGGGTTTCCGGCCTTCCCATCCCGACAAGTCGGAACAGTGGCAGATTGATTGGAAATCCGTTAAGGAGCTTACAGCTGCGGGACAGTTACAGATTTACACTGTATTCCCTTTTAATTCCGGGTGTAAAGCCGGAAACCAAAAGCGCTGCAAAGGTAGCAAAATTAAACAACATGTAAAATGGATGATGGAAACCGCTCTTTTTAACAGAAAAAGCTAAATTAGGATTCAAATTTCCCCCCATGAAAAGGATTTTAATTATTGCATTTTCTTTGATCAGCTTATCTGTTATGGCACAAAAAACCGATACCGTTTTCCTAAAGAAATTGATGGAGAGTAAACCCGAACTTTTTTCGGCTGTGCTCAATCACCCAGAACATAATCAAATACAGATTCTCTATACCCAAATAAAGCGTGACGCGAAGAATAAACCCACATTTAAAACTTTTAGCTACCATTTAAATCCGCATCATTATTTTTATCCTGCCAGTACGGTTAAACTTGCGGCCGTAATTTTTGCCCTCGAGAAAGTAAATAAGTTAAAAAATACTGGTTTAACCGCTAAAAGCACTATGATTACGGATAGTGCGTATAAAGGGCAAACCAAAGTTTTAAAAGATACCAGTGCTAAAAATGGTTTACCTTCTATTGAGCATTATGTTAAAAAAATTTTGCTTACCAGCGATAATGATGCCTTTAACCGTTTATTTGAATTTATTGGCCGTGCCGAAATTAACGAAAAATTAAAAGCAAACGGCCTAAACGATAGCCGGATTTTGAACCGTTTGGCTATTGGCGATGCAGGCGAATCAGCCAAACATACCAATCCAAATAAATTTTATAACGGAGACCAACTGGTGTATAATCAACCGGCACAATATGATCCAAAAGATTATGAACTGCAATTAACCAACCTGATAATGGGTAAAGGCTATTTAGACAGTGCCGATAAACTGGTGAATAGGCCATTTAGTTTGGCAGGAAAAAATGCCTTTGCCATCAACGATCAGCAAAAACTGATGCAGAAACTAATCTTTCCGGAAGCTTTTTCAGCTGATGAACGGTTTAGCCTGACTGCAGAAGATTATAAGCTGATTTACACCTACATGAGCAAATACCCAACGGAAAGTAATTTTCCAAAATATGATCCGAAAGAATTTTGGCCTACCTATGCAAAAATGCTTTATTACGGACGCGAACTGGTAACGCCAGATCCAAACATCAGGATTTTTAATAAATATGGCGACAGTTACGGTTTCATTATCGACAATTCTTATTTCGTTGATTTTAAAAATGGAGTTGAATATTTTCTGACTGCCGTTATTCAAAGTAACGAAGATGGAATTTTCAATGATAATAAATACGAATATGATACGGTTTGCTTCCCTTTTATGAAAAATCTTGGTCAAAGCATTTACAATCTTGAATTAAAAAGAACCAAAAAGCATAAACCAGATCTGAGTAAATTCAAAATGGATTACAATCACTAAAACCTTTCGCTTAATTGATGGTTTATAGCCTATAAATTGTATAAAAAACTATACATTAATTAAAAAATAATATATTCGCATTTCAAATAGAAGAATACATCTCTAATGGCTAAACTATTAATAATTGACGATGAGCGTGCGATAAGGAGTACTTTGCGCGAAATTCTGGAATACGAAAATTACGATGTGGAAGATACCGATAACGGTATCGACGGACTCGAAATGATCAAAAAAGGAAATTTCGATCTGGTTCTTTGTGATATCAAGATGAATAAGATGGACGGTATGGAAGTGCTCGAACAGGCACAACTTATCAAGCCAGATCTGCCTTTTATTATGATATCCGGACATGGAACCGTTGAAACGGCCATCGAAGCCAGTAAAAAAGGAGCTTTCGATTTCATCTCGAAACCACCTGATTTAAACCGTTTACTGATTACCGTTCGAAATGGTTTAGACCGTGGAACCTTAGTTACCGAAACCAAGGTTTTAAAGCGTAAAGCAAGCAAAACCCGTGAAATTTTAGGCGAATCGGAAAGTATTTCCAAAATCAAGGAAACCATCGAGCGTGTTGCCCCTACTGAAGCCCGTGTACTGATTACCGGCGCAAATGGTAGCGGTAAAGAACTGGTAGCCCGTTGGTTACACGAAAAATCAAACCGTGCAGATAGTCCCTTAATTGAAGTAAACTGTGCTGCAATTCCATCTGAACTGATTGAAAGTGAGCTGTTTGGTCACGAAAAAGGTTCATTTACCTCGGCTGTTAAACAGCGTATTGGTAAGTTTGAACTCGCCAATGGCGGCACTTTATTTCTGGATGAGATTGGCGACATGAGTTTATCAGCCCAGGCAAAAGTTCTTCGTGCCTTACAGGAACATAAAATTTCGCGTGTTGGTGGTGAAAAGGAAATTGAAGTAAATGTGCGTGTTTTAGCGGCGACGAATAAAGATTTATTAAAGGAAATTGAAGATGGTAATTTCCGTATGGACTTATACCACCGATTAAATGTAATTAATATCCATGTTCCACATTTAACAGAACGTACGGATGATATTCCTGTAATTGCACAAAACTTTTTAGAGAGTATCTGCAGCGATTATGGAATGCCGGTTAAGAAAATAAATGATGGCGGAATGGCTGCATTACAGGCTTTACCATGGACTGGTAACGTACGTGAGCTGCACAATATGATTGAGCGATTGATCATTCTAAGCGACAGGGTAATTACGGAAAATGATGTTCGTGCATTTGCTAACCCAGGTGGCGGAACAAATATAGGTGCGGCAACCAGTGCACAGATTGCCGGAGCAGGCGGTTCGGCATTAACCTCATCTTTCGATTCATTTAACAATTTCCAGGATTATAAAGACCACGCAGAGCGTGAATTTATCAAATTTAAACTGGAAAAAAACAATTGGAACGTATCAAAAACTGCTGATGAGATTGATATTCAAAGAAGTCACTTATACAGTAAAATAGAGAAATTCGGCTTAAAGAGAGCTGAATAAGTTGAAAAGTTTGAGGGTTGGAATGTTTGAAGGTTCTCCGGACAATATTCCAACCTTTTAGTTGAAATGTTTTAAAGTTTGAAGGTTGCAAGGGTTTCCGAGCTTGATTAAACGTTATAACAGCACATTTCAACTTTACAACATTGAACATTCTAACCCTTCTTATCCCATATAATCATTCTGCCTCATCAGCAATGCCCTGTATTTATTAAAGATTGCCGTTTTTGAAACAAAACCTAAATATTGGTTCTGTGCGGTAAGCACTGGTAAAATCCATACATTATCCTGTTCCATTTTCTCCAATACCATTTTAAGCTCATCACTTTCTGTAATCGTATTCGGTGCAGGCTGAACCAAATGAGAAGCCATTAAATTTCCTTTATCAGGATGGTTGATCATCTCATTAAATAACTCTTCGATATAAATAATACCTTTAAAATCACCTAATTCGTCTGTAACCGCACAGATATTTTTATGCGATTGCAAAATTTCATTCATCTTAACCGAAATCAGGTCATTCATCTGTAACTGAGGATAACTTTTCTCGATCAGGTATTTCAGTTTCATCTGGTTTAAAACCGTTGTATCCTTATCCTCGTGCGATAGTAATTCTCCTTTATCGGCAAGTGCTTTGGTATAAATGGAATGTTTTTGTGAACTGCGGTTAATAGCATAAGAAATTGCAGTGGTAATCATCAATGGCACCATTAAAATATATCCTCCGGTAATTTCGGCAATCAGAAAAATACCCGTTAAAGGGGCATGCATAATGGAACCTAAAGCAGCAGCCATACCAGCTACAATAAAATTAGAAACGTTTAATTGTGCTATACCCGAAAGGTTCACCACATAAGCAAAGATAAACCCGATTAAGCCACCCATAATTAAACTGGGCGCAAATGTACCTCCATTACCACCGGCACCTAAAGTAACCAGGGTAGCAATGGATTTCATAAAAATGGTAACTACCGTAAACAGCACAACTACGGCAGAAATTGAGCTATAATCGGCAAAAATACTATTATTGATCACCGTATGATAATCACCTTTAAGCAAGCCTTTTATCGTGATATACCCTTCGCCATACAATGTAGGAAATAGAAAAACCAATGCACCAAGCATTAAACCGCCTACAATTACTTTGGTGTAAGGATGTTTAATTTTATAGAACAATCCTTTTACTGCATAATTGGCTTTGGTAAAATAGATAGAGAATAAACCAATAAAACAGGCTAGAATAACATAGTAAAATAGGGCATTAACCTTCCACCCTTCAGTAACCAAAAAGAAAAGCTGTTGGGTATAAAATAACCTTGCCACTACTGCTGCCGTTGCCGCTGATAACAGAAGCGGAATAAATGCTGGAATGGTAAATTCAGGCAATAGAATTTCGATGGCAAAAACAATCCCCGCTACCGGGCTATTAAAAGCCCCCGCAATACCGGCTGCTGCACCACAGGCTACCAACATGGTAATTTCGCGGTATGATAAGCCCAATACACGGCCAAGATTGGAGCCAATAGCTGAGCCACTGGTTACAATTGGTGCCTCTAAACCTGTCGAGCCACCAAAACCAACGGTAACCGCTGCGGTTATAATCTGCGAATAAATGTTATGAGCTTCTACCTTACTCGATTTTTTTGAAATGGCATAAAGTAGCGGTGTTAAACCAGTTTCGAACTTAGTTTTACGGATAAAGTATTTAATGTACAAAACAGTTAAAAAGATACCAATCATTGGAAAAATGAAATACAGGTAGTATTTATATTTCCAATGCCAATCAGACTGAAGAAATTCTTCGATGTGATGGGTTAAACTTTTTAAAGCAGCGGCAGCCAATCCGGCTAAAACCCCGACAATTACAGCAAGGATAACTAAGAAATTACGGTTTGATATTTTAGATTTTCGGTACTGGTTAATCTTATCAAGGTAATTTACAAATCTGATGTACATTCTATTGTTTTTTAAATAGAGGGCGATGCCCAAAAGTAACAAAAACAAAGGGAGAAGCCAATTTAAAGGCTTCTTTTATGCATCAAATTTGTCCAATAATTTAATTAATGTTGCAAAATCCTTTGGGTATGGCGCATCGATCACAATATCCTGATCGTTGAGTCCTTTAAAAACCAAATGGCGGGCATGTAAAGCAAAACGTTTCATTATTGGTTGCTCCTCTTCACCCTTGGTTAATTTATAACCTCTTTTAATCGAGGAAAGAAAAACCGGTTTACCTTTATACATATCATCGCCCACAATAGCCGCCCTTTGTGTAGCCAGGTGAATACGGATCTGGTGCATTCTACCGGTAATCGGCTTACACTCCACCAAAGTATAGTGTTTATAGTATTTTAAAGAGTTAAATATCGTTTCTGCCCGTTTACCTTCAGCCCTATCAATGGTTACATTTTTATTGCCATCGTTTAAAATGGGTAGATCAACAGTTAAATCATCAAAAATAACATGTCCGTCTACTACAGCGTGGTAGGTCTTACTCACCTTTCTTCTTTCGAACTGCATCGAAGCATGGCGGTAACCTTCAGGATTTTTAGCGATAATTAAAGCGCCAGAAGTTTCTTTATCCAAACGGTGACAAACCTGTGCATCATCACTGTATTGTTTAGCTAAGCGCAATACATTGGTTTCTCCTGATCCACCACGCTCGTCAAGCGAGGCCAGAAATGGAGGTTTATTGATCACAATAAAATCGTTGTCTTCGAAAAGAATAAGGTCTTTAAAATTTGGAAATTTCAAACTGTGCTGTAATTAATGAAGCGCAAAAGTACGATTTTATTTTTTATTGGTTCAGAAATTAACCACAACTTTAACTTGATAATCTTCTTCTTGAGTAGTCAGTTTAATAAAAAAAGAAGTTTAGATAACGGCTTTGGGCGATTCGTCATTCCCACGCAGGTGGGAATCTTAAAGCCTATTGCATTACGATTCCCAATCAAGTTGGGAATGACGCGAAATTACAATGCATAAAAAAACACAGATTAAGCACCAGAAAAAAAATCTGTGTTAATCTGTGTTAATCTGTGTCTATCTGTGGTAAAAAAAAAATTAAGACAACTCAAACTTATAACCTACCCCTTTTACAGTTGATACATAAGTTTCGCCTAATTTTTCTCTTAGTTTGCGAATATGCACATCAATGGTTCTATTGGTTACCACTACCGAGTCTTCCCAGATATTTTTAAGGATCGACTCCCTGGTATAAAC
This sequence comes from Pedobacter roseus, assembly GCF_014395225.1. NCBI lineage: Bacteria > Pseudomonadati > Bacteroidota > Sphingobacteriia > Sphingobacteriales > Sphingobacteriaceae > Pedobacter > Pedobacter roseus. The sequence goes on from NZ_CP060723.1 coordinate 2,603,105, forward strand.
TTTTCCTGGTTTTGAAGCCAATAGGTATAAAAGTTCAAATTCTTTTTTGGCCAACACCACTTTGTTTCCACCTTGAAAAACCAGGTAAGCTTCGCGATCGATAACTAAATCACCGATTTCCAACTTGTTTTCAGATACTTCTTCTGTCCCTGTATTTCTTCTTAATATAGCATTAATGCGGCTAACCAAAGCACGCGGCTTAATTGGTTTTGCGATATAATCATCGGCACCAACGTTAAAACCTGCTATTTCAGAATATTCTTCACTTCTGGCGGTTAAGAAAACCATAAAGGTATTCTTAAATTCAGGAATTGCACGCATTAAACGGCAAGCCTCTATCCCATCCATTTTAGGCATCATAATGTCCAGGATAATTAAATCCGGATGAACCTTTTTCGCAACAGTAATTCCTTCCTGGCCATTGGTAGCTGTGAAAACCTGATAACCTTCTTTTTTTAGGTTATATTCAATAAGTTCCAGAATATCTGGTTCATCATCAACAATTAATATTTTCTGACCTGCGTTGTTCATAGTTAAATATTTGTTACGAAAGTAGTGTCTATGATGCAATATTTAGTTAAGCCTAAGTTAAGAAATTGTTAATTACTTAAATTAGTTTAACATGGAATTTGTTTTAACGTAACGTTTTGGCTAAAAACCCCTCTAATTCATCACCACGCAAGTTTTTAGCTATAATTTTTCCTGATGGATCAACCAGGTAAGAAGTTGGGATGGCTTGTACCTGGTATTTTTTAACCGTTTCGCCATTAAAATCTTTCAATTCTGAAACGTGCGTCCAGGTTAATCCGTCAGCCTTTACCGCCCCTAACCATGCTGCTTTGTCGGTATCTAAAGAAATACCAATGATATCGAAGTTTTTGCTTTTGTATTTATTGTAAACTTTAACTACGTTCGGGTTCTCCTGACGGCATGGCTGGCACCATGAAGCCCAAAAATCGATCAGCACATATTTTCCTTTATAATCTGATAAACTTACCGGTTTATTATCTGCGGTATTAATGGTAAATGCAGGCGCAACCTGACCTACCTGAACAGCCTTTAATAAAGCCATCTGCTTTACAAAAGCATCAACTGTAGCATTACCTTTAATTTCTTCTTTAACTTCATCAGCAAATTGAACCAGTTCGGCTTCAAATTCCTGCGGACTTAAAGTATTCATCGCATAAAAACTGGCAAGTGTTCCTTTATTATCTTTAGCAAATTTAATGATCTGGGTATTTAACTGATTGATATAAGATTCGTATTGTGGTTTCATCGATTCTAACACAGCCGCTCTATTTTGTGGTTGAGTGGCTACTTTTGCTTCAAAATCTGCCTGCAATTTTTCTACCTGTTTTGCAAAATTGTTTCTGATGGCATTCAGCTCTGATAGTTTTTCAACTTCGTTTGCACCAGAAATTTTGTAAGCCATCGTTTTATCCGCTATATCAGCTTCAAGTTTAATATCATCACCATTTTTTGCAATCAGCATAAATTCATGGTTACCTAATGATACCCTGAAAAAATCAACCGATGGGGTTTTACGTATAAACTTAAATTCTCCCTTCTCAGATAAATTGGTCGAATCAATTGCAACCATATTGCTGTTTTGCATGCCATATAAAAACACTTTCTTTTCCGTTCCGGGATTTTTGAAAGTTCCATCAATGGTAAAGCTGTCTTTTGGTTTACATGCAGTGAAGGCAATCGCGATCAGCATGATCAGGCTCAATTGTTTTAGTCTCATTATTTCAGTTTTTCAAGTATTAATTCATTTAATTTTTTTGCATCGGCTTTACCTTTGGCCAGTTTCATTACATCGCCAACAAACAACCCTAAAACGCCTTTTTTACCTTTCTTGTACGCTTCTACCTGCTGAGGATATTTATTTAACACTTCATCAATAAAACCACTCAATTCATCTCCATTATCAGAAATAAGTAAGTTTAATGATAGTGCCAAATCGGTCACTTTTGCATTTTCTTCTAATTCAACAGCTGGTAATAATTGCTGAATGGCAATCTGTTGGGTGATTTTTTTATCATCAACCAGGTTAATTGCCTCAGCCAATTGCTCAGGTTTTACCTTAAACTCAGCAATGCTGATCCCTTTTTCATTTAAAACAGCCCTTATTGGACCGATTAACCAATTAATCAGGCTTTTTTTATTATTTACAACTGGCTTGGCTGCATTAAAATAAACCAAAAGACCTAAATCCTCTGCAAATAATGCTGCATCTGCCTTGCTGATCCCAAATTCGGCAATCATTTGCTCCGAAATTTCGTTTGGCAAAGCGGGCATCAATGATTTAATCTCTCCCAACCATTCATCAGAAATATAAATCGGCTGTAAATCAGGATCAGAAAAATAACGGTAATCATTGGCTTCTTCTTTGGTACGCATTGGAGAAGTAGTGCCTTTATCAGCATCAAAATTCAAGGTACTCTGAATAATCCTTCCACCATTATTGATCACTTCTACCTGACGTCCAAATTCGAAATCCATAGCCCTACGTACGTTACGCATCGAGTTTAGGTTTTTTACTTCGCAGCGTGTTCCAAACTCAGTAGTGCCCTGCGGACGTATTGAAATATTGGCATCGCAACGCAAACTGCCCTCTTCCATGTTACCATCACTCACATTTAAATGCCTTACCAGTTTCCTGATTTCGCTCAGCAATACAGAAGCTTCTTCCGAGCTGCGAATATCAGGTTCTGTCACAATTTCGATTAAAGGCACGCCGGCACGGTTTAAATCAACCAGCGAATAGTTATCATCCTGATCGTGGATACTTTTTCCTGCATCCTCTTCTAAGTGGATCCGGTTAATACCGATCCTTTTTATAGAGCCATCAGCAAGCTGAAGTTCCAAAAAGCCATTTACACAGATAGGCTGATTATCCTGCGTGATCTGATAGCCTTTTGGCAGATCGGCGTAGAAATAATTTTTCCTGTCGAAATGGTTAACCTGATTGATGGTACAGTTTAAAGCCAATCCAATCCGGACCGCTTTTGCTACCACTTCTTTATTAAGCTTTGGCAACGCACCCGGCAGGGCCAGTGAAACTGTCGATATATTTTGATTAGGCAAAGCCCCGAAAGATGCACTATCAGCTGAAAATATTTTGGTATTTGTATTTAACTGAACGTGTATTTCTAGTCCTGAAACGAGTTCGAAAGTGTTTTGCAGGCTTGTTTCTTGTAAAGGCATTTAAAAGCTTTTGTGTGTTTTATAGATTTTTATTAACCAGAGATAAATTTTATCCCTGGTTAAATATTTAATGTGTCAAATATAGTTATTATTTAGTCTTTCGTTAAAAAAGGCTTGAAGGAGAAATTTTCAAAAATTCCTGCCACGGCAAGCCACCTGCGCCAACCAAAAGCATTTTATCTGGCTTATACATCTTATTAAAAGCATCCATGCCTGAGGTTTTGGTTACCAACCCGGTACTTTTAACTTCAATACCAATTATTTTACCGCGTTTTTCTAAAATAAAATCTACCTCATCGTTTCGGTGCCGCCAATAAAATACTTTATAACCCTCAACAAAAGAGGAATTTAAAAGGTGTGCCCCAATTGAAGATTCGACCATCCTACCCCATTCTGCAGGTTGCTTTTTTATTTCTCCGAAAAATTCATTTCTTTGAGCACTTACCAAAGCATTATTATGCACCTGAAATTTTGGACTAGAGGATCGTTTTCGGATTACATCAGCCGCAAATTTCTCTATACCACCCAGCAAACCAGCAGTATCCAATAATTCCATGTAATGGGATAAAGTGGTGGTATTACCTGCATCAGAAAGCTGACCTACTATTTTGGTGTAAGACAGGATCTGACCGGAATACAAACACCCCAGTTCAAATAACCGTTTCATTAAGGCAGGCTTATCTACCCGGGTAAGCATTAAAATATCTTTAGAAATACTGGTTTCGATTAAAGCATTAGAAACATAGCTCTTCCATCGCTCTTCATCAATGATCAATCCAGCCGATCCTGGATAGCCCCCAAACCAAACATACTGTTCTGCAGTAAAGCCGAAAGCACTTTCCATTTCTGCAAAGCTCCAATGTCCTAGATAAGTTAATTCAAACCTTCCTGCTAACGACTCAGTCAATCCCTGCTGAATTAACAATCTTGATGAGCCGAGTAAAATGACCTTTATATTTACGTCATTACGCATATCCTCGTCCCAAAGGCGTTTTACAATTTCACTCCAGTTATCAATCTTCTGGATTTCATCAATTACCAAAATATATTCGTTAACATCAGGTTCTTTCATAATCTCCCTGGTATTGTTCCAAATTTGCTCAATCCACGTTCTGTCTGAGGCTGCAACAGCATCAGCAGATTCGAATATACAAGGTGCAACCAGATCCTTTACCAGTTGACTCATTAATGTAGTTTTACCTACCTGCCTGGGGCCAACAAGTACCTGAATAAACCTTTTTGGTTCTTTCATCACCTTTACAAGTTTCTGAAAATGAGATCTTTGAAACATATTTTACAATTTACTCAATAAGCTGAGTAAATTTACTCAATATGTTAAGTAATTACAAATGTTACTTATTTTTAATTTGACTATTAACATTAAATAATGGAATTTTGAGCGTTTAAATTAACTAAAAATTATTTACTAAAATGCTGTATATAAACAAATTACAAGCAATTTAACAATTTACTCAATAAGCTGAGTAAAATTAATCAGTGAAATCAAAAGTTAAAAAAATGTTAAAAGGGATCTTGTAATTAAACTACAAACAAGTACCGTAGTCTATTTCAACAAACACACAAAAAACCTTTAAATTGAAAAGTTATGAAAAAGTTAGTTTTATTTGCCGCAGTACTGATGGTTTCATTATTCGGCATCAACAATGCAAAAGCGCAGGTTAGCTTAAATATTAATATCGGTTCACAGCCAGTTTGGGGTCCAACAGGTTACGACCACGTTGATTATTATTATTTCCCTGATATAGATGCTTATTATTATGTTCCTTCAGGCCAATACATTTATGCAAATGGCGGGCGTTGGGTTTGGACAAACAGTTTACCTGCCCAATATGGAAACTTTGATTTATACCGCGCTTATAAAGTGGTAATTAATGAGCCTAAACCTTATTTGAGAAATAACATATATGTAACCAGGTATAGTAAATATAAAAACTATGGTGGCCGTCAAACCATTATTAGGGATAGTAGAGATACTAAGTACTATGTTGTAAAAGGACATCCTAATTATAATCAAAGACCTACAAGAAATGTTACTGTTATCAATAACCGTCCTAATCGTGTAGTGCAAAAAAATGTAACAAAACCCGCTCAAAATAATGGCCGTCCTCAATTTAAAAATGGTCACGATAATCGCCCAGAAAGAAACCGTGGAGAAGGACGCGGTAATGAGCGCCATTAAAATTAATATTTAGTTGTGATGGGAGGAGTTTCGAAAGAGGCTCCTTTTTTATTTGATGATTTCTGGCACGTGTTTGGTATAAATAATAAACACACAAATTAAATTGATTATGAAAAGGTTATTTTTAATTGCTGTAGTAATGGTGGTTTCATTTCTCAGCATCCCGGTAAAAGCACAGTTAAATGTAAATGTCAACATCGGCTCACAACCATTATGGGGGCCTACCGGTTATGATCATGTAGATTATTATTATCTTCCTGATGTTGAAAGCTATTACAATGTTCAAAAAAAACAGTTTGTATACCTAAATGGAAATGATTGGGTTTTTGCGAATGCTTTACCTAGCAGATATGGCAATTATGATTTATATAACGGCTATAAAGTTGTAGTTAATTCGCCTCAGCCATATTTGAATTTCAAAAACGACAGAGTAAAGTATGCAAAATATAAAGGCAATAAAGGTCAATCGGTGATTAGAGATAGCCGTGAAAGTAAATACTATGTGGTAAAAGGACACCCACACGGTATGCCTCCAGGACAAGCTAAAAAACTCTTTGGTAAAGGGAATAACGGTAAAGGTCATGGAAATGGTAAAGGCAAACATTAGTCTATCCTATTAAATTAAGTTAAAGCGAGTTTCGAAAGAAGCTCCTTTTTTCATATATCTGTTACAATAGAAGTTTTGGCACAGCGTTTGAATTGATGAAGTACACACAAATAAAATAGATTATTATGAAAAAGCTATTCATCATCTCCGCGATTTTAGGTATCGTGGCTTTAACATCTAATCAATCTAACGCTCAGGTAAGTATCAACTTAAATATTGGCGCGCAGCCTGCATGGGTTCCGGCAGGTTATCAGAGCGTTGATTATTATTACCTCCCAGAAGTACAATCTTACTATTATGTTCCACAAAGGCAGTTTGTTTATTTGAACGGAAACAGGTGGACTCGTTCTAGGTATTTACCAGCAAGATACAGAGGTTATGACCTACATCATGGAAGGAAAATTGTAATGTACGGAAACAATCCATACCGCAATTACAATAGCCACAGGGTTACTTATGCAAGCCGAACCAATTATTATCGCTCATCTTATGGTGGCGGTGATAGGATCAGATACCGTGCACCAAGAAACAATTATAGATCTTACCGTGTAGATAACAGACATCATGATAGAAGGGTAAATCCAAGTTTATTCTCCAGAGGACACCGGGAAAAACATGGCAGACATTAAAATAAAAAAGAGGCTTTAGGGCCTCTTTTTTATTTTAAACACATTTAATTTATTTCAGTGATCATTAACTATGCGGAATAAAACTTTCTGCTTTTTCCAAAACAACCTTTAGCCCTGCCGGATTTTTACCGCCTGCAGTAGCATAAAATGGTTGTCCGCCACCGCCGCCCTGGATTTCCTTACCCAGTTCGCGGACAATATTTGAAGCGTTTAATCCTTTTTTAACCAAATGATCAGCAAGCATTACGGTTATACCTGGCTTACCATCAATCTCAGTAGTAAAAACAAGAAAAAGATTATCTATCATGTCTTTTAGAGAAAAAGCCAGGTTTTTAACCGCTTCTGCGCTTTGAAGATCGATGTGTTTTGCAATTAAGTTGATTCCGTTAATTCCTCTTACATGGTGTACAATTTCATGTTTTAAAGTGTTTACACGTTCAATTGTCGATTTTTCGATTTCCTTTTTCAGTTTTGCATTTTCATCCAATAAAGCCTGAACAGAAGCAGATAAATCTTTACTTCCGTTTAATAATGCTTTTAAATGACCTAATTCTTTCCTCTGATCCAAGAAATATTGTTCTGCTTTATCAGCAGTAATGGCCTCAATACGACGTACACCTGCGGCAACAGCACTTTCAGAAATAATTTTGAATGAACCGATCTGTCCGGTAGCTTTTACATGCGTACCCCCGCAAAGTTCTTTTGAGAAATGATCGTCAAAAGTAATCATGCGGACAAAATCGCCGTATTTTTCACCAAATAAAGCCGTTACGCCACTTTCGATAGCATCCTGATAAGGAACATTTCTTTGCTCTTTTAATTTAATATTCTGGCGGATTTTTTGGTTTACAATCACTTCAATCTGAGCCAATTCTTCGTCAGTTACCTTCGCGAAATGAGAAAAATCGAAACGCAGGTAATCAGCATTTACCAATGAACCTTTTTGGTTAACATGTTTGCCTAAAACCTGTTTAAGGGCTGCATGCAACAAGTGAGTTGCGGAGTGGTTATCTTCCGTTAAAACACGTTTATCTTCATCTACAACTGCCCAAAATTTACCTTCTAAATGATCAGGCAATATATCTGCAAAATGAACCGTTAGTCCGTTTTCCTTTTTAGTATCGGTAATATCTACCCAGAATTGACGGCTATGATCTTCTAAACGTCCTGTATCGCCTACCTGACCACCACTTTCTGCATAAAAAGGTGTCTGGCGTAAAACTATCTGATATTGTTCTTTCCCTTTGGCTTTAACTTTACGGTATTTTAAAATCTCGGTTTCAATTTCTAAATCATCATAACCCACAAATTCGCTTTGATCTTCTGTATTAACCACAATCCAATCACCTGTATCGATGGCTGTTGCGGCACGACTATCATCTTTTTGTTTTTTCAAAGCTTGCTCGTAGCCAATTAAATCAACACTCCAGCCCTTTTCTCTTGCCATTAACTCAGTTAAATCGATCGGGAAACCAAAAGTATCTGATAATTCAAAAGCAAAAGCGCCTTCCACTACATTATTAGCAGCCTGATATCTCTCAAAACGCTGGATTCCCGTAGATAAAGTCCTTAAAAATGAAACTTCTTCTTCTAAAACTACTTTCTGAACAAAATCCTGTTGTGAAATCAATTCATCAAACACACCTTTAAATTGCTCAGCCAATAAAGGCACCAATTGATTCAAAAACGGCTCTTTAAAGTTCAAAAAAGTGTAAGCATAACGTACGGCACGGCGTAAAATCCTGCGGATTACATAACCTGCTTTATTATTTGATGGCAACTGACCATCGGCAATTACGAATGAAATGGCACGGATATGATCGGCCATTACCCGCATGGCAATATCTGTTTTCTCGTCGGCGCCATATTTAATTCCTGCTTTATCAGAAATAAACTGGATCATTGGCTGGAAAACATCGGTATCGTAATTTGAAGTTTTTTCTTGTAAAACACGTACCAAACGTTCAAAACCCATTCCGGTATCTACATGTTTTGCTGGTAAACTTTGTAATGAACCATCTTTTAAACGGTTAAACTGCATAAATACATTGTTCCAGATTTCGATAACCTGAGGATGATCGGCATTTACCAGGGTGGCACCATCAACCAATGCTTTTTCTTCGTCGGTACGGCAATCTACGTGGATTTCAGAACATGGTCCACATGGTCCGGTATCGCCCATTTCCCAAAAATTGTCTTTTTTGTTTCCCGGTAAAATATGGCTTTCATCCACATATTGTTTCCAAAGGTCGTATGCTTCCTGGTCTTTTTCCAAACCTTCTTTCTCATCACCTTCGAAATAGGTTACATATAATTTCTCTTTCGGAATTTTATAAACCTCGGTTAATAATTCCCAGCTCCAGGCAATGGCTTCTTTTTTAAAATAATCGCCAAAGCTCCAGTTGCCCAGCATTTCGAACATGGTATGGTGGTAAGTATCGATACCTACTTCTTCCAGGTCGTTATGTTTACCAGAAACACGTAAGCAGCGTTGCGTATCTGCAACACGAGAATATTTTATGACGGCCTCTCCTAAAAACAAATCTTTAAATTGGTTCATACCCGCATTGGTAAACATCAATGTTGGGTCGTTTTTAACCACAATCGGTGCTGAAGGAACAACATGATGTTGTTTCGATTCAAAAAAACTAAGGAAAGCCTGTCTAATCTCTTTTGCTGTCATTTCAATATTATTGGAGGGAACAAAATTAAAATTTTATTGCGTTAATAAGGAAAAATCGAGCTACATTTGAATACTTTAATTAATCGATATAAAACACTCATAATCAAGCACAAGTTATGCCGTATAAAGAAAGAGACATTAATAAAATGTATTATACCATGGGCGAGGTGACTGAAATGTTTAACGTAAACGCATCTCAGATCCGTTTTTACGAAAAAGAATTCGATATCCTTCAGCCTAAGAAAAACAAAAAAGGCAACCGTCTTTTTACTCCGGAAGATATAGAAAACCTAAAAATTATCTTCAACCTGGTTGATGAAAAGGGTTTTACTTTAAAAGGCGCTAAAGAATACCTGAAAAATAATAAATCTGATGTAAAAGAGAATCAGAAGATTATCGATTCATTGGAAAAACTGAAAGGTTTTTTAGTTAACCTTGCCGACGAGCTTTAAAAAACCTACATCACCATCTACAGCTTAATCATACAAAAAATGTATTTTTATATTTATTTTTTTTTGTAGTTTTTAAAATAAATTTATACATTAGTTTTAATTAATCAACCATCACCCTATTTTCTTTAACTGGCTTAATCTCCGCTTATGAAAATATGGTATCTGCTGTTGATCGATTTTTCCTTCAACTATTTTTCTCTCCAGAATAATCTGCCAACTAGTTATAGACTAGCTTGCAATGGCTGTTTGGCCATTTTTATAGTTTTTTCTTCACCGTCCAATCCTTTTACAAATGCGTGCTAGGATCTTAATTATTGCTTTTGTGATGATGGGATTCATCGCCAATGCACAACAGAATAATGAAACGGAAATTGATATCCGCGATATTCTGGAAAGTGTTACTGAAAGTTTACCGGATGATTACGACATGACTGAATTGGTTGACGTGTTAATGAGGTATCGCAAACATCCAATTGATCTGAACCATACTTCTCCAGAAGAATTAAAGAGTCTGGTATTTCTATCGCCTTTGCAGATCAGCAACTTTTTCTCTTATGTTAAAGAAAACGGACAATTTGTTGATGCGCTGGAATTACAGAGCGTTGATGGTTTTGATGTTAAAACGGTGCAAAATTTATTGCCTTTTGTGGCGGTAAACATTCAGCCAGAGTATCAGCAGCTCAATTTAAAAAATATTTTTAAGCTTGGCGAAAATGACCTGATGATGCGCTATGCACAGACTTTAGAAAAGCAAAAAGGTTTTACCGATTTGCCCGGAAACCGATATTTAGGCACTCCTGAAAGATTTCAAACACGTTATCGGTTTAATTATAGCACTATACTTTCTGCCGGCATTACAGTAGATAAAGATGCCGGTGAAAAATTTATTGACAAACCTTTCGATTTTTACTCGGCCAATGTCGCCTTATTTAAATTGGGCAGGATCAAAAAACTGGTCGTTGGCGATTATACTTTACAATTTGGTCAAGGCTTAACTTTATGGTCGGGATTTTCTTTTGGTAAGGGACCGGATGTAACCAGCGTGGCTAAAAAAGATCTGGGTTTAAGGCCTTATAATTCTACTAACGAATATTCCTTTTTTAGGGGCGCATCGGCTACCATTAATCTTTTCAAAAATATAGATATCACGCCATTTATTTCCTTTAGGAATCTTGATGCCAGCCAGAAGATGGATAAGGAAGGAAATTTGGTTCAATCGACCATTAATCAAACAGGATTACACCGGACGCCTTCTGAAATAAAAAATAAAAAAGTTTTAAAACAGCAATTATACGGAGCTGTTCTCCAATACACCAAAAATGAATTTGGTGTAGGTGCAGTTGCTTATCAGAGTACTTATGGGAATGATTTTGTGGTACAAACAGCTGCTTATGATCAATATAGTTTTACAGGCAAATCGTTAACCAATTTGGGGTTGTTTTATAATTATACCTATAAAAACATGTATCTCTATGGCGAAGGGGCTAAAGGTTCGGGTGGCGGTTTCGCTTATATCAACGGGATGCTTATTAGTATTTCGAAAGCGGTTTCTGCTGCTTTAACCTATCGCGATTATGCAAAAGATTACCATAATTTCTTCAATCAGGCTGTATCCGAATCGAGTGAAGCGGTAAATGAAAAAGGTTTGTATGTTGGTTTAAATGTAAATCCGAACAAAAAATGGGCTTTTTCAGTCTATGGTGATTATTTCAAGTTCCCATGGCTAAAATACCGTGTTGATGAACCCTCTAAAGGTTACGAGGCTCTGGCCCAGGCTGTTTATACGCCAAGCAAAACTTTTAAAATTTTAGCCCGGTTTAAAACGGAAAAAAAACAGCAGAATACCGATCTGGATGTGCCAATAAACTTCTTGGATGATGTAAAAAGACAGGGGTACCGGGTTGAAGTAAACTGGCTACTCAATAAAAACTGGAGCTTCCAAAACCGCGCAGAAGTTTCTCAGTATAAAAAAGGCGATGCTAGTGGTGAATTAGGTTACCTGATTTATCAGGATGTTGATTATTCTCCCCTGTTTTCTAAAATTACCGGTAATGTAAGGCTAGCCTATTTCAACACGCCAAGTTACAACAGCAGGATTTACGCTTATGAAGATGATGTGTTGTACAGTTTTAGTTTTGGAATGTACAGTGGGAAAGGTTATCGGACTTATTTAAACCTGAAATACAATTTGGCTAAGAAGTTAAATATCTGGATGCGTTATGGGTTGTTTATTTATCAGGATGTTGAAACGGTAGGCACTTATCTGGATGAGATTAAAGGCAATAAAAAATCGGAAATTAAAGTTCAGGTACGTTACCAATTTTAAGTAATGTTTAAAGCCGAATACGTATTTGTAAGAATTTTATTTCCCTTCCTGATAGGGATAGGTACTTTTTATTTCTTTCCTTCAAAAATATGCTTACAGCTGCTTGAAATCCTACTCTTAATCAACTTTTTAGGCATTTTATATTTAAACATTATCTATAAAAGGCTAAAAGCATACCGCTACAAAGGAATAATTGGCGCTTTACTTATTGTATTTTTCTTTAATCTTGGTGGCTCACTTTGTTTATTGAACAATCAAACACTAAAAGGCAATTATTTTGGAAAGGGACAATATACTTCCCTAAAAATTTGGGTAAAAGACGAACCACAGCAAAGTGGTAACATATTACGTTTTAAGGCAAAGGTAATTTCTGGTTTCCAAAATGATAAACAGATTAGGTTATCAGGTCAACTGCTTGTGGCTTTAAGATTGGATAGCCTAAAACCAATTCAGCTAAAGTATGGCGACCAAATCATTATCACGACAAAGTACACGGAAATAGAGCCTCCATATAACCCTGCAGAATTTGATTTTAAGGCCTGGCTTTCGCATCAAAATATTTATCATCAGGCTTTTATTGATCAGGAGCATCTGATTAAAACCAATCGTAATATTGGTAACCCAATTATAAAATATGCTTTATGGTTAAGGGAAAAGCAGGTAGAAAAATATCGGACACTGATTAAAAACAATGAGGCTTTTGCAGTGGCTTCTACATTGATATTGGGCTACAGAGCCGATTTAAGTAAAGAGACGCTTTCTGCTTATAGTAAAACAGGAACCATACATGCCCTATCGGTTTCAGGGGCACATGTAGCCATTATTTATGTTGTACTGGATTTTATGCTGATGTTTCTGAACAGAAAACGTTCATTAAAAATCATAAAGCTTATCCTCATCTGCACTTTAATATGGGCTTATGCACTATTAACAGGTCTATCTCCTTCGGTTGTACGCTCGGCCATCATGATCAGTATTCTGATAACAGCTAAAGTCTTATCCAAGAATACCAACAGTTATAATGTTTTGGCCTTTTCTGCATTTTGTCAGCTGCTGTATGATCCGTTTTTAATTTGGGATGTTGGCTTCCAGCTCTCCTATCTTGCTGTTTTTGGTTTGGTTTATCTTCAGCCAAAAATTTATAACCTCATCTACTTCAAACATAAATGGACCGATAGCTTATGGAGTTTTATTGCCATGTCGTTAGCGGCTCAAATCGTTACTTTTCCTTTAAGTATTTATTATTTCCATCAATTTCCACTTTATTTTCTTTTCGGAAATCTTTTTATCACCATACCGTTGGTACTCATGATGTACCTCGGAATTGCTATTTTGGTACCATGGTTTAGTTTTTTAGCACCAATTTTCGAATGGCTGATCAACTTTACCAATTCAGTATTAAAATGGATCGCCGATCTTCCTTACGCCACTTTCTCATCGATATGGATCAATCTGCCCGAATTTATGTTGTTAAGTTTGGCGCTCGGACTATTTATTTATGGACTGGCCAATTTCAATAAACGTTTTATATTTTCATCCCTCCTGATTTTTGTCTGCTATCAGGTGTTAATTACTTATGACGACTTAGCGGTACACCATCAACAAAAGATTATTTTCTTTTCGTTAAGGAAAAATTATGCGGCGGCATTTATTACCGGAAAAGAAAGCATTCTGGTTACCGATTTAAAAATTACGGATAAAAACTATGACTTTTTTGTAAAACCGGCGCTCACACAACTCCAAATAAACAACATCTGTTTTGTTAATTTAAAGAAAGATACGGCACTTAAAAATTTTGTGATGCAAGATCATCAGCTCATATTTCATCATTATAAAATACTGGTGATTGATGATCGCTCAAATTATAAAAAACTGACCGGAAACGCTACTTTTTCGAGTCTCTGGATCAGTGGCAATACCAGATTTGGTTTATCTGATCTGGCTCCTGAAATAAAATATGAAAACATCATCATCGATGCCACCAATAAGGATTATAAGATCGAGAATTTGAAAAAAAACGCAAAGAATTATCATTTAAATGCTCATATTTTAAAGAAAAATAAAGCATATTTGGTGCAACTAACCCAATAACATGGAAAATCTGGTTTTATATCAAGTTGCAGAAAGAATTGCAACCATAACCATTAACCGGCCTGACAAAAGAAACGCCTTAAATCCTCAACTCATCTCAGCGTTAACAGCTGCATTTATCCGTGCAGCAGAAGATGACCTGGTTAAGGTAGTTATCTTAAATGCAAATGGTGGTTCATTTAGTGCCGGTGCCGATTTAGGATACCTGCAACAGTTGCAGCAAAATAGTTTTGAAGAAAATGTTGCCGATTCTAACCGACTCAAAAAATTATTTACAACCATATATTACCTGCCAAAGGTTGTTATCGCACAGGTAGACGGTCATGCTATTGCGGGTGGGTGTGGTTTAGCAACCATCTGCGACATTGTTTTTGCAACCCCTGAGAGTAATTTTGGCTACACTGAAGTTAAAATAGGCTTTGTTCCTGCTATTGTTTCCTGTTTTTTAAAACAAAAGGTGAGCGAATCGGTTGCTAAAGAAATCCTTTTAACGGGAAAAACCTTCTCTGCTGAGCAGGCACTTAAATATAATTTGATAAACTTTGTAACAAATTCATCCGAAATTCATCAAAACGTAAGAGAATTTGCACTAAGTTTGTGTAACGGAAGTTCTGGTAATTCGTTAATGGTTACAAAACAATTAATTACACAGACTAACAATCCCCTGCTTGAAAAATGCCTGGAAACTGCGGTACAGATCAATGCCCGTGTACGGGAGAGTGAAGATTTTAAAAAAGGAATTTCTTCATTTTTAAATAAAGAGAAAATTAACTGGTAAAAAACTAAACTGAAATAAAAAACATGTTCAAATCAATCAAAACAAGCGTTGTCGCTTTAATCTTAGTAAGTAGCGCGATCATCGCCCATGCGCAAAAGAAAATAGCTGAAGGTACCATTACCTACGGCTTATCGTATAAATTAACAGAAGAGCAAAAAGCTGCAATGGGCGGACAAGAGCCACCTGCAGAATTGAAAGTTAAATTTAATAATGGTTTAACCAAAATCGAAATGGAACAAGGTCCTGCTTTAATTGGTATCGTTTCTGATAACAATGAAAAAACAGGTTTGCTTTTAATTGATGTGCCGGTTGCCCAAAAACAATTTGCAGTTAAACAAACTAAAGCTGATATTGAAAAAGCAATGGGTGCTATCCCTAAATATTCTGATTTCAAAGCTACAGGCGAGAAACAGACTATTGGTGGTTTTAGTGCTGAAAAGTATTCTTATAAAGATGATAAAGGTGCAACCCTTGAACTTTGGGCTACAAAAGATATCGAATTACCAAATGTAGGTTCTCAAAACTATTTCCCTGGTTTAACGGCTTTCCCTGTAAAATATACATTGGTTCAAAGAGGTGTTGAAACTACTACAACTTTAAAATCGGTTGTTGAAGGTAAAGTTGGTGCAATCTCGAAAGAAGTACCAACAGGTTATGAAGTAGTAACAATGGAAGATTTAGCAAAAATGCAAGGTGGTGGTGAATAATTAACCAAATCTTGCTAATTAATGGCTTTTTAACTGCCGGCTTTTTATTTAAATTAGCCGAAAAGTTAAAAAGCTTTTTTTATGCCTCAAAATTATATATGATTAAAAACTTATTACTCAGATTATCAATAGCCTGCATCGCGATATGTACGCTAATTGATGCAAAAGCCCAAAGTATCAACTGGGCAAAAGATGGTAACTCCTACTACCAGATTGCAAGCGGAGAAATTATTTCGGTTACCCTCCCTAAAAGCGATAAAAAAACAATTATTTCCAGAGCGTTATTAACGCCTGCAGGAAAAGATAATACCATTGCGGTAAGAAGTTTTCAATTATCTGATGATGGTACAAAAGCATTGATTTACACCAACAGTAAAAAAGTTTGGCGTTACGATACCCGCGGCGATTATTGGCTGGCTGATTTAACGGCTAATAAAATTACCCAAATCGGGAAAGATAAACCAGCATCATCTTTAATGTTTGCTAAATTATCACCTGATGGAAGTAAAGTAGCTTATGTAAGCAAACATAATTTATATGTAGAAAATATTGACGGAACTGGTGCTAAAGCTTTAACCACAGATGGTACAGACCGCATGATCAATGGTACCTTTGATTGGGTTTATGAAGAGGAATTCGATTGTCGTGATGGTTTTAGATGGAGCCCTGACGGGAAATCAATTGCTTACTGGCAAATTGATGCCACCAGGATCAAAAACTTTTTGATGATCAACAATACCGATTCTATTTATCCTTATACCATTCCGGTTGAGTATCCAAAAGTTGGCGAAAATCCTTCGGTTTGCAAAGTTGGTGTAGTTGATATCGCCAGCGCGAAAACAAACTGGTTAGACGTTCCTGGCGATAACATCCAGCATTACATTCCACGGATGCAATGGGTACCAAATAGTAATAACATTATTCTACAACAGCTTAACCGTGAGCAGAACGAAAGTAAAGTATTTATCTGCAATGCCAGTACCGGAGATGCAAAAGCAGTTTATACTGAAAAGGCAAAAGCCTGGATTGATGCACAGGATGAATGGAAATGGTTAAACGACAATAAAGAATTTACCATCGTATCAGACAAAGATGGCTGGAACCATTTGTACAGGATCAGTATTGATGGAAAAAAAGAAACATTGGTTACAAAAGGTAACTATGATGTAATTGATGTGAAATTGATTGATGTAAAAAACAATACGGTTTATTTTCTTGCGTCACCAACCAATGCCACTCAGAAATATCTATTTAAAACCAAGTTGGATGGAAAAGGAAAATTAGAGCAGGTTACCCCTTCTATCCTACCTGGAACGCATAATTATGACATTTCTCCAAATGCAGCTTTTGCCCGTCATACCTATAACAGTTCAATCGTAAGACCAATTACCGAGTGGATGAATTTTACCACAGGTAATCCATTTACGATGGATGGAAGTGTTACTACCCAATTATCAAAACAGGAAGCGCCTAAAAACAAAGTTGAGTTTTTCAAAGTAACTACAGAAGATGGCATTGAGATGGATGGATGGATGAAAAAACCTGATAATTTTAATCCTGCTAAAAAATATCCGGTTGTATTTTATGTTTATGGTGAACCTGCTTCGCCTACAGCAGCAGATACTTATGGCGCCGGAAGAAACTTCCTATACGCTGGCGACATGGCCAAAGATGGTTATATCTATATTTCGATGGATAACAGAGGTGCTCCTGTACCAAAGGGAAGTGAATGGCGTAAAAGCATTTATAAAAACATCGGTGTGCTTAATATCCGCGACCAGGCCATGGCAGCTAAAAAACTATTGGCGACTAACGCTTTTATGGATAAAGACCGTGTAGCCGTTTGGGGCTGGAGCGGTGGCGGTTCGTCTACCTTAAACCTGATGTTCCAATATCCTGAAATTTACAAAACAGGTATTGCCATTGCAGCAGTTGGCAACCAGTTAACTTACGATAATGTTTATCAGGAACGTTATATGGGTACACCTTTTCCAAGTAAAGAAGCTTATGTAAAGGGCTCTCCCATTACTTATGCCAAAAACTTAAAAGGAAATTTATTGTACATCCATGGTACCGGCGATGATAATGTACACTATCAAAATGCCGAGATGCTAATCAATGAACTGATTAAAAACAGAAAGGTTTTTCAACTGATGAGCTACCCTAACCGTACACATAGTATCTCAGAAGGTGAAGGAACAAGCGAGCATTTATCGTTAACCTACACCAAGTTTTTAAAAGAAAACTGCCCTCCTGGAGCAAGATAGAAAATTTAAAAAAGCAGCTTTCGGGCTGCTTTTTTTATGCAATAAAGCTTTGGGTGAGCATAGCTGTTACAATGGCTATACCGAAGCTTAATAAAGTTCCGATCAGTACATATTCGGTTAATTTCAGATCGTGTTTTTCTTTTAGATCGCCAAATCTGAATATCGATTTTGCGGCAAGTAAAAAACCAACGGCCTCAAAATGATTGGTAAGTATAAATAGAAAAATCAATGTCCTTTCCAATATCCCGATGTATTTACCTGCATTCTCTAATGATTTTGGGCTATCAGGCTGATTATCCGGGATCCATTTAGCAATGATCACTTTCATTACAATCGATGTAGGCATGGTTAAAAACAAAGCGCCTGAAATTAGCACCCAGGTATGCGGATCATTTAAAAAACCAACATCCAGGCTTCCTTTGTAAAAAAGATGCCATACCGCCACGATTGAGCTAAAATGTAAAACCTGATCAGCAAAAAAGAGTAAACGGGCATTTTTATTCGTCTGAAAGATTGATTTTAATGCATCAATAATTAAATGGATCACACCTATTGTTAATGCCGTTTTCCAAACATCAAAACTAAAAAAAACAACAAATATCAGGGCCACATGTATCATTACATGCAAATAGAGTTTGGTTGATTTTAATTTTCTTCTTTCCTTATCTTTTACCCAGGCATTTGGCTGCAAAAAGAAATCACCAATTAAGTGGGCAATAATAAGTTTGATTAAATAGATATCCATTATTTCAAAATCGTTTGGTTCAATTTTTTACGGTAAAGCCTGTCCATTTCCATTATTTCGGTATAATGTGCGCGTTTTAGCGCTTCGCTTACCGAAGATTGCGTTCTGCCTGAAATGGCTGCAAGTTCGCTTTGTAACAGGTTTTCATTTTCGAGTGCAAGCTTTACCATTTCTGCGGCTACTACCCCCCAGCTGTCCATGGCAATTAAAGAGAGTTTAATTACCACATTAATTTCCTCGTCAAAATCAGGATAATCTGTTTTAATGGCTAAATTGGTTTTGGCCTGTTTTAAACTATCAAAGGCTGCCCCCGAGTTAATAAAGGCATCTCCACTTGATTCGGAAAGCTTTTTACGCTTGTTTTTTATCCCCCCAATACCAATGCCCATCCTTACGTCGGCAGGTTTGTTTACTCTTATACAAGCTTTTAAATAAGCTGCCACTTTAATTGCATTTTCCGGCTCAACCTCAACCTGAAAACTATCCCCACGAAAGATTTCCCACTTAGCATGTTGCCCTGAAGTTACTTTTAATGCCGTTTTTAAACTCAATAACCAGCTGTCTTTAATCTTTCTCGAACCTACAATATCACCTGTTACAATACAAATCATACTACAATATCGAACTTATTATTCATATTACAAAACTAATATCGGCTAATTAGCCGATATTTCGATTTATCGGGTAATTAGCCGATATTTTAAATTATCGGGTATTTACCCGATATTGATTTAAAACTAATCCATAAATTTATTGTTTAGTAGCTATGGCGTTAATCGAATTTACCAAAAGAGGCATTTACTGTAAGCAGGGCGATTTTTATGTAGACCCCTGGTGGCCTGTAGATTATGCTGTAACCACACATGGCCATAGCGATCACGTGCGGTTCGGGAACAAATATTACCTCTGCCATACTTTAACCAAACCCATCATCAAACGCAGGATCAGTGAAGATTTAAATGTAGAAACCCTGGAATATGGAGAAAGCATTACCCGTAATGGCGTAAACATTTCTTTTTTCCCAGCCGGGCACATTATTGGTTCGGCACAGGTACGCCTGGAATATAAAGGCGAAGTTTGTGTGATTTCTGGTGATTATAAAATTGAAGATGACGGCATTACTGTACCCTTTGAGCCTGTAAAATGCCATTCTTTTGTTTCAGAAAGTACTTTTGGCCTACCGGTTTACAAATGGCAAAAACAGGAAATTGTTTTTAACGGCATCAGGAACTGGGTAAATGATAATATCAATCAACAGAAAACAAGTGTATTGATTGCCTATAGTTTGGGCAAAGCACAGCGTTTAATAAAAAACCTGGCCGGCGATACCCCTATTTATGTACATAACAGTATTGCCAATCTAAATGAAGTGATTATAGAAGCTGGTGTAAACCTTCCAAAAACCATTAGGATTACCCCCGAAACCACTAAAGATGAATTACAAAAAGGAATTGTAATTGTACCGCCTGCAATGCGTGATAGCCGCTGGATCAAAAATTTATCCCATCCGGTTACCGGGATATGTTCTGGCTGGATGCAGGTAAGGGCGCACCGCCGCTGGCAAAGTGCTGATGCTGGTTTTGCACTCAGTGATCATGCCGACTGGCCTGGTTTAATGGAAGCCATTACCGCAACAGGTGCCGAAAAAGTATATGTTACCCATGGCTTCACGGCTGCTTTTAGCCGCTTTTTAAATGATGAGGGTATAGAAGCCGCAGAAGTTTTAACCAGGTTTGGCCAGGAAGACGACGAAGAAAACAAAGTTGATTTAGCCGAGCAAAACGAAAATAAATAGCCATGAAACGTTTTGCAAAACTGATCCAGCAGCTCGAACTGAGCAATAAAACCAACGATAAAATCGCAGCATTGGTTGATTATTTTAACCATGCCGACGATAAGGATAAAGTATGGGTAATTGCTTTATTTACAGGTAAAAAACCTAAAAGACCGATTAAATCGGCCTTACTAAAATATTGGGCGATAGACATTACCGAGACACCCGAATGGTTATTTGCAGAAAGCTACTCCAATGTAGGCGATTTAAGTGAAACCATTGCGCTATTATTGCCCCCTGCCGAAAACACATCAGACTTTCAATTGCACACCTGGATCGAAGAACTGCACGACCTCGAAGGTAAAGATGATGAAACCAAAAAGGATTTCATTTTAAGTGCCTGGAACAAACTCGAAACCCAGGAACGTTTTATTTTCAATAAGTTGATTTCCGGTAATTTCAGGATTGGCGTTTCCAATAAGATGCTTGTAAATGCCCTGGCCAAACAAAGCAGTTTCGATAGTGCGCAGATTATGCATAGCATTATGGGTAAATGGAATCCTTACGAAATCACCTTTCATGAACTAATAAATGGCATCCATGTAAATACCGATAACTCCTGGCCTTATCCTTTTTGCCTGGCTTATGCACTAGAACAGGAACCAGAAAAACTGGGCGATATTTCGGAATGGCAGGCCGAATGGAAATGGGATGGTATCCGCGGGCAGATTGTAAAACGGAACGGCGAGCTTTTTATCTGGAGCCGTGGCGAAGAACTGGTTACAGAACAATTTCCTGAACTGCATTTTATGATCGATGTTTTGCCCGATGGAGTGGTTTTAGATGGCGAAATTTTGGCGGTACAGGATAAACAGGTGTTATCATTCAGTACCTTGCAGCAGCGTTTAAACCGTAAAACGATTAATAAAAAACAGCTTGAAGATGCTCCTATTGGCTTTTTTGTTTATG
Source organism: Pedobacter roseus (assembly GCF_014395225.1). Lineage (NCBI taxonomy): Bacteria > Pseudomonadati > Bacteroidota > Sphingobacteriia > Sphingobacteriales > Sphingobacteriaceae > Pedobacter > Pedobacter roseus. The sequence continues at coordinate 2,624,543 of NZ_CP060723.1, forward strand.
ATATTCTAGAATATGAAGCCAAAGATTTCAGGGAGGAACCTTTAAGCGTAAGGCGAAAAATATTGGAGCAATTGATTGGCGGATTAGATGAAAGTCCGGTGATTATTTCTCCTGTAATCAATTGTAATACCTGGGAGGAACTGGCCGAATTAAGGCAAACTTCGCGGTCGATCAATAGCGAAGGGATCATGCTCAAAAAGCTGAGTTCCCATTACCATAGTGGCAGGAAGCGCGGCGATTGGTGGAAATGGAAAATCAATCCCTACACCGTAGACGCAGTAATGATATACGCTCAAAAAGGAAGCGGCAGAAGGGCAAATTTCTTCACGGATTATACTTTTGCTGTTCGTGATGGAGAAAACCTGGTAACCATTGCAAAAGCCTATTCGGGCTTAACAGATAAAGAAATTAAAGAAGTGAACTCTTTCGTCACCCGTAATGCGATTGAGAAATTCGGTCCGGTACGTACGGTAAAACCTGAACTGGTTTTCGAAATTGCTTTTGAAGGAATTGCGGAAAGTAAAAGGCATAAAGCAGGTTTAGCTTTACGTTTTCCACGTATATTGCGGTGGCGAAAAGATAAAAAAGCAGATGAAATTAACACTTTGGAAGACTTGAGGCAGTTGCTTCAATCTACCTTGTAATGCGGTTTCAAACCTCGCAGGTTTTAAAAACCTGCGAGGTTTGTAGAAAATATTTTTTCCATGATCTGTGTCCTCACAGAACATCATTATCAAAATCAAAATTCGGTCTGTGGAACACAGACCGAGGAGATAGATTTAGTTTGGACAGGTTGCCCAACGATTTTAAACCCGACAGCAGCGGCACCCTTTTTTGCTGGAATATAATTAATGTTAAAAGAAAAATCACAAAAAAGGTAAAGCGTATGGCGGGGCTGCTGTAACCGAAAGACTACTGTTATTGCTTTTCAAAACAATAAAACTTATCAATATAAAACCTATAAGGAAAGACATTAAGTATGGACCAAACCAAAACCAAAGGTTATAAAAAGATAAAAGCCTGGTTAAAGGCTAATAAACGCAGGCCTTTCCAGTTTCAGGAAGATGCCTGGCAGTATTATCTTAATGGCTATAGCGGTTTGGTAAATGCACCTACAGGCTTCGGAAAAACCTTTTCCCTATTTTTAGCGGTGGTGATTGAGGCTTTAAATGCATCAGAAGCCAGTAATAAAAAAGCAAAAGACCGCTTACAGTTAATCTGGATTACCCCGCTCCGCTCCCTGGCCAAAGATATTGCAAGGGCCATGCGCGAAACTTTATTAGAACTGGAGCTAGATTGGCACGTGGGTGTCCGCAATGGCGATACTTCTCAGGCCGAAAAAGTACAACAAAAAAAATCGATGCCCGAAATTTTATTGATTACTCCGGAGAGTCTGCACCTTTTGCTGGCACAAAAGGGCTCTTCTACATTATTCAGAAACCTTAAATGCATTGTTGCTGATGAATGGCATGAACTTTTGGGCAGTAAACGTGGGGTATTAGTTGAGTTAGCAGTTTCGCGAATTAAAGGCTTACAAAAATTAGAGAAAAACCAGTTTTTAAGGATCTGGGGGATTTCGGCTACTATTGGCAATATTGACGAGGCTTTGGATGTGTTAGAACCCAATTTGGAAGCTAAACGCATCATTGTTAAAGCCGATTTAGAAAAGAAAATCGTAATTAAATCCATTATACCCGACGATATTGAGACACTGCCCTGGGCCGGGCATTTAGGCTTGAAACTGGCTTATAAACTTTTGCCGATTATTGAGAAGAGCAAAACAACCTTAATTTTCATCAATACCCGCGGCCAATCGGAAATGTGGTACCAGCATTTACTGAATATCGAACCTGAACTGGCCGGAAGAATTGCGATACACCATGGATCGATAGATTTTGAGCTCCGTAACTGGATTGAAGATGCCTTGCATACCGGGCAACTCAAAGCAGTTATTGCCACCTCATCCTTAGATTTGGGCGTAGATTTTAAACCGGTTGATACCGTTGTACAGGTAGGTTCGCCAAAGGGCGTAGCGCGTTTTTTGCAAAGGGCAGGTCGCTCTGGTCACTCCCCGCATGAAACTTCTAAAATCTATTTCCTACCCACCCATGCCTTAGAACTGGTAGAAGCCGCGGCCATTAAAGAAGCGGCTAAAACGAATAATATAGAAAGCAGGGAGCCATTTATTATGGTATTTGATACCTTAGTTCAATACCTGGTTACATTGGCCATAGGCGATGGATTTGATGATAAAATTATTTACGAAGAAATTAAAAACACCCATGCTTTCAAACTCATTCTCCCGGAAGAATGGACCTGGGTAATGCAGTTTATTACTTCAGGAGGAGATAGTTTAAGTGCTTATACCGAATTTAAAAAGGTAGTAAAAGATGAGGACGGACTTTGGAAAGTAAAAAGCCGTCAATTGGCCATGCGGCACCGTTTACACATAGGTACCATTGTGAGTGACGCCATGCTGAAAGTGAAATTCATTTCGGGTGGATACATTGGCATGGTGGAAGAATATTTTGTTACCCGCTTAAAAGCCGGCGATAATTTCCGCCTGGCCGGAAGGGTTTTGGAATTTATCCAGGTGAAAGACATGACAGTTGTAGTGAGGGTAAGCAAGCAAAAAAACGCCATTTCGCCAAGCTGGAACGGTGGTCGACTACCCTTATCATCCAATTTAGGTTCTGTACTCCGTAAAAAATATAATGAAGCTTTGGATAAAACCCATCAGGACGAAGAACTGGATTCTGTTTACCCATTGTTTTTATTACAGGAGAAACGCTCTCATGTACCTAGAAACGATGAATTGTTAATTGAGCTGATCAACAATAAAGAAGGTTTTCATTTATTTGCCTACCCTTTTGAAGGCCGTTTGGTACACGAGGTTTTAGCGGCGTTAGTCGCCTATCGTTTAAGTAAACTGCTTCCCATCAGTTTTTCCATCGCCATGAACGATTATGGTTTCGAACTGTTAAGCGAAACGGAAATCCCTATGGATGAATCGATTGCCTATGAAGTTTTCTCTCCTAAAAATTTAACGGAAGATATTACATTAAGTATTAACTCTACTGAAATGGCAAGGCGGAAATTTAGGGATATTGCCTGTATTTCGGGATTGGTTTTTCAGGGTTATCCGGGAAAATACGTCGCAAATAAACACCTCCAGTCATCGGCAGGTTTGTTTTTTAATGTTTTTAGTGATTACGACAAACATAATTTACTTTTGCGACAGGCTTATGATGAGGTTTTTTATCAGCAGCTGGAAGAACCCAGGTTAGCAGCCGCTTTAGAAAGGATTCAGAACGGAGCGATTATCATCACCAATCCGAAAAGTTTTACCCCACTTTCTTTTCCAATAAAAGTAGATAGTTTGCGGGAGAATATGAGTTCGGAAGAGTTAGAACAAAGGATTGCCAGAATGAAGGCTGAATCAGAGAAAATTAAATAAAACATATAAATTATTTTGAACAATATAAAGCATTTAAGAAGATATAAGTAATTATGTGATGGCACTATACTTTATATTTCTTAAATGGTGAAATTTTTACGCATTATTAATGAACATTACAAGCCAGGGTGAGGAACTGATTTTAGATAAAGAAAGGGCTTTATTTTTACCCAAACATCAACTTTTAGCAATAAGCGACCTACATTTGGGCAAATCGGCACATTTCCGTCAGGCTGGCCTGCAGGTACCCGCCACCATTGCACAAACAGATTTACAGCGCCTAAGCCTACTGATTAAGCACTATCATCCAAAAACATTATTAATTAATGGCGACATGTTCCATCACGGCCTAAACACAGATATTGAAGAATTTGCCGAATGGAGAAAACAATATCAGCAACTGGATTTTTTATTGGTAAAAGGTAATCACGACAGGCTATCTCATGCGAATTATGCTGCAATGAACATCAATATACATGAGCCCAGTTTTTGCTTAGGTCCATTTTGCTTTATACACGATGCACCCAATTGTACTGAAGAAGAATTATATCCCATTAGCGGCCATATTCATCCTGGAGTTACCATTGTAGGTAAAGCAAAGCAAAGATTGAAATTTCCGTGTTTTTATTTCGGCAAGGACTACGCCGTACTTCCTGCTTTTAGCTTGTTTACGGGACTTTATAATATTTATCCAAAAACAAGCGAACGTATTTTTGCAATTACACCAAAAAGTGTGGTAGAAGTTTAATATTTAAGCGTGCGCATCAATTACCTGCTTCAGTTGAGACGCCTGTAAAACGCCACTTTGCCTCCAAACCTGTATCCCGTTTTTAAAAAGAATTAAGGTTGGAACGCTTTGAACATTGAACGAAGAAGCAGCAGTTTGATTCTTATCGATATCTACTTTAATGATGGAAACTGAATCGCCAACTTGCGCCTTTAACTGCTCTAAGATCGGCTTCATCATTTTACACGGGCCGCACCATTCTGCAAAAAAATCAACCAACACAGGCTTATCGCCATTAATTAAATCTGAAAATTTAGCCATGATATTTGTCTTTATTTAGAAACAAAGATTAACTGGATTGGTTTTAAACGAAAATTCGTCATTGCGAGGAGGAACGACGAAGCAATCTTCAAATAGTGGTTCTTAGAAACTTTCAATCAATAAGATTGCTTCGTCGGCTGAAAAAGCCTTCTCGCAATGACGAATATCTGAATTTAAGCACTTACAGGCAATTCTGCCGCTAAGGCAGTAACCCAATTATCAAATAAAGCTTTTTCGATTTTAATTACTTCAGCTGCATGGTTTTCCCAATCATCAGAAAAGCTAACCAATTGGTTCATCATTTCTTCCAAATGGCCTTCTTCCTCCAGAATGATCGATTTCACATTTACCTTACTTTTCGCTTCATCTAAAACGGCTTGGTAAATTGGATACAGCTCATCAGCACGTACTTCAATGGCATAGGTAACAAATAAATATGCAGCAAACTTTAAGTCGTAACCTGACAGATTAAACACAGCTTTTAAATAACGGCAAACCGCTATGTCCAAAGCATGTAAATAGTATTTGGTATGGTTCGGAGAAAGCAGTTCGGCATTGGTGTAGGTTTTACAAAGTGCCTCATCAACCTTCGAAATCTGTTTTTTTAAGTAATAGGCGTGTCTGTGTTCCTCTGCCGCATGTTTGAGGATGATCAGGTTTACATTTTCTTTATGCTCAGAAGCTGAAATCTTCTTTGCACCTGCATTTTCCATATAAGATAAGGTATTTAACCATTTGGCATGCAATACATTATCTGAAACTATCGATTTTAAATTTGAAGCTAACATTCTTAATTGTTAAACTGGTAAATTGCTGGCATTAAACCAACTTAAAAATTTAATTGAAACTGTAAACTGATTAAATCTCTCTATTCAGGTCCCAGCTTTCTAAATAATCGGCTACCCTACGTACAAACATACCACCTAATGAACCATCTACTACCCTATGGTCGTAAGATAAAGAAAGGAACATCATGTGTCTGATCGCAATCACGTCACCGTGTTCGGTTTCTAAAACTGCCGGTTTCTTTTTAATGGCACCAACTGCTAAAATAGCTACCTGTGGCTGATTGATAATCGGTGTGCCCATTACGTTTCCGAAGCTACCCACATTGGTTAATGTAAAGGTTCCGCCCTGTGTTTCATCAGGCTTTAATTTAGAATTTCTTGCCCTAATGGCTAAATCGTTAACCGCTTTTGTCAGGCCAACCAGGTTTAGCTGATCGGCATTTCTGATTACAGGAACAATTAAATTTCCACTTGGTAAAGCCGCAGCCATACCGATATTGATATTGCCCTTTTTGATAATCTGTGTTCCGTTTACCGAAACATTGATCATCGGGAAATCTTTTATTGCTTTTGCAACAGCCTCTACAAATATTGGTGTAAAGGTTATTTTTTCATTTTCGCGTTTCTCGAAACTGTTTTTTACTTTATTGCGCCATAAAACCATATTGGTTACATCGGCTTCAACAAACGAAGTTACATGCGGCGAGGTGGTTTTACTCATTACCATGTGATCGGCAATCAGTTTACGCATCCTGTCCATTTCTATAATTTCGTCGGCACCACTTACGCTGGTGGTAGAGGTTTTATTAGAAGAAGGTACAGCTTCAGAAGTTTGAGCAGTTTTAGGTACTGCTGTTTCGCTTACAGGAGGTGCAGGTGGAGTTAATATCACCGTCTTAGTTGCAGCAATTGCTCCTCCGTTTTTATTGGCAATATAATCCAGCAGATCGTCTTTATTTAAGCGGCCATCAGCACCTGAGCCTTTAATCGCATCTAACTCTGCCAACGCGATATTTTCCTGGGCGGCGATACTTTTCACCAATGGAGAATAAAAACGTTCAGAAGCACTGAAATCAGTTGCTACTGCTTTGTTTTCAGATGGAAGCTGCTCGATACCAGGAATGGTTTCTACTTTTTCTTCTGCTTTTGGTGTTTCAGCAACAGGTGTTTCAGCAGTTGGATGCTCTCCACCTGCTGTTTCTATAATGGCAATTACATCGCCAACCTGGGCAACATCATTTTCCTGAAATAACTGTTTTACCAATTTACCTGCTACAGGGGAAGGAACTTCAGAATCTACCTTATCAGTAGCGATTTCGAGAATGGTATCGTCTAAATCGATAGTATCACCCGGTTGTTTTACCCATTTAATCACCGTTGCTTCCGCAACACTTTCACCCATTTTTGGTAACAATAGTTCGTATTGAGCCATATTAAATTACAGTATTTTATATTGGTAACGCCACAAAAATACAGTTTTTATTCTTTCTAAACTGCTTCTTTAAGTAGATTTAATAGCATGGTTAATGCAGATGCTGCCGAACGCTCGATGTTCTGGATACGTTTGTTACTGAAATTAAACACCTTAGCCACCGTTTTATGCTTTGAAGAAATTGCAATCCATACCGTACCTACAGGTTTATCTTCTGTTCCACCATCCGGACCAGCAATACCACTAACCGCAATAGCATAATCGGTTTTAAAATGTTTTATGGCACCTTCGGCCATTTCGGTAACGGTTTGCTCGCTTACCGCGCCAAAAGTGCTTAACGTGCTTTCTTTTACCCCAAGAATAGATTCTTTTAACTCATAAGCATAAGCTACTGCCCCGCCCCAATACACTGAAGAACAGCCGGGATGTTGGGTAATTAAATGTGCAATATAGCCACCAGTACAACTTTCTGCTGTTGACAAAGTTAAACCTTTCTCCTTCATAATGTTAAGGATTGCTTTTTCCAAAGCAATATCTTCATCAATTACCACAAATTGATTTACTTTGGCAATAATCTGTTTGGCATAAACCTCAACCTCAGCTTTTAATTTAGCTTCATCATTTCCTTTAGCAGATAACCTCAAACGAACCTGACCTAATTTTGGCAGATAAGCCAATTTAATATGAGGCGGCAGACTGTCTTCAATTTCTTCGATTTCTTTGGCTAAAAACGATTCACCAATATTTGCGGTTAGAATAGTTTTATGTACAATAGATGGAAGTTTGAACCTGCTGGTAATCCTTGGCAGGATTTCGTCGTCCATTAAATACATCATTTCGTAAGGTACACCGGGCATAGAAACAAAAATCCGGTCATTTTGCTCAAACCACATACATGGTGCCGTGCCGTTTCTGTTTACAATTACTTCGCAGCCATCAGGAACATCAGCCTGTTGAATATTAACATCCAGTAAGGGACGTTTGTATTTCTCAAAAATCTGACGGACCATTTCAAGCGCCCCGGCATCATTGCGGAAACCCATATTAAAATATTTCGCCAGTGTTTTTTTGGTGATATCATCTTTAGTCGGACCTAAGCCACCGGTAATTAAAATAATATCAGCCCGTTTTTCGGCCTGTGCTAAAGCTTCAAGAATATGTTGTTCATCATCAGAAACTGAAGTAATCTGTTTCACGGAAACACCGATCAGATTTAACTGTTTGGCCATCCAGGCAGAATTGGTATCTACAATTTGGCCAATGAGAATCTCATCGCCAATGGTAATAATTTCGGCTAGCATAAATTTATCGGTATGTGCTGTAAAAACCTTGTCTTTTGCTCAATTTCAAATCCTGCAATATTGATGCCTTCACTTTGATGGTTACTGAATAACTTTTATAAGCCCCGTAAGGAACCCAGTTTACACTCATATCCCAGCAATGCAAATCGCGGTATATAGCCAGGTTCATCGGCGTTAAACCATTATTCTTAAAATCATAACCGGAGTTAAACGTCACCTTCCATTTTGGTGTTAAGTTAACATCGCCATTAAAGTTTAAGGTATTTGAAGTTGTAGTCGTATTTCCATCATTAGAATACTGGAAACTATAAGAGAACGAGAAATTCCACGGAATGTTAAAATCAACAAATGCATTCGGATCTCGGCTTATGGCAGCCAGTTGCTCCGATTGAATATCCGTTAAACCTTTTTTATTGGCCGCTTCACCCAACTTATCGTTAGCTTCATTTTTACGTTTTAAAGCCTCCGGATTTAAGCTGTAATCAAAAGAGAAACCAAAATTGGCCAAACGTGGTAAAAATTTACCCGACTGCCAGAAATAACGGTCCTGTCTGATCCTTAATGTAGAACCAGGTATCGTATCTGCAGTAAGCGAATAAGGATCTAATGTACCGTTATAGTTGATGCCCAATTTATCCGTAAACTGCGAACGCCCGCTAAAACCGATAGTAGATAATTTATACGAAGTAGCCAGGAAATTATATGATCCGCTAAAACTTAAACCCTGAATGATAGGGATTTTTTTAGAGCCTGTACCGGTTGTATCATTTTTATTCCGGACTTTCAATTCGACGGTATTATCCAATCCAAAACCAATGGAGGCATTAGGCCCACCGAAAGATCCGGGCTGTGCCATACCATCAAATATGGAATATTTTAAAGGTAGTCCGTTCACTAAAATCGGATCACCATTTTGATTGATTGCAGGCCTGTAAGGCCCTGATCCAGCTTTAGTAAAATCAGGAGAATAAGAGAATGAAACATTTGGTGTCATCACATGCCTTAAAGCCTGGATTTTCCCCTGTGGGTTAAAATCTCTTCTTCCATAGATTTTAGTCGATAAACTGGTTGATAAACTATAACTACCAGCTCTTTTAAAACCACTTAACGTATCTTCTCTAAAGCTATAGGTATTATCAGCAAATTCTGTATATCTTCTGTTTACACTCTGGAAATTCCAAACCTCGTTATAAGTACCGCCTAAACTAAAATTTAAATATTTTAGGGCAGTAAACGACATATTTACAGGAATACTATGAGAAAAACCACTTCTTAAACGCTTTAAACCATCGTTTTGGAATAGCAAACTATCAAAAGTATCAATCCGGTTGGTTCCTTGTAAGCTATAGCCTACTGTTATTTTCTGATACCATTTTTGCTCCCCAACGGCATTTTTCGAGCTAAAAGGGTTAAAGGTAGGTACGTTAAATGTTACTTCGGGCAACCTTAAAGATATGGCCCTGGTACTTAAGGTTTGATCACTTGAAGCCGCCATAGAGAAGTTCATACCATTTGAAAAGGCTTTGGCATAACTGATACTACTACTTGTAGAATTTGTTGCAATGGTATTTATATCGTAAGTAGTACCTGCTGCTGTGTTTTTGTAATAACCTTTTCTTCCGGTTGATACCAACCTTACGCTCGCGCTGAACGTAGTACCAGGATTGGCATTGGCATTTTGGCTATGACTCCAGTTAATACTAAAGTTTTTGGTTGGGTTAGCAAATGCTTCAGTACCTTCTAAACCATCCTTAAAACTCGAATAAGATAAATTAATGTTACCGTTGTATTTATAGCGTTTGGTGTAATTACTCAATACACTGGTTTCGTAAGAACCATTGGTATAAATTGATCCCATTAATTTGGCATCCCAATAATCGTTCAACCCAAGGTAATATCCCCCGTTCTGAAGGAAAAATCCCCTGGTGGCATCTTCACCTGGTGTGGGCAAAATAACACCGGAGGTACGTTTATTCTGCTTGGGGAAAAATGCGAACGGAAGCCCTAAAAAGGTGGGTATATCCTCAATAATCATGTAAACCGGTCCGGTAATGATCTGCTTCTCCGTTACCACACCTTTAGATATCATTAATCCAAAGTGAGGATGCGGCAAATTACAGGTACTGTACATCACATTTTTAATGTGCAGCTCATCATCGATCTGTTTTTTACTTTGTCCACCAGAAAAGAATCCACCCTCCTGTTCAGAGAAAACACCATAAACTTTGGCCCGTGTGGTTTCTGAATTGTAAAAAATTGAATCAGCGATTGCGGTACCATCAGCACCAGATTTAAAAATCGGTCTACCCGTATATCTTCCGGTTTTTGGATCCTTAACACCCCTTGCAAAGATGGTATTCTGCTTTTTATCATATTTAATGTAACTCGCATCTAGCTCAAAATCACCATAGATAACCCGGGCGTTGCCGTATAGATAAACAATGTTTTTATCAGCACTCATTTTTACGGAGTCCTCCGCTTTGTACTCCACTTTTTGATCGATACTGCTGTTATTTTTGCCCGTTTTTTTGGTCGTATCCTTTTTTGTGGTGTCTTGCTGAATAATCTGTTGCAATGAAAAACGAGAAAATGCGTTAGCTTTACCAACAACAAGTGTTAATAAAATGACAGAAATTAGTAAAATAGAGCTCTTAAGAAGTTTCAAATTCGTATTTGAATGTTATTTTTGCACAAATGTTTAATCAAAAACGTTCAAAATTAGTGAAAAATATACCATTGATGTATCTTAAATCCATTTTAACATTTATTATTTGTTTAGTATTATCAAATACAATTGATAATCAAGCCTTTGCGCAAGAATATAAAATTAAAACAATTGTAATTGATGCCGGTCACGGCGGCAAAGACGGCGCCACGCATGGCGTGTATTCAAAAGAAAAAGACGTTGCGCTTAAAACTGCACTTAACCTCGGCAAGGCTTTACAAGACAGTTTGAAAGATATTAAGGTAATTTACACCAGGCAAACTGATGTGTTTATTCCTTTATACGAAAGGATCAACATTGCCAATAATGCAAAGGCAGATTTGTTTATCTCCATCCACTTAAATGATATGCCTGTGCGGGTTTCGAGGGTGGTTGATTATTATAAAAAAGTGCGTGGCAGAAAAGTTCCGGTTTACCGCACGGTTACTTCGAAAAGCACTTCTACCAGGGGAACAGAAACTTTTGTATCGGGTACAGGTCGTTTAGGCGAACAGGATGAGGTAATTAAAAGGGAAAATGCGTCAATGTTCCTCGAAGATAACTACCAGAAAAACTATGAGGGTTTTATCGCAAATACGCCTGAAAACGATATTATGTTATCTTTAATGAAACAAACCAATAGGGATAGGAGTTTAAAGTTTGCTTCGATGTTACAGCAAGAGTATGTTAACGCTGGCCGTATCAACCGTGGTGTGCAGGAAAAAAGCCTTGCGGTTCTGGCTCGTGCAGCCATGCCGGCAGTATTAACTGAAATTGGTTTTGTGAGCAATCCGGAAGATGAGGACTACATGAACTCGGAAGAAGGACAGAACGAAATTGTAGGCGGTATCATCAGGGCAATTAAAAATTATAAACGCATAGCCGAAACATCATTTTAATCACCGATAAATGAAGATTAAACTTCTGATAACAATACTTTTCCTCTCAATTTTTGCTTTTAAACAATCATCTGCCCAAGGCTATAAAATTAAAACCATCGTAATCGATCCAGGCCACGGCGGTCGGAAACCTGGTGCTTCGGGCAGTTTTACCAAAGAAAAAGATATTTCGTTAAAAGTTGCATTAAAACTGGGCGAACTCATCAAAGAAGAACTGCCTGAAGTTAAAGTAATTTTTACCCGTAAAACAGATATTGATGTTGACCTCTACCGCCGTGCAGAAATTGCAAACGAGGCCAATGCTGATCTTTTTATTTCTGTTCATTGCAATTCGATGCCTCCGGGAAACAAACATATTAAAGGAGTAGAAACTTTGGTAGCAGGTTCGCACCGGTTAAAAGAGCAGGATGCTGCCATCCGTGAGAACGCCGATATTAAGCTGGAAAAGAATTACAAAAGCAAATATGATGGTTACGACCCCAGTAACCCCAGTAGTTTTATCCTTTTGTCGCTATTAAAAAACACCTTTCGTGATAAAAGCATTAAATTTGCGAAACTGATACAGAACAGTTACATCAGCAGGGATGAAAGATTTAGCCGTGGCGTTAAAGAACAGGGCGTTCTGGTATTGCAGCGTTGCGGGATGCCGGCTGTTTTAACAGAGGTAGGTTTTATCTCGAATACTGAAGAAGAAAAATATATTAATTCGCAAAAAGGTCAGAGTGAAATTGCTAATTCTATTCTTGAAGCAATAAAAACATATAAAAAAAATATTGAAGTTAAATAAGTGGCATTATAAATGATAGTTATTTTAACTTTACAAAAAATATAATCAGGTACCAAACAAAACAATTGCGTAAGCTTTGTGTATTTATAAAGTTTAACGTTACAAAAAAGAATTGCGCTCCAGCAGATTTTAAGGACTAACTAAAATCTGCAGCCATTAAATAAAAACACTTATGAAGATTAAGAACGAAACCAAAGTAGGTATTTTAGCCGCATTTGCGATAGCTTTACTAATTATTGGATATAATTTTTTAAAAGGTAACTCCATTTTCTCAAACGAAACAACATTATTTGCAAGATATACAAGGGTTGATGGTTTAACTGTTTCTAAACCCATATTAATTAACGGTTACCAGATAGGTCGCGTTGCAAAATTACAATTAGAGCCGGGAGGTACAATTTTAGCTACTTTAAGCATTAACAGTAAATATGAGATTCCTGAAAACAGTATTGCCCGTTTAGAGGGTACCGATCTTTTGGGTAGTAAGGCAATTGTGATGTCGTTAGGTAACTCTAAAAAAATGGCTGAAGATGGTTATACTTTAAATGCGAATGTAGAAAAAGGATTAATGGAGCAGGTTCAGCCGGTACAGAAAAAAGCGGAACTGATTATTGGTAAAATGGATTCTATTTTGAGCAGTGTTAACTCTATCCTGAACCCTAGTTTTCAGAAAAACGTTGATAAAAGCTTTAACAGCATTGCAGGTACTTTGGCTTCATTAGAAACGACCTCTAAAAAAGTTGATGGCCTGGTAGGTTCAGAAAGTAAACGTATTGAAGCAATTTTTAGAAATGTTGAAGGCATTACCGCTAACTTAAATAACAACAACCAAAAAATCAGCGATATTTTAACCAATATCAATACCGTTACCGATAAGTTTGCTGCTGCTAATTTTAAGCAAACCTTAGATAATGCGAACAATGCCATAGCCGATTTACAAAGCGTAATTTCGGGTATTAAGGGCGGAAAAGGTAGTTTAGGTTTATTGTTGAACGATGATAAAATGTATCAGAATTTAAACAATGCTTCAAAAAACCTGGATGAGTTGATGATCGATTTAAAAGCAAATCCTAAACGTTACGTTCACTTCTCGGTATTTGGAGGTGGAAACAAAAAAGACAAGTAATTAATTTTTATAAATCAGAAAGTCCTGCGGTTTCTAATTGCAGGACTTTTTTGTGCGCTATTTTTTTTGTCACGGAGGCACGGAGTTGTTTATTCGATCGTCATTCCCAACTTGATTGGGAATCGTAATGCAAGCGTTTTAAGATTCCCGCATGCGCGGGAATGACGACACGTACTAAGTGGATTTGATCTATGGTAGCGGAGTGCAACATAATCGGGAGCACGACCATTCTATGGGATGGAGCTTTTAAAAAAATTAAAGCTGGAAAGTCCTGCCTTCAACTGCTAACTCGGTATTTTCAAAAACAGATTGTGCTTCTTCTAAAAGCATCTGCAAAGTTTTATAACGTGAAGAGAAATGCCCGATAAGCAATTTCTTTGCTCCTGTAATTTTGGCCACCTCTCCTGCCTGCAAAGCGGTAGTATGGTGTGTTTCATTAGCCCGATCTAAAAGATCGTGCATAAAGGTCGCTTCATGGTAAAGCGTATCGCAATCTTTTATGGTAGAAAAGTATCGTTCATCAAATAAAGTGTCAGAACAATAAGCGTAACAGCGCGGTGCATCGGCTTCTGTAGTATAATCGGCGCTGCGTAAAATATCACCATTTGGTAATTCTACATCAATGCCTTTCTTTAGCGAAGTATAATAAACCATAGGCACTTCGTCTGTTTTATCCTTGATCAGTTTTCGCTGTCTTTTCTTTTGCTGAAAAATAAAACCTGTAGTGGGGATACGGTGATTTAAAACAATGGTTTTAACGATCAGGTCACTGTTCTCAAAAATCTGGGTAGATTGATCGGCTTCGATCGGAAAAAACTCAATGGGATATCTTAAAACGGTATCAGAATATTTAAACTGGATCTCTAAGATTTCCAACAAAGGTTTAGGACCAAATATTTGTATTGGCTTTATCCTGCCGTTTAAATGCAAACTTGATAACAATCCGATCAAACCAAAATAATGGTCGCCGTGTAAGTGACTGATAAAAATGTAATCAATCCTGGCTGCCTTAAGGTTAAACCTGGCTAATTGTTGTTGTGTGCCTTCACCACAGTCGATCAAATAGTATTTTTCGTTACAATTTAAAAGCTGTGCCGATGGATTCCTGTTATAAACAGGTGTTGCAGAACTGCTTCCCAAAATGGTAACTTCAAACTTCATCATGATCAGATATAAAAAGCCCCGTAGATTTTTAGAAACTACGAGGCCCGTAATGTTATTTAAATTATATGTTATTTAGCGCCTCTAAATTCTTTTTCCAACTCATCCATAAAAATGAAATCTGTTGCTTCGTCTAATGTATTAACAAACGTTACAGATTGGAATATGTTTGATAATTCGATAATTGATGCCAGCTCGTCGTTAATTCCCGTTACGATAAATAATCCGCCTGCTGATTTGCAAAGCCTGTCGCCAACCAATAAGCAGCTTAGATCCTGTGCGTCGCTACATTCGGTAACATGGCTTAAATCAACAATAATGTTCTGAAAGCCCTCTGCATTAAGTAAATAGAATTCTGATTTCAAGCCTGGGGCATTATCATTTGTAAACCTAGGTTCTTCTAACTTTAAGCTTACATATTTATCGTGTTTATCTACTGAAAATTTCATCTCTCTAATCTTTAATTTTACTAATGTAGAAATTTCTTTCGAATTTTATAAAGTTTCTAAAGCCTTTAAAACATTAGCCTCAATACGGCTGGAAATTGCATCAGCATCAGCTTTGATAAACGCCTCACCAACAATCTGTTCGTAAAGTTCGATGTAACGTTCAGAAATCGAGTTTACAATTTCAGGTGTCATTTCGGGTACAAGCTGACCATCTTTTCCCTGAAAACCATTTTCAATCAGCCATTTTCTTACAAACTCTTTCGAAAGTTGTTTTTGCGGCTCATTATTATCCTGACGTTCCTGATAACCTTCCGCGTAAAAATAACGGGAAGAATCTGGTGTATGAATCTCGTCGATCAGGTAAATTACACCATCAGCCGAACCAAATTCGTATTTTGTATCCACCAAAATCAATCCGCTTTTGGCGGCAATCTCTGTTCCACGCTGGTACAGTGCGTAAGTATATTCTTCTAATTTTTCGTAATCTGTAATCGAAACAATGCCTTTTGCCAAAATATCTTCTTTTGAGATATCCTCATCATGCCCTACTGAAGCTTTTGTTGTTGGGGTAATAATGGGTTGAGGAAGTTTATCATTTTCCTTTAAACCTTCAGGTAAAGCAACACCACAAACAGAACGTTTACCTGCGCTATATTCTCTCCAGGCATGTCCGGCTAAATAACCTCTGATCACCATTTCTACTTTAAACGGCTCGCAGATACGACCAATTGTAACCATTGGATCTGGAACAGACAAAACCCAGTTGGGAACGATATCTTGTGTAGCTGCTAAAAATTTAGCCGCTATCTGGTTTAATACCTGTCCTTTAAATGGAATCGCTTCGGGCAATACTACATCGAATGCAGAAATACGATCGGATACCACCATGACCATCAATTGATCGGCAATTGTATATACATCGCGTACTTTACCTTTGTAAAAATTACTTTGATTCGGGAAATTGAAGTGGGTTTCTTTTAGTGCTTTCATGAGGGGGGTAAAAATAGGGAAAAAGTCCGAAAGTCCGAAGACCAAGGTCAGAAGTCCGAAGATATAATTTATTAAAAACCCCCGCAGTTAATAAGCTACGGGGGGTGATTATTTTAATTTATTCAATACCTCTTTAAAAGTTTTCGCTGAAATGGTGCTGATATTTTCATTCTTGATCTGAATTGTAATACGATCATCAATTTTAATCAACTGAAGCCTTCCTTTAAAGACGTGTGCCTGATCAATATTAACAAATTCGAACAGCTTTTTAAGTGTTTCCTTTTTACAAACCCATTCTTCATCAGTTTTTGAAATGATCAGCCGTATGGTATGAGGCAATTTTTCAAAAGAAAGCTTCAAATTATTTTCTAAATTAATACTTTCCATAATTATGATGTAAGATGTATTGATGTAAGATGGATGACGTTTTTAAAAGACTTCAATCTTTCCCGTTTTACATGATCCATCTTACATTTCCCATTTACTGAATATCACCGTAAGCTTTCAGGATATCTTTTACCAGTTTATGCCTTACCACATCTTCTCCACTTAAATAGATAATATCTATACCTTTAATATCTTCTAAAATCCTTAAGCCGTTAAATAAACCAGACATTTGTTTTTTAGGTAAATCGATCTGTGTAACGTCACCTGTAACAATAAATTTTGCCGTTGGGCCCATACGCGTTAAAAACATTTTTAACTGCATATCAGTCGCATTTTGAGCCTCATCTAAAATCACAAAGCAGTTATCTAAAGTACGGCCACGCATAAATGCCAATGGAGCAATTTCAATTGTACGGTTTTCGATATAGAATTTTAATTTTTCTGCAGGGATCATATCATCCAGCGCATCGTAAAGCGGACGCAAATAGGGATCGATTTTTTCTTTTAAATCTCCTGGCAAGAAACCCAGGTTCTCCCCTGCTTCAACAGCCGGGCGCGTTAAAATGATCCTTTTAATTTCTTTATTCTTTAAAGCTCTAACCGCTAAAGCAACTGCGGTGTAGGTTTTACCTGTTCCGGCTGGACCAATAGCAAAAAGGATGTCATTCTTGGCAATACTGCTTACCATTTTACGCTGATTTGCGGTTCTTGCTTTTACCAATAAGCCGTTGGTACCGAAAACAATTACTTCTCCGCCACCGCCTGTTGGTTGTTCTACATCTTTTTTTGCAACACCGGCTGCCTTTGCACCCAGTATGGTTTCTACATCATTATTGCTTAGTGAGCTATATTTTTCGAGGTGCGCAATCAGCTGGTTAAACTTCTCTTCGAATGCCTTAAGTTCCTGTTCATCACCGAGAACCTTAACATCACTACCTCTCGCCACCAGTTTTAACTTTGCGAAAGCACCTTTAATCATTTCGTAATTCTCATTGTTCGGCCCCCAAAAGTGAGCAGGATTTACGGTATCCAGGGTTAATTTTAATTCGTTCAAACTGTAGTATTTTAAAAAGTTATCGGGGTATATTAATTAAAATTTGAATATTTGCAGACGCTTAGGCCTGTACACAAGAATAAGCAATAATAATGAATTTTTAATGGGGATAATTACTTTAACAACAGATTTAGGTTTGAAAGATTTTTACCAGAGTGCTCTAAAAGGTAGTCTGTTGAGTCTTATGCCTAATGTTAATTTAGTCGATATTACCCATGAAGTTCCTTCTTTCAATATCTCTTACGCGGCTTTCGTTTTAAAAAACGCTTATCCATATTTCCCGAAGAATACGGTACACTTGATAGGGATTGATTCTGTATATAGCGAAAATACCAAGTATATTGCCGTGAAGCACCGTGATCATTATTTTGTTGGTGCAGATAATGGTATTTTCTCGCTTCTGTTTGATGATGTTCCTGAGGATGTAGTAGAACTGAACATTATGCAGGATTTGAAATACCTGCACTTCCCATTGGTTGATATTTTTGTTAAAGCGGCTACACACCTGGCTAAAGGAGGCAAACTGAAAGAGATTGGTTTACCTGTAGCAGAGATTGAGCAAAAGATGCTTTTACACCCTGTAATTGAGCGGGATGTGATCCGCGGAAGTGTGGTGTACATTGATACCTTTTGCAACGTAATTACCAATATTACCAAGGATCTTTTCACCAAAATTCAGAAAAACCGCGATTTTACTTTACACTTCAGAAAAAGCGAAACCATTACTCAACTGAGCTGGCATTACAATGAAGTGCAGGAAGGTGAAAAACTTTGCCTGTTTGGCATTAGTAACCACCTCGAAATTGCCATTAATAAAGGAAAAGCGAGTGGATTATTAGGCTTGCATCTTGGTGATATTGTGAGGGTTGAGTTTCATTCTTAATGAGGTTAAAGCATAAAGACTAAAGCTTGATTTCACTAGTTCAACCCGACTAATGAACCAATGACAAATGAACCAGTGACCCAACTAAAACAACTTCTACCCTTTTCGCGTTTATATCCACATGAAGAAATATTTTTATCTGTTCTCGCTTATCTTATTTAGTTTTCAAGCTTTTGCGCAACAGGATACTGCTGCCTATGCGGCACAACGGGTTAAAGTAAACTCATTGCTTCAAGAGCGAAGCGCGAAATTTGGCCAATATGATGAAAGCTTAACACAGCGTTCGGGCATTTTTGGCTGGCAAACGAAGAAAGATATTAAAAACTCAAATGAAATTCTTCGTCAGGTGGTATTAACTGATAATAATATTTTTAAGGAACTGAAAATTTTAATGGATTACAAAGACCTGCAAAACCAACAGAAAGTGGCTGTTGCAGATAACTCCCAGGAGCGTATTGAAGCTTATATGGGCACTATTAAAAAACTTCAGGATCAAAATGCACAGCTTAAAGAAGACTTAAATAAAAAGAGCAAAGGAAATTTATCAAACTACATCATTGCATTTCTACTCTTGATAATGGCTGGCGGATTTTATTTCTTCAATAAAAAACTGCAGCATTATGAAACCGCTAAAATCAAGCCTTAAATTACAATAAGATTTTTGCCACTTCATTACCTTTAAAAGCAATAAACAAATTATGAAAAAAGGACTGTTTAAAATCCTGGCGAAGATAAACAAAGTGATTTTGCCAAGTTTGTATAAAAAGGACCCGAGCAAGCTGACCACTTTTCAGAAAGCGATTTTAGGTTATCGGTACTGGGTTACAACAAATGCGTTGGACTAGTTTAGAAAAACCTCGCAGGTTTACAAAACCTGCGAGGTTTAAATACAATTATTTCTTAAAATGCTCAATAATCAAAGTAGCCAATTCCGTACCAATACGTTCTTGTGCTTCGTTGGTTGATGCACCAATGTGTGGTGTTAAGGAGATTTTAGGATGTGTTAAAATTTCGGCCAATGGTGTAGGTTCGTTATCGAAAACATCTAAACCTGCAAAAGAAACTTTACCAGAGTTTAAAGCTTCAATTAAAGCAACTTCATCAATTGTTCCACCGCGTGAGCAGTTTACAATACCTACCCCATTTTTCATTTTAGCAAATTCTTCTGCGCCTAAAATCGGTTTATCCGCAAATGGCGTATGTAAACTAAAGAAATCACTTCCTGTAATTACGTCATCAAGTGAAACCGTTTTAACTGGAATACTCACCGATTTACCACCCTGGAATTCTAAAGTAATTTCAGATTCTGATGGATATAAATCGTAAGCTAATACATTCATACCTAAACCTAAAGCCACTTTTGCAGTTGCACGGCCAATACGGCCAAAACCTATAATACCAATGGTTTTACCACTTAATTCGGTTCCTTTAGCATAAGCTTTTTTAAGGTTGTTAAATTGAGTAGCACCTTCAACAGGCATTTTACGGTTAGCGTCCTGTAAAAACCTGATACCGGTAAATAAATGAGAAAACACCAACTCGGCTACAGATAGTGAAGATGCTGCTGGTGTATTTACCACTGCAACACCCTGACTGCGGGCATATTCTACATCAATATTATCCATACCTACTCCACCTCTGCCAATTAATTTGATATTGGGTACAGCATCAATTAATTCTTTTCTAACTTTTGTTGCACTACGCACGGTAATGGCATCATAGTTTTTTAATGCTTCGGCTAATTTATCTTGCGGAATGGTTTCTGTATCAACCTGGAAACCTGCTTTTTCTAATAATTCTTTTCCGATCGGATCAATCCCATCGTTTGCTAATATCTTAATCATTGTATGTATGATTGCACAGATTTGATTGATTATACCGATTAAATAATCGCATAATCATCTGCGGTTAAAATTAATTCTTAATTTGCTTTTGCTTGTTGTTCTTCAAATATCTGCATAGCCTCTACCAAAGCATGTACACTAGTAATTGGAAGGGCATTATACATCGAAGCACGGAAACCACCAACACTTCTATGTCCTTTAATACCCACAATACCTTGTTCTTCTGCATATTTTAAAAATGGTTTTTCCAATTCTGCATTTTCCATTACGAAACATACATTCATTCTGGAGCGGTCTTCAACAGCGCATGTTCCTTTAAATAATGGGTTGCGATCAATCTCTCTGTAAAGTGCCTCAGCTTTTTGTTTGTTTTCTTTTTCAATTTCAGCAACACCACCTTTTGATTTTAACCAACGAAGGTTTAATAATGCAACATAAATAGAGAAAACCGGAGGTGTGTTATACATCGATCCATTATCGATATGCGATTGATAGTTTAACATCGATGGAATTTTGCGGTCAATTTTACCTAAAATTTCATCTTTAACTATAGCAATGGTTAAACCTGCAGGACCAACATTTTTTTGTGCTCCGGCATAAATTAAATCGAACTGAGAAACATCAATTACACGGCTCATGATATCTGATGACATGTCGCAAACTACAGGAACACCGGTTTTAGGCACTTCGAAAAGCTCAGTACCGTAAATGGTGTTGTTTGATGTATAGTGGAAATAAGCACTATCAGCCGGGATTTCGAAATCCTTTGGAATGAAGGTATAGTTTGCATCTTTTGAGGAAGCTACCACGTTTACATTACCGATCAATTTAGCTTCTTTTAACGCTTTGGTTGCCCAAACACCTGTATCCAGATAACTTGCTGTTTGTGCATCGCCCAATAAGTTCATTGGTACCATTGCAAACTGTAAACTTGCTCCACCCTGTAAAAATAAAACGGAATAACCGGATGGCACATTTAATAATTCTTTTACCAACTTATCAGCTTCAGCAACAACTGCCTCAAATTCGGTTGTTCTGTGCGAAATTTCTAAAATTGATAATCCATCGTTAAAATCTAAAACAGCCTGAGCTGCTTGTTTAAACACTTCTTGAGGTAAAATACAAGGGCCTGCGCCAAAATTATGCTTCATCTTATTATATAATGTTTTATGGGCGTAAATGTAAAATTTTTAAAGCAGTTATGCCCACAAAATCGTCACCTAAAAAATTAAATTTTGTTAAAAAAAAGCCATAAATCGATCCATTTATTGCAGTTTTTACAATTAAATCGTTTTACTGAATTTAGACGAAACAAACCCATTAGGTTACATAAGGCTAATGGGTTTAAATACGGCAAATCATCTCGCAATCCAGCTCAGTAAGATCATACGATTTGAAAATTTGCACTAATAACCACACCAGCTTTTTAAAATTTGAAGATACTTTTGAAACGATGGGTTTGCGTTAGGTATTGTAAGGGTTCAGTACCGATCCTTCATCGGTACCGGAGCGAAGGCGCAGCCCTGAAAGCCAGACCCTTTCCCGTTTTTCACGGGATTGGGTAACGCCCAAATCAGTTTTGCAGTTCTCAGTTGGGAGTTTAAAGTTTGACGATAAATTAAAAGAATTTGCCGTTTAAGCTTAGTTTTTCAATTTCACAATCAACTTTAAATTAAACTGCCGGCCGGTTAAATAATTTGGGATGGCATACTGTACATTATCTACATCTTTTAGCCAGAGGTAAGAAACGGTATTATTAATATTCAACATATTAAAAACCTCGAAAAACAAAATAACCGAACTGAAATTTTTATCGAGAAATTTGGGTTTATGCAAAGCTGCATCATCAAGAAAATCCTTTGAAAAACCGATATCTACACGTTTATAAGACGGAATAAAAAACTTATCTAAATATCGCGGTGTTTGTGATGGACCAATTGGCAACTTTGAACCGTAAAGGGCATTTAAGTGCACCTTATAAGTCGGACTATTGAGCAATTTATCCTGAAAAAATATAGAAAAATTTAAGCGCTGATCGGTTGGCCGTTTTAAATAACCGGGGTAAACCGTTACGCCGTTTTCAACATAACTATCACCGATTATATCTTCATTGGCGTGCATTACCGACATCCTGAAATAGGAAACCAGATCCTTTACAAATTCGCCGCCTATGCTAAAATCGGCTCCATAGGCGTAACCACGTGATACTTCATTAGCGAGATATTTTATCCTGAGGTTGTCAATTTTATAAGGAATTAACCTGTCTGAATATTTAAAATAGGCTTCAGAAGTAAACTTCAGCCTCGTGCCGAAAGCATCAAAAGCATATTCATAACCCAATGAGGTATTATAAGAACTTTGGGCCTTCTGATTGATATTTAATTCCCCGGAAAAATCGCGTATGGTGCGGTATGATGGTGGTTGTTTGTATACTCCGGCAGAAAACCTCAATATCTTATTATTCGAATTTGGTCTGTAGGCAATCAACATCCTTGGGCTGATTAACAGTTGTTTACTTAAAGAACTATAAGTTGCCCGTGCACCTAACTGTAATTCTGCCGAACTCGAAAGCGAATAACTATCCTGGATGTAAGCGCTATAATTTCTGATATCAATATTGTTTTTTACATTGATTACGTTCTGTAATACAATATTTTTAGCGTTATTAGGTAAAATAAATCCTGCAGAATCGGTATAATTATACTCGTTTAACTGATCGTTGTAACTGGATTTATCGAATTTTAAGCCCCAGGAAAAAACGTGGTTATCAAAATTCTGATCTACCTTTATTTCTGAGGCAAATACCTGGGTATTCAAGCTGTTTCTACCATAATTATAATAACTGCCAATTCCTCTGTTTTTACTTACAGGTCCAAAATTCTCTCCGGGAAAGCTATTATCCACTTCATCAAAAATATAACTTCCGTTGATATCAAAACGTTCCCTTTCAATGGTATTAAAATAGCTATTGATAAACTTGATGACCAAATTTGGTTTTGGCGAGTATGTTGCAGTAATAGCGCTACCTAAGGTTTGGTAATCATCAATTTCCTGTCCGGTATAATCTACATTTAACCTTAAGGTAGTGCTTAAAGTTCCAAATTGTGTTTCCCTGTTGGTGGGTACCAATTTAAACTGACCAAGATTAAAACTACCAAAATAACTGATATTGAATTTTGGCGAAAAATCGTATTGATACAGAAGTTGTGCATCGGCAAAATTGGGGTTATAACTCCCCTTTTCATCTTGTTTAATGAGCACACTCGAATTATTTTTATAACGTAAACCAGCCAGTAAAAAACTGTTTTTAAATATTTTTTTAGTGGTTAATGAGGTATTTAAAAGGCTTGTGCTGAAAGTAGTTTGGTTACTATCGGGTTTATCATATTTAATATCTAAAATAGAAGAAAGTTTATCGCCATATTTTGCTTCGAAACCTCCGGCTGAGAATTTGGCCTTACTTACCAGATCTGAATTGATAAAGCTGAGTCCCTCCTGCTGCCCGTTACGGATTAGTACCGGACGGTTAATTTCTACATCGTTGATATAAATCAGATTTTCATCAAAATTACCACCCCTAACGCTATACTGCGCACTTAATTCGTTATTGGTTGATACTCCTGGAAGGGTTTTGAGCATGGTTTCGAAATTTCCTGAAACCAATGGCATGGAGGATACATCGGCAATATTGATTGTTGTGGTATTACTTAACTGGTTCTGTTTATTGGTAATGTTTACCTGCTCCAGCTCATTAATATTAGCGACTAAGTTTACTTGTTTAACAATCCGCGCACCCGAACGCTCATTAAATTTAATGGTTTGTGGCTGGTAACCCAAAAGCGAATATTTTATGCTAAATGTTTTCGATTTTGAATAAATGGTATAAACGCCAAATTCATCTGTAACGGTTGATTGCGCCTGACCTAAAACAATAACGGTAACCTGTGAAAGGGGCAATTTTTCATCACTATAAACAATGCCCGAAACCCTAACTAAAGGCTGAGCCACAGCAAAACTGCAACCAGCAATTAATAAAAACAGGATTAGCCGAAATTTGAGCATTTTTAGTATCTAGATGTAGTGTATCAAGATAAAAATATTAAGTATCAAGATAAAAAGTAAGGTATAAGGGTATTAAGTATCGAGACAATTATAAAGCTATACTCCTTATCACTGGAACAATTTAGCAATAAAACAGTTAAATGCTTATACTACTGGTTAACTGTTTCATCTTAGTAATCGTTTCCGTTGGATTATCTGTTGCAAAAATCGCATTTCCGGCCACGAAAGCATTGGCACCTGCTGATACTAATGTAGCAATATTTTGTAAACCCACACCACCATCTACTTCAATAACCAAATTTTCGTTTACACCTTGAATTAAGCCTTTTAAATCTTTAATTTTCTTGTAGGTATTATGGATAAACGCTTGTCCACCAAAACCCGGATTAACCGACATAATCAATACCAGGTCCAGATCTTCAATCACATCCTGCAGTAAGGTTACAGGAGTATGAGGGTTTAAAGCAACACCTGCTTTACAACCAGATGCCTTGATCAACTGGATAGTTCTGTGCAAATGTGTACAGGCCTCGTAATGTACGGTGATCCGGTCTGCCCCTGCTTTAGCAAAATCCTCAATGTATTTATCAGGTTCTACAATCATTAAATGTACATCCAATGGTTTGGTAGCATGCTTTTTTACAGCAGCCATTACCGGGAAGCCAAAAGAAATATTCGGGACAAACACACCATCCATCACATCAACATGAAACCAATCGGCCTCACTTTTGTTAATCATTTCAATATCGCGTTGTAAGTTGCCAAAATCGGCAGAAAGTATGGATGGGGCAATGATGTATTTCATTTAATTATTTCTTAGTTTCTTAATATTTTCCAGTTCAATGATATCAATCTGATCTTTCGGTCGATTAGCTGCCTTTTTTGAATCGATTAGTTGATTAATATGTAGGAACGGTATTTCCAGTTCGTAAATTGTTGCAATAGAGGCATATTCTAAGCATTTATCAAAACCAAAATCCTCTAATCCTTTTACTGAGGTCATGATATCCATTCGCAAACTGTTATCAAGATAGAAATCTGTCCAGCCTGGGATAAATTGAATAGTTTCCAGGGCTTCAAAATCTCCAAGGCCATATTCTTTAAAAGCATTTCTCAAGTTTTTTCTGTTTTCGAGGTTATCTTTTATCCAGATATCAATATCATCGGTTGTCCGATGAAATCCATGCAGATTTGTTGCCACTCCACCTATCATGATAAACATTACCTTGTTTTTCAAGAGGGAACGCCACAACTTTAGTATTTCATCATCAAAAACATCCATTTATTAATCTATTTTTTTATGGACAATGGTTGCTGATTTTAAGATCATGTTTAATTTCATTAATCTCGCCATGGTATGAAAACGCTCTGTATATGAACTGGATAGCGCTTTTTTCAACAGATCTTCTTCAGCTTTTAGATAATTAGCAGCTGGTTCTTCAACAATATGATTTCCTTTTTTCATAGCAATACTGCAAGTTACAAAAGAACTGCGAAAGTTTTTAGTTAGAAAGGCCGAAGTTATTTTTTCTACAAACAAAAAACCCTTCCAGTAAACTGAAAGGGTTTTATATATTTCCGGACTTCCGACTCCGGACTTTTTCTATGCTTGTGGCGCAGCTGGTTTTTCTGGTCTTGGCAATAAAACTTTGCGAGAAAGTTTCATTTTACCTTGTTTATCGATGTCTAATAATTTAACCTCGATTTTATCACCTTCTTTTAATACACCATCCATGGTTTCTAAACGTTCCCATGAAATTTCAGAGATGTGTAATAAACCATCTTTACCTGGCATAACCTCAACAAATGCACCAAACGGCATAATTGATTTTACTTTACCCTGATAAACTTCACCAATTTCTGGTTTAGCAACAATGTTACGGATACGGGTGACCGCTGCATCAATAGCTGCTTTGTTATCAGCAAATACCTCTACGATACCTTTACCATCAACTTCTTCGATAGAGATTGAAGCACCGGTTTCGCGTTGCATTTCTTGTATAATTTTACCTCCAGGGCCGATAATGGCACCGATAAATTCTTTATCGATAGTTAAAGATACGATACGTGGAGCGTGTGGTTTGTAATCTTCATTAGGCGAGCTAATGGTTTTCTTCATCTCGTTTAAGATGTGCAAACGACCTTCTTTAGCCTGTAATAAAGCTTTAGTTAAAACCTCGTATGATAAACCATTGATTTTTAAGTCCATTTGACAAGCAACAATACCATGTTCAGTACCAGTTACTTTAAAGTCCATATCACCTAAATGATCTTCATCACCTAAAATATCAGAAAGGATTGCGTATTTACCAGTTTTCTCATCAGTAATTAAACCCATTGCGATACCAGAAACCGGCGATTTGATTTTAATACCTGCATCCATTAATGCTAATGTACCAGCACAAACAGTTGCCATTGATGATGAACCGTTAGATTCTAAAATATCAGAAACGATACGGATAGTATAAGGATTTGCTTCACCTTGAGGCAATACTTTTTTCAACGAACGTTGTGCTAAAGCACCGTGGCCAATTTCACGACGGCCAGCGCCTCTGTTTGGTCTAACCTCACCAGTTGAGAAACCAGGGAAATTATAGTGCAATAAGAATTTGTTGTAACCATTAAAGAAAGCACCATCAATCATTTGCTCATCATCTTTGCTACCTAAAGTAACCGATGTTAAAGATTGAGTTTCGCCACGTGTAAATACAGCTGAACCGTGAGCAGCAGGTAAATAACCTACTTCGCTCCAGATTGGGCGGATTTCTGTAGTCTTACGACCATCTAAACGGATACCTTCATCTAGCAATAAATTTCTGATGGCATCGTACTGAACATCATGGTAATAATGTTTAGCCATTGCTTTGGTTAAATCAGCAGTATCTTCTGGCATTGCCTCGAAGAATTCGTTAATAATAGCTGTAAAACCTTCTTTACGAACATCTTTATTACCACCAGCTTTCGCTACCGCATAAACTTTATCGTAAGTATCAGCATAAACTTTAGCTTTTAAATCTGCATCGTGGTCTTCGTGGTTATATTCACGTTTAACTGTTTTGCCGGTAGCTTCAGTTAATTCAACCTGAATGGCACATTGAACTTTAATTGCATCATGTGCGAATTTTAAAGCTTCAACCATTTCGTCTTCCTGAATTTCGTCGCACTCACCTTCAACCATGCCTATATCGTTGGCCGAACCAGCAACCATGAACTCTAAAGTTGCGCGTTCTAATTCGCTGGCTTTAGGATTGATAATTAATTTACCATCAATTTTAGCAACACGTACTTCAGAAATTGGACCATTGAAAGGAATATCAGATACCGATAATGCAGCTGATGCTGCTAAACCTGCCAAACAATCAGGCATTATATTTTTATCAGCAGAGATTAAAGAAATCATCACCTGCGTATCAGAGTGATAATCACTTGGGAACATTGGGCGTAAAGCTCTATCCACTAAACGAGAGATTAATACCTCGTAATCAGATAATCTTGCCTCACGACGTAAAAAGCCTCCTGGAATACGACCTGTAGCCGCATATTTTTCCTGATAATCAACCGATAAAGGTAAAAAATCAGTACCTGGTTTAGCACCAACAGTTGATACTACCGTTGCTAACAACATCGTATCGCCCATTTTTACCACAACCGAACCATCAGCTTGTTTAGCCAATTTACCAGTTTCAATTTCTACAATTCTGCCATCGCCCAAATCGAACGATTTTTTTATTACATTCATTTAATTAGAATTATGGTGTGTTTTCCTCTTTCTACACACCGTTGTTTATATATGTTTTTGTTTTTGCAAACGAAGATAAGATTAAAAAAGCCTATCATAACAAATCCCGTTAAAAAAATTAACAGGAAATTAAAAAGCCACTCCCTTAAGAATGGCTTTCGCTGATAAAATTCGCTTATTTTTGTTTAATGATATCACGAAGCGATAAAGCTTTGATGATAGCACGGTAGCGCTCAATATCTTTTTTGTATAGGTAAGCCAAAATACCGCGGCGTTTACCTACCAATTTTTGAAGTGACAACTGAGTAGAAAAATCCTTACGGTTTTTCTTTAAGTGTTCTGTTAAGTGCGCAATACGGTATGTAAATAACGCTACTTGACCTTCTGCAGAACCAGTGTTGGTTTCTACTTCGCCGTGTTGTTTAAAGATTTCGGCTTTCTTTTCTGGACTTAAATACATTTCTTGAATAATATTAAAGCAATAAAAATTAATTAATTGTGGCGCAAAGATAAGGTTATTATTGGTTAAAAACAAGTATTATTAACCGATTGATTATTTGGAAAGCAAAGTCTCGTTTTTATCGGCTGCTTCACTCCCGCCCTCGCTACAATCTTTTTGCCATTCTACTTCCTTTGTCGTTATCCAGAAGAGGAAAGACTGAGCAATCTAATTCGGCAGCAAAGCAAAAAGGATTTCCGCTAAGTCGGGTTTAGATAACTTAAGACGGTGCAATAGGCTTAGTTTTTCTTATTAATACGCTCCAATTCTAAAACATCTAGCTGATCTTTAGGCATGTTAGTAGCCCGTTTATTATCCAAAAGATGGTTATAATGCAGAAACCTTGCTTTTATACCATTAATTTCATCTACAGTAGCCATTTGAAAATACTCATCGAATTTTTGTTTATCAAGGCCGGGGATATCTGTCATTAAATCTGCATACATGCCGTCATCTGCCATAGCCCATTTTAACAAGGGCATAAATCAGATTTTGTCTGTTTTCGTTAGTATCCTTGAGATAAATATCTAAATCGCCAGTGGTACGGTTATAACCATACCGGTTAACAGCAAAACCACCAACAATGAGGTAATTAACGTTAAATTGCTCAAATGTTTCCAGCAACAAAAGCATTTCAGGATTTTCTTTATCAAAAGACATAAAGCCATTATATGGCCGACTTACGGATGATAATGCCTTTTCCTTGAGGAGATTTTAAAGGCTGGCCACCATTCATAATAACTGTGGTTGAGTTGCAAAACACCAAAAAAGCGTTGCTCAGGCGTGCGGCTCAAATAAACAGCATCACGTTCCTCCACAATTGTTTCGCGTGGAGTATTGATATCATATAATTTGAGTTTTCCTATTTCATATCAAAAATATGAAAAAAGAGCAATAAAAATATACAATTGCATACTTTTGCTGAAAACATTTTAACCTTGGAAAAGAATCAATATAGCATTTTCGAAAGCGAATTACGTGTCCGTCCCGATGATATCGATATGTTTAACCACGTACACAACAGTAAATATCTGGATTATGTATTGGCGGCTCGTTATGAGCAGATGGAAAAGTTTTACGGTATGCCCTGGGAGCACTTTACCAAACAGGATTTAGGCTGGGTGGTAAGCCATGTTGATATCAATTTTAAACGCCCATTATTAATGAACGATTTAATGCTGATTAGAACAGGGATTCTGAACATGAACGATAAAGGTTGTTCAGTACAATTCGAAATCATCAATCAAAAAACAGGAAAAGTAGCTTCAGATGGCATTTTTGATTACGTACTGATTGATTTAAATACTAGCAGAGGTACAAAAGTTACCGAAGAAATGATTAAAGCCTATAGCATTTAGGTAATTACACAGATTTAAGAGATTACATAGATAGAGTAATTCACCCATTTAGAAATAGTGATTATAAATCCGTGAGTTCTGTGCCTCTGTGGCTAAAATTATGAGATAAAATGGGTCTTAGCGAAATGCTAAGACCAGACTAAAGAACTTAACTAAATATAAAATCAGGGCGTTCCGCGTCTCCGTAGCAAAAAACCATAAAAACCAATCACTTTCTTAAAAATTAGTCATCAAAATTTGACAATTCAAAATTTTACCTATCTTTGCTTTATCAAAAAGACCAGAGCCATGATAGTATCTGCAATCCGTTTGAGGTTTTAATTAACTGAGGATTCCCTCCATTTCAATTTAGGTATGTGCGCTTAACAGCGTATCATTGGTTTATACATCACAATTTATTTTTATTATATGTCACAGTCTGCAAAGGCAAAGGGCAAACTATCGTCATTTTTCGATATCCTTGTCCAGTCTTTAAAAGGTCACGAAGTTGACCTCACTTCAATTAGTATTAAACGCGCCATCATTTTATTGGCCATTCCCATGATGTTGGAAATGGCCATGGAATCGGTTTTTGCCTTAGTCGATCTTTATTTTGTAGGCCACCTGGAAAACAGCAGCCATGCCATACAAACCGTTGGTTTAACCGAATCGGTTTTAACCATTATTTATTCTTTGGCCATTGGCTTAAGCATGGCCGCAACAGCCGTTGTTGCCAGGAGAATTGGCGAGAAAAACCCGGAGGCGGCATCAAAAGCAGGTATGCAAACCATTGTAATTGCAGTTGCGGTTAACATTCTGATCAGCATTGCAGGATTAATCTATGCAAGAGATATCCTGTTATTAATGGGTGCTTCAACAGAAACTGCAGATCATGGAACCACCTTCGTACGCATTATGATGGGCGGAAGTATCATTATTGTACTATTATTTCTGATCAATGGTATTTTTAGAGGTGCAGGTAATGCTGCAATCGCAATGCGCAGTTTATGGATCGCCAATATTGCCAACATCATCCTCTGCCCCATTTTTATTAACGGTTTTGGACCAGTACCGGCATTTGGTTTAACAGGCGCTGCAATTGCCACAACCATTGGTCGTGGCTTGGGCGTAAGCTACCAGGTTTACAATCTATTTAGCGGTAAAAATGCGCTTAAGATACGTATCAGTCATTTTATTCCAGATTTTATGCAGATTAAAGCGATTGTTAAGATTGCTGCTCCTGCTATTTTTCAGTTTGTAATTGCAAGTTGCAGCTGGGTATTTTTGGCTGAATTGGTGGCAACCACTGGTGGAGATGCGGGATCGGCAGGTTACCAAACAGCATTGCGCCTGATGATGTTTTTTATGTTGCCAGCATGGGGGCTGAGTAATGCAGCGGCTACTTTAGTTGGTCAAAATCTAGGTGCCGGACATGTAGACCGGGCTGAAAAATCGGTTTTCCAAACACTAAAATATATTTTGATTTTCATGGCCGTGGTAAGTGTGTTATTTCTCACCTGTGGGCACCTGTTCGCAGCATTTTTCACTTCTGATGAAAAAGTAATAACGATAGCAAGCAAAGCTTTAAAAATTTTAAGCATCGGTTTTGTGATTTATGGTGCAGCGATGGTATTTAGCAGTGCCTTTAACGGTGCTGGTGATACATGGACACCAACAAAAATAAACGTTTTTGCATTTTGGTTGTTCCAGATTCCATTGGCTTACTTTTTAGCAAAATATTTAGAAATGGGTCCCACCGGTGTTTTTATTGCCATTCCTACGGCCGAAGCAGGTATTGCAATAGCGGCATTTATCCTTTTTAAAAAAGGGAAATGGAAGAAAATTAAGGTTTAATTTTCAACACAAATAAGCACGGATGTTTTATTGAGTAAATATTGTTATCCTGCTTATTTGTGGTTATTTTTTTTTACAATAGGTAAAAAAACCTTCGTAAAAAGTTCGTCATTGACGATTTAGTTAACCCTAGTCCTATACTTCGGGTTGCTCAGTTTCAATGTAATTGTTTTCTAAAGTACCGTCGCTATAGAGCTTTAAAATAGCGTAACCTGGTGCAGTTTCCTGATAATAATAAGGTTTTGCAGATCTTTTATCTCCTTTGCCCCACCAAAAACCACTCATGGCGCCATTACAATAATATTCGACACCATTGTACCAGGCCCTATCCAATAAATGCTGGTGACCGCTAAGACAAACCTTCACTTTATCTTTGTGTTTGTAAAACAATGCCTTTAATTCCTTATGGTCGCCGTGCTGACCACCTTCCCAGGTACCGGTAACGGTTAATATGGGGTAATGAGACATGAGCAAAACCGGGGTATTGGCTGGTAAATTTTCCAGTTCATTTTCCAGCCATTTATACTGTTCGCTATCCAGAGCAGTATTTTTATTATTGCCATCCAAAATAATAAAATGCCAACCTTTTTTAGAGAAACTGTAATAGCGGTTAGGAATTTTTAATCTCCTAACCACGTAGTCCTTACCGTACATTTCATCATCTGTAGATGGTGCAGCCCACCAGATGTCGTGATTACCAATACAGCTGTGTACTTCGTATTCTGAAATCTGTTTGATGCAGTTATCCCAGATTCCCCATTGTTCTATTACACTATCCCGTTTAATGTCCTTATAATCCGCAGCATGAATGCTATCGCCTCCATTAAGAAAAAAATCCACTTTCTGTTTTTTGATTTCTTTCAGGGATTTTTCAAATCTAGCAGGCGCATCATCTCCATTCCTGATGTGTACATCGGTGATGTGTGCAATGGTTAAGATAGGTTTCTTATTGAGGTTTTTCTCAAGTGGAGCAGCCAGGGCTACATTTTTCAGATCACCAAGTACAAGCGCAGCTGTAGCTAAAGGAATCGATTTTAATAAATTTCTTCTTTTCATGTGTGTTTTGAATATTCAATTAAAGATATTTCGTCATGTTGAGCCTGTCGAAGCACTTTACAGCGGATGTCGTCAAGTCCTTCGACAAGCTAACTTTGATAGATTCCATTAGAACAATCGTCATTCCCGCGCAGGCGGGAATCTTAAAGCGCATGCATTACGATTCCCAATCGAAATTGGGAATGACGATCCCTCGCAGTCTATCATATTGCCACAAAATCTGTCATTCATATTGATTTTTATGTAATAAATTATCTCTTAGGATGACAATTCTCTATTTTTGATGTTTTACTGCCAACCCGTTGGTTGTTTAAGCTGTGGATTTAGTAAAATCTGTTGCATGGGTATCGGGAAATAATAATATTTCGGATCGACAAACGATCTTGGTGAACTTAGGTTTTCCGGAAACATAATAAATCCGGAAGTTCCGTTGCTTAAGTAAAAACTATTATCACTCAGGTAATATTTTACCAGTTTGGCTTTCACATCAGCAGGCAGACCATCAAGTGGTGTTTCCTGATTTGGTGCCTGTAAAACAGCGATATCTTCTACCCCATCACCAGTAACATCATAAGCGCCTAATTTAGTTAAATACATGCCTTGTGTAGGTTTTTCAAGCAGTTTACCTGCTTTCCAGCGCAATAAATCGGTAAACCTGAAACCTTCGCAGGCCAGTTCTACATTACGTTCTCTGCGGATTTCCAACAACACACCTTTATTGGCGCTGTTAACCTGAGGATACATGGCTGCTAAAACCGCATCGGGTGTAGTATTGGCAGCGGCCATGTTTAATGGTGCTACGCCTGCACGGTTACGCAAAACATTAATGGTATTATCTACATCGCTTTGGTTAAGTAAACCCAACTCGGCCCTTGCCTCCGCATAGTTTAACAAAACCTCTGCATAACGTAAAATCGGCAGATCGGTAAACTCAGTATACACTTTGGTGGTGGGGTCTATTGCATAAAATTTGATCTGTGGATACCCCCCAAAAGTTGGTCTCGTTTTATTGGGTATTCCGCCGAGTGTGGTAGAAAAGCCCGGAGGCATAATGGTTACCGCCATTCGTGGATCGCGGTTATTAAAAATTTCTGCATAAGTTTTTTTATCCCAATCTGCAGTTGAAGTAAAAGCGGTGCCATCCGTCATCAGGTAAGTATCGATCAAACTTTTGCTTAAAGCCCATTGCCAATCGAAAACATAATGGGTACTGTTAGCGCGGTTTAATGCCTTGTCGTAATCATCATAAAATATCATTTCTTTGTTGCCGCTCAAATCCTGGCTGGTAAAAAGTTTTTGATAATCTTCGCCTTTCTTTCCGGTATTGTAAATGCTAAATCCGCCGGTCATTACCTCTTTACTAGCCGATTCTGCCCTTTGTAAAAAAGTATTGGCAGTGGCCTGCAAACCAAGTTCATCATGGTATTTCCTGAAAGTACCTTCGAAGAGGCAAAATCTGCTGAGTACCGTTAAGGCCGCCCATTTGGTAATGCGTGTGGTCGTACCCGTTGCCATTACATTGGCTGCAGCATATTCAAGATCGGCTTTTACCGAATCGGCAACTAAAGTGCGCGGATCTTTAGCTTTATATAATTGGGCCTGATCATCAGGATTCAACACCGTAGAATAATAAGGAACATCACCATAACGTGCAATCATGTTGAAATAGAATATGCCCCTGTAAAAACGGGCTATGCCTACAAAGTGTTTAATGGTGGCCGGATCACCCTGAACCTGCTGAAGATTATTGAGCAGGTAATTAATACTGCGAAGGTTATCCCATTTCCATCCGCCAACATTTGCCGAATTGATTTTCCCCCTGATCATGTTGTCCAGCTCGCTACCGCCTAAGTTAACAGAGATGTTATCAGAAAAAAGATCATTGGTAGCTGGACCAAACATGCCGTAGAATCCATTGGTATAGGTTTCCAGATCTGCTGTGGTTTTAAAAAACTGATTCGGTGTAATGGTGGTTTCCGGAATCCTGTCAAGAAAATCTTTCTTACAACCTGCCAATACTCCAATGATTAAGAAAAATAGAATATGGATGTAGTATTTTGTTTTCATCTGTTTTAAGGTTAAAAATTAAAGTTTAAACCGAATGAATAGGTACGTTGAAAAGGATAAATATTGCCGTTAAGTCCCTCGGGATCGAGCTTTACTTTAAGGTTAGAATGCTCGAACAGGTTTTCGCCGCTCACATAAAAATGTACATTCTCCAGTTTTAATTTTTTCAGTAAACCTTTAGGTAAAGTATAACCCAGGGTGATGTTTTTTACCCTCAGGTATGATGCGTCCTGTAAAAAGCGGGTATTAGGTATCCCCAATTCTTCTCCTGTATCTTCGGCAGCGTAGGCTTTTATCCTCGGGAAATAAGCATTTGGATTTTCGGGACTCCAGTGATCGAGGTTTTGCACGGTAACATTAGTCCATGGCTGCGCATAAATTCCCCAGAAATAAATGTTGCTTCCTGCGGCATACCAGTCTCTTTTGCCTACTCCCTGTATAAATACCCTTAAATCGAAGCCTTTCCATGCGCCAGAAAGATCGACGCTGTAGGGCAAACGGCTCCGGCTATTGCCCAGTTTATAATAATCGCCAGGATTATCAACCGTTTTATTTCCAAAATCTACCTTACCATCACCATTACGGTCTTTAAACTTCATATCACCTACAAAATACTGGTAACGCTGATCGTCTGTTCCTACTGCGGTTTGATTGGCATGATTTTTCAGTTCGTCGGCATTCTGGAAAAACCCTTCTGATTCTAAACCCCAGATTTCGCCAATTTCCATTCCTTCGTAATAATCGCTTATCAGCTTATTTGGGTTATCAAAACGTGTGATGTACGATCTGCTATCGCTTACCGCCAGCACTACATTATAAGTTAGTAGTGAGCCACCCAACATCAGCTGGTCTCTCCAGCCAAGTTTCAGTTCCCAGCCTTTCGTTTTAAGATCGGCCGCGTTTGCCGTTGGCGAATTTGCGCCAAAAACGCCAGGTAATGGTTTTCCTGGTACCAGCATATCCTTGGTAAAGCGAGTGTAACGGTCGAAATTTAGTTCTAACCTGTTTTTAAAGAAACTTAAATCGGCACCCAGATTGATGGTTGATACCTTTTCCCAGGTGAAATTATTTGATATTGCTGCCGGTGGATTAACATAAATGGGTTGACTACCTCCCAGGATCTGGCTCGTTTTTCCACTGGTCATTTTTGCCAGGTAATCATATTCATTGGCAGCTGCCTGGTTACCCAGTACCCCGTAAGAACCTCTGATCTTAAACATATCCATAGATAACGCTTCTTTTACAGGGGCAAAAAACTGCTCTTGCGAAATCATCCATCCTGCTGAAGCAGAAGGCACAAATACCCAGCGTTTGCCCGGTGCAAAACGCGAAGATCCATCATAACGGCCATTTAGCTCTAAAAGATAACGCTCTTTAAAATTGTAATTTAAACGGTAAAAAAGCCCCTGAACGGCCCACTCCGCAACATTTTCGGTAACGGTCTGATCGCCTGTGGCGAGATTAATAGAAGGAAGATTACTGGAAATCAATTGCTTGCGTGAGGCCAAAAACCTTGCATTTCTGAACTGCTCCTGGTTGTAGCCCACCAAACCTGATATATAATGGTTTCCCAGTTGTTTTTGCGCCTGGGTGTAAAGGTTGATGACATTATACTTTACATTGCCATTCTGGTTGGTTGCAGAAGTTGTGGTAGGCAATGGAGGGGCTAAATTGGGACCTGTTTTATAAGGAACCGGGATCTCATACGATTTACCCAAACTGTCTACCCTTCTAAAAGTTGCATCTCCCTTTAAACTCCAGATATTTTTGATTAAGGAAGCATCAAAAGAAAACGTGGTCTGAACGGTATTGGCACTCATCGTTCTTCTTCCACCTTCCTGAACAGCACCTAAAAGTGCTGCA
The DNA here is from genome assembly GCF_014395225.1 of Pedobacter roseus. Lineage (NCBI taxonomy): Bacteria > Pseudomonadati > Bacteroidota > Sphingobacteriia > Sphingobacteriales > Sphingobacteriaceae > Pedobacter > Pedobacter roseus. The sequence continues at coordinate 2,661,330 of NZ_CP060723.1, forward strand.
CCGGCAGATGTCCAGGAACCATCAGGGTTACGCGGAATATCGGTTACATTGGTACGGTTGATGTTCCAGAAATAATTACCATCTATAAAAGTCGGGGCCTCATAAGTTTTTGAGGTGATCATGGTGTTATTTGAAAGTGTAAGCCATTTGGTAATGTTCAGGTCTACTTTTCCCCTTAAATTGTAGATGTTGTTGTTTTCATCAGCACCCCGGATCATTCCCTTTTGTCTGTAATAATTTGCAGACAAGTAATAGCTCAATTGATCTGCCTTTTTCGAAACGTTTACGCCTACATTATAGGTTGGTGCAGATTGCTCGTAGGCTTCTTTTAACCAATCGGTTGATCCGATGTAAAACCATTTGTTCGGATCGGTGGGGTCGGCAATTACATCTGGCCTCGATGGATCGAGTGAGCGCAACCGGGCAGCTTCAACAAGTGCAGCACTGTAAGCTGGATTATACAGCGGAAAGGCAGCTTCATTTTTAACCTTAAGTACTTCGTAAGGATCGGTTACCACTTCAGGCAATTTACCTACCGTACGGAAAGCCATATAACTGTTTACACCAACATTGAGCTTATTGCTTTTGGCTGATTTGGTAATCACCAATACCACCCCAAAAGGTGCCCTGGCACCATAAATAGCGGAAGCGGCTGCATCTTTTAAAACTGAAACACTTTCTATATCGGCAGGATTTAGTGTTAACAGATCCGATGCACTAAAAGGAACATTATCGACTAAAATAAGTGGTGCACCACTGCCATTGATGGAAGCAAAACCCCTAACGTTAAAATCAGGTGCGGTATTCGGTCTGCCATTGGCGATGGAAATATTCAGATTTGGGATTAATCCCTGTAAACCTTGCCCTAAATTGGCAATTGGCCTGTTTTCGAGCTGTTTTGCAGTGATCGCATCTACTGCTCCGGTAAGATTTGCTCTTTTTTGGGTTCCGTATCCAACTACTACCACATCCTCCAGGGCGGCAAGATCAGGCTGAAGGGTAATGTTTACCGCCCCGCTTTTTGAAACCGCTACTTCCTGAGTTTTATAACCTAAATAAGAAACGACCAGTATTGCGCCTTCATCGGGCACGCTGAATTTGAAGTTTCCGTTTTCGTCAGTTTTGTGATAGGTTTTGGTGCCTTTAATCAGAATGGATGCATTGGGTAAGGTGCCCCCTTTTTCGTCGAGCACTTTTCCGTTAATTTCTATTGCCTGTAAAATGTTGATCAGCCGATCTAACAGAGACAAAGGTTTGGCTTTGATAATGATTGTTTTCTCGTCAATGGCATAAGTAAGCGCTTTACCCTCCAGACATTTGCCCAATACTTCATTTAAAGAAGCATTTTCAAATTTTGCGTCAATTGTTTTGTTGGTTTGGAGTTTATCGGCCTCCCATAACACGTTATAGCCGGTCTGTTTCCGGATGGCCTTGAAGACCTGTTTAATGGTGATGTTTTTTTGGACCAAAGATAAACTCTGGGCGTTGCTTGTTGAGGCGTTTACCTGTAGCAGGCAGGTTACCATCAAAACTATTATGAGTTTCATCACTAGCAAAAATTTGGTCGCGCAGGGTCTGTACCTGCAAAAAATATTAGCAGAATTTGTATACATTTGTTCGTTTGTTTTGGTTTAAATTATTCTATCGCAAATAGTGTATTTTAACTCAGCCAAAGCATATTTTCCGGTTATACCGGTTAAGGGTCAGTAATGTTGGTAGCATTGCTGACTTTTTTTTTGACTGCAGTTTTGGCGTTTATCTCATTACTACAATCCTCCTTTCTTCGATCTTAAAGTGAACCGAACCCGTTAATTCTATCTTTTTAAGCAGCTGTGATACATTAGAAAACCTCGAAACCGTACCGCTAAAGCTTTTTGTTTTCAAGCTATTATCCTTAAAATCCACATCCACATCGTACCACCTGGCCACTTTATGCATAATGCTTTGCAGGTTTTCATCATCGAACATAAAAAATCCTTCTTTCCAGGCCATTACCTGTTCAGTATCCACGGTAGCTACCTTAATAGATTCGCCTCTTAACGTAGACTGTTCTCCTGGTTTAAGGATTTGATTTGCAATTGATAATCCATTTGGAGCAGTGGAAAGCGAATGGACCGCTACCGAGCCTTCGAGTAAGGTGGTTCTGGTATCACCTTCCTCCTGATAACTGTTGATGTTAAAATGTGTACCCAATACTTCTACTTCCTGCGAATTGGTTTTTACGATAAATGGTAAACGTTTTGCAGGTCCGCTTCCTTTTATCGTTCTTTTGGCCACTTCAAAATAGGCTTCGCCCTTGAGCTCAACCCTTCGTTTATTAAGTGCAAATTGAGCAGGATAACGCAGAGAAGACCCTGCATTTAGCCATACTTTTGTTCCATCAGGCAGATTAACCTGGTATTGACCTCCCTTAGGCGTTTCAACCGTATTAAAGCCAGCCTGAGTGGGCTTAGCTGAATCAGAAACCTGATACAATAATTGGCCATCTGCAGTTTTTGATATGGTAACTCCTGCCTGATCCGCTATTTTTCCATTATTTGCATCATCCAGGGCTATCCGGCTTCCGTCGGCAAGGGTTAAAAATGCCTTGTTTTTTCCGGGGGCGATATCATGTTTATAAAAAATTGCAGCCGATTGAACCGGTGCGGCAGTTGGTGTATTTGCAAAATGGTACAAACCGAGTCCAATGATAGCGAATGCAGCTATAGCGGCCCATTTGTAATATGGGGTAACTTTTCTGGTCTGGTTGTTTTCACGCTGTATATCCTTCCACATCGATTTTCCAAGCCCTTCGTAATCTGGCTCGGATTGAAGTGTTTGAGGATTTTCCGTTTCCCTCAAATACCAGGATTCTACCAGGTTGGCCTCTTTAGGACTGCACCTGCCTTCCAGGTATCTATCAAGCAGTTCTTTGGCCAGTTTTTGCTCCATACTATTTTTCCTCAATTGGTGAATGTATGGTTATGAACGTTTGCCTGCCTGTAGGGAGTAGATGAAATGAAAAAAAAATTAAAAAAATAAAAAAAGGAATGTGCCTAGCTTTAAACGGAGAATTTTTAAGGCATTTGCCATCTGTTTCTTTACCGTTTTATCCGAAATTTCCATCTGGGTGGCAATTTCACGGTGAGACAGATACGATCTCCGGCTGAGTTCGAATACGGCCCTCATTTTTGGTGGCAATGCCGCTATTTCAAATTCAATTCTTTTAGCCAGTTCGCGATCGCGTACCAGGTGATCGGTAGTATTGTTTTCTGTTGCTATAAATGCGCTTAATGAATTAAGGTAGCTATCTTTTACTTTTCCGCGCTGAAAAATTTTTAAGATGCTATTGCGGGTAGCGGCATATAGAAATGATGAAAGAGAAATCTGTATCTCAAGGTTTTCTGCTTTCGACCACAGCATCACAAATACATCCTGCACTACATCCCTGGCCTCTTCATCGTTCTGGAGTATTTTACGGGCATACCTAAACAGAATGGCCCAATAACGCTCGTAAAGTATGGCATAGGCACGGTGATTTCCTTTCTTGGTGAGAAGAAAAAGTTCATCATCGCTCTTCAGATTATAATCGCCCATTACCCTAACTTATTTTCTTTGCAAAAAAAACATTTAAATATTAAAGATCCCATTCTTCCTATATTATCAATTTGTTAAGCAGAAAAATTATGACAAATCACACTGTCAATCTTGTGAGGCGTATGATCAATTAATCAGAATAAAAATATACAGTTTAATAACACTAAACAATTGTTTAGTGTTATTTTTTTTTAAGATTGTTATTGTTTATAAGTTGTTAACCTCAAATCCACGGTAACTCAGCATTTCTGCATTATGGGCTACGATGAGATTGAGTTGTAACCTTTTAATAAGGTCTTTCGCCCCTGTGATGGTACGGTGAATGTCGTTCACTCCCCTGATTTCGATTCCGTTTGCCATCAGTTTAAATTTGTTTGGTTCAAATTTGTCGATGAATTTCTGAAGATCCAGGCTGATCTTTGTCGGTATTTTTTCCATGTTAGAATCTAATCTTATTATTGAGCGCAAAGCAAGAGAACCTATTTTAACTTAGTGCGCTATTTATGTTATCAATTAAACAACATCTCTGTAAAAGATGTACTGGTTTATGCTACTAAGCGGTCAGCAAAATGCACTATTGTTTATATCTCCATTATATTTTCAAACGAATATTGTTAATTTCGCCTAAAAATAGATTAAACGGGCAAAGCATATAAAATTTTGCCTGATTATTAAGGAATTACATCGAATGGAAGAAAACGATTTTGTATCCATCTGGCTTGAAGAAACTGGAAATCCAGCCATTGAGGAACTTGCACGCGCAAATTTTGAAGTTGCCGATAAAACTGCCAAAACACTTACAGATAAAGGACTTACCAAAAACGACCTTTCTGTGCTGGTCGATATTAATCCCCTTGAAATTGAGCGCTGGCTGGTTGGCAGGCATACTTTTAGTATGAATGTTTTGAAAGAAATTACGACAAAACTTGCGGATTAATATCCTTATAAAATTATACTACATAAATTTCCGATTGACCTGGTCTACCATTTGCAGATTCTACTAGGGCTATCGTCCTTCCCTCGCAGGCGGGAATCTTAAATTGCTTGCCTTAAAAATCCCAATCAAGTTGAGAATGAAGATGTTACTTTAGTAATCAGGCTTTAATCCCAAATACCGTTTTCAGCGGTAAATATTACAGGTTCTCCTCCGGTTACCATAATGGTATGTTCATGTTGTGCAACAAAACCTCCTTTATTGCCACATAATGTCCAGCCATCAGCTTGTGTATCCGCAATGGTTGATCGTGTTGAAATAAATGTTTCTATGGCCACCACCTGATTCTTTTTGAAACGGGTAATATTAAACCGGTCGCAATAGTTGGCAATTTCGTGAGGTGCTTCGTGCAGATTACGCCCAATACCATGGCCAGTTAGGTTTTTGATTACCGTATAGCCTGCTTTTTTTGCTTCAGTTTCTATCAATCTCCCAATTTCAGCTATCCGCACACCGCCTTTAATGTTACTGATGGCTTTTTTGAGTATCTCTTTTGATGTTGCTACAAGCCTGCCATGTCCATAAATATCTTCTCCAATAATAAACGACCCTCCATTATCAGCCCAAAAGCCATTTAATTCGGCAGAAACATCTATATTAATCAGGTCGCCGTTTTTAAGGATTTTATCTATTGACGGAACACCGTGTGCAGCTTCTTCATTAATGCTGATACAGGTATATCCGGGGAAACCATAGGTTAAGAGAGGTGCAGAGCGTGCACCCATTTCTGCCAGCAATTTGCCGCCATATTCATCCAGTTCCTTTGTTGAAATGCCCGGTTTGGCAAATTCACGCATCTTTTTAAGGGTTATGGCTACAGCAGCGCTTGCCTGTTCCATTCCTGTTTTTTCACTTTCAGTAGTTATAGACATATTTAGGTTTTTTACCTCTATCAAAGATAATGGCTTATTGCTATTTTAAGCAGACTTAAGAATAAGCCCAGTCAATAATCTGTTTAAGTGATTTTTTAATTTCATCCTGACCTTTTTCTGCCTTAACATCAATGCCGCAAAAAGTTCCGTTAGTTTGAGCATATAATGAAAGGTAATAGATGCCGCTGATTAAAATGGCTTCTATTGCCCTGATATTTTTATCCTTGTCTTTAAAATGATCATCGTACACTGCTGCAAAAAGTTTTTCGCCTACTTCTTCACGCTCACGGTTAAGTTCTTTTAAAGGTTCAAAATCTTCAGAAAGTCCCCAGGTAACAATTTTCCTCATCTCTTCGTTTGCCATTAAAGCATTTAACTGATCTTCTAACAGCTGATAAGCCATTTTTTTTCCAAAATCTGTTTTGCTTTGTTCGATTACCGCTGCAGTTTGCTCATCACTAAACCTCCAGTAATCTTTGGTAAAAAGGTACTCTTTAACCAGTCCTTCGAGTCCGCCGAAATATTTGTACACAAGTTTACGGTCTACATTGGCTTTTGCAGCCACCTGCATCACGTTTAAACCTTTAAAACCATTTTCGATAAGGATAACACCAAGCGAATCTATCAGTTTTTGTTTCGTTCTTTCCTTATTTCTAAGCGGTCCGTCGGTTATTTTTCTGCCCATTGAATGATTTTTACCGCAATTTGCAATTTTCTGTGTGATATTTCAAATCATTAAGTGGCTAATCAAAACTTTCATGATAAATGTTTAGCTATAATATTTTTTTTTGAGAATATGAGGCCTGATTCTGTAAATACTATAATTTATGAAATTGAAATTGCATTTATTTTAGCTTAGCGAATACTTTTTCGGTTTAATCCCAATATGCTGTTCAAAAACTCTCGTAAAATGACTTAGGTTTGTAAAACCCAATTGATAACCTACTTCCGAAACAGAAAGTCGTTTCTCTTTTAATAATTTTGCTGCTTCGAGCATGCGTGCGCTTTGGTAATATTCGAAAACGCCTTTTCCAAAAGTTTGCTTAAACAGTTTCCGTAGTTTTGGTTCACTCATATTTGCTTCTCTGGAAAGTGCAGCAATATTTGGAGCTTGGGCAAGGTGAGAATGCAGGTGGTATTTAATGGCGTATATGGCTTTAATATCATCAATATGCATGTTGCTCGCAGGTATAGCTTCCCTTTGCAATAACAGCGTGAAAATATAACACAACAGTTCCTCGCACTTTAGTTTATAATAATGGCTTTCGATAACCTGGGGCATTGGCTGATGGATCATTTCATCGGCTGTTTGGATCATTTCGGGAGAAATGCTGATTTCAAAGACAAAATTATCTTTCGATCCCAATATGCTTTCTATTACAGGATGATCTACCTTGCTAAAAAGCAAGCGGAGGTAATGCCTCGAAACGGCAATGGTAACACTTCCAAAAACCGTATTTGAAGGCATGGCCATAACCGATGAAACAGCATGCATACAGATCAACACGTTTGAATGTTCTGCATACAATTGCTTTTCAGACTTTACAGGCGTTGGAAAAATTCCGCTTAACAGGAAAATCACATCTTCCTGCCCTTCCACCAGCTCGTTGGTACGTTCGATATAAATTTCCTCATGGAGATAATAGTTCCTGATCATTACGCGGAAATCTTTTCCCCACGAAAAGCCGGTAATGTAACCGCCACCCTTATTTTCAGGAATGTAAATGAATCTTCCATCTACCCGTGCCCCTATTGCTTCAGCAAGTTTATTGGCAATTCCTGATCCGGTATCGGTAATCGATATTTTCATTTACGACTGTTTTAATATTAAAAGTAACTATTTTACCTATAAAAGTGTAAGCATTTTTGTGCGTAATAAATAAGGACAAAAAGATATGTTACTGGAAAATAAAAAAATAGCCATTATTGGCGGCGGTCCTGGTGGATTAACCCTCGCCAGACTTTTACAGCTTAAAGGTGTTGACGTAAAGGTATATGAAAGGGATTTAGACCCTACCATACGCGTACAGGGAGCTACGCTCGACCTCCATTTCGAGTCTGGTTTAAAGGCTATTGAAAAAGCCGGACTGATGGATGCTTTTAAAGAAACTTACCGGCCTGGTGCAGATCAGGGGCGAATTATTGATCCGCAGGGCAACATCATTTTTGATGAGCACACCGAAACATTGAACGATGATTTTGATAATGAATACTTCAGGCCGGAAATTGACAGAGGGCCATTAAGAAACCTGTTATTAAATTCGCTGGAGCCTTGTACTGTGGTTTGGAAAAGTCAGTTTTTAACCATGGAGCAGGTTAACGGACAATGGAAAATCACCTTTAAAAACGGAACAACATCCACCGCCGACCTGGTAATCGGAGCTGATGGTGCTAATTCTAAAATACGTCCGTTTGTAACGCCCATAAAAGCTTCCTATGCCGGCATCATCATCTTGCAGGGAAATGTACAACATGCCGAATCAGTCATCCCCAATATGCATAATTTATTAAATGGCGGGAAAATATATGTCCATGGTGATGGCAAGGCCTTGCATATATCATCAAAAGGTGATGGCAGTATTGACTTTTATACCAGCAGCAAAAAAGATGAACAATGGATAAAAAACAACGGGCTTGATTTTTCTGACCATAAAGGGATACTTGAATGGTTTAAAAGAGAATTTACAGGCTGGAGCGAGATCTGGTTTGAATTATTTGAAAAAGCAAGCACGCCGGTTATACTACGCCCGCAATATGTAGTGCCATTAGATCAAACCTGGGATGCAAAACCGAATGTTACGCTATTGGGAGATGCCGCGCATATAATGCCTCCATCGGGTGAAGGAGTAAATCTGGCCATGCTGGATGCACTTGATTTAAGCGAATGGCTTGCCAGCCATGATGTTGCAACACTCGAAACAGCCATTTCTGCCTACGAAAAAAAGATGCTGGAAAGGGCTGCAGAAGCCACACAGGATTCGCTTGAAATGGCAGACTGGATGCATGCAGACGATGCGCAGGAAAAAATGCTGAAACTGTTAGGCCGTAATACGTAAAACGGGATAAAAGCATATCTGCAAAGGACACCAATAAAACAATTCTATTTTTTACCCAAGCTTACCAACAAACGGCCGGAAGAAATTCTGGCTTTTTTTATGGACGCTGGCCCGGAATAAACAATTATTAACCCGTCAGGCAAACGTTTGCGCAGTCTTTTTTCTTTTAACTGCATGTAATTATAAATACATTCGAATGACAGTGCAGGCAGACCTATGGTGATTATAACATTGGTTTGAAAGAGAGGGCAGAATAGTTGGAATGGCATCGATATAATAACTCAAATTATAACAACCAAATATTTACTTAACCTAAAAACAATGAAAAAAACATCCCTACTTTTCACCATGATGGCAATAACTTGCCTTTTTGCCTGTAAAAAGGCCAATGTACTGCCAGAACAAGCTGATAATGGCAAAGCCACAAACCGTGCGGCCCTCTTATCTGCCAGCCAAACTAACGTTTTTAATGTTACCGAAAAAATTAATGCTTCAATTGAAAAAGACCGCTTAAAAAACGGTTATAATCTGACAGATTTTACGGCTACAGGACTTTATATGGCACCAAATGCCACTCTAAACATTACTGTAGAGCAAACAGCAGGAACACGCTTGCCAAAACTACTTATTGGCACCTACTCCAGGTATGGCACATGGAACGCACAGCCTACAGTGGTACAGTTAACTGCAGGCACCAATACCATTACCAATGCCGCAGGTGGTTTGTTGTGGTTAAGGTACACTAACGCTACTACCGGATCTACAGCGAAAGTAACTTTCAATACCGGTTATCAATATGCGCCTTATTTTAAACTGGGTGTTACTACCAATTCGGATTGGATCAGTCAGTTAACGACCTACACTACCCCTGATGTAGTATTGGAGGGATCTAATTGTGTAATCGTGGTATCGCGTACCAAAGCCATCCAGTACCAGAACGAAGATCAGGCGGCCATACTCAATAAAATCACCCAGATAATCGCACTCGAAGATGATTTAAATGGTTTGGATAATTCGCTACCCGCCCATGCAAAAAATGTGCATACCTACCTCCTCACGCAGCATGAAGATCCTGCTTATTATTTCTTCGCCTACGATTACCGTACGGCCTACATTACCTCTGATGTAAATGCAATTCTAACGTTAGATGCCGTGGGTACCAATGGATGGGGATTATGGCATGAACTTGGGCATCAACACCAGATGATGTGGCGCTGGGGAACCCTGGGCGAAGTTACCGTAAACCTTTATAGTTTATATGTTCAGCGTACCCTCACCCCGTCTGTTAACAGGTTGGTAAATGATGGCGTTTGGCCGAAAGCCTTTACTTATTTAGGTAAAGCAGCAGGCACTAAAGATTATAATGGCTCAACAAGTTATGCTAACCCGCTCACCGATCTATTTATCCGCTTATGTATGTTCCAGCAGCTTACATTGGCTTATGGCGACAATTTCTACAGAACATTGGCCAAAAATATGCGTGTTGAAAATCCAACATTGGCAAATGACGACGACCGTATGCGCTATTTTATGCTGAAAGCCTGTAACTTATCAGGCAAAAACTTAAGTAATTTCTTTCAGAAATGGGGATTAAACCTCTCTACTGCTGCAGCTACCACCCAAATTTATGCTGATATGGCTGCTTTAGGTTTACCTGCACCAACAACTGATCCTTCTACCTTGCAGGATAATGTGGCACCTTTAAGCGAACTGAGTAAAAGCGGCTGGAGCATCAATTCTTTCAGCTCTGAAGAAACCAGTGGCGAAGGTGCTGTAAATGGCCGTGCGGCAACTTTAATTGATGGAAGCCAGAGTACTTACTGGCATTCGAGGTGGACCAGTACTGCAGCAAGCTATCCACATCAGATCGTAATCGACCTTGGTTCAAACAAAACGGCTAAAGGATTAAGTTTGGTGCAGCGGAACAGCTTAAGCAGAGCGATTAAAAATTTCCAGGTGTTAACCAGTACCGATAATGTTAATTTTACGGCGGTAAACAATTACGTAGCGCAAAATGCTGCCGGGGTTCAGTATTTCGACTTTGGTGGAAGCAAAACGTTAAGATACCTCAAAGTAATTGCCAATTCAGCACAGGATGGTTTGCAGTTTGCAGCCCTGGCAGAACTGGGTTTATATAATTAAAATTTAATGAAAGAGGATCGGTAATGCGGTCCTCTTTTTTTTACAATATAGCCCGTTGTTTTTTACCACAGAGAACACTGAGAGAAGGCACAGAGATCACAGCGTGCTTATTTTTTGCCCGCGATGCCTGTAACTTCGATTCCGTTTTCCTTAAAAATCTGAGCATTACGTCCGTAGCCAATCCCAGGTATCAGGATATTCTTCACAGCTTCCCGAACGAAAAAATCTTTTGTTTTTTATGCCTGTATTATTAATGGAATAGTACAAAGTTGTAGACCGATTGATGCTAAAACACAGTTTATTAAGCAGCGCCTTAAACCCCATCAGTAAAGGTGAGTATTAAATCCGCAAAGTTAAATATTACTTCCCCATAGTTAAATATCACATCCGCACAGTTGTATATCGCATCCGCACAGTTATATATCGCATCCGCACAGTTGTATATCGCATCCGCATGGTTATATATCCCATCCGCACGGTTGTATATCGCATCCGCATGGTTATATATCGCATCCGCACGGTTGTATATCGCATCCGCACGGTTGTATATCGCATCCGCACAGTTGTATATCGTATCCGCACGGTTATATATCGCATCCGCACAGTTGTATATCGTATCCGCACGGTTATATATCGCATCCGCACATTTGTATATCGCATCCGCACACATAAATATTGCTTACGCACTGTTGTTCAGTGCATTCGCCTAGTGAAGTATGGCTTTCCCTAAAGTAAATATCATTCTCGCCAAACTGAATTACGCTTCGTCTTAACTAAATATTGTGAAAGGGGCTACGGGCGAAGCGAACGCATTAAGGTTCCCGCCTGCGCGGGATCCGATAGCTACCGGATGACGGCTGTATTTCAAAAAAAGCGGTTTCTATCCAGAAAACCGCTTTTAATCATTAACTATTATTTTTGTGTGGTATTAAATACTTGCTTTTACTTCTCCACAGGTAAGCATGTTTTTAGGGTAATATGGATTTTGAATCGCTTTATCATCGCTGATCCACGTCGTCCCCGTCATTGGGCAAACCTGTTTGTAAAGGGTAGTTTTCTCTGGCTTAAACCTTTCGATAACCGACCACAGTTTAACCGATAATTTATCCATTTCACTGCGCTGCTTATTAATGGACTTTGTGGCGGCAATGGCCAATGCAAGCGTTTTAATTTCTTCGCGTGTAGTTGTGGCTGCATTCATCTCATCCAGCGATAATTTTTTAAATTTAAACTGGTTGAGCAGTGAAGCAAATTCTGTCGCAAATTTAATCACCTGTAGGGAATCTGATTTGACCAGACTGTTTTTAATACCCAGGTAATTCATTACAATCGCTTCTTTTAAAACTTCTCTTTTTTGTGCCAGTTCGGGTGTGGCTACTTCCTGGGCAGAGGTTTTTACCTGCGCACTTACACTAAAACTTAAGCCGGCCATCGCTATGATGATGGCCCATGTATATTTTTTCATTTGGGTTAAGGATTTAAAGTTGTTTTTTTAAGGATTTTATCAATTTCGGTCCTGATATCCGCCAGGTGTGTGGCATTAATGCCTGTGGTTTGTGGCAGAAGTTCTTCTACCCTTTTCCTGATGGCCTTGATGTGGGCGATGGCTTCCAGTCTTACATCGCTGCGCTGGGCGCTATTCATTGCTTTTCCATCGGCAATATCTTTGGGGTTGATCAGCATGCCCACCTTTTCGAGGTAAGAACGTTGCAAGCTTCGCAGATAGGTATCTTTTAAGGGATCGAGTGAAGGCTTCTTCCATACAGTAGGCAACACATCGTTTAAAAATTCGCTAACAGGATAAGGATCTGCAGAGTTCAAAGCTTTCTGGCTCAGGTTAAACAACAAACCCGGACTTAAAAACATATTTAAAATCTGCGTCTGCTGATCAGAAATCTCATCCATTGGTTTCATATCAATGTACTGCGCAATTTCTTTCGGATAGATCCATAAAGGAGCATCGAATAACTGGCGGCCTACATAATCAACCACGCTCTTCACCTTTGCTTTGGGAATTTCGGCATAAACCACTCCTTTTTCGTCTACGCTTCGTTTAGTAACATAGCGGTTGCCGATGTTTTTCATTACATGATACAGGTAACGGCCATATTGCCTTACCACCGCTTTATGCAACTGGGCAAGGTTATCGTATTGATCTCCGGGTTCATTTGTCCATTCAATTAGATTGGCTACTACCCTTTTCAGGTTTTTAATTCCGTAGTCGCTGGCCGCAATGGCATCATCGCCTAAATCTTCTGCCTGACTGCGTGGATCTTCATCCTTACCTTCGCCTCCAAACCACAAACGCGGGTTTCGGGTTAAGGTATCAGTAGTCATTTTATTTAAGATTTTTTCTTCTGCATACTCATCTTTGGCTCCATCGAAATAACGATAACCCCAATTAATGGCCCACTCATCATAAGCACCAATGCGTGCATAAATTCCTTTTGGCGAGATGTGATCTTCGGGCTGTGCTACATAATTGAAACGTGCATAATCCATAATCGAAACGGTATGTCCGTTTTTCTCTACCCAGGCCTTATCCCTCAGTTTCTCTACAGGCGTTTGGCTGCTTGCACCCATATTGTGCTTTAAGCCCAGTGTATGACCTAGTTCATGTGAAGAAACAAAACGGATCAGCTGTCCCATCAGCTCATCATCGAACTGCATTTTGCGCGCTCTTGGATCAAGTGGACCAGCCTGCACCATGTACCAATCGTGCACCAGTTTCATTACATTATGGTACCAGCCTACGTGGCTTTCCATAATTTCGCCACTGCGCGGATCGCTGATGCGTGGACCGTAAGCATTTGGTGTTTCGGAAGCATAATACCTGATCACCGAGAACCTGGCATCTTCGAGGCTCATGGTAGTATCGGCTTCCGGCCATTCTTTTCCGATAATGGCATTTTTAAAACCAGCCTGCTCAAAAGCTTTTTGCCAGTCGTTTATCCCTGAATCAAATACGGGCGCCATTTTTTAGGTGTAGCCGGATCGATATAATACACAATCTGTTTTTGTGGCTCCACCAATATGCCTTTTTTGTATTTAGCCAAATCCTCTTTTTTAGGTTCCAGGCGGTAGCGCTGAACCAAATATTTGGTTTGTGTCCGTTGCTGATTTTCATCAAAAAGGATATACTTATTATTGAAAAAGCCAACCCTTTCATCAGCTATTCGCTTTCTCATCGGTATTTTTGGCAATAACAGCAGCGATATATTTAACCTCAAGGTAATCGCACCGGTTAAAGCACCCGCCGGAACCCCTAAGCCAGAACCAGAATATGTTTTGGTTGTTTTAACTTCCACATTAAGCGGATAACAGCTTATTTTTTCGATAAAAGAGCGGTCGTCGGCCAAGCTACCGAGTTTTTTCTCGGTTTTCTCTTCGGCTGCAATTGAAACGACCGGAACATCCTTTTTAAAAAAGTCGGTTACTTCGATTACATAATTTCCATTGACCGGATTGCGCGCTTTGATGTCGAAACTGGCAACAATCGGACTTTCCTGCGATTGCATAACCGCCTGGTAAATGGCTTCAGAAGTGTTTTTAGTTTCCTGGCGGTATACCACACCTTTTAAAAAGAGGTTATTGTTATTACCCTTCTGGAAATAAATGGTCTGCTCGTTCACTTTTTCCCCGCCAAAACTACCAAAACCCTGAGGCGTGGTAACGTAACGCGTAACAGCCAGCAGGTAACGGCCCAATAAACTATCGGGCACTTCGAAAAACCATTTCTGGTCTACCTGCCTGATGTTAAAGAGTCCGTTCTGGCCTATTGCATTTGCCGGAATGATTTTCTGGTAATCAACCGGCCCTTTCTTCGTGGTGCTATCGGTCTTTGCTACTACCGGTGTTTTTTGTCCGAATGCAGTTAAAGAGAGCGAGAGCGCAACTGGAAATATAAGGTGTTTAATGTTCATATTAAAACGGAAGTTTTTCGTCGGTATTTAAGGTTAGGTTACGATTTTTCTTAAGTACGTTAAGCGGAAACGGAATGATATACAGCCTCGAGGTGGGCAACAAGGTGTAAGTTTGCTGTGGAACGGTTTTGTTCACAATCGGGTATTTACGCACCACTGTTTTTGCATATTCAGGCTCGGTATTTAAGCGTTTCAAATCCATAAAGCGGTTAAAACCAAGGAACAGTTCTTTTCTGCGTTCATTGATGATAATGTCCATGGTTTCCTTTCTCGTTGCCGGAACGGGAAGCGTGATGGTACCTGAGACGATGCGTTTTTCACGGAGTTTGTTTACCACCGCTATGGCACCTGCCAAATCGCCCTCTCTTGCCAAACACTCGGCCTGCATTAAATACACTTCGGTGGTTTTTAAACCCACCGTTGGATAAAAGAACCTGGTATAGAAAACACTGTAGTATGCTGCATTTGAACCGATATCCAAAAAGCTGGCGCTGGTGGTGTTGAAGAACATATTGAAACGTGCATCGTTGGTGCCGAACAATTCCCTCAACTCCGGACTGATTAACCAGGTATAGCCAAAATTTGTTTCGTTATAGCCCTGGATGTACATGTAACTCAAAACCTCAGGGTTGTTGGGGGCAATAACCGGTGTAACCGATGGCCCACCCTGTTTTGTGGTATAGTTAACCAGATCGAAAATCTGGTTGTTATAAGAAAGTGATTTCTCACACGCTGCTTTGGCTTGCGCGATTTCTTTTTTAAACAAATGCACCTTGGCTTTTAATGCCCATGCAAAAGCCAGTGATGGATGGTATGGATCTGATGGTTGTGCCTGCAAGTATGGAAGTGCATCATCTATATCTTTCTGGATGAAATCGTAAACCTGGGCAACAGTCGATTTTACAGGTTGAGCTTCTAAATCATATTTATCCATAATGCAGATTCCGCCATCAGTAGCTGCAGTAGCCGCATTATAAGCTTTGGCATACACATTTACCAAAAGGAAATGATCGAAAGCCCTCAGCACCTTAGCTTCGGCCTTAGCCAGTGCTTTTACATTATCGTCACCTTTACTGCCATCAACCAAAGAGATAATGGTATTCCAGCGGTTAATGTACACATAAGCACGTTCGTAAAAATTTGAGCTGCTAATTAAAGAAACCCGATCTACACTTTCATTAAAACTAAAATGAACAGTATTAATGTTTGGTGTTACGCCTACAAAATTCGATTCTTTCATCCACATATCATCAACCAGGTACTGAAAATTGCTGATGAGGTAAGCCCTGTTGGGATAAGAAACCAATTCGTAATAATCTTGTGCCGTTTCTACAAGTAACGAACCTGTTGGAGTGAGATCGGTATATTTTTTACACCCACCCGTTAAAATAAGGGCAAGGAATACTATAATTGTTATATTTCTTTTCATTTTGTTAAAAGGTTAGGTTTAGGCCAAATACAAATGATTTAGGATTTTCGAGGGTTCTTGTGCCTGTAATACCTGAATAGGATTCCGGATCGATATCATCCCCTGCTGCACTTGCATACCATAAATTGCTGACCTGAGCGGTGAACTTAGCAGATGGAAGTTTGAATTTACCAATCATACTTTTAGGCAGGTTATAGGATAAGGAAATGTTTCTTAATTTGATATAATCGCCCTTAACCACGTTAATATCTGCAGCTTGCCACATGGTATTAATGGCGCTGGCACTGTTAATCAAAGCTTCCGGGTAATCAACCAGTATTCGGGGTACATCAGGTACATTTCCATTTTTGAAACGCTGGGTAATGTTCTCATCGGTTACATCATAAGCACTGATATTAGTTACATCACTTCTGATTACGTTACCCCCTGAAAATACCAGTAGAGCACCCAATTCGAAATTTTTGTAAGCAATCCGTTGTGAAAATGATCCGGTATAGGTTGGAGTTAAACTTCCCATATTAACCAAACTGGCAAAATTGTTAATACTTTTGATACTGGAAATGATGGGATTTCCACTGGTATCAAAATCGATGCTGGCTTTACCATTATCATCTAAAAAGTAAGGATAACCATTTACCATGCCTCCATAGCGGTAGGCATATAACGTGTTGTAGGCAGAACCTTCTATATAATAGATTGCAGGAGAAGAAATATAATTTCCAGCCGTAGAAAGTGCACTATTTACCTTACCGATACGGCTTCGGTTAAAGCCCAGAATAAAAGTAGCGCTTAAGGTTAAATCACCCGATCTTAACCAATCGCCACCTAATGTAAATTCGATACCGCGGTTAATTAAAGTACCATTATTGATCATCCTCGAAGCCACACCAACTGTTGGATCTAATTCTGCCGTTACAATTAAATCAGTACTCTTTTTATAATATACGTCTATACTTCCCCTTAAACGGTTCGATAAGAAGGCATAATCTACACCACCATTATAGGTTTCTGTTTTTTCCCAACGTAGTTTTGGATTGGGTAAAGCGGTTACATCAATATACTGTAAGGATGGAAACAGGTTATCGCTTCTTCTTCTGGCCGTTAAGTATTTAGAACTTTCCGAATTCTGGTTTCCATTAACACCATAAGTTGCACGTAATTTCAACAAACTGATCCATTTTTGTTCCTGGATAAATTCTTCGTTACTGGCATTCCAGCTGGTACCAACCGAACAAAGTGGCCTGTTTTTATATTCAGGATCTACTCCAAAAAAATCGGCTTGGTCTACCCTTACACTACCTGTAATGTTGTATTTATTTAAATAAGTATAACCCGCATTGGCATAAGTAGAAAGATTTCGGTGTTTAATTTCAGTCTGCGTTCTGCCTAAAACAGATATTGTTCTGCTCCCTCCATAAATATAACTTGGCAAACCTGTTTGACTGGCGGCCTGGGTATTGATTAAGGTTGAGGTAAGTGTAATTGGATCATAACCATATCTCAGGTCTTCGATACCCCTTGGCGAAAATGTTTGACGCATCTCAAAACCGGCAATGGCAGATATGGCATGTTTTCCCTTATCAAAAGTACGGTCGAAACTCAACTGGTTCCTGAAAGTATAACTATTATTGCCACTCTCCATTTGGCCATATCTACCACCCGTCGGAAGTCCGTATGTATATACATTAGTGGCAGGTGTATAGCCAATAAGCGCGTTATAAGCTGCACGCATTTTATATGAATTTACATCATAATACTGGTTCGATTTAGCTGATGTGTTTTCGACCTGAAGCTGACTGGATAAATTAAGCCCTTCCATTAGTTTTGCCTGAATATTAGCAAAACCCCTTAGTGCAATATTGGTTGAATTAACCTGGCCTTCATCCAGCGACTCCAAAATATTAAAACGGTAAGAGCGGAACTGCGGATTGTTTTTCAAAGCGGCAACCATTGCGCCATTAACATTTGCACCGGCAATGCCATCTGGCAAATTCACATAATCTGCATATACTAAGCTTCCATCAGGATTAATAATAGAAGCATAGCGAGGCTGAATAACATTATAGGAATCATAAGATGCATCAGTTGAAACCGACTTTGTATAAGTGCCATTAAAACCAAGTGTAGTGGTTAACCATTTATTTATGTTGTAAGTGTTTTTAAAATAAATGTTCAGCTTTTGATCATTGTTCTTGATTACTTTTTGAGCTGAATTATCGAGGTTTATAGAGGTATAAGTATTTGATTTTGCACTTGAAGAACTAAAAGAAAGGTTGTAACGCTGGCGGAATGCATTTTGCCAGACATTATCCCTATACTGCTCATAGTAATCAGCATTTCTCCAGGAAGTCAGTTGTTGGTTAACCTGATCAGATGTTACCTTTCCGGCATCACGATCACGGTACAATTGGTAAAGCGGGCTATAATATTTGATTGATCCATTAGCAACCGTGCCATAAGCGGCAAACATCGATTCGGTTGTGGTATAACGGGCACGCTCTTTATTATATACATCTGTTTCCAGGTCTAAAATATCAGAGGTAGACGCATAATGCATAGAATTGAATGCAGGTTTAGTGTCTATAAAAAAATCGGTGTTTAAAGAGATTTTAGCCGGACTATTCCCTTTTTTTGTGGTTAAGATGATTACGCCATTGGCTGATCTGGAACCGTAAATAGAAGAAGCTGCTGCATCTTTTAAAACCGTTACCGACTCGATATCATAGGGGTTTACCTCTTCCAAAGGGGTTTCTGAAGGTAATCCGTCAATTACAATTAAAGGGTCAGTTCTTACACCAGTTTGTGAGATTGAAAATGTACCTCTTCCGCGTATTACCTGTTTATCGGCACCTAGCCCATAAGGGTTCTTATCATAAGCTAAACCTGCAACTCGGCCTTCTAAAGCAGATAAAATACTCGGGTTAATTTGCTCATTCAATTTTTTTTGATCAACAATGGAAAAGGCACCCGCATTCCTTTCGAGTGGAAGCGTTTGAAAACCATTTACCACAACCTCTGCCAGTAAAGATGCGTTGGCACTTAACCTAACGGTTACCACCTTTAAAGCAGCATTGCGATCGAAACCCTGGGTTGAAGAAAGGTATCCGATATAACTGATTTCGAGCGTATTGTATTGGTTACTTAAATTAAGATTAAAGTGCCCGTTACCATCCGTAAGGACATATTTATTGGTGTTTTTGATTTTTACAGAAGCACCCGGCAATGGCGAACCCAAACTATCGGTAACCATACCATGCAGCACATATTCATCTGCAATATCTTCCTTTGGTATTTTTAAGATGATGGTGCGGTTGTTGCTGATTTCGTAGTTAAAATCCTGTCCCTTAACCACTGCATCCATAATCGTTTTAATATCTGCTGTGTTCAGGGTAAAGTTGATGGGTTTGGCTTTTTTAACCAGCGCCGCATCGTACACAAATTCATATTTTGTTTTCGCCGAAATTTGTGAGATAACGGTATTTAAGGGCGCTTGTGTAAAGGTGTACTGGGTATTTTGTGCTTTTGCGTTTATCGATAACAAAACGATAAAGCAAAAAACGCTTGGCCAGTTCAGTAAATACCTGCATCCGGACCGGACGAGGCGAAAGTAATGGTTTGTCATAAAATTTAGTTTGGTTTGGTTAATTGATCGACGACGGAGCAACCTTATTCTTTAAACACGATCTTATTTTCTTTGATTTTTAGCCTGTAATCAGTGGCCGTAGCAATAGCATCCAGCACTTCATCAATATCCGCCTTTCGGGATATTTTAAGGTAGAGGTTCTTTTGCGGAATAGATTTTACATCTACTTCCACATTATACCACCTGGCCAGTTTCTGCATCACCGTTGATAAGGGCACATCATTAAATAAGAACTCGCCTTTTGTCCAGGCATTAAAATCTTCTGCCGAAACATTTTGCAAGTCTAATTTTCCATGATGAGAAATCACCTGCTGATCAGGTTTTAATACCACCTGATCGCCATTTCCATTGGTAAACCTGATGCTCCCCTCTAACAGTGTTGTCTGTGTACCTTCATCTTCAGGATAACTGCTTACATTAAACTGCGTACCCAATACCTTGATTTCGTTGCCAGACACATTGACAATAAATGGCTTTAGCGGATTTTTGGCCACTTTGAAGAAAGCTTCCCCCTCTACATACACTTTTCTTTCTGATCCGCGGAAATCAGTTGGAAAGCTAAGTTTAGAGCCGGCGTTGAGCATTACCTCAGAGCCGTCGCTCAAAGTAACACGGTATTCGCCGCCGTTAGGGGTGTTTAAGGTGTTCAGTTTCGAAGCCTCAGCAGAATCAGCATTTACGGCCATAAAAACCATTGTACCATCTGCTTTGGTACTTACTGTAACCCCTTTGCTGCGATAAAGTACGGTGTCCTTTCTTCCAGCTGAAACACTTTCCTTTCCACCTAAGCTCAGTACCGCTTTAGCAGAACCTGGAACAATCCCATTGCTGCTGTTTAAAAACCGTGTAAGCAATAAGGTACCCGAAACAATTACCAGTATCGCAGCAGCTATCCTCATAAAACGACCGGATTTCAGCACCTTTAAAATTGGCTTTTCCGGTTTTGCAAAAAGTTTATCCGATAAGCCTGCATGGATCTGGGCTAGTCTTTCATCTTCAGCAGCAACATTTAGTTCAGTTTCCTGTTCAAATCCTTTTTGGATCAGCTTTTCAAGTTCCTGTTGATCCGCTTCACCAAAGTAATTAAACAATTGCTCCAGTTCTTTAGCATTGCTCTGATCGGCAAGAAATCTTTCGAATAATTTTGGGCTTAAAGGTCTTTTCTCCATCGTTGTCAATATATAATATGCACGAGATGGACAAACACACTATCGCACTTAGATTTTTTTTAAAAATATTTTTATTTAACTTTCAAATAGGCTGCAATGCAGAAAACAATAAACTCCTGAGAATGAAAAAAGACGTAACGTTTAATGTATTTGGTAGCGCTAACCAATTGATTGCTCACGGTAGAGGGGCTTAATGATAAAATTTCGGCCGCTTCCTGGTAGCTTTTACCTTCGATACGGCAAAGTTTAAAAATTTCCTTCCGCTGTGCGGGAAGTTTTTCGATAGCTTGGTTAAGCAATTCGACCCTTTCTTTGTTGAAAATATAATCTTCCGTCTGGTCGTAAAATTCGGCAAAAGTCTCCAATAAATGTTTTTGCATTTTCACATCCTGCGCCAAACTACGGTAGTAACCATAAACAGTATTCTGAGCAATGGTGAAAATCCAGCCTTTAAATGATTGATCAAGATCGATTTTGGCCCTGTTGAGCCAAACTTTTAGAAAAACATCCTGCAAAAGCTCATCAACAACCTCATTCAATTTAACCATGCGCTGCATTTTTGGAAGCAGCATTTTACTGTACCTGACATAAATAAAATCAAAAGCATCACGATGGCCATCTTTCAGGTCTTCTAAATACTTTAATTCTTCTTTATCGTGCAGATTATCAGGGGACATTTCGTCAAATCTACAAATTAAGCAGAATTATTAATCAATCCGTACTCATTTTTAACATTATTAAGAGAAATTGTCTCATTAATTAGGTAGAAACGATAAAATTAAGCCTAAAGGATGTAATTGATCGTTATATAATTGCTTAAAAACGAATAATAGATTTTATCTAGTAGTTTGGAAAAACATTTAGAGCAGCTTTTTGCCAATGCAGGCCCGCCTCCGCTTCTGCAGATGAAAAATCAACATCTCGCTATCGTTGGATTTAGATAGCAGCCATTGTGCAACGATGCTCGGTAATAAACCCGATTGGAGTGAACATTCCGATCTTTCATCGGAATAAAACGAAAAGCGGGACTTAAAATGCGATGAAAAGTGGAACCCTACATTTCCAGAAACAGTTAATAATATTTTCTAAAACAAAAAGTCCCGAACTCGATAAATGAATTCGGAGCTTTTGTTCTAAAAAGACCTGGTAGGTTTATAAAACCTGCGAGGTCTAGTGTATCACTTTGTCACAATCTCCACTTTCCCACCATTCCTAAACAAATCATGAGAAATAAAATACCCCTGATTGATTTTTCCATCTACTTTAATCTCAGTAATGCCTCTGCCCTTGCCCGGTTTGCTGATAGTCAATAATTTACCCGTGCTGGTTTTCCATTTTACTTCATCAAAAAGCGGTGCGGTAACAATGTAATTTGGATCGGTTGCAGAAAACGGATACAATCCCAGCGAACTAAACACATACCAGGCCGACATTTCGCCCGCATCATCCATACCCGAAAGTGCCAAACCATCGCTACCTATTCCATAAAGTTCATTAAGGATTTTATCAATGATTTTTTGCGATTTCTCGGGTTTACCAATAAAAGTATAAGCAAAAGGCGCTTCGTGATCAGGCTGATTACCCTGACAGTACTGTCCGATCATGGTTTCTACATTACGGGCTATGTATTTCGGGTTCCAGGGTAAAGTAAATAACGAATCCAATTTCGATTCAAAACCATCTGCACCGCCGTATAACTCAATAAGGCCTTTCATATCATGCGGTACATAAAACGAAACCTGCCAGGCATTGGCTTCCCTGTACATGTATTCGTAATAAGGATACTGCGGATTAAAAGGCTTGATCCAATCACCATTATCCAATCTTCCCCTCATAAAACGGGTACCGGGATCGAACATGTTTTTATAATTCTTAGATCTGGCCATTAAAATGCGGTAATTGGTGCTGTCACCGAGTTTCTTCGCGATCTGTGCCAGCGAATAATCATCGTAAGAATATTCTAACGTTTTAGAAACGCCTGCTTTTGCTTTCGTTTCTACATGTGGATTTTTAACGTCAGGATCGGAGATATAACCTTTCTCGATATATTCCTTAATAAAGGGCCGGGCACCACCTTCAACATTGGCATTGCGTAACAAAATCTGATAAGTGCCTTTAATGTCGAAGTCATCAATTCCCCTCAAATAAGCACCGGCAATAGATGATGCCCCATGATCGCCATGGAAAAAGGTTGGTATAAAGCCCGTTTTATCACCCACATCCTTCATTGATTTGATCACATCCAAAGTAACTTTAGGTGTAATTAAACCTAAAAGCACGTCTTTATTACGGTAGGTATCCCAAAGCGATGGCTCTGTATAATAATTAAAATTACCTTTGATGATGTTGTGTTTTGCATCCTTAAACTCACCATTTACATCGCTGCGCAAGGCCGGCCATAAAAATGAACGGTATAGGCACGAATACAACATTTGTTTTTGTTTTTCTGTACCACCTTTTACCTGGATATTGGATAAAAGGGCCTCCCATTTTGCAGTAGCTTCATTACGGATTTGCGTAAAAGTTTTATTGCCGATTTCTTTCTCTAAATTTTCTTTAGCATTAGCCGTGCTTACAAAAGAGAGTCCGATTTTTAATTCCACCGGCCCTGCACTTCCATCAGCCAGATGCATAATGGCATAACCAGAACGTTTGCCTACATCTGTTTGATCGAGTTTATCTATCTTGCCATTTACCGTTGCATAAAAATAAATATTCTCTCCACCCTGAAAGCCCTGTATGGCCGAAGTACCCACTTGCTCGATATTCCAGGTAGAAACGCCACTATTGGCTTTACCCATTAAAAAAAGTATTTGCCGGTCGCGGGTGTTTTTATATTCATATTGATGAAATCCAGCCCTTAAGGTTGAAGTGAGCTTTACATTTACTTTATAGTCATCCAGATAAACCTGGTAATAACCAGGTGCAGAACTTTCGTTTTTATGAGAAAATTTAGAGCCAAACTTATTTGTAGGATTGGAAAGCGGCAAAACCGGGATGTTGCAGAGGTTCCAGTGGCCCTTATTGGTGTGTGCAAAGCCGTAAATGGTGTCGTCTTCATATTCGTAACCTGCACCAGAACCAAATTCGGTAATCGGGCTTAACTGTACCATGGCATTGGGTAATGAACTGCCTGGAAAAGTTAAACCAGCCCAGGAGCGCCAGCCTTGTGGAAGCGCATAACCCAATATTTTAGGATCGGTTAGCGGTGCCGTGCCGATAAAAGTATTGACATATTTAGTGAAAGACGTTTTGCTTTGGCTTTGAGCAGGATAACCGCTCAATACATTTAGAAATAAAATACAGAATAGAAATTTGGTTAGCGATTTCATTTTACATAAAACGATTTAGTGTGTACTATCAAATATAGAAAATCTATTAAATCCAGCTGTTAAATATCAGAATAGTTACCTGGTAAATCTGTTGCATTAATAAAAATAAAATGCTTAAATAACTGAATAATATGCCAATAATCGAGATGCATTCGCTTATTGGCAGCAAAAACTTTTAGGTGATAATATATATCTTTGAAAACACACTAATCAAATATCCCATGCTTTTAAAACTTAAGCAAGTGATGCGCATTGCATTACTTTCCTGCTTTGCATTTAGTTTTTCGAATGCCGTATTTGCACAAAAGAAACAAACCAGCCCTTTATTGCTATGGGATAATAAACCCGCCAAAAACTGGATGACGGAAGCCTACCCTATTGGCAACGGCCGCATTGGCGGGATGATTTTTGGAGGTGTAAACAACGAACATATTCAATTTAACGATAATACCCTTTGGACGGGAGACGAAAATGACCGGGGTACCTATCAGGCTTTTGGTGATCTTTTTATTGATTTCGACCAGAAAGATCAAAGTTTTACCGGGTATAAACGCGAATTAAATATTGCCAATTCGGTACATTCCATCAGTTATACGCAAAAAGAAGTAAATTTTAAACGTGAGTATTTTTGCAGCTTCCCGGATAAAGTAATGGTTTTAAGACTTACTGCTGATCAAAAAAGCAAATATTCCGTTGCCATAAGGCTAAAAAACGCGCATGGTGGAAAAATAACGGTTAATGGAAATAAAGTTGAATTTAGTGGCAAATTATCAAATGGAATGCCTTACCAGGCTACTGCAGTGGTGAAAATTGAAAGCGGAAAAAGTTACCCGGTAAAGGATGAAGATGGTGAAAAATTAAAAATAGATCAGGCAGATGCCATTACCATTATTTTTACTGCAGCAACCAATTACAGCAATAAACGCGAACAGCAATGGAAAGGTGAAGAACCCGCACCAAAAATAGACCGCATCCTTAAGAATACATTACCTAAAAGTTATGCAAACCTATTAAAAAGCCACATTGAGGACTATCAACAGTTATTTAACCGTCTAAATATCAAATTAGGCGAAAGCAACGTAAACAACAATAGTTTACCGACTTACCAAAGACTCATCAATTACAAAAAAACTCCTGATCACGATCTGGAAGCTTTAATTTTTCAATTTGGAAGGTATTTGTTGATCAGCTCTTCACGACAAGGCGGTTTACCTGCCAATTTACAGGGGCTTTGGAATGAGAGCAATACACCTCCATGGGGAAGCGATTATCACTCCAATATCAACATCCAGATGAATTATTGGCTGGCAGAACCCACTAACCTTTCCGAATGTCATATTCCATATCTTGATTATATTAACAGCATGCGTGAAGTAAGTGCTATTGCAACACGCAAACAATACCCAAACACCCGTGGCTGGACGGTTAAAACGGAAAATAATATTTTCGGTGGAATGAGTTTTTTATGGAACACCCCAGGAAGTGCATGGTATGCTCAGGCCCTTTGGGAGCATTATGCCTTTACAAAAGATAAGGCATACTTGAAAAACTTCGCTTATCCTATTATTAAAGAAATTTCAGAATTTTGGGATGACCATTTGAAAAGAAGACCTGATGGCACTTTGGTATCCCCTTTGGGCTGGTCGCCAGAGCACGGGCCAACTGAAGACGGTGTAACCCACGATCAACAGATTGTATTCGATTTGTTTACCAATTATATTGAAGCTGCTGAAATTTTAGGCATCGATCAGGATTATAAAAACCATATAACCGATCTTAAAGCACATTTGTTAAAGCCAAAAATCGGGAAGTGGGGCCAATTGCAGGAATGGGAAACCGATCGTGATGACCCGAAAGATCAACACAGACATATTTCCCACTTATTTGGTTTACATCCTGGCAGGGAAATCAGTACCATTAAAACGCCTGAATTGGCTAAAGCTGCAAAAGTAACCCTAACTGCACGTGGCGATGAATCAACCGGTTGGTCAATGGCCTGGAAAATGAATTTCTGGGCGAGGTTACAGGATGGTAATCATGCCTATAAAATATTGCAGAATTTTATTACGCCAGTTGGTGGCTCAGGCACTGATTACAACAAAGGTGGAGGAATTTATTCTAATCTTTTCTGTGCGCACCCACCTTTTCAAATAGATGGAAATTTTGGCTACACTGCAGGCATTTCAGAAATGTTATTGCAAAGCCAAACAGGCGAACTTCAATTTTTGCCTGCAATACCCGATCAATGGTCGGCGGGGACTATCCAGGGACTAAAAGCACGAGGCAACTTTGAAATTACCAATTTGCAATGGAAGGATGGTAAAATTGTAAAACTATCAATCAAATCACTATCTGGTGAAGATTGTATCGTGAGGTGTCCGAATGCATTGAAAAAAATTAAAGGAATTACAGAAGAAAAATCAGGAAACGATTTTAAATACAGTTTTAAAACGCAGGTTGGGAAAATGTATAATTTTGAAGGATAGAGTGAATGAATTAGTGAAGGATAGAATGATTGAATGAGAAAAGGATAGAATTATTGAATGAAGGAATGACTGAATAAGAGGCTAATGGAACATGTTATCATTCAAAATTCACTCATTCAACTATTAATTTTCAAACATTTCTAGTCTGATATTCGTCTTTATCTAAAAGGAAAACCATGAGTACATCTAATAAAATACTGACCGAGCACAATGCTAAAGTTGTTGTACTTGATTTTATCAATGCATTAAATTCGGAAGACTTTGATCTGGCCAGACAGCAATTGAAAGACGACATGACTTTTAAAGGCGTTATGGGCGAAAGAAATGGTGCCGATGTATACATAGAAGACATGAAAAAGATGAAATTCAAATATGATATTAAAAAAGTATTTGTAGATCAGGAAGAGGTTTGCCTTTGGTATGATATTAATATGGGTGCAAAAACAATCTTTTCTTGTGGTTGGTACAAAATCGTAGATGAAAAAATTCAATCGTTTCAGGTAATATTCGATCCGAGGCCAATTTTATAAGATTAATAAGATGGCTTTATATGCAATTGTCATCCTGAAAAACTACCTCATTTCGACCGCAGTGGAGAAATCTATAAAAGGAATTTAGCAGCAGATTTCTTCGCTCCATTGCATTTCGGTCGAAATGACGAACGGAATAACTAGCAAACCTGTTTTAGCTTTTTAATGATAATGTGACTATTTTCTAATTGGAATAGAAACATTAAAAATTCATCCGTTTCACTGATCTCGATATTTTTAATTTTGCCTGATTGGTTTCCATTGGAAATATCATCCCCAACTTTCAATTCCAGCAGCGTAGAGGTTGGTAACTGATCGTGTACAGCTATCATTTTTTATATGGGATATGTAAGATAAAACAGGTTTTTTCCGGAGTAGAAGAAACTTCTAAAGATCCCTCATGTGCATTGGCAATTTCTGATGCAATATATAAACCCAAACCAAGTCCTTTTTGATTTGGCTCTACCTCTCCCCTCGAAAAAGGCTGAAATAAGCGCTCCATGGTAGCCGCAGGAATCTGTTTGCCCTTATTAGCGACACAGAGGTTAAATTCTTCACTAGAGCTAAAAGCTGTAATTACTACGGGAGAATCTGCTGGTGAGTAATTTAAGGCATTGCCCAGCAGGTTAGAGAAAAGTTGCGCCAACCGCTTTCCGTCGGCATTAACCGGGTGACGAAAATCAAAATTTAATTCAATATTTCTGCCCGGCCAAATGGTTTGCATTTCGTCTACCACCTGGATAAGCAGTTTTTCCAGGTCCTCATCGGGTGTTCTGGTGATGGCAATCCCTTCGCCTAAACGGCCACTGGCAAAATCGAGCATATTTTCTATAAGGCCATTCATCCTGAATGAAGAGTCTTTAACAATTTTTGCAATACGGATTCCACGTTCGTCTAAATTCAAACGCGATAACAATTGGGCGCTACTCGATATTGCATTTAAAGGATTCCGAAGATCATGGCCTAAAATGGCAATAAACTGCTCCCTTAAAACGGCAACCGCTTGTTGTTCTTTCAGCTCCAATTCGGTTTTGGCTATTTGTTCAAGTGCATCTAAATGAAATGCAATTAAATCGGCAAACATGGTAAACATCCCTGTTATAGTAGGATTTTTAAGCTTGGCCGGTTTAGGGTCAATTGCACACAGTGTACCAAAAAAGTCGCCATTTTTTAAAATAATCGGAACGGAAATATAACTTTGAAAGCCATACATTGTTGGTGTATGGTGCCCCCTGAAATTCTCATCTTCGTCAACATGATCAATCACAACCGCTTGCTGATGCTGCCTTATTTCGTTACAGATGGTTGTTTCTAACTTCAATTCTCCACCTACCGGTAAACCAAAATTAATTTCATCAAGAACAGCACATACAGTCCATTTATCTGAAGTTACCCTGGCCACAGCAGAAAAGCCCATTCCAGTTGTCCGGCACACAATTTCTAAAATATGTGCAACAGCAGGTATTTTGTTGATACTCTCTATATCAGAAAGGATGGTTCTATTGGGATCTTGCAAAGCGGGATGAATAATCTAGCTGCAATTTACAAATATTTCTTCTCGTAATAACTATCGATTAAATATTCTAACGCATGTTTTACAAAAAACGTAAATTTAACACTTATGAACGTATTAATCCACGTAAATAATCATAATGTATGCTATAAACCGGGTAAATGCTACAAAGATAATTTTAATAAAGCAAGACTATATTGATCAGCGAAAATGATATCACTGATCAATATGCTTGTATATGTTACGCCTTTAATAAAGCAGGCTTTTCATGATAGGTGCGCCAAAGCAGCTCACCAAATAAGGTGTTAGACCAGGCAAACCATGCTCTTGTAAAGTTTGCAGGATTATCTTTATTAAACGATTCGTGCATAAAACCTTTGCCAGCATGTGTTTTACGCAAAGTATCGATACAATATTTAATCTCAGCGTCGTCTTTTGAAGTTAATGCACGCATGGTGATACTCATCGGCCAGATCATGTCCTGTCCTGCATGCGGACCACCAATTCCTTCTGCAGCTGTACCTTTAAAGAAATAAGGATTGTCTTTAGAAAGGGCAAATTTCCTGGTATTCTGATAAATAGGATCATCAATCTTCATTGCACCCAAATATGGTAAACCCAATAAACTCGGTACATTAGAATCGTCCATTAAATAGGAACTTCCAAAACCATCAACCTCAAAAGCATAAATTTTGCCATATTTTGGATGGTTCACGATGGCGTGTTTCTGCAAAGCAGCACTCACCTCATCAGCAAGGTTTAACAAATTGCTTTCTAAAGTTTTATCGCTTTGCAAAGCCTTGATCATTTCAGCAGCCTGTTTTAAACTAGATACCGCGAAGAAATTAGATGGGACTAAGAAAGGAAAAATGGTGGCATCATCACTCGGGCGGAAAGCCGAACAGATCAAACCCACCGGATTTACCGGAAAACCATAACCAGCCATCGGTAACGAATCTGTAGGTTGTGTAGTTTCTCTCTGGAAGTGATATGGGCCTTTATCAGCTTTGCGCTGCTGCTCTTTAAATGTTTTTAAAGTGGCTTCGATTCCTTTTTTCCAATCGGCATCAAAAGGTGTTTTATCGCCTGTTTTTTTCCAGTAATGATAGGCCAGGCGGATCGGATAACATAATGAATCAATTTCCCATTTACGTTCGTGCACACCGGGCTGCATAGCTGTTTTATCTGTTTTCCACTCACCTACTTTGGTGGCGTCGCCATAAAAAGCATTGGCGTAAGGATCTTTTAAAACGCATTGTGTCTGATGGATAATTACACCTGCAATTAGTTTTTTAAGTGGTTCATCTTCATTTACAAACTGAAGATAAGGCCAAACCTGCGCAGAACTATCGCGTAGCCACATGGCATCGATGTCGCCGGTAATTACATAAGTATCTGGTCGGCCATTTTTTTCAGAATGGTAAACGGTAGTATCGAGTGTATTGGGAAAACAGTTTTCGAATAACCAGGCCAGTTCAGGGTTTTTAACGTTAGCCTGGAAAGTTTTGATAGCAGCATCTACGGCCTTGCTCTGAAAATGTCGTTTTGCTGCAGCTACGCGTACCACAGGAAACTCTGGTGCGAGATTAGCCGCAAAAGAAAATTTCGATGCGACAACTCCTGCTCCTAATAAGCCTGTGTTTTGTATAAATGTTCTTCTTTTCATTATGATGTGTTATGATAATTTGGTTCCGTTTTAATTAACCGAAATCTGTCTGATATTGATTCTACTCAATAAAAAGGAGAAGATTTTATTCGGTTAGCGCTTAACAAATATTATTATAATTTTTGGAACATCAAAATGATAAACAGCAATTGAAATACTCCTAAATCGATTTTCTTTAGCTTAACTTGTTGTTATATAATTAGTACAATCCTAAAGGGTTAAACATCCGCGAAAATAAATTGATTTTGTATCTTTAAGAAACCAAACCTATTGTCATGAATACAGATCCTTCCATCCTATCCAAACGCATTTTATCTATTGATATATTACGTGGAATCGTGATGATTATTATGGCTTTAGATCATACACGGGATTTCTTCCATATTGGGGCGATGACAGGTGATCCGCTAAATCCCGAAACCACTTCAGGAATACTATTCTTTACCCGTTGGATTACCCATTTTTGTGCGCCTACTTTTGTTTTTCTATCGGGCTTATCCGCTTATTTATCTGCACAGAATAAAACGCCGGCACAGGCCAGTGCTTTTTTATTTAAACGTGGTCTTTGGCTTATATTTATCGAAATCGCAATTATATCATTAGGCTTAACTTTTAATCTGCAATACAACTTCATTATTCTCCAGGTAATCTGGGCAATCGGCTGGAGCATGATCTTTTTAGCCCTCGCAAGCCGTATTTCATATCAAACGGTACTGATTAGTGGGGTAATAATGGTTTTTGGACACAATATTTTTAATTTATTCCCTGCCCCTCAGGATCCAACCGGTGGATTGATTTTAAAAGTGTTCTTTACTGCATCCGGAACGGTTGTCCCTTTATCAGCCAATCATTTAGTTGGTGTCTTCTACGCCATCCTCCCATGGACAGGTGTTATGTTTGTGGGCTATGGAATTGGGACCTGGTTTAAGAAAAGTTATGAAGTAAAACGTAGACAACGCAATTTATTGATTGCAGGCTCCGTAACCATATTCCTTTTTATTGCTTTAAGGTTGATCAATGTTTATGGTGATCCTGTTCCGAGAAAAGAATATCAAGACTTGTTTAAAAATCTTTTAGCCTTTTTCAACGTGAGCAAATACCCGCCATCGCTACAATACATCTCTATGACTGTGGGTACGGCGATGTTGATTTTAGCTTTTACAGAAAGAATTAATAATTGGTTTACTAAAATAGCTTCAGTTTATGGTTCTGTGCCATTCTTTTACTATGTAATTCACTTTTACCTCTTGCATACCATCCTTGTTGTAGTATTTTTCGCCACCGGGCATAACACCAAGGAAATTATACAGGTGCCGTTTTTATTTAGGCCTGCAGCGTTTGGCTTTAGTTTGCCTATCGTATATTTAATATGGATTTGCGTGGTGGCATTATTGTATTTACCATGCCGGTGGTTTAAAAAGTATAAAGAAACACACCGGCAGTGGTGGTTAAGTTACGTTTAACCTTTTTTCCACTTAATGCTACAGCCAATGGCTTTGGTAGAGGAGATTACTGGCTTTTTGCCAAGGGATAACTCATTTATGGCATTTTTAACATATTCGGTTTTCGTAGCATTTGCCTCTTCCGGATCGTTATCAATAGCACCAATATATTCTACCACATTTCCTTTATCAGTTTTTTTTAAGATGAATACATGTGGTGTTCTGGTTGCACCGAACTGTTTGGTTACGATATGGTCAGGATCTAAGAGATACGGAAAACTGAATTTCTTCTCAGCGGCTAAAGCCTGCATCTTTTCAAAACTTTCATCAGGAACGGCTCCTGCATCATTAGGATTGATGGCCACAACAGGATAACCTTTAGCTATGTAAGTGGTATTTAATGCCGCAATGCGATCTTGATAGGCCTTTGCTACCGGACAAGTATTACAGGTAAAAACAACAATATAACCTTTAGCATCCTTATAATCGGCGAGTGAAACGTTTTTGTTGTTTACATTCTTCAAGGAGAAATCTTTAACCACATCGCCTACTTTATAACCTTCAGTTTGAGCCAATACAACTCCTGAAATAAGCATAAAAGCCATTAAAATCAATCTTTTCATCACGATCTATTTAAGTTTAACAAAGTATTTTTCAGTTCCGTTTCCGTAAATTCCTTTTCGTAAAAACGTCTGGTGTTTTTGTTTACAAACAGCGTAGCCGGAATAGCACCCGACCATTTTTTGTCGATTCTTTCGATATATTGCTGCTGATCGGGTTCATTTAAAAGAAATACTTCAGCATTAATCTTATTCTTCTCCACAAATGGGATCACTTCCTTTTGCAGTTTTGATTTAAAATCCAGGCTTATCAGAAGTACTTTAACCGGCTTCTTTAAATTCGCTAAACGTAATTTCTCAAAATTCGGCAGCTCTGCAACACATGGCGAACACCAGGTAGCCCAAAAATTAATCACATAAGTAGTATCTTTTCCATTGGCGATGCGTTTATCCAAATCATCCAATTTGAGAAGTTTTACCTGCGCATCAACAGAATAAGTAATTAAAGATAAGCAGATTATGAAAAATATACGCATAAATGAATAACGAAAAATAATAAAGTTTGTTTTAAAGTGCTCGTCATTCCGCGAAGGCAGGAATCGTAATGCAAGAGGATTTAAGATCTCCAATCAACCCGATAGCTATCGGGTTTGGAATGAATAAACCAATATTAAAGATTTCTCCATTCGTTGCACTTCAGTCGAAATGACGCCCTGAAAAAAACTAATTAACCGATCCCGATTTAACCAAAACCTTCTGATAAGCTGGCAAGGTTAAATCATCGACAATTACCCCTCTTGTGGTACTTGCATGTACAAAAAAACCATTATTGAGGTAAACCCCCACATGATCTACATCATTACCACCAAAAGAGAAAAATACGAGATCACCCTCTTTTAAATTGTCGACATCCTTTCTTTTAATCGCATTAGCCTGATCGCGTGAAATCCTGGGTAGCGTAACTCCATAAATTTCTTTCTCCAATAAAAAGGCAAAACCCGAACAATCGATACCGCTCTTGTCCAATCCGCCAAAACGGTACCTCACCCCTGTCCAATCCGTAATAAAACGGTAAAGTTGTTTGCTTTTTAAATTCGCCATGGCATCAGCAGCTTTAGAAGCTTTGGTGTCACTTTTAACGGTATATTTTCTTGATCCGCAGGATGATAGAAATAGCATGATCGCTATTAAATAAAAAACATTTTTTTTGAGGCCTAAGGTATAAAGTGAATGGTTTAAGGTTATTTCCATTGTATCAATATTAATGGCATTGGGGTATTGGAAGACTAAGACCTTATGCCTTAAACCTCACACCCCACACCTTTCCTAATTTTTAATCAATCGCTGTATTTCGTCCAATTTTAATAGTGCTTCCACTGGCGTTAATGCATTCACATCCAGGTTATTCAGGGTATCGCGAATTTTTACCAGAACAGGATCATCAATAGCAAACATTTGCAACTGGTAAGCCTGATTCTGCACTTTTTTAATGCTGTCTTTAATGCTTTGTCCTTCAGTACGGTCAATTTCAAGTTTTTTTAATATCTCGTTTGCTCGACCGATCAGTTTTGGTGGCATACCAGCCATTTTAGCCACATGAATACCAAAACTATGCTCACTCCCCCCGGAACCAGTTTCCGTAAAAAGATCACTTTGTTCGTCATCTCTTTTACCGAAACATTAAAGTTTTTAATGCGCGGCATGGTGTTCGCCAATTCGTTCAGTTCGTGGTAATGGGTAGCAAAAAGCGTTTTCGGCCTTGATGTAGGGTGTTGATGTAGAAACTCGGCGATGGCCCAGGCAATCGAAATACCATCGTAAGTACTTGTTCCACGACCAATCTCATCCAATAAAATCAAACTGTTATCCGAAATATTGTTCAAGATACTGGCCGTTTCATTCATCTCCACCATAAACGTACTTTCTCCCGACGAAATATTGTCTGAAGCTCCCACACGGGTAAAAATCTTATCTACCAAACCTACTTCGGCATCTTTGGCAGGTACAAATGAGCCCATTTGTGCCATTAAAACAATTAAAGCTGTTTGCCTTAAAATAGCCGATTTACCAGCCATATTGGGTCCGGTAATCATAATAATCTGCTGACTATCGGTATCCAGATACACATCGTTGGTGATGTATTCCTGCCCTACAGGCAATTGCTTTTCAATTACCGGGTGACGGCCGCCTTTAATATCAAGCACCTTATTTTCGGTAACTTTAGGCTTGTTATAATGGTTTTTAGCGGCCAGCTGTGCAAAACACAATAAACAATCCAGCTGAGCAATTAAAAACGAATCGAGTTGGATCGGTTTGATGTAACTGGCGGTTTCGTACATCAGTTCGTTATACAAACGGATTTCGATGGCCTGAATCTTTTCTTCAGCTCCTAAAATCTGATCCTCGTATTCTTTAAGCTCAGGTGTAATGTAACGCTCTGCATTCACCAGCGTTTGCTTACGGATCCAGCCCTCTGGTACTTTATCTTTATGGGTATGGGTAACTTCTAAATAATAACCAAAAACGTTATTGAAGGCAATTTTTAGGGATGGGATGCCTGTTGCTTCTGCCTCACGTTTCTGTATTTGCACCAGATAATCCTTGCCACCGAAAGCAATTTTGCGCAAGCGGTCTAAATCTTCATCAATTCCGTCAGCAATTACATTTCCTTTGATTAATAAAGCTGGTGGCTCAGGTTGCAGTTCCCTTTCAATTCTTTCTCTAATCGCCAAGCAAGGATTCAATTGATCCGCTATTTTGGTCAGGAAAGGATTTTTAGAGTCCGCGGCTAATTTTTTAACGGCTTCAATATGGTATAACGCACGTTTTAAAGCCACCAGTTCTCTCGGACCAACACGCTGTAAGCCTACTTTAGAAATCAGTCGCTCTAAATCGCCAATCTGTTTAATATTATTTAAAAACTCTTCTTGTAATTCTTCATGTTTTACAAAATATTCTACCATTCCAAGTCGCTCCTGAATCGGTTTAAGCTCTTTTAAAGGCATGATAATCCATTTTTGTAACAAACGTGCACCCATCGGGGTACAAGTGTGATCCAAAATATCAAAAAGGGTTACTGCATTGTCATTAGGTGAACTCACCAATTCCAGGTTACGAATCGTAAAACGGTCCAACCACATGTAACGGTCTTCCTCAATGCGACCTATCGAGCTGATGTGTTGCAGGTTACGGTGTTCGGTTTCTCCCAAATAGTGCAATATCACACCGGCCGCCACAATTCCGCTCTGCAAACGTTCTACCCCAAAACCTTTTAAAGATGAAACCTCAAAGTGTTTCATTAAAGTTTCGTTACCGAAATCGGTGGTGAAAGGCCATTCATCTAAACCGAAAGTATAAAAACGATCTCCAAAATTTTCGGTAAAAGCCTGTCGCTTCGATTTTTGGAAAATCACCTCTGTAGGCTTAAAACCCTGCAAAAGTTTATCAATATAATCGCTGTTGCCCTGGGCAATTAAAAATTCGCCGGTTGAAATATCTAAAAATGAAATTCCTAACTGTGTTTTATCGAAGAAAACACAGGCAAGGAAATTGTTCGATTTCTGGTTTACAATATTATCGCCATAAGCAACACCTGGGGTAACCAGCTCTGTTACACCACGTTTAACAATAGTTTTTGTGGTTTTAGGATCTTCGAGCTGATCGCAGATGGCCACACGTTGCCCTGCCCTAACCAGTTTAGATAAATAATTATCTAATGAATGATGCGGAAAACCTGCTAATTCTAATGCACCGCCATTTGGGCCTGTACCCCTTCTGGTTAATACTATACCTAAAATCTGTGCCGTTTTAATGGCATCTTCGCCAAAGGTTTCATAAAAATCGCCAACCCTAAATAGTAAAAGTGCGCCCGGATACTTCGCTTTAATTGCGTTGTATTGCTGCATTAACGGGGTTTCTTTATTCGTGTCTTTAGCCAAAACTGAAATTAATTTACAAAAGCCATAAAGATAACACGAATAAGCATTTTACAACTGTTTTGTTGAAAAGTTAAAAAAAATTGGTGGTTTAATCGGTTAATCGTAGGAATTAACGCATCTGCTACAATTAACCAATTTATACAATTTAAACAATTAACCATTGTTCTAACAGTTAACCAGTTTATACAATTTAAACAACAGATCCTGCTTTAACCCTGTGCTACAGCAGATGCTCTGCAAGGATTGGTTCCCGCAGGATCATAATCAAAGTAGCCAGAAAGCTATTGTAAAGGATAAGACATATCTGGATTCATTCGGTACCGTATTTGCCGGGGCTGATTAAATAAAACGAAACTAGCTGTAAAGATATGATAGACTGCTTTATAAATCTTGCGGATCAACCTGCTTTAATCAGTGTGCGGCTATCTTTAAACTTGAGTATTAACAATACCTGCTGCAAATTAATGACTGCTAATAGGATGATATAGCTGAGTTTTTAATATTTTTATAACATAACAGCTTCTGAGAGGCATTAATTTAAATTATATATAGGGCCAATTATCAGGGCAAGGGCCTTATTTTGCCAATTAAAAAGAAAAAGCCTTCAAATCCAGTTGAAATAGAGGTTTATTAAACACGGGGCTGTGGTTTTTACAACCTTAAACTAATCCCCTAAAACCAGTGATTTTTATTACCTGGACGTGTTACTTTCATCCCCTGTAAGGTTAGCATGTTAAAAATGGCTATCATCCGATTTTTTGTTACGCAGCTACCGAATAATAATTATCTTTGAAATACCATCGTGCTACTATTTACCTAACCATCTAAAATTGCAGGAATATTTCTTAGTTGTTGATACCGAAACATCTGGTTTACCCAAAAACTGGTCGGCACCTTATGCAAACGAAAAAAACTGGCCCCATATCGTCCAGATTGCCTGGATTATTTACGATAAGCAGCACAAAGAAATTAAAAGGGCAAACCATTACCTCAACAGTGATGGAATTAAAATGGATAAAGCCGCATTAAAAATCCATCAGATTACTCCAGAATATCTACAGCTTCACGGCGAGCAGAAAGAAAAAGTAATGCTGGAATTTGACCGGGATATTGAAAAATACCAGCCTTTAGTAATCGGACACTTTATTGAACTCGACTACCACATGGTGAATGTAGAATTACATCGTATCGGAAGAGAAAGTACATTTAAAAACCTGCCTTTTTTCTGTACCATGAAAGCAAGTTCGCCATACATTACCAATACGGTGATCAGTCATTTAAAACTCGACAAATTTTATACAGTTTTATTTAACGAAATACCTGAAAATCTGCATAATGCATTATCCGATGCTTTAAATACAGCCAAAATCTTTTTTCATCTTTTAGAAACAGATAAAATAAGCTTAACTTCAGCTTACCAGCAAGAACACACTTTTAATCAGGAAAAGAAAAAACCATTTTCCTTTAAAAGGATTTTACAGGGATTTTTTAATGGAAGATAAATTAGCAGATCAGATTTATACCGCCCGTATAGGGGATATCACGTTCAAAAAAATTGTGAGTTGCAGTCCCGGCACCCCTATTTTTGAAGCTGCAATTAAAATGGCAGAACATAAAACCAGCTGTCTTTTTATAAAAAATGATCAAGACCTTTATCTGGGTTTCGTAACCGATATTACCCTAAGGGATGATGTAATTGCCAGGCAGCTCGACACCAACCTACCAATTGATGCAGTAATGGATACCAACATCGTCACCATTTCGCCTGAGGCTTATGTATATGAAGCCATACTGATGATGTTTAGCAAAAAATCGCGTTACCTTTTGGTAAATGATAATGGCAATTATGTTGGTTTTCTGAGCAGAAACAGGTTATTAAGCGAACAAGCCGAATCTCCGTTGGTTTTTATTCAATCAGTAAAGTCGGCTGTAAATACCAGCGACCTGAAACTGAAATGGCAAAAAGTGCCCAATATTGTTGCCCAGCTATTGGCAAGAGGTGTACATGCTAAAATTGTAAACGAGGTGGTAACCACCATTGCGGATACCATTTCTTTTAAAATTATTGAAGAAGTAATTGATAAACTGGGACCACCACCTGCTAAATTTGTTTTCATGGTTTTGGGCAGTGAGGGCAGAAAGGAATTAAGTCTTAAAACCGATCAGGACAATGCCATTATTTATGAAGATACTTCTGAAGACAACAGGGCCGCTGTGCGCTCCTATTTCCTTGATTTCGCCACACAGGTTTCTGATAAATTAAATTTTGTAGGTTTTGTATACTGTGACGGTGATTATATGGCTACCAATCCAAACTGGACGCATTCTCTTTCGCACTGGAAATACAATTATAAAAACTGGATTGAAGAAGCTTTACCCGAAGCTGCCGTGAAATTTGCAGCATTTTTCGACTGCAGGGCAATATATGGCGATTTAGACATTATGCAAAGCTTAAGGGCTTTTGTGGATGAGGAACTACAGAAACCCATTGAAAAGTTTTATGTGTACCTGGCCAAAAATGCTTTGCTTTACGAACCACCACTTACCTATTTCAGGAATATCAGAACACAGAAAATCCACAAGAAAGAAGTATTCGATATTAAAACGGCTATGACTCCTATTGTCGATCTGGCAAGGGTTTATGCGTTACAGAACAGGATTTTCCAAAAAGAAAATACCGGAGAACGATTAAAAGCATTGAAAGAATTAGGCGTTTTTAGTGAAGCGCAATACAACGAACTCTCACAATCCTACTATTACCTGATGGGATTACGTTTAAAACACCAGGCCAATCTGATTGTCAACGATCAGGCTGCACCAAACAACTTTATTGAAATTGATGCTTTAACTAAAATCGAAAAGGTAACATTGATTGAAATTTTTAAGATTATCCAGAACTTCCAAAGCGGCATCAGAATGAAGTTTACGAATAGTTTGGGGTAGGAAAATTCATCAGAGGTGGGTTAACCGGTTAATTGTTTAAATCGGTTAATCGACTCCAAACGCCGAACCCCAACTACAAACTCAAACGGTCATGAGCCATTTGTTCATTGCTAGATAGCGTACAAGAAAAACCTTAATGTGCTTAACGTCTTAATGGTAAAAAAATGTTTAGCATACGCGCATAGCGGTAAGCGTTTTCAGACTTAAGAGGTCTGATGGGCAATGTGCAGATAGACCTCGTAAGCCTATCCATAAATCTCCTTCATCTCGCAAGCGGACCCGATAGCTATTGGATCGAGATGACGAACAAAATAAAACAAAAAAAGGTCCC
The DNA here is from genome assembly GCF_014395225.1 of Pedobacter roseus. NCBI lineage: Bacteria > Pseudomonadati > Bacteroidota > Sphingobacteriia > Sphingobacteriales > Sphingobacteriaceae > Pedobacter > Pedobacter roseus. The sequence continues at coordinate 2,700,875 of NZ_CP060723.1, forward strand.
GATTTGCATCGGAACCTTTTCTAAATATGATTATCGCTTAAGCGAAAATTTCTATTTTACTGCATCAATTACAGCTTTGAAAGCTTCTGGGTGATTCATTGCTAAATCAGCCAATACTTTACGGTTTAAACCGATTTCTTTTGAAGCTAGTTTACCGATCAATTGAGAGTAAGAAATACCGTGTTGACGTGCACCAGCGTTGATACGTTGGATCCACAATCCGCGGAATTCTCTTTTCTTAACTTTACGGTCACGGTATGCATATTGCAAACCTTTTTCTACTGTGTTTTTAGCAACAGTATAAACCTTACTTCTTGCTCCCCAATAGCCTTTGGCTAGATTAAGGATTTTTTTTCTTCTTCTTCTCGAAGCTACTGCGTTTACCGAACGTGGCATGTTGTTGTTGTTTTTTGGTAAGCGGCGTCCAATTTAAGGAACTTTAATGCCTGATACCTGGTGAAATTAATAAATTACTTTCCGATGCAAAGCATACGTTTAACGTTACCTGAATCTGCATCAGTTACAATTCCTGCATTTCCAAGAGCACGTTTACGTTTAGTACTCATCTTTGTTAAGATGTGACTTTTGTATGCTTTGTTTCTTTTGATTTTACCTGTTCCAGTAAGCGAAAAACGCTTTTTAGCACTGGAATTGGTTTTCATTTTTGGCATAACCTGTTTTTTAATTTATAAACCTATTTTTATTTTTTTGCTACTTTAGGCGCAACTGTTAAGAACATGCGTTTACCTTCTAATTTAGGTAATAACTCTACTTTTCCTACATCTTCCAAAGCCTGAGCAAATTTTAATAATAAAATCTCACCCTGCTCTTTGTATACAATTGCCCTTCCTTTAAAATGCACATAAGCCCTAACTTTCTCACCGTTCTCTAAAAAGCTTACCGCGTGCTTCAATTTAAACTGGAAATCGTGATCGTTGGTATTAGGACCGAAACGAATCTCCTTAATTACAGTTTGTTTAGCATTAGATTTGATCTCTTTCTGCTTTTTCTTTTGTTCGTAAACAAATTTACTGTAATCAATAATCCTACAAACCGGTGGTACAGCATTTGGAGAAATTTCTACCAAATCCAGTTCCAGTTCATCAGCAAGCGCCAAAGCTTTCGCCAAAGGATAAATCCCCGGTTCAACATTATCGCCAGCTAAACGCACTTCGGGCGATTTTATATACTGATTAATGTTATGCTCTGCTTCTTTTTTCTTAAAAGGTGGACGTGGTCCCCTGTTAAATCCTGGTCTTCCTAATGCCAAATTTGTACTGTTTTAATTTAAACTGTTATTTCTTTTCTTAATAAATTGTTGAATTCTTCCAACGTCATTTCGCCTAAATCTCCCTCACCATGTTTACGTACAGAAACTTTTCCTTCTGCCATTTCCTTATCACCGATAATGAGCATGTATGGGATCTTTTTAACTTCCGAATCGCGTATTTTACGACCGATTTTTTCATCCCGGAAGTCAATCAGCCCGCGAATATCGGAATTATTTAGCTCATCTAAAACTTTTTTTGCATATTCTTCATATTTTTCTGAAATAGGAAGAACAATAAACTGCTCCGGGCTCAACCATAACGGGAAGTTTCCGGCACAATGCTCGATAAGTACGGCGATAAATCTTTCCAATGAACCAAATGGTGCACGGTGGATCATTACCGGTCTGTGTTTCTGGTTATCGCTACCAGTATATTCCAGTTCGAAACGCTCAGGCAGGTTATAATCAACCTGAATGGTACCTAACTGCCATTTTCTACCCAAAGCATCTTTCACCATAAAATCGAGCTTAGGACCGTAAAAAGCGGCTTCACCATATTCTACAACCGTATTTAAGCCTTTTTCTGCAGCTGCTTCGATAATTGCATTTTCAGATAATCTCCAGTTCTCATCAGAACCAATGTATTTAGCCTTGTTCTCCGGATCTCTTAACGAAACCTGGGCAGTATAGTTATCAAAACCTAACGATTTAAATACATAAAGTACCAAATCGATTACTTTTTTAAATTCTTCTTTAACCTGCTCCGGCATACAGAACAAGTGTGCATCATCCTGAGTAAAGCCACGTACACGGGTTAAACCATGTAATTCGCCACTTTGTTCGTAACGGTAAACGGTACCAAACTCTGCAAAACGAACCGGAAGATCTTTATAAGAACGCGGTTTTGTTTTGTAAATCTCGCAGTGGTGCGGACAGTTCATCGGTTTTAAGAAGAACTCCTCTCCTTCCTGCGGGGTTTTAATCGGCTGGAAAGAATCCTTACCGTATTTCTCCCAGTGACCAGAAGTTACATATAAATTTTTATGCCCAATATGAGGTGTTACTACCTGCTCATAACCCGCTTTAGCCTGTGCCTTAGTTAAAAAGTTAACCAAACGTTCGCGCAAAGCAGTTCCTTTAGGCAACCATAAAGGTAAGCCCATGCCTACTTTTTCCGAGAAAGCAAATAATTCTAACTCTTTTCCTAATTTACGGTGATCGCGCTTTTTAGCTTCTTCGATCATCAACAGGTATTCGGTAAGCTCGCTCGCCTTAGGAAAAGTTACCCCATAAATACGGGTTAACTGTTTTTTGGTTTCATCGCCGCGCCAGTAAGCACCAGCCACATTCATCAGTTTTACTGCTTTTACAAAACCAGTATTCGGAATGTGCGGACCACGGCATAAATCGGTAAATGAACCCTGGGTATAGAAAGTGATTTTGCCATCTTCCAGGCCGTCAATTAAATCCAATTTGTACTCATCGCCTTTTTCGGTAAAATATTTTACCGCATCTGCTTTGCTTACACTTTCGCGCACAAATGTTTCCTTTTGTTTGGCCAGTTCGATCATTTTGGTTTCGATCGCTTTGAAATCATCCGAAGAAAATTCGCGGTCGCCAAAGTCTACATCATAATAAAAACCGGTTTCAATTGCCGGACCGATACCAAACTTGGTGCCCGGATAAAGCGCTTCTAAAGCTTCGGCCATTAAGTGGGCCGATGAATGCCAAAAAGTTGATTTTCCGGCTGCATCATTCCAGGTTAACAATTTAACTGACGAATCAGATTCGATTGGTCTTGTTGAATCCCAAACCTCGCCATTAACCTCTGCAGCTAACACGTTACGGGCTAAGCCCTCGGAAATTGACAATGCAATTTGATGGGCAGAAGTGCCCTTTTCGTACTGACGGACAGAACCGTCAGGTAAAGTAATGTTAATCATCTACAACTATGATTTAAAGTTTGAATAAAATGTTTTAAAGATCACTTACAATGTGATTTTATTTTGTGCAAAGGTACGAATTTTATACCGTTAACGATGGATAAACTTAAAATTCTATCTGGCTTGCAGCCCCACCTCGTTGAGGTATGTTTTCTGTATCTCCAATACACGATCAGGATAAGTATTCAGTTTTTCGTACTTCAACATCAGCTGATTATGTAATTTTTTCTTTTCGTTAATGGTTTTTGTCTGCAGCATTTGCTTTGCCGTTTTACCATAATCGTTTATAGCTGTCAGGTAGGCAATTACGTTTTCATTAAATTTTTCAGCTGCTTTACCGGGTTTTAGATCTGCCAGGTTAGCAAGATCCATTTTCGAATTATTGATCAGGTTTTCTGCTTTGTGCGATAAAGAAATAGAATCAGGAAAGCCTTTAACATATACCTTCGAGGTATCTTTGAAAACACTATCTGTTTCGTCGATCTGCTTCATCTGGCTTAAGAAAATTGAAGTTGCTTTCTCGTTATAGGCATAATCGCTGGTTGATGATGTACAACTAAACAGCAGCATTGAGGAAAGGGAAAACAAAGCGAGTTTTAATGATTTCATATTCTGTTGTCTTTAATATTCTTTAAATTATTTACTGCCGCCATGTTTCATTTCCCAGCGCAGCCTTGCTGTGTCTCCACGAACCAATCATAACATTAAAGCAAAAATTTGGCTTTCAAATATTTACGCAATGGGATATCTACGAACCTCATAATGAGATAAGCGAGCACGATTAAAATCAATACCGAAACAGGAATAACCACCCATAAGGTTGACATTTCAGGTTTAACTACGGCAACATAAGTTAAGAAAACCCAAACAAACGGATAATGCGTCATATATAAGGGGTATGATATTTCACCAGAAAGTTTACAAATATTTTTTGAGGCAGGATTCAGTGCTGCACCAGCACCTAAGGCAACCAAAAACGGGAAATAAAATAACACAATTATCGGTTCGGTAATCCAGTTATAACGATCGGCATAAGGGAATAGAAATGCAACAAGCAAAAGCACACTCACACCCAAAAAGCCTAATTTATTTTTAATAATCCAGTTGAAACGGTAAACCAGCATGCCGGCAGAGAAAGAATAAAGTACCCGCGCTCCTCCATCCCAAAAATTTTGTCCGCCCCAGCCGCCACCTAAATTTCCATTTGGAACCTTTATACCGATATAAACAAGCCATGCCGCCCCAACTAATGCCAAAACAATCAATATTTTTTTATTCAGTTTGTACAGGATGAGGATATAAAAGATATTGGCAATATACTCCCAAAACAACGACCAGGCAGGTGCATTTAAGCAAAAAAGGTTGGTATAACGTTCCGGCATTACCGGATAAGGGATTAAAAAGGCTGATGCTAAAAACAACAATGCTGTTTTGCCGAAGCCATAAATGCTGTAAAAATCGCTAAATGGATCAAATAAAAACGTGAGCAGTCCTAAAACGGAGCCAATAACAACCAGCGGATGCAAACGGATTAACCTCAACTTAAAAAACTGGAACAAGCCGATATGTGGCGCACGGTTATCATAAGCGTAAGCAATTACAAAACCCGATAAACAAAAAAAGAAATCGACCGCAAGGAAACCATGCGACAAAAAATTCTTGTTATAATCGGTAATTGCAATTTCCATAAAATGGTAAATCACCACAATAATGGCTGCAACGCCTCGTAATCCATCTAAAATCTCAAAATGCTGTTTGGTTGCTAAAATATTAGTCTTATTTTCTGCTGTAATCACTTGGTTAGGCTATTTAATTTTGTTTCAATAATAACCATTCTCATTTTATATGACAAATTACAGCGGGCGATGAAGCATAATCTTCAAAAATGATACAAAAAAAGCCCCGAAGCTTAAAAACTTCAGGGCTTAATAGAAAATTATGGTGGTTTTTGTTTCTTAATTCATTCCAAATGCTCTTCCCTGACCTCCACCACCTGGCCTGTTCTGTCTGAAACGTTTCATCATGTTCTCCATTTTAGTTTTGTACTCTTCAGGAGTTATCAATTTCGCTTTTTTAGGCGCGGTTACATCTTTCGAGCTTACGTTTCTATATTCAATGCTTTTTGCAATCGAGCTGTTTCCCCTGCCTTCAATGGCCAAAACAGCACCTTCTGTCCACATATTTGGATTTGGAGAAAAGTCGAAGCCTAAATCTTTAGTATACCAGATTTTAGTTTCTTCCACTACATTTTTATCCATATCCAGAATCTTAATAGCCCTTGTCGATTTTACAATCGCCTGGTGACAGGTAAAGCCTAAAATTTGTTTAGTAGAATCCGTTTTAACCACTTCAATAGTAGGTGCCGGAGCTGGTTTAGCTTTAGTGGTATCGTTCGGGTTTCCACCACCCATCCGCATCGAACCAATCGGACCAGAAGTAGATAATGTTAACTTACTTGGCATGTAATAAGTGGTATCGTTTAAGTCGAACACTTCGGTAAGGCTTTTATCTGCGAAAGTATAATAATATTCGCGGTTGCCTCCACCACCACCAAAACGCATCATCATACGGCCCATTCCGCCGCCACCGCCGCCTGCTCCATTGCTATCTTCCGTTTCTTCAACGGGCATATAACTGGCGTTTGTAGCGGTAAATAATAACTCAAAATTGGTTTTGCTTGATGAAGGCATTCTGGCTTTCATCTGATCGGTTAACTGTATACCGCTGGCTGATGCCATAGCCGCCGGATCGATGGTATTTTCGAACTGTATTGCTCCAGAAGTCTTTTTTTGTGCATTTGCAACACTTGCAATCGACATTACTCCTAATAAAGCGATGAATATTTTTTTCATTATGATTTTGTTTTGTCTGTTAGATACGAAAGCCTGTAAAAGGTTTAACAAAGGTATTGCAGATTATAACGTAAAACGTGCTAAATTGTGTTAAAATCAATACCTGGATTGGCTGAGCAAGCTGTTTAAATGCAGATGTAATTTATTTTTTACAATAGAGCTTGTTTTTGAAAAGCAATAGCAGTAGTTCTTTGGTTGCGCTAGTCCTGCCCTCTGCTTAATCCCGATGGAATATACCATTTAATTTAAAATTGATCTTTAAATCGGGATAACGCTGACGGTCAGGTTTATTTTAGAAAAAGCAGTGCAAAAAAATTGCGAGGTTTGAAATAGAAAAACACTTGCGCTCGTTTCCAAACGAATGCATAAATAGTTAAACGATAAATTATTCAACGCTCGTTAGAAACGAGCGTAAGCGCTAAAAAATAAATATCCCGAATTAAACGTGAGAGGATTAAACTAGTATTCTGTACTTTCCAACCACCCATTACAAAGCACATCGGCAATGTGCATGGTTTTTATAGGCAGGTTATTTTTATCAATATAGCCCTGAAGGTGTAAAAGACAAGATAAATCAGTAGAAATAATATAATCGGCTTGCTGCGCCAATGCGTGGTTAACTTTTTGTTCGGCCATGGCTGATGAAATGGCATCGAATTTCACTGCAAAAGTACCACCAAAACCACAGCACATATCGGTATCTTCCATTTCGATCATCTCCAAACCGTGCACTTTCGAAAGTAATTGGCGTGGTTCATCTTTGATTTTGCATTCGCGTAAAGCACTGCACGAATCGTGGTAAACTGCTTTACCTTCCAGTTCGGCACCGAAATAATCCTTCTTGGCTACGTTGACCAGAAAGTCAGAAAGCTCCCAGATGTTTGATTGCAGACTTCTGCATTTATTATGCACAATAGTATTGGTAAACAGATCGTTAAATCCACCTTTCACCATGCCTATGCATGACGCAGATGGTGCCACCACATAAGTATTTTCGGTAAAATCATTCAGAAACTTTGTACCTACTTCTTTAGCTTCATCCCAATAACCCGCATTATATGCCGGTTGCCCACAACAGGTTTGCTTTGAATTGTAGGTTACCTCACATCCCGATTTTTCCAATAACCTCAAGGTATTAAAAGCAGTTTCCGGATATAACTGATCTACAAAACAAGGCACAAATAATTCTACTTTCATCATATTCTAAACGACTGCAAACTTACAATTTTAGCGATTCTTTACGTTCGATTTTTCTTAAAAGCACTAAAAAGATTAATCCAACAATAAAAAATGATGCCAAAGCGATAATCGAGTAGCGAATATTTCCGGTTAAATCTTCAATGTAGGCAAAGCTGAATAAACCAATTACAATGGCTAATTTTTCGGTTACATCGTAAAAACTGAAAAATGAAGTGCTATCTTTTGTATCAACAGGTAAATATTTAGAATAAGTAGAACGTGATAAAGATTGAATTCCACCCATTATTAAACCAACAATTGCTGCCAATGAATAAAATTGATATTCAGTTGTAATGTAATAACCATAAACACAGCAACCTATCCATACTAAAACAACCATAATGAGCACGTTTACGTTACCTATTTTTTTAGCAAGAAACGACATCAGCATAGCACCAGGAATGGCTACTAACTGAATAATTAATATTACGGCAATCAGTTTTGCAGTTCCTAATTTTAAGGTTTTTTCGGCAAAACCTGCGGCTGCAAGCATAATGGTCTGCACACCCATCGAATAGAAAAAGAAAGAAAATAAAAATCCCTTTAGTTTGTTGATCTGTTTTAGCTGTCCCCATACTTTGGTAAGCTCGCTAAAGCCATCTTTAAAAATATTGGTTTTTACTTTATCATTTTGTGGGGTTCCATTTGGAAGTATTTTAAATGGAATCTGCGAGAAACCAATCCACCATACACCAACCAGTAAAAAGGACAGTCGGGGCGGAAATGATGCATCGTTGATACCAAACCACGCTGGTTTTAACACAAACAGAAAGCAGATTAACTGTAATATTACAGATCCAATATATCCATAAGAAAAACCTTGTGCGCTTACACGGTCCTGATGCTCTTCTGTTGCAATTTCTGGAAGATAAGAGTTGCTAAATAAAACCCCTCCTATGTAGCCCATAGCTGCCAAAGCAAATAAAATAATGCTCATTTCGAGCGTATCCAGTTTAAAGAAATACAAACCGATACAGGCTAATCCACCCATATAGGTAAAGAACTTCATAAAGGATTTTTTATTCCCCCTTCTATCTGCAATTGACGAAAGCATCGGCAATGCAAAAGCCATAATCAGATAAGCAAATGATAAGGCATAATTAGAAAGAGAAGTATTGATATAAGTTCTTCCGAAAAACTGCACCTTATCGCCATGCTCTTTTGTAGTGGTAATAATGGTGTAATAAGCCGGGAAAATGGTAGAGGTGATGACTAAGTTATAGGCAGAGTTTGCCCAATCAAAGAATGCCCATGAGCGGATGGTCTTCTTATTATTTTTTGTTATCATTTAGTTTTTTCGCTTCGCTGGTGATTGCGTTGATTAATTTGATTCCACCGATTAAATAGTTCATTACAAAACTAATACTTTATTGGTAACTTAACTGGCATTTTTCTCACATCTCACATCTCACATCTCACATCTCACATCTCACATCTAAAGATAATATTTCTTCCCATCAGTTTTAATCTTACCAGCATCTAATAATTCTCTTATCGCATCAATTCTTTCAGCTTCAGCACCATTTTTAATATTGGTAACCAAATCATCAAGACTTAAAGGCTGCTGTTGCAGTAAAGAAATGATTTCAAATTCGATTTCCTCTCCCATTTGACTTTGGTTTTCTGCTCTTTTTTCTGCCAGACAAACATCGCACACACCACATTTTGTAGCGTGGTGTTCATCAAAATAGTTAAGCAACTGAACACTCCTACACAAATTAGAGGAGGCATAAGCCACCACCGCATTAATCTGCTTGTGTAAAATTTCTTTTCTCAGTCCGAGGTATTTTACATCCAGGTCGAAATGATCCATATCAGCCCGTGACCTAACATATTGCAATTGCGGTTGATCGGTTTGCTGAATATAGGTAAGCAATTCGATGCTTTGCAATTTATTAAGGAGCGCGACAATCTCTTTATAAGAAAGTCCGGTTTTCTTGGCCAGATCGGCTTCATTGATTTTCACAAAACCATCAAAAGCACCGCCATGCGAGCGCAGAATGGTTTTGATAATGCTATCATAAGCCCTGTTTTCGATCTGGAACCGGTAAATATCTTCATGGCTGGCGATGAACATCATCCTTGAAGGTAAAAAAACACTTTCTGATAAGGTGAGGTAACCATCATGCTCCAAAAACTTAAGGGCAGAAATCGTTTTTAATACACTGATATTAAAACGCTTACAAAAATCAGCAACATCAAAATTAAAGGTTAAGCCTTCGCCGGCGCCAAATGCCAGTTGAAAATAATTGCCCAGATAATGATAGGTTTTCCTGATTTCATCCGGTGAAGGAAAGCTATCTAAATACCGGGATTCTAAGCCAAGGATATCAGATTGATTGGCCAATAAAACGGCATAACTCCTTTTTTCATCGCGTCCTGCCCTTCCTGCTTCCTGATAATAAGCTTCCAGACTTTCGGGCAGGTCTAAATGCACCACAAAACGAACATCTGCTTTATCGATGCCCATCCCAAAAGCATTGGTAGCCACCATAATGCGGGTTTTATTGTTTTTCCACTCTTCCTGTTTCAGGAAACGAACATCGCGTTCTAACCCTGCATGGTAAAAATCGGCTTTAATCTGGTTTCTATTAATAAAATTAGCTACTTCAGCAGTTTCCCTGCGGTTACGCACGTAAACCAGTCCTGTTCCTTTCACATTCTGGCAGATATCGATGAGTTTTCTGTATTTATCTTCATTACCAAAAACCACATAACTCAGATTGTCCCTGGCAAAACTTTTAACAAAAACCTGCGGGTTTTTCATTTCCAGTTTCTCGATAATATCCTTCCTTACAAAATCAGTTGCTGTGGCGGTAAGTGCCAGCACCGGAACATTAGGAAGAATTTCGCGGAGTTTAGCAATTTGCTGGTACGGCGGACGGAAATCGTAACCCCATTGCGAAATACAATGTGCTTCATCAACCGCAATCAGGTTTACATTCATGTACGAAATGCGAACGCGCACTAAATCAGCTAATAAACGCTCTGGCGATAAATAAAGAAATTTAATTTTGCCGTAAATGCAGTTGTCCAATAAAATATCGATTTCACGTTTCCCCATCCCCGCATAGATGGCAATGGCTTCGATCCCTTTCGATTTGAGGTTTTCTACCTGATCTTTCATCAGGGCAATTAAGGGAGAAACTACAATGCAGATTCCTTCTTTGACTAAGGCAGGAACCTGAAAACAGATCGATTTGCCCCCACCCGTAGGCAACAGCGCTAAACTGTCATTTCCTTCTAAAACAGAGGTAATAATATCCTGTTGTAGCGGCCTGAAAGCTTGGTGTCCCCAATATTTTTGTAAAATCTCTATTGCTGTCATAAATCGGCGGTATCAAAACTATACATTTAATCCAAAATCGCCACTTATTATTGTTAGAAATTGAAAAAAATCATCTTTAGAAAAGATTATTAACTTTGCTAAATAAGAAGGATTAAATGTTAGAAACGCAGTTTGCAGATATTGTCAGCTTAATTAAAAATGCCAGGGCAGTGGCATTGAAAACTGTTAATTCAACATTAATAAACCTATACTGGAATATTGGCGAGTATATACATAATAGAGTTAAAAATGTCGAATGGGGGCAATCAGTAGTAAAACAACTAGCAGAATTTTTATCAAAAAATGAACCTGATTTAAAAGGCTTCTCTGACAAAAATCTTTGGCGAATGAAGCAGTTTTACGAAAGTTATAAAGATTACCCAAAACTCTCACCACTGGTGAGAGAAATTAGCTGGTCACACAATTTAGCCATTTTTTCACGATGTAATAGCCCTGAATCTCGAGAATTTTATATTAAACTATCTAAAAAAGAAAATTATTCCTTTAGAGAATTAGATCGTCAGATCTCATCTGGTTTTTTTGAAAGATCAATTATAGGAAATACAAAACTCTCAACAGTGTTGAGAGAATTACACACCGATCTGGAAAACAGCTTTAAAGACACTTATGTATTCGAATTTCTAAATCTCCCTGAGCCTCATAACGAAAGCGATTTACAAAAAAAATTGGTTCAGGAAATGAGAAATTTCATTCTTGAACTCGGAAAAGACTTTTTATTTATTAGTGAAGAATATAAAATACAGGTTGGTAATAGCGATTTCTATATTGATCTTCTTTTCTACCACCGTGGCTTACAATGTTTAGTTGCATTTGAATTAAAGGTAGATAAATTTAAGCCTGAACATTTAGGTCAGTTAAATTTCTATTTGGAAGCCTTAGATAGAGATGTTAAAAAGTCAAATGAAAATCCAAGCATTGGTATTCTGCTTTGTAAGGATAAAGATAACGAAGTGGTAGAATATGCGTTGAGCCGGAGCCTCTCACCTACTTTGGTAGCAGAATACAAAACACAGTTACCCGACAAAAAATTACTTCAAAGAAAAATACACGAATTATTCAAATAACCATCCAATATATAATGAAACACCTCTATTTTTTATCCGCTCTTTCGCTATTATTTTTCAGTTCTTACGCCCAGGAAAAAAAATGGGACATTGAAAAATACCAGGGCACTACAAAAAACTTCACCCTAAACACAGATGAAGGCACCTGGATGAACCTTGATGTAAGTGCCGACGGACAGGAAATTACTTTTGATTTACTGGGCGATATTTACGTGATGCCCATTAGTGGTGGCGTGGCAAAACTGATCAGCGGAGGTGCAGCATGGGATGTGCAGCCAAGATTTAGCCCTAATGGAAAATACATTTCTTACACAAGCGATAAAAGCGGAGGTGATAATATCTGGATCATGAACCGTGATGGTTCAGGCAAAAAGCAGATTACCAAAGAGAGTTTCAGGTTATTGAATAATGCAACCTGGATGCCTAATAGCGAATACCTGGTGGCCAGAAAACACTTTACGGCCAGCCGATCGTTAGGTGCCGGTGAAATGTGGATGTACAGCATAAACGGCGGCGATGGTGTGCAGTTAACCAAACGTAAAAACGATCAGCAGGATGCTGGTGAGCCAAATGTTTCGCCAGATGGAAGATATGTTTATTTTAGTGAAGATGTTAGCCCTGGCCCAAACTTCGAATATAGCAAAGATCCTAACGGAACCATTTATGCCATCCGTCAGCTAGATTTAACGACAGGAAAATTAACTACTTTGATTAATGAGCAGGGAGGCGCTTGCCGTCCGCAGGTTTCGCCTGATGGAAATATGATTGCTTTTGTAAAACGGGTAAGGCTAAAATCTACTTTATATGTTCAAAATCTTAAAACTGGTGAAGAATGGCCTGTAAACGAAGATTTATCACATGATCAGCAGGAAACCTGGGCAATTTTTGGCGTTTATCCGAATTTCGCCTGGACACCAGACAGCAAAAGCATCGTTTTTTATGCCAAAGGAAAAATCAGGAAAACCGAAATAGGTACATTGATCAACAGCACCATTCCTTTTCAGGCGAATACCATTCAAACTGTACAACAAGCCTTACATTTTGAACAGCAGGTTTTCAGCAATGAATTTTCTGCTAAAATGTTGAGACAACTTACCACCTCCCCTGATGGAAAAACCATTGTTTTTAATGCAGCAGGATATTTATACAAACAAGAATTACCCGCAGGAACACCAGAAAGATTAACGAATGGTTTGGATTTCGAATTCGAACCGGCTTTTAGTCCGGATGGAAAATATGTGGTTTATACCACCTGGAGTGATGAATTGCGTGGAGCAATAAAAAGAACCGATCTCAAATCGGCTAAAACCATCACCCTAAGCGACGAAAAAGGTTTTTATTATTCTCCGCAATACTCAACCAAAGGTGATAGGATCGTTTTCAGAAAAGGAAGTGGAAATGATGTTTTGGGCTATAATTATGGCCGCGGAACAGGTATTTTCATGATGCCGGCCAACGGAGGCGCAAAAACCTTGGTTTCTGATAACGGCATCCGTCCGCAGTTTAACAATACCGACACCCGCATTTATTTCCAAAGTTATGCAGATGGGAAAAAAGCCCTAAAAAGCATTGATTTAAACGGTGCAAATGAAAGAACACACTTTACGTCTCAATATGCCAATCAGTTCATCATCAGCCCTGATAATAAATGGCTCGCATTTAATGAGTTGTTCAATGTTTACATCACACCGATGATCAATGTGGGGACTGCCCAGGATGCTTCTGCAGGAAATAAAGCGATTCCGGTTACCAAAGTAACTACCGATGGCGGAACCTATATCCAATGGAGTGTTGATAGCAAAAACCTGCACTGGACGTTAGGACCAAAATATTTCACCATAGATGTAAACAGTGCTTTCAATTTTGATGGCACCACGCCTAAAACCGAAGCTTCATCAACCGATATCAACCTGGTATTAAAATCAGATGTTCCTACGGGAATTGTGGCTTTAAAAGGTGCAAGAATCATTTCAATGAAAGGTGATGAAGTAATTGAAAATGGAACCATTCTTACCGATGGTAATAAAATTACTGCAATCGGGAAATCGGATGCGATAACCATCCCGGCCAATGCCAAAGTAATTGATGTAAATGGCAAAACCATTATGCCAGGCATTGTTGATGTTCATGCACATTTACGCACCAGTCCGGATGGGATTACACCACAGAGCGACTGGAGTTATATGGCCAATTTAGCCTTTGGCGTAACCACTTCACACGATCCATCGAGCAATACAGAAATGGTTTTTAGCCAAAGCGAAATGCTTAAGGCTGGTAGAATGGTTGGTCCGAGGGTTTATTCTACCGGCTCTATTTTATATGGTGCCGATGGTGATTTCAAGGTTGTGATTAACAGTTTAGACGATGCATTAGCCAACTTACGCAGGTTAAAAGCCGTTGGTGCGTTTTCGGTAAAATCATACAATCAGCCACGCAGGGAGCAGCGTCAACAGATTTTAGAAGCTGCCCGACAGTTAAAAATGGAAGTTGTTCCTGAAGGCGGCTCAACGTTTTTTACTAATATGAATATGGTTGCTGATGGGCATACCGGAATTGAGCACAGTATCCCGGTTTTACCGGTTTATAAAGATGTAACTACGCTTTGGAACAATACCGAAGTGGGCTACACCCCTACTTTAATTGTGGCTTATGGCGGTCAGTGGGGTGAAAACTACTGGTACGATAGAACCAACGTTTGGGAAAACGAAAAATTAATGACTTACACCCCACGCTCCATTATTGATGCAAGGGCAAGACGCAGGACTACTTCCGAATACAGTGATTATAACCACATTGATATTGCAAAAGCCACTAAACAAATTGCAGATGGTGGTACCAAGGTTAACCTTGGTGCACACGGGCAAATACAAGGTTTAGGAGCACATTGGGAACTGTGGATGTTGGTTCAAGGTGGATTTAGTCCGTTGCAGGCCATTAGGGCAGCAACATTGAATGGAGCAGGCTATTTGGGTATGAATAAAGAAATTGGTTCATTAGAGGTTGGTAAACTGGCAGATATGGTAATTATGGATGCTAACCCTTTGGATGATATTAGAAATTCAGAGAAAATCAAATATGTCATGATCAATGGCCGCCTTTATGATAGTGCCACCTTGAACGAAGTAGGTACAAGAGAAAAACTTCGTGGCAGGCTGTGGTTCGAGAATATCAGGGGAAATAGCTATATTATTCCAAACGGAGAATCAGAAACCTGGACTTTTACCGTTCCGCACTGTGATTAATTATTTAGTATAATAATCTAATTTTAAGTAAATTTGATTTATGGAAACCGTATTACTACAGATCAATAACAATAAAGCATACCAACTTCTTAAGAATTTGGAAGACTTGAATATTGTAAAGGTTTTAAAAAAATCAGTATTAACTGATAAAAAAAAGTCAGCTCATGATTTTATTGGCCTGATCTCGAAGTCAGATATGGATCTGATTGATAAAGCTGTTGAACAAGATTGTGAAAACATCGATCTAGATGGCTGGAAATAGGGTATTAATAGATACTAATATCATTTCTGCACTGTTTAAAGGCGATGTTAGTGTAGCAAACCACATAGATAAATCTGAAATATATTTATCTTCAATTGTTATTGGAGAACTCTGCTATGGTGCTGAATATTCAATTAAGATTGAACAAAATCTTGCCAATATTAAAGAGCTTATTGCAGCTTACAATATTTTGCATATAGATGATGAAACAGCACTTATCTATGGTAAAATCAAAGTCGATTTAAGAAGAAAAGGTACTCCTATTCCCGAAAATGATATTTGGATAGCATCATCGGCAATACAGCATAAACTTAAGCTAAGCACAAGAGATAAGCATTTTCAAGAAATCTCAGGATTAAAAATATTGGCCTGGTAAATTATAAATCTCAAACCTGAATATTTGCAATTCTAAATTCCAAATAAGAGCGTAAAGCTGTCGCAAATGAATATTATGAAACCAAATAAACTTTATACTACCGCTTCAGTTATATTCTTAATATTAAGCATACTGGTTTTCTCTTATAGCGGCTATTACATTTTGGGCATCCAGACTGTAAACTTATTCCTTGCACTTATTGCGATGGCTTACATCACTTCTTTTATAGCGTTGATGAAAAACCGGAAATCCATTATATCATGGGTATTGCTCATCGTAAATTCGATTATACTCATCTGTATTATCTATTTTCTTACGCATTTTAAAATGAAAATGTGATTTTAGTGATGTTTGCGATAGAAAGACGATTAAATCGTCATTAAAGCACTAGCAAACCATATTCCCTTAACGTATTTATGGGTTTTGAATACCAGAAAAGTTCAAAGTTTTCCAACTCTGTTTCAAAATCGGTTTTAATTTCTTGAAAAGTATATACTTTCTCATTCGAAATCGAAATTTTATTCAAAACAGCAGTTAACCACTCGCCTTCTCTTTTATTGGTTTGAACCGTAAAAGTTTCCTTTTTATCGTGGAAGGTAAGAGAGGCCATTTCCCAGGTATTTCCTTTTTTCGATTTTGTAAAATAGTCGGCAGATGGCTTTCCTCCTATCCACACTACTTTTGCAGTTGGTTTCGTATTAAAATGATCGCCGTCGTTTAATGCCTTTTCAATAAAATCAGCAGGAATTTTCGTTCTTGGAATCTTAAAATCGAACCAATCCTGTAATTCGTAATCAAAACAGATGCCATGCATAAAATTAAAGAGTGATTTCTTTAATCCATAGCTGAATTTATTGTGATCAATCCCTGTTTTATCGGTATAATTAATATCGTTATTCGCAAAAGTTCCGATTGCTTCGGTTTCTTTTACCACGCCAAATTTTTCAGGGTACATCCCCACCGGACTATGTGCTGTCATGGCAAACTGGTGCCAAAAACCCGATTGTAATATGCCTACTTCAAATAATTGACGTACCATTTCTAAGCTATCAACCGTTTCCTGCACCGTTTGCGTAGGATAACCATACATTAAATAAGCATGAACCATAATTCCTGCCTCAGTGAAATTGCGGGTAACTTTAGCCACCTGCTCTACGGTTACCCCTTTATCGATCAGTTTTAACAAACGATCGGATGCTACTTCCAATCCGCCTGAAACGGCAATGCATCCGGAAGCTTTGAGCAACAAACATAAATCCTGACTAAAGCTCTTTTCAAAACGAATATTTGTCCACCAGGTAACCGCTAATTTCCTTCTGATAATTTCTAAAGCTACTTCGCGCATCAATGCTGGTGGTGCTGCTTCATCAACAAAATGGAAACCATTCTGTCCGGTTTTCTCATATAGATCCTCAATCCGATCTACAATCAATTTAGCCGCAACCGGTTCGTAAACTTTAATATAATCTAAAGAAATATCGCAGAAAGTACATTTACCCCAGTAACAGCCATGCGCCATGGTGAGTTTATTCCAGCGTCCATCGCTCCACATGCGGTGCATCGGGTTAACAATTTCAATTACTGAAATATATTTATCCAAAAGCAGGCCTGTATAATCGGGTGTGCCTACATCAGCTTGTTTATAATCGTTTCTGAAGGCATCGTTACGGTAAACTACTTTACCATTTTCAAGCAGAAAAGTTCTTTTGTAAAAATGGGCTTCAGCCGGGATGGGATGTGTAATATTATGGTACAACAATTCTATCGGCAACTCGCCATCATCCAGTGTAATGTAATCGAAAAACTCAAAAACCCTTACATCTGATAACGACCTTAACTCGGTATTCGGAAAACCACCACCCATAGAAATTTTAATTTCAGGATGATTAGCCTTTATCCATTGCGCACAGCGAAAAGCGCTGTATAAGTTGCCCGGAAAAGGAACTGAAATCAAAAATAATTTAGGCTGTACCGTTTCAATTTTCTCTTTTAAAACCGAAATCAGGATGTGATCGATGTAAGTAGATTCTCTTAATAATGCATTATATAACTCATCAAAAGAATTTGCACTTCTGCCTAAACGTTCGGCATATCGGCTAAAACCAAAATTTTCGTCGATACACTCTACAATATAATCGGATATATCTTCGAGATAAAGTGTGGCCAGATGTTTTGCTTTATCCTGCGTACCCATTGCCCCAAAAGCCCAGTCTAACTCTTCTAATTGCGAAAAACGTGAAGCCTGGGGTAAAAAGTCATCGCTACATATCTGTAAAGCCAAAGTTGGGTTTTTGCCCTGCAAAAAGGCGATTACGGCATCAATGGTTTTTAAATATTCATCCTGCAAAGCAAAAATACGTTTGGCATTGTCGCTTTTAGGTTTTTGATTATCTACCCTAAATAAATCTTGTAATCCTTTTTTAGAGAACAATTCCAAAATTACTTCAATTCCCAAGTCGGCCTGTGTTGAGCTGATATTTTTAGTATTCAGAAAACCTTTTATATAGGCCGTTGCTGGATATGGCGTATTCAGTTGGGTAAACGGCGGCGTAATGGCAAGGATTTCGGTTTTCAAAAGGAATTGTTTTTTCTGCAAAAGTACGGGATTTTTGGAAGTTTAGCGGTGTAATTTTAACACCATTACACTAGCTGAAGGTAAACTGCGATTAATTTTCAATGTTTCTGTGATTCCGTGGCTGTATTGACCTTTGAGCTAAAAGGCAAACTAAAAGCACAAACCAAACGTTTTAACCTTACATCAATACCTTTTCTACCTGAATGAAAGTTTTTTGTTTTTACATCCTGATGCTCTGTGTGCAAATCGCCTTTGCGCAAAAAACATTTATATTTCCTAAAATTAAAACACAAGGCACTTCTGTTGAACAATTTACACCAGCCAACTGGATGATTATCGACCAGGTTAGTGGCGACTTAAATAATGATGGTTCAGCGGATTTAGCAGTGGTTTTTGAATACAACAAACCGGTTGACGAAACCCGGGTTTATGGCGACAACAGCAGCGCCATTATAAAAGAAACGCAAAAGCCCAGGATATTGGCTATATTTTTTAAAAATAAATCGACAGGTGTTTTAAGCTTATCTACGCAGAACAATGATTTTATCTTACGCTCCGAAGAAGGTGGTAAACTGGGCGACCCACTACAGCAAATTGCGATTAAAGACCAACAACTTTATCTCCGTTTTCAAGGAGGATCAGAGTGGCGCTGGGAATTGGGCTATACTTTTAAATTCGAAAACAAAGATTGGTTTTTAACCAGTGTCATCAATCTTTACTTTAATCAAAACAGTGGCGATATGACTGAAAGGGTTTACGATTTTAAAACACGGGAATTATTTACCACCGTTGGTAACCTGCACAGAAGGGATATTGCAAACCGCAGAACAAGTGAAGTATTATATTTTTCTGAACTGAGAACGTTTAGGACATTTAAAAAGCCTTGGGCCTGGGAAATTATGCCAAATGTTTATTTGTAGTGGAGCAAACCTCGCAGGTTTTGAAAACCTGCGAGGTTTATTTCAACTACCCCTTAATAACCAGTGTTTTAGATTAAATAAACCTGATAAAGTGAAAAGCCTGGAGCGAGGAACGAGTGAAGACTTGCAACGATAGCAGGGCTGCACCATCCGAAGTATTACAGCCGCTTATTTCAAAATAATATTGACCACCTTAGTCACCTGAGAACATCTAAGTTATACAATTAGCATAACCGCTAAAGGTTTAAATATGCTGCGCAATTACAAAGCCACTGGCCCAGGCCCATTGAAAGTTATAACCACCCAACCAACCGGTTACATCCAAGCATTCGCCTCCAAAAAACAGGTTCGGTATTTTTTTACACTCCAGCGTTTTAGAAGAAATTTCGTTAGTATCAATTCCACCGCGCATTACCTCGGCTTTGTCGTAACCTTTATCGCCTGCGGGCTTCACTTTAAAATGATGGATCGTTTGTTCAATTAAATCGATTTCACCTCTGGTTAGTACAGCAACGGGTTTATTTAAAGGTAAAAACTTGCCTAATGCATCGGTAAATTTCCTGGTATAAATCCGGTTCAACAGTGTCGACAATAAAGTTTTACCATTTATTTTCCTTTCTTCATCCAATAATGCTGCAATGTCCTGATGTGGCAACAGATTCAGGTTAATGCTTTCACCCCTCCTCCAGAAAGAAGAAATCTGCAAAATAGCCGGACCGCTCAATCCCCAGTGGGTAAAAAGGATATTTTCTTCGAAAGAGATTTCATCATTGCTGACTTCACAAAAAACAGAATTGCCCGAAAGCTGTGCAAACCATTCCTCATCCTTGCCGGTAATGGTTAAAGGAACCAAAGCCGGAGCAGTTTCTACAATTTTCAAATCGTGTTTTCTGGCAAAACGCAAGGCAAAATCAGTAGCTCCCATTTTCGGGATTGGTAAACCACCAGCGGCAATCACCAGTTTAGCTGCTGTTAAAATAACTGTTTTACCGTTTTTCTCATAACTTACTTTAAAGCCATCAGGTAATATTTCAATGTCCCTTACATCAGCATTACACCTAATTTCCTGTCCGAAATCTTCACAGATAGACGTAAAAACCTGCACCACATCTTTTGCATTCTTATCGTCAGGAAATAGTTGTCCTAAAGTTTTTTCTTTGCCCTCAATGCCATAAGTTTCAAAAAAACTGATGGTATCATCAACCGTCCACTGGGTAAAGGCAGATTTAATAAAATGAGGATTGGCAGATATAAACTGCTCAGCTGATGCAAATTGGTTGGTATAATTGCACCGGCCGCCTCCAGAAATCAGAATCTTGGCACCAGGTTTTTCGTTTTTTTCGAGCACAATTACTTTTTTACCCAGATAGCCTGCCTGCACCGCACACATCAATCCGCAAGCACCTGCACCAATAATTATTGCATCAGCATTCATCAATAAAATTTATT
Source organism: Pedobacter roseus (assembly GCF_014395225.1). Classification (NCBI taxonomy): domain Bacteria; kingdom Pseudomonadati; phylum Bacteroidota; class Sphingobacteriia; order Sphingobacteriales; family Sphingobacteriaceae; genus Pedobacter; species Pedobacter roseus. Next base: position 2,721,416 of record NZ_CP060723.1, read on the forward strand.
ATGGTTACTTTTGTGCAAAAATAGCATTAATTTCAAGCGCATGGCAAAACAGATTAGCGAATTAAAATTAGGTATTTTAGGCGGCGGACAATTGGGCAGAATGCTCATCCAACAGGCAATCAACTACAATGTAAGCACTTTGGTTTTAGATCCTGATCCTGATGCTCCCTGTAAACATATCTCAAATTATTTCGAAAATGGCTCTATTACCGATTTTGACACCGTTTATAACTTCGGGAAGAAAGCCGATATCATTACCATCGAAATTGAAAAAGTAAATATCGATGCGCTTGAGCAGCTCGAAAAAGAAGGTAAAAAGGTATTTCCTCAATCGAGGGTAATCCGTTTAATTCAGGATAAAGGTGTACAAAAACAGTTTTTTAAAGAAAACGACATTCCAACCTCTCCTTTCCAGATTGTAAATACAAAGGAAGATATGGAGAATAGTCCTTTTCATTTTCCTTACATTCTGAAATTGAGGAAAGATGGTTATGATGGTAAAGGCGTGATGAAAATCAATAGTGCGGCAGATCTTGACAATGCTTTTGATACTCCTTGTATTATTGAAAAACTGGTCGATTTTGATAAAGAAGTTGCGGTAATTGTAGCCCGTAATGCCAATGGCGATATGAAAACCTTTCCAATGGTTGAGATGGAATTTAATCCTGAAGCCAACCTGGTAGAATTTTTGATTTCTCCATCCACTTTTGCTGAAAGTTTGCAGCAAAAAGCAGAAAATATTGCCAAAAATATCGCTTCTGCAATGAATATCACCGGGATTTTAGCGGTTGAGATGTTTGTTTGCAAAGATGGAGAGTTACTGGTTAATGAGGTAGCCCCTCGTCCACATAATAGCGGTCACCAGACTATTGAAGGCAACTATGTTTCTCAATTCGAACAGCATTTACGCTCAATTTATAACCTGCCACTTGGCGATACCAGTAGTATTACCAACGCCATTATGATTAATCTGCTTGGCGAAAAAGGTCATGAGGGTGTGGCCAAATATGAAAATTTAGAAAAAATACTAGCCATTGATGGTGTTTATGTTCACCTTTATGGTAAAAAATATACAAAGCCTTTCCGCAAAATGGGACATGTAACCATTGTAGATATCGACAGAGATAAAGCGATAGAAAAAGCAAGGTTCGTACAAAAAACATTAAAAGTAATCGCATAGGCCCTTGCCGATTACATATTTTTAAAAATTAAAGAAATACAAAACATATATGAGTCAAGAAAATTCAGGTTCGGCATTAGTAGGAATTATCATGGGAAGCAAATCGGATTTACCTGTAATGCAAGATGCTGCTGATGTATTAAAAGAATTTGGAATTAATTATGAAATCACGGTCGTTTCTGCGCACAGAACACCAGAACGCATGTTTAATTATGCTAAAGAAGCACAGGGCCGTGGCTTAAAAGTAATTATTGCAGGTGCCGGTGGCGCTGCCCACTTGCCTGGTATGGTGGCTTCGATCACTACTTTACCTGTGATAGGCGTTCCGGTTAAATCATCAAACTCTATTGACGGCTGGGATAGTATTTTATCGATCTTACAAATGCCAAATGGTATTCCTGTAGCTACAGTAGCCTTAAATGCGGCTAAAAATGCTGGTTTACTGGCTACACAGATCTTAGCAACGGCTGATGAATCTTTAACGGTTAAAATGCAGGCTTATAAAGATGAGTTGAGAAGGAAAGTTGAAGAAAGTGCTGAAACAATGTAATAAAGGACTAACACAAATTCTTAAAAAGAGGCGTCATTTCCGCGCAGGCGGAAATCTTAAAGCTTATTGCATTACGATTCCCAATCAAGTTGTGAATGACGCTCTGCCCAGGCTTGTCTAGAAAATCAACACTCCAAACTAATTTAAACTCGGATCAGCAGGAAAATTACTGATATGTGCATATTTTGGACCTAAGTTTACGATTACGTCACGCCATAACTTTTCATCATCACTGCTGAAAATAAGTTCAGGATCAAATTTATCGCTCACCATCCATGCATTTTGCTCTATTTCCCGGTCAAGCTGACCTTTGTCCCAGCCTGAATAACCCATAAAAAACTTCACTTCATCCTTGCTAATGGCATTGGTATTTAAGAGGATTTTAAGTGTTTCGAAATTTCCGCCCCAATACAAACCATTTCCGATATCTTCGCCACTTTGCAATTTATCATAACACCTATGGATAAAATGTAAGGTATCTGCAGCAACTGGTCCGCCGAAATAAATATAGTTTTTTGCATCCCATAAATCCTGGATTACATCATTCAGGATCAGGTTTCCTACCTGGTTAAGGATGTAGCCCACCGTACCATCATCACCATGTTCGGTTAACAATACCACAGATCTTTTAAAATTAGGATCGGCCATAAAAGGTTCTGAGATGAGCAGGCGGCCGGTTTTTGGTTTTATATTGTTCAGCATGATGATAATCATTTGTTACACCGTAAAAGATGCCTATTTTTGTTGTATGCAAGTTACAAATGAATTTCTACAAAACCTGCGCCAAGATTACAAAAGCGCTTCGCTAGATGAATCTGACGTTGATGAAGATCCGATTGTCCAGTTTCAAAAATGGTTTCAACACGCGGTTGATGCCCAGATACACGAACCCAATGTAATGACTTTGGCTACAGCCGATAAAGCTGGCCGACCTGATGCCCGTATTGTACTTTTAAAAGGAGTTGATGGAGATGGCTTTAGGTTTTTCACCAATTACCTGAGTGCCAAAGGGAAAGAGCTAAAACGCAATCCTTTTGCAGCTTTGGTATTTTTCTGGCCTGAACTGGAAAGACAGGTGAGAATTGAGGGGACAGTAGAAAAATTAGATAAAGAAACTTCTGAAGCTTACTTCAACACCAGACCGATAGCCAGCCAGATTGGAGCTGTTGCTTCGCCTCAGAGCCAGGTTATTCCAAACAGATCATTTCTGGAAGAAAAATTTGAAGAACTTAAAGCTAAAAGTGCCGATAAGGGCGTTGCTAAACCAGCGCATTGGGGCGGTTATATTGTAAAACCAACCAGAATTGAGTTTTGGCAAGGAAGAAGAAGCAGGCTGCACGACAGGATAAACTTCGAACTAGTGAAAGGTATCTGGACCAAAACCAGGTTAGCACCATAAATGGATTTAAAAAATAAATAGAGATCGGCTATCCAGCAAGATCTCTATTTTAACTAATCATTAACTAACCTAAATTTACTAGGAAGTACCTTTATTAAAACGTCTGCATTTTTATAAATGCCGACGGTAATTTTCTTTTATTTTAAAAGCAATCTTTTTGCTTTTTTGTTTTTCCTGATGCATCAAAAATCCTTAAAAAAGACATTAAAATGAAGCAGGTATCGACGAATAATTGCTTTGTGTCGATAAAAAAAACACATCTTAACTGTTACATTTTATTTAACAAAAATTAACGTTATATTTTTGTTAATCAGCATTTTAAATCACAATAAAACAAGTAAATATTTAACGTTAGGAGATATACATTTGTCCGCTAAATAGTCATTTTAAAACCCGTTTTTAAAACCTAATGATTACAAGTAATCCATAAGCTTTAAGATTCCCGCCTGCACGGGAAAGACGCAGTACCTTATGGCAATTCTCATTAATGAGCCTGTCAAACGGCTTACTTTTCAAGCTTATAGTAAGGCCTTCCGACAGGCTCAATGTGATAAGATAAAACTGAAATCAATTCTATCCTATTAATTTAATTTCAAATACTTTTTACCTCGCACTTGCGTACTTGATCACCAGGCTTACATCCCTGGTTGTTGTAGCCGGGTTCCACCTGAAGTTTAACGTAAACGTTTTAGTAGCAGGATCGTATTTATTATCCTTACCCGCTAAATTTGCAAGTGTGGCATTACCCAAAGAAGTCATGGTTACCAGATTTGTTGCAGGATCTACCGTAGCCCTCAGGTTATCGATACCCGAAACGCCTGATGTTCCGCCAGCCCATTTTAAATTGGTAATTTCTACCGCTGTTGCACTTACTGTACTCAGGGTTAAATTCGGGTTACCGGCAATACTTCCACTCAAAGCATCGTTTGCAGGTACCCCCGGAGCTGTATAACGCGTTACGCTGCTTCCTGTTCCAACGGTATATATCCCATCGTAAGCGTTTTTGGCATTAATTTTAAATAAACCACTTCCATAATTGCCGCTAACGGTTCCTCTTGAAGTAGATTTGACTACTACCCCCAAAGCATAACTTTTACTAAAATCGAATGCGCTTGTTTTAAGTTTGATGTGAAATATGCCCTGTTTCTGTCCTTTTGGTATAGTAACGGTATAAGATGGAACAGTGTATAGGCTAGCATCCAGGTTGGTTAAAACAGCAGTAGAAGTCGACATTGCACTAACTATTGTAGCATCAAGTCCTAAAGTAACAGTTACATCATCCGGAGCACCATCTACACCAGTATAGTTAATTAAAATCGGGCAATCTACTTCTGTTACCGCATCAAAAGATTTAGTTACCGAAGCATAAGAGGTAGAACTTGTTCTTGAAGGCAGATCAGCTAATTCTACGATACCGCTAGATCCATTTTCGGCATAAATACCATCCTGCTTGGTGCATGATGAAAAGCCCACTGCCATAGCCAACAGTGCAAAGCCTAATTTTTTATAATTTTTCATATCTATTTTCATATCTAAAAACTAGTTAGTATTTACGTCCCAAAAGATTTTTGAAGTATAAGCGTTCAAACCAGTGGGAACATTCGGATTTAAATTATACTCTGTTGTTGGATACAGGTTTCGTACAGGCAAGCGGTCTGCTGCTGTGGCCGAAGACTGCAACGACACAAAAGTTGTATTGGCTGCCGTGCCCGATATGGCCGGATAGCCTGTTCTTTTATACTCCTGCCAGGCTTCGAAACCATTTATAAAATTGAGGGCAATGTATTTTTGTGTAATAATGGCTTCCAAACGTTGTGCTGCAGTAGTTGCTAAACTGTAATTAACCAGATAACTAGCCGAATTTGCAGCTTTGTAAGCAGTGAGGTAGGCATCTAAAACAGCACTGGTAGCCGATGTAGTGGTTGCGCCCGATTTTTGAAGGTAATTGTATGAAGCCCTGATCCCGTTATCGAAATTGCTTGCTGCATCACCTGATAAAGTATGACCTTTTAAAGCTGCTTCGGCAAGTAAAAAATAAGTTTCAGCAGCTGGCATAATCAACTGTCCCATTACCCTGCTTTTTATGATTCCTTGAGCATTTGGTGCACTTAGGGCTGTTCCAACACCAATATACCAGGCCGGGTAGCCGGAAATCCACGAAGGCACATTGCTTTCGTTGCCCAATTGATTGGTTGGTGTAGTGTTAGCAGCATAATTTTTATAAATCAGTGCGCCACGTGTTGCATCGCTTAGTTTTGTGCCGTTATAGAAAGAAAAAATCCATTTCGTTGGGATCTGTTGAGCTGCATAAGCACCATTACTTCCTGTATAGGTAGAATGATAAGTATTCCATAGCGGATTTTGACGTGCACTGGTACTTACATAACCAGGATTAATCAACACATCATCGGTTAAAAAACCTTCGGAAGAGAAAGTGCCAAAAGCAGTAGCTGCAAACGAAGCTAAAGGTCCGTCCTGTGCCCTTGTTAAAATACGCAGTTTAACGTTGTTTGCAAACTGGATCCATTTGGTAACATCGCCACCAAACATCACATCTGCCGAACCTAAAGCCTTTACCACAGTGCTCGAGCCATTTGCTTTTAGCTGCGCAATAGCAGCATCAATCTCTGTTACCAACGATTTGTAAATGGTTGCTGCATCATCGTAATGTGGCGTAAGGTTATCAATTCCCGCCAAACCTTCTGTATAAGGCACATTACCATATTCATCAACCAGGATCTGGTAATAATATGATTTCATTACCCTCGCCACTGCATTAAACAATACATATTTACTAACCCCTGAAGTTGAAGTGATGATATACTGGTAACTTCTTAAATCGGAAAATGCACTGTTAAATAAGCCATTGTTGGTACCCGAATTCCAGTTATAGGTAAAATAGGTTGATCCTGAAAAAGAATAACCACCTGCATTGGCCTGATACCCGGCCATCCATGCGCCATAATTGAAATAGGTAATAAAGTTTGAAGCCGTATTATTTAAGGTAGCAGGCAAAACCAGTTCAGGAGAAGAAGAGGTTGCCGAGTTGGTATTGTCGTTGATATCCAGGTAACTTTTTTTACAGCCCTGAGCAGCAAAAATAATGGTTAGAAGGAAAGTTAATTTTAAAAATCTTTTCATAATTCTTGTCATTAGAAAGTTAATGATATAGTTCCACCATAGTAACGGGTTGGAGGTGTTTGCGATAAGGAAGTAATACCTACAGCATTACTGTCTGATCCGTTATTACTGTAATCAGGATCGGCATATTCGTTAGATTTTGGCAACCAGATGAATAAATTTCTACCCTGTGCACTGATGGTAGCCGACTTAATAAATTTCACATTGCGTAATACTGAAGATGGAAGTTTGTAAGCCAAAGCCAGCTCCCTTAATTTCCAGTAATTTCCCGAATACACATAGTTACTGGTTACACTTGAATACAAACTGCTGCTCGTCCAAAAGCCCGCACCGCCATCTGATACCGTAACACTGTTATTGGCCACATAAGTTCCACTGGCCGAATCGTAATATGATGAATTAGGAAAAACAAACTTTTCTCTGTTGTAATAAGCACTTCTGGCCGATGAACCAGAAAAGTCATAAGTAGAACCTGCCGTGCTATATTGTACATAGTTAGACCTGTACTCAAACAATCCAGATAAGGTCAAACTTTTGTATGAAAGTTGAAAATCGAGCCCTAATCTGTTTTTAGGAATGGTATTACCCAAAATATTTCCTTCCGTTTTTCCTACAGGATAACCAGTGTTTTTATCAACCACTACCCTGCCTTCCGAATCGCGGATATAATCAGACCCGATAATTACCGGATAAACACTACCCACCTGACCAAAAATGGTTGAACTGTTGCTCACCCCAATACGGGTTAAATCGTTAGAAAGCGATACTAATTTGTTATTATTATAAGTATAGTTACCACCAAGCGTTAATTTCCAGTCTCCTTTTCTAATCGGCGTAAAGTGCAGTGCCGTTTCCAAACCTTCATTGGTCAATTCTCCGGTATTTAAAAGGTAATAGTTATAACCTGTAGTGATAGGAACGCCAGCAGTAATGGCCTGCCCTGTTGAACTGGTATTGTAGTAGGTTACCGTTCCATCAACCAGCCCCTGAAATAACCTGAAATCTACACCACCTTCATAACCAGTAGTAATCTCTGGTTTTAAATTACTCGATACCAACGTATTATTAGGTGTATATCCTGTGCCGTAACCATAGCCTGTTTGAGAATCGAAGGTAGATTGCAACGAATAAGCACCACCGTTTGTAGTATTACCCACGTTTACATTACCCACTTTCGAAACTCCTGCCCTGATTTTCAGGTAATCTAAAACTTTACTGTTTTTCAGAAAACTAAAAGCATCAGTCGGGATAAACGACACATCTGCTGCAGGATAGAAAAATGATCTGTTGGCCGGAGCAAGCACCGACACCCAATCGTTCCTGCCTGTTACATGCACATACAGGTATTTTTTATAACCAATGGTTACATCGGCCCATACACCATATTGACGCGTATTGTAGTTGGCTTCACCAGCAGATGGTGTTCCGGTAATGTTACCCAAATTATACAGTTCACTTACCTGCAAACCACTGCCTGATGCATTTAGGTCTTTATAGACATAACTTTTTAAAGATGTTCCAAGCAAAGCATTGAAAGAGAAATCTTTCACCTCTTTTTTAATATTGGCAAAAAAGTCGGTACTAAAATTACTGGTGTTCAGCATCTCATCACTCACCCCACTGCTTTGGTTTGTTTTAGCCGAATGATCTAAAGTATACTGTGTATAATTATAACCTGTTGTGCTATTCTTATTCTTGTAATAACGGTTAGAGATAGCAGCTCTGTAAGTAAAATCCAACCAATCAGCTGCTTTATATTTCAACTCCAGTAACCCGGTCAAATAATCGTTGGTGGTATTTTGCCTGTAATTATCTATAGACCAGTAAGGGTTTTTGTAATAATCATTATAATAGCTATCAGGATTGTCCCAGCCTGTTGCATCCTGCCAGTTTGAATACGACAACAAAGGTATCTGGGCAGGTGTGTTTAAGAGGTTATCATAAACTGTAGAAGTTGCACTGGTAATATCGTACTTATTCTGTGTATAACTGGCATTATAATTTGCAGTAAACCTTTTGCTAAAATTGCGCGAACCATTAAATCTTATGGCTGCTCTGGTGTATTTATCTTTTGGTGTGGTTCCAGATCCATCTAAATACTGTGCAGATAAGTAAGTTGATGATTTTTCATCAGCCGATGAAATCGAAAAATCGGTTTGGTTAGATACTCCTGTCTTCCAGAAATCGTATTTATCATCGGTAGCCGAATAAGGCGTATACTGTTGCGCACCGCTTTCGGTAACGCGACCAATGGCCCTCAATGTTCCATCAAATGCAGGACCATACTGCTGGTTTTCTATCGGATCGTAAACCTGTGCACCAGATGTAGAACCTGAACCGAAACGGTTCTGCAATAATGGGTAATAACTCACTTGCTCCAAAACCGTAGTATTAGCTACTTTGATTACCGGCGTTCCGATCTTTCCTTTTTTGGTGGTGATAATCAAGGCCCCGTTAGAAGCATCAGAACCGTATAATGCAGCACCACTTGCTCCATTTAATACCGTAATATCATCAATATCGTCAGGATTTAAATTTCCCAGGATGGCATTGGGTACCACAGCCCCGTCCAATACAATAAGCGCCTGGTTATTACCGGTAATGGAGCGGTTACCCCTCAATACCAAACGGTAACTGGGATTTACACCGCTACCTACCGCATTGATCTGCAAACCAGGCACTTTACCTACCAAACCTCCCGCAATGGTTGGTGATTTACCAGCAGTTAACGATTCGTTATCTATCCTGGTAGAAGCATACCCCTGCTCTCTGGCTGTTCTTTTAATACCTCCGGCTGCAATTACCACTTCATCCAGACTGTTTACATCAGATTCAAGCGTTACATCAATGTTTTTGGTATTCACATTCTGTTCTCTTGTTTTGTAACCGATAAAAGTAAATACAAGGGTTTGGGCACCCGATGCTACTTTGATGGAATAAACTCCGTTGGCGCCAGTGGTTACGCCATTACTTGTACCTTTTACTTTTACACTTACCCCGGGAAGCGGTAAGCCGTCTTCTTTGGCCGATACCACTCCTGTAACAATTCTTTCTTGCGCCGAAACTTTGGTTACCAGCAAAACAATAAAGAACAACAAACACTTTAGTAGTTTTCTTTTCATTTACATTTTTAGTTTAATAAGTTAATAATGTGTCTGAAAAATTAATCACTACATAAACCGTAACGCAACCTAATGCTAAGCTTCAATTGAAAACTATAAGATGGTTAGTTAAATTTTTCACCTTACGCGGAAATGAGAGAAGATCCGGTCCGTTACGAATAAATGCGGCGATTAATAATTCAGCCTCTAATAAAAAAGAATGGCAACAACTAAAATTTTAAGAAACGATAAACAGATATTTTGTATCGATAAACCATTTTAACAATGTTAAATCACACTTTTTAACAAAATTTTCGATAAATTTTATTAAAAGAGTATAAAAAAATCAATGAAACACTCATTAAAGAATAAGAATAATCACATACATCAAATACAAAATAAAAAACAAAACAGAAAAGCAATTAAACCCCAACCCGATCTGCAAAATCCAAAAAAAAGAGTTTAAATAAGCCAAATTCCCAACCCAAATCCCCTGTTATAGATCCAATTTTATAATAGATAAAGATTAGCGTAACTCAGCTACAAATAAGTAAATTCGCTTTTTTAAATCCGTTAAACATGAAACAAATTGCAGTTATAGGATCTGGAACAATGGGAAATGGTATAGCCCATACCTTTGCACAATTCAATTATCAGGTAAACCTGATCGACATTAACCAATCTGCTTTAGATAAAGCCATCCAAACAATTAATAAAAACCTCGACAGGCAAGTTACCAAAGGTACCTTGACTGAAGAGCAGAAAAACGGTACGCTTCAAAACATCACCACCTATACTTCAATAAAAGATGGTATTAAAAATGTCGATTTAGTGGTAGAAGCCGCAACAGAAAATGTTGAGCTGAAACTTAAAATCTTTAAAGATTTAGATGAGCATGCTCCGGCACATGCCATCCTGGCCTCTAATACATCTTCCATTTCCATTACGCAGATTGCTGCAGTAACTGGCAGAGGAGATAAAGTAATTGGGATGCATTTTATGAATCCTGTTCCGGTAATGAAACTGGTTGAGGTTATCCGAGGTTATGCCACCAGTAATGAGACAACCAATACCATTATGTCGCTTTCTCAAAGTTTAGAAAAAGTACCGGTAGAAGTAAATGATTACCCTGGTTTTGTAGCCAACCGCATTTTAATGCCGATGATCAATGAAGCCATTTACACCCTTTATGAAGGAGTTGCGGGTGTTTACGAAATCGATACTGTAATGAAACTGGGAATGGCTCACCCGATGGGTCCGTTGCAATTGGCAGATTTTATAGGTTTGGATGTTTGCCTCGCCATTTTAAAAGTGTTACATGATGGTTTTGGTAACCCGAAATATGCGCCTTGCCCTTTACTGGTAAATATGGTTGCTGCAGGTAAAAAGGGCGCCAAAAGCGGCGAAGGCTTTTATCAATATACAGCGGGCTCAAAAGACTTGGTAGTTTCGGATAAATTTAAAAAATCCTAATTTTTTTAGCATTTAATTTTATATTTGCTGTATGAATGAGCATCTGGATCCTGAAGCAAACAACTTAACCCCTACCGATCGTGATATTGAAAGGGTTTTAAGGCCGCAGGCTTTTGAAGATTTTACGGGACAGGAAAAAGTGATGGAAAACCTGAAGATTTTTGTTCAGGCAGCAAAACTCCGTGGAGAAGCTTTAGATCATGTGCTTTTGCATGGCCCTCCGGGATTGGGTAAAACCACCCTTTCTCATATCATTGCCAACGAAATGGCTACGGGTATTAAGGTAACTTCTGGTCCTGTTTTAGATAAACCCGGCGATTTAGCAGGCTTGTTAACAGGCTTAGATGAAGGCGATATCCTTTTTATTGATGAGATTCACCGTTTATCGCCCCTGGTAGAAGAATACCTGTATTCGGCCATGGAAGATTTTAAGATCGATATTATGCTTGAAACCGGTCCTAATGCCCGTTCAGTGCAGATATCACTTAACCCTTTTACACTTGTTGGCGCCACTACCCGTTCCGGATTGTTAACGGCTCCTTTAAGGGCGCGTTTCGGTATTAATGCCCGCTTAGCCTATTACGATGCTAAACTACTAACGACAATTGTTTTACGGTCATCTGAGATATTAAAAACACCGATCAGCGATGAAGGTGCTTACGAAATTGCCCGCCGTAGCCGTGGCACACCACGTATTGCCAATGCACTTTTGCGGAGAACAAGGGATTTTGCACAGATTAAAGGAAACGGAAATATAGATACCGAAATTGCCCGTTATGCCTTAAATGCACTCAATGTAGATGAACACGGCTTAGACGAAATGGATAACAGGATTCTGGTTACCATTATCGATAAATTTAAAGGTGGTCCGGTGGGTTTAAAAACCATTGCAACTGCCGTAGGAGAAGATGAAGGCACTATTGAAGAAGTTTACGAACCGTTTTTGATCCAGGAAGGTTATATTATGCGTACGTCACGTGGCCGGGAGGTTACCGAAGCAGCGTATAAACATTTAAAGAAGAATTATCCGGGGCAAACGGGGAAGTTGTTTTAACAACTTTGCACTTCCCTAGTTAGGTCGTTATTTCGACTGGAGTGCAACGGAATGGAGAAATCTATTTACCTGAATTCAAAAATCTCTCCACTGCGGTCGAGATGACGACAACACTAAGAAATATCTACTTAGCCCCGCGCTTCAGTTCAATGCTTTATACTAAAAATAAAATCCATTTGAACATTTAAGCCCTTTTGGTGTTCCTTAAGGTAGAAATCAAACATTATGAATATTGAATTACGTAAACTAACGCTCGAAGATTACGCAGATCTTAAAGAATCTATGCTTCAGGCTTACGACAGCATGGGTGGTTCCATCTGGCCAAAATCTAGTATCGCCAAACTTTTAAATATTTTTCCCGAAGGACAACTTTGTATTGCAGTTGACGATAAGGTGGTTGCCTGTTCGTTAGCCATTATTGTAGAATATGACGAGTACGGAGACAGGCACACCTATAAACTCATTACGGGTGATTATTCCTTTTCTACGCACGATCCAAATGGTGATACGCTTTACGGGATCGAAATTTTCGTTCACCCAGAATTTCGCGGCTTGCGCTTGGGAAGAAGGCTATATGAAGCCCGAAAAGAGCTTTGCGAAAGTTTAAACCTTAAAAGTATTATTGCCGGAGGTAGAATACCAGGATACCATGAATATGCAGATCGACTTAGTCCACGACAATACATTGACAAGGTAAAATCTAAGGAAATTTACGATCCTACCCTTACTTTTCAGATTTCCAATGATTTTCACGTAAGAAAAGTATTAAAAAACTATTTACCAGGTGATAAAGAATCAAAAGAATATGCCACTTTAATTGAGTGGAACAACATTTATTATCAAGGTATAGATGCTTCTGCCCGTTCTGCAATGACCATTCGTTTAGGTTTAGTACAATGGGAAATGCGTTTATTTCCTAATATGGAGGCATTTTATGAGCAGGTAGAATTTTTTGTTGATGCGCTGAGTGGCTACAAATCGGATTTTATATTGTTCCCTGAGCTATTTAACACGCCTTTGCTTCAACCCTACAATCATTTGCCCGAAATTGAGGCCATGCGCAAGCTTGCCGAAAAAACAGAAGAAATTGTACAGAAAATGCATGAGTATGCCCTGAGTTATAATGTAAACATTATTACAGGAAGTATGCCATTACTGGTTGAAGGGAAACTTTACAATGCCACCTACCTTTGTCATCGCACAGGTAAAATAGATGAATACAGGAAAATCCATATTACCCCTAATGAGCAAAAATATTATGGAATGATTGGTGGAGATAAGGTTCAGGTTTTTGATACGGATTGCGGTAAAGTAGGTATTTTGATTTGTTATGATGTAGAATTTCCTGAATTGAGCCGCATTTATGCTGATCAGGGCATGCAAATCCTTTTTGTTCCTTTTTTAACAGATACACAAAACGGTTATACACGTGTTCGCCATTGCGCACAGGCCAGAGCAATTGAGAATGAATGTTATGTAGCCATTGCTGGTTGTGTAGGTAATTTACCAAAAGTAAACAATATGGATATTCAGTTTGCGCAATCGGCTGTTTTCACACCCTCTGATTTTGCATTCCCAACCAATGCCATTAAAGCTGAAGCTACGCCAAATACAGAGATGGTTTTGGTAGTTGATGTTGATTTACACTTATTGGATGAATTACACCACTACGGAACAGTAAAAGTATTAAAAGACCGCAGAAAAGACCTTTACCAGGTAAAACTCTTAAAATAACCCCATAAAAAAATGCCGGTCAAATTAATGAGCCGGCATTTTCATTTTAATCTAAAGCTAATTATTTTCTCATTATAAACCAGATGATCAGGCCAATAATAACGGCTATTGGTAGCACCCATTTCAGGGCCTGTCCACCACCATTTTCATCTTTTTCGGTAACAGCTGGTTTTGCTGGTCCCGGATCTTCTTTATGACTTTCGTAATCTTTTTCAATCGGCTTAGGAGCTTCTCCTGATTCCGTATGTTGTGGATCGATGTTTTCCATATCTTATCTTTAAAAAGCCCTTCCATTCAGGTAAAATCCAGATCAGGAAGCGCGATAATCAATTAATTTAGTTTCTGTATTTAGAACAAGCGATAAATGAAAATGTTTTAAATCCTAAGCCTTATCTTTGCAGTTCGGTGTACAACAATTCTGCAAAATATAGCCAATTGATTAAAGATGAAGCCCTTCGTTTGGGTTTTATGGCCTGTGGCATTTCTAAAGCCGAGTTTCTGGAAGAAGAAGCACCAAGGTTAGAAAAATGGCTTAATCAAAATCGCCATGGTGAGATGAAATACATGGAAAACTATTTCGATAAACGCCTCGACCCGACACTTTTGGTTGAAGGCGCCAAATCGGTAATTTCTTTATCGCTAAATTATTATACCGAAGAAAAACAATCGGATCCAAACGCACCAAAAATCTCCAAATATGCCTACGGACAGGATTACCACACGGTTATTAAAGATAAACTAAAAGCACTTACCTATTTTATTGAGGAAAATATCGGCGAAGTTTCAGGAAGGGCCTTTGTAGATTCGGCGCCTGTTTTAGACCGTGCCTGGGCAAAAAAATCGGGAATTGGCTGGATCGGGAAAAACTCTAACCTGATCAGTAAAACCAATGGTTCTTTTTTCTTTCTGGCAGAGCTGATTGTCGACCTGGAATTAGATTATGATCATCCTTATCAGGCCGATTATTGCGGAAGCTGTACACGCTGTTTAGACGCCTGCCCTACTGATGCAATTATTGCCCCGCAAATTGTAGATGGCACTAAATGCATTTCTTACCTCACCATTGAGCTTAAAAATGAAATCCCTAACGAGTTTAAGGATAAAATGAGCAACTGGATGTTCGGTTGTGATATTTGTCAGGATGTTTGTCCCTGGAACCGTTTTTCGAAGGCGCACAATGAAAGTGCTTTTAAACCTGAAAATGGTTTATTGGACCTGAATGCAAAAGATTTAACTGAAATTACAGATGATGTTTTTAAAAAGGTTTTTAAAGGATCAGCAGTAAAACGTACCAAATATGCGGGACTTAAAAGAAATATCGATTTTTTGAAACCTGCATAGTCATAAATTAAAGAAGCCAGGCTTAAAAACCTGGCTGCTTTAATTGTGTTACAATGTATCCATATCAATTACGAAACGGTATTTCACATCACTGGCTAATACGCGTTCATAAGCTTCGTTAACGTAGTTGATGTTAATCACTTCCACGTCAGAAACAATATCGTGTGCTGCACAGAAATCAAGCATTTCCTGTGTTTCTTCTATCCCACCTATACTAGAAGCTGTTAAAACCCTGTTGCCATGCATCAAGCCCGAGCCCGGGAATTTTATAGGTTCAGCTGGTATACCTACACAGATATGTACACCATTAACGTTTAATAATTTGAAATACATTTCGTAATCATGCGGTGCAGAAACCGAATCGATAATGAAATCGAAATGTTTGGCATATTGTTTTAATTGCTCAGGATCTTTAGTGATCACAAAGTTATGTGCACCTAAATTTCTGGCATCGGCTTCTTTTGATGGAGAAGTACTTAAAACCGTTACTTCAGCACCAAAGGCAACCGCAAATTTAACCGCCATGTGGCCCAAACCACCCAAACCTAAAACCGCAACTTTATGTCCTTTTGTAATTCCCCAACGCTTAATCGGCGAATAAGTGGTAATACCTGCACATAATAATGGTGCAACACCTGCCAAAGGTAATTTATCTGAAACATGCACCACAAATTCTTCCGTACAAACAATTTTGTTCGAATAACCGCCATAAGTTGGTGTAGTTTTATCGCGTTCTACGCTATTGTAAGTCCAAACGGTTTCGCCTTTCTCGCAGAACTGTTGCTGACCACCTTTGCAGGTAGGGCATTCTTTACAGCTATCTACCATACAGCCAATCCCTGCTAATTCGCCTACTTTGAATTTAGTAACGGCTGATCCCACTTCAGTAATGCGTCCAACAATTTCATGTCCCGGAACCATCGGATACCTTGCTGGTCCCCATTCGCTCCTTACCTGGTGGATATCAGAATGGCATATTCCACTAAATAAAATTTCTATTAATACATCTTTCGGCCCAACATTCCTTCTATCGAAATTCCATGGAGCCAATTTATCAGTTTGGCTGTGAACAGCGTATCCTTTTGCAGCTATCATATATATTTAAATTTTGTTCAAAGCTAGAAGATTAAGCATTATGCTTTGTCAGCTCGGGTTCATTTCGGCAGGTGCCATATTGTTGCAATTACTATCCTCCATAGAGGGTGATTGTACAGGAATTCTGCCGCTAACGCTCGTTTCTAACGAGTGTTGAATAACTTATCGTTTATAAAACGATAGAATCGTAGAACTATTTATGCAACTCTCAACTGAGAATAATATGGGCGTTCCCCAATCCCGTGAAATACGGGAAAGGGTCGGGCTTTTCAGGGCTGCGCTTCGCTCCGGTACCGATAAAAATCGGCACTAAACCCTTACAATCCCTAACACAAACCTACCGCTTAAAATAAGACCTCGCAGGTTTTGAAAACCTGCGAGGTCTGCTAGATCCGTCATACTGAACTTGTTTCAGTATCCATCATAAGAAAAAGATCCTTCGACTATACTCAGGATGACAAATCTGTATAAGACTCAAGTTTTCAAAAAAATGACTCCTTTGGAATGACTATGCCAATACCTTATCAGGCGTTATTGGCAACGTCCTGATCCTTTTACCTGTTGCATTAAAAACCGCATTGGCAACCGCTGCCGAAAAACCGATTAAAGCAATTTCGCCCATGCCCTTTGCACCCATAGGGTTGATATAAGGATCGGGTTTGTTGATAAAGTTGACATCAATTTCCGGTACGTCGGCATTTACCGGAACGTGATAATCAGCAAAGTTGTTATTGATGTATCTTCCGTAACGGTGATCGACAATAGATTCTTCAGTTAAAGCCATACCAATACCGCCTACTGCACCACCCAGCATCTGGCTACGGGCTGTTTTCGGACTCACAATAGTGCCCGAATCGCCGACAGAAACAATTTTACTCACTTTTACCACACCCGTTAAAGCATGAACTTTTACCTGTACAAAGTGGATTGAAAAGGAATACATAGAATAATTATCTTTTTCCTTACCACTCTGGCTTTCTTTAGTTACCTCTATAGAAGGTAAATTGTTCTTTTTTAATACCTCAACAAAATTAGCTGTTGCATCCATGTTCGAATTTGCCGCCAGTTCGGCAATAGCTGATTTCAGGGCCACACAAACATCGTTTACAGCTGAGCCTACAGTAGATAAGGTAGCAGAACCACCCTGGCTCGGAGCAGGTGGCAAAGAAGAATCGCCCAGTTCGAAAGTAATTTTATTTACCGGGATTTTCATCAGTTTATTGGCAATTAAAGTCATTCCGGTTCCAGTACCCGGGCCTATATCGCTTGTTGCACTTTGTAAAAGTAACGATCCGTCTGCCTTTAAAACTCCCTTAACACTGGCTTTCCCCCTGTTGGCATTAAACACGCCAACACTTACGCCATAACCTGTTTGCCATGATCCTTCGACCAGGCTACCCGGTTTGTTTTTCCGGTTGCTCCAGCCTATTTTTTCAGCACCAATTTTATAAGCTTCTTTAATATTCTTGCTTGAAAAAGGTTTATTTTTTTGTTGATCGGTTTCAGGATCGTTTTTGATCCTAAAATCCAAAGGGTCCATATCTAAAGCATGCGCCATTTCGTCAATCGCACTTTCTAAAGCAAAAGCTCCGGTTGCTTCACCAGGACCACGCATCCAGATCGGTACTCCAAGATCTACCGGAACAATGGCATAAGAAGTATTTACGTTATCGCATTGATACATAAACTTCGCCATGTTCACTACACCTTCGGTAAAATTCTCATAAGTAGAAGTTTCGCCATAAGCACGGTGTGTGATACCTGTTAATTTTCCATTTTTATCTGCTCCCAAACCAATGGTTTGGATGGCTGCCGGCCTGTTACCCACCATGGTAAACATCTGCATCCGCGTAATAACCACCTTTACTGGTTTACCAATAAGTTTGGAGGCCATTACTGTTGCAATTTCCAATGGCCAGGTACGTAAAGCCATACCAAAACCGCCTCCAACAAACTCCGAGTTTACCCGGATATTTTCGATCGGAATTTTAAAAACATTGGCAATAGTACCCTGAGTAGCTTTTACACCCTGCGTTTTAGCATAAACAGTAAGCTGGTTGTTCGGACGCCAATCGGCAATAATCCCATGCAGTTCCATTGGATTATGCGTTTCAATCGGTAAAAAATACCGCTCTTCGAGTTTTACTTCAGCTGTTTTATAGGCATTTTCTATACCCCGCTTATAATCAGCCTGCCCTTGCAGTTTTTTTGCTTTAGGATCCTTTAAAGCCTTTGCAAAATCGGTATTAAATTCTTCTTTAGCATAAGTTGCTTTTACTAAAGAAGCTGCATAAGTTGCCCTTTCGAAGGTATTTGCCACCACAATGGCAATAGGCTGCCCATTGTAAAAAATCCTATCAGTATAAAAAATTTTCATCTGCGGACCACCTTCCTGCTCGTAAGCAGCTGCAGATGGTTTATTTAAATGCGAAACAACAGCAATTACACCAGGTGCATTTTCGGCTGCCCTGGTATCAAGTCCGGTAATTTTTCCTTTAGTGATGGTACTGGTTACCAACACGCCATAAGTTAAACCAGGAAGCTCGTATTCTGCAAAATATTTAGCTTGTCCGGTAACCTTTAAAATGCCATCTACACGATCGGTATCTTCTTTTAAAATTCTCTTTTCCATAACTAAGCTTTAGATTTTGCAAGATTCAACGCTTCGATAATTGTATTTGGAGCCAGTTTCAGCTTAAAATTATTCTCGCCAAAACCTTTAGCACCCGTCATGGCCAATCCTGCTGCCTTTTCAAAATTCGATAAAGTAGCTTCTTTTCCTTTCAGGAAATTTTCGGATGCCGTTAAACGCCAGGGTTTGTGTGCAACACCGCCCATAGCCAAACGGATATCAGTAATTTTATTATTGTTCAGTTCAAATGCCGCTGCTACCGAAACGAGGGCGAAAGCATAAGAAGCACGGTCGCGTACTTTTAAATAATGGTAGTTTTTAGCAAGATTATTTACCGGTATTTCTACACGGATAATCATTTCATCTGCTTTTAAGTTATTATCCAACTGTGGCGTATCTCCCGCCAGGCGGTGAAAATCTTTAAAAGCTATCTTACGTTCACCTTTACCATTGGCCAGTACCACTTCAGCATCTAAAGCAGTTAAAGCGACACACATATCGCTTGGATGAACAGCAATGCACTTTTCGGAAGTTCCAAAGATGGCGTGCATGCGGTTAAAACCTTCCATAGCACCACATCCTGTACCGGGCTGGCGTTTATTGCAGGGCATTTCGGTATCATAAAAATAACCGCAACGGGTACGCTGCATCATGTTCCCTCCCACAGTAGCCACATTGCGTAGTTGCGCTGAAGCACCGGCCTGTAAAGCCCAAGAAAGCAATGGCAGCTTCTCTTTTATCAAAGCATGATCTGCAACAGCCGTATTGGTAGCCAAAGCGCCAATGTGGATTTTATTTCCAATCTGTTCGATCTGTTTTAACGGAACGTGGTTGATATCAATGAGCTTTTCGGGTGCGGTAACCCCTCTTTTCATCAGGTCGATCAGGTTGGTACCACCAGCCAAAAATTTGGCATTCTTATCCTTTAACAATAAAGCAATGGCTGATTTAGCTGAAGTCGTTCTTAAATATTGAAAATTGATCATACCGTTGCACCTCCTTCCTTCACATCAACAATCGCATCAACAATATTTGGGTAAGCCCCGCACCTGCAGATGTTGCCGCTCATATATTCACTTATTTCTGCCCTCGAACTGGTATGTCCTTCGCGGATACAAGCCACTGCCGACATGATCTGCCCGGATGTACAGTAACCACATTGAAAACCATCATGTTTAATGAAAGCTGCCTGCATCGGGTGTAGCGAATCCCCATTTGCCAAGCCTTCTATCGTGGTAATTTTCTTTCCTTCATTCATCACCGCTAAACTTAAACAGGAATTTACCCGCTGTCCATCTACATGCACAGTGCAGGCACCACACTGACCATGGTCGCAGCCTTTTTTGGTTCCGGTTAAATGTAGTTCTTCGCGCAGGTAATCCAAAAGGGTTACCCTTGGCTCAACTGATGCTTTGTATGCTTTATTATTTACGGTCAGATTTAATGGGATTTTCTCGAATAGCTCGGCAAAACGTTCATCTGTATTACTTTCAGCTGCTTTAACTGCGATTCCCGGCGTTAAGGCAATGGCGGTAATTACGGAACTTTTTTTAAGAAAATCGCGCCTGCTGTCGCCCTTATTTGGTTTTTGATCAGAAGGTTTCATATTTGAATAGATTAGCTTTAGGATGTTCTTCTAAGTTCGTAATTCTAAAGTTCAAATGATAGTAAATCAGAAATTTAGAATTGTTCTATCCGGTAATATTTCAGATAACTTCCTAGAAATAAATGATTAACAAAATAATTTTCAAAATATTCAGCCAATTTATACTTTTATAAAATGGACAACGTAAAACCACTTCCCGATTTATCTGCAGAAGAACAACGCATTTTAGGTGCATTGATCGAAAAAAGCCGCACCACGCCCGATTATTATCCCATGACTTTGAACAGTTTAACAGCTGCCTGTAATCAAAAAAGTTCAAGAAATCCTGTGGTAAATTACGATGAGGAAACAGTTACCCTTACGTTAAACCAACTTAAAATAAAAGGCCTGATCTCGACCGCCACAGGAGGATCGAGCCGCGCTACAAAATATAAACATAATCTGGCGATAGTTTATCCCCTATTGCCTTCGGAACTGGCCATTATCTGCCTGTTACTTTTACGCGGACCGTTAACACCAGGCGAAATCAATAGTAACTCAGGTAGATTATATGAATTTGAGAGCATAGAAGAGGTTTTAGAACAACTTCAAAAATTATCAGATGATGAACCTGCATTTGTAAAACAACTGCCTAAAAAACCGGGACAGAAAGAAGCACGTTTCATTCACCTGTTAGGAGAACAAGCTGAAACCACTAACGAACCAGAAACCGAAACAATTGCAGCACCAACTTTTGATACCACTGAATTGGAAAACCGCATCGAAAAACTGGAATTGGAGGTAGAGGAGTTAAAAGAACTGGTTAATTTGTTGATGGATAAGTAAGTTCAGTTGTTCATTAGCCATTGGTTCATTGGTGCTAACCCGAACTAACTCCATCATTTCGAGCGAAGTGCAGCGTAGTCGAGAAATCTATGTCCCAAACTCTTCCGTGTTTTCGGTGTCTCTGTGGCAAACAAAACTTAACAAAAAAAGTCTTAGCGGGATGCTAAGACCAGTAAAGATTTTGTCATTCTGAGTATAACGAAGAATCTCTGCGTCCCATCGCACTGCCTAAAAAGATTCTTCACTGCGTTCAGAATGACAGAATGGGAGTTTGATATTTCCGTGTGTTCAGTGAATCCGTAGCAAAAACAAATCGCAAAAAAAAGGTCTTAGCGGGACGCTAAGACCAGTAAAGGTAGATCTCTCCATTCCGCTACGCTACAGTCGAGATGACGAGTCTTCATACTTTTTAAAAATCGTACTCGCCGTATGTCCACCGAAACCAAAAGTGTTGTTTAATACATAATTGATTTCCCTTTTAATTGGCTCGCCCAATACAATATTCAAGCCTTTCGGAATGTTTTCGTCCAGGTTTTTAGTATTAATGGTAGGCGGAATTATATTATCCCTTATTGAAAGAATACTGATCAAACTCTCCACAGCACCGGCAGCACCCAACAAATGACCTGTCATTGATTTTGTGGCACCTATTACCACAGGTAAACCATTAAAAACCGTATTAATACCATTTAATTCACTTAAATCTCCCAGACCGGTTGAAGTAGCATGCGCATTTATATAATCGATTTTATCAGCAGTAATATTGGCATCTTTTAATGCATTTTTCATCCCTAGAGCAGCACCAATCCCATCCGGAGGTGTTCCTGTTAAGTGATAGGCATCAGCAGCCATTCCACCGCCAACAATTTCAGCATAAATATGGGCACCACGTTGCAAAGCATGTTCCAGTTCTTCTAAAACCAAAGCACCGGCACCTTCACTCATCACAAAACCATCCCTATCTTTATCGAAAGGTTTAGAAGCACCCTGAGGATCTTCGTTGTTTTTAGATAAAGCCTGGGCTGCATTAAAGCCACCAACTGATGATTTGGTCAAAGCAGCTTCCGAACCACCTGCAATCATCACACTTGCCTTTCCTAAACGGATGGTGTCAAATGCATTAATAATTGCGGTATTGGACGATGCACAGGCCGAAACCGTGCAATAATTTGGTCCGCGTAATTTATGACGGATAGAAATCGCTCCGGCAGCGATATCCACAATCATTTTCGGAATGAAATAAGGATTGAATCTTGGTGTTCCGTCTCCGGCATGAAATTCTTCCAACTGTGATTCAAAAGTACCAATACCACCATTTCCGGTTGCCCAGATTACCCCAACTTCGGCCAGTTGATCATCGTTCATGGTACTGAAATCCAATCCGGCATCTTTTATCGCCTGATCACTCGAGCCGATGGCATATTGCGTAAAAAGATCGTACTTTTTAATCTCTTTTTTCTCCAGGTATTCTTCAGGATTAAAACCCTTTACTTCACCTGCGAATTGTGTTTTAAATTTACTCGAATCAAATTTTGTAATTGGGCCAATGCCACTTTTTCCAGCTAATATTTGTTGCCAAAATTGTTCAACAGTATTGCCAAGCGGGGTTATCGCACCTAAACCTGTTACTACTACTCTTTTCATTTTATTGTTTTTTAGTCACTAAGCTCAAATGATCAGCCATTTAATATGGCCGATCATTTGAGTTTTTACACTTACTGCCGCGAAAGTAAGCATTCCTGCGGTGAGAAATGTCATAATAAAAGCAAAGGAAAATCCTTACTTGTTCATTTAAGGTTAATGTTGAACCGAATCAATATTGGCCTTTCTGCTGGCATTCATTACATTCAAAGCATCTACTGGCGATTGTCTGAAGAGTTCGTAAATCTTAGCGGTATCACCCACCCTGATCTCGTATTCATCATTTGCCAAGGCAGCCAATAAATCGTCGGCTACCACAGATGGTTTGATGCCGTTATGTCCACCAATTTCTTTCGAAAATTCGGTATCCACCAATGGAGGCATCAACTCGAAAACTTTTACCGATGTTTCTTCCAAACTTAACCTTAAAGAAGTGCTGTACGAATGAAGTGCTGCTTTACTGGCTGCATAAGTTGGTAATGTAATACCAGGAACGTAAGCCACAATTGAAGATACATTTACAATAGCAGATGATTCTTGCGCTAATAAAACAGGCAATAATTTTTGGTTGATCCTGATGATTGACAGGTAATTGGTCAGCATTTCATCTTCTGCATTTGCAAAAGCATCCTGACCTTGGTCTGCTAAATTATAAAGAATTGCCCTACCAGCATTGTTGATTATGATATCTAACTGAGGAAAATCTACTTTAATCCTTTCTACCAATTGATCTACATCTCCGGCTTTACTCACGTCAGACAGAATGGTGGTTACATTTTGTAGTGATGCTGCAGCTGTATCCAGTCTTTCCTGGTTTCTGCCGGTAATAATCACATGATTATCTAAAGCAGTTAATTGTTTTGCGATTTCTAAACCGATACCGGCAGTTCCGCCGATCAATAAAACAGTATTTTGTGAAGTTTTCATTTTTATATTTTTTAAAATTTTAAGATTAAACAAGTGCTCACTGCATGAGCGTAAACAGTATTATTTTCATCAACCAATTGTGCTTCTACCAAGGCAGTCCGACCGCCCAGATTGATTACTTTAGCAATGGTTTTTAATTTTCCGGTTTTAATGGTGATGGCTTTCAGGAAATTCACCTTAAGTTCCAAAGTGGTATAACCTTTCCCGGCAGGTAAAAGCGAGTGTACAGAACAGCCCATCGCCGAATCTAAAATGGCTGTAATTACTCCTCCGTGCACGGTACCGATCGGGTTGTAATGAAATTCCTGTGGTGTAAATTCAAAAACTACGTTTCCGGCTTCAATTATACTAACGCTGAAATCCAGCGTATGTAAAAGTGGTGGCAAAGGAAATTTGTTATCACTCATGGCTTTTAAATAAGCAATTCCATCCATTTGCATGGCTTCTTTTGCGCCTTTCATCGGGTCATCCCAGGTTATTGTTCTGCTTCTTTCCATATTAAAATACCAATCGGTATATTTTTGGTTAAAAATTTTTAGCCGAGGCTATCTACATATTTTTTTAAGGAGCCCATAATCAGGTTCCAGTATTCGGTTTTTGATGTTAGTTTGGAAATCATGATGCCTCCTTCTACCATGGCAATAATGGTTAAGGCAATTTGTTCGGGATTATGATTTACATTGATTTCTTTATTGGCAATCCCGGCTTCAACCAGTTTAGCGATTTTATTTTTCCAGTCTAAAACAGCTTTTAACACTCTTCCCCGCAATTTGGGATGGGTATCATCGGCATCAATTGCAGTATTTAAAACCGGGCAGCCACCTTCTGACACCGAACCATCAATAAATTTCTGATAAATATCGATGTACACCAAAAGCTTATCTTTTATACTGGCCTGCCGGTTCATTTCAGCCTCTATCCTGCTTGATACATTATTCAGGTTATAATCAAAAGCTGCCAGTGCTACTTCATCCTTATTGGCGAAGTTGCCATAAATACTACCCTTGGTTAAACCTGTAGCAGCCGTAATGTCATTTAAAGAAGTACCTGCATAACCTTTCATATTAAAAATTGGCGCGGTTTTCTCTACAATGAAATTTCTCGTTTTTTCTGCTTTGGTCATGTTGTTCTGAATTGACGATGTAAATATATACCAATCGGTATATTAATGACAAATTATTTTATCATCAGAATCTCCTTTTACTTGAAGTAAATTAATTTACGACTTGTTTTAATCAACAGATAAAAGCACATTATTTGTTTTACGTTTGAATTTTGTAACTTTGATTTATGAACAAACCAGAAAGCATAGAAGACTTTTATCAGAACAAATTTAGTTTCATGCCGGATAATCTAAAGAATGGCGTTGGGCATTTTAACGTTTTTAAACTGGAAGATTGTTTAAGGGACGACTCAAAACCGATGAGTTACAACCGAAGGGATTATTATAAGATCTGCCTTACCCGTGGTCATAATGTATACCATTACGCCGATAAAAGTATCGAGATAGATGGAACAGCGCTGATTTTTTTCAATCCCCTGGTTCCTTATACCTGGGAACTGGCCAGTGGAAAACAAAGTGATGTAACCGGTTATTTCTGCATTTTTACTGAAGCTTTTTTTACGGAAAAGATCCGTGGAAACATCGGCGATTTACCCATGTTTACTCCTGGCGGAAAACCTGCATATATATTAAACGAACAACAGGACAAACAGATAGAGGCTATTTTCGCCAAAATGGTTGAAGAGATTAATACAGATTATATCTACAAGTATGACCTGCTTCGGAATTACATTACCGAGATTACCCACTTTGCCTTAAAAACACAACCATCAGAAAGTTTATTCAAACATACTGACGCCAATACCAGAATTACTTCCGTTTTTACAGAACTGCTGGAACGCCAGTTCCCCATTGAAACTACTACGCAAAGGCTTACCATGCGTTCGGCTAAAGATTATGCCGCGCAACTTTCGGTACATGTAAACCATTTAAACAGGGCCATTAAAGAAACTACCGGTAAAACCACCACAAACTATATTACAGAACGTTTATTGAGCGAAGCAAAGGCTTTATTAAAACATACGGACTGGAACATATCGGAAATAGGCTATTGCCTGGGCTTTGAAGAACCAACACATTTTAATAACTTTTTTAAAAAACTGACCAACCATACCCCTACTTCCTATCGAATTGTTTGAATTTCGTAATCATAAGTTTGATTGACGTAATAAGCTGAAGCCATTTGTACTGTAATTTTGTGTTAAGAAAAAGAAGAAAATTATGGGCATGAAAAAAGTTTGGTTTATTACCGGAGCTTCAAAAGGCTTAGGATTAAGTTTAGTAAATCAATTATTGAAAGCTGGCCAATCTGTTGCGGCTACTTCAAGAAATATTGATGAGCTTAAAAAAGCTGTAAATGCAGATACGGGAAAATTCCTCCCACTGGCTGTTAACCTGGCCGACGAACAAAGTGTGGAGGACGCAATAAATGCGACCATTGCAAAATTCGAAAGGATTGATGTGGTGATCAATAATGCTGGCTATGGCATCGGAGGCAGCATTGAAGAATTAACTGATGCCGAAACACGCAATAGTTTTGATGTTAATGTTTTCGGAACGTTAAATGTAATCAGAAAAGCTTCACCTTATTTAAGGGCACAACACTCGGGGCATATCATCAACATTGCATCAATTGCAGGTATTGCAGGCGCAACTGGCTGGGCAATATACGCTGCAACAAAATCGGCGGTTATTGCATTATCGGAAGTATCGGCCGAAGACCTTAAAGAATTTGGTGTAAAAGTAACTGTGGTTGCACCCGGAGCTTTCAGAACGAGTTTCTTAACTACCGATTCGTTGATTTTGGCTGCTAATCCACTTGCTGAATATGAAGAGGTAAGGGCAATACACACCAAATATTTAAAAATGGATGGCCAACAGGCTGGAGATCCGGAAAAAGCCGCTGCTGCCATGATTTCGCTGGCCAGTATGCCTAATCCACCGGTACATTTACTATTAGGAAATGATGCTTTTCAAAGGGCAAACGGTAAGATTGAGGCTTTAACAAAAGAGTTTAAAGACTGGAAAGCCATCACGATTTCGACAGATTTCGACAATTAAATTATAAGCTAATGGCGAATTAGCATTCAAAACGGGTGCAGTTCCGAAGTATTTTGGGACTGCCTTCCAATCAATTCATTTCATTCTAAAAAACAATATCATGGAAAATCAAAAAGTTTGGTTTGTAACAGGCGCGTCCAAAGGTCTGGGATTAACCTTAGTAAAAACATTATTAAACAACGGCACTAATGTTGCCGCAACTTCAAGAAATTTAAACGATTTAATCAAAGCGGTTGGTGAACACGAAAACTTTTTACCGTTAAGCGTTGATTTAATTAATGAAGAAAGTGTAGAGACTGCAGTGAGTCAAACCATTAGCAAATTTGGTCAGGTTGATGTAGTGGTAAACAACGCTGGTTACGGCATGGTTGGTGCATTGGAAGAATTAAGCGATAAAGAATCGCGAGAAAATTTTGATGTAAACGTTTTCGGTTCCTTAAATGTGATCAGAAAAGTGCTTCCTCAATTAAGAAAACAACAATCTGGGCATATTTTCAATATTTCATCGATAGGTGGATTTTCAGGCAATTTCCCGGGCTTCGGAATCTATTGTGCTACAAAATTTGCAGTAGTTGGCTTTACGGAGTCATTAGCAGCTGAAGTAAAATCACTGGGCATCAAAGCAACAGTGGTAGAACCAGGTTATTTCAGAACTGCGTTTCTAACAGAAGGATCATTAGCAGTGCCAAGTGCACCAATTGATGCTTATAAAGAGGTACGCGAATCGCAGGCTAAACACCAAAACGACATCAACAACCAACAACCTGGTGATCCGGCAAAAGCGGTTGAGGTAATTATTGAAGCTGCAAAAAGCGAAAATCCGCCGCTTCATTTATTCCTTGGGCCTGATGCTTATCAGGTTGCAGATGCTAAAATTGCAGATGTACAAAGAGATATGGCCAATTGGAAATATCTGGCTACTGCCACTAACTTTGACGAGGTTGGCGCTTAATTATTATTTTATCAAGAACTGGCAGCTAGTCGGTTCTTGATAATTATGTTAAAAACTTGTTTCTAAATCTTTTCCATCTATCCATAAAAAATTGGATGACGACCATCATCATTAAATAAATACTCAAATTGATCAAGTAAAAGACAGCAATATTTACTTGTTCAATGCTCAAATATTTATTATAAGTAGTTGAGTCGTACCATTCCAAGAATCTGTTTATCAAAAAAAGTGGAATAATCGCTAGCAAACCATTGAAAAGCCTGTACCATCGAGATTTTAAGAAAAAACTGATCCAAAGTAATTGGCTTAATATCAGGTACCAGATCACATCGAACCATGAAATGAACCAACCAGGTCCAAAATAAAAATCTACATAGCCGTATCTTTCTTCAGCTTTAGAGGAGAAAATGTTAAACAGGGCTAAACTTATCTTGACGATAAAGTAAATAAATGCAGCATACTTGATTACTAAACTTGGTGTACGATCTAACTTTTGTATAGTTGGAGATACATGAAAAACACAATACCAGATACTCCAAAACCCAAAGCCTATAAATTGCGCTTGAGCAAGGACTATTAAGATCAATTGGAACATAGAAAATAAAGTTTTATGGACGATAAACTGTTTATTTTTATTTACCGTGTTGCCAACAATAACCACTACTATCCCCGTTTCTTTTACATCTCGCCCCTTTTTTTGTTAATGCTTTGCATTGCCCAACATAAACTGATGTAGAACTACTGACTTTCTTTGGCTGGCTATAAAAACTTTTCGATCTTGAGATTTTTGAACTACAGATGCCACAGGTTCCACCGTTATTGCAGTATTTGCAGCTCGAGCAGGTAGAACATGCATCACAGGGACTTAATCCATAGCAAGTAGCAACAGGTTCTTTTCTTAGATTTGTTTTTGGTGAAAAACTACCAAACAGCAATAAGCTACCCAATAGCAAGACGTAAATTGTTTTCAGAGATAATTAGATTAAGAGCTTAGGATAAAATTTAGATTTCTAATTTAGGATTAAATATTGATAATCTTACACATCAAAATATCTCCTCCGTAACCATTTCGCCAAACTAACCAGCACAATTAATGCTGGTACTTCTACCAACGGACCGATTACACCAGCAAATGCCTGACCCGAATGGATGCCGAATACACCAATGGCCACTGCGATGGCCAATTCGAAGTTGTTGCCGGTAGCGGTAAAAGCAATAGCGGTACTTTTGCTGTAATCTGCACCAAAATATTTGCCGGCAAAGAAGCTGATCACAAACATTACCACAAAATAAATTACCAATGGCAAGGCAATTCGCAGCACATCCATTGGGATCTGCACAATTAATTCTCCTTTTAAACTGAACATTACCACAATGGTAAATAACAGCGCGATTAAGGTTATCGGAGAAATCATTGGGATGAAAATTGAGCGGAACCACTTTTCGCCTTTCCATTTAATCAGTATTTTTTGACTTAAAATGCCCGTTAAAAATGGAATGCCCAGGTAAATCCCTACACTTTTTGCAATCTCTAAAATAGAAATGGATACAACTAAGCCTTTTAAACCAAATAAAGGCGGCAAAATGGTAATAAAAAAATAGGCGAATACACTGTAAAGCAATACCTGAAAAATACTGTTCAGGGCAATCAAACCAGCAGCATATTCACGGTTTCCCTCGGCAAGATCGTTCCACACCACCACCATGGCAATACATCTGGCCAAACCGATCATAATTAAACCGACCATGTATTCAGGATAACCATGTAAAAAGATAATCGCCAGGAAAAACATTAAAAATGGGCCAATGATCCAATTCAAAACCAGCGAAGCCCCCAAAACCTTGGTATTTTTAAATACCTCGCCCAGGTTTTGATAATTTACTTTTGCCAATGGCGGGTACATCATCAGGATTAATCCAATTGCCAGAGGAATGTTGGTATTTCCATTGGAAAAAGAACTGATCCACACAGTGGAAGAAGGAAATAAATAGCCCAGCGATACACCTAAAAGCATCGATAAGAAAATCCAGATCGTTAAATAGCGGTCTAAAAAACTGAGCTGTTTTCGTTTAACTACAGGCGTACAATTATTTGCCAACATGTTATCCTTTTAAATTTTCGTTTACAAAATCCTCCATGTAAGCTTTAACCAAATCTCTCGTACTTCTGAATTGCGCCATAATTTCGGCTTCAGTACCTACTGCTTTAGCCGGATCGGGAAAGTTTTGGTGCAGTTTTATGGCCTGCGTTGGGAAGTAAGGACAACTTTCTTTCGCATGATCGCAAACTGTAATCACATAATCAAAAGGAACATCAAAATATTCTTCTATATTATTTGATGTTTGGCTGGAAATGTCGATCCCATCTTCTGCCATTATTTTAACTGCCCTGGGGTTTACGCCATGCACTTCGATACCTGCGCTATAGATTTTTGCTTTGTTTTGAGCAAAATATTTTAAATATCCCTCTGCAAGCTGACTCCTGCAACTATTTCCGGTGCAAAGCACCAATACATTTTTCATTCTTTTAAAATTTAAATTCTTAACAGCAACCGTTGCCCGGTGTACAACTGTTTTGATCAGCAGTGAGGTTAACTAACTCGATTTTTCTTTTTTCAGGCTGAGCAGGTGCACAGCACTCTTCACCGGTTGCAGTTGTACCACAACTTCCGCCGCGGTTTATCGCCTTACATTGCGTAGCATCGGGCGTCAGGTTTATGATCAGATTGTCGCCGTCAATTTTAAATTCACCAGGATACATTTGTCTGGTATCAAATTCTGAATTACCGAATTCAATTTTCACAATGCCTTTTGGATTTAAAGCCAGTTTACTTTCAACCAGATCGATAATTGACAATGCTTTTTTAACCTGCATGGCCCTGCCCTCTTCTTCTTCGGTGGGTTCCCATAACTGCACAATAATTTCCGTCCAGGCATTCATAACCCCTCCGCAATCCACTGAGGTAATCGTCGCCTGTTTAATTTCAGTAATGTGGTAATTGGCATTTACCCACTTATCAGTAGCATATTGGAACTGCAACAGCAATCCGGGATATTGTAGAAGTTCAGCTTTAAAGCTGCTCCATTCTATTGAGGAAGTATTAATCATAATATTGCAATTTAACGATTGATTTATATAAAAATTTTTTTAGCAGCAGTTTTGTTCTCCTTTATACGATGAGAAGAAATTACCCAACTGATTTTGAAGTAATGTCCAGGTTTTGGGTTCAATACAATAACAAACGCTCACTCCTTCAATGGTCCCTTGTATAATACCGGCATTTTTGAGTTCTTTTAAATGTTGAGAAATGGTCGCCTGTGCTAAACCCAATTCCTCAACCAGATCACCACAAATACAGGTATTTGATTTCAGGATACGCTGCAGAATGGCTATCCGGGCTGGATGTGCCATCGCTTTTAGCAAAGCTGCCATTTGATTTTGCTCTTCGGTAAAGATTTCTGTTTTTGTAAGTCCCATAATTATATCGCAATATTACGATAGATAAATCAGATATCAAAATTTATTTTAAACCTACCCCTAAGCGCTACAGAATTTCTATAGATTCGATGCTTTACTTAGTGTATAAATATTTTGTATTTTAAATTAAAATTTAAATCATGTGGAAATTTTATGCAATACTTTCGGCCTTGTTTGCTGCTGCAACGGCCATTTTAGCCAAAGTTGGACTAAAAGGCGTTAATGGCAATGTGGCAACAGCCATCAGAACGATAGTCATCCTGTTTATTGCCTGGGGCATTGTTTTAGCAACCGGAGAAATTTATCAGCTTAGAACGTTGAGTAAAAATAACCTGATCTTTTTAGGTTTATCGGGATTGGCAACAGGCTTATCATGGATTTTCTATTTTAAAGCGCTCGAAACGGGTAATGTTTCTAAAGTAGCCCCGATTGATAAGTTAAGTGTAGCCATTGCAATGGGTTTGGCATTTTTGATCTTAAAAGAACCGATTGATACGAAGACATTAATTGGTGGAGGGATGATTGTAGGAGGTAGTTTGGTGATATTACTTTAAGCCATACTCACAACGGCATCATTTATTTGTGCATTAGTTCTTTATGGTATACTTTGATTCAAAATTGGATCCAGCTTCCTGATTTCCCTTAAGCCAGCCATAATATTCATCTAAAATGATACCGGATACCCCATCAGGTTCAGAAAAACCCCTTTGCGCAAAGTAACTTTGTAACCTGGAACCTCCCCATAATCCCCAATTATTCCTGATCCACATACCCAATCCATGATGTAAGCTCAATACATCGCTTCTTTCTTTAAAATTTTTAATCATCTCCCGGTCAACTGGTTTTAAAGTTTTATTTAACTGCAGAAAACAATCGTTAAGATTAACGGGAATATAAACATGATTAATAGAATCTAATGTTAGCCGCCTGGCACGTTCCTTCTTTTGCTCTTCTTTCTCTACCAAAAGCTCTTGTTTAGCCAGAGAATCAACAGGGTTCCTGAAACCGCCAGAAAAGAACCTGAAATATTGTTTTTCTATTTTTTCAGATATAAAACCGGCATCGAAAGTATTCCTTGTCATTATTTCCCTAATCTTATTTTCATCAATTTCTTTGGCACAACTTAATGTATCAATTTCAAAATTGCCGTTTTTTGTAAGGTAGCCCGCTAAAACGATCCGATATATTTTATAATTAAAAAAGTCGGTGGTGTTTATACCCACATACTTTAACCCGGTCTTATTTTCCATCTCAACTGCAAGTTTTTTTTGGGTTTGCCTGATCACAAAATCTGGAATGTATTTATACGCATATTCGAAAAAATCGGTTTTTGGGATCTCGCGTTTAAGTTTTTTGAGCTTTTGATAAACAGATGCGAAAGGAACTTTTGATATAATCTCACACTTTTTAAGATCGTATAACGTTACCATCTTCTTTGTATCTACACAGTAAATAATATCATTACAGTTAAGCACATACTGCTCGTTTAAAAACTTTTCTTCATCTGTTGTGCCTTCTTTAAATATGATAAGCTCCGGTTTACTTTTTTGATAATCGATTACCGTACGCGAATTATCGTAAAACAGATTGCATTTCTCTACATCAGAATTACAGCTCGAAAATTCCTTTGTAGTATAAGTTTCTGCTCTTTTTCCGTCCTTATAGATAATAACATTCTTAAAACCATCATCACGATAAGTCGCATTTGCCAGATAAGCTATTGTGGAGCCGTCATTCGAAATGGTTAAGAAATACCTGTCAAAAGTATATACATCAAATGAACGGTTGATTTCATACATTACTTTATCGCCTTTATACACGATAGATCTACCTCTGGTTGTTGGAAATTCATCATCATACGAATAAGATTTAACCGAAAATTTTCCGTTGGAAGAAAAAACTTCCGTGATTGGAACTCGAGAGGTTGAGGACTGGCTAAAAGTAGGAATGCCTAGTAATAAAAGAAATGCGAATGTGAGCGTTATTTTTATCATGCTATTAAAATATCTAAAAATAGTTAATCGGTTTGCTAATAGATGTTAAAAGATCTTAAATTCCACAGGTATTAAACATTGTTTTCATTTAAAGCAAAAAAACCGTTGACTTTATTAGTCAACGGTTTTTCATTCTGGAGTAAGAAATATTATTTCTTCGGTTTCGAGCTCATGTAAAAACTAAGCTTTCCACCGTTTGTAATGTCAGCATGTTTGATTTTATGATCGGTAATTTCTTTGCCGTTTAATAAAACCTTTTCTACATATACATTTTTATCACTTTGTTTAATGGCTTCGACCGTGAAAGTTTTGCCGTTCTCTAAATTGATTACCGCATTGTTAACCAAAGGACTTCCTAACGAATATATATCAGAACCTGGTGCTACCGGATAAAACCCTAAAGAAGAAAACATGTACCAGGCGCTCATTTGCCCGCAATCGTCGTTTCCGCCTAAACCATCAGCAGTAGGTTTATACTGCATGTTTAAGATATGACGAACTTGAGCCTGTGTTTTCCATGGCTGATCGGTCCAGTTGTAAAAATATACAATGTGGTGTGCCGGTTCGTTTCCATGAACATAGCCGCCTATAATACCTTCGCGGGTAATGTCTTCTGTATGAGCGAAAAACTCATCTGGTAAATGCATGGTAAATAAAGTATCTAAACGGGTGGCGAATTTCTTTTTACCGCCCATCATTTCGATCAGTGAAGCAGGATCTTGCGGAACGAAGAAACTATAGTTCCAGCTGTTTCCTT
Organism: Pedobacter roseus; assembly: GCF_014395225.1. Classification (NCBI taxonomy): domain Bacteria; kingdom Pseudomonadati; phylum Bacteroidota; class Sphingobacteriia; order Sphingobacteriales; family Sphingobacteriaceae; genus Pedobacter; species Pedobacter roseus. The sequence continues at coordinate 2,755,420 of NZ_CP060723.1, forward strand.
CAATAAACCCTTGTCCTTCGGTATCTTTCGGATCAAATTCTTTTTTAAATGTTCCATCTGCCAGTTTCGGACGCATAAAACCCGAAGCACTGTCGTAATTGTTCTTCCAGTTGTTAGAACGTTTGATAAATTCGTTATAAACATCCATACGATTTAATTTCTTTGCTAATTGTGCAATAGACCAGTCATCGTAAGAATACTCTAAGTTGTTTGAAACTGAAATGCCCGATTTTTCCGCAGGGATATAACCTTTATCGATGTAATAGCCAATACCTTCATAATCGCGGTGTTTAGCTGTTGCGATACAGGCATCCAATGCTTTGTTCGGATCTCCCGTATAAGTTCCTTTGATAATCGCATCAGAAATTACTGAAACGCTGTGGTAACCACTCATACACCAGTTATCGTTGGCATAATGCGACCATATTGGCAACATGTGCAAACTGCTCTGATCGTAATGCGCCAGCATCGATTTCACCATATCATTACTTCGGCCCGGTTGCGTAATATTAAAGAATGGGTGTAAAGCGCGGTAAGTATCCCATAGCGAGAAAGTGGTATAATTGGTAAAACCATCAGCTTTATGTACACCCTGATCTAAACCTTTATATTCGCCATTAACATCGGTATAGGTTGTTGGATTGATGTAAGCATGGTATAAAGCGGTATAAAAGTTTATTTTATTATCGTTAGAAGTAGTTACCTGGATTTTATTCAACTCTTTGTTCCAGGTAGCTTGTGCCTGTGCTTTTACTTTTTCAAAATCCCAGCCTGAAATTTCTGCACGCATGTTTTCTAAAGCATTTTCCTGACTAACCGGAGACAAAGCAAATTTAATTTTGACCTTCTCTCCCTCCTGCGTATCAAAATCGAAGAACATTTTCAACTTCTTGCCTGCAATTTCAGGGAAGTTCTGTTCCTGGTTAAATTTACCCCAGAAACCTCTGTAAGCCTGTTTGGCATCGTAACTTTTACGTCCGTAGCTTTTAAATGGTTTAGAAAAGCTCATCGCAAAATAAACCGTTCTCGTTCTGGCCCAACCATTGGTTTGGCGGTACCCTGTAATTAAAGTATCATTTACCACACGAACATAAGTCCAGACGGTTTTTTCCTCGTAATTGTAAATACCAGCCATCAGATCCAAAATAATGTGCGATTGATCCGATTTAGGAAAAGTATATTGGTGCATCCCTACCCTTGTGGTTGAGGTGAGTTCTGCGGTGATGTTGTCGTCATCCAATTTCACTTTATAGTAGCCAGCCTCTGCAACTTCGTTGGCATGAGAAAACGCCGAACGGTAACCGCCTTTTGGATTTGATGCCGTACCAGGGTTTAATTGTAATTTTCCCTGTGTAGGCATGATCAGAAAATCGCCCAGATCAGAATGGCCTGTGCCGCTAAAATGTGTATGACTAAAACCGGTAATGGTTTTATCTTCGTACTTGTAACCCGCACAGTATTTATATACGTCGCCATTGTATTTTCCGTTTACTTCGTAAGATAAAGTATCGGTTTCGGGACTTAACTGCACCGCACCAAAGGGAACGGTAGCACCCGGATAGGTATGTCCCATTTTAGAGGTGCCGATAATGGGCTTAACATACTGCACCAGGTTCTGCTGTGCCGATGCCACCATGGCTGAGAGCAAAAGACAAGGCAGGATAACTTTTTTAATCATATCTTTTTAAAATTAGCTTGTTTTGTTGAAAATTCTAAGGTATAAATTTATCTCCAAATATGCATAAAACCTAAGACTAAAACGTTTAAGTAAAACAAAAAATACATTTTAGATTGTTGAAGATACGATTTATTGCATTTTCAAACCCCGCAGGTTTTAAAAACCTGCGGGGTTTATGTTGCTTAGACTACAGGCTCTGTTAAATAAACCTGATATAAGCGTAAAGCCCACAGCGCAGCGAGGACTTGAAGTGATAGCAGGGCTACCGGCAGCCATTAACACTAAACCGCTCATTTTCCAAATAATATTGACCACCTTAATACAACTAAGAAATAAACGCAAATAATTTAGTTGCCGCTTTTTACAAGTAACTGACTTCCTTTAAATAATTTCAGCTAAATAAACCTTATTTTTGCATCCTTATATTTTTAAGATGAGTAAACACGGTAGAATTCTGGTTGCCATGAGTGGCGGGGTTGATAGTTCGGTAGCGGCTGTAATGTTGCATGAGCAGGGTTATGAGGTTATTGGCTTAACCATGAAGACCTGGGATTATGCCACCTCTGGCGGTAGCAGTAAGGAAACTGGCTGTTGCTCGCTGGATAGCATTAACGATGCCCGTACACTTGCCGTAAACTATGGCTTTCCACACTATATTTTAGATATCCGCGATGAATTTGGCGATTATGTAATCGATAATTTTGTTGATGAATACCTTGCAGGAAGAACACCAAACCCATGTGTATTGTGCAATACGCACATTAAATGGGAAGCGCTTTTAAAACGTGCCAATAAACTGGACTGCGAATTTATTGCAACGGGGCATTACGCCAATATCCGTCAGCAAGATAGCGGCCGTTATGTAATTTCGAAAGGAAAAGACGAAAACAAAGATCAATCTTATGTATTGTGGGGTGTTTCGCAGGAAAATCTTTCGCGTACGAAATTCCCTTTGGGCAGTTTTGCCAAATCTGACATCAGACAAATGGCTTTAGATATGGGACAGGAAGAACTGGCCAAAAAATCGGAGAGTTACGAAATCTGTTTCGTGCCTGATAACGATTACAGGGCTTTCTTAAAACATAAAGTAGAAGATTTAGAAGACAGAGTAGCCGGCGGAAATTTCATTTTAAGTAATGGAATGGTAGTAGGACAACATAAAGGTTATCCTTTTTATACCATCGGTCAGCGCAAAGGTTTGGGCGTAGCATTTGGCGAGCCAATGTTTGTAACCCAGATTTTGCCAGAAAGCAATACCGTTGTATTAGGCAAGGCCGATGAACTGGAGCGTAAAGAAGCAATGGTACGTAATGTAAACCTGGTTAAATATGCCAGCATTGAAGAACCGATGAATGATGTCATTACGAAAATCCGTTATAAAGATGCGGGAATGTTAAGTACAATTGTTCAGGAGAAAGATAAAATGCGTGTAGTGTTCGATCATAATGTTTCGGCAATTGCACCGGGCCAATCGGCAGTATTTTACGAAGGAAACGATTTATTAGGCGGTGGGTTTTTGGTTTAATAGATAAAAGCCTGTGTCTTACTAACAATACTGTAAGGCTAATTAGCAATAACATTTTTTATAAACCAAGTCGTCATCTCGACTGGAACGCAGTGGAATGGAGAGATCTAAATCAGAATTACTCACTAGACAGATTTCTCGACTCCGTTGCACTCCGCTCGAAATGACGATACGGATAGTGCTACCGCCAACAAAAAGGGCTTTGCGAGTTCACTATTAAATCCCTTTAAAAACATTAATTCCGGCTGTTTTCCATTGAATGTAGCCTAAATTACCGCAAATCTGCGTAACAAAACCTTCTACTTCTTCCGGAACATCGTTCACCACCCGCCACCTCATTTTATATTTTGGATTGTAGCTCAAATAAACTACTACGTCATCACTCCGTTGCCCAATTGCATGCAGGTGCTGTAAATGAATATCCTGCAGATCTGCCGCAGCAATGCGCAATCGCTCATTCATAATCTTCCCTAATGAAGGATCTGGAATAAAATCTGTTTGGAATATGGGTAAAACGGTAACGGTCATAGAAAATATATTAGCAAACAAACTTGTCAAAAAGCCTTTTGTTTAAAATAATCAGTTTAATATGTTTAGTTTACGCTATTGATATCACTTAACATATCGGTGTCTCTTAAACAAATTTATACTAAAAATATTAGTAATAAAAATTATTATTATATTTTTTTTAGTAAAATGTAAAATTGGATAAAAGCATGACATCAGATACTAAAGGTTGATAACTCTATTAATGTGCATAACTCCTTTAAACATCTGATAACGAGACAGGTTATTCTATCATAAACAGTAGAGCTTATGAAAAAGTGCATCTATGTAGTGGAAGATAACCCGAACATTAGGGAAATTATCGAATTCTTATTAATTGAAGAACTTTACGAAGTGAGAACCTGTCCCAATACAAACGATTTCTGGCTTCAAATGGGAAAAAGCTTACCAGATATGGTAATTTTAGACATTATGCTACCTGATGGAAATGGTTTAGATATCTGTAATAGCTTAAAACGGAACATTAAAACACACAACATCCCGGTGATGATGATGTCGGCCAATAACCATTTAAATGCAGTTAAGGCAAAGTGTGATGCAGAAGATTTTATCAACAAACCTTTTGATTTAAACGATTTTGCAAGCAGGGTTGAGAAATATTTAGCAGCTTAGTTTAGTCCAATGTCATTAGTCCATAGTCCTAAGTCGATTTATACAATCAACGAATTTACCAATGAACTAATGACTATTGAACTAATGACCATTAAACAATGACTTAAAATACTATACTTTCGATCGCTTTATCCAATGCCACCTCTTTAAGATCTGGTATACTTAAGCCTTCTGCCCTGTAGGCCGTAATATCGGTCATCCCCATAAAACCAAGAACCGATCTTAAATAAGATTCAGTAAAATCGTAAGCTTTCATTGGTCCTTCTGAATATATACCACCCGAAGAGATGGCTAGATACAGTTTTTTGTTTTTCACCAAACCTTCCGGACCATTTTCAGAATAACTGAATGTTTGACCTGCACGAGCAATGTGATCAATCCATGATTTTAAAGTAGAAGGAATACCAAAATTATACAATGGCACTCCGATTACCAGTACATCGGCATCCTTAAGTTGAGCAATGGCCTCATCAGAATGTTTTATAGCTTCAACGAACTCCGGTGTATGGTTTTCTTTGGGTGTAAAGAAAGAATTAATGTGAACCTCTTCCAGATGTGGAAATGGAGATTCGGCTAAATTACGGGTAACTAAAGTGCTGTCAGGATTTGCAGCCTGTAATTTTTCTACTATGGCATTTCCCAATTTAACACTGAAAGATGCTCCGCCCCTTGGGCTTGATATAAGATGTAATATTTTCATTTTTTTTGCCTTTTTATGCCCGACAAAATTATGGATACGAAGTATCAAAAAGCTATTACTATACCAAAGGATAGCGCTATCCTTTAGCATAGCAGCTATTCTTTTCCAATAAAAAGGGAGTTTAAATGATCTATTGAAAAGTCGTCATTCCCAATCAAGCCGATAGCTATCGGCTTGATTGGGAATCTTAATACATTAAGGTGTGATTATTTGCATTAAGATTTCTGCATGCGCGAGAATGACGATATCGCATTAACAATTACACTATTTAACTAACTCGATCACCGCTACAAATCCGCCATCTTTTACCATATTGATATCAATTGTTTCGCCTGCTTTAACCGGCTTTACTATACGTTTAAAGTCCATAGCCTGAAAATCGGCATTGATCCCATCTTTGATTAGCGTAATCTGGTAGTTTGTATTTGGCTTTAAGAAACTGGTTTCAATTTTTAGGTCATGCTTTTGATCATTGCCCATTGCGCCAATAAACCATTTCTCGCCTTTGCGTTTGGCAGTAACGATATATTCGCCCACGCTTGCCTCCAAAATTTTGGTTTCATCCCAGGTTACCGGAACACTGGTAATAAAAGAAGTGGTTTCCGGTTCGCGTAAATAATTAAAAGGATTATCGGCTAGCATTTGCAAACCACTTTCGAAAACAATATACATGGCCAATTGGTGTGCCCTGGTGCCAATGCTCATGGTATTTACCCAGCTCGGTTTGTAATCCTGTTTATGTGCCGAACGCATGGCTCCGGGAGTATAATCCATCGGACCAACAGCATTACGCAGAAAAGGCAGAAATAAGTTATTGTTGGGTGTAGCCAGGCCACCTCCAATGTTTTGCTCCATTCCAATAACCCCTTCATAAGAAAGCACGTTTGGATAGGCCACCTCTAAACCAGCAGGTTTAAATGCGCCATGAAAATCTACTAAAATATGGTGTTTGGCCGCTTCTTTGGCTACTCGGGTATAATAGTTTACCATCCACTGGTCGCTTCTATCCATAAAATCGATTTTTACCCCTGCAATGCCCCACTTTTCAAGCGTTTCGAAAATATTGAAGTTATTTTCTACTGCCAGCCAGGTAAACCAAAGTACGATTTTTACATTTTTCTGTTTACCATAAGCAATCAGTTCCTGCAGGTTGATGGTGGGGTTTGGTTCAAAAGGATTAAGCGTTGTTTTCGCCCAACCTTCGTCCATGATGATGTAAGGAATCCCGAATTTGGATGCGAAATCGATGTAATATTTATAGGTATCCTGGTTGTAACCCGATTTAAAATCGACCCCATAAACATAAGCGTTGTGCCACCACTCCCAGGTTACCTGACCAGGTTTAATCCATTTGGTATCCTGCAACTGGTTGGGCGTACTTAATTTATACACCATCTGGTTAGCCGCCAATTGGGTGTCCTTATCGGTAATAACCAAAAATCGCCATGGGAAGGATCTTTTCCCGGTTGTTTTGGCAATATAATTGGCTTCTTTTAAAATTTTCTTGCTTCTATCACCATCTTCACCAAAAGACAAAGGCAATTTCGGAAAAACAGCATCGACACTTTTATCACTTACTGCTTTTACAAACAAACAGGGATAATCATAAAGATCAGCTTCTGATAATAGCGCTTTATACTTACCCGTACTGAATAAAATTGGCAGTACACTCATTTTATCCTTATTTACCTTTCCCAGTTCATCCTGACGATATAGAATTTCGTAAGAAGTTTTAAAACTACCCGTTTCCAGATATGCGGCTTTAACGTTATCGTTAAAGTTGAGTTTCACATCTTCACTGTTTACTGTGATCGAATCTTTTTTATTGGTAATGAAACGATAAGCAATTCCATCGTTATAAGCCCTGAATTCGACACTGAAATCGCCTTTAAAATCGAGTTTTAACAGGTTATAATGGTTTACCACTGTACTATTTTTAAGTGGAATTACCGGGTTAGAAGTAGTATTTACAGTAGAAAGTGTCTTTTTGATGAGTTTTGCATTGAAACCGAGTTTAGCCTGATCGAGATTTAATTGCAAATATGAATCGGCCAAAAAGGGTTCGCCATTAAAAGTAATGGCATAAGCGATCCTATCTTTAATATTTACAGATATTTTAATGCGCTTATCGGGCGATAAGAGTTCAATAGGTGCGCTAAATAGTTTTATTGTAAAAAACAGCAATAAAATAGATAGAGATAAGTGTTTTCTCATATTTCATCAGGTATTTGTATTTTAAACAGGTTAGATAAATCGTTTTAGTTAAATAAAGTTAACCACAGTTTTCGATTTCGCAAGGGCTTTTTAAAGGATTATCGAAAATTTCATAAGTAATTGATCAAAAAGTACCATATAAACAAAGGGCCAGCTTAATAAATTAAACCAGCCCTTCTATTTTATTGAGTGTTATTGAAAAATTATTTTCCGGTTAAAGCATTAGCCTGTTTCAGGTGTTTTTTCAGTTCCGGCAAATATTTATTAGCGTATGCTTTTATGACATTGTCGGTAGATTGGGAAGCTTTTTCGAACAATGCAATTGCGTTTTGATGATCAGCAACCGTCATTTCTATATAGGCTTGATCAAAAGCAGTTCCGTTTAAGCCCTTAAGTTTTTCTGTTGTATTGGTTACATCGGCTTCGCCGTACCCTGTTTTTTTCGATTGCCCTGTATTGCCTGCTTCGCCTGCTGCATTTTTAGTGCGTGAAGTATCCCTCAGGTTTTCGGGAGATGAATCCACCCTCCCATCAGGCCGTTGTCCTCCTTCAGGCAAACTCATTGGCAGATCAACTTTTTTAAGTTTCGCCAGCGTCCTGAGTTCTTCACTGGCTTTGGTATGAGAAACAACCATCATCTGACCAAATGATTTGATTTTTTTATCTGTGGCTTTATCGAAGGCCAGTTTCCCGGTTAATAACGCTTTCGTCCCTAAAACAGAAGCCTGCTGCAAAAAACCTGCTGTTGTTAAACTATCTTGTTGATTGATGGTAATGTGATGCGGTAAATTGGCCTGAGCAGGATCACTAAACGAGATAACTGAAATGACAATTCCAACTGCCGCTGTTTTAATGGTATAAAGATGATTTTTCATGGCTAAATGGTTCTGGTGTATAGTATTACAACCTTTACAGCAATCAAAAAGTTTGAAAAATAACCCATCTTGCTCAGGAAGCCAACAGCGGCAAATATTTAAATATATATTTTGTTTAAACTTAATCGGATTTGAACCTGTTCTATTAATAAAGAACATACCATGGAAAATCTAGAAAATAATCAACCAGAAGAAGAAATTCAAAACATCGAACAGTTTCAGATCAACCGATCGCAGGGAAATGCTGCTGAAGGGCATACCACGCCTGAACCTGATGATAATGAATATACCGAAGATGAGGTCCCATTTGCCGATGGTGAAGGCACACAATTAAATGAAGAAATTGAAGGCCCGGAAGATGAAGAGGATGATGAAGACCAGGAAGAAACCGGGGATTACAATGAATCAGATATTGAGGAACTGGATAAAGACCCCAATGCTTATGATGAAGACGATAGTAAAATGTTATAATTCAGAAACGCACATATAAATGAGTATTGCCAGATTGATCATCATTCTGGCATTTTTTTTATTTAAATAGTGATGATCCGCAATATTTACAGAACAGGGCGTCGCTATCATGTCCTTCCCTGCTACAGCTCGGGCACGATTCCGGCATTTCTTTTTTCTGCCGGGAAGCAACGGCGATATCGTGGGTAATAATTCCGGTAGGTACCGCTATAATGGCATAACCAATCAACATGACCACAGAAGCCACAAATTTGCCAAGCGGTGTAATGGGCGAAATATCACCATAACCTACTGTAGTGATGGTTACAATGGCCCAATAAATGCTTTCCGGAATATTGGAAAACCCATTTTCACGCTTTTCTACCAGATACATAATCGAGCCCAGAATCACGGTAATAGTTAAAACGGTAAGCAGGAATATACTGATCTTGCGTACACTGTTTTTTAAGGCCTGGGTTAAAAAATTGATTTCGGTTAAAAAGTGACCAAGTTTAAAGATCCTGAAGACACGGAGCAACCTTAAGGCCCTGAAAACAAGCAACGACTGTGCGCCGATAAAAAATATACTTAAATATGAGGGCAGTAATGCAATGAGATCAATAATGCCTAACGGACTTAATACATACCTGATCGGTTTGCGGATACTGACCAACCTTAAAATATACTCGATGGTGAAGAGTGCTGCAAAAATCCATTCGGTGATGTTGAACAGTTTCCCATATTTTAAGTGGATGCTTACCACACTATCGAGCATTACGACAATAATACTGGAAAAAATGGCGATCAATAAACCAACATCAAAGGCTTTGCCCGCTGGGGTATTCGATTCGTAAATTACCTCGTGCAGTTTAAAACGCCAATCTTTTGGTTGATCTGATGCCATAGTATGATATTTAGGCTAAAGGTAAGCATTAACCATTTACCACTTCCCCACCGTTTACGTGAATCACTTGTCCGGTAATAAAAGAAGCATCATCAGAAGCCAGGAAAACATAGGCTGGTCCTAATTCTGAAGGTTGCCCTGCCCTCTCCATCGCCGTTTCAGATCCGAATGATTTTATTTTTTCCTGATCAAACGTGGATACAATAAGTGGTGTCCATACCGGCCCGGGTGCAACGGCATTAACACGGATACCTGTTTTGGCCAGGTTTGTAGCCAGTGACCGTGTAAAAGAAGTAATTGCGCCTTTAGTTGAAGAATAATCGATCAGGTTTGGCGAAGAACGGTAAGCGGTTACGGAGGTGGTGTTAATAATCGAATCGCCTGTGTGAAAATGCTCCAATACCTCATTTGCAAAATAAAAATAACCGAATATGTTGGTACGGAAAGTATCTTCCAATTGTTTGTCGTCAATTTTCTTCGGATCTTTTTGCGGTACCTGCATACCGGCATTATTCACCAGAATATTGATCTTGCCAAATTTTTTAACCGTCGATTCTACCGCTTTTTTGCAAAAAGCAGGCTTTTTAACATCACCTTTAATCAATAAACACTTTTTACCTTCAGCTTCAACCATTTTTTGCGTTTCCTTTGCATCGATATCTTCATCCAGGTAAACAATGGCCACATCGGCACCTTCCCGGGCAAAATGCACCGCCACCGAACGACCGATCCCACTGTCGCCGCCTGTAATTAGTGCCACTTTTTCGTTAAGCTTTCCGGCTCCTTTATAATCAGCTTTGATCACTTCGGGCTTAGGATCCATCCTGGCTTCAATACCCGGTTGTTTATTTTGTTTAGCCGGCGTTTTTTGAGTGTTCATTGCTTTAGCTTTATCAGGTTAAAATTTTGTTATCGTTCTTTAAACAAAGATTTCAACGGCAAAGTTTTCCTGTACTCAAATCCACTGCAGAATTTTTAAACCAATTTAACTTAATATTTTGCTCATATCCCAACATTTTTGAAGCCCATAGCTCAGTAAATTAGCACTTTATCCTAACCAAAAACAATCACAAATGAGAAAACCGATTTTATCAGTTTTGCTGGCCTTAAGCTTAACCTTGCCTGGCTTTGCCCAAAAACGACTGGGCAACGAAACCGCAGCTCAAAAAACTAAAAGAATGGAATGGTGGACAGATGCCCGTTTCGGGATGTTCATCCACTGGGGACTTTATGCCTTACCTGCCCGCCACGAATGGGTGAGAAATGCCGAGCGGATTACCAACGAGAATTATCAGAAATATTTCGATCAGTTTAACCCGGATTTATTTGATCCAAAAAAATGGGCGAAAGAAGCTAAAGCGGCAGGGATGAAATACGCGGTATTAACGACCAAACACCATGAAGGTTTTACTTTATTTGATAGTAAGTATACTGATTATAAAGCCACGAATACACAGGCTAAAAGAGACCTGGTAAAAGAATTTTTAGATGCTTTCCGCGCAGAAGGCATTAAAGTTGGCTTTTATTATTCGCTAATTGATTGGCACCATCCTGATTTTCCTGTCGACAAATATCACCCATTAAGACCGCAACCAGAAACTGATGAAGCTTATGCAGCGCTGAATAAAAACAGGGATATGGCCAAATACCGTAAATACCTGTATAATCAGGTTACAGAGTTGCTCACCAAATACGGAAAAATTGACATTCTTTGGGCCGATTTCTCCTATCCTGGCAAATATGGCAAAGGCCGCAACGATTGGGGATCGGTAGAGTTGCTTAAACAGATTAGAAAATTGCAACCGGGTATTATTGTAGATAACCGCTTAGACCTGAACGATTACGAAGATGGTACCGATTTTGAAACCCCTGAACAGGTTGGTCCGAAAGAACTGGAAAAATACCGTGGAAAAGTTTGGGAAACCTGCCAAACCTTCTCCGGATCATGGGGATACCACCGCGATGAAAATACCTGGAAAACAAACAGAAAATTACTGGATTTACTGATCACTTCGGTAGCCAATGGGGGCAACTTATTGCTTAATGTTGGCCCTACTGCCCGCGGTGAGTTTGATAACCGTGCCAATACTGCTTTAGATAGTTTAGGGCTTTGGATGCATGCCAATTCGAAATCGATTTACCACTGTACTTTTGCCCCTGCCGAATTTAAGGCACCTGAAGGCATTAAGCTTACTTATAATAAAGACATAAAAAAACTATATGTGCACCTGTTTGAATACCCAAATACCGGCTCCATTACTTTAGAAGGTTATAAAGACAAAACGAAATATGCCCAGTTTTTACACGATAATTCGGAGGTACAAATCGACAATGAAAAATCAACGGGTAATACGCTGGTATTAAAACTACCAAAGAAAAAGCCTGATTTTGAAATCCCTGTAATCGAATTAACGTTAAATTAATCTACCTATATTAATCAGCGAAAGCCTGCAAGTTAAATCCTGCAGGCTTTTTTTGTTAATGGAGCTTTATAGTCTTCAACGAAAGATGAACAAAACATATCGTGGTTTTTATTGTCTTCAAGTAAAGAATATCATGAAAGTAAAAAGTACATTTATCTACACTCTTGAAACAGGCGAAAATGCTTTAATCTTATTAACCGATAATAAAATAGAACAGGATAAACTTTATCAGCATTTAGCCGTTGACGCTTACCAGTTTAAAAAGGAAATTGTAGAAGAAGAGCCGCGTATCGAACTGATCTCTGCGGGTTATAAAAATGAAAATAATGAAATCATCTGGAACCGGGAATATATACCTGTACCCAAATGGTATGACCAGAATTAAATTCTGACTAAACATATTGACAGCGATAAATGTTAAGTTCCTTATGAAGTTTATTGTACTGCCACTTTTCTTTTTTCTGTGTTATTTCAAGTCATACGCTCAATATACCGATAGTACCAATTACCATGTACTGCTTACTTCGACCGGATCGATTAACCGCACCAATGAAGACCGTGCCTATTTATTAAACAATGCGCTTAATTTTGGCATGAAAAAGAAAAGTTTTGTTTTAAATTCAACTACCGCATGGCTTTATGGCAAACAGAACAGTGATTTAACCAACAACGACTTTTCGACCACCTTAAACTTTAACCTGTACAAAACCTTACCGCATTTTTATTACTGGGGTTTAGTGAATTACAATACGAGTTATTCTTTAAAATTAAAAAACCAGGTGCTTGCAGGCGGAGGCATCGCCTATAGCGTGTTGGACAAACCCAATGCCTATATCAACCTGAGCGACGGGGTATTATTTGATCAAAGTAGCTTAATTGTAGGCGATAGTTACCACACTTATCGGAATTCGTTAAGGTTACAGTACCATTTCGCCATTAAAGAATTAATTACGATTGACGGAAATCATTTTTTGCAAAACTCTTTCGATAGAAAAGGCGATCACATCATCCGCTCTACCACCACACTTGGATTAAAACTTCGCAAATGGATAAGCCTCACCACGGCACTGAATTATAATAAATTGAACATTACAAGAAGCGAAAACCTGAACCTTACTTATGGGTTAACGCTTGATAAGTATTTTTAGTTAAGTCGGTAGTCCCGAGCTATAGTCGATTATCTAGATTAGTCACTCTGAGCGGTGTCGAAGGGCAGTAGTAGTCCCGCGTTTGTTACCAGTTAACCAATTTAAACAATTAACCGATTAACAAATAAATTAACCTGGCCCAACTGTTCCTAACCATTGTTGAAAATTTTATAAGAATAAAACCCACTGAAATAGAACACTTAGCAATTTTTATTGATACAACTTGCAAAAAGAAGTTCGAAGATATGCCTTCAAATGATAATTTTGTGTTATGGCAAATACTAACGTTAGAAAATCAATCCAGAATAAGATCGAATCATTAGGTAAGGAAATCGAAACCTTACAGGCAGAATTAAAAAGATGGGAAAAAATTGCGGCCGATTATGAAACCAATTCGGAAAGCATTGATTTGATTTTATCGATACAATTACCCGAAAAACCTGAACCAAAAGCTAAAAAGGTAAAATTGTAAAGCATTTAAACAAATAAAACCCGGACGAAGATCCGGGTTTTATTTGTTTAAAGATTAAAAACCTTAAAAAGAAATCAATAAGAAAAGTCGTTATTCCCGCGCAGGCGGGAATCTTAAAGCCTTTTGCATTACGATCCCCAATCAACTCGATAGCTATCGGGTTAGGAATAATAATTCTTATGGGATAAATTTCTCCCGAATGACGATTTCATTTAAGTGAGAAGTTTTATTCCAGTACCTCTTCCACCTTTTTTACCGGAATTTTAGCCCCCGGCTTAAAATTACCTTTGTTATTGCCACCTTCAGTTAAAATGGGCGCTTTCTTAGCCAGTTTTTTCTTGAATTTCCTGCCATACCAGATCAAAAAACCAGTTATCGGCAAACTTGCACCAATTAAGGAAGCTAAAAAAGCCATCACCTTACCTGGAAAGCCTAAAATGCTACCTACATGGATATCGTAATTCATTTTTCGCAATTTCCCTCCAAACCCTGCCTCTTCATAAGGTATTGAGTAAACACCTTCGCGTTTAAATTCTTTTAAGGTATGTTGATCGAAAGTATAACCGATATTATTGTAAAACTGACCTGTATTGGGGTAAACCGTAATATTGATCGTGGCTTTTGCCTTTGAGGTATCAGGAAAATTATAGTAAAAGCCCTGCGATTTCGGGTGACGGGTAATTACTTTCTGCCAGGCCAGGTCCATTGCTTTCTGTGGGGTATAAAATTTACCTAATGCTAAAGAATCAGATTCCAAACGCTGGAAATCGCCCAGTTTTTCTCCGCCAGAAGTTACCCAATATAAACCCTCGCTGTACCATTTAATGCCATAAACCATTCCGGTTAACGCTATAAAAAGCAAAAAGATTAAGGAATAAAATCCAAGCACATTATGTAAATCGAGGTTTACCCTTTTAAATGAGGCGCCCCATTTAATTTTAAAACTTTTATCACGGGTTGATTTGTTCCATTTTTTAGGATACCACCAGATCAATCCGGTAATCAATAAAACCACAAATACCATGGTTCCATAGTTTACAATTGGTCTGCCAACGGCGTAAGGCAGCCATAAAAAACGGTGACCATTAAGAATAAACCTGAAAAAATCTACCTCGCCCTTTTTATGTACCACTTTACTGATCACTTCGCCAGTGTAAGGGTTTATTTTTAAACTTGTTCCGCCACCTCTTCTGCCTTCGTCTTTTTTACCCCTCAGATTTAAACTGATCGCTCTTCCCTGCTGATACTGCGCATAAGAGGGAATCTTTTCGGGATAAAGTTTAAAAGCAATGGCGCTCAGTTGCGATGGCGTGATAACAGGTTTATCCTGCTTTTCAACTTTGGTTTCAGGCTCCAATAAACCTGTAATTTCTTCGTTAAAAACCCAGATACAGCCCGTTATACAAACAATAAGAACAATGACGCCCGAAATTAGGCCAAGCCAGAGGTGAAGCCATTTATTGATTCTGTTAAATAACGAATCTTTATTTTTTTTCTTTGCCGGAATAGTTTTGTTTAGCGTTGCCATTGTTCTGTTTTGTTGAGGGTGAAAGTTTTAAGTTTAATATTGAAGGGCGTTGATTGCAGTGATGGTACCACCTTCAACCTTTAAGCCTTTTTTAGCAGCTGCAATTTCTGCATCGAATACATACACATAACTTCCTTCACTGGCAGTAGTGATCCCTATGTATCCCGTTTTGCCATCTTTTGGTGCATAATTATTAATGGTGGTTGTTCTGGTAATATCAGCAGGAATGCCGGTTACCCATTTAAAGCTTTTGCTGAAAACATCAACCACAGCAAATTTTCTTGCCGTTCCTGCTAATGAATTGGGCTGTGGATACATTTGAAGGATAAATACGCCCTTACCTAAATAAGTCTGCCCCGCGATATGATGGCCGCCAGAAACCTCTTGTACATTAAAGAAATAGTTTTTATCAAATTCAGTAGTCCCTTTGTTGATGCGGATAACGGCCGATGGATTTTTAGAAGTCGGAACACCTGCGTTGGTTGCCGCTGCAAATGAGAAAGCATAAGCATCTCCATTATCAATTTCGACCAGTCCGTTAACAAAATAAGCGCCGATATAACTCGTGCGGTTATCGCGGATAATTTTTTCCAGTTTCAAATCAGGATAACTATAAACTGCTACCCAGGAGCTATCTGGATATGAAGTACCAAATACATCCGGCGCAGCCCCTTTAATACTCATATAAGGCGCAAAAAGTTTCTCTCCAACCTGCGTTGCCCAGGTAAAGTGAGCCCTTTCTCCATTCCCAGCAAGCTTTACAATATTTACCTGCTGTTCACTAAAAATCTGGTATTTGCGGGCATCGATCCTGAACATAGTCGCAAATTCATTTCCCGAACGGGGAACTTTGATGGTAAATACATCATCTTTTACAGGTGCAAACAGATGCACGGTTTCACTTTGGAAGTTGGTCAACTTGCTAAGTTTTCCTGTTCCATCTAAACGGTATGAGGTTACAGCGCCCGGGTTTCCCTGTCCATACAACAAACTAAAAAAACGGTTTTTGTGGGTGAGGTAATAACGGTACGATCCATCTTGTTCTATTCCATTACCTTGTGTTGTAATCATACCCGACTCTAACGAGTTTGCCGTTAAAAGGTAATCGGCAATACCCGATGTACCTATTGGTGTAGCAGAAATTACAAATTTGGTTGCACCGGTAAGTTCGGTGTCTACATCTATCACTTCTGATGAATCCAGCTCTTTATCGCAGCCAGAAAATAGAATGATGAATGATAAGCTTAAAAAAGGTAGTATATGTCTGATTTTCATGTTATAATATTTTAAGGTTGTAGTTATCTGTTGTTGCTAAAAAAGTATCTCACTTTAGCATAAAATGCCCTGCCTGGTTTTTGCAGCGAGAAGTTGTCGTAAATGCGGTTATCCAATAGATTTTTGCATTCTAACCCGATGTTGTATCTGCCACCACCCAAAGTGTAAACAGCATTTACGTCCTGCATCCATTGTCTGGGGATATCATATTTGGTATCAGAAGTACCCTGACTTGGCCACGATAGATAATAAGCGTGAACGTAAAGCACATTATAACCCAGGGTTAGCGTATTGCCTTTTTTACCAAAGTTGTTAAAGAAAAGCGACGCATCGGCATTACCAAAAAGATAAGGCATGTTTGGAATCCGGTCTCTAAATAAAGGACTCTGCATCGTTTGTCCCTGCTCAAAACGGGTATTATTCCTTAAATTCTGATAAGTTACATTTACGCCTGCTGTAAATAACTGTTTGAATGAATACCTGATTTCTGACTCGAAACCCAAATTGGTTACATCGGCCAGGTTGCCCATTACCTGCTTGGTTTGGTTGTTATTTAAAGATGGCCTGATAAAATCTTTCGCATCCCGGTACATTAGATTGCCATCAAAACTAAAACGGTGGATTTTATTTAACTGCGCCTGATAGCTAAAACCTAAATTGTAGTTATTGCTTTGTTCAGGCTTTAAATCGATATTTCCCTCAAGATTTAATAAATCACCAAAAAGTTCATCGGTTTCCGGCAAACGGTAACTTTTTTCATAAGATGCCTTAACCTGTAAATTTGGAACAATAAAATAGGTAGATGCAATGCCATAACCCGTTTTACTATAACTGTTCTTTTGCGTTAAATAAGCTATATCACCCCAGTTGCCACTTGGGTTATAACTTTGTGAGTACTTGTTAGATTGATAAAACTGTTTCGCAAATACCGAAGTATTCCATTTTTCAGAAGCGCTGTATTTATAGCCCAAACCCAGTACATTTTTATTGTTAATGCGTGGCTGTTCGTATTTTTCAGCATCAGGATAAAGCTCGTCAGAACCTTTTCTGTTAAAACTGTTAAACACATTATTTAACGATAATGAATGGTGCTCATCAATGGTGTAACTCAGGTTTGCGGTAGCCAATCCATTGTTGTTGCGGAATTTGTACATCGAACGTTCGCGCTCACTGCCTGCACCAGGGTATTCTTTATAATCCTGAAACCAGTTGTAACGGCGGTAAACCGTGTCGATATTCTGCTCAGTACCAAAATTAAAATTTCCGTTTACGCGAAGATCTAAACCTTTTGTAAATAAATCTTTCTTGGCGTATTTAACGGTCGGCATTAAAATACTGCCCTTTCTATGCCAATCACCGAACACACTGATCATCCTTGCCCCTGTTTGTATTTCCGAATAGTTTTGTCCAACGGTAAGCCCGAACATCAACTGATCGGCAAATGATTTATTCACCACACCCGCACTGGCAATTAAAGTTTCATTATGATAAGTATCATTGAAACGTTTAACCACCTGGTTCCTAAAATACTGACCGTTAAAAGCTGCCACATCAGTGGTTACTTTATAATCATTATCAGAATAATTTTGGAAAGCGTTAATCTGCACTTTAAAACCCGATGCTGCAGTATATCCTGCATTTATAGCCGTTTTATGGGTATTAAACGAGCCATAAGAGTAAGAAGCATCCATATAACTTTTCATGGTATTATCGGTTACAATATTGATTGCACCGCCCAAAGCATCAGAGCCCAGCCAAACGGGAACTACGCCTTTATACACTTCTACACGCTGTGCAAGGTTAATCGGGATGTTATTGATCTGGAATGATGAACCAAAATTATCCATCGGTACCCCATCAATAAAAAACTTAACCTGCCTGCCCGTAAAACCGTTTAGCGAAAAATCCATTCTCGAACCCAGTCCCCCGGCTTCTCTTACCCTTACGCCCGAAACACGGTCCAGAGCATGAGAAATATCGAGCGTACTGTTATGCAGTTTTTTGGCGTCGATGGAGGTGACATTGAATGCCTGGCGGTTTACTTGCTGGTTGGCCGTGCGACCGATTACATTCAGGGTTTCCATCTGTTCTGATGATTCGTCCAAACTAAAATTGAAACTTGCAACTGCACCGTCGGTTACATTAATTTCTTTTTTCTGTGTTTTAAAACCGATTGCCGATACCTGCAGGGTATAATTACCAAAAGGAATATTCATAATGTTAAAACTTCCTTTTTGATCTGTGATGGTACCATAATTGGTTTTGTGGATTTTAATCGTAGCGCCTGGGATGGGTTCGCCAGAACTACTTTTGATTTGGCCCGAAATGCTGGAGAGTCGATTTTGGGCAGAAGTAAAAATTACGCAGGCACATAGCATGCCCAGTAGCAAAATTTTCTTAATTTGCATGGCTTTTAATTAGAGATTAAAGGTGAGCCGGATTCCGGTTTTGCCACACGGGTCCGAACCGTGTGGCTTTCTTATCTGCCGCAAATATAGCCTCTATTTAGATCAAGTCCAAATAAGAATTAAACATTGGTTCGATTGACAGGCCTTTTCGATTGACTGAAATTCCTTAATTACGCTGACCAACTGAACATTAGTATCAACTTTCCTTAATAAAAAAAGGTTAAAACCCTTTTGCCACACTGCATGTTATTGATGTACAACAAAACCAATGTATATGAAAAAGTTAATTTATGTAATGGCCGTTTCAGCCCTAGCCTTTCAGGCCTGTGGTGGTGGAAACAAAGATGCCAAAGAAAGTGCCGATAGTTTAAACATGGCAAAAGACACTACCTCGAATGTTGCTGCCACTGGTGGAATTGCAGTTGATGATGCGGATGCTAAATTTACCACTCAGGCAGCTGTTGGCGGCATGGCCGAAGTAGAATTAGGCAAACTGGCCCTCGAAAAAAGCAGCAACGCACAGGTTAAGGAATTTGCAACCATGATGGTTAAAGATCACGGTATGGCGAATGCAGAACTTATGGCCATTGCAAAACAGAAAAACATTACCCTGCCAAGCACAGTTGACGATGAGCACAAGAAAAAAATGGAAGACCTAAGTAAAAAAACAGGTTCAGATTTCGATAAAGCTTATGTTGATGCTATGGTTGACGGGCACAAATCGACCTTAAAATTGATGGAAGATGAATCGAAGGATGGTAAAGATGCAGATCTGAAAGCATTTGCCACCAAAACAGCTCCCACTGTTCAGAGCCACCTGGTGATGATCAATAAGATTAATGATAGCATGAAATAATTCAATGCAACGTATTAAATCTCTGGTACCAGGAGATTTAATACGTTTTTATAATCTTGTTTCCTTCTGAATAATATCTGTTATTGCCGAGTTTATTTTCTCATAAGTGATGGGCTTAACGATAAACTTATCACAATAAACGGCAAAAGCATCCAATGCATATTTTTCATGGCCGGTAACAAATACGAGATAACGCACATGATTACGTATTACTTTGGCCACATCGAGGCCTGAAACCTCCATTCCAATATCCAGAAACAAAATATCCAGGTCATTTATTTCTTTAATGGCCAAAATGCCATCAATCGGGTCGGTGTAAGTTGCAATAGTCTTTAATTCTTCAATGCGTGCAATAAAATTGCTTAAAATATCGATACTGAGTTGATCGTCGTCAATAATGATGCATTTGAGTTGAGCGGTATTAAATGGTTGCATTATTTAATTTTTTTAGATAGGGATGCCAAAAATATGCCTAATACCTCATCAATTAATATAAAAAGAAGCGCGCAACCCTAATTTGTGTAAGAATAATCTTGATATAAGTCAAAAAAAATTCAAAATCATCGAAGTAATCGCTGAACCCCGCCGAATGTAATTATTACCGTACATGACTGTATGATATTGTTCTACCGCAAATTTGCTGCATTTTAAGACTTATAGTTCTGGTGGAGTATGCCAGTTAATAAAGGTTTTCCGGCTGATCATTTTTAGATAAGGATAATTACCATTTATTTGTTTCCGCTGTTTTAGCTCATACAAAAAATGTCCTCCCAAGTCTACAATTATTTTTGCGGTAGCTAAATACCATACACTATGCGGTTGTTTCCAGCAAAAAGAGTATAGATTAGAAGTCAGTTTAATGTCCTTAAGCTCGGGGTGATAAAAGTTGAGTATTTTAGGGTTGCTTATTCCCTGCATCAACTCGGCTTTACGTACCATCGACAGGTGATCGGAATGGCAAAATTCATAATCAGCGATTTTTGGATCATCTACATCAGGCAGGTGCTTGAGGATTTTGAAACCTTTAAATTTTTTACCATTCAACACCCAGATCAGGTTGGGGTAATAAGCTTCCCTGCTTTGGAGTTCGGCAACGGTAATTGGTGAATTTTGAAATTCAATGGTATAACCAGCGGGAGTAAACACATCTGCACGGTGGAGATCCGTATTTGCAGCATCGTAAAAGGCAATCTCCCTGAAAGAAGGTGGAAAAGCCAGCTTCCAATCACGGTGCCATGGTGTTTCTTTTCGGTAATATTCTTTCTTTAGCGCTGTAATATCAGGGATTATCCCGACAGGGAGAATATCTTTTTTCATTTCACTGTTATCCATTTTATGCGGTAGCATACACAAATCATCAATAGGGCAAACAAATTTAAGCTAATTATTTTAGTACGGCAAGGGGTTGGCGTGAGGCGTTTGGCGTTTGGTGAACCGCAAAGTACGCAGAGGAATTTCGAAAAGAACATAGAGCTGTGCAGTTATTTTTTTAAACTTTTTTCAGCCACGGATAACGCTGAGAAAAAGCACAGCGCACATAGAGCCAGGTAGCTAATTTTTGAAACTTTATCTTCAGACCTCCGACTTCGGACTTTCGACTATAAGACTAAGGACTAAATTACTAACTTTGCATCATGACCATCCCAGAAATACAACAGTTAGAAGATTTTTTTGCCCAGGCCGGAAAACAACAGGTGCCTATTTATTTAAACGAAGCCACTGTGATTACCGATTACGAGCATTTTTTGGAAAGTCATTTAACACCATTAAAGGCAAATCCTGAAGCAAAAGTGAATATTCCAATTGTCCATAGGTTAAAAATGCTGAAGCTTCTTATTGAGTCCAACGCTTAAAAATTGTAGTTTTAATTCAGAAAAAAATTTCCACATCCGTTTAAAACTTTTCTTTTCATAAAGTTGTTCTCTTGTTGATTTTTGATCCCACACAAATTTTAACAACAACAGATGAAAACCATTCTAAATGACGCTGATTATAAATTAGTCATCAACCGCATTGCGCTATTATCTTCGAAATACAGTCTCACTGCTACCGAAAATGAAGAACTAAAACAGTTGAGTGCTATGGCAATAGCTTATGAATGCAGAAGGTATGATTTTACGATCAATCCATCGTATCAGAACCGATCAATTTGTCATCCTGAATGAAAATTAAGGATCTATAAAAAGTAATTTAACTACAGCATTCTATAGTTAAAGATTCTTCAATGCGTTAGAATAATAAATTATCCCCTATTTATTATTCTCGAACATAGATACAAATTGTATTGCAGCTTGTCCCTTACCTAAAAAATCTTTTTTCCAGTATATTACGGTGAAGTCAAAGTTTTACTTATGATCATCTTCGCCTGCTCCTGCCGCAACCAATTGGTTTAGCAAATTATTTTTACTGACGTCAAAAACTTAATCTTCTTAAATTTTTAAAATAAATATTTCCAACTATATTGGGCCTTATTGGTTATTGCTTTAATTGTTCCCTATTTTATGACTAAAAATATATACATCGCTTCGGCCGAACCCTATACCGGAAAATCAGTTATTGCTTTTGGAATGATCAATATGCTGTTGGCTAAAACCCAAAAAGTAGGTTATTTTAAACCCATTATTGCTCAGGATGATCCAAACCAGAGAGATGAACATGTAGAAGCCATGCTGGATTATTTCTCGCTTCCTGTTAAATATGAAGATGCTTTTGCTTTTACCCGGCAGGAAATGCTTCACCAATCGGAAGATAGCGGCGCCATCATCAATACTATCATCAGCAAGTATAAAAAACTGGAAGATAATTACGATTTCACGGTAATTGAGGGAAGCGATTTCTTAGGTGAAGGTATGGCTTTTGAATTCGAATCGAATGCTTTAATGGCCAAAAACCTGGGCGCCCCGGTATTGATCGTGGTATCTGGAAAAAATAAAACGGCCAGCCAGCTTTTTAAAACGGCCATTAATATTTACCGTAATTTCTTGTTGCGCGATGTACAGGTATTAGGCGTAGTGGCCAATATGGTAAATCCAGAAGAAGCAGAACGTATCAAGCAGGCCTTAACCAACCAATTACCAGCAGAACTGCTGATTGCGGTAATCCCTACTGAGACAGGATTACAGAGCCCTACCATGAAAGAAATTACCCTGGCATTAGGCGGCGAAGTGCTTTTTGGCGCCGAACTGATGGATAATCAGGTTGATAATTTTGTAACAGGTGCAATGATGTTGCCCAATTTTTTAAGGCACATTAAAGATAACCTGCTTATTGTTACCCCTGGCGACCGAGGGGATATTATTATCGGCGCCTTACAGGCCAATTTATCGGCTAATTACCCTAAAATTGCCGGGATTGTGTTAACAGCAGGCAGTTTACCAGATGAGCCTATCATTAAATTGATAGAAGGTTTACAGACCATCATCCCCATTATTGCTGTACAAAAAGGAACCTTCGAAACCACCACAACCATTGGCGGAATCCACTCGAAGATTACCATCGAAAATAAAAAGAAAATTGCCCTGGCGATTGAGCTTTTCGAAAAATATGTAGACATTAAAGCACTTGATGATAAGATTATCACTTTCAGTTACCAGGGCATTACGCCGCACATGTTCCAGTACCAATTGGTTAAATGGGCCAAACGGGATAAAAAACACATTGTTTTGCCTGAAGGAAATGATGAACGTATCTTAAAAGCCGTTGAAAAACTAATAGCCCAGGACATTGTCGAGATTACTTTATTAGGCGATCCTGCTGAAATTATCAATAGCATAAAAAGGTTGGGACTGAATTTAGATGTTAATACACTTAAAATCCACGATCCGGGCCAATCGGCACATTATAATGATTATGTTGATACTTTGCATGAACTTCGCAAAGCCAAAAATGTAAACCTCGAAATGGCGAGGGATATGATGACCGATGTTTCCTATTTCGGGACCATGATGGTGTACAAAGGAGATGCAGACGGAATGGTTTCGGGTGCCGTACATACTACTCAGCACACCATCAGGCCGGCTTTGCAATTTGTTAAAACCAAACCGGGCGTATCGGTAGTATCTTCAATATTTTTTATGTGTTTGCCAGAACGTGTGGCTATATTCGGCGATTGTGCGGTTAACCCCAATCCTACTGCCCAGCAACTGGCTGAAATTGCGATTTCTTCTGCAGAAAGCAGTGCCAAATTCGGTATAGAACCACGCATTGCCATGCTCTCTTACTCATCCGGTACATCAGGCGAAGGTGAAGATGTAGAACGTGTTCGGGAAGCTACCGCAATCGTTAAAGCGAGGCATCCGGAATTAAAAATAGAAGGGCCGATACAATATGATGCTGCCGTAGACCCACTTGTGGGTAAACAAAAACTACCGGGATCTGAAGTGGCCGGAAGGGCAAGTGTACTCATTTTCCCAGATTTAAATACCGGAAACAATACTTACAAAGCTGTACAGCGAGAAACTGGTGCATTAGCCATTGGCCCGATGTTACAGGGCTTAAATAAACCGATTAACGATTTAAGCCGTGGTTGTACCGTAGATGATATTTTTAATACCGTTGTGATTACAGCGATCCAATGCCAAGACATTTAATATGAACATTTTAGTCATCAATTCAGGAAGTAGTTCCTTAAAATACCAACTTTTTAAAATGCCCGAAAAAGCCCCAGTTTGCAGCGGACTGGTAGAACGTATCGGCATCGAAGGTTCATTTATCAAACATACGGTTTACCGCAATGGTGAAAAGCACAGCATTGAAGAATCGGGTTTTATAGCCAACCATGGCGAAGGATTAAAACAAGTTTTAACATTATTAACACAGAGTGAATACGCCGTAATTAACAGTCCTGATGACATTACCGCAGTTGGTCATCGTGTAGTGCATGGGGGTGAACATTTTACAGGCGCCACGCTTATTACTGATGAAGTAAAAAAACAAATCAAAAAACTGTTTTCGCTTGCTCCGCTACACAACCCGGTGAATTATAAATGCATTGAGGTTGCCGAGCAGACTTTCGTAAATGCCAAACAAATTGCTGTATTCGATACTGCATTCCACCAAACCCTGCCAGAAAAAGCGTATCGTTATGCTATTCCGGAATGGTATTATAAGAAACACTCCATCAGGGTTTATGGATTTCATGGTACCAGCCATAAATACGTGAGCGAACAGGCTATTAAGTGGTTAAATCAAGAAAATTCTAAAATTATCAGTATTCACCTGGGTAACGGCTGTAGCATGGCTGCAATTAAAGACGGAAAATCTATTGATACCAGCATGGGCTTCGGGCCTTTAAGTGGATTGATGATGGGCACCCGCTCAGGAGATATCGATCCATCGGTTATTTTTCATTTGATGGAACATTCAGGATATACCCTGGATCAATTAAGCACTTTGGTGAACAAACAATCAGGGTTATTGGGCGTGGGTGGTTCGAGCGATATGCGCGACATCAGAAAACTGTTAAGCGAGGGAAATGCTGCTGCGATTTTAGCCCTTAAGTTATATGCTTACCGCATCAAGAAGTTTATTGGCGCTTATGCGGCCGTACTCAACGGTATAGATGCCATCATATTCACCGCAGGAGTTGGCGAAAACGACAGCAATATGCGCGAAGCCGTTTGTACCGAACTCGACTACCTGGGCATTGAATTAGATCCAGATCAGAACATAGCCTACAAAGGAGAATTGAAAGAAATCAATAGTGCCAGCTCAAAAGTGAAAATACTGGTTATTCCAACCAACGAGGAATATGAAATTGCGCATCAATGTTATGGGCTGTTAGACTAAGCTAGATTAAATTATTGGTCGGTGAGCCACCGACCATTGAATAGAATAATTTATTTGCTAACCATGATGCGTCCCGCTGGGACGGCACATAGAATTCATGGTGCAATGTTATTAAAAATAATTTAACCACTACTTGTCCCGATTTTCGGGAGATAAAAAGGATAAACGCAGATATAAAAATCTGTGTTTATCTGTGTACATCTGTGGTTAAAAACCCTTAACTCCACAAACCAGAGTTCAAAATCCCGAAGTTCGTAGATTAGGCCGTTTCCAAAATTGATAAAATATTACCCGCCGGATCCCTGAACCAGGCAATATTTGGTCCGCCGTTACCACGCGAAATGCCTTTTTCATCAGTTTTAATCGACTCCTGATTATAGATCTCGAACTTCACCCCTTTTGCAATCAGTTCATCGGCAGCCTGATCTATATTTTCGACCGGAAAATTAAGTACCGTAAAAGTTGCCGGAACATGATTAGGCTTAGGGTAAAGCAATATATTTGATGATCCGGAAACCACCACTTCAATTACCCCCATCGGATTATCTTTAACTTCGAGGCCTAATACCCCCTGATAAAAATCTTTTGCTTTCTGTACATCATCTACAGAAAACGAGCTAAATGCTTTCGAATTTTCTAACATGGCTTAATTTTTAAATTCATTTTTGGGAGAACGGAAAGTTAAATTTAGCTGAATATTTTGGTTGCATTAGTCCGCTTAAGCGGCAAATAACACACCCAAACGAGACAAGATCATTGATTATTTAAACTTTATATGTACCGGTAATCTCTGTTAAAACTTTTAACTTTTCCAGGCGCCCAATAAACGCCTGATAACCACAATTTCGGCGATATGATACGCGTTATGATCTGCAATCTGTAAAGCCTCACGCAAAACACTCTGCCCGTCTCCATGCGGAATCGGCTCAAATAAATCTGCTGAATCCAATAAGGCAATGAATTCTTTTAGGTCACTTTCAAGCTGTTTAAGTGTATTATTCCAGATTGCTTCATCCTTTGGCGCAGTTTCTTTTGGCCAATATTCATCCGGCCATTTCGGCGACTGATGTGATCCATCTTTGCTAAACTTGAGCATATCCCATTGTGCAATTTTAATGTGTTCTACCAACTGCCAAATACTGTAGGGTAAATTATGAGGTTTTTCTCCTAAAAGATTAAAAGGCAGGTTTGCCATGGCATCTTTCAATCCCACATGCGCTCCACCGCCATTTAGCAATTTTTTTAGTTCGGTAACCAATATTGATGTTTGATTTTCCATAATATTTTAAGGATTGTATTAATCTAACAAACGTGAATCTCATAGGTTTGTATAAAATTGAATTTCAACGGATCACATAACCATTTAATGCATAATTCTTTTAATTTTGGGCATGAACCTTTCTTTTCCGATCCTCAAAAACTACACCTATCTAAATACCGCTAACTCTGGTATATTATCAACCAATTTAGCAGCCTGGAGAAATAAACATGATGAAGCCTTTGTGGCCAACGGCAGCATTTTCAGAATGGAAAACCTACCGGTAATTGGTGAGCTTAGAAACAACATCTCCAAAATCTTTGGTTCAAAACCAGAAAACACCTTTCTGGTGCAAAACTTTTCTGTCGGTTTTAATACTTTATTAAGTGGATTAGACAAACATCATCGTTTTCTGCTGCTCGAAGAGGAATATCCATCGGTGAGTTATCCTGTTATCAGTATGGGTTTCGATCATCACATTATCCCAATTAATGAAAATCTTGAGGATAATATCATTAAAGCTATCGATACTTTTAAGCCCACCATATTTGCTTTTAGTATGATACAATACATCAGTGGTTTAAGAATGGACGATGATTTTATCCTGAAATTAAAAACCACTTACCCCGATCTTTTATTAATTGGTGATGGCACGCAATTTTTAGGGAACGCTAACTTTAATTTCGAAAAATCAGGTTTGGATGCGCTAATCGGTAGTGGTTACAAATGGCTTTTGGGTGGATATGGAAATGGTTATGCTTTTCTTTCCAACCAGATAAAAGATGCCATTTACAATATCAATAAGCTTGCTGCCCTGCCAACAACTCCTTTTTTAAAAGGCAAAGATCATTTATCCATGTGTTTCGAACCAGGACATTTGGATAGTTTAAACTTCGGCACCTTAAACGAAAGCTTAAACTATCTTACGGCCATTGGTTTTGACTGGATTGAAAAAACTAACCAGATACTCAGTGATAAAGCAAGGCTGGAACTCAGTTCGAGAGGGTTAATCCCCGAATGGATGTTGTATCGAAAATATCAGTCAAATATTATGAGCCTGCCACTGGAACAAAAAACAGTTGACCAACTTGCAGCAGCTAAAATACTCTGCTCACCCCGAGGAACGGGCACAAGAATTTCGTTTCATTTTTATAATACAGAAGAAGATTTAAGCCGGCTGTTACAAGTTTTGGATGGCAAAAACTAATCTACCTTCCAAATGGCATCTACAAAATACTGGTGCTGATCAAAAAAACGCTGAAGTGGCTTAAAACCTGTTTTTGCTGCCAGTTGATCAATATCGGTTAAAGAATATTTTTGTGAGATTTCCATAAAAATATATTCGTTTTCGATAAAGTGAATGGCATTACGGCCAATATTCACGATCTGGTTTTTTAAACTGATGAGGTAACTTTTACAGGCACCAGATGCCGGATCGTAATTGGCGTAGTGTTCAAAATTTTCAAGGTTAAAATCACCATCAAGTTCTTTATTGATGCGTTGAAGCAAATTAAGGTTGAACGATCTCGTAATTCCACCTTTATCATTGTAGGCAGCTAAAATCTGTTGTGGATTTTTTTTGAGATCGAAACCAATAATAAGCAGATCGTTAGGAGAAAGCAGCTGTTTTAATGAAGAACAGAAACTTTCAGCATCAGTAATTGTCATGTTGCCAATGTTTGCGCCCATAAATAATACTACTTTTCTACGATCAGACAATTCAGTAGCCTTTTTAAGCATATCAAAGTAATCGCCGTTCAATCCCTTAATATCTAGTTCAGGAAGTTTTTTAGGCAAATTCTCTTCAAGATCTGAAATTACATGCTCAGATATATCAATCGGGAAATAACTAAACTCCATCTGATCATTTAGCAGGGATTTTAGCAGGTGAATGGACTTGGTAGCATCGCCAGCGCCCAATTCGATCAGATCGAAGGCAGTTCCATCGGCAGATATGGCCTGCGAAAGCTGCGCAGACTGATACTGGAGGATTTCCATTTCTGCATTGGTTAAATAATATTCCTCCATCTCCATAATCTGCTGAAATATACGGTCTCCTGTAGCATCATAAAAATACTTGGAGAGCATAAATTTCGGTTCAGATTGTAATCCTGTTAAGGTTTCCTGAAGAAATTGTGTCTTATTGCCTGTTGTTGTTTCAATGGTGGTCGTGCTCATACTAATTTTATTTTACCAGGCGTATGCCTGTATATTGCCATCTTAAATGCGGATGAAAGAAATTTCGGTAAGTAATGCGTGAATGATTTTCCGGGGTGGCTATGGATGCTCCACGGAGCACCTTTTGACTGACCATAAACTTGCCGTTGTATTCGCCAATGGCCCCTGGCGCTTTACTAAAGCCAGGATAAGGGAGATAAGCGCTTTCAGTCCACTCCCACCTTTCGCCCCAATTAAAGCTTTTTGCCGCTACTTCCCATTCAAATTCGGTTGGC
This sequence comes from Pedobacter roseus, assembly GCF_014395225.1. Lineage (NCBI taxonomy): Bacteria > Pseudomonadati > Bacteroidota > Sphingobacteriia > Sphingobacteriales > Sphingobacteriaceae > Pedobacter > Pedobacter roseus. The sequence goes on from NZ_CP060723.1 coordinate 2,784,553, forward strand.
AAACGCATGCCTTTCCAGCTGGCGTAGGCATAAGCTTCGTAATAACTTAAATGGCTTACAGGCGCATCAGGATCAATTGGTAAAAGTCCGGCAAAAGTGTAATTAAACCATTCTTCATCAATCAGATGCCAATACATGGGCGAGGTGATGTGGTTGTTCTTTACCCAATCCCAACCTTCAGCATGCCAGTAATTAAAATTTTCATATCCCCCCGCCTTGATAAATTCTAAAAATTGAGCATTGCTAACCAATGTTTTACTAATAGAAAAATCGTGCAGGTAAACCTTATGCCTGTTTAATTCATTATCAAAGCTGAAATCGTCTCCTTTGTACCCAATTTCATAAATTCCTTCCGGGATATTGATAAAACCAGCTGCTGTTTCATTGGCTAAAACCTCTTTTTTGCCTTTCGAGTACACTGGAAAAAGCGGATTATTGCCTAAAATATATTTAATATCCGTTAGCAAGAGTTCCTGATGCTGCTGTTCGTGGTTAAAGCCTAAAATCAATAACTCTTTTACTTCATCTTTTAAGGGAGCAGCCAAAAATTTTGTCATGGCTTCATCTACATAAGCCCGGTATTGATAAATTTCGTTTACGCTTGGCCGACTTAAATTGCCCCGATCGGTACGGATTACACGGTTACCGACAGTTTCATAGTAGCTATTAAAAACAAAATTATAATCATCGTTATGTACCTGGTAGTTAACCGAAAACGGCTTTAATATAAAGGTTTCGAAGAACCATGTAGTATGCCCCAAATGCCACTTAGGTGGACTTACATCTACAACAGGCTGCACCACATAATCTTCAGTTTGTAAAGGTTCACAAATCTGCTCGGAATATTTCCGAATCTGTAAGTATTCTTCTACCAGTGTCATTAATTTTTATCTAAATAATTTTTGAGGTCTGTGATGCTATTAACATTCAGTTCTTTTGATTGTTTTTGCCGCATCATTAAAGCGTAAGAATTATTAAAACCTATTGGTTTAAGCCACTTGATTTTAAATTTTTTATCAAATTCAGCACTCACATAATTGTAAGTTTTCTCTTTATCGTGCGCCATTTCCTTTGCAATTTTTGGGTTTGGCTGCAACAAAACCAGAAGTCCTGTTCCGGTATATTCAGGATAAAAGTCGATCTGATCGTTCATCAGCGCATCAAAACAGATTTTCGTTCCGCCCAGTCCGGTTTTAGTTGCAACATCGTAATCTGTATTGCCTTTAATCAACATGCTGTACATTTCGGCAAGAATATATTGTTCACCAAAAATCTTCGAACCGATCCGCACCGTACCATTATGTCCATTTTTAGGTGCTTTGTATAAGCCATTGCTGATCAGGAAATCCTTCGCCACCCGCTCTGGCTGTTGATGGAGGTAATCTGTTCTGTAATTCAGATCGGTCATGATTGAATCTGTAATTTTTCCGGCGAGTAAATTCAGGGCTTTTTCCAGTTCGGGGAATTGTTTTAAGGCTTCCTCCCGAACAATCGGCGCGGCATAATAAGGCGGAAAAATATTCTTATCATCTTTTAAAATTTTGAGATCGAAAGCTTTTAAACGGCCATCGGTAGAATAACCGCTAATCACATCCAGTTCTTTTGCAAAAGCGGCTTTGTACATCACCGCATCGCTGATCACGATGGTATGGATTTTTAAACCATAGGTTGATTTCAATCCGAGATCACCATCCTGCCTGCCCATAAATTCGGGAGTAAATCCGGCTGTTAAAGTAGAGCCATAGGCGGTTGGTAAAGCATAAAAACCGCCCAAAACCAAAATAACAATTGGAAAAATGTATAAAGCCTTCCTCAATTTCTTAAAATCCATTTTCTGGATTAGGGAAAGCAAAGCATCAAGTATAATAGCCAACAAAGCGGCTGGAATGGCCCCAGCTAAAATCATATTGGTATTATTAAGCGAAATACCGCCAAAAATAAACTCGCCAAGGCCTCCCGCTGCGATAAATGAGGCCAAAGTAGCCACACCCACATTAATTACGGTTGCGGTACGGATACCAGCCAAAATAACGGGCATAGCGAGAGGCAATTCTACTTTCAATAAAATCTGGCCTTTACTCATCCCCATGGCCCTGGCAGCTTCTTTAACATGCTGATCGATGCCAATAATGCCGGTATAGGTATTCCGGATAATCGGTAACAAGGCGTAAATAAGCAGAGCAACGATGGCCGGTTTGGCACCAATCCCTAAAACGGGAATCATAAAACCCAATAAAGCGATGCTGGGTACGGTTTGCAATACACCTGCAATGCCCAAAACCGTTCCCGAAAGTTTCCTTTTTCTGGCAATCAGTATACCTAAGGGCAAGCCAATGGCAATAGCTAGGATTAAAGAAATAAAGGTTAATCCCACATGCTGCAAAGTTTGACTGAGCAATTTATCAGATTGCCCGGACATAAACTGCCATAGGGTTTGCTGTTGCTCATTCATGTAGCTGTGCGTTTTGGTATTGGTTAAATGCTTTGGTTAACTGCCCGAAATTGATCGATTTAATTGCCTGATCAGCACCTGAAACGAAAAGCTCAGACGTGTTATTATTCCTTAATAATTCCATGGCTTCCCAAATACTTAAATCAGCAGATTTACTTTCTCCATCCTGAATAGTTTCTTCAGGTAAATAAGTCCAGATATCCTGAATATTAATTACTTTAAACTCTAATGCGAGCCTTTGGCCTGCGAGAAAATTCCTTGCGAAATCGTTTATTGGCCGATACAACAATTCTTTGGGTGTTCCAATCTGAACCACCTCACCTTTATCCATTAAACAGATTCGGTCGGCCAGTTCAAAAGCTTCCTGAACATCATGTGTTACCATCACAATCGTTTTCCTTTTCAACTCTTCAAGCGCTTTAAATTCTTTTTGGATACTGGTACGGGTAACGTTATCTAAAGCTCCAAAGGGCTCATCCATTAACAATACTGATGGATCGCTAACCAGTGCACGGGCCAGGCCTACACGCTGTTGCTGTCCGCCACTTAACTCATGCGGATACATTGCCAGCGTGCTTTCCGGCAAATGAAGTTTTTGGATCAATTCCTCTGTACGGGTTTTGATTTTTTCCTTCTCCCATTTCAAAAGTTTAGGCACAAGCGCAATATTCTCTGCAATGGTATAATGCGGAAATAATCCGATATTCTGCATCACGTAACCTATCCCCTTGCGTAGTCCATCAGGATTCTGATCGGTGATGTTTTCTCCATTAATAAAAATCTGGCCACTATCGGGTTCAATTAAACGATTGATCATTTTCAAAGTAGTGGTTTTACCACAACCACTGGTACCCAACAGTACCAATGTTTCCTTTTCGGCCACCTTAAAAGAGACATGATTTACCGCCTGGGTATCTCCAAATTTCTTACTTATCCCTTTTAATTCGATCATATTTATTTATCGAGTTTCATAAACAGGTTATTCAGCGATTCGGTATAGGTTGGATGTGCAAAAACACAATACCTGATCCTATCGTAGGTGATACCGCCCTCCATGGCCATTTGGAGCACAGACATAATCTCTCCACCTTCTGAAGCCAGGATAGCTGCACCCAAAATCTCCTTCGTGTCAGCATCTACAACTGCTTTCATCAGTCCTAACGTTTCATTGGTTTCGATGCCACGGGCCACCTGCGACATTGGGATCAAGGCAACTTTATAATTCAATTTCTTCTCTTTTGCCTCTTTTTCTGAAATACCTATCCTACCAAGCTGAGGATCAGTAAACATGCAATACGGCACAGGACGATCGTGAATAGAATATTTCGTCTTTTCAATCAGGTTGCGGTAAACTATAGTATAATCATTATAGGCAATATGGGTGAAAGCAGGTCCACCTTTTACATCACCCAATGCATAAATTCCTTTAATATTAGTTTCCAACTTTTCATTCACAAGCACATGGCCTTTATCATCGAGTTTTACGCCACAGTTTTCGAGGCCTAAATCAGCAGTTTGTGGTACGCGTCCGGCTGCGATTAATACATGACTTGCCGTAATGTTCTTTTTTGTTTTACCCGATTGGATTGAAAGATGAAGCTGTTTTTTATCCTGACTGATTTTATCAATCTTCACATCGGTAATAATTTCGATCTTTTCATCGGTTAAGATTTCGGTGAGGGCCGATGCAATGTCCTGGTCCTCTTTTGCCAATATGCCTGATGATTTTTCCAAAATGGTTACTTTACTACCAAAGCGATTAAACATTTGCCCGAATTCCAGTCCGATATAATTACCACCAATCACCACCAGGTGCTCTGGAACGCTTTCTATATCTAAAATTGTTGTCGATGTAAGATAATCAATTTCATCTAATCCTTCTATCTCAGGTATGGCCGTTTTTGCGCCGGTATTGATAAAAATCCAATCTGCAGTCACCATTTCTTCGCCACCATCGTTAAGGGCAATGGTTAATTCTTTTTCTGCACTAAATTTTGCTGTTCCGAAAATGAGCCGGAGCCCTTTGGTATTGTTAATTCCCTTTTCTGATGATGCCCTAAACTGTTCTACAATATCATCTTTTCGCTGTTTTATCTTCTTAAAATCAATTTTGACAGATCCAATCTCAACACCTAATGCTGAAGCTTTTTTAGCCTGATATACGGCCTTAGCAGAAGCAATCATGGCTTTTGTCGGCGTACAGCCATCGTTGATACAGGTGCCCCCGACTAATCTTTTTTCAATTATAGCTGTTTTTTTACCCGCTTCAGCAAGTTTTTTAGCCAATGGTGTGCCTGCCTGCCCCGCTCCGATTATTATCGCGTCGTAATGTTTCATTGATAGGATTTGTTTTGTTCTAATGATAACCCGAATAAGTTGATCAATGTTTGACCAAAAAAATGATTTATTCTTAAACTGGTTATATTATTAAAGTTCAAATAAAAAAGTTACAAACCATATTCAAAAATCGACGTTAAATAATTGTAGACATTAAATTGACAAACATAAATCCCTAACTCATGCATACTCAAGCCGCAGACAACACAAATATTACTGTTTATATTCAGGATGATCTTTCAATTGAAGATAAAAGAGAAATGGTTTTAACCAGTTTATTGGACGATTTGAATAGCCAGACGGAGTCTTTTAATTAAGTCCGTACCTCAACTACATCCAGAGTTTCGTCATTTCGAGCGAACCCGATAGCTATTGGGTGCAACGCAGTCGAGAAATCTGTCTAGATAGATCTCTTCATTCCACTGCGTTTCATTCGAGATGATGGCTAATTAAAAAAGAAAAGGGCAAACAAATTCATGTTTACCCCTTTCAATCTAAATTAACGCTCTCGCAACAAAAGTATAAATTCTCAGAAAACCTGTATGTAACAAATTCAGTTACCAAACAGTGATATAATGATATTAGTTCACAATCTGCTGTGCCCTTTTAAGGTTATCGGTGGTCTGCAAAATTTTATCTTTTAGTTTGGGGTTGTAATCAGGGTGAGATTTTAAAAAATCCTGTACAACAGCATAAGCCTTTTTACCATTATAGCTCGAAAATATAGCAGCTAACCATGATTGAGGGAAAAATATATCTCCGGTTTTTTGTATTTCTGTCAACAACTCCAAACTCTCTCCAAGGTATTTTTCTGAGGTAACCTGTCTGATCGGATGATGCAAATAAGCCAAAGCAGTGCTTACCCAAGCTTCTTTTTGGCGATTCTTACGCTCTTTTAAGCCATTGAAAAAATTATCCCGCTCCTTCACGTCTAACGATAGCGCAGGCATTAAATAAATGAGACGGTTTTTACGGTCTTCATTTTTTGTCCGCGATAGCTGCTCTTTTAAGATGGTATTAACCGTATCTGTTTTAAGCGCTAAAGTTAAAGCCAGCGAACTATAATCATCTTCCTGAAGTTTCACACCCTCTGGGGCTGATTGTTTTAACCAGATATCATATAAACGTTTTCCTGCTTCGGGGCTTTGATAAATGTTCTGGTATGCATTAAACAGAATTTTCTTATTGTTTGCCAGTTGCTCTTTTTCTAAGGCGCTCCAAATGGTTTTCTCCATTAAAACGTTAATAGATTCCCGCTTATCTGCCTTCAGGAATGTCCAGTAAATATTGGTCATATAACCGGTGAGCAAGCGCAGATTCATTTCGTTTTTCTCTACCGCAATTCCTTTAAGCAATATCACCAGGAGTTCATAAGGCTTAAAACCTTTGCCCGAAAGCATATTTTCATAAGTGTTAATGTAAGCTGAGGCCCGTTCCAATGGATCGGTAATATGATAAACATCAGCCATCATCTGTTTATCGACGGGAAAGAGACCATAACCTGCCCCATTAGCGTTAAACAAAATATATTGCGGTTTTGGAAGGCCATTTGCTTCTGCTACAATCGTTTTGGCCGTCATGGAATTAACAGTCAAAACTTTGCTATATGCAGGATAAACCAGCTTTATGGTAAAAGATTGTGGCCATACCCTTTGTCCGCCAACTTCGCCAATTTGATTAAAGCTTAAATTACTAATTTTATCACCTTCGTATTTAATTTCGTAAGTAAAAACCGGTCTGCCAGGTTCATTTACCCAAACTTTATTCCAACTGTATAAATCACTTTTAGTGTATTTGCTTAAAATAGCAATCAGATCGTTCCATGTAGCATTGCTGTAGGCATATTTTTTCAGGTATTCCCTGATTCCTTTTTGAAAGTTCTCTTTGCCCATTAACAATTCCAACTGACGCATCATGATAGGCGCTTTATGGTAAATGATATTGCCGTACATCGAGCCGGCCTCCTGGAGGTTATCCAATTGCTGACGGATGGGATTAGCGCCTAATGTCCTGTCTACACCATAAGCTGCAGGATAATGATCCTGAAGGAATTTAAGATCGAAAGTACTCTTGCCCATCAGCTTTTCGGTTACTTTATCAGCCATAAAATTGGCAAATACCTCTTTCATCCAAACATCATTAAACCATTTCATGGTTACCAGATCGCCAAACCACATGTGTGCAGTTTCGTGTGAAATGAGGTTCGATCGCGAAATAAACTGATCTTTGGTTGCGCCCTGATCCAAAAACAAAGCTGATGCTTTATATTGTACCTCGCCTGGATGCTCCATACCGCCAAACTGAAAATCGGGAACGCCTACAAAACCTATTTTTTGAAAAGGATATTTTATCGATGTCCAATCCTCTAAAAAATCAATGGCATCACGGTGGGCTACAAAAATAGAATCGACACTGAGTTTAATTTTTGCGGAATCAGTTTCACGGTGAAGAAATTCCATTTCACGGTCTTTCATTTTCTTAGTCAGGTGAATATATTTTCCCGCCGTAAATGAGAATAAATAAGTGGGTAGTTTATCAGAATTTTTAAAATGATAAGTTATCGCATTCGCCTGTTTCAACGAATCGTTCTTAACCGCATTAGCCATTACTTTCCAATCAGTTGGAACAGTTAACGAAAGTAAAAAATTAGCTTTTAAATCAGGTTGATCGAAACAAGGAAATACCGTTCTGGCGTGATCGGGCACAAAAAGTGCGTACAGGAAATCCTTATTCCTGTTCAACGACTCATTACCCGCAATGAAAGCAATTTCGATGTGGTTATTGCCCACCTTTAAATATTGCTGATTAATGAGGATATGCTCGTCCTTAAATTCGATGGCTATGGCTTTCCCATTAACGGTAAGCGTTTTTAAATGATCGGCATTTTGCTTAAAGTCAATTTGTAACTGATTTAATTTATTCAGCTTTAAATCAATACTTTCTGTTGATTGAATCGGAGCTGTTTGTTCAGCAGGAATAGTAAAATGGAGCTGATACTGAATGCCGCTGATGCTGGCACTTCGGGCATTTGCCAGTGCAAGCGAAACCCCTGGCTCAACCGCTATTTTCAGTCCGGCCTGCTGTGCAAAAGCGGTAGAACTTAAAAGAAAGAAAAGGCTAAAATATTTTGTGATGATGTTCATTGTATAATTTTTATTCTCCGTTAATCATTTGTAAAATGGTACCATAACTCATCCAAACCATGGTAATTACCACAGCCAGGCCCGTTAGCGTTAACCAGATAGGCTGCTTATAATTTGCAATTATTTTTGTTCTATAGGCGGCAATAAGCATTATCCCCAGGGCAATGGGCAAAATAAAACCGTTAATTGCACCAACAGCAAGCAATATTTTAACGGGTTTACCAATCAGGATAAAAATAACGCAGGAAATGGATATAAAGGCAATAATAATTTCCCGGTTGAATTTTAAAATGAGTGGATGGAAAGTTTTAATAAATGAGATAGACGTATAAGCCGAGCCTACTACCGAAGATATCCCTGCTGCCCAAATCACTACCCCAAAAATCTTATAACCGATTTCACCACTGGCCAGTTTAAATACTGATGCTGCCGGATTGGAAGGATCTAAAGTAAATCCTTTACTTACCACCCCTAAAGCGGCAATAAATAATAGTAAACGCATCACAGAAGCCAAACCTATTGCGCTTAGTGCGCCTTTGTTTACGGCACCCAGGTTTTGGATTCCGGTTTGCCTCGCATCCAATAAACGGTGGGCACCCGAAAAGGTAATGTAACCGCCTACGGTACCGCCTACTATGGTGAGTACCGCTGTAAAACTAAACTGGGTAGGATTTACCGCCCTTAACGCGGCTTCTGCCAATGGTGGCGAACTGGTATAAGCGATGATTAATGCCAGTACAATTTTAATCAGTCCCATGGTTTTGGCAAAAACATCCATGGCCTTACCTGCTTCTTTATAGATAAAAATCCCAATAGCCATAATAGCGCTGATTACCGCACCCTGACCTACACTGATGCCGAACAGCACATTTAAACCTAAACCTGCGCCTGCAATATTGCCGATATTAAAGGCCAGTCCACCCAGAAAAACCAGAAAAGAAATAAAATAACCTAAACCTGGAAATACTTTGTTGGCAATATCCTGTGCAGGTTTATCTGCAACAGCAATAATCCGCCAGATGTTCAGTTGTGCAATGGCATCTAAAATGATGGAAAGCAGGATAACAAAAGCAAAGCTTGCACCTAATTGCTGTGTAAAAACAGCCGTTTGTGTTAAAAAGCCTGGTCCGATAGCCGATGAGGCCATTAAAAAAGCGGCTCCTAACAGTACACTCCAATTGTATTTTGGCTTCATCGGTTTGGCGCTTTAATGGAAATACCTTCTTTTTTTAACCTTTCAGCAATGAGTTTGGCAAAAGCTAAGGCATGTTCGCCATCGCCATGCAGGCAAACTGTTTCAGCAACAACCTTAATGCGGTTACCCGTTATACTGTTTACTTCTTGTTTTAAAGCAAAATTTAAAACCTGGTTGATGGCATCTTCTTCACTGGTTACCATCGCATTATGATTCGAACGCGGCGTAAGTGTACCATCATCCTGATAAGTACGATCGGCAAAAACTTCTGATGCCGTTACAATTCCTTTTTCTTTTGCTTCAGTAATCATTTTACTCCCGGCTAAAGCATAAAGCATCAAGTCAGGGTCGAAATCGTAAACGGCCTGAACAATCGCTTTGGCCAATGTTGCATCTTTTGCCGCCATGTTATAAAGCGCACCATGTGCTTTAACATGATTCAATTTACCACCCGCGGCTATAACAAAAGCACTTAAAGCACCAATTTGATACAAGGTTAGCTGATAAGCTTCAGTTGCAGTGATCTTCATTTCTCTGCGACCAAAACCCTGCAGATCGGGCAAACCGGGATGCGCGCCAATAGCTACCCCTTTTTTGATGGCCAAAGCAACCGTTTGTTGCATTACAGCAGGATCGCCGGCATGAAAACCACAGGCAATGTTTGCAGATGAAATATAATCCATCAGTCGATCATCATTGGGCATCGCATAGTTCCCATAAGCTTCGCCCATATCACAATTAAGATCGATCATCTTCATATTTTAATGTATTTAAGGCTTATCGCCGTGGTAATCAAATTTAAATCGTGCTCACGTTCAAGATAAAGTACTTCTGCTTCTTCGGCCGAAATTTCGGAAAAACGAACTATATCGCCAGGTTTTAACTGGGCAAATACAGGTAAATCTACCGCAGCGATATGCGCGATGCGTGGATAACCACCAGTTGTTTGGCAATCAGCCATCAATACCACTAAATCACCACTTCCCGTTACCTGAATTACTCCTGGTGTTACAGCCGTGCTAAGCAGTTCTTTTTTCACTTTCCGCACCAATGGTGTTCCCAACAGGTGGTAACCCATGCGGTTGCTTTTTCGATCAATGCTATAATTTTTGGTTAAAAACGAAATGATCGAAGTGGCATCAAACCAATTGATCTCATTTCCTAACACCACCCGTACGATTTTTCTATCTTCAGGTAGTAAACTCTCGCGCGAAATGCGCCAGTTTGGATAAATGATTGCTTTTTTATTCAGCTGATCAAATAGCTGCTCAGCAACCTGGCTCAAGGACTGATTATTAATCAAAACATCTCCTTTTCGGAGCGCTCTGCCATTTAAACCACCAAAACCAGCCGTAAGGTAAGTGCTTTTGCTTTCCATCACATCCGGCACATTCCACCCTCCCGCAACAGCAAGATAGGTCCACACTCCTACAGGGTTTGCAATAACTTTTATAATGGATCCTGCGCGAAAAAACAATGGTTTTTCTGCAGGCATTAATTCGTCTTTATAAATCAGAAAAGCTCCGTCCCCGAATAAGCAACCAAAACATCTGTTTCGGCTTTAAAGGATACCTCTGCATAGCTAAATTCGATGGTTGCCAGCCTGTCATCGTTCCCTACTGCTTTATTGGCCAGCCGGTGTGCCAGTTGATCCATCGCGCCTGAAACAGGTACTGCCTGCGAAAGATACCGGTACCTGCCCAGATCTTGCACAGAACTTAACATACCAGGTTTAATGATGCTGATTTTCATATTCATTTTGCAGCATCATATTAAATTCGTCAATGTTTACGGGCTTAAAAACAACCTGATCTCCCCCTTTTAATAAAGAAGCCTGTGAACGGTTAACATCGAACATTTTTAATGGAGTCCGTCCTATAATCTGCCATCCGCCAGGGGTTTCCAAAGGATAAATACCCGTTTGCCCCCAGCTATACCGACCGCACCGGCTGGTATTTTTGCATCGGGAACAGCCTTCCGTGGTGTAGTTAAACGAACATCCATCCCACCCATGTAAGCAAAACCCGGTACAAAACCGATCATAAATACGGTATAAACCCCGGCAGCATGTATTTCAATTACTTCTTTTATGCTGAGCTTATTCGTTTGTGCAACCATTGAAATATCCGGCCCGAAATCTTCTCCATAACACACAGGGATCACAACTCTATCGCTTAGAATATAGGATGCTGCTCTTTTGTTCTGACCGATTTTTTTAAGGTATTGTGATACTTTATCGTAACAAAATTTGCCGGGAAGATCAGATCCTGCTACCGTTAAGGGATCAAAAAAAACGGTTAAACTGGAATAAGCAGGAACAGTGGTAATTAAGCCGGCAAAGGGATTTTGCAACAAAAACTGATTAAAACCGGTAATTATATTCAATAATTCCTCACTGATTAAGGTTCCAAACTCGATGGTTACCGATTGTTCACTTAATGCATAAATATTTACCGGATAATCTGCAGAAAAATACGCATGCTGTTCAGCCATATCAACAAACCTGATCAAATTTAGCCTAAATCATCTTTATTAATGGCGTAGAGACTAATGTTTAGCCATAAAAATGATTATATAATATCAAAATCGCAAAGTTTTGTCAATTTTATCTTTAAAAAAAGATATTATACAACTGAAAATTCTGACACAGCTCATTGTAAATAGATCAATCAGGAATATATATAAGTATAGAGACAGGGTATTAAGACCATTTTAATTTATACCTTTGTCTGATTTCACAAATAAATTTCAATACCTCTGCATGGGCGTTTTTCCTGAACCTAATAATGAGCATTTACGCTTAAAGGCGCTACAATCTTACGGGGTTCTGGATACGCTTCCAGATATCGATCTTGACGAACTTACGGTTTTGGCTTCCGAAATCTGTCAATCGCCAATTGCGCTGATCAGTTTATTGGATGATAAAAGACAATGGTTTAAAAGCCATTTCGGTTTAAATACGACAGAAACACCTAAAGAACAGGCTTTTTGTTCGCACGCCATTATGCAGCCAACCGAGCTGATGATTATAAATGATGCCCGTTTCGATCACCGTTTTGCTAATAATCCATTGGTAACCGGAAACCCGAATATTGTATTTTATGCTGGTGTACCTCTGGTTAATAGCGAGGGCTTTCCACTGGGAACACTTTGTGTAATAGACCGTAAACCACGCGAACTGAGTGAACAGCAGCAAAAGTCGCTCAGGATCCTGGCCAAACAGGTTATGACACAGTTAGAGCTTAAAAGAAAAGTTGTAGAACTGGAAAAGGCGAACAGTGTATTAGAAGAAACAAACGAATTTATCAGGCAGTTTGCACTTTCTGCGGCTCACGACATTAAAAACCCGCTGAGTTCGATAAAAATGACTTCGCAAATGCTGCAGAAACGACTGCTCAAATCAGGTGATACCGATAACCTGAAACTGGTAGACATGAGTCTTTCTTCGGCACAGAAATTACTCAACCTGGTGGATGATATGCTCAATTATTCTTTTAAACCGGAGTTGCTTACTTCTGCGCAGGCCGAAATACATCTGCATGAATTACTGGAAAGGATTTCGACAATGATCAAAGTTGATACCGGGGTAAACATCACCTTCCCTACTTTAACACAACCCATTTATTGCTCTACTATTGCTGTTGAACAGATTTTTTTAAACCTGTTAACCAACGCCATCAGGTATAACGACAAAGCAGCGGTTGAAATTAAAATCATGTTTGAGGAAAGTGATCATCAATATCATTTTGAGGTACACGACAATGGCATCGGCATTGATAACCTCCATTTAACCAGGATATTTGATAAACATGTTACCCTGAATAAAACCGACCGTTTTGACCAAAAGGGAACAGGCATAGGGCTGGCCAGCGTAAAAAACCTGGTAGAAAAAATGAACGGACAAATTGTGGTAGAATCAGAACCCGGTTTAGGCAGTATCTTCAAATTTAGCCTGGGTAAAATTAAGTCATGATCATTTAATAGCAATCAACTTTTAGAATCGTTTTTGTACCAGTGTTTAAATTCAATGGCTTTGCGCTGGCTTACATAAAATTCTCTGGCTGATGTAAAAGATGCTTTTAAAATCAGCTTCAACCTTCGCGAATGGCTTGGCTCATAACCCTCAATAACGTAACGGCTTATTATATCCGACCGGTTAATCAGGAAATATTCGTTTGCAGGCAGCTCCTTTAAACTCTCCCCAATTGTTTTTGTCCAGATGATTGATTCGCCGCTCTTTAAAACAGCAATAAAGCCGCGTCCAACAGGATAAATAGCAACAATATCTTTGTTAAAATCAATAATATCTGTCCGTTTTTCTTTGTTCGGTATCCTTATTTTAACCTGATGGTTTTGGTATTGCACCAAGCCAATAATTAAATAAAGTGCGTTAAGAGATAAAATAAACCCAACTATAAAGCCGTAACGAAAATAGCTTGTTGCGGGGATATTCCGCCCTATAAACCAAAAATAGATGGCTATCATAATAACCGCTAATAGAACTGCAACAATTATTCCCCATAAAGCTTGATAAATAATCCGCTTGTAAAAGTCGGGAAATTGCGGGTATAACCGATCTAAATATTTGATAACGTTAAAAACATATTCACCAATAAATAGCGTGATTATATAACTACCACTCAGCGCAAAATAGTAATATGAAAGTTTTAGAAGCTCAAATAGATTCTCAGGCTCACCATAGGCAACAATAAAGTGAGCAGATAAAAGATAAAATAATACCCTGTAATAAATTGATGGGTATGTGATTTGGTTATTACTTAAAAGCATAGAGCGCGCTTAATTTAATAGAACTAAAAGTGGCCATTGATTAAAAAATCAAATGACAAAATTTAGCATCAATCAAACATACAGCAAAATACTATCCAAAAAGACAAGCGTGTATCACTCAGCATAAAACTTGTTATCGTTCAGGAATAAAACATCTTTTTTTAATTCTCTTCGCAGTAATCAACCCTATGTTTGTTTCAATAAAGCACGCCAGGCCCCTTTCATTAGTTCAACATTTACTAACAGTAAAAAAACTTTTTCAAGCGAATTCACAAAGTTTAGAGAAGCTATTTTGCCAATTACATCATACGCTCATCAAGAATATAATCAACAATTCCTTAACCAACTTTTTTAGCTGTTTTTTCAAATGCAATAAAACAGTATTAACCTATGAAAAATAGAAAATTGATGTTCAGCCTTGTAGCCCTAATTGGGTTCGGCTCATTCTTTACGCTAAATGCTTTCAAAACAACTACAAAAACAGTAACACAGTATCAGTACCTCAGCAGTTCTTCTTCAGAAGCTGATTTACACAATATTGCAAATTGGGAAGAAGTTGATAGTTCTACCCCTAGCTGTGGCAGTTCGGGCAATTTAGTTTGCAGATATGAATATAATGGAGACATTAACGATTTTAACAACTACATTTCAGACAAAAGCGCCGAATTTTTGACTGATAATGCGGTATCAAGAAAACAATAGTGTACAAAGCGGGGAAAAATTTCCCCGCCACTATGGAAAGTAATATTGATGCAGTTGCGCGTGCCAAATCACCGCTCAATGATACACGCAAAAAAAGGTTCACAATCTTTTATGCAGAACAAATTGGGTTAGTTGATATTGCAACTGAAGTTAAAAATTATATAAAGGCTGCATTAAAAAAATCACCCCCAATACAAACACATTTTAGCGCTGAGGTTTAAACAATAATTTTTAGGTATTTGCTCTAAATACCTAGCCCTATTTAAAAAGGCTTTCTTTGAGAAGGCCTTTTTAAATCTAAAATTGTTTTTCTCCCTCCATAATTTATAAGTTACCCACATTAATTTTCTTAACACAATAATGTAGATTTTCAATCTACAGTTAAAGCCCCTTAAACTAAACCTATGGTTTTTTCGAAATAGATCTAACTCATCAAATATCATTTAAGACATGAATCGCTTATTTTTAACGGATTACACATGTAGGATTATGTATTTTTTTTCTACCGTTATTTGATGAAAAATATTGTAATTTTTATTTTACATCAACATAATAAAAACCATTATATATTGTAGTTTTACAAAAAAACAAAAACTATGAACAAAAAGAAAACATTAATTTATTTATCTGCGACATTACTTTTTTTTGCATCGTGTAAGAAAGATGAGTCAGCATCAGAATCTGAGACGAGTACCTTTAAAAATAAAGGCAACGGTAAACTCGCTAATGTCCCAGGCGCTGGTCAAGGTATGGATATTACACAAACAGGCCCAAATCAGTACTACTCAAGTCTAGGCGGTGGTGTTACATTTAATGCAATAACCTATTATTCCGGTCCCTATCAGAATGGTGAAGCTGCGCTGGAGATCTTTGGAGCAAGCCCACAGGAACCTGGTGCCCAGGTATTGACTGTTGGCCCTTACATAGTTTTAACACGATTTTTAAATGGCACCCCGGCAAACTTCAGTACTGGTTACTCTAATTTTTCACAGGCATACAGCGATTTCTTTACAAAAGCAATCGATCCATTAACAGGTTCACCAAAACAGGCCCAAAGGCCAAAATTAAATGATTATTTACCTGAATCATATTCTGAAGGCGGACCTAACCAGGTCGTTTATAAAGGTATAGTTGTTAGAAGTAAAAATTCTCCTACCACGCTAACGATAGTTGATGCAAGCACAAACGTAACTCCATATTTATCTCAGATGTATGAGCTTTTTCCTGATTTAGTAAGAAATGGTGTTCGTTATGACATAACTGGTAATGCAAAAGGAACTGCTGTAGGTCCAATTATGGGGGTAACTGCTGTAGAACTTTCAACAAATAAAAATGTTCCAATTTATGGTTTTACAGGAACCTATCATAAAGATAGTACTGGAACCATTATCATTAACAATTTAAGAATATACTTAACCAGTGAGGATTTCTTTGACTACCAAGGTAGTTTGTAAAGGAATACGACAATATATTATTTCGGCATTTTTGAGTTTAGCAATTATACATCCTCATTTAACAATGATATAATAATAATTCACAATTATATATTAGCTTTTCACAATCATGTATTAGCATTTCACAATGATTTGATCATATTTCACAATCTTAAATAAGATTTTTATAAATATGTATTAGCTTTTCACAATTAACAACAATTAAAATAGAATTTACAAAGCGGGGAAAAATTTCCCCGCTTCTGATAATTAAGGATTCTGTTCTATGCCCGAGAGGTTAATTATACTTTCAGGTATCGGCAAAGCATACCTTAAATCGTTTGGTTTTAATGTTTTGCCATTGCTATTCATGCTTCTGGCCATATCAATGTTGGCACCCATGCGGTTTAGTCGTTTAACATCCATCCACCTTAAACCACGCATCAGCAACTCTTTTCTTCTTTCGGTTAACACCCAGTTAAGTACTGTTTCTTGCTGGTTGCTTTGGTAAGGAATATAAACGGCTGTTTTACTCCATCTTTTCACTAATAACTGGTTTAGGTCGGCCAATGCTTCGGTTAATTTACCTGCCCTGGCATAACCTTCGGCACGGTTTAAATACATTTCATCAATGGCTGGTCCACAAAACAGGTTAAGGTTTCCGGTATAACTTCCTTTATATGTCCAGGTATTGTTAGCTGCACTTTTAAAAAATATTGTTTTCCTTAAATCACCAATTTTATATTGTGTGTATAGCTCGTTGGGTATTTTTGCCACACTGGGGTTGAGTATTGCAGGTGTATTTATCGATAAATGCATCAACACCTCGGTATTAAATTCGCGCACCGGGTTTTCGGCACTGGCAGTTAAGGTATTATAATCTAAAAGCTGATTGTTTAACTGCAGCGCCGAATCGGCATATAAGGTAGCCTCGCTATATTTATTCATGTATAAATAAGCCCTCGAGAGCATGGCAAATGCAGCTATTTTACCGGGGCGCATCACATGCACCTGTTTAACTTTTAATAAAGCAGCGGCTTGTTTTAAATCGGCAATTAACTGCTGGCAGGTAGCCGCAAGGTTCGATCTTACCGATGGCACATTAAAATCGGTACCTGTTCTAATTGGCAAACCCAGTTGTTGCTCCGCGGTACTTTCGTCATAAGCCTGGCACCAGATTGCTGATGCAGAAAACATACCTAAGCCTTTAAAAAAGTAAGCCTGCCCTTTTATATTGTCATAATCAACACTATTGCTGTTGTTACGTTCGATGTTGGGCAGCGATTCCAATATCGAATTCCCATAGTATACCGGGAGGTACGAATAATACCAATCGTTAGAAGTGCTTTGAAAAACGTTACTGGCTTCCCAATTGTACATTCGCCTGTCGCCATCTTTACTAAGAGCCGCTAAATCGACATCGGTAACATAATAATCGTTTGCGGAGACCTCACCAGAATAAACAGAGGTTAAATTTAAGCGTAATTCATCATCCAGTAAGGATTGCAAATCCTTTAAACTTTGCAAGGTAGCCAGTTTAGAGTCTGGTTTTGCCTCAAGGTATTTTTTGCAGCCGTTTAAACCGCATACCAGGGTCATGGCAATTAAATAACAGAATAATTTTTTCATGGTTTTTATTTAAAATGTAGCACGTAGACCAAAACTGAAAAATTTAGATGGTGGAACGGTTTCAACAGTATAATCAGGATCTAAGCCTTTTTTGTTCGCCCGCCAGATGATGCCCAGGTTAGCAGCATTGGCCTGTAACTGTACCGATTGAAAGGGCAAAAACTTTAACTTTTGTTTACTGAGCTGATAACTTACGGAGATATAAGCAATGCGGATATGATCGCCTTTTTCTACCAGCGTTTCGCTAAAAGTGTAAAAACTATCTCTATTGCTCAAAGCGGGGTACACCATTGAGGGTACATTGCTGAGGTTTTCATCACCCGGATTTTGCCATCTTAAAGCATAATCTGCATGGCTAATGCCATCATTAAAGAGCTTACTGTAATCAATGCTTGCACGCCTAAAATAATAACCAAACTTATAACTTAGCCTTAAGGTTAAACTTAAATCGCCATAACTAAAAGTATTGCCCATATTGCCGTAAACGGTTGGAAATACCGGACCGGCATAAACCAGATCGTTAAAGGTTGTACCCGAACCAACAATAGCATTATAATTGGTAGAAACAGTGCCATTTAAATACCCCTGTGGATTACCATTCTGGGGATCGAGGCCTGCCCACTTATAACTGAAAAGTGAATATACCGGGTAACCTTTGGCCAATATAATAGAATTGCCATAACCTACAAACGAACTCCCGTTGAGGCTGGGTTGGTAGACCTCCAGAATCTTATCGCGGTACAAACTAAAGTTAAGATCGCTCAACCAGCTGAATTTCCCGATGATGTTTTTGCTCCGCAGTAAAAGATCAAATCCTTTCGCCTCCATAGCACTTGTATTTTTGGAGAGAATAGACGTCGGTACAGCAGTATAATCAACGGGGCTTGTACCATATAAATCTGTAGCACGTTTTTTATATACCTCTACACTACCCGCCAGGCGATTATCAAGTATAGAAAAATCGAGGCCTAAATTAAAAGTACTTACCTGTTCCCAACGCAGATCGGGATTGACAAACTCCTTAAACCTCGATTCTACAGTACCTGTATAAGGCGAAATCACACTACCGGTTAATGTAGTAATGGCTGTTTTAGTCTGGTCAACATTTCCGCTATACCCGTAACTTGCCCTCAGTTTCAGTTCCTGCACCCAACTTACCTTAAAAAAAGGCTCATTCGTCATGTTCCAGGCCAATCCAGCCGACCATAGGGGCTTCCATTTATCATTTGTTTTTAATCCGAACAGATTTGAGGCATCTTTCCGCGCACTGGCCGATACCGTGTAACGCTGTTTATAGGTATAAGCAGCATTGCCATAATAAGAAACAAAGCGGTTAAGGTATAACTGCCTGTCAGTTGGTCCTTTATCAATAAAACTTGATGTGCCGTTAACAAAAGTTGGGTAGGTATTGCTTAAATCGGGATAGCTAAAAGTGGTATTTTCATCATTATACCCAAATAACCGACTAGCTGAATATTTGGTTTTGTTTTCATTTAATTCTGTCCCGGTAATCACATTAATTTCATGTACACCAAAACTTCTGCTATAAGCTAACTGTCCGCGAAGGTTTTGTGCATGGAGCAAACTCTCCGTTTCATCAAGCAAGCCACCTTTGGGCACCTTATAAATAGCAGTACCCGTGTTCGTTATTTGTGTAAAGAGGTTCACTAAATTTCTTGCTGTAAAACTATTGGCACCAAAAACACTCCGGCCATATAGCTGCTGAAGTTCGTATTGATATTTTAAACTGGCTTTAAAACCTTTAAATACGTCTACATTTAAACCAAAATTGCTTAAAACATCTCTGGTGGTCTGTTTAATATCATTTTCGAGGTAATCGGTTAAAGGATAATATCTCCAATCAGACAAGAGATTATAATTTAAACCATTAAGGTAAGACAGGCTATAATTTCTGGCTACAGGCAGGGCATTTCCATTGGCATCGGCCAGGTTCAGGTAAGGATATACCACATTAGCATTATTGCGCATGTCATTATAACCTGCTTTGCCATTTCCACTTTTAAACTGGGTTAAACGGAGCCCTATATCAACTGTTAACCATGGATATAAACGAATGGTATTGTAGCTGCTTAAATTCAACCTGTTGCTTTGCGCCGCTAAAGAAGAGGTGTTGGCATCGTAACCGACATTAAAAGTCCAATCTGTTATCTTGCCGCCCGCCCTTAGCGATAAGGCAAATTGCCTGTCAATAGCATTTTGATAATTGCTTTGAAGGATATCGCGCCTGGTATCCTGCTCACCGAGCTTTGCTAAAGCCACTTGCAGATCCTGATTGCTTAATGTTCCTTTTTTATTAGCTACCAAAAGCTCTACAACCGGCGATAATGGTGGTTTAGCAGTAGAATTGATTTTGGAATTGTAATAACCCTTATCGTACAAAAACTGTTCTACAGCAATAAAATCAGCAGTATTCATCTGGCTTAATGCGTATAAATCAGGTTTTTGTGTAATGCTAAAATTGCCCGAAAAATCGATGCTGAGCGATTGTCCTGCTTTTGCTTTTTTGGTGGTGATGACAATGACGCCATTACCTGCACGGCTGCCCCATATCGAGCTTGCAGCGGCATCTTTCAGTACCGTAATGCTTTCTACATCGTTGGGATTGATATTATTTAAATCGCCCTGATATGGAAAATTATCGAGTACCACCAGCGGTTGGCCCGGTCCGGTTATGGTGCTTAAGCCACGGACCATTAATTTACCTTTGGCACCCGAACGGTGGTTTACCGAAACGCCATTGGCAACCGCTTCCAACCGGCTTAAAACATCGGCACTAAACTGTTCGTTCAGTTTTTTAGCATTAATACTGACAAAAGAACCGGTTGAACGTTCCTTCGGAAGATCCTGATAACCTGTATGCACCACCACCTCTTTAAGTTCGTTTGCGGAAGGCTTCAGGTATAAATTAAGGTTAACAGATTGAGTTACTTTTATGGCAATTTTTTGTCTGGCGTAGCCAATATGGCTCAGGTTAAGTTCATATTCGCCAGCTGGCAAATTAAACTGGAAATTACCTTTAGCATCACTTTCTGTATGAAAATTACCAGGTAAAATATTAACGGTTACACCTGATATCCCGATACTATCTGTTGCACTTAAAACCTGGCCTTTTACCAGATATTGTGCGTAGCTATAGCTAAAACATAAAATTAAAAATAAGGTTAAGAGTTGTTTTTTCATTGTTTTTGAGGCGTTTTAAGTGGTTGATAAAGTAATGCGTTCACCGTTTCGGCATTTAACAGTTCAGCTGAAGAGATCATTTTTAATGTGCCGTCTTTGCCGAACCATACATAATGGGGCAGATAACGATGGGGAAAAATTTTGGTTAAAAGGGTATCACCATAGATAGTGGGCAAACTTGTTTTTTGAAATGGAGCCTTCGCCCCTGTCAATATCCCTGAAATACGCTCAGGGGTATCTTTAGTCTCTCTCGAATCGACCAGAATAACCACCAGGTCGTTCTTGTATTTTTGCTGTAATTGTTCCAACAGCGGAAACTTATAAATACAGGTACTGCACCATGATGCCCAAAAATCGAGCAGGACAATTTTATCCTTATACTGGTTGAGTTTTAAGCTATCGGCTACTTTTGATCCTTGATTGATCCATAAAAATGAAGCATTCAAAACGGCTTCAGGCAGCTTATCTCCTATTTTTAATGGCTCGATGATGGCTGTTTGTGCAGCAGCACTGCAGGATAGTAAAACTAAAAATGTAGCAACCTGCATCCGTAAACTGATTTTTCGTTTTAAACGGTTCAGTATCATTTCGCTTCTGGATAAAGCAGAGAGCAAGGATAAGTTTTTTAAATCCTCCGGATATTGACGTGGATGACCATCCCCTTGCTTTAATGCTAAAAAATCCTTTTTGGTACTAAATGGATCTGGCAATGTTGAACTTTTAGGGCATAGCGATGCCACTACGTTAAAAAATATACTTTTTCGCATAGGTTATTTAAATGAAATAATTTTAACTTTAGGCCATACGATCCCATCCGCTCCAATTAATTGGTGGCAGCAATCGTAACCCGCCGGCCAATAAACATCCTGATCTACTGGCAGGCGATTAAACCTTTTTATTAAATAAGAAAATTAGTGCTGAAAAATGCCCTATAAGCAACAGTTATAACCATTATTAACCTTAAGAATTTACTGTTGATATAGGGCAAAACGGTGCCTAAACGGGATTTTTTGGCTTTAAAGGATATAACCAGTTAAAAGGGCATTTCTGTGGAATTGTAACATGGGATGAGGGATGATTTTGGGATATAGCAACAGCAGGAAAACTACCTTGATTAAAGGTAAACGGATTGATAAATACGTTAGTTTCCTGTCTCATTTTTAATATGAATAATAAGTAAAGAAAAAGGCAATGCAAAAACCTTTAAAATGGCAACAGATATAACAAACATCCATTACGATGCTGTTATCCTGCTTTAGCAGCCAAAAGGTAATAAGACTTAAACCCCTTATTGATACCTTGTTATTAAATCAAATATAAAAAAATAAATTAAAATACGGTAATATATAACCGCAAATATTTTAAATAAGTTGGAGACTTTGAGGCCTCAACTATTTAACCTCGATGATTAAGAAGGAAGGCTCAGTTATTCAGAATAATTTCGGTTTTAATTTAAAGAAAATTAGAAACAGTAAGGGCTTGAGCTTGCGTGCAATGGCAAGAAACTGCGACATTGACGACAGCAACATTTCTAAAATCGAGAATGGTAAATTTGATGTTCAGTTATCTACCATTTTTGAACTGGCAAAGGGACTTGATATCCATCCAAAAGATTTACTGGATTTTTAAAAATTCCTCTTTACTACACGCTCAATAGCTTTTCCCCAAAATGTGCCCAATGAGGCTGCACCCAATTTATTGGGATGAAGGTAAAAAGTACCTGCCTGACCTTTTTCCGGAATCAACTCGGTGAGGTGGTGCTTTTTAAAATAAGTAAATGCCTTTTTATCTCCAACAAAAACATGCTTAGGATTGGTTACACGATAACTTAATACAAGACTATCGATTTCTGGAATATAAGATTGTAACCTCAATAAGCCTTCTTCCATATATTTCGACCGGTTGTAAGTATTGGGACTATACCAGATAGGATGCTGTAATACAATAATTGCGTTTGGAAAATCGATCAGGAGCTTATCTACAATCGTTTTTACATTTCCGATATAATGTTCAGGCGATACCGGCGCGCCATGCGGCCCTTGAATGGCACTATCGTTGGTACCGAGTTTAATGGAAAAAATGAGCAGCGCCTCTTTATCGGTAAATGCATTTGCCGCCTCTTCAACCTTAGCAAAGGTACGTTCTTCACCGGGTAAAAAATCAAGGGTAGTATAACCGCTATGTCCCTGATTACTAAATTTGACATCGCCTACTCCTTTTTGTTTTGACAGATAATCCACTGCATGAGCAGGCGGAGCATCTGTAACATTAGTTAACTGAACGCCCTGGGTAATGCTGTTGCCAATAAAAACAATATTAAGCTTGCGTTCTTTGTGCTGCGCAAACAGCAGGGTGATATTAACTAAAAATATACCGATCGATAACAGGCTTTTTTTCATCTTCTTTTTGTTGGCAACAAATTACTAAATAATCAACAGATGCAATCTAAACTTTTATAGGATGCAGTCTTTTGATAAGGTATAGAAGCTCATTCTGCTCATCGGCTTCGAGCTCCATCATTCCACTGAACATTTCATAAAGCTCATCCCGCTGATCGGAAAGCATTAAAAGGCCGATCAGGCGAACCAAAGTTTTTTTCTGATCGGTATTTAAGCTATTGAATAATTTTGGCTCTAATTCGCACAAAGCTTTAATCAGGCTAACCAGTTCAGGCTTGTTTAACTGCTTTTCATTTTCATCGGCATAAACCGGAAATATTTCATCCTGCTCGTAAGCTTCGATCAGGCGATTGGCATATTCCTTTAAAAATGGTTTGCGTTTTTCTTTAAGGTAAGCAGTCAGTTCTTTGATTAAAAAGCGGTATTCAGGAGAAGATTTAGCTGCGCCGAATATGGCCACCTGTCCTTCATTTTCGAAACTCTTAAAATCAAAATCCCTGAAAAAATCACTATCAATATAAATGCTATGGAAATAATCATCACTCTTTTTGTTCAGTGTGGTATAATCTTTATAAATCTCTTCCCCTCCTGCCAGAAAATAATATTTAGATAGTTCTTTATGAAGATTCTCTTTCCAGTGCACATACTTAATTTTAAAAGTAACCGAGGTATCTGGATAAAAAAGATTAAATTCTTCCAAAGTTTTTACATTGCTGCTAAAATCAAAAGTTTCGCCATTAACAATGATCGAATAGTTTTTATGCTTGTTCAGTTCGATAAACCAGCAAAACTCATTGATCAGGTATGGCAAAACCAATTCATTCATTTCCTGCTCTCCAATGCGAAGGTTGGTAAAAGAAACCGTGGTGCCGATTTTACCCGTAACGGTTGGCTTAGCGGTAAAATCGTGACTATAACTATTTAAACCGCCGGTACTGATCTGTATTTCGCCATAACAGAAACCTTGTTCGGATTGGTAAGTGGTTTGCCAGGTAGCATTGTGAGCAAAGGTAAAAAAGGTAAGCCGCCCTACCCCGTTACGTCCGTGCATTTTTGAAGTGTGTTTTGGCGCTACAATCTGTAATGATTTTTCAGATTCGTAAAAGGGATCAAATTTTTGCTGTAAACGTTCAAAATTAATCCCGTAGCCATTATCAGCAATGGTTAAACTTTCTAAAAGGCCAAGTGCATTGGCAACATAATCTATCTCGATGGTATCGGCATTGGCATCAAAACCATTCCAGATGTACTCGGCGATAGCCTGTTTCTCATTATAGTTTTTTAGTACTTTTTGTATTCCTTTTGAAGTGATGTTAACCTTTACCGACATATACTTGCTAAATTAATTAGCAAATATATTATTAAATCTGATGATTGGAAGCAATAGGATTTTTAAGTTTTAAACATATTTAATTCAGGCCAAATAAATCAACCGTTACTCATCTTTTTGACTAAAATGCCTGCGCAATTTTTCTTCCTCCAGATCAAGCAGTTCTAACTGTTCTTTAATCAACTGGTCGTTAATCTGTTCCTTCTTGTTCAAGCCTTTTAGCAAAGTCCGCTGTTCGTTCATGATATCTTCGAGCGCTAAGCGGTAATCGTGGTAAAAATCTTCGGCCCTCTTCGGATTTTCTTCCTTCTCCCAATCCCTAAGCAATTCCATTTCGGCCTCTATGCGGATTTTTATCGACCTGATCATATCATTATGCTCAAGCGCATCGTGATATTTTTCATCGAGGATTTTGAGCGATAGCATGGATAATTTCTTCCTCACCATCTGTTTTTGCTGCTCAAAAGAAACAGTGTAATCAGGATCGGGCATATCAACCCATTTAATAAGCCAGGGCAATGTTAAACCTTGTAATACCAGCGTAACCAATATTACGCTAAAGGTTATAAATAAGATCAGGTTGCGCTGAGGAAAGGCTTCGCCTGATTTTAAAGCTACGGGAATAGAAAGTGCTGCTGCCAAAGAAACTACCCCCCGCATACCTGCCCAGCCAAAAAGTAGTGGTGCTTTCCAATCAGGGTTTGGATCTGCAGTAGTAATGTAGCGACTAATAAAGCGGGTAAAAAACAAGGCACCGTAAGTACTGGCCAATCGGCCCAAAATTAAAACCATACAAATAATGGCACTATAACGGATGGCGGGTAAAAGGCCTTCGCTACCCAAACCATGTATAATTACAGGAAATTCTAAACCAATCAACAAGAAAACAAAACCATTGAGTACAAAAGCAACTGCTTCCCAAACATTTATGCCCTGCAAACGGCTCCGATGGGTAAGAATACGATCTCTTTGAGAAGAAAGGAACAAACCTCCGCTTACTACTGCCAACACTCCCGAAAAGTGGAATTCCTCTGCTGTCATGTACATCACATAGGGCGTTAAAAAAGTAAGGATAATATCAATGTTCGTAGTGGTTGGCAACCAGCGGTGCAAGGCATAAAAAACAAGTGCTACCCCAATACCGATTAAAATCCCCATCACAATAACCATTACGAAATTACCGGCAGCCTCGGTAAACACAAAACTGCCGGTCATTACCGCAGCCAGCGCAAAGCGGAAAACCACCAAACTGGACGCATCGTTAAGCAAGCTTTCGCCTTCCAAAATGGTGGTGAGCCTTTTAGGTACTTTCACATTTTTAAGAATGGCTGAAGCAGATACTGCATCTGGCGGAGAAATGATCCCTCCCAATAAAAATCCAAGGGCTAAAGTAAAACCCGGAATTAAACTGCTCGAAATTAAGGCTACAATGGTAGAAGTAAAAATAACAATTGGAAAAGCAAAACTGCTGATGACCCGCCGCCACTTCCAAAAATCTTTCCATGAGGTATTCCAGGCTGCTTCATATAATAAAGGTGGTAAAAAAATCACGAATATCAGTTCAGGCTCAATCTGGATATCCTGAAGAATAGGTACAAAACTTAAAGCCAGGCCAGCAATAACCAATAAAATGGGATAAGCCACATGTATTTTTTGCGCCAGCATTACAACAAAAAGAATTACCGCAAGTAAAAAAGCATATTGTATAATCAGTTGGTGCATAAATATTTCTGGCTTGGTTCTAAAATACAACTTTTGTAACGAACGGCAAACGGTAATAAATTGTTCTTTTTTTAATATTAAATTTGTTTTTTCTATTATAAAGCCATAATTTCTCCCTTGTAATAGGTCATCCCAACTCTTTTACATTGGCTTAATTAATGAAGACCATTTTCTTTCTTATCGTTTTCATTATCGAAAACAGTCTATGCATTGCTCAACCGGTTATCCAGGTCGAGAAGCAATCCTTTGTTAATGTTGGCAGATCAGGGTATTATTGGCAAGATAGCCTTGGAAAAGCCTCATTTGAGGAAGTAGAACAGTTTAAGGCAGCACGTTTTTCAAAAGGGACTTCAGCAATCTTTAATGGAGGTACCAGGGGAAAGGTGTGGTGGATGAAACTTAGGTTTAAACGGAACAGCCAAACCGAACCCTATCTTTTTATCAGTTATGCCAATATCGATTCTATTAGTTTATATTATCGGGATGCTGAGGGAAAAGTCAGGCTGATCAGCTCTGGTATGTTTAACCTCAAAAAAAGCGATGCTTTATTGGGCACGGGTTATGCCTTTCCCCTACAGCAGGTTAAAGCACCCGTTGGCGATATCTATATCAGGATGCAGGCCATGAATACCCTATTGGTGCCTGCTAAACTGGTTACCGAATCGGTATTGAACCATGCGCTTATTAAGGCTTATAGCATCCAACTGATTTATGTGGGGATTGCGCTGATGATCCTTATTTTTCATATTTTCATGTACTTCATTACGCGGAGCAAACTTTTTGCCCTGTACATTGCCCGTGTTATCTTGCTCTACTTTATTGTAATGGTTTGTTACCTGCAGGGTTATGGTTTATTGTTCGGACAAGCAGTAGCCAGCTTTATCCTGATACATGCCCATTTTTTTATAGCGCTGGGTTACATCTGCACCATCCTGTTCAACAATCATTTCTTAAAACTTAAACGGCAGTTACCACAGCTTAATAAGATATTTAACGTACTGTTGGTTGGCTGGAGCATCATACTGATCAGTTCTTTATGGGATGCACGGAGCTTTACCAATTTACTTACGCAGGTATTATTTTTATTAACTTCCTTACTTTTTCTATTCAGCAGTATTCAGGTTATTATTATACGCGGATATGCCAAAAAAAATCCGCTGATATGGTGTTACGTGTTTGGCTGGATTCCGGTAGCCCTGGCTTCTATTTACCTGGTTTTTTGTTTAATGGCCATCATCCCCTTTCAATCTTATAGTTTCAACCTGCTCACCATGGCTGTGATTGTTGAAGGAATATTGATCAGTTTAGGGCTTTTTGGACAGCGGTTGAGGTTGTTGGCACGTCACAACGCACATTTCCGTAAACAACGTATCCTGATGCACGAACAGATGGAAGGCTATCGCAAACAGCTCAATCAGAAAAACCAAAAACCTGTTGAGCATTTATCGTTAAAAGAGCTCACCGAGCTTGCAAAATCACATGATCCTTCTTTTATGAAAAAGTTTGAAGAAACAGAGAACCAGTTTATAACCTCATTGCTCCAAATCGCACCACAGCTCCTGCCTGCAGAGTTAGAGCTTTGTGCTTATATCAGGTTAAATTTTGATACCAAAGAAATAGCCAGGACCTGCAAACTGAGTGTACGTGCAGTGGAAAGCCGTAAATACAGGGTGCGGAAAAAGTTAGGGATTGACGGAGAAATGAATATGCAGTCGTGGATGTCAAACCTAAACAAATTGTCCTAAATAATATACAAAAATAGTGCTTAAAAGTCTTTTACCTTACTTTAACTATTAACTTAACAAGACTACATAAAACGCTTTACTACAACCAATTGAACAATGTTGCGTAGAAATGCGTATGAGCTAAAACCAGCTACCGCACCCTCTTTGCATATAGCATAAAAGAGTGCACACGGTGCGATGCCGTATAAACTAAACGGACTAATCTTTTTGTCTGAATTGCACTTAAATTTTAGCCATGTCGACAGAAACGGTCTTATCCGGGATGATTTGTTACACGACTGACGGCATGGCTTAGTAAAAACGTTAATTTATCAAAAACCATATCCCAGGAAAATGAATTACAATGCTCTTTTATTTTTATAACTGTAAACCAACAACTTAAAAACACTGCGTATTACTGCGTAGATAAAAATTTTGATCAGCCTTAAACGCGCTATTCCTTTGTCCCTATCTCTATAATGTAACATTTAAAATAATGCTGTGCTGCTTAAGATGTAAATCGGGACAGTTTATCCTTTTGCATAACAACATATTAAACAAACTATGAAACCAAATAACACACCTGCCCAAATCATTGGTTGTATCCAGGAATTTTATGATGGCCGGGAGCCTGAAGAAATCTGCGCCGAACTGGCTATTGACAAACCTTTATTTGATGCCTGGATAAGAGAGTTTGGAAGTGTAGCCAATGAGCTTTTGGAACTGAGGGATGAAAATGAAGCCCTGCGGAAGATGTTTACCAACCTGAGCCTCGTTAACCAGAGCCTGCGCAACTCGCTTGATAGCCTAACCAAATCGGATTCTAAAATTTTTGAATTATTGCTGAAAAAGCGTGGAACCGGCAGCCTCAGTTATCCTTAAAACCCTTAAATGCGCTCACTAAACACACCTAAAATATTAATTATCGAAGATCATCATGCAACGCTTGAAGCGATAAAGATGATCTTCGAATTTGAAGGCTATACCGTACTTGGGCTTACCAGCACAATAGATTTACATTCGGAAGTAGCAAATTTTGCACCCGACGTAATTTTAATTGATGTATTATTGAACACTACCGATGGACGATCGATATGCACCGAATTAAAACTATCGGTGCATGCAGCCATTCCTATATTATTAATGTCATCCAGAAATGGCTTTCAGCATAAATCTTACTATAAAGCCCATTGGGATGATTATATAGAAAAACCATTTGAAATGGAAACCATTATCCAAAGGGTAAAAATGCTCATGAGACCAGAAAAACACTAGTTATTTGTGTTTAGCCAAATAGATCACTGCTGAGGTAACGGTCGCCACGATCGCAGGTAATAAATACGATAGTTCCCTTATCCAGTTCTGAAGCCAGTTTAAGTGCTGCTGCACAGGCTCCGCCCGAACTCATGCCCGCAAACAAACCTTCTTCTTTAGCCATCCTCCTCGACATGATAGTGGCTTCTTCCTGCGCAATGTCCATCACACGATCAACACGTTCGGGTTCGAATATTTTTGGCAGATATTCTGTTGGCCACCTTCTAATGCCCGGTATAGAGGAACCTTCAGTAGGTTGACAGCCTACAATCTGGATATCTTTATTTTTTTCTTTAAAAAACCTCGAGCAGCCCATGATGGTACCTGTTGTTCCCATCGAGCTTACAAAATGTGTAATCTGTCCTTCAGTATCTTTCCATATTTCGGGACCAGTGGTTTTATAATGTGCCATGTAATTATCAGGATTGGCAAACTGGTTTAAGAGGAAATATCCCTTGCTACTGCCCTTTTCTTCTGCATAATCGCGGCAATCTTCTATACTTTCCAATAAAGTTACCTTAGCTCCAAAAGCTTCCATAGTCACCTTACGCTCGCGGGTAGAATTGGCTGGCATTACCAGTTCGATTTCTACATTGTATAAACTGGCAATCATGGCCAATGCAATTCCGGTATTGCCGCTTGTAGCCTCCACCAATTTAGTACCTTTTGCTATTTCGCCACGTTCTATTGCACTTCTGATCATATTGAGCGATGCCCTGTCTTTTACGCTACCGCCCGGATTATTGCCTTCTAATTTTGCAAAAACCTTTACAGCCGGATTGATATTCATTTTTTGAAGTTCGGCCATTGGCGTATTTCCGATCAGATCGATTATTCCTGCCATTATATTTGTATTAATTGGTTTCTTTATGGTTTCTTATGGTAATGATTGGAGAGTGGTATGCGGTGGAGAAAGCTGGAATACTTTCGGTGAGCCACACATTCCCCCCAATAATGCTATCATGCCCGATGATGGTTTCGCCGCCCAATATGGTGGCACCTGAGTAAATCACAACCCGGTCTTCTACTGTTGGGTGGCGTTTGCTGCCAGCCAATGTTTTCTTTACACTCAGCGCACCAAGGGTAACACCTTGATAAAGTTTAACATAACGGCCAATTGTACTGGTTTCGCCGATTACAATTCCGGTACCGTGATCGATGTGAAAATATTCGCCAATGCTCGCTGCCGGATGGATATCGATACCCGTTTTAGAGTGGGCATATTCAGTCAAAATCCTGGGCACCAAGGGTATCCCAAAATTATATAGTAAATGCGCAATCCGGTAAAAACAGATGGCATAAAAACCAGGATAAGTCCTGATCACTTCGAACCTGCTCTGTGCCGCCGGATCGCCTTCATAAATGGCCAAGATATCGGTATTTAATACACGGTAAAGCGCTGGCAGTTCGGCAAAAAACTGACCTGCTGCATTTTTACACTCGCTGTTTCTTAATTTACAACTTGCCGAAATAATATCATAAAGTTCGAGCTCTAAAGCTGATACCTGATCTTTAACTTCCTCAATCGTTGAAAATACTTTGGGTGCATTTTCCGGAAAAAGTACCTGGATCAGTTTCTCTGCCCAACGGGATATTACTTCATTCGGTGGTATATTGTGTTGCTCAAGTGGGTTTTTAAATATTTGTTCAAAAAAATGGTTATCCATAACTGGTAGTCAAACCTGGCCGATCTGCTCATCGACTAGATATATAGATTTAATCGCTAATGTAGGTTTTGTTTTTTTAAACCAAAACAACTGACCAAGTTTTATTATAAAAATTGCGGGGAAATAACAAAAAAGTCCGGAGTCAGCAGTCCATAGTCGGAAGTCGATTAGCTTGGAGATTGGAGAAGTGCAGCGCAATCGATAACCCGAAGGCTCAGCGAAGCTAAATCTGTCTGGATAGATCTCTCCACTTCGCGTTGCTCCGGTCGAGATGACGATGCGACCAATCAACCAATAACCAATGAACCAACAACTACTCCTTTAAGGAATAAGAATAACTCATTTTCTCAAAACAAGACCAATATGGCAATGTTACCAATACATGGTGATAACTGTGGAAACGACTATAAAAGAATTAGATAGGATTTATATCGGTGAGGAGATCACTTATGATAAAAAGTCTGGCCTGGTGTACCGCATTGCGATTTTTAAGTCGGTGAGCATTTCCAGTTATATTTTTCAGTTGGTTAACGGGGAAATTATTATTATCCGCAGGAATTAGCAAAAGCAATACCCTTGTATTAAAATCGCATTTCCGATCGGTATTACGACCGGAAATGCGATTATTTATTATTTTTTCTGTTCTGATAAAAAGGTAACTAAAGAGGCTAGTTCTTCGTAAGATAAAGAATTGGCCAAACCTTCAGGCATCATCGAGTTTTCCATTTCTTTACGTGATAAAATATCACCTGCTTTGATAGTGAAAACCTCACCTGCTATATTACGCATCACTACTTTAGCAGCCGTTTCTTCAGTAATAAAGCCCATATAAGTTCGGTCGCCTTTTGCAGTAATCATTACCGTGGCAAAACCCTGCGATATAGAAGCGCTTGGTTTTAAAATCGATTCTGCAATCTGTTCGCGGTTCATGATCGAGCCGATCTGCCCCATAAACGGACCTTTCATTTTTTCGGTTTTGCTTAAACTATGGCAGGCGATACAGCCCTGGTTGTTGAATATATTTCTGCCTTTTAAAGGATCGCCCTGTAATTTATTGATGGCCAACAATACATCTTCAATAGATGATTTACCTACCTGACCTTTTTTGTTTTTAATTTTTTCGAGATCAATTTTTGGTTCTTCTGTTGCAGCCACTTTTTCTTCTTCGGCAAATTCAGCGATATCCATCCGCTGGCGCGAATTTAAATCAACATAAAACTGTTTGCCCTGTGCACCAGCTTTTGCTGCCTCCTCTTTTAAAAATTTCTCTATCGCAGGTGAACCTTCCCAACTTACCGCCTTAAAATAAGGACCGTGCGAATCAGGACGCGTGCCCCACCACCAGGATGCATCATAAGCGATTTCTTTTTTATACAAACGGCCCAAAGTAACCAGGATCTGCTGTTTCAATTTCTCATCTGTTGATTGTTTGTAGTTAGCAATTAAACCATTAACCACTTTTTCGTCGTGCATGTAACGCAATGCCCAAAGTGCAAGTGTTGGGTTTTCTGTTTTAACAGCAGCGAGCAGCGCATCAACGGCATTGAGCTCAACCAAAGCACGCACTGCCAGGTGTGGCAATATAATGGCTGCATTTGGTGTAGCGTGCGGACCTTCAGTGCCTTTTGCAGGCGCTACAAATGAAGCCGGAACTTTAGTTTGTAAAAGTACATTGGCAACTTCTGGCCTGCCCAAACGGTTTAAACCAATAATCGAAGCAGCCTGAACACGAGGCGAAGCATCTTTTAATCCTTCTAAAAACGGTTCAACAGGTACTTTACTAATGTAAGTTTTACGGTCAGCAAGTGCTTTTAAGGCAAACTCTTTTAAGGCATTGTCTTTTGTAAATCCTATTAAAGTTTCAATACCGTTTTCTTTGGTTAGCTGTGCATAAGTATATAAGCCAGCGATACGCACATCGAGCGCTAAAGTTTGATCGGAAGCGGTTTTTAAAGCCGTTTCAATTGCCTGTTTATTGTTACGCGAAACCAGTTCCTGTGAAGCACTTAAACGTGCAACTGCACTATTGGATTTTAATAATTCTGTTAACTTTTTAATGGAAAGTTTCTTAACATCCGGAAAAGCTTTATAAGTCCAGTTGTTTGGTACGGCACGCACAATATATCCTTTATCAGGACTTCCAGAATAACCTGCACCATCCCATGCCGAAAGGTAAAGTCTTCCTGATCCATCCACGTCAAGATCGGTAATCTGTGCAAGCTTGATAAATTCTTCATCCTTTTGGGTAAAAGTTGGTCCATCAGCTGTAACCCTGTGGATATAAAGCATACTTCTGCCCCAATCGGCCATCATCGGTACGTGGTTATATTTTTCAGGCCAGTTCGGCTCATCCATAAATAAAGCACCAGTACCCGATCCACCACCTAAATCGGCCAGTGCAGGAATAATTTCGTCGGTAAAATTCTGAAACAAAACCGGATAACCATATTCACCAGATTGAATATGATGCGAAAAACGCACGTTCCATCCTCCGCCATCATTGGTGTTTTCGCGGGTAAAAACATTCATATATGGATCGATGGCTACATCATATACATTACGCGTACCGTGGGTATAAACTTCCATTTCGGTTCCATCCGGGCGTACACGCAAAATACCACCGCCTAACATGGTCAGTTTTTTACCTGAACGGTCTACCGCGTCATGAAAGCCAAAATCTCCTACAGAAATGTAAATCCAGCCGTCAATTCCCATCCTGATGCCATTGGTGGCATGGTCAGTTCCACGTTCGCGGATATATTTTGCATTACTGATGTGTTCGATAAGCGGTTTTTCAGGGCCATCTGCTTTTCCGTCGCCATCTTTATCTTCAAAAACAACTAAATTCATGCCTGTGGCCTGTTTTGTTTCTTTAGAAAAAGTGGTATGTAATACGAAAACCTGACTTCCCTGCACAATGATACCGCGGGGATTATCTACTTCAGCAAAATCAATATGCTGGTCCATTTTGCCATCATTGTCTTTATCGATGAGTTTAAGGATATGGCCTTTGCCCGGGTCCTTACCCAGAGAGCCGATCATATCAACCCCTACATAAACCTCACCTGTTGGGGCAACGGCCAAACAAGCCGGACTCGGCGTAACATCGGGGCCAGCGAAGTTGGTTATGGTTAATTCTGATGGTGGTACAGGCTGTACCTTTGGTTCGTGAAAAAAGCTTTTTATTCCAAAAAAGAACAAAGCGAAAGAAATTAAGCTAAGAGAAAATTTGATCATTTGTGTGTTATTGTTTCTTGGTTAGTTGTGTGGTAAACATACAAAAAAATCTAAATTACCTTTTGCCACAATTTTGTGTTAATTGGATAGTGAAACTGACCAGATGTTAAAAATTAGCATTTCTTTATAAGAAAAGCAGCTAGATTGCAAAATAAACAGGGTAAACCGTAATAATCACAGGAGATTGCAGACTAAAAACCATTAAAAACAATCAATTTTAAGAAATAAGTAAATTATCGCCATTTCTATTTGGTAAACAACAGATATTTTATTATATTTACTAAATCCAACATTCATTAAATCAGTACGTTATGAAAAATATATTTTATTTCTTCCTGACTGCCCTGATCTCCTCCATTGCATTGATACTTACAAAGGATTCATTTGATCCCGAACTGGTTTACAGCACAGTGGTGTTAATATGGATTCTGTACATTTGGTACCATATTTATGCTGCTGATAAGAGGAATTACAGCGAGTAGCTTGTATCTTGATTAGATTATATATCCTGCAAAATGGTGTGGGCTGAAAGTATATTGTCTAATATTATTAATCTCATAACCCACCGGCACCTTTCGCTATAGACACAATTAGTGTTTTATCTCTGTGTGTGGACTATTTTTAACTAAATACGGCCTTTATTTAACGTTTCATGTAGTTAAATCAATAAGGAAAGTTATTACCTTCGTGGAAAACTAAAACAGGCGCGTTTACGTTTGTATTAGCAGCGGGACAAAATTGTTTCGCGAAACAAAAAAGCTTAATGAACTTGGAGTATCGACCTTGTACATGGGGTAGATAAGAGCACAAGATCATGAAATCAAAAGCAAAATTCCCATGTTTACCGGGAAACTCCTTTTACGCTGAGGTACGCCGAAGGGTAAACAACGACTTTAAGGAAAACAACAGAAGTACCAACGCCAACAAACTGATGTGGTTTAAAGCCTGTTTGTTCCTTACGGTATTTTTGGCCCTTTATTTAATGATATTGCTTTTACCTTTACATGCCCTCATCCTTACTGGCTTAACCATTTTAATGGGTGCAACCTGTGCCTTTATCGGTTTTAACATTTGTCACGATGCCATTCACGGTTCTTTTTCGAGTTCTAAACGCACCAATTCGTTTTTCAGTTTTTTGTTTAATATGGTAGGTGCAAGTCCTTACGTTTGGAACATCACCCACAATGTGGTGCACCATACTTATACCAATATTCCAGGGCATGATGAAGATATCGAAGTGGCGCCGGGACTGATCCGTATATGTAATGAAGATGAATTAAAACCACACCAGCGTTTTCAGCAATGGTATGCTTTTCCTTTGTACAGCCTTGCTTCGCTATCCTGGGTTTTCAGGAAAGATTATAAAAAGTTTTTCCAGAAAAGTGTTGGCGCTCACCAGAGCAAACACCCAAAAGTTGAATATTTTAACCTGTTTTTCTACAAATTCCTTTACTATTTCATTTTTATTGGATTACCTATACTGGTGATACCACTATTGTGGTGGCAGGTTGTTATCGGTTTTGTAATATTACACATGGCCCAGGGCTTAACAATGGGCCTTGTTTTTCAACTGGCACACGTAGTAGAAGGTACAACTTTCCCTATTACCAATGCAGAAGGCAATATGGAAGAAGCCTGGGCAGAACACCAGATGCGTACTACGGCCAACTTTGCAACAGAGTGCCGGGTTTCTGCCTTTTTTCTGGGCGGTTTAAACCGACAGATAGAACACCACCTTTTCCCTAAAATCTGCCACGTGCATTATGGAAGGATATCGGGCATTGTAAAACAAACTGCGCTTGAATTCGGGCTGCCCTATCATGAAAACACCACCTTCTTATCAGCATTGCGTTCGCACTTTAGGATATTGAAGAAGATGGGAAGGGTTGAATAGTCGAAAGTCTTTAGTCACGAGTCTTTAGTCCAAATTGATTATAGGATTAATAAAAATATCGATTCTCCAATAGAAATTGAGCTGTGAGCGGAGTCTAAGAGTATTTTAGTTAAGTGTTTGTCGTTCGGCGCTCCGAGCCAGTTAACCGATTAACCAACCTACCGTCTTTACACAAACTTAACACATCCCCCATTCCTACAAAAGGCAGATCTTTTTATCTTTAGCAATATGTATTGGTACGAAGAAGAGGTTAAGCAATTAGAACGAAAGCATCGCTTAGACCGTGAGCATGCCGGGATTATTTTCTATGGAAGTTCATCTATCCGTTTATGGAACAGCCTGGAAGATGATTTCGACTTCACCAAAGTAACCAATCTGGGGTTTGGAGGATCTACTTTAGCTGCCTGTGTATGGTTTTTCGAGAGGATTATGACCGATTACAAGCCAAAAGCCCTTATGGTTTATGCCGGTGATAACGATTTGGGCGATGGCAGAAATCCTGAAGAAATCTTTATATTTTTCCAGCAACTGATGGTAAAAGTTAACCTCAGGTTTGGAAACCTGCCCTGTTATTTTATTTCATTAAAACCAAGTATCCACCGCTGGCATATTGCCGATCAGTTTAGGTACACCAATAACCTTATTGAGAGCGAGATTATCAAACTTAATGGTAACTGGAAATTTATCGATGTATTTAAGAAAATGCTGGATAAATCGGGTTATCCGAATGCCTCACTTTACGATCACGATGGGCTGCATCTAAGCGAGGAAGGCTACCGCCTGTGGACAGAATCGGTTAAGGAAAAAATAGGTTAATCATTACTGTTAATTAATATCCTGATAACATCGGAGCCCTATTTTTCCATAAAGTTTTTAACAGATGAACAGGGAATACCACAAATGGTTCAGCCATAATCTGCAACGGGATATGGAGCTGCTGGTTTTCGGGCACAGCGGAAGGGCAGTTATCTTTTTTCCCACGCGTATGGCCAGGTTTTACGATTATGAAAACTGGGGGATTATCGCTTCGCTGAGTCAACAAATCGAAAATGGCGAGCTTCAGGTTTTCTGTGTGGATAGTATTGATGGCGAAAGTTTTTATAATGACGATGTATTTCCTTCCGTTAGGATTGAGCGCCATTTACAGTACGAAAAATATCTTTTAGAAGAAGTAATGTCGCTGATCTACCAGAAGAATGATGGTAATTATATAGAAACAGCTGGTTGTAGCATGGGTGCTTATCATGCCATCAATCTGGCGATGAAATATCCCTGGTTATTTAAAAAGGCGGTGGGCATTAGCGGAAGGTACGATCTTACGGATAATATAGGTGATTTCAGGGACCTGCTGAACGGATTCCGTGATGAAAAAGTATATTTCAACATGCCGGCGCAATACCTGGCCAACCTTCATGATGATAAATTGCTTTCGGAAGTGAGAAATATAGAAATTATTCTGGCCGTGGGCGAAACAGATCCATTTTTAAGCGGAAACCAACACCTCAGCAGCCTCTTATGGGAGAAAGGTGTACCCAACCAGTTCCACACCTGGGAAAGCAATGCACACCGCCCCCATTACTGGCGAAAAATGGCACCGATGTACATTTAAGGTCTATAATTATTGTATTGCAGGCGTATAATACTGCTTAACATAAATGGTATCATAAGGTACATTTGATCCTGCCACAGATAGAACAATATTCGATTCTAACAACCACTTTTCAGGTTCAGCATTATTTTTAGCCACTTTTATTCCTTTAACCGTTCCTTTTAATGCTTTAAGTTCGATACCAAAACATGTAGGACAGCCAGAGACGAATTTTACCTTACCGGCCTGCACATCTGCATCGTTCAATAAAAATTTATCTCCTGCCATAGGAGCTTGAAAATACATCCAGCTTGTGGTATACTTCCCTGCATTCCTGGCCCAAAAAATCCGGTGCTGCCCAACTGTTGTATTTAACCAGTTACCGTCCATCGAAGCATTATTTGCATACTGAAAATGACAGGATGTACCCAGCGGACAAGCGGTTAAATTTTGATCATCAACCGTAAAATCCATCGGATCTTCAGTTTTCTTTTTACAGGCGAACAGCATTGTTAATGCAATTAAAAGAATAGCGGTTGTTTTGAAAGCGTTTTTCATCATTTAGTTTTGTAAAGGATACGGTGAAAAACAGGGTAACGCTACAACCTGTATATTAAGTTTATGTTAAATAAAACAAGGCTATTGAAAGAAATAAAATTATCTGATTTTGAAAGTTGAAAACCTATAATTTAATGTTGATTGAACAAGAAAACATTAAGTTTGCATACAAGCTGATTAAATCTACAAAAAACATGAAACAAGGATTATTAATAGATATGGATGGGGTGATTTATAGCGGAGAGGCACTCATATCCGGAGCAGACAAATTCATTAAAAACCTGATCGATGAGGCAATCCCTTTCGCATTTATGACCAATAACAGCCAGAGAACTCCATTAGAAGTGG
This sequence comes from Pedobacter roseus, assembly GCF_014395225.1. Lineage (NCBI taxonomy): Bacteria > Pseudomonadati > Bacteroidota > Sphingobacteriia > Sphingobacteriales > Sphingobacteriaceae > Pedobacter > Pedobacter roseus. Next base: position 2,823,214 of record NZ_CP060723.1, read on the forward strand.
TACGCAAATTAAAGGGACTGGGAATAAAAGTTGAAGAAAGCCATGTATATACGAGTGCGATGGCTACGGCTAAATTTCTTTCGGATCAAAGCCCAAAAGGTACGGCTTATGTATTGGGCGAAGGTGGTTTATTGAGCAGTTTACACGATCATGGCATCACATTGGTAAATACCGACCCGGAATTTGTGGTACTTGGAGAAGGCAGAAATTTCACCCTTGAAATGGTTCAAAGGGCTGTAGATATGATCCTTGCAGGAGCAAAATTTATTACCACTAACAGGGATCCCTCGCCTAAAAAACCCGGATGGAATAATTTAGGTATCGCTGCAACCACCGCCATGATTGAAGAAGCCACAGGCAGAAAAGCGTTTGTTACGGGTAAACCAAGCCCCGTGATGATGCGCTCTGCCCGTAAGTTTTTAGGATTGGAAACAAGCGAAACTACGGTCATCGGCGATACGATGGAAACCGACATTCAGGGTGGTGTGCAAATGGGCTATAAAACAATCTTGGTACTTTCAGGCATATCGAGCAAAGATACTTTGGGTCATTATGCTTTTAAACCTGATATGATTGCCAGTTCTGTTGATGAGATTAAGTTTCCATTAACCTGGTGGGAGGAGAAGTAGTTTGGAGCCGGGAGTTTTGAGTCCAGAGCCTAAAAATCAGAGTCGATAAAATGTACTGTCAGATGTTACCATCTGACAGTTAGAGATATTATGAATTCAGTAAAGTGTCAGATGGTAACATCTGACACCGCGCGAGAATATCGTATGAACAAATGACTAATGAACCAATGAACTATTTCCCTAACAAAAAATGTTCTGGCATTTCGGCCGCTTTTAACATGAAGTTGTGCAGTTCGTAGTTTTTAACAAAAGGCTTTAGCTGCTCAGATCCCGGGCCGAACATGGTCAGTTCTACATAATCGCCTGTATGGTTCATCCCTGCCCATTGTACATCGGTGTATTTGCCTAAAATTTTTCCATATTCGTAAAAAGGAAGATTGGCTTCGTTATACAATTGACCCGGAACAATATCTTTAAAATGGCTTAGCAACGATTTTACATCTTCGCTTTTCATTTCGATGCCCTGATTTTCTTTAATCATATCCATGATCTTCTGCTCGCTGAACGATTGATTCAATTGTGCAAGTAACCAGGTATTGCTATGCTTAAAACGCTGAAGACTATCGAATTTTTTATTGGCTTCATCAGCGTAAAACAAACCCGGATTTGAGTTGCCATGGTCGGTGGTGATGATCACTAAGGTATCACCATCTTTTTCAGCAAATTCGATTACTTTACCCACTGCTTCATCAAAGGCCAGCTGGTCGAAAATCAATCCACCCAAATCGTTTGAGTGGGCTGCCCAATCTACTTTTCCACCTTCAACCTGTAATGCAAAACCATCTTTATGATCTTTCATTAACTCAATCGCTTTCATGGTCATTTCAGCAAGTGTAGGAATTGTTTTCTGCAATTCTGTATCGTGCATACGGTCTACCTCATAAGGCAATCCATCTTCAGCAAATAAACCTAAAACAGGCTTCGATTTATCTAAAGCCAGCATTTCGTTCCTGTTTTCGGCCACTTTATATCCCTGGGTAAGAAATTTTGGAATCAGGCTCCCTCCTGCCCGGTGTTCTCCGAAATATTTACTACCACCGCCCATCATCACGTCGAATTTTAAACCAAGATAGATTTCAGCAATAATATCCTGTCCGCCACGGTTATCAATATTCACACAAAATCCTGCCGGCGTAGCATGTGTAATCGGAACAGTAGTTACACAACCTACCTTCTTACCTTTTTCTTTAAATTTCTGAAGGATAGGCTGAGGTTTCTCGCCATTCATTCCAACATTTAACGAACCATTTTTAACACGCATGCCTCCACCCCATGATGAGCTCGCCGCAGCAGAATCGGTAACCATCGAACTTGCCGAAGCGGTGTCCATCAAAGCGCGAACAGCTTTGTTATCGCGGTATAAACCCAACCATTTGCTGCTCCGTCCATAGGCACGGTTGGCATAGAGATCTGCCATGTTTAAAGTACCTGTACTCATTCCATCGCTCACCATCATAATGATGTTTTTTGCTTTCTTTGTACCGCCAACCGGAGCGGCCATTACCTCTTTTAACCCAACAAGTGGTACACTTAAGCCAGCCAATAAGCCACCTTTTAATAACGATCTTCTATTCATATTTTAATAAAGCAATAATGCTTATTTACTATCGGTGAGTACGGGAGTGGATTTAACAGCACTTTTCGCCGTAAAATTAAGCTGATTTTGAGCAGGCAATTGATCAGTTTTAGAAAGCTGAGCAGAATCAGTTAGTGATGTCTTTTTAGGTGTTATAGCTCCAACATTATTTTGCTGATGCGCTTCAATAGTACCTAATTTATTAACCTGAGGCTCATTGCTGTGGGTTAACAGTGCAATTGCCGGTATTATCATTAAAAGACCTACACATGAAACCAATCTCATATCATTTAGCTTAATTATTCACCTCGGGATTATCTATCAGGAGCTTGATCCTGATATTCTGTTTACAAAGATGAAATGAAGCTATTAACTAGATGAGGAGATAGGGTTATGAAATAGTTAAATAAGGCCTGTAATTTTAATTGAATATTAAGGGATGGGGTTAAAATGGGAATAACAAGTCGAAAAGATTTTCATTATTAACTTTAATCTATTGCATAAAATCAATATAAACGCAGAAAATTTTTAGGAAATAATACATCTAGAGAGATCGTCATTGCGAAGCCAATTCTTCATTGGATGAAGCAATCTTGATAGCAAGGTCCTCAAGTATAAAAGATTGCTTCCCCGAGAAATCGGGGCAGGCTGTCGTTTCTCCTAGCAATGACGACCCTTTTTATTAAAATACCTAATAGTAACGGAGCTCAATGCTTTTGAATGTTCGAAGATTTCACTTTAGCAAAATCTATATTCAAAAAGCCTTCCATGTTTTACGTGCCTCCGTGGCAAAAACAAACAAAAAAGGCCTTAGCGGGATGCTAAGGCCAGTAAGTAGTTTAGTTTATCTAAGCATTAATGCTGATTTCCGCTTCCGTCGGTTTGGTAAGCGCCAATATCACTTCCCGGAGGGGTAATAATAGCACCAAAGTTACCGGTAGTTTTAACAGCAGCCATTGGCGTAAAATCTGTTTTGGCTTTGTTACGCCCTGGCGAACCGGTCTGTAAACCAAAATTAGATGTTCCAACTGTAGTAATGTAAGCTGGCATAAGCGATGCTGTTATCGGACCAGGGTTTGCGGTAAAATCGTATTGATCGGCATTGTAGCTAAAAAACAATGGATTTTTATCTTTTGCGGTAGCGCTTTTGATATCTGCTGATTGTGCTTTCGCTACCCCGTCACTCGCTAAAAACTGTGCCAATATACCCGAAGTGCTTCCATAGTAATATTGGTTATTGTATTTAATGTTTACCTGATCGGCATCAGTGGTAACCCTTAATCCAAAACGGCAGTTCGAGATCAGGTTGTTGTAAATTAAACCTCTTGCGCCCTGTTCGTAATTGATTGATCCGCCACGGCCGGTTTTAGTTTGACGAAAACCACAATTGGTCATGGTATTGTTGTACATATTTACATTACACTGAATGGTGGTTGCTCCGGAGTTTGAGGCTTTAAGTGCGTTGGTTGCCGAACCGATGAGCATATTGTAAGCTAAATCGCCAACCGTTCCGCTTTTCATGTTAAAACACTCTCCACCTGCTTTACCACAAAGCTCGAAAGTATTCCGCATGATTGATATTTTACCACCAACCGTTCTGATTCCGTCATCTGCACTGCCAAAAACCCAGCTATCTTCCAAAATGAAATCCTTTTCAATGTTGGCGAAATAAATGGTATAACGGGCATCGCCGTCTTTATATATCGATGCGTCGTTACCATAAGATGCCGCACCTGCAAATTCGATGTGCGTCCATTTGATAATTACATCGCCTCCTTTTGGATTGGGTTTAGCTGTTGTAACAGGTGCCGGGCTGGCTAAAATACCACCCCATGAGCCTTTGAACACATTGTCATACTTTGCTGAATTAGCTTCAGTATGGTAGGTTGCAGCATTCTGTACCGTGATGTAATTTGGTTTTTCTTTGGTACCCAAACTAATAAAAGTACCATGAACCGTGATTTGAGGCGCTTTATCTTTCGTTCCATCACCTACAGCGATTAAAGTAACGCCACTTTGCATCAATAAGGTATCGCCATCATTTACGGTGATATCTTTATCAAAATAATAGGTTTTTCCGGCCTGCATGGTTCCTTTGATACTTCCCCCGGAAGATTTTCGGAAGTAATTAAAGATCCTGATTGAATTACAGGGACTGAAAGGGTCAATAGTTCATCTTTATGACATGAAGCGAGTAAAATAACCAATCCGAAAATGGATACTGATTTTAGAATATTTTTCATGATCTTATAATTTATAGCGTAAGCCCAATAAATAAAATTGTTTGTACTCATCTTTACGGATGAAAACGTTCTCTCCAACGGTTTGATTAGCCACATCCTGATTAACAGTAGCAGTAGTTACCTGATAAGGTCTTCTGATTTCGAGTTCTGATGGGGTATTTAAAAGGTTGTTTACTTTTACGTAAACCGAAAAGCTTTTCGATATTTTCTGTTCTGCTGACAGATCTAAGGTAACCGTCCCTTTTTGCCAGATATCGTTATCAAGATAAGGTGATACGGTATAAATCCTCGGACCAGTATAAACGGCAGCTAATTGCGCATCTAAACCTGAAACGGCATCTTTAAACAACAATGATAAGTTACCGATGTGTTTAGACTGGCCCTGTAAAGGACGGGTTTGCTCTTCGGTACGTTGTGTTAAAGAAGTAGTTGCAGCATCTCTATACAAAACCGTTTTGGTTGTGGTAATTTTAGAATCGGTAAAAGTATAGTTTGCACGGAAACCAAATTTATTGATGTATTTGGTAAAATCCATTTCAAAACCATAATTAGAGGCGTTACCAAAGTTTGCCGCAGTATAAAACACACTGGTAGCCTGGTTTACCAGGGCAAATTCGATCGGGTTTTTGATGTTTTTATAGAAAACACCCACCAATAACTGATCTAACTGTTTTGGAAAAAACTCATATCTTAAATCGTAATTATCAGAAGTGATGCGTTTTAAGTTCGGGTTTCCCAGTTCCTGGTAATCTGCATCTGGGTCGCCGCCTGTATGCGGGATTAATTCGTAAAATCCAGGACGACTGATGGCCGAGTAATAAGATAAACGTAAATTCTGTTTATCTCCCAATGCATATTTAAAGTTTAAACTTGGCAATAGATCCGCATATTCTTTCGACCCAACGGCACCAACAATCTGGTTAACTTTGGCAGCAGTTACCCAATTTTGTTGTGTATTTTCGTAACGCACACCACCTAAAGTCTGTAATTTGCCGATCGTAAATTTAAACTGTGCATAACCTGCAGCAATTTTTTCTTTAAAATTATAGTTCAATGGATCGTTTGGCGACCCTCCAACAGTTTGTACCATAAAGGTATTGTTGTTGATGTTTCCATCGTAAACCTGTGTAGTGCTGCCAGCCAGTTTTAACGAATAATCATCATAACTGCTGGTCCTGGTTTTATCGCGGTACATACCACCCACGCTAAATTCTACTTTGGTATCACCGATTTTTGGTTTATAGATAAAATTCAGATAGGCGGTTTTATCTTCGTCAGCATTTTTTGCCCAAACATGCGATTGTGCTGCACCGGTTGAGTTAAACAAAGCCGGGTTTTGCGTAGCACCGATTTTATTGCCAGCTGCATCTAATATTGCTGTTCTACCGGTAACAATGTTCAAAGTAGCACGATCTGGCTCATTTGCATCAGCTTTTGCATAAACCAACGACCAGTTCATATCTAAATGATCAGCCAGTTCGTGCTCACCATGTAAATTGGTGCTAAAAATCTGTTGCACCACACGGCTGCTTCTGTAAGTATTGCTTACACGACCTGTACCTGCACCAACCCTACCTAAATTTAAAGTAGTATCGCTTTGAAAACGGAACTGGTTTTGAGCCAGGTTCATATAAGAGGCATAAAGATCTATTTTGTGATCTTTATTAAATTTATAATCCAATTTAGCATGCAAACCGGTACGCTCTTGCTGAATACTGTAACTTCTGCTCTGCACACTTTTTAAAGCAGGTTCATTAGTGGCACGGTCTACATCGGTATCGTAAAAAATGGTATTCGTTCCACGGAAAGTATTCTGGTAACTTGCGGCTGCCAATGCACCAAATTTCTTATTGGCTGAACGACCGCCAATGCTGAAACCAAAAACGGTCGAAACAGGGGTATGTTTGGTTTCGTAATTAAAACCTCCGTTAGTGAAATCTGAAATATTTGCCGAGTAATTGTTTCCGTTGGCAATACGGGGAGATGAACTGGCACTTCCCGAATGATCGAAAGCGGTAAAGTTATTTTTAATGGCAAAAGTACCTGCAAGACCAACTGCCGCATTAGCACGGATGGTTAAACGATCAGGTGCATCTTTTAAAACCAGGTTAATTCCGCCACCAATGGCATCACCTTCCAGATTTGGAGTTAAAGATTTATAAACCTCCATCCTATCCACTATATCGGCAGGAAAAATATCCAATGGTACATAACGGTTTTTATTATCCGGACTTGGGATTTTTACGCCGTTAACCAGGGTATAGTTATAACGTTTGTCCATACCACGGATAATGGCATACTGGCCTTCGCCATTATTGCTTCTTTCGATGGATACGCCCGAAACCCTTTGGGTAACATTGGCAATGGTTAAATCGGGAGAAATTTCGATGGCCCTGGCCGAAACTGCATTTAATACCTGATCGGATTTACGTTCGATGGAGCGCGATTTATAATCACTACCCTCATCAGATTTGCCAGATACTTTAACTTCGTCCAAACTGCTCGATTTGCTTTCAATCTGGAGTGAAATAATTTTCACCTCTCCGGCTTTAAGGTCAAAATCTTTGTCTTCATCCTTATAAGCTATATACTTGGCTTCCACCTCATATTTTCCGGCAGGCACGTTTTTGAAAACATAACTTCCGTCAAGGCCAGTACTTACAGCAAGCTTAAAAGTTTTCTTTTCGTTTTTAAGCGTTACGGTAGCACCTATCAGGGTTTCTTTTGAATCTTTATCAGTTACAATGCCCCTTACTGTACCATTGTTTTGGGCAAGTGCAACGAGGCATAAAATCACATTAAAAAGTGTGAGTAAGAGTTTCTTCATACAGGGTTTTATTTACCCGCAAAGGAACTCTTCGAACTTTAACACTAACACCTAAACAGATTAAGTTTATGTTAATTTTTTATGGTGATTTTATTAAGGAATCTGCACCGTGGTTACCTTTATTTTAACTTTAGTAAATATTCGTGCATGTTATCCTGAAGACCCAAGTTAAGCGTTTTCAGTTTTTTGAGGTAATGTTCCCTTACAGCTATCCAGTTGTAATATGGAAAGGTTTTGGTGCTTAAACCGTTAATGGCAACTTCTTTTTCATTCAATAAAAACTTTACTAAATGTGTTCCATTCGTTGGGTTTTGATAAACAATCCACTGGATGTTGGCACTGAAAGGGATTACATTTTCGGCTTTCCAAACCTGCTCAAAGGTTAAAATATTGTTGGTAGCCTCTGCTGCACCATGTATGCCCATTAATGCGGCGAAAGGCGCAATGGTTTCGGCATGCGCAAAACGCAAATCGGCTATAACAGGTTTGTTTTTTAGATAAGCATCAGTCGTATTGATAAAATCAGCCAGTAAAGGTGCAGCTACCCTCACCTGGATGCCGTTATTGTTTAAACCCGGGGCTTTCTTTAAAAAGTCTTCAGCATTGCCCAAAGTATTTAGTGCCGCTAAATCTGCCGGGGTAAAAAAAGTTTTAAAATTGAGGTCTTTCGGGCTTAAACCAACTGCTTTAATTTCGGCACTTACCGCATTCAGAATGGTATAGAAACCATAAACATCTTCTACAAAATTGATTTTATCGGTCTGGCTTAACTTCGCCAGGTAATTGGGTTTAAAGAACTTTTGGGCAAAACGGTTGGCAATATCATTTAGTTTTTTTGCCTTAGCAAGTTTTTGATAAGCAATTGTCCAGTTTCCGTTTTCTTTAAATTCATCGTAGGTTTTAGAAAAATCGTAGAAACGCAGGTGGTCATCATCTGCATAATTAAAAGTGATGTTCTGGCTTAAAGGAGCCGATTTGGTTTTAAGTCCGGCCAGAAAAGCTTCCGCACTTTCTTTTGTACGTCCTTTTTTAGTTGTCGAAACCAAAACCTTCTCGTCTGAAGTGAAAACATCTTTCTGGTTCGTGAACATCCTTTCAGCAATGCCCCTTAACTCGTTTGCACCGCTTTCGGAAATAGAAGCCACATGGTTTTCTTCTTCTTTGCCCAGGTTTAAGATAAACTGTTTTAAAGTTTTCCCTGCCGTGGTTAACACATTTAAACTATCCGCTTTTGATACGGTAGCGTAGGCATAAGAAAGTTTAATATCCTTGGTTAAATGCCTGGCACCATGCCTGCCCACAAAGTTGATGTACACAGCTTTGTAACCGCCAGGTACAGGTGTAAATTTCGTTTGCTTTGGTAGGTATAGTGTTTTTGTTCCCAGTAATGCGGTTGATGGTGCTTGCGCAAAACCAAAATAAGGAACCAATAAAAGCAGGTAAAGTAGTTTTTTTCTCATAACAATTGAGCGCAAATTTAGCTTTCCAATATTAAGATTAAGTTAAGTTATCAGCCTTGTTAATTGATTTTAAAAACAAAAAACTGTGGAAATAATTTCCCATTAAAAATTATATGGGGAAAAATGCCCACACTTCATCTTTGCTGTCCCCAATAATATCATTATTCTTCAAAAAATTAACATTCAAAAAATATAGGTTAATGGTTATTAATTAAAGGCTTTGCTGCATAGTAGCTTATATAAAAAACAATACACCGAACCATTAATGCCAATACAAAATCTGTGGTTTAACTTTTGCCTAATGATCTTAAGTAATTACTTGATTTAAATTTTTAAGATCAAATAACAACCAATTAAATATAACCAAAATGAATTGGAGCACAGATCCTGAACCAATTAATGATAAAGATCATATCATTGATATTGAAGTTTCCGATATCCCAAAGGTATCAGGGCAGCCTGCCACACAAGACTCGGCCAGCTCCATACCAAAAACAGAAATTACCGAGATTTTGGCATGCCATGGTGCAAAATGTACTTGCGATAAAGCGGTCGATTCTTCGCCCAAGCCATTGAAAGTACTTAGCCATAATAAATACGTGATCAACGATAACGGTGAAACCAAACTGATTGCAACCACTTTAGAAAATAAATTGCTCAACCTGAACTTTGGCCAATGCAAAGTACCAGATCCAAGCAAACCCGTGCCATGCACGGCAAAATTGGAATGGAAAGATTATTATGAAAAAGTAGAACTTCCAAATGGCGCTTATGTGTTAACCGACAAAAGTACGGCAATATGCACGGCCAAAGGCGGAAATATAAAAATTGTACAGCATGGTCAACAGGTTAATATTACTTCCCGTGAACTGGAAAATGCCAAAGCAGGCAACTGGGCAGCTGATGGTCCTTTGATTACAGAGGAGTTAATTTATACCACTGCTGTGGCAAAAAACGAGGACGAAGACGGTGCAACAGTAAAATCAATTGCCCCATTAACCTATAGTAAACTGCAACCGATCAATAGCCCTGTTACCTTCAAGGCAGCGTTTAACGGACAGCCCAGCGATGCAGAAAAACAGGGTGTAAACTGGGTAGTTTACGACATAAACGGCGAGCCCATGCAATTGCGGAGCGATGCAGGAGAAACCATCACTATCACTTTCAAAAAAGCGGGGACATACCTCATCGAGGCTTATGGCAAAACCAATGGCGATAAAAAAGTAACTAAAACTTATACAGTTAAAGAAAACGGGATCGAAACCGTAACCACAGTTGATGGAAAAACTAAAGTGAGGATCCAGGTACCTATAGAATTCAGGCTTAAAAGCCTTTTTCCAGCCCTGCCTGTACCTGGCGATATCAGCACCATTAGCTGGGAAGTAACCAAAACAGGTGGTCCGGGCATACCTACCCTGTTAACCCTTACCGGGAACATTACACAGATAATCTGTAATGATGAATGTTCCTACATAGTATCAGCCTGTTTTAATGGTGTTCCAAAACAATCAGAGCAAATACAGGCCATCAAGAACGGGCTTACATCGGTCATCGCTTCTGTTGAAAGCACAAGGATAAAAGAATCGGTCACATTTAGCGTAAAAGACCAGTTTAAGGTTTTGCCTGCCCTTCCCGAAGAAAGTGCTGCTGTAAAATGGATTTGTAAAGACAATGAAGGCAAACCCGTTGAAGCATTTAAAACCAAAACAGGTGAAACGGTAAGCCATCATTTCGAAGAACCAGGCGAATATACGGTACAGGCCTATCTGGTACAACCAAGCGCAAAGGTATCGGTTAAAATAACCGTTGCTCAGCCCGAGCTTATACTCGCACAATGGGAATACCCGAAGGAGGCAAAAAGACAAAAACAGGCTGGGGAGAAAAAAACCACGCTTACCTTAAATTTAAAGCAGCAGAGGGCATAACCGTTAACCTGGAATACGGCTATATCGATAGCGAAGGTAAGCCCAAAGCCATACATATCATCAACGGTTTTAAGGTGCCCCAAAACCAGATACTGGATACCGGAAAATATGCTTTTGTACCACATGCCGCCCAATATTCAAAACTGTTAAAAGAAGGAACAGAATTTTATTTCAAGATCCATGCTGCCGATAAAAAATATGAAATTTTAAACGGGAATATCCCCAGCCCCTTCAAAAACTAAAACTGGTTACGGATGAAGAAATTGTAAGCATTGAATTTTTAACCGAAGGTAAAGCAGTTATACAGGCCTTGTACGGCAGTAAGATGCAATGCCGCATCCGCACCCGGAACCTGAGTGCAAAGAATATCTCCGTAAAAATATACCGTAAAGAAAGTCGCTTAGGCATGGATAACCTGAGAAAAGACACGTTGGTACATCATAAAGAATATCCTTTAAACCCTGACGGCATAGTTGAATTTGATTTTACCCTGGCCAAAAGCTGGGAAAAAAGTTATAGCGAAAAACTGCACCGTTTTTATGCCGTGATCGAAGAAATGGAGTTTTTTGGCATCAGCAACACCTTGGTGGCTTTTAAAAATGACGTACCCGCAAATGGTGGTAAGGTGCTGGTGGGGATTGGGAGACAGGAAGGACACAATAGCGGCAGCTGCCCAAGGTGCAATAAAGATATTACCCCTGCAGAATTGAAACAGATATTTGGAGATGCAGATAATGAAATACTCACAACAGTTGCCAATACCTACAATAAATATATGGCAGAACTTGGCATGAATACTTGCTGGGTAAAAGCACATTTCTTTGCCCAGATCAGGGTCGAATCAAGCACTAAATTACATTTAAAAAGTGGTGAAAGCATGAATTATAGTGCTGATACACTCATCAATGGCAACCTGAATAAAAAAACAGGCGAGCGCGACAGTCCCCCGTTTTCTTATTTCACCAAACATCATGAAGATGCTTATAAATACGGGCGGACCAAAGACCATGCGGCGGATCAAAAGGCGATAGCCAATTTAGCCTATGCCGATAAAAACCGAAGTGTAAATAATAGGGTCGGAAATACCCAGGAAGGCGATGGCTGGAATTTCAGGGGCAAAGGTTTGATCCAGCTTACCGGAAGGGAAAATTATACCAAAGCAAATGCCTATACTTTAAAATATGAAAAAACTGATATTCTTAAAAATTCTGACATTGTTTCGAAGGATATTAAAATCGCTGTATTAACCTCAATGGCCTTTTTTAAATGGAAGGGGTTGATAGGGATGAGTAATGGTAAACCGAAAACCAAAGATGTTTCTGCAGGCGTTGGTAATGAAGTTGCGAACAGTTATATCCAAAAGCAAGATGCATTTGATGATTTTACTTCGAAAATATTTAGAGTAAAAGATTGTGATTGGGAAGAAATCGAAATAAAAATAATAAGTAACCGAGCACCATGGATGGAAATAGCTCTCAAAGAAGCAAAAGCGATGAAGGGTTGTGATGAAGGTACGGACCCCATGTATTCAAAAGCTAAATCCTATCTGGTGTTTTGTACAATTAAAGCCGAACCAACCGACGGTATCAATGGACCATGGTGTGCTGCATTTATGAACTGGTGTATTAGTAAAACAAAAAATCCAAAGACCCAAAAGCCATATAATTATACTAATTCTGCATTATCACTTACACCTGTCAATCATTATAAATATAAAAAGATACCAAAGGCTATTTACGGATGTATGGTCATATATAAAGCAACAAATGGTTCAGGTAAGGGACATACAGGCTTTTTATACGGTAAAACTAAAAACGGTCGTTTTATCTTGATTGGAGGAAATCAAGGAGATTCTATTCGATTTAGCAGCTACGGAAACTCATTTACATATGACGGTGTAACTAAAACGTTCGAAGGCTTTTACATACCAGCAGACTATGAAATCAAAGACACTGATAAACTGAAGGATAGTGATATATATACGGGTTCTGCAGAAATAAATAAAAAATATAACATTAAAGAATTGCCAAAAAAAGAAAATAAATCGACATAATCTTACTAATACAGTATGAAAACAAACAAAATATTTTTCACATGTCTATTGCTATTAATTGCAAGTAGCTGTAAGAACAAGACAAAACAAAATTTTCCGACAACAAATCAAGTAACATATGCTAATAACATGCCAATAACTCTACTCGAAGAAATCAAAAAACATTTAAAAGATCAAGAAAGAATAGAAAGTGATGAACTATCATTTGAAAATCCATATCATTTAACAGCTAGAGATTTAGAATTATCCTCAATGATAATCTTTGAAGGGTTAAAAAGTAGTGGTTTTAGATCTATTACCGACGAAGTATTTAATCAAAAAATTAAAGAATTATTTTGTATTGATAACTTAAAAAATCAGTATTATAAAATACATGTTAAAGATAAATATATTACCCTTTTTGGGAGGCAAAATGATGATTATAAAAGCTTAATTAAAGATGAGTTCGAAGATTTTGCATACACACAAAATTATTATTTATTGAGAAAAGAACATCTTTTTTTCGAGTTTGTACCTTTAAAATATTTGATTAAAATAAACAAAGATAATACATATAAAATCAATATAGAACCTTATATTATTCATAGAAATAAATATTTATTCAATAATGATAAAGCAAGCTTAGCTTGGCTTTTTAATAATGAGCAATTTATTTTAAGCAAACTACTTATTGATTATGGTTATGACAAAGAACCAAAAATCAACAAAATGGTATTAGATTCAGTTTATAAAGAGAATACTAAATTCCCAGAATTTATAGCTTCTTTATTTTTTATTAAGAATAAGGATTGCAAGTTGCAGATTAGAAAGAGCTTATTGAAATATGTTGAAGGCAACACTAGTGCAACAGATAATCGTTTCATTTATGCACTTGGAAGCTTTATGTATACACTATACGATGGAGATGCAAAGGATCCTAGCTATAAAATCTTCGAAGAAGATCCCTCCAAAAAATTCACTGAAGTAGAAAAAGCTGAAATTGTAGCCAACATTGCCAATATCGAAAACCCTGCTATAGAAAAATATAAATCTCTAGCATCATCAGATGTATGGAATAACGCAGGCTCATCCTTATATAATCTTTCGGTTTCGCATCCCGAGGTAATTAAAATAATTGAGCAGCACAACTATTTCGGCCTGCCTAAAATGAAAGAGATTATAGCAAAATTGCATGAAGAGGCACCACCGATAGGTGCAGATCTAGAATAGTGGAACTCCACCCCCCTCGCTAGCGCAATTATCCCGACTGTGAAATTATAACAAAACCATTAATTCCATTCTTTTTAAGAGATCGTAACATCAGCAATCACTTAAATAAAAAATAACAAAAGAAAACACCTGATAGTATGTGAATCAAAGTCTTTTTGTATCTGTCTTTGTTAATTTGGCAGTATTATAGTATTAAAGATTGTTGTAATGTAAGGGGCTAATTAAATTAAAAGAAATGCAACCTTGAAATGAAAATGCACACGCGGTACGCGTGCGCCAACACCGGGGGTAACGCAAGTGGTAGGTTGAAACACGAACCAAGGAATCACGATTACTCATCGAAGATAATCGTAATGCAATGCGCTCTAAGATTCCTGACTGCACGGGAGTGACGATCGCATTTACATTTACTTAACGGCCCAACTCAATATACTCTGTTATCTTTTCTCTGTGAACTCTGTGGTAAGAACAGCCACGGATTCACGGAAAACACGGAATATTCATCGCGATCCGTCCCCGTATTATATCACACCCCAACTTTACGACCTCTGCGCCCAATTCTCTGCGAACTTTGCGGTTAAAAAAATCCGAATATTTAAATTAAGATTGCGCAACAACATCCATCGTTACGCAATCATTAACTAACCAAATAAATGTAATTACCGCAAAATATCAGGTAACCAATCTGATTATTTAAACGGTTTATGGTAAATTTTGGACATTCTAATCAAACCAGCATACCATGGCTTACATTTAAATCTTTATCTGAAATCCCAGCTGATGTTATCTTTTATGGTTTTGCCATCTTTTATTACCGTGCTTTCAATTGTATTTGTACCTTTTTTAAGGGTTATATTTTCGAATTTATATAACACATTGCCATCTACCAGTTTAGGTTCGGCATTTACTTTTTTTCCGTTTAACCATAGTTTTGGGGCACCGATATTCGAGTACACCACCACTTCGGTAACCTGGTGTTTGCGTATTTTCGCCCTTCTTTCAGTTAAATAGAGTACAGGTGCTTTACTCCAGTTGGCTTTATACCAGTAAAAAGCATCTTTCTTTATTTTGCGGTCGAAGGTTACCAGGCCCTTCATATTGCGGGCGGGCATGCTGCCACGATTCCACATCGGGGTGGCAAAATCGAACATATTCCACACATAAGAAGCCAGAATGTAAGGATGTTTGGCTATTATGGGCCATTGGATTTCATGCGTTTTCGTTTCGTAGGTTTCCGGATAATCGGGCAGGGTGTAATTGTAGGTATCTTTTAAACCGGCCTGCTCCTGCTGGTGCAAAATATTGCCATCGGCACCATATTCTGATAAAATAACTTTATTGTTCGGATATTTCGCTTCAAGATCTGTGGCCCATTTGTCTAAACCACCTATTTTACCTTCATACCAGCCGTAATACCGGTTCATGCCCTGCACATCGGCGTTTAGGTTTGTCGGCCGATCCATCTCACCATAACCACTCACCGTAATGGTAGAGCGATAAGGATCAATCTGTTTGGCCAGATCATTTAAGTCGCGGGTTAATACTGCAGGGAAATCGGCTGGCGTTTTGCCATACACTTCATTATGTAAACCCCATAAATAAATAGAGGGGTGATTGTAATTCTGTTTAATCAGCTCCATTAACTGTTGCTTGGCATTCTCACCTTCTTCGCCTGTGTAGGTATTTACAAACGGAATTTCGGCCGAAATGATAAAACCCATGCTATCACATTGCGAATAAAGGTATTCTGATTGTTGATAGTGCGCTAAACGGATGGTGGTAGCGCCCATTTCTTTAATGATATCCAAATCTTCTTTATGCTGCGCATTGCTTAAGGCATTGCCATATTGCCAGCGGTCCTGATGCCTCGAAACACCATACATGTTATAACGTTTTCCGTTGAGCATCATGCCTTTTCCGGCCACCAGCTCAAACTTACGGATGCCCAATGGCTGCGAAACCTCATCAATTACCTGATTATCTTTAATAAGCTGCGTAACTACCTTGTAGAGATATGGATTGTTAAAACCATCCCAAAGTGTTGGGTTTTGAACAGTCATTTGCTGGATATAAGCCTGCCTGCCCTGGGTATTTACATTGTAATTTTCTGTTTGGTGTGCTATGTCTTTCCCCACCTGATCATAAATGGTGGTTTTGATCGACACATCCGTTGCAGTGGCTAATTTGTTTTCTACTTTAACTTCAACCGAAATATCTGTCGATTTTTCAGAAACATTTTTCTGCGAGATATAAATCCCGGGCGAGGCATAATCGGTAGTGGTAATGTTGAGTTTATTTGTTGCAATAAGTTCAACCGAACGATAAATGCCGCCATAAATACCGAACAGGAAATGGTTTACGGGGATAATATCCCTTTTTGCCGTATTGTTTGCCTTCACCATAATGGTGTTACTTTTACCAATTATTACCGCATAGCTAATATCTAAACAGAAAGCACTGTAAGATCCCTTGTGTTTGCCAACCAGTTTATTGTTTACATAAACCTCGGCAGTTTGTCCTACGCCTTCGAACTTTAAAAAGAGACGTTTGTCTTTGTACTCGTTTCCAAAAACAAAATCTTTTTTATAAATGCCTTCGCCTTCGTAAAAGTTTTTGGTGTTTTGCATATCCACAGCATTCCAGGTATGTGGAAGGGTTACTTTATCCCATTTGGTGGCGGCGCTGTCTTTTGTTTTTTTAAATAACCAATCGGCATTAAAAGGTAAGGTAATCCTGGCCTGTTGCCGGGCTGATGAAAAGCCTGCCATTATGGTAAACAGGGTAATTAAAAGTGATTTTTTAAATCTTAAAGTATCTATCTTCATTCTACTGTATAATTGAGGTTTGTATTCCTCAAGTTGTATTATTGGTTTATATAAGGAATCGCGTTTGAGAAGCACGAAGCAATCTTAATGCTTCCGCTATTTTTTCCTGCCATTAGTTGCAGGATTGCTTCGTGTCTCGCAATGACGGACAATTTTTACTACATCTTCGCATCCATCAGTTTTGCTGATTTTGCCTTGGGCGCTACCAGTTTCATTTTGATTACAAAGGCCCTGCTGGCTTGAAAATCCTTTGGTAATGTAACATCGTAATAAGTATTTTTATCAAGGTCCAACCCGATATCCGATTGCTTTAAGGCTAAATTCTTATCACCGATTAAAAGCGCAGCTGTGCCCGGAACCTGTGTGGCATTTTTAGGTACTGCGATGCGCACAATGCCATTTACAGGTCTGTTAAATACGGTTAAGTACAAATTATCTCCCTTTTGGGTAAAATAACCCAGTTTAGAAGGTGTTAATGCTACATGACGAACACCATAAACCGCTTCAGCGTTTAGTTTCATCCATTCGCCGATCTCTTTTGCAATTTTATCTTCTTCGGGATGCATGTTTCCATTTCCATCCGGACCAAAGTTTAACACGAAATTACCGTTCATCGATACAGCATGCATCAGCATATCCAATAAATCATCAGTGTTTTTAGTATAAATGCCCGACCAATCTTTCATATATCCCCAGCCATTTGGCGGAATGGTCATTACCGCATCCCAATCATTACCGTTTAACCATTCGAATTCGGCAGGCAGTTTGCGTTCCCAGCCCTGCTCATAATCACCCAGGATATTGCCGTTTGAATCGAAATGACGTGATCCATGCTCATCGTTACGGAAACGGGAACCAATGATCAAACCCGGATGTTTTTCACGGAGTTCTTTCTCCAGGTTGTACGTAAATTCGTAAGCACTTTTCCATGAGGCATCCCAGGTACCATCGAACCAGAAACCTTTAATTTTAGGATAATTATCCAACTGTTCTAAGAGCTGGTTGCGGGTATATTGCAGAAATTTATCAAATTTTGCTTTTTCTTCATCCGTTTTTGGGGCTTTGCCCATATAATTTGGATTGTTCCACTCCAGAATAGAAAAATAGAGATAAACATCAATGCCTTCGGCAGTGTAAGCATCTACAATCTGTTTTACAATATCTTTTTTATAAGGAGATGCTGAAATATTATAATCAGAATATTTTGTAGGCCAGAGCGCAAAACCATCGTGGTGTTTGGTGGTAAAGATCACATACTTCGCCCCCATGTCTTTTGCCTGTTTGGCCCAGCGTTTGGCATCAAAATTTTTAGGGTTAAACTGTTTGTACAGGTTATCGTAAGTGTTTGTCCAATCTTTCGGTGCTGTTGGTCCACCCCATGAACGAATCCATTCAGAAGCAGCTGCGCCTCCCCTTGCACTCACTCCATTCCATTCGTTACCGGCGATAGAATAAATTCCCCAATGGATAAACTGGCCTAAGCCATAACTGCGAAAAGCCTGCATATCGGCATCGGTACGGTGAGGTGGTGTTAAAGTACCATATTTCACTTCAACTTTTTCGGCAGGTTGTTTTTTGGGCCCTGTCCACTGTGCATTTGCATGGCTTACCACAGCTGTTGTAGCAATTGCAAGCCATAAATACCTTAATCTATTTTTCATATTCAAATTTTGTGCGTGTTAATCTTTATAGTTCAATGGTTTCTTTCTTTTTACCGGAATTTCGGGGTGCAGCAATGTTTTTGAAGGATCATAATAATATAACCCAGCTTTATTATAAAGCAATAAATGTTGATTTAAATGATTGCTGAAAACTTTAAAATCTTTCTTTTGTTGAGGTGTCCAGGCAGCTTCGGCCAGCGCCGCAATCCGCGGAAAAAGCAGGTAATCCAAACGGGCATTATTATCTACTGTTTCTGTCCAAAGGTTGGCTTGAATACCTAAAATGAGTGACTTTTCCCTGTCATTTTCGGCATAAGCACTTGCGTCAAACGCATAAACCTTTTCAATGGGATTGTATAATTTATTCCATTTCCGGCCATATTGATGCGTGCTATCCTGAACAAAATCGAAATATAAGGGTAACCTTGGACATAAAACCGTTGGGTAGCCTTTGCTTAAAGCGGTACGGAGTTGTTCGGGTTTTTCCTGTCGCCACCAGAAGATAATGGTTTTATCTTTGGGGAGACCGACATCGGCCATTTCATCCCAAAAAATAGCCCTGGCATTGAGCTGATATAAGGAATCAGCCATTCGTTTCATAAAATAATTTTCTACCGCAGCATTGTCCTTCAGGTTTTCGCGCTCGCGGAGCTTTAAAATATCCGGATTGCTATTCCATTTTTCATTACCAAAACTCACTTCATCGCCTCCAAATGAATTAATGCAGCGGGAAAAAGCACATTGGTTTCTTTTAAAATATCAGTGAGGTAAGTGTACGTTTTCTCCAATCCGGGATTAAAGGTAAATTCGGGATGACCTGCCGAACCACCTCCGGAATATTCGGGATAGGCTTTATTGGCTGCAGTGGCATGTCCGGGCATATCGATTTCAGGGATCACCTTAATATAACGTTCGGCCGCATAAGCGACAATTTCTTTAATATCGGCCTGGGTATAAAACTGTGCCTGAAAATCAGGATTCAGATAATCGCCAATGCCCCCAATGAGTGCTAAACTGGGATATTTTTTAATTTCCAGACGCCAGGCAGGCTCATCAGTTAAGTGCCAATGAAAAGTATTGAGTTTATAAAAAGCCATCCAGTTTAAAATGGATTTTACTTTCTCTTTACCAAAGAAATGACGTGATTCATCCAACATAAAACCCGCCAACCATAAGCAGGTGCATCCGTTATTTCGGCAACCGGAAGCTGATTGTTTTTGCTCGTTAGCATGAGCTGAAGCACTGAAATTAAACCGTAAAAAATCCCTTGTGGATGATTTCCTAAAATGATAATCTGATCGGTTTTAATGCTGATCTGGTAAGCGCTCGAATCGGTTTTTTTCTTCTTTGGTTTTAGCATCAGCATGATCTTTGCCGATCCGTTTTTTTGTTGTATAGTGATCCCTTTCTGGCTCAACAGTTCATTTTGAAAGTAATAGGCAACCGTTTTTAACTGATCGCTATTGTAAGCAATAGTAACCTTGCTGTTCAGGGTGAAAAAGCCCGTGCCGGCAATAAAATTTACAGGCATAGGGATAATGGCTGCCTGTTGCTGCGCCAGTGCATCCGTGTAAATAAATAGTATAAATGATAGATATAAAAACCTCATTAATTGGTCGTTATTTTTAATACATAAACAGGAATTATATTTTTTTTCTTAAAATCATCTGGCAGGTTCAACTTCAGTTCCTGATCACTTAGCGCCCACCGAACTTTGTTTTTATTGCCCAATAATTCAATATTTTTAATGCTAATTTTATTTTTATTAATCTGTTTGAGTGTTACGTTTGCTGATTGCCAGCTTCTTAAAAAAGCATATACCACTTTATCTTTGCTGGTATAATACACGTCAGGGACGATATTTTTGGGTGTACCATCAAAAACTGCATCTTTAATGGCGCTTTTACTTTCTTCGATACTGACATTGTTATTTATTTCCCTGGTATTTTCTTTCACCACTAACCAGGGATGACTATTGTAAATGGCTTCGTGGTTTACATCCATCCATTTACCAACCGCTTTTAATCTTTCGGTAGCCCAATCGGGAAAAGTTCCATCGCCTTTGGGGCCAACATTTAATAAGAGGTTACCGCCATTAGCCACTACTTCTACCAGGTGACGGGCCAGTACTTCCGGGGATTTCCAAAGGCTATCGTGACGGTTATAACCCCAGTTTTGTCCGATGGTTAAGCAGGATTCCCATGCTTGTTTTGATGAGGGCGTTAATGATTGTTCTGAAATTGAAAAATCGCCATATCCATTTCCAATTCTATTGTTTACCAAACAGTTTGGTTGCAGTTTATTAACTAAAGCTTTAAGTTCGGCGCTTTCTTTTTTACTGATCAGTTCGGGGGTATCGAACCATAGTACGCCAATCGGGCCGTAGCTGGTTAAGAGTTCTGTAATCTGTGGTTTAACCTTTCTTTCGAAATAGCGGTTAAACACTTTTGCATCTTCATTTGGGTAATCCCAGGTATTGCTCCTGCCCGCTTTTACCGGCCAGTTGGTGGGCACATCGGGATCCTGCCAATCTCTGCCCAAAGAATAATAAAGGCAAAGGGTAATTTTATATTTTTTGCAGGCTTTGGCGAGTTCGGCTATCGGATCGCACTTAAAAGGGCTTTTTTTTACAATATTATAATCGCTGCTGGCCGAATTGTACATGGCAAAACCATCGTGATGTTTGGCCGTAAAAACAATATATTTCATACCAGTTTCCCTGGCCTGTTTTACCCATGCATCTGCATTAAATTTTATCGGGTTAAACTGACTAGCAATGGTTCCATATTCCTGTACGGGAATACGCTCATAAAGCATAAAATGCTCTCCACCTTTAACTTTATGGCCTTTCCAGTCGCCCGCAGTTTGGGCATACAGTCCCCAATGTAAAAACATGCCAAATTTTTCCTCTCTAAACTGTTCCAACGCATTATTTTGCACTGTTTGCCCAAACAATAGCTCGGCAAACAGTGCAAACAACAGGCTTAAAAAAAGCGTTTTTCTCATTTTTGAATAGGATTTGAAGCGTTTATCATCAGCCTGTTATAAATATAATCATTAAAGGGCAATCACTTTTATGGATGATGCTTTATCGTTAAAAGTAGAAACATAACTGCTCGAAGAGGTTAACTCGATGCTGCTTCCGGTAAAGTTATCTCCGTCATACATAATCACTTTCACCCCTAAACCTACATTAACTGATGAGACATCGTTATTGCTAATGCCACGGCTGATCAGATCGGCGGTGGTGTACTGGCCAACAGGTAATGATATGCCATAACCTCCATAACTGGCATTCTGGAAAAATTTAGCTGAACCGTTTGCACCGATCTGTGGTACACCATTTAAAAAAGAAAAGGTATAAGTTTGGGTAATTACGTTTCCGTTTTTAAGCAGAAGTTTGGCTTTTAACTCATAAGGCTCATTAGTTTTATAATAAAGTTCGCTTAATGGAATGTTTCCGGCAATGGTATTTCCTGTTCCAGGTGTAAACCTCCAGGTAACGGCATTATAATCTTTATTCACCCCTGTTCCTTCGTTGTTTACGTTGGGATCCATATAAACTAAAATGTCGGTAACCTCTTTGTTGCTGGTAAAACTACCCGATAAGTTGAAGGCCTGAGTCGTGCTATTGAACGTTGCATTGGCATTAATTGTAGTGGTAGCACTTTCGTAAGGTATTTCTATAGGTAATGGATTTTGAAAAACCTCGTTGCGGTTTAAAATAGCCGCATCAACCCCGGTTAAAAATGTAGGCTGACCTTTGCTAAAACTTACGTTTCCGGATCCCATTAAAGAAGTACCTAAAGTAGGCTCTTCTGAGGCATATTTAGCATGATCGTGCGGAAGATTTAAGCCGTGGCCAAGTTCGTGCAACATTCCACCCAAATAGTTAGAGTTAGGATTCGGAATTTTATCAACCGCCATATTTACATTATCCAGTGCGAAGCAATTTTTACCCAATCCGTAAAATGGTTGCCCGCCTCCATCGGTTCGCTGTGGCAATAAAATGAGCATGTGGGAAGAATTGGAAAATTCTGACGCATGCGTAGCTTTGTAGGCATTTATTTCATTCAGGATTTTGCTTCCTGATATGCTCGAATCATAAGGATAATCTGCCTGTGGTCCTGCGGCAGGAATCTCTATGAATTTAATGAGGTTGGTAGAATCAACCCTGGCTAATCCCAAATATTTGTCGTAACCGTACCTTAACATTTCGGTATGAAACCAGTTTTGAAAATGCGTAAACAATGTCGTCAACCTGGTTTTGTAATCAGGAAGCGCCGGATTATCGGTAGGCACAAACATGACAATGTTAAGATTTTTGGTATTGGTTACAAAGCCAGGCGTGGTAGAGCTTAGCGTCGATTTGGTTAATTTTGCCTGGTTGGTTTCTGGTTCTGAAACCTGGGCTTTTTTACAGCTACTCATTAAAATGCCGCTCGAAATTGTCAAAAGCAAGGCAAAGCAAAGTTGTTTTTTGTTTTTCATTGTTAATGGTTTTTATGGTTGATTTGTTTATTGGTTCATTAGTCAATGGTTCATTCGTTCACTTGTCATTAGTTTATTGGTTAATAGTTCATTCGTTCACTTGCAATTGGTTTATTAGTCATGCATTTCCGTCATTTCGAGGAATAACTTGTTGCATAAAAATCAATATTAGTGACAGAGAAGTTCCGGGGCGATGTGTAAGTCTCCAAGAGTCGTCATTGCGAGAAGGCTTTTTCAGCCGACGAAGCAATCTTTTTTATAAGAATCGCTGGCACGAAAGATTGCTTCGTCGTTCCTCCTCGCAATGACGACTCTTCCGACTAAAACATTACTTTCAATGCACGCCCCATATTTCCTCCGCTTTTTTGTAATCCTTCAGGTACCGAAATCCGCAGCCCTTTTCGATCCTGTTTCCATTCCAGTTTTTCGTTGGTTTCTTCTAATAATACCTCTTTCACCAAAAGCTGATCGTCAGAAAGTGAAATAATGATGAGTTCGCCAAATTCGGTTTCGTTCAAAAAAATCTGTAATTCATCCTGTTTACCAGAATAGAATATAATGGGCTCGAGTGTTCTGATTTTGGTTGTTGAAGTCATTTTGTGTGGGTTAATCGGTTAACTGATTGGCAATTGTTTATTGGTCAACGGTTCATTGGTCATTAGTTCATTAGTCATCCAGATTCATTATTTCATATTGGGTTCGTCATTGCGAAAAGGTTTTTCAGCCGGCGAAGCAATCTTCAAGCAAAATCTGCAAGTATAAAAGATTGTTTCATCGTTCCTCCTCGCAATGACGACCTGATGAATGCCAAACTCACTTACCAACCCGGGTTTTGTACCAATAATCCTTTTGATTTCAATACCTCACTCAATGGGATTGGCACAAAATACATGGCAGGTGCTATGAAATTCATCGACAATACATTTTCGTAGGTATAAGCAAAAGGATATGGACTACCTGTTGCATTTTGCCTCGCTTTGGCCAGTAACAAGTTGCCTTTTTCCGTAATTTCAGCTGTTTTCCATCTGCGTGTATCGTAGTACCAATGGCCTTCGCCATAGAACTCAACCCGATATTCGTTTCTGATCAAAGTTCTTAGCTGATCTTGTGTTACTCCTGCAGGAATGCCGTAGCGGTTATCGGAGCCAGCGGTAATACCAGCCCTGTTCCTGATTTTATTTACCTCTATTACCGATTCTTCTACTCTTCCCAGTTCATTCAAAGCTTCAGCATAGCCCAATACCATTTCGGCTAAACGCATCATGGGTAGGGCTCGTGCAACAGTTAAGCTGGCAAAGGGCAAGCGATCATTACACATTTTACGGGTATAATAACCGGTTTTGGTATGGTAAGGCTGGATACCATCGCCTACGGGATTGTTATTGGCATCAGTATAAATATTGATTGTGGTTAAGGCCGTTGTAGACCGACTCGTCATGGTAGCCTGATTATAAATAATAGAATTATAGAACCTTGGATCGCGGTTTTTATAAGGATCTAAAATATTAAATCCTGATGAAGCATCACTGATCAACTTTCCATTTGCCATTCCAAATGCATCCACCACATTCTGACTTGGATTCATAACGGTGGTAGTTCCTGCTCCCCTGGCCGTAATTGACCATGGAAAAAAGGGACGTTCTAATCCTCCGTTGGTGTCGGATGCATTAGCCGCCGCAAGGGCCAGGTTGTAAACGAAAATAAACTCACTGGTTTTTCTACCGCTAGTAAATAGTTTAAAAAAGCCATCACCTGCTTTGGTTGCATTATCTACAATCAGTGTATATTCTGGCAAATCCATCACGGCTTTACAAGCATCAGCTGCCTTTTGCCAAAGCGTGGCATCATAATTAGCAGTATAACATATAAAGGGACGCACTGTTGCATCAGTACTTGCCGGACTGCCATTAAACAATGTACTTGCTGCTGTTACGAACAACCTTGCTTTGTAGGCCTTACAAGCTCCTGAAGTAGCTCTACCATAATTTATGGCTTCCAATGTAGCTGCACTTGGCAAATCAATCGCCGCCTTATCGTATTCTGCAGCGATGTAGTCTACACATTCCTTATAAGTATTACGTTTATATTCATAAGTTGGAAAATCATCGCTCACATCATCACCCACCAATTGTATGCCGCCATAATACCTTACAAGCATCTGGTAATAAAATGCCCTTAAAAACCTGGCTTCCGCAATCAAAACTTTTTTTCTCGTTGCCGAAATAGGCGAATTAGGCACATTGGCCATAAATTTATTTGCTGCCCTGATTTTTTTGTACATCAAAGTCCACATGGCCAGCAAAGGATGACTTGAACTGGTTGATGTACCCTTTAAAAAAGCATCCTGCCCTGAAAAACCACTGGCTGCGTTAGATGTTAGGGTTTCGAAGGCATCATTCCAGTCACTTGTACCCGGGCCACCGCCAGAGAAACCGCCGATGGTATTCCGGTAAGGATGAATATCCAAACCGGTGTTCCAGTAAATGTTGTTAAGAAAATTAAAGGTCATTGTACTATCGGCAAATACATTTTCTTCCGAAAGCACTTCCACCTGTGAATCGAGGAAACCACCTTTTTTGCAGGAGAACAACAACATCCCGACTAATAATGCGATTGCTATTGTAAATATTTTAGTTTTCATATCTTTTAAATTTATAGTCCAAATTGTATCCCGAAGTTCAATACGCGTTGTTGAGGATATTCACCTGCTGATGCCGTTAATGCTGATTCAGGATCGATAAATGATGGAATTTTAGTGTAAATGATGCCCATATTATAACCATTGGCATAAACACGGATATTATTTACATGTAGTTTCCTGGCAAAAGACGAAGGAATCCTGTAGCCCACTTCAAAATTCTTCCACCTGATATAATCGCCCTGAACATACCAGAAGGTAGACCAGTAGTTTCCCGAACCATCAAAACCATTTTGCGCACTTCCCGAAAGCTCTGGAAATGAAGCTGAACCTGCCGTTACCGGTGTCCATCTGCCCAGGTTCCAGGGAACCGAAACCCGGTCCGGACGTGCGTAAGCCAACGCCCCCCTGTTCATGTTGATGATGTAATCGAATGAACCCTGAAACAGTGTTGAGACATCAAAACCTTTATAAGAAAATCCAAAACTTAAACCTCCTGTATAATTTGGGTTATTATTACCGATGTATTGCTTGTCGTTGGCATCAATTATACCATCTCCTGTTAAATCTTTATATTTTATAGCGCCCAATTGCAGGGTGGATAATGGAACCGAGGCCGCTAAACGGGGAGCATTGTATAAGTCGGATAAACTTTCATAATAACCATCGGCAGTGTACTGAAAAACAGCCCCTACCGGTTTACCTGTTAAGGCCAAGCCATCATAAAGGAAAGCTGGCTCATCTCTGTATAATACCTTGTTTTTAGCGTAGGTAACATTTCCATTTACGAAAAACTCAAAATTAGCTCCGATTTTATCACGATAAGTTAAATCGACTTCGTATCCGGTATTATGTACGCGGCCTAAATTATATGGAGGTAATGTTGCACCAAAAGATGCAGGCACCAAACCTGGTGTAGTAAAAATATCCTTGGTTATTTTATTGAAATAATCTAAGGTTAAAGACAGTTTACTTCCGAAAAACTTAGCATCCAAACCAACATCCAAATCATTAACGGTCATCCATTTTACATTTTGGTTAGAAAGGGTCGGCTCAACAATACCGGTATAAGACTGTGGTGTTTCGCCAAAAACAATACCGCTTGCACCAGTTGAATAGCTTTTTTGATAAATTAAACTTGATACACCGATATTGTCGTTCCCGGTTATACCATAAGAAGCCCTTAGTTTTAAGAAGCTGATAAACTTTAAATTGTCCTTAACAAATTTTTCTTCACTGATATTCCACCCGATACTCGCCGCAGGGAACCAGGCAAAACGGTTGTTTTCGCTAAACCTGTCAGATCCATTATAAGCAGCAGTTAAATCCAGCAGGTATTTTTGCTTGTAGGCATAGGTAGCTTTACCGGTAAAACCTTGTATATTATATGGATCGATTAAAGTAACAGTGGTTGTACCTACAGGTAAAATGTTGGTACGCGTTTGGTTGATCAGGGCCACAGCACTCACATTATGATCTCCAAAGCTTCGGTTGTAGTTCAACCCTCCACGTATGGTGGTGGTGCGCCTTGTATTGTTAAAAACGGTACTCCTGCTTAAAACCCCCATCCGGTAGAGGTTTGGTGTAGTAGGGTTGTATTTCTGAGTAGCCGGATCATAGCTATATGCTAAAATTTCGCTTGATGCGCGGGTTAGATTCCGGGTAAAACTATAATCTCCGGTATAAGATACCAGGAAGTTGGCTGATAATCCTGGCGTAACCATATCCAACAATTGATTGGCACTTGTGGCTGCAGCGATATTGTTGTTATAACTGCGGTTGTAACCCGAATACATTAAGTTTGCTACCGGATTAGGCTTGGTTCCTGTTGCGGCAGAGCTGGCGATTAAACCGTTTGGCCAGTATATCGGATAGAGGAATGAAGACAGCTCACCGTTCCATAAATATTGAAATATGGTACCGCCATTGTTCCAGGGTTTATCATTCGGCTCGTTGGTTACCCCAAATTTCCCTGACAAATCAATCTTGATCTTTAAATTTTTGTTAGGGGTAATATCCACATTCGATCTGAAGTTATACCTGTTGTATAAATAGTTGGAGTTATACCCCTGACCTTCGGAAAAATCCTTAAATAAACCGCCCTGGTATAAGTAACCTAGGTTGACAAAATATTTTACCTTTTCGGTACCGCCTGATATGTCGAAATTTATCTTATTCTGTAAACTCACCTTCTTAATCACTTCGTCCCACCAGTTCACATTCGGATGATTGTAAGGATCATCGTTTGTGAGGTAGTGCTGAAGGTTATCTCCCGAAAAGAAATTTGGATATAAAGTAGCAGGATTGTTATACAGACCGGCCAGTCGCTCGCGGAATAAATTTAAGGTGGTATAACCCGAATTGACCACCGGACGCTGTGTAGGCATCTGAAGACCACTTTCGTTCTTTACATTTAAAGCTGGCTTACCACTTTGTCCCCTACGGGTAGTGATAATTACCACACCATTTGCCCCCCTGATACCATATACGGCTGTGGTTGAGGCATCTTTCAATATCGTTACGCTTTCTACCTCATTATTGTCGATAGAACTGATCTGATCAGCACTTACCTCCACATCATCAACAATAACCAATGGCGTGGTACCACCGGCATAAGTACTGATGCCACGAATCTGAAAAGCAGCACCATCATTACCTGGCTGACCGCTACGTTGCTGCGAAAAGAAACCCGGTAAACGGCCTGCTAAACTGTTCTGTAGGCTTGCAGATGGACTCTGACGGATTTTTTCACCAGAAATTGAGCTTACCGCTCCTGTAACAGTGATCTTTTTAGCCGATTGCCCAACCCCCAGAACCACCACATCTTCTAAACCTTTGGCATCATCTTTCAAAATAACGCTGATGCTGGATTTTGCCGACACATTGATTTCCTGTGAAAGATATCCAACTGATTTGACAACGATAACGGCCTGGCTGCCTCTTAATTTTAAAGTAAAACGCCCCTTTTCATCAGTTGAAACACCATTACTGGTAAACTCTTTTTCGAAAATAGTGGCTGCTGGAATGGGGCCATTGCCATCACCAACGGTTCCTGTTATTGTTTTACTGGTTTGTGCGAAGGTCCTGTTGCAAACCATAAGCGCGACAAACAAGATTATTGTTTTTATAATTTTTTTCATGTGCTTTGCGCTAATTTTACCAGTTAGGGTTTTGAACCATCGATTTATTTGATATCACCTCATTTAATGGAATCGGAAAGAGATAGCCTTTATTCGCCTCAAATTTGGTATTAGCAGCGTCTACCGTTTTGTAGGTAACTACACCCCCTAATATTGTACCCTGAACCCCATGGAGTGTTCCATTGAGTACTGTTGCGGCAATCTTCCACCTTCTGATATCCCAGAAACGGTGTTCCTCGAAAGCAAATTCTACTCTTCGCTCATGCCTGATTTTATCACGCATCTGCGCTTGTGTTAATCCTGCAGGTAAGGTTGGCATACCTACGCGGGTCCTGATGGCATTCACTGCGGCATATACACTGGCGTCTGCTCCTACGGCCTCATTTTGAGCCTCAGCATAGTTTAACAGAATCTCTGCATATCTGATGATTGGGAAAATGTGAGGGTAATTTGAGTAAGATGTTCCGCTCGAATTGCTGGTCATAAACTTACGCATGTAATAACCAGTACGGGTTTCACCTTTTGTTACCCTTCCGTAACCAAATGGCCTGTCCAATCCTCCATCATAAGTCTGTACTTTTCTATTCAGCCAATAAAGTCCGTCGAAAGTAATGGTTGCAGGAAAACGCGGATCTCTATCGTAATATGGATTGGTAGCTACATAACCAGAGCCTGTTTCGGTAATCAGTTTACCATTAGTCATTTCATACTCGTTTACCAGTTCCTGGGTGGGATTGGTTTTGCCTGAAAATGACGCACGGGTATAACCTACCGGATCATTATATGCTTCCACAGTAGAGTTATTCGCCGTCATATAAGGCAGAATAATTTCGTTGTTACTTGCTGTGGTAAAAACACTTAAGAATTTATTAACGTTGGTAACATAGGTGGCAAGTGTTGCACCTGGTGCTACCCCGGCAAGTGTAGTTGTGGTATAATGTCCTGTTGTTGCGGCACTGTTTAAAGCATAAGTAAATTTAGTTGCCGTTACACTATCCATTACTGCTTTTGCAGCAGCAGCAGCGCTGGTCCATTTGTTAAGATCGTTACCAGGGTTATTAAGCGGACTTGCAGCATATAGCAGCAGCCTGCTTTTTAAGGCCATTGCTGCACCACGGCCAAAACGACCATAAAAGTTTGCTGCAAATGTACCGTTGGTTGATGAATTTGCGGTTAACAAATAAGGCATTGCAGCATCAAGTTCGCTTAAAATATAATCTACACATTGCTGGTAGGTATTGCGCGGAACATTAATGGTTTCTTCTGCATTAAAAATCTTATCACCGATTAAGGGAACACCTCCCCATCTTTTAATCAGTTCGAAATACGACATTGCCCTTAAGCAATGCGCTTCAGCTTTCCACCTCTCTTTATAACCTTTAAGGTTTAAGGGAACTACATCAATATTGGCCAAAAAGATATTTGTTTTGCGGATGTTGGCGTAATTTTTCGCCCATACATTATCTACTACATTTGAAGGACTTATCCCATCGTTGCTAAAGTATTGCACGGCATCGCCGACGGCATTGGGTAGCGCATCATCAGTACCGGCATCCAGTATGTTATTCGAAATCCTGTTATTTCCGTTTGGCAGGCCTGCGTAAATACTGTTCAGGAATTTTTCGGCATTTACACCCAGCGAATCTGTTTTATCAAAAATAACATCCTGACCAATCAGTTCTAAAGGTGTATCCTCGCTTAATTTTTTACATCCCCATGCGCCAAACAACACAGCAGATACGAAGGCAACTATAAAATATTTTTTCATAAATCTGTTTTCTATAAGGTTAATGATATACCACCGTTGATTACCCTTTGATTAGGGAAACTGTTCACCAATGATTCGGGATCGAAATCGAGTTTTGAAGTGGTAAGCATGTTGTAGCCGTTTACAAAAAACCTAAGTTTTTTTATTTTTAACCTGCTTACCAGATGTGCTGGAAGTGAGTAACCCAACTCCACATTTTTCAACCGGAGGTAATTGCCGTTTCTTAACCAGAAAGTAGAGGAAACATTGTTATTTAAATTGGTTCCCAATGTTAAGCGAGGCAATGTGGCACTTTCCTGATTGCTTGGGGTCCACCTGTTTTGGGTAGTATAATCCAAAACATAACCGGTGTTGTTGTTCAGGGCCAGCATATAAGCTGTATTCAGCAATACTTCTCTGTTAAAAACGCCTTGTACCAGGGCCGAAAAATCAAATCCTTTGTAGTTGAAAGCCAGGTTTAGGCCTCCGTAAACAAGCGCTTTATCGCTGGTAATTTTCTTTTGATCGAGTGATGAAATTACACCATCACCATTTAGATCCTGGTATTTAATATCACCGGCAACAGGTGTATAGCCCAATAGTGTTGGTGTATTGCCCGCATTTTCTCCTGTTTTGTAAAAACCTATAGACTGGTAACCGAAGGTACCAGAAGCCTGGCCGGCGGTGTACATCCAGCTATATGGATAATCCGGCTCACCAGCATATAAAATTTTATTTTTTTGCAAACTAACGTTTACCCCTATTTTGTAGCCAAAATCGCCTGATCTGCCCATAAAATCAACTGTACCTTCTATACCTGAAAACCTGTTTTCGCCAAGATTCTGATCTGGATAATCGGCACCTATAATGGTACTTGCATACGGCCTGGAAATTAACAAGTCGTAATATTTATTGTTATAATAAGTTAGGCCTGCATTTAGTTTATTGTTTAGAAATGCTGCATCAGCACCAACTTCGAGCTTTTTGGCCTTTGCGGCGCCTACGTTTGTGGTGGCCAGGCTACCCTGAACTGCTGTACCCACTGTAGTTTGCCCTGTGCCAAAAACATAACCTGAACCGCTGATCGAATACCGCTGGAGGTAAGAGAAATAATCAGAAAGGTTAGCTTTAGCTGTTAAACCATAAGTAGCCCTAAATTTCAGAAAGTTAACTGTTGAAGGATTAAACCATTCTTCTTTTGAAGCTACCCAGCCTAAACCTACTGATGGAAGAAATACCCATTTTTGCGAATCAGCATATTTGTTAAAACTGCTATATGAAATAGCAGTCTCAGCAAAATATTTATCATTGTAACTGTACTTAGCAGACAAACCTGCAGTTTTGAGGATATTGTTTAACTGACCGTTGCTTAGCAGACCGCTGGATAAACTGTTATCTCCGTTATAAGCCCCCAATAAATCCAGTTGATGGCTTCCAAAATCCCTCGAATAGCCTAACATAAAATTGTAATAGGTCTGCTTTAACTGGTCGGTTACCTCCGAACTGCCACCACCTAAAAGCACTTTGCTATCCGTGCCCGATTTGGTATAACTGATTGCTCCACCACTTATGGTTGGGTAGTAAATGGCGAATGTTTTTGTTTTTAAAGTAGCTTCGCTGTAATAGTTTGCTATCGATAAACCTGCTTTTGCCCATAAACCTTTGGTTATATCGTCTAATTTATATTTTAGCGCTACATCAGAATTTAAGGTACGGTTGGTGGTCATCACGTAACCTGAGTTGATCGTGTTTGCCAAAATATTATTGGTTAAAGAAGCGGTGCCGCCATAAGTACCATCTGGATTTTTAACGGCATAGGCCAATGGCGATGTTGAATAAACCTGGCTCATAATGGACAAGGCGTAACCGCCAGGCTGGTTGTTGTTTTCTACTGAACCGAAGATGTTTAACTGTAAGGAAATATCTTCATTAAAGTTAATTTCTGCATTGGTACGGATATTATAACGTTTATAAAAGTTATTGGTATTATAAACATTGTTATCATCGGTTACAAAATTACCATCAGATGCAAAATGCTCTAAACTGGCATAATATTTAAAAGCTTCTGAATTACCAGCAACACCCAAGTGATAACGTTTTTGAGCACTGTTCTTTTTATAAACAAGATCGTACCAATTGTTATTAGGCTGCAAAAACGGATTATTGGTGTTGTTATCATAAGCACTGATTACTGCATCGCTGTATACTGGCGTACTGCCAGGGGTTGTGTTTAACTGCGCTTCGTTATAAATACGGGCATAATCGCCACCAGTAATAAATTTGGGTGTAAAGAGGTTTTGAAGAGCGCCGTACTCTGCTCCAAAATTAATTTCGAAAGGATTGTTTTTTGATTGCTTTTTTGTAGTAATGTAAATTACACCGCCTGATGAGCGCATGCCATACATCGAAGTTGACAAAGCATCTTTCAATACCGTAATACTTTCTACATCATCAGGATTGAAATTGGTAAACGATCTGGGTACCCCATCAATTACGATAAGTGGCGATTGCCCGCGGAGCACCAATTGCGTTACATCAAAACCAGTACGTGCCGACGATTGCAGTGTATACAAACCGGTTAAACGGCCAGCTACCGTATTCGTTACATCAGATACCGGAGTAGAATTGATGTCATCACCATATATCGTAGCAGCACCTGCTATCAGGTTGACTTTTTTAGTTGTTCCATTCCATTTATCAACTTTACTTTCAAGGAAGCTTTTTGGATCAAATTTCCTGATCAGCGAGCTATCCGTCATTACGGCAGTATTGGTTACCGGTTTTTGCTGTGCAAAAGCAAAAACAGGCAATAGGTTTAACAAGCCTATCATCCATTTCAGCCTAATATTTGTAATTTTTCTCTTCATAATATCGGCTGTTTATTAATATGATGTTAATGTTCCCCTTACCAAACCTGTAGCTTGCTGACTGGAGGCAATCTGCAGGTAAAGTGTTTTAGAATTTAAATCGGCTATGGTTTGTGCCGATAACTCAACAAAACCTTTTACTTCCCTGGCGGTATTAAAGGCTCCATTATTCAAATCAATTAAAACAGCACCATTGGCTCCGGCAACCCCACTGTAAATAATTGCCTTGGTTGGCGTATCGCCATTATTGAGCGGTGTATCAAAATAGAGGTAATAATAAAGTTTGTTATCGGTCATTAAATAACATACCGCTACCGCATGGTCTGTTCTACCCGTAATTGCCGGTACAACATTGTTTACTGATAAATCTGATTTCCATTGTCGGATGGTATAGATATCTGATACCACTTCTTTTTTCTTACAGGCGCTAAAAAACAGCAGCGCAAGTGCAGGCATCAGGCAATGCCTTTTTAGTGTAAATAGGTTCATAAATTTTAGGAGTTGATTGTTTAGGGATGTTGATTTAATTGATCATCCATTTTTGCTGGTGATTTTGCACAGACACAATATGCCGGTATATCACCTTCAAACTCCTAAACTTTAAAAGCACTGCTTTTACTAAAAGTAATTTTTGTTTCATGGTTGGTTTGGTTAATATTTACTGTTGGCTATCGGATGGGTTGATATCAGATTTGCCCACAGCGTTGGTTGTTAGTTACATTTGGCTAAGCCAATTACAGGAATGGTTAATTCCAGTTGGTGTTTGCTCTTTTATCACCTTGAATTCGCTTTACCAAAACTAGTTGGGCGAAAAATGAAAAAGGTCGAAAATTGTAAATGAAAGGGTAGAAAAACGGCAATTCTTCCATATTTTAATCAATTCGCCCTATATTTAAAGTGAAATACAACGATCCCAAATAAAACTAACCTAAATGATGAAGCCGCGTTTTAGCGCAATAGGATTCTGCCTGATGCTTTTGATATGCACATCCCTTTATGCACAAAAGCCCATTGTATTTAATCACCTTACGATGGAGAATGGCTTGTCGCAGAATTCGGTGATGGCCATCGCACAGGATAAAAACCAGCTGATCTGGATGGGAACCCGGCATGGACTAAACCGCTACGATGGCTACCGTTTTAAAATTTACAATAGCAGCTCCGATAACCAGAACAGCATCTCGGATAATGTAATTACCACTCTATTAAGCGACAGTAAAGGACGGTTATGGGTAGGTACCGAAAATGGACTAAATCTCTATAATGAAAAAAGCGATCGTTTTATCAGGATCAACAAAAAAAGCTCTTCACAATCTTTCAGTTGCGATTCGGTAGAGTGTGTGTACGAAGACCCGCAAAAAAATATCTGGATAGGTACCTACAATGGCCTCAACCTGGTATTAAATGCAGAGAAACAGGTATTCAAAAAATTCCTTTTTGATAAGCCGGAGCGCAAAACAGGCGTTAATTACATTCTTTCTGTAATTAAAGATGATCAGCAGAATATTTGGGCAGGAACTGTTAACGGTTTAGTGCGCATTTACCTAGTAAAGGGCAAATACCATTTCGAAATCTTCAGGCACAAGGCCGGCGATTCCAACAGCATTAGTTCTAACGCGGTAAAAAGTATCGTCATCGATAAACAAAAGCGCCTTTGGCTGGGTACCTATAATGGTTTAAACCTATTCGATTACCAACATAAAACCTTTACCCGTTACCAAACCAGTGCTACAGATGCTAATTCAATTGTAAATAACGACATCCGTAAACTCACCTGTGATAAAAGAGGCAACATCTGGATCGGCACACAGGAAGGTTTGAGTATCCTCGATCCCAATACACGGAAATTCAGCAATTACCGTTACGATCCGGAACAGAGCAGCGGACTGAGTCAAAACTCCATCCACAGTATTTTACAGGATTTAAACGGTTCCATGTATGTAGGTACTTTTTATAAAGGCGTTAATGTGGTTTATCCCTCCGCCACGCCGTTTACGGTATACCGGAATTCTAAAAAACAACAGGGCCTGAGCAGTAATATTGTGAGTGCCATGGCCGAAGATCAATACCATAACCTTTGGATCGGAACGGAAGGTGGTGGCTTAAATTATGTAAACCGCAGCAAAAATACCTTTACCTATTACAGATCGGAGCCAAATAATAGCAACGGACTGAACTCTAATCTGATTAAAACATTATGCCTCGATAAAACGGGACAGTTATTGGTGGGTACACACCGTGGCGGTCTGTATGTTTTTAATCCATCTGCGCAAAATTTCAGAAAAATAATCAATGTTAAGGATGTAAAAAATTCGCCTGGCGGTGCCGAAGTCATCGCAATAACGGAAGATAGCAACGGAATGGTTTGGGTGGGCTCCAGAGATGGTTTATCTACCCTATATAAAACAAATGGTGTGTATGCCGGCACGACCGTTAAAAGCATTTTAGAGAAAAGCATACGGAATAAATATATCCAGGTGATTTTTGAGGATCAGGCCAAAAACCTCTGGATCGGCACCCGGGCAGGTTTATATGTATACAACCCTAGCTCAAAAAGAATTACAGCTTATTATCAGAATAAAGCCAATGCCAAAGGTCTGAAGTCAGAATATATCAATTGCATCATGCAGTTGAAAAATGGAAATATCGGTATCGGAACAGCTTTGGGTGGATTGAGCATCTTCGACAATAAAAGCAGAAAGTTCAAAAATTATAATGAAAAAGATGGACTGCCAAACAGCAATGTATTTGGAATAATCGAAGATGAGGAAAAGAATTTATGGATCAGCACAGATAAGGGCTTATCCAAACTGGTTACCAGTACAGGAAAATTCATCAACTACACCAAAAGCGATGGGCTTGCAGGAAACAATTTTAACATCAGTTCTTTTTTAAAAGATAGCCATTGTGAATTGTTCTTTGGGGGATACGATGGATTGACTGCGTTTTATCCGAAACAGATCGACATCAACAAAAATGTTGCCCCCATCACTTTTACCGGACTTAAACTGTTCAATCAACCTGTAGAAGTAAACAGTAGTGATGGAATATTAAGGGGAGCTATTCAAAACACACCACAAATTACCTTTAAACACGACCAGAACAATTTCAGCATTGACTTTGCACTGCTAAACTATATCAAACCCGAAAAAAACAGCTACAGTTACATCCTTAAAGGCCACAGTAAAGCCTGGACAAAAACTGATGTCCCGAGTGTAAGTTACGCGGATCTCCCTTCAGGCAATTACACCTTTATGGTTACGGGCAATAATAACGATGGAACCCCAAGTGGTAAAGCCGCATCACTCAAAATTACAGTACTACCGCCCTTTTGGGCAACCTGGTGGGCTTACCTCATTTACCTGGCCTTTTTTTCCGGGTTATTGTTCCTGATTGTGCGTTATCTTTTTGTACGTGCATTATTAAAACGTACTGAAGATATGCAGAAAATGAAACTTAATTTCTTCACTTATGTAGCGCATGAGATCAGAACCCCGCTTACCCTGATTCTTGGCCCATTAGAAAATCTTTCCAATCAATACCAAACCGATACTGAGCTAAACAGGCAGCTAATTCCCATAAAAAACAACGCCAACAGGTTAATGCGTTTGATTACGGAACTGATGGACTTTAGAAAAGCCGAAACCGGACACCTTACGCTGCATGTTGCCGAAGATAATATCATCGAATTTATCAATGAGATTTTTATCTCCTTTTCTCATTTAGCGCAGGCTAATGGCATTCAGTATGATTTTATACATGAACAGGAAAATATCAACCTGTTTTTTGATAAACGACAGCTCGAAAAAGTATTATTCAACCTGTTATCCAATGCTTTTAAATTCTGTGATAAAGGCGGCCTGATTTCAGTTTCTGTTCTCGAATCGGATGATGATGTAACCATCAGCATTTCGGATAATGGTGTGGGTATACCTGCCGAAAGCCTTAAAGGTTTGTTTAGCGATTATTTCCAGGTAGATGAACAGCAGAGTCAAATTGGGTCGGGTATCGGGCTTGCCTTATCAAAAGCGATTGTAGAAGAGCATCAGGGAAGTATTACGGTAGAAAGTACACCTGCCGAAAATGGCTCAAGGGGTTTCACCAAATTTACCGTAAAGTTAAAAAAGGGGAAATCGCATTTCAAAACAGCACTTTTTGATGGTATAAAAGATTATCCTGCCCATCCTGATCTTTACACACAACAGGCGGAAGAAATAATTACGCTGATAAATCCTGAAAAAGAAATGGATCCGGCTACTGAAACCATTTTGGTGGTGGAAGATAACAGGGAGATCAGGTCGCTGATTACCTCATTGGTGGGCAGCCAATATCAGGTAGCCGAAAGCGAAAACGGTTTACTGGGCTGGGAAACGGCTGTTGAAACCCTGCCCGACCTAATCATTTGTGATATTATGATGCCGGTAATGGATGGTATTGAACTTTGCCGCCGCCTTAAACAGGACGAGCGCACCAGTCATATCCCGGTGATTATTCTTACCGCCCGTTCTTCGCACATCCACCAGGTGAGCGGTTTAGAAACCGGTGCCGATGCTTATATCACTAAACCTTTTAGTCCGGAGCTGCTTTTACTCAACGTACGCAATTTACTGATGTCGCGGCAGATAATGCGCCAAAAGTTTCTGAAACATATCCACCTGCCTCCTAAAGACCTTACCATTAATGCCGTTGATGAAGCTTTTATGCAAAAACTACTGGGCTATATCGATCAGCACCTTGCCGATGAAGATTTTGGGGTATCTGAGCTGGCTTCGATGATTGGCATGAGCAAACCAGTGTTGTACAAAAAAATCAGGCAGCTCACCAACCTTTCGGTAAATGATTTTGTAAAATCGATCCGCTTAAAAAAAGCGATGGAACTGTTTAAACAAAACAGGTTTACGATTTATGAAGTGGCTTATCAGGTGGGCTTTAACGATCCGAAATACTTTAGCAGGGAGTTTAAAAAGCAGTTTGGGAAAGGACCAAGGGAATTTATGAATGGGGAAGAGTAGTTTGGAGTTTTTAGTTGGGAGTTTGGAGTAGTCTTTAGTCCAAAGTCTTAAGTCCGGAGTCAATTACTCGCGGATGGTCATCATAAGAAAAATCGTCATTTCGAGCGGACCCGATAGCTGTCGGGTGCAACGAAGCCGAGAACCACGAAGTGTTCAGCAAGGCTAAATCTATTATAAGGTTCATCTCTTCGTTACGTCAGCCTGAGCGTAGTCGAAGGGCCTATTAGTTCTTTAATTCAGTTACGAATAAAACCTCGCAAGTGGTGCGTGAGGACACAAACCATGGAATTAAGTTAATCGCCCAAACTCAATGCCCTCTGTGATTTTTTCTCTTTGCACTCGGTGGTTAAAACAGCCACGGATGCACGGAAACCACGGAGAATAAAACGCAATCGGTATTGTACAAGTGGTTCGTGGAGACACGAACCACGGGATATGCCTCCTCGCAATGACGGATTTACACTTAATAACGGACTATATTACTTCACCTCCTCAAACTTCAGCACCACACTCGTTCTATCGGTAGTTAAAACAGGGTTAAAACCAACCTTCATTAAAAAATCTCCTGTGTAAATTTTGCTGCCATCAATTGACGATTTTGTCCCCGGAAAAAGGTTAATCTCTTTGATTTGATATTTTTTCGCCGCATCCAATCCGTTTAGTTTAATTGGATATTTACTGCCCTCTCCATAACGGTAGTTTACCAGGTAGTTAAAGATTACACCTTCCGTTTTCTGCTCGTTTACATATAACATCGAAGCTACGCTGCCTGCACGTGGATCGGCCAAACGGTATTGTTCGCCCTGCCAGATAATTCCTTTCACTTCATTATAGTTTTTAATGGCTTCCTGACAAAACTGAAGTTCCTTTTCAGGCAGTTTACTCACCACAATATCGAAACCTAATTTACCCATCATGGCTACATCCGTACGGAACTTAATGGATTGTTTGCCCCAATCGGTTACATGGTTAGAACTGCTGATGGCCGGATAAAAATAAGAGTATTCCCATTGCATAAAAATCCGTTCCAAAGGATCGGTATTATCACTGGGCCAAAACTCTGTAAAATATTGTAAGGCTGCATAATCTACCCTGCCGCCTCCGCCTGAGCACAACATCATCGGTACGGTTGGGTATTTGGCACGGATACGCTTTAAAACGCTATACAAACCCCTTACATAATCAATATAAAAGTGCGACTGATTTTTTAAATGCGCAGAATAAGCATTATAAATTACCGCATTACAGTCCCACTTAATGTAGGCCAGTTTAGGGTTTTTGGTAAACAGATCGTCAACCACTCCAAAAACAAAATCCTGCACTTTTGGGTTCGAAAGGTCAAGTTCCAATTGGTTCCTGAAATAATATTCCGGACGGTTCGGCTGTTTCACTACCCAATCAGGATGTTTTTCGTACAATTCACTTTTAGGGCTCACCATTTCAGGCTCAATCCAGATCCCGAACCTGGTTCCAACATTGTCGGCCTCTTTTACCAATGAGGCAATGCCATTTGGCAGCTTCTTTTTGTTTTCCTGCCAATCACCCAGTCCGGCACGGTCATTATTCCGTGGATATTTGTTTCCAAACCAACCATCATCCAACAAAAAGAAATCGACACCCAATTTTTTGGTATCTTTTAATAAATCGGCCAGTTTTTGTTCATTAAAGTCGAAATAAGTGGCCTCCCAATTATTCAAAAGGGTCAATCTACTACCCTTACCATCCAATATTTTATAATTACGTGCCCAGTTCTGCAATTTTCTGCTTGCATCGCCTTTTCCCTGATCAGAAAAAGTATATAAAAACGCTGGCGTTGTAAAAACTTCACCCGGTTTTAAGCTATATGGCGAAGCATAATTATTCATTCCGGCAATAATTCTCAAGTTATCCTGATAATCGAGTTCCAGATCGACCTTGAAATTACCGCTCCACTCCAAAGCGCCATATAAAACGTTACCTTCATTTTCCTCAGCAGGTTTATCCATCGAAATCATAAAAACTGAGGGCTGGAAAAGGTTGGCCCTGGTACCCAATTTACTATCCAAAGTTTTAATGCCGTGGGTAATTTCACTCTGTTCGGGCTGCATTTCTTTAGCCCAATCGCCATGGTACTGGTTAAGCCAAAAATGTGGCGATTTTAAATGCAGGTTGGCAGAAGCATATTTATTCAATACCACGGTACCTTTTTCGTTGTGTTTAATTTCCGTCCACTGCTCTATTACATCCTGTTTGTAAAAAGATTTATAAAACAGCGTTACTTCGAAATTATAAACCGGGTCTTTTAGCCTGATTTTTAACAAACTTACATTATCATCAATTGCGGTAACGCTATGATCAACATATTTCAGATCTAGCGAATTATTACCATCGGCATGGGTAACACTAATGGCTGGTTCAACGAGATTTCTTGTTCCAGATGGCGTATAAGCCGAATTTAACTGCCCGGTATAGTCTTCTGTTTGTTTGTACTGACTGTTAACCTGTGCATATTCCTGTTTATTGGCGAGTTTTTTTCCAAAAAATATGGTATTTACATCTTTTTTCGCATCGGCTTGCAAAACCAGTGCATTATGTGCGGTTTCGATGGGTATAATGGTTTGAGCCTTGCTGTTCGCCATGGCAAAAAGAGAAATGGCCATTGCCAATGCGCCCTGCCTGAAGTAACCTGTAGTTTGATGTGATCTGTTCATTTGTGTTTTCAATAGTAATTACTAATGTTTTTATAGATAGAGGGTTGATTGAATGAGAATTATTGAATGAATGAGTTGTTGAATGAGTGAGTTGTTGAATGAATGAATGTATATCTATTTTTGATCTGAGGTTAACTTAAAAATCTGCGCATCTTTTGCGGGTAATTTAAGTGCCTGGTTATCTTTTAACATGGTTTTGGTTCGATCGATTAGATTTTCACAGCCGTATTTTTTATCTTTCTCCAAGCCCAGGCGTGTAAAATCGAGATTAAAGCGCTGCTCCGTATCGCCATAATTAAATACGGCCAGGTATTTTACATTACCCACCTGTTTAATAAAAAATGACGAGGCTGATTTGCCCTTGTTTCCTTCTACAGGAGTAAATGCCTTTCCATCTTCCAGAATCTTCAGGATTCCGGTATTGTTCAATAAACGCTGTGCCGTGCCTGTCCATTTTCCCTGACGCGAAAAATCATCACCAGCGATGCAGGTACCCGTAACAATAGCCGATAAAAATCTGGCTGTATTTTCGCCATCGGATTGATCGGAAAATACCACATGGTCGGCGTCGATATAATCATAAAGGTAAGTTTGCCACCAGCCATTACTTACACTGTTTAAAGTATATTCGGTATCTTTTATCGATTTAAAGGCATCGCAGGCAATCCGGCGGACATGCACATACCGGCCAGAAGCCATGCTTGGTGAAATGGCAGCATACACCAACATTTTACCATCGAGCTGTTTTAACAAAAACTCCATTCCGGTTTTATAGGCTTGCATGCCAGTGGTGATTTTCGGATTGTAAAAATGATCGGATTCTATCGCCGCATGACCTAAAAAATCGATTTTAATCATTTCGAAACCGCATTCCTTAAACTTATTGATTACGGTTGCAATGCGTTGTTGCGTGCCCGGATGCGTGGGGTCTAATGCCCTTGCCCCATCTATATCATGGTAACCTGAACCTACTTTCGTCCACATTTCTGCAAAAGTATAATCTGTTCCATCGGCTTTACGGTTGCCTCCGCCTGCAAAACCCCAATCAACAAAAGGTGCCCAGTAGATGCCCGGTTTTAATCCCTTTGATTTGGCATGATCTGCAAAGGCTTTTAGTTTGGAGTAATCGCCGGTTAAACCTCCTTTTAACAGGTTATCCCAGTACGAATCGAGATCGATATAAGCTACGCCCCCGCTCCTGAAACTTTTCAGGCTATCGGCAAAAAAATCAGTTACCTGATTGGCTTTTTCGAGCGTGATTTTCTCCTGCATGGCACCCCAGCTGTTCCAGCCCACTGGTGTGGCTTTCTTCCATTTAAATACAATGGGTGGTTCCGAAATCCTGTTCAGTTTGGCATAAGTTTCCATGCCCAAACGCCAGTCATCAAAAGCACCGAAAAATACTTTCGCCGAACTGATTGAGTTGCCACTTAAATAACCATGCGAAATTTTATCTCGGGTAATGTTTTCTTCGGTATAACCACAAATGGCTTGGATACCAATTTTTTTATCGTTGTCCATTGTGGTAATGATGCCTGTTTTCCAGTTAGTGTGGTCGATAGAACCAATTACAAAACCTTTTCGCGATTGATCGTGGTATAAAGCACTAACCTCTGAACTTGGGTTGCTAACATTCGCTTTTAAGGATACGGTATTGTAAGAAATAAAGGTATCGTTATCAAAGGGCACGAATAAACTGGTGGGTGTTTCTGAAGTCTCACCATCAATCAGGTTTCCGTTTAGCGGAACAATGTGGTTAACGGACAAATTAATCCCTTCCAGGATAATACCGATCATAAAATAATCTTTACCGCTGTAGGTATAAAATACCTGTTGCATATCGGGCAAACCCGACTGTTTTAACAGGAAAACATGTTTAAAACCATTGCCAAAAGCATCTTTAATGGCTATTTTGCTATAGCTAATCTGTTTATAATCTTTAGAGCTGATTTTTTTTTTCTGATATTCGGCTTGCGAAAAACCATTTAACAACAGTTGATTTGCTCCATAAGTAACATTAAAAGTACCTATTTTGAGGTTGTAGTCTATTTTTCCATT
The DNA here is from genome assembly GCF_014395225.1 of Pedobacter roseus. Lineage (NCBI taxonomy): Bacteria > Pseudomonadati > Bacteroidota > Sphingobacteriia > Sphingobacteriales > Sphingobacteriaceae > Pedobacter > Pedobacter roseus. Next base: position 2,866,265 of record NZ_CP060723.1, read on the forward strand.
TTTACCATAATTGATTAGGATTGCCGAAGCAGAACTGCCCGAAAGGACAAGCAAGAATAAAATTAAAAGTGCCTGATGTTTGAATAAAAATTTAAAAATCATGTAGTATCATTTGTGTTTTGTTTTACTCATACTTAAAAAAGTTTTAACCACAGATGCACACAGATAAACACTGATTTTATATCTGTGTGCATCCTTTTCATCTGTGGTTAAAAGAATGGATATGGTCACAGGGTTCGTCATTTCGAGCGGAGCGCAACGAAGTTGAGATAGATCTCTCCATTCCACTGCGTTCCAGTCGAGATGACGACAGTTCTGTTTAAATATCTCAGTCAGGACGGTCCTTTAAAAAAGGTTATTGTATATTCCAGAACCTGATTTCGCTCATATTGCTATAATTGCCATCGCCAGTGGTTACATGCTTAATCCTGATGCGAATATAACGAATCGGTTTACCTCCGTTATCCAATTCCGAAGTAAAAGCATTTTTTCCATCATCAGTTCTGGTTACGTCTTTTAAAAGCGTCCATCCTTTACTTATTGCCTGCGCGGGCCAGCCATTATCGCTTGCAGATAATGTTGTAGTGGCATTGCTTATATCGGCAGTTCCCCAAACTTCAAAACGATCTGGATTATTACAACAATCTCTTCCGGTTTCTTCGATGCGGGATAAATTGAAGTATATTTTACCTAAATCGAAGGTAATTACATGTGGCATACCACTGTTCCCTGCGCTATGGAAAATATTCGGATAGCCCTGCGGTCCAACGCTTCCATCCCACAATTTACTGATGCTGGTACCCGACTCGTAAGTCTGCGCATCGCCTGGTAAATGAACTTCGTTAAAAAGCGATCGGTTACAAAGCACATATCTTGGTACGATTTCTGGAAAAACAGAGAAATCACTCACAGCAAATACATCCAAAGAACCTTTACCAGGAATATAAGATGATTTGTACTGGATGCTTGTACCTGGTTTATAATCGCTCAGCGTGATGGCAGTATCAAGCGGTAAAAGTATTTTATCAACAGTTGATCCAGCAACATTAGTATACCTAACCACTGTATTTACATTAATGGTATCTGGTGCTTTAAAGTTTAATTGTACTGAATTGGTGCTGTTAATTAAGTATGGATCTACCACATTATAAGGCCTGTTTAATAAGCCTGATTGATACAATGGACCGAAAACCCTTACATTTCTGGCTTCAATCGGGATCGATTTATGCCCCTGCGCATCGTAAGAATAAACCGTAAAAGTATAAGTATATTCCTTCAAATTCGGGATGGTTACTTTAATGGTATCCAGTGGATTATGGGTGGTAGGTGTAACTACAACCGAATCGGCACTGTTGTTCCAATATACCACATATTTGGTTATACTTGGGTCTGGACTTGGGTTCCACCACAGTGCAGTTCTTAAATTGCCCGGTTTGGTTACAATGTTTGCTACGCGGCCGGGGTACACAATCTCACCATCTTTTAAATATTCTTTAAAGGCAAGATCATCTTTGGTACAGCTGATAATTACTGTTAACAGCAAAAAGAACAGACCGCTAATTTTATATATACTTTTCATATCTGAAAATTTATCATTTTATATTATCTGTTAACTACCTTGGATCGCCGTAAAAAGCCATTTCCATTGCGTGCGCAAATGTACCGTTAGACCATGTTGTGCTGACCGAAAGGCGTACATAGCGTACTTTTGGATTGCTTAACGGGAAATTGAAACTTACACCTGCTTTTACGAAATCGTTGTCTGCCGTGGTATGTGCAACAGGCGCTAAACCTGAGGGAGGATTTGGATAATTATAATTACCCATATTAATCCAGTCGCCGATAATGGTGCCCTCTGGTGCTGATAAAGGAAGTTGCGCATCGCGTGGAGCAGCTGCATCAGAACCCCATACCGAAAATACTTTAGGATTTCCGTGCCCATAAGCATACTTATCGCCCCCATCTGGTCTTTCCCATAAAATAAAGCGGCTTAGTTTTGCGCTTACTCCTAAACCAAATGTAGCGATTGCAGGCATTGCACCACCCGGCGCCGTGTGCCACCCGTTAGAGTTACCATCTGTTTTACCATCCCATAAGTAAGGAAGATCCCAGCCATAGGCAATCACGCCATCTGTAGGAAGCCTGTACTGGAAAAATTTATTTCTATCCAGTAAGGTTTCAAAGAAAGGTGTAACAGTTGTATAAGTAGTATCAGAGATGTTTCCGAAATTATCAGTTACATAAAATCCGATTTTCTTCGCCACAGGCGCGTAGCCCCTTACTGAATAGTTGATTACTTCTGTTTTGCCATAATGCTGATCGATTACATCCGAAACATTATTATTGCCAACACCTAAAAGGATAATCCCCAGGTTATTTTTAGCTGGATTTGTACCGGTAATTTTGATGCCGCCAAAATCGGCTTCAGCGTTAATAGTCGGTTTAGCCAGTAAATAAGGTGGGGTATCGGGATTAACTCTTACCACCACAGGATCAGATTTAACCTCTGCCCTGCTTACGGCATATAAGGTAACATCGTAACCCTGCTTTTTGGCAAAACCATCCACCATAATCGAATCAGAATAATAACTCGATTTGGTTTCGCGGGTGGTTACCCCGTTTATTTTATACTGCGCCAATACATATAACAGGTTTTTTGAGTTTGGCAAAGAATAGGTAATGTAAGCACCGCCATTAAAATTATCTACTTTAACATTGGTAACCACCCCAGGCTTTGTCATGTCAGACGAAGCCGGATCGTTATAGGTTTCCATTTTTTTACAGGCCGCAATACTGGCCAATACGGAAACGATAAGCGCCAGGTAAATACTATATTTAATACGTTTCATATCTTTAATATTTTAAACTACCAGTAAGGATTTTGAACTAAGTTTGGATTTACAACCAGATCGTAACTTCTGATCGGCCATAAATAATCTTTTAAGCCAAAAACAGGGATAAACTGGGTAGTTGGACGGTAATAATTAATGGCCTCGGCATTATTAATGCTCCAACCCTGTATCGGTGCGGTTAAAACCGACTGAAGTTCCTTCCATCTTCTTAAATCCCAGCCACTTTGGCCTTCAAAACATAGCTCAATCCTTCTTTCCTGGTGAATAATCTGCCTTAAACCGTCTTTATTATTAAATTTATTCGGATTTTTTGAAAAGTTTGTCCACGATGCCTGTACGCCCTGCAAACCTGCTCTTTGCCTAACTTTATCGATATAGGTAAACACTTCTGTACTGGGCCCGCTTACCTCGTTTAAGGCTTCAGCATAAAGTAAATATAAACCTGCCAACCTGATCAATGGTAAACGGAATGCAGAAGGCTGAAAGCCATCATCATAAACTGAAGCATAACTCACCAGTTTTTTTGGCCAATAACCTGTAATGTTCAAACGGATGTTATCACTGGGTGCCGCAAGCCCGCTTCCCCTGGCCGAAACATAGTATAATGGATTGGCCGGATCGTCCTGATTATTTCTTCCATTACCAAACCAGATCCCGCCATCAAAAGCGATATCTGCATAGAAACGCGTTTCGCGTGCAAAATGACCTTTAATGGTTTCGTAACCCTGCTGAATATAATAACGGCTGGCATTATCACCCACTTTAATGGTATTTCTTCCTGCATAATCCCAGGTTTTATCTTCGCTGATCGGCACACCATTTACGGTATAAAAAAGTTCCTGGGTACTTATCGGTGCAGAAAAAGTAGAAGGGTTAGAGAAGTTGTTTACTGCCGATTTTGCAGTAAGCCTTGGTGTTGCAAAGCCCTGGTAACTAAACTCCGGATTGGAAGCCCAGATAATCTCCGAATTCAACTCCCATTTTTCAGTAACTGCGTTCTGTACATCCAATTCTCTTTTTAACGAATCAGATAATTTCCCTACCGTTGTTGGCGATTGGAAGGTATATAATTTAATACCCTGACCTTCTGCAGCTACAATGGCTGCTTTTGCTGCATCAGCAGCTTTTTTCCATTTTTGCGCATCAAAAGCTGCCGGGAAAAGACTTATTCCGTCTTTATCTTTGAAGCTAACATAATCAGGATTGCCGTTAAAAAGCGGACTGGCGGCTGTTGCCAATACATCAGCCTTAACCGATAACGCAATTACACTGGTTACCCTACCCAATTCTGTTGCCTGACTGCTGATTACCGGAGGTAGATTAGGGATGGCTTCATCCAATAGAGATACAATATAATCAACGGTTTCGTCAACTGGTGCCCTTTTTACACGTACTTCATCAGTACTGCTATTGATGGCCAGATTGGTTTTAATCAAAGGAATCGGGCCGTACATTTTAAAAAGCACATAATGATAATAGGCTTTTAAAAATTTAGTTTCGGCAATCCAGCGTTGTTTTTCTGCAGCACCCAGATCAATCGGTTTATCGATATTTTCGAGCATGATGTTACAGATTCTGATGGAACGCCAAAGACTGTAACTGCCTTCGCTCCCATCCCATGCATTTAAACCTGGGTTTGCCGCGGTTTGTGTTCCCCTTAACAGGTTGAAACCTGTACGGTTAAAATTCAGGTAATTATCTAGTGTGTTCGAATAAATCAGCTCCGAAGAAGTAGTAAAACCCGGGTTCGAAGCCGCATCATTCATGCGCTGCAGGTAAGCATAACAAGAGTATAAATAGTTTTCGGCTTCATTCCTGTTCCTGAACGCATAATCGAGTGTACCTAAGTTATCGGGTGTGATATCAAGGTACTTTTTACAGGATACAAAAGTACCCAATACCATCATGATGCAGCCGTATGTAAAATATATTTTTATCGTTTTCATTATAAGGTTACGTTAAGACCAACATTGAATACCTTTTGTATTGGATAGGCAAAACCGTTTCCGCCTTGTTCTGGATCCCACATTTTAAATGGACTCCAGGTAATCAGGTTTAAACCATTTAAGTAAATGCGGCAGGAGTTAAGCTTGATCTTACTCGAAATGCGCTGTGGAAGGGTATAGCCAAGCTCAAGCGATTTAAGCCTTAACAAACGGCCGTTTCTCATCCACCAGGTACTGGTTTGTGCATTGTTTTCCAGATCTGCAGCATTTACCGCCAATCGTGGATAAAGCGCATATAAATTCTGGTTTTCCGGCGACCAGTGGTTATCGGCAAAATCTTTTAACAATTGCGTGTTACCATAAATATACTGCTGATTGCTCGGTACAAAAGGACTCACCTTGGTTGGATCGATAAAGAAAGTCATTCTATCCTGTCCTGTAAAAAAGGCTGATAGATCGAAACCTTTGTATGAAGAACTGAAACCGAAACCATACACCACTTCTGGCGATTGAGGGAAACCAATGTAAGCTTTATCAGCATCATCAATTTTACCATCATTATTTAAATCGCGGTATTTAATATCGCCTGCTCTTGGCGGTTTGCCACCTGTTGAGAAAATCTGGGTTGGTGAATTTGCCACCTCTTTATCATCCACAAACAAACGCTCAGCAATGTAACCGTAGTTTCTGCTAATCGGCTGTCCCGTGGTATACCGATAAGCTTCTGCCCACTGCGGCTCCTCGTAATTGATGTATTTATTTTTGGCAAAGGTTAAATTAGAACGTACCGCAAAGGAAAATGCATTTACGTTAAACTTATAATCAAGCGATAAATCGATCCCTCTTGATCGCGCCTTACCAATGTTTGCACCAATATCAGGAGCGCCGGTGTTTGGATCAATCGCCTCCAGTCCCAGCGTACTCGGTACGTTTTTACGGATCATGTAAATATTGTAGCGATCGTTATTATAAACCTCTGCAATAATGTTCATGTTTTTGAAAAGCGTAGCTTCTAAAGCTATGTTCGTTTGGCGCGAAGTTTCCCAGGTAATATCTGTATTTTCATAACTGTTAATGTATACCCCTGGTCGGGTAGCCGCACCATTATAACCAAATTGAGCATAATTTCCACCACCATTTAAATTCACATCTGATTGGTAGAAAAAGCGTTGCGATCCGATGGCATCGTTACCCACCAAACCAAAACTGCCCCTCAATTTCAATCGGCTAACCACATTAGAGATTCCGCCTTTCCAGAATTCTTCGTTCGATACAATCCATCCCGCACCAATGGTTGGGAAGAAACCAAAACGGTGATTCTCCGAAAACCTCTCCGATCCGTTGTACCCGAAGTTGGTTTCTAAAAAGTAACGGCTTTTGTACGAGTAAGTTAATCGTCCTGCCAAACCTAAGTTTCGGTAAGGAAGCGAGTATTGTAAAGTGCGGGTATTGGTTTTTGGATCTTTTGCATTGTTATAAAGGTTCTGTTGTGCAGTACCAATCAATGTACCGCTAATGGTATGGCTCTGACCAAAAGTATGATCGTAGTTTACGGAAGCCTGTCCATAAAGAAAGGTACTGATGTTCGGATCACCCGGATAGTAACTTAAATATTCCTGTGCAATGTTGGGAACTTTAGATGGATCTCCGGTAGCGGAGTTTAACCAGTTTAACACGTAAGTATTGCTTCCTTTGTCATACGAACCTACGTTATAATAAAATGGTGAATATGCCATTGATGAATCGAAGTAAGAATACCTGTTGGTGCTAAAAATCGATTTGAACGAAAGTCCTTCTGTTAAGAAATCGAGTTTTTGGTTCAGTTCCAGTTGTGCCGACATACGCGATTCACTTGAACTTTTATGTCCGCGGAGTAATGCGGCATAAGGGTTGTTGTACAAAATACTGTTTACCCCTGTACCACCGGTATTTCCGAATAAAATGTGCTGTGCATTTTGATTGGCCGCATCAGCAGGAAAATAAGCCGGAAATATAACCGGACTGGTATGCACGGCAATATTGTAAAGATCGGTCGAAAAACCACCATCGGTAGCCAACGGACCATTGTATTCGCTAAAATTACCCGATAAACGCACCACCAACTCGGTAGTTTTGCCTAAATCGATATTGATGTTAGAGCGCAACTGGTAATTCCGGAATTTTACGTTGTTATCGTTATTGTTTCTGTCATCCTGATTAAGTACGCCATTATCCAAATTATAAGAACCCGCAATATAATACCTGGCTACACCACCGCCACCACTTACACTCATGTTGGCACGTTGCGTACTCGTTCTCTTTTTAAATAGTAAGCCCAACCAATCAACCGCCGGGTAAACATATTCGTTATAACCCGGGCTTTTATTTACCGTTGCCTGGGTATTGATGATCTGGTTCGGTGTAAACATCGGATCCATTCCCCTGCCTATGGTAGCCTCATTAAAGAGCCTCATATAAGTAATCGGATCGGCAAGTTCTAAATTTTGGGTAGATTGTGAAGAAGAATTTTCCAATCGGAAACTAATTTTAGCCTTACCTTCTTTACCGGATTTGGTGGCCACTAAAATTACCCCATTCGCTCCCCTGGCACCATATAATGCGGTTGCACTGGCATCTTTCAGGATGGAGAAACTTTCGATATCATCAACCTGTAAACGCGCCAGATCCGAACTCGTTAACTCTACGTTATCGATCAAAATCAACGGATCCTGCTTGTAACCAAAAGTAGTTACCCCGCGGATAAAAAACTGCGAGTTATCCTGGCCAGGCTGTCCGCTGCGCTGATAACCAATTACACCCGCTATCTGACCTGAAAGTGCATTGGTTAAATTGCTCGATGGTATTTTAAGGTTGCCCACTTTCACCGTGGTAACCGAACCTACCAAAGCCTCCTTACGCTGCTTTTGCCCTAAAGCGGTAATCACCACCTCTTCCGAAAGCATATTTTCTTCAGTTAGTTTAATGTTGATTACGTTACCTGCGCCAACCGTTGCCCTCTGTTCGCGGTAACCTACATAAGAAAAACGGAGGATTTCGCCTGGAGCCACATCGAGCACAAATTTTCCGTTGTTATCGGTTTGCGTGCCTACGTTAACCTTGTTTACTACTGCCACAGTTACGCCGGGCAGCCCCACCCCTAACGTATCGGTAACCTTACCCGTAATGGTTTTCTTCCCTGTTTGGGAATAACCTTTTAGGGGCATAAAAATCAGGAAAAATACAAGCATCGAACCTGTCAATACCAGTGCATTTTTTAGCCTGCCAGACACCGACAGGTGCCCACAAAACAAAAATAATTGCTTCATTTGCTAATAAGCTTTTAAATGATGAATTAAAAAATTGTAGATAGATGTAGATCGACAGAAATTAATGCTTTTTAAGATTTTGTAGATCTGCCGGCCATCCTTTAGCAATTGAAGGTAGGCTTTGCATTGCTGCACAATAAGTTGTAAAATTTCTCATATTTTGGGATTATTTGGTTAATGAAAACATTAGTTTAGGTAGGTGAATGATTTTTAATATCTTATTTACCTTTTATTCCCCTCTTTAAAAAGGAACAAACGCTGGAACGCAGATAAACAAATTCAACTATCCTATACTATCCTATCCTATTATTTTCAATTACAATGATAAACAAAATATTTAATATTCCAAGCGTGGAAAAAAAATATATAAACAATTGAAATACAGGACTAAGCAAGTATATAGGAGGAGAAAATAAAAAAGACAAGCGCCATTAGTGAGACTAATACAACATGATAGTAATGCCTATTCCTCCAGGGAATAATTGCAATTTTATTATCAAGTATCAAAGTATATGGAATTTGTTTGGGGTACAGCTTCGAAATGGATAACATCAATAAAACGGTGATGATAAAGATGATGGCCAATGTATGCAGGTAGTGCAGGTGGATAGAAAATACCCACTCGCTTAATACATAACAGGAAATAAAGAAAAGCATCCCTATTTTTGCAGCAATAGGTGGCATTTTTTTGGTGATAAAACCTAAAAAGATAATGGTGAAGATGGGAAGACTAAAAATTGCACTGATTTTCTGCAAATATTCGTAAAAACCATTTTTCGAGAAAATAATAAATGGAGCAAAGGCCATGGCAAATAAGGATACAGAAATCTGAAACAACCGCCCGGTTCTCAATAAACTCTTATCCGATAAGATTTTACCTTTTTTTTCCATAAAAGGTTTATATAAGTTCAGAAGAAATAAGGTACTCGAGCTGTTGAGTCCGGCATTAAAGGTGGTAATGGCAGCCCCAAAAAGAACACAGGCCGATAAACCCATTAAAAGTGGCGGCAATACATCTTTAATAAGCAAAGGAAATACCTGGTTGGTATTGGTTAAAACCGGATAAAGGTGCACCGCGATTAAACCAGGAATATTAATTAATAATGGACAAAGTAATTTGGCAAAACAGGTTAATGCGATCCCTTTTTGGCCTTCTTCCAAACTTTTGGCGGCCAGCACCTGCTGGATAATGTACTGCTCCATACCCCAGTAGTAAAGGTTAACGATGAGCATACCGGTAAACAGGGTGGAAAAAGGAACGGCATCTTTGCTGCTTCCTATCGAATTAAGGTGTTCTTTTTTGGTAGACAGAACAGTAGAAAGTCCGCTGAAAAAATCGCCTTGTCCTAAATAACGTAATCCGTAATATGGCAGGGCAATAATGAGGATCAGCATACCGGCACTCAATACGGTATCAGAAATGGTAATGGCCTTAAATCCGCCCAAAATAGTATAAACCGAACCAATCAGTCCCATAATCCACACAAAAACCCAGATGCTCTCCCAATAGGAAAGATGAAAACCGGAAAGATCGATCAGGTTGCTAAAGGCAACGGCACCGCCATAAAGTACCGAAGGAAGCAGGTTAATGATATAACTAAACAGAAAAACAACCGAAACCAGTGTTTTGGTCTGTTTATCATAACGTTTCTCTAAAAAATCGGGAATGGTACGGATCCCGGTTTTAAAATAAATGGGAATAAAAAACTCAGAAACGATAATCATGGCAAAAATGGAGGAAATCCCCCACCCGATTACCGACATGTTATTGATGTACACTGATTCGTTTTCGCCGATAAACTGGTTGGCGCTGATGTTGCTGAAAAACAGTGAAGCACCGATAATAATAAAACCATTGGTGCGGTTGGCAAAGAAAAAACCACTTATTGTCGATCTTTGTGTTTTCCTAGTTTTGAAATAAGAAATGGTCGCGGCCAGAACCGTGAACAGGATAAAACTGATGATAGCCGTTGTTCCCACGCGATGGTGTTAAAGTGAATTTCTTCTGATCAGTTTATTTTCCATTACCTGTTTAATCGGCTTTAAGTTCAGCACAAACTCGGCAGCTAAGCGGCCCATGTGCGCAAAATCGATTGAAAAAGTAGTAATCCCATCAAATATGATCTCTTTAACGTTATCATCGTTATGTGAAAGGATACCCAGATCTTTACCCACTTTTAATCCTTTTACCCTGGTATCTTTCAGCATTTCCCAAAGTTCGAGGTTGTGTATGGTAAAATAAACCTTATCGGGTGCAATACTGCCTGCCTCGTAACTGTTTTTGATTACCCCATTGATGTTAAATTCTTTTATAAAACGTTTAAAGGAAATCAATACTTCATTCGGCTCAGCAGAAGAAGGTTTAAAGAAAAAAACAAATTCCGAAAACTCCTTAATTCTGGGAGCCAATTCTAAAAAAGCATTATAAGAAGCCTTTTCAAACTCCTGAACAATATAGGAATAATCGCCTTTCAGTTTTACATAACGATCTACAATCAATAATTTTTCTTTTGGCAATTGCTCCAAAACTTCTTTGGCTGCATTACTTTCTATCGGTGCAATTACATATAAACCATATTGGCCTTTGTTGCTGTTGATGATCGATTCGAAAACGCTAAAGTTATTGTGGTGAAAATATACATCAACCTGAATGTTATCGCCCAAATGATCGCGGAAGTTCTGGTAAAAAGTTTCCTGAAAGGTGTCGAAAGCGTAAATTAACAGACAAACTTTCAGGTGCTGTTCGGTATCATCAGTGGCTACAAAATAGCCCATCCTGTTTTTCGACTCCAAAATCCCTCTGCTGATCAGCTCTTTATAGGCCTTACCAATGGTTTCTTTGGCAAAACCGGTTTCCCGCATCATTTCGTTAACCGAAGGCAGCATGTCGCCCTTGGCAATCAGTTTATGATTAAGGCCATTAATGATTCCCTGTACAAGCTGTTCGTGTTTCGAGAAAGAATTTATGATGCTCAAATCTTTAATTTCATTGAACAACTTTTCCTTATTCATGCAGTAATATTTGGTTTAATCGATTTACCGGAGGTTAATTGCCCGAAATATATAAATTTAATGGAGATAATCTGTAAAAATTTAATAATGATCGTTATTTCGATCCCAGCTGGTCTTAGTGTCCCGCTAAGACCTTCGTAATTCCTCTCCGTGGCCTGTGCCCCCGCAGACCACCTCAACTAGTCTATCATAAATTGCATCATAAATTTACCACAGATGCAAACAGATAAACACAGATTCTATCGGTCGATGTCACCCCCATCAAAACATAATAATAGTTGCCACGGAAACACTGATTATCACGAGCTATTTTTCTTCGGTTTCCGTGTTTCCGTGGTAAAAAAACAGCAAAGTTAATGCAACATCAAATAAGAGTAGCTGTAACAATAGTTATTAAAAATTGTCTAAAACTTTTAACGGTCTCAAAATGTTTAATTAAAAAAAGAAAAGAACATGGGAATTTTAAAAACAGCAATTATTGGCGCTGCAGTATATGCCGGCGTAAAATATATCACTAAAAAAGATCCGATTACAGGACAATCAATCGTTGATGAATTGTTTGATCGTGCACCAGAATGGGCCGATAAAGCAAAGGGTTATACAGAAGACCTGAAATCAAGGGTGAGTAATGCCGCTGAAGATTTAGCGAGATGACTGCCTTGCAGAAATAAAGAGCCTGAAGAGGCTAAATACCTATTTCTCTGATCAAACAAAAACGTCCCGGCTTAAAACCGGGACGTTTTTTTGTTACGGAGCGATCGTCTTTCCCGCGCAGGCGGGAATCTTAAAGCCTGTCGTATTTAAAGATACTTCCTCTTTTTTCCGAATTAAAACTAAAAAGCATCAAACCAAAGTTTGGTGGTTAATAAATCTGCACCCTGACTACTAACTGCATTTTTATAATTCTGCCCATTTAATGATTGCTCGGTACCCGGATAAATAAAACGTACCGGAATCTTACCATTCAAAACGGTATTTACAGAAGCGGTTAACTGTGGATAATCTAACCTGCGTTGCTCTGCCCAGGCTTCCAAGCCCTGACCAAATAAGGCAATCCATTTTTGCTCACCAATTGATTTTTTATAATTGGAAGCATTATATTGTACCGCAACCTGATTAATATAATCATCTACGGCTGTCCCAGATATACCATATTGGTTAAACGAAGCCGTGATAGCTTGTTTATATAAATTTTCGGCATTTTCCGTAGTGAAACCTCTTGCTGCTGCTTCTGCCCTATCGAAAAGCAATTCGGCATAGCTGAAAATTACAGCTGGTGCCTTGGCATCTAAAAAGTAAGCACCTGGTTTTGAAGAATTTGCCAATCCTATTGCACTGGCCTCAGAGTTGGTAGAACCATTCGGGATCCCCACATAAACCTGCGGCGTAACATTTTCCGTTTTACTGGCATAAACAGGTAACCTTGGATCGTTTAGCGAAAACAGTTTATCTACAATGGTTTTGCTGATCCGATAATCATTTCTGGTTTCGAATGAAGCCGCTACCGGATTTTGCTGTGGCGAAACATCATATTTGAGTATTGCACTTTCTGAATTACTGCTGATATAAGCACCTCCTTCTGCCTGTACCTCATCAATCACCTGTTTGGCTTTGGCCGGATCTTTATCTGCAATGCGTAAAGCAATACGAAGGCGTAAAGCATTGGCAAACTTTTTCCATGAGGCAATATTGTTGCCGTAAATCACATCACCGGCAATAACCTTTCCTGCAGGATCCAGGGCTGCCTGTGCAGATTTTAAATCGTTCAGAATACCATAATAAACATCCTTTTGTTTATCGTAAACCGGTGTAACAAACTGTTTTATTTTCCCCGCCTGCGAATAAGGAATGTCCCCATAAGCATCGGTAAGCAACAAAAATGTCCATGATCTTAGTACCAGCGCTACGCCTTTATAGTTCGAATTGCCCTGTGCATCGCCCAGTTCGATAATTTTATTAAAACCGGCAATGCTCTGGGCATACCCTGTTGACCATAATGCGGTAAAACTACTGTTCGAATAAATAAAACGGTCTTCTTCTGTGTATTGCACTTTGGCCCATTGCTGTGCAAAAAGCAGGCTCGAGTTCATGTTATTGGTTACACCCCAGTAGGTATCGGCAGTAATTTTTGTGGTTCCGGTAAGCAAATAATCGGGTTGTGGAATTTCCGGCGCATTTGGATTGATGTTCACCTCATCCAGTTCTTTTTTGCATGATGAAAATGCAATTGCCAAAATGGCCAGTATATATAGTTTCTTATTTTTCATAATGGAAATATTTAAAATTTAACATTCAGATTGATACCATAACTGCGTGTGCTTGGGTTAGATAAACTTTCTAAACCTTGACCGTTACCGGTGTTAAAGGCTACTTCCGGATCGATATCAACAGTATTCCGGTGAATAATCCACAGATTACGGCCAACAAGCGATACCGAAACGCCTTGTAAACTTAACGGACGGAGCCATTTTGCAGGTAAATTATAGCTTAATTTCACCTCACGGAGTTTAACATAAGACGCATCGAAAATATTTGCTTCGTCTATATTTCTGAAGGTTTTGTAATACTGTTGGGCAGGCAATATCTTCTCATTACGTTTGCCATCAGCGGTTACGCCATCAAAAATAATCCCGTCATCATACACCGTAACGCCTGCAGGTGCAGATCCATTTACCCGCACAGTACCGTTTGCTTTATCGTTACCAGGATAATAATAGGAAATTCCACCGTATTCAGCTGCCCTTCCCGGAAGTGTAGAAGCTAAAACGCCAGTATAAGTTCCTGTAGCATAAGTTCCGTTATAAATAGAGCCTCCAATGCTGGCATCAACCAATACGCCTAAGCTGATACCTTTATAGGTGAAGGTGTTGTAAACCCCACCGATCCAATCTGGCGTATATTTCCCCAATACCTGTTTAGTTGGGTTTGTAGCAGGTGCACCTGTGGCATTAACGATGATGTTTCCGTTACCATCCCTTAAAAATGCTGTCCCGAACAATGATCCATAAGGCTGACCAACCGTTGCAATTACCTGCGCCGAATTTGATGCCACCACATAATTGGTTAATAATTTTTCGGCATCCAACTCAATTACCCTACTCCTGTTTGCTGCGAAATTAAAATCTACATCCCAGGTAAAAGCTTTTTTGATTGGCGTAATGCCCAATTGTGCTTCAATCCCTTTGTTATTGATTTTGCCGGCATTAAGCAATTTCGAGCTGAAACCTGTACTCTGACTTACATCAGCAGCTAAAATCTGGTTGTAACTATTCGTATTATATGCACTTAAATCGAAACGTAATCTTTTATTAAAGAAAACCGCTTCAAGCCCAAGTTCTGTAGAGGTGGTCGTTTCAGGCTTTAAGTTAGGATTCAGGTCGATAGAACCTGTTGTAAGCTGAGGATTACCATAAAACGGCGCACTAAATACATAAGTGTTGATTAAACGGTAAGGATCTGCATCTTTACCCACTTTAGACCAACCGCCACGTATTTTTAAATAGTTAAGGGCTTCGCTTTTAATATCGAATGCTTCCGTTGCTACAAAACTTCCGTTAAATGATGGGTAAAAATAAGACCTGTTCTGCGCAGGCAAGGTAGATGACCAATCGTTACGTGCCGTGATATTGGCGAAAAGATAATTTCTGAAACCGATCTGACCTGATGCATAAACACTATATGATTTTAAACGCGATAAATTATTGGATGAAACCAAGGGATCTCGTGAGTTTTTAAGGTTGTAAAGTCCTGCGATAGCCAGTTTAGGCGCACTTTGGTCGTTTTGCTCAATGTATTGCCTGCGGATATTACCACCACCCAATAATTCTAAGCTAAAATCATCGTTTAACTGTTTGTTAAAATTTAACGTTGCATCGGTATTATTTTCGCTTACCGTAAAGGCACTTTCGGTATAAGATCCAAAAGGTGTTCCATTGGTGCCATAAGCGATTCTAACTTTACGCCTGTCGTTGTAATAATCTGTACCTGATCTGAAATTAAAATCAAGACCATCGATAATTTTATAATTAAGGGCTAAACTTCCAATAATCCTGCTACGGTTTTGCGATACTGTATTTTCATAAGCAACCCAATATGGGTTACTATAGTAGCTGTTGTTCCAGTTAAACGTTTTTCCATTTTCATCCAAATAGTTTTTTAACTGGTTAATATCAACCTGACGACCAAACCAGGTAAACTGTAACATGGTACTGGTTGAGCGTGAACCACCTGTGCCTGGTAAATTATCAGAGTTAAGCTTACTATAATTCGCGTTAGCAGTTAAACTTAATTTCGGTGTAATTTTTAATGTAGTATTTAATACAAATGAGTTTTTCCCCTGACCTGAGTTCGGTACAATTCCCACCTGTTTAAGGTTATTGTAAGAAATGCGATAATCATATTTTTCACCTGCATCGGCAATAGATACCCCATTGTTTAATGAATAACCTGTCTGGAAGAAATCGCGTACGTTATCCGGATGTGCGATAAACGGAACAGGTACCCCTTTGGAATAAAACTGCGGGATTAACCTGCCATCAAGTTTCGGTCCCCAGCTCTCATCTACCCCATCATTTAGTCCTTTGCCAGCACCATCTACATAGCTAAATTTGCCTTCCGATCCCTGACCGAAAGCATTTTGATATACCGGTAGCGTAAGCAATGTTTCTAAAACCGCGTTTGAATTGATGGCAATACCCAATCCTTTTTTCGATTTACCGGTTTTGGTTTTAATAAGGATAACCCCTGCTGCAGCCCTTGAGCCATACAATGCAGCCGCATTTGGACCTTTTAAAACACTCATCGATTCAATATCCTCCGGATTGATATCTGAAATGGTATTGGCGTAATCCCTGGCACCAGCCGAATTCAACTGTGAGTTATCCACTGGAATCCCATCAACCACAAATAAAGGCTGGTTATTTCCTGCGATGGAAGTTTCTCCCCTGATCACCACACGTGATGAACCCATGCTTCCCTGGCTATTGGTAACCCTAACACCGGCAATTTTTCCGGCAAGGGCATTTACCAGGTTGGATTCTTTAGCTTCGGCTATACGGTCTCCTTTCAATTCCTGAACGGCATAACCCAATGATTTTTTCTCCCTTGAAATTCCAAGGGCCGTTACCACCACTTCGTCAAGCGCATTATCGCTGGATTGAAGAACAACCGAAATCGGTCCGTTTTTACTGATCTGTACTTCCTGGGTTTTAAAACCGATGTAAGAAAATACCAATGTGCCCTTTTCTGGTGCATTGATTGAAAAAGCACCTCTACCATCAGTAATAGTGGTTTGCTTGGTTTCTTTTATAAAAATGGAAACACCTGGAAGTGTTTCACCATCTGCCGACTTCACCGTTCCGGTGATGATGGCATTTTGAGCGAACAATTGCTGCGTAATAAAAAGCAGCAAAACAAACGCTATTGATTTAAAATTTGTGAACATGTGTGTGTAATTAATGATTAGATTAAGGATAAAAATTTGGCAAAACGATTCCACCACAGCTAAATACCGCGTTTCATTAAAGAATAAGAAGGAATGGTTAGATCAAAAAAGCCTGTTAAAATAGCGCTACTTTAACAGGGCGTGCGCATTCGGAAATATGCATTAGGGTTTGCATCAATGGATTTTAACTCGTCTGTTTTTTTCATTTCAATGATTTTCTATAAAACATTTTTACTGATCAGGAACGCATTGGAGGCAAAAAAAAAGCACCCCTTTAAATCAGAAGTGCTCCATATATTTTGATAAGGATAACGCAAACAACTGACTTAACTACCCCGGATTCATCTGGGATGGAATTAGCACCATTTCTATTTAATAGATGGTTGCTAAGGCTTCACAGGGCCATTCCCTCCGCCTTTCTTGATAAGTATTTTAAAATAACTGGGGCAAAGGTATAATTAATTCCATTTATCCTATAGTTTTTATAGAATTTTATTCAAATATTTTTTCTTTGGCTATTTCGTCCGTATATTTGTCGACTAATTTAGTCGATTAACACACGTCCCGATGAACATAAAATCCCTATTAACCGCCGCACTGGCCATATCAACCTCCTTAACCTTTGCACAACAACAGGCTGTATTGGCCAACAACGGGCAGGGAAAGGCTAAAGAAAAAACGACTAAGGCCTTCGTCGCACTGGGCATTTGGCGTGGAGTTGCCAAAGTAAAAGAAGGACTCAATATTCCTTTTAACTTCGAAATCAAAGAAAAAAACGGACAACAAAAACTCTATTTCCGCAATGCGGAAGAAAGATTTGAGGGTGGTTTGGTAAAACAGACGGCTGATTCTTTATTTGTAAAACTTGATCAGTTTGATAATGAACTTGCCTTTGCCCTTGTAGATGCCGATCATTTAAACGGCACATTAAGAAAACAGGATAAAGCAGGCAAACCTTTAACCATTGTAGCTGAACGTAAAAATTACCGTTTCGAAACACTTAATAAGCCTGCTACGGCAGATTATTCTGGCAGTTATGATGTCGTTTTTAAATCGCCTAATGGTAAAGATGAAAAAACAGTGGGTTTATTTAAACAGACCGGAAATAAACTTACCGGCACTTTTTTGCGTGTAACCGGCGATTCTCGTTATCTTGAAGGCGTGGTAGAAGGCAACGAATTCCAGCTTTCGAGTTTCATCGGCTCCTCTCCTGCTTATTACAAAGGTACCTTTCAGCCAGACGGTACTTTAAGTGGTGAAATTTTGGGTGCAAGGGGAAGTCAGGCTTTTACCGGAACCAAAAACAAAGATGCAGCCCTTCCCGACCCTTATAAGCTTACCTATCTTAAATCAGGATACAAAACCCTCGATTTCAGTTTTCCTGATGTAAATGGTAAAAAGATTTCGTTGAAAGATGAGAAATACAAAAACAAGGTAGTGATTTTAACCATTACCGGAAGCTGGTGCCCTAACTGCGTAGATGAAGCTACTTTTATTGCTCCATGGTATAAAGCCAATAAAAAACGTGGTGTAGAAATTATTGCTTTACATTACGAACGCTCAACTGAGCCCGAATATGCAAAAAAAGTAATGACCCGTTTCCGCGAGCGTTTTGGTATTGAATACGATCAGGTGCTTGCCGGCACAGCCGATAAACAGGTTGTTTCTGAATCGTTACCTGCACTTGATTCGTTTTTATCTTTCCCAACCACCATAATCATCGATAAACAGGGCAATGTAGCACAGATCCACACGGGTTTTAATGGTCCTGCAACAGGAAAGTTTTACGATGAATTTGTAAAGGAATTTAATACCGAGATTGATACGTTGTTGAAGAAATAGTAATTGGAAGGCGTTGAAGATACCTTGAAAGCCTATTTCATTAAGATTCCCGCCTTCGCCTATCGTGTGGACACAATTATTTATAATATTCTTCTACCGCTCTATGCCACGGCGGCATGGTACTTTGGGGCGCCAAAGTACCCAAAGCGCTTTGTCAATCCGGCAATGTGGCTTCTCACCATCTCACGCTCATCAAAAAAACAGCGGCACTTTGTTTAATCAGCAGTATAATAGGTTTTCATTTGTCTGATTGAGCCCTTCGGGGTTTGCTCGTTTATGCTCAATGAAAGTTTGAGTGATATTTTCACAAAACCACTGCGTTTCAGGTTTGGTAGTGCCAGTTTCCTATTGTGCAACTGTTTTTTTGATCCTTCCGCCACTTGGGATTGACGGAGTTCTTCGGTTAGGGCTGTGTTATTTCAAAGCAAGTTAGCATAACGCCACAAAAAATTTAAAAAAGATGTGTACACTCGATAGGCCTGGGCGGGAATGACGACTACCCTGGATGGATTTACGCTATTAAACAAAATCATCAATAAATTAAACATTCCTGCTCAATATAGCCGCATAAGCTACCAGCACAATACAGATAAATGAGGCGATGGTCCTGATACGGTGAAACAGGTTCCAGTTGGGTTCGAATTTATTGCGCAGTGTGGTTAATCCCTGGGCATCCAACTTGCTTAAGTCTGTGCCATCCAGCAAATTATTAAGTGGAACATTTCCAACCACGGTTACCAAAAAAACACCTCCAAAATATAGCAATGCAGCTGCGAGAAGTAAATAAAACACATTCCCTTGATCTTTAAAAAACCAAGCGCTTACCGGCAATAAGATCAGCGTTCCCATAAAAGAAACAAAAAATAACGGGTTTAAAATAGCCCTGTTGATAGATTGCATAGCCTGAAGAAAAGAAAGATCACAAAGGCGTGTAAGTCCGGGCAAAACGGAACAGGAATAAGCATAAAACAGTCCGCCAATAAGTGCTGTCGACACTGTACTGAGCAAAAGAACAATATTTTTAAATGTCATAATTTGCTATTTAGATGATCCGTAGTGATAACGAATTTATGAAAATCATCAGGTATCATCAAGCTTAATACACGGAGTTGATGCAAAAAAATCCGGAAAATATCCTATCTAAAATGAGAGCGTCATTTTAGATAGGAAAGAGATTTAATTTAAATATAGATTTGATAGGTAGATGTAGATATGAGCGTGTTTATTAATTTTCTCAATAAAGGCCATTAAGAACATTAATAGTCCTTTATTTAACCTCAAACGAATATCGCACTTAGATATCTATTTAAGAACAAGGTTACACAGATCGGCGCATTTTCGTTATAAATGGTTAAAATTCCGGGTTAATTACCTTTCAGCCCAATTCAATAATTGTTAATGGAGAATTAAAACACCTCTATTAAGTACCTGAACGCAGTTTTTTAGCTGATAATGGCTTTTTATAATCATCTTTTAACTATTGATTATTAGCACAAACTATTTTTGCTTAATATTATTTAATCATTCCTGTATGTTTCATAATACACATTTTTACATTAATTTAGCCAAGAAAATGAAAACCCGATACAAATGCGTATAAACTGTTCTGTTTTCGTTACGAAAAGGTGTAATTTCGTTATGTATGCAAAAGAAAGATTAGGAGATGATTAAGTGTATAGCCATAGATGACCAGCAGAGTTCGATAACAGGACTGGAAAAATACATTGAAGATACGCCGAATATGAGGTTGGTGGCGAGCTATACAGATCCGTTAACGGCCTTAATGGAACTTAAAAAGATAGATACGGTTGATGTTATTTTTATGGATGTGCAAATGCCACAGATTTCTGGTTTGGAACTTGCAAAAGCTGTACGTTCAAAGACAAGGAAACTCATATTTACTACATCACATCAGGAATATGCATTTGAGGCATTTGAGGCTGATGCTGATGCCTACTTATTAAAACCTTATGGTTATGCAAAATTTGCACTTACCCTAAACCGCCTTTTTGGAGAGGAGCTGGAAAGTGGAGATGATGAGACCTATTTCTTGGTCAAAAATAAATCGGAAGAACATAAAGCTGTACTGGTACGTTATGCAGATATTATTGCTTTTGAAAGCTTTCACAATTACATTAAAATACATACAAAAGACAAGGTGATTATTGCCTACCTGAGTTTAAAGGATGTAAAAGAGCAGTTAAGCATTAAAAAAGGTTTTATACAGTTACACAGGGCCTATATTATTGCGATTGAACATATCCTGCATATTGATGGAACGAGAATTACACTTTCTAACCAGACGAGTTTTACGGTTGGCGATATTTATAATAACGATTTCCGTGAATTTATTACGGATAAACTGATTATCAGCAGCCGCAAAAAATAATGGCTGCTGATCACAACATTTAATGAGGTGCAAAACCTGTAGTTCCGAGGGTAAGTGTAGTAGTCGTAGGATCAGAAGTGTTAGAAAAGTGTAGTTTTGTATTTTTAAAGTTATTATTTTTAAATACGAACAAGGTCCTTTTGTTTAATTTGATGGTTTTCATACTTTTTGTTTTTCTGAAAACTACCTGCAAAATGGCCCTGTAACTTTATTTATTATATATATGGTAAGATTATCATGATAGATCGTTTAAATTGGAAAAATAACCTGATCCAAAATTGGGTATCAGAATATAAAATCCATATTATTTCGTGGACATGCTTTATTTTTTGGGAAACGGTACTCGTTGGTCTGTTTTTTGGTGTTTTTGGAAAATTCGGAAATTATGCTGTTCACTACGTGATTAACATTGCTTTCTTTTATATCCATGCAAACCTTTTAAGAATAGGTACACAACCTTACCGTAATGCATACTGGAAAGTGCCTTTATTCATTATTTTAGAGATTGCTGTTTATATGTCTTTCGTGTATCAGTTTGACAATTTTCTTGCGCATTACACAAACTTATTAACAGGAGTGCAACTGCCATTTCTAAAGCGGATTATTAACCTTGCATGGCGTGCATCCTTTTTTATGCTCTTCTCAACAGGTTATTTCTTTTTAAAGCGTTATTTGAGCGAAAAAGCCGAAAAAGAACGGATTGAAAAACAGCGTTTTCAAATGCTACTGGATAAAGAAAGAACAGATAAAGAACTCTTAATGTCGAAAAATGCTTTTTTAAAAGCGCAGATCAATCCACATTTGCTTTTTAATACTTTTGAGTTTATCCATCAAAAAATCAGGCAACATTCTCCAGAAGATGCCCAGGTGATGGTATATCTATCTGATATGATGCGCTTTGCAGCCACTACCGAACACCAGGAAGGTTACATTAAAGTTAATGAAGAAATTACCCAGTGCCAAAACCTGATCAAACTGCATCAGCTTACGCAGGGGCAGATCTTTATTGAACTGGCTTTTTCACCGGATGTACTCGGCATCAGGCTTATTCCATTGGTATTATTAACCATTTTGGAAAACATGTTTAAACACGGTAACCTGTTCGACAGGGACAACAAAGCCACCATTGATATTTATATGGATGGCGAAAACCTGAAAATAGAAAGCAGAAATTTACCAGGTTTGGTTAAAAGCGAGGTTGGATTTGGCTCCGGATTAGATAATATCAGAACCAGATTGGATTATACTTATGGCAGGGCGGCACAAATGAAAGCCTTTATTGATGAAGAAGGTTTTTATACCTTGAGTATCGAAATTAAAGAAAAGGCTTTAGAGGCAGCCTTTCCAGATCAGTTGCAGGAAATAACACATTTATAAAAGCTGTTGTTTAAACGTACCGGTCAACAGCGGGCAATTTGGTTACTTCATAAGCAGTTGCGGTATTAAAGGATGATACTTTGAAAATAATCTCTTCTTCCCTTTTGGCCAGTGCATGGATTCCGGGGGTAAACCTTTGCTTAAATAATTTAATGCAGGCATCGGCATGACAGATCACTTCGTAACGGTTCTTGCTTTTTACGATCACCTCCATTACATAATCCGGCCATTGTTTACTGATCAGGTTGGGCAACCAGCTAAACTGTTGTTTTTTAATCAGCTCACCCATAGCTTCAACTGCTGCCTCGGGTATCCCCTCTCCTACAATCTGAAGCCACTTTCCTTTAACTTCATCTATAATACCCAATACATCATTTCCACATAATACCAGCCAGGGATCTTCCATGCTGGCCTGCATGAGCTGATAAGATTGATCTTTATTAAATTCGTGCCGAAAAAGGTAAGTGAGTTCTATCATGAGACGTTAGATATATCAGTTTTTAACAGGAAGATTATTAAGCCTAACCAGTGTTTCGATGGTATTGGTAAAACGTTTCATCGATATTGGTTTACCAAGGTAACATTCAAAGCTGGGGTCTATCTTTCTCACATCCTGCTCCAGGTTGGAAGAAGCATAAATTACAAATCTCGCCTTTTCCCTTAAATGTTTAGAAAGCTCAGTACCTGCCATTCCGTCCATGTCGATATCCAAAAAAAGAAAATCTATTTTATCTCCTTTGCCTATTATCTGCAGGGCATCGAGGGGATTATTAAAGGTACTGGCCACTTTTAGGAAATCAATTTCGTTGATGTAATCGTTCAGCGCATCGATGGCATGCTGTTCATCATCAACTATCGAACAGTTGTAATACATATTTGTAGATTAAAGTAGACTATACAAATGTTGGCAAAATCCTTATAATTTCCAATAGCTAGCGATAAAAAAGGTAAAAGTACGGTAGCAGCTGTATATTAAATACGAGGATGTAATTCTTAAAGCTGTATTAAGTACTGTTTTGGAAATTTTTGACCTTAAATAAAAAGCCGTGCTGATTGTAAATCAGCACGGCTTTTTATTATTTTATTTATTTAGCTTACAATGAAGCGTGCGCATCTCTTAATGCTTTAATGGCATCATGGCTGGTATTGATAGCTGATTGTTGTTTTAATAACACCTCTCTGATGTTTTCTCCCAATTCGTTTTCCTGAAGCGCATCACGGTAAGCTTTTTTAATGGCATCCTCACCACGTTCGCATTCTGCTAAAATACTGTGTCTGTCATCACCACCAAAGCTAGCTTTAATGTCGATCCATGCACGGTGTAAACTTCCTAAGATGGTATTTCCAGTATCAGGATTTTCGCCATTTCTGCCAACTAAACCAGCAAGTTCAGTTACATTGGCCCTGCTATCTGAAGAAAATTTATCAAATGTTGCTTTTAAGTCGATGTTTTCGTCTTTTAAATCTGCACTGGCTTTATCAAAGCCATCTGCTCTGTCGTTATTAATCTGAATAAGATCGTTTAATACTTCCACTGTTTTTTCTTGATTTTCCATAATATATATTGTAGATATTTAAAGTAACAACAGTGCTTTGGGAAGAATAGTTTAGATTATCTTACAACCTTTGTAAAAAAAATAAAGAAAGGCAGAAATTTTGGAATGAATAAGAAAAGGCATCCAGAAACTCAGAAAATGAGAAAGCCCCATATTACTATGAGGCTATATAATGATGTTTTATAGGCATCCACCGATAAAACTAACCAAACAAACTATACATTAAACGTGGCAGAATTAAATTTGTTTTAAAAAAATAATAAATTTTTAACGCAGATTAATCCTGTTCTTAAAACTTTAAACCATAACAAGGGTTATAGCAACATGGAGAATATAAATGAACTGATTATACCTGCTGCCCGACTAGGCGAACTGGATGTAATAAATGAACTGATTAAGAGAGGTGTTGATTTAAACCACCGCGACGATAAAGGTTATACGCCTTTAATTATTGCCTGCTACAATAACCAGCCTGAAGCAGCAAAGATTTTAATTGATGCCGGCGCAGCGATTGATGCAGCAGATTTTGGTGGAAATACGGCCTTAATGGGGGCCAGTTTTAAGGGTTATTTGCCTATTGCAAAATTGCTCGTGGAAAATGGAGCCAGTTTAAATCTTCAGCACGGAAATGGCGGAACAGCGTTAATGTTTGCCGCAATGTTTGGCCGGAATGAAGTGTTACGGCTGTTGCTTGAACATGGTGCAGACCCTACCATTGTAGACCATACCGGAAAGCGTGCTGTTGAGCTTGCCGCAATACAAGGAAATGAAGTCGGGATTGAGATGCTACAGGCGCATATCGAAGATACTTAATCTTTTAATAAGCCTTTAACAAGGCTTTTCCATTGTGGGTATGAAAGGCCAAGTTTACCAGCCATGCCTACTATGAAGTTTCTTCCTTTATCATACACACTTCCTGTTTCGGTATTGGGTACCTCATTGCGTCCATGTTCCTCGGCGGTGATGCGTACACCATTTCTTTTAACGATAAAAGTAGAGGTTGCGGTATCTTTTAAGAAATGTGCTGTTTTACCTTCTTTTTCAAGCGGATGGGCGCATGGCCTCACAATAATTGCCAAAATCTGGCATTCGCCCTCATTAATACTTTTTATTTCCTGAATACGCACCCAATCGTATCCTTTTCCAGTATGTGTACCAGGACCTGGTATATCGATACGGATAAAATCTCCTTCTTCAGCTGCTCTTTCGGCTTTAATACCGTGAGGATCCATCAACTGAAAAGCAGACATCCCTGCATATTTGCCCCAATCGTTTATGGATAAAAGTTTAGTAGCAGTGCGGTTAAAAAGCGTTATGGCCTCTTCTGTTGAAGCGCTAATCCGCTCTTCCAAAGCATCCATACTGGTGCCTGTATATTGTTGAGGGATAATATTCTGATCTGATTGATTTTCCATAGTAATTTTGGGATTAGATCAGCGGAAGGTTAGCTCCGCTGATCATTTTATGGATTGAACTATAATTAGGCAGGAATTTTTCTTGGATTTTCCCTGTCCCAAAAACGGTGCTGCGCAATCATTCTGATAAAGGTAGCGGTAAGTGTTTTTAAATCTTTGCCTACCATTACACCCTCACGCAATACTGTTTCTTCTGAATATTCTGCAGGTAACTTTTTGAAAAAATAAGTCGATTCCAATACCTGAAGTGCCTCTTCGTCTGCAGCAATGGCTTTACAATGTTTAAAAGCTTCGTTTAAAAAATGGACCGCATTGGCTTCGGCTTCTAATGTTGCTACCGAATTGCCACCGCCTGGTACATAAACCGCATCATACAATACTGATGCAGCCGTTAAAAAGCTTTCATCGGGAGTAATCTGCTGATCTTCTTTCGAAATGATCTGTCCTAATTTAGGCGCAATAATATGTACTACTGCACCTTCGGCAATCAGTGTATCTTTAACTTTGCTTAATGAAGCACCATCTACTCCATCAGCAGCCAAAATGGCTACTTTTCTGGTTTTAATATTGTCCTTTATGGTACCGGCCATGCTTAAAGCTTCAGATTTTGCCAAACTTCCCTCTGGATTTGAGGACGCATAATCAGCGCGATCCCCATCTGCCGGAATACTGTTGTTCAAATCTTCCAACGGAATTTTTGGAATATGCAGACCAAGGGCAAAAGCTACTTCAGCAGCAAGTTTTTTATCAATCTGTACCAACACAGCAAGCATCCGCTCTCTAATCTCCACCGCTTTAACTTTACCCAGCTCGAAGCTTAAAGCATCAACAATGTGGTTTTTCTCGGCTTCACTCTGACTGTTAAAAAACAACCTGGCCTGCGAAAAATGGTCGAAAAAGCTTCTGCTCCTGGCCCTTATTTTCCTCGCATCGATCCTTTCATTATAACTGGTAAATCCGCCATCAGCAGCTTTAACCTGTTGAGGATCATTATTTGCAATGGCATTTGGTCCATAACTGGTTTTACCCCTGTTAATGGTTTGGCGCATGTAGCCATCGCGTTGGTTATTGTGTACAGGAACCACAGGCCGGTTAATCGGAATTTCATGGAAATTTGGTCCACCTAAACGGATTAACTGCGTATCGGTATAAGAGAATAACCTGCCCTGCAATAAAGGATCATTGGTAAAATCAATTCCCGGAACCACATGCCCAACGTGGAAAGCAACCTGCTCGGTTTCGGCGAAAAAATTATCGGGATTGCGGTTTAGCGTCATTTTGCCAATCCGTTGTACAGGAACTAATTCTTCCGGAATCAGTTTAGTTGGATCCAGAAGATCGAATTCGAATTTAAACTCATCGGCTTCCGGAACAACCTGCACCCCCAATTCCCATTCAGGAAAAGCACCGGCCTCGATGGCATCCCATAAATCGCGACGGTGAAAATCCGGATCTTTACCGGAAATCGTCTGCGCTTCATCCCATGCTACAGCATGCACGCCAAGGAGGGGTTTCCAATGGAATTTAACAAAATTTGCTTCACCTTTAGCATTTACAAACCTGAAAGTATGTACACCAAAACCTTCCATCATGCGGTAACTTCTCGGCAAAGCCCTGTCACTCATCGCCCACATCACCATGTGCGCTGATTCTGGCATCTGGGAAATAAAATCCCAAAAAGTATCGTGTGCCGAAGCTGCCTGCGGCATTTCGTTATCTGGTTCGGGTTTTACAGCATGGATCAGATCAGGAAATTTAAGTGCATCCTGAATAAAGAATACCGGCATATTGTTACCCACCAAGTCGAAATTACCTTCCTGGGTATAAAATTTCACCGCAAAACCGCGCACGTCACGGGCTAAATCTGATGATCCGCGTGAGCCTGCAACCGTAGAGAACCGTACAAAAACAGGGGTTTCGGCACCTGGATCACAAAGAAAAGCAGCACGCGTCAGTTCAGACATATCTTCGTACACTTTAAATACGCCATGAGCGGCAGAGCCCCTGGCATGTACAATTCTTTCGGGTATGCGTTCGTGATCGAAGTGGGTGATTTTTTCGCGGAGAATAAAATCTTCCAATAAGGTTGCTCCCCTTTCGCCTGCTTTTAAAGAATTTTGATCGTCGTTAATTTTTAGCCCGTGGTTGGTGGTCATTAACTCACCGCTGGCGTCGGCTATAAACGATTCGAGTTTTTTGGTCTTATCGTTTTCCTGCTGTGGCAGTGCATTTTTTTTATCTGATGTTTTCTTAGCCATTTTTTTTTATTCCTTTTAAGCTTCTTCAGCTGCTTTGTAATTAATTTCGTTTTCTGCTATATCGGTCAATTTGCTGTCGGCCAGTTTTTCTTCGGCAAGTGTTTGCGCTAAAATATCGGCAATATCAGTTAGGCCAAGTGTGGTAGCTAACTGATAAAGTCCGCCATAACTTGCAATTTCGTAATGTTCTACTTTTTGCGAAGCGAGGATAATACCTACATCACGCGTGGCGGTACCTGGTTCTGTTTCTTCTACAATTCCTTCGGCTTCTTTGGTAATTCCCTCCATGGCATCGCATTTTTTGGCGATGGCTTTCTCACCTAAAAGTTCGAATACCTGCTCTAGCCTGGTAACATGGACTTTAGTTTCTTCGAGATGTGATTCTATTGCATTTTTAAGTTCGGGGGCAGTAGCGGCCGAAATCATTTTAGGTAATGCTTTTACCAGGTGATTTT
This sequence comes from Pedobacter roseus, assembly GCF_014395225.1. NCBI lineage: Bacteria > Pseudomonadati > Bacteroidota > Sphingobacteriia > Sphingobacteriales > Sphingobacteriaceae > Pedobacter > Pedobacter roseus. The sequence continues at coordinate 2,894,115 of NZ_CP060723.1, forward strand.
CTGCCCAATATAAATCGGCGATGGCATCTTTAAATAATCCGTTTAAAGCAGGCGCATCTTGTGCCGTTGTTTTAGTTGCGAATTTAGGATCGCCAATGGTTTCATTTTTTTTCATGGGATAAGCTGTTTAAGGTATATAGCTACAACCTTTTATTTCAGCTTAAGTTTTATGTTTCTGTGTTTAGTTTTGGTAGGCGTCGGAAGGTAGTCTGGAGTCCATAGTCCTAAGTCTGGAGTCTGGAGTCCATAGTCGATTAACCGATAAACTAGTCTGGAGTCGGGAGTCTGGCGTTTAGCGTTCAGCGTCGATTAACCGGTTTAAACAATTAACCGATTAACCTAAAAACCTACCCTTCTTTCAACTTTTGCCTGTGTTGCTTTCCCCATTTGATCATTTCGAGGATGATATCCCCAAAAGACCTGCAATAATCAGTAGAAGTATATTCGATGCTTACCGGAGTATCATCTATAACAGTTCTTTTGATCAGTTGATTGGCCGTCATTTCTTTTAATTCTTTTGAAAGCATCCTCGTGGTAATGCCAGGTATACTTCTTTCAATATCCCTGAACCTTTTATTGCCATTACAGATGGAATTGATAATCGGAAGTTTCCATTTGCCTCCAAGCACATAAAGCGTATCCTGTAAGGCCTGTATTTCTTCCTGCTGGTTGCGGGGATTAGACAATATTTCGGCAGCGATCTGATTTCTTTTTTCTGTTTCCATAACTGGTATACTCTGTGATACTACTTACAAAAGTATACCAATATAACGGTATTTTTGCATCGTTAATTTATTTTTTTTATCATGAATAATTTAGAAGGAAAAAAAGCGCTGGTAACCGGCGGAAATAGCGGAATTGGTTATGCTACCGCAAAAGTATTAAAAGAACAAGGTGCTGAGGTGATCATTACCGGAAGAAGAAAAGATGCTGTTGAAAAGGCTGCTGCAGAACTTGGTGTTAAGGGTTTAATAGCAGACCAGAGCCAGGTTAACGCAATTGAAGGACTAGCAAGGGAAGTACAAAAAACCTTTGGAAAAATTGATATCCTATTTATTAATGCAGGTGTGGTAGAACAGAGCAGTATAGCAGATGCTACTGAAAAAACCTTTGACACCATTATGGATGTGAACTTTAAAGGTGCCTATTTTACGTTGAGTAAGTTTATTCCTCTCTTAAATGATGGTGGATCTGTTGTATTCCTATCATCAAATACGGCCAGCATGGATTTTCCAAATACTTCAATTTATTCGTCGAGCAAAGCCGCATTAAATTCAATTATGCGTATTGCGGCAGTAGAACTGGCGCCAAAGCAGATTCGCGTGAATAGCGTTAGTCCGGGGCCAACTGCTACAGAAATTATGAATAAAAAAGGGCTGGATGAGGAACAGTTAGCCGCACTTAACCAGTGGATGATTGATCGTATTCCGCTTAAAAAAATTGGAAAAGCAGAAGATGTGGCTAAAATGGTTACTTTTTTCTGCGGTGATGCTGCCACATTTATTACAGGAGCAGAAATTGTTATGGATGGCGGTATGAGCCTTAAAGTTTAGTCTGAATTCGATTTTTACCATTAAGGAATTAAGGACATTAAGAAGGGGTATTATATCAAATTGCTTCGCGGATGATTGTTCGCGAAGCAATTATTAGTTTCGGTTCAGGAGTAAATGCAATATGCGCTATTCTCCATTTGCATCGCCACTTAACACACTGCTCATGTAATCGAAAAATGGACGCATATCTTTAAAAGCCTGCCCCATTTGCTGGACGAAATTATCGCTTAATACTGTTTCGTCATCAAATTTCTTCACCAATAAAAATTGTTTAAAACGTAAAAGATCGATATCGGGATGATCGGCCTCGAAGCCTTTGGGTGTGGTTTTAAGTTGTTCTCCTGCTAAGCTGCCAAAGGAAGATATAAAAATTTTATCGTTCATGATATCGCGCAGGGGCTGTGCATCAAAGGCAATATCATCTCTGATGAGTTTCAGGTCGGCTGGCGAAGGTCCCCAGAATCCGCCGCCTACAAATGTATTTCCTTTCTCGATGTGGAAATAATAACCACCACGCCTGCTTTTGCCCGCGCGTTTGAAACTACCGCTCCAATGGGTTTTATAGGGAGTTTTATCGGTTGAAAAGCGGGTATCGCGGTAAATGCGGTAGAGGCTTTTTTTACCGGATAGGGTTTCGATTACATCATGAAGATTTAATTCGGTTAGTAAAGCGGAAGCAAAGTTTTCGATATTAGCCTGTTCAGCAAGAAATTCGGTTTTTCGTTCGTTAAACCATTCGCGGTTATTGTTCTTTTTTAATTGTACTAGAAAATCGATATTGGAACGTTGTATTTTTATAGGTGTAGCTGGCATGTAATGGTGTTATTTATTTTTCAAATATAACGGGAGGATGAAGGATATTTTCCATGTCAGCGTAATAAAGCTAAGTATTTTTTTTACCATATAAGGGATATAAGGCTTAACGGTTTTCATTTCCATCATCCATATTCCATTTCCCGTCTCACATCTTACATCATTTTTCACCACCTAAGCCACCTAAAAGCACCTGAGTTTACATCACTTCCAACATTGCAACTTTCCAACCTTCAACAATCAAGCGCCAATTTGCTTCCATCATCCATTTTACATCTCACATTTTACATCACTTCCAACATTGCAACTTTCCAACCTTGCAACAATAAGCACAATTTAGCTTCCATCATCCATTTTACATCTCAAATTTTACATAACTTCCAACCTTTCAGCAATCAAACAATCTAATCTTCATCATTTCCTCTTACACGCATCTTTTTGTAAATTTGCAGCAATGATTTTATACAAAAGCAATGAAGAAGTAGAGTTGATGCAGATCAGCGCACTACTGGTAAGCGATACACTGGCAGAGGTTGCCAAAATAATCAAACCGGGAATTACTACACTACAGATTGATAAACTGGCCAATGAGTTTATACTCGATAATGGTGCTGTTCCATCTTTTTATAATTATAATGGCTTTCCTTTTCATATCATTACTTCGGTAAATGACGTGGTGGTACACGGTTTTCCGAGCGATTATGAACTGGTAGATGGCGATATCATTTCCGTAGACGTGGGTACCATTAAAAACGGATTCCACGGCGACCATGCATATACTTTTATCATCGGTGAAGTATCACAAGAAATATTAAATCTTGTTAAAACCACAAAAGAGTCACTTTTTGTAGGGATTAAGGAAGCGGTAGTAGGTAAACGTTTAGGCGATATCGGTTATGCCATTCAAAACTATAATGAAAAACAAGGTTATGGTGTGGTGAGAGATCTTGTTGGCCATGGTTTGGGAAGAGACATGCACGAAGATCCGCAAGTGCCTAACTATGGCCGTAAAGGCACGGGTATGTTATTGAGAGAAAATCTGGTAATGGCTATCGAACCGATGATTAATATGGGTAAAAAAGAAGTGTTCCTGGATGATGATGGCTGGACAATCAGAACTGCAGATGGCAGTCCTTCAGTGCATTTCGAGCATGATGTATGTGTTAAAAAGGGCGAGGCATTAATTCTTTCTAACTACGCGCCAATAGAGGAAGCGGAGAAGAAGAATATTAACCTGAATACTTCATATTACGCGTAATAACATAGAGGAAAGTGCAGAGGGCATAACATTATGTTCAAGTAGTTGATGGTTTATAGATGATGATGTAATCTATAAACCATCAATCAAGGCGCCATACGCCCAACGCCACCCGCTTATACCAATACTGCAGCCTTCTCTGCCCCATCACCTGCTAACAAAGCTTTAACCGTCCCCAGGGTTGATTCAGCGATTTCAGTTAATGCTTCCTGAGTAAAAAAGGCCTGATGTCCCGTAACTAATACGTTCGGGAAACTGATCAACCGCTGAATATCGTCATCCCCGATAATACTGGTAGAAAGGTCTTTAAAAAACAGTTTTTCTTCCTGCTCATATACATCAATGCCCAATGCCGCAACCTGCCCCGTTTTTAGTGCATCAATTACTTCGCGTGTGTGGATCAATCCCCACGACTCGTATTGATTAATGTAACTCCCTTTTTCATCGAAGATAAACTGGCAGCCCCGACCAAGTAATGGTTCTCTGGTGTAAGCGGACAGTGCAGTGAAATGATATCTGCATCTTTAATTACTTCATGAAAAGGAAGGTATTTTACCCCTGCATTTTGTAATTGTTCATTCTCGAAAGGATCGTAAGCCAGTACCTGACAACCAAAGCCCAGCATGATTTTACAAAAAGCTGCCCCAATTTTACCGGTGCCGATTACCCCTACTGTTTTACCAAAAAGATTGAAGCCCATTAAGCCGGAAAGCGAAAAATTCTGCTCGCGTACCCGGTTATAAGCTTTATGTGTTTTACGGTTTAGCGTAAGCAACATTGCCGCAGCATGTTCAGCAACGGCCTGTGGCGAATAAGCCGGAACACGGCAAACGCGGATATTGTACCGCTTTGCGGCTTCCAGATCTACGTTATTGAAACCTGCACAACGCAGTGCAATAATCTTTACTCCTTTTTGCGCCAGTACGGCAATCACCTCAGCAGTTAATTTATCGTTTACAAATACACAAACAGCATCTGTGCCCGGTTGTATGGCATCGGCAATGTGAGGGCCTAAATGGGTTTCCCAAAATTCCAGTTCAAAATCATAACGTTTATTACAATCCTCAAAAAATTGCCTGTCGTAGGGCTTGGCAGAAAAAAATACAATCTTCATTATGGTAAAAATACGATTAGTTTGTTAGTTAAACCGGTTAATCGGTTAATTGTTGAAATCGGTTAACTGACTTTCAACTCCACACTGGTTCATTGTTAATTGACTTTGGACTCCAGACTCTGGACTATGGACTGGTTAATCGGTTAACTAACTCTCAACTCCAAATTCCAAACTGGTTCAATGTTAATTGACTTTGGACTCCAGACTTAGCACTATGGACTTCAAACTCCCGGCTCCCCATAAGCCATCTTCCATTACATATCTTACACCATACTTCATTGGTAACATGTTGATTACGCTCCATGCGATTAGCTAACTGCTCCGTATTTTTATGGCACACACAAATAATTCATGAGGGTATTTACTAAATCGTTTTGCTTACTCCTGCTCTTAGCGGGTATTTTTATAAACAGTTACGCACAGAATTATACTGTAAAAGGTATTGTTCTGGATGCTGCAGGCTTGCCGCTGCCTGGTGCGGTGGTGCGGATAAAATCAGGCAACGATAGTGTTGGGACTTCAGCCAATCCAGATGGCACCTTTATTTTGAGTAAAATCAGGTCTAAGCAATTTACCCTTTCTGCTGCATTTATCGGCTACGATACTTTTATTAAACAATACCTTATCGAAAAAGGTGCACTACTGAATATTACCGACATTAAACTTAAGCCTTCTTCCAATACGCTCGATGGTGTGGTAATTTCAGGTGTTCCACCAGTAAAAGTAACAGAAGATACGGTGAGTTTTAACGCAAAGGCTTTTCCTGTAAGAGATGGTGATGCGGTAGATGAAGTGCTGAAAAAACTACCGGGCATCAAGGTAGATAAAGATGGTAATGTAACCAGTCAGGGCGCACCTGTAACCAAAATACGTGTAAATGGAAAGGATTTTTTTGGAACTGATGTAGCAACAGCAATTAAAAACCTGCCTGCCGATATCATCAAAAACCTACAGTTCATCGACGATTATGGCGATCAGGCAAAACTCACCGGTATTAAAACCGGAGAACCGGAAAAGGTACTGAACCTGACCATTGAAGAAGATAAAAAGAAAGGATATTTTGCCCGTGCATCAGCAGGGGTTGGCAATTCAGACCGTTACAACACCAGCATTAGGGGAAACAGCATGAAAGGCGAACGGCAATTTTCTTTTGACGGCACATCGGCCAATGCCAATATGCGTGGCGGCGGTGGCGACGGCATCAATACCAGAAATGCCTTAGGTTTGAACTACAAAAATGAGTTCAGCACTAAACTCTCAGCTGATGCGGCCTACAATTTTAACAACAATAAAAACAATACCATCAGCTCTACCTATACACAGAGTGTTTTACAGGATGCAGGTCAAAATCCCATAAACCGGCTAGAAAATGCCAACAGCAATAGCAGAAGTAATAATAATAACCATTGGTTTGGAGGCAACCTGGAATACAAAATTGATACGATGAACTACCTGAAGATTTCGCCGAATTTCTCTTACAGCAACAATAGCGGAAACAGTGCGGGGGGCTCGGAGATCACTCAGGATACGCTTGCTACCAACAGGCAGAGTACAAACTTTAATACATCTAAAAATATCAATGCACGGACTAATTTCTTTTTTAATCATAAATTTGAGAAAAAGGGCCGTAATATTACTTCATGGGGAAGCATCAACTATTCAAACGGGGAAAATTATAAGGATGTATATAACAAGTACATCAATACGCACAATAATGCGGCAGATTCGGTTTTACAAAACCAGCTGAACAACCAGGATAGCCGAAATTTCGGATTAAATGCAGGTGTTTCGTACATGGAACCGATCTGGAAAAAGACTTTTCTGGAGGTAAACTATAACTGGAACCGTTCATCAACAAACAATTCGCGTGATGCTTATGATGTGGCAGGTGGCAATCAGGTATTTAATCCCAACCTGAGTAATGTTTACGATTATCAGTTTATTACTAATAAAGTCGGCTTAAATTACCGTTACATTGGCGAGAAACTCAACTATACCCTCGGCCTTAATGTACAACCGGCCATATTACGTGGAGAAAACCTGAGTAACAACATCCAAACGGTTAACCGTACTTTTAACTTTATTCCTTCGGGCCGTTTCTCATATAAATTTTCTAACCAGGAATCATTCGACATCAATTATTGGGGACGGAACAACCAACCTGGCTTTTTACAGTTGCAGCCGATATCAGATAATTCGAACCTGCAGAATGTAGTTACTGGAAACCCAAACCTGAAGCCCGAATTTATCCAAAGTCTTAATGCGCATTACAAACAGGCCGATTGGAACGCAGGGAAAGTCATCCAGGCGAATTTTAAATATGAGCGTACAAACGACAGGATTGTAACCACAAAACAGCGTGTGCCCGGAACGGTTAACCAGCTTACCAGCTACATTAATGCGGATGGTTATTACACCCTTCAGGGCGATTATAACATTAGCAAACCGCTTTCTGCAGAGCGGAAATTCACCATTGGCTATTCGGGTTCCGGACAGCTGAACAATAACATTACTTTTACAGATGACAGCCGGATTGAAGCGCAAAACTTATCGTGGCGCCAGGAACTGGAGTTTCGGGTAGATTTAAAAGATATTGTCAATTTTCAGGTAGAAACCTCTTACTCACAAAACCTCACCAATTACTCGAGCGATAGTTTTGCAGACCGCCAATCGAACCGCTTTGAGTGTGGCATAGAAGGCCGTAACTACTTTTTCAAAGACCTTACTTTAGGTTATGATTTTACCAAACAGGTTAACTCCGGTTTCGATAATGGTGCAGTACGCAATCCAACATTGCTGCGTTTATCCATGGAATATAAGTTTATGAAGAACGATATGGCTGCTATCCGTGTTGAAGGATTCGATCTTTTTGATCAGAATTCGGGTATCTCGAGGGATGTGTTCGACAATGTGATTGTGGACAGGCAGGTAAACCGTTTAGGGCGATATTTTATGCTTTCGCTGATTTATCGTGTGCGTAAGTTTGGAGGATAAGCTAGCTTTTATACCGCCGGGCACACAACAGAGCGCACCGAGAAAGGGAGTGTAAAGGCGAATTGTCATCATCTCAGATTTGGATAAAAGAATCCTAATTCCGGGAGCACGTGGGAATAACGATTCTCACAGATCTCTCCACTACGGTCGAGACGGAACGAGGGATGACAAATTTGGCTGAAGAATTTAGAATAAAATTCTCCATGTTTTCTGTGAATCTGTGGCTAAAAACAAATGGAGAAATCTTTGAGCTAAATAAACTCATAGATCTCTCCACTACGGTCGAGATGACGGAACGAGCTAAAGAGATGACGGAACGAGCGATTACTATTTACAATTCCCCTTAATGTCCTTAACTTCTTAATGATAAAAAAACTACCGGATGCTTCTCCATTAAAATTTAACTCATAGATCTCTCCGCTACGGTCGAGATGACGGAACGAGGGATGACGAATTTGGCTGAAGAATTAGAATAAAATTCTCCGTGTTTTCTGTGAATCTGTGGCTAAAAACAAATGGAGAAATCTTTGAGCTAAATAAACTCATAGATCTCTCCACTGCTGGAGAAATGACGGAACGAGCGATTGCACTCTGTATTTCTCTTAATGATTTTAATTCCTTTATGAAAAAAGATTCTTCATTGCATTCAGAATGACAAAAAGGGATGAAGCGATTGATTAGCTCCTATCGCCAAACACTAACCGCTTCCCCATCTTCCATCCCTACTGGTTTCTTAAATAAATATTACCATAAGATGAACTTAAATCATAACTCGGACCAACACCTGGCGCTGCCGTTAAAGAAGTAAAGAAATTTTCCTCTTTCATTTCTGTTGGTTTAAGCACCATATCGGTGTAAATCTTTCCATAACGGTTGGTGAGTTTAATTTTACCGATGGCACTTTGGTTAATACTCGCATCAATCCCACCATACCTTGCATCAACTTTTATAGGTCCCTTAAAATCCTTAATCTCCACAATACCATAAACAGAACTTACCTCGGTGCTGATCCCGGCCGGAAGTTTAATGTTGATCGTAATTTCAATATCCTTCGTTTGGTAGCTCGATATTTTGGCACCTCCTTTTTCTTTGATGTAAGCATCAAGATCAGCTTTCGAGTTTAAGCGTGTTTTAATGCCGTTCTCCTTTACATAATAAGCATCAGGAATTCTATCCATATCGAGTTTATTTTTGATGGTAATCGTTCCATCAGCGCTACTTTCCTCGAGGGTAAAAGCCGAGTCGCTTTCACCATCATTAATCTTTACCGTAGCTTCTATACCAATTTCATTTTTATCCCAGCTCGAAACATGTACAACCTTGGGATAATCAAAATGGAGTGCCACTACATCACCCTTTTTCACGGGATAAGATTTATTGATTTTGGTTTGCGAAAGGGCAATACCCGGCACCATGGCCATAAAAAGCCAATATAATATTGTTTTCATAAAAAAATGCTTTATTGCCTTTGCCTCAGATAAGCGGTTTTAGGCAGATGAAAAGAGAAACCTAAAGAGCGCTATTATTTCTCTCTCAGGTATACATTTTTGTAACGTGAGGTTAAGATCAGATCAGCACCACCACCATTAATCTTGCCCTTAATGTTTTCAGAACTACGGCTGCCTGTACTGTATCCAAAAACAGCTCCATCGCCATTTACTGTAGTTAACGTACTTACTGACTGGCCTGTGCGTACCGAAGTTACCTGACCAACATTCTCGCTTCCACCTATCGAAGTAAAGCCACTGCGATCTGCTTTTTCAGTTTTATCGATTGCGATTTTTAAACCTTCCGCAGCGTAAAGCTTGCCATAACTGGTGCCCAGTTCTACGTTTGCTTTTGTATTGGCAGGAAGCGATACATCTACATAACCATATACTGAAACAATAGATACCGGACCTTTAATGGCTTCTGTAAAAATGGCATCTACCGAACCATAAAGTGTTTTAATATTCATCGGACCACTGTTATTTTCGAGTTTGATTTTGTTGTAGCTGGTAGAAACCTCTATTTCACTTTTCAGGTTTTTCAGGATGATTTCGTTCTGGTATACATTGCTTTTGTTAGTAAAAACAATCTTGATATTCTGAGGCACTTTAATGGTTAATATGCCTTTGATCTCCCTGTTTACTACATTTACATTGATTTCGGCTCCTTTTTCAGAAACATCTATCCCCAAACCTGTATTATCGGTAAAACCCGATCCGCTGATGGCACGTAAGCCTTTTGCACGCTCATCTACCTCTTCCTTTTCTCCTTTAGGGATCGAAAATATAATTTCATTTCCGCTGTAACCTTCTACTATGGCGCCTGGGATATTCAGGTTGAGCTGCCCTGAATTTTTGTTTAATTTGTATTCTTTCTGTGCCGATGCGGATACAGCAATGGCAAGCAGAGAAAAAAGAACGATAAATTGCTTTTTCATAATTTTATTGTTGTTTTATTTTTTTATAATTTGTCTTGATTTAATAAGGCACTATAGGCCTCATCACGTACTGCTGCAAATGTTTCAGGATTATTGGCCAGTGCATAAAGTTTTTCGCCAATTTCTGCATTTTTCATTTTTCCTAAAAAGCTAACCAAACCGAGCTGCACCATTGGGTCGTCTTGCTTGTTCAACGAACTGATAAGCAACGAAGAGGCATATTTATCAGTGCTGTATTTTTGCAATACATTTAGCGCAGCCAAACGTACATTGGTGTTTCCATCATGATTAAGCGTTTTCGATAACATATCCAGCGTGCGGTTATTAATTTTGTTGCTCTTTTCGATTTTTAATATCGCCAGCAACCTCACACTGGCCGAACTACTGTCCTTTAACTCCGCATACTCTCCACCCTGGCTGGTGTATTTTGGCTTTTCCTTTATGGTTTCAGGCTGATCTGATTTAACCTTTGCAGTTTGAACCGGAGTATTTTGCTCATTTAAAGCCTTATTTGTTTTTCCTTCAGGCCTGATTGGTAAAGTAGCAGTACTCCCTTTCGAGTATGAAGTTCTTTCTACTTGCGTTTGCGGGTAAAAAAAAAGCCATGCAGTAGCCGCTACCAGCACCACCGATGCCGCAACCAGCCATTTGCTGTTAAATAACCTGACCGTTTTTGCCTTTGGCTGTTCAGGCTGAACCTGCATCCGCTTAAAGCGGTCCATATCAAAGGCCGGTGCTTCGAGATGATCGAATTCCTCCCGGTGCTGTTCCACAAAATCCTTTATCTGATCATTCATAATAACATTTGTCTTTTAGTGATAATAAAACACGTTTTTTTGCCCGGTGGTACTGCGTCCTCACCGTACTGGCCGAAAGTCCGAGCATTACCGCAATTTCTTCATGTGTCATTTTTTCAAAAACATACAGGTTTAAAATCGTCTTATAACCTGATGAAAGGTCTTCGATGCTTTTTTTCACATCCTCTACCCTGCAATCAAAAATCTCCATATCATCGCTATCGTTTCCTCCCGCATCTTCCACATCCATGTCACCAAGATCAGAAAACATTATTTTTCTTTTCCTTAAATGGGAAATAGAGCGGTTAATGGCCATCCGCCGTACCCAGGCCTCGAAACTGAGCACCCCTTTTAATTTGCTTATATCGCTGAACACGGTACAAAAAATATCCTGCAGGATGTCCTCTGCCTCCCCCGTATGACTCACAATCCGGCTGATCGAGTTATAGATATTTCTGGCATACCGGTTATAAAGTCCGGTATAGCCTGCATCACTGCCCTCAAGGCAGAGTACAATTAATTCCTGATCGGTTATCTGTTCAGCAGTGCGCAATGTTGAGCTTTTAATTTATCTTTCTAATACGTTTCTATTCTCTAGTCGCAGCATGTACAATAGTGTTGCATCCTTTTTCCAAAAAAATCTAAAAAAAATAAAAATGAAGTAAATCTAATCAAACAAATAGTCAAAAAATCACGTTTAAGCCTATTAAATAGCTAATTATGAAATATTGTTATCCAGTACGATAACTTCTTAAAATATTTATTTTTAGCGCATTCATCTGTTAATGGAAATAATTGCCATTCACGGATTAGTTTTTTTGAAAATCAGCTTTTAAAAGTAATTTAGTGTTGAGATTAATTCCCTTCCAATAATATGAACAGTGCAACTGAAGATAAGTATGTCAGTAAAAAAGCAATAGCTGCAAACGAAGAACGTTTTAGGGCGCTAATAACGGCCATTTCTGATATCGTGTATATTATGAGTGCCGATTGGCGCGAGATGAAACAATTGGAAGGAAGGGATTTTCTAGCCGACACCAACGAACCGTTGGCAGACTGGATCGCTAAATACATCCATCCGCTTGATCATGATCAGGTTAAAACAGCTGTTGAAGAAGCAAGAAGAGACAATAAAATTTTTCAGCTCGAACACCGGGTGCTCCGGGCCGATGGCAGCATTGGCTGGACACTATCGCGCGCGGTACCGATTCTGGATCATAAAGGAAATGTGCGCGAGTGGTTTGGTGCCGCCAGCGACATTACCGAAACCAAGCGTGCCGAAGAGGCGCTTAAACTGGCTAAGAAACGTACCGACCAGCAAAAACGGGTTTATGAAACCATTGCAAACAGCACGCCCGACCTGATGTATGTTTTTGATCTTCAATATAATTTTATTTATGCTAACGAGGCGCTCCTTTCGATGTGGGGCAAAAGCTGGGATGATGCCATTGGAAAAGGTCTGCTCCAAAATGGATATGAACCCTGGCATGCCGAAATGCACGAGCGGGAGATAGATCATGTGCGTACCACTAAAACAGCCATTCGCGGTGAAGTTTCCTTTCCTCATGCAGTACTTGGAAAACGGGTTTACGACTATATTTTCACTCCGATACTGAATGATAAAGGCGAAGTTGAAGCCGTAGCAGGTACTACCCGCGACATTACCGAAATCAAACAAAATGAGCAGCGTAAAAATGATTTTATCGGCATGGTAAGTCACGAACTTAAAACACCGCTCACCTCTTTAACCGCTTATCTCCAATTAATGGAAAAAAGCAATCCGGCTCAAGAAGACCCAATGACAAAAAAGATATTGGGACAATCGATTAAACAGAGCCGCCGGATGACAAACATGATCAACGGCTTTTTAAATCTTGCGCGATTGGAATCGGGAAAAATGTTTATCGAGAAAGAGCCTTTTGATTTTGCCACATTTTTACAGGAAATTGCAGAAGAAACCCGGATGCTGTACAGCCAGCACCGCTTTGTATTTCCCGAATCAGCACCTGTAAACATTAATGGTGATATGGGTAAGCTGGCACAGGTAATTAATAACCTGATTGGTAATGCCGTAAAATATTCGAACCTGGGCAGTCAGGTTAGGATATCGACAATAATTGAAGGCGATCAGCTAAAAATTAGTGTTAGCGATGAAGGTACAGGTATTCCACAGGAAGAAATTTCAAAACTTTTTGACCGATTCTACCGCGGACAGAACAATAACCTCATTGCAGGTTTTGGTATAGGCCTATATGTTTGCCGCGAAATTATTGAAAGGCATGGTGGAAAAATCTGGGTTGAGCAAAGCACTGACCAGGGAAGTACTTTTTGTTTTACGCTACCTGTTTAGTTTTGGTCTGGAGTCTTCAGTTTTGAGTCCTGAGTCTATTATACGATTAATAAATAAAGTCGATTTTTCACACGAAATGCCACCCTGAGCGGAGTTGAAGTGCATTTTAGCTTTAGGTTTATAGCAATAGCCTTAAGTTTCCCGCCTGCGCGGGAGTGACGACCTATCTTACTAAAATCTGTCTATGAACATCAACCAATTTAGTCGATTAACCAATTTAAACGATTAACCGCTTAACCAAACAATCAACTATTGACCAATCAAAGCTTTTTATTATGTTTACCGTAACATTTTAGAAACAATGACACTCAAAAAAATACTCTTTGGCAATTTATTGCTCATTCTTCCCTTTCTTTCCTTTGCACAAGACAAAACCAACACCGGAACATTTTCGGTTTCGCCTGCTTTTGAGCTGTTGAGGTCTACCCATAGTAATCTTTTTTATGCTCCTTCGTTAAAAGTAAATTACTTGTTTTCCAATGGTTTGGAGCCTGGTTTTGGGATTGAATATGCCACCACCCCTATCCATCACGATAATGGTTACGTATTGTACAAATTAAAGTTTTTGCCCATATACGGTAACTTAAAATATAACTTTAAAACCACCAAAAAAATCAGGCCTTATGTAGAAACTTCGCTGGGTATTTCTTTTAATAAATACGACATTGCTGAAGATCCTACACCTGATATTAAAAGTAAGGTAAGCGAAGAAGGTTTTTACGTATATACCGGTTTAGGCGCTAAATACAGTATTACGCCTAAATTAAATACTTTTTTGGCAGTTGGATTAAAAGGTTACAAAATGAGTACGAATGATCTGGATATCAATCCGCATGGACTCTCATTTATGCTGGGTTTTACATTTTTATAAAGATGAGAAAAATAGGTTTTTTACTTTTATTGGTAAGCACTTTAAGTGGTTGTGCTTTGTTTAAGCGCGCCAGGGTGCACGAAAACAATGCCATTGAAGGTAAAGAATTTAATCTTCCTGTTTTTTTATATCCAGCTAAAGATACGCAGGCAAAAAAACTGCTTATTTTCCTGTCAGGCGATGGCGGCTGGATAAAATTTGAAGATGAGCTCTCTTTAAAGTTTGCCGAAAACGGCTTTTATACTATCGGGATAAATTCGCGGGATTATTTCTGGGAACAGAAAACACCAGAACAGACCGAGCGTGATGTTGTTCAACTGATCCGCAAATACGCTTTTAAGTATAAAACCCGCCAGATTTATTTATGTGGTTATTCTTTTGGCGCCGACGTAATACCATTTATTTACAGCAGACTCCCTTACCGTGCCAAAAGGCATGTTAAAGCTTTACAAATGCTTTCGCCTTATGCTACCAGTGCTTTTAAAGTGCGTTTTGGTGACCTTGCCAATCTCTCGGGCGATAATTATCCCTATAAGGTAGATCTCGAAATAAAAAAAATAAACATTCCCATATTCTGTTTTTATGGAGAAGAGGAAACCGATAAACCTCTAAAAAATATCAATCAAAAAAATGTGGTCATCGATAGTATTCCCGGTAGCCACCGTTACCAAACGGCTGCTTACAATAAAATAGTAGCCGTATTGAAATAAATATCAAATGATTTATAGAATTTCCATTGCTTACACCTTATTGTTTTGTGCACTTTTTACCCGGGCGCAGGATACATCAAAACTCCCCTTAACAGCAAAAGCAAAACCAACGGCAAAAAGCATTATTTTTTACCTTAGCGGCGATGGTGGCATGAACAGTTTTTCGCAAGACCTTGTACAATCGCTCCATGATAAAAACTATGCAGTGGTTGCTTTAGACAGCAGAAAGTATTTCTGGGATCAAAAAACACCCGATAAATTGGCGCAAGACCTGAATGCCGTAATAGAATCTTACTTAAAAAACTGGGATAAAGATGAATTTTCGATTCTGGGTTATTCTTTCGGTGCTGATGCTGCCTTGTTTTTAATACCACGTTTAGCAAAGGACATACAGCCTAAATTGAAATCCACCATTTTGCTTTCTCCGTCAAATTCAACTGATTTTGTGATCCACATATCCGATATGATGGGTTTCGGCAGTAAAAATGCCAAATACAAGGTTTTGCCCGAAATCAATAAAATCAGCGGAAAACTCTTGTTTATTTTTGGTGAAGATGAAGACAGTGATGTCTACAAAGCCATTCCGGATAAGAAAAACATCACCAAAAGCCTGATACCCGGATCGCACAAATTTAATAACGATACCAAAAAAGTAGTTGCTGCCATCCAAAACGGCCTATAGTTAACTGCCTTCCGAAATCCGTTTTAAGGCATTTGGCACCTGTAACAGATGGTAATGATGGCTGTATATCAGGTATTTTTTATTCCATGATGGGTAGAATTTTTCTTTATATTTCCTCAAGCCTTTAAACTGTGCAAAAGCCTTCAGGTTATCGTAAGCATATTTAATCGTTTTTTGCGTAAAATCTTCGCCATTTATTCCCGATAACGGCGCCAGGCCCATGTTTACACTTTTAAAACCTTCTTCTTTAAGGTATAAAAATGTTTTGGCCAGCAGCATATCCAACACGCCGTTTGGTGCGTCGGTCTCTTTTCTGATGAGGTCGTAAGTGGCCTCTCCCGGTGCATAATCAGGTACAAGGTTTAAGAAAGCATAAACTTTTTCTTCTGCATCTTCAATGGTCAAAATGGTTTGGTTTTTCAATATCGTTTTATCAAAAACACCTTGCGTAAAAGCCACTTCCTTCTGGTTTAAATCCCTCAGCCAGTTATCCGAAACAGTTTGAAGTTTTTGGAGCAATCCTTCTTTCTGTAGTCCTTTGTACACCTTAAAAATAAATCCTTCACTACTCAATCTATTGATGGCGCTCCGGGTGGTTTTCATTTTACCGCCATCGATAGTAAAGGAAGTAAGATCTAAAACAGCCTCCTCACCTATCGGAATAAACTTTTTACCGATTGATTTATATAAACATAACGATTCGTGGGGTACCCTATAGTAAGCCGCTATAAATCCGGTCTCCTTACACCTTTCCTCAAATTTTTTGATCATGGCAATTTTTTCCTCTGCATTGTCTGCAACAGGATCTTCCAGTACAAGGGCAAAATGCCGGGTAATCTTAAAACTGATAAATGCGGTACGGCTCTCGTTAAAATAGATAAACTTATCAGGATAGGTTTTAAAATAATCGAGTGCCGAATTTCCTTTCTCACTTAACAAAGTATCTGCCTCAACAAAATCTTCAGGACTGTTATAAGGTTTAAAAAAGTATGGTTTTAGCAAACTAAAAATGATAAAAAGAATTACTAAACCACTGGCCGCATAAATCGACTGCTCGAAATGGGTGCCAAATTTGGTAAGCGGGTTAAGCGCTTTATCATCAATAAAGAAAATTACCTTTAAAACGGCTTTTACCGAATCAACAAATTTGAATTCTACCCCAAAATGCCTTTTTTCCATAAAATAGAAACCAAGCACACCGTAGGCAAACACTGCTGCAATGGCGTATAAAAATACCCAGTAACTCACCCTTACAAATTTTGGATGCGGTTTAAGTTTATAATTATCGCGGGTATAAAACAGCGTCGATCCTGCAATTAAAGCCAATATGGCCTCTTCATAATCGGCAGCCTTTAATAAGTGGCCAAGGATGGAAAACAAGGTAAGAGACAAAGCCACATACCAGGCGCGTTTCGATCCCTGTAGCAAAAATATACTCACCATCACCAGTATGAGCCCAAAAATTAGCACCAGCGCATTACTGGTTACAATCAAGTCTTCAGGCAAGATGTCCCTTACCAGTCTAAGCCTGGTTGGGATGGACGGGGTTATCGAAGAAATGATATTCACCACGCCCAAAATCAAAATGATAAAGGCAGGCAGTACACGTAAGATAATGCTATCCTTTTTGAGTATAAAACTGATGATGCCGCCAATTAAAGGTAACCAGAATTCGAAAAAGCGGAACATTAGCGTGATGGTTGCCGCAGCAATAAGCGGAAAACCAAACTGCCCGAGTATAAAAGTAAGCGAGACCTCAATGGTCCCTAATCCTCTTAAAAACGGTGAGGCAATAAGCAAAATCACCATAACAATGTAACCTACAATCGCAGCTGGTAAACTGGCCTGAAAACCTAGCGCCAGCATACAGATGTATAAATGCAGGATGCCGATAAACTCAATGATGATAGAAACCAGCAGCGTTAACCAAAACTGTTTCCTGTTGATGTGTTCTTCGATCATATCATCGAAAACGGTAACCAATGAAGGCCTGATCTTCGAAATGTACTGATAAGCCCAGCCTTTTTTCGAAATGGAATAAATGGTGACAAAAAGAAATGCGGTTAAAAGCAACAGGAATATAAAACTGATGATTTCTACCCGTCCTAATCGGGTAGATAATAGCGCGATACCCAATACCGGAATGGCCACCACTACAACGGAAAGAATACCGCAAAATGCAAATAAGGTGGATGATAAGTGGATTTTGGATTTTGAAATCCCTTTCTCTTCAATTTCCCTTGTAAAAAATATAAGCGACGAAAAACCTCCGGCAGGCAAAAAAACACTGATGAGGTTACGCTTTAAAAAAAGTTTTATGGCATTGCCTAGCGAAATATGAACATTAAGGGCTTTAAAACTGTGTACATACATCTGCCCTTGTGCTAAAATGTAAACACCGGTAAGCAAAATACCCAATACCACATATAGCGGCACGGCAGTATCCAGTTGCCTGGTAATCTGTATCACTTCTACATGCTGGTTCCGGATAAAGAATACAGCCATACCGAGCATGAAAACAGCAAGGAAAAATTGCCAGAAAAATTTATTGTAGACCAGGTTGGAAAGAAAAGACTTTGCTTTATGCATAAAAATATAGCTGTTTACTATTCTATAACGAATAAGCAAAATGCCTGTTGTAAAAATTAATCAATAATTAGTTATGTCTAAAAATAGGAACATTTTAATGAATTAACAGACTAAGAAAAAAAATAAGTTACAGAAAGCAATAAAACAGGTCTGTCTTCATTTACAGTTCATAAAAATCCTGAAATAATTTACTTTATTTGCGCCATGAAAAAGATGCTGCTGTTGGCAACGGGTCTACTTATCATGTTCCAGTGTCAGGCCCAGATCAAACTGATTAAGAAGTTGTTATCAAACGAGAAAGATACCACACGGAAATCAAGTTTTATGCCCATTCCGGTGCTCGGTTACACGCAGGAAACCGGTTTTGAATTTGGAACAGGTGCCTTATTTTCTTTTTATGCCGACCGTAAAGATACCACCAACCGAAGCTCCAATTTTTCGGGTACAGCCTCCTACTCTACAAAAAAAACCTACAATTTCAGCATTTTGGGCGATGCCTGGAGCAAAGGCAATATTTACCATGCCATCGCCGAAATCCGATTCAGGAAAATGCCCTTTAATTTTTATGGGATTGGCAACCGAACTAAAAAAGCGGATGAAGATAAATTACAGCAACAACAGTTTAAGGTAAAACTCGACCTGGAACGAACCTTTATCAAGAATTTTTATTCAGGCGTTTCTTTAGGATATGAAAATTATATTTTTGATGATCGGTCACCTGATAAAATTTTTACCCAACGGCCCGAAATTCAAGGTAAAAGAGGCGGAAAAGTAATCTTTATAGGCCTTTCGCAAAGTTATGATACCCGAAACTCGAACAACTACCCTACCAAAGGCTTTTTTGGCAGGCTTACCTATCAGTATGCACCCGACTTTTTTGGCGGTACAAATTTTACAGGGAGCCAGCTCGGGGCTAACGTACGCAACTTCTGGAACCTGGGCGAAAAATTTGTATTGGGTGCACAGGGTATTTATCAAGGCTTACAAAGCGAGCATTATCCTTTTTATATCCTTCCGCAATTGGGAAATGACGAAATGATGCGTGGTTATTATTCGGGCAGGTACCGTGACCGTAATTTGCTGGCCATACAGAGCGAACTACGCTATAGATTTAACAACCGTTTTGGTGCAGTGCTGTTTGCAGGCACGGGCACCGTTTGGGGCCGTACCAGTTTCGCATTGAATAACTTTAAGCCTGATGTAGGTGCGGGTTTAAGGTACTTTTTCGATCCGGCAAAAGGATTAAGCGTGCGCATGGATTACGGCATCGGTACAAAGGTAAAAAGCGAAGAAAGACAGAGCGGTTTTTATATCAGCCTTGGAGAAGCTTTTTAAAATAACATTACAAAAACTCAGAAAAATCCATTTCTTCAAACTGCTGGCCACCATATTCGCCTTCAATGGCATAATCAAATTCCAGTTCAAAAGAGGTAATCCCGATATCATCGGGATCGTAAACGATTGGAAAAAACGGTCCTCCAGGTTCATCATGCAGTTCAAAATCACCCTGTAATATGCCGCAATGTTTGCAGGTATTTGCCCAATACGAAAATTGAATGGCTTTTGAAAAACTATATTTAAACTGTGGGTGAACTTTCTTTAAATATTCCATAGCAGGAAGATCTGCACTTTGGAGATAACTAAACAAGGTTGGATTTTCGCCCTTAACCCAGGCAACCTCACCACCATCAGGATCATCTTCGTCTACTTGTTCTAAATGATAGTAATTTACGGCAGCCGGAGCCATTACCGGTGTTTTTTGTCCGCATTTCCAGCAGATCCTGGTGGCTTTAGCCAATAAATAAGGTTTCCTGACAATGCAATCTAAACGCCCTGAAGGGATCCATTTTGCAAAACGATTGATATCTGCAATGTGATCGGGAATAACCCACTTTTTGATTTCAATAAGCCAGTAAGCCCCGAGCGCTTTGGCCTCGTCTTTATCAGCAAAGGGAACGTTTAGGATATAAGGCATGGTTTGGTTTAAGCTTGCAGGACGAAAATAATTAAAAACTATCTATTACTAAAGGGGAATTTTATGTTATGAAAATGTTTATTGGTCATTGGTCTATTCGTCATTGGTCATTAGTTAATTGGTCATTAGTTAGTATGGTGCCCATGGCAAAGTGGAAATTTTAAACGCAAAGCATGCAAAGCGGAATGCGCAGGGTATGCAATTTGAGTCTCTCTATCATCCATCTAACATCATCCATTTTACATTTTTCGAGCTGTACAACAAAACATATTGGACCGTACAACAAAACAGCAACTTCAATTAATCATCAACTTTGTGCTATAAAATAAAGAACATGAAAAAGACCATATTAATTACCGGAGCATCATCAGGTATCGGAAAAACAAGCGCTAAACATTTCGCCGCTCATGGCTGGAATGTCATTGCCACCATGCGCAATCCTGAAAAAGAGCAGGATTTAATCCATAATGAAAGTATCTTCATTACTAAACTTGATGTACAAAAACAAGAAACCATTCAATCGGCCATACAGCAGGGAATAGAAAAATTTGGCGGTATAGATGTACTGGTAAACAATGCAGGTTATGGCGAATTCGGGATTTTTGAGGCAACGCCCGAAGAACAGGTAAGAACACAATTCGACATTAATGTTTTTGGCGTGATGGACACCATCCGGGCTATTCTTCCCCATTTTAGGGAGAAAAAATCGGGTACCATTATCAACATCAGCTCTGGAGCAGGTAAATTTACACTGCCATTAATTTCGCTGTATGCTGCTTCAAAATTTGCGTTAGAAGGTTTTTCAGAATCTTTATCATTCGAACTTGCCGACCTTAACATCGGGGTAAAAATTGTAGAGCCTGGTGGTACTACTACTAACTTTAGTGCAGTAAGCGGCGAAAAATTCTCAGGCAAACCGGTAATCGAAGATTACAATCATTTTATTGGGGCAGCCGGACAGCTTTTCGCCAGTTTATCTGGCCTGCAATTGGCTACCGCCGAAGAAGTTGCAGCTGCAATTTACGAAGCTGCCACAGATGAGAAAGATACCTTAAGGTATGTGGTAGGAAACGATGATTTTAAAAAACGCATGGCAAACAGGCAAACATTGTCTGATCAGGATTATGTAAATACGATTAAAGAGAGTTATAAAAAGTATCTTTAAGAAAAAATCTGTCATTCTGAGAAATTCAACGCGTGATCGTCATTTCGGGCGAACCCGATAGCTATCGGGTGCAACAAAGTCGAGAAATCTATTTAGATAGATCTCTCCTCTCCGCCATGCTCCGGTCGAGATGACGATCGATTTATAAAATACAACAATATGAACGAATCAATGGCCAGCTCCTGCCACTACCAGCCTACCATTTCGGCCGAGCAGTTTATTCCGGAGCATATCTTTATTTATATCGTTGCAGGTTCCATTTCATTTTATGATGGGAATAAAGAATATCATCTAAAAAATGGTGATTATTGTTTTGCGAAAAGAAACAGTTTAGCCAGGTATTTTAAAAAAGGCCCGGAAGGTGGTGAATTTAAAACGGTTTCTACCTTTTTAAACCAGGATTTTTTAAAAGCTTTTCAAAAAGAATACGGTTATCATGAAGAAGTTTCTTCCATAAACAGTGCAATTATCCCACTCGAGCCCAATCTGCTATTTGCAAATTATGTACAGTCGGTAAGTCCTTATATCCAAAGCACCGATACCGAAAGCATCGAACTGATGTTCCTGAAGAAAAAAGAGCTGGTACTGCTCTTGCTTAAAACCAACCCGGAACTTCGGAATGTGATCTTCGATTTCAGCGAACCCGGAAAAATCGACCTGGAATCTTTTATGAACAGGAACTTCAAATTTAATGTAAGCATAGAGCGTTTTGCCTACCTTACGGGGAGAAGTATTTCGGGTTTTAAACGCGATTTTGAAAAAACTTTTAAAGAAGCGCCTAGGCGCTGGCTGATCCAAAAACGTTTACAGGAAGCGCATTTCCTGATCCAGAAGAAAAAACAGAAACCCACAGAGGTTTACCTCCAGGTAGGTTTCGAAGACCTTTCGCACTTTTCTTTTGCCTTTAAAAAAGCATTTGGGATGGCACCGTCGGTACTTTTGCATTCACAATAATTTTGAAGAAACTGTATTTATACCTGATCAAATTTGATATCAATTATTAAATTAAGATATTAGTATGATATGATTGCAAGTTGACCGATCAGCAATAAAAAATGAGCACCTATTACAGCGAGCTTTCTGTTCCAGACCGTTATCACGGCTATATCCAAAAATTCTGGACACTCAACAATATACCGAATCCCTTTTACACGCCAGTTAAATATGCGCTTCCGAATGGTTACTGTACAATCGTTTTTATTGACGGGAATGGTGTTTCTTTAAAAATTGAAGATCAGTTAATTAACTTACAGGCAGGCATTTATCTTGCAGGGCAAATGACCAGGCGCGTTGGCATTACCTTATCACCGCATACAAGGGCCGTAATGGCTCAGGTAAAACCATGGCTGCCTGCACTTATTACCAATTTCCCGATGAAAGAGCTCGTCAACAATGTAATCAGTTTGGAATACCTAAATCTAAAACTGTATAACAGGCTGTTGAATGTAAACCAGGCTGCACCAGAGTTTGTAGCAGCAGAACTCTATAAAAACCTGCAAATTTATCTGCAAAGAAATGCCAATACTTCGCTAATTCAATGGGCTTTCAACCAGCTCGAAAAGCTACCTGCTCAGGAACAGCGCGTTGCCAACCTGGTATTGCCATCAGGATATACCCAACGCCGTATCGAACAGAAATTCAAAGAACTTGTTGGGCCTACTGCAAAAGAGATTCAGCAGATTTTGCAGTTCAGGAAACTTATCGATGAACTTGATCAGTTTCAATCACGTGGTTATTTAAGTGCGCTTGCCCACCGCCATGGTTATTACGACCAGTCTCACTTTATCAGGTCTTATCAGCGCATTATGAACGAAGTACCTTCCCTCTTTGATCAGAGTGGTTACATTTTACCTGCATCGGGGCATTTCGGTTTTTTACAATCTTCTCAGCTGGCCGATCTGTAAATTTGCTGCAGATTAAAATATGATTACATGAAAAAATGGAAGTTTATATGGATAGGTTTGCTTGTATTAACCTGTAATAATATTGCATGGAGTCAAAGCAAAGCACAATTGCTAAGCAAATCACTGCAGGGTTTGTATGAAAAAGATAGTTTGCCCGGTATGTCGGTGGTATTGGTTGATGCCCATAAAATCGTCTACCAGCATAATTTTGGTTATGCCAACATGGAGCAACATACAAAATACAGCAGCCATAGTATACAGAATATCGGTTCGGTAAGTAAAACCTTTATTGCAGTGGCCCTGATGAAAGCTGTAGAACTGGGTTACTTTAACCTCGATGCTGATATCAACACCATACTTCCATTTAAAATTACTAACCCGAATGCCCCCAATGGAATCATTACCATCCGCCACCTTAGCAACCACAGCTCTGGCATTGTAGATAATCCTTCTGTTTTCCCCAATGTATATCATTTTGATACCGATTTAGCCCCTTTTGATAGTTCTGCTTATAAGGTACTACAGGAACTGGGTTACCGGCAACAGGTTAGCGATAGTGCGCTAGGTAGATTTATGTATGACTATTTATCTACTGAAGGAAAATATTACCATCAGGAAAATTTCGGAAAGGATGCTCCGGGACTCTCTTCCAGCTACAGCAACATTGCTTCTGCATTGGCGGCTTATTTAATCGAAATTAAATCTGGTATGCCTTATGCAGATTTTGTTACGAAATACATTTTAAAACCTCTTGGGATGCCCCATTCTGCATGGAAACTGAATAAAGCAGATTTAAAAGATTATGCACGGCCATATTATAAGCGCAATGCCGCATTTCCTTATTATCATTTTATTACCTATCCTGAAGGAGGCTTGCGCACCAATACGCTCGAACTTAGTAAATATATAATGGCCATGATTAAAGGCTACCATGGAGATGAATCTTTGTTAAAAAATTCTTCCTACAAGACTATGTTTAGCCCGCAGTTTTCTGCAAATGAACCACCCAAAGGAATCAGTTTAGCAAAACGCAACAAAGGCATTTTTTGGAACCTGTACACTAATGGTACCATTGGCCACGATGGCGACGACCCTGGTGTGAGTTCTTTTTTATTCTTTAATCCAAAAACAGGGCTCGGTGGAATTTTTATGTGTAATAAATACCTCGAAGATAAAACTGCCATTATTAACTTGCTTGTGCAATACACTGATGAAAAATAAGACATTAAATAAGAGAGCTTAAAAACTTAGACTACATTTTTCACCATATAAGACAGATAAGAAAATATAAGACCCAATGCAATAAGAAACATAAGTTTAAATTAAACCTTAATAGTGAAAGCATTAAGGTTTCCGCCTGCGCGGGATCCGATAGCTATCGGATAACGATCGAATTATAAATACTTTCAAAAGTTAAATTACAATGATTTCTCCACTATGGTTGAAATGACGATTTATCGCATCATTAATACGGACAATCCTGTACGCCCTGCTACCGGCCTGGCAGATTTCCGCTGGAAAAAGCACGAAAATCTTTGCACTCCTTTTCATACCCCACAGCCCAAGGCAGGATCAAGCGTGCGCGCAGGGATAAGCAAGGGTAAGAGCCTCGATACTGCAGCAATCAAGATTTTCGTAGCTTTTTACAAGGAAAGATGCAAGCCTTGATTTTTGGTTACCTTTTTATCAAGAAAAAGGTAAGAGCCCTTCGGTGGCGGCGAACCGAGGCAAGCCCGAGCATGGGGCAACACAAAAGTATATTAGATGCATTAAGGTTCCTGCCTGCGCGGGATCCGATAGCTATCGGATGACTAACGCTTTATAAATATTTTCAAAAGGTAGTATAAAGATTTCTCCACTACGGTCGAAATGACGATTTATCGCAGTTTAATTAACGTGAATATCTTACTACTGGCCTATGAAATTTTCGTAGGAAAAGTATGTAAGAATTTCACAAAAAAGGGTATCCAAATAATTGAATACCCTTTGCTTTATGCGATAATTTTTATCACTTCCTTCCCTACCAACCTAAATAATATTTTGGATCCAGCCACACCGGCCTGTCCAGTCCAAAATAATCCTGCAACATTTTTTCCGCGACGCAGAATGCACCTTCTACCCAGCCCTGCTGATCAGAATACGCCTCGCCGATAATGTGGATCTGCTCATCATCAACGGGTTTACGCATGTATGGCATTACACTTTCTACCGAATAACCTGCCTTCCAGGCATGGTATCCTGCGCCAAAAGGTTCATCTGTCCAATCCCTGAAATAGGTTACATAAGGCTCTGGGATGGTTACCTCCTGCCCGTGCAGCTCACGCAGCTGGGTCATTAATTCATCTACCATCAGTTTAGTGGCCTGTACACTATCCAGCTGGTGCAATTCTTTTAAAGATGCCGATTTGGCTGGTTTTACCTCGAAAAGCAATTTATCATCGGTAAGAGCCTTCCAGAAAGTTTCTGTTTCCATATCGCCATAACTGCCCAAGAGCATCGAATTGTTCGTTTCCGGATCGGTACCGAAATAATAACACTGCCTCATCGGTAAATCGGTAATCGAGTGACCTGAATCGATGTCCAGATCCTTCCACCAGGGGTACTGGAAACCCATTAATATTTTAAAAGCAGGCTCCATAATTACCGAACGGATATTGTAATTGAGGTAAGAATTTTCGTTCACATTGAAAAAGAAATTCTCCTGATCCAGCAACTCCAGCGATTTTCTCGGCATCGCCAATACCAGTGTATTCGCATACACATTCCATTTGGTATTGGTTTCGAGGTTTAAAAAAGTGAGCTGGTATTTATGCGTTTCTGTTAAAGGATGCGTTTTGGTGAAAGTAAGCAGTTTATTTTTCGACCAGATGCAGCTGCCTTCATAATCGGTATAGGCATTGGCTACCGCATAAGCAATGCTATCATAACCTTCTTCGATGGTTTTGTAAATCGTTCCGGCAGTGAAATCGCCCACCATGTAAGGAAAAGCTTCTGCCGAGTTCCAGTTGATGGTATTCGAATAATAGCCACCCGCATTAGCTAAAAACTCATAACCTTCCTGCGAAACCTGATCTTTAATTAAATTCCAGAAACCCAAGTCGTTTACTTTACGCTGATCATAAGGCGAATTAGGAAAATTATATACCAGTTTAGGTTTAATATCGTCCCAGTCTATGCTCGTTAATTCAAAAGAATAATCGTAGATCGAGGCTCCTTTAATTATTTTTTTACCATAAGTTTCTGCCACATAAGGATCGGCCATTAAAACTTCATATATAATTTTGTTGAACAACTGATCTGAACTGAAACCGAAATCGTCGTCGTTGAGGTAATAGCGGGTACTCAGTTTTTCTCCAGCTGCCTGCGCAACCGTCCAGGCATCCTGTTTAAAGTGTTCTTTCCTAAGGTACATAATCAGTTCTGCCGGACTGCCCATAGGAAATGGCACAGGCGTCATTTTATCTTTCAATACTGGTATGCGTTTCGATAAATCTGGCTCCGAAAGCGGGTAACCTTCAATTAAAGTGGTTACAATTTCCTGCGAAGTGAGGTAACGCATGCCACCCAGCTCGCCCCAGAAATTCATGCCTGGCATAATTACCGATTCTAACCTTCCGCCCAGCTTATCGTTCATGTCAAAGATCTGTACGTCGCTGGCGGCATATTTTTTATCCGTTACCAAACGGTAAGCAGTATATAAGCCAGAGGTTCCGGCGCCGATAATGGCAACTTCTATTTTTAAATCAGGTTGTTTCCCTGTATTTAAAGGTGTGTTTTTATTCATTTTGAGATGTTTTTTAGAATGCTTTAAAATATTTATAACCTAACTGGAAAGGACTGATATCAAAATCGGTGTGTCCGTCTAATACCAGATCGGCCATAACTTTCCCTAAGAAAGGGGTAAATTTCGCTGCCCATCCTGTGGCGTATAACACAATGTTTTGGTGGTTTGGCACATATTTGGGCGCAAAATCGATCAGCAGTTCTTTGTTCGGGATTTTACTAAGGGCAATTAAACAGGTTGAAGTATATTCTGGCTCGGTGCTCAAACCTGTCATGTGTTCTTTTACCCATTCAGCTGTATAACCCAATTCTTGCGGATTTGGAATCAAGGTTCTGTCGCTGGGTTCTTCAATGGGTTCGATCACGAAATCGGGTGCCACGCGGATGTATTCAGGATGGTCCCAGTCTACCGAAGGGAAACCATAAAATTGATTGCCATTTTCGCCTATTGCATTTTGGAATACAAACCAGGTTGGGTATTGTATATTGGGATCAGTTTTTTTAAAATAAGCGGATGACATGTTCCAATAAGTTGCTTCTATTTTGAAATCGAGCAGGTTGATTACACTGTTGATGTAGGGACCGGGGATAATCGACAGTTTTTTAGTGATGTAAATGCCATTCGGGGTTTCAATTTCGAAAAGTTCACCAATCTGGTTAATCTTAAGCACCGGTGAATTTTCTTCTAACTGAACGGTTTCTTCTTTTTTGCAAAGGTTCAAAAGCGCTTCGATGGCGGCTTTGAAATTGATGCTGGCGCCATCTGGCTGGAACAATCCGGTATAGGTTTCAGGTAAATTTTTAAAGTGGTATTTTTCTTCAATTTCTTTTGCCGTAAGCGTAGTGTATGGAACATTTAAGGCTTTTAGCGCGGCTTCTGCTTCAGCAATATTGCCTTCGGTTGAGTGTACTGTAGGATCTCCAAACCAGAGTGTCCCTACTTTATCCAATAAGGATGTGCCGGTTTCCTTTTCCAGTTCGTCCCAGTAGGGCTGCGCATCTAAAGCCATCTGTACCATATATTCATCCGGATAAGGAATCCGGAACTGGCGCGATACCCCTGCTGAGCTGCCCAACTGGTTTACGAAAGTAAATTGTTCGAGTACCAGTGTGGAAGCCTTTCGCTTGCCGAGCTGACAGGCCGTAGCTAAGCCTATGGCGCCTCCGCCAATAACGATTACATCGTAGTTTTCTGTTTTCATAAATTTTGTTTGTTTGGTTTGGTTGTTTGGGACAGGTAAAGAGACGATACCAAAGCCCATTGCCAGATATCCGTTTCTCCTCCTGTGAGGTATATTATAACGATTCAGCAATTGAATTATTCAACTACATTGCCGAGATGGATTACACTTAAAGCAGCAGGAATGTTGGTGGGATGAGCTTATACATGAGAGATTAATTTAACGTATGGAGTCTTGAAAAATATTCCTAATTGGTTTAGGTTACACCAAAACTAAACAATTAACCCTCCATTTTTTATACTCAGTTTTAAGTATTTTAAGGATGAGATTATACAGACACGACAGTCTTCAGGTTAAAACGATAATATAAAAAAATAATCCATATAAAAAACAGTATTAAAACGGTTTTTTCTAACTCCTCCAGGCTCTATCTTTAGGTTACGCTTTATAAATCAACGCAATAGAAAATTACCGCTCCACCGTGAACCATACTATTTACAATAGCTGTACTCCTGTTTACTACTGGCACAAGCCCGGTTGGTGTAGCCGTATTCTTCTTTGCCGAATATCAGAAACTGGTTGACTAAACAAGAAAAAACATCCTATATGAACCATCTAGATTTAACGCCCAAATGCTGCTGCAACGCTCCGGCAGAGAAACAGGCAGTTGTACCGCCTCCGGTACCTGCTAAAACCAAAACAGTACTGCAATCTTTCTTTTCGACATTGCTGAGTGTACTCATTGCCTTTTTTCCAAAATGCCCGATGTGCTGGGCGGCATACATGAGCATGTTCGGCTCTCTCAGTATTGCGAGGCTGCCCTACATGGGCTGGCTGCTCCCGGTACTATTTATAATGCTGGGCGTACACATGTTCCTGTTGTTCCGCAGGGCGCCGCGGGTTGGCTATCTTCCATTTTCCATCAGTCTGCTTGGCGCGCTATCGCTAATCGCGGCCCGTGTGCTTTTTCCTTCTGAACAAAGTTTGCTAATGATTGGCATGGCTTTTATCATCGGCGGCTCACTGCTCAACAGCCTCTCAGCTGGCCGGTTACGCTTTGCATTTGGCAAACAGCAAGTTACCCAATCATAAACATATCCATTCAAATAAAAAAAACTAACCAATGAAATCAACACTAAAAGTACGCAGGTCGATTCAAAACATTTACAACGATTTTAATAACGGCAAGCCCGAAGAGCTGGAAAAGCTTATAGTAGCCTGGCAGTTTATCAAGGCATTGCCAGCTGATCATCCCAATTCATTTATGACGCTAGGTGGTTTCCACGGGGAGCCTTTTGTAGGCCGCGGCGCTTATGATGGCAGCTATTGGGGAGGTTATTGCAACCATGGCAATATACTTTTCCCTACCTGGCACCGGGTGTACCTGCATAAACTGGAAAAAGCGCTACAAAGCGTTCCCGGCTGCGAAAGCGTAATGCTCCCTTACTGGGACCAAACCTATAAAATTACTAAGCCGGATGGCAGCAAAGAGTTTTTAGGTGTACCGCCCGTTCTTACCGATGAATATTTCACTTTTTCGAATAATGTAACCATCCCTAATCCTTTAAAATCTTTTGTATTGCCAGTGGCTTTGCATGATTATGTGGAAGTAAGTTCTTATTCCAAACCTCAGGGTTACGAAACTGTAAGATATCCGTTATCAGGCCTGGTGGGCCGACCTACCGACCGTGCAGCAGCCGAACTTAATAACAGTGCCTATTATATACCGGGCACCAATACCATCAACGTAAAGCTGACCACTCAATTATTGAACGATAATGTGATCGGCTGGCTGAGTGGTACAGTAGAAATACCAGGTCAGTTTAACCCCAACAATCCACTCACACCCGTAGGCAAGTTCAGGGGTGGTGTGTACGACAGTTATAAAAAAAGCCTCGATGCACCTTGCTATACGGTATTCTCTAACAATACTTCCCGCAGCGAGTGGAACGATCCCAAATACAATAATATTAATGCACAATCGCTTGAATCGCCACATGGCAGTATCCACCTTTCGGTAGGCGGCGTTAATATGCCCGGACAGGATGCCAACCCCAACTCTCCAAATCCCAATGTACCATCAAACGCTAACGGCGATATGGGCGAAAACGAAACTGCAGGCCTCGACCCGATTTTCTTCTTCCACCATTGCAATGTAGACCGCATATTCTGGATGTGGCAGAAAAAACACAATTCTACCACCAATCTTGACCTTTCGGTACCGGGCTTCCCTGCCGACCAGCAATATCCTGGGACCAATAACGAAGGGCAGCAACCACCTGTAGGCTACGAACCGAGCGAGCAGCTGACCATGGATTCGCCACTTTTCCCTTTTAAAATGGTGGAGAACGGGCAAGAACGCTATTTCCGCTCGAGCGATGTTTTCGACATAGAGAACCAGCTGGGCTTTACTTACGAGAGCCTCTCACTTGATGATACTGACCAGGCAAGTGCTTTGAAACTGCAAGCATCTGCCCCACAGGAAGTACACAAAAGCGATAAGGTGCTAACCATAAATGGCATCAACCGGGCTAAAATAAATGGTTCATTCGTACTTTCTGCATACGCTACCATAGATGGCATTCGACATTTCCTGGGCGCTGAACCAGTGCTGAGCAGGTGGCGCGTTGTGGCCTGCAAAAACTGTTTAACACACCTCGAAGTATCTGCATCGTTTACGCTCTACCAGTTTACGGAGGATGAAATTGCCAGGGCTATTTTTGATGTACAGATCAACGGAAGATCGGGCAATGAAACGGAATTTGCCAAGTTTACCGTTGCCAACCAGGCAAACGCCAACAAATTGCTCACTGCACGTGCACCCGGTAATATGATGCTGATGGCTGATAGCCTTGGAAAAGGATTGGTTGCAGAGGCACCCATGTTGATGAACAGTTCGGCCTTCAATATGCAGGTTTCATAAATCAAATGACTGATAAAAAGCTGCCTCCATTTCGGGCAGCTTTTTTATTAAAGCTTTAATGTCATAAATATGACCACAATGGATAAAAAAATAAATGTGGCTGTCCTAATATATCCGGGTGTTGAACTGATCGATATGAACGGCCCGCTCGACGTATTTGTAAAAACAAACCGTTATAACCAGGATAAATACCACGTATTCACCGTTGCAGAATCTGCTAAAAAAATCAAAAGTGAACGTTTAGTTGTCAACATTACACCCGACTTTACGTTAAAAAATTGTCCTCAGCCCTATATTATCGTTATTCCAGGCCAGATTATGCCCGAAGGTAGTACCTTATCTTTTGGCAGTGGCTCGGATAAACTGATCAAATGGATTATCGGGAAAGCCAAAAATCCGGAGATTGTGATCATGTCAGTTTGTATTGGTGTTTATATTCTGGCAAAAACAGGATTGCTCAGCAAAAAGAATGCAACCACCCACTGGGCTGCAATTGAAGATATCCAGAAGGAATATCCTGATATCAATTTTATCAAAAATGAGCGGTATGTAGCAGATGGCAATTACGTAACAACTGGCGGTGTTACTTCAGGGATCGATGGCGCACTTTACCTTATCGAAAAATTAGATGGTGCTAAAATTGCACAGGAAGTGGCCGATATCATGGTTTACAACCGTGATGCACCATTACCACCTGATACGATTTTACCCTAAAACATCTCTAATGCGAAGAAGAAACAGTAAATAACAAACCCCACCCCGAAAGCCAGGTAGGGTTTGTTATTTTTATAATGACTATCAATCAAATAAACTAAATGATCAACGGATATTTTACATCCGATTATTTTAGCGATCTAATTAAAAAAGATGCCGGAAAATCAGTACAGGAATACATCCAGCTCAAACTGATGAATGCGGCCTGTTTTTATTTATCTCCTGATTTGGCTGTTTGTAACCTCATTCCAGTATATTAACACACCCTGATTACAGCCATATCCAACAATTCGCCAAGCTTATCTATCTTATCGGCAATGTGTCCTATGCCCACAGCACAGTGGTGGGCCGGCCCGTTAAGGTTCCAGGCATCTACAAACCTCCGTGCACCAATACTAAATCTATACCGGCTATTGGTATTTCCAATCTGGAGAATAGGTCCCTTCACTGATTCTCCTTCCGCTACTAAAAGTATAAGCTTGCCATCTTTGGTTTCGGCCACAGACAATAAGGTAACCGGACCATTCTTCACCGACATTTCTACTGATAAACCCCTGCCAACTTTTCCATGGTACACCTTAAGTGGCTTCACTTTTGTTTTTCCTTCGGCTATGGCAATATGACCAGGGCCATCATGCCCCATTAAAACTACATCATCTTTAAAATCCATAGCATAATATTCTGTAAAGGAGCCTCCCGCCCCAAAGCTGTCCATTATTTTCATGGCCTGAACATTCTTAATTTCATATTCTCCAGCTACCGGAATTCCACGCGCTGTAAGTAATGAATTACCCAAAATGATAGAACTGATTGTATCTTCGTTATCCTTATTACCGGTTCCCTTATAATAGTAGGCAAATGATCCAAGTTTATACTTCTCTGCCAGTAAGTCCATGGCAACGGAGGTTCTTGAAGATTCCTGAAGATCTTCGGGAGAACAATCGGCCTGTACATCAAACTGATCTTTGAAATGTTCAATTCTTTCGGCAACCTGTTCTGTTGTTACCGTTTTCCTCAGAGAGGCCAATTCCTCCACCTCAAGCATTTCGATATGCCCCCGAAATAAGCATACTGTTTGGTTATATCTGTGTAAATATCGAGCATACCGCTATAATAATGCCCCAAACAGCCCATCCGGTTGTTAGACATAATATTTTTTACTTTTGCGGCCTCCACCCATTGGGCTACCTCATTCCATAATTCTTCATCGCCGTGGAGCATACCTGTGATCTGGTGGAATTTTATACCGGTGCGATTGAAGACGTTTGCAATTTCGGGAACCGGGCAGGCAGAACAAAATGCCAGCCACTCTCCTGTCATTTTTACACTATCGCCCATTTGATTAAATTTTTCGTAATCAATAGCGGCCTCCGGTGAAATATTCAAAATGATTACAGGAACTTTTGCCTTTTGCACTACAGGTAAAACCGTTGATGAAAGTGCGTAGGTGCTTACATAAAGAAATATAAGATCTACGCTTTCGCTCCTGAAACGGTCGCCGGCATCAAAAGCTTTATCAATATTATCTACAATCCCAAGGTTAACTAGGTTAGGATGAAAAGCTGCAATTTTTTCTTCAATAATAGAAAGGTAGTTTTTTAATCTGGTCTCCAAGCCCTCAAATTGATCCCAATAAGTATCCAGGCCGATACCGAACAGACCAATCTTCAATGTATTTTTGCGCATCTTTATTTTTTGTTTCTATTTTTTATGGACAGAATGATGTTTATCTGAAATTTTACCGATACCGTGGCTTCCCGTTAATGATTAAACAACCGGAAACATTTTTAATAAATGTTTTAACGTAAAAAGATCCTGCAATTTTTATTTATCTGGTTAGGTAAAATCCTGGAATTATTTCCTGCTAAATCTACTGCTTGGCCCGATATGAATAAATACACTTTTTGATCATTGAGATTCATATTTTGATTTTTATTATTGGGTTAAAATTTTTTCCTTTATTTAAAATCAATTTTATAAATCCATTCAAATGGAATTATTGACCTGCCTGTTTAAAAATTCCTTTCTATATCTTGATGGCGAAAGACTCATCTTTGATTTGAATAACCTGGAAAAATAATATTCAGATTCAAAGCCATTTTGGTAGGCAATATCAGAAATACCGAGATCAGTTTCGAGCAGCATTTTTGCCGCTTTTTGTATTTTGAGGTTTAATTGATATTGGCCGGGCGACTGACCCGTAATTTCTTTAAATGATTTTCTAAACCAGGCATAACTTACATTATGTTTTTCGGCAAGTTTTTCGGGAGAAATATCACTATTCAGGTTTTCGTGAATGCTGTATTTAATGTTATTGATAATTTGTGCCTTGCGGCTGCTCGATTGTAATTTTAAAAGTGCAGATGCATATACAAGCCCTAAAAGCTGAATGGTTAAACAGCCTGCCAATTGGTTGCTCCCCATTCCATCAAACTTAATGGTATCAATCAACTGGATAAAAATATTAATAAATTCGGCATTAAAACCCATGTAAATTAATGGGTGTTCTGCACTAAAACAATCCTGTTTCATGAGGTGGTTGGCATAACTTCCGCCAAACCCTACCCAATACTCGCTCCATCCATTTTTTTCATCTGGTTTAAAGCGGTGCCAGATACCTGGATACAGGAAAAAAATGGTTCCAGGCTGCACATCTACCTTACCTATAAATTCGGCTTCAAAAGTACCTGTACCTGATGCGATGTAAACTAGCTGATACTCTGAAAGTACCCTGCCTTTGGAGTAATCAAAAAAGTAAGCATCGGGATGCACGGCATCCGGATATTTTTTCCCTGCCGGATGGATATAATGGCCCACATTTAATATAGAAATTCCCCAATCAGGCTGTTTTGCATCAGCTTCGGTACCCGGGGTGATGTATTTGCGGAAAGTGTCCATAATTTGGTTAGTTATTCAGAATATCTAAGCTAAACAAAACTCCGGCAAGCACAATCAGTTTTGATAAATTATATCAAAAAGTGCATCAAAAATTCCAAAATATGCAAAATTAAAAACGATGTTTAGTCTGCTAAACTAAATAGGTTTGAGCTTCGACATATTAAAATACACTAATAATTTCCTGTAACACCAATTTCGAGACCACGCAACTCTGCCAGCCCACGCAAACGGCCAATTGCCGAATAGCCTGGATTGGTTTGTTTAGCAAGGTCATCTAACATCTGATGCCCATGGTCTGGCCTGAAAGGAATGGGTATATTGCGTAAAGCATTTTCTGCAGTTAGCGCTTTCATGATTTCGTACATGTTTACATCACCACCTAAATGGTCGGCTTCGTAAAAACTGCCATCTTCATCTTTCTTCACATTACGTAAGTGCGCAAAATATACACGCTCTTTTACTGCATTAAAAATCTCCAATGCATTATTATCTACCCCAGCCCCTAAAGAACCCGTACAAAAGCAAACGCCGTTAAAAGGTTGATCCACCGCTTTAATAATGTAGTTAAAATCTTCCAATGTACTTGCAATCCGGGGCAAACCCAAAATGGCATAAGGAGGATCATCAGGATGGATGGTCATTTTAATACCTTCTTCGGTACAAACCTCAGCAATGGAAGACAGGAAATACTTTAAGTTTTCTTTTAAACCCTGTGTACCGATAGCCTTGTATTCGTTAATGCTATTGCGGAGGGTTTCTAATTCTATTTCCTTTTCATTAGGAATTCCCATCAGCACATTAATGCGAAGATCAACCAGATCCTGCTCTGATAAAGTAGCATGTTTATCTTTGGCTCTTTGCAAGATAGCATCTGAATAATCGGCTTCGGCATCGTCCCTTTTCAGGATGTAAAGATCAAAAATAGCCAGATCGATCCAGTTGAAATAAAGGGCTTTCGATCCATCGGTCATTTCGAGATCCAGCTGTGTACGCGTCCAGTCGAGTACCGGCATAAAATTGTAGCACACGGTTTTTATGCCACAAGCAGAAAGATTTTTAAGTGAAGTTTTATAGTTTTCAATAAATTTACCTGCATCTGCCCTGCGGGTTTTAATCGCTTCGTGCACAGGCACACTTTCTACCACCGACCAGGTTAAGCCGGCGGCTTCAATAATGGCTTTTCTTTCTTTAATATCTTCTAGTGGCCAAACTTCGCCATGTGGAATATGGTGCAGTGCGGTTACAATACCTGTAGCACCCGCCTGTTTAACATCTTGCAAGGTAACCGGATCGTTAGGTCCATACCAACGCCAGGTTTGTTCTAATTTTTTCATAAATGTATGATTACACAGATTTATATGATTACAACGATAGAGGGATTACTCTGATAATGTGGTTACACACTAAGCTTTTGCTGAGTTAAACACAGGCTATCTTCCCGGAGTTTAATATAAGAAGATACAATACTCAGCATCATTTCATGGTAGCGGTTTGTGCTTTCCTGATCTGTACATACCGAAACCATACTGGCGTTACTATCATCATTTTGGCCATAAGTAATATTAAATGTTGACGTATAAAGCCACTCAGGCTGGTTTTCTGTACTGAGCATGATTTTACAGCTTGCCACATAAACGCCGGGCCTGTTGCCATCAACACGCCACGTATAAGCTAATGGTAACGTTACAATGCCGAAATCCGGCAGATCAACCAATACATTTACCTCTTTTACCATATTTTCTTTCCCGCTTACCATTGCTACCCTTTTAAGCTTATTTACCGACCGTTAGGGCTTCTGGTTGAACCTCATCTGATGTTTTTTTAAACTGCGACGAATCGCGTATTTCCATCTGGGTAGTTAGTACCGCTTTTATTTTATTTTTATTGGTGTTATTGGTTAACCGGTACATCAAAATCTCCATAATCTGATCAGCAATTTCTTCAAGTGGCTGTGCTATTGCTGTTATAGATGGCATAAAATATTTAAAGACCTCCAGGTCATCAAACGAAACCATGGCTATATTTTCACCTATTTTAAGGTTGAGCTGCCGCATCGCGTCTAAACCATCCATACTTAGGTAATTACAGGCAAAAACAACGGCATCAATTTGATTGTTCTGCTGCAGGAAGGCGGCAATTTCGGCCACACTTTCCGGTTTTCCCTCATAATTAATACGTTTAACAATCGGGTTTAGTCCTGCGATAACAATGGCTCTCTCATAACCTTTTGTGCGGTCTAACATCTGCGATTGATCGGTTTCTATCGTTACAAAGGCAATTTCTTTATAACCGCTGTCAATCAGGTGCTGAGTGGCTTCGGCTGCGCTACTTTCATTATCGATTAATACGTAATCGCTTTCAAAACCTGAAATATACCGGTCAAACAACACCACAGGTACATCACCGCCAATCACTTCCTTTACTTCATTTTCAAGTCCGTTAGGCAGGGCAATGATAAAAGCATCCACATGCCTTTCATTAAAAACCTGCAATACCTCTCCTCCTCTTTTTTTACTGTTTTTGGTACTACTGAAGAGAATATTATAACCGTGAGCAGATGCCTTCTCATCGATATATTTTGCAATGCCCGAGAAAAAAGGCTGAGAGATTTCGTCAACAATAAAACCAATCGTCATGGTTTTACCGGTGCGGAAACTTTTGGCTAAGGCATTTGGCTGATAATTCAATTCTGAAACCAGGTGTTCCACCCTATCAATCAGTACCTGACTGATATTTTTCTCCCTTGCCTTCCCGTTAATCACAAATGAAACCGTTGTAGTTGAAGTTCCCAATTGCCTGGCAATATCAGTTATGGATAACCTTTTTTCTCTCACTTTAATTTATTTAATAATTACATTCCTGCTCCTGCAGACACCATAAACCAATAGTTCATGATAAATATTTGGTTAGTTTTAAATTACCGATCAGATGCTTTTGAGCTTCGTGTACCGAATATGGTATAGCGAAGTTGTTAAAAAAAGAAGGCCTTTAAATGATTTTTGAGGTATTTATTTGCGTAAACGTTTAAGTAAAACGGAAGATTTTGACATAGCAAAACAGGACTGAAAAACAGACAGCCTAAAGGGTTTAATTACAATTATAGTGAACATGTATTTTACCTATGAAGATCCTTCGACTACGCTCAGGATGACAATCGCAGGAAAATTTCGGTATTATCAGAGTCTCCATGGCAAATGGCAGAGCTCAATCCTTAAAATGGTCGTCTTTCTCACGCATGCGGGAATCTTAAAGCGCCTGCATTACGATTATTTACTTACCTACGGTGGTTTCGCTAAAATTTACCATTTTGAGTTTACTTACATTTTTTTGTTCCATCGCTTTGCCAGCATAATCAGGTTTATTGGTGCCCCATACCACATTGCTATTTAGTACACAAACGTATCCGGTATTTTCGAAGTAAAACCCTGCAACGGCGCTTTTAACAAGGCCTTCTACGTTACTCGGTCTGCGGTCGTACACGCCACCGGCCTCTTTTGTGGTTTTATCAAGATGTACCGTCACCTGATCGAAATAGATATCCGCAATTTTATCCTGACTTTCGCCACTGATGTACACACCACTTTCTCCGGTGCAACGGATATTGCTGAAATAGATATTCTTTACCGCTCCTACCTTTCCTTTGCTTTGTCCTTTTGGTAAACGCCAGCCCGCATCTTTGTTGTTGCTGGTTGCCCTTGGGTAAGCGGTAATATAAATGGGTTCGGCCTTGCCCCACCACACATCCGAAAAAAGTTTCGATTCGATCAGCAAATTGGAGAAAACAACATTGCTTACCGTCCCCTCGTCGCGGTTCTGGATGCCTATACCCCGGTTGCTCTTTCTAATATTACAGTTATTAATCAACACGTTGCTGATGCGATCCATATTTTCTGAACCAATTTTAATGGCGCAGGAGCTGGATGTCATGGTACAATTGCTGATCACAATATTTTCGCAGGCACCGTATTCTTCATATTCCCGTCTGTTTTTCAGACAGATACAATCATCACCTGATTCGATATAACAGTTATTGATCCTTACATTTTTACTATGATCAAGATCGATGCCATCGCTGTTTCGTATCTTAATGCTATTGAGCAAGGTAATATTCGATATGGATACATCGTTACAGCCTACCAGATGCACCGTCCAATAGGCCGAATTCTGAAAAGTTACCCCATCTATATTCAGTTTATTACAACCAATCAAGGTAAGTAAATGCGGCCTTGGATCTACCACATTAAAAGGTTTCAGTACATACGAATCGCTCAATTCTTCACCCATAAACGAAATGCCGTTGCCATCAATTACTCCTGTTCCGCTAATGCTTACCTGTTCAAGTTTTTCTCCTCCAATCCAGATGGTACCTTCACCTTTATTTTCTCTAAACGCACTTTGGGTATATAATTTTTCGTCGGGGCTGGCCAGAAGTTTTGCACCACCTTCCACCCTTAAATCTATAAACGATTTTAAATTAAACGGACCAGTTAAAAATACATGTCCGGCAGGTACAATTACCTGTCCGCCACCAGCTGCTGCACAGGCATCTATGGCTTTCTGAATCGCAATGGCATCATTCGTTTTACCATCGCCAACCGCACCATAGTTTTTAATATTGTATAATTTATTTTGAGCTGCTGCCCCGAAAGATATCAGGAGCGCAAAAACAAACAGGATCTTAGTTTTCATTTTATTTGTTAGAGATAATGATGTGCGCGTTGGCTTTCAAATTAATTTTAGCTTACCAGAAAACGGTGTAAAGTGCTGCAAGAATGCCACATATAATCACCGAAGCGATGGTAAATGCAGGCGTAACCTTAAACATGCTGCTATCGATTTCGAGCCCCTGCGGATTATCCTTGCTTTTTGGATCGGTTAATGTAACCAGCACCATCAGCACAAGAATGATGAGGAACACCCACGACATCCGGTTTAAAAAAGGGATTTCGGCGATAGCACCACCGGTGAGTGCAGGCAGAAATTTAAATAAGGTAGATAAAGGGATGGTTAACAATGCCGCGGTAAGTGCCGCACGTGAGGTGGTTTTCTTCCAGAAAAAACCCAATAAAAAGATGGCAAAAACCCCTGGCGAAATAAACCCGACATACTCCTGGATAAACTGATAAACCTGATCGAAACTACGCAGTGCAGGTGCAATAACGATGGCAATTAAAGAAGCAATCACCACCGACCATCTTCCAACCGAAACCAAACGCGTTTCTGAAGCTTCGGGTTTGATGAATTTTTTATAAATATCAAGGGTAAAAATGGTGGCAATACTGTTGCATTTTCCCGCGAGCGAAGCAACGATAGCTGCCGTAAGAGCAGCAAAAGCAAGGCCTTTTATCCCTGCAGGCAGTAAATTCATCAATACCGGATAAGCATGGTCGGGTTTTACC
The DNA here is from genome assembly GCF_014395225.1 of Pedobacter roseus. Taxonomy (NCBI): domain Bacteria; kingdom Pseudomonadati; phylum Bacteroidota; class Sphingobacteriia; order Sphingobacteriales; family Sphingobacteriaceae; genus Pedobacter; species Pedobacter roseus. Next base: position 2,934,213 of record NZ_CP060723.1, read on the forward strand.
GTTCCTGCTGCATCCAACATTTCGGAGTGAAAATAACCACGCTGATAAAGCACATAAGCCGCAATACCCGGGATTACAACAATTACCGGAATCAGCAATTTTAAAAATGCGGCAAATATTAATCCACTGCGCCCGGTTTTTAAATCGGCACCCAATGCCCGTTGTACAATGTATTGGTTACAGCCCCAATAGTTTAAATTATTGATCCACAAACCACCAACCAATACTGCAATACCAGGCAGTTCGTGGTAAAACTTATCTCCTTTCGAAAAGATCATGTGGAAGTGATCGGATGCTTCACTCTTGAGCAAAGGAAGCGCAGCAAACACACTTGGGGCATCCAGTTTTTCGGAAACAAGCTTTAGCGCCATATAACAGGTAATTAACCCGCCTGCAACCAGCACAAACACCTGAATTACATCGGTATACCCGATTACTTTCATCCCGCCAAGGGTAATAATGGCCGAAAAGATGGCCAGAAAGATAATGCATATATTAAAAGGAACGCCGGTAATGGTTTCGATGGCAATGGCACCAAGGAAAAAAATAGAAGTCAGGTTTACAAATACATAAACGAGTAACCAAAAAACCGCCATCAGTGTACTTACCGTATTGTTATAACGGTTAGACAGAAACTGGGGCATGGTGTAAATTTTGTTTTTGATATAAATGGGCAGAAAAAAGATGGCCACAATAATTAAAGTAGCGGCCGCCATCCATTCGTAACTGGCAATGGCAAGTCCCATGGCAAAACCCGAACCCGACATGCCAATAAAATGCTCAGCTGAAATGTTCGATGCAATAATAGATGCCCCTATTGCCCACCAGGTTAGCGAACCTTCGGCCAGAAAATAATCTTTCGTATCTGTACGCTGTTTCTTTTTGCTCCGATAAACCCAATAGCCATACACCGAAACAATAATAAAATACATCAGGAAAACGGCATAATCGAATGCAGACAGGTGGTTCATAGCGTGTTTTTATATTTGGTTTTTTTAAAAATCAGAAAAAATCCCAAAGTTGGAAGCTTAATCCTGTTATTTAATTACGTAAACGTTTTCGCGTGGCCAGCTTAAATGGCCAGATTTTATATCGGTTAACAGCCTGTAGATTCGCGTTTGATCAGCATTGATTTTAACACAATATTCTGTTCATCATCCAGCTGTTTATTGTTAAGGATTTTAAACAGGCACTTTGCGGCTTCACGGCCTATTTCGAAGGCCGGCTGCGTAATGGTGGTGAGCGAGGGAGCCAAAAGCGGCGCTGTACTCAGGTTCGAAAAACTCAGCATTTTTACATCAAAAGGGATCCGCAGGCCCAATGCTCTACAGGCAGTATAAGCGGGAATGATAAATTCTTCGATGGAAGAGAAAAGTGCATCAGGCTTTTGTTGGGCCAGTAAGGCCTTAATATTTTCCAGATTCTTAGTTTCATCATCATGATATTTAACCACAAATTGTTCATTAACATCCAACTCGTGGGCTTTTAAGGCATCAACATAACCAGCAAACCTGGCCTTGCCTGCCGGAAGATTGTCTAAGCCGTATAAATGTGCAATCTTTGTACAACCACACTCAATTAAGTGTTTGGTGGCCTCATAAGCAATATCATAATCGTCGGTGGTTACCCTAACCGCATCCAGGTTTTCGTACACGCGGTCGAAAAACACTAAAGGAATTTTTTTAACCAGGTTAGCATAATATTCACTGTTGTATTCACTGCTTGATACTGATGTAAGGATTCCATCAACGCGGCCACTGAGCAAACTATTGGTAAAGGTTACTTCTGCCTCTATATTTTCGTGGGTTTGATAAATAAGTACGTGGTAACCATACTGGCGGGCAATTTCTTCAATTCCTTTTATCGCTAAAGAAAAAAAGTTATTGGCTACACAGGGAATTACCACGGCTATAGTTTTGGTTTTATGGCTCCTTAAATTACTTGCTGCCGGGTTTGGGGTATAGTTAAGTTGCTTGGCAAGATCCCATACCCTGTTCTTTGTTTTTAAACTGATCTCATAACTGTCGTTTAGGGCTTTGGAAACGGTGGCTATGGAAATATTCAACTCCTGAGCCAAACGCTTAATATTTACTGCTTCCGCCATGATTAATAGTGTATTTGTTAGTTTCTTTGAGGATTATTTTCCATCGTTGGCAGTTTATCGCCGTAACAACGGTTTATCCTCTTCTTCACCAGTATCTTCATCAAAAACAAACAGTAGCCCTGGCATATTGGTATGGCTCCAGGCGAATTGATGTTCATAATAAGTTATTTGGTTACAGCATTCAAACACCTCCTTTAACAGGAAAAGGCATTTGTTAACAAACGAAAATATAAAATAATCGTAACAAGAACGTTTATTTTTTTTCTTTCGCATATTTCCAGTCCAGGTGCTTCAGGCAGAAAATGGCACCTGTAAAATCAAGAATTGCCATAACCTACTAAATTTAAACAAATTAAGTCGGATTATAAAGACCAAAATAAGATTTTACGTAATCGTTTAAGTAAATAAAATTGGCAAAATATAAAAGTTTAAGCTTTCAAAAACTCAACTTTAACTTACGAACCAACGAAAATTTTTAACCAAATCAATTTCTAGCCTTATGAGAAACCAAAGCGCAGCTTCGAAGGATGACCAAAATCCGTTACAAAACCTTGATCAGTGGGAAGAGGATATTTTGATCCGTTATCCCGACCCTAAAAATATCAATGCTGAAAAAACAGAAGAACAGTTCAGAAATTACGAAGAAACAGAAAAGGACAGTGTAAAGGAATTTTACAGGCTTAACCATACTTATCAAACCTACGATTTCGTAAAACAGAAAAAAGCAGATTATTTAAAGTTCGACAAACAGGAAATGCCGATCTGGAGTGCGTTTGATTTCCTCAACAAATTGGTGGATGATTCTGATCCTGATACAGATTTAGACCAGATGCAGCACCTTTTGCAAACATCAGAAGCCATTAGAAATGACGGTCACCCTGATTGGATGGTACTTGTAGGCCTCATCCACGATATGGGTAAAGTATTATGTTTGTTCGGAGAGCCGCAGTGGGCTGTGGTAGGCGATACTTTTCCGGTAGGCTGTGCCTATTCGGATAAAATTGTTTATCCGGAATTTTTTAGTCAAAATCCGGATTTCAACAACGAAATCTACCAAACAAAGTTAGGGGTATATACACAAAACTGCGGTCTTGATAACGTAGACATGTCGTGGGGGCACGATGAATATGTGTACCACATGATGAAACCCTATATTCCTGAGCCAGGATTGTATATGTTACGTTACCACTCTTTTTATTCGCAGCACCGCGAAAACGCTTACGATCACCTGATGAATGAAAAAGACCATGAAATGTTTAAATGGGTGAACCTGTTTAATCCTTACGATCTGTATTCCAAAAACCCCAATCAAAAAAGCTGGGCCGAACTGGAGCCTTATTATAAGGCACTTGTGGCTAAATATTTACCAGCTACCATTAAATTTTAACATTCTATCTCAAAATCATACATAACCAAATTAAACAAACCATTTATGAACCTAAATTTACAAAAATCATGAGATTTACATGTACAAGCTTAAAGTATGGCAGCATCTTTTTGCTGTTCTTACTCATTAGCCAGGCTTTTAATCCTGCTTTTGCGCAGGAGGAACGAAAAATCACCGGAAATTTGATGGATACCGACAACATGCCCATCATTGGTGCTTCAGTTGCGGTTAAGGGCACCAGCAAAGTGACGGTTACCGGAGACAAAGGTGCATTTAGCATTACTGCTAAAAATGGCGATAAACTCGTATTTACCTTTATGGGTTATGAGGCCAAAGAAATTACCATTGGCACAGCCTCCAACTATAAAGTAACCATTAAAGAAGCCACTGCTTCATTAACCGATGTGGTGGTAGTGGGTTATGGTAAGAGCTCACGTAAAACTTTATCAAGTGCCATTACTTCAGTTAAGCCTGAGGAGCTTAACAAAGGGGCCATTGCTGATGTTGGGCAGTTGTTGCAAGGTAAGGTTGCCGGTATGAATATCAGTGCCAGTGGCGATCCTAACAAACCAGCAGCCGTAATATTACGTGGTGCATCAACAGTTAACAGTCCCGGGGCACCATATTATGTAATTGATGGTATACCAGGTGCAGATATTGCAGCCATTGCACCGGCCGATATCGAATCAATCGATGTATTAAAAGATGCTGCAGCAACTGCAATTTATGGTAACCGTGCAGCGAGCGGGGTAATTATGGTGACCACTAAACGTGGTAAATCGGGCAAGCCACAATTAAACTACAGCGGCTACGGTGCAGTTGAAAAAGTGAGTAACCAGCTTGACCTGATGAATGCTGACCAATTAAAGTCATTCCTTGCAGCCAATAAAGCCGCATTTTCGCCAAATGATGACCTCGGCGCAAGTACGGACTGGATGAAATCGATTGAACGTTCTACAGCTTTTTCTCAAAACCACAACCTTTCTTTTAGCGGAGGTGCAGAGCACAGTAACTATAGTGCCAGTTTAAACTACTTTAATAAGGAAGGTATTTTAAGTAAAAGTTCATTAAATCGTATTATCGGCCGATTGAATATTGATCAATATGCCTTTAACGATAAGGTAAAATTCAGTTTAAACCTATCTAACTCGAGTAGCAAATCGATCAACGAACCTTTGCAGAACATTGTTTTATTACAGGCGGCTAAACGTTTGCCGGTATCGCCTATATACAATGCAGATGGAAGCTACTTCGAAAACCTGAATAACTCGGGTTATTTTAATCCGGTTGCCATTGCTGATAATGCACAGGATGAAACCAAATACAATGTATTACTGGGAGGTTTTAATACAGAGGTTAAACTGCCTTTCGGCTTTACTTATAACATTAATTTATCTTACCAGAAAACAACCGCTGCACATGGTGAATTTTACAGCAGCTATTTTGGCAAATATCCAACTTCAAATTTTTACAATAACCCTGATCCGGGGATTGGGATAGCACATACACTTATTGGTGGTTTATTTGGCACCAACGGATCGGCTTTGCGCAGCAATTACGAAAACACCAACAAAACGCTTGAAACATTTTTAACCTGGGATAAGAAACTCGGCGACCATAGCATCAATGCGGTATTGGGTTACACTTACCAGGATAACGTTTACGGAGATGGTTTCCAAACCTCCAGTACCAATTTCCCAACGGATTACATTGGCTTTTCAAACCTTGCATTGGGTAATCCTTACGCCATTTCTTCCTACCGTATTAATTTAGGTAATGACTTAACCTACGGCAGAATATTGATGATTTCTGACTTTTTTAGGGTAAACTATAACTACAAAAACAAATACCTGTTTCAGGGATCGATCCGACGTGACGGGAGTTCTGTTTTCGGAAAAAATAATCAATGGGGTTATTTCCCTTCAGCTGGTTTAGCCTGGAGAGTGAGCGAAGAAGAATTTATGAAAGGTCAATCTGTGATCAGTGATTTAAAAATCCGTGCCAGTTATGGAGTAACCGGAAATTCATCGGGTATTGGTGCCTATACCGGACAATTAATTTATGGCATAAGCGGTACTTATTACAACAATGGCGTTCAGGCAGCAGCCTATGCTCCAATTCAGGGTTCAAATCCTGATCTTAAATGGGAAAGAACAGCAACCAAAAACCTTGGTGTTGATTTTGGTATCCTAAACAATAAAATTACGGGAAGTGTAGATGTGTACGATAAAAACACAACCGATATGCTTTTCAAATACAATGTTTCGGCCTCATTGGTTCCAGGTGGAGCTATATGGGCGAACGGTGGCAGCATTAACAATAAAGGGATTGAGGTGAGCTTAACAGCCTCACCTGTTAATACCAAAAGTTTTTCATGGGCGAGTACCATTAACATGGCTTATAACAAGAATAAAATCACCAGTTTAAAAGGTCCGTATTCTAACGGTGATTCGGTACGTTACTCCGATCCTGAAGGTCCGGGACAAACCAATGCAACCTTACAGATCCTTAAAGTGGGTTATCCACTTGGTCAGTTTTTCTCACTTAAATATGCGGGTAAAGATGCCAGTGGCAATTCACTCTTTTACAAACATGATGGTTCTACTACCACAACCCCAAGTATAGGTACCGATTACTTTTATCTGGGCAATGCGCAGCCAAAAGTATTAATGGGCTGGAGCAATACCTTTAAATACAAGGCATTAGAGCTAAACATCTTTTTAAGAGGAACATTTGGAAACAAAATATTTAATGCAACCCGAGCAGATTTATCATATACGGCCGGTGCAGCTGTGAATAATATCCTGAACAGTGCAGCAGATGATAAGATATCCGATACCAGGAACTCCTTCTATTCAGACCGCTACATTGAAAGTGGATCTTACGTGCGCCTGGATAATGCCACATTGGGCTATAATTTCAAAAACCCGGTCAAATATGTAAATACAGTTAGGCTTTACCTGTCAACCAACAACTTGTTTACCATTACAGGCTACAAAGGCATCGATCCGGAAATTAACCAGGGTGGCGTTGCCCCGGGTATAGATTATAACAACTTCTATCCTAAAACACGTACCTTTTTATTAGGCCTTAACGCATCATTTTAAAAGATAAATTTTAAAGACATGAAAAAGATATTATTTGGAATATTGTGCGCACTAACAGGGGCATTAATATTTACTTCCTGCCAAAAACTCGAAATTCCCATTACATCCGAACTTACACCGGAGTCTTATCCGCAAACAGCTGCCCAGTTAACCTCGGCATCAGGTCCGGTATACATCAATTTAAGAAGCGATTACGCGACTACCTATTTCTTTTTGCAAAGTTCATCTACAGATGAATCGGTACTGCCTATTTTTGCTTCGGACTGGATTGATGGAAATAAATACCTGGAGCTGCACCGCCATACCTGGAATAAAGATAATGCCTGGGTTGCAGCCGGCTGGAGTTACTTAACCAATATTATTGGAACGGCTAACCAAACCATCTCTATTATTAATGCATCGGCCCCGGCAGGTGCAGCAAAAAATACCAACCTTGCAGAATTGAAAACCATGCGTGCACTATCCTATTTTATGATGATGGATATGTACGGCAATGTACCTTTAGATACTTTGTATGGCGCTACCGCATTAAAAACCAATACACCCCGTGCACAGGTATTTAATTATATAGAAAGCGAACTTAAAGCAGCTATCCCCTATTTAAAATCGACAACGGGTGTTTCAACTTATGGTTTACCAACCAAATACCTTGCTTATTCTATATTGGCAAAAATGTACCTGAACGCGGCTGTTTACACCGGTACGGCACGTTACGATGATTGTATCGCGGCCTGCGACCAGGTGATCAGTTCGGGCTTGTACAATATTGAGCCCATGTCGAGCTACCTGCAGATGTTTTATCCTACAAACGGACCATCGCAAAAGGAATTTATTTTTGCGATCCCGTTTGATGCGTCTACCTCTTCCGGCAATATGTTTATGGCCCGGTATGATCTTAACCGAAACCTGGGAATCCGTTATCAGTATTCAGGTTCTACGGCAGGTTCTTTTACCAATCCGGTAATGAACCAAAGCAGCGGTGGTGGCCTGTCAAACAATAAACCAAGTGGCCCGAGAATGACAACAACTGAATTTTATGCAAATTTTAACGATGCAAACGATATCCGCAATAAACAATGGCTTACAGGCCCGCAATATTGGCCAGATGGTAGCCCTATTATGGTAAGCACCACCAACTTAGGTTACGATCAGTTTTATACCGGTGGAAGTCCTGCTACAGCGTACACCTACGCGTTAAACTTAACTCCTCTTACTGCCTCGCGTTTGGCAGCAGGTTCTTATGACCTGGGTAAAGACGAAATTGCCTGGAATACCGGTTACCGCAACATTAAATTTATTGCCGATTATACCAACCCAACTAACCGTAACCAAAATAACGATATGCCTTTATTCCGTTATTCGGATATTATCCTGATGAAAGCAGAGGCCATATTCAGAGGCGGAACGCCAACATTGGGAGCTACCGCAATTGGTTTGGTAAATAGCGTAAGAAGTAACCGTACCACTTCTCCTGCTTTGGGAAGCTTAACTTTAGATGTTATTTACAACGAACGTTCGAAAGAATTTGCTTGGGAATGCTGGCATCGTAATGATATGATCAGGTTTGGTAAATTCGAAAACAGTTATGGTTTATCGAAAACCAATGCCGATACTTATCGCCGTATTTTCCCGATACCAAGCACGGCCATTGCAACAAATAATACCCTGGTGCAAAATCCGGGATACAACTAGGCCCAATATCATTAACCTAAGGTTTTTAACCACAGATACACACAGATTTTTATATCTGTGTGTATCCTTTTTATCTCGCGAAAGATCGGGACAAGTGGTGGTTAAATTATTTTTACCTGTGCCAACAGCCAGAGAAATTTATTTGCTCCTGTCCAAACCCACGCTTTCCAAAGTTTTTTCAAAATAAAATCAACTTCATGAGTAAACACTTTCTTTTTTTTATTTCCGTATTTATATATAGTTCTGTACAGGCGCAGGTTTTGTTAAAAAATCCCTCGGAAAATATTCCTCCAACCAAAAGCCTGACCAAAGAATCTTCCGCACTTAATTTTATTGCCATGGGCGATTGGGGCCGTAATGGAGCCGACCACCAGAAACAGGTAGCACAGCAAATGGGCATTACCGCAGCGGATGTGAAAGCACAGTTTATCATCTCTACCGGCGATAACTTTTATCCTAGCGGTGTAATCAGCGAACATGATCCGCTTTTTAAATATTCGTTTGAAGATATTTACACGGCATTTTCTTTGCAATGGGACTGGTACCCGGTGCTGGGTAACCACGATTATAAATCCAATCCGGATGCCCAGGTGGCCTACTCTAAGATCAGCAGAAGGTGGAAAATGCCTGCCCGTTATTATGCAAAAAAATTCCCGATCAATGGCGATCTGAATAATCAGGTATTGATTGCTTTTATTGATACCAATCCCCTAATTCCCGAGTTTTACAAAAATGCTGAATATGGCCCCAATGTAAAAGGTCAGGATACCACACAACAAAAACACTGGCTCACCAAGGTTTTAAGCGATAATGACCCGAGCATCCGTTGGAAAATTGTTGTGGGTCACCATCCTATGTATACCGGAGGAAGCCGGACAGACGGATATGATACCAAAGCCATCCGAAGCTCCTTAAAACCCATTCTCGACCATTATGGCGTAGATGTGTACCTCACCGGGCATGAACACAGCTTGCAATACATTAAACCGGAAGGCAAAACGCATCATTTCATTTCAGGGGCGGCTTCAGAAAAAACACCTGTAAAACTCATTGATAATGCCCAGATGGTGGCTTCAGTTTATGGTTTTATGCTATTTTCGGTCAGTAAAGATTTGATCCGCGTACAAACCATTAATGATGAAGGAGAAATTATTTTTAATACCATTATCAAAAAATAAATCGCATTTTTCTCTCTGCAGCGCTTATTTTTAGAAAACCAAAATTACCCATCCTTAACTTAAAGATATTATGGCCATTACCGAATCTGCACCACAGGCTTTGTTACCAAAAAAGAAAAGACTACTTTCTTTAGATGCCTTACGCGGTTTCGACATGTTCTGGATTGTTAGCGGAGAAGGTATTTTCCATGGTTTGGCCGATGGTGTAATGAAAAAACACGCTTTGATCAGGAATCCCAATGATTGGACCATTGCCAGCAATGGTCAATTATCCTTTTTCGAAAGGCTGTTTGTTGGCCTCAGCAATCAGCTGCACCACTCCCCCTGGAATGGTTTTACCTTTTACGACCTGATTTTCCCGCTTTTCATCTTTATCTCTGGTGTTTCGATGCCTTTTTCTTACGAAAAACATTTAAATTCCGGAAATGATAAAAAAAAATCGGCAAAAGCCATTTATTACGCACTGGTCAGGAGAACATTAATTTTAATCTTCCTCGGAATGGTGGTAAATGGCCTTTTCAAATGGGATGGTTACGAAAACACCCGGTTTGCCAGCGTACTTGGCCGCATTGCATTATCCACTTTTTTTGCAGCTTTAATTTACCTCAATTTTTCTTTGCGCAAACAGCTCATCTGGCTAATAGGCATCTTATTGGGCTATTACATCATCATGATTGCCATACCTGTTCCTGGCTTCGGAAGTAACGTTTTAACGCCTCAAGGTAACCTGGCTGCTTATATAGACCGTTTATGTTTGCCTGGTAAACTCCACCGTATGGTTTATGATCCCGAAGGTTTGCTGAGCACCATCCCGGCCATTGCAACAGCACTTTTAGGAGTATTTACCGGGACATTCCTAAATACAAAAAACAGTCGCTTCAGTTTGGCGCGGAAAGCTTTATATCTCTTTATAGCTGGCATTATACTGGTTTCGCTTAGTTTACTATGGAACCCATTTTTTCCGGTCAACAAAAATATGTGGACCAGTTCTTTTGTGCTGGTTGCCGGTGGATTCAGTCTGGTGCTATTCTCCTTCTTCTATTATATTATTGATGTTAAGGCTTATCAAAAATGGAGTCTGCCCTTTATCTGGATCGGTACAAATTCTATTTTGATTTACGTTTGTGCGCACGGGCTCTTTAATTTCGAATCAAGCTCGCATTTTCTTTTTGGTGGTATAATAGCCAAAATACCGTCTGATTGGCAAACGGCAGCGTTATGGTTAGGTGTGCTGCTAATCCAGCTTGGAATATTAAAATTCCTGTATGATAAAAAATGGTTTTTAAAAGTATAAGCCAGAGCAGTAAAAACCATTAAAAAAACACATAGATGAAACATAAAATATACATTCTTGCTGCATTTTTTGTCCTGGCCTCAGCCCAGGCAAAAGCGCAGGCTTATCTTTCCTCTTCAAATGAACTGATTAAAAGGATTTTACCAAAACAGCATCAGTTTTTTTTAACCGAAAGCATTGCGGCTGAAAATGGCCTGGATGTTTTTGAAATCGAAAGTAAAAAAAATACGATTGTATTGAGGGGAAGCAGTGGGGTGGCCATCGCATCAGCTTTTTATTATTATTTAACGGAATATGCGCATTGCCAGGTAACCTGGAACGGGGTTAACCTTAAATTACCTCAAAATTTACCGGAAGTTAAAAACAAAATCAGGAAAAACACCCCTTACGAATACCGTTATTACCTTAACTATTGCACTTTTAACTACAGCATGAGCTGGTGGGACTGGACGAGATGGGAAAAAGAAATAGACTGGATGGCACTTCATGGCATTAATATGCCGCTCGCCATTACCGGGGAAGAATATACCTGGTACCTGCTATACAAAGAAATGGGCTTCAGCGATAACGACCTTAAGGATTTCTTTACAGGCCCAGCTTATTTTTCCTGGTTCTGGATGGGCAACATCGATGGCTGGGGCGGCCCGCTACCACTCGACTGGATGAAAAGTCATTTCGAACTGCAGAAGAAAATCCTTGCCAGACAGCGTTCGCTTGGTATGAAACCTGTTCTCCCAGCCTTTACGGGCCATGTACCTGCCGCATTTAAAAAGAAATTCCCTAAGGCTAAACTCAAAGCAACCAACTGGACCAATGGTTTTGCCGATACTTATATCTTAGATTCAGAAGACCCGATGTTTGCGGAAATCGGAAAAAAATTCTTACAGAAGCAAACTGAGTTATTGGGTACCGACCACCTGTACTCTGCCGATACCTTTAACGAAAACGAACCGCCGTCAGCCGATCCCGAATTTTTAGGAAAGCTGAGCGCAAGGGTTTATGATGGCATGAGCCAGGCCGACCCCAAGGCTGTATGGGTAATGCAGGGCTGGTTATTTTACAGTGATCGAAAATTTTGGAAGGAGCCACAAACAGAAGCCCTTTTAAAAGCTGTACCCAATGATAAGATGATTTTATTGGATCTGGCCACAGAAATAGAACCTGTATGGAAACGCACCTCAGGTTTTTATGGCAAACCGTGGATCTGGAATATGCTGCACAATTTTGGCGGAAACACCAATCTTTTCGGGCGTATGGATGTTATTGCAAACGCACCCGCCGAAGCTTTAAATCACCCACAAAGTGGCAAAATGAAAGGCATCGGCCTCACCATGGAAGGAATAGAACAAAATCCGGTATTGTACGAATTGATGATGGCCAATGTTTGGCAGGCTAAACCGATAGACCTTAATACATGGCTACCCAATTTTGTATTGAACAGATATGGCAAAAACAACCCCAATGCCCAAAAGGCCTGGGAAATTCTGAGAAAAACAGTTTACAATGTGCCTGCCTATAAATACATCAGGGATGGTGCAGAATCCATTATTCAGGCCCGCCCAACCTTCGATTCGCTGACCCGATGGGCCAAAACAACCCTAAATTACCGGGAAGCTGAGCTGTTACCGGCCTGGGATGAACTGATAAAAGCTGCCCCAACCTGTGGCAATAGTGATGGTTTTCAATATGATGTAGTAGATGTAACCCGCCAGGTGATGGCCAACTATGCCCTTCCCCTACAGCGCCGCTTTGTGGCTGCTTATGAAAAAAAGGACATGGCTACTTTTCAAACAGAAAGTCAAAAATTCCTTCAGCTAATTGATGACATGGACAGATTACTCGCTACCCGAAAAGATTTCATGCTTGGGCCATGGGTTAGCCAGGCCAGGGCCTGGGGAAATAATGATGCCGAAAAAGCGCTTTACGAAATGAACGCAAAAGATCTGATTACTTTATGGGGCGATGCAAAAAGTCCTTTAAACGAATATGCCTGCCGGCAATGGAGCGGGTTGTTAAGTGATTTTTATAAACCGCGATGGGTACTTTTTTTCGAACAGGCAACACAGGCTATGCAACAGGGAAAAGCACTGGATATGAAACAATTTAACCAAAAGGTAAGTGCCTGGGAATGGAGCTGGGTAAACCGAAGAAAAGATTATCCGCTTAATACCATTGGAAATCCTGTAAGTATAGCAATTCAAATGCATAAAAAGTACCGCAGCTTAATGCAAAAAGTACATCAGTAAACTAAGAAATTTTTACTCAAAGTGATGAAAGCCCTTACCTGTCTATTTATTCTATTTTTGTTCGTTTCAAATGCCAGCGCACAACAGCAATCATTCAACATCGTCGATTTTGGGGCAAAACCTGGTTTAAAACATACCAACAGCAAGTCCATTCAGCAGGCCATTAATGCGGCTGCAAAAGCAGGTGGACGTGTTATTGTTCCATCCGGACAGTTCGTTACCGGCCCTATTGAAATGAAATCGAATGTGATGCTGTACCTTGCAGAGGGCGCAGAACTACTGGGCAGTATTAACCGCTTAGATTATGGAAAACAAGATGCTAAACCGCTGATTTCCGCAAAAAAACAGCAAAACATAAGCATTTTGGGCAAAGGAACCATTAATGGCCGCGGTGTCGAAGTGGTTAAAAATCTGTTATTGCTCCTGCATCAGGGTGTATTGAAAGATGAAACCTGGCAGGTAAAAAGACCATCAGAAAGCAACAGACCACGCTTAATTGCATTTTCTAACTGCGAAAATATTACCCTTAAAAATATCACCGTTAAAAACAGTGCGGGTTGGGTTCAGGATTTCGTAAACTGCAATAAACTCAATATCGATAGCATTACAGTAGAAAGTACCGCTTATTGGAATAACGATGGTATCGATATTGTAAACAGCAAAAATGTGCGCATCACCAATTGCAATATCGATGCAGCCGATGATGGCATTTGCTTAAAATCTGAAGGAAGTCCGGGCATCTGCGAATATATATATGTAGCCAATTGTATTATCCGCTCCAGTGCCAGTGGTTTTAAACTTGGAACGGGCTCTTACGGCGGTTTCAAAAACATTAAAGTACGCAATATTACCGTTTACAATACCTATCGCTCTGCCATTGCGCTCGAAGCGGTTGATGGTGGTTTTATTGATAGCGTAGATATTGAAGGTGTTAACGCTAAATACACCGGCAATGCCATTTTCATCCGTTTAGGGCACAGAAACAAAACTGACCAGTACAGCAGCATAAAAAATATCCGCATTGCAAAGGTAAAAGCCAATATCCCCAACTTCAAGCCCGATGCAGGTTACCCGCTTGAAGGACCTCTGCCTAAAGTAGCACCACATAACTTACTTCCGGCATCCATTACCGGTATTCCTGGTCATTTGGTTGAAAATGTGTTACTCGAAGATATCGAAATTACTTATGGCGGTGGTGGATCTGAAAAAGTGGCAAACATCCCCATCGATAAACTGGATAGTGTATTCGAAAATGAAGCCGGCTATCCTGAATTTAGCATGTTTGGCGAGTTGCCTGCCTGGGGCTTTTATGTTCGCCATGCAAAAGGTATCTCTTTTAAAAACATCAAACTGAATGTTAAAACACCCGATTTCAGGCCTGCTGTAGTTTTTGATGATGTAAATTCAATCAATATTGACGGGTTACAGTTAGAAAAAGGAGAAAATCCTCATCAGGTCATCTTAAAAAAAACAGGTCAGGTTTCTATTAAAAACACCAAATTGCACTTAAATAAAGAAGCAATAAAAGAAATCCCCTAATTTATAACAAGCATCAATATGTTGTTAATTGATTTAAAATACAAAAATGCTTTGAAAACGCTGCAATGTCTATTGCTCCTGTTAATCATGCATATTAATACCGTTTCTGCGCAGCAACAGCAGGTAATCCCCTACGTTCAGCCATTTTCCGGCACTTCGGCCAGCACCACATTGGCCAGTCAACACGTTGAAGATAAAACCGAGCGCCTGGCCAATACCATTCCGGCGGTTGCACCACCTTTTAGTATGACACAATGGACGCCACAGACCCAGCTTACCGAAAAAAAATGCCTAGCGCCCTATTATTACAATAATAAAAAGTTTTATGGATTTAGGGCCACACATTGGATCAGTGGCTCCTGCACCCAGGATTATGGAAGTTTTACCATCATGCCTGTTTCTGGTCGCCTTGAAACCGAAGCCAATCGATACGCGGAAGATTATGTTCATGAAAACGAAGTTTCTACCCCATCCTATTACAAGCTAAAATTACCTAAACATCAACTTTTAACAGAAATTACCGCCACACTTAGAAGTGGTGTAATGCGCATCACTGCACTAAAAAGCGATAGCGTTTACATCCTGGTAAGCCCAAACAGCGATCAGAATAAGGGCTTTATCCAAATTGATGCAAAAAAAGGTGAAATTTCAGGTTACAACCCTGTTCACCGCATTTACCAGGCCTGGGGAGAACCGGCCGGTTTTAGCGGTTATTTTTTCATCCGTATTAAAAAAGCCTTTACTACAGCAGGTGTTTACAGCGAAGGACATACCTCCCATCAACAAAGCATCAGTAATAAGAAAGATATTGGTGCTTACGTCGGCTTCAAACTGCAAAAAGGAGAACAACTACTTGTTTATTCCGGCACCTCCTTTACCAGTATCGCCGCAGCAAAAGCCAACCTCGAAAGCGAAATTAAAAACAACGGTTTTGATGCTGTTCTGGCACAAACCAATCAAAGCTGGGAAAAAGCTTTATCGCAGGTGCGTATTAGCGACAGCAATGAAAAAGGGAAAAAAATCTTTTACACAGCCCTTTACCATGCCATGCAACACCCCAGATTATATAATGATGTGGATGGAAAATACCCCCAGTTTGCAGGGAAATACCAGAACAAAACAATTGACAAGGGAAGTTATTATGATGATTTTTCGATGTGGGACATTTACCGTGCACAATTGCCGTTAATTGAGCTACTGCAACCCAATCTGGCCAATAGCTTTGTAAATTCCATGGTATTGAAAGGTCAGCAAGGCGGTTGGATGCCTATTTTCCCCTGCTGGAACAGTTATACCGCCGCCATGATCGGCGACCATGCCACTGCTTTTATCGCTTCTGCATACAACAAAGGGATCCGCAATTACGACATCAATGAAGCCTACCGCTTAATGAGGCAAAATGCATTCCAAATGCCCGATTCGGCCGATTATTTAAACGGAAAAGGCAGGCGTGGCATTAACAGTTACCTGAAATATGGCTATATTCCATTGGAAGATAGTATACCAAATGCTTTTCATAAAAAGGAACAGGTAAGCAGGACTCTGGAATATGCATACGATGATTATGCATTGGCAACCATTGCGAAAGATCTGGGCAAACAAAGCGATTACCGGGAACTCGCTAAGCGTGCACTTAATTATCAGCATGTTTTTGATCCAAAGGTTGGAATGGTGAGGGGGCGCTATGCCAATGGTAATTGGTACCAGCCTTTTTATCCCGATCACCGCGAACCTTATATAACCGAAGGTACTCCAAGGCAGTATACTTTTTATGCTCCACATGATATGCCCGGATTGATCAAATTAATGGGTGGAAGTAAGAAGCTCGAAAACGAACTCGATTCGCTCTTTGCCAAAAAAGAATACTGGCATGGCAATGAGCCTGGCCACCAGATTCCTTTTTTATACAATTATACGGCCTCGCCATGGAAAACACAGTTGCAGGTATCGCGCATTTTAGCCGAAGAATACGATGAAGGTGCGGGCGGTTTAAGTGGCAATGATGATGCCGGACAAATGTCGGCATGGTATGTATTTGCAGCGATGGGTTTTTATCCTGTTGATCCTGTTTCGGGCACCTACCAGCTTACAAGTCCTTTATTTAAAAATACGACCATATCCTTTAAAAACGGTAAAAAATTGAGCGTAACCGCCATTAAAAAGAGTAAAAATTCCATTTATATCGCAAAAATTAGTTTAAATGGAAAAGTTTTTAATAAAAATCAGCTTTCACACCAAACCCTTATCAATGGTGGGAAGATTATTTTCTATTTGGAAGATCATCCGATAAAAAAATAAGTGTTTTTTATTGAACAACCTTTATATTGGAATCTTTTCGGGCACGTATCTTCATTCCGAACTTGATTGGGAACCCTAATGCGTTAGCATGGCCATTTTAGGTTTCATTCATTAAGATTCCCGCCTGCGCGGGAAAGACGACCGATTTATTAGACGATTAATTTATTGGACGATCGCTTTATTGAACAACAACTATATTGGAATCTGATAGAGCACGTTACGTCATTCCCAACCTGATTGGGAATCCTAATGCCTCGGTATGCCTTATAGGTTCCTTTATTAAGATTCCCGCCTGCGCAGGAAAGACGACCGCTTTATTGAACGATTACTTTATTGGACAATCGCTTTATTGAACAACAACTATATTGGAATCTGATATAGCATGTTACGTCATTCCCAACTTGATTGGGAACCCTAATACCTAGGTATGGCCTTATAGGTCCCTTCATTAAGATTCCCGCCTACGCGGGAAAGCGACCGATTTATTGGACGATCGCTTTATTGAACAACAACTATATTGGAATCTGATATAGCACGTTACGTCATTCCCAACTTGATTGGGAATCCTAATGCCTGGGTATGGCCTTATAGGTCCCTTCATTAAGATTCCCGCCTGCGTGGGAAAGACGACCGCTTTATTAGACGACCGTTTTATTGGACAATCGCTTTATTGAACAACAACTATATTGGAATGTGATATAGCACGTTACGTCATTCCCAACTTGATTGGGAACCCTAATGCGTTAGCATGGCCATTTTAGGTTACATTCATTAAGATTCCCGCCTGCGCGGGAAAGACGACCGCTTTATTAGACGACCGATTTATTAGACGACCGTTTTATTGGACAACTGCTATATTCGAATCTGTTGTTGTAATTAATTCTTAAAAACCTCACTTTCCCCACTACTTGTCCTTAATCACAAAGTGATAATTCCCGGATTCGGCTCGATATACGAATTTATCAGCTTCGGCCCTTAAAAAACTTAAACCATCAGCTTTATTTACAGCTAAGCCACCTTCTTTTACCAGTTCGGGCCTGGTGGATGGAAGGTAAATCGTTGCCGAGGTATTTACCGGAACCGAAATATCCAGTTCTACAGCATTATCTGTTCTTTTCCAGCTGCAGGAAATGTCGCCGCTAATGGATTTAAAAGAGCCCTTTACCCATTTAAGATCTGAAACGAAAGCTGGTTTGATGATGATTTTACGAAAACCAGCGCCAGATTCGTCAGGGCTAATGCCAATTAAGTCGTTAAAAAACCATTCGTTAATCTGCCCGGACATAAAATGGTTCTGAGAGCCGAAATCGCCCACACCGGCATCCCATTTTTCGGTTAAACTGGTGGCACCCTTTTTAATCTGGTAACCATAACCAGGCTTATCAGACTGGTTGTTCATGTCGTAAACCACATCCGAATATCCACCATCCGCCAAAGCCCTCAGTAAAAAACGGTATCCCACTTCACCAGAATTAAAACTATTGTTATTTTTTCTGATACTATCCACCAATGCATTTAACAATTTAGGTTTGTTTTGCGGTTCTACAATATTGAGAAATAAAGGTAAAGCGCAGGTGGTGTTCGAGCCTGTGGCATATAATCCAGATGTAGCGTTGTAAAATTTATCGTTAAATGATTTACGGATCTGTTCGCTAGATGCACGGTACGCATCTGCATCGGCCTGTTTACCGAGCTGCCTGGCAATGTTGTACATAATCAGGTTATCGTAGTAATATATTGCCGTTCCGGTAAAAGATACCGGAGTGAGCTGAGAACCCCATGCCGGCTTCGGACCGATATCATACCAATCGCCAAGTCCCGTAACAATGATATTAGCTTTAGCTGTTGAGGATAAAAATGCAACATACTTTTTCATTCGTTCATAATATCTTTCGAGCAGGGAAATATCGCCAGAAAACAGGTATTGTTGCCATGGAACGATAATAAATGAACTTCCCCATTCGGTAGAATTACGGAAACCATTAGTCAGCTCCGGAGAACCTGCTATAAAATATTCGGGTGCAATATTGGGGATAAACCCATTTTCCAGCTGTGCATCTGCCATATCGCTCATCGTTTTGCGGAAAAGCGGCGACATATCGAAATTGTACCTCAGCGCTGGTCCGTTTAATTGATTCTCTTCCAGCCAGCCCATTTTTTCACGGTGCGGGCAATCGGTCATCAGGCTCTGCATATTGCTTCGCTGTGCCCACCTTACCAATTCGTAAATTTGGTTAAAGAGAGTATTTGAGGTAGAAAATTTACCTACAGGCGTAGATGATGAGTGTACAATGAGGTCTTCTATATTCGTTACCTTTGGTAGTTGTCCGTTTGGTTTGGCCGCAAATAACTCAACCTGTAAATACCTCGCACCCTGATAAAAGAATTTTGGTTTCCAGTGTTCGATTCCACTGCCAGCAAGGGTATATTGCCACCAGGCTGGTCGTGCACCATCCTGGGTAGCCGATTTACGATCAACCAGGCCATCGGCGCCTAAAAGTTCCGACGGGATCATCCGCACATAAGCTCCTTTTTGACCACTAACCGTAAGTTTTGGCATCATGGAAGCATTTTGTCCGAAATCGTAAATAAACAGGTTATCTTTAATTTTTATTACCTTAACAAATGGTTTGGTTTCGATAACCTTAACCGCCGGAGCAGCAGAAGATAATCCGCTCAACCTCCCCCAGGACCTGAAGATAGGGCAGCCGATTTCCAGTTTTTACCGGCTTTGAATCCACTCTTATTCCAGCCTGCAGCTTCCAGGTTGGCGTTATAATCTTCCCCGCCAAACATGTTCGAATAAGTGATTGGGCCAGGTGCCACCTGCCAGGTTTTATCGGTGCCGATTGTTTTCACCGTTCCATCAGCATATTCTAAACGCAGTTGTGCAATTGCTTTTAGTGGTCCGAAAGAGTTAAGGAATTTAACATAGCGTACCGAATCTGGCTGGATATTGTACATGCCATTTCCTAAAATAATGCCGATGGCATTGTTACCGGCCTTTAGTTTTGCCGTAACATCATAAGTACTGTACAAAATGGTCTTTTTATAATCCGTCCACCCTGGGTTTAGTAAATCTTCTCCTACTTTTTGGCCATTGATGGAAAGTTCAAATTCAGACATACCACTCACAAAGATCACAGCACGCGACAGGCCTTTATTTATCGAAAAATCTTTCCGCAAGGCCATCGACGAGTAGTTGGGCAAAGCTGATCTATCTAAGGGCTCATCAGTTAAGTTTTGTTTATCCCATCCATTGGCTTCGTTGTTATCGAGTGCTTGCACAGGACTTCCTGAAGCGATATTTTTGCCATTTGAGAACACTTCAACCTGCCTCAGGGCAAACTGATAATTCTGCTCCCAACCCCATAATTTATTGGCCGTTATCCTTACAAATCTTCCGGTTGCATTTTTAATACTGAACGATACTGGTTTCCACCCGGGGTTATTGAACGCCCTTTTGCTGTAATCGGCAACCATTGTAGCCTTTTTAAAATCTTCTTCATCAGCTATTTCGACTTTAAAGTTGGATGGGAAACCATAACCTGCACGATCCTCAAAAAACATAGGAGTGATCCTGATGGAAGAAATCGGCGATATTTTTTTTAGGTCAACCTGTACCCACTTCGTGGTTGTTTGTGAAGCAGCACTTTTGGCCCGGTATCCAAACGGACTAAGTGAAAATTTTTCGGCCCCTGCCGCAGTAATCCAATTGGCTACCCAATCTTTAGCCGTTAGTAACCCCATCGTAAAGCTTGCGGCATTGCTCCATCCGGAAACCGCTCCATTGTTATCCCATACACGTACCTTCCACCAATACTTTTTTCCTGATTTTAGCGGTTGGCCCATATAACTGATGTATGCCATCTGACTGGAGGCCACCTTTCCCGAATTCCATAGATTGCCTTTATCGTTTTTCAGCGATAATTCAGTATCAGCAACCAATATCTGATAGGCAAGCTGTTTTAATCCGCGTTTACTATTTTCAGCACTCAGTGTGTAACTGAGGCCTGGATGGGCAACATCTATGCCCAGCGGATTATAGAACAATTCGCACTTTAAATCTACTGGCTTTAGTGCAGCTGGTGTAGCAAAGCAGAAAGAACTGCTAAGCAATAAGAGGATAACGATAAAATATCTTTTGGAATGGAACATGATATTGGGATAATACAAAGAAGGAAACAACACGCTGGTTGTTTCCTTCTGAATAATTTAAAAATAAGGATTTAAGGCCACTTCTGATGCCGGTATTGGAAATAATATCCTGATATTGGTATAAGATGATGGCGATGGTGTAATGCCAGCCGGGAAATAATAATTAAGCGGATTTGCTTTAAATCTGGTACCAAAAGCTTTCATCACCTCATCAGCTTTACCTGTTCTTACCAGATCGGGCCATCTTTTATTTTCGAAAGCCAGCTCTACCCTCCTTTCATTTAGTATGGCATCTCTGACAGCGGTTTGCCCTGATGCTGTACTTGCAGTTAATCCTGTTCTTGGATTTGCCCTCACCATATTTAAATAGGTTAAGGCCTCTCCTGGTCTGTTTTGCTCGTTTACAGCCTCAGCTAAGAACAATAGCACTTCTGCATAGCGGTAAACCGGCCAGTTATCGTTAGTATTATTGGTAACCGCATGCGGATGGCTGTATTTTTTGATGTATGGATAAGTTACACCACCAGCAGTGAGGTAACCGATTGATGCATCTTTACGTTTATCGTTTGCTTCATAAGCGGCAATGATATCAGGTGTTGGAAGATTAAACCCCTGTATGGTTCTTGGCACTTCTGCTATACCAGTTACAGCCTTGATCTCTTCTGCCGAAATAGGTTGAATTAAAAATGTATAAAAGAAGTTGCTCGAAAGTCCTTCATTTCCTTCTTTATATTGTATTTCGAAAACAGATTCAATATTATTTTTGGTTGCCGGATTAAACACTTCACTGTAATCTGATACCAGGTTATATCCGGTAACTTCTTTGAGGATTGTTTCTGCCTCTGCCCATCTTTTTAAAACCATATAAACATTGCCAAGCAATGTTTTGGCAGCGCCCGAGGTTGTCCTACCTGCCTCTTGCGTAGCCTTATTCGGCAGCAACGTTGCAGCCTGTTTTGCATCGGCAATAATCTGCGCATATACATTTTCCACACTGCTTAACGGAAGTGAGGTTTCATCAAGCGTTTTGGCCGGTTTAAGGTGCAAAGGCACTTTACCAAAGTATTGAACCAGATCGAAATAGGCAAATGCCCTTAAAAAATAGGCCTGTCCTTTAATATTATTCTTTGAAGCCGCATTAAAATCAATACCATCAATCGGTTCGAGCACCTGGTTTACACGGGCAATGATGGAATAATCGGTAAAATATTTATTTGCCGAAACCGGATTGTTGGCATCATCGGTAAAATCTTTAATATATTCAGACTGGTTACTTCCCCTGTCGTTTGGATTGTATTTATAGGTAGTATTATCAGAACGCTGCTCAGCCATTGCCCATGCACCATTCTGTCCACCGTAAAGGCCTCGAAGGGGCGCATAAGCACCGTTAATGGCCTGTTGAAAATCACTTTCTGTTTTAAAGAAAATGGCGGTACTTAATGATGTTTTAGAAGGTGTTTCTAAAAAACCCTTTTTGCAGGCCTCTAATGAAGTCAGCAGCAGGATAGCCAAAAAAATATTTTTATTCATGATCGTCAGATTTAATTGTCAGATGATTATTTAAAATTTACGTTTAACCCAAAAGTGAATGTTCTTGGAACCGGGTAGGCAGAAAAATCAAGGCCCTGCGACAGTGAATTTGGTGCATTTCCATTTAAATCGGTTCCAATTTCTGGATTTACACCATCATAATTGGTAAAAACAAAGGCCTGTTGCACACTTGCATAAACCCTAACACTTTTGAGTGCTTTTATTTTCGCTACCGGAACGGTATAACCAAGGGTAATGTTCTTAATGGTTAAATAACTTCCATCCTGAACAAAGCGGGTATGGAACTGAGCGCGGTCATCACCTGTTGATGCTGTTGTTTTTCCATATTTGCCTGCGCCCGGGTTTTGTGGCGAACGCCAGCGGTCTTTCACTTCTTTAAGTACATTAAATACACCATCTAAGTTGGTTGTACCTTCATCCATCATCCTGGCGATGTCATTGCCATAAGATCCGCTTGCTACCACCGCAAAATCGAAATTCCTGTAGGTAAAACTATTGGTTAATCCGAAAACAAATTTTGGAAACGGGTTTCCGATCACTGTTCTGTCTCCTTCTTCATCACCATATTTAATTACCCCATCACCGTTAAGGTCGCGGAATTTTATTGTCCCCACCTGCGAGTTAACACTTTTCGGAGAACGGTCAAAATCGGCCTGATCGGTATATACCCCATCCTGTATAAGTCCCCAAAACTGCCCAATCCTTTGTCCAACCTGTGTGATTGATCTTGCTGTACCGTTACCCGTGTACAAACGGTCGCTCAGCGATGATAGCGCCAATACTTTATTATCACTAAAAGCAATATTAAAATTGGTATTCCACTTAAATTTTCCAATCAGGTTATTCGAATTAATGGCAAATTCATGACCCCAGAATTTTATTTCGCCAACATTCCCGGTAAAACTTGAAAATCCGGATTCGCGTGGTACAGCTAGCGAAAACAAAAGATTGGAGGTTTTCTTGGTGTAGTAATCGTAAGTAAAACTGATGCGGTTATTTAATATAGAAAGGTCAATTCCAAAGTCTAACTGTTTGGTATTTTCCCATCCTAATTCATCATTTCCTAAATTGGTTACGGCTACCCCACTAGCTGTTGTAGAGCCGAAAGGACTATTTATGCCGCTTGATACGGTAGCATATTGCCGGTAATCACCAATATTATTGTTGCCTATTACACCATAACTACCGCGTAATTTTAAAAATGAGATGATTTTCGAATCACTCAAGAACGATTCCTGGCTTAATACCCATCCTGCAGATACCGAAGGGAAATTTCCCCATTTATTGGCCGAACCAAATCGCGAAGAACCATCCCTGCGGATGCTGGCTGCCACTAAATATTTCCCTTTGTAATTGTAATTAAGACGTGCTAAAAAAGAGGTCAGGCCCCATTCTACAATATCTGAAGAAGGATTATTTTTAATTAATGCCCCGGCAATGGTTTCAATCCGATCGTCAGGGTAGTTTGATCCACTGATGGCACTGTAATCACTGCGGTATTTCTGTTTGGTAAAACCCGCTAAAACATCAAATCCGTGGTCTTTAATCTGTTTTGAATAGCTTACGGTATTTTCTGATAACCACGATTGATATTGGTAGTTAGAATCGAATAACCCAGCAGAAAGCGCACTTGGTGTAGAAGCAAATGCCCTTGAAGCTGTTGAGGGCTGAAAAGAATGAAACAATGACTGACCAAAATCAACATTTATGCTTGATTTAAGTACCAGTTTGCTAATCGGTTCATATTCGATGTATCCGTTTGACAGGATCCTGTTGTCTTTGCTTTTATTGGTAATATCCTGAATGGATCTTACCCAGTTGGGTGTAGGGAAAGCCGTAATGCCAGCCGTGGTAACCGTAACCGGATAAGTGCCATCAGGGTTTTGGTAGTTAAGAACAGGCGGAGTTAAAAGCGCGTTGTTAATTAAACCGCCACCACCAAAAAACATCCCATCGGTAGATGGAGAATTATTTACAGTATGCGTAGGCGCAAGATTGAAACCTACCTTAACCTGATCGTTTACTTTGAAAACCGAGTTGAGACGAACTGAAAAACGTTCATAATCTGAATTTAAAAGGACACCTTCCTGTTTAAAATAGCCTGCAACAACGGCACTGCTAAAATTTTCTTTATTGGTATTTATTGAAACACTATAATTTGTTAAAGGTGCGGTACGCAACATGGCATCGTACCAATCGTATCCTTCGCCATATTGTGCAGGGTTTTGAAGCGCAGCAGGTACAGGCTGACCTAAATCTTCATAATATTCTTTTTTGAACTGTGCCCATTCTGTACCGTTCATCATATCCGGACGGCCTTTTTGGGGTACTTGCTGTATACCTGTGTAAACATTTGCAGAAACATTGGTTTGCCCGGATTTAGCTCCTTTAGTAGTGACTACCACCACACCAAAAGCGGCCCGCGAACCATAAAGCGCAGTTGAGGCTGCATCTTTTAACACCGTAATATTTTCGATCTCATCGGGGTTGATGTTACTGATATCGCCAGCTATGGGAAAACCATCTACCACGTATAAAGGCGTTGAACCGGTAGAAAGAGATGCACTGCCGCGAACACGTACCTGTAAGCCCTGACCTGGTTTGCCGGATGCCTGATTGATTTGCACACCGGCAAGTTTTCCCTGGAGTTTTTGTGTAATCTGTGCCGCCGGGATATCCTGAAGTTCTTTTGCGTTTACTGTTTGTAATGAACCTGTTGAGCTTCTTTGCGTGGTACTGCCATAAGCTACCACCACTACCTCATCTAATGATTGATTATCTTCAGTTAACTTCACATTAAGGCTTGTTCTATTGTTAACGGGCACTTCGATGGTTTTGAAACCTACAAATGAGAACACCAGCGTTGCTGTTGGGTTAGCAAGCGTAATTTTATAAACGCCATTTCCATCTGACGAGGTTACGTTTTGCCCGCCCTTTACACTCACACTTACACCTGGAAGTGTTTCGCCTGAGGTAGAAGTGATCTTCCCCGAAACGGTTAACGACGGGTTTTGGGCCCATGATGGATGGGCAATAAACAGGCTGATTGCCATTGCAAAAAGCGCTATTAAATAGTTGGGCCTACCTTTTGTTTTGTGGTAGATTAATGTAAAAATTCTCATAATCTGTTATTTGGTTAGCAACTAATGATGATTGGTTAACTTTAGTAAAATTAGCCTCAGAAGCATGCTCAAAAAATGCATAAAGTGAGCATTACCATATCCATATTGATTTTTTTTATCAATTAATGGTGGTCTGCAACCTCTTTCAGAGAAAATGAGAATAGATCGCTTAGTATAAAAGAATATAATGAGGAGAAGGATTTAGATGCTTTTTGTTATGTCCTTTTAAAGCCAGCTGGTAAATAAATTATATTGGCAAAATGAAAATTTTGTACTAATGGTTATTTTAAATTAGTAGGTATATCTGAAATAATCAACATCTACATATCCCGATTCTTTATCATTATTATAGTTGAAAATACCAATACGATCTCCACGGTAGCTTCCCCATTTCAATTGGTACTGATCTCCAAAAGCAATAAAATCCGATCCATTTGTACTATAGTAATATTGGCTAAGACCATCAAGCCCCCATGTAGACTTTAGCCATATCATTTTATTTTCAATTTTTGGCCCGGTTATAACTTTACCTTTCAGGTTTAACACTATAAATTGCTTATTATCTCTATTTTCGACGCCAAACGAAGCATATTCAGGTGCGCCAAAATGTGTTATCCCACATTTCTGTCCATTTGTCACCCCACTAAGATCAAGTTTTACAATTGCCTCACTTTTAAGTGTACGCATACTACGCTGCGTTAAAGTATTTCCGGCTTTTAGCAGATTATCTTTTTCTAAAGGCGTGAAAGCCCATAACCTTAACCACCCTTTTCTTGCTTTTAGTGAGAATTTTTCTGCCCGGGGCTGATAGTTCCATTCCCATTGCTGCTGCATCTGGCCCAGGTTAAATTCATCACTGGATTTTGGCAGCACTTTTCTCCCAGGAGCAGGCTTTTTGCCGCTCCACACCATATTACCCACTGTATCTTTCCCTACCTTGCCTAATATTGGCCATCCTTTTACCCAATTAACGGGCAACAGGCTCATATTACGGCCAGACCAATCTCCGGAAGAGCCGTGGTGTGTAAGGAAATACCATTTTCCATTTACGGCATTTATAATTCCACCCTGGTTGGGTTCATGAAAATTTTTCTGTGCATGTCCAATTTGTTTTGCCGGGCTATACGGACCCGATATTTTTTTCGCCTTCCTGATCATTACTACCCGTCCATCTGCTTTTACCTCACTAAAAAAATGATAGTACAGGCCATTAATTTTATAAAGCTTACTGGCCTCACTCCCTTTGGATTGATAGATCACCTGATCTGACCCTTTGATCATTTTTTCTCCGTTCTGGCTCAGCTTAAATAAGTGGATTTTATAATCATCGGCAAAATTAGTTCCCACCAGATAAGCCTGACCATCGTCATCCCAAAAAGGACAGCAATCGTCCCAACCTTTTTCGGCCAATACGTTAACCAAAGGCGACCAGGGTCCTTTGATGTTTTTCGAAGAGGTCATGAAATAACCCTCGTCAGGAGTTCCAAAATAAATCCAGAATTTTCCGGCCTGATATCTTATTGATCCTGCCCAGATCCCTTTTCCATAGCTATCCATCCTGTCCCAATTCAATTTTGGGGAGATCTTAGACACATCATTTACAGCATGGCCGGCAATGGTCCAGTTTACCAGATCTTTAGAATGCAGGATGACCATTCCGGGCGAAAATTGAAAGGTAGAAGAAATTGCATAATAGTCATTACCCACCCTGATACAGTCGATATCACTATAATCGCCTGGCAGTATTGGATTTCTATAGGTGCCATTGCCCTGATCGCCCCATTTCTGCCAGTTTCCCCATTTTACATTTTGATTGCCTTCCTGAGCCAGCACATACTGTGCAGACAGGCCCAGGATGATCCAAAGAGATATGATCCTAAATAGCTGTAGCATAATCAAACAAAAGATTAAAAAAAATCAAAGCGATGCCCGTTTAATAAAATTAAAAGAATTGCGAACCTGTTTAAACTTTTTGTCGATAATCATTTTTGCTGCACGGCTCCCCATAGCCGAGAAATCGGTAGATACTACGGTTATTTCGAGTAATTCTTTAAAAACAGTTTCATTGAACGAAACAATACCTACATCTATACCCTGGATAAAATTGGTTGCCCTCAACTTCTTAATTAGTGTGGCAAGATCTATTTCTGTAAGCGTAATGAAACACTTGCCCTTCGAAATTTCGACCTGGTTGATATCCGATAAAACATCAAAGTCTTTTTCAAAATGGTCGCAAAATTTCTTCACACCAGAGGTAATCTCAAACGGATGGTGGTTGTTTTCCGGAAAAATAACCGAAATGCTTTTATATTTCGCAAATAGGCCTGCATTTTTATCCATGGCTTCAAAAATATCCATTTCAAAATCCTGAAACACTGAAATAAAGGCACCTTTAAGATTGATCTCTTTATCCAGAATGACGAGCTCATTGGGTGAGATACTTTTTAAAACATCTAAATATTCATTTTCATCAGTACCTGAATAAAAATGTGGCATAATCACATAATAATGATATTTACCCTGGTTATCGTGGATAATATCTCGGAATATTTTCGGGTTATAATGGTGTATTTCGAGGTGTACCTGCGCCCTATCGCCTAATTCTTCTATAAATGCCTCATAAACCTCTTTTTTATAAGGGCTCATTTTATTGAGGATCATTAATATCTTTACCATGCTGCCAGGCCCCTTTTCCACAAAGTTCCCTTTACCGGGAACTGAAACCAGGTACCCATCTTTGCGAAGGATTTTGTAAGCTTTCTCCACAGTTTCACGGGCTACATGATGGGCCCTGCTAAATTCATTTATAGAAGCCACCTGCGCATTTCTTTTCAGTATACCTTTTTCTATATCCTGAATCATCTGGTTTGCAATCTGCTGCACCTTTGTAACTTTATCTTCTTCGTTTATCGTTATTCTGTAATCCATCATCTTCATTCATATTATTTCTTTGGTCATTTAAATTTTCCAAAGGCTTATATCAAACCCGTTTTGCGGCGATCATTATTCGTTACCATATAGTTGCCACTCTAAAAGCGTTGGCTGTGTTTGCGCATTATGCACGGTAAGCCTGAAATATCGGGCAGAAACGGGCGCAAAATTTTTAGTAAATCCAATCCCTCCGGTAGTCGTTTTCATAACCGGCAACCAGGTCTCACCTTTTTTGTATTCCAGCTTAATTTCCTGTTTTTTATTTTCCCATGGATGCCATGGTTCATCAACAATAAGGGTTGATATGTTAAAATCATTAGCCAGGTCTATTTCTAAAACGGCATCTTTCAGGCCCTTAGCGGCTTCCCATTTGGTTAACCTGTTGCCGTCCAGAAGATTTTTTGCACCTGCTCCCGACTGTTCTGATGAAGCGGTTATTTTTTTGCCTGCAACAGGCGATGGTGCTACATCAGGTTCGCCGATAAACTCGACTACCACAACTGTATTAATGGTATCAGGCAATTGCTTTGGCAGCATAATTTCCAGATTTTTACCCGATCTTGTGGTTTTTAATACTTTTGCAGCATCACTTAAAAGGTAAGCCTTTTTTACTTTATTCAACATGGGTACTTTTAGCTTACCATCTTTCGGATTGTCGAAAACATGGAGGTAAAGTTTTTGCTGCTTACGCGTTGCCCTCCCCCACGACAGGTAAGGAAAAGGACTTGCTGTTGTGCCATAAACAGCTTCCTGGTTTAGCCTGATCCATTTACCTATTTCGGCCAAACGTTCCATACTGGCTGATGGTATTTCTCCACGGGCATCGGGGCCAACGTTTAACAGAAAATTACCGCCCTTACTTACAATATCAGTTAAGTTACGGATCAGGGTTTTGGTACTTTTCCAATCCTGATCGGTTGATTTAAAGCCCCAGGTATCGTTAATCGTCATGCAGGCCTCCCAATTGCGCCCCGGAAAACCTGTTGATGGTACAAATTGTTCTGGTGTTTCGGTATCACCATTGTAACCTCCACCCAATCTATTGTTGGTAATCAGGTTGGGATGATCTTTTAGGATGACTTCAAATTTAGCCGCACGTTCAGGCGTCATGTTCTGCGGGGTATCCCACCATAAAATATCAGGTTCACCATAATTAGACAAAATTTCTTTCACCTGTGGAATAGATACCTTATCAAGATAGGTATCGAAACTGCCCTTTTGCACCTCATCCCATGCACCACCGCTTACAGCACCTCCCGGGTGTGTCCAATCCTGGGCCTGCGAATAATAAAACCCGATTTTTATGCCGGCTTTTCTGCAGGCGTCAACCAGTGGTTTTAATATATCCTTTTTATATGGCGAGGCATCCATAATATCCCATGTGGTCACTTTTGAATCGAACAGGGCAAAACCATCATGGTGTTTGGAGGTAATGATAATGTATTTCATACCTGCATCTTTAGCCATTTTAACCCAGGCTTCGGGATTGTAGCGATCAGGATTAAACTGTGGTGCATATTTGCGGTATTCGGCCACCGGAATTTTGGCCGTATTCATGATCCATTCTCCAATGCCTTTTACAGGTTTATCCTGGTATACCCCTGCCGGAACCGAATAAATACCCCAGTGGATAAACATCCCGAATTTGGCTTCCTTCCACCACTCCATCTTTTTTTCATCCTGTACTTCAGGGGCTGTATTTTGGGCATAAGCCTGAATTAAAAATGCCAGTGCCATTAAAGTGAATGTTATTCTTTTCATTTTGTTTGTTTATAATTTAATGCACTTATGGCTGTGTTTATAATGCAGATAAAGTATATATGCGGCCTGCCGTTGCTTTAAACTGAAGCATATATCCTTTTGCCACTTTCGTAGTTTTAATCTGTCCTATATTCTTGATTTGTAATTTCTGCGCAGATAAAACCTTGCACATTCCTGTTTTTTTCGACGTAATTGTAGCTGTAGTGAGTTTGCCACCAGCCCAGTTCACATCTACGGTGTAAGCTCCCCTGGCCACCAATCCGGTTATTTTTCCGGCTGCCCAAACTTTTGGTAATGCAGGAAGCAAATAAATATATTCATCCTGACTCTGTAATAACATTTCGGCTACACCTGATGTACCGCCAAAATTCCCGTCGATCTGAAAAGGTGGGTGTGCATCGAACATATTGGGATAGATACCACCACCTCCGCTGTAATTTGTACCGTTTTGTCGGGTGATCCTGAACAAGTTGCGGTAAAGCTGGTAGGCATGGTCACCATCTAAAAGCCTTGCCCATAAATTTACCTTCCAGGCTAAACTCCAGCCGGTACCGTCATCACCACGCAGTTGGAGTGTTTTTTTTGCCGCATCAGCAAGTTCTGGCGTATTTATTGCCGAAATCTGATTGGCGGGATATAATGCATATAAATGCGAAACATGCCTGTGGTGCGGATCAGGAGATTCGTAATCCTTATTCCACTCCTGCAACTGGCCTTTGCTCCCGATCTGGAAAGGCAATAGCTTGGCTTTTGTTGCAACAAGTGTATCCCTGAAGGCTTTATCGGTATTTAAAATTTTGCTGGCGGCAATCAGGTTATCAAACAAATCCCTGATGATGCCAATATCCATTGTAGTGGCAACCGATACCTGCCCAACCTTTTTGTTGCCATAAAAAAAATCATTTTCAGGAGAGAAGGAAGGTGCAGTTACCAGATGCCCTGTTTGATCGGGAATCAGCCAGCCTAATGTAAATTCGGCAGCTCCTTTCATTAAAGGATAGGCCGTGGTAGCCAGAAACGCTTTATCCTGGGTAAATTCGTAATGTTCCCATAAATGACGGCTGAGCCAATCGCCTCCCACTGGCCAGTTGGCCCATTTTGGGTCGCCTGCACCTAAATTGCCTACCGGATTTGCCAATGCCCAGATATCGCTATTGTGGTGGGTAACCCAGCCCTTTGTTTGATAAAATGAGGAAGATATTTTTGCGCCGGTTACCGAAAGGTTCTTGATCAATCCAAAAAGTGGCGTATGCATTTCAGACAGGTTACAGCTTTCTGCCAGCCAATAATTCATCTGTACATTAATATTGGTGGTATAATTAGAGCTCCATGGCGGGCGCATCTCTTTGTTCCAGATGCCCTGCAAATTGGCGGGTACCCCCGTAACCCTCGAACTGCTGATTAACAGGTACCGGCCATATTGAAAATACATGGCTTCCAGTTCGGGATCGGTTGCCCCTTTAGTATAAGCCTCCAGCCTTTCATCTGTTGGCAGGTTGGTTTTTGATTGTTCATGTGGATTCAGTTCAAAAAATACCCTGTTAAAGTAATTTTGAAAATCTTTTAAATGTGCATTCAATAAAACAGACCATGTTTTTTGGGTTGCAGCATCAAGTTTCTTTCTGGCCAGATCGGTTGGATTTAAATCAGGACAATGGTTAAAACCATTAAAGCCTGTTGCCGCAGCAATGTATACCAATACCTCTGTAGCACCACTTACGGTAATCCCTGAAGTATCTACAGTGATTTTGCCATCTTTACTTACCGCCCTGGCAAGCAGGTCGAAAGGCATTCCGGCGCAATCCTGATCAGTTCCATACCGGATGGGATCTTTGGTATTTTTTACATAATTTGGATCTACGTGGGCTGGCGCCCTTCCTTTTAATGATAAAATATCAGCTGATAAAACACTAGCTTTCGCACGCAATTGTGTTTGGGTACTAACCAAAAAATTAAGCATTTGCGGTTTGCTAGCCGAAATCCGCATTACCATCACCTGATCCGGAGCACTCGAAAAAATTTCGCGTTTGTACTTCACCCCATCTACTGTAAAACTGGTTGTGGCAACTGCACGTTCAATATTCAATTCGCGTGTATAAGCCGATGCCTCACTGTTGCCAAAATCCTGCTTAATTTTTAGATCGCCAAGCGGCAGGTAACTTTCCGAATAAACGCCCTGCATTTGTTGAGCAAGTTTTCGTGCAGCGGCAAAATCTTCTTTAAACAAAGCTTCGCGAACCTGTGGCAGATAAGTATAGGCTGTTGGGTTTACATTTTCTTTTACCGGGCCGCCCGACCATAGAGTGGCTTCGTTCAGTTGGAGCAGTTCTTCCTTTATCCCCCCATAAACCATGGCGCCCAGGCGTCCGTTACCAATGGGCAAAGCTTCCGTCCATTCGGTTGCAGGCTTTTTGTACCAAAGTTTTTGTTTTTGGGCAAAGATTTGATTAAAGTTTAAAACGAAGAGAAAGAGGCTTAAAAAACAAAATCTATACATAAAATGCAATTTTAAGGTTAAAATATAATGGTAAAGCAAACTACGGAAACCTCATCCTTCAATGGCCTAAGGTTTCCATAAATATGATTAATAACCAGGGTTTTGTGGAAATGGTCCTCTGTTTAAATCGATTTGTGATTGAGGTATTGGTCGTAAAAGATATTTGGCATCCAGTACAGTTTTGCCAGCCTGCGCAGCCTTTAATTCGTCGTTGTATAAAACAGAACGTGTAAGGAGCTTATTTGTAGCTACGTTGCCAACTGTTTCGTACATCCGCTTTAACTCGTACCACCTAAATTCTTCCCCAACCAGTTCGCGTGCGCGCTCTTCTAAAATGGCATCGAGTGTAACGGTTCCGGTGTATTGTAATTCTGTGGCATAAAGTACATTCGATACCGGATTAATCCCTGTTTTGGCTGCTCTGGTTCTCAATACATTCATATAAGTAAGCGCTTTGCCCTGGTTATTCAATTTTACATAAGCCTCGGCAGCAATCAGATAGGTTTCGGCGAGCCTAAACACATAGGTATCCCTTGCCCCGCCATTATCTACATAACCGCTTACAAAAGGATCGCGGAACTTTTTAAACTGTGGATAATTGCGCACTCCATTAATAAATGGAGAACTTCGATA
Organism: Pedobacter roseus; assembly: GCF_014395225.1. Lineage (NCBI taxonomy): Bacteria > Pseudomonadati > Bacteroidota > Sphingobacteriia > Sphingobacteriales > Sphingobacteriaceae > Pedobacter > Pedobacter roseus. Next base: position 2,967,711 of record NZ_CP060723.1, read on the forward strand.
CTCATCAGGATTAATTACAATATATTTTCGTAAAGCTTTTTGTGCCGCGGTGAACGGTACCACCGGATAATAGATGAGGGTATCGCCCACTGCAAAATCTTTGTTGTTGTATTTTCCGGCAACCTGCGTAATTACGGCATCGTATACAGTAGCTAAGTATCGGCTATCGCTTGTTTTGTTAAATAGACTGAAAAAATAGGGATCGGGTGCAATGGCATTGTTTGTTTTCCCATAAAAAACACTCCTTCCCAATAGTGCAGTATTTTGCACATCCCAGAGAAACCATTGTTGCAAACTGTTTCCACTGCCGTTAAAAAGGGGATTTGTACTGTATTGAACAGAAAATATAATTTCGTTGCTGCTCTGATAGTTTGCCACTGTTGGATCGAACAGATCTGAAAATTTTGTTTTTAAGGAATAGGTTCCAGAAGTAATTACTGTTTCTGCCAGGTTAGCTGCCTGGGTAAAATCGGCATTGCCCTCTCCGTATGATTTATATCCCCTGGTAAGGTAAACCTTAGCCAGCAAATGTTGTGCAAAACCTTTGGTTACCCTTCCAAAATCAGTTGTGGTTGCCGGCAAAACGGCAATGGCTTCATTAAGGTCTTTGATTACCTGCCCATATATATCTTTTTCTGGCGCTCTGGTATATGAGAGTGTTGGGACAGTTGTACGTGTAATAACTAAAGGAATATCGCCAAAAGTTTCTGCTAGATAATAATAATAAAATGCCCGGAGTGCTTTTGCTTCAGCAGCTCGTATGTTTAAAGTTGTGGCATTACCATCAGTTACTTGCGTAGCCCAGTATATTGTATTATTCGCTATATTGATTGCAGCATACATTTGCCCGTAGAGAGATAATGAATTCGGATTTTGCGAATTGAGATTTACATTATATAAATTTTCTCCGTTGTTATCATTAACATTAGGCGTGCTATATGTATCGGTACCTAAATTAAAAAATGTAGGAAAGTTAATTATCCCCCTCAGAGTAGCATAATTAGACTTGGATAAATCTTCGAAACCTGAAAATTTATCATAATAACCTTCAGCAGTTCGATTTGCAGGATTGTATTCATCTGTAAATTTTTTACAGCCCGCTACGGTAAGCAGCAAAGCTGATAAACTGATTAGTATGTGTTTTATGTTGGTATTTTTCATCATATCTATTGTTAAATAATCACTGCCGTTTATAAGGTTAATGTTAAACCGAACATGAAAGTGCGGGTTCTGAAATCCTGGTTCAGGAAGGAGTTTCCACTCGGATTTTCAGGGTCCCAGCCTATAAATTTGGTAAATATGAAGGGATTAAATGCATTGGCATAAATACGGAGACTTTGTATCCCAACTTTGCTCAGCATGGTTTTAGGCAAGGTATAACCCAAAGTAATGTTGCTGATTTTGGTGTACGAACTGTTCTGGAACTGAGCCACTGTTCTGGCATCTCCATCTTGCTCAATTGCAGTATTTGCCCAGGTATTGCTTGGATTTGTAGGGGTCCAGTAGTCCCTGTCAAAAGCACCAAAACGCGCCCTGGCCTGATCGCCGTTCATGGCCTGCTCCAAAAACACACTGTTTTCGAAAGTACCCTGACGGGTGTAAAGCGTTACACTGAAATCAAAGTTGGCATAATTCATTGTACTGGTCAGGCCACCAAACCATTTTGGCATATCGCTGCCAATAATCTGCCTGTCATTAGGATCGATTTTCCCGTCCGGAACGCCATTAGGGCCACTAATATCTTCGATTTTATACTGGCCGGGGATTCTTCCATAACTCTTGGCTGCAACCAGTTCTTCGTTTTGCCAAACACCAATTATTTTATAACGGTACACCACCCTTGATTTCTGACCGATAAAAAACCCATTGCCCGGATCGTCTCTTCCATCTCCATATAATTCGAGGATTTTGTTCTTGTTAAAAGCAAAGTTGAAACTGGTGTTCCAGCTAAATTTGTCTGACTTAATGTTAACAGTATTTAGACCAACTTCAACGCCTTGATTACGAATTGTACCCAAGTTAGCACGCGTACTGGGATAACCATTTGCGAGCGGAATTTGTTGATTCAGGAGAGATCCATCTGTTGTTTTACGATACAAGTCAAATTGTAAACCAACTCTATTCTTAAACATTGACATGTCTAAACCTAAATTGTATTCGTCTGTTTTCTCCCAGGTCGTGTTCTGATTTCCAAAAGCAGGAGCAAATCCGTTAGCACCAATTCCGTTAAAATCGTATAACGTTTGATTAAGCAATGATTGGGTAAAGTAAGGCTGGATATAACTACTTAATGCCGCATTACCCGATTTACCGTAAGATAACCTCAGTTTTAGCAGGTCAATCGCTTTTACCTCACTTAAAAAACTTTCTTTATTAACGATCCAGGCAAATGCACCTGATGGAAAATAACCCCATTTACGGCCCGGCGCAAATATTGAGTTGCCATCTGCACGGATGGTAGCGGTAAATAAATACTTATCGTTAAAAGTATAATTAGCCCTACCGTAGTAAGAAGTAATATTTTGTTTGCTGTAACCACTGCTTACCGTAATTATAGGCGCAATGCCGTTAACGGTTGTAGCCGATTGAAGGTTATACCACAAAGAGTTAAATGGAAGTCCGGTGGCCGCATTTGAAGTAAAATCCTGCTGATGGTACTCAAAGCTGTTACCGAGAGTAACATCAAATTTATGTTTGCCAATTTCTTTATTATATACTAAAAGATTGTCCCAGGTATAATTTACCCATTGGTTGGCTGCTGTGGAAGCACTGTTGGGCAAGGTACCCAATCTTGATTTGGAGAAAGTATCGTTATACTGTCCTTGCTTTTGAAAGGTAATGTCCGGACTAAAAGAGCTCCTGATTTTAAGTCCTTTTATGATGTTTGCCTCAGCATATACATTGGGCAGCACATGCAGGTATTGTTGTTGCCTGATTTCGTTCCTGAACTCAAATAAAGGATTGGTAATCTGCGCTTCAGATTCGTATGCAAAAAACCTTTCCGATCCATCGGCATTGTAGGCACTACCTGTAGGGCGGAGCCTGTAGGCGCTCCGGAAGGCCTCACCACTACTTGGATGGATATCGGCAAAAGTAGCATATACCGATGCCCCTGCTTTGAAAGTCTTGTTTAATGTTTTATCAAGGCCAGCTTTTAAAGTGTATTTTTTTGTGCTTTCGGCCTTCATGGTACCCTGGTAAAGCTGATAGCCTGCTGCGACAAAATAATTGGTTTTATCGTCGCCACCGTTTATCGCCAGATTCTGGTTGGCAGAAATACCGTTCCGTTTAATCAAATCGATCCAATCAGTGTAAGTGCCGTTTGCAATATTGCTTAACTCTGTAGCAGAAAATATGGTATTATCGGCGATTGGCGTTGTTGGAATGGGCTGATTATTGCGGATTGCGGTAGCCCTGGGCAACTCATAAAAATAATCGCGTACATAATTGACAAAGGTGGGGCCATCCATAACCGGAGGCAGGTTATAAGGGTTTACAATTCCCACATAAGCATCATAAGTAATTTTGGCAGCACCTTTTGAGCCACGTTTAGTGGTAATCAAAATTACACCGTTTGAGCCTCTGGAACCATAAATTGCTGTTGATGATGCATCTTTAAGTACATCAATCCGTTCTATATCTGAAGGATTGATATCGTTTATGGGATTGGTCGCACTACCATTCTGGCCAACCGGAATTCCATCTACAACATATAAAGGCTGTGTGTTTCCGGTAATGGAGTTAGCCCCCCTGATTTCGATACTAAAATCGGCACCGGGCTTGCCAGAACTTCGTTTAATGTCGACACCAGGTAGTTTGCCCTGCATAGCTTCTTGCGCCCCGGTTGCGCGGGCACGCGTAATTTCATCAGATTGAAGGGAATTTACGGTACCGGTTAGATCGATCTTTTTCTTAGTACCATAACCGATCACCACAACATCGGTAAGCGAATTCTGGCTTTCGGCCAGGGTTACATTTATGGTGCTTTGGTTGCCTACGGTTACCTCTTTAGGATCGGAACCGATGAATGAAAACACCAGAACCGACGAAGGTGATGCAGCGATGGAATATTTTCCGTTTCCATCTGTAGAGGTTGCCAGCTGGGTTCCTTTTATCTTCACGGATACCCCGGGCAGAACGCCTCCCTTAACATCAGTTACCGTTCCCCTAACACTGGTTTGGGCGAAAGTGTAACCGAATAATAATAACATCTGCAACAATACAATTAATGTAGTTTTGCAGCGATGCAAATAATAAAGTTTTGATTTACTCATCATAATAATTTGGTTAGATTGGTTAGCAATAAACTTGGGATGTGATGTGCGTAAAACACACAGATGGAAGCCGTAAAATTAATGCTTGGTTAACAGTCTAAATTTCAGAATAAATAAACGTTATAATAACATTTATTTAGATTTTTTACGTAAACGTTTAAGTAATATTTACATATAAAAAAGCACCTCAACAGTAAGGAAAATGCACTTTTTGGAAATTATAGCGTCATCATTTTATAGGTTATTTTACCAACAGAATTAGGCTTATTTTTCTCAGCTTTACTGATACTTCCCAACAATTTTCCATTTACTTTAGACACCTTAATGGTCCTGAAACTATAGTCGCCTTTTTGGTAATTAAAAGTTTCTCCATCATCATCATACAATTTATATTCTCCTGGCTTTGTTCCATAATACCTGATTTCGAGGTCAACTTTTTCACCTGCCTTTGGGGCATGCAGTAACGGTTTTCCCATAGGGATGATCCCACCGTCTTTTACATAAACCGGAATCTGATCTAGCCCTGGGGTGATGTTGATCACCTCGCCACCACCTGCATATTTTCCGGTGTAGAAATCGAACCATTTCCCGGCGGGTAAAATCACCTTTCTGCTTTTCTGTCCGGTAAACATTGGGGCCACGAGTAAATTCTCGCCAGCCATATACTGATCTTTGATTTCACTTGTAATTGCTTTAGCATAAGGATTTTCCTCCAGGTTTAAGTTTTTGGCCTCTTTTACCGAAACCAGATCCTGAAAACCGGGTTCCAGATTCATGGCCCTGAAGGGAGGAATACCTTCAAAATGATACCTGGCAAATTCACTGTACCAGTAAGGCATCATCTGCATACGCAACAAAGCAAACCGTTTGATAATGGGTGCAACCTCCGGAAAAGTCCATGGTTTGGTGCCACTGGCCCATGCATTGATCATCGCCATGGGCGAAAATACATTTGATTGAAAACGGCGTACCCACTCTTCGGGCAGATTGGATGCCCTTACTTCGGGAGTCCATAATACACCCGAAAAGCCACTGTTGATCAGGGCAGTTATAAAATCCTGATGGTTGTAATAATCATTGTAAATTACATAAGGAAAAGATACGCCCCCGGCATTAGAGGCACGGACCAGGCCATAGGTTCTTAAATTCCTTTTTTGATAGAGCTCGGTGGTGTAACGCTGCATCAGCAGTCCATAAGTCTGGCGCATCTGTTCAGCAGGGATACCTGATGGAAAAGTTGCCAAATCTGGCCAAAGGTAGCTATCGCCACCATCCACTTCATCTATTTTGTAACCACTGATGCCAATATCAATTTTATTTTTCTCCAGGGTTCCGAATAAAAATTTCCGTGCACTATCGGTTTTCAGATCTGGTACCAGGCCTGCCCAAACGGTATGCGATGCAGTGTAAGGCAGTATTTTTTTATAGATCGGCGCATCCGGAGAAACATAAGGATTGATCCATAAATTTAGCCTGATGTTTTTATGAAGCATTTCTTTCACCAGTTTTTCCGGTTCCGGAAAACGTTTAGCATCCCATTCAAATGTATTGGGGTACGATTTGCTCTGCCATCCGGGTTCCAGGCCAATAAAATCAAGGGGATAACCTTTATCTTCAAAAGCTTTTGCTTCGGCGGCTACTCCACTCGCGTCTGTCATCCGTTCCAGGCGTTGGGTAAATCCAAGTCCCCAACGTGGCGGCAAGCAACCTCCCCCATTAAACAGGTTGAAACGCTGAACAGCATTCATCGCTGTCGGACCGCCAATCACATAAAATTCAACTCCTTCTGCCGGGACCAATATTTCTACACCGTCGGAATATGGGTGGGGATTCCAGTCCGGATCGGTATTCCGGTCCTGTACCACAGGGGGATTTTTACTATCGCGGCGTACCGCTGCCCCCGCATAAACCTTTAGGTAGCGGGCGCTGTTGATGAATATGCCGTAACCTTTTGAAGACACATAAAAAGGCGTTGGCGAATGGGTGCGCCCATTGTCGCTGCCATTGTAATGATCTACATGGAGTTCTAAAATCCTCCCGCGCTGATTTACCGTTTTAAAGTTAAGGCCGAAACCATATAGCTGCTCCCCACGATCTAAAGGAAATCTCAGGTAAGTTTTGCCATCTATAATCTTTGCGGTAATCTCGTTTTTTGAAAGTGGAAATTCAGCTGGTTTTAGTTTGGTGAGTCCTTCATGATACGGGCCAACACCCGATGCAGTTAACAGGTTGTAGGGTTCGGGTTTGCCGATAACAGCTTTCCAGATCCCAGGTTCAACTTCCACCCAATTGGTTTGCCGGGCATGGAGGCTGAGGGTTAAAAAGAGCGCAAAACTTAGGAAGATGTATTTTTTAAACTTCATATAATTTATAAATTCGTATGAATATGGGTATCGTTATTTTGTAGTCATGAGCCGAACAGGGCCAATTAAACCCGAAGAAATCAGTGCACTATCCTTTGTGAAATAGTTCCAGGTGGTAAAAGCATACCTGCCTTTCGAGGGGCGTGCGGTTTTGTTTAAAAACCAATCCGGAAATTCTTTTAAAAATGAACCGCTGTTCATGTGGCCAGGAAGCCATTCCATATCAGCGGGTTCCTGCTCATCGCCAATTAAGCGGTTGGCCCAAACATTGGTCACTTCAATCTCTAATTTGTTGTTTTTGGCCTTTAATAATTTTGCCGGGATCTTAACGCTCCAGGGTGCCGTCCATACCACACCAAGATCTACATTGTTAATTTTTACGCTGGCAATGTGTTTGACTGTACCAAGATCCAGCAGCAGATCATTATTGTTTTCTGCCTGTTTTGGCATCACAAAAAGTTTAGTGTATAGTGCTGTTCCACTATAATATTTTATTCCTTTATCTTCATTTTTTGTCCAGTCCTGTAAGCTTTCGAACTTCACCGGATTTTTAGGCCCGCCCCATGCGGCATCAAATTTAACCGACCAGGATCCATCAAGAATGGATAGTTGTTTTGCAACAGGAAAATTAACTTCTCCTTTTTTTTCTGCAAGTGGCTTTCTGAATACCACAAACCAGCTCTGCGAATCATCGAATTCAAGCGGAATGGTGATCATGCCGTTTGCCTGTTCAAATTCCTGCAGGTCTTTTCTGCTACCTGTTACGGCATCCCACAATTCAGGTTGTTTACCCGAAACTTTAAAGCTGCATTTTGCATTTCCCTTTGCCCGGTTTACATTAGCCACAAAATAAATATCAACATCGGCCAGGGTCCTGTGAATGTGTTTGATGTTTACATTTCCTGCTTTATCACTTGTTGCAAAATCGCCTTCAGTATTATTGATACCGCCCCATTGCAGTAATGCCTGGCAGCGTTTCCAATATTCAACCATGGCTTTTCCTGGCTCCCACCAGGTTTGGGTGCGATCGAAATGCGTCCCCCACTGGCCCATGGTTGCTCCCGGTTTATATTGATCATCCCAAGGCTGTTGTACAAAACGGTGTAAGATCATCCGGTTTACGCCTGCACAAAAAGAGGCGTCGCCCATTGATTTTAGCCAGGCAGGTGTTTCATCCCATTTACTATCGGTAGGATCTCCGGTAAAAGCTTCGGCTTCGATAATATTCTGACCAGATTTTCTTAAGGCCGCTACGGTTGGATCTAATTCGTAAGGCGAATATTTACCTTTGTGTGTCCAAAATTCCGTCATTACCTTGCCAACATAAGGCATTACATCATCCTGTCTCCATGGTCCGCCATAAGGTTCTGCCAGAAAGGTGAGGTTAGCTTCTTTGAGCTTTTTGGCTATAGTAGCAAAATATACATCACGGTATAAATCTTTAATGGTTGCGCTAAAATCTTCCCTGAATCTCAATGAATCCTGCTTGCTTCCAACGCTACGTTTGGCAAATGTAGCCAGGTAGGGAAGCAGATCGTATCCTCTTCTCGAAGAAAATTCTGTCCTCATTTTGGGGGTCCAGTTTGGCTCCCCGGCTTCGTAGCTATCAAAGTGAACATGGGTAAAACTGCTGCCAATATAATCGCCAATGTGTTTTTTAATCTCCCCAACTACATGGTCTATATGAAAAGTAACTGCCTCTTCACTCATTTTATCGCATTCCAAACCCGTTGCTTTCCATTGTGCAGGCTGCATCAGGGTTCCACTAGTGGTATGACCGAACCTGTAAATTGTCCACTCTCCTGCGGGTGCATCCCATTCCAACTGTCCGTTGTCCTGCATTTTGGCAGTCAGGTCGATTACTTTTTCCTTCGGAATAGCACCGCTTGCAGGCAGCGCCAACAGGGCAATATCTTTATAATAGGTATTTCGGGCAGCAATTTCCGGCTTTTCTACAAGACCTGTTTCGGGATTGTACATCGGAAAAGGTGATTTGCCCCTCGGGTTTACTTTTGGTTTGCCTATATTGATGCTGATATGTTTACCGCCGGTTGCCTTTACTTCGTTCCAACAGATCTCCTGCATCGAAAGTTCAGGTGTAATCCAGGGACCGCCGCTTGATTCGTATGATGGCCCGTTGAACATCCCGAAATCCATACCGAGCCGTTTTGATTCCTGTGCGGCATGACGTACCAGTGCCCACCAAGGTTCTGTCCATGAAACAATTTCTGGTGTTGGGCTTTTCCCGATTTCTCCTGCCCATGGTGTGGTCACATCAGCCAAACTGAACATGGTTGTGCGGTTAAAACCTTCTTTTTTTAGTGCCTCTAAATCTTTGGTGATACCTGCTTTGCTTAAATTGGCGCCCATCCACATCCACAATACCCCCGGTTTGGCACTTTCGGGTGGGTTGAGAAAAACCTTTTCGGGATCGGTTTCTGCTTTGATCTGGGCAAAGCTGTTTCCGACCAGAAAAAAGAAGCTGAATAGTAGGGAAACAGCTGGGTAAAAGGTTTTGTTCATTGTGTGTTTGTTAGATAGGGATCAATAAAGAAGTTTTATATTTAATTACCTGCCTATATTTATTGGTATATTCTGTCTGTAAATAGTATAAATCAGGATCATTTGGTAAGGTATAGCGGGTTTCCGGCACAATTTCTTTGCTCAGTTCTTTGTTTTTAAGAAACCGATAAGCAAAGTTGTACAATTGGGTACTGCAGGTATCATAAACGAGGCGAAAAGCAGTCGCATGTCCTTCCATTACCCTGATTAAGGTTGAGCGATCTGTTTCTTTTCCAAATTCCATATCCGATCCAATTAAAGCGATTTACCGCAAAACTTACAATGGAATGGGTTAGATCGGATACTTTGGAGCATTTGCCATCAAAGAAAGACCGGCTCTTTCTTGAAAGAAAAGTGGACATCAGGATATTCATAAATCGTTCTATTTGGTTATCAACTAATCAGCATTAGTGTAGAACAATAAATCTAGCCCTGATATGGCGATTTTAAAATGTACATTTTGATCATAAAGATACATATTCTGATTTTTATGATCATTTTATGCAGGAGGTGAATCAGCAATCTGCCTATAGATGTAATCAGTTTGATTAATGCATTATTTGATTACTAAGCTCATCATGTTTAATACATATTGCACTGTAGCTTCATCATATCGTATTCCGTACAGACTTTCCTCACCAAAACCTTTTGCCAATCGCCCAGAGGTAAGCAACTGAGAAACAATCAATTTACCCTTACCTGTACCAAAACCAATTAAGGCAATTGGCGTTTGGGTTAAGTTTTTAGCCGAACTGGCCAATGGGATAAATTTATCGGCAAGACCATTTTTCGAGTCCTGGTAAGTTTTGCTTAAATCGGTGATTAAAACCGGAGTATTTAAATTAATCGAATTGGAAAGTGATGGTGCATCCTGCACTAAAAAATATACTTTATCTTTTAGTTTTTTCTTCGTTGCTTCATCATTTGGCAAAGCAGAAAAACTATAAAACCCTTGCAGCTCGTAAGCATAATATGATCCGTTTTTGATTTTTTCTTTTTCTGCTCCTCTTGCCTGCCACTGGGCTATAAATGCATCAGCGCTTAAGCCCTTAAATTCCATATTTGAAGCCGGAACGATAAGTCCTCCACGTAAACCGTTCCAAATCCTGGTATAATCAGCAGGAAGGTTGTACCAAAGTTCGCTATTCTCCCGGTCAGGATGAATATAACTTTCAGGTTCTGCTGTTTCTGTGAATTTTAGCGAAATGCCATTAAAAAGCTGATAGGTATTCACCTTTGGCTTATATACGCTGGCAACGCCTTGCAAAGGCCCAAGATCTCCTGCTTTTTTAGGATAGCCCTGACCTAAGGGACGGTCTCCAACATCGAGCATTACTACAGATTTTCCTTTAGCAATTGCATTCGCCAAAGTTTTTAACATAAGGGAGTCTCCATTCGCCAATTCGCTCCAATCTGTTTTGGAAGTTAATATCATGTCGGCAGACGGATCATTTAGCGCAACTTTTTTAATGCCAAAATGATCTAAAAACTGGCTTAACTCTTTTTGACTGGAAGAAATCCCTACCCTAATATTTTGAATATGACCAGGAACTTTTGCCTTAAAAATATGTATGGCCCATTTAGATATTACAGGATATTTGACTTCTTTTGGTGGGTTAAGCAACTCGGCTTTGATCAGGTATCGGCCAGTAATACCCGGCAGGTTTAAGGGAACCTGCTCTACGCTCTGACTGAATGGCTTTACCTGAGAACTGAAACTTTGTTTCACTAAAATTTTTCCGGTAGTATCTGCTACGGTAACTAACACAGATAACATAGCCTGATCGCTTTCATCGTTAAACAGATAAACTGGTAATTTTATTGTTTGTGCAGGCTCAAAATTCTTATCCCATAAATCAATACTCACACTTCTGGGTGAAAAAGAAGCAGTTAATGCATCCCAAACTGGTTTAGCCTTACCCTCTTTTAATGGGCCTAAAAACCAGGTATTACCATCTTCATTACTCCCTAATGCACAAAAAGGGGCAAAACCAGCAGCGCCGATACGCCTCCAGTATTCAGCAATTCTCGCATTAGATGCAGCCTGAAATTCGAGCCGTTCTTCTTTGGTATGTTTACGGCCCAAAAAGCGCAGGTAACTTTCTTTTAGAGATGGGTAGCCTCCTAAATCTCCATTTTCATCTAAATAATTACCGCCAAACTCATCAGCCATAATGGCCTTGGGGAAAACATTGGCATCATCATAATACAGACCAACGTTTTCGAACATGCTCCACCAGTATTTATGGATATGAATTACATCTCTATCTTCTAAAATCAGTGCCGGGTAGGCAGGCAATAATTGATCAAGTGCAGTCCAAACGGTCTTTAACTGGTCGCCCACCGTTTCATTATAAGGGTGGATCAAACAAATGGAGGGATGCCTCATGGCTAAATCGAGCCAGCTTTTATATTGGATCAACAAACTTTCTTTTGATGCTGGCATGCCATGAAAAAAATTCCATTCGTATTGCACCACCAGTCCATTTTTGTCGCACATATCCAGAAATTTCTCTGGCGGCAGCCCTAAATGGAACCGCAGGTAATTTGCACCATGATCTTTAGATAATTGAATAATATTCTTTTTAAACCAGGCAGAATCGTATCCAAGTGTACGCCCCTCTTTACTCCGCACCCAGCGGTGCCAAACAATTGTACCGCCTTTAGCTACAAAAGGCTGGTTATTTAAGTAGAATTTTTTGTTTCTGATTTCGAACTTTTTAAGTCCAAAGGGAATGGAAGATTTATCCATTAATCGGGCTTGATCATCAAATACCTTTAGCTGAACCTGATAGAGGTTAGGATTTTTTGGCGACCAGTTTTTTAGGATGCCTTTTGTTAAAACATTTATGGAATCGTGCGCACCTGAAATAGTTTTGGTTCCGGTGAGTAAAATTTTCCCTGTATGATCTAAGATTTTTATTTCAGCTTTTCCCCTAAAATCAGTTCTGCCATTCAGATCAAACTTAAAACTTACTTTTTGCGCATCATAGTTAATAAATGGAATGATCCGTTCTATATTTACCTTACCATGAAGTTTGAGCAATACTTCATCCCATAAACCTGACGACACGTCGGAACGCCACTGATCTGAACCTGGTGTGTAAGAGGCATCCGTTTGTGGAACATTTTTGAGCGATGCAAGGGCGATTTCCAGCGTTATTGTTTGGCCAGGCCTGATGTCTGGATGCTTTAGCTGAAAAAAAACAGGCGCCATTCCGCCTTCCTGTTCTCCAACCAAAGTGCCATTTATGTAAATTTGTGGTCTAAAACGTGCGCCATTTAGTTTTAGTGTAGCGCCGGTCCATTTACCTAAGGGAAGTTTAATTTCCTTTTTATACCATAAAACTTCGTTTGAAATTTTTGCCGGATCGTTATGGATCCCGGGCACAATTACTGATGAAGTATATTTTCGCCCGAAGCCCATTTCCCACTTTCCATTAAGCGAAATAGATTTTACAGGCAGATTCTCTTGTGAAAAGCCAATAAATGGCATCAGCAAGGAAAAAAAGCAAAAAACCGACAGGTATCTTTTCATTTTCAGCAGCATAAAATTAATTACAATACAAGTTCTTTGCTTACCTGGATATCTTTTGATGAATTACCGATCGCAATCAGATATTTACCATTATCGGCAACCCAGGTTTTCTTTTTCTCATCGTAATAAGAAAAAGCATCCTTATTCAGTACAACCTTTATGGTTTTGGTTTCCCCAGCCTTTAAGAACACTTTTTGAAACCCTTTCAATTCTTTTCGAGGTCTGGATACTCGTGGATTGATGGGTTCTACATAAAACTGTACCACTTCGGCACCATCTCTTTTCCCTGTATTTTTAAGGGTAACCGAGGCGGTAACCTGTTTATCTCCCGTTCTTTGAATAGCTGCATTTTCGTAGTAAAAGGTGGTGTAAGATAATCCATGGCCAAACGGAAACTGGGGCTCAACTTTATAGGTATCGAAATAACGGTAACCCACAAAAATATCTTCCTTGTAATGTACAACGCCATTTACACCAGGAAACTCACCAAGTTTGTGTGCAGGAGAATCTTCTAATTTTTTAGGAAAAGTCATCGGAAGTTTACCCGATGGATTTACTTCACCAAAAATAACTTTGGCCAGGGCTGTGCCACCTTCCATGCCCGGGTACCAGCCTTCTATAATGGCTTTACTTTTTCCAACCCATTCGCGCACATCTATTGGTCCACCGCCCATTAAAACAATAATAGTATTCGGATTAGCCTTCAAAACGGCTTTTATCAATTCATTCTGACCAAAAGGCATATCCATATCCGGTTTATCTACCCCTTCGGCATCGTAAGCGTTATCGTCCCATTTTTTGTAATCGTAACCATGTGTCCATCCGCAGAAAATTACAGTTGCATCTGCTTTAGTGGCAATTTTAACTGCTTCGTTAATCAAAGCTGAATCGGCCTGCCCGTTGCGTGCAATTTTATACCCTTGCGCATATTGTACATTCACACCATTGCCCAACAAATTTTTAATTCCATGTAAAGGGGTAATTTCATATTTGGCCTTAACCTGCGAGCTTCCGCCGCCCATCGCATTTTCCCGATCGGCATTTTGACCAATAATGGCTATACTTTTAATTTTTTCTTTAGCTAACGGAAGTACATTATCCTCATTTTTTAGCAGTACAATACCTTCTTCGGCAACTTTTAAAGCAGTTTGTTGATGCGCTTTGGTATTATATGCACCTACGGTACGTTTAGCACCGATCATATTGGTTTTAAACATCACCCTCAAAATGCGGCGCACTTTATCATCGATAAGGGTTATCGGAACCTTCCCGTTTTTCACCAGTGTAATTACGGTATCACCAAGAAAAAACTGACTGTATTTTAATGGTGGCGTTCCCAGATCGGAGCCCATTTCTAAATCGGTTCCGTTTTCGAGGGCTTCCATGGTATTGTGTACCGCTCCCCAATCGCTCATCACCAAACCTTTAAATCCCCATTCTCCTTTAAGGATATCGTTGATTAGGTACTTATTTTCGGTTGCATATTGCCCTCTAAATTTATTGTAGGCACCCATTACGGTATTTACCTGCCCTTTTTTAACAGCTGCCTCAAAACCAGGCAAATATATTTCACGCAGGGCTCGCTCGCTCATTTCTACGTTTACCGTTCCCCTATCCACCTCTTCGTTATTGGCTGCAAAGTGTTTTAACGACGCAGAAACACCCTGATCTTGTACCCCTTTGATATAGCCCACTGCCATTTGCGCAATAAGGTAAGGGTCTTCGCTCTGGTACTCGAAATTACGGCCGTTTAAAGGCGAACGGATAATATTAATGCCGGGGCCTAGGATTACATCTTTGCCCCTGAATTTGGCTTCACTACCTAAAACCGCTCCAAAATCGTAGCCCAATTTGGGATTCCAGGTGGCAGCAAGGGCATTTCCTGTAGGTAAATAAGTTCCTGCATCATTTACATTTTTTAAGGGTGTCCATCCGCGGCCATGCTCCAGGCGAACCCCATGAGGCCCATCTGAAGTTACCAGTTCCGGAATGCCTAACTGTTTTACGCCTGCAGAAGTAAAAGAAGAGTTTGCATGGAGCATACCAACTTTTTCGGCCAGGGTCATTTTTTTGATTAAAGCGGTTATTTTTGCTTCTGTTTTGGGATTAACGAGGTTTTGTGCCTGGGCTGTTAATACCGAAAGCCATAAAACACTGCTTAAAATACTTCCGGCGAAACCGATTACTTTTTTATTCATTGTATCTATAAAATTCTGTTTACTTAAAATCGAACCAAAGACTGCCTTTGTTCCAGGTATAATTTAGCTGCATATTTTTCTGGCTTTGCGGGCCCATTTTATCTGCAGATTGAAATTTTGTTCCGATCGGACTGATCGCATCTAAAAAGCCCAGGTCGCCATCCGGAAAAGGCGGATGGGTATTATCGTTGGTAGCGCCCACAGCCTTTTGCGGTTTCAACATCTGAAAAAAAGTGCCCTTGTTGGTGGTATACACGGTAAAAGGCGACTGCTTATTTTTAATGGTTACCCAATAGACATTAGCATAATAGCCTTTAAATTCGGGATAATGCCAGCTTTCTCCTGTAATGGTATTATTGAAATCGTTATCCCAAATACCGAATTTTGTTCCTTTCAACCTGTTTTTCCAAACCCTGTAAGGTCCGTTGCCTTCCCATTTCATCCCCGTAATGTTTTCTTTGGGATAATTGAAGGTGATGCCCATAAAATCTACTTCTCCGTTGATCGAATACTCATAATCTAATTTTACAGGCTTGCCAGAACTGAAAATCCATTTTACTTTAAATTTAGCCTCGCTATTGTAAACCGGTTCTACCACATAATCATCTCCGATGGCATAGTGTTTTAAATCTTTCAAGCTGCATTTAACACCTGCCAATGCCGGTCCGCCTGAAATAGAAATTTTCGATTTTTTGTTGATAACATCCTGAATGTAACCAGTATTTTTATCGAAATTGTAGGTAATTCCATTAACATTTAAAGTGAGTACTTTATTGGTTTCAGCCACCTGAATCTTAGATTTTTCGATGTTTCCGGTAACTACAGGCACTGCTGGCATTTTAACAGGCCAGCTCCAGGTAAACAGTTCCTGCTGATACTGATCGAATGCAGTTAAATACAAAACATCATTATTTTTCCAGTTTACCGGAAGTGGAAGGGTTAAAAAACCACTTTCTCCCGGCAGTAAATTGTTTCCCTTCAATTTGCCCGATGCAGTTACTGTGGGTTTATTTTGATCTCCCGGAGCAGGAAGTTTAGCCAATCGCCATTCAAAACTACCTTGGTTAAGGTTGGTAAAATGGTATTGATTGGCTACTGCTATCTTTCCGTCAAAATTGACAGGTAAATCTTTTAAACTGATCTGCACAGGCGACCAGATTTCTTTGATCGTATAAAAACTCCCTTCCTTTTCGCGATGTGGCCCTAAAATACCATCAGGTGCCGAATTGCCCTGAATATCCATTTCACCGTTCCGGTCTAAGCGGGTAACACCTTCATCGGCAAAAGACCATAAAAAACCGCCTGCGGCATAAGGATGTTTCATCATCATCGACCAAAAATCGTCTAAACCGGCGCCATGCCCACCATCATGCAGCCCGTGCATAAATTCTGTTGGGAAGAATACTTCGCGGCCATATAAAGTTGCATTTGTTACGTAATTATAATCGGGATAATGTTTGGTATCGGTACCGTTAAATTTCTCCCAGGGGTGAATCACCAGCCTTTTTTGGTTATCGTATTTGGCGTAAAGGCTATCCAGTGCATAATTAAACCCACCTTCATTACCATTGGCCCACATTACAATTGAGGGATGGTTTACATCACGTACAACCAGCTCCTTTACCAGTTTAGTACCGATTTCGGTATCATATTTGGCTTGCCATCCGGTAAGTTCGTTAATTACAAAAAGTCCTAAAGAATCGCAGGCATCCAAAAAGCTGGGATCGGGTGGATAGTGAGACATGCGAACGGCATTCATGTTCATCTCCTTCATCAGTTTTACATCCTGAATATTGAGCGCTTTACTAAGCGTTCTACCCGATTCGGGCCATTCGCTATGCCTGTTAACACCTTTGAAAATGATTTTTTTATTGTTCACATAAAAGCCATCCTGTGGCCTAAGTTCTGCTGTTCTAAAACTAAATTTTTGTTTCGTGCGATGGATCAAATGACCTTTGCTGTCATTTAAAGAAACCACCACCTGGTATAAATTAGGCGATTCCGGATTCCAAAGGGCAATATCTTTAAACTGGCCGCGAAGTGTTGCAGCCTTTTCTACTGAAATTATTTTAGAAGAAATTTCAGCCCCTACATTTTCACCGTTCAGTTTCTGCACCCGGGCTTTTAAAACCGATCCAATTTCTGCATTTGCTGTATAAACATCTAAATTGAATGCGCCACTTGCTTTGGCATCAACCGCGATTCTATCGATATTGGCCTTTGGTAAAATTTTGAGGTAAACAGGCCTGAATATCCCTCCAAAAAGCCAAAAATCTGCTTTCCGCTCTGCTTTGTTAATGGATTGATCGGTTGATTGTTTGCTCACTTTTACTTCTAAGAGGTTATCTCCCCCGAAATTTAATAACGAGGTAATATCATACTGAAAAGTATAAAATCCACCCTGATGTATCGGGCCAGCCAACTTTCCATTAATTTTCACCTCTGCCTCGGTCATTGCGGCTTCAAAAACAATAAAAACCGTTTTACCTGCATTGTTTTTTGATACGTTGAATTTATACCTATACTGCGCGGTTTCTTCAGGGTTTTTGGTATCCTGATAATAGTTATAGGTACCGAAACCCTGTTGTTCCCAGTTGGATGGCACCTGTATTTTATCCCAATGCCCACTTTTCATCCCGGTATTTATGAAGAAATCCCAGGTTAGGGTATGGTCTTTATCTGTTCCGGATAAATATTGGTACTGTGTTTCCTGTGCATGGATACTTTGTGTAAGAAAAATAATAACAGCTATCAAAAAGAGTTTCTTAATCATGTTTTCTTTGATGTATTTGTGTGGTAGCCTGAAATCTGCCGTCAATTTATAACTTAAGCTTAATTTTGGCTGGTTTTAATCCATTAGATGAAGCTGTTAAGCTTACTTCTCCTTTATCGCCTGTTGATTGTACAATTACCTGTGCCAAACCACTAAATAGTTTTCTTTTCCAGCCTGCTGCTGGTTTTAATACCTGAATTGCACCTGGGTCGGTATTGATGTTATCCCAGCTTTGCACTTTCAAAATCGGTATAGCCAATATGGCAATGGTATTTTTTCCGGCTTTTAATACCGATCGGTCGAGTGTAAAAGCATTTCCTTTTTTATTAGCCAAAAGCTTATAAGCTATTTTTTTGCCGTTGATGTAAATGGACTGCTCTTTACCCAGACTTTTATAAAAAAAAGTGATTTTGGTCTGATCACTCCAATCGGTTAAATCGAAATCTCCCCGATAGATCAATGCTGTCACTTTTTTACCAAATTCTTGTGTTCTTTCCTGTTTAAAGGCGTAATCCCAGTCAGTGGTCGCTGTAGTTAACTTTGAGAGGTCATCAATGGCTGAAATTGCTTTTTCTTTGAGGTTATTAATGCGAACAACACTCACCTGTTCTATAAACTGATCAGGTTCTAAAGAAGTGGGGTTACCATTACCTACACCAATAATTTTAGCAGGACCATTGATTTCGAAATCGATATCGTTAACTGCGGTCGGCACACTCTTGCCCGAAACATCACGAACATCAACGGTGAGGATGGCAATATTAGAGTTTGCTACCGGAATGGTTTCTTGTGTAATGGTTATTTGGGTAGGCTCTGAAGTGGTTTTTACCACATCGGTCAATATTTTTTTGCCGTTTTTAAAGCCAATTGCTTCAAGCGTGCCAGGTGCATAGTTTACCGTCCAGCTTAAATGGCCGTTAGGTTCCATGCGTTTTTTGCCCAAACTTTTTTTGTTGAGGAACAATTCAACTTCATCACAATTGCTATAGGCTTTCACATCGATTGGTGTACCTTCTTTACCCTTCCAGTTCCAGTGTGGTAAGAGGTGCAAAGTAGGTTTATCTGTCCACCATGATTTTAAATACCAGGTATTATCTTTGGGAAAACCGCATAAATCAAGCATTCCGAAATAAGAAAGTACCGATGGCCATCCAAATGGTGTTGGCTCTCCGCGGTAATCGAAACCTGTCCATACAAACATGCCAGCCAGGTAAGGGCGTGAGGCATAATGTTTCCAACCATCTTCTAAACTCAGGAAGTTTTCGTTTTGCCTGGTATCATAAGCCGCAATTTCGTGCTGAGCCATATTGGTAACATATAGGCCCCTGCTGGCTACGGTAGAACCCTCTTCGGTACCCCAGCTAAACTGCGCAGGATACTTTTTATGCTGTTCATCTGTGTTTTTCGTTGCCACGTAATTATAACCTAAAAGATCTATGGTTGTCGAAATTCCGTTTCCTATGCCCCCACTCACCGCAGCAGTAATTGCCCGGGTAGTATCGATGGTTTTGGCAAAGGCCTGCATGGTTTTGGCAATGCGTGCACCGGTAATATTGCCTTCGATATTCCATTCTTCGTTACCGATAGACCAGCTGATGATGCTCGGATGGTTACGGTCGCGGATGATCAGTTTTTTAAGGTAAGCCAGGTTCTGATCGGTTATACCCATCAATCGGTTTTCGTCGATTACCAGCATGCCCAGTTTGTCGCAGGCATCCAACAGCTCTGGCGTTGGTGGATTGTGTGAGCAACGGTAGGCATTGCTGCCCATTTCTTTTAATTTACTGATTCTAAAATATTGTAATTCATCCGGCAGGGCCACACCAAGGCCGGCATGGTCCTGATGATTATTTGTACCTTTAATTTCTATCCGCTTTCCATTTAAAAAGAAACCTTTATCGGCATCGAACCTGATCGTCCTGATCCCAAAAGTGGTTTTATATTCATCTATTACTTCTCCATTTTTGCTAATGGTGGTTAACAATTGATACAAATAGGGATTTTCAAGATCCCATAATCGTGGCTTAACCATTGGAATGGTTAAAGTATATTCTTTTTCGGTTAATACATTTAGTTCAAGGTTTTGAAGTTCTCCTGAAGCCACCACCTTGCCATCAGCATCGGCTATGCTTTGTTTAATGTTAAACTTTTGGTTGTCCAGGGCCTCATTTTTTAAGGTAACGCTGGCGGTAACAACAGCCTGATTATTTTCGAGCTTACTGCGTACGAAGGTGCCGTTAGGCACTACATGCAAGGGATCTGTTTTATTCAACCACACATGACGATAAATGCCCGCACCTTCGTAAAACCATCCTTCTTCGATGGTTACATCTGCGCGTACAGCGATTACATTTTCGCCGCCATAGTTTAAGTAATCGGTAATATCATACTCAAAACCATGATAACCGCTAGGTTCGGTACCCAGGTAATGGCCGTTTACCCAAATGATAGAATTTCTGAATACACCATCAAAAGCAATGCTGATCTTGCGGCCCAGATCTTTGGCTGGGATAAAAACAGATTTACGATACCAACCCACGCTGGCGTCCGGAAAATTACGACCGATCGCTTTAAAACCATGGCTTAAACTTGCTTTGGGATCAAATCCCTGTTCTACAGCCCAATCGTGGGGTAGATTGAGTTTTCTCCAGGTACGGTCGTCAAAGTTGGGATCTGCGGCACCATCGCCATAGCCTGTTTTGGCCAGATAAGAAAAATAACCTGTTCCATTGTAAAAATCTTTTTTAACATCGTACGGGTGACCCAGCGCAAAACGCCAACCGGTATCGATCAATAGATGTTCGCGTTTTACCGGGTTATGGTTTTGGGCGAATGATAGGACTGGCTGAATCAGTTTAAGCAAAAGCAGTAAAGCCCATATTTTATATAATTTCATCTGTGTGTTGTGTATTTATTCTGTTAACAGGTATTGGACTGAAAATGGCTGAGATTCGAACTTTATCTTTCCGGTAACAGTGGCCGATAATGCTTTTATCTTTTTAGGATCTTCGGGTCCGCCTGCTGCAAATTTTGTGGTTTTGCCGTTAACCAACACTTTTTGAGAGAAAGCGCCATTATCATCTCCACCCGTTAAACTGTATAGGTAATATTTTTTTGTGGATTTAAATCCGGTGATATCAAGATCAATAACCTGCGGTACATTGCCTTTATTTACAATAACAGCTCCCAGTTCTCCATTTTTAAACTTAGCGGAATAAGCCAGTATGTCATTGTTATCACTTACCTTGGTGGTGAGGAGTTGATCACCAAAAAACCGCTGAAAGTAATACATGTAGTAAAATACCGGCCTGGGATTCCAGAGTGGAACGCCAGGTTCGTCGCCTTTATTGAACATGCCATGATCATTGCCATGAGCATATCCATTGGCGAGATCCCATCGGCTGGCCATACCAAATTTTAAATTAGCCAGTTCGCCCAAAACAATGGCTGCGTGCATGCCATTGATAAAAGAACAGGATTGTTTTGAACCCGTGGCAAAAATATTCCATTCGGTAAGTGCCAAAGGCCTTTCGGGAAGCTGGTAAATTCTGGACAGCTCTTTCATATAAGCTGCCATTTTATGGGTTTCTGTTTTTGCTGTATTTAAAATAATTTCTGGCGAAGAATTTTGCTCGTAAGGGGTGTAATAACTGTGCAGCACATAATAATCTATAGCAGAACCAGCGGTCTTTAGCAATCCATCATTCCAGTTTTTGGTAATGCCGCCCTCCCACGATTTTTCTTTGGCGGTTTCAATCACCACTGCACCGATAAAAATTTCGCTGTTGATTTCTTTTGCAGCAGCTTTCATTGAATCGACAAAAACCTTTAAGTGTTCGCCATACAATTTGCCTGAAATCATTTCTGGTTGGTGATCTTTGTTTTTAGAAGTATCTATTTTATAACCAGCCTGCCAGGTACCGTAATTTTCATTACCGATTTCCCAGAATTTGGTTTTTCCTTTATCAAAACGGACCCAATCGGCCGCCAGGTGCGCTGCATTTTGCACGGGTTTATTGCCAGTACCATAACGGGCGTAACTGTAATTTACGCAGATAATACCCGTACTATTGGTTTCCTTTATTAATTGATAATAGTTCGATAGTGATAATGAGGAAGGATTATCGGTAATTCCATACCATAACCTTTCGGGCTTTTGCTTACGCTGATCGCCATATAAAATAACCTCGGGGACATCTTTTGGCCTGTTTTCTTTCGAGGTGTTCCAGAAATACACATTGCTGAGGTTGCCCCGGGAAAGCGGATGATATTTGGAGAAAGTGTTTTAATATGATCCATCAGCACCGGCTGATCTACAATCTGGCTCATGTAGGGATTAGAATTGTTTCCGTACAGGTAATTGGAAACCAGGCCTGCTTCGGCCTTATAATCAACTTTAATATTCACCGAAGCAGGTTTTAAAGGAATTGAATGTTTGATATAGGCAGGTTTATCAACCTTTTTACGCTGTAAATCCTGTAAAAAAAACGATTGAGGGTTTTGTCCAAACACATCACTATGTGTCATTAAAACTGAAAATGGCAATAGTAGGTAAAGGAATGTTTTTCGTAACATGAATAACTACTTTTTATCTACCGCTATAAACACAACTGACCTAGCCGGTAAAGAAACTTTTATACCTCCATCAACCAAAGCCGATTTTGCGGTTAAAGTTTGGTAATTGGCAGGTCCGCCTGAAACACCTGTTGGGCCATTATCATTTACAAATACCTTTTGAGAGAATTCGCCGTTGTCATCTCCACCGGTTAGGGTATAATAATAATACCTTGCGCCCGGCGCGAAATTTGTGATGTTAATGGTGGCCACCTGGCTTGTTGTACCTTTATTCACCACCACTATTCCGGCTGCACCAGAAGCATAACCTGAGGCATAACTCACCACATCGGTTGATCCGGAAACACTAGAACTAAGCATTCTATCACCGAAAATTTTCTGAAAATAGTACATGTGGTAAAATGCAGGCCTTGGCGTCCATTTAGTGGTTCCGTTACCTTCATCGCCCAAACTGAACATGCCGTGATCATTGCCTCCGGCATAACCGTTGGCCAAATCCCATCGGCTGGCCATGCCATAATTATTTTTAATCAGTTCGCCCAATACCATTGTAGCATGCATGCCAGCAATGTGCGATACCTGCTGTTTAGACCCTTCTGCAAAAATATTCCACTCGGTCATGGCGATCGGTTTTAAAGCAACACCGTTTTCCTGGGTTGTTTTTTTCATGTAATCCATAATCATTTTTGATTCGGTAACGGCTGTATTTAAAATCACTGAAGCAGAAGAATTTTGGGCATAAGGCGTATAATAGGTATGCACGATATAAAAATCGGCCGCATTGCCCGCTGCCGAAAGAAAACCGGAATTCCAGGTTTTATCTACAACATTGCTATTACCTATTGAGGCATCGTACTGGATCAGCTGACCACCAATTTTAATCACTGAACCGATTTCAGCCGCAGCCTTGCGCATAGAATCTGCGAAAACTTTAAAATGTTTACCGTATAATGCGCCGTTGATAATTTCTGGCTGTCCGTCTTTATTGGTAGCGGTATTGATTTTGTAACCAGCCTGCCATGGTCCGGCATCTTCATTTCCAATTTCCCAGTACTTGGTTTTTCCTTTATCAAAACGCACCCAATCGGCAGCCAAATGAGCAGCCACCTGATCAGGATGTGCACTGGTCCCGTAGCGGGCATAGCTGTAATTAACGGTGATTATACCTGTGCTATTCGTTTGCTGTAAAAAGCTATAATAACTGTCTACAGAAAATGTCCAGCTGGCGGTGTTTTTACCATACCAGTAACCTGCATTAACCGGAGCACCAGAAGTATTGTACAAGGTGGCAGGTGCATCATCAGGTTTTTGTCCGGGATTGGCATTAAAGAAAAAAACACTGGCAATGTTGCCTCCAGGGAAACGGATAATATTTGGCGAAAGGTTTTTTACATGGTTAATCAAAGTGGCCTCGGCACCCAATTGGCCGATGTAAGGATTGCTGTTGTTGCCGAAAAGATATTTGGAAACTTTACCAACGGTTTCGCTGTAATCAGCATTAATGGTTACTGCAACAGTTCCGGTTGGTTTAGCGGCATCAACAAAAGATGGTGCCACAAAGGTTTTGCCTTCCCAATTATCCATAAAAAAACCAACAGTTGTTGCGGTAGTTACCTCTTTAGGTGGAATAATGGTCCCGGTATTGGGTGGCGTTACTACAGGTGGTTCCTGAATGGGCTCATTATTATTCTTTTTACAGGAAGTGATGGCCAAAATGCTCAAAAGCATGCAAACGCCAATCACTTGATGTTTATGGTTTACAGAAGTTTTCATTTAAAGCAGGTCAAAAAGGTTTTGTTAAAAGTTGGTACCGGACACATTTATCCGGTACCAACCGGAAAACTATTTTTTCAATTTTACGATCCGGATATTGTCAATCCCCACATCAAACTTGGTGGTTACCGGGGTTGCGGTATCGTTGATGTACATAAAAACAATGGCGCCTTTGCCCGTATTGGTCACACTGCTCGATGAGGTAATCAGGTCATTTAAAGTTGGCGCAGAAGTTCCTGTACCCTCTCCATTACCTGTTTTGGTTTTAAACTGGGTTAAAGGAATGGTTACGGTATACCAGGTATTTGATTTAAAAATTCTCGTAGCCTCAGCTTTCCAAGGTTCGTAACGGGCCAGGTATAGCCACGACCCTTCGTTACGGCGGATCATCAGTCCTCCGCCACCCCAGGGTTCCTTAACCGAAATCTCGAATTTGAGTACATAACTCGAAACCGGATCGGCGAGATTGGCCTGTGGCACCCATTGTACCTGGTTAAGGTTTATAGACCGGTTGGCATCATACCATGCATAATTAAAGGCCGATATGCTGCCAGTAAACATCCTTGCATAATTACCCTGTGCACCCGGAAATAAAGCCTGACTATTCGTTATTGAAGCGCCATAGCTGTAATTATTTACATTATCAAAATTGCATAACATGCCGGTTACCTGATCATTGTAAGAACTGTAGGTACTTGTTCCGCCTTGTGTTTTCACCACAATATCGCCTGAGGTGGCCGATAATGGAATGGTTACGGTGCACGAAGTGCCATCGGGTTTAGAAACCACATTGGTACCATCTGCCCCACCCGGAAAAGTAATGCTCTTGATCAGATAAAGATATTGACCATATAAAGTGATGGTTTGCCCCTGAGGGGTATACTCATTACTCACACTACTTACTACTGGTGGTGGTGGTGATACCGGAAAAGTAAAGGTTGTTTCGCCATATTTGGTTACTAAACGGATCGTGTTTTCCTGCCCTTTAGGAATATTAGAAAATAAAATGGAAGGAACGGTGACTACGAAATTATCATCTCCAACCAGGGCCGAATTAAAAGTTGCTGCAAAACCGCTAAAATACACAGCCGAAACCGTTTTGAGGTTTTCACCCTGGATTACAATATTTTGCCCCGAACCTACTTTAGTTAGCGTAGAATCGTTAGGAGCAGCTGAAATTGCCCTTATTCTGGTTATTACAGGTGGTTTTTCGTTGTCACTTTTTTTACATGCAGTTTGCATGGCCAATACCATCATCAATAGGATGACAATAATTCCAGATCTGCTTTTTATAAGCTTTTTCATTATGATTTAATTTAAAATTAAACTTATAGCTGTTATTTATAATATGGTACTGCAGGCTGACTTAGCAATGGATTGGTGGTAAGATCGGCCAGCGGATAAGGCAACTTAAAAGATGCATCGCTTGGTGTAGAAAACTGATCTTCGTTTACCCTTACATTTGTAGCCGAATTAAAAGTTAAGCGACCACGGTTCTGTGCAGCAATTTTAGAAATGGTTTGTGCCGGATTAATATCATGCTCGCGGAGCAGATCGAACCAATACTGACCTTCAATAGCCAGTTCCAATTGTCTATCCACTAAAACATCTGCTTTTGAAACAGGTGAAGTTTTAGCATCTAAACCTGCCCTTGTACGCACCAGATTATAATACTTTAAAGCATCGGCATCCGTAGTGGTGGGCGAATTGCCTAATATGGCTTCAGCATAAATCAGGTAAACATCAGCCAACCTGAGCATATATGCTGCAGAACTGGTAGAAAGCGAGTATACCTGTCCGGGGTTATCATCATTGGTACCCACCACATATTTTTTCACATGTGGCCTTTCATCAGTAACCCTGTAACCACCATCTTTTTTTAATAATTCGGGATAGAAATCGCCATTCTGCATAAACGTGGCTTTACGGCGCAGGTCTTTTACATCATATTTATTGTAAATATCGATACTTGGGGTGTTGGCAGCGCCATATCCATCACCTGCGTTGGTGAGTTTGCCTTCTGCTGCATAATAACCTTGCGTACTATTGCCGAGGCCATAATTGTTCGGACTGGCAATAAACTGAAGGGCAAATAAACTTTCCTCGTTATTGTTGTTTTCTATCTTAAAAAGATCAGCATAACTTGGAAGCAATTTTAAACCACTGTTGTTACAAACATCGCCGGCATATTTCTTTGCGCTATCCAACAAGGCCACGTCACGCTGTCCGGTTCCTGTACCAGTCCCATCATCTTTCAGGCCCGAACGGGTAAGGTAAATTTTAGCCAGCATGCCTTCTGCCGACCATTTGTTTACCCTTCCTTTATCAATTACCGTACGTAGATTTTGAGAAGCGAATTTTAAATCTTCGATAATGAAGCGGTAAACATCCTTAACCAGGTGTTTGTTCACCTGAGGCTGTTCGGCAAGGGTACGGTTATCAGTAATGATGGGTACTTCGCCGAAATACTGTACCAGGTAGAAATAGGATGTACCCCTTAAAAAACGCAGCTCTCCTATGGCATTATTTTTCGCTATTGCGCTCACCGATGGATCAGTATTCTGGGTAATGTAAATGATATTCAGGTTGCAATAGGCTATAATTTTGTATAACGAGCGCCAGGCTTCGTTAATCCTTGCATCCGAACTGTTTACCGCGAAGGTAGAATAAGAAACAAAATTGGTGCGCGACAAATTGCCTGCCATGGCATCGCCTAAAACCAGGATTGATTTATCGTTAAAATCAAACCAGGGTGTTCCGTACAGGGCACCAGTGGCCAGGCGCAGGTCGCCTTCTGATTTAAAGAAGCTTTCCAGGGTAACTTTATCCTGTGGCGTTCTGTCTAAAAAGCTTTTTTTACATCCTAAAAATGATGTTAAGCCGGTTAACAGGGCTATTGTGAAATATATTTTATTTTTCATCTTTATAAATATTAATGTTAAAAACCGGCATAAATACCAAAGGTGTAGGTACGTGATGATGGATATCTTCCATTATCAACTCCTGCCGACTGCGCGTTCTGGAACCTCGAACCTACTTCAGGGTCGTAACCTGTATGATCGGTTATGGTAAACAGATTGGTTACGTTGCCATAAACCCTTAGGTAGCTGAGCTTTACTTTTTGGACTATTTTAGACGGCACACTGTAACCCAGTACTAAATTTTTAAGACGCAGGTAAGATCCGTTTTCGATATACCTCGAAGAAACCCTGTTGTTACCGTTTAACGTCGAAGTTGAAATCCGTGGAACAGTGGTATTTGGATTGGTGACATATACATTATTAATATCGGTGGCACTTCCATTTGGATCCTTTAGGCCAATACGGGCATAATCGTTAACCGATTGCAACAATCCGAAACCACTTTGAAGATCTTCGTTTGTACGTTTTAACTGGTTAAAGATTTTGTTGCCATAATTTCCGTTGAAAAATACGGTCAGGTCGAATGCTTTATATTTGAAAGTATTGGTGAAGCCATACTGGAATTTCGGCAGCGGTGAACCCAGATAAGTTAAATCTTTACTGTCGATTACTTTATCTCCGTTTAAATCCCTGAATTTAATATCGCCAACCCAAACCCCGTTTACACCGATGGCACCTTGATTAGCGCTATTGGTTAAATCGGCGCCATCTTTAAATACGCCATCGGCGATGTAGCCATAAAACTCACCGATTGACCTGCCTACCGCAACCTGCTGAACGATATCGGTACCCAGGTATTGAGGCAAATTGGTGTTTTCGGTAATTAAACTGGTTACTTTGTTTAAATTTCTCGATAAAGTAATATTGGTGGTCCAGCTAAAATTTTTTGTTTTGATATTGGTAGAATTTACGCTGAATTCGATCCCTTTATTTACAATAGAGCCAATATTTTTGGTCGGTGCATTTAATTTTGCAACCGTAAACTGATCCTGTGGTGTAGTACCCGAATAAAGTGGTAACGACAAGCTGTTTAGCAGGTTATTGGTATTTTTATAATAAGCATCTACCGTAAACTGCAACCTGTCTTTAAAGAAACTGGCATCAATACCTACGTTTGATGATTTAGTGGTTTCCCATTTGGCATCCGGGTTAGGTACATTATCCAAGAGTACACCAAGTCCTAAAGCCGTTTGTGTGGTGCGATAAGAGGTCCCATAAACATAATCGGCAATGTTTTGGTTGTTTACCAGACCATAACCCACACGGAGCTTAAGATCGCTGATAAAATCAACCGATTTCAGGAAATTTTCCTGTTTTAAACGATAGGCCAATGCTACGGCATAAGTAAAATTCCACCGATTATCTGGGGAGAATTTCGATGAACCATCGTACCTCACGGTAGAGGTTAAGGTATATTTATCATCATAAGTAAAGTTGAACCTGCCATAGTAAGAATCGATGGCTTGCTGGCTTTTACCGCTGGTTGAAGTTGCTTTTGCCGGATCGCCCAGGTTCAGTTCAGAATTTACAGACTGAAAGTAACCGGTTGCGGTAGCATCAACAAAACTGCTGGTATTTAAACGCGATTCGTGTCCTAAAGTACCGTTAAGTTTATATTTCGAAGCAAAAGTGTGGTTATAGGTTAAATAAGTACGAAAGGTATTGTTGTTATAAGCTGTAGTACCCCTCCGGCCAAAACTATTGGTTTTAGGGAACTGACCGAATTGATAAGCTGGCTCAAACTGTTCAATCTGTCCGAAATTGTAGTTTACGGCAATCTCGTTCCTTAATACAAAATCTTTCAGGAAAGTAATGTCTGCAAAAGCACTCCCGTAAACTTCGCTCCTTGTTCGGGTATTGGTGTTGATCTCCGTTAACGCAAATGGATTGGTTAAGGTAAAAAGCGGACTTGATGGCCCACCATAAGAACCATCAGGGTTTACAACAGCAATATCAGGCGACTGTCTGATAGCCAGTTGCACTAAATTACCATCCTGGTTATTGATGTTTTCGTTAATGCGGTTTCCGGAGATGTTGGCAGAAAGTTTTAACCAGGTAGTTGCTTTGGTTTCCACATTTAGCCTTACATTATATCTTTTAAAATCAGATTTTACTGCAATACCATCCTGCGAAAGGTAACCTGCATTCAAAATGTAGGTTGTTCTTCCGTCTCCACCGTTTACCGAAAGGTTATAATTTTCTACAGGTGCCGTACCAAAAATGGCTTTTTGCCAGTTTGTGCCCGGCCCTAATACAGAGGGATCGGCAAATAGAGGATTTGGTACTGCCCCGTTCAATACATCCCTTACATTTCTAAATGCAGCATATTCAGGAAGTTCCATTACCGGTAAATATTTTGGCAATTGCTGTATGCCATAAGAAGCATCGATACTCACCTTCGGCGGACCTGATTTTCCTTTTTTGGTGGTTACAATTACTACACCGTTACTGGCCTGACTACCGTAAATAGCCGTTGCAGAAGCATCTTTTAAAATATCGATACTTTCTATATCTGAGGGTGAAATGGTGGCCAGCGGATTGGTTCCCGGGCTACCGCCTGTATAAATGGCACCGTTAACATCACCACCGTAAAATACACCATCAACTACATATAAAGGTTCCTGATTACCACCTAAGGTAGAAACTCCCCTGATTTGTACCGAAATACCACCACCAGGCTGACCAGAATTGGTATTGATGACCACTCCGGCTACACGCCCCTGCAAAGCCTGGTCGAAAGTAGTTGCTGCCGATTTAGCAATATCATCTGCCCGTATGGATGATACCGAACCGGTAAGGTCTTTACGTAAAGACGTTCCGTAACCTACCACTACCACTTCATCAAGTTTATTGATGGTGGTAACCAGGCTCACGTTAATTACATCCTGATTGCCAATGGTAACTTCTTTTGCTTCTGCACCGATGTAACTAAATACGAGTACATCGCCCGTGGTCACTTTTACCACAAAATTACCTGCCCCATCGGTAATGGCCAATTGTGTTTTTTTTCCTTTTAGGGAGATGCTTACCCCTGGAATAGCATCTTTAATATTGTCGCTACTGGTTACTTTACCACGTACTGTTTTTTGAACCGCTTGCCCAAAAACAGCAGAACTGAAATGGATAAGCGTGAAAAGAAACATCAGCAATACAATTCCTGTTTTGTTTAATGTACGCCTCATCTTTTTAGTTTTGTAAATAATTGTCTCATAAATCTGGTTAGTTAAAATTTGGTTATTGTTTGTTTGCCGGTGTAGTGTATGGTTTTATCCGGTGTTTGATTAAAATTTAAAGCTTTTGCCTTTTTAGGCGTAATGCGTATAATATTGAATGTTCTGTTTTCTAACATGCCTTTAAATGTCCCTTTACGATCGGCAATGGTTAAGGTTTTAGCACTTTCACTGTAGGTAAACTCAATGGTAGAAAAAGCACCTTTTTCGTAGTTGTAGTTTAAACCTTCATCTTCATAAAGTGTAAATGTTCCATCTTTTCCTGTATACACATAAAGCGTAATCGGATCGGCAGGTTTTTCGGCTGTATACTGAATTTCAGGTCCATAAGGAATAATAGCACCCTCTTTTACATAAACAGGCATCTGGCCGTAAGGCGCTTTAGCGTTGATGGTCTGTCCACCCTTAACATAAGCGCCCGTGTATAAATCATACCAGCCATTTAATTTTGGTAAATACACTTTTCTACTGGTGGCGCCATATTTATACACCGGATTAATCAGCAGCGAAGGACCGAACATATACTGATCGGCAATGTTTTTAACCTGTTCGTCTGCTCCATAATCCATAATCAGGCCACGCATAATGGTATAATCTTTTTGGTAGGTATTTCCTGCTAATGAATAGATGTAGGGCATTAAACGGTAGCGCAGTTTATTGTAAAATAAAATGCTTTTGTAAGCCGGATGATCGGCTGGTGCAATATTGTAAACCTCGCGAAACGGAAACTGGCCGTGCCCCCTAAACAAGGGAACAAATGCACCAAACTGGTACCAGCGGGTATTGAGTTCTCTCCATTCGGCCAGATCTGCTGCATCTGGTTTTTCATACCTGCGTTCTACTGAAAAACCACCGATGTCCATGGTCCAGTAAGGAAGGCCGGACAATGAAAAATTGATTCCTGCCGAAATCTGCGATTTCATATCTTCCCAACGGGAGGCAATATCGCCGCTCCAGGTGGCTGCTGCATACCTTTGCAGACCACCATAAGCAGACCTTGTTAAAATAAATACCCTATCGTTCGCATTAGCTTTCCGTTGCCCTTCGTAAACGCCTTTCGAATTCTGAAGTGGAAAAGCATTGAAATATTTCGTAGCAGAACCTAAAAATGTTGGCGTCATCAGCTGTTTTCTTTCTTCGATAGGCAGGTTAGAATGGATATCCGGTTCGGTAGCATCCATCCACCAGGCATCTATTCCTTTTTTGTAAAGGTTTTTGTTCATCAGGTCCCAAAACAAGCCACGGGCTTCCGGGTTAAAGGCATCGTAAAAAGTAGATGGATAGCCTAACCAATCTTTTCTTCCATCGGCAATATTGCGTTTATACAAAAAGCCATTTTTGTTCATCAGGTCGTAATTGGCATTGCCGGAATAAAATTTTGGCCAAACCGAAATCATCAAACGGGTATTGTAGGTTTCATGCAGGGTTTTAATCATCGCATCAGGATCGGGGAAACGGCTTTTATCAAATTCATGCGTTCCCCAGCTATCGGGTTTCCAATACTGCCAATCGAGCACAATATTATCAATCGGGATTTTACGGTCCCTAAATTCTTTCACCACGCCCAAAAGCTCTTCCTGGGTTTTATACCTTTCTCTGCTCTGCCAAAAGCCCATGGCCCACTTTGGCATCAGCACTGCTTTACCGGTAAGGGTTCTATAACCGCTAATCACTTCATCGGCATTGGCTCCCGAAACAAAGTAATAGTTAATTTCATCTCCGGCCTCTGAAGAAAAAGCATACTGATTTTTTTCACCTTCTGGTATTGGGGTTAAACATTTTATCGCCAGGTAAGATTCTGAACCATCAGGAATCCACTCTATTTTAATGTCGTACTTTTTATCTTTCTGCATTTCTGTTTCTACAACAGCAGTACCCGGATTCCATGCCTGTCTCCACTTATCTACCAACAGCTCTCCATTAATCCAGATTTTAATGTAACCGGCATATTTAACATGAAAGTGTTGCAAGCCTGTATATCCAGATGATATTTTGCCTTCCCAAAGTACTTTTCCGTTGGCCATTTTAAAGCTGTCGGGGAATTTTTTCATATCACTTAAAAAAGAATAATCGATATCCGATTCAGCTCTTGTAATGCTTGCCGCATTTTTTTTCTGATCGCTGTAGGTAGCGGTTAACCAACCCTGGTCGCCATCTTTAGAAAATAGTCGCAAACTTGATAGTGGTTGGTAATCCCGTACATCGCCCACTTTGGTGATGGAGTAATTATCCCAAAGGATACCGTAGTTTTTACTGCTCAGTAGAAAAGGAATCGCTACATCGGTATTGTTCTGAAGAAGCAGAACCTGCTTGCCTTTGTAGTTCATCATGTCGTCCTGATGTTGTCCTAAGCCATAAAGCGCCTCATCATTTGGCGAATTAAAAACCTGCGTAATCTGATAGCCTGCTTCTCCATCGTTAGAAACGGCTTTGAAAGATCTTGCATTTTGTATTTTCTCTTCGAGTATATTTTTTCCGTTTAAATCCTGGTATTGAATCTGACCTGAGTGAATATCAACCTTTACCAATAGTGATTTTGTGGTCAGCCTGATTCCGTCTGCATTTTCAGTAACTGTCCACTCTGGTTTAGATTTTACCGGAAGAACCATCAAACTGGGTTCAAGCGAAAATTGATCACCTGGTGTAATTACGGCATGGATAATCTGATCGGTGATGACTTCTATTTTAATCTGTTTACCAATGGCAATGTTATTAATACCTGGACGCACAATGATTCCATTATCGGTTTTTTGATAATGAATGGTTTGCGAAAAAGCGCACACAGGAAAGGCAAATAAAAATACAACTGTACTTAGGAAGGAATAATATTTTCTCATAAAGCTTATAAGGCAACCAGTGTTAAATGGTGCCGCAGAATATTTGGTTATTTAATAAGCTAAAGGTAAAGGGCTACCGAAATAAGCGTGGTATGCAAATGTTTAAGAATAGGTATGCAAATGTTAACCCAACATAAAACACCCTACAAAACAGCACTTTACAAGAATACAGAAATTACTTTTTGATGGATTTTTGAGCAATGTATACCGATGGCAACATGTTAAACTCCTGCTTAAAATACTTGGTGAAGTATTTTGGGTTGTTGAAACCCACCTCGTAAGCAATTTCGGAAATGGTTAACTGCGATTTTTTTAAAAGCTGGGTCGCTTTTCTGAGGCGGTAAAAACGGATATATTCTACCGGAGATTTTCCGGTTAACAGCAATACTTTTTTATAAAGGCTTACCCGGCTCATGTTCATTTCCTGGCTGAGCTGATCTACTGAATAATCGGCATTGGAAACATTGGTTTCGATCAGTGCCGAAAGTTGCCTCATAAATTTTTCATCAACAGATTCAATTTCATCTGCTTTAGGACTAATATCAACCTGCTTTTTATATTTGATTTTCGAAGACGCTAACTGCTTTAACTGGTTTTTGATTTTGAAGAGCAGGATTTCGAAGTTAAAAGGTTTCATTACATAATCGTTGGCACCGGTTTCGAGGCCAGAAAGCTGCACTTCTTCGCCTGTAAGCGCGGTGAGCAATATTACAGGGGTATCTGCCGTGCGCACATCACCTTTAATTTTTTTACATAAATCAATACCATTCATTTCGGGCATACTGATATCGCTCACCACCAGATCGGGATGAACCGACAAAACCTTTTGCCACCCTTCTTTCCCGTTCGCTGCTTCGTAAATCTGATAAAATTCGCTCAAATTATCTTTCAGGTAGAACCTGAAATCATCATTATCTTCTATCAGCAACAGCACTGGTTTTTTATCGAATCCGGAAAGGGTAACAGGATTATTTTCTTCGGTTATTTCCTTTAAAGGCGGTTTAACCGTAAAACTTAGCTTACTGTTTTCTACAATGGTTACGTCTGCCTCATCAAAAGGAATTTTAACGGTAAAGGTAGATCCCTCACCTACTTTGCTTTCGGCCCAAACCTCGCCACCATGCAAGCGTACAAACTCTTTGGTAATGGACAAACCTATTCCACTGCCCTGGTTAACAAGTGAACCTGGGATGTCGCTCTGAAAAAAACGGTCGAATATCCGGTTTAGTTTATCTGCCTCAATACCGATCCCGTTATCACTAACGCTGATTAAAAGACAGGTTTGATTAGATTCGTTTAGGGCTGAACTTAATAAAACATTAACCGCCCCACTTTCGGGTGTAAATTTAAATGCGTTAGAAAGCAGATTAAACAGTATACGCTCTATCTTATCATAATCAAAAGCGGTAATCAAACTGGTAAGCTCCGATTCGAAATGGAATTTAATATTTTTCTTTTCGGCTATATCGGTAAAGGAATAAGTTAAGTCTTTGATAAAATCGACCACATCACCGAGTTTATAATCCAGTTTTAGCTGCTGCACTTCCATTCTCCTAAAATCCAGCAACTGGTTAACCATGTTCAACAAACGCCGTCCGTTTCTATGAATCATCTGCAGCTGCTGTTTTTTCCCTTCATCGTCCGTTTGTTTGATCAGTTTCTCCATTGGAGTAATGATCAGCGATAAAGGCGTACGAAACTCGTGACTTACGTTGGTAAAAAACCTGATTTTCATCAGATCGAGGTCGTGCATGCGTTTGGCTTCGTGGCGCTCCTGCTCCAATGCAAATTCGCGTTTCAATTTTTGGATACCACGGCGCCTGATCAGGAAAAGTACAGCCCCGGCAAATGCAAAATAAAGCAGATAGGCCAATGGCGTTTTCCAAAAGGGTGGTAATATTTTGATAGAAATTCTTTTTTCGTTCGGAACCCAATCGCCTGCCGAATTGGTAGAAGAAACCCTAAACACATACGAGCCTGGATCGAGGTTGGTGTAGGTTGCCCTTCGTAAATTGCCTGAAGGTTCCTGCCAGGTTTTATCAAAACCCTCCAGCATGTACCTGTACCTGATTTTATCGGGATTAAAGTAGTTTAATGCCGTAAATTCAATCGAAATAACATTGTTTTTATGGTTTAAAGATAGGTTTGGCGTACTGTTTAAGGTTTTATCCAAAATTACCTCACCATCTACTTCTTCACCTACAGCAATACTTTTATTGGCAATCTGCAAGTCAGAAAGGGCAATTTCCGGTTTCGTATGATCGGTTCTGATGTCTTCTGGCTTAAAAAGGTTAAAGCCGTTGGCTCCTCCAAATATCAGTTCGCCACTTTTGGTCATATATGCCGAATTTACATTGAACTCCCTCCCCTGTAAACCATCCTGCTGATCGTAATTTCTAAAAGTATAAGCAAAACCTTTAGCCGTTTTTTTTACTTTGATAAACGTCAAACCCCTGGTAGTACTTACCCAGAGGTTTTTGTTTTTATCTTCAAGAATATTTAAGGTGTTGTTATCAGAAAGTCCTTTATCAACCCTGAACACCTCAAACTGATTATTTACTGGATTATAGCGGTTCAGTCCATCTCTGGTGGTTACCCAGATGAAACCATAACTATCGGCTAAAATGTCGTACACATTGCCGTTACTGAGTGAGTTTTTAAGGTGAGGATCTGCAATAAAATGTTTGAATTTACCGGTTTTTTTCTCCCAAAAATCTAAACCGGATGAGGTGCCGATATAAGCATTACCATATTTATCTTTTAATAGCGCCGTAATAAAGTTAGAGCCCACACTATTTGCAGATGAATAAGCCTTATAATGCGAAAAAATACCTTTTGATCGATCGAGTACATCAACACCTCCGCCCAGGGTAGCGATCCAGAGTTTCCGGTCGTCGCCCTCAATAATATCCCAGATCCGGTCATCACCAATGCTATTGGCATTACCAGTGCTGTGACGGTAATTTTTAAAATTCTGCCCGTCAAAACAGTCTAAGCCGCCAAAATAAGTCCCGATCCAGAGTTTTTTTTCATCATCAATAAATAAGCTGACCACAATATCGTTGCTGATGCTGTTGGGATTATTGGCCTGATGCCTGTAACTTTTAAAACTTTGTGTTTTTCTGTTATAATAAATAAGCCCTTGCCCGTTGGTGCCGATCCATATATTGCCATTTTCATCTTCCACGAAGCGGTTTACATCATCATAAGGCAAACTCCGGTTATCAGACGCCAAATGCCTGAATAGCGGGAATTTGATGATGTTTTTATGGTAATAACTGATTCCCTTTTTAAAAGTACCCACCCAGATAATGCCAACATTATCCTGATAAAGACTCACAATGCTATTCTGACTTAAGGTTTTCGGATCGTCTTCCCTGTTCTGCACATAATTTACCTTAAGCGTTTCTTTATTTAAAATATTGATGCCACCATGATCGGTACTGATCCATATTGCGCCATTTTCATCCTGAATTACCCCGGTTACCAGATTATTATTTAAGCCTCCTGCTTTTTGGCTGAGGTATTTCACTACATTAAGTTCTGGCTGATAATAAGTTAACCCTTCCTGATCATTAAAACTCCAGATAAAAACCACTCCTTTATTATCGATAAAAAAGCGCAGGGGCTTAAAATCAGCTTTATATTTCAGTTTAATTCCATAATAGCGGGCTTTGATTTTTACGGTGCTGATCGCTAAATGTTCGAATGACTTGTCTGTATGTAAAACATACATATCGCCATCTGCACCGCTTTGGATATGGGTGACTGGCGCTGAGCCCAGTGCATTTGGATTACCGTCTGCACATTTTAAATGAAGTATTGTTTTTTTAAGGGAATTGTAAATAAATACACCTTCTGCACCAGCATTGAACCAGAAATTGCCAAGTTTGTCTTTTTTAGTACCTGTTATTTTTGTAGTCGGTATGCCGAGACTTTTAAAATGAGCGTCAATATCATGAGAAAATTGCTGTTTTTCGAGATCAAAAATGTTTAAACCCGCCCGTGTATCAATCAAGAGTTTTCCGTCCGGAAGTTCGCTTATGCCATTGATAAAATCATCGCTTAGTGATTTCGGATCTCTGGCATTGTGCTTAAAAACTTTAAACTGATAACCATCGTAACGATTAAGGCCGGCCATGGTACCAAACCACATATAACCTTGCGTATCTTTGTAAATGGCGTTTACCTGATTGTTAGAAAGTCCGTTGGAAAGATCAAGTCTCGAAAATTGCAGTTGCGTTTGCTGTGCATAAGCAAAATTACAGATCAGCAATAAGATCGGGATGATTTTAAAACGCATTTTAATCGAAAAAATATTTGGTTTGGTTAATGGATCTGTAAGGTAACAATAAAACGACATAAACTCATAATTTTCGCTGATAAAGAATGGTGGTATTGTGGAACAGATTCTTAGCTGTGTTACCCATTAACAGATCCAAAAAAACTTCAGCAATCACGATTCTTCGCAGCCTATCAATTCGCTAAAATCTCGCTGTGAATCATATTGATTTTTATGAAATAAATTTCCGCCACCGTTTGGTCTATTAAATAGCTAAAAATCAATCAATTATATAATTTACATTATTTTTTCATGCAATAATTTAGCTCTAAGATTGGCTTGCCAGGTATATTAGGAGAACAAAGCTTTCATTATAAACCCGATAGCAGTGAACGCCGATTCTTCATCGGCTGGAACAAATAGCGGGACTGTTGCACGCCATGGAATACTGACATTTATTTCCAAAACCTAAGGCGCTGCAAACATCATCTATATTGATTTTTTATGATAAATTTCCACTCAGAATGACAAACTTAGGTTACTAATCTCTAACAATTTATTTACCTTTCACCGTAAATACATACTCACCAGAACCTACCTCAACCAACACCTTACCTTCTTTTAATTGTTTAGAAGCAATGTTTTTTCCATTTTGAGTAATTCGCGAGCCCGAAGTTGCAGGCAGATAAACGGTAGCGCTTGTATTGGCCGGTATCACAGTTTTTAACTCAAATGTTCCGTTAACCAATTTCCACTCGCTTTTAATGAGTCCATAAGGCGATACATACTCCGCTTTTGCAGCATTCACATCGCCCACCACTTCCGGCCGGATATCGATCTGGCGAAAACCCACTGAATGCGCAGCAGGCCGGATTCCTGCTAAACCACTGTAAAACCATTCCATTAAATGTCCGAGCATAAAATGATTGTTGGATGCATTTTCTGCTCCCTGCCATGATTCGGTAAGTGCAGTAGCCCCTTTGGCCAGCTGATAACCATAACCTGGCACATCAGAGCGGTTGTTCATATCATAAATAACATCTGAACGGCCAGCATCATCCAGTACGCGGAGCAAATAACGATAACCTATATCCCCGGCAGTTAAGGTATTGTTTCTGCCTTTAAGCTCTTTTACAATATTTTCAATCACCGCAGCTTTATTTTCAGGTTCTACCAATCCCATGTAAACCGATACTGCATTTGCGGTCTGGCTTCCGCCTGCATATTGTTTAGTTTTATCTTTAAAAAATGTAGTATTGTAGGCTTTTTTTACTTTAATAGCCAGTTCCTGATAAGCGTCGGCATCAAGGGGTTTGCCTAACAATATGGCTATTTTTGCCATCAGTGTCAGGTCGTAATAGTAAGTGGCCGTGGCAGTTACTCCATTTGGAGTAAGCTGCGATGGCCCTGGTTCTTTAGGTCCAATGTCGTACCAGTCACCCAATCCGTGAGAAAGGATGTGATTCTTTGCTTTGGTCTCCAGATAAGCTAAATACCGTTTCATCATCGGGTAAGCTTCTTCCAGTACATCCTGATCTCCATACCACTCATACATGTACCAGGGCATAATAATCGAATTACTTCCCCATTCTGGCGAATCGCGGAAAGGGCCGCCGAACCTTGCATATTCAGGTGCGGTACTGGTTACCAGGCCTTCCGGCGTTTGTGCGTTGATCATATCCTTAACCACTTTTCTGCAAAGACTTGCGATATCATAATTATAACGGATAGACGGACCTACCAGATGTGCTTCTTCTAACCAGCCCAGCTTTTCTCGGTGAGGGCAATCGGTAAATACACTTGATGTATTGCTCCGGATGGCCCAGTCGATCAGTTTGTAGGTTTTGTTAAAAAGTTCATTTGAACACGAAAAAGAACCAATAGTTGCGGCCGAATTTCGGGTATGCAAGCCAAAAACACCGGTTACCACAGGAAGGTGATCGGGGTTTGGTTGTCCTTCGGGTACTGCGCCTTCTACCTGGATATACCGGAAACCATAATACATAAACTGCGGTTGCCAGCTTTCTGTTCCAGAACCTTTAAGGGTATATTTAAAGAAAACAGGGGTTCCAATGGGCTGTGTAGTAATGGTTCCATCATTCGCCAATAGTTCTGCAGGTTTCATAATTACGGTATCTCCAGCTTTCCCTTTTACAATCAGTTTTGGAATACCCGATGCATTTTGCCCTAAATCGTATACCCAAACGCCCTTTTTAGGCTGACTGATTTTTTTTGGAGTGAAAGTATCAAATATTTTAAGTGCCGTTGCGGTTTGTGAGGTGAGTTTTTCAGGGCCATCAACCACTAGCGCATTCTTCCAGGCTGAATCATTAAAACCAGACATTTTCCAGCCAGTTTGTTCGAGCATGGCATTGTAATCTTCCCCACCATAAATACTGGAATAGGTTACCGGGCCCGTTGTAGCTTTCCATGAATCATCGCTGATGATATTCTCTGTTGAGCCATCGGTAAACTCGATTGATGTGCGTAAAATCATCTTTGGATAACCATAGGCAACAGTGAGTTTATGGTAACGCTCGTCAGGAACATAATAGAAGCCGTTTCCAAGCATCATCCCGAATACATTATTGCCTTGTTTTAAGTCTTT
This sequence comes from Pedobacter roseus, assembly GCF_014395225.1. NCBI lineage: Bacteria > Pseudomonadati > Bacteroidota > Sphingobacteriia > Sphingobacteriales > Sphingobacteriaceae > Pedobacter > Pedobacter roseus. The sequence goes on from NZ_CP060723.1 coordinate 3,007,645, forward strand.
AGTAATATCAAAAGTGACGTAAAGTGCCTGTTTTTCGTAATCTACCCAGCCAGCATCCATAAAGTGATTTCCAACCTTTTGCCCATTTAAACTCAGCTCAAAATGCCCCAGACCAGCCACATAAACGGTAGCCCTTTTTATTGTTTTTTTAACCGTAAATTCCTTTCTCAATATCGGAAGTACCTTATTCTTAACGGGATTGTTATCACCCTGAGCGGGAAGAAAACGTTGGTTATCAGCCAGGCGTTCGTAAGCAATCCAGCTGGCTCCGTTCCAATTGCCCAACAGGCTCATTTGCCAGTTAGCTGGAACAGACCATGCAGAGACATTTTTGTGGTTATCCCACACCATCACTTTCCAATAATATACTTTGGTGGGCTGAAGTTTGGCACCATTATATCTGATCTGAATGGAAGCATCTGAAAGCACCTTTTTACTGTCCCATACGTTGCCAATATTTTTTGCAAGCGATGCTGCATTATCTGCAACTAAAATACGGTAGGCAGTTTGCAGTACATTTTGTTGCTGCGATCGTAATTGCCAGCTCAGTCTTGGATTTAGCGTTTCAATTCCGAGCGGATTTTCGCGGTACTCGCACTTTAATGCGGTTACCTTTACCTGCGCATAAAGCTGGGTAAGCATACAGGTTAATCCAAATGCGATCAGTACTTTTTTAGTGGCAGCAGCAATAAAGGTTTTGGTTTGTCTCATAGTACAAAATGCGGATAATGATTTCAAACACCTCTAAGTGAGAAGGGTTAAAGTAATTTCCATCCGGCTAAGTTTCAGTTTGGTTAGCAAACGACCATTTGGCTGATCGCTGGCGCTAAAATTAACCATTAAAAACCATCAGAAAATATATGATCTGATAATTCGAATACACAATTTGATTTTTGGTCATTCATCAAGAATGTACTCCGCGCACCACGGCAATCTTCTGCTTTCTCATCTCAACATTTAAGGGTATCTGAAAATGCTACCATAATTAAATTAAACCCCTTGAAATGCGGACAATAGAATATTCAGTTTTTGAGCCTCCTCTTCCCTAACCGGATTAGTTTCAGGCTTATTTAAATAATTATGTACCAGCCAATATTCTTCTCCGTTAGCAATTTCTTCCGCCAGAAGGATTTTTTTAATGGTTTCTGTCTGTAATATTTCAATCGCATGGAAATCTGCACCGGGCTCATCCTTTAGGAATTGTCTCATTTTCAAAGCCATAGAAAAAGGCATGTGATTGATGATCTGATAATCAATATCGCTGCTAATTGCCCTCAGCAGTTTTATGTTACACATGGCATAGGCTTCATCTATACGCTTGCTCGATTGGGCAAAAAAAGGCCGCATGGCGGGGGAAAATCCGCCATGTTCGGCCATAAATTCATTGACCAAAATACATTTACACTTTAAAGTTTCTAATTCAGAGAAGATCATCTGCAAGCTGAAAAATCAAACAACAGCATGGCCCCGCTATTTAAGGCCAAAAACATCTATTTCACCCATCACCATATATTTTTCTGCTCCTGTAAGGCCTGTAAACCTGAAATAACTGGCTTTAGGTAATCCGGTTATTCCATAAAACTGACCATTATTGGTCAACGGATCAAAGGTGTAAGGACCATAATCAACCCAGTTGACATTATCTTTACTTAAAGAAAGCTTAAATGTATTTACGCCCCTAACATCATCTTTGGCCCTGTATATGGTAAAACTGGTAATCGATTTTTCGCCTTTCATATCAATGGTTACAAAATGTGGGTAGGCTGAGGCAGCATTAACCAACGTGTGCCAACGTGTGGCCGGGTCGCCATCTATGATATTAGATACCCGATTGGCCGTACTGGCATCGTGCTGGCTGGAAAATGCCTGGATACTCCAGGTATCTTTACTAAAAAGAAACTGTTTAATTTCAGTTGAACCGGTATAAAAAGTATCAATGCTTCTTAACGTATCCGGAAGATATACGGTACTGTAACTAAAAGTTGTTCCTGGTTTAATATCCAGAATTTTTGAAGAAGCCTGAGCAGTAGAGTAGCGTTTTTTTTGCACCTGCCCTGAAACATCTGTATAGCTTACTTCGGTTGCAATTGCCCCTCCTGCCCGGTTGGCGGCGCCCCATTCGATAATAATGGCACCATTTGCATCAATTAACGACTTTGTTACCGGCCTGGTAAGGATTTGCGCCTGATACCTGCTGCCATAACTTTTTCCCAACAGTTCTAACGGAATCGAGGAATTTCCTTTATCATCATAAGTTTTAATGATAAAGGAATAAGATTTTTCCATCAGATTTTCAATAATTGTACTAATGGTATCGCCAGTTGCCGGGATAGCAACGTTTACCGAATCGGCATAATTGTTCCAAAAAACCTTTGCTTTGGTTACACTGGGGTCTGCCCCCCTAAGCCAGGCAATCTTAACCCTGTTGCGCCCGGCAAAAACCACAGGCGAGGTTGCTTTTCCGGTATAGGTAAGTCCACCGGGAACAATAAACGGTTTAAAAGTACTATCCATTTTCTTACATGCGGCCAAAGCAACAAGCAAGAAAAAAAGCACCAATCTATTATTAAATTTCTTTTTCATAATGTATTATTATTATTAATGGTTCCCAATATTGAGCAGCTATTATGGCACAATTTGTCCGAACAACCTTAATTCTGCAATAACTACCTGGCCTGTACTGCTATATGTTTCTGTGGTTTTCCAGCGGATATAACGCACGGCTGGTGGTGGTGTATCAAAGTCGAAATCCTCTCCCAAAAAGTTGGCATAATTCCTATCCTGATCGCTCATTTGCCCCAAAGGCAAGCCTGATGGTTTAAATGATCTGAAAGTTCCTAATTTTTGCCAGCTGTCCCAGCTGCCATCCGGATTTGGCGCATTAGATCCCCAGAGTTCAAAAGTTTTGAAGGCCGAACCCACGTAAATATGGGTATTAGGTGCCTGATGTGCCTTAATTCTGCTCATCAGCACTTTTTGTTTTAAATCTATCGTAAGCGACTGTGGCAGAACCGATGCATTTGGCGATGCATAACATTGATTTCCCAATGATGCCCATTTCCCATCCCAGATATATTCGACCTTAAAAGCCGGATCGGCAACACCTTTCTGATCGTTAGGCAGATCTAAATTCGTCCACAGGTTTTTAGGTATCTCGATTTCAAATTTCGGGGTGAGTTTTTTAATCAAGGTATCTGATTTGTTGTTCCAGCGGTCGCGGACAAATACACCAAACTTCCGCTCTTCGGACTTGAACCCACGTACTGAAAAATTTCCCTCAACTGCATTGGTGTATTGGGTATTAATGGTCGACCACGTATTTTTACCGGTACTATCAACCATCACCACAATTGCAAGATTAGCCTTATCGGGATTTTGAAAAACCACATTTACCCCGCTAAAGGTTTCGGTTAATTTTATGTTGGAAAAAACCGACCTTACTGGTGGTGTTTTTGGCTGTACAAATATGGAAACTGGGGCCGATTCTTTTTCATTTTTTCCGATACTGTACAATTTAACCTCGTGGCTGAGCTCATCACCAAAACCAACCAGTTCTAAGCTATTGGCATAGATAGAAGATTTTGCTTCGCGTGAAACCCCAGGCTGAATTTCATAAACAGCCTTTACATAAGATAGATTCGGATCTGAAGGAAGTGTATAAGTAACGGTTGCCCCACCGGCAGTTGGCGTTGCCTTTACTGCCGAAACCTGGGCTGGTGCTGGCGCATTAGGGTCGGTATAATCTAACCGTTCATCTTTTCCGCAGCCATAAAGACCGATGACAAAGGCCCAGATAAGTATATAATATGCTTTTTTCATATTCGTTTTTTTAGCTTTAAAAAGTTACCATCCAAGATTTTGGACAAGGTTTCTGTTGGTTACAATATAACTTTCATTAATAGGCCAGAAATAATCCTTAATGCCAAAGGTTTGATTGAAAATAACCGTAGGACGATAATATGCAGCAGATTGCTGCTGCCCTAAATCCCAACCCCTTATCGGGATATTCAACTCGTCTTCAGCAGTTTTCCACCGGCGAAGGTCCCAGAAACGCTTTGATTCAAAAGCGAGCTCAATCAGCCGTTCCTGGTGAATAATTGTCCGCAGTCCATCCTTAGACCTGAATTTATCGGGATTGGTAGAAAAATTGGTCCATGATGACTGCACGGAGTTAAGCCCTGCACGCTCCCTGACCAAATCGAGGTAAGTGTAAACATCCGCTACAGGTCCTTCTGATTCATTCAACGCCTCTGCATACATCAGGTAAAGATCTGCCAAGCGGATCATCGGCCACGGATAGGCATTAACGGTATAACTGTTTCCCGAACCAATTACGTTCTGGTAGTGGACAAGTTTTTTAATGTAATAACCTGTAACTGTCGAAAAATCGGGTTTTCCGAAACCATTCCGCTGCTTAAACTTCGCTTCCAGGTAAAACAGGTTTGAAGGGTTTGCATCATCATATCTTCCCTGTCCGTAAAAAATGCCACCATCAAAACCCAGATCGGCATAAAACCTTGGTTCACGGTTAAAATGAAGGTTGGCCGTGGTGTAATCTGCCCTTAGATAATATTTATCTTCGGGCCTTGACGTTTTAATGCCATAACGCTCTTCGTAATTCCAGCTTTTATCCTCGTTTATCGGTACACCGTTCTGGGTATAAAACATTTCGGCTATCTTTAATGGTGGAGAAAGTTCTCCATGAGCCGTAGTTCCATCAAGTAAAGCAGGGTCCCACCAGGTAGATATCAGGCTTTGTAAGCCAGAAGCATTACTTTGTGTATTGGCCCAGATAATTTCGCTGTTCCATTTCTGTGCAACACTGTTTCTGATACTCATTTGCGTTCTTAAGGCCTGCGATAAATTTGGTGTTGCTGCGTCGGGAACGAACTTAAATAGTTTTATTCCCACGCTATGGCAAATGCTTATTGCCTTTTTACAAGCCACAGCGGCCGAATCCCACTTCGTTTTCGAATAAACGGTATTGAACAGGGCTGTACCGTCGGGGTTTTTAATCCCCATCTGATCAGTATTGCCATTAAACAAAGGGCTTGCAGCTGTGATGAGCACCTGCGCTTTAAGTGAAAGAGCAATAGGTTGTGTAATCCTTCCCATATCACGGCCGGGATCGGCAATAGTGAGGGGTAATCCAGGTGTTGCCTCATTAATCAACTGTACAACATAGGCAAAACATTCATCAGCAGGGTTTCGGAGTACTTTCACCTGGTTGATGTCGGCATCGATAGGTAAATTTTCGCGTACTAATGGAATTGGTCCGTACATCCTCAAGAGGTAGAAATGATAATAGGCTTTTAAAAATTTCACCTCCGAAATCCATCGCAACTTTTCTGTCTCACTGAGATCGGGTACTTTACCAATGTTTTCGAGAAAGATATTGCAGTCCCTGATTCCACGGTACAATACCGGCCAGCGGTCTCCCAGGGGCGATACTTTGTTCTGAAGACCTTTAGCCATATCAAAATAAGCTTTTCGTCCTTCTATCTGCCACATCTCGTCTCCACCGGAAAAAGCAGGATCATCATTTAAACTACCATCGCGTGGCAGATAAGAAAAACAGGTGAACAGGTATTTTTCTGCCTGGGTTCGCATGGTAAATGCATTATCAATGGTGGCCACATTATCCGGAACCACATCTAAATACTTTTTACAGGATGCCAATATTATTATTGCAACCAGTGCTAAAGTAAGGCTGGTGATATATTTTTTCATATAGTTATAGTTAGGCCAGGTTAATTGAATGATAAGTTGAGGCCCAGGTTAAAAACCCGCTGTACAGGATAGCCGAGGCCATTACCTCCCATCTCTACGTCCCACAGTTTGAACTTGCTAAAGTTTAAAAGATTAGTTGCATTGGCATAAACCCTGAAATTAGAAGCCCTTATCCTGTTTTGTAGTTTTTTCGGAAGGGTATAGCCAAATTCGATCTGTTTTAGCCTTAAAAAGGAACCATCGCGCATAAACCAGGTACTGGTTTGTGTATTGTTTGCATTCACTGTTGAACTAAGCCTTGGCCAAAGCGCATGTACATCCCGTTTATCCTCAGACCAATAACTTTCTGAATATGCTTTTAACAATTGATTACTATACTGAATTCCTGATCCTCTCTCTGCATCATTGTAGTAAAATGGAGCAAAAGGAGATGTTGCTGCCGGGTCAACCCAAAATGATTCATTGGCAAGCCCTTGAAAAAAGGCGGAGAAATCAAAACTCTTGATGCCGAGTGAAAACCCAAATCCATAGGTTATTTCCGGCACTGAGGGGTTTCCTATGGCCACTTGATCGGCCTCGGTAATCTGTCCGTCGCGGTTTACATCTAGGTATTTGATATCACCTCCTCCATAAGGCCCAAAATTCTGTTTAGGCGAATTGGCAGCTTCCTGATCATCGATAAACAAGCGCTCGGCAATGTATCCAAATGTTTGATTAAGCGAGTAACCAATCCGGCTGCGATAGGTTTCTTTATACTGGGGTTCTTCAAAAACCTTAAATTTACTGCTTGCATAAGTAAAGTTACCCCTGGCCGAAAACCAGATCTTATTGCTGAGCGATTGTTGGTAATCCATCGAAATATCCGTTCCCCTGCCGGTGGCCTCCCCTACATTTGCCTTTACAGGTGCAGATACGCCCATGGTAACCGGTATCGCAGAACGGGTCATCAGAATATTCCTACGTACCTCATCGTAATACTCGGCCTGTACGGTTAACCGGTTAAAGAGACCGATTTCTAATGCCAGGTTTCGCTTGGTTGCCCTTTCCCAGGTAATATCCGGATTGGAGTATCGCGAAACAGTTACTCCATTTACGGTATATGGCGCAGTACCAATGCCATTGCCAAAAGAAGCAGCTTTTGAGCCATCGTTCATATTTACGTTCGAAAGGTAAAAAAAGCGGTCAGTAGGCGATCCAATAGCATCATTACCAATCAGACCATAAGTGGCCCTTAAACGCAGATTGGATACAATGGGCTTAAGATCCTTAAAAAATGCCTCGTTGGAAATCGTCCAGGCCACGCCTCCCGATGGAAAGAAACCAAAACGCTGTGATTCGGCAAATCTTTCGGATCCGTTGTACCCAAAAGTGAATTCGGCAAAATAGCGGTTATCATAAGAATAGGTTGCCCTGCCCGATACCCCAAGGTTCCTGAAAGGCAAAGACAGTTGAAGATCACCTGCATTCGCAACCAGGTTTTGTCTCATCATATACACAAAAAGCCCACTTAAACCATGTTTTTTGAACTGACGGTTATAATTCAGCATAGATTCCAGGTAAAAAGTAGATTCTACCGTTTTTGGACCTTCCTGATAACCTAAATATTCGGTAGCCGAGGTTTCGTTGATGTTATTCACCTTATAAGTATTGCTCAACTGATCATAACCACTTAAGGTATAGAGATATGGATTATAGAACCTGCTCACATCAAAAAAGGAGCTGCGGTTGGTGTTCATCATTGTTCTGAATGAAAGACCTTTTACCAGTCCCGAAAGGTCCTGTTTAAGCTCCAGCTGTGCCAGCATCAGTGATCTGGAGTAATCTTTATAACCCTTGGTCATATCGGCATAAGGATTAATGTAATTGCCAGCACCGTAGTTACCATACATAATATGCCTTACAAACTGATGCTGATCATCTTTAGGATAAAAAGCAGGAAACAGCACCGGGTTAGACCGCATTACCTTCCGGTACATTTCGGCACCACCATCTATAGGGCCGGTATAATCATCAAAATTGCCGTTTAACCTCACAATCATCTGGGTCGATTTGGTCACATCAATGGTAACATTAGAGCGGAGTGTATAACTCTTCAAATCGATATTGTTGTTAAAATTATTCCTTTGATCTACCTTAAGTATGCCATTGTCTTTATTGTAAGATCCTGAAACATAATATTGCGCTACACCACCCCCGCCACTCACGCTGAGGTTTGCCCTCTGGTTCATTGTGTAATCTTTGAAAAGCATTTCTTTCCAGTTATTGGAAGGATATACAATCGGATTTTTACCCAATATGGTATTTTCGATCTTTTCTTCAGGATAAAGAACTGTACCCAGCGGGTTTCTGGTCAGAATGGATTCGTTGGAAAGTTTCATATAGGTAATGGCATCAGCAAGTTCAACATCTGTAGTGGGTGCAGAAGCCGAATTTTCTAATCGGAAAGACAGTTTTGATTTCCCAACCACTCCTTGTTTTGTGGTGACCAGTATGACTCCGTTAGCCCCCCTGGCGCCATAAACAGCTGTTGAAGTAGCATCCTTCATAATACTAAAACTAGAAATATCATCGGGCTGGAGCCTGGCCAGATCAGTAGTGGTGAGCTCCATTCCGTCAATGAGGATGAGCGGAGAAGTTTTATAGCCGAAAGTGGTTACTCCGCGAACAAAAAAGTCGGCATTGTCCTGCCCGGGTTCGCCACTGCGCTGATACGCAATAATACCAGCCGCGCGGCCTGCCAAAGCTGTGGTAAGGTTACTCGATGGTACTTTGAGGTCTTTAGTAGAAATGGTGGTTACAGATCCCACAAGATCTGTCCGTTTTTGCGTACCGAAGCCTACAATCACCACATCATCCATCGTATTATTCGATTCTACCAGTGTTACATTGATAACGTCTTTGCCCTTAACGGCGATCTCCTGGCTTTTATAGCCTACCATTGAAAAAACAAGCACTGCATTTTCATCCGGCACATCGAGTATATATTTTCCACTCAGGTTCGTGGTTACACCTTTAGTTGTTCCCTTTATGATTACTGAAACCCCTGCCATTACATCTACAGCATCTCTTACTGTTCCCCTTATTTCCTTTTTCAATATAGCAGCTGAAAAAACAACAGATTTTGATGAATCAGGTAAAAAGCTGGAAGTATGAGGGTTATAAATAATCAGTTCTTTTGAACTAACAGTTTGAGTACCTGCAGCGATGAGCAATAGCGTGACCAGGCTCCTGGTAATTTTGAATTTATATGGGCAGCAGGAGGCACTGCCGCAAATAAATGCAGTAAACATTTTGTACATATTTGGTTAATTTGGTTTGATTAGTTATTCTGTAATACAATAATTTTCAGCGTAGTTAATGCTCACTATTGAATTACTTATGCTAGTAAAATGATCAATTTAAATTATAATGCGCTGGTGTTTCTTACAGCACGATGTGTGAATAGCTTAAATCTGCAGGTACCTGCATTTCCTAATTTGGAAGTTGAAATTGTAGTTAATTGGCAAACAGCGATTAACTGATCTAAAATCAATTATATTGCTGATCCTTTCTTTCCATGAAAGACAGGTGAGCGTAAGCCTTGTCATAAATTTAATATTTGGTTACCAGTTTGTTATCACTATAAAGCTAAGAGCGAAACCTAGTCTGTGAAATACACAATCTGATCAATCAGATACATATTTTGATTTTTCATCACTTTTAGTACCTGCATTCAACTAAAATAGGAGCTTAAAGAAATCAGAATCCAGTTCATTTAATAACTTTTATGGTTTTCTGTATGTATCTTAGTAGAGGCCTATGACTTTATTTTAATCTTATCATGCGCAATCACTATTTTTCTGTAACTCATCACAAAACTATAATCTACTTCGCCAGTACAATTATGCTGATGTTCGCCGCAACGATTTCCGCCTGTAAAAAGGAAAACAGTGAAGCATCTAAAAAAGATCTGGAGACCGAACTTTTGACCAGATTAAACCAGCTGAGAGAAAAAGGCTGCACCTGCGGAACAGACATTATGCCACCTGCACAAAAGGTAACCTGGAATACTGCACTCGAAAAAACTGCAACCTTACATGCTGAAGATATGTTGAACCGGAATTATTTTAGCCACATTACACCCGAAGGCATCCCGGCGATACAGCGTTCCAGACAACAGGGATATGCCGGAACTGAGGTTGGAGAGGTTATAGCAAAAAATTACACCAGTGCTGATGAGGTAATAGCGGGATGGTTAGCCAGCGAAAGCCACTGCAAAGCGATGATGGATACCACATATAATGAAGTAGGTGCCGGCAAAGCAGGCACCTACTGGGTAATGGATTTAGGTAGAAAAAATTAGTGTGCCTGTTTTAAAATTGGTTAATTAAAAGATACGGTATAATTATTTACCTGGTGGTTTCTTCCACCAACGGTGCTGGTTACTTCAAAACCGAATTGTACACGGTCTATTGTCTCATTACCGATCCAGGTCAGGTCGTTTTTAAGGTAATTCATGATATCTTTGATATTCACATCTCCAGAAGTTGAATTACTGGTGCGTAAAAAAGAAAAAACCTGTTTACCACTCGAACTTACAGGACCTTTATATACATTCCAGGTATGCCCGCCAACGGTTTTATTAGAAACATTTACCTGGGCCACACCGCCCGGATATGAACTGGCTATAGGACCAACGTTGCCTCTATAATTCATCCAAAGCATAATTTCGTATTTATCATTGCTTGTCCATACATCATAGTCAGCACCCCACGATCCGTCGGCAGGTACCGTAACATCATAATGAGAGGTTAAACTGTTCAAACTGCTCAATAAACGTTGTACTTTACGTTCAGAATTGGGATAAGATTTTATGCCTGAGGTATTTGGATGGTTAGACCAAATACCCCAGTTATTACCGTTATTGGCCCAAATACTCTGGTAACCAGGATTAGCACCCCACACATTATTAAATACGGTGTAAGGTGCATAAGCCTTGCTGGTGTAGTTGGATGTGCTGTTATCCGAGGTCCAATCGGCTTTTACCTGTCCGGGTTCAGTTGTTGCAACAGGCTGGTCTTTTTTGCAGGCAGTAAACAAAAGCATGGATACTGCAACACTTGTTAAAATTTTTCTCATAAAATGGGTTAGAATTTGGCTAGTAATTTTTTCTATCCAAATGTATTTACAAAACGACAGCAGCGTAGGTATGTTTTGTTTCCATTTAGGGGTTTAATTGTTAAGTTAACGCCATTAATTCTAATCTATAGTGGATAAATTGTTGTTTCGATCTGCATTACGGATCTCGTTCCATATTCCCGGTTCAACAAAAATAAACGGACGTAGATCAGTAGCTATCTTTTATAAATCAGCATGCTCATTACCTGTTATCATATTTCCCGATTGTTTAGCTTAAATATATTTTTCATCAGCACCCACTTTTCTCCAGGCCTTGCCAAAGGCAGCGCCTGCTGATATTTCCACATCAGCTCTTCCCACTCCTTAACTTTAGGATTGGCGGCATCCATATCAGCCTTTTTTTCAAAACTAAAATCATTTTGCGTTTCCATGATCATGAACAAACGATTAGAAAAGCGGTAAATTTCCATATCCAGAATACCTGCTTCGGTAATACTTAGCTTAATTTCGGGCCAGCCATTTTGATGGTAGGCTTCATATTCTGCTATCAGATTTGGATCATCTACCAAATCCAGTGCAAGGCAATATCTTTTCATTTTTACGGTATAACTGGAGCAGATTTGTTAATGCTATTTTCTTTTTTTAATCCGGTGCTCACTTAACCCAAGTAGGATGATAGCAGCAAAGCAGACCAAGGGAACATAATAACCGTTTTGTATATTTCCGGTTTCATCGCTCCCAGTTACTGAATATACAGTTACCATACCTTGCGCTTGATTGTTAGCAGATTAATGTTTTTGAACCTATTTTTTAAATTCTATTTTGAAACCTGTTACTGCCCATGCAGGGTAATCAGCTGGTTTCTTAATCACCAGCGCATCGTTTTCCTGTGTCCAGTTTAGTTTCTCTTTACTACCAAGAATTGTAACCGAAACAATTCCTTTATCCAGATATTTCGATTTCGCCCCAAGCAGTGTCATTTTGATATCGCCTTTCGGAATATTTAAACAGAAAGCAAAAAGATTTTTATCTTTTGTTGTATACCTGATATCAGTTGACTGGTATTCACGGGTATCTGTTAAACCGCCGAAATGGCCCTTTTTCTGATTTGATTTAATGGTAGACGGCCCTTCTCCATACACTTTCCAAGGCCTGGAGCCATAAATACCTTCTCCGTTCATTTTGGTCCATTCCCCTATTTCAGTAATAATTTTAATTACATCAGGTTCAAGATCTCCCTCCGGGGTTTGTACAACATTGATGAGCAGATTGCCGTTTTTACTGACGATATCTGTCAAAAGTTGGGCAATTTCATTCGCGCTTTTGTACCGCTGCCCTGTTCTATAATACCAGTCTCCTATCGAAGTATCGGTTTGCCATGGAAAAGGGCTGATCGAATCAAGCACGCCGCGTTCTACATCCTGTGCCCATTTTCCTTCAGATGCTTCCTTGGGCGTATATACCGCTTCAAGTTTACCTTTATTTTTTGCAATATCCTGGTTATAATAATGCGCCACCATCTCCCTTCCAATATTTCCAAAAGGAAGCTTACTATCTGAATAAAGCAGGTCTGGATGATAGTTATCGATCAGTTCATTCACATTCTTTAACCATTGATTGTGCCATCCCGGATTATTAGTGAGCCAATCTTTAATATTGGCCGAATCAGCTGGTAAATGGTAAAGATCCGAATATTGAGGATCACGGCCATCGTAAGGAACACCAGCAAATTGCCCGGTTTTATCCGCACCGTGACTGGTTTGAAACCAGTTAAAACTGGCTGCCAGGTGCTCAGAAACGCCGAAACGAAGGCCTTCTTTTTTTGCGGCTCTTTGCCATAAACCAACAACATCTTTATGTGGACCCATATTTACCGAATTCCACTTATGGATTTTGGAGTTCCACAGAAAGAAATTATCATGGTGTGAGCCCATGGTTACAAAATACCTGGCACCGGCTTTCTTATATAACGCCATTAATTGTTCTGGATTCCATTTCTCTGCTTTCCAGAGCGGGATAAGATCCTTGTAACCAAATTTAGAAGGCGTTCCATATTTTGCAACATGGTATTTATTCTGCTCGCTGCCCTGGATATACATATTTTTTGCATACCAATCGCCTTGCCTTGGAACAGCCTGAGGCCCCCAATGCGACCAGATACCAAATTTAGCATCACGGAACCATTCTGGATACTCATACTGCTTTAACGACTCATCTGTAGGCTTAAAAACGATTTTTTCAACCTTGTTATTATGCTGTTGTGCCTTTACGCCAAGCATCAGGGAAGAAGCCATAAGACCTAATAATAATGTTTTTCTCATTTTATGATAGTTTAAATAATCTTTAAACACAAGATATCTCCAGTTACGGCCGACAGAATATGGAAAGTCGGAATTATTCCCCGGTTATATATTTGGTTACTATGATCAAAATTAAAGATCTTAACCGATGTATATTTGAATAAATTAGACTTTTTGTTGTAAAAATCCGACATTTAAAAATGATTAAAAGAGTATTACAGAACACTTTTTCCCTGCTGAATGTAGACCACGTAAAACTAACGCATAAATGGGATTATCGAAATGTAATCAGTCCTTATTACCGTATATATTATATAGATGACGGAGCAGGTGAGATATCTGACCAGGTTAATTTTTTAAAGCTAGAGCCAGGTTACCTTTATATTATACCTAGTTTCACCCTTTGTAGTTTAAGTTGCAGCAGCCATTTAAGCCAGTATTTTGTTCAGTTTTTCGAAGAATCTGCAGATGGGGTTTCGCTTTTTGCCAGAAGCCGGGTAGTTTCGAAAATCAAGGCAACACAGTTGGACATTGATCTTTTTAAACATCTGCTCGAAATCAATCCTGGCCGGGGGATCAATAGGTCTGATGACCCCAAAATATATGAAAAGAATATTTATTATAAAGAATATCAGGAACTGAATAACAGGCAGAACTTAGCCAGTTATATCGAAACCCAGGGCATATTGCTTCAGTTAATGGGTCGTTTTCTAAAATCCCAGCAACATCTCGCACAGGGAATCCAACATGCACCATCTAAAATTGCCGAAACGATAGGACATATTTTGGTTAACCTGCATCAGGAATTATCTGTGACTGCACTTGCTGCCCGTATTAATCAGCATCCTGATTATTTCTCACGGCAATTTAAAATCTTTACCGGAGAGCGCCCGGTAAATTATATACTTGGCAAACGGATAGAGCGGGCACAATATTTATTGGCCACCAGCAAACTGGCCTATTCAGAAATTGCTGCGCAAACAGGTTTCGATACCCTGTCATACTTCTCCAAATCCTTTAAGAAAATAACCGGAATGTCTCCACGAACTTATAAAAAACAAATTTATATTGTAGGTTTTACCTTGTAAACAACCATTAAAAACTCAACGGGAAGGATCTAAATCCTCACAATAAAAGACAAACCCGAATGGAATAAGCATAGTTAAATGAAAATAACTGAAATGGAAAGCCTGATTTATCTTAAAATACAATTAAAACAGTAAAAAATTAACAGTCAGACATTTACAGACATCAAGATGCTTTACTGCAGGGCCGGAAAACCTGCTGAACTGGCTTCAATTGATGTGCAGCTGGCCGCTAACGATGCCGGTTATTCTACAGGACAGATTTATGTCGCGGCAGGTAGAAGCGGACAGCCTTAAGTCAATAAACATAAAAATTAGTTCAACTTACTGCTAATCCCAGCATGAAAGACATTTGAAATGACCAACATTCGGGGATTAATCAGGCCTGAATAAATAGAGAACGATTTTTTTTAAAAAACCTAAATTACATTATTTTTTACTGATCTGCTCCCGGTGCGTCTGTCCCCAGGCAGAAAGTACAGTTATGATGGGCTGCACCGATTGGCCGTATTCAGTGAGCGCATAACTTACCGTAATGGGCTGGGTATCTATAACGGTTCGGCTGATAAGCAGATTGGTTTCCATTTCCCTCAGCTCTCTGCTAAGCACCTTTCCGGAAATGCCTTTTACATCCCGCATAATCTCAGAATATCTTTTCGGACCGAAGAGCAGGCAGGTAATGATGGTGATCTTCCATTTACCGCTCAAAACGTCGATGGCATCGTGTACAGCCATAATGGCCATTTTGCATTCGTGGCTGGGTTCTCTTGTAATCTGCTTCATGGTTACCTTTTTGTCACCGTTACTTTTTGTCTTATAGTGACAAAAGTAAACCAAAACTTGCAATTTTACCGCCAGAAATAAAAAAATTAAATCATGAATACAATAGAAAGCTTAAAATGGCGCTACGCCACCAAAAAATTCAGTGACCGTAAAGTTTCAGCAGAAGACCTGGATAAAATTCTGGAAGCCATTAACCTGTCAGCATCTTCTACCGGCCTGCAGCCTTACCGGATATTCGTAGTCGAAAATCCTTCTGTTAAAGAATCTTTGGGTGAGGGATCTTTCAACAGCCAGATTGCAAGCTGTTCACATTTGCTTGTATTTGCGGCCTTAACCGCAATAACAGCAGAACATATTGATGCCTATATGCTGCAAATCGCCACACAAAGGGAAATTCCTGTCGAGGCACTTTCTGACTTTAAAGCCGCGCTGGTTGGTGGCATACTTTCCCGTAAGGATGAGGATAATGCAGCATGGGCGGCAAGGCAGGCTTATATCGCTTTGGGAACCGCACTGATTTCAGCTGCTGAACTTAAGATCGATTCTACGCCAATGGAGGGTTTTGATATAGAAAAATTTGATTCGCTGCTTGGACTGAAACCTTTGGGGCTGACCGCTGTGGTAACCCTGGCACTGGGCTACCGGGATGAGGAAGGTGACTTTTACGCAGGTTTGAAAAAGGTAAGATTGCCGCTCTCGCAGCTAGTCAGCTTTGTAAAATAAATAATTTCAGGTGAAATAAGAGAATCAGCATTGCTTTGCAGATCTTCACAGCAATGCTTTTTTTCAACATCCGCTATTCCCTTTTTAATCAAACCTGACTTATCAGGTAGATGGATCCATGATCCGCCTGAAAGTCAGGTTGATCCTTGGTCCAATATTTTCAGTGGTCTTGGCAATCCGGTGCTCCCATCCAGACTGCAGATCTCCTTTCATGATCAGAAGGGATCCATGTTCAAGCCGCACAGAATATTTTTCATGGTGATTCTCTTTTTTTCTAATATCAAAACTTCGGACTGCGCCAAAGGAAACCGAAGCTATAATGGGGTGCGATCCCATTACCGTTTCTTTATCACTATGCCAGGCGACCGAATCCCTGCCGTTACGGTAATAATTGAGCAGTACACTGTTGAAGCTTATGCCCGAAACCGGCTCTACCAATTTTTTAAGTTCCAAAAGTGATGCTGTCCAATCCATCGGAGTGGATTTGCCAAGGGCTCCGTAATCAATACCATCGGTATTCCCATACCAGGCAGTGAGCCTGGGCGTAAGTACCTCGCGATCGTACATCTTCACAAGCCTTTGTTGCCATGGCGTATCCCGTATCAGGGTTTTGAGTAACAAATCACTTTTCTCTTGATCAATAAAACCAGCATGATAGTCTACCACATCTCCCGGTAACCCTGCAGACTGTCCGCTATGTGAAAAAAAACTCAATTGTTCCATTACCTGTTCACTTCTTCCCATCCAAATGATTCTTTCTTATAAACCAGGGGCCGGGCGTCCAGTGAGAAGTCGTCCGAAAAATCATGATTGAAAACCTGGAAGCTAACCGTCCATTCATCTTTGAGCAGACCGGGCACAAACCGTGAAAATATACGCTCAAAACTTTTAAAGCTGATCCCCTCTTTACAGATCACCATATAGGCTGCATCAGACCTGAACATGACTTTTTCGACTAGGTTTGGCCAGCGCGAACAGATTTCCCCAGGCAGGCTGTTGAAATATTGCGCATCAATGTGACCGGTAAGCATGCTAAAAAGTTGCTTGTTCAGATCATCTCCGCTCAGTTGCCTCCAGGTGCCCTGCAGCTTTTCCAGACTGCCGAGCAGTTCCCCGTCCAGCACGATCCTCCAGGGCTCTCCTGCCCCGAACCGGATCAGCTGATAAAGTTCCGATCCCCCATCTTCACCTTCAAAAAAATAGTCCAGCTCCGTCATATAAAAGATATTTTATCATCTTCAAAGATCAAATATAATTATTTTTACTAAATAAATTAGCAATTATTTAAAATTTAAAGAACAGAAACTTAGCTCAAATTATTCTAAATCATAATCGTATATGCTTACTGATCAATCAAAAACTGGAGTATTTGTGATTAGCAAGAACAATTGGATTGAATAACTATTGGAACAAAAAAGGGCATTCCTTAAGAATGCCCCTTTTATCATTTAATGAAATAAACTTATGGATGGCCGTTTCCACCGGCTGCACCATATATCTGTCCGGTTGCGTAACTGGCAGAACCATCGGCCAGCTGCACGTAGATTGAGGCAAGCTCTGCCGGCTGACCGGGACGACCGAGCGGGGTAGCTTTACCGAATTCCACAATGGCATCCTGCGGCTGCCCGCCACTGGTTTGCAGCGGTGTCCATACAGGACCAGGTGCTACGCCGTTTACCCGTATGCCCTTTGGCCCCAGCTGCTTGGCCAGCGATTTTACAAAGGCCACATTGGCCGCTTTGGTCTGGGCGTAATCAAATAGGTTCTCCGAAGGGTCATACGCCTGTACCGAACTCGTTGAAATAATTACCGATCCCGGTTCCAGATGCGGTAAAGCTGCTTTGGTGATCCAGAATGGTGCATAGATATTGGTTTTCATGGTCACATCAAACGCTTCCGGACTGATATCAAGCAGTGAATCTACCGCCTGCTGGTGCCCGGCATTATTGACCAGTATATCAATTCCGCCCAGTTTTTCCACGGTTTGTGCCACCAGCGTTTCGCAGAATTCGCGGCTGGTAATGTCACCAGGGATGCCAAAACCTTTGCTCCCTGCCTCTTCTATTAGCTTAAGTACCTCATCGGCATCTGATTGTTCCTGCGGAAGGTAACCGATCACCACATCCGCTCCTTCACGGGCGTATGCAATCGCTGCTGCACGGCCTATGCCCGAATCCCCTCCGGTAATAAGTGCCCTGCGCCCCGCTAATCTTCCGGAACCCTTATAACTTTTTTCCCCATGATCAGGCACCGGGTCCATTTTCGATGCAAGTCCGGGAACTTCCTGCGGCTGTTTATTAAACGGTGGCGCAGGATACATGTTCCTGGGATCCTGCAATGTTGGTATTTTCTTTTCAGTCATGTCGTTTTTGATTAATGTTCTTTAAATCCAACAGGACAGCTCCGGCAATTGTTCGGGAAATAAAAAAAAATCCATACAACAAGGACAGGCATGTCCCCTAATTAGATCATGCTGGCCATAACCGAAAATCTTTAACTGCAAAACAAAATCCACGGGTTTCATGTTATCTGAAAACAAAAAAATTGGCAAAGATAACGGACAAAAACATCCACCTGTAAATGAATGAACTAAAATTTGGTACACTGATCAAAGAGCACTCTCCCGCACTTCGCCGCCACGCGATCCGTTATACCAAAAACGAAGATGATGCGGATGACCTTGTACAGGATACCATGATCAAGGCGATCCGTTTTTACAAGAATTTTGAAGAAGGAACCAATATAAAGGGATGGCTGTTTGTGATCATGCGCAATACTTTTATTAACGACTACAGAAAAAACACCCGGAAAAATGCACTGATCACCCAGACCGATGAAATCAGCTCACAAGACCTCGCGGTAAGTGCTTCGGCCAATAAAGCAACAGGGACATTTATTTTAGGTGATATACAAAAGGCACTTGCCTCGATCCCGGAAATCTATTCAACCCCTTTTATCCGTTATTTTGAAGGACATAAATATCAGGAAATAGCAGATGAATTCAATATGCCAATCGGAACGGTGAAAACCAGGATCCATATCGCAAGGGAAATGCTAAAAAAATACCTGAAAACATACCAGCCCTAGAACAGCGGATATAAAAGGTGCCTCATAAAGCAAAGCAAAAATATGGCAGGGAAAGAAAAAGGCAATATGATCAGGGTACGAGGTGCAAGGGAACATAACCTAAAAGATATCAGTTTAGACATTCCGAGGGACCAGCTTGTGGTTTTTACCGGGGTATCAGGATCAGGCAAATCTTCTCTGGCCTTTGGAACCTTATATGCCGAAGCCCAGAGAAGATACCTTGAGTCGGTATCTCCTTATGCCCGCAGACTGTTCAACCAGATGAGCGTACCCGAGGTGGATTCAATTGACGGACTGCCGCCAGCTGTTGCACTCCAGCAGCAGCGCGGCGGCGCAAGTACCCGCTCTTCGGTGGGCAGTGTGACTACGCTTTCCAATCTGCTGCGCATGTTATATTCCAGGGCCGGTGATTACCCAAAAGGCCAGTCTATCATTTATGCTGAAGGATTCTCCGCCAATACCCCACAGGGTGCATGCCCGGAATGTCATGGACTGGGCAGCGTGTTCGAGGTAAGCGAAAAAACAATGGTTCCCGATCCCACGCTCACCATTCGTGAGAGGGCAGTTGCCTCCTGGCCACTCGCCTGGCAGGGGCAGAACCAGCGAGATATCCTGGTATCGATGGGTTATAATGTCGATATACCCTGGAGAGATCTTCCTAAAAAAGACCGTGACTGGATACTCTTTACAGAAGAAACCCCGACAGTCCCCGTTTACCCAGGATTATCTCCAGAAGAGACAGCAAGGGCCATAAAAAATAAAAAGACCCCGGATTATATGGGTACTTTTATCGGTGCGAAGCCTTATGTCCTTAAGACTTTTTCCTCCAGCCAGTCCGAACTGATGAAGAAAAGGGTGAGCAAGTATATGGTCAGCGCCCCCTGCCCGCTGTGCCTTGGTAAAAGGCTTAGAAAAGAATCACTTTCGGTTAGTTTCGATGGAAAGGACATTGCCGTACTTTCAAGGCTGTCACTCACTGAGCTTTCTACCATTTTCAGAAAGTATGCCCGTTCTGAGAAAGGTCAGCAGTCAGAAAAACAGATTGTAACACAGCGGATCTGTATGGATATCCTTTCACGGATCGAAGTGATGCTCGAACTGGGGCTGGGTTACCTGAGCCTTGAACGCACTACGCCGACCTTATCTCCGGGAGAACT
Organism: Pedobacter roseus; assembly: GCF_014395225.1. Classification (NCBI taxonomy): domain Bacteria; kingdom Pseudomonadati; phylum Bacteroidota; class Sphingobacteriia; order Sphingobacteriales; family Sphingobacteriaceae; genus Pedobacter; species Pedobacter roseus. Next base: position 3,027,628 of record NZ_CP060723.1, read on the forward strand.
TCAACGGCTGAGACTGGCCACCCAGGTCCATTCCAATCTTTTTGGTGTAATCTATGTTCTCGACGAGCCCTCTGCCGGACTCCATCCCGCCGACACAAAGGCGTTACTAGGGATCCTGGACAGACTGAAAAATGCCGGAAACAGTATTTTTGTTGTGGAACATGAGGTGGAGGTGATCAGGCATGCCGACTGGATAGTCGATGTTGGACCGGGTGCTGGTGAAAAGGGAGGCCATATATTATACAGCGGACCATTGAAGGGCTTAAAACAAGCAGAAAGATCAGTTACCGCCCGGTTTTTATTTAATGATATAAAGCCGGTTATCAATCCGCCCAGAAAGGCCACTGGCCAGCTCCGTATTTCAGGGGCAGGCCGTCATAACCTCAAAAATATTGATGTTGATTTTCCGATCGGCGTACTTACCTGCGTTACGGGAATATCGGGCTCTGGAAAAAGCAGCCTGGTTAGCCAGGTGCTCGTGAACCTTGTTGCCGATGGGCTTGGCCAGAAGTTGGATACTGAAACAGAACCTGTTTCAGCGGCGCCAGAGCTAAAAACCACTGCACCAGTTGAGGGAAAGATATCGGGTGGGCTGGAACAGATTACCCGCCTGGTAGTTGTAGATCAGCGGCCGATCGGGCGCACCCCGAGATCGAACCTTGCAACCTACACCGGTCTTTTCGATCAGGTCAGGAAACGCTTTGCAGATACTGCGCTCGCCAGAAAACGCCGGTATGATGCAGGCCGGTTTTCATTTAACGTGGCAAAAGGAAGATGCCCGCACTGCCAGGGCGAAGGCTTTGTGATGGTAGAATTGCTGTTTTTGCCGAGCGTATACAGCCCCTGCCCCACCTGCAACGGATCAAGGTACAATCCCGAAACCCTTGAGGTCACCTATAAGGATAAAAACATTGCCCAGGTATTGGAAATGACCGTAGAGCAGGCCTGCGATTTTTTCGACGAGGATCCCGCTGTTTACCGGGCGCTGGATATTGTAAGGGAGGTAGGACTTGGTTACCTGAGGCTCGGACAGGCGGCAACCGAACTCTCGGGAGGTGAAGCGCAGCGGATCAAGCTGGCCACCGAACTGCAGAAAAGCCAGAAAGGGTCTTCACTTTATGTGCTGGATGAACCCACTACCGGACTGCATCCTTCAGATGTAGAACGGCTATTGGCCCAGCTCAACAAACTTGCCGATGCAGGAAATACAGTTGTAGTGGTTGAACATGATATGCAGGTTATTGCCCAGAGTGACTGGATTATCGATATCGGACCGGAGGCAGGCGAGAAAGGCGGCAGGATCGTATACAGCGGTAGTGTTGATGGCCTGATAAACTGCAAGGAAAGCAAGACAGCACCATTTCTGGCCGCATACCTCAAAAAGTATGCTAAAATACGAAGCTGATTATTGATACCCCTTATCAATAAATTAAAAACCAATGTTTCAATTCTATTGTTAGCAAGATAATCCAGTTAACAGATTATACTATGCAAACAGAACCTCAAAAATCCCAGCAAGGAACGTCAGATACCCGGTCAATCACATTCAGGATCAACGGAGAAGACCGTAATATCGTTATCCGCCCATGGGTGAGCCTTTTGGACTGCCTGCGTGACCATCTGGACCTGACAGGAACAAAAAAAGGCTGTGATCATGGCCAGTGCGGTGCCTGCACGGTTATCTGCGATGGCAAACGGGTACTAAGCTGCCTTACCCTTGCAGTAATGAAAGATGGTGCTGAAATCACCACCATAGAGGGAATTGCCAACGGAAATGAACTCCATCTATTGCAGCAGGCTTTTATCGACCATGATGCCTTCCAGTGCGGCTATTGTACACCCGGACAGATATGCAGCGCAATAGGATTGCTAAAGGAAGGAAAGGCAAACACGCGCGAAGAAGTAAAAGAACTGATGAGTGGCAACCTTTGCCGGTGCGGGGCCAATGTGGGGATAATTGATGCGGTTATGCAGGTAAAAAACGGGGGGAGCTATGAATAATTTCGACTACCAGCAGGCTTCAGATGTTTCGGGCACAATAAAACTTGCCTGTGATAACAGCCAGGCCAAATTCATTGCTGGAGGCACAAACCTACTGGACCTCTGGAAATACAACCTTGTCCATCCCTCCCTGCTCATCGACATCAACCACCTTTCCGAACTTTCAGAAATCCGCGGACGCAGTGATGGCGGACTCAGGCTGGGCGCTGCAGTTAAGAATTCCGACACCGCTTACCATCCCAGCGTAGAGACCAGGTACCCGCTACTTTCGAGAGCCATACTGGCAGGCGCCTCAGCGCAGATCAGAAATATGGCCAGCAATGGCGGCAACCTGTTGCAGCGTACGCGCTGTTACTACTTTTATGATCATCAGGTGCCCTGCAATAAGAGAAAGCCGGGTTCGGGATGCCCGGCCAAAGAGGGTTACAACAGGATGCATGCCATCCTTGGAGCCAGTGAAGAGTGTATTGCGGTATTTCCTTCGGATATGTGTGTGGCCCTGGCCGCCCTGGAAGCTACCGTAAACATAGTTGGCAAAGAGGGAAAGCGCACTCTTGCCTTTGCCGATTTTCACCGTCTGCCTGGCGACCGCCCTGATCTGGATAACCATTTAATGCCTGATGAGCTGATCACCTCCATTGATCTGCCAGAAAAAGGTTTCCCTTTAAATTATTCCTATCTTAAACTCCGCGACCGGCACTCCTATGCCTTTGCGCTGGTTTCGGTAGCCACAGCCCTTGAGCTGGAAGGCGATATCATCACTGAAGCGAGAATCGCACTTGGAGGTGTAGCGCACAAGCCCTGGCGTTCAGCAGAGGCGGAGGAATTTCTGCGTGGCAAGCCTGCAAACAAAGAAAACTTTTCAACAGCAGCAGAAATTATCCTAAAAGGCGCCAAGGGATATGGATATAACGATTTTAAAATAAAACTGGCTAAAAATGCGGTGGTTAGAAACGGGATGATGGCACTCAACCCCGCTTCCCAGCTTCCGGGCGCACAGCCTTCAGCTTAACAATCCCCACCTAAAGACATTGATAATGGATACAAATAAAACTGTAGGAAAGCCCCTGAGCCGTTTGGAAGGAAAGGCAAAAGTTACCGGAGCGGCAAAGTATGCAGCAGAATACCAGGTTAGCGATCTCCTCCACGGTTATATCGTGGGCAGTCCTGTCACCAAAGGAAAAATTACGGACATCGATATCACAAAGGCCATGGCTATACCCGGTGTGGTTGAAGTAATCTCCCACCTTAACCGTCCCAAACTTGCCTGGTTCGATCTGCAGTATACCGATATGGATGCTCCTCCGGGCACCGTTTTCAAGCCGTTGTATGATGAAAACATACTTTATAACGGCCAGCCCATTGCATTGGTTATTGCCTCAGATTTTGAAACAGCGAGGTATGCCTCCACGCAGATTATCTTCCAGTACAGCAGGGAAGCGCACCAAACCTGCCTTGAAGATCACCTCGATAGGTCAAGGGCAGCAAAAAAGGGATTCGCCACTGCATTAAAACCACCTCCCCCACCGCCAACCGGCGATTTTGAAACTGCCTTTGAAAACGCGGCGGTAAAGATCAACGCAAAATATCACCACGGTACCGAACACCATAATCCCATTGAACTGTTCGCCACCACAACCGTATTTGAAGGGGATGGAAAGCTGACTATATACGACAAAACCCAGGGTACAATCAATAATCAGCTTTTCATTGCCAACGTTTTCGGGCTGCATTATAAAGATGTACGCGTACTGGCACCATTTGTTGGCGGCGCTTTTGGTTCAGGGCTCAGGCCACAGTACCAACTTTTTCTCTGCGTGATGGCAGCGCTGCACCTGAAACGCAATATACGTGTGGTGCTGGATAGAAAGCAGATGTTTTCCTTTAGCCACCGGCCACCCGCAGTACAACAACTCCGCTTCGCAACAGACATCAACGGCAGGCTCACCGCCCTTGGCCACAGCACATTTGCCGAAACCTCCAGTTTTGAGGATTACACCGAGCCTACATCCAACTGGAGTCACAGACTCTACCCCGCCCCAAATACCCTTTTCGAGCAGGAAGTTGTCCCACTCGATGTCCCTACACCAATGGATATGCGGGCACCGGGCGGAAGCACTGCCCTTCATGCCATCGAGTGTACCATGGACGAGCTCGCCTATAAACTTAAAATCGATCCTTTGGAACTGAGGCTGATCAATTATTCAGATATGGATCCCTCCAGCAAAAAACCATATACCAGCAAGGCACTGAGGGAATGTTACCTGCAGGCGGCTGAAAAATTCGGCTGGCAGAAACGTTCCCCTGAACCAGGGAGCATGCAGCGCGGCAATAAACTTATTGGCTATGGCATGGCCACCGGGATCTGGGATGCCTTTCAGTTTCCGGCAAGGGTGAAGGTGATGATCGATGGCGAAGGAAAGATGGTAATCGACAATGCCACAACAGATATAGGGACAGGGACCTTAACGGTGATGACACAGATAGCCGCCGACGAACTCGGTCTATCCATAGAAGATGTGGAATTCCGCTACGGAGACAGCAAAAAGCCTTTTTCAATGTTCCAGGGAGGCTCCGCGATCACATCATCTACCGGCGTGGCCATCCTAGTCGCGGCAAGGGCACTCCGTAAAAAACTACTAAAAAAAGCAGCGCAGATGGACGGCTCTCCGTTTAAAAAATCGGGAGAAGAAGAGGTATTCTTTGGGCAAGGCCTCATGATGCTCAAAAAAGACCCGAAGGTAAAAGTTTCATTAAAAGATATTATTGCCTTCAACAAAGGCGTTGCCATCCACACCACACAGATGGGAAAACCCCACATGCTCAAGCTCAAAAAGTATAGCCTCGCAACCCACAGCGCCTCCTTTGTAGAAGTAGAAGTTGACCGGGACCTGGGGACTGTTAAAGTAACCAGAGCGGTAACCGCGGTTGCCGCCGGAAAGATCATCAATCCTAAAACCGCCAAAAGCCAGATCCTGGGTTCAATGATCTGGGGGATCAGTAAGGCCCTTTATGAAGAGACGATCATGGATGCCGGGCTGGGCAAATACATCAATGCAAACCTTGGCGAATACCACATACCCGTACATGCGGATATCGGCGAACTCGAGGTGATATTTGCTGATGAAAAAGATACACTTATCAATGAGCTCGGCACCAAGGGAGTTGGGGAGATTGGCCTGGTAGGCATGCCGGCAGCAATCTCGAATGCCATTTATCATGCAACTGGTAAGCGTATTTACAAGCTGCCGGTCCATTTCGACGAACTGATATAAGCGCCTCTTAAAGGATGATTCCATAATAAACCGGCCCTTCAAAATAAAACTTGCGGGCCCGGTGGCGGTTATATAGAACTATGTTATGCCCATCTTCCAACTGAAAAAATTTCAGCAATGGAACTGAAAAAATTTCAGAAAAAATGAAAATATTTCAGAAAAAATTGTGTTGAATCCCTAAAAACCGCATTGGCACAGCACTTGATTATATTTGTTCAGTCCTTCGGACGAAGGCTTATGAGAAAATTAATTGATTTATAGTCCATTTATTATTAAACCATTAAAAGGAGAAAAAACTATGACATTGGTTAAATTCAATCCAGAAAAAAAGAACAGTTCATTGCTGCCAGGCTTCAATGACATTTTTGAATCGGTATTAGGCGATACCTTTTTCAGCGACCGTCGCCTGAGCAGTGTACCTGCTGTCAACATTTCAGAGTCGGGTGAGGAATACCATATTGAACTTGCCGCACCGGGCCTGAAGAAAGAAGATTTCAGGGTATCGGTTGAAAGGGACATCCTGACCATCTCAACCGAGCAGAGGACCGAAAGTAATAATGAAGGAAAAACCTATAACAGAAGGGAATACAGCTATTCGGCATTTACCCGATCATTTACCCTTCCCGAGAGTGCAGATGTTGACCGGATCCAGGCGAGTTATACAGACGGCATACTCAAACTCAACATTCCTAAAAAGGAGGAAGCCAAAGCGGTTTCCAGACAAATCGAGATACAATAATCCCAAAGTGCCGCTAAATGCGGCACTTTCTATTGTTAATGCACTACATAATCCTTAAACCAAAAACTCAGTATGGATACCCGTTTTATAATTAACATCAGTTTACAAGGGTCAGAGGGACATATCACCTATGGCAGATTTTGCCTGGGCAACGATCGGTCTTCAGCAGATGAAATCTTTCAGCGCCTGAAGGGAAGCACGAAAGAGGTTGCCGGGTGCTACCTAAAAATAGAACTGTTGGAAGAAATAATGGGCCTTCCCGTTCCTTCTGGCCTCATCAGTTGCACTCTGGACGAGTTGAAAGAAAATATTGCCATCATCTCCAAAGAAGTCTTTCGTATTGCCAACCTTGAAAATAAAGATATAGGTCCATTGATCTAACCGGACAGGCAACAGGCTGAGGCATCCCTCCCTCTGGATGAATTCGCAATACCAAGCGCCGGCGCTTTACCCGATATGAACGCTGATCATTCCCATCAGCTCATCAAAATCGAATGGTTTTGCAATAAAACCCGTTGCACCGGCATCGCTGGCAATTTGCCTGCCTTCGCGGCTCGCAGAGATGATGATTACCAGAAGATCTTTGGTGGAAGGACTCTTACGCAGGTTCTTGAGTACCTGGTCGCCGGAAAGCACAGGCATCCAAAGGTCCAGGATCACAAGATCGGGAACTTCTTTCTCCACTATAGATTTCACGTTCAGGCTGTTCTGCTCGGGTATAATGATATATGGACTATCTTCAAAAACCATTTCCAGCATATCCAGTATCCCCTCATCATCATCACAGATCAGTATTTTTTTGTTATTCTCCATCTTCCTCCTTCGCTTTTACCGGTAAGGTAAAACTAAAAGTAGCACCCTTTCCCTTTTCACTTTCCACCCAGATTGTCCCTTTATGGTTCTTGATGATTTGTTCGCAAATATAAAGTCCTATCCCCATGCCTGGAAAGCGCTGCTGGATATCCCCTGCCCTGTAAAACCGCTGAAAAACCCTCTTCTGGTCTTCGGGACTAATGCCCATTCCATGATCGGTAACCGAAAGTTTGATAAAATCACTGACCCTCGCAATATGCACTTCAACCTGCTGTGCATCTGGTGAATATTTTATAGCATTGGAGAGCAGGTTGTTGATCACCTGAATAATATGCGATTCATCTCCTACAACTGAAATACCGGATGATCCCTCCAATAAAATACGGTGATTGTTGGCAGCCGCCTGAATGGGCTCGATCGTTTCCCTTACCATTCTATCAAAATCGAACGGCATCTTGTGCAGCTCAATATTTCCGGTCTGGATTCTGGAAACATCCAAAAGCTCCGCTATGAGCGAGTTCAGCCGGTCCAGATAACGTGATGTTTTGGATAGGTAGGTACGCAGTTTTTCATCCGTAGCCCCGTTTACCATTCGCTCCATAGCCTGAACATAGCCCTTAACAGTAGTGAGTGGGGTTTTCAGCTCATGACTGGCAATGGAAAGAAAATCGTCCTTTCTCCGCTCAATTTCCCTTCTATCAGTAATATCCTCTATTGCCAGTAAAATCTGGTCCTTAAACTGCCCCTCCAGCTCCACACGGTGGGCATTCAACAGCATAAGTTTTTTGCCGATGTGCGGAAAATCATGCTCCACTTCAAAGTCCTCTACCGGGTTGTTTGTTGGAAGAATATTGATCAGGAGTTCTTTAAGCTTTGGGATATCCCATTGATGGTTCCCAAGTTCGTAAAGCATAGTGCCTACTGTTTCCTCACTGCTTACCTTAAAGGTTTTCAGAAAATGATCATTGGCACTCACCACCCGAAATTCCGGATCCAGCACAAGAAGGCTTTCCCTCACCGTTTGGATGATACTGGAAAGGAAGACTTCGCTTTCTTTGAGACTCCTGGTACGATCGGCTATCTGCTTTTCCATAATCCCCTGTTGCTGGCGCAAATCCTGTTCAACCTTTTTCCTTGCACTAACATCATTCTGCACGCCAACAAAGTGGGTAACATGCCCTTCCTTATCATGAATGGGAGATATAGTGAGTTCATTATAAAACAGTTCTCCATTCTTTTTGTAATTCCTGATCTCGACCACGCAGGCCTCCCCGTTTTTTACTGCTTCTCGAATCAATGCACGCTCGTGCTGAGAGCGGTCTTCCCGCTGAAGAAACCGGCAATTATGGCCTATTATCTCTGTACGGGTATAGCCACTGATCTTTATGAATGCAGCATTGCAATAAATGATGGGATTGTCAGGCTGGCGGTTATCGGTAATGATGATGCCCGAAATTGATGCGTCCAGTGCCTGGCTCATCAATCCCTGACCAATGTCATTATCTGAAAATACAGAACCACGTTCTTCAGGTTCATTTGATATCATAGACGCTTTACATTTAGTTTCAAAACCTGCGGCAGGGATAAAATCACAGACGCTGTTTATTGCCCAGGAAATTTTCCGCTGAGCTCATTTTGTTAGGATATAAACTAAAAAAGGGCTCAGTTGGTTTTTAAAAACAAACAAATTCACTTACCTGCCATCAGGTTGATATCGCCTATACATTGTAGGCGGGGCTTCGATGGTCAAGTTTAGGGCCATCAGGACAGCAATGTTCTTGTAACCTATCACAGGCGGGACAACCTGACCGGTAAGGTGTCAAGCATAGAAGCGAAACAGACTTTCTTCATTGACGGAACCGCCAGGCCCCTTCCGGCTGATGGCAGTTTTTGGAGTCCATGGGGTGGTTAAAAGTCTTATGCAAATCTTTAAAACTAATAAGAATAAATCCTGTTGTGTATAAAACTTAAATTTTAAAAACATGGGAAACTTACTTTATTTAGTTGCAGTTGTGCTTGTCATTATATGGGCAATCAGTTTTTTTGGCGGATATTACACTGGCGGGATCATCCACGCCCTGCTGGTAATCGCAGTAATTGCCATAATACTCCGTTTGATAAGGGGAGCAGCTTAAAATTAATTTGCGACCGGTTCCAAATGGCTGCCGCATCGAACCAACGAAAAGCAGGATAACCGCGGACAAAAAATGTCCGCGGTCTCCTTACCCTTTGGGTGAACAAAGTGTAAATTCGTTAAACACCTCATCATGCCCGGTGGTGGCAATAAGGGTTTCTACCCATCGGTAAGGCTGCCCGGAAATTTTCCATCTTGCACAGATCTGTATGGCCAGAAGCCCATGGCCGCGTTGGGTGATGATTTCCCAACCGCTATTGCAATAGTTAACAATCACAATCTTTCCTCTCTCCTAAATTCCACGGTATATAAATATTGGTTATCCTATACTTATATTATACTGCTGCACGCATTGCGGCCCGACCCGACATTATTTTTTCGATCAGGCCGCGCAAACGGCCCCGATAGTCGCTCCCCAGCCACTTCATATAATTTTTGGTCACCGTACCCAGGCATTTGCCATATTGTTTGATCCTCCAGTCGATCTCTTTATCGAGTTCCCGGGATAATTCGAGAGCCATACTTACCGTGTCCGCATTATCGGCACACATGAGTGCATGTTGCCTAATGGAACTTCGCAGCACCGTTCTTGCTTTTTCTCCTTTCTCCATAGCCGTTTGATAAGCTGCAAGCACATCAAAGAAAATACCCACACTGTTGGGAAACCTGGTTCTCATTTCTGCAGGCATCTGATGGATATCATCACTGCTTTTCGCAAGGATATGGTGATAAATTTCAGGGTTTTCAAATATATGTTGCCAGTCTATTGGCGCATCCCATTCTCCAAACCTTTCTGCATTGTTGCCCAGGTCTAAAATGCTGAATGTTTTTTTACCGGGCAAACGCCTTGCTCCCCTGCCGATCATCTGGTGGTAAAGCGTAACCGAGGTTGTTGCACGGTTAAGGATAACCGATTGTACCGATGGTTCATCAAAACCGGTCGTTAGAATGGAAACCGAGGTAAGTATGGCTCCTTTTGTTTTTTTAAACCACTTTAATATCTCAATTCTTTCCGCACTGTCTGTCTGGTTATCCAGATGCCGGATGGGATAACCAGCCTCCTGGAAAACTTCCAATACTTTTCGGGAGGTAAATATCCCGTTATTGAAAATCAATGTCTTTTTCCCCAGAGAATGTTCCCTATAGGCATGAACCAGAAGATCGAGCATCACTTTGGATGAGTAAAGCTCATCAGAACTGCTCACTGTAAAATCGCCATGGATGCCCCTGTTTAAGGTATTAAGTTCCACTTCATAACCAAAACTCTTTGGTTTTGCTAAAAAACCATGTTCGATCAGCGAGCTTACCGGCTCTCCAAGCACCAGCTCATCATAGAAGTTTTTCATGGGTCTGGATACATCTGCCGAAAAGGGGGTTGCCGTTACACCGATTACGCCGGCACCGGGAAATTTCTTTAGCAGTTTATGAAAAGAATTGTGATGGGCTTCATCCACAATCACAAGACCCACTCCTTTGGTATCGATAAGGCCATCATCGATCCTGTGCTTAAGGGTTTCGACCATTGCCACATAACAGTGATAACAATCTTTTTTAGGAATTCTTTTAACCGTACTGCCCACAACTTTATTAATAACGCCTGTATTTTTAAGCGCCAGCGAAGTCTGCCGGCACAGCTCCTGCCTATGGGTAAGAACGATGACCTTCTTTCCATATTTTTTGATAAAGCGGTCAGCAATTTCGGAAAAAATAACTGTTTTACCGCCACCTGTAGGTAACTGATAGAGAATACGCAGTTGGTCAGTCCCACTTTGCATTTTTTCAAAGAGGGTTTCAATAGCAAGCTGCTGATAGGGATATAATTTTTTCGCTGGACTTTGCGCAGCCGAAGGGGATGAAATCTGCATGGTATTAAAACCATGGACACAAGCTGAAAGTTTTGAAACAAAGCGGGATCATAAAAATCTTTGCGTGTATAAATTACAGCCGGATCACAGCAGCAACGAAATTGTAAAGCTATGATTCCCTAAAAGATTGCCTGTTACCGCAGTTTTCTAAAACTATCCGTCAAAAAAAGACTATTGAACAAGAAATTCAGCTAAAATAGCTTGGGCAATAAACTATGGCATTGCCCTAACTGCTTTGTCGAAGGAGAATACAAGATGCTTTTGGTCTATTTTTGATAAAGGAATTTCATGTGTATCTTTTCCCTCACCTGTGGTAAAATAAACTTCAGAAGTTGCTGTCTCACCTTTGCTAAGCCCATCTTCAAACAGGGCGATTCCGAATAAGGTGGTGTCTGCTGTGGAAGAAGCAGTTATACTTACTGTCCCCAGATCGTAACTGCCATTATTTTTCAAGGTGACCGTTCCGTTTTTATAGGAATAAGACAGTCCTCTCACCGTCGCAAGATAAGTTTTGTTTTTGCTGGTAACGGGCTTATAGATTTGCGCCTGTACCGAATACGCGATAAAAAATAATAAGAAAGCTATCCCGATCTTTTTCATGTGTTTTTTTTATAAAAATAATCCAAAAGAAAATTATTTCAAAGTATAGCAGGTATCATTAATCTTAGCTACGCTTATTACTGTTGATTTTAAGCATTTTCTTATTCTCCAGGTTCCTGATTGTGGCTGAGGCATTGTTTTTAAAGCTGGCAGTATCCGAACTTAATTTTACTATCAGATCACTCAAACCATTGATATGGACATTTTTGGGAATGACTTTAGTGAAGAATTAGGAAAGACCTGGCAAAGATTGCTAAGCCCAAAGATGCTTACCCTATCATGTAAGAAGTGACCTATCGGAAAAGTTAAAATGAAGAATCTACAGGCTAAAAAGGACTTTGGAGTAATCTGAATTTCATATACTAGCATAGCCCTCCTGGATTAATTTTAAATAATCATGTTTATCAGATATGATGAGAGAAAAGAAGCTGGCTCCGGTCAAATACTTATCGGCATTAATGTCTCAAAAGCCACTTTCAATTATTGTGTAAAATCCGGCAGCAGAAAGGTGATAAACGGCAAGGCAGCCAAAAACAACGAATCGATCAAAGATTTTTTTTTAGGTATAAAAGAAATCCCGGTCTTCAAAACCAGATTTGCCGTCTTTGGAATGGAAAACACTGGCATCTGTGGAAACTACTCATCGGTACCCTATCAAAACTGAGAGCCAAAATTGTATTGGAACCTGCCCTACTCATCAAAAACTCCTTAGGTCTCATCAGGAAAAAAAACGATAAACTGGACGCTACGCGGATAGCACGGTACCTTGTCAAAAACCTCACAGGGCTCAAACTATGGGTGCCGCGCCGCAAAATCATCGACCAGCTCAGCAGTATTTCAACCCTAATGGAAAGAATGGTCAAGGTCATGACGATTATGCAAACGCTATTGGATGAGGTTAATGGCTTTATCGACCACGCGGTATCCGAGGAAAATCTTATGCTCTGCTGCCCTTTGCTATCAAAGGTTGTCCAGCCCTTATCGGACGAAAATTGATGGATAAAATATCTTATATTGAATCTTCAATGAATGTTTGATAAGAGCAATCCCGCAGCCACATTATTAAGCTGATGTTGGGAGAAAATGGCCTTTGTTCATACGCTTTCGGCCGTCTTTAATTAAACGAATGTCTGAATTCCAAAGGCGAAACATTTGTCTTGGTTTTGAAAAGCTTGCTAAACGATTGTGAATGCTCAAAGCCCAGTTCATAAGCAATTTCCGAAACGGAAAGATTTGTAGTTGATAATTTTTCTTTGGCTTTTTCTATGATCACGTTCTGAATATACTGTTGCGTGTTTAACCCTGTCAATGAACTCAACATGTCACTCAGATAGCGCTGCGATAGCTTTAATTCTGTACTGATATATTTTACGGATGGTAAGCCGTTTTTCAGAGTATTCTCTTCTTCGAAATAGTCGTCTAAAAGTTTGTCCAAAGATGTTATGATATCGTGATTAATTGCTTTTCTTGTAATGAATTGCCTGTTGTAAAAACGATTACTGTAATTCAGTAACAATTCTAGCTGTGACACCAAAACATCCTGACTGAAATGGTCAATATTGCTGCTTAATTCATTCGCTATTGTAGCAAATAAATTGGCTATAATTTCTTTTTCCTTTGCTGATAAAAACAAGGCTTCTGAAACATCATAAGAAAAAAAGCCATATTGATTTATTGTTTTTCCCAATGGATAAGTCCGGATAAAATCCGGATGAAAATACAAAGCAATTCCTTCGTAGCTTTCTGTTTCTTTGGGCGAAAAAACGATTTGTTTTGGCTTCAAAAACGCTAATCCACCTTCTTCAAAATCGTAGTAACCCTGTCCGTATTTTATGTGTCCTGTGAATGTTGGTTTAAAGGAAATTTTGTAAAAATCAAGGCTTATTTTTTGTCCTTTTGGAAACGTTTCAATCGGAACATGATTATAATCAACTAGTGTAATCAACGGGTGGGGCGGCGCAGGAAGCCTCAATACCCGAGCAAGTTGCGATATACTTTTAATGTGATTGATGTTGGATTGTTGTTGCATTTTTCGTCTACGAATTTAATCAATTTTGTTTTGACGGGCGAATAACAACATCTCCAATTTCAACATCCACAGGTTGACTTATTGCATAAATTACAGCATTGGCAATGGCTATGGGATCTATAGCTATCTGTTCCACTCCCTGTTGAACAGCTGTTTTCATTTCCTGGTTTTTGATATTATTCGCAAAATCTGTTCTCACAAATCCCGGCGAGATACCTGTAATGCGTATATTTCCATCTGACTCCTGACGGAACGCTTCTGCAATAGTGCGGATGGCATTTTTAGTTCCCGCATAAACGCCCTGCATCGGGACAATTTTTATTCCTGAAGTTGAGATGATATTGACAATATGTCCCGCCTGTTGTTGTTTGAAAACAGGAATCGCGGCCGCCATCCCATACAGAACTCCTTTGAGGTTAATATCGATCATTTCTTCCCAACTGTCAATATCCAACTCATCAATCCGGGCTAATTGGCTGACACCTGCATTGTTTACAATGACATCTAATTTTCCGTACTGCTCAACTGCAGTATTGACCAACCTGACCAGATCAGCTTTATGCTTTACATCAATTTGAGCACAGGTGGCTTCACCATCTGTGCTTTTAATTTCGTCAATTATTTGCAGTAACTGTTCTGTACGCCTTGCACCTAAGACAACCTTTGCACCATTTTTTGCTAATTCTATTGCAATGGCTTTACCCATTCCGCTGCTTGCGCCTGTAATAGCGACTACTTTTCCTTTAATATTTTGCATTGCTGTTAGTCTTTATTTGTCTATCTGTTTTTCTAAAAATTCAGGATATCGGTCGCCTACAAGTGTAATCCCACTTACTGTGGTGTCAATTTTTGCAAGTTCATCAGCGGTCAACATAACATTTGTACTGCCAATGTTTTCCTCTAAACGATGCAATTTCGTAGTGCCAGGGATTGGCGCTATCCAGGGCCTCTGAGCTAAAAGCCAGGCCAATGCCAATTGTCCGGTCGTCACATTTTTTTGTTGGGCAATCTCAGAAAGTGCATCAACCAAAACCATATTAGCCTTTATATTTTCTTCAGTGAAGCGGGGAATAATATTTCTGCGGTCGATATCTTCCAGTTTTTTGTTGATGATGCCTGTGAGGAAGCCTTTGCCTAAAGGACTGAAGGGAACAAAACCAATTCCTAATTCTTCTAATGTAGGTATGATTTCTTCTTCAGGATCTCGCCAGAACAGAGAATATTCGCTTTGTAATGCTGATACAGGTTGAACTGAATGTGCTTTTCGGATCGTTTTGGCACTTGCTTCCGATAGACCGAAATATTTTACCTTGCCCTCCTTTATCAGGTCTTTTACTGTTCCCGCAACATCTTCTATCGGAACATTAGGGTCAACTCTATGCTGATAAAGCAGATCGATGTAATCTGTTTTTAATCTTTTCAAAGATGCTTCGGTTACTGCTCTGATCGTTTCAGGTCTGCTGTCCAGACCTACTGCCGGTCTGGCATCTTTACAACCAAATTTTGTAGCGATCACTACATCTTTTCTGTAAGGCTGTAATGCCTCACCAACGATTTCTTCGTTGGTATAAGGTCCGTAAGCTTCCGCAGTATCAAAAAATGTAATACCTCTTTCAACTGCATTGCAAAGTAACTTGATGGACTCTTTGTTATTAAGACCTTTGCCATCCAGAAAGTTTAAACCCATACAGCCAAAGCCTAATGCGGAAACCTCCAATCCACTATTTCCTAATTTTCTTTTTTGCATACCCTTTTTTTATCTCTAAGACTAAATAAACTTCAAGTACAAAACTCCTGATTGTCGTTCTATAAAAAGTAGCTTAATTGGTATTTATTGTAGTCAGATTTCCAAACGTCTTAACGGATGGCAAAACCTACAGAAAATAATTTTTGACGCACTCACCCTCTAATATAGTCGATCATACACTTCCCTAGACACTATATTAGTTTCGATCTTTGTATAAAGGTCAATTTAGTTGAGCGAATCTTTGAACAAAAAAATCAATAAAAAAGAATATCTATAAATATCATTATCAACTTATCATCCAATGAAAAATAATATCAATCCGGCATTACAAGCGTTAAAGCAATTTATTGGCACATGGGAAATGGAAATATCAAATGCATCTTTTTTCGCCACGCTTAAGCCCAGGGGGATATTGGTGAGCTACGCAATTCTATGCGCTAAATATGAGCAGTTCTGTGGTGATGTTGTTTTTGGCGCTAATCGCAAACCTGTCGGGGCTCAACTATTGGCCAAACGTGAGGAAAGCTGTTTTACAGCATTTGGACTGGCAAGGGAACCGAAAAATTCCGAACCGAGATACGGGAAGATTTCGCTAAAATTATCAGACTGTTGAATAAAGGGGTCCTGAAACCCGAAATTGTTCTGGAATCCATTAATCTTGAAGATGGAGCCCCACAGCCGCTAAAATACTAGGTATCCAGTTAACAGATGCCGAGGGCAAGGCCAGAACCGAATTCATTAAATAAATAATCTTTTTGTCAGTTGAAAAAAAATCATAATTCAAGTAATTACGATTGCTTTTGTTAGCAAAACCAGCATTTCTCGACAGAACCCATCATGAAATCAAACTTACAAAACCAGTCCAAATTAAACAGTTTCATTATAAGCAGATTTTCCAGGGTCGTACGAGTTCAGGTCAAATTTGCCTGCAACAATGTAGTCTAACAGAATAATTTTATAGGCCTGCTCGAATGAAGGGGTAATAAAACGCCATATATTCTGGCCACATCCAAATCCATAAGCAAACATAGGACATGTACCATTCCCCTTGGCAATCAAAATGTTTCTTTTGACTACGTCCATTGAAATTTCTTTTAAAAACAAGTACCAACGACTCCTCCCAACTGCTCTTTAGATTCAGCAATTTCCAAAATAATCCGTCCTGAGCCTCCGGCAGATGCCCAAAGACGACGGCGAGATTACACAGTGTATTTTACACTATCCTTTATTTTATCATATCATTTAGGTAAAAGGATGCCCGCTTGAAATCCCTGATTTTCAAAACAAGGCCAACACCGTTAATCCGCTCATTTGTATACAGATTTCCTTTTGGAAACACCTGTGACCTGGGCAGCCTTTGCTTATTTAAAAAAGAACTAAAGGTTTTGATGTAATCTTTCAGATTAATATCGGTATCAATCATAGACCATAAATCTGATATATTTTTTAAGGCGACCGATTTATTTTTCACGGCATAACTAATTACCGCTTTGGTCACATTTTTTTGCCTTTCAACCCTGGCATGGTCATCGTAACAGGTTCCGGCAACCCTTACACGGGCATAGGCTAGGGCCTGATCACCGGTCATTTTAATTGTTCCCGTTCGGCTAAGGGGTAAAAGCGGCACCCCTTTAAGGTACGATTGTTCGCCAATATAACTATTCACGTAATGATGTATACCTTTATCTATAGTCAATGTTATTCCTCCGAAAGAGTCGATTACCCGCGCGGTATTGTTAAAATCGGTGACGATGGACGACGCCAGCCTGGTTTTGAAATTTGCATTGATGGTAGAAATCAATAATTTCCTCCCACCCAGGCGATAAGCGGCATTGAGTTTCTGATTGCCATAGCCTTTAATGTAAACATAGGTATCACGCAGAATAGAAGTTAATTTTACTTCTTTGTTCTTTACGGTGATAACCATGATCAGATCTGCATTGCCTCTCTTATTTTCATCCCGTGAATCGGAGCCGATAAGCAATATCTGCTGCGCATAAAGCGAATTTGCAAATGCAACCAGCAGGAATATCATTACGAATCTAATTTGGTTTCTCATTTATTCATGTATAATTTATAACGATCTGGTTAATAATTAAGCCTTTAGTGTTACATCACAAAACTACCATGAACATTGAAGCTACCATATAGCCTTTTTTCGCCATTTATAAATCATGCCAGCACTGTGCCGCTCATGAGGACAGATAATCTGTCTTTATGAATTGATTTAACCGATATTATGGCGTGGCACTGGTCTATCTTTAACTATCCCCTAATTGATTAGCCAAAAAAATCACCCAAAAAGGCTATAGTCCGATAAGTAAGCATTAGCTAGGTTTGTCGAAATGGCATTAACCTCAATCATTACCGTTAACTATAATCAGCCCAGGGTTACTCTAGACCTATTGAGTTCTATCAAAAAGCACTGCTCAACAGATGAAATAGAGGTGATCCTGATCGATAATGCGAGTGAGGAGGATCATGAAACCCGGTTTAAAACGCATTATCCTGAATTGAAATATATCCGCTCGGATGTGAACCTAGGATTTGCAGGCGGAAATAATCTGGGCCTAAACCATGCTACCGGAGAATATATTCTGATGATCAATAATGATACGGAACTTATCCCAGGTTTTATAAAACAGCTTATCGCAGAAATGGCTGCCCACCCAGAAATTGGGATCCTCTCCCCTTTAATACTTTATCATGATGATCCGGATATTATCCAATACGCTGGTTATACGCCAATAAACCTGATCACTGGAAGAAATAAAACCATTGGATTGGGAGATCTAAATAAAGGTCAGTACGCAAATTCCAGTCATCAAACCTCTTTCTGTCATGGCGCCGCAATGATGTGCAGAAAAACAGATATCGACCGAATCGGTATGATGCCAGAACAATATTTTCTATATTATGAAGAATTAGACTGGTGCGAAATGTTTAAACGTGCAGGCAAAAAAATCTGGTTTAGCGGAAAAACACATATTCTCCATAAAGAATCGATGAGTGTAGGAAAGGAAAGCCCGACTAAAACCTACTTCATTGCACGCAACCGATTGTTGTTTATGCGGCGGAATACCAATTGGATCAATGTAATGCTATTTAGCACCTATTACCTCCTGCTGGCAGTTCCAAAACAATTGATTGGCTACCTCGTAAAAGGAAGATCCGATCTTGTTCCTTATGTAATAAAGGCGTTGCTATGGAACTCTTTCCATTCAAAAAACCATATCGGAAGCCGTACCAAATTAACATTGTAAGAGATAGTTTGCCTCAAATAACATTTTACATAATGGTATTAAAGGACTATTGAGGCGCAATTTTACTAAACCTAACTTCGTTCCGATCGGAAACAGGTAGCATTTTGTCCTACTTAATTGTTTCCGGCTTAATCCATACCTGATATAATGATCATTTTTTTCTGGGCCTGCCTTTTTATCATAACCTATACCTTTGTAGGTTATGGCCTGTTGCTTTTCATACTCATTAAAATTAAACGGTCGTTTTCCAGACCTAAAAGTTTTATTTCCGGGGCACCTTTACCAACGGTTACCTTACTGGTAGCTGCCTGGAATGAAGAGGTAACGATAATAGATAAAATAAAAAATACACTGCAGTTAGATTATCCCAAGGAACGGCTGCAGATTATATTCGTGACAGACGGATCTACAGACCGCACGCCAGAGCTCATTCATCCTTATCAGGAGATCGTGCTGATGCATAACAGCGACCGTGGCGGCAAAATGGCGGCAATTAAAAGGGCAATGCCGCAGGTAAAGGGAGAGGTTATTGTATTTTCTGATGCCAATACCTTTTTAAACCGGGAGGCCCTGCTGGAGCTGGTAAAACACTATCAGGATACAAAAGTGGGTGCTGTTGCTGGTGAAAAGCGGATTTTGGTGAATCAGCATGCTGATGCCAGTTCGGCAGGAGAAGGTTTTTACTGGAAATACGAATCGAGACTTAAAAAATGGGATTATGAACTGTACTCTAATGTTGGTGCTGCAGGAGAACTCTTCAGCATTAGAGCTTCCTTATATGAACCCATCGAATCGGACACGATTATTGATGACCACATGATTGCGATGAGGATTGCCGAAAAAGGTTACCTGATTGCTTATGAACCCGCGGCTTATGCCAGCGAAACTGCATCAGAAAATACCGCTGAAGAACTGAAAAGAAAGATCAGGATTGCTGCTGGTGGAATTCAGTCGATCCTCAGGCTAAAAATTGCCGCCAACCCCTTTCACTATCCCATATTAACCTTTCAGTACCTTTCGCACCGGGTATTGAGGTGGACCATCACTCCTTTCTTACTCATACTGGCCTTGCTGGCAAATATCTGGATTGTATTCCAGCATGGTCATCAATTTTATACGCTCCTCCTGATGGCACAAGGTATCTTTTACACCTTAGCCCTGCTAGGGCTTTTAATGGAACGAAAAAACATCAGGATCAAAACCCTTTTTATCCCCTATTATTTCTGCATGATGAACTATGCGGTAGCGGCGGGCATCTTGAGGTACATCAATCAAAACCAGAGTGCGGCATGGGAACGCTCCAAACGGAAAATGGCCTAACGAATGTTGATCGAACAGCATTTTTTGGTAGTAAAGGGCTATTTCTTAAAAGCCAGTTGAAGCCTATTTTCGTCACTGCTGGGAACAGCCATTTCAATTAAAAATTAAACGCTATTAACCATAAAGAAACATGAAAATTGCAGTTATAGGCACCGGTTACGTAGGATTGGTGACAGGAACCTGCCTGGCAGAAACAGGAAATGATGTGATCTGTGTAGACATCAACATCCAAAAGATAGAAAAGATGCAACAGGGTGAACTGCCCATCTATGAACCTGGGCTCGAACTGCTTTTCCACCGAAATATCCTTCAGAAACGCATTCAGTTTACCACCGATCTCTCAGCTGCAGTACATCATGCCGAAATTATATTTATGGCGCTACCTACTCCTCCAGGCGCGGATGGGGCTGCTGATCTTTCCTATATCCTTGGTGCGGCAAAAGATATTGCGCTGCTCATCACCGGTTATAAGGTTATTGTAAACAAATCGACCGTTCCGGTAGGAACAGCAGATAAGGTTAAGGCGGTTTTTGAAAGTATTACTACCGTTGACGTTGATGTGATTTCCAATCCCGAATTTTTAAGGGAGGGTGTTGCCGTAGAAGATTTTATGAAACCCGACCGTGTGGTAATTGGTACCACCAGCGAGCGGGCAAAAAAAATCATGTCAGCGCTTTATGCACCATATGTACGTCAGGGAAATCCGGTTATTTTTATGGACGAACGCTCTGCAGAACTGACCAAATATGCTGCAAACTCATTTTTGGCCACCAAAATTACCTTTATGAATGAGATTGCCAACCTATGTGAACTGGTTGGCGCCGATGTAGATGCGATACGCAGGGGCATTGGTACTGATGAACGGATAGGCAAACGCTTTTTGTTCCCCGGTATTGGTTACGGCGGATCGTGTTTTCCAAAAGATGTGCAGGCATTAGTAAAATCAGCCGATGAACATGCATACAACTTCGAGATCCTGAAGTCGGTGATTACAATCAATGAAAAACAAAAAGTAATCCTGGCAGATAAACTCCTGAACTTTTACAAAAATGATATTTCGGGAAAACATTTCGCCCTCTGGGGACTTTCTTTCAAACCTGAAACAGACGACATTAGGGAAGCTCCGGCACTTTATCTGATCGAAACCCTCCTTAAAAAAGGGGCGAGCATCAGTGTTTTCGATCCGGAGGGACAGGAAAATGTAAGGGCTATATTTAACGACCGGATCTCTTATGCTGAAAATCAATACGCTGTGCTCGAAGGTGCAGATGCCTTGCTAATTGCAACTGAGTGGTCGCTGTTCAGGAACCCTGATTTTGAGAAAATGGAAGACCTGCTGAAGGAAAAAGTAATTTTTGATGGCAGAAATCTTTTTGAACTGGAGAAAATGGCCGAGCTCGGTTATTATTATAACAGTATAGGAAGAAAGTTAATTTCCAAGGTTCAAACCCCTCACCAGTCTTTTGCCATAACCAAACAAGAACATTCATAACCCATGATAAATCAACCCGAAGGTATAACCATTGTAACCATTTGCGACAACCAGTTTGTCGTATTGATGGCCGCGATGTTAAGATCCTTAGAAGAAAATCACCATTCAGGAGAAGAAATAAACCTGTATATCGTCTCTGATCATATCAGCGAGAAAAACAGGCTTAAAGTAATCTCCAGCCTTTCTACAACTAAACTTACCCTGCATTGGATCCCCATAGAAGAAGCTTTGCCAAAGCAGTTTAAGCTGCCGAGAGATAAGTCTTCCTTTCCCGCCAATGTTTATATGCGCCTGTGCATCCCATATTTTATTCCACAGGAAGCTACAAAGGCCATTTACCTGGATGTAGATATGATTGTGTTGAATGATATTTCAAAGTTGTGGCATACCGATATAGGCGAATACGATTTGGGTGCAGTTCCAGATCTTTCGGGAGTAGTGAGTTCTCCCTGGGGGGGCATCAATAATTATAGGGAACTTGGCCTTAATCCGAACAGCAAATACCTTAATGCGGGCATGATGCTGCTTAAACCACAGCGCTGGCGTGAACGCAACATTACCGCCCGGGCTTTTGCCTGTGCAGCCGAAAATGCCGAACACCTTAATTTTGCAGAGCAGTATACACTTAATGTTGTTTTCAATGAAGACTGGTTTGAGCTTGACCCTTTATGGAACTGGTTTGCAAAAAACCACACGCCTACCCCATACCTGATCCATTTTACCGGCATGAAACCAATATATAAGGGTTATTCCGGTCAGGAACAATTTAAAACCCAGTTTTTCCATTACCTGAACCAAACTAAATGGGCAAACTTCGGCACCCGAAGTGATGCGGTAAGTAAGTTAAAAAAGATCTATAACAAAATAGAAAAAAAGCTCGTTCTGGCTTT
The DNA here is from genome assembly GCF_014395225.1 of Pedobacter roseus. NCBI lineage: Bacteria > Pseudomonadati > Bacteroidota > Sphingobacteriia > Sphingobacteriales > Sphingobacteriaceae > Pedobacter > Pedobacter roseus. The sequence goes on from NZ_CP060723.1 coordinate 3,049,796, forward strand.
CAGGTAATTAAATACTGCGGAGAATCCTTGCCGGGTTCCCCGCAGCTATCACACCTGCAGGAATGGATTTTACCACTACCGAGCCTGCGCCAATGGTTACCCCTTTCCCGATAACAATATCGCCGATAATCACGGTATTACAGCCGATGTCTACAGCATCACCAATTACTGGTGCTTTGATGATCCCTGATGCGCTAAAATCCTGTTTTATCCCAATCGTTGTACACTGGCGTACCGAGCAGTTCTCACCTATCACCGTATCGGGGTGGATCACCACGCCACTTGCATGCCACAGCTGGAAGCCGCTCCCTATTGAAGTTTTCCAGTTCAGTTCCACACACATAAACCATTCGATAAACACCCTGTAAAACAACAGGTACCAAAAAAAGAGAATTTTGGTCAGCTTACTTTTAACGATGAGCTGTGCAATCCTAAAAAGCACCACGATATATTTGCCCTTTGTAGGATTGGCCAGATTGGCATTCCAGTCCTGAAGGATATATTTTCTTATCCCCATATTAAAAGAACCGGAACCCGATTGCCGGCATTGATATTTTTATTCGTGTATTCATATTAAATGATCCCGGGGGTGCGCCGCTAGGCATCAACCAATTGTTTACCGGAAACTATCCAAAATTAACACCTTAAACCGACGCTTGCATTAGTAGTTAAGGGCTATTTACATAGCCCCTTTGGATGAGTAGTTTTGATCAGGTTAAAATATAATTCCAATATACCCTGGACTACCAGATAAGCAAGAAAAATACTGTTTTATTGAATGAAATTCATTTCTAAATTAAAAAATATACACTTCCTGTCTTTAATGGGTACAGGGGGAATGTCGCTGCTCACCTTCCTTTTTACAGCCATTCTCTACCGGTCGTTATCCATTAAAGAAATTGGCATCTGGTTTTTTTTTCAGGCGCTGCTTTCCTTTCTTGATACATTCAGACAAGGCTTTCTGACCACGGCATTTGTAAAGTTTTATGCAGGCGCAAGTGAACAGAAAGGCCAGGAAGTAATTGGTTCTACCTGGTATATCGCGGCGCTCATTACCCTGTTTTTATTGGCAATTAATATTCCTCTAGTCTTTTTCAGCCATTTCAGTACCGATGAGAGTCTGGCCTTTTTTATTAAATACTACGCCATAAACCTGCTCTGCTCCCTACCCATGGTAGTAGCCATGTGTATTGCACAAGGTGGGCTCAGGTTTGATACACTTTTATACATCAGGATGTCGCAGGTACTTTTGCTGATCACTCTTTTGGTTACGCTTAATATCTTACACCTAAATTCGCTGCAGAACCTGATGATGGCGAACATTGCCGCTACCCTATTAACCAGTCTTCTAACACTGTTTATGGGCTGGTCTGGCATCAGTTACTTTTTCAGGAAGCAAAAAGAATGCATCAGGGAGATTTTCGATTTTGGAAAATATACTGTTGGAACATCGATCAGCAGCAGTCTTTTTGGCGTAACCGATACGTTTGTGATCAACTTCATGCTTGGCCCATCATCACTCGCCATTTACAACCTCGGTAAACGACTAATGGAAGTGGTTGAAATACCGCTGCGCAGTTTTGTGGCTACGGCTATGCCTTCGCTTTCAAAAGCTTATAACAGTGGCAACAAAAAAGAAGTCATCGAAATTATGAAAAAATACATCGGAACAATCACCATCTGTTTGTTCCCTGTACTCGTGGTGGCCTACATTGCCGCAGGTCTGGCCATGAGTATCATTGGTGGCGGGCAGTATAACAATACGCCAGCGGGCGATACTGCGATTAACATCTTCAGGATTTTCACCACCTTTGCATTGCTCTACCCTGCAGATCGCTTTATGAGCGTTGCACTTGATGCCATTCACAGGCCACAGATCAATTTCATGAAAGTAATCGTGATGCTGGTGGTCAACCTTTCGACCGATTTTCTTGGCGTGTACCTGCTGGGAAATGTTTATGGCATTGTGATCGGAACATTTTTCCCGACCATTACAGCAATAGGGATTTCCTACTACTATATCAATAAAGACTTTAAAAAGTTCTCCCTTGTAAACAGTTACCTCAGCGGTTACCGCGAACTGGCCAGATTTGTAACCATGGGACTTAAGCAGGCAAAAAATTTACGCTGATTAATATTTAGCTCAAATAAACAAGATAACAAGGCATACGATGTACAATATTTTCAATTCACCCAACTGGATCAAAAAATATGATCTTTCCTTTACGAAAACAGCTGATGTACCAGAAGGCGTTTTTACGGAAATCAATCAAAAACTTGATGTATTGCAAACCGGGAAGCCACTGGTGAGCATTGTAATTGCCGCCTGGAATGAAGAAGTTAATATTATTCGTAACATCGCCAGCTTAGCTGACCTTGCGACCAAAGTTCCACTCGAAATTATCGTGGTAAACAATAACTCTACCGACGCAACGCAGCAAACGCTGGATAAATTGAATATTAAAAGTTATTTCCAGAAAATTCAGGGTTGTGGACCAGCCAGGCAGATGGGAATGGAAAATGCCAGGGGAAAATATATTTTGCTCGCTGATGCAGACTGTATTTACCCGCAGCACTGGCTGGATGATATGTTAGCTGTTTTGAGCAGCCCGGACACTGTTTGTGTTTATGGCCGTTATTCTTTTATTCCCGAACCGGGTTTCCCCAGATGGAAACTGGCCATGCTCGAAAAAATGAAGGATGCAATTGCTGCCTTAAGGCATGTGAAGCGACCATACCTAAATGCCTTTGGCATAAGCATGGGTTATATCCGCGAATATGGAATGAAAGTTGGTTATGTGATGGTTAATGTGAGAGGAGAAGACGGCCGGTTGTGCTTTGATCTGATGCAGTTTGGAAAAGTACGACAACTTAAACGGAACCGTTCCCGGGCCTGGACCGCACCACGCACCTTGCAGCGCGATGGTAGCTTTGGACAGGCTTTATTATCAAGGATTTCTATAGAATCTAAAAAACTGCTATCCCTCTTAACCCCGCACAAGCCGCACGATACTAAAAAAATTTAAAGATTTATTTTACCAACATGTACACTTTTTTCCAGGTTTCCCTGCTCATTACACACTACAACAGAAGCACATCATTAAGCAATCTGCTGCATAAACTAAAAGCGCTAAAATGCAGCTTTGGCGAAATTGTGGTTTCCGACGATGGAAGCAAGGATGAACACCTTGCTAATCTCAGGTCGCTACAAGAAACTTTTGACTTTAAACTCATTACCACTCCGGTAAACCGGGGATTGGGCCACAATATTAACAAAGGTCAGGATGCAGTTACCAAACCTTATACCCTGTATATTCAGGAGGATTTTGAACCTTCAAATGAATTTCCCCACCAGTTTTTGCAGGGACTGAATCACCTGAAAACGAAAGAAGAACTGGATATCATCAGGTTCTACGCCTATGCACCATACGCGTACCTAAAACCTTATGACGCACATTTTTCGCAGATGTACCATCCCACCTTTGGAACAGATTACAGCAAAATATATCTTTATTCAGACCATCCGCACCTTAGAAGATCAACTTTTTTCGAAAAGTTTGGCAGGTATCCCGAAGGTTTAAAAGGAGATCTGACCGAATACAGAATGTGTATCTCCTTTTTGCAGAACAAGGCGCAGGGTTTGTTTTATAACGATTTTAGCAGGCTGCTTATTCAAAAAAACTCAGCTCAGGAACCCAGCACCATGACAAGAGCGAGCTGGCGCGAAGGCAAAGGGATATTCATTAAACTGATCAGGGATACCTACAGACAGCTGAAGTATAATTTTGATATTGTTACGCAGCCACCATTGCGTAAGCTTTGATGCCCATACATGATGCATTAAAAGCCTGGCTTTTGTTTGATCAGGATGCTGAACGTTTTTTTTTAATCACCAGGGCCAGGGCATCGTAAATCTCCTGAACGGATTTTTCCCAGCTATGTGAGCGCGCAAAAGCAACTCTGCGACCTGCTTTCTCTGCCGTATTACTACCAAGCAGATTTTCAATTCCTGCAATATATCCCTCCACACCCTCTGCCAGGGAAACATGTTCCTTAAACGCCTCCATTGAAGGAGTAGCAGTGGCAATGGTGGGTTTGCCCATCACCAGGTATTCGTCAATTTTCCGGGGATAGTTCCCTATGGTAAGGTCGTTCACTAACTGAGGGTTGAAGCATATATCAAATCCATTAATGTGCATAGGCAGTTCGTCGGTAGGTCTGGCGCCCATAAAATGAACATTGGCAAGCTTATGGAGCTCGCTGGACATAAAATCCGCATCTTCAGGGCCTACCAATACGATATTCCATTCAGGTCTTTGTTTGGCTATTCCTGCAATGAGGCTTATATCCAGCCTTGCTGAGGTTAGTACTCCAACATAACCGATTACCTTAGCTGAAAATTTTGGCGGCAAAACTGGTGCCGGATGTCGTAAAAAATGGTCGAAAAGGCTAAAATCACATCCTTGCCCCACATAGGCTGAGTTGGGATTGTATTTCCGGCAATAAGCAGCCAGATATTCTGAATTTGCGACACAAAGATCATGCTTCACTATTAAAAGTGGTTCTAAGGCCAGCCCATGTTTACGGTAGTAAGCAGTGGCAATCATATTATCGCGCGAATAATAAATGGAAGCTGCCGGCTCCAAGAGTTCGGTGAGATAAAAACTCCTGAACATATCACCATCATTGAACAATATTGCATCTTTAAAACCCAGATTTTCGATCACAGATTGTACAGAACGGTAAAAGCGTTTGTTGTTCAACCGGTTAATGGTCTTAAAAATAAATCCCCTTGGCAGCCAGTTCACCGATTCGATCAGGCAATCCGGATAGAGCGTAAAAAGCCCGGGACTGATTTCTTCCAAACCACTTTGCCTGCCGCGAATAACCGAAATGCGTTTCTGCACTTTTTTGTCATGTGCATGCCTGATTTTACTAATCCGGTCAAGCGGCGGGTTAATATAGAGCACCCGGTTCTGTTTAGAAAATTCGAGTGCAATATTTTTGCAGTTACTACCGATCTCCGTATCCCAGGGCTGCTGCCCCACAATGATGATGTTCTGGTTTTTCAAATCCGTTTCTGATTAGGTTATTTGATGATATGTCTGGTGGCTACCGAACGTTTATTGGCATGCCTGATACGCATGAGCGAGCGAACCTGAACATATATAAATGAAGGGATACCCACCAGTGCCAAATAGATATTTCTATTGGCCCTTCCATGTCTTAATGCTACAAAAAAGCTCATTCCAAAAGCCAAAAAAGCGAAGATCCACAACCATAGGCCAATCCCCCAAAAATGAGGTTGATTATAAAACAGAGTATAGATAGCAGTATAAAAAGGAAAAGTGGTGGGCGCAAAAGAATTGTACCGAACAGGAACTGGTTCCAGCTGAGGTTGGTAAAGCCCCTGGCGATAATTGAAAAGCCAAGGCTAAAATATTTAAACCAGGTATTGATCCAGCGTGACCGCTGATTTTCCAGCTGTGTGCGGTTGGCTGTTTTTTCATCATAAACTACCGCAGCTGGTGCATAGGCAATCCGGAGATTCCGAGATACTATTTTCGCCTGTAACACTTTATCGAAACCAGCTCCCTGAAGGTCGTGATTGATAAAAGATTCAACATAAAGAGCTGTTTTAAAAGCCATGCCCGATCCGGCTAGTGTAGCAGAAGAGCCTAAAGCAAACATTACTTTCCCGTCAAAGAAATGATAATAAAGATCCCTTGCGGCATCAAGAGATGCAATGGTGGTTTCTAAAGACTTTGATCTGCGTTGGCCCTGAACGGCATGAAAACCATTGTCGAAATAAACATTAAGTTCTTTTAAATAGCGGCGGTCTACCAGGTTATCACTATCAATGATCGTCAACAGTTCATGAGGACGTTTAAAGTTAGAAATGGCATAGAGATGCGAACGGGTATTGCTGGCCAGTACCTTTTCAGGACGAAGCAGCACCACACGTTCATCTGCAAAATGAAGGTTAGAAATATCACAATTATCGCATACTAGGTAAATGAGGTAATTGGAATATTCCATTTTCAGCAGCGAGCCTACTACGGCAGGTAAAAGATCAGTCTGTTCATAAGCAGTTACAATTACGGCATAATCATATTCATCCGCCCTTATTTTAACAAAGGTTCGCCTGCCTGCCAATAGATACCCCGCATAAAGAAATATCGGAAAAACGAGGTTGTAACCGATCAGAACCTGAAACAACAGCCATAAAATATTTACAATCATATTCTTTCTTTACAGTTTTTTGGATAAATAAATACGTTTGGCCTTCGAAAAGCCTATTAAAAAGCAGATAATTCCGGGAATGATAAAATATTCGAAAGGCATATAGTTAAGTTAAAATTTCTTTACCGGGGATTAACAATGGCGACTTGTAGATAAATACCCAGGAAAGATAAACTACAATTGAGCTTGGAATCAGGTTCATTACCTCATTGCCATAACTACAGAATAAAATACCAGCACAACCAGCAGTAAGGGCGATCATTTTCACTTTTAATACCTTATCTTCTATCTGCCATACCATGCCGCAGCAGCTTCCAAGGATGTACATCATCACACTAAACCACATGGTGAGCCCCACAACGCCGTACATCATCCATATTTTCACAAAATAACTGTCTGGCTCCACCCTCGAAAGATACTTGTCACCATTATAGAGTTTACCATAATAGCCGGTAACCCCAGGCCCGTTGCCGAATGGATAATCGTGCATATAAAGGGCAAGGTTCCGCTGATTGGAAAGTCTGAGATTCAGTGAAGGATCTTCCGGGTTCATGGCTGTCCGTAAGCGATAAATCTGATAATTACTATCTCCGATTGTGGTAAATTTCAATACGCCGAGCAGTGCAATAACCAAAAAACCTCCGCAAAGGAGTGCTTTGTAATTTTTGCCCAGTGCAATAGCCACAAAACCACCAATAACAATAGCGAACAGTGCACCGCGTGTGCCCGAAATAAGCATACCGTATATATTGATTGCACCACACAAAAGAAGCAGTATCCTCTTCCAGGTTTTAATTGGTGCAAGCGAAAGAATAATCGCCATTAAGCCAATGTGGGCCTGAGATGCACCAAACTGTCCTGCATCACTGTAAAATGAAAAAACGCGGAGGTGTCCCCATAAAAGATGGGTGCTGGCATTCTCCAGTAAAAATTTACGTTCATTGTCGCTTGGCCCGAGGTAAAGCTGTTTAATACCGTTTAATGATGCAAGTGTTGAGCATACCATGACGAGAATAAGAAACAGATCAAGGTCTCTGCGCGTCCTGAAAATCACCAGTCCCAGAAGTACCGCTACAAAAGGATATATGGCTGTACTGCGGATTTCATTGATCCAGCCCAAACTGCTCGCACCCGGATTAAAACCCTCAAAGAGACTAACCAGTAACCACAATAACAGTGTATAAAATAAACTTACATTAAGCCCGTTCCAATCTTCTTTTGGCGTGGTGGCAAGCGCGGTGATCAGGATCAGCACAAAAGAAATATCGATAATCAGACCGTAAGGCAGACCACCAATTTCACGGGATACCAAAAACAAAAAAAAGCAGTACGCAATAAGAAAAAAATATAAGAACCGCTTCATTAGTATCGTAAACCGTTTTTGTGCAAGGGTGTATTATTTAACATCATTTACCTTGTTGAAAACCCAACCCATAAAACCAGGTTGTTCCCGGATGTAACGCATCAAGGGACGGTCGGCCTCATTTACCTTAGCCCCATATTCGAAAAGCGCAATATTCTGTTCTGTAAACAATAACCATTCTTTCGAAATGTTAACTTCCCTTAAACTGTTCACATCAATAATAACGAAATCGAATTCTTTTTTGAGCACTTCGAAACCATCTCTTAAATTGCTTACATTCTGAATTTCGAGCAATGAATTGCGTTCAACACTTTTATTCATCACCGTAATCAGATCTTCGGTATGGAATTCCTTTTTGATCAGAAAATTCTGGAAACTCAGATTTGCAATCAGGCCCTTTTCACTAGAACTAGCCTGAATCTGCTCATCAGCAATCAGCAACACTTTTTTACCAGTTAAGGCGAAAGCATAGGCAAGGCTATGGCTTAAAAAAGTTTTTCCTGCTCCACTGGCCAAACTCGTAATGCCCAGGATTTTACTTTCGCTTTTTTCCATCTGCGAAGCAATTTCGAACCTTAACGACCTGATCTGTTCCCTGAATACCAGGTATTTTCCCCCAGCTGATTTATCGCCCCAAATATTCCTGGCTATACGTTCCGTACCTGCGATCTCATTTACATTGCCGATAACCACACTTTCGGTAACGGCCTCCAAACTCTGCTGGTTACGGATAGATGAATCGACCACCACCAATAGAAATACAAATCCTAAACAAAGGGCAAAAGTACCTGTACCTGCTCCGGCAATGTATAATGCTTTTTTGGTGGGTTTTGGATTTCCGGGTAAACCCACCTGCTCTATTTCCAGGTTCAGGCCTAATTTCTGATCTGTTTTTGCGGTGTTAAACCGGTCGAGTGCCAGCATATAGTCTTTTGTTGCAAGTTCTGCATCACGTTGGTAATTCTGTATATCCGCATCAAAGGGCACCATGCTTTTGTAACGTTCCCTTAAAATGCGGAGCTGACCATCAAGCGTTCTGATGCTACTCCTGGCCTGTTGCAAAGAAACTTCCAAACCTACCTTTTGCTGAACAAGATCCTGCTTCGAAACCCGTGTATCAATCACATTCTCATCTACATTGGCTGCACTTTTAATATTGACCAGCCTGTTCAGTGAATCAATTTTTTTCTGCATGGCAGGTTTAAATCCGCCATCAATATAGAGGTTATTGGCCACCTGCAACTGCCTTTTGAGTTCCACAATCTCACGGTTGTTGGCCTTGCTGCTTCCATTAACGTACCGGTCGCTGCCCTGGAGTTTGCTTTCGATGGTAGCCACTCCGCCTGCATTCGACTGGATAACCCGCATGGCCTCAGCACGCTGGGCCTCATATTGCGAAATCTGATTATAAACCGTTGCCGATTGTTCATCCAGGTTCAAAACGCCTTTGGTACGCTTAAAATCAGACAGCAGTTTATTTTTGGCATCCATCGTATTTTTCTTGCTCAGCAGCATAGAGTCTAGGATTTTCGCCGACGAGTTTTGATTTAAAGAGACATCATTGCTGTAGCTGCTGATAAACTCAGTTGATAGTGTATTCACCGTGAAGGCTGATAATGCGGGATTCTCCGAAGTAAAGCTTACCAGGAGCAGATCACTGTTTGCAGCGTGTGATACTTCCAAACCATCCCGCATCTTTTCCTCACCATAGCCCATATCCTCCGCAATACTAAATAGTTTTACGGCACCCTTGTCATCATCAAGGGTCAATAGCGCGTTAGCTGCAAGTTTTCGTTCAAAAAGCGATGATATTTTTTTTAGCTCCGTGCTGCTTTTTGAAGATAAAGATTCGGGAAGGTGTTTAAATGCGTTTTTTTGATCGCCAAGATCATGGATAATAAGCTTATAGGTAAGCAGATTAACCATTCTTTTCATGGTAAATTTTTCGACCAGATTGGCGAACTGCTGGTTCACAGCAAAAAAATCGACGGTTTCATTGCTGATCACCTTTTTAGAGGGATCAAGCAAACCAGTCGAAATCTGTGTTACAGATTCGTATTTTTTGGGAAGATTTTTCACCAGTAAAAAAGAGATCAAAATGGCCAATACAGGCAATAATATGATCAGCCATTTGAGCCTGGAGACACGGAGCAAAAACAATTTCAAATCCATTACCATATCTATTTTCCTGCAGGGATTTCCTGCCCTATAATTTCTTCCAATAAATCTTTTGCTTTAAGGAAATTCCCTTCGGCTTCTACTTTTAGTGTTTCGGCACTCGATTGCGTAACCCTCGATTGGTTGAATACCTCAAGGGAAGTCTCGCTGCGCTCAAATTTTCTTCTTAAACTTTCTGCCACACCTTTACTGTCGGATGCACTTTGGGTAAGCACTTTTAAACGCGCTTTTTCCTGCAGATAGTTATAATATCTTTTTTTAACCTCAACCACCAGCTGCGTATCAAAGTCTAATGCTTCCAGTTGCGCCACCTTATAGTTTGCTTTTGCCTTTTTTAAGATAAAGGGCTTTTGAAGCAGGGCCCCAAGATTGATGTTAACACCGAACTGGAAACCATTGATGTTGTAGGGATTTACCGGATCGATTACCGTATTACCCTGCGGACGGTAGAAATAGGATGCATTGAAAATATCCAGATAAGATACTTTCGCCATTGACACATCATTTTTCATCGACTCTGTAGAGACTCCCTGGATTTTTCGCTTTACATAATTCTGCTTTGCCAATGCGATATACTGCTCAATATCTGCTTTGTTTACCTGACCAAGGATTGACTCTTGCGCTGATAGTTTTGTACCGCCCAGTGCGAATAATAAAAGGGCTATAAGTGAAATGTTTTTCATCATGATTTTTATATAATTTGTGCCTGATCTGTTTAAACTTCTTCTTTCTGGATCAGTGCCGGAATGGTTTTTAAAATAATTTTGAAATCGAGGAAAATGGAATAATGGTTGGCATAATAATTATCAAGTTCTTTACGCTCACTTTCCGACATTTCCTTTTTCCCTCTTCTGCTGATTTGCCATAGCCCGGTTAAACCGGCAGGCCCGTTAAAACGCGAAGACCATTTATTGGTGGTGAGCTGCTCGGCCTCATATAAAGGAAGCGGCCGGTTGCCAACCAGCGACATGTCGCCGATAAAAACGTTGATCAATTGTGGAAGCTCGTCAATACTGGTTTTGCGCAGTATTTTACCAAGCCTGGTAATCCTCGGATCGTTCGTAAACTTTACAAAAGCCGATTTTCCGTTTTTATTTCCTTCATTGGCATATTGGTTCAGCGATGAGAGTTCGGCTACCATTTTATCGGCTCCGCTACGCATAGACCTGAATTTATAGAAATCGAAAATCTTGTAGCCTGCCCCCACGCGTTTGCTTTTATAAATGATGTCGCCTTTCGATTCCAGCCTGATCATGATAGCAATAATGATAAACAGCGGCGAGAGGATGAGCAAAGCCAGCCCCGAGGCGATAATGTCGAATACCCGCTTACTTACGGGTATAGTATAACGTTCCTGCATCTTTGCAGAAATCTCAAGTACATTGGGTTTCACTGCTTTAAACTTAACCAGAAAAGCAATCCTTGAAATAAAATCTGATGGCGGAAAGGGATACAGATAATAATCGTTTGCCCTAACCTGAAGTGCTTTCTTTCTCCAATCTGCATTTTCAGTGGTACCAATAAGTACAACGATGAGATGATTGAGTATAGGATGGTTTCTGATAAAAGAAACCTGGTTAAACCATTCAGGGTTCTCATCCACCTCAATCATTACCAGGTCAGGAAGACTTAAAAAAGTCTGCTGCTGAATATAAAACTGAAAGTCATCAATAAAAATAAGTTCTTTGGTATAGCCTCCCAGGCTTTCGAACATCACATCCCTCAATAACTTACCAAAATACACTGACCTCACATTGGCCATAGCACTATCTTTGTCCTGAGCGTTCATTATGCAATCAAAAGGCTAATCTGGCTTTTCAAAACTGTTGGATTGAAAGGTTTTTCCATGTAACTATCAATCCTGAATGACATACTTTTTACTTTTTCTTCGAGGTTTTCTTCTCCCGAAAGAACCATAATCGGCGTATTACGGTAAAAACCGCTGCACTTAAGGTTTTGGATGAAAGCGCTCCCATCAAAATAAGGCATTCTTAAGCTGGTAATGATCAGATCTGGATCATTGCCTTCCTCCAGCCAGCTCAGAGCATCTATTCCGCTGGTTTTGATGGTCAGCCTGTATTCGGGAGCCAGGATGAAGTTCATTAACTTACCCAGGTTTAATCCGCCATCCACCAGAAGAATATGCTTCTTGGTATAACGCTTCATGCTGTCCTTTAAAATGAGATTTTTCATTGATTTATTAAGTTGTTGACGCTAATATTTTTCACGTAATTGCCGGGAGTTATAGGTTTCATAGATCGCTGTAAAGGTCTTATATCCCCCACCCTTGAGCAATAGCCCAATAGGGCTAATTCCGGCAAAATATGGGAATGAAATACGGTAAGGCCTGTTTTTAACCGGATAATGTTTTAAAAGGCCACTGAGGGAAACTGAATAGTTTTGTACTATGATTTTTCGACTGAGATAATATATTTTTTCTTCAATACAGTAGCCGTATTACCCACCATCACACAATTATCCTCCACATCTTTAGTAATCACTGAGCCTGCTCCTATGGTTACATTATTGCCAATAATCACATCACCGAGTATTACTACGTTAATGCCTATATCTACATTATTACCAATTCTGGGTGCCCTGCTGTAACTTCCATTCTCTTTCATCTTGGAGCTGATGTTGGTAAGTTGCCTGATGTTACAGTTTTCGCCGATTACGGTGTGACTACCGATCACCGTTCCGAAGCCATACTGAATCTTAAACCCCCTGCCAATAACCGCACTTGAGTTGATACCAATATTCATGAGCCAGCCAACAGCAAACTTGTAGAGCATTAAGTACCAGAAAAAAATAAACCGTAAAATTTTATACCGGTAAATTAAGGAGGAGATTCGGTAGAAGAGCATGATCATCCTGGACTTGAAGTTTCCTTTATTGTTCTTCCAGTCCTGAAAGACATCAAGTGATTGATTCTGCCCCTCAGATATCATTATTATTCGTATTTATATTCATAAATATTAAGGCGCATGCAAAAAAACGGACACACGATATCGCGTGTAGATCTTAAGCCTTAGCTTCTACAAAGCTATCGGTTAAGCCTTCCGCACTCAATAGCCCTTAAGTACCAATAAAAAAATGATCGAATTAAAATAGGTAAGAATGAGTTTTAATCATGCATAGGCAAATGCTGCATCTCCCGTTTAAACGAAAAATGGATAATGGTTTTATTTCCATTATCCATTTTCCATGCTACATCTTCCATCTTACCTATTTTGGCTGTACAAAAACTGGTGTTTCGGTTACCTGGATCTGTAATAAGCCGTTTTTGGTGGATACGGTTTTGTGGTCCATTTCATCTTTGCCAATGGCAAGGGTATAAATTATGGCTTCTTTACTTTGCCCGAGATCCAGATCGTATGATTTTGTTCTGCCCACCTGGTCTGGTATGGTTAGCACATAGGTCTTTTTACCATCCAGAAGGTATACATCAACGAGGGGGTCCTTGTTAAGCGTTGAAGAAAAATGATAATCACCCATAAGCCTGTTGGTTTGGAGTATATAATCAGCAGATGGTCTTTTTGAATAATCAGGATTGATAAAACCCGATGAAGTATATTGTGTCCAGCTGTTAACATCCACATTTTCGAGCATATAAAATATACATTTCGTAAGTCCCGTTCTTGCATATAACAATGCTGTGCGAAGGTTCCAGTCTGCCTGGGTAACCAATGCACTTTTATCACCGATTTTTAAAGCCCTTTGCGAGGTATGCTCTCCAACATCAAAACCGGTTTCGGTTACCCAAACAGGGATGCCACCGTTTACCGATTTTGCAAATTCCTTAAAAAGGGTGGCAACTTTACCCAAGTCAGAAAGCTCTGGTGCCATGCCTGCTGTAGGATTGCCATAGTTTTGAAAACCATCGTTGGAATACTGATGATAGTTGATCACATCAAAACAGAGATCGATCTGCCCGTTTGCCTTCATCCCCCGGTTCGTTTTACACCATTGAACCATCTTGCGAACAAATTCCGGATTTGGATCGGCAAGGCCTCCCATCACCACAATCATATTGGGGTCGGCAGTCTTTACGCCTATCCCCTTGCCAAGCGTACCTTTGTGGCCATCGTAGAAAGCAGAAAGATTGGCTGCATATTCTTCTGCCGACTGCTGGGCAAGCGGACCTTTCCACCATTTATCACGTTCATTATCGCATTCCATATAGGTAATAAGCCCTAAACCTGCCTTTGGCATATTCTGCGGGTCATCTCTCCAGCGTACGGTGGGGTCGGCAAGCAGCAGCCCCTTATCAACATCCTTGTTTGAACCATAACGAGCTGCCAGTTGAAAAGCCGCACGTGCCTGCTTAATGTAAGAAGCCGGTACCGCCCTATCCAGCCCATAAGGAGCAGGAACATTCTCTGCATCTCTTTTACCAATCGGATAAGAGGCCAAAAGCCAGTCCGGACAACCTTTTAGATCTAAAAGAACATATTTTCCGGCATCTTTCATTCGCTGGTAGATCTGATCGTAATCCCAGTCACCCCAATGAGAGGGGCTGTAAGTAAATGATCCTTCTTTATTTTCAATTCTCTGCCAGTCGAGGTAGTGCCTGATACCAGTAAAGGATTTAATGGTCTGGAACCTCGATTCTTCGATCTGGCCATGGTTTGCATCCGAAGTAAAATTCCACTCAAAGGCATTTACACCCAGGTAAGCCTTAAAAGGTTCATCGCTCAATAAAGAATTGTCAACAGTATTTTCAGGGGAGGTAATTACCGCCTTATTGCAGTTTGAAAATAAGGTAACAGTAACAAAAGCAGCAGCAAAAGATAATTTCCTAAAATGGCATTTCTTCATCAGGTGGGGATTGGCCTACAAGATAGCAATTTTATATTCTGATTGCCTGTAAACCAACATAAGTACCTAAAAATTAATACGCTCGAACACAAAATGGTAAAACGGGTGATTATGCAGATGCACACATGATGAAAATGGTCTGTTTGCTATCCAGCAAAAAAATAAATTCAGTAGACTTATCTTTAATATTTTTTGTAATCTGGATCACCTTTCCAGTGGATTGATATTCATCCATGACCTCATCGCCAATCTTAATTTTATCTAATCTTGCAATGGGCGTACTATAGGCTAATTTGATCATATCGGGATACTTAAACTTTATGATTGCCAGCCAGGAAAATGGCACAATAAAAACATCAGATCAAGCGGGATAAGCTGACGGTTATTGAGGGATTGACAACTAGGGAACAACAGGTATATTCCTTAAAGGTTTTCAACTATTCTTATTCAGTTAAGAAATGTCGTTTAAGTAGACCAGGGAGTCGATCAAACCGATCCAAAAAAAACCGGTAATGCTTTTCCAGATCAGGCTGGCCCGGCACAGCGCAATGGTTCGTTATCTTATTTAATTATAACTGTAATCTTTAAACTTATTAAGGGCTTCAATTTTGTTTTGCACATGCAGCCTTTTATAAATGTTCTTACAATGATTTTTTACCGTGTTGGGGCTTATAAAAAGCATTTCAGAAATCTCCTTGTACAATAAACCCTTACTTAACAGCGACAGCACTTCCAGCTCGCGCTCACTAAGGCCTAAATCAATTTTTTTCCTGGCAGGTTTACTCCCCTGGATAAGACTGATGACTTTACGCGCGATGTAGGGGCTCATGGGCGATCCTCCGTTATAGAGTTCTATCAACGCCTCATGGATCTCTGCGGAGGTAGAACCTTTAATGATATAACCTGATGCGCCAGCCTGTAAAGCACTAAAAATTTTCTCATCATTCTGAAAACCGGTACACATCAAAAATAGCGTTTTGTTTAAACCTTCTCTACTCTGCATAACAAGATCTATCCCCGACATATTAGACAACTTAATATCTACTATAGCTATATCCGGACATTCAACTGGCAATTTCTCTAGGGCTTCTTCAGCAGTGGCATAAACCCCTTTGAGCTCAAAGGATTTATTTTCGAGGATAGAACTGGCTAAACTGTTCCGGTAAAGGTTGTGGTCTTCAACAATTGACACTGAAATCATAATAATGCGTTTTTTTTAGGTAATATTGTTACATGCGTCTATCCCATTCAGATTTTTCAACGATTTATATCAATCCGGCACACGGCATGTTAATACCACTGATGGATTGGGGATTATTTTGAAGGGAGACAACTTTTTATCCGGCATTAACCGAACGTGACAAACCTATAAAAAAGAAAAGTTTTAGCTATGCCCTTTGATATCACGCAGTTACCCTGTACCAACATGACGTTATTGGTTTATCAGTCATACATTTTATAAGAGATACACCAATACAATGATATACAAAAATCAATTAAATGAGTATTATTAATAATACATAAAACATCAAATACGCACCATCAACCGTCATTAACTTTTTTTGAGCAAGAAATATGCAGTTAAATTTTTATCAAAAACCTCTCGATTTATTTTCATTTTTTTTATTGTTTTTAATCTTATTACTATCAGTCTTTTTTTTAAAATATTATAGAACTGCCGTAAAATTTAAAAGGAAGTATAAAAACCAGGCTGCATTAATCAAAGCAGAAAGAGATAGGATCAGTGGCGAAATACATGATGAAATCGGATCAGGCCTTACTGCGATAAAATTATATGCAGAACACTCAGCCCGTTCGAAACCCGCAGTTAGAGAACTTAAAATTATGGAAGAGATGATCGGCGAGATTACATTGAAAATCAGGGAAATCATCTGGAGTTCAAATACAGATAGCGACCACCTGGAAAGCCTGATCTATTTTATGGAAGACCAGATCAGAAAGCTGTTCGAACATACTGATACTGCATTCACTTCCGAACTTCCCGCATTTATTCCATCTATTGAACTGCAAAGCCAGAGCAGACGCGATTGTTACCTGATCGCCAAAGAGATCGCCCATAATGTGCTTAAACATGCTCAGGCAACCCAAGTTAAGCTCCTTATCGAGGTTGAAAAAGATCAGCTCATATTTTCCATAAAAGATAATGGTACAGGCTTCGACCCGGCTGCCCAGAGATCTACCGGTGTGGGCATGGAAAATATACGGATAAGAACGGAACGTTTGAAAGCAGGACTGATTATCGAAAATTACAGGGGAACAAGGGTAAGAATCAACATACCAATGAAATACAACGTTCACCTCTAAGCAATGTCTTAATAGATGGCCACAATTTGCGATGCTTATTTTAACGCTTACAAGCAGATTTAAACTGCTATCTGCCTGATTTAATTCCGGGAATGTCAGTGTAAAACACCACCTTTCATCCGAAAGGCGGTGTTAAAAAAATCGATCCCGTGATTTATGAAGACTACAAAAGTAGCGCAGCAATGGTCACCATTATATAGCCCTTTATAGTC
This sequence comes from Pedobacter roseus, assembly GCF_014395225.1. Taxonomy (NCBI): domain Bacteria; kingdom Pseudomonadati; phylum Bacteroidota; class Sphingobacteriia; order Sphingobacteriales; family Sphingobacteriaceae; genus Pedobacter; species Pedobacter roseus. Next base: position 3,066,935 of record NZ_CP060723.1, read on the forward strand.
ATTTAGGTTATTATTTCGTGTAATTTAAGCCCACATAAGCCTGAAATCCGGATATGATCGATCCACTTTCCCTATCGCTTAATGGCATTACACATGCAGGTCAGGGTTTATCAGTTGCAGAATACAAGCGTACTGAGCTTTAAATAAAACGTTTTAGTATATTTCACAATTGATTAAATAACTTAGCCTGTATCTGCTTTGGGAAAATTAAATTCAAGGCTTGATGGGATAATACTTCTGTTTACCACCCTGACCACCTCCCAAAAATAATTTCCTTGGACATCTCGTCCGCCCATGATGCGTACTTCGTAAGCCTTGCCCATATAGCTTGTTGAGATTTCAAGAAAGTCGTTCTCTATATTTAAAGGCTTAAGGGCTGGCTTCAGGCGCTTTAAAATAATTTTTTTGAAATTTTCGAATTCGGTATTATTAAACATAGGTTAGTAAAGATAGGTGACTAAATTGTACCTAATTCCAATTTTTGTGCCATAGAATCAACCAGATTTTCATGGACCATATAAATGGCTGTATTGTTGACATTTGTCAATTCTTAAGCCATAAAAAATGAAAAAAGTGTTTTTTTCCCCAGTATAAACCCGATAGATTCTAAAATTTAACTCCTATGAATAATGTATAATTTAAACTACATTATTTTACAAATCAGTCATTATCTCGCTTATTCGTGCAAGCCTGCAGTAAGAGATCGAGATGACTTTCTGATTATTTAAAAAATAAGAAGACAGGTTAAACGGAGCTAGTGGCTAATCTGAAATGTGTTTACACAGGGATAGTCTCTGACAGAATAGAAGCAGCAATATAATGTACCTTCTGCTTTAGCATTTACCCAGTGATTTCATCTACTTAAATGAAATCCGATTTCTGCTATTCTGCCTTAACCACTGGTAAACAGATCGTAGCAACAGTACCCCGCCCGTTATCGCCCGGGCCGATCTGAAAACTTGCCTTAAAATCAATCTGTTGCCTGTTGATCATTTCTACCCGCTCCAAAATAGATTGGAGTCCGATAGATTTCTCTTTTATCCCTTTGAGAAGCAGTGGTTTTATATTTTTCTGATATCCAACCCCATTATCACAACTGTTATACAAATATGCCATGCTTCAAAATTTAGGGCTACAGCTAAAATGCGTATCGGGTTGCTGGGATTCGATTAATCCATGTAGTATTGCATTTTCGATTAATGGCTGGATCATTACTCTTTACGAAATGAAACAGGCTATCCTTCCATTGAAACGGGGTCTTGATGTAGGCAATTTTTCTTTCAACATCTTTCCGTTTGATGCTGTGACAAAAAATCTTACACTTTACCGCCGTTTTTTGCCCCCGGCCTTCCCTCAACCTATCCAGCCTTTCACTCATCTATCCATCTCACTCAATCATTGTGAAAAAATAGCATCTCCAGTCAAGCTAAATTTGTTAATCGGGCGATAATAAAGCAGATTATTTTCATTTTTCCTTAAGATAGATTAAAAAATGTGAATCTAAATATACTGTATTTTGGAACAACTTAAATGTGGGGAACACAGCAGGTCATCAACGAATCGAAAGCTGTAAATATCTTAAAGTATAATAAATACAATTGGAATTGCCGATATTCTAATCACTAAGTGCAAAATCCAGTCTTCTTTTTCCATCTTATAATTAAGCAATATTTTCCAGATACCGTAAAACCTCCTCTTTCTTCCTGCTGGAAACCAGGATGTTTTCCTTATTTTCCATTTGCAAATAACCTTCCCGATAATATTTCTTTACGTATTTAAAATTAACCAAATAGGATTGATGACACCTTAAGAAGCCGAAGGGCGTAAGTAATCCCTCATATTCCTTCAGGCCTTTTGATACCACAATTTCACGCCCGTCATTCAAAAAAAAGCTGGTATAACCTTTATCGCTTTTGCAAAACATGATGTTCTCTATTGCTACCACTTCAATATATTCTACACTCTTTAACGCGATGCGCTTGCTTACCCCTACACCTTGCGCCAAATAATGGTCTTTCGCAATGGCGAGTTGTTGTTGGCCGAAACTTTCATGCTCCCGGTGGTGGTAACATTTATTTAAAGTGGTGGTTAGCGATACCTCATCGATGGGTTTAAGCAAATAACCAAAAGCGCCCAAATTTAGGGCCTGTATCGCATATTGATCGTAGGCGGTGAGAAAAACTACCTGAAAATCGTTTATTCCAATGGTATGAAAAAGATTAAAACTGTCGCCATCCTTTAAGCGGATATCAGCCAAAATAATATCTGGCTTTAGTGTAGGAATTTCCTTTCCGGCCACTGTTATTTCAGCAGCAAAGCCAACAACTTCTAAATAATCTATTTTTTTAACAATTTGCAAAATATGTTGCAAAATGCGGATTTCATCTTCCAAGATATAAAGTTTCATAATAATCTTTTTTAATCGTTAATGACTGGTATTGTAATTTCGACGCTAACTCCTCTGCAGCCAAGTGCTTTTTTGTCTCTCAACTCAAATTCTGCATGCTGGTGATTTGATTTAAACAGTAATTCAAACCGCTCTTTTAATATAGTTTGAGCCAAAGATTGTTTTTTTGGCTTATCTGTTGGCTTTTGTACCAGCCCACTACCGTTATCATCTACTTCAATCAACAACAAATCACCCTTTAATACAAAAGAAATCAGGAGTAAACCTTTGTAGGCAATATTTCGGAAACCGTGCTCAATTGCATTTTCAACGAAGGGCTGGATCAGCATGGGCGGAATTAGTGTTTCATGTACATTGAGTTGCTGATCTACATCAATCTGATAATCGAACACGCCTGCATAGCGCATTTGCTGCAGTTGGATGTAATTATTCAATGAAGTTACCTCTTCGGCTATTTCGATAAAATCTTTCCTGTTTTGTTCTAAAATACCGCGTAGCAACCCCGAAAACGATTTAAGATAGCGTACCGATTCATCAATATGTCCGGAAGCTACAATGCTTTGCAAATTAGCAATTGCATTGAAAATAAAGTGAGGATTTAACTGGGCTTGAAGCATTTTTTGCTCCACATTAAGTCGTTGATTATCTGATCTTAACAAATTGTTCTTCGATTTCAAGCGCTGCTGGCGATAGACGATGAAAAAGAAGGAAATCACACCTATAAAAATGAGTACAAGTAGAAACATCGATGAACGTTGTTGCTTTATAATCGTTTCATTCAGTTTATTCCTACTTTTTAATTCTTCGATATTCTGATCTTTTTTTTCTGTTTCGTACTGTTCATGCATTTCTGCAACCTTAACCGATTCGATGGCTTCATTATTTTTCAATTCAATTTTATGCGAAGCCTCTGCAGCTTCCAGTGCTTTGGCATATTCGCCTTTTAGTTTATACGCATCAATTAGCCCATCGTAATAAACTTTTTTTTGCTTCCCAGATAAATCATTTTTTTCGAATGCAATTCCTTCTTTATAATATTTAATGGCAGAATCGGGTTGATTGTTCCTGATAAAACTAGTAGCCAGATTGTTAAAAGCAATATCGTTGAGGTTGTCAGTTCTCTTCAGGTAGTTAAAATATAGTTTACTAGAAGCCACAGCTTTTGAAGATAGGCCTTGCTGACTATAAATCTGTGCCTGGTTATCGTAAGTGCGAGATAGGGCTAAACTATCTCCAATTTGCTTGGCCAATATCCGAGCCTGGTTATTGTAAAACTCCATTTTCCTGAAGTTTTTCAAACGGGAAGCCAATAGAAAAGAAATATCAAAATAGCGCTGTTTAACTGCCGGATGAGATTTGAACGGATGGTTTTCAAAGTAAATGGATGCATATTCCAATGATTTTTTCTCATTCTGATTTTGGAAATAAGCTTGTGCCAGCAAATCGTAAAAATGATAGGTCAATCTACTATTCGCACCCTCTGCCAATTTTATAGCAGTAAATATTTTGCCCGTTAAGGCAGACTCAACCATTGATCCATTACCCATAATCTGAACAAGAATTCCATAGGTTTTCAAAAGCGCTAATTCATCATTCGGCTTGTTAGATTTTATTTTTTGATATTCAGTTATCGCACTGTCGCGTTTTTTTTCCAGCCCATATTTTCTGGCTTTGAAATAGTGATAATATGGATTAGCCTCTTTATTTTCCGAATTACTTAACAGACTATCTTCTTTATAAATCATTTTTTTAATCTTAGCCGCCGGGATGGTGTCAAAAGCGATGATGAACGATAAATAATCTTTTTTACCAATAACAATTTGATTGGCCTTTTGCTGGCCTTTGCTTTTTTTTTCCTGATTTCTGCAAGAGGAAATAAACAGGGAACTCAAGATAGAGCAAATGGCTAATGCAGTTCTTGCAGTGATATTCATTAATGCGGAGATTGGCTTATTAAAACTGTAAATATTCTCTAAATATATAAATACAGACTTCCTTAAAAGAATCAGTTGAACATTCGTAGATTTTCATTCCATATCCGTGTAATTTCAATACTTATTTGATTTTTCAGAAAACTTATTCAAGTTGATAAGCAGAAATACGAAAAAACCAATCGAATATCAGTTGCGCATCAGCAGTTGTAGGTTAGTATTTTTTTTGAAACACATTTCTCTACAAATTCAAATCGGAAATAAGAAACCATCCTCTGATTTCTAAAAACTATTCACCATTTACTTAAAACAAAAAAGTTATGAAAAAACTATTCTTTGCATTGATTTGCACCGCGATTGGCTTTAGCGCTTCAGCCAATAATTTAACTTCAAAAGAAAATGCAACTACTGAAACTAAAATTGAAGCTGCAACAACATTTAAAAGAAGTAATAGCATTGAAACTGGACAACTAAGCACAGAAAAACTGGGTTTCTTTCGCAGGCAAATGAGTTTCACCTTTACTGATGCCTGTGGCAAATCATACGTTGTATACGTTTCCGGACCGAGCAGCGCATCTAACTACTCATTATGGCAAACCGCGAACATTCATTTTCGTGGAAATGTAATGGCTGACTACTGGGGTTGCTACAGAATGTAATCCTTTGTAAAGCTACCAGCCAACAAAGTAGTGTTTAATCTATAAAATAAAAATAAAAAATCATGAAAAAAATATTAATCTTACTGGTCTTTGCCGTGTTAGGAACTGCATCATTCGCTAGTGATGCTAAACCAGCTAAAATGTTATCTACCATCAACAACTCCGTTGAAACAAGTGTATTACCTACAAGGATAGTGAAGGTGCATGTTGTAAATGAAACCAGTGCCATATTTCGCAGAGAGAAAGTTTTCCTATACACAGATCCTTGTGGTGTTAAATGGCAAATTCACGTATTTGCTCCCGATGGTACTGATAACCTGAGCATGTTCTTGGTTGGCAACAACTTTTTTTGGCAAGGGATTAATGCTAGTTCTGACGGCTGCTACCATAACCAACCATAATTTATAAAAAATTAAATAAAGTAAGAGGATGGTTTCTTTAATTAAAAACAAAATGAAAAAATACTTCAAGTTTATATTACCAGCATTACTATTAGGTGCTTTATATTCCTTTAAATATAAAAGCAACGAGCGAACAGATCAACCTACCGCGATTGCTTACTATAATTTTTACCACATTAAAGATAGTACCCAAACGGGTAGGTTATATAGTGAAGATTTTATCCTTTCTTTTAATACCCGCGAAAGTGTTTACATTAGTCAAACCAGAGTGAAGCAAGATTCTACCGTTCAGGCTATTTTAGCCGCAGCAGAAGCCAAAAACAGTGATGTAGTTGATATGGGGACGTATTTGCCCGTTACCGAAGATGATATTTACATCGAAAATGGCAAGATTGCAATTGTAAAAAATACCCCCCAACAACGTTATTTAATTACCGAAACTGATGATAAAACCGATTGGAAGATTGAGAAGGAAACCAAAGATTTGTTGGGTTACACTTGCCAAAAGGCCACTGGTATTTGCAAAGGAAGAAAATATACAGCCTGGTTTACAACAGATATTCCGGCAAGCTTTGGCCCGTGGAAACTACAGGGTTTGCCCGGATTAATCTTAGAAGCTTATGATGACCGTCATTTCATAAAATTCACCTGTACAAAATTGGTCACTCAAGGGAATCTGCAAAATGTTAAGTCAATCAATATTCCATCAGATGCAATTTCAACAACAAAAAAAGAGTATGAGCAAATGAAGAAAGCACAGGCTGATGGTTTTAACATGTTCGGCAATGATAGCGGAATTGTAGTTGATAAGGTGACTTCAAACGGAGGGAATAGCAACGCTGGCCCAAAGAAAAAATTTACCATTAACTATCCCTTGGAATTAACCGATTAAGCTCAAAGATTTGTTAAAGAAAGGCTTCCTTTTATGTTTACCATTATTATTTTGTGCGGCATTTTTATCCGCACAAAATACCGTATCTATAAGTGGTTCGGTAAAAGATAGTATCGGCAATCCGGTTGCTTCGGCATCAATAGCTATTGTAAACCAAACTGGGGCAGGCATTATCTTTGGTACAACAAATGATAAGGGTTTGTTTAAATGTGATTTCAAAAGCAGTAATGAAAGCTACTCTATAAAAGTAACTGCAATGGGTTTCCTGCAGTTTTACCAGGCCATTGAACAAAAGAACAACGAGCTGGTAAACGTAGTGCTTAGGCAAAAAAGTTATAAGCTCGCGGAGGTTTCCATCAAATCAAACACTAAAGTCAGCCTATCGAGCGATACCTTGAAATATAGGGTTAAAGGTTTTCAAGAATCTAACGATCGGGTGATTGGCGATGTGATTAGCCGCTTACCAGGCATTAAAATCGATGAAAATGGCGCTATAAGTTACAACGGCAAGCGCATTAACAATGTTTATATCGATGGGGATAATTTATTAGATGGTCGCTACAAAATGGCCACCAATAATGTTCCTGTAAATGCTGTAGAGCAGGTGCAGGTGATAGAACGCGACCAACCTGTAAAGGCACTGAATGGGTTTGTAAGCAGTAACAATGTTTCGCTGAACATTAAACTTACCGATAGCGCCAAGACGATGATGGTGAATTCGGCTTATCTGGGAGCAGGCAATAAGGCTTATGTGGCCGAGCTAAATAACCTAATCTTCGATAAGAAAGTTAAAGCTATCAACACCTTTAAAACCAATAACATTGGCGAAAATCTTGAAGCCGAACAAGCGGTTTTAGGTCAGTCTTTTAATAATGAAGTAGCATTAAAACTACCCAAAACCTTCCTATCAATGGAAAGTGAAACCCTGCCAAACATGAAAGAAAAGTATTATTTATTAAATAATGATTATGCTGGCAGCCTAAATGTTTTGATAAAAATGAAAGCCGATTGGGGATTGCGCTTAAATTTATCCACACTCCAGTTGAAACGAAAATTTAAATACAATAACACAGTAAATTATTTTTTAGGCAATACCGATACCATCCGGTTTAATGAATTTCAAGACAACGTTTACAAATTAAATCAGTGGCACGCCGAAGCGCAGCTCGAAAAAAACAGCAAATCCATTTATTTGAAATCAATTACAAAATTCGAGATTCCAAAATGGAAAAGGAATGGCAATACAATACAAAATGAGCAAGCTTTCGGGCAGAGCCAACCTACAAATCAGGTATCCTTTAGTAATGAAACCAATTTGGTAAAGGCTTTAGGAGTGAATAACATTTTGCAATACAATGGTTTGGTACAATATCATAAAGTAGATGAAAACCTGAAAATTGCGCCAGGAATTCAGCAAAATATTGTAAATGGTGGCGCTGACTTCTTAGCGCTAAACCAGCAAGCCAGCACTAAAAACATCTTCATCAATCAATCTACCACTTTTAAAACTAGGTTTAATCGCTTGGTTTTATCCGCAGCAGCCGGCGCTTCTTACGAACACAGTCGGTTAAACAGCCATCTATATAAAACCGATAGCACCGATAATATCAGATCAGTTGGGAACCAATTCAAAAACGATATCGGGTTTGATAATTTAGGTTTATATGGCCGAATTTCGGCACTTTATCCTTTGAAAAATGGATCGTTCAATCTGGAGGCAAGTCCAACTTTTAACAACATCAGTTATTCCGACGCACAGAAAAGCACCGCTAAAACGAATACCTATTTTGTGTTGAATCCGATTCTAGAATTTAGAAAAACCTTGGGAAAGCATAGTGAACTGAATGCCAGATTTGCCCAACAAACGCAATTTGGACAAGTTAATGATATTTACAGCGGCACCATCTTGGTCAACTACAGGCAATTTAATTTTAACGACACGCCTTTACCGAAAACAGATATGACTAACATTAATTTGAGGTATTCTAACCGAATACCCTTAAAAATGCTTTTTTTCAACCTAATGTTTGGTTTCGACAGAACCAGTCAAAACTTTATCAATTCTTATACTTTGGATAGCGGACTGACAAAATCAGTGGCTATCGATTTCAGGAACACGATAGATCAATATTCATTAAATGGCAACATTTCCAAATACATTTTTCCACTCGAAATAAATATTGCTGCGCATGGAAGCTTAAGCATGCAGAAAGGAAACAATTTCTATAACGGCGAAATTACGCCCTTTAAAACTTACCTGCTGAACACGGGATTAAGCTTAAGAAAAAAGCTATTTTCGAAAATTACACTATCGGTGGCCGGAGACTTAAGCAGATCGTTAAATAAACAAGAAAGTTTAAGTGGCCCGATTGAAAATGAATCGGCAAACGAAAAAATAAAGGGCGAATGGCTACACAATTTGAATTCAGAGCTTTCTTATGCCTTAACCTATAATTTCGTTTCTTACCGTCAGTTTTTGCAACAACCTATCCGCAATCAATTTTTAGATTTCAACCTAAAATATGCGCCCACCAACTGGAAAAGCTTCTTCGAATTTCAATGCGTGAATTTGATTAATCAACGAGAATACCAGCAGATTAATTCGTCCGCGAACCAATTATCAACTTACCAAATGCCATTGCGACCAAGAACTTTTCTAATCAAGTATTCATTTACTTTTTAGCAAAAATTTTCAAATAGTTGTATTGTACGAATAAACAATGATGTAGGGCTATCAAATATAAACCTTTGGTTTTTATAGTGGTGATTAGTACTATATTTAATTTTAAATCAGAAAAATTATGAAAACTATAGCTATCTGGAAGTAAATCCTGGCAAGGAAATTGGCTTTACACTAGCATGCATTGCCTTAATAATTGTTATTTTACCTGTGGTTTTCGGAGGTTTTTCTCGGTCTTGTAGATGCTGTAAATAATTTTGGCAGCAGAGCAAAGAAATTGGATTTTTGGCAGGATTAGTTCTTATCATTCCCATTCTAGTTCTGATCAAATTAATTTACCCAAAAATGATCTTTTTGATATTAGTGGAGCCTTTAAGAAAGCGGCAGCTTTATATTGACTTGCCTCGGTTTTGACAGCAATCAGATTTGACAAACAAAAAGGGGTACCTCAATTTAAACCCATATCGCACTCCAACATTTTTGCATATCTTGAAACCCTTGATATTGAGGAGAAGATTTATTGACCTGAAGAGGTTTAATGCGCGGAGCGCGCCGGAAGAATTTAAAAAATGAAATGGCCTTACGGCCACTTCATCAATTTAGCTGAAGGCTACCACTATGGGCAAATATTTCGCATAGGTTGAATGTAGTCTGTGCACGCTGTAGACCAGTACCCCACATGATGCTTTTGAGTTTATTTTCCTCATTGCTAAAATTTCTCACATTCTGGAAATAGCCTGTTATGGCATTATAAGCGCCAAACAATGTTCCTTTTGTGGTAACTTGCTGTTGCGAAGGCACTGCGAGTGCGTAATCAAAAACGCTTTCTACAATATTCAAATAGTGGCTGGACAGGTGATGGAATTTTTCCTCCTGCAAACAGCTAAGCACTTCTTTACTGGGTGCCATTGCAATTCCTATCAATTTTTTAAGCTCTTTATCGGTAATGCGGACCTTTGACCAATGATTAAAAAGCGCTTCGATCTCATTGGCTATACTGCTGCTAATGCCCATTAAATGGTGCGCCTGTTTTAATCTTTCTAAAGCACTTGCGGTGTGACGGATTTTTATACTATTCTGTTTAGATCGGATGGCTGCATTTAAGGTATTTTGGCAAACCACTCTGATTGGCGTAAAAGCTGCTGTAATACTACCATATCCATCATGTGAGGTCGTCAGAAAAACATACTGCTCGATCAGGTCATCCTTTCCTACCCTGATATAACCGGGAAGTTTTGCTGTAATAAAAATACGCTCTCCTTTCCCTAAAGCACCCGCAGTTTCATAGCGTATATCTGTATCGTTGCCTACGATGCTGTCGAAAAACGAAAATGCATCTGTATTCTGTACGATGTGATAATCCTTGCCAACTACACCCAATATTTCCTCTGTATCTGTCATGATGGTTGCAAAATAATCGGGTACTGACAACTGAGGTTCAATTCCATCAGCCAGGGTGGGCATTTCGGCAAAAATGGCCAGCCGTTCCACATTTAAACTGTCACCCCATTTCGCTTTAAAGTGACCACCTGTTTCGGGGCAAACTGGCCGTTCTGATCTTTCGATCAGCTTTTTTCGCAACTGGCTTTCGGGAATAATTTTTCAATTTCTGCATAAAATAAAGGCTCCTGGGAGCATATCTACTATTCGGGATGGACTACGGTCACTTCGCTGTTTTGAAGGGGGTATGGTGTTTTTTTACGCGTTCCAGTACCTGCGAATGGATTTTGATCGCTAGAAAGGTCTGAATTGAGGATAAATCCGGCAGTAAGATGGATTAAACCGAAAAGTCTTGAGGAAAATGGATTTGGATCCGAAGTGTATATTTGTTCAGAGGGAAAGGAACTTAGATGTGCATCATCCGATAATCAATTTGGTGGCCAGTTTGGCCCGAAACAGAGGGGTCACTTTCACCGAAATACACAATCAATATATGAAAAAGCATAAATTACTGCTTTTATCGAGGGATAATGGGAACAAGACTTACGAAAAGTGGTATGCTTTTGGGAGAAATCAAGCATTAACAATTAGTGGAAATAAGCTTTTATTTCCTTATATTTCTGATAAGCCGTACTTTGTTTTTACGGATGAAAAAGATTTACTTTTCTACAACGGGTATGCAATAATTTCCGAATCTGTAGACGATCTTTTAGTATTACAGAGGATTTTAATGTCAAGGATTTTTTGGTTCTACATCAAGCATACGAGTAAACCCTATTCTGGTAAGTTTTTTTCAATAGCAAAGAATTACATTAAGAATTTTGGTGTGTGTGTTCTCAGCCAAAAGCAAAGAGAGAAATTGCTAACTCTAGATAGCGCCGACAAAATTGATTCGTTTCTAGAAAAGATTTATGAGATTAAAATTGTTAATGACTAACGTGAAAAAAAAATCTTTAATAATTTGGGACATGGCATAAAAGATTCTGTTTTTCCTGCCGGTATATTACTAAAAAAGCCTGATGTCTTATTTGATTAAAGATTCAATTATCACACTTGATCAGGATAAACAAATTATGTACCTTTATACTGATAAGGATTTGTAGTGCTTGTATCATTAAATGAAAACATTGCAGGTAATTTTTACGTAGAAGTTCAGCCTAAATTTTATGTTATCTACTTACGCGTCATTCGTGCGTACTTGGATTCATAAAATGCAAACAACAGTATTCCAGTGGTTTAGATCAATAGTTCGATTCCCGCCCAGAATTAAACGCTAAGGCTTTATTAACAGCCTGCTTAGCTATTTGGTACCCATACTAGCTTAATATTAGAAGTCACATTTTGATTATTCCAACCATATTGAATATTGTCTGATTTTACTAAGATTTCATTTTTTAGATTTAGCCACTTATCGTCTAAAATAATTCTAATTCTATCAGATGCATCTCTTTTAAGCTTATCTACAATTTTCACATAGATCATAGTAGTTTTAATATTTTTGTGACCAAGTAGTTTTGAAAGAGTTACAATGTCAGTACCAAATAAAAGCTGCAGTGTAGCAAAGGTGTGCCTAAAGCAATGGAAAGTAATATGCTTACCAATTCCAGCCATTTTTAACCATCCAGGCAATGTCCTGTCTGCTAAATGATAAGATAGCCCTTTAAAAACTATACCTACCTCACGATTTCCCAACAGCGTAACAGCTTGGTCAGAAATCGGGTGATATTCAGCCTGCCTTGTTTTATCAATAGAAAATTGAATAAAGTATCTTCCCTTACTACCCCTTATCTCAGACCAATCCAACGTAAGGCAATCTGAAAAACGCAAGCCAGTTAATACTGAAAAAAGCGACGTGCGTTTAACTACATCTGAGTCGCAGGGAGTATCAGCTAATATTTGAAGTTCATCCTGAAATAAAAATTCCCTGTGTGTGTCTTCTGGAGTAATGCTGTCAATTATTTGACCAAGATTAACAGGTATTAATCTTTTTTTAAATGCCACCTTTAAAGTAGCTTTAAACTTAGCAAAATAACTATAAGCCGTATTAATCTTTATAGGTCTTCCCGCTCTTCCAATTGCAGGGGCTGATAAAAGATAATCAGCATACTCTTCACACAGCGTTTCATTTAATTGCGGAAATAAAATTTTCTCACCTACGAATGCCTTAAAGTAAGAAATAGCACTTTTCCAGTTGTCACTATTAGAGTTATTAGGTCTTTTGCTTCGTTCTAATTCAAAAAATTCTATAAAATTACCATTGAGCATTCTTTGGGATAAAAACCCAAACCTGAGATTCTGCACGTCTACCTGACGCAATGCTGCTTCTGTTCTAGCAAGTTCTAAGGTCTCTTTATTATGAAACCGTTCCTGAGTTGTATTGGGATTACCGTAAAGAAATATCTTTAAATAATGTTTTCTCTGCAACTTCCCTGTATCAGGATTAATTACGGGTGGATATATATCCAGGAATAAAGATTTCCTGCCCTTCCCTATTTTCTTACTTCTTAATGTTACCTTGCTCACTGTCCATCCCCCCTTTTTAATGATTTAAATACTCTATCAACGGCTATTTTTGAATAGTAATTTACAGTTCCTATTTTAACCTTTGGAACTTTCCTCCTATCAAAAAAACTATAAAGATTACTACGCTTGTCATTAAATTTTACCTCACACTGCCTGATGGTATAACAATCCTTTTTATCCAACGGTTTCAACGCAAGCTTAGTATTATACTCCTTATCTTTAGCTAAAATACTAGGATCTTTAGGTAGTATCCATTTCTTATAGAGTTGGTCACATGCACGCTGATCAAAGAAAATTTCCTTTCCAATTTTGATTTTGGGAATCCCCTTTCTTTTGAGCAAAATATATAAGGCATCTCTTGTAGTTTTGAATATATTTTTCAGCTCGTTTATTGAGTAACAGTTTTCTCTAGTCAAAATTTCATCTTCTGAATTTTTCACTTTATTAACTTTCAGGGGAGCGGCTGTAAAGTATTTGGTTGTTCAAAAATCGCCAAAAGATTAGCGCGTAATATCCTGAACTTTCTTATCCCAAGATTTGTAGCTTTTAAACGTCCACTGTGAATCATTGCATAAACAGCCTCGGGTGTACATTCTAATAAATCTGCTACATCTTTAACTTTCAAAAATTCCTTCGTTACAGATTGCTTTTTTATTTCCACTGTACGTTCTATTGTTTCAACCTTACTTGCCTTTATTTTCTCTTCTTTAACCTTCCTCTTATGATTTTTACTATTACAACTGTGACTACAAAATCTTGTTACAGTAGTTTTAGCCATAAAGAGGCTACCGCAAAATTCACATCTTCTGGGAACCGAAATATTGGTGCTCATAACTTCATTATTAACTGATAAGACTAAATAAGACAGAATAAATGTTGCTAAGCCAAATGATCTCTCCATATCTAACAAAGTGCAAGAGATTAAAACATTAAATTTTAATTTGGGGGACAACTGAGGGACAAACTTACTTAAAACATCGCAATATATCCAAATAAAAAAACCTGCAAAAAAAGTGACAAGTCACATATTTACAGGCAATTACATTATTTTATCTATTGTTATTTTTGGTTATTTGATGTCGTTACTTTCCGATACAAAATTTCGTAAAAATATTCTCTAACAAATCATCCGTAGTAACCGTCCCTGTTATCTCCCCAAGGTAATGTAAAGCCTGTTTGATATCCATGGCCAAAAAATCTGAAGTAACCGGATTATCAACATTAGCCAATACCCTTTGCAGCGCATGCTCGGTTTGTTTTAAGGCCTCTACGTGGCGGATGTTCGTTACCAGGGTTTCGCTGGTATTGATATGGTGGAGGTTTACCTGCTCCAGCAAGATTGTTTTCAATTCATCGATACCCTGTTTCTCTTTTGCAGATATAAAAACAGCGTTTAAACCCTCGAAAGTTTTGCGTTGATCAGCAGAGATCAGGTCGGCTTTATTAACCAGAATAAGGTAAGGAATAGCCAATTGTTCGAGGCCCCTCACCTGTTCTTTAATTTCTGAAAGGCTTTGATCAGCGTCGGCCATATAAATGATCAGTTTAGCCTGTTTCATTTTTTCTAAAGTACGCTCTACCCCTAAAGCTTCAACAATATCGGCCGTATCGCGGATTCCGGCGGTATCGATAAAACGGAAAACAATGCCGCCAATGGTCAGTTCATCTTCAATGGTATCGCGTGTGGTACCTGCAATGTCGGATACGATGGCACGCTCTTCGTTTAATAAAGCATTAAGTAAGGTAGATTTCCCCACATTAGGTTTACCGGCAATTACAATCGGAACACCGTTTTTGATCACATTCCCCATTTCAAAAGAGGAAATCAACCTTTGCAAAACGTAATTGATTTTGTTCACGAGGTTTTTCAACTGCTCTCGATTGGCAAACTCCACATCTTCTTCCGCAAAATCCAGTTCCAGTTCAATCATCGAAGCAAAATGAATCAATTGTTCACGCAGGCCTTTTAACTCATTGGCAAAACCACCACGCATCTGTTGCATGGCCACATCGTGCGAAGCTTTCGAATTTGAAGCGATTAAATCGGCCACAGCTTCTGCCTGACTTAAATCGAAAGCACCATTTAAAAAAGCACGTAAAGTAAATTCACCAGGTTTGGCTGCACGTGCCCCTTTGCTGATCAACAGATTAATAATTTGCTGGATGATGTAATTAGACCCATGACAGGAAATCTCGACCACGTTTTCTTTAGTGTACGATTTAGGCGCAACAAACAATCCTGCAACTACCTCATCAATAATATGATCACCATCTTTAACCAGTCCAAAATGTAAAGTATGCGTAGCCTGCTTTTCTAAATCCTTTCCGGCAAAAACGGTATTGGTGAGCGAAATCGCATCAGGACCAGACAGGCGGATTACGCCAATAGCCCCCGAACCCGAAGGAGTAGATAAAGCAATAATGGTATCTTGATCGTTATTCATGTGTTGTATTAAAGCTGCAAAAATAAGTCTAATCTGTCGGTATATCGTGTAAGGGAAGTAATTTTTTTGAAGTTGGGTTGTTGGTTCATTGCTCAATAGTTTGATAGTTGATAGCCTAGTGGTTAATTTGTAACATTCGATTCATTAACTCCGGACTACCGACTCCCTACCTTTCACGCTTAACACCAAGCGCAATACGCTAAACACGCAACATCATCTATCATACCTCTTCCGTTTTACATCGCAATAAAACTTTTTTACAACAACTGTGTTTAAATCCTAATCAGATAAACTTTTCTATGACTAACAATTTGCCCCTAACCGTTAAACGATCTATTGAATTATTGGGCCTTATGGCCATTGTAGCGGTGATGGTAATCGGTAGAGACATCATAATGCCGATGTTGATGGCTTTTTTCATCAGCATTATGTTATTGCCCGTTTACCGCTTTTTAAAAAGGAAAAAAATTCCGGAAACGTTGGCCATTATCCTTCCAATATTATTGGTTGCGCTATTTGTTGCCTTAATAGTTTGGTTCTTTTCCAATCAGATCGGTATTTTGGTAAAAGATTTTCCACAGATCAAAGCCAATGTAACACAGCACATTAACTCTTTAAGCGACTGGATCAGCAGGATAACGCATTATGATGATAAACAACAAAAAGCCTTTATCCAGGGCAAAAGCGACGACCTGATGAACATGGGCACTTCGCTTGCAGGAGGTGCCGCGGTAACGCTAAGTGGTATTTTTGTATTTATCGGCCTGTTACCGATCTACATCTACCTGATGCTTTTTTACAAAGACATTTTATTGCGCTTCATTTTTATGTGGTTTAAAACCGATGACCATCCAAAAGTAAAAGAAGCCATTTATGAAACTGAATCGATCATAAAAAGTTACCTCATTGGTTTACTGATCCAGATTACCTATATGACCATTTTATTGGGTGGGATATTAATGTTAATCGGTATTAAACATGCGCTTTTAATAGGCGTAATTTTCGCTATTTTAAACCTGATTCCTTATGTAGGGGCTTTAATAGGTAATGTAATCGGCGTATTATTAACGCTTACCTCCTCACAGGAATTATGGCCGGTAATTACGGTTTTAGGTGTGATTGCCTTTGTTCAGTTTCTGGATAACAACATCCTGATGCCAAGGATTGTAGGTTCTAAAGTAAAAATAAATGCTATGTTTGCCATCCTTGGGGTATTTATTGGCGGAAGCATTGCAGGCGTCTCCGGGATGTTCCTTGCTTTGCCAATTGTAGCTGTACTCAAAGTTATCTTCGACCGTACCGAATCATTTAAACAATGGGGTGTACTGCTGGGCGATGAACGTCCGGCCAAAAGCCCGATGACATTTGCAACTTTTAGAAAGAAGAAACCTGTTGCAACGAAATCGGGGATTGAAGGGAAATAGTCTTTAGTCTTTAGTCTTTAAATAGAAAACAAAAAGCATCGCTGGATTAAACTAGCGATGCTTTTTTTATTAATCCTTTTTACATTATATATTATACCAATTCACCAATTAAAGATGTTGCATTTATTTTTTTGCTTACCAGGTAAATATTAATATAGTAAAGTTATCGAGCCTGTAACTATTTCACACGCTTGACTTAATTTTATGATATAGTAATATACACCTACCGGAAGTCTGGAACCCTTAATCGTTCCATCAAATGGCATGTTATATCCCACAGATTCATAAACTTTGTTTCCAACTCTATTAAAAATTTGAATTTGTGCCTTGGGATAATTTTCAATACCCTTCAAATTCCAAATATCATTAATACCATCGTTGTTAGGTGAAATCGAATTTGCTACAGTTAATCCTGATAAGCCTACTGTTATTTTCACTTCCAATTTTATACTTTCGCAATCGCCGATGCGTTGAGCAATAAAGTAATTTTTATCACCTCTCACATCAACTTTAAAAATCCCGCTAACAGAAACGTCTATAGGAAATGAAGACTCCTCACTTTCATAAAGGGCATAGCTGGTGGCTTTTATCGATCCACTTGCCCGCAAAGTTGCCTCACCCGGTGAACAAAGTTGAATTGGTGTAACAGTTGGTGCTGTAATTTGGCTGGTAAGATTATCTACCACAACATTCGAAATCAATGGCGAGCAATTTAAAGCATCAGTAACTTCCAGTTTATAATTACCTTTGGGTAAATTGTATATGTCTAAATTATTGCCAACCTGAATACCAGCGCTATTAGTCCATTTATAGCTATAAGGTGCAAAGCCACCACTAATTTGCATTCCAGTAATACTTCCCAATCTTTGATTACAATTATCATCTGCAATACGAACATTGCTATTTACTAAAGCAAGTTCAGCTTGTCTTTTAATGCTGTAAGTAATCAGATATATTTCGCAACCATTATCATCTATTCCATAAACACTATAATCTCCAGCATCAACATTTTCAAGTACAGCCGTATTACCCCCAACAGTGTTACCCGATTTGTCTTCCCATCTATAACTTTTTGGCAGATGGCTTGTATTTTGCATCGTAACTATGATTTTTCCATTATTTAATCCACAAGAGGCATCGGTAATTATTTTTGTAATGCCCCTGGCATCGATCAAATTTGGCTGCGTAACTAAGGTAAGATCATAAGTTTTATTACATGACGGATTTGAAGCTGTTAACTGGTAACTTCCGGAAGGCACACCATCCAAATCCAACTGATTACCAACTACTTGACCACCAATATTTTTCCAGGTATAGGAATTAGCTCCGGTTATCAGCAAACCTTTTATACTTCCATTACTACCGGAACAATTAGGATTGAAAACTTGTTTCTGGCTATCATCAATGGTAATGGCATTGGCATCCGGAATGGTAATGACCGGTGTAATTACTGCTCCGCAACTAGATTGGTCTGAAACTTCTAAAGTGTATTTGCCGGGCGGCTGATTTACCAAATCCTTAATGCTTGCAACCTGCACATTGTTGCCGTTTTTCCATTTATAAGTCAAAGTGCCACTTCCAGTTGCTATAATTCCAGTAATGCTGCCAGAATTTGTACCACAATTAGCTGGCTTTATTGATAGGGAAAGCAGGCTAATGTTTGGTCCGGTAGTAGTAATTAAGGTAACCGGCCCATAAGTATCTGTACAACTATTATCCAATGTGGATATGCTTAAAGTATATTTTCCTGGTGTAACATTGGTTAAATTTAGTGTTGTAGCTACTTCTGTACCCAATTCATTTTTCCAACTATAAACTGTAGGTGATGAAGTATTATTTACAACCTGTAAACCGCTGATGCTGCCACCGGTACCACAAGCTGGATTTCGTGTCTGAACATTTGTGGCATTTGTTATCAATCCCTTTTTAATTTCAAACCACGGTGTTACTTCACTACAATCTCCATTGGTTGCCTTTAACCGATAAGTACCAATTGGCACATTTAAAAGATCTTTTCCCCTACCCACAACATTTCCTGTAGCATCCAGCCATTCTACGTATGAGGCACTTAAGGGCAACAGACCTGTAATAGAGCCAGTACTACCGCATGTATTAATAACTTTAACGCCCGAAACATCAACCCTGATTCGGGTAAATTCGGAAGTTATACCATTTAATGTAGCTGATGCAATTACCGATCTTAATAGTACACCACTGTATTGCCAATTTCCACTCGCGTCCGCTACTGCAGTGGCAAAATAGGTTTCAGGAGAACATGTTCCACACAAGTCGCTGTAAAAAAGTTCTATTGTTGAGTTTGGTGTAGCCGTACCAGATAAAGTGCTAGCAGTTGTACCGGTAATCTCCACCTTTGGTGGAGTTCTCATTCCATAATTATCTAAAATCATGGGATAAGAATTCGTTGTACAAAAAAAACTGTTTTTATTAATTGCAGCAGAAGTATTTGGCCACACGTTAATGGGTTTACAATACCCAATATAATTTGCATCAGCAGGGTTATCACCTCCTATTTGTACTTTATCAACGTAGTAAACAAAAATACCAGTCTGAACATTTGTTATTTTAATGAGATTTCGGCTTACGCCAATATAATTCCTCTTAATTTCCACCGGATTTTTAACTCCGCTAAGTTGAATAGCAGTTGAACCACCAACAACGTTATCTTCAATTTTAATGGTGCTCAACGTGTAAGGCGCACTGGAACCAATGTAAATACCCGCATTAGCAGCTAAATTATTAGCTACACTCAAATCTAAATTATTGCCAAGAATATTGTATTTGAAATTGATAAATGCCGGAGTAGTATATATTGGATCTGCATATTGCCCGGTGTTAATTTGATTGACATAAAAACCCTTAGCAACTACATTCTGTCCTCCTGGCGTACCATCTCCAATATTTACAATGCCATATAGATTTTGCATGTACGCATTATATGATTGCAAGGCATTTGTCCGCGGAGGTTCCGTTAAACCATCGGCTTCCACACCCAGGAAAGTAGATTTCATCGAAAAATTTTCAACATAACTGTCGTTATTAGATGACAGGCGAAAATTTGAGGCCAGATCACGATTAAAACCACAAATTACGTTACCCCTGCCCACATCACCTAACCTGATATTTTTTGATGCCGTCATCGCGACACCTATTACCCGCTCAAATATTACACCCGAAGAAAGATTAAAAACTGTGATATTCCGAATGTACAAACCATAAATACCTACATCATTCACAGTATTGATATTAAGACCAATATAGGAGTTCTGAAAGGTAAAAGCCGCTATAACTTGAATTTTAGCTGTACTGCGACCAAAAACAATTCCAGTTTGTGTCGATCCATCGATATCCAGATTTGAAGAAACATCTGGCAATTGACTTAACAAGGTTATTGTTCTTCCGCCTTCACTTTGATCTGCTAAATTAAAATGAATAAAGTCTTTATCGGTACTGCCATTAGCAGCCGCTTTGATTAATGCATCTCTTAAAGTTCCCGAACCAGCATCTGCGTTTGAAGTTACAATAAAAACCTCTGCATGAGTGTCTAAAGAAAAAAGGATAAAAATCGCAAATAAAAATGAAGCGAGAATAAATTTAAACGTTAACCTAATCATAGATAAACAAATCTACTAAGATTATCTTATTTTAATAACGCATCGTAGGCAAATCTCAAAATCGTTCCGAAAACCACGCTTAAAAAGAAAACACGCACAGGTAAGCTGTAATTAAACTTAACCTGCTTAGCGTATTTAAAAGCGGAAAGTGTAGTAACTGCCTTAGATGGGATTTTTAAATTGAGCGTTACAACTGTTTAATTTTTAACAGAAAACAAAAAGCATCGCAAGGTTTAACCTTGCGATGCTTTTTTATTTTTTACTGTCATTCTGAACGCAGTAAGAATCTTTTTGCTAAAGAGTTTGTAGATCTCTCCCCACCTGTACTGGCAGACATTCCGTTGCACTACAGTCGAGATAACGCATATTCAAGCGCCCATCCCATCTTCCATCTCACCTCTTCCGTAATCCATCTTTCTTACATCCGCTCCGGCGAAGTAATCCCTAAAATCAACATCCCTGCATGTATAATATCAGCAGTTTTCTTGCTTAAATTTAAACGGAACTGTTTCACATCACCCTCTTCGGTTTTTACGATCGGCGGTACCTCATGATAAAACTTGTTGAACAGCTTCGCCAGTTCGTATAAATAGTTGGCCAAACTTGCCGGACTATAAGCCTTAGCTGCAATCGCAATTTCTTCAGGATATTTAGCCAATTGTAAGATCATTTCCAATTCTACTTCCGATATACCCGAAAACTGCTCACTGCCAACCGCAAACTGATAATTGGTTTTACTTAACAACGATTTAATCCTCGCGTGCGTATACTGTATAAACGGACCAGTATTTCCCTGAAAATCGATACTTTCAGCAGGATTGAACAATAAACGTTTCTTCGGTTCAACCTTTAATAAAAAGTATTTCAAGGCACCTAAACCAATATTTTTATATAGTTCTTCTTTATCTTCTTCGCTAAAATCGTTGGTTTTACCCAATTCTTCTGTTTTCTCGCGGGCGGTGGTTACCATGCTTTCAATCAGTTCATCTGCATCAACAACGGTTCCCTCGCGGCTTTTCATTTTGCCATTCGGTAAATCAACCATTCCGTATGATAGATGGTATAAACCTTTTGCCCAGCTTTTGCCCAGTTTCTCCAAAATCAGGAATAACACCTTAAAATGATAATCCTGCTCATTACCAACCACATAAATCGACTCATCCATATTGAAATCGTCGTGTTTCATTTCGGCAGTACCCAAATCCTGTGTAATGTAAACCGAAGTTCCATCAGCACGTAAAACCAGTTTTTGGTCTAAACCATCAGCAGTTAAATCAATCCACACCGAACCATCTTCTTTTTTAAAGAAAACGCCTTTGGCCAAACCTTCATCAACCGTACCTTTTCCTAATAAATAGGTATTGCTTTCGTAATAGAATTTATCAAAATCTACGCCCAGGTTTTTATAAGTCACATTAAAACCCGCGTAAACCCACTCGTTCATGGTTTTCCAAAGCGAAACCACTTCCTCATCACCTTGCTCCCATTTCAAAAGCATTTGTTGTGCTTCCTTAATCAACGGTGCATTTTTCTTCGCTTCGTCTTCAGTTTGTCCTTCCGCTTTTAAAGCATCAATTTCTTTTTTGTACTCTTTATCAAAAATCACATAGTATTTTCCAACTAAATGATCGCCTTTCAAACCAGTACTTTCAGGTGTTTCGCCATTGCCCCATTTTTGCCAGGCCAACATCGATTTACAGATGTGGATACCACGATCATTAACCAGATTTACCTTTACCACATCGTAACCATAGGCTTTTAACAGCTCCGAAACCGAATAACCCAACAAGTTATTACGCACATGGCCCAGGTGAAGCGGTTTATTGGTATTTGGAGAAGAATATTCTACCATCACTTTTTTACCATTCGGTGCATATACACCAAAATCGGGTTTTAAAATTTCTTCGTTAAACTGTTTTAAGAAATAACTTTCGGCAATACTTAAGTTCAAAAAGCCTTTAACCACATTAAATTTGGTTACATCGGCTACATTGGCAACCAGGTATTCTCCAATTTCGTTTGCAGTCTGCTCAGGCGATTTCTTCGAAATTTTAGTAATCGGAAAAACAACAATCGTTGCCTGTCCTTCAAATTCCTTACGGGTATCTTGTATGTTGATTACACTTTCAGCAACTTCTTCTTTATAAAGTTCAAGAAT
The DNA here is from genome assembly GCF_014395225.1 of Pedobacter roseus. Classification (NCBI taxonomy): domain Bacteria; kingdom Pseudomonadati; phylum Bacteroidota; class Sphingobacteriia; order Sphingobacteriales; family Sphingobacteriaceae; genus Pedobacter; species Pedobacter roseus. The sequence goes on from NZ_CP060723.1 coordinate 3,089,526, forward strand.
GGCTTTCTGTGTTGCGGCAATAATAAAATTCATGTGCCAAAAATAGAGAAAAAAGTCCGAAGTCGGGAGTCCGAAGTCTGAAGATTTTTCAGCTAAAATTTCAATTTTCAGTGTTTTAAGGGGTTTGGAAAGGTACTGTAGTGCCTGTCGGTGCCGATAGTCCTTCTTTTCGCTATAGTCCCGATTGAAGGAATCGGGAGCTGCCGCTACAATAAGGTTTATTATATTTAGTTCTTTGCAATAAAAAAGTCCGGAGACCGAAGTCCGGGGTCGGAAGACAGGATGCCTGTAACATAAAACTTATTAGGCTTCAAAATTTCAGACCATCTACTTTCAAACTATATCTTCCGACTTTCGGACCACGGACTTTCAGACTCTCAAAAATTCTAATAGATTTGTAACAACTAACTTATTTATGAGCGAGCAAAACCCAAATTTTAAAGTGAGCGTAAACACCGAAATCGGCAGGTTGCGTAAATTATTAATACATAGTCCGGACAGTGGTTTGGGCAAAGTGGTACCTTCTAAAGCACAAGATTGGCTTTTTGAAGATATTGTACATTTAGATACCATCCGTAAGGGCGAATACGATTATTATATAAAACTGCTGATGTATTTTCTTGATCCTGATAAGATTAAAGGAAAACTGGACGAAATAGATTCAGAAGCGTCTGATCGTAATTTTTATAAACCCAATCACCCTGATTTCCACAATTCTAAATCTGTCATCGAGATTCAGAACCTGCTGAGCGAAATGCTCGAAAACGAATCCATCCGGAAAAAACTGGTTGCGGCCGTATGTGCCATAGAAGGTTGTACCTATAAAGTACAGTTAGAGTTAACCAATACTGATCCTAAACAATTGGCCGAGATTTTTATCTCCGGTACATTGGCCAACGATACCATGATTTTTGCGCCGATCCCCAATCTGATTTTTACCAGGGATGTGGGCATTACGATCAATAATCATGTCCTGTTAAACAAACCTGCTAAAAAAGCACGTGTACGCGAAACGCTCCTAATGCGTTATATTTTCTTCAACCATCCGCTGTTCGAAGCTTATCGCGATAACATTCTGGAAATTCCGGACGTAACCATGCACTTCTTACGTCCCGGAGACGAACCTGCGTTCAGCACCACCTTAGAAGGTGGCGATGTGATGATGGTAAGTCCAAACCACGTATTGATTGGTTGTAGTGAAAGAACCTCTGAACATGGTGCAAACGAAGCCATTAAATTGTTGTTCGATCAGGATGTGGTAGAAAAAGTTACGGTAGTAAAAATACCAAGCAAACGCGATTATATGCACCTGGACACTGTTTTTACGCAGGTGAAACGCAATACCTGGGTAATTTTAAATTCGATTGCACATTCTCCAAAATACAATCCTTATGAGCCGATTAATTTTTTAAAAGAGCCCGAAAAACTGGAAGCAACTACTGCCATTCAGTTTACAAAAGCCAATCCACAGGAGCCAAAACATTTCGAACATGTAGAAGCTTTGTTGAATGATATTAGTCAGAACGACTTAAAAAGCAGCGAACCGACCAAAATTATCTACAGTGGAAATAATCAGTTCCCTTACGATTCGCGTGAGCAATGGACAGATTCCTGCAATCTTTTGGCCATTAAAGAAGGTGTGGTTTTAGGCTACGATAGAAACGATAAAACCGTTGAAGCTTTTAAAGCTGCCGGATTTGATGTGGTTGACGTGAAAGACCTGATCCGGGATTTAGAAAGCGGCAAAATAAGCGCCGAAACGATAACCGATACACTGATTTTAATGCCTTCGGCAGAATTATCACGTGCACGCGGTGGTTTCCATTGTATGAGTTTGCCAATATTGAGGGATGATTTAGTTCAGTAGCTCATTTGCCATTGGTTCATTTGTTGTGGTGTATAGGCTTAAACGCCTAGTATAATGATCAACATGAACCAATGAGCAGCCCCCCAAATGAACTAGTGAACAAATGACCAATTAACAAATGACAAGTGAACCAATGAACCAAACGACAAACCATATCCTCATGATCCGCCCTGTTGATTTTAAATTCAACGAGCAAACGGCTGGAAATAACATGTTCCAAATTGCATCTGCAGATAGCGATGTACAAGAACAGGCCTTAAAAGAATTTGATGCTTTTGTTAATCTTTTGCGCAATAATGATGTCGATGTTACTGTAGTGAATGATACGTTAGAACCTGAAACGCCGGATTCTATTTTCCCGAACAATTGGGTTTCCTTTCACGAGGATGGCTCGGTATACCTTTATCCCATGTTTTCCGAAAATCGCAGGTTAGAGCGCCGCAATGAAATTTTGGATGGACTAAAAAACAAATTCGAGGTAAACCACATTAGTGATTTAAGCTTTTACGAGAAACAATATGCTTTTTTAGAGGGCACTGGAAGTATGGTATTAGACCGTACCAATAAAATTGCTTATGCTTGTTTAAGTGTACGCACCGATGCAGAAGTGCTGAACAATTTCTGTATGCTTACGGGATATGAGCCCGTGGCTTTTCAGGCGGTTGATGCTACAAATTTCCCAATTTACCACACCAATGTAATGATGTGCATCGGCGACCGTTTTGCGGTGATCTGTCTCGATTCAATTAAAGATTCTGAAGAAAGATTAAATGTAACCATCAGTTTAAAAGGTACAGGAAAAGAAATTATAGAGATCAGTTTAGAGCAGATGAACAAATTTGCGGGTAACATGCTGCAGGTAAGCAATGCAACCGGCGAAAGTTTATTGGTAATGTCTGAACAGGCTTATTTATCATTAGATGCTGAGCAAATTGCTGCACTTGAAAAGTATAGCCGAATTATTTATGCCCCACTTTACACCATCGAAAAAAATGGTGGTGGCAGTGCAAGGTGTATGCTCGCGGAGATACATTTGCCAGGTAAAGATTAATTCCCGCCATGGTTCGTGTCTCCACGAACCATTTTTATTTTTGCCACAGATGCACTGAAAACACGGAAAATAATATCCTAATTTTATATTTAAATGGAATCGGATTTAACAGAAACAGAATTGAAATTGGCAGATTTCATGAGTGAAATTTCAGAATATTGCTATTCTGCAGGTTGGATACGCAATTTAGAATATGCCTTATGGCATGCAGTAATAAATGGAGAAAGAAAATTTGGACAATCTTACATTACAGAGAGTGATATAGAAACACTGATTAAACTCTCAACAGATGCAAATGCATGGATTGTATATGATGATGAAAAAGAGGAAACAGCGTTGAGCTTAAAAGAATGGGCTGAAAAATTTAAAACTGACCTTGAGAGAAACGAGGAAATTATTAAAGGCTAAAAAAATTTCCTTCGCCGTGGTTCGTGTCTCCACGAACCACTTTTGTTTTTGCCACGAAAACACGGAGAACACAGAAAAGATGTATGCTGGCGGAGATACATTTGCCAGGTAAATTAGTTTTCCGTCATTGCGAGAAGGCTTTTTCAGCCGACGAAGCAATGACAACTTTTTCTTTAAAAATTATCCCACTCGCTATTAAAACGTAAATAGCAGCACTACCCTAATTTCAATAAACCTGATCGGAACGAACATCCCGAATTTTCTTCGGGATAAAGTGGAGAGCAGGGCCAACCACAACCTATAAAAAAAAGAACCTGCTTTCCAAATCACTAAAACACCCGTCCGCCAAGGTTCGTGTCTCCACGAACTATGTTTATTTTTGCCACGGAAACACGGAGAACACGGAAAATATGCCGCGAAAGGGCACTCGCTATTAAAACGTAAATAGCAGCACTACCCTAATTTCAATAAACCTGATCGGAACGAACATCCCGAATTTTCTTCGGGATAGAGTGTAGAGCAGGGCCAATAACAACCTATAAAAACAGGAACCTGCTTTCCAAATCACTAAAACACCCGTCCGCCATGGTTCGTGTCTCCACGAACTATGTTTATTTTTGCCACGGAAACACGGAGAACACGGAAAATATGCAGAGAAAGGGCACTCGCTATTAAACCTCAAATAGCAGCACTGCCCTAATTTCAATAAACCTGACCGGAACGAACATCCCGAATTTTCTTCGGGATAAAGTGGAGAGCAGGGCCAACCACAACCTATAAGAACAGAAACCTGCTTTCCAAATCATTAAGCAAAACCCAATTCCTTATCTAACTGTACTACAAAGCATTAACAAAACAATCTACCCTATTTTTTCGTAAAAACAATTTGTGCTGAAATTTTGTAGTTAGCCTAACCGTTTCTCTACAGTAAAAATATTTTTATTAAAGATTAATTCTCGATTTAAAATTACATTTTTGCAAAAATTATTTAAAAGTAAATGCAGAGTTACTCAGAATTTCTTGATCTAAGTGTTGGTTTCCCGCAAGAGGGTTTCGATGTTATAGATGATGAATTATATTTTCAGGATTTAAACCTGATGGAAATGATTGAAACATACGGTACTCCCCTACGTTTCACGTATTTACCGATGGTAAGTAAGAAGATTCAGCAGGCGAAGATTCTTTTCCAGACCGCTATTTTAAAGAACAATTACCGTGGCGATTATAAGTATTGCTACTGTACAAAAAGCTCACATTTTAAACATATTGTAGAGGAAGCTTTAAAAAACAACATCCACTTAGAAACTTCTTCGGCTTTTGATATGCCAATGGTTGATGCTTTGGAGAAAAAAGGTGTGTTAACAAAAGATACCACCATTATCTGCAACGGCTTTAAAACCTACCAGTACAAGCAATATATTATTGATATGTTGCATGATGGCTACACCAATATTATCCCGGTTTTAGATAACAAAGAGGAATTTAACCTTTTTGATGATGAGGTGGATATTGATACGCCTTGTAACCTGGGTATCCGTATCGCGGCAGAAGAGCAGCCTGATTCGCAGTTTTATACTTCGCGTTTGGGTGTACGTATGGAAGACATTATCGATTTTTACAACAATAAAATCGTGCATAATCCTAATTTCAGGGTTAAATTGTTGCATTTCTTTATCAACTCGGGTATTACCGATTCGCCATATTACTGGAACGAGTTAGAGAAATATGTAACGCTTTATTGCAAATTCAAAAAAATCAATCCTGATTTAGATACCCTGGATATTGGTGGCGGTATGCCATTTAAAGATTCATTGGTTTTCGATTTCGACTACGAATATATGGTAAACGAAATTGTGAAAAGGATTAAAGAAATTTGCGCCATTCACGAAGTAATGGAACCGGATATCATTACAGAATTTGGTAAATATACCGTAGCTGAAGCATCGGGTATCCTTTATAAGGTATTGGGACGTAAACAACAGAATGATCGCGAACGCTGGTTGATGCTGGATGGTTCTTTTATTACCAATTTACCTGATGTTTGGGCATTGAACCAAAAATACATCTTATTACCAATCAACAATTGGGATGCGGAATACGAACGTGTTAACTTAGGCGGTATTACCTGCGATGGGCAGGATTATTACAACCAGGAAGCACACATGAACAGTGTATTTATGCCAAAAACGCGTAAAGTACAGTATCTAGGTTTCTTCCATACCGGGGCTTACCAGGAGGTATTAAGTGGTTACGGTGGTATCCATCACTGTTTATTGCCTAGCCCAAAACATGTACTGATTCGCAGGAACCGTGATGAAAGCTTCAATTTTGAGGTTTTTGGGGAAGAGCAGAACAGTAAGCAAGTGCTGAAGATACTGGGTTACTAGTTTAGTTTTCAGTGGGAGCTTACAGTTTGTAAAATGTTCGAAAAATAAAATTTTATATCACATTACATAGATACCTCAGTTTTTAAACTGGGGTATTTTTTTTATATTTGAGTATGGCGCAAGAACAGATTAAATTATTTGATCGGATCACTTCTACAAATGGTTTGATGGGTGGAAGACCTACAATACGTGGGTTAAGGTTTCCAGTTTCTGATATACTTGAATTATTGGCAGCCGGTATGAATGAAGAACAAATCCTGGAGGAACATCCTGTATTAGAAAAAGAGGACATTAGGTCAGCTTTGTTATACTCCGCTCAAAAAATAAATGAGTCATAATTGACTGCGTGCAAGATAAACTTTCCACAATAAGCTAAAGCAAAGCACAAGTTTCTTATTTTTACAATATATAAATACCTCAGTTGAATAAGCTCAGGTATTTTTTTGGCTTAGCCTTTTACCTTACACTTAAAACCTTTTAAAATGCAATTCGGTAAAGTAGACGACCCTTCGATTATAGATTATACCCTTCCTGCAGATGCTCCTGAAACAGCATCAATTTTAGCAACAAATAAACCTAAACAGGATTTTAAGGCATTTGTAGGCTGTGCAAAATGGAATAAAGCCGATTTAAAAGGTTTTTATCCGAAAGGAACCAAGGATGAATTAACCTACTATTCAACCCAGTTTAATTCGATCGAACTAAATGCCACCTTTTACGGCATGCCAACCAGCGAACAGGTAATTACGTGGACGCAAAAAACACCTGCAGATTTTAAATTTTTCCCAAAGCTCACCAATACCATCAGTCACTTTAAAAGATTGATTAACGTTAAAGAACCTGTTGAGCAATATTGCGATGCCATCAGTAATTTTGAAGATAAACTGGGTATGGCTTTTCTTCAGCTTCATGATAATTTTAAACCCAAAGATTTTGAAAGGTTAAAAATCGTGATCAATGAATTTCCAAAGGTAATTCCACTGGGCGTTGAAGTGAGGAATACAGAATGGTTTACCAACCCCGCCATTGCAAACGAATTTGCCAAACTTTTCGAAGATAACGGTATAACCAACATCATTGTTGATACTTCAGGCAGAAGAGACATGCTGCACATGCGTTTAACCACTCCAACGGCTTTTATACGTTTCGTAGGTGCTAATGATGATGAAATCGACAAAAAACGCTTAGATGATTGGATCGAAAGGATTGTAAGCTGGAAAGAACAGGGTTTACAGAACCTATACTTTTTTGTGCACCAGAATGTGGAACTTTCTTCTCCATTATTTTCTGCTTATTCCACCGAAAAACTAAATAAAGCGGTTGGAACCGATTTAAAAATCCCGGTGATGGCCAATCAGGCAGCGCCAGGTTTATTTTAATTCTTTATGTACGTCATTCCCGCGCATGCGGGAATCTTAATGCATTTCACAATCATCATTAAGATTCCCAATCAAGTTGGGAATGACGATCTACATAAATTTTACTTTCTCTTATAAACCGTTTCCGTCGCTTTTGCCTCTTCCCCTTCAAGTGAAACATTGTATGCGGTTAATACAAATTCATCATCGCTAATAATTTCCAATGTCGTTCTCCAGCCCCAGAGCTGTTCACCATATTCCGGACTCCCATATTCGCCAAAAACCGAGAAACCATTTATTATAGCTTCGCCGCTCGAAAGCATTATCTGAGTGCCTGTATGGAAACTATCCATCCAACTCGTCGTAAATCTTTGATACGGAATGTCGAAACCGATAATCATTTTGCCCATAAAATTTTTTCCTTCCAAACTTCCCCGATAATCAAGAGAAATAAAGCGATCGCCTAGAATAGACGTAATTTGTGCTTCAGATGGAGATTCATCTGCCAGCACATCCTTTTCGAACCAGGTTTTGGTTGTTCCTTTCCAATTTCCAGTTAATCGTTGCAATTGTTTGTGAGCGCCATCTGCTAAAGATTGTTCAAATTTACTTATCGCCATAATCAAAGCTATAGAATATTGTTGTTATGTTAAATTATTTATCTACAGGATTATGAAATGAAAATTGTAAATTGTTTATTGAAAACTACTTATGTATGCTAAAAACGTTAGATCTCAATCAGGTAATGGTTATCGATATCGAAACTGTTCCGCAATACCCGTCATTTCAGGATGTACCCCCACATTTCCAGGAACTTTGGGAACAAAAAACACATTATCAGCGAAGTTCTGACCAAAGTCCTGAAGAATTTTACGAAAAAGCAGGCATCATGGCCGAATTCGGTAAAATTATCTGCATTAGTCTGGGAATTTTTAATGTACAGGAACAATCTTACGCCCTGCGAATCAAATCTATATTTGGTCATGATGAAAAGGAAATGCTTTTACAGTTCTCCAGTTTACTAAGCAAACAAGCACCCACTTTGGTGTTTTGTGCACACAATGGAAAAGAATTCGATTTCCCTTATCTATGTCGCCGGTTATTGGTTAATGGTATAGAAATTCCCGTTCAGCTGCAACTTTCCGGCAAAAAACCATGGGAAGTAAACCATATCGATACCATGGAACTCTGGAAATTCGGCGATTACAAACATTTCACATCATTAAACTTGCTGGCAGCTATTTTGGATATCCCAACTCCAAAAGACGACATTAACGGTTCGCAGGTACGGCAGGTTTATTATGAAGAAAAGAATCTGGAAAGGATTGTCACTTATTGCCAGAAAGATGTAATTACTACCGCACAGGTGTTATTAAAATTTAAGGGAATGGATATAATTTCAGCAGAAAACATTACCATTGTAACGTAATGAAAATTGAATTAAATATTCCAGAATACTCCAAAGAAAGAGGAATGATTTTTAGTTGGGAGGATGGATTTATCATCAAAACTGAAGTAACCGAAAATCAAATTATTATTGCAGCTAATAAAGAAGGATTGGTTTCTCTTGCAAAACACTTACTCTTTTTAGCACAGGATAAAACTCCGGTTGACCATCATTTTCATTTAGATGAATATAATAGCCTAGAAACAGGCTCAAAAGAACTCCTGATTACTAAAATCTGATGCTAAACGTTGAAAACCTAAATATCGATTTTTATAACCAGGATGAAAAAACCTGGTTTAAAGCTGTAAAACAGATCAGTTTTAACGTAAAAAAAGGAACTGTTTTAGGTATTGTAGGCGAATCTGGCTCCGGAAAATCGGTTACCTCATTTTCTATTATGCGCTTGCACGACGAAAAAGCTGCAAAAATTACGGGTGATATCGATTTTGAGAATGTTAGTCTGCTTAACCTTGATACTAATGAAATCCGCCAGATCAGGGGAAATCAGATTTCAATGATCTTTCAGGAACCCATGACTTCCCTCAACCCTGTTTTTACCTGTGGCGATCAGGTGGCAGAAGCCATTATGCTGCACAGAAAAGTGGATAAAGCCGAAGCAAAAAAACACACTATTGACCTTTTTAACGAGGTACAATTACCCCGTCCCGAAAAAATATTCGATAGTTATCCGCATCAGATTTCCGGTGGACAAAAGCAGCGGGTAATGATTGCCATGGCTTTAAGCTGCGATCCAAAATTATTGATTGCAGATGAACCCACAACTGCTTTGGATGTAACCGTTCAAAAAACCATACTTCAGTTGCTTTTAAAACTGAAAACAGAACGGAATATGGCGATGATCTTTATTTCGCACGATTTAGGTGTGGTGAACGAAATTGCCGACGAAGTTGCTGTAATGTACAAAGGCGAAATTGTAGAACAGGGTAATGCAAAATCCATTTTCGAGAATCCTCAACACCCTTATACCAAAGGTTTGCTTGCCTGTCGCCCTTCCCCTAGCCTGCAGTTAAAAAAATTACCTGTGGTGGCCGATTTCCTTACCGGCAAAATTGACGATGCCTCCGCGCATTTGCAGGCCTCAAACCAGTTAACCGCTACTGAAATTGCAGCAAGAAGGGAAAAATTATATGCACAAAAACCGCTTCTCCAGATAAAGGATCTCTGCACCTGGTATCCCATCAGCAACGGTTTATTCGGAAAAACCACTGATTATGTTAAAGCTGTTGATCAATTAAATTTTGAAGTCTTCCCTGGAGAAACATTAGGGTTGGTAGGCGAATCGGGTTGTGGTAAAACCACTTTGGGGCGCACCATTTTAAGATTAATCCAACCGACCTCTGGTCAGATTATTTTTAACGGCAACGACATTACGCACATCAGCAAAACTGATCTGCGTAAATTAAGGAAAGATATCCAGATCATTTTTCAGGATCCTTATGCTTCTTTAAATCCACGGTTAAGCATCGGTCAATCTATTTTAGAACCTTTACAGGTGCATAAACTACACCGCAACGATACCGAACGCAAACAGAAGGTACTAGAATTACTCAATAAAGTAGGTTTAAAAGAAGAACATTTTAACCGCTACCCACACGAATTTAGCGGCGGACAAAGACAGCGTGTGGTGATTGCCAGGGCCTTGGCTTTAGAACCTAAATTTATCATCTGCGACGAATCGGTTTCTGCTCTCGATGTTTCGGTACAGGCACAGGTTTTAAACCTGATCAGAGATCTGCAACAAGAATTCGGACTCACTTATATCTTCATCTCCCACGATCTTGCTGTTGTTAAACACATTTCAGACCGTATTTTAGTGATGAACAAAGGAAAAATCGAAGAAGAAGGTTTCCCCGAGCAGATATTTAATGCGCCGAAAGCAGAATACACAAGAAAATTAATCGCAGCCATTCCGGGAAATTAATCCAGCTATGTTTAAGGAAAAAATAATTTCATTTTTCATTACCGCTCTATTTTCTTTTACCTGCCTCGCTCAACAAAAAACAAAGGTTCAGATCGTTACGAGAGAAAGCATTTTCGATCAGGCACCTTATGAAGCTTGCCATGCCTCTACGCTCGTACAACTTAATGATGGTAAAGTAATGGCAGCATGGTTTGGTGGAAAACACGAAGGAAGTAATGATGTGGCCATCTGGATAGCGACAAAAGATCATGACCAATGGACTACACCAGTTAAAATCGCAACAGGCGCCACAAATACCAATCTTCCAATAGCATGCTGGAATCCGGTATTATTTAAAGCCACAAACGGAACTTTATTTTTACACTATAAAGTTGGCCCAAACCCAAGGGAATGGTGGGCAGAGTACAAAACTTCTACCAATGATGGTAAGACCTGGTCTGTGGCAAAAAAGCTTCCTTCCGGCTTTTTGGGGCCAATAAAAAACAAACCCGTTCAGCTTAAAAACGGAACGATTCTTTATCCATCAAGCACGGAGAGTCTGGATGAAAAAACATGGAAAATCCACATTGAAAAATCAGACGGCCAGGCAAAAAACTGGAAGAAAATCGAAATCAATTGTGATACTTTTGGGGTTATACAACCTTCCATTTTAACCTACCCTAAAGGAAAACTGCAATTATTATGCAGAAGCAGGCAAAATGTAATTGTAGAAAGCTGGTCGGAAGATAATGGCGAAACCTGGTCTAAATTAAAAGCAACAATCTTACCCAACCCAAATTCGGGCAGCGACGCTGTTACTTTAACCGATGGAAGGCAATTACTAATCTATAATCCCTTAACCTCAGGCAAAAACTGGTGGGAAGGCCGTTCGATCCTAAAACTCGCCATTTCTTCGGATGGTGAAAACTGGCAGGACATCTACACTTTAGAAAAACACGATAAAGGTGAATACAGTTACCCGGCCATTATTCAGGATAAAAAAGGGAATATCCACTTAAGCTATACTTCTGAAAGAAAGAGGATTACTTATGCAGAGATTAGATTAGTCCGTAGTCCGTAGTCCGTAGTCCGTAGTCCGTAGTCCGTAGTCCGTAGTCCGTAGTCCGTAGTCCGTAGTCCGTAGAATGGAAAGGAATTCAGAATAAAGGTTTAAAATGAAATATTATTTATTTGGTTAATGTTTCATGGTCGATAGTCAAATAGTCATTTTACCTCAGCACCTCAGCTATTGACAATTAGCCATCAAACTATCAACAATAATCCCGACCAGTAATTCACAATAATAATTAACCGATGGCCAATGAACTAATTAACCGCTTTTGCTATCAACAATGAACCGTAACTCGTCTGCAATTTCAGCTACCAATAAACCAATGGCAAATGAGCTACTGAACTCCCCATTATCCAATTTCCATCCCCCATCTTACATATTTTCTGTATCTTCGATAAATTCAGTATTAGCGTATGGCAAAGAAAAAATCGGCAAATATAAAATTGGTTCTGAATCAATTGGTTAGTGATGTTTTTGAAAAGAACAGTAATCAGTTGCTAAATTACAAGCAGGTTTCGGCTAAATTAAATTTGAACGATCAGGAATCGAGAGAAACCATTCTTGAGATCTTAAAAGAAGGGAAAAGTGCGGGAATTTTCTTAGAACCCGAAAAAGGTAAATTTAAACTTAAAGAGCTACAAAACTTCATTATTGGTACGGTTGATATGACTGCCGATGGTTCGGCTTATATTGTTCCGGAAGATGAGTTTGAAAAAGACGTTTTTGTTGCTCCCCGAAAACTTAAAAATGCTTTACATGGCGATACCGTTAAAGCTTATGTTTTCGCAAAGAAAAGCGGTCGTAAAAACGACGGCGAAGTTGTCGAAATTATTAAAAGGGCAAAATCAGATTTTACAGGTGTAATTAAAATTTCCGATCGTTTTGCATTTGTAATTGCGGATGATAAAAAAATGATGCACGATATTTTTGTGCCATTGGCAGATACCCACGACGCAAAAAACGGTCAGCGGGTATTGGTAACCTTGTCTGATTGGCCTGAAAGCGCCAAAAATCCAATTGGTATAGTTAAACACGTATTGGGTAACCAGGGCGAGAACAATACCGAAATGAATGCGATTTTAGCGCAGTACGGTTTCCCACTGGAGTTTCCGCCACAGGTAGAACGCGAAGCAAATGCAATCCCTGAAGAAATCCCGGCAGCCGAAATTGCGAAAAGAAAAGATTTTAGAAATGTATTAACCTTCACCATAGATCCGGCAGATGCGAAAGATTTTGATGATGCCATTTCTTACCAAAAACTTCCTAACGGAAACCACGAAATCGGTGTACACATCGCCGATGTTTCGCATTATGTAATCCAGGGGACAGAATTAGACAAAGAAGCTTACAGCCGTGCTACTTCGGTTTACCTGGTAGATCGGGTGATACCGATGCTGCCCGAGCGTTTAAGTAATGGCGTTTGTTCATTACGTCCAAATGAAGATAAATTGTGTTTTGCAGCTGTTTTTGAACTTGATGAACAGGCCAATATTCAAAATGAATGGTATGGCCGTACGGTAATCCATTCTGATAGAAGGTTCAGTTATGAAGAAGCACAGGAAGTAATCGAGAATAAAGCCGGAGATTATGCCCAGGAAATCCTGAAATTAAATGAACTGGCTTATATCCTCCGCGACCGTAAATTCAAAAATGGTGCGATCAGTTTCGAAAGTACTGAAGTTAAATTCAAACTTGATGAATCAGGAAAACCGATCGGTGTTTATGTTAAAGAACGTAAAGATGCCCATAAACTGATTGAAGACTACATGCTTCTGGCCAACCGTAAAGTTGCCGAGTTTATCGCAAAGAAAACCAAAGGAAAAGATAAATTAACCTTCGTTTACCGTGTGCACGATTCGCCAAACATGGAAACGCTGAATACTTTTGCCACATTTGCTTCCCGTTTCGGTTATAAAATCAATACCAAATCGGATAAAGAAATTGCAAAATCGCTAAATAATTTAATGGCTGATGTAGAAGGCAAGAAAGAACAGAATATCTTAACGTCGCTGGCCATCAGATCAATGGCTAAGGCAATTTATTCTACCAAGAAAACCAGCCATTATGGCCTTGCTTTTGAATATTATACCCACTTTACTTCCCCTATCCGCCGTTATCCGGATGTGATGGCACACAGGCTTTTACAGACCTATTTAGATGGAGGTAAATCTGCCGATATGGAGTTTTATGAAGTGGCCTCTGTACATTCTTCGGCAATGGAAAAAAGAGCAGCAGATGCCGAGCGTGCATCTGTTAAATACAAACAGGCCGAATACCTTGAAAACAACATTGGTACCGAGTATAAAGGCATCATTTCTGGTGTTACCGAATGGGGTATGTATGTAGAGATTGAAGAGAACAAATGTGAAGGTATGATCCGTTTACGAGATATATCTGATGATTTTTATGTACTCGATGAGAAAAACTACTGCATTGTAGGCCAACGCAAAAAGAAAAAATATCAGCTCGGAGATGAAGTAATGATCAGGGTTAAAAAAGTAGATCTTTCTAAACGTCAAATCGATTTTACGCTGATTCCTGATTAAATTTTAATGAAATTAAAGTTTTGTTTTAACATTATCCTTTTTTGGTTATTTCCCTATTTATTGTTGGCTCAAACGATAAAAGGAAAAATTACTGATGAATTATCGAATAGCGGAGTGGCTTATGTAACCGTTCAGGCAGATGCAAACCATAAAACGATTAGTAATGAAAACGGGGAATTTGAACTCGCTGTAAACTCGCTGCCTTGTGATTTAACAATTTCACATATCAGTTATCAACCCATAAAAATCAAAGCAAACGATACCTTTTTAAATCTAAAATTAAAGGCTATTGTACAAAACCTCGAAGAAGTTGTTGTAGGTAATAATGCGCTTTCGTTAATGAAAAGTGCTTATGCAAAAGCCGTAAAAAGCGTTGATGAATCGTACTATGCTAAAGCTTTTTTCCGCCAGATTGCTTATGAGGCCGAACGGCCTACCTATTTAAACGAAATATTCTTTAATGCGGATTGGAAAAACTACTCACTTATGAAATGGTTGCCTACCGAAAGCAGGTATTTAAAAAACGATAGTCATGTTTCTTATTCAAATTTAAGCTTTTCCGTATTTACCCTTTCGGGTTATTTATCCAATAGTTATTATGCAAAACCATTATCTTCAAAATTAGATTCGCTATATACTTTCAAAATAAAAAGCACATATAAATCCGGCGATGATGAAATTGCAGTGATTAGTTGCAAATTAAAAGTTAAATATGAAAAGGCATATTTTGAAGGAGATTACTATTTAAATACAGATACCTATAACATTTTAAAAATCGATGGTACCATCAAAAATTTCGGTTTAACTAGTAAAGGTGTATTAGGGGCAAAACTAAAAGAGGCAAATTTAATTTCGCAATACTCCGTTAACAGCAATAATAAAAGCATTTTGGATTTTTCCGTACTGACCTTAAAAAGTAGAATGACGGTATTGGGCTTAGGTACAAAAAACCTCGAACTATATAGCACTTTATATGTGATGGATTATGACAATGCCTATAATAAAGATTTAAAAGAGATCCAAAATAAAACCAATGATGTAAAAACAACACAAAATATGGTTTATAATGCCGATTTTTGGAGATCGAATCCTACTATTAAAAGAACTGCAAAAGAAGAAGAGGCCATAAAAATTTTAGAGGAGGCCCCAACAATAAAATAGTCAATGCATACTACAGAACAACTACAGCAAATTTTAGATACTGCAATACAAAATTTAAAGTTTCCGGATCACCCTAAACAACTTTACGATCCGATTACTTACATTATTAACCTTGGCGGAAAGCGTGTAAGACCATTGCTGGTTTTAATGGCTACCGAATTATTTGGAGAAGATGCAAACCAATCGGTTCATGCCGCCATGGCGATTGAGGTTTTCCATAATTTTACGCTCGTTCATGATGATATTATGGACAATGCGCCACTCCGCAGAGGGCAGGCTACCGTACATGAGAAATGGAGTACCAACGTAGCCATATTAAGTGGTGATGTAATGATGGTAGAAGCCAATAAAAACCTTGCTAAAGTAAATCCTATATTCCTGAAAGACGTTTTAGATACCTTTAATGCAACAGCCCAGGGTGTTTGCGAAGGTCAGCAGCTGGATATGGAATTTGAAGGCCGTGACGACGTAAGTATTGAAGAATACATCAACATGATCAGGCTAAAAACGGCTGTATTGCTTGGTGGTGCACTAAAATTGGGCGCTATTATTGCCGGGGCTTCAGAAAAAGATGCCGATTTAATCTATCAGTTTGGCGAAAATATCGGAATTGCTTTTCAGTTGCAGGATGACATTTTAGACGTTTATGCCGATCCCGAAAAATTTGGAAAACAGGTTGGCGGAGACATTATTGCCAATAAAAAGACTTTCTTACTATTAAAAGCTTTCGAATTAGCAGATGGCGAAACCCGTGCTTCATTAGATACCTGGACATCGTATAAAGAATTTAACGCACAAGAAAAAGTAGATACTGTTCGTCAGGTTTACGATACCTTAGATATCCAGGAAATTGCCAAAGAAAACATGAATTACTACCGTAACAAAGCCTTAGCGGTATTTGAACAGATTAATGTGAGCGATGAACGGAAAGCAAATCTTTTAACGCTTACCGAGCAATTAATGGCCAGGGAGTATTAAAGCGTTCGTCATTTCGACTATAGCGCAGCGAATTGGAGAAATCTATAAAGATGATTTTATTAAAATAGATTTCTCGACTACGTTGCACCCGATAGCTATCGGATCTGCTCGAAATGAAGTAATTTTATTTAAGCCTTTACCAGTTTATATTTTATCCAAAAATCTGCTGATTTAGCAGAAGATTCGCCTCCCTGCATTGGTCGCTGACCGCCGCCACCCATTCCACCTCTGCCTCCACCGCCCATTCCGCCACGGCCGCCTCCGCCCATGCCTCCTCCACCTCCCATTCCACCTCTGCCGCCAGATCTTCCCCCACCTTTGTTTCCTCCTTCAGGAGCACCCTCTCTTTTGAAACCAGATTTAGCTGGTTCGTTAATTTTGATATTGTAAACGAGAGGTTTCTTAAGATCCAAACCTACTTCTAACTGCGTCAATGGAATACTGAGCTCATAAATCAGGTCTCTGTTTGGGTGAATACTCATACCTGTTTCAATACCATCTTGATTAATTGCAGGAAGTTCTCCATCAGGAATATTTTTAAAACCTGAAACCCGGATGCTTTTATTCATGGCAGCTGGATCATGTATTTCATTTTCCCTTTCTTCCGGTGAAGGCGCATGATCTCGGTGTTCTTCACCATCTTTCGGCATTGGTGGTCTTTCCATTAACGGAAAAGTTAACTTCATGCCGTCTTTTTTCTTGCCTGCCGTATTGATGTTTAAGGTAATGCCACCCCTCAACACGCTAAAAGTGGTTTGAGGATCTAACGATTCGATAATGATGTAGAGATTTTTATCATCGTTGGCTAAGGCAAAAGCCAGTTTCGTGGCATCATTGTATTGATTAAGTGGCTCGTTCCATTCGCTCGATATGCCATCGGCTTTAAACGGTTTTACCATGCGGATATTTTCTTCCACATCTTGTGCGTACAACAACCGACCAGAAATAAGTAGTGTGACTAATAAGGATATTTTCTTCAGATTCATTTGAATTGTTTTAAATCAATGGTCAAATCTAAATCGGAGAAATGTTAATTTTTGTTATTTAACATGGTTTAACACATCAGTTGAGTTGGAGATGAGCGTTTGGCGTTTAAAGTCAATTAACCGCTAAGTTATGAACTATCAAACTAATGACCAATGAGCTAATGATTACTGAACTATCTATAAACAAAAAAAGTCCCGATTTGCATCGGGACTTTTCTTTTATAACTGATTACTAATTATTCTGCAGGTGCAGCTTCTTCAGTAGTTTCGTCTTTTTTAGCTGCTTTTTTTGCAGGTGCTTTTTTAGCCGGAGCTGCTTCAACAACTTCTTCTGCTACAACTTCTTTCTTTGCAACCGCTTTTTTAGCAACTGGTGCTTTAGCTACTGCTGCTTCGATTTCAGCGTCGGTGATAGGAAGGATAGAAACATAAGATTTGTTATCTTGTTTCTTTCTGAAAATAACAGTACCATCAACTAAAGCAAATAAAGTATGGTCTCTTCCGATACCAACACCTTTATCAGGGTGGTGTTTGGTTCCACGTTGACGTACTAAAATGTTTCCAGCGATAGCTAATTGCCCACCGAAAATTTTAATACCTAAACGCTTACTATGCGATTCACGTCCGTTTTTCGAACTACCGGCTCCTTTTTTGTGTGCCATGATTTTATATTTTGTAACTCGCCAAAAAAGCGAATTATTGGGTTAACAATTAATTATAGAGTGATGTCTGAGATCTGAATCTTAGTGAAAAACTGGCGGTGACCATTTTTCTTTTTGTAACCTTTTCTACGTTTTTTGTGGAAAATGATTACTTTATCACCTTTTAAATGAGATACGATCTTAGCTGAAACTTTAGCACCTTTAACTGCAGGAGCACCTACAGTAATTGCACCACCGTTGTCAACCAACAATACATTATCAAATTCAATACTAGCGCCTTCATCTCCTTGTAATCTGTGTACAAAAAGGTGCTGGTCTTTAGCAACTTTAAATTGCTGCCCTGCTATATTTACTATTGCGTACATTGTTTAAATATTAGTTTTTTAATTTTTATTTAACGAGGTGCAAATATAGAACAAATTCAATTAACACACAAACACATATCGAAAATATTTTTCACCAAATCAGGATTTTGAAGATTTCAGGATTTCAAGATCGATTTGGCTACTATTTTAATAGCTTTTTTCGGAAAGCAATTTAGGTAATTATATGAATATTTCACCCTGTAATTCACTAAACCATTGTTTCTAAACCCGATCCGATAGCTATCGGATGCAGTGGTTCCGATCCTTCATCGGAAAAAACGGAAAGCGGAACTGAAATCCGCCAAGGACCACTGCCCGCCCCTTTCCAAATAATAATTAAAAATCTAATAACATAACATTGGGTTTCACTCGGTAATATACCAACCGATAGATAAAAATAATCTGGTTTAAAGATTTCTCTGGAGCAAGTGGTTTCATTTTAAATTTTACCTCTTCCATCTCCTTTTCGTTAAAAAATGTTAAATCAATTTTATATCTACGAAATATTCGTAGATTTACGAAAAGCAAATAGACTTAAAACAATTATTATGAAACGAATATTACCCTTCTGTTTAGCCACTGTGCTAGCCCTCTCTGTAAAAGCCCAAAGTCCGGATAAAGCTTTGGCAAGAGTACGTTACACATTTACACACATCCAGGATACTACCCAGCGCGATAAACCAAGGGTTGAAAACATGCTATTGGTTACCGGAAAAAATGCATCGGTTTATACCAGCTACGATAAACTGAAGCAATCGTTAAATATGCAAAAGCAGATACAGGAGCAGATAAAAAACCAAACCGGTAATGGTAACATGAAAATTGAGGTTAAAAGTGAATCAAAAATCCCATTAACCCAGGTAGATTATTTCTTTTTCGCCAATGAGCATAAAATGATTACCAAGGAACGCATTTTTAATAATTACCTGGTGGAAGAAACCGCACCGAAGATAGATTGGAAAATATTAAAAGACACCATGAGTTTTTCGGGCATCCCCTGCCAGAAAGCGACTACCAGATTTAAAGGCCGGAACTGGATAGCCTGGTTTGCTACCGAAATCCCTTTCCAAAGCGGTCCGTGGAAATTAAACGGATTACCTGGCTTAATTGTAACAGCCTACGATGAAAAAAAAGAAGTGAAATTCGACTTTGCAGGACTTGAAAATGTAAAAGACGATGGTGGCCAGACCAATGCCGACGACCTTAAAATTGCTTCTCCGAACGGAGGTGTTGGTGTAGTAAAAATGGTGGGCATGGATATGAGTACAACTTACCTGGAATCAGAAATTAAATTACCTGTAGATGCCATTAAAACCACCCGAAAAGAATTAGACAAACTTAGGGAGGCAAGAGATAAGGATCCGCAGGGTTTTATGCAGGCACAAATGGCCGCAAGTGGCATGCAAGGCTCGTTTAGAAGCAATAATACTTCACGTCCTGCCGGAAATGCCGCCGCAACAAAGCCAGAGATTAACAATCCCATCGAAATTCCGGAGAAAAAATGAAGATTTTCGCCATAACATTATTGTTCCTTTTCATATCTTTTTCTAGCTGGGCACAAAAACCGATTAAAGGTTTGGTTAAAGATGCCAATGGAAAAGGCATAGAATCTGTCAACGTAATTTTAAAAGATCCTGAGGGAAATACGATTAATTTTACCAGAACCAACCGCAATGGCGAATTTAGCATCGCAATAAAAAACGATCAGATTAATGGCTATAAAATAGAGGCCTCGAGCATTGGATATAAAAAATTGAGTACGATTATTACAAACGTGAGCAAAAGTTATGACCTCGTTATGCAGAACAGTGAAACAGCTTTAGAAACAGTAACGGTAAAAAACCGTCCGTCTTTAACGGCAAGAGGCGATACCTTAAATTACAGGCCATCTGATTTCGCGGATAAACAGGACAGAAGCATTGGTGATGTACTCAAAAAAATGCCAGGAATAGAAGTTGCAGAAGATGGAAAAATCAGTTATAACGGAAAATCCATTTCTAACCTATATGTAGATGGCGATAACCTTTTGGATGACAAGTATAACATTGGCACTAAAAGTATTCCACAGGGCGCTGTAGATAAGGTACAGGTTATCCAGAATGATCAGCCAATTAAAATGATGCGCAAAAACAACATGAGCGATGATGTAGCACTTAACCTGGTGCTTAAAGATGAAGCTAAACTTAAAGTTATGGGCGATGCCACTGTTGGTGCAGGAATGCCAAATCGTTTTGATGAAAACCTAACGGCCATGTTATTCAATAAAAAGCTAAAATTCATCAATAATATTAAGGGCAATAATATTGGCAATGACCCGGGGATTGACCTTACCTCGCACAACCTATCTGATTATTTAAAAAAGCTGGATAATGACAGACCAGGTGGCCTGCTTTCTACCGGAGCCGCTGGCGTGCCCTCCCTTCCGCAAAGCAGGTATCTTTTTAATAAAGCAGGATTAGTGAACTTAAATAATCTGTACAAGTTTAACCAGGATCTGCAATTAAGGGCAAACCTTTCGTACCTGTACGATCAGCGCAATCAGCAGTACAATAAATTTTCGCAGACTTATCTTTCAGACCAGACCATCAGTTATGCAGAATCGCAGAACAATGCCATCAACCCGCAAAAACTACGGGCACAGTTTAACCTGAACGGAAATGCAGACAAATATTACCTGAATAATAATTTTGTACTCGATTATGCGCCTTTTAAAACGTCGTCGGCTTTTATAATCAATCATGTGGCTGCCAATCAGGTATTGCGCCAGCAAACACTCGATATTTCAAACGAGTTTAATTACCGTAAAAAGTTAAAGTCAGAAGATGTTATTAACCTCTACTCCTATTTAAATAGTACTACTCAGCCTGAAAGCTTAAACATAACACCCGGTCTTAACGCTGATATTTTAAACAACGGAAACACTTATCTTGGTTTAAGCCAGTATATCAAAATACCAACCTGGTACACCAATAACTACGCTTCTTTTGCTTTTGTAAATAACCATTTTGTACAAACGTATAAGGCAGGTTTTAATGTGCAGCAGCAACAGCTCAATTCGGAACTTTACCGTAGGCAGAACAACCAGCAAACCGAACTCGTATCGGGCAATACCGTAAATGACCTTGATTGGCTAAAAACCAAGATTTATGCCGATGCCACATACGAATTTACCAACGATAAATTAAAAGCCGGCTTAAGCTTGCCATTGAGTTATAACCTCATTAAATACAGTGATGACATTAATGAATTGGATAAGAGCCTGAATAAATTGTTTCTAAACCCTTCTTTGAATATAAAATACCAAACCAGTGTTGAAAATTATGTAACAGCAAATTACAGCTTCCGGAACGATTTAGGTGGAATTGACGACGTTTACCGGGGCACCGTATTAAAAAACTACCGCTCTCTTTTCGCCAATAACGCACCGATTTCGGAATCGAAAACCCATAACATTGGTGCAGGGTTCAATTTCAGGAAAGCCATGCAGATGTTATTTATAAATTTAACTACCAATTACAGTGATGCCGAACTGAACACCATTTCATCATACAGTTTAAGCAATAATATCCAGCAAAGAGTGGTACTGCCATTGAGCAACCATATCCGCACCCTATCTTTTAATGCGAATGCCAGCAAATATCTTTTTGCGCTGAAAAGCACAGTAAATGGAGGCATTAGTTTTTCGCAAAGCCAGTATGATCAACTGCAGAACAATGAGCTTTTTGCATTTAATGCCCAAACCATTTCTTACAAACTGGGAATAGAAGCAAAACTCACCAACTTTATCAATTGGTCTTACCTGGCAAATTTTTCGGTAACGGACAATAAAGCTAAGGTTGCTGATGCGATTAAAACGAATTTTCAGCAGCTCAGGCAACAATCTACCCTGGCCATTACCACTTTTAGAAATGTATATGTAAACTTATCGGCCGAACATTTATTTACGCATCAATCTACACAGCCTAATCTAAAATATCTTTTTGCGGATATGAATATCAAATACAAATACCTGAAAATAAAAACAGATTTTGAATTTGGCATCACCAACCTGGCGAATATCAAAAGTTTTGATGCGGTTTATCTTTCAGCAAATTCACTTACTACGGGAACGTATTATATTCCTGGAAGGGTGGCGATGTTGAAGGCGACTTTTAGTTTTTAATGAATAGATGCTTCATTGCGAGGAGCAAACGGAGCATCCCCTAAAGTCGTCATCTCGACTGAAGCGCAGCGGAATGGAGAGATCTTTTAAAGCAAGTTCAAAGATTTCTCCACTGCGGTCGAAATGACGATCTTACTAAATTCAAATCATCTATTAGTTATCTCCTGTAGCACAGTCCCGAACCTTCAGGAGAGAAATCTATAGTAGATTTAGTTCGCTAAGCAATCGTGGCTCTCGACTGCTGCGCTCGAAATGATGGAAACTGTGGAGAATTACGGTTTTGTAGTAATCTGAATAGCCTGATTATTTCTATCAATTTTCATATCAGAAACTTTATTCAGGTTTAGTTTATCCAGTTCCTCTTTTGTAATCTTATTGCCGTTTAGAAAATAAGAGGTATTTTCTGCTACCATTATTCCAGTAGCCTTTGGATGCTGATTTCCATCTTTTGCATCAGAGATTGTGGCGGTTGATTTTACAATATACATAAACCCAACTCCTTTTTTCCCGGGCATGGGCAGTTCTTCCAGGTCTCCGCCACTTTTAGTTAAAACTTTTACATCAATGTTTTTATGATCCGGTTTTACCGTATCCGTAAAGCTAAAGTGCTGAACAAAAGTTTTGCCTTTAAAATCACCGTCCGTTTTAAAACTCATTATTTTTACTTTTTTACCCAAGCCTTTTAGAACCTCTTCAACCGATTTACGTGAAGAATCTACCCCATTGGTAATGCTTTTGATGATAAAAGTCATCTTAGTAACCGTATCAGGCACTTTCAGCGTATCAATCGATATTTTCTTTTTTGCTTTTGGTTTTAAAACCGTTTTTGATTTTAGCTGTACTTTGGTCACTTTTTCAGGTAAAACCTCAGCCACCATTTTGGTTAAAGGTGCCAAATGTTTTTTAACCTCCTTTTTGTCAATGGTAAATGCCAGGGTAACGCAAAGCAATATTGGCAGTACAAATAAATACCGTGTTAAATTCACCCTGGACGAACGTTTGGCATTCATCATTTTGATCCGCTTTTTTAGGTCAGAAAGGTTAAAATTATTAACAATAGCTACTGATGGCTGTAACGTGCCCACATCCAGCAAACTATACTGGTAAGCTTTTTTATCGATCCCCTTTTTCAAAATTTTAGCGTCGGTAATAAACTCAATGTTTTCTCTTACCGCTTTTTTCATCAGCCAAACACCCGGGTT
Source organism: Pedobacter roseus (assembly GCF_014395225.1). Classification (NCBI taxonomy): domain Bacteria; kingdom Pseudomonadati; phylum Bacteroidota; class Sphingobacteriia; order Sphingobacteriales; family Sphingobacteriaceae; genus Pedobacter; species Pedobacter roseus. Next base: position 3,113,099 of record NZ_CP060723.1, read on the forward strand.
AAACCAATAAAAAACTACACAGATTTCGGCAAGGATGATATCTATCGTATGCCATTCTTCCACATGTACTTTTTCATGTTCGAGGATATTGTTCAAGTCCTGCTTTTTGTGCAATCGCGGATTGATATAAATAGTCTGCCAAAAACTAAACGGACTCACTTCTTCGTCTAAAACCCTTACTTTATAATCATCCAGATGCTCAGGCGAAGAGTTTTTATGCATTCTGTAAAGCGAGATAAACTGTATCAATAACCTTAAGGCCATTACCAGCACCCCTGCATAAAAAAGCAAGCTTAATACCTGCCAGAATACCGAAACAGCATCTTGCTGCACCAATTGACTCACCTGTTGATTTAATCGGGGTACAAAGGCCGGGACTGCTTTCTGACCAGCAAAAAATTCGGTGAGGTTAATAAATGGGTAAGCTGTAGAAAACAGAATCCCAAACAACAGAAAAATCCTGTTGATGGAATAAAACGTTAATCTGCGCAGCACCAGATAATATGTTGCCGAAAATAAAATCAGCACCAGGTTAATCTTTAATAGGATGATAAAGAAATGTGGCATGGCATTTACTTTTGAGGGTTTTCAATCAAATTGATAATCTCCTTTAGCTCTTCGGCACTGATTTTTTTATCCTTGGCGAAAAAAGCAACCAGTTCTTTATAAGAGCTTTGGAAATAATTATTCACGAAACCGCTCATAAAGCGTTTTTTATACTCTGTTTCTTTAACTTTTGCGCTGTAACGATTGGCATTGGCAAAACGTTCGCTTACCAGATAACCTTTGCGCTCTAAATTTTTAACGGTTGATGCCAGTGTGGTATATGGTGGCTTAGGTTCAGGAAGTACATCCATAAAATCTTTGATAAACCCCTTACCGATTTGCCAAACGGCCAGCATGGCCTCTTCTTCCTGTAACGTTAATTTTTCCATTATTACGAATATATCGTAAATATACGAAAACATCCTAATAAAAAATGGTTAAATGGTTAATTGTTAGAACCGGTTAATTGAACGCTAAACTAACTTATTGGTTGATGTTTTTTTGGTTCATGGTTGATAGCTTAGCGGCTAACGGGTTAATTGTTCAAATCGGTTAATCGGCGCCAAACGCCAAGTTGGGTGAATCGATTAATTGTTTAAACCGGTTAACTGATACTAAACGCCCAGCTTTAAACTAAAGTACCCTTCTACTCCACTCAGTGAGGCAATCGATGGAAATAGGTTAATTGTTTAAACCGGTTAATTGACGCCAAACGCCCGGCTCTAACTCCACCTTAAATACCTTTCAACACCACAGCCTTAAATAAGAATGGTCGTCATCTCGACTGAAACGCAGTGAAATGGAGAGATCTATCTAGACAGATTTAGCTTCGCTGAGCACTTACGTGGTTCTCGACTGCTCTACGCTCCGCTCGAAATGACGACCTTATGTATGGTATTTTCTAACTCTGGACTCCAAACTAAAATACCCTTCGACTCCGCTCAGGGTGACAAATCAAGAGGAATAGCTAATCGACTCTGTACTACCGACTTCGGACTCCGGACTACTTCCCGCTTCTTCTCTCTGCCTGATTTAAGGTTTCAATGATCACTTTTCTCATTTCTACTGCGGCATCCAGTAATTTTGGATTACCATCGAAATCGCCATAGATTACAACATGTTTAGATTTTTCCTTGTATTTGAAAAACAGATCGTAACGGGGTACGGCCATTGATTTTGCACTTTTTTTCCCAATGGTATCCGGAAAATTCCAAAGTCCGATTTCATTGGCTTTACCATGCATATATAGGATATCATCGCTTTTTAAAAAAACTTTCTTGCGAACGATAGAATCTGCACTGGTAACATACTGGTATTCGCCAGTTGCAGAATTGTAACTATTTTCTAAGCTATCTTTTACGCCCCATTTGTATTCCATTGATACAAAGTCAGCTTTTCTGAACGGTGCGTTCTGGATAATCGGTTTGTAATAGATGTAACAATAAATAATCATCGGAACAATGATGGTAATGGCTAAGAATATTTTTTTTCCTCTACTTGACACTTTTATATTGAATTTTGAATGATTGAATTTTTTATGATTGATTTAGAGCATTATTGAATGAGAGAATTATTGAATGAATGTTATAAGACTCAGGACTCTAGACTTCGGACTCCTTCAGCTCCCCTTCCCATTTACTTACCACAGCGGTAGCAATACTGTTTCCAACCACATTGGTTGCAGAACGCCCCATATCCAACAGCGGATCGATACCGATCAGTAAAGCTAAACCTGCTTCAGGAATATTGAAACTGGCAATGGTACCGGCGATAACCACCAAAGATGCCCTTGGCACGCCTGCAATACCTTTACTGGTTAACATCAGGATCAACAGCATCGAAATTTGTTGTTCAAAGCCCAAATGAATACCATAAGCCTGTGCAATAAATAAGGAAGCAAAAGTCATGTACATCATCGAACCATCAAGATTAAACGAATAACCCAAAGGCAAAACGAAACTTACAATTTTATCTTTACAGCCAAAACGCTCTAAAAGCATCATGGTTTTTGGATATGCAGCTTCACTACTAGCCGTACTGAAAGCCAGAATAGCTGGTTCCTTCATATCGTTTACCAAGCGGAAAATGCGTCTTCCCAACACTAAAAAGCCCAGAAAAATCAATACTGACCATAAAATACCCAATCCCAGGTAAAACTCGCCGATAAATATGGCATAAGTATGCAGTACATTAAGTCCCTGTTTGGCTATAATCGCTGTCATGGCACCAAAAACGGCCAATGGAGCAAAATTCATCACATAACCGGTCATTTTTAAGATCACGTGTGCAATGGCATCGAATGCTTTGATCACTATTTTACCCATATCGCCAATGGCGGCTGTTGCTACACCAAAGAACAATGAAAATACCACAATCTGTAAAATTTCATTGTTTGCCATCGATTCTGCAATGCTTTTCGGAAAAACATGGGCAATAAAATCTTTAACGCTCATAGCGGCTTTCTGGATGCCTGTATTTACTAAATGATCGGGTAAGGATAACTTCATGTGCCTTCCCGGCTCAAACAAGTTTACCAGGATCATCCCCAGCACCAGCGACATTAACGACATGGCCAAAAACCAACCCAATGTTTTACCACCGATACGGCCTACTGCTTTAATATCGCCAACTTTGGCTACACCTACCACCAGGGTGGTAAATACCAACGGGGCTACAATCATTTTAATCAGTCGGAGAAAAATATCGCTCAACAGCGTAAAATATTCTAACTTTTTCTCCCTGATGTCTTCGTTCTCTTTTTTGATTTTCGAATTGATCTTTTTTTCGGCTTTTAACTGTGTGTAAGCAATGCTTGTGGTATCGGTTGATTTGGCAATGCTTACCTCTATACTTTTAACCTTCGCATCAGCGTTGAGTATGTTCTGGTTATAAACATCGATTGAGTTTACATTTAAAATGTAGCCCAGTGCAATACCCGCAATCAGCGCTATAAAAATAAAAAGCGTGAGTTTGTTTTTCTTCATGAATATAAAAAGTTTGTGGTACTCTTAATTTGGTAAAACTACGATATTTACGCCGTGTAACAAATTTTGATAACAGCTGACCTTAAAAAATATCTCATTGTAGCTGAGTTACGCCATTCGGTAAAGCAAAAATAATTTTACCACATGTAAAAAGAATGCACACAGATGTAAAAAATCCGTGTTTATCTGTGTTCACCTGTGGCTAAAAAATCAACTCAATTATACTGAAAGATATCTCATTGCAGTTGAGTTAAGCCATTCGGTAAAACAAAAATAATTTAAACACAACTTGTCCCGATCTTTCGGGAGATAGAAATGACGCACACCGATGTTAGAAACTGTGTTTATCTGTATACATCTGCGGTTAAAAAATTAACTCGATGGCATCAAAAAATATATTATTTTTGGGCCTCAGGTGTAACAAAAAGTGTACATCTTCATCTAAAACGCAACTATCATCCCTAAATGGAACAAAAAGACAAGTTATTTAAAGAGATTTTTGATTCAAATTCCAAAAAGATATTCCATTTATGTTATGGTTATACTGGCGATACCGACGCTGCAAATGATCTTTTGCAGGAAACGTTTTTAAAGGTTTGGCAAAACCTGGATAAGTTCAGGAACAAATCTTTAATCTCTACATGGATTTACAGAATTGCCGTAAATACCTGTTTAACGTATTTGAGATCGGAAAAAAGGCAGGCTAAAGACGAATTAACAGAAAATATTATTGAAAATAAGGTAGAGGAATTTTCAGAAAAAAACGAACAGGTGGCCTTACTTTATAAATGTATATCGAAGCTTGAAGAAAACGACCGTTTGATTATTACCATGGTGCTTGATGAGTTGCCATACCACGAAATTGCCGATATCTCTGGGATAAGCGAAGGCAATTTAAGGGTAAAAATTCACCGAATTAAACAAAAATTAACAGAATTATATAGCCAGTATGCAAGCGTTTGATCAAATACAGGAGTTGTGGCAAAAGCACGAGGTAGAAGTTAAGGTTTCTGCCGATGAAATGCTGCAGCAAGCGAAGAAAGAAGTAAATGGATTAAAGCTAAAATCTGCTTTGAACATTTTGGGGATGTTGGCCTCATTTATTGCCATCGCGGCCTTATGGATATTTTTTCACTTCGAATCGTGGACTACCCACGTGGGCATCAGCATTACGATTATTGCCATTGGTGTATATACCCTTATACTCTATCGTGATTACAGGCTGATTTCTAAAACCGATTTTACCGCGCATCCGCACGAATACCTTAACAACTTAAAAACCTATCAATTAAACCGTTACAAGCTATATAACTCGCTGTACTGGTTCTATGTAATTGCACTTTCTTTAGGCATTATCTTCTATTTTGTAGAAATCCTGTCGCACTTTAACACGGTTCAAAAAGTTTTGGCTGTAGGTTTAACTGCATTGTGGATGATATTCTGCTCAACCATATTAAGAAAAGCGGTAATGAGTAGGGAGAAAGAACGTATTGCTTTATTGATCGAGAAATTTGAACGCATTAGCGGACAGATTTCTACACCAGAATAATTTTAGGCACGGTTTTTTCGTTGTAAAAATCAACACATGAAAAAACTGATTATACCCTTATTGTTTTTGCTTGCCTTGCCCTGCACTTTTGCTTTTAAACAAGACCTCAATCAACCGGTACAACTGGATTGGGAAACCCATTTTAAAGGAAAGGCTGATACTCGTTCGCCATTTTTTGCTTTAACCGCCATGACATGGAAATACAGTTATGAAAGTACGGTTTACCGTAATCGCGTAGTAATTAAGCTAAAAAACGATGTTAGTATCGATAAAACCAGGTCGTGGGTGAAATGGGATAAAATTAAGGATCCCGAAATCAGGGAAAGCCTTTTACATCATGAGCAAGGACATGCCAATATTCAGTATGTTTTACTATTAGAGGCCGAAAGAGTATTAAAAAACCGGAATTATTCGGTAAATAATTACAAAGCTCAAATTTCCGAACTGGCCAACCAGATCAGCAGTTTTTTTGATACCATGCAACGCAATTATGACGATGAAACCGAACATGGCAGCAATCATAAAATGCAGGCCAGGTGGGATGAGATTATTCAGGATAAAATTGAGGAATCAAGGGCGGCAATGGCCGAATTACAAAAATAGTTTCGGGATAAATACAATGGCCCCAACCGCCACTGCTAAAAATGCAGCAACAAGCACCGCAGCTGCAGCGAGGTCTTTTACCACCTTAATTTTTGGATGATAATCAGGCGAAACCACATCAGCCAGTTTCTCGATGGCAGAATTGATGATTTCGGCGACAAAAACCGCAGAAATCACCGATAAGATCGCGATCCACTCCAAATTGGATATTTTGAGGTAAAAAGACAGTCCAATGGCAACTATTGCGGCAAACAAATGAACCCTCCCATTATGATCGTTCATAAAAAATAGCTTTAAGCCATTAAATGCGTATTTAAAGCTCCTGATGCGATCGATAATTGAAAATTTTTGATTGTCCATTAATTTGAATTAAACTATGAAGATTACTCAACTACGCCGGGATGACACATAAAGTGTGCCGTCATCTCGACTGAAGCGCAGCGGAACGGAGAGATCTGTCTCGATAGATTTCTCGACTGCGTTGCACCCGATAGCTATCGGGTCCGCTCGAAATGACGATTTCGAGGAATGCCTACTTCACTTCACTCGTAGAAAAACTATTTCCACTCAGTTTATATTGATAGGTTTTATTAATCGTTTTAGTGCTATCTGCTGCATCTTTTACAGGAAAAGAGCGGAAAAGATCTCCGTTTTTGATGAAAAATTTATCGTTGCCTGTATAACCTTTTTTCTGGTTTGTACTTAAAGATGGGAAACCGATTTTATTGAAATCACCTCCCGCATACTCGAACACATTTAAATCTAAAACATTCTTTTTGCTTAACAACTGAATGTATAACTCAGGATTGCCATCATTATCAAGATCCATATTCCATGCATCGGTGATGATACCTTTACGGTCTACCGCAGCCGATCTGTAATTGTTGCGGATAGAATCAGACATTAATATCTGGTACCCTCCAATTGAGTCGACTCCTTTTCCCCAGCTTACAATTTCGAAATTTAATCCTGGTTTTACTTCTATATCTTTATAAAAGCGGAAAGGATTCTTTTCTACTTTAACCGTTTCAATTTTAATTTCTTTAGGTTTTTCTTCTGTGCAAGCAAAACAAAACAGCACCCCTGTAATTAACAAAAGGTGCTGTAATGTATATTTTTGTAGTTTCATTCTATTTGGGTTCATTTTTGGTTGCCCCAAATTAAGTATTTTAGCCTATCAAAGCAATAAATTTTATTTCTTCGCTTCCGCTTTAACTTCAGGTGCTCCGTTGTTTAAAACCGTTTCGGCAGTTACACTTCTTCTGCCACTTGGTGCAATTACAATGGTTTTTAAAACCCTTTTTTCTCCCTGTGGAACGGTGATTTTAAATGGAGCAGTGTATAAAAATGCATTTTCTGATGGGCGTGCCAAATCAATAGTGTAATAAATTTTCGCTCCGGTTACCGGTGCTTTTAAATCGATGGTAAAATCGCCACCGGTTAAAGGTTTATCACTTTGTCCGATGGGTGTAGGCACCCAAAAATTAACCCCCATTTTATCTAAACGCGCCAAATGTACCGGTAATCGCTGCTCAGAGAAGTTCTTTAAATCTTTACGTTCAACCGGTGACCATGCAATTTCGGCCAGTGCCAGTATACGTGGGAATGCATGGTTTTCGGCTTTAGCTGTGGTTTTAATATATTCGGTCCACATATTGGCCTGCACCCCTTTAATGTATTTCCTTTCATCGGCCGTTAATACTTTCGGAATCGGATCGTAAGCGTATATTTTTTGATAAGGGGCAAATCCACCAATGGTTACCGGCTCATCAGGAGAGTTAGATTGTTTATGGTCGATATATAAACCCATCGATCCCGGGGTCATAATTACGTCGTGTTTTTGTTGTGCAGCTGCAATTCCGCCGTCTTCGCCTCTCCAGCTCATTACGGTTGCATTTGGCGCCAAACCACCTTCTAAAATCTCATCCCAGCCAATAATCGAACGTCCTTTGCCATTTACATGTTTTTCAATCGTCTGGATAAAATAACTCTGTAATTCGTGTTCATCTTTCAGGCCTTTCTCTTTCATCAGATTCTGGCAGAAAGTAGATTCTTTCCAATAGGTTTTTGGTGCTTCATCACCACCGATATGGATATATTTAGACGGGAAAATAGCGATTACCTCATCAAGGATATTATTCAGCATGGTAAAAGTATTTTCTGATGGCACGAAAATATCGTCAAAAACACCCCAGGTTTGTTGTACCTGTTTGCCTTTTCTACTACCTGCCCATGGTGTTTTATCGCTTACAAAAGTATCCCGGTTAGGGAAACAGCTTAATTCAGGGTATGCAGCAATTGCAGCAGAAGCATGGCCCGGCAATTCGATCTCCGGAATTACGGTAATGTATTTCTCTGCAGCATATCTAACAATTTCTTTGGCTTCATCCTGGGTATAAAAACCTTTAACCGGTGTAAGGTAATTGCCATTGCCGGGGTAATTACCAATAATACTGCCATTACGTGAAGAACCTATCTCAGTAAGTTTAGGATATTTTTTAATTTCCAGTCTCCATCCCTGATCATCAGTCAAATGCCAGTGGAAAGTATTAATTTTATAATAAGCCAGCTGATCGATATATTTTTTGATAAAAGAGATTGGAAAGAAATGGCGGGAAACATCCAGCATAGTTCCGCGGTAGCTAAAACGCGGATAATCGTTAATGTTAACCGCAGGGATGGTAATTTTATCAGCAACTTTATCCGGCATCATCTGCATGGCCGATTGTACTGCGTAAAAAAGCCCTGCGCCTTTTCCTGTTAAAACAATTTGTGTAGGGGTAACTTTAATGGTATAACCTTCGGCAGGTAATTGATCTGCTCCAACAGATGTGAGTACGACTGCTTTTTGGTTAGCCTGAGGGGTTTTGGTTTCCCTTAAGGCGAAACCTGCTTTGGTAACGATAAAAGCATTTAACAAATCAGCCATTTTTGCGCCATCGATGCTCTGATTTACCAAAACAGTTGTTTTATCCAAAATGAAATTTCCGTTTGCCCTGGTAATGGCTACGGGTGCAGGGATGATCCCCAAATTAGGATCGCCTTGTGCAAATGCACTTGCACTGATTAATACTCCAATAAAAATCGAAAATGCTTTGTTCATGTGTGTGTTTAGGTTTTTACAGTATTTATTTGATTATTTAAACCAAGATAGAGATTATGGGCAGATTCCAAATCCCACATTTTTGTTACAATACAAATCAACCGTTTGACTGCACTATGTAAGGCCTATAAATCTTAATCTTAAGAGGTCGTCATTCAGAGTGGACCCGATAGCTATCGGGTGCAACGCAGCCGAGAACCCGAAGGCTCAGCAAAGCTAGTAGATCTCTCCATTCCACTGCGTTTCAGTTGAGATGACGACTTTTTTTTTGGGAAATCAGGTACAGTAATGTTTAGGCTACGATAGTCCCGCTCCCGCTTCTGCTCCCGATGGAAAATCGGGGCATCCCGCTTTGATCGGGTTTAGGCGGCACAGTCAATGGAACTATTTGGGGTTGCAAATTGCAGAAGAAACAGCAGGCGCTATGCTATGATAACTTCAATAGTAGCACAAATCTGTGTATATAAACCTGATTGAAATGAAAAGCACGCAAGCGAGGCACGAGTGCGGACTTGTAATGAAAAGCAGGACTAACATTAAAAAGCACTACTGCAATTGCTTTCCACAAAACATTAATCACAAAAAAAGAGAAACCATCGCTGATTTCTCTCTTTCAAAATATTTTAAATTATTCTTAAGCTTCTACCGGATGCTCTTTAGCGGCCAAATACCTTTCGGCATCAAGCGCAGCCATACAACCAGAACCTGCAGCAGTTACTGCCTGACGGTAGTACATATCCTGCACATCGCCACAGGCAAAAACGCCTTCGATATTGGTTAAGGTAGAACCTGGTTTGGTAGCTAAGTAACCGGTTTCATCCATATCCAACTGACCTTTAAAAATATCGGTATTTGGCTTATGACCAATGGCTACAAAGAAACCTTCAACAGCGATATCTGTTTCAACACCGGTTTTATTGTTTAAAACTTTAACGGCGGTTACATTTTTTCCGTTACCTAAAATTTCCTGGGTTTCGGTATTATAATGTACAATGATATTCGGAGTAGCCAATACACGACTCACCATAGCTTTTGAGGCTCTAAACTCATCCCTACGCACCAATAAATGCACAGTTTTACAAAGTTTAGCCAAATACGTTGCTTCTTCTGCAGCGGTATCACCAGCACCTACAATGGCAACATCCTGTCCTTTAAAAAAGAAACCATCGCAAACCGCACATGCCGAAACACCAAAACCATTATATTGTTGCTCGCTTGGTAAACCCAGCCATTTGGCAGTTGCACCGGTAGCAATAATTACAGTATCAGCAGTGATGGTTTTAATTTCATCAACCACAACTTTATGTGGTGTTGAAGAGAAATCAACCGAACTTACATAACCAAAACGGATATCGGTACCAAAACGCTCTGCCTGTTTGCGAAAATCTTCCATCATTTCTGGTCCCATAATGCCTTGTGGATAACCCGGGAAATTTTCTACATCTGTAGTTTGCGTAAGCTGTCCGCCAGCTTGCATACCAGTATACATAATTGGTTTTAAATCAGCCCTGGCTGCATAAATTGCAGCAGTATATCCTGCCGGACCAGAACCTATAATTAAACACTGAACGTGCTCGTTTTCTTGTGACATTATATTGTGTGTTTGAAATTCATTAATCGTAGTGCAAATTTAATGCTTTAAACAATTGTTAACAAGCGTACATTGTCAACATAGTTTACTTATTAACAGCGGAGCATGGTGTGCATGGCGAAAAGCGGATAGCGTTTGGCGCCAAGCATTAAACTAAGGTGCATTCAGGTGACTTAGGTGGTGAAAATAAAAGGAATTGTCAGATGGTAACATCTGCCAGCACTTATGCTACTAAGTTTGTATCACCCCTACGTTAAACTTTCTGGTAATCGGCGATTGGTTAGCGGCCTCGATCCCCATCGAAATTACTTTCCTGGTTTCCAAAGGATCGATAATCCCATCAACCCAAAGCCTTGCTGCTGCATAATAAGGTGTAGTTTGACTATCATATTTATCGGTAATTTCTTTTAATAGTTCAGCTTCTTTTTCAGGCGTAATCACCTCTCCTTTTGCTTTTAAAGAGGCTTGTTGAATCTGCAATAATGTTTTCGCGGCCTGTGAGCCACCCATTACGGCAATTTTAGCTGTTGGCCAGGCATAAATCAAACGTGGATCGTAGGCCTTGCCACACATGGCATAATTACCGGCGCCGTAAGAATTGCCCAAAACAATGGTAAATTTGGGTACTACAGAATTCGCCACGGCATTAACCATTTTTGCACCATCTTTTATTATACCACCATGTTCTGACCGGCTGCCCACCATAAAACCAGTAACATCCTGTAAAAATACCAGGGGAATTTTCTTCTGGTTACAGTTCATGATAAACCGCGAAGCTTTATCAGCACTATCCGAATAAATTACACCGCCGAACTGCATCTCCCCTTTTTTCGATTTTACCACTTTACGCTGGTTAGCTACAATGCCTACCGCCCAGCCATCTATACGGCCTAAACCGCAGATAATGCTCTGACCATAACCTTTTTTATATTCTTCAAATTCGGATCCATCAACCAAACGGTTAATTACGTCCATCATCTCATAAGGTTTATCCCTGTTTTCGGGAAAGATACCATACAGTTCTTCTTCCTTTTCTTTTGGTTTAACAGCCGCAATGCGATCGAAACCGGCATTTTCTGGTGCACCCAGCATGCTCATGATGTTTTTGATGCTATCTAAACAGGCCTGATCGTTAGGGTGTTTATAATCCGTAACACCCGATATTTCGCAATGTGTGGTTGCCCCGCCCAAAGTTTCATTATCAACTTCTTCGCCAATGGCCGATTTTACAAGATAGGAACCTGCTAAAAATACCGAACCGGTTTTATCCACAATCATGGCTTCATCGCTCATAATTGGCAAATAAGCACCACCAGCTACACAAGCCCCCATAATAGCCGAAATCTGCACAATCCCTTCGGACGACATGATGGCGTTGTTGCGGAACATCCGTCCGAAGTGTTCTTTATCGGGAAAAATTTCATCCTGCATAGGTAAGTATACCCCTGCACTATCAACCAGGTAAATTACAGGCAAACGGTTTTCCATGGCGATTTCCTGCGCACGAAGGTTCTTTTTAGCAGTCATCGGGAACCACGCGCCAGCTTTTACAGTAGCATCGTTGGCAACAATCATACATTGTCTGCCACTTACATAGCCAATACCGCATACTACCCCTGCAGATGGACATCCACCCTGCGCGGCATACATCCCATCGGCAGTAAAAGCCCCGACCTCCAAAAAGTCAGAATCTTTATCAATTAAATAGGCAATGCGCTCACGGGCTAAAAGTTTTCCTTTTTCTTTTTGCTTAGCGGCATTCTTTTCGCCTCCACCAAGATGGATCTTTTTGAGTTTGGTTTTCAGTTCGTAAACCAACTGTTTGTTAACATCCTCGTTTTTATTGAATTCGATATTCATGGAGGCAATTTAAATTTAATTTTAGAAAAACAGCATTGACCAAATCGGTTTCTGGTCTACGGCGCGGTTTAACCGCAAAGCTCATAGAGAAAAGAGGACATAGCATTGAGATTAGGTGAAAAATCTCCTTGTTTTCCGTGCATGCATAACTTTTTTAACCACAAAGTGCGCTGAGTAAAGCTGCAAAGATCGCTAAGCTTTATTAACCGCCTTTGTTTTAACCACCAAGATCACAGAGAAAAAACCACAGAGAACATGGAGAAGTTTAAATTATAAGATGCACTAACCGCAAAACGCTTAACGCAATCCGCCGAACGCCAAACGCTTAACTACTTCTGATAAACTACTCCGTCAATCTTTATTTTTTGATACTTTTCGGCCCAGCCTTTGCCTTTGATGTATTTTACTTCTGATGGATGTCCTTTTAAATTGGGATGATAAACAGGATCGAACGAAAAGGTCATTTCCTGATCTGATTTTTGAACAACAGTTACTTCATTATCGTTTTCATCCTTTTCGCCTGTAGTAAAGAACTTCTCTCCTATTTTGGCATTAAAATCAGCACGGATATAGGTCCTGGTAGGATCGTCTGGATAACTTTCGATCAGTTTGTTGTTCTCATCCATCCTCAAATAAAACGTGCTGCTTGCATCGCCACCAACCAGGGAATAAAATTGGTAAAAAAGCTTTTTGTTAATCCTAACGGTGTCTTTAATCTCGGTATAAGATTGTGCATTCATATACCATAAATTGCCGATCTGCATGGGTAAAAATGAATCGGCAGCTGCGTTTTCCACTTTCTTTTTCTGACAGGAAAGGACAACCAGACTAACTAAAATTAAACTAAGCGATGTGCTGATCTTTTTCATTTGAATCATTATTTTTATTAAAAACGTTAAAAATCAGCTACACGCTACAGCATTATAACTAATTGATAAAATGGTATAAGAAAACTACTTCTCCATTAAATGCAGGCTTTTTCTGGTCTTCAATTTCCATTTCGATAGCCATATTCACCTTGGTTACGCCACGCAGGTTAATAATTGAAGCTAATTTAGCTTTTAACCTTACTTTACTGTTTACGGTAACTGCTTGTGCAAACCTTAAACTTTCAATACCATAATTGATCTCCATTTTCAGGTTCTGGATATCAACTATTTCTTTCCATAAATAAGGAATTAAAGATAAGGTTAAATAACCGTGTGCAATAGTAGCTTTAAATGGACCTTCGTTTTGTGCCCGCTCTTCATCAATATGAATCCATTGATGGTCTAAGGTAGCGTCGGCAAATTTGTTAATTTGTTCTTGAGTAATGGTGTGCCATGAAGAAACGCCTAATTCCTTGCCAAGGTATTGTTCAAATTCTGCGTGGGAGGTAATGATTTGCATTTTTAATATATTTTTTAATGCGCCAAACGTTTTGCGGATGGCGGGTTATTGATTATATGTTGAGATTGTGTTCGTTATAGCCTTGGTTGATAGTTTATGGTCTTATAGTTCATGGTTAATATATCCAAGCTATCAAACTATGAACTATTAATCTTTAGCCATTAAACGATTAACCATGGGCAACTGGCTAAACTGCAGTTAACTCAAATTCCTTTCCCTAAACCACACTTCATCCGGAATGGCTGAGAAATTATCCATCTTATCGATTAAAATTTCGGCATCTGCTTCGTTAAAAACCAGGTCGCGGTTGGCAGGTTTTAAAAATTTGCTCTGCACCATCATTTCCATTTGGGCAAATAACGGATCGTAAAATCCATTTACGTTTAACACGCCAATTGGCTTATTGTGCAGGCCAAGCTGCAACCAGGTAAGCACTTCAAAAAACTCTTCGAGTGTACCAAAACCGCCGGGTAGAACTACAAATCCATCACTTAAATCGGCCATTTTCTGTTTTCTCTGGTGCATATTTTCGGTTACGATCATTTCGGTTACCCCTTTATGTCCGACCTCTTTATCCATTAAAAACTGTGGAATGATACCAGTAACCAAACCGCCAAGTTCCAGTACATCGTTAGCCAAAACACCCATAACCCCAACACTACCACCACCGTAAACCAACTTAATCTGCTGTTTTACTAATGTTTCTGCCAACTGTTTTATTGCATTGCGTAATTGTACATCGCCGTTAAAGTTTGAGCCACAATACACACAAACCGAATTAAGCTTATTCATTTAGTCTAAAATTTATCGAAGTTAAGATTTTATCGGCTTTCTATAAATTTTAATTCTGCACAAAGCTGTTACAGGACTTATTACAAGTAATAACCCGAAGAAGGTGAATGCATTATTTTCCCTCCCAAGAACCACCAACCTTGTTAAATAAACCTGATTGCAGAGAAAGCCCGCAGCGCAGCGAGGACTTGAAACGGAAAGCGGGACTGCAGCCTCCATTAAAACCAGCCCACCGATTTTCTAAACAATATTGACTACCTAAGCCACCTGAGGACATTTAAGTTTTTTTCCAGTATAAAAAAAGGAGCGGCATTACACCACTCCTTCTAACCAAATATAAGAGAGAAAAGATTAATTTAAATATTAGAAAGCATAACGGATGGTTGCGCCATAAGTTCTTGGATCGCCTAGTACACCAGCATACAAGCCAGAGTTACCTGCCGCAGCCTGTAATTGCTCATAGTAGTTTTTATTGGCAATGTTTCTGCTCCAAACAAATAGTGAGAACTTATCGGATTTGAAACCCAACCTTGCATTGAATAAGGCATACCCTTTAACATTTAATACACTTGAGGGTGTAGGATTTGAAGAATATTCTGAACGGTAACTGGCATCACCAGCAATAAAATACCTGCCCTCTTTAGTAGCCAGCTTTCCTGCTGTACTTAATTCTGTACCACCAGAAATATTCCATTTTGATACACCTGGTAATCTGCCACCCGAAGCATCTTTAAATGCAACCTGGGTAGCTACGCCATTTACCAGTTCGGTATGCCCTGTTTCTTCTAATGGAAGTGGTGCATTGGTAAATTTCACATATTTGCCATCTAAATAAGCCAAAGCAGCATTTAAGGTTAAAAACCTTTCTAACTGGTAAGTTCCATCTATTTCCAATCCTTTTACCCTTACTTTTTCAGCATTTGAGAGGTAGCCCCTGTTTACGCCCAGTTGTGGTGATTGAACATTGGTTTGGTAATCTTTGATATCAGTATTAAATAAACTAAGATTTACAATTGCACCTTTAAACGGCTTTGTTTTAGCGCCTAACTCATAATGCTGAACATACTCTGGTTTTACCACTGCTAACGATAAATCGGCTGCTCCGGTTGAGGTAGTTGGCAAACCACCTACGTTAACACCAACCGGTTTGTAAGCGGTAGAGAAAGTTCCATAAACATTTAAGTTATGCGTTGGACGGTAAGACACGGTAAAGTTACCCGATAAATTGTTGTTATCTACCTTGGTTGTAAACTGCTGATTTGCATATACAGCCGCTTTTAGCGCCAATAATGCCGCATCAGTGGTTTGTAAACCGCCATAAGTTACCCTGTCGTAATCAACATCTTTTTTATCATAAGTATATCTTAGACCTGGTAAAACGTGCAGATTCTTTAACACTTCCCAATCTACCTGTGCAAAAATAGCTGCACTTAAAGATTTAATGGTAGAGTTGGTTTTAATCCCGAAACCATCCAATAAACCTGGTGTTGAATATAAAGCCTGACTACCTGTATTACTGGTTTGCACAAATCTCCACTGATCTTTACCCACTTCTTCTGTTTGTGCCAGTCCTTTTAAATTCTGACCCAACAGATACACGCCTATTACACCACTTAATTTATCGGTTATGTTTCCTGCATACCTTATCTCCTGCGAGTATTGATCGTGACGTGAAGTACCCTGCGATTTAGTTAATGCTGCTAACTCCGAGAAATCCCTGTCGTTTGTAGGATCCCAGTTCCAGAATCTCCATGCAGTAGTTGAAGTTAGCGTTCCGTTACCTATTTTATAATCTACGTTTAAAGAGATACCACCAATAGACTGATTATGCCTCCATGGCGTATTGGTATTAATTTCTCTTGAAAAAGGATCAATTTTCGGCTGTTGATAGCCTAAATCAGACACAATTTTGGCATACTGGCGGTAAGCACTTCTTTCAGTCGTAGTTACACCTGCAATTACCAATGGATAACCTGCAGGATGCTGAATGCTCACATCGCCACTTAACAATACCTGTAATTTATCAGAAGGTGTGTAATATAACTGACTTTTAAAACCAAGGTTGTTTTGTCCGCTGTATTTACGTTCTTCCCTGGTATTCCAGATGGTACCATCGCGTTGTGTACCCGAAATGGAGATTTTTGCAGCAAGATCTTTTGCAAGGGCGCCAGAAACTGAAGTTTTGGCCTGGATGAAATTATAATTTCCTGCACTTAGTTCTACTTTGGCACTTGGCGTTAAAGTTGGTTTGCTTGTGGTGATGTTAAATGCACCGGCAGTGGTATTTTTACCAAATAAGGTACCTTGCGGACCACGTAAAATTTCGATCTGCTCGATATCAAGAAAGTCTGTTGAAGTTGCAGCCGGGCGTGCATGGTAAACACCATCTACATAAAAACCTACGCCCGGATCGATACCATCGTTAGTTAAACCGAAGGTTGAACCCAATCCCCTGATATTTAATGTCGTGTTTCTGGCGTTCGAAGCATATAACTGTACCGAAGGAACTAATTCTTTTAAACGGTTAACGTTAAAAGCACCAGCATTTTCTGCTGCTCGGCCACCGATTACCGTAATCGGGATGGGCACATCCTGTAAAACCTCCGAACGTCTGCGTGAAGTTACCACGATTTCGTCTAAAAGGGCACTTTCTACCAAAACCAGTTCAATCGGCGTATCCTGATACCTTAAAATCTGAAAATCCTGTGGTTTGTACCCTACCGAACTTACCTGAAGGTAAAATGGTGGTTCTTGTTTTGCGTCGATTTTGAAAGCACCGTTATCATCGGCACTTACTGTAATATTAGTGCCCCTTACTTTTATGGTGGCGCGTGGTACCGGCTCACCACTTGACTTTTTTATAATACCTGTTATTGGGCTTTGGCCAAAAGCAATGCCTGCCGAAAGCAAAAATGAAAAGAAAAAGAGTAAACGTTTGTTCATGATTATTTGTATAGTTTGTTTTAATATTGTTGATTAACGACCCGTTCGAAAATATCCGATAACTGTTTGAGAATGGTTAAAACAACAATATGAGCGTGATTTATGGTTTGTTTTCATAATTATCATATAAATCCTATGGATTTAGTCGACAAATATATTAAAAAATATTAGCTGCCAAATTTTATTTTGTGATTTTTATAATATTAGACCTTATAGGTTTTGAAGATCTATGAGGTTTATTTTAAAACAGTGGGTTTTCGCGTTAGGGATTGTAAGGGTTTAGTACCGATTTTTCATCGGTACCGGAGCGAAGCGCAGCCCTGAAAAAGCCCGACCCTTGCGCAGCTTGGGGAACGCCCAGATCAGTTGGCAGTTCTTTTTAGACCTCGCAGGTTTTGAAAACCTGCGAGGTTTGAGCTAAAACAAAAACGGGGCTATCGTAAACCGACGCCCCGCTGTAATTTAAATTTTGCTAAAAACATTACGCAATTAGATTGCTTGAATATGCATCTTATCTCGTATAATTTGGCGCTTCTTTGGTAATCGTAATATCGTGTGGATGACTTTCTCGCATGCCTGCAGCAGTAATCTGTACAAACTGTGCTTCTTGTAATGCTTCTATATTGGCTGCTCCACAGTACCCCATACTGGCACGTAAACCACCAATATACTGGTACATTACTTCTGCCAGGGTACCCTTAAATGGCACGCGACCAACAATACCTTCAGGAACCAGTTTTTTGATATCATCTTCTACATCCTGGAAATAACGGTCTTTAGAACCTTGCTCCATGGCTTCGATCGATCCCATACCACGGTAAGATTTAAATTTACGTCCTTCGTAGATAATGGTTTCACCTGGTGATTCTTCTACTCCTGCAAATAACGAACCTGCCATTACCGTACTGGCACCCGAAGCAATCGCCTTTGCAATATCGCCGGTGTGTTTAATACCACCATCAGCAATAACCGGTACACCTGTACCTTTTAATGCTTTAGCACATTCGTAAACTGCATATAATTGAGGAACCCCAACACCAGCAATAATCCTGGTGGTACAGATAGAACCCGGACCAATACCCACTTTAACAGCATCAGCACCAGCATCAGCCAGGAATTTTGCAGCAGCACCCGTAGCTATATTACCAACGATTACCTGTAAATCAGGATATTTAGCTTTTACTTCTTTTAATTTATCAACTACCCCTTTTGAGTGACCGTGAGCGGTATCAATGGTAATCACATCAACTCCCGCTGCAACCAAAGCATCAACCCTTTCAATGGTATCGGCAGTTACGCCAACGGCAGCACCTACACGTAAACGACCACGCTCATCTTTACAGGCTACAGGATAATTTTTAACTTTCGAAATATCTTTAAATGTGATTAAACCACTTAGGTAACCGTCTTTACTTACTACCGGAAGTTTCTCGATTTTATGGTTCTGAAGAATCTCTTCAGCCTGGACTAAAGTAGTACCCTCTGGTGCAATAATTAAATTATCTTTTGTCATCACCTCAGAAATTGGCCTCTTCATATCTTTCTGAAAACGTAAATCCCTGTTTGTAATAATACCAACCAATTTATTATCGCTGCTCACCACCGGAATACCACCAATTTTGTGCTCTTTCATAATTTTGAAAGCATCGGCTACAACAGCGGTTTCCAATAAAGTAACAGGATCCTGGATCATACCGCTTTCAGAACGTTTTACTTTACGTACTTCAGCAGCTTGTCTGTCTATAGTCATGTTTTTATGCAACATCCCGATACCACCATTTTGTGCAATTGCAATGGCAAGCTCGGCCTCTGTTACAGTATCCATTGCGGCAGAAATCAACGGAACATTAAGTTTGATTTTTTTGGTTAAAAAAGTGGATGTATTTACTTCACGGGGCAGAATTTCGGAATATGCGGGTACTAATAGTACGTCGTCGTAAGTTAAACCTGTGGCAATAAATTTTGTGGAATCGAGTTGCATAGCAAATAAATTAGGATTTATTATTTGCCAGGCAAAGATACGAAAATAAGGCGAAAATAAAAGCCCAAAGATAAAATTGCTTAAATATTGAGCTTGGCTGACAATTCCCCGCCTGGATGTATTAATCGCTTTTCTTTTTAAAATCCACCCTGCTCTTACCTATACACTATTTAAATCGACCCTAAAATTATTTTAAAATAATTCGGAGAATGTTTTTTATAATTGCATTAACCAAAAAACTATTTTAAATAATGCAGAAAAATGCTCTCAGATTTCTGACTTTAATGCTATGCATTGGGGTTAGTACCCTCTATGCCCAAACGGGCCAATCCGTAAAAAGAGAATTTAAATTTGGCAAAATTGCTCCGGCAGAATTCGAAACCAAAGCTTCGGGACAAGACTCTTCGGCTTCAGCTATCAAACTGTTTGATGTTGGCGACTGCTATTTTGAAATAGGTCCGTCATCAGGTGGATTTGTTTATGTTTTTGAAAGACATATCCGTTACAAGATTTTAAACAAAAACGGCTATGACCTTGCCAATTTTAAAGTAGAACTTTATAAAAACAGCAATTCGGCAAAAGAAGACCTCAACTACATGGATGCAGCAACCTATAACATGGTTGATGGTAAAATGGTGACCAGCAAACTTAACAAGGATGCCAAATTTACCGAAGAGTTTAACAAAAACTATGTGATTAAAAAGTTTGCACTTCCTAATGTAAAGGAAGGTTCGATCATCGAGTTTAAGTATAAAATTAAATCTGATTTTATTTTTACACTACGCGGTTGGCGCTTTCAGTCGAGTGTTCCTACTCTTTGGTCGGAATATAATGTAAGGATACCAGAATACCTGACTTATAAAACCAACATGAGCGGTTATTATCAGGTTGATCATCCGCTTCACCAAAATATCAGTGCTTCTTATGTACCGGGTGTAAATTCAAACGCAGTATACGATAAATATTGTGCGGCGAATATTCCTGCTTTAAAAGATGAGCCTTATGTAACCACCATGGATGACTATAACCCAAAGATTGAATTTGAATTAAGGGCAACCAACTTTCCCGGGGATGTATATCATGATTATAATGGTTCATGGTCCAAAATCATCAATGAGCTGGCCCAGGATGAAAACTTTGGCGGTTACATTAACCGTAACGGTTATGCAAAATCGGTTCTGCCTGGTATTTTGAAAGGAGAAAAAGATACATTAACAGCCGTTAAACTTATTTTCAACTATGTTAAAAGCAGTTTAAAATGGAATAAGCAATATTCGAAATATTCAAACGAAACAAATCCTAAAAATCTCTTTGAAAAGAAAACAGGATCATCAGGCGATATTAACCTGGCTTTGCTGGGTTTATTGAAAGAGGCAAAAATTGAAGCCTATCCGGTGCTGATCAGTACAAGAGATAATGGCACACACCCCGGTTATCCGTTAATCTCCGCATTTAACAATGTAATCGCTGTTACGCAGATCGGCAATACACTTTATTATCTTGATGCAACAGATAAAGATTTACCGGCCGGAATGTTGGATTACGAAAACCTGAGCCACCAGGGCTTTTATATGGATTTAAAAAACAACGATGGCAAATGGCTTTCTACCGAACCTAATGTACCGAGCGAAAAGATTTTTGTGTATAATATGGTGCTTGATAAAGAGCATAAACTGTCGGGAAAAATTAACCAGTATTCTAAAGGTTATGCGGCTTTAAACCTGCGCAATAAATACAGGACCACCAATAACGAAACCGAGTTTATAAAAGGTTTTAAAAAGGATAAAACGGGCCTTGAGGTTTCCGCTTACAAAATCGACAACCTTGATAACCTAGACGAATTATTGAGCGAAAGTATGGATGCGGTAATTGAAGATAATGTGGAAGAAGCCGGCAACCTGGTGTACTTTACTCCACTCCTTTTCGAAAGAACAAAAGAGAATTTATTTAAACTGGAGCAGCGTAAATTCCCTGTTGATTTTGCCTACCCATTTAAAGAGAGTTACCGCATTACGGTAAACTTCCCTGAAGATTATGAAATTGACAAACTTCCTAAAGGTGGTATTTTCAAGCTTCCCGAAGATAACGGAACCTTTACCATTAACTATATTGCAGAAGGCAAAACCCTGATGGTAAAAAGCAGCATTAACGTAAATAAATCATTTTATACGCCGGAAGAATATTTCGATCTGAAAGAATTATTTAAAACCGTGGTAGAAAAACAGGCCGAGCAGATTGTATTTAAAAAGAAAGGATAATGAGATATTATTTAAGTTTAGCGCTTGGGCTAACAGCCTTTAATACCGCATTTGCACAAACAGATTACGATGTGGCAAAAATTCCGGAAAGCCTGAAAAAAGATGCAGTTGTGGTGATCAGGAATGAAGAATCTTTTTTTGATGTTAAGGGATTGGGAGCTGCAAAAATGGATTATAAAGTAGCGATGACCATTTTGAATAAGGCAGGCGATCAATATGGAGAAATGGCAGAGGTTTATGATAAATTTAGCAGCATCTATAACATCAAAGCAACACTCTACGATGCTACAGGCAAAAAGATAAAGGATTATAAAAGTTCGGATATAAAAGATCAAAGCCTGATCTCTGATTTTTCGATATTTGAAGACAACAGGCTTAAGCTTTTAAAATTTGTAAGTTTAAACTATCCATATACCATCGAATACAGTTATAGCCAGGATTATAACGGCTTGCTTTCTTTTCCTTCGTGGCATGATTTAAAAGGCTTTGGCGTATCGGTAGAAAAATCAGCCTATACTATCCAAAAGGCCAAGAATTATAAAATGAGGTACCTCACGAGTCGTAATTTACAAACAGACTCGGTGCTGAACGGAGAAAAAATACAGTATAAATGGAAAAGTACCAATGTTGCAGCCCTGGCAGATGAACCGCTAAGCACGGGGATAGATAACATTGCGGCATGGGTTAAAGCTTCACCTAATCAATTCGAATATGATGGTTCTGCAGGGAATTTTGATAACTGGAAAAACTTCGGATCATGGTTATATACCCTGAACCTAGGCGGGAACAAACTTCCGGAAACAACCAGATTGATGGTTCAGAATTTAATTAAAGATGCCAAAACGCCGAAAGAGAAAATCAAAATCCTATACAACCATTTACAGCAGAATACCCGTTATGTAAGTGTTCAGCTGGGTATTGGTGGCTTTAGGCCTATTTTAGCCGAAAAAGTGGCACAGGTAAACTACGGTGATTGCAAAGCACTCTCTAATTATATGAAAGCATTGCTGAACGAGGCAGGTATCGCTTCAAACTTAATCGTAATTGGAAATGATATGCCTAGCCTAAACCCTGATTATTCGAGCATGGGACAAGCCAATCACATGATTTTATGTGTGCCACTCGAGAAGGATACTACCTTTTTAGAGTGCACCAGTCAGTACAAACCTATGGGTTTTATTGGTTACAGTAATTCTGACCGAAATGTACTGATGGTTACCGAAAACGGAGGTAAAATTGTACATACCCCTGTTTATAATGCAAAGGAAAACTACCAGATTAGAAAAACCAAGATTATACTGGCCGAAGATGGTACAGCAGATTCCGAAATCAGATCTACTTATGCCAATGCCCAGTTTGAAGAAAATTTTCCAATGACACTGATGGAACCTGTTGAACTGAGGAAAAGAATTATTGAAGATAGTCCTATTCCGGTTGCAGCGCTAAGCAGTTATAAGTATTTGCAGGCAGATAAAACAGTTCCTGTGCTTACAGAAGAGATCAATTTTAAAACCAATCCGATATTAACCAAAGGTGGCGATAAATTATTTCTGGTCGTAAACCAGATCAACCGTCGCGAAAGTGTACCGCTTAAAGTAGAGAACCGAAAAACCTATTTTGCCGTTCCTTTTAGCTATAATGATGATGACGAAATCAATTATATCCTTCCAAAGGGTTATAATGTAGAATTTATCCCTAAAGATATTACCATTACTTCGGAGTTTGGGTCGTACAGCGCTAAATTCAGTGTAAAAGACAATATGATTGTGTATAACCGCACGCAAACCATGAACAATAAAAAGTACCCACCAGAAAAATATGGTGAGTATGTAGATTTTTATAAAAAAATCTATCAGGCCGATAAACAAAAAGCTGTTTTAGCTAAAACCTTATAATTATGATTACCGAAAACCAATATTTTGATGGCAATGTAAAATCCTTGGGTTATGAAACCACCGATGGAAAATCGACCGTTGGCATTATTAATCCAGGAGAATATACCTTTGGTACTGCTCAAAAAGAAATTATGCAAGTTATAGAAGGTGAATTAGAAGCCCTACTTCCAGAGGCCACCGAATGGCAAAGTTTTAAAGCGGGCAATAAATTCGAGGTTCCTGCAAATTCATCATTTAAGGTAAAAACGACTGTACAAACGGCATATTTATGCCAGTACAGGTAGTTTTAAAAAAAAGTCAGGTTTTTAAAAACCTGACTTTTTTAATTATGCTGTTCGCAATTATTTCTTCCCAATCACTACTTCCGTAAAGTTCTCTTTAATGAGGTATTTATTAGCCAACGCCAACAATTCTTCGGCAGTAATGGTCTTCACTTTTTCGATATACCTCGTATAATAATCGTAATCCAGTCCCGAAAAATAAATATTCTTGAATTTATCGGCATGCGAAAAAACATTTTCTAAACTCCCCAGCATCGAACCCAGCATATAATTACGAACCAGGTTCAACTCCTCTTCCCCTATCAGTTCATTTTTTAAGATGTCTATTTCTTTATAAATTTCGGTCAAAGCCGCAGCGCAAACATCAGCACCTACCTCGGTAGAAATAAACAGATAACCAGCTTGCTGCAATGATGAAATGCCCGAGCCAATGCCATAGGTATAACCTTTATCTTCACGGATATTGTTCATTAAACGCGAACCAAAATAGCCACCTAAAACGGTATTTAAGATCTGTAGTCCCGAAAAATCTTCATGTTTGCGGTTAATGGCCAGCTGACCAATCCTGATAGCAGACTGTAAAGCTTCTGGTTTTTCGGTGTAAATAGTCTGTTTTGCAGTTGCAGCGAAATCAAAACTGTTTTTAACCACATTACTCTTTTCCCAATCTTTACCAAATGCATCATTCAGCAAATTAAAACTTGCCTCATCAAACTTTCCGGAAACAATAATGGTGCAGTTATTCGGTGCATAAGCTGCTTTAAAATATTCGATCAGGTCTTCACGTTTTAACGCGTCATAATGTTCAGCCTGTATATTTACACCATAAGCGGTATCACCAAATAAAGCATGCGCAAACTCTTTTCTCGCAAGAATATCATTTTTCTTTAGGTTTACCTGCAGTTTTTGTTTCTGGTTTTGGATATAAATATCAAGTTCCTGCTGTGGAAACTGACTTTCTGATAAAACATCTTTCACTATAGGCAAAACCGACTTTAGGTGTTTGTTTAACGTATAAAGTGTAACTGATGATTGATCCTGAACGTATTCCGTTTGAAAAAACGCCCCATAAAAATCAATCTGCTCGGCTATCTCCTTAGAGGTTAATTTATTCGTTCCATTATTGATCAAAGCACTTACCGCAATGGCCTGCAATGGTTTCTCCAGTTTCCAGTTTACATTTTCGAAAATAAATTCGATACGCACTAAATCCTGTTCGCCAGAATAAATGGTAAAAACGGGAACACCATTATCCAGTGCTTTTTTTTCTGGATGGATAAAATTTATAGTCGATACCTGCTTAAAATCAGGCGCCTGTTCTCTGTTAAGCATTTTCTTCGGTTAAATAGTATAAAGTTGATGATGAATTTTGACTGAAAGTTTCATTAGAAATACGTTGAATATCTTCTGCTGTAACTTTTAAAAACTCTTCGGTTTCCTGGTTCAATAAAGCAGCATCACCCAATAGCTCATAGTAAGCAAGGTTCATTGCTTTATCCAACAGGCTCATTTCAGAAAAAACAAGTACCGATTCTACCTTGTTTTTTACCTTAGTTAATTCTGCAGCCGAAACAGGTTCTGCTTTAATTTTATCCAGTTCTGCCCAGATGGCCTTTTCTGCAGCTTCTACAGTAACACCTTCTACCAGTTTACCTTCTACAATAAACAGACCCGGATCTAAACTGCTGGATATATAGGCATTGATATCGCTAAAAAGCTGCTGCTCTTTCAACAAACTGTTGTATAAACGAGAAGATTGTCCTCGGGATAAAATATCAGATAACAAATCAAAAGCGTAATAATCCTGATTTAAACGTCCCGGCATTTTAAAAGCCATATAAATGGCGTTAAGCGGTACATTTGCCTTTACAGTTTCTGCTCTGGCTTCAGTCTGTGGCTCTTCCTGAACCAAATCGCGTACATATTTCTCACCAGCCGGAATGGGCTCAAACCATTTTTCGGCCAGTTTTTTCACATCTTCCGTTTTCACATTTCCACCCACTACCAAAATGGCATTTTGTGGGGTATAGTGTTTTTTGAAAAATGCTTTTACATCATCCATAGTGGCATTTTCGATGTGCGAAAGCTCTTTTCCGATGGTTGCCCAACGGTAAGAGTGCTTTTTATAAGCCAGTGGACGCAATTTTAACCAAACATCGCCATAAGGCTGATTAAGGTAACGTTGCTTAAATTCTTCGCTTACTACATTCCTTTGCGTATCTAAACTTTTTTCAGAAAAAGCTAAACTTAACATCCGGTCGCTTTCCAGCCAAAATGCAGTTTCGATGTTTTCAGCAGGTAGCGTAATGTAATAGTTGGTAATATCATTACTCGTAAAAGCGTTGTTTTCGCCTCCTACCCTCTGCAAAGGTTCGTCGTAACTAGGAATATTAACCGACCCACCAAACATTAAATGTTCAAATAAATGTGCAAAACCGGTTTTGTTCGGGTCCTCATCACGGGCGCCCACATCATATAAAATATTTAAAACTGCCATTGGGGTTGTAGCATCTTCATGTACTAAAACCTTTAACCCATTGGCCAGTGTAAAACGATTAAAATCTACCATATCTAATTTTAGAACCGTAAAGATATTGTTTTAAGGGAAATTGGAAGATGGAAAATGTAAGAGGGAAGATAAAAAAACAAAACGTGCGAAAAATTACCTCTTAAAGACAACAATCTTTTACTAAAGACTGACGACTTGGGACTCGCGACTAAGGACTTTTCTTTATCTTTGTATTATGAATACAGCCGATTTACTACACAGGGCATTACATTTTGATTTTTTAAGCCTCGAAGAAGGGGTACATTTATACCATCATGCCGATACTGCATCTTTAATGTTTGTAGCGAATGAGTTAAGAAAAATTCAAGTACCCAGTGGCAAAGTAACCTGGCAGATCGATCGTAATGTAAACACCACCAACGTTTGTATTGCAAATTGTAAATTCTGTAATTTCTTTCGCAGGCCTGGTCACGATGAGAGCTATATTACGGATATCGAAACCTATAAGGTAAAAATTGAAGAAACTTTTCGTTTGGGAGGTGATCAATTGTTACTACAAGGCGGCCACCATCCCGATTTGGGTTTGGCCTTTTATGCCGATCTTTTCAAAAAATTAAAAGAATTATATCCTGATTTAAAATTGCATGCTTTAGGTCCGCCGGAAATTGCACACGTAGCCAAGCTGGAAGGCATGACGCACACTGAAGTATTAAAAGTACTTAAAGAAGCGGGAATGGATTCGCTGCCGGGTGCTGGTGCTGAAATTTTAAACGACCGTGTAAGGCGTTTAATTTCTAAAGGTAAATGCGGCGGACAGGAATGGCTTGATGTGATGCGTGCCTGTCACCAATTGGATATCACTACCTCTGCAACCATGATGTTCGGCCATGTTGAAACCATCGAAGAACGTTTTGAGCATTTGGTTTGGATCCGTCAGGTACAAAGCGAAAAACCTGCTGATGCAAATGGATTTTTAGCCTTTATTCCATGGCCTTTCCAGGACGATGGTACTTTATTAAAAAGACTTCGCGGAATCAGCAACACCGTAACTGCCGATGAATACATCCGTATGATTGCCTTGAGCCGCATCATGTTGCCTAATATCAAAAATATCCAGGCCAGCTGGTTAACCGTTGGAAAAACTACCGCACAATTGTGTTTACATGCAGGTGCAAACGATTTTGGATCGATCATGATTGAAGAAAACGTAGTATCGGCCGCTGGTGCACCACACCGTTTTACCGCAAATGGTATCCAGCAATCAATCAAAGCTGCAGGTTTCGAACCACAGTTACGCGGACAGAAATACAACTACAGGGATTTACCGGAGCATTTAGAAGAGCAGGTGATTACGTATTAAGGGATGTAAAATGGAAGATGTGGGATGGAAAAGGTTGAAAATGATCAATGACCAATTTTGAACGATAAGTAGCAGGGTTTCCTAAAAGAATATTGATAGATGTTTAGATTCTTATTATGAACGCATGCATCATGAATGAAAAAACCTTCATTGCAACTCACCGATTCTGAAAATCAAACAATCCTATAAATCCTGATCAAAAAAGGGAAGTAAAACCAAGTTTTACCTCCCTACCTTAAACTAAACATTACCTAATCAATAATGTAAATATTTTTTTAAGCTAATTTTTTACCGGTTTTGATAAATTGGTTTGCAATTGTTTTAACAGCTGCACCAGTTAAAAATTCGTCGAAACTTTCTGCTGCCTGAGTTTGTGAAGCTCCACCCAATCCATTAATTTCAATACCAGCCTGCATTGTATTTTGTTCTCCTGCATAAACAGCATCAACTGCTGAAATTCCGGTATCGTTACCATTAGCTGCATAACTGATCCAAGGTTTTAAAGCAACACCTAGAGAAGCAGCAACCATTTGACGGATATGCGATGCGTGACGGGCTTCTACTGAGTGGATCTGTAAAGCGGTAGTTAAAACTGCATTGCCTTTTAAAATCGGCGCTTGTCCTTTATAGGCACGTACACCAGTATCTTCAAAAGCTAAGGCCACTTTTAAGAAAGTTTGATAATTACTAAAAACATCTCCAAACGCTCCTCCAGCTGTAAAATCGAAATCAGCATCTACATAACCATCAGCACCTGTAATTTGTAATGCACTTTTTAATAAATCAACGTGAGCTCTTTCATGGGCTCTAATCGTAGTGATAGCTGCATTTGAAGCTGAAGTAGGGAAAGTGATGGTAGAATTTGTTAAAGCGTGGTTGTAATAATTGTATTCAAGATACTCTAATGCTAATGCAAAATTTAATACATCATTAACTGTACTAGGGTTAGTTTGTCCATAAGCTTTTTGGAACATTGAACCCAAAGCAAGCGGTAATGCTGCCATTGATATTTTTTTACCAACATTGAAAAAATCTTTCATTGCTGATCTACGCGGACTTAATCTTTCATAGATCTCGCCGTCCACTTTTTCTATTTCGTCTAATATATTTAAGATATTCATGATTGTTGAGTTTTAAAGATTAAAGGTTGATTACGTTAATTTTGGTTTTTACATATTTTCCAGCGATTGCCAAAACTTTATCTGGTGTTAAGGCTCCATCTAATCCTGCTGAATTACTAGCTCCTAATGCTGTTAAGCTATTTAAATCAGCAAAACTTCCATTAGAAATCTGATCTCTAACCCATGCAGCGTGACGGGCTTCTACTGAAACAATTTTACCTGCCAAAACAAGATAATCAGTAGTAGTAATGCGTACACCAGCACCATTGTAAGCAGCAACACCTAAATCTTCAAATGATTGAGCTGCAGCTAAAACACCTGAAGCACTTGTAAAATCGATACTTGAAAAATCAACCTCTAAACTGCCGATTGCTGCAGTACTCAATGCTTTTTTAAAGAATTCTCTGTGTGCAATTTCATGAAACTGAACATCTTGAAAATATGCTTTCTGGGCAGCTGTAAATGCTGCAGGTGGTGCAGAAGCAACTTTAATGTAAAATGCAGCTTCTAATTGTTCCAAAGCATAAGCATAATTCAATACACCTACATCAGTTTTAAAATCTAATGTTGCTCCATCCATCGTTGGATTTTCGTAGCCACGGTCTTTTTTACAACCTGCCGCAACCAATGCAATAGCTGCAGCACTAGCACCTGCATACTGAAGAAAAGATCTTCTGCCCACAGTGCTGTTTAATAAACGTTCATCTTGAAGTTCATTTTTTGTTTCTAGTTCATTGTTTTTCATAGTAATCTATGTTTAGTGGTTTTGAATTCGTTTGATGATACATACGTGACAATCAGAACACTGGTTTTTTCTATTTGCATTTTTTTTTGTAAAGGCATTTTAATACATTCACCAACCTATAACTATGACTACACTAAAAGCCATTATTGTTGATGATGAGGAGTTTGCCCGATCATCATTGTTTTTTTTACTGCAACAGAACTGTGCACAGGTAGAAATTACGGGCATAGCAAGGTCGGTTGCTGAAGCGAAGGATATTTTAGCACATCATCCTATAGACTTAATTTTTCTGGACATTGCCATGCCCGGGGGCAATGGTTTCGACCTGATCCCCGATGCACAAAAACACAATGCAGCTGTTATATTTACCACAGCTTACGATCAGTATGCCCTAAAAGCAATCAAAGCCAATGCACTCGATTATTTGCTGAAACCAATTGATATCGACGAGCTTAAAACAGCTGTAGAAAAGGTTTTTCAGCACATTAAATTGTTTAAAGGTCAGAATGAAAACGATGAAAGAATCAATAATCTTGCCTCTAGTTTAAGTTCAAGAACCGAAATCAGGAAGCTTACCTTACCCTATGGGCAGGGCTTTAAAATGATCGATATTGATGATATTATTTACATCGAGGCAGACAGTAATTATTCTATCGTACACTTAAATAACCACGATAAAATTACCGTTTCGAAAGTTTTAAGGGAGTTTGAAGAACTTTTACCAGGCGATCAGTTTGTAAGGATTCACAAATCGAGTATCATCAACCTCAACCACTTAAAAGAATATAATTCTAAAAACGGACTTCAGGTTTTCCTGAAAAATGGTGAAAGCATCAACATTTCGAGAAGAAGGGCAAGCGATTTTTTTGAAAAAATAAAATTATTTACCAAAGCAAACAGTGATCATTAATCCACATAAAAAAGCGTTATTTTTAGCTCAAAAAGCTACTCTGAAGCTCAACTTCAGCCGTAATTTTATTGCTTTTTTATTGCTGATCTTTACCTTTTCTGGCGCAGAAAATACCTTTGCCCAAACCACTTATCTCCCTCACTACAATTCGAAAAATGGATTGGCCAGCAACAACTGTTATTATATTTTACAGGATAAAAAAGGCTTTATCTGGATTGCAACAGATAATGGATTGAGTCGTTTTGATGGAACAAATTTTCAGAATTTCACCATCGAAGATGGCCTACCCGATACGCAGATCCTCCAGATGAAAGAGGATAAAGATGGACGTTTATGGTTTTTTGCACTGAATGGTCAACTTAGTTACCTTAAAGAAGGTAAATTTTACAACCAGGATAACGATGAACTGCTTAAAAAGCTAAATTTCAACACCGTAATTGTTTCCTTCCTTGTTGATAAATCCGGAAGGATCTGGCTCGGCACCAACGCCAACCTGAT
This sequence comes from Pedobacter roseus, assembly GCF_014395225.1. Classification (NCBI taxonomy): domain Bacteria; kingdom Pseudomonadati; phylum Bacteroidota; class Sphingobacteriia; order Sphingobacteriales; family Sphingobacteriaceae; genus Pedobacter; species Pedobacter roseus. Next base: position 3,144,017 of record NZ_CP060723.1, read on the forward strand.
TGTTTGCTGGGATGGAAAAACGATTAAAAAATATATTTCTCCTAATCAGAATGATAAATTCATCAATGCTTTTATCCACGAGGATGAACAGGGAAACATATTTGCTTATAGTGATTTAAGCGTACAGAAATTTGATGGAAAAACTTTTTCCATGATCAAATCAAAAGTACAGCCACTTTCTTATATGACCGCAACCAATAGCAGCCACCGTTCATTATTTTATTTGGATAATGGCGGACTGAAGCAATACAGGCATGGAACCATTAACGATCTGATCCCCATTCCGCAGAACCTGATCAAAAACATGTCAGGCTATTTCTATTACGATATAACCAGTAAGGAAGTTTGGTTATCAAATGCAAACGGTGCTTTTGCCCTCGATAAAAATGGAAAAACTGTTCAATATCTTCAAGATATTGCCGTAAACCAGGTGATTAAAGATAATAACCAAAATATATGGTTTGCAACCAACCAGGGGATTTACATGCTGCCCAATGCGAATAACCGACTTTCTATTATCGATGCTGAATCGGGCTTAAGCAGTAATGTCATCAAAAGCATCACCAAAGATGGCAAAAACCGCCTTTGGCTCGGTACTGATGATGCTGTAATCGATGTAATAAGTATCAACAATTATCAGGTTAACGAAATTGGCCTCGATGATTTTAAGAAATATAAAACCATTAAACAGATTACATTCGATCCAAAAGATCAATCCATTTATTTTGCGTCTGATTATGGAATGGGTGTTTTTAAAAACATTTACAACGGCAGTGATGAAGTAAGTTATTTAAAGGAATCGAACAATTCCATGTTTGTGATCAAACACTTCAGCATAAGCGAAAACAACAACCAACTTGCCCTGGCCCTGTCATCAGGAGTAGTTTTCTTATCAGATAGAGAGAACAAATTTGAGTTTAACGCTGCTAAATACCGCGAAAAAGAAGATTTTTTTAAAGACCGCTCCTACCACGTTTTTTATGATTGTGAAGGCAGTTTATGGTTTTCGAACATTAATGGTTTGTCTCAGTTTTATAAAGGAAAACTGATCAAACATTACCAGAACCATCCGCTACTTACCAAAAGGATAAACGACATTCAGCAGCTCCCTGATGGTACGCTGATTTTAGCCACTGATGGGTATGGGCTGATTTTTTATAAAAACAGTCAGATTACACGCCAGATTACCCAAAAAGATGGCTTGACCAATAACATCTGTACAAAAATATTCGTAAAAAATAGCGAGATATGGGTTTTAACTAATAAAGGCGTTAATAAAATTGCTGATTACCCCAACCAGCCTAGTGTTGCTAATTTCGATTATGGCAAAGATCTGTTGAGTGACGATATCAATAGTTTATTTATCGACGATAGTACGGCGTATTTTGCCACCAATAAAGGCTTAATTTTATTCAAATACAACAATAAAAATATCATTAAAAACCTACCTAAAGTTTATGTTACCTCTATCATTAAAGATAACGAACGATTACCGGTAGATCAGGGCAATTTCACTTTCGAAACGGGTAACAACACCATTTTGTTCACCTTTAGCGCGGTTGATTTTACCACCAGTGATATTACCTACCGTTATCGTTTAAATGAAAATTCGCCCTGGATAGAAACAAGGACCAGGCGACTGGATTTCTCTTCATTACAATCCGGCGATTATGTTTTTGAGGTGAGTGCCAAAAGTCAGAATGGCAACTGGGGCGAATCGGCAAAAATATCTTTCACCATTAAAAAACATTTCTGGCAAAGTCTTTGGTTTTTATCCATTTTAATCCTCTTGGTGGCATATATCTTCTATAAAGTGGCCGTTTATATCACACGCAAGCAAAAAGATAAGGAGCAGGAACAATTATTACTCAAAAACAAGGTATTAATGCTCGAACAGCAGGCGCTACAGGCCATGATGAACCCGCATTTTGTGTTTAACGTAATGAATTCCATTCAACATTATATTAATACACAAAATACTGCCTCTGCAAATAAAGTTTTAACTGGTTTTGCGCGATTAATCAGAAAAAACCTCGAAATCTGTACGAAAAGCTATATTTCATTAGAAGAAGAATTAGAATACTTGAATCTTTATTTAAAACTGGAGAAAAACCGCTTTGGTGATAAACTGGAATATATTTTTAATATCGACGAAGATATTGATAGAGAAGAAACCTTTATACCCTCTATGCTGTTACAACCTTATGTAGAAAATGCGATATGGCACGGCATTATGCCAAAAGAAACCGGTGGCGAAATCCAGATCAACATTAAACTGCAGGACGAATTTTATTTAAACATCGAAATTATCGATAACGGGATAGGCATTGACAATTCTTTAAAGGATAAAAAGGAAACCCATATTAGTAAAGGTATGCAGCTCACAAAAGAAAGATTACACCTTTTAGGGCAGATTGGAGCAAAACCTATACACTTAAACGTGCGGCAAAACACTACAAATGGTACCACAGTATCCATTTCTATACCGTTAAAATAGAAATTTTACCGTTTACTCAATTATTAATACCACTCACTAAATAGAACCTTGATCGAACCTTCTTTAGCCTTAAACTTGTGTTAGAAATAAACGATAGTGTTTATCAAAGACGTTCTTATAGAATTGATATAGATATTTAATAACCTAACCTAAAACTATATCTTAATTCAGGTTTCATTTGTGTGTTGAAAGCGGTCTTGTTTTTAAAAGCGAGACCGCTTTTTTTATGCCCAAAAATTCTATTTTTGTATATGCCCAATCAAAACATCACCAGGCACATCGAAGCCCTTGTATTTTCTTCCAGTCAAAGTATAGGCGTGCAGGAAATCATACTTGCCCTCAATGCTATCTTTAATGAAGAATTTATCGAAGCACAGGTATTCGAAAGTATAGAACAGATTAAAGAAAAATACAGTCACGAAGACTTTGCAATCGAACTGGTTTATTTAAACAACGGTTATCAATTTCTGACCAAAAAAGATTACCACGAAACCGTTAACCAGCTACAGTTACACCGGTCGAAGAAAAAACTAAGTCAGGCTGCTATGGAAACCCTGGCCATTATTGCTTATCGCCAGCCAATTACCAAACTCGAAATTGAACAGATCAGGGGCGTAAATTCCGATTACTCGGTGCAGCGCCTGCTTGAAAAAGAGCTGATTAGTATTGATGGAAAGGCAGAAACACCAGGCAGGCCAATCCTTTACAGTACCAGTTCATTATTTATGGATTATTTCGGTCTAAATAACCTTAACCAGCTTCCACAATTAAAAGACATTGTAAAAGAGGAAAATACAGTTGGTGAAAATGTTGAATAAATAATTTAATTTCTTTGCTTACAGGTTGTTATTAAAAAAGTTTTTTTTGTATTTTTAAACTATAAAAGCAATTTTTATTTTTGTGTTATGAAAGCGCCAAAGAAACTCCCAACAAAGCCGACTACCAAGAAACAGGTAGACGAAGATGATGATCTTGAAGATGATGACGATATTCAAACAACGAAAAAGAAGCCTCAGGACGACGATGATGACGATTTTGACATGCCATTAGATGACCTTGACAACTTCGATAACTTCGACGATGACGACGACGATTATTAATATTTAAAAAACATATATTTGAAAAAGCATCCGCCCGCTTGGTAGGATGCTTTTTAATTTTAAAATGTGCCCATGCAAGTTATACCGGTAAATAATCCATTATTAAAAAAAGACTTTCTAAATACGCCCAAGCTCTTATATAAAAACGATAAAAACTGGATCTGTCCGTTGGATAGCGAAGTAGAGAATGTTTTTAATCCTGAAAAAAACACCTTTTTTGCACATGGTAAATGTAACCGCTGGGTTTTAAAAGACGATGCAGGCAAGCTTATCGGCCGTGTGGCAGCCTTTATCAATGAGAAAAAAGCCTATCATTACGATCAACCAACTGGTGGAATGGGTTTCTTTGAATGCATTGATGATGAAAAAGCGGCATTTCTTTTATTTGATACCGCTAAAGCATGGTTAACTGAAAATGGAATGAAAGCCATGGATGGACCCATTAATTTTGGCGAAAATGATACCTTTTGGGGTCTGTTGGTTGAGGGATTCACTCCTCCTTCTTTTGGCATGAACTATAACTTTCCCTACTATCAAAAGTTTTTCGAAAAATATGGCTTTGTTACCGAATATGAACAGTTAACCAACCACATTAACCTTACCATTCCTTTCCCTGAACGTTTTACCAAAATTGCCAATTGGGTAAGAAATAAACCCGGTTACACTTTCGAGTATTTCAGCAAGGCAAATGCCAGCAAATACATTAACGATTTGATGGAAATTTATAACGATGGCTGGCAGGATTTCGAAAACTTTGTTCCCATTAAAAAGGAAACGCTTGAGGAAAGCTTTAAAAGCATGGAACCCATTATGGATGAACATTTGATCCAGTTTGCCTATTTTAATGGAGAGCCAGCATCATTTGTGGTATTGATTCCTGATGCCAACCAGATGATTAAGGGCTTTGATGGTAAATTAGGTTTAATAGAAAAATTAAAATTCGCGTACCGCCGCTGGGTGGGCGTTACCCGCATGAGGGCCATTGTGATGGGTACTAAACCTAAATTCCAGAAACATGGTTTAGAATCAGTCCTCTTTATCCGTTTGGGAGAGTATGTATTACCTAAAAACCAGTACAAAGAACTCGAATTGAGCTGGGTAGGTGACTTTAACGAACAGATGATTGCCATCCATAAAGCTACTGGTGCAACCTTTGGCAAAAAGCATTTAACGATGCGCAAGGTCTTTTAACCTCATGGCTTAGTCACTTGCCAAGGTTCGTGTCTCCACGAACCTTTTTTATTTTCCTGCCATTGATTCACGGAAACACGGGGAAATGTAACTTAAACTTTTGTTCGCCAAGGTTCGTGTCGCCACGAACCTTTTTTATTTTCATGCCACCGATTCACTGAAAACACGGATCAATTAAACTTCTAAGCCCTATGCAGCACATTTCTATCCCGAACGTTCGGGACTGCACTTCAGTCGAAATGACGTTTAAGTTTAACCTACGCACTTTTATACTTCGGAAGATTAATCAACAACACACTTCCTAAAATAATCACCAAGCCAATTACCTGTGTAAGCCCGATTACCTCATTGGTAAAAGTTAAACTCAATAATACCGCCACCACAGGATTTACATAAGCATAAGTACTCACTTGCGTAGCCGGACGCACTTTCAGCAACCACACATAGGCACTAAACGCCGCAATTGAACCGAATAAAATCAGGTAGATAATGGATAACCAGGCATCCAGCGATATACTACTCCAATCCAGTAATTTAAATTCTGATTTCACGAATGCCCCGGGTAAAAAAGCCAAACTCGCCATTAACATTTGCCAGCCTGTATTTACTGAAACTGAACTCTCCGTAGTGGGGTGATATTTTGAATAAAGCGATCCCCCAGCCCAGGCAATTGGTCCAAAAACCAGCAGTACCATACCAATAATCTGTAGGTTACTTTGGGGTTTATCAAGCGCCAGCCTAATCTGATCGCCAAACAAGAGCACAACCCCTAAAAATCCAATGATTAAACCTGAAACGATATATTTATTGCTCAGATTCTCTTTCCAGTGCGATTTATCCAGAATCACAAACCATATTGCTGCCGATGCCACCATAATGGCTACCAAACCACTTGGTATAAACTGCTCGACCCAAATTACGATGCCATTCCCTAAGCCCAACATTAAAATCCCGCTTACCGTAGCAATTTTAATGGTTTTTAGGTTAAAAATCTGCTCACCTTTTATCTTGCACCAACCCAATAACAAAACGCCTGCAATTGTAAACCGCACTATACCTAAAATAAAAGGAGGAAAACCGGCCAGTGCTTTCTGGATAAAAAAGTAGGTAGAACCCCACACAATATATACAATGGCAAAGGCAAGGTAAACCATTACCGGAGATGCCGTTTTATTTAAATTTGTCATGACTTTATTTTTGAGGAATTACCAATTGTTGCTGCTCTTTTACCGTTTCTAACACAATCGTTGTCTTAACGGATAAAATATTGGGAACTTTGCTAAATTCATCACGTAATAAAGCCATTAATGATGCAGAATCAGTCGTTCTCACTTTCACCAGGAAACAATCATCACCAGCAATTACATGCACTTCCTGTACATCTGGGATTTTTGCCAGTTCGCTGGCCGTATCATTACAACTGAAACTTTGCGAAGATTTCATGGAGATGAAAGCCAATAACTTTAAGTCAACTGCAACAGGATTTACTTTGGCATTGTAACCGGTAATTACATTCTTTTTCTCGAGTTTTTTTACGCGTTCCAGCACAGCTGAAGGAACAAGATCCAATGCCTTGGCTAAATCTACATTCGAGATCCGGGCATTATCCTGCATGAGTTTGAGTATAGCCAGATCGATATGATCCAGACTAAAATTGTTTTCGATTACCATTCAATAAAGCTAGAAATATTTAGAATAAAATTCAAAATATTTACAATAAAAATGAATTTTATTCTATTTAATATCTTTATTATGATAATTAGTCGGCCTAACAAGCAGCAGACCAAATTTTATATTCCGAGTTTATCGTATAGATCGATCACCTTTTTTCGGAGTTTATTAATTTCTTCTTCTTTTTCGATCAGTTCCTTTTTAAGTGCGGCCAATTCTGCAGAAGGCTCTGCCCCTATCGATTGACCATCGATTAATTGCACAACCGGTACTTTAAAGGTTTTAGAAATCTGGAGTAAACGGGAAATGTTGAGGTCGGTTTGGCCCGTTTCTATTTTGCAGAAAGCCGGGGTAGAGATATTTAATTTTTTGGCAGCATCAGCCTGACTTAATCCTAAGGCCAGTCTGCTTTGTTTAATGCGATCTCCGATGCTTTTCATTTGATTAGATATGAGATACTAGATGTGAGATTTGAGACACAATAAGAGATTTGAGATGATAGATATGAGATTTGAGAGGTAGTTATCTGTATCAAATCTCATATCTCAAGTCTCACTTCTCCAAAGCAGCCGCCAGTTCAGGCAGATCGAAACCTGCATAATTACCAGAACTCATCATCAATAGGTTGGTATCTTTGTAATTCAAACTCAATAAATAAGCTTTTAACTTAGCAGCATCGTTAAAGAATTTCAGTTTTGGATTAGCAAAAGCCTGTTGCACATCATCTTCAGAAAAAGGTTCCATGCGTTTTTGCTCGAATGATTTAATGTCAATAAATACAATTGCCTCATCAGCTTTATCCATTGCACCGGTATATTCTTTCAAAAAATCTTTATTCAAACTGCTAAAAGTGTGCAGTTCGATACAGGCTACTAATTTACGATCCGTAAACTGCGCTTTAACCGCATCAATTGTAGCTTTTAATTTTGATGGCGAATGTGCAAAATCTTTGTAAACATTGGTCGATTCATCTGCTGAAATTACCTCTAAACGCTTGGCAGCACCAGTAAATGAGGCAATAGCGGCATCAAATTCTTTTTCATTGATATCCAATTCTTTACACACCAGTTTGGCTGCATTCAGGTTCATCAGGTTGTGATCGCCAAAGATCTTCAGCGCCGTTTCTTCCGGAAGCAGGTAAGTTATTCCGTTTCTGATTTCATGTTCAGGAATACCATAACCGATTTTGGTTACATTAGCTTGTGAATTGGATACAATTTCATTCAGGTCAGCATCTGCTTTACAGTAAATCAATGTTCCATTAGACTCAATGGTATTGATAAATTTATCAAACTGCAACGTATAATCAGCATAAGTTGGAAACACATTGATGTGATCCCATGCAATACCGCTAATTACGGCAACATTGGCTTTATAAAGGTGAAATTTAGGTCTTCTATCAATCGGCGACGATAAATATTCATCACCTTCTATAATCATTACCGGTGCTTCTTCGGTAACTTTTACCATGGTTTCGAAACCTGCTAATTGTGCTCCAACAAGGTAATCGAAATCGCGCTTGTAATAATTTAGCACGTGCAAAATCATACTGGTAATGGTTGTTTTACCATGACTGCCACCAATTACTACACGCAGTTTATTTTTGCTCTGTTCGTAAATATATTCGGGGTAAGAATAGATTTTAACGCCCAGTTCCTGCGCTTTTAACAGTTCCGGGTTATCGATCCTTGCGTGCATACCTAAAATTACCGCGTCTAAATCTTTGGATATACGGTTTTCATCCCAACCCATTTCGGCAGGTAAAAGGCCATACTTATCCAAACGGGATTTTGCAGGTTCAAAAATTACATCATCGGAACCCGAAATCTGATATCCTTTTTTATGAAGGGCAATGGCCAGGTTGTGCATGGCACTTCCACCGATTGCTATAAAATGTATGCGCATATAAATTAATTTTGAATGAGAGAAGGATTGAATGACTGAATGATAATTCATCGAAAACTGAAGCATTCGATCATTCACTCATTCAAAATTCAATCATTATTTTTTCTCAAACTGTGCCGCTACCCAATCGCCGTTCTGTTTATGATCAACGTATTTAATGCCATATTTAGAACATTCAGCAGTAATCATTCCGAGATCAGGATCTAAATAAAAGCCACTGAAGAAAATTTTGCCTTCTGGTTTTAAAACCTCAGCGTAACGGTGGATCTGATCTAAAAGGATATTCCGGTTAATATTGGCAAAAATAACATCATATTCCTCATCAGGAATGACTTCCCTGCTTCCACAAAGCGCCTTTAAATTATCTACATTATTTAATGCAGCATTTTCGATGGTACTTTCGTAACAGATATCATCATAATCGATGGCCATTAAACTTTTAGCACCCAATTTTGCAGCCAGAATAGCTAAGATTCCGGTTCCACAGCCCATATCGAGGATATTTTTATCCTTTAGATCGGCTGCTAGAATATACTGCATTACCATGGTAGTGGTTTGGTGGTGACCGGTGCCAAAAGCCATTTTTGGATCAATTACAATCTCGTAAGGATATGATGACTGTGGCTCGTGAAAGGTTGCCCTTACATAACATACATCATCAATAATCAGCGGACTGAAGTTTTTCTCCCATTCGGCATTCCAGTTTTCATCGGCAACATCTTCTAAGGTATAATCTGTTGCAAATTCTTCGCTATAATTGGCCAAAAGTTCTTTTAATTCCTGCTCGTTAAAATTATCCTTAATTACGAAAGCCGTAAAACCACCCTCACTATCTTCGAAAGTATCGAAGCCTAAATCGGCAAGATCGCTGATGAGCAAATCCTGTTGATAGTCTTCGATACCTTTGAATGTAAATATTGCTTTAGTGTATTGCATTTAGCTGTTTAATGCTTTAATAATATCTGTAAAATCGCGTGATTTTAACGATGCACCACCAATCAGGCCACCATCAATATCTTTTTGAGAGAATAAACTTGCAGCATTGCCCGGGTTACAGCTACCGCCATATAAAATGGTTGTATCATCAGCCACATTGAAACCATAATTTGCCTCAATTTCACTGCGGATAAAAGCGTGAATATCCTGTGCCTGCTCTGGTGAAGCAGTTAAGCCTGTTCCGATAGCCCAAACCGGCTCATAAGCGATCACGATCTTTTTGAAATCTTCTTCGGTTAAGCTAAAAATACCTTCTACCAATTGTTTTTTTAATACTTCGTAGTAACTTCCATTGTTACGCTCATCTAAAGTTTCGCCGATACAGAAGATCGGGGTTAAACCGTGTGCCAAAGCAGTTTTGGTTTTACCAGCCAATAACTCATCACTTTCTGCAAAATACTGTCTGCGTTCTGAGTGACCTAAAATCACATATTCTGCACCAACAGATTTCACCATTTTAGCTGAAGTTTCACCTGTGTAAGCTCCGCTTTCTTTATCGCTAATGTTTTGAGCGCCAATTTTAACATCGTTACCACCCAATTTTGCCAAGCTGTTTAAATGAATAAATGGCGAGCAAATAATAGCCAGCTGATCGCCTTTACGCTCATCTTTAACCATATTTACGATTTCGCTGAACAACGAAACACCCTCGTTGTAATCTAAGTTCATTTTCCAGTTACCGGCAACAATCTTTTTTCTCATTTTGTATTATTTAATGGTTGGTTGATCTTTTAAGATCAGGTTTTATTTTAAAATCGTCTATACGATTCGGTTAATTCAAATACTTTATCAAGAATATTCTTTTCTGTTTCATCAAAAGCTATGTTCTTTCTGGCGAAAACCTTTTCGGTCGTTCCGAACATTTTATCCAGTCTGTAGGTTTCAAAACCACTTGCACCTCCCCAACTAAAATCAGGAATATGGTTTGGTGGTAAACCAGCACCAAAAACATTGGTACCAACCCCTACTACACTTCCGGTATTAAACATGGTATTAATTCCGCACTTGGCATGATCGGCCATAATCAATCCACAGAACTGCAGGTTGGTGTTACGCATTTTTTTGCTTTCGTAATCGTAAAGTTTTACTTCTGCGTAGTTGTTTTTTAAATTCGAGTTATTGGTATCAGCACCGATATTACACCACTCGCCCATTACCGAATTACCTAAATAACCTTCGTGACCTTTTGCCGAATTGCCCCAGATTACCGAATTGTTAATTTCACCTCCTGCACGGCTATTCGGACCTATTGTAGTACCTGAATATATTTTAGCACCCATTTTTATGGATGAATTATCGCAAAGCGCAAAAGAACCCCTGATTAAAGAACCTTCCCAAACCTCTGCATTTTTACCAATATAAATTGGTCCAAAAGTACTGTTAAATACGCTGCATTCGGCTTTTGCACCTCCTTCCAGAAAAATATCCTCCCCCAGCAATTGGTTGGTACCACTTAGTTTTGCAGAGCTGCGTCCTTCGGTTAACAATTTAAAATCTTTTCTGATTTCAGCCGGATTATGGCCAAAAATGTGCTCAGGATAAACAATCTTTGTAAAATTCAATTGATATTCAATCGGTTTTAACTGCTGTTGAGCCTGTTGATAAGTTAATGATTCGCTACAACAAAAAGCCAAAACATCATCTCCAGCAGATAAGAATTCTCCTGTTTTGAGCGCCGTAACGGCACTGAGCAAGTCTTCATCAGGACAAACAGCACCGTTTATGAATAAATTGGCTTGAGGCTTTGTTGCAAATTTTGCAGAGAGGTAATCCTGGGTTTGAAAGCCAAAATCGGCCTTTAAATATTTGGCCCATTTCTCTGCAATGGTTAAAATACCTATGCGTAGATTGGCCACAGGCCTGGTAAAAGTAAGCGGACGTAGGGACATCCAGCTGGCATCATCAAAAAGATTGATTGTCATAAGCTGCAAAAATAAAAAAAGTCCCGATGCTTTTGGCAAAGGGACTTCAAAAAATGCTTTTTACAGCTAAAATTATTTCTTAGCGTAACGGTTTTTGAATTTATCGATACGTCCTGCTGTATCAACCAATTTCATTTTACCAGTATAAAAAGGGTGTGAAGTATGAGAAATCTCTAATTTATAAAGAGGATACTCGTTACCATCTTCCCATTTAATTGTTTCTTTAGTATCTACGCAAGATTTTGTTAAGAAAGCATATTCGTTAGACATGTCTTTAAAAACAACTGGTCTGTAGCTTGTTGGGTGCAAATCTTTTTTCATCGTGTTTTTTATTTTCTTTTAATTGTGATGAAGCTATCTCGCTAATGCTTCGATGGTTTCATTTGAATATTATTTTTAGTTATTTGTGTGAAAGCATCAAGAACATTCTTGCAATTTGCTGGCAACAACGCTTATGACATTTCCTATTAGTCTTTCTACCTCTATTTTAGAGGATGCAAATATCCTAATTTTATTTTTGATTTACAAGCCTAAATAAAGAATTTTAATTTATATGGCTTTTCTACTTCCGGTTTAACCAAAAGTGCTTTAAAACAGATCGATGCAAAGCTAAACTTTTTCTACTTAAATATTGTTTTTCAGATATTTAAAAAATATATGTAAATTTGATATATGAGAAAACACAGCGAATTTGATGGCATTATCCATGCCGATAGCAGCGGAAAGCTCTACATTAAAAGTCCTGATTTTTTTGCACAGCCAAGGGTTATCCAAATGGTGGGCGCATTAATGCAATCGAATATCTTCAAAAAAATAGAAAAAGATAAAAATAAGAAATAACTTATAGATGCCTTTTAACCTACTTTTATTCCCTCTTGTAGGCGGCTACTATATATTAATCAGGTTCAGGTACCTGCGGTACGTTCAATACCGGCTCGAAAGTCAGCGTATCTTATTAAATTCTGCTTTTGCTGGCATCTTATTACTTGGTGCATGTTTTATATTAAGGGCATTTTTTATTGCCATCTGGCCCGAAACTGTTGAACAGCTCAGCAAATTGCTTCCCATCCACGCGCCTTATTTTGGCACCACGAGCTTATCGTTATTGGTTGCTGTAGGCGCCACAGAAATCGCGAATCTTTTTATCAACCGCCTTAAGGCCATTAAAAAAGCCATAGCTACTTCTGGAAATGAATTTGAATTGTTATTAAGCTCATCTTTTTTTGACGCACACCTTTTACAGTTTACCATGGATAGCGGCAAATTTTATATTGGCTGGGTGAAAGAACTGCCAAAACCATTTACCACAAGTTACATCCGCATTACCCCTGCCTTTAGCGGTTACCGCAAAGCTGACGATAAAGAACTGGTTTTTACCACGCAATATTTAACGGTGTATGCCAGTTACATTGAAGATGGTTCTGTAGCGAATACAGATGAATTGAAAACCGACCTTGTACTAAAAGCAGACAAAATTAATTCCATTTCGTTTTTTGATATGAATATGTACAACCGCTTTAATCCTTCGCAGGAAGAAACACCCTAATCCTTTTTCGGACTATATTTTTTCCAGGTTTCTATTTTGGCCTTCTGACGCGCGATATAGTTATCAGCAATTATTTCGGCAGAACTAACCCCTTCTACCGTCTCTAACAATTCTTTTAATTTATACTGATCTACATCTGCCTTATATAATATCTGGATGAGTTTTGGGAAATCGTTATCAATGAGGTAAGCAAAAGCATCGACCATTGCAGCGCGTAACTGGCTTTCGGAAAGTTGATCGGGTATATCGAAATCTTTACTGATGATGCTAATTAATGACATTGAATAAGATTTTTAAGATTGTAGGATTTCAAGATTAAAGTGTGTTAAAATAGGATTTTTAAGATTGCAGGATTTCAAGATAAAGTGTGTTAAAATAGGATTTTTAAGATTGTAGGATTTCAAGATTAAAGTGTGTTTTGCAGGATTTCAAGATAAAGTGTGTTAGAATAGGATTTTTATGATTGTAGGGGAAAGATTTTTAGGATGATATGATTTTGGGATCAGTTTTTATCAAAAATTAGGTTTAGGCGATATACAAAAGCTAAGAAGCACAGTCCAAAATTAAATAAACCTGATAAAAGCGGCAGCTCCCGATTCTTCATCGGGACTACAGCGGTTAGCAGGACTGCAGGTGCTACGGAATAGGGAACCATTCGTTTTCATAAAGCAACAATCTGACACCCCCCTTGCACCCCCCTCTAAAAGAGGGGAATAAGTGGCGCATAAAAACCATCATCCATTTTATATCATTACATTTTACATCTTCTTTACATCTTCCATCCCTTAAATCCATTTAATCTCCTGGCAAATTTCGATCAACACGCCATTGGTATCTTTAGGGTGCACAAAACACACCATTTTATTATCAGCTCCTTTTTTGGGCGACTCGTTAAGCAATACAAATCCTTCTTTGTGCAAACGCTCCATTTCGGCCAGAATATCATCGACAAGGAAAGCAATATGATGAATCCCCTCTCCTTTTTTTTCGATAAACCTGGCAATTGCACTATCCGGAGCAGTAGCTTGTAGTAGCTCTACCTTATTTTCGCCTGTTTTAAAAAAAGCTGTATTGACTGATTCGGACGCAACCTGCTCCGTTTTATAACAATCGGTATTAAGCAGTTTCTGATAAATCTCTATAGAACTGTTAAGGTCTTTTACCGCGATGCCGATGTGTTCTATCTTATTCATAGATTATAAGGTTATGTGAATGTAAAAATGCGGCTTTTATCTATAAGCTCATAGCTATTATTTATAATTGTTAAATAAGTTTTTTCGTATCTTTGTGGTATAATTAACAGAATAGAGATGAAACAGCCGATATATTTAGATAATAATGCGACAACACCGTTAGATCCACGTGTGCTGGAAGCAATGCTACCTTACTTTACTGAGAAATTTGGAAATGCCGCAAGTCGTAATCACGCTTTTGGCTGGGTGGCTGAAGAGGGTGTAGATTATGCACGTGAGCAGGTAGCCAAATTAATCGGCTGTACTGAAAAAGAAATTATTTTTACATCAGGTGCTACCGAAGCCGATAACCTGGCGATTAAAGGTGTATTTGAAATGTACAAAGAAAAAGGTAACCATATTATTACTGCGGTTACTGAACATAAAGCAGTTTTAGATACCTGCAAACACTTAGAGAAAAATGGCGCACGCGTTACTTATTTAGGTGTTAAAGAAGACGGTTTAATTGATTTAGCTGAATTGGAAGCTGCTATGACTCCAGAGACTATTTTAGTTTCAATCATGTATGGCAACAACGAAATCGGCGTAATACAACCCGTTAAAGAAATTGCAGCCATTGCACACAAACACGGTGCTTTATTTATGACTGATGCTACGCAGGCAGTTGGTAAAATTCCGGTTGATGTAAATGCTGATGGTATAGATTTAATGGCTTTCTCGGCACACAAAATGTATGGTCCGAAAGGTGTTGGTGTACTTTACGTTCGTCGTAAAAACCCAAGGGTTAAAGTAACTGCACAAATGGATGGCGGTGGCCATGAGCGCGGTATGCGTTCGGGTACTTTAAACGTTCCTGGTATTGTTGGTTTAGGAAAAGCCTGTGAACTTTGCCGTTTAGAGATGGAAAGCGAATCGATCCGTTTATCAGCTTTACGTGATAAGTTAGAGACTACTTTAAACAAAATGGAAGAGAGTTATGTTAATGGTAATACACAACACCGTTTACCACACGTAGCCAATATTTCTTTCAAATATGTTGAGGGTGAAGGTTTAATGATGGCGATGAGTGATTTAGCGGTATCTTCAGGATCTGCTTGTACTTCAGCATCTCTAGAGCCTTCTTATGTATTGAAAAGCTTAGGTTTATCTGATGATTTAGCACACTCATCTATCCGTTACGGTTTAGGAAGGTTTACAACTGAAGCAGAAATTGATCAGGCGATTGAAGTAACTCAAAAAGCGGTTAACCACTTAAGAGAACTTTCTCCACTTTGGGAAATGTTTAAAGAAGGAATCGATTTGAGTAAAATTGAGTGGGCAGAACACTAAGAAAGGTAGAGGGCTGGAAGGCTTAAGGTAGAAGGTTAATCACCAAACGCTTTACGCAAATCGCCAACCTCCAAGTTGAAAACTAATTAAAAAATTTGCTCCGTAAGGAGATTAAAAAAATAAAATCATGGCATATTCAGAAAAAGTAATTGACCATTACAATAACCCACGTAACGTAGGTACTTTAAATAAAGACAGCAAATTTGTAGGAACAGGATTAGTTGGTGCACCTGAGTGTGGCGACGTAATGCGCTTACAGATTGAGGTTGGAGAAGATAACGTAATCACCGATGCTAAATTTAAAACATTTGGCTGTGGTTCGGCAATTGCTTCTTCTTCTTTAGCTACAGAATGGTTAAAAGGAAAAACAATTGATGAGGCTTTATCTATCGATAACATGGATATTGTTGAAGAACTGGCTTTACCTCCGGTAAAAATCCACTGCTCGGTTTTGGCAGAAGATGCAATTAAATCTGCGATTAACGATTACCGCGTTAAAAATGGCTTAGAAGCTATTGTATTAGAAAAATCGCACCACTAATATCAGTAGTAAGTATCGAGTATCAAGTATCGAATCTTGATACTCGATACTTGATACTAAATACTCGATACTATGATCACGATAACAGATAAAGCAAAAGAAAAAATCACTCATTTAATGCAGGATTCGGAAATGGGTTCTGATTACTTTTTACGCGTTTCGGTAAAAGGTGGTGGTTGCTCGGGTTTATCATACAATTTAGATTTTGATAACGAAGAGCAAAAAGGCGATCAGTTTTTTGAAGACAGAGGAATCAAAATTGCTTTGGACATGAAATCATTCCTTTACTTGGCCGGAACCGAATTAGATTTCACCGATGGTTTAAATGGAAAAGGTTTCAACTTTATCAACCCAAATGCAAGTCGTAGCTGTGGCTGTGGCGAAAGTTTCTCAGTTTAATCGAATCAATAACTTATTTAAAAAGGTTTCATTTTATGGAACCTTTTTTGCGTTTTAAGAGGTTTGTATTCATAAGATTAACCACACATGTTTTCCCGCAGATTAAGCAGATTGAAGCGCTGATAAGGAAGATTTCACATAACAACTTAATCACTTTATGTATTTCCACCCAGCTAGGCCAAAGCACCGAATCCCCGTTCCACTTTAATCCGGCCTAATAAATTTTTCGGATTCCACAGACCCAGCCATCCCAATAGCTTCCATAGAAAAATTTTCAGCCGGCGTTTTTTGGTTCTTTTTGACGCCAAAAAGAAGGAGCCCTTCGGCGGCGGCGAGCCGAGGCAAGCCTGAGCAGATGGGTGAACAAGTGATATTATAAAAGTAAAGGTATAGGAACAACGAAGAAATCTTTCCTGTTAGCGATCCTTGTTAGAAAGATTGCTTCGTCGGCTGAAAAAGCCTTCTCGCAATGACGAATTTGGCGGCTTATCTATTCGCAAAGATTCTTCTGTCATTAATATTGATTTTTATAAAATAAATTATCCCGCAGGATGACAGGTATGGAAGAAACCCTAACCCCAATTTGTATTTTTAAACCAAAAAGCGTTATTATTGTTAATTATATTCAGCGAACCAATTACGAGCAATGCCATTAATAAACGAATTTTCAACAGTTCCTACCCTGTTGCGGAATGTTGTAAAAAATATACACAAACCACAAGAAACCTTTTTGATCCATAAACAGGGTGCAGAATGGGCTGAAATTTCTTATGAAGACACCTTAAAAAGGGCCGATGCTGTTTCTGCCTTCTTCTTAGAAAAAGGTATAAAAAAAGGTGACCGTTTGGGTTTAATGATCGAAAATTCTCCGGAATATGTGTATTACGATCAGGGTATTCAGCAGATCGGTGTGATCAATGTTTCCATTTATCCAACTCTTTCTGAGCAGGAAGTGTCTTATATCATTAACGATTCGGGTATAAAAGCCATTCTTGTTGGGAATAATTTCCTATACCGCAAAGTATTAAAGGTTGCTGCCAATTGCAAGGAACTAAAATATATTATCCCCGCTTTTAAAGATTTTGAAAAAGTTACTATTCCTGCAGATGTAAACGTAGAAGTAATTGCTTTTTCTGATATCCTGGCACTTAAACACCAGGTTACGGCTGCTGAGAAAGCTGAAATAGAACAGTGCAGAAGTTTGGTATTACCACAGGATGTTTCTTCGTTAATTTATACCTCGGGTACCACCGGAACACCAAAAGGTGTAATGCTAACCCATTATAATTTCGTGAAGAATGTGGAGGTGTGTTTGCAGCAGATCCCGGTGATCGACCAAACAGAAACTTTTCTTTCCTTTTTACCATTATCGCACGTATTTGAACGTACAGCCACTTACCATGTTTGCTGTGCACAGGGTTGTAAAATTGCTTTTGCCCAAAGTTTAGAATTATTGGCAAAGAACATGGGCGAAGTGCGTCCGACGGTAATGAGCTGCGTACCCCGTTTACTGGAGCGGATACACGATAAGGCGATAAAAGGAGGAACTGCAGGTGGTGGCACCAAAGCAAAAATATTTACCTGGGCCTTAGAAACCGGCAATAAATACCGTGTTGCAAAAGAAGCAGGCAAAAACCCCGGATTAATTTTATCAGCAAAAAAAGGAATTGCCGAGAAACTGGTCTTCAGTAAAATCAAAGAAAAAACGGGCGGAAGATTAAAATTCATGATTTCGGGCGGAGCTGCCTTACCCAAAAATGTGGGTGAGTTTTTTGGCGATCTGGGCATTAAAATATTGGAAGGTTTCGGTTTAACAGAAACTTCTCCGGTAATGTCGGTAACCGAATACCACAGACAGGTTTATGGTACCGTTGGCCGTGTGATCCCTGGTATTGAAGTAGGCATACAGGATGTAGAAAGCAAAGTCATACTGAGCATCCAAACACACCATACTTTTGAAGAAGATTTTGAATGTGCCGAAGGGGAAGTAATTGTACGTGGTCACTGCGTAATGAAAGGTTATTTTAACAAACCTGCCGAAACTGCCGAAGCTATAGATAGAGATATGTGGTTCCATACAGGTGATATTGGTCGTTTTTATAAAGGAAACCTGCAGATTACAGATCGTTTAAAAAACATGATCGTAAATGCCTATGGCAAAAACGTATATCCAACTCCTGTAGAAAATATCTACCTGAAAAGTCCAAAAATTGATCAATTGTTTTTGATCGGCGATAAACGAGAATTTATTACTGCCATCATTATCCCTAACCGGGAAACTTTAGAAGAAACCTTTAAACTTCAACCATCTTTTTTTGAAGAAACTGATCCTTTTATCCGAAATCAGGAAATCATCGACTGGATGGAACAGGACATCAAGAAAATCTCTAACGAACTGGCCAAATTTGAACGGATTAAAAACTTCAAGATCAAACGTAATCCTTTTAACATCGATGAAGGAGAAATTACGCCAACCATGAAAGTTAAACGCCGCATTGTAGAAAAGAAATATGCTGAGGCCATTAACGAGATGTATGAGGAAGGTGTAGAAGCGGAATCCTAGCAATTAAAAATTTCCCATTTAGGGAACTTTTCTTATATTTGTTCAATATTTATCTAAGTGAGAATAATCGCTAAAAAAATACTGCGTGATTTTTGGGAAAGGCATCCAGATTGTGAAGAACAACTGAAATCGTGGTACCAGGAAACAAGCAATAGCAATTGGGAAAAGCCTAATGATGTAAAAAGCGATTATCCCAGTGCAAGTATCTTAGCTGATAATAGAATTGTTTTTAATATTAAAGGCAATAATTATCGGTTGATTATCAAAATCAATTATGATTATCAGATGATCTGGATACGTTTTATTGGTACTCATGCTGAATATGATAAAATAGATGCTACTAAAATCTAAACACATGAATATTAAGCCGATCAAAAATCAAAATGATTATACTCAAGCCTTACAAAGGCTCGAAGTTATTTTCGATGCTAAAAAAGGCTCGGTCGAAGGTGATGAATTAGAGGTATTAGCGATCCTCATCGAAAATTACGAGGACAAACATTTCCCTATTGGTTTTCCTGACCCAATTGAGGCCATCAAGTTTAGAATGGAACAAATGGGCTATAAACAAAGTGATTTAGCCAAAGTTGTTGGTTTAAAAAGCCGAGCAAGTGAAATATTAAACCGAAAGCGGAAATTATCACTCGATATGATCAGGCAATTACACGAAAGTTTCAATATACCTACAGATGTGCTTATCCAGGCATATTAAAATTATACATTAAGACAAAAATAAAACCCTGCAAAATCATTACTTTTGCAAAAAATACCCGAAATGAGTATAGGATTATCAGAACAAGAAGTATTACGACGTGAGTCGTTAAAGCAATTACGCCAGTTGGGCATAGAGCCTTATCCGGCAGAAGCTTATGAAGTTAACGTTACAGCTGCCGATATTTTAGCAAACTACGAAAAAGATAAAACCGCCTATAAGACCGTTAGTTTAGCCGGTCGTATTATGGGACGTAATATTATGGGTGCTGCATCTTTTGCTGAATTACAAGATTCAACAGGTCGTATCCAGATTTACTTAAAGAGAGATGAGCTTTGTCCTGGTGATGATAAAACCTTATATAACACGGTATTTAAAAAACTATTGGACATTGGCGATTTCATTGGGATTACAGGTTACGTTTTTACTACCCAAACGGGAGAAATCTCCATCCATGTTACCGGTTTTACTGTTTTAGCTAAATCTTTACGTCCGCTACCGATTGTAAAACGTGATGATGAAGGGAATGTGTACGATGGATTTACCAATCCTGAATTGCGTTACCGCATGCGTTATGTAGATTTAACGGTAAATCCTGATTACAAACAGATTTTCATCAAACGCAGCAAGGTAATTAACAGTATGCGCAATTACTTTGATGAGCAAGGTTGGATGGAAGTAGAAACCCCTATCCTACAACCTATACACGGTGGTGCAGCTGCCCGTCCTTTTGCTACGCACCACAATACTTTGGATATGCCGCTTTACCTGCGTATCGCAAATGAGCTTTATCTTAAAAGATTAATTGTTGCTGGTTTTGATGGCGTTTATGAGTTCGGTAAAATGTTCCGTAACGAAGGGATGGACCGTACGCATAATCCGGAGTATACTTCAATGGAAATTTATGTAGCCTATAAAGATTATATCTGGATGATGGCTATGGTTGAAGAATGTTTGGAAAAAGTAGCCATAGCAACCAATGGTTCGGCAGTAGTTAAAGTTGGCGAAAATGAAATCAATTTCGAAGGGCCATACGAAAAACTAACCATGTACGAATCGATCCAAAAATATACCGGAATTGATGTTTCGAAAATGACTGAAGAGGAGCTTTTGCAAACCTGTGCATCGTTAGGCATCGAAACCGATTCTACTATGGGCCGTGGTAAATTAGTAGATGAAATTTTCAGTGATAAAGTAGAAGCTAATTTAATACAGCCTACATTCATTACCGATTATCCAATAGAAATGACACCGCTGGCTAAAAAACACCGTAGTGCAGAAGGCTTGGTGGAGCGTTTCGAAATATTTGTGAACGGTAAAGAAATCGGAAATGCTTATTCAGAGCTTAACGATCCAATTGATCAAAAAGAACGTTTTGAAGATCAGTTGAAACTTGCTGATCGTGGTGATGCCGAAGCGATGGCAATGGATGATGATTTCGTTCGCGCTTTAGAATATGGTATGCCCCCTACTTCAGGTTTAGGTTTTGGTATCGATCGTATTGTGATGTTAATGACCAATCAGAGTACCATCCAGGAAGTTTTATTCTTCCCGCAGATGCGTCCGGAGAAAAAGAAAATTGAATTATCACCAGAGGAAACAGAATTATTTGCATTGGTTTCGGAAGGGGAACAATATTTATTAACAGATATTAAAGCTAAACTTGCCGATTGGAGCAATAAAAAATGGGATACTACCCTGAAAGCATTAACCGGTAAGGGAATTTTAAAAGTTGCCAAAACCGATGATGGCTTGTTTTTATCGCATAAATAGTCAAAAAAGGCTTTCACAACGGTGAGAACACGAATTTAGTGTTAACACAAACATAACAAAAACTTAAAAGGCTTGCTAACAATTGTTTAGCAAGCCTTTTCTATATTTACAGCAATCGATAATTAAAAATCATTGCCTTATGAATACGTCAAGTTTAGAAATCAACGAAAGAGAATACTGCATTAAATTAAGCAAAGATGCTTTTGATTTAACTTTAGTGCGCCAATTAATAAAAAGAATCCAGGCTGAGGCTTTATTTTTCTCGAGGGTTCAGGCCGAAGATGAAGATATCTTAAGCAAAAGAGCTCAAAGAGAAGAATTTGAAGGATTCGATTATTTAGGAGATAAATAGTCAGTATTCAATTTACAATTCTCAGTTAATAGTTAATTTAACGATTAAGCAGTTAACCGCTTTATACAATTAACCGGTTAACCAATTAAAAACAGTTAAGCTCACTAATCAACCTCTAAAGTCCCTTCTACCGAATCATCCATTGTTTTCCCGGTAATTACGGATGCAGCCATTTTCAAAAATGCAACGGCAGTGCCGTGTTTGGTATCCCAATAATAACCTTCTGATGGGATTACTTTGATCAGTGTAATATTCGGGTCGTCTTTCCCTCCCTGAAACCAGGTTTTAATAAACGGACTCCAAAGTTCGTCAATTTTGGCCTGATCTCTGCTGATTTCTGAAATACCGTAAATATTTACAAAACCTGAATGCGAACCTGCCTGAAACAACAGATGTGTAAATGGATCAGTAGAAATCTCTTCATTTTTATGACTGTCTTTCATGCTCATAAACCAGATATTCCCTTCATCATCCACCTGTTGAATAGCCATTGGTCTAACTGATAATGGTATCCCCGTTTTAATATTGGTACAAAAAAAACAACTTTCTGCTTTTTCTGCCAACTCCCTAAGTTTTTCGATGGCTGCTTTGCCACCAAGATCTTTAATATTATTTTCTTCCTGAGTATTGTTAGTACTTCCTTCTTGTGATGTTGCCATAGGATTAAGATTTTATATTTACTACAATAGAAATTGGGTTTTGGTTTTGAGTTTTGAGTTTTTGCGGGGAGCCTTAGGCGAAGGACGTTCGGCGGAGAGCGTAGAGATAAAATATAGTGTTTGATTTATTGGCTAAAAATTATGGCGTTTTGATCAAAGGCAATATCTTTAATTAATGAATATCAAAAAACCGAAAGCTTTTAAGGCTGAGATTAAAATTATAGGCATCAATCCTTTTGTTTTTGTATCAGAAGAAGCACTAAATTATATTTTTCACCAATCGGGAAAAAACAAGGGACAGCTTCCGGTTAAAATGAAAATTGATGGTCATGAGTTTAAACAAACGCTGGTTAAATATGCCGGAGATTGGCGTTTGTACCTCAATACCCCCATGCGAAAAGCAGCCGGAAAAGATATTGGCGATACCGCAACTTTCGAAATTGAATTTGATACGGAAGAAAGGACAATTAGTATCAATCCTAAACTGGTACAGGCCTTAGCAGACAATAAACAGGCCAGGGATGTATTTGATAGCCTTGCCCCTCATTTACAGAAAGAAATTATACGTTATATAGCCAACCTTAAAACGGAAGAGTCAATTGATCGCAATGTAAAAAAAGCTATCCAGTTCCTTTTAGGTAAAGAACGGTTTATTGGTAGGGATGGGATTTAGTAGAATATAGCTACAATGCAACCAAAATAAATTTGAATGAAATATTGAACGTGCTTTTATCCATCAGCACTGTCTTGCCTCGGCTCGCCGCCGCCGAATGGCTCTTTCTTTTTGCTGCCAAAAAGAAACAAAAAGCACCGGCTGAAAATTTTTCTTTCGAAGTCAGTGGTAGGGCCAGGATAGTATAGCCCGAAAAATTTGTTAGGCCGGACTTGAGTAGAACGGAGATGCTGTACTGCGGCCTAGCTATGCGGAAATATAGATCGCACAATAAATATTGCAAAGATAAAGCCTATGCAGCCCATTTCATTGTAGTACAAAGGCCAATTGTTAACTGTCCTTTGTACTATGATATTATTTTATAATAATCCTCGCTTTCTCAGCATTGGTTTAATATCAGGATTATGTCCTCTGAAATTAAAAAACATTTTACCAAGATCTTCCGTATTTCCTTTGGACAGAATCATATCCCTAAAACGCTGACCATTTGCCCTGGTTAATCCTCCATTTTCCTGAAACCATGAAAAGGCATCATTTTCAAGCATAGAAGTCCAGCTATAGGCGTAATAACCTGCAGCGTAGCCATTACTCCAGATGTGCAGAAAATAGCTGGAGCGGTAACGTGGCGGCACATACGATAAATTTAAATTGGTTTTCTTTAAAGCTTCGGCTTCAAATTTGTCGACATTCTGCAATGGTGAACCCGGAGAAATCGTGTGCCATTGCATATCCAGATCGGCTGCTGACAAAGCTTCAGTAAAAATATAACCCTGATTAAATGAACTCGCCTTTTTAATTTTATCTAACAAAGCTTGTGGCATCTGTGCTCCGGTTTGATAATGAAGGGCATAATTCTTCAGTATTTTTGGATCGGAAGCCCAATGCTCATTAAACTGGGATGGAAATTCTACATAATCACGGGCTACACTTGTACCCGAAAGACTGGGATACTGCTGGTTGGCAAACAGACCATGTAAACCGTGGCCAAATTCATGAAACATGGTGGTAACATCATCAAAACTGATTAATGCTGGTTTTCCGGCTTCGGGTTTTGCAAAGTTGCAAACGTTATAAATCACTGGTATTGTGCCGAATAGCTTAGATTGGGGAACAAGGTTATCCATCCAGGCACCACCATCCTTATTATCACGCTTATAATAATCACAATAAAACAAACCCAGCTGTTTTCCATCTTTGTCCATCACATCAAAAACACGAACATCTTTCTGGTAAACAGGTAAATCTTTACGTTCTTTAAAAGTAATGCCGTAAAGTTGTGTGGCAGCATAAAACACACCGTTAATAAGCACTTTATTTAACTCGAAATAAGGTTTAACCTCGTTTTCATCCAGATCGAACTTTGCTTTACGAACTTGTTCGGCATAAAAGTCCCAATCCCAGGGCTCTAGCTTAAAGCCACCTTTTTGCTGATCGATTACGGCCTGTATATCTGCCGCTTCACTTTTTGCCTTCGCGGTAGCAGCTGGAATAACCTTACTAAAAAAATCTTCTACTGCTTCAGGTGTTTTAGCCATCTGATTTTGCAATTTCCAGGCTGCATAATTTTTAAAGCCAAGCAATGCTGCCTGAGCAGAACGGATCTGCGCAATTCTTGAAATTATTTTACGGGTATCGTTTGCATCACCTTTTTCTGCCCTGTTCCATGATTTATTAAAAAGTTCCTCCCGCTTGTTACGATCGGTCATTGATTGCAATTCGGGTTGTTGGGTAGTATTTTTTAAACCTTTACCTGCTGCCTGTAACTGTGCGGTAAACTTCGCGCCCAAAGTAGCTTCTTCTTTATTCAGCTCTTTAAGTTTGTCTTTATCAGCGTCAGATAGCTTTGCCCCTGCCAATTCAAATTTTTGGTAATAACACTCCAGTAAGCGCAACGATTCGGCATCCAGTTTCAGCTGATCCTTCTTTTTGTAAAGGGTTTCTACCCGGTTAAAAAGTTTAGTATTTAAATAAATGGCATCGGTGTTTGCTGTTAATTTAGGAGCCTCCTCTTCTTTAACCTTTTGCAATTCGGGATTAGTATTGGCGCCTGTAAGCAGGTTAAAAACCGTACTTGTCCGGTTCAGCAGTTGTCCGCTTTTTTCTATGGCCAGAATGGTATTTTCAAAGTCAGGTGCATCGGCCTGTTCAGCAATTTTACGGATTTCATCCATTTGCTGCTTCATCCCTTCTTCCAATGCCGGTTTAAAATCACCGTTTTTTATTTTGTCGAAAGCTGGAGCCTGAAAGGCAAGTTCGCTTGCTTTAAAAAAAGGATTGGCCGATGAAAAGCTTTCACTGTTTTCTTCAGCATCTTTTTTGTTATTGCAAGCACCTAAAATGGCTAAAAAAGCCAGCATGGGTAAATAAAATACTTTTTTCATGAATATTTAAAAGTTAGGTATCCATAAAAATAGTAATTTATATGCTGCAATTTTCAATAAACAAAACGAGCTGAAACAAAAAAGCCATTCCGGTTAAGAAATGGCTTTTAAATTTTACCTGTAACGAACTTGCTGCTGTTTGTCCATCATGCCCATCTGATCTTTCATCTGTTTAATCTGATCGGCCAGTAATTTATTTTTATCTGCTTTTTTCGCTTCCGCAAGATACATGGTTGCTTCGCGTTTGTTGCGTTTAGCCATTGCAATACCGGCCAGGCTTAGTTTTGCCAAAGCAATGTTATGATCCATCTGCATTCCTAAAGCAAGAGATTTTTTGAAATATTTTTCACTTTGCATCGGAGCTGTTCTGCTTTCAATTAAACCAATCAATAAATTGTAGTAACCGTGCTGAACTTTGATCAATTGGGTTTCGTAATTGGTAATCCGATCTAAAAACTTTTTTGCCTTAGGCATGTTATCTTTTCTGAGGAACCATTGTGCTAAAAGCATATTCTCATTAAAGAAATAAGTTACCAGGACAATTATTCCCAATAAAATGGCAATAATGCCCCACGGCCAGAAACCGAAAATAAATAAAGCTACTGCGCCACCCAGTAAAGCAAACCCCGCAATTAATCTGATAATATTTGGCATAAATTTTATTCTAATTATTTTTTTTTGCAAATATCGTGTTTAAATGGCAGAAATTAGATTTTAAAACAATAATTTCATTAAAAATTACAAAGCTCAAAAAAAACCGCACATCAATATGAAAATCCTATTATCTATAACCCTAATCGTACTTGCAATGAACGTTTCTGCACAAGAAGTAAATAAAAAAATCCACGATCAAGTCCACAATAAAGATATCCTGATTAACACCTGTACGCGTGAGGGAATTACTGCTTTTCCTGAATTTAAGGAAATGTACGATCCGCTGTACGCCGCTTATGTTCCGGACGCAGCAACCATGATCGAACTGAAAAAACTGGTTAAAAACGAAAAAATCAAAATTGTTTTAGGTACCTGGTGTGGCGACAGTAAAGCCAATGTTCCGAACTTCTTTAAAATTTTAGATGCCTTACATTTTAAAGAGAAAAATGTAGAAATTATTGCGGTTGACGGTAACAAAAAAGCGGAGAATGGCATTCTAGACGGCCTGGATATTTCGAGGGTACCCACATTTATTGTTTTTGATAAAAAAGGAAAAGAACTGGGAAGAATTATTGAAGGCCCAAAAACAAGTCTTGAGGGTGATTTACTTGCTATATGCAAGAAAAAATCTTAAACTTTTGAGAGGGATTATGGTTCATGGTTAATAATCTAATGGATCATGGCTGATAGCCTAAGTCTTTCATAGGCTGTAACCAATTGCCTTATGCTTAGCCACCCTGACCATTGACCATGATCTATCAAACCACTGACTAAAAATTTATTTACAAGACATTTCTCCAAATCCATTTTACATTATACATCTTACATCAATATTATGTCTGCAGCATTAGAACCAGGTTGGTTAGCCGTTTTAGAAGAAGAGTTTGAAAAAGACTACATGAAAAACCTGAAGTCTTTTTTACAGGAAGAGAAAAACAATGGTGCAACGGTTTATCCTAAGGGAGCTGATATTTTCAATGCATTAAATACTACTCCCTTTGATCAGGTGAAGGTGGTGATATTAGGTCAGGATCCTTATCATGGCACAGGTCAGGCACATGGATTATCATTTTCGGTACAACGTGGTATAACCGTTCCACCTTCGTTAAAAAATATTTATAAAGAACTGGAAACCGATATTGAAGGTTTTAAAACACCAAACCACGGACATTTAACCCATTGGGCAGAGCAAGGTGTATTGTTATTGAATGCAACGCTAACAGTTCGTGCTTCGGAGGCCGGATCGCACCAAAACCGCGGATGGGAAATTTTTACCGATGAAATTATTAAGGCATTATCTCAAAAACGCGAACATATTGTTTTCTTGTTATGGGGTAAATATGCACAGCAAAAGGCAGCATTAATAGATCAAAAGAAACATTATGTACTTACAGCTGCCCACCCATCGCCATTTTCGGCTTACAATGGCTTTTTTGGATCGAAACATTTTTCTAAGGCAAATCAGCTTCTGGTACAGAACAATTTACCACCAATCGACTGGAATTTACCAGCCTAGTGAATACTTATTTTATCAGTGGTTTAGGTGCCGACAAAAGGATTTTTTCAAAGCTTAAGCTGGATGAAAAAATCAATATTATCCATCTAGATTGGATTAGTCCGGTTAAAAATGAATCACTTGCAGCTTATGCAGAAAGGTTGAGCAAAGTTATCGACAAAGCTCAACCTTTT
This sequence comes from Pedobacter roseus, assembly GCF_014395225.1. Lineage (NCBI taxonomy): Bacteria > Pseudomonadati > Bacteroidota > Sphingobacteriia > Sphingobacteriales > Sphingobacteriaceae > Pedobacter > Pedobacter roseus. Next base: position 3,171,763 of record NZ_CP060723.1, read on the forward strand.
GCTTTGGTAGGGGTTTCTTTTGGAGGGATGATCGCTGTAGAAATAGCAAAGGTTTTAAAACCCACCACGACTATTATCATTTCTAGTACCATGTTAAGCATTCATCTACCCGCACTTTACCGTTTCGCAGGAAGTTTAGGCCTGTTGAATATTATTCCGGCAAAGCTTTTAAAATCATCGAACAAACTCACCCAAAATTATTATTTCGGTACACGATCTGGAAGCGAAAAAACATTACTGAGCAAAATTATTAAGGATACAGACCCGTTTTTTTTGAAATGGGCAATTGGAAGCATATTAAGCTGGCAGAATAAGATTAAACCAGAACGAATTTTTCATATCCATGGCACGAATGATAAAATTCTCTATTCGAAAAAAGCAACACCTGATTTCGTAATCGAAAACGGAACCCACTTCATGGTTTATCAAAATGCAGTAGAAATTTCAGGAATTATTAATAAATTGCTTTTATAATTCGATCAACAGACTCAATCAACGAATTGTTTAAATCATCCCAGAAACATTATCAACTAATTGATGGATTTTATGATGAACAAAACATTTCTCGACCAGTTGGAATACAAGGTTACAGGTGCTTGTATTGAAGTAAACAAAATTCTCGGTCCTGGCCTCCTTGAAAGCGTGTATCAAAAATGCTTAATGTGGGAATTACAATTGCAGGGTATAAATTTTACTGCCGAACACCCTATTATACTTTCTTACAAAGATGTTTTATTAGATACAGCACTTAAGGTTGATTTGGTAATTGAAAACTGCTTAGTATTGGAATTAAAAGCAGTTGAGAATATATTACCCATTCATGAAGCACAGATTTTGACTTATATGAAACTACTTAAAATACCCAAAGGCTTGTTGATTAATTTCAATTCAACCAATATAGTTCATAATGGAAAAAAGAGCTTTGTTAATGAATTTATGTACGACATTAACAATTAAACATAAAGATATGAACGCCCAACTTAGATGATCTCAGTTGACTTAGGTGGTAAAAAAACAATAAAAGTATGCATACTCAACCTAGGTTATCAAGTTCTACTCAGGTGATAAGACATATAACCACCTTAGTCACCTTAGGACACCTTAGTTCGTTTAATTCCTGCAGTCGTATGAAAGCTAGTATTCTAAAGGTACAATTGGTTCTTTCTTGGTGGTAGACATGATCATCATCGTCTGGAATGTTTTCACCACAGAAATCTTACTGATTTTATCCATAATTAAACGCTCATACGCCTTGATGTCTTTCACGTAAACCTTTAATAGAAAATCGGCCTGTCCGGTAACGTGGTGGCATTCGGTAATTTCCTTGATCTGATTTACTTCATCCAAAAAGATCTGAATGGTATTATTTTTATGAAAATCGAGTTGAATCTGGATAAAAGTTTTGATGCCCAAACCCAGTTTTTCTTCATCCACCAGGGCATGATAGCTTTTAATATACCCGGCCATTTCGAGCTTGCGTACACGCTCTAAAGTTGGTGCTGGTGATAAACCAATTTCTTGTGATAAAAGTAAATTGGTAATTCTTCCATTCTCTTGAAGAATCCTTAAAATTTTAAAATCAATTTTATCTAATTCAGATGCCATACGGTGTTAAAGGTATTTGAGAATACAAACATAACCAAATTATATTCTAAATTTTAACATAATTTATCATATATATTTTAAATAAAAATTTTTAGATTTACCTAAAAATTAAATTAGATAAACATAAATGCAAAGTTATACCGAAGAGAACTATCTAAAGACGATTTATCATTTGGCAGAGAAAACAACTAACGTTCAAACCAATGCCATTGCAGAGCAGATGCAAACAAAACCAGCATCTGTAACCGACATGATTAAGAAGTTAGCTGATAAAGGTTTGGTTGATTATATAAAATACCAGGGGGTAACCTTAACAGAGATTGGAAAAAATACGGCGATTGATATTGTACGCAAACACCGCCTTTGGGAAGTTTTTTTGGTAGATAAATTAAACTTTAAGTGGGACGAGGTTCATGATGTTGCAGAGGAGTTAGAACATATCAAATCGGTTGAACTGATTGAAAGGTTAGACGAATTTCTGGGTTTCCCAAAAGCAGATCCCCATGGCGACCCGATCCCGGATAAAAACGGAAGATTTGCCAAAACCCAGTTTATTAAACTCATCGAATTAAAAGTAGGAGATTCGGGCACCATTACCGGCGTGAGTCAGCACAGTTCTGCTTTTTTAAAACATTTAGAAAAATTAGGGCTTACCCTGGGCAAACAAATCCAGGTTAGTGATGTTACCGATTTCGACGGTTCAGTTGAGATCCTGTTATCCGAAAAACAAGTTAATATTAGTAGAGAAGTTGCAAAACATATTTTAATCAGCAGTAATGGCAAAAACTGAATCCCTAAGTGAAGTACATCAAAGCGTAAATACAGATAAAAGAAAAGGCTGGAAAAGAATTTTGGCCTTTATTGGTCCGGCCTATTTAATCAGTGTGGGTTATATGGATCCGGGCAACTGGGCAACCGATCTGGCTGGTGGTAGTAAATTCGGTTACCAACTGATATGGGTTTTACTCATGTCGAACCTTATTGCATTGCTTTTACAGTCTTTAAGCGCTCGTTTAGGTATTGTAAGGGGATTGGATTTGGCCCAGGCTTCAAAACAGGCTTATCCCCGCTGGGCGAATATTCCATTGTTTGGATTGGCACAAACCGCTATTATTGCCTGCGATCTGGCAGAAATCATTGGAATGGCCATCGGCTTACAGCTGTTATTTGGTTTACCGTTAATCTGGGGCATCTCCATTACCATTTTCGATACCATTTTACTGCTTTTTCTATTAAATAAAGGCATGAGGGCCATGGAAGGTTTTATCGTTTCGATGGTTTTTATTGTAGGAATATCCTTTTTGGTCGAAATGTTTATTGTAGAACCATCCATTAAAGAAATAGCCAGGGGATTTGAACCTTCTATCTTAAATGGTGATGCGCTCTATATTGCTATCGGGATTATTGGTGCAACTGTGATGCCGCATAACCTTTACCTTCATTCTTCTTTGGTACAGACCAGAAAAATTGAACGGAGCAATAAAGGGATTAAAGAAGCTTTAAAATTTAACCTGATTGATACCACGGTAGCACTAAATCTGGCCTTTTTTGTTAATGCAGCCATATTAATTCTTGCTGCAGCAGCTTTCTATAAAAATGGTTTGCACGAAGTGGCCGAAATACAGGATGCCCATAAGTTACTTTCGAATATTTTTGGAAGTGTGGCCCCAACCCTATTTGCCATCGCATTAATTGCAGCCGGACAAAGTTCTACGGTTACCGGAACTTTAGCCGGACAGATTATTATGGAAGGGCACATTAATTTAAGGATCCAGCCCTGGTTGCGCCGTTTAATTACCCGTTTATTGGCCATTATCCCTGCATTTTTTACCATTCTGCATTATGGCGATGATGCCCTTGGAGGATTATTAGTGTTGAGTCAGGTAGTTTTAAGCTTGCAGTTGGGCTTTGCCATAATTCCTTTGATCCACTTTACCTCAGACAAAAAACTGATGAAAGATTTTGCGATCAAACCATGGGTAAAGGTTTTAGCCTGGGCAAGCGCCATCGCCATTATTGCACTCAATGTAAAACTGGTTATTGAAGAAATAAGCGGTTGGGCAAAAGAAGCCAATAACTGGTGGATTTATGTGATTGTAGTACCAGCTTTAATCTTAATCGTTTTATTATTACTGTACGTTTTCTTCCATCCTTTATTGGAAAAGAAAAAGAATGCCTCACGACAACTTGTACCCCATGGAAATGCTTTGGATATAGGCAAAATTGATAAAATCAGTTACAAAAGGATCGGTATTGCGGTTGATTTTTCTAAGAATGATAAAAACACTATCCGACATGCTCTGATTCAAGGTGGTAAGGATGCACATTATTATCTTATCCACGTAGTAGAAACCGCTGCTGCACGTTACCATGGCAATGATGTAATGGACCATGAAACGATGAGCGATGCCGAAAACCTGGAGAAATACCGCATCAATCTGGAAGATTTAGGTTACGATTCTACCCCGTTTATCGGTTTCGGGAACACCGGGAAAGCCATAGCCGATATTAGTAACCGGAATGAAATGGAGCTGTTGGTAATGGGTGCACATGGACATAAAGGCTTAAAAGACCTTATTTTTGGTACCACAGTTGATTCGGTGAGGCACAAGGTGAATATTCCTGTATTGATTATCAGGTAAGTCTATTTAGCTACTTCCCTGGCTCACGCCATACCGAGAGCTAAATTATCACTAACCACAGATAAAAAGGATGAACACAGCTATATACGAATCTGTGTTTACCTGTAGTAAAGAAAATAGTTATTATTTATTCACCACCGTCATCAGCTTGTTAATGCCGCCATCGCCTGATTGGTACATTAATAATTTACCTGCTGGCGAATATAAGTACATGGCTGGGTATTGTTTTGGTAAAAAGGTTGGAATAAATATTCGTTTTTTATCTTGTAATACAAGCACATTAGGTTTTGCATTTAAACCTTTGGCATAAGAATTAAAAAACTGCGGAATGATATAACCTTCATCCATAGTAATCATGTAAATATTTACATCCTTAAACTTGGCATAATTGGTATTCAGGATTTTACTTTCGCGCTGGCAGTGCTCGCAGGTACAATCGAATAATATAAAAAGATTCTTTTTGCCTTGTTTAATATCAGTATTAGAAAAAGCTTTTCCATCCAGGCGGTAAAAAGTAAATTGTGGCAGCAAAGTTGGCTGCTGTGCTCTTACCTGGAAAGTAAGGGATAATAATAAGATTAAAAGTAGGTTTCTGAATTTCATTTTAGATATTTTATCTCCAAACTTAATTGAATAAATACGAACATAATAATATATCCTTAGCTTTTACAAACTGATGAACATTTTTAATGTAAGAGAAGTCAAGTTTTAATGGACATATCGCCTGTCTAAACCTGACTTCTCTCTTTTACAAGTATCATAATTTGAAAACGAATGTCAGTTTTTCATAGCTACTGTAGTCCCGCCATTCGCTTTATCCCGATGAAAAATCGGGATGCTCGCTACTGTCGGGTTTATTGAACACAGGTTTGGTAGGCGAATGAAAGGTTTTCTTGCACCAGCCCGTGTTAAATAAACCCGATCCGATAGCTATCGGATGACGCGGAAACCAAAAGCTTTTTCTGCTTTTGTTGCAGCAAAAAGCGGGACTGATTAGGCCAAAAGTGATAGCTCAAACATTTCCAAATCGTATCCGTTAAACCAAAGAAGTCAAGTTTTAATGGTAATTTGCATATTCAAACTTGACTTCTTTAATCCTTACAATTAAAAATTAAATTTTCACACCAATTTTTAGGATATTTGCAACCCCGCACTTATTTTATTAAATAATTGTTGGATATTACAATACCATATACTTTATTAAATTTTGAAAAACGACATCAACATAAAGAATAAAAGAGCTTATTTCGACTACAATCTTTTAGATAAATACGTAGCCGGCATTGCCCTTTTAGGAACTGAAATTAAAGCTATCAGACAAGGTAAAGCCAACATGACAGATGCATTCTGCATGTTTATTGGTGGCAACCTGTATGTTCGCAATCTCCATGTTTCGGAATATAGTCACAGTTCTTTTTATCACCACGATATTAAGCGTGACCGTGCATTACTGCTACAGAAAAAAGAAATCAGGAAATTAAAGCTTAAAGGCGAAGAAAAAGGTTATACAATAGTCCCTTTACGCATTTTTATTAACGAAAGAGGTTTCGCCAAAATGGAAATCGCTTTAGCACAGGGTAAAAAAGAATTCGACAAACGCGACAGCATTAAGGATAGGGATACGAAACGTGAGCTGGATAGAGCGATGAAAAGATAATTTAGTTTGGAGTTGGGGGTTTAGAGTTGGGAGGTACTTAACATTAAGTTGGAATTCACCTCAAAACTCCAATCTCCAAACTCCCAACTAACCTCACCACGCTTGATCGCCCACTAAAGGCACAAACCTAAACGTATCCAACACAATTTTTTCGTAGTCCGTTTCACTTACGCGGATCACTGTAACCATTTTCTGGGTTTTTTCATCGCCTACCGGTATAACCAGAATACCACCTATTTTTAACTGTTTCAGTAAAATTTCGGGTACCAAGGGTGCGCCTGCGGTTACAATAATTTTATCGTAAGGTGCATGCTGAGCAATTCCCTTTGAACCATCGCCACAATAAAAAGTTGGCCTATAGCCCATTCCAGGCAAAATCTGAATGGTTCTGTTATAAATATTTTCTTGTCTTTCTATCGTAAAAACCGTAGCACCAAGTTCCATTAAAATGCAGGTTTGATACCCCGAACCGGTTCCTATTTCGAGTACTTTATCTCCTTTTTTAATGTGCAGCAGTTCACTCTGGTAAGCAACGGTATAAGGCTGTGATATGGTTTGACCATCACCTATCGGAAAGGCAATATCCTTGTAAGATTGATTCCAGAAAGTTTCGTCAAAAAAGAAATGCCGTGGAACTTTACCAATGGCTTTTAACACATTTTCATCTTCAATCCCACGAGATCTTAACAGCTCTACCAGATTTTTTCTCGCACCACGTTCTCGGTAATTATCAACAAATTTATACGCCATGAGCTTCAAAATTAGCGTTTCTTAAACGGTGATACAAGGGTAAAATGAGAGAATGATTGAATTAGTGAATGATCACCTGAATTAGAGAATGATACATTTTCCACATTTAAAGAAGGATTGAATGATAGAATAATTGAATGATTGAGTTTTGAATGATTGAATGATTGAGTTTTATATGATTGGTCTAACATTCTCGAATTCATTCATTGAATCATTCAATCATATTCTAATTCATTCATTGAATCATTCCTTAATACGGATCGACATCTATTTGAGTAAAAACCCCTTTAAATTCTTTGGTTGCATTAAATTCGGTCAGGGTTTCTCTTAACGCATCTTTAACTTTTTGAATGGCAGTATGTTTGTCTGCTTTGATGATGATCTGTTTGATGTAAAGATTTCTCACACGGCTTATCAGTGGCTGCTCGGGACCTAAAACCCTTTTACCAAATTTTGCTTTAAGGATATTGGCTAATGTAAAAGCAGCATGATCTAAAACATGAGAATCTTTATGTTTGATGTACAAAAATATCATTCTCGAAAAAGGTGGATACAAGAATTTCTCCCGTTCCGCAATCTCATCGTTGTACATGCCTTCATAATCGTTGTTCACCACCTGTTTGATGATCCGGTTTTCGGCATCGTATGTCTGGATGCAAACATTTCCCTGGTCGGCCCTTCTACCTGCCCTGCCTGCAACCTGCGCCAATAACTGGAAACTACGCTCGTAAGCACGGAAATCAGGATAACCAAGCAAAGTATCGGCATTAATTACACCAATCAGGTTCAGGTTATCGAAATCCAGTCCTTTGGCCACCATTTGTGTACCGATTAATATATCTGTTTTCTTTTCCTGAAAGTCGTTTAAAATCTGCTGCAGTCCATTTTTGGTTCGCGTACTGTCCATATCTAAACGGGCAATGGTCACTTCTGGATAAAGTAATCTGAGTTCTTCTTCAATACGTTCGGTACCAAATCCTTTTTGCTCCACATGCACAGAACCGCATGCCGGACAGATATTAACACTGCTCTGCTGATAACCGCAATAGTGGCAATGTAATTTTCCACTGCTTTTATGATAGGTTAAACTTACATCGCAGTTTACACATTTCGGCGTATAACCACAGGTGGCACAAATGAGAATGGTGGCATAACCTCTCCTGTTCTGAAACAACACAATCTGTTCTTTTTTAGAAAGCGCCAGATCGATATCCTTGATCAATACGCTCGAAAAATACGAACTCATTGTTTTTTTCTTCGTTTCTTCCGAAATGCTCACTACCTGTTGGTTTGGCAATTGAACTCCACCAAAACGTTCTTTCATCTCTACCAGTCCGTACTTGCCCTGTAAGGCATTGTAATAACTTTCTAAAGATGGTGTAGCCGAACCCAAAACCACTTTTGCCTGATGCAGGTATCCTAAATAAATGGCTGCATCTCTGGCCTGATAACGTGGAGCCGGATCATATTGTTTATATGAGGGTTCATGCTCTTCGTCAACCACGATTAATTTTAAATGCTGAAACGGAAGAAAAACAGCTGAACGTGCGCCTAGGATTACTTTATATGCTCCTGTTCTTACCTTATTCCAGATTTCTACCCTTTCACTATTGTTGAATTTAGAATGGTACACCCCTATCGAATTACCGAAATAACGTTTAATCCGTTCTACAATCTGTGTGGTCAAGGCAATTTCAGGAAGCAGGAATAATACCTGTCCATCTGTATTCTGGATAATTTTTTCAATCAGTTTAATATAAACCTGTGTTTTTCCTGATGCGGTAACCCCGTGCAGCAAAACCACCTCTTTTTCTTCAAAATACTCATTAATCTGACTTAAAGCTTTCTGCTGACCTTCATTTAATTGGAAATTTACACTAAATTCTTCATCATGGGCAGCCAAACGACTTACGGGCCTCTTCATTACCACAAAAATATCCTTATCGGTTAAGGCTTTTAATGCGGCTGGTCCACAGTTGCTTTCGGCCAAAAGCTGTTCTTTAGAAATCGGCAGGTTAGATTTTTGCAGTTTAAGATATCCCAGTAAGGCATCCAGTTGTTTCGGCGCTTTATCGAGTACATTGAACAGTTGCTTTAAATTTTCCTGGTCGCTGTAAAAATCGTTCAATATAACAAACGATTTAAGTAATGGTTTATACTTCTGCACCACCTCTTCGGCCACCAGAATCAACTCTTTATCCAATAAATGATTGATAATCGGATAAACGGTTTTCTGCCCGAGTAGTTTAGAAACATCGTTAACTGTCAGTTTTTCTTGTTGTTTTAATGCATTAACAATGATTTCCTCTTTATCAGTAAGTTCAGTATCCTCATTATAGTCCTCACGGAGGATCAAAATGGTTTCGCTCGCCAGTTTTAAACTTGCCGGCAGTGCGGCCGCCATCACATCCCCTTCATTGCACATGTAATAATTGGTCATCCAGGTCCAGAATTTAAGCTGGGTTGGCGTAATTACAGGCTCATTATCCACAACATCGATAATGTATTTTGCCTCGTACACGGTTGGCGGAACGGTGCTAATACCACTGATCAAAGCTGTATAAATGCGGTGCTTGCCAAACTGAACTACCACACGTTTACCGACGGCAATTTGGTCATTTAAATCAAAAGGTACACGATAAGTATAGTTTTTCGCCAAAGATAAAGGCAAAATAACTTCAACAAAAAGTGTTTCTCTTTCTGCAAAAATATCGTTTTCGAAACTGTTCATTATTTATCTTTAAATGCTGCAAAAAAGAGCATAATCCATCCCAACACCAATAAAAGTCCACCGATAGGCGTTAACGGACCAATAAATTCCGTAAAACCCAGGTGCGATATACTCCGCGTTGCCAACAAATACAGCGAGCCCGAAAAAAGAATAATCCCAAATGTAAAACAGAAATAAGCGATATTAATCAGCTTGTTCCGGTAGCGGGCAAAAGTAGAAAGGTATAATAACGCAAAGGTATGATAGAACTGATAATCAACACCTTTTTGCCAGATTTCCAATGATGGTGCATCGATTAAAGCTTTTAAGCCATGTGCCCCGAAGGCACCCAGTAAAACAGCAACAGCACCAAAAAAAGAAGCAGTAAGGATTATTCGTTTATTCATAATGATTTGCTAGTAGCAATCGCTAAATTAATAAATTGACAAAGAACTTCTCACTAATCAATGTAATAAATTAAATTTGTTGCACAGCAGATGAAAAAAATCGTAATTCTAACAAGTGCATTATTTTTAGGTGTAGCCTTTATGGCTTACCTCTATTTTTCGAAATTGGGTACGGATAATGACGCGAAAGACCTGGCACTACAATCTGCAACCAATAATGCCGCCCTGGTATTTTCTTTTCAGAATGATAAAGGTTTTTACGATATCATGGAAGGCCAGCACCTTATCCAGCAGGTTTTGGGGAAAGATAAAATGAACCTTTTGAGATTGTTAAAAACCGGCGTTATCGATGATAATGGTCTTAACAAATACCTGAAAGATCAACAGGTGTACATTAGCATACTCCCCGACTCGAATAAGACTTTAAATTTCCTGATTACCTTACAGATCCAACCGGATAACGACATTAAAAAATTTTACGAACAGCTAAAAACCAAAAAGGCAATCAGCGAAAATTCAAAAGAACTTTATACGGTTAAGTTAAATGATAGCTTGTCGGTTTATCTGGGGGTTCATGGACAGGTGTTAACCGTTTCTACCTCATTAAAGTTAATTAACAACGCCAATGTACGTTTAACCGAAAATCCATTTACCGAGTATATTAAGGAGAATAACCGCCAGATTAAAAATGTGCTGGCACATGTTTACATCAACTTTAACCAGGCTCCTTTATTATTAAAGAATATTATTGCCGGAAATATTAACGGAGAAATTGCAATTTTCAATAAACAGAACAGTTTTGCGGTACTCAATTACAATTTTAGTAAGGAAAAAATCCTTTTCAGTGGAAATACGGAGTTAAAAGATCAGCAAAACTACCTTAAACTGTTCGAAAATACAGTACCACAAAATACTTCGATACAGAATATCCTGCCTGATAATACTGCAAATTATGTCCTATATGCTTATGAAGATTATAAACAATGGCTAAAAAAGCTAAATAACTGGCAAGAACAGGCGAAATTAAATGAAAAAAGCAGTACAGTTATCAAAAAGGTAAAGGATGAATATAGAATAGACCTGAATTATATATTCCCGGTTTATACGAAGAACCAATTTATACTTTTCCAGTTAAGCACTACCGAAAAATTAGGGGCAATCTCCTTATCAAATGGCGAAAAGGTAAAACAGCTGTTGCTTGATGTGAGTGCTGATTATAACGAAGAGATCAAACTTTTTAAATCAGCAGATATTTTATACAGTTATTTTGGAGAGCCCTTTAAAAAGTTCGGAAGACCATATTATACTATTGTAGATAACAATTTAATTGTGGCCAATAACGCCAGTACCTTACAGTCGTTTTTAAGTGATTATAAAAACAACAGGCTTTTGATCCAAACGCCACAATATTTAGATGCAGTTAACCAGATTTCGACCACTTCGAATGTGAGTTATTACATCAATACCAAAAACTCAGCTGATATTTTCAGAAACAATATCCAGTTGGGGTTTTATAAACATTTAAGGGCCGATAGCGGTTTAAAAAGTTTTGATACTTTTTATTACCAGATGAGTGCAGACCGGAACAAGTTCATTACTAACTTGCTTTTAAACAAATATTTAAAACCAGAAATACCAGATTCGTTAAGTAACCGTTAATAAGAAATCATCCCAGATAAAACTATTTACATGAAGAAACTTTTACTTGCGTTACTGGCATTGACCAGCTTCGGGGTTGCAAATGCACAACAATATGCACTATTCGGGACGAGAACCATGTTTGACGCTTTCGAAAACCCTTCTCAAAAATCTTTCACACTAGATTCGTCGCGAAAATTTTCTTCAAATTTCTTGCTTCCATATTTTGGCGTGAATGCGATTAATAAGGGCAGTTCTAAATATATTGTTCGGAGATTAACGCAAGAGGGCCAGTACAATACCGCAGGTTTACCTATTGGAACTGGAGAAATTAACCATTTCTTCGAAAACAGTAATATTTATGTGGCTACTTTCCGTCTTTTCAAATCATATAAATATCAAAAAGAAATGGGCTTTTCGTGGCAGATCAGGTCTGATGCCCATGTAGACTATACCAACGAAACTTTGGCTATTTTTGATTCTTTTGAACGTTTCACACCAAATAAGCAATATACAGGTATATTCGATACCAAAGGATACGAACAAAGCTACCACCAGTTCAGCTTTACCTACCGCGAAAACTGGAACAAAAGACTAGCTTTTGGTTTAAAAGCCAGTTTATTAAGCGGAATTCTGTATAATAAACTCGATATTTCCAATTCCTATCTCTATATCGATCCGGAAGCATCATCCATGCTGATTGGTTTGGATGGAACTTATTCGGCCAACTTCACTGATTTTAATGAGGTAGATAAGAAAAACTTCTTCCCCAATTTTAAAAACCCGGGGTTATCATTAGGTTTTGGAACAAATTATACCACGAAAAAAGGTTTATTTTTAATGGCTAATGTTAAAGATTTAGGTTTTATCTGGTGGCGCAGCAATACGCAACGTACTACAATAAATCGATCGAAACTGATTGAAAACCTGGAAAACAACCAATCGAATACCAATCAGGAAATAAAGGATATTTTTTTACTGGCAGAGCAACCTAAGAAGTTTTTGGCCCCTACCAACGCTAAACTGGATGTTTATATGTCTAAACGCTATGGTTTTTACAAACCAGCATTGGCCGTTTCGAAAAACCTGTTTTATAAAGGTGGAGATGTTGCTTTTGTAAATACCTTTATTGTCAACGATTTTTCAGGAAGTGTAACTCCTTTGTATAATTTAAACGGTGTTTTTATGGTTGGCTTGCAGGGTAAATACCAAACGCCCAATTTCGAACTGTTTTTAGGTACTGACAATCTAGTTGCAACCAGTTTCCAAGCCCTCGGAACAATTAAAAACGATGCTGGTGTAGGCAGCGGACCTAATGGTGCTTCTTTTTATATGGGTGTAGGCATTAAATTTGGCAACGTGGTTAACCATCCACAATTTGCCGATGTGATACCAGGTATAAACGATAGTAGTGATGGTGGAAGTTTCTTTAAAAGTCTGTTTTCGATCTTTAAAAGAAAATAAGCTTAACCCTGTACCTGTTGTTTTTTTGATTGTGTAACTACAAAATCTTTCAGGTAAAAAGGCTCAAAGTAAGCTACATCTTCAAAATTACCTTTATCGAAGGCTTGACTGGCTAATTTCGACATGTATGAGGCAGAATTAAAATTAGCGGCATCGAACCTTGCATTAGGATGAGTTAAAACTTCGGCGCATTTGGCAGCTCCATCGCCCAAAAAGGTAATGCTTTGTTGCGTAAGGAAGTCGTTAAAACTCGTTTCGTCGATAATTTTAGCTTCAGTTGGCAATAATACATTTAATAAAGGATCAAAAACTGTAGTATAAACCTCCATCCTACGGGCGTCAATCATCGGACAGATTAAGCCTGTATAATCAGGATTTTCAGACAAGAAACCAGCAGCCATCATTTCTAATGTTTCAATGGCGATTAAAGGTTTATCCAAGGCATAACAGAGCCCTTTGGCGGTAGAAACACCGATCCGAAGCCCCGTATAAGATCCCGGGCCTTTACTTACGGCGATGGCATCCAATTCTGAATAATTTAATCCAGCAGTTTTAATTACCTCATCTATAAACAGGGTTAAATTTGCCGCATGCAAATTTTGTCCTTGCTCTTCTTTAAATGAAATTGTTTCGCCGTTAACAGATAATGCCACAGAACAAATTGCTGTAGCCGTTTCTATTTGAAGTATTTTAGCCATAGGGCAAAGATAAGTAAAAATGGAAGATGTAAGAGGGATTATGGAAGATGGAGGTTGCTAGTCCGAAGTCTAGAGTCTTAAGTCTATAGTCAATTAACCTTCGAGTTATGTCATCCTGAGCGTAGTCGAAGGATCTTTACCAGAATCTTTAAATTGTGATTATTAAGTAAAAAACGGAATTTTTAGACCAATCGATCAAGCGATTCGGAAAAAACTAATGACAAATTAACCAATAAACTAATGAACCTCATTATGGGACCGGATCATGTCCGTGTTTGCCCCAGGGATGGCATCTACCAATGCGTTTTAATGCCAGCCAGCCACCTTTAAATGGTCCGTGTTTTTTGATCGCTTCTATGCCGTATTGCGAGCAGGTTGGTGTAAAGCGGCAATTTGCGCCAAGCATGGGTGAAATGGCGTACTGATAAATTTTGATCAAACCTAGAAAGAACCAGCCGAAAACTTTATTGATGAATTTCATTGGGCTGGATTAAATTTTGGAAACGCTTGAAAGTAGCGATCAGTTTTTTCTCGATAAAGGCAAATTCATATTTATCCTTCCCCACAAACTGGATGGAAAACAAAAGCAAACCCCTATCAGCAGGTAGTGGAAGGTATAATTTATCTTGTTTATTTAAGCGATAAGCTTCGCGGATGCGGCGCTTGAGCAGATTACGGTCGACAGCCCGTTTATATCTTTTTTTAGGAACATTGATGACCACCTGTGCCTGCAAATCAGCTGGTTGATCGACAAAAAGATAGGAAACCCGAAAAGGGTATAATAAAAAAGAAGAACCGTTTTTAAACAACAGGTCTAAATATTTCCTGCTGCATAACCGTTCTTCTTTCCTGAATGTGTACATATATTTTTGATTGATAACTGCAGATTTTGATCTGCCAATTCCGGATTAACGGAAAAGCAATCAAAAATTATGCTTTATGCTTGCGTTCGTCAGAAACTGTTAATCTTTTTCTTCCTTTAGCACGACGTGATGCTAATACTCGTCTGCCGTTAGCTGTTGCCATTCTTTCGCGGAAGCCGTGTTTGTTTCTTCTCTTTCTTTGCGAAGGTTGGTATGTTCTTTTCATGACTGTATATTATCTATTGTAAAATTAAGAGGTGCAAATATAAAGCGATTTCTCTACAAATGCAAGAGTGATTAATTATTATTTTTTCTATTTAATGCAAATGTAAAAAATCTTTTGAAAAATAAGGCCAATGGTTCGTTTATAAATGATTGTTTTTAACGAAACGTTCCTACGGAACGAAAATATGCCTATTGCATTTTTTCTACCTATGATTCGTTCCAATGGAACGAAATAAGCAGTTCTTCTTTTTTACAATCCCAACGCCGCTTTCAGTTTTACATAGCCAGTTTTACTAACCGGCAACCAGATATCCGATTTTAACAGCACCACATAGCTATCTTTCTCTTTTAACTCTATTTTAGTTACCTGTGCCAGGTTAATGATGTACGAACGGTGTATACGGATAAACTGACCTGCATCAAGTGTCTGCTCAAAATAGGCCATGGTTTTATTTTTGTAGAACGAACCATCAACCGTACTCAATTTTACATAATCATCATCTGCTTCCAAATAATTGATATCGGCAACAGGGATAATTTTGATTACACCATCCTTTTTAACCACTACCCTATTGTTTTGGGCCGGGCTTAAGGCTGCTGCATCTAAAACCGCTTCGGTATTTTCTGTCTGGTTTAATTTGTTCGGCAGCTTTTTAATGGCTGCATCAAAACGTGATTTATCAATCGGTTTTAGCAGATAATCGACCGCATTCACCTCGAATGCTTTAATGGCGAACTCGTCAAAAGCTGTTGTAAAAATTACGGCAGGTTTATCTTCCACGAGTTCGAGCATTTCGAAACCGCTTATTTTGGGCATCTGGATATCCAGAAAAATCAAATCGGGTTTATGTAGGGTAATTGCTTTTAATCCTTCAAACCCATCACCACATTCGGCTACAATCTCTATTTCTGCATGATCTGAAAGGTAATATTTTACAATATCTCTTGCTAAAGGCTCATCGTCAATTAGTATTGTTCTGATCATTTTTTTGTGGAATTTTTAGGGTGGTAATATATAAATTATTTGCCTCAATATCGGTTTGTAATAAATGGGTATTTGCAAATAACAGATATAACCTACGTTTAATGGCACTTAAACCAAATCCGGTTCCTCCAGCAGCCTTCATTTCAGGATCAAACGGATTCTGTACCCTTAGTTGTAAAATGTTATGTTCTACAGTAACATCTACCTTAATCGTAATTCCGGCAGAAGTATTGTAAAGTCCGAATTTAATGGCATTTTCTACAATGGGCTGCAATAAGGTTCCTGGCAAACAAAGATTCAAAGTATCTTCGGCAACATTCACTTCAATATTTAACCTATGACTAAACCTTACTTTTTCGATATCGAGGTACAACTGGATGTACTCCATTTCTTCTTCTACCGAAACCCATAATTCATCATCACGTTTTAAAGTTCCGCGGAGGAAAGAAGCTAGTTTCATAATCATCACCCCTGCCTCTTTCGGGTTAACCATGGTGAGGGCAAATACCGAATTTAAGCTGTTAAAAAGAAAGTGTGGTTGTAACTGGTGCCTTAATTTATTCAGTTCGGCTTCTTTTGCGAGACTTTTGGCTGCAGAAAGCCTTTCGTGCGTTTCTGATTGTTCTTCTAACCTATACCATAAGATATTGGCCAACGAACACCAGGCCAAACACATAAAAGAAATCAGTCCGCGGAAAGCAAATGAAAAATTATAAAAATCTTTGTACTCTTTGTAATCGGCAAAAATATAAAGCATGCTATATTTTGCGGCATAAATAATTACAAATGTAAGGGCGAGGGTAATAATCAGTACATAGAGGATACGTTCATTTTTTGGCTGATAATAACCCAGCATATTGCTGATCCCGATGCAGGCCAATGCCAATAAAAAATTATTGATCAGGCTATCGGCTACGGATATCCACCAGGAGAAATTTACCACATAATGTAATCCAACGCCACACAATACTGTCCATACGATTGCCAGTGCAAGCGATGTTTTTTGTATCTGTGGAACGGATAAAGGTCTAGTTGTCAAAGCAGTTTTTGATTAGTTAATGATTTATTTCGGTGTTTGAGCTTTTCGAGGTATTTGTCTACCGATTTCGGTTCAACAATCCTCGAACTTACTTCAACACCATCAGCTGGTTCTTCAACTGCCGATATTCCTCCTACACCTATAAACTTCCATACAACTTTATCGCCTTTACAGTTATTAAAGGGAGGGTTAAAGTGTACGGCATTCAATTTTGCCTTATCTAAGGCCCTTGCAATATCTTCTGCCTGTATTAAACGCGTTTGCTCATTAAACTGAGGCGTGTGCTTTCCTTCACCACAAATTACCTGATAGATACAATTTACTGCAAACCATTTCATAGGCGATGTTTTTTATATGTTTAGAAACTTTTGATCTCGATCCCCCCAAATAACGCTGTACCATCCAAAATCAATGTTTTTGTCATTTCTGATACGGGCATTAAATGAGATCTTTTATCTTCTACGCTACCGAATAATGCGGTGACGTTTGATTTTATGGCCCAATTTTGTGGAACAATTAATTTAATCCCTCCAAAAACGGCAGTAACATCCAGCGATACTGTTTCAGGAAAATCGGCCTGCGTCATCACAATATCTGCCCCACCAAAAATTGCCATAATATCACCTCCCTGGAAGTTTTTAGAATAAACAGTCTGCGTACTTCCCCCAAAAATGGCCGTTACATCAATAATATCGTTATTATTTGCCGTTTTATCATTAGTACTTTCACTAAAATCAAAATTGGCTTTATTTTTATATTTACGCTTTCTGCCAAATAATTGTGAATCTTTTGGCCTGAAAATCATAAAAGCTCCAACAATCACCAAACCGAAGCCTAAAGCATACTTAGATGGATCAAAATCAAGATTCATATTATCTAAAGTATTGTAAGCGCCGATCAAAATCAGGATTAACCAGGCTATTCCTTTAAAGTTACGGCGAACGCCAATAAATACACCGATTAAGATTAAAAAATTAGACCAGCTCAATACCCATTCCGGGATATCTAAATGCATGTTATTTAACAAAAGTGCGATCCCAACGATCGCTATGATGAAACCACTTAAAGCCCGCCCGGGATTTTTGGTGTTGTTATTATCGTTATGATTAAGATTATTCATGTGTGTAATATTTAATAATCCAAAAGTATTGATAAGTGCTTACGCATTATATACACCAGGCGCAAGAACTGGTCAAAAGGCGGTAAATGGCCTAATTTTATCGGTGAAAATTATTTTGCTATTTTGAGGGCATGAAATTATTCTTATTAATATTGGCTTTAAGCATTTCTTCAGCAGTATATGCACAGGAAATTAGCAGCCATTACAAAATATACGATGTAAAAAAGCAAAAAACCGTAACCATTGATGATATTGTTGCGGATATGCAAGCTAACGATGTGCTCTTTTTTGGTGAAGACCACAACGATTCCATCGGGCATTACCTGGAGGCTGAAATATTTAAGAAATTGGGCACAGCCTATCCTCAAAAAACGGCCTTGTCATTAGAAATGTTCCACACTGATGTACAGCCGGAATTGGATGAATATTTAGCCGGACTGATTTCGGAAAAGAACTTTATCAAAGAAGGGAGAGCCTGGGGAAATTACAAAGATTATAAACCTTTGGTAGAATACGCCAAAGAGCACCACTTAAAAGTGATTGCAGCCAATGCTGCAACCCGATACAGCAATGCGGTTACCATGGGCGGATTAAAAGTATTGGAAAAATTCCCAAAAACATCATTCAACTTTTTGCCACCGCTACCTATTGATACGGCTAAAGGAAGGTATTATGAAAAATTTATAGAAACTTTAGGTGGCCATAACATGGGACCGATGCAGATTTACCAAACACAAAATCTATGGGATGCTACCATGGCCTGGTCGATCAATAAATTTACAAAAGCAAATAAAGGAATAAAGGTTTTACAACTTAACGGCCGTTTTCATAGTGATGAAAAACTGGGCACTTTGGCCAAACTGGCGCAAGCCAATCCAAAATTGAAAATCCTGAACATCTCATCCTTTTCTGACGCAAGTTTCGCCAGTCCTGATTGGGACAAATTCAAAAACCTGGGCGATTACATCATTATTACTGATCCATCGTTAAAAAGGAGTTATTAAAAAAAGCTCCGCAGGTGGGATCAGTCTGCGGAGCTTTTTTATTATGCTTTGGCTTTTAGTAAATCTCTTATTTCTGTTAAAAGCACTTCTTCTTTTGTAGGTACAGGCGCTACAACCGGAGCGGCTTCTTCTTTCTTTTTCAAATTATTGGCTGCTTTAATAATCAGGAAAAGAACCAGTGCAACAATGATAAAAGAAATCACCTGCGAAAGGAAATTACCATACTTAATAGCAGTACCCGCAATGGTAAGTTTACTGAGGTCTTCTAAACCAGCTGCCTTTAATGCAGGGCCTAAAACTGCAGGAGTAATAATGTCTTCAACCAATGAGCTCACAATCTTACCGAAAGCTGCACCAATAATTACACCGATAGCTAAATCGAGCACATTTCCCTTAACTGCAAAATCTCTAAATTCTTTTACAAATCCCATATTTTTTAATTTTAGTTTATTTATTTACTAAAATAGCAAACATTAAATTCAATCCAAATGTTTAGCAGATAATTTTAAAAAACCGGACATATCGATAGCATTTAGAGCAATTGCGAAGAATATCTGAAATCTATTGTTTATTTTTGCCCTATTCTTTTATATTTAATATGCTAAAGCAACATCTACAACAAAAATTATTACAAAAGTTATCACCACAGCAAATTCAGTTTATCAAGCTGTTACAGGTGCCAACCGTTGCTTTAGATACGCGTGTAAAAGAAGAACTGGAAGAAAACCCGGCGCTTGAAGATCCTAGTTTAATGACTCAGGACGAGCCTAAAAGCGAGTACGACGATTTAAATGATGGTCCTGAGGATTACGAACAATCATCAGAAGATACCAGTATGGATGAATTTAATGTGGATGATTATCTGCAGGATGATTCTACCAACGATTACAGCACTAATTACAACAATGGAGATGATGATGAGGAGAAAAAAGAAACTCCAATCGCCATTGAAAGTACATTTTTCGAAAGTTTACAGGAGCAACTAGATCTCATTCCTCTATCTGATCAGGATTTCATTATCGGTAAACAGATTATCGGCAGTTTAGACGATGATGGTTATTTACGCCGTCCGCTGGGTTCAATGATCGATGACCTTGCTTTCTCACAGAATGTAATGGTAGAAGAAGAAGACGTACTGGAAATGTTAAAACTGATCCAAAGTTTTGATCCTCCGGGCATTGGAGCCAGAGATTTAAAAGAATGTTTGCTTATCCAGTTGAAAAGGAAAGATCCGGGCAATCCCATTATCATTAAAGCAATGAATGTGGTAGAAAATTACCTGGATGAGTTTACACGCAAACATTACGATAAATTAGAAAAAAGCTTAGGTTTAGATAGCGAAGAACTGAAAGAGGTGGTGAACGAAATTCTGCGTTTAAACCCGAAACCAGGCGATGCCAACCAGGTGACTACCAAACAGATGCAGATTATCCCTGATTTTCACATCAGCAATAACGATGGCATACTGATTTTAACCTTAAACTCGAAAAATGCCCCGGAACTTAAGGTAAGCAGATCCTACCAGGAAATGTTCGAGCATTATGATAAAGCTTCATCAAAAGATAAAAAGCTGAAAGAAGCCGTTCAGTTTGTAAAACAGAAACTGGATTCGGCACGTTGGTTTATTGATGCAATTAAACAAAGACAACAGACTTTGTTGAAAACGATGAACGCCATTATGCACTACCAGTACGAATATTTTTTAACGGCTGATGAGCGTAAAATGCGCCCGATGATTTTAAAAGATATAGCTGATAAAATCGATATGGATATTTCAACCGTATCGAGGGTGGCAAACTCTAAATATGTACAAACCGAATTTGGTACTTTCCTGCTTAAATCTTTCTTCTCGGAAGCTATTCAGACCGAAAACGGTGAAGAAGTTTCGAATAAAGAGGTTAAAAAAATATTGGAAGATTGCATTGGCAATGAAGATAAACGCAAACCTTTGGCTGACGAAAAATTAACCGAAATTTTAAAAGAAAGAGGTTATAACATTGCCAGAAGAACTGTTGCAAAATATCGCGAGCAAATGAATATTCCGGTTGCAAGGTTAAGAAAAGAACTATAAGTCAGTTTACAGTTAGAAGTTTACAGTTGGTTAATACTAAAAGGATCAACATACCGTGGGCATAAACTATCCGTTGTAACGATAGAATTTTCAACTGAAAATTACCAACTGTTAACTTAATTACCACATTTTAATATACGATGGCACTTTGTAAACGTTATTGAGCAATATACCCAGCACAATTTCGTGACTACCGTTGCTGACCTGATTTAATTGAGAAGTGGTAAAATCATAAGAATAAGTGAGGTTAACCATTTTACCAATATTAAAACCCGCCATTGCGGCAAAAGAGTCATCTTTACGATAACTTCCTCCCAACCAGACTTTATCCTTAAAAGCCAGTTTCATGTTTAAATCAAAAGAGACAGGTGCCGGCGATACATATTTTACCATTATCGAAGGGATAGCTGAAATCTCATCATCTACAAAGAATTTATAACCTCCGGTAGCAAAATAGTGTGGTGCTTCTTTACCTAAATTATAGGTATTATCGCCCGTAAAGCTTAATTTTTGCGGCAAAATCTGTTGTACCGATAAACCTGCAAATACCCTTGCACCATACAACCATAAACCTATGCTTAAATCGGGTTTTACCTGATTAATCAGCGCCCTGTTCATAATCGGATCAATCGGGGTATCAAAAGTAAGTGCGTTAACATCCAATGAAATACTCGATATCCCTGCAGCAACACCCGCCGATAAATTAAAATTATTGCTCAATTGTAAATGATAAGCATAGGTTACATTAGCATCCAACCGTTTTATAGGTCCGGTTTTATCCAATACAGCCGTTACTCCCATCCCATGGTGAGATGGTGACGACATGTAGTTCTGCATATAGTTCCTATCCATCGGATTACCCGTTTGCTCAGGAAAAGAAGTCAATGCATTACTCCATAACTGGTTATCACCCAATGCCCAGTGTGCTGATACAAAAGACGTTTGAGGTGCATCGGTAATACCCGACCATTGTTTACGGTAACCCGCTTTAAAATCGAGGTAATTTTCAATACCCGAAAGTGCAGGATTTAAGAGGTACTGGTTAAAAATATATTGGGTGTACTGTGGTTTTTGCTGCGCAAAACTATTAAAAGTTATAAAAAGCGTAAATAAAGCTATGATCTTTTTCAATTCTATCTGATTATTGTGAGAGGTCCTGTTATAGTTTTTCGTCCGTTCTGCGGGTTAATAATGTAATAATAAACGCCAACCGGAAGCGGTTCGTTCTGGTAAGTTCCATCAAAGGGAACTTTATACCCTTTACTTGAGAATACTTTAAGGCCATTTCTATTGAAAATATCAACAGTGGCCTTAGGATATGATTCTAAATACTTGATAATCCAGGTATCGTTTACGTTGTCGCCATTTGGTGTAAAGGTATTGGGTGGATTTAACATCTGCAACACTTTTACCAAAACTTTAGCAGTAGCTGCACAACCATCGGGCTGAGTAGTTGCTGTTAAAGTATATTCTGTATCCTGTTCGGGTGAAGCGATTGGATTTAACACATTGGTTTTGTTTAAACCAGTTGCCGGCGACCATTCGTATTTTAAATTGGTTCCTTCAGCAGTTGCAGGGATTTCGATCTGTCCGCCAGCCAGGATATAGATCAAATTACCTGCATCGGCCACAGGAGATGCATACACTTCGATGTTTTTGCTGATTGAAGAAGAACAATCGTTGGCGCCTTTAAAGGTATAAGTAATGGTATGTGATCCAACCCCAGCGATTTTAGGGTTAAAGGTTCCGTCGGCCTTCATGCCATCTCCGGCATATTCGCCGCTACCTCCGGTCACTTCTTCTTCGGTTTTCTGCCTCGCCTGTATAATGAGCACTGTTCCATCGGCTTCACAAACAGCAGGCATAGTATCAAACTCCAATTGCGGCTCTGGTTTTAACGTAACTGATTTATCTACGGGTTTAAAACAACTTTCTCCTGAATAAGCTACAAGCCTGACATTAAAGCTTCGATCTGCAGTGCCTCCAAAAGTATTGTACTGGATCTCTATATCGCTGTCATCCGGATAAGGAATAGTTTTATAAATACTGGTTTCATTTGGGTAATCCCTATAAATCTCAATTTTGGTAATCTTGCCTGCAAAAGTAGCTGAAGTATTTTTTATGATGATTTTATCACTCACACAAACGTTATTTTTTACAATATCAAAATCGGCAGTTTTAACCGCCCCATTTACGGTAAATGTAAGCGTTTTTGACATTTCACAGCCATCTATATTTTTTACAACTAAAACTACATTATAATCACCGGTAACAATAGGTGAAAAGGAACCATTAAAATCAGTTGAGGTTGCTACAGTATTATTATTAAAGGTGAAAGTCCACTGAGCGGTTAAATCAGTAATGCTTCCATCTGCATTTTTTGAGGTATTTTTAAATTTGGCCACTCCATCATCCAGGCAAAAATCAGGAAGGATAAAATCAGCTTGCTGGGGATTGATTACGCTTACCGTTTTTGATTTTACCTCACTTACGCAGCCTTTATCACTCACGGTGGTTAAGGTAATGGTATAAGAACCAGTAGCACTATACTGATGCACTGGAATTTGATTGGTATCATCTGCAGAACCATCGCCAAAATTCCAGGTCCATTTTACAATTTTCGCTGGATTCTCTATTGTCGATTTTTCAGTTATTTTGATCGGTTTATCTGTGCACAAGCTACTTACCTCAAAATCAGATACCGGCTGAGGATTGATCAGGATAGGATATTCTTCAGATACATCTGTACATTTAGAATCGGTTGTAGCTGTTAAAATTACTTTAAATTGTCCTGCTTTTTTAAAAATATGAACCGGATTTTGTTCTGTTGAAGTTTCTCCATCACCAAAATCCCATAACCATTGTGTAATGCTTCTCGAATCGGAATTGGATTTACTTTTATCTGTAAACTGAACGCCACTGGCCTGACAGCCGGTTTCAGGAACATCGGCAATAGACGAAGGTTGATTATCAACTGTAAAATCGGCTACAAGCTCTTCGATATTACCACAATCATCGGCAGTGGGTTTGGTCGATATTACTTTAAACTGGTAATCTCCAGGTGTATCGTATTTGATTTCTTTAGGGTAAAAATAAGTATAATACGTAACCTCGTTATTGGTGAATGTACCCTGCGACGTAGGTGCTGTTTCGGTAATTACGCCATCACCATTATGTACATCCCAAACCAATTGGGTGGGTTGATAAGGAAGATTGATTTTTAACTTGATGATTTCGCCCAAACATCCGCTGGTTACATTTTTTCCAGTAGCTTCGTTTACAGGCTGAAAGGTAAAATTCTGAATGTTGGCACCGGCGAGATAGGCATAAGATTCAACCGAGCCATAACCATAAGCAATAGCCGAAAAACCTCCTGCAGCAGATAAGCGGTGCTGTGCCTGCTGACTTAAGCTCACATCAACAATAGCATAACTATACTCGCCGTTTATCGCAACAAAATTTGAAACTGGATTTCCATCTAAACGGAATGAAGGAATATCCGCAGTTTTAATGATCACATTAATGAAAAACTTATTGATATTCGTAATCACATTATCCAATCTCGAATAAACAGTAATATTACTTAAGGTCTGCTCAACCGGGTTAAGTACAGTTATTTCTGGATCACCAACATAGGGATCGTTTGCGTTTGGTGTTGTCCGATTGCTTAAATTACAGGTTTGAGAAGTTTGGTATTGTGCCACAGAAATGGGTTTACTACCGGAAATCACATTAGCTGAAGTAGAAAAAAAAGTAACAATTGCGCCTTTTTGATAAGGATTCCTCAACGAGGTTCCGTTGGCATCCGTTGTACTTCCGTTTACGGTTAAAACCGTATTATCTTCAGAAACAATTACCCGAAAAACATCCGTATTGCCATGTGTTGTATTGTAAAAAGGTGCAGTTACAAAGTTTTTTCCCCAGGCCGTAACCGGAAACAACTGCTGATAAAGGTTATCGCCACCACTTGGATTTCTACTGCTTCCCTGCTCACAAAATGATGCCCAGGTATTACCAGAATAAACCGCAATCGGTTTACATCCCTTAGTAGATTTAATATGGCTGCCAGATAAATCATTGGTAGCCTGATATTGATAAATCTCTCCCTTATTTAATGTTTTTGTGAAGGTTTGATTGGCCTGATGAGCCGCATTGCCACTTGTAGGCGTGATTTCTATTTCGGTATCATCATCTACAGCAACGATGGTAAATTCGGCATAATTACCATTGGTATTAGCGCTTTGATAACTATAAGTATAATACTCTTTACCTAAAGTATTGGTTGGAAGCACCATAGTACCACCTGTGCGGGCCTGATAGGCAATTACACTATATAATGAAATTGGATTATCGCTAGTGGTTACGTGAATGGCTTTATTACTTTCAATCACATCATTAGACCCAATGTAGGCGTCGCTGGCAGCAACATTTGGATCGATAATAACAGGTAAACAGGTATTGGCAGGAACAGTACCCGACGAAACCACATTATTACCCACAGTAACCTGATATTTTGTGGCCCTATCAGCAGATAAAAATAAAGTTAATCTTGTTTTCTTGCCATCAACATGGCCTGTATATGTAACATAAAAATCCTTTCCCTTGTTAGAAGTATTTTGGGCATAAGATAAAGATGATGCAAATAGCAAAAAAAATAAAACCAATAACCAACGCCTGTTCATTACTTATCAGCTTATTTTGAAAACGTTATACATGTTTGTTTGATATAGATATGCAATATACCATTAATCAAATCACATGGAAAAAAATTAACATTTTTTAAGCGAGAAAATCTTGTTTCGTGTAATAAACTCCCGGGACTGGTGTAAAAATTTTGAAGAGCTCAACATTATTATTATTGAATAAAAGCAATTAGCCCATAATAATCAAACCATTATATAATAAATATTCAGTTATTGCTTTCGTCAGATTGATCACCGCTTCCATATTTTTCAGAAAAATCTTTTGCTTTTTCGTCGGCGATGCTGTTATTTTGATCTTCAGGCTCCAGGTTTTCATCTAAACGATCATTCCAGTTGTTTAATCCTTTTTCAGGATGTTTAGCATTTTCTGTTGTGAAATCAGATTTTGATTTTGCCTGGTCTTGTTTTTGATTTTCCATGTTGAGGTTATTTGATTAAAAACAGCGCCATTAAACAAATGTTTTACAAACCTTATTTATTTAACCGGTGGTTCGTTTTTGGCGTCTTTAAATTCCTTAACGCTCTTCCCTATTCCCCTCATTAACTCAGGTAGTTTTTTACCCCCAAAAATCAACAGGACTACCACACCGATTAAAATAATTTCTATTGCAGACATAATATTAAATTTTGTACAATATAGGTAGAAAAGTTCATTGGTTTATTAGTTCATTGGTCACTAGTTCATTAGTAATTGCAAACTGCCAATTGTAAACTGGTTATGGTTAATTGTTGACGATTTTTCGCAGCCTGTCAATTCGCTAAAATCCTCTGATATCCATATTAATTTTTATAAACAAATAATCTCTTGGATGACATATCGCTTTGAACAGATATCCTTTTAACACTAATGGCTTATCTCCAATCACTCACCGCCTACACCAGAAGCGCATCCAGTTTCCTGGTTTTAATTTTCGGTACGGCGCCATGGCGCATAAACTCTGCAAAACCTTTTAACTGTTTAATCGACTTAATGGCTTCATACCCCTCGTAGGTTGTCCTAATTTTGTTCAACAACATGGTATCGGTTTTAAACAGATCACTTTCAACCAATAAACCCTTATCCAAAAATTTCTTAATCAGTTCTGCTATTTTGCCATTGGCATAAAGGTGAAGCGGTAATTTAAAAACTTCATTATTTAACTTTTCGAATGCTTCGTTGATCCAGGCTACCTCTGCTTCATTATTTACGGCAATTTTTCCGTCTTTTAAAACCACAGCGGTCAAAAACTCGCGTGCCCGCTGACGCGAAATCACACCACCATGAATGCCATCACGCAGGGTATAATCTAAACGGTCGGCACAGAGCGCTGGTAAAGGCTGCTCCAAAATTGCAAAACTTCCATAAAGGATCTGATTAATATTGTACCCATATTTCAATAAAACATCTGGAATTTCAGATTTACACAAAATCTCTGCAAAAACCTTTTCGTGGTAATCTTCATCAGTGTTGCCAAAAACATAATCGCCCACATGAGAAAAAGCGGTATGCGAAATATCATGTAGTAAACCGGCAATCTGCTCCAGTTCTGAACCACCAAGCATTCTGATTAACATGGTTACCCCAATGGCGTGCTCCAACCTTGAATGGGAAATATCAGGGTTAACCAAAAATATCGCACCACTTTGATGTACGCCCGCTAACCTTTTTAAAGCATCAGTTTCTAACAGATCAGAAAATACCTCTGGCAATTCCATTTTGCCATATAAAAAATCATTTAACTGAATCATATTATCTTGCTTTAATTAGGGGAAGAATTCAATACAAAAATACTAATTATTTTAGTTTTATTTAAAATAATTATCCACAATTCAATCAGCTTAAAACTAAGTAAATTAGTCAAAAACCAACTTTCAAATATTTTGAAAGCTATTATTACATTTTTATGATCGACAAAAAAGCCGCGTTGAAAACAAGCAAATAAATTAAACGTTATACTTGTAAAAAACAGCTATATGGCAACCGCTCAACAAATCAGAAAAGCATATTTAGATTATGTTTTAACCAACAATGAAAAACCAAAATCGGTTTATGTTTTTGTAAAAAAGCTTAAAATTACCGAGGCGGATTTTTATCAGTTTTTTTCTTCTTTCGAAAGCATAGAGAAAACAATCTGGTTCGAACTTACTTTCGAAACGATCAGTAAAATCAAAGAACAGGAAGTTTGGCTACAGTATACAGCCAGAGAAAAAATGCTTTCTTTCTTTTACAGCTATCTGGAAAACCTGAAAAACGAAAGAAGTTTTGTGATTTATAGTTTAAAAAATCACCGTGGAAAATTTTCTACACCCGATGTACTCGCCGGGGTAAAACCGATTTTCGAAAACTTTGCACAGGAGATTATCGATGAAGGTTTAGACAGCGGTGAGCTTGCTGAACGCCGTTTTTTAACTAAAAGATATAAAGATGCGTTGTGGGTCCAGTTTGCTTTTATTGTTAATTTCTGGATCAATGATGACAGCGAAGGTTTTGAAAAAAGCGACGAAGCGATAGAAAAAGGCATCAATGTTACTTTTGATCTTTTTCAGCACTCACCAATCGATAATTTATTGGAATATGGCAAGTTTTTATCAAGAAATGGGAAGTTTGCAGATAAGATGAGGTTTTAAAGATTAGATGAAAACACAAAAAAGTATTCCGACTACCAAGGTAGAACGTTCAGCGAAATTTGTTAAAACCGGTATCCAGATCGGGGGCAATTATATTAAACATTATTCTAAAAAACTGTTTAATCCAGAAATGGACCGCGAGCAGCTTAACGAGGATAATGCCACTGACATTTATAAATCGTTAAGTGAATTAAAAGGCAGTGCCTTAAAAATTGCACAAATGCTGAGTATGGATAAAAATATCCTGCCAAAATCTTATGTAGATAAATTTACCCAGTCGCAGTACAATGCCCCACCCCTTTCGGGTCCGTTGATTGTACGCACTTTTACTAAGAATTTCGGTAAAACACCAGAAAATATTTACGACAGCTTTAATTTAGCATCGAGCAATGCGGCTTCAATCGGCCAGGTGCATCAAGCTACGCTTAATGGTAAAAAACTTGCAGTTAAAATTCAATACCCAGGTGTGGGTGATAGCATTTCATCTGATTTAAAATTGGTGAAACCTTTTGCCTTCCGTTTATTGGGCATGTCGGAAAGGGAACTGAGCATTTACATTAAAGAGGTTGAAGAACGCTTGCTGGAAGAAACTGATTATGAACTGGAGGTAAGGCGTTCGATCGAATTTTCTGAAGCCTGTAAAAACCTCGATCATGTGGTATTCCCGAAATATTATCCTGAATTATCAGGAAAAAGGATTATTACCATGGATTGGATTGATGGCCTGCATTTAAAAGAGTTTTTACAAACCAATCCCTCCCAGGAACTCAGGAATAAAATCGGGCAGGCTTTGTGGGATTTCTACAATTTCCAACAGCACGAATTAAGAGCTGTACATGCCGATCCACACCCTGGCAATTTTATGATCACGCCCGACGAAAATCTTGGCGTAATCGATTTTGGCTGTATTAAAGAAATGCCGGATGATTTTTATTATCCGTTTTTTTCTCTGATCTCCACCGATGTGATCAATGATAAGAACAAAACCATTGATGCGTTTAGGAAGCTGGATATGATACATTCGGACGATACTCCGGAACAGGTTGAATTTTATTATAAATCGTACCGCGAAATGATCAGTTTGTTTGCCAAGCCTTATACCAGCGCCACATTTGATTTTAGCAAGCCTGATTTTTTTGAGCAGTTATATTTATATGGCGAAAAGATTTCGAAAATGCCTGAATTTAAACAGGCACGTGGGGTAAAACATTTTATTTACGTTAACCGGACCAATTTTGGTTTGTATACCATTTTGCACGAATTAAAGGCAACGGTTAAAACGGATACTTTTAAACCTCATGTTGAGTAATGAGTCGTTATTTAGAGCGTAGCTGAGAAATCTGTAAGTTAAATTTAATAAAAATGCTCTTATAGATTTCTCCATTCCGTTGCACTCCATCCGATAACTATCGGATCGAAATGACGATGCTTTATTAAGTATTTTTCTTCACCACTTCAACCATGTGATCGATATCAAATGGTTTTTCAATATAATCGTCGGCTTTGCAATCTTCGGCCTGTTGAGGTAAGTTATTTGATGTGGAGGTTAATACGGCCGATACATCTTCCGTTTCAGGGTCAGATTTAAGTTCTTTAATCACTTCCGATCCTTTCTTTTTGCCTTTGATGTGATCATCCACAATTACAACA
The DNA here is from genome assembly GCF_014395225.1 of Pedobacter roseus. Classification (NCBI taxonomy): domain Bacteria; kingdom Pseudomonadati; phylum Bacteroidota; class Sphingobacteriia; order Sphingobacteriales; family Sphingobacteriaceae; genus Pedobacter; species Pedobacter roseus. The sequence goes on from NZ_CP060723.1 coordinate 3,201,601, forward strand.
TCAGGTGCTATTTCATCTATTTTTTCTATAGGTTCGGTTGTTAACGATGCGGTAACATCATAACCTTCTTCTTCCAATACCTGGTCCATAATATCTAAGATATCTTTATTATCCTGAACAAGTACAACCTTTTTCTTCATAAAATAAGCAGACTAAAATCTGTTTAAAGATAAATAAAAAGAATAACTGAAAAGTCGTTCTTAAAATATTTTACAATTCAGATGTAAATGTTGCACGTTTCGTCTTGAATTAAAGCCCGTTCGTCGAGTATTACCTGTTGATTGTATAAAAGGCTTAAATGTGCTGCAACGTTTTCCGGTTGTTGGCGTCTTATCTACAAAACATAACAAAAAAGACTTAAACATTTAAATAACAACTAATTAACATTTAATTTTTAAATAAAAATATTATGAAAACCTCAATCAAAACCCTAATCGCAACATCCTTAACAGCAATCGTTTTATCTTCTGCTGTATTTGCAACAAGTGTATCGGCAACTGAAAAAGAGCCTGTAACGATTTCTAAAATATCGGCTTTTAAAAGAATTTCTGTAAAAGGAAATGTAGAGCTTACCATTGTTCAGCGAAATGCAGCTGGTGTTTCTTATACTGACGAGAATACCGGAACAGCAAAAATTATGCAGGATGGTGATAATTTAAAGATTACATCGACCAGCACTGATAAAACTAAATTAACTGTTTATGTAAACGATATCTACAGAATAGAAGCTTCAGAAAATGCTGTTGTTAAAACTGAAGGAAAATTAAAAACAAAATACTTACAGATCTTTTTAAAAGGAAATGCCCATGCTGAAATCAATACAAGTACTGAAGGTTTATATACCGTAATTGCTGATGAGGCAGATTTGAAATTAAGCGGATCAACCGATAACCATACTTTGGTAATGGGTAACTCTCAAAAATTAACCATTGATAGATTTGCAGCTTTGAAAACCAATATCAGCTCGATAGAAACGGTTGCCATAGAAAAAGAAATTGCAGCAATTAACTAAGCACAAAAAAATACAACAAAAAGGGCTTTCTGATTTTGACCAGGAAGCTTTTTTTTGTTATGGAAAATGTAAGATGGGCGATGGAATGAATAAAATTATTGGCCTGGCCTTAAATAATAAGTCTGTTATTGCGAAAAGGCTTTTCAGTCGGTAACCATCCGGTTTTCGGGAAAGCAATCCTACAAAGATCGCTACCAGCGTGTGCACTAAGATTGCTTCGTCGTTCCTCCTCGAAATGACGAACTTTTCTCTATTTCGTCAGTGGTTAGAAACAAAAAATCCCCTGGCATTTACCAGAGGATTTACAATTATATTAAATAGCTTATCGCTGTAACACTTTAGCTATTTCTTTCTCGATAGATTTTAACTCTTTAGGCTTAAGCTTTTTTGCAGCATCAGTTTTGGCAGTTGTTTTATTCTCTAAATATTTCACACCTACCCTTAAAGCTTTTAAGCCAGAAACACCTTGCAGTTCATCTAATTCTAATTCTTCCAAATCGTCGTTTAAATAACCCTGAACCTGCATGTACTTGATGTACTCGGTATATTCTTTGGCTTCTTCAGGATTGAAATAAACCATCGCAATTTTGTGTGGCTGCGTTAAACGTTCGGTAGTACCTTTAATCAATACTTTATCGATGCGTTTTTTCACTACTTCGTAACGGATATTGTAAGCACCTTCTACATCAAAACGGCGTTCATCGTTTCTGAAACTGATATCGATCGCATTAGAGTGGATGAAAATCAACTGTGTAGTTTCCAATGAACGTGGCATATCACTGATTAATCCTTTTGATAAACGTGCAATATCCACCATGGAAGTTAACTGCCATAAACGGATATTTTTTAAATACAACAGATCAAAAGGTTTATCAGGTGCAATTTCCTGACCAATATAAATGTCGTATTCTACCCCATCTGTCCTGAATTTAGCAAAATAACAAGGATATGAAGCCTGTAAATTTGCCTGCGATTTTTCGAGGTATTGACTTACTTCAGTATTGATTAATTGCATCGACACTTCCAGTTGCCTGCGGTTGGCAAAGGCAGCACCTGTTTGAGGCACAATTACTTCGAAGTACTGGTCTACAAATTCTGCAGTTGCAGGGTAGTTCCCCTTTATAATCGATAAAAACGGATAAACCTCTATTTCTAAAAACTCATTTAGCTTATTTTCTTCATTTGAAGAAGCAAAATCACCGATGCGTTTAATCCAATCTTTACAGTTGAACAAAAGTTTATCGGTAAGTTCTAACGAAACATGCTTACGGATGGCCTTTAAAGTATCAATTAAACTGTTTAACTGCACTTCCATATCATCCTTTAAAGCTTTGTTACGCTCTATGGTCGAATTACGGATATCAATTGCACCAAATAAGGGATACATGTGTTTAAAGGTGATGGTTTCAATTTCCTTTAACTTCTGATTGCCACTATTTTGAAGGAAATGCCAAACGGCCTCGTTAAATTTCCACTGTACAGAAGGTTGCAAAGCGGTAAACTTATCCATCAGCACCTCATCCATTTTGGCATCAAACTCTTCGATACTGTATTGGAAAAGCTGACCGATTAAAGGCATGGCCGGACGCAATCTCGACAACAATTTATCATCAACCAGTACTTCTTCCTCCGAATACACCTCTAAAACACCAGCTAATTGGTTGTTGTAATAGATCGGCAGCACAGAATAAGAACAAACACCAGCTTCTTTTAAAACCCTTAAAAATGGATCTTTGCTGATTTGATCGTCATTAATCGCACTTACAAAGATTGCACGTGGATTTTCCTTATATTTTTCTACCAGCGAATAAAAAACTTCCTCTTCGAGATTGGATGATTTCGCTGAATTGATCAGCATGCTCTGCGAAAATTCCTGGTTATCGAAAACCAGTTTGTTATTCACAGTTAAAAATGGCATTAAACCAAATTCAACCTTTCCGTTGCCACTTAGCGTTTTTAAGGCATGTATAACGTGTTTGTAGGCCTCCGTTTGATAATTATGATTAACCAGCGCATCGCGAATACCATCAATGGCATGTTGCAGCGTAACATCTGTTATGGAGATAATGCTGAACCCTTCGAAATGAAAATTATTTAATGGCAAATGCTCCACTAAGTATTCCAGTTCGGTTTCGCTCTGAAAATGCATGCCTAGTTCTTCGAAATTAAGCTCAGGCAGATCGCCTTTATGCAGGATATCTACAAATTTGGTATCCGTTTGGATATTATAGTATTGCGTAAGCTTAGTTTCGGGATTGATATGGGCATAAATAATCTCGTTTTTCAGTACCGGAGTAAAATTATAAAACCGACCTAAAATAACATTGTAGATAAATTTTAGCTGTTTTTTCTCAACCGGCTCGTTATCTTTCGTTACTTTATTTTTAGGATCGTGATCCTTAAAAAATTTATAGAATGCATTGGTACTGAAGAAAATCTGATCAGGAATCGGGGTACTTAAAGCCCAAAACAAATCATCTTCGTTATCCATTAAAGGGGTTAGAATGGTAAAAATTAATTCTAAGGTATCTTTGTATTTGGATAATTCTTCTGCACTGATGTTGCCAAGCAGCACATCGTCTTTTTCAATTTTTTGAAGTAAAAACCTGTAAAATTCTGATTTTACTGATTTTTCTGTTTTCAACCTGCCTTTTAAATACTCCACAAGGGGGCGGAAAGACAGAGATGATTCTACCTGGCAATGTATACATTCGTTTTTATGTATCTGTATTACATTGGTATTCATTGTATAAGTTTTGCTATAGTGTAAAAATTATAGTTATCTATTTAATTACTAATTCTTTGCAAAGATACACACTCGCTAAAGCAATGTTCGTCTGCTGAACGTAATAGTTGGATATTACATCTATAAATATGTTACACAAATTTAGTACCTAAAGTTAAGGGATACGTAAGGATACCAGCCATCAGAGGAGTGTCCCATCACAAATCGCACAACTGTGAGTGATGCCGGTGCAAAATAAACACCCCCTCCTACGCCGTGGTGCCATATTGTTGATGGTTCGTCACGTTTCCATACCCTACCTACATCATAAAAACCCAATAAGCCAATTTGTCCGGGTAAAACATAACTTACCAGGTCGCCAAGTTTGGCCCTAAGCTCCAGATTGTTATAAAAAGTATGTTCACCTGCAAACCTAAACTGGCGATAACCGAGCAAATTGCCCTGTCCGCCCAGATAAAGCGCCTGGTAAAAGGCTGGTTTACCCACGGTTACTCCACCGCCAAAACGATCTGCCAAAATGAAGTTTTTTCTGCCATCCAGGTTTTTATACAGTGCAATACTCGCAGTAAATTGTCCGTAAGAGTTAGAATATTGGTTAACGCCTTTATAACCCAGGAGTTTAAAATCTACATAACTGCCCAGGGTTGGCAGCAGGTCGTTATCGCGGGTATTATTAGTAAAATTAATAAATGCACCTGCAAACATCTTTTCGTTACGAACGGTCAATGAATCGGAAGAATGCAAAAGTGATGGATTCTCGATAAAACGCCCGTCGTTGTCTTCTTTATTATATTTATAATATTGCCATGATGGGCCAACACTAAAACTGGATTTAGGGCGGCGCCACCTGATAGCAGCATCAACCTGATAGAGGTTGTAACGTGCGCGATAATACCTGATATCGTCACCATGTTCATCAAAGTGCGTTTCGTTGCCCAAACCAAAGAAATTCTGTGTATTATTTGGTGCAAAGGCATCGGCTTTTACCACAATATCACCTTTACCCAATGCTTTTAACCATTCGCCTTTATAATTGAACCTAAAAGCTCTTGTAGAGAAAGAATGGAGAAAAGAAACGGTTTGCGAATTGCCATAAGGTTGTTTCCTGAATCCAGGATTGGTTTGTTTGTAAATTAAACCCAACAATATTCCATCATCCTGATTGTAACCTGCGTTGATTAACCACGAGTTACGGCGGTACATATCTTTAGGAATGTAACTGAAATTCGAGGTGTCGTTAGAGATTATTTTTCTGATCTTATCCGTATCTTCTCCATTGTAGGTGGCTTTATCTTTTCTGCCATATAACCTTACCAAACTGTTGCTATTGGCAAAATCGTACACTTTATTGCCTTTACCACCAATAATCCGGATTTTAATGTTTGAGTTTTTATTGTTCAGGATCAGGCTATCGTTTCCGTTGTGCATATACACCCTGATTTCTTTAGTTACTTTGGGATCAAATTTCCTGTCGAAGAGTTCGTCTTTAATATTCCCTTCCTTTGAAATTTTATTGATTTTCACCCGTAAACCATTGTCATCTGCATCGGTGATCTGGATCAGCTCATTTTTATTGGTCACCTCGATATCCACAATGCGGTTAAAGAAGTGGTAATATTGATTCATTAGTTTAGGCAAAGTGGCGATTCTGTTGCGTAACTGGGCCAAAAATGCATCATGGTGTAATGAATAACTAGGCTCAGGCAGTTTTTTCAATGCTTTTTCGAAAACAGCATCGTTATAGTTTGCGCAAAAATCTTTTACAATCTGATCAAATTCTTTTTCATCAATGTCGGCTGTCCAACGACTGCTAATTTCCCTTCCTTCCCACAAAAACCAATTGATATTCTGGATGCCACGTTCGTAGCCCTGCATCATCGGTAATAAAGAAGAAGATTGTGTATAACGCTGTAAAAAACCATCAGATCTGAAAAATACCTGATCGCGGTCTCTCGGAACCGGGGTATAAATCTGACCGTCTTTGGTTTTGGTTGCTTTCCAGCGCCATTGGTCTTCGTGTCTGTCCCAATCGCCTAATAGTACGTCAAATGCCCTTGCCCTCACCCATGATGGTCCATCCAGCTTATTGTCGTTATCGTCAGTTAGCTTTCTATCCATTTTTGGAGAATTGTCTGAATCTCCGGTAGGTTCACGCTCTTCAAATAAACAAAGCGTATTGGCAAAAGCAGGCTCAAATTCTCCTAAATTATCATCCGGAGAAACCCAGCCGATAATTGGATTACTGTGCGCAATACCAGCTGCTTTGGCCAGATCGGGTACTACCAAAGCCGAAAAGGGATGTTGTGCCGACATGTTATCTTTAATAACATCTTTGGCAAAAGTTTCGCGTAAGGCAGCGGGCAAAAGTACTTCGGGATATTTTTCTACGCTGCGCAATACATATTCTTTGCCGTCTTTATCTTCTAAACGCAACGATCGCGATTGGTTACCGCCACCACGTTGGGTTGCTTTTAAACCACCCATCATCTGAGAAATCCGCAGCACAGGAACTTTTGTTTTTTCAGCGTATTCTTTACGGTAATTTTCGCCGAAAACGTAACGGTGAAAACGGCCTACGCTATCGTATTCAGGTTTAATACGAACGAAAATGCTATCGGCAGTAATCGGTTTATCCCTGTTGCGCACCTTTTTAGGGATGGCCTCAAATTTTTTAATATAACTGTAAACTCGTTTAACGCTGGTATCCGAATAGATGTAATATTCGTAGCGCATATCATTATTTTTTAACTGATCGGCTACTACGTAACCTTGCTGCATTTCGTGAAAAAGAGAGGTTTTACCTTCTTTATTTGGCGATACTTTTGAACCCGAGCCACTGATGATCTGCAATTGTTTTCCTTTTATTAACTGAAGTCCATGCTCATGCCCGGCAACATAGGTTACGTTTGGATAATCGCCAAACACACCGGTTACTGATTTAATCATATCCTTATAGGCGGGATGGTTTAAATCTTCGGGACTTAACAAAGTGGAGCGCAGCAAAGGATAAACGGAACCTAGAACTGGTAAAGGAATGTAAAGGTTTTTATTTAATGAGGTTAATGGAAAAAGGTGGTTTCTTAAATTAAAATAGCCCCCATGCGGACCGTAACTCTGAAACGGATGGTGCGAAGCCAAAAGGATCACTTTATCTTTGTTTTCTTCGAGCAATTGCTCCATTTTTACAACTACTTCGTCTTTGGTGCGGCAGTCGCAATCGCCATCTGGATTGGATTTATTATATGGAAAAAGCCACCATTCACTATCATAAGCAATAATGGTTAGTTTATCTGTAAGTTTTATTGCTACGGGATCTGGACATCCGTTTCCGGGAATCAATTTTAACAAAGGGTCATTTTGGGCAGCAAGGAAATCGCCCTGTGCTTTAATTTTGGCAAGGCCTTTAGGCCCGGATTTATCCCAGTCGTGGTTGCCGGGTACAAAATAAACTGCGGCTCCCATTTTACGCATCGGCTCGAACTGCGAGCGTAATATTTTTTTGGTCTCTTCTTCTTCCAAACTACCTGGCAGCCCCATTCCTGTTGGGTAAATGTTATCACCCAGGTAAACTACGGTTGTTTTTTTAGGTAAGATCTGTTTTGCAGCATTTTTTAAATCCTGCATCTGGGCAGGGTTCATTTCGCCTGCGTCGCCAAAAAGAATTACACGGTATTTTACATCATCCTGTGCAAAGGCAATGTAGTTGATTAAAAATAAGATGGTAAAAAGGGTAAATCTTTTAATCATAGTGTAACATTTGTATAAAGATAGTTATTTTAATTTTTTTGAGGTTTTTTATGTTAAGAATCTCTTTTTATTATTAAAAAAGCATCCTTAACTACCTCAACTCCTTAGTGGTTAAAGAAATTTACAATAAGTTGAAACATCACCATTAAGAAGTTAAGGACATTAAGTTTTTGTTATAATAAGTCGTTATGCTAAAATATCACAAATAACAGACCTGATAGCCAGGTCGTCAATTGCGAGGCACGAAGCAATCTTACAAAATCGCTACCAGCGAATGCATTAAGATTGCTTGGTCGGCTGAAAAAGCCTTCACGCAATGACGGCCTTTTGCAGCTTAACGCGATGAGTAGCTATACTAATTACTTTTTCAATTTAAACAGTAAAATATTACCCGCGGCCAGGGTTCCGCCTTCGTTAGAAATATAAAGGTTGTTATCACGGTCGAAGGCAATACCTTCTGGTTGGTTAAATAAGCTCGGATCTAATGCTTGTGTTGCTTTAACTTTAAAATCAGCATCGGTAATCACCAACAGTTTATTTACTGATGAAAGAATGTACCACTCGTTGGTTTTTGGATTTTTAGCCAATGCTGATGGACGGAACCTTGATTTTGAGCTTCCTGATGCTTTTTCGATCGCTTTATGCGAAAGGCTGAATTCTCCGGCTGCTGTTAATGAAGCATCATTGCCAACTTTAAAACCATAAATGCTCGATGCCTTTGCTTTAGAATCGGGTTTGCTATCTTTAGTTAACACATAAATCATGTTGTTTTTCTCATCGGCTGCCAATCCCTCGTACTCCGCTTTGGGTACAAGATCTTTGGTTTTGTTTACGTTACTGGCTTCTGGTTTGCCTAATTCGGAAATTGGGAAAGTATGCAGTTCGCCATTGCTTTTTAACACAATGAAATAATTTTTGATGATGGTTACATCTTCGTAATCACCTTTAGCACCAAATTTGGTGAATTTTGATTCTTTATCGCCAAGGCCTAAATGAAAAAGGTCTCCATCTTCATCCTGAATGGCAAATACTTCTTTTGGATCGCCGTTATGAAATACAATACCGGAAATTTCGAAAAGATTATGCGGCATGTTGTATTTTACCGGATTGGCCAGATCGTAAGGAAAATCAGATTTTGCTGCTTCGCTTGTTGACGATGTTGTGGTGGTTGAATCACTTTGTTTGTCATTGCGGTTACCGTTAACACAGGATACGCTAAAAAAAGCAGAAGCTATTAGAAGACCTGAGGCCAAAAAAGTTTTATTGTATTTCATAAGGGTAAAATTTTAATGTCCATGGTCTGTGTCCTCACAAACCATCAATAAAAGTAAAATCATGTGGCCTGTGGTGACCAGACCACGGCACGGGCGTGATATCACGCTTATTTATTTTTCAATAATTCATAAATATCATGCTGAGAGGAAACAAGAACCTCGCCAGTTTTAACCGGAATGTTATCCATGTGTTCATCAATGCAAACAGCCTGCACATTATCATGTTTCTGGATTTCGATAATGTCGATCATTTCCTGTTTAATCTGCTCATTATAAATGGGAAAACAAACTTCGATCCTGCGGTAAATGTTCCGGTTCATCCAGTCGGCCGAACCGAGATACATGTCGTTTTTGCCCAGGTTGTGAAAGATAAAAACACGTCCATGCTCTAAATAACGATCAACTATGCGGGTAACTTTAATGTTTTCGCTCATTCCTTTTACCCCCGGAACCAGACGACAAATGCTCCTCACAATCATATCAATCTTTACCCCTGCCTGCGAAGCTTCATAAAGTTTATTGATCAAAACCTTTTCTTCCAGGTTGTTCATTTTAATGGTAATGCCCGAAGGTTTTCCTTGTTTGGCATGTTCAATCTCCCGATCGATCAGCTCCAGAAAAACCCTTTGCAGGTTAAACTGAGCCACCAATAAATGCTTGAAATTAATCAGGTCTGCCGATGTTGGTTTAACCCTTTTGGCAAGGAAAATGAAGAGCAACTCTACCTCACGCAGCATTTCTTTATTGGCCGTCATTAAAATATGATCGGTGTAAAAAGCAGCGGTGCTTTCGTTAAAGTTTCCGGTGGCAAACAAACCCGAATAACGCATCCTGTCGCCTGTTTGACGTTTCACCAGGGCTACTTTGGCATGTACTTTTAAAGCGGTTACGCTATAAATGATATCAACGCCCACCTCTTTCATTTTTTTTGCCCACTTGATGTTGTTGGCTTCATCAAAACGGGCTTTAAGCTCTACAAGAACGGTTACTTTTTTACCATTTTTTGCAGCGCTGATCAAAGCATTAACAATTTTCGAATCGCTGGCCACTCGGTAAAGTGTAACATATATTTCCCTTACCTCTTCATCAATAGCTGCTTCGTTAAAAAAACGCAATACACTGTCGTAACTTTGGTAAGGCGTATGTACAATGATGTCGTTTTTATAAATGGCTTCGGTTAAAGATCCGTCAATCAGATCGGTATTACAGAGTTTTGGCCAATTCTGGTTGGATAGCTTTGGTAAATTCACCGGAAAACCCATAAAATCTTTCAGGTTGTGGTACTGTCCGCCCTCTATCCTATTGGCTTTTTTAAGGTTGAACAGCTTTTTAAGCAGTTCGAAAACATTAGCTGGTATGCCCGGCTGATGAAGAAAACGGGTAGCGAGACCTGAATCCCGTTTGAGCAATTGTTTCTCCAGCTGTTCGGATAAACTGCCTGAATATTCGTCTTTCAGGTCGATTTCGGCGTCCCTGGTAATCTTGAAACTGTAACATCCGGTAATTTCTCCTTCCGGGAAAACCCTGTCCAAATGAAAACGAACGATATCATCCAGAAAGACGATAAAAGTTTCCTCTCCTGCTTCTACCTTATAAAAACGTGGTAACTGATTGGAAGGAATATTTAAAATAATAGCTTCGGTTTCGTTGTTCTTTTTTAGGGTAACCAGAAAATAGAGTTCGTTATTGGAAGGGAAAAAATTAGTATCCTGATTAATATGAACAGGCTGCAAAAAGGCCATTACCTGACTCAAAAAATACCTGGTTACGCTTTTCTGAATCTCTTTAGGAAAGGGCTGACCGTAGATTAAATTGATCATATTTTCCTTAAGCTGTGGAATAATATCCGATTTGAGTACTTTCCCATAACGCTGTTGCTGATCAGAAATAAACCGATTGGCAGTATTCAGCAAATTATCGTCGATCTGGATGTCGTTATCTTCTTTATTGCTCAGTTTTTCCAGGGCAAGCAGCACGGGCATCCTCACCCGATAAAACTCATCGAGGTTAGAAGAAAATATTGATAAAAACTTGATCCTTTCTAAAAGCGGAACGGTATTACGCTCAGCTTCCATTAAAATACGTTCGTTAAATTTTAACCAGCTTAAATCTCTATTGAAAAAAGAGGTTTCGGTTGTTGTTTCCATTAAAGTTTACCGTAAGCTGCGTAAGCAATTACAAATGCCAATACGGCTGCAATTAAGCCGAACATAAAAATATTATAAGCCAGGCGGATCAATTTATATTTGCGGCCCAGTACTACTCCTTGCGAGTATACATCGGTAATGAGGGTTCCGTATAAAAAGTCTTTATCGTTCATCACCTTAATCATGCCTTCGGTATAACTTGGCAGGCTCATTTTATAAAAGTTACCGAAAAACAATAGGTTTACTTTTTTCTTGTCCATATCTTCCTGGGTAAATTCGCCTTTAGGAATGGATGGACGTGTTGATAAAATGGAAACCACCACACAGGTTAAACTTACCATCAGGAGAATAAAAGTCGGGATGATCAGGTTTCCGTGATCTTCTAAACGCCTTAACAGCAAACTCACAATTAACGATAGCATGATAGAATTTACGGTAATCAATATATGCGCCTTATTATCGGCCATATCGCTCAAACGCTGGTTATTGGCAGAAGTAATCCTGAACATAGTTTCGATCCCTTTATCAGGTCTGTCGTCTTTATCTTTTTTCTTTTTGTCTTTATCTTTGTCTTTGATAATTACCGGTGCAAAGTTTTTAGGCTCTTCAAGTTCGGTGCTGATCTCTTCCTGTGATGTTAATTTACTTTTCAGTTTTTCGATATTTTTCTGTTTCTGATCACTTATTAAGAGATTGGCGTAATCGGTATGGTAATGGTGCGATTCCATAAACTGGATATCTTTTTTGCGCCATTCGAGTTTACTGATGTCTTTTTTATAAATCAGTTCGTTTTCCTTGTGCATCAGTTTTCCTTTTGCACGGAAATCAGCCAATCCTAAGTGAAAAAGATCTGCATCGCAGATGATCTTATCAATTTCATTTTTAGGTTGCTGTGGAATTTTTGTCGCAAGTATGGCGCTCTTTACACTATCGCGTACTTCCTGATTTACCTTGTGTTTGGTTAAAAAATCATCGGCCAGTTCTGCACCTTTTGCCTCATGGTTTAAGGCATCTTCAAAATAGCCGGTATCGTGAAAATAGGCGGCAACGGTTACCGTGAAAAAATCCTGTTCGTTAAGCTGATAGTGATTGGCAATTTGTTGTGCCGCGTTTACAACCTCCTGGGTATGCTCAAAATTATGATAAACCAACCGCGGATCGTTATGGGTATGGAAGTAATCGCTAACGTGCTTTTCTACATCTTCCTGCAATTGTTTATAGTTCATGAACGTAAATATGGTGGTAATAATAAGTTATTTTGGGGAAAATGCATTTTCTTAAAATCTTTTTACACTAAAATTGTTTTAATTTTTTTATGATTATAAAATTACGTTAATTTTTTGATGATGGAAATAGTTGGAGTAGGAAGTCCATAGTCGTGAGTCCGAAGTCCTTTGTCGGCAATCTATAGTCTTAAATCAAAAAAGTCGTCATTGCGAGAAGGCTTTTTCAGCCGACGAAGCAATCTTTCTTGCAAGAATCGCAGACAGGAAAGATTGCTTCGTCGTACCTTCTCGCAATGACGAACCGATTTAAAAAGCCGTCATTCCGACCGTAGTGGAGAAATCTATTAAGTTAGGCTTCATATAGATCTCTGCGTTCCACTGCGCTTCAGTAGAGATGACGGCTGGAGTGTATCTTATTATAAAAATAGATCCTGAAAGAAATCCTATAGCTATCGGATCAGGATGACGTATTGCCTTGTATTTGATCCTGATACAATTAACCGATTTAAACAGTTAACCAATTAACCATCCTACCCAATAAACTAATGCCCCTCATCTTCTTCTGCATTTTTCACTTTACTCAAAATATCATAAGCGCCTTTTACCACCACTTTGGGTTTGGTTACTGTTTCTTCAAATGATACCTGCGTGTAGCCATTTTCGGCAACATTTGTTTTTACTTCCATCATGCGGTAACGATAAGCCAGTTTAGAGGCAGATTGTTCGATAAATACATATTTCTTGCCTTCAAATTCAACTATAGCAGCATCGGGCAAAGCTTCAACCTTGTTAGCACCGCTTTCTACATAGGCTTTAAGGTACATACCCGGGAGCAGTTGGGTATCTTCTTTATCTAAATGACAATGGATCTGAACAGTACGTTCTTTGCTAATTTCGCGACCGATTAAATGCACGGTTGCCATGCGTTCCTTTTCTTCGTTGGCCAGGGTAAAACGTACTTTCTGACCAATTTTAAGCTTGGGCACATCCTTTTCAAAAACGGTAAGCTCCGCATGTAAATGTTCGGTATCGGCAATTTTAAACAATTCATCAGTTGTGCTGGCAAAAGCACCAATATTGGTATTTACCTGCGTTACGTAACCTGCCATTGGCGCATAAAGGTTAAAGGTTTTTAATATCTTTCCTTTTTCTAAAGCAGCAAAATCAATGTTGATCAGCGAAAGTTTAGACCTTTGCCCCAATAAACGCGCACTTACACTCTGGTATTCGCTCCGGGCTTTTTGAAGTGCTTTTTTGGAGTTTACATTTTCTTTTGCCAACTCTTCCTGACGATCCAACTCCTGTGTTAAAAACTGTAACTGGCTTTTGTAATCCAGGTAATCCTGTTGCATCTGGATAAATTCGGGGTTTTGCATTACGGCGACCAATTCACCTTTTTTCACCCGCATTCCCTGCAACATGGAGGTACTTTTCACGATTCCTTCTAAAGGGGTAGAAATGGAAACCAAACTTTGTGGGGGCAGATCGAGCATTCCGTTTACCTTGGTGGTACCGCTCAGCTCTTTTAACTCAATTTCACCCAGAGTAATTTCGGCCAGTTTATGTTGTTCTGGCGTTAAAGTAACAATATCGCTTTCCTCGTGAACTGTTTCTTTTTCTGGTGCTTTTTCTTCTTTAGGACTTCCACAGGCAGTGAGGTAAAGCACTAAAGTTAACAGACTTAAATATTGATATATGGATTTCATGTTCTTCTTAATTATAATGAATTGGAATTACCGGTGAGGAATTCGATGTGGTTAATGCTCTGGTTAAGCTGTAATAAAGCCATCAGGTTACTTTCATAAATGGTGTTTACCTGCTTTAAATTGAGCAAATATTCGGAATAACCGATTTCCCCGTTCTGGTAAGCAATGCGGCTGTTCTTTAAAATCAATGCGGCATTTGGCAGCGCTGAGGATTGAAAATAACCATAGCGGTCTTTGTTTTTAATGTATTCGCGGAGTACCTGCTGATATTGTCCGGTTAACCTGCGCTCCTGCAGGTCAAGATCACTGGTGGCAATATCTTTACTAATGGCTGCCGCTTTAGCCTTTGCCGAATAAGATTTATAGAACAATGGAAAAGCCAATCCTACCTGAAAACCCTGAAAACGTTTATCCTGACCAAAATACACCTCACTGCCATTTACATTCTGAAAACCGGTAAGCGATTGGTTAAAATAGCCCAAAGTAATATCAGGAAGCGCTTTTGCCAGTTCGACTTTGCGCTGTTTATCGGCGATAACAATCTGCTGCCTGAAATAAGCCAATAGCGGATTATCTTTTACGGAGGCACTATCTGATACCGGAACGATACTTTTTTCTTTAAGGTCTTTTTCGCTAATATTTATCGTACTTCCCAAAAGTGTGGCAAGCTGACTGTTGTAAATTTCGATATCAGCCCTGTTCTGTTCCAACTGACTTTGTACTTCTTTCAACTGGGTTTCTGCCGCTACTTTCTCTAAAAGATTACCTTCTCCGGTTTTATATTTCAGCGAGGCTGATTTAACAAAACCTTTATAAATGCTATCCTGCTGTAACAACAGTTTATCTTTAGAATAAAGGTATTGGAGATTGGTGTAAACGGTTTTCACCTGGTAAACCAACTCATTTTTAGTCGACGCCACCTGAAACTGGCTCGCCTTGATTCGCTCATCTCCCAGTGCCGAATTTGCTGAAAAAAGCGTAGGAAAAGGAATGGTTTGCGAGAGCGTGAAGTTCTTGTCGTTCTTGATCAGGCTATTGTATTGCCCATACATCATTGAGATATCGGTTTTGGGCATTTCGAAAGCTGTTTTCTTTAACTGTTCCTGTAAATCCACGTTCAAACTAGCATTACTAACCACTTTGTTATTTTGCAGTGCTGATGATACCGCCTGATTTAAGCTTAAATCTGTAGTTTGCGCCTGTGAAGATGGAACCGCAAATAAAGATGTAATTAAGATAAACAAACCAGCCACCGGAGCAATTTTAATTTTTTTCTTCCCCATTTTTTCTATCCAGATGTAAAGGATAGGCAGTACCAATAAAGTAAGTAAGGTGGCAGAAAGCAAACCACCAATTACCACGGTTGCCAATGGACGTTGCACTTCTGCACCGCTTCCGCCTGAAATCGCCATCGGTAAAAAACCTAATGAGGCCACTAGCGCAGTCATAATAACCGGACGAAGCCTTATCGAAGTTCCGGTTTTGATAATTTCTATTATATCTGTCATTCCTTCTTTTTTTAACCTGTTAAATTCACTAATGAGTACGATCCCGTTGAGTACGGCTACACCAAACAGGGCAATAAAACCGATGCCTGCCGAGATGCTAAAAGGCATTCCCCTTGCCCATAATGCCAATACGCCACCAATGGCCGATAAAGGAATGGCGGTAAAGATTAATAAGGCATGTTTAATGGATGAAAAGGTGAGGTAAAGCAATAATAAAATCAGCAGTAAAGCCAAAGGAACAGCAATAGCGAGCCTTTTATTTGCGGCCTGCAGGTTTTCGAAAGTACCGCCAAAAGTTGGATAATAACCCGGCGCAAATTTCACTTCATTATCTATTTTCTGCTGGATTTCTTTCACAATGCTCTCTACATCCCTTCCCCTTACGTTAAAACCAACGGTAATTCGCCTTTTGGCATCATCACGCTGTATCTGGTTAGGGCCTTCTTTATAATCGATATCGGCCAGCTGTTCTAAAGGGATTTGGTTTCCGTTGGGAGCGGTAACGAAAAGATTTTTCACATCCTCCAGCGACTGTCTGTTTTCTTTTTCCAAACGTATCACCATATCGAAACGTTTCTCGCCTTCAAATACCAATCCAGCCACTTCACCTGCAAAACCAGAGCGGATAGCGGTATTCACATCTTCTATATTAAGCCCAAATTGCGCGATTTTATCCCTGTGAAACTTAATGATCACCTGCGGAAGTCCTGAGGCCTGCTCTACATAAACATCCTGAGCACCTTCTATTTTACCTGCGATTGCACCAATTTTTGAAGCATAACTGCTCAGTTTGGCAAAATCTTCTCCGTAAACTTTGATTACTACATCCTGCCGTGCCCCCGTCATCAGCTCATTAAAACGCATCTGGATAGGCTGTTGAAAACCAAAGGTTACCCCGGGAATATATTGTTCGAGCTTTTGCTGCATTTTCTGTGCAAGTTCTTCTCTTGTTGAAGCGCTTGTCCAATCGCTTTTATCTTTCAGGATGATCATGAGGTCGCAGGCTTCAACCGGCATCGGGTCAGTAGGAATTTCACTCGAACCGATCTTCCCGATTACTTCCTTTACCTCCGGGAAATTGGCTTTTAGCACTTTTGCAGCACGGGTTGAGGCCTCGATAGTCTGCGATAAACTGCTTCCGGTGAGTACCCGCGTTTCTACGGCAAAGTCTCCTTCTTCTAAAGTGGGGATAAATTCGGCGCCCAGGTAATTGAAAATGATTAAACAGATGGCAAATAGTGCCAGTGCAATACCTACCACCAATACCCTTGCCCTGATGGCAAAATTGAGCAATGGCGTGTAAACCCGCTGGAAGAAAGCCATAATCCTATCGGAAATGTTCCTTTTCGTACTAATGGTTTTGTTGAGGAACAGCGCACTCATCATGGGTACATAAGTGAGTGATAGAATAAAGGCACCAAGAATGGCAAAAGCAACGGTTTGTGCCATTGGCCTGAACATTTTGCCTTCAATACCCACCAAAGCAAGAATAGGCAGATAAACGATTAGGATAATGATCTCACCGAAAGCCGCACTGTTTCGAATTTTTGAGGCCGATTCGAAAATCTCTGCATCCATTTCCTGTTGAGTTAGCCGGTTTCTGTTTTTGCGGAGGCCAAGGTGATGGAGCGATGCTTCTACGATAATCACTGCACCATCTACAATCAATCCAAAATCTATTGCCCCAAGGCTCATCAGGTTTCCGCTTACGCCAAAAAGGTTCATTAAACATACGGCAAACAACATCGCCAGTGGAATTATTGAAGCTACAATCAAGCCTGCGCGGAAATTACCCAACAGCAACACCAATACAAAGATCACAATCAAAGCACCTTCTGCAAGGTTTTTGGTTACTGTACCAATGGCGCTGTTTACGAGTTTGGTGCGATCGAGAAAGGGTTCTACCACAACACCTTCGGGCAGGTTTTTGGAGATCTGCGTCATTCTGGCTTTCACATTGGCAATTACCTTTGATGAATTGGCACCTTTTAACATCATTACCACAGCACCAACCACTTCACCCTGATCGTTCCTCGTCATGGCGCCATAGCGGGTTGCCGCACCAATTCGTACTTCGGCCACATTACGGATCAACACCGGGATGCTGTTCGCATTGGTGCGCACCACAATGTTTTCGATATCTTCGATGCTGTTGATCAAACCTTCGCTCCTGATAAAATAAGCGTTTGGTTTCTTATCGATGTAAGCACCCCCCGTATTCTGGTTATTCTTTTCGAGCGCGGTAAATATATCACTGATGGAAATATCCATACTCCGGAGTTTATCTGGATTGAGGGCAATTTCGTATTGTTTGAGGTATCCCCCAAAACTGCTTACATCGGCTATTCCCTCTACCCCTAAAAGCTGCCTGCGTACAATCCAATCCTGAATGGTACGGAGTTCGGTAGCATCATATTTTTTTTCGTATCCTTTTTTGGGGTGGATTACATATTGATAAATCTCCCCCAAACCAGTGGTTAAAGGCGCAACCTCTGGCGTTCCTATTCCTTTTGGGATATTCCTTTCTACTTCGGACAAGCGTTCGCTCACCTGTTGCCTCGCCCAGTAAATCTCTACGTTTTCTTTAAAAACAACGGTAACTACCGAAAGTCCGAAGCGGCTAAAAGAACGGATTTCTTCGATGCCGGGTATGGTGGCCATGGTTTGTTCTACCGGATAGGTTACAAACCTTTCGATATCCTCGGCCCCGTTGCTGGGCGAATTGGTAATAATCTGTACCTGGTTATTGGTAATATCAGGAAGTGCATCAATTGGCAGTTGCTTTAAGGAATATATGCCCCAGGCAATCAACGCCAGCATCATAATCCCCACCAGCAATTTCTGCCTGATGGAGAACTGTATTATTTTGTTCAGCATTATGGGTATAATCAAAAATTAATGAATAGCAGGATGACATACGCTTGGGACTAAAACCCTTGCGTGGTGCAGGCTAAAATTTATGGCCTTAGGCCATATAGGAAATATTAATTATACGAGTTTAGGCGGTTGCCAAACATCAACAGGCTGTTTTTTTAAATCAGAGCAGTAAAAGCCCGGGTAAGATTGCTGAAAAACAGGAACGACCACTGTAGTTGTTTTTTCAAGAGGGAAATGTTGTGCCACTGAACAGCAGGCACAGCTGCAAAACGGCGGACACATTTCGCCACCAGCATGCTCGCCTTTGGCCGCATCGCGGTGCACAACAGTTTCGAACTGAGCGCTTGTAACCATATCATCCCTATCCTGGCAAGGCGTAACGCCCAGAAGGATGAGATAAACGGAAAATAAAAGCACAAAGTATTTCATTGGGAGCAAATGTAGTGAATATTACGCGAAAAGCGGAGAGGGTTCCCCCTATCCGCCCACCGGCACCTCAATTTCATTAAGTTAAGCTATCGGCACGGGTGAAAATAATTTAACCACAGATAAAAAGGATGCACACAGATGTAAAAATCCGTGTTTATCTGTGTACATCTGTGGTTAAAACCTTAACTTAATGACATTGACCGGCATCTTTCCCCCGAAAAGGCCTGTAAAACAAATATCGCACCTGCAATTTGTCCATCGCTATCCACACCCTCCTATCCGGCATAGAAGATTTTCGCAGGAAAAAGCACGATTTTTTTTGTATTGCCATAGGTTTTTACAAGAAAGGATTAAATATTTTTCATTTGGTGTTATTAATGAACAAAATCGAAAAGTAAAGTCCCGTTGAAGGTTTTACCTTCCGTTTTATTCTTCTGACTTTGAGGCCCCATCACTAAAGCCGACTGGAATTTGGTGCCTATGGCACTGATGCCTTTTAAGAAACCTATACTTCCTTCGGGGAAAGCGGGTTCTACATTGTTATTGCTTAGCGCAGCAGCTTCACGTGCGGGGAGGTACATTTGCAGGTAGGTATCCTGATCGGGAATATAAACGGTAAATGCCGCCTCCTTATTTTCTACCACTACCCAGTTTACTTCTGCATGATAACCTTTAAATTCGGGGTATCCCCAAGTTTCACCTGTAATCGAATTGTTATAAGCTTTTTGCCAAACGCCAAATTGCGGGCCTTTTAACCTGTTTTTCCAAACACGATACGGACCACGGCCAAGGTATTTAATCCCTGTAATTTTTTCTTCCGGATAATTAAAAGTAATGCCTATATAATCAGCATCTCCCTGCTGGCTGAATTCATATTCGAGTTTTACCAGTTTTCCGGGTTCAAATGTCCATTTTGCATGCAGGTTGCCCGTACCCTGATAGTCAGATTCTACAATGTATTTTTGTCCCTCGGCTTTAAAGCTGAATTTTTTCAATGCTGTATTTACACCAGCTAACAAAGGGCCATTTGATAAGGAAATATTCGCGTTGGGTTTAGCTACTTTTTCCAGATAACCGGTTGTTTTATCAAAATAATAGGTATTGCCATCCTGTTTTACTAAAAGTGATGAACCTGTTTCTTCAGCTTTTGCAACAGCACCAGAAGTCGTATTTTCTTGTTTAGCGGTAATCAGTTGAGCAGTTTTTATCGGCCAGCTCCAGGTAAATATTTCTTTCTGATCGGGACCATAAGCGGTTAAATACAAAGCATCACTCTGCGACCATGATTGAGGCAAGGGCAAATTGAGTGTGCCTTTTGTGCCAGGTTTAAGGTTTGAGGTAGCAGATCCGGTTGCAGTGATAATTGCCTTTGTTGAGGCATCTTTGGCGGTAGGAAAATTAACCAGTTTCCATTTAAAAGTGCATTTATCAAGGCTGGTGAAAGCGAACCTGTTGGCTATGGGGATTTTACCATTAAATTTTTCATCAATTTTTGGAAGATCGACAAAAACCGGCGACCATATTTC
The DNA here is from genome assembly GCF_014395225.1 of Pedobacter roseus. Taxonomy (NCBI): domain Bacteria; kingdom Pseudomonadati; phylum Bacteroidota; class Sphingobacteriia; order Sphingobacteriales; family Sphingobacteriaceae; genus Pedobacter; species Pedobacter roseus. The sequence continues at coordinate 3,221,799 of NZ_CP060723.1, forward strand.
TTTTATAGTATAAAAGCTGCCTTCTTTTTCGCGGTGAGGGCCAACAATACCATCTGGTGCGTGGTTTCCGTCACCATCGTAAATGCCATTCTTATCCGTTCTGATCACATTTTCATCCACTAATGCCCATATAAAGCCACCTGCACCGTGTGGATGAATCAGCATCTGGTTCCAGAAATCATCCAAAGCTGCACCTGCACCACCATCGTAAAGGGCATGCATAAATTCAGTCGGGAAGAAAACTTCCTTTCCCGATGTAGCCGCTTTAACCATGTAATTGTAATCGGGATAGTGTTTGGTATCCGTTCCGTTAAATTTCTCCCAAGGGTGAATTACAGTACGTTTTTGCGGATCGTATAAGGCATAATCGTTATCGAGATCGGTATTAAAACCGCCTTCATTGCCATTGGCCCAAAATATAATGGATGGGTGGTTCACATCCCTGATCACCAGTTCCTTAACCAATCGGTGCCCGACAGTATTATCATATTTAGCCTGCCAGCCCGTTAATTCATTAATTACATAGAGCCCTAACGAATCGCAAACATCCAAAAATTCGGCATCGGGTGGGTAATGCGACATTCGTACAGCATTCATATTCATTTCCTTCATCAGCCTTACATCCATCAAATGTACCGCAGGACTTAATGTACGTCCGGTTTCGGGCCAGAAACTGTGGCGGTTAACCCCTTTTAAAAGTATTTTAACGCCATTAACATAAAAACCATCCCCATTGCGTACTTCCAGCGTACGAAAACCAAATTTTTGTTTCACCTGATGAACGAGCTTTTGCTGATTTATAATCCGAACCACCACCTGATATAAATTCGGAAATTCTGAACTCCACAGCAAAGGATGCGAAAGACTGGATTTTAATTTTTGGGTACTATCAACTGGGTTTGCTTTTATCGAAAACGGCTTACCCACATTTTCGCCATTCAAATTCTTTACCTGGGCTTCGATTATATCGTTTGCATTTAGATTTTGGCCATATACATCAACCTGAAATGAACCATCTGCCTTTGCATCAACCGCAACCCTTTCTATAAATTTATTTGGAACGGTTTCGAGATAAACAGGCCTGAAAATACCACCGAAAACCCAAAAATCACTTTTCCTTTCTGCATTATTGATGGAAGCATTAGCAGACATCTTATCTACTGTAACTTCTAACAAATTCTTTCCTCCAGGTTTTAAAAGTTTTGTAATATCATATTTGAAACGGTAAAATCCTCCCTGATGCACATCTCCGGCTAATTTCCCATTAATGGTTACCTTGGTGTCCGTCATAGCACCTTCAAACACGATAAATACCTTTTTCCCGGTTATTTTACCTGTTGCAAACTCATGGCGGTAAATACCCTGCTCTTTGGCTTTGTCTTTATCATGCCCGTAATTGTAACTTCCAAAGCCTTGTAATTCCCAGTTGGAAGGTACTTGTATTTTGGTCCATACGCCGCTTTTACGGCCAGCTGTACAATAAAAATCCCATTGTTTAGTATGGTCTTTATCTGTTCCCGAAAGGTAAGTTCTGGTGGTTTCCTGCGAAAAAACATGGTATGAAACCAATAATAAAAGCAAAGGGAATAATCTTTTGATCATGATATATTTGGGATTAGCATTAAACCATCCTGAAATTTAATTGCCTTTTTTAGGCCTTTAAATCTGGCGTTTACAAGATAATGGAATTTATGCTGATGTAGAACCAGTTAACTACTTTGATACAATAGCCGGTTCAAAAACCATACAAAAACAAAAAGCCTTCAGCTGTAAGGCTGAAGGCTTTCGTTTTTCCCAAAACGCAATAATTTAATTATTTCGCGCTATTTTTTTTCTCTGTTACTTCAGCTCTGATATCCTGAGCTAAAACTTTAAGATCTTGCATTGCTTTACGTACACGTGTACCTGCAGCAGCATTTCCACCATCATAAAACTTGGTTACATCTGCCTCAACTGAAGCGATCAGATTCTGTACTTCTTTAAATTTGTCCATAATGTTTTTTTCTTATTAGGATGATAGACCATCCATAATTCATTTTTTATACGCTCTGCTCAACAATAAGCAGGCCGCAAAACTAATCATTTTATTTACAATCAGCTGTTACAGCCCAATAAAGACGTTTTTTTAGGCGATTTATTGCAAACAAGGTGCAATTTTGTCCTGTTGCATTAAATTCCCTCCATTAAAACTGTTTCTTCAGCAATTTCCGGCAACACAGTTTTACTCATATTTTTCCTGGCGATAATCTGGCTTACCCTGAACAATAATAATATACTAAGTGCAGAGATGGCCACTACTACATAACCCACCATGTTATAATGTTCCAGGGGACTAAATTTGGTTTGTTGCACCACAATCATCCCGGCAGCTGTAGCGGCAATACCGCCTGCAATTTGCTGTAATGAGGCATTAATGCTCATAAAAGCGCCGCGATCGGCCATATCGGGCACCGCACTTGTTAGCGCACTCGAAGGAACCATCCTACTCAGCATCCCCATCATCATCAACACATTAAATACGAGCACGAGGTAAAATGGCGTGGTTGATAAATTGGTGTATATCACACATACAAACATCAGCCATATTGTTGCAATGGTAAAAAGTTTGAATTTGCTTACTTTATCACTTAATCTGCCGATAAGTGGCATAATCACCAAAGAACAGATGCCAGAAGTCATAAATAATATCGGTAGCTGTGCATTGGTTAGGCCCAGGTTATTCACGGCAAATGCACTTCCAAAAGGCATCATCATAAAACCGCCCACCGATAAAACTGCTGTTGCGGCAAAGCCAATACGATAATCACGTTTCGCAACAGTATGCCATAAATGTTTCAGTGCCGATTGATCCCGTTGAATCAAAAGATGCTGATTAACCGGTTTTAATTGAAGCAAAATCACAATCGCAATAATAAGTCCGATTCCGGCTGTTAATAAAAACGGCGATTCCCAGCCCCAGGCATTTGCCACATAAATACCGATGGGAATGCCCAACACCTGGCTGGCACCAAAACCCATTTGCACAAAACCCATTACCCTCCCGCGCTGCTCAAGGGCAAACAGATCAGCAATAATGGCGAGTGAGATAAAACCGATTACTCCCCCAAAAAGCCCTGTAATAATCCTTGCTGCCAAAAGCATGGGATAAGTGGTGGCCAATCCGCATAAAACAGTACCAATAATAAAGCCGGAGTAAAAAAAGATCAAAAGCTTTTTACGGTCGAATTTATCTGCAAAACCTGCAGTAAGCAAACCCGAAATCCCCGCACTAAAAGCATAAGCCGATACGGCCACACCAAAGGCAGCAGGTTTAAGATCGAGCGATTTCATAAGCATATCGCCCAATGGCGACATGATCATAAAATCAAGTATTACGGTAAACTGGGTCATGGCCAGTATAAACACCACAATTTTTTGATAAGGTGTGAATGGAATAATATCCTGTTTATTTTTCATTTTATTTCTTTTTAAGTGAGTGTACAGCATTCGAAGCCGCAACCCCTAATTAATTGTATGATGTAATTGTGTTTTAAAGCGGTAGATATAATGCGCAGTACACGGTCTTCATCATCAAGATCGATATTCCACTCTGTTATCCCCTCTTTGGCAAAAACATCCCTTAAAAGCTCCTTATTGGCAGCTTCGAGATTAGTTTTAAACAGTAAGATGTGATCAAAATTTTCCATTAATAAATGAATAATTATTTAATAATAAACTTCAAAAAAAAGCTTTAGTTTTTTAAAGCCTTTACAACGCGGTTGAACGCTGCCCACAATATCTCCTCAGTAATCTGAAAAGGTTTACCACCGACGCTCTTTCCTCTGTGGTGAAAACGGAGTAAGGAATACAACGGCGAATAAGCTACGGACCAATATACTTCGAAAGGCATTTCGTCCATTTCGCCTCTTTTAACCACATTCTGGATGAAAGTAGTAAGGTCTTTTTTAAACAGGCTCATTAAGTTCCCCTCTTCACCATTAAACATTTTCAAAAACTGATCCTGATAAGTAGAACTGTTGATCTGATCAAAAAACTGACCAAGCAATGGATTTTCAATCATGTATTTAAAGCGATTCCGCCATTGGATGCGCAACCCATCCTCCAGCGAAGCTTCCGGATTAAAATCGAGCAGCATAGCCTCTTCCATCCTCGCCCCTTCTTCCATTACAATTTTCACTATCAGATCGTCTTTATCCTTATAGTACACATAAGGCGTACCCACCGATATGCCACAGGCTTTTGCCAGTTTATTGATGGTAAAACCTTCCAAACCATATTTTACAATGGTTTCGATGGCTTTTTGCTTCACTAACTGCTCTTTATTGATATCCCTTGTCCGCATGATCAAATATAAACTTCGACAAAACTAAATGATTATTCATTTATTAACAAATAAATCAGGAAATATTTTTTGAGCTATGATTTTGCTGTTGCTTTAGCTCTTTTAAATAATCTCCAGTTCTGTTTTTCCCTGGGGAATGTAAAAAGTAAATTCGAGTTCCATTTCTTCCTGCGCCTTTTCATTTCTGAGTTTGATCACTGAACCGCCTTGTGGCGTAACCATACTGGCTATCTTACCATTACCGAATATTTTCACCTGTGCATTTGGAGGAATGGGCAGCATCTTAAAGCCAGATTTTAAATCGCCCAACATGCTCTTCATCCTTCCATCGGTTTCTTCTTTGCTCAGGTACATGGTTACCGCAGCTACCTGTTCCCTATTCGCAATTAGTTTTTTGAGCTGTTCTAAATCTCCTTTTGCAATCAGTTCAGACAATTTTTGATAAGCCTGGCGCAATTTATCATTTAATCCGGCAACCGATTTAAGATCTGTACCAGTTTGATAAGCACTGATATTATATGGCACTTCGGCGTTAAAAGTAGCTGTTTGGCTAAGTGAAGCTTGTTTTTTGGCAGGATTTACCTTTTCAACAGCATATTCGCCTGGAAGCTGTTCTTTAAAATCGAGGTTTTTAGCTGCATCATAAACTTTGATGCTGTATTGAAAAGTGGCGTTAGGGTTTAATATTTTCTGACCGGACATCGGAAGCATTTTGATGCTAATCTGCTGCTTTCCACTTTGTAAAATAGCCGAATTGATCGGGATCGTTGAAGAAGCCTGCCCGGGTAAATCAAGTGTAAATACCAATACATCGTTAACCCTCACTTCGAACATACATAAAGCAGCACTAAAATCAATCTGGTAGTAGGGCTGCACAGTGGCATAATCTGCTTTTTTTTCAACTTTTATAGGTGCAGGATTTAAAGAAATGGGATTTTGGGCATTACAGCCCAGCGATAAGAATATTGCTGAGAGCAATAATATAGAGATCTTTTTCATGTAAGATGGTATTTGTTTTTGGTGTACAGAAAAAACGTAAAACCAGCTATTTTGTTTGACGATGACGTAAAATCAAAAAGGCCACAACATCCATTGCGGCCTTTTCTATCAACTAACTAAACCTGTATAATACTAACCAAATATTTTACACCACAAAAGTAAAGCTGATATATAAAGCTGGTGTTAAGATTAGGTTAAAAGCTAAATATTTAACAATTGTTAAAATGATGACAACTACCGCGATCGATCAAGTCATAAAACACACTTTAGGCAATTATTACTAACTTAAAATACAAGATTAAACCAATATGTTGATTTTTGTCATCAACAAAATTTCATAATTGATCTAAAACTGTAATATTAAACATACAAAAAGTTCGGAAATAAATTTTTATAGTTTACCTTTGCGCCATGAAAATTGCTAGATCAACTTCTTTTGTTGTCCTTTTAACCGCCTTAATTTCTTCATCGTCAATACAGCTGATGGCTCAACAAAATCAAAATAGACAAATAGCTCTATTTGAAAACGTTGACAGGATAAATGGAAATAAAATGATTGAAAGATTAAGTGAGCAAAACAGGAACCGCAGGAATGGCAATCTATCACAACCGGAATACATCATTAACAGAAATAATTTAACCATCATTACTTTTAACGGCTTGGATTATTTTGTAAAAAATAACCGTGTTATTGGTATTAGGGGGCTAGATCTATCAGAAGAGGTACTGGACCAAATTACTGCGAAACTGGTTTTATTGGATAACGTTCAATATAACTACAGTGAACGTGCAACAACTGAATATGACAACCGTTTATTCTTGTTATCGCTGAAAATGTTTTCAAGCACAACAAGAGACATTGCAGCACTTGCAAAAGCAGAAAACCCATCTCTAAATGTGGAGAACAACATCGCAAAAATGCGTTTACCAAATGTTGACAGGGCTTTAGAAAACCAAAACACGCAAACACTGGTTCAATTGAACAAATAATATTACTCCTTCTTAAGGATACCTAAAAACTCCAATGGCTAAACCTGTTGGAGTTTTTTTTTAGGCTCAGACGATTAAGTAATTTTTATAGCATGGCCACCAATGCAGGAAAGCTAACCTCGCCAAAAAGTCTATGACGAATCCTGATTTAATCTGTGAAAAGTATTTGGATTAGTGACTTAAATTTTTACTACCTGTTTGTTTTGCCTGCTTTACCTTTTTTGCTTTATTTAAACCTTCTCTTTAAAAAACTTAAATTGTTATTGGAATTATTCATATTCTCGTGATTATTTCTTAAATTAACATAAAGAAAATCAGCTCATTTAAGCTGATGAAGCTTGATCCTGCACCACAAAAAATAGGATGATGAATACCTCAACCGTACCATACAGCTGTGTAATTTTAGATGATGAGGCTATTTTCATTAAGATTATAGAACGCTATATTTCCAATATCGAAAATCTCGAATTAAAAGGAAGTTTTACAAGTCCGGTAGATGCAATGGCCGCTTTTAAAAGCTACCCACAGGTAGATTTTCTTTTTTTAGATATTGAAATGGATGTTTCGGGATTCGACATTGCGCGAATGCTTAGAAACAACGTAAAATTTATCGTGTTCATCAGTTCTCACAGCGTTTACACCATCAGCGATTTAAAAAACGGCGACGAATTATTGGTTAAACCCGTTGATTTCAGGACCTTTCATGATGTTGTAAAGAATTTAATTTCAAAAATTTAAAACACAGCATTTGCTTAGAAGGATAAAGTGCTAAATCAAAACTTCGTTTACATTTCTTTTTATCCGTTTAAAACAGGGTTGGCAATGCTGCTATCACATAAAGTAGAAAAGCGTTAAATCCTTTATCGAATTATTTCAACTGTTCATGGAGTAAAACTGCCTATTGAACTATTGTTCATTTTATCATATCCGGCCTTGCTGTAAGTTTACACCAGATCATTAAGAGCGTTGATCATCAGGCGTTAACTGTTGAGATCAAATGAGTAAGGGATGACTCTTTATTTCTACGCTATCTCTTTGTTGAGGTAGTACCAGTTATTGCAAAAAGAGGGGAAAAGTACAGGGATATACCCAGTACCCTCTTTTTATTAGATTAACGCTGGCATAACACCTCATGATGATTTTTAAAGCTGCATTTAGCAAAAAATGCATTTTCGATTTTAAAACGCAATCACTTTCTCTGTCGGTTAATGGGGTAAATGGGGAAAAATTTCCCCATTTATATTAAAAGTCCACACCATCCTATTATAAGTATCTCAGTGTAAAAACTTTTTTTTTCCGCTCTAATATTGTAAAAAGGCCGCATCCGCGGCCTTTTTGTCCCTAATGTGTTTATCTTTTTAAAGATAAACGTTGAATTGTATATTACTTAATGCAAACAAAATGCCTGTTTAATTTAGCTTAGCGCAGTATTTAAGCTTAGCGCAGTATTAATTTCTGTTATCACTTTTTGCCTGTCTTATGCCCTGGTCTCCTGTTAAGTTTAAGCGGTACACAAAAGTTAACCGATATCTTGCCCCATTAGGAATACTGATCTGAGATACGGTAAAATCCTGCCCGGTTGTTGTAGTGGAGAATTTTCGAAGTTCGAACAGGTTGCTTACATCGAAAAGCAGGCTTGCACGGTCTTTCCAGAAATTTTGTGCCAGCCCCAGATCTATGCCATGGATCGCCTTCCTTTTACTTTGAGCCGCATCTCTTGGTCCGGAAAAATTATAACGCAGCTGCACACTTGATTTACCGGGCAGTTTTACCTGTGTACCAAACCTACCCGTAATGGTATGGCCAGAAAATGCAAAATCCTGACTGCTGTAAAATCCATCCTGACGAAACCTATAGGCATTCATTTCCATGTTTATCTGTAACCATTTATACGGATTATAAAGCAGGGAAAGTTCTATACCCGATCGCTGTTCCAGATCGATATTAACCGGAGTAGAGATAAAGAGTCCGTTTTCGCGGTAACTGTAATCGATAATTAAGCCTGTTTGGTGTTGGTAATATACTGATGGATTTACGGTTAAAGTACCCAGATGAGTAAGCAATCCCAATTCGAAAACGTCTGCATAAGAAGGATTAAGTTCAGGATTACCCACATAACGCGAATTAAAATCGGTGAGTTCGTTAAAGGGATAAAGATCGTTAAGTGCCGGGCGATTGATTCTTCTGCTATAACTCAATTGTAAAGTGGTTCCTTTTACGGCCCCATAACTAAGATGCACGGTAGGAAAAAGTTTAAAATAATTTTTAAGGTTATTGTAAGCATCGTTTCTATCAGCTATTTTAACCCTTGTATATTCCCCCCTCAAACCAAGCTGATAGGAAAAATGGCCCGTTTTATTCCTCAATTGTATATAACCACTTCCGATTAATTCATTATATATGACCCCATTGTCAATGCCGTCAATGGTTGTCCATCCATTTGCAGTTTCACTCTGAGCAAGAAAATCGCTGCTCACGCTTCTGTTTTCACCTTTAACACCATATTCGAGCACTGCATTACTATCTAATGGAAAAGTCATATCGCTTTGAGCAGCAAAATCCCGGTTAGCGCCAATTGAGCTGGTGCGGATTTGTGGCAGTTCCTGTAATGCAGGTACCGTTTTTTGGGTAGAGAGGTTCCAATCTTTATCACTGTTCCAAAAATCATATTGCATATCTACCGTGAGTTTTTTTCCCGGTTTCTTAAAAAGCCGGGTATAATTAAACTCTAACTGATTATAGTTTCTCCGCTCCCACGATTCTCCGTTTCTATGAAGTGCGCTATCTAATCCGGCACCCATTATCGAATAATCATAACCTAACCTTGTTTTATCATGATCTTTGGTTGCATTTAACAAATAAGCCAATGTAAGGGTATTCAGGCTATCGGGTTGATAATCTACCCCAAAATAGGCCATTCTCCCATCATCATGTCGGTTTTCGTCCTGCCTTTGGTTAAGCAATACCGAAGTTCCGTTTTGTCTTACCGATTGATCGGTAGTGTAAAGGCCTACGTAATCAGAGAAACGTACTCCAATGGTAGAAAAAAGATTGATTTTATTGGATTTAAAATTCAAACTGGGCGAAACCCTCGTTTCGTTGGGTGTACCGCCAACAAGCCTGATCTGTCCATTAAAGCCGCTTTTTTTATTTTTCTTTAATACGATATTGATAATCCCTGCAGAGCCAGAGGCATCGTACCGAGATGATGGATTGATAATCACTTCCACCCGCTCAACTTGGTCGGCGGCTACCTGTTCCAGCGCGCCACCTGCGGTTAATCCTGAACGACGGCCATTAATCAGCACCAATACACTGCTGTTTCCGCGTAAACTTATGGCACCACCCGGATCTACACTAACCGAAGGTACGCCAGAAAGCAATTCTGATACAGATCCCGATTGCGAAAGGATATCTTTCCCTACTTCGAACACTTTTTTATCGAGTTTTAAACTGATTGCCGACTTCTCTGAGGTAACGGAAACTTCTTTTAACAAGGTTGGATCGGGTTCCATCAGTATGGTTCCCAAATCGGTTGTTGTTTTTCCCTCCGCCAAAATCAATGTCTTGATTAATTTTGCATAACCCATAAAACTAAACTGGATAGTTACTTCATTTGCATCTGAAAAGGTGAGTGAGAATTTTCCCTTCTCATCGGCCATTCCCGAAACAAGGTTTTTACCTTGCCCATCAAGAATAACCAGGGTTACAAAGGGTATTTCAGTTTTAGTTGAACGTTCTTTGATCTGCCCATTTACGGTGTGCTTTGGCGCCTGTGCAAAGCAAAAAACTGTAGTATAAAAACTTAAGAGTAAAAGCGTAACGATGTGTTTCATGCTGCAAGATTAGCATGAGGAAATACCAAATTGATAAAAAAACATGTGAACGGCTCTATATCCTTTTGAAATGCACTGGCAGGGACTATCTTTATCCTACTTTTAATCTATGAAACCTGCCTACTTTCTGCTCTTCTTTGCTATATTATGTACTTCGTGCAAGCGGCAGGTATTTTATGATGAATTTGATCCTGTTTTTAAAACGGGAGACAGTATTAAATGGTCGGTCAAAAACTTAGATCAAAAAAGATGGTCGGTTGACCGTGGTTTTACAGGCAAAAACATCTTCTGGGTAAGGGCCAATGTAAAACTGATTTCCAACGCTGGTGGTCGTTTAGGACTTCAGGTGGATGCATTTGGTGCTTATGAAATTTATTGGGATGGCGTAAAAATCGGCAATAACGGAAAACCGGGCTTAATAAATAAACAAGAGATTCCAGGAACAGAATGTCAATATTTCCTCCTCCCCGATTCGCTTTCAAATATAGGAATGCATACAGTAGCTTTACGTACTACCCAGTTCAGTTACCCTAAATTACAACGTGGCATAGGCCTCAAACTGGATACCTATATCAACCTGATCAAAAGGCCTTTGGTCATATCTTCAGTGATGTTCATTATGGCCGGGGCATTTTTTATCGCCTTCTTTTATTATGCTTTTCTATATTTCAATAGTCATAAAAGATCTTATCCGGTAATGATATTTTCGATAATCTGTCTCCTTTTCTTTTCGCTGTTGATTATGGAGTACATTAAATATTACATCGAAATCCCCTATCCGCAGTTCTTTATCCGTCTGGAAATTATCGGATGGTTGACCTTTTCGATATCAATCTTGGTTCCACTATATTTTAGTATCCAATTCAGCCTGAAAAGGAAATTATTATTGCTTTCGGCACTGCTTGTAACCTTAGTTTCGATCTATATTTATCATTATGGACATTATGATATCTCGGCCAGGTACTATAGTTTCGCCATGTGGATTACCACAATGATTATCGTTTTAGAAGCCATTTACAGAAAAGAAAAGGGAAGTTTTTTGGTCCTGGCGGGCATGCTTGCCAGCACAGTGATGAACAGCTACCTGGTTTACGATTTTGGCATTTTTATCTTTTATACTTTTATTGTGTTTGCGATGCTTTATCTCCACACCATCAAAATGCGGGAGATTGAACTGGCGCACGAATCGTCGCTATTGCTTTCCTCACGTCTGCAGCTGGAGCTGATCAAAAAGAACATACAACCACATTTTATCAAAAACACGCTTACTTCACTGATGGATTGGGTGGAAGATTCGCCCAAACAAGGAGCCGAATTTATCCAGGCACTTGCCACTGAGTTCGACATCATGAACAAAATTGCTGAGGAAAGCCTGATCCCTATCCGGCAGGAAATTTCACTCTGCCAGATGCACCTGAAAGTAATGGGTTTTAGAAAAGAAATTGCCTATCAATGGGAAGATTTTGGGATAAAGGATGATGAACTGATACCGCCGGCGATCATTCACACTTTGCTGGAAAACGGAATTACCCACAATGCGCCCTATCATGATGGCACAATGAAATTCAGGCTAACATATAGTGAAGATCTACACCTCAAGGAATATGTTTTTGAAACAATTGGCGAAAACAGGGAACTTTCAGATGAGCGGATTGGTGGCGGAGGTTTTAAATACATCAGGGCAAGACTGGAAGAAAGTTACCCGGGCAGGTGGACCTTTAGTTCTTCGGCATCAAACCAGGGCTGGATCAGTAAAATTACCCTATCAGACACAACAATATGAGGATACTGATTATTGAAGATGAGGCGCGGATTGCGCGAAGAATTGAACGCATGACCAACGATTTTTTCGAAGGAAATGCCACGATCAGCATTATTGATTCGTTAAAAAAGGGAATAGAATTTTTAGAAAAGGAAAAGATAAACATTTTATTGTTAGACTTAAACCTTAACGGACGCGATGGTTTTGAGGTACTTAGCACCATGACATCGAGATCTTTTCAAACCATTGTGGTATCGGCTAATACCGAAAATGCACTCCGGGCATTTGAGCTTGGTGTATTGGATTTTGTACCAAAACCTTTTGACCGTGAACGGCTTTTTCTTGCCCTCAACCGGGCAGTTACTCTAAAAAAAGAAAGCAACAATTCGATCCGCTATTTATCGGTGAGAAAAACCGGAAGTATAAAACTGATTGATCTTGATCTGATGGGCTATATTCAAGGCGCAGGGATATATAGTGAAATCCACCTTTTAGATGGTACAAAGGAGTTACATGATAAAGGTTTGGATGCATTGGAAAAAATCCTGCCATCGGGTTTTGAACGTATTCATAAATCTTATATCATTAATATTGTACAGGCCGATCGGATCCTGGTTTCATCGGGCAGCCGCTACAATTTACAGCTCAAAAACGGAGAGGTATTACCAATCGGGAGATCGCGATATAAGGATTTTAAACAACAATTTGAAAAGCATTTTGAGTAAATCCTTTAAAGATTAAGCACAAAATCACAAAGAGGGCAAAGTGTTGTGCTTTAATTTCATAATATATCTCGATCATCTAACTTTTGCAGTCTTTACCATTAAGAAGTTAAGAACATTAAGAAAAATTGGCTGTTGATATGCGATTTGTCTTCGGACTTCGATCTCCCGACTTTCGCACTCTTTTGCCATTAAGGAGTTAAGAACATTAAGAAAATTAGTTGTTGATATGCTATTTGTCTTCGGACTTCGGTCTCCCGACTTTCAGACGCTTTACCATTAAGAAGTTAAGAACATTAAGAAAAATTGGCTGTTGATATGCTATTTGTCTTCGGACTTCGGTCTCCCGACTTTCAGACGCTTTACCATTAAGAAGTTAAGATCATTAAGATTTGTAGAGGCGATCGCTATTGGTCATTGCAAATTGATTATTGGTCGTTGTTTATTGATCTTTGGTTATTGATCATCGATTTACATTTTCCATCTTCCATCATAATTGCCATAACATTGTAAACATGCCCCATTCATACATTTTGACTAATTTATAGGAGTTTTAGACCTTTCAAGACAATACTTGGAAAACGATTTTTGCTTTCGCTTTTACACTACTCAGATGATTGTAAACAGCGCAGTCTGCTTGCGTTCCAGCAAAGCATAAATTGTATTAAATATGTTAAAGAAAACTATAAAACCAAGCGCAAAAGGCTTCAAAACAGCGATTATCAGATTTATTGTATATGGAGTAATCATTTACCTCGCTGCCGAATTCTTAAAATGGAACGTTAATCATGAAATGGGCCAAAGCAAGTTCACTGAAGATTCTGTGGTAGAAACGGTTCAAAGCATTATGCTATTGGCCTGCTCATTAATTTACCTGCGTGTTTCATTTAAATACAAATCGATGTTTCCGCTGGCATTTGGACTATTTGCCTTTACTTTTGCTTCGCTGATCAGAGAACAGGATGCGCTTTTAGATGAACACATTTACGACGGTGCCTGGCAAACAGCTGCATTTAGCTTATTGATATTAGCCGCATTTCTAATTTATAAGAAGAAAGATATTTTCCTCTCCAACATGAACGATTTTGTTTCTAAATTCTCCTTCGGCATCCTTCTATCTGGTATATTTACAACCTATATTTTTGCCCGTTTATACGGAAGAAAAGTTTTCTGGATGGCGGTAATGGAAGCACAATATACACGTGATGTGAAAAATGTTTCGGAAGAATCTTTAGAACTTTTTGGCTACGCCCTGATCCTTATAGCAAGTGTAGAATTTTATTATTTTGCGAAGGCCCATAGTGTTATCGCTGTCCGTGATACAGAGGCCAACAGGAATCAGGAAAATGTTTATCTTAAAGTGGGATCGTAGAATTTAAGATTAAATTACTATCATTCTGAACGCAGTTAAGAATCTGCAACCGATAAACATATTAACCTACATTATTGCAAAAGATTCTTCGTTGCACTCAGAATGACAATAAACTTTAATCGTCCCCTTAGCAACCATAATTATGAAAGTTTTGATTATAAGGCACTATTAGCCACTTCACATTTTCTATCATTAACCACCAAGACACGAAGGCACTAAGAATCTTATGTCATTTCCCTGAACCTCGTCTTCTGATTATTGGAAATTTACTATTAAGGAATTAAGCGCATTAAGAAGCCTTTGTTTTTTGTACTGTTTGTTTAAATTTCGCACCACCCCATCGTCCATCTTACATTTCCCATCTTACCTCATTGTTATATCCTTTTAACAAAATACCAGATAAAATTTTTCAGTCTGGTATTCTTAACCAGGTAATTGAAGCTGATGATACCAATCGTGGCGCAGCTTATCCCTGCCAAAACATCAAGGGTATAATGGTGACTGGTATAAATGGCTGAAAACCAGATTCCGATCATTACGATCAGGAAGAAAAAATTGATCTTCCCTAATCTGTTTTTCAAACCATAATAGGCAACAATTACCGGATAGGAAGAATGAAGTGATGGCATGGCTGCAAACACATTAGAACCTTTGCTGTATATTCCCTGAAAAAGTGTGATGTTAAAATAATGATCGAACCGGGCCAACCCCGCAGTATCGCCAGGAGTTTTGGCTATAAATTCAAATCCATGTTGTTGCACATACCAGGGCGGTGCTGCCGGGAAAGCATAATAAACCACAAAACCCAACAGGTTTACCCAAACAAAAGTGAGTGAAAAGCGAACAAATTGTTCTTTGTTTTTAAAGAACAGATACGTAGCAAAAGCCAATGGAACAGGCACCCACATCAGGTAGAAAAGGCCGGTCAATATATCTAAAAATGCGACGCTATTCAGTTTCCAATATTCGTTTGGGGTAAGTTTTATTCCATTATAATTGATGCCGAAGATGCTTTTCTCCAGTTCATATAAATCTTTGATATGAACCTTATTAAAGAGGTAGTTTGGAAAAGCCTTCATGTAATCGAACAAGATCCAATACACAATGAAAATCGAAAAACCCAGAATAAAACGCCTTGTTCCGGCCGAGATATAAAACAGGCTGTTAAAAATAAAAATCAGCACAAGCTGATCGGTTTTGAAACCCACTAACAATGCCGACAGCAAAAGGTATCCGATCGAAATGGCAGTGGTGAAGTACACATTACGAAGGTTATAAAAACTGTTTTTAAGCAAAACTTCTTGCTGCATATTATTTTTTATCAAAATTCGACCTGAAAATGTGATCCCAGAAAGTCCAGCTTACCCCATAGCCTTTGGTCGAATCTGAATAATGGTGAAGCATGTGGTGATGTTTTAACTTTTTCCAGAAACCGCTTTTAAAATTGGCATGATGAAGCGCATAATGTACCATATCGTAAAAGAGGTAACCGATCATAAATCCGGAGAAAAACGGATAAACGGTGGTTGCAGGCAATATCCAATCGAAGAGGAAATAAAAGCCTAAGGCCATTGGGATACTGGCTGAAGGTGGCATCACCAACCTTTTAGCATCATTGGGGTAATCATGATGTACACCATGAAAAATAAAGTGGATCTTCTTTCCCCACTCTACATCTGGTTCGAAATGAAAAACATAGCGGTGCAGGATATATTCTGTAATGGTCCAGATGGCCAGGCCGAGTAGAAACCAGCCTGCAAAGTTTAAAACCGGCATTTGTATTTCTGCTAATGCTTTCCAAAACAGAAAACCAATAACAGGCACGTAAACAATTAACGGCACATAAAACCTCACTTTAGATAAACTTTCTAAAAAGTCGTTTTTGAACATCCTGATGGATGCGGTAGAATTTGAAACAAAATTCTTTTTCATTTGGTAAATTATTTTAACTGGTCTTCGGTTTATCCTTTGGCCGTCATTCATACAACCCTTTGTCATTCTGAACGCAGTGAAGAATCCCTAACCGATGAAACACGGAACCCAATGCATAACAAAAGATTTGCTTCGCAGAGCCTCCGGGTTCTTCGTTGCACTCAGGATGACAAACTACTATAGGTTTCTCGACTCCGTTGCACCCGATAGCTATTAGGTCCGCTCGAAATGACGATTAGAGAGAGATTGCTTCGTCGGCAGAAAAAGCCTTCTCGTAATGACGAATTGGGTGGGAACGCCACCCGCACAACGCTCAACGCCCTCTCTTAAACCTTAATCCTTTCAATCAGTACCTTTGAAGGCTCTTCTGCATCAACTCCTCTTATTTCTACATATTTTACATTTGGAAACCAGAAGGTACCTCCTTCAATCCGCAGGAATATTCGCTCCAACTGCATTTTTTTATTGTTAATTGTTGCAAAAACATGGTATTTCTTGTCTGCGCCTGATTTATTCAGATACATCGGCAATTTTTTATGCGAGGTAAACCGAAGTTCGAAATTACCATTGCCCAAATCTTTGCTAATAATGCCATAGGCAAATTTCCGTTGGATATAGCTTAAATCTTTCTTTTCTCCATTATCGCCGTAACGCATCCAAAACACATTTACAGGTTGATCTTTATTCACTACCCCACGTTTGTCTACATTTAACTGGCAGATAATGGTATTGGTATTTGGATCGCGCTGTAAATAAAACAGTTGATTACTGATTTCTTTAGGCGTTGGAAAAGTAATCGGCGAAGGGTCGCTTCCCTGTGCATTTGCATTAAAAGAAAGCATGCCACTTAAACTTGTCATTAAAACCAGTCCGGCAATTAATGCCGCCCTGTTATTTCCTTTTCTTTCGTTAAATTCCTGGGCTTCCAAACCTTTTTTAGCTTCCTGCAAACGTTTAACCGCTGTAATGTTGGTCAATAAAGCCATAATGGTAATGGGCAAGGTAAATATCGACATCGTTTCAAAAACATGGAAAGATATGCCCGGCAAATAAACTTTATAATTGCCACCGATAAAGTGCCCGGCAATACCACAGGCAATGGCAAAAACACCAATGGTAACCACACGTTCTGGCCGCTGCATTAAACCACCTTTACATTCTACTCCTAAACCTTCGGCCCTTGCGCGGGTATAACTCACCATCATCGAACCAATCAGGGCGATAAAGGCAAACAAAGAACTTAAAAAGTAATGATGTGCAACCAGGTAATAGCAGATGCCCAAAAACATAATCATTTCGCTGTAGCGATCAAGTACCGAATCGTATAATGCCCCAAATTTCGAACTCATGTTCCCCAAACGGGCCACCTGACCATCGAGCATATCAAATAAACCTGCAAAAAGCACCAATGCTCCTCCCCAGCCAATGTACGACATATCGCCACGGTTTGATTTTTCGGCTCCCAGTACAAAAATGATGGCCACGCCGATATTTAGGATCAGGCCAATAGTGGTTACCATATTGGGCGTTAAACCTATTTTAATCAAGCCCTTTACAAAAGGATTGATTACTTTATATATGCCCTGCTGGAGGCTGTCCCTTAATTTTGTTTCCATTACATATTTTTTAAAAATCAAATTTTACCCTTGCCCTTATTCCCCATTCCGAAACCTCAGGATTGTTGAGGTAATTGAAACGTCTTACCAGATCGACCCTTAATAGTTTAAAGATATTACCTACCCCAACACTGCCTTCCATATAGGGCTTGTTGCCCAATGCATAAGTTCTTTGTGCACCATTTTCATAAACCGGCAATTGATATAAACCAGATTGGAAATTTGGATTATTCTCATTTCTCAAACCGCCATATAATGCTTTAAATGATACCACTTCCCTTAATTTCAAACGTTTGAGCAAAGGCACTTTGTTAAAAAAGAAGCCGTTAAAATTATGGTCGATATTGATGCTCACATAATGATCGCTCACAAACTCAAGGAAATTCATCAGGTTATATGAGTTAAGCTGATAGGCATAAGTTTGGTTGGCACGGTGTATATCCAATAAAGGGAAAGGCACTTTTCCGGCAATATAACTGCCCTCTAAAGTTACGTCGCTATATCCCAACTGTGATAAATAAAAACGCTTATCAATGCTTCCCAATAAGTTATGGTAATTATATTCGCCACCCAAAACACCTTTTAAACCGGCGGTATAACGTAAATTAAATACCGGATAACGATCGGCAATAGGCACACGATATATTTTTCCCTGGTAAAATTTCTCATTCGGGGCGTACCTTAACTGAAGCGAAACTTCGCTGGTAGTTAAGCGATTTACAAACTGATTATTTTCATTTACGTAGCTCAATCCGCCGGCGGGAGTCTGGCTCCATTTTTTAAAACCCAGGTTGTAAGAAAAATGGTTTTCGAACTCTTTTACATAATCCACACGGTAAAAATCGTTGTAAAGCAACATATCGTTTACGCCTCTTTTAAAGGATAGTAAAAAGTTATCTTCCTGCACAAACTGGAGTTCTTGTCCGGGGATTTTGGTATCGCGCTGAAAACTGGCCCGGATATAATTCTGAGGGAATTCGTAAATTGATTTATTGTTCAGCGAATAGGTACCGGAAAGGAAAAATTTCCATTTCTCATCTTTAATGCCATAAGCCAGGTAATTTTCGAAATAATAGCGTTTGCTCAGCTCTGGCGTGGTTCTTCCTCCCACCCGCAGCCTTAAACCTTCCACATTGTTAAAACTGTAAAAAGTATTTACCGGGCCGATTTCATAAGGGCCCAGATTCTGATAACCTGCAAATAAAAGGGTTACGATTTTCATCGTGCGTTTAAAGGAAGGCAGATTTTGCAGCGTATCAATATTACCGTAAATTTTCAGCTGGTTTTTGGAGATGGTATCGAGCCTGTTTTTGTCCCAGAACTGGTCGTTTCTTTTCCCAGCATCGGCCAGTACCACGGTACTTTTTCCCTGAAAAATAGTATCGGGTAAAGCCGTATCGAACTGGTAATTTTTAAAAGTAACCGTACGTTCGCCGGTAAAACCAATACCTTTGGTTTTACCGATACCGAAATCGGCCAGTAAATTACTTTTGCTTAAGCTGTATTTACCTTTATCGTTGGCTTCAAAATCAAGATCGATTTTAAGTGCACGTACAAAATTAAGGTTGATGTTCTTGTTTACACCAAATGAAGCACCGGTAACGGCGTAATGACTATCGTTGGTGACATAAATTTTCCCCTCGAAAAGCATATCACCGGTATTGCGAGGCGTAAAAGACAGTTCTATAATTTCAGGTTTCTGTGTTTTAATGGTATCGGTGATGAAAAACTTATAAAAAGAAGGTGCACCATCGGCAATAGGACTCAAAAACTCGTTACTGATGACCGAGATGTTGTTTTTATAGATATCTATATCCTGGTACATCCGGTCGAAATAAGTCTTCAATCCTTTATTATCGATGTAACGGCTATCAAATTGAACCTGTTTTTCGCCAATTACAATGGTTTTATTCTTTTCTGGGTTTTTACTGAGGTAATTATCGGCCAGTTTCTCCTGAATGTAGATTGGCAACAGGTTTTTTCCACCGATTAAAGTCGAATCCTGTTCCTGAAACAAAAACTGATAATTTCTGAACATTCTTTTATTCTTAAATTTATCCGAAACGTTGCTCAGGCTGAACAGCATCTTCTCATATTGCCTGAAAGATGCGGTATTATAACTCTTGATGCGATTTTCATCTTTATGGGCAATTACCTGACGAATGAGTTCGACCGCAGGATTATCTTTATTGCGGTACCGTACTTTTTTGCCACCCACAATAATCACTTCATCTAAGGCTCTTGCATCAGGCACTAAAGCCACATCAAATTCCTGCGTAGCAGAAGGCATAATATTTTTAAAAACAGTTCGGTAACCCACGTAATTGAAACTGAGTTCGCTCTGAGGGTTAGGCGAAACGATTGTATATTTCCCGTTTACGTCGGTCTGTGTACCAATTTGAGTATCCTTAAAAAAAACGGAGACATTGGGCAGTGTTTCTTTGGTTACGGCATCGCGCACGGTTCCGGAAACCACAGTTCTTTGGGCAAAAGCGTTTACCTGCACCATGAAAACGAGTAACGGAAATAAAAAAAACGAATAGATAGGTTTCATTTAACTTGTAAAAATAAACTGCCTTTGCATGATATAATTGTAGCTGATGCCGGTTAAAACCGAGCTCACTACTTTAGCTAGTACGTAATTGAGATTAAAAAAATGGGTAAAAACATACACACCGGCAGTAACGATGGCCAGGTTGCCCGCCCACACTAAAATATACCTGAATACCTGCCACTTTACCTCCTTCGACTCGCTTTGGAAGACCCATTTACGGTTGACAAAAAAATTAACAACTCCTCCTGAAATGGTCCCGATAATGCTTGCTGCCAGGTACCATAATCCAAAAAAGTTCACAGCAATGATGGTGATACCAAAATCGGTTGCCGAAGCCATTAAGGATGATGCCTGTGCTTTAAGGAAGGTAAGCATGTATCTAAAAAAAATCAAAAACCACTACCAGCTGAAGAAGAATATTCGCGTAAATTCCTGCGAGTACGTCATCGGCCATTACGCCCCAACCGCCTGGAAGTTCTTCCAGTTTTCGGATATAAAAGGGTTTCAGAATATCAAAAAACCTAAAAAGAACAAGCCCAATAAGGGTATATTGCCATTTTAAAGGCACAAATAACAGGGTAATACACATTCCCGCCACTTCATCAATCACTACCCTGTTATGGTCTTTTCCCCAAATCTCTTCTACCCGGTCGGCGCTCATGATCCCGATCATGACGATGAACATGGTAGAAAGTACCGGCCATAAATATGGATTACTATAAGGCCCCTGGAAAAGGTGCCAGCAGATACATGTTGCTATTGCAGCGTAAGTACCGGCACCTTTACCGATGTAACCAATGCCCAGGGCCGTTGAAAGAAATTTGTGGATAAACACTATACGGTTTCTATCAGTTCTTCTTCGTAATCCTGACCTAAATGGGTGATCAACTCTTCGCCCATGATGTAACGTAAGGTATTTTGAAGTTTCATTAACTGTTTAAAGATGTCGTTCTCTGCTGGTACATCAGGGATTGTTTGTGGCGATTTTAAGTAGAATGATAACCACTCCTGAATACCCGACATATTAGAACGTTTAGCCAAATCGATAAACAAAGCAAGATCCAACACAATTGGTGCAGCTAAAATGGAATCGCGGCAAAGGAAATTGATTTTGATCTGCATTTTATAGCCCAACCAACCGAAAATATCGATGTTATCCCAGCTTTCTTTGTTATCACCGTGAGGCGGATAGTAATTGATCCTGATTTTGTGGTACATATCACCATATAAATCCGGGTTAACTTCTGGTTTAAAGATATCTTCCAGCACACCCAGTTTAGATACCTCTTTTGTTTTAAAGTTATCCGGGTCATCCAATACTAAACCATCGCGGTTACCTAAAATATTATCAGAAAACCAACCGTTTACCCCTAACGAGCGTGCGGCTAAACCTGGTGCTAAAATGGTTTTCATTAAAGTTTGACCAGTTTTGAAATCTTTACCTGCAATTGGCGTATCGGTTTCTTTAGCTAACTCGATTAATGCAGGAATATCTACCGTTAAGTTTGGTGCTCCGTTAGCGAATGGAATACCCAATTTTAAGGCAGCATAAGCATAAATCATACTTGGCGCAATCCGAAGATCGTTGTCTTTTAAGCCCTGCTCAAATGCAGCAAGCGATTCGTGCACTTCTGATGCTTCGAAATAAATTTCGGTAGAACCACACCAAACCAATACAATACGGTCGCAGTTGTTTGCAGCTTTGAAATTTTTAATGTCTTCCATTACCGCTAAAGCCAGTTCGTAACGGTTATCGATGTCTTTTACATATTTACCATCAAGATTTTTTACGTAGTTTCTGTCGAAAGCGGCACGCATCGGTTTAATGGCCTGTAACTCTTCGCGTACATCGCGCAAAAGGTTGGCATCCAATACACGGGCATTTAATGCGGCTTCGTACACGTTATCTTCGTACACATCCCAGCCACCGAAAACTAAATCTTCCAGATTGGCTAAAGGCACAAAGTCCTTAATTTTTGGCTCTTTTTTTTCTGTTCTTTTACCTAAACGGATAGTACCCATCTGCGTTAACGAACCGATTGGTTTCGATATGCCTTTTTTAATGGCAGCAACTCCGGCAATCATGGTTGTAGCTACAGCGCCTAATCCTGGCATTAATATTCCCAGCTTACCTTCAGCTGCTTTTACTTGTTGTTTCATGCTAATTTTTATTTAAAATCTTATAACCAATTGTTTTTTCGGTACCAGTTGATGGTTTCATTTAAGCCCTGTTCTAAACCGAACTGAGGAACAAAACCAAAATCGTTCTGAATATTTTTGATGTCACAGCCCCAGTTTAAGGCGGTGAGTTCTTTTATCTTATCTACATTTAAAGCTGGTATTTTATTAAATACGCCATATAAGCGCTCCATTCCCCAGGCCAGCCCTTTAATCAACGGTACCGGTACATTTACCATTACTGTTTTTTTGCCTAAGGCTTTACTTACATAATTTGCAAGCGATGACCGATTGTAAACTGCCCCGTCGGATATATTGTAAGCTTTACCAACTACGTCAGATGCAAGTGCTTTTATGATTACATCAGCCAGGTCGGTAGCATAGATAAAGCTCAATTCCTGCTCCTGCTTGCCGATGTAAAGCTCCAGCCCGGCTTTAAGGGTTTTAATCAGTATGAAAATATCTTTCTCACGTGGGCCATAAACCGCAGTGGGCCTGAATATGATCAGGGGCAGATTAGGAACCTGTGCCAGATAGGTTTCTGCTAATGCTTTGCTGATGCCATACTGGGTTACCGGATTGGATGCACTTTTTTCCGTCAATCTTTCATTTTTCTGCTTTAACGGGCCCAATGCTGCCAGACTGCTGATGAATATGAATTTTTGAATGTTGTGTGTTGATTTAGAGGCTGCTACTGCTAAGTTTCTCGTATATGTTGCGTTGATCTTATTGTAATCGCCTAAACTTTTTGCCCTGGTTACCGCAGCTGCATGCACGATATAATCGTACTTTTTCTCTTCGATATTTTCTTTTAACAAGTAGATCGATTCGAAATCCAGGTCGACATAATTGATCTCAAGATCTTTCAGGTGATCAGTATTCGCTGACTGACGTACATTGGCATACACTTCCATCCCATTGGCCAAAGCAGCTTTAATCAGGTGATAACCCACAAATCCCGTTGCCCCTGTAATCAACACCCGCTTTTTCATATCTCTTTTTCTAAAATCCTGTATTTGCGGTACAGTTTTCCGCCGATATCTTCAATCGGTTTATTGATCAGGTCGTTATGATCCAAAGTCCAGCTTGCCTCGGCATATTTCATTTTTTTGGCTTCGAAATGTTTGATGATCCTGCCATATAAACAGGCTTCGATACCCATTTTACGGTAACCATCAACCACACCAAGCAATAAAATACGGATGCCGTCGATTTTCTTTTTGTTGGCCAAAAGTTTAATCAAGCCTGTAGGAAATAACCTGCCTCGTTTAATTTTGATCAGAATCTGGTTGATATCTGGAATGGCCAGTGCAAAACCCACAATTTTACCATGTTGCTCGGCAAGGATGCAAAATTCGGGATCGAGGATCATTTTTAAGTCGTTCGCCGTATAATCGAATTCTTTATCCGTCATCGGTACAAAACCCAGGTTTTTATCCCATGCTTTGTTATACACATCTCTTACGGCATTACATTCTTCCTTGAATTTCTTCATGTTGATTTTACGGAGAATGATATCATTCCGTTGCAAACGCTCCTCTATCCTGCCCATCAGTTTCACCGAACGGTCGCTATAAGTGCCAGCGGTATAACGATAAGCCCTTAAATCAACATTTTTCTGAAAGCCCATTTGCTCTAAAAGCGGCAGATAATATTGTGCATTGTAAGGCATCATGGCCACCGGCGGACCGTCAAAACCTTCGATCAATAATCCACACACTTCATTGGTAGAAAAATTAACCGGGCCTAAAACTTTGGTCAATCCCCTTTCCTTTAACCATTCCTGTGCCGCCTCAAAAAGCTGTTTAGCTGCCGCTGCATCATTAATACAGTCGAAAAAGCCAAAGAAACCATCCTTCGATTCGTACACCTTATTGTGATTGGTATTGTTGATTGCTGCAATACGTCCTATCACCTTGCCTCCATCATAAAGCAAAAAAAGCTGAATTTCAGAGTGTTCGTAAAAAGGATGTTTACCTGGAGTAAGCAGATCGCGCTGTGCAATAAATAGTTCTGGCACATAGTTTACGTCGCCGGCGTACAGCTCATGCGGGAAATCGACAAATGCTGCCAATGCTTTTTTATCAGAAACCTTGATCAGTTCTCTCATGATTGGCTTCCTACTAATTCTACGTTAACGGCCTTAAAAGCTGCACTTAATTGCTCAATAGCCGTTTCAATCTGTTCGAAGCTGTGCGTGGCCATCAAAGAAAACCGGATTAAAGATGAATCTGATGGCACTGCGGGAGAAACGACCGGGTTGACAAAAACCCCGTTCTGCTGAAGGATATTGGTGATCATAAAGGTTTTGGTATTATCACGGATGTACACGGGAATAATCGGACTATTGCTATGCCCGATATCAAAACCAGCTTCTACCAAAAGTTTTTTAGCATAAGTGGTATTATCCCAGAGTTTATCGATGCGCTCTGGCTCCGATTCGATAATATCCAACGCAGCAATTACGCTCGCTACAGCCGATGGCGGCATACTGGCACTAAACATTAGTGAGCGTGCACGGTGTTTAATGAATTCGATCGTTTCAGTGCTGCCTGCAATAAAACCACCTAATGAAGCCAGCGATTTACTAAAAGTGCCCATTATGAGGTCAACCTCTTCGTTCAGGTTGAAATGAGAAGCGGTGCCTGAACCGTTAAAACCGATTACGCCAAGACTATGTGCATCATCCATCATGATGTTTGCACCAAATTCATTGGCAATTTCGACCATTTCGGGTAGGTTAACCAGATCACCTTCCATGCTGAAAATACCATCAGAAACAATCAGTTTAGCGGCATCTTCAGGTAAACGGCTCAATTTGCGACGGAGATCCTGCATATCGTTATGCGCATACTTAATGGTACGTGCAAAAGCCAGGCGGCTACCATCAATGATAGAAGCATGATCGTACTCGTCTAATAACAAATAATCGTTACGATCAAGCAGGCATGAAATGACCCCTAAATTTACCTGAAAACCAGTGCTAAAAAGCACTGCAGCCTCTTTTCCAACATATTCTGCCAGGCGGTTTTCCAATTCTAAGTGAATATCCAACGATCCATTTAAAAACCTCGAGCCAGCACAACCTGTACCATATTTTTCGATGGCGGCTTTGGCCGCTTCCTTTATTTTGGGATGATTGGTCAACCCTAAATAAGAGTTCGATCCAAACATCAGTACCTTTTTTCCATCGATCACCACCTCGGTATCCTGGGCAGATTCTATCGACCTGAAATAAGGATACAATCCCTTTTCTTTTATCATAGCTGCATCCTTAAAAGAGGCAATTCTATCTTGTAATTTTTTACGCATACTGAACGTTATTGTTCTTCAGTTTTTAAAACCCTGTTCTGAAAGTCTGGACCGCGCTTCGATATTGCTATTGAAATCAGAATCGACTCCATAGATTAAAGCCGCATTAACCAAACGATTTGATAACACAATTTTAACGCGGAAATGAAGCGAAAAAAAGGTTCAAATGTGGGATATATTGGTCAAAAAGTTGGATCGGCAAATTGTGACATTCAGATGAATTGACCAATTGACATTCTGACTTTTATTATAAAATAGTAAAAAAGTTAAAAAGAGCCTAAAACACACTATAAATCACATAAATAGCTGTTTTTTAACAAAATACAAACTAATATTTTATTAATCAAAAACATAAAAATCAATCAGAAATTAGTCATTTTAAAAAAATATGCTTGCAAAAATGATCTTGAACATTACATTTGCGGGTACAAAATCCGACAGATAAAGGGCGAAATCCATCCGAAAAAAGATGGCTGGAACAGGTGTGTAAAAGATGATGGTATCTGTTAAGAAATTATTAAAAAACACTGAACGATTTTATGCAGCAACCGTTACTTAATAAAACTTTTTCAGAAAAAAATCATGAGGAAGCGCTTTCTTTAAATGATGGCCTGATGGCGAAAATCCATAACAGCAATGATCCACATTATTGCAGTTCGGAGCCTTTCCGCGTTTCGAGTTATGCCCTCATACTGATTACTAAAGGCAAACTTAATATCAAGATCAATTTTGAAGATTATGTGCTCAACCACAGGGATATTTTACTGGTTTTGCCACATTCTGTTTATGAGATTACAGATAACAGCAGTGTTTCATTTATCAGTATCCATTTTAATAAAAGCTACCTTAAAAATAAAGGCATATTTTTTAACAGCGGCGAAACATACCGGATGTCGAAAGATATTCAGTCACATAAATTTTCATTATCAAAAGAGGAATATAACTTTATCTATTACGATATGCTGGCGCTCCATAAGAAACTTAATGTTTCGAAAGATACGCCACAGATTAAAAACATAGTGCACAATAGCTTTCTGGAACTTCTTTATGATATTTTCCTTCTTAAAAACAAACAGAAAAATCCAGCTCCATTTGTACATAACAGCCGCACCGAATTAACAAACCGGTTTTTAGCACTGGTATCAGAAAATTTTAAAACGGAAAAAAGGGTAATCTATTATGCCAATTGCCTGCGTATTACACCGAGACATTTATCGCAGGTGGTTAAACAGGTTACAGATAGAACGGCTGGCGAAATTATTGATGAAATGGTAATCAGGGAGGCCAAATTACTGTTAACCAGCCATGTAATGAATATCTCGGAAGTAGCGATAGAACTTTGTTTTAGCAATTCTTCGTTCTTTGGCAAATACTTTAAAAAACAGACGGGAGTTACCCCTTCTGAGTATAAAATGTCGAATAATATTGCGGTTTAGGTTAACTGATGAGAAGTTAGTGATTCCTGGGCATGCCTGAATTTTGAATTGCTTAGCGAACCAATTACCAAGGCATTAAGATCCCCAATCAAGTTGAGGATGACGTAACGAGTGAAGAAATCTAATATAAATTCGTCTTTCCCACGCAGGTGGGAATCTTAAAGTGCACTGCCAGGCATTAAGACCTCCAATTGAGTTGGGATGACGTAACGAGTGAAGAGTTTTGCCGATAAAATTATCAGTAAAAAATACTACGCTGAATGCTCTTTTTTAAATTGCTCTGGTGTTAAACCTGTATACTTTTTAAAGAATTTTGTAAAGTAAGAATTATCATTAAAATTGAGTTCGTTGGCAATCTGCGAAATATTGACCTCACCACTCACCAAAAGACGTTTAGCTTCGAGTAAAACGCGTTCCCTGATTACCTCGCCTGCCTGTGTACCGATCAGTTCTTTACAGATGGCATTTAAATGATTTGGTGTAAGGTGGAGCATTTCGGCATAATCTTTAGGCAATCTTTTCAATAGATAATGCTCTTCAACCAGGTTCTGAAAATTGCGCAGCACCACCATATTATGCGTTTGAAACTGTTGCAACTGTAAAGCCGGCGTGTGTTGTTCTACAAGCATCAGCAGTGATAACAGCAGCACTTTCTGAAAATCAATGTTTTTATGTAGAGAATCGTTAACCTGAGCATACAATTGCCTGCAGATTACCTCAGCAGCATTTCTAATTTCAGCTGGGAGCTCTTTTACGTTTGAATGATCGGTTCCTGTAAAAAAGGAAAAACTGTCCAGGTAATCAGGTTTCAGTAAAAAAGACTGAAAAAAATCCCTTTCGAAATTAACGATATAACCATCAATCCCTGCATCGAATTGCCAGGTATGCACCTGGCCAGGCGACATAAAATAAATTTGCCAGGGCGTTACACTGTAGGTATTAAAATCGATGGAATGGCTGCCTGTACCCGAAGTAAAAAGCACAAAATGATAGAACTTATGCCGGTGCGGAAAAACGAGATTACGATGTTTATCCAAATAGTTCTGCAACCGGTCGACCAAAATATCAGCCCGTTTATTATCCGTTAGGGTGCAAGAATCTAAAATGGGTATGAGTTTTTTCATCGCAAATTTATTGCGAATTTACTCATTTCAGAAACCTGCTCAAACTTACTAGCTTATTTTCGTATTATTTTCTACAATACGTGATGGATCGTAATGTAAGCCGGGAGAAAGCCAATAAAGTAATACCATTCTTGAATAGCGGTAATTAAAAGGCGATAGTATTGCTATTCCAGCAAATATGGCCAAAACGAAATACCATAAATTTTCATATACAATATCAAGTCCCAAAATATAAGCCCCAACACTTATCGAAATAATTTCGGCAACGTTCATGGCATAACTTACAAACATGGAAACATAAAAGTAGCCCGGCTCACGCTCAAATTTTAAGGCACAAACACTACATACTTCATTCATTTTCTGAATTTTAAATCCATATACCGCTCCGGTAAAAACCGAACCCATTCTGCATCTTGGACATTTAGAGTGAATAAAGCCACTCCACTGTGATACAGCAGCCGTCTGCTGGCTTAACTTCAAATCTGAAAATCGACTGTTGGTGCTGTTTTCCATAAAAAATATCGTTTATCAAAAGTAAAAACAAACAAACACATCTAATTGTGTCAATCAACTTATTAATGGTACTATTTACTTAATCAAGAAGACATCCTATTTTTTGATTTGTAAGTTTAATTACATACATTGTAGTATTAATACTAACACACAAATAAACCTATAATTATTAATTATCCTAATTATTTCATCTAAAGTGTAAAAACGCATTATTTTAAGCTTATTGGTAATACATCAATGAAATTAAATAAATACAAACAATACGAAACATTAGGATATTTTTTAAAGATTTTAGCTGTTCCCCTTTATCATCCCAATCAGATTAATTTTAACCAATTATTAAATCCCTAACCAATTATTTACCAAATTATGAGAAAGCAATCTAATCATTTAAAAAAAATGGCAGGCACTATGCTGCTATTAACAGTGCTGGTTTCGGCCTGCAAAAAAAGCGAGAAAAACGATACCGCTATCCCTATTGACGAAAAGGTTACACCAAGAGCACTTACACTGGTTTGGCAGGATGAATTTGATGGCAACAGCTTAAATGCCGCCAAGTGGAATTATGAAAACGGAAACCTGGGTGTAAATAACGAAAAACAATTTTATCAAACCAGCAACGTAAGCGTTAACAATGGCAACCTGATTATTACCGCCCGAAAAGAATCGGTAGGCGGTCAGCCTTATACCTCAGGCAGGATCAATACCAACGGAAAATTCTCTATTAAGTATGGTCGTATTGAAGCCCGGATGAAACTGCCCATGGTACAAGGCACCTGGCCTGCATTCTGGATGCTGGGCAGCAATATAGGAAGCGTAGGATGGCCAAAATGTGGCGAAATCGATATTATGGAACATGTAAACACCAGTAATTCTATTTTAGGCACCATCCACTGGGACTATAATGGCTATGTGTATTATAGCAATAATACCACCACCACTCCCGGCGATTATCATGTTTATGCGGTAGAATGGACTTCCAGCGGTATCAGGTGGTATGTTGATGGTAATTTATATGCAACGGGTAACACCACCAATAACATCAACGGAACCGACGAATTTCATAAACCGTTTTTTATCATTTTTAATATGGCTGTAGGCGGAAACCTTCCAGGACAAACGATTAACGATGCTGCCTTGCCAACCAGCATGAATGTAGATTATGTGAGGGTGTATAATATTAGCTAAGGCCTTAAATAGTTTTTCTAAAAATATAAAAGAGACTGCATCGCGTTGTGATCAGTCTCTTTTTATTATGATTATTTCAACAAAACTTATTTCATTAATTCTTTATTTGGAATAACTGATCGAAATTTCACAAAGCTTACCTTAGCATAATGCCAAGACCAGTAAAATTGATATGAACCAATTGAGCGTTTAACTCTATTTGCTAATGAATCAATCACGCCCCCTTGTAATAACACTGATTAACAAAATCCTGCAATACAAAACACCTGTCTTTTATAATTACTTATCTTTTAATAACCACTAATGTAATATCCTTAAGAGAAGCTCTATACATGGATAAGTGTCCTTTTTGGTTAATATCTATTCTTCCATGTAATATGACAGTTTTATTGATCATATTTCGATAACTTTTCTCCCTACTGAAGAGATCTAACTTTGTTCTGGATGAAATAAGCGGACATCTAATAATGAAATCATCAAAATTAACCCATAAAGCGCGTTTGGTATCATTATCATCAAAATTGCTTTTATCATACAATGCAGATTCTTCAAAACCTGATTTATACTTCCCCTCAAGCTCAACATATTCCCCATTATAGTCATTTATATATGTCAAAAGGTCACTCATGTCTATCTTTCTATATACCTTATCTTGATCACATACGCTTTTATACAAATTAGTATGCTGAGTGCACGAAGTCAATATAAAGAAGAGGAAGTAAAATAAAATTCTATAGTTGGTCATATTATTTAATTTTTCCGGAACGTTAATCACAGCTCATCTCTAACCACATAAAGATTCATTCATGAGAATATCCTTTGCTGCTTCATCAACTGCATCCTCCGTATCAATACCTGATGGATATTCAGCAATTCTTCTCAGGGTTTCTATTAATACGGGGTCAAGTTCATGCTGCGAACGTGCAATTAAATTATAGATAACAAAATACTTCCACATGCCATCGTTGGAGTTCAGGATAAATAATAATTCTTTTGTGATTTCATTAACATGAGGCACCAAATATTTAGCAATGCCTTCAGCCACATCCCAATGCGTATCTTGCAACCATTCCAATAATGCCGGAACATCTTGCTTAACTGACTCAAATGGTAAATGTTTTAAACGTTCAACCGCCGCAATATCATAAATGTTAGTTGGAATATAATCCTTATTTTTCATATCTAAACAATCCCTTAGTGATCAGCTTTTTCCATTAGTTTTTTCATCTGTATCTTAAGTAGTTCTATATCTTCCTGAAGTGAAAGTTTACTTTTTTTCTCTTCGGTGATTCTTTTATCCTGCTGAATAATTTAAAGGTTGAGTTCTTCGATTTTTTGAAGGAGTTTTTTATTCATTTCTACTTTTGTAAAACTCTACCTCTTTTTCAAATTCGATCTTTGCTTGCTTAATCCCTACGTACCCGTTATATATTTTCATTGAATCGACATAAGCCATTTTTTTGTTGTTTATAAAATAGCTAGTGATTAATAATAAAGACAGGACGACTGTGATCACAAGTAAAATTGAAACTGCACGTTGTGGTGTAATTTTTAGCATAAAAAAATAAATAGTTGTTTCCGGTTTGAGGTTTAATTGCAAAGTAGTTTACATTAAAAAAAATACCAAATCTTTTTGACGAACTATGCTTTTTCTTTGATATTCTTAAATTACTACATTAGAAATCTCCTTAATTAATACCTGATAATTCTATTTTTTTTATTACTTTAAAGCAAAGAAATTCTACGTCTTTTAGACAGAACCTTATTTTAAAAGTTAGGACTAATAGTTTCCACAAAACTGTAATAATCAATAAATATCGTATCATAATACAAAAGTAAAATTGGCATCTGCTAAAAAGATCTTGAGTGATGATTTTTTTCGCCATATTATCCCTAGTTAATATATATCAGCCCATTTTCTAATCCCGTTTTAATACTAGTATAAAATTTATGTCAGGCTTTTAAAAAAATGGCGCAATCTGCTTTTTTAATAGGTTAATCATTGTTTTTCCGCCATATATTTGTATTACAGATGATGAATTACCTGAGAAAAAAATTATGGAGAAGCATTTTTGGCCTGTTGGTACTGGGTCTGCTTGCAACGAAATTTTTTGCATTCTCTCTGGCTACATTCTTATCTTCTGATCATAACTATGCTATAGAAAAAAGCAGCGAAGAAAATAAAGGAAAAGAAGAGGAGTCTTTTGATAAACTAAAGAAAAAACTGTTGATCTGCGATTCATCGCCAGCAGCATGTTTACATTCCTTTTTGGCAGGCCAATCTCCTGCAAATAAATATACCTGGTGCTTTGGCCTTTGCAATTTCCCTGCGAAGAACGTCCCCACTCCGCCTCCTGACGCACTTTCTTAAATACTGATTCAAAATCAAAAATGCCTTTAAACATACTTTATGCTGTGTTAATGGAGATATTACAGGCTAACAATTACACCACATTTATCCACCAGTTAAATTATTCCAGATCACTGGGGCCATAATTTATATCGCTGAATTAATTATTAATGAAAAATAATCACGCTGCCGGCGCCCGTTCGCCATGGCAAAGATTGGTGCTTATGCTCCATCTGGAACGCAAAACCATCAACTACATTTATGTTTATGCCATCTTAATTGGCTTAATCGGCCTTTCGCTCCCACTTGGAACAAGTGCCGTTTTCAACCTGCTCTCCAACGGAGCGATGTACAGTTCCACCTATATCCTTATTGCAGTCATTTTGGTTGGTATTGTTGTGGGCGGTTTACTGCTCATCGGTCAATTAACGCTGGTTGAATTTCTTGAACAAAAGATTTTCACCAAAGCGGCTCTCGAGTTTGCCTTCCGTTTGCCACGAATTAAAAAGAAAGCACTTGAAGGAGAAAATCCCACCGAGCTTGTCAATCGTTTTTTTGATATCCTCACCATACAAAAGGGCTTGACTAAACTACTGGTTGATATCGTTGCCGCAGCCGTATTGATATTCTTTAGTGTGATACTGCTTTCCTTTTATCACCCTGTTTTTATGGCCTTTGGCACATTTGTGCTGATTGTAATCGCCTTGATTCTTGTTTTATATTATCGCCGTGGTGTAGAAACGAGCATTGAAGAATCAGGCTATAAATATGAAGTGGTTGCTTACCTGGAAGATATTGCTTCCGATCTGGATACCTACAGGCAGAGCGAAACCAAAAGAAAAGAGATTATTGAAAGGACGGATAAAATCACAGCAAACTACATACAAGCCCGTAACAACCATTTCGGCATTTTGAAAAAATTTTTCATCAGTGCGGTGGCCATGCGTACCATACTGATGGGCGCATTATTACTTTTGGGATCTTATTTCGTTGTAGAAAGGCAAATGACTTTTGGACAGTTTGTAGCGGCTGAGGTAATTATTGTACAGATTAGCTATGCCATTGAAAAACTAATGACTAACCTGAATACCGTGTTTGACATGATTACAGGTAGCGAAAAGCTAGCTGTAGTAACCGACCTGGAGTTGGAGGAAGGAGAAATTAACCATGGCTAACACAGGCAATAACCTGGCTCAACTCCAAAACTGGGAATCACTTTCGGTACATGCCAACAGTAAAATTATAAATGCAAAAGGTCCGAAAAGACTCGGTAGAATCCTGCTTTTCATCATGGCATTTTTCGTTTTATTATTATTCCTTCCCTACCGACAAACCATACCCGGGCGTGGCACCGTTACTGCACTTAGGCCCGAAGATCGACCTCAAACCGTGCAGAACCAGATTGGTGGCCGCATTGAGCATTGGGCCGTTCGTGAAGGGCAGGAAGTAAAAAAAGGCGATACCATACTTTTGATTTCGGAAACCAGTCAATCTTATTTTGATCCCGAACTCCCTACACGGCTAAACGAGCAACTTGATGCCAAGCGTGGCAGTGAAACCGCTGCAGGGCAGAAAATTGATGCAACCAAAGCGCAAATGAAAGCACTTACCGATGGCTTGCATTTTCAAATGAAAGCGGCAGAGAATAAAGTATTACAAGCCAGAAATTATGTAAGTATTGATAGTGCGGAATTATTGGCAGTCCAAAAATTTTATGAAACCACAAAAGTGCGTTTAGAAAGGTATGAAACGGGTTACAAAAACGGGCTTTTCTCGCTAACTGATATTGAGACGCGCCGACTTAAACTACAGGAAGATAACGCCAAAGTAATCAGTCAGCGGAATAAATTGAATAACTCTGCACAAAACTTATTAAATGCTTCCATTGAGCTCGATAATATCAGGGCAAAATACCAGGAATCGATGTCGAAAGCACAATCAGACATGAGTTCGGCCATATCCGGCAAAGCAAGTGCACAGGGAGATATTGCAAAATTACGCAACGATATTTCAAACCTCAGCATCAGGCGTGGCCTCTATGTGGTAAGGGCTCCTCAAAGCGGCTTTATCGTTAAAACCTTAAAAGCGGGTATCGGCGAGAATATCAAGGAAGGTGAATCGGTAGCTACTCTACAGCCAAGATCGCCAATGGTTGCTGCAGAACTCTATGTAAGTGCAATGGACGTTCCTTTGATATTAGACACCAGCGATGTTCGTTTGCAATTTGAAGGTTGGCCATCGGTACAGTTTTCAGGCTGGCCATCGGTAGCTGTGGGTACTTTTGCAGGCAAAGTATTTTCCATCGACCGCACGAGCAGCACTGGTGGGAAATACCGTCTTTTAGTTAGCCAAACCAATCCAGTCCCAACCAAAGACGAACCCTGGCCACCTCAATTAAGACAGGGCTCAGGCGTTTACGGAAGGATTATCCTCCGATCAGTACCCCTTTGGTATGAAATATGGCGACAATTGAACGGCTTTCCACCAAGTTTGGATAAAGAACCTTCAACGAACACGAAAGACAAAAAATAGCTTTGGAGGTTGTAAAATGAAAATGGCTTTTAAAAGAGTACTAATTGTGCTCGTCTTAATACTGCTATCGGTCAAGATGAGCTTCGCACAAGATCCTGTTGTAAGAAAAAAGGTAGACAGTGGCAAAGTTTTCAGCCTTGAAGACTTGCAACAAATGGTTTTCAGGTATCATCCGGTGATCAAACAGGCTGCGCTATTGAGTGAATCTGCAAGGGCAAAGGTACTGCAGTCATTAGGTTATTTTGATCCGGCATTAAAGGCAGGTTTCAGCAGAAAATTATTTGGCGATACCGAATATTATAACAAATGGAACAGTGAACTGAAAATTCCGCTGTGGCTTGCCGGAGCAGATCTTAAACTGGGCTACGACCGCAATGTGGGCAACTACATCAATCCCGAAAACAGAACTGGCCAGCAAGGTTTATCTGCCATCGGTTTAAGTATTCCATTAGGACAAGGACTGATTATTGATGCAAGGAGAAGTACCCTCCGCCAATCAAAAATAATGGTTGAATATGCAGAGGCTGATCAGCTGAAACAGATCAATGGCGTTTGGTATGGAATAGTGAAGGACTATTGGAACTGGTATTATGCCCACAAACAATTTGGCCTGGTAAACGAGGGACTGGACCTGGCACAACGCAGGTTCAAAGCGCTGAGTGCACAAACGCTAATTGGCGACAAACCTGTCATTGATTCTGTTGAGGCCTACATTACAGTACAGGAACGGATGATACAAAAGGAAAAAACGGCTATTGAGCTTCAAAATGCCAGGCTGATCCTCTCTAATCACCTTTGGAATAACGAAGGCAACCCATTGGAGCTCCCGGTTGAAGCTATTCCACAGAATACGACTTTAGCCATTGGCCGACCTAATCCCATGCTATTGGATACGCTTTTAGGTCAGGCGGCCAATCAACATCCCGAACTTTTAAAACTGAGAAGTAAAGGTGAACAATTGGCTATTGAGAAAAGTTACCGTCAGGAACTATTAAAACCTAAGCTCAATTTAATTGGTAACCTGATTTCCAACCGTACCGGTTTTAAGAGCAATGTACCCGAAAATTACGATTTTAACTGGAGCAATTATAAGTTCGGTATAGAATTCGCTTTTCCGCTTTTCCTTCGGTCAGAACGTGGCAAACTGCGTGAAGTGAAGATCAAACAGTTAGAGCTTGATTACGACATTAAACAGTTTGGAAGAGAAATCAGGAACAATGTTATTGCTTCTTATAACGATCTCTCCGCTTATGCTGCACAGCACGCCGTTCAGGTAAAAAGCATCGAAAACCAGCAGATCCTTGTCAATGGAGAGAACCAAAAATTTAGTCTTGGCGAAAGCACGCTTTTTTTAATCAATAGCAGGGAAACTAAACTGATAGATATGAAAATTAAGCAGGAAAGTATGGTAGCTAGTTACCAGAAAACACTGGCAGAATTGTATTATAAGGCTGGAACGAGAGAAATAATGAATTAAATATCTTAAAAAAGATGTTTAATTTACGAAAATAGGCTGTCTTAAAATGGACAGCCTATTTTTTTGTCTTACCTTTTTTATACCCTAAACATGCCTGAGTAAAAAAGAACAAGCCAGCTTAACGGTTATAATCAGGATCAAACTCTATGATCCATTCAATACCATATTTATCCCTGAACATTCCGGCATAAGTACCCCATAGGCTTTCGCCAATCGGTCCTTCCACTTCTCCGCCTGCTGATAATCCGTTAAATATTTTCTCTGCTTCTTCCTTACTTTCGGCGTTTACATATATTTTAGACCGGTTTTCATTTTCGCTTACCGGCCCTAAAAATCCGGGAACATCATTAGCTATCAACACATTGTTTTTGCCAAGCGGCAGGCCGATATACATAATTTTATTGGCCTCATCTTCTGCAACCTGAAAATCGGGGCCTGATAAATCTTTAAAACGGATAATTTTGGTAAACTCGCCACCAAAAACAGATCTGTAAAAATTGAACGCTTCTTCGGCATTGCCATTAAAGTTGATCCAGGGGTTAATTGCTCTCATGGTATATATTTTTTAAACTAAATTAATCATTGGAGACTAGATTTTTATCATATAGTTTATCAGTATTAATACAATGCTAGATTTGATCATAGCTAATTAAGAATTTCTGTCAACTTTGGATGTGCACAACGAGTTGCTATACTCAGTGTTTCCTACCCTCTTCACTCTTAAAGTCGGTAATGGTTTTTCCATCATAACGATATAAGCCATTAGCACCAAACCAAATATTTCCATCATTACCTTCTAAAATCCCGAAGATCATTGGCTTATTTATTATCTCAGTTACAATTGTTTTTTTATCAGATAAAGACTTTCCATCATACCGCGATAGTGCCCACCCCTGGCCATTACCACTTTCCGAACTAGTCCAAATATTGCCTTTTTTATCTTCGTAGACATAGCCAACAAACTTCTGCGTGAAATTGGTAAACGTATTGCCGTTATATCGCCAAAGGCCGTCACTTCCACCAATCCAGATATTGCCTTTTTTATCTTCCAATATAGAACGAACATTTGCAAAAGCTTTTCCGTCTTTATTGGTTATTGTGGTAAATGTCTTTCCATCATAAACGGAGATATAGCCCCTTGTACCAAACCAAAGTTTCCCTGTTTTATCTTCAATGATAGCGTTAACATCATTATGCATCCAACTGTCTTTTGGAAGCGGGTGTTGGTAAGCTGAAACATGAACAGAATCAGCCTGTGTGGCGGGCGCAGAATCGTTCATTTTAAAATTCCGAAAAGATTTTCCATTGTAACGGCTTGCTCCGTTTTCAGTACCAAACCAAATATTGCCGGTTTTATCTTCATAAATATTCCCAACCCGGTCACTGGCAAGCCCATCTTTGGTCGTAAAATTATGAAATGACTTCCCATTGTAGTAATAAACCCCGGAACCAATGGTGGCGAACCAAAAATTTCCTTTTCTATCTTCTAAAACAGCAAAAAAACGGGCCGAACTTACTTTACTTGTAATATTAGTAAAAGATTTTCCATCATATTTAAAAACCCCCTCTCCTGAAGTCAACCAAATGTTGCCCTTTCGATCTTGTTTAATTGCACGAACGATGCTGTTTGGGCTATGAGAACTGGATACGTTTTTAGTTTCATTGGTATCCTGAGTGCCATTTTTTTGTTGAGCCTGTACAGGGAAATAGCTTACTCCTGCCAGCGTGATCATCAGGCTGTACAAAACATTTCTTTTATTTTTCATATCTTATCTAATTGATTCAGCGAAATTACCTTGATATTTTTCGGCTCGAGCGATTTGGATTGTAAATAAAAATGTAAACTTTGTAAATAAAAAATTGACACTATGCATCTTAGCCGAAATCTCTTCTCCGGAACACGCAAATACCTGCTCGGATTGCTATTACTCTCGTTTATCTCTGTAGTCTGCCTGGCTTTCAGTATAAACGGTGGCGACGACTTTACTACTGCCAGAAGGGAAGTTTTGCTCCGCAGGATCGGACATGAGCTACTCTTACAGTCGGGCGATAGTACTTCGAGGGTACTACCTGTAAAAAAGATCGCAGAAAATGAATACCAAATCAGGTTTGAGAATGAGCTTACTTTTCAATCTGCCTCCCTGGTGAATACTATACGGCGTTTGTTGGCGAAAGACCCGCTCGCAGATGATTATATTGTTAACGTTATTAATTCTGCCAACTCCAGCGTAGCCTATGGATATGCTATATCCAAAAACAAGAAAGATGATATTGTAGCTTGTATAGGAAGAAAACAACCCAAAGCACGTTACATGGTCAATATTAAATTTAAACCGACGGGCATAAATACAGCAAAGAGTGGATACCTTTTAGGCAGCCTGCCATTTTTAGCATTTGTTGGATTTATATTTTTGAAATCGGTTAAGCCGCGAAAAACTTTAACTAAAGATCAGGATAAAAATATGCTCTATTTGGGTTCGGCGTTGTTTGATGCTAAGAATAGGAAGCTGATCATCAATGAAAAAACAACAGACCTAACCGGAACTGAATCTCGTTTATTGCTCATTTTCGCGCTGTCTCCCAATGAGACCATAGAAAGAAGCAGGCTGCAAAAAGAGATATGGGAAGATGAAGGTGTGATTGTAGGGCGCAGTCTGGATATGTTCATATCAAAACTTAGAAAAAAACTGGAATTTGATCCCAACATCAAAATCGTTGTGATACGCGGCAAAGGATATAAGCTTGAAATTAGCGCTTAAAAAGAATCTCCCCGCCCGGAACTGAGCAACGGTCGAAACAGCATTTACATAGCCTTTAATACATTTTTTTGAGTAACAAAAAACCCCTCTAAGTTATCCTTAAAGGGGTTTAAAGCAGTGGGCCCACCTGGGCTCGAACCAGGGACCAAAAGATTATGAGTCTTCTACTCTAACCAGCTGAGCTATAGGCCCTGAGGTGCTGTTTTCCATGATTCTTATCAATGAATCATTAAAAAATGCGCCAAAATGCAACTTCATGAAGTACGGATTGTAACATCCGATGACATAACTGTAAGGAGTTATGTAACGTTCTATTGGAACGGTAAAAGAGTAAGAGAATACAACGGCAACAACATCAATTCATCTGTTAAGCCAAACCTTGCTAAGACGGTTAAAGAAAGAAACAAACTATTGAAACAACTCGAGTTTGAGGTTCTTAAAGCTCTTGAAAGTGGTCATTATCCACACGACAATAAACATACACCTGTAGACATATCAGTTGAAGATCATCTCGACATTTCAACTGACTACCTGCTAGACTGGGCATTGGAAGTCAAACTAAATTCCGATGTTAGCCACTACTACAGAAAGAATCTAAAAGGCATTCATCGTCACTTCAAAGCTTTTCTAACAAAGGAAGAACTCTCCAGTGATATCACCCTTATAAAACGTACAAGGATTGAAGAGTTTCTACAACGATATAAGTCGTCAGGAATGTATTACATGGATAGACGTCGTGACTTAGGAGTTTTGTTCTCTTTGATCAGCAGAGAGATTGAAAAGCCTCTCCAAGCTGTTCGCGAAACCAGTACGATGAAGAAAAAGGCAAAACTGCATAAGATCTACGAACATGAAAAGATGAAATTGATCCTTAACTACCTGAAAGACAACAACCCAAACTTACACATCTGCGCTCTACTCTGCTATGGTTGTTTCTTAAGGCTGGGCATTTCGGCAAAAATGGCCGCCCGTTCCGCGTTTAAGCTGTCACCCCATTCCGCTTTAAAGTGACCACCTGTTCCGGGGCAAACTGGCCGTTCTGATCTTTCGATCAGCTTTTTTCACGACTTGCTTTTGGGAATAATCTTTTAGTTTCTGCATTAAATAATCGCTCCTGGGAGCATATCTACAATTCAGGGTGGACTACTGTCGCTTTGCTATTTTGAAGGGATTACAATGTTTTTTAAGCGTTACCTTGCCTTTAGAATGGCTTTTGATCTTTAGAAAGGTCTAAATTGAGGATAAATCGGGCAGGGAGAAGGATTAAACCGAGAACTCTTGAGGAAAATGGATTTGGATCCGAAGTGTATATTTGTTCGGAGGGAAAGGAACTAGATACGCATCATCCGGTAATCAAATTGGTGGCCAGTTTGGCCCGAAACAGAGGGGTCACTTTCACTGAAATACACACTCTGGATACACAATTGATCGTAAATAGGCGAATACTGGTTGGATCACTAGTTACCTGATGCCGCTCTTAACTCTTTTCTAGCTTCACACCAGCCGTTTTTGGATATCTTTCCTCCTGTCATTAGCAATAGAACTATTACTGGTAAAATAAAGGCTCCAGCTGTTCCCAGTACAGAGCCGATTGCAGCCGAAATGCCTCCAAGAATAAACTGTATTGGTTGACCCGCAGTCGCACTTAGTTTTTTTCTCTCGTCTTCGTACTTCTCATCACCACAGATAAACTTTTCAAGTTCGTGCATTATCTTGTCTCTATAAATATTGTTGCTTGCAGGAAGGGGTTGCCCTCCAAAACCAACAGTATCTTTCGGTTTAGTATTTAACCAGTTATCCGCTATGGTAAGATAATCATATCCTGATTCAGACATCTCAGTGATAAGTTTAACCTGAAAATTTGGTAAACCTTCAAGTAATTCTTTAGGCTCCAATGTAAAAATGTTGTCTAGTGCTTCCATTATATCATTTCAATTAGGTATTCTGATGAGATAGCATGAGTTGTCTGGTGAAGAGTGTGGGGATTGATATCTCCGATCATCATAAATCCCTTTGAAGTTGGGGCATAAGAGCCAATTAGCATAGCTACAACAACTCCTGTTTCAGAATCAAAAATCGGGCTACCAGATTGGCCAGGCTTAGTTTGAATATTAAGAATTAAGTGCTTTGATTTGATGTTGGCAGACTCGATTAATACTTTTGCACCAACAACAGTGCTTTGATAAGTTAAAACTCTTCGACCTTCAGTACAGTGAGGATATCCTATTATATCTAAATGCTGAGCTATTGATGCTTGATCAGATCCAATGATTCTTAGATTTGATTTTACGTCTTGATCAACCTTAAGAATACAAATATCTCTTACGGCATCAACAGCGTATATTCTAGCAGG
This sequence comes from Pedobacter roseus, assembly GCF_014395225.1. Classification (NCBI taxonomy): domain Bacteria; kingdom Pseudomonadati; phylum Bacteroidota; class Sphingobacteriia; order Sphingobacteriales; family Sphingobacteriaceae; genus Pedobacter; species Pedobacter roseus. Next base: position 3,263,146 of record NZ_CP060723.1, read on the forward strand.
TATTGCGTTAACTGAATTGTTTGACGTATCTTGATATGACATGATGTCTGTGCCTTGAGAAAATACGATTACAAGATTTTGTTCATCATTCGATGTTACATGTGCAGCCGTTGCCAGTAAACCACTTTCGTTTAATAAAAAGCAAGTTCCAAGTAAGGATACTCCAGATGGAGTTATTCTTCCAACCGTAAAAACGATATTGTGAAGTTGTGAGAGATTAGATGTATTCATTCCACAATAATATCGAATAATACTCAAAATGGAAATACTTAAATTTCATTAATTGTGATATCCAAAACCTAAACCATGCCCCTTAAAAGCAAGGGATTGATTGAAAACTGGATATTGAGAAGCAGGGAGAGGTAGTATCTATCTAACTATAGCACCAATTTAAGCTTCTCCCCTCAACACATTCCAAGAAATTCCGGCATAAACGCTCACGTAGCCACCACACAGGCTATTTATATCCGTTGCTTCTTGATTTAGTTGAGTTGAAAGCTTGGTACATGTGCCATATTTAAATAGATACAACTATGGTACAAGAACAATTTAAGGTAGCTGAAGTACAGGTAAGCTACAAGCCAGATTACAACATTAGTGAACGTCCTAAAATAACCTCATCGCAACAAACGTATTGTCTTTTAAAACAACAATGGGATATGGGCAGGATTGCGTTTCTAGAAGAGTTCAAAGTCATACTACTTAACCGAAGTAACCATGTTCTTGGGATTGTCGATATATCAATGGGTGGAGTGAGTGGAACATACGTTGATCCAAAGGTAGTGTTCGCTGTCGCTTTAAAAGGTACTGCTTCTGGAATAATACTCACACATAACCATCCTAGTGGCTCAATCAGACCAAGTGAGGCAGATATCAAGTTAACGAAACGACTGGTAGAATGTGGTAAGCTACTTGATATTAATGTCTGGGATCACATCATTTTGAGTGAAAATAGCTACTATAGTTTTGCTGATGATGGAATGATGTGATTTGGCGCGCGCCAAAATGCGCCAAAATGCAAGTACAAAATAACAGATAATGGAGTTTTGAATACAGTATATCGTTAGTTATATTTGAAACGGTAGCAGTTGCTACCATCATAAAAAACAACCCTTAAACGGTCTGTAGCACAGTTTTTCACCCAACAAAAAACCCCTCTAAGTTATCCTTAAAGGGGTTTAAAGCAGTGGGCCCACCTGGGCTCGAACCAGGGACCAAAAGATTATGAGTCTTCTACTCTAACCAGCTGAGCTATAGGCCCGGAAAAAAGGATATTCCTTTTTTGCGAGTGCAATGTTACAAATTTGAATTGAATTTTCGAAAATGTTTTTGGGATTTTTTCATTAAAATACGTTATACAAACTCATTTTCAACCGCTTAATCTTAATTTTATTTTCCACAAGGTATTTCGGAGCACTCAAAATGTGGATAAAAGGGCCATTGATCTATCCTCAAATGAGTTTTGAATAGGTTAGTTTTGTAATTAATATGAATACGCCCGATCCGGACAACCAACTTCTTCTAGATTTTTTAGCAACCACCAATCAGCCCGTTTTTTTAACGGGTAAAGCAGGAACGGGTAAAACCACCCTCCTCCGCAAGATTAGGGATACCACAAAAAAGAATTTTGCAGTTGTTGCACCTACCGCTGTTGCAGCCATAAATGCAGGTGGCGTAACACTCCATTCGTTTTTCCAGATTCCTTTTGGTCCATTGGTTCCGGTGGTGGATGAAAATGCAGAAAACAATTTTAAATATTCAGACGAAAAAACACGGTTATTGCGCTGTCTTGATCTCTTAATTATTGATGAGATTAGTATGGTCAGGGTTGATATTATCGATTTTATCGATCGTACCCTAAAACGGGTTAAAGGCTCCAACCGGCCGTTTGGTGGTGTGCAGGTTTTAATGATCGGTGATCTTTATCAGCTCTCCCCTATTTTTCACGATGCATGGCACATTTTAGGCGCTTATTATTCCAGTCCATACTTTTTTGACAGTTTAATTTTCCGCATTACGCCAATGGTTACCTTCACCCTGGATAAAGTATACCGCCAGTCGGACCCTACATTTCTTGATATCCTGAACGGCATGCGCGAAAACACACTCGATACCGGTTTACTGGAGAAACTGAATGAGCGTTATGATCCGTCATTAGATCAGGAATGGAAAGATGATTACATCACATTAACCACTCACAACCAATTGGTTAACGAAATTAATCAAGGCTGTTTAGAAAAACTGGAAGGTGAGATTTTTGATTTCAATGCAGAAATAAATGGCGATTTCCCCAAAGATGCCTACCCTACCGACGAAAAATTACAGTTAAAGCTAGGGGCTCAGGTTATTTTCATCAAAAATGATTCTTCAGGGAAAAGACAATATTACAATGGAAAAGCGGCAAAAATAACGGCAATCAATCAGGATTCGATAAAAGTCAGTTTTTCTAATGATGGTAAAGAGATCGAAGTAGAAAAAGAAATCTGGCAAAATGTTAAATACAGCCTGAGTGATGAAGAAAATAAAATAAACGAAACCAGCACAGGTTCCTTTTCACAATACCCTTTTAAACTTGCCTGGGCCATTACCGTCCATAAAAGTCAGGGCTTAACATTTGATCATGCCATTGTTGATGTAAGTACCGCATTTACCCACGGGCAAGCTTACGTGGCTTTAAGCCGTTGCAGAAGTTTAGAAGGATTAATCCTAAAATCTCCTGTAGCCTCCGAAAATATCATCACCGATGCCAAAGTCATCAGTTTTACCAAAACCAGCCACCAGGATAAACCTACCGCTGCCCTGTTGGAACGTTATAGTCAGCAGTATGCCTGGGGCCTGATCCACGAGTTATTGGATTTTTCGCTTGTGGCAAAAGATTGGGAAAAACTGGGACGATCTAAACTGATCGATAAAGATGAAAAAAATGCTTTTTTATCCATCTACGAGCAAGGAAACCAGATTCTTCAACATGAAATTTTTAAAGTAGCCAGAAATTTTATAACAAAGGAATTTTCAAAAATAAGCACGACCGAAAATCCGGCTGATGAAACGGCCTTTATGGATCGTTTGCAGAAAGCATCTGATTATTTCATTCCAAAACTGGAACAGCTCATTGTACTAATGGCAAGGATTGTGGCGATCAATTTTTATAATGATACCCATTCCGACAAACTCCTTACGGTATTAAACGAAGTTAAAGATGCACTTCAGATCAAACTGGCATTATTTAAAATCTCCTGGAATCCCTTTTCGATTAAAGATTATATCCATACTTTACATTCGGCAAGCAATAAACAGCCAGAGAAAAAGCCCGTTAAATCGAGCATTAAACCAAAAGAAATTTCCAATCCACAGGTATATAAAAATCTTGTCGAATGGCGCAAAACCATTGCCTTACAAAGGGGTACGCAAGATTATGCGGTACTTTCCGATCTGGCTCTGCTTTCTATCGCAGAAAGAATGCCACGGACAACCGATCAACTGGCAGCGCTTAAAAGCGTAGGAGTTGGTAATGCCAAAGAACTTGGTCAGCAGATAACGCGGATTGTAAACGACCATTTGGGAACAAGCGAGTTATTTTAAAAAAATTTAGTTCAGTACACCTTTTTTTAATACTTTCGCAGCCCCATTTCAATCGCTACATTTCACAATACATCAAGCCATGAGTAAGTTTTTATACGGAATCGATTTTGGAACAACCAATTCGGCATTATCCATTTATGATGAAGAAAAGAAAGAAATTATAGATACGATTTCGATCCCTTCTTTAATCTATTTCACAGAAGTAAAAAGCATTATCGATGGCGAAAATCATATTGTTGGCGAAAAAGCAATTGATGCCTATTTAAGTGATGGCATGAAGGGCCGTTTTATTAAATCCATCAAACAGATCCTCTCGAGAACCACTTTTACCGAAACCCGGATCCACAATAAAAAGTATACAGCTTCCGATCTGGTTACGCTGATCCTTAAAGATTTAAAGGAAAAAGCAGATCAAATTACCGGAGAAGATTGCCAAAAAGCCATTATTGGCCGCCCGGTTTTCTTTGATGATGACAATACCATGAAAGATACCCTGGCACAAACCAGGTTAAAAAAAGCGGCGGAGAATGCGGGTTTTAGCGAAGTGCGTTTTCAGTTTGAGCCCATCGGAGCAGCTTTTGCCTACGAGAAAACCATCAAAAAGAAAGAGCGTGTACTGGTTGCCGATTTGGGCGGTGGAACAACCGATTTCACCTACCTTATCCTCGATCCCGATAAAGTTGGCAGCAAAGACCGGAAAAATGATATGATTGCGTCTGGTGGTATTTATATTGGTGGCGATAGCCTGGATTCTGCTTTTATGTGGGATAAAGGAACACCATATTTCGGTAAAAACACCATGTATGAAGCTACCCCCGGAAAAGTTTTAAATGTGCCTAAATCGCTTTTTGCCAATATCTGTACCTGGGATAAGATGAATTTCTTTAATGGCTTGAAAATCCAGAAAGAGATTGAAGAATACTATTATTATTCTAAAAACGACCCAAAATTCAAAAACCTGATCACTTTGATCGAAAATAACCTGGGTTACTCTCTGTTTAGGTCGATTGAAAAAACAAAAATTGAACTTTCCGATCAACCAGTTTCTACATTTGCCTATCACAATATGGAGATCGAAATTGATGAAAACATTTTACTGGAACAATATAACTCCATCATTGAAAAAGATATCAATAGAATTGATGCCTACCTTAACCAGTTTATGGAAACGTACAAAATCAATCCACAGGATATCGACTGTTTGTTCCTAACCGGTGGAACATCAATGGTTTCGGCAGTACAAAACCTGTTTAAAAATAAATTCCCACATATTCCGTTAAACTCAGGAGATAATTTTAAAAGTGTGGCAAAAGGGTTGGCCTATAGCGGTTATTTATTTGAAGGCTAGGCTATTTCATTACACTTACAGGTTGTTGTAATTACCAATATACACTTTTGTAACATAATCAAGATTAATTTCTTCTTTATACGAAGATTTTTATAATTTAGCAGTTGAAAAATTGGTGCGGCTGATAATAGATGCAGTGAGCAAAGCCTTGCGCGTTAGGCGCTAAAGCAATTAATGTTGTGAGGTCCGGAAAGCCTGTTTTCTGGAAGAGGTGAAATCAGATTGATGACCATTTCTTTGCCAGACGCACCAATTTTCTTTTTGCTCTAAACCAGCTTGCTAAACTGCAGTGCAGATATTCCCTTATGTCTTCTAAAACTGGTTAAAAATTTATTAGTCTGTTCAAAACCCAATATCCTTGAAATCTGATCAACAGAATAATCGCTGTTTAACAATAATTCCTCTGCCTCTCTCATAATCCTGTCTTTGATCAATACGGTTAAACTTTTACCCAGCACGCGGTCTAAAAATTTATTTAATTTACCTACGCTCATTCCCATGCCCTCAGCATAAAACTGAATTGCCCTTTCTTCCCGATAATATTGATCTAAAATTGCCCTGAAACGTAAAACCTGTTGCAGTTCATCTAACGTTAATGCAGCCAGATAACCATCCAAACCAGCAGTATAACCAAGAAACAGCGATAAATATTGTGCTAAAAACCGTAAATCTTTTTTTGCCCCGATTTCTTTTTTAAGCTGATCAAGCAAACTGTAAGTTTTTACCGATTCCTGAGGGGTTAAATCCCTGTAAGATAAATTGAGAAACAGGTTTTTTGCCAGGGGATCCAAATGCTGTAATAAAAACTCGGCATACAACACGCTGCTAAAATTTAACCAGTAGCCAGATTTAATCTGCCCCTCTAGCCTTACCAAACCTTCTTCGGGTATAAAAAATATTCTTTTTTCCAAAAGCTCATGGTCTCCGGAGTTCATACACAAAAAACCAATACCTTCCTTTACAATCAACATCCGCATGGGATATGTTGCCTGCAACGCACGTTCTCTATTAAAAACCCCGCTAATTGGCTCTAATTGTATCATAATAAACCTAAAGGATAAACATCAGTAAGACTGAAATAGTTCAATTAGGTTACATCATCCTTTATATTTTGTAGCAACCTAAGCTTTTTTCAGCGTACAAATATCATAAAAAAGCCCTCTAAAAAGTCAGAAGACCTTATTTATTGGATAAATATGAATGTTTTTTATTCCAAATTGAAATACTTAGGCTAATGATGAACCTTTTTCATCATTTACAATGACAATCTGAGCTAATTAAAAACCGAACAAGATTATTCGATTAGGCAGATAAAACCCTTACCTGAACTGCCTCTACTCCTGATTTTGTAAATTCAATATCAAATTGAACAATATTGTTAGGTTTAATTTCACCAACTACCCCATGTGCAAAAACATTTACTTCCATCCCGCCATTTGAAGGCGTAATACCACCAAAGCCTTCTTCACTATTATAAAATTTTACGGTACCCAGCCTCATATTTTTATTTAATCAATTTCACATTAACAGCGTTTGGTCCTTTTTTACCTTGCGCAACCTCAAACTCAACCCGGTCATTCTGTTTTACTTTATCGATCAAACCTGTAACATGTACAAAAATTTCATCGCCGTTTTCTGTTACAACAAACCCAAAACCTTTAGATTCATTATAAAATTTTATTGTGCCCTGCATTTATTTAGATTTTTTTAACTATCAAACATACGAATAACCAAAAATGTTTAGTCATTAAATAGATTTTAGCATTAAATGCGTAGATGAAGCCTAAGATTGTTCATATTTTAGCTTTAAAACCTATCCAAACTAAAAAAGCCAAAGATTAAACCTTTGGCTTTCAAAATATCCAGCTGATGCTTTTAAGCATCTACAAACTGCATTTGGGTATCATCATACCGTCCGCCAGCTGTAGCGCCTGCAGGAACGATGGATTCTAGTTTTTCTTTTTCAGCTGTACTCAATGTAATATTGGTAGCAGCTGCATTTTCTTCAATATACTTAATCCTTTTTGTACCCGGAATGGCCAGCACTCCTTGAGCAAGTACCCATGCCAGAGCCAATTGTGAAGGCGTTACACCTTTTTCTGCAGCAATAAGCTCAATCTCCTTTAATAGGGTAATATTTTTATAAAAGTTATCGCCCTGAAAACGGGGAATACTTCTGCGGAAATCATCAGCAGCAAAATCATCCGGACTTTTAATATCGCCTGAAATAAAACCTCTTCCCAATGGAGAATAAGCAACAAAACCAATCCCTAGTTCTTTTAAAGTATCCAATACACCACTGGTTTCTGCCTCACGCTCAAAAAGCGAATATTCGCTCTGCACCGCGGTGATGGGATGGACTTTATGCGCCCGTTTAATCGTTTCTGCTGAAACCTCTGATAAACCAATATATTTTACCTTGCCTGATTTAACCAGTTCGGCCATTGCACCCACCGTTTCTTCTATTGGTGTATTAGGGTCTACACGGTGCAGGTAATATAAATCAATGTAATCTGTATCAAGATTTTTTAAAGAACGGTCTATCGCTTTTTGCACATAAGCTGGTGTACCATTAAATCCCCAGGTTAATTGCTCATTATCATCAACTTCATAGCCAAATTTTGTAGCAATGGTATATTTTTCACGGTTACCTTTTATCGCTTTTGCCACCAAACGCTCATTTAACAGCGGTCCGTATAAATCGGCAGTATCTAAAAAATCAATTCCAAGTTCCAATGCACGATGGATGGTGGCAATCGATTCCTCTTCGTTGGCTTTGCCGTAAATATCTCCGCCAGCTATAGTCGTCATACCCATGCAGCCCAATCCCTGTACGGGCACCTGTAGTCCTTCACTACCTAAGTTTATTCTTTTCATGCTCATATCTTAATTTCTGTAAGTTTATAAAGCAAAGGTATAGTCCGAAAACCTCAGGCGATTATACAAATCAAAGTGTTTATTAAACAAATCAACTTAAAGAAAAAAGAAAAAAAGCTAAACAGGTAAAGAATTGTTCCTGATTTTCATCGGGGTATAGCCCGTATGTTTTTTAAAGAAATTATTAAAGTACGAAGCGTACTCAAAACCAAGGCTGAAAGCAATCTCGGCTACGCTCCAATCAGTATGCAACAAAAGAGATTTGGCTTCGGCAATAATGGCCTCATTGATAATGGTTGTGGTTGATTTGCCTGTTACTTCCTGAATGGCAGCATTTAAATGGTTTACATGCACCGAAAGTCGTTCGGCATAATCGCCGGCTTTTTTTAGTTTAAGTGGATCTTGCGGGGAATCGACAGGAAACTGTTTTTCTAAAAGGGTTAAAAACAAGTTGGTGATTCTGGAAGCAGCATTAGTTGGATTAAAATAGGCCACTGCAGGCTGCATTTTTACGGCTTCATGGATAATTACATTCACATAATTACGGATCAACTCATATTTATAAACATAATCGCCATCCATTTCGGTCTGCATGCGTTCAAAAATACTTTTAAGGTATTTTAACTGTTCCTCATCCAGCAGGTAAACCGGATTTCCATCTGCTTTAAACAAAGTAGAATCCTGCAGGCTTTCCATGCGCGCACCCGTGTGCAGAAAATCTTCGCTGAAAACACAGAAATGGCCATCATACACCATGTCCTCTTCCTTCGCATCCCAGGAATACGGAATTAGCGGATTGGTAAAAACCAATGCAGGTCTGCTGATTTCGATATCTCGGTTGGCATATAACAAAGTGCTACAGCCTTTTGTAATAAGCGAAATTTTATAAAAATCCCTCCTGTTATAAGCTGTTAACTTACATTTATCATCATTCATCCCAGCAACCCTGAACTGAATAGGATCGATGTGGATACCAGAAAATGAATTCGCTTTTTTGCCGGATACCGGATTTTGCTGCATATTCAAAATTAAACAATTCAAAGAGAAAACAGCCCATTGAATTTATTTTGAATATTGATCTAACTCTTTTTACCGCTAAAAATTACAAAGAAAACACTAAAACCACCTAAAAGGAAAATTATTCCTAGAATCATATTTAATTTATCGCCCATTCTGTAAGCTACAGATTAAATTTGTAATGACAATAGACTGACACAAAATTATTACAAAATACAACCACAGGTTGTAAGAATACCGAATTTTATCTAAATTGAGATCGTAATACACCGTTACAGCGACTCATTAAAATCTAACCAATTTCAAAACATCTGACATCAGCTGATGTTAAACAAAAGACACTAAACTACCAAAACATGAAACAACTAACCAAAAACAGCACTAAAGAGGAATTGGAAAGCATCAGAAAAGGTGATACGATTAAAGATGATACCGGAAAACAGGGAGAAGTTGCCCAGATCGAAATCTTAACGCGCAGACAAGAAAAACAATATTACTATAAGCTTAAAAACGACGGGACTATACTGGTAATTAAATAAATACTACCTCAAATAACAACCTGACTTTAAAAAATTAAACAAGTATTTTATACTATATTTATTTAGTAAAACGATTTATTCAATCTTCTGTCTATGATAAAAATAAAATACCTTGTTTGTGTGGCTTTTATAATTGCCTTTGTTTTTGCGAGTAGCTTTACCGTTAATATTAATAGAGCAGACGAAAACGTATTTTTTGAAATAGATACATTGGCAAGCAACCTCACTGTACCCTGGCAGATCGTGTTTTTGCCAGACCGTACCATGTTGTTTACCGAACGCCCCGGGCAGGTACGCCTTTACCGCAATGGCAAAATTAATGAAAAGCCAGTATTATCGGTAAATGATATCAAAGCCGAAACCAAAACGGGTTTATTGGGCATGGTGATTCACCCTGCTTTTAACAAAAATCATTTTATATACCTGGCCCACAATTATGCAGAGAACAACCACTTATGGCTCCGTGTAGTGCGGTACGAATTTAAAAATGACACGCTTATCCACCCTAAAACATTAATTGAACAGATTCCTGCTGCGAGGAACCATACTGGTTGCCGGTTGATTTTTGGACCCGACCAAAAATTATATATTTCCACCGGCGATGCCGATCAGCCCGTACTTGCCCAGGATTTAAAAACTTATAATGGTAAAATTTTAAGGCTAAATGATGACGGAAGTGTCCCGTCGGATAATTCTTTTGTTAAAAATGATACCGCCCGTAAAGAAATCTGGTCGTATGGGCACCGTAACCCGCAAGGTTTCGCTTTTGAAACTGGTACAAACAAATTTTATGATACAGAACATGGTCCTACAGGTGGCGATGAGGTTAATATTATTGAAAAAGGAGCCAATTATGGCTGGCCGGTAATCCATCATCAGGAAAGTAAAACAGGCATGATAACTCCATTTTTAGAGTATACGCCTTCAATTGGCCCTTCGGAGGCTATATTTTATAAAGGAAATGCTTTTCCTCAATTGAAAAATAATCTTCTTATTGCCTGTTTACGCGGCGAATCGATATTGAGGATCGAAATGGATAAAGGAAAAGTGATTAAACAGGAGGTGTTGTTAAAAAAGCAATATGGCAGGATCAGATCAATAGTGGTCGGTCCTGACGGATACCTATATATTTCAACATCAAATTTCGATATGCCCGAAAGTAAAGGCGAAAGACCTTATGATATGATCCTCAGGTTGCGTCCTTCAACTACAAAAAACAATCAGGTAGCCCAAACCATCACTTCAAACAACAAAACGACTACAACTGCTGGCCCTGCTATGATGTTTAAGCAGCTCTGCGCATCCTGCCACGGCGATAAATTACAGGGCAGTGCGACGGTTTATAGCCTTGTTGGTGGTAAATTCAAACATGGTGCAGATAAACAATCGATTATCAACAACATCAGCAATGGAATAATAGATAAAGGAATGCCCGCATGGAATGGTGCCATCAGCAAAAAGGACATCGAGAGCCTGGCTGATTATATGTTAAGGGCGAAGTGAGTGAATGAATGATTGAGTGAATGAATGAGTGAATGAATGAATGAGTGAATGAATGAATGAATGAGAGATTGATTGATTGATTGAGTGAATTTTTTATGACTTCAATAAATCCAACATTCTCTAATTCCAACATTCTCTAATTCAATAATTCTCTAATTCTATCATTCTCTAATTCAATCATTCTCTAATTCACTGATTCGCATAAATTTTGATACAATGATTCAATTTTTAAAACAATGCGTTATATTTATTAAAAATACCTCAACCAAATAGATGAAAACAACATTTACCTTAGTGTTATCTGCCATTGCGTTTATATTAATTTCGGCGACTACATTCAACAAAAAAACTTACCAGGGCAAGGCTTTCAATTTTCTTAACAAAAATAAAATTGATACACCCGATCAGGACCGCTTCGTTAAAGTTACCCTTGCACAGGGAGAATTTACCGAACCAACAGAAATGGCCGTTCTTCCAAACCTCGATATTTTAGTGGCGCAACGCCGCGGTGAAGTATTAATTTATAAAAACCAGACTAAAAAAATTAAGGAAGCAGGCAAACTTGATGTTTACTTCAAAACCAGCAATCCTGATGTGAATGCCGAAGAAGGTTTGCTGGGTATGGCGGCCGATCCAAAATTTGCGGTAAACAAATACATTTATCTTTTTTACAGTCCTTTTGATAAATCAGTAAACCGTTTATCGAGATTTAAGCTGGTTAATGATCAGATTGTAAAAGAATCAGAAAAAATCATTTTAGAATTCTATTCTCAACGCGAAATCTGCTGCCATACCGGCGGTTCAATAGCTTTTGGATCAGATCATCTGCTTTATGTTTCAACTGGCGACAACTCCACTCCTTTTGATGCACCAAAACAACAATATGTGAACAAAGGTTATGCCCCGCTTGATAACAGAAAAGGCTTTGAACAATATGATGCCAGAAGATCGGCTGGAAACACCAACGATTTACGTGGAAAAATTTTAAGGATCAAAGTAAACGAAGACGGAACTTACAGCATTCCGGATGGTAACCTTTTTCCAAAAAATGATCCAAAGGCCAGACCAGAGATTTATGTAATGGGTGATAGAAATCCTTACCGCATTTCAGTAGATCAAAAAACCAATTTTTTATACTGGGGTGAAGTTGGTCCGGATGCCACTAATGATGATGAATTAAGGGGCCCGAGAGGTTATGACGAAGTAAACCAAGCTAAAAAGGCGGGTAATTTTGGTTGGCCGCTATTTATTGGCAATAACTACCCTTATAAAGCTTACGACTTTACCAACGGCGCAAATGGCAATGCTTTTGATCCTAAGGCACCGATTAACAATTCGCCTAATAATACCGGTTTGGAGCAGCTTCCTCCGGCACAACCAGCCTTTATCTGGTATCCTTATGGCGAGTCGTTAGAATTTCCTCAGGTAGGTGCCGGAGGACGTACGGCAATGGCTGGCCCTGTGTATTATGCCAGTGCAAACTCGCCCTACCCTGCTTATTACAACGGAAAATTGATTATTTATGAATGGGTACGCGGTTGGGTAAAAGCGGTAACCATGAACGATAAAGGCGATTACCAGAGCATGGAACCTTTTTTATCAAAAGTTTCGCTGGCTGCACCAATCGATATGGAGTTAGGTCCAGATGGAAAATTGTACATTTTAGAGTATGGCAAAGGCTGGTTCAGTAAAAATCCTGATGCTGCCATCTCAAGAATCGATTATTTAAAAGGAAACCGTCCGCCAAAAGTAGAAAAACTGGATATTGTAAAAACAAGCGGATTGCTTCCTTACAAAATGACGGCTAATGTGATCGCTAAAGATCCTGATGGAGATGCCTTAACTTATATTTGGAATTTAGGAAAAGGCATAACCAAAACCACCACTTCGCCAACCTTACAATATACCTATACAAAAGCAGGCGAATATCCGGTAAGCGTTACCGTGATGGATAAAAGTAAAGCTGCTGCAAAAAGTGCTGTAACGCCTGTTTTTGCAGGAAACGAACATCCGAACGTAACAATTGATTTAGCCGGAAATAAGAGTTTTTATTTCCCAAACAAGCCGGTTGATTACAAGGTTCTGGTTAGCGACAAAGGTTCGAAAGTAAACAATAGTCGCATCTACATCTCAAATACCTATACCGAAGGAACTGATATGGCCGGGGCACAACTGGGCCACCAGCAAGCTGCGCAAACCATGATTGGTAAAGCTTTGATGTTAAAATCGGATTGCAGTACCTGCCACAAAGAATCTGCTGTTTCTATAGGCCCTGCATTTGATAAAGTTGCGGCCAAATATAAAAACGATCCCAAAGCGGTTGATTACCTGGCTTCGAAAGTAATTGGTGGTAGCCAAGGGGTTTGGGGAGAAGTACCCATGCCGGCACACACAGCAATGAAAGAAGCTGAAGTGAAGAAAATTACCGAATGGATTATGACTTTGGGCAATAAAGAGGCTGTTAAAGCATCATTACCTACAGCTGGCAAAATTGTTCCACCAGCAGCAAAAGATAAAAAGAAATCGGTTTTAACGTTAAAAGCAACGTATACTGATGCAGGTGCTCCCGGTTTGAAGCCGTTAACAACCACCAACCTGGTGAATTTAAAAAGCAACGTGATTGAAGCTGATGACATTAAAAATTTTGGAGGCTTTGAACGAAAAGATGTGTTTGGAGGCGAAAAACTGATCTTAAGCAAAAATAATGGCTGGATAGCAATAAAAGATGTTGATTTGAACGGTATTTCTGGCTTCGAATTTTCATTCTTAAATCTAGATCCGGGTGCTGACGGGGAAATAGAAATCAGATTGGATAGTAGTAATGGTATTATGATCGGAAAATCTACTTTCAGAAAAAGTGTTCCAATTAATATGCTTTCGGATGGAAAATTCCACTCGATCTATTTTATTTTCAAAGAATTAAAAACCGGCGACAAAAAGAACCGACCGATTATTCAATCCATAACGGTAGAGCCTAAATAGTTAAATCGAAAAAACTTAGCCCGAAACTTATAACAATAGGTTTCGGGTTTTTTATTGTAAAAATTGATGATTTAATACTCTTCATTAATCCTGCAATAATATCTTTGCAGCAAACTTTAAGGATTTCCATGCAAAACATTAAAAACATTATTTTCGACTACGGAAACGTTATATTTGATATCGATTTCAGAATAGCCCAGGCATCTTTTCAAAAACTGGGTATTACCGATATAGAAAATTTCTTCGCTCATAAAGCACACAATCAATTATTTGATGATTTTGAAACAGGCGCCATTTCTCCGGCTGAATTTAGGGCAGGGATCAGGAAAGCAGCCAATAAACCTGAATTAACTGATCAACAGATTGATGATGCATGGAACAGTCTTTTAATCGGTACCATTCAGGAAAACCATGATTTACTGCTTCAGGTAAAAGAAAAGTACCGCACCTTTTTATTGAGCAACAATAACGAAATCCATTACGATTGGATTATCAATTATTTGAAAACTACTTTCGAAATCAATAATTATGATGCCTATTTTGAGAAAGCTTATTTCTCACAGCACATGAAATTGCGTAAGCCCAATTCCAATATTTTTGAGCAGGTGCTAAAGGAAAACAACTTAAATCCGGCAGAAACCTTGTTTATCGATGATAGTCCACAGCATATTGAAGGTGCTAAAAAATTAGGTTTAAATACCTTATTAATGACAGAAAAACCTGCTCAATTAGGATCGTTTTTAAAAGCAAACGGAATTTTATAAATTAGGGTATGACAGAGAAAAAGTTTATATCGTTAAAAGAATTCTACCCTTTTTACCTTTCAGAACACAGCAATACCACCTCCCGAATTCTGCATTTTATCGGAACTGGCTTAGTTATATTGGCTTTTTTTACCGGTTTTCTTTTTCATAACTGGCACTTCTTTCTGGCCATGCCCATATTAGGCTATGGTTTCGCATGGGTGGGTCATTTCTTCTTTGAGAAAAACAGGCCGGCTACATTTCAGTATCCGGGTTACAGCCTGGCAAGTGATTTTATCCTGTTTTACGATTTACTAACAGGAAAACAAGGTTTTGTTGTAAAGAAATAGTTTTGAGTAGTTTAAAAAAATACCTTTCAAATTAAACTCGATCCGATAGCTATCGGATGGAGCGGCATCCTTTTTGGCTGTCGCCCGGAGCGAAGTGGAAGGGCAGCCAAAAAGATACAGCGTAAAGCGGGGCTGCACACCCCTAAGAACTACTGCATGCCCATTTTCAAAAAAATAATGTATCTATTTTAAGAAATAATTGTCGTCGTAACTAAAAGAAAATCGTCATCTCTACTGAAGTGTAGTGGAGATCCTTCGACTACGCTCAGGATGACAATTACACTTCTCGAAATGACGACTCTGCTAATTGAAAATTAGCCAATTGTTAACTGAAAATCGATCTACAGTTTTCTTCTTTTCAATTCTCTTTCAATCAAACCTAATTCACGGCCTGTTTGTCCGGCAACTGAAGTATTTTCTTGTGCTCTTCTGAACAAATAAGGCATTACCGCTTTAATCGGCCCGTAAGGCACGTATTTGGCCACATTATAATCAGAATCAGCCAGGTTAAAGCTTAAATTATCGCTCATGCCCAATAATTGTGCAAAGTAAACGTGCGGGTGGTTATGCCTGATATTTTTTTCTTCCAAAAGATAGGTCAGTAAACGGCTGCTATCTTCATTATGTGTTCCGGCAACAATGGCAATTTCTTCAATATGATCTACACAGTAGCGTAATGATTCGTTATAATCACGGTCAGAAGCTTCTTTATCAGGCTGAATCGGCGAAGGATAACCCATTTCTGCAGCGCGTTTACGTTCTTTTTCCATATATGCACCACGAACCATTTTAACCCCCAAAATAAAGCCATCAGCTTTGGCAATTAAATGGTCGGCCTTCATATCAGCCAGTTTATCATGACGGTACATTTGGTAAGTATTGTACACAATAATGCGTTCGCGATTAAATTTACGCATCATATCTAAAGCCAGTTCATCAATGGTATTCTGGATCCAGGTTTCTTCCGCATCGATCATAATCGGCACGCCTCTATCAAAAGCCGTTTTACAGATCATTTCGCAGCGCAGTTTTACCTTTTCGTATTCTGCCTGTTCGGTAGCGGTTAAAGTTTCTTTGGCATCCAGTTTCTGCAATAATGCAAAACGGCCAATACCTGTTATTTTAAAAACGGTGATCGGAATTTTAGCATCGCCATCTGCACGAACAATCGTACGGATAATTTCAGCACAAGTTTCATCAAAAACCTGCTCTTCTTCTTCTCCTTCAACCGAATAATCTAAAATGGTGCCCACGCCGCCTTTATCCAGCTGCTCGATGGCTTTATTACACTCGGCAATGGTTTCGCCGCCACAAAACTGTTGAAAAATGGTGGCTTTAATTGCGCCCTGGATAGGCAGCCCAATATTTAAGAAAAAGTTTGTAATGGCCGGACCAACTTTAGTGAGGAAATTACTGCCGATCATTTTAAAAAGCCAAAATGCTTTTTTCAGTTCCTGATTCGTTTTTTGACGGAACGCAATTTCCGTATTGTCAAAATTTGGTTGTTTATTGGGGACTAAATCCATTTTTTATCTATATATAAGTCAGATTGGTGCAAAATTATAAAAAGCATTGGTTGTTAAAACTAAAAACCTCTAAATAATCGTATTTTTGCATAAAATGATACAATTCAAATTAGAAGGCGAATTTATTCCACTAATCCAGCTGCTAAAAGCGACAGGTTTGGTTGGCACTGGTGGCGATGCGCAGGCTGCCGTAATGGATGGTTTGGTAAAATGCAACGGCGAAGTAGAGTTTCGCAAACGCTACAAAGTCAGAGTTGGCGATATCATCACTTTTGAACAAGATAAAATCGAAGTAATTTAATGGAAACCTTAACGAGCGCAGGCCATTCGCTTTATTTCGAAAGCAATTTAGACGCCTTAAAAACACTTTTAGAAAGCAACAAGTACAGTAAAGTTTTTGTACTTGCTGATGAACATACCAGCGAAATCTGTTTACCTCTTTTTCAATCGCTTTTAGACGATTTCTCTGAATTTGACCTGATCGAAACTTCAGCAGGCGAAGAAAATAAAAATATTGATTTTTGTATCGGCATCTGGAAAACCCTTCTGGATTTTGAAGCCGACCGCAAAAGTTTGATGATCAATCTGGGCGGTGGCGTAATTACCGATATGGGCGGGTTTATTGCTTCTACCTACAAAAGAGGGATCGATTTTATCAATGTACCTACTACCCTATTATCGCAGGTTGATGCCTCGGTAGGTGGTAAAACCGGAATTGATATCGATAATGTTAAAAATATGGTGGGTACTTTTACCCTGCCACAGATGGTCTTTATCGAAACCGCATTCCTAAAAACATTGCCAGAGCGTGAACTTTTATCAGGTTTTGCTGAAATGATTAAACACGGTTTGATTTATGACAAACCATATTACGAAAAGTTAAAAGCCAGCAATTACCTTATTCCTGCTGCTGAAGATATTTACCGTTCGGTAGAAATTAAAAACGAAGTGGTAACCATCGATCCGCATGAAAAAAACCTTCGGAAAATTTTAAACTTTGGTCATACCATTGGGCATGCTGTTGAGGGCTACTCTCTGGCAAACGACGAAAATCCGTTAACGCACGGCGAAGCCATTGCCATCGGTTTTATTTGTGAGGCGGCATTATCGATCAAAAACAGTACGTTAACGAAAGAAGAACTGAACGACATCAGTGGCTATATCTTATCGTTATATCCTAAATATCACATTAAAAAAGAAAGTTTCGATACCCTTTTTGAATTGATGCAGAGTGATAAAAAGAATGAAGACGGCAATATCCTCTTCTCACTTTTAGAAAAAACTGGCAAATGCACGTTTAACTGCCGTGTAAGCACAGCCAATATTTTAAGCAGTTTAGATTATTATAACAGTTTATAAAATGAATTTTACCGGAAGTGATATTTCTGTAATCGGGCTTTTTGGTTTCGTAATCGTTTTAACCCTGGTTGAAATGTATTTCAGTTATCAGCACGACAGAAAATTATATACCAAACGCGATACCTGGACGAATATTTACCTGATGACGGCGGCAGTTGTAATCAACCTGGCCACAAA
Source organism: Pedobacter roseus (assembly GCF_014395225.1). Taxonomy (NCBI): domain Bacteria; kingdom Pseudomonadati; phylum Bacteroidota; class Sphingobacteriia; order Sphingobacteriales; family Sphingobacteriaceae; genus Pedobacter; species Pedobacter roseus. The sequence goes on from NZ_CP060723.1 coordinate 3,281,149, forward strand.
AACAGGTACATTTTTCTTATTGGCTTATTGCTACCAGTTCCGTTTGTTCCAGATTCCTAACGTTTGGGTATATTGGTTAGTGTTAATTTTGGCACAGGATTTTCTGTACTGGTTTTTACATACCGTTGGCCATTACGTCCGCTTTTTCTGGGCGATGCACGTTACGCACCACTCATCAGAACATTTTAACCTCACAACAGGATTCCGTTCTACCGTTTTCGAACCCATGTACCGCGTATTCTTTTACCTGCCTCTGGCATTTATGGGTTTTACCGCAGTTGATATCCTTTTTGCCTACCTGGTTACCCAGATTTATGGGAATTTGGTTCATACACAGTATAATATTAAGTTCCCTAAGTGGTACGAATATATCTTTGTTACACCATCGCACCACCGGGTGCACCACGCCAGCAACGTACGGTATTTAGATAAAAACATGGGTATGGTTTTAATCCTATGGGACAGGTGGTTTGGTACTTTCCAGGAAGAATTGCCTGAGGATGTAGTGAAATATGGCTTAACCACACAACCAAAAGATACCGGACCCGTAAATATTATTTTCCATGAATTTATTGCTTTAACAGCCGATGTTAAAAAGGCGCCTACCTTTATGGATAAAGTAAAATACATTTTCAATCCACCGGGATGGAGCCATGATGGAAGCACCAAGATTGCAAAGATTATGCAGCAGGAATTGCGTGAAGAGGAAAAGAGAAAATACGAAGATCTGCAACAAGAAAAAGTAAAAGGACTTAACGATCGGGGAGAATTAAGTTCTACAGGATAAAAAAAATAATTTATTCACTAAAGGTCTGTGTCATCACAGGCCTTTTTTGTTATATATATTAGCTATTTTTAGTTTTAGCCACAGATGTACACGGATTAACACAGATGATGTTTTCGCATTCAAAAAGACGGATATTCGGTGGATCAATTATTTCATAAAAATAATTCAAATGAGACGCCTACATAATAGCTGCCGTCATCTCGAGCGGATCCGATAGCTATCGGGTGCAACGTAGTCGAGAGATCTATCAAAACAGATCACTCCGTTTCGCTGCGCTTCAGTCGAGATGACGACGACTTTATTGAACTCATTCGATAGTAATACCCGTCCCCAACCATATAAAAATCCGTTTTCGCACTATTTTAAAGTACAAAAAGACCAATCCATAAATCAGTCCGTTTTTAACAAAATTAAATTTTATTAAAAATATTTTCAATTTCCTATTGACAAATTAAATTTTGTTACTACATTTGGCTCAACAAAAAAGAAATGAAAAATTTTAGCACATATTACTTTGGTTACTTTTACTATTTTAGTGAGAGCCGGGGCTAATATGCAAAAAGATATATAACAATATTAAAATGTATAAAAAAGTCCCGGCAAACAGCCGGGACTTTTTTGTTTTAACGCAAAAATGGAAACGACAAAACGTGTAGCAATTCAGGGTATTAAAGCATCTTTCCACGAAGAAGCCGCCTACAAATTCTTTGGTAAGAGCATCGAAACTGTAGAGTGTAACTCTTTTAAGGAAACCTGCGACAAACTGGAAAAAAACGAGGCAGACTTCGTGGTAATGGCCATCGAAAACTCCATTGCAGGTAGTTTATTACCAAATTACACACTAATCCGAGATTATGGTTTTTCGGTAGTAGGCGAAGTTTACCTGCCGATTCAGTTACACTTAATGGCATTGCCAGGGGTAAAATTTGACGACATTAAAGTGGTTACCTCACACCCTATTGCCATCCGTCAATGCATCGATTTCTTTTACGATTATCCACATATTAAAATTGTAGAAAGTAATGATACAGCGGCCTGTGCAAAACGCATCCAGGAAGAAAAATTAACTGATACTATGGCCATTGCAAACAGCCTGGCGGCAGAACTTTATGGCTTAAACATTTTAGAACGCCGTGTAGAATCGAACAAGAAAAATTATACCCGTTTCCTGATCCTTAAAAAGGATAAAACTGACGAAGGAAAGAAAATAAATAAAGCTTCAATCTGTTTCCAGGTGGGTCACAAAGCAGGTTCATTGGCTACAGTGCTGAATATCTTCGCCGAACAGGAAGTGAGCTTAACAAAAATACAATCTATGCCTGTGTTAGGTAAAAGAAATGAGTATTACTTTTATGTCGACCTGGAATGGCCAAGTACCGAAAAGTACGATAAAGCGATCAGAAAGGCACTAAAATACACATCGAACTTTAACATATTAGGAGAATATCAAAAGAACGATAAAGTATAAAAAAGTCGGAAGTCCGAAGTCAGGAGTCCGAATATAAATAGCAGAGCATTCAAACTTGTAATAATAAAATAATTAAAATATAACTCCGGACTTCCGACTGCGGACTAAGGACTTTAAACAAACCCATCATCATGAAACTTAATTTAAACATCCAACCTTTAAACACCTGGTTAAACGTAAACAACGAACCATTAATTATTTCTGGTCCATGTAGCGCAGAAACTGAAGAGCAATTGTTAACTACAGCACATTTATTGGCTGCTACCGGTAAAGTATCGGTTTTGAGAGCTGGTATCTGGAAACCACGTACCCGTCCGGGAGAATTCGAAGGTATTGGAAGCATTGGTTTAGAATGGTTAAAACGTGCTAAAGCAGAAACAGGTTTACCAACAGCTGTAGAAGTTGCAAATGCAAAACACGTTGAAGAGGCTTTGGCAGCTGGCGTAGATATCCTTTGGATTGGTGCACGCTCTACCGTAAATCCTTTCACCGTTCAGGAAATTGCTGATGCTTTAAAAGGACATGACGTTCCGGTATTAATCAAAAACCCCGTAAATCCTGATTTACAATTATGGATCGGTGCAATTGAGCGTATCAATGGTGCTGGTATCACTAAAATCGGTGCCATTCACCGCGGTTTCTCTTCTTTCGAGAAAAGCTCTTTCCGTAACGAACCAATGTGGGAACTGGCCATCCAGTTAAAAACACTTTGCCCGGAATTGCCAATCATTAACGATCCAAGTCACATTTGTGGTAACCGTGAGTTAATCCCTTACATTTCTCAAAAAGCATTGGATTTGGATATGCAAGGTTTAATGATCGAATCTCACGTAGATCCTTCAGTTGCCTGGACAGATGCTAAACAACAAGTTACTCCAGCTGCTTTGGCAGAATTGGTTGACCGTTTAACCGTACGTGAGCCAGAAGCACCGAACGAAGCTTTCGCAGATAAATTAGCTGATTTACGTAAATCAATCGATAAAATTGATGATATCTTATTGCAAAAATTAGGTGAGCGCATGGCTATTGTTGAAAAAATCGGCGAATTTAAACGCGATAACCAGGTAACTATTTTACAGGTTAACCGTTGGGATGCCATCATTAAAAAAGGTCATGCTTTTGCAAAAGCTTTAAAATTAGACCTAAACTTTACCGAGAAATTCTTAGAATTGATGCACGGTGAATCAATCCGTAAACAAACTGAAATTATGAACGCTGGCAAATCTGAAAAAGGTATTGCTGCAGAACAACATACTGAAGTTAAAGCATAAGAAAGGTAGAAGGCTGGAAGGTTTAAGGTGTAGGGTAAAACCTGGCTTTAAAAAGAAATCCTCTACATATAACATTATTGATGTAAGTGTCAGATGGAAACATCTGACACATGCATTTAAGAATAAAACAGAATAAAATGTCGAAAAATGCCTTAGTTTCTTTTAAAGGAACCAAGAATATTAATACGGAAATCCAATTAACAGGTTCAAAAAGCGAATGCAACAGGGCCTTAATTATTAGTGCTTTAAGCAAAAAACTGGTTAAAGTCGAAAACCTTTCTAACGCTGCTGATACAGTAACATTAAATGGGATCCTTAATAATCTTGAAGAAGAATTAGAAGTAGAAATTGAAGAATCGAAAACCGTAGACGTAGGGCCTGCAGGTACTGCTATGCGTTTTTTATCGGCTTATCTTTCTGCTAAAAACGGGAATTTCCTTTTAACCGGAACGGAGCGGATGAAACAACGTCCGATCGGGATTTTGGCCGAAGCTTTAAAAACCATCGGTGCTGATATTTCTTATGCAGAATCAGAAGGTTTTCCACCTTTAAATATTGTTGGTCCATTGGATCAAAAAACTGCCCAGGTAAAGATTAAAGGTGATATCAGCAGTCAATATATTTCTGCTTTGCTGATGATTGCCCCTATCCTGCCACAAGGTTTAATGTTAGAGATCGAGGGTGAGCTTACTTCTAAACCTTATGTAGACATGACTTTAGATATGCTTGCAGAAGTTGGCATTGAACATACCTGGCACGGGAATTCAATTGCTATCAAACCTCAGGTTTTTAAACCTGGAACTTTGGTGGTTGAGCCTGATTGGAGCGCAGCATCGTACTGGTACAGCATTGCGGCTTTGGCTGATGAAGCAGAAATTGCTTTACCTGCATTAAAGGAAAAAAGCTTACAGGGTGACAGCCAGATCAAAAATATCATGAAGATTTTTGGTATCTCCACCAGTAAAACCGATAAAGGTATAGCCATTAGCAATTTAGGGCTTACTTTAGATACCAAAGAAATCTTAGACTTGAAAACTTGTCCGGATTTAGCGCAAACTATTGTAGTTGTTGCGGCTGCTTTGGGCAAAAATATGGCTTTTACAGGTTTAGAGACTTTAAAAATCAAAGAAACAGACCGTATTGCAGCCCTTCAGAACGAATTGGCTAAAATAGGTGTTACTTTTACAGAAAATAACCTGGTTTATACGTTAAATACAGACAACCTTCATTTCCCGGATAAAGTTACCTTCGCAACCTACGAGGACCACCGTATGGCTATGGCTTTTGCTCCACTCGCACTATTGATCAACGAAGTTGAAATTGAAGAAATGCAGGTAGTAGAAAAATCTTATCCTTATTACTGGGAAGATTTGAAGAAAGCTGGATTTGAGGTGAGAGAGACGTGAGATTTGAGACACTAGATTTGAGACACGAGATTAATAAAGACAAATAAATAACAAGCTAACGAGGTTTGAATAGGGCTTGAGCTATACATCTCAAGTCTAATATCTCAAATCTAACATCTAAATAATATGGCAGGCAACTCATTCGGACAACTATTTCGCATTACAACATTTGGCGAATCTCATGGCATAGCCATTGGGGTAATTATTGATGGCTGCCCGGCGCAATTGGATATCGATATGGATTTTATCCAATCGGAACTGGACAAACGTAAACCGGGTCAATCCAAAATTACCACGCAAAGAAAAGAAAGCGATATCGTTCAGATTTTATCGGGTGTTTTTGAAGGAAAAAGTACAGGTACGCCTATTGCGCTTTTAATCCCGAATGAGGATCAACGTTCGAAAGATTACGGTCATAATGTTGATGTTTATCGCCCCAGCCATGCAGATTATGTGTACGATGCAAAATACGGCATTCGCGATCACCGCGGCGGCGGACGTTCTTCTGCCCGCGAAACAGCGGCCCGTGTAGCTGCAGGTGCCGTTGCGAAATTGTTTTTAAAGCAGCAAGGCATCGAAATTTTCGCCCACGTAACTTCAGTAGGCACTATTGAAGCACCAAATTTAGAAAGCAACGATTTATCAGCTCTGCTAAACATCAGGGAAGAAAACATTGTTCGCTGTGCCGATCCTGCAACAGCACACGAAATGATCGAATTTATTGATTCAGTAAGAAAAGACGGCGATACTGTTGGTGGTAAAATCAGCTGCGTAATAAAAGGTTGTCCGGCAGGTTTAGGTGAGCCTGTTTTCGATAAATTACATGCTGATTTAGGTAAAGCCATGTTGAGCATTAATGCCGTACATGGTTTCGAATATGGCTCTGGTTTTGCCGGAAGCGAATTACGTGGTTCGCAGCATAACGACATTCCTCAGCCAAAAGCTGCAGATTCGAAAGTATTTAAAACCACTACCAATTATGCCGGCGGTATTTTAGGCGGTATTTCTAACGGAATGGACATTACCTTCAAAGTAGCTTTTAAGCCTGTGGCCACCATTATGCACAACCAGCAAACCATTAATGCTGCTGGTGAGGCGTCAGAAATTAAAGGAAAAGGCAGGCACGATCCATGTGTGGTACCAAGAGCAGTAGTAATTGTTGAAGCCATGGCCGCACTGGTTTTAGCTGATCACTTTTTAAGGAATAAAACAAGCGTAATTTAAACATGAAACTTATTACCATTTTACTTTTGCTGATCAGCATGAATACTTTTGCTCAAAGTTATGCTGATCAGATTGCCAAACACCGTGAGGTTTATAAAGAAGATTTTATAAAAGACAATCGTTCGCCATTAAAGAAAGGTGATTTGCAAAATCTTCATTTTTATGAGGCTGACAGCGCCTATAAAGTATCGGCAGAAGTAGAATTACTAAAGAATGAAAAGGTGTTTAAAATGCCAACTTTTGATGGCAGCAGCAGCGATTATTACCGCTATGCCCATATAAATTTTAGTTTAAATGGAAAAGCGATCCAAATGACGCTTTACCGTAGTATATCTTTATCTACCAACCCCGTATATAAAGATCATCTATTTTTGCCTTTTACGGATGAAACCAACAATAAGGAAACTTATGGGGGTGGTCGATATATTGATCTGGACGCAAAAGAAATCAACAATAACCACATAGAAATCGATTTTAACAAGGCCTATAATCCTTACTGCGCCTATAGCGATGGTTACCGTTGTCCCGTTCCGCCAGAAGAAAATGACCTGCAATTGGCTGTTAAAGCTGGCGAAAAATTATATACAGGCGAAAAGAAACATCAGAAATAAACGTTAAGACCACATTTAACAAAAAAGTGTTGACCTAATTGTGTTTTAATTCTCATTTTAGCGTAATTTACAAAACATTAATTTTAGATCTCTGTTGTTGACAACATAATCCCATATCCCTAAATGACCTACACCTGTATAATTGTTGATGATAACGAAATTGAAAGAGATGCAATTGAAATGCACCTTAAAAAAATCCCATCATTAAATATTCTGGCAGTTTGCAGTAGTGGTATTGAAGCTTCGCAGATTTTAAGCACAACATCTGTTGATATTGTCTTTTCTGATATCGACATGCCTGAGCTTTCCGGAATGGATCTGTTAAAAAGCCTTAAACAACAGCCTCTGTTTATATTCGTTACCTCTTTTACAGAATATGCGGCAGAAAGTTTCAACCTTGATGCGCTCGATTTTATTGTTAAACCGGCAACTTTCGAAAGGATTTTAAAAGCCACCAATAAGGCTATAGAATACCTGGAGCTGAAAAAATTGGTTGGAAAAATTCCTCAGCATGTAGATAAATCCACTAATAGTGATGGCGATGATCATTTCTTTTTCAGGGAAACCAAAGGTATCACAAAATTAAAATATGATGATGTGATCTATATTGAAAGTATGGGTGATTTCTCTAAACTCTTTACCAGCACCGATAAACACATTGTACTGGTGAGCCTTAAAAACCTGGAGAAACAACTGCCTTCCAAAATATTTTCCAGGGTACACAAACAGTATATCATTAATATCAACCATATTGCTACGCTAACCAATCATGAAGTTCATTTAGAACATCATTTTATCGTTCCAATAAGTGCATCTAACCGGCAGGAACTGTTAGAGAAAGCAATTGATAAAAAAATCCTTTCCCGGTTTTTAAAATAGTTTATTTCTTTAATGTAATGGTAAAGCAGCTTCCCCCTTCAGGATTGGCGCTTGCATTGATATTTCCATCCATTAAACCAACAAAAGTGCGGCAAAGCAGTAAGCCTAACCCTGTACCCTTTTCTTTATTCGTACCCAAAGTACTTACACCGGCACCGAGATATCCCGCTTTGTTGAAATGGTTTAATTGAACCGGGTTTAACCCGACACCTGTATCCGAAATCTTAATTTCCTGTTGTTGACCGATATCAAGCGAACTAATCTGTATTGAACCTCCAATTGGTGTAAATTTAATCGCATTGCTCACTAAATTACGGATCACCAGGCTAAACATATTCTCGTCAACCTTACAAAAACTTTGATCGGGAATTAAATTATGAATCCTGATCTGCTTTTGATCAGCTCCATCCTGCAAGGAATGGATCACCTCAACTGTCAGGTAATGAATATCTAGCGATTCGAGGTATGGATTAAATCCCTGCATCTGGCTGGCCGCCCAATTCAGCAGATTTTCCATCATGGTTGAAGTATAAGTAAGGTTATTTTTTAGTGATGCCGCGTAGCGGTTTAATTTCTCCTGCTCAATATTACCCCCTTCAAGCAGCTGCATAAAGGAGATCAGAGAATTTACAGGCGTACGCATATCATGGCTTACCACACTAAAAATACGATCCTTAACCTTACTTAAATGTTCTAGTTCCCGCTTTTGAGTATTGATAATCTTATTCAACCTAGTGGTTTTTCTCTGGTTCAAAAAGATTACCACCGCAATAATCAAAATCAAAATGGTAGCAACACTTAAAAACAACTTAATGCGCTTATCAAATTTAATCTGCTGATCTTGTTTGCTGATCTGCTTGTCTTTTACACTGGCTGTAAGCTGCGCCTGATATTTAGCCTTAGCAAATTTACCCTCCTGGGCTAAACGCTGAATATCAAGATCGGCCTTTGCTTTTTGGAAAGTCAACAGGTCCAGTGCTTTTTCCTTATCGCTTAAAGCCAGTTGCTGCCTTTTTAAAATAAGCTCTTGCTGTTGCCTTTTTAATTCTCCTTCGGTAAGCTTCTGTTTTAACAAATAATCACGCTCTTTTACATTAAAATCTACCTGCATTTGCCTCCTGGTGATTTCCTTTTCCTTATCCTGATCAAAGATTTTATCCCTTACTGCAATGTACTGCCTGTAATAAGCTAATGATTTATTATAATTTTTGGTTTTTTCATAAACTGTACTTAAACCCAGGTTAGCATCTCTTTCTATATCCAAAAACCTGTTTTCTTCAGCAATTTTTAAACTATTTCCCAATAAAGAGATGGCATTTTCAAAATCATTTTCTTTTTGATAAAAATTGCCTAAGGCATACAGCGTAGAAGCATAAGCTTCTTTATCATCACCAGTTCTACTTAATTCAATCGATTTCTGATAAGACTTAAGCGCGGCATCTTTTTGGCCAACGGAGCTGTAAAGATCGGCCAAATCCCGCTTTACAGTTGCTATAATTCCTTTATCGTCAATAGTTTCGGCTATCTTCAGCGATTTATTATAATATTCCAGCGCTAATTTAACCTTCTGATTGGGGAGCACGTTCATTTCCATCAGTTCATGATTGGAGGCTTCAAAATAATTAGTACCTATTAATTCATAAACAACGGCCACACCTCTCGCATTTCCACTTTCTTTAGCAAACACTTTCAGTGCCATCTTCATATACACTAAAGCTTGGCTTTGGTTGCCTAAACGTTGGTAAATCGTTGAAATATTAGTATAACAACTGGCCATATCGGTTTCATTCCCCATTTTTTCAAATATGGCAATGGCTTTTTGATTAACTTCTAACGATTTTGCATAATCGGGAATGCTGCCATACAAAGCCCCCAGATTGAGGTAAGTACCAGCTTCCATATCAAGGTTACCAATTGAAGAAAATTCGGTTACCGCTACCAAATAATTTTCTTCTGCTTTTTGATAATCAGACCGGCCATGGTACATCATCCCCCTGCGGTAATAGGCTATCGCAGAAAATTTCTTCAGATTTCTCTCATGTGCAAGCTGAATGGTTTTATCGAGGTATTCTTCTGCTTTTTCAACATTCCTCATTTTCATGTACTGACGGTAAACTTCTGTCAATATTTTGATTTTAGTGGAGTCTGTTTTTTGGTTCTTTTGATTGACAGTTAAAAGACTATCGAGTTTTTTTTGAGTGGTATTTATCTGAGCGGACACAGTTGTGCAAAAAAACAAAAGCACAAAGCATGCAATAACAACCTTAAAAAATAAGGCATACACATTTACTTGTTTATTAACAATATTTCGAGTTACGTTCCGATAAAAATCAGTCATCAATTTTATTAGAAAATACGTACGAAAAACCTTGAAAATTACAGTGTTTCACAATTGGGATGATATAAAACATGCTGAAATAAAAAATTTGTTTGGTTTATAAAAGTATATAAAAATTCCATTACCCGGTAACCGAATTTTTACCAAAAACAAAATTATTTACTTCATTGAGGCATAAAGCGACAAAAAAATATTCAAGAAGATTTAAATCGTAGTTTCTATTAATTGAAAGTTTTTTCCCTTTAAAAAAATGCAGGATATTTTGAAGGGTTTGCATCGTGCATCATCTGGTAAATTGCTTCAATTACATCATCAACAGATGGTTTACTGAAATAATCGCCATCAGAACCAAATGGTGGACGATGAGCTTTGGCCGACAATGTTTTGGGTTGTCCATCCAGGTGGAAATAACCTTTTTGCTCTTCCAATACTTTTTGCAGAATATAAGCTGAAGCACCTCCCGGCACATCTTCATCTACCACCAATAATTTATTGGTTTTTGAAAGAGAATTTACACAAACATGGTTAATATCGAAAGGTAAAAGTGTTTGTGGATCAATTATTTCGACCGAAATTCCTAAAAGTGCGAGTTCTTCTGCAGCTTCCTGAACAATTCTTAGTGAAGAACCGTAAGAAACTACCGTAATATCAGTTCCTTCTTCTAAAACCTCAGCCTTTCCTAAAGGAACGGTAAAATCACCAACATTTGTGGGCAATTTCTCTTTTAAACGGTAACCGTTCAGGCATTCTATTACCACTGCAGGTTCATCAGCCCTAAACAGCGTATTATACATCCCTGCAGCTTGGGTCATATTTCTTGGTACACACAGGTGCATTCCTCTTAAAGAACCTAAAAGCATGCTAATCGGAGATCCTGAATGCCAGATTCCCTCTAAACGATGGCCACGTGTTCGTACTATAACCGGTGCTTTTTGGATGCCTTTGGTACGGTAAGCCAATGAAGCAAGATCGTCACTTAATACATTCAAAGCAAAAATAAGGTAATCAAGGTATTGAATTTCAGCAATTGGTTTTAAACCGCGCATGGCTAAGCCAATGCCTTGCCCCATAATGGTCATTTCCCTGATTCCGGTATCGGTAATCCTCAATTCTCCATATTTGGCTTGTAAACCGGCAAAACCTTGATTTACATCGCCAATATTGCCTAAATCTTCACCAAAAGCAACCAAACGCTGGTCGCGGGCAAAATTTTCGTTAAAGCAGGCATTAAGTACCTCCCTGCCATCAACCATTTTAGAAAGCTCGTCGAATTCTGCATCCACAACGGCAACTTTTGCAGGACTTTCCTTACCATCAGTATGAAGTTTAGAATTATAACGGTCGTAATTATGTCCTTCCTGTTCTTTGTACCAGGCTAAGAGTTCATTACGCTCTGCAGAACTGTTATTGGCCGACATGCGTATGGCTTTACGAACCGCTACAAAAACTTCCCTACGCTGTGCATCCGCAATGGAAGCCAAGTTAGCTGAAATCTTAGCCAGTTCAGGCTGATGTTTAGCTACCCCATTAATCAGGTCTACAGCTTGCTTTTGTTCAGGTTTAATGCTGTCCAAAAACTCATTCCAGGCTTCTTTTTGGGCATTACGCACGAAAACTTTTGCTTCTTTTTCAATTTCGGCAATTTCTTCTTCTGTGGCAACGGCCGAATCGAGCATCCAGGCACGCATTTTCACGATACAATCATGTTCTGTTTCCCAGGCCAGGCGATCTTTAGATTTATACCTTTCATGAGAACCCGAAGTTGAATGCCCCTGAGGTTGAGTAAGTTCGGTAACGTGAATCAATACCGGAACATGTTCGTCCCTACAAGTATTAATGGCTTTTTCGTACACTTCACATAAAGCGGGATAATCCCAGCCTTTTACTTTATATATTTCGTATCCAGGTTTTTCAGGTTCACGCTGAAAACCTTTTAAAACTTCAGAAATATCTTCTTTGGTGGTTTGGTATTTTGCCGGAACGGAGATTCCGTAGGCATCATCCCATATCGAAATGGCCATTGGAATCTGCAGCACACCCGCTGCATTAATCGCTTCAAAAAATACCCCTTCTGAGGTTGAAGCATTGCCAATGGTACCAAATGCGACTTCGTTTCCATTAACCGAAAAATGTTTTAAATAATCAAGTTCTCTGTTTTCCCTGAATAGTTTAGAAGCATAAGCCAGGCCAACCAAACGGGCCATCTGGCCTCCTGTTGGAGAAATATCTGATGAACAGTTTTTAATCTGTGTTAAATCATTCCAGCTGCCGTCTTCGTTAACCGATTTTGTCGCAAAATGACAGTTCATCTGCCTGCCGCCCGAAAAAGGATCGGCCCCATTGGTGGGGTTTGCGTACAATTGCGCAAAAAATTCTTTTATGGTAGAAATGCCTGTTGCAAAGGCAAAAGTTTGATCCCGGTAGTAACCAGAGCGCCAATCGCCGTTTTTAAAAGCTTTCGCCATGGCAATCTGCGGTACCTCTTTTCCATCTCCAAAAATGCCAAATTTAGCCTTCCCCGTTAATACCTCCCTACGGCCTAAAACACTGGCCTGCCTACTTTCAAAGGCTGTTTTATAGTCGCTTTTAACAATTGATTTGAAATCGTTAAAACTCAGCTCGGAAGCATTAATAGCGTTGGTCATCAATTTTTCATTCGGCATAGTAATCAAAGATTGGTTGCGGCAAATATATACAAAATTAAAAGTTTGCCTTTAACCTCGATTGTAAAATTATATATGGGATAAGAAAATAATATTTGGAATAGTTTTTGTTTTACTAGGAAAACATTAAATTTGTTTTAGAAATTAAAAAAATAAATCACACCCAAATAACATGAAAAAGATCTTAGTATTATTCGCTTTTGTTTTAGGTTTTGGTATTGCTGCAAATGCACAGGCTAAACCTGCCGAGTTTAAATTCGAAACTGAAACACATGATTTCGGTAAAATTGTTTTAAACAAACCAGTAACTTACGATTTTAAATACACCAATGTTGGCGAAGAGCCTTTAATTATTACTAAAGCTGAGGCAAGCTGTGGATGTACTGTTCCAAAATACACTTCTACTCCATTGAAAAAAGGTGAAACTGGTGTAATTTCAGTAACTTTTAACGCTGCTGCTGGTCCATCTACTTTCTCTAAAGCAGTTACCATCACTTCAAACGCTAAAACGCCAATTAAGGTGCTTTATATTAAAGGAGAAACTGTAGCTGCCGCTTCAAAGTAATTTTTTAACCGATAATATTTAAAAAGTCCCGATTTTCATCGGGACTTTTTTATTTTTGTACCATGCCAAAAATTTCACAAAAAGGTGTGCAGATGCCTGCATCGCCAATCAGAAAATTAACCCCATTCGCAGATCAAGCTAAAAAAGGTGGTAAAAAAGTGTACCATTTAAATATTGGTCAGCCTGATATAGAAACACCTGAAGGAATGTTGAACGCCATTAAAAACATTGATTTTAATGTTTGGGCCTATACGCCATCAGAAGGAACACTTGCTTATCGTTTAAAACTGACTGAATACTATAATAAACTGGGTTACAACATTACACCAGAAAACATATTGGTAACGGTTGGTGGTTCTGAGGCGATTACCATTGCCATGCAGACCTGTGTGAATGAAGGTGATGAAATCATCATTCCTGAGCCTTTTTATGCAAATTACAATGGCTTTGCCTGTATGAGCAACGTGGTGGTAAAACCGATCCTTTCTTATATCGAAAATGGTTTTGCACTGCCTCCGATTGCAGAATTTGAAAAACTGATTACCGAAAAAACCAAGGCAATTATCATCTGCAACCCGAACAATCCTACCGGTTATTTATATTCGAGAGAAGAATTAGAAGCCTTAAAAACCCTATGTGTAAAATACGACCTGTTTTTATTCTCAGATGAAGCTTACCGCGAATTCTGCTATGATGGCAGGGAATTTATTTCGCCGATGCACTTAGATGGCCTTGATGAAAATGTGGTAATTATGGACACGGTTTCTAAACGTTATAGCGCCTGTGGTGCCCGTTTAGGCTGTTTAATCACCAAAAACAAGGAAGTTATTGCTTCGGGATTAAAATTTGCACAGGCGAGGTTAAGTCCGGGTATGGTAGAACAGATTGCCGGTGCTGCTGCTGTAGATACGCCAGATAGTTATTTTGAAAAGGTAAATACGGAATATACTTTACGCCGTGATACTTTGGTTGGAAGATTGAACAAGATTGATGGTGTTTTCTGCCCGAACCCGGGTGGTGCATTTTATGTAGTTGCAAAATTCCCGATTGATGATGCTGATAAATTCTGTCAGTGGATTTTAGAAGAATTTAGCCACGATAACCAAACAGTGATGATGGCGCCTGCAACAGGCTTCTACTCTACTGCCGGTTCGGGCAAAAATGAAGTTCGTATGGCTTACGTTTTAAATACCGCCGATTTGAATGCAGCGATGGATTGTTTGGAAGTGGCCTTACAGCAATACCCTGGAAGAACGGAATAAATGATGGAAGATGTGAGAGGGATGATCTGACTTATAAATAAAAAAACCTGCAAATGAATAATTTGCAGGTTTTTTTTGTGGAGCCGAAGGGAGTCGAACCCTTGTCCAGTTGTGAGATAAATTATACCTTCTACATGCTTATTTTTCAATTGATTTTCGGGAAATAAACCGGCTGAAAACCGACCTTATTTAGATCCTTAGATGCTTTATCTCACTTTAAGTCACATCTCCTTAAAGCCAGCTTTGTTGTTTCGATGCCCCGGATTCTAACCCAACAATGCAGCAGTTAGAGGGACAAAAGCTAAGCTAGTTCTAAACTAGGCAGCTAAGGCGTAAGTATTTTCGCCAACTAAAATGTGATCGTTCACTTTAAGTGCTCTCCGAACAACGCACTGCATGCTAACATAACCTTCGCCACCCCGTCAAATCCAAGAACGGCCCCAGTATTAGTTTCAGTCTACAATAATCAATTGCAAAACCGGACTGCAAATATACAAAATTAGTTTTAAAATGGCGGGGAAAATATAAATGACCAATCATCAATTTTCAATGACCAATAAAATAATGACCAATCATCAATGAACCAATTACCAATCATAAATAAACTAATGACCAATGAACTAATGACTAATGAACCACTGAACAAATGACTATTGAACCAATAAAGCAACAATTTGATTTTCTCCGTTTCATTGTATAAATTGAACCGGAATATAATCCTCCATCAACATTATGAAAAGATATCTTGTTATCATTCTTTTGACCCTCTCTTTTACTGCACAGGCACAACCTAACCTTAATCATTACAAGTACATTATTGTGCCCGAGAAATTTGCTTTTCTAAAACAGCCAAATCAATACAACTTAAACGGGATTACGAAGGCCTTATTTGAGGATATGGGTTTTACTGTTTATTTTGATGATGCAAGCCTGCCAACAGAAATTGCCAGCGACAGATGCAAGGCATTAACCGCAGATATAGATGAGAAAAACAGCATGTTTGTGACCAACCTTACTGTTTTGCTTAAAGATTGTAAAGGCACCGTGGTTTTAAAAAGCAAGGAAGGCAAAAGCAGGGAGAAGGAATATAAAACCTCCTACAATTTGGCCTTAAGGGATGCTTTTAGTTCATTATCGGATTTTCGCTATACTGCGGGCAGCACTCCGGAAGCCTCTGTACCAACGCCTACTGCACCGATAAAAGAAGTTAAAACTGAATCAACGCCTAGCCCTGCTACTCAGCCAATAACTACAGAAACAAAACCATTAGAAGCGGTATTATATGCACAAGCTACTGCAAATGGTTATCAGCTGGTTGATGCAACACCTAAAATTGTGATGACTTTGTTTAAAACTTCTGTGGAAGATTGTTTTATTGCCAGCAATGGAAATGCGAATGGCGTGGTTTTAAAAAAGAACGGCAATTGGTTTTTTGAATATTATAAAAACAATGTGATGGTTTCGGAAAAATTATCAGTTAAATTTTAAGAGATAAGGGGTTAACTGTTTGAATTGGTTAACTGGTTAATTGAAGCAACATGCCGAAACGCAGATCTACAAAAATTTATTTTCATGCTGTAGATTTACTATGCAGTTTAACGTTTTTTACCTGTTCCCAACCATAAAAGTGCATTAATTAATAATTTATCCTGATTGGGATTGCCAAATGAAGAAGAAAGTGATTTATTGGTATTATCGTAACGATGTTCATAATCCATATCATTATGCCCCATGTTTACATAAACCATTTTAAACTTTTTGTTGCTCCATACCACAGGATAAAAACCATTGTGCCAGATTTCACTTTGTTTTGGACCTGTACCGAGCGGAAAACTGGTGGAATCGATTGATA
This sequence comes from Pedobacter roseus, assembly GCF_014395225.1. NCBI lineage: Bacteria > Pseudomonadati > Bacteroidota > Sphingobacteriia > Sphingobacteriales > Sphingobacteriaceae > Pedobacter > Pedobacter roseus. The sequence goes on from NZ_CP060723.1 coordinate 3,297,475, forward strand.
AGAGGATGTCGATATCTGGATTATTACGCAGGTCGTTTTTCCATCGGTACCATTCATTAGGCTGTGCCTTAAAAGTTTCAGGCAGTGTTGCAGTAACCGAATTTTTGACTTCAACTTTCAAAATAGCACTGGTAGGCCTCCAGGTATTGCTTCCATATTCTCCGGAGCCCAAAAATGTATTGTGATACCAATCCCAGTTTTGAGGAATAGCAGAATTGTTCAGGCTAAATGCTGCAAAGTGGAAGCCCATCCATCCTCCCCCTTTTTCCATGTATTTTTGGAAGGCCAGGCGTTGCTCCGGCTTTTCGGGACGGGTATCTAAAAAAAGTACAACCTGATAATTAGCCAGGAATTTTTCGTTCAGGTTATTCCAGTTCGCAGTAGAATCGTACTCAAAATTGTATTCTTTGGCCATTTTGGGCAACCAAACATTGGCTTCATGTACAAAACTGATGTGCGCAAGATCGCTATTGGCCGTATAAAAGGCAATTACTTTAAATTTCTTCTTTTGCTGAGCCATAAGGCTATTGGTAACAAAAAGGCCAATAAACAGGAAGCAAAGAAGGAATGTTTTTTTCATGAGGAATATTTAACTAAAAATAGGGAAAAGCGCTCAGGTTTAGCAATTTTTCAGGATGTTTTGATAAGATTCACGGGTGACAAAAACATGACAAATCCTTAACCTTGAGGTGATGTTCAGGCTGTAGTTTTAGGTTTTAATATGAAATATGTTAAAGCGCCTGAGAAAACTCCGCTGCTATTTTTTAACCCTATCATCAGTTATTTTAGCTGCCCTGATTTTTAATTTTTGTTTTTCTAAAACAGAGGGGTTTCTTCTTTTTAACCAATTTCATCCGAATTGGCTGGATGTTTTCTTTAAATATGTCACAAATCTTGGAGATGGTTTAGTAAGTATTGTTGCTGCTGTGATTTTATTGCTACTGCGTAAAAAGAAAAAAGCAATGACCTTAACCCTTGCCTATATTTATTCGGGACTGCTGATTCAAATTGCAAAAAGAATATTCCATGCGCCCCGCCCAAAATACTATTTTGAACAGATGATGTTCCAATATGGTCATTTTGTTGACGGCGTAAGGATGCATGATCAGAATTCATTCCCCTCGGGACATACGGCTTCGGCCTTTGCGATGGCCACAGTTTTGGTATTGGTTTTTAAGAAAAAGAATATCTCGCTTTTCTGTCTCTTCATGGCCATTTTAATTGGCTATTCACGCATATATCTGGCCCAACATTTCCTGATCGATGTAATTTTTGGAGCCATTGCAGGGATTTGCTGCGCACTCATTAGTTATCACCAGGTGTACGACCTCAAACTTTTCAGATCAGCCAAAGTAAACAAACGATACAAGAAGCTTAAACTCGCCGCTCGGGTCAATTCTATTTAAGTGAAAACTATTCCAACTAAACTCTGGCTTTTTATCATAGCAGTTAGCTTATTGAAGGTTATTATTGCCTCCTCTATAGCTTTGGGTAATGATGAAGTGTACTATTGGACCTACGCGCTAAATTTGGAATGGAACTATTTCGATCATCCTCCTTTTGTTGGCTGGCTTATTAGAATAACCACTGTCAATCTGCAAATTCATCACCAATTAGCAGTCCGGTTTGGAGCAATTGCTTCATCGGCAATAGGTACGTTAATTGTTTTTAAAACAGGAAAATTATTGCTCAATAACCGCGTCGGCTGGTATGCGGTGCTATTGTATACCTCATCGTTTTATTGCTGCATTATTGCCGGTACTTTTATTTTACCCGATAGTCCGCAAATGGTTTTCTGGCTTTGGAGTATCTATTTGCTGATTAAAATTACCAGATCGATTAATAAGAGCCTTCCTACCTTAAACCTTTGGTGCTGGTTCGGCTTTGCAACTGGATTATGCATCATGTGCAAGGTACATGGTCTTTTTATTTGGTTTGCGGTGCTGTTGTTGGCGTTATTGACCAACAGAAACTTCTTTTTGCAAAAGGGCCTATACATTGCCATGTTCATCAGTTTGATTATGGTCTCTCCGGTCATCATCTGGAATTTACAACATCATTTTATTACCTATACCTATCATAGCGACCGGGTGAACTTTTTTCATTCCGGCATAAATCTTTTGGCCTTTGCGAGGGAAATTGCTGGTGAGATTTTTTACAATAATCCTGTTGTATTTTTTATGGCCTGGGCGGGATTATTTGGGCTATTCAGGCAAAAAAACCAGAGAATTAAAAGTGAAATAAATGTATTATTATTTTGTGCATTGCCCCTTATTGGCACCTTGATTTTCCTCTCTGTTTTTAGGGATACCTTGCCGCATTGGTCTGGTCCGGCTTATACCTGCTTAATATTTCTATCCGCAGTTAAGCTCGAATCTTTTCCCGCACCTAAAGCAAAATTTATCATAATCGCTTCGCTTGGGTTTTTCCTGATCGTGATAGCAACAGCTTTGCCTTTGATCAATTTTTATAAAGGCACTTTCTCGCCAAATAAGGATACCATGCATTTTGGCAAAGGCGATCCTACACTGGATTTATATGGCTGGAAAGAAACCGGCAAAATAGTCGACTCGGTTTACAGAAGTGAACAATTGTCAGGAAACACAGGCCACACGATGATCATTACAAAGTGGTTTCCGGCTGCGCATTTAGATTTTTATGTGGGTACTCAAACAGGACTAAATACCTACGGAATTGGAGAAATATATGATCTCCACCAATATTACTGGTCGAACCGGTTTAAGCAAAAATTAGCTACCGGAGAAAATGCCTATTACATTGTCCCATCCAATCTTTATGACGAAAAGGATCTTGATTTTGCTAAAAAGCATTTTAAAAATTGCAGTGCTCCACTTATCCTACCCATTTTAAGAAATGGATCGCTGTGTAAAAACATCCTGATTTTTAAGCTGAAAGGCTATAAAAAACAATATTAAAATCATTTTTGCCTGATAAAAGCAATCTTTTAACTAAAAATTGCGGTTAAAATGAAAATGCAATAAATTAGCTAAAATCTAAAACGTTTTGATATTGAAACTCTTAAAAAATAGATGATGCCCAATAATAAAGTATATCTGCCAAGCATTTTTTCCTTTGTTTTTTTATTCTGCTCCCTGTCTTCTTTCGGGCAAATTTTATTAAAGGATAAAAAATCCCATGTAGACACTAAAATATTTTCACAAACCGATTCTGCACTGCTGAAACTTGATATTTATTATCAGGGACAAATCACGGAGAAAAAGCCAACCCTTTTGTTTGTTTTTGGCGGTGGTTTTGTATTGGGGCGCAGAGACAGCAAACTTTATGAACCTTACTTTAACACCTTAATTGAACATGGTTTTAAGGTGGTTTCGGTTGATTACCGATTGGGACTTAAAGGCAAGAAATTCCCCACTCCTTTTAATACATCCAATTTAAGATCAGCAATTGATACTGCTACTGCAGATGTTTACAAGGCAACAGATTACCTGCTCAAAAATGCAAAAACGTTAGGGATTGATACAGGTATGATCATCATTTCGGGATCGAGTGCAGGCGCTATTACCGCGCTCCATGCCGATTATAATAAACGGAACGCGACGCCACTTTCAGCTAAACTTCCGGCCAATTTCCAATATAAAGGGGTAATTTCTTTCGCGGGGGCAATTTTAAGTTATCAAGGTGCGCCAAAATATACTATCGCACCTGCGCCAACCATGTTTTTCCATGGAACGGCAGATAAACTGGTGCCTTACAACAAAGTAAGATTATTTAACCGCGGCTTTTTTGGATCGAAATACCTGGCGCACCGGTTTAGAAAGAACAACTATCCTTATTACTTTCAATATGTGCAGGATATGGGCCATGAGATTGCAGGATCGCCTATGGCAGAAAACCTCCCGGATATATTATGGTTTATTGAAAACTATATTGTTAAACACAAACGTTATTTTATGGAGGTAGACTTTAAAGATGCCGATAAGAAACGTACTTTTAATATATCTGCTGCAAAGAAGATTGCTGGAAATTAGGTATTCCTAGTTTTCCTGTCCCCCACTCTGTTCGCTCAGTATACGTTCGATTTCCAGCATCATCTGCTCGGCCAATCTTTGCTTGGCCATTGATTTGGACAGGTAAGCTTCTGCAAAAGTAGCATCGAGTTCGTCCATAATAAAGGCGTATTTGGCCTTAAGTTCTATGAGATCGATTTGAAGCTTCTTCGGAAGGTTTTGCATGTTGCAAAGCTAAAAAAAGCAACACGTAATTTCTGATATGCTTCGTCATTTTTCGCTTTTTTAAAAAAATATTGCAGAATTGGTAAATCGTTAAAACAATCTCCCCGTCGCTTCGTTTATATGATAATTCCGGCGTGGTTTCCGGAATTCATTTGTTTGGTTAGTTGATTAGGGATCAATCTCAAATTGAATCCCTTTTCTTTTTTACATGAAGATAACGCTAAGCCTTTTTGACCACGGAAAATTCAGATTAACACAGCAAAGAGTATTAATACGGACATATAATAGACACGTCATCTCGACCATAGCGGAGAGATCTACCTCGAAAGATCTTCCAAAACGACCTAACATCTGTTAAATTTCATAGGAGCTTATATGCTCTTAAATATCTTATATGGTCAAAAAAACAATTACTAAAATCCTCATCAATGTAATTATAAGCAGAATGGAGAAATATTCAAACATAACTTGTTCAAAGATTTCTCCACTCCGCTGCGCTTCATCCGATAGCTATCGGATCGAAATGACGACTTTAGTTATTAATCTTAGCCATTATAAACAGTAGCAAACTGCATTGCGAAATCTTCCAGTTTAATTTTACCAATGGGTGTTACTTTTTTCGCTTCGTAATCTTCCCATAAAACTTCAGTTCTAATTGCAGTGCCCATCTCGACATAATTTCTGGCCATTTCTGGTGATAAACCTGCACCAACCATTCCTTCGTAAGCCTGGGTATCTTCGAATTCAATCCAAGGTAAGTCTGCTTTACCAATTGCGGTACCCAAAGCCAGTGCTACTTCACTCAGTTTGCGTTTATCACTGGCGATGTATAAAATGCTTCTTCCTGTAAAACCTTCCTGTATTTTCTCTGCAGCAACAGCAGCAATATCTTTCGGGTCAACTAAAACGATCGATTGATCAGCACCATAGTTTGATCCGATAATGCCTGCATGTTTAATCAAATCGATGTTTGCATAAAAGTTGATGTAGAAAAATGCAGGACGAAGAATAAGCAGATCCAGGTCTTTCAATTGGTCGAACTGTTGCTCTACATCATGCAAACCGGCAATTGGTCCGGTACCCTTATCTAAATGTGCACCAATGCTGCTCAATAAAACCACCTTTTTTACACCGGCAGCTTTTATTGCATTTGCATAATGCCCGCCAATACTTTTAATGTAGCCACGAAGATCTGTTGCACCAAAATCGGTTGGCACCATCAGGTAAACTAAATCCGCACCTGTAAAAGTATTTACCAAAAAATTTTCGTCAGATACTGAACCAATTGCCGCCTGTGCACCAATTTGCGTGATTTCTGCTGCTTTATCGCTATTACTACTTAATACGGTTACTTCTTGTCCTTGTGCAATTAATGTTGTTGCTAATGGTCTGCTAATGTTCCCTAAAGAACCTGTTATTATTATTTTCATGATTGTTGTGTTTTTATTTAAGACAAAGGTATATTTGCACTTACTTTTATACAAGTACTTACCCCAAAGTATGTATCATGACAGCCATTAAAGAAAATTCGACTTTAAACGCAAACAGGAAAAATAATCGGGCCAGTTGCCCCGTGAGTTTTGTGATGAGCAAAATTGGCGGCCATTGGAAACCAATTATACTCTACCACCTGCTAAGTGGAACGAAAAGGTATAATGAATTGAAAAAACTTATTCCAGCCATTACGGAAAAGATGCTGATACAGCATTTAAAGCAGATGCAGCAAGATAACCTGGTGATCCGCGAAGCACAAAACGTAGTGCCGCCTTTTGTAACTTACCGTTTGAGTAATGAAGGCGAGCAATTAAGAACCGTACTTGATGCCATGGTAGACTGGGCTTTTGCACAGGACTTTAAAATAGATTAAACTATTCAATAGCTGCCGGAGCGTCCTTGATTTCAAGTAGCTGTTGTTTGCCTTTGTCATCAACCACGAATGTTTTATTATTTATAAATAGAACTGCTTTTCGATCACCGCTGTGTTCGTTCACATCAACCCCGATTACCTTTCCATTGTAATATCCTGCAATATTTTCTTTAGTAATGGTATGGCCAACCACAATCTGTTTACAGGCAAACTTCGCCAATGTAGAATCGACAGTAGCAGGACTGGTGCGGTCTTTTCCGAAGTAGCCTCTGTACCAAAACGGACCCGAAGTGCCCATTAATAATCGTCCTTCTTCTGGTAATTTTTTAGTGGCTATGCCATAGTAACTTCTACATTTATCATTAATGGCCTGTAAAGAAAAATCTGAAGCATTAATTTTAGGCGAAATACCGGCATGCATAAAAATCCTGTCACCTATTTTTTCAATCGCATTTTTACTTCTCAACCATTTTCCAATTTCGGTATCAGCGTCTATCAGTTTTCCATATTCAAGGTTCATGAGCTTAGCCGAAGCAGCGTATTTTGGCGAATGATAGCGTAAATCGCCAGCCATGTTCATGATATCATGATTACCAAGAACTACGTGCACAAAACCACCTTTTTTAGCGGCATCTTCTTCCAGCTTATACAGAAGCCATAAGTAGGGCATCACTTCTTTTCCGCGGTCGAAAAGATCGCCACAAATTACAAGTTGCCCTTTGCCAAATGTCCAGTTATATTTTTCATCCATCACCCCGTTACCGATCATTAAAGCCCGGAAAGCTTCAAATTCACCCTCAATATCAGAAAGAACGAACATTTTATTTACACCTGAGTAGCTAGCGGGTGGCACAACAATCTTTTTATGAAGTTTAAAGCTAAAATTCCAATCAACATTTTTAGCAAAACGTACGGCTATCAGCGCATCTTCTTTTAAAGAATCTACATGTAGCACGTTATCTAAAATATACCGGTTAATAATCTGATTACCAGATCGCCAGATGTAAGGCCCATCTTGCTCCACCTGTGCAAAAGTGCGCATAGAAATCATCAGGAATAGGGCAAAAATGACCTTTTTATATATTTTCATCTTTTGGTTAGTTTATTTTAAGAATTTGAGGTCGACAAATCTAAAAAAAGCCTGTTGTAATTTCTAACCACATTTTAACATGCTCCATAAAATAATTGATATAATTTAACTCCTTCAAAACAATGTAGCTGTACTTGCGTTTATATCCTAATTCCGGCGTGGTTTCCGGAATTCATTTGTTTGGTTAGTTGATAAGGGATCAATCTCAATTGAGTCCCTTTTCTTTTTTATAAGGGCTTTCCGTCAATATTTTCTAAATTCAGGCATTTAAATTCAATAGTATAATGGAAGAAATCAGATGGGGTATTATCGGCTGTGGCGATGTTACGGAGGTAAAAAGCGGACCAGCGTTTAATAAAGTAGCCGGCTCTAAACTCGTTGCTGTAATGCGCCGTGATGCTGCTAAGGCAGCAGATTATGCAAAAAGGCATGGGGTAGCAAAATGGTTTGATGATGCTTCGCAACTGATTAACGATCCGGAAGTGAACGCCATTTATATCGCTACACCTCCCCTACAACATGAAGCTTATACCATTGAAGCTTTAAAAGCTGGTAAACCGGTGTATGTAGAAAAACCGATGACTTTGGATGCCGCTTCAGCAGAGCGTATGACCGAAGCCGCGAACCAGCTCAATGTAAAACTTTGCGTGGCCCATTACCGCCGTGCCCAGCCCATGTTCTTAAAAATTAAGGAATTGCTGGCTAAAAATACGATCGGCGATATCCGTTTGGTAAGGTTAAAAATGCTCCAGCCACCAAACCCGGTATTGATTGCAAAAACGGATGATAACTGGCGCATTAACCCTGCCATTTCTGGTGGTGGTTTATTCCATGATCTGGCACCACATCAATTAGATCTGATGACCTACTATTTTGGCCCGGTTAAAAATGCTTCGGGCATTGCCACCAAACAACAGGAAAATACCGAAATTGACGACCTCGTTGCGGGCAATATTCTTTTTGAAAATGGCGTTGTATTTAGCGGCACCTGGTGTTTCTCGGTTGCTCCGGGAGATCAGGCAGATAGCTGTATAATTTATGGTTCAAAAGGCAGCATCACTTTCCCGATGTTTGGCAATAAAATTAAGGTTACCACTGATGAAACGAAAGAATTTGTATTCGAACCTTTACAACATGTACAACAACCAATGATTGAAAAAGTAGTTGATTACTTTTTGGACAAAGGACCAAATCCGTGTAGTGGTGAGGATGCGTTGATTACGATGAAATTAATGGATGATTTTACGGAAAAATAAGCTAAAAAGGAAGCAATCTTTAATCCTTGAGCGCCTTGATATAAAGATTGCTTCATCCAATAAAAAATTGGCTTCGCAATGACGACCCTGCTAGGCTTATTACATTCTTAAAAATCCATGGTCATTGTATATCACTTTGCCTCTAAATGGTTACCACTAACCGTTTGCCATCAGCAACTTCAAGATTCCAAAGACTGGCAATATCTACAAGTTTTACGGCTATGGTTTCTACTTTCAGTTTATCATCTGCTGCGAGCTGAAACATTTCTGGTAATATCTCAGAGAATAGCAGCCCCACCTGTTGTTTGCTCCAACTGCCCAACCCTGAACCGGTAAGCTGAAGATCTACACTCCTCAAATTAGCGGCCGATAACTGGATCAGATCACCAGCCATGCTTCCTACAGAAACGAACCTGACTTTATTGGTAAACGAGCCCTGTCCCATTAAACTGGACAACAACAACTCGGCTGTAGGTCCCCAGAGGTAATCGATCATCACATCTGTTGGCTTTTCCTGTTGGCTTTGTTTCACACTGTCTAAAAATTGCATATCATCTCCGGTAATCGGAATAACCTCGTCTGCACCAAGTATTAACAAATTTTGGAGCGATTGTACATTTCTACCAGTTGCAATTACCCTTGAGGCACCATAATGTTTCGCAATTTGCACCGCTACAATTCCGGTAAAGCCAGTTGCACCATTAATCAACACCACATCTCCAGGCTGGATAGCCGCTTTAAATTTCAATGCCATGGCCGAACCGATTACCGCATTGGCCAATGCCGCTGCTGTTGCATCACTTAATCCTTCTGGCAATTTTACTATTCTGCGCTTATCGATGGTTGCTTTTTCGGCAAGCATTCCACTTACTCCCATACCGTAAACCCTCGTTCCATCTTCGAGTAAACACACGCCATCACCGCCAATTACCCGGCCTGTTGCTTTTGGTGCATGGCTTGAATAATGCGTACCTGCAGCCCTTCCTTTATCGAAATGTTTTATCGCGACGGCTTTTACACTCACCAGCACTTCCTGATCGTTTTGTGCTCTTGGTTCTTCAAAATCTACATATTGGGGCAATTCCCCTTTTTGATACATTACTGCTGCTTTCATCTTTTTTGTATTTTGTTGATACAAAGTTAGATTTGGCTGTAATGCGGAGCGATAACATTTGTTACCGATTACTTTTTTTGAGCAGGGTACTTTTTATTCGACTGAGGTGTACCCGGGTTACGCCCAAATAAGAAGCAATATAATGTTGTGGAACGCGCTGAACAATGTGTGGCCTTTCTGCCAAAAGTTTTTGATAACGCTCTTCGGGTGTATCTCTGATAAAGGAAACAAACTCATTCATATAATGCATTTGCCTTTCGGCCAGGATATTCAAAATCACATCCGAAAATCCGGGCACCTCACGCAGCTCATCCATTAAGGCATTTACTTTGGTTTTATGTAAGAGATAGATAACAGAAGGCTCTATGGTTTCGATTTTAAAAAGACTTGGAGTATTCTTTAAAAAACTTTCGAGGGAGGTAAGCCCTTCCTTTTCGAAGAAAAACTGTACAGTTTTATCATCGCCCTGTTTATTCAGTGAAGCGCGGACACATCCTTTTTCAACAAAATAATAATGCCGGGATATTTTACCCTCTTCCAGTAAAATGGTTTTCGCAGGAACTTCAATCCGCTCCTGAAATTCAAGATACTTATCCCAATAAGGATTTAACTGTGGAAATTTATCTTTAAAATGGAAAAGCATCTGTTCGGGTATTCTTACAAACTTAATTTATTATCAACAGAAAAGGTAACACAAAGCAATCTTATCGAAACTATTATTGGAAGTTCACGTTTAATAATAGCCAAACCTTATCCGTGATACTGCTGAAATGAAAATATTGTTAAAATACCTCAAACCACATCAAAAACTCATCATCTTATCGCTCCTGCTGGCAGCATCAGCACAACTTTTAAGTCTGCTTGATCCGATCATTTTTGGAAAGATTATCGATAATTATTCCACCAATAAACATCACTTAAGCGAAAAACAACTGATTAGCGAAGTTTTATATTGGTTGCTTATTGCACTTGCCATTGCACTGGTAGCAAGGCTTTGCCGTTCGGTACAGGAATTTACCACGCGTAAAGCTGTAGCCCGTTTTGGCATGAACATTTTTAACGACGGACTAAAACAAACGCTTCGCCTCTCCTTCCAGGAGTTTGAAGAAAGCCGCAGCGGAACAACTTTATCGGTGCTTCAAAAAGTAAAAACGGATGCCGAACGTTTTATCAATGCCTTTATCAATATCCTTTTTTCATCGCTTGTGGGTATAGGTTTTTTATTGTGGTACAGTTTGAACAAAAACTGGCTCTTGGTACCCGTATTTTTTATTGGTGTATTAGTCCTGGGCTCATTAACAGGCTTACTTTCCAAAAAAATTAAGGCCATTCAGCGGTCTATCAACCGGCAGGCCGATAAACAGGCGGGCGTAATTACCGAAAGCCTGCGCAACATTGAACTGGTAAAAAGTTTGGGTTTAACTTTCGCCGAAATCAGAAGGTTAAATGTGCAGACGTTGAAAATTTTCGATCTCGAAATGTTAAAGGCAAGAAAAGTAAGTATGTTATCTTTTCTGCAGGGTAATTTGCTCAACCTGTTGAAACAATCGGTATTGTTTATCCTGCTCTGGTTAATTTTTAGAAAAATATTAAGCACGGGAGAGCTGATTGCTATGCAGTTTATTTCAACTGCCATTTTTACGCCTTTGCAAGATCTGGGCAACATGATTATTTTATATCGGGAGGCAGATGCATCACTTAAAACTTTCGATAATCTGATGCAAAAACCTATAGAAACCCGGCCGGAAAACGCGGTAGAACTGGATGCACTAAGCCGATTGGAATTTAAAAATGTAATTTTCAGACATAAAACAGCCGGTTATAATGCCATTGATGATATTTCTTTTGAAATACAAAATGGAGAAACGGTAGCATTTGTTGGTCCCTCGGGTTCAGGTAAATCTACTTTAGTGAAACTTTTAGTGGGCCTTTACCTTCCTGTTGATGGCGAAATTTTGTTCAATGAAACCAGTTCTAAACGAATCAGGTATAATCCTTTACGCCGACAAATTGGTTTTGTTACGCAGGATACTCAACTTTATGCAGGATCGATCAGGGAAAACATGCGTTTTGTAAACCCTACCGCAAGTGAAGCGGATATTGTGGAAGCACTGCGCAAAGCATCAGCCACAGCACTTATTCCCAAAGCTGCTCAGGGAATAGATACCGTATTGGGAGAAAATGGCATGAAACTATCAGGTGGTGAAAAACAACGGATCTCGATTGCCAGGGCATTGTTGAGAAAACCAAGGTTACTGATCTTTGATGAAGCCACTTCCGCGCTCGATTCACTTACTGAAGAAGAAATATCCGCAACGATAAGAGAAATTTCTGACAGAAGGGAACAGATGACCATCCTCATTGCTCACAGGTTATCAACCATTATGCACGCCGATAAAATTTACGTGCTCGAAAAAGGAAAGGTATCCGAAACAGGGAGCCATAACGAGCTGCTCGAAAAAAAGGGACTTTATTACTCAATGTGGCGGCAGCAAATTGGGGAACGCAGGTAAAATCATACAATTTATTTAACGATACGTAGTTTATTATCAGTAAGGTTGGCGGGCCATCAAGCCTGGGGTCCTAATTGTAAAAAACCAGTTAGCAAGAAATTTTATTTTTTTGGAGCGCAATAATCTGCAGGTAAATAAATTGGTTCCCGTGTTACGCTTTTACGCTTTCCCGAAAGTTCGGGATGCCTCGTTGCTGTCCCGAAACTTCGGGATAACGCTTCACCCGGGGCTAAATGGCTAAACCAGCATTTCATTTTGCGGTTTGCAAGGTGCACAAACCCTTATTCATAAACCTGATTGTCGGGGAAAGTTTTCGATCATTCATCGAAACTTGTACCAAAAGCAGGGCCACAAACCGCCAAGAACAACTGCCCTTTCATTTCCAAATCTTAAAACAGATGCGATAGAATAATTATATAAATTCTTTCCCCTAACAGATGGCCCACCAACTGGAAAAACAAAGCAATAGATTTTTTTTGGAGCGCAATAATCTGCAGGTAAATAAATTGGTTCCCGTGTTACGCTTTTACGCTTTCCCGAAAGTTCGGGATGCCTCGTTGCTGTCCCGAAACTTCGGGGTAACGCTTCACCCGGGGCTAAATGGCTAAACCAGCATTTCATTTTGCGGTTTGCAAGGTGCCAAACGCAGTTCATAAACCTGATTGTAGCGAACATCCCGATTTTTTCTATCGGGATAAAGCGTAAAGCGGGACTTAAGCTGCCAAGAACCACAAGCCATCCATTTCCAAATCATAAAAAAGATACAGTAGCGTTCAAAACTTTATTTGGCAAGAATTGCGTTTAAGATTTATATAAATTCCCGCTCTTAAACGGAAATGTAAATACCGAAAAATATTCCAACAAAAAACACCCTGCTACATTAAAATAACCGGGTGTTTTTAAACTAATCTATAAGTTTCTTAAAGTTTCGAAAGCAGAAGCTGTACCGAAGCCCTTTTTTGATAATTTGGGTCGAAATGAACATACCTGATCTTACCCGATCGATCGATAATATAGGTTGCTGGTACAGGTAGCGTATGGCGGTTATTACCATTGTTAGCTTCCAAATCGATTCCATAACCTTTATACTTGGTAAAAGTTGCTTCGTCCATCATAAAATTCACCCCATAAGCTTTCATAATTTCGTCGTCTTTATCCTGCACAATCGAAAAGCCTGCTTTGGTCTTTTTAATGGTTTTATCAATGTTTTCTTTGGTTTCGGGCGTTACACCGATTACATAAGCATCTTTTGCACTCAGCAGGTTTAAAGAATCCTGAAGTTCTTTAATGTGTTTGTTGCAATACGGGCACCACTGCCCGCGGTAAAAAAACAGTACAACAGAACGGTGTGTTTTAAGTGCAATTTTCAGGCTCACCGTTTTACCATTTTGATCGATCCCGGTAAATATTGGGGCCTTATCTCCTTCTTTTAATCCTTTTTGAGCTTTTACCTGTAACGAAACAGCAACAATTAAGCTTAGAAATAGTATAATTTTTTTCATGTTAAGTGATTAAATTTAGGGAGGTTTTAACCTCCCTAAAGCTGTTTTTACATTTTACTTTTCGACATTTTATCTTTAGCCATTTTGTCTTTAGCCATCTTAGATTTCTCCATTTTGGCTTTTTTCATCGAATCGGTTTTCATTTTGTCCATTTTACTTTTTTCCATTTTATCCATCTTCTTTTTGTCCATTTTTTCTTGTTTCATTTTAGACATTTTTTCCTGAAGCGGACTATTTGCTGAAGCAAAAGTTGGTAACGAAAGACTAGCCACAACTAAAGTAGCCATAAACAATTTTCCTGCTGATTTTAAGATTTGATTTTTCATGTTGTTTTGTGTTTTATTTATCGCTTAGTCGAAGCAAAAATTAAAACCTTACAATTAAAATCAATTTTTATTTATTTCTTTTTCAATATTTTCTTTCAGTGTTTTTTTAAAGGCTTCGTCGAGTTTAAAATCCTCGTTATTAAAGCCCACAAACACCTGGTTAATTAATATACTTTGTTGCTGATAAATTTTACAAACGGAGCAACCGGCCAAATGGATACGCAATTGCAGGGTTTCGGAAGCAGTAATTTTTCCTGCAAGCTTTTTTTCGATCAGAAAAGTAGCCTGATTGCAATTATAAATGATGTTTTTCAGTGCGCTTTTCATATCAGTTCCAGTTTTTTTGAAGGCAGGCCCTCAGGTTAAGTTTCGTGCGGTGCATAATTACCCAAAAATTAGCCGACGTAAGTTTAAGTTCAGAACAGATCAGTTCCGAGGCAAGATCGTCCAGATGTTTCATCGAAAACACCGAAAACCATAATCCGGGGAGCTTGCTTAAGCATCCATTCAGTATTGCCCCAAGTTCTTTCATCAGCAAGGGATTATCCACCTCTAATCCAAATGCCTGCGGACGGTATTTTTCATTCCAATGGCCAGTGTCTGCATCAAAAAAATCCTGCTGTTCCTGCACAGCATCCTTTTCTTTTAGCTCTTTTAAGCCACCTGAAGAACGTTTCCGGTAAAAATCAGCAATCTTATTTTTTAAAATGGCGGTGAGCCAGGTTTTCTCGTTACTGTTTCCCTTAAAACGCTCCGCCTGTTGCAAGCCGGCCAAAAAGGTATCCTGCACCAGATCTTTGGCCACTTCTTCATCCCGCAGCCTCGACATCGCAAACCCATATAAATAGTCAGCATATTTTTCAACCCAGCTTAGTGGATCTGAATGAAGTTTTTCGGCCTTTATATCCTGGCCAGTATCGTTTTGCATCTTTTTAGATTATCTTGTATAAATATAATGCTTAATCCTTTAGTCGCATGCGGGACCACATCCTTACAATTATTTTATTTTTTCTGTAAGGATTGTAAATCAGAAACGACTAAACTTAAAATTGATGACCATGATCAGAAAAATAGCATTGCCCCTGTTGTTGATAAGCGTTATTAGCGTTGCTTTTACTGCAGACCTTAACACTACACCAAAATCCACTGATACCGGTTTTGCAGTTGTAGAACTTTTTACTTCTGAAGGCTGCTCAAGCTGTCCACCAGCCGATGCATTACTGGCCGAGATTGAAAAGGAAACCCCAAAAAAACCTGTTTATCTGCTTGCTTTCCATGTAGATTATTGGGACAGGCTGGGTTGGAAAGACAGCTTTAGCAATGCAAAATTTTCTGCCCGACAGAATCAATACGCCAATTGGCTCAACCTTAAAACGATATATACTCCTCAGGTAGTGGTAAACGGAAGTATGGAATTTATCGGTTCGGATGAAAAAATTTTGCGGAACAGTATCAATGCAATGCTTGCAAAACCATCAACAGATCATTTAGAAATCTCATTAGGGAAAACCGACAAACACAACCTCACTTTAAATTATAATACCAATCAGCAAACCAATGGTTATATGCTTGCAGTTGCTTTGGTAACGCAAAAAGCGAGCAATAAAGTTTTAAAAGGTGAAAATAAAGGTAGAACACTTAGCCATGTTCAGATTGTACGGCAGTTTGACACTTTTCAGCTGCAGGGCAAAACCAATGGATCGGTAAATGTGCAGGTAGATCAATCAAACGGAGAAATTTCCTCAGAACTGATCGCTTTTTTACAGCACACCAAAACGGGTAAAATTACCGCAGCATCAAAACTAAATACATTGTTAGATAGCCAATTAAGCAATAAATCCAAATAATAAGCTTTTGCATTTATCAGTTATAAACCGCCCCATCATGAAAGTAATCAAAGAAAAACATTCGCTTTTAATGCGGTGGACACATTGGGTAAATTTCCCTGTACTTACCATTATGATCTGGAGCGGATTGTTCATTTATTGGGCAAACGATGCTTATGGCATTTCCATTTTCGGGTTTACGCTTATTAAATTTTTCCCCGAATGGTTTTATGATTATTTCCATATTCCACAGCGTTTGGCCGAAGGAATGGCCTTTCATTTTCTGTTTATGTGGTTCTTTTTCATCAACGGACTGCTCTATATTATTTATACCGTTTTTTCGGGCGCATGGCGTGAGCTTTTGCCTAATAAAAACTCGTTTAAAGAAGCGTGGCTGGTGTTACTACACGATCTTCATATCCGAAAAACGGTTCCCCCGCAAAAGAAATATAATGCGGCACAGCGGATAGCCTATACTGCCATCATTTTTATGGGCTTAGGCTCAGTGATTACAGGATTAGCCATTTACAAACCCGTACAATTTTACTGGATCTGCTGGTTATGTGGTGGCTATCATTTTGCCCGAATCCTCCATTTTGCATTAACGATAGGTTATGTATTTTTCTTTCTGATCCACATTGTTCAGGTGGCGCTGGCCGGCTGGAATAATTTTAGGGCTGTAATTGCCGGATTTGAAGTGGTGGAAGATCAGGCTCAGCCGAGAGTTCAGGAATTAACGATTGAAACTGAAGATAAAGATGAAAACAAATCATAAAAAAACGGTTAAAATTCCTTTAACCGTTGATCAAAAAATAAGAAGACGTACTTTTATTTCCTTCGGTACTTTTTTAGCGCTCGGAAGTGGTGCTTATGTAGGCTGGAAATGGCTTTTAAATGCTCCTGAAGAAACAGCTGGTATTACAGGAGGCGCAAGAGTCCCTTTACGCAGGGCTTTAAACAAAACAGAACTCTTTTTCCGCAACTTCTTCAGCAATAAACACCTGGTTAAAACTTATCCGGTAGACCGGGCGGCTAAAAACCCAAGAATAAACAGTTTGATTGGTATCGAAGATGATGAAGACTTCGATATTGCTGCATGGAAACTACAGGTTAAACTTAATAACCAGAAAAACAGGTACATTACCATAGAAGAGATAAAAGCCTTACCCAAAACTGAAATTGTATACGATTTTAAGTGTGTGGAAGGTTGGGACGAGATCCAACATTGGGCAGGAGTAAAATTGAGTGATTTTCTAACACATTTTCAACTCGGAAACGAAGCAGAAAAACAATATATGGGTTTGGAAACCCCAAATGGCGCCTATTATGTGGGTTTAGAAAGAGAAAGCATATTGCATCCCCAAACGCTTTTGGCTTATGAAATGAACGGTAAAGCCATTAGTACCGAACATGGGGCGCCTTTAAGGTTGATTATACCTGTAAAATATGGCATCAAAAACTTAAAAAGGATCGGAATGATGTCTTTTAGCAATAGCCGGCCAAAAGATTATTGGGCGGAGCAGGGTTATGATTATTATTCAGGATTATAGCTGATCTGGAGATAAATAACCTCCAGATCAAACCATCGGGCAATTGAATTATTAAGCCTGTTTCGGAACTTCAGGTTTATCTTCTTCCTGCCCGGCTTTAAATTCTTTTATTCCTTTACCAAGGCCTTTCATTAATTCGGGGATTTTTTTGCCGCCGAACAATAATAAAACAGCAACTCCAAGAATAATCAGTTCGGGGCCTCCCAACAGGGCGGCGATGGTTGTATTTAACATTTTGCTTTCAATTTAAGTGATTCTTTTACACTTACGTTTAAAACATCGCTTCGGTTCTCCGTAAAGGATTTAAAATATTTTTAAAAAAATGATTTTATTTAAAGTAAAATCTAAAGTGATACGTCTACAGCTACAACAAACCTAAAAATCTTCTTTATGATAGCCGTTTTCAAAACAAATGTATCCTCAGATAGCGAGTTAAATGAAATCAGCCCTTTGCTGAACAGCCGCTTTAAAGAAATTAAATGGAACATCGATCTGTGGGACAGCGATAAAATCCTCCGCGTAGATTCGCCGAGAGACTGGACTAAAGAAATTACAGCGCTTTTTAACAGCATTGGTTTACGCTGTGTTAACCTGGAGATTTTTCATTCGGAGCCTTTTTGATTCTTAAGAGAAATCGATAATATTTTTTCCCCAGAAAATAATTCTAACTTGGCTTTAAATTGGAGTGCTAAAGTGGGATGTCTTTCTGCTTTTTGTAATAGATTATCATTAAATTGCCATTCTATTGCATCAATCCCTAATGAAAGAAATTACCGATATAATTAAAGCATACCAAAAAGCGACAAAGGATAGGAAAAAAACAGCTTTGGCTACGGTAGTTAAGGTAGAAGGTTCTTCGTACCGCCGGCCAGGTGCCAGGATGCTCATTACCGAAGATGGCCAGTTAACCGGTGCGATAAGCGGTGGCTGTTTAGAAGGCGATGCCTTACGGAAAGCCCTTTCGGCCATTGTACAGCAAGAAAACAAACTGATTACTTACGATACCACCGACGAAGATGATGCCAAATTTGGCGTACAGTTAGGTTGTAACGGCATTGTACATATCCTTTTCGAGCCCATTATAGAAGAAGATCAATTAAACCCCATTGCCATTTTAACAACATTACAAGCTAAAAGGGAAGATGCCGTGCTGGCAATACTTTTTAATTTGAATGGAAAGCAACAATTGGGCACCAGCATGTTGTTTAAAAAAGATACTATTCTATCAAAAACACCAAAGGAAATTGAAGAGGACATCATCAATGACGCCAGAGAAGTTTTCGCCAATAAAACAACAACATTTAAAGTTTATCCTTATGGTGACCAGGAAATAGATGCTTTTATAGAACTCATTCACCCTCCTGTTTCGTTAATCGTTGCCGGTGCTGGAAATGATGCACAACCCCTGGCCGAAATGGCTTACCTTTTGGGCTGGGAAGTAAGCATTATTGATGGCAGGCCTACCCATGCCACCACACAGCGCTTTGCAAACGCCACCAAAATTGTGGTAAGTAAACCAGATAATGTGCTAAGCCAGGTTGATATTGATGAGCAAACAGCTTTTGTATTGATGACGCATAATTACAATTACGACCTCGAACTGCTAAAATATTTATTAAATACCAACGCGCCTTATATTGGTACATTAGGACCAAAGAAAAAACTGATCAGGATGCTGGAGGAACTGCACCTCGCCACACCTGAAAATAAAACTCGTATATACGGTCCAATCGGTTTGGATATAGGTGCCGAAACAGCTGAAGAAATTGCCATTTCCATCCTGGCAGAGATCAAATCAGTATTTACGGGTGCATCGGCAATTTTCTTAAAAGAGAAAAAGAACCCCATCCATGTTTATGGATTAACCAATAATTAGATGGATACCACAATCATCATTTTGGCAGCAGGTAATTCCTCCCGCATGGGAACGCCAAAGCAATTGTTAGATTATAAAGGCAAAACGCTGCTTCAAACTGTGATTGATGAAGCTTTAACAGCAAATAACACTCCACTTACTGTGGTTTTAGGCGCAAATGCGGAAGAAATATTAGCGAAACACCAAAACAATCAGGTTAATTTCATAATCAATAAAGATTGGGAAAGCGGGATGGCATCAGGCATTGTTGCCGGACTTTCATCCGTGATAGAAAAAAATGACAAAACACAAAGTATCATTATTGCAGTAGCCGATCAGGTTTTTATAAAAATGAGTACCTTTAATAACTTGATCGAAAAGCATCATAAAACTGGTAAAAACATGATTGCCAGTGGCTATGCCGGTACGATCGGCACACCGGTTCTCTTCGGAAAAGTTTATTTTGATGCACTTTTATCACTCAAAGGAACTGAAGGGGCAAAAAAACTACTCAAACAATATCCACAGGATGTAGAAACCGTAGTTTTTGAAGGTGGTGAAATTGACATTGATACAGAAACCGATTACAACAATTTAATCAGCCAGCAATGATAGCAGATACCTTCGGAAGAATACACGATTACCTGCGGATATCGCTTACGGATAACTGCAATTTTCGCTGCTTTTATTGCATGCCGGAGGAAGAGTACGATTTTACCCCTGCTTCGAGGTTGATGCAAACCGATGAAATTATCAAACTGGCAGAGATTTTTGTGGCCAATGGCGTTAAAAAAATCAGACTAACAGGCGGTGAGCCATTGGTAAGAAAAGATGCCGCCCATATTATCTCCGCACTGGGCAAACTTCCGGTAGAATTGGTAATTACCACCAACGGTACACGCATTGCAGAAATGCTTCCGGTATTAAAAGAGGCGGGCATTAAGACCATCAATATCAGTTTAGATACCCTACAGCCCGAAAAGTTTTTTATGATTACCCGTAGGGATGTATTCCATCAGGTACGCAGCAATATCGAACTGTTACTGCAACATAAAATCAGGGTGAAGATTAATATGGTGGTAATGAAAGGCCTAAACGATAACGAAATCAACGATTTTATCAGCTGGACCAAACATAATCCCATCCAGGTACGCTTTATCGAATTTATGCCTTTTAACGGCAATAGGTGGACAAGTAACCAGATGTTTTCTTTAGCCGAAATTCTTGCACTTGTTGAAAAGGATTTTACGGTATTGCCTATTAAAGGGGAACAGAACGATACGGCCAAACATTTTATGATCCCTGGTCACGAAGGTTCTTTTGCCATCATCAGCACCATGACGCATCCTTTTTGCAGTACCTGCAACCGCATGCGCCTAACCGCAGACGGGAAATTAAAAAACTGCCTGTTTTCAGATACCGAAACTGACCTCCTTACTGCATTGAGAAAAAATGAAGAAGTACTTCCCTTAATACAATCGGCAATTTGGAGCAAAAAAAAGGCTTTAGGTGGTCAATTAGCCAGCGATTTCGAAAAAATAGATGCCACAACCATTCAAAACAGAAGTATGATTACCATTGGAGGATAAAATTTTCATGATCAGCGTTAAAGAAGCAAAAAACCTCATTTCTCAACATATCAGTCCTTTAAATCCAATTAATATCGACCTTTCAAAAGCAGCCGGTCATACTTTGGCGGCCGATGTTTATGCCAGATTCGATATTCCGGCCTTTTGCCAATCTTCTATGGATGGTTATGCCTTAAAATTTGAAGATCATAAAAAAACGCTCATTTTAGTTGGCGAAATGGCCGCAGGAACGGCTAAAAACATCACCATCCAAAACGGAGAAACGAGCAGGATTTTTACTGGTGCCCCATTACCCCAAGGTGCCGATACCGTGGTAATGCAGGAAAAAATAACACGTTTGGATGGAACAATCACCCTACAGGATCCTAACTTAAAATTGGGTTTAAATACACGGGATAAAGGTTCAGAAATTAAAGCCGGGGCATTGGCCATGGAAAAAGGCAGTTTGCTTAGTCCTGCCGCCATAGGTTTCCTCGCTGGTATTGGTGTAAACGAAGTAACAGTTTACCCTATGCCCAAAATATCGATTATTGTAACCGGAAAAGAATTGCAAAAACCAGGCATGCCCCTGGCATTCGGTCAGGTTTACGAATCGAATTCCTATTCACTTTCTGCCGCGCTAAAACACGAAGGCATAAATCAGGTCAATATTTACGAAGCTGACGACGATCTCGAAATCCTTATAAAAGTATTGCAAACAGCAATAACAAACAGCGATGTAGTTTTACTTACAGGTGGCGTTAGTGTAGGCGATTACGATTTCGTGATCGAAGCAGCGGCCCATTGCGGTGTTAAACAGATCTTCCATAAGGTAAAACAGAAACCAGGCAAACCACTGTTTTTTGGAACACATGGTGAAAAATTAATTTTCGGACTTCCGGGAAACCCATCATCGGTATTAAGCTGCTATTACAATTACGTATTGCCGGCTGTTAAAACATTATCTCAAAAAACAAACAGTGTAATTGAAGTAGAAGCAGAACTTACACACCCCTATACAAAGCCTGCAGGTTTATCACATTTCCTAAAAGGGAAGTATGAAAATGGAAAAGTTACACCTCTTGGTGCGCAGGAATCGTACCGTTTAAGTTCATTTGCGCAGTCTAATTGCCTTATCTGCCTCAACGAAACACAGGAACATTTCGAAAAAGGCGACACCATAACTGTAATTATTTTACCAAACTAAACCATGCAAGAAAGTTTTATCCTATTTTACTGTTTACTTTTTATCGTTGCCTTTTTATATGCCTCTGTGGGGCACGGCGGTGCCAGCGGTTATCTGGCGTTAATGGCCATTTTTGCCATTTCGCCAGCCATTATGAAACCAACGGCATTATTGCTTAATCTTTTTGTTTCTTCTACATCTTTTATCCAGTTTTACCGTGGCGGGCATTTTAAATGGAAAACCTTTTGGCCTTTTGCCCTTGCCTCTATCCCACTCTCTTTTATTGGCGGTATGATGGCG
This sequence comes from Pedobacter roseus, assembly GCF_014395225.1. Taxonomy (NCBI): domain Bacteria; kingdom Pseudomonadati; phylum Bacteroidota; class Sphingobacteriia; order Sphingobacteriales; family Sphingobacteriaceae; genus Pedobacter; species Pedobacter roseus. The sequence continues at coordinate 3,319,642 of NZ_CP060723.1, forward strand.
ATTGAAAGTTCCATTTATAAAAAGATTTTGGGTGTGCTTTTACTCATCCCCGTAATCCGTTTTTTCTTTTTCAAAAACACCGATCCAAAAGATCTTAAACCTTCAAATATTCCTTTATCGCTGGCTATTGGCGGTATTATTGGCCTGCTTTCGGGTATGATCGGTATTGGTGGTGGAATTATCCTTTCGCCGGTGCTGCTACTCTTAAAATGGACCGATCAGAAACAAACAGCAGCCATCAGTGCGGCTTTTATCTTCGTAAATTCTGTGGCAGGTTTAGGTGGCCAATTGATTAAAGGCTTTGAATTTAACAGCCACATGCTCGCTTATGTGGGAGTTGCATTTGCTGGTGGCATCTGTGGAGCTTATTTTGGTGCCTTAAAATTCCCTCAAACCGTTTTAAAAAATGTTTTGGCCTGTGTATTGGCATTGGCTGCTTATAAATTACTATTTACACATGCATAATATGAAATTTACGATCATCGCACTATTATTTTTTGGTTTTAGCGCAAAAGCTCAGGAAAGCAAACAATTTACCATAGAAGGAAAGGTTAAAGCACCATTAACCGTTACTTTAGACAATTTAAGCAGCTATAAATCCGTTAATTTGGATAGTATGACTATTTTTAACCACCTGATGCAGCGTAAAAGCAGCATTAAAAACATTAAAGGCGTGCTTTTAAAAGATATTTTGGCCAAAGTAGAAATTGATGCCAATTCGCCCAAAACATTGAGCGAATATTACCTCGTTTTTACCGCAACGGATAATTATAAAGTGGTGTATTCGTGGAATGAGATTTTCAATTCTTCAACCGGAAACCAGATATTAGTATTAAAAAGCTATGATACCGACCCGGCAAAGGCCGAAAAAGGAAATATTGCCATGATTACACCAAGTGATTTCGCTACGGGAAGAAGATTTGTAAAAGGATTGAGTAAAATTAGCATCTTACAGGTAAATTAGCAGCATGGAAATCGAAATCATCAGTTTTGGCCAGATTACTGAATTTATCAAGCATCAAAAAATTGATATCGCCGGAATCACCGATACTGAAACCTTTAAACGATACATCGAAAATCAATTTCCTGCTTTAAAAGGCATGAAATACAAACTTGCCCTTAACAAAAACATTGTTCAGGAGAATACCGAAATCACAAAAAAGGCTGTTATAGCCATTATGCCCCCTTTTTCTGGTGGTTAAATGATATGAGTGCAGAGCGATATAACAGACAAATTATCCTGAAAGGATTCGGGGAGGAAGCACAACAACAGCTTTTAAGGGCAAAAGTATTGGTTATTGGTGCGGGTGGTTTGGGCTGCCCGCTGCTGCAATACCTTGCAGCAGCGGGCATTGGCCATATTGGAATTGTAGATGATGATACCATTTCGTTATCCAACCTGCACAGGCAGATCCTGTACACCACCGCAGATATCGGAAAGTTAAAAGTGGAGGTCGCAGCAAAGCGCCTCCAGGAAATGAATACCCAGATCGGGATCATCCGTCATCCGATACGTTTACAAAAAAACAATATCCTCGATATTGTATCCAGATACGATTTTATCCTGGATGGTACCGATAATTTCGAATCGAGGTATCTGATCAACGATGCCTGTGCACTGCTTAATAAACCGCTTATATTTGCTGCAGTTTCAGGTTTTGAAGGTCAGTTGGCCATATTCAATACACCCGATCACTTAAGGCCGAGTACCAATTACCGCGATCTTTTCCCCGTGCCACCCAATAAAGGAGAAATACCGAACTGTGCAGAAAATGGTATTATCGGTGTACTACCGGGTATTTTAGGTACTATGGCGGCAGCAGAAATTATTAAACTGATTGCTAAAATCGGTCAGCCGCTCACCAACAAAATATTAAATTATAACTTACTTACACAAGAACAATATACCATCAATATCAGTCACGGAAACGGTTATACATTACCCAAAACGGTTGATGAATTTTTAAATATGGATTATCAGGATACCAGCGAAGGACCACAGGGATATATAGAAATTGATGCCAGCGAACTGGTAAAACTGCAACAGTCAGAATCTACCATTTTAATCGATGTGCGCGAAAAACACGAAGTTCCGGTACTGGATAAACAGATTTACACACAGGTACCCATGTCGGAGTTTGGAGCATTCTTAAATAAAGAATTTTACCAAAAACACGTGGTTTTAATCTGTCAGCACGGCATTAGAAGTGTTGCTGCCGCAGAGGCATTGCAAGAAAAATACGGTGATGCCAAAAAAATCTATAGTTTAAAAGGTGGTATTGTAAAATGGAGAGATCATTTTCTCAAATCCTAAGATGAGCGAAAAAACGATAAAAAACATATTTGTTAACGGGCCAATTGAGCCTGCTTTTATAGCCGACAGCATTGCAAAGCACAGCAGCAAAACCGCTATTGGGGGCCATAGTATTTTTATGGGTCAGGTGAGAAAAGATGAGATTGATGCCAAATTTGTTGCTGCGATTGAGTATACTGCTTATGAAGAACTTGCCCTCGAAAAAATGCACCAGATCAGGGAAAGCATTTTCGAAAAATACCCGCTCAACTGTATGCACATTTACCACAGTTTAGGTACAGTTAAAACAGGCGAGATCTGCCTTTTTGTTTTCACCTCTTCAGCGCACCGAAAACCTGCAATGGAAGCCTGTACGGAAGTAGTAGACCGTTTAAAAGCCGAATTACCAATTTGGGGCAAAGAAATATTCGAAGACGAAACACATCAGTGGAAAGAAAATACATAACATGGTAAACATCACCAAAAAATCCAACACGCTGCGCATCGCCATTGCCACCGCTACGGTAAAAGTATCGAAGCAGGAAACCATCGATGCCATTGAACAACGTAAAATACCCAAGGGAGATGTTTTTGAATTTGCACGTGCAGCAGGATTATTCGGCGTAAAAAAAACCAGTGATGTAATTCCTGATTGCCATCCCCTACCAATCGAATATACAGCCATTACTTACCAAATTGAGGGTTTAACCATCATTATTACCGTTGAAGTACACACCATTTACAAAACAGGAGTAGAAGTTGAAGCCATGCATGGTGCTTCGGTTACAGCTTTAACCATGTATGATATGTTGAAACCTATTGATAAGGGTGTGGAGATCGAGCACATCAGGTTACTAAAAAAATCTGGCGGAAAATCTGACCTTAAAAATGTAAAATTCCCTGAAATAAAAGCCGCTGTAGTCGTATGTTCGGATTCAGTATTCGGAAATAAAGCACAGGATACTTCCGGCAAAGCCATTATTTCGCGTTTAGAGCAATGGGGAATTAATACACAGAAATATGAAATCGTTCCGGATGAAATCGATGCAATTAGAATTAAGGCTATCGAATTAAATAAAGCGGGTTTTCAACTGGTTATCTTTACTGGTGGTACCGGACTCTCGCCCCGCGATGTAACACCAGAAGCTATTGCACCTTTAATTGACCGCAATATTGAAGGTATTATGGAAACTGCAAGGCGTTACGGACAGGAGCGCATGTCCTACGCCATGCTTTCGCGCGGTGTAGCAGGTTTTATAGGCCAAACATTGGTATTAACCTTCCCTGGATCAAAAAGTGGTGCTGAGGAAAGTATGGATGCGCTTTTTCCACAGGTTTTACATTTGTTTAAAGTAATTAAGGGAGATAAGCATTAAAATGTTCTCCTGTGGTAGATCGCCAGCCAATTGATTATTTAGTTACAATACGTTGATGTTGGTGCGCCACCAACCTAGGAGTCGAATTAAAAACGATAACATTAATAAGTTCTCTGGCTGGTGGCTCGCCAGCCAATGATTAGCTATCGGATGGAGCGCAGCGAAATGGAGAAATCTTTGAACTTATTAATAAACTCCTTATTTGCATTAAGATTCCCGCCTGCGCCTATCGTGTGGACACATCTTCTTAGTCATCATCTAAGGCGCTATGCTAGCTTGCTTTGAAATAATACAGACCTTACCGAATGACGCCGTCAATCCCAAGGGCTGGTAAATCAAAAAAACAGTTGTACAACAGTACAAATCGCACTTCCAAACCTCAAACGCAGTGGTTTTGTGTTTCATATTTGCAAACATCATTAACCTTGTACTAACAAACAAAACAAAGTGCCACTGTTTTTTTGATGTGTATGGGGTATGTGTAAAAGGCCCCTTGCTGGATTGACAATGCGCTTTGGGTACTTTGGCGCTCCAAAGTACTATGCCCTCGCGGCACAGAGCAGTAGAAGAATATTATAATTAATTGTGTCCACACGATAGACACAGGCGGAAAGACGAATTCGTTTAAACCAAAAAATATTAAATCTAAACAGCAAAAATCTCTTTTGTGATAAAAAATTAAGTCTTATTTTTGCCGGATGTCGTCCAAATACAAAACCTTATATTTTTTTCAAAATATCGATACCGCTATCCTAGAAATCCAACGTCTCGATCTGCCCGACAATGCAGATGCAGAAGCAACTTACCACTGGCTTTATTATGATAAGCTTACAGGTTCTTTGATTAAATTATGGTTCAGATCGATGGATTCTTCTACTGAAATTGAAGAACGTTATTTTGAGCAGGGTTATCTTAAATTCAATAAAACAGAGGCTACATATATCGAAAAGCACAATTCTTCGCAACAAAAGCTTAATAACATGGGTAATAGAGCCCTCGGTGAAGAGATTAGTACGTTATTGGAAAATTACCTGAAATAATTTAAGCCATTTCGGGTAGTTCCGACTCAAGTCCAACTTTACTTAACGGGTACCTTGAAATATGAAATGTTTTAAGGGAACTACGAAATTGAGGATACCATTCTTCGTTTTGCATCTTTTCTAAAAGTTGAGTGCAAGAAAGTACATCGGCATCAGCCTGATTTAATGCTTTTGCCACATAGCTTACCACTTCCCATATACCTTCCATCATAAAAAACCTAAAAGTGGATAGAATTGCCGACCATTGCACTTTTTTGGCCTGTAACAGAAAAAACCTCGAAACGGGACTGCACAAACGTTTAAAGGCCATATAATCTTCTTCTGCTCCTTCAAGATCTAAAAGTCCGTCGCTGTAAGGTAGATTTACAATTTCAGCCTCAATTTTATCAAGACCATGGTAATAAACGCTCCCTGCACATATAGAAGATATGGATATTAACGATAAATGATCATAAATTTCGGGATGCATTTTCAATTTGCCATTGCGTACAAATATGAGTCCGCCCTTTTTTGCGGTACCCATCTGCGTGTTCATCGCCGATAAACTTAAAAGCTCAAATTCGGCTTCAAAGTTTAACGCCATTACAAACTGTGCCGCGGCCATAAAAGTGCCCCGATCAAGAGGTTTGTTGCTGATAACAGGTTCCTGAATTGAAAAAATAGAAAGTTGCAAAAAATCTTAATTTGTTTAGTTCCGGCCGAGTAGATCGACAATAGCAAAAATAAAAATCCAATCCACAAAACAACGATGTAATACGCAGTTAAAATAGTTTAAAACGGTAATTGGCTAGAAATGAGAAAGAAATTTTTTCAGCCTTTTTGTTCAGTAAATAAATCATTTGATTTAAATAACAGGATACTGAATTTTGGACAAAAAAAAAGCAGGACTAAATCCTGCTCAAAATCTTTTGGGGAAGAATTAAACAACTCTTACTTTCACTGCATTAAGGCCTTTTTTGCCTTCTTGAACTTCGTATTCAACTGTATCATTTTCTCTGATTTCGTCAATCAGGCCTGATGCATGCACAAAAATCTCAGATCCGTTTTCTTCTTTAATGAAGCCAAAGCCTTTTTCTGAGTTAAAAAATTTTACTGTTCCGTTTTTCATTATACTGGATGTTTTTAAATTAAAATTCAAAAATAGGATTAAAACCCAAAAACCAAAATTACTGGCAAACAAAATTGAGTTTACGGCAAAAAAAGATTTAAAACAGCAAAATTTGAAAATATTAAATTGAATCTCTCTACTTAAGTGAAGAATACCAATTGATGGGATGCGATCTTAAATTCATTCCATCACTTTCAATGTGATAAAGGATAATTGGCATGCTGAAATCAACAAATCGCTCTACTTTACGGGAGAGTTTGCCCAGAAAATCCATGCTGGATATTCCTTCTTTTAAATGAACATAAATTACACTGCCTGTTTTAAATTCAAAGCGCTCCACCACTCCCGGCCACTCTGCTTTTATCCTGGTGAGGAAAGCTTTGATTTTGGTTTCTTCTTTTAGATTTTCCATAAGCTTATCAGGGTTTTTATGAATATATGCTAATTTAAAAAATTATTCCAGATAAGATTAAAATGTAACAGTACCTATACAATTCTACATGTATTTACTGTTGATATAAAATACAATGAAGAATCTTTAATTAATGGCTAAATTCTACCCTTCATCGTCATTCCCGTGCAGGCAGGAATCCTAATGCCACTTACCATCTAATCACCTTATTAAAGCATTAAGATTCCCAGTCGGGCTGGGAATGACGCGACCAATTAACTCCTGATTACTTCACTGAAACAATTTCTACATTTCCGGTTTGCAATCCTTTTCCTTTCACACTCAATTGAATTGTACCATCTTTTTTGCCCGATTGAACCACCACTACCAGCTTTCCGCTGAACAATTTCATGGTTGGTTTTACAAAAGATTCTAATGAAGTGGCATCGCCATTACAAACTGCTTTGAATGCACCAGCTCCTTTTACTTCAAAATTTAAAGCATTGGTTGCTGTTGGGCAGGGTATTCCATTTTTATCAACAACTGATACCGTTACGAAAGATAAATCTTTGCCATCAGCGCTAATTTGTTTTTTATCTGGCGTTAATACAATTTTATAGGGTTTACCCGCTGTAGTGATCTTTTCTTCTGCCACTGGCTTTCCGTTGCCATCAAGGGCTACTACTTTTAAAGTCCCTGGCTCATATTTAACATCCATCCACATCAACCGGTAACGGTTCTGCGGGCTTGATTTATCTTTTTTCCGCACCCCTAAACTTTTTCCGTTTAAGAAAAGTTCGGCGCTATCGTAACTGGTGTACACAAAAACGGGCGTGGTTTGGCCTTCTCTTCCCTCCCAGTTCCAGTGTGGAAGTAAGTGAAGCGTGGGTGCTGTTTTATTCCAGCGACTTCTGTACAGGTAATAACGGTCTTTAGGTAAACCTGCAAGATCAGAGATTCCAAAATATGAACTTCTTGATGGCCAGCTGTTATCGTAAGGTGTGGGTTCGCCAAGATAATCAAAACCTGTCCAAACAAACTCCCCGATCACCCATGGTTTATCATCCTGCATTACAAAATCATCGTCAGGAACATTAGACCAGCTGCAATATTCCAGGTCGTAAGAAGAGGATTGAAAATCGGGATACTGTTTATCAAAACCTTTTACAACAGGAAATTTATAGATCCCCCTTGAGCTTACGGTTGATGCGGTTTCTGATCCCAAAATAAATCCCTGCGGAAAAACTTTATTGGCTTCCTCGTAAAGATGTACCCGATAATTTAATCCGGGAATATCCATCAGCGCCCCAAAACCTGATTGCATTGTTGCCTTCACCTGATCCATGCCAACAGTAACCGGACGTGTTGGATCTTCGCGGTGGAAGATTTCCTGCAACCATTTGGCTCTCTTAACTCCTTCGCCACCAAACTGATCCGGCACTTCGTTCCCCGAACTCCACATTACGATACAAGGGTGGTTTTTATTCGCCTGCACCAGGTTTACAATGTCTTTTTCAGCATCGGTATTAAAATACAGGTGGTAACCATTTTCTACCTTGGCTTTCGCCCATTCATCAAAACTTTCGGCAAGGAACATAAAACCCATTTCATCACACAATTCCAGTTGCTCTGGTGAAGGCATATTGTGCGAACTACGGATGGCATCGCAACCCATTTCTTTTAAGATGGTAAGTTGCCTTCTTAATGCAGCTGTATTAATGGCCGTTCCAAGCGGCCCAAGGTCGTGGTGTAAACAAACACCTTTAAATTTTCTTACTTTACCGTTCAAACTAAAGCCGATGCCCGGGCTGAAATTGATTGTTCTGACCCCTAATCTTGTTTTTACGACATCTTTCAATACATTTCCTTCATAAACACTCGATACTGCGGTATACAAATATGGGCGCTCCGGACTCCAGAGAACAGGGTTATTGATTTCTAAATTCTGATCAGCCTCATTCCCAAAAATACCCTTTGCAGTATCAATAGCCACCTGCTTACCCAAACTATCTAAAATCTGCGTAACCAAACGCATACCTTTACCGGTTAATTTAGTTTTGATGTTTACTTTGGCAAATTCTCTTTTAACAATTGGCGTAGTAACAGTGATCCCCCATTGATCGATGCTTTTTTCTTCTTTAATAATTAAATGTATGTTACGGTACAAACCTGCTCCCGGGTACCAACGCGACGATTTTGCCATATTCTTCAGGTGAACGGCCAATAAATTAGCATTCGCTTTTAGGTCATTGGTAATATCGATATAAAAGTAATTGTAACCATAGTTCCATTGGCCAACCAGTTTTCCATTGAGGTAAACACGTGGTTCGCTCATGGCACCATCAATTTGCAGCAAAACTTTTTGGTTTGGTTTAAGTGCCGGAAGACTGAGCTTTTTCCTGTACCAACCTTCACCGATATAAGGCAAAGCTCCGGTTCTACCTGTTTTCTCACTGGCTTTGGTTTCTCCATTTTGGGTAATTGCGGTTACCTGTTTATCTATTTCTTTATCAAATGGCCCGCTAATGGCCCAATCATGTGGAACAGTTACGGTTTCCCAACGCGAATCATTAAAACCAGCTTCGGCAGCATTTGGGAAATTTCCTTTTGAGAATTTCCAGCCTTCATCTAACAGGATTTCGGTTCTTTGGGCAGCGGCATTTAAATAAGCAAGGCTAACCATAAAAATGGTAAAAAGTATTTTCTTCAATCGGAACATGTAATTGACGGTTATTTTAAATAAATAGATTCGATAGCAATATTGATTGGTTTGGGACTAGCCCCATAACCAAAAGTAATTTCGAGCTTTTCGGCATTTTTTAAGTCGAATGCAGCTTTGTTTGGTGATTGATAATAAAGTGGCAAAAAGCCAGGATAAGGACGCGGAAGCAATAATTGCGCATCATTTTTAAGCTGATTTAATGGAATTTCGATCAGTTGAAAATCTTTTCCCGCAAGGATTTCGGTGGAGAAGAAATGGGCATCGGTATCAATTAAGCCCATCTTAACTTTAGTGTTTTCGATATTTGCCTTTATTTTGATGACCATTTTGCTCAAATTATTCAGTTCCGAAGCTCTTCCAGTCATTTTATCAACGAAAAAGCTTTGAAAACCCATCAGTTGGATACTTTTAGGTATATTAATAGATAGCTTCATACTTAAAACAGATGGATTTTCATCTGAAACGTATTCTATTTTACTATTTCCCCAATCTGGATTATAAATATTACTGTTTTCCCCATCTAAAGCTGCATTGAAGATTTCTACCCTGGCATTTTTAGCTGCAACATAAGTCTGGTAGCTTTCGGGTTCGAGCTTATCCCATGCATTTGGATTTCCATTTACACGGCCCGGAAAAGTAATGTAATCCCCATTAGCCTTATGGATAATAATCTGGTATTTTAGTAAACCATCTTTAACCAGTTCAGCAGGAATTGTAGCGGCATATTCGTACTCCCGTTTTTTTTGTAAAGGAATATTTTGCCAGCGGTTTGCGCCATTAAATTGAATAAAAGCAGAATCTTTTGCGGTTAGGCCTGTAATTTCTGCCTGGAGCTGAATGGCTATACCTGCCGAAATTGCTCTTAAAGGCTGATGTTTAACAAATACATCTCCTTTTGAAGCTTTGGGGGCAACAAATTCGCCCAAGGTAATATTCTGATAACTGCTTTGCGCATTTAGATTGGTTTTCTGGTTTTTCTTTACCAACAGATAAGTTCCGGGAGAAACATTAAACCCATTTTTAACAGCTGCCGAATTAACCGTATTACCTTGATTTAAGCCCATAATTGTAAAATTGGAGCCTAAATCGGGCAGATCGATATCCATTGGCAAGGTAGACCAAATGATCCGTGTAACTTCTTTTTCAGGCGAAGCTTTTTCAAAAGGATCCCTGATCTGAACCGCATCAGGCATCACTTCCAAACGCCATACTCCGGCAGCCACCTGATCGATAAAGTAAGCTCCCCTACCATCATATTGAACAATTTTTGAGCTTCCAACCCCCGCAATATGTTTTAGTTTTTTGGCATTAATTATTTTCGAAGAGGTGGAATTAGTGTAATAAAATTCTTCGGCAGTATTCATTTCGCTCAGTGAATTTTTATAATCAATTTTGAACGGGCCTAAGGAATTGCCATTATTTAACGTATCTAAACGTAATGTTTGATGAAAAACCTTTGAAGCAATTAACATACTAATTGCTTTTGAAGGTGTATAAGCCAGGTTTAAATAATGGGTTTGATATTCGGTATTGGCATAAGCAGTTGCCATGGGATCGTAGGCAAATTGCGTGGCCCATTGAAAACCAGCTGCCCTGAAACTTCTGGCCATTGCCGGATACATGATCGGCGCCATTACATCACCCGCATCAAATTCGTACACCGCTTTAGCGCGGTTTTTAAACGTGGGAATGGTATCGAAAGGAATTTTGTACTTTGCTACATTGGGCAGGTAATTGCCTTGCAGCGTATGGCCGGCAACCAAGCCTGTTGGGTACCATTGGAAGGTATGTCCCTGAACATTTGCCTTTACAATGGCATCGGCATACCAGGGCGATTCGCTGATATTATAGAAAATAGGTTTAGTCCAGCCGACACTTTTTATGGCGGAGGTCATGCGGTTTACATATTCCGTAGCTCTTTCTTTTGGCCCGCTGTGATGAGGTTCGTTATTGATTTCTGCAGCCAAAATATCAACATCCTGCTGATAGGTTAAACCCGTGTAAGGATTTTTATGTTTAAAGAACTGTTTCAGGTAATTTTCCTGTGCTTTAAAAGCTTCTTCGCTTACTACCGATTTATCTTTACCATATTTATTAGCAAAACTGCCTGTTTTTTCATCCTTCTCCGGATATCCGTTTCCCCAAAAAGCAATTGGCGTAACCAAAGTTTTAATTTTACGTTTTTTAAGTTCGGCCAGCAGAAAATCGAAAAGGCGCAAATGTTCATTATTGATCAGGTTTCCTTCAGCATCCGATATTTCCTGGTCCCAAACATGTACACGGAAGGCATCCAAACCCAAACGCGAAAAATGATATACATCATCTTTTATCGCTTGTTCGGCAGTTACACCCATCCTTACAATGGCCCTGTTACCGTAAGCAAAGGGTGCGGTATAGTTTGTACCGAAAAAAGCGGCTTCTTTATGGTCTTTCTCCCAACGGATTACACCCGATGCATCTACATAAACACCCTGTTTATTTTGGGCATGAACAACAATTGCCATGGCGGCAAAAGCAACGGAAAGCGACAGTTTTTTGAGTAAAATCATAAACATTTTTTTTAGTCGGGATTTGCAATCCTGACTTTATTAATTACGGATTTAAAATCTGTACCAGTTATAGCCTTTTAAATGTCCTCACGAACCATGGCAACATGCCTCATGCCTGTCCCCTTTATGGGTTGGGGATTAAGGCAAAAATGCATCCATTGCAACCGTTGGTTTGCCCGAATCATCAAAAGCGCCCAATTTATAACCGCTCCAGTTATTGTAAGATTGCGGTTCCCAATAGAAAACCCCTAAGCCTTTGTTATTTGGCAACGATTTATTCTTCACGATTAAATCTTTAATAAACGCTTTGCAGGCTACTGCTTCTGAAACTGGCATTCCCAATTCGCAAATCATTACTTCCGATCCGTATCGCGAAACCATATCAGTCATATTGGCCAAACACTGGGTATTTTTTGTCGACCAGTCTGCCGCGGTAGGGTACATCGACATGCCGACTACATCCCATTTTGCACCATTATTCTTTAAGCCATCAAATATCCACCTAAATAAGCTGTTATCGTAACCATTGGAGATATGCACCACCACTTTCGAGGTCGGATTTACCGCTTTTACACCATTATATCCCGAAAGTACCAAATCTGCAAAGTTTTTCATACTTGTAGATGCTTTTCCATCGTTCCATAACATGCCGTTATTGGTTTCGTTGCCTACCTGTACCCATTCTGGCACAATTTTATTGTTTTTTAAAACCGTTAAAACCTCAACTGTATGGTTATAAACTGAAGTTTTCAGGGTAGCAAAATCTTGCGAAGCCCATGCGGCAGGTTTGTTTTGCTGTGCTGGATCTGCCCACGAATCGCTGTAATGAAAATCGATCAGTAAACGCATGTTCATGGCTTTTGCCCTTTTTGCCTTAGCCAAAACATCGGCGGTATTGCAATAACCGGCAGCCGGATTCACCCAAACCCTCAATCGAATGGTATTGATGCCTTTATCTTTCAGAATCTTCAATAAATCCTGTTGTTCACCTGCAGCATTGTAAAACTTCTTGCCTGCTGCTTCCATTTCCGTCAGCCAGCTTACATCGGCTCCTAAGGCATAAGTGCCTACCGGATCGGGAGCAGGATAAATCTGCGTTTCGCCTTTAACCGATTTTTTGCAACCTGTATTAATCAAACTGAGCATTATTATAAGGCCCAGCCAGTTGATGGTTTTTATTTTTTTAATCATTTCTATATTCTTAAGCAAGTTTGAACTTAATCTTTGTATTATAGTTTATTCTAAATCGCCCGTCATTCCCGCGCAGGCGGGAATCCCAATACTCCATATACCTGCCAGCGCTTTAAGGTTCCCAATCGACCCGATAGCTATCGGGTTGGGAATGACGAAACGAGAAATTTATTTAATCGAATAAGTATAATTTCCGTCACCGGCACTTAAATCTAAAGTAACGGTGAAAACACCTGTTTTGCTAACCGGGATATTAATACCGCCCCAGGTTGGTGCACCTGCATAAACCAAAGCTCCATTGGCATCTACTTTATAACTGATATCGTAACCGCCATTACAGGTAAATACGAAAGTTTTTCCTGCGGTTAAGGCAACATTTGCGGCCACCCATTTACCGGTTGTTGCATTATATATCAATGGGGTTGATGAAGTGCTCCAGGCATTGTCATCACCAGAGATAAAGAATTTTACGGGCGTATAGGTAATGGTTAATGCATCTACATCGGCATTTACTTTCATGTAAGCCGGTGCTGGCGTAAGGTATAAATTACCGCCGGTTAAGCTCATGGTTGTTGAAGTACCTCCCCAACCGTACACTTTCGCATCTTTTGTTGATACCAGCTGAAAAGCGTCGCCACCATAGCCATCGGCATTTGGTAAATTTAAATATCCCTCATATTTTGAATTGAATTTAGCTGAAGTAAGTACAAAACCATTTGTCCTTGCGGTTGGTGTTTTCCAGGAATTGCCTCCTTTTACCATCAACGCCGGATATTCGATGGTAGCTTTGTATGGATTAACCGTCATGGTTAAGCTTGAGTAGATTGGTTTGATGGTAGAAGCCGTTCCTGTATTTTGGGTTACTTCTGCTTTTAACCTTACAACTAAGGTACTTACGGCACCTGTTGGCAATAACAATTGATTGGCCAGAAGCGAATTAAAATCGGCACCCAAATAAGCTTTTTCTAAAGTACCTGTTGCAAGTTTAACGCTTATTGCATTTGCCCAGGCATTTGCGCCTAAGGTATCTGAAGGTATATCAAACTCTAAAGAATAAGTTGGGATCACACTTACGCCAAAGTTTGCCGCCTTAAAACTGAAAGTAACTACATTGGTGGCATCAGTGGCTGAAGTTAATACCACAGCGGCTGCAGAGCTTTTAAAAGCGAGACTGCCTGCACCTGGCGGGGTAACTACATTTGTGCTATCATCTTTTTTGCAACCGAAGAAAAGGCTGACTAAAAGCAAAGTATATAGGATATGAATAGATTTTTTCATGATAATTTAGATTAATAACCTGTATTCTGACGAAGATTTGGATTGGCCGAAAGATCGGTTGGCGGCAATGGATAAAGATTGTATTTGCTATTTACCGCTGTACCACCTTTAACACCACCTTTCCATGCCCATAAATAAGCAGCTGTGGTAAATTTCCCGAAACGGATTAAATCTGTCCTTCGGGTGGCTTCGTACCAAAGTTCACGACCACGTTCATCTAAAATAAAATCGGTGGTTAAAGCACTCGAAGTGATATTTCCTGCTGTATTGCCATTATACGCACGGGTACGTAACTGGTTAATGTAGGTTAAGGCCTGCGTTAAACTACCACCTGATCCGCCACGTAAAACAGCTTCGGCATAGGTTAAATAGGTTTCGCCTAAACGGAACAGAGGGAAATCGATATCTGAAAAATCTTTGGCAACATCCTGATGCGGAGCCGGACCGCCAGAACGGGTTTTGTTGCGGTATTTGGTGCTCGAGTAACCATCGGTAGAAGTATACAGGTCATTTATCTCCATGTTTTGTCCCGACATATAAAACTGTGCCCTTGTATCTGTTGCACCTGTTTTATCAGCAAAAAGATTTACAAATTGCTGGGTAATCCTTAATCCGCCCCAGTTACCATTTGACCCTGATACGTCTGCAGGAACGGCTGCAGGTCCATGCATCAGGTAAGTAGTACCCCCAAAATTCTGGGTACTGGTCCCATCATAATTAATGGTAAAAATATTCTCATCTGTATTTAAGTGATTATCCGCAATGGTTAACTCGCGGTAATTACCATGAAGTGTATAACCCGCAGCGGTAATTTTGTTGCAATAGGTGATGGCATCGGTATATCGGGCGGTACCGGTATATATTTCAGCATTTAAATATATCCTCGATAATAATGCCCAGGATGCAGCCCTATCCGCACGACCATATTCATTTCCTTTAGGTGCCGCTAAATCATTTTCTATGGCTTTAAGCTCTGATTCTACATAAGTAAACAAATCTTTTCGTGAAACTTGTTTTGGTAAGTCCTTGCCTCCTATTTCGGTAGTTTCGGTAACCAATGGCGGATTTCCGTAAATATCCATCAATACGGCATACTGATAAGCCCTGATAAAACGTGCTTCTGCCCTGAACCTGCGTACCTGATCAGCGTCAGCACCTACTATTCCTCTTTTGCTTAAATTATCATCAGATGATTGATTGATGAAATCGTTACAAAGCGTAATCTGAAAAAATGAACGGTAATATAAACCATTGATGATCGAATTGATTGATGACCATGTCATTTCGTGCAGGCCCTGAATACCGGCATCGTTCTGCCACGACCAAACGGCTTCATCAGTAGTGAGTTCCTGCAAATTCCAGTATAAACGCAAGAAATCGGAATTACCTTCATCTTTGATAATCTCTACCGGAATATCGGGCTGGCCAACGGATGCATTTCCGGTAAGGGCAAAAGCGCCGTAAACCTTAGCCAACGATTGTTTATAACCAGCGGCCGAAGTATATACTTTATCTGCAGTAAGATCATTGGTAGGTACCAAATCCAGTTTGTTGCACGATGTGGTAAAAATTACCGCAGTGCAAGCCAGCATAAAAAGTTGTAAAACACGTGGTTTCATATATTTTTTGTTAATACAGTTCATGATCTTAAAAATTAACATTTAGGCCTAAAGAGAAAATGCGCGGACGGGGATAGATGTTGTTATCTACTCCAGAGGCTACCTCTGGGTCTAAACCTTTGTATTTAGTAATTACAAACACATTTTGCACGCTGGCCGTTAAAGCTAAGTTTGCTTTGGTTTTTAAAATCTGACCAAAAGCATACCCCAGGTTAACATTGTCCATTCTAAGGAATGAGGCATTTTGAACATAATAATCGCTCAATAACTGCTGTGTTTTAAAATTGGTGGTGAGGTAATTTGGTGAAGCATTTAAAATAATAGCTGTACCTAAAATCTGGTTTAAATTACCGCTCTGGCTATAGTTATTGTTGTAAACATAGTTTCCTAAATTCGCCCTCAAAGTGAATGATAAGTTCCATTTTTTGTAGCTTAAGTTGTTGCTAAAACCTAAAAACACTTTAGGATCGGCCTGTTTCCCTTTTTTGAAATCGTTCTGGTTAATTACCCCATCTCCATTCTGATCTACATAAACGCCTTCGATCGGGTTTCCGTTCTGATCGTAAGTCTGCTCAAATAAGTTGAAGGTATTCTTCGGTCCGCCAACGGCATTGATAAAGGCATTTTGTCCCCCAACACCGCCCGCAATCGTTCCACTTGGGAAACCTGCATAATTTGGATCGTTAGGTACCACCGTTAAATTGGTGATGGTATTTTTGTTATAAGTAGCGTTGAAGCTGAAATCCCAGTTGAAATCCTTTTCTTTTACCGGATTAAATCCCAGGGTAAGCTCAACACCTTTGTTTTCCATATCCCCTACATTCACAATGGCCGTGGCCGCAAAGTTTGTTCCGGCAGGCTGAGGAATTCTGTTTAACAAATCACTGGTTTTCTTTTGATAAAGCTCTAAAGTACCTGTAATACGATTATCCAGTAAACCAAAATCTAAACCGATGTTCGCTGTTGCTGTTTCTTCCCACTTAATGTTGGCAATGTAGGCACTCGGGCGATACATTTGGTAAAAGGTATTTCCAAACTGGTAGGATGCATTTAAAGCACTTAAACCATAGGTAGACATGTACCCGTAATTATCAATACCATCCTGTTGTCCGGTAATACCGTACCCTATACGTAATTTTAAAGCAGAAATAGTTTTGTTATCCTTCAGGAAAGATTCATTTTTGATTGTCCATGCAAGAGCTGCTGATGGAAACACACCATATTTATAGGCAGGCCCAAAACGTGACGAACCATCGCGGCGTACCGTTGCCGTTAAAAGAAAACGTTCGTCGTAATTATAATTCAATCTTCCGAAATAAGAAATCAAACGGTATTGAGGTTTGTTAAAAGCAAAAGCCGGATCAGAATTGGCCACCTTATTGCCATTGGCATCGAAACTTGGATAATAATACTGAGTGGTTAAATAATCATTATAAGAATAACCTGCTGTTGCATCTACCCTACTTTTAATCGATTTAAATTCTTTAATGTAGTTCAGGTAAAAATCCAAAACGGTATTTCTCCTGTTCTGTTTGTATTGGTTATTTACGCCGTTACCAACACCATTTAGGTTACCAACAAATGCCTCTGCTGCATTTGGATCGACAAAAACTGTACCTTTTCCTGATGCTACATCATAAGCTGCATTTAAATTGGCATGTAATTCTGGCAAAAAGGGAAAACTATAATCCAGTTGAACGTTACCGATACTGCGCATAGGTTTAGCACGGTCTTCTCTTTGCTCCAATAAACCCACCGGATTACGGCCAACCAGATTCACCAATCCTGTTGGTGTAGTAGAATCTAACCATTCCCAATAACCATTATAGTCTGATTTATTGGTATATGTAGCTTGTGTTGGATCGAAACTCACTGCACCACCAATAGCGGCCGTATTGGCGAAACGCGTTTTCTGCATGCTTCCTTTCAGGTTGATATCCAGTTTTAAATGATTATCAAAAAACCTTGGGTTGAAAACGAGGGCAGCTGAAGTTTTCTGTAATTGATCGGTTCTTAACACGCCGGTTTGATTTTGATAACCGATGGATAAACGGTAAGGCAGTTTTTTTACTCCACCGCTAATGCTGATGTTGTTATCGGTTGAAAAACCATCCTGATAAATCAGATCCTGCCAATTGGTATTAAATGTACCCAATTGTGCTTTTTGCGCAGAAGTACCTTTAGCATTTACAATCGAACGGATTTCATCAGCGCTTAACACATCCAGTTGTCTGGTTAATTTAGAAACCGAGTTTACCGAATTGAAAGTCACTTTTAAGGCATCACCCAAACCTTTCTTCGTGGTGATGATGATTACCCCATTGGATGCCCTTGCACCATAAATGGCTGCTGCCGATGCATCTTTTAACACCGTGAAAGTTTCAATGTCATTTGGGTTAATAAAACTCAATGGATTAGATGCACCCGAAACACCCCCACTTTCCAAGGGTACCCCGTCGATCACGAATAATGGATCGTTACTGGCATTTAATGATGAACCCCCACGGATACGAATGGTGCTCCCGCTTCCCGGCTGACCGCTGTTTGAAGTAATGGAAACACCCGATACTTTACCCGATAACATTTGCTCTGGTGTGCTGATGCTCCCCTTTTGAAAATCTTTAACACCTACCACTGCAACAGAACCGGTAAGATCTTGTTTTCGCGTAGTTCCGTAACCTACCACCACTACATCATTTAAGGTAGAAGCATCTTCTATTAAGGTGATGTTTAAAGTGGTGCTTTTAGAAACAGGGATTTCCTGAACCTTATAACCCACCGAGGTAAATTCGAGGATGCCGGCTTTAGCAGGTATTTTGATACTAAAGTTTCCGTTAGCATCGGTAGAGGTGGCAATCGCGGTTCCCTTTAAGCGAACGCTTACACCCGGCATACCTAAATTATCGGGCGCCGTTTTAACAACTCCGGTAATGGTGGCTTGCTGTGCAAAAAGATATCCATGGGTAAAAATCAATAGTAAAAGCATTAACATCCGCTTGTTACTCCTGATGAAAGATGTAAAAATGTGCATAGAATATTATGGTTAGAATTAACGATACAAATGAAGGCTTTATGGCTTTATCCGCTTTGTGCTATTGTTCATTTCTTTTGTGCTAATCGACATATTATTGGTTTGAATAGCGTATTAATGGCTTTTTTAATATAATCGTTCTAAACGCTTTGCGTCATTCCCGCGCAAGCCAACCGTTTGGATATATCCTTTTTTTTAGAACATTCTATGCATTTTGCTAACTAACTTTAATAAAGAACGGGTTTTAACCATGCACGCCGTCAATCCCAAGTGGCAGAAAAATCAAAAAAACAGTTGCAAAATGGAACAAGTGGCAACTCCAAACCTGAAACGCAGTGGTTTTGTGAAAATACCTCACAAACTTCCACTTAGCAGAAACGAGCAAAACAAAGTGCCGCTGTTTTTTTGATGAGCAGGGGCTGTTGAGAAGCCACATTGCTGGATTGACAAAGCGCTTTGGGTACTTTGGCGCTCCAAAGTACCATGCCCTCGCGGCATAGAGCGATAGAAAAATTGTATCTCCATGGTAGGACTTTAATTCGGATGAGAGATCTTTGATCAGAAACTTTATAGATTTCTCCACTGCGGTCGAAATGACGATCTATCGAAATAGATCATTACTATGATAATATTTTTTGAAAACTATGTCTAGTGATGACGATACGCGGCTAACCCACCAACCCGTAAAAAAAGGTTCATAAAAATCAATTATCTTTATCGCCTCAGAACCATCCCACCAAACGATTAAATGAACGCGTTAACGAGAACCATTCTCCTGCTCCTCCTTACTTTTTCAATAGGGAATATCAGCGCGCAAAATTTAAAGTTTAAACACGTAAGTGTAGAAGACGGACTATCGAACAGCACCATCGAATGCATTTTTCAAGATTACCGGGGTTTTATCTGGTTTGGTACACGCGATGGTTTGAACAAATACGACGGCAATCAGATCACCGTTTTCAAACACAGCAAAAACGGAAACAGCATCAGCGATAATTTCATCAGGTGCATATTTGAGGATAAAAACCATACCCTTTGGATCGGTACATCAGATGGGTTGAACAGGTTTAATGCCGAGAAAAACAATTTCTCCACTTATCGTTCCAAAGACAAAAAAAGCCAGACCAATAACATCATTACCTCGGTTAAGGAAACTGCAAAAGGAATTTGGATTGGCACTTATGGTGGCGGACTAAACTTGCTGGATCAAAAATTTAATACTTTTGGCAGGTTCGAATACCATTCGGATCAGAAAAAAACCGACCGAAAAGATTACATTAACGACCTGTACTGCGATGCTAATGAAAACATCTGGATGGCTACCGATGCGGGCATCCACATTTTAAACCCTAAATCAGGTAGTGAAACAGCGATTAAAGCATTAGAAAATGAATCTTTCAGGGTCATTAAAAAAGATCCGGATGGCTCTTTTTGGTTTGGAACAGAGGAAAACGGGTTAATCCATTACGATCCTGTCAAAAACGCCATTAAAACCTATCAGCACCAGGAAAAAAACAACAATAGTATTGGCAGTAACCTGGTGAGGGCTATTGCTTTTGATAAGCAAAAGAATCTATGGACTGGCGGCATTAACGGAGGTTTAAACCTTTTTAACCCCAAAACCGAAACATTTACGCATTATCAGAATGAAGCAGGAAATACACTTAGTTTATCGCAACGCACCGTTTCGGCACTCTATGTTGATCAACAAGGAAATTTATGGATTGGTACACACCGTGGAGGGGTAAATCTGTATAGTCCGCAGGCAGAAAAATTTAAACTGGTGCGCCAGGAACCCAATAAAAACAGTTTAAGCTATAATGATGTAAGGGCTTTTCATGAGGATAAAGCCGGTAACATCTACATCGGAACCGACGGTGGCGGACTCGACATTTACAACAAAACGAATAAAACCTTTATCCACCACCGTTATAACCCTTTCAATGCCAATAGCATTGGTGCAGATGCCATTCTCGATATCACTGAGATAAAAAACGGTATGTTGCTGGTTGGTACCTGGGCAGGTGGTTTAAACCAGATGCACAATGATGGTTCTTTTACCCGCTTTAACCACAACGCAAATCCTAATTCTATTTCATCGGATTATGTACAGAAAACGTTCGAAGACAGTAATGGAAACATCTGGATAGGCACTTATTATGGTGGATTAAACCTTTTTGATGCGCAGACCAAACAATTTAAACGCATTACCGAAGGGAAAAACGGAAGTAAATTAAGCGGAAACAATATTGTTGCCGTTAATGAAGATCAATACAAAAACCTGTGGATTGGTACCGATGACGGTGGTTTGAACTGTTATAACCTCAATACGCAGGTATTTACCCATTATTTTATGGGCGATGGTAAAAGTCCAGATTTAAGGGTAATTTTTATTGATAGCAAAGACAATTTGTGGGTCGGGCAGGCCGGACTTTACCGTTTTAACCGAACTAAAAACAACTTTGAGCTTTACACGACCAAAGCAGGCTTATCAACCGAATTTATAAAAGGAATTACGGAGGATGACAAAGGTAATTTTTGGATCTCTACGGCCCACGGCCTGACCAGGTTTAATCCGCAGCACCAAAACTTTAAAAAATACAATACAGGGGACGGTTTACAGGGACTGGAATTCGAAACCAATGCCTATTTAAAAACACGCAATGGTGAAATGTTTTTTGGTGGAGTAAATGGTTTCAATTCATTCTTTCCTGATGATATCCAGACCAACAAGTTTATCCCACCGGTTTACCTAACGGAGTTTCAGATTTTTAATCAGAAAATCTCACCAAATACAAAAGGATCCGTTTTAGAAAACGATATCAGTTATACCAAAGAAATCAAACTGGATTACGATCAGGCTTCGATATCGTTCCGTTTTGCCAGTTTAAATTATGTTGCGAATGAAAACAACAATTATGCTTACAAACTGGAGGGTGAAGATAAAGAATGGATTTTTGCGGGCCATACGAAACAGGCATCTTATACCAATCTCGATCCGGGAACCTATACTTTTAAGGTGAGGGCATCAAACAACGATAATGTTTGGAATACCACCGGAACAACGCTAAAAATCATCATTTCCCCTCCTTTCTGGGCAACCTGGTGGTTTAGGTTAGTTGTTATCGCCACAGCCCTGTATTTAACCTATTTAGCATTGAGTTTTAAACGCAGGTTAGAGATCAGAAAAATTGAAGAAGAAAAAAGGGAAGAAATGCACCAGACACAGCTTCAGTTTTTTACCAATATTTCGCATGAGTTCCGTACACCGCTTTCATTAATTTTAGGGCCGATTGAGCGCCTGTTGAGGGAAGACACGCAAGAAAGTTTCCAGAGTTATTACAATACTATTCACCGCAATGCCAACCGGTTACTGAGGCTCATTAACGAATTAATGGATTTTAGAAAAACAGCATCAGGTGCCTTAAAACTTAATGTAGTAAACGGAAACCTGAATCTTTTTATCGATGAAGTGGCCGAAGAATTTTCGGAAATGGCGGCCGAAAAGTCAATCAGTTTTACGGTTGAAAAAGAAAATCTTCCAGCCGATATTTGGTTCGACAGGCAGGTGATCGAAAAAATCATCCTCAACCTGATTAATAACTCCATTAAATATACTAAAGCTGGTGGAACGCTTAAACTTCAGGTATTTACAGATCTGAGCGATCGCAAACCGGCTTTCGAAAACCAATTACTGATTAAAAGTGATTATGAAGCCAATTCCTACATCTATTTCCGCGTAATGGATAGTGGTATCGGAATTTCGAAAGATTCTATCCAGCATTTATTTGAACGTTATTACCGGATTACCGAAACGCATTTGGGCTCTGGCGTAGGTTTGGCTTTTGTAAAAAGTTTAACCTTGCTGCATAAAGGTTTAATACAGGTATCGAGCGAACGGAATGAAGGAACCGAGATTATTATTGGTATACCAGGCAGCAAAACAGATTATACCTTAAATGAACAGTTCAGTCAAAACAACGAGCCTGGTGGCACCCGCTTAGAAAGCATCAGCTATCGCTCAGAAACTGAAGTAACACAATCAGCTACTGAACAAACACCGGCAAATGCCACCACCAGCATTCTTATTGTAGATGATAACGAAGAACTAAGGGCATTCTTAAAAGATACTTTAAGCCCCTTTTATGCTATTTCAGAAGCTTCGGATGGCCATTCAGGACTTGAACAGGCTCGCACAGACCTTCCTGATCTGATCATCAGTGATGTAATGATGCCCGGCATGAACGGGACTGAGTTTTGCAGATGCATTAAGGAAGATATAGAAACCAGCCATATTCCATTTTTAATGCTCACGGCCAAAAATAGCATTGAAGCCGAAATTGAAGGCGCTGAATCGGGTGCAGATCTTTATTTTACTAAACCCATCAACATCAATCTGTTGCAACTCACCATTAAAAACATTTTTGAGCAAAGGCAGAAACTGAAAGATCATTATCTAAAAAATAAGGATAACGAACCCAAAGCACTCGCCCATTCGGAAAGGGATAAGGCCTTTTTAACTAAATTACTATCCATTATTGATGCCGAAATGATCAACCCAGAAATGGATATCGATTATTTATGTAAGGAAATCGGTATGAGCAGAACCAAGCTTTATCAGAAAATAAAATCGATCACAGGTCAATCTATAGGAGAGTTTGTACGCTCGGCGAGACTTAGAAAGGCAATTGAGATCATGAAAACCGAAGATGTGCTGATGACAGAAGTGATGTATCAGATCGGTATCCAAACACAATCATATTTTACAAAAGCTTTTAAGAAAGAATTCGGGGTAACGCCAACAGGTTACATGCAGAATTTAAAATCTTGAGATAGTTTAGTATGCGAATATTAGGCTGAGAGAGATCGTCATTCCCAACCCGATTGGGAATCGTAATGCAAGCGTTTTAAGATTCCCGCATGCGCGGGAATGACGACCGCACCAATGGATTCTGTCATCGATAGCGGAGTCGAATTGCCTTCCTATCTGTTCAGTACACTTAAAAGAAACTTTATAATATCTGAAATCTTATCCATAGGATGAAATAAAAGTAAAAAAGCCCTTCAATCCTGAGAGGGCTTTTTCATAGTCGTCTATCCCTATAAGTAGGAACCCAAAACTAAATAATGAGTTTAATATTTTTAGGGGTTGAATAAACTGAACAGAAAAAAATTTTGATCTAGTTCATACTCGTTTTTCGGGCTTTAAATGCATTTAAACGACTAAAACCACTAGTTACTCTACTCCTTTTGCGTTTACCGGAATAACATAAAGTGATTTAGAAGCCGTAATAAAAAGCATATTTCTTCCTTTTCCACCGAAACATATATTGCCACACCACTCTTCAGGCACATCGATATGGCCTATTTTTTCACCGTTTGGTTTATAGATATTCACCCCTTTTCCGGTTACATAAATATTTCCCTTACTATCTAAAGTCATTCCATCAGAGTGCTGGTTAAGGATCAGCTGTTTATCCGATAATCTGGCATCTGCGCCAATGGCATAACGGTATGTTTTATTGGCGCCCATATCGGCAATGTAAATGAATTTACCATCAGGCGTACCTACAATACCATTTGGTTTAACTACATCATCAGCCACAACAATGGCTTCTTTTTTACCTTTCGGAAGATAATAAACTTTTTGTCCCTGAATTTCAGCCGATTTTCTGGTCCAGTAATCACGCTGATAATATGGATCGGTAAAGTAGATACCACCTTTATTATCTAACCAGATGTCGTTTGGTCCGTTTACTTTTTTACCTTCATAATCGCTAAAAAGCACTTTTATCTTTTTGTTTTTATCGATAGACCAGATCTGGTTATTTTCATCAGCACAAACAATGAGATTGCCTTTTTTATCAAAATAAGTGCCGTTTGCCCTTCCCGATTTATCCATATACAGGCTCAGTTTGCCATCAATGCCATATTTCCAGATTTTATCATTAGGCTGATCAGTAAAAAAAACGTTTCCATTTTTATCAACCGATGCACCTTCTGTAAACTTAAACTGTGAAGAAATCAATTTTAAACTATCCTGAACAAAAAGACTTTGTTCTGCACTTTGTGCAAAAGAAGATAAGCTTAAGGCCGAAAGGGCCAGAGAGAAGAAATATTTTTTCATTTGTGTTTTTAATTGTTTGATCAGACCTCGCAGGTTTTTAAACGGTGAAGCTCTCAATGAGGCATATAAGGATCTAACTACTCCGAATTAAACTTGCGGGGTCTATGCCTGTAAATATATCAACTTACCCGTTTCCCTTTCAGTAACATATTCAGTGCATCGTTCAGTGTTCCCGCTTTTTGCACTTCGCCTTCATTTACAAAATAAATTTCGTCGGCGTTTTCGATGGTATTTAAACGGTGAGCAATAATAACAAGGGTAGTTTCTTTCGAAAGTTTGTTTAAAATACTGCCCAAAAGCTGTTCAGTGATGGTATCAATGTTTGCGGTAGCTTCATCCAAAATCAATAGTTCCGGATTCCGTAAAACCGCACGCATAAAAGCAATCAACTGTTTCTGTCCTAAACTGATGCTATCAGAACCCGAGGTAACCGGTGTATTTAATCCTTCATCAAAAATGGCTAAAAGAGCATTCAGGTTAGCTTCTTCGATTATTTTTTCAAGCTCCTCATCAGTAACCTCTTTATATTGACTGTTGCCGTATAAAATATTCTCTTTTACGGTTCCGGTGAATAAAAATGGTTCCTGTAAAATGAAGCCTATTTTTTGTGTCCTTTCTTCTGCAGAAAATGAACGGATGTCTTTTCCATTTAATAAAACTGTTCCCTTGGTAGCATCGTATAAACGGGAAATTAACGAAGCTGTTGTGGTTTTTCCACCACCTGTTGGACCGATCAATGCATAAGTTTTACCTTTTTCGAACCTTAAATTAATGTTATGCAGGATTTCCTTGCTATCATCATAAGAAAAGTGCACGTTTTTGAATTCCAGCAAGGCATCAGACGTAACGGTTTCATTTAACTCTATCTGTTTCAGATTGCTTTCTAACGATAAAATCTGCAATATCCTGTCCCAACTTGCCATCGCTACTTGAAAACTGGTCCAAAGTGCAGCCAGCTGTCTTAATGGGTTATAAAAGTTGGTCGTGTACGCAATATAACTCACCAGCAATCCCAGGGTAAAGTTACCTGTTGAAATTAAATGAATACCAAACAATAAGGTAATCAGCTGTGCTATACTCGATAACAAACCATAAACAGGCACAAAAATATTGTTTGCCAAACCTGCCCCGATTGCCGTTTTATAGTTTTGATTATTCGCTTCGTCAAAACGTTTTCTAAAATAATCCCTGCGATTAAAGGCAATAATCACTTTAAAATTATTGAGGCTTTCCTGGATTTCAGCACTCATTCCGCCCACACTTTTTAAGTTTTTAGCATTTTTTCCTTTTACCCAGGGCGATAAAGCCACCGTAAAAAGTACAATCACCACGGCAGGCGCAAGTGTAGCAGCTCCTAATTCAAGGTTAATGGAAAGCAGGAAAATACCGGCACCGATCATGGTTACAATACTGCCGATAAACTGCATCAAGGATTGTGAAAAAAACTGGTTCAGTTTGTCTGTATCGTTATTTACCCTCGAAATCAGATCGCCTGCTTTATTCTGGTTAAAAAATGAAACCGGAAGTTCCTGTAGCTTATTAAATATCGCGTTACGTAAGGTATAAAGCATCCGCTGCCCCACTCCTCCCATCAACCTGGTTTGCGTATAACCTGTAACCATGGCAATCATGTACATCACCAACAAAATGCCGCCAAAAATAAGCACACCATGAAACTGTTTGGTGCGGATGTAGGTATCAACCGTATGACCGACCAATAAAGGGCCTAAAAGCAATAAACCAGAATTGACTAAAATGGCAATCAGTGCCAGCCAAAGGTTTTTTCGCTCAGCAGAAATCAGTTTTAGCAGGCTTTTCAGCGCTTTAAAAGTCGATTGCTTTTCCTGCTTGTTGCTAAGCTGGTTAAGATTGTAGTTCATAATTACTGGTGCTCTGTTGTGAATTGTAAATCTGAACATATTCAGGACTGCTTTTCAGCAATTCCTGATGGGTTCCTTCTGCAATAATCTCCCCCTGCATCAGCAAGATTACTTTATCGTAATGTTCAACAGAAGCTATTTTTTGGGTAATGGAAAGTAAAGTTAAACCAGGATAATTCTGCTGGATATTCTCCAGAATCCTTTTCTCGGTATTGGTATCAACACGGGCAGTAAAATCATCCAGTAATAAGATCTTCGGATTTACAGCCAGTGCCCTCGCCAGCATAATCCGCTGTTTTTGTCCGCCAGATAAGCTATTTCCCCGTTCCGAAACAATCGTGTTCAATTGATCGGGCAAGGCATCTACAAAATCTTTCAGCTCGGCAGTGGCAATGGCTTTAGCTAAAGATTCATCTGTAACCGTATCGCTAAAGGCAATGTTCTCTCTGATGCTCATGTTAAACATAATGCTATCCTGAAATACAAAACCCACCTGTTGATGGAAATCTTCCTGTTTATACTGTTTAATCTCCTGCCCATCGTACAATACCGACCCGGCATCAGCATCGATCAAACCTGTTAAAATATAAAGTAACTGTGTTTTACCAGCAGCAGTAGGACCGATAATGGCCGTTTTGGAGCCTGCTTTGCCAGAAAAAGAAACCGATTTCAAAACTGGTTTTTGTCCAAAACTTAAACTGATGTCTTTTGCTTCTACATCACCTTTTAAGGAAATGCTTAATGTACCCGGATGATTAATTTCTTTAGCATTCAACACACTTTCAATCCTCTGATAAGATGCTGTAGCCTGTGCAATTACGTTGCTCATAAAACCAATTACCAAAATCGGAAATATAATCAGTGTGAGGTAACTGCTGAAAGCAGTAAATTCTCCCAGGGTCATCGAATTGGTAATCACAAAGTGACCACCCAATACCAGAATACATAATCCAGCTAAATTGGCAGTAAAAACTATAACCGGAATCAGCGCCGCAAACATCCGGAGGATGGAAATACCTAAATCTCTTGCTTTGGCATTGGCATCTAAAAACTTATTATACTCCAGCATCTGCGAATTGATTACGCGGATCAAAGCCGATCCCATTATACTTTCGCTGATTACCTTGTTGAGCCAATCGATTACTTCCCTGCTCTTTTTAAAAAGCACCCTCACCTTGCTCAATACATAAAAAAATGCACCGCCAATAATGGGTACGATCGCAATTACGCATAATGCCAGTTTCCAGTTAATCATGAGCAGCAGAATACTGGCGCCAACAATTAAAAAGATAGAAGAACATATAGAAACAATGGCCTGCGAAACAAACATTTTGATTGAATCGGCATCTGCAGTAAGATTGGTAAGCAATTTAGAAGGATTGGCCTGAATAATATAAGCGTGGCTTTGCCTCGAAATCTGATCAGAAAGTTTAGTCCTTAAATCTTTCGCCACACGCTCCGAAGCATAGGTTTGTACAATACTTTGTAAATAAGTAAAGATAAAAACCAGTACAATGGCCAGCGAAAACTGGAACATGATGTGTTTTAAATCGAAGGTTTTGTTGGTATAAGAGTCGATACCGCTGGCAATAATCTTTGGTAAAAGCAAATTGATGCCATTACTGAGCAGGGCAAACAGGATCAGCAGAAAAATTAAGCCCCGATAATTTCCAAGTAAACTGAAAATACCTGGCTTTTTGGCTTCTTTGGTTTTTTTCATATCAATGAAGATACCTTTAATTGTAGATCCCAAATTTAGCCCAAAGAAATGATTAAACGAGAAAATAATTAATTAGAGAATGATTGAATTTTGAGTAAGTGAATGTTTTAGGGAATTTTATTAAATCATTTTATCATTCACTCATTCAATCATTCACTAAATCTATTTACTCTCCTTCAAAACCATATCAATCGTAATCGCAGTAGCTACAATTGCAACTTTCTGATTGCTTTCGGCATAGCTGGGATCGATGGAAACATTGTATTTATCGGCAGTGGTAAAAATTTCTTTCATGGCACCTGCCCATTTTTTACTGATCTTGCCCATTTCTGCACCTGCATTATTGGTGATGGTAAAATTCCAGGCTTTCCAATCGCCGGATATTTTTGCAATTTCTTCTCCAGTTGCCGGACTCGAAATGGTAAAAGTTGGCTTGAAAAATTTAAATTTTTGTTTGATTATACCCACTTCAACCCCTTGCGGATCTGTAACCATAATTTTCGACATCCAGAAAGTCCAGCCCCTGGTAATGGTAGCCTGTAACTGGTCGTTGATATCGGTAATTTCCAGTTTAAAAGGCATCATACGTTTATCAACCAATAAGGTTAACGCCTTTTGCCAACCTGAAATACGCTGTTTAATAATCCCGATCTGGGCACCCTGATCGTTGTACACCTTGTACTCATTTGCAAACTTTAAAAAATTTACTTTCTCATCAATAAAATATTCGTCGCTTAAAAAAAATGGAGGAATCTGCTTGTTCATAATTAAGATATATTTTTAGATAAGCCGCTAAATTATATATTTTTTTTCATTGCCCACACCAATACAGGTTGTCATCCTGAGCCTGTCGAAGGAGCCACGGATGAACATATTAACATGGAGGCATTTCTGCAATATGCCAACTAATGAACAAAAGACCAGTGAACCAATGACAATGAACCAATAAACATTGTTACCTTTGCAGCAAAAGCCATTGAAGAAAATGGTTAAACCCCAATAAAATGATTGAAATAGGAAAATACAACGAGTTAAGGATTTTAAGCAAAACAGAAGCTGGATTAAACTTAACCGATGGCGATAAACTGGTAATCCTCCCTTACCAATATGTTCCAAAAGGTGCCGAAATCGGCGATAACATTAGTGTTTTTGTTTTTATACAAAAAGATGGTCGCTTAACCGGAACTACCCAAAAAGCTTATGCCGAAGTGGGCGATTTCGCTTTTTTGAAAGTGGTATCTGATGGCGATGATGGTGTTTTTATGGATCTTGGTATCGATAAAGATGTTTATGTACCTACCCGCGAACAGAAAAGGCCAATGCAAAAAGGCTATAAATATGTAGTGTACCTGTATCTGGATGAAAATAGTGACCGCTTACTGGCTTCTTCTAAATTGTACGATTTTGTGGAAGAGGATGGTTTTGATTTCGAAGAAGGCGATGAAGTAAGTTTATTGATTACTGAAGAAACAGACCTTGGCTATAATGCCATTATTAACAATACCTACATTGGTTTACTTTATAATAACGAGGTTTTCGACAATGTTCAACCTGGCGAAATGCGCAAAGGCTGGATCAAGAAAATCCGTGTGGAAGGCAAAATTGATTTAACCCTGCAACCAAGTGGTTACGGCCATATCCTCGATTCGAAAGAGATGATGTTAAGGGAGTTGAAAAAAAGTGGCGGTGTAATCGAATTGGGTGATAAAAGTTCTCCTGAAGATATTTACCACCGTTTCCAGATCAGCAAAAGTGCCTTTAAGAAAACAATCGGATCATTGTATAAAGAGCGTTTAATTGTACTTTCTGATGATTCGATCAGATTGGTTACAGACGAGGATGCCGAGTAGTAAAAATTTCTAATACTCAAATCGTCATTGCGAGAAAGGCTTTTTCAGCCGACGAAGCAATCTTTCTGGCAAGGATCGCTAGCAGGAAAGATTGCTTCGTCGTTCCTCCTCGCAATAACGACCGTGCTAATGGATTCTGTCTATGATTGCGTAGTCGAAGTATCTCCGTGTTTTCTGTGCCTCCGTGGCAAAAAACAATGAAAGCTTCCTGCCATACGCAGCGCCTAATCATGAGGGTCATGAAAGCTTCCCACCCTGCGCAGCAACAGATCATGAGTTTTGTCATCCTAGTGGATAATTATTTCATAAAATCAATATAGAGATAGATATTTTTGGCAAAATGTAGGCTGCAAGAGGTCGTCATTCCCAACTCGATTGGGAATCGTAATGCGAGCGCTTTAAGATTCCCTCCTGCGCGGGATCCGATGACTATCGGATGACGGCAGTGCTAGTGGAGTATGTATAAGATAGCGTAGTCGAAGGATCTCCGTGTTTTCAGTGCCTCCGTGGCTGATAAAATATTGAGAACCTTTCTTCGTGTCTTTGTGCCTTCGTTGTAAAAACCTAATTCAAATTAAACTTCTCGTTCTGAACCTTAACCGCATTCGAAGCCGAAATAATCGCCACAATCATAATCCCGATCACTATAGCCAGAATAACCTGTAAGGTAGAATATACCTTTGTTCCGGATACAAATATTTTAGATCCTTTAATCAACTCGCTTCCAACATTAGATTGTATTTTAATGAGTGCCGAGAGTTTAGCTAAAGTTTGGTTTGCCGCATTTCGTCCAACCGATTCATAAACAGCCTTACTTTCTGATCCCACCATACTCAATATTTTCACCTCCAGACCCTGCTGAACAACTAATGCTTTTTTCAGCTCATTCAAAAAATTTTGCTCCTGTTTTACCAATAAAGTAAGTTCGTATTTATTAATCACTGAATCTATTTTACGGTTATGCTTATCCATTTTCACAAGCGCCGTTGAACCCTGTAAAACATCGTTTCCGAGCAATACTTCCTGAAGAATCGCATTTTTATAGTATAAATTTTCGCCAATGAAATATAAATCCGTAGCCGGAACAAGCCTGTCATTATACATCGAAATAAAAGATTCGTTAATCTTCTCCACGCTTTTATCTTCCAGAAAACGGATCAATAAAGTGCAGCACATGATGCAGAAAAGTAAGAAAGCAATTTTAAGCTTGTTTTTAAGACTAAAGGCAAATTTCATATACAATTTGGTTAGTAAGTTTGACTACAAGGATGCAAAAAACACCAGGATAATTCAATCTGTGCAATCATTATGTTAAAAATAGTCTTCCAACGCCGTTTTAGCAAAAAGCTGTGGCGCAAAATTGACTAAATATAACTCTTTTTTCGCACGGGTTACGGCAGTATATAACCAGCGGAGAAAATCCAGATCGATCATTTCTTCTGTAAGATAACCCTGATCAGCAAAAACAGCATCCCACTGTCCACCCTGTGCCTTATGGCAGGTAACCGCATAAGCAAACTTAATCTGCAGCGCATTATAAAAAGGATCTGCTTTAATGGCCAACATCCGCTGACGTTTATTGGCAATATGCTCATAATCTTCGTTCAAGCCATCAAAAAGCTTCTTATTCTGCTCATAAGGCAAATTGGCACTTTCTAAATTCAATGTATCCAGCATCACCTTACAGCTGATCTGCCCGGCAGCCGGGAAATCCATAAACTCTAAAGTAGCATCGGCAAAGCGGAAACCATAACGCTCTTCCTCCCCCTTACACGGATCACTTTTGCCATATCGCCATTGGCAATAAAGGCCGTATCCTCATTATCAGGCAGCCAGAAATAGTTGTTACGCACCACCATAATCTGATCACCCCCTGTTAATTCCTCTTCTCGGTATAACAACCTCGCCCTGATTTGCTGGTTATACACATTGGCTGATTTATTGGAGCGGCACACCACCAGGGTATTTTCCATTCCGAATTTCCGGTAAGCATACTCTAATCCTTCTACTAAACGTGCACCAGGCATGTTGTAAATATCGGTGTAGTTTTTAGTCAGAAATCTAGGGAGAGGATTGTCTGGATTTTTGGCAATCTGGTTCCTCAGCATGGTTGCATTGGCCAGAATACCCGATTTCTTTCCTTGTCGCACCACTTCTTTCAACTCAACCGACGAAACTGTTAAAGCAAATTTATCTTTCAGGTATTGTTCGTTCAATGCAGGACTATCTAAACTCCCTACAGGAGGCAATTGCGCCGTATCACCCACAAAAAGCAGGAAACAGTTTTTAGTATTGTACACAAACTCGAGCAGATCCCGCAATATTGAAGAACCCGTTTCATTAAACTCATCGGCAATCATCGAGGCCTCATCGATAATAAACAGGGTATTTTCGGAGAGGTTTGGAGCCAGTTGGAACTGCATTTCGGGCGATGCTGCTGAACGTTTCCGGTAAATCCGTTTATGTATAGTTAAAGCTTTGCGGTACGAATACTGGCTCATTACTTTTGCCGCCCTTCCGGTCGGTGCCAGCAGCTCGCTACGCAGGTTAAATTTGGCCAGAACTTTAACCAGGGCAGCTACAGAAGTGGTTTTACCTGTACCGGCATAACCTTTTAGCACAAAACAGCGGTATTCATCCTCCTGTTGCAAAAACACCGACATGCGCTCGCAAAAAAGCAATTGTTCTTTGGTAGGTGTATGTTCGTATGCTGAGGCAATAAGCTGGCTTTTATCTTGGATCATTATTAAGGTTAATTGTATAAATCGGTTAACTGGTGATTAATTGATAGGTTATTGATCATTGGTTCATTGTTTTAGCTACCGTTCTTAAAAAACAATCTTTTTTATTCTGAAAAGCAATTGCAATGCTAATCAGTTCCGGTAGCCCGTCTTTCCGCTGTATCCCCGATTAAGCCTATGAGACAATTAAAATGACACTAAAATCGGGGGATGCCGCTTCAATACGGTTTAAAAGGCAAAGATAGTGCTCTTTTTTAAGCGCCTCCTTACCTCAACAACAAAACAATGTAACAATCAAACAGTTTTCGTTATAAGAGTAGTGTTTCAATACGATGTGCCATTACCATATTTTGTTTCTTGCTATAGCTGAAAATGGTAAAATGGCCATCCTGCGAGGCGACCAAACCAATAGACTGCGGTTGATCGTTCACGAACTGGGCAACTGAGAAATGCCTGGTTCCGCCGAGCTGTCCGGGGTATAAAATCTTATCTTCTCCACCAACAATCGGCTCCGAAAAAGCAATCTGCTCTACGGTAGGTTTCCCTTTAGCACGACCGATTTTGGCACCAAATGCAATCAGATCAAATTCTTCGTTGATGATTGTTGCACCATCAACCGCGGTTAAACCCGCCAAATGCTCAACCTCGCGACGAACAGCACCCTGCGAGAAAATTTCGCTCTGATTTCCGTTCTGCTTCGCCAGGTTTGACAGTCCACAAAATGGAGGTTCTACCAAATATTGTATCGGGTGGATAATGGATTCCTCCCATTTTGTATCTCCTTTCGGCACAATCAATAATGCCCCACCCCTGCCGTGCGCACGCATCGAAACCGAAAACTGGATCAGGATATTGATCGGATCGTTCCAGCTCGCTAATACGGTTAAATCCAGCAAGGCCTGTAAAATCGGCGGACAATCCTTATTGGTACAGCTTCTATCATCAACAATACGGATTTGCTCGCCTTTTAACACAGCCACATTGGTAAATTTACCGATGCCGTAAATCCGGCGGTGTTTAATCACGATTAAGCCGGGTTCAGAAACATCCACCACAAAGCAGAAATTGGGAATATTTAAAGTTGTGCCCCAGATATAAAGTTCACCATCCTCTTCCCAAACACCCAAGTGAATTCCAGAGCGTTCGATTCCAGGGGCTATTTTAGTTAAGGTATTAGCATTCAGCGGTAGTCTCTTTGCAAAAACCAAAGGTTTAGAAGTTTGTGCGGGTGGTAAAAACGCAATCGAAATCCTCGGTGAATGCCCTTCCTCCTTACGCAGACTGCTCCAAAAAGCAACATCTATAATCGCTTCAATAATTTTCCTATCGGGCTGAGTAGCCAAATCTATCTCACCCTGTGCAATTGCATTTTTGTGTAGTTTAACAAAATGTTGCTCAATAGTTGCCGCAATGGTGTTTGCAGCTTTATAGGTAGGCTTGTAACTCATGTTCCGAATTTAAGCCGAATATTTTGATTTTTGAATAGACGAAAGGTTTGATTTTGGTAAAAAAAATCTATTGTTTTTAACCGCAAAGCGCACAAAGAAGGATATTAACCACAAAGGCGCAAAGAGCACAAAGTTAATTGTATATTTTTGGGCGAATATAAATTCACTAGAGTGAACTAAGGTGTCTCAGGTTGTAAAAAGGCTCACCGGGCAATTAGAAAGCAGAATGGCTAGGAATTGTTTCCGTGAACTCCGTGTTTCCGTGGCTAATGATATATCAGTTCACTTATCAAATTAAGAATTTACACAAGTGATCTGTGTTTATCCTTTTTATCTGTGGTAAAAAAACAAACTAGTAAGCTTCCTTTTAAGGTATCAGCCAATAATTCTGTGGTAAAATCAAAAATTTAACCTCATCTTACCGTTAATCCTTAAAAAACTCTATTTTTGTTTCAATGAGTAACAATAGTCTCTTATTGGTTGATCCAAACTTTAACACAGATGCATCTGCAAACTGCCATTTATTGTTAAAAATAACGAATGACAGCTTTTCTTATGCCGTGGTAAGTAAAGATACCGAGGAGATTAACATCATTTTTGATAAACAGGGTTGTGAAGATGTGCAGAAGGATTTAAAATCTGCTTTTGAAACGGATAACTATCTTTCTTTAAATTACGGAGCGGTAAAAGCAGCAATACATACCTCCAATTTCATTTTTATCCCGAATGAGTGGTTTGATGATGAAAATTTAGCTGTTTATGCTCAATACCTCGGCTCGGATGCTAAAGTTTATACTAAACACAATAAAGAGCTTGGTTTTAATACCGTTTTTTGCTTAAATGATGAGGTAAAAGCAAATTTACCACAGGAAACCGATTTATTTCCACAATCAGAACCACTGGTGGCTTTATTTAGTCATTTAGCCGACGAATCTTTACTGATCGATTTTACAGCAGTATCGTTCAATGTACTGTATACCAAAAATAAAAATGTCGTATTTCAGAACCACTATGAATCAGAAACTGCCGAAGAGTTTAATTACTTCCTGTTGCTGATGATCGAACAATTAGGTTTAAATGATACCGTTCCTGTTTATATACAAGGTATTATTAACGAAGATGATGAACATTACAATTGCCTTTTAAAATATTTCAATCAACTTTATTTCTTCTTCCCTACCAGGAAACAGAATAGTGAATTATTGGCCGATATGCCTAAACATTATTTCAGCGGCCTGCTTGCTTTAGATTTATGCGGATAATTGGTGGCAAATTAAAGGGCATCCGTTTGCAGCCTCCTGCAAATTTACCCGTACGCCCTACTACAGATATGGCGAAAGAAGCGCTTTTCAACATCCTGAACAACAAATACGATTTCGAAACCTGTACCGTACTCGATTTATTCTGTGGTACCGGAAACCTTACCTTCGAATTTGCCTCACGCGGTGCAGAAAGTATTTTAGCTATTGATATGGATTATGGTTGCGTAAACTGGGTGAAAAATACCGTCAAACAGCATCAGTTCGATCAGATTGATGTACGCAAAGGAGATGTTTTTAAGCTATTAAAGCAAATGACCGGCAGTTACGACCTGATTTTTGCCGACCCACCCTACAATATGCCCAATATCCCACAGATTCCGGTGATGGTTAAAGAACAGCAATTGCTCAAGCCAGATGGTTTATTAATTGTAGAACACCAGAGTAACATGAAACTAAACAGTCAGCCCGGTTACACCGAAACCAGGAAATATGGCAATTCTTCTTTTAGCTTTTTTGAGTTGTAATCGTTTATTAGTCATTGGTTCATTAGTTATTGGTTATTGGTAACTTGATTCATTGATCATTGGTCTATTGTTTATTCGATTAATTTACGCTACCCGCCAAACGCCCTGCGCCTGACTATTCCTCTTTTAACTATAAAAATCTATATTTGAATCATGAAGATAGCGCTATTTCCAGGCTCATTTGATCCGATCACCATCGCCCACGTAAATATTCTGCAACGTGCCACCCCACTTTTCGACAAAATTGTAGTGGGTATAGGCTTAAACAGTTCCAAACAGAATTTTTTAAGTGCCGAGCAGCGCCTTCAGATCTTACAAACCGTTTTTAAAGGTTATGAGAACATCGAAATTCAAACTTACGAAGGTTTAACTGTCGATTTCTGCCGAAAAATAAATGCCAAATATATGGTGCGGGGCATTCGCTCTGCTGCTGATTTCGAATACGAAAGGGCCATTGCGCAGATCAATCAAACCATGATGCCAGAAGTAGAAACCATCCTGCTCTTAAGTAAACCCGAATACTCTGCCATCAGCTCAACCATTGTTCGCGATATTTTAAGAAACCATGGCGATGTGAGCCCGTTTGTACCCAAAGAGGCACTTGGTTTTTTATAGTTTTCTTAACCACAGATGCGCAGGGATAAACACAGATTTATATCCAGGTTCATCTTAGTTACATTATTCCCCTCTTTCAGAGGGGTGTCCGCAGGACGGGGGTGTTTTTTATAAGTGTGCAGTAGGGTGTTTCCACCTGATTGATCAGCATTTCTTAATCCACAACTACCTCACCCGATCGCCATTTCGAGCGGACTCGATAGCTATCGGGTGCAACGCACTCACAACTGGTCTTAACGTCTCGCTAAGACACTATTTTTTTCTATTTAAAACCTTCGCCTCGCTAAGACCAGAGTAAGTTCACCCTTCTTATCAGTAATTAAATATTATTTCTAACTTAACCTGTAACGTTTTTAAAAATCTGTTACCAATTGGGTATACAATGAAAGAAACAGAAAACATATTTCTCAACTTGATCAACCAGCATAAAGCCATTATACATAAAATTTCCAAAATGTATATGAAAGATGCGGAAGAACAACGTGATCTGTTTCAGGAAATTGTACTGCAACTATGGAAAGCCTACCCTTCTTTTAAAGGAAACAGCAAGTTTACCACATGGATGTACCGCGTGTGCCTCAATACAGCCTTAATCTATTTCAAAAAAGACAATAGAAAAGTCGACAAAGCGCCTTTGGATGATCATATCGATGTAATGGATGTAAATGAAAACGAAGGAAAAGAAGAAAAGCTGGCCTATTTATACGCTGCTGTACAAGAATTAAATGCAATTGAAAAAGCATTGATCTTCCTTTTTCTCGAAAATCAATCCCATCGTGATATTGCCGAAAACCTGGGAATAAGTGAGGTTAATGCACGTGTAAAGCTTAACAGGACAAAAGAAAAATTACAGTTCATCATAAAGAAAAACGGTTATGAATTTTGACGATTTAAAAAATGAATGGAATGCTGAAACTCCGGAAGGAAGCCACATTTCTACCGATATGCTTAAAATAAAACAGGCGCATACCCCTATTGATAAAATCAGGGCCAAAATGAAACATGAGTTTTTTTATCAGCTTTTCTTTCTGGCATTTATGGCTTTCATTCCTTACTTAGCCAGTTTTTCAACGGCCATAAATCAGGCGTACCTCATCACTTACGCCATTACCTGTGGTTTTACCGCTTATTATTTTTTTAAGTTTTACATGTTCTATAAAAACTCTTACGATATGAGTATGGACACCCGCAAAAATATCCTCTGGTTTTATTATGAAATGAAACTGAACATTGAGCTATATAAAGCCTTAACTTATATTGTTGCTTTTCTTGCTGTTGGATTTATGTCGGCTTACCTCTTTATCGAAAAAGCCTCCGTTTTCGCAAAGGTTTTAACCAAGTTATCGCCTGTATACATCTTATTAAACTGTTTCATCACCATTCTGATTATTGGTGCCATTACCGAACTATGGGCCTGGTTTTATTATGGAAAGTACCTAAAACAGGTTAAAAAAGTGGTTGATGAACTGGATAACGAGTAATCGCGCAATTAGATCTGTGTTCATCCTTTTTATCTGTGGTTAAATTTAGACGGCATCGGTGCTGTCAGATGTCACCATCTGACAATTAAAGTGCATTAAAATTTCAATTTATAATTGTGACACCATGATTAAATTTCTGATCCACTCTACAAAATCCCACCGGCCCTCAATACATCCATAATAGATGGAAAAGTATTTTTAACCACTGGCGAAATATGGTTTTTATCCAACCAAACCGCTTCGTCAATACCTTCTTCTTTTTGAGGGACCAATTTAGGTTCGCCTTTAACCTTCATTTTGTACCAATTGGTTTTCTTAATCACCATTTTGGTTCC
Organism: Pedobacter roseus; assembly: GCF_014395225.1. Lineage (NCBI taxonomy): Bacteria > Pseudomonadati > Bacteroidota > Sphingobacteriia > Sphingobacteriales > Sphingobacteriaceae > Pedobacter > Pedobacter roseus. The sequence continues at coordinate 3,358,223 of NZ_CP060723.1, forward strand.
TATGGGATACACATGATAGGTTTTGCAGAGCTTTTCTTCGCGCTTAAAAACCCTGATTCCGCATTCTTCCTCTACCTCACGAACAGCGGTTTCCTTCATTTTCTCCCCATCTTCAAGCTTTCCTTTTGGCAAATCCCATTTTTTGTTTCTGAAAATAAAAAGGTAATTGCCATTTGCACTTTCTACCAAACCGCCTGCAGCTTTAATAATGGTACAGTCTTTCTTTAATTTCTGAAAGGTTTCTTTTGGATTTTTTGTCAAGAAAATATAGCTCTTTTTAGATCCGTTTTTTAATTTCTTGTAGAACGTTTGCAGATTAAAATCCTGAAATTCAAGCTGCTGGATTTTCTCTTTCTGTTCAGGTAAAAAATCGGAGATAAACAAAGTGTTATCGTTGATATAAATTCTATAATTTCTTGGCATATTAGTTTTAAAGCATATTTAAATGGAGCATAAATGGCCCTTATAGCAAAATCGCTCCTTCTCCTGTAACCTTTAAAGGATATTTTAATTTCGGCTAAATATACATTTGCTTCCCCTAAAGTAGAAAAATTGTTGAGTTATTTTATAGGGTATAAAAAAAGGTTACAACAATTAATGTTGTAACCTTATCTAAATTAACGCTCTCAATCAAAGATTGATGCAAGGCTCTCACCCCTTGCTTGCTACAAATATATAATAATTTATTAAACTGATAAAAAAAATCAAAAAATATTTCGGCCATATTAAAATACTGATTTTAAATAACTGAATACTAACACATTGTTGTTGCAACAAAAAATATTCCTCCATCAAAACCTTGATACACTAGATTGTAAAAAAAATGGTTTAATAGTAATATTGGAATACTTAAAGGGAAAACAACGCTTTTAATTCCTTCAACGATAAATATTTTTCATAATTTTAGCTTTTTAATCTACTATGCCCATACCTTCATTATCAGAAAAAGATCTGGAAGCATACCGAAATGATCTTTCTAACCCGGAAAAATCAACAGGCGAGCTCTTCATCAAATTAAATGGGCTTTATCAGCGTTTTGCCAGTAACGAACAGCTTCTGGCAGATTTCGAATATGTTTCGGCACTCAACAGCCTTGAAAGTAGCTATACCTCAAAAAAAGAGCATTTTAACAAAGAAATTGTTGAACTTAAAAGACAGTTTAAACAACTGGATAACCGCATTGTGGCTGCAGAACAGAAACTTCGTCATGGCATTCCGGAAGACCTGCTGGTAATGGACAAAATTATTGCCGAACAGGAATCTATTGTAGAAGATCAGGAAAAGCTGAACCATGCCGAAACCCATATTGTAGAGCAGGTACGGAAAATCGATATCGAGCATGGTAAAGAACTTCAAAAATTAGAGCAGCAACAGAACAACAGGGAAATTCCGTTTAAAAGCAAATTTTCGGCCTTTAACGAACAGATCAAGCATGCTGAAAAAGGAATTACTTTAAAAGTTAGCGGATTTTCGCTTCTTGCGATTATCGGTATTCCTTTAATTATAGATTTATTTTTTGGCATGATAGGCCTGCCTACTTTTTCTAAGAGTACCAATAACATTATCTTCAACCATTACCTTTTTCTGATCAGTTTGATATTGGTCGAAATATTCCTTGCCGATAAAATCAGGAACAGAATTTCACGGATGTTATCAATATCTTACCTTAAAGATTCGCTGAACACGTTAGATAACTTATTAACTGAAAACGAAAGACAGCTCGCGAAAGTTGAATCAGAACACCACATCCCTTTAGCCGAATTTGTAAAGAAAAATGGAGATGCTTTAAATTATTAAGCTTATCCTTAAATAAAAAAGGGATTTAGAAATATTGCTACCTCTAAATCCCCATAACTTTTGTTAAGATCTGAACTACAATGTAGCCATATCAATTACAAACCTGTAACGTACATCGCCTTTTTGCATCCTATCGTAGGCCGTGTGAATATCTTTCATATCAATCATTTCGATATCTGAAACGATGTTGTTTTCTGCACAGAAATCCAGCATTTCCTGAGTTTCGGCAATACCGCCAATACCCGATCCGGCTAAACTTTTTCTGCCACCCAATAAGCTGAAAGCTGCAATTTCTGCTGGTTTTGGTGGAACACCCACACAGATATGCGTACCATTTGTTCTTAATAAAGAAAGGTACATGTTAAAATCATGTTCAGCAGATACGGTATCCAAAATAAAATCGAATGTACCTTTAGCTGCTTTAATCTGCTCAGGATCGGTAGTTACCACAAAATGGTGTGCACCTAATTTTTTAGCATCTTCTTCTTTTTTAGGCGAAGTACTCAATACTGTTACTTCAGCACCAAAAGCTACACCAAATTTAACAGCCATGTGGCCCAAACCACCTAAACCCAATACAGCTAATTTATGTCCTTTTCCTACTTTCCAGTGTCTTAATGGCGAATAAGTAGTAATCCCTGCACATAAAAGCGGTGCTACTGCAGCAAGGTTTAATTTATCAGATACGTGTAATACAAATTCTTCACGCACCACAATCGAGTCAGAATAACCACCATAAGTTGGTGTTTTCCCATCTCTTTCTAAACCATTATAAGTTTGTGTGTTGCCTTCTAAACAATATTGTTCGAGATCCTGCTTACAGTTTTCGCAAACCTGGCACGAATCTACCATACAACCTGTACCGGCAAGATCGCCCACCTTAAATTTCTTAACATGGTCGCCAACTTTAATCACCCTGCCCACAATTTCATGTCCTGGAACCATTGGGAATATCCCCGGGAACCAATCGTTTTTAATCTGGTGCAGATCTGAGTGGCAAACCCCACAGAAAAGTATTTCGAACTGCACATCATGAGGTCCTACTTCCCGGCGCTCAAAATTCCAGGGTGCAAGATCTGTTTCGGCATTTTGTGCCGCATATCCTTTTGTTGCTATCATAAAAATTTAAAATTAATTAGTACCATAACAAAGGTAAAGCGTGCTTTGTTACGAACGATTACGCAATTCAAATAATTCATTGCAAAATTCAAACAATGAACTATAACATCAGCCCTTTTAACCGGGCATACTGCAGCAGCATAATTGTTTTTCCATCCTTTATCTCACCGGAGATAACCATCTCCAATGCCTTTTCGAAAGGCAATTCTAATACTTCTATATCTTCATTTTCTTCCTGCAGCCCACCTCCATCATGTATTTTCATATCATGTGTATATGCTGCCACAAAAAAGTACAAGAGCTCGGTAACCGAGCCTGGCGACATATAAGCTTCGAAAACTTTTTCTACCTGACCAATTCTAAATCCGGTTTCTTCTTCAGTTTCTCTTCTGATGCAATCTTCCGCATTATCCTGGTCCAACAGGCCGGCACAGCACTCAATCAGGTAACCGGTTTTGTTTCCATTAATAAATGTAGGCATCCTGAACTGGCGGGTAAGTACAACCGTTTTAGATTCTTTATTATACAATAAAATGGTGGCACCATTCCCCCTATCATAAGCTTCTCGATCTAAAACAGATCTAACACCATCAATCCCGGTCATTTCAAAACTTACTTTTTTGAGCGTGTACCAGTTATCGGATAAAATTTGAGTATCGAGAATATTAATATTTTTCATAAATGATTATTTTTGATTGATTATGATTATTTTTGATCGAATTAAATCATTATAAATGACATTTCAAAAAAGAGCGAATAAAATCCTCGAACTGTTAGAAGCGTTTGGCGAAGTTGAGATCAGGCAATTCGCAGCTGAAATTGATGTATCTGAAGTTACCGTAAGAAGAGACCTGACTGCTATGGCGGCTAAAGGACTGCTCTACCGTACCCACGGCGGGGCAATGAAACTAAGTGAACTAATCAAGCCGGTTTCATTTGTTAATAAAGCTGCAGTTAATGTAAAAGCAAAAGATGCGATCTGCAAAAGAGTTGCCGAAGACATTATTGATGGCGATGTTATATTTATAGATTGTGGAAGCACGGCCTTTAGGTTATGCCAGTTTATCAAAAACAAAAAAATAAAGGTCATCACCAATTCGCTACCCGTAGTAAATGAGCTGCAGAATAGCCCGATAACCATTAATCTTATAGGAGGGGAAGTTGATGCAAGCAGACAAGCAGTTCATGGAACAATGGCACAGGAGCATATTGCCAGATACCATGCTTCGAAAGCTTTTTTAGGTGTAGATGGGATCACTGGCGAGGGATTATATGCGGGCAGTGAGCACGAAGCTTCGAATACGTTAGCTATGGCATCGCAAAGCGATTGCGTTTACATGCTTTGCGATGCCAGCAAAATAGGAAAAACCTCTTATTTAAAATTTAATGATTTATCGCTCGTAAATATTCTAGTTACCGATTACAATGGGCCTGAAGTAACAGAATTCGGGGCGAAACGGATATCCGTGTTTTCGGTAACTGTTTAGGATTTTTATCAGGAGAACATTCCGTGCGTAATTTCTTCAACAGCATCATCAGCATAAAAAAAAATGGTAAAGAAACTTGGAGCCTGTGTAATTGCTAAAATATCCTCACGTTTAATGTGGTTTTCGTTGATAAAACGGGTAAGGCGCTCGTGCGAACTGAAGTAGTCTGATTTTAAAACGATCATGATTTTAAGATTTTGATTAAGACGATGATGGTTAATAATTGTTACACAAAGCTACCCCCTACTTAATTAGAACCTATTTGTAAACCCAGCTTTTCTTTATCACCCTGATTTACAGGAAGTGGCAAGAAATAGCTTTTAGCATCGGTCAAAATTTCCGATATTTGTAGTATTGAAATGTCGAAATCAAATCCCGATTCCTACATTTTTCTTTCCCCGATGCAAAACAAAGGGGTTTAATAAACGTTATGACAAACACAAATAAATCTGTAATTTTGAGCCATGTATAATAAAAGTGATATTGAATTAAAGGTAGCGGAATTTTTATTACAGATAAAAGCAATTAAATTACAGCCAAACAATCCCTTTACCTGGGCATCAGGCTGGAAATCGCCAATTTATTGCGACAATAGAATTACCCTTTCCCACCCTCAGGTTAGAACTTACATCCGTCAGAAATTGGCCCAGGCCATACAGGAAGAATTTGGTTCTGTAGATGTGATTGCAGGTGTTGCAACCGCTGGTATTCCACAGGGCGTTTTAGTAGCGCAGGAACTAGGTTTACCTTTTATCTACGTAAGAGCTAAAGCCAAAGAACATGGCACCGGAAGTTTAATAGAAGGCGAAGTAGTAGAAGGTCAACGTGTAGTGGTAATCGAAGATTTAATCTCTACCGGAAAAAGCAGTTTACAGGCTGTTGAAGCTTTAAGGGCTGCAGGTTTATCAGTAGCGGGTTTAGCTGCAATTTTCACCTATGGTTTCGAAAAAGCAGACGAAAATTTTGCCGCTGCAAAATGCCGTTACCTTACCTTATCAAATTATGCTGCTTTAATCGATTATGCTGCCGAGCACAGCATTATTGCCAAAAGCGATATGGAGTTATTAGGTAAATGGCGCTTAAATCCTTCAGAATGGGGACAAGGACAGGTTTTGAGTCCGGAATCTTAATTTTGAAATAAGAACTAAAATCTATAAAAATATATAATGACTGTTATTGAAAGCACAGTAGAAGTTAATAAACCCGTTGCCGAGGTTTATGCTTTTCTATCCAATATGAACAATCATCAGCAACTGATGCCAGAAAACATTTACAACTGGGAATCAACTGAAGATGATGCACGGTTTACCATTCAGAATATGGCGAAATTGGCCATTAAGATTTCTAACCGTGTAGAAAACCAGGAAATAACAGCAATTCCGAGTGAGAAAGCACCTTTTGATGTAGAATTAAAATGGACGGTTGCAGATAACGGAAATGGAACTACCACTGCAAAACATATCATCTCAGCAGATTTAAACATGATGATGAAAATGCTGGCATCTGGTCCTTTGCAAAAACTGGCCGATCATCAGACAGAAAAACTGAAAGAAATCTTAGGTTAAAAAAATGATTTCACAGATTTAGGTGATAGCACAGATAAAATGAGACGAACTAATCTTCGTCTTTTTTTATGCGTAAAAATTCCATTGCGGTTCTTTTATCCGCATATTATTTTAATACCTTAGTTTTTGGATAAGCCATAAACTATGAACCTCAAATTTTTACAAATAACAACTTTACTTTTTGCCCTTTCTCCCCTTTCTAAAACATCAGCTCAATCGCTTACAGGCTTAAAAACCGAATATTTGGTCAACCCGATTGGCTTAGATAGTCCGAACCCACGTTTTACCTGGCAAATGAACGATGCCAATCAAGGTGCTAAACAAAGTGCTTACCGCATTCTGGTTGATACCGATTCCGGTTCGCTGGTAAAAGCCAATGCTAAATTATGGAACACGGGCTGGGTGAAGTCAGACCAAAATTTGGTTATTTATTCGGGTCAGTTACTAAAACCTTTTACTAAATATTTCTGGCGGGTTGACATTGCCGACGGGAACAATAAAAAATCGGATAAAATCACCATAGCCAGTTTTGAAACAGGGATGATGAAAATGGAAAACTGGCAGGGTGCCTGGATTTCGGATACTGAAAATACCAAACTTAAACCTGCACCCTATTTCCGCAATACCTTTAGTACCAGTAAAAAAATTAAATCTGCCAGGGCTTATATTGCTGCTGCCGGATTATACGAACTTTCGATCAATGGAAAGAAAATCGGCAATCACCGCATGGATCCAATGTACACCCGGTTTGACAGGCGTACGCTATATGTTACTTATGATGTAACCGATGCCATCAGCCAGGGTAAAAATGCCATTGGTGTATTACTAGGCAATGGCTGGTATAACCATCAATCAACCGCAGTTTGGTATTTCGACCGTGCTCCCTGGCGCAACAGACCTACCTTTTGTCTTGATGTATGCATCACTTACGAGGATGGCACAACTGAAACCATAAAATCGGGCAAAGGCTGGAAAACTGCTTTGAGCCCTATTGTTTTCAACAGCATTTACACGGCTGAGCATTATGATGCGCGTTTAGAAAAAACAGGATGGAATACCCCAAATTTTGATGATAAAGACTGGAAAGAAGTGATGTTCCGTTCTGCACCATCAAAAAATATTGTTGCACAGGCCTTACACCCTATCCGTAATGTGGAGGAAATAACCAGTAAAAGCATTAAAAAGTTTAACGATACCACCTACCTGTTCGATCTGGGTAGAAATATTTCGGGTGTAAGCAAAATCACTGTAAATGGCCCTGCCGGAACGGTTATTAAACTTAAACACGGCGAGCGCTTATATCCTAACGGACGTGTGGATATCTCAAATATCGATGCCCATTACCGCCCAACAGATAATACAGATCCTTTTCAAACCGATATTTTAATCCTGAATGGAAAAGGCGCACAAAGTTTTATGCCACATTTTAACTATAAAGGTTTTCAATATGTGGAGGTAAGCAGCTCTGCTCCTGTACAATTGAAAAAAGAAGATTTGGTTGGCTATTTTATGCATAGCGATGTACCAGTAGTTGGCGATGTTAAATCGTCAGAACCGATTATTAATAAAATCTACTACGCCACCAACAATTCATACTTATCAAATCTTTTTGGTTACCCGACCGATTGTCCGCAAAGAGAGAAAAATGGATGGACGGGCGATGCCCAGATTGCGATAGAAACGGGTCTTTACGGGTTTGATGGCATCACCATTTACGAAAAATGGCTGGCCGATCACCGTGATGAGCAACAGCCAAACGGTGTGTTGCCTTCTATAATCCCTACTGATGGCTGGGGTTATGAATGGGGCAACGGACCAGACTGGACCAGTACAATCGCCATTATACCCTGGAATGTTTACCTGTTTTACGGCGATCACAAATTGCTTGCCGATTGTTATTCAAACATCCGGAAATATGTAAACCACATCGACGAGACCTATCCTACCGGCTTAACAACCTGGGGTTTGGGCGATTGGATTCCGGTAAAATCCAAATCACCGGTAGAGCTTACTTCAACCTGTTATTATTATGCCGATGTGGTGATTTTGGCTAAAGCCGCCAAAATTTTAGGCAAAAACGATGATTATGAAAAGTATATGGCTTTGGCAAAAAAAATCAAAGACGCCTTTAATGCAAAATACCTGAATAGAGAAAAAGGGATTTACAACACGGGCATCCAAACCGAAATGAGCGTTCCATTGTACTGGAAAATTGTTCCGGAAGAATCAATTGCCCTTGTTGCCAAAAACCTGGCCAAACGTGTAGAAGCTGATGGTTTCCATTTAGATGTAGGATTATTGGGCACTAAGGCCATTTTAAATGCTTTAAGCGAAAATGGTTACAGCGATATTGCCTACAAAGTTGCGGCACAAAAAACTTATCCAAGCTGGGGCTGGTGGATGGAAAATGGCGCCACTACGTTATACGAAAACTGGCCGATTGATGCGAAATCAGATATCTCAATGAACCACATCATGTTCGGAGAAATCGGTGCCTGGTTATATAAATCACCGGGTGGTATTAAGCCAGATGAAAAACAGCCTGGTTTTAAACATGTAATTCTAGACCCACATATTATGGAAGGTCTAAATTCTTTCGAAGCCAGTCACATTGGTCCTTATGGAAAGATTAGCAGTGCGTGGAAAAGAATAAATGATGGGATTAGATACGATATTATTATTCCGGCTAACTCTACCGCCAGCATTAACTTACCGGTAAATTTAGACGCTACTATTTCTGTTAACGGTAAACCTGCCACTGGTAACAAAATAGATTTAGCGGCCGGTAATTATGTAATTGAGCAAAAAGTAGGGAAATAATTAAACTCCTGTAGTTTAAAAATGGTTCGTGTCGCCACGAACCATGGCCCATGGCGCGAGTAAAAAAGAAGTCAAGTTTTAAAAAATTGACTTCTTTGGACGTTAATTTACATAAAAATCAGCAATTTAATTCTGTCTTCAAACCTCGCAGGTTTTGAAAACCTGCGAGGTCTACCTAAATAAGGAAATCAATCGAGATAGATCTCTCCATTTCACTGCGTTTCAATCGAGATGACGGATTTATTTAAAAAACCTGCGAGGTTTAATTGCAATATACCGCGTTAGGGATTGTAAGGGTTCAGTACCGATCCTTCATCGGTACCGGAGCGAAGCGAAGCCCTGAAAAGCCCGGCCCTTTCACGATTTTTCATCGGGATCGGGTAACGCCCAAATCAATTTACAGTTGGCAATTTTCAATACAAATCTCGCAGGTTTTGAAAACCTGCGAGGTTTAAAAATCCCCTATCACGACAAAAGTTCAGCACAAAATACTAATTATCAGCAATTTAGTCACTAAAAACAAAAACTTACCGACAAAATTTCCGATTGTAAAATCAAAATCGAAGTGGCATTTGTTTTGACCTAAAGCGGATATGAACTTCAACAATTTTACCATAAAAGCCCAGGAAGCAGTTCAACAGGCTTCTGAAATAGCCCAAGGCAATCAGCAACAGGCTATTGAAACGGCACACCTGCTCAAAGGTCTGCTTACTGTTGATGAAAACGTGGTTTCTTATGTTTTAAAGAAACTGAACGTTAACCTTAATTCATTAAATCAAAACTTAGATGCAGAGATTGCCAAATTCCCGAAAGTGAGTGGAAGTAATGTCTATCTGTCATCAAATGCCAATAGCGTTTTGCAGAAAGCGCAAACATTTTTAAAAGAATTTAAAGATGAATTTGTTTCAGTTGAACATTTGTTACTAGGAATTCTGGCCGTTAACGATAGCACATCAAAATTATTAAAAGAACAGGGTGTTAACGAAAAAGACCTTAAAAAAGCCATTACAGAACTCCGCGGTGATAACCGGGTGACTGATCAAAATGCCGAAGCAACTTACCAGGCTTTGAGCAAATACGCCAGAAACCTGAATGAGTATGCAGAAAGCGGAAAACTGGATCCGGTAATCGGGCGTGACGAAGAAATCCGTCGTGTAATCCAGATTTTATCGCGCAGAACCAAGAACAATCCTATTTTAATTGGTGAACCCGGTGTGGGTAAAACGGCCATTGCGGAAGGAATTGCCTTTAGGATTATTAAAGGTGACGTGCCCGAAAATTTGAAAAGTAAAGTGGTTTATTCGCTTGATATGGGTTCGCTTATTGCTGGCGCGAAATATAAAGGCGAGTTTGAAGAGCGCTTGAAAGCCGTTGTAAAGGAGGTTAGTCAGAGTGATGGAGAAATTGTATTATTTATTGATGAGATCCATACTTTGGTGGGTGCTGGTGGTGGCGAAGGTGCCATGGATGCAGCAAATATCTTAAAACCTGCCCTTGCCCGTGGAGAACTGCGTGCCATTGGTGCAACAACTTTAGATGAATACCAAAAATACCTTGAAAAAGATAAAGCCTTAGAGCGCCGTTTCCAAAAGGTAATGGTGGAAGAACCTGATACCCAGGATGCGATTTCGATCCTCCGTGGATTGAAAGAGCGTTACGAAACCCACCACAAAGTAAGGATCAAAGATGAAGCGATTATTGCAGCTGTAGAAATGAGTCAGCGGTATATTGCAGATCGTTTCTTACCAGATAAAGCCATCGATTTGATGGATGAAGCAGCTTCGAAATTACGTATGGAAATGGATAGCGTGCCCGAAAATGTGGATGCGTTAGACCGTGAGATTATGCGTTTGGAAATTGAACGTGAGGCCATTAAACGCGAAAAGGACGACAGAAAAGTTAAAGAACTTTCAGAAGAAATTGCCAATCTTTCAGCAGAACGTGATGAATTTAAAGCGAAATGGCAAGGTGAAAAAGACCTGGTAGATGCGGTAAATAACGAATTAGAGCAGATTGAACACTATAAATTAGAGGCCGAACAGGCTGAACGCGCGGGAGATTATGGCAAAGTGGCCGAAATCCGTTATGGAAAAATTAAAGAGGCGCAGGATAAAGTCGAAAAACTCAAAGCCGATCTTGAAAGTCAGCAAACTGATAGCCGCATGCTTAAAGAGGAAGTTACTGCAGATGACATTGCGGGTGTGGTAGGCCGTTGGACAGGCATTCCGGTTACGAAACTGATTGCCAGTGAACGCGAAAAACTGCTTAACCTGGAAGATGAACTGCACCAACGTGTGGCCGGACAGGACGAAGCAATTGAAGCCATTTCTGATGCCATCCGCCGCTCTCGCGCAGGATTACAGGATAAACGCAAACCTATTGGATCTTTTATCTTTTTAGGTACAACGGGTGTGGGTAAAACCGAATTGGCAAAAGCTCTGGCTGAATTTTTATTCAACGATGAAAATGCCTTAACCCGTATTGATATGAGTGAGTATCAGGAACGCCATGCGGTGTCACGCCTGATTGGAGCGCCTCCGGGTTACGTAGGTTACGATGAAGGCGGACAATTAACGGAAGCGGTTAGGCGTAAACCTTATTCGGTAGTATTGCTTGATGAGATTGAAAAAGCGCATCCGGATGTATTTAACATCCTGTTACAGGTATTGGATGATGGCCGTTTAACCGATAATAAAGGCAGAACAGTGAATTTTAAAAATACCATCATCATCATGACTTCAAACATCGGAGCACATTTGATCCAGGATAATTTTAAAAATTTAAGTGACGAAAACCGCGATGAGCTCATTGCCAAAACTAAAAACGAACTGTTTGAGGTGTTGAAACAGACCATCCGTCCGGAGTTTTTAAACAGGATTGATGAATTGATTATGTTTACCCCGTTAAACCGCAGCGAAATCAGGAACATTGTGAGCTTGCAGTTTAAACACGTACAGCAAACCCTGGCCGAAATGGGTATAGAAATGGAAGCCAGCGATGAAGCTTTAGATTGGCTGGCACAATTGGGTTACGATCCGCAGTTTGGTGCCCGACCTTTGAAAAGGGTGATCCAAAAAAGGATCTTGAACGAGCTGTCGAAAGAGATATTGGCGGGTAAGATAGATAAAGACAGCAAAATTAAGCTCGATATGTTTGATCATAATTTTGTGTTCCTGAACCAGAAAGTAGATTAAACATAACAATCAAAATCCCATAGATTAAGTTCTATGGGATTTTTTTCTTTAAAAGACAGGTTACTTTAAAATCCAAAATTCGTCATCTCGATCCGATAGCTATCGGATGGAACGCAATGGAATGGAGAGATCTGCCCAGACAGATTTCTCGACTACGTTATACCCGATAGCTATCGGGTCCACGCGAAATGACAGCCGCTTATTTACCCCTAATTCAAAAACACAATTTACCTAACTAATATGCTAGTTCATTTTCTTGCTTTTTGTTTCAATAATGATTATTATTGATTACACACAAAAACACAAATAAAATGAAACCTAAATTAATCATTATGGCGCTACTATGCGCCATCAGTTGGCGCAGCTATGCCCAAACTGAAAAAGGAAGAGGCTTTGTTGGAGGAAGCCTGAGTTTTGGAACTTCCAAACAAAACAGCTCATCACCCAGCTTAAACACTTTTACCTTAACGCCAAGGGGAGGATATTTTTTAGCCAATAATTTTGCCATAGGCCTGGAGATCCCTTTAAATCTTTCAAAACTCAGGGGTGAAAATTATATCGCATGGAATGAAGAATACGGATATTACGAAGAACAGCGTGGAGTAAAGGAATTTAGCCTTGGTTTTTCTCCTTTCGTACGCAAATACATCGACGTTAAAGATCGTTTAAGTTTTTCATGCAGGCCAACCTACTTCTACAGGTAAATACTTTTAACCGCATTGATGATGAAGGTTACCTGATTCGAACAGATGCTAAAATAAAGGGATGGGGCGCAAGCATAAGTCCTGGCTTTAGTTATTTCATATCAAAACATGCTGCATTGGAGTTTTCATTGCCCGTTGTATCTTTCTTCCATCAAAATTACTATGCTGAAGAATCACTTTATAACTACGACAAAACCAATAATCTGAAGCTCGCCCTGCAGAATTTCACACCAACATTTACTTTCAATTATCACTTTTAACATTTAATAAAATGAAAAATATATTTAGCCGGCTAAAATTAAATGTTTTAAGCTTAGCCCTGCTTTTAACTTATGCATTTAATGTAAAAGCACAAATTATAGCAAACACAGAAATAAAATATTACAGAAGCATTTTCACCGAAGAAAACGGAAAGATCAAATCAATCGGCAACACCGATTTTGAATACTACAAAAGCATCTTCCCTGAAGAAAACGGAAAGATTAAATCCATTGGAGATAAGAAATTTGAATATTACAAAAGTATTTTTCCAGAGGAAAATGGTAAAATTAAATCTGTAGGTGATAAAAAAATTGAATATTTCAGAAGCATATTTCCTGAAGAAAATGGAAAAGTCAAATCAATCGGAGATATGCCTATCGAATATTATAGAAGCATCTTCCCTGAGGAAGATGGAAAAATCAAATCAATTGGTAATGTTACCATCGAATATTACAGAAGCATTTTCCCTGAAGAAAACGGGAAGATCAAATCAATTGGCGGTGCCCAGATCGAATACTACAGAAGCATTTTTCCAGAAGAAAATGGAAAGCTCAAATCAATTACAGGTAAAACAGGCAGCGATTTCGATTTCTCTCCTACTGAACTTTATTACTTTATCCTGAATGCAAATTTAAAGTAAAATACAAACTATTCATTCTTATTACCGAACACCGATCTAATAAATAGGTCGGTGTCTTTTTTTTTAACTGATAATCAATCCATTAGCAGAAAAATAACTAACAACATAGTTTTATTTCATTTTTTTATTTTATCATTGGATACACAAAAACACAAATGAAAATGAAAAAACAATTATTAGTTACGGCTATGGCCGTGGGTATCTCCCTATGCGGTTTCGCGCAAACAAAAGGAACAAATGCAGTAAGCTTCGGTATTAATTCAAGCACGAACAAACTCTCTGGAAACAACTATGAAAACAAAGTGAAAAACAACTCATTCACATTGGGTTATGGTTACTTTTTTAAAGACAACAACAAAATTGGATTGGATTTAACTTACGGCCTAAATAAAAGTACTTATAACAGTAACAACACAACCAGCCAAGAACAAAAAAGCTATGGTGGCAACTTAAGCTATCAGCGCTATTTCCCTCTTGTAAAAACCTTATTTGCCTATGCAGGTGGAAAAGCTGGCTATACCTACAGTAAAAATGATAGTCAATACAACAACACCTACCCACAAGTAACCAGTTATACTTCCAACCAATATGCTGTAGGCGCATATGGCGGTATCACCTGGTTTGTTTCTAAAAGATTTGCATTAGAAACGAGTTTATTATCTGCAGATTTCATTTATAGCAAAACAGAACAGAATGAGGTTGACGCTAATAATTATTTTACCAAAAGCGAATTTACTTCGTTCAATTTAAGTAGTCAGGGATTTATCAACAACCTCGGTTTTAAGATTTATATCCTATTTTAACCTATTCAACTATTAAAGCTTTGGCCCATCCCCTTAAAAATGGATGGGCTTTTTTATTTCTTCTTTGTTTCTATATTCGGCAAAAAACCTGTTAATAAACCAATTAAAGGCAAAAACGCACAAACATTAAATACATATTCGATACTCGTAGAGTCTGCTAATTTCCCTAATAATGCCGATCCAATTCCCCCCATACCAAAGGCAAAGCCAAAAAACAGCCCGGCAACTAAACCTACCTTGCCTGGGATGAGCTCCTGTGCGTAAACCAGAATTGCGGAGAATGCTGATGCCAAAATCATCCCGATAGGAACAATCAATACACCGATCCAGAAAAGATTGGCATGCGGCAACAATAATGCAAACGGTGCCGTGCCCAATATAGATGCCCATATTACATATTTCCGCCCTATTTTATCGCCTATTGGTCCGCCCAACAAAGTTCCGGCAGCTACTGAGAATAAAAACACGAATAAATAAATCTGCGATGTTTGCACCGAAACGTGGAATTTATCGATCAGGTAAAAGGTGAAATAATTGGTTAAACTCGCCATGTAAAAGTATTTGGAAAAGATTAACAACAATAAAATACATACCGAGAAGATGACCTTATTTCTCGAAAACTGATTCACCACCGTTTGTATGTTAATCTTTTTACTTCTCGAAAGCATAAAGCCTTTATACCAGTTACCTACATAAGTTAAGATCATAATGGCTAAAAGTGCAATCACCGAAAACCAGATTACGCTGAACTGGCCATAAGGTACAATGATCCATGCCGCTAATAAAGGTCCTAAAGAACTGCCGGCATTGCCTCCCAACTGAAAAACTGATTGTGCCAATCCCCTCTTCCCTCCTGATGCGGCATGTGCCATCCTCGAAGCTTCAGGGTGAAATATGGAAGAACCTATCCCAATAAAAGCAACAGAAAGCAGCATGGTATAAAAATGGGCCGATTGTGAAAGCGAAATCAAACCGATCAGGGTAAAGCCCATCCCTACAGCTAAAGAATATGGCTGAGGTTTTTTATCGGTATACAAACCTACAAATGGTTGTAAAAGCGATGCCGCCAATTGAAAGGTTAAAGTAATTAAACCAATCTGCGAAAAACTTAAATGATAACTGGTTTTGATAATGGGGTAAATAGCTGGAATTAAAGATTGTATGGTATCGTTTAACAGGTGCGAAAAACTGAGGGCAAAAAGTATCGGGAAAACGGTTTTTTCGATAATGGAGGTGGTAGATGTATTTTCAGTCATAACGAATAGCTTATAGGGTCAAAAATAAGGATTATAAATTTTTAAACTACACATATTGTCCTTGCAAAAACCAAACATTTTGATAATGTTTCGGTTTAATAGTCATGGAAAAGAACAGAAAAATTGTTGGTTTATGCGGAAGTTTGAGAAAAGGATCTTTTAATGAGATGTTACTTAAAGTGGCAGGCGGATTAATCCCCGAAGGTATCGAATTTGAAATTGTAGCCTATGATGACATCCCCGTTTATAATGCCGACCACGATTTACCTGAAACTGAAGAGCGACCTGTAAGCGTAACTAAATTTAGGGAGGCTTTAGCCGCTGCCGATGCTTTTATTATCGCCTCACCCGAATATAATTATTCTATCCCAGGTGGATTGAAAAATGCCATCGACTGGGCCAGCCGCGGAAAAGATTCGCCATTGATGCATAAACCGGTTGCCTTAATGGGTGCTACACAAGGAATGTGGGGAACGGTTAGGATGCAAACAGCATTTTTACCCGTTTTTACCTTTTTGAATATGAATCCAGTTTTACAACCGGAAGTATTAATTGCACAGGCACAAAATAAGTTTGATGAGGAGGGAAATTTAACAGACGAAAAAACCATTTCCATTATCCAAAAGAAAATAGAAAATCTGATTTCAGCTTGTAAAGTTTAATCAACACCATAATAAGGTTTCTCCAAAAACCTGCCATTTCTGCTACCTTAAAATCTGACATTTATACAAAAAAAGTCAGATTGTCAATTTGTCATGCCTGAAAAATTAATCAATCGATTGATTTTTTGTCACACTAAAATAATATTGAATTAACATTAAATTCACATCTGATTGTGGGATAAGTAGTTGACCAAAAACTGATTTTTTGATGACGCAGGTGATGTTTTTTGGCACAAGTGTTGACTTTTAGGCGAATATAGTCAGATATTAAAATAGTAAAAATTGACTATATTTTAATAACAAATAAATAATAAAAAAGATGAAAAAACTATTATTATCTTTAGTAGCAGTAGCAGGTTTAGTTTATGGTGCAAAAGCACAAACTGAAAAAGGAAATTTTATGTTAGGTGGTAATGTAGGTGTAAATTCTACAAAAGTTGATGGCGCTCCAAAAGCAGATTTCAACTTCAGCGTGTTACCAAGTGTTGGATATTTTATCAGCAACAATTTTGCAATCGGTACAGGTGTTGGTTACGAGTACGATAAAAAAGTAAGCAGCAGAACAGAAAATGGTGCTTTTAAAGTTGCTCCTTTCGGACGTTACTATGTTGGTTTATCAGATCAATTTAAATTCTTCGGACAATTATCAGTGCCTATGGCTTTCGGTCAGTTAAAAGCAACTGATGTTAACGGCGATAACGCAGTTAAATTAGGTACTACAACTAAAATCGGTGTAGAAGTTGCTCCAGGTTTCGCTTTCTTCCCAACCAAGAAAATCGGTATCGAACTTTCGGTTAAAGGTTTAAGCTACGACAACTATACTGTTAAAGCTGAAGGAACTGGCGCTAAAGTTAAAACAAATACTTTTGGCTTAAACGCTGATACTTTTGCACCAAGATTAGGTGTTCAGTTCTACTTTTAATTAAACCTTCCTTCAGGAAATGTTTAATAAATGACTTTTTTTCAAGAAGCGTCCCGATTTGACATCGGGACGCTTTTTGTTTTATCTCTTTTCTCTTATGGCTTTAAACTCAGATCCCTCTTTCCATTTCGGATAAGAATCTTCATTACTGATGCGGTATCCCATATCAAAAAGCATCCTTACATCTTCGATAATGCCTGATAAATCCCAGGTTTTGGCATCAAAATTATCCTGCGGCGAATGGTAACGGAATTTAGTAAAATCGGCCACTTGTTTTAATCCCCATTCTCTGCCGTTTTTGATGTTATCTACACCCGAACCGGTAAATAGTGAAGGTACACCAACTTTGGCCAGGTTAAAATGATCAGAACGGTAATATAAACCTGATGATGGTACCGGGTCGGGAACGATTACCCTACCCTGTTTTTTAGCAGACTCAGCCGCGTAATCTTCCAGTTCTGATTGTCCGAAACCATACACCACGATATCTTTTGTTTTACCGGCGATGCCCATCATATCCATATTGATGTTGGCTACGGTTTTAGCTAATGGGAAAGTGGGGTGTTTAGCATAAAATTCTGAGCCTAATAAACCCTGTTCTTCTGCGGTGTAAGAAATAAACAAAATGGTACGTCCGGGAGCTTTAGGCAGTTTTTTAAATGCCGAGGCAATTTCGAACAAAGCTGCTACTCCGGTGGCATTATCAACTGCTCCATTGTAAATAGAATCGCCTTTTATTTTTTCTCCTACGCCTAAATGATCCCAGTGTGCCGAATAGATAATCGCTTCATCTTTACGTTTATCTCCCGGAATTTTAGCCAGTACATTATAGGTAACTGATTTTTTGATGGTATTTTTAACTTTTAACGAAGTGCTAATGTTCAAATCGACCGCTTTAAAACCTTTCTTACGGGCACTAAGTGCCAGTTGATCAAAAGATTTGCCGTCCATTGCAAATAATGCTTTTGCTTTATCTAATGTAATCCAGCCCTCTACTACTGCCCTGTTCATCCCATTATCATCGCTTTGCAAAGTAAGTTTAGATTTCGACCAGCCACTGCGCACCACTGTCCATGGATAAGCTGCCGGTTCAGTATCATGTACGATAATGATTCCCGTAGCCCCCTGACGGGCAGCCTCTTCAAACTTATAAGTCCATCTGCCGTAATAAGTCATATTTTTACCTTTAAATAAAGTAGAATCAGCAAAACCAGGATCATTGATCAATACCACAACGGTTTTTCCTTTCACATCCAGATTGGCGTAGTCGTTCCAGCCATATTCTGGTGCTACAATACCATAACCTGCAAAAACCAATGGCGAATTGCTAATACTGACTTCATCTTGCACCCTTCTGGTACCAGCAACAAAATCGGTGAGATAATTCAAAGTCAGGGAAGCATTTTTTCCTTTGAATACCATTTTATCTTCTGGTATAGATTTAATTTCCACCATGGGCACCTCCTGGAAAAAGCTCTTGCCATTGCCTGGTTCCAATCCCAGTTTTTCGAACTGCGCTTTTAAATAATTTATGGTTTTGGTTTCGCCATTTGTAAAAGGTTTTCTTCCCTGTAAACTATTGGCGGCTATTACCGATAAATATTGAGTTAAACTCGAATCGTTAATGGCTTTTATCGCCAAAGAATCGGCACCAGCATTGGTACTTTTGGCATTTTGTTTACAGGAACCAAAGAAAAACAGCGCGCAGCCTGAAAATAGTAGTATTTTTTTCATTTATAAGGGATTAATTTTTAATAACTGATCGTATATGCTGAAAAATACGAAGAAATTAGGAATATATGCATTTACATTAGAAACATTGCAATATGTTTCCCGCTGATCACGCAGATTTACGCAGAATAAATCCATGCCACCAAACCAACCTCTGCGTTTATCATTTTAAATCTGCGAAAGAAAACATACGCAATATATTTCCCGCTGATCACACAGATTCACGCAGAATATATTTACACAACACAAAAAAAATCCGTGCTTATCATCTTAAATCTGCGGGGAACAAAAACAATTAGGTTTCCCGCTGATCACACAGATTCACGCAGAATATATTTACACAACACAAAAAAAATCCGTGCTTATCATCTTAAATCTGCGGGAGAAAACAATGAGCAACCGTTCCCGCTGATCACGCAGATTTACGCAGAAAGCGCCGTCATCTCGACCGCAGTGGAGAGATCTATCTCGAGACAGATCTCTCGACTACTTTGAACCCGATAGCTATCGGGTCCGCTCGAGATGACGAAGTCAAGAGAGAGTAAACTTTATCTCTTAATCAACTTAAATTTCTTCAATTGTTGCCCATTTTTATTGATTACCCCTACATAAACACCGGTAGATAGCGCATTAAGGGCAAACTTATTCGAACTTGTGGCTTTTTCTTCGAAAACCTTTTGTCCTAAAATATTAAATATAGAAAGGCTGTAATCTTCAAAAGATCCACTTAAAATGGTTAAATAATCGGCTACGGGATTGGGAAAGAAAGAAAACTGATCTGCTTTGAGAAATATTACTGAAACAAGGTCGCTCTGCACCTGCCCATTGGCCGTTTCGAAAGTTACCCGGTAAAATTGTATACCTTCTTTAGGTTTATCATCAAAAATGGCATAATCAAGCTGATTTTGAACAGGCTTAGTCTGCTGTAAAATGCTGAATGTATTCGCACCTGTCTGTTTTTCCCAGATGATATTCTTCAAATCCAAAGTACTTCCAATACTCAGGTCAACCCTTATCCGGTTATCATCGGCTACTGATGCAAATAAACTCTTTACATAACAGGCAATTCCCTGTTGGGTATAATCGATGGTGTAACTTTTTAAACCTGTAAAACCAACCCCATTGGCTGCTACTGCAAAGTATTTGCTCTTAATCTTACTGATGTCAATTTTCGTAATGGTATCGGTAAGGGTTAATACCGGGGCAAGTACGTTATCTACAATATGATAAAGTGTATAATCTTTAGCGCCAGGTTGCGGATTCCAGTTTAGTACAATGCCATCTTTGCATACATAACCAACTTTTAAAGTCCTTGGACTCGAAATCACAAAAGATTGGCTCTGTATGGTATTGCCTTCAACTTCCATCCTGATGATCGCTTTCGAAAACTGGTCCGGTGCCGTCCAGTTGTAAAAACCACTGCTAAGGTCAACATTCTGCGCAATTGATTTCCATGTTGCCCCATCATCGTAACTCACCGATAAATTTCCGGTTTTAGCGGAATAAGTATTCTCCCAACGGATATAATTGCCTTCATTGGCAAAAAAGTATCCGTTTTGATCAGGACTGATAAACGAAAAGGTATTCTTAAGCTTATAACGATAAGCCAGTGCAAAGGCCTGGTTGTTTCCTTGTGTGATGCGATTACCTTTAATATGGATATTGTAAGTGCCTGCATCGGGATTATCCAAACTAACCTGCTGTACCGTATTAATTAAGTCTGCTTTACGCACTGCTGGCTTTGCTAGCGAATCTAAATGAGGATAGGTACTTAACACCCATGGTAGGGTTAAATTCCCCGAAGGATTTTCGAGACTTAAATCCAAACCATTAATCAGGCTTTGGGCGGCATTTACAGTTGCAGGCGGATCGTTCCACGTCATGGTAACTTTAACTTCAGCAACATTTGCCTGAATGACCAAAGGCACAACCAGATCCTGGCTTTTAGCTACATTGTATAAAGAAACGCGGTTTTCGTCTAAAGTTTTTAACGCCTGAGCCACATTTAATTTGCCATAGCCATATACAAAATCAACCTGCGGCGTTCCTAAATCATCGGCGGAATTTATTAAAGTTGCCCGGATCAGTGCCGCTGAAGCAGCTTTTTTATATTTCTGCTGATAAAACTGTTCCAATAAAACTACCGAACCACTGGTAATGGCTGCAGATCCCGATGTTCCGTCTTCTCCCAGGGCCACAAGCTCAGGTTTTACACGTCCATCATAAGCCGGCCCTTTGCTACTCAGGTTTTCAGAAATATTTTCCCGGTTAATCCCTCCTATCACCAATAAATTTTTAGCCTGCTTAAAATTACCCGTTAAATTAGCCCTGGCGGTTATTCCTTGATATAAACCAATTGATGGTGTTGATGTTCCTTTATTTCCGGCAGAAAAAACATGGATCAGGGTATCGGTTTCGAAAATCTGTTTATCATAAGCAGCTGCTTCCATACCATAATCGTTATCTATATCAGTACCATAAGAATGGTTCTGAACCTTAATCTGAAGTTTGTTCAAATCGCTGACCGGATCGGGCATCAGGTTCGAAAAATCAGCATAAGCAAGTTTAGCCTTAGGCGCAGCGCCCAAACCGCGGATAAA
Organism: Pedobacter roseus; assembly: GCF_014395225.1. Classification (NCBI taxonomy): domain Bacteria; kingdom Pseudomonadati; phylum Bacteroidota; class Sphingobacteriia; order Sphingobacteriales; family Sphingobacteriaceae; genus Pedobacter; species Pedobacter roseus. The sequence continues at coordinate 3,379,784 of NZ_CP060723.1, forward strand.
AGAATTGCCGCTTCCTAATGCCAAAGTAGCCATAATGGTAGCATGAGTGGTGGGTGTTGTACCAGTAAGCGCACCTGGCAGCGTTTTTCCTAATAAATCGAGATCAGTTGCATCATACATCTGCTCTTTAAGTGAAAGATTAATGCCTGTGCCATCAATAGCTGGAAAAAGGCTGTGCGCATTCGAAATCTGGTTTAAACCGAGATCGAGTCCGTTAATTACGACCTCTTCTTTGGCTACAGGCAAAACATCGGCATATAGGATGTCGTCTTTTTCCAATAGCGACATTAAATCAATTGGTAAAATATAAACGGTATAAATATTATTGACTTTATCTATTGATTTTATACTTAAGGATTTAGCTGCGCCGGATAATGTATTGATAGCTTTAACAGCTAACCTAACCAGAATAGAATCTTTCTTTTTGCCGGCTTTATCCATCACTTTCATTAGCCTTTCACTCACTTTCCAAAGCCCGTTAGCTTGTTCCTGATAAACCACAATGTTAGAGAGGTTTGAAACGGCTGATTTCTGCACAATATAATAACCTCCCGAAAGCCTTTTTTTAGGATTTAAAGACCTGATTTCTGCAGGACTTAACTCATGGTTAAATCTTACCAAAACGGGTTGATCATCAGTTAATTTTAAAGAAGTTGATGATTTAGAAATATATTTTTCAATTTTTTTTTCTATTCCCGCAGGTTGTATCTGTGCGTTTAAACGAAATACAGACAGACAAAAATATAAAACTAAAAATACAGTAGTGACTTTCAATTATTATTTTATTATAAAATTTTGCTTACATGAATTATCTTCCCTAAATTAGGATTTATAAGGTAATCCACAAACATTATTAACTAACTTATTCAATTTAAAAAATTTCAAACCTAAACAAGATGAAAAACACCAAATTTTTATCGATCGCAGCTGCATGTCTTTTATTCACTACTTTATACTCTTGTAAGAGTAATAATACAGAGAATGCGGTAGAAAGCAAAACTGATATTACAGCTGACAAATTATCACAGATCAAATCATTAGGCTTTAGTACAGACAATGTACGTAAGATAGACGAAGGATATCTGGTAGAAGGCGACATCCTTTTAACAGATGATAATTTATCAGAACCTGCCGCAGGCGCAAATTTAAACATTGCCGAAACGGAGCAGTACCGCACCACAAATGTTGTAAAATCGTTACCACGCGTAATTACAGTATCGGTTACCAATTTGCCACAGGTATATAGTGATGCAGTAAACACCATGATTTCGAGATACAACTCGTTGGGTTTACGTATTACTTTCCAAAGGGCAAGCGCTGGAACAACCGGAAACATTAATGTTGTTGGTTTTAACGAAGGACCAAGCGGAGGTTTTATTACTTTAGGCTCTGCGGGCTTCCCTACTTCATCAGGTCAACCGTTCAATCAGATCAGAATGAATACCAATTCGGCAGCTTATGGTTCAAACCCTAATTTATTGTACCTGGCTTCAGTTATCCAGCATGAAGTTGGTCATTGTATCGGCTTCCGCCATACAGATTACATGAACCGTGCATTTAGCTGTGGTTCAAGCGGTGCAGGAAACGAAGGTGCATCTAATGTGGGTGCGGTAAGAATCCCGGGAACACCTTCTGCTCCAGATGCTGCTTCATTTATGTTAGCTTGTTCTAATGGTGGTAACCGCACCTTTAATGCAAACGACGTAATTGCCGTTAATTACCTTTACAAATAAGATCAAAACACCCAAGGATTACCTAAAAACCTAAGAAAAAGCCTCACGATGTAAAAATCGGGAGGCTTTTTTTATACAGTTATTGTTTTCAGCCACGGATGCACGGATTATTACGGAGGTATTTTTTAGATTATTATAAAAAAATCAGAATATTTTTCAACAGGTTAACACTATTTTAAACGGTTCGTGGAGATACGAACCATGGCTATTTGCTAACCATAGATACACACAGATAAACATATATATTTTTTATTCGTTACGTCATTCCCAACCCGATTGGGAATCTTAATGCAAAAAGCCTTTAAACTACAGTATATCTATATTGTTAGCTTTTTAAACACAAATATTTAGTCATTGAAAGTATAGAAATTATTTTTTAACCACAGATGAGCACAGATAAACACAGATGGTTTATTTATCTGTGTTCATCCTTTTCATCTGTGGTTAATGATAAGAAGCTAAGGCATGGGTATAAAAATGGTCATTGTTACCATAGGCCAATATTGTTATTCAATGTTGTTCGTGAGGACAAAAAACCATCGCAACTAGTTTCTAACAACAGATAAACACCGATATTAACCGTGAACTGTACCGATATTTTTTATTTATGCTAGAAAAAGTTAATCGGCAACTTCTTTAATAAACTTACCGTTGGCATCGTACCATACATTAACATCAGGTGTACCTTCAATATCTATTTTATAGGTTATTTTCCCTGCAGTATTAATCCAATCTACATCATCAATCCTGCCTTTTGGATATTTTGCTTTGATATTTTTGCCAATTACTGCCGGAAGCTGTGCATTTGGAATATCTTTCTCGAAAGAAACTGTTTTACCTGTAGCAGTATAGGTGGCTTTATGATCTACCTTTCCCAAGTCAAAATCGACCTCATAATTTGCGCCTTTCTTTTCCCAATCTGCATCTGTTGCTTTTGGATAAGCTTTGCTAAATGCAGCTTTAACAACCGCAGGAACATTTTTTTGATCAATATCTTGAGCGCTGCTGCTGGCAATTCCTCCAACTAAAAGGAATGCTGCCATAATTGTGCTTTTGTAATTCATACTAAAATAACAGGTCCATTGCACAATTGTTTCGATGCACATCAGTACCTTCAATTTAATAAGATACATCATATTTAGAAACACAGCACCCCAGTTAAATAAACCTGATAAAGCCAAATAACTCCCGATTTCACTTAGGAACTTGCAAAGCCCGGTAGTCACTCGGCACAGCTGACATCATAATTGAACAGCAGAAACCCAATCGGGACTATAGGCGATAGCAGGACTACCCTTGCCCAAGAATTACAGAACTTAGCTTTTCAAAAAAGATAATGGGTTATTTATATGTATAAAAAATGGTTCGCTAGAATACCGGCCAGGGCTACTGGTTTTTCACCAAGGATGCACAGATTAACCACAAAAAAATTGGCCTATGTTTCCATAGGCCAATATTAGAATTCAAAGTGGTTCTAAAGGACACGAACCAAGGTATTTTGCTTAACGATTATTTCCCATTCTGCTCAATATCCCTGTCCATTTCTACCAGATCCACATCACTTGGTTCAGAAAAATCGCCGATTAAGTATTTATTAAAATGATCGGCCAGTTTCCAGAAAGCATACTCTGTCATGTCTCCAAAACCATGGCGCTGACCAGGGATAATCAGGAAATCGAAACGTTTACCTGCTTTCATTAATGCATTTGCCACACGAATAGAGTTAGCAGGATGCACATTATTATCAACATCGCCATGCATCAGTAATAAATGACCTTTAAGGTTTTTTGCCAGATCAGGATTTTTATCAATGCTATATTTAAAAGAGGTATCGCCTTTTAAAGAAATGGTTTCTTTTACGCCATGGTGTTTTTCACTCCACCAACGGTTGTAAATGCTGTTATCGTGGTTTCCTGCATTTGAAACTGCAGCTTTAAAGAAATCGGGATAAACCAACATGGCTGCTGTTGACATAAAGCCACCGCCCGAGTGACCTGTAATACCCACTTTAGATTCGTCGATAAATGAATATTTTGCCGCCAATTGCTCGATAGCTGTTTTTTTATCGGCCAAACCATAATCGCGCAGATTTCCGTAACCATAAGTGTGGTACCATTTAGAACGGGATGGATTACCACCACGGTTACCAACCGTAATTACGATATAACCAAATTGTGCCAAACGCTCGGTGCGGTCCATGCTTTTGCTGAACGCCTTATTTACCGCTTCTGTTTGCGGACCAGGATATACATACTCGATAATCGGGTATTTTTTGTTTGGATCAAAATCAAATGGTTTATACATTACACCATATAAATCGGTAATGCCATCATCTGCTTTTACTTTAAAAGGTTCTGGAAATTTATATCCGGCTGTCATTAATAAAGAAAGATCTGTTGTTTCGAGATCCATTACTTTTTTACCGCTTCCATCATACAAAGTGGCTTTTGGTGCCGTATTTACCCTTGAATAATTATCAACAAAAAAAGTATTGTTATCATTCATGTTGGCTAAATGGTCAAAATCGCCGGCATTTAACAATTTCATGTTCGAACCGTCAAAATTAATGCTGTACAAATGCAGGTAATAAGGGTCTTCTTTCCCCTCACGTCCGTTAGCCGTAAAATAAAGTACGCGTTTTTTTTCGTCGATATTTACAATACTCTCGCAATGGAAAGCCCCTTTTGTAATCTGGTTTTTAAGTTTACCGTTTTCATCAAAAAGATAAAAATGTGCCCAGCCATCGCGCTCACTCCAATGGATCAGTTCTTTACCATCATTTACCAAACCCGGTCGGTTCACTTCAACATAAGTGTTAAAACGTTCGTCGATTATTGGCGTTACTTTTCCTGTAGCAATATCAACTGTACCGATATCAATGCGTTTTAAATCGCGGCTGGTACGGGAAAAATAAAAACGGCTGTCGTTTCCTAGCCAGATAGACGGGCGGAATTCGTTATCGCGGTCTTTATTTAATGAAGGTTTACTCCAAACCGAAACACTTTGATCTTTAAAAGCGGAAACATTAAGCTTTTTATAAGATTTTGCAGCAAAATCGAATAATAAAACTTCATCCTGTGGGGCTTCTGCCTCGCCGGGCATCTGGTATTTATAGGTTTCTAAAGTCGGGCGCCCCGGTGTAACACTATTAATTACCCATAGGTCTTTAACCTTACGTGAGTCGGTCCTGTCCAATACAAAATATTTAGCATTTGGCGACCAAAGCACATAAGCACCACGGCGCTTTTTATTATTTTTTTCGTTTTCTATATTGTTTTCGCCATCACCATCGCTTCCATACGAATAAAATTTAACGCCATCTTTGGTTAACTGGTGTTCTACAATGGTACTGTCGTCTTCATTTTTAACCGCTTTTTTATAATTCTCTTTATCCATCCAATACAGGTTATAGTTGCGGGAGAAGATAATGGCCGACGAATCAGGTGCTACCGAACCCCATGCTGGTTTAGGCTTTGGTTTACTGAAATTTGGCACCTCAGTCAACTTTGCAGTAGCCAGTTCGTATTTAAAAGAGTATATTTTCTTCTGCATAGAATCAGCCGCTTTTTTATCTTTCCGGTCCTTTTTCAGTTCATCAACACTGCTTTTGATTTCGAAAGAAATGCTTTTTTCATCTGCAGCAAATTTCAGGTTTTCGAGTGGTAAATGTTCCGCATCAAACGGATCGCGCACAATCAGGGTAATATCTGCAGCCAGTTTCGAATTGTCGAACATCACTTTTTTGCTTTTTGAAGCCGGATCTACCAGGTACCAGAATTTACCCTTCTGACTTTCGAAAGTGTACCAGAAACGGTTACTCAATTTTAGCCAGTGGGGATCAACAGCTGTAGAATAAACCATTTTCTTTAGTTTATTTGGCGAAAAACGCGAGGCAAGCTGATAATTTGCCTTAGGCTGGGGCTGAATGTTTTCGGTTATGGTAAATGTTTTGGTTTGTGCAGCAACAGTTAAGGATAAAAACTGCGCACACAGCAGGAGTTTATAAAGTTTATTCATCAAAATTTGTTTGAGCCGCTAAATTATTTAATAATAGCATATTAATCAGGCTTTAATATGTAATAAATGCGATAGTTAGCGCAATTTCGCTGACGCAAAATAATTATTAACACCTTTTATTTTAATACTTAAATAAGTAACGGATTTTATAGTTTTGCAGCTATACATCCCTAATAAATGAAATATAGCTTTTTAACCATCCTAACCGCTGGGGTAATTTTATTTGCCAGCTGCCAGTCTAAATCACAAACCGAAAAATCTGCTGATCAAGATGCTACCGCGCAAACGGCCAAAACCGCAGCAAGTACCGGAACACCAGTTGACGTTTCTAAAATAAAAGTTGCCGATGCCAAAACTATCCTGGCCAGAAAACAGGTGCCAATCTTATGTTATCACCAGGTAAGAAACTGGAAACCAACTGATGGAAAAGTAGGTAAAGATTACATCGTAGAAATTCAGAATTTTAAAGACCAAATGAAAATGCTGGCCGATAGTGGTTACCACACCATTTTGCCCGATCAGCTTTATGCTTACCTCAATACCGGTGCTGCCCTGCCAAGCAAGCCAATTATGCTAACTTTTGATGATACGGATATGGACCAGTTTACCATTGTACGTCCTACTTTAGAGAAACTGGGCTATAAAGCGGTTTATTTCATCATGACGGTTTCGATCGGAAGAAAAGGGAAATTTGTTGATTACATGACCAAAGAGCAGATTAAACAGCTTTCTGATGAAGGCAACATCATCGGTAGTCATACCTATGATCATAAAAACTTTAAAAAATATGCTGGTAAAGATTGGGAAGAGCAGTTAGATAAACCGACTAAAAAACTGGAAGAAATTACTGGCAAAACAATGACCGAATTTGCCTATCCTTTTGGTTTATGGAATGCTGAAGGAATCCCTGAACTGAAAAAACGTGGTTTCAGGATGGCTTACCAATTATCAACCAAGCGCGACGAAAAGGATCCTTTGTTTACCATTCGCCGGATTATTGCCAGCGGTTACTGGTCGCCAAAAACATTAAGTAACAGTATTAAAAATAGCTTTTAAGCAAAAAAATCCCGATTTTCACATCGGGATTTTCTTTTTTATACCGAACCAATATGAAAAAATTAGTGCTACTCGTTTTATTATTGTTCCAGATCTTTAAAATCCATGCGCAAACGCCGCATTTAAGTGGTAAAATTGAAGTGGTAATGGCCACAGGACAGATTACCTGCGATTTTGTGCTGAGCAATATTCCTAACTTAGGGAAGGATTATCAAATATTATTAAACAAAGGTTTTAACATTAAATCCATCAAGGATTCAGTTAATCAAACTTTAAAATACAGTGGTTTTTATGGTGGAGCCATGCGTGGCGAAGGCTTAACTTATGCCCCCTTATATAAGGACAGCACCATGGCAAACCCGGGCAAACTGCACATCACTTATACCGGCGCTTTCCCCATTTATACCGACACGCTGAACTTTATTGATTTTAAAGGTTTGATTGCCTTTAATGGCAAAACCATGAGGGCTGCTGATCAGTCTAAATGGTACCCTATTATTTACGATGTCAAAAACGACAGACAGATTGAGCAGATGACCTTTGATATCCAGGTAAGCAGCAAAGATGCCAAAATGATCTTTATAAACGGCGATCAGCCAAAACCAGGACCTGTTGCCAGGTTTAAATCTGATTTACCCATTGCCCCAATGATTTTTGCCGGAGATTATGGTGTACAAAAAACCAGGGGTGCATTATTTTTAAACAGCCAGATGGATGATAAGCAGCTGGAGGTTTTTGAAAATAACATTGCCGAAATGAAAGCCTACTACTTTAAAGTTTTAAAGATTCCTTACGATACTAAAAATGTATTTATAGAGCATTCGCCTGTAGAAAAATTTAATAAAGGCAGAAGCTGGGGTTTTGTGGCTTTCCCAACAATTGCCTTTGCAGGTATCAAATTAGGCGATATGATTGATGTAGAACATCATAAACTTAAAGATTCTACCGATTATCCGTTTATTGCTCACGAAATCGGCCATTATTATTTCGGAAATGTGTTACAACCCAATTCTACTTTGTTATGGTTCTTTTTAGAATCAACCGCCGAGTATTTGTCGGTTAAAGCAGCTGAAGAAAAATTCGGAAAAACTTTCAGTACCAAATACTTTGCGGAAAGAGGGAAACAATTAAAAAACTTTAAGGCCAAACCTTTAAATAGCATTAAAGAGGCTAATGAAATATCAGGCACTTACCGTTATTCTTACGGCCCATTTTTACTTCGCGGTTTAGAACAGATGATTGGGGAAAAACGCATGTTTAAATTCTTAAATACCTGTTTAACCACTAAAAATGAATTAACTGATTACAATTTCTTTAAAAGAAACGCTTTAAAATCGGGCATTACCCAAAAAGAGTGGGATGCTTACGAAAAAGACTTTATCCTTTCTGAAAACGCTGTATCTTTGATCAAATAAATTATAAAAACCTTGAATTTACATTTAAAACCAGCAGCCCATACCCTGCTATCCATTTTGTTTTTAGCATCATTTTCATTTGCTTGTTCGGGCAATAAACAAAAAGAAAAAACCTCATCTGCTGCAAATACTACAGAAGCGGTTAAAACAGACTCAACAAACACAAAACCTGCTGATAACAAAACCATCATGGCCCGCAGAGAGGTGCCTGTACTCTGCTATCACCAGATCAGGAATAACATTGCCAGCGACAGTAAAAGGGCACACGATGATATTATTGCCCCTGATAAATTTCGCGAACATATAAAAATGCTTGCCGATAGTGGTTACCATACCATTCAGCCCGACCAATTGTACAATTACCTGGTTTATGGTGCGAAACTGCCTGAAAAACCCATCATTATTAGTTTTGATGATACCGATGAAGATCAATTCACCGTTGGAAACGCCACATTAAAAAAATATGGTTTTAAAGGTGTTTATTTTATCATGACGGTATCTATCGGTAGAAAGGGCAGAATCAGTTACATGACGAAAGAGCAGATTAAACAATTATCTGACGAAGGAAATACAATTGCCAGCCATACCTACGACCATAAAAATTTCGCCCAGTTTACGGATGCCGACTGGACGACCCAAATTGATGAACCGACCAAAAAACTAGAGGAGATTACCGGAAAAAAAGTAGAATATTTTGCTTTTCCTTACGGCGTTTTCAAATCATCAACCTTGCATAAGTTAAAAGAACATGGCTTTAAGGCCGCTTTCATCCTATCTACCGCAAGAGACGAAAATTATCCGCTTTATACCATCAGAAGGATTATTGATCCGGGAAGATATACCGCAAAAAACTTATATTACAGCATTAACAAGAGCTTTAATAAAACAAAATCTAAGTAAAGAGGTTTAAATGTTGTAAAGTTTGATTGCTGAAAGGTTTGAAGGTTGAAAAGTTAAACCTTCAAGCCTTTCAACAAAAAGCCCTGTAACAACAACCCTATGAAATACTCTTTTTTCTTATGTTTTTTCGGATTAGCGATATTATCTGCCTGTAATAATCCTAAAAACGGCAACAATAATACCGGAACAACAGATACTACAAGCAATACTAAAAAAGAACTAACCAAAACTTTTTATAAAAGATTAGAAGGCACCATTGCCGGCAAAAAAGTGGTGGTGCATCTGCAGAAGGTTAATGATGATGTAAGCGGATCTTATTATTATGATGGCTCATGGCTTAACCTATCAACCGATACCCTGATTGGTAAAGATAGCTTAGTGCTTACCGAATACAGTTATTACGAATCGTACTTTACCCAGGATTTTAAATCGCCGCATTTAGCCTTAAAATGGACCGGAAATGGCTTTAATGGCACATGGGAAAGTGGAGATAAAGCGAAAAAATTCCCGATTATACTAACAGAAAAATATCCTGACGGGAGTTATCCGTTCAATACCGGCATTTACGCAGATTCGGTTAAAGCTTTTGCCAATCAGGCCAAATCGCCGGCAGCACAAATCAGTTTTGAGTACCTGGAAAGTAAAAATACCGATGAATCTGGTACCTGGTTAAATACTGAACTTAAAAAGATATTAGGAATAAAATCGCAGGTTGACCGCTCAATCGGTTTTAAAAATATTGCTGCTGACTATTTTAAAGATTATAAATCGCAGGTTGCTGAGCAATCAAAAGATGGCCGTGGCGGTGATTTTGAGGCCTGGATGAATTACACCAACAACACTCAGCAATCAGTGAGTTATAATGATAATGGTTATGTGGTGATTGATTTCCTGGCTGATGCTTACACCGGTGGTGCACATGGTAATTACAGCAGTGTAATGTATTGCCTGGATGTAAAGAACAAAAAACAAATGGTGCTTAGCGACATTGTTAAAATAGATTCGAACACCTTGCAAGGCATTTTAGAACGCAATCTCCGTAAAGAATATAATATTAAAGCCAAAGATGCATTAAGTACTGTGCTTTTTGATGATTTTATAAAACCGAATAATAACTTTTATTTCAACTCCAATGGCATTGCTTTTATGTACAATCCTTATGAAGTAGCCAGTTATGCCCAGGGACAGATTGTAGTATTTGTGCCTTATGCAGATTTAAAGACTTATTTAGTACCAGCTTTTGTGCAAAGGATGGGGATTAAATAGTTAGTGGGTTAATTGTGAAATGGTTAATCGGTTAATTGTTTAAACTGGTTAACTGTTTAAATCGGTTAACTGTGAGTTGCACACTGCTAACTGAAAACTGCTTCTGCGCTCATCTCCTTAAATCAGCGGGAATAAATATTAATTTTCTTTTTAACACAGTTTATTGAACAGAACCGAACAGATCCAAAGGGTTACCTGCACGCATCAAACTAACACCTGCACGCATCAAACTAGCATACGCACGCATCAAACTAACATACGCACGCATCAAACTAGCATACGCACGCATCAAACTAACATACGCACGCATCAAACTAACACACGCACGCATCAAACTAGCATACGCACGTATCAAACTAGCATACGCACGCATCAAACTAACATACGCACGCATCAAACTAACACACGCACGCATCAAACTAGCATACGCACGTATCAAACTAGCATACGCACGCATCAAACTAACATACGCACGCATCAAACTAGCATACGCACGTACTCAAAACTGCTAATTGAAAACTACAATATCTCTTTCACTAAATAATCCTTGCCGTTAAACTTAAAACTTTCGTTTTTCGCTTTCCCGATCAGGAATTTGCCAATGGGCGAAGCCTGAGATACAGCAAAGAATTTCTGATCGTCGGCATTTAATTCACCCGCACTAATGCTAATGTAAAAATTACCTTCGGACGTTAACACCACGCTACCGTTTTTAACAACCTGATCCGATTCTACATTTTCGATCTGCTGTAATGCAATTTTCTGTTGTCCCGCTTCATATAGTAATTTATTGTTACGGTCCATCTCCTGCTGCATCATTTCGCGGGTAGTTTCATATTTATCGCCTGCACTGCTTTTCGTATCATCATTAGATGCCTGCCTGGCTTGCTGCAGCGAATATTCGATATTTTCTATCCTGTTTTGAATAAAAGTTAAGCAAAGCTGATAGAGTTTAGATTTTAATGTAGACATGTTAATGATGGATAATGGAAGATGTAAGATGGATGATGTAGAATGGTTCATAGTGTAATAGCCATGGACTATCAAACCATTAACCAGGAAACAGACTCAGGACTAAAGATTGTTGACTAAAGACTACGCCTCTATCCACCTCACCTTTTCGCTCATCGGTGTACGATTTGGTTCCCAGGGTTTTTCGTTATGATAGCCCATGTAAAATAGGCCGATACATTTTTCATTTTCACCCAGGCCTAAAAATTCGCCCAAATCGTCAATTAAGGGTGGCGAACTCCAATAAGCACCAACTTGCAAACTTTCGGCAGTTAAAGCCATATTCTGCACCGCGCATGATACTGCTGCCAACTCCTCCCATTCTGGTATTTTACCGCTCACCTGCATATTAATGGCAATAATGCAATCGGCTTGACTGGTTTTCTCAGCAAAGCTATCGTACTTTTTCTGTAAAAACTGTTGCGGGCTAACCAGTGCCTTATATAATCTTCCTAATTCTTCGCCTAATTTAGCCAAGCCAGCTTTTCTGATTACCACAAAGCGCCAAGGCTGGGTTAATTTATGTGTGGGTGCATAATTAGCAGTTTCTAAAATCTGATTAATTACCTCAACCGGAATTTCCTTTTTAATATAGCTTGCAGGAAAAATACTGCGACGTTCTTTTATAACTTTTGAGATGGTTTCGTATGTAGTACTCATGTTGTAAATATAAGGTTTAAGGCGTAAGGTAGAAGGTTTAGGGTTGAAAAGCGATAAAGATTTGACTTTATGTTAACTGAAAACGCTGAACTGTTAATTAAGAACTATCAATTGGAAACCGATAACTACAAACCGTTAACTGCAAACCGAAAGCTGTTTCCTAATTTGTTTCACTTTAGCAAAAAAGGCAATGCTTTCTTTATCCACCAGAAAATCCATGGTTTGCAAGAGCTCTTCCCTGATCCAGTGATGTTTAGTGTTTAAATTTGCCAGAATATTAAGGCAGTGTGATTTTATGGCCACAGGAATTTTTTCATCAATGAGCCAGGCAAAAACCACTTCTACCAAATGACCGGTATCGTAACCGGCAACGATCTTTTTAACCGCTTCAGCAGCATTTTTCTTCGTCATAAAGGCCAGAATTTTAACATAGTGCCTCAATGCTGATAAATTATGCTGTTGTGGGAGTTTATCCAAGAAATAAATCGTATGAGGCAAAAAGCGAAGCTGGTGGGCGGTATAAACGTTCTCCAGAATCCATGCCGCCCGAAACCCGATCTGTTCATCATGATAAAAACTTAAATCGATCAGGTCTTTTACCGAAAAGGTTTCTTCTGAAGCAATGGCAGCCAGTTTTTCTACTTTGCTTTTTTGAAGGGTGGTTTTAATGGTTTCGAGCAAGAGATGATTTTGCATAAGGCTAAAATAAAATTTTTAGCAGATAAAAACTCCGGGATCATAAAATATAGTTACTGCATTTAGTTATTGAGTTCAGGTTTTTTTTTGGAAATCAGGGGCCCGGTTTTTCACCGGATCTTTAGCCCCGCTTTCGTTTACAACGCTGGTATATAATCGGGATGTCCAAACCTCGCAGGTTTTAAAAACCTGCGAGGTTTAATTAATTAATGTTCTGGAACAAAAGTTTTATCTCCAAAAATATCTGTTTTATAAATCCCTATCTTTTTACCATTACCATCTTCTATCACCGTATCGCCAAAACATCTTTTTTATATTTTGCCAATACATTTCCACGCTCATCTTCAATAATGGTTTCGCCAAAAGAATTCTTTTTCTGTTTGCCTATCGTTTTGCCGTTACCATCTTCTATGATTATGTTTCCCGACATATCGGTTTTATAAACATTTAGCGTTTGTCCCTGGTAGTCTTCAATAGTGATATTGCCGAATACATCTGTTTTTTGCCTCACCCTAACTTCTGTGTTCCCATCACCCGGAACCAAACCGCCTAAAGGCTTTGGTACCAGGCTTTGTCCTCGTTCGGTTTCTAATATGGTATTACCAGAAAAGTCTTTCTTTTGTGTACCCACGGTTTTTCCGGCTTCATTTTCTAAAATGGTATTGCCTAAAAAATCCTGCTTTTGCCTGGCGATGGTTTTGCCATCTTTATCCACAACGATGGTATTACCAAAAAAATCTTTCTTCTGTTTGCCAATGGTATTATCCCGCTCATCAACTAGTATAGTATCTCCATAAAAATCTACTTTATATTTATACTGGGAACTTTGGCTGTAGGCCACGAGGGAAATAGAAGACATAATGATGCCTAGTGTTAATTTTTTCATATTGATTTCATTTTGTGTGTACTACTAAAATACAAAATTCTACCAAGATAAAAACTGATCAACCATGTATTAATGTTGTTAATTTAAGGCTATAGGTTTTAAACTATTGGCCAAAAGCTTCCCAACTTTGTAAAATAAACCCCGGTAGTAGCGAACACGTAGTGCAACGGAGTAAAGCGAATAACGGGGCTGTATCTGCCACAAAACACCAACCCCTACATTTCCAAATTCTTAAAACCTTTCAACCTTAAAACATTCAAAAACCTTCCAACTTTTTAACTTTCCAACCTCCAACCTTTCAACAATAAAACCTTTCAACCTTAAACATTCAAACACCTTCAAACTTTCCAACCTCCAACCTTTCAACAATAAAACAATCAAACCATTAAACACTTTCCTACCCTCAACCTTTTTCCCTATCTTTGCGGCTTATTTCAATTACAGCATGATTTCAGTTTCTAATTTATCATTACGATACGGCAAACGCACATTATTTGAAGATGTTAACCTAAAATTTACCCAGGGCAACTGCTATGGCGTAATTGGGGCTAACGGAGCAGGTAAATCTACTTTCCTTAAAATTTTATCAGGAGAGGTTAACCAGACTTCTGGTAGCGTGGCTTTTACTCCAGGCGAAAGAATGGCCGTTTTAAAGCAAAACCACTACGAATTTGATGAGTTTTCGGTATTAGAAACCGTAATGATTGGCCATAAAGAACTTTATGCCATCATGAAAGAGAAAGATGCCATTTACATGAAAGAAGATTTCTCAGAAAAGGATGGCGAACGTGCCGGAGAACTGGAAAATCTTTTTGCTGAAATGGATGGCTGGAACATGGAAAGCAACGCAGCAACCATGTTGAGCAATTTGGGCATTACTGAAGATAACCACTATAAATTACTAAAAGAACTGGATAACACGCAAAAAGTACGTGTGTTATTGGCACAAGCCCTGTTCGGTAATCCGGATATTTTGTTACTGGATGAGCCTACCAACGATTTGGACATCGAAACGATTGCCTGGTTAGAAAACTTTTTGGCCGATTACCAGAATATCGTATTGGTAGTAAGTCACGACAGGCACTTTTTGGATGCCGTTTGTACCCACATTGTGGATATCGACTTTGCGAAAATGAGCATTTACACCGGTAACTATACTTTCTGGTACGAATCGAGTCAGCTGGCCTTAAAACAGCGCAGCGACCAGAACAAGAAAATGGAAGATAAGGTGAAGGAACTGCAGGAATTTATCCGTCGTTTCAGTGCGAATGCCTCTAAATCGAAACAGGCAACTTCGCGTAAAAAAGCTTTGGATAAGATCGATATTACTGAAATCAAAGCATCGAGCAGAAAGTATCCGGCAATTATCTTCAACAATACAGGTCGTGAGGCTGGCGACCAGATTTTACAGGTTGATGCTTTAGGCAAAAGTGGAAATGATGGCATTTTATTCGACAAAGTTACCTTTATGGTAAATAAAGGAGATAAAATTGCAGTTATATCGCAGAACAGTTTAGCAACCGCAGCATTTTACGATGTGTTAACCGGTAGGGATACTGATCATAAAGGTGAATTTAAGTGGGGCGTTACCATCAGCACTGCTGATATCCCGAACGATAACTCTGAATATTTTGCTGGTAAAGATGAAAACCTTGTGGATTGGTTACGTGAATATTCCGGAACGGATGCTGATGAGCAGTTTGTACGTAGTTTCTTAGGCCGTATGTTATTCTCGGGCGAAGAGGTGCTTAAAAACGTAAAAGTACTTTCAGGAGGTGAAAAAATGCGCTGCATGTTCTCCAGAATGATGTTGCAACAGGCGAACTTATTAATGTTTGATGAGCCAACCAATCACCTGGACCTTGAATCGATCGAGGCACTGAACAACGGGATGAAAGATTTTAAAGGCGCAATATTGTTTACCTCACGAGATCACCAGTTAACAGAAACGGTTGCCAACCGCATTATCGAGATTACTCCAAAAGGTACCATTGATAAATTAATGACTTACGATGAGTATATTAACAGTAGCGACGTTGCAAAACTTCGTGAAGAAATGTATGCTTAAGCCTTCATTATAAACACATTTTAAAAGCCACATGCAACAACATGTGGCTTTTTCTTTATAAAATTGAAACCCGCTGTAGCGTTTTCATTCCATTAACCGTTTAACAAGAAAAAAGCGTTAATGGCCATTAACCAATTTTGTTCATAAAATTGATTTAAACATTAAAATGAAAACGAATTTGAAAAATTTTAGCACTACGGCAAAAATTATACTCTCTCTATTTGCAATAACTTTAACCATTACAGCTTGTAAAAAGGATTTCAATAACGATCCGATAGAAGCAGCAGGCATTGGTTTTGTTCATGCATCGCCTGGAACTGGTCCTTTGGATTTTATATTGGACAACCAAAAAATAAACTTTTTTACTTACACCAAAGATTTGGGCTATTATGCAGCCTATCCTGGAACAAGGTTGGTTGGAGTAGCTAAAAAAGACTCTTTAAAATATGTAACTACAGCAACTGCAGGCTTAAAATCAGGCTCATTCTATTCGGTGTTTGTGGTTGATACTTTAAAATCGACAAAACTTTTAATCCTGGAAGATGATTTAAAAGCTCCGGAAACTGATAAGGCAAAAGTTCGTTTTGTAAATTTAAGCCCTGGAACTGCAACTTACGATTTAGCTGTTGCAGGAACTGATGCCCCTTTATTTACAGCAAAAGCTTTTAAAGAGTTTACAACTTTTACCAATATTTCACCTAACGACAGCTATACTTTTCAATTAAAGCAAAGTGGAACGGTTAAAGTAAGCTTACCAGCCATTAAAATTGAAAAAGGAAAGATTTACACCATTTGGGCCAAAGGTTTAACCAGTAAAACCGATACTACCGGACTGGGTTTATCGGTTATGACGAATAAATAAAAAATCACACTACCTGTGAGATTGAAAATTGACACCACTCAAAAAATTGGGTGGTGTTATTTTCTTAAATTTGCAAGCAATTAATCATGATAAACCTTTAATAAATAGTCCTTTACAGGGGTGATAAAAAAAATACTCAGTTTTGAGGAAATTTTAAAAGGCTGTGTAAAAAACGACAATAGCTGTAAAGAAATGATGTATAAATCATTTTATGGCTATTTAATGGGCATTATTTTAAGGTACACCAAGAACCCTTCGGATAGTGAAGAGCTTGTAAATGACAGTTTTATCAAGATTTTTAAACATGTTGCCGGCTTTAAGGCGCCTAAAAATCCGGAGGAACTGCAGCGGTCGTTTAAAGGCTGGATTGCCCAGATCGCTTCAAGAACAGCAATAGATAAAATACGGAGTTCGAAAGTGCAGTTTTATGTAGATGACCTTGCAGAAAGCGAACACCCGGTTACGCAGGTTTCGGTTGCTTCGGAACTTCATGTTAATGATATTTTGAATTTATTAAATCACTTACCAGATACACAAAGACTGGTGTTTAACTTATACGAAATTGAGGGTTTTGCACACGATGAGATATCGAAAATACTGAATATCCCCGAAAGTTCGAGCCGTGTGTATTTAACACGTTCTAAAAATAAGTTACGTACCCTTTATTTAAATACCATGGTCAATTCATACGAGAAAAATGGATAAGGAATTAATTGAGCATATCACCGCGCAACTCCAAAACCATGAGGAAACTTATCCTACTGGTGCCTGGGAGCGCTTTTCGGGAAATGAGAATAAGAAACGGAGGATAGCATACTGGCCTATGTGGGCTTCTGCTGCCCTGATTTTTGTTTTCGGCGGGGTATTTTTTGCCCTGAACAATACCGGTCAAAAAACTGATCTTGCCATAGCTAAGCCTAAAACGCAACCAAATTTAACAACTGACCTTAGTGATAGTACACCTACAAAAAACACCCCTAATCCATTAAATGATACAACCACTGTTTTAAATAACCTTATTGCGGCCAACCGTCCAAATAAAATTACAGAAATTACAAACCTGACGGTTGAAGAGAACAAGAATTATACTTTTGAAGATCATTCAGAAGGTTTATTGCCTGTAAACAACAATTTATTGGATAATAAACTTGCAGGCACTAATATTTCGACTTTTAACCCTAAAAACTTCGAAATTTTAACTGAAAAGAAAAAAGCCTTACCGAATAAAAAAGCAACGTTCGAAGAGTTATTGGCGCAGGATAGTCGTGTCAACCAGCAAAAAACTTCATCTAAAACTAATGACAACTCTAAATGGCAGCCTGATGTATATGTTGCCCCTGCAATGGGTAATGATAATAAGGTAAATATGAACTATGGCTTTTCATTATCGTATGCCATTGCAAATAAACTGTCTATTAATTCTGGTGTTTCTTATGCAGCCATTAGCACCACAGAATCGCTGAACGCGGGCGCCCCACAAACTTTATCGGGCAGAAACCTGGAATCGGTTGATTCTAAAGTGCGTGGAATTAATATTCCTTTAGAATTAAAGTATAAGATCAGTGAAAAATTGTACACCAATATCGGGGTTTCGGCATTAGCTGTTTTGAATAGCTCACAACAGAACAACTATATTGTTAACCAGGTTCAGAATGTTTCTTCTGCTCCTGTTAATGGCTATGCTGACTCGAAAACATTTATTGTTCAGGAAAAAACCACAGAGCCTCAGCCTGAAGCCAGTATAGATCCTGATAAGTACATCGGATTCTATAATTTTTCTTTAGGTTACAAGCAGAAAATATCTAAAAAAAATAACATTGCCATAGAGCCCTTTTTGAGACTGCCGATGAAAACTTTTTCAAAAGAAAACCTCAATCTTACCAATGGTGGACTGCGTTTAAAAATCGATTTTTAGAGAAAACTAAGATATTTAGTATATTTGGTAAACACCTAATATGAAGAATATCAAGCCATATTCAACTGAAGATAAACTCCCTCCTGTTAAAACAGTTAATGAGATAGATTTCTCTGCTATTTACAGTTATGCCGATTATATGCGCTTTGAATTTGAAGAGCGCCTTGAAATTATTAAAGGACGTGTTTTTAGAATGAGTCCTGCCCCTTCCCATATTCAACAAGGCGTTTTAACGAATATTTTCGGGCTAATATATAATACCTTGCAAGGAAAATCCTGTCGCGTTTATTCGGCGCCATTTGATGTCCGGTTAGCTAAGAAAAATCAGATTGACAAAGAGATTTACACCGTTATACAGCCCGACCTAGTGGTAATTTGCGATCAGAGTAAACTCGACGAACGTGGTTGTATAGGTGCGCCTGATATTTTGGTGGAGATTTTGTCACCGGGCAACAACAAAAAAGAACTGATTAACAAATATGAGGTTTATGAAGAAGCAGGTGTTAAAGAATATTGGATTGTAAGCTCTTCGGATAAATCATTTTTCAGGTATATTTTGGATCATCAGGGTAGATTTCAGCCCACCAAACTGCTTACCGAAGGCGAAGAGGTAACTACCCCTATTTTACCCGGTTTTACGCTAATTTTAGAAGAGGTTTTTAAGAATTTATAATAATATTATAGCAAAAGGGCTCAAGTTTTTAAACCTGAGCCCTTTATTGTTTATATCTATTGTTTAGTGACCTGAATGACCATCAGCTCCGTGAGCATGACCGTGAGCCAATTCATCTTGAGTAGCTTCGCGTACATTTAAGATTACACCACTGAACAATAAGTTTTTACCAGCCATTGGGTGGTTTAAATCAACTGAAATGGTTTCATCATGAACTGCAGTAACTCCTGCTCTGAACTGGTTACCATTATTGTCCTGTAAAGGAATAACATCACCAACATTTGGCAATTCGCCACCTGCTTCAGTAAACATTGTTTTTGGAAGATCTGCAAAAGCACCTGGATCAAGATCGCCATAACCATCTGCAGCAGATAGCTCAAAGCCATATTCGTCACCAGTTTTTAAACCAGTTAAGTGCTCTTCAAATTTAGGCAACATCATGCCAACGCCATATAAAAATACTAAAGGATTTTGTTCGTCAGCTTTTTCTACAAAAACTTGTTGTCCTTCTTCGTTAGTAGTATGCAATTCGTAAGTTAACGCTACTACAGAGTTTGGTGAAATATTCATTTAAATTAATTTATTGTAAATACTCTAATGCGTCCTCAACAGTGTTAACCGGCAACTGGCATACTTTATTTCGGCAAATATAAACTTTTGTTTCATTGCTTTGCTTACCTTTTAACAGTGGTAGGTTACTTTTTGTTCCGCCTAATGTAATTTTGTTCGGAATATAATGTCCGCTTAATTCTAATTTAACCAAATCGCTTTCTAAGCCGGTAATGGCAATTTCGTTTATCCCGTAAACTTCGTTCAATAACTGAATAGACCAGTTAGAGTAGGCTGAACCATAAGTTTTGATCTTCGGCTGAACCGCAGCCAGCATTGCTGAAGCTTTTTCAGCATAAACATCAATATCAAAAAGCAAAGCCAGTTTCTTTAAATTTTGTGCCATGGTAGAATTTGAAGCCGGGATTACGTTATCCATTACTTCGTGTTTACGAGCAATTAAATCTTCACTTTCTGCGGAGGTATAAAAAAACATAGGCGAATCTGCATCAGTAAAGTTATCGATTACGTAATCTGTTAGTAATTTTGCTTCTTCTAACCATTTTTCATCAAAATCATACTCATACAAAGCAATCAAGGCTTCTATAAAAAAAGCGTAATCATCTAAAAATCCTGTAATAGAAGCTTTCCCGTTTTTGAAATTGCGGTATAAACCACCTTTTTCTGATTTGAGGTGATTTAAAATAAAGGTGGCTGCAGCTGATGCTTTTTCATAATATTGTGTGTGATTTAAAACCTGTGCAGCATCTGCCAAAGCTTTAATCATCATACCATTCCATGCGGTTAAACATTTATCATCCAGGCCCGGGCGGATCCTTTTACTCCTCACGTCCATTAATTTTTCCTTAGCCGATTTTACTTTATCGTAAAGCACTTCTGCTTCAATATCAAATCTGGCAAGTAGTTGATCATCATTGATGGTTTTACGTAAAATATTGGTCTGTTCCTCTTCCCAGTTGCCTTCTTCTGTAATATTGTAGTAGGCGCCCAATAATTTTGCATCTTCACCTAAAACCTGATCGAACTCCGCCTTATCCCAAACATAAAACTTACCTTCAATACCTTCACTATCTGCATCGAGAGCCGAATAAAACAAGCCATCGGCTGAAGTCATCTCTTCAAAAACCCAGTTAATGGTTTCTACTACGGTCTGTTTAAAAGAATCAAACTTGGTACATTGATAAGCCTCTGCATATAAACTGATCAGTTGTGCATTGTCATAAAGCATCTTTTCGAAATGTGGCACATGCCATTTATCATCAACCGAATAACGCGCGAAACCACCACCAATCTGATCGTAAATACCTCCTCTGCTCATTTCTTCAAGGGTATGGCAAACAGCTGTAAAAACAGATTCATCATCTTTTAAAAAACCATAGCGTAGTAAAAACACCCAATTATTAGGCAAAGGAAATTTTGGGGCACGGTTGTATCCTCCGTAACCAATATCGAAATGGCGTTTCCAGGGTTCAATAATTTCGGTCAGATGATCGTTAGTGTATTCTTCTGTTTCAAGCGCCGGGATTATTTTTTCACTGTCTTTAATGCCTGAAGTTAGACGCTCCGCATATTGAATAGCCTTATCAGGTTCATTTGCCCAAAGTGCAGCAACATTTTCAAGAATATTGATCCAATCATTTTTACGGAAATATGTTCCTCCGTAAATCGGACGCTGATCTGGCAAACAGATACAGTTCAAAGGCCATCCTCCGCTCCCAGTCATTAACTGAATGGCATACATATAAATCTGATCTATATCAGGACGCTCTTCCCGGTCTACCTTAATACAAATGAAATGCTGGTTCATCACTTCAGCAACTTCATGGTTTTCGAAACTTTCGCGCTCCATTACATGGCACCAATGGCAAGCCGAATACCCTATGCTCACCAAAATGAGCTTATTTTCTGCTTTTGCCTTTGCTAACGCCTCTTGCCCCCATTCATACCAATTAACAGGATTATGAGCATGTTGCAGTAAATATGGCGATGAAGCGTGTATTAAATTATTGGTTTCTGACATGACAGGTGATGTAAAATGTATGCGGGAAAATGGAATTTTAATTTTGAGGTGTAAATCTATTAATAATCTACAAACCTGTTTCTATTTAGTTTTTGTTTTTATACTTTAGTTGGAAATCTATACGATGAATGGAATTAAGCAAAAATGAGTTATTTAATGCCATAAAAGAGATTATTAGCCAATCCCGCCTGAAAGTATTTCGTGCGGCAAATTCTGCATTGCTAGAATCGTATTGGCAAATTGGAAAACTTATTGTTGAGGATGAACAGCAGGGAAAATTACGTGCAGAGTATGGCGCTGCAACCTTAAGAATCCTTTCAAATCAATTAACTTTGGAATTTGGGAAAGGTTTTGATGAAAGAAATTTGAATAATATGCGATCTTTTTATTCTGCATTTCCAATTTGGTACGCATTGCGTACCGAATTGAGTTGGACACATTATCGGCTGTTATCCAGATTAGATTCTGAAGAAAAAAGAAAGTTTTATATAGAAGAATCTATAACATCAAGTTGGAACAGTAGAGAATTACAGAGGCAGATAAATTCTTTATCATACGAACGCTCCTTAACCGGACCAAAAACGAACAATCCGAAACCAAACATTCAAGACTATATAAAAGATCCTTATATTTTTGAATTTTTAGGATTGGATCCTGATACTAAAAATACAGAGAAAAGCTTAGAATCTGCAATTATAAACCATCTTCAAAAGTTTTTACTGGAATTTGGTAAAGGATTTGCTTTCGTTGCGCGTCAGCAACATATTGTAACAGATACTTCAGATTTCTTTATAGACCTCGTTTTCTACAATTATATTTTAAAATGCTTCGTAATCATTGATCTTAAAACAACAAGTTTAAACCATCAAGACATCGGACAAATAGATATGTATGTTAGAATGTATGATGATTTGAAAAGAAATGATGGCGACAATCCAACCATTGGATTATTACTCTGCACCGAAAAGGATGAAACAATTGTAAAATATTCAGTTTTAAGTGATAAAAATCAGTTGTTTGCCAGTAAATATCTATTGTATTTACCAAAAGAAGAGGAATTAAAAGCAATTATAGAACAGGACAGACAACATTTTGAATTAGACAACCCATAACCTTACACCTTCAGCCTTAAAAAAATGAAAATTACCCATACCGAAATATACCGCTTTAGCATACCGATGGAACCTTTTGTGATTGCCACCGGAACCATGCATTTTGCACAGAATGTATTGATCAGGATTTATACTGATGCAGGTATTCATGGTATTGGAGAATGTTCTGCTTTCCCGATGATTGTTGGTGAAACACAAGAAACCTGCATTGCCATGGCTAAAGATTTCGCCGCAATTTTAAAAGGGAAAGACCCTTTGGAAATTCCCGAACGAATGAACGACCTTTTAGGTTATGCCGACCATAATAATACCATTAAAAGTGCTTTTGACATGGCACTATTCGATATTGCAGCCAAAAATGCAGGTTTACCACTTTATAAATTTCTCGGCGGACAAAAACGGACCATCGAAACCGATATGACCATTGGTATTGATACGCCTGAAGGAATGGCGGCAACAGCTTTGAAATATAAGAGTCAGGGTTGCAGGATTATAAAAATTAAGTTGGGCAAAAAAGTTCATGATGATATAGAAAGGGTGAAACACATCCGCGAAGCAGTGGGCAAAGATTTAACCTTACGCCTGGATGCCAATCAGGGATGGAGTTTCGACGACGCCTTATTTGCGCTTGGTGAACTGGAAAAGTACAATATTGAATTCTGCGAACAGCCCATGAGAACCTGGTATGATGATAAACTTCCTGAATTGAACGTCAATTCGCCAGTTAAATTAATGGCCGATGAGAGCTGTTACAACCATCATGATGCACGTAAACTGATCAATAGTCAGTCTACGACTTATTTAAATATTAAATTTTCAAAATCGGGGGGAATTTTAGAAGCGCAAAAAATCCATGAAGAAGCTTTGCAAACGGGTGTTAAATGCATGATCGGCAGTATGCTCGAAAGCAGGATTGCCTTGAGCGCTAATCTTCATTTCGCCCTTGCAAGCCCGAATGTAGAGTTTTTCGATCTTGATACGGCACTATTAGGTCATCTTGTTGATCCGGTTGTTGGCGGCCTCACTTACAACGGCTACTTTTTAGATATTCCCGAAGAAATAGGCATCGGTGCCGAAGCGGATGAGTTTTTCTTAGAAAAATGCGAAAGCTGGGCGGTTTAGTTTAATAGTTCATTAGTCATTGGTTCATTAGTTTCCGGTACAGTGGTAATTAGATAGTTTGGCGTTTGGAGTCGATTAACCAATTTAAACAATTAACCGATTAACCATTAGTTACAGTTAACCAATTCAAACAATTAACCAATTAACCCTTAGTACAGTTAATCAATTCAAACAATTAACCAATTAACCAACTATCGAACTAATAATCTATCCAGTGCTAAACTATCGCCATTAAAAGCATTAAAATCAACTACATGACCAATGCCATTAATTTTGGCTTTATCAGAGTGTTGCCAAAATTTCCAGCGGCTTTTATCCAATCTCAATTTGGGCTGGTAATAATGGGCAATCCATAGAGGATAATCATCAAAAAAATCGACCAGATAATCTTCATAAAATTTTAGTCCGGTATAAATAATCGGTCTAACCTTAGTCTTTAGTTCTACATAATTAAGAAAATCAGACAGTTCAGCCCTCATTTTTAAAGGAGAAACACCATCTAATGATTCTATATCCACCACAGGTGGTAAATCGCCTTTTTCGACATTAACGACCTGTAGAAAAAATTTAGCTTGTGTTTTACCATCCTTTTTCGGCCTGAAAAAATGATAAGCACCACAGATAATTCCCGATTTTGGTGCTTCGCGCCAGTTTCTTTGAAAATATGGATCAACCAATAATAAGCCTTCTGTAGCTTTGATAAATGCAAAACGGATACTCACCTCATCCTCTTTCATTTCCTTTACCTTTGGCCAGTTTATTTTGCCCTGATAGTAAGAAACATCAATGCCATGTACTGTATATTTTTTGGGGATTTTGATATTAAAACTTTCATAAGTTTTATAATTAGGATCTTGCCCCCAATCTTTAACCCATCGCCAGGTGGCCACAAAACTTCTTAGCACGTAACCGTAATAAAATGGCGAAAGTAAAACCAATAGTAAGCCTGCAATAAATAATTTGAGCTGAATTGATAAAACACCTTTCTTTTTTTTATTTGTTGCAGGTTTTCTAGCAGCTGGTTTTCTAGGGCTAGGTTTTCTGGTAGTTGGAGCTTTATTGGGGATTTTTTTCTCTGGCGGCATATTTGTTCTGATGCAGCAAAGTTATTAAAATTAAAGCTGTTCAATCATTAATTATAAACCATAAAGCCAGGTGTTTCCTTTAAAACATATCTGAATTTTATTTTTTTTGGATCTAATTTATCTGTTTTAATTCTTTCCAATATGTTTAGCGAACAATCATTAAAACCTAAAAAATTATCCTTGTACACTTTAATTTCAGTAGAAAGATAGAGTTGTTCATCCTTTTCCACATCGCTTTCGACAATCACTTCATCAAATTGCCAGTTAAAACCAACCGTGTTATCGACCAGTTTTTGCCTTAAAGCGGTATTAAACTCAATCAAAGGCTTTATTAATTTGGGTTCAGCTCCACTTTTTTGTTGTGTACTCAATCCCACGCTTATTTCTTCGGGTATAAAAATAGTATCTGAAGGTAGTTGTTTTGCAAAATTAAGCATAATGGCAACTTGTGGCTCTTTTATAAGTGCCCTGCTCATGGTCTCGCTTAAAACAATGTCGATATTTGTATTTTCTAACTGATAAATTGTGGCATCGGCAATTTCGCACTTCGCTATATAATCCCTTAAATTAAACGCTTCTAATACCTGTTGTAAAATATCATAGGTCTGCTGATTGATTTCCAACATTGTGAATTGAACTTCAGCCGGACTAAAATGCATCATTACCGGTAGAGCCAGGGCTGCAAATGGGCCTGTACCAGCATACATCACCTGAACCGGACCTGCTTTTTGAGTCAGTTTTTCCTTAATGGCAGCATATAAACTCCTCACAAAACGCTGGGTCCTTAAAATTTCCTTCACACATTGCGCTGCCCAAAATGTCCCAATAGCCTGCCCCATTTCACTTTGAATGTGTCTTCTATTCAATTCATCGTCATTATCGATTTTTACGATTTTGGATAATAAGGTCACATAGTCAGTTATAGCAGGTGCAAGTTTATCGTGAAAATCTCCAGGTTTCAAAATTTCATCACTTATTCGGCGTAATTCTTCTCTCAGTTGCGTTGTTTCCATTTAGAGGGGTTTTTGGATAGGTTAAAAATTATTAAAACTAAGGTATTGCACAAATCTGGGTATATCAGAAAGATTGGGCGTGGCAGCATGCGGAATAGATTGCAACCATAAAATCAGATCACCCTGTTCACCAGCAACAGGAACGGCAAGGTTTTGCGCTTTCAATTCCTCAATTAATAGTTCGGGATTTTTACGCTGGAGTTCTGCTTCAATCTGACGATGATAACCCGGAATCAGGCTAAATGGGCCACGGTTTACCGGAACATCATTTAAATAGAGTAATCCCTGAATATAATAGGTTGGGCCGACATTAAAATCAATATCCCAATGAAGCGGACTGCCTTTAAAAGTAAAATCTCCATTTACAGGTGGATTAAAACTTACTTTTTCGCAGTTAGGCAATAGTGCACCAGAATCGTACAAACTTGCAAAAACCGATTTTACCTGCTCATCGTTCCTGATATCATCAAGCGCTTTATGCTGATAAAGCTGGAGCATAAGCCCCTGCAATAATTGATGATCATTATACCAGGTTTCTGATTTCTCCATATCCACACCAAGTGTTTTGATTATCAGTTCAATTACAGCATTACAGCGTTGTGCATCGATTATTTTATCAATTTTTAAATACCCGTTCTTTTCCCAGAACTGATGCTGCGTTTCACTTAACACACTCACAAAACGATTATTAGTAACATGACCTGCATCCGCATACCAATGGTTAAATTTTAAGGTAGCTTGTCGGTAAAAATCAGCACCTTTTAACTGTATAATCCATTGTTTAAAATGTTCGTCGTCTATACATTCGTTGTATAAAAAATGGTAAGTTTCGAACAACCCGATCTGAAAAAAATTGAGAAAGATTTTCTCCTGATAAATATATTCTTCTCCGACATTCTTTTGCGGAGATTTTGGATCATGGTATCCCCTTATGATACTTAAGAAAGGGCAAGGTGTTAATTGTTGAGTGTTTGAGGCGAGCATAGTTAACTTATTGATAGCAATTCTAATAAAAATTAATTAAATCTATGATAAAAATTGCCAAGCTATTACCAAAAAATTAAGGCAAATGCAGCTACATTGTTTTACTTTTGGTGAGCTACGCCACTATCTATGATTACCGCAATTTACAATACCTATAAAACCTCTTTCAGCGGTTTAAGCAGGGAAACCTGGTTACTAAGCTTTGTGATACTCTTTAACAGGTTTGGAAGCATGTCGGTACCTTTTATGGGCCTGTTTGTTACCCAAAGTTTGCATAGATCGGTAACAGATGCAGGTTTAATCATCATTTTATTTGGTGTTGGTTCGGTGCTGGGCTCAGCAACAGGTGGTAAATTAACCGATATGATCGGTTTCAGGCCTGTACAGGTTTTATCTTCCATCATAAGTGGCCTGCTATTTATCTTGTTTTCTACTTTAACCCACTTTTATAGTTTATGTATTTTGGCAGTGGTAATAAGTTTTTTCTCTGAGGCTTTCCGTCCTGCCAATTTTACAGCAGTTGCCTACTACTCCGCAGAAGGTACTTTAACTAGATCGTACTCCTTAAACAGGTTGGCTACAAATATGGGCTGGTCTATAGGGATCAGTTTTGCAGGTATAATTGCATCCATCAATTATAGACTACTTTTTATTGTTGAAGGTGTTGTAAGTATTATTGTGGGTTTATTGATCCTCACATTTTTACCACAGGTAAAAGGTTTCATTAAAAAGGCAAAGGAAACGGCCAATAGTATGGTCATTATGAAACCATGGAAGGATGCTTTCTATGTAAAGTTTATTCTCCTCACAACCATATTTATTACCTGCGCTTTTTTAATGTTCAGGATTGTGCCGGTGTTTTTTAAACAGGAATGGCATATCGATGAATTTGCCATAGGCATTATAATAGGCATCAACGGAGCCGTAATTGCCCTGTTCGAGATGGTAATGATCAATAAAATTGAAGCAAAAAGATCGCCCATGTTTTTCATCATCATAGGCGCTGTTCTATTTTCGATTTCTTATATCTTATTAAGTGCTCCGGTAAGTTTTCATGTTGTTATGGCCATTTTAACCATTGTTGTTTTTACCTGTGGCGAGATGCTTACTCTACCTTTCATCAATACAATCGTTATTAGCAGAAGTAATGAGCACAATAGAGGTTTATATGCTGCAGGTTACACTTTAAGCTGGTCGTTCGCACAACTTGCCGGCCCCTATCTGGGCTTTTTAGTGGCAGAAAACCTTGGTTATAACTGGCTTTGGTTAGGCCTTGCCTGTATGTTACTATTATGTACATTTGGATTTAATACCCTTAATAAAACACAGGTAAAAAAGGTTTTGGAAAGCAGTGAAGTGCTGCTGGAAACCAAATAAATCTCCAGCAGAACATCAATTATTTTACTTTTTGGGCTTTTACACCTTCGTTTGTAATTTTTACCGGAAGAATATTTCCATCTGCATCAAATTTCATTTCATCAATACAGGTAACCCGGTGGTTTCCATCGGTTTCGGTTAATGGTCTGCGGTGATAAACAATATAATATTGACCTTTCTTCTCGTTAATAATCACAGAATGATGGCCTGCCCCAGTTGCAATAGCAGCATCTTGTTTTAATATTTTTCCTATTCTTTTAAACGGACCAAATGGCGAATCGCCAACAGCATAAGCTACTGAATAATCAGGACCAGTCCAGCCACCTTCGCTCCACATGAAATAATATTTACCGTTCCTGATAAACATATATGGCCCTTCCACGTAATTATCGGGTGTAATTTCTTTAAAGATGGTGCCATCTTCAAATGGTAAAAACCCGCTAAAATCTTTATTTAATTTGGCAATATTGCAATGTTTCCAGCCTCCATAAATTAAATAATACTGTCCGTCTTTATCTTTAAACACAAACTGATCGATCGGTTGCGCGCCATTATGAAATTTATCTACCAAAGGTTTCCCTAAATGATCTTTATAAGGTCCTTCTGGTTTATCGGCAACGGCCACACCGATCCCACCTACTTCATTATCGCTCTGAATATCGTTTGCACCAAAAAACAGGTAATATTTTTTGTCTTTTTGAACAATTGCAGGTGCCCAAATCGCTTTATTGGCCCATTTTACGGCTGCAGTATCTAAAATATGGGGATGTTTTTTCCATTTTACCAAATCGTCAGACGAGAAGGCATCCAAAAATACCTGTTCCTTATATTTTGCCGAATAGGTTGGATAAACCCAATATTTATTGTTAAAAATAGCAGCGTCAGGATCTGCATACCAACCCTGAAAAATTGGATTTCCAGACTGCTTAATCGTTTTAGTATCTTGAGCAAAAGAAGTGAGCCCCGATAAAAGTAAAAGAGATGAGATGAGGTGTTTCATGGTACCAATTTAGAAAAAAATCTGTGCTTTAAAAATTAACAATATCATTTTGCACTTATAAACGGTCTTATACTTCACTCAGATTAACTAATAAGTTTAAATTTTATTTATCCTGTTTTGGAAAGCAGTAACAGTGCTTTTCGGTTTCAGCAGTCCCGCCCTTCGTTTCAAATCCTCGCCCTCATGCTTCGGGCTGTGGGTTTTACACTCCGGTCGGGTTTAGCTGGCAGGGCAAACTGTACTATCTGGAGCTGTAAGGTGCATCATTAATGCTATTGCAGAAAAAGGTTTTGCGCTGAAAAACAGATCACTGTTAAATAAACCCGACAGTAGCGAAAATACTTTTTGTTGCACCGCTCTTAAACTCAGCACAACAGTAACATAAAAAGATTGAAGCGAATGGCGGGACTACAGCACCTATGAAAAACAAACTGCTCATTTTCAAAAAATGGCAAAAAAAAATCCCTGCTTATAAAAATAGGAAGGGATGATCTTCGACTTCATTCAGACTAACAATTAAGTTTAAATTTATTTATCCTGTTTTGGAAAGCAGTAACAGTGCTTTTCGGTTTCAGCAGTCCCGCCCTTCGTTTCAAATCCTCGCCCTCATGCTTCGGGCTGTGGGTTTTACACTCCGGTCGGGTTTAGCTGGCAGGACAAACTGTACTATCTGGGGCTTTAAGGTGCATCATTAATGCTATTGCAGGAACAGGTTTTGCGCTGAAAAACAGACCACTGTTAAATAAACCTGACAGTAGCGAAAATACTTTTTGTTGCACCGCTCTTAAACTCAGCACAACAGTAACACAAAAGATTGAAGCGAATGGCGGGACTACAGCATCTATGAAAAACAAACTGCTCATTTTCAAAAAATGGCAAAAAAAATCCCTGCTTATAAAAATAGGCAGGGATGATCTTTGACTCGGATCAGACTGACAAATAAGATGACTTATTTGCTCAATTCCGCGAAATATTTATGGAACAGCGGCAAAGTCTCTATTCCTTTATAATAATTGTAAATATCGTATTTTTCATTTGGTGAGTGCAACGCATCACTATCTAAACCGAAACCAAAAAGTACGGATTTGATGCCCAATGCCTCTTCGAACAAAGCTACAATCGGGATACTACCACCACCACGCGTAGGAATTGCTTTTTTGCCGAAACTATCTTCAATTGCTTTTTCTGCAGCCTGGTATGCGATACTATCAGTTGGGGTTACCACCGGCTCGCCACCATGGTGAGGGGTAACTTTAACTTTTACATTTTTAGGTGCAATGCTTTCGAAATGCCTGGTAAAAATTTCGGCAATCTCTTCTGAGCTTTGGTGTGGCACCAAACGCATCGAGATTTTGGCATTGGCTTTACTTGGCAATACCGTTTTTGCGCCTTCGCCAATGTAACCGCTCCAGATCCCGTTAACCTCTAAAGTTGGACGTGTTCCGGTACGCTCTAAGGTAGAATAACCTTTTTCGCCCCAAACTTCTTCAATATCAAGGTCTTTTTTGTATTCTTCTTCATCGTAAGGAGCAGCGTTTAATGCTTTTTTCTCTTCATCGGTTAATTCCAGCACTTTATCATAAAAAGCAGGAATGGTGATGTGGTTATTTTCATCATGCAATGAAGCAATCATTTTACACAGAATAGTCGCTGGATTAGCCACTGCACCGCCATAAACGCCAGAGTGTAAATCGCGGTTTGGACCAACCACTTCTACTTCCATATACGCTAAACCACGTAAACCGGTTTCGATTGACGGGTGTTCCATGCTGATCATAGAGGTATCAGAAATTAGAACTACATCAGCTTTTAAACGCTCGGCATTATCTTTTACAAAGATACCAAGGTTTGCAGAACCTACCTCCTCTTCACCTTCGATCATAAATTTAACGTTACAGGCCAATGTATTGGTCTCCACCATCAATTCGAAAGCTTTAACGTGCATGTAAAACTGGCCTTTATCATCGCAGGCTCCACGGGCATAAATTTTGCCATCGCGTACAGTTGGTTCGAAAGGTGGGGTATGCCAAAGCTCTAATGGATCAGCAGGCTGAACATCATAGTGACCATATATTAAAACGGTTGGTAAAGAAGCATCTATAATTTTTTCACCATACACAATCGGATAACCGGCTGTTGGACAGATCTCAACGTTATCTGCACCTGCATCCTTTAATTTCTGCGCAACATAATCGGCAGTTTTTAAAACATCGCCTTTGTATTTCGGATCAGCACTAACCGACGGAAAACGCAACAACTCAAACAGCTCATCTAAAAAACGTTGTTTGTGCGTTTCTACATAATTTTTAATCTCTTGCATAACAAAATGAATTTGGACAAATATAGGCTTTACCAAATAAATGGCCTACTAAGTAGCTACAAATTATAACTTTGTATAAGTAAAATTTCGCTCCGCCTCAAAACTGGATTTTTAAATTTATGCACGTCTATTAACGAATACAAAAAAATAGTTTATTGTTTGTAAAAAAGAGAAAGGTACAGTATCATTTATATTTACTTTTTTGTAAATTGCGCCTTTAACAGATATCCTTAAATCCTGTAAGAAAGAATATTAACAATGAAGTTTAGCGCAAAAGTATTTTTATCTCTGCTGCTGCTTCTGTTTGTTCGCATTTATTCTTTCGCTCAAACGCCAAACCCCACCCGTGTAAGTTGCCCCGAAGCAGCCCAATATTACTCGAAAGACAGTATAAACATTGTAACTTTTGGAGCCAGTACAGTAGAAGGCGTAAATGGTGTGGGTTTCCAAACCATGCTCCAGAATAATTTTTTAAACTGTTACACCAATAAAATAGTCGATATTACCAATCACGGCATAGGTGGACAAACTACTTTTCAGGGTTTACTCCGGATTGATAACGCAATAGCCAACAGAACAGGCTTTATTGTGATTGATATGGGGATTAATGATGCAGTTGCCATTGCTGCAGGTAAAGGCAGTGTAGCAGAAACAGTGGCCAACATGCGGGTATTTATTACTTCGAGCTTGAAACAAAAATTAGTACCCATTTTATGCACCCTTCAGTTTGTTGATGACAGGACTAATAAAGGTTATGTTGCCGTAAACACCAACATTAGGAATATTAATGCGGCTTACAGAAAATTAGCCACAGAATATAAGATTTACCTTGCGGATGTAAATGCAGCCATGAGGCGCGATTTTACCCTGTATCAGGATGCTTTTCACCCAAATGCACGTGGCTACAGATTAGTAAGTTACGTAATTTTTGATGCCATTAACAAAGCTATTTTTGATAAATTCCTAAAGTTTACCGTTTCTCAGAACTACCCAAACCCTGCGGCAATGCAAACTTTTATTGATGTGGTTTTGCCCGAATCGGACAAACTGAACATTCAGATTTACGATTTAATGGGCCGCCTGGTTAAAACAGTGGTAAATGAATATTTGAATACGGGTAAACATACCTTAGAGATTAATACCTCTACTTTTGTACCTGGCATTTATTTCTTTAAAATCTCTTCCGATTCAGGACAGTACAATACCGCGAAAAAGTTTATTGTAGCGAGGTAACAAAAGCATTAAATATTAGTCAGATATTTGATTAATACGTGTTATAATTTTAATTATGTCCTCCGATACATCTTTCACGAACGAAACCATTGATCTTAATCATCTTCCGAAGTATGAAGAAATTTCACTAAAACAACCCCATTCCAGTTATTGGAAAATTATCTGTATCAACCTGGTGATTTTTTTTGTGCTGCTGGGAGTTGGCATTACTTCGCTTTTATTGTTTGTTGATGAAATACAACCAAATGCAGTTTGGATTGTCCCTGTTTATTTCATCCTGGCGGTTATTTTTTTCATTCTTTTCCGTTTAAGTTTTAAAAAACGTGGTTACGCGGTACGTACACATGATGTAATTTATAAAAGTGGAATTATAGCCGAATCGACCACAATTGTTCCTTTAAACAGGATTCAGCATATTGAATTAAACGAAGGTATTTTTTCAAGGATATACAAATTAGGATCGCTACAGCTATTTACTGCCGGGGGCCAAACCGGGCATATCCACATATCAGGCATCGCAATAGAAGAAGCAAAAAGCATCAGGGACTTACTTTTGAAAAAATTAGACCTGCTCGAAAACCCAGGCACTGAAACAGAAATATGATGGACAACGATTTTAGTAAACCACAACGCGAATCGGCTTTTGGCATTATTATAATGGGTGCGCATACCCTGGTTAAAATTGTAAAGGCAAGTTTTTTCTTATTTATTATAGCATTTGTAAAAATGTCGAGTACCTCATTTATCTACCTGATAATGGGCATCCTGGCAATCATTTTAATTAGCTTCGTATTTGCCTATTTATGGTATTTAAAATTCACCTTCTTCCTGGATAAAGAAAAGCAGGAATTTGTAGTAAATAAAGGCATATTCAATCGCGACCAGGTCATTATTCAACTCGATAAAATTCAGCAGGTTAACATTAACCAGAATATTCTGCAGAAAATTATCGGTGTTTATGGTTTAAAAATCGACACTGCGGGTGCACATGGCGAAGAAGTAAGTATAAAAGCTATTAACGAAACTGCTGCTTACAACCTTCAGGCGCATCTGCTGAATAGAAAGGCTGTAGATGGAGTGCAACCGGAAAAGGTACATGAAAACCATTTGGAGGATGAAGCGCCCTTTTTAAGGATAAGTGGTTTTACCTTATTTAAGGTTGGCTTAACTTCTAATTACGGACAAAGTTTAGCTCTACTTGCCGCTTTTTTTTATACGGTTATTTATGAAGGCCGGCAATTGCTTGATGCTTTT
Source organism: Pedobacter roseus (assembly GCF_014395225.1). NCBI lineage: Bacteria > Pseudomonadati > Bacteroidota > Sphingobacteriia > Sphingobacteriales > Sphingobacteriaceae > Pedobacter > Pedobacter roseus. The sequence goes on from NZ_CP060723.1 coordinate 3,414,032, forward strand.
AAAATTAACAAAGATGAAATTCAGAGCACGTTAACAGGAATGCTGACCATTGTTACGGTTTTCATTTTAATTGCATGCCTTTTAATTGTATTGCTGATTATCAATCTGGTTAGGACCTTTTATAAATATTTCGAACTCCAGATCAGTCAGCATAAAGATGCCATGCTCCTCTCTTCTGGACTGATTGCCAAGAAAAATACATTGATCAGTCCAAATAAAGTGCAGATTACCAAATACAGCCAGAATTATTTTCAAAAGAAGATGAACATGCTGAATATGAGTTTAAGGCAGGCGCATTTTGGGCAAAGTAAAAAAGGACATGAATTGCAAGGAAATACTTTGGAAATACCAGGCTGTAACCCTATTGAGCGTGATGAGTTATTAAAAATGATATTGGGTGATGCACCCTTAATGGGAAAAACCTTTATTCCCGACTGGCGTTTTCTAAACTTACCGATTTTTTTCAAACTGGTTTTACCCGTTTCAATCTTTTTAATCCTGGCTTTAAATATCCCCGAGGTGAAACCTTTTATCGGTATTGCAATTCCCTACTTTCTTATTGGTGTACTGATGATTTATATCAGTTACAGAAGGCACCGCATTTCAGTAAATCAGGATTTCATTATTAAAACAAGCGGGATATGGGATATTTCGAATGAAATTGTACAACCCAATAAAATTCAGGCGATTACCACTTTTCAGTATCCATGGCATAAGGGTGTTGATGTTGGTCATCTTTCTTTACATACCGCCGCAGGTCAGATCCATTTCAAATATGGTAATTATACAGAAATTAAACAGCTGGTTAATTATTGGTTGTACCAGGTAGAGAGTGGAAATGAAGATTGGATGTAGGTAAGGTGGAGGGTTTCGAGGTGGAAGGTAGAAAGGGTAAATTATGCGTATTATGTGGTTCGTGCTTCAAAGAACCATCATTTACCATAAATTTTAAAGTTATGAATTTTATCCCTTTGAATAATAGCACAGACTTAACCTAGCTGAACCTTAGCAAATTGAGATAGTTGTTTCGAGTATAAGGCCTGCAAGCCAATCCCGCAGACCATAACATTAATTTTGCAAAATAATTTTATACCATTTAAAACTAGAGAATCATAATTCCTTTGATGTTTCCAGCTTTCTTATAAACAGCAATCACCTCATCAGCATTTTGCATTGTTTTTTTAACTGTAATCGAAACATATTTCCCGGTTTTTGAAGCTTGCTCAATAAACTCATCATCAGGTAAAATGGCACGTAAGTCCTGTATTTTATCTAAGCCGCCAGTAATGATAAATTTAAAATTGTAAACTCCTGGAAATTTTTCAACACTTTCCAATTTCTCTTTTAAATTCACATAAATATCTTTGTTATCCCCATCTGGGATATCGGTAAGCTCAATATCCTTATTTATTTTTTTCTCTTCCATAATGAAAACATATCAAATTCTATACCCAAATCATTAAGGTGTAATTCTGACAGCATACTGCATTTATTTAATACAAAATCCCGCCATTTTGGTCGAATAATGAGGGGTTTAAACCCTCAATAGCAGCAAAACCCCATTTAAAATAAACCTTGGCGAAGCGGATACCGGCCTAGTGCAAAAGGCCTGAAGGCGTATGAGCAAAGCAAAGGAGTAACGATGCTAATAAAACGAGGATGTGGCTTTCCTCAAAATCAATTAAAATAAAATTCAATTCACAACACCTAACTAATTACTAACAACTTTGGCAAAAAACCCCAATAATTGTTATTTTTGAACCTCAAAAAAACAGGAGCCGATTTGAATTATTTAGAAGGATTAAACCCACAACAAAGAGCAGCAGTAGAAAACACAAAAGGACCGGTAATGATTGTTGCGGGTGCAGGTTCGGGCAAAACCAGGGTAATTACATTTCGTGTAGCCCACCTGATTCAAACCGGTACCGATCCATTTAACATTCTGGTTTTAACCTTTACCAATAAAGCGAGTAAGGATATGCGCGAGCGTATTAGTAAAGTGGTTGGCGCTGAGGCGAAAAACATCTGGATGGGTACCTTTCACTCCGTTTTTGCGAAAATTTTGCGTGTTGAGGCCGAAAAAATCGGTTATCCGAACAATTTTACCATTTACGATACCGACGATAGCAAAAGTGTACTGCGTGCCATTTTAAAAGAAATGCAACTGGATGATAAACTTTATGCGGTAAATTTCGTTTTTGGTAGAATTTCATCTGCAAAAAACAACCTGATCTCCTGGGGTGAATATCAATCCAATGACCAGATCCAGGCAGAAGACATTCAAAATAAACGACCGCTTATTGGGCAGATTTATGAACAATATGCCAAACGTTGTTTCAGGGCCGGTGCAATGGATTTTGACGATTTATTGTTTAAAACCAATATCCTGTTAAAAGAACATCCGGAAGTTTTAAATAAATATCAGCAGAAATTTAGATACCTGATGGTAGATGAGTACCAGGATACCAACTTTTCACAATATACCATTGTAAAAAAACTGGCGGCTGCTTATCAAAACATCTGTGTAGTGGGTGATGATGCGCAAAGTATTTATGCTTTCCGTGGAGCAAATATCCAGAACATTTTAAATTTCGAACGCGATTATCCTGATTTAAAGGTTTATAAATTAGAACAGAATTATCGTTCTACCCAAAATATTGTTGATGCTGCAAGCAGCATTATTGCCAACAACAAAAACCAATTGGAAAAAAATGTATTTTCTGAAAATGTTGAGGGTGACAGGATTAAGGTTGCGCGTGCTTTTACCGATAATGAAGAAGGTAAACTGGTTGCCGAATCGATTATCCAGGAGCGCGGCTTAAAAGGATACACTTATCACGATTTTGCTATTCTTTACCGTACCAATGCACAAAGCAGGGCGATGGAGGAAGGTTTGCGCAAACTGAATATCCCTTACAAAATTTATGGCGGAACATCTTTTTACCAGCGTAAGGAGATTAAAGATTTAATTGCTTATTTCCGTTTAACCTTTAATCCGAAAGATGAAGAAGCCATTAAACGGGTAATTAATTACCCTAAGCGTGGCATTGGCGATACTTCTATTGATAAAATAATTGTTGCGGCAGACCAGAATGGAAAAACCATGTGGGATGTAATTTCGAACGCACACGAATATGTTGACGGACGTTTGGCCAATCAACTGAACGATTTTTCAATGATGGTACAGAGTTTTCAGGCTGAAGCGAAAAAACTTGATGCTTACGACTCTGCATTGTTTATTGCACAGCATACAGGCATTTTAAAAGAGCTTTATACGGATGACAGTGTTGAAGGACGTGCGCGTTACGAGAATATCCAGGAGTTATTAAACGGTATTAAGGAATTTGCAGAGCGTGAAGATATAGAGGAAAAAGGACTTGATATCTTTATGCAGGATGTCGCCCTGTTAACCAATGATGATAAGGATGGTGATAAGAACAAGGATACAGTTTCGTTAATGACGATCCACTCGGCGAAAGGTTTGGAGTTTAAAAACGTGTTTATTGTAGGTTTGGAAGAGAACCTTTTCCCTTCTCAAATGTCGGTTAACTCCCGCTCCGACCTGGAAGAGGAACGTCGATTATTTTATGTGGCCATTACCCGCGCGGAAATTAAGTTAACCATTACTTATGCAACCTCGCGTTACCGCTGGGGAACGCTAACCAATTGCGAACCAAGCCGTTTCATTAATGAAATTAACCCGAAATTTTTAGAGCTGGATGTAAAACCTGCTAAATCGAATTCTTTTGATGGTAATTTTGATGATGAGCGCAAAACATGGACTTCGCAGCCACGCGATTTCTTCAGCAAACCAAAACCAGCGGCTGGCGCAACTGCCTCTGCCCCACCAGCGCGACCAAAAACCACTACGTTATTAGCTAAAGCACACATCCCAACGCCAGGCTTTACTCCATCGCAGCCCCATGAATTTCAAGGTGGTATGGAAGTAGAACACGAAAAATTCGGTTTTGGAAAAATCATCAGCTTAGAAGGAACATTACCCGATGTAAAAGCAACAGTATTTTTTCAAGGATTAGGCAACAAACAGTTACTGCTTAAATTTGCGAAACTGATGATTGTGAAATAAGTTTTTTACCACAAAGGCACCAAGTCACGAAGAGCATTAATTTATACTTTGTGTTTTTGTGCCTTCGTGGTTAATTATGGAAAATGTAATGTGGATGATAGAATAATTTATCCTTTCACTTTGCGTCCTTTTCCCTTTTCTCTCTGCAACCCTTGCGGTTAAAACCACTTGAAAAAACACAAAATTATACTTAATATTGGGGTCGGTTCTCCCGATTACAAACCATGCAACTTACCAGGTTAGAAATTAAAGGTTTTAAGAGCTTTGGCGATAAAGTGACCATCAATTTTAATGAGGGGGTTACGGCTATTGTTGGGCCTAATGGTTGCGGAAAATCCAATGTAATTGATGCCATGCGCTGGGTTTTGGGCGAGCAGAGCACCAAAGCCTTACGTTCTGAGAAGATGGAGAACATCATTTTCAATGGAACAAAAAACCGTAAACAAGCACAGCTAGCCGAAGTTTCGTTAAGCTTTGATAACACCAAAAACATTCTTCCGACCGCATACTCGCAGGTTACCGTAACCCGTAAACTTTACAGAAACGGTGATAGTGAATATCGTTTAAACGATGTTCAGTGCAGGTTAAAAGACATTACCGACCTGTTTTTGGATACCGGAATCGGTTCAGATAGTTATTCGATCATCGAGCTTAAAATGGTTGATGAAATCATTACCAATAAAGAACATAGCCGCCGTTCCTTATTTGAGGAAGCCTCTGGGATTTCGAAATACAAATTACGTAAAAAGCAGACTTTCAACAAGTTAAAAGATACAGAAACCGATTTAGAACGGGTTGAGGATTTACTCTTTGAGATTGAAAAAAACCTTAAAACGTTAGAAAATCAGGCCCGTAAAGCAGAACGTTATTATAAATTAAAAGAGCAGTACCGCGAATTGAGCGTACAATTGGCTACTCATCGTATTGCGTTCTTTCGTACCGACTTAAATGCTTTAGAAATACAGGAGCAAAACCAGCAGGTAAACCGGACAGAACTTAACACTAAAATAGATACTGGCGAAGCAGAACTGCAAAAATTGAAGCTGGGTAGCATTAGTCAGGAAAAAAATCTTTCGATACAACAAAAGGCCACAAACGAGTTTGTTTCCAAAATCCGCGCTTACGAAAGTGAAAAAAAAGTAAAAAACGAGCAGATGCGCTTTTTACAGGAAAAAGAAACACGCTTATCCGGCGAACTCGAAAAAGATAAAAATCAGGTTAACCACATCAAATACAACATTAAACGTTTAAATGAGGAAGTGGTAACAGAAACGGAGGTTTTTAACCGTTTAGAATCTGATTTAAAAAGCTTAAAATCTACACTCGATACCCTTCGTGAACAACAGCAAACCGAAAAAAACAGGATTGACAACCTGATCAAATCGGTTAATGAACTGCAGAATAATGTATATCAATCGCAAAAAGAAATTGATATCCTCAACATCCAAAAAGATGCCCTGGTACAGGAAAGCAATAGAAATGTTGATGATACCGAAACCAAAACCTTAGAATTAAAAGCATTTGACCATGCTTTGGCTGAGTTGGATATCCAGGTGAGGGAAAAACAGGCCAATATTAAAAACCTGACGGAAGCTGAAGAAATCTTAAAAGACAAATTAGCCGCTTCAGAAAGCAACTTAAGTTCGAACAAGGAAAAATTAACGACCGAAAACCGTAAAAAAGATGCCAAGCAGAACGAGTATAACCTGACTAAATCGCTGGTTGATAGTTTAGAAGGTTTTCCGGAGTCGATCCGTTTTTTAAAGAAAAACAATGCTTTTGCCAAAAGCGCTTTACTCCTTTCTGATATCTTATTCTGTAATGAGGATTACCGAATTGCCATAGAAAATTACCTCGAACCAGTAATGAATCATTACGTAGTAGAAAAATATGCCGATGCGGTTCAGGCCATTAATCTTTTAACAGATGCCAGCCGTGGAAGAGCTAATTTCTTTATATTAGAGAATGTTCCCGATAAAAACCCGGTTATTGGCTCGCATGAAGGTCTCATTTCTGCTTTATCGGTTATTGAAGTCGACAAAAAATACCAGCACCTCTGCAACCTCCTTTTACAAAATGTATATATCGCAATAGCCGAGCAGGAAAATCTTTTCAAAGAAACACCAACCGATAGTTTAACCATTTTGGCCAAAAATGGAAAATATGCGCAAACTAAATTTACCCTGGCCGGTGGTTCTGTGGGCTTATTTGAGGGTAAGAGAATTGGCCGTGCAAAGAATTTAGAAAACCTGGCCAAAGAAATCAAGGTTTCAGACTCATTGATTAACCAGTATGATGCCGCAATTAAAGCTGAAACAGATAATATATTTAACCTGAAAGAGGCGTCAAAAATTAATCAGATCAACGCTTTACAACAGGAAATGAACCGTTTAAACAACGAACACATTTCTGTTCAGACTCGTCGCGATCAATACCAGGAGTTTATCACCACCAGCGAAAATCGCAAAACCGATATCGCCCAAAAGATCGTATCGATTGAAAAGGCTTTATCGGAAAAATTACCTGCTTTGGTTCAATTGCAAAAAAACCAGCAGGAAGCGCACGTTAATTTACAAGAGCAACAGCTTAACTATCAGGAAATTGCCGACCAGGTAAATGAAAGCGCGGGTAAATATAATCAGGACAATATCCGGTTCCACCAGCAACAGAATAAACTTTCAAGCCTGGAAAAAGATTTAGATTATCGTTTCGTACAGGAAGAAGCGCTGAATAAACGCATTGCCCAAAACGACAAAGAATTACAGGAAGCTTTAACCCAGATTACCGCAACTTTACAACATACCGATCTGAATGATGATACGCTTTTAGAGATGTACCAGCAACGTGAGGAAATGGAAAAAGGCCTTGCGGAAGCCGAACAAGCTTATTTTACGAGTAAAGGAAGTATCAACGAAGTGGAGAACGACCTGACCAATATCCGTAAAAACCGTGAAGAAACCGATTTTCTGTTAACGGAGATCAAGGATAAAAAGAATGCTTTAAAAATCGATTTAAATGCCTTAAAAGAGCGCTTAGCTGTCGAATTTAATATTGATATTAATGATCTTTTAGAAACCGAGACTGAAATTGAAGCGCTGGAAAGCGAGTTCGAACTGCGCCAGAAAGTAGAAAAAATGAAGCGTCAGTTGGATGAGTTTGGTGCCATCAACTCTATGGCTATGGAGGCTTTTAAAGAAATGGAAGAGCGTTATACCTTTATCCAGAACCAGAAAAAGGATCTCAATGCAGCCAAAACTGATCTTTTACAAACCATTAAAGAAATAGACGATACGGCGAAAGATAAATTTATGCAGGCCTTTACCCAGGCTCGGGAACATTTTATCGTGGTTTTCCGTTCTTTATTTAATGAAGAAGATAGCTGTGACCTTATTTTATCAGATATTAATAATCCTTTAGAGGCTGATATCGACATTGTGGCCCGTCCGAAAGGTAAAAGACCTTTATCCATCAATCAATTATCTGGTGGAGAAAAAACGTTAACGGCTACTGCCCTGTTATTTTCACTTTACCTGTTAAAACCTGCACCTTTCTGTATTTTCGATGAGGTTGATGCGCCATTGGACGATACCAACATCGATAAATTCAATAATATTATCCGTAAATTCTCCGATCAATCACAGTTTATCATTGTATCGCATAACAAACGCACTATTGCCAGTACCGATATTATTTATGGCGTAACTATGGTAGAACAAGGCGTTTCGAGGGTTGTAGCGGTCGATTTAAGGGAAGTAGCGGCGTAAAAGCTGAAAGTTAAAAGCAGAAAGGCTAAGCAAAACCTATCGTTTCAGTCATTATATTTTTTGTCATGCTGAGGTACGAAGCATCTACAACCTACGAAACAGATGCTTCGTACCTCAGCATGACAGCATATTCAGGATTGCTGCAAATAAAAAGAATTTCCATTTCCATCAGGTTTAGCAACGCAATACAGTAAACTAAACAGCGTTTGAATAGCGTAACGAAAAATGTATATTTGTTAATAACGATAAAGATATGTTAGCTACAGTTAAAGGATATTACGAAAAAGGAAAAATAACGCTCAAAGAAAAAGCGCCTGTACATACAAAAACGGAAGTTATTGTTACTTTTTTAACAGAAGATAAACCGGTTCTTGATAAAAGAATTCCAGGTGCACTTAAAGGCAAGATATCAATTCCAGATGATTTTAACGATCCTTTAGATGATTTAAAAGAGTATATGTAATGGCATCTAATCACTACCTTTTAGATACACACTGGTTAATATGGTTTCAGGAAAATAATCCAAAAATCCCTAAAAAAGTATTAGATATTCTTCAAAATGTAGAAAATATAATCTATTTCAGTCAAATCAGTTTATTTGAAATATCAATTAAGCAGGCTCTTGGTAAACTCCCCAATTTTAGTGTAACTGCTGAAGATATTTACAATCAAGCATTATTAGATGGCTTTACTTTCTTAAACATAGAAAATTCTGCAATTTTTAATTACAATAAAATTCCATTGTTGAATGAACACAGAGATCCATTCGACCGCTTACTAATCTCTTCTGCGATACAACAAGAAGCAACGCTCCTATCTGCTGATGAAAAATTCAAACTTTATGCAAATATTTTAAAATTGCTTTGGCAATAACCCTTTATAATCATGAAAATCCTCTATATCCTTCCCTTAGCCATGATGCTAAGCTGCTGCTCATCAGTAAAAAATCAAACTGGAGCTACCGATACCGGCAAATTAGATACTCAGTTATTAAAAGATGTAGAAGTACTATCATCAGATGCTTACCAGGGCCGGAAAACGGGCACAAAAGGAGCAGAAATGGCCAGGGCTTATATTATTGAACGTTTTCAAAAACTAGGCTTAAAATCATATCCTCAACATGTAAACTATGCTCAGGAATTCACTTTTAACGGTAGAAGTGGTGCAAAAGTAAACGGAACCAACATTATTGGATACATTCCCGGTAAAAGTACCAATGCTGTTGTGGTATCAGCGCATTACGATCATTTAGGCGTGGTAAAAGATGAAGTTTTTAATGGTGCCGACGATAATGCATCAGGAACTGCAGGTTTGTTGAAAATTGCGGCATACTTTGCGAAGAACAAGCCAAATAACACTATCATTTTCGCCTCTTTTGATGCAGAGGAAATGGGTTTACAAGGCGCAAAAGCATTTGTAGGTAATCCACCTGTGAACATCAATACCATTGCAATCGACCTCAATATGGATATGATCAGCCACAGTGATAAGGGTGAGTTATATGTATGCGGAACATTCAAATATCCTGATTTAAAAAAATTCGTAGATACTGCAAAAACCAATATCAAAGTACTTTTCGGTCACGACGACCCAAAGCAAGGTCATGACGATTGGACCAACCAAAGTGATCAAGGTGCATTTAATGCTAAAAATATCCCCTTTTTATATTTTGGTGTTGAAGACCACAAAGATTATCACAAAGCAACCGACGAATATTCGACCATTACCAAATTATTTTTCAGCAATGCGGCAAGCGCTGTATTAGATGTGGTTAAAAACATCGATAAACAAACAGGCTTACAGCTGTTACTAAAAGATAAAATGAGGATGATGGACAATCCAAGAAAATCAGAAAGATTCTAAAAAATTATGAAATAAATTGAACCCTGCTCTATCCGGCAGGTTTTTTTATGCATTCTATTTTTAAAAATAAAAAATATAACACTGATTATCAATTAATTAAAAATAAAACTATAAAAATAGTTTGCAAACTATTTTTATAGTAGTAACTTCATATATCCGAACTACAAAAATAGTTACTATGATAAAAGAACTCACAAAAGCAGAAGAACAGGTGATGCTCATCCTTTGGGAAATGGGCGAAGCCCTGGTAAAAGACGTTATTGAAAAAATGAATGAACCCAAACCCGCTTACAATACGGTTTCTACGGTAATCAGGGTTTTGGAGGGAAAAGGTTTTGTTGATCATAAAGCCATTGGCAATACGCACATCTACTTCCCTATCATCAAAGAAACTGATTATAAACGTTTTGCCTTCGACAAGGTAATGAACAATTACTTTGAAAACTCTTATGAGAGCCTGGTTTCCTTTCTGGTCAAAGAAAAAAGTATGAGTACCGAAGAGCTCAACGAAATTATTCAATTGGCAGAAAAACTTAAAAAAGACAAGTGATGAGCTGGCTATATTATTTACTCGAAGCAAATCTATACCTTATCCTGTTTTATGGATTTTATAGATTATTTCTCCACAGGGAAACCTTTTACGAATTAAACAGATACTACCTGATTTTCAGTTCGATACTGGCTTTCTTGCTTCCATTTTTTCAATTGGGGTTTTTAAAGGAACCATTCACCGCGCAGATTACAATAGAACCAACCATGGTAATTAATCAGGTTGTGGCTACAGGTAATTTGCCTCCAGATAATTATCAGCCTAGTATTTTAAACATTAACAATGCTATCATAGCAATTTACATTTTAGTTACCGTTGCTTTCCTGTTTAAAATGGTTTTCAGTTTATCTAAAATTATTAAAATGCTTAAACTGCCATCAATTGTACTCGAAAATGGCGTAAAAATGATCGATTTGAAGGATTCTAAAATTGCTTTTTCATTTTTCAATATGCTTTTCATTGATCCCCAATTACCAGAGAAGAGCACCATTTTGAAGCACGAACTGGTTCATATTAAACAAAAACATAGTTTGGATGTACTTTTATTCGAAATGATTCAGATTATTAATTGGTTCAATCCTATTTCCTATCTAATTAAAAAGGATATTAAATTGATCCACGAATACCTGGCCGACGAAGAAACTACTAAAAACGATATTGAAAAGTATCATTACGCAATGTTTCTTATCCAAAATTCAACAGGCATAAAAAATTTAACCCTCACTAATCAAATATTTAGTTCATCCATATTAAAAAAACGAATTAGTATGCTCAATCAAAAAAAATCAGCACGCTGGGCAAGGCTCAAACTGCTATTGGTATTGCCAATAACTGTAGGGATACTATGTATTTCTACTATAGCATTTACGAAAGATTACGGATTTGTAGAGCTTGGCTCTTCATTTAGTAAGCAATCTGTAAAACTGGATACCATTATGAAAGTCGATAAAAATAAATTACCAGCGCCGCTTGCAATAGAAGCAAGACCAACTGTTAAACAGAAAAAATCTTCTTATAAAGTTAATCAAATTAAATTTCCACCACCTATTGTAAAACCTGATGAGCAAACATTTTTTTATCCAAGAACACAGTATAATGGAAAAACGAATGAAATAATAAAACTCGAAAAAAGATATATAATAATTAATGGACAGCCCGTAGATGATAACAGTACCTTTTATGGCGTACGTAATACAAAGTCGGTAAATTACCTTAGCCAGTTAGAGGCAATTAAGAAATATGGGAAAGAAAAGGGTAAAAATGGAGCAATTGAAATTACCGGCGATAATATACAGTATGCACCTAAAATATCTCCTCCACCTCCCCTAAAAACGGATAATAATAAACTTAAAAAAGTGGTTCTTTTAGCGCCACCGCCACCAATTAAAAATAAAGACGCCAATAATGATGTCTACCATATCGATGTAGATTTAGATCGGACAAAAGGTGACAAACTAATCGCTCCTGAATCGGAACAGGGCAAAAAAACGGTTTCAATTTATAGCGACCGAGGAGAGAAAGTTTACATTTCATCTGACTATAAAAATGATTGGGACGGAAAGTTAAATGCCTTTACTAAAAAAAAACTCGATGCAAGCAATTATTATAATTATGAACTCACCATATTGCAGCCTAAAGGCAAAAAAACAAAAGTTATAAGAGGAACAATCACTTTAAAATAATTACTGAGGCACGTAAACAACATACTTGGTCTCAAAGAAATCTTCCTCAAAATAAGCTGAAAGCGGATATAATTCTGCTTTCAGTTTTGATTCCTTAATCTCATCAGCCAAATCGCCACCTTTTAGATATAAAATCCCATTTGGAATGGCATTTAATGAATCTTTTTTAAATTTTCCCTGTATCCATGGATAAAACTCGCCCAAACGGGTAACTGCCCGCGAAACCACGAAATTAAATTTTTCTTTAACCTGTTCTGCCCTTAAATGATCGGCTTTTAAATTATCCAGTCCAAGTGCCGAAGCCACTTCTTTTACCACTTTAATTTTTTTCCCGATAGAATCTACCAGATAGAATTGCGTTTCAGGAAATAAAATTGCCAGCGGAATACCTGGAAAACCGCCACCGGTTCCCACATCTAAAACCGATTCGCCGGCTTTAAACGTACAAACCTTCGCTATCCCTAACGAATGCAGTACATGGCGTTCATATAATTCTTCAATATCTTTTCTCGAAATTACATTGATCTGTGCATTCCAAAAGCTATATAACTCAAACAGTTGCGAAAACTGGGCAATCTGTTTTTCACTTAAGTCAGGAAAATATTTTAAAATGATATCGGGCTTTACATCAAGCATATTGTAATTTCTAAAGGATTATTGAATTATTTCCAGTTTACTTTTTTCTTACCAAATAGGGCTAAAAATCCGTTCAGCATTAAAAATACAAACAAAAGTATATCTAAAATCGGGAACCACCAACGCAAATCGCCATAGTTTAATCGTTTCAGCAATTTTGGATAGATAAAACACCTGATGATAATGCTTAGTGCCAGTATTCCCAGGGCTACATATTGTGCCTCGCGACTAAAAAACATACATGCGGCAAAAAAGCCATAAAACAAAAACTGAAACACAATCTGAAGACTCAAAATAAACTTATGTTTTGATTTATACAGTTTACCTGCTCCGAAATGGCGCTTTTTCTGCCTCAAATAACCCCTCCAGGTTTTATTTGGTTCGCTCCAAACATGACTATCACGATGTAAACGAATTTCGGTATTGTATTTAGTAGCATGTGCATTTACAAATAAATCATCGTCACCAGATGGGATATGCATGTGCGCTGCGAAGCCTTTATTTTTAAAAAAAAGTGTTTTTTTGTAAGCCATATTACGTCCAACACCCATATATGGCATTCCTTTTAAGGCGAAAGAAAGGTAATTTACTGCGGTAAAAAAGGTTTCAAACCTGATCAGTGCATTTAAAAGACTTCTTTTTTTCATATAAGGAGAATAACCCAATACAATTTCAGTATTTTCATCAGCCGGCTGCTGCATATCCATCAGCCAATGTTCAGATGCAGGCATACAATCGGCGTCGGTAAAAACCAACCAATCGTATTTAGCAGCCTTTATACCCATGGTTACAGCAAATTTTTTCCCCGCAATAAACTTATCATTATCTAAAATCTTTACAACTTTGAGGTTGTAATATTTCTTCTCCAGTTGTTCTAAAAACTCCTCTGTACCATCCCAGGAGCGATCATTAACCACAACTACTTCAAATTCAGGGTAGTTTTGACTAAATAATGAAGGAAGATATTGCTCTAGATTTACAATTTCATTCCGGGCACATACAATAACACTTATTGGTTTACGTGCCGATACTGGTACCTCTTCAATCCCAACCCTGGCCAGTTTTAAATGAACAAAAAGGACATAATAGAGCTGAACCAAAAGGCAAAAAGCCAATATCGAGAGCAGGATAATTTCAAGCGGGGTTAATATCACGATGGTAAAATAAATAGGCGCAAATTTCTCATTTTTAATCTGTAAAACACTTTTATGTGGATAAAAAATTAAACAAAATAATGCCCTCAATTTTTGCTATTTTTGGCAGATTTTTGACGAGAAAAAACACATTATGAAATTTAGTTTACAGGCTAACGATCCACTATCAAAAGCCAGGGCCGGGACGGTAACAACAGCCCATGGCGAAATACAAACCCCTATTTTTATGCCTGTGGGCACTGCCGGAACGGTAAAAGCCGTACATCAGCGCGAACTTAAAGATGATATCGACGCAAAAATCATTCTGGGTAACACTTACCACCTTTATTTAAGACCAGGTTTAGAAACCCTGGAACAAGCAGGTGGATTACATAAATTTATTGGCTGGGACCGTCCAATTTTAACAGATAGTGGTGGTTACCAGGTGTATTCTTTAAGTAAAGTTCGTAAAATTAAGGAAGAAGGCGTTACTTTCCACTCACACATTGATGGCTCAAAACACCTTTTCACACCTGAATATGCAATGGATATCCAGCGCACCATAGGTGCTGATATCATTATGGCCTTTGATGAATGTACACCTTACCCCTGCGACTATACTTATGCGGCGCAATCGATAAAAATGACGCACCGTTGGTTAAAACGCTGCTGTGAACGTTTTGATACGACAGAACCTAAATATGGTTTCGACCAAACGTTATTCCCTATTGTTCAGGGTTCGGTGTATAAAGATCTGCGTATTAAATCTGCAGAATTTATTGCCAGCATGGGCCGCGAAGGCAATGCCATAGGCGGACTATCGGTTGGTGAGCCCGCAGAAGAGATGTACGCGATGACAGAAGTGGTATGCGATATATTACCAGTAGAAAAACCGCGTTATTTAATGGGTGTAGGTACGCCGATCAATATTTTAGAAAACATTGCATTAGGTGTTGATATGTTTGATTGTGTAATGCCAACAAGAAATGCAAGAAACGGGATGCTTTTTACCAGAAACGGGATTATTAACATCAGAAACAAGAAATGGGAGAACGATTTTTCTCCATTGGATGCAGAAAGCGACTTACATGCTGATCAGGTAACCAGTAAAGCATATTTAAGGCATTTGGTGCACAGCAAGGAGATGCTTGGCGCACAAATTGCTACCTTACATAACCTACATTTCTATCTTTGGCTGGTAAAACAGGCCAGAGAAAAGATTATTGCTGGTGAATTTTACGAGTGGAAAAACAAAATGGTTAAAATATTAGGCAATAAGCTATAAAATGAGTCTGTTAAAAGGAAGGATAAAAATCATCGATCAGTACATTATCGGTAAATACCTGGGTACATTTATATATACCCTGGCCATTTTCGTAATCATTATTGTGGTGTTCGACCTATCTGAAAAGATGGATGATTTTATGAAAAGCGGACTGAGTTTTTGGGGAATCCTCTCTAAATATTATGCCGGTTCTATTCCTTTTTACGTGAACATGCTTTCGCCACTGATCAATTTCATTGCGGTAATTTTCTTTACGGCGAAGATGGCCGATCAAACAGAAATTGTTCCGATTTTAAGTGGAGGCGTAAGTTTTAACCGCTTTTTATTTCCTTACCTGGTATCGGCTACCATCATTTTCTCCGCTAACCTGGTATCTAATTTATATATCCTTCCTTATACCAATACCCTAAAAAACAGTTTCGAAAATACCTACGTAAAACGTAACGACCCTTCCACAAAGTCGAATATCCACATGAAACTGGATGACAAAACTTACATCTACATTGATAATTTCGACAACAAAACGAATTCGGGGTACCGCTTTTCTCTTGACAATTTTAACGGTGATATTTTGACTAAAAAAATCGTTGCCGAGAATATTAAATGGGATTCGCTTAAGCGTAAATGGCAACTAACTAATTACTCGATCCGTAAGATTGATGGGCTCAAAGAAACGATGATTTACGGTAACGGGAAACTAAAAGATACTATTCTGGATATGCGTCCGGATGATTTTTCTGCCTACGATAATATAGTACAAAATTTAACCACAAAGGAATTAACGGAGAAAATCAGAAAAGAAAAAATCCGTGGAACAGGTGTAATGAACGATCTTCAGTTTGAAAAATATAAACGCTACCTGCACCCACTTTCGGCCTTCGTATTAACGCTTATCGGTGTGGCATTGTCATCACGTAAAGTTCGCGGAGGTGTCGGCGTATCATTAGGTATCGGAATCTTTATTAGCTTCGCTTATATCGTGTTTAATCAGTTTACACAGATGTTCTCTACAAAAGGTGGATTACCTCCGTTTGCAGCTGTTATTATGCCTACGCTCTTCTTTGGGCTGCTAGGATTTTATCTATTGAGGAAAGCACCAAAATAGCAATGGAAGCTACCAAAAAGAATCTGCTCATTCTTCATCTTACGGTATTTGTTTGGGGCTTTACAGGCGTGCTTGGAAAAGTAATTTCGATCGATGCCGTGCCCATGGTTTGGTACCGGGTATTGATTGCATCTACAACTCTTTTCGCCTGGTTCCTCATCACTAAAAAGAATATTAAGGTTACGAAAAAACAGTTTTTGCAATTCTTTTTAACAGGCGGAATTGTCGCCATCCATTGGATATTTTTCTTTCATGCCATCAAAGTCTCTACCGTTTCGGTTACCTTGGTATGCCTTTCTTCTTTCACTTTATTCACTGCGATTTTAGAGCCGTTGATTAAAAAACAGCCTATACAAATGGGCGATATCCTGATCGGTTTATTGATTATTTTAGGCATCTATATGATCTTTAAATTCGAAGGTCAATATACTTTGGGGATAATTTTCGGATTGCTGGCAGCAGTGGCATCAAGTCTTTTCTCTACCATCAATTCAACGTTAGTGCAAAAAAGTGAGCCTTCGATTATTGGTTTTTACGAGCTGGTGGGTGCGCTTTTCTGGATCACCATATACCGCTTATATGATGGAACTTTGCTACACACACACTTTAATCTGAGTGCAAAAAACTGGTTCTATTTGGCGCTTCTGGGCACGCTTTGTACATCGGTTGCTTATGTTGCAGGCGTTGCTGTTATGCGAACGTTATCTGCTTTCAGGGTAGCTTTAATTACAAACCTGGAACCTGTTTACGGCATTGTATTGGCCTTCATTTTTTTTCAGAATAAAGAACAGATGACAGGTGGTTTTTATATCGGAGCAACGATTATTTTAGGCTCGATATTCTTATATCCGATCTACAAAAAGAGAAAGAATAAGCTGTAGAATCCAATTAGTAACTACACAACAATAATACTACAACTTCCATCAAAACGGGGCCTCATCTCGGCCGGAACAACGGTGAAGTGGAGAAACCCATCCAGGCTAATTTTGCTTCATCAAGCATTCAGAAACTCAACGAATCTGTACCCTTTACCACCAACAGCCATTATAAAAATGGGGCGTCATATC
Source organism: Pedobacter roseus (assembly GCF_014395225.1). Classification (NCBI taxonomy): domain Bacteria; kingdom Pseudomonadati; phylum Bacteroidota; class Sphingobacteriia; order Sphingobacteriales; family Sphingobacteriaceae; genus Pedobacter; species Pedobacter roseus. The sequence continues at coordinate 3,431,204 of NZ_CP060723.1, forward strand.
GACCGGATCAACGCGAAGTGAAGAGATCTCTTTAGACTAATTTTGCTTCATCAAACATTTACAAATTCAAAGAATCTGTAATACACTATCACTAACAACCTGGTAAAAACGGAGCGTCACCTCGAGCGTAGCGTAGCGAAATGAAGCGATCTATCCAGGCAGATTTTTCTTCGCAGAGCCTTCGGGTTCCCGACTACGTTACACCCGATAGCTATCGGGTCCGCTCGAAATGACGACAACTCTAATTAAACAAAGTAAAAAACATCAATACAAGCCCATATAGATTGATTATTTTTTCATTAATCCATCAAACGCAGATTGGGATTTATTTTAAAAAAAATGAGGCTAAATGAGGCAAAAGAGAAGCACCTTGTAATGATAAACAAGTGCCTTAAGCCAAACCGGTAACAACACTTTATTAATGGATAAAAAATCAAAATAAAACTACATCCCAACACCTGTAAAAACAGCAGAATTTAAAAACCTAAAAACAACATCAAAACCAACAGATAAATGGAATAAAATCATAACAAAAATCCATGTGATTAATCAACAAAAACAACAAATACTTTAAATAAAAATCAAATCAAAAAAAACACTATTTAAGAATAAAAAAAGCTCAGAATAAGGTTTATAAAACAGCATAAAAAATATTTACAAAAAGTAGATAAAACGTACCACATGAAGCATGTAAAAAAACCAAATAATTAAGGTTAAATTTTTACAAAAATGCTTTAAAAATTACTAGCTATACCAATATAAAATCGGAATATAAACCAGCTAAAATCCAGTTTACATTTTCAGATAAAAAGAGATTACTATCATAGTAGCATGAAAACCAGATAACCATAATTAACACAAACTGGCGAATGTTAATACCTTCAATCAGCTTATCAGCAACTTATATAACTACCCATTTTCAACTGAAAAATTTAGATTTTGCAGACATGATAATTATAAAAAAAGTCGAAAAACCAAGCTAATTATTTACTCAAGTTTAGGCTAAATAGCTTAAAAAGCAGTAAAATTTGACCAATTCGCTTGTTTAAAAAAACAATAGCAAAACGAATTAAAAACCGCCTTTAAACGACAATAGAAGCTATTTTTAGCTTAAAAACAAATTCTTCAAAAAAAGATTTCCAAAAGCTGTTTACCCGAGAATATCGCAAGGAAATCGCATTATCCAGTCAAAAAACTGGAGATTTAAGCCCTAAAAACATTAAAAAAACATACAAATCTCACCACCTGAAGTAAATTCAGAAGTGAATTTTAATGCTAAAACCTTGGTTTAAATCATAAAAAACTGAGTTTTTAAACGCTAAATGATAACATCAGAAACCATCTGGATTTGGAAATCACAAATTTTGAAAGTTAAATCCAGGCCTCATGATGAAAAAACCAGCCTGAATTAAGCGATTAAAAGTAAAGACAATTTGTCATAAAAATATCATCACCTCAATAAAACAGAATTTTAAATCTGCATCAATTTAGAAATTCGGCAGTATAAATTTACAGCGTTAAGGGCTTTAAAAATCAAATTTCAAACTGTTAAAAAATCCATTTTACAGCATAAGTTTTTCACTATGCAATTAAATATTCCGGATAATCCCCAACTCCTATAATTCATAAGGAAGAACGCTTAAATCCGCTAGCCTCAGGCTCAACTTCAAGGACTGAGACCTCATTCAAAAATTCATGTTAGAATTTAAAAAGCCGCAAAAATTTTCAGGGAAAATCGATTAATAAGTGTAAATTAAATCAATAAAGCTGAGTCAATAAAAAATATAACAAAGTGCTTAAACCAGACGTAAAATCAGGTTAAAAATTATAATAAAACAAACAATTAATGAATTTACATAAATTACATTAATATTTAAAAATCAGTTATTTAAGTTATTTAATATAAATTAAAAATTCACTTTTTAGAATACCTACAAAATTTAAAAAACTAAATATTTTAGCAAAGATTTTAGATGAATTTAAAACAAGCAAACAAAAAACTAATTATCAAGTACTTAAGTGCGATTACCTTAAGTTTTGTTTCACCATCGGTTTTTGGGCAAATTTTCAGCACTGCACAAAACCCACTTAGTGTAAAATGGAACTACATTTCATCAGGAGGCTTTAAAATCATCTATCCTGTAGAACTGGAGAAAGAAGCCCAAAGAATGGCCAATACCCTACCCTTCATCTACACCAAAATTGGGTTGGGTTTAAGGCAACAAAAAACTTCCATCCCACTCCTCTTACAGAACCGCGGAACGGTAGCAAACGGCTTTGTTCAGCTAGGGCCGAAGAAGTCGGAATTCTATGCCACACCACCCCAATTTTTCGACAGTCAGGATTGGCTGAATAACCTCGCTGTACATGAGCTCAGGCACATCGCACAGTTTGACAAATTGACAGGAACACAGGCTCACCCTTTTCCGGAGCTGGTTTACTTTGCCTACTTTGGGGCAGGTATACCTACATGGTTTTTCGAAGGTGATGCGGTGGTTAACGAAACGGCGCTAACCTATTCGGGCAGGGGTCGGCAGCCGAATTGGATTATGCCTTACCGGGCCTCAATTCTGGAAGGCAAAAAATTCACCTACAGCAAAGCCTATTTTGGCTCGAACAAAGATGTAACACCAGGCTACTACCAAACCGGATATTTGATGGTGGCAGACATGAAGGAAAAATATGGTCAGTTCATTTCCGACAGTTTACTTGGCGACATCAGAAAAAGACCAGTGAGACCTTACCCCTTTTCGAAAAGTTTAAAAAAATACACCGGAGAAAATACGCGACAATATTTTCTAGCCACCCAAAATAAGCTTGCCGAAAAATGGAAAATACAGGAAGAAAAATCTGCTTCAGAAAACTATGAAAGTTTAAATAAAAAAACCTCATTGGCCACGAATTATTTCTTACCAGTCAGAATCAATCAAAACCAGATTTTAGCACTCAAAGAAAGCAAGACTGATGCCCGTTATTTTGTGATCATTAACGAAGATAAATCGGAGCAAAAATTATTCGGAATCGGCTATCAGGAACAGCCCTGGTTCAGCTTAAAAAACGACCTGCTGGTTTGGGATGAAATCCGTTACGATCCGAGGTACAAACAGAGAAGTTACAGCGTAATTTGCTCTTACAATTTAAAGACAAAAAAATTCAATAAACTAAGCAGCAAAAGCAGGCTCTTCTCCCCTAGTCTTTCTGAGGATGGAAAGAAAATTATTGCAGCCAAAGTTGAACTCAACAACCAGTTCAACCTGGTAGAGATCGATGCTGCTTCAGGGAAAATTTTAAAGGCCTATCCAAATCCGGAAAATGAAATCCTGCAAACACCAGCCTTCGATAAAACCGGAAACAAAATTGCTTATATCGGTGTAACGGAAAAAGGAAAAAGTTTATGGTTGATTGACGGAGAAAAAAAATCAGCATTGATTTCAAACAGCAGACAACAACTCAGTCGCCCGGTTTTTATTAATGATAAAATTATTTTCAATGCACACTTTAATGGCATCGATAATATTTACGGGATTGATCCTGCTTCAAAAAAAATCACCGCACTCAGCGCATCTAAGTACGGCGCCTTTAATCCTACCGAAACCAGTGATGGAAAAATCATTTTTAGTGATTATAAAATCAACGGTTACGAAATTGCCGAAACCAACATCACCGAAAAACCTGTTGGAGAAAATAACTTTGTTGATTTTTCGGCCGCAGCAGAAAAGCAGGAAAACGTTGGGAATGTTTTCGACAAAATACCGGATAGCACTTACCAATCTAAACGTTACCATCAGGCTTTAAATCTTTTCAGCATCCACAGCATTATTCCGGTAATTGATAATGAATATGTTTTTGGTCTGGAGTTGCAATCAAACAACCTGCTTAACACGATGGACTTTTACTCGGGTGCAAAATACCACCGCGATTTAAAGCGTTTCGAGTACACCGCAGACATCAGCTATAAGGCGCTCTATCCCGTATTTAGTGTGTTGTACCGCAACCGTCCGAAAAGAACGTTCTACAGGGCTAAAAATGTGATACAGCAAGGCGACTGGCGGGAGAACTATATCAAGCTTAATGCATCGCTTCCGTTATCGTTTAATACCCGCAATGAGAACTATGCTTTTACGCTAAATGCGGCAACGAGTTTTACGCAAAGGTACATGCCCGAAAACATGCCAACCAATTTTATCCGCGAACTCAAATTCCCGATGGAGTATAATTTCACTTTCAACCACAGTGTGCGTACAACCGAAAGAGACATTGCACCAAAGTGGGCGCAGGTGTTCAGGGTAAGTTACGATCACCAGCCATTCGACAAAAATTTAGGAGGAGAAATTTTGGCGCTCGAAAGTTTTCTTTACTTTCCAGGGCTTGCTAAAAATCATTCCTTTCTGGCAAGCTTTAATTACCAAAAAGCAAGCGGGGTAAACCAGTATGCAACAGAGATTGCAACCGTGTATGGGTACAACAACATCTTAGCAAAAAGCAAACTGCAGAATAGCTTACTTTTTAACTACCGCTTTCCATTTGCCTTTCCCGATTGGGAGTTGGGTCCGCTGGCTTATGTAAGAAATTTTAGGGCAGGCTTATTTTGCCACTATGAGAACATTGGCAAGGGCACAACCTTTAACGATCCAAAAACTTATGGCGTAGAATTGAACACGAGCGTAAACCTTTTGCGCTATCAACCTGTTGTAGATTTAGGGGCGAGATTGGTTTTTGTCAACCAGATTTACAATCAAAATCCGATATTAGAGTTTTCATTTAATTATAGCTTTTAAAACCATGAGCGCAAAAACAATTTCGATTATTATTTTGACCGCATTGCTGACAGCCTTTTTATTTCTAAATAGTGATGAGGTGCCATTTAACTTTATAGTTGCAAACGACGTTCAGGTGTCCAAGCTGATAGTTATTGGTGTTTGTATCATCGTAGGTTTTATCATCGGCTTCGTGGTAGGCCGTCCGAGGAAAACAGTAAGCAGTTACGATGATGAGATCGAAAGGAATCAACCAACGACAGAAAAGAAAAATACTTTAAGCGACGAGGATCGAGAGTACATTAGCTAAAGCCAGGATTAGTAGGATTATTGGATTTTAGGATCCTGGTGCTTCAGCGCTTCCGGATTATGATGTTTCATTATTATTGGATTTCAAAATTTTATAGTTTAACTTAGTTATAAATAACATCCCTATTTCTTATAGTAAATTTTAATTTATTAATATGAAATACGGAGATTTAACCGGGCGAATTATTGGCTGTGCAATGAGAGTCCATTCTTATTTAGGTTCGGGTTTTCAGGAAAAGATCTATCAAAGGGCTTTGGGTATTGAAATGGGAATTGACAAATTAACCTATAAGGAAGAAATGACAATGACCATTTTTTATCGGGATATAAAAATCGGTTTTAGAAGAGTAGATTTTTTTGTCGAAAACGAAATCATGGTCGAATTAAAAGCTGTATCCGAACTAAATGATGCCCACCTCGCACAAGCCATCAATTACCTCGAAGCTTATAAACTACCGGTAGGATTATTGATTAATTTTGGAAGTCGGAGCTTGACTTTCAAGAGAGTTTACAATACAAAGCACCCGGATAACAAGAGCTAGGATTGGTATGATTTAAGGATGATAAGATCAAATGTTTTAAAAGGCAATATTATGAACCCTGATCTTGAAATCCTATCATCTTAAAAATCCTGGCTAAGCGCAGTCATGATTTCGCCGTACAATAGTCCACTACCCCCACCATAATGCTGAATAATTTTTAAGTCTGGTTTAAGCCCGGTCAGTTTTGCCCTTAGCACTTCCTCACATGCTGCATCAATGCCGTTTCCCAGCAATACCAAATCAATTTCCTGATTTTGGCAAATCTCAATAGCTTCATCATCCGTGCATACACAGATTCCTTTCCATTCTGGTCTGGCATTTAACAGGCGGTTCATTACAACGGTAATTTCAGTATCCCTGCCGATATAAAGTATGTTGGTTTGCATAATTTTTAAATAAATAAAACCCCGAGGTTTTAAAACCTTCGGGGTTTGGTTAAATTATTCTAGTTCAACTCCATTGGAATATCCATTAATAAAACTTCTGCTCCTGCAGTATTGGCTTTAAAACTGATGCTATCAGTATCCCACACCCCTAATCCGTCTCTTTTACTAAGCACTTGTCCGTTAATGGTTACTTCTCCACTGATAACGAATGCATACACACCATTACCAGCTTTTTTGATTTTGTACTCGGTTTCAAAACCTTCATCAAAATTGCCTAACGAAAACCAGGCATCCTGATGGATCCAAACGCCGGCATCATCTGCATTTGGCGATAAGATCTGCTGAAAGTTATTGTGACGGGCAGCAACATCTAAAGTCTGTTGATCATAACGTGGCGTAACGTTTTTCTTGTTCGGAAACAACCAGATCTGCAATAAATTCAATTGCTCGCCTGCATTTGCGTTAAACTCGCTATGACTAACTCCTGTTCCGGCACTCATTACCTGGATTTCTCCATTTTTAATTACCGCAGAATTTCCCATACTATCTTTGTGTGCAATTGCACCGGCCAATGGAATGGTAATAATTTCCATGTTATCGTGTGGGTGACTACCAAAGCCCATACCACCATCAATCAAGTCATCATTTAAAACCCTTAAAACCCCGAAGTGCATCCTTTCAGGATTGTAGTAGTTTGCAAAACTGAATGAGTGATGTGCATTTAACCAGCCATGATTAGCATGACCGCGGGTGTTTTCTTTGTGCAAAATGAACTGTGACATAAATTTCCTTTCTTATTTATGATACAAAGTTAATACTGTAAGGCTTGCTGTGCATTGATGTAGGGTAAGAAGTGAGAGAGCGTTAAGCGGAGGGCGTAGAGCGTTAGGCGGAGGGCGTGGAGCATAGAGCGTTTGGCGGAGAGCGCTTGATATGGCCTAAGAACCAACTTTAGCCAATACAGCATCGCTGTTAAGTTCTCTTAACGCATCTAACGCTACCCAGTTTGCTTTTTTATTTTTCTGGGCAAGAATATTATTTGCAGTTTGGATGGCCTGCCCATGCAGAAAAGTATTACGCTTGCCAGTTTGCCTCAACGCCCAGTTGATTGCTTTTTTAACAAAATTCCGGTTATCATAAGCTTCTCTTTCAATTACCGGAAGAAAACCTAGAAAAGTTGTATCAGGTTCTTTTTTAAGGTGAACAGCTGCCTCGGCCATCAACACAAAACCGGTACGTTTTACAAATTCAGCTTCAGCCGCTGCAAATTCAAAAACCTTCGACTTAAAATAAGGCGTTTTAACGAAAAGATTTCCGCAAGCCTGATCACATATATCCCATGAACTAAAATCTTTCGTCCACGTGTTTATTTGCATTTCTGTTACTTGTTTATAATCGCCAATGAATGTGGCTAAAAGACGGGCTTCGTGAAATCCGGTTTTCCAGAGCAATAAAGATAGCTCCTGATTTTTACCGATCTGTTTCGCCAACTTCCGGATATTGGGCACGCGAATACCGAAAGCCTTTGAAATATCGATCCTAAAATGGGCCATTTTCTTCAGGTAATCGGGTTCACTGATGGATTGCAGCTCGGAAAGGATAAATTCAATGTCTTTCATGATTCGAATTTAGTTTTTCTGCTCCGCTTCACTACGGATTTATTTCAAATGATCCTGTTTATTGAATGAAACCTATTCTTTCTACTTCCGAAGTACATTTTTGTACCTCCGAGCCTATTCTTTCTAATTCCGAAGTACATCTTTGTACCTCCGGGCCTATTCTTTCTACTTCCGAAGTACCTTTTTGTACCTCCGAGCTTATCCTTTCTACTTCAGAAGTACATTTTTGTACCTCCGGTCTTATTCTTTCTACTTCCGAAGTACATTTTTGTACCTCCGAGCTTATTCTTACTACTTCCGAAATACCTTTTTATACCTCCAAGCCTATTCTTTCTACTTCCGAAGTGCCTTTTTATACCTCCAAGCTTATTCTTTCTACTTCCGAAGTACATTTTTGTACCTCCGGGCCTATTCTTTCTACTTCCGAAGTACATTTTTGTACCTCCGGGCCTATTCCTTCTACTTCCGAAGTACATTTTTGTACCTCTAAGCTTATTCTTTCTACTTCCGAAGTACATTTTTGTACCTCCGAACTTATTCTTTCTACTTCAGAAGTACATTTTTGTACCTCCGGAACAGCAAATTGGTCTTCGGAGGTACTTTTAAATAACATTGAAGCCCCTTTCGGCATTAATCGACAGGCATATAACTTAAATCAGCCACAACACTAAACATAACCAATCCTTAACACGGTTTCAGCTTTAAGTTTATATCTACACATTAAACTTGCTTCAATTTAACCAGAACAATCAACCTTATAAACTCATGCAAAAAAACATCATCTGGATGCTATTAGCCTCCTGCCTGTTCGCATTTTCGTGCAAAAAGAACACTATAACTGAAGAACAGGGCAGCGCAACGGTTCAAAACAAAAATATGCTAATGGCTACTTCAGCAGTGAGCGCGGCTGTAAGTGTAAATGCCTATACCAATACTTCGGCTTACATTAACACCGGTTTTACTTTTCTAAACCCAACACAGCTGGATAAAAACCGCCAGGCGATTGGCGGGAATTCTTACACTGAAGTATACGGCTTTAACGTGCCGGAAGAAAACAGGGTAAGGGGTATCAGATGGAATGAAGATGATGAAACCACTTCTATCTGGCGCCCGCAAGGTATTGCCGGTTTCTCCAGGAATGGTGTGCGTTATTTACTGGTGAGCTGGTATGCTAAAGATGCTGCAGAGAGCAAAGGATCGAGGATAAGCCTTATCGACATCAGTCCAAGTTCGGCCACTTACTTAACTTATAGGCACATTTTACTGGTACAGCCTACCCTGCCAACCGGAACGTTAGATTATACACAATACGGCTCTTATGCACCATTAAATGTACATGCAGGCGGAATCGCTTATTTTAATGGCAAAATTTATTTAAGCAGCACAAGTTTAGGCTTAAGGGTATTCGATTTAGATAAAATTATCGAAGTAAGCGCTGGAACCGGCACCGAAAATAAATGTGGCAAAGATGCCAGTGGTAACCTTTATGCTTTTAATTACAGGTATATCCTCCCACAGATAGGTTATTATAAAATCAATGATGCTAGTCCGTTTTCTACCGTACAGGTAAATTACGAAAACAACCAGCTATGGACGGGCCAATATTATGCTGGCAGTGCTGATGCCTCAATTGTACCCAAAATATTCGGATTTCCGATCAATGCCTCTGGTGAATTGCAAAACTCCGGTATACAAACAGTAACCCCTAAAAACAGTCTGTTTGCGTCCGATCATGCCCATGGGATACAGGGCGTTTTCAGAAAAGGCAACAGAACCTGGCTTTCTTGTACGGGATCACCCAGCGAATCGTACGGATCTACCGCCCGTTTGGCAAGGTATACCGATGGAGATACCAATACGGTGAGGTACAGGTGGCCTTATGGCTCCGAATCGTTATATCTTGAAGCACAATATGGATACCTATGGAGTTTAACAGAATTCGAACCCAACGCTGGTGCTAATAATGGCAGTCAGGTTAACCGTTGCATATTCGCAGTTGATTTCTCGAAATACGAATAGAAGCGATAATCAAATAAAAAAGAGGCTGTATCGTAATTTAAATCTATCCCGAATTCATCAAGTTGAGAAAGGTCGTCATTTCGACTGAAGCGCAGTCCCGAACTTTCGGGAGAGAAATCTTTTAACGTAGTACAAAGATTTCTCCACTACGGTCGAAATGACGATAGCATACCTTAAGCTAAAGCCTGCTCAATATCAGCTAAAATATCGTTAATATGCTCTAAACCGATTGATAAACGAATAGATCCCTGTTCTATACCTACTTCATTTCTTTGCTCTTCGGTTAGTTTACTGTGAGTGCTGGTTGCAGGATGTGTAGCAATTGAACGTGTATCGGCAAGGTTTGCAGAAATAGAGAACATTTCTAAACGGTCCATAAATTTACGTGCCGCATCTATACCGCCATCAACCACAATGGTTACAATACCTCCACCCTGTTTCATTTGCTTTTTGGCAATTTCATACTGTGGGTGCGATGGCAAAAACGGATATTTCACCAGTTTGATTTTTGGGTGCTTTTCTAAATATTCGGCCACTTTTAAGGCGTTTTCGCAATGACGGTCCATACGGATGGCCAAAGTTTCTAGGCTTTTAGATAAAATCCAGGCATTAAAAGGTGAAAGTGCGGGTCCACTGTGACGGGCAAAACCAATAACATCAGCAATTAGTTCTTTTGTACCTAAAATAACACCACCTAAAACACGGCCTTGTCCATCAATGTACTTGGTAGCCGAATGAATAGAGATGTGTGCACCAAGTTCAATCGGACGTTGCAAATATGGTGTGGCAAAACAATTATCAACCACCAGCAATAAATTGTGTTTTTTCGCTAAATCACCTAAAAATTCAAGATCGATGATATCGATACCCGGATTAGATGGCGTCTCTACAAAAATCATTTTGGTGTTTGGTTTGATCAGTGCTTCCCAGTCCTGTGGTTTATCTAAATCTGCATAATCAAAAGTTACTCCCCAGTTAGAAAAAACATTGGTCAGCAATTGATGCGTTGAACCAAAAACCGAACGGCTCGAAACCAGGTGGTCGCCATTTTTTAAGAAAGCACCAAAAGTGGTAAAAATGGCCGCCATACCAGTAGCAGTTGCAAAACCATCTTCAGCACCTTCCAAAAGGCACATTTTATCAATAAACTCTGAGGTATTTGGATTTGAATAACGGCTATAAACGTTCCCCTCTTTTTCGTTGGCAAACAAAGCACGCATTTCTTCAGCATCTTCGAACTTATAACTCGAAGTAAGGTAAATTGGCGATGAATGCTCTTTATGCAGGCTGCGTTCTGTTTGAGTGCGTATAGCTATGGTTTCAAAATTTTCGGATTTCATTTTTTAGTGTCAAGATTTAGTATCAAGTTGTTAGTATCAAGTATCAAGAGTAGAGTATCAAAAATGTCTTTCCGTTTTGATACTAGATACTTGATACCGTTATACTTCTACCTTTCTATTTATTTATTTTATAAGTAAAGTTAATTGTTGCAGACCGGCCTAAAATATTAGATACCGAGCAATATTTATCGAAAGTCATTTGTAATGCACGCTCTACCTTTGGCACGCTTAAATCGCCAAAAAGGTCGAAATGAATGTTGATTACGTCAAAAATCGGCGGCATTTCTTCTTCTTTACGCGTCGCGTTTATGGCAATTTTAACATCATCAAGGGGTTCCTTCTGTTTGGTTAATACATTTACCATATCAATCCCACTGCAGCCACCTAAACCAATCAATAACATTTCCATTGGCCTGAAACCTTTCCCTTCGCCGCCTATTGCAGCCTTTGCATCCAACTCTACGGTAAAACCGCTTTCGTTTTCTGCTTCAAAATTAAATTTACCGCTTTTGCGGATTAGATTAATGTTCATCTTATTTAGTATTGAGATGCTAGATATGAGATTTGAGACTATACTCACCTTATATCTTCAACCTCTATTTAAATTTATTTATAATTGTATCCAGATGTGAGATTTGAGGCACAAGACATATTAGGCGCCCAAAACCTTCCAACCTTCAACCTTCCAACCTTATCTGCTATTCAAACGCCATGCGCCATACGCTTTGCCTAAATACCATAAAATACTAAGTTATTTTTTTCCAGTTCTGGCAATTTAACGGGATGGCTAAACAATGCAAAAACCGACGAACCGCTACCACTCATTAAAGCGAATGTTGCGCCTGCATCGTATAAACTGGTTTTTATTTGACGAATTTGGGGATATTTAACGAAAACGGATGGTTCGAAATCGTTGATAACCTTATATTTCCATGTTGTTGGATGCAAATGTATGATTTCTTTTAACGATTGCAAAGGTTTCTGAGGTTTTACATGCGCATAAGCATCGGCTGTACTTACATGTACGGGCGGTTTTACCAAAACTTTAAACCAGGCTGACAAATCTATTTCACATTTTTCAAATTCATCGCCCTTGTTAAATGCGTAAACAGGTTTGTTCTCGATAAAAAAAGCACAATCGGCACCTAGCTGGCGGGCGTAATCTTCCATTCTCTCAACCGACAAACCTAAACTGAACTTCTCATTCAGCAACTTGATCACAAATGCACAGTCTGCCGAGCCCCCCCCCAATCCTGCACCTACCGGAATGTTTTTTAACAAATTGATCTGCTGTGCAGGGATATCAAAATCCTTTTTTATCAACTGATAGGCTTTAAAACAGAGGTTATCGTTCGCATCACCAGGAATATCGACACCATGTATTTTGCACGAGGTTATATCCGCATCGGTAATTTCGACCGCATCTTTAATATTGATGGGATAAAAAATGGTTTCGAGGTTGTGGTAACCATCAGCACGTTTTTCGGTGATATTTAAGCCTAAGTTTATTTTTGCGTTGGGAAAAGATAGCATTTTAGTCCTGAGTCGTGAGTCATAAGTCCTGAGTCCATGGTGCCGAAACCAGCAGCCGTCTCATTTGCAAACATACAAATTTTATGTAGGTCGCGGCTTCACGCCGTGACTACACGCCGGAATTAAACATCCGGATGGCACGCCACAATTACGCACAACCGATGTTAACAATTAAACATTAAAATGATTTATAACACCTGATAAATTTTAGATATTTGTATTTTATTAATTATTTACAATTTAAAAGCCCCTCAAGGGGTTTGGGGTGTATGAAACAATATTTAGATTTAATGCAGCATGTGCTTGATCATGGCGCTCAAAAACACGATCGTACCGGCACGGGAACAATAAGCGTTTTTGGTTATCAAATGCGTTTTAACCTTCAGGAAGGTTTCCCTATGGTAACCACAAAGAAACTGCATTTAAAATCTATTATTCATGAACTGATCTGGTTTTTAACAGGCGATACCAATATTAAATACCTTAAAGATAATGGTGTACGTATCTGGGACGAATGGGCGGATGAAAACGGCAACCTCGGACCGGTTTATGGTTCGCAATGGAGAAGCTGGCCCACACCTGATGGCCAGCACATTGATCAGATTACAAATATTATCAACACGATCAAAAACAATCCTGATTCGCGCAGGATCATTGTTTCAGCATGGAATGTTGCCGAAATCGAAAATATGGCCTTGCCTCCTTGTCATGCTTTTTTTCAGTTTTATGTAGCAGATGGAAAATTAAGCTGCCAGCTGTATCAGCGCAGTGCCGATATTTTTCTGGGCGTCCCTTTCAATATTGCCTCTTATGCCTTACTTACCATGATGGTGGCACAGGTTTGCGGTTTACAGGCCGGAGATTTTATCCACACCCTTGGCGATGCGCACTTATACAATAACCATATCGAACAGGCCAACCTACAATTAAGCCGCGAGCCTAAACCGCTTCCAACTATGAAAATCAATCCCGATGTAAAAAGCATCTTCGATTTCAAGTTTGAAGATTTTACACTGGAGAACTACGAGGCTCATCCACATATTAAAGGTATTGTAGCAGTATAATATTTGTTCATTGGTCATTAGCCATTGGTTCATTTGTTTGGGTGCAGAATAGAACATCTGATTTTTATAAATCATCCCGATATATAAATTCACTTAAATTGAAAAAAATGAATTATAAATTAGAGGATTTAGAAGTCTATAATCTTTCAGAACTGATTTCTGATAAAATCTGGGATATCGTTATGGGATGGGATTATTTCGCAAAAGATACCATAGGAAAACAAATATGCCGGGCGGCTGATTCTATCAGTGCAAACATTGCCGAAGGATATGGCCGGTATCATTTTAAAGAGAATAAAAACTTTTGTTACTATAGCCGGGGCTCGATCTTGGAAGTAAAATCATTTCTGAGGAAATCAAAAAACAGGAATTTAATATCTGAAGATTGTTACTCAGAACTTTATGCCGAACTACAAACTATGCACTTAAAACTGAATGCTTACATTAAGTATATCGGCAAAAATCTAAATAAATTTTAACTCGTCGTTTATGCATGTCGGAATCTGGCCTAACAAACTTTGCTTAATACGCCCTGCAAAACACCAATAAACAAATGACTAATGACCAATGAACCAAAAATCCCTTCGCTTTCAATAGCCGTAGCAATTGGCAAAAATTACGCAATAGGCAAAAACAACCAGCTTTTATGGCACATGCCTGCCGATTTAAAGTTTTTTAAACAAACTACGTCTGGCCATACAGTTATTATGGGGCGAAAAACCTTCGATTCTGTTGGCAAACCATTGCCCAATCGCAGGAACGTTGTAATAACCAGAGACACTGAATTAAAGATCGAGGGTGTTGAAGTGGTAAACAGTCTGGATGAAGCCTTAGCGCTTACCAAAACCGAAGAAAAACCAGTGTTTATTGTTGGTGGTGCAGAGATTTATCGCCAGGCCTTGCCAAAAACAGATACACTGTATTTAACCACCATCCACCATACTTTCGACGCTGATACATTTTTCCCAGAAATTGACGGGAATGATTGGAAAGTAATCAGCAGTGAAACCCATAAAGCCGACGAAAAGAATAAGTACGATTATACATTTGAGGTGTTAGCACGAATTTAGCTCAAATTAACCGCAAATAACGCGAAGAATTTATTTTATAAGCTATTCCGATTCTCCCCTTGCCAGCTAAACCCGATGGTAGTGGGCATCCCGATTCTTCATCGGGATAAAACGGACAGCGGGACTATCGGAACCGAAGAAACGCAGGTATTGCTTTTCAATAAAAAATCTATAATATATCTTAGCGCTCACAGAGGGAAAGATGCTACAATTGCTTTCCAAATCAATTTGAACCTAAAACTGGCCCTTTGAAATGAATTCTGCTTAATGAATATTAGAGGATTATTGCCTGATAAAAATTAATGTTAATAATTTATCAATTAAGGGGTTCTATAATTTAAAAATTTAATTAGATTTGCCGACTTGTTAAAAAACAGCGAAAGACAAATTATTTTAAACAAACAATGCAAGGAAAAGGTTTTATTAAGTTTATAGCGATAGTATTGGCTATCGTTTGTGCGTATGCACTTTCTTTTACTTTGGTAGCATCCAAGGTAGAAAAAGACGCAAAAAACTATGCGAAAGGTGACTTAGCCAAAGAAAAGGCTTACTTAGATTCGATGAGTACCGAGAAAGTTTATCCAGTTGTTGGGTTTACTTATCAAGAAGTAAAAGCCAAAGAAATCAATTTGGGTTTAGACTTAAAAGGCGGAATGAATGTAACGATGGAGATATCGTTAGCTGAACTGGTTAAATCATTAGCGGGCAACCCTACTGATGCCAACTTCAACAAAGCAGTTCAAAACGCACAGATCCAGTTAAACGCTGGCGGTAAAGACTACATCAAGATTTTCGTTAACGAATTTGAAAAATTAAGTCCGGGTGTAAAACTTGCTGATTATTTTTCAAATCAGGATAATGCTTCGCAATTAAAACCAAATGCAAGCAATGGCGATGTTGAATCTTTCTTAGAAAAAGAAGCAACCAGCGCTATCGACCGTTCGTTTACTGTATTACGTTCGCGTATTGATGGTTTCGGGGTAGTAAGTCCGAACATGCAAAAACAAGAAGGCAGTAACCGTATCTTAATCGAAATGCCAGGTGTGCAGGATAAAGAGCGTATTGCTAAACTTTTACAAGGATCTGCAGAATTACAGTTCTGGCAGGTATACCAGGTACAGGAAGTTGCGCCTTTGTTAGAAAACATCAATAAAACTTTAGCAGCAACATTAAAAGCTGATGCTCCTGCAACTAAAGATACAACTGCTGCTCCTGCAGCTGGCGGTAAATTAGCGGGCTTAGAAAAAGCTGCAGCTAAAGATAGTACCGCTAAAGGCGGTAAACTTGCTGGTTTAGGTAAAAAAGATTCTACAGCGGTTAGGGCTGAGTTAGTAAAATCTAACCCATTATATGCTGTTCTTAACCTTCCAATTTACCAAGGACAAAACGGACAACAACAATTAATGCCAGGTGCAGTTGTTGGTATGTCGTTACAAAAAGATACTGCTAAAGTAAACTCATATTTAAGACTTCCTGAAGTTGCTGCATCTATTCCATCTACGATGAAATTTATGTGGAGTGTTAAACCAAGAGAAGGTTCTAAAATTTTCGAATTGTATGCCATTAAAGTAGTAAGTGCTGATGGTAAACCAGATTTAGGTGGCGAGGCAATAAGCGATTCGCGTGCTGACTTTGATCAAAAAGGTAAACCAGAAGTAACCATGTACATGACCAGTGAAGGTTCTGCTAAATGGAAAAAAATTACTGCTGAAGCTGCTGCTGATCCAAACAACAAAAAATCTATTGCTATTGTATTAGATAACCAGGTTTATTCTGCTCCTACCGTTCAGAACGAAATTGCTGGTGGTGTATCTTCAATTACTGGTAACTTTACACAGGCAGATACAAAAGATTTATCAAACATCTTAAAGGCTGGTAAATTACCTGCTCCTGCACGTATTGCGGGTAGCTACATTGTTGGTCCTACTTTAGGAGCACAAGCTATTCACGATGGTTTAATCTCTTTCGTAATCGCGTTTATTGTAATCTTAATCTTCATGGCGTTGTATTATCACCGTGCAGGTTGGGTTGCTAACTTTGCATTGTTAATCAACTTATTCTTCGTAATCGGTATTCTGGTATCGTTAGGCGCTGTATTAACTTTACCTGGTATCGCTGGTATCGTATTAACCATAGGTTTATCGGTTGATGCGAACATCCTGATTTTTGAACGTGTACGTGAAGAACTTGCACATGGTAAAAGCATTGGTGTTGCCATTAAAGAAGGTTTCAAACATGCAATGCCATCAATCATCGACTCAAACGTTACCTTATTCATCTTAGGAGCTATTCTTTATGCTTTTGGTAGCGGTCCGGTTCAAGGTTTCGCCACTACATTGTGTATTGGTATCCTTTCATCATTATTTGCTGCTGTAGCCATTTCAAGAGTAGTTTTCGAATCGTTATTAACACGTAAAATCGAAATCAACTTCGATAACAGCTTAACCCGTAATGCATTTAAAAACTTAGCATTCAACTTTGTTGGCCGTCGTAAAATTTATTACATCATTTCTACCATCATTATTGTGGCTGGTATTGGTATGTACTTCAAAAACGGTGGTTTAAACCTTGGTGTTGACTTTAAAGGTGGTAGAACTTATTTGGTTCACTTCGATAAAGCAGTTAACACTGAAGATTTAAAATCAAAATTAACTCCGGTTTTCGGTAACGAAACCCCAGAGGTTAAAACTGCAGGTGAAGACAGTCAGGTAAAAATTACCACTACTTTCCACATCGAAGATCAGGACATTAAAACTGATAAAGTTGTAGAAGATGCTTTAAACAAAGGTTTATCAGGTTCTAAATTTGAAATCGTAAGCTCACAAAAAGTAACGCCGATTATCGCCAGCGATATCGTAAACGGTGCTTTCTATGCGGTATTGATCTCATGTTTGTTCATGTTTATCTACATCGTTGTACGATTCAAAAAATGGCAGTATGGTTTAGGTGCGGTAATCGCCTTATTCCATGATGTGTTAATGGTATTATCTTTCTACACTATTTTAGATGGTATTATGCCATTCTCATTAGAAATCGGTCAGGATTTTATCGCAGCAATTTTAACAGTAATGGGTTACACCATGACAGAAACCGTTGTTGTGTTCGACCGTATCCGTGAGAAACTAAAAGAAGCTGGTAAAGAAGATTTACATGGCGAAGAGCGTAACAATTTAATCAACTTCGCGTTAAACAGTACCTTAAGCCGTACCATTTTAACTTCATTAACTGTATTCTTCGTATTATTGGTAATCTTTATTTTCGGTGGTGATAGCATCCGCGGATTCATCTTCGCATTGTTAATCGGCCGTATTATTGGTACCTATTCATCATTATGTATCTCTACTCCTATCGTAATCGATTTGGGTAGTTCAGCTGAAAAAAAATAAGATCAAAAAATCTTAAAATATATAAGCGCTTCGATTTATCGGAGCGCTTTTTTTGTGCCAAACCTCGTAGGTTTTAAAAACCTGCGAGGTTTAAAAGACACAAAGCTTTTTATTTATTTTGAAAAGCAAATCCTGAGGTTCTTCGGTTCCCATAGTCCTGCTATATATTCCAATCTTTTTAATTGGCACTGTCATGCTGAGGCACGAAGCATCTGTTTCATCGGTTGCAGATGCTTCGTGCCTCAGCATGACAAGATTTTCGGGTTGCTGCAAATTAAAAAGGATTTCCATTTCTATCAGGTTTGTTTAACATCGGTTAGCTGCTCAACACTTCCAAAAACCCACCTTCGTCATACCAGCGTTATATATTAATCAATCAACTGAAATAGTGGCCAAAACCTCAGTTTTTAAACCTTTTGGCTATCTTTTTGTTACATTGCAATAGATAAACCGATACAGAATGGATTTACAACTTCCTAAAAGCGAATACCCTAGAGTAGTGATTGTTGGTGGCGGATTTGGTGGGATTGAGTTAGCTAAACGCTTAAAAAACAAACCTTTTCAGGTGGTTATGCTCGATAAACATAACTATCATACCTTTCAACCATTACTTTATCAGGTAGCCACGGGTGGTTTAGAAGCCGATTCTATCGCCTTTCCTCTACGTAAGATTTTTAAAGGACAAAAGAATCTCATTTTCCGTGTAACCAAAGTTACCGAAGTAAATGCGGCAGAAAATTGTTTACAAACCGATGTAGGCAGGGTTAATTACGATTACCTGGTTATTGCCACTGGCTCTACCAGTAATTTCTTCGGCAATAAAGAAATAGAAGCCAATTCGATGCCAATGAAATCGATCCCCGAAGCATTGGATTTACGGAGTTTGATTTTACAAAATTTCGAAAAATCGCTGATTGAAAAAGATGCAGATAAAAAAAGTGCACTACTAAATTTTGTGGTAGTTGGTGGCGGTCCAACAGGTGTTGAAACTTCGGGGGCCATTGCAGAGCTTAAAAAACACGTTATTCCCAATGATTATCCGGAAATGGATTTAAGTAAAGTGAATATTTATCTGGTCGAAAATTCTCCTGAATTATTAGGTGTAATGTCTCCACAGGCGCAGAAAAAGGCCAAAGATTTCCTTACTGATATGGGCGTTCAGGTGATGAATGAAACCAGGGTACTTGGTTATGATGGCCACACCCTTAACTTACAGGATAAACCAGCCATTCTAAGTTCAACAGTAATCTGGAGTGCCGGTGTTAAAGGTGAAGTTTTAGCCGGTTTAGATAAAGCTGAGGTGGTGCGTGGAGGAAGATTAAAAACCGATACCCAAAATCTGGTAGCAGGTTATCAGAATATTTATGCAATTGGTGATGTGGCCGCCATCATCGACGAAGAAACACCAAACGGTCACCCTGGGGTTGCGCCGGCAGCTATCCAGCAAGGACACCATCTTGCTAAAAACCTGATCAACATTAAAGAAAATAAACCTTTAGAGAAATTTAAATACTTCGATAAAGGCTCTATGGCTACTGTAGGCAGGAACAAAGCAGTGGTAGATATTGGTAAAATCCGTTTTCAGGGCGTTTTTGCCTGGTTTACATGGATGTTTGTGCATTTAATGACCTTAGTTGGTTTCCGTAATAAAATTATTGTTTTCGTAAACTGGCTTTGGAGTTATTTCAGCTACGACCGCGGAACGCGTTTAATTATCAGAACCTTTGCGAAAGACCGAAGTGTGGATTACAGGGAGGAAGTTCCGGATGAAGTTCATTAGTCCGTTTTCTAATGGTTAACTGGTTAATTGTTTAAATCGGTTAATTGATGCTAAATGTCTAATCTTACTATTGTTCAATTGCTTAATTGTTATATTGATCAATTGTTAACTGCAAAGTGCCAATTGAGAAGTGAATTATTGGTTAATCGGTTGATTGGTGTAAAATGTCTAATTGTTCAATTGCTTAATTGTTAATAGTGACAAACTGGTTAAGCATCATGGCAATGAACACCAGGAACTATCAACAATATAACCATCGAACAATAAAACAATGCATCCTTCTTTTCTTTACGAAAAACTTTGCGCACTTTGCGGTTAAACCAAAAGTATGAGCCATAATAAATTCAAATTAGTAGAATGCCCACGCGATGCGATGCAGGGATTACACGATTTTGTGCCTACAGCGCTTAAAGCCGAATATTTAAATCTTTTGCTTCAGGTGGGTTTTGATACGCTTGATTTTGGAAGTTTTGTTTCACCTAAAGCCATTCCGCAAATGGCCGATACAGCAGAAGTTTTAGCACAATTGGATTTTAACAACACTTCTACTAAGTTGTTGGCCATTGTAGCTAATTTAAGGGGCGTAGAAGATGCAGTTAAACACAGAGCGATTGATTACTTAGGTTTTCCTTTTTCGATCTCTGAGACGTTCCAACAGCGCAATACCAATTCGAGTATCTCACAATCATTAAATACGGTTGAAGAAATGCTTTCAGTTTGTGCAAAAAACAATAAAAAGGCTGTTGTCTATCTATCCATGGGCTTTGGAAACCCTTATGATGATGAGTGGAATTATGAAATTGTAGAGAAGTGGGCGGATGTTTTGGTTGACAAAGGCGTAGAAATTTTATCTTTAGCTGATACTGTAGGTGTTTCTACGCCAGAAAAGATTGAAAGTATATTACCTAAACTAATTTCAAGATTTAGTAATACAGAAATTGGGATCCATTTACACTCCACTCCCGCTGAGCGGTTCGAAAAGATTGAAGCCGCATATCTTTCCGGTGTTAAACGCATTGATTCAGCATTAAAAGGCTTTGGCGGCTGCCCTATGGCAGCTGATGATTTAACAGGAAACATCGCTACTGAGGATGTTATTGACTATTTGAATGCAAAAGGCGAAAACCTCAATTTAAATATGGGTAAATGGAATGAGGCGATGGCATTATCGGGGAAGGTATTTGGGTAGTTTTGTTTTGCCTAAGGTTCGTCATTTCGAGCGGATCCGATAGCTATCGGGTGAAACGAAGCCGAGAAATCTATCTCAAGGTAGATCTCTCCGCTCCACTGCGTTCCGGCAGAGATGACGGTGGAACTAAATGTAATTGATCACTACACCTTTTTCACCATTTTAAAATGCTGTATACCAGCTTCTTCAAACTGATCTCCTTCAGCCACAAAACCAAATTTGGCGTACAAGCTCATGGCATCCAGTTGCGAGTTTAAGTAAATATAATGCGCATCCTCAGGCAGGTCGGATAAAGCTTCGGCGATTAATGCACGACCTACCCCCTGTCCTCTAAAATCTTTTAAAACAGCAAAACGCTCTAATTTATAGCCAGCATCAGTTTTACGCCATCTGCAGGCACCACAAGGTTGTCCGTTATTGGTGGCCAAAAAATGTATGGATTCATCTTCATGCTCCCACTCCAGTTCCGGCGGACAATTTTGTTCGTCTACAAATACAATTTTACGTATAGCAAATACTTTATCTAAATCCTCAGGGTGGTTAACTTTTTGAACGTGCAGACTCATTATCGTGGTGTTTAAAGTGTTTATTCGATTTTAATTTCATTTCGTTAAGCTCTTTGGCTACATCTATCGAATGCGAACAATGAATATCGGCCTCTTTTTTGGCAAGTGTAGCAATCGTAACGTAAAATTTATGTAACTGATCCAGTTCTTTTTCACTCAGGTCTTCAATATCCACCATCCGGTTACTTGCCCCCTGCTGTGCTGCAATCAGTTCATTCAGTTTTAGCTGAATGGCCTTACCGTCTTTATTCTGTGCTTTCTGGATCAGGAAAACCATTAAAAATGTAATAATTGTTGTCCCTGTGTTAATCACCAACTGCCAGGTTTCAGAATAGTTAAACAAAGGCCCGGTTACTGCCCAAATAATTACGATAGCGGTTGCCGCAATAAATGCAACAGAACTGCCCGTAAACTTGGTTGCCGCATTAGCGAATTTCTCAAAAAAATTATTTTTCCTGGTTTCGTTTTTAGATTTTGCCATCACAATTTGTTTGCTTAAATATAACCATAAAACAAACAAAAACGCCATAAGTTTTTAAACCCATGGCGCTTTTGTTGTTCGTTGTAATGTTAAAGAGGTTGTAATGTTGGAAGGTTGAAAAGTTCAACGTTGCAACATTCCAACCTTACAACTTTTCAACCTAATTAAAGCTTTTCATTAACGTTAATACAGTTCAGATCTTCGAAAGCAGTAGTTAAACGCTTAACAAAAGTTTCTTCACCTTTACGTAACCATACGCGTGGATCGTAGTATTTTTTGTTTGGTTTATCATCGCCATCAGGGTTACCGATCTGACCTTGAAGATAAGCCTCATTCTTTTTATAATATTCTAAAATACCTTCCCAAAATGCCCATTGCATGTCAGTATCAATATTCATTTTAATTGCACCGTAAGAAATTGCTTCCCTGATTTCTTCCTGAGAAGAACCAGAACCACCGTGGAAAACGAAATTAATTGGTTTTTCAGCAGTTAAATTGAATTTTTCTTTGATGAAATCCTGAGAATTTTTCAAAATTACCGGTTGCAATTTTACGTTACCTGGTTTATAAACACCGTGTACGTTACCAAAAGCAGCAGCAACAGTAAAACGAGGAGAAACTTTGCTTAATTCTTCGTAAGCGTAAGCCACTTCGCTAGGCTGAGTATATAATTTAGAGCTGTCTACATCGCTATTGTCAACACCATCTTCTTCACCACCGGTAACACCAAGTTCGATTTCGATAGTCATGTTCATTTTAGCCATGCGTGCTAAGTATTTAGCAGAAATTTCCATGTTTTCTTCAATCGGCTCTTCCGATAAATCAAGCATGTGCGATGAAAACAAAGGTTTTCCGGTTTCAGCGAAGAATTTTTCACCGTGGTCTAAAAGTCCGTCAATCCAAGGCAATAATTTTTTAGCGGCGTGGTCGGTATGTAAAACCACGGCAACACCATAATGCTCTGCCAATAAATGTACATGTTTAGCAGCCGATACAGCTCCTAAGATACATGCTTGCAATTTCTCATTATCTAACGATTTACCAGCATAAAACTGTGCACCTCCATTTGATAACTGAATCATAACAGGCGAATTTACTGCCTTTGCAGTTTCCAATACCGCGTTAACCGTATTGGTACCGGTTACGTTTACTGCTGGTAAAGCAAACTGATGTTTTTTAGCCTGCTCAAACAATTCTTGAACGGCATCTCCGTAAATTACGCCTTTGTAGCCTTTTAAACTCATTTCTTGTTAATTTTATTAAGTCCGAAGTTATAAAAAAAAATAACATTACAAGCTTTTGTAACAACAGAATTATTTGCCTAACAGCAAAATAAGGCCTATTTAGTGTAAAAAACACATTATCCTTAGTGTAAAAAAGACACACTAGGAGAAATAATCAAATCACTATGATCAATTATCAAACCATAGTAAACGCCAGGCGAGATTGATAATTGCGATTTGATCATTGCTTATTAATGATTGTAATTCTTTATCTTAATTATATTTTTCGTTTCTTTGCAATCCAATTCTTTAAAAAATTATATGGCTTGGTTCAAAAGAGAGAATAAAGGTATCATTACCACAACTGAAGAGAAAAAAGAAGCACCAGATGGTTTGTGGAATAAATGTCCAAATTGTAAGAAACCGCTACATCAGGCAGAACTTCAGGAAAACAAATACGTTTGCCACTACTGCGATTACCACTTGAGAGTAGGCTCAAAAGAATATTTCGAGGTTTTATTTGATAATAACGAGTTTAAAGAGCTTTTCCCTAATTTAACATCAGGCGATCCCTTAAACTTTAACGATAACAAACCTTATACCGATAGAATTAAAGAAAGTCAGGCTAAAACAGGCTTAAAAGACGCTATCCGTGCAGGTATTGGTAAAATTGAAGGTCAGGATCTGGTTATTGCCTGTATGGATTTCGCTTTCATTGGCGGTTCTATGGGCTCGGTTGTGGGCGAAAAAATTGCACGTTCAATCGATTACAGCATCAAACATAAAGTTCCTTTCCTGATGATCTCAAAATCAGGTGGCGCAAGGATGATGGAAGCCGCATTTTCATTGATGCAAATGGCTAAAACATCGGCTAAACTGGCTTTATTAGCTCAGGCTAAAGTTCCATACATTTCTTTATTAACCGATCCAACTACCGGTGGTGTAACCGCATCTTATGCCATGCTTGGCGATATCAATATTGCAGAACCAGGTGCATTGATCGGTTTTGCTGGTCCGAGGGTAATTAAAGAAACCATTAAAAAAGATTTACCGAAAGGTTTCCAAACTTCAGAATTCGTCCTTGAACATGGTTTCCTTGATTTTATCGTTGATAGAAGAGCAATGAAAGCTAAATTGGGTGCTTTTATCAAAATGATGAATAATTAAATTGGTTCAATAGTTCATTAGGCATTGGTTCATTGGGCTGGATGCAAAAAAATGGATTCATAATATTTAGAAAAGCAGGGCTTGGAGAACTTCGGTTATTTCAGTCCTGCTTTTCGTTTCAAGTCCTCGTTACACTACGGGCTTTTCACTGCAATCAGGTTTATATTTTGCAGACCTGTAATTCTTTGGGATGGCAGTTCCTAGCGAGTGTTATAACCACCCCGTCCTGCGGGCAGTCCTCCAAAGGAGGGGAATATCACAACTTTTCGTATTTTTAGCTTAACCAAACTAAAAATCAGATGAAAAAGCTATTTGTATTAATCTGTTTAATTACCACCACTATTTCTGTTCAGGCACAAGAGAAAAAGCCTAAGGCACCTTATGATGAGGTTTTGGCAAAAAAATTGGGCGCTGATAATTATGGAATGAAGATGTATGTGCTCGTGATCTTAAAATCAGGCTCAAATACCACCGAAACAAAAGCCAAAACCGATAGTTTATTTGCCGGCCATATAGCCAACATGGGTAAAATGGTGGAGATGCAAAAACTCGTAGTTGCTGGTCCTATGGGCAAAAACGATAAAAATTACCGTGGTATTTTCATTTTAAATACAAAATCGATCGAAGAAGCCAAACAGTTATTGGAAAGCGACCCGGCAATTAAGGCTAAATTATTAGAACCAGAATTATACAACTGGTACGGATCTGCTGCACTTTCGGAATATCTGTCATTTCATGATAAGATACAGAAGAGTAGTTTTTAGGTTTGTTTAGCCACGAATGCACAGAAAACACGGAAAAGTTATGATAGTGAGGTCAGATGTTACCATCTGACCTTTTAGCTTTGTTAACCATTTAAGATTCAGCTATTGTCAGTTGGTAACAACTGACACCACAATGGGCTGGTGTCACCTATTCTTGCAACATTTCCATTAACATACCCCAATCCTACCCCTCATTTCATAAATTAGCGCATCAAATAATCAACCCTAACTAATTATGAATAAAAAACTACTATTTTCTGCGCTATTCCTGTGCGCTTCGGCCAGTGCTTTTGCGCAAGACAGGAAAGTAATCGACAATATTGTTAAAGAAGTAAACGAAAACTCTCAATTGGAGAAACTTGCGCACGAATTGCTTGATGTTGTTGGACCGCGTTTGGTTGGCTCGCCACAAATGAAACAGGCTAACGATTGGGCAGTAAAAAAATACAGCGACTGGGGCATTTCTGCCAAAAATGAAAAATGGGGTGAATGGGCAGGTTGGGAAAGAGGCATTACCCATATCGATTTAATTAGTCCGCGGGTAAGAACATTAGAAGGCACACAATTGGCCTGGAGTCCGTCAACCAATGGCAAAGCCATTAATGCAGAGGCGATTATCTTACCAGAAATTACCGATTCGGTATCTTTCCAGAAATGGTTACCCAACGTAAAAGGTAAAATTGTTTTAATTTCCATGAACCAGCTTTCTGGCCGGCCAGAAAAAAACTGGGAAGAATTTGCCACAAAAGATCTTTTCGAAAAGTTTAAAAAAGAAAAAGCCGAAGCAGCAAAAACATGGGCAGCCAGTCTGGCCAAAACGGGTTTAACCGCTAAAACACTTCCTGTAGCTTTAGAAAATGCAGGTGCCGTGGCTGTAGTAATCAATAACTGGTCGCAGGGTTTTGGTGTAGATAAAATTTTTGGTGCAAATACCACAAAAGTGCCGACTTTGGATTTATCAGTTGAAGATTATGGACTGGTTTACCGTTTGGCTTTAAATGGCGACAAACCAAAGTTAAAAATAGAGGCAGATTCTAAAAAATTAGGTGCTGTACCAACTTTTAATACCATCGCTGAAATTAAAGGCACACAAAAACCAAACGAATATGTAATGCTCTCGGCACATTTCGATTCGTGGGATGGCGCAAGTGGTGCTACCGATAATGGTTCGGGAACCATTTTGATGATGGAAGCCATGCGCATTTTAAAGAAAATTTATCCTAATCCAAAACGTACCATCTTAGTGGGGCATTGGGGAAGTGAAGAGCAGGGTTTAAATGGTTCGCGGGCATTTGTAGAAGATCATCCGGAGATTGTTGGTAATCTTCAGGCTTTGTTTAACCAGGATAACGGAACAGGCCGTGTGGTTAACATTGGCGGACAGGGTTTTGCTAAATCAAAAGACTACATCACCCGTTGGCTGGCTGCAGTTCCTGATACCATTAAAAATCAGATTAAAACCAGTTTCCCTGGAACACCGGGCGCAGGCGGATCAGATTTCGCGTCGTTTGTAGCTGCCGGGGCATTAGGTTATTCTTTAAGCTCTACAAGTTGGGATTACGGCACATACACCTGGCATACCAACCGCGATAGTTATGATAAACTGGTTTTCGACGAAATCAGAAGCAATGTGATTTTAGCTGCTATTATGGTTTATATGGCATCAGAAGATCCTGAAAAAACCTCAACCGAAAAAGCAAAAGATTTACCAGTTAACGAGCGTACCGGAAAACCATCAACCTGGCCGGTACAAACGAAATCGAACAGAAAAGGTGGGTTGTAGATAAACGATTTGGATTATTTTATAAAAGAGCATTTGGAAACAGATGCTCTTTTTTAATACTTAATTTTAAGTATATTCAATTACCAATAGAAAGTATATCTTAGCTAAGTCTTTAGTTTAAACTTTTTATGATAAGAAAAACAAAATAATCAGCATGGATAAGCACTTAAACCATATTGAAGTTAGATGGAAAAATTTTAAGGGTTTTAAAGATACCGGATGGGTAAAAATTAAGCCTATCACCATTGTCTTAGGCTCAAATAACTCAGGAAAAACAAGTTTTTTGGCCCCATTTTTATTAATGAATCAAACAATTAATTCTAGAGATAGATTTTCACCACTTATTCTGAAAGGAGATATTTATGATGGCGGAAACTTTCAAGAAATAGTAAAAGATTATGATGTAAGTAAAGATATTTATTTTGGATATAGATATCATATACATGAAACTGATCAAAAATTAGAAGAAATCGGTTCATATCCACCTGGAGCATTTGAAGTTTCTTTCAAGGTAGATGACAAAAATAGTGAGATAAAACTTAAAGAAAAAACCATATATGATATACATTTAAGAAAGTTTTTAAGCTTAACTAGTACTGCTAAAAACAAATATAAATATTCAGGTATTGGCAGTGAGAGTCTAACTGAATTTGAAAAAGAATCCATTACTAATAGTGAGCCCACAAATTTTTTATTCTCTCCTAATACTGTATTAACTGATTTAGAGACAGCAACAGAAGATCATGAGGAAAATGTTAAAAAAAGAAAGAAAAGAAAAAATGAAAGATTTTCAAAAGGCTTCTCTCAATTTCTTTCGGCAATATCATTCAATAATTCTAGAGCTAAAAGGTATTTAGGAGATTTAAGTTTCATTGGTCCAATTCGGGAAAATCCACATCGGATTTACGAAATAACTAATGAAACCTATAACACAGTTGGACCTAAAGGAGAAAATATGCCTAATCTTGTAAAAAAGATTGGTGATAACGACAAAGAACTTAATTCATGGGTTAAGAGGTTTGGTTTCGGAGATAAATTGGAATTAAAACATCACTACAGTAACACTTATTCATTAAGATTCTTAAATAATGAATCTGATTTCTACACAAGTATTGCGAATGCAGGATTTGGCGCATCACAGGTATTGCCATTGCTAGTACAAGCTCTTGTATCACCTAAGAGAAGCATAACAATAGCAGAACAGCCGGAGATCCATCTAAACCCAAAAATCCAGTGCGTCCTCGCTGAATTATTCGTTTCAATGGCAAAAAAAGGTCAAACTGTTATAGTTGAAACTCATAGTGAGCATCTATTATTGAGACTAAGAAGATTAATAGCTGAAGATAAAATGAATTCTGAAGATGTTGCTATATACTTTGTAGAAAAAGAAGGTAATGAGTCTAAAATAAGAGAAATTAAACTCCAAGAAAATGGGCACATAAACCCGATTGACTGGCCAAAAGATTTTTTAGCAGAAACATTAAAAGAATCAATTGCCCTTGCTACAGAACAGTCTAAAAGGAGAAAAAAATGATAGATATTGTTCTAGATACATGCACTTTAGTCCATGCTAACAATTCTGATTCAGATTATCAGGAGCATTCTATTAGTTTAATAAATAAACTTTTAGAAAACTCAACTTTAGTTACGGTTGATGAAGGATTTAGCTTAGATGAATCGAACCATTCCAGCTATATAGCTCTGGAATATTTAAAGCACCTTACTCCAGGGATGTTAGGCCATAGCCTTTTATCTTTTTTAGCTTCTAACGAAAGATTCAGTTTTATTTCAAATAAAGTTCCAAAATCCACAAAGAATTATATCGAACAAAAGATACGTAATAAAAAAGATAGAATGTTCTTGCGAGTAGCTTATAATTCTCAAGAGAAAACCCTTGCTTCTCATGACTACACTGATTATCAGAAAAACAAAAGAAAAACAATAAAGAAAGATATTGATGTTTTAATAGTTGATGCTGAGGATGTAAACGAAAGCTTATAGTTTCTATAATACTTATGTATTCGACAGTTCTCAATCTAATAGAGCTTTTTTTCTTTTTTTTTGCGAGAAGGTTAAACTAATATTGTAAAAAATTATAGGGATAGCTTTCGAGCCGAAGAACCACTACAATTGTTTTTTAAATACCTTTAGATTATTATCTACCTTAATGAGGAATTAGGCTAGATATGACAACTTTGTGCGCGAATTCCCAATCTTACTCCTCTTTCTTCTGAAACTTATAAAACAAATACCCTAAAAAAGGCAAAATCAGCACACTCCCCAATAAAAGGGCTAAACCCAAACTGTAAATGGTCTTCTCTGGTCCAGCGGTTTCTAACAGCGAAATTGCATTTCCGCTTTTTAAGCGGATAAAATTTGGAAAGTGGGCATAACTAATCGCCAGAAGGATCATCGTTACCTGGAAGCCCGCTAAAATGCGTAAAACCTTGGTTTTGCCTTTAATTAACAGGTACCATAACAAAACAAGAGATAAACTGGCCAGAACAATGGCCGATAAACCTACATTACTTTTAAAAACCCAATCGATCAATGGAATTTTGTCACGCTGTGCGGCAATAAATACCATGGCACCAAAAACTACCGCTGCGATATTCATAAATTCGGCCTTTTTAATGAAACGGCGTTTATCATGGTATTCATTGGTTTCGCCAATAAGATAAATAGCCGCAAGAAAACCGCAAAGTGCTACTGTAAAGAAGCCCACAGCGATTGAAAACCAGTTTAACCAGCCCGATATATAAGCAGTATAGAAATCAGTCGCTTGTATGTCGATATGGCCCGAAATCAGGCTTCCGGCAATGATGCCTAAGAATAAAGCGGTCACAAAACTCGAATACCTGAAAATGCGGTTGTACAGCCACTGCATATCATCTTTAACGGCATCATAATGGCGGAATACAAAAGCCGTACCACGGGCAATAATACCGATGAGCATAATGGCCAATGGAATATGCAGGTAAACGGACATGGTGGTATAAATATGCGGAAAACCCACAAAAAGGATCACAATAGCAATAATCAGCCACATGTGGTTGGCCTCCCAAACCGGACCGATGGCCTGATACATGGTTTTTCGGGTTCTGCTCCTGTTTTTTGTTGAAGTAAACAGTTCTATAATTCCTGCGCCAAAATCGGCCCCACCCAATAAAAAGTAGAGCAGAATGGCCATGCATAAAAATGTAATTACAACGTATTCCATAGTCTATATTTTTGCCACAGATTTGCACAAATCTTGAATTGTTCTACCACAGCCACTAAATTTTTATCCGTGTTCATCCTTTTTATCTGTGGTTAATTAATTATTTGTTGCTGGTTTATTATAAAGCACAGGCACCATTTTAATCTGTCTGTAAAGCAAAAACGTTACGATAATGCTTAGCGATACATAAATTGCAGAAAAGATGTAAAATGAGTAGGCAATACCTGGCATGGGCGTAACTGCATCTTTAGTGCGCATAATGCCATAAATAATCCATGGCTGCCTGCCAACCTCAGTAACCACCCAACCGGCCTCTAAAGCGAGATAACCAAGCGGAATGGCAAAGACGAACAGTTTTAACAGCCAGCGCTTTTCGGTTAAAGGTTTCTTTTTAAAAAGGATGAAAAAATAGATTAACGCTACCAAAAGTAATAGTGTACCTATCCCCACCATAATCTGGAAAGCGTAATGTGTTATAGCGACTGGTGGATGTTCATTTTCCGGGATCTGATCCAAGCCCTTAACTTCTGCTTTAAAATCGCCATGCGCCAGAAAACTTAAAGCTCCCGGAATCTTGATTGCGCCTTTTACCGTTTTATCTTTTTCGTTTACAATACCACCAATCAAAAGCGGTGCTGGTTTTTCAGTTTTGTATAGCGCTTCCATTGCAGCCAATTTAGCTGGCTGACGTTTGGCAACGTCTTTCGCAGAAATATCTCCGCTTAAAGGTTGCAATAAGGCACCAATACATGCAAATATAGCAGCAATCTTAAAGGCTTTTAAATGGAATGCTGCATTTCTGTTACGAAGGATCATTAACGCATGTACACCAGCTACAGCAAAACCTGTAGCAGTAAAAGCGGCCAAACACATGTGTAAAGCCTGACTAAACCATGCTTTATTAAACATGGCCTGTATGGGATCGATGTTGAGATATTGTCCGTTTACAAAATCAAAACCCGCCGGACTATTCATCCAGGCATTGGCAGCCACCACCAGTATGCCCGAAGCTAGTCCGCTTACTCCTACTACCATACCCGTAAACCAGTGGAACCATTTATTCAACTTGTTCCAGCCATACAGGAAAAAGCCAAGAGCTATCGCTTCAATAAAAAACGCTGTTCCTTCCAAAGAAAAGGGCATTCCGAAAATGGGCCCGGCGTGATCCATAAATTTTGGCCAGAGCAAGCCCAGTTCGAATGATAACATGGTACCAGATACCGCACCTGTGGCAAAGAATATTGCTACCCCTTTACTCCAGGCTTTAGTGAGGTTTTTATATACCTCATCGTTTGTTTTAAGCCATTTGTAATGCGATACGGCCATAAAGAAAGGCATCACCATGCCAATACAGGAAAAAATAATATGAAAGCCTAATGATAAGGCCATCTGGGAACGGGCTGCAATAAAATCATCCATGGGCTGTAGATTTTGAATTGTAACAAATATAGTTGTTAAAGACTAAAGCCTATGGTAATTCAATGACGTTGAAAGGATTATTTGAAATATAGAACGTTTATAAATTGAAAAAAGATTTGGATGTTCGTTGCTGCGGAAGTAATTATTTTTGTTTAACCACAGATGCACACAGATAAACATAGGTTTACTGGTATTATACCTTTATCTGTGTGTATCCTTTTTATCTGTGGTTAATAATTTCTATTAAGCTAGTTGCCTAAACCCCTTTCAGTTCATCATAAGCAGCGGTTAAACTTCTTTCAATTCCTTCACCTTTCCATTCGGGTGCATTTGGGATCGTAGTCGTTTTTAAAATATCTTCTTTGCTTTTTCCTGCTTTAATTTCGCCGCCTACAAAGGTTAACAGGTTTTGAAGGTAATTTTGATATGCTTTAACGTCGGTTTTATTTCCGGTTACTTTTTCAGGATCAAGGCTATGTCCCCAAATAAATAAGGTATCATTATCAAACTGGTTCTGTATCTTATCTAAAGCAGTGATCCAGTTGCCAATGTGTGCTCCATTTTCTCTATCAATATATGGAAATTTACGGTTGAAAACCAGATCGCCAACATGCACGATATTGGCATTTTCGAAATGATAAACGGCATCGCCATTGGTGTGGCCAGACCCGTAATAATAAGCTTTGATATTTTCGTTACCTACTTTTGCAGTCCATTTTGTACCAAATGTGGTATCAGGCAAAAGTTGTTTATCTAAATTATTCGCTTTCTCTGCACCTCTTTTCTGGTTTACCAGCGAATTTTGGTGTGCAACCACTTTTTCTGCTAATCCTTTAAAAGAAATATTTCCGGCGGTATGATCGCCATGGTGATGTGTGTTGATCAAATATTTGAAAGGTTTTTCGCCCAGTTTTTTCAATTCGTCGATTACATGCGGAGCCGTAGTAGGGAATTGCGCATCTACCACCACAAAACCATTGCTTGAATTTAACCAGCCAATGGTTCCGCCCTGCTCGGTAAATATACCCACATCATTGCGAAGCGGTTTAAAATTATAAGCACGGAACATGTCTTGCTGCGCAAAAACATCTGTTTTATAAATCGAAAGCAGGGCCATGGCCAATGCCGAATTTTTGATAAAGTTTCTTCTTTCCATTTTGGGATTAAGCTAAAAAAACCACAGCGAATGCCGTGGTTTAAATTTAATGATTTAGATTCTGAAAAAACAAATTATATACCAGAACCTGGTGTGGTACCTGGCTCATGCCCCGGACCAAAGGAATTATTCTTCCGGTCTTTATCTTTGTTAAACAGATTAGTAGTTACTTTCGACGATTTATTTTCATCTAAAGTTCTATCTTCTTTAATATCTTCTGCGGTCTTATCCAGTAAATCGTTCTCAACAACTTTACCTTTTTCTTTATTCGTTTCCATAGTAATTGTAAATTGATGTACTATAGGAACAAGCTAAAAATAAGATTGTTTTCTTTAATCCTTATGGGAATGGGATTTAGCAAAAGAAAAATGTTATGGTGAGCCAACAACCAAGAAGTTGTGACAACTGTAAATATCTATTACAACATCGCTCCAGGCAATTTCCCTAACTCATGGATGCAGCCAAAAGAATGAAACCTCCTTTTATGGATTTTATTAAAATGGTTCGAAGATTCGAAAGAAAACGGATTGAAGATAAACTTGTAGATGTGTTTTCTTTCTTCGTTTAATTTTTCTTCCAGTTTTGCGTTTTCCAGATTCTGAGTGTTGTGGTTAGTTTCCATGACGATATAGATTATTGAAAACCTATCGGGCTTTCAGGGTTAACAATTTTAATAATAATAAAAAGCTATTTTAAAATTTGCTTAACCTTATACGATGGGGTGTTTGATAAGGTTTCGTTCAGGAACAACAGGTAAAATGGCGTGGATTGCCTTATGTTTGATTAAATATAAGTTTTATTTCCGGATTTTGCAAGGGTTTTCTTCTTTAATAGCTTAAATCATTCCAAAATACCATAAAAGCATTTAATTACTTTGGAAATCAGGTACGGTGGCTTTTAGGCATATACAGTCCCGCTCTTCGTTCCTTCCCGACGTAAAGTCGGGAACACTGCGATCGGGTTTAGGTGGCACTATCTGCAATACTATTTGGGGTTGCAAAGGGCAAAGGATTTGGCTACAAGAAGGAATTATTCTCTTGCATCATACAACCTTAAATAGCAGCACCGGCTTATTGTATGTAAACCTGATTGAAGCGGATACCGGCCAAGCGATTAAGGCCTGCAGGCGTATAAGCGAAAAGCAGGACGAACATTAAAATGAAATACTATGCCTGCTTTCCAGAAAAACATGATTAATTATTTTGCCCACAAAAAAAGTCCCGATTTATACCGGGACTCTCCTATTTGGTTAATGATATTTTATGCTAAAGCATTCTGCTTTACTACCATTTTAACTTTTTCAATTACGTAATCAAGCTCTTCTTTTGTGGTGTATTTACTAAATGAAAAACGCACCGAAGGACGGTTTGGATCGGCATTGATACCGTTTAACACATGCGACCCAATGTTTGAGCCAGACGAACAGGCACTACCGCCCGAGGCGCAGATACCATTAATATCCAGGTTAAACAATAACATATCGGCCATGTCCATTTCAGGGAAAGAAACATTTAGTACGGTGTAAAGGCTTTTTTCAGCATCCGTTTCGCCATTAAAGCCAATCCCCGGGATTTCGGCAATTAATTGTGCTTTTAAATAATCTTTTAAGCCCTGAATATAGCTTTGGTGTTCTGCCATCTCAGCATAAGCAATTTCTAAAGCTTTAGCCAGGCCTACAATACCATATACATTTTCGGTACCGCCACGCATGTTGCGCTCCTGTGCACCACCATAAATCATTGGTGGAATTTTGATATTGCTGTTTACGTATAAAAAGCCAACACCTTTTGGACCGTGCAGTTTATGTGCAGCGCAAACAATAAAATGTGCTTTAAGCTCCCTTACATTATGTGGATAATGCCCCATGGTCTGTACAGTATCCGCATGGTAAATGGCATTGTATTTTTCGCAGATATCGCCCACTTTAACCATATCGGTTAGGGTTCCTAACTCGTTATTGGCATGCATTAAGGAAACAAAAGTACGCTCGTTATTTTGAAGCAGTTCTTCTAAATGATTATAGTCGATATTTCCTTTTTCATCGATATTAACAAAACTCAACTTATCGATCTCACCATTTTTAAGCATGGTATTTAAGGTATGCTCAACCGCGTGATGTTCAATTTTTGAGGTAATGGCATGTTTAATACCATAAGCAGCAATACCGCAACGGATAGCCGTATTATCGGCCTCGGTACCACCAGAGGTAAAGAATATTTCGGAAGGTGATGCGTTTAACAGACCAGAAACGGTTTTACGGGCTTTTTCTACAAGCGTCCGCACCTCGCGACCAAGCGCATGAATGGCAGATGGATTACCGAAATAATTTTCCATCACATTTGTCATTTCTGCAATTACTGCCGCATCTAAAGGCGTTGTGGCCGCATTATCTAAATAGACCCTTTTCATTTCTACGAATATTTAAAAGTTAGTGTTTACAGAGAGGTCTTGCTAATCAACATCCCTGTTTAAAGTGGTCGGGACTTAATCGTTTTATTAAGTCCTGACCGGTATGCTTAAGCCTAAAATCCTTTTCGGGATTAGAGGTGTAATATTTCCTTGATGTCGGAAATGATCTTATTTGCTAAACTCTCAGCAATGGTTTCATTTTCGGCCTCACTGTAAATCCTGATGATTGGCTCCGTGTTCGAACGGCGCAAATGTACCCAGGTTTTATCAAATTCTATTTTCAAGCCATCAATGGTGCTATAAGGCTGGTTTTTGTATTTCTCTTCTACCTGTTTCAGCAAATTATCGATATCCATTTCTGGGGTAAGCGTAATTTTGTTCTTAGAAATGTGGTATTGAGGATAACTTGCCCTTAATACGGAAATCGATTTGCCAAATTTAGCCAAATGCGTTAAAAACAGAGCAATACCCACCAAAGCATCTCTGCCATAATGCGATTCAGGATAAATAATTCCACCGTTTCCTTCACCACCGATAATGGCATTCGTGGCTTTCATTTTATTTACTACGTTTACCTCACCCACTGCCGATGCATTGTATTCTGAACCTGCCCTTTCGGTTACATCGCGTAAAGCACGGGTTGATGAAAGATTAGAAACGGTATTTCCAGGTGTATTTTTTAATACATAATCGGCAACAGCTACTAAGGTATATTCTTCGCCAAACATGCTGCCATCTTCGTTTACAAAACATAAGCGATCTACATCCGGATCAACTACGATACCTAAATCGGCATTCTGTTTTTGAACCTCTTTCGATATTTCAGTCAGGTTTTCTGGTAGCGGCTCAGGATTGTGTGGAAAATGTCCATCAGGTGTACAATACAGTTCAACCACTTTGTTTACCCCTAAAGCTTTTAATAAAGCTGGGATAAAAATACCTCCTGTAGAATTTACACAGTCGATTACCACTTTAAAATCGGCTTTTTTAATCGCTTCAACATCCACCAATGGTAATGCTAAAACTTTATCGATGTGTTTTTGAAGGTAAGTATCGTTTTTAATTACTTTTCCCAGTTTATCAACATCAGCAAAATCAAAATCGGCACTTTCGGCTAAATCTAAAACCTCTTTACCATCTGCATCGCTAATAAATTCGCCACTGGCGTTTAATAATTTTAAAGCATTCCATTGTTTTGGGTTATGGCTCGCCGTTAAAATGATCCCACCACCTGCATTTTCATCAGGTACAGCTACTTCAACAGTTGGGGTGGTTGATAAACCAAGGTCGATTACCTCAATGCCTAAGCCCTGTAAAGTTCCAATAACGAGGTTATTCACCATTTCACCCGAAATACGGGCATCACGACCTAAAACGATGCGTTTATTGCCTGTTTTTTGTACTACCCAGCTACCAAAAGCCGCTGTAAATTTCACAATATCAAATGGGGTTAAGCCGTCGCCAGCCCTTCCGCCTATGGTTCCGCGTATTCCTGAAATCGATTTTATTAAAGTCACCGTATATAATTTATTTGAGGCTCAAAAATAACAAAAAAAACAAGATAGCCGCTATTCAGCAACGTTTTGCGGTGCAAATTTACATTGTTTTTATATCTATGAACACGATGGTTCTGGTAGAAATTAGCCGCGTCATTAAAATCAAACGTGTGTTTTAGTGGCAGCTTTATTCCCGATCAGGTAGTTGATTTTTAGTGCTGTATAAATCTGCTTCATAATATTCCTGCAACTTTATTGCATAAAAGTATATTCTGACTTTACTAGCGGTTGTAAAACCTTATATTTGCATCTTTTTAAGATACAAACGGCTTTTATATGCAGCGCAAGTGGTTTCAATATTGGTTTAATTCGCCATATTATCATATTCTATATCAACAACGAAATGATGCTGAAGCCGAATTCTTCATTGACAAACTGACGGATTACCTCCATCCAAAAGCCGAAGCGAAAATGCTTGATATTGCTTGTGGAAAAGGCCGGCACTCCATTTACCTGAACAAAAAAGGCTTTGATGTAACAGGGATTGACCTTTCTGAACAGAGCATTAAATACGCCAAACAGTTCGAAAACAGTAAACTTCATTTTTTGGTGCACGATATGCGCCGCCTGTTTTACATCAACTATTTTGATGTGGCCTTAAACCTGTTTACCAGTTTTGGTTATTTTGATACCGAGAAAGACCATGTAAATGCACTTAAAACCTTTAGGAAATGCTTAACTGCAGATGGTATTTTGGTGCTGGATTATTTTAACACCGAAAAAATTATACGCAACTTAAATTCCTGTGAAGTAAAATCGCTAGATGGAATCACCTTTAACATCACCAAAAACGTTGTTGAGGGGAAAATTATCAAAAAGATAAATTTTGAAGACCAGCATAAGGTATATAATTTCGAAGAACGGGTACAGGCATTTAGTTTAGACGATTTTCAGCGCATGCTTACCAAAGCTGGGATGCGGATCGAAAAAACCTTTGGCAGCTACGCCCTAGACGATTTTGACCAATCTATTTCTGACCGCTTAATTTTAATCTGTAAAAAAGCATGATAGAAAGCATACAGCAATTCGACGTAGAACTGTTTTTGAAAATCCACCGCGGACTTTCAAACAGTTTTTTTGATTGGCTGATGCCTTTAATGCGCAACCGTTTCTTTTGGTCGCCGCTTTATCTTTTTATTGTTATTTTTTGCATCAAACAGTACAAAAAACAAGGTTATTACATTATCGGTATGTTGCTTTTTACCTTTGCCATGGGCGATTTAATTGCATCAAGGGTAGTAAAACCCTGGGTACAGAGAGTGAGGCCCTGCAACGATATGAGTTTGGCCAATGATATTATCCACCGGGTGCCCTGCGGCAGTGGCTTGAGTTTCCCCTCAGCACATGCTACCAATCATTTCGCGATAGCTGTATTTTTAATTTGCGTTTTTTACAGCAGATGGAAGCCTATTTTACCCATTGGCATATTCTGGGCGTTCATCATCAGTTTCGCGCAGGTTTATGTAGGCGTACATTATCCTGTTGATGTAACCACCGGGGCTTTGCTGGGCATTACCATCGGGATAATCTGTTCAAGAATATTTAAAAAATTACAACCTGATTTTTAACCTATGGAAATCTGGAAACTCTGTGTACTCTTTTTCTGTGCCTTTTTAGGTGGAACAGCTATTTTTCTGGTAAAAAGCGATAAATCTAAACTGCTGAAGCTGATTTTATCTTTCAGCGGGGCTTATTTATTTGCCATTACCGTATTACATTTAATTCCTGATGCTTACAGCGGCCCAGATAAATGGCAGATCGGGGTATTTATCCTGATTGGTTTTCTATTACAGATTTTCTTGGAGCAATTCTCAGAAGGTGTAGAACATGGGCATATCCATAAACATCATGATGGACATATTTTCCCTTATGGTAT
Organism: Pedobacter roseus; assembly: GCF_014395225.1. Classification (NCBI taxonomy): domain Bacteria; kingdom Pseudomonadati; phylum Bacteroidota; class Sphingobacteriia; order Sphingobacteriales; family Sphingobacteriaceae; genus Pedobacter; species Pedobacter roseus. Next base: position 3,469,818 of record NZ_CP060723.1, read on the forward strand.
TATGATCAGTTTGTGTTTACATGCCTTTTTAGAAGGAATGCCATTGGCGAAAGAACAGCATAATGAATTGATTTTTGGAATTTCATTACATCATATTCCTGCCGCTTTTGCATTGGCGAGTATATTAATGCAAAACCATTTTAAGAAAGGCAGCATTATACTTTACCTCATTTTATTTGCGGTAATGGCGCCATTGGGCTTTTACGTAAGCGTAGGTTTAAGCAACGGAACCATTGGCGGTTTAGATGCCTATTTTAATAAGATTATGGGCATTGTAATTGGTATTTTCTTACATATTTCTACCACTATCCTATTCGAATCGAGCGCCGACCATAAAATTAATACGCGTAAAATGATTGCCGTTTTATTGGGAATTGGCGTGGCGTTGATCGGATTCTTTGCCGGACACTAAGTCAGTTGGCAATTTTCAGTTCTCATTTGGTAAATACCAGTTGATAGTTTTCAGTTAGTAATATGTCGATTAACCGATTTAAACAGTTAACCGATTAACCATTCGTACCCATTTCAAAAAATTCACCTGCTAGCCGTTTTAAACGTTTAATCGTTTAAATTTTACAACCACTATAAAAAATTAGGTAAATTCGTATATGGACGAAATTGTAAATGAACCTGCTGTAGCTTATCAAAAAAGGCACTACACTGTTGAGGAGTATCTGGAAATGGAAAAGGCATCAACAGTTAAACATGAATATTTTCAGGGTGAAGTATTCGCTATGTCTGGTGCGGGCGACAATCATAACGAAATTTTCAGCAATGTTTTTGGAGAAATATGTAACAAACTGAAAGATAAGCCGTGCAGACCTTACGGAAGCGATAAACGGATGAACATTCCTGAGAATACGTTATTTACTTATCCTGATATATCCATTTATTGCAATGGTTTAATACATAGCGAATTTGATGATGATACTTCAATCTTACCGACTGTAATTATCGAAATTCTTTCTCCTTCAACCAAAAATTATGATAAAGGGAAAAAATTTAACCTTTATAAAGATATTCCTTCGTTAAAAGAATACATTATGATCGAATCGGAATCGGTTTTGGTGGATGCTTATTATATTAACGAAGAAAAGAATTGGGCGCTCAATCAACATAAAGAGCTTTCTGAGGCATTAACCTTTGTTTCGATGGGATTCAATATAGCTTTAAGCGATATTTACTACTATGTTACTTTTTGAAATCGGAGATCTTAACTATATTTTAATTGATACAACACAAATTCAAACACCTGTTTAACAACCAGTTAATACAACATCCGTTTTAAACGTTTAATCGTTTAAATTTTAAAGCCGCTGTAAAAAATTAGGTAAATTCGTATATGGACGAAATTGTAAATGAACCGGCAGTAGCCTATCAAAAAAGACGTTACACTGTTGAAGAATACCTGGAGATGGAAAAAGAAGCGACAGTTAAACATGAATATTACCAAGGTGAGATATTTGCGATGTCAGGCGCAGGCAACAATCATAATAAGATCTTCAGCAATGTCTTTGTTGAAATAGGTATTAACCTAAAAGGCAAGGCATGCAGTCCTTATGGAAGTGATATGCGAATGAATATTCCCGAGAATACCTTATTCACTTATCCTGATATCTCTATCTACTGTAATGACATAAAACATATTGAAATTGATGAAGAAAGCTTTATTTTGCCTACAGTAATCATCGAAATTCTTTCGCCTTCGACCAAAAACTATGATAGGGGCAAAAAATTCACACTTTATAAAGATATTCCTTCATTAAAAGAATACATTATGATCGATTCAGAATCGGTTTGGGTTCAGGCCTTTTATATTGACGACGAAAATAACTGGAAACTTAACGAGCATAAGGAAATATCTGATACCCTAAATTTAATTTCGATGGGATTTGATGTAGCCTTAAATGATATTTACAATCATGTTCGCTTTGATAAAGAGTAATATCCAAACCTGAATTATGGGTTCAAAGTTAATTACAACTGTAAATTAATAATTGCCAACTGAATTACTTTTTCTCTTTCTTCTTCCCATACCCCAGGGACAGTGCTTGCACTTATTTTTGCAGCAATAGCCACGCTTTAGGTGATAGGCTTCGGTAAAAACCATCAATCCATCTTCATTAAAATAAAAATCTTCGCCTTCTTTCATTGTTAATTTTGAATGATTGAATTAGAGAATGTAGAATGAATGAATTTTGAATGATAGGATGTTTCAATTTATACAATCATTCAATCCTTCTCTCATTCACTAATTAAGTATTTTAACTTCCAGTTTGCCTTTAAAATAATCTTTAAGCTGCTTGCCGTCACCATGCAAAGTCCATACCTGCTTTGGTTTTACTTTTTCGATGGTTTCTAAAATTGCAGCCCAATCAGCATGATCAGAAATATAAAGTGATATCCCGTTTTGCTGTTGAAGGTTTTTCCACCCAGAAGCAAAAGCACGTACTACATTAATTGCTTTATGATAGCTGTGAAATACCATAGGCGGAACAATATATACCTGGTTTTCGTGGTTGTTTTTCATCACTTTACGGTCGTACATCTTATAATTGCCCAGTTTCATGCCATAATCCTCATATATTTTATTGAAAGGCATAATGCTAAAGTGAACCATGATGTTTCTTGTTGGGCAATTTTCGCTCAACAGCTGAATTATCCGTTGACTTTTGCCCAATGCGTAAGAACCGAGCATGACATTGGCATTGGTTTCGTTCAGTTTTTTGATTTCATCAACCGGCGAGGGATGCTTTGTTTCCGGATCAGCAAAGGTACTCTCGGTAATTAATACATCAGCCTGCACAAATTCAAAGGGTTCACAGGTGGTATCGGGCTCTATCTTATAATCTCCAGTATACAAATATTTGATGCCTTTATATTCCATTAAAACCTGCGCAGAACCTAAAATATGTCCGGCAGGATAAAAAGTAATGGTTACATCCTTTATTTTGAAAGCCTCGTGATATTTTTTGTTAAAAAAATCGACAGCAGCAAACTTACGGTAACGGTGCTGCATAAATGTTGCTGTAGCAGCAGTACAATATACATTTTGGCTTCCTCCGATGGCATGGTCGCCATGAGCATGAGAAACTACAGCTTCTTTAACAGGTTGTTGCGGATCGAGGTAAAAATCGCCATAAGCACAATATAAACCTGTTGGGGTAATGGTAATAAAATCTTCTAAAATCATGATCAGGAAAGGATTTAAGGATGGTATGATTAAAGTAGATTAAGCATTGGTGTTTTTAAATGCTTCTGCCGACTTAAGCAATTGCTGGTGCAAAGCTAAAACCTGCTCTATGATAGGTTGCTGTTCATCATTAACGATAAAATGATCAGCCATTTTTGCCTTTTCTTCATCGCTGAGCTGTTTATCCATCCGGGCCTTCACTTGCTCTTCAGTAATGCCATCGCGTTGCATTAAACGCTTTAATTTGATTTCGTAAGGGGCAGTAACCAAAATTGTAGTATCACAAAGTTTATAAGAACCGCTTTCGAACAGTATTGCTGCTTCTTTTAAGGTGTAAGAAACTGTTGAGGGAATAGATGCTTCCCAGGCATCAAAAGCCCTGAAAACAGCCGGATGTACCAGCGCATTCAATTGCGCAAGTGCCTGCTCATTATTAAATACAATGCCGGCAATGTGTTTATTATTTATTTTTCCATCTTCGAAATAACTTTCATTACCAAAAGCAGCTTTAACGCTTTCTACCAATAAAGCATCCTGGGTCATGATTTCTTTAGCCACGGTATCGGCATAAAAAACAGGAATTCCTAATACTTCAAAAACCTTGCAGGCAGTTGTTTTGCCACTACCTATACCACCTGTTATGCCTACTTTATACATTATTTTTCTACTATGAAATCAATTTTTGATGGAACCACGCTTACCAGTTTACAATAATCGGGAAACTCGGTTATCTTCACCGTAAACTGGCGGTGTTTTAAATTTTGCCATTCGTCTACATCAACAATGGCGGTAATAAAACTTTCATCAACCTGATCGTAATTGCTTAGTGCCACCAAAAAGGAAACTTTTACCTTTTTAGGATAGAGTTTTATGCTATTATAATTCCTGTTATTGATTACTTTTAAAGGGACTTCGATCGTTTTCTCTGTAAATTCATCTACAGGCAGTCTAACTTCTACAGATGAGGGATAGATACTTACATTTTTATGGATACTGTGCTGTAAGGCTACCCTGGTAGTGCTGCTGTTCTGTATTTTATCGAGTTTTAATGTATCGGTTGGCCAAAACGTAATTTTAGCCAGCTCTTCTGTCGGCCCGGCCACTTTAACGTATTTTGGATTGAGGATAATCTCGCTCGCAATACCATATTGTTTGGCAAAACCCAGTTTATCAATCAGTTTTACGGGAACCTTTTTCACCACACGTTTGGTGAAATCGAAATATAGCGTATCGGGTTTAACTGAAATTACTTTTTGTGTACTTTCCAGTTGCCTGTTGATATTGAATAACTGATCGGAAAAAACAATAAAATCTTTTGAATTGAGCTGGCCTAAATTCACAGAAACGGAGGGCGGGCTAATCCTTAACCTGGCAAATAATAATTGCCAGCCTGTTCCTTCCACCTGCAAATCTATCGTATCAGACTGTAGTGGATAAAATGCCCTTTTGGTAGGTGCATTTTTAAAAACCAAAACGGTTTTTGCCACATAAATATATTTATTGTTCAATGCCATAAAAAGCCATGCAGCTACAGCCAGCAGCAAGCAGGCCAATAAACTAAATACACGTCTTTTTTCAATCTTCGTTAATCTGATGAAGGGCATAACACAATGTAAAATAAAAGAGTGTAAAAAATTTTGTTCTTTACAACAATCACGTCAAATGTAATAAAACTAAATAGCCGCTCAAAAACTAATCCGTTTAATGATAAATTATTGCACTGATTTCATTAGAATCACATTAGATAACTATATTCGTAGTAGATAAAACAAGCTATGAAAAAAATTATATTAACTTTTTTTACAATCACATTATTCCTTAGCGCATACGCCCAGAAAAGAACAATGGTTACTTATTTCAAAAAAGGCATGATTACGGAAAATAAAAACAATTATGATTACCGAAGGGTAATTGAAGAAACAGATACTCCATCCATATATCGTTTATATGAGTTTTATCCGGATAATAAGGAAAAAACTTTGGCAACCATCTCGAAATTTGAACCCAATGTTGTTTATGAAGGCATATTTCAAGGTTATAATAAACAGGGTATTCTTACCTCAACAGTTAATTTCAAAAAAGGTGTGCTGGTTGGCGAATGTTCTTATTACTATGATAATGGAAAACTTGAAAATGTTTTTCAGTATAATGAACAGGGTAACAATCCTGGTAAGCAACAGCGAAAATGGGTAACCGGAATAGATTCCTTAGGCAATCAGTTTATCAAAGATGGTAACGGACTGTATAAAAAAACGGATAAGAGCGGGCTTACAGAGGAAGGAAATTACCTTAATGGGTATAAAGACGGAATCTGGAAAGGGGCAAGTAAAATAGCCAGTTATGAAGAAGTTTATGAGAACGGCATTTTCAAATCTGGTACAAGTACATTGGCTGACGGGAAACAGATACAATATGACAAAATGGAGCAACAACCTGAATTTAAGGGAGGCATGCCCGAATTTTATAAATATCTTGCCCGGAACTACAGATTCCCTGCTGAAGCGCAAAGAAATCAGGTAAATGGTAAGTTATATATCTCCTTCGTAGTGGAAAAAGATGGCAGGTTAACCGATTATGAGTTTAAAAACAGTTTGGGCTATGGTACGCAGGAAGAAGCCGTGAGGGTTTTAAATGAATGCCCTAAATGGATCCCAGGGAATCAACATGGTATTCCGGTAAGGGTAAAATATAACATCAACATCAATTTGGCTCAGCGCTAAACAAAAAAAAAGCCACCCCTTAGGATGGCTTTTTTTGTTTTTGTTGAATATTAAGCTTTAGGTGCTGCTACGGTTGCTTTTGTTGCATCTAAAGAAACTGCCGATTTATCGAAACGGATTTTCACGCCACCTTCAACCTCGATTAAAAAAGTTGTATCATTCAAATCGGCAATACGGCCATGAATACCTGCTGTGGTTACAATTTTATCTCCTTTTTTTAACTCACTGATTAATTTTTTATGGTCTTTGGCTTTTTTAAGCTGAGGGCGGATCATAAAAAAGTAGAATACCAGTGCAATTGCTCCAAACATGATTAATTGTCTTGGATCAAATCCTCCTGCTGCCTGTAAAATTACTGTTGATGTCATTTCTTATTTTTTTGTTTGTATTTTGAAATAGTTGATGATTGATGCATTATAGCATTTAACCATCAACCAAATTATTTTTTGGCAAGCACCTCTCCCACTAAGTGAACGGTAGCCACTTCAGGATTTGCATTTGAAGTAATGGTTACTACTTTATCCTGCATGCCCATTTTGCCTTCGCTGTTAAAAACCACACTGATGATGCCTTCTTTACCTGGTAAAATTGGCGCTCCAGGCACCTGTGGAACGGTACAACCACAAGTTGCTGTTGCATTGCTCACCACTAGCGGGCTCTTACCTGTATTTTTTAACTTGAAATCGTGTTTCACTTTTTCACCCTGCTCTATTTTACCGAAATCGTAAATATCGCGTTCAAAAACAATCACCGGTGCATCTGCAGGGGCTACTTTAGCTGTTTTTGAAGTATCGTTGCCTACAGAAACTGTTGATTTAGTTTCTGATGTTTGATTATTAGCATTACGGCATGCTGCAAATGAAAGTGCAGCGATAGCCAGGATAAATGTTTTTTTCATTTTTATTCTTCTATTAAACCGCGGCCAATCTTTTTAATGGTGTTGTTTTTCTTAAGATCGCCTAAAATTTTGTCTAAAATACCGTTTATAAATGAATTACTCTTCGGTGTACTGTAATCTTTTGATAACTCCAAATACTCGTTGATGGTTACTTTAACCGGAATAGATGGGAAATTTAACAGCTCACAGATGGCCATTTTCATCAAAATGGTATCCATAAGGGCAATACGCTCTGATTCCCAGTTTTTGGTTCTATCGGCAATCATTTCCTGATATTTGGCATCATTTTGTAAGGTATGTACAAAAAGATCCTGTACAAATTTGCTATCCTCTACCCAATCAGCACTGATTTCGGTCAGTTTGTTTTTAAATGGATCATCAAAAGTAAAGTTTTTCAGGGTTTTGGCCACCATTCCTTTCATCACTTCATGATCTACCTGCCAGTTGATAAATTTCTCTTCAAAAACCTGCAAAATGGCCTGGTTTTTTAAGATTATTTTTCTGAAAATGTATTTGATAATGTCTTTCGATGATTCTAAACTTTCGTTTGGATCAGCAAGATAATCGGCATATTCTTTTGATGCTTTTAACGAATTGTACACCGTTTTACGGATTTCCGGATCGAAACCCCAATCTACCTTGTACTTTTTAATTGCAGATACATATTCTGGATTCTGCTGCAATAAAATGCTAAACTTATTGTGTAGCAATTTCATGTTAGGATTGATATCCTCTGCTGTTTTAATGAATTTGTTTGCGCGTTCTGCCGCGTCGTTAGCAGTAAATTCGGTAACTTCTACCATTAAAGAGAGCATCCAGATGTACATTTCGTACACGCTATCGATACTTTGCATTAAAGTTTTCAAATCACCTTTAATGTCTTTTTTGTCTGCCATGTGCCATGCAAAAATGTTTTGCAAAGCTTTGATTCTTAAGTGCCTTCTGTTTAACATGAATGTAAGAACGAGTGCGGTTTTTTAAAACCTGTTTTAATAATTATGATTTAATATGACGATTTAATTTTTTTAACATCTGCAATCCTTTTTTCGGCAATCTGGTTTGCGGCAATATTTGTTGAAATGTTTTCGGCTTTGCTTAATTTAATTACACTACGGGTAGCATCATAAATATTTTCTGTAAGCTGTACGGTACGTTTTTTACCAAAACCAGTAAGTTCAGAATAACATGAAATCAATCCACCGGCGTTAATCAAATAATCGGGTGCGAATAAAATTCCTTTTTTTAATAGTAACTGGCTATCCAAAAGCTCATCTTTTAACTGATTGTTTGCTGAACCTGCAATAATTGCAAATTTCATTTTTTCGATGGTTTTGTTGTTTACGGTAGCACCCATGGCACATGGAGCATACACATCAGCATCGGTAGTAAAAATTTTATCAGCTTCTATCGGTTTGGCTTTATATTTCCTGGCAACATAAGTTAACTGTTCCTGGTTAATATCACTGATGAGTACTTCGGCGTTTTCTTTTCTTAACAAGGCAACCAGGTGCTCGCCAACATTACCAATACCTTGTACTACAATGGTTCTGCCTGCAAGCATATCGGTACCAAAAACTTCTTTAACACTGGCTTTTATACCTAAATAAACGCCCTGTGCAGTAAAAGGAGCCGGATTACCTGCACCACCGATTGATTCGGGAACACCGGTAACATGGGTTGTTTCCATACGGATATATTCCATATCGCGGGTATTGGTCCCCATTTCTTCAGCCGTAATGAATTCGCCGTTCAGGTTCTTAATAAACCTGCCATAGCTACGCATTAAAGTTTCTGTTTTATCTTTTCTTGAATCGCCAATGATTACGCCTTTTCCACCGCCAAGGTTTAATCCGGTGATGGCTGCTTTATAGGTCATTCCGCGTGATAAACGGAGGGCATCTTCCAGGGCTTCGGCTTCGGTAGAGTAACTCCACATCCTTGTTCCGCCCAAAGCAGGACCCAAAGTGGTGTCGTGTATGGCAATAATTGCTTTTAAACCTGTATCTGGATCATTACAGAAAACCAATTTTTTATGCCCATAAGCACTTAATTGATCTAAAATTGATGAATCTGACGGAGAATTTGCTGGCATATTAACGTTCGGCTAACCTGCTGCAAAATTAAAATAAAAAACCATTATTACATCTATTTAACGAAACTATAACAAAATTAATTCGGACAGGATTAAATAAACAAAGTTATTAGTTTAAAAAAAGGATTATTTAGGAAAAAAATGTCGGTTTGTGAAGACATGAACCAATGCCTGAGATCATCTTTAAGAACTACAGGCTAATGTTAAATAAACCTGATAAAGCGGAAAGCCCGCATCCCGATTCGTTACCGATGAATCGGCACTAAATTAGCATCGGGAGAGGACTTGAAGCGATAGCAGGGCTGAAATAACCCATAAGTTCCGAACCTTGCTTTTCAAAATAATAATTGACCACCTAAGTCACCGAGAATAGCATAATTATCCTACATCTTCCATACCACATCTTCCCATTTACATCTGAAAGTGTCATTATTTTTTAAAGCTTATCTGCAAATGGATAATTATACCGCAGAGAATAACAAAATTATCTAAGTTTGTACAACATGAAACATCTGAGCCGATTAAACAAATACTTTCTCAAATACAAATGGTGGATCATTCCCGGAAGTATCTTCGTGGTGATTTCTAATATTTTTGGTGTTGTACCTGCTCAGGTAATCGGTTATGCGGTTGATTTGATCACCGAAAACATCCAGATTTTTAACCTTTTCCATGGTTTTGACCGACAGGCGATTATTTACGATATTTTTAGCAGCAACCTTTTATATTTCGGTCTGCTGGTTATTGCGCTTTACTTATTGAGGGGATTATTCTTATTCTTTATGCGGCAAACCATCATTTTAATGTCGAGGCATATCGAATTTGATATGAAAAATGATATTTATCAGCATTACCAGGAACTTAGCCTGGGTTTTTACCGCAGGAACAATACGGGCGATTTAATGAACCGCGCCACAGAAGATGTTAACCGTGTTAGGATGTATGTTGGTCCGGCGATTATGTACACCATTAATACCTTCGTTTTATCGGTACTCATTATCTGGTCGATGTTTGATGTTAATTCGAAACTGGCCATATATTGTTTGTTGCCACTTCCCTTTTTAGTGGTGATAATCTACTATGTAAATACCCTGATTTTTAAAAAAAGCGGAAAAATACAGGAGCGGTTATCAGATCTTTCGAGTTTTGTACAGGAGCGTTTTTCGGGCATCAGGATCATAAAATCTTATGTTCGTGAAGATTACACCCGGAATATGTTCGAAATACAGAGTAATGACTATAAAAAAGACTCGATGAGTTTGGTTAAAGTGTCTGCCCTGTTCTACCCTACCATGCTTTTATTAATCGGCTTAAGCACGATTTTAACCATATATATAGGAGGTATTCAGGTGATGAACGGCAGCATTACCGCAGGTAACATTGCCGAATTTATTATTTATATCAACCAGCTAACCTTTCCGGTTACGATGCTGGGCTGGGTAACTTCATTGATCCAAAGGGCTGCGGCCTCGCAAAAAAGGATTAACGAATTTTTAGATATTCCATCAGATATCCAATCAAAAGAAACCGAAGAAAGGAGTTTATCGGGCAATATTAAATTCGATAAAGTAAGCTTTACCTATCCGGACACAGGCATTGAAGCTTTAAAAGAGGTAAGTTTTGAGATCAACAGCGGCGAATTTGTAGCCATTATCGGAAAAACGGGCTCAGGAAAATCGACATTGGCCAACCTGATTATGCGGATGTATGATGTAGAAAACGGTACTATTGATGTGGACGGAAAGAATATTAGAGATCTCAATTTGAAAGATTACCGCAATCAGATCGGGTTTGTACCACAGGAAGTCTTCCTATTTTCGGATACAATAAAGAACAATATCGCCTTTGGTTTAGATACCGTTACAGATGATGAAGTGCATACAGCCGCTAAAAATGCTTCGGTTTATACCAATATCATTGATTTTGAAGAAAAGTTCGAAACCATGCTTGGTGAACGTGGTATTACGCTCTCCGGAGGACAGAAACAAAGGGTTTCTATTGCCCGTGCACTAATTAAATCGCCTAAGATTTTGATATTTGATGACTGTCTTTCGGCTGTCGATACCAAAACGGAGGAAGAAATTTTACAAAACCTGGGTAAAATTATGGCCGGAAAAACCAGTATTTTAATTGCCCACCGGATTTCGACGATTAAAAATGCGGATAAGATTTTAGTACTCGATAATGGAAAAATCATCGAACAAGGCACACACAATGAATTACTTAACCTAAACGGCAGTTATACGGAGCTTTATAATAACCAACTTTTGGAGGAGGAAACGCGAACTATTTAAATTGTATTAAAATTGTATTTTGAACTTTAAATATTTGCTTTATATTTACCGAAACCAAAAACCAACATCAATACCAACCATGGGAGAATTCGACAACAAGGAAAGAGAAGAAGTTTTTTCAAAGAAAGTAAGAGCAGGTAAGAGAACTTATTTCTTCGACGTGAAGGCTACTAGATCGGGTGATTATTATTTAACAGTTACCGAGAGCAAGAAAAGATTAGAAGACGGTGTGTTTGTAAAACATAAAATCTTTTTATACAAAGAAGATTTCGAAAAATTTGCAGAAGGATTAAACGAAACTGTTGATTATATTAAAACCCATCAGGATGTGGTTGAAAAACGTTATGAATATTCTGAAAATGGAGAACATAGCACCAGAACAAACGACGATTTTACTTTTTAAGTAATATAATTTCAATAAAAAAGCCTTCCGATTTTATAAACTGGAAGGCTTTTTTTATGCGTAATATTTTATTTTATGCCTCCGCTTGCAAGCACTGCCAGTAACAACAAAAAATAACCGGCGATAAATAAAATGGTAAGAATTCCCCAAAATTTAAAAAGCGATTTTACATGTGCAATGGCCTCATTAAAATTTTCCTGATCGCCAAACAAAATTCCTTGTTTTCCTTTTGTAGAAAAACGGAAAAGCAATAAACTCGGATAAAAAAAGAACAAAGCCAACAGCAGGTAAAATATGGTAATCCCTGTAGCACCAAGGCCAGCTAATGGCCCCAATTGATTGAGTACTCCTGGATTAGCGGTTACTGCAGCACCTATACCGAATGAGCCTAAAGTTAAAAATGCAGAGATCACAAAACCTACAACTGATAAAAACCTGGCCCATTTACTCATATCATAAAAGTAGCTCCGCATTTCTTCGGTTACAACCAACTTTACTTCCTGAGGTACTTCTTTTTCCAAATCTTCCATTTATCTATATATTTTCGGCTAAACATAGATAAAATATAGATTTGATACAATAGCAAGGGTTTAAATAAAGATTTTAAAAGCTTATCTTTGCGCGGAAATTGAGATGTGAGATGTGAGATGTGAGATGTGATGGTTTGATGGATGATAGCCAAAATACACGAATAAAGCTCAAAAATAAAACACCAGGCTATTGACCATAAGACTATGAACCCAATAGCCAAAAACTAAAGATATAAAGACTAATAAATAATGGCATTACAATGTGGTATAGTTGGTTTACCAAATGTGGGGAAATCGACTCTTTTTAACTGTTTATCAAATGCAAAAGCGCAGGCAGCAAACTTTCCCTTTTGTACTATTGAGCCGAATGTTGGCGTAATTACGGTTCCTGATGATCGTTTAACCAAACTTGCTGAGTTGGTTAAACCTAACAAAGTTCAGCCGAATACAATCGAGATTGTTGATATTGCCGGATTGGTAAAAGGTGCATCGAAAGGTGAAGGCCTGGGAAACCAGTTTTTAGGAAACATCCGTGCTACAAATGCTATCATCCATGTTTTACGTTGTTTTGATGACGGAAATGTAATCCACGTTGATGGCTCTGTTGACCCGATCCGTGACAGGGAAATTATCGATACGGAGTTACAGCTTAAAGATTTGGATACGGTTGATAAACGCATCCAAAAAGTAGAGAAAATGGCTAAAACCGGCGGCGATAAGGATGCTAAACGTACTTATGAAATTTTAACGGTAGTTAAAGCTCACTTAGAAGCTGGTAAATCGATCCGCACTGCAGCATTGGCTCAGGATGATTTTGATTTTATCGAAGATTTAGGCTTACTTACCCAAAAACCGGTAATGTACGTTTGTAATGTTGATGAAGCATCAGTAATTAATGGCAATAAGTATGTAGATCTGGTAAAGGCAAATGTTGCTGATGAAAATGCTGAAGTTCTGGTTATTTCGGCAAAAATTGAATCAGAAATTGCTGAACTGGAAAGCTACGAAGAGCGTCAGGAGTTTTTAGCAGATTTAGGATTGACAGAATCGGGTGTAAATAAGCTGATCCGTGCCGCATACAAATTATTAAATCTTTACACTTATTTCACTGCAGGTGTGCAAGAAGTTAGAGGCTGGACAATTACAAAAGGCTTTACAGCTCCACAGGCTGCAGGTGTAATCCACACTGATTTTGAAAAAGGTTTTATCCGTGCAGAGGTGATTAAATATAATGATTTCGTAACCTTAGGTTCTGAAAACGCTTGTAAAGATGCTGGTAAGCTTGGCGTAGAAGGAAAAACTTATGTAGTGGAAGATGGCGACATTATGCACTTCAGGTTTAATGTTTAACTGCTAAATTTTAAAGATAGAATTACAAAAAGCCACTCTTACGAGTGGCTTTTTGTAATTCATAATATTCAAAATGACTCTCAAATACACACTAAGAGAAGATGATTATCTAGATTCACAGCTCTTTATTTCTTCAAAAAGTAAAACCACTAAAAAAAATCGTAAAAAAAATTACCTGATAGTAACTTTTAGTTTATTAATAATTGGATTTCTAATGCTCATTCGGGAAAATAATTTTTTCGCATATTACCTGTTGTTTTTGGGAATATTAGCTCTTTTCTTATATCCAAAATACCAAGCATGGTTTTATAAAAGACATTATAGAAATCATGTAAAGAGTAATATGCAAAACTTGTTCAATGAATCAAATGTCATTGAATTTAACGACAATTTTATTGAAACTTCGGATAGAACGGGGCTAGCTAAAATCAATATTACAGAGGTTGACCAAATCACTGAAATAAATGAATACTTTTATATAAGAACAAAATCCAATCAATATTTAATAGTTCCCAAAGATAGAGTGGATCATGAAAGTACTAGATTCTTTCTAACAACTTTAGCTAACAAATTAAATATTGAATTTGTTAGTGAGTTAAACTGGAAATGGCACTAACCGACCAATTTGTTGGTTAGGGATATTTTATCAGGGCCTTCAACTATAAGAAACGATAATTGGTTAATCACAATCTCTTCTTTTTTGAGTTTGGTGTCAGAATCGAACTGACTACACTGGTTTTGCAGACCAGCACACATCCATTGTGCATACCAAACAACTAGCAATAAAAAAGCCGCTTATTACATTTGTAACAAGCGGCTTTTAAATCTTTTTATATTTTTTTATCAGATAAATAAAGTCAACCCGTTACTTTTTGAGTAACAAAAACACGAGTTCAAACAATATTTTTCTGTTGTAATTTTCACGATGTAAAGGTAAATATACTTTCTTAATTAGCAAGTTTTTTTTATCCAGAGTTGACAACTTACAAGCAAAGCTGGCCGTAAAGTTGTCAACTCCCTTATTGTAAATTAAATCTCTAATCCATAAGCGGCTAATTGCGCTTTTGTATCCTCGTAGTTGCTGTGATGAATGCCCCTTAGCCCCAAACCTTCGGCAACCTGTACAAAAAGCATACGATCATCAATATACAAGCTTGTTTCTACGTCACTTTGCGAAATATCGATGGCTACTTTAAAAATATCGGCATCTGGCTTGCGGAAATGTACAAAACTGGATGAGACAAAGAAATCAACAAATTCATTCAGTTTGAAGGTGTTAATACGGTATTGATTTAATTCTCTACCTTCATTGCTAATTACGGCTACTTTAAGGTTATATTTCTTTTTAAGCTCGCAGATGAGCTGGATCATTTCGGGATGTGGAAGTGATTTTTTGAACATGAATTCCTTAAAGTCATCATAACTAAAGCTGCGTTCTTCGAAGAATACAATACGTTCTAAATATTCATCAAGGGTAAGTTTACCTACTTCATAAGTGTCGAAAGTAAGGTGATGACGTTCTTCCAGGTCAACAGAATCGAGGTTGAAAAGCACAGAAGCTTCTCCCCTTGCGTGCCTATCCCAGCCATTAGTTAATAAAACGCCGCCGATATCGGTAAAAAGTGTGGTAATTTTCTTTTGCATGGTTTAGGTTTAAAGTAATACGCCTTTTAAAATTAATACGGCAACACTAAAATAGATTACAATTCCGGTTACATCTACCATGGTTGCTACAAATGGCGCTGATGAAGTGGCCGGGTCGAGTTTCAGTTTTTTCAGAATAATAGGCATCATCGAACCGATTAAACTGCCCCATAATACAATGCCGACCAGGGTAAAAAATATGGTTGCTGCAATTAAAAACCAATGCGGGCCATAATTATACAGATGTAATTCTTGCCAGGTAACAATGCGGATAAAACCGATGGTACCCAAAATAATACCAAGCAAAGCACCTGATACCAACTCGCGACGCATTACGCGCCACCATTCGGCAATGGTTACTTCGCCCAGGGCCATAGCCTGAATAATTAATGTGGAAGCCTGCGAACCGCTATTACCACCACTACTCATGATCAACGGTATAAAAAGTGATAAAACAACAGCTTTTTCGAGCTCAATTTCAAAATGCTGCATGGCGGTTGCTGTTAACATCTCTCCTAAAAACAGTACAATTAGCCAGCCTGCGCGTTTTTTTACCAGTTTAAGGATCGGAATATCCAGATAAGGCTCGTCAAGGGCTTCGGTACCCCCAATTTTGTGCATATCTTCGGTATATTCTTCGTTGGCAATCCACAAAATATCATCAACAGTAACGATACCCAACAGGACATTATTTTCATCCACTACCGGTAAAGCCACACGGTTATTCATCCTGAAGATGTTGATCGCGTCTTCCTGCGGATCGTTGGCTTTGAGTGCAATAAAACGTTTATCGGTTAATTCGCCGATTATGGCTTCCGGATCGGCCAATAAAACCTCACGAATACGGATATCATCCAATAACACGCCGTCTTTATCGATGACGTAAACTACATCGATGGTTTCGGAGTTTTTACCATAACGCCTGATGTGCGCCAAAACCCTTGTGATAGACCATTCGGGTTTTACGGCGATGTAATCGGGAGTCATTAAACGACCAATACTGTCTTCTTTATAACCTAAAAGTGCAAGTGATTCTTTACGTTCTTCGGGCGGTAAAAGGGTGATCATCTTTTTTACCACATCGCCTTTTAACTCACTAAAAAGTGCGGTACGGTCATCTGGCGGCAGATCTTTGATGATCTGGTTGAGTTTATTACCCGAAAGTTTTTTAATGATACGCTCCTGGGTTGGAAAATCCAGGATCCTGAATACGTTTACAGCCCTGTTAAGGGATAGGGTTTCGATAAATTTAGCCGCATATTGTGGGAGTTCATCAATCAGTTCTTCAACATCCGAAATATTCAGTTGATCAAGATATTGCTTTAACGCTTTATCGTCCTTTTTTTCAAGTAGTTCCTGAATTTCTTCCACAACCATTTCTGCCATACACCAAATTTAATTTATTACATGCTTAAACCTCTATTAACGGTTCGCAAAGGTGCATTTTTATTTCCTAAAAAGCCAACCTAAGCACTTAAAAACAGAGAACCAAACAGCCGAATTTAAAAATATGGATGCATAAACTCAACATACGAGAATGTTTAAGCAATGATTTAATCATTTTTTAACACAAAAAACATCAGCTTAAGCGGAAGTGAATTTAAGATTGGATTATTGGTTAAAATTTGCCTTTATATTTCGGAGAAATGTATTTGATTTTTCTATATTTGCAGCCTTGCTCCCGTAGTTCAATGGATAGAATTATGGTTTCCGGTACCATCGATATGAGTTCGAATCTCGTCGGGAGCACATTTTTTTCTACAAAGGATAAGCAGTTTCACTTTTTGGCTCAGAGAGTACAAAGTAACTTTGAACAGTTGTTATATTTGGTAATGTAGCTAACTTATTCCTTAAAAACTGATGATAAGCATCCATATCCTTGGTGGCAATGCGAAGGATAAAATCATGCGCACCCGTCATCTGCAGGCATTCCATCACTTCACTAAACTTAGAAACCTCGGTTTCAAATTCAATTAGCGTACTTGCAGTATGTTCTTTAAGCAGCACGTGCGAAAAAGCTATTAAATCGCGGTTTATTTTTTTTCGGTCCAGGATGGCCACAATACGCTTGACATAGCCCTGCTCCTTCAATCTTCTGATGCGTTCGTGTATGGTAGCGATTGATTTATGCAGTTTATTTGAAATCTCCTTATTGGTTAAGGACGCATCTTGCTGCAAAATTTTTAAAATTTCTACATCAACGTGGTCTAAATCTCCTTGTATCATACACTGTTCAGATTGAAAAAAAATATAATAGCGACTAAAAATCAGATCATAAACTGAAAATTAATTTATTTATTAAGCTAAAAAACAGAAAATTTCTGTAAAAATCAAATCATATTGATATAAACAACAGTAATACTGATTTTTACCGGAATTATAATCGTTAGATATATACCAGATGGCAACATTAACTTCTACTGAAATCAACACCTCACTTCAAGGAAAATTCGAGCATCTTTCCCTTTTAGTGGGCAATACACCAATGCTTGAACTGAAATATAATTTTGAAGGTAAAACCGGGAAAATTTACGCGAAGTGTGAGCACTATAACCTTACCGGAAGCATTAAAGACAGAATGGCGCTTTATACGCTAAAAAAAGCTTATGCTGAAGGTAAAATTAAACCTGGTGATGAGATTGTTGAAGCAACCAGCGGCAATACCGGAATTGCCTTCGCGGCAATTGGTAAAGCACTTGGTCATACGGTTAAGATTATTATTCCGAACTGGCTAAGTAAAGAGCGCATGGACATCATCAAAAGCCTTGGTGCCGAAATTATTTTGGTAAGTAAAGAAGAAGGTGGTTTTATAGGCAGCATTAAGCTGGCAGAATACATGGCCTCGCAAAACGAAAATGTGTTTTTACCCAAACAGTTTGAAAATACAGCAAATCCTGAGGCACATGAGTTTACTACCGGCAAGGAAATCTGGGAACAGTTGCGTTTGAAAAACCTTAGTCCGGATGCATTTGTTGCGGGCGTAGGCACCGGAGGCACCATTATGGGTGTTGGGAATTGTTTAAGAAAACTTAAAGCCGATATCAAAATCCATCCTTTAGAACCTGCTGAATCACCAACTTTAACTACAGGTTATAAAGTTGGCAGTCATAGGATTCAAGGCATATCCGATGAGTTTATTCCAGAAATTGTTAAGCTGAACGAGCTGGATGAAGTCATACAGGTTAACGACGGTGATGCGATTTTAATGGCGCAAAAACTGGCAAGCAAACTTGGCCTTGCGGTAGGAATTTCTTCCGGTGCAAATGTAATTGGCGCCATCAAACTTCAACAGAAACTCGGCAATGATAGCTGTGTAGTAACCATATTTTCAGACAGCAATAAGAAATACCTCAGTACCGATCTGATGAAAGAGGAACCAATAAAACCTGATTACATCACCCCAAATGTCGATTTCCTGGACTACCAGGCTTTCAGCAGATTACATTAAAACAAATAAACCTAAACCATATAATGAAAAAAACCACATTGTTATGCTGTGTAGCCATGCTTATGAGCATTAGCGCATTCAGCCAAATCCTAAAACCGGTTACCTGGAGTTATGCTGCAAAAAAAACAAGCGCTACTGAGGCTACAATTTACATTAAAGCTACCATAGATAAGGGATGGCATTTGTATTCGCAGTTTGTTAAAGACGGTGGTCCCGTTAAAACTACTTTTACTTTTCCAACGGCAGGTACATATACGCCAATAGGAAAAACCATAGAGCCTAAACCGGTTACCAGATTCGAAAGCACATTTAAAATGGATGTAAGTTATTTTGAAAATGCTGTTGTTTTTCAACAAAAAGTTAAGCTTAAAGGCAAAAACCAGGTAGTGAAAGGCAGTGTAGAATTTATGGTCTGCGATGACAAACAATGCCTTCCTCCCGATCAGATAGATTTTAGTGTTCCGGTAAAATAATCAAACACTGATGAAGTTTTTTAAAAGATTCACCCTGACAATTTTATTGATCAGCACCTTATCCATTATTGGATATGCACAAAACAGTACCTCAACAGACGATCTTCAATTTACTGAAATAAAAATGGATGCGCCCGATAGCAGCATCCAAAAAGCAGAACCTTCAGTTCAATCTGTAGCTTCGGTTAAAACTACAAAACAAAATAAAGTTGCTTTAACGAAAACCAAAAAGGAGGAACAAAAAACACTATGGGGCATATTTTTAGCTGGATTTATTGGGGGCTTAGCCGCACTGTTAATGCCCTGCATATTCCCAATGCTGCCCTTAACGGTAAGTTATTTCACCAAAGGATCTGCAAAAAGCAGCGCCTTTAGAAGAGCAGCACTTTACGGATTTTTTATCATACTGATCTATGTTGTTCTTGGCCTTTTAGTCACCGTCATCTTTGGTGCCGATGCGCTGAACAGTTTATCTACCAATGGTATTTTCAACTTTTTGTTCTTTATTTTACTGGTTGTTTTTGCCGCGTCGTTTCTTGGTGCATTCGAAATTACCCTACCTTCTTCATGGGTAAACAAGATGGATGCCAACTCAGATAAAGGTGGTTTAGCAGGATTATTCTTCATGGCAGGAACGCTTGCCCTGGTTTCCTTTTCCTGCACAGGTCCCATTATCGGAACATTATTGGTACAGGCTGCCACAACAGGTGCACTGTTAGGGCCGGCAGTTGGCATGTTTGCCTTTTCACTTGCCCTGGCAATTCCATTTGCACTATTTGCACTTTTTCCATCGGCAATGAACAAACTGCCGAAATCTGGTGGCTGGTTAAACAGCGTAAAGGTTGTACTTGGCTTCCTGGAACTTGCCTTTGCATTAAAATTTTTAAGCAATGTAGATCTGGCTTATCACTGGGAATGGTTTGACCGTGAATTGTTTTTAGCGCTCTGGATCATCATTTTTGGTTTAATGGGTATTTATTTACTTGGAAAGCTAAAGTTTTCTCATGATAGTCCGCTGGCATTTATTCCGGTACCCAGGCTTTTTATGGCGATCGTTATTCTGGCTTTCACGATATACCTGATTCCGGGCATGTGGGGAGCGCCCTTAAAGTCGGTTTCTGCATTTCTTCCGCCACAGGACACTCAAGATTTCGACCTTTACACAGCCAGTATTACCGGGGGAAATAATAACCAAAGCACACAAACACATAAATATGCCGATAAATTTCATGCCCCATTAAAGCTGAATGCCTATTTTGATTATCAGGAAGGCATTGAGCAGGCCAAAAAACTCAACAAACCAGTACTGATCGATTTTACCGGACATGCCTGTGTAAACTGCAGAAAAATGGAAGCAACAGTTTGGCCAGATAAGGAAGTTTATAAAATGATCAATCAGGATTATATACTTATTCAACTGTATGTTGATGATAAATCTGAATTAGCACCTGAAGATGTGGTAACTACACCCGAAGGCAAAAAGTTAAATACAATAGGCAAAAAATGGAGCGATTTACAGGCTAGAAAATTTCAATCCAACTCCCAGCCTTTTTATGTATTGCTCGACCCGAAAGATGAAACGATTATAGTAGCTCCGCAGGGGGCAGACTATGAGGTTGCCAATTACAAAAAATTCCTGGAAAGCGGATTAACAGCTTTTAAATAGAAGAAAATACCAAACAGTTGTAGAAGGCTGTTTGATTTAGTTTTAGATAATGATGACTAGAGGGCAGTATCGGATGGTCTGCCCTTTTTGCAAATCGTTCAATTAATATTGTCATGTATAAAACAATATTAAAATATTCACAAAAGATGTAAAAACACCTCTCAAATTGTATAATTAAGTACATAAATTAAGTTTAATTGATATATTAGCCCTATGCAAAAGGAACTGGCGGACGAAAAGTTGATCCTGGCAAAAATTGCCAATGGAGATCAACAGGCTTTCGGCAGTCTTTTTAATTTCTACAGGAATAAAGTGTATGGTTATGCTTATGCCATCCTTCAAGTCGATACTTCCTCAGAAGAAATAGTTCAGGATGTTTTTATAAAACTCTGGATCAAAAGACAGACTTTAACCAACATTGATAATTTTGGCGGTTTCTTGAGAACAATCGTTAAAAATGAAACGCTTAACGCATTAAAAAAAATCGCATTAACACATAAAAGCCATCAAATTGCAAATTTAGGCGCTACAGAAATTGATCTTAGCACAGAAAATGCAATTCAATTCCGCGAAACCAAAAAATTACTAGATGCCGCCATCGAAAAACTCCCTCCGCAACAAAAATTAGTCTATAATTTGTGCAATATTGAAGGATTAAAACAAAAAGATGTCGCAAATCAACTCAATATCTCCCCTTCAACTGTAAAAACACACCTAAGAGATGCTGTAAAAGCGATTAAAAACTACCTTTCAACCCACGATGAGGTAATAGCTGCACCTCTTTTGTTATTTTTTTTAAAATAATTTCATTTTTCACTACCTCCTTTCCCGATTCCACTTGTCATGTTTATATAAAGCGTTCAGATCATCTACTGATGACGCTTAAAACCAAACAAAATGGAACAAGATAGATCAGCCTATTTATTTCAGCAATATGTTAATAAAACCTGTACTCCGGCAGAATTACAGGAATTTATGGATATCGTAAAAAATTCGGATGATTCGGATGTGCTGGATATCATCATGGATAATTTCTGGAACAAAAGTGAAGAAATTGAAATGAATAAAAACAAGGCGGAGGCTATATTGGATAAAGTTTTTTCCTCAAATGTGAGGCCTGTAAAAAAGCCTGAACTAACGCTGCGATGGTTAGGTTGGGCCGCCGCAATTTTCGTTATCGGGCTTGCTGCACTTTTAATAAATGAGCGGTCACAAAAACAGGTAGAATTTGCCAATAATGATGTGGCTGTAAATCCGATTGAACATGCCGTAGAATCGATCACGGCCAAAACCTATAAGGAACACCAAAAAATAACCCTACCCGATGGCAGTACTGTTATTTTAAACAATAACAGTTCATTGGTTTATCCTAAAGTTTTTGGGGCAAAAAGGGCCGTTACCTTAGTTGGAGAGGGATATTTCGATATTAAACATGATGACAAAAAAACTTTTACCGTTTATACCGGCAAACTCAGAACAACTGTTTTAGGCACTGCATTTAATATAAAAGCTTACGATACCGACAAAAACATAGAGGTTACGGTAACCCGGGGAAAAGTAGGTGTATTGAATAGTAACGCCACACTCGGCATTTTAACACCCAACCAGCAGTTCGTTTTCAATAAGGATTACAAAAAATCGAACCTTACAAAAGTTATTGCCAAAAACATTGTACAATGGCAGGAAAGCGATCTTTTTTTCGACGATATTTCAATGGAAGAGGCAGCACAGGTGCTTTCAAAAAAATTTAACACCCCTATTACTTTCAGTAACGACCTGGCAAAAAAATGCAGGTTTACGGCAACCTTTTTAAAAGGAGAATCGCTTGAGGAGATCCTTAAAATCATCTGCTCCTATAACAATGCACAATACCAAACCAACACCGGCGGAATAACCATCAAAGGCGGAGGATGTGAATAACACGAAGTAATCAATTAACCAACTAAACCAAACAACATGAAAAAAAATTACCAGCTGCGGATTTAAATGAATAAAAAAACTCCTTGTCGCTAAACAAGGAGTAGGCTGTTGATACAGCGCTAACTGTATCAACGTGTTTAAACAATTTTCTAGGATTCATTTAAAACATTTAAAATTATGTATTTTTCTGCACAATCGGCAGAGGGCAGGAAGAAATATGTTTTCTTCACTGCATCATCCCACACACGATATTTAATTCGTCAGCTTATGCGTATCAGCTTAATTATTGCTATCGTATTATCCGCCTCTCTACAATGTTTATTTGCAATTGATTTAAAAGCTCAATCGGCACAACAGGTGAAAATTTCTTTAGAAGTACATGATGAAACGATAGCATCAGCGATCAAAAAAATCGAACAAAACAGCCAGTTCAGATTTTTATACCGCAACAATGAACTCAAGAACCTTAAAACCGTAAATCTTCCTCTTAGCGAAAGAACCGTTAAAGAAACTTTAGACATTATTTTAAAGGGAACGGGACTCACTTTTATTCAGGTAGACAATAAAATCCTGATTTCAAAACAGTCTTTACCAACCGCAGCCGAAACTGCGAAAGATATCCGTTTAACCGGAATGGTAACTGATGAGATCGGCAATCCGCTTCCGGGCGTATCTATCCGGATTAAGGGCGATAAAATGTTCAGCACTGCGTCTGATCAGTACGGGCATTTTGGCATTACCGTGCCCAGCGTAAATGGCATCACCATTATTTTCAGCTACATTGGTTATGTAACCAGAGAAATTGCAGTTGACGACAAAACCCCGGCGCTTAAAATAGCTTTAGTACCCGAAGCTGGTAGTTTAAACGAAGTGCAGATTATAGGTTACGGTACTACTACCCGGAAAACCAGCACCGGTTCTGTAGCCTCAATTACCGCGAAAGAAATCGAAAAACAACCTGTAGGCAACCCATTAGCGGCCTTATCGGGCAGGATGTCGGGTGTATTGATTGCGCAAAACAATGGTGTACCCGGTGGAGCGATCCAGGTACAGATCCGCGGGCAAAACTCCTTATCTTCAGGTGGGATTCCTTTATATGTAATTGATGGTGTTCCTTTTACCAATTTTAACGGAGGCTCACCAGCAACTGATAACTTAAATGCTTTCGGAACATCTGGTGCGAGTGGGGGAATCAGTCCTTTTGGAATGATTAATCCATCTGATATTGAGCGTATAGATATTTTGAAAGATGCTGATGCAACAGCAATTTATGGTTCGCGTGGCGCAAACGGTGTTGTATTAATTACTACTAAAAAAGGTAAATCAGGAAAAGTTAAAATTGGCCTGAACCTGAACACTGGTTTTACAGAAGTTAACCGCTTTATCCCTACGCTAGATCTTCAACAGTATCTGGCTTTAAGAAAAGAAGCATTCCAGAACGATGGTGTTACGCCAAATACTACTACTGCACCCGATTTAACGGTTTGGGATCAAAACAACGGGACAGATTTCCAAAAGTTGCTGATCGGAAACAGGGGGCATGTAAACGAAATCCAGGGCTCAATGTCGGGAGGTAATGATCAGACCCGCTTTTTCTTTAATTCGGCCTATCGCAGAGAGAGTACCGTTTTCCTGGGTGATAATAGTGACAAACGTTTTTCGACCAGACTTAATTTAGACCACACTTCCCCAAATAAGAAATTTACGGTTTCATTTTCGGCAAGTTATACAAACGATAATACAAATATTCCAACCTCAGATGTTTCTTCAGCCTATAATTTACCTCCAAATTTGCCATTATATGATGCAGCAGGAAAGTTATTTTGGGCTAACGGTTTTACAAATCCATTAGCAAGTTTATTAAGAAGATATAGCGGGGTAACCAATAATTTAATTGCGAATGCAAACTTAAAATATACCATTTTACCGGGTTTAAATGCAAAAGCCAATTTTGGATATACCAATACGCGGCTCGACCAGGTTGCTACAACGCCAGCCTCATCTCAAAACCCCGCAAACAACCCTACCAGCTCGGCCACTTTTACGAATTTAAATGCCCAAAACTGGATTATTGAGCCAACATTGGATTATGTTAAAAAAATCGGTCAGGGAGATTTAACTGCATTAATTGGTACGAGTTTTCAACAAAACACCTCTAACGGATTATCTCTTTTTGGCTCAAACTATAGCAACGAAGCGCTTTTAGGAACATTGGGTGCGGCAGGTACTACTACTGTTAATTACAACAATATTGTTAAATATAAATACAACGCTGTTTTTGCAAAGTTAAACTATGACTGGAATGAAAAATACCTGATCAATGCCACTTTTAGAAGAGATGGTTCATCAAGATTTGGTCCGGCGAACCGATTCGGGAATTTTGGTGCAGTTGGTGCTGCTTGGGTATTTTCGAATGAAGATTTTGTTAAAGACAATCTCCCCTTCCTGAGTTTTGGTAAATTAAGAGGAAGCTACGGAACAACTGGTAATGATCAGATATCAAATTACATTTACCTGCCATTGTACTCTTCTACAACAGCTTACCTGGGTAATGCGGCAACAAATGTTTTTACCCTTCCGAATGAATCCATCCAGTGGGAAACAACCAAAAAGTTAGATTTCGCAATTGATTTAGGCTTTTTAAAAGACCGCATCTCATTTACAGCAAACTACTTTAGAAACAGATCTTCCGACCAGATTACTTCAAATGCGATCGCTTTCCAAAGTGGTTATAATAGTTATACGCTAAATCTACCAGCCGTTATTCAGAATAAAGGTTTAGAGTTTGAATTAAATACAACCAACATAAACAGCAAGGATTTTAGCTGGAAAACATCGGTAAATTTTACGTTCACAACCAATAAGTTAGTCGATTTCCCTAACCTGGATAAATCCTTTTCTGCTTCTACTTACGTAATTGGAGAATCAATCAACCTCATCCGTCTTTACCACTATCTGGGTGTTAATCCAACAAATGGAACGGCGATGTTTGAAGACAGGGATGGCAATGGTATAATTAATGCCAACGACCGTTATGTAGCAGATTTGGGAACGCCGTTTTTTGGTGGTTTTAACAATACGTTTAGCTACAAGGGTTTTGAACTGGGGATTTTCTTTCAGTTTAACCATCGTTTTGGTGTAACCCAGATATTAAATACTCGTCCTGGTGTACTGTTTAACCAAAATGATTTCTGGCTCGGACGATGGACACCAACAAATACCTCTTCGGATATTCCGGGGGCAACTGCAACTGCGGGCTCAGCCATCTATACTTCGTACAACAACTATACATCATCTGATGCCATTTACGGCGATGCTTCCTATTTGAAATTAAGATCGGTTAACTTGTCTTATACCCTGCCACAAGAATGGCTTAAACATGTAAAAATATCTAATGCAAGTATTTTTGTTCAAGGACAGAACTTATATACCTGGGCCAAAAACAAATACACATTGGATACCGAAACCACCATTCAGGGCGGTCCTCCGGGCTTAGGTACCGGAACGCTTGGTCAGGTTTTACCTCCATTAAGAACAATTGTTTTCGGTGTTAACTGTTCATTCTAATCAAAAAAATCATGAAAAAAGCATATCAAAATTTCATTTATAAAACATTGATTATCGGAACAGTTTTAACTGTTTCCTCCTGCTCAAAATTTGTAGAATTAGGAGCCCCTCCTACCCAGGTATTATTTGAAGACGCCTTTAAAACTGATGCTTCTGCACAAAGTGTAGTAATGGGCATATATTCGCTCGCATCAGCAGGTATAAACGGTTTTTTAACCCATGCTACATTTTATCCTGGCATTTCGGGAGATGATCTTCAATACAATGGTACGGATGCCAGTGTTCAGGAGTTTGCTAAAAATTCCCTTTTAAATACCAATGGTTTTGTCGGCACAACATGGTCGAACATTTATCCATTGATCAAAAATACCAATAATGCCATTAGCGGTATTACCGCATCCAACTCCTTAACGCCAGCTACAAAATCTCAACTGTTGGGTGAGGCCAAGTTTCTGCGGGCATTTTTTTATTTCCACCTGGTCAATCTTTTCGGTGATGTACCTTTGCCCTTGAAAGATGATTATTCGGCCTTTGAAAACGCAGTCCTACCCCGTACACCGGTTGCACAGGTATATGCACAAATTGTGAAAGATTTAACCGAAGCACAGGCAGCTTTACCAACCGCTTATGTAGGCACATTTAGGGGCAGGGTAAACAAATATGCGGCATCAGCCCTTTTAGCCCGTGTTTATCTTTATCAAAAAGATTATGTGAATGCCGAAGCACAAGCAACTTCGGTAATTGCTTCAGCTACTTACAGCCTGCCAGGTCCCGATTTGAATTTTGTAAATAACAGCAATGAAATTATCTGGCAAATTGCCAATGCTACAGGTGTTTCAGTACCTGGGGCCGCTTACGTTACCTTAGCCACTGTTGTTCCAAATTACTCTTTGGCCGATGCCACTTATTTAAGCTTCGAAAGCACTACCGATTTACGGAGAACAAACTGGGTAACGCCTAAAACCATTGCCGGCAAAACTTATTATGGCATTGCGAAGTACAAAGTATCGTCAGGAACCGGGAATGAGTACAATGTGGCTTTAAGATTTGCAGAACAATATTTAATCCGTGCCGAAGCAAGGGCACAACAAAACAACCTTACCGGTGCAAAAACGGATTTAGATGCCGTGAGAACCCGTGCTGGCTTAGCAGGCGTGAGTGCAACTTTAACACAGCCACAAATGTTAAGTGCTGTAGAACAGGAACGGAAGGTAGAATTATTCGGCGAATGGGGACACCGCTGGTTCGATTTAAAAAGAACGGATCGCGCCAATGCAGTTCTCGGTGCTTTAAGACCGACTACCTGGAAAACAACTTCGGCTTTATATCCGGTTCCACAGGCCCAAATCATTATCAATACCAATCTGACACAAAACCCGGGCTATAATTAATTAGCCGACCAAAACTTAATTACATAAAATGAAAGCATTACAAATTATCGGAACATTTGCACTGATTGTAGCATCAGGGCAATTAATGGCACAAACCAAACCGGCAGATACCACCAGATTATATCTGGATAAATTAATTGCATCAACAAATCCTACAGACAAGGAACTCTTAAATGCAAAACTTAAAACGCTTGCTGCTTCGAATAGTGAAAAGGAAATGGATATTGCCATTAACTACTACTACCGCTTAAAAAACCAAAAGGCGACCGATTCTTTATTGGAAAATGAAGTTGTAAAATTCCCAAGTGGATCAAGGGCAAGAAGTAAAGCGGCCAATGATGAAATTTATCCGCTCAAAACTGTTGAGGAAAAAGAAAAAGCATATCAGGAATGGGTTAAAAAATTTCCACCAAATAAAGATGGCGGTGAGGATTTAATTGTTTATGATTATGTTGTAAGTTCAATTGCAATTGGATATGCCGAGAAAAAAAATACCGCAAAGGCCATTGAATATGCGAACAAACTTCAGGTAGATTTTTGGAAAGGCAGTGGTTATGGCGGTCTGGCAGAAACTTTTTATAAAAATGGAGATCTGAAAAACGCTTCTGTTTACTATAAAAAAGCAATGGAAGTTGCCAAGGTTTATTACGACGGGAAATTACCAAATGAAAACTCCTCAAAATTTGCGGCCTCGGGCTATCCAGGTTTAACCATGACGTATGCAGGTGTTCTTTTCGAACAAAAAAACTATAACGAGGCTCTAAAGTACGCAGAACTAGCCTCTACTAATCCAAAAACTGCATCGCCAAGGTCTAATTTCCAATATGCCAAAATTTTGATGGCCTTAAACAGAAACCAGGAAGCTTATGCCAAACTGGAAGAAGCCGTAAAATCGGGCAAGGCCAATGATGAAATGAGTGCGGCTTTTAAAACACTTTACATAAAGCTGAAAGGCAGCGATGCCGGTTTCGACCAATATGCTGCCGAAATCAGAAAAGGTATCATCGCCAATCTTCAGCAAAAATTAAATAAAGAAATGGTTAAAAAACCAGCCATAGATTTCACTTTAACCGATCTGGATGGCAAACAGGTTACGTTAAGCAGCTTAAAAGGAAAAACGGTAATCCTGGACTTCTGGGCAACCTGGTGTGGTCCGTGCAAAGCTTCTTTCCCTGCGATGCAAATGGCTGTAAATAAATATAAAGATGATCCAACGGTAAAATTCCTGTTTATTCACACCTGGGAAAAAACGGCTTCACCAATCCAGGATGCGGGTGATTATATCAAATCTCAAAATTACAAATTCGAAGTGTTAATGGATACCAAAGATCCTGAAACGAAAATAAACAAAGTAGTGAGTGATTATAAAGTGAATGGAATCCCATCAAAATTTGTGATTGATCCCCAGGGAAATATCAGATTCAATTTAATGGGTTTCGATGGCAGTAACGAAGCTGCTGTAGATGAAATATCGATGATGATTGATATGGCCAGAAAAGGATAATACCAGGCTACATTTTTTTTTAATCGCATTTAGCTATAAATTAAGTTAGCTAAATGCGATTTTCTATTTTGAAGGGACGGAGCAAATTGATCGCTTTAATCCAAATCCACATTTACATCAATACTCCTTTTTTGGGCTTAATGGGCAATGGTATATCCTCGTCTCTGATCATTTCCTTTAAGTCTATTTCGATGGTTCGGCACAATGAAAGCATTGGAATATCATTGGGAAGTCCTTCAAACGGATTTTCTGAATAGTCACCCACCAGCTCCATCATTACAAAAAGCCAGCCAATCAGGGTAATTACCGGTACAGCCAGCCAGGTTCCGTAGGCACCCAGCCTATCAAACTCTGCTACCAAACCAAAAGGCAATAGAAAAATAAAAATAGAGAGAAACAGCAAACTTGCAGTTCCGTACTGACGGGGCAGCGGAAATTTTTTAATGCGCTCGGCCTTGCCCTGCTGCTCAAAAAAATCGTTCAGGATTTTTTGCAACTCTACATGGCGAAAATCATCAATCAGATCCTGCGCTCTTAACTGTTTCAGCTGCTGAGACTGCCTGTCTATAATCTGTGTGGCTATATTCGTATATTTAATTAGATCGACATACTCGCCGGCCTGCAGGTGCCTGCTTAACTGGCTTTGATCATACTCTCCCTCCAATAAACCAATACCATGATTCTGTATCCTCCGCCTGGTAAGCTTAGCTATTTGCACACTCTGATTGATATGTTCCCAGGAAGTTGGCGCCAGCAGCTCGCTACGTAATTCGTAAAGCCAGGCGATGTGGCGGTAAACAAGCGTTTTTACGATATCGTTTATCTCAGGTTCTGATAGTGCTTCCTTACGGAACTGGTTGCCAACATAAGCCCGAAGGTTTGTACCCCATGCCCTGCTGCCGTTCACAATAGATCCCCATATTTTACGCGCCTCCCAAAGCCGGTCGTAAGCCTGGTTATTCTTGAAGCCAATATAAAATGCAACCGCAGTACCTATAATGGCTACTGATGATAATGGAATAGCCACCCATTTTATATTCAGGTATTTATAAACAAAAACGGCAATGCCCGACCACAAAGCCAGCCAAATCAGGTGCCGGCCGGCGAATTCCATCAATCTACGAAAATTAAAGTTTTTATTAATGTACATAATCTACCGACTCCTTTCTTTTTCTTCAAATAGGTAAGAATCGTATCCAAAGCTTTTTACAGGCCGTGAATCCGCGTTCATTTTTATCCGAATATTTGCAGTACTAAAGGTAGGTCAATCGTGTTTTAACGAAATAGAGAATAGTTAAGCAGGCATAAATCTGCTATAAATACTGTAAATCGCTCCATAAAGATCTTTTGTACTACAGTAAAACACTTAAAGATGAATAAAAAAGCCTTTCAGAAGATTTAATACCCGGTTTTTAGGGTATTAGGAAGTTTTATTTAGGAAAACCAATAACACAAGAAGAAGAATAATTTTGAACTACAAAAATTTTAATACCAGTTTTTCCCATTCCTCTTCGAGTGTGAATTTAGGCATTTGCTCTTCTGCCCTGTTGTACCAGTAGCCAGCGTTCCAGAGGTCACCTTCTTTGCGGTGAAGATAGGCATGAACTTGCGCAGAGGCCCTGTCGTTTAAATGATCAACCTGTTGGTGGGCTTTGTGCCAATCTCCTTTGCCATCATACCAAAGCGCTTTCAATTGAACCGAAAGATTGTTATCAGGATGCGGTGCATCAAACGATGCTTTAAATTCTGCTATATTTTTCATGGAAGCGCTAAATTAAGAGATTGGGATTTGTGAATCAAGTGATACAAGCGCAGGAAATCGTAATTCCCAACCCGATAGTTCTCGGGTTGATTGGGAACCACGCAGCAATAGCTTTAAGATTACCGCCTGCGCGAGATCCGATAGCTATCGGATGACGACCTCTCTAATAAAATCGCTACAAGTAACACCTTATTCGGGATGAAGACTCAGTATATAAATCCTATTCTGCTTTAATCTCTTCTCCCAGCTGGCTTGCATTGCCATTAACATCCATCATTTTACCGGTTTTAACATCGTAGCCAAATTCATCATAACTTTCATTCCCCTCACCTTTGGGATTATCGCCATATTCATTCGGACCATAATCACCAGAAGAAAATAACATCGCGAAACCATAAAAAGGAACCAATTGCCACCAACCTGATTTACCCAGATCATGGCAACGTTTTGCTCCCTGGGAGATCACCAAGTAGATGGGTAAAAGTAAGATGATGCCAATCCAATCGCCGAATGTAGCATTGTTCTGGAAAACCATTACAAAAAAGTAAAAAATGTAATAGATGATGATTGTCAGGGCATATTCGGTACGGCGAATCCTGCCATAAAATGAAAAAGGGTCATTAAACATTAGAGAAGCGTTTATTTTTTATAATTTAAAATCAGGTTGAAAATAGGAATATTTTTTCATTTCGAAGCGGTAATTTACTTTGAAACCTTCCCGCTATAGGTGGCGACCAAACAAAGTTACTTTGAAAGCTTCCCTCCATGGGTGGCAACAAATCAAACCTACTTTGAAACCATCCCACCATAGGTGGCGGCAAATCAAACCTACTTTGAAACCTTCCCACCATAGGTGGCGACAAATCAAAGTAAAATGACGGAATTAGTGTCATCATGGATAAACTAAAACCTCTGGTTATCCCTGTAATGACTAATAAACCATTCCAATGCAGGGTTTTGATTCGATTCTTTATAAGCCAGCACAACTTCCGTATCCACAGGAATATCATCAAGCGTGATATAAGCTACCTTCAATTGCGCATATTGATTTTTTAAGGATGAAGGCAAAATAGATACGCCCAACCCTGCTTCTACCAGTTGCAAAATGGAATGCACATTATTGGCTTCATGGGTAATATCGGGTGTAAAGCCCATTCTTTGGCAGATTTCGATTAGTTTTTGATTGTACTGCGGGGCGAAATCCTTATTAAAGAAGATAAAAGGGCTGGTTTTTAAAAAATTGACAAATGCTTCTTCACTCAAAAACTCCTGATCCGTTAAGGGAATGACCACCACAAAGGGATCAAAAAACAAAGATTCTACTTTTAATTTTTCAGATAATACGGGTGCCCGTAAAATGCCAACATCAAGTCTCCCCTCCTCCAGTTCCTTGATCTGTGTAAGTGTGGGTACTTCGAACAAACTGGTTTTTAGATAAGGGAATTCTTTTTGCATTGATTTTAAAATTTCGGCAAGGTGCGATTGGTAAACAGAACTGATGTAACCGATTTTCAGTTCGCCACTTACACCAGTATGTATTTTACGCACCAGTTCCTTGCTTTCTTCGAGCCTGGCAAATAAAGCATCCACCTCAGCCATAAAGTATTTCCCGGCATTGGTTAAGGTTACCTGTTTGTTGCTCCGTTTAAATAACTGTACCTGAAGTTCTTCTTCCAGTTCTTTAATCTGCCGGCTTAAAGGCGGCTGCGAAATAAATAACCTGTTTGCAGCCCTTGTAAAATGAAGTTCTTCTGCAACCGTTTTGAAATATAAAAGATGACGGAGTTCCATATTTATAATACTTAATAAGTATCAATTTATGCAAATATTGATATTTTACAAATATGATTAACAAGCTTAACTTTATCAAAAAAATAAAATATGGATACAGATTATTCGCAGAAAGCAACGAATGAAGAAATTAAGACCAGGTTCGATCATGATGTAGAACGTTTTTCTAACCTCGAAAGCGGTCAGCAGACCACTATTGATGCACCCCTAACCATGGAACTTTGTACGGGCGCAGCCGGATACATTAATCCGGGTGCCAAAGAACTGTTGGATATTGGTTGTGGAGCAGGTAATTATACTTTAAAAATGTTGAGCAAGATTCCAGACCTTAACTGCACTTTAAATGATCTTAGCTTGCCGATGCTTGAGCGTGCAAAAGAGCGCGTTTCGGCACAAACCAACGGAGAAATAACGATTATACAGGATGATATGCGCAACCTCGATCTTCCTGGCAATCATTTTGATATTGTACTTGCTGCCGCAACTTTTCATCATTTACGTACGGATGCAGATTGGGAACTTGTATTTACAAAGGTTTATAAGGCTTTAAAACCTGGGGGAAGCATCTGGATTTCGGACCTGATAGCACATGATTCGCATTTGATTGACCAGCTTTTTCAGGATCATTACGGTGCCTATTTAGAAACACTTGGCGGCCCTGAATATAAACAAAAGGTATTCGATTACATTGCTTATGAGGATACCCCACGCTCTTTAAATTATCAGTTGGCGCTGTTGCAAAAAGTAGGGTTTAAGGTGACGGAGATCCTGCATAAAAATTCGTATTTCGCAGCCTTTGGTGCGGTAAAATAATAGGTGATTAACGCGCTCACGGCAAAAGAATATCTTTGATAAATTAAAGAATCCTAATCCTTATATATGCTTTTTTTACACCTTTCTGCCACGGGACATGAATTAATTATGAAGAAAATTTAAACCAGCAATAAATTATTGCTTTAATGTAACAAACGTGTTATATTCACGTTAACATTTATCAGTTAATACATTCAAGCAATCATTTATGAGAAAGGGTATTGTTATACAAATTGATCCATTTTTTGGAAAGGGTGTTATCGAAGATGAAAACGGGCAGGACATTTTTTTTGATCTTGGCCTGATAGAAAGCGATATCAACACCGGGATTTGGTGCTGTTTCAGATTATTCTTGGTCCCGATGGCCTGGTTGCGTCAGATGTTCAACAAATGGTTCAAAAAAGTGAGGTTAACTTTACATCTGATATATAACAACAAAAATATTGAAATCAGATCGCAAGAAACAAAAACAGTAGCAAACTCATGCTTGCTACTGTTTAAATAAATTTATTTTTTACTCATTCATTCAGGATTGATCGGGAAATCAGGTATACTAATAGCCCTGGTTTTGTTTGATCGTTTTGGTCACATCAAGCGTTGCCTGCGGTATCGGGAAAATCCTCCTGAAGGGCTGGGTAGTCGGTTTTGCGCTAAAAGGTAGCTCATATTTTCCGAAACGGATCATCTGCGGACGCCTTAACAGCTCCCAATAGGTTTCGTAAGCAATTTCCTTGTAAAGTGTAGCCTCGTTCAGCGAGGTGATCGGTGTACCTGGTGTGCTGTTATAATAAGCTTCACGTTTTCTTGAGGTACGCAGTTTGTTAATGTCGGCCATGGCCTCTGCCACCATCCCCTTGCGAAAATAGGCTTCTGCACGCATGGTGTAGATGGCGCCCAAACGGATCAATGGAATATCTACATTGCTCGTTCCGTTATCCAGCTCAGGGTCGAACTCGTATTTAAAACAGCGTGCACCGCGGTTGATCTCATTCTGTGCAAACACTGCCTGTGTTGGATTAGAGAAGTTAAGTTCTGGTGTAAAGTCCATTTTTGTAGAGGTACTCTTCTCCATAACCAGTTCCGAAACCTTGATCCTGCCATCGGCGGTCATTTCAAAACCACCTCCAGTGGTCAGCTTTGGCCCATACTGCTGGCCCGCCATAATTCCCCTGTTAAAGTGGAACCAGGGTAGGTTGTTGCTCTTCGGCACAATATCGGTGGCTGGTACACTTCCCGGGCCATCGTTGGTAAACCAGGTACCGTCGGCATACTGGTATTTTTGTGTAAACCTCGGGTCGTCGTGGTTACCGTCCCAGCTGGCATAAAACTGCGGACTGATACAAGCGGCGTTGGTACCCCTGTTGGCCGGCGAGGGTTTCTGGTTACGTTCCACGCACACATAAGCGAAGGAGTTCGAGCCATTACGCAGGTAATCGATTTTCTGTACCACTACAAAAATCAGTTCTTTGCCTCCAGAGTTCTTGATCGCAAAGTTGTCGAAATAGTTGCTTAGCAGGCTGAATTTACCAGAGTTGATTAATAAAGAGGTGTAACTGATCACCTTATCCATATCCGTTTCAGCCGTATTCACCGATTTCTCGTTGAAGTTGAAGCTGGCCGCATAACGGTCTTTAAAAACCGCACGGTTCAGGTACATGTTTGCCAGCAAACCATAAGCAGCCTCTTTGGTAAACCTGCCGTTATGGGTAGATTGCTCACCCAGAGGGGCAAGATTCGGAATCAGGGCTTCTACCTGCAGAATGAGTTCATCGATCGCTGTGGCACCCTGTTTCATCTCCAATGGGGCTTTCTCATCCATCGGGTCGCGGTAAGGCGCCTGCCCGAAAAGGTCCAAAGTGGTGTAGGTATAAAAGGCCAGTAAACCTTTAGCCTCTGCCAAATAGAGTGTTTTCTGTGGGATGCTGCTATTGGTTACCTCCTTTATTGCCGTTAATGATCGGGTGATCCCGTTGGTGAGCATGTTCCAGTTATCGGTAACAATTGGGTTGTTAGGCGCCCAGGTAAACTCGTGCATCGAGCGCCATTTGCCCCCATCGCCCCAATCACTCCCACGTGTGGGCAAAATAGCCTCGTCGGTAGTGTATTCCTGCAGTGAAAAAACTGCACCATGATCTACAAAGGTACCTTCGCCCAAACGGCTATATGCCGCTGTTAGTGCGCCTGCAGGGTTGGAAGCACTACTGCCCAGTACTTCATCAAGCACTTTTTCGTCGAGCTTGGTACAGCCAGTAAAAACGAGCGCAGTAGCAAGCAGCATAATGTTTTTTATATTGAATATGTGATAGCTTTTCATTTTATTATAGTTTTAAGGTGGCACCAAAAATAATTGTACGAGCGGTTGGGTAGCTGGTATAATCGATACCTATAGACTGGTTACCATTAACTGCCTTCGGACTGTTGATCAACGGGTCGTAACCGCTGTAATTGGTAATGGTGAACAGATTCTGCCCGGTAACATAAATACCTAGCCCTTGTAACCAGCTCAGTTGTTTTACTTTGATATTATAGCCCAGGCGTACCGAGTTAAGCCTGATGAAATCGGATTTCTCCAGGTACAGCGACGACAGTTGCGGCGGGTTGGCCGGATTGGCTCCCATGTCAAAATAATGTTTTGATACGTTCCTGTCCGATGCAAGATTATTGATATTCAGTGCGTTCAGCCCAGTGTTATTCACCAGGTAACCGCCCCTTTGCCCGATAATCGAGAACGAGAAGTCGAAATTCCCGTATGTCATCTGGCTGTTCAGTCCGTAGGTAAAGGTAGGAATGGCACCTTGAAAAACCACCTTATCATTGTTGTCGATCACCCCATCGCCGTTCACATCTCTAAAGATATTGTTGCCTTTGCTATCGAAACCGATATGCTCCCACATATAGAAAGAGCCGGCTGCATAACCGTTCCTATAGATATTGGCCGTTACGCCCGAAAGGCCTGGCCCCGAAATGGTACCTGAAGTGATTTCCGAAATGGGAAGATCTTTTACCTTATTGTTGAGCGTGGCACCGTTTACATCAACACTCCAGTTAAATTTACCATTGCTGATCAATTTTGAGCCAAGCATAAATTCAAAACCCTTGTTTACAATCTTGCCTCCGTAGTTTCCATCGAGGTTTACCCAAATATCATTTGTAGGGCTCAGCACCGGCGCAGGAATATTGAGGATGGCATCAGTTGTGGTTTTGTTGAAATAGTCCAGCGTACCATAAAATTTGCCTTTAAAGAGTTCAAAGTCTAGCCCCACATTGTACTGCGTAACCACCTCCCATTTAAGATCGGGATTTGGTGTCCTGATCACATTGATACCGTTTACCAATGTAAGATCGTTGTTGAGGTAGTAACCTTGAGCAGGCGAGAGTGCATAACTTGCCTTGGTAAGTTTGTTCTGTACCTCCTGATTACCGGTTTGGCCCCAGCTTGCCCTCAGTTTCAGTTCGTTTACAACAGGAATTGCCTTCAGGAAATCTTCCTGGGCAATGTTCCAGCCCAGCGCGAATGAAGGAAAGTAACCGTATTTATTGTTTTCGCCGAAACGGGTTGAACCATCAGCACGTACCGATGCGGTAAAAAGGTATTTATTATCGTAGGCATAATTCACTCTCGAGAAATACGACTGCAACTCGTTAATCTGTGCAAAACCCGTTACACCATTCTGGGTACCTGCATAACCCGGATTATTCTCAGGCAGAACACCAGTATTCTTGCTGGCTAAACCAATGATACTAAAACCCGTACCTCCCCTTTCAAATTTCTGATAAGAGAAACCGGCAACAGCATCAATTTTGTGTTTACCTGCAAGCAGGTTATAGTTCAGGTAATGCTCCATCAGCGTACTCTTCGAATCGAGATTAGTCTGTACATATCTTCCCGTTGGATTAAGATCTGTTATGTTGGGAAAAATGGTGGTGTTACGCTCGCCTACCGAACGGTCGAGGCCTAAATTGAACTTGTACTCTAATCCTTTTACGATCCTGAAGGATACGTCCATATTACCCAGTACCCTTAAAGTACGGGTACGGTCGCGGTAGATATCCAAAAGATAGGCCGGGTTATAGTGCGCGTTGGCATTGAAGTTGGTGAAATTGCCATTGTTATCGTATACCGAACGGGTCGGGTTCGACATCAGTGCCTGGATGATCAGCTGGCCGTTCGATCCACCATCGTCGCTGGTAGGTACACCGTCATCGCGGGTTTCGCTACCGGTCAAGTTGATGCCGATTTTCAGGCGTTTATCGTCAAGGAAAGATTCAGATGCATTAATCCTGGCCGAGGTACGTTTAAACTCACTGTTTTTCACGATCCCCTCCTGATCCATCTGTGCTGCCGAAACATAGTAGTTGCCTGTATTGGTGGCCTTTGAGAAGGATACCGAGTTATTTAAAGTTTTTGCCTGGCGGTAAATCACATCCTGCCAGTCGGTATTGCCGCCGTGGTCGAATGATTTGTCTTTGATTGCCGCACGGTATTCATCGGCATTCAGCAGGTCGAGTTTATGAGCAATAGTTGAAAGGCCCAGGTAGGAGTCGTAGGTAAAACTGCCCTGGCCCGACTTACCCTTTTTAGTAGTTACAATTACCACACCGTTCGAACCGCGGGCACCGTAGATTGCTGCCGCAGAGGCATCTTTCAGTACCGAGATTGATTCGATATCACTGGTGTTCAGGAAATTTAAAGGGTTTTTGGCTTTTGATGAACCAAAACCCACATTTGAGCCGCCCGGGCTCACATCATCGTTGGTTAAAGGCACCCCATCAACCACGAAGAGCGGCGTACTGCCACTTCGGATTGAACCGGTACCGCGGATGGTTACATCCACACCACCACCGGGTTCGCCACTGCTGGCCACTACCCTTACACCGGCAATCTTGCCCTGTAACAGGTTATCGGCAGAGGTAACAACACCCTGCCTGAAATTAGCGGCATCGAGCTGGGTAACTGCTCCGGTAACGTCTTTTTTGGCTTGTTTACCATAGCCCACTACCATTACCTCATCCATCATAGAAGCATCGGGCTCGAGGCTGATGTTGAGTAAATCTCCACTTGCAGCAACCAGTTTTGTTTTGTAACCGATAAAAGAAACCTCAAGGGTTTTACCTTTTACATTGTTCAGCTTAAACGCGCCTTTGGCGTCGGTAGAAACCGCATTGCTGCTGTTTTGTTCTTTTACTGTGGCACCTGTAAGGGCCTGATTCGTTTCATCGGTAACACGCCCGCTTACCGTGCGGCCGGTCTGCTGTGCGGATACGGCAAACGCCGAAACTAGCAGTAATGCAGATAATAACACCTTCTGGAAAAGATGTTGCGGTAACCGGAATTTAATAGCATAAAGTCCTTGCATAATTAATAAATCGTAAGTGTTTGGTTTGGAAAATCGTTTTAATAGAAATCGCACAAAGATGTTCTTTTGATGTAAGCACCATTTACCTGTTAGATTATTAAATTGTTAAATCTGATTGGAACGATTGGTGTGACGATTGCAAAATAAATTTGGCTTAAACGGTTATTAAGAGGGGATTTTTAGTGTTTTTTTACTAAAGAAAATAAGTAATGAGGATTAGTATAGATGGATCGTCATTGCGAAGCCAATTTTTCATTGGATGAAGCAATCTTACTACTATGGGTTATGGTGATTGTGCGCGCATCGTATAATACAAACGATGACGATGTCAGAAACTATGATCAGTGAGACACCGACCATCAGGATAATGATTTAATATTATGCTAATCAGCGAGAAAAAGCCTATTATTTCATTTCATCAGCACGGGTGAGATATTCGCTTGGCATACAGCCATAATGCTGTTTAAATGCAGTAGAAAAGTAGGAAGGCGAGTTAAAGCCGCACATATAAGTAATCTGTGCAATGGTGTAACGTTTGCTCTGCATCAGCTCTACTGCTTTATTAAAACGGATCCGCTTGATAAAATCGGTAGCCGATTCGCCGGTAATGGCTTTAAACTTTAAATAGAGGTTAGAACGGCTCATGCCAATGGCCCGGCTAAATTTATCAACCGAGAATTCAGAATCAGCCAGGTGTTCTTCTACAATGGCGATGGCCTGCTTCAAAAACTCTTCATCAAGGGTATTAAAGGCAATATTTTCGGGCACCATTTCTTTTCGGGTAGAATAGTGTTCTTTTAAGCGCTTGCGTGAACGAAGCAGGTTAGCCACTTTGGCAGCTAATAAACTGGTAGAAAATGGCTTTGTGATATAATCATCAGCGCCCATTTCCAAACCCTTTATCTGCTGACTGGTTTCGTTTCTGGCGGTTAACAGCATTAAAGGAATATGCGAGGTATTGATATTCTGTTTTACGCGCTTACAAAAATGCAGTCCATCCAGTTCGGGCATCATCACGTCGCTGATAATGATATCGTACTGTTCTATTTCGAGCATTTCTAATGCCTTTTGCCCATTATAGGCAACGGCTACCTGATACAGTCTGCTAAAATATTCCTGAAGGTAAGCGATGATTTCTTCATTATCATCCACAATCAAGAGTTTGGTTGCAGAGCTATTTTCTTCTTCCTGTAAGGTTTCGCTTTCTTCCCAAACCGCAATATCTTCTATCGGAGCAGCCTGATCGGGTATGATGGACAATTCGTACATTTTGGTTTCCGTATTGATATGATTGCGGTACACTTCATCCGAAATGGGGATGGTTACCGTAAACACACTACCCTGTCCTTTTGCGCTTTGTGCCGTAATATAACCATGATGCAGCTCTACCAAACTTTTGGTAAAAGCCAAACCAACGCCTGAGCCGAGGTTCATTTCGCGGTTATTTACCTGATAAAAACGGTCGAATACTTTTGATAAATCCTGCTCAGCAATACCAACGCCCGTGTCGGCTACCTTGATCAGCATGTTATCGTTCTGCTTAATCAGTTCGATACTTATTTTCTGGCTGGCCACGGTGTATTTAAATGCATTGGATAAGAGGTTGAACAAAATCTTCTCCATGGCATCTTTATCAAAATAGAAAGAAAGTTTTGCCTCTGTTGAATGAAAGGTATAACTGATGTTGTTTTTTTCTGAAAGCGGCCTGAATGATTCGTAAATCTCGTGCACAAAGCTCACAATGTCAGTTTTATCTACTTTAAGCTGCCGGGTGCCCATTTCGGTTTTCCTGAATTCGAACAACTGATCAACCAGGTTGTACAGCCTTTTGGCATTGATCAGCATCAGGTCGTATTTCTTTTTCAGGCTTTTATCTACCTGCGGCAGTTTCAATAATTCTTCCAATGGTGCCAAAATCAGCGTTAATGGCGTTCTCAGCTCATGCGATACGTTGGTGAAAAAATCCATCTTCACCTGGTTAATGTCCCTCACCCGCTCTTTTTCAATCCGCTCCAGCTTTAATTGTTGCAGGGCTTTAATCCGTTCGGCAATAATTTTATAGCCAAGGTATGAAGCTACACCAAGCACCACAAACAGCACCAGGTAAAACCATAAAGTACGGTACCAGGGGGGTAAAATTGCAATTTTTAACTGTCTAACTGGGCTAACTTCACCATTTGGACCAACAGCTTTAATTAAAAAAGTGTAATTCCCCGACGGGAGATTGTTGTAACTCACCTTAAGCTCACTGGTTTGCTGCCATATATTATCAATCCCTTCCAATTTATAGTAATACTGGGTACGGTTAGCCGAGATATAATTAAAGGTATTGAACAAAATACTAAACTGCTTAAACTCTGTACCCAGTTCAAGCTTACCTACCTGATCGATGTATCCCTGTAAAATATCGGTCCCGTCGCCCGCAGCAACAGATTTATTAAAAACCTCCAGGCCTGTAAAAGTTAGGTTTAAACTCAGCGGCTGCTGGTTAACCATTGATGGATAAAAATAAGATAGGCCTTTTATCCCCCGAAAAGTAACATTCCATCTTTTGCCTTGCAAAAAGCATAATCGTTAAACTGATTGTTCTGCAGGCCATCTGATTCATCAAAAGCCTGTGATGTTTTGGTATCCGGATTGAAACGGATAAGGCCCTTATTGGTTGAAACCCAAATATTCCCTTCATTATCGGGCTGCAAACCGTAAATGGTACCTTTTATAAAATCCTTTTGGTTTTTATAGGTAATAAATGATTCCTGGTTTTCATCATACAAAATTAATCCTTCCCTCGAACCGATCCAGATCCTGCCTTTTTTATCTTCTGTAATGCAGGTAATTACTTCTTCTTTTAACTGACTGTTAATATCATTGCCAAACAGCACATTATCCGGATAAAAAAGGGTAATGCCGTTGGTCGAACCAATCCAGATCTGGTGTTTACGATCCTCAAAAAGATAGGTGATATCATCAGAACCCGGTCTTTTACCCGCCCTGTCTAAATGAATGTGTGTAAAAGTCTGGCTTTTGGGGTTAAACTCGTCCAGGCCAGAACGTGTGCCTATCCAGATCCTGTTTTTATAATCTTTTAAGATGCCATAAACCAGGTCGCCGGCAATACTGTTGGGGTCGTTCTCGTTATGGCGGTACCGTTTTACGTTTCCTGTATTCGGATTTAAGATGTTCAATCCACCATTATGTGTGCCCACCAAAAGGTTCTGGTCGTTATCAAAAGCAATGGCCTTGATGTTGTTTGTACTTAAGCTATTGGGATTATTTTCGTTGTTTGAAAAATAGCTGATGGTATTGGTTGCCCTGTTCCAATAGTTAAGACCTTTATCATTGGTCCCTATCCAGAAGTTACCTTTAGCGTCTTCTTTAATCGCGCTGACCACTTCGTCATTTAACGAAAGCCGGCCTGTATTCTGACTGAGCAGGTTAAATTTGATGTCGTTTTTATGGTAATAATTAACCCCACCGTAAAAAGTCCCAAGCCAGATGCCATTCTGTTTATCCTTAAAAAAACAACGGACCGAATTCTGGCTAATGGTATAAGGTTGAGAAACCTGATGAAAATAGTTTTCTAACGTATTATTATTCAGGTTTAAGATGGATAAACCTTTAAAAGTTCCAAGCCAGATATTTCCGTCAGTATCTTTTCCAACGCAGCGGATATTGTTATCGGCGATGCTTTTAACACCCGGCGAATGTAGAAAAACGTTCTTTTCACCGGTCTCGAAATGATACCGGATAAGTCCTTTACCCTCTGTAGCGACCCAAAATACATTTCCATCGATATACACGTCGTTAATGGACGGTTTATCGGTTCCTAAATCAATTTTAACGAGTTTGTTTTTGGCGCCGGTCATTTTAAACAGACCAACTTCGGTACCGATTAAAATGGTCTGTTTCCAGCTGCCGATATAAACAACCCTTTTAATACCGGTATTAAATGAGTCGTAATTAACCTGTTTAAATTGCGATTCGCCCGCAGCCAGTTTAAAAATACCACCCACTACAGAAGTAACCCATATATTATGCTGAGGATCTTCAGTAATGGAAGAAACATACCATTCGCCAAGACTACGGGGCAGTTTGTAATTGGTAAAGCCATCTGTAGTATAGTTGTAACAGCTTACGCCCTGGTTTCCGCCTACCCATAAACTGCCTTT
Source organism: Pedobacter roseus (assembly GCF_014395225.1). Taxonomy (NCBI): domain Bacteria; kingdom Pseudomonadati; phylum Bacteroidota; class Sphingobacteriia; order Sphingobacteriales; family Sphingobacteriaceae; genus Pedobacter; species Pedobacter roseus. Next base: position 3,512,803 of record NZ_CP060723.1, read on the forward strand.
ATGATCGATAAAAAGGGTACGGGTATAGTAAGACTGTAAACTTTTAGGATCTGATTTTACTGGACGGTAAACTTTAAAACCCTTGCTGTCGTAACGGTTAAGCCCATCTTGTGTGGCCATCCAGATAAAGCCCAAGGTATCTTGTTTGATGGAAAAAACAGTGCTTTGCGATAATCCTTTATCAACCGAAATATTACGAAAATAACGTTCTTCTAATTGTGCATGAGCATGGCTCCCAACAAAAACAAGGGTGGTGAAGGTTACAAAAACAGCCAGCCAGCGGTAAGTACTGCTGGATATGTTTAATATTTTTATGGTTGTTTTTTGAAACATACGTTTTTCAAATTTAATAATTTTCGTTGTTATCTCGAGTGTATTGCAGTCGTCATCCGATGGCTATCGGATCCAGCGCAGGTGGGAATCTTAAAGCTTATTGCATTACGGTTCCCAACATCCTATTACTACACTAAAAATCCTCTATAATTTACATTTATTTTAAAATTGGTTTAAATTATTCTTTATCATAAAGGGCAACATCCGGTAATTTATCAACCACTTCCTGTTTATCCAGTTTTATTCCTTTCATTTCTAATAAGGTAGAACTGCCCGTTAGCTGGGGTTTGTAAGCCTGACCATTAAAACTGATGGGTAAATCGCCATAGTTGAACATCGCATTAGCCTGTTTGCCAAAAACCTGTAATGCGGCTTTTTTATTACCATCCAGCTGTACCTTTATATTCCAATCGCCTACTTGCAAATGAGCAAGTCCGTTGGTGGCTGGCAGTGTTTTAATCATTTCTGTTTTGCCATCTTTAACCTGAATGATGGTAAAAAACCTAAATTTTTGTGCAGGCAATGAGGTAATACCGGCATGCCATTGATCAACAAAATCTTTAATTTTCCCTTCATCGTTGGTTACCTTGTTCCAGTTCACCGCAGTTTCGTAAAATTTGTTGTGCACATTTAAGTTTAAGGCACTGTTTGCAAATACGGCAGCATTTACATTACCCAGATCTGTTTTTAAGGCAAAATGCTGTTCATTGGTGTTATTGGTGGGCTGTGCTTCTATAGTGTAATAAGGCGCATGGAATTGTGTAGTCCATTTTACCGGTTTATTTGCTTCCAGTTCATCATATAGTAAAATGTAGCCACCCTCCAACTGCAATATATGCCTACGGTACAGGGTTACACCACTTTCGCCATAACCATTCGCTTTATTTGGCACTAAATTGATCTGCTTAAAGCGATCCAGCCAAAATTCACTTTTAATTTCGCCATAAGCCTTGCTGGCATCGCCCAGGGCGTATTGAATGTGCTGTCCGGTAATTGCCCTCGGAATCCAGCCATAACCTTCTTCGCCAATTTTTTGGTTTAAACTATCGGCCAGAATGGTGTTGTATGCTTTTGAACTACGGTAATACAACAAATTATGTTTATCACTAAAATTGCTGTAATAGCCGCTTCCACCAAACAATACCTTTCCTTTATAATTAATGGTAAAAGCATTTTGCGAGGCATGACCATGACCTGATGAACCAAATGGACTGCTAAACAGGTAACTGCTTAAGGTTTTATCCGCATTTGCTAAATCCTCGTGCATGGCTACTACCCCCACATCAGCAAAATCGCGGCTTTTAGGCAGTTTTTCGGGCGATAAAACTGGCAATTTGCGGTCTGGTTTATAATTTAACAGGCGGAATAAAAGGTAATCATCCGTTCCTCGGAAATAATCGGGATGGCTCGTTTTTATTGCATTTACATACCAGTTTAGGTAAGGATTGTTCATCCTGAAAGTAAGTGCATCAGCAAACCACGCTTCGCCTTTTACTACATCAGGGATATTCTCCCACATATCGCCAATAGCTGTAGATGCAGCTCCATTAGGATGCGTGTACAATAGGTAATAAGGCAAATTTTGCATCCAGGGCAATTTAAAATAATCTACACCGCTAAAATCGCCGAACATTTGCGAAAGGTAAATAATCGATTTAAAATTCACCCTGAAATAACCATTGCCCTCATGCCAGCCGCCATCGGTTGTACCCAATACCGGAAAACGTGCCGACCATACTTCGTACATATAGGTTAACCATTCTTTGGCTTCGGGTACCTCGTTTACTACAGCAACGGTAGCAATGGCTAAGTTACGCAGGGTTATCTGCCATACGTGGTTATCGCTAACATGCAGTTCGAAACGGTTGGGCAAATGGTCGTAAACCCGTTTAGCCCTGATGGTAATGATGTTTTTAAACAGTTCTTTCTCCTGCGGATCTAAAACTGCATAACCCGCATCATAAAACCAGCCCAGGGCTTCCAATACCGCCCCGCTTGTAAAATCATCTCCCGTGGCCAGTCCGTTAGGATCCATTTTGGCAATATTAAGTGCCCTGCGTTTAGCATCGAGTATAAAACGCTTGTCTTTAGTGAGTTGATAAGCAATGCAAAGGTTACGTACAGGTGTGCCGACGGCATCGCCAAAACCATGGTACATGCGTTCGATGATAATTTTCTTTTCCCGGTCATTTTTCCCCGTGGTATCAATAATCCGCTGTGGTTTTTCGGTTGGCAAAGGTTCTTTTATCAGTTTTTCGGCAAAAGCAATAAACTTTTTAGCTTCCGGATTTTCGAGGTTATTGCGGTAAAAATCATCCCCTATCCTGTTCATACCCCACAACAAGGGGTGTGCCCCCTGGTTGCGTTTTAAAACCTCAATTATGGGCGGTGCTACTTTTTCGTTGGCATATTTTCCATCCACCACAAAATTATAGGTTGGCGACCACGACCATTGTTTTGCCCCTTTTAAGGCATAGCCATATTTCCAATACCATTTACCGGGTTTTAAGGCTTTGTGTAAAGGATAAACCGCCCAACGCTGCTCTTCGCTTTCTGTTAAATCGCTTTTAAAATCTTTATCACTCGCCAATACTACCTTATAATGCACGTTCCCAATATTCGGATCTTCGGGCACTTCACTTCCACTTTCCATTGGCGTTACCATATTTTTACCATTGGTACCCGGCCACAATAAAGCTGGCGCATTGGTAGGCACCGTAATGCCATTTATTGGGTAAGGCCACTCGCGTACCCGTGCATGCAGTTTTTCGGCGGTTAATTTGATCACGCCAGGCTGCTGTTGAGCAATAACATTTAGTGAAAGTAGTGTTAAGATTGGGATAATTATTTTCTTCATTGCTTGTGGTTCAGTTCTTTTCTTTTTATTTGGGCGTGCCCCTGCGGGTCGGGCTATTCGCTACAAGTCCTCTCCCGATGAAGAATCGGGATCCGGGCTTTTCGCTGCTATCCCTCACGCATATTCATCTTTATTTTAAATCATATTAGCGAAATTTACTTTAACAGATTCTCTCCCGATATAAATTGCAAGGCTCGTTAGAGCCGACATTATGGTAGCCCCCGCGGGCGACATTATAGCTAGATAAATTCAAATAGATATCTGCCATCGTATTCTACATCAAAATCTGTTAACATTTTTAAATATTCATCTTTAAAGGTTTTCTTTCTATGATGCTCTTCTTGATTAATGATGTAATTAATTACATTATCTCTTTGACTCTTGGCATACGAAAAAGCGCCATAACCCGCTTGCCAACTAAATTTACCTGTAACAAATCCCTGTTCGTTAATCCATTTGCTACTACTGGCTTTTACAATCGCAATAAAATCAGAAATGCAGGTGGTAACTGGCATCCCGAAAAAAATATGAACATGATCTAACCAGCCTCCCACAGCTAAAGACTTTGCTCCATTTGCTGAAATAATACCCGTTATATATTTGTGCAGCTCATCCCTCCACGGCTTTACAATCAAATTTTGTCTGCCTTTTACGGCAAACACTGCGTGTATAGAAATTTGTGAATATGTATTTGCCATTTTTTATACCATAATGTCGCCCCTACAGGGCTGAGTGCAGTTTTATCATAATATCGCCCCTACACGGCTGAGCGCAGTTTTATCATAATATCGCCTATAAAGGGCTAAGTATATGAATCTAAGAACGATGCGTTTGTTCAAATTTCACCCTTACAGGGCTTGGGGATATGATTTTTCCAGGATAACGATGCCAGAGATTTCAAATTTCTTAACCCCTTCCAAACCTATAACCCGGCTGTAAACTGATCACCATTTGTTTTGCACCATTGTTTTAAATAAGCCCTCATTGTTATCAGTTTCTTTTTATAAGCCACATTTACCGCAAGGTTATTCATTTCTCCGGGTCTTTAGTCAAATCAAATAGCTGTTCTTTTTGCTCCCCCTTATTATAAACGATGTATTTAAAATCTTTGGTAATTACCGCATGTCCATTAATGCCCAGCAAGTCCTCATTATCTGCAAAATCGGTTTCGATTACCAGCGTATCGCGCAGGTTTTTATTGGGTTCTGCCAGTTTCTTACTGATGTCTATCCCCTTTAAATAACCTGGTTTTTGTATGCCGGCCAAACCGCAAATTGTCGGGATCATATCGGTACCGTTACATACCAGCATATCGTCCGTACGCCCTTTCCACTCTCCCATTTTCGAAATGATAAAAGGTACTTTTGAAGCTTCTTCGTATAAAATCTGTTTCTGGTTCCAGCTGTGGCCCGCATAACCATCTCCATGATCGGCAGTAAAAATGATGATCGTATTTTTTTCTACCCCGTACTTTTTTAATGAGGCCAATACCATTTCGATATAACCATCTACCTTTTCTACCAGGCGGTTGTAAGCCCAGCGGTATTGACGCCATTTTTCAGGACTGTAGTTAACGGAGGGATAAGTGCGTAAACCCACTTTTTTTTGTTGCTCGCGCACAATCTGAGGTTCATTGGCCGGTATTTTCCAGTTGGCAGGCAATGGCGGACATTGATCTGCAGGAGGCGCATCGGCCAATAAATCCATCTTTAAGGTTTCGCCCCTGGCCCATTCACAGATATCATGCGGGTTTAAAAACGATGCCACTAACAAAAAGGGTTTGTCCTTATTTTCTTTGATAAAACGTGCACAATAAGCCGGTGTGCCGGCATCATTATAATCGAGAAAATTGGTATTCTGGATGTATTCAAATCCATGCTGACTGATTTTTGTGGTGGGTACGGGCAAATGCCATTTCCCTACATAACCTGTTTGATATCCTCCATTCTGGAAAATCTTGCCCATCATCAGCAAACTATCAGGCCATTGGCCATCCTTTTCGGGTGCATTGCCTACAAAACCGGTTTCGAATGGCATTTTGCCACTAAAAATCGCTGTGCGCGATGGGGTACATAAAGGCTGTGCACAATAAGCTTTGGTAAACCGGATTCCATTTTTAGCCAGTTTATCCATAGCCGGGGTATGCAGCTCTTTATTACCTGCAATGCTCATGGCTTCTGCTGTTTGCTGATCGGTCATAATGATCAGGATATTTGGCTTATTACCATTTTGAGCATTAGCTATTACGGTTAACAAAAGCAACTGGACCAGAATAATATACTTCATGTTTTCGAATCGTTTCGGATAACGAATTTAGCCATCCCTACTTATAACAAGTTTAGAATATGGTTAAAATAGATTCAATTTTGATGAAAAACAGTAAATATCATGCGATATCCTTATCGGTTGGCATCAAAAGGCATATTATTACAAGTACCTCATTAACCCGGATATTGTCCAATAATTTAATCAAATGTTATTGTCGTGCCTGGTAAACCGTGTTATCGTATAAGTTTACACGTTCTGCCGGATCTTCGGAAAGGTGTACAGCTCATTTAATTTCTTCCCTTCGCTAACCGTTACCCTTAATTTCCAGTCGCCGTCTTTTACCCCTTCTAAAACACGGTTTACATAATAAATGGGTTGATGCAGTTTATGATACCCCTTAATGCTTAAAACATCTTTGATCGATTCTCCATCCAAATTATTGGCAGGCAATTTTACCTGCGTCCAGTCGGCAATGGTAGGCCGAATATCAATATTGGACAAACGCGTTCTGATTACCCCATTGGTGAGCGTATGACCTTTATAATAAACAATAAAAGGCATACGGTGTCAGGCTTCGTAAGATATCCCTTTCGAACCTTTAAAAATACCTGCCGAGCCAATATGGTATGGCTGGGTAATTCCATCCTCAAACATTCGTTTTGGGGCATTTAGCCATGGGCCGTTATCACTGGTAAAAATAAAAATGGTATTATCTGCCTGGCCGTTTTTTTCGAGGATTTTCCAAAGTTTGGCCATTGCTCCGTCCATATCCTCAATAACATTGCCCAGTGCGCCTCCGGCAACATTAAAAAATCCATTATTTTTTCATTTTATTTCAAATCAACCGGTGAAGTATCCAATTTTTGTGGCTTTAAACGTTCTCTTTAATTTTTCTGGCGTACGGAGTTCAACCACAGAGGCAATTTTATCTGGCGCTGTAGCGGGTAATCCTGATATTAAAATATCATCCCCATCAGCCTCAATTTTTAAGGGCGTATTTGTCCCTAACAATTTGGCGCTTAGTTTTTTATTTTTCAAGCCTTCCAGTTTTAATTTTCCATCGGTTGGCCAGTTAAATACTGACAAATATAAATTGGTACCTTTATTATCACCTTTCGCTGTAATACGTCCCCAGCTTACTTCCTTTAACGGATTGGCTTGAGTGCCGTAAATCGAAACACTGTATTTTTTCATCCAATCGCCAAAAGCTTTTAGCGTAGCTTGCGAGCCTGCATCAAATTCGCCATCGGGCGTTGGTGGTACGTTTAATAAGAAATTACCCCCTTTCGAGGCAATATCAATCAACATCCTGATTAAACTTTCGTGAGATTTATATCCATTGTATTTCGGTGTAAGATAACCCCAACCCGATGAAAGTGTGGCACAAGCTTCCCAATTGCCGCCGTCTAATTCAGCCACGGCAGGTACTTTTCCTTCTGCCACTTTATAATCGCCTCTTTCGTAAGGTTTTTTAACCCGGTTGTTTACAATAATGTTAGGCTGTAGTTTTAATGGTTCTTCTAACCTTAAGGCCTGTTGCAAATTGGTAGTGGCTGGAGTATCCCACCATAAAATATCTACCTTGCCGTAATTGGTCATCAATTCCTTTAATTGGGGAATAGATACTTTATCCAGAAACTCATCGTAATTAGCTGTGGTTTGCGCCACATCCCAATGGCCGTTGTTTGCGTTTACAAAGGCATCAATTTTTGCACTATCGGGGTTGGCATAACCTTTCGATGCCTTTTTAGGCCCTACGCCACCGCCAGGGTTTACCCAATCTTGTGCCTGCGAAAAGTAAAAGCCCAATTTAAGCCCGTATTTATGGCAGGCTTTTACCAAAGGCTCAATCAAATCTTTGCCATAAGGCGTGGCGTCTACCACGTTCCACTTGCTGGCATTGCTTTTAAATAAGGCAAAACCGTCGTGGTGTTTGGTGGTGATCACCAGGTATTTCATTCCGGCATCTTTCGCCATTTTTGCCCAGGCATCGGGATTGTATTTTGTTGGGTTGAAATTTTTAGCCGTATCTACATATTCCTGAACGGGAATTTTCATCAGGTTCATAATCCACTCTGGTCCGGCACCTTGTTGCCTAATGCCGTGGTACTCGCCTGCAAAACGGGAATATATACCCCAATGGATAAACATCCCAAAACGGGCATTACGCCACCACTCCATTTTGTTGTCTTGTGGGATAGGTTTGGTATCCCTTTGTGCAAGAACAGTTTGGATGGCGATAAATAAGATTAAGAAGATCAGAAGTTTTTTTTTCATTATAACCTGTTTTGCTATTTGCTAGTTAGAGTAACGAAAATAGCTGCATATTACCAGGAGTAGTTTTAATGATGTTTTAAATGCTTTCAATTTTGATGAAATGCCCGATTAATTAATCATTTTTTACAATTTAAATGTAAGTTTCAAGATGAACTGAGCGGGTGATAAACACAAGTGTTTGGCCTTCCTGAGATGCTGATATATATTTTCACCACCAAAAAACTCAGAAACAAGAAATACGATTCACTTATCATAGCTTGTAAATCCTGAATATTTGATTGTGAGTATTCTCGGTAGTAAAATTTTATTGTTTGGCAGCTGCTGCTTTTTTTGCCTCCGCTTCAGCTTTGTCTTTTGCTTTTGCTTCTTTATAGGTTTTAAATTGTTCTGGCATTAATATGGCAGCAAGCTTTCCTTCATAATCTTTATACCATTGTTTCATTGATGCTTTTTGCTCATCAGTGGCATTCTCACCCAAATCTTTCATTTCGCCTCTGCGTGTTTGGCGATCAAGTTCTAAAGCTACTAGTTTAGGCTTCTGGTCTTCCGTTATTTTAACTATAGCATCTAATTTAGCCACTTCAGCGGCGACAACTTTATCGTATTTACCTGGTGCAGTTTGCGCAAATAATGCTGTTGTGGCCAACATTAGTCCCAATACCAATACTATTTTTTTCATTTTCTTATTTTTTAGTTAGTTATTAATTAATTGCAAAAGCCAATGCTGGTGATGTTTTGCCAACCAGTTCTTTAGGTAGGGTAACCACTACCACATCGCCTTCTGTTTTCCATTGTACATTTTTACCAGAAGCCAATAATTTTATTTTACCATTTGCTGTAGGCGCATTACCTTTCCACTGTAGCGTTGCTGGTACTGCTGTTCCTTCTTTTATACCGACAATAGCATATTTCGTTTTACCATCTTTAGCTTGTGTAAACCAGGTTAGCCCATCATTGTAGTTTTCAGTAATACGGGTACCATATATCGCCGTTCCGTTTATTTTAAGCCATTCGCCAACCTCTGCCAAAGGCTTTTCTACCTCCTTAGGGAAGGTACCTTCAGGTGTTGGACCAAAACCCAACAGCATATTACCACCTTTGGCCACAATTTCGGCTAAACTTTGTATCACCCAGGTGCTCGATTTCGTTTTTTCATCGCTTCTATAACTCCAGCTCCTGGTTAAGGTAATACAGGTTTCCCAGGGGTCTTTCATTTGGGTTTTAGGGATAGATTGCTCAGGAGTTTTAAAGTTTTCGTAAGGGCCATGTACGGTTCTATCGGCTACTAAAATACCGGGTTGTGCTTCGCGTGCCATTTTAGCAATTTTGGCCATATCAACTTCCTGATTAAAGTTAGGATAATTTGCACGTCCCCGTTGATTAAGACCCCACTCCTGTCGCGCCAATTCTGTCTTTGTAGCAGGTCGTACCCAACCACCATCAAACCAAAGCACATCTATTTTACCGTAATTGTACATCAACTCAGCAATTTGATTATAAGTAAAATCCTTATATTTTTGCCAGCGCTCCGGAAAGTTGTTTATGTTGTAATTGGCGTTACGGCTAGGTGTAGGCAAACGGTCCCACCAAAAATATGGCGAATGCCAATCAGGTTTAGAAAAATATGCGCCGATCATCATTCCCTCTTTGCGGTAAGCATCAAAAATATACTTTGTTACATCGGCCTTAGGGTTGTTTTTAAAGGGTCCGTTGGTGATTTTATAATCGCTCTGCTTGGTATCGAACATATTAAATCCATCATGATGTTTGGTGGTAAACACGATATATTTCATCCCGGCATTTTTCGAAATTTCGGCCCAGCGATCGGGGTTAAATTTGACAGGGTTAAATTTATCAGCCTGTGCCCAATACCATTTTTTATAGTTTTCGTAGCTCATGGTGGTATCGCGTTTTGGCCAGGGCTCGCCACAAATTGGCCAGCTTTCGGGTATACCATTAACCGAATAAACACCCCAGTGGAGGATTACCCCAAATTTTAAATCCTGCCATTGGTCAAGTTTTTTTCGCACCAATGGGTCGGTTGGGTATTCATATTGTGCCGAAGGATCGTAAATATCTTCTTGGGCATTAGCGATTGCCGGAATCGCTAATGCAAATAGTAGGATAATTTTTTTAAACATGATATAGGTTAGAAACCTGGATTTTGCCTGGTTATCTTTTTGTTTACATCCAGTTCGTTTGATGGAAACGGATACAGCTCGTGTTTACCTTTTTTGAAATTAGTAGCAGCTTCGTAAGCATATTGAGAACGGATAGCTTTAACAGCATCTTGCGTAGCCTTTATTTTATCGCCAAGTAAGTTCCATCTGATTAAATCTGCACGGCGCATCCCTTCGAAACATAATTCCCATGCCCTTTCGTTTTGTATTCTGAGCAAAAAGGCATCTTTGCTAAGTCCTGTAGGTAAATCTACATCAGCATTATTTTTCTTAGGCAAAAGTGTGGCGGTAGCTGTTGCGCCAGTTCCTTTTCCTTTAACATCGGTAATGGCAATTGTTGGGGCCGAGGTATAACCTCCACCCTGGTTTAACATCGTTATCGCGGTTACTTTATCTCCAACAACGGTAGGTACTGCATAAGCATCTGTACCACCACCACCGGTAATTGTAATGAAGGTATTACTGAGTGTAGTGGTGCTTAATGAGTAGCCGCTTCCACTGGCACCTAATGTAATATTGATTCTGCTACCCGCAACATTGGTGCCGTATGCCCTTCGTCTAACTGTATTAATGGCTTCGTAAGCTTCCGCTGTAGGCCCGTTGTTTAATTCATTATCAATTTCAGCCTTCATTAATAATACATCAGCATAACGCATGGCCACATAATTAATGTTGGTATAAGTTTTTTCTAATGCCGAATTGTTCTGGTATTCCCTGCTCCATTTTCCCGGGCCCCATCTTTCATCATCTCTATTGGTTAACAATGGTAATTTATTCCCGTTGGCATCTAAAATATATCTTGCAACAGAAAAATCACGTCTTAAATCACCATCTGCAAATGTGCTGTAAAATGAAGAGGGCACAAATGTGCGGTTTAAGGTACTCCCATAAACACCGGCATTAGTAGGCGGAGCATTAAAAGTGCCCCAGCTGGAGCTATTGGTATTGGTAACCGTAGGCGTGTAAAAAGACATTTCGAACAAACTTTCTTTTGGCTCGAATACTTGTTGAGATTGATTTTTAAAAACCTGGCTATAGCTGTCGTTCAATTTATATAAACCTGAGGCCAATACATCGTTTACCTGTGTTTGCGCCAATTGATAGTATTTGGTATAATCAGTTGCCCTTTGCATCGTACCATCAGGCCTTAAAGAATATCCACCGGCAAATATTGCTATGCGGGCCAATACGGCCTTTGCACCAAATTTATTTATCCTTTCGTTGCTGGCAATGGTTGCCGGCAGAAGGGTTATAGCATCCTGCATGTCTTTGATCACCTGATCATAAATCACAAACCTATCGGTTAGTGGCAGACTCAGGTCATCTCCAGGGGCCGAACTTTTGATTTTAAAAGGTACATCTCCCCACAACCGTACCAATTCTGAGTAAAAAAATCCTCTGAGAAATTTAGCCTCACCAATCATACGGTTTAAATCTGCCTTCTGTTCTGTAGTTCCGCTGGTGTATAGGTTCATTTGTGGTATGCGCTCAATCACCAGGTTGGCCCGGTCTATGCCGTTATATAAGGTACTCCAGGTACTGTAAAAGTAAGAATTGCCTGCCAGGTAATAATAGTGTGAAACCTCTCTAAAATCATTCGCCGTGGTTCCTGCGCTCAAAAACTCAACATCGGTATCCGCATCATACACCAAAGGAACATACCAGGCATAGGTACTGGGGCTTTTAAGTGTTTCATAAACCCCTAGTGTTGCAGCATAAGCCTCCGGTACTGATTTGAAAAAGTTATCAGACGTAAACGAAGAATAAGGATCGGTTTCGACTACTTTTTTGCAGGAAACAAATGTTGCTAATGTGATCAGGCCAACAAAAGTTGCATGTTTTATATCTATAAACTTAGCTTTCATATTGATTTTTTTTATAAGGATAGATTTAAACCAGCCAGAAAAGATTTTCCTCTTGGATAGGCACTAAAATCGACTCCAGGGGTTAACGGATTATTAATTACACTTACTTCAGGATCATATCCGGAGTATTTGGTAAATACATGTAAATTGTAGGCGGTAAAATAAATACGGGCATTGCTTATTTTTACTGCACTTAACCATTTCTTAGGCAGGGTATAACCAATACTGATGTTGTTTAACCTTAAGAAAGAACCATCTTCTATTGCAAAGCGGGTTAACCTTCCGGCAGTGGTACCACCAATAGATGAAACTGTATTTTTACCCTGATTTATTGCAGCAAGCTCTACCGGACTGGTTGTTAACTGGCCGGCAGCATTTACATTTGTCCATCTGTTTGCCTGAAAGGCCAGATTGCTGTTAAAATCACCTGATAAGCCCAGGTTATTCTGCACATTGGCATTGTAAATATCGTTACCATAGGTAAAATCTAAAAACACACTTAAATCGATTCCTTTATAACTGAAGGTATTGTTTATACCACCTGTAAATTTTGGATTGGCATTACCTATAGCCGTACGGTCGAAATCATTGATTAAGCCATCTGGCGTACCATTTGGCCCACTGATATCTTTATATTTGGCATAACCCGGTTGGGCTACATTACCATTGTTAACTACACCGGTTTTTAAAGTATAAACGTTTGAGGTTGGGTTATAGTTAAAATCATTAACCTGGTATAAACCATCGCTGATATAACCATACATGATGCCTACTGGCTGACCTACCTGCAATATATAATCGTTAAATGCCGTATTATAACTACTGGCCAGCAAAGAATTTTCGCCACTGCTTAATTTAAGTACTTTTGTTCTGTTAAACGCAATATTGAAATTTGTGTTCCACAGGAAATTACTGTTTTTAATGTTAACGGTACTCAGTGTAAGCTCGATTCCTTTGCTTGATGTTTCGCCAACATTCTGTAGCTGGGTACTAAAGCCCGAGCTTGCCGGAATCCTGGTGTTGTACAGCAAATCTTTTGAACGGTTATCATACAGCTCGGCGGTTAGCATAATCCTTTGTTTAAAAAGGCCGATGTCTATACCAACATTACTCTGCACTACAGTTTCCCATTTTAAAAACGGATTTTCAAGGTTATTGCGGTAAGCAGAAGAATTAACCTGATTGATCAGCGGATAATTACCGGTTACAAATGTGGCCAGGGCGGCATAATTTGCAATCCTGTTGTTGCCCGAGCTACCATAACTTAAACGCAGTTTTAAATCAGAAATCGCTTTAATGTTTTTGATAAAAGGTTCTTCCGAAATTTTCCACGAAAGTGCTCCCGAAGGGAAATAGCCAAAAACGTTTTCCTGCCCAAATTTAGAAGAGCCATCTCTTCTGATGGATGCACTTGCAAAATATTTACCTCTGTAAGAATAATTTGCCTTGGCAAAAAGAGAAAATAGTTTATCATCCTCGGTGTATGATGACGGGAAAGTAGCAATGGTACCAGCCCCTAAATTATCAAAACCATTGTTAAAAACCGGAACACCGTTTGTTGTAGCGGCAAAGTTTTCACCGTAATTATAAATATATTCCTGTCCTACAGACACATCCATTTTATGATCCTTAGCAAAAATGTTGGCATAAGTAATGATGTTGTTGTATGATAAACGCTTGGTTAAAGCATCACTTATTCCCCAAATGCCCCTCCGGTACGGATTGCCTGAATATTATTGGCATCAATAAAAGTTTTGATCTTATTGGTTTGGTTGGTAAAACTAACCAAGCCATTATAGGTTAAGTTTTTAAGAAAATTATATTTAACCGTTACACTTGAATTTAAGCTTTTTATTGATTGCTCCACTTTACGGGTGCTTAACGCCAACAAAGGACTTTGAAAGGCAGGGTTACTTTGGTTATCGAGGGCATCTACAGCATCATCCAGCAAATCAAGGTCATTTCCATTTTTACTGTTTATCGGCCTGTATTGCAAAAGCGTCTGTAAGTAGCTCAAACGGGAATTTCCACCGGTTTGTGTACCACCTGTACCATAAATAAACTGATTAGAATAGTTAACTATGCCGGTAACCACTGCTTTTTTGCCAATGTTGTTCGTTACGGTTAACTTGGCAATATCCTTATTGGCACCACTGTTCAATAAAATTCCTTCATTATTGTTTTTAGAATAAAACACGTTATACCTGATTTCGTTGGTGCCACCATTAATACTGATTTTGTGGTACTGCGTCATCGCGGTTTCTCCCATCACCTGTTCCTGCCAGTCGATACCTGGCCTGTTGCCATATTTAACCTGTAAAGAATCAAATGGTCCGTAAGTGTTTAAAAAAGTTGCCAGCCTGCCTGCATTGGGCAAAGCGTTTTCATAAACATATTTTACATAATCATAAGTATTTAAAACAGGTAAAAAACGGGTAATAGACTTGGCCCCTAAATATCCATCGTAATTGATGGTGGTTTTACCAGCTTTTATTTTTTTTGTGGTAACCAAAACTACTCCATTTGCTCCACGGGCACCATAAATTGCCGTTGCCGAAGCATCTTTCAATACATCAATAGATTCCACATCCGTAGGATCCAAAAATGCCAGTCCTTCGGTTTGTGGTACCCCATCAACTACATATAACGGCTCATTGCTCTGCGTAATGGAGGTTCCTCCCCTGATTTTAATAGAAGGTACTTCGCCAGGATCGCCACTGCCCATAGATACCTGCATACCCGCAATACGCCCTTGTAAAGCCTGAGCAACGTTCTGTACGGGTACTTTTGCAAGTTCGGTTCCACTAATTGATGATATTGAACCCGTTAAATCGCCCCGTTTTACTTCCTGGCCATAACCAATAACCACCACCTCATTCAGGTTGTTGGCATCGTCCTGTAATTTTGCATCAATATTTGTTCTATTATTCACTCTTTGTTCTACCGCTTTGGTACCCAAAAAAGTAAATACCAAAGTTGCGTCCGCTTTTACTTTAATCTGATAACTTCCATCAGAACCGGTTACCACACTATTTTTGGTTCCTTTCTCGTAAACAGTTGCCCCAGGCATGGGTTGGTTAGTCTGATCTTTTACATTACCTTTCACCGTAATCACTTCTTGTGCAAAAAGAACTTTACAGGTGCCAAGTAATAAAAATAAGATTATAATTTTTTTCATATCATCTCTCCCTTATCGGTAATTATTTTTTTTATTAGGTTAGTTGAAATCCGGTTTTTATAAACAGGTTGGCTGCTGTTTTAACAGCAACAGTTGAAAGATATTCATCAAAAGATTCTGCAGCAGGTCCAGCGGTTATATTGATATTGCCTCCGATACCAATCAACTCAATCCCGGCCTGGGCTGTTTTGGTTTCTCTGTTCAGCAATCCAGTATCAATATCATATACAGGATTTAAGGCCCCGATCATTGAATCATTCCCGGTAATGGGTTGTAAATCTGATCCATCTGCATCATTTCTTCTGATACTCACCCAGGGGCGCAGGTACTTAAGTGTAGCAATCTGCTGCTTGTTCACCATCAAACGTAACTGAGCAGAATGACGGGCCTCTATGGTTTGTATGCGTACAGCTGTAGCCAATACCGACGTGCCCATTAAAGAAACCAGCTGGCCTTTGTAAGCCCTTTCGCTTAAATCTTCAAGCACTACAGCGGTACGCAGAAATGTAGCATAATTAGTGGTTACATTGGCATTTACCCTGGTATAATCAAAATTAGTATAAACCATTGCTGTTCTTGGCGTTCCTCCCAGATCGGTAATGGTTTTGATCAGAACATTGATATGTGCCTGTTCCTGATCGCGTAATGTGGTAATAATTGGTTTATCGGCCGCCAGAATTAAATTGGGTGTTACGGTAAGTGCATTGTTATAAAACTGGAACTGCATATAACCCAGGGCCAAAACTAAATTAAGCGAATCTATCGTAGCTGCATTTGAGTTAGTTTGTGCGTAAGTTTTTTGGAAAATACTGCCTAAGCTTAACGGTAATGCAGCCAGAGATACTTTTTTGCCAAAACTAAAAAAACTGTGCAATGCATTTCGTCTTGGGCTCAATCTTTCATAAACCTCAGCATCTACCTTTTCTAATTCTTTAATGATTGTTGAAACATTCATACTAATCTGGTTTATAGGTTAATGATATTGAGTTTTGTTTTAATGTATTTTGATGCTGCATCCAAAACTTTGCCCGGCGACAAAGTTACATCGAGGGCATTGGTAGCATCGGCACCTAATACGGCCAGATCAGTCAGATCTGCAAAACTCAATGCATTTATCTGGCCGCGTACATAAGCTGCGTGGCGTGCTTCTACAGTTGCAACCTGACTTAGAATAATGAGATTATAATCATTTCTACTTCTAACAATGGCATCGTTATAAGCTGCCGTACCCAAATCTTCAAATGTTTTGGCAGCCGTTAATACCGAATTGGCGTCGGTAAAATCAATGCCAGAAAAATCTATCTCAAGCATACCAATTCCGGAGGAACCTAAAAATTTTTTAAAGAATTCGCGGTGGGCAATTTCATGAAGACTGATATCATTGAAGAATAACTTTTGCTGAGCGGTAAATGCGGCGGGGAAACTGGTAATCATTTTGGCATAAAAAGCTGCCTCCAATTGCTCAAGTGCATAAATATAGTTTAACAGACCAGTATCGTCTTTAAAATCAACTGTATTATCTGTATTCACATAAGGTGTGGATGTTGGAATTTCTTCCTTTTTACAGCCGATGATGCCCATAGCCAATGCAGATGCCCCCGTAAGTTGCAAAAACTGCCTTCGCTGTATAGTGCCAACTGAAAAAAGCTTTTTTTCAGCGGTTGCGTCAGAATTATTTTTAATCATTGTGTTAGTTGATTTATCAGGTTTGGTTAGTTGCAATCCATACCGATAACTGGTTTAGTTTAGGTACCAGCCATTGGTTAATATTAATTGGTTAAATATTTTAAACCTTTTCAGGTTTGTTTAGTCTGTAAGTTGTTATGGAATATAAGGCGTTGATTTTTTTCCTGCCGATCCATTCATCTACTGGTAACGAATTTAGCATTAGGCAAAGAAAAAGAGTTTCAAATTTGTTTAAAATACTATCAAATTTGAACAAAAGTGCTTTAATCAGTCTTTCTTGACCGTTTTTACGCTCTTTTTGAGCCAAAGTAAAGTTAAAAAACAGATTATTCTGCGTTTCCCTGTAAGCAATATCCTACATTATCTGACACAAAAAAGGATATTCCAACTTTTAGAATATCCTTTTTGCATTATACCTATTGCATTAATATTTTAAATATTATTTTAAATCAATTACAAAATCATCAAAAGTAATATTGTAGGTTCGGATTAGTATATATACCTGTAGAAAACTAGGGGAGCCAAAGTCGTTTTCCCATTTAATGTAAGTAGGCCTGCTTACTGATAATAATTCTGCCACCTCTTGCTGTGTAAGACCTGATTTTAGCCTAAATCGCTTTAAAGTTTTCCCTAATCTTTTATTCATAGTAATTGATAAAATATTTTCAGGGATGTTGCCAAATATAAAACAATACTATCTGATGTAAAAAATAATATCAGTGATGTAAAGAAAAGTATCACTTTTGAATGAATTATAGTTTTAATCCGTTAATAATTGGCAGATTCAAACAAATAAGTCTTCATCTCGCAGGATAGCGTAACGAGGGAATTAACAGATCATTAAAAATATTTTCGGTCGGTGAGCCACCTACCGATAGATAAAACTAAGGTGTGATCAGACTATTTCACTACGTAATCAAATGCTTTAAATTTCTGAAAAACGTTGGCTGCACAGCCTAGTAAACCTGCCTTATTGCCAAGTTTGGCTGCAGCTACCAAAGCGTGAGTTGACGAAATAGGAACGGCCAGGGTTTTGATGCGACGTTCTATTTCCCTTACATAAAAAGCTCCTGATTCGCTTATACCGCCACCAATTACAATTTTTTGCGGACTAAAAATATTGATGAAGCTAATAATGCCTGCAGCCAGGTAATCGAAATGTTGTTCCATTGCCATTACCGCATAATCCTCACGGGCCAGGTATCTCTCTACCATATATTTTCCATCAATTTCTTCAGGTGGATTTGGATGGATCGATTTATAATGATTGATCAGGGCGGTTACCGAAGCATAAGTTTCTAAACATCCTTTTCCGCCACAGGCACAGGGCGCTCCGTTGTGCTGCACAATAATATGTCCAAGCTCGGTTCCCCGGTTTCTGAAACCGCCATAAAGTTTATTATCAATCATTACCGCGCCACCAATTCCGGTACCAACAGTAAGAAACACTACATCGCTGCACTCTTTAGCTGCTCCATAAGTCATTTCGCCAAGTCCCATCAAATTCGCATCGTTATCCATCACAATATTATGACGGGTTACTTCCTGCAGAATTTCACCCAGGGCCAGTTGTTTAAAACCAGGCAGGTTATCGGCACCGGCAATAATCTTATTGTTGTAAATAATGCCCGGAAAACCAATACCCACCCCCAGAATCGGGTTTTTAAACTTTTTAGCACAGCTTTGAATGGCTTCCACAATAAGCGCAATAATGGCGCCCTGGGTTTTTGCATTTTTGAGCGATATGATGGTCGAATATAAAATTTCGCCTTCATGGTTTACTACTCCACACTTTAACGATGAGCCCCCAACGTCGATGCCTATGGCGTATGATTCTTCTATGTTCATATTATTTAAGGTAGCCATATATAAGGCTTAGTCGTAAATTTTATAGCTGTTTGATTTAATACCACTAAAATAGGTTGTATCTCCTTCTGCCGGATTAGGTTTCAACCTAAAACCTTTAAAAATTGATTAAAAATGGAATAAAAAAGTCATAACACGCATAAACATAAGAAAATACCTGCTTAAATAAAACGCAGATTAACCAAATTCAAAATATTTCTGATAATAATCAAAAGTGTTTCTGTTGCTACTCTCTTAATTTCACATTCACAAAACAATTATAAACAACTATCAAAGATTCAAACCTAAACAAATGAAAAAAGCTTTTTGCTTAGTAGTGGTAGCCTCCACACTTATATTAAACTGTTATGCTTCACCTTTACAGGATACGCCATCACTAAATTGGTTAAAGAAAACCACCGGTGTAATTGCATTTCAGCTAAATAAGGCTGCACAAACCTATAAACCAGGAAAAAACCCACGTTCCATTAATCCTAACGGAACAGTAAGGTTTGCCGGCGTAACCGATTGGACAACCGGATTTTTTCCTGGCAGTTTATGGTATGGATATGAACTTACAGGAGATAAAAACCTGGCCGCAGAAGCAAAAAAATTCACGCTTGCCTTAGATTCAGCACGCAACATCACCAATTCGCACGATTTGGGGTTTATGCTTTACTGTTCATACGGCAATGCCTTCCGGATTACCGGAGATCAGACCTATTTACCTGCTCTAGCCGATGGTGCACAACACTTATACAACCGTTTTAACCCAAAGGTAGGCGCAATTAAATCGTGGGATTTTTCGTGGTGGCATTATCCGGTAATTATCGATAATATGATGAATCTCGAATATTTATATTGGGCCGGTAAAACATTTAAAAAACCTGAATATGTAAATGCGGCCAGTACACATGCCGCTACCACCATGAAAAATCATTTCAGAAAGGACTTTAGTTCGTACCATGTGGTTGATTATGACGCGGCAACAGGCAAAGTATTGGCCAAAAGAACCCATCAGGGCGTTACCGATGAATCGGCGTGGGCACGTGGACAGGGATGGGGACTTTATGGTTATACCATGTGTTATAAAAACACCAAAAACCCCGCTTTTTTAACACAGGCAGAAAATATAGCCAAATTTATCATGAACCATCCACGTATGCCTAAAGACAAGGTTCCGGTTTGGGATTTTGACGTGCATAATGCTATGGATACCGAAGAAAAGGCGCCCAGAGATGCTTCTGCGGCTGCAGTTATTGCATCAGCCTTATTGGATTTGAGTACTCAGGTTAAGGATGGCAAAAAATATGTTGATTATGCCGAAGAAATTTTAAAGTCTCTCTCTTCTGATGCTTACCTGGTTAATCCTGGCGAAAACCAATACTTTTTATTAAAACATAGTGTAGGTGCTTTTTTATACAATTCGGAAATTGATACGCCATTGGATTATGCCGATTACTATTACCTGGAAGCACTAAAAAGATATATTGAGGTAAAAAAAATAGACTTAAAACAATTGTCGAAATAAAACCTCGCCAATAATAAAAGTAAAACTACATTGTTTAAATAAACAAATATGAAACCGAGATTAATATACAGTGTTCTAATCACATTCTCATCCCTTTCTGGTGTAATGGCACAGGAGCAACCTGTCACTAAAGATAGTTTTGCTCCGGTCAACCTAAACTATTCGGGTTTGGAGAAGGTGAAAAATGCCTATACCGCATCGAAATATGACGAAGCTGCAAAAGAACTGCTTAAATACTACCGCGAAAAATCGGGCAGGAAAGGACCTGATTTCAGTAATGCAGAAAAAATAGTGGATAACAAGAGTCCGCTCGATAAGGCTACCAAAATGGCAGCCGACAGTGCCTTAATACACCATTTCCAGCCACAAAAAGGTTATGGTTTTTTCGATTACGGCAAAGATATCAACTGGCAGTTTTGGCCCGTAAAAGACAACGAAGTGCGCTGGCAGCTACACCGTGTAAAATGGTGGCAATCAATGGCACTAGCATATAACAATTCCAAAAATGAAAAGTATGCAAAAGAATGGATGTTGCAGTTTGCAGATTGGGCAAAGAAAAACCCATTAGGACTGTCGGAAGATAATGATCGTTACGCCTGGAGGCCTTTAGAGGTTTCAGACAGGTTACAAAGTTTGGTACCAACTTTTGCCATCTTTATCAACTCGCCTCAGTTTAGTCCGCAGTTCCTGATGTATTTCCTTAATAATTACCACGAACAGGCCAAGTACTTACCCACACATTATGCTGCCGAAGGCAACCACCGTCTTTTCGAAGCACAAAGAGAACTTTTTGCAGGCACATCCTTTCCCGAATTTACAGAGGCTGCTGCATGGCGAAAAAGTGGCATCGAAGTACTCAATGCTGAAATCCAGAAACAGGTATATCCTGATGGTGTGCAATACGAGTTATCACCTGTATATCACGCAGGTGCCATTGATATCTTTTTAAATGCTTACCGTACCGCGCAAAAAGCAGCTGTGGCAAACGAATTTCCGGAAACTTACAAACAAACCGTGGAGAAAATGATCATGGCTTTTATCAGCATTACCTTCCCTAACTACAATCAGCCAATGTTTGGCGATTCGTGGCTGGCCGATAAAAAATTCAGGATACAGCAGTTCCAATCCTGGTTAGATGTATTCCCTAAAAATGATGCCATCCGGTATTTTGCTACCGATGGTAAGGAAGGAAAACGACCAGATTTCCTATCGAAAGGACTAAGCACAGCAGGTTTTTATACTTTCAGAAACGGATGGAGCAATGCCTCCACCATCATGATCTTAAAAGCAAGTCCTCCGGGAGAATTTCATGCGCAGCCCGATAATGGCACTTTCGAATTATGGGTAAATGGCAGAAACTTTACACCAGATGCAGGATGTTATGTGTATAGCGGTGATGAAGAGATAACCAAAAAGAGAAACTGGTATCGCCAAACCAGGGTACATAGCACCCTTACGTTAAATAACCAGAACATGGTGATTACCAAAGCACAGCAAAACAAATGGGAAACGGGCAAGAATCTGGATGTATTAACCTACACCAATCCGAGTTATGCGGATTTAAGCCATCAGCGCAGCGTGTTGTTTATTGATCAGAAATACTTCCTTATCATCGATGAGGCCATTGGAAAAGCCACCGGAAACCTTGGCGTACACTTTCAATTGAAAGAAGATAGCAAACCGGTATTTGATAAAAGCAACAATAAGGTTTATACGACTTATAGTGATGGCAACAACTTATTAATCCAATCATTAAATGCTGAAAAGGTTAATCTTAATGAAGAAGAAGGCAAAGTTTCATATCTCTACAACCAGGAAATGCCCCGCCCGGCTTTTGTATTCGAAAAACCCAAAAGTGACATAAAAACGCAAAGTTTTGTATCGATAGTTTATCCATTTGATGGAGATAAAGCTCCAGAAATTACAGTTAAAGAAAATGCCGGTAATCAATACGAAAAGGGCATAATCGATTTAACCTTTACCATAAACGGTAAGAAAAGCATAGTTAAAACATCAATTAAATAATAAAAAGCGGTAATGAATAAAACATTACCGCTTTTTTGCTTAACCAAAAACAGTTTAACATGATACCATAAACAAAAACAACCATCAACTAACCAAAAAAAGAACCACATGAAAAAAAGATCACTTCACTTACAAAAATATTTGGCTATCGCCGTAATATTTTTGGCAGCCTCCTGCAGTAAAGTTCAAAATGGCCTGACCAGCCAAACGGAAAACCAAAATTTCACCATATCAAAAATGGGTACCGGACCACAATCCGGGCTTAACTATGGCGATACGATTTTAAATGTCACTTACGAAGATGGCACCACGAATTCTGGTATTACAGGCATAAATCCGAGCAATGCCACAGCAACAGATGCTGTTTATGTCGTATCGCCGGGGAATATCTCCCCAAATCATGCCATTGCACACAAAGTGGTTTATGGCGATTCGGGTTATAATTCTGATGGTAACTGGAGGAGTGAAAGCGATGCCCAACAGATTATCCCTGCACGTTATTTCCCGGGCGATGAACGCCGTTACGAGTTCAGTGTATTATTAAAAGACTGGCCGGTTTGGAATCAGGGCGATCCAACCAACGAAAGTAATCTTTTTCAGTTAAAGGTATCGGGTGGTGAGAATGTTCCATTGATGATACGCACGCAAAGAAACGCGGTTAGGATCAGGTATCAGGACGTATCTACAAAAGATATCATTAGCAACCTCCAGCCTTACGTAAACCAATGGATCCAGTTTAGAATAGATGTACTCTGGGCCACTACCAATACTGGTTATATGAGAACTTACATGAAGTTACCTGGGCAAAGCAATTATGTTCTGGTGGATGAAAAAACAAACTATTCTACCTTTACGGGTAATGTTAGCGACGGAAACCTCGGCTATATTAAATGGGGATTATATGTTGTGCCACCAAACAGCACCCGAATCGCATACCACGACGACATCAGGATCATTAATCTTAACCAGGCACCAACTACAACCGGCCTGATATGGGGAAATAGCGTGCCTGACGCTAATCCGGCTTACCTGGATGGTACTTATACCATTGCATCAAACTTAACCAATCCTGCAGCTTACAACAATAGCAGTAACATTTATATTCATCCTAACATCAAATACCAGGCGGCACAAAATATTGTATATGTTAACAGTGCAAGTCCGGCACCAAACCCTGGTGATAACGTAATAGGTACCCCAAGATCTGATTTTTCACGTTCAACATTAGCAGCAGCAGGTATATCAAACGGTGCACCTGGCCCAGGCGGGCGGTATCTGGTGGGCGGCTGGATAAATGCAACATCAGCAACAACACCTTCAGCACTCGATCCAACAGAGTACTACGAATTTTATATGGAGCCTAAAAGTGGTTATTATTTTAATTTCAGTGATGTAAAATTCACCGTATTAAGGGGAGGTGCCACACATCCCAACACCTTTGTACTGCGCTCCAGTATCGATAATTTTGCCACCAATATTGCTGCTCCTGTTACCATAAGCGGCACTACAGCGCCAACCCCAATATCATTCAATGCATCGGCGCTTAGCAATATCACTACCCCGGTTACCTTTAGATTATATGCTTATGGTGCAACTGCAACCAGCGGCAATACCACTGTCGGACTTAACGATTTCCAGGTGTATGGCCAGGTATTACCTAATCCTTAACTAAATAACAATTAACCCGCAGTGGCATAATATTGTGCTGCTGCTTGTTCCTAAACATCATGAACAAAAAAATAATCTTTTTCTTTTTTATTTTCTGTACCGTTTTCAATACTATAAAAACATATTCGCAAAGCAATAAAATGCAATGGTGGCAAGATGGCAAATTTGGTCTTTTTTTACATTGGGGTCTATATTCTGTTGGGGAATGGAATGGCAAACCCCAAAAAGGTAACGAGCACTTTATGTTTTACGAAAAAATACCTCTCGCAACTTATGCTAAAATTGGTGAAGAGCTTAGCTTTAAAGAGTATAATGCCGATTTTTGGGTAAAAAACGCAAAAGATGCGGGGATGAAATATGTGGTGATCACGGCTAAGCATCACGATGGGTTTGCCATGTACAATTCGCCCAGCAATGATTTCAACATCGTTAAAAAAACGGCCTTTGCCAGAGATCCAATGCCTGATTTGGCAAAAGCCTGTAAAAAATATGGTCTGAAACTTTGCTTTTACTATTCGCTGGGAAGAGATTGGGAAAGCAAAGATGCCAATTGGGCACGTGCAGGCTCAAAAGCCGGCAACGATTGGGACTTTCCTGATACCTCAAAAAAAGATAACAACAGCTACATAGAAAAAAAAGTAAAACCACAGCTTAAAGAACTGTTAACACAATACGGCCCAATAGGCATTATCTGGTTTGATACACCCGAGGGAACCACACGAGCGCAAAGCGAAGGCTTGCGAAAATTCATCTTAGCCATACAACCAAATTGCATTATTAATGCCCGAATTGGCAATGGAATGGGCGATTATTCGGTATCAGAACAAAAAATTGAGAGCAACGCCATATTAAAGCCCTGGGAATCGTGTATTACCATGAGTGGTAAATGGGGTTTTAGTAAGTTTGATAAAAACTGGAAAAGCCCCGAGCTATTGGTAAGGCATTTGGTAGAAATAGTTTGTAAAGGTGGCAACCTGCTTTTAAACGTTGGGCCTAACAATTTGGGGAACTTACCTGAGCTAGCTATAAGCAATTTACAGGAAATTGGTAACTGGATGAAGCTAAACGGAGAAGCCATTTATGGCACTACCCCTTTTACTACAACTAGTGAATATACCATTTCAGCGACAATGGCAAAGGAAACAATGGGACAGTCAAACAATGACAATACCTCAAAAAAAATAAATGCAGATTTATATTTTAACAAAAAGGGTAACAATATTTATGTATTTGCCCGAAGCTGGGATAAACCCGTAATAACTTCTGCGGTATTGGGCCAAATTAAAAACATTAAAAATATCACCTTATTAGAAAACAATAAAGCCGTTAAGTGGATAACTGAAAATGGCATATTAACAATTGAAATACCAAAACTGGCCAATAAAACCGTACCTATTCTTGTTTTTAAAATAACACGATAATAGTTGAGCCCAGATAATTTTTATTATCGATTGTTACTAAATCACTAGAAACAGCATCCTGAAACTGATAAGACTGAATCAAAAAAGTGATTCTCGACGAATTTAGTCCTGTTTTAAGATTAAACAATATGCGCTAAATAACAGATCGGATAGTGAATAGATATCATTATCCGATCTGTTTTATTTCTGTTTATTAAAACCTCTGATATAAATCGGTTCCTGTTAATTTAATCTGATAAGGCCATTTGCTTATTAAATCGAGCTTTTTAGCCAGTTTAACATGCACGGTTGGCGCACCACTTACCACAAGCCATAAATAAGCTGTTTGAGCAGGAACTTTAAAAGTATATGATCCTTGCTTTTCATGATAAACCTGACCATACACACGTTCACCGTTTTCTTTAACGGCTAAAAACCCATATCGCCAACCAGCATTTTCAGGATTGAGATACACATAACCTTCAGCATCTATTAAGCCTTTAAAATCAAGTTTAACAGATGCTTGCGTGGGCACTTTAAGCCTGATTCCATTGTAGCCATAATTTTGCGGGCAGTTCTTCGGGCTGATGGCATACCAGCCATTTTCTGCCGGCTTAAACATCGTTTGATGCTGATTTGCGTATTTACTGGCCACCTCGCGGACGCGGTCTAAATCCCAGGTAATAAACTTTCGTGAGGCATCAAAAACTTCATCATTAAACTCATCCTGATCAATATGCGTTATACGTTTGTAAGCCATAACAGGGTCTTCATCAGGATTAAGGTTATTGAGTAATTTCCCATAAAACTCCAATCCATGTTTTTGCGACCAGTATTCCAACAAGAATGGCGAGTGGTATTGGTTGTCGGGATGAAGAAAAGCCAGGTTGGTCTGTTTTAAAAATGCCGTTAAATGGAAGTTTTCAAAATCTAACCAGTTAGGGTAAACCTGCCATAATAAGTATTGACTTCCCATTTCATTTATCGGTCCGCTAAAAGAAGTACCCCTGTCGCAACCGGCCATAAACTGAAATGAATGCCCTAATTCGTGCGCCAAAACACCGTAAGGATACCGATGTACGCGAACTGCGGGCGTCCATAAAATGGCTACACTATCTTTTCCCCATCCATACGCAGTGCCTTCATTGCCACCATAAATAAAAACTAGTGCCTTATAGCGGTCGGAAACCGAATGGCCTTTTTTTAGCACCTTTAATTTATTGATATAATAATTGTAAAAACGTTCGGTTTCTGCAAGCGACCTTTTCACATCAAAACGTTTGGCTGTATCTGCATTTTGCATGGGATCATCTCCGAGTTCCTTTGACCAAAAGATCACCACATTAGCTGACTCTACCCTACGTTTGTTGCTAAAAACACTTTCATTATCTTCAAAGTTATTATTTTCAGGAACCTTGTCTACGTTTTTAGGAATGAATACTTTTTTAGTCGCTTCCTTTTGTTGTGCTGCTACAATAAATGGGAACGTCAGCAATACCAACACAATGATTATCTGTTTAAGTTTGCTTATCATTTGTGATAAATGATTACTTAAATACATTTTTCGGTACTGTTCCCGTCCATGCATCCGGCAATTTAGTTAAACCAAAAATTTTCGCTAATACAAAACTTGTATTTTTATTGCTGTTAAAAGAGGTAATTAAGCCCCCTTTCTTAATCTGTGGACCTGTAATGGCCCAGGGCACCTGCATTTCTGCCATCGATATGCCACCATGGCCTTTGTTTATCCCTCCGTGATCGGTAATCAACAGGATATGCATATCCTTATAAATTCCATCTGCTTTTAATTTTTCAATTAATGCGCCTATTGCAACATCTGCCTGCTCAATTGCTGTAATGTATTCGGGAGTCATCCATCCAAAACCATGGCCGGCATGATCGGTGTGCACACTGTATAAAAAGGTAAGTGTAGGGTTTTGCTTGTTTTTTACCATAAAATCGAAAGCTTTCTGGTAATTATCTTTGTATTCGTCTTTTTCTTCGAACGATACCTCATCAAGATACTTTTTATTGATGGGGTTGATCAGTTCTTTCCAGTTGTAATAATAAGCTGTTTTAGCGGAAGGTATGGTTTCTTTCAATACTTTAAATATTGAGGGATAATAACCATCCTGATCGGTTTCTAATGGCTGTAAAGTGTGTTTTTCAAGTGTCCAGTCATTAGCTGTGATACCATGTTCTTCAGGACCCGAACCTGTTAAGTGGCTGGTCCAGTTGGGTAAAGTAACCGATGGCATTACCGGCCTGGTAGTTAAAGAAAGTACACCATCGGCAAATAACTTATCCAGATTAGGATGTTTTGCCGTTTTATAACCTTCTGCACTAAATCCGTCAAGCCCTAGAATTAACACATGTGCTTTACGCTGAGCGGTGGCCGAAAATGACAGTAAGGATAACACCATCATTTTTAAAAAAAACTTTTTCATAAATAAATATATAATTAATTGGGTTGATTAAATTAAAATGGATTTTAGTAAACAAAGTTTAATATTTGTAAAATAAAGATAAGTTATTGTAAACTCAAAATATTGTTTCAGCATTGGGCATAAATTATAGGCAGAGTATAGAGCCGGATCGTCATTTCGACCGCAGTGGAGAAATCTTTTAACATAGTTTAAAAGATTTCTCACCTGACTCAACGTCGAGACTGCGCTTTATCCGAGAGCTATCGGATCGAAATGGCTACCGATTTTTAGCATCTGCCATTGATAAATGATTGGACCCCTCTAAATATTCACCGAAGATAATTTTAAAGCTTATTGCATTAAGATTCCCGCCTGCGCGGGAATGACGCCCAATTATTTAAATCTGTAATTGAGAACTAATAATTCGGATTTTGAACAAGCTTTACTTTATCCAGTTCGTATTTTGGAATTGGAAACAAATAGTGTTTAGTCGCATCAAATTTGCGTGTTTCAACC
The DNA here is from genome assembly GCF_014395225.1 of Pedobacter roseus. NCBI lineage: Bacteria > Pseudomonadati > Bacteroidota > Sphingobacteriia > Sphingobacteriales > Sphingobacteriaceae > Pedobacter > Pedobacter roseus. The sequence continues at coordinate 3,540,858 of NZ_CP060723.1, forward strand.
AGCAAGCTGTAGTCGTAGGTAAATGATCCGTTTGCATTTTTGATCACATTAACCCCCATGGCATTTTTGTTATCGGTGATTTCGGCAATTTTCCACCGGCGTACATCAAAGAAACGGTGCCCCTCTAAACAAAGTTCTACTTCTCTTTCATGGCGGATTTTATCGCGTAAATCAGTACCGGTGGCCACAACCGCAGGCATATTTACCCCTGTTCTCTGGCGTATTTTATTGAGCCAAATTACAGCCTCGCCATCATTACCAGCACCATTTAAAGCTTCAGCATAATTTAAATAAATCTCTGATAAACGAAAAATGATAAAAGGCGTTTTACTTTCTCCTTCAATGGCCTCGTTATGTGTTTCATCATTATATTTTCTCCAGTTATAACAGGTGTTGCTTGCGTTTCCGGCATTAACTGGCGCCGTTCTACTGTCGGCACCTTTATCATAATAAGCAAGAGTTCTGCCTTTAAATTGTGCGCCGTTATACAATATATTGGCATAAAACCTTGGATCGCGATCGATATACGGGTTTTGATCGTTATAACCCGAGCCTGTTTCTGTAATCATTTTTCCATTTTTCATTTCAAACTGATCTACAATATGTTGCGTAGGAATATAAGCCGAATAACCGTTTGAGCCACATGGACTAAAAAAGGTATCAGAATAAGCATTTGTTTTAATCGGATCAATATGGTAACCAATAATTACCTCAGGCAGATCGGGCTGAATAAAAAGGTTATGGTAATCGCCCTGATATAAAACATATTGATTCATATCAATTACTGCTTTTGCAGCATCTGCAGCAGCTTTCCATTTGGCCTGATCATTATTGGTATTCCAAAGCGGACTTGCCGCATATAACAACGTTCGCGATTTTAGTGCAAGGGCGGCTCCCTTTGTTGCACGGCCTAAATCAAGGTTGGCCGAATAACTTAAAGGCAACAAAGGTGCAGCTTTGTCCAGTTCGTCTACAACAAACCTGATCACCTCCTCGTAACTGGCCCTTTTTTCTACAAAGTTTTGATCGGTAGCATTATATACTTTGGTAATTAAAGGTACGCCCCCATACTTTGATGCCAGATCGAAATAGCAATAAGCCCTTAAAAAAGTAGCCTCGCCTTTTAACCTGTTTTTCTTTGCCTGATCGCCAGGTACTGATTCGATTTTACTGAAAAACACATTCAGTTCTCTAATGTAATTGTAATCAACCGTCCAGCTATCTAATGCCAAAACATCTGGCGAAAGTTGACCTGTGGTGATGCGGTTAACGTTTTCGTAAAGAAACTTGGCATAAGTTTCGTCTGATGCTGCTGCATAGCCTAAATGGCTTGGCACACCGCTATACATATAAAAGTGTGGTAATACCACATATTTTTCATTTACAAATTTTTCAACCAGACTCACATCATTCCATAAGGTTTCGTCACTGATTAAATTAAGCGGTTTAGAGTCTAGTAAATCTTTTTTACAGGAAACCAGTCCCATAAAAGATAAAGCAATAATTATATTTTTAAATTTCATAAAATCTTATTTAGAATGACACATTTACACCGGCACCAATAATTCTGGTTTGCGGATAATAGGCACCGTTAACATAATAGCCATTGTTATCAGATGGCACATAATTTAGCTCCGGATCGTAATTTTTGATTTTGCTGAGTACAAACAGGTTTGATCCGTTTACAAATACCCTTGCACTGCGTACCTTAATTTTCGACAAAAATTCTTTTGGGAGATCGTAACTTAACTGAAGGGTTTTTAACCTTAAGAAAGCGCCATCATTTAACCAGAAATCAGAATCCAGGTTGTTCACCGTACTGTTCCTGTCGAATGCGGCAGGCAGATTATTATCAGGCGTTTGAGGTGTCCACCGACCTTCATATTGCCAAAGTGCCGGCGTGGTTTCTGAATTGTTTCCTTGCGGACGGATAATATGTTTTACACCGCTTACGCCATAAAACAAGGCTTCTACACCAAAACCTTTATACCTTAACCCCAGGTTAATACCAAAATTGTTTCTTGGAATCTGGCTGTCAAAAAAGCGTTCCCTATCGTTACTGGTAATTTTGCCATCATTGTTGATATCAACATATTTAATGTCGCCAGGTTTGCTACCTGTTAATGGCGTTACTTTTCCGCCGTTGGCGTTAGTATAGTTATTTATCTCCGCCTGATTATTATAAATACCATCGGTTTTATAAATTAAAAAAGAACGGATTGGATAGCCGGTTTGACGCTGATAATCGATTGTTAACGGCGATTCATCCATAAAAACAATTTCGTTGTTGGTATGGGTAAAATTACCCCCAACGGTATAACTGAAATCGGTACCGATTTTACCATTGTAGTTCAACTCCAGTTCGAAACCATTGCTATTGGCGATCCCGATATTTTCGGGCGGGAGTTTACCTCCTAAACCGGTATAGCTTGGAATGGAGGCATTTCTCTGGGTTAAAATATCGTATCGGTGTCTCCAGAAATAATCACCGTTAAAGGTTAATGCATTGTTAAAAAAGCCGAGTTCCAGGCCAATGTCCATACTTTTAACCTTCTCCCAGGTAAAGTTTGGATTTGGTGATACGTTGGTGGCTAAGCCCAGGGCGGGTACATCCGGATTGCCAAAATAGTAGGCATTCTGATTAATTTTATAAGTACTTAAATAAAGATATGGGCTAATCGCGTCATCACCCAAAATGCCCCACGAGCCCCTTAGTTTCGCAAAACTTACAAAAGGTAAAGCTTTGCCAAAGAAATTTTCCTTGCTCATTACCCATCCGGCAGAAATACCCGGGAAGAAACCAAATTTATTACCCGGACCAAAATTGAACGATCCATTATAACGGCCACTAAATTCGAACAAATATTTTTCTTTGTAGCTGTAATTTACCCTGCCAAAAACACTTCTTCTGCCATTTTGATCGCCTGAACCTCCATTCGATAAAAAGGTTGGATCAGGGTTGGCTAATCCTAAAAAAGGCAGCTGATCGCTTAACAGGCTTCTTGAGCCTGTGGTGGTCTGCGCAGTTAAATAATCCGTTTCTTCATAGCCAAAAATAGAACTCACATTATGATCGCTGGCAAATACTCTATCATAGCCAAGTTTAATGTTATAGGTATTTCTTCTGGTACGGCCCCAGGTTTCGTTTAATCCGATTAAATTTCCATTGGTAGATTCTTTTTTGTTGATGTATTCTCCGGTAGTTTTGTTATAATCATAATTATCATACGGGCGCGAAAGACGTTTATATTGCCAGAAAGTATTGTCTAAACCTGCATAGGCATTTAAATAAAGACCTTTGGTTACCCATGGCATTTTCAAGTCGATTGTTCCCGTTGCCTGTGCATAATAAGATAACTGACGATCGTAACCGGGTTGATCTGTAACCCTCAGCAATGGATTGCTGCCAGTTGTTGTGCCTGTACCATATAAACCGTTGGGATACTTTGCTGCAACAGTTGGATATTGGGCCAAAATTGCCATAAATACCCCACCGTTTAAGTTTGCATTATCAAGAGGTGCATATTTATCTTCATTACGTCCTGATAAATCGAGTGAAACCTTTAAATCCTTTGTAATATTGGCATCAATATTAGCCCTTAAGTTTTTTTGGTTATAATTAAACGGCGATTCGTTATACAAATACTTTTGATACAGGTATTGCCCCGAGATATAATACTTTACATTATCGGTACCTCCAGAAACATTTAAGTCGTGCTGTGTCATCGGAGCCGTTTTAGCAATTACCGCATCATACCAGTTGGTGTTAGGATGCCCTAATGGATCAGTTCCGTTTTCGAACAGTGTAATATCCTCATCAGTATATCTTGGAGCACCATTTCTGCGCGCCAGAAGTTCATTATAGTACCTCGCAAACTGACCTGCATCAACCAGTTTGGTAACTCGGGTTGGCGATTGAAGCGAAACACTACCATTGTAAGAAACTGTTGGTTTGCCGGTTTTACCACGTTTAGTGGTAATCAACATCACCCCATTGGCTGCACGAACCCCATAAATAGCTGCTGACGCATCTTTTAATACCGAAACCGATTCGATATCTTCCGGATTGATCCGGCTAAAACTCCTGTCAGGAACACCATCAACCACTATTAATGGTCCGGCATTGGGATTTGAAAAACTGGTTGCCCCTCTGATAGATAGTGCAGAACCATCATTACCAGGCTCGCCAGAACGGTTTGTGGCAATTAAACCCGGCGTTCTGCCTGTTAGGTTATTGGAAAGATTCCCATTAGGACTTTGTTTGATTACATCACCCTTAACCTGTACCACAGCACCAGTTAGGGTAGCCTTTTTCTGCGTACCGTAACCAACCACTACTACATCGTTTAAATTATTATTTTCTTCTAATAGGGTAATTGATATGGTTTGTTTGCCATTTAAGGCTATTTCCTGCGGTGCAAAACCAATATAACGAATGCTTAAAATTTCATTCCCCTTTAACCCGCTTAAAGTAAAATTTCCATTTCCATCAGTTGTAGTTCCTTTCTGAGTGCCCTTAACCAGCACACTAACCCCGGGTAAACCTGCTTTCTTGGCATCGGTTATCCTGCCTTTAACCGTGCTATCGGCTTTTATCAAATTGCTGCCGAAATTTTTGCCTGCCTGATGCGCCCCTGCAAGTAACGGCGCAGTGAAACATAAGAGTACCAATAGCACTTTTATGCTCAAAAACTTTGGGATAAGAAACTTCCCATCCGATTTTTTTTTCAAATTCATAGATTGTTCTGTAATGTTGGTTTATTCACCTTTTTAATGATGATCGGGTAAAATTAGAGGGTGCAATACAAAACAAACTATGTTGAACGAACCAAACTCAGCACAAAACAACGTACCGCTAACTATTTTTAAATCAAAACTTTACAAAATAAAAAAAGGAAATTATGGACAACCTAATTGCGGTAGCAGCTTCAAATATTTTAAAGCAATAGATGAAATGCAGGGCTAAAGATGCCACACATTGAAGTTTAACTTAGTACCTTAAAGATTTATGTTAATTGTGAAAAATGCATAAATGGTTAATAACTCATTTGTTTTAAACAATGCCAGTTTGAAATTTAAAATGGTACATACCATAAAAAAAATCAACATATCTACTTATATACAAGCAATTTAGCCATACAAAAATTTACGCTGATTTTTGTATGGGCGCATCCTGTTAAGGATAAAATCTTATGATTAATTTTATCAAAATCAACAACTTAATAAACCCAATAAATGACCAAAAAACATTTTATATTTTCTCTCCTCTTCATGGCTGTGAGATTATGCAGCTTTGCACAACAAACTATAGAAATTGCCACCAAAAACAACGTACTTATTTTAGAAACGGATAAAGATAATACGTTACTATCAAGCTATATTGGCAAAAAGCTTGATAACACAGCTGAATATCCTGGCATCCAGGCATTAGATAAGTACAAACCGGGTTCTGATGATCTTTTGAATAAACGGGAAGCTTATATCGCATCAGGATCGTTAAACCTGATGGAACCTGCATTAACAGTAAGCCATGCCGATGGCAATAAATCAACGGTACTTACATTTTCTGAGGTAAAAACCGAACAGCTCGATCAGAACAGGAAATTAACCAGCATTGTACTAAAAGATCAGAAATATAAATTTCAGGTGACATTAAAATACCTGGCTTATTTTAACGAAAACGTAATCGAACAATGGGCAGAAATTGAGCATCACGAAAAAGGAAACGTTGTGCTGAAGAAATATGCTTCGGCAAACCTTACCCTGAGCGGACGTAAATTCTTTCTGAAAAACCAATATAGCGGTGCCACACGCGAAATGCGATCAGAAGAACAACAGTTGCTCCATGGCATCAAAACCATCGATTCGAAACTGGGTACCCGCACAAACCTGCTTCACTCCTCTTCTTTTATGGTTTCAATTGATCAGCCGGCCACCGAAGATATAGGCGAAGTAATTGCCGGCTCACTGGCCTGGACAGGGAATTTTAAACTCGATTTTGAAACTTTTGACGAGTATTATTTAAGGGTTACTGCAGGTATCAACAACTTTTCGTCGGATTATACCTTAAAAACAGGTGAAAATTTTATCACTCCGCGTTTTGTATATACCTATTCATCAGAGGGAAAAGGTGTGGCGAGCAGAAATCTGCAAAACTGGGCCCGAAACTACCAGTTACTGGATGGAAAAGGTGAAAGATCGACCATTTTAAACAACTGGGAAACCACTTATTTCGATTTTAATGATGAGAAACTGAATGAACTGACAAAAGACACTAAAAAATTAGGTGTTGACGTTTTTTTATTGGATGATGGCTGGTTTGGCAATAAATACCCGCGTAACGGTTCAACTTCGGGTTTGGGCGATTGGCAATATAACAGGCAAAAACTGAAAAACGGCATCAGCACTTTGGGCAAGGAAGCCACCGCTAATGGTGTAAAATTCGGGATCTGGATAGAGCCGGAAATGGTTAACCCAAAAAGTGAACTTTACGAAAATCATCCCGACTGGATCATCAGGCAGCCCGAAAGAAAAGAATATTACATGCGGAACCAACTGGTGCTTGATTTAACCAACCCGAAGGTTCAGGATTTTATTTATAAAACCGTTGATGATATTTTTAAGGAGGTGCCGGAACTTGCCTTTATTAAGTGGGACTGCAATTCACTGATCTACAATGCCAACTCGCCTACCTTAAAAAACCAGGATCATTTTTACATCGAATACATCAGGGGATTGAACAGTGTGCTGGAAAGGATCAGAAAAAAATATCCTAAAACACCAATGATGCTCTGCGCAGGAGGAGGCTCGAGGGTTGATTATGCCGCACTTAAATACTTTACTGAATTTTGGCCCAGCGATAATACCAATCCTTACGACCGTATCTTTATCCAGTGGGAATATTCTTATTATTTCCCTTCGATTGCCGTTGATAACCACATTACCGACATGGGCAAGCAGCCCATTAAATTTAAAACAGATGTGGCCATGATGGGCAAACTTGGTTATGATGTACGCGTAAATGAACTGAGTAAAAACGACCTGCTTTTTAGTCAGAATGCGGTTAAAACCTACAACAACTTCAAAGATATTGTATGGCATGGCCAGCAGTACCGTTTGCAGGATCCTTACGAAAACAAAATTGCCTCCATTGCTTATGTAAACGATGCTAAAGACCAGGCAATTGTTTTTAATTATTACGTAGCTACGCTTTTTACCAATGGGGTGATTCTACCAATCAAACTGAAAGGTCTTGATCCGGCTAAAAAATACAAAATAGAAGAAATTAACCTATATCCAGGCACCAAATCGCCTATTGACAGCGCTAAAGTGTATTCAGGTGATTTTTTAATGAAAGTTGGTTTTAATCCCGAAGTTAACGCTTACAGAACAAGCGTCGTGTTAAAAGTACAGGCGTTATAAATGAATAAATAATTAATGATTAAGGGTGACTTCTCGTCTCCCTTTTTTGCTTTATAATAACTATGAAAAAATATATCTTAAGCATTGCAGGCATCATTTTTACCGGTGTTGTTGTTTTATCCTTTACGAATAAAAAAGATCAGCCTCCTAAGCGTCCTAACATACTTTTTGCCATTATGGATGATGTTACCTATCAGCACGTAGGGGCTTATGGTTGCAAGTGGGTAAAAACACCAAATTTCGACCGGATTGCCAAAGATGGACTACTATTTAAAAATGCTTATACGCCAAATGCAAAATGCGCCCCGTCGCGCTCCTGTATTATTACCGGCCGAAATTCGTGGCAGCTGGAAGAAGCAGGCAACCATTGGTCTTACTTTCCGGCCAAATTTGCATCGTTTGCAGAGGTGCTGGCTCAAAATGGATATGAAGTAGGTTATACCGGAAAAGGAGTAGCACCTGTTGTGGCAAAAAATGCAGATGGCAGCCCACGCGAAGTGCTGGTAAAAGCGTTCAATCAGCTTAAAACAACGCCACCAACAACTCAAATCAGCAATGTAGATTATGCGGCCAATTTTGGTGCATTTTTAAGTAAAACAGGCAGTAAACCCTTCTTTTTTTGGTATGGAGGTTTAGAACCGCACCGCGGATATGAATTTAACTCGGGCATTAGTAAAGGAGGAAAAAATCTTACCGACATTCCGAATGCAGAAATTTACCCCTTTTTGCCAAAAACGGATTCGGTACGGACAGATTTACTGGATTATGCTTTTGAAATTGAATATTTCGACAAACAACTGGGCAAAATGTTGAAAATGCTTGAAGATAAAGGTGAACTGCACAACACCCTTATTGTGGTTACTTCTGATAATGGTATGCCTTTTCCGAGGGTTAAGGGGCAGGCTTATGAATACTCCAATCACCTTCCACTTGCAATGATGTGGGCCGATGGAATAGCTCATAAAGGCCGTAAGGTGGAAGATTTTATCAGTTTTATCGATCTTGCTCCTACCTTTTTGGATCTGGCCAAAGTTCCTTCCGGTAAAAATATGATGAAACCCATTACCGGAAAAAGTTTTGCAGATATTTTTAGCGCCGATAAAGAAAAGGTTTCCGCAAAACGGAATTTTGTACTGGTGGGTAAAGAGCGCCATGATGTTGGCCGTCCGAACGATGTGGGTTATCCCATCCGGGCGATCTTTCAGGAAAACTACCTGTTTATAAAAAATTTCGAGCCTGAAAGATGGCCTGCCGGAAACCCCGAAACAGGTTACTTAAATGTAGATGGTGGCCCAACCAAAACGGCTTGTTTAAATACAGTTTATTCGATCAATAATGATTTCAATTACTGGTTATGGTCGTTCGGGAAACGTAATAGCGAAGAATTGTATGATATTAAAAAAGATCCTGCCTGTTTAAATAATCTGATTACGGTTCCTTCGCAAAAAAACAGATCGACCCAACTAAAAAATAAATTATTGACCCTGTTAAAAGAACAGGCAGATCCCCGGGTTTTTGGCAAGGGCAGCCAATTTGACCAATATAAATATGCGGATAAAAAAGGTGTAAATTTTTACGACCGATACTTGAAAAAAGATACTACATTACGCTGGGGATGGGTAAATGATACTGATTTTCAGGATATTTCAAAAATTGAACGTACTAAAAAAGCGAGGAATAAATAGAAAAAAAGGTAGTTTCCGAAACCGGAAACTACCTTGCTAGAGAAAGCGGGTAATTTAGAGATTAATACAATCCCAGTTCAGATAAGGCTGCATACTGCGTTCCATCCCAGGCATTATTGGCAATAACCTTAAAATAGCGGAAGGTTTTAGGTGAACCGAAGCCAAAGTATTGCGTAGCACTGTTATTGGCAGCTTGTTTACTGAAAACACTGGTAAAATTAGTTCCATCACTACTGATTAATAATTCGAAATCTTTAATGGCCCTGCTGGCTCCCGCTCTTTGGGTAAGCGATAATCCGCCGTTTACAGTTTTAGCTGATCCCAGATCGATGGTAAGGTAATGCGGATAGCTTGCCGCATTTGACGACCAGCGTGAGTGCCAGAAGGTTGAGGTTGACCCATCTATTACATTGATTGCTTTACCATCTTCACCGGTTTCCTGCGAACTAAAAGCTGCAACAGACCAGCCTGTTTTTGACAATTCGGTTTTGGTCGAAAAATCGAGCACCGGTATACCATTTTGAAAGGTATAGGCATATACCGTTTCATTGATGATCCCGTTATCGTGTACTAGTTTTACTTTAAGTTCGTAAGGAATGCCATTTGTTTTATTTTCCAGTTCGGCAATCGGCATCACTACCCTAAAACTATCTGTTCCAATTGGCGAAGATGCCCAGGTAATGGCATTATAATCTTTATTCGTACCTGTACCCTCGTTATTTTCGTTTGGATCGTTGTAATAAAGCACTTTGTTTACCGTACCGCTGCTGGTGTACTTTCCAGACACCACAATAGCCCCTAAACCAGCATCGTAATTGGCATAAATCCGTTTTACGGAAGATGTTATTGTGCCATAATAGCTTTTACTATCGTTGTTAAATGCTTCGCAGGCATTAAATATAGCTGCTTCTGCATCTGTCAGGAAACTTGGTCTAACTTCTAAATAATAATTACTCAGCCACATCATCGGCATTTTATAATTGGTGTTGGTACCGTTTGCATAAATATTCTGTGAAACCCACTGCCTGTCGTGCGGCGCATTAAAGGCGTGGCCAAGCTCGTGCATCATCCCGCCAACCCATTTGGCAAAGTTGTTTCGGCCAGTGTTTAACACCCCTTTTAAAGCCATGTTCATATAAGGATTATCGTTAGCAAAGCAGTAACGGCCATAGCCATAAAAAGGCTGTACCCCTTCTAATGGTTGCGGGCCTTCGGTGCTATTGTTATCGTAGCCAAATGCAGGCACTAAAATGAGTACGTGGTTACTGGTTTTTAATCCGGGATGGGAAGCAAAATAGGCATCAATCTCGGTGGTATAGGCCGAACCGTTTGTGCCATAACTTGCTTTCGGGTTGGCAGCCCTGATGAGCACAATTTCTGCATTTCCGGTTGTTCCATCCTGTTTTAAGCCAAAGGTTTTAAAGCCATAACCCGCATTGTTCATGGCCGTGCCATACCAGTTTTGGGCGTATAACATTACATCGCTCAAACGTTTTTTCCAGTTGGGCAGCGTATCCAGGTCGGACGGAATAAAATAAACGATGGCCAGGTTTCTGGTCTGCGTAATAATTGAAGAAGTAGTAGCCGTTTTCTTTGGCCCTGTGGTTTCGCCTCCTTCAGGGGCAATTACCGCTTTTTTACATGATGATGCAAAGAGTAATGCAGCGCATAGTAAAGTTAAAAGGGTTGTGGTTCTTTTCATTGGTAGATTGGTTTTTAGTAACGGTAAACGTTAACCTCGGCTAAATGTGTTGATTTAGTTGTTGGCGAAGCCGCGTTTAACATGGTTATTTTGATGTACCGGTAAAGTGCCGGTGTAGAAAGCTGATAGGACTGGTAACTTTTCACCACTGGATCCATTGTTAGATTTTTGCCCTGCGAAACCCATGTTGTACCGTCTAAACTTGCATCCAAATCAAATTTAGTAAAGCCATTACTGTTGTTTTGCCTTGGGGCTAAATCTATACGGGTAACGTAAATGGCTGTTTTCATATCTACATTTATCCAATGTGGAAATGGAGGCTCAGCAAGGCTCCATGAGGAGTGCCAGTAAGTATTTACATCACCATCAATGGCTGCTGCAGTTCTTCCGTTTACGGCCCCTTCTCCGGTAAGTTCTTCCGTATCTGCCGTGGCGCTCCATCCTGTTTTTGAGGCAAGAACGGCGGTTAACTTTGGTGCCACAATAAAGGCAGTTTTAACCGTTGGATTAATCAGATAACCTGAAGCATTTTTTACACTGATGGGCAAGAGATAATCTTTTGTCGGATCAAACTTTTTGGAAAAATATTTAAGGCTGATAAAATCTGATGAAACCCCACCCTGTGGTATAGTTACATTCAGTTTATCGATTGAGTATGAATCGGCAGGAAACCGCTCGTAAAGGGCCGAGCCGTTATTTTTCCTGATTACATTTAAACTGTCGAAAGCTTTGTTATCTATTTCAAAAGTAACATTTATCGGGTTTTTAGGTAGCCCTAAGCCACCGAATTGTGCGTTAAACTTAAACGTTCTGGCATCATCGGTATAAGGGAAAATATTTAAATTCTGCAGGCCAACATTTGCCCTGGCCACAAAAATCTGGACCTTATCTTTCGAATCGGTTTCTTCTTCGTAGGAGGTATTTTTTTTGCAACCTGCTGCTACAATCCATGCAGCAGCTATAATACTCAGGTAACTTATATTTTTGATATTCATGATTGTTGTATTGTTAATAACCTGGAAATTGAACCAATTGCTTATTTCTGTCCATTTCATTCTGACCATAAGGAAGGAAGTAAAATTTACGCTGCCAGATGGCCCTGGTAAAGGCAATGGTACGGACATGAAAATTAGGATCGGATAAACTTGTACCTGCATCCATGTTCATTCCATAAAATGCACCACCCTGGTTTGATCCCTGTTGATTTGGAATTTTCCATCTGCGCACATCATAATACCTGTTGCCACCTTCGTAACAGAGTTCAATCCTTCTTTCCAGCCTGATCTGATTGCGTAAATCGCTTTGGCTTATCCCATTAGCCAGTTCAGGCAATCCACCACGGGTTCTGATCAGGTTAAGGTATTTCAGCACATCAGGGTTACCCGGGTCTGATTCGTTCAGTGCCTCAGCATAGTTTAAATACAATTCTGCCAGTCTGATCAACATCGCCGGACGAGCCACGGTAACATAAGGATTCATACTAAATGTTGGGTGGATATTTTTTCTGGCGGTATATCCTGTTTTTGGCCAATCTCTCGGTACACCTGCTTTACCAGAAGTTCCTGTATTAAAAAATTCAACCCTGGCATTATTTGCACCAGTTTTGGCCACTCCCGGATTTACAGCCCCATTGAAGGTAACATCTGCATAAAAACGCGGCTCCCGGTTGGTGTACATGGTATTGGTACCTGCCACATAATATTCGTTTGCTGTTGAGGTATAGGTATTTTCTTTATAAATGGCACTGGTGGTGATGTTATTTCCATCGGCCATTCTAAAATCATCCACAAGGCTCTGCACTACACCAAGGCCATTATAACCTGTTCCCTGGGTAGAACGTGGCGAAGCCGAAGCTTCCCAGGAACCTGATATTGCTGTTGATGTTCTCAACCAGATCCCTTCCGTTTTCCAGCCACTCCAATATAAATCCCTGCACGATAAAAATGCCGCCCTGAAGGGTGTAGTGCTGGTTACCTTGTAAATTCCCTTTCCGTTTGCTTCTGCCAGATCGATGGCAGCTTTTGCTGCATCTGAAGCAGCTTTCCACCTCGTTGCATCGTAACTTTGATTGAACAGTTGTTTGCCATCTAAATTTTTAAAGTCTGATAGCTCTGTATTTCCGTTAAACAAGGGGCTGGCGTGATATAATAATATCTGCGATTTTACCGCTGCCACAATAATCTTGTTTATTCTGCCCGCTTTAGTCACATCCAGATCAGAAGTGCCATTGATATAGTTGTTCAACGGTAGTTTACTTTCGGCTTCGGTCATCTGTGAGAGCACAAAAGCCACACACTCATCCCAGGAGCTTCTCGGAATCTGGAAGTTATCTTCAGGAGTTGATGCTTTTAATGGTGCAATTACCACCGGACCAACCTGTTTCATAAATATCCAATAGTAATAAGCGCGTAAAAACTGTGCTTCGCCTTTATATTGTTTAATTAAATCAGCTCCGTTTGCAAGTGCCTTGATCTCTTCGTTACGGTCGATGTTTTCTAAAAATATGGTACATAACCTGATTTTTTCGTAAAAAGCATTCATTCCCGACGAATTCTGATCGGCATTTAGCGCACCACTGTTTATTGGTGGGTTGGTCCAGTTACTGGCATCCATTTCATCGGCAGTAATAGAAGTAATGTAGTTGTAGGGCATATCCCATGGATCGGGAATGGAAGAATACAATCCGGCCAGCCACCTTTCGGTTTGAGACCTGTTTTGAAATACCCCGTCAACTGTAACCAGGTTATCGGGCACAGCATCAAAGAAACCTTTTTTACAGCCCACAGGCAGTAAAAAAACCAAGCATAATGCCATAAATGCCAGTAATTTTATCTTAATTTTTTTCATGATGATTTATTGAAAATTAACGCGTAAACCTAAATTGTAAGTGGTAATGTTTGGATAGGTTGCCCCTCTTCCATCGCCCAGCTCGGGATCCCAGAATTTCCATGGAGAAAAAGTAAGCAGGTTGGTACCATTGGTAAATACCCTGATTTTTTTGATGGCCGCTTTTTTCATCCATTCTCCCTTAAAGGTATATCCGATTTCAGCACTTTTTAAACGCAGGTAATCTGCCCGCTGGATCCACCAGGTACTGGTGTAATAATTGGTGGTTGCATCTTGATTGGTAGATAAACGTGGGTAAAACGGACGAGGATTTGGATTGGTAGGTGTCCACCTGTCCAATACCTGCGTGTACATGTTACCGTACGAAGCGCCCTGTGTAAAAGGCGTTGTACCGAAACCACTTGCGTAGTTAAAATCAACTAATGCAGCTCCCTGGAAGAACAGTGCAATATCAAATCCTTTATAACCACCACCAAAATTTAAACCGTAAATGATACGCGGTGTAGCACCATAACCTATCGCCGTCTGATCGTTTGAATTGATGATACCATCACCATTTAAATCTTTGTAACGGATATCGCCTACCCTCACATCACCTGATTGAACGGCGGAATTATCGATCTCATCCTGCGATTGGAATAATCCGGTTGCAATGTAACCAAAGCGCTGGCTGATGGGCTGCCCGATCCTGTTCAGGTAATCGTAGCGCCAGGGTGGCAAACCGTCAAAAACCGCTAAATTTTTATTGTAGTTAAAACTTCCCCTAAAACTCACAAAACTATCATCCTTAAAGTTTTTGGTATAATTTAAGGTTAAATCGATGCCCTTGTTTTTGGTACGACCAATGTTATTGTAAGGGATATTGCCTGATGTAAAACCTGAGTTATAAGCAATTACCAGGTTAGGCAACAAAATACCCTCCCGTTTTTCTTTAAACAACTCTACAATTAACTGTAAATCATTATTCAGGAAGTTAAGTTCGATACCCAGGTTGTTGCGGTAAGAACTTTCCCATTTCACATCACCACCAATACGCGATTCGCTATAACCTGTAAAACCTAAAGTAGAACCTGGCTCGCCAAAAGTATAGGAGCCGCTGTTTGCAAGCGTGGTTAAATATAAAAATCTAAAATCAGGATTGCTTACTGCCGCATTACCCGATACGCCATAGCTATATCTCAATTTGAAATAAGACACTACGTTTTTAATCGACTTAAAGAATTTTTCGTTCGATACAATCCAGCCCGCACCAATAGCCGGGAAGAAACCATATCTTCTATCAGGAATAAATGCATCAGAACCTGAATACGAAGCACTAAGCTCGGCAAAATACTTGTCTTTATAACCATAACTTACCCTTCCGTTGATGTTGCGCTGGCGGTATGGAATAGCTGCCTTGTAACCATAGTTTTCTACATTTACAGTGGCATCAGTATAGTTTGATTGGTTAAACAATAAAAGTCCGCCGATATCATGATCGCCAAATTTGCGCGAATAGTTTAAAGAAGTTTCAGTATAAAAACGTTTATCACCATAACGGCTCGTTCCAAAAGTCAAATCGTTTGTTCCCGGTGTAGTAATCTGTGTAATTAAGCTCCCATCAGCATTACGGCCAGTTGCCCAATAAGTTTGCAATGTTCTTCCCCTCGAATAGTTAATGGTATTATTTAAATCGAAGGCAAACATGGTCGAAAAGTTTAAACCTTCTACCAGCATACTCAGATCCTGGGTTACCTTAAGGTTAGAACGCACTGTACCCGTTGAGTTATTGGTAATACCCGATTGGGTTAAAGCCATATAGGGACTAAATAAAGTACCTGCCAGCTGAGGCCATTGCCCGTTAGAGTAGCGTGGCGGAATAACGTGCGGAGCAGATGAAGTTGCCAGGGCAAAAATGGCATCAGTACCGTAGTTAGGCTGGTTCCTTGTACCTATAAATCCATTTATTCCCAAAGCCAGTTTGGTAGTTTTGGTTACATTTACATCAAGATTACTGGTAAAATTAAATCTGTCGTATTTCAGGGCAGAGTTATAACTCTGTACATCATCTGTTTTAAAGAGGCCTGTTTCGCCAAAATAACCGGTAGAGATGTAGTAGGTCGAGTTTTCAGAACCACCACTTATATTTAAGGTAGCACGTTTATTCTGACCGTATTTGTTGAACAATACATCATACCAGTTCACATTCGGACTTAAATCCGGATCAACACCACTCGCGGTTTTATCAATCTGGGCCTGTGTGTACAAAGGTGTTCTGCCGCGCATGGTTAAACCTTCGTTATACAGCTGCATAAAGTTTGGACCATCGATAAAGGTTGGCAGATCAGTAAACTTATTAACGGCCTGGTTAAACTCCGCATTGATCTGTGGCTTTCCCATCTTTCCTTTTTTGGTATTGATGATAATTACCCCGTTAGCACCTCTCGTACCATAAATTGCGGTTGATGCAGCATCTTTTAGAATGGTAAAGTTATCGATATCCTCAGGATCGATGTTATTGATGCTTCGGTCGGGCACACCATCTACCACCAAAAGCGGCGCCTGGGGACTTGATGCGAAGGTACCGATACCACGGATAAAAATCGAGGTTGCGTCAGCACCGGGCGCACCACTTCTGGTATAAGCTACCACCCCAGCCATACGGCCGGCAATGGCTGATGCAAGATCCCGAACCGGAAGTTTCAGTTCTTCAGCCTTAACAGTAACCTGTGCACCTACTAAACTGGTTTTCTTCTGCTTGCCATAAGCTACAATGGCAACTTCCTGCAAACTGCCTTCTTCTGGCTCCAGGGTTATATTCAGGTCTACTTTATTGCGTACGGGTACCGTGTATTTTTTGTAGCCGACAAAAATAAATTCCAGCTGATCAGTCGGTTCAACATCGATGGTGTAAAAGCCCTTTCCGTCGGTTACCACCCCTCTTTTACTTCCAACCACTTTTACCGAAACACCTGGTAATGGCGTGCCGAGCTCATCTTTAACTACACCCGAGACTTTCAGAAATCTCGCGCTTGTATTGTCCAATGAAAAATAAGCCTTTCCCTTAGGTTCAGGACTTATCAAAGGAGAAATTTTTGCAGCGGCATAACTATTTCCATAGCCGGTAAGCAGCATCCCTCCCAATAACAGGTAATTAATTCTCATATAGTTTGTTTGATTTTTGTTTATCTGACCAGAAGAATCTGTTTGGTTAGAAGCGCTGGTTTATTTGGTTACCCCTAAGATAATGTGAAATAAAAACCAGAATAACATCTTGCGCCGTACAAATAAAAGACAAAACATTGTACAGCTAACCCATTAATAATGAGCAGATAACATTAATACAAAAAACAAAATGGATAGCGGGTTTTTCGCTGATAATATGGGATTATAAGCGTAACTGTAAAGCCAAAGATTAAAACACTTCCTTCGTAGATAAATCCTGTAGTTTTGGGGAAACCGCTTTACCGATGCCACTAAACAAAATCTTGATACCCATTACTTTACCTATAGATTTTTTGTAACTGGTAGCAAGCACTTTTTTACCGTTCAGCATTACCGAAGCCTTTTTATTAACCACCCTGATTTCTATATCACCTCCGTTAGTGGGGTCGAAAGCCAATGCGCCCAAAAACTGCTCCGCCCCGACTACCCTGGTCTCAGAGAACTTATATTGCGAAAATGCCACACAGTTGCTTCTGTTAAGTGTTAAAAGATGACGGTGTTTTTCGCCCAAAATAATAACTGTGGTTTCTACACACTGTGTGCCCGGACGGCTCTGTTCCGAAAAAACCCTACAGGTAAAAGAAAAATTATCGCCACTGATATTGGAAGGTTTTATATTACTAAAACCCACTAAAAAAGGTTTATTGGTCGCCAAACCGGCAGAATCCAACTGTTCTTTCGAAACATAAATGTTTTTGGGGTTTAAAGCCTTAAGTCCGGCAATAGGGAATGCCCTCGAAGTATCGTTGCCCGAATTGGCTACCCAACCTTTTGTTTGCATATAAACCGAAATGGTATCGATGGGTTTATCGTGATATAAAAGCGTGGCATATACTACCCCCGGGTTTCTGAAAAACTTGGCAATTTCTTTTTTACCACTGATAGGCGTTTGAAGTGCTTCGTCCATAAAATCGATCTTAAATTCTTCATTACCAATATGCGGTAACTTCGACTTTAATTTAAATACGGCAGTATGTGGTACATTACCAAAAGGATTTTCACAGATCAATTCTGTATCGGAAGCCGGCTGTACCGATTTCAAAATAAAAAAGCCACCGATTAAAACAAGCAATAAAAAAGCAACAATACCTGCGTAAATGTATTTTCTACGGTTCTTTTTTGGCGCTTTGGGCGCAATTTCTTCTTCAGGCTGAGCAATAAGCGGTTCTGGCTTTGCTTCAATGGGCTGTACTGAATTTACCAGCTCAAATTCCTGCCAATCGCGGTAGCCAATAAACTGTGCCAGGGCATCGCGGGTGGCTTTTTGGGGGAAATAGCGTTGTGGCGTTTTCAACTGACCAAACAACCTTTTAAGTGTATTTACACTTAAATATACTTTGGTTTGTTTACCCAACTGACTGCTCAACCTGTTATAATCAGATACACGCCATTCTTCAATCGCTGTAGAGTCCATTTTTTTGGCAATAATCCTACAACAGATATCCAGGGCATCAAAGGCAGATTGATTGCTCTGCATTATGGCATTAGGCTCCATCACTCTTTCGCATTTGTATTGGTTAGGGATTAATAGCAACGCTCGTCTAAAAACACCTTAAAACAGTATTTGTAAACTTTGTTTACAAACATATAAATTACTGTTTAGATAGCCTTACATTAATTTGCTTTTTTTTAACCGTTTATTAAGCAAAGTATAAAGACGGCCTGATCTATTTAAAAACCAAAAACTAGCCGTTATCGTTTTTATCCTCTTCCGGATAATGCAGGTGTATATCCTGTTGTGCAAATGGAATTTCGATATTATTGGCTTTAAAAACCTTATTAATGGCTATAATAAGGTCGCTCCGCGTGGGTAATGCTTCAGCAATATGTTTGGTCCAGAAATAGATCTTTAAATCGATGGCACTGTTTCCAAACTGTTCATATTGGATCACTGGTGCAGGGCTTTTTAAAATACGCTCTTCACTTTCCAATACATCTTTAAGCAGTTGCCTGCATTTTTCCAGATCGGTATGGTAAGCTACGCCTATAACAATCGAAATTCTTTTTCTGTTGCCACCCAGCGACCAGTTGATTAAATGCGAATTAAGCAGATCGCCATTGGGCATGACCACATCGGCCCCATCCCAGGTGGCAATGATGCTGCTTCTAAAGCCGATCGATTTCATGGTACCGCCCTGTCCGTCCACATCAACAATATCGCCAACGTTTACCGGTTTTTCGAAAGCAATGATCAGACCGCTCACCAGGTTATTTACCAATGTTTGCAATCCAAAGCCGATACCAACGCCCAAAGCACTTAAAACTATGGTAAAACGGTCCATCGGGATACCTGCTGCACCTACAGCAAGGAAAAGTCCGAGGCTCAATATCGAAATCCTGACCAGCAGCAGCCAGCTTCCAATACCTTGCTTTTTTGATTTATCGCCATGGCTTTTATCCAAATGCCAATCGGAAGCAAAAAAAGATACAATCTTCGAAATAATCACAGCGATGGCCATGATACCAAAAAACAGCACTAAATTATTGATACTAAAGGTATAATTGCCAATGGTGCGGTCTTCACTAAAAAACTCAATAAGCGGGCGAGACAAATACGCGAATGCAGGGAAATTGCGTCCGAACAAAATTACCCAGCCGATGACCAAAAGCACATAAAACAGCACGGGAGCCCTGCTGCCCACCTTTTCGTAGTTGAGGTAAAACAATTTCCGGTTCGGGCTCGAATATACATTGAATGCGAGCGATAAGCCCTCATTAATCAGCCTAACGGTCCACAGGAAGAGTATGGCAATAACCACATTTAAAAAACCACTGATAAATAACGCTTTTGCAAGGTTATACCTTCCGAACAGATTTGCGACAGTAGCGGCCATTTCCAGTCCCACCATTAAGCCAATTGAATAGGTGATCCACCTCTCCCTGAGTTCATTTTTTGGCCCTAAAATTAAAGCAAGTCCTCCGGCAATACAGCCAATCAAAGAACCACCCAGCATCAACCACCTTTCTATTCTGGATGCCTGCAACACCAGGTTGCCAAAAGCAGCAAAAAAGAAAAACAGCACCATCAGGAGCCAGATCCGCATCCAGTATTTGCTGATGTACTGCTTAAAAATAAAGCTTACACAGATACAGCTAACCGACCATAACATTACATTTAAAATGAACGGTGGCGAGATAAACATAAACTGAAACAGGCTGATGATGATCAGCAGTGCCGAAAGCAGCGGATATTTTAAAACAAGCTGATTTTCAAAACCGGGGCTTAAGAGTGCCCTTTCAACGTAGATATTTTTCAGCGAACGCAGGTAAATAAAACAGGTGATAATCAGCAATAGCAAAATAACCATCCGGCCCTGATTGTTTTCCACATAAAAACTAAGTGTAAGTAAACCTTTCACCATTGAATGTGATAAAATCTCATTAAATGGCCTGTAATAACCTTCACGAGCCCAAATATTTCCAAAATCACGTCGATAGGCATTCTCAGCCATAGCTTTTTGATATGATTCTATTTCTTCCAAACTGCTCTGCAACCTGAAAACGGTTAAATTAACCTGATTAATAAGGGTTTGAATATTCCCGTTTGCTTCTTTAAGTGCGCTATCAATGGGTTTAACCTCATAAGCAATTACCACAATCTTTTTCAGGTAGCGCATCAGGCTAACAGAATCTTTTGGAAATTTGAACAATGAAGGAATGCTGGAAAGTGAATCGAGCTGATAGCGGAAATTGTTTAAGGCGGTTTGGCTGGCATCCAAAGCTGCCTTCCGCTTACTGGCTTTATTTTCGAGTTCGAAAAGGATTTTGGAGGTTGCGGTTAAATTACGGAAGGTTTGTGCCGTTCCGCGGTTAACAAAAACACCGTCGCCGGCAATCTTAAAATCCGCTTCTATTTCCTTCAGTTCCGTTTTTGTTCCTGTAGTATCCAGATTTTTCCGGAGGTAGATTTTTGCTTTTTGCAATACCCGTTTAATCTCATCAAAAATTTTGATCTGTGAAATGGTGGCTTTATCGGCATCAAAATCCGAACGACTTTCTTCCGAAGATTTCTTTGCAAATTGCTGCATCCGGTCTACAAAACTTTTCGGGAGGCTATCAGCAAGAGTATGTTTTACAGTATCTTGTTGCTGGGCACAAAGCTTAATGCTACCGAATGAGAATATGCTGATCAATAAAAAGAAGAGTAATCTTTGGAATGTCATATATTCAATAATACGAAAAAGCTGAGAGAGCGGCAATTAATTTAGTCGGGAGTCTTTAGTCAAATTAAGTCGTCTTGAATTAATCAACGTAAATTTAATAGCTGAGTATTAAGAAAGTTAAGAAAATTAAGGTATTAGCGATCCACTCGCAAAATTGTTATTTTAAACGTAGTGAAGAATTTAATTAAAATTTTTACTGTACCAGGTGTGATGATAAAGCCAGTGGTTCTTTGGTTAGGGCTCCTTCACTGCGTTCAGGATGACAAACTGATTGGGAATCAATTAATGAATTAACATAAACTATGAAGTTTTTTACCATCATTTATCTTTTGTAATTTAGAAGATATGAACATTAGTTATAAATCAGATATTATCCCCGACGCTGAAGAAGTGATTGAATTATTTATTCAGGCGGGACTTAAAAGACCAACTGACCCTGAACGGATTGCATTGATGTTGAAAAATGCAGATTTATTGATTACAGCCTGGCAAAATGATAAACTTGTTGGCATTTGCAGAACCATTACCGATTGGGTTTGGTGTGCTTACCTGGCAGATATTGCGGTATTTACAGGCTTTAAACAATCAGGAATCGGGAAAGAAATGATTAGCCTAACCCGTGAGAGAATTGGGCCGCAGTGCATGCTGCTATTATTATCGGTACCTACCGCTTTTGATTATTATCCAAAAGTGGGTTTTAATAAAGAAGATCGTGCTTTTAGTATCGAGCGGGTTTTATAGTATGGGGTTGAGCGTTTGGAGCCAACAAATGAACTAATGACCAATTAACCGGTTAAGAGTTAGGCGTTTGTATTCAGTTAACCGATTTAAACAATTAACCTATTAACCCTACTAACAACCATAGAACCTACAAGTACTTTTTAACAATGGCGATCTTCCGCAATAAATATGCTGTTATCCAACTTAAGACAAACGACAATAAAAAGACAGTTAAAAATTTAATTGGGATGGGTAAATCAAAGTGCAAAAGCCAAAACTGGATCCAGGTTACAAATACGAAATGGACCAGATAAATTAAATAAGCATGTTTACTTAAAGCATCCCACCAAGAAATACTTTTCTCAAGGAATTTGCTAAAAACACTGATCAACGCAATGCATATTAATGTACAGCACAATACAAATAGCGTATTATTAAACTGTTGTATATTAAGTACCTGATTTAAAAATAAGGTGCCTGTAAAAACAGCTATAGCCAATAAACACCATAAGCGATATTGCTTTACAACTGCTGAATTGTTAGAAAAAATTCCTGCATTAAGACTTAACCTTCCTATAACTGCGCCTACTCCAAAATAAGCAAAATAGAGGATAAGCCGGCTAAGCTGAAAATCGAAAGGGCCAAAACCGGTCCAGCTGTAAGGACCAAAATAGCCAGCCATAGGCAGATAAGCCAGCAATCCAATTAAAAAAAAGATCAGGAATTGTTTAAAGAAATTATTTTTTTCGTTAAAAATTCCAGACAGGAATAAGCCATAGTTTGCAGGAAATAACCTATAAATCAATGCCGCTATAAAATTAAATACAAATAACAACCATAAAAACCAAGGAGGTCCAACTGGCCAGGCTTCGGTTGTAAAAAAATCTTTAACATAAGCAACAACATTGGTACTGTTTTTAGCCAGATAAAACGAGGGGAAATAAGCCAGAAGCATTAATAAAGTACCCGGTAATAGAAAAGGGATCAATAACCTTAAAACCTTATCCTTAATAAACAACCATACTCCTTTTTTATTAATGGTGGTAAAAAAGAAAAGTCCTCCGATTAAAAACATGAGCGGCATAAAAAAAGTGTCGTTAAATCCCACCATATAATCGAGTAAAAACCATCTTTTATTGTCTACAACGGCATGGGTCGACAGGATATAGGCATCTTTATTAAATACCGAAAAGGAGGTATAAGCCAATGCCGAATGATGTACAACCACTAAAACGGTGATGGTAGCGCGTAAATAATCTAACCATATATTTCTTGAAGATTGATTATCCATATTCTATTGGTTAAGGCTGGTAAGAAATGAAAGTAAATGTAACAGCTTAATAATCATTTAGTATCAAAAAAAGCAATAATCTGTTATTGATCATTTTGGTAAAATTTTGGAAATTATGTACAACAAACACTATCTTGAAATATTAGATAAAACAGAAAATAATTACAACAATTTTTATGGAAGAATCAAAAAACGGCATCAGTGCATTTTATGCCAAAACGCAGGCACATTGGCGCCAGTGGCTCGAAAAAAACCATGAAAAAGAAATATCTGTCTGGCTCATCATCTATAAAAAAGATGCATCGGCAAGCAGTCTTCCACATGCCAATGCAGTTGATGAAGCACTCTGTTTTGGCTGGATTGATAGCTTAACGGTTAAACGCGACGAAGAAAGCCGTTACCAGTTATTCTCCAAAAGAAAAGCGAAAAGCAACTGGAGCGCCATTAATAAAAACAAGGCTTTAACCATGATCGAAAAAGGGCTAATGCATCCTGCAGGACTAAAAACCATCGAAACGGCTAAAGCTAATGGCATGTGGGATGCTTTAAATGATGTTGAAAATCTGATCGTTCCAGCCGATCTGAAAAAAGAATTTGATGCCAATAATACTGCTTCTGGCCATTGGGAAAAATTTCCAAAATCGGTTAAAAAAGCAATCTTAAAATGGATTTCGGAAGCAAAACGCGAAGAAACAAGATTAGCCAGGATTAATGAAACGGTTAAGTTAGCTAAGGACAATGTGAGAGTTAAATGAGGTGGGAGTTAATAGACGGATTATTTAGTCCGAAGTCCTTAGTCGGGAGTCTTTAGTCAAGTTAACTTTTTTTTTAAAAAATCAACCAACGCAAATTTAATAGTTGACCATTAAGAAGTTAAGAAATTAAGGTATTAGCGATCCATGCGCAAAATTGTCATCCTGAACGCAGTGAAGGATCTTATTAAAAAGTTTTACTGTATTCAGTTTGATCATATAGCCAGTGGTTCTTAGATTAGGAATCCTTCACTGCGTTCAGAATGACAAACTAGGGAGAGGATGGAACCTTGCCGGCAATTATCCATGAACTATCAACCAATAAACTATTAACCAGTTTGGCATTTAGCACCAGTTAACCAATGACCAATGAACCAATGACCAATGAACCAATGACCAATGAACCAATGACCAATGACCAATGACCAATAAACCAATAACCAATGAACCAATGACCAATGACCAATAAACCAATAACCAATGAACCAATGACCAATGAACGCTAACTATTTAGCCTATTCCTGTATTCCGATGGTTTCATTCCTTTAATCGCCTTAAAAAATTTGTTAAAGTTGGTTGGATTATTAAAACCACTGGCATAACATACATCCGCAATGGAGTAATCTTCCGATTGGAGTAATTTACAGGCATGCCCTACCCTTATTTCGTTAATAAACTGGGTTAACGACTTCTGCGACCGCATTTTAAAAAAGCGGCAAAAGGAATTTGGGGTCATATTGCACAATTCAGCTACTTCATTAAGGTGTATATCATTGTGAAAATTTTTCATTAAAAACTGGTACACCTTATTAATCCGGTTACTGTCCTTTTCATCGTACTGATTTTTAAAGGTAATGCTGGATAAGTATTTAAAATCTTTTGCCCTGGCGAGTATCTTAATAATTTCGACTACGGCAACGATGTTTTCGAAACCATCATTATCTTCCAAACCGAGTAAAATCGCCTTAACTTTTCTACTGGTATCTTTTTCAAAAGCCAGCCCCCTTGAAGCCCTCGAAACCAGGTCTTCAACCAGGGTTAAAACGCTTTGATCGTCGGTTAACAATGAAAAAAAATCAATACTGAAATAAATAACGGTAGACTTTACCAGTTTATCGTCAAGGTCTTCATAACTTTTATCGTTCTGCCAGATATGTGGCAGGTTTGGCCCCATCAATACCAGGTCATCGTCTTCGAAATTCCCGATATGATCTCCAACAATCCGCTTGCCCTGGCTCCGCTCAATCCATACCAGTTCGCACATATCGTGAAAGTGGAAAGAGGAGATCAGCCTATTGTTATCAATGTGTTTGATACGGACGGATTTGTTCCCTGAATGGTTAACATTGATAAGTTCAGATCTCATAAAATATCACAAAAAGCCTAAATAAGTAAACTAAATTAATGATAAATAAGGAATAATAGTTATTAAGGGTAAAAAAATTTAAGTTTTTCCAAATATAGTTTTACAAAGCAATTTAAGCCAGACGTATTTTAGTATAAGTAAACATTTGATTATATGGAGTATACACTACAATCCGTTCAAATGTTTTTTTAACCAAAAAACTATATAAACTGTATGAAGAAAATTTTCCTAATCTGTTTCATGCTATTTCTATCCGCACTGGCTTTTTCGCAAGATAAAACCATTGTAAAAGGAACGGTACGAAACGCAGAACAACAGCTCCTCGCAGGTGTAAATGTGGGGGTAATCGGGCAGAACGTGGCTACAATAACCAACAAAGACGGCCAGTTCAGTATCCAAATTCCCAAACCAGCGGGAGCAAAATTAAGATTTAGTTTAGTTGGCTATACCACCATAGAAATTGCGGCCAATAGTGAACAAGGTTTTAACATTACCTTAAAAGAGGATGAAAAAAATGCACTTAATGATGTAGTGGTGGTTGGCTTTGGTACAACCAGCATACGGAAGAACACCACTTCTGTTAGCACCCTTAATACCGAATCGATTAAAAATGTACCGGTTGGAGATATGGGCTCGGCTTTGCAGGGCCGGATTGCCGGTGTTATTGTGCAGCAAGGTTCGGCAGAGCCAGGACAAAATGGCGCCAGTATTTCTATCCGCGGTAACGGAGAGCCCTTGTATATTATTGATGGCTTTGTATCAAACCGGCAGCGTTTTTTAACATTAAACAAAGCGGAGATCAAGTCGCTAACGGTTTTAAAAGATGCGGCATCTACAGCAGTTTATGGTATGAACGCGGGTAATGGGGTTGTGGTAATTACAACCAAACAAGGCGAAGCGGGGCAGTTAAGTTTTGATTATCAGAATAACTTTGCCTTTAACACGCCTTCTTATCCTGTAAAACGGATGAATGCATTTGAATATGCAACGTCTTTAAACAACCTGTACCAAGCACTGGGACAAGGTGTAAATGCTTTTAAAACGCCGGCAGAAATGACCGAAATCAGCAATAATTTATCCAGTTATACCAATTGGGAAAACGAACTGTTACGCAATTATGCGCCACAAAAAGAACATACGATTTCTGTTAATGGCGGAACAGACCGGTTGAAGTTTTTTGGCAGCCTAAATACTTTAGGGCAAGAGGGCATCATGAAATTTAATTCGTTAGACTATAACCGTTATAATTACCGGTCAAACGTGAGCAGCTATTTTGATAAAATAGGCTTAACGGTCGAATTAAATGTAAACGGCTCCATACTGGATGAAAAATATCCCCCTGCAAGTGCAGCTACCATCTACTCGCGCCTAAGGGACAGAAATCCTTTTGAGAAACCCTTTACGGCAGACGGTAACATTTCAAATCAGTTCGACAACCCAGCGCTACAGTTAAAAAGTCCGGGTTATATTAAACTAAGAACGGTTTACAACCAGGTGGCTGGTGCATTAAACTGGGCGGTACCTAAAGTAAAGGGACTTACTTTTGGTTTCAACGGGAATTATAACCTTACTACCCAGGATCGTGTAGACTGGATACAAACGGCAACCTATTATGATGATCAGGGCAATGCCACCAAAGAAGATCCGGCCAACATAGGCATCAGCCGCTCATCGTACATGACCAGTCAATACGATTTTAACTTCAGGGCGGATTACAAAACAAGCTTTTTAAACAAACACAATGTAGAAGCAACCCTGGTGCATACCAGACAGCATTATTATACCAACAGCTTAACCGCAGCTTCAAGAGGTTTTAATACTACCGAAATTAAACAGATCCAGAAAGGAGATGCAACCTTAATTACGGCTTCTAACACAGAAGGCGAACAGGCCTGGATGGGTTATGTAGGGCGTTTACACTACGATTACGACCGTAAATATATGGTCGAATTTGCAGGCAGGTACGATGGTTCCGATAACTTTCCGGATGGGAAAAGATGGGGTTTCTTTCCATCGGTATCAGGCGGATGGGCCATTTCTGAAGAGAAGTTTTTCGAAGGAATAAAAAGCAAAAAAGTATTGAATTACCTCAAACTTAGGGCATCGTACGGACAAATCGGCGTAAATGATTTAGACCATTACCTTTATTCTTATCTGCCAACTTACGATTACAACTCGAATGCTTATGTGGTTGATGGCAAGTTACAAAACAGCGTAACGCCAGGACCAACGCCAAGTGTTAACATCACCTGGTACGACCGTACCAAATACGATGCGGGTATTGATTTTTTTATGTTCGGCAGTAAACTGGAAGGTACAGTAGATTACTTTTTTGAAACCACAAAAGGTTTTTTATCGCCCGATGCCTTTCGCTACACCGATCCGATAGGATACGCGCTTCCACTGGTGGTTTCTAAAGCAGAAGACAGGATTGAAGGTTTAGATGGTTCATTAAAATACAACACCAAAATTGGAAGGGTAAATTTTAACGCTGGTTTCAACTTTACGTATTACCGTTCTATTGCTTTTAAAACCAACGAAGACAGTTTAACCCTGGCAAACCCACGTTTACGCTCGCAAGGGAACGAGAAATTTTATGTTGGAACAGGTTATATCGGTGCTAAATTTTACACCAATCCACAAGACATCTTAAACAATCCAAAACGCATTACATCAAGAGACCTCAGGCCAGGCGATCTTCAATATCAGGACGTAAACGGAGATGGTAAAATAGATGGTCAGGACCAGGCCAGATACGGGCACAATACTTCTCCAACTTTTGTATATGGTATCGATCTTGGAGCAAGTTATAAAGGATTTGCCGTTGCTGCGACCATTCAGGGCACTGGAGCCAGACAAACCTATTTCAGTAATGTGGCCATGGGCTCAGAAGGCGAAAGAAGATTGGATTTTGCTTTCCAAAATGATAACTGGACACCAAACAACCCTAATGCAACCATGCCAAGGGCCGGAAATGCATCATTAAACGATAATAACAATTATGCTTCATCCGATTTCTGGGCACGTAATTCAAATTATATCAGGTTAAAATCGGCAACAATATCTTACGATTTTAAATATTCCATACTTGATAAACAAAACTGGCTACGCAACCTTGTCATTTTTGCCTCCGGTGTAAATTTATTTGCTGTTGGTCCATCAGTAAAATATGGCGATCCTGAAGCAAACAACTTCGATGGCTACTCCTACCCGATGATGAGAACATATTCAGCAGGTCTTCAATTAGGTTTTTAAATATAAATAAAATGAAAAAATATAAATTAATATGGATTTTAGGTTTGATCGTTGTCGGCCTTACCTCCTGTAAAAAATTTCTGGATACGCAGCCTTATGATAAAATAACCGGTGAGCAGACCTGGAATAGCGAAAACCTTTCTACTGCTTTTATTTATCAGATTTACCAGGATGTACTGGCAAGCGACTCATGGTTATCGGGTTATGCACACAATTATTCTGCCCGCTCAGAAAGTGTTACCAAAAATGCCATGACAGGTACATTAAACAGTTCATACTGGTCAAAAGACCGTGCAGAGCTGATGACCAAAAACGACAATTACGGCTGGTTAGATTATGGTCTGCTCTGGCGCATACACACCGCCATGAAAAACATCCAGGCAAGTGCAACCTTTTCTGAAGCTTATAAAAAACGCGCTTTGGGAGAATTGTATTTTTTAAGGGCAGCGCATTATTTTATCTACGCTAAATTATACGGTGGTTTACAGGTCATCGATCGCGAACTCAGTCCGGATGAAAATTTGCAGATCCCAAGAAAATCGATCAAAGAAACTTATGATTTTATCCTTTCCGACCTGGATAAGGCGGCCAGCTCACTTCCTGCTGTTGCAGAAAGAGGAAGAGCCTCTTCTAGTGCAGCCAATGCCCTCTCTATGCGGGTGGCTTTACAGGCAGCGGCTTATGTAGATGGCGGTATCCCAAACAGCACCTACTACGATAAAGTAATCACAGCTGGAACAGTTTTGGGTTTAAACGCATCAGGTTCTCAGCTCAGCCCTTATGCTGATCTGTTCAGGAAGTACGAAACGGCCATTGCCGCCAGCGAAAATATCCTGATCAGAGAACGTTCTAAAACCAATACCTCTCTTTACGATATTCCGATGCAATACCAGGGCATGTGGTCAACAGGTAAGTTTTCGGCTTATGCAAAAATACATTTCCCCATCAATGTAACCATGAACTTTTGGGGCATGGACGGCGGTGCATGGCCAACCCAGGATTTAGTTGACGACTATTTGGTTAAAGATCTTGACGGAAGTATTAAATACTGGGAAAATGCTTCTTATGCAGCAACAGGTGCCAATGTAGACCAGAAAATGTACTTCAGCGATACAAAAAAGAGGGATTTGAGGTTTTACGCCACTGTTGCGTATGATAGCTGTTTATATTTTAACAACCAGGTAAGGGTATTTTTCAGGAGAGACGGTAACGTGAGTAATGCGAACAGTAAAATTAACGAAGGTTCTGCAGCAGAATATGGTTATAGCGCAGGAAACACCGAAAATTATAACTCTTCTACCGGTTACTCGATGATCAAATATTTTTATGATCAGATTTCCAGTTTGCCAAATCCCGGAGATCAAAAATTAGATTACTGTTTTTCGGTACTCCGTTATGGCGAGGCTTATTTAAACATGGCCGAAGCTTACCTGATGAAAGGTGATTTTGAAAATGCAAAAAGATATATGGTGCCTACCATGGTTAAACATGGTGGATTTGACGAAAGTAAAGCAAGTAGTTATCTCGCTTCACTTAGCGGTAATGTGTGGGGCAATTCTTTATTCGAAGCTTATAAAAGGGAAAGAAATGTAGAAATGGTGTATGAAAACAACGATCGTTACTGGTCGCTGTTACGCTGGGGAATGAGAACATCTGGTGGCGTTAAAAATGGTGAATATGCTACAGGTGGTTACGTTATTCCTGCTTTACAGGGTACCCTTCGCGGTATCCGCATTGCGAGGGATGGAAAAACCTATTCTTTCTTCACCGACAATAATGTAGTTGGAGAAGCAAGATTTACACCTAAACGGTATTTATTACCTATAAACGAAACCTTCCGTTTAAAATCAGGGATCAATCAGAACCCAGGGTGGGATTAATTTAATTTAACTTAATAGAAATGAAAAAAACGATAAAACCCCTGTTGAGCATCATAGCACTTGGATTAACTTTTTTATCTACAGGCTGTTTGAAGAAAGGATTGGAAGACCTGAATAATTCCAGCTTAAAAGTAATGTCGACTGTAGATTATACTTACCGGTTTTTATATACTGATACCATCCAAAAGGGAACCAGCAAACAGGAAATAGAGAAAGACCGGGTTTGTGAGGTACTTTTTAAAAAACAGACTGCCACACTTAACGAAAACGGCATTGATGTATTTAAAACGACCTTAACCTACGATATTAATTCGGTATTAAAAGCCGGCCCGACAGGTTCGGTGACCAAAGAAATGCTTTATGCCCAATTTGATAAACTGATTAAAGCGGAGCAATTGAGTAAACTATGGGTATATGTAACCGTTTCGGACGTGGCTACTATAGCTTCTTTAGATGATTCACCAAAACTGGGCGGCCCGGGAGATTTCTCAAAAGATCGCAGGTACAGAGTAACTGCAGCAGATGGTTCAAGCAAAGATTATCTGATCAGAACGGTAAAAGGATTTTAACCAAAATCAAACGCAATCAAAAGAGCCTGTATCCATATTATGGAACAGGCTTTTTTAATTTAAGAGCAATATTAATCAGATTACCGGGGTAAGCGAATACGAATCAGCATGGTATCTCTTTAACGTTATCTGTACAACAAACTACCCATTAATCCGCAGCAAGTCCGCATATAGTCCGCGTTTTAATATAAAAATGTGGACTATATATGGTTTTCTAACAGATTTGCAGTAAATTAGTGTGGTACAATGCGTTAACCTTAATACTAAAAAATATAAGGATAAAGCTTTTAGCAATATCTGATCATCATCATTTTAAAGTTATGGCCATATTGGATGGAAAGAGCCTGCGCGGTTCTATTGGAAATTTATCGTTTAGCAAACAGGGCAACATCAATGTTATAAGATCGAAACCCGGAAAGGGAAATGTAAAACAAACGGAGGCAACTAAAAAAAGTGCATCGGTTTTTGGCAGTTACATCAGTCCCCTATCCAAATACATCCGAATGTCTTTCCAGCACCTCTTAACAGGTTTTTACGATGGAGCAATGGTTAACCGGATGAATTCTGATATTTCGACTATCCTGTACCAATCCATTACAGCTGAGGGAACCTTTAAACTGGTTAAACAAAGTTTCGACCGCTTAACCGGTTTTAATTTTAACCTGGCTTCAGCATTAAACAAGAGTTTGTTAATAATGCCCGAAACCGTATTCACTGCAGATGAAGTAACGGTTAACATACCAGAATTTTCAGTTTCGAAAGGCCTGCGTTTTCCACCTAAAGCCCATAGCTGCACAATTGAAATGCAAGTGGTTCAATTTAACCTCGAAAAAGGGCTTTGGATGGTTTATCCGCAAGAAAGTATTGTGCTTAAAAAAGGAGGACTTAACCATAGCCAGATTTTTAGATATGGCTTACCAAAAGGTACTTTATGTTTAGTGGCCATAGGCGTTGTGTATCACAACCAATATGAAATTGTATTAAACAGCAAAACTTTTAACCCCATGGCTATTGTAGCCGCAGGTTTTAATCCAGGGAGTACTTTGGAAGAAGAAATAAAAAACTGGTATAGCATGTCGGTTAAGATGAAACCAGACGCCTGAAACAATATCCACTTCATATTATATCAGGTGGTTGGTTTTTTCGCTTTAAAACAGGTTGTTTCGCCATTTATTTTAGAAAAGCAGTATAATTATAATGGTAGAATATGCTGATATATCCGGGGGCATAGAAAACAATTGAGAAGAACCTTAAAAAGGATAATGCAGCAACCGTTTTTATTTTATTTTCGGAGAATAATACTTAATTATTCTCCGAAAATTTTATCAATCTTTATAAGTTGATACTTCACTGCAAGTGGCAAACGGTGTACCGTCGTTAGATTTTGTAACCATTACCTTGAAATACCTAAACGATTTTATTACGGGTAGCTTTACGTGGTTAGGGCCAGCTGTACCTAAAAGTTCGTAGGTACCAATGTTTTCCCAGCTTGTATTATCGTTACTTACGCTTAACTGTACCGTTTTTAACTTACTGCCCCCGTTACGTTGCATAAAGGTAAACCTGTTTACCGCAAGTATGCTCCCCATATCGATGGTAAAATATTGTGGCAGCACCGAGCCTTCACCTCCCCATTTACTAACCCACACCGTACTTACATCGCCATCTATTAAGTTTAAGGCTGCACCATTTTCATTAACTGTTTCCTGGCTGCTAAAATCCAATACCTTCCAGCTTGCTCTGTTATAGGCTGGCAGATCTCCAAATTGTACATCGGGTTTGCCCGCTACCATTTGGTAACTGTAGGTGTTGTCTTCTTTTGTTCCATTCTCGTGCAGAAAACTGATGTGCACATCATTTCTAAAATCTCCTTTATCTTTTATCTCCGCTAAAGGCATTTTTACATAGAAGCTATCTGTACCTATAGGTTTGGTAACCCAATGCTCTGAATCGTAATCTGCATCTTCCTCACTCCTTTTTGCATCGTTAGTAAAGCCTATGTACATTACCTTTTTGTTGCTCTTATACCTGCCCGAGATAATAATGCTTTGCGAAGCCTGATCAAAAGCAGCATTAAGTTTGGTTACCCTGGCTCCTGCTGGCTGGTACCAATCGGTACGGGTTACGGCACTAAAGGTTTGGCCTATGCTTAGCAAAGCGCAATCCCAGGAATCTAAATATGATTTTCCGGTAACAAAGCCTCCACCATTGCCGGTCATAATGTTGGTACCATATAGTGTGTTGTTGGAAATAAGGCCTCCATTATGCGGTAAACCCAAACCATGCAGCATTTCATGAAAATTACCCCCTATCCATAAAGACTGTTCTTTAATATCGCCTTGCTTATTCATATTGGCAATTTCCATGTATGGAAAATCTATAGCATAAGCCCAGTTTCCTGTTCCATAATAGGGAGCCTGTTGTTTGCCAAACTCATTTACAGCAGTTAGTATAAAAACATGTTCGCTTTTCTTTTTATCGGGATGGGCAGCAAGCCAGTCGTTTATTTCTACCGACATTGGCGCCGAACCACCATTGTAAGGGTAACTGGCTGTAGGGTTTTTACCATTAACGATATTAATCTCTACATCACCCGCTGCATCGGTGGCCAATCCAAAAGTCTTTTCTCCATAACCCCATTTTTTCATCCATTCGGTTGTATAATTTTGTTCGTAGCGCAAGTATTCAGTTATGCGCCTTTTATAATCGGGATTTACTTTCATATCAGATGGTACAAAGTACACCACCGTTAACTTATACGCAGATGCCGCTTGATTCTTCACCTCTTCTGGCTTTATAATTTCGGTTGTGGCAGGTTGTTTCTTACATGACATTACAGCCACGCTTAGTAAGATTACAAATAGTTTTTTCATTTTTTTAGGTAGATATATGTTAATTGTTTATAAATGTTTCATACGAGAATTTTTATTTTGAAATAACTTTAGAGCATGCTGAATACGCATCCTGAAATAATAATATTAATGGAGGATCGCATTTTTTTGTCGGGCCTTAGAAAAACACAACATTAAAAACAATGGTAATGATCAAAACGATTACACCTAAATAAAGTGGATTGGTGTACCAGGTTTTGCTTTTCAGGTCTTGTTTAGGTGTTAAGCTGTAAACCAGGCCTATCAGTTCTTTTTCGTCCTTCGCATTGGTAAATAGGCTGATCACGATGGTAAACACCAAACAAACTATAAATGAGACAGAAGCAATGGTAAAGGCCTGCCCTGTTGCTGAATAAAAATCGAATACATGTATAATCCACCCGCCTTTACCTTCAGCTACCGATAAACCATGCGTAACGGCCGCAGCACCAGTACCTAAAAGCAGCCCCCAAAAAGCGCCGTGGCCGGTGGTACGTTTCCAGAACATGCCTAAAAAGAAAGTGGCAAACAGAGGCGCATTTACAAAACTGAACACCAGCTGCAATAAATCCATAATGCTGTTAAAGCCACGCGCAACATAGGCTGTAGCGATAGAAATAAGAATCCCCAATATGGTTGTGGCCTTACCCACCATTAAATAATGTAAATCGGAAGCATTTTTTTTGATATGCGTTTGATAGATATCGTAAGTAAACACGGTGTTAAAAGCCGTAACATTGCCGGCCATACCGCTCATAAAAGAAGCAATTAATGCAGTAATGCCCAAACCGAGTAAACCGCTGGGATATAGTTTCTGCAGCAGTAAAGGCAATACCATATTGTAATCTTTATCGCCATTTACATTAACCGGCAGCTCGAAACCCGAATACTGACCTTGTAAGGCCAGCAGGATAATGCCGGGAAGAATTACAATTGCCGGCATTAAGATTTTTGGGAAAGCAGCTAAAACGGGTGTGCGTTGCGCCTCGTTAAGGTTCCGGGTAGACATGGCACGCTGTACCACCAAAAAATCGGTACACCAATAGCCAAAGGCTAAAACGAAGCCCAAACCAAAAACCATGCTAAAGGCATCTACTCCCATGGGGTTATTGGCCGGGCTATCCAGTCCTTTCCACACATGGAGTTTGGCATCGTCTACATGCTGTAAAATACCCGCTATGCCACCGGCTTTATCTAAACCGATGTATACCAATGGCGCTATTCCGATAATGATTAAAAAGAACTGTAAAACCTCGTTATAAATTGCACCTGTTAAACCACCCGAAAAGGTATAAATTAACACCACACCAGCGGCCAGCCATATCGATAAATCAAAATCCCAGCCTAAAATAACTTTCATCAGCATGGCCAGTGCATACAGCGATACTCCTGAGGAGAAAACCGTCATTGCAGCAAAAGCAAGTGCATTAAAGGTCCTGGTTTTTTCGTCGAAACGCAATTTCAGGTATTCGGGTACACTTCTGGCTTTACTACCATAGTAAAAAGGCATCATATACACCCCTAAAAAAATCATGGCCAAAGCAGCGCCCAGCCAGTAAAAATGCATAGTGTACAAACCATATTTGGCACCATTGGCAGCCATGCCCAAAACTTCCTGTGCACCTAAATTGGCCGAAATAAAAGCCAAACAGGTAATCCATAGCGGGATGTTATGCGAGCTGAGTAAAAAATCGTTACCTGTTTTGATTTTCTTTTTCAGTACCAATCCAATGCCCATTACCAATACAAAGTAAATGGCAATAATCAGGTAATCTATAAGTTCCGGTTTCATGTTAAAACAGAATGAATTATTTGGTTAGATATATAATTTCCGGCAAAAACCAATGACTAAGCTTGTTTGTAAGCAGCCGTTGGTAATCCGGTTAAATTTAATTTGATCATAAACAATGAGCCACTATGTGGAAATTGTTTTAATTCCTCTTCACTTAATCCATCTTTTGCGGTGGTAATCAGCATCTGGTTCATTTGTTTACCACCAAAGGCACAACTGGTTACATTGGGCGCGTTAATTTCAATTTTGCCTATACAATTTCCGTTGAAGGGATTATACCTGTTTACACAACCACCACCCCAAATGGCTACCCAAAGCATTCCATCACTATCGATACACATACCATCGGCTAAGGTGCCCGGTTCGGTAATCTCCACTACAATCCGCTCATTGCTGATATTCCCGGTAGCTAAATCGTAATCGAAAGCCTTAATGTGGTATAAAAAACTATCGATATAATATAAAGTGCGGTTATCCGGCGACCAGCAAATCCCATTAGATACACTTGTACCTTTAATTTTCCTGATTAGTTTACGATTAAAACAATACAGGTTACCTGCATGGTGTTTGGCTTCTAAATCCATGGTACCCACCCAAAGCCTGCCCAAAGCATCGCATGCGCCATCGTTACTGCGGTTCTGGGTACTTTCTTTAAATTTAACTAAAGTGGTGGTTTCACTGGTTTGCAGATCAATTAACGCAATGCTGCCCTGTAGTGCCACTAATAACTTATCATTGTCGGCAGGTGCCAACATTCCGGGCATATCCGGTATTTTATACGTAGCAAGCTTACCATTTTCCGGATTGCAGGTTCCAATCAGTTTACCCTTAATATCGATAAACAAGAATTTCTGCCATTCAGCATGCCAGCGCGCACCCTCACCTAAAATCAGGTCTGCTTTATAAAGTATGTCTGGCTTCCAAATATCCATTTACAGTTTAAATTTATGGCGTTTATTTTTTTCCTCTCAAGTCTCACATCTCAAATCTCAAATCTCCCTCAACTATCCTGCATCATCGCACTCCGTCCCCCATCAACTAAATAGGTAACTCCAGATGCAAAAGCGGCATATTCGCTCGATAAAAACACACACCATCCTCCTATTTCTGCTATGGTACCCAATTTTTTTACCGGGTGAAGTGCTACCGTACGCGCTCTTTCCTGATCAGAATCTGCAAAAGAATTAAACCATTCCTGGTTACCGGGCGTATCTATAAAACCCGGCGCAATGCCAACCGTACGGATAGCAGGCCCCCACTCTATTGCCAGGCTCCTCACCAAACCCGTTAAGGCTGTTTTAGCAATACTGTAAGGTGCGCAACCCGGTATACTGGCAAAAGCATGGTTAGAGGCCATTACGATAATTACGCCCTTGTTTGCCGATAATAAAGACCTGCAGCTTTTAGCCAGCCGCCAATGTGCAGAAAGGTTTAAATCCAAATTAAACTGCCAGTCATTTTCAGAGCAGTTTTCTAAACCCTTAAACACATTCTGACCTGCATTTGAAACTAAAATATCCAGCTTTCCATAATCATTGCTAATGTCTGCAACCAGTGTTTCAATATTTTCAGTTGAGGTCATATCGGCTTTAAAATAATCGGTTGGAGCATCATAAGATTTCATTTCCGACAAAAAATGCTGGGCTACATCACTTACTTCACTCTGTTCGGCACAACCTATTACGGTGCAGCCTGCTTTCGCCATCATTTTGGCAATTCCTAAACCAATACCTGAAGTAACTCCGGTTACCAGGGCTATTTTTCCACTTAAATCTATTGTTAATGCCATAAAATCTAATTTAAACCTGCGAGGTTTGTATTGATACTAAACATAAAACCCTGGCCTTGGCGTTAAAATACCAGGGTGTTTTTCCATCTCCGCTTCAATTAAATCGACGCCCAAACCTGGCCTGTCGCTCAGTTTTAAATGTCCGTTTTGGACCATATCTGCTATCGGATGCGAAATCACTTCATCGCGCCATGGCACATCGTTAAACATAAACTCCTGCCTGAAAAAATTGGGCACCGAAGCACAAACCTGTGCCGAGGCCAGTGTAGACAGCGGGCCGTTTGGGTTATGTGGTGCCAATAGCACGTTATAAGCTTCCATCATGGTGGCCATACGTTTCATTTCCGATGGTCCGCCACAACGGGTAATATCTGGCATCATAATGTCGCAGATGTGTTTTTCCAAAACATCCCGGATACCGTGGCGGGTATAATGACGCTCGCCTACACAAATCGAAACATTTGAAGGAATCCGGTCTCTCATGGCTTTTAAAGTATTGGCATTTTCTGGTCCTGCAGGCTCTTCGTACCAGGTAATGTTCAGTTCAGAAAGTCTTTGTGCCATGGTTACGGCCACGCGATAATTTAACATGGCATGGGTTTCGATCATGATATCAAAATCTGGCCCTACGGCATCACGCACGGCTTTACTGACGTTAAATGCCAGATCCTGCTGAGCGGCGGTAAGCTGCAGGTTCGATGATAAATCTTCGCCATATAAATAGTTGGTATGCGCAAAGGGGTCGAATTTTAAACCTGTAAAACCCGCTGCCTTTACCTTTTTCGCCTGTTCGGCATAATCTTCGGTATTATGACCGCCTCCGGTAAACCAATAGTTGGCATAAAGCAGGATATCTTTCCTGAAAGCACCTCCCAAAAGTTCGTAGCAGGGTACACCTAATACTTTTGCCTTTAAATCGAGCAGTGCCATATCTATACCGCTAATGGCACACATACTGGCGCCAAATGGCCCCATCCAGTTTAAATCCCGGTAAAGTTTTGTCCAGATAAAATCGGTTTTCATAGGGTCTAAACCAATAATGCGCTGACCAACATGTTTGGTGGCTTCGAAAACAATCGGACTGCCCGGCCAGTTAGTAGCTTCTCCAACCCCTGTGTGCCCGGTATCGGTATATATTTTTAATAATGTCCAGTTGTATTTTACCCCTCAACCAGCCATACTTTTACATCTGTTATTTTCATTTTGTTGTTGATTTTATCTTGTTGTGTTGGTGTTTATGCTAATTTTTAATTTATTATTTTCTATTTTTTTATCAGGTTGGTGAGTCACTAATCTTGGGATTAGGTATAAGCTTTAAGATTCCCAACCCGATAGTTATCGGGTTGGGAATGACGTAACGAATGGAGTACGCGAGGCTTATTGCAACCTAAAATTCACACTTCCTTTAAGCATTTTCCCCTTAATATTTGTCCTTCCATCGGTAAATGGTGAACCGTAAAAAGGCTCAGAACCATTGTTCCAATAATCTGCTACCAGCAATTGTATCTTTTCATCCTGCAACCAACTTCTTGATGCCTGCTTGCCATTGGAACGGATCACGATCTCCTGATCACCATTGCTTAACATTGCCTGCAGAATATTTTGTTTAGTGGATCTAAAATCATTCGATCCCATTTCATTGGCATCATCTTTCCAGAGTTCTGCACCCGGTTTTCCAAATTCTTCAACCGCAGGTAACCATCTGGCATTTAATTTAGCGGTTCCCTTATCGCGGGCAATGTCTTCTGCTGCATATACAGTAAATTCGCCTTTGCGTTTCCAGCTTAAGGTTTCAAAAGTTTTAGGCAACTGGAAAAGCATACCATACTGATAAGGTTTTTCCAGAGTGGTTTTCACCTCATAATCTACCCGCGTGTTTCCATCTGCAGAAAAAGTATAGTTTAAATTCCCATCCCCATTGGTGTAAGTTGCTTTGATATTGAAGGTAATTGCATCGGCAGTTTGGTTTACTTTAATCGAATTTGCAAAAATGGTGTACAGCGGATAATTTTTAATCGGATAGATATTGTTCTGATAAGTTTCGCCGGCTACATTGGGTTTACCCCCATCTTCGCTGTTCATTTCTATTACACTAAATACGGGTCCCTGCGCTAAAACTTTTTCACCTTTACTTGTGGCGCCTGATATTATACCTGTAATTTTGTTAATGGTATAATTCACCACTCCCTGCGTTACAAAATAAGCCATTTCATTTTCGGTATAACTTAGCGGAAGCTTTTTTGTATCAATGGGTTCTTCAGTCTGTTTTAAAACAATCAGTTCTTCATTTACGACATTGCCTGATGGATCTTTAAAGGAAATGTACACTTCTTTTGTATCTTCTTTTACCGGCACTTGCAACACTCCTTGGCTGTGTGGTTTAATGGCTGATGTTAGACGGATAGGTGTTCCGTCAACCTTTACATTAATTTCTACCTCGCTGAGCGAGATAAAATCATGACGGTTTTCAATTTCAAGCAGCATTTTCCCATTTTTAATAGTGGGTTGATGCACGTTTTTAACCACAACAGGCGAATAGGCTTTTTTCATGCCCCAATACTCAGGTTTTAACCTGCGCCAGGCATCAATTGGTCCCCAAGGACCATAACCTACAATATTACCATCCGGCAAATGGAAAGTATCATCAATACCGCTCCAGATGGCACCACCCAAATTGCCTTTGTGTACATACATGCTATCGTACATTTTAACCAATGATGGGCCATAACTTGCCCTTACGCCTGGATCAGTTAATAATTCGCGGCGGTTATAGGTACTGATATGGGCATATTCGCCAAATAAGGTAGGCCTTTTCATGGTATCGGTAGCCGCCGGACCATTGATGCCCGGATAATGGTAATTGGCAATATCTACTTTGTTGCCTCCATTATTGAAGCCGCCCCAACATTGATCGTGAAAGGAAATTGGTCTTGTGGGATCTAGTTTTTTAGCTTCGCGATACACTTTATCCCATAGCGGACTCCAATAACTCTCGTTACCTAAACTCCAGATGATAACCGAGGCATGGTTTTTACCAGCCTGCATTTTTTCAATGTTGGCGGCCAGCATGTAAGGATAAAATTTCTCGTCTTTATAATTCCATAACTTCCAGATGGGTGAGGCACCGTGCTGGATCCATGTTAATGAGCTTTCGTTTTCTACAAACAAACCAATGCTATCTGCTATGGCCAAAAAACGTTCGCTAGGTGGGTAATGCGAGGTACGGATGTAATTGCAATTGGCCTGTTTAAATAATTCGGCATCTTTTAATTCCAGTTCATCGCTGATGGCGCGTCCGGTGAGTGGATGTACGGAGTGACGGTTTACCCCTCTGAGTTTAACTGGCATT
The DNA here is from genome assembly GCF_014395225.1 of Pedobacter roseus. NCBI lineage: Bacteria > Pseudomonadati > Bacteroidota > Sphingobacteriia > Sphingobacteriales > Sphingobacteriaceae > Pedobacter > Pedobacter roseus. The sequence goes on from NZ_CP060723.1 coordinate 3,581,514, forward strand.
CCATTTACAAAAACCTGGTTGCCTTTTACTTCGACTTGCCTAAACCCTATTTTTTGATGATGGCTTTCTGTTATTTTACCATTAGTAATCAAAGCTGTGGTTAAAGTATATAAATAAGGTTGATCGGTATTCCATTTTATGGGATTTTTTACCGCAATATGGGTGTCGAGCAAAGCAGATTTTTCTCCGGATATTGCAGGCCATGGCGTTTTTACGTTGGTAATGATTTTCCCCTTAACATCAGCCAAAGTGTACTGTACCCGACCAGCTGTTCCATTTTGCCCCTGGTTATTGATCAATGCCTTAAGGTTGATTGTGACATTGCTATAATTTTTATCCAGTTCGGTAACCACGGTTAGATCAGCCAGGTTTACTTCGGGCAATGCAAACAAAGTTACATTACGCAAAATACCCCCAACAGTATGTACTGCATATTGCGAGGTACAGGCTAAAATATCGCTGATGGTATTTGCCTGCACATCAACCTGTAGCAGGTTTTCGCCAGTTTTAAGCGCATCGGTAATATCTACTTCGAAGGGAACAAAACTACCTTCATGTTCGGCCAGTTTTTTGCCATTAATTTTAACTATTGCATGCGAACTTACGCCATCAAAACGGAGTTTAATGCGGTTTCCTTTCCAGCCATCCGGAATATTGATTTCGCGGCTGTAAGTTGCGGTTTCGCCGGTATTAACCGTATAACCTTGCATTACCCACTCGCCCGGAACTTTAATCGTACCTTTTTTACCGGTCTGTTCAAATTTCCATTCGCCATTTAAAGAAATAACCGGTTTATTACTGTTTTGCACAATTGACGGGATTGGCGAAAGCGTACTGGCGATGCCACTGTTCTGTGCCATTAGCTGTAAAGCTGTACCCGTTACCAAAGCGAGGATAAGCCATATTTTGCGCCTTGCCTTGTAATTGTAAATTTTGTTTGTTAACATGATGTTATTTTATAAAAATGTTGTCAGTCTGGGCCAATTCCTCATTCCAGCGCAGGCGGGAATCTTAAGCTTACGGACCGCAAATAATTATCGTTATGATATATCCACTATTATTTCAACTGAAGCATTACACTGTCCTCTATAATATCACCTGCTTTTAAAGAACGATCCATTTTTTCTGCATGTCCTCTAAAAAAACGTTCAGCACCCATATTGCTGTAACCTGCTATTAAAGCTTTAATGCCCTGTGTTTCTTTCCAGGCCCTGATGTGCTGCTCACCGTTGGAGGCTACCTTAAAGGAAGAAGTTCCATTGCTTAATTGGGCAGAATTGATGTACATCTTTGTGGAACGGAAATCGTTGGTACCCAAATCATTCCGATCTAAGCTCCAGGGCGTAGATGGTAACTTAGCAGGCCCTGCCGGACCTGAAACCTGATTAGCAGAGGTTAACAAGGCTTTGCCAACTGGCCTTCCAATATGTTCGGCAGGATAATAATCCCACTGTGCATTTCTGTTCCATTCTAACTCTTGGAAACTATTGGGCAAACCGAACACTAATCCCCATTGGCGCGGATTAATTTCTTTTTTGATGGTGTACTTATAATCGATTTTCACCTTGCCATCGGCAGAAAAGACATAACTGGTGGTACCACTGGCTTCGCTATAGGCATCGGTGATACTTAACGTAAAGGCACTTTTGGCTTTATTAAATTTAATATCCTTTACAATCCTGTTTTTGCATACATCTGTAAAAGGATCGAATTGTTGGCGCTCACCTGTCATTTGTGTTCCCCTGCCCTCACCAGTTAAGGGTAGAACCATTAACCTGGTGCCGGTATTCCAAACCGGTTTACCATTATTGCTTACCTGCTCTACATCGCCACTCACCAGGTTAAACTGAACATTTAAGCTACCGCTTTTGGCAGTTAAGGTATTGCCCGATTGGTTATAAATCCAGGATTGGCCGGCTGCTTTTGGTGCTGCAGTTAAATCGCTAACCGTTGGTACAACCGCGAACTGGTAAATATCAATGAGTACGCCACGGGGATCGTAAACTTTGATCGTCATTTTATCAGTTGGCAACGGTTTTTTACTCACCATAACGTTGGCCGTTGTTTTACCGTTTCTCTTTAGATCAGCGGTAATCAGGCCAGTTTCGTTAGCCAGATTCCATTCTATTTTACATTCGTTCAGGTTACTAAAAAGCAGCCTGTTTTCCAGTTCTACGGCTACTTTGCCGTTATTCCAGTTACCGGCCAATTTAATTTTTACCGGTGAATAGATTTTTTTCATGTGCCAGTACTCTGGTTTTGGTCTTCTCCATCCATCAAACGGTCCCCAGGTACCATAACCAACCGTTTTTCCGTTTGGTAAAAAGAAAGTGTCATCTATACCGGCCCATATTGCACCGCCCAAAACAGCATCGGTACGGTACATGTTTTCCCACATGGCCTCAAAACCGACTCCCCAGGCATCACGAACACCAGGATCGGTAACCAGTTCTAAGCGGTTGTAGGCATTTAGGTGCACGTACTCATCAAAAACGATCGGACGTTTGTAATTCCGGTAGGTTTGCGGACCTGTTGGACCTGGATAGTGGTGATTGGTAATTTCGAGATCACCCTCATCTGCATCTGGTCCGTATTGGCTAAAATTACGGGGACGGGTTGGATCAAACTGTTTAACCAACTTAGCCGTTTCCTTAAAATATTCCGCGTATTTTCCACTCTCATTGCCGATAGACCAGGTAAGCACTGCAGGGTTAGACCTGAAATAGTTAACCATATCTAAAGTTTGATCGACCATTAAGGTTTGGTAAATTTCGGTCCCTGCGGGTACCTCAGTATTTTCGGCCCAGCAAAAAGGTGCTTCCACTTCTAAAAACATCCCCAGGCGGTTACAGGCATCAATCAGTTCTTCGGCCGGAGGATAGTGCGAAGTACGGAAATAGTTTACATTGCCTTCCCTGAACAGTTCGACGTCCTTTTCCCACATATTATCACCAACCGAGCGGCCCCGCAAAGGCATGGTTTCGTGGTGACAGATGCCGCGCAGTTTAATTGGCATGTTATTTACAAAAACCCTGTTCCCACGAACTTCGATCTGACGGAAACCAATATTTTTGGTAATCACATCTTCAGTTTTTCCATCTTGTAAAATACTCAGTTTTAACACATAAAGATTGGGATGTTCCGGATCCCATTTAGCCGGTTTTAAAACATCGAAACTGATGTTCTGCTGCAAGTACTCACTCTTAGCAATAGATTGATCAACCGTAGCCGTTTTTTCGGCCACCATCGTGGTTCCATCCGCTTTAAACAATTCTGCTTTTATCGTCAGTCGGTTTGTTTTTATGCTTTGTTCGTTCGCAATAATGACATCGGCACTTAAAGTGGCATTCTCGTAATTTTTGTCCAAAATGGTTTTGACATCTGCGTAAGCAAAATTTACGGGTTCCAGGGCCATTACGTATACTTTTCGTGAAATACCGCCCAAAGGATGTACGGCATAGGTTGATGCGCTGGCCAAAGAATCGGCTTTGCTTTCTGATTTTACTTTTACCAGTAATTCATTGTTGGCGCCCCATTTTACCGCATTGTTAATGTCGATTTCGAAAGGGGTAAAACCGCCTAAATGTGATGCGGTTTTCTTTCCGTTTACCCAAATTTCTGCTTCGCTGTAAACCGCATCAAAACGGAGTTTAATACGCTTGTTTTTCCAGCTTTCCGGAACCTCGAAGTTCTTTTTATAACCGGCGTAAACCGAATTTTTCACTTCAAAACCCTGCATTACCCATTCGCCTGGCACCTGAATATTTTTATCGGTGGGTAATGTGTTAATATCTGTTGAAAATTGCCAGGTTCCGTCTAAAGCAATTTTATTTGGTTGTTTTGAGGCCGCTGGCGAGATGCGGTTGAGTTTTAGTAATTGTTTATCGGCTGTGCTATAGGTGATTTTTTGTATCTGCGCATGTGCCGCGATTGCGAAAAACATTATAGCTGTAAAAATTCTATAAAATAGTTTCATTTGTGTGTTTGATTTATTTTTTGAATTTCCCCTTTACATAATCCCATATTTCTCGAAGGCTTCTTTCGCACTCATCCCTTCAAGTATTTTATTCTGCACCATTTTTTCACCCCTGGCCTTTTCAAGTGCCAGATTTATTACTTCGGCTTCGTGCTGTTTCGGCACAATGCAAACGCCATCTATGTCACCTACCACAATATCGCCGGGATTTATCAGTACGCCTTTAATTTCGATAGGAACCCTATAATCGATTACTTTACCCCTGGGTGCCTGGTCTTGAGCATAATTACCATAAGAAAATGAAGGAAAATTGAGGTGTAAGATGCCTTTGGTATCTCTGGAGTAACCATCTACCACTGCTCCTGCAGCGCCTAAAATCTGCGCCCTTGTACTCATTAATTCGCCCCAGAGCGCATAATCAGGGGATGCACCTGTGCAGATATATACTTCATTTTTTTTCAGGTCATCCAATGCTTCGAGCATTAAACCGAAAGGCTTTTTCAGAACCGGATTACTGCTTTCGTAAGTCCCGCATTCCAGTACATCGGCTTCAAGCACGGGCATGGCCCTGCCTGCAATAAACATATCAGGATGTAAGGGCTGTATCTGCGGAGGCAGAAACTGATGAAGCAGTCCCATTTTATCCATAATATCGCCTATTACAGCGGTATAAAGTTCTGTTCTTATAATCTCGAAAAGCTCATCGTCATTTTTCCATTCTGTGGGTATAGCTGTCATTTTCTTTTAATATAGGGATGCTTGTAACAGGAAAATTAATTAGCCAAAATTGTATAATAACCAAAGAAAATATTTAATGATAGTTATCTATTTATTAAACTTTTTTAACGTAAAATCATTACCAAAAGGGATACTATTGACAATTTACTTCATTTTAGTTAAAATTTAAGCCGCAAATTTAGATGAGCGTAGGAGGTTGTTAATTAAGCGCCTGGTTAATAACAAAAGTAAGCAATTGTGAGTAGAGTTAGCCGTTTGGAGTTGGGGGTTTGGAGTCAATTAACCGATTTAAAGAAATAACCGATTAATCAATGACCAATGAACTAATGACTAATGGACAATGGACCAAACTAATGACTAATGAACTAATGACTAATGGACAAGTCTGGCGTTTGGAGTCAGTTAACCAATTTAAACAATTAACCGATTAACCATACTCATAAACAATTTGTTTTTCACTTTTTAAATGTAACTTTGTTGCATTGAATTATTCAGTCTATAAATATCGTCGCGAATTATTTGCCCGTATATGGGCGCTTTTGCTATTGTCGATATTTTTAAATGCGACACTGATTGAAAGCCTGCATCACCATGTGGCAGGAAAAGTAAGTTATTGCAAGCAAAGTTCTGCTTCTGCTCATCAGCAGTTAGATTCGGCCAAGTTAAAATGTAAACTGTGCGAGGTTTTAAAACACCGCTCTCATTTTTTCGATCTGCCTGCTCCTATAACATTCGCTCTATCTATTGTTAAACCTGAAGTTAAATCTTGTATTTACTTCGAGCAGCATACCTCTGCCTATCTCCTATCCTGTACCAATAAAGGTCCGCCACGCTTAGGAGCTTAATCCGGTTTCCGGATTTTCTTTTTATTCTTTAATTCAATTCATTCTGTTTAATGCGCAGTCCTGTCCGGTATGCGCCTAAGCCTATATTTTTATGCTTCAAGCCATTTCATTATCTAAAAATTATCAATCTTACCAGGCCTTAAATCAGCTCAATTTAACCGTTAACCCCGGTGAAGTATTCTGTTTGCTCGGTCAAAACGGCGCTGGAAAAACCACCACCATTAATCTCTTTTTAGGTTTCATTGAACCCAGTGCAGGAAAAATCCTGATCGATAACCAAGAAATTTCCTCACACAATGATGAACGCCGCAAACACCTGGCCTACATCCCCGAAGTGGTGATGCTTTACGGAAACCTTTCGGCCATCGAAAACCTTGATTACTTTTCTAAGCTGGCAGGTTTTAAGTATGATAACCAAAGTTTAATCAATTTTTTAAATCAATGTGGTTTACAGGAAACTGCTCACAACAAACATTTATCGGGCTTTAGCAAAGGCATGCGTCAAAAAGTAGGCATCGCCATTGCACTGGCCAAAAATGCCAAGATTATATTAATGGATGAGCCGACCAGCGGACTCGATCCTAAAGCGACGGCCGAATTTACACAACTGGTTAAACAGCTGGCCGCAGAAGGCAAATCGATTTTAATGGCCACGCATGATATTTTTAATGCGGTAAACGTGGGCTCGCATATCGGCATTATGAAACAGGGCGAACTCATCCATACGCTAAAGGCCAGCGAAATCAGTGCTGCCGATCTTCAGGAATTATACTTACAAACCATTTAAAAAACGAATTCATTTCATGAACCCAACATATAGAGGTCTTTCTATTTTCCATAAGTTTGCTTTATTACTGCTTTTCAATGCAATTTGCCTATACAGTTTCGCTCAGGTGAAGGTAAGCGGAAAGGTAACCGATGCCCAGAATCAGGCCATTTACAAAGCCACCATTAAATTTAAGAATGGCAAAGATCAATTGATTACCAGCAGTGATTCGCTTGGTAATTTTTCGCTTATTTTACCCAAAACGGCTAATTATACCCTTACGATAAGTGCCATTGGCTACAGGAGTTTTAGCCAGATATACGCGATTAATACAGGCGATTTAAAACTGGATGCCATTACGCTTCAACCCAGCAATGAAGAATTGCAAACGGTGGAAGTAATTGGTACCAACGGCAAAAAATATTATGGCAATTATTCTTTCTCCGCTACTAAAACGGCCACTTTAAACAAGGATATTCCACAGGCCATTTCTTCAGTTTCGAAAGAGTTAATTGCCGACAGGCAGGCCGCGGTACTTGCTGATGCAGTAAAAAACGTCACCGGTGTATCGCAAAGCAGTTATTACAATCAATTTTCCATCAGGGGGATTAACCAGAACGAAGAAGGGGCCATTATTAACGGCATGCGTACCCATCAGTATTATTTCAACCAGCCTTTAACGAATAACCTGGAGCGGATAGAAGTGATAAAAGGTCCGGCAAGTGCTACCTTTTCGAGCGTCGACCCTGGGGGAAGCATTAACCTGGTAACTAAAAAGCCACTCACCGAAGACCGTAAAGAGATCAGCCTTTCGGCAGGAAGTTTCAGCACCATCCGTGGCGCTTTAGATTTTACAGGACCGTTAAATACAGAAAAAACGCTGCTTTACCGGCTTAACCTTGGCTACGAAGACAGTAAAAGTTTCAGAGACCTGCAATACAGAAAAGGTTATATCATCGCGCCTTCTTTCTCCTATATTCCTAACGACCGTACCAGTTTAAACGTAGAGGTGGTGATGAACAACAGCAATTCGAGGTTAGATCGCGGTCAGGCTATTTTTGGGGCCATTGCCGGACAAACGGATTTAAAAAGTACACCAATCAGTTTTAACATGGGCGCCAGCAACGACCGTTTTAACAGTCAGGATTTAATGCTGATGACTAATTTTTCGCATAGCCTTACTAAAGATATCGGAATTAATGTGGCTTACATGAAGCAAAACTGGACAGAAGATCTGTTAGAACACCGAACCACCAATGCCTTTGGGGTGGATGAAAATAACCAGCCTGTTCCTACCCTTGCGGCCATGCGTGCGGTTCAGCGACAACAAAAATGGCGTACCGATAACCTGAGCAGCTATTTTAGCATGAATGCCAATACTTTTGGATTAAACCATAAACTGGTTATAGGATACGACAGGATCAACACCCAGAAACTGCGTGGTGGTGGCGAAAATTCGGCCCAGGGATACCGTTTAAAGGATGGTACCATCGCTGCAAGATATGATCCCACCAAAAAAGACCTCTATCAGTTTAAAGTAGTAAATGGTGTAAATGCGCCAGTGCCCAATGTAGAGCACTTTAACCTGGCCAATCCAACATATACCATCAAGAATTTAAGCGATTATATTTTTACGAAAACAGAAATTCCGCCAGCCTACAACCTAATCAATGCGGTGTATCTGCAAGATCAGATCAAATATGAAAAGCTGACGTTAACGCTGGGCCTGAGACAGGAATGGTACGAAGATTACAGCAATTATAAACTCGCTACCGAAAAAAGGATCGACCAGCATAAACTTTTGCCCAGGATCGGACTTACTTATGCCATCAACCCAAATATTAACCTGTATGGAACATATTTACAGGGTTACCAGCCACAGGGCAATACTTCTACACTGGTTATTGTACCTCCGCCAGCAGGCAGCAATTTTAAACCTTTAGAAAGTGATTTAAAAGAAATCGGTGCAAAATCAGAATGGCTGAATAAAAACCTGATGGTAAATGTTTCAATTTTCGAGATTAACCAGAAAAACCTGTTGATGAATGCCAACGACCCTTTGGATGTAAACCGTTTAATTGAGCGCGGTGCGCAGCGCAGCCGGGGCATAGAGCTGGAGGCATCGGGTTTTATCAGACCAAACTGGCAGTTTAACGCGGGTTATAGTTATGTTGACGCCATTATCAAAGATGATTTTAATCCTGCCTTAATTGGCGAACGGGTACAGAATACACCAAAACACAGTGCCAGCCTTTGGACACGCTATAATTTTGAAATACAAAAGTTAAAGGGCATTGGGCTTGGTGCAGGTGTTCAATACAGCGGAGATAAACTTCCATTGTACATCAGGGATTTTGTACTTCCGGCCTATACCCTTTTTGATGCCGCAATTTATTATTCGCCTGCAGGTGCTAAAGTTCAGCTGGCTGTAAATATGAACAACATCCTTAATAAAACCTATTGGGTGGGTGCCCAAAATTACCTCCGCCTTTTTCCAGGCACGCCAAGAAACGTAATGTTTAACGTAACGTATAGAATATAATGCCGAATAGAATTATTACGATAGCCAAACAGACCTTTAAAGCAGCTTTTAATAATAAAGCCACCCTGGCCTTAACCCTTTTATTGGGTTTATCGCTTTGCCTGGCCACTTATGTAGGCTGGCAAAATTATAAAACACAGAACAATCAGCGCCTGCATTATAAAGAACTCGTGCGGGCACAATGGCTGGCAAAGCCCGATAAACACCCGCACCGGATGGCACATTACGGCTACCTCGCTTTCCGCGAAAAACACGAACTGAGTTTCTTCGATTTTGGGATCGAAAGTTTTGCGGGTGTATCGATCTTTTTAGAAGCACATAAACAGAACACGGTAAATTTCAGCGAAGCGGGTTTCTCTAATGGCATGTTGCGTTTCGGCGAAATCAGTGTGGCCATGGTGTTACAGCTGCTGGTACCTCTATTGATTTTCTTTATGGGTTACAACAGCATTTCCGCTGAAAGGGAATCAGGAACCTTAAAAATCCTGTTGTGCCAAAATGTAAGCTGGAAACAACTGCTTTGGGGCAAAACCCTGGGCATTATTGGCGTATGCCTGTCTATATTTCTTCCACTCATCCTGCTTACCATCCTACTGTGGGCATCTTTAAGCCATTGGCAGATCAGTGCCGATTCCAGTTTGCGTTTACTGGTGCTGATTTTTAGTTACGCGGTTTATTTTTTCATTGTTGCAGCACTTACCGTTTTGGTTTCGGCCTTTGTCCGCAGTTCAAAAGCAGCTTTAATTACCTTATTGTCCTGCTGGATATTTTTCATGGTAATTATGCCAAGGATAACCCAGGCTGTTGGTGTAAAAATCCACCCTTCGCCGGCTAAAATAGAATTTGCCGATGCCATTGCCAGCGATATTAGTAAACAGGGCGATAGCCACAATCCCGACGATCCGCATTATGCTGCCATTAAAGATTCCCTGCTCCAGATGTATGGTGTTGATGATGTAAAAAAACTTCCTTTTAATTATGGTGGCTACATTATGGCCGAAGGAGAAAAGATTACTTCTAAAATTTACAGCAATCACCAGAAAACACTGAATAAAACTTTCGAAAAACAGAACGAAATTACTACAGTGGCAGGTTTCTTTAATCCATATCTGGCATTAAAGCATATTTCGATGGCTTTAACCGCATCTGATTTCAACACTTTTGTCGATTTTCAGAACCAGGCAGAAGCCTATCGTTACCAGCTTGCCCAAAAGATGAATAAACTGCAGATCGAAAAGATCAGCAACATTGCGCCTGGTGAAAACGAAAAACCATTGGCCATCAGTAAGAAAAACTGGGCAGAGCAGCCCGATTTTAATTACCGTTTCGGGAAGTTGCACACCGTAATTTCAAATGAATTATTGGTACTGTGCGCTTTAAGCTTTTGGCTCCTGACCACTATTTTCTTGCTCCAATATGCCACCAGATGGATTAAAACAATATTATAAACATTTGTCGTTAAAAAAGCCACAGATTCACAGATTGTATTTTATCTGCGAATCTGTGGCGACTAAAATAAAAAATTGAAGAAAAGAAAGTTTTGCACCAAAGGTGCATAGTTTCAACTAATGAATGAGACCAATGAAACAATATATATATCAACTCGAATTTAAACTCTTTTTCAGAAATAGCCCGGCATGGATCGGGATTATTGTATTGCTGGTAACAGGCTTTGCCGGATTGTATTTTGGCAAAACATTTATAGCCAGACAACTGGCCGTAATTGAAAAAGCAGCTGTTTTGCAAAAGAAAAACACCCTCAATAATATCGATCACTTTGGTAAAGATATTGGGCTGTTTTTTTTCCACAATAAATTCTCAGTGGTCAATACACCAGATCCCTGGTCAGCATTTGCAAACGGACAAAGAGATGTAAATCCTTACCTGATTTCAGTAACTATGCTGGGTTTGGAAGGACAACTTTACGATACCGACATCAATAATCCGGTCAGTTTACTCATGGGCAATATGGACCTAAGCTTTGTTTTTATCTTCCTGTTCCCACTGGTGATTATCGCTTTTACTTACAACCTGCTTTCCGAACAGCAGGAAAGTGGCGTTTGGTCGCTGTTAAAATCGCAGACGGGGAAATCGTTTACCATTATCAGGCGAAAATTTTCAATCAGGGTAGTGGTGATTATTGGGGTAGCTATTGTATTATTTATGGTCGCAAAATTTTATTTAAACCTACCGGTCGATCTTACTTTTTTAGCTGTATTTGCCTTAACCATTTTGTATCTGTTTTTTTGGTTTGCGGTATCTTTCTTTTTCATTTCGCTCAACAAATCTTCTAATTTTAATGCTTCGGCAATGGTGGCAGTTTGGGTACTCATCTGCATCGTTATCCCGGCATCCCTCAATCTTTTCCTAACCAGGAAATATCCGATACCAGAAGCTTTACAAAATGTAATCAATCAGCGCGAGGGTTACCACGAAAAGTGGGATATGGCAAAAGAAGTAACCATGAAACCTTTTTTCGAACATTATCCACAACTTAAAAAATATCCTTTCCCGCAGGAAAAAACATTTAGCTGGTTTTGGTACTATGCCATGCAGCAAATGGGCGATGACCAGGCTTTGGAGAGCAGATTGGCCATTCAGCATAAGCTCGAATCCAGACAACACTTTACCCAAACGGTTGCTTTATTCTTCCCTCCCATACAAACCCAGTTGGGGATCAATAAAATGGCAGGATCTGACCTGGATAATCACCTGGATTTTCAGCATGCGGTTAGAAAATATCACGAACAGATCAGGCTGCATTTTTACCCTAACATTTTCCTCAACCAGGGCGTAAATGATACCGATATTAAAAATTACAAACCCGAAAAGTATATCCGGCAGCAGGTACCATCGGTTTGGGTGAATTTATTATCGATAATGCTGTTCGCCTCTATTTTAATGGTTATTTCAATTTTTAATTTTAGAAAGGCAAACCGTTTTTAGAGATAACATTTACAGATTATTGAATCTAATAATTTGTCCCGCAGATTACGCGAAGTACGCAGATTTCATTTCAGCGTAAATCATATTAATCTGCGGGATTATTGTGATCAAATTTATTCATTATAGCTGTCATCCTGAGAAACAATTTCCTTTATGAAAATCAATATTAATGACAGAAGAAACTTCGCACAATGATAAGCCGCCAAATTCGTCATTGCGAGAAGGCTTTTTCAGCCGACGAAGCAATCTTTCTAACAAAGATCGCTAGCAGGAAAGATTGCTTCCCCGAGAAATCGGGACAGGCTTTCGTTCCTCCTCGCAATGACGACCTTTCTAAATCTGTCAATGGTAGGGATAATTATTTCATAAAAGACATATTTTTTTTGCAAAATGGCAGGCTGCGCGAGATCGTCATTCCCAACCCGATAGCTATCGGGTCGATTGGGAACCGTAATGCAATCGCTTTAAGATTCCCGCCTGCGCGGGAATGACGGCGGTACTATGGAATCCTTTCAATAATAGCGCAGCGTAGGATCCCCCTAACCATAAGATGGTAACTCCTTGCAACACGGATAATTCTCAAATATCTACAAACAAAAATCTTATAATATTAATTAATAAAAAATACAATTAATACTAATTTAAAATACAAGTTAATTTTTATTAAAAATTTAATGTATTTACTTAACCTCAAATACAAATACCCAATTTCATCATATTTAAGTATTTAAACACCTTTTTATTTTAAAAAACACAAAACAATAAGCTTAAAACATACCAAAAACTAAAAAATTCGTTATAAACCACTATAAATCAGTTTATTTGTAAATTATAGGTTTAAAAAATTAATTTGCTCTTAATATACAGCTAACATTTAACTGTTTTAACAGTTCGTTTTATTAAAAAACAATAAAATATCATAATAACCAGGACTTATCTGTTCATAAAATTCATTTTTGTTCATGAATATGTTTAGGTGAGCCCTCCCGTTCAGTTCATTCATTCCCCTTTATTTAAAACAATCTGCCATAATCAATTCGTATCTTGGTCTAATTAATCATACACACTAATAGCGGCGCTAAAAAGCTGTCTTATTGTGTATTACGGCAGGCATAAAGAACCATTATGTTTCGCTTAGAAAAATCCACCAAACAGATTAGAAAGATTAAAATCTAAAGCCATGAACAAATACGCCATTATTGGAGTAACTCCATTCGAAATCCCAGATAAAAGATTGGTTTCCAATTTACAAAAAGCAGATTGCTTTCCGGTTCTCAGCCTTGGACATCGTTTAATTGAAGCTAAACATGCTATCGAATCACTTATCGCCTCCGGCATATCCGATTTTGGTGTAAGCATCAATTCAGTTGAAATGGCCGATATCACCCTTCCTGCACAGGTAAGTTTAGTAATTGCGCCTTATGATCTTTCGCTAAAAAGCAAAACAACTGCAAAAATTATCTGTCAGGTTTTCGACCTCGATTCGGCTTTAGCAGCACAAAAAAATGGGGCTACGGGTATTATAGTAAAAGGAAATGAAGGTGCCGGACGTGTGGCGTACGAATCTTCTTTTGTGCTTTTTCAACGCATTATTAAAGCAGTTAACATTCCGGTTTGGGTTCAGGGCGGTGTGGGCATCCATACAGCGGCCTCTTTAATGGCTCAGGGCGCAGCAGGCATTATTTTAGATAGTCAACTGGCTTTGTTCCCCGAGTGTTCTGCACCCGAAGATTTAAAAGCGGTTTGTGGTAAATTAAGTGGGACCGAAACAAAATTGATTGACAATTGCCGCGTATTGGCCCGTCCAAATTCACCAATATTGGCTGAAGATATAGATTATAACGGACTTCAAAAATATTTTAAAGGTTACGATCTGGAAAGCAATTATCTTCCTATGGGTCAGGATATTGCCTTATCAATTGACTTAGTTACCAAATATAAAAAGCTCGATAAATTGGTCTTCGGCATAAAAGAATCCATTTATGGCCATTTAAAACAAGCAAAAGCCATCAATGTAATTAAAGCGAATAACTCACTTGCTCAAGATTTAAACATCACCTATCCTATTGCGCAAGGTCCAATGACCAGGGTAAGCGATGTAGCGCCGTTTGCAGATGCCGTTTCGGAAGCTGGTGCCTTATCATTTATTGCTTTATCCTTATTAAAAGGAACATCGGCAACAAACCTGATTGAAGAAACCAAAAAACTGGCCGGCGAAAAAACCTGGGGTGTTGGTATTTTGGGCTTTGCACCACAAGAACTGAGAGACGAGCAACAGGAATACATTTTAGAAGCTAAACCTCCGGTTTTATTAATTGCAGGCGGACGGCCATCGCAGGCTAAGCCCTTCGAAAAAGCAGGGATCAAAACTTTTCTCCATGTACCATCTGCCTCTCTTTTGGATATGTTTTTGAAAGAAGGCGCTAAACGTTTTGTGTTCGAAGGCCGCGAATGTGGCGGTCACGTTGGCCCCCTATCCAGCATGGTATTATGGGAAAAACAGATCGAACGTTTATTAAAAGAAGAAAATCCGGAAAGCATTAGCGTTTTCTTTGCTGGCGGCATTCACGATTCTTTTTCTACTGCATTCATTTCAGTAATGGCTGCTCCTTTGGCTGCCAAAGGGATGAAAATCGGCGTTCTGATGGGCACCGCATATTTATATACTAAGGAAGCGGTAAGCACAGGTGCCATTTTAGACAAATTCCAACAGGAAGCCATGCAGGCAAACGAAACCGTGCTGTTGGAAACCGCTCCAGGACATGAAACCAGGTGTTTAAATTCTTCATTTACCACTTTCTTTAATGAAGAAAAAAAGAAACTTCAGGCAGAGGGAATGGATAAAAAAGAAATCTGGGCTAAACTCGAGTCGCTTAATGTTGGCCGTTTGCGCATTGCTGCAAAGGGAATTGAAAGACGTGGCGATGATCTGGTAAAAATCGACGAGGCAGAACAAACTGATCTGGGTATGTACATGATCGGTCAGATTGCCCCTATGCATAAAGAAGTGATGTCGTTACTCGATCTTCACCAGGATGTTGCCGATCATAATTATACACATATTTTAGACGCCAAACTTTCTTCACCTCCTGAAAATAAAACCAAAGCACTGGATGTTGCCATTGTGGGTATGGCCTGTATCTTCCCTGGGGCTAAAAACCTCGAAGAATACTGGCGCAATATCATTCTTGGCAAAGATTCGGTAACCGAAGTACCGGATGAAAGATGGAATAAAGAACTCTATTATAACCCCGATTCTACTGATGGCGATATGTCGCACTCTAAATGGGGCGGTTTTATCCCGAGGATAGATTTTGATCCCTTAGAATTTGGAATTCCGCCACAGTCGCTTGCGGCCATAGAGCCTACCCAATTGCTAACCTTAATGGTGGCCAAACAGGCGATGCAACATGCAGGTTATGCCGATGGCGGTGTAGATAACGAAAATGTTTCGGTAATTATAGGTGCCGAAGGTGGAAACGATCTGGCCAACAGCTACAGTTTTAGGGGCTTTTACAAACAGGTTTTTGGCGAAATGCCAGCTGAATTGGATGCTGCCTTACCGAAAACTACGGAAGATTCCTTCCCTGGTATTTTGGCGAATGTAATTTCGGGCAGGATTACCAACAGGCTAAATCTGGGCGGCAGAAATTATACCGTTGATGCGGCTTGTGCTTCTTCGCTTGCAGCAATCGATCTGGCCTGCCAGGAGTTATTTTTAGAGAAATCGGATATGGTTTTGGCAGGTGGAGCAGATCTTCACAACGGTATTAACGATTACCTCATGTTCTCGAGTACACATGCCCTTTCTAAAAAAGGAAGGTGTGCCACTTTTGATGCAGAAGCAGACGGAATTGCACTTGGCGAAGGTATTGCCATGATCGTATTAAAAAGACATGATGATGCTTTAAGAGACGGCGATACCATTTATTCTATCATTAAAGGTGTGGGTGGCTCAAGCGATGGCAAAAGCCTTGGTTTAACTGCGCCACGCAAAAACGGACAGGTAAATGCACTGGAAAGGGCTTATAGCCAGGCAGGGATTACGCCATCACTGGTTGGTTTGGTAGAAGCACATGGTACAGGAACCGTAGTTGGTGATAAAACAGAAATCAGCGCGCTGACCGTTATGCTTAATCAATCGGGTGCAACCGCCGGACAAACACATTTAGGCTCTGTAAAAACACAGATTGGCCATACCAAATGTGCTGCCGGAATTGCAGGTTTAATCAAAGCATCGCTATCGGTTTACCACGGCATTAAACCTCCAACCATTAACTTAAAAACCCCAAATAGTTTCTACAACGCTAAAACCAGTCCTTTCGCTTTCCACACCGAGGCTGGTTTATGGATGGAAGAAAAAAGATATGCTGGCGTTAGTGCCTTTGGTTTTGGCGGAACAAATTTCCATGCGGTATTAGAAAGCGCTCAGAACACCGAAAATAAAAATTCGATCTTAAAATCGTGGCCTTCTGAACTGTTTGTTTTCAGGGGCGATACTTACGAGGAAGCTAAAAACCGCGTAATCTCGGTAAAAAACCTCCTGGAGCTGAACGATCAGATCGAACTGAAAGATATTGCCTATAGTTTAGCCACTGCTGATACGAAACCTGTTCAATTGAGCATTGTAGCTAATCATGCAGAAGATCTGGTAATGAAAATTGATCTGGTTCTATCAGGCGTAGAAAGCAAAGACACTTACCTTACTCAAAAACAGGACGGCAAGGTTGCTTTTATGTTCCCGGGACAAGGAAGTCAAAGGGTCAACATGGCGAGAGATCTTTTCGTGGTTTTCCCTGAAATGAGAAAACTGCTAAAAGCTTATCCTGAATACGAAAAAATCCTTTTCCCAAATACGGTATTTAATGATGCGGATGCGAAAGCACAAAAAGAAAGTATAAAAGATACCCGCATGGCACAACCGTTATTGGGTATTGTAGATCTGGCCATTGCCAACTTCTTAAAATCATTGGGTATTATACCTGATATGGTTGCAGGCCACAGTTATGGCGAATTGCCAGCACTTTGTTTTGCAGGTGCTTTTGAAGAAGAAGCCCTGGTTCACTTAAGCGCAGAACGGGCAAAATCTATTTTAAATGCAGTAGAAAACGGCGATCCGGGCACCATGCTTGCTGTGAGTGCAAAACAGGAAGATCTTGCACAATATCTTGGCGATATTGCAGCTGTTTATCCCGTAAACTTTAATGCACCAACGCAATGTGTAATTGCAGGTAGCACTGCAGCCATTGGCCAATTGGCCGCGGTTTTAAAAGAAGCTAAAATATCTTTCCGTCCGCTTGAAGTGGCCTGTGCTTTCCACAGTCCATTGGTGGCCAAATCGAAACAGCTTTACCAACAAGTGCTTTCTGGCGTAAACTTTAATGATCTTAAAATTCCGGTATGGTCTAACACCACGGCGAAAGAATACCCAGTTGAGGCCGCTGCAGTTAAAGAACGTTTAACCGACCATTTAATAAAACCTGTCCTTTTTGTTGATGAGCTTAGGGATATGTATGCCGCCGGCGCCAGGGTTTTCGTAGAAGTTGGCCCTGGCAAGGTGTTAAGTGGTTTAACCAAAGCCTGCATTGGTAAAGACGAAGTGATTTTACACACCGAAGATCAGGGTCAGAATAAATTAAGTAATTTATTAGGCACTTTGGCAGGCTATATGGCTACTGGCCGCGAAATCAAACTCGAAAAATTATTCGAAGGCCGTTCTGTTAAAAGCATCAAATTGGATGAACCTTCAATTTATAAAAAAAGTCCTGCCATCTGGTATGTGAACGGTCAACACGCTGTTCCATCAACGGGTAAACTTCCGGCAAATGGTGCATCCCCTATTACTAAACCGATTATCCTTATGAATAACACCTCTACATTAACTGAAAATCAACAGGTTAATGGCTCAGCCAAAGACTTGATGATGCAGGAGTACCTGCACAGCATGAAAATGCTGATTCAGGCACAACGCGATGTGATGCTTTCCTTTTTAGGGCAGGCTCCCGCAATGCCTTCGCAAATCATTAATCAACCTTTAACATCATACCAGGCACCTCAGCCTGTCCGTATCGAAAATCAGATCACGGTAAAACAGGAAGTGCCACTGGCACAAACCATCGAAGTAATCACACCTGTTGTTGCACAAAAAGACATAAAACTGGTGCTTTTGCAGCTAGTAAGCGATAAAACCGGCTATCCACAAGAAATGTTAGGTATGGAAATGGATCTGGAAGCCGATTTAAGTATCGATTCCATCAAACGCGTAGAAATTATTGGTGCACTACGTACCGAACTGGGTGGTTTTTCTCAATTAAACCTTCCGGAAGATAAAATTATGGAGCAGCTTGCCGGACTTAAAACTTTAGCTAGCCTCGTAAACTGGATTACAGAAAATACTGAACAGCCAAAAGCGGTTAATGCACCTGCTCCAATAGCCACAGCATCAAGCCAGGCTGAACCTGCAAAATTTTCATTGGATCAGTTAAAATCGGCCATTCTGGATGTGGTGAGTGAAAAAACCGGCTACCCAAAAGAAATGTTGGGTATGGATTTAGATCTTGAAGCTGATTTAAGTATCGATTCGATCAAAAGAATGGAAATTATCGCTTCGTTAAAAGAAAAAATCGGTTTTGGTGCCCAAGGCGATCAGGCTGATGACTTAATGGAGAAACTGGCCGCAAT
This sequence comes from Pedobacter roseus, assembly GCF_014395225.1. Taxonomy (NCBI): domain Bacteria; kingdom Pseudomonadati; phylum Bacteroidota; class Sphingobacteriia; order Sphingobacteriales; family Sphingobacteriaceae; genus Pedobacter; species Pedobacter roseus. The sequence continues at coordinate 3,600,008 of NZ_CP060723.1, forward strand.
CAAAACCTTAAATGCCCTGGTTAACTGGATTGCCGATGTTGAAGCAGAAAGCTCGGAGGTGCTTACCGAAGCAAAAAAGCTTATTGAGGAGAGCATCGATGACCAAACGGTAAAAGAAAAATTATCCCGTTTAAGATTTGAGCTAACTCCTGCTGCATTGACCATTACCGAAGCAGCCATTTTAAAAGGTCAGCGTTTTGCCTTAACTGACGATGGTGGAGGTCAGGCGATCAAAATCAAAAAAGTACTCGAAAAACATGGTGCAATTGCCGATCTGGTGAGCTTTGAAGACTCATTGGATGGCTATCAGGGCCTCATCATCCTGAACATGTTCGAAGCACAGCGAAAAGTGGGCATCCTCGATCATTTCGCCACCATTAAAAAATTAAATTTTGATACCGTAAAATGGGTATACCTGATTGCAGATACCAAACAATATTTTAACGATCAATCAGATATTTCTTTCCTGAGACATTACCAGGGTTATTCCGGTTTCTTTAAAAGTTTAGACCGTGAGTACGAACATACCAAATGCCGTTTCATCAGCCTGGAAACCAAAATGACACCTGATGAAATCACCAATATTACCTTAAACGAAATCCTGAATCCGGATAAACCTTCAGAAATTATTTACAACGACCATAAAAGACATATTATGGAACTTGTGCCACATCAATTGAGTACCGAAACCGATGCACACATCCATTTAGATAAAGATGCCGTAGTGATGGTTTTAGGTGGCGCACAAGGCATTACAGCCGAACTGATGATCCATTTCGCAAAAGATTACCCTTGCAGGTACATTTTGGTGGGCCGTTCTGCAAATCCAATAGCTTCGGCAAATGAAGCCAGTGCTTCGTTAAAAACCAAAGATGAGATCAGGCAGTACGTAATTAAACAGGGCGAGATTAAAAAACCTGCAGAGATAGAACAGGAAACCAATCGTATTTATAAAAACAACCAGATTTTACGTTGCATTGCAACTTTAGAAGAAGGTGGATCGACAGTGGTTTACGAATCGTTAGACCTTAAAGATGAAGAAGCGCTAACCCGTTTGATCAATCAGGTTTACGAAGATTATGGCCGCATAGATGGCGTGGTACATGGTGCAGGTTTACTGGAAGACAAACTGTTCCATAGCAAAACTTCTGAATCTTTCGGACGTGTTTTCGACACCAAAGTAACCCCATTAAGGGTATTGGCTGAGCAATTAAGGCCAGAAACCCAATTTGTGATCCTTTTCTCGAGCATTGCTTCTGTTTATGGAAACCGCGGGCAAACTGATTATGCCGCAGCAAACAGCGTAATGGACAAATATGCCTGGGCTTTAAAACAGAAAATCCAGGGCAAGGTAATGGCTATTAACTGGGGACCGTGGAAAGGTGCCGGTATGGTTTCGCCAACACTGGAGAAAGAATACCAGCGCAGGGGAATTGCCATGATCCCATTACAGGATGGAATGGAAACTTTCCTGAATGAACTAAAATATGGTAAAGAAAGCCAGGTATTGATCATGGCTGGAAACACCTGGACATAAAACCACGTAACTAAACTACTAGAGATCGAAAGCCCATAGGTTTTATGACCGACAAATCTATTACTATAAGCCACAGATTTACAGATTGTAAGTAATCTGTGAATCTGTGGCAAAAAATAAAATTTGCAGAAAAGAAAGTCTTGCACCGAAGGTGCATATTTCAATTGACGAATAAGACGAATGAAGAAAAGCGATGTAGCAATTATTGGAATGTCATGCATTTTTCCGGGCGCGAAAGATATGCAGACCTTTTGGGAGAACATTATCAACCGGGTAGATTCAACACAACAGGTTCCGGCCGACCGGATTGATCCTGTGCATTTCGACAAAACGGTAAGCGGGGTAGATCGTTTTTATTGTAACCGTGGCGGTTTTATTCCTGATCATCAGTTTGATCCGCAGCGCTTCGGCATTTTACCGCTGGCTGTAGAAGGTACGGAACCCGATCATCTGCTAACTTTAGATCTGGTTCATCAGGCACTCGAGGATGCATCAGTATTCGAAAAAAAATATTCCCTTGATAAAACAGGGATCATTATTGGCAAAGGAAATTATGTAGGACCCGGGGCAACCCGTGCGATCGAAATTGTAAGAACTGGTGAGCAAATTTCGAGTGTATTAAAAGATTTAATGCCGCAACTTACTGATGCAGAAATTGAAAAGGTAAAACACGAGTTTCAATTGCGTAAAGGCCGTTTCAGTGCCGATACCGCAATGGGATTGATCCCTAATTTAGTGGCTTCGTTGGTAGCCAATCGCCTTAATTTAGGCGGACTGGCTTTTACTTTGGATGCTGCCTGTGCCAGTTCACTCATCGCAGTTGATCATGGCGTGCAGGAACTGAATAGTGGCCGTTGCGATATGATTATTGCAGGCGGTGTACATTTAGGTCAGAATGCAGCCTTTTGGAGCATTTTTTCTCAATTGGGTGCTTTATCCAAACAGGAAAAAATAAAACCTTTCGATCAAAATGCTGATGGACTGATTATTGGCGAAGGTTGTGGTTTTGTGGTACTTAAACGCCTCGAAGATGCCATCAGGGATCAGGATAAAATTTACTCAGTAATTAAAGGTGTGGGCATCAGTAGCGATGGCAGCGGAACCAGCGTAATGAGTCCGTCGGTTAAAGGCCAGTTAAAAGCCATTACTGAAGCCTGGAAAAACGCAGAACTGGAAAGTAAAAATATCGGCTATTTAGAAGCGCATGGAACAGGCACCCCACTTGGCGATAAAACCGAGGTTGAAACCTTAAAACAGTTTTTCGGTCAGGATGCCGATCTGCCAAAAGCAGGTATCGGTTCTGTAAAATCGAATATCGGCCATGCCATGCCCGCAGCTGGTATTGCCGGTTTGATCAAATCAAGCTTGGCTTTGTACCATGGCATCATCCCTCCTACTTTACATTGTGATGAACCCGTTGCGCAACTGGCCGAAACCCGTTTTTCTGCTGTACAAAAAGCGATAGACTGGAACCAATCAGGTTTACCTAAACTGGCTGCCGTAAATGCATTCGGTTTTGGTGGTATTAACGCCCATGTAGTTTTAACTGCTTACGATACCCCTAAAAAAGATGAGGTATTGGTCATCGCAAGACCAAGTCATGAGGCTTTGATCGATTCGCTCGAAAACGGCGATTACAGCATTGGGAATGGAAATTTCCGTTTAGTGTTATTTAACCCCAGCCCTGAGCGGATCAAAAAAGCCCTAAAAATTGTAGCTAAAAATTCTCCATGGAGAAATAAACAGGATATCTGGTACACCAATTCGCCATTATTGGCCAACGATGGCAAAATAGCTTTCGTTTTCCCGGGTTTAGATGGACTTGCGGGTGGTGAAATTAAATCGGTAGCCGATTATTTCAACATCAGTATCGATGAAAACGAAAAACAGGACGGTCTGTTAAGCGAGGCTCTCAATATCCTCAACAAAAGCAGTGTTTTAGATCAGGCTTTAAAACAATTGGGCGTTAAATCTGATATGAACGCAGGGCACAGCCTTGGCGAATGGCTGGCTGCAAGATCTTCGGAGCTTGCGGAAGAAAGTTCGGTCATGAATTTACTGAATGTGCTTAACCCCGAAACTTTTGAACTGAAAGATTCGCGTTTTATTGCCGTGGGTTGCGGTTTAGATACACTTCAACCCATAATCGAAAGAATACCCGATTTATACCTTTCAAACGATAACTGTCCGCAACAGGTCATCCTTTGTGGAAGCAAAATTGCGCTCGACGAACTCGTTCCAATATTAAAGGTGAAACAGATTTTTCATCAGATTCTGCCTTTTCAATCAGGTTTTCACTCTCCATTTGTAGCCGATAAACTGGGTCTGATTCTCGAAGGTATGCAGAATATGCAGTTCCGAAAAACCACTACACCGCTTTGGTCGGCCACTACTTTAGAAACTTACCCAGAAGGCTTTGAAGCCATCCGTCAGTTAAGTGCCGAACACCTGATTAAACCGGTGCGTTTCCGCGAGCTTACCGAAAAATTATATGCAGAAGGTGCACGTGTTTTTATCCAGGTGGGTTCCGGTGGTTTAGTCGGCTTTATCGACGATACTTTAAGGGAAAAAGAAATCAGCACCATTAGTGCCAATGTGCCGATCCGTTCAGGCATTACGCAGTTGCAAAGGGTTTTGGCAGCACTTTTTATCGAAGGAAAAGAAATCGGCCTAAATTATTTGGGCAACATCAAATCAACCCCGCCGCAAAAAAACAAAGGCATTAAACTCGAACTGGGTTCGCCGATTATCCATAACCTGCAAACACTTAAAGGTTTAACCATTAAGCAAAGTCAACCCGTACAACCTAAAACTTTTGCGGAAGCCAAACATCCGGTTTTACAGGCTTTTAACGAGAATGTAATGGAAATGATCAATATGCAGAGCGAAATAATCGAACTATTCGAAAATGCAGCTATACAAGTCGATCAGCCGAGCAACCGGGCACCTGCTAAACCAATAAGACAAGCCTTTAGCCAAAAGCTTGATTTGAGCCTTGAGAACTGTCCTTACCTTATAGATCATTCACTATTGAGGCAGCCAAAAGGCTGGCCAACGGTAGAAGATATGGATCCGGTAATCCCGATGACCATGATTTTTGAAGTGTTTGCTGAAATCGCCAACGCGCAATCGCCGGAAGAAAAGGTACAGAAAATCATGAATATGCGGGTTTTCCAATGGATGAATGTGGTTAAACCTTTCCAGGAAACCGTAACTGGCGAATGGAAAGACGAACAAAGGGTTTACCTCAATTTAGAACGTTTTGCCAATGCGGAAGTGCAATTGGCTGCACTCTTAAATCCTGCTCCGAAAAGAACTTTCGATATTGGAAAACTACTGGATATCAACCGTACTTCCGCGCAGATTTACGATGCCCACATGTTCCACGGACCAGATTATCAGGGGATCAAAAAACTGACCGCGGTTGGCGAAAAAGGAATTACCGGTATTATTGAAGCTGCAGGCGGAAAAGGCTCATTGCTCGACAACGCTGGTCAGTTGTTTGGTTTATGGCTTCAGCTCACTTTAGAAAAAGATAGAATTGCTTTCCCTGTTAAAATTCAGGAAATAGAATTTTTCGGCGATATGGCCGACCAGCAAGGTACCTTCGAATGTACCTGCGTACTCACCGAAATAAACGATGAATTTGCCACTGCAGATATCGTAATGAAAAGAGATGGCATCACCTGGCTCATTATATCAGGCTGGCAGAACCGCAGATTGGAAATAGACGAACCGCTTTGGAATGTGTCGATGTCGCCGCTCCACAACCGTTTATCAGAAGAGGTTGCACCTGGCATTTTTCTTTTCGGCAATGCTTATTCGCGTGTAGTATCATGGGATTTTATCCTGAAAAGATATTTCAACCAGACAGAGAAAAAGCACCACAACAACCTCTTACCCAATAAAAGAAGAACCTGGATGATCAGTCGCGTGGCGGCGAAAGATGCCGTTCGGAATTTACTGAATACGCAGAAAAACCAGGCCTGTTATCCTATTACCTTCGAAATTTATTCGGATGAGCACCGCAAACCTTATGTTAAAGGTGGTTTAACAGATAATATTAACATCTCTATAGCACATAAGGGCACCGATGCAGTCGGAATAGCCCGTTTTAACGAACCTGTTGGTATCGATATCGAACATATCGAAGAACGCAGCGCAGGTTTCTTTGATCTTGTTTTTAACGATCACGAAATGGCCCTGCTCGAAAGCCGCGACAAAATAGAATGGGCAACCCGGTTCTGGGTAGCCAAAGAAGCTTATGGAAAATACCTGGGCAAAGGTTTACAGGGCAATCCCAAAGCCTATACTGTTGAAGTAATCAACGGCGAAGAACTATGCATCAATAACATCACAATCAAAACAATCAAACATAAAAACTATATCATCGGATGGACACTATAACTACGAAATTAAGCAGCGAAGAAATCTTCAACCTCATGAAACAATTTATCACCGAAGTAATCGGCGAAGAATTTGTTGAAGAAATGGATATCACCCCTGAAAGTTCTTTCACCAAAGATCTGGAAATGGATAGCATTGAAATTGTATCTTTTTCCGAAAAAATCAAGGCGCATTTTGGCGAACAGATCGATTTTACAGGCTGGTTATCTTCCATGGATTTAGATCAGCTGATCAACTTAAACTTAGGCATGATCATCTCTTATATCGAAGAATGCCAGTCATAACGGTAAACGGCAAATCGGTTCACATTCAGGAGCTCAATAAAGAAGCTGCTGAAACCATCGTCCTTGTTCACGGGATGTTCAGTAACCTGTCTGTCTATTATTTTAATATCGCACCATTGTTGGCCACAAAATATCGCGTGGTACTGTACGACTTAAAAAGTCATGGCATGAGCGAAAAGGCTTTGAAAGGATACGACCTGGAGAGCATGACCAACGATCTGCTTGCACTTATGGAGGAATTAAACCTGGAAAAAGTGCATCTGGGTGGTTATAGTTTTGGCGGATTGATTGCCTTAAAAATGGCCATCCGCTTTCCCGAACGCATTAACAAACTGGCCATAATTGAAGCGCCAGACCCTAACGATGATAAAACCAGGGGCATTATTGATGAGTACAGCCGCGAGTTTTTAGAGCATTATGTCGAAAACTTTACCGATACCACCAAAGTGAAAATGGGTAAACGGCAAATGGAGCGCAACCACCGCATGTACGAGTACCTCTTTTATCAAACTTCGATTAAAACAGACATGGAGCTTGAAAAAGACTTTTTCGGCAGTGAGGCAATTAGAACCATACAACAATCTACCCTATTATTATATGGTACCGATTCTAATTGTTTAAACGCAGGAAAATACCTTGATGGGCTGATCGAAAATGCAGATTTAATTGCCGTTCCGGGTGATCATAATATCCCCATTCAACAACCATTAGTTATTGCAGAAGCATTGTTAAACTTCTTTCAGGAAAAATAAAATTAAACACATGGCAAAATTCGTATTTGTAGTTCCTCCCCTAACCGGCCACATTAACCCAACTTTGAGTATGGGTGCAGCTTTATTGGATAGAGGCCACCGTGTAGCATGGATTACTTTAGATCAATCGCTGGGCGATAAACTTCCTGAGGGCGGCGAATTACTCGTAATCAGTTATGACCAGAACGATCAGCAGAAAAAAGATTCCGAAAAATACCTCGATATCATCACCAAAAAGATCGTTTACGGCATCGATAGCATCAAATTTCTGTACGAAGAAGTATTGATTCCGCTTAACAGGCACAGTTATGAAGGCATTGCCGGTCTGCTCGATCAGTTTAAGCCTGATGTGGTGATTACCGATCACCAGATGTTTGCCGGAGCTATTGCCGCTACCAATAAAAACTATCCCTACGTAACCTCTGTTACTGCACCAGCAGCCATAAAAGTAATGGATGAACTGCCAAAAGTGCACGAATGGGAAGTGAACCAGATTGTGGAGCTGCAAAAAGAATTCGGCATCACCGCAAGCGGCTCTATTGCCTGCTCTGATCTTGCCACCTTGGTATTTACCTCACGCGATTTTTTCGGGGAGATGGACTTACCTGAACATTTTAAATTTGTAGGCCCGGTTTTTAACCGCCGCAAAACCTCCATTCCTTTTCGCTGGGACGCATTTCATAACAGCCAACCCAAAATTTTGGTGAGCATTGGTACCACTTTCGATCACGAACATAAAAAAGCATTTTTTGCCAAGGTAATCGAGGCTTTCGCTAATGAAGACTTACACGTGGTGGTAGTTTCCGATCCTGCTTTATTTGAAGAGTGGCCTGCTAATTTTACCGTGCAGCGCCAGGTACCACAATTAGAACTTTTGCCACACCTTGATGCTGTGGTTTGCCATGGCGGACACAATACTGTATGCGAAACTTTAATGAATGGCTTACCCATGGTGGTTATTCCAATAGCATACGATCAAAGCCATGTTGCCGGACGTGTTTTCAGGGTTGGTGCCGGAGAACGTTTAAACTTTAACCGTTTTAAAGCCAATCACCTTAAAGAAGCAGTAAACAAAGTGCTGCAGAACGACAGTTATAAAATAGCTGCAGAGCAGATCAAACAATCCTTTATCCAGGCTGGTGGAACAGAAAGTGCCACCGATTTACTGGAAGCTTTAAGCAATAAAACCTCAAACGTATTCATCAGTTAAATTATACATTATGTCAAAATTCCTTTTCGTTGTCCCGCCCTTTTTTGGCCATATTAGCCCAACATTAAGTATTGGCGCAAGTTTACTGGCCCGCGGCCATGAAGTAAAATGGCTTGGCATTACTCCGCTTGCCCAGGTGCATTTGCCCGAAGGTGGCGAGTTTATTTACCCCGAAGAAGATCTGGTGGAGTATACTGATGAAATACAACGCATTTTAAAACGTCAGGATGATGGCCCTGCCTGTTCTGGACCAGAGGTGATGAAACTGGCGCTCGAAGAAACTTATGTGCCTTTTGCTAAAATGATGATGAAAGGGCTGAACAACTTTGTTGATGCATGGAAACCCGACGTGATCATTAACGACTGTATTACCTTTGCGGGTGCATTAAGCGCACATTTAAAAGGCATTCCATCGGTTACCACTACCCCGGTTCCACCTGATGTAATGGGTGATACCGCAAATAGTGCTCCCAAGATATTCGAATGGCAACAAAACCTGATCAAGGGTCTACAAAGAGAAGTAGGCATTTATAGCGACGATATCCATATCCATTCGCACCAATTGAACATGGTTTTCACTTCGCAGGCTTTTGCCGGCTTTGAAGAAAAACCACCGCATATACAATTTGTGGGTCCGGTAAAAGGCCGGCCAAATTTAGCCCCCTTTGATTGGGAACGCTTAAGCCAGGCCACCACGCCTAAAATTTTTGTTTCGTTGGGCACGCTATTGGTTGATATCCGTAAGGAATTTTTCCAGAAACTGATTACCGCTTTCGAAAACCAGCCTGTAACCATTGTGGCCGCAACCAATCCCGATATTTTTGAAAAATGGCCTGATAACTTTATCGTAAACGGTTTTGTGCCGCAGTCAGAGTTGATGCCACACATGGATGCGGTAATTTGCCACGGCGGTTTCAATACCGTAAATGATACTTTCACCAATGGTTTACCAATGCTGATTACCCCTATTGCTTACGATCATTTCCATACTGCAAAATTAATTGAGGGCGCAAGCTGTGGCGTGAGTATCCGTTACAAGCGTTTACGCATCAGCGATTTAAGAGATACCGTTTTCGAGCTTTTAGAAAACCCGAAATACCGCCAGGCTGCAGAAAAAATAAGAGAAACATTCATCGCAGCCGGTGGCAATGATAAAGCGGTGCAATTGCTGGAAGATTTTGCCGAGGTTAATAGGGTTGTCAACTTTGATAGCCCGCTAGCATAGATGATATGAGTTGTCAACTTTGATAATACGCTCGCCCGAAAGTTGACAACTCTTGGCGTAAATTATAAAAAGCGATCGTCATCCGATAGCTAGCGGATCCCACGCAGGTGGGAATCTTAAAGCCCATTGCACTACGATCCTGAATAAATTCGGGATGACGGAACGCATAAATTCATAGTGAAAAAACGCATAAAGATAACTTTAAGAGTTGTCAACTTCCATAACCAGTTTGCTAGAAAGTTGACAACTCAGAATACACTAATCTAAATGAAAAGAAAACTGCTATTCGGTGAAAGGATGTTATACGGAGATGGAAACAGTCCGTTTAACATTGTAATACCTTTCAAAATCAGGGGAGAAATTAAAGAAGATGATTTAAAATTTGCCTTATTTAAAATCCAGAAAAAACATCCCTGGTTAACCGCAGCAATTCGTTTTGACGAAGATAAAAAGCCCTGGTTTGTAACCAACCTTACCGAAGCTTTTAAAATTCCCATCCGAATAGTAGAGCGTTTAGGTGATGATCATTGGGAGCAGGAATCTACACAAGAGTGGAAAACTGTTTTTGATGCCTCAACTGCACCACTTTGCCGCATTACCTGGCTAAAAGGAAGAGAGGTATCCGAATTTTTGATGGTATACCACCACTGCCTTTGCGATGGCACCGCAACGCTTTCGATTTTAACCGAACTGCTTCAGCTATTAGACGATCCAGATGCAGATATCGGCAAAGAAATTCCGATTATGGGTATAAAAGATGTCATCCCTGCAAAGGTGCTGAACAGTTACCGCAACCGGACTAAAAATGGTTTGATCGGGAAAATTGCCACGCTCGCCCTATGGATCATCCCGATCAAAAAAGTAGCCGTTGAGCGAAAAAAAGATTTTATGCTCCACTGGAGATTTGATCGGGATTTCACTACACAGATCATCCAGTTTTGCAAAGCCAATCAGTTTACCGTAAATACTTTGTTGAGTGCCGCAGTTTTAACGGCCTTTAAAGAAGTAAGAAAAGAAAAAGCCTTTAACAAAATATCGCTCCCGGTCGACATCAGGAACTTTAACCCGATTATTAAAAAAGACCACATTTTTGCTTTTGGTTTAATGATTGTACTGTCCCTACTGCCAGAAAAAGACTTTATTGATAATGTGAGGGCCTTACAGAAAGATGTGAACAATAAATCCTCAAAACTCAATCCTTACAGCCTGATGATGATGATGGAAGCTTGCCACCCGGCGTTAAACAACTTCACCAATTTCTTAAAATATGGCAAATCAAGCAACGATTGTATGTTTTCTAACCTTGGTAAAATCGATATCCCACATCAATACCAGCATTTTGAAGTAGAAAACGTATTCAGTCCTTCGGTAGTGGGACCTTTGGGTAACACTACCACCATGATCGTTTCCACTTACCGCAACCAAATGGATTTCACTTTTGTAGCCAGCGAAGGTTATGTACCTTATGTAGAAGCAGAAGCTATTAAAGAGAAAGTGATCTCCATCCTTAAAAACCAGTTAGAGCAACCCGTTGAAATTTTAAGCGCAACCGCATGAAAAGAAGATTAATTTTAGGTGAACGGATTATGCATGTGGATGCTAAAACACCTTTAAACTGTGTTTTTGGTGCCAAAATATCTGGTACCATCAGCAAGGAAAACCTGCATCGGGCATTGCAGAAAATCCAGCAGAAACATCCGCTATTGCAGATGAATATCGATGCTACAGGCAAAACGCCCTATTTCGTACATCATGAAAATATCAGTAAAATCCCGGTCAGGATTACCGATCGTTTAACAGATGAAGATTGGTTAATACAATCTAAAACCGAATGGTATAAACTTTTTGACAATCAGAATGAACCATTGGCAAGACTAGTATGGCTAAAAGGAGAAACCAAATCAGATTTTTTACTCGTACTTCCGCATTGTATCTGCGATGGAACTACCATATTAAACCTGATGCGTGAACTGATGACATTGATCGATAATCCCCAACAAAACCTGGCGCCTTACCCTTCGTTTTTGTCAGTAAACGATCTGATGCCGGAAGATTTTTCCATCTCCAGACTCGGTCACTTTAAAGGAAAGATTTTTGCAGCCCTGGGTCGCTTGTTTTTCTTTTTTAAAGCCACTTCCAACAATCAGGTAGATCGGAACAATTATGCCGTTCACTGGAAAATTAGTGCCGAAAACACCAAAAAATTATTGCAGAAATGCAAGGAAGAAAACACAACGGTACATGCTGCCATCTGTGTGGCCTTTATGGAAGCTTTCAAACACGTTCAAGGCACTAAAGCTCATGGCAAAGTGATCTGTCCGGTTGATATCAGGCGATTTGTAGAGGCCATAAAACAAGACACCATGTTTGCCTTCGCACCCATTGCAGAGCTTAAACTCGACCCGATAGAAAACAGTTTCTGGGCCAAAGCGCAGCTATTAAAAAATGATCTGGACGCAAAAATAGCCGAAATGAAAGTTTACGACCTCTTGAGCATGAGCGAGTATTTCCATTCATCGGTAAATAAAATGATCGGATTTTTAAGAACCACAAAAGGTACCCACGATATTACACTCAGCAACATGGGACTTTTGAACATCCCTAAGGATTATCAGGATTTTTCCATAGAAACCATTTATAGCCCAACCGTTGCTTTCCCATGGAAAAACGCCAATACTTTGGTGTGCAGCACTTTTAACGGACAACTGGATTTCTCTTTCATGTCTAACGAATCGTTTTTAAGGGAGTTTGAAGCCTGGCAGATCAAAGACAGGGCAATGGAACTGATTAAGGAAAATTTAAATGAATTGGCCAATGCCTGATGATGTGATAAAAGATGAAGAGACAAAAGTCTCAAACTGGCGGAAATTTGTGCGCAAAAATCTGCTTATTCACCTTATTCCAAATACTGTATTGAACACGGTAGTACCTTATTTTGCCTTCAAAGCACAAAATTCGGTACACTTGTTTAGCGGTGAGCAAAATCTGGCCAGATTTTTACTGCCGATGTCTTTATTGCTCCCCTTTATGATTACCCTCGATATATTAAAGAAAATAAAAGCGCTTCAACATACTGGTGCCATCAATTACAAAGAAGAAGTAAAAATTACCGGTTATCCTTTTATTCTGAAAAAAGCAGGATTGAATGGCCTCTACAGCATTGCAATTGTATTTATCCTGATGCTTACGCTACATTTCTCTTTCCCGCCTAACCACGATTTTGGCATCACCCCATCCGCAGTATGTGCAGGATTGCTTGCGGGTTTATATTCCATTACCTTTTTTTATCTTGCCATCAGGAGGTTTAAGATTGATGCAGCATAACGTTAACATAATGCGCATGCAAAAAGCTTATGCCCAAAAAGCTGGATATCCTATCCGCAAGGTTGGATATTGCATCCGCATGGTTGTAAATCGTATCCGCATAGTTGGATATTGCATCCGCACGGTTGGATATTGCATCCGCACAGTTAAATATTGCATCCGCACGGTTGAATATTGCATCCGCACAGTTATAAATCGTATCCGCACGGTTGTAAATCGCATCCGCATAGTTAAATATTGCATCCGCACGGTTGGATATCGCATCCGAACGGTTATAAATCGCATCCGCACGGTTGTAAATCGCTCCCGCAAGCTTGGATATCGTATCTGCAAGCTTGGATATTGCATCCGCATGGTTGTAAATAGCGATAAAAATTACCTTTCCCATCCGTCCTCGTTATAAACGCGGACGATATAAAGCAATATAATGCTCAGGTAACAAACCGCGGGGAATTTTTCGTGTATTCAGAGCATCCGTGGCAAATGCGTAGGCTTGATCCTTAAAAAGGTCGTCATTCCCGCGCAGGCGGGAATCGTAATGCTTAAAACATGGTTCATTAAGATTTCTAACCCGATAGCTATCAGGTTGGGAATGACAATTCACCAGGTGTATTATACGCTCGAATTCCTTTCTACTACGCTACCATTTATAGAATCAATGAAAAAAGTCATCATTGCGAGGCACGAAGCTAACCGAACGAAGTGAGCTCATTGCGCCAGGATTTTTCTGTCATCAATATCGATTTTTATGCAATAGATTACCCCTCAGGATGACAGTAAAACTACTCCAACCACACCATTTGCGTAAAAGCACCATTAGTCGCAATGTCCCAGGCCTCTACCCTTACCCATTTACGACCTTTTAAATCAATCTGCCAGCTAAAATCCTTTTTGCCAAAAGCCTGCGTTGTATTTAAATTAATGCGTTTACGATAAACCTTTGCCCCATCGCCCGATACAATTTCTACAAAACTTAGTGGAAACGTCCAGTTGAGCTGCATGTTTACCGTTGTTTTACCGTTTGCATCAATTTTCAACGTCTCGCCTGCACCTTTCCCATTAACATTAAACTTTGGGATCAGCACCTCGCCTGTCGACACGAAGAACTTACCTTTTCGCATTACATCTAAAACAGGTTGCCAGCCATCGGCATAATTCGGCACTTTATCCAATTGCAAATAGTTCACATTTAAATGTGCGTACATTTCATTCTGTTCGGTAATGGTAAAAATATCGGCTTCCGAAATCACATGTTTCCTCAAACCCCAATTCGCCATATCGTCCATCAGGTTTAACACCCTTTTACTTAAAGTGGGTAAGGAAAGATCTCCTGGAATGGCTTTCCACGCGGCACCCATAAAAGTTTCCGATTTAAAAAAATCTTCCTCCTTATATTTATCCGGATAACCTGTTGAAGCTTTCGTTCTCGCATGCGCGGTCCAGGCCAGGCCATGCTCCTGTTCCAATAACCTGAGCATTTCAACCTTATCATTTACCCGATAAACTTTACCATATTTAGGATCGTTGCTTTCGAAAGGAAAATCGCTTTTCCTCGACATGATCCAGTAAATCGGTTTAGGAAAAAATGCCAGCCAATGCCCTCCATAAAAATTATTCGCTTCTTCTCCCGGTAATAACAGAAAATTAGGATCAGACAGCCTTTGGGTTTGTTTAAATAAGGCGTCCAATTCTTTCAAACGGGTCGAATCTGGCCCTTTCGGGTGTCCAGGACCATGAAATTCGGCAAGTTTTACAATATTTAAACCAGCTTTTTTCAGTACCGTTACAAATTCGGGTTTTTCGGGAATAGTTTTTCCACTTAACACCACGTCAGAAATAAACTCATTGTGAAAATGGCTCGCCATTGTTTTGTAACCCGCCAGTGGCACATAAGTATCGTTATGGGTAAACTTCTTCACTTCCGCCAAAGTTGCATCTGCTTTCCCAGTGCTTAACAAACAGAAAAAATTGAGCCGTTGTTGTGTATTTGGTGGCGCATTAAACCAGGGCACATAACGTTTATCTCCCAAAGGATCCTGACGGATGCCAATACCATACCCGGAGATCAGGTTTAAATAATTTCGGCCCTTCCAGGTGAATTTAAGGTTAAAAGCTTCATCCAATGGATAAAAATATTGGTGTGGTGCCGGAAAAACAGCCAAACTTCCGCCAGCATTTTCGCCGATAACGGTACGGTATTTTACTTCAAGATTTTTACTTTCATCAGTTTTAACAGCCTTTTCTGTCTGAAGATTACCTTTTACATCACTCCAGGCAACATTAGTCCACATCTCTTTTTTATTTACCAATCCGGCATCGTATAAAATAGCTGTTGAATCTTTTTGGGTAGATACCACTGCGGCAACGTTAAACAAAGGACTTCCGTTGTAAAGCGTAATTTCTAAACTACCATTAAACAATTCGGATTGTATACCTGCTATTTTAACAACAGTTTGCGAACCATGTGTAGAGACGCTGGCACTTCCTTTTTCAAACTTTACTACATTTGTGGTATAAGGCCGTGTGGGTACACGATCAAAAAACACATCCCAACCACCACTTTCAGCACTTAATGTACGTTTACCTACCCGCAAAATAAAAGCGGGATCTAGATTTGCAGCAACTACTTTTAATGCACCTTTTTTACCCATCTGCAAACTGCTGAACAATGGTCTGCCATTTTCCAGATCAAGTACCATTTTACCTATGGCACCATTACCTACTGGCCAGCTCAGAACCAGTTCTTTTTGCCTGGTGGAAACAGTTGCCCCATTAGGTTTAAAAGCTTGCAAATTAACCTGTGCTATTGTATTTAGATAGAATAAACAGACAATAAAAAAAATTGGGACGGACTTTTTCATTAGGGATATTAGTTTTTTTCGGTTAGCTGATTATATGCAAGATAATGATTATGAGCAAAATATGTGCTTTTACAGGATTGAGTTTAATCATCTTCAGCATTTAATTTTTCATTTCTAAAACCTTAAAGCCCTTAATTTCGTAATAATAAAACCCAACAAACAATTGACCATTAATGAATTAAGGACATTAAAATAGGAGACATCATGTCTGTTCACAGATTACAGTAGTGCGTTTTGTTCATTTTTTATTTTTTTATAAAAAAACCGTTACATTGTTTAACTTAATGGGGACTTTTAAAATCAAACATCTTGCATCCAATACTCATCAGAAATAATGTAAAAATCCTTGGCGAAGGTAGCCAGGTAATCATGTTTGCCCATGGCTTTGGCTGTGCGCAAAGTTCCTGGAAATACATTACAGACGCCTTTCTGGAGGATTACAAGGTCATATTATTCGATTACGTAGGCTCTGGCGATTCGGACCTCAGCCAATATGATAAACGCAAATACGCTACTTTAGAAGGTTATGCCTGCGATGTAATCGATATTATCGATACCCTTGAGCTTTCCAATGTCATCTTTATCGGCCATTCGGTAAGCAGCATGATCGGCATGATTGCTGCATTGCAACAACCAGAATCATTTAAAAAACTGGTATTTATCGGACCATCACCCCGGTATTTAAATGACCATAATTACATAGGCGGTTTTAATATTGGAGATATTGAAACCATTTTTGAACACATCACCGAAGATTATGCGGGCTGGGTTAAAAATTTAGCACCTGTGGTAATGGATACTCCATTAAAACCAGAACTATCTGACTTTTTGCAGGAGTGTTTTGAAGCTACCGACCCAAGCGTGGCACTGGCTTTTGCAATGGCCACCTTTAAGGCCGATTACAGGGATAAATTAAAAGACCTCGAAGTACCAAGTTTAACACTACAGAGTTCAAACGATATCATGGCTCCATTATCAGCGGGCGAGTTTATCTATAAAAATACCCCAGAAAACTTTTTGGTGGTTATGAAAGCTACCGGACACTTTCCACACATAAGTGCACCCGACGAAACCATCAGGGAAATAAAAGAATTTATCGGCGATTCAAAATCAATCCCCACATCGGGTCACCAGTATGTCTGATAAGATTTAGCAAAAACAACAGCACCAAAGAGGAGATTGTTATATTGTGTGATTCAAAAATAGCTGAACCTCTTCTTTGGCCTTTTCACAGACGGAAACAATCGAATCTACATGATGCCTAAACTGATCATGGTTGAGCTGATCATATTCAATGGCTTCAATCGCTGCACTTAATTTAGGTTTTAGCCCCATCAAATAAATGGTCGATTTCATTTTATGCACCGTACGTTTTAACGCTTCGTAATTTCCCTCTCCAAGATCATTATTTAACTGGATTAGCTCTTCAGCAATAATTTCGAAAAATTTCCCGGCCATTTCACGTTCAAAATCTGCATTCCCCATACTGATCTCTTTTAAATAACCTAAATCGATGGTTCGGTATGTAGCAGTTTGGATATTTTCTTCAGAGGAAACTTCTTTTGTTAAGAACTGTGTTAAAACACCAACCAATTCTATTTTTGAGATCGGTCTTGTGAAACAGCCATTGATTCCTTTATCAAAACATCTCTTTTTCATCTCCTCCCCGCCGTCAGCAATAATAGCCACTATCGGAATGTTTAAAAGCAGCTCGTTTTTAATGTGCGCTACTATTTTACAATACGCCAGATCAGGCGAATCGATATCGATTAAAACAAGTTTAAATGTAAAATCACGGAGATTTTTAATCGCCCCCTCCTCATTAAATGCAATAATAAAACTGACATCGTATTCTTCAAGGTATTCGGATAACTGCTTATGATCTGTTTCACCAATAATTAATACATCAATTGGCTTATCCGGCCCCTGATGTTTTTTTTCAATTGCTTCCATAAACCTTTATAAAATATGCATCCGCTTATTTAATACAGATTTATAGGCATCAGATACCGGAACAAACTGCTTATGTATAATTAAAGTATTGCCTTCTATCGTATCTATTTTAGCAATATTGATAATGAAAGAGCGGTGAACCCGGAGAAAATTTTTAACAGGGAGTTTATCTTCAATAGATTTTAGTGAAGAGTGAACAGAATACGTTTTCTCACCCATAAAAATTTTTACATAATCGCCCTGCGCTTCCAGGTGATTGATATCATCCAGTCTGATCCTCCTGATTAAACCCGAATCACGGATAAAAACAAAATCATCGGCATTGTTTCCTACAAACAGGTTACTCAGGTTATAAATTTCTTTCGCTTTGTTAATAGCCATTAAAAACCGGTCGGGAGTTACGGGTTTGGCTATAAAATCTACAACATTAAGATCAAATGCAGTTGCAGCGTAATCTTTTTTTGCACTGATAAATATAATCAACGGTCGCTTATCGCCCAATCCTTTAACCAGTTCTATTCCTGATATCCCTGGCATTTCAATATCCAATAACAACAAGTCGATTTTATGAACAGCCAGATTCCGATAGGCATCTGCAGCATTTTCGCACTCGGCAATCAGTTTCAAAGAAGGATCAATCTGTAAAAAATGACTTATTGTATTCCGGGCAATCACATGGTCATCAACGATTAAGCAATTCATGAGTATCAGATTAACGTCAAAAATAAAACTAAGCATAACCTACAGGAATATTTTCAGAAAATAAATAATGAACAAAATGAATAAAATATATATTTGCAGAAATCCGATCCCTCTTTCGTCACGTATATACGCCCGTTCGTCTATGATTCCTGCCTTTCTAACGCCTTGATATAGGCCACGAAGCTAATCAGCTATACATTTGCTCAACATTATTTAATAAAAGTCAATCCTATTTATCTAAAAAAAATAAAATGAACACCATTAAAACAATTGCACTTTCAACCGTTGCCATCCTCTCGGTTTATTCAGCTAAAGCACAAACCTTTAAGGAGCCGGTGGGCTACAAACTTAAAAACGGTATGAACATTATCATTTCAGAAAATGATAAGTCGCCAAAGGCTTACTCAAGCTTTACTTTGGATGCTAAAGCATTCAGCGATAAAAAAGATGGCGTAGTTGAGTTACTAAACGCCGTATTAAACGAAAATGTGAGTAAAAACGCGAACATCAGTTTTAAAGATAACAGTGGCAAACTGGCTACCGCTAGTGCCGATCTTGAAAAAGATTTAACCGAAATGGCTGCTTTGATCCAGAACGCCACAATCGATCAAAAAACTTTCAATATTGCAAAAGCTAAACTGATCACCAGTTTGAAAGCCCACGATTATGATTACGATCAATCGGTAAATGAAACTTCGATCAATGCTTTAACCCTTGCTGATGTAAAAAGTTTTTACAGCCAGATTTCTCCTGAAAAAACATTTTTAACCATTGCCGGCGACGTAGCATTAAGTGATGCGAAATCATCAGCTAAAAAAGCTTTCGGTAACTGGAACAAAACACAGGAAATTGCGTCAACAGTTGCAAAATAATATTAAAAACCAAACAATCCGGCCCTTTGATTTATTTCAAAGGGCTTTTTTATGCTTAAAATGTTACAGAAAAACACATTTAAGCCCCGGTTTTTAGGTTATCATTCAATATATTAGCTATCTAATTAATTTTTGGTGATACAGATGAAAAAAATCTACTCAATTTTACTTTTTGCCTCAATAAGTTTATCCATAAAAGCACAAACTACGGTAATCCGTAATCAGGATATCGATAAAATGGTTAAAGCGGTAAATCAGGATTCATTAAAGTCATATATCTCAAAAATGGTTGCTTTCGGTACCCGCAATACCTTAAGCGATATTAAAAGCAAAACAAAAGGTATTGGTGCAGCAAGAAATTGGGTGGTGAGCAAGTTTAATCAGTTTGCAAAACAGAGCGATGGCAGGTTAACCGCTTATTTAGATACCACCACCTTTAAACCCGACGGCAAAAGAGTAGATCAGCCTACTTTGTTGGGTAACGCCGTTGCCGTATTAAAAGGCACAGATGCAAATGATAAACGCGTGTATGTGGTGAGTGGCCACCTCGATAGCCGTGTTACCGATGTAATGAACAGAACCAGTGATGCACCCGGCGCCAACGATGATGGCAGCGGTGTAGCAGGTGTAATTGAAGCGGCCAGGATTATGAGCCAATATAAATTTGCTGCCACCATTATTTTTGTAGCCGTAAGTGGTGAAGAACAATCTTTGCTGGGATCGGGCTTTATGGCCGCAAAGGCAAAAAAAGAAAACTGGAATGTAGATGCGATGCTGAACAACGATATGATTGGAAGCAACAATAGCAGCGAAACCCAGATTATCGATAATACCCGTTTACGTGTATTTAGTGAGGGATTACCCTTCCTCGACCTGGATAAAAATGCTAAAAGCATCCGCCAGTTTGGTTTAGAAAATGATGGAAAAAGCCGTCAATTGGCCCGTTATGTTAAAGAAATTGGCGAGCGTTATATAGATCAGCTCGAAGTAAAACTGATTTACCGGAATGACAGGTTTTTACGCGGCGGCGACCATACCCCATTTGTAGAAAACGGTTTTACCGCGGTACGCATAACCGAAATGAACGAAAACTTCGATCACCAGCACCAGGACCTTAGAACCGAAAAAGGTGTGCGTTATGGTGATCTGCAGGAATTTATGGATTTCGAATACCTCCGCAAAAATACGGGTGTAAATATTGCGGTTTTGGCCAACCTGGCAAAGGCCCCATCTGCCCCTACCGAAGTAAAAGTAGATGTTAAAAACCTGAGCAATTCTACTTATTTATACTGGAAAGCGCCTGCAAATGGTACAATAAAAGGATATTATGTGCTGATGCGCGAAACCAGCAGTCCGGTTTGGGAAAAGAAATTTTTCACCTCCGCCACCGAACTCAGATTGCCTTACAGTAAAGACAATTATTTGTTCGCCGTACAAAGCGTTGGAAACGAAGACAATGAAAGTTTAGCCGTTGTTCCGGGAATAGGCAGATAAAAACATTTTAGGATTTACCAATGTTTAAACTCAAATTTACGGCATGAAATTTAAACCGGTAGCGTTTATCATTAATATAGCCATTACGCTGAGTGTTGGCGCCCTGGGTGGATGGGCAACGGCCAAATCTGTTAAAACCTGGTATCCAACACTCAATAAACCTTCTTTTAATCCACCAAACTGGCTTTTTGCTCCTGTTTGGACAACCCTTTATGTATTAATCGGTATCGCGGCTTACCTGGTTTGGATCAGACGAGATAAAATTGTACATTTTCCACGTACAGTAGCCATTTACCTCATTCAGCTGATTTTAAATTTGGCCTGGTCATTCATTTTCTTTTACCTGCATGAGGTTGGTTTTGCCCTTGCCGAAATCATTTTGCTGCTGGCTATAATCATTATCAATGCGTTAACCTTTTATAAAATCAATAAATGGGCAGGGCTTATATTTATTCCATACATAATATGGGTAAGTTTTGCAACATTTTTAACCTACAACATTTTCATATTGAACTGATTTTAAAAGAAAAACACCTATTTTTAGGGGTGTTAACTTTTAAAAGATTTTTGCTGATCCTTTTCGTTTTGTGCTGTAACCAATTGCAGGCGCAAAAAGTTGGTCTTGTGTTTAGTGGCGGCGGAGCAAAAGGATTGGCACACATCGGTACTTTAAAAGCCTTAGAAGAAAATCATATCCCGATCGATTACATTACCGGAACATCAATGGGTGGTATTGTTGGGGCCATGTATGCGGCAGGTTATAGCCCAAAACAGATTGAAGAAATAGCGCTCAGTAACGATTTCCAAAATTGGGTAAACGGGCGTTATACCAGCGATTACACCTATTATTTTCAGAAAAATGCCCCAAATGCTTCTATGCTTACTGCAAAAGTGGCCATTGATACGGGTTTCCATTTTAGTTTCCGCTCCAACCTCATTAATGATATCCCCTTAAATTTCGCCTTTTTAGAACTTTTCTCACAGGCATCAGCGGTTTCTAAAGATAATTTCGACAATCTTTTTGTACCCTACCGCTGTATGGTTGCTGATGTACTATCGCAAAAAAGTATCACCGTAAGCAAAGGCAGTTTGGCCGAAGCAGTAAGGGCAACCATGACCGTCCCCATTGTTTACCGCCCCATTAAACTGGATGGGAAATATGTTTTTGACGGTGGTTTGTACAATAACTTCCCTGCTGACGTAATGGAGAGGGACTTTAAGCCCGATTATATCATCGGGGCCAATGTTTCGTCCAAAACCTATAACGAGTACCCTAAAAACATCGACGACCGTTTGATGAACCGTTTTTTGGTATACATGTTTCTTTCCAAATCAGATTCTACCATGATCGGTAAAAATGGGATATATATCCAGCCCGATCTGGCCAATTATGGTGTAACCAACTTTGCACCGGTGGCAGAGCTGATTAAAAAAGGCTACGATGCAACCATGGCCGATATGCCAAGGATAAAGGCTTTGATCAGCAAGAGGGTAAACGACGAAGAACTGGCAAAAAGAAGAGAAAAATTTAATGCAAGAAAACCAGAGTTAAAATTCAGCAACGTTACCGTATCAGGGGTTAACGCGCAACAAAAGAAATACGTAGAAAGGCTTTTTAAAAGCGACCAAAGCACTTTCGATCTTAAGGATATCAGACGGGGTTATTACAAACTCGTTGCAGATCAGACTTTTGAAACGGTATATCCTAAAATATCCTATCAGGCCGCAACCGATAGTTATACCTTTGAGGTGGTGGCACAACCTAAAAAAAGCTTCAAACTCGATCTGGGTGGGAATATCTCCACCAGGCCAATCAGCAATGTTTTCCTCGGGGCGCAATACAATTACCTCAACAGGAAATCGTACACCTTTGGCACCAGCTTTTATTCAGGTCGTTTCTACGAATCTGTTCAGGTAAACGGACGTGTAGATTATCCAACCAAGCTGCCCTTATTCCTCGCTGCCGAACTAACCTATAACCACTGGAATTATTATAACACCAGTCAGATTTTTATCGAAAACCCCCGCCCCATTTACATCGAGCAATCCGACCGGAAAATCGACCTGATGGTGGGCATGCCTTTAAATTACAATACAAAAATTGTCCTTCACTCTACTTTTATCAATAATAGTGATCATTACAGCCCCAACAATACTTTTGGCGTTGGAGATGTGCTGGATGAAACGGTTTTTAATGGATTTAGAGGTTCGTTAAACCTCGAAAAAAATTCGCTCAACCGAAAACAGTACGCCACAAACGGACAGAGCTTTTCTTTAAGTTTTAATTATACAACTGGCCGCGAAAATTACGATCCAGGTAATATTTTCCGCAGTACCCCAGGTTTTATTAAAACCCAGGAGCTTAGCCGTTTGCACCATTGGGGCAGCATTAAACTCACCCAGGAAAATTATTTTTTACACCTCAAAAAATATACATTGGGTTATATTGTAGAGGGAGTTATTTCCAATCAGCCTTTATTTAGCAATTATTACGCTACCTTGTTAACTGCTCCGGCTTTTTATCCGCTGCAGGATAGCCGTTCATTGTTCCTTGATAAATTCAGGGCCACCACTTATGCTGCCGGCGGAATAAAAAACATTTATAATGTTAAAAAAAATCTCGATTTTAGATTGGAAGGATATTTATTTTTGCCTCACAAAGAGTTTGAGCTGAACAATTTCCAGGATGTGGATTATGCAAAGGCCATTACCAAATTACGTTACGCCGCTACGGCAGGCTTAGTTTATCACTCTCCACTTGGTCCTGTAAGCTTAAGCTATAATTTATATAATGATGCGATTAAAAGAAATGGTGTATTATTGCATATCGGTTATTTAATTTACAATAAACGTTCTATCGAATGAAACGAATCTTACTCTTATTATCCCTGTGTTTAATCGGCTTTTCCGGCTTTGCCCAAAATGCAGCAATCAATAATTTCCTGGTCAAAGAAAACCTGCTTAAAAACAATAAATTAGCCATTATTGCAGCCGATTCGTTAAACAATCCCAACGAGAATATAAACGGAACCTATACTTTCAGTGTGAGTGGTTTTACCCAGATTTTAAAATTTAACGATGGTATTGCCGTGCTGCCGCTGCCGATCGATAAATCTACATTCGTATACATCAAACATCAGAACGATACCGGTACGCACAGCAAATTGGTATATGTGTATAAAAAAGATACCGATTTAAGTCCTTACGCCATCAATAGTTTATGGCTGTTTATCATTCCTATCGCCCTCATCATTATTGCCTTTGCCTTCCGCAAACTCATCATATTTGTGGTGATTGTGTTTTTGGTATTTGTTTATTTTAACCATAGTAACGGATTAAACCTTTCTACCTTTTTCGAAAGTATTTTTGATGGCTTGAAGAACCTCATTTGATGTTTTTAAATGATGTGCGTAAATCGTTACTGCGAGACGTCTTTTTCAGCCGGCGAAGCAATCTTTACTTCAAGGTTTGCGAATTGTTAAGCAGGGTGTAAAAAGTGAAACGAAGATTGCTTTAGTTGCAGAATTTATTTATTTTTTAGAAAAGCAATTTCGGTGGTTCTTCGGTTCCGCCAGTCCCGCCCTTTGCTTAACCCCGATAAATGTTCTATAAATCAAATTGAACTAAAATCGGGGTAACGCTGTCGGTCGGGTTTATTAAACATAAGTACGTTTCGTGGAATCCTTCCGTGTTAATCTGTGCATCCGTGGCAAAAATAAACTTAAGTGATCTGTGAGACACAGACCACGGCAACGGAGAAACGAAGATTGTTTGCTGTTACATGTTTTTTTTAGAAAAGCTTTGCTGTAGTTCTTCGGTTCCGCCAGTACCGACCTTTGCTTAACCCCGATAAATGTTCTATAAATCAAGTTAAACTAAAATCGGGGTAACGCTGTCGGTCGGGTTTATTAAGCAAAAGTCCGTTTCGTGGAATTCTTCCGTGTTAATCTGTGCATCAGTGGCAAAAATAAACTTAAGTAGCCTGTGAGGACACAAACCATAACAACGGTTCGTGGAGACACGAATCAAGGCTAAAGAAGAAATAACCAATCGTTTTAACCATTTCACCTTTCATTTATGCTAATTTTTTTAGTAAATTTGATCCGTGGAAAATCTATATTTAGTCTGTTTGGTTCCTCCTGTTTCTATTGTGGAAGATATTGATGAGATCAGGAATTACATTTCAGAGAAGTTTAATGTACACGAATCTTTAAAAAGGCCTGCGCATATCACTTTGTATCCACCGGTTAAATTATCGTCATTAGCGGCCGAAAACAGATTTTTCAAATCACTTGAAGATGCTTCTTTTAACACGCCGTTTACACAAGTGCTTAGAAATTTTAATGCCTTTCCGGAGCACACTTTCTACCTGGATGTAGCGCAGAACGAAGGAATTATGAATCTTGAAAAACAGATTTCAAAAGCCTTACAGCCTCTAAAACTGATAGAGAAAAAAGAAAAAGTCAATCCACATTTAACTTTAGCTTTCAGGGATATAAAAGCCGTTTTCACTCAAATCATGGCTGATTTTAAAGACCGAAAATTTAAGCGCGAATTCCAGGTAGCCTCTTTTTCTGTTTACAAACACCAGGATAAAAGATGGCAACCTTACAAAGAATTTGCTTTTAAAAATCCGGAAACAAAACCTAAAGCATTAAGCCTTTTTGGTTAATTAAAACGGCATACCAATACCAAAGTTATACTGCAGGAAACGATAAGTATCAGGCCCGTGTGTGGCGTTGTAAGTATCTTTAAAATCCCTGGCACCAGATAAAAACTTACTGATTACCCATTGATCGGAGCCCGTAAACTGCGGATCTTTAAGCTTCAATCCAACATCAAACCTAAAAACAAAATATTGCACGTCGTACCTTAGGCCAAAACCCGTACCCATAGCAAGTTGTTGAGCCAGTTTACCTAATTTAAATACCGTTTGCTCATCAAGTGCTGGAGTGGCAGCAAGAATTGATTCACCTTTACGAAGATTCCATACATTGCCAATATCAACAAAGGCTGCTCCTTTTAATGTAGCACCCAAAAAATTCTTTGCAACAGTGAAACGGTACTCAAAGTTTGTTTCAATACGCATGGTTCCAAGCTGGTCAAGCCCAAAAAATGCTTTCCTCAAGGTATCGCTTCTTAAAAGTCCTCTATCATAGTTTCCGGGGCCAATGGTTCTCGCCTGCCAGGCCCTCACCCCATTCGATCCGCCTGCAAAAAACTGCTTCTCGAAAGGAATACCTGTTAATACCGAATTTCCGTAGGCATAAGCCACGCCTGCGTTTAAACGGGCAACAAACTGTTTTTCGCCGCCTAAGTGTTTGTACCATCTTATATCAACCTCAGGACGCATATATTGGTTAAAAGGCAGGCCCAATATTTTCGCCGGATCGCCACCTGCAGGATCATTCTTGTTGCCGGTTAATTTAGATATCCCTTGCAACATATTGCCTGCAATATCCATTCCTGCCCTTAAATAAACGAAAGACCTGAACTCATTCAATTTATTTGCGTTTAAAGTATAAGTATACTTCATACCTAAGGTTAAATCCTTACGACCAAGTAAGGTAGAATAATAAAGGTTATTAAGCACCGTATTAGGGTCTACATTAGGATCTAAATTACCAAAGCGGTACTCAAAATTTAAAGGGGTAAAAGAGTGAAGTTTGGATTTGGTTTCAACCCAGTCGTAAGTAATCGAGTTAATGAAAATCCTTCTTACCGACACATCTTTTTGCAAGGCGTAAATGTAACTGCTCGAAAAGGTAGTATGCGGCATTCCGTTTCCGCCCAGCACCGGATTATAAAAAGGAATCATTAACCTCGGTACAGTAATACTCGCACTGATCGAAAAATCGCGCTGGTAAATATCGCTGAAGGGTTTAGCACCATTGCCGATTCTGGATTGCAAACCACCTTTTACCTGAAGCTCGAACCGCTCTGCACCTCTAAAAATATTGTTATTTGTGTAGGTATTACTTAAGTTAAAACCGACTGTACCCCCGTTAAAAGGCACCTCTCCCTCTATACGGTTGGTCATCACCTTTTGCGGAATCAATTGGATCACAGCATTCACTTTATTAGAGGTACTATCTCTTCTAAAATAATCGATCTTTACATTCTTGAAAATATTCAGCTCGTATAAGCGGTCGTAAGTCAGGTTTTCATTGCGGATATCGTATAGTTCACCCTGTTTTAAAAAATCGTACCTCACAATCGGATTTCGTCTGTAACGTTTGGAGAAATCGGTAAAGATGATCCCGTTAACAGTATCTTTATTTAATTTGTAACGCACCGAATCAGGAAAACCATCTGGATTTGGAGCAATAATCATGTGTGTGTAACCAATATTGAATTGTTTATGCGGTCCTTCTGCCGGATCGGTTACATTTAAATTCAAATCAATTTTATTGGTTTTCGAAGTTGGCTCTGCGCCATAAACGTCGAAGTTTACATAAGGTCTTAAAAAGTAGAAATAACCGTTTTCTTTCATGATGCGGTAAACCTGCTCCCGCTCATAAGTTAAAGAATCTTCATCGTATTGCATGCCTTTGTGCAGGTGGCTTATGCTTGCTTTATTTGATTGGTAAAGGTTTTTTATATTTTTATTCGGGATTGAATCGGTCAATTTATCGATGAAATAAGCTGGACCGGGCTTCGCGCTAAAAATAACTTCCGCTTTTTTATCGGCTACTTTTATCGAAGAAGTAACTTCTGCCTGACGGTAACCTTTACTTTTTAAGAATTTCTGTATCTGGGTTCTCGAAATTTCGACCAAAGTACTGTCCAAAATTGCCGGAGGGGTACCAAAAGGCTTGATATCACTTGTTTTATACCTTCCATCCTTGGTATTAAACAGATTGTATAATGGCACCTGGATACTCAGCTTAGAAGCTGGTCTGAGATCTTTTTGAACATAATTATATGCTTGCTCTTCAAATTTAGCATCAACACTGTCAATCGTTACCTTTT
Source organism: Pedobacter roseus (assembly GCF_014395225.1). Taxonomy (NCBI): domain Bacteria; kingdom Pseudomonadati; phylum Bacteroidota; class Sphingobacteriia; order Sphingobacteriales; family Sphingobacteriaceae; genus Pedobacter; species Pedobacter roseus. Next base: position 3,627,601 of record NZ_CP060723.1, read on the forward strand.
TAACGATCGATTGATAGTCGGCAATGTATTTTGTTGATGAACAGGCCTGAATTAAAACAATAATAAATAGTAATATTGCAGTGCTTTTCAGTTTAATATTTATTAAGTATTGGTATGCTTTCAAAATCACAGATTAGTTTTATAAAGTCGTTACATCAAAAAAAATACCGTAAAGAGCATGGTTTATTTATTGTTGAAGGCATAAAATCCATAAAAGAGTTTATTCAGTCAAGTTACCACATTCATACCATATTTTACAACAGCGAACAATACAATTTGTTACCCAAATTGCCCGCAAATATAAACTTATTTGAGGTAAAGAACGCTGAATTAGACAAGATTAGTACGCTGCAAACACCACAGGGCTTTTTAGCACTTGTTCACCTACCAAAAAACAAGGAATTAGACCAAAAAGAGTTGAAAAATCAGTTTACTTTGGTTTTAGATGGCGTGCAGGATCCGGGCAATATGGGTACCATAATCAGAACGGCAGATTGGTTCGGCTTTAAAAACATCATTTGCTCTGCAGATTGTGTGGAAGTGTTTAATCCAAAAACCGTTCAGGCGACCATGGGATCGCTGGCAAGGGTAAATATTTTTGAGGCTGATTTACCGGTTTTTTTAACCGATAATACCCTCCCGGTATTCGGTGCTTTGTTAGATGGCGAATCGATTTATAAAACCCAGTGGGGAAGCGAAGGATTGGTAATTTTAGGCAATGAAGGCAAGGGAATATCGCCCGAAGTGATCAAAAAAATAAATAAACCGGTTACCATTCCGAGGATCGGAGAAGCCGAATCGTTAAATGTAGCCGTAAGTGCTGCAATCTTTTGCGCTGAGTTAGTGAGAGTTCGAAATTAAATTGAGATATTATTTGCGGGCTAACGAATAATTGCTATTTTTGCAGCCTTGAATTTAAGGGTCGAGTGGCCGAGTGGCTAGGCAGAGGTCTGCAAAACCTTCTACAGCGGTTCGAATCCGCTCTCGACCTCCATTTGTACAAATAAAATAATAAAAAGGTTATTACCATGGCAGTTACCAGATTAAAAAGAAAAGACAGAAGAAATAAAAATACAGCTCACCAAGAGGTAGCATTTTTAAAGAGAGCAACTAACATCGAGTTAGGTAGCCGTTCTGCACAACCTAAAAACGATCAATTAGCTAAAAACAATGCTGTTTTAGCTGCTTTGGCAAAATAGTTTTTAGAACTAAAAATTTTTAAAGCATCCTTCTGATCAAAGGATGCTTTTTTTATGCCCCGATTTTTGGTAACAGATCCCTTTTATAGTTGTGGCTTCCTATCCTAGTCGTAGCGCCCTGCTACGACCATAGTTTACATAGTATCTTCTGACCATTAAGAAGTTAAAAACATTAAGACTTATCTCCCCTTAATTTTCTTAACTCCTTAATGGTATTAATTTCCATCATGTTATCCTGGCAACAATTAACAGCCAACATTAAGAAATAAAACATACCCTTCTAGATATTTATTTAAACCTTATACCAAATTCCCTCTGAGCCTTTCAACAAATTAAAATTGGACTTTTCAACAAAGCACAATTTACTTTTAAAATCGATCTTTGTCTTTTATAATCAGGTAATCAAAAAATAATTTGTTTTAACCTGATAAAAGCCGTAATTGTATATTAATTAGTCGGTAACCAATTTACATCATCAAATGAAGGTAATTATCACAGGAGCCACCGGAATGGTTGGCGAAGGGGTTTTGTTCGAATGTTTAGAAAACCCGGTTGTAAAAGAAGTATTGATTGTAAACCGCAGGCATTACGATTTTCAGCACCCTAAATTAAAAGAGTTAATTGTTAAGGACTTTACCAAACTGGAAACTTTTGAAAACCGGTTAGCAGCTTACGATGCCTGTTTTTATTGTGCGGGAATCAGTTCTGTAGGCATGAACGAAGAAAAATACAACTACATCACTTACGAAACCACCATGGCATTTGCCGAACAATTGATAAAATGGAACCCGGGTATGGTTTTCAACTTTGTCTCTGGCGGACATACGGATAGTACCGAAAAAGGGAAAATTATGTGGGCGCGCATAAAAGGCAAAACCGAAAATGCCTTAATGAAACTACCATTTAAAGCGCAGTACAATTTCCGTCCTGGATTTATGAAACCATTTAAAGCGCAAAAAAATGTAAAAGCACTATTTAAACCTGTGATATGGCTTTTCCCTATCCTATTGCCGAAAATATCATTAACCCTTAAGCAAGTTGGTCAGGCGATGATCAATGCGGTACAAAAAGGCTATCAGAAGCAGGTTTTAGAAATTGCCGACATCAAGATACTGGCTGCAAAATAATGAAAGCAAAAATGCGTCGTTTTTTTAAAATAATAAAAAACACATTTCTTTCTTTGCTTATTATCATAGCGATTTTAGCTGTTGTCACCTTTTTTTATATGCGGCAACCGCAATTTGGTGCTGAACCTGCAGGAGAAAGATTGACAAGGATAGAAAAATCATCTCATTACAAAAATGGACAATTCCATAACCAGATTGAAAAACCAACCATTTCGGAAGGCTATAGTATCGCAGGGGAAATTTATTCCACATTATTTAAAAGCCACCCCAGAACAAGTCCTGTAGATCATATTCCTTCTATCAAAACAAACCTCTTCAACATACCTTTAGACTCGAATGTACTGGTATGGTTTGGTCATTCCTCATGTTTTATCCAGTTGGATGGCAAAAGGATTTTGATTGACCCTGTCTTCAGCGAACGTGCGTCGCCATTGCCATGGGGCCCAAAAGCCTATGAAGGGAGTAATATTTACACCGCAGCGGATATTCCTACAATTGATTACTTGATCATTTCGCATGATCATTATGATCACCTGGATTACCAAACGGTGGTAGCGCTAAGAGATAAGGTAAAACACGTGATCTGCGGGCTGGGTGTAGGCGCACATTTCGAATATTGGGGTTATCCGGAAGAAAAATTGATCGAAAAAGACTGGAACGAGCAAATTAACATAGACTCGAATTATACCATTTACACCGCCCCTACCCACCACGAATCTGGTCGAGGCTTGCGTAGTGCAAAAACACTTTGGATGTCTTACATCATCCAATCTCCATCCATGAAAATATACTACAGTGGAGATGGCGGTTATGATAACCATTATGCCGAGGCGGGTAAAAAATTTGGCCCGATTGATTTGGCTATTATCGAAAACGGTCAATACGATAAAGCCTGGCGTTCGGTACATAACTTACCCGAAGATGTGCTGCAGGCGGCAAAAGATTTAAAAGCCAAAAGTGTTTTACCAGTCCATTCCTCTAAATTTACCTTGGGCAAACATCCATGGGACGAACCTTTGATCAAAATTTATGAACTCACCAAAGCAAACCATATTCCTTTACTTACTCCGATGATTGGAGAAATTGTATATCTTGATCATAGAAAGCAGCTGTTTAAGCAATGGTGGCGCGGAATTAAATAAAAACGGAGATTAAATGTTTACTAGAGTAGATAAAATCAAATCCTGTTACATCGGCCCAGCCATTTCGCCTGAGCAGTTTATTGCCGAACACTTCTTTTTATACCTGATAAAAGGTAACATACAGGGCTATGATGGAAATAAACGCTATAACCTTGCACCTGGCGAAAGCTGCATAGTAAGAAAAAATCATTTAGCCCGTTACAATAAACAAAAAGAAGCCAATCAATTCGAAAAAGTGGTGGTTATTTTTGATGAGGTTTTTTTGAGGAAATTTAAGGATAAACATCAGCCAAAACTGACCGGATTCAGCTCAGAAAATGTATTTTTAAAACCAAAAAAAAGTGGCTTCATTGCTGATTTTCTAAAAACCATTAGTCCGTATTACCAAAGTGGTGGAAAAATCGATGTAGATCATTCAGATCTTAGAAGAGAGGAACTGCTAAATGTCATCCTAAAAAGCAATCCGCGCTATGCAGATATTTTTTTCGATTTCGGAATCCCCGGAAAAATAGACCTCGAAGCCTTTATGAACAAAAACTATAAATTCAATGTCAGTAATAATCGATTGGCATTTTTAACAGGCCGTAGTATTTCAGCTTTTAAAAGGGATTTTAAAAAGATATTTAACGATACGCCCGGCCACTGGCTCCTCCAGAAACGTTTGCGCGAAGCACATTTCCTGATTGAGAACAAAAAGCACAAACCTTCAGAAATTTACCTTGATCTTGGTTTTGAAGATCTGTCTCACTTTTCTTTTGCTTTTAAAAACAGGTTTGGGTACAATGCTTCCAGTTTATCAACATAGATGGAATAAGCATTTGTTAAAAAGCACTTCGACTATGCTCAGTGTGACAAAAATGCACTAAAAATAAATAGGTTCTAAAAACTAAACCAATTCTTTACATATACTTTTGATCAATCCCGGTCCTTCATAAATAAAGCCAGTATATAACTGCACTAAAGAAGCCCCAGCATCTAATTTTTCTTTGGCATCTTTAGCCGAATGAATTCCACCCACACCGATAATAGGGAATGCTTTGTTCGATTTCTCAGAAAGATATCGGATTACTTCTGTAGAACGTTCTTTAACAGGTTTACCGCTTAAGCCTCCCGTTTGTGCTTTCAAATCTTTCTCAGTAGCCAGATTTTCCCTGCTGATGGTGGTATTGGTAGCAATAATACCTGCAATTTTGGTTTCAGCAACAATTTCGATGATATCATCCAATTGTGCATCAGTTAAATCGGGCGCTATTTTTAATAAAATCGGACGCGAAATATCGTTTTTACGATTGCGTTGCTGTAAGGTATTAAGAATTTTTTTAAGCGGCTCTTTCTCCTGAAGCTCGCGTAAGCCCGGGGTATTTGGCGAACTTACATTCACCACAAAATAATCTACCACATCAAACAAACGGTCGAAACATTTAATATAGTCGCTTACCGCATCTTCATTTGGCGTAGCCTTGTTTTTTCCGATGTTTCCACCCACCACAATGTCAGGATGTTTATCTTTTAGCAAACGTAAACGCTCCGCCATTACATCTACCCCTTTATTGTTAAAGCCCATCCGGTTAATCAGCGCTTCATCATTAGGCAAGCGGAACATACGGGGTTTATCGTTGCCTGGTTGTGGCATTGGCGTTACTGTACCTACTTCGATAAAGCCAAAACCTAAATTACTTAATGGCTCCACATATTCGCCGTTTTTATCAAATCCGGCAGCTAAACCAACAGGATTCCTAAATTTTATGCCGAAAACTTCGCGTTCTAATCCTTTAATATGAACATCAAAGCTGCTCCTGATAATGGTTTTACCCAAAGGAAACTTGTCATTAAACCACTTTAACCGCTTAACTACAAAATAATGTACGTTTTCAGGGTCAAATTTGAAGAATATTGGTTTAATAAGGCGATACATGCCACGAAGATAAGAACTTAATGGTAATTATGGAAAAAAGGTTAAATGTTGATGGGTTGATGGTTTGATAGCTCTTACCTTCAAATTTAGGTTGATGGTTCATGGGCGATGGTTTGATAGCCATGAGGTATAACCCAGCGTGCTATCGACCATGAACAATAAAACTATTAACCATGAACTATCAAACCATCAACCCTAGGCAACTCGGCCATCAACCATGAACTATCAGACCATCAACCCTAGGCAACCCGCCCATCAACCAATGAACAAACCTATCTAGTACGCTGCCGTAAACTGCTCCTGGTGGTGCGCGTTATTTTCAAGCTCATCAGCAATTACGATGGCTAAATCTTCAACAGATAAAATAGAACGGCCTTCTTCGTTAAAAACCGGACTGGTTTTACCTAAGCGGTATTTGCCTGTGCGGCCGGTGGTAATCCCCTGGTGCATTTCAATCGCCGGACTAAAAAACAACCAATCCAATTCTTTTTCCTGTTTTAAGGTATTAAAGTAATCTCTTACTGCAGTTGCTCCTGGTTTATATTCTGCCGGAAAATTTGGTCCATCTACAATCTGGTGCCCGTCAATCTGCAAAGTACCTGCCCCGCCAATAAAAATATAACGTTTAACACCTGCTGCTTTTACCGCTTTCTGTATAGCCTCTGCACCTTGCACCGTATCGTTATATAAATTCGGATTAGTCCAGCCGGCATTAAATGCACTTACCACTGCATCAGCACCTTTTAAAGCTTCAGCCAGTTTTTCTGTATCCAATACATCAGCTGCAACTTTATTTACGCTGCTATCACTGTTTTCAATTTTCGCAGTATCACGTGCAATGGCAGTTACTTCATTTCCACGGTTTACCAGTTCGTTTAAGATGGCTTTACCCACAAAGCCTGATGCTCCAATTAATGCTACTTTCATGTTATTCAATTTTTAATTTATTAATCTATGTTAAATTGTAATAATTTTTATTACAGTTTTAAACAAAAAAATTTTATTTAAACTTTGATGCGAAATCTGCCAATGTCTGCTTCGACAAATTCTCTATCAAAGCATTTTCTGCATCGCTGTAAAGTGAATCTAAATGCTGATTGATCTGTCTGCCAATCGGGCATTTTGGATTCGGTTCATTTTTGCTCTGCCCCAAAACATTATTATTCCTAACCGCACGGTAAACCTCACCCAGATTAATGTCTGCCGCAGCCCGTGCCAGAAACGATCCCCCACCTTTTCCTTCTTTACTTTCTACAAAACCATGTTTACGTAAATTTATGATTTCTTTACGTACTAAAACAGGATTAATGTTAATACTTCCGGCCAGATATTCTGAACTCACCATAGTGCCTTTCGCCTCATTTAATAAGGTTAAGATGTGTAAAGAGACTGGAAACCGGCTGCTGCTCATTCTGTAACTATTTTTATTACAGTACAAAAGTAAGAAGGTTTTATTGAAATCAAAATTTATTTTGCAATTTTTAATAAACGATTCTTCGCTGCGTTTAGGACACAGTGTTTTGCTATTTGACTTTCCATCTGAAAAAAGCCTTTAAATTTCGTACTTTTGCAGCCGAAATGATTTCAATAAATAATTTAACATTCCTGATCGGCTCGAGGGCCTTGTATGATGACGCGAACTGGCACATTAAACCCGGCGACAGAGCAGGCTTAATCGGCGCCAACGGGACAGGAAAATCAACACTTTTAAAAATAATAGTTGGCGAGTATGCGCCGAGTTCGGGTACTGTTTCGATGTCGAAAGACCTTAAAATAGGTTACCTGAACCAGGATTTACTTTCTTACGAATCGCACCATAGCATTTTGCATGTGGCCATGGAGGCTTTTGAGCGCCAAAACCAACTGCACGATGAAATTGAAGAACTGCTAAAAAAAATCGAAACTGATTATAGCGAGGAGGTTTTATTTAAACTGAGCGATAAACAACAGGAATTTGAAGCTTTAGACGGTTATAACATCGAATATAGGGCAAACGAAATCCTGGCCGGTTTGGGTTTTAGCACAGCTGATCAGCTGCGCCCGTTAAATACATTCTCCGGAGGTTGGCGTATGCGGGTAATGCTGGCGAAGATCTTATTGCAAACACCAGATATTCTATTACTGGATGAGCCTACCAACCACATGGATTTACCCTCTATTAAGTGGCTGGAAAACTATTTAATGGGTTTTGAAGGGGCCATTGTGATTGTATCTCACGACAGGTATTTCTTAGATAAAATTGTAAACCGTACGGTCGAATCGCGTAAAGGCAAGTTGAACGTTTATGCGGGTAACTATAGCTTCTATGTAGAAGAAAAGGCTTTACGGGGAGAAATTCAGAAAGGCGAATTTAAAAACCAACAGGCTAAAATCAAACAGGAAGAACGTTTGATAGAGCGTTTCAAAGCCAAGGCTTCGAAGGCAAAAATGGCGCAATCGCGTATGAAAGCTTTAGATAAAATGGAGCGCGTTGATGATGTGGATGATGATAATCCAACAGTAAACTTCGCCTTTAAATTCTCTAAACCATCAGGCAGGCATGTGGTGCGTATTGAACACGCCACTAAAAGCTATCCGAACGTACACATTTTAGATGATGCAGAAGGTGTAATCGAAAAAGGCGATAAAATTGCCTTGATCGGGGCAAACGGTAAAGGTAAATCTACGCTATTGAGGATGATTGCAGGTGCCGAAAAATTTGAGGGTTTTTGCGAAACAGGTCATAATGTTACCACTACTTTCTTTGCACAGCACCAACTGGAATCACTACACTTAAGCAATTCTATTTTAGAGGAGTTACAGGCTTTTGCGCCAAAACATAGCGATACCGAATTGCGTAGTATTTTAGGCTGTTTCCTGTTTACAGGTGATGATGTTTTCAAAAAAATCAAAGTGCTTTCAGGTGGTGAAAAATCGCGTGTGGCACTGGCGAAATCATTAACAACAGATTCGAACTTCCTGATTCTGGATGAGCCAACCAATCACCTGGATATCCAATCAGTTAATATCCTGATCCAGGCTTTACAACAATTTGAAGGTACTTTTATTGCGGTATCACACGATAGGTATTTCCTGGATAATGTGGCCAACAAAATCTGGTTTATCGAAGGCGAAAAAATCAAACAATATCCTGGTACTTATGCCGAATATGAGGAGTGGAACAGCAAACGCATCATTCCTGTGGCTAAACCTATCCCGGTTAAAATGCCGGAAAAACAAAAGGAAGCACCAAAACCGGTTACACCTAATACCGCCAACCAGTTGAAAAAACTGAATGACGAGCTTCAAAAAACAGAAAAACAAATTGCAGAGCTGGAGCAAAATGTTAAAAATATTGAAGCAGAACTGGCGGATGAGAATGTTTATGGTAAAGCCGATAAACTGGCAGAAACCAACAAACGTTATTTAGCTGTTAAGGCCGATCTGGATCAAAATCAGACTAAATGGGAAACGCTGGCGGCTGAAATTATGGAGCTGGAAGGTTAACTTAAGTTAATATAGATATAAAGCCGTCCCGATGTAAAATCGGGACGGCTTTTTTATTTTGCATTTTTTTGCCACGGAGATTAATATTTGGTTATGTCATGCTGAGGTACGAAGCATCTGTTTCATAGGTTGCAGATGCTTCGTGCCTCAGCATTACAGCGTATTCAAGGTTCCGGTGAGCAGAAAAATCACTGCATTTTTGACAATTATTTCCTTCTTAGACAGATCCCTCGGAAACGGTCGGAATGACGACACCCTGCAAAATCCTCCGTTTTAATCCGCGCATCCGTGGCTAAACTTAACAACAGACTTTGCCACTTCCCAATAAAACTTTACTTTTAACCATGCAGAAAATATTAATTCCGGTTTTATTTTTCATCTCTACCCTGGCTTTTGCGCAAAATGCCAACACTTTCACCAACGAGAATAAAATTTATCTTCCAAATATTAAAACAGTGCTTTGCTACAACAGCAATAAGGAACAGAGCATACCGGTAATTATGCTCAACTCATCAGAAACCATTACTTTTTCTTTTGATGACCTGCTCGCCGGAACCCAAAACTATTGGTACACCGTTGAGCACTGTAATGCAGAATGGCAACCTTCGCAGATTTCGAGCATTGATTATTTAGGTAGTTTTAATGACGACCGCATCCTGAATTACCGTTATTCATCCAATACCACCCGAAAATATACACATTACGAAATCAGCTTACCCAACACACAGATCCAGCCTAAAATTGGCGGCAATTATGTGTTAAAAGTTTACCTTGATGGCGACAAAAATAAACCTGTGATTTCGCAACGTTTTTATGTGCTAGATAGTCAGGTGGCCGTGGCAGCAGAAGTTACCAACTCGCTACAGGTCGAAAACAGAAATTACAAACAGAAAATCAATTTCACCATTAACCATACTTTTCCGATCCAAAACCCTTATCAGGACTTAAAAGCGGTGGTGATGCAGAATTTCAATCCCAATACCAGTCAGCTGAATACAAAGCCATCATTTGTACGACCAAACCAATTGGTTTATAACGACCTTAACACCAACGATTTTTGGGGAGACAACGAATTCAGGAAATTTGATACCCGTAGTTTAAGGTACAAAGCCGATAATGTTAAAGATATTTACCGCGATAACGAGTCGGTAAACGTAATGCTTTTTCAGGATGCATCGAGAGCTGTTGGCGCTTTTGCCAACCAGTATGACGAAAACGGAAACTTTTTTATCCGCAATACCGATGGTCGCGACGATAAAACAGAATCAGAATACATGGGCGTGCTGTTTACGCTAAATGCTCCTGCCCCCAGCGCAAACGGAGATACCTACGTGGTGGGCCGCTTTAACAATTACACCATGAGCAACGAAAACAAACTCCTTTATGATGCCAACAGAAAGCAATTTTATGGTAATGTATTGCTCAAACAAGGCCTATACGACTATGAATATGCCTGGTTTAATAAAGATACCAAAGTAATGGAAACCCGGTTTTTCGAAGGCGCATTCTTTCAAACAGAAAACAGTTATCAGATCTTTGTTTACTACCGCCGTCCTGGTGCCCGCTGGGATACCTTGATCGGTTTCACCAATTTAAGCAATAAGGTAACCGACAGAAGATAAGCGCTTTTCTTCAAGCAATATTAATTGTCAGTTTGACTTTTAATGTTACAATACCTACCTTTATTGTTACATTAATTTTCTTTGTTTTAAATGTGGTTATTTACTTTAGTGTTTCAGAAAGTGACCAGATAAAACTTAGAAAATATTCTTTCTAACCAAAAATTATGTTTAAAAAATTAATTGCCGCTGCATTAATCTTCAGTCCCTGCGTGCATATTTTTGCGCAAAACCCAACCGGTTCGTACACCCAATCCATCAACGGAACCAAATTAAAATTCGATATGCAGGCCATTCCGGCAGGTAAATTTAAAATGGGCAGCAAAGCAGGCAAACCTGACGAACAACCTGTACATGAAGTTAAACTCGATGCTTTCTGGATCGGAAAACATGAGGTAACCTGGGATATTTTTGAACGTTTTCTTTACCGCGATTACGAAAAAAAAGCCAGTGAAGGCGCTATACCTTCCGAAGTTGATGCTGTAACCCGCCCTACAAAACCCTATCTGGACATGACCTTCGGGATGGGCAAAGAACACCAACCCGCAGTAGCCATGACCCAATATAATGCCATACAGTTTTGTAAATGGTTGTATGTGCGTACCGGAGTATTTTATCGCTTACCAACAGAAGCCGAATGGGAATATGCCTGTAAAGCCGGTACAGAAACCAATTATTCTTTTGGCAACGATGAAGCTAAACTCGGCGATTATGCCTGGTATAAAGACAACAGCAGCAACAAAACCCATCAGGTGGGATTAAAAAAACCAAATGCCTGGGGTTTGTTCGATATGCACGGAAATGTTAGCGAGTGGACCTACGACCAATACCTGGCCGATTTTTATAACCAGGGTAAAGATAAAACCAGCGAAAATCCGGTAGCCCAACCCGAAAAACTTTATCCGAATGCCGTGCGTGGTGGCTCTTATGATGAAATACCCGGCAATTTAACTTCAACGGTTAGGCTGGCATCCGATCCATCATGGAAACAGTTGGATCCACAGATTCCGAAAAGCAATTGGTGGTTCCCGGAAGCACCATTTGTAGGCATGCGTTTAGTACGACCAGCTAAAACGCCCTCAAAGGAAGAAATAGATGCTTATTACAACAAACAACCTATAAAAGACTTTTAAAACCAAAAACTAAACACATGAAAAAACCAATTAACCAACAAGATCGTCGCGATTTTTTAAAAGCAACAGCCATGCTTGCAGGCGGCGCCATGTTAAGCAGCATTCCATTGGCCGGAGCTTATGCATCCGGATCAGACACCATTAAAATAGCTTTAATTGGCTGTGGCGACCGTGGTACAGGAGCAGCTTTCCAGGCTTTAAGCACCAAATTCAATATTAAACTGGTAGCCATGGCCGATGCTTTTCAAGATCGTTTGGATAGCAGTTACCAATCTTTAAGCTCAAAATTTGGCGCAAAAATAGATGTTCCGAAAGAACGCCAGTTTGTAGGTTTTGATGCTTACCTAAAAGCCATTCCATTGGCTGATGTAGTGCTGTTAACCACTCCTCCTGGCTTCCGTCCTATCCATTTCGAAGAAGCGGTAAAACAAAATAAACAGATTTTTATGGAAAAACCTGTTGCCGTTGATGCGCCGGGGATCAGAAAGGTATTGGCCGCTGCCGAAGAAGCCAAAAAGAAAAAATTAAACGTGGTAGTGGGTTTACAAAGACGTTACCAGACCAATTACCGCGAATCGATGAAACGCATTAACGATGGGGCCATTGGCGACATCATGTCGGGACAGGTATATTGGAACAGTGGCGGCGTTTGGGTTCGTCCGCGCAAAGCAAACCAAACCGAAATGGAATACCAAATGAGAAACTGGTATTATTTCAACTGGTTATGCGGCGACCACATTGTAGAACAGCACGTACACAATATCGATATTGCCAACTGGATCAAAAATGCACACCCGGTTTCGGTACAGGGAACAGGAAGCCGTGCCTGGAGAACCGGAAAAGATTATGGCGAAATTTACGATAACCACTCTATCGAATTAACTTATGCCGATGGTGCGGTAATTAACAGTCAGTGCAGGCATTTTGAAGGCATCAGCAACCGTGTAGATGAATCATTCCAAGGCACAAAAGGTAAAATATATCTCTCAGGAAGCAACCAGGCCATTATGAAAGATTATAGCGGCAAAGAGCTGTATAACCACAATACCAAAGGAAATGCCAACCCTTACCAAACCGAACACGATGAGCTTTTCGATGCGGTTTCTAAAGGAGAGTATAAATTTAGTAATGTAGATTACGCAGCAACCAGCACGTTCTCTGCTATTATTGGCCGTTACGCCACCTACTCTGGTCAAACCATTAAGTGGGATGAAGCATTGGCCGCCAACAACAGTTTATTGCCTGAGCGTTTTGCATGGGATGCCAATCCACGCTTAATGCCCGATGCAAACGGTTTATACCCTATCGCCATGCCAGGACAGGCAAAAGTGCTTTAAATTTAAAGATGCGTTATAGATTTTTATTTCTCCTGCTACCGTTGATTCTGGCTTTTTCTTTGAAAAAAGAAATCCGGCAATACAAAATTAACGGTTATGCACAGGGAACCGATTACGCTATAATGTATTATGCCACCGATAGTTTGGCCACCAAACAGGGCATAGACAGTTTATTAAATGAAATTGATTTATCGATGTCGCTTTACAAAAAGGGAACATTGATAAATCAGTTTAACGCTGCCAAAAAAGAGATCAAAACCGATCGTTTTATGAACGATGTGCTTAAAAGAAGTTTTGAGATCAATGCAGATACGAAAGGCATTTTCGACATCACCGTAGCACCTTTGGTTCAGGCCTGGGGCTTTGGGCCGAAAGAGGAAAAATCAGAACCCGATCCGGCTACCATCAAATCGATCCTCAGCTGCGTGGGCATGAAAAACCTGAAATTAAAAGATGGATGGCTCAGTAAATCAAAACCATGCGTACATATCGATTTAAATGGAATTGCACAAGGTTACAGCGTCGATTTAATTGCTGCTTATCTTGAACAAAAAGGAATTAAACAATATGTGGCCGAGCTGGGTGGCGAAATCAGGATATCTGGACCAAAACCCAATGGCGAAACCATGAAAATCGGCATCGAAGGTCCTGATAAAGATGGTACGCCCATAATCAGGCATATTGCCGCAATTAACTCCGGAGCCATTACCACTTCGGGCAACTACCGGAAATTTCATCAAAGCGGAAAGAAGAAAATCTCCCACCTGATCGATCCTAAAACAGGTTATCCTTTAGATAATGAGATGATCAGCGTTACCGTTTATGCCAACGATGCCATTACTGCCGATGGGTATGATAATGCTTTAATGGCCATGCACCTTAAAGAGGCCATTGCCTTTGTAGAAAGCCGGAAAAACCTCGAAGCTTATTTTGTGTACCACCAAAAAGATGGCAAAGTAGCCGATACGCTAACTACAGGATTTAAAAAATTAATTACACACCAATAGCCTAAAACCTAAGCGATGAAAAGAAGTGAATTTATAAGAAACAGCCTCCTTGCTGCTGGTGCTATTACCACAGGCGGAGGATTGACCAATACTTTTGCTGCAGAGAAACCAAATGATAAATTAAGCGATAAAACTTTTAACCTTGATTATGCACCGCACCAGGGCATGTTCCAAAACCATGCTGGCAAAAGCTTTTTAGATCAGATCCGGTTCATGTACGATAAGGGTTTCCGTTCCATAGAAGATAACGGTTATCTCAATCGCTCTGTTGAAGAACAGGAAAAAATCGGCAATTTACTGACGAAACTGGGCATGCGCATGGGTGTTTTCGTGGTAGACGGGGGCGATAACTGGAAGACTTCTTTAACTACAGGCAAAAAAGAGTTTAAAGATAAGTTTATCGAAACCTGTAAAAAATCGGTTGAAGCGGCCAAACGTTGCAACGCCAAATGGCTTACCGTGGTGCCAGGTTTTTATGAGCGTAATTTACCTTATGGCAACCAGTTTGCCAACGTAATTGATGCCATGCGTGCCGGTGCAGAGATTTTCGAGCCTCAAGGATTGATTATGGTGCTGGAAACTTTGAGTGATACACCAGAACTTTTCCTCCAAAAAACAAACGAAACTTATGCGGTTTGCAAGGCCGTTAAAAGTCCTTCATGCAAAATTCTGTACGATATTTACCACATGCAGCGCACCGAAGGCGATTTAATTAAAACCATCGATCGCTGCTGGGATGAAATTGCCTACATTCAGATTGGCGATAACCCGGGCCGGAAAGAACCAACAACCGGAGAAATCAATTATAAAAACCTGTTTAAACATTTACATGCCAAAGGTTACAAAGGCGTAATGGGCATGGAACATGGCAATTCTAAAACCGGAAAAGAAGGAGAACTGGCGGTTATTTCAGCATACAGGGCTGAGGATAATTTTTTGTAACCAATTAAATATTAATATTTAGCTGAGCAATTTTAATTCCCGGTTAGCCTGGAATCTGATTCTATTTACAAATTCGATTAGGGTTTCGTCATTCCCGCGCAGGCGGGAATCTTAAAGCTCATTGCATTAAGATTCCCAATCGAGTTGGGAATGACGATACTACGAAACAATTCATCTCGTTTAAATCCCATATCCTTAGGTTGGTTCCTATAGAACACTGCGTAAAATATCCCTCATAAAGGTTCAAAACTAAAATGATTTGGAAAGCAGGTTTCTAGAGCTTCGGTTCTGGTAGTCCTGCTCTGCACTTTATCCCGATGTAAGTTCACGGCCAATTTGATCGGATCAAAATCGGGATGTTCGTTCCGATCAGGTTTATTTAATTCAGGGCAGTGCTACTATTAGACATTTCCGTGCTGACGCCAATAATCTACATAATACATAGTTCGTTAGTGTGGTCGTCATTGCTGGCCGGGATTGAGGGTAGAAGAATATTATAATTAATTGTACCTACAAGACAGACTCAGGCAGTGATCACTATTGCTCAGTCAATCTTATGGCTTATTGCATTAAGATTCCCAATCAAGTTGGGAATGACGATACCTCTAGAGAATTCATCTCCATTAAACACCAATTAAGATCCGATAACCATGTTCTGTGTCCCCACAGAACACCGCGTAATATCCAAAATTATTATAAATGGTTTATGAGGATACAGACCAAGGATTGAGCATCTTGTTTGCTCTATATATTTCCGTCCAGCTAGGCCTTGCCACAGTATCCACGTTTTACTTAAATCCGGCCTAATAAATTTTTCGGACTCCACTGATCAAGCCACCCCACTGGCTTCGAAAGAAAAATTTTCAGCCGGTGTTTTTTGTTTCTTTTTGACACCAAAAAGAAAGAGCCCATCGGCGGCGGCGAGCCGAGGCAAGACAGTGCACCAGGGCAAGAAAATAAAACTCGACATGACGCCCTCCACATAAAATTCTGTGACACAGACCACGGATTAGACAAAAGCTCCTACCCCACTTTCAACACCCAAACCGATACACTGCCCGCATTGCAATGAAATTCAGCCCAGCCGTTTTCATCTATAACTACTTCCTGCTCTCTATAGCCTAGCGCATCAACAAAGGTTTTTCCGGCGAAACGTTTGCCGATTTCCATTTTTTTATATCCTTCTTCGCCTGTACTTAACAATACCGCAAGTCCGCTGTTTTCATGTTCCTCATCCCCTTCCCTCGTCCAGCCCACACAATTGCCATGATCAAAATAATCGCGTTGCTCACCATAAGCCAGGGCGCTACGGATTTTACTCATGGTTTCTACCGCCGGGATCGCTACCAATTCAACATGAACCTGATTTCCTTCCTGATCCTGATCATCGTAAATGCCGCCATACAGATCAGGGAAAAACAAACAAGGAATGCCCTGTAAACGCAATAAAATCATGGCATAAGCCAAGGGCCTGAACCAAAAATCGACATAAGATTCCAACGCTTGTAAAGGTTGCGAATCATGGTTATCCACAAAAGTAACCGCCAGTTCCGGCTTCACCTGCACCAAAGTATCATTAAAAATGGTTTGCATATCGAAACGCTCATCCTTACTGGCCGTAAAAAAATTATGGTGTAAGAGCGAATCAAATATTTGGGTACGACCTCCCGTAAGCTCAATATATTCCAGTTGTCCTTCTATATCTACCACATTCCAATCTTCGGCCACGATAAAAAACTCGCGGTTAAATTTCTGGTTCAAATGGTCAATCCATTCCGTTATAAAACCCGGGTTAATATGTTTTACCGCATCTAACCTAAAACCATCCACCTTAGTGGTTTCTACCACCCATTCGCCCCAATATTTTAATTCTTCTACTACGGCACGATTGCGGTAATCAATATCATTAAACATCAGGTAATCGTAATTGCCGAGCTCGGTAGAAGGAACTTCTTCAAACCCTTCACCTACATTATTCTGGATAGAATAAATGGCCGATTTCTTAAGGTCTTCGGCCCAGTCTACCCCGCTAAAACAATTGTGGTCCCAGATAAATTCAGAATATTTGCCTTGTCGCCCCGGGAAGGTAAACTTTGTCCAGGCTTCTATTTCAAAAACATCACTCGTAAATTCATTTCTGTTATCAGGGTTTACTGTTCTCACCTTCACCTTTTCCACTTCATCGCCACCGGCCTTATGGTTAAAAACGATATCGGCCAAAGCATTTACACCATTTTCATGCAGGGCTTCAATGGCCTTAATATATTCGTCTTTAGCGCCATATTTGGTATTTACGCCTCCCTTTTGGTCAAATTCACCCAAATCGAATAAATCATAAGTGGCATAACCCACATCGTAAGCGGCGTTGTTCGATTTATAAGCCGGCGGAAGCCAAACTGCTGTAATCCCTATTTCTTTTAAATGAGTGGCTTCGGAAGCCACTTTTGTCCATAAATTTTGCGCTTCGTTATAGTACCAATGAAAAAATTGGATCAGTGTCTGGTTCTGCATTAACTTAATTTTTTATGACAACAGGATTCGCATTGAATTGTTTTTTGCATGATGCCCGCTGATTTTACTCCTTACGCAAAAATTACAATCTCCATAATAGTTCAGATCATCAGCAAATCCCATTAAAATCTATCAGAATCCATTTAGGATGAGATTTAACATACATTTTTGTTACTTTTGCGTTCAAATGAGCCCTAAAAAGAAATTCGCCAAAGAAAGTTTTACCATCATGAACGAGTTGGTACTGCCAAATGATACCAATACCTTAAATAACCTGATGGGTGGCCGTTTGCTGCACTGGATGGATATTGCGGCTGCTATTTCTGCTCAAAAACACTGTAACCGCATTGTGGTTACCGCTTCTGTTGATAATGTTTCTTTTAAGCACCCTATTAAACTGGGCGATGTGATTACCATTGAGGCTAAAGTAACCAGGGCATTTAATACTTCCGTAGAGGTTCGTTTGGATGTTTGGGCAGAGAATATTCCAAGTGGTGCCCGCCAGAAAAGCAACGAGGCTTATTATACTTTTGTTGCGGTAGATCAGAGTGCGCGGACCATCCCCGTACCGGAGCTGATACCAGAAACACCCGAAGAAACTGATCTGTTTGATGGAGCCCTTCGCCGCAGGCAATTGCGCCTGGTTTTGGGTGGAAAAATGAACCCCGACGATGCCAGTGAGCTGAAAGCACTTTTCTTTAAAGCATAATTTTTACAATAATTTACTTCTTGCTTCGCTTGATTGTTTTATTTTAGCGGCTTACCTACGCTGAAAAATATGACAACTTATACCATTCTTATTATTTTAAGCGGATTAGTTATTTTTTCTTATCTGTTTGATTTAGTGGCCAGTAAAACCAAAGTTCCATCGGTTTTATTGCTGCTTTTATTGGGCATCGGTTTGCGTTTCCTGGTCGATTATCTTAAAATACAGACTTTTAATTTTCTATCCATACTCCCTACTTTAGGTACAGTAGGTTTAATTTTAATTGTTTTTGAGGGCTCCCTCGAACTTAAATATGATCAGCATAAAAACAAGATCATCAAAAGTGCTTTTTTTTCAGCTTTAACCATTTTGCTCGGCACCATCAGCGTAATTACGACCATCATTTACCAGATTTCGCACCACGATTTATATACCTGTATTGCCAATGCCATTCCTTTTAGCGTAATCAGTTCGGCTATTGCCATTCCATCGGCCGCAGCCTTAAACAATAAGGATAAAGAGTTTGTGATCTACGAATCGTCTTTCTCTGATATCCTGGGTATCATCATTTTTAATTTCACCATTACCAACCATTCGGTTAATACCTCCGCATTTATCGGCCTGGGCTTAAGTACCTTTCTCATCCTGTTGTTATCGGCCATTGCCTGTGTGGTGTTGTTGTATATTATGGGCAGGCTGGTACACCACATCAAGTTTTTCCTGATTATCGCCATACTCATCCTGGTTTATGCCATCGGTCAGTCTTACCACCTCTCTTCGCTGGTGCTGATCCTGAGTACAGGTTTATTCCTGAACAATGCCGATACCATCCAGCATGCCTGGTTCAGGAGTATCTTTTTATACAAAAATTTAACAGCCGATTTATCGCAGCTTTACCAGTTATCGGCAGAAAGTGCCTTTATTCTACGTACCTTCTTTTTCGTTATTTTCGGTTTTACAATGAACATCGGCGAACTGAACAATAAGATTGTACTGGCCAACGGCTTCTTCATTCTGATCACGATATACTTGATCAGGATGCTCTTCCTTAAAATATTCAAAAAGGATAATTTAGGCCCGATTTTATACATCGCCCCCGCGGACTGATCAGCATTTTACTTTATTTTAACCTGCCGGCCTCCCTAAAAATACAGGAAGTGGGTACACCGTTTTTGTTCCTGGTGGTATTGGGCTCGAGCATAGTAATGACGCTGGGGATTACGCTGAGCAATAGAAATAAGTTAGTTCAGTAGTTTATTGGTTCAGTAGTTCATTGGTTCATTGGTCATTGGTCATTGCGTTGGTGCTACATGCCAAATTGGTTAATGGTTTATTGGTTGATAGATCATGATTGATAGCCTGAAGCCATAGATTAGCAACTTTGGACTAAAATAGATTTATTAGACTCTGGACTTCAGACTAAGGACTTCGGACTCCCTAATGCTTAATCGTAGATGAAATGGATTTTAGCTGCTGCAATTCTGCCAAAACATTTGGATTGGCCTGATAATAAATGGAATAATAACTCAGTTCGTTTATTTTACTGGCTTCTTTTTGATGGAGATTAAACCTGGCGACATTTGGGTTAATGGCATGGATGGGCAAGGCAACAGCATTGGCAATTGCGGTAAAAATAACAGAGAAAAAAGTAATTCCAGCTTCCTCTTCTAAGGTTGGTGCTTCTTTGCCCCATTTATCTACCAGTTTTCCGCGGGCATCTATTTTGTATTGATCGGGGTCCTGTGTACCTATTTTTATCAGGTTCATCCCTTTATAACCTTTTTTAATCGTACGGATCTGTACCGTTTTAATAATGTTTAAGGGAACGGTAACAAATTCGCCATCATGATTTAAAATTACGCTTGCCGAATCTACCTTATATAAAATCCCCTTTTGTTTACCCTTTTCAGTTTTAATCACAGCAATATAGGGCTTCACATTTTGCGCCATGGCAAAGCTTAGGGAGAAGAAAAAGAGGAGGGTAAAGTAGATAGACTTTATCATGTTATTAGTTTATTTGGTTAATTGTATAAACTGGTTAATCGGTTAATTGTATTAATTGGTTAATTGATTAAATCGGTTAACCGAGGCCAACTTCAAACCAGTAAACCGACTAAAGACTACCGACTCAGGACTTTGGACTAAATAAGCCTGGCGCTTAACGTTTATCAATATAGTGAGCTTTGGAATAGATTTCCAATTTTTTATACTCAGTGGCAAACAGTTTTACATCTTTATTGATGTTCAAAAACATTTTTTTAGCCTTTAGTTCGGCAATGAGGCCATAGGTTGTACCTACTGCAGCCCCCAAAGTGGTAGCAGCCAAAAACGTCACAAGTTGCTCGTTGCCAGATGCATTGTTGCTATCTGTAAATGCCAAAGAGCCAATAGCTGCGCCGGCAAGCGTCCCGATTAGAAATCCTTTACCAGTGTTGATGCCTTTTTTCTTTAAGCGGATGCTGATGATATTTTTAGCGCGGAGCATGATGTAATTTCCATAACCATCATTCACAGCGACACCTTCAGGAGAAATTTTCTCTAAAGTACCTTTTACAACAGGTAAAGAATCAGAAACCACTTTTACCTGGTAATTGATAAATTCCTGCGCTTTAACGCTGTTCAGAAACAGGTTACTGATCAAAAAACAGAGCGATAAAAAGAAAATTTTCATTGGAGAGCGGTTTAGTTGGTTAGATTGGTTAATCGGTTAACTGTTTAAATCGGTTAATTGTAATAATTGGTTAACTGGTTAATTGTTAAAATCGGTTAATTGTTAAAATCGACTAAAGACTGCTGACTCAAGACTTCGGACTAAATTCAATCAATCCACTCCCAACTCCAAACGCCCAACTCCAAACTTTAGTGCGTAGCATTAGGCGCTTAGCGGGAAAACTCCAAACTGAAAACTCCCAACTCCAAACTAATCAACTTCCCATTTCCAGAATTTTATCAAACTCAGTAGCTTTTAGTGGCATTACCGATAAACGGCCCTGGCGCACTAAAGAGATATCTGTTAAACTTGGTTCAGCTTTGATCTGCTCTAAAGATACCGGATTTTTCAGGCTTTCTACCGGCGATAAATCAACCACTACCCAGTTGGCATCATCGGTGGTTGGATCCTGGTAAAACTCCCTCACCACTTTAGCAATGCCCACCACGTTTTTCCCTTCGTTACTGTGGTAAAAAAGTACTAAATCGCCTTCTTTCATGGTTTTGAGGTTATTCCTCGCCTGATAATTACGCACACCATCCCAAAAGGTACGGCCATCTTCGTTAAATTTTTCCCAACTGTATTTAAAAGGCTCTGATTTTACTAACCAATGGTTCATTGTATTTCTTAATTTAAAGCCCAAAACTAACAAAACAGAACGGATTAGGAAATAGGTTTGAAAGAATGAGTTTTCAAAATATTAAGAATTGATTAGTTTTTCGGAATATCATTTTCAATGAAAATTAATATCTTGTGAATATAAATTAATAATAAAAATGGCAGAATACGCTTTACCATACTTCGGAAACTTATCAACAGAAAATTTAGAAGAATATTATGATGTTGATATTGAATTAAATGGAAATGAAATTCAAGTAGACCTTAACTTTGAACACCAGACGGTTGACACATTAATACTGGGCAAAGTAAAAAATTTCATTGAAAAATTAGAAAAATTTGACAACCTGAATAAGACATATATTCTCAATGACTATAATGACGAAGATGGCGACACAGTAAAATTTTACTTAGAACACCATCTTGAGGAAGTTGATAAAGAAGACCTTACAAAACTTGTAAACTTTGCCGACACCATAACAGAACCCGAAAAGCAACTTTTGTCAAAATTGAAATTAGTTAGAGTTGGTCTTTATCCTGATAATGAAGATAACTTCGCCATTTTTGACTACTCAATTGGAAAGGATATAACAAATTATTTGGTAGTAATAAATACTGATGAGAACGGACAACTGGACTATATGACAATGGAAAGCTAATACCTACTACCACCATCCATTACTAGCGCAAGTCTTAGCGTTTACGCTAGTTGACTGAATGGCTTGTGCTTAGCAGATATTTAATTGACTGATTTATTAAGCACAAGTCAGGCCAATACTTTGGCCAGGGGCACTAAGAGTTGCGCTAGATGTGGTAAAAGTAAAATTTTTGGTAAGCATTTCAATTGTCATTTAGACTTTTTTTCACTTGTTTCAATTAAATATGCTTTGAACATTATTTGTTATATTTCCGTAGTTAAGATTATATTAAATCATGCTATATTTACGATTGATATGTTAAATTATAATTTAATAACATTGATTTTAATAGTATGAAAATAGAGATAAATTCCATAGATGATGATCAAGTAATCGATAGTAAGTTTGTAACTGCTAAAACAAACTATGGATATGCATTAGAAGTATTGTACCCCCTGATTGATCGGTTAGATATTCAGCGCAATTTGCAAAACCCTTCATTTTACAATAGACTTCGGTTGGATTTATTAAAAGGTTGTGTTATGCCGCCTATAACGTTGGCACTAGTCGTAGAAAAGGGAAAACTGCCTTCAAATATAAAAGATGCAGAGGCGTATATAACTTCAAATATCTCGAATGCGTTTGTTTTAGATGGCATTCAAAGGTTAAACACATTGCACAGAGCTTCAGAACAATCAGATGATGTTGAGAAAATCGATAATAGCAGACCGCTATTCTTAAATATACTTATTTGTCTTAAGCCAGACAACCTGTTGTATAGGATGATAACGTTGAATAATGGTCAGAAGCCAATGTCTGCCAATCATCAGATTGAGATACTTCTAGGAAATATCTATAAGTTCAAAGACCTCGATATCATTATTAGTACCGAGAAGGAAAAAGGAAAAAAGGGCAAATATGAACATTCTTTTAACAAATCGGATATCATAAAAAGTTACCTAGCTTTCCTAGCTAAAAGTACAGCTATAGATAATAAAAAGATTATCGAAAGCAAAATGGATGAGTTATTGGCGAATAAAATAATTGCGTCTAAGATAACAGAAGATAAGATTCAATTCAACGATGTTATCACTTTAATAAATCGCCTTTCTTCATCGGAATATTTGATGAAGTGGTTCAGTAATACAAACAATATTATCGGCTTTAGTGTGGGTATAAGGAAATCGTTTGATTATGTAAACTCTGATGAAATTGCGAATGTTGAAAATGCCTTTAAAGTATTTGAAATGGCTTTCAAAGCTTTAAACCTATCCACCATAAAATTGAGTAAAGAGAGAAGAAACCTATCAAGTTTTTTTATAGAGCAATATAACGTTTTAAATGGTCTTGGTGAAATTGATCTCTTGGACAAGTTGAATGAAAATGTATTATAATGTCAACGTTTACATATAGTGAAGCAATCGAAAACAGGTTTCTGAGATATTTGCGGCCTGAATTTGTTCTATCTAACACAAGAAACGAAGCCAAACTTATAAGATTATTAGTTGGAACTCTCGAAGTTACGAACAAATATAGTACAGAGGTTTTTGATCAATTCGTAAACTACTCTGATCTTGGAACTACAGTAAATTCTAGAGTTTCAACACGACCTATAACGACGTGTTTGGCTACAGTATCCATCGATGATATTTGCGACTATTTACATCGCACGAGATACTTAAATAATGATTTTTTTCTTAATCTATTGGAGGAATTCTCATGTTACTTTTATAAGAAATCTAAAGGTGCTTACACAGTTGGATTTTTACATTTGTATAGGATATTAGAATATATGTCTTATAGTTTCCCTATGATATATGCCTCATTGTCCAGGGATTATCATGGAAGCTTCAATAAGCTTAAGAATTTCTTCGATAGTTCAAAGAGTGAGCTTACTTTTTTTGACGAGTTTGTAAAAAAACTGCTTGACACTAGCTTGCTAGAAAGTCCACTAATTTTTAATTTCAATACACTATCACCCGATTTGAACAAAAACCACTTTGTGATTATCAAGCAGTTTCTAACAGATAACAATATTGATAATCAAATCCAAAATGTTTCGATTACAACCAGTTATCAGCATCTTTTAAAGCTTGCTATTGATTTAAGAAATAGGTATTTTCATTTTGCGGTTGGGGGACAACGTAATATTAGATCTATTGATATAATTGAGAACGATGTATTCTTTAAGATTATTAATGAGGAATTATGTAATTGGCTAAGTATAATATATTTTGATATACTTGCTGTATCTGCCAATAAGTAAATGCATAAATACAATAATGTTATGGCAATGAAATTACTGATAATAGGGATTTGTATCTTATTCAAACAACTAGTACCCAATAACATGAAATTTAAATGATGAAAAGCATATTGATCTTTCTAACTCCCCCTCGCTAGCGCACGCGTCCCGCGTGTGCCTTTTTAAATCACCACTACAATTCCTCCAAATCTATCAGTCCTTTATCTCCGCTATAATCAATGGCGCTGCTATATTTCCAATGCCAGGCCTCGTTAACAAAACCCGATACAACCGGATTATCATGCAGGTAATCTGCCTTTTGCTCAATAACTGCAGTACTCCATAATTCTATTGGTTTATTGTTATGCTGCCAGAACTGATATTCCTTAACATTGCTGCTTTTTGAAGCTGCCCGTTTAAACATCCAGAGCAACCATTCTTTTCTACTTTCCCGATTATTTTCTTTAATTGCTTTAACAATTTGTTTAGATGTATATTCTTTTATTCTGCCTAATAAGATATCTGGATTTTTATTTTTTGCACTAAATATTAAATGGATATGACTTGGCATAATACACCAGCAATAAAGCTCCAGGCCCAGGTTTTTCTTACAGTAAGTCAGGCTATCTACAATAATATCGCAGTATATATAGCGTGTAAAAATATCTATCCAATATACTGTTGCAAAACTCACAAAGTATAATCCTTCCTTATTATGGAATTTATATTTACGACTCATTTCTTTACTTTTTTTTACACGCTTGCGCTATTGAAAGCATTTCTCTTGTAAAGAGGAGATCGATCAATCCTTTCAGGTATCCTAAGTGTGCATTCATACATTGCATACGCGGCACGCGTGCGCCAGCGAACGAAACTATTCTTTCTACTTCGGAACAACCTTTTTATACCTCCGAACACCATTATTGCTGTTCCGAGCAACCTTTTTCCAGTAGCGAAGCTATTCGTTCTACTTCGGAAGGACATTTTTGCACCTCCGAACACCATTATTGCTCTTCCGAGCAACCTTTTGCTAGCAGCGAAGCTATTCTTTGTACTTCGGAAGGACATTTTTGTACCTCCAAACACCATTATTGCTCTTCCGAGCAACCTTTTTCTAGTAGCGAAGCTATTCGTTCTACTTCGGAAGGACATTTTTGCACCTCCGAACACCATTATTGCTCTTCCGAGCAACCTTTTTCTAGTAGCGAAGCTATTCGTTCTACTTCGGAAGGACATTTTTGCACCTCCGAACACCAAATTGGTCTTCGGAGGTACTTTTAAATAGTGATAAAAGGCCTTTTTCGAAAAATCAACTTATTGTTCCGGTGTAGTATTATGTTTTCCGCGGCCAGGGAAACGTTGTTTCAGGTCATCGCAAATGGCCTGGATCCCTGGAATATTGGAACGGCTGGCCCCTTTTATAGAATGGTAGATCACCAAAGCGGCTTCGTAAGCTTCGGCACCGGCAACCATGCCCGTATCTTCCATGGCGCGCAGCAGGGTACTAAGCTGCTGGAAAATGCCATAGATATCGGAACTCAGTTTATTATCTTTTCTGGCTTCGGCCAAATTGATATAATTGGGTACCAGGGCTGGGTTCTGCGTGGCATACTCGAGCGTTTTGTTTACAAAAGCCAGGGTTTTATCGCCCATTTTAAGCATTGATTTTCGCTCTGCAGCTGTTAAATTAATGACTAAAACTGGTGCTAAAGCAGTTTTTAATTGCTCGAATGCAGCTGAAATAGCTTCTGATTGGTCTGCGGTGATTTCAGTTGAAATCCTGTTACTTAAACTCATAGTAAATGGTTTTTAATTAAATATTAAGGTTAATTGGCACTCCTATAAAAATTTGGGATGAATTAACCATTTACCATGGGATAGCTGGGATAATGGTTTTACTGCGGGATATACTGAGTTAAATATAAGAAATGGATGGGAAAGGAAATATATTTTATTAAAATTTTTGGTTGATATTTTATTTAAGAGATAGATGAAATAGAGACCGTCGCTAGCGCACGCGTATCGCGTGCGCATTTTAATATTATCACTACAACTCGCCAAGTTAACAACGATCTTATGAAAGCTGAAATACTTAAATATAGTTACTGGGATTTTAAATTCTAAGGGTTATACTTGTACCAAAAGACACAAGGGAATATTTTCACACGCGTAACGCGTGCGCCAGCGAGGGGAACTTATCAAGCATATAAAATTTTCATTTCAAGCACTGGACCAAAAAATGACGAAGAAAGAAAATACCTGACCGATAATTACTTTGGTTATTATATAAGACCATCCACGTCACCATAACGCGGGCTTTGCGTCAGAAGAGTTGATGTGGAAGTTACCCAAATAAAGATATAGTAAGATGACGAATGATCACTATTTTGATGAACTTATAATCGCTTTTCCTTCGCTAAAGTCGGAAATCCTAAAAGAGGATACCGAAATGATTCATTGGCGTATGGAAATATTTGCAGATTATACTAAAGAACAAATAAAAAGAGATAACAAAATTGAACTCACCAAATGCTTTAATTTTCAAGAATCAAAAATTGACTTAATGACTTCGGACTTACTAAATGCATTAACGGTATCCTATTGCGAGTCGATATTATTAGGAGGATGTGGTGATAGGATGAAAGATTTGATTTATTTAATGCCTCCAAAACTAAAGTTCATATATATTGACTATGAGAAATCGTATAATGAGCTTGCTAATAAAAGCAGCCAATAAAAAATTATGTCAGGGATAGATATTTATAAACACAAATTACTAGGCTTTATTGAATGCCCCTCAACAAATAGTTTTGTCGATTCAAATGAGGGAACAAGAAGAATTGGCGTATATCAGCTTCTTGAAAACATACCACCAGACGAAAAATATTTTGATGGCAGAATAGGTGATATACTTTTAGGAGCTGGTAATGGAGAAGCACCGGCATTTAGGATATCAAACCCAATTGCCTTTCAATTTTTCACATTAAATGAAGCCGAGTTTTATGACTTAGAATTTGATAATTTAACCGATATATTTAAAGCTTTTTGGTCACCAACCAAATCTTATATCCTTTGTGAGGGATTTCTAAAACTCGGCTGGACAGTCGAAACAGATATTGAAATGTGGTTGGCTGAAAATGTTTGTAAATTACTGATATCTACAGTTGACGACTACTCAATTTACAGGACGGAGCAATTGGACTTAAGTACAAATCTGTCTTTTTTCGACGTTACTAACTGAAAAGAGATCGATCTCATGGCCGGGGGCGTTGAGACTTGCGCCAGATATGGAATATTTATAATAAAGAATCAGTGTAACCAAAATTCCCCCAACAGCACTTACTACAGGGAGAATTTCATTTGATTTAAACTATGATCTGATTAACGCCTTATCGCATATTGAAACCTGGCTCCTTAGACTTATCGCTAGAAAGATCTCGTGAAAATGCAAACCAGCAGGAAGTTATTTAAAGTAATGAATCCGGTATTTCCTACCAGCCTTTTATCGCTCCTCCTTTAAAAGCAACCTTTGCTGCTTCTTCCACTTCGGGTGATTGATATGCTTTTACAAAACGTTTAACCTTATCGTCATCCTTATTATCTTCGCGGGCAACAATGGCGTTTACATAGGGTGATTTACTGTCTTCTATAAAAAGGCCGTCACGGGTAGAAACCAAACCAATAGGTGCCGCAAAAGTATTGTTGATTACCGCAATAGTTACATTGGCATCATCCAGCGATCTTGGTAACTGTGGTGCTTCAAGCTCAAGGATTTTCAGTTTCTTAGGGTTTTCGGTTACATCATTAAGCGTTGGTAAAAGGCCTACACCTGCTTTAAGTTTAATCAGTCCGGCTGTTTGAAGCAACAATAACGAACGGCCGCTATTGGTGGGGTCGTTTGGAATAATGATGGTACTTTCATCTTTAAGCTCTTTAAGGCTTTTAATTTTCCGGGAGTAACCTGCAATAGGATAAACAAAGGTATTGCCAACGATGGCAAATTTGTAACCACGCTGCTTTGCCTGTACATCCAGGTAAGGTTTATTCTGATAAGCATTGGCATCAATATCGCCTTGATGAAGCGCCTCGTTAGGCATTACATAATCGTTAAACTGTACCAGCTCCACATCAAGATTGTATTTTTCTTTGGCTACCTTTTGGGCAACCTGTGCAATGGTATATTCGGGACCGGATTCTACGCCGACAATAATGTGGTTGGGATCATTTTTTTTAGCCCCGCCACTGCAAGCCGCAAGAAGGGTTATGGATAATATTAACGCTGAATTAAAACGTTTTTTGAAAGTGATATTCATTTTATAGGATTTTATTTTTTATTTTCTGTGGTCAAAATATTTTGAGAGGCGATCGCCTCCAAACTGGATAAGGAAAACGATGATCACGAGCAATACCAAAACGGTATTCATCACCAAAACATCGTAGCCGATATAACCATACTGGTAACCGATCTGCCCAAGTCCGCCCGCACCAACAGCACCGCCCATTGCCGAATAGCCAACAAGGGTAATGAGGGTAATTGATGCACTGTTGATAATTGCCGGTAAAGCTTCGGGCAGCAGAACTTTTCTGATGATCTGCATGGGCCTTGCCCCTAATGCCCTGGCCGCTTCGATAAGTCCATAAGGAATTTCCAGCAGGCTGTTCTCAATCATCCTGGCAATAAAAGGTGCTGCACCTATGCTTAGCGGAACAAGTGCTGCCTTTACACCGATTGAAGTACCAACCAAAGCCCTGGTAAAAGGAATCATCCAGACAATTAAAATAATAAATGGAATAGACCGGAAAATGTTCACCAGAATGGCTAATACACGATTTAATAACGGATGCTCCAAAATCTGCCCTTTTCGTGTAATAAAAAGCAGTATACCGGTTGGCAGGCCCAAAACAAAGCCAAAGAAACCCGAAACAAAAGTCATTACAATGGTTTCTAACGTGCCGCTCAATAAGAGCCTAATCATAGATTCAGACATAACCCAGCACCTCCGCACCGATATTTAAAGTTTTATAATAGTTGATTGCCCTGGAGTGGTTTTCTGCATTTCCCTGCGCTTCTACCAGGATGGTCCCGAATTTTATCCCGGCTGCATGTTCAATCTGGGCAGTAATGATATTGTTGTTTACGCCAAAAAGTCCTGCAACCTCTGATAATACCGCACTATCGGCAGAATCGCCATTGAAAGTGAGCCTGATAATCGGGTTACCTGATCCGGCAGTATTTAATTTAATGCGTTCTTCATATTCCCTAGGCAATGTTACCTTAATGGAAGATGAAATGAATTTTTTAGCCAGTTCGCTTTTGGGATGTGAAAATATCTCGCTCACCGCACCCTGTTCTACCAGTTTGCCTCCGCTAATGATGGCTACTTCATCGCAGATTGCTTTTACCACCTGCATTTCGTGTGTAATGAGCAATATGGTAATGCCAAATTTCTCGTTGGTATCTTTTAAAAGTTTCAAAATGGAAGTGGTGGTCTCCGGATCAAGTGCACTGGTGGCCTCATCACAAAGCAATACCTTTGGGCTGGCAGCAAGGGTGCGCGCAATGGCAACACGCTGTTTTTGTCCACCCGAAAGACTTACCGGATAATCTGCATGTTTATCCGCCAGGCCAACAAAGTTCAATAGTTCAGAAACCCGTTCCCGGATCTTTGTTTTGGAAGCACCTTCCAGTTCGAGTGGAAAGGCTACATTCTGATAAACTGTTCTGGAAGAAAGCAGATTGAAGTGCTGGAATATCATTCCGATCTGCCTGCGTTCTCTGGCCAGCTCAGCGCCTGAGAGTTGCATCAGGTTTTTGCCATCGATATACACTTCACCCGATGTTGGCTGCTCGAGCAGGTTTGCACACCTGATAAGGGTACTTTTTCCTGCTCCCGATGCCCCTATTACCCCAAATATTTTACCTTTGGGCACATTTATCGAAACACCTGAAAGCGCGGTTATTGTTCTATCGCGAAGTACAAATGTTTTGGTTATATTATTTAATCTTATCATTTAATTTTCAAAAGCAAATCAATAAAGCTACGTGGTAAATGCCAAATAAAACTTTGGGCATGCAAATATATAAAACCTATAGGGATTATAGCTTTATATAATTTCCTTTGCTTCAAAGTGCGCTACAGGAAATGCCGTTTTGTACCCGGCCCCGATGCCAGGCTTTTGAGTGTGGATGCGGCCAAATCGACCTCTTCTGCAGTGGTATAAGCTTAAATAGTCAAATATTAGTGCTGGAATTTTAAATGCTAAGGGTTATATTTGTACAAAGCATAAGGGAATATTTTCACACGCGGCACGCGTGCGCGATCGGAATAGCTAAGAATAACAAACATGACAAACAGTTTCATCGCAATTAAAGGTAACTTCTTCGACAAAGCAAACGAAATCTTTGAAATTTTTAAATACGTTGACACCAATCGAGACAAACAGTTTAACGACTGGCAGGAATTCAACGATTATTTATTTGATAATTATTTTGAGCTTGCAAATAAGGAAACGGCAATTAGAGGAATTTGGTCAGACAATGGCTGGACAATAATTAACGACCCTGAAATGGTGGATACGGTTGATGATGAAGCTTTAATACGGCTTTCAAAAGTTTTAGATACCGACATTTTAACATTCCTGATTCAAACTACTTCAAACTCATTTGGCTTTACTGTATATAACGACAACATCAAAAGACAATTTTTTGTTTCTGATGGAGAGGTAACTGATAATTCAGGCTTTCCCTTAGAACAAGAAAATGGTTTGAACATTAACGAGAATATTTTTTCTGACGACATTTTAGAGCTGGCAGGCAAATTTGGGATCGATTTGGAAGGAAAAAATAAACTTACCTATACCGTTAAACAACTTGCATATAATGACGAAATGAAAAAGGAACTTGTACAATTTAAACAACAGAAGCAAGAGACGATTGACGACAATAAGCCTTGGTGGAAGTTTTGGTAGTGACAAAATCATAATATTAAATGGAATTCCTGAAAAAGATCTTTTCAAAAAAGACAAAAGAGAATGATATACCGTTACCAGAAAGGTATCCTGAAAATTCGATGGGAGATTTTTATGTAGAGAACCAGGTTTGTATTGCCTGTGGTGCACCTGAGGCAGAAGCACCAGACTTAATGGAACATTCTAAAATTGAATATGGACACTGCTATTTTAAGAAACAACCTACAACCACTGACGAATTAGACCGCGCAATTAATGCAATGCAAGTGTCATGTATTTCAGGCATTAGATATGGTGGCAAAGACAAAGCAATACTTAAAAGACTTTACGATTTAGATTTGCAAACAGAATGTGATTATAAATTAGAGGATTTAGAATAACCCAATATAATCACAAGTCTTAGCGTTTAGACCAAGAGCGATATGATTCGTACTTTAGCATATTTATTTCAAAATACAAGTCCGCCCCTAGCTTCTAACAGGGCCGGACTTGCGCCAGATCTATTTAAAACTCATATTTAATCAATAACCCCTAACCCTCACGCGTCAGCACCTCATCTATCATTCCAAATTCTTTTGCTTCGATGGCACTCATCCAGTAATCGCGACTGGCAATTTCATTGATCCGTTCATAACTTTGTCCGCTATGTTTCGCCAAAATATGGTACAAATCTGATTGTACTTTTATAACCTCTCTGATCCTGATATCCATATCAATGGCGGTTCCTTCTGCGCCACTGGAGGTTTGATGAATCATAACCCGCGAGTGCTGCAAAGCCGAACGTTTACCCGCAGCACCGGCACACAACAATACCGAGCCCATAGAAAGCGCAATGCCTGTACAGATTGTGGCCACATCAGGCGCGATAAACTGCATGGTATCGTAAATGCCGAAACCTGCATAAACCGATCCACCGGGCGAGTTGATATACAATTGAATGTCTTTTTGTGTATCAACAGACTGCAAAAAAAGCAATTGTGCCTGTATTACATTGGCATTCCGTTCATCAACGGCTTCGCCTAAAAAAATGATCCTGTCCATCATCAGCCGCGAGAAAACATCCATTTGTGCCACATTCAGCTGGCGTTCTTCCGTAATGTAAGGCGTCATGGCAACAGGCAGGGTATAAGCAGCAGTTCTGCCCATATACTGATCTACATACAGGCTGTTTAAGCCCTGGTGTTTTACCGCATAAAGGCGGAATTCTTTGTTAATATCCATCGTATTAATTTTAAATTTAGGGCATAGCGATGCCCCTGCCCCGATAATGGCGCATGATTTATATATTATCTTAATTGTTTATTTGCGGAATAAACGCATAACCTGTTGCCTGAAGCTTTGATGCTCAGCGGTATTAAACAGCGTTTCGTGGATGTTATTGATTTCGTTTTTCAGCTGTTTCCGGCCATAATCACGCACCGTATGGTAGGTTTTATTTTGCCAGTACACTTGTTGCTTCAGTTCGGGCTGCAGGATCATTTTGGCTTCGAACAGGAAACTTTCTCCATCCTTAGCATCCGACAGCAAATAATGCTCAATTAAACGGAGCTCATTCAACGATGTCTTCATATTTTAAGGATTTTGCTTTAACGGTTTCTTTCACTTTTTCGAGGCATTTAAATTTCTGGGCCGTTGCAGAGCGTGCCCCCGAAAAGCCAAAACGCCCGGCCAGTGTCTCCATATCTAATTTTTCATAATAAAAAGCACTGAGCAATTGCATGCATTTCTGTCCGGCCTGTTCCAGTAAATGCATCAGTTTCCCTGAAGAAACTTCCTCGTATCCGGTATCTGCCAAATCGATCTCTTCGTTAAAAACAAAGCCAAAGGAACCAAGGGTAACCTGCCTGTCGTTTTCCTGATAACGTTTGATCCATAAATATTTGGCGATCCCAAATAAATAGGCTTTCTCCTGGTACTTCAGCTTCAGTCCCGAAGCCTGCACTTTTTCATAATACACCACCAGTGCATCCTGAAAAATATCTTTCGCCTCCTCAAATGATCCGCCCATCTTGCTGATGTGCCTTGCCACCAAAGGAAAAGCTTCTTTATAGAGTTTCATAAAAAGGGCTTCGCGTTGGCTGGGCTTCTCTTTGATGGATGTTGCTGTCATGATTACTATGCTTTATATAGTATGTGGGGATTTTTGATCAGATATCACCTAAAATTAGTAATTATTTTTTGTGGGCGTTAGTTAATCTATTGTTCGGAAACATATTGTAAAAATTGCTTGGAGCGTTATGCCAGCTTGCTTTGAAATAACACAACCCTTACCGAAGTACGCTCGTCAATCCCAATCCTTATATTAATCCTACCTTGTGGAAAATTCTCTTTTAAGGAAAATTTAGGCATTATACTAGCTTGCTTTGAAATAACACAGCCCCCACCGAAGCACGCCCGTCAATCCCCAAGGGCCAGGGAAATCAAAAAAACAGGTGCAGTCCAGGTAAATTGGCACTAACAAACCTGAAACGCAGTGGTTTTGTGTTCATAACGATGATTTAATTTTAAAAAATATTGAACACAAAACGAAGTGCCGCTGTTTTTTTGATGCGCATGGGATTGTGCAAAAGGCTCATTGCCGGATTGACGAAGCGCTTTGGGTACTTTGGCGCTCCAAAGTACCATGCCCCCGCGGCATAGAGCGGAAGAAGAATCACACTTTAGCGCACTAATGAATTCCCATCTTACCCCTTCAACTTACCCGGTGTTACCGCAAATTTCTTTCTAAAAGCATTGCTGAAGTGCTGCACAGAGGAATAACCGAGCATAAAGGCCACCGATTTTATGGACAGGCCTTCGAGTAGCAACTCTTTCGCATGGTTAAGTCTGTAATCGCTTAAATAACCGAATATGCTGTTATCAAACAATCCCTTAAAACCCTGTTTAAGTTTAAATTCGTTAATGCCGCATAATTTAGCCAGTTCGGCAACGGATGGTGGCTGGTGAATATTGGCAATAAGGTAATCCCTTGCATGATAAATACAGTCCCTGTCGTAAGCAGAATGTAAAGCCAAAGGCTGTTTTTGGCTGATGTCCCGTTCAAAGGCTTCGGCCTGGAGCACAAGCAGTTCAATACATTTCGATTCGATAAACATACGTTTCAGGCCTTCGGGATAATCACAATCGAGAATATCGCGGATGCAGTGTTGCATGGCCCATGAAACGGGAAGGTTGTGCTCCGCCAGTTGCGTATAACGGCCAGCATCCGCATCATCGGCCAGAACCTGTAATGCTTTGGTAGAATGTTCTGCGAGCTGCAAAAACTTTTCTTTAGCAAAATGGACCTCAAAAAAGCGATAGCTGTGACCGGTATCATATTCGCCGGTACCATCAAGCTCAGGCATATAAATAATATTCTGCTGGTTGGAATTAAAGATATACTGCTGCTTATTTACCCGGTTATAAATGGTGCCATTGCCGGAAAGCGTAAAACGCAGTTTGATCATATCGGGTACATCATTGGTAGGGCTAAAATACATCTGATGTTGTTTAAACAGGATGTCGCCGTACACAATGTAAATACCAGGGATGTTGATCTGCACCAATTCGGCATCGCTAAAAGAAAAGCTGTATTTCTCCTTCCTTTCGGTAAGCAACCCTCCCTGAACAGGAAGATCATCAAAGCTGCCCCCTACCCTTTTCCAGGCCCCGTAATTCTTACCAACATTGATTCCCATAAAGGCAATGATCACAAAAAAAGCCGAACTAATGTAATGGGGTTATCCACAATTCGTTTTTTTGCAAAAGAAAATCCTTTTGATGTAAAAGTGTAAAGCTGCTATTTTTCAATTTTGCCCGAATTGCGAAATGCACCGCAAAAGATTAACTACTACACCATGGAGAAACAAGAAGACCTGAATACATTAACGCTAGATCAAAAATTTGACGTTCTCCCACCTAAAAACACCCTTATTTTTAAACTCTTACAACATTTACCCTTAAAAAAAGAGGCAAAAGTATTGGAAATCGGCCTGACGAATACCGAACACCTCTCCTATCTGTTTCAAAAAGCTGAAACCATTACTTATTCGGGCACCTATCTTACCGAAACTGCAATAAAAGAAACCTTTTCTACACATGAACCTGCTGGCAATGCAGTAGAACTAATTAAAACAACTGACCATGGACTAGATTTCGGGGATAATTCCTTCGATTGTTGTTTTACAGCGAACACCATTTATTTCTGGCCTGATCCGCTAAAATACTTAACTGAGAGCTACCGGGTGTTAAAACCAGATGGACAAATGAACCTTGTCTTTGTTGAAAAAAACTTTGGTGGCCACCTGCCATGGACACAGTTCGATTTTACATTTTATGAGATTGATGAAGTAAAAACGCTTTTCAAACAATCGGGATTTGTGAATATTGAAGTAAAGAAAATGACAGAGACAATTATGGATCAAAACGGGAAGGAAATCAGTAAACCTTTTATCATCATATCTGGCCAGAAAAAATAGTAGATCTGGCTAAATTTCACCCGACATAATCTTTAAGAGATTAAGGTAAATCGTTACGGAAGCAAATTTGATTCATGGAAGTTAAGCAATCATTCATGGAGTATTTATACCTTTTCACCTATTGTCTGTTTCAGCACAGCTTATTGTAATTTATTTTCGTGTAATCATATAATTTAATATACGCAGGTAACTAAACACCTCGAGCCAGGGAAATAGGAATATTGATCCTACTCAATAGTTATTATCTAACTGTGATATTAAAGATGACCATAAGAGGGGGCTTCCGGGATGATTTACCCCCTCTGCTTTTTTATTAAGGTTTGTGATTTCAGTTAATTAATAATGGCACAGGAATAATTCCTGAGCCATTATTTTTATTTCCTAAAAATGTATTATTCATAACCATTTTCGAAAGTTACAGTTTGCTGCTTTTTCAGGTTGACTTCCATAATTCCATCATTGTCCATTTTTACAAGTCCGGCAGGAAGATTTTTAACCACATAGGTTTTAAAAGGCAGTTTAATCCTTAACAGACCTGCTTTTTCTGCATAAATTTTCACCTGGGTTGGAACGCCATTTTCTTTGATACCACTAACCAGGAAAGCACCTTCAGTACGTAAGTTATTAAAAGTAACGTTTTGCCAGCTTTGTGGTACTGCCGGAAAAACCTGAATATAATTGCCTCTGCTTTGCAATAAAAGTTCCTGAACACCCTGTGCAAAGGCAAAATTACCTTCTAAGGTAAAAGGGCGGTAGGTAAAACCGGAGTATTGTCCTCCTTTTTGATCGCCGTTTAAATGAAAACTGTTTGGCGAACAGAAATTGGATGCAAAAATTTCAAGTTGTTTTACAGCCTTATCGGCCTGGTAAGCGCGGGCATATAAGGAAGCCATCCAGCTAAACGAATAACCACACCAGGCACGGGTACCAATTTCTTCTAAACGTTTTAGAGAATTATCGATAATGATTTTATCCTTTTCCTGGTTAACATCTAAGAGATCGAGCGGATAAATGGCCATATATTGCGACATGTGCCGGTGCGAACTGGTTAAATTTGATCCTGGCGCGACGGTGAAACCTGTTTCATTTATTTCATATTCGGGCAACTGACTAAGTATTTCCGTCCAGTGTTTACTTTCATCTATTTTGCCATTTGCTTTACTTACTTCGGATGCTGCTTTAAACAGGAACTTCGCCAATGAAAGATCGAAATTGGTCCAGTTTAAAAACCAGGCTTTAATGCTGTTGTCGTTATACTCCGGACTAGAGCTCAGTGGCAACATGCGTTTTCCATCTTTTAACCTTGTAATATTCTCCAGGTAAGTTGCAGCTTCGTGGATATAGGGATAGGCCCTGGTTTTAAGGAAAGCATCGTCCATGCTATATTTCCATTGCCAGTAAAAATGCTGCGAGGTCCATGCGCTCACAGTTGGCGAAAGCGCATACTGAATCCACCCACCCATTGGGTCGCCGTTTAAGGTAATTACCCCGGGAACATTTAAACCCTCCACAGCAAAATACTGCTTAGTGTAAGCCAGGTTCCGTTCCCTGATTTTCCATAACCAATCGGTAAAAGTTGCGCCTTCTGCCAAATGATTGGCGGTATAAGTTGGCCAATAACTCAATTGGGTATTTAAATCGTTGTGAAAATCTCCTTTCCAGGGTGGCAAACTGCCGTTATCGGCTGTCCAAACGGCTTGTAAAGTAATTGCGGGTGCACCTTTTCTCGCCACGCAGCCCAGTTTGTACATTTCTAAATAATATTGTTTCTGAATGAGTGGATCTGGAACAGTAATGTTTGATTTACCCCAAAAATCTTTCCACCATTTGGTATGGGCAACCCAGCCTGTAGGTTCTTTGGCAGTAGCAGAAATTGCAGCCAATGTTGCCGTTTTATCATTGCTGATGGTCCAGGAGCCAATTACATTACCATTCGGCATTTTTTTCCATTGCACCAATACCTCGTAATAATGTCCCTCGTAAGTAGGTTGGTGGTAGCGGATGCTATTGTTTGTATTGGTAACCGTTCCTTTTGCATAACCCAGTTTTTGCAAACCACTTCCGGCATGGCTGTTATCGCCTTTTTCTATCTGGCCATTGTTATAATTGTGAACGATTAAATCAGGTATAATGGCGGCTGATTTAAGGTTCCCGAAACTAAAATAACCCTGTACCCCGGTAGCATGGATATAACAGTTAAAAGTGGTTCCGTTTTCGAATTTTACGGTGTTTAGGGCTGTTTCTATATCCAGTTCGTTTGATTTGACTTTACCCAGCTTTGAAATATCAAATTCCATTGCTGCAGCGGGCAGTTTGGTTGGGTACGGACTGGTATCATAAGGTTCGTCGCCTATTTTTTGAACGGCAGCATAATTATTTTGATGCACCTGTTCTTCTACCCATTTAAAATTTAGCTTCGAAATATCAAAGGCCTT
This sequence comes from Pedobacter roseus, assembly GCF_014395225.1. Lineage (NCBI taxonomy): Bacteria > Pseudomonadati > Bacteroidota > Sphingobacteriia > Sphingobacteriales > Sphingobacteriaceae > Pedobacter > Pedobacter roseus. The sequence continues at coordinate 3,665,797 of NZ_CP060723.1, forward strand.
CCGTTCATCCCAGAGGTCGGCACGGTCTAAAGAAAGACGCAGTTTATTGTTCTTTTCCCAGATTAAAACGCCCAGCATGCCATTGCCCAAAGGCATGGCCTCATCCCATTTATTGGCCAGTTTGGGAAAGGAAAGGTTATAAGGTTTGAGCGATTGAGCGTAAATAAAGCTACTCATGCACTGAAGCATCAACAGTAAAAAGATTTTAGTTTTCATTTGTGTTTAGAAATGGTTAGCACCCGTAAGGGGGATCAACTTCTAAAATAATGATAATTGGCGAGACTAAAATCCTGAAAATTAGCGCAAACGTTTGACAGGTAATATAGAATACTATTCTGCTAATAAAAGATTAGTGCACAATCTTGAAAACAAGCTCTTTTAACAACTCTCCATCATCTACGTTCCCGGTACTATCCAAACCTTTGCTTTTTAAGTCGTATTCGCGAAGTAAACCAATAACCTGAAAAACTTTGCCGGTATTGTAATTGCGTGCCGCCACTTCGTAGTCTTTGATGAAAAAGGGCGGAACACCCAATGCAGATGCGGCATCGGCTTTATTGGGGATGTAATGATATTTTAAAAGCTTGGTGAAATAACCGCCTAAATTGGCCAAAACCATCACCGTTGGGTTCGCTTTTGGGTTGCTGGCAAAGTAATTAATGATTTTATTACATTTCAGCACATCGCGGATAGCCAGGGCTTTTTGCAGTTCGAAAACATTGTATTCTTTACTGATGCCGATATTTTTCTGAACGTGATCGGTACTAATCGTCATTTCTTTCGGAACATTCAGCATCAACTTCTCGATCTCGTTGGCAATTTTGGACAGATCGGTACCCAAATATTCGGCCATTAAGGCCGAGGCCTGCTGATCGATCTTGTAGCCTTTTTCTTTGATAAATTCTTCGATCCAGGGTACCAGTTTATAATCGCGCACAGGATCCGACTGAAAAATCAGTCCGCTTTTATTGATAGCCTTGTAGATTTTTTTACGTTTATCGAAATTGGCATATTTATAAGCCAATACTAAAATGGTACTTGTTAACGGTTTTTCGAAGTAATTGAGTACAAATTCGCCTTCTTTCGAACTGTCTTCTTTGCCCCATTTTAAATCCTGTGCTTCTTTAACAATCACCACCTGATAATCTGACATCATCGGATAACGCTTTGCAGCCCCCAAAACCGTAGCCATATCGGTATCTTTCCCATATAAAACCGTTTGATTGAAACCTTTTTCGGCATCGTTCAGCAGCTTATCCTCGATATAATCAGTCACCTGATCGATGTAATAAGATTCTTCACCATGCAATAAGTATACAGGCTTAAACTTTCGGGCTTTGATGTCTTTAATAATTTCGGCAGCAGTCATTGCCCGTAAAATTACGATTTAGGTTTAAGGATTTGAGTAAATGTTTATAAATTAAGAGATAGGAGATGATAGATTTGAGATGTGAGATATTAAATAGGAGATTTCCTTGCATTTCTTAAAATTAGCTAACTTTGAAGCTGCAATAATTGATAAATTGTTTTATTGTTGCACTGTTAACTGCAAATTGCAGATTGCTAATTGCCAACTGAAAACTGCCAACTGAAAACTGAAAATGTTTACCCCTACCCCGCTTAACCTTCCGCCTTATCCGTTTAAAATCAGTAAAAAGGATGGTGTGGTTTTTATTTTCGATGAACTTAGAAAGAAACACCTGGTGCTTACGCCAGAAGAATGGGTGCGTCAGCATTTTATACAGAACCTGATTGCAGAAAAGAAATTCCCGAGGACGTTGATCCAGATTGAAGGTGGTTTGGTGTTAAACCAGTTACAAAAACGAAGCGATATTTTGGTTTACAATACTGCGGGCGAAAAGCTGATGTTGATTGAATGTAAAGCCCCTAAGGTTAAAATTACGCCATCGGTATTCGATCAGGCTTCGAGGTACAATTCTATCCACCAGGCCAAATGGATTGTGCTAACCAATGGTTTGCAGCATGTTTATGCCAAAATGGATCTGGAGAAAGGCCGTTTTAATTTTGTAGAAGAAATGCCTGAATATTTGGGGTTGTGAGCAGTATTTGTCATCCTGAGGCACGAATGATCTTTATTTAATAGCATGATTGCAAAGAACGGTCGTCATTCCCGCGCATGCGGGAATCTTAAAGCGCTTGCATTACGATTATTCATAAGTTTCACTTGTTTCAAAGGTATTCATGGGCACTCCGTGGTTCCCAATCGACCCGATAGCTATCGGGTTGGGAATGACGATACTTCGAGACCATTCACCTTCTTAAAATTCCAATGTCATTTATAGTGATTTTTTTAACAATAAATCACCTCTCAGAATGATAAATACTATAAACTATACTCCGGCTTCCAAACCTGTTTATTACCGCTATAAATGGCCTCATTACACATGGCCACACAAATAGCGGCCTGTGTTCCGGTATTGATATTTGATGCAGGTTCTTTTTTAGTAGTTATCGATTTATAAAATTCGTCCAGCGCATAGTTTGTACCATCAATGGTGGGCTTATCCAAAATCGGGATTCCGCCGTCTTTATTGACTACGATTTTTGTTGCCCCGGTTACCCCATCAACAATGCCAAGCTCTTTTCTGGTACTTTCTTCAGGATAAAATAAGCCTGTGTTGGTGAGCAAAGAAACCGAACCTTTAGTACCCTTTATTTTAAACAGGTAACCATCGTGCGCATTGCCACAAGTGGCCCCGAAATTGCCGATCATACCTTTTTCGTTATACCGCAAAATGGCCTGTATGTTATCATAAGTTTCGCGGCCATCCTTAAAAACATCTATTCCGCCTGATCCCATTATTTCATTGGGTTGCGTTTCGAAAGCCCAGTTGATAAAATCGATCTGATGTGAGAGCAGTTCAGCCGCTAATCCACCTGAATATTCCTTATACATCCGCCAGTTAATTTTTCGTTCCAAAGCCGGATCCGGAACAGCCCTGCGCCAATTCCCATTGCGGTCCCAACGACAATCGATCTGCGAAACTTTACCTAAATAACCGCTTTGGATCATGTCTTTCACTTTAAAATAAAGCGGCGAATATCGGTATTGATATCCTACCTGAAAAACCTGATTGGGGTATTTTTTAACCAGCTTTTTAAGTTCGAGTGCCTGTGCAATATTGTAGGTCATGGTTTTTTCTACGTACACATGTTTTCCTGCCAGCACAGCATCTTTGGCAATTTTGAAATGTTCGCTTAAAGGCGTGGCAATAAAAACCGCGCTGATTGTTTTATCGTCCAAAACCTTACGGTAATCTTTAATGGCTTTTGCATCGGCTGGAACATACTTTTCGGCCTCTTTAAGCCTAAAATCGAGCAAATCGCAATAAGCTTTGATCTTATATTTGGCCGGCATGGATTTAATTACCGATAGGACACCTTTGCCCCGGTCGCCACAACCAATCATGGCAACATTGATGATTTCATCAGCTACTAAATTTGCAAAACTCTGATTGCCCAAAAATAAACCAGAACCTATTAGGGCTGATGTTTTAACAAAAGATCGACGATGCATGATATGTTAATATTTTATTTCTTTAAGATTATGATTTGGAGCGCCAGGATAATACTGCTATTAAATGGTAGTCCCGCCAATGCTGCAATCTTTTTGTTACCGTTATCAGCCATTTGAGCGGAAATGCAACAAAAAGTATTTTCGCGTATGTCGGGGCTAGTCAACTTCTTTCAGTGCTAAATGGGTTAGTTTCACAGCACAAACGCTAATTATAAACCCGATTGAGCTAAATAGCCCGCTGAGAGGCACGAACAAGGCTATAAGCGAAAGCGGGACTGTAGGCCTCCATGTTGAATCAACGCTCATTTCAAATCAAAAACTTATAAAGTTTTGATTTTAATGGTCCTGAAATCCACTTTATTACCATGATCCTGTAGCAGGATATGTCCTTTTGGAGCCTCTCCAAAGTTTTTCCAATCTTTATATTTACTAATGGCAACGAGTTTTTTAAACTCTTCAGAGCCGCGGGTATATTCTAAAACTTTAACCCCATTTAAATAGTGTTCTACCTTGTTATTAGGATAAACCACTAAACGGCCATTGTTCCAGCTGCCGATTGGGCGCAGGTAACGTGCTTCTTTTTTAGCGGTCATTAAATCGTATAAGGAAGCCAGGGTGCGGTTACCATCTCTGCCCAGTTTGGCATCAGGATGTAATTCGTCATCCAAAACCTGGTATTCCAAGCCAATGGCCGAACCTGTATTTTTTTCGCTCAGCGTAACAAAATATTTCACTCCGCTGTTGGCGCCAGGTGTCAGTTTAAATTCGAAAGACAGATCGAAAGCTGCGTATTCCTCCTTAGTTACAATATCGCCACCATTGGTCGATTCTGCACCACCCGATGGCTCTACACTGATTACGCCATCGGCAATTTTCCATCCTTTTGCAGGGAAAGCCGTTTTATAAGCACCGATCCAGCCTGCATTACTTTTACCATCGAACAAGAGTTTATAACCTTCCGATTTTTCGTAAGCAGATAAAGTATTGGGCGTTAAATTAACGGTATAAATGCCTTTTGGAAAAGCTTTAGCCTTTAAACCTTCAGTTTGGATATTGATGTTTTTGAAATAAACCTTTTTGCCATCGTTATCGAGGTTATTGCCTATGCCGTGCACCTGTAAACCGATAAAACCCGATTTATCGAGCGTATCGATCACATAAGCAACCGGTGTTCCGTTTACCCAGGTTTTAAGTTCGTTGCCGATGCATTCTATTTTGTAATGGTTAAACTCATTCTTTTTGTACAAGGGTTTTGCTGCTGGATTAAGCTCTAAAGGATATAACCACAATCTTCTGGCTTCGTCGTAAATTCCGCCCGTCCAGGCTCTTGGCGTAGGGTCTATTTCAACTTGTCTTCCAAAAACCAAACCTTTGCCATTATTGCCTTCAGGTTTGATGTGGCTACGGGTCTGGATGCCAGAATTGGTGGTTTCACCTTCGAGTTTCACATCCAGTTCCAAAATGAAATCGCCATATTCTTTTTCGGTAATCAGGAACGAATTTGGCGTGCCTTTGGTCATAGTGCCCACAATCATTCCATCTTCAACTTTGTATGGTGCTGCACCTGCAACGGCTTTCCATCCCGTTAGTGTTTTACCATCAAACAAGGGTTTTGTTTTTTGGGCAGCGGCTGAAAGGCTAATCAGGGAAAGGGCTAGAATACTATATTTTTTGATATTTAACATGATAGGTTTATAAGATTTTATAGTCTTTAATTATTACAGAGGCTGTTTATTCCAAACTTCGGGAAAACAGTTTGTCTGCAAAAAAGATTGCTTCGTCATTCTTCCTCGCAATGACGGTACGCTAATATTTAAATACTTTTCCGTTTGCAATTACTTCTTGTTTGCCTTCATCGAAAACTGCTTTTGCACCGGTTCTTACGGCGGCATTGGTCATGATGTTGGCAATAGAGTGCGAATAACCGGCTTCAACAGGGGCATTAGGTGTTTTACGGCTACGTACACATTCCATCCAGTTGCGCATGTGGCCTGAGGTTAAGGCATCGCCACCCATATTGGCACCAGTTGCGGCTTTAACTTCGGTTTTGCTCAGATCAAACTCTGGTAAGAGATTGGCTTTCATGCCCATTGCTGAGGCTTCCTGCTGCCTTAATCCTCCTTTTGGCGATACTTTATTGGTAATTAAATTCAGCTCACCACCGTTTGAATAGTAAACCTCGCCTACATCACCCACACTATTCTGCATACGCGAAGTAAAGGTTACCTGAAAACCATCAGTTGAATCTGGCTGACCATAATCGAATACGGCAACCATCGAATCCCAGTTTCTACGGCCATCTTTCCAGGTATAAATACCACCATTGGCCACTACACTGCGAGGATGTTTTAAATTGGTAAACCAGTGTACAGTATCAATCTGGTGGCTCATCCACTGACCGGGCATACCCGAAGAATATGGCCAGAACAAGCGGTATTCTAAATATTTTCTTGGATCGAATGCCTCATTGGGGCGGTTTAACAAAAATCTTTTCCAATCAATGTCCTCTTCTTTTAATTTAGCAACCAAATCTGGTCGGCGCCACCTGCCCGGCTGGTTTACATTCCAAACCAGATCTACCGCGGTGATAGGCCCGAATTTTCCATCCTGAATAAATTTTGCCGCATTGGTGTAATTCTCTCCGCTCCTTCTCTGCGAACCAATCTGAACAATTTGTTTGCTCGCTTTAACTGCTTTGAATGCAGCCTTGGCATCATCCATGGTTTCGGCAAAAGGTTTTTCTACATAAGCATCGCAACTGGCTTTTACCGCTTCGATGGTGTGTAAAGCATGCTGAAAATCGGCTGTGCTGATAATTACGGCATCAAGATCTTTTGTAGCATAAAGTTCATCGTTATTGCGACAAGCTTTAATATCATGTCCAAACTTTGCCTTTAAATGCGCAATGCCCAGATCCCTACGGTAGTTCCAAAGATCGGAAAGGCCAACAATATCGAAATTCAGCTCCTTGTTGTGGTTCAGGAAACAAGGCAAAAGGGTGTCTTTAAAGCGGTCAGAAAATCCAACAACACCTACGCGTACCCTATCGTTAGCGCCAATAATGCGGCCATAACTTTTGGCACTCATGCCCATGGTACCCGCATAGGTTGCCGCAGCAAATATTGCTGATTGTTTGATGAATTTTCTTCTGGAATTTTCCATAGAATAAAACGGTTTAAATAAGGTTAGATAGCTTATATGTTAAACGATTTATAAGGTGTTTAACAGAATCCAAATTAGGATTTTTAGTTTAATAAATGGATGGGCTTAGGTAACAATTTAGAAAGGAATGGAGATGTGGAATGGAAGATGGAAAAAGTAAGAAGTAAGATGGGGAATGGATGAAAAAAAGAAATCCCTTTAGAATTTTTTCTAAAGGGATTATTTAAAACCTATAAGGTTTTTAAATACCTTATAGGTTTGTGAGGTAATTATTAACCTAAAACTGCTAAACTTTCTTCAATAATTTTGATTTTTGCTTCAGCATCGGCTTTTTTATTACGTTCGTTGGCAATAATTTCAGGTTTTGCATTCTGTACAAAGCGTTCGTTGCTTAATTTCGAATCAACCGACTTTAAAAAGCCCTGTAAATATATCAAATCGGCATTTAAACGCTCACGTTCGGCCTCTACATCAATATTTTCGGTCAGCGGGATGAAAAATTCATCCTTGCCAGCCATAAAAGCAGTTGCGCCAACAATTTTATCGTTTACAATCTCCGCTTCTGATACGTTGGCCAATTTGAAAACAATATTTAACCATTTTTCGTAATCCAGATCAGAATTTACCTTAATATTTAATGGCAAGGCTTCTTTAGGAGAAATCTGTTTCTGATTCCTCACATTCCTGATTTCGGCTATAATTGCTTTAATTACCTCTGCTTCCTTCAACAATTTCTCGTCGAAAGCACCACCTTTAGGGAATTCGGCTACGATACAGCAATCCAGTTCACCACGGTCGGCGAAAAGATCATCATGCCATAATTCCTCTGTGATGAAAGGCATATTCGGGTGCAATAATTTGATGATATTTTCGAAAAAGGCAATGGTCGCTTTATAACTTTCGGCATCAATCGGCTGTTGATAAGCAGGTTTAACCATTTCTAGATACCAGGCACAGAAATCATCCCAAACCAGTTTGTAAGTGATCATTAATGCTTCCGATAAACGGTATTGTTTAAAGTTAGCTTCAATTTCTACCAATGCTTCGTTGAAACGATTTTCAAACCACGAAATGGCCTGCTTATTTGGATTTGCAAGATTTTCATCCACTTCCCACCCTTTTACCAAACGGAAAGCATTCCATATTTTGCTGGCGAAATTACGTCCCTGCTCGCAGTAGCTTTCATCGAACATCAAATCGTTTCCTGCAGGAGATGACATTAACATCCCCACACGAACTGCATCCGCACCATATTTTTCAATCAATCCGATCGGATCAGGTGAGTTACCCAGCGATTTAGACATCTTGCGACCTAATTTATCGCGAACAATCCCTGTTAAGTACACATTAGTAAATGGTTTTTTGCCCATAAACTCATGTCCGGCCATAATCATACGTGCTACCCAGAAGAATAAAATCTCAGGTGCAGTAACCAGATCGTTGGTTGGATAATAATAGTTGATGTCTTTATTTTCAGGATTTTTAAATCCATCAAAAACCGAAATCGGCCATAACCATGATGAAAACCAGGTATCCATTACATCATCATCCTGTCTTAAAAACGGTTCCAACTGATGTTTAAATCCTGCTTTTTCAGTATCAGAGCAGCTTTCGTCGAGATGTTTCTTCTTCCAGAATTCTTCTAAAGCTTCATCTTTTGTTTTGGCTACCACCCAGTTTCCTTTATCATCGTACCAGGCCGGGATTCTTTGTCCCCACCATAACTGACGGCTAATGTTCCAATCGCGAACATTTTCCATCCAATGGCGGTAGGTATTCTCAAATTTATTCGGGATCAGGTTTACTTCACCATTCAGCACATCATCCAAAGCTGGCTGTGCCATCTCTTTCATCTTCACAAACCACTGCATCGAAAGTTTTGGTTCGATAGCGGCATCTGTACGTTCAGAGAAACCAACCTGCGATTTATAATCTTCCACTTTTTCTAAATGACCAGCCTCTTCCAGCATTTTAGCGATCTTTTTACGGGCAACAAACCTGTCTTCGCCCACCAAAATAACCGCCAGCTCGTTTAAAGTCCCGTCATCATTTAGAATATCGGTAACCGGTAAGTTATGTTTAACGCCCAGTTCGTAATCGTTCAGATCGTGCGCTGGCGTAACTTTTAAACAGCCCGTACCAAATTCGATATCTACATATTCATCTTCAATAACCGGAATTTCGTGATTAACCAAAGGCACAAAAACCTTTTTGCCTTTTAAATGCGTAAAACGTTCGTCGTTAGGGTTGATACAGATTGCAGCATCGGCCATAATCGTCTCCGGACGTGTGGTTGCAACAACAAGGTAGTCCGGAGTCCGAAGTCCGGAGTCCGAAGTCGTATCGCCAACAATAGTATATCTTATATAATATAATTTCTGATTTACTTCCTTCCGGATTACTTCTTCATCAGAAACAGCCGTTTTACCTGCCGGATCCCAGTTTACCATACGGATACCGCGGTAAATCCATCCTTTTTTGTAGAGATGGATAAACGAATCGATCACCGCTTCAGAAAGATCTTCTTCCATGGTGAAACGGGTACGGTCCCAATCGCAGCTTGCACCCAGTTTTTTTAACTGTTCTAAAATAATACCACCGTATTTTTCTTTCCACTCCCACGCATATTTCAAAAATTCTTCGCGCGAAAGGTCTTTTTTATTAATGCCCTGTTCCTTTAACATCGCTACAACTTTTGCTTCGGTTGCAATCGACGCATGGTCAGTTCCTGGTACCCAACATGCATTTTTGCCTTGCATACGGGCTTTACGGATCAAAACATCCTGAATGGTATTGTTGAGCATGTGCCCCATGTGCAGTACACCTGTGACGTTTGGTGGCGGAATTACGATGGTGTAAGGTTCACGCTCATCGGGTTCTGAATGAAAAAACTTTTTAGATAGCCAATAGCTATACCATTTATCTTCTGTTTCTGCAGGATTGTACTTGGTGGATATGCTCATGAATGTATTAAAAGTTCAAAAATAGCTAATTAAGCTGAAAGACCAAAGGAGAGTAGAGTGAAAGAGCAAAGCAGTATCAATGTATCTTTAACATTCCTCTCTTCCGTGGATTGTTTTATTTTTCGGAAAGCAGATACAGCATTCCATTTTAAGGTTAGTCCTGCTTTACGTTACAAGTCCTCTCCCGATGCTAATTTAGTGCCGATTCATCGGTAAAGAATCGGGATTGCGGGCTTTACACTTCAATCAGGTTTAGAAACATTGGGTTGTGCAATCATTAAAGATGTTTTAAACAGAATTTAATCTGTGAATTCCGTATTTCCGTGGCAAAAAGAATAAATATTAATTCAGTGCCAGCTGGGAACATCTAACACCATAAATCTGAATAGATAATTGTATTTTAGTATAATGCATCTCCTAAACTACCATGAATACTAAAAACTTCAAAATTGGCTATGTCATCTTACGCTTAACAATCGCTATAATTTTACTGTCGCACAGTGTTTTAGGTATATTTGACGGAGAAATTAATGATTTTGGGAATTTTTACCTGAATAAAGTAGGATTTGCGCCTTTTGGAGTAGTTATTGCCTGGACGATTAAACTTTCGCATATTGTTTGTGCGGTACTTTTGGTGATCAATAAATACATCCGCCTGGCATGTTTTGCAACCATTTTTGTGCTGATTATGGGCATCATCATGGTCCACTTTAAAGAAGGCTGGTTTGTAGTAGGCGGTGGAAGAAACGGCATTGAATATAACTTTGTACTGATATGCGTATTAGCCGCTATTATGTTTTTTAATTCCGGCTCAACTCAAAAATCAGAAGAAAAATGTGTTAATCTATATCATCAAAAACATCATCCAAGGCCAGTTCAAAACCGGGCAATACAGATGAAGTAATTTTTTCACTGAGGGTAAATATTTTAGAGGGCTGGAATTTACCGATATCATTTAAGGTGTAAATTAAAATATTCTGATCGCTTTGGCTCACTATCCAATATTCTTTAACGCCAAATTCTTCATAAACGCGGTATTTATGAAGTAGTTCCATTTTGGTATTGCCTGGTGATAAGATTTCAACTACCAGATCAGGCGCGCCAATACAGCCACGGGCATCTAACTTATTTTTATCACAAATTACGCAGATATCGGGTTGTAATACCGTAAATACATCTTTATCAGCTTTACTTTCTTTCGGAAAACGGACGTCAAATGGCGCGGCATAAACTTTACAGGGTTTGCCATCTAAAAAATTGATTAAGGGCTTTAACAGATTGATAGATACTGTTTGATGTATCCTTGATGGCGCAGGACTCATCTTAAAGATTTTACCAGCAATCAGCTCTACCCTTTCAGGGAAAAGCCATTTCAGATAACTTGCGTAGCTATAGGTTAATGAAGCATCAAGTTCATTGAACTGCCTAACGGGCTCATCAATTTCATCTAGGACTGGATATGGAACTGTTTTTTTCGACATAACCAAACATACTAAATTGCTTAGTATTGAAAGTGATAAATTATTTTACATATCCTCAAAAACATCATCCAAGGCCAGTTCAAAACCAGGCAATACAGATGAAGTAATTTTTTCACTGAGGGTAAATATTTTAGAGGGTTGGAATTTACCGATATCGTTTAAAGTGTAAATTAAAATGTTCTGATTGCTTTGGCTCACCACCCAATATTCTTTAACACCAAATTCTTCGTAAACACGGTATTTATAAAGCAGCTCCATTTTGGTATTGCCTGGGGACAAAACCTCTACAATAAGATCGGGTGCGCCTACACAACCACGGGCATCAATTTTGTTTCTATCACATAAGACAAAGATATCGGGCTGTAAAACGGTAAAAATAGATTTATCGGCTTTGCTTTTCTTTGGAAAACGGACATCGAATGGAGAAATAAAAACCTTACAGAGTTGTTTTTCGAGAAAATTACCTAACCTGCGGTATATTTTTCCTGTAATCAATTGGTGAAAACTTGATGGCGCAGGACTCATCTTAAAGATTCTACCTGCAATTAGCTCTACCCTTTCAGGGAAAAGCCAGTTTAAATAGTTAGCGTAGCTGTAAGTTAATGAAGCATCAAGTTCATTGAACTGCCTAACAGGTTCATCGATTTCATCTAAAACTGGATATGGAACTGTTTTTTTCGACATAACCAAACATACTAAATTGCTTAGTATTGAAAGTGATAAATTATTTTACACATCCTCAAAACATCATCCAGAACCAGCTCACAATAAGCAACTAGCACATCAACCAATGGCTAATGAACTAATGATCAATAAAATCAACGCTTTAGTTAGAATGCTCCTATATCAGTTAATCAATTTAAACAATTAACCCATTAAAAAAACTTCATTTTCTGTATCCTTACTGCATTTAAAATAGCCAAAAGTGCTACACCAACATCGGCAAAAACAGCTTCCCACATGGTTGCTATTCCTCCTGCACCTAAAACTAGAACAATTGCTTTTACCGCAAAGGCCAAAACAATATTCTGGATTACCACATTCTTAGTTGCTTTACCGATTTTAATCGCAGTTGCTATTTTTGAGGGCTGGTCGGTTTGAATCACCACATCAGCTGTTTCAATGGCAGCATCACTTCCCATTGCACCCATCGCGATACCAATATCGCTGATGGCCAAAACAGGGGTATCATTTATGCCATCGCCTACAAATGCCACCACCTTTGTTCTATCTTTTTTGATTTCTTCTAGCCGGGCCACTTTATCTTCAGGCAATAAATCGCCATAATAAGTATCGATCCCCAAACTTAAGGCTACTTTTTTAACAATAGTGGTTTTATCACCACTCAACATTACCACCTGTTTTATTCCATTTTCATGCAACTGTTTGATGGCTTCGGCAGCATCTTCTTTTACTTCGTCGGCAATTAAAACATAACCAACATATTGTTGATCAACGGCTACAACGACAATACTTTCTTCAATATTTTTGATTTTAGCATCAAAACCAATTTTAAATTTTTCCAGTAGTTTAACATTACCAGCTAAAACAACCTTACCATTTACGGTTCCTTTTAAGCCCATTCCGGCTATTTCTTCAATATTTTCTGCAGGATGGATTTCTTTATCGCCGGAATAGGCTACAATGGCTTTGGCAATCGGGTGTGTTGATTTTGCTTCTACAGCCGTTAACAGATTTAAAAATTCCTTTTCATCCATACTGCTTTCTACCTGCTGCACACTAAAAACACCTTTAGTAAGCGTACCGGTTTTATCCATTACCACGGTATTGAGTTTAGTAATCAGATCGAGGAAATTAGAGCCTTTAAACAGAATTCCATTTGCAGAGGCTGCACCGATTCCTCCAAAATAACCCAACGGAATAGAAATAACCAAAGCACATGGACATGAAATTACCAGGAATACCAGCGACCGGTACAACCAGGTTTGAAAGTTGTATTCGCTGCCTAAAATCAAAATCGGGATGGTAACCAGTGCCAATGCCAAAAAGAAAACAATTGGCGTATAAACCTTTGCAAACTTGCGGATAAAAAGTTCGGTTTTAGCTTTACGTGTAGTGGCATTTTGAACCATTTCCAATATGCGCGACAGGGCACTATCAGCAAAAGCCTTGGTTACTTTAACCTCAATCACTTTATCTAAATTGAGCATTCCGGCTAAAATGGCTTCTCCCTTATTAATGGTACGAGGTTTACTCTCGCCTGTTAATGCAGCAGTATTAAAACTGCTTTTATCACTGAGCAGCTCGCCATCTAAAGGGATTTTCTCTCCTGCTTTAACCTGAATGGTTTCGCCGATTCCTACCTTTTCGGGATTAATAGCCTCGTATTTTCCATTGCGGAATACATGGGCCACATCGGCACGCACATCGAGCAAAGCTTTGATATTTCTTTTTGCACGGTTTACCGCAGCCATCTGAAACAGTTCGCCAATGGTATAAAATAGCATTACCGTTACGCCTTCAGGGTATTGACCAATAGCAAAAGCGCCAATGGTAGCGATAGACATCAACGAAAACTCGGTAAAAAAATCCTTCGCTTTAAAAGTTTCCCAAACCTCACGCAAAACCGGAATACCTACAGGAAGATAAGCTACAATGTACCAGTAAGGTCTAATAATCTGAAATGCAGGAACCTTAAAAAGATTATCAAAGGCAACCCCAATTAACAGCATTGCCAATGTTATAATGGCAGGCAAATAGGTTCTAAATGAAGATGGGTCTCCACCATGATCGTGGTCATGATCATCGCCATCATCGTGCGAATGCCCGTGATCGTGATTATGTATTGGTGCGGAATGCGCTTTACTACTGCAACAGCTATCTTCTTTATTGTGGGAATGGCTCATTATATTGTATACTAAATATATTCTATAGATTATTTAATAAACCTCGCAGGTTTCGAAAACCTGCGAGGTTTGGGTAAGCATTTTCAAATTTATGGAAAATTAAATGGTTTATCCCGAATCATTCTTAATAGCAATAATTTTTACAAGCACACAATAAAATTTGTTAAAAAATGTTAATACTGTATAAAAGATTTAAAAATCATGAAATCTATAAAAATCCCATTTTCGGCATCCGAACTTATTAGGCGGCTTGGCTTAGCAAAAATCTACTACTGGTTTAACAAGTAATATTCTTAATATATTGCATCAGTATTGATTTGTATTTCATAAATTTCGCATCATGATACTAACTTATTAAGCGAATGAAATACCAAAATTTGAAAAGATATTTTGCGGCACTGGGTATAGTCGCTGCTGGCTTTTCTGCAAATGCACAAACAAAAAAATTTATCGACCCTGCAAACATGGATTTATCCGTTAAGCCAGGCGATGATTTCTACACCTACGCAAGTGGTACGTGGGTAAAAAACAATCCTGTTCCGGCTAAAGAAACACGCTGGGGTTCGTTTAACGAGCTTCGCGATTTTAATATCAATGCCGTAAAATCTTTGGTTGAGGATGCTGCTGCAGATAAATCTGCTCCTTCGGGTTCGGTAAAACGCAGGGTTGGCGATTTTTACACTGCGGCTATGGATAGCGTAACCATCGAAAAATTAGGTTATACGCCTATAAAAGCTGATTTGGCGAAAGTGAAACAAATTAAAGATATTCCAGGTGTTTTAGATCAGGTGGCTTATATGAGAACCAATGGTTTAGGCGGTGGAATGTTTGGTTTAGGTGTTGGCCAGGATCGTAAAAATGTAAATAAATACATGGTTAATATTGGTCAGGGCGGCACAACCCTACCCGACCGTGATTATTACCTGAAAGATGATGCCCGTAGTGTTAAAATCCGCGAGGCATACAATACTTATATGGTTACCTTGTTTACCTTAACAGGAAGTTCTCCTGAAGAGGCCAAACAAAAAGCTGCAACAGTTTATAAAATTGAAAAACAGTTTGCAGAAGCGCAAATGAGCCGTTTAGAAATGCGTGATCCTTACGCGACCTATAACAAACTTACTGTTGCTGAGTTAAATAAAAAAACACCGGATATTAACTGGACAACCTATCTGCCTAAATTCAAAATCAAAAACCAGGATACGGTTTTGGTTTCTTCGCCTAAATTTATGGCTAGCTTAGATGGCATGTTGAAATCGGTTCCGGTTGAAGATTGGAAAACTTATTTGGAATGGAACATTTTAAAAGGTTCGGCATCAAGCTTAAGTTCTCCTTTTGTTAAGGCAAGTTTTGCTTTTACACAAGCGCAAACTGGTCAAAAGGTACAAACTCCACGCTGGCAACGCATGTCATCATTAACTGATGGCACCATTGGCGAATTATTGGGTCAGCTTTATGTAGCTAAGTATTTCAAACCTGAGGCTAAGGAGCGTATGAACCAGATGATTGTGAACCTGCGTAAAGCTTTTGAAATCAGGATTAATGGTTTAGAATGGATGAGCCCTGAAACCAAACAAAAAGCATTGGCTAAACTACATGCATTTACACCTAAAGTAGGTTATCCTGAAAAATGGAAAAACTATGATGGTTTAACGATCAATAAAGGCACTTACTTCCAAAACTTACGTAATGCAAGTGTTTGGGGTTATAACGAAATGGTTGATCAATTGGGTAAACCTGTTGACCGTAAACGTTTTGGTATGACGCCTCCAACCGTTAATGCATATTACAGCCCAACCTTGAACGAAATTGTTTTTCCTGCCGGAATTTTACAATTCCCTTTCTTTGATCCTAACGCTGATGATGCAGTTAATTATGGTGGTATTGGTGCCGTAATCGGTCACGAAATGAGCCATGGCTTTGATGATAGCGGAAGTCAGTACGATGCTGCAGGTAACTTAAAAAACTGGTGGACAGCGGAAGACAAAGCTAAATTTGATGCTAAAACCAAAGCTTTAGGCGAGCAGTTTGATGGTTACACTGTATTAGACACTGTGCACGTAATTGGCAAATTAACCATGGGCGAAAACATAGGCGATTTAGGTGGTTTAAATGCTGCTTACACGGCTTTCAAAATGACTAAACAAGGTCAGAGCAATGAAAAAATTGACGGTTTTACACCTGACCAGCGTTTCTTTTTGGCCTGGGCACAGGTTTGGAGAGGCAATATTTTACCAGAAAGTGCTGCTCAGTTAATTAAAACCGATCCACACTCTCCAGGTCCGTACCGCACTATTGGTGCTCCGGTTAACATGGATGCTTGGTATAATGCATTTGATGTTAAACCTGGCGATAAATTATATAAAAAACCAGAGGATAGGATTAGAATGTGGTAGTTTTGAGGTTGAAGGTTAAAAGGTGGAGGGTGTAAGGCTTAAGGTTTTCTCCCCTAAACTTAAAATTTAATTATATATATCATCCCTATATTGCAAGCGTCCCGATCATTTTCGGGACGTTTTGTTTTATAAGGGGAAGATGGTAACAACCTCCTGCACGATGCCCCTTGGTTTGTATCCCCACGAACAAAAAATTAACCCTACTCCTTTCGACAATTCTTAATTATCATTCTATCTTTGAAAAAACATAAGTATCCTTCAATGAAAAGCACAATCAAATCTCTCTTTATCCTCGGTTTAACTTTATTTTCTTTCACAGGTTTTGCTCAGGAGAATAAATTGATCAGTATTGAAAAATTAATCAATAAAACAGATCCTGCGTGGCCACTGGTAAAAAAATGGATCGATTCTGCCAAAAATAAGGTTGAAGTATTGCCAGTTGATTCAGCGAAGGCAAAAGAGGTTTTATATAACGCACAAATGACTACTTATGCCACATTGGGATCGGTAATTTACAATACGGGGGGTATTTTGGTCGATGATGGCTGGATCAGGATTTTAGGCTCGGGTAGCGAAAAACTTAACCGTAACATTGCCGAATGGAACAAAGGAAAAACGCTTGAGGAATATGGCGATAATATGCCCTACCTTTTAATTGCCGATGATGCTATTGGCGGTTTCTTTGCCATTAATTATGGCGGTTTAGGCAAAGACATCAAAAATGTATATTATCTTGAACCGAACAGTTTAACCTGGCAGCCATTAGGTGCTGGTTATGGCGAATTTCTTGTTTTCTGTTTCGATAGCGACCTTTCCAAATTTTACAAAGGCCTGCGCTGGAGTTCATGGAATCAGTTTATCGGTAATTTAGACGGAAGCAAAACTTATAGTTTCCGTCCGTATTTGTGGCAGGAAGGTACTGATATTGAAAAATGCACCCGAAAACTGGTAGGCGTTGAAGATATGTACAAATTCAACATCATGAAATCGAAAGAGTTTAAGAATGAGGAAGAAATGAAAAAGCAAGCGCCGAAACAATAACTCCAATGCCTGATACATTAGCCACCATTACGCAGATAAAAAAGACCAGAACGTTTATTATAGAACTTGTAAAAGACTTAAGTACTGAACAGTTAAATAAAATCCCAGCGGGCTTTAACAATAACATCATTTGGAATATTGCACACCTTACTGCAACCCAGCAAAACCTTTGTTATGTAAGATCGGGTTTAACGGTAACTGTTGAAGAAAAATATTTCGCTCCATTTTTAAGCGGAACAAAGCCAGATCATTTTATCGAAAAAGAAGAAATTGATTCAATCTTCGACGTACTTTTAAATAGTATCGACCGTTTGGCAACAGATTATACAAATGGGATTTTTGTAACCTTCGATCACTGGGATAAACGTTACGGTATGAAACTAAACACGATAGAAGATGCCATAAATTTTATTCCCTTCCATGAAGGTATGCACATCGGTTATATCATGGCATTGAAGAAACTGGTATAGATCTGAAAAACTTAAGCGTATTTTGCCTGTGTTTTTTTAGGGAGTTTAGCCAAAACCATCGCCCTCGAATCAGCCACTCTGCTTTTAAGCTCCTTATCATTTAAAACCTCTAAATTTTCTATCTGGATCCATTGTCTTTTGGCCAGATGGTAAGCCTGCGCAATGCCATCCCTCGCTGCCAGCTCCTCAAAGTCATCAGGATTACATTTGATCGAAAAACGGTTACCTTCATCAATAGCAATAATGACATAGATCTTTTCCTCTATCATAAAACATAAATGTTCCCATTTCATCCCTTCTGTGGTGCCGGGCAAACTCAAACAATATTCTCTGAAAGATTCGATATCCATATTTAGGTTTTAGGTAAGATCAAAGCTAGTAACAAAAAATTAAAGGTGAAAGCGGAAAGACTAAAGACAGAAGTAGCAAGATAAAAGTATCAAGACAGAAGTATAAAGACAAATTTGATCTTTAAATGATTAAATCCAGGAACCGCAAATTGATCTTAAAAATATTAAAATCAAATAAATCCTGTTCCTATGATCCTGGAAATCCAAAAAACCTATCAATCCTGTTCCTATATTTGCACCATTACCTTTAAAAATAAATAAATCATAGCCCATGAATATTATCACCCCTACTGCCGATGGTTCTAATACACTTTATAACGAAACCATAGGCGAACATTATCATAGTAAACATGGCGCCCTGCAAGAAAGCAAACATGTATTTATTGATGCAGGTTTAAAATTCGCTTCCGCTAAACAAGCTGAAATTTCCATTTTAGAAGTGGGTTTTGGAACCGGACTGAACTTTATTTTAAGCTTCGAATATTGTGAAGCGAACAAGATTAACCTTAATTATACCAGTATAGAGGCCTTTCCGCTAACGAGCGAGGTCATCGAACAAACAGCTTATTCTGCTTATGTTCCTGAAAGTATTTGGTTTGATTTTATTAATAATTACCCCAATGCATTAACAGTACCTCAAAAACTCACACCGCTCAGCACTTTGGAAATTCCGCATACAACCCTGGCCGAATACGAAACCGACCAAAAGTTTGATATCATTTATTATGATGCTTTCTCTATTCAGCACCAACCCGAAATGTGGAGCGACGAAATTATAGCCCACGCCTGCAGTTTCTTAAAACCGGGTGGCACTTTTGTAACCTACGCCATTACCGGAAAATTGAAAAGAGCAGTGAAAGCCTGCGGATTTACCATCGAAAAACTACCGGGTGCACCAGGGAAAAGAGAAATGCTGAGAGCGGTTAAAGGAATGTAAAGGACGTAAAATGTAAGATGGATGATGGGGTAAAGTCCGATGTAGGGAGTCCGAAAGTCCGAAGATAAAATTTCAAAAGAATAGTCTCCCAACTTTTTTCCCTCTTCCCGTTCACCTTTGTGTTTTCGTGCCTTTGCGGTTAAAAACATAGATATCATTTTGACATAATTCAGACTGCGGTAAAAAACCACAGCCTATATAATTTGTTAGCATAACATCAACATTCATATTATGGAAAAAAGAACCTTAGGAAAAACCGATTTAAATATTGCACCCATTGTATTTGGAGGAAATGTTTTTGGCTGGACAATCGACGAGCAAAAATCATTTAAAATATTAGACCAATTTATAGAAAGCGGATTTAATTTTATCGATACCGCCGATGTATATTCTCGCTGGGTGCCGGGAAATAAAGGTGGCGAATCGGAAACGATCATCGGCAACTGGCTCAAAAAACAGAACAAACGTCACGATATTATTATCGCCACAAAGGTTGGGTCAGATATGGGCCAGGGGAAATCGTTGAAAAAAGATTACATCATTAATGAAGTGGAACATTCTTTATCCCGTTTACAAACCGATTATATTGACCTTTATTTTTCTCACTTTGATGACGAAAGCACTCCGGTTGAAGAAACTTTAGGTGCTTATGAAACACTGATTAAAGCCGGAAAAGTACGCTGGATTGGTGCTTCAAATTTTTCTGCTGATCGGTTAAAAGAATCGCTGCTCGCTTCAAGCGAGCATAGCCTTCCACGTTATGAGGTTTACCAACCTGGCTACAACCTTTACGATAGAGAAGAATTTGAACAGGAACATGAAAAAATCTGTTTAGAACATGGCCTGGGTGTAGTTACGTATTATTCTTTAGCCAGTGGTTTTTTAACGGGAAAATACCGCGGCGAAGATGATTTAAAGAAAAGTCAAAGGGGCGGTGGCGTTAAAAAATTTATGAACGACCGTGGCTTTAGGATTTTAGACGCGCTGGATCAGGTTGCAGACAAACACCATGTTGAACCGGCTTCTGTAGCGTTGGCCTGGTTAATTTATCACCCCTCGATTACGGCCCCAATTGCCAGTGTTACCGATCTAAGTCAGCTAAAATCTTTCACCGATGCGGCTAACCTGAAATTATCACCTGAAGATATTTCACTTTTAGACCAGGCGAGTAGATATTAAAAAATAATCTCTTATATTTAAATGCCCGAATAATCAAACAATTACTCGGGCATTTTGTATTAAACAGGATTTTAAAATATATGAAAGAAAAACTATCATTTCTACCCAAACTGGCTTTGGTCCTTTTCTGTTTAATCAGTTTAACATACATCGCCATTTTAGGCCAATCTTTGTTGGCGCCCTTGCTTTTCTCTTTTTTAATGGCGATCTTATTACTGCCAGTAGGTAATTTTTTAGAACACAAGCTAAAATTTAAGAGGAGTTTATCAACCCTGGTTTCAGTAATTTTGATGATCGCCGTAATTGGTGGCATTATTTACTTTTTTGGCAATCAGCTGAGTGATTTATGGGCAGACTGGCCGTTATTAAAAGAAAAAGCCAATGTTTCATACCACGAACTGCAGAAATGGATTTCGCATACTTTTGGCGTAAACTCTCAGAAACAACTCGATTATTTAAATGATAGTACAGAAAAGGCACTGGCAACCAGCGCTGCAATTGTAGCCACAACTTTGGCTACCCTATCTTCTACCCTATTATTTTTAGGTTTTACACTATTGTTTACTTTCTTCATTTTAAATTACCGCAGGGTTTTATTTACCTTTTTAACTTCCGTTTTTAGAGAAGAACATAAAGAAAAAGTAACCGAAATTGTAAGTCAGATTCAATATATCATCAAGAAATACATCATCGGTTTGTTCTTACAAATGTTGATTGTTACCGTATTAATGATTACCGTACTCAGTTTGTTAGGCGTTAAATATGCCGTTTTACTGGGTTTGGTAGCCGGCATTTTTAATGTGGTGCCTTACCTCGGTATATTCTTTGCATTGCTGGTAAGCTGTTTAATTACATTCGCAACAGCTGGTGCAGGTAAAGTATTATTGGTTTTAATCGCTTTTGTAGGCGTACATGCCATAGATGGAAATGTTTTAATGCCATTGGTGGTTGGTTCGAAAGTAAAAATCAATGCCTTGTTTGCATTTATCGGTATTGTGGTTGGCGAAATGATCTGGGGCATCTCCGGTATGTTTTTATGTATCCCTTATCTGGCCATGCTAAAAATCATATTCGACCGGGTAGATAACCTCAAACCCTGGGGTATTTTAATGGGCGAGGAACATAAACCCGACAAAAAGAAACGTGTTTACCGGATCACTAAAAAGATTAAATTAGAGGAAAAAGATTAAAATGGCCGAAAACAGATCGCCACATATTTTAAGCACCTCGGCTAATCTCTTAGGAATTTGCTTCATTGTACTTACCTCTTTAAAAAAACTGGCACTTACTGATGGTTCGCTGATTGATGAGTTTGCGGTAGCAGCCGTGATGTTTTTTATGACTAGTTGCATCTTATCTTTCACCGCCATGCGAAGAGTTAAAACTTCCAGTCAGAGGTTAGAAAAAGTTGCAGATTTCATCTTTTTATCCGGCCTGGTCATTTTATTTGTTGCAACCATATTAATTGCATTTAACCTCATAAAATAAGGTAACTATTATTCATGAAACCTTTATTTGTACTCATCATTGTATATGTTGCACTTTTAGCATTTGGCGGTCACACTACGTTTGATAAAGGAAATATTTTTGCCGGCAATATTGCCATGGGTGTGATGTTACTTTTTACTGCTATCGGGCATTTTAAGTTTAAAACCAGCATGGCGGCCATGATTCCATTATTTATCCCTAAAAAGGTAGAAATTGTGCTTTTTACCGGAGTATTAGAAATTTTATTTGCCGTAGGTTTAACGGTAGACAGTACCCGGTATTACACAGGAATTGCGTTGATTATTTTTTACATTGCCATTTTACCTGCCAATATTTATGCGGCAAAACACCGTATTAATTACGAAAATCTGTATAAACCCGGCCCTGGACCAAAATATTTATGGTTTAGGATACCTTTTCAGCTTTTCTTAATCGGCTGGGTTTGGTATTTTAGCATCCGATAATTACCTTAATAACAAGACATGCCAAACAACCCGATTCCTGCCACTGCAAATAATCCTGCTGATGCTTTTACACGCTTACTTACCGTTTTAGATACTTTGCGCACGCAATGCCCCTGGGATAAAAAACAAACCATGGAAACCCTGCGCCATTTAACGATAGAAGAAACTTATGAGCTGAGCGATGCCATTTTGGAGGGCGATTTAGATGAAATTAAAAAGGAACTAGGCGACGTGATGATGCATCTGGCTTTTTATTCTAGAATTGCCTCCGAAACCAACGATTTTAACATTACCGATGTGTTAAATGGGGTTTGCGATAAACTGGTTAACCGTCACCCACATATTTATGGTGATGTTGAAGTACAAAACGAGGAAGATGTAAAACGCAACTGGGAGCAGATTAAACTAAAAGAAGGCAATAAATCTGTATTGGCTGGTGTTCCATCTTCGCTACCCGCGCTGGTTAAAGCCGCACGCATACAGGAAAAAGCCCGTGGAGTAGGCTTCGATTGGGAAGATAAAAACCAGGTTTGGGAAAAAGTAGAAGAAGAACTACAGGAATTTAAAGCCGAATTTAATGTTGCAGATAATACGGCAATTGATATAGAAAAGGCTGAATCAGAATTTGGTGATGTACTTTTTTCGCTGATTAATTATGCGCGTTTCATTAATATTAATCCTGAGAACGCTTTAGAAAAAACCAACAAGAAGTTTATCAAACGTTTCCAATACCTCGAAACCAAAGCGAAAGAAAATGGTAAAGCCCTTGCAGATATGACACTTACTGAAATGGATGTATATTGGAATGAGGCAAAAAAGTTATAGCTAAAAGGAGTAAAATCGCAAAATTTATATTAGATTTGCGATTACATTCGCAAAATTTATATTAAATTTGCGAATATGATTTCTAGAGCAATATCCAGTTCCATTGAAAAGCACCTTAAAGACGAAAAGGCAATTATCCTTTTAGGTCCAAGACAAGTGGGAAAAAGTACGCTCTTACAACAGTTATCTTCTAAATTTGCTCAACCTGTAATGTGGTGGAATGGTGATGATACAGATATCAGAACCATACTTTCCAATACTACTTCTACTTTATTACGCTCTCTTTTGGGAAAATCAAAAACATTAATTATTGATGAGGCCCAAAGAATCGATAACATAGGCATCTCGATCAAATTAATTATCGATCAGCTTAAAGATGTAAAAGTAATTGCCACGGGTTCTTCAGCCTTTGAATTGGCCAACCATATCAACGAGCCACTTACCGGTAGAAAATGGGAATACAATCTTTTTCCTTTTTCGTTCGGAGAAATGGTAGAAGAACATGGTTTACTTACCGAAAAAAGATTATTAAACCAACGCCTGGTTTATGGCTACTATCCCGAAATCGTAAACAATCCCGGAGAAGAAGAAATACGCCTGAAGCAATTATCAGATAGTTATCTGTATAAAGATCTCCTAACGTGGGAGAAAATACAAAAGCCCGATAAAATGGAAAAATTAGTCCAGGCATTGGCTTTTCAGGTAGGGAATGAAGTATCATATAACGAATTAGGACAGTTAACCGGTTTGGATAATCAAACCACTGAGAAATACATCGATCTACTTGAAAAAGCATTTATCGTATTCAGACTAGGATCATTAAGTAGAAATTTAAGAAATGAACTAAAAAAGAGCCGGAAAATATATTTCTACGATAATGGGATCAGAAACGCAGTGATTAATCAATTCAGCCCGGCGATGTTAAGGCAGGATATCGGAGCGCTCTGGGAAAACTTTGTGATTAGTGAAAGGGTCAAATTCCTTGCTTATAATAAAATTAACTGTAACCAATACTTTTGGCGTACACATGCACAGCAAGAAATAGATTATATTGAAGAACGGAATGGTTTAATGAATGCTTACGAAATTAAGTGGAATTCAAAAGCTAAGGCAAGATTTCCAAAAACATTTCTGGATGCTTATGATGGTGTAGAAACAAAAGTGATTACGCCGGATAATATTAGTGAGTTTTTATTATGAGTAAAAAACCCCGTCTACATAATACCAGCGCCCATCTTCTAACCTGAAATTGGATTTTTCGTGCAGTACCTCTGTCTGAAACTTTTTATTCAGGTAATAGGCTTTAAACTCCACCACATCAAAAGCAGAAAAAATAATTTCGAGTTTAAGCCATTTGGTATTTTTTGCACTGTTTAAATAAGCGCTTTTTGAGTGGTTTTTTCTTTTGCTGTTATGGGTAGTTTCGTAAAGATAACCGGCATTGGCCGTCACAAATGCCGAATACCTCGATCGCATTAACGCTTCGGCTGTTGGTGCATTTTTCAAACTTAAATGGTAAGGCTGGCAACAATGCTGATAGGTAATGCCGCTTCCGCAGGGACAATTTATTAAATCCATGATTAAATTTTACCGTGCAAAAATAGGATTTAATATTCCTGCTGCTAAAATTTCCGTAAAATTGCACCGAAATAATGAGATACTTCTTCCATATTGCATATCAGGGTCAATACTACAGTGGCTGGCAAAAACAACCCGGGGTTAAAAGCGTTCAGGAAGTTATTGAGCAAACACTTTCTAAAATTTTAAAATCGCCTATTGCCATTAATGGCTGTGGCCGCACAGATGCGCACGTACATGCAAGTCAGTTTTTTTTTCATGCTGATATTGAAAAAGAAATTGATTTCGATCTGCTCTACATCCTGAACAAAGCATTGCCATATAATATTGCGGTATTCGACATTATTAAAATGGAAGGAAAGCCCCATGCCCGTTTCGATGCCGTACAGCGGAAATACGATTATTTTGTACACACCTTTAAAGATCCCTTTTTAAGTACGCAAAGTTCCTTTTATCAGTTAAACAACCTTGATTTTGATAAAATGAAAGCCGTTGTAAAACTCTTACCCCAATACAAAGATTACAGGGCTTTTTGCACGCATCCGGATAAATACGAGCATACCATTTGTAACGTAATGGAAGCCGGTTTATTTGTAAATCCTAAAGGCAACCGGTTTAGGTTTCATATTGCCAGTAATCGTTTTTTGGGCAAAATGATCCGCATCATTATGGGTAAATTAATAATGGTTGGTAAAGGAGAACTTAGCCATGATGAATTTGAAAGTGAACTGATCAGCTTAAAGCCCTCCAAACTATCATTGCCCGCCCATCCAACAGGCTTATACCTCTCAAAGGTTACCTATCCTTATCTTAACCTCGAGCCACACACCGAATTTATTCAGGGTGTACAAGAAACAGACTGGATTTAAATTTAACTGTAGCGTTTTGGTTTTGACCTCCGTTTAAGGGGTATGAAAGTTCAAATCTGTGTTCTCTTATTTGCCATTTTCCTGTCTTTCGGCTGTAAAAAACCAACAAGTGTTGATGTTTTAATGGATGGCAATTATACCGGCGTACTTGTAGTAACCAACAGTGTTAAATCGGTTCCGGTAACCCGTCAGATTTCTATTTCTTTAAAAGATGGCAAATTTAATGTTACATCAGATGTTGGTTCTACCTTAAAATCATTGAGTGGTAAAGGCACTTATAATTTTAAAAACGGCACTGGCTATTTTGCTGATGAAGGTGTTTGGACAGCGGATTTCGATTGGAACATGATTTTAAACGGCGAATACGATATTAGAAGCAGTGGAGCAGATTTAACATTAAAAAGAAGAGCGAAACCCCAAACCAACATCGATCCGGCTACATCATACGCTACAATGAGTTACGAATACATTTTAAAAAGAAATTAATACAAATATAAATTGAGTTAACAAGAGCTTAGGTTTAGGTTTGCTTGGGCACCGGATTTGATCTGTCTGGTGACCCAAGTTTTTTTTATTTAAACCTGATGGCCTTTAACGGAGAAACCTTGCTGATCAACAGCGAAGGAATAATCAAAACCGTTAAACAAACCACAACCGTAATTACATTCAGCAGCAATACATCTATAAAGTGAAATTCGATAGGCGCATACGCTAAAAAGTACGAGGCCTGGTTTAGCTTAAATATATGGGTTGATTGCTGTAAGAAACCCAAGCCCAAGCCCAATATATTCCCCAACAAAAGACCAATTCCAATCAGATAAGCAGAGTTGTAAAGGAAAATCTTCATGATGCTCCAGTTGCTGGCGCCAAAAGATTTTAACATCCCGATCATATTAGTACGTTCCAAAATCATGATCAACAGTGCCGTAACCATGTTGATTACGCCCACAATTAACATTAAACTCAAAATTACATTGGTGTTTACATCAAGCAGGCCCAGCCAGGTAAAAATATTCGGAAAGTTTTCTTCAATAGAATAGGAACGTAAATTCGGCGGCAGTTTTTCGAAAATATTATCCGCAGCCGGCTTTAGCTTGTTAAAATCTTTAATCCGGATTTCAATACCTCCAATTTCGTCAGGCTGCCAGTTATTTAAGCGTTTGATGATATTCAGGTTGCCCAAAACAAATCCTTTATCAATATCCTCCACGCCAATATCGTAAACACCAACAATTTTAAATTTCCGCGGACGGAGCTGGTTCTGCACAAAATACATGATGAAATCATCGCCGGTTTTGAGTTTCAAACGTTTGGCCGTATAATTCGAAATCAACAGCTCCTGCATGGCAGCCGTACTGTCTGAAAAATCGATAATTGTACCACTAATGATATGCTGTTTGATATAATCCCATTGATAACTTTTATCTACGCCCTTAAAATTGATGCCCTCAATTTCACTATTGGCCGAAAGAATGGCCGGTTTTGTAGCGAAAGGATAATAAAACTCAATATCACGGTTGGTTTTGAGCATTTTTTGGGTTTCAGCATCCAATACGAAAGGCGAATGCTCAAAAGAATTGTTCAGGTCGTAGCGTGTAATCTGTACATCGCCCAGGTAACCCCTCACTTTATCCTGTATTTCCGTTTTAAAACCCTTTATGATGGCAATGGAGAGGATCATAACAGCCAAACTCAACATCACGCCTGCAATGGCAATGCGGACAATCAGTTTTGAAAAGGTACGCTCAGATTTAATGGCTATCCGCCCTGCTATGAAATATTCGAAGTTCAATTTAATCTATTTGTTAAGTAACAAAAATGCTCAATTCCTTTTTAAAAATGGCATTTTCGGAAATAAATAACCAACTTTAGAGATCAAGAATCGAGTTATAACAGCCAAACACCAATAGCTTAAATCAAAATATCGGGTAAATTGTTTTGTTATCGTACCGGAAGATTAGAATAATATTGAAAATGAAAAAATACATCAGCTTTGCTTTAATGAGTTTAATCGCCTTATCGGCCTGTGGACAACCAAAACCGCTTGATCAGGAAGTTCTTGGCAAAAAAAGCCCTGAAAATAGAAAATTGATGATCAGGACTCCAAAACTGCCATCGAATTTAAAAACAGGTGCCGAGCAGACCGAAAAATACCTTCCTTTATTAAAAGGCAAACGTGTGGGCATGGTGGTTAACCCCACTTCGGTTATAGGTGAGCAAACCTCGGTTGACAGCCTGTTAAAACGTGGCATTAAAATTCAGAAAATATTTGGTCCTGAGCATGGCTTTAGGGGCAATGCAAGTGCCGGCGTTACGGTTAATGATGATGTAGATGCGAAAACCGGTATTAAGGCTATTTCGCTTTACGGTAAACATAGTACGCCTACGGCCGAAGACCTTGCTGATATTGATATTATGGTTTTTGATATCCAGGATGTGGGCGTACGTTTTTACACCTATATCAATACCTTACAGCACGTAATGGAAGCTTGTGCAGTAAACAATAAACCGCTGTTGATTTTAGACCGCCCAAACCCAAACGGTTATTTAATAGACGGGCCAATTTTAGATCCTAAATTTAAATCGGGTATTGGTGTACAGCCCATTCCCATTGCGCATGGTTTAACCGTTGGCGAATATGCACAGATGTTAAACGGCGAAGGCTGGTTAAAGGATAAGGTGAAATGCAAAATCACGATTATCAAAAATGCCAGTTACAATCATGACATGGAGTATGTTTTACCGGTTAAACCATCTCCCAACCTGAATACCCAGCAGGCTATTTTACTTTATCCTTCTACCTGTTTGTTTGAGGGTACTTATTTAAACCATGGCCGCGGTACGATGTTCCCTTTTACCATTGTTGGCGCGCCTTACCTTAAAGGCAAATTTGATTTCAGTTTTACACCGAAAAGTATCAAAGGCATGTCGGAAACACCTTTATTCCAGGATCAGGTATGTTATGGCCTGGATTTGAGAAAATACGATACTGCCGAATTAATAAAATCAAAACAGGTAAACATTAGCTGGTTAATTGAACTATACAAAGCTTCGCCACGGAAAGAAGATTTTTTTAACACCAAACTGAGCAAAGAAATGGGTACAATTGAAAGATTGGTTGGCGTGGCCGATTTTAGGCAACAGGTAATCGACGGAAAAAGTGAAGCAGAAATAAGGGCCAGCTGGGAACCGGGGTTAAGCGCCTATAAAACCATGCGTAAAAAATATTTGCTTTATAACTAATGAGTGAAGGATTGAGTGATGGAATGAGTGAGCGAGAGAAGGATTGAGTGATTGAATGGAGGAACAACCAGCTTTAAAGATTATTTCAAACTTAACAGATTGAGCTTTGTTGTATCTAAAACGAATAGAGATTTCATTCAATATTCATTCACTCATTTAAAATTCAATCATTATAGCTATGAGCGGTCCAAAAGTTAAGAGCGATAAACCCGGAAGTAATTACCAGGAAGAAGTACCTAAAGGGAGAGAACCTGTTGACCATAAAACGGTGAGAAAAGAAAACGACAGTACGCCGAATAAAGCACCTAAAACCAATAATCCGGCTAAGCAGCGGGAGCAGGATGAACAACCTGTACATTCGATAAAAAAGGCACCAAAAGAATAATAATAACTGATTCCATTGATCAACAGATTGATGGAATCAGATTTTTAATGCGAAGTAAAAAGTAGCGCCCTGCCCCTCTTCACTTTCCACCCATATTCTTCCACCCTCGCTTTTTATAATCTCAGAAGAAATATAAAGTCCGAGGCCCAAGCCAGGGTAGGTATGCTGCAGGTTTCCATCTACACGGTAAAACTGATCAAAAACCAGGTGCTGTAGTGTTTTTGAAATGCCAATACCATAATCTTTAACACTTAAAATCACTTCCTTATCCACCATTTCAGTTTTAACGTCAACCTGGTTGGCGTCAGCAGAGTATTTAATGGCATTTGATAAGAAATTGGTGATTACCTGACCGATCCGCTCCCTATCAGCGTAAACCGTAGCATGGCTTCTTAGCTCGGCATTAATATGATGTTTAGCACTCACGTGCTGCATTTCGTCTGCAATTTCGGCTACGGCGTGATCAAAATCAAAATTTACCGGATTAAAAGTCATTTTTCCCGACTGGATTTTGGTTACATCAAGCAGATCTCCGATCAACCCTGTCAAACGATTTAATTGCAGGTCCATTTTGTGTACCATTGCAGCTTTCTTTTCATCGCCATCATTCCTAATCAACCGCTCCAGTACCTGGGCATAAGCTTTAATACTGGTTACAGGTGTTTTAAGTTCGTGACTGGCTATCCCTAAAAACTCGTCTTTTTGCTGCTGAAGCTGTACCTGCTTGGTAACATCCATTGCAGCATGTAAAATGGCATAAACCTCGCCTTCTGCATTTCTTAAAGGTTTGTAGGTAAAATTGAACCATACTTTCTCCAGCTTACCGTTAACAGGCAATAAAGCCTCTTGCTGATCGGCATGGTAAGGGACTCCGGTACGGTAAACTTCTTTCAAAATACCGATAAAAGGCTGTCCCTTTAGTTCAGGAATGGCCTCTTCCATTGGCTTACCAATTACGCTTTTATCTTTACCCCAAAACCGCAACATTTCATCGTTGGCTAAAGAAATGATGATATCTTCAGTTTCATAATAACCAGTGGCCATGGGCGTATCCAACAACAGGTTACGGAAGCGTTCTTCGCTTTTGGCCATTTCCATCCGCGAGTATACCAACGAAGTAATTTCATTGGCCACCACCATAATCCCGGTAACAACATTGTGCTGATCGCGGATTGGATCATATACGAAATTGAAATAATAATCCTGAAGGATACCATTCCGTTCTATCCTGGCCATGGTTTCATAACCATAATGCGGCTCCCCTGTTTTATACACATGGGTTAGCAGGTCGAGAAAGGGTTGTCCCTTCAGTTCTGGTAAACCATCAATTAAATCGAGGCCGATAACATTTTTTGTTTTTCCCCATAATTTTAACAGGTCTTCATTTGCCTGTTCAATTACAAAATTTTCACCTCTTAAAATGCCAATGGCTACAGGCGCATCCTGGATCATTTTACGGAAAAGTTCTTCACTAGCTTTTACTTTTAACCTTGCGTTTACCAGTTCGGTAACATCGGTAGCATTATTAACAATGCCCCACACCTGCCCGTTATCATCTTTTAAAGGTTTATAGATAAAATCAAAATAGAAGGTCTGCAGTAACCCATTATTAATCAGCAATACTCGGTCTTCTTTGGTTTCGTAAGCAATGCCTGTTTGGCGAACCTCTTCCAGAATCCCTAAAAAAGGTTGGTCTTTTAATTCCGGCAGTGCAATGGCAAGTTCCTGCCCAATAACGCTATTATCCCTGCCCCAAGCTTTAAGTATTGCCTTATTGGCTACTTTGATCACCATTTTTTCTCCAACGTACAATGCAATAGGCATCGGAGATTCTTCAATCAATGTATAAAAAACGGCAGCGTTATCTTCAAGATTAATATGCATATCGGGATGAAAAGACAAATATAATGGGTTTTCTATTTACTATTGGCTTTTAGAAATGATAATAAAACTTTCTCATCGTGCGCCAGACCTAGTTTTCCGGCTATTTTATTATTGTTCATTTTTTTCATGTATTTCCCCAGTTCATCATTCTCGTAAGCGGTAAGCAACAGTGGATACACGTAAGAACTTTTACACACGGCTCTGGTATTGCCCAACTTTTTCGCCACGCAATCTAACACGGCAACTATGGCCTTTTTAGAGTTGAGGCTAAAGTTTTCGTCGGCACTGCATTTTGAAAACTGGCGCAAAGCTTCGAGCGTTCCGCCCCAGGTTCTGAAATCTTTAGCGGTAAAATCATCACCGGTAATTTCTCTGATATAACTATTTATTTTGCCCGAATCGATGCTTTTATGTTCTTTTCCGTGGGTATAAAACTGGAATAATTCCTGACCCGGGATGTCCCTGCATTTTTTAACCAGTTTGGCTAAGGATCTATCATTCAGTTCTACTTTCTGTTGAACACCCTTTTTACCTATAAAATCCATCGTAATTTTACTTCCGTTGATTTTAACATGTTTATCGCGTAATGTAGTGAGTCCAAAGGAGCCATAAAGCTGTTTATAACTTTCGTTGCCTACACGGATGAGTGTTTTTTGAAGCACATCAACCGAAATGGCCAATACCTTCCGTTCATCTAATTCTTTCCTCCGGAGGTCTTTTTCCAGGTTTTTTCTTGCATTGGGCAAGGCTTTTCCAAACTCTAGCAAACGGAAATATTTATCTTCCGATCGGCGGCTGGTCCATTTGCTGTGGTATTTATATTGTTTTCTACCGGCAGCGTCAATACCGGTAACCTGCAGGTAAGCATTGGGTTTATTGGCAATCCATACATTTTGCCATGCGGGCGGAATAACAAGTGTTTTGATCCGGTCGAGGTGTTTCTCTTCGGTTATTTTATGTCCATCTTTATCTTCGTAGTGGAATTTCCCCGGCTTGCCTTTCCGGTAAATCCCAGGCATACCGTCGGTTACGTACACCAATCCACTTGCTTTAACAACATCTTTGCCTTGTACCATTTTTGCCTGTAAGTATGGGTTTATTTTTAGTTATTTTGCAAAACTTTAGCGTGGGTATCCACGTTATTTTTAGAAACACAACACTTTCTTTATGAAAATAGTTTTTATGGGTACGCCCGATTTTGCTGTAGCTTCTTTAGATGCCTTAGTTCAAGCCAATTTTGATGTTGTTGCGGTGGTTACTGCACCAGATAAACCTGCAGGCCGTGGCCAGAAACTGAACGAAAGTGCGGTGAAAAAATATGCTGTAGAAAAAGGAATTCCTGTTTTACAGCCAGAAAAACTAAAAAATCCTGAATTTATTGAGGAGTTGAAGTCATACCAGGCCGATTTACAGGTGGTAGTGGCCTTTAGGATGTTACCCGTTGTGGTTTGGAACATGCCCGCTAAAGGAACCATTAACTTACATGGCTCACTATTGCCGCAGTACCGTGGTGCAGCGCCGATTAACCACGCCATCATCAATGGGGAGAAAGAAAGCGGCGTAACTACTTTTTTCCTAAAAGAGGAAATTGATACAGGCGACATTATTATGAGCGACAGCGTTGCCATTGCCAATGATGAAACAGCTGGCGATTTACACGATAAACTGATGTCCGTAGGTGCTCAGCTTTTAGTAAAAACCCTCCACGCCATTGAAGCAGGTGAAGTTACCGAACAGCCACAGCCGCAAAGCGATGATTTAAAACATGCACCAAAGATTTTTAAGGAAGATTGCAAAATCGACTGGAACAATTCTGCACAGCAGATCCATAATTTAATCCGTGGTTTAAGCCCTTACCCAACTGCTTTCACTGCGCTTAATGATAAAAATTTAAAGGTATTTAAGGCTGAAATAGAAGATAAAGAACCAGGCATTGCTGCCGGAGGTTTTTTAACTGATGGTAAAACGTATTTAAAGTTTGCGGCTAAAGATGGTTTTATCAAATTATTGGATATTCAGTACGAAGGGAAAAAACGGATGCTGATTGAAGATTTTTTAAGGGGAATGAGGTTGTAGGTTAGTCCGAAGTCCTTAGTCTGAAGTCGAATAACTGGCGGTGAACTGTGTCATCCTGAATGCAATGAAGGATCTTTATAATAACGTTTAACAATGTATTTACCGTCAAGAGATCCATCATTACATCCGATAGCTACCGGATAAGAATGACAAATGAATTGTAATGAACAAATAGCTAAAAAATTATTGACAATTAAGCAATTAAGATTCTTTTTTTTTGGAAAGCAATTACAGTAGCTTTTAGGTTAAATCAGCCCCGCTCCCGCTTCTGCTCCCGATGTAAAATCGGGGCATCCCGCTTTGATCGGGTTTAGAACACATAAACTGTGCTTCTATCCGAAGTTAAATAAACCCGCCCGACAGCGTTATCCTGTCCCGATTTTATATCTGAATTAATATAAAAAGAAACAGGCAGGTGATTCACCTGCCTGTTTATAATCTTATTTAAACTACCGGTTATAATTATCGATAGCCTTTTCTATATTCTTTTTACCAGATTCGCCTACAAGAAATCCTCCTAAACTTAAACCGGCACCAAGTCCTAATAAAACGAAACTTCCGGTATAACTACGATGTTCAAGACTTGGGATTTTTCCGTTAAGCGTAATTCCTGAACCCGACATGAGTGTTACTCCGCTTGCAATAATTGCTGCCCCTGCTGCTACATACATTACAATTCCGGTTACTTTAGTATTTCTATAACGCTTTAGCAGGGCCAAGCTTTTCGGATTATCAGCCATTGCCTCATTCAGATTACCATAACTTACCTTTTTCAGATCAGAAAAATCCTTGTTAAAGAACATTCTGGTATTTACAACCTGTCGTCTATAATCTCTAAACCTGTAATAATCTTCTTCAAAAGGAGCATCATCGTAAACTACCTCTTGATAAAGATTGATCTTACCTTCGATAATTCGCTCCGCAAAAGATGTTTGCCTTAAAAAATTAAGTGTTCTTGTATTGGCAAAGAAACCATCTTCGTTATTAAAGAACTTGACCTGGCTTGTTAACACTTTTCTTGAATCGGCCCTGATAGTCCAGGAACCTGAAAAATCGGGACGTAGCCTGATCTTTTGGGCATAAACAATTGAATCGGAATTGAGGTACAGAAAGTTTCTGGATCCGTTCACTTGCGAACGGGCGTTCAGGCCATAGCAAGCCATCACGAGAATGAGTAATTTTTTCATTTCGGTTAAATTTGTGTGTAACCAATAATACTAAAATTCTACAATTTAAAAATATTTATAACCAGGATAAATGCGGTTATAACATAAAAGATACGGATGCCGATTGTTGGAAATGGTATGTTGAAATTCTCAAATGAACTCATGACCAATAATCAATTGTTCAATTACCAATGATCAATAAAACAAGCAACCAATTATGAATGAACCAATGGCAACTTGTAATCAATTAACCGATTTAAACAATTAACCAGTTAACCTAATGAACAATTCTCAATGAACTAATGACTAATGAACCAATAAACTAACCTGCATTCAATTTCTCATTCAAAAATTTCGATACTTCATTAAAATAGCGTTTCCTTCCATAGCCCATTATCCACTGAATACCCTGAGTGGCATTAGTAATGAAAACTTCTTCTGCTTCTTTTAAAATTTCGGGATTAATTTGTGCTTCGATTAAAGGCATATCGTTCATTTTACACAATTGCATAATCGCTGTACGCATTACACCGCTTACGCAGCCTTCGGCCAATGAAGGCGTATAAATCTGCTTGTTGTATACCACAAAAACATTGGCGCTGATACTTTCGCAAAGAAAACCATATTGGTTCAGGATCATGGCCTCATCTAAACGATTCTGACTCTTGAAGATTCCGGCCATGACGTAAAGTAAAGCATTGGCTGTTTTATAATTCGATAGCTTATTAACCGGCTTGGTCATCTCGTCGTAAACATCGATAATCAATCCTTTACTGTTGAGTTCGTAGCTTGATGATTTTAGGGGAATGCCTTCTAAAACATAACCGGCTTTATTAATTTCTGGAGTATAAACGCCTGCTCCTCCTCTATAAACGGAAAGGCGGAAACGGACATTGCCATTCCATTTATTGCGTTTAGCAAGATCGGCTGTTTTTTGACGCAAAAAATAATCGTCCATTAAAGCATGACCATCAATTTTAAGTGCTTTCATGCCAGCTGCAAGCCTATCAGCGTGTAAATCGGCAAACTGCAACTTATTATTTATCATCCGCATACTTTCAAACAGTCCATCACCAAATTTAAAGCTCCTGTTGGCAGCCGTTAAAAAGGGAACATCAGCTGCCTGAAACTCATCATTAAATAAAAGGTACTCCTGAAGCATATTTTATGATGTAACGATATAATTTTCCCATTTGGTTAAGCCAGCTTTAAAATCGGGCGGTAATGGCGATTCGAAGAACATATATTCCTTTGTAGTGGGATGAATAAAACCTAAACTCTGCGCATGCAGTGCCTGACGGGGCAACAACTCAAAACAGTTATCTACAAACTGTTTGTACTTATTAAACGTAGTGCCTTTTAAAATCTTATCACCACCATACATGGCGTCGTTAAAAAGTGGGTGACCAATATGCTGCATGTGCGCCCTGATCTGATGGGTACGGCCAGTTTCCAGCTCGCAGCTAATCAGAGTTACATAACCCAAACGTTTTAATACTTTATAATGTGTTACCGACCATTTGCCTTTTTCTTCATCATCGTAAATATCCATCACACGACGGTCTTTCGCACTTCTGCCGATGTAACCGGTTACCGTTCCATCATTTTCGATATCGCCCCAAACCAAAGCAAGGTATTTACGGGTAATGCTGTGATCGAAAAACTGACGGGCCAAATGTGTAATAGATTTTTCGTTTTTACTGATCAATAACAATCCAGAGGTATCTTTATCAATGCGATGTACCAAACCCGGACGACCATCGTTACCCGGCAATTGAGGCAATTGCTCAAAATGGAAAGCCAAAGCATTAACCAGGGTACCGGTATAATTGTTAAAGCCAGGGTGAACTACCATTCCGGCTGCTTTGTTGACCACCAACAGATCGCTGTCTTCATAAATAATATCGAGCGGCAAATCTTCGGGATAAACTTCGGTATCACGTGGCGGATGTGGCAGTACAATCGATATCTCATCAAAAGGTTTAACCTTGTAACTTGCTTTGATCTGTTTCTGGTTAACCAATACATTCCCGGCATCAATTGCATTCTGAATACGGTTTCGGGAGGCATTTTCTACACGCACCATCAAAAATTTATCAATACGCAGCAAAGACTGCCCTTTATCGACAATGATTTTTAAATGTTCATATAATTCCTGCTCTTCTGATTCCTGCAATTCGACCACATTTTCCATGGGACAAAAATAAACTTTTAACTCCAAGAATTTTTTAATGATTGCAGTTTTCGGAAAAAGAGGCTTATCTTTAGTACAATCAAATCATCCTAAATCATTTATATGAAAAAATGCTACTCTTTAAAGGTCCTGGCGGCCTTGTTTTTATTGGTAATGGCTCAAAAAGCAAGTGCGCAGCAAGATGTTGGAGGCCTGTTTGTTGGTGGCCCGGCAGATGCAACCAAATTGGTTAATGCTTATTTCGATCCGCTGTACAAAGGTTTAGGCCTGGGTTTAACGGATGGATGGTCGAACACTGCCCAATCAAAAGGTTTTTTAAAATTTGATGTCAGGGTATCGGCCTCTGCTGCTTTTGTTCCCCAATCGGGAAGAAGTTATGATGTAAATACTTTGGGCTTAAGTAATATTAAACCTGCTCCCGGTGCTTCCTCAATAGGTCCTACTGCTTTTGGTGATGACCGTGAAGGAGGTAAAATGGAAGTGTACACCAGCAATGGTATCCCAACTGGTAAATTTTTCAACCTGCCACAGGGCGTGGGTTTCCATGTAGTGCCGTCTGCACAGATACAGGCGACCCTGGGTTTACCAAAAAATATAGATATTACTTTAAGGGCCATGCCTAAAATAAAACTGGGCAGCGACCTGGGAAGTTTATCAATGATCGGTTTTGGCGCAAAAGTTGAACTTTTACCTTTGTTTATGGGATCAACAGAAAAATTAATCCCAATAGATATTGCGATTGCGGGTGGTTTTACCCAATATAAATATAATCTTCCTCTGGATATCGATAATACCGGAAATTCAGATCAACGCATTGACGCCAAATTTAACGGTGTAAATTTTGATGCCATTGTTTCTAAAAAGATCTTGTTTTTCACTCCATTTGCCAGCGTAGGCTACCAAACTTCTAATACTAATTTGAAAGCATTGGGCACTTACCGCTTTGCTACCAGTGCAACTACTTCAGCTACTTATGTTGACCCAATTTCGGTTAAACAGACCGATATTGATGGCTTAAGAGCAAGTTTAGGCTTTCAGCTGAAATTTGGTTTCTTTAAGTTTTATGGCTCGTATACCCAGGCAAAATATAGCATGGTTAATGCAGGTTTTGGTTTTGGAATCGGCAAATAATGATCGATTAGATATAATAATGCACAAAAACACCTGAAATATTCAGGTGTTTTTTATTTTTACGCGTGTTCGAAAAAATATATAGCCCGGTACAAAAAATAACATTTGCGCCATTTAACAATCTTTTTGTAAAGCGTGATGACCTGATTGATTCTTACATTTCGGGCAATAAATGGCGTAAACTCAAATACATTTTAGCTAAAGCTGGGGCAGAAAATAAAACACATCTGGTCACTTTTGGCGGGGCTTACTCCAATCACCTGGTAGCTACTGCAGCTGCTGCATCGCGATCAGGACTTAAATCAACCGCCTTTGTGCGTGGAGAAGAAGTAAAAAACGAAATGTTATTGTTGTGCCGTTTATTTGGCATGAAACTCATTTTTGTCGACCGCGAAAGTTATCGCGACAAACACAAATTGTTTAAACAGCATTTTACTGATGATAAACAAGCCTGTTTTATTGATGAGGGTGGTGCTTCGCCCGAAGCGACCATAGGTTGTACAGAAATCATTGGTGAGTTAATCGAACCTTACGATCATATTTTCTGTGCCGCCGGCACGGGAACCACCGCAGCGGGTTTATTGAAAGGGATACAGCAACATCAATTAAACACAAAACTCCATATTATCCCTGTATTAAAAGGCGGCTCATTTATTGAGGATGAAATTGTGCAGTATACTCCCCTAACCAATCATTTACACCTGCATTTAGATTATCACTTTGGCGGATATGCCAAAACCACCCCCGAACTAATCAATTTTATTAAAACCTTTACTGCCCAAACCGGACTGCTGTTAGATCCTGTTTATACCGCAAAGATGTTTTATGCGATTGTCGATTTACAGAAACTAGGAACTATCGGTAAGGACGAAAAAGTTCTTGCTGTTCATACCGGAGGATTAATGGGGCTTTTTGGGATGAAGGATAAGTTTTGATCAATTTAAATTATTAGCCTGTGGAAACACAGACCAATGATTGGTGACATAAAGAGCAGATCGTCATTCCCATGCATACGGGAATCGTAAAACTATTGCATTACGGTTCTATCAATAGGTTAATATTTCATAGCCATAATACTTGTCCTCACGTAACATCACCCTTAAAACTAATTCATTTGTCAAAATTTAATATAAGTTTTAAAGTAAACAAACGTTTACTTACTTTTGATCTGTATTTAATTAACAAAAGCAAATGAGGCCTAAAAGTTTAGAGAAAGAAGCAGCTATCCGATCAATTGCCCTACAGATTATTTCTGAACAGGGGCTTGAAAACCTGAGTATGCAAAAACTTGCTAAAGCAGCCAACATATCACCACGTACCATATACATCAAATACGAAAACAAGGAAGACCTGTTGGTAAAACTCTTTATTGAGGAAGTACTTGGTACTTATGAAAAAGCCGTATTGGAAAATTTTCAACCAGAAATGCCATTCGCAGAAGGGATGAAAAAGCTCTGGCTGAACACCTTTAACTACCTTAAAAATAATAAACCTGCTTTTTCACTCATTCAATATGGCAAATCCTCTCCCCTTTTAAATAAGGCATTCCAGAAGAAAAACATCAGGCAAGGTGAGTTTTTTGCGCCGATCCATACTTTCTTAAAAACTAATATCGAAACAAAACTTATACCCGATTTGCCGCATGACGTACACAGGGCAATATTGTTTTCACCTATTCAGGATCTGGTAGCGGAATATTTCGACTATTTGGATCGTCCGGTACAGATTATTACCGAAGAAGTAATTTTAACCTGCTGTGAGATTATAATTAAAGGCATCACCAATCAGAAAAATAATGAACAACATTAAAAATAAAAAAATTGCCATTATTGGCGCCGGTCCGGGGGGATTAACCCTCGCCAGACTTTTACAAATGGACGGCTTCAACGTAAATGTTTACGAACGCGACGCTGACGAAAATGCACGGCCAAAAGGTGCCACCCTGGATTTACATGAAGAATCGGGACTGGCAGCCTTACAGGCGGCCGGGCTTATGCATGCATTTATGGCCAATTACCGTCCAGGGGCAGACCGTACACGTATTGTTGACCAGCATGGCAATATTGTATTTGAGGATAATGATACGGATAACAGAGAAGCTTTCCGACCAGAAATAGATCGAGGTCCGCTACAAAAAATCCTTTTAGATTCATTAGAAAAGAATACTGTAATCTGGAATAGTCAGTTCGTATCACTTAAACCTAAACAAGATTCATGGTTAATCGGGTTTAAAAATGGAGACCTTGTGCAGGCAGATATTGTAATTGCGGCTGATGGTGCAAACTCTAAAATCCGACCATATATTACGCCCATTAAGGCATTTTATTCGGGTGTTACTGTTGTAGAAGGTGCTGTTTATTCGTCGGCAACTGCATGCCCAAAAATTCATGCCCTGTTAAATGGTGGTAAAATATTTGCCATGGGTGGCGAAAAATCGCTCATTGTAAGTTCAAAAGGCGATGGCAGTTTGGTATTTTACACAGGTTGCAATACGGACGAAAACTGGGTAAAAACATCGGGCATCGATTTTTCAGATAAAAGCCAGGTGATAAACTGGTTTAAGGAAGAATTTTCGGATTGGGATCCGGTCTGGATGGAGTTATTTAAAAATGCTTCAGGTGCTTTTGTTCCACGCCCGCAATATTGCATGCCTTTAGATCAAAACTGGGAAACCATTCCAAATTTAACCATGCTTGGTGATGCGGCACACTTAATGCCACCTTATGCAGGCGAAGGCGTAAATATGGCCATGCTCGACGCCCTGGAGCTGAGTCAATGTTTAAAGCATAAAGCTTTCCAAAATAGCAAAGAGGCCATTTCAGCTTATGAAAAAGAGATGCTGAAAAGAGCTTCAGAAACGGCAGATATGACTATGCAATCCACAAAAGCACTTCATTCTGCAGGTGCACTTAATTTTTTGATTAATG
Source organism: Pedobacter roseus (assembly GCF_014395225.1). Lineage (NCBI taxonomy): Bacteria > Pseudomonadati > Bacteroidota > Sphingobacteriia > Sphingobacteriales > Sphingobacteriaceae > Pedobacter > Pedobacter roseus. Next base: position 3,706,411 of record NZ_CP060723.1, read on the forward strand.
TTATTGGAGGAGCGTAAAAAAGGTTCCCTATTGCTAAGGAACCCCAATAAATTATTTAACCTGTTATCATGTTGCTTCAAGTAAATATATGATGGCTTGCCTTAAAATGAAATAAAAATCGATCAATGTTCTAAAAAAATAGATGTCTGATATAAAATCATACATCTATTTTCTTTCAGATATAAATCATTGTCAAAAACTTAAAATATTCTTCTTAAATTCATCGCCAAACAATTTTTTGTTTTAAACACCAGGATTATTATTAAGCCTTTATGAGCAAGAAAAACTATAAACGAGTTATTTTAATCCTTTTATTCAGCACCACAATCAATTTTTCATTTATCCCAGCAAAAGAAATCAAGTGGACGGCCATTGGCGATTCCATTACTTACCTCAATAACCATTTAAACGAAACGGGAAACCGCGTAACAAAGGGCTATCTGGATCGGGTTAAAGAACGTTTGCCGAACATCAATTATATTAATCAGGGCCATAATGGCTGGACAACTGTTGGCATTGCAAAAGAAATTGATAAACTTGGGATCGTTCAATCAGACTTATATTCGGTTTTTCTGGGCACCAACGATTGGTGGGCTGGAATCCCGGCCGGTTCTTTAAACGATTATATCAACAACACCGGAACAGGCACTACCTGTGGCGCTTACCGCATCATTATCGATAAAATCAGAAGTTTAAATCCCAATGCTAAAATCGTAATAATTACACCGATGCAGCGGAACGATTTTGTGTACATCGCCAATGCGAACAACAATGCTTACGGCTCGTATAAAGCAAAAAATGGTCAGACTTTAGAGATGTTCGCCAACGCAATCGCCGAAATCGGTAACCATGAAAACTTCCCGGTTGTTGATCTTTACCACAATCAAAAACTTAAAATCGAAAAGGCAGTCAAATTTAAACGATTGAAAAATCCGTCTACGGGTATGTACCAAAATTATAAATATCCCGAATCGGCTACTATCCCCTACCAACCTAAAGGCGATGATTATCCTTACCCGCCCGAGGCTGCAAAAGTGACTTATGATGGTTTGCACCCTTCGGATAAAGGAAATAAAATAATTGCCGAAAGCCTGGTCCATGTTTTCAAAAGATACCTAGGTCAGTAAACCTAAACGATTATCCTTTTCCTCGTTAAATGTACTTAATCCATTAAGTTATATATAGCAGCAGGAACTTCTATATTGCTACATTTCTCATTACAGGCCTATTGCCCCAGTAAGACCCATGGCATGGCTCATTTAAAGTAACTGATACTTAAGTTGTATCGTTGAAACATAAAATTGACCAAAATTCTTCCCGCTTAATTACTTCCGAATTTAACAAGTTATACTAGTTTAATTACCCTGCCACCCCCAGCACAGGATAGAACAGGATGGCTGAATAAAATAAAAGCGCTATCTAGTGTAAACAATTAACCAAATATATCCAGTAAAGCGTTAAAGCCTGTTTTTCATAGCAGAGGAGGCTTTCGACTTCATAAAGACCATAAATTAATAAGCCGGAAATACCATGAGCATAAAAAAAATACAAAAAATCTGCGCAAACGTTTGCATAGATCTCAACACATCAATCTGACAATGAAAAACAATCTGTAAATCTTCCCAAATATTAAACAAATCGTCTTTAAAATGCCTTGACAACCTCAGATTCGATCCAAATTAATCCGTTATAGATTAACGCTCATAGTGCCTTCGCTTTTAAAGGTGCTGATACAACTAACCAAATATTTCTAATCAATAATTAAAAACTATGTATTTTAATTTACAATCAAAGTCACCACATCGGCGAAGTGCAGCTGGCAGTAAAAAAATCCTCATTATGGGACTTTCAGCGCTTTCCTTACTGATGATGAGCACAACCAGTAATGCAGCCGCCAGTATCACAAATGGCAATCCATTGAGCAAAAAAGGATTCAAAAAATTTGATGATATCGTAAAAGGAAAAATTACGGACGATAAAGGAGAAACTTTAGTAGGCGTAATTGTTAAGGTAAAAAATACAACCTTGGTCACTACCACTGATGTAAATGGTGCCTTTTCCATTACCATTCCTACCGGCACTCCAAGCCCGGTTCTTGTGGTTTCTTATGTTGGTTATGCTACTCAGGAAATTCCGGTGAGTGGCCGCTCATCAATTGCCATTCAGCTTAAAAGCACCATAAATGATCTTGATGAGGTAGTTATTGTGGGTTATAATGCGATTAAAAAAAGTGATCTTACCGGAGCTGTGGTAAGCGTTGGCGCTGAAGAAATAAGGTCAAGGCCGGTAACCAATGCATTACAGGCCATTCAAGGGAAAGCTGCCGGTGTAGATATTACCTCAAACGAACGTCCGGGTCAGCTTGGGAGCATTTTAATTCGTGGCGTAAGGTCACTAACGGCAAGTAATTCACCATTATATGTTGTTGATGGAATTCCTTTACAGGCAGGCGGCATTGATGCAATAAACCCTAATGATATTGAAACCATCGACATTTTAAAAGATGCATCAGCAACAGCCATTTATGGATCCAGAGGTGCTAATGGCGTGGTTTTGGTCACCACTAAAAAGGGAAAAATAGGTAAGGTAACGCTCGATTATGTGGGTACGGCAACCATTGAAACCTTGCAAGACAGGGCCGATATGATGAATTCGGGCCAGTACATCGAATTTCGCCGCGATGCCTACCGCAGAACGGCTTACTTAAACTCGGTGAATGGTACCACTACCCCATCTATTTATCCATATCCCGTTATAGCCACGCAGGCAGCTGATAGAGAGATATTTAAACAAGACCCTAATATGCTTACCAACCTGGATATGGGATGGGTTAATGGCGTTTTCGATGGTAGCTTAGTGCCAACAACCGATTGGGGAAGTTTGGTAACCAGAACCGGCGTTACCCAGGATCATGTATTAAGTGTGAGCGGTGGTACCGATAAGATTAAAGCTTATGGCTCTTTTGGTTACCTAAACCAGGAAGGAACGCAACTGGGGCAAGATTTTGAAAGGTATAGCGGAAAACTCAGCATCGAAATAAACCCGGTTAAATGGTTTAAAATGGGCGCTAACTTAACCGCTACCTACGGTTTGCAGAATTATGGTTTCCAGGCTGCAAGTGCTTCTGGTGCAAGTAGTATCTATTTTGCAGCCCGTGGCATGTTACCTTTAGCCATTCCTTTTGATGCAAACGGAAACAGAATTAACCTTCCGGGTGGCGATATTAATATTCAGAACCCCGTTTTAGAAGCCGATTATAACATCAATTTACGCAAAACCTTAAGAACATTGGGTTCTGTATTTGCAGAGGTTAATATTTTAAAAGGTTTAAAATACCGCGTTAATTTTGGCCCTGATTTTTCAAATTACTACAACGGAAGGTACCAGGATGCAAAATCGGTAAACCGTGATGCAGGCGTACCCGGATCGATCAACAATTATGCCCAGCTTAATCAAAGTAATCGGTTTGCTTACACATTAGATCATTTATTATACTACGATAAAACCATTAACAAACATAACTTTGGTGTAACGTTACTACAAAGTTCTTCTTCATTCCGCGAGGAGTCATCGTCATTAACAGGCAGTAAAATATCATTGCCAAATTCTTTATGGTATGGTTTAAATACAGCGAACATTACCGGCTTAGATGGTTTCAACACTGATTTGAGAAAATCTACACTGGTATCGTACATGGCCAGGGCTAATTACAGCTTTAACAGCAAGTATTTATTAACAGCATCAGCACGTTGGGATGGCGCTTCTCAGTTAGCTGCAGGCAATAAATGGGATTTTTTCCCCTCAACAGCATTAGCCTGGCGATTGGAACAGGAAGATTTCATGAAGAACATCAAATGGGTGAGTCAATTGAAATTACGACTTGGTGTGGGTAGCACGGGCAACTCATCAGTTGATATAGGTAGCACATTAGGTTTATTGCAGCCATTAACGTACACCTTTGGCAGTTCGGCACAAACCGGATATGTATCATCTGATGCCTCATTGGCCACGCCAATCCCTTTACCAAACAAATTATTGAGTTGGGAAAAAACATTACAATACAACTTAGGGCTTGATTTCGATATATTGAAAGGACGGATCAGTGGTTCCTTAGACCTTTACAAATCAAAAACAACCGACCTTATCTTACTTAAAAAGATTGCCTCTGTAAATGGGTACACCACCTCTTATGACAATGTTGGATCGACCAAAAACAGGGGACTTGATTTAACCTTAAATACCGTTAACGTAAAAACCACTGACTTTAGCTGGGAATCTACGTTAAATTTCTCGACCAGTAAAGATGAAATCGTGAAGCTGGACAATGGAGATATGGTAAACGACCGCTTCTTTATCGGACAGCGCAACGGTGTTGCTTATGATTTTGTTAAAGAAGGTATCTGGCAAAATACACCCGAAGATTTAGCGGAAATTGCAAAATATAAAGCCAATGGCGTAATATTTAGCCCGGGCAGCATAAAAGTTAAAGATTTAAATGGCGATTATAAAATTGATGCCAACAATGACCGTGCTGTTTTGGGCCATTACAACCCAAGCTGGACAGGCGGATTAACCAATACTTTTGGTTATAAAAACTTCGATCTTTCTATTTTCATCATAGCACGATATAACTTCCTGATTGCAACAGGTGCCGAAGCACTTCAAGGACGCTTTGCACAAAGGGTTGTAGATTATTGGACACCAACCAACCCAACCAATGATTATCCGGCACCTAACTATGCCAGTGCCAGCGGAGATCAGTATGTGAGTGCTTTAAACTATCAGGATGCTTCTTTTATTAAAATCAGGAATATATCCTTAGGTTATAATTTCTCAGCAAACCTGGCCAAAAAATTAACTTTATCAAGATTGAGGGTATATGCCCAGGCCATAAATCCTGGTTTAATCCACTCTAACGTGAGCTGGATAGATCCGGATTTGGGTGGTTCTACATTTAACAGGGGTTTTGTATTTGGAATTAACGCCAGCTTCTAATCAAAAATAACATGAAAAAGATTATAAATATATTAACAGGAATTGCACTATTAAGCGGACTGATGATCCTTCCCACTTCCTGTAAAAAAAGTTTCCTGGATGAAGAAGTCATTAATTCGCATAATACTTCCGATTTTCAAACTGCATTGGGCCTTGATGGCCTGGTAATTGGCATGTACCAGAGTTTAAAGTTTCATTTTAACTATACCTGGGCATATACCACCACCAATTACGGCGTTGATGAATTTACAGTTGGCGGCGATCGTACTGAGCAGATGTTTAACTCTTACGATGGTAATTTCAACTCGCTATCGGGAGATATTGCGGCCGTTTGGGATAACATGTACGGCAATATCAACTCGGCCAACATCGTCATTAAAAATGTGCCGGTATACTACGATGGTGCCAACAAAAACGTCCGTTTAGGTGAAGGCTACTTTATGAGGGCTTTTGATTATTTTAAACTGGTGAAACAGTTTGGCGCTGTTCCTTTAAAATTAGAACCGTCAGAAACCATACAAGAGGAGTTTACCAGAAGTCCGACCAGCGATATTTATGCACAGATCATCAAGGATTTTACCCAGGCTTATGATTTACTTCCTGCAGCGCCTGCAGAAACAGGCAGAATTACCAAATGGGCAGCAGCGCACTTTTTAGCCAAAGCTTATTTATTCCGTGCAAGTGAAATCAATAATGATTGGAACAGCAGCACCAAAACTGCCGATTTACAGAATGCAGTAAAATATGCCGATCTGGTAATTAACAGCGGTACTTATACCCTTGCTACTAACTTTAGCGATCTTTGGAATTTTACCACTGTTGATGGTTCGAACGAAACCAATAAAGAGGTTATTTTAGCAGCTCAGTTTTCGAACAACATCACTACTCAGGGCCGTTACGGCAACCAGATTCACTTGTACTATCCATCTGTTTATCAAACTCTTCCCGGCATGGTGCGCGATCTTGCCGGAGGCCGTGAGTTTCAACGTTTAAGGTCAACAGATTATGCGGTGGATGTATTCGACCGTGTTAACGATTCCAGGTTCTGGAAAAGCTTTAAAACAAGATATGTATGTAACAACCCTGCAAGTGCCCCAAAATGGACTGCTGCAACAGCACCAACCCCAGTGCAGGCCGGCCAGGTTAAGTTTGTGGGTGGCGAAGAATCGGTATTGTACATTGTAAACAATGCTGGCGATACCCGGTATACAGCTGCCGATGTTAACTCAAGCAATCCCTTACCAACTGATATTGGCCGCCGTAAAGCAAATATGTTTGTTCGCTATTTTTCTGGTCAGCCGCAAAGTTACCTCAATGCCCATGGCAATTACGGTGTAAGCCAGTTTGTTGCACTCTCCAAATTTATGGATGGTTCCAGAAACCTTGTAGCTTCACAATTCGGTCAGCGTGATGGTATTTTAGCCCGTTTAGCCGAAACTTATCTTATCGCAGCCGAAGCCTATGGAAGATTAGGGCAGTTTGCCCAAGCCATTCCTTATTTAAATAGAGTAAGAGATCGTGCGGCTTATAAAGATGGCGAAAACAGAGAATCGTATGTGGATGGAGGTATCTCTTATAAAACAAACCCGGCGACAAATGCTACCGCATTGTCTTCTTATTCGGATAAAAACACCTATTTCGAATCCAACAATATCCCTGTAGCAACTACCAACACATTAAGTTCGATGCATTTAAACAGCGAGGCCGATATTTTTAACTCCAGCAGAGAATTCTATGATAAAATTGCAGCGGTATCTCAGGCTGATAAGTTTACAGCTTTTATTTTAAACGAAAGGTCAAGAGAACTGATGGGCGAATTAATGAGGTGGGAAGATCTTGCCCGCACCAAAACATTGGTGAGCAGAACAGCCGCATTTAATCTCGAGGCCAAACCTGTAGACAGTAAGCATTATTTACGCCCAATTCCACAAAGCTTTTTGGATGTAGTAAAAAGTGGTGGTGCGGCATTAACACCGGCCCAAAAACAGGCTTTACAAAATCCTGGCTGGTAAATGTAATTTAACCACAGATGAAAAGGATGCACACAGATATAAAAATCCGTGTTTATCTGTATACATCTGTGGTTAAAACCCTTGACTTAATGACATTGGGCGGAAATTTTAAAGCGTATTGCATTAAGATTCCCAATCGACCCGATAGCTATCGGATTAGGAATGACGACTCTTTTAGCCGCTTTAATATCCACTATTCAACCTACCTAAATGAAGCAATTTTTACTTTTCTATTTACTTTTAAGCTCAATCTCCGCCTTTGCACAACAAAACAGCAAACTGCAGTTAATGGAGAAGCCGCTGTTTAGGGATCCCGTTTACGATGGTGCTGCCGATCCTGTAGTGATCTGGAATAAAGGGGAGAAAAAATGGTTTATGTTTTATACCAACCGCAGGGCCAATGTAAAAAATCTGGATGGTGTAAGCTGGGTACATGGCACCAGAATCGGGATTGCAACCTCTAAAGATGGCGTAAAATGGAAATACCGCGATACCTGCGACATTCAATACCGCCTAACCGATTATACCCATTGGGCACCCGAAGTAATCGAAAACAGAGGCATTTACCACATGTACCTTACCTACGTGCCAGGCGTTTTTAAAGACTGGCGTCACCCCCGTTATATTGTTCATCTCACGAGTAAAAACCTGATCAACTGGAAATTCGAATCCAAATTAAATTTGGCATCCGACAGGTGTATTGATGCCTGTGTTTTTAAGCTGCCCGACAATCAGGGCTGGCGAATGTATTACAACAATGAAATGGCGGGTAAATCTATTTATTATGCCGATAGTAAAGATTTATACCATTGGGAAGACAGTGGCAAGAAGATTATTGGCGATAAGGGCTGTGAAGGTCCAAAAGTATTTTATTGGAAAAATACTTATTGGATGATTGTAGACAATTGGAAAGGCCTGGGCGTGTACACTTCAAACGACCTTTTAACGTGGAAACGACAGGAGAAGAACATCCTACAGGAACCAGGAAAAGGGGTTGATGACGGCGTAATGGGCGGCCACTGCGATGTAATAGTGAACGATGACCGCGCATTTATCTATTACTTTACCCATCCAGGCAAAACACCCGAAAATAAAGGCATTGATGATTACAGCACCCGAAGAAGTTCCATCCAAATGGCTGAACTGAAATATGAAAACGGGGAAATTACCTGCGATCGTAATAAAGATTTATACCTCAAAGAGTTAAAACATTAGCAAAATAGCCCACATGAAACCAAAAATCTTAATCTCATTTCTTTTACTAATACCGTTTTTAGGATGGGCACAACATCCGGATTTGCGCAAAACCTACAATTTTAATCCGGGGTGGAAGCTCTATGTTGGCAATGTAACCCATGCCGAAGCTGTTGATTTTGATGATAACAGCTGGAAATCAATTACGCTACCCCATGCCTGGAATGAGGACGAAGCATTTAAAAAATCGATTGACTCACTATCTACAGGCATCGTTTGGTACAGAAAACGTTTTACCGTTCCGGATGCAAAGGATAAAAAAGTATTCCTCGAGTTTGAGGGAATAAGACAGGCCGGTGAGTTCTATTTAAACGGAAAATTTATCGGTCGCCATGAAAATGGTGTAATGGCATTCGGTTTCGATATCGGTAACCTCATCCATACCGATAAAGAAAACATCCTGGCTGTTAAAATTGATAATGCATGGAATTATAAAGAAAAAGAAACCAACTCCGGCTACCAGTGGAACGATAAAAATTTTAACGCCAACTACGGTGGCATTTCTAAAAATGTCCGTCTGCATGTTACCGGAAAAACCTATCAAACCCTCCCACTCTATTCAATATTAAAAACAACCGGCAATTATATTTACGCCAAAGATTTTAAAATCAAAGAAAAATCGGCTGTAGTGGTATCCGAATCTCAGGTAAAAAATGAAAGCGGGCAAACAAAATCATTGGTTTATGAGGTTGAAATTAAAGATGCGGATGGGAAATCGATCAAGGTTTTTAGCGCACCTGCCCAGGTTATTAATCCGGGAGAAACACTGGTATTAACAGCAGAAGCTTTAGTCAATAACCTGAATTTTTGGAGCTGGGGATATGGATATTTATACAGCATACACACCCGTTTAAAGGAAAACGGAACCATAATAGACGAACTAACGACCAAAACAGGTTTCAGAAAAACAGCATTTAAAAACGGGATGGCTTACTTAAACGACCGTGTTTTAATGATGAAAGGATATGCCCAGCGCAGCAGTAACGAATGGCCGGCCATTGGTTTATCGGTACCACCCTGGTTAAGCGATTATAGCAACCGCTTAATGGTAGAAAGCAATGCCAATTTGGTACGCTGGATGCACATTACCCCCTGGAAACAGGATGTAGAATCTTGCGACCGCGTGGGGCTGATCCAGGCTATGCCCGCCGGTGATTCGGAAAAAGATGTTACCGGTACCCGCTGGGACCAGCGAAAAGCGGTAATGACGGATGCCATTATTTACAACCGCAATAATCCAAGTATTTTGTTTTACGAATGTGGAAACGAATCCATCAGCGCTGCTCATATACAAGAAATGAAAGAGATCAGAAACTTATACGATCCTTTCGGCGGAAGAGCCATCGGATCGCGTGAAATGCTGGATATTCCCGAGGCAGAATATGGCGGCGAAATGCTGTACATCAACAAAAGTGCAGGCAAGCCCTTATGGTCAATGGAATATTCGAGAGACGAAGCACTACGTAAATATTGGGACGAATTTTCACCACCCTACCATAAAAACGGCGCCGGACCATTATATAAAGGTGCTGATGCGAGTGATTATAACCGCAACCAGGATTCGCAGGCAATTGAAGATGTCATCCGTTGGAATGAATACTACGAAGCAAGGCCAGGTACCGGAACAAGGGTGAGTTCAGGAGGTGTAAACATCATTTTTTCTGATTCGAATACCCATTACCGGGGTGAAGAAAATTACCGCAGAAGCGGCGAAGTAGATGCCATGCGCATTCCTAAAGATGCCTTTTTTGCCCATCAGGTAATGTGGGATGGCTGGGTAGATGTTAAAAAAACGGGGCTGCATATTGTTGGGCATTGGAACTACAAACCCGGCACCCGTAAAAATATATATGTAATTGCCACTGGCGATAAGGTAGAGTTATACCTGAACAATAAATCACTCGGGTATGGGGAAAAATCTGACGGATTTCTGTTCTCTTTTAAAAATGCAGATTTTAAACCCGGAGTATTAAAAGCCGTTTCCTATTCTACAAAAGGAACAAAACTGGCCGAAAAACAGCTGCAAACTGCTGGCGAACCGGTAAGCCTAAAACTAACGGCAATTAAAAATCCCACTGGCTTTAAGGCTGATGGCGCGGATGTGGCTCTGGTACAGGTTGAAGTAGTTGACCGGTTAGGAAACCGCTGCCCTACCGCTTTAAATTTAATTAATTTTGAAATTGATGGCCCGGCAGAGTGGCGTGGTGGTTTGGCACAGGGACCCGATAATTATATTTTAGCAAAAAAACTCCCGGTTGAGGGTGGCGTAAACAGGGTACTCATCAGGTCCACAACCACTGCCGGAACCATTAACCTGAAAGCTTTTTCAGATGGTTTAAAACCAGCGTCAATTGCGGTAGAAACTTTACCTGTAAAAGTACAAAATGGCCTGGCGATGCAATTACCTGCCTATGGCTTAGCCCCTAACCTGGATAAAGGGCCAACACCATCGAGCCCATCTTACGTTGACACGAGAAAATCAGTTAAAATAATAACTGCAGAGGCCGGTGCGAACCAAGATAAAGCCAATTTAAGTTTTGACGACAATGAACTGAGCGATTGGGTAAACGATGGCAAAATTGCTTCGGCCTGGATAAAATATCACCTGGAAAAAGAAAGTACTGTTTCTGCTGTTTCCTTAAAATTAAATGGTTTCAGGACAAAAATCTACCCAATTCAAATTTTGGTTGATGGTGTAACGGTTTTTAAAGGAAATACCAAAACCAGTTTAGGTTATTTCGTTGCCGAATTTAAACCTGTAAAAGGTAAAACCGTAACCATACAGCTTTTAGGCTCAGGCACAAGCGGGCAAGAAGCAATTGGACTTGAAGTAAACGGCAAAAAACTCGATGATGGCATAGAAAGGGCAGAAACCAAATTAAAAGGTGCATTAAGTATTATAGAAGCTGAAGTTTATACTAAACCATAATCATTAAATTTAAAGATGAAGAAATTTAAAGCAACCGTACTAACTTTTATAGGCATCATTTGCTTCGCCAATGGCCTGTTTGCACAAACCAAAGCCGATATTGAGGTCAACTTTGACCGCGAAATTGCACCTATGAAACCGGTTTGGGCCTGGTTTGGTTATGATGAACCCAATTATACCTACATGAAAGATGGTCAGAAATTACTCAGCGAAATTTCGAAACTAAGTCCGGTGCCTGTTTACGTGAGGGCGCACAACCTTTTAACCTCAGGTGATGGCACACCAGCTTTAAAATGGGGATCAACCAATGCCTATACCGAGGATGCAAACGGAAAACCGGTTTACAACTGGAAAATTGTGGATCAGATATTTGATGCCTACGTTAAGCGCGGAATGAAACCTTTGGCCCAAATCGGCTTTATGCCCGAGGCCTTATCGATAAAACCACAGCCTTATCAGCACAAATGGAAACCTGGTGCACGTTACGACGAAATTTTAACCGGTTGGGCTTACCCACCTAAAGATTATAAAAAATGGGGCGATTTAGCTTACGAATGGGTAAAACACAGTATAGCCCGTTATGGAAAGGCTGAAGTGGAGAGCTGGTACTGGGAAGTGTGGAATGAACCCGATGGCGCCTATTGGAAAGGTACGCAACAGGAGTTTTTTAAACTTTACGATTATGCGGCCGATGGTGTTAAGCGGGCTTTGCCAACAGCCAAAATCGGCGGTGCAAATGTAACGGGAGGAGGTTCGAAATACCTTGATGCTTTTATTTCCCACTGTTTAAACGATACCAATTACGCCACCGGAAAAATCGGCTCTCCATTAGATGCAGTGCTGTTTCATGCCAAAGGCTCGCCAAGAGTAATAAACGGAACAGTAGTAATGAGCATTAAAAATCAACTCAAAAACATTGAATCAAATTATCGGATCATTCAAAAATACCCGCAGCTTAAAAACATACCTGTTATTATAGGCGAATCAGATCCTGAGGGTTGTGCGGCCTGCGGCATGTCTACCAATCCTGAAAATGCCTACCGCAATGGCACCATGTACTCCAGTTATACCGCAGCCTCTTTTGCCCGGTTATATCAGCTTACCGATGAATATAAAATTAACCTTTTAGGTGCGGTAACCTGGTCGTTCGAATTTGAAAACCAACCCTGGTTTGCGGGTTTTAGAGATTTAGCAACAAACGGTGTAGATAAACCTGTTTTAAATGTATTCAGGATGTTTGGCATGATGAAAGGTAAACGTGTTGAAGCAAAAAGCGACCGCATGTATCCTTTAAAATCTGTGCTCGATTCGAGCATTAGAAAAACAACCGATCTGGGCGTATTGGCTACAAAGGACCAGAAATCTGCTGCAGTTTTAATCTGGAATTACCATGATGAGGATAAAGACCTATCGAAAGATTTAATTTCAATTAAGTTAAATGGCATTCAGGCTAAAGTGGTAACCCTCACCAAATACCTGATTGATAATGAACATAACAATTCTTATGAGGTTTGGAAAAAAATGGGATCACCACAAAATCCTGATTCCAAACAGATCGCTTTACTGGAAAAAGCCGGCCAGTTGAAAATGATCGATAAACCCACGAAGTATAATTTAGCGTCTGATAATTTACAATTTGAATTGAAGAGACAAGGGGTTATGTTATTGAAATTGGAGTGGTAAATAATTATGGATAGTGGGCAATTAATCCTATTGCTTAAGTTATTTAGCTGCTCATGAGTAGTAATATTGCTTTCCTGAAATTCGAGACGGGCTGTCTTTCCTCCTCGCAATAGCTGGGTCGTCATTTCGACTGTAGCGCAGCGAAATGGAGAAATCTTTGAGCTATGTTGTATTAAGATTCCAATCTACCCGATAGCTATCGGGTTGGGAATGACGATTACCCGCAGCCTATCAATCTGTTAAAATCCCTATCATTCTTATTAATTTTATGCAATAAATTAGTCGTACCATCAACAAATTCCATAGGAGCTATCGTCATTTCGACTGGAGCATGCCGATTCTTCATCGGCAGCGGAATGGAGAAATCTTTAAATGCAAAGTTCAAAGATTTCTCCACTGCGGTCGAAATGACGACCGATTTTTGGAATCGATCATAAATTGTAATTACTATTTAGGATAAACGTCTTTTAGTTTAATTCCACTCAAAAGGTAAATACCAATTGCTTGGTGTCATTAATTTAGTTCTCGTTGCACTCGCATTCGGATCACCGGCTTTCAGTAGTTTCTGATAAATACGATCAGCTAAGAAAGCAGGATTATTTTGTCTTCTGGCAATTCGGATCAGGTCTGGCCAACGGTTTCCTTCAAAAGCCAGTTCGAGTGCAGCCTCATCGATAATTTTACCCTCTAAGCCCACCATATCGGTTTGAAAGCTTACATCAATTGGGCGCACATTTGCCCTGTTTCTAATCCCTGTATTCCTATACCAGGGCGATTTGTAATCTGAATTGCTTCTGGCATCAAAATAATAGGGCGATGAGGTAGGATAAGGTGTTTGCATGGTATTGATCTCGGCAGTAGAAACAGGAGATTTTGCACCACTTAAATAAGTTCCTGTATAATAAGTATCCTGGATCCCGATATTTAAAAAGGCCCAGCCCAATTTGCCCTGTCCATCACGGTTTGCCGCTTCCGAAAAACGCAGATGTAAAAGACCTGCGCGATAAATGCCCCATTTACCACCTTTATTAAAACTGCTCAGAATGGTATTGTTATCGGTTAATTTGGTAATCACCGGACCAGCTGCCGAGTTTTCGTAAGATAATCTTCCTCTTGCGTCGTAAGGGATGCCGCTATATTGCCTTTGAGCAGCCCAGTTATCTATCGCAGCCTGCGAAGGTTTGATTAAATATTTGCCATATATGGAAGAGCAAACATCAACCATTGGATTACCGGGTTTATAACTTGGGTTATAGGGTATGCCCCAAAAGAACTCCGAATTCCAGGTAATATTATTAGTGGGCTGTATAAACATATTGCGCCAACCACCATCGGTAATTAAAGCACCTTCATCCTGGGCCCTGGTATAACGAACCACCAGATCGTTATAGGCAGAGCTTAAATAACCAACTACTTTATACGCATCAAACTGTACATTGATATTGCTATTGGTATTTTCAACATTCATCACCTTAGCATAATTCTCTGCAGCCTTTAAATAATTGCCTTTCCACAAATATAAATCGCCCAGGATAAAAGGTTTACAGATGAATATTTTTTGGGTGTTTTGTCCGTCGATGGCCACATTTAATGCATTGCCTGCCGGATAAGAATAAACCTCTTTGTAAGGCAGTTTTTCGGTAAAATCAATTAGTCGGGTTAACAGTTCATCGAAAGATATGCGAGGGTAAAGGCTTAAATTTTTAACATCTTCTACCTTCTCTACCGGTTCGGTGATATAGGGAACGCTACCGTACTGTGCACCCAGCTGTAAATAGATAAAACTGCGCAAAGCACCCAAATCGGAATAATGTTTATTGTAATCATCAACACTCATCCTATGGTCGGCAAGCATTAAATTAAAGTTTTTGAGTGCGTCGTTAATATTTAAGATTACCGCGTAGTAAGGCCTTGGATCGATATAAGGATTATCTTTGCTGGTGGTGTGGTTTGATAGTTGCTTTAAATAAGCATCGGCATTACCTGTAGCCTCTACCAGATCGCCACGCAGTTCGTTTTGTAAAATGTATAACTTTTCGAGCCCCAAAAACTGGCCATAAGCACCAATTACGGCTGCATCTGCATCACCCACATTCCGATAAGCATTGGTAATATCCAATTTATCTTCGGGTACTTCGTCTGTAATTTTTTTGCACGACCATGAACCTATTGCAAGCAGGGCTACCGCTAATAGGGCAATAACTTTTTTATTAAAATCCATCTTCATCTTTTTATACATTATCAATTATAAACCAATTCTAACGCCCAGTTGGAACGACCTGAACTGAGGCTCTAAGGTGGTATCTACACCTTGTGTGAAGATACTGCCCGAGGCACTAAACTCAGGATCGTAACCTAAGTAATTGGTTAAGGTAAATACATTATTGGCTGTTGCATAAAGCCTGGCATATTTAATTGCCTTTGCTTTTAGCGGTACATTATAGGTTAAATTCAGGGTGCGCAAACGTAGGTAAGCGCCGTCTTCGATCCACCGGTCAGAAAATTGTGCGTTGCCCATTGGGTCGCCAAAACTTGCTTTTGGCACATTGGTTACCTGGCCTTCTCCACGCCAGCGGTTCCGAACAATATCAGTCTGGTTATAGTAACTGTTTCCCGATTCCAATACCGAACGGGTATAGTTGTAAATGTCGTTGCCCGCCACAAAAGAGAAGAACACATCTAAACTCCAGTTTTTATAACTGAACGTATTGTTAATACTCCCATATATATCGGGGTTAGGATCGCCGATTACCACACGGTCTGCATCATTAATGATCTTATCGCCATTGGTATCGATAAACCTGGTATCTCCACCTGTAAATGGAACCAATGCACCTGAACTATTCCTGATTGACAGCCCTGCAGCAGTAGCTTCGGCAGTGGTGGCATACACACCATTGGTACGTTGCCCGTAAAATAAATTCGCCGTTTGGCCCACCCTTGTTAAATAGGTGCCATTGGCATAACTGGTTAAAATATCTATGTTGCCTGGCAAACTGTTTATTTTATTCTTGTACGTACCCAGGGTAATGCCTAAATCCCATTTTAAGGTTTTATTTAAAATGCGGCTGTTTAAACCAAAATCCAATCCTGAGGTACGCATACCACCCTGGTTATCGATATAAGAATTGATACCGCCCACTGATGCAACAGGCACATAAGCCAACATTTTACTGGTGGTATGGATGTAATAATCGAGGCTCAGGCTTAAACGCTCATTAAAAAATGAAGCATCTATACCGGTATTGAATTTGGCTACCTGCTCCCACTGGATGCCCGGGTTGGCGATGTTGCCACGAACAAGCCCCTGTAAGCCCAACAGGTTTTGAGAAACATAATATTGCCTGTTGTTGTAGTTACCAATATCATCGTTACCAACCAAACCATAGCTTAACCTGAATTTCAATAAATCGATGTATTTATAATCGCGCATAAAATTCTCCGAAGAGATTAACCACGCAGCACTTAACGCAGGCAAAATAGCCGATTTATTACCGAGGATATCTAAACCATAACCGCCAATGTAGCGTACTGAAGAAGAAATATCTTTTCGGCCAAACCTCGACGACTGATCTACAGCAGCGTTAAGGCTTAAATAATACTTGTCCTTATAGTTATAATTGGCTGTGAAATAACTATTCAAATTGCTCCATTTACCAATATCACCTCCAAAATAGCGCAGGGCGGCATTACTGTTGCCAATACTGATCAATACATCAGTTGCGGAGTTGTAACCAATGGCATAATCCTGCTCGCTCTGGCTCGAAGTATACCGTGTACCCAATGCCGCATGTAAAGTATGATCATTACCAAACCTACGGTCGAAGCTTAAATGCAAATCGTCGAAAACACTGAAGTAACGAATCACCTGCGTTCCCAGTTTACTATCGCCAATGGTTGTTGGCAAAATTTCGTTGGTTACTCCTTTACGCGGAATAAATAAAGTTTCCTGTGTTTTATCGTAGGTTACACCAGTTAGATTAGAAAGCTTGAAGGTTTTATTAAAGGCATAATCAAAATTAATATTACCAAAAAAGCGATAGGCTTTTTTCTGGTTCAGGCCTTTTTCTATTAACGCCCGCGGGTTACTTACGCCCAAAGTATCCGCTTCGGCCAGGTTTGGCGAAACCGCTCCGGTTGCACTAATTTCGTTTACGGCCAAAAACGGAGCCTTAACCAGCGACAGGAAGATGGGGTTTGAACGGGCCGATAAACCCTGGTCTTTTAATCGCTGCTCGGTATAGGTAAATGATAAATTGGTATTCCCGGTAAGTTTCTTGGTTAAATTCAGGTCGCTGTTAAAACGCATTGAATATTTATTGTTGCTAGTCGAATCTATAATGCCCTTATCAGCCGAGTAGCCTGCCGAAAGTGCATATTTGGCAATGTTATCGCCGCCACTTACTTTCAGAAAATAACTCTGATCGATGCTATTTTTAAATACCTCATCCTGCCAATCGGTATTTTGATGATACATGTGGTATGTTGGATTGGTTACCGGATTTGGATCATCGTTCATATAGGGTTTAGCGGCAATAACACTTGCGCTTAAACCCTGGCTTTTCAACACATCAGATAAATAACTACGATAATCGTCTACCCCCATTACATTAATTTTTTTAGGCTTTAAATTGATCCCTGTATAGGCAGAAAAATCGATCAATGTAGCCAGATCTTTAGCATGGCTGGTGGTAATGATCATTACGCCATTAGCAGCCTTGGTACCATAAACCGCAGCGGCCGATGCATCTTTAATCAGAGTGATGTTTTCGATATCCCGAACATCGATAAACTGTAAAGGATTGTTTTTGTGACCGGTAGTAAGCGATGTACCATAAGAATTGGCATCGTAAACCATTCCATCAACAACATATAATGGCTGGTTCGAGGCATACAGGGAAGTAAAACCGCGTACAAACACATCGGCACCAATACCTGGTGTTCCCGATCTTCTTATCGAGTTAACCCCAGCCATGCGGCCTTGCAGGTAACTGTCTGGCGTTTCCGAATTAACGTTCCAGCCGCCCTGAGGGTTCAGATAACTTAAGGCTGATTGAGAACGGGCCAGGTTTTGTGTACCAGTAGGCAATACTACCTCGGTAAATAAAGAGTTGTAGGTAGCTGGATAAATTTTAATGGTAACTAACTTGCCTTTATGTACCGGTAATAATTTGGTGTGGTAATTGGTAAAACTGACTAAGATAGTCGCGTTAAAATCGGGAACAACAATGCTGAACTTCCCATTATTATCGGTTAAAGCACCCGAAAAATCGGTTACGGTAAGTTTGGCTCCGGTGATGGGCTTATTGGTATATCCATCTACCACAACGCCTGCTATTTTCTGGCCTACCAATTTTTTCTGTCTCACCTTTACCGTTGTGGTATCGGTACTGTATTGGCTCGAATCTGTTTTGCTGGTATCGGTTTGCTGAGCAAGAGCCATAGCGGAGCACATCAGCCCAAACAGCGCGAGTAAAATTCCTTTTCTTATGATGGTAAAATTATGCATAGTCTTTTTTTGAGTCAGATTACTTATTAAGGAAGAATAGGTTCAAATCGCAGGTAATCTAAAATGAGCGTATTTTGGTTAACCGAAGTGGTATTGGCAGCCGTTAAGCGTAGTTGCAATGTCCCATATTGTTGAGGAGTGTAATCGCCAAGGTAAACCTCTGCGTAATTTAAAGGCGTTACAGTCTGTGTGGCAAATAAATCGAAAACCAAAGTTGTTGGGTTGTAAATAAAATACCTTTGGGTAAAATTAGCTACCTGGGCATCACCTGGTCCGCCTGATATGGCCCTTGCATATACTTTGTATTTAACTGAGGCAACGGTTGATAGGTACTGAACATAATATTCGGCAACGCCATGGTTGTACACTTCAATATCTTTATAGGAGATGCCCTTATCATCCAGCTTTAGCCGGTAAAGTGTATTGCCTGTTCTATCCGACCTAAAACTAAAAGGAAATTCGCCCTCGATTTTAAAGGTAGGCACTTTATCTTTGGTTCTGAAAGGCAATGCATTCATGACGTATACTATTCCGTTACTGGCGCGGTACGATTTTACAATAGCCGATTTTTTGATGGGAATTTTAACACCCCTTGTCGAAATCAGGGTATCAGGTAATTTATCCAAAGTGTATAAACCTTTTGCTACCAGATCGCGCACCAAAATAAATGCGCCTCCATTTGGGTAAAATGGCTCTAAACGGTTGCGCTCAGTATTGAATGTAGCATCCTGCAACATAAAAAAGGTGTATTGCTGGCTTTCTGTCCTCAAATCGGCAACACTGTTCCAATAGGCATTTCTTGATACCATTGGTGGGTTGGGTGCAAATATCGGATTGCCCAAAGCATTGTAACCAATAATGGTTGCATTGGCGGTATCGATAACCTGTATAGATAAATTGGCAATGTACTTGGTTTGGATGGCTGCATCGGTACTGCTAAGCATAAAATCCCAAACATTTAACTTGGTTGGCACCGCTTTATCAATCACATATAAAGCACCGTTCTTTACAAAAGCAGGTTTACCTACAATAGCCGCTTCTTCGAAAGTAGGCCCCACCATGGTGGCGTATTTTGTATTTTGAAGTAGTACCTTAACTGTATCGGTAAGCCCTTTAGGTGCAGCGGTAGCGGTTAAACCGATGTGGTTGGCCACAAAATCTTTCAGTTTAACAGGATCGCTCACAATGGCGGCATCAAGCGTTGCCAATGCATCATTTGTTGGCGCCCACACCGTATAGGTTTGGGATGAAGTGAGCAGTTTATCATAACCGGTACTCCTCACGTATTCGGCAAACTTACTTAAGTTAGACTGGCTGGCAATTTTTTGCAACAGATCAGTGGAATTGTCCACATTCACAATCTCGCTATGCTCCTCCAATGCATTTTTACAACTCCCCAGCCAAAACACAGCGCTCAGTAATAATATGATATGTAGTATATTTCTTTTCATTTTTATTCTTTTATTCCCTTTTACAGGTCTATTATTTTTCTGTAATATGAGGTTGTACCACCATGTATGTGGCACAACCTCCTATTTAATGGTTAGGGTTTTTGAAAAATCAGGCCGTCTTTACCTGGTGAAAACCTTGGATAGTTCTGGTCATCATTTTCTGGTATAAAATGAATCATATCGAGCCAGGTATTGCTGCTCGCTTCTGCACCGCCAACCATGGTTAACCTGATCCAGTGCCTGTCGGTAGTAGTAATATTTACTGTTCCAGCTAATCTGCCTGTTGCTGTAGGCCAGTTATTTTTAACAGCAGGCTGAATTAAACCCGCATTGCCATTTTTATCTTTATCATTTGTGGTAGCCAGATAACGTTTAAAGCCCTGGGCCAGCATTAAGGGGTCGGAACTCGCTAAGGCCGCACCAGCATCTGTCATTCCAGATGACCCGAGTGTTTGTCTAAAATCTATCAGATTTGGCAATACCTGAGCATCAGGCGTTCCAACATCCATAGCAATCTGACAAAGTGGTCCGCTACCAAATTGGCTATAACATATCCAAACTTTGTATTTACCTTTTACCAACATTGGCGTTTTCAGTTCAACCCAAATTGCACGGTTTGCATTTGTTAAACCTAATGATAGGTTTAACTTATCATCATAAGCGATCCTTCTTGTAGCACCAAAAACAGATACAAAATAGTCGTAATTCTGAGGAAGTGTTGCTTTTGCCGGATTGTTCACCCTCATTCCCGAAAGAATAGGCGCACCATTTGCAATTAAGGGGATTGTACCCCCTGTTGCACCGTTTCGGCCTCTCCAGATCGGATTTGCTTTTAACTCGGGTTGGTCGCAAACATCGAAGAATACGCCAGTTGGGTAACGTACTTTAATGGCATATAGGTTTTTAGTTTCGTGCAGTACGCCATTGGCTGTAGTAATGTTGCTAAAAGTTCTGTTTACTTCTACCCCAGGTTCTAACACACCGTTAAACTCATCGTCGTTAAGTAAAATCCGTTGATTAACATATTTAGTAGTTACTACTTCTTTTGGCGCTAAAGTATTAATCGTTGATGAGGCAATAATATCAGGTGTGTATGTTGCACCGGCCGAAAGGTGGTAGGCAATGTATAACCACAAACTATCGCTATGGTTTTTGGGATCGCCCGTTTTAGAAAATTTAGCTTTAAACGCTTCATAACTGGAGTAACCAGCTTTTACCAAAGCAGAATCTGATTCGATAATGGCAGTTTGAAGGCGACGGGTGGTATCTTTTACTGCCGATGAGGCCACATTTAACGAATCATAGAAACCGGTTTCTTTTAAGGCCTGCGTAAAATATTTATATCGGCCGCTTGCCTCGATGGTTTGGGCCGTTGTTAATGTTGCGGGAATGAGAACGTGATCTATCACATGGATAATCCCATTTCCCAGCCTTACATTGGATTGGCTAATTTTCGCCTGTTTATTTACAATATAGCTACTTACACCGCCGTCGTTTATTGCACCTGTTTGCAGGTACTGGCCATATAATGTAATCTGAGGCAATTTTCCATCAGTAAAGCGATTGGTTGCAACCGTATCGGGCAGCAAATGGAATTTAACCATATCCTTCGATTGCTCAACAGTTAAATCGGAAACATTTGCTTTGCCAATGCCTTTAAGCCAGGCGGTTACTGCATCATTTGTAGGCGTAAATAAGGTATATCGGCCATAAGCGCCCAAATAGCCCGCTGTTCCCGAGCGCTCTACAATCTGCCTCATCATCGAGAACTTCTCCGGGTATTTATCTAAATAACCGGTAATGTTTACATCATCTGTAGTGGCTAAAGTGTACGATTCTCTTTTACATGCATTTATAAATATAAAAGCAATAACGCATATCACCATCAATATGGCGAAGCTGCGTACATTTGGATTATTTTTCATCATGCTAAAATTTATTTGGTGTAAAATGGATTTTGGACAAGTTTTGAATCAGCAAAAAGCTCGTTTTCATTAATTGGTAAATAATGGCTGTTTACATCCCTAAATTTGGCTATAGCCGATTGTTGTACAGCTGGTGATACCGTTCGGGCGACCATTTCGAGCAGTACGTTTAAACGGCGATAATTTTCATGTTTTGCTATGCGCAATAAATCATACCAGCGTTTGCCTTCAAAAGCAAACTCCCTCGATCGTTCTGCCAATATATAATCGCATATCGCATCCTTATCATTTTCATCAGGGCTTTGCTCGGTCATTTTAACCGCGTTTCTTTTCAACCTCAAATCTTTAATGAGGTTAATGGCATCTGCCCCTGCCCCCGTATAAGCCAAAGCCTCTGCTTTTAGCATCCAGATATCGGATAAGCGGTAAGCCTGCCAGTTTACATACGAAGGGTTTTCGGTACCATATTTAACAATACTGTTATCGCCACTGTAAAATGCCGAAGCCCGGATGTCATAAATGCGGTCGGGATCCACATCATCCGGAGTGAATATATCGGAGGTTAAAATACCCGAAGCAATAAAGCGTTTTTTAGATTGTACGAGTAAATTATAGAATACGTTGTTTACCGAATTCTTGTTCGAGAATTCGAAAATGGTTTCTGTCGAACTGCCATTGTAAAATACGTTAGTATACCAACCAGAACCTGCGCCCTGAACGGCAAATTTCTGCGAATCCATAATTTTGTTGCATTCGGTAATGCAGCCGGTAAAATTATCCATCCATAAATACACATCGGCCAACAAGGCATTAACCGTAAATTTTGTAATTCGTCCCTTATCTGATACAGTATTGCCATACGTGTTTACCGCACCGGCCTCAGCCTTTTTTAAGTCGGCTACGATCTGATTCAGAATATCAGCACCAGGTGTTTTAGTAAGCTCCTGCAAATCGGTATCTTTTGATGAAGACGTTAATTTTAAGGGTACATCCCTAAAATTCCTGACCAGATAAAAATACATCATGCTCCTGAGGGCGAGTGCCTCACTGATATAGGCATTTAATTGTGCATCGGTTAAGGTAGGATCGGTTTCCTTTACCGCAGGTGCAAAATCCAGTACGGTATTGCAAAAGTTAATGGTTCGGTAAAAAGCAGCCCAGCTGGTTAAGGTATTGCTTTGAACAATATTGTTGTCAAAAATATCCTTCTCCTCAATGGTTCCATTTGGTCCGGCATCAATCATGTCAGCCCGTATTTCGCCATATATAAATATATATTCGGTTAAAGCTTTATCTGTAATATTCGGTGGAGAGGCCAATAAAGAAGCGTAACAGCCTGCAACCGCGGCCTGAATATCTTCTTTGGTTTTCCAAAAGCCCTGACGGGTAATGCCATCCCGGGGCTGTAAATCCAACCATTTTTTACATGAGCTGCTCATGATCAGCATCACGATTATGCCAATACTATATAAAATCTTTTTCATGATGTTGCTGATTAAAAATTTGCGGTTAAACCAAGGGTAATTGTTTTGATCGGAGGCGTGGTAGAGTTATCAACTACGGTAGAAAACGCGGTTAGTTTTACTGGTACTTCCGGATCCTGACCCGTATATTTGGTAAAGGTTAAAATATTCTCCACCATCAAATTGGCACTTAAACTTTTCATCCCCAGTCTTTTCATAAAGTTTTTACTGAAATCATATTTCAAGGTTACACTGCGCAAACGCAGGTAGGAGCCATCTTCTACATAGCGGTCTGATCCTAAGAAGTTATAGCCAGTGGCATAAACTGCCCTGGGCATATCGGTTACATCGCCTTCGGCCCTCCACCTTCTTAATACCGCGGTACTTTGATTACTAAAACCGTTCATATTGGTAGTGGTAATCTTTGTGCCGTTGATGATCTGATAACCGGTACGGTAACTAAAATTGGCACCAAAGCGGATGTTGCCATTGATGGTAATCCCTGTGCCAAAACCTCCAGTTAAGTTTGGATTACTGTTGCCCAAATACACAATATCCTTATAGTCGATATTTCCGTCGTGGTTAATGTCTTCATACATGGCATCACCAGGCTGGAATACGTAATCGATTGATGGATAAGCAAAACGCATATACACCCTTTGGCCGTTGGGACCAACAATCTGGTTGCCACTTTCATCCAGGGCAATTGTTGAGTTCAGATCTTTGTAAACGCCTTTGAACTTAAATCCATAAAAAGAGCCAAAGGGGTTATTTTCCTGGATGTAAACCTTGAATACATTGTTAGCCGTAATTTTCCCTTTATTTTCGCGGGGATAAAGCGGATCGATTTCGCGGATGATATTTTCATTGTGCGAAATATTAAAGCTAAAGTCCCATCTAAAATTTTTCTTTCTGATCAGGGTGGCGTTGAGGTTAAATTCCCAACCCTGGTTATCCATGGTACCCACGTTCAGATCTACACCCGAATAACCGTTGTAGGTTGGGATGGCAATACCTGGATAAAATAAATCCGTTGTGCGCTTCCGGTAGATGTCGAAATCCATATTAATCGCATTTTTGAACATATTAAGTGTAAGTCCAAGGTTAGATTGTGCTACTTTTTCCCACCTTAAATCTGATAATTCCAGATTGCTGGAGTATACGCCAGACATGCCCAGGTAACTGAAACCATAATTCTGATAGGTGTTTAAATAAGTATAATCGCCACGGGGTGCATTGCCCACAATACCATAACTGGCCCTGAAACTAAAATCGTCGATGTATTTTTCAGTCCTTTTCATAAATGGCTCACCCGAAATCCTCCACCGGAGAGATGCCGAAGGGAATACACCATAACGGTTATTCGGACCAAACTTAGAGTTACCATCGCCCCTGATACCGGCATTAAAAATATAGCGGTCTAAAAATTTGTATTGTGCATTTAGCAACAAACCCACCGAACGGCTTTGTGCATACGATGAAGACGCAGAGCCAACAGCATTTGTACGCCCATCAATTGAAGGATCTGCGAGGAAAGATGATGCCGTATTGGTGGCAAACATACTTTGTCCGGTTCTACGGCTATCGTTACTATCAAACCTGGCAAAGGCAATTAAATCGTGCTTTTTTCCTAATTCTGGCGTATATGCAAGTGTTATATTGGTGGCCATAGTAAAAGCATCACCATCCGAATCGCTGGCATAATTTACAACCTGCTCTGAAAATGGTCTGCCCGTTGCAATTTGGGGTAAAAATGTTTTAATTTTTGTGTTGTTAATATCAGCCTGAAAATTTGCATTCAGTCTCAAACGATCCGGGATGATTTGGTATTGCAAACCGAATTTTGGTATTATCCTTTCTCCCAGCTGGTGGTTACTTGCTGCCATGGCCATAGCCAGAGGATTGTAAGTGCCAGATATTTTGTTTTTACCAAAGTCGTATCCAAAACTACCCTGAGCAGTAGTGGCAGGACTAAAGTAATTTGAGGTTAAGTTTCCATATTCATCATATTCGTAAACAGCTTGATTTGGCATTTTACTATAGGCCACATCTCTCACCCCAGGAGAATATAGGTTTTGATTATCAATGTGGGTATACACAATATCGGCACTGAACTTAATTTTAGTGGATACCTGATAATCTAAATTCACCCTGGCACTTAAACGGCCCAAACTCGTACCTTTAGTAGTACCTTCCTGGTTAAAATAATTTACCGAGGCACGATATCTGGCTTTTTCGCCACCACCAGAAATGGACAGGTTATGGTCCTGAAGGTATCCAATTTGGGTTATTGATTTTAACCAATCGGTATTGTTGCTGTAATTATAAAAATTGTACGGATCGTTCGGATCGTACTGGAATTGTTTAGCAAAATCTGATGTAGAAAACTGGCGGCCCGCATTATAAAATTCTTCAAGAACCAACGATGAATATTGGTTACCATTAAGCATTGGGATAGGGCTGGGCTGTTTTGAATAAGAACCTTTAAAATTGTAAGAAATACTAGGCGGCCCCATGGTTCCCCTTTTGGTATTGATCACCAAAACGCCATTTGCTGCTCTCGAACCCCAGATAGCAGTGGCCGCAGCATCTTTTAGTACACTAATATCCTTAATATCTGATGGGGCGATGTTTAATAACTGCCCGTAATTGGTTTCATCAGAAGTTGCAAAGTTAAAGTCAGTTGGGATGGAAATATCGTAAGGCATACCATCTACTACGATCAATGGATCTACAGCACCATTAATGGAAGATGTACCGCGGATACGGATCTGCATTGGGGCACCGGGATCGCCACTGCTCGCCGCAATATCCAAACCGGCTAAACGGCCCTGCAAAGCCTGATCAATAGAGGCGGCCTGCATATCTTCCAGTTCTTTGGCATTGATGGTGCCTATAGCGGAAGTTTGATCGCGCTTATCGATACTCATCCCGCTGCCATTATCAGCCTTGGCTTTCGAAACGATCTGCACTTCGTCCATCTGGTTATCGGAAGCCTCTAATTGAAAGTTAATTGTGGCTTTATCAATCGCAATAGGCGCAGTTGATTTATAGCCAATGTAAGAAACCGAAATCCGGTAGGTTTTATCAGCCACAGGCAGCGTGTAGTTACCATCAATATCAGATGATACACCTTTTATTACCCTGCGGTCTTTATCAACAATTACCACCGAAGCACCAATAATGGGCTGTTTATCTTTTTTATCAATAATCTTACCCCGCACGTAGTTAATTTGCTGCGCACCGGCAATAGCAGACGCAAATAAAAAGCACAGCAAGGCAAATAAACGTAAAGTATATTTTTTAGTCATATCGGTTTAGAATTGATATTTTAAGTAATTATTGATCTGATGGATTACCGTACGGTTTGATAATACATTACTCCTGTCTGCCGGGTTTAAAAGCACGTTAGCCGTTCTGCCGATTACATCCCTAAGCATTAAAGAAGTGGTCGTATTAATGGCAACGGTAATCTTGGCGGCATCGCCACCATCGTTTTTCATTAGGGTTTCAAACTGTCCGATCTTTTGCCCATCGCTTGCAATGGTATTTTTATTGATAATATGGTAGAGCAGGAATTTACTCACTTTGGTTACGTCCAAACCATCGGTTGGTGCGGTAGTTGGGATCCCTGTAGTTACGTTACCTGGTAAAATACCGTCTTTTACAGCCTGCATAATGGCTGAATTGGTAGGGATAAAAACCGTATAATTTACGCCCTCTACAGTGCCCTGTATTACACCAGTAGCTTTAGTGTAAATAATGTTGTTGTTTAACAGCTGGAAGAAGTAATAATATGGATCGGTGGTGAGGGTACCATATTTTTCGATATGTTTACCAATGTTAAGCACGGTATAGGTAAGTGCCTCTTTTCCGTAAACTGCTACACCATTAACCGGTGTGGTACTGATAGAATCGACAGGGATACTTTGCTTGGCAACAGCAACACTATCCTGTGTACCCGCTGAAATCAGTTTGCCAGCAGCATATTTAACATATTCGCCGTTTGAGGCTTCTAAAATTCCAGATCCCGTGCTAAAGTTAGGGATTTCCCTATCGCCCAAAGCAATAATATGGGTTTGCAAAATGCGTTTCAGCGCGACTAAATCACCTCTGATCGGTGCTGATGCATAGAACGGATCATAATTGAATCCCATTCTCCTGAGCGTTACGTCAGGGATCATTACAACTACATAACGCAATGTTGGTGTTTTTAAAGCAGGAATCAACCCGAAATAAATCAAGGCCTGTTTCATCACACTGTAATCGGGATCCAGGTTTACGTTGCCATAAACCGTTGCAAATACATTCGCATTCTGGGCCTTATTTATACCATATAAAAAGCCATTGCTCAGGGCTTGTTTATCTACCACATCGGCCGCAACACGGGTTGTAAAATCATTTAGTGCATTGGGCGTAGTAGCAAACTTGCTTGGCCAAACGGTAGTGGTAAACAAATGTGAATTAACAAAATCCTTAATTACATCAGGTGCCACCACATAGAGGTCGTTCAGATTGTTTACGCCCTTTTTCTTCCAATATTTAAGCAATACATTTTGTGCATAAGCATTTACGGCAGCATTGGTAGGTGCAAAAATGCTATACGAACCCTGTTGTGCATCATTTGCGTCTACTTTTAAATAATTTTCATTGTTTGGCGAGAAAGCCAGCAAGGTGCTATAGGTTTTGGCATAAACATTGGCTGCCTTGCCACTCAGTACCTCGTAACGGTGAGAGATGTCGATATTTAAAGAATAAGTGACAAACTTATCCAGTAAGCCTTTAAAAATACTGTAATCGGGCTTTTCGTTAATGTACTGATCGATACTTTGAGGTGGGGTTAATACCCTGTCGATTACATGGATTACGCCATTTTCGGCTACAATATTTTGTTGTCCATCAATTAATCGTGCTGCACCTATATTGTTGCCATTGTAAGCACTGTTTGGATAGAAGAAATTATAATCGGCAGCCGACAGACCATTAAATGTCATGTAAGGCGATAAAAAATAGGTAATATTCTTATTGTTGAAATCAGTTGCGAGATAAGAACCGTTACGGTTTGCTGCAATTACCTTAATTGCATTTCCATTATTATCCTTTCCATCATAAACAAAATCGTAATAAACGCTTCTTCGTCTAAAGGCGCTATTTTTGATAAATCCCTTAACAGAGAAAAAATCGCTTAAACGCTCCACCTTCTCTCCATCGTAGATCATGGCATAACGAACAATTTTGGAAGCCAGATCTGCTGAAACTTCAGTTAGGTTATTATCTTTTAGATAAGAAGCAAAAGCCTCATCTGTAGGCGCAAAAACAGTCCAGGAACCTGCCGCACTAAGCGTTTCTTTATAACCCGCTTTATCGATACAATCTAAAAACTTACTAAAATTACCCTTAGCCTGAAGTTGTTGATAAATAGGGTCTCCGAGGTTTTCGGGACGACCGTAAAAGTCATCGAATTCTTTTTTCCTGCAGCTACTCAGAAAAAAAATAAATGTTAACCCGACGATTAAAAATTTTGGTAAAATTTTACTCATAGCAATTTTATTGGATGCGGAACGGCCATCAAAAGATTATGCAAAGAAGGTTTCTACGAGCGTATCGGGTAAGGGAAAAAAAGTAAGAAGAAGGGATGTAGATTTCTACTGCATAGATTCTGTTTAACGAACGTTAATTAAATATTTGGTTAAAGTTTATTTGGTTAGTAATAGTTGAATAAATATATACAGATTGCAAGCTACCCCCATCCTGTACTATCCTGCCGATTTATTATAAAATATTACCATAAAGCACATTTCTTCATCAAAACTTCATATAAATCGATTTAGCTGAATAACTAAATCCAAAAAAAAATTGCTTTTCAGCAATTTTTTAACATAAAAACTTATTAACAAGTTAAAAATATGGGGTAATGGTAACCGGACCAATCAAACCTGAAGGCATAACAGACCAGCCTGAAGCGTCAAATTCTTTATAATTGATATTCACAAAATTAATTTCGTGATAAATTCTCCACTGAATTTTCTTCTGATCCATATCCCTGATGCGGTTGGCCATCAGATTTACCACCTCTACTTTAATGGTATTGTTTCCTTTTTTTAAATATTTACCAATGCGGGCTTCAAAGGGGATGCTCCATAGTAATCCTACCTCCTGTCCATTGATCCAAACCCTGGCACTTTCATCTACCTGATTTAAATTTAACACATACTCTCTGGCATTTTTAGCAGTTAAATTAAAATTGGAAGTATATACACCGGTGCCCGAAAATGCTGCAAGCCTAGGATCTTTTAAATCCGTCCAGGAGCTTAGTTTATCGAGCTTTTGATCTGCAGGAAGTGCTGGTCCTCCGGCAGTAAAATGCAAGGCCCATGGATTATTCAGGTTGATTTTACTACCTGCTTTATTGAGGTAATTCCAGGCAATATTTTGTGGCTGATTTTGAGCTACGTTTAAGAAAAGGGCCTCCCCTGATTTAATTTGTACCCTTACTTTACCATTTTGCATGGCCCCGGCACCAATCATCCCACTTTGTGGATCGAGCAAAGTGATTTTTCCAGCAGCATTAAGGGCTAAATAAGTATCGATATTTTTGGCGGTATGGTTAACGAGGTAATAATAGGTTTCGTCATTATTTTTCCTTCTGATAAATTGCAGACCTGTATCGGTTAAACTTTCGCGGTTGATTGAATTTTGCACCAATGCCTGCTGAACATCGCCAGCCAGGAGAATTTTACCCTTGCCAATTTTATAGCCGGAAGTTCCGTTTTCACCAGTAAAAACAAATTTTGATAAAGTCGTTTTCAGTTTTGCCCTCCTTTTTTCGAGGTCGTTTAAGCCGGGTACATCTTGCGGTAATTCCTGAAAAATAACGGTTGCACCATCGCTTGCCAATTGTACGATATGATCTAAAGTTTCGGGGCTCATTAGCTTACTGGCTGGAATAATAAGCACTTGATATGGCGATGCATTTTCGGCGGTTTTAATTCCGTTAGGGGCAACTTTTGATCTGCTCAATAAACGATCGGAGGCAAAATCGAATGAATAACCTGCTTTTGATAAATCTTTAGCCAGTTTATAAAAGGGCGTGGGGTGTAACCATTCATCAACATCGTGCACTTTAAGCGCCATATCCAAACCTTTAGCTTTGTTCCAAACGTCGTAAATCGGCCAATAAATCAATAACTCATTATCGGCTTTTCCGGCTTGTAAAATAGACTGGCAACGGGCAATGTAATTATTCAGTCCCTGCGCATGCGGCCACAAACTATTGTTTGGGTTCATTTCTACCGAGGCATAAAATAACCAACCTGGCCAGGGCACATTTACTGGTGAATTTGTAGTGCCATGATAAAAAATGTGATTGATACCCGCTAAAAACAATTGCTCGGCTTCGGGTTTACACTGCGAATACGAAGTTTTAAAATGTTCGGTGAGCCAGGTAAAGGTTTCGGATGAAACAAGGCTTTTACCCCCTGTATGTGCAGCCGAAGATGCAAATTTACTCATCATCGGATCGGGATCGACATTCCTCACATCAGCCGGATCCCGGCGTAAACCCGGGATATCAAAAGCACTGGAACCAAAAGTTTCGGTTTCTGGTATGTCTACAGCTCCATAAAGATCGAGCAGGTTACCAGGTGAGCCATGTGATTGATTTTTAGTCAGCGATTGAAGTCCATGTGCCCAGTTCGTCCAGTTTTTGGTAAAATTATCTAATAACAATTCATCCATGGTTTGGCGGTAATCGGATTTTAAACGCGCAATCTGCCCGCTGGTTGAATCTTTACTCACCAGATCTTTTATGTGTTTAGCCAGGTCGTAACCCCTGTTTTTTTTAAATTCAGCAAAAAAAGTCGGTGTCCAGGTGGCGCCATATACTTCATAACTGTCGTTAAAAAACGATCTTACTCCTTGTGGTTTATTTCCGAAAGCATCTGTAAATCTTTTCAGGTAAACATCAACCGATTTTTGATCAAGATGGTCTAAAGTAAAACCCTCGCCACCCGGGGCAGCTCGTTTAACCATTTGTCGTGTTTTTCCTGCAAAAGCAGCATAAATAGTCCAGGTACCCGATTTTGGCGACCAATTTAAAACGCCATTCTGTTGAACAAGAGGCAATAAATCTTCGGTTTCCCCATTTGGGCCATAAGCGGTAAGGGCCTGCAGCTTTGCAAAATCTTGTTTGGTTTCTTTTACCTTGATGCTTTCGGTTAATTTTTCGCCTGCATTTAATTTATAATCCTGAACAATCAGTTTGGTTGCGGCATTTTCTGGTTTTACCTGCGGACCGCCAAATGGCCAGCCTGTGCCGGTGTTCATATCAACCGCCATCCCCAAGGCATTGGCCTTTTTTACTGTATAATGCAAGGCATTCATCCATTCGGGAGAAAGAAACTGCAGGTATTGTTTTTCGAAGCCTACCGCGCCATAAATCGGGGTAATTTCTACACCCCCAAGGCCTGCGGCAGCATATTTCTCCAAAACGAGATTTAAATTCTGCTCATCAACCGCATTTCCCATCCACCACCACCTGGTCCATGGTTTCATCTGCGCTTCAATTTTTGGCCAGGCAACGGCTTTTTTAGCCGGGAGTTGAGCTGATGCCTGATTAAAGACTGAAATACAGATTAAAAACAGGAAAAAAAATCGTTTGGTGTTCATGCTGATTAATCTAGGTGAAATACCATTTCTAAAGGAAAACTTTTAGGTGAATTATCGGGATTGGTTTCCATAATATCAGCCATATAAGCCCACCATTTCTGCACAATTTTGGTGCTACCCAAATCCTGTGATGAATTCCCGTTTTGCTGTTGAACGGCAAACAGGGTATTGGTTTCTTCGTCTAAAAAAATTGAATAATCGCTGATCCCATTTTCTTTGAGTAAAGCTGATAATTCAGGCCAAATTTGATCGTGACGGGATTTATATTCGGCTTCAAATCCTGGTTTAAGTTTCATTTTAAATGCTATTTTCATTTTTGTTAATGGTTTGTTCCGTTTATGTTTTTGTTCCCACTGATTACGCAAAATACGCAGATTTTGTTTTCGGCGTAAAATAGAAAGGTCGTCATTCCCGCGCAGGCGGGAATCTTAAAGCTTATTGCATTACAATTATTCATAAGCTTCCCTTGTTTCAAAGGTATTCATGAGCACTCCGTGGTTCCCAATCGACCCGATAGCTATCGGGTTGGGAATGACGACCGCCCCGCCCTAACTATCCGAAGAAGAATCTCTTGCCTATTAGTACTAAGATTGCCATCTTATCTTTCCTTTTGTGGGTTGGAAGAACCCTAGTTTCATCGCAAACAGTTTCTTCGCTGCCCTACCATAGACAGAATCCATTAGTGCGCTCGTTGTTGCGAGGAGGAACGACGAAGCAATCTTTCCTGCCAGCGATCCTTGCTAGAAAGATTGCTTCGTCGGCTGAAAAAGCCTTTCTCGCAATGACGATCACCCACACTAAGATTCTCATCTTCCCTTTTGTGGGTTGGCAGAACCCTAGTTTCATCGCTAACAGATTCTTCGCTGCCCTACCATAGACAGAATCCATTAGTGCGGACGTCATTGCGAGGAGGAACGACGAAGCAATCTTTCCTGCTAGCGATCCTTGCTAGAAAGATTGCTTCGTCGGCTGAAAAGCCTTTCTCGCAATGACGACCACCCATACTAAGATTGTCATCTTGCCTTTTGTGGGTTGGAAGAACCCTAGTTTCATCGCTAACAGATTCTTCGCTGCCCTACCATAGACAGAATCCATTAGTGCGGTCGTCATTGCGAGGAGGAACGACGAAGCAATCTTTCCTGCCAGCGATCCTTGCTAGAAAGATTGCTTCGTCGGCTGAAAAAGCCTTTCTCGCAATGACGACCACCCATACTAAGATTGTCATCTTTCCTTTTGTGGGTTGGAAAAACCCTAGTTTCATCGCTAAAAGATTCTTCGCTGCGCTCAGAATGACAAAACGCTTGCTAACCTATTCTAATTAATTTTGAAACTAACATCCCTACCATTATCCCCTCCTGATTTTATCCAAAGTATTTTTTGCTGCTCATCGTAAAACCAACCTGCATTTTTATCCAACAGATCGGCATTGCCAACGGGGTTAAGTTTCGTATCATTTTCTACCACCAATTTTGGTTTTGCATTACCCGTCCAATGGATTTTTGCCAGATACTTGTGCTTGCCTGGCTTAAATTGTCCGGCTGGCTTTGCTATTTTTAAAACCAAACCTAAAGTTGTTAAGGATGAAGTAATTTTAGTGATCGCAAAATTCCCTGTTTTATAATCAGCACTTAAATTATCATCTTCGTAAAGGTCATATTTAGATTCGCCAAAAGGGAAAATATCCAGGGTAATGACATCAACCGGTTTTTGGCCACTATAAATCATTTCGGGTTGCATCGGAATAATACTTCCTCCTTTTATAAATAATGGAATGGTATCTAACGGGGCCACCACATGGCGGTAACTTTTGCCTTCATACTTTTCGCCCGTCCAGTAGTTAAACCAGGTGCCTTCAGGCAAGTAAACCGAACGGGTAATGGCACCTTTTGTTGTAACCGGCGCCACCATTAAATTATCGCCAAACAGATACTGATCGCCAATTTCGTACACATTTTCATCATCCTGATGATTCAAAACCAAGGCACGCATCATGGGTAAACCCGTTTCATATTGCTGGTGCATACTGGTGTATAAATATGGGAAAAGCCTGTAGCGTAAAAGGTCGTATTTTTTGAAGTTCCTTAATGCATCATCGCCATATTTCCAGGGTTCTTTGTAGCCTGGGTGATCCATTCCAAAAACCAAAGCAATGGGACTGAACATGCCAAACTGTACCCAACGGATGTACAATTCGGGATCGGCCTGATGCTCGAAACCACCCATGCAATGCGCCCAGGAACCTACCCCAGAGAGGCCGATATTTAAACCTGCTTTAATTACAGGAGCAAAATATTGCCATTCGCTCGGCCAGTCGCCTGCAAAAATGTAAGGGTAACGTTGTATGCCTGAGTAACCCTCACGCGTTTGGTTTAAACCTCTAAAACCATTAAACTTTTCGAATGCTAAAAAAGGTGCTTTGGCATAGGCCACCGGAAAAACATTATGCAAACGCTCTGCATCTTTACCTGTTGGGCCCACTTTTTCGCTTTCGTTTGCTAATGCGCCGAAAGCACTTCCCTCGTCGGTTTTTAGAAATTTAGCCCCTAATTTAGCTACACGCATTACGCCGTTATCCCACCACCACTGGGTTGCTTTTTCATCAAAGAAGTTTACAAATTCGCCAGGTTTTCCATTTTCGGGATAGGTATAACCTTTTTCCCGGGCCTGATCCAATAAATTTAATTTTTTGGCATTATCAAACCTTGGGCGGAGGTGCAGACCTACCATTTTATAGTTCATGGCGTAAATGCTATCGAACATACTTTTGGGGTCTTTAAAAGTCTCTCTCCACTCAAAAGAGGTTGCTCCTTTACCTCCAATTTCTCCAAATAAACGCCAGGTAGAATCGAGCCAAAGTAAATCGACAGGAATGCCGAGTTCTCTGTATTTTTTGGCCAGTTCGACTACATAATGGTCTGAAGTTTTTTCTTCGTGCCCCCATGTACCGCCACTGTAGGTACCCGCATGAAGACCTAATGCAAACTGTGGTAACATCGGAGATTTACCTGTTATCGAAGTATAAGAGTTTAAAATTGCCGGAAAGGTTGGTCCGTAAATGAAATAATAATCCAGTTCACCATCTGCGGCTTTAAAGCTGTATTGTGTTTTGTTTGATGCACCCATATCCCACTCCGTGGCAAAAGAATTATGCAGGAAAATGCCATAACCTTTGGTGCTCATAAAAAATGGAACGGGACAATAGTTGGCTTCTAAAATATTGTAGGCACCAATGGCATGCGGCAAACCTTTGCCACGACCAACGTTTAAGGTTACTTTTTTGAAGCGGCGGTCCATAAAATCCATGCGCTCTCCAAAACCGAAGAAATGCTCATCGGCCTGCAGTTTTTTGGTTACGCCAACCTTTGTATTTTCTTTAGTAACTGATCCATTGTTTTCAGCGCTCAATAACTTTCCTTTTGAGTCAAAAACATCGATTTTAAACGGTGATTTGTTTAATTTAACAATCAACCTGGAAGTGGTGATGGTAATCTGATCTTTCTTTTCTTCTACTTTGGCCGAAACATCTGGCCAATTATAATTGATGACCATCAGGTTTTCATTCTTTTCAAACGCACCGCTCCAGCTGGTTCTTAACCTGAACATTTCGGCGGTACATAAATCGAATTTCACCTCACCTTTAGAGGTTGAAAATGAAATGGCGTTCCCCTGCCTTTTAAAACCGCCTTTGTAATCGCCTATGCTTTGCGAAAAGGCTGAAAAAGACAACAGCAATAAAAGAAGGGTTAAATATTTCTTCCACATATTATTTGATTTCCAATTGATTGATTACTACCCCAGGATCGAGCAAATAAATTTTTATCACTGATTTTCCTGCTTTAGCAACCTGATGTTTTGTAATTCCTGAGGCATAACCCTGCAGTACATTTTGTTTCCAGGTGTTATTTTCGGATGCTGGCGCCACATTTACTACTTGAGCCTGATCGCCATTGACGGCAATCGCATAACGCACTTTAATGCCGTTATTTACACCCTGAGTAGGCAAACATTTCACTTCTACCTGATGTTCACCAGCGGTTTCAAAATCGACCTGATAGGTTAAAAACGGAGCTGTATTTAGTGCATTTTCTGATATGCTTTTAGTGGTAAAGGGATAAACCGACATGCCACTACCGCCGATTCCCAAACCATTTATCGATTGTAACACAGTTCCTTTTGCTGCAAATTTATCCTTAAATTTTGCCGCACTGATCAAAACCGGTTTATTTTCTTTGGTTTGAGCTGTAGGTTGAGCCGCAATGCTTTCAGCCACTTTTGGCATGTCAAAAACAGGTAATTTGCGTGGTCTGTAATCCATTATTCCATTCCATTTGCCGCCAGCAATTTCTTCATTGTATTTTTTGGTGATGAGCTTGATCTGCTCAAAAGCATCTTTAGCTTTTTTAGAATAGCTTAAAGCAATTTGATCTCCTTTTGCTGCCAGTAACAAACTTTTTTTTGCATATAAAATCTTTTGGTTCATCAAATAAGCACCTTGAACCGGATAGAAAATCAGTTCGAAATAGGCATCCTTTAAACGTTCGGGCATTTGATCAGCCAGTTTTTTGGCCTGGTTGTAAATTTTTTCGTAAGCCATCAATCGTTCATCAGCCTGTGCATCGGTAATGTTTACACTGCCGATATGTTCAGGTTTGGCCTCGTGACCTAAACGGTAATAAACAGCTTTAATATCGGCAATTGGTTTTGCAAAGGCTGCGCCAAAAATTTCTGCCGCCCAGCTTTCGGCATATAAATATGCTTTTTGAGGCTCCCATCGATGAATATCCCAGGCCAAATCCATGGCAAACTGTGTTTCCATTTCGGCAGGCTTAATATCACCGACATTAATGACCCATAAACGGTCGGCTTTATATTGATAGGCCTTGGTTAATTCGTAAGAGATCAGTGATGGAGAAATAGACGAAAGCCACAAATAATCGTGAGGTGCACCCCAATAAGAAATATGGTAATAAACACCACTCCCGCCTGAACGTTTCTGCTCTTCGGGATTTGAAAGCTGACGAACATAACCATGGTTATCATCAGCCCACACAATCGTCACATCATCAGGCAATTTTAACCCCGCCTGGTAAAGCGACAAAACCTCTTTGTAAGGACAAAATATCTGGGGAATTGAATTAACAGGTTTGGTGCTATATTTATTTAAAATTTCACGCTGATCGGTAATGACCTGCCCGAGCAATTTTACTTTTTCGTTTTTGTCTTTTGGTCCTGGCATACTGCCATCATGAATGCCACGCATACCAACGGTATAAACCGATTCGTAGTTTTTGGCCTGCTGAACACGGTCTGTCCAATATTTTGCAATTTCGGGTTTATTGAGATCGTAACGCCATTCGCCGGGTTTCTTGCCATATTCATGCTCAAAATTCTCGGCCCACTCAAAAACATTGTTCCTCAGCATGGGTTCGCAATGGCTTGATCCTAAAACAATGGCATATTGATCGGCAATTTTTGGATTATCGGCATAAAAATAAAAAGCTTTTGTGGAGGGGTGCATGCCCGGCCAGATGTAATTGGCTTTTAACCGCAACAACAGTTCGAAGATTTTAGTATAAGTTTTTGGACCAATGTCTTTTACATCGGTATCCATATTTTTAGCGGCCCAAGGCTGAATGCCCCAATCTTCATCGTTGATGAAAATGCCGCGGTACTTTACTGATGGCGGACCAACCACACTTTCTCCAGCTTTAATATATAGTGCTTTCTTTAAAGCGGGTTTTACATCGGCCCACCAATTAAGGGGAGATACGCCAAGCATGCGCGACAATTCGAAAACACCAAAAGCTGTTCCCCGCCTGTCGCTGCCTGCAATTACCAATGCCCTTTTTACACCTTTGGTGGGATTTTCGATTACTGAAATGGAAAAGGTTTCCCATTTGCCCTGTAAACTCAGCGGATTTATTTTCCTGGTTTTTGCCAAATGATCAATCACTTTCGATTGCCCCAGCGTACCGATAATTACTGGATAAGCGCTTAAATTTTCATTGCCTTTTTTAACGGAAGGTGTAAGGTTGGTGAGTAGATGAATATCATTTTTAAAAGCTTCGGCGGCTATTGCAACTACCTCAGCATCCTTGGCATCGATATAAATGGTAGCGGCTTTATCCTGTTCTACGAGTGGGAAAGATAAGGGGATATTAGTTTCAGAAATACCAATTTTAACGCCAGGCATTTTTTGTGCCGAAAGTAATTGCGGTACTAAAAGCGACAAAATGATTATTGATAAAAATTGAAAATTTCTGAACTTCATTTTAATTATTTTTTCAATTTGTAAACCTCTGTTCCGGCTAATAAGAAACAGCCTAAACCATAGTCTTCAAAATCTGGTTTGCTGGTGTAAGTTACCGGCTGACCATCTTTAGGTTCTTTTCCGGTACCCTGTAAAAACCCTATAAAACCATTTTCCTGAACCGCATCTTTGGTCATTCCGTTCCATGCTTTTACGATCACGGGCAAATAAGTGGCTTTGTCTAAAATTCCCTGATTTACACCCCAGGCCATGCCGTACACAAATAATGCTGTGCCTGAGGTTTCTTTACCGCCAAAATGACCGTCATCGTGCAAGCTCACATTCCAGAAACCGTCGGTACGTTGCAGCGGCACCAGGGCTTTAATCATTTCGTGATAGGTTTTTAAATATTCATCACGGCCCACCGCATCTTTTGGCATGGTTTCCAGCACGCGAACGAAAGCAGCTACTACCCAGCCATTGCCCCGCGACCAATAACAATCTTCGCCATTGGGCTCTTTATATGGTGGCACAAAATCTTTATCCCTGCACCAAAGTCCATCTTTTGCATTGTATAAACCTCCACCTTCTACATTTTTGCTGTGCAGGTACATTTTATACATGTAATCGTAATAGGTGTTATCGTTATATAACTTCCCCAATTTGGCAAAAACGGGCATCGCCATTTGCAAAGCATCAATCCAGGTCCAATCGTTTACCTTGCCCGATTGAATCATCAGGTCAATTGATGCCTTGATGTCTTTAATACGCTCCGGCTTTTTATCGATGTTGTATAAATCAATGTAGGTTTGCCCACAGGCCTGGTCGTCGCCATTCCGGGTCTGGATGCCATTTCTCAAACCCCAGTTGTGTTTTTCGCCCCATTGTACAGCATAATCGTAATATTTTTGATCGGGGTTGATCTTGTTCAAAGCCATTAAACCTTCGTAATAAACGGCCCTTGTCCAGATATTGCTTGGCCTTTCCTTATTGGTAATGATTGATTTCCCGGCATCAGGCCACTTATTCATAAAATAAGCATTGGTTGATTTTAAAACTTTTAAAACCGCCTTTTTATTGGGCAGTTTTTGGGCAAATAGCTGCGTACTGATGATCAATAAAAATGCGGAACAGGATATAAATTTCTTCATGGCAATGTTTTTATTCGTTATTTCGATTTTGGCTTTGGCTTTAACTCATCAGGACTATCTTTTGTAAAAGTATCGAACTGAATTTTTGAAGGACTTTCGAAAATATCTTTGACGGTGTTAAAGGCTACTTCGTATTTTGGGTTAAATTGATCAGACATCATATATTGCTGTAAGCTAAAATAAAGCTGTTGTGCAGCAGGCGATTCTTTTAAATCGGGTGAAAGATTAGCACTGGATACAATCAGTTTTCCTTTGCCTACTTTGGCTTCTAAAACCAATGCCAGCCTTCGGTTTAGAAACCAGGTATCGATGGGCTGAATAACCGGTTTAAAGCCTGAAGGAAAATCTTCGAGATTCATGACCTGGGCTTTATTTACAATTTCCCACCATTGCATATCACTATGGCCTTCAGTAGGGAAGTTGTTAAATGCAGCATGTTTGGGATCGCAAAGAATGCCCAACGTATGTGGCGGGCGCATTTTAAACCACGATGTATTCCAAAAAACGGGTAAAAATGTCTGCACCACTTCTTTACCTTTTAC
Source organism: Pedobacter roseus (assembly GCF_014395225.1). Taxonomy (NCBI): domain Bacteria; kingdom Pseudomonadati; phylum Bacteroidota; class Sphingobacteriia; order Sphingobacteriales; family Sphingobacteriaceae; genus Pedobacter; species Pedobacter roseus. The sequence goes on from NZ_CP060723.1 coordinate 3,746,242, forward strand.
TACTTTGCCTGCGGCATTCAGGAACACATTTCCACCCTCATCCAATACTTTTTTTGCCTGCTCATCCAGTTTATCAGTATAATAGAAACTGGTTTTAAGCTTCGGAAGCGTAGCCGGATAAACCCAGAAATTCCAGTCGTTGGCGTATTCTGTTCCTTCAATTTTAACTTCAAGGTTGAGCTGGCTTGCCTTTTGAATGTTATTCAATGCAAAATGTATATCGCCAATCTGGATGCAATTGCTTACCGGTAAAGTTTTCTGATCGAAATTCCCCTGACCTAAAACAATCCCCGTTCTATCTTTTATGGTCCACGAAATTTTAGCGTTAGTTAATGGAGCCTTTCCAAAATGGGCCACTTCTACAGCGGCATCTAAACTTTCGTTGTTGGTATAAACAAATTTTGGAGCTTTAAGCAAAGGCACCGTACTGTTTGAGAAACGTTTAAATTCTTTAGCCGTAATGTATCCTTTCTCGTCCCAAAAGGCATCCAAAACACCAACTAATGCTGTTCCCTGCCCAGGGTAATCATTTAAAGAGAGTAACTGATAGCCATTGTAATTGGGCGTTCTTAACGCTTTTTCGATTTCGTTTTTGTAGCATAAGGCCTGCAATTTACCTGATGCCATTAAAAAATCTTTTGCCTGACCGGCCATATCATGATCAGCCAGGTCTTCCTGAAACATTTCAAAGTTTTTAGCCCGGTAAACGCCGGTATATTTTTTGATTTCTTCAAAATTTGGAAACACACAGTACTGGCCCATTTCATGCGCTACAAAGGGAACGGTAAACTGTTCGATCTGTTTAGCGTAGGTAGAAATACTTTCAGGTTTCCGGCCCCAATCTAAGCCCCTGGCCCCGGCACGTACCATGTATTCGTTGTTCGGAATAACCGGCCAGCTACCGCCAACAGATGCACCTGTGTATAACCGCCTCGAATCTTTGGCTTTCCAATAGTTATTAAATTTGGTTAAATACTCTACCTGTTTACCGCGGGGCTCGTTGCCATAAGCCATCATGCAAAATGAAGCATAATTGCCATAGTTTTTTGTCATGCGGTTAGTTTCATCATAAATAAACTGATCGATGGGTTTTCCATCACCAATGGATGTACCGTGGTTTGCCCAGCTTGGCCCCTCGGGCTGCAAATAAAAGCCTGCTAAATCAGCAGCAATAAAAGCGGCCTCAGGCGGACACCAGGAGTGAAAACGCATGTGGTTTAAACCATGGTCTTTTGAGATTTTGAAAATTCTTTCCCAGGCCGCCACATCCATTGAGGGGTATCCGGTTAATGGGAATTCGCAGTTATTAACGGTACCGCGTAAAAAAACCGGGCGTCCGTTAATTTCGAAACTTCTGCCAACCGCTTTAAATTCGCGCATTCCAAACTGTACCTGCTTTTCATCTTTCTTGCCATCTTTAGACTGTAATGATGCGGTTAAGCGGTACAATGCCGGATCAAACTCGTCCCAGGTGGCAATTTTATCGCCCATTGGCAATTCAATTTCCACATTTCCTGTTCCGTTTTTTATTTGATAAGGAACCGTTACAGGTTTTACATTGAGGATATTTTTGGTATTAAAACTTTTGGCCGAAAGGGTTATTTTTCCGCTGGAGGCCATACCCGCACCGGCCTGAAGCTGAATTTTAACGTTAACCGATTTTTTCTTCAGGTCTGGATAAACCTGGATGTCTTCAAAATAAACCGGAGACCCTGCCTGCAAAAACATTTTGCCCACCACGCCGTTCCAGTTTCCCTGGGTATGATCGGTTAGGCTATGCGAATCCTGCCCCACATTGATGGCTTTAATCCGGTTATCGATCAATAAGGTGATGGTATGTTTACCTGCTTTTAGCTTGGCGGGGAGTTCGAAATTCTGCGCAACAACAAAAGTATACTGCGTACCAATTTCGATGTCATCAATCCAAACACGGGTTTCGGAATGTGGATATTCTAAAGATAAAACTACCCGCTGGCCTTTCCAGTTTGCAGGAATTTCCACATCTTTCTGATACCAGGCAGCACCGGTATAATGCTTGGCAGGTGTTAACCAAAAAGGGATTTTTATATTGCCCGGTTTACGGTATTTTGCCAGGCGGGGATGAAAAAAGTAAGAACTGTCGTAAATGCTGCCTGTCCATTTGGTTTTTAGGGTAATATCATCACCTTTCAGGTTTTCGGCCATTGAACCTGGCAGATTGATGGTTTCAGGCAATACACTTGAATACCATTTTCCTTTAACCCCCTCATCATTGGCATCGATTTTAAAGCGCCATTTACCTTTTAAAGAAATGCTTTGTCCTACAACGCCGGTAGAAAATAAGAAAATCAAACCTATAGTTGCTACTATCCATTTGGTAAATGCGAATGCCTTTATCTGCATATTTTTAAAAGAAATGAATGCAAAAGCATTCGGTATATCTGGTTAATCCACTATTATAAGGTTTAAAACAAACATGGGCAACCTGTAGTGTCCTGCTTCATGGTTTCGAACTGCTTTAAACCGTTTAAACAACGTTTATTAATTTGTAAAATATTTGCGACTGGTTAGTTGCACTACTACATTTAGTTTTTTCCTTAACATTGCGTCATTGCCGAGCAGGCGGGAATCTTAAAGCTTTTGTGTTTCATTCCGTTGACGATCTTTCTACTGATGTAGAAAAATCGTTCATTGCGAGGAGACTTTTTCTGCCGACAAGTATGGACTCCATCTCAACTGGCGCAACGCGAAATGGAGAGATCTTTGAATGTTATTACCGAAAAGTTTAAAGATTTCTCCATTACGCTACCGATGAAGAATCGGTAAGCTTCAGTCGAAATGACGATACCATATCGATTTACACAATAAATTATCCCTCAGCAAAACAGATTATTATTTCAAATAACTTTTCAGTTTACTCGTTTTCAATGCCTTTAAGCCCTCTACAACAGCTGCTGCGTTTACTTTTGCACCTTCTTCATTGGTATGGGTATGGTCTTTTTCGGTAAAATATGTTTTCACCTGAGCAGCAGACAAACCTGCATATTTATCTTTAATCAATTGATTTAAGGGGATAAAATCTACCTTTTCTGCCTGGGCAACCTCTTGCGCCCAACCGGCATAACTATCGTTAACCAACACCACCTGATCATCTTTAACTGGATTACGCGGAATGGAAGAGCAAACAATCGGGGTAGCGCCTTTTGCTTTAATATCATTAATAAATTTGCGCATGTACCAGCCGTAAGTATACACCACTTCCTGTTTTTTCTTAATGGGGTTATAGGTATCCTTACTTTCCATACCAATACCTTTAATTGTACCGCGGGCACGGGCGGTATCATCCAGCGGACTACTATCATTATGGCCAAACTGCATCATTACAAAATCGCCTTTTTTTACTTTCGCTAAAACAGCATCCCAAAGGCCATTGGTTTGGAAAGTCCTGCTGCTTGTTCCGCCTAGGGCATCATTTTCGACATTAATTTTATCAGTATCGAAGAAATTCGCGATAAAACTACCCCAGCCCCATAAAGCGCCATCGCCTTTACCTTTGCCATTTTTAACGGTAGAATCGCCGATGAGGAATAAAGTTGGCTTATCTTTTTGCTTTAGGATAATGCAGGAAGAAAAAGTGATAAAAGCGATTACAAGGATTGGATATAGGTATTTAGTTGATTTCATGGTTTATTTTTCCCTTCGCGGTTAATTACACAGATTGATTATTTCTATAAAACCCCGCAGGTTTTAAAAACCTGCGGGGTTTGGAAAATTAAAGCAGGTAGTTTTTTAGTTTACAGTCTTTTAATTGTTTGATGCCTTCTACAACCGATTCGGCATTTAATTTTGCACCTTCGAGGTTGGTATGGGTATGATCTCCGGGGAAAAAAGTTTTTACTTTCCCGGGGCCCATGGCGTCGTATTTATCGGCAGTAATTTTATTGAGGTCGACAAAATAAGCGTTTTCCTGTTGTGCAACTTCGGCAGCCCATTTGCCAAAACTTTGATCGGCGCGAAGCACTTTGCCTTCTTTGAATTCGTTTCTTGGTATCATGGAAACAACAATGGGTGTTGCGCCTTTGGCTTTGGTTTCGCGGACAAATTTGCGGATGTACCAACCATAAGTATGCACCGTTTCTACTTTACCATCAGGCCAGGTTAATACTTTTGTTTCTTCTCCGGTTCCTTTTAAAACACCTCTTCTGCCTGCTTTTGTGGTGTCGGGTTCGCTGCCATCGTTATGGCCAAATTGCATGGTGACAAAATCGCCAGGTTTTAAGGTTTCCAGAACCTTGTCCCACCTGCCTTCTGAAAGAAATGTCCGGGTGCTTCTGCCGGCCATCGCATTATTTTCGACGTGGATTTTTGTGGTATCGAACAATGCTGCAATAGGTGTTCCCCAGCCCCAGGTTTCTTTATTTGAATTCCTAACGGTTGAATCGCCAATGGTATGGAGGGCTGGTTTACCAGGCTTGATGAAAGCCGAGACCATGCTGATGATACCGATAACAGCCAGAAGTTTAAGTGATATTGATTTCATTTTATTATACTATTTTTTTTAAAATGCTCCTTTTGCCTATTTACGGGGCTCTACAAGTATGATATTGGGTTTTGGTGCTTTTTTCATCCCATAACCGAAATAAAACCCGGTATGCGGTGGTTGGTTGTAACCATCATTTTGCCAGGCAATGCTTAAACGGTATTGTGGATCGTGCATTAAGGTATAATTCCGGTAATCGGTTGGGATGGTTGTGGTATAAATCCTTAAACTTTGATTGTCGTAGGCCCTCAAAATCAGTTCCTCCCGCCAATCACCAAAAATATCGGCGCTTAAAGCCGGGGTAGATTTTGTGCCATTATTGGAAACAGCGCCATTAGCCGTCAACAAGCGACCACCGTTATACTTATCGATGTGGTTTCCATCCAAAAGTTCACGGGAAAGATCGCCATCCCAATAAATCAGGAAATTTGTAGAACGGGGCTGTTCGCCGATTCTGTTTCCTTTGATATCAAACAAACCATTTGAGCCCGACCACCACATTTGTGCACCCATGCGGGTATTATCTATATTATCGGCCACCCCTCTGCCCACATCTTCATCGTCTGATCCATGCCATAAAATTACTCCTGTTTTAGCATCATAAAGTGCAGCACCAGGGCCTTTCGTCCCTTCTTCAATTTCGTGTATGCCGAAAACCTCTAAACCAGGTCGCTCCGGATCGAGATCGGAAACGTGCAGGGCATCGCCATGCCTTAAACCTGTGGTATATAAACCTTTGCCATTATCATCCACACACATGGAGCCGTAAATAATTTCATCTTTCCCGTCACCATCTACATCGGCCACGCTTAAGTTGTGGTTGCCCATTCCGGAATAAGGGTTTTTACCATTTTTTGTATCGAAAACCCAGCGGGAAGTTAATTTTCCCCCTCTCCAATCCCAGGCAGCCAAAACCGTACGTCCATAATATCCGCGGCACATCACCACGCTGGGGTGTATCCCATCCAGATAAGCAATGCAGGCATTAAAACGATCTACCCTGTTGCCTGTGTTGTCGGTTTTACCATTTCCTCCGCTCCCTCCCCAGCCACTAATATCGCCTCTGGCCGGGATGTAATCTGTGGTAGCCAGGGCTTCTCCGGTTTTTCCGCTAAAAATGGTAAAAAACTCAGGACCATCTAATATTTTCCCGTTTTTGTTCCGATAATCCTTAGTCGAATCGCCAATTACTTTTCCTTTACCGTCTATTGTGCCATCAGCTGTTTTACAGGCAAATTCAGCAATTCCATCTCCATCTAAATCGTACACCATAAATTGGGTATAATGTGCCCCTTCCCTGATATTTTTGCCCAAATTAATTTCCCATAAAAAAGTGCCATCAAGTTTATAGGCCTGAAAAATTGGTGGATCTGTAAGCCCGTTTGAAGAGTTATCGCGACCCCGGCCGGTTTGATGCAGGATGATTTCGTATTCGCCATCGCCATCAAGATCACCAACTGAAGCATCGTTCGGACTATAACCGGGTGGTGTACGCAAAGGAATAGTTAAATACTGTTGGATGGGGGTTTTTGCGGCTAAAACAAAGGCTCTACTGGCCTCCTGTTCGTGGTTTTTGATAACCGGTTTTACAAAATAACTATTGTCTGCACTGGTATTTACACCAACATCGGTAAAATTTGTGCCTTTGGTCAATGGTGTCGGGTTTAATTTCTTTGGGCTTCCGCTACCCGTTTTACGGTAAAGGTTAAAAGCGATATCATCCGGTTCGGTGCCTAAAATCCGCCAGCTTACAAAAACAGAATCTGCACCCTGTTTAACAGCTACCATGCCACGCCCTAATTTTTCCATTTGCCGCTGGGCGAAAGTGGTGATGGAACAAAAGCTGATCATTAACAGCAAAAAGTATTTTAAAGGTTTAATCATTTCGGATATTATTGAACGGTATAGCTTGTTTTTGAGGATAAGGCTGCACCTTTTTGGGTAATGCCATCTGCCCTGATTACGATGTTTCCTTTGTTATCGCTATTGTAAAAGCTCACTTTAGCCTCCCCGTTTTCGTTGGTTTTTATTAATGGCGACCAAAAAACAGTAGTGCGTAAATCTCTATTCGCGTTTGCAGGATTACTGTAATTGGGCGAATAAAAATCGCGGGCAGTGTAATATCCGGTAAGGTTAATGTTTAGCAGATTGAGGCTGGTACCCCTTAATGCACTGTCTTTTAAATTGAGGCTGATGACGTACACATCATTACCGCTGTTGTTCACCAGGTGCTGAACTTTTACCTGGTTAACCTGGTCCATGGTTAAACTGTAATAATCGAGGCGCTCGGCTACCAATTCTTCCCTGTTATTCACTTTAATCCGCGGACGGATTTTTTTACCGTTTGAGATAAATGTGATGCCTTCATTCCCAATAGAATCGGCATCATCAACCGGTTGGGCACCACTTACTTTAGTGAGTAAAAAATGCTCGAGCCCTTTATAACTGTAATCGGCGTTTGTGATGTCGAATACCTGATCGGGATAACCAAAAGTCATCAGGGTTTGATCGAACATTTCGACATTTTTGCCTTTATTTGCTTTTACGTCTACATCATTTAAGGTTATGGAATCGCCAAACTTATAGGTGCGGTTATAATCCATGCGTTTGCTTATTTCAGCATCAATCTTTTTTGCAAAATCCTGCAATCCGTTTTTAAACTGGATGGCAACCGGTTTTTCTACCGAATCAATCTGCAGCCACCCTCCTTTTTTTCCTTTTCCATCCTGAGAAGAGATTTTTATGGGCTGATTCCCGTACCATTTTAATCCGTCGAAAAAGTAGTGCCCGTTCTGATCGGTTTGCGTTGCAAATAGCTTATCGCCATTAAAACCCGAGCCAAACAGCGTAACATTCATATTGGGCAATGGTTTATTGGCCAGTTTCTCGCGCACCAGGCCTTTAATGCCTAATCCGGCCTCGGGCAGATATTTTATTTTGATGGCACTATCTGCCAGTTTTTTCCATACATAATCCCTCCAGCCCTGTGTTAATAAAAGTAAATCAAGCTGTTTTAATCTGGCCGGATTATTATGATCGAAATATTGACCGGCATTTTTAATCTCGCCCTTAATTTCAGATTGGAGCAATAAATAGGATTCGATATTGGATCCATCGTCTGGGATCAGGCCATCTACTACAGCCAACGATAAAGCCATTTTTGCAGGCTGGCCCATCAAATCGGTAGCTTTAATATTCAGTTCTACTTTTTCGCGGGTTTTGTAGCTCGTTTTACCTGGTGTTATGGTCAGTCTGTTTTTGCTTTCCCCGTTAATAAAAACCAGGCGCTCACAATTTGGCCTTCCGGCATCATCAATTAGGGTAAGTACCGAAATGCCCTGGGGAATATCTTTTGTTGGAATAGAAACTGAAATAGCCTGTTTTGTCATTTTAGCCGTGCCGCTGTACACATTGTCTCCTGCATGTTTGATGATAATGGATAACGATTTCCCGTTAATTTCATTAAACAACGTTTCGTTTGCACTTATCGTTACTTTAAGCTGAAGGGAATCGCTGCTGAGGTGTAAGGCCAGGCCCTTTTTCAAAATCTGCGGTAATACCGCCGAAAACGGCTCCTTTCCGAATAATCCAACTACCTTATAACTTTCGTTTGCCTTAGGGTTAAAAGCGAAAATCCCCATGCCTGCATCGGTACTTTGAAAGGTGGTAACGGTATCGCCTTTTGAAGAGATTACACTTCCGCTTGCTTTAAGGCCATTGCCCAGGTCATCGTTGGTTTTAAAAGCCACCAAACTATTTAATCCTTCTACCAATGAACCGCCCTCGGGGAAAAACATGATGGATTTCTGCTTACCCGGATTTGCAGCTCCCGGAGGTTTTTTGTCAGCATTGCGGGTGGCGTAAGTGGCATTTTCTTTTAAATGATTGGTGATGAAAATACTTTTCTGAAACACAAAGTTGGTTCCAAAATTACGCATCCAGTTGGTATAGGCCCTGATGTTGTACCAACCTGATGGAATGGTATCGGCTATTTTGAAGTCGCCTTTACCCAAACCATTATCTAAACGGATGGTTTTTTTATCCAAAATGGCTGATTGAGGTGAAATCAATTCTACATATAAATTGTTGCTGGTTGAGGTTAAACTCGTGCTTTTTGCATTAACCAGATAGGCGCTAAACCAAATCTCCTCACCAGCGCTGTAATAAGTGCGGTCGGTTTGCAGGTACGTTTTTTCGAAAAACAATTTTATGGTTTCAGGAGGGCTAGTCTGCGCTACAGGCCTTTGCTGGGCAAAGCTGTAGGCTGATAATCCTAAAATCAGGGTCAGAACAGATAATTTCTTAATTGTCATCGCGTTCAATGCTTTGCTGTAATGGAATTCCCTTTTAAAGTCCGTTTTCTACCAACGATCTCACTGCACAGCAGCAGATCATCCATACAGGTTGATTGAATAACTCGAGGTCTCATAAATGTAATTTGGTTAGGGCAAGCTCAATTTAGAAACGGGCCTGATTGATGACCAATTTAGAGAGTAAATTTTAAACCCGCGTCCTGTAGTATCCTGCTTTTTTAATGTTAATATACTATAGTGATGTTTTAAAAGCGTTATACATACGTTATTTCAAAACATCAATGCAAAAGTTACTTAAACTACAGTTTGATGGCTGTTGAGTTGCTTACTTTAAGCTTCGAGCCATCTGCTGCCTGTATGCTAACATTGTAGAATTTCCAGTCGGCACAAAAATCAATCGTTCCGGCTGTTGCCCCATCTATCGCAATTTGCGACAATGTGAAGTTTTTTAACGTAGATTCGGGTAAACCAACTGCGTTGATTGCTTTTTTAGCGCCGGTTGCTTTTACATTGTAAAGATGGATATCCTGTATTTTTGGAATCCCTCTTTCTTTAGGTTCTACGTGGGTCAGCATTTTTTTCCAGTGCGCAGGCACGGTTTCCAGACTATAACCCGCGGGCAAAGTAGAATAGCTGTATGTTGGGTTCCAATTGGGGTTTACCTGCAGTACATTGCCCACGCCATGCATGGTAATGTTATTAAAATAGACATCCTCTACCGTTCCGCCCCTTATGGTGGCCGATTTAATATTCAGCGCATTTCCGGTATCATAACCTGTTAAATCGGTGGCCCAAACATGGCGGATTCCACCAGAAGTTTCGCTGCCCAGGGTTAACAATCCGGCACCCTTTCTGGCAATGCTGTTTCTGATCACCACGTATTCAGTTGGTTTATTTACCCTTAAGCCGTCCCAATCACGGCCGGCTTTTAAGCAGAAATTATCGTCGTTACAGTCTATATCGCAGTTTTGAACCAGTATCCAGGTAGATGAATCAATATCTATCCCATCCGTGCTCGGTCCATGCCCATCTACATTATTTCTAATGGTGACTTGATCAACCGTTACATAAGCCGAATAAAGTACCTGTACCGTCCAAAAACCAGCTTGTTGTATGTTTACCTCTTTTAAAACTACGTCAGCAGATTCGGCAATCAGTATGGTGCGTGGCCTTTTGGCATCGTAATCAACAATCCAGCGTAAACCTTTTGGTTCATATTCTTTACGCAAATTCCAGTAGTAATCCCAAAATACCTTTCCCTGTGCGTTAATTAATCCGCTCCCCGAGATAGTTGCCTTATTTTGTTTGATAATGTTGATCAGGGCAGCAGGCCATTTCATCTCAATCCCCGCAACCCTGGTATCAATTTCCGGATAATCTTTAATGTTTTCACTGCCCAATAGCTCTACGCCTTTGCCTATATTGAGGTTAACCCCTTTTTTAATAAACAGCGATCCGGTTAAATATTTTCCGGGTTCGAAAGTAACTATACCCCCACCCTTTGCTGCGCAATCATCAATCGCTTGCTGAATAAATACCGTGTTTAATGTTTTTCCATTGCCAATCGCTCCATATTTCTTTGTTAAAAAAACGTTGCTTTTGTATTGGGTATTGCGGTGGCCAACCTTAGCCACCCAATCGGGGGTTTTAGGCTGCGCCTTAGCAACAGATTGAAAAAACAGGGCAATAATCAAAAAACTGATTTTAAAGATATTCATGCTTGTGGACTGGTATTTGGTTAGTATTGGCTGTAATATTTGTGTTTTACATTTACCAGCAGGCTAACTTAGCAACTAATCCGGCAATAAGCATCCTGTGGTATCCTGTTTTTTTACATGTTAATATGCTATAGTAAAATATTCTCCCCAAATAGATGATCTGTTGGCGAATCAGCAATTATCATTCTTTCAGCTAAATTTATAATACCCTGATCAGGAAAGTTTGTTTTACTGCAGATGATAACATTGTAGATTATTTTATTTCAAAATAATAATCGTACAAATAACGTTTATTATTTTAAATATTTTACTTTTACAATTAGAATCGACCAAATATTAAAACCAATGAAACTAAACGCACTTAAAAAAAGCGTGTTAAACGCCTGTTTTGCTTCTTCGCTCAGTTTTACAGCCATCCCACTGTTGCTGCAGGCTCAAAGCCCGAAAGTGGTCAAAATCAAGTTAGATCAATCCGTTGCCAGGGTTCAGCCCAATATGTGGGGTGTTTTTTTTGAGGATATCAACTTTGGGGCTGACGGTGGAATTTATGCTGAACTGATTAAAAACAGGTCGTTCGAGTTTACTAAACCCTTAATGGGCTGGAGCATTCAGCGAAAAAAAGCAAATGAAGGCGAAATTTTGGTCGTTAACCGCAAGGAAGTAAATACAGCTAACCCACGTTACCTGCAGGTTAACAACGAAAACGGCCCTTTTGGCATCACCAATGAGGGTTTTAAAGGCATTGGTGTTAAAAAAGGCTTACGCTATGATTTCTCGGTGATGTACCGTCAGAAAAGCCCTGGCGTAACCCTGCACCTGCAGTTGTTAAGTGCAAACAATAAAGTAATTGGAGAAGGAAATCTTGTTCCTGAGCAAAGCGGCGGCAGTTGGAAAAAACAATCGGCCAGTTTTACCGCTACAGAAACGGATCCAAAGGCAAAATTCGCCATCATTTTCGAAGGAAAAGGTCAAATTGATTTAGATATGATCTCGCTCTTTCCCGGCGATACCTGGAAAGGCCGCAAGCAAGGTTTAAGGGCCGATATGGTTCAGCTTTTAGCAGATATGAAACCTGGCTTTATCCGCTTCCCGGGCGGCTGCATTGTAGAAGGCACCGATTTGGCCAACCGCTATCAATGGAAAAAAACAATAGGCCCGATAGAAAACAGGCAATTGATCATCAACCGGTGGAATACTGAATTTGCCTACCGCTCAGCACCAGATTATTACCAGAGTTTTGGTTTGGGATTTTTCGAATATTTCCAGCTGGCAGAAGATATTGGTTCGGATGCCCTGCCCATTTTAAACTGCGGCATGGCCTGCCAGTTTAATACCGGTGAAGTGGCTGCCCTGGATGAACTTGACCCTTATGTACAGGATGCCCTTGACCTGATCGAATTTGCCAATGGCGATGTAAATACCAAATGGGGTAAAATGAGGGCAGATCTGGGGCACCCTAAACCTTTTAATTTAAAAATGATGGGTATTGGAAATGAAAACTGGGGTCCTCAATACCTGGAGCGATTAGCCATTTTCACCAAGGCCATTAAAGCAAAATATCCTGATTTTAAACTCATCAACAGTTCGGGCACTGATCCGGAGGGCGACCGTTTTAACCTGCTTAATACTTCGTTAAGAGAAAATAAGGCCGATTTTATAGATGAACATTACTATCGCCCGGCAGATTGGTTTTTGAAAAATGCAGGACGCTATGATAATTATCCACGGAACGAATCGAAGGTTTTTGTAGGAGAATACGCAGTTCATGCCGATAAAAACTTTGTTGGCAGCAACCGTAATAACTGGCAAAGTGCATTGGCTTCAGCAGCTTTAATGACGGGTTTGGAGCGCAACGCCGATGTGGTTCAAATGGCTTCTTACGCACCCCTTTTTGCACATATTGATGCCTGGCAGTGGGCCCCGGATATGATTTGGGTGGATAACCTGAATATTTATGGTACACCCGATTATTATGTGCAAAAACTTTTTGCCACCAATAAAGGAACTGACGTGGTTTCAATCACTTTGGATGATAAAAATATCATCGGACAGGATGGATTATATGCCTCTTCGGTACTCGATAAAAACAAAAAAGAGCTGATTATCAAAATAGCCAACAATACTGATAAAAGCCAGTCGATTGATTTTGAACTGGATGGAAAAACCAAATTAAAAAGTAGCGGAACAGTAGAAGAACTGGCAGATTCGAACCTCAACCAGGTAAATTCATTCGATAATCCACAGGCTTTAAGTCCGAAAGTTTCAGCAATAAATGTAAAAGGCAAAAAACTAAACACCAGCCTAAAACCCTATTCTTTCAGCGTGATCAAAATCCCTTTCAATTAAAAACCGAGAACCACAAAAAGAAACCCATATAAACAGATGAAAAAATTAATCCTTTCTATCGCTCTGCTCTGCAGTGGCCTGTTTGCTGATGCACAAACCGAAACTTTGCTCAGCATTAAACCAGCAGGAAATCAAATTGTTAGCAAACACATTTATGGCCATTTCTCCGAGCATTTGGGCCGATGTATTTACGATGGTTTTTGGGTGGGTGAAAACTCCAGCATCCCAAATAAAGGCAGAATCAGATTAGATGTGGTGGATGCCTTAAAAAAAATAAAAGTGCCTAACCTGCGTTGGCCAGGGGGTTGTTTTGCCGATGAATACCATTGGCGGGATGGCATAGGCCCGAGAAACGAACGTCCCAAAATGGTAAATACCAACTGGGGAGGCGTAATTGAAGATAATAGTTTTGGTACGCACGAGTTTCTGGACCTTTGTAAAATGCTCGATTGTGAACCGTACATTGCCGGCAATGTAGGTAGCGGAACCGTTGAGGAAATGGCCAAATGGGTAGAATACCTCAATTTTGACGGCGTAAGCCCAATGACAGCCATCCGCAAACAAAACGGAATGGATAAACCCTGGAAAGTTTCGTTTTGGGGTGTTGGCAACGAGAGCTGGGGCTGCGGAGGAAATATGACTCCTGAATATTACAGCGATTTATATAGAAGATACGCTACTTATGCAAGAGATTATGCAGGTGCACCTTTAAAAAGAATTGCCAGTGGTGCCAGTTCTGATGATTACCATTGGACAGAAACCTGTATGAAAAACATTGGTCCAGGTAGAATGTGGGGATTAACCCTGCATTATTATACCCTACCTACGGGCAATTGGGGCGCCAAAGGTTCGGCCACCAAATTTGATGAAGAGCAGTATTTCAACACCATGAAAAACTGTTTGCGTATGGAAGAAATTGTGAGCAAACACGCTGCTATTATGGATAAATACGATCCAAAAAAGAAAGTAGCACTGATTGTTGATGAATGGGGAATCTGGACTGATGTGGAGCCTGGCACAAATCCTGGTTTTCTTTACCAGCAAAACAGCCTGCGCGATGCTTTAATTGCCGGAACAACGCTTAATATTTTCAACAACCATTCTGACCGTGTGAGAATGGCAAACCTGGCGCAAACCATCAATGTATTACAGGCTTTAATTTTAACTGAAAAAGATAAAATGGTGCTTACCCCTACTTATCACGTTTTCGATCTGTATAAAGTGCACATGGATGCCAAATACCTGCCCATTAATTTCACCAGCCCTGATTATAGTTTAGGAGACAAAAAAATCCTGGCGTTGAATGTTTCAGCATCGCAGGATAGTACAGGTGCCATCCACATTTCGCTGGTTAACCTCGATCCTAAAAACAAAATTGCTTTAAACACCGATTTGGGAGAATTAAAATGGAAAACCGTTACCGGCCAGATTTTAACATCGGCACAGCTTACTGATGTAAATACGTTTACAAATGCCAATAAAGTGCACAATGCAAAATTTACCGGAGCTAAAAAATCAGGAAATACATTGAAAGTTGAGCTTCCTGCACAATCTGTTGTCGTACTCGAATTAAAATAATCCCGTGATGAAATATAAAGCCCTTGCCCTGGCATTTTCAATAATTGCCACCATGCAGACGCTCCATGCGCAAAACAGATACGAAATCAGTAGTCCTGATAAAACCCTTAAGGTTACCGTTGTTTTAGCGCAGCAGCAATTATCTTATACCATCAGCCGCAATGGTGCCGAAGTGCTTAATACTTCAAGCTTGGGCTTGGTCCGCGCCGACGAAGATTTTTCAAAAAAACTTTCCATTTTATCGGTTTCTAAAAATGAGCTGGTTAAAGACAGTTATACTTTAAAAAACGCAAAGCGCTTGCTTAACAATTATGCCGCTAACAAAAGAATAATCCATTTGCAGACACCATCAAAGCAGAAAATGGATGTCATCTTCCAGGTATCTGATGATGGTGTTGCCTTCCGATATTATTTCCCTGACCGCGATGCAAAAATTAAAAAATTAGCAGAAGAAAAAACCTCTTTTCACTTTTTTAACGGTGCTAAAGCCTGGATGCAACCCATGTCGGTCGCAAAAACAGGCTGGGAAAGTACGAACCCATCTTACGAAGAATATTACAAAAAGGAAATTAATGTGGGTACCCCTGCCCCAACAAATGCAGGCTGGGTTTATCCGGCTTTGTTCAACTATAAAGATACCTGGCTTTTGATCTCAGAAAGTGGCCTGGATGGCAATTATTGCGCAACACGCCTTAAACAAAATTCAGCCGATGGAAATTATGAAGTCGGTTTTCCTGATCAAAGAGAAGCTTTTACAGGGCAAAATGTAAACCCCGAATCTGAATTGCCATGGTACACGCCCTGGCGCATTATTGCCATCGGCAGTTTAAAAACCATCACCGGATCTACCCTTGGGACCGATCTGGCCTACCCTGCCAAAAGCAATATCAACCCCGATTTATTTCAGTTGGGCAAGGCCTCATGGAGCTGGATTATTTTAAAGGATAACTCCATCACTTATGATGTACAAAAGAAATACATCGATTTTGCTGCAGATATGAAATGGGAGTTTTGCCTGATCGATGTAGACTGGGACACCAAAATTGGTTTTGATAAAATGCAG
This sequence comes from Pedobacter roseus, assembly GCF_014395225.1. Classification (NCBI taxonomy): domain Bacteria; kingdom Pseudomonadati; phylum Bacteroidota; class Sphingobacteriia; order Sphingobacteriales; family Sphingobacteriaceae; genus Pedobacter; species Pedobacter roseus. The sequence continues at coordinate 3,761,779 of NZ_CP060723.1, forward strand.
GAACTGGCAGATTATGCTAAATCAAAAAATGTGGGTTTAATCCTCTGGTATAATTCTGCAGGCGATTGGAATACCGTAAAATACACGCCCAGAAACAAACTTAATGTTAAAGAAAGCCGCTTGAAAGAATTTGCAATGCTCCAAAAAATGGGTATTAAAGGCATTAAGGTCGACTTTTTTGGTGGCGATGGGCAATCGATGATTAAATATTACCTTGAAATTTTTGAAGATGCCGCCAAATTCGGTTTAAGTGTAAACTGCCATGGTGCCACCTTACCAAGAGGCTGGCAACGTACCTACCCTAACCTGGTAACCATGGAATCGATTAGAGGAATGGAATTTATTACTTTCGAACAGGAGAATGCCAATGAAGAACCGCTGCATGCCACCACCATCCCTTTTACCAGGAATGTGTTCGACCCCATGGATTTTACCCCAATGACCTTGAACAAACTCCCAAAAATAAACCGTAATACCACAAATGGTTTCGAACTTGCCTTACCTGTAATTTTCCAGTCGGGAGTACAGCATTTGGCAGAAACGCCTGATGGAATGGCTAAAGTACCTGCTTACGTTAAAACATTTTTGCAAAACTTTCCATCCAGCTGGTCAGATACGAAACTGATTGACGGTTATCCGGGCAAATTTGTGGTAATGGCCAGAAAATCGGGCAACAAATGGTACATCGGCGGCATAAACGGCGAAACTTTTGCGAAAGAAATCAGTTTTGATGGTAATAAATTTGGAGGAAAAACAGCCACATTGATTACAGATGGAAATGAAGATCTTTCATTTGTTAAAAGCGAACTCACCTCAAACGCAACTATTAAAATTACCATGAAACCACATGGAGGATTTGTTTTAGTGATAGAATAACATGAAAAAACTGATATACTTTTCAATCGCATTGCTCTTTGCGGCTATTCAGGCAAAGGCCCAAACCCAAAAGGATGTTTATCTTTTTGCTTATTTCAAAAATAACGGAGAGGATGGTTTACATCTTGCTTATAGTACCGACGCTTACAAATGGAGCGCGCTTAAAAATGACTCTTCCTTTTTGAAACCAACGGTGAGTAAGGATAAATTAATGAGGGATCCTTGTATTATCCGCGGTGCTGATGGTTTATTCCACATGGTTTGGACGGTAAGCTGGAAAGATAAAGGCATTGGTTATGCCAGCTCTAAAGATTTAATTACCTGGAGCGAACAACAGTTTATTCCGGTAATGGCCAAAGAAGATGGCGCCAGAAATACCTGGGCACCCGAAATTACTTACGATAGTAAAAGCAAACTGTACATGATTTACTGGGCAAGTACCATCACCGGCAGATTTACCGAAACGGCCTCTAAAATGGAAGATGGCTACAACCATCGCATTTATTATGTGACCACCAAAGATTTTAAAAGTTTTTCTGATACCAAATTGCTTTATGAGCCTGGTTTTAATGTAATTGACGCCACCATTGTAAATAATGATGGAAGATTTGTGATGTTTTTAAAAGATGAAACCCGCGAGCCTGCTCAAAAAAACATCAAAGTGGCTTATGCAAAACAACTAATTGGTCCCTATTCGAAAGCAAGCGCAGCCATTACCGGAAATTACTGGGCCGAAGGACCAACAACCCTAAGAAAAGGTAACGATTGGCTGGTTTATTTTGATAAATACCGCGATCATAAATATGGCGCCATTCTATCAACAGATTTAAAAAACTGGACCGATGTTTCTGAAAAAATCTCTCTTCCAAAAGGATTAAGACACGGAACAATTTTAAACATTAGCCATAACGAATTAAAAGCGCTATTAACCCAATAAGCATGAAAAAAATATTCTTATCGATCTTAGGTTTTTCCATGAGTTTACTCAGTGTAAAAGCACAAGAGAAAATTATCGTTTCAAAAGGCAACCCGATTATTACGGATAAATACACTGCCGACCCGGCTGCTTTTGTTCATGGCGATTCGGTTTACTTATATACCGGGCATGATGTGGCGCCCAAAGGCAAAGAACGTTACGAAATGCACGAATGGTTATGTTATTCATCGGCCGATATGGTAACCTGGAAGGAACATCCATCGCCATTAAATGTAAAAAATTTCGCCTGGGCCAGCGATGATGCGTGGGCTTCGCAGGTTATTGAACGTGATGGAAAGTTTTACTGGTATGTGGCCATCCAGCACGGCACCATCCATGGTAAATCAATTGGTGTGGCAGTGGCCGATAATCCCCGCGGACCTTTTAAAGATGCAATTGGAAAAGCTTTGATTACGAACGATATGACCACTGATGTAAAAATTAGCTGGGATGATATTGACCCAACGGTAATTATTGATGATGACGGACAGGCATATTTATTTTGGGGCAATCAACAATGTTACTATGCCAAATTGAAAAAAAATATGATTGAATTGGATGGTCCCATTCAGAAAGTAAACGTTCCCGGATTTACAGAAGCACCATGGATCCATAAACGCAAAAACTGGTATTATTTATCTTATGCATCTGGTTTCCCTGAAAAGATTGTTTATGCCATGAGCAAGAATGTGAATGGTCCCTGGGAGTATAAAGGGATTTTAAATGAAATTGCCGGAAACTCGAACACCAACCACCAGGCCATCATTGATTTTAAAGGAAAATCGTATTTCATTTACCATAACGGTGCCATTAATACCGATGGTGGTAGCTTTAGAAGATCAGTTTGCATTGATTATTTAAACTATAACAGCGATGGAACGATTAAAAGAATTGTAATGACGAGTGAGGGGGTGAAGAAGGCGAGATAAAAATAGTGCCTTCATTCCCGCGCAGGCGAGAATCTTAAAGCCCTTGCATTAAGATCCTCAATCAACCCGATAGCTATCGGGTAGGGAATGACGAACTCCACTTTTTAATCTGCTGGTTTATTTTCAAAAAGAGTTAAAGTAATATTAGAAAAATCGTCATCTCGACCGAAGCAACGCGCAGTGGAGAGATCTTTGAACTATATTAAAAGATTTCTTCCCTAATCTTCGGGATCGAAAAGGACGCCACAGCTATACATAAAAAAATAACGCCATCATTCCCTCGCAAGCGGGAATCTTAAAGCCCTTGAATTACGACAAAATTAATTCCCATCTGGTTTAACCAAACTACTTTTAGGACTTTCCGGCCATTTCCAAGCATTCGGATCATCAGGTTTTGCAGGATTAAAATCGGGCAGATCGTTAACCAGGTACTGAGCAATGCCCAGTTTTTGCGATTTGATGCCTAAGATGATGCATTGCGCAATTTCATAAGCGCCGTAAGGGTTAAAGTGCGTATTATCGGCCAAAGGTTTATCCTGCCCCGGGTAGCTATTTGCCGGATAATGTACAAAAGCTTTGATCGAATTTTGTTCTCCCAAAGCATTAAACAGTTCGGTTGTCATGGCATTAAGATCAATTAAAGCTACATTTTCGTCCGCAGCAACTTTTCTTGCCGCTTCAGGAAAATCGCCCAGGGAGTTTTGTATTTTACCATCGGCACCAAAAGACCGCCTGCTGGTTGAAGTTACCACCACCGGAATTCCACCTTTTTTCTTTACCTCAGTTATAAATGTTTTCAAGCGCTCCGTGTACGATTTATATGCACCATCATTAGGTCCCTTCTCTTTCTGATCATTGTGCCCAAATTCAATAAATAAATAATCGCCGGGCTTCATTACACTCAATACTTTAGCTAACCGTTTACTGCCTAAAAATGAGCCAAGCGTTAAGCCCGATTCTGCATGGTTGGCTATCGCTACGCCTGGTTTAAAAAACCGGGGATCATCTGTCCCCATGATGCCCATGGCTCATCGTCCTGGTTAACCACTGTTGAGTTCCCCGCTAAAAATACCGTTATCTGATCCTTAACCTGCTCAATTTCCATGGCCGCTAATGCCGTATTCTGATCAAATTCGAGTGTAAGTTTATCATCCCAATCAAGTTTTGTTAATTCGCGTGGTTTTAATGTCACCACCTGTCCACCGCTGATATTTCTGTTTTTAATATTGACAATAAAAGTTCTGGTGATCAACTCGCCAGCTTTTGTTTTAACGTTTTCGAGCATCAAGCGGCGCGATTCGGCTTTAACAGTTGTTACAGCAGCAGCTTTCGGATCGCCTAAGGTTAAGGTGATTTTATAATTTCCTTCAGGTACGGCAACAGAAAAGTAAAATGGCCTGGTACTTTTAACCAGATCGGCAGTGAGTGCATTTTTACCGCCATAATCAACAGCTTCTACTTTTGTATCAAAATCAAATCCATATTTCTGATTACCGGAAAAACTTGTTTCGGGTAGGATCTGAATATAATCCTTAGCTACTTTTCCCGGGCCAAAATCAAATTTATAGGCCAGTTTCTGTTGGGCAGAACCTTCATTATAAAAGAACACAGCTAATGTGCTTAATAAAAATATCCTTTTGATTGTCATACCGTAATTTTTACTTTATATGTTTTTTGAGTGATACCCATTATTTTTGCTCCACAAAACCGTTCACATTTTCATGAATGCTAGCTGGGCCGCTAACTACATCAGCAGTGACCTTTTTTAAGGAAATATGCTCAATTGGCTGTTTTTTCTCTCCCAAAATCCTGGATATAAACTTTACCTCTTTTGCCCTAATCTGCTCTAAAAAAACATCCTTTATGGGGGTTAACCTCACTTCGACGGTTGGCACCAGGGTTTTCCATTGATAAAGCACATTGGTTTCGATGCCCAATATTCCAAGATCTATTTTACCTGACGTAATGTTTTTCGCAAAAATATTTTTCACATAACCGCCCATGCGTTCGTTGGTTTTGATAAAAATGAGGTGATTCAGTTTTGCACCATCCTGAACTTTGCAGTTTTCGATAAATATATTTTCAATCCCGCCCGAAAGTTCACTCCCTATGGCCAACAGCTGATGTCCGTTTTTAACCAGGCAATTCCTGATCACGATATTTTTAGAAGGCGTTTTTAACCGCCACCCTTCGGGATTTCGTCCTGATTTTATCGCAATTGCATCATCGCCCTGATCGAACACACAATCTTCAATGAGCACGTTTTGGCTCATTTCTGGATCAATACCATCATTGTTATGTCCATGTGCAAAAACATTGATTTTCCTGATGACCACATTTTTTGAAAGATAAGGATGTATGGTCCAAAATGGGCTATTGGTGATCTTTATTCCTTCGAGTAATACATTTTCGCAGCGGTTAAACTGGATAAACTGCGGGCGCAGATGTGCAGAATCATTGGCCATTTGCCTTTTTTCCACCGGGTTGTAGGCCGCCGCCATATTGTACAGTTTTTTTATACTTTCTAAATGGGCCTGAGGCCTGGCAAACCAGCCTTTCCATACCTCCATTTTTGCTTTTATTTCGCCTTCACCGGTAATCGCTATATTTTTGCATTGGTAAGCATAAATCAATGGCGAGTAATTGTAACACTCAAGCCCCTCCCAGGAACTGGGTACTGCAGGTAAGTAATCTTCAGGATCATCAGAAAATAAAAGGACAGCCCCTTTGTTTAAATGAAGATTAACGTTACTCATTAAATGAATTTTACCCGTTAACCATTCGCCCTCAGGGATCACAACAATGCCTCCCTTTTCTTTATTTGCCTGGATAATTGCGCTAGAAATCGCTTTTGATGTTTTTACTTTATCTCCCTGAACGGCGCCAAAATCTGCAATGGAAAATTGTTTGCTTACTGAAAAATCGGGAATTTTAATGGCAGGCATATTAAATGGCGCATCGACCTTTACCGCTATGATTTTAATCGGTAACCTTTTATTAATGAAGGATAGGCCGAGGAGGGATACAAAAATCAGAAGTAATTTCTTTTTACTCATAAGCTGGGAATACGCATGCCTTTCGACAGGGTAAGAATTAATACCTGGTTAAAATCAAATATGCATATTCTATTTTGGCAATCCATCCTGTAGTCACCTGCATGATTTAAAACAGTGCTAAAGCACAAAAAAAACCGGAAAGAATGTTTCGTAAAACGCCCTTTCCGGTTAATACCGGTCAACAAAAAATCTCTTTAATGTTAATAGCTACTGTTTTTCATTGGCTTAAAGTGATTTCAGCGTAACTGATTTTACAATCCAAAACTGGTTGCCTGTAGTCATAGAGGCTAAGAAACCAACTGAAACTTTTGTAGGTTGCGCCAGGCTAAACTGAAATTTGTTGTTTGCAAAATTGGTGTAACCCAATGAAGTTGCTACATCCGCAACATCAGGTAGTGTATCTCCGGCGGCAGCTACAATGTACACAGGATCGAGGGCTTCGTTTTTGGCCATCACAATTTCAAAACTGTAATTTCCGGCAGGTAGTGTAAAGCTCTGATAAATTTTACCATTTACAATTTTAGCCGTGCCGTCCCAGCCCATTTCCATGGCTAAACAGCCGCCCGAATCGGAACACCAACCACCCAGGCCGCCATGGTTTTTAATGTTTGCTGTAACTGTCCAATCGGCAATATTGCGCCACCTCCCTCCGCTGGCTGCAGCCAAAAATGGATTACCACTATTTTTGAAATAGGTTGCGGTAATATCTGCGCCTACACGTTGTGACTGAAATTCGGTAGAAAAGGTATCGATAGATATGGTATCTGGCAAAAATAAAGTACGGTACCTGATTCCTGTACCCGGTTTAATATCCGCTATTGACGTGGTGTTGTCATCGATTTTTGTCCTGATTTTTTTGACCACATTACTCAATGCGGTGTACTCAATTTCTGTTGCAAAAACCCCGGTTAAACGGTCCATGCCCAGCCAGGTAATTTTGGTTGCGCCCGATGCATCTGTAAAAGCCGATTCGATCGGCCTGTTAAAGAGTGAAGCCTGGTACCTTGCCCCGTACGATCGGCCTGTTTTATAAACCGGAATCGATTTATTACCCGCCGCATCGTAAGTATAAATCACAAAATTCTGTACTCCTTCGGTCACTTTCTCAACAAAATACTTCAGGGTATCGGTAGCATATTTTTTCTTTACCGGGATCACCACCGAATCTGCTTTATTATTCCAGAATATTTTGCAAATGGTAACTTTCGGATCTGCCAGGAAAAGCCCTTGTATAAATACCCTGTTATTACCCGATTTGATATTAATGGAATCTAATTTACCTGTATAAGAAATTTCGCCGCCCTGCGTAAACTTTTTATACTCGTCTGATTTTGTACAGGCACTAAAAATAACTGCTGCCAGGGCCAGAACAGTTAATGTTAACCTGTTTTTATATATGCTTTGCTTATTCATTTCTAAATTTCTTTTAAGTAAATGCCTTATCTCGGGTCGCCGTAAACCTGTACTTCCGATACACTCATGAAAGTGGTACCCTGCCAGTTATTGATCGATTTGATCCTCAGGTATCTGACCTTTTTAAGGCCCACAGCGAAATTGTAGCTTATCCCTGCATTGGCAAAGGCATAATCTTCGCTGGTTTGAACGCCATAGGCACTTTTTGATGGTTTTTGCGAATTGTATTTACCCAACAATACCCAGTTGTTGTAACTTCCATCTGCAGGTGGACTATCAGTTCCCCATACTTCGAACTCTTTTAAATTACCTCCGTAATAATAGGTTCTGCCGGCATTCAGGTATTCAGGATAGTTCCAGATCACGATACGGCTCAGCGTAGCGAGCTTTCCGAGGTCGAAGGTTACCCATTGCGGAACCAATACCCCTGGTTTGGTTAAACATACACTTGGCCAATCGATAATATTACCATCCCACATTTTCGAGACGCCGGTATTGCTATATTCCTGCGGACTATCGCCAGGCAAAATCACTTCTTTATAGGTAGATTTTGGGATTGTAGTTTCATAAAGGGGTTTTAATGTAGCAAATAGGGTATCGGTATAATTTAACCACCTATCCCTGATCCTGATGGCAAATTTCTGTGTCAACGTATCCAGACCGCGAACCGATTGATCAATATCAATGGCAGCGGTATAAATGTTTTTCGAAGTGGGCACATATTTGCCTTTAGACTGGACAAATACCTCTATTGACAAATCTGCTTTTGAAGGGTTGGTTGCTTTGAAGTTAAGTCCACCGAAATCGGCAACCGCTTTTAAACTTCTATATACACCCCAGATTGGATTTTCAAGCGGTTTTACCTTGATTACATAAGGCGCCGAAGCCACTTCGCTCCTGCTTACGGCATAAATTTTAACCTCATGTTCATTGGTATCGCCAAAACCTTCAACCAGCAGGCTATTGCCATAATACGATGATTTAACCTCCATCTCCTGACCGTTAGACAGGTTGTAAACGGCCTTTACGTAAAGCAGGTCTTTATCGTTAGGCAGGCTAAAAGTAAGTGTTGCGTTACCGGGACCATTGGTTACCGAAACATTGGATACCTGACCTGGTACGGTGGTACTGTTTTCCAATGGGCCGATGGTATCTTGTTTACAGCCCGAAAAAAAGGCTACCGTGCTTAAAAGCAGCAATAACAGGTTTTTATTTATTTTTTTCATCTTGATATGCTTTTAAAATTGATATTACCAACCTGGATTTTGTACCAGTTTAGGGTTAACAGTTAAATCGTAAGTTCTTAAAGGCCATAAATAATCGCGTGGTGAAACAAAATTCTGGTTAAAAATGGTCCTTACACGATAATATTCCGAGTTAGTGGGCTGGTACACACTCCATCCGGTGATGGCTTGGTTGAGTACCTCTGCGGCACGTTTCCATCTCCTGATGTCCCAAAAACGACTGCCTTCAAAAGCCATTTCGATCAGTCTTTCCTGCTGGATGATTTCCCTCATGCCGTTTTTGTTGCTGAATTTGCCGGGGTTGTTCGAAAAATTAGTCCAGGCGGCTTGTACGGTTGCGAGTCCGGCCCTGGCCCTGATCCGGTTAAGGTATTCGTAAACATCTGCTGATGGACTAGCCAATGTTTCGTTCAGTGCTTCGGCATACATCAGATAAAGATCTGCCAACCTTACCTGCGGCCATGGATAATCCCTGTAACTTGCACCGTTAGAACCATTAATCATGTTCCAGTCTATCAGTTTTTTAACAAAATATCCGGTTTCGTTATACCAGCCAAAGTTATTGGCACCCGCCACCTGGTTCGATTTCGCCTCCACAGAGAAGGTACCTTCATCAGAATTGGTCGGGCTGTCGTATTTATACCAAACGCCACCATCAAAACCTAAATCAGCATAAAACCTTGGCTCCCTATCGAAGTTGATCCTGGCGGTGGTGTAGCCCTCTTTGATGTAAAAGCGTTCACTTTTAACCGCAGTACGAAGTGTATATTTATTGGTAAAATCCAAAGTTTTATCTTCAGTGATAGGCACACCGTTTCTGCTGTAAAACATTTCGGCAATTTTTAATGGTGGTGCCAGTTGTTGCCTTGCGCTACCCACTACAACCGTAGTGGCCAAACGTGGCATAGCAGTACGCTGCAGGGTACCTGTCCTACTGTTGGGATTTGCCCAAATGTGTTCGAGATTTATATTAAAACGTTCGGTTACAGCACCTTTAATGGTCAACTGCCTTAAAGTCGTATCAGAAAGTTTAAAAGTAGTGCCAGGGAACTGGTAAAGTTTAAAACCGGCAGCTTCAGCGGCGTCAATAGCGGCTTTTGCTGCATCTGCAGCTTTTTTCCACTTGTTGGCATCGTAGGTGGTGTTAAATAGTTTAACCCCATCTTTATCTGCAAAACCACTATAATCGGCATTGCCATTAAATAAAGGGCTTGCAGCAGTAAGCAATAGTTTTGCTTTAATAGCCAGGGCAATGGGTTTGGTAATGCGGCCTAGCTCGGTACTTTTATCGGTAATAATCTGTGGCAGGTTCGGTATTGCCTGATCGAGCAAACCCTCTACATAGGTTACACATTCGTCAAATGGTGCGCGTTTTACCCTTACCTCATCCTCATTGGCACTGATGCCTAAATTGGTATCGATAATCGGGATGGGTCCATACATCCTCATCAGGTAAAAATTGTAATACGCCTTTAAAAACTTTACTTCAGCGATCCAGCGTTCGCGTTCTGACATGCTTAAATCAGGGATTTTGGATAAATCCTGCACATTCTCCAAAAAGATGTTACAGTTTCTGATCGCTTTGAAAAGGCCAAAGTTATCGCCGGCACCACCACCCTGATAGCGGCCGTTCCAGGCATCGAGGTATGGATTTTCTGCACCCTGACCTCCCCGGGCTGCCCTCCAGCCATAAGAGATAAATTCGCGTTCATCTAAAGAGGTCCAGATTTCGTCCCCGGCCATAAAACCTACATTCAATAAGGGGTCACCATCCTTTGGAAGAAAGGAATAACAGGTAAAAAGATATTTTTCGGCCTCATTCCTTAAAGTAAAGGCATTATCTATCGTGGCCACATTATCGGGAACGATATCGAGGTATTTTTTACAGGATGTGATGGACAGTACACTTAACAAAAGGCCGAGTGCCAATGTTGCCAAAGCGGGCTTTGCCATATTTTTTTGAAATAAATGATAGTTGGTCTTCATATTTTATTTTCAGCTAAATCGTTAAAAAGATACACTTGCACCTATGTTGTACACGGTTTGGACAGGATATCCCAAGCCATTTCCGCCCATTTCTGGGTCCCAAAGTTTAAAGGAGCTTAGTGCACCAAGGTTGGTGGCGTTAACATAAACCCTTGTACTGTTGAGGCCCAATCTTTTGAGCAGTTTGTTTTGCAGGTTATAGCCCACTTCGACACTCTTTAGCCTTAAAAAAGCGCCATTACGCATCCACCAGGTAGAGGTACGTGTATTATTATCTACAAAGTTGGGACTTAAGCGTGGCCAGAAAGCGTAGGTATCCCTGTTCTGTTCAGACCAGTGGCTATCAGCAATTACTTCCAGCAATCCATTTTGGGTTGCATTTGGATTCCCCTCTTCCTTATTGAGTACAAATGGAGAAATATTGCCCGGGTTAATAAAGAAAGATGACCTTGCAGAGCCCTGAAAGAAAGCTGAGATATCAAATCCTTTAAAACCGAATGTTCCGCCAAATCCATAAACAATTTCAGGGCTTGTAGGTAAACCAATCGGAACCTGATCGGCATCTGAAATGATCCCATCGCCATTTACATCGCGGTATTTGATATCTCCACCACCATAATTTACACCGGGTACGCCAGAAAATTGTACTGGCGAATTTTTAGCCTCAGCATCATCAATAAACAAACGCTCTGCAATTAAACCAAAGGCCTGGGTTGTAGGTAAACCAACATGATAACGGTATGCTTCATTCGCATTAAAAGAAGGTTCATCATAAATCAGAATTTTATTGGTGGCATAAGTAAAGTTTCCACGGAGCGATAAAAACATGCTGTTGCTGAAAGACTTGTTATAACTGGCTGCAAAATCGACACCTTTACTCTCTGCTTTATTGGTATTTGCCCTTATGGCGGCCTGTAAACCCATGGTGCTTGGAATGAAAGTCCTGTCGGTTAAAATATTGGAACGTTCGTTTTTATAAACATCAAACGTCAGGCTCAGGTCGTTGAAAAGTGTCATATCCATACCCAGGTTAATTTGTTTAGATCTTTCCCAGGTAATTAATGGATTTGAATAACGTGATATCGAAATACCATTTCGGTAATACAGACCATCTTCGCCAAAATTTGCCCCATAGGTACCATTGTTCATATTTACTTCAGAGAGGTAAAAGAAACGGTCGTCTGCATTTCCGATCTGATCGTTACCCACCAAACCATAAGTTGCCCTCAGTTTCAGGCTGGTAATTACTTTGGTTAAGGGTTTAAAAAACTTCTCGTTAGAAACATTGTAACCTAAACCGAAGGAAGGGAAGAAACCGAAGCGGTTATTTGCCGCAAAACGTTCAGAACCGTTGTAACCAAAGTTAAACTCGGCCAGGTAACGGTTATCGTAGCCGTAGGTTGCCCTACCCGAAACCCCTTGATTACGCGAAGGCAAAGAAAGCTGTAAACTGCCTGGGTTTGCCGCCAGGTAATTGCGCATGGTGGTAATTAACATGGCGCTAACCGCATGTTTTTGTGCTAACGTACGGCTATAATTACCAGAAAATTCGGCATAAAAAGTAGAGTTCAGGTCTTTTTTACCTTCAGAGTAACCTAAGTACTCTGTTCCTACCGGACCGATTGATAAAGCTCCGCCACCATTGATCAGCGTTAAACCGATTGATTTATCAGGCTGTTCTGTTGCCGAGTAATAAAATGGATTGTAGGCCCGCGAAATATCGAAATATGAATACCTGCGTGCGTAACTCATCAGCCTGGCCGTTAAACCCGGGGTAATAAATTTCAGGTCTTGTTTAATCTCGATTTGCGTTTGTAAAGTAGAGGCATTTTTATCCTGATAACCTTTTACCATCTCTGCATAAGGATTCATATATAATGCGCCTGTTGGCGATACAGCATTACCAAATAAAGGGTGATTGCTGTAAGGCGATAAACTGGCCGGGTAAACGGCCGGAAACATCACCGGGTTAGACCATATTGCGCGGTTAAAAGTGGCACCGCCACCGCCTACCGGCCCGGTATAATCATCAAACTGTCCGTAAACCCTAAGAATGGCCTCGGTGGTATTGGTAAGGTTGATATTAATGTTTGAGCGTACCGAATAATTTTTCAGTTTGATATTGCTGTTAAAATTATTGAGATCGGCCACTTTAAGCACCCCATTATCGATATTATAGGTACCAGCAATATAATAACTAGCCTTGGTGCCCCCTCCGGAAATATTGAGGTTGTACCTTTGGTTAACCGTATAATCTTTTATTAGCTGTTCGATCCAGTTGTTATTTGGATAAAGCAGTTCGTTTTCGCCCGCTGCCGTAGCATCTATCTTGGTTTGCAGGTAAGGTAAAATGGCAAGCCTGTTTCTGGTCAGCGCGGCTTCGTTTGCGAGTTTCATATAGGTGACGTTATCTGCAAACTTGAAATTTTTGGTATTGGAAGATAAAGACGATTCGGCCCTGAAGCTAAATTTGGTTAAACCGGCCTGACCAGATTTTGTGAGGATGAGCACGACTCCGTTGGCTCCCCTGGCTCCATAAACAGCAGAAGCGGTAGCATCTTTAAGTACGTTGAACGAAGAAATATCATCAGGCTGTAGTCGGGCCATATCATTTTGTGTCGATTCTACCCCGTCAATCAAAATCAAAGGATCCTGTTTACCCGCGCCGAAAGTTCCTAGTCCCCTGATAAAGAACTGGGCATTATCGGCACCGGGTTCGCCACTTCTTTGGTAGGCGATCATCCCGGCAACACGCCCGGCCATCATAGTGGTAAGGTTACTCGTTGGCCCTTTAAGTTCTTTCGGATTAATGGCCGTAATCGAACTGATTACACTGGTTTTCTTTTGCGTTCCGAAACCTACTACGGCTACTTCATCGAGCGAGTTGGCATCCGACAAAAGCGTTACATTAATGGTATAACTTCCATCTGCTCCGCGATCGTAATCGGCAACAGTTTTATTTTGAGGTTTATAACCCACCAGCGAGAAGAGCAATTTTCCAGATTTTGGAAGTTTAATGCTGTATCTTCCCATTTCGTCGGTCGAAACTCCCCGGTTGGTTCCGGAAACTTTAATGTTTACACCGGGCAGTCCACCTACGGTATCTTTTACCATACCCTTAACGGTTACCTCCGTTTGGGCTTTGGCATTTAAGGAGCAGATCAGCATCAATAATCCCAAAACCGTTCGGAATACCAGTTTTGGCGAAAATAAATAGCGGATTACATGAGCTGACTTTTTGTAGCTTTTTCTCATTTTTTAATTCAGGCTAGAAATTAGTTATTTGGTTAGTTTGGTCAATAACATGCCATCACCACGGATATAGTTAGTATCTCATGATGGCATATTCATTTCATACACATACCATAGTGCTTTGCTTATTTTGGTCAACAGGCAAAATTTAACGCTGGTATTGCGGCGGCATCCCGTTACCTGGATGCTAAAATCTTAATGTTTTTTAGGGGAGTTTGCGTAGTTTTCTTTTTGTCATAGTGGTTAGTTTTTATATCTGGTTATGTAACAAATAACTATAAAAAACCTGCACTGTGTGAGGGGTAATATGGTAAATATTAGGGGGTAAATCATGATAAAACATGCCTAAAAGCACTTTTTAGATAAATTTTTCCATTTTTAAACGTTATTATAACGATTATTATTTTCCCAATCGGGATTTGATTTTAAATGAAATTGAAGGATACTGTATTTGAGTTAATCATAAAGAACCCTTCGACTACGCTCAGGGTGACAAGCTGCGGGGGATTTTCCGTGTTCTCTGAGCCTCCGTAGCAAATGCGTGGGCTCCATTCCTACAAAGGTCGTCATTCCCGCGCAGGCGGGAATCCTAATGCTAAAAACATGGTTCATTAAGATTCCCAACCCGATAGCTATTGGGTTGGGAATAACAATTTATCGAAGTGTATTATACGCCCGAATGCCATTGGACTATACTCTGGATGACAAGCCGCAGGGGATTTTCCGTGTGCTCTGAGTCTCCGTGGCAAATCTATAACGCTATCTTAAAACGGTCGTCATTCCCGCGCAGGCGTGAATCCTAATGCTAAAAACATTTTTCATTAAAATTCTCAATCGACGAGATAGCTATCGGGTTGGGGATGACGATCTATCGAAGTGTATTATACGCCCGAATGCCCTTCGACTACGCTCAGGGTGACAATTTTGGAAGATTTTCACTTATGAGCCTCCGTGGCAAATAATACTGATAATCCTACAATTCAGGGAACCAGATACTCATTTCTCCTTTACTCCTGTTTGCCCAGGCATAGTATGGAATAAGTTTAAGTGGCACAATTACATTATTTCGGTTAGCTGCAGTTGTTACCGCATTACCGCTCAGTTCTGCCACTCCATTTAACAGGTTTGGATTAAATGTATATTTAAACTGTGTATTTTCAGGTACTTTAATCGCACTTATTTTTGCTGTATTATCTACCGCTTCCGCACAGAACATCATTGGTCCGCGCTGTATAGCGATCTTGCCTGCATCTTCCTTAAGTTGCGCATTTGCGGTTACTTTTTTCACTTCCATTGGAAGCACAAATTCTACCTTATCTCCTTTTTTCCA
This sequence comes from Pedobacter roseus, assembly GCF_014395225.1. Taxonomy (NCBI): domain Bacteria; kingdom Pseudomonadati; phylum Bacteroidota; class Sphingobacteriia; order Sphingobacteriales; family Sphingobacteriaceae; genus Pedobacter; species Pedobacter roseus. The sequence continues at coordinate 3,776,841 of NZ_CP060723.1, forward strand.
AAGTTTTTGGATGGTTACATAACCTTTTTCGATTTGGTATTTTGCGTTTTTACCATTTACTTTTATCGTAAATGCTGCTTTGCCTTTCTGGTTGTAGCTGTAAAGATCAGACGGAATCGCCTCGTTTATTGCCCAGCCCGGCAAGCGTAGTTTAAGACTGAAATTGCTTGCTTCTTGTGGATCTATATTAAAATTGAGGTTTCCGTCCCAGGGGTAATTGTTCTGCTGGGTAATTTTAACCGATTGGTTATTCACCTTTAAATCAGTAGAACTGGCCACAAAAAGGTTTACATACACCTGATCTTTGAACTGGGCATAAATATAACCGGGAAGAGATGGTAAAAAGCGCGACATGTTGGTTGGGCAGCAAGAACATTCGAACCAGCCCGACCTGCCCGGCTCAGCATCTTTATGCAGCGGCCCATCAAAAATCTGCATCGCATTGGTATAGAAAAATGTTTTCCCATCCAGGCCTACCCCCGAAAGCAATGCATTGTACATCACTTTTTCCATTAAATCAATATACTTTGAATCGCCATGCAACAAAAACATGCGCTGGTTCCAGTATACGTTGCCAATTGCGGCACAGGTTTCGTTATAAGCAGTGGCATTGGGCAATTCGTAATCATTACCAAAGCGTTCACCATCGGGTACAGCACCAATGCCACCGTTTACATACATTTTTTTGCCACACATGTTGGCCCATATTTTATCAATGGCATTCAGGTAATCTTTATCTCCGGTTAAGGCAGCAACATCGGCCATACCAGCGTATAAATACATGGCCCTTACCGCATGTCCAACAGCTTCATCCTGGTTGATTACCGGCGTCTGATCCTGCCAATATGCACCATTTTTCCAGGGGTTTTTATCCTTTGCATCATACTGCTTTATTCCTCTTTGATCGATAAAAAATTTCGCCAGTTTCAGGTAACTTTCATTGCCAGTAACCCTATATAAACGCACGAGGGCCATTTCAACAATCTCATGTCCGGGTGCTACACTCCTTTTGCCCGGCCCAAATGTGGCCACGAGCAGGTTTGCATTTTTTATGGCAATGTTTAACAGGTTTTTCTTGCCTGTTGATTGGTAATGTGCCACCGCCGATTCGATTAAATGGCCGGAGTTATACAATTCGTGACTCATATTCCCTTCGTTTACCCAACGCTCTTTTCCCGACCAGGATGGCGGGTTTGCAGGGTTAATGGTCCTTGCGGTATAGAGGTAACCATCCGGTTCCTGCGCATTGGCAATAACCACGATCAGGGAATCGATATAGCCCTCTAGCTTCGCATCCGGATATACGGCCAGCGAGTAAGAAGCACCTTCTATGGTTTTATAAATATCCGTATCATCAAATACAAAAGTGGTACAAAATTTCCCTGTTTTTTTTGCCGCCATTTCGAAGTTTTTTAACCTCCCGGTATTTTCACAACGGGCAAATGAAGTGGGAATGGTAACTTCTTTATTGGTTTCTACACGGGGCAGCCAAAATTTATCTGTTAGTTTTACCTTATTAAATTCTACAGGGCTAATGCGATAATCCTGCAGGTTTTGGGCAAAGCTTAATTTTGCGCAGATCAGTAAAAAAAACAGGCAGTACTTCATGTTCAATAATTTAAGGATGGATAATTTTGGCATTTTCATTACAGTTACCTAAGGTAAAAAATTATTCAGCGGAATCTGCATTTGCATCCCCTGGTTTACTCCCTCTAATTATTTTTTCAGGCTGTTTAAAATCGGGGTAGATATGGCCTCCACCGTAGCTTGTTTATTATCCAGTAATTCTAAAACAGTGATGTCGTTTTTACCAGCTTTTAGCCATTCTTTTGGCAAGTAAATGGTTTGCTGAGGGCCAATTGACCAGTATTTCCCTAAATTATGTCCATTTATCCAAACCACGCCTTTACCCCAGGTACGCATATCGAGATAGGTATCGCCGGTTTTGGCAAGGTTAAAAGTTCCTTTTCTCATCACTGGTCCTTCATTAACCTGATTCACATTTCCTTTAGCACTTATTTCTTTAGTATGGTTAAAAGGCAAACTAAACATTGTCCATTTTTTTAACTCATTACCATTAAAAAAAACGCTTTCGGTAATGCCTTTTTTATTGTCTAACAGGTATTTACCAAAATTAATCCTTCCCATGTTTTCCACAAAAATATCAAGTTGCAGGCTGCCATTAGGTAAATCGAGCATGATACTATCCTGATTTAACCTTCTGTCTAAAACCCCTACCCTTTTACCGTTGATAAAAATCAGGGCATAATCACGCAGTTTATTGATTTTTAGCAATCCTTTTTTTCCACCTTCAATTTTGGTCCGGTAGAGCATATAACCATAATCCTGATTCAAATCTTCAAAAGTTAGCGGTTTATCGTTCTCAGTACCTTTTGGCAAATGATCAAAAATGTATGACGCATCAGTCAGTTGAAAAGCTTTAATCGCAATTGCAGGTTTATCGGCAGGGATGGCCGATAATTTTGTGCCTTTTGGCAGGTGCTTTTCGATCACTGCACGGAACTGCCTGAACTTTTCGGTCGCATTACCTGCTTCGTTTAAAGGGGCATCGTAATCGTAACTGCTGATCTGTGGTTCGTAAGGCGAAATATCCTTATAATTTGCACCATTCATAAATGCCCTTGTACTGCCGCCATGGAACATATACATATTTAAAGAAATGCCCGCAGCCAATACCGAATCGAGTTTGCCGGTATATTTTTCGGCGGGAATGGTATGGTGTGCAGTTCCCCACCAATCGAACCAGGCTGGGTACCATTCGGCAATAAAGTATGGTCCTTTACCTTCATGGTATTTATTGATGGCGCTTTTAACCTTTTCAGGGTTATCCTGACCGTTGATGGCCGGCAGTAAACCTTTTAAGTGTCCACCAACAATATCAATTTCAGGATCGCAGGTGTAGAGTAATCCATCAAAACCTGCTTCGATAAACATTTTGCGGTTAATATCCAGGTATTCTTTATCGGCGGCATAAGAACCATATTCATTTTCTACCTGTACCATCAGGATATTACCCCCATGGTTAATTTGCAATGGTGCCAGTTGTTTGCCCACGGCGTTAATGTATTTGCGGTATTCGCTCAGGTATTCTTCCTGTTTGCTGCGTACAACAAGACCTTTTTCGTTCTGTAACCAATAAGGATAACCACCAAATTCCCACTCGGCACAAACATAAGGACTAGGCCTCAGGATGACCCACAAGCCTTCCTCTTTGGCAATTTTAACAAAGCTTGCAATATCGTTATTGCCCGAGAAATCGAATTTTCCTTTCTGGGGTTCGTGCAGGTTCCAGAACACATAAGTGCCTATGGTATTTAAGCCCATGGCTTTTGCCATTTTCATTCGGTTGCGCCAGGCTTCTTTCGGAACCCTTGGGTAATGTATTTCTCCTGAAATGATCTGAAAAGGCTTGTTGTCTAAAAGGAAATCGCTTTCACCAAGTTTAAAAGTATGGTTGCCCTGCTGTGCAAATGCCACTCCGGCATAACATAAAGCACTAATAACGAGCAGGTATGTTTTTAATTTTAATGTATTCATAGATAGAATTTTAGGATAAAAAATATCCATTATCCCGCTTTTTAGCGCAATTTGTATTTTTAATTTTTATTGCTTTTTTCTAGTTTATTTGAAGATACTCAGGTCCCATTTATCGAGCCAGCTGATTTTGATATCTCCTTTATCAAATTTGACCGGTAACCACAAATAGCGGCCATCGATTGCATTTTTAGGTTCCCATTTATCGGCCATAAAAATAAATTCTCCTTTTTTACCCGGGGCAGGCAGCACATGGGTACTCTGACCTCCATAAGTAATATTTGATTTTTCGCCTTCACAGGGATTGCCCATAAACTCCCATGGACCGAAAATAGATTTTGATTTAAACCACCTGGCCGGGTTAGGTGCCCATCCGGTACAGCCTGAGCCTACCATGTAATAAGTTCCATCTTTTTTGAACAGCGCAGGTGCTTCGGTTTGATGGCCCACGTATATCCTGATAAATTTTCCGGTATGGCTTAAATAATCTGGCGTTAACTCTGCAAGGTGAAGGGTAAAGTTTTCTTCGGAAGAGAAAATGTGGTAAGCTTTGCCATCGTCATCAACAAAAACTGTCATATCTCTGGCCATTTGGCCTCCGGGTAAATCTCTGCAGAAAAAACCATCGCTTTTATTGGCTGGTTTATCACAGTTTACTTGCTCAGTTAAAGGTGTACCACTTGCATAAAATGGCATTTTGCCCGCATTTGGCCTGTAACTTTTAATAAATGTATAAGGTCCGGTTGCTTTATCGGCAACGGCCACGCCCGCACGGGCAGCTTCGTAACCTTTGCCCAAAAGCTCTAAATGGAACCACATCACAAACTTTTTGGTCTTTTTGTTGTACACTACTTTCGGGCGCTCTAAAATACATCCTTTGGCAATATCGCTTTTCAGATCATCAGAAACGGCAAGAGCAATGCCTTCGTCTTTCCAGTTATATAAATCTTTTGATGAGTAACAGTGTACACCCACCTGCGCTGTATTTCCTTTTTCGCCTTCAATTTTATGTTCTCCATACCAATAGTAGGTACCTTTGTATTCTACAATGCCGCCTCCATGTGCATTGATGTGCACACCATTATTGTCTTTCCATATTTTACCGGGAAAAAAAGCATTGAGCTTTTCCTGTGCCAATAAGCTATTCGAAAATGAAATAAAGAATAAAATCAGTGCCAGGGATAATTTGGTTTTAAGCATAATCAGGTTTTGTTTTGAAAAAAATTTGATGCGGTAAGATAATCAATGTTTTAATTATCGGGCCACCAATTAGCGATGACCCTGATAATCAACTATACTAATTAGTAACCTGGATTTTGGGTAATAACGGCATCTTTATTCAGTTGTATTTCACCCAATGGGATCGGTAACAATAAATTTTTAGCAGTTAAACCGGTAATCGGTTTAGAAGCATCGTTTGAGTTTAAACGAAGTGCTCTTTCTACCAGGGTACCTGTTCTCATTAAAGTCATCCTTCTGTTTTCCTCTCCGATCAGTTCGCGGGCACGTTCATCCAAAATAAAATCCATTGTCATTTGGGATGCCGAAACCTGATCTGCACCTGCACGCGTTCTCAATACATTAATGGTATTTGCAGCTTCGCTGGTTTTACCCTGTTTTACCTGTGCTTCGGCAAGCAATAAATAAGTTTCGCCCAGGCGCATCAGGATAAAATCTTTGATCATCGCGTACCCAAAAGTATCGTTCGGATCAAAAGCACCCCATTTGGTCGTACTCGGACAAATATTGATCAGGGTATCTGGTCCTGTAAAAGGCACCTGTTTGCCATATCTTGCGGCATAAGTAGGGTTCGGATCATTGTAATAGTATCTTCTACGGATATTGTATTGAGAATTTCTGATATCTTTTCCCTTATACAAGCCATATAAAACCCAGTTACTTAAACGCAAACGGCCAATGGAGCGGCCACCCAACGAATCGGCCAATGCCATACCGGCAATATTGTAATAGGCTGCACCCCAAACCCTACGTTGTTGCGGGTTATCGGTAATACCGCCTACCACACTGGTTGGATTTTCTTGTTCTAACACCCAAATGGCTTCCGTATTGCCCTGCGAGCGTCTTTGGTTTCCATATTGAAACATATCAGAATAATAGTCGCCGCCAACACTGGTTTTAACGCCATAGCGGTTTTTGATTAAACTGAACTTTCCGCTGGCAATAATGGCCTGCGCCTGCTGTTCGGCCAAATCTGGTTTATTCATTCTAAGGTACACCTCAGCAAGGAGCTGCATGGCCATAAAACGGTTGGCCCTACCGTACATTTTGCCTTTTGAATTGGTTTTCACCGCTTCGATATCAGGTAAGTTTGCCGCAGCATAAATAAGATCGCTTACAATAAAATTGTTTACATCATCAAGCGGTGCCCGCACAAAATCGGTTTTTGGACCGCTTAAGGCATGAACAATCAAAGGCACACCACCATAACAGGTAGCCAGGTTATTATAGGCATAAGCCCTGAAGAATTTAGCTTCGGCACTTACCTGGCTTTTTCCTTTGGCACTTAACGAATTAACCGAAGGGTTTTCGATCCCATCAACAATAATGTTGGTTAAATTAATCATGATGTAGTTTCTGTTCCAGGTGCGGGCAGAACCATTATCGGTAGGGGTTAAAGTGGCATAGTTATAATAAGGGATTTCTACGCCCTGCTGGTTATTGGTTGCATTGGCAACATCGGTACCCACCTGCCAAACACTTGGCCATCCCTGTTGGTCAGACCACGAAAAAATGGTGCTGGTATGGTTATATAAACCGATTAAAGAGGCCTCGAAGCCCAGGGAATCGGTGAGGGTTAATGGGGTATATGAAGAAAAGGGTTTTTCATCCAGAAATGCTTTTTTACATGATGAAAATGCAAAAAGTAATACCGCTAATGCTGCTATGATGGTTATATTCTTTTTCATGATAATAAAATTTAACGTAATGAAACATTTAAACCGAATACAAAAGTCCTGGTGATGGGATAGTTATTTACCCAGTCTAAAGAGCCACGGGTGAAATAATTGTTTTCAGGATCCCAGCCTACCCATTTGGTAAAGGTGTGCAGGTTACGGCCACTGGCGTAAACGGTTAAACTACCCAGGTGCAGTTTATCTAAAACCGACTGACCAAAAACGTAACTCAACGTAACATCCTTAATGCGGGTATAACTTGCATCCGAAGCATAGCCATATCCTAAAGTATTGTTATAAGATAGTGCCGGCCTGGTTTGGCTCATGTTTTCAGGTGTCCAATATCCAATTTCGGCTGGTGTGTTTCTGCGGCCGGTTTCATCACCATAAGTTAAATCGGGGTTGTTTTTCGTCATTCCCTGTGCAGTTTGGATAAAAATGCTCAGGTTAACATTTTTGTAATGGAAAGTATTGGTAATCCCACCAGTCCATTTTGGCGCAATCTGCCCTAGAATGGTCCTGTCATCAGCGGTAATTTTTCCATCACCATTTAAATCAGCAAATTTTAAGCTTCCTGGTTTTGCGGTTGGATCCTGTTTTGAAACGTCTTCTCCAGTTTGCCAAACACCCGTCATTTTATAATCGTAAACAACACTAATCGGCTGACCTAAAAACCACCTGTTTCCTAAATCGTCTTTCCCATCGCCATACAATGAAGTAATTTTGTTTTTATTGGTAGCGAATACCAGCATAGTTTCCCAACGGAATTTATCACCAACAAAATTTTGTGTATTTAAGGTGAGCTCTAAACCTCTGTTTTCTGTTTTACCAATATTATCGAATACTTTGCTGTAACCTGTGATGATCGGTAAACTTCTTTCCAATAATAATCCACTGGTTTTGTTCTGGTAAGCCTCAATGCTACCGTTGATCCTGTTTTTAAGGATCCCAAAATCGATACCGATGTTGGCTGTTTTTGTGGTTTCCCACTGTAATGAGGTATTACCCAGATTGCCAGCCTGTACACCAATGGTACTGATACCGTTAAATGGTGAGCGGGCAGTTCCATCAGTGGTAATGGTTCTGTAAACCGGAATGGCTTCGTTACCCGTTTTGCCATAAGAAAGCCTTAATTTCAGGTTATTTACCAGGGAAACATTTTTCATAAAACTTTCGTTAGAAATGTTCCAGCCGATCGCTGCTGAAGGGAAAACGCCATATTTGGTGGTATTTACGCCAAATACCGATGAACCATCTCTACGAGCGGTTAAGGTTAATAAATAACGGCTATCATACGAATAGAACAAACGTCCCATTTGCGAATTAAGGCCATACCTATCTCGGTAAGAAGCACTGGTTTGCGTAGCGCCGGCACCAATGTTGTCTAAACCAAGTTCGTCGTTTATAAAGCCAACAGCACCAGCAGTGGTTTCGTTGTACTTACGTTCTTGTGCACTGTAAAGTGCAGTAAAATCGAAATGGTGCTTTTTAATATCTTTAGAATAGGTTAAAATATTCTCGATGGTATAACTGTTGGTAGAAGCATTAAAACTTCTGGCCGTACCCAGCATGTCGTTAGCTAAACGGCCGATGTAACTTCCCTCCCGCTTAGGAAAATAAGTATACCCTGCATTTAACCTGAATTTTAAACCTGTTAATGCTCCCGGAAATTTAATTTCAGCATAACCGTTTCCATTAATATTTGTTGTCCTGCTGATCTGGGTAGTGTTTAAACCTAAAAGCGGATTGGTATACAACTGCTCAGGGTTCATTGGATAAATGGCATAGGTTCCGTTTGCATTATATTCTTGTCCGTAAGGGCTCATGGCTGTTGCAAACAATAAGTTTGCCCTTCCGCCATCATAATTGTTACTGGTAAGGAATAATGACGTACCAACAGTTAAGAAACTGGTTACATTTACATCAAGGTTAGAACGCAGTGCAACACGGTTAAACTGGTAGCCTTTTACCACACCTTTTTGGTTGAGGTAATCACCAGAAATAAAATATTTTACATCAGGAGAGCCGCCTGAAATACTCAGGTTGTGATCTTGCATCTGTCCTTGTTGTGTTGCTTCTTTTACCCAATCTGTAGTGGTACCGGCATTGTAGGCCGGAAGTTCGCCAATATTAGGCACCGGACGCTGTTGTACCTGATTGGTCTGCTTTAAATAATCTGCATATTTTTGAAGATACTCTTCGCCACTGCGCGGAGTTAAAATATGCGCCAGGTTTTCTAATCCGGCATAACCGCTATAACGGATTACCGGTTTGCCCGAGGTTCCTCTTTTTGTGGTGATCAAAATTACACCATTTGAGCCGTTTGTACCATAAATTGCAGTTGCACTGGCATCTTTCAAAATTTCCATTGAAGCAATATCATTTGGATTGATATCATTCAGCGAACCGCCTGTTTTAGTCAAAGGAACACCATCTACTACCACATAAGGGCCTGAGTTGGCGTTTATAGAGTTCTGCCCACGTACAAGCGTTGCAGGTTCTTTACCCGGTACTGATGAAGTTGTTGTAACGTTAACCCCCGCAACCGCACCTTCTAAAGCTTGCATCACGTTGGTTACAGGTAATTGAGACAGCCTTGCTTTAGGTACCGATACTACTGAACCGGTTACATCCGATCTTTTCTGCGTACCATAACCCACAACCACCACATCGTTTAATGTTTTGTCGCCAGCTTCCTGGAGTTTTACATTTACAACTGCCTGGCTGGCAACAACCTGCGTAATGGTAGTATAACCAATATAACTGTAAGATAAGCTCTCGCCTTTAGCAGCGGCGATCTTATACCTTCCGTTGCCGTCTGATACGACTACTTTTGCGGAAGTTAAGTTTTTTACGGTAACACCAGGGATCGGCACCCCTTTAGCATCCTGTACCGTACCGCTTATTTCTGCTGGAACAGTTTGGGCGATTAGATGACCCGCACCCGCAATAACGAATATTGCCAGCAGCGCCATATACTTTAATGATAATAGTAATTTTTTTTGCATAATATAATTTGGTTAGTTATTAGGGGTAAAAATCAATTACAGCATAATTGACATTTTTCTTTCCGCGGTCAATCAGAGACTTTCCTGATGACGGGTAATGGTGATTTAGTTACATGTAGGGATAGTTTTATATTTGGATTAAACAAATTACGCACAAATATCACCTACCCAGTGAGGGGTAATACGGTAATTAAGGGGGTTAAATTCTGATTTTATGTTAAAAAAACGCTGTTTTAAGCAATTTTGGAGATTTAGCAGGATTTTTAAACGTTAAAAAAACGTTTATTTTGATAAATACAAGTATAGTCTTATTTAGCCCAAATGAAAAGGATGCACACAGATATCAATCTGTGTTTATCTGTGTGCATCTGTGGTTAAAAATTCTCAACTTAATAGCATTACGCTAAGGTTGATATATTATCTTAAATCGGCACTGTGATCGTTAGGGAAATCTTCTCCGGTCCAGATGCGCTGCGCACTCCACTTTGCAGGCGGGTTAGACCAAAAGGGATCGCTGGCAGGCAAACCAAGAGGAAGAAAAATATTGGTACAGATGTAAGGACTACCCTGGTTATTATAAAAATCGCCAAGATCGGGCTGCGAACCGTATAAACCTATGGTTAACCAACCGTTTTTATAAGTGCCAGGGCTTTCGAGTGTTTTTTTGATTACAGCGGTAAGCGCACAGCGTACCTGTTCAGGACTTAGCTGTTTAGGTAAGGCTTTTCTATAAGCCATATCTGCCAGATGGTGAAAGGCACCACCACGGTAAACGATAGATCGGCCGGTAGCAGGATAAGTTCCATCGGTATTGATCAGGCGCTCCTGGATAATGGCATAACGTTCGTTTCTTTTCCTTATTTTTTCGAACATGCTGTTGTAATCCTTTACCCTGGTTCCGATAATTTCGGCTATTTTGGCCAGGTATGGATGGATTACATAACTGTTATAGTAATCGAAAGCATAAGTGCTGCCATCTTTATACATGCCATCGCCCACATACCATTGCTCCATTTGCTGTAAGGCATAATCAACACGCATCGGATCCCAACTGTAGCCAAATTTGGCTAAAAAAGCCTCGTTCATGGCCGAAAACAGCAACCAGTTCGAAAATACGGGTTTAAATTTACGGGTGGTGACGATCGATTTCATCATCAGCGATTGGTTTTTCGCATCCAGGTGTTCCCATATCCATGGCGCCCTGATTAAGGCCAGTGCCACATAAGAAGCATCTACCAGTTGCTGCCCGCCTATATCATAGTTCATAAAATCTTTGGCGTTAGAATCGAGGGAGTTTTTCAAACCCTGTAACACCCATTCGCGGTATTGTTTGCGGAGTGCAATTTCCTCTGCGTCTCCATCTTCCAATTGCAGCCATGGTGCTATTCCGCTTAAAACACGGCCCAAAACCTCCACATATTGTACTTTTATGCGGTGTTCTTTATTATCAATATGGATGGAGGTAACCTGCGGCATCGCAATACGCAGACTATCTTTAGCCAGGTTATACAAAACCGGCTTTACCATTTTATCCATTTGTTGCAGCCAAAATTGTCTGTCGCTTAAGTTTTCGGCATTTTTTTTCTTTTTCTGTGCCGATACTGGTAAGGTTAAAGCAGCAATTGCGATCACCAATAAGCTTTTGTATAAAGTTTTCATTTTATTTCTTTAAAAATCTATAATATTCACATCCTGCCAACAAGAAAGCACCCACGCCAAAATTAGAAGTCGAATTTTGATCAACAACCTGACCCGGAATGGCCTTCTCTCCTATGGGCTGTACAAAACCAATTTTCCCGTTTTCCTGCAAAGCCGTTCCGCTAAGGTATTTCCAGCCTTTTATGGCGGCAGGCAGGTAAGTTTTTTCTTTGAGGTAACCGTTATTAATTCCCCAGAGTAAACCATAGGTAAAAAAGGCCGTTCCACTGGTTTCGGGCCCTGGGGCATGTGCGGCATCCAACATACTCCTTGTCCAATAGCCTTCGGCCTGCTGACTTTTGACAATGGCATCGGCCATTCTTTTATATTTGCTGATGTACTCTTTTCGATGCTGATCGTTTTTGGGCAGATCCTTAAGCACTTTTGCCAAACCGGCGAAAACCCATCCATCACCACGCGCCCAGAAATCCTTTTGCCCGTTTACACTTTTATGTTTGGGGTACACGTATTTGGCATCGCGGTAATAAAGCCCCGTTTCCTGATCGTACATAATGCTGTTGGCGTAGGAAAAGTATTCGTGCAATTTTTCGAGATATTGTTTATTGCCTGTGGTTTTGTAAAGTTTGGCCATTACCGGCATCACCATGTACAAACCATCGGCCCACCACCAGTAATCGTTTGCAGGTGTAGCCATTTCATATTCCATTACTTCTTTGGCCCTGGCTATTTTATATTCCTTTGGATCTAAATGATAGAGATCGATATAAGTTTGAAAGCAGATCTGCCAGTCTCCAAAAAGCACATAATCGTCGGTTTCACCATATTTATATTTCCACTGGCTTTTATCGGTTGATTTTGCCCCCATCCATTGGTTGTGTGCAGCCCAATCTTCCGAATATTTACGATAGTTTTCATCCTTTGTTAAGGCAAATACCTCCATATTCCCGGTATGGTAGGCTGCATTATCCCAAAAAGCACGTACCTCGGCCTTGTTGTTGCTTTGCCAGTAACGGTTTACCTTATTGATGATCTGGAGTATTTCTGGTCTTGTGTTTTGTGCCCTTACTATAACTGAAAACAATGTTGCCAGTATAAGTGTGATGTATATTTTCTTCATTATTTGATTGGGTTTATTCCTTTCCTGGTTGGAATGACTTTTTTGATGGTACCATCGGCATTGAATTCCATTTTATCGATGCAAACCTCACGGTTATAACCTGCGGCGCTGCCCATACTGATTCCTTTCGGAATCGTAAAACGATGATATACCATGTACCATTCATCTTTTCCCGGAACCTGAATGACACTGTTGTGGCCAGTGCCATAAATGCCCTCCGATGGTATCTTGGCTAAAATGAGGTTATTTTCAGGGATGGTGATCGGGCCTGTTGGGTTATCTGAATAACCATAACTTACCCTGTAATTTTCGCTCCGGGTATCATCTTCCGACCATAGGAAATAATATTTTCCATTGCGGTAGAAAACCTCTGTCCCTTCCCTGAAATCCTTGGTCGGCGTAATTATTTTTAGGGTACTGCTATCAATAGAAACCATATCATCGTTCAATTGTGCACAGGCCATGTAACCATTTCCCCAATAAAGATAAGTCTTGCCTGTTTTGCGGTCTGTAAATACATCCGGATCAATTTCCTGACCGTTTTTTATGCCTTTTGGCTTTTGATCAATCAATGCCTTGCCACTGTCTTTAAATGGCCCGTTCGGATGATCGGAAACCGCAACACCTATTTTTTGGGCTGCAGTAAAATAGTAGAAATACTTAAATTCACCTCCGATTTTCTTCTCTGCAATGGTTGGCGCCCATGCATTTCTTTTCCCCCAGCTTACATCGCGGTTCAGGTCTAAAATGATGCCTTCATCTTTCCAGTTTACCAGGTCGGTAGAGGAAAATGTTTTAAAATAAGTACCACTCCAGCCTGTAAAACCATCGCTGGTAGGGTATAAATAATATTTTGAGGTTTTATTGGAGTAAATAATTTCAGGATCAGCAAAGTAACCGGACAGCACCGGATTATTATTTATTTCAGCCGATGCCGTAAAAGATTGGGCTGCTTTACCTGCTAATTTAATTTTGATATTTACTGCACCTTTACTGAAATCGATCGGTCCGGACGGAGAAATTTCAATGCCCGGAAAAGAAATAAATTGTGGATTTACCGCCTTTAAATTAGTACCATACTTAAGTGGAAAAAACACGGTGTTTTTGGCCGAATCGACCACAATATTATTGGTTTTGATAACAGAAGCAGTTGCCGATTCGAATATTGCCCGTGGCGAATACCATTTAGAAACCAATCGTGCCGCTTCAGCCGAGCTAATGGGCAAAACGGTACCGTGGCGCGGATGGAAGTTCATATTTACGGCTTCATCAACCACTTTAAAGTTTTTTAAATCCGTACTTCTGGTAAACTGGTAGCGGCCTTTCATGTACACATCGTACATCAGGATATAACCACTGTTATTATTAAGCTTAAATACCCCGGCACCTTCTACCGCCTCTTTGGTTTGCTGTAAATAATGATCTTCCTGCACATAACCACTAGTCAATTCACTCGAAACCGCTTTTTTAATGCCATTCCCTTCACCTTCTGTTTTGAAAAAAAGATTGTATTTTCCATCGTGGTAAATAATATCACCATCGATACAAGAGCCATTTGTAGGACTAAAAAACAGTTGTTTCGGTTTAGTTTCCAGATCGGTAAAATCTGAGTTGGCATAAGCGTAATAAATGATATCGGGCTGGTTGCCATGTTTCATCGACCAGTACACCATATATTTTTTGGCTTTCGCATCATAAATGGTTTGCGGTGCCCACACCCGTTTTAAACTGTCGTTTCCTTTAAACCGGTTCTGGATATTGACTACTTTAGAGCTCCAGTGGATTAAATCGGTTGATTTTAGCAGCACCATTGCCCGGTTGGAATCCCATCCTTTAGCCGATTCCATATCGGTGGCCACCATGTAGAAAGTTTTGCTATCGGCACCACGCAAAATATGCGGATCGCGTACGCCTCCGCTTGAACTGATGTTTGCGGAAGATAAAATAGGCTGATCTTTATTCAGGGCCTTATAGGTGAAACCATCATTGCTGATGGCAAAGTGTATGGCCTCTTCGGATTTATTATTCCCGGTAAAATATACAAACAGGTAAGCCGACATTTTTTCACCTGCAGCGGTTTTCTTTTGTGCTGATAGTTGAAAGGGGATTAAAAAAGCCAGCAGCCATAAGCGCGAAATCAAGTTCATATTTAGTTTAATCATTGTGCGTTTCAGTTTATTTATTGTTTTTTAGGCAGCCACTCCAATACCTGTACAGCTGTTGGCTTCGTTGCGGCCTTCCCTTCCCCATCTACCTGGGTTACATTTTGGATGTAAATATTCAGGATGCCACGATCTTTCCAAAGTTCGGTATCGTAACTCGGTTCCCAATCGCCCACACTGGTTTGGGTCAGGTCTTCCAATTTCCAGTTATTGGTGTAAATATTTTGATTTAATGCAATCGAAGCTTTGTTACCCCGCTCGGCATCCCTGAACAAAATTCCGGCAGCATAACTTTTTTGGTAAGGCCAGGCTATAATCTGCGGACGGGAAATTGGAATTTTCTTTGTGCCACCGCCACTTAAACTAAAGGGTGTATTCCTGAATGTTAGTTTATTCACTTTCCAGCCGCTACCATCATTAAAAACAATGTGGTATTGTGGGATAGAATCTGGTTTATCGGTCCAGTACCCTGCGATAAAAACTTTTCCGTTTTCATCTGCAAACATCGAAGTCTGGTTAATTAGTTCACTTTTTTGAGGAATTTTAAGGGCATACTCTGCATTTGATGCCGTGATGGGCAATTTATATTTTTCTCCCGTGCTTTTTACCCAGGTGATGCCACCATCGGTTGATTTCGCATACGCCAGATCATGGTTACTGGCCACATCAGGACTTTCTCTCCATACCCACGAAATATGCAAACCACCGGCCTTATCGGTTGCCACCTGCCAATACGCATTCCGCTTACCTTCCCCATCAATTAAACCGTCTTGTATGCGGCTCCATTGCCTGGCACTAACCGAATATCTGTTAATCATTAAGTTTCCATTACCGGAACCACCATCGCGGTAGAAAAAAAGCAAATCTCCGTTGCTGAGTTTATAGAACTCGGGATAACTTACTTTTTCTTCCTTTTTCCCAAGCATTGCTTCTTTTTCGCCAAGGGTAAGCGAACCGGCAGAAACTGCTTTAGCATAATTTAACTGGTTATTGTGCTGTCCCCATGCAATATGCAGGTAGCCTGCCCCATCAACTGCAATGCTGATGGATTTATGCGCATCAGTTGCATCACCCTGATACTGCGTTTTATTGCAGATCCAGAATTTGGCTTTACTTTGTCTTTTAGCCAAAACTACAAACTGATCTGCATCATAATAAGCCGCATATTGGGTGTTTTTATAGGTTACAATAGAGTTTTTGCGAAAAATAACAGCATTTACTGAATTATTGGCCCATCCGTTATTGGCAATTGAGCTTATTTTTACCTGCTGTGCCTCACAATGATCAAAAGACAAAAGCAATGCAACAAACACTATTAACAGGAATAAAAAACATGCTTTTTGGCTTATAATTTTAGCCGGTCTGGTTGGAAACAAAAGATAGGGATTGAATTTATACAACATCATAACAGTTTAGGGAAGCCATTGGTGCAAGCATATCGAATTTCCAATGGTAATTCCTGGTTATATTTGGTTTGGCTAAATAGCAACTTTTTACGCTTTGCAACAGGGGGGTAAATCATACTTTACAGGGGGTGATTTAGGAAAATACATTTATATACAGCTTAATTAAGTTAACCGAGCGAATTTAGATTATAATATTTATGAAAAGTTTTACGGTGTTTCTTTACAAATTCTGAGGGGGTAAGGTTGAACAATTTCTGGAAATGCTCCCTAAAATATTTAATATCGTTAATGCCAACCCTAAAAGCAGCCTCGTTAATATTCAGGTTGGTATTGATCAGTAATTCTGCAGCTTTTCTTAAACGGATAAACCTTACAAAACTGCTCACCGATTGACCAGAGGTTGCCCTGATCCGTTTATACAGGTTAGAATGGCTCATCCCCAATGCAGAGGCCAGGGTTTTTACACTAAAGTTTTCTTCGGTCAGGTTATCTTCGATAATATTTATACAATTTTGCAAAAAGCCCCTATCCTCCTGCGAAACCTTGTGCGCATCTGATTTAAGCGTAATCTCATTATAAAAATACGATTGCAGGTTCTGCCTGTTTTTGATGATACCATTA
The DNA here is from genome assembly GCF_014395225.1 of Pedobacter roseus. Taxonomy (NCBI): domain Bacteria; kingdom Pseudomonadati; phylum Bacteroidota; class Sphingobacteriia; order Sphingobacteriales; family Sphingobacteriaceae; genus Pedobacter; species Pedobacter roseus. The sequence goes on from NZ_CP060723.1 coordinate 3,793,284, forward strand.
ATTTTGGCCGAAAAAAGTTCCTTATCAAAAGGTTTACTGATAAAATCGTAGGCACCAACTTCTATACCGCTTAAACGAACCTCGGCGCTCGGATCGGCCGTAAGCAGGATTACCGGAATATGGCTCAGTTCTGAATCTTCTTTAACAGCCCGGCAAAGCTCAATACCATTAAGCCCGTCCATATTAACATCCGAGATGATAATATCAGGCAAAACTTCCTTGCATATTTTAAGTCCGTCAAGGCCGTTTGTGGCATTATAAATTTTAAACTTATCCTGAAAAATCTGTTTAATGTAGCCGATAATCTCCGTATTATCATCCACAACGAGTATACTATGCAAATCAGAAATCAGCAGTTCAAGGTTGCCTTTAGTGTCATGTTCGGTAAAATCAGTGCTTTCCTCTTCCTGTGCCATCAGTTCGTTTATATAAAGCAACTGGTCGCCATCTGCGCAATCTACCAGTTCGGTTGGAGAGTCACCCAGTGGCATCTCTATCGAAAAAGTGGTGCCTTCACCTTTAACCGACGAAAAGTATATTTTGCCTTTATGGAGTTCTACAAAACTTTTTACCAGGTACAAACCAATGCCGAATCCCATTTTTAAAGATTCTTTACCGGCAGCTTTATAAAATTTATCGAAGAGTTTTTCCGCAACCTCATTAGCAATACCCGGACCATTATCGCTCACTTCAATTTTAACCCCATTATGATGCGTAACGATGCTTAATTTCACCATTCCGCCCATTGGGGTAAATTTTAAAGCGTTAGACAAAAGATTGAACAGGATGATCTCCAGTTTATCCCGATCGGCATAAATCTCGATGCTTTCTTCTTCACATTCGAAAATGTAATCGATGTTATTGTTTTTTGCAGTATAACCGAAACATAAGAATATTTCTTTGGCAAATTTGTAGAGGTTTAATTTTACAATGTTTAACGCATCATTTTCACTCTCCATTTTCCTGAAAAGAAGCAATTGATCTACCAGACTTAATAAACGCCTCGAATTCCGGTAAACTACATTAAGATCGTTTTTTTCCTGTCCGGCTTCCTTACTACTTAAAATGTCTTTAATCGGGTTAACAATCAGGGTAAGCGGTGTCCGTAATTCGTGCGAAATATTGGTAAAGAAATCAAGTTTTTTCTCGTTCAGGTCCTTCTCACGTTCCATTTTGAGGTTCGTAATTTCTACCTCATGTTTTAAATTACGCTGCCTGTTGCGGTAAGTCTGAAAAACATAAACTACACTAGAAATAAGAATGATATAAATCGCATAAGCCCACCAGGTACGATACCAGGGCGGCAGAATCTTGATCACGATAATTTTTTCATTATTGCTCCAGTTGCCTTCGGTGTCGGTACTTTTGATATGTAATTTATATTCGCCTTCATCCAGCCTCGAATAATAGGCCGTAGAAAGTTTGTTTACATAGTTCCAGTCCCTGTCCCAGCCTTCTAAATAGTAGGCATAAGCAATCTGATCCTGAAAAGAGAACTCAATGGCTGCATAATCGACATAAATAACCGCAGCGTTATAAGGGATTGAAATTTTTTGCAGGTTGACTACCGTTGTATTTTTATAGGCAGAATCCTGATTGAGCGGAATATTGTTGATCCTGAAATCGGTGAGCACAATTTTTGGCACCCTGCGGTTCTGCTTTATTTTTGAGGGATAGAACAGGTTAAAACCTGCTGTACCACCAAATAAAAAAGCACCATCTTGCAATTTTAATGCGGCATTATAATTAAACTGGTTACTCTGCAGGCCATCAGAAGAATAATAACTTTTAAATTTCCCTGTTACAGGATTATACTGCGATAAGCCATTATAAGTGCTGCACCAAAAGCTGCCGTTATTATCGGGCAGAATATTGAGTACAGAATTACTGGGTAATCCGTTCTGTTCAAAATAGCGTTTAATTTTCTTTGTTCGGGGATTAAAGCACAAAAGGCCTCCACCTTCCGTACCGATCCACAACATCTGTTTGGCATCTTCATTTATGGCCCTTATGGCAGTATTGACCGTAAAATAAATGTGTTTTTTAAACTTCCGGTCAACCTTGATCAACTGTGTGTAATTACCAGCCCAAAGATTGCCTTCCGTATCTTCGTACAGGGTATGGATATCTTTAAGCCTGTTATCAAAAAGTTCGAATTTATCTAAAGCTTTATTATATAGGTACAATGCACCTCCACGCGTGGTGCCGGCCCAGATATTTTTACCTTTATCCAGATAGAGCTTCCAGATATTGATATCATCAAAACCCCTTGCACTATTGTAACACCTGTAGTGGATAAATTTCCCCGATCGCCTGTCAAAACGGTCAATGCCCCCGCTAAAACTCCCTACCCAAACATTATTTTCAGCATCGCTCAGCATACTGGTAATAAAATTGCTTTGTAGCGCGCCATCACCACCGTTTTCAGCATAATTTTTAAATGTATTGGTCTTTCTGTTCCACACACTCAAACCACCACCATCGGTACCTATCCAAATATTTTGGGTGCTATCCTCGCAAAAAGAAAGTACAAAATTATTGATCAGAGAATTTTTGTTCAAAGGATCATTTTTTATCGTCCGGAATTGCGCATTTTCCTGATCGATGATGTTTACCCCTCCCCGCAGCGTAGCAATCCATTTTCTTTTCTCCCCATCTTCAATCACCTGACCAATGGAGTTACTGGATATAAAACCTTTTTCACGCCCGGTAGGCAAACTGTTTAAACTTTTAAGTCTCGTATCATAAACCCTCAATCCATTACCATCAGTTGATACCCATAACTTCCCCTCGCCATCGAGCATCAGCCCCATAATGTTATCAGCAACCGGATAGTTATCTACCTGTTTAAGGCTATTGGCTACTTTATCAAAAGTATACAAACCGTGCTCGGTACCAATCCAAAGTTTCCCGTTTTTACCGTTAACAATGGCCGTCACATTTCTTATTTTCGAATTGTTTAACTGGGTTTTCCCATTTTGGATATTATACCTGCATAGGCCATAATCTTTGGCATAAAACCATAAATCATGCTGTTCATCAACACAGAGGCCTTTCACAGCGTGTATTTTACCGCCATTTAAACTAATGTATTCGGCACGGGGAGCATCTTTTTTTTGCATAAACAGCCCATGTTCATCCGTAGCAATAAAAACGTTCGAGCTTTTATCAACAGCAATCGAATTAACAGAGAAGGACAAATTGATGGGCTGGCCTTTTTCAAGGTATTTCAGACTATGGAATTCTCCGTCTGAGTAGCTATAATAAGAAATACCTTTTTGTGTACCGATCCAGATTTTATCCTGGTCGCCATTAAGGGCGGTAATGTGGTTGTTTACCAGCGAATTTTCAATACCCCAGTTATTTCTGAAAACTTTAAATCCGTAGCCATCGTAGCGGTTTAGGCCATCGTAGGTACCCATCCATATAAAACCAAAATGATCCAGGTACAGGGAGTTTACGATATTGTTCGACAGCCCTTTTTCTACACCAACATATTTTACCGAAAGCAGGTTATTCTGAGCAAAGGCAAAACCCGCATTGGTTATAGCAAATACAATAAGAATCAGAAAAATCTTAAGGTTTTTAAACATATAATTTTAGGGACGGGGTGGTATTTGGTCTGAAACGAAGATACAAAATAAATTAAGGCAGTATTACATCCGGCACAAATAAACGTAATATTAACGTTTAATTTCTCTCAGGCAGGATAAAAATATTTTTTTTCCCGCTATTCCAACACTAATTTCAAAAGATAAAAGCTTTAATAATTTGTGGTAAGCGAGCATTTTATAAGGCATCCGGGCGAAAAAGTTTTCCACATCTGTGAAGTCCAAAACCCAATTTTGTCTATAATCATACTTTAAACGATTTAAACCTATTTTTTACGTAATTCTCACAAAAAGTGCTTAAATTTTGATTTTAGGCACATTTAACTAAATTTGGAATATACCAAAACCAAGTTTATGTATCAATTAACAGTACCTGCAGATCGCGTTAACGAATCGTTAAGAAAGCACATTTTGGCCGATGGTTTCGACCTGACCTATGATATGGAAAAGAGTCATGGTGCATACATTTACGATTCGAAATACAACAGAACTTTACTCGATTTTTTTACCTGTTTCGCCTCCGTTCCCTTAGGTTATAACCACCCTAAAATGATCAGCGATGAAGGGTTTAAGAACAGCCTGTTCCAGGCAGCTTTGGCCAATCCTTCAAATTCGGATGTTTACACCCAGCAGTATGCACAGTTTGTAGAAACATTTTCGGAAGTTGGTATCCCTGATTACCTGCCTCATGCATTTTTTATTGCAGGCGGTGGCTTAGCGGTAGAAAATGCAATAAAAGTAGCCATGGACTGGAAAGTTCAGAAAAACTTTGCCAAAGGATATACGGAAGAAAAAGGTTTTAAGGTTTTACACTTCGAAAGGGCTTTTCATGGCCGTACCGGCTATACCTTAAGTTTAACCAATACCCTGCCCGATAAAACCAAATGGTTTGCCAAATTCGACTGGCCAAGGGTTGCCGTTCCAGAGGTTAAATTCCCTCTTTCGGGTGATCATTTAAACCATGCCATCGCAACGGAAGAAGCTTCGATCGCGCAGATCAAAAAAGCTTTTGCTGAAAATAAAGATGAAATCTGTGCCATCATTATAGAACCCATACAATCAGAAGGTGGCGACAACCACTTGCGGGAGGAGTTTTTGATCCAGCTTAAAACACTGGCAGATGAAAATGAAGCTTTTTTAATTTACGATGAAGTACAAACCGGCGTGGGTTTAACCGGCAAATTTTGGTGTCACCAGCATTTTAGCGAAAAAGCCCGACCAGATATCATTGCTTTTGGTAAAAAAATGCAGGTATGCGGTATCCTGGTAGGAAGTAAAGTAGATGAAATTGAAAGCAATGTATTTAAAGTTCCCAGCCGCATCAACTCTACATGGGGTGGTAACCTGGTAGATATGGTACGCTCTACGCAGATTTTACAAATTATAAAAGAAGATCAGCTTTGTGAAAATGCAACAAAGGTAGGTGGGTATTTAAGAGATAACCTAGAAAAGTTCTCCCATAAATTCGATCAAATGAGTAATGTGCGCGGAAGAGGTTTATTGTGCTCATTCGATTTCCCAAACAAAGAAATGCGTAATACTTTTATCAGCAAAGGGCTGGAAAACAATGTGATGTTTCTGGGCTGTGGCGAAAAAACTATACGTTTCCGTCCGGCACTGTGCATTGAACAAAAGCATATTGACGAAGGCTTGACGGTTATGGAAAAAATATTGCCTTTATTGTAGGCATGAAGAAAAAATCACTTTCCTACCTTATCGTTGCTGTTGTTCTGGTTTTAACGTTCTTTATTGTGAAAGATACTTTTAATCAGCCTGGAGTTGAAGATATGAAAGCCGGTTTTAAAGAAATTGTGAAGTACAGAAACGCCAATAATACTGGTCCTGTGCAACGCATTTATGTGGTAACCGTTAAAGATTCAGTGTGGAAAGAAATGGAAGATTACGGTAATTTAATGCCCCACACTAAATATGGCAATACAAAAGTTTACTTCTTTATGGAAAATGCCAATGTTCCGAAAACTTTGGAGCCTGGAGAAGTAAACTTCGACCCTCAATATAACAAATCCTGTATTGCGCTATTCGAAAAGAGCGCAATGAGTCAGGTTGCATTTAATAAGTATCCGTTTTAGACAGAGATTTTTTTGGTATAATTACAAATGAATCGTGATCACAGTTCGATAAGTCCCTCAGCAAAATCGCTACTGCTGGCCAAAAGCTTAACGGATATTCCCTTTGTTGCTGATGCCGTAAAATTAATTTATGGCAATAACGCGCTTGAACATTTATCAAACAGAGATTTTGACGAGGTATTTTTAAAACGGCTGGTGCATTTCGAAAGCAGGTATTTATCACTTGATAGTTTACTTTTTGCCTCGGGCTCTTTAAATATTTTAGAAATTTCTTCTGGTTACTCTTTTAGAGGCTTGGATCTGGTTTTAAGGCATCCAACTATTTACTACCTGGATACCGATTTACAAGGCATTATTGATATCAAGAAAGATTTGGTTGAGCGGCTAATGGTTGAGGAGAAATTAAACCTAAAAGGAAAACTCCGAACCGAAGCTTTAAACGTATTGAACGAGGATGCTTTTCTGAATGCTATAAATCAAATACCGCTTGGCCCGATTAGTATTATAAATGAAGGTTTATTGGTGTATTTGAACACCGAAGAAAAGATATCGTTATGTAAAACCATCCATAAATCGTTAAAACAAAGGGGCGGTTATTGGATCACTGCTGATGTTTATGTTAAACGCCCTGCACTTAAAAACGAGAACAATGATCATTTTTCTCAATTTTTGGAGGCGCACCACGTAGAAGATAATAAGTTTGAAAGTTTTGAACAGGCAGAAAACTTCTTTTTAGAACAAGGTTTTAAATTGATCACCAAAGCAACTTCAGTTTGGCATCAGCTTTCCTCATTAAAATACATTGATAATGAGTTATTAAAAAAAATGAAAGAACAGGCAAATAAAATTGGAAGAATCCGCGAAACCTGGGTGTTAAAAGCAATTTAATGATTAAAGCAAGACTACAAATTTTTCATTCTCAAAACACAAATTTTATTATGAAGCGCATGGCCTGTTCAAAACATTAAGTTTATTCCCGTTTTACTTATACGCTTCGCTGCCTCATACCTCGTTGCTGCAGGGTATCGTTTCAACCGGGGCTAATTGGCCAAAACCGTAGTTCTTTTTGGGTTGCAGCGTGTATCTACCTTTGTTCCTAAACCTGACAGCAGCGGCATCTCCCGACTTTTCGTCGGGACTAAAGCAAATGGCAGGGCTTCAGCAGCTATGAAATACCAACATTCATTTCCCAACCCTAAAAAATATGTCTGTCTTTTCTTTAAACTAAACAAAAGCTGAGAAACCGGTTATGGCCCTACCTACAATCAACGTATTAATTTCTTTCGTACCCTCATACGAATAAATCGCCTCAGCATCGGCCACGAAACGCGCTACATTATATTCCAGTAAAATACCGTTGCCACCCATTACTTCACGGGCTTTGCTTACCACATCACGTGTTCTCAACGAACAAAATACTTTGGCTAACGAAGCGTGTTCATCTTTCAACAATCCCTGATCCTGCAACTGCGACAACCTAAAACACAGTGTTTGCATGGCCGTTAAGTTCGATAACATTTCTACCAGATGGTTCTGAATTAACTGAAACGAGGCAATAGGTTTACCGAATTGCTTGCGGTTACGGGTATATTCCAGCGCATTTTCATAGGCTCCACGGGCACAACCTACCGCTTGCCAGGCCACTCCAGCCCTTGTCATCTGCAATACCTTGGCCGTATCCTTAAATGAATTTGCGTTTTGCAACCGATCGGCTTCTTCAACCTCACAATTGGTTAAAGTAATAATCCCATTTTGTACAATGCGCAAAGCCATTTTATCCTGCATTTTTTCTACCGCAAAACCTGGATTATCTTTTTTCACAATAAAACCTTTAACCTCACCACTTTCTTCATCACGGGCCCAAATAATTAAGATATCTGCAAAAGTTGCATTACCGATCCACTTTTTCTGCCCGTTCAACACCCATTTGCCATTTACCTTTTTGCAGGTGGTGGTTAAGCCTCCCGCCGCCGCAGAACCTACTTCAGGCTCGGTTAAACCAAATGCACCAATAATTTTAAATTGCTGCATCAGTGGCAACCATTGCTGTTTCTGCTCTTCCGATCCGCATAAATAAATCGATCCCATGGCCAAACCACTCTGCACACCAAAAAACGTAGAAATTGAGGTATCAATCCGCGCCATTTCCATAGCTAAAATACCTTCCATTAAATTTGATTTACCAGGACAGCCATACCCTTTATAGGTTAAACCACAGATATTAAGTTCGGCCAATTTTGGAATGATTTCGAAAGGGAATTCGGCCTTATTCCAATAATGGTTTACAATCGGTTTTACTTCTTTTTCTAAAAAAGCACGCACTTTTAACTGAAGTTCCCGGTCTTCATCTTTTAAGGCTTCATCGCCCAGGTGATAAAAATCGCCTTCAATTGGGGGCAATTCTTTCTTTTTATGCGATCCGCCCATCATTTTCATCATCCCCTGTATTTGTTTATCATCCAGGCTCGAGATGGTTTCTACCATTTTAGGTAAATCAACTTTTTTCGATAAAGCTTCCAGTTTATCGAAATCTACATGTTTAAAAAGATTGTAAGCGTTTTTGAGAGATGAGAATATATTCGCCATTATTATTCGTTTTGAGAATAACAAATAAAGGGTGTTTTTGTTATTTTGTGTTAAATTTTTTGACATTGGCAGGGCAACAGCAAAAATTTAAAACTATATCTGATTTAAGTTGTTAGTTTGAAAAATTTAATTAGCTATGAGCATAGAAAATCAAAATCAAGACCAAGAACAAAGTTTCTTAGATAAAGCAAAAAACAAACTTAACGAATTAAAAGATAAAGCAGAAGATGCTTGGGAAGATGTTAAGGATAAGGCAGAGGATACATGGGAAAATGTAAAAGACAAAGCAGAAGAGTTAAAAGATAAAGCAGACGATAAATACGATGAGCTAAAAACAAAAGGCGCATTTGCTGCAGGTGAAGCTAAGGGAAACTCAGAAGCTACAGGCGAAAATCTGAAAGATAAAGCCAGCGATTTGGCAGATAAAGCTGCGGATAAAGTTGATGACCTTAAAACTAAAGCTGCTTTTAAAGCTGGTGAAATAAAGGGCAATTTTGACGCTAATAAATAATTATTTGTTTTTTAAGCGAAAAAGGCAAACCGTATAGGCTTGCCTTTTTTATTTTCTACAATTTTGAAACAATTTATTGATTAAAACGGGACTAAATGTCGGCTATATAAACGGCTACCTCAAATCAAATAAATTATCAACCCCTAGCAATTTCCTTGAAGTAAAACCTTCGCCAAAAGTGGCGCCGATGCTTTTACCAAATTCCCTGGCACGGCCGATCATACTTTCAAAAAATTCAGGAGAAGAAATATAAGTCTGTAACCCATCTACGTCAGGGTTATAAAACTGGGTTTTAAAAGCCTTGATGGATTCTATTTTTTTATCAATATGATCGGTGATGTCTACAATAATATCTGGTTTTAAATAACGGTCCTGGATATATTGCAACAATAATCTCGGACGGTGCGCTTCCTGTTTAACACCGTCTACTGAAGTTTCGATTTTTGGCAAACCCGATAAAAATACCGAATCGTAAACCAGGTCACCAGCCCTGCCATGATCAGGATGACGGTCTTCCAATGCGTTGCTTAAAATAATTTCAGGTTGATATTTCCTGATCACTTTAATAACCTCCAAACGATGAAACTCATCATCCTGAAAAAAACCATCGCGCATACCCAGATTTTCGCGGGCATGTAAACCTAAAATTTTTGCAGAATCTGCCGCTTCCTCATCCCTGGTTTCGGCAGTACCACGCGTACCCAGTTCTCCGCGGGTTAAATCCACAATTCCAACTTTTTTCCCGAGGGCAATATGTTTTAAAATAGTACCTGAACAGCAAAGCTCTGCATCATCAGGGTGCACGGCTATAACTAAAATATCTAACTTCATGATGTAATTATTGGGCATTTTGATTCAGCAACTGCTGAATTTTCTTTTTAATTTTAGAACTCAGTGGCTTGGTAAATGGCAAAAAATAATCGACCAGTTCGCCATTTTTGTTTACTATATATTTATGAAAGTTCCACCGGGGTTTCGAACTTAATTTTGAATTCTGTTTCTTATCGCTCAAAAACTGATAAAGTGGGTGGGCATGTGCCCCACGCACCATAATCTTGTCGAAAATAGGGAATTTCACCCCATGGTTAATCTCACAAAAGGAAGCAATATCTGAACCATTTAAAGGCTCCTGCTTCCCGAAATCGTTGGTGGGAAAACCTAAAATTTCAAAATCCGGATCATTGATCTCGTCTTTAAGCTGCTGTAATTCTTTTAATTGCGGCGTAAAACCACATTCGGAGGCTGTATTTACAATTAAAACAACTTTGTTGCGGTAGGCTGATAACGGCTGCTCTTCGCCATTGATCTTTTTAACCTTGAATGAATAAATATTCGGAATGCGTTCCTGCATTATATGTTATTGATAAAATCCAGAGGTGCGGATAATCGATTCTATATCCCTATCCTCATTAGGATCGTAAGTGCTTTTTAAATTATGTCCAACCACACGTGCAACAATCTGATAAGAAAATGCAGCAAAACCACCTTTAGTCTGCTTTACAATTTCGTAAGTTGTCCGCCCCACTTCGCGGTCGATCAGTTTTGTTAAAATCTGACCTTGAGTAATCGTTAAATCCTTTATTTCGCGGTTAAACATGTCTTTAATTTCTTTATCACATTGTTTAACCAGTTGTTTCTGTTCTTTTTTCTCTTGTGTTTTGGCTAAATCCTGCTCCAATTGCTCATAGCGGCGTTTAGCAAACAGCGCATAAGGCATTACTTTTAATACATTGTACCTTAAACGGTTATAAGCAGCCTGTTCTGCCGGCGATTTCCAGATCCTGGCTGCATAAATGCTTACCTCGTTAAGCTGCATCCAAGGGATCATTACACCATTATCGTTTGTTGAGGCTACTCTTATAGTATCGCTTTTTCCCATTTTAGGAAAGATTGGAGCACCAGTATCCTGCGCCCGTAGCGAAAAGCTACAAATCATTACAATACAAAGAAAAAAGAGCCCTTTAAATTTCATAAATTTATACTTTTACAAAGTTAGGTGTTATTTCATATATTAGTTGTTTCACAAAACTAATATAAGTTTTATTCATAAATAAGACGCAATTTTTACGCAAAAAATACAAATGAAAACAGAGTTAGTGATTGATTTAGAGGCGGAAAAGCAAGAAATTCTAAAAAGATATAGGGCATTATTACGGGCAAGTAAATCTACCCTGCAAAAGGGCGATAAAAAGGAAATCAGGAAAGCTTTCGATATGGCACTCGAAAGCCATAAAGATATGCGCCGTAAATCTGGCGAACCTTATATTTATCATCCTATCGCTGTAGCGCAGATTGCTGCTGAAGAAATCGGCCTGGGAACAACTTCTATTGTATGCGCCCTACTGCACGATGTGGTGGAAGATACCGACATTACTTTAGAAGATATTGAACGTGAATTTGGCAAGAAAACCGCTAAAATTATAGATGGTTTAACCAAAATTTCGGGTGTTTTTGATACCAACAGCTCTTTACAGGCCGAAAACTTCCGTAAAATGCTGCTTACACTGGCTGATGACGTAAGGGTAATCCTGATCAAACTAGCCGATCGTTTGCACAATATGCGTACAATGGATTTTATGCCGCGCCACAAACAGCTTAAAATTGCGTCAGAAACCATTTATTTATATGCACCATTGGCCCATCGTTTGGGATTATATGCGATAAAATCGGAGCTGGAAGATCTTTCCATGAAATATCTTGATCCGGACACCTATAAATTTATAGCAAAAAAATTAAACGAGAAAAAAGCAGAACGTGCACTTTTCATTAAAAAATTCGTCGAACCGATTGATGAAATTGTACACGAGCAGGGTTTGGTAGCCGATGTTTACGGCAGACCAAAATCGATCCATTCGATCTGGAATAAAATGAAAAAGAAAAATATTCCTTTCGAAGAGGTATATGATCTTTTTGCCATCAGGATTATTTTAGATTCGGCTCCGGAAAATGAAAAAGCCGACTGCTGGAAAGCCTATTCAATTGTAACCGATTTATACCGTCCCAATCCAGATCGCTTACGCGACTGGGTTTCCTCACCTAAAGGAAATGGTTACGAAAGTTTACACACTACAGTAATGGGTCCACGCGGACAGTGGGTTGAGGTACAGATCCGTACGCAGCGCATGAACGAAATTGCAGAGAAAGGTTTTGCTGCACACTGGAAATACAAAGAATCGAGTAATGATAACGGTCTGGATCAATGGATCCAGAAAGTACGTGAAATGTTAAGCAATCCTGAAGCCAATGCTTTGGATTTCCTCGACGATTTTAAAATGAACCTTTTCTCTGATGAGATTTTCATCTTCACACCAAAAGGAGCTTTAATCCAGTTGCCTTTAGGTGCCACGGCTTTGGATTTTGCATTCGAGATCCATACCGACGTGGGTGCAACCTGTATCGGGGCAAAAGTGAACCACAAATTGGTTCCGATTTCGTACAAACTTCAAAATGGCGATCAGGTAGAGATTATTACCTCGAGCAAGCAGACGCCTAAAGAAGATTGGCTGAATGTGGTGGTTACCGCAAAGGCAAAATCAAAAATCAAATCATCTTTAAAAGAAGAAAAGCGCAAAATTGCCGAAAATGGCAAGGAAATTCTGGAAAGAAAGCTAAAATCACTAAAAATCACCTATAATACCGATAACATTCAAAAACTGAGTTATTTCTTCAAACTTCCTTCAACACAAGAGCTTTTTGTAAATGTAGCCCTTGGAAAAATTGAGCTGAAAGACATTAGAGAATACCTGACAACCGAGAAAGAAGTAGAAAACAGAGGACCGGAACGCCCTGAAAACCTAACGGTTGACATGGTTAAATCTAAAATGAAGGGCTCGGAAAACGACATTTTATTGATTGGAGAAGATTTACAAAAAATAGATTACACTTTAGCGGCTTGTTGTAATCCAATTCCCGGCGATGATGTTTTTGGCTTTGTTACGGTAAGTGAGGGCATTAAAATCCATCGAACAAATTGTCCAAATGCTGCCCAATTAATGTCAAACTATGGATACCGGATTGTTAAAGCAAAATGGAACAAACAGCAGGAGCTCACCTTCTTAACTGGCTTACGTATTGTAGGTATTGATGATGTTGGCTTAATCAATAACATTACGAGGGTTATTTCTACCGACTTTAAAGTAAATATGCGTTCCATCACTGTTGATACCAATGAAGGCATATTTGATGGATCGATTATGATATTTGTAAATGATACCGAGCACCTGGAAAACCTGATCAAAAATTTATTAAAAGTTAGAGGAGTTACCGGAGTTACCAGGTTTGACGCATAATTAGTCGGAAAGTCAGGAGTCGGAAGTCGATATTTCGCGTCTAAGTCGCAAACTATTTGTGATTTAAACTTCGGGCTCCCTCCCACAGTCTTTCCGACTTTGACAACATTTCAACAATCTAACGCTCGAACAATCAAACAATTTACCTACCTTTGAATGGAGTTTAAAAACTATGTCTGAACAAAAAACAAATGAGCTCGTTCGCAAGATTTTTGAGGCTTATTTAGAAAACAAAAATCTACGTAAAACACCAGAGCGTTTCGCTATATTGGAAGAAATATATTCAAGAAACGACCACTTTGATGTAGAAACCCTTTATATCCACATGAAAAACCAAAAGTACCGCGTAAGTCGTGCTACGGTTTATAACACTTTGGAATTACTGGTTTCATGCGATTTAGTTACCAAACACCAGTTTGGTAAAAATATGGCGCAATTCGAAAAATCTTACGGTTACCGCCAGCATGATCACGTGATCTGTATCGAATGCGGTAAAGTAGTAGAGTTCTGCGATCCACGTATCCACCAGATCCAAACCATGGTTGGTGATCTTTTAAAATTTGATGTTAAACACCATTCATTAAACCTTTACGGCTTCTGCTCTGACTGCAGTATGGCCAGAAAAGTAAATGAAAATGCGGCTACAGCTGCAAAAATTGAAGCAAATTAAATCAAAATTCAAATAAAACCAGCTTAATTTATTAATAATGACGCAAGTAGATGTACTTCTCGGCCTGCAATGGGGCGATGAAGGAAAGGGAAAAATCGTTGATGTTCTAAGTCCAAAATATGATCTTATTGCCCGTTTTCAGGGTGGCCCAAATGCCGGACATACTTTAGAGTTCGATGGCAAAAAATTCGTTTTAAATACTATCCCTTCAGGAATTTTTAACGAAAAAACCATGAACCTGATCGGTAATGGCGTAGTAATCGATCCAATTATCCTAAAAAGAGAGTTAGATAATTTAAAAAAAGCTGGTCATGATCCTGTTGCTGATGGCAAACTGGTGATTGCCCGTAAAGCACACTTAATTTTACCAACCCACCAATTATTGGATGCTGCTAACGAAGCACGCATGGGTAAAAACAAAATCGGGTCAACTTTAAAAGGTATCGGTCCAACTTATATGGATAAAACTGGCCGTAACGGTTTACGCGTTGGTGATACTACTCTTCCTGATTTTAAAGAGCGTTATGCTAAACTGGTAGAAAAACATACTGAAATCCTTTCTCACTACGAAGGTTTCGAGTACGAACTGGCTGAAAAAGAAGCATCATTCTTTGAAGCAATTGAATTCTTAAAAACCATTCCTCACGTAGATAGTGAACATTATGTGAACGGTTTCTTGAAAGAAGGAAAAGCTGTTTTAGCCGAAGGTGCACAAGGAACTTTACTGGACGTAGATTTCGGTTCATATCCTTTTGTAACTTCAAGTAACACTACAACTGCTGGTGCCTGTACCGGTTTAGGTATTGCGCCTAATAAAGTTGGTGCCGTATATGGTATTTTTAAAGCTTATTGCACACGTGTTGGCGGTGGTCCGTTTCCTACTGAGTTAGATAATGAAGTTGGCGAAAATTTACGTGCTTTAGGTCACGAGTTTGGTGCAACCACAGGCCGTGCCCGTCGTTGTGGCTGGATTGATCTTCCTGCTTTAAAATATGCCATCATGTTAAACGGTGTAACCGAATTAATTATGATGAAAGCCGATGTTTTGGATACTTTTGATACCATTTATGCCTGTACACATTACGAATACAATGGCGAAACGATCGATTATATGCCTTACGACATCATTTCTATCGAACCAAAACCAGTATTAAAAGCAATTGATGGCTGGGCTACTGATGTAACTAAAATTACTTCAGTTGATCAAATTCCAGCTAAATTGAATGATTACATCGCGTTCTTAGAAAAAGAACTGGAAGTGCCAATTAAATTCCTTTCGGTTGGACCAGACAGAGCACAAACTTTAGAATTACGTTAAAAAACTAGCATCGTCATCTCAACTGCAGCGCAGCGAAATGGAAGAGACCTATAATAAAAAAGCAATCCTTAACGGGTTGCTTTTTTTGTTTCTTAGTTCCTTATTATAAAAAAAATCGTCATTACCGCCAAGGCAGGAATCTTAATGCAACAGGATTTAGGAATTGTTAGCCCCGTATTATACACCTCATGGGCCTGATTTGTAACCAGGATGAGAGAGATTCACATTTGCAATGTAAGAAGATGAATTAGCTAAGAAAATTACCTTTCTCAACAGCCTACTTTACAAAAAAAACGATAATACAAATACTTGTTTCGCATCTTCAATTTAGTTATTTTTGATTATAAACAATTTATTATGGCGACTATCTTAGAGAGTGAAATGCTAAATTACTTTACCCAGCTAGATGAGGCCGAAAAGACATCTGTTGTCAGAATGCTCAAAGCATTTATAAATGGGAAAAAGGAAAATTCAAACATTACAATAGAAGAGTATAATAATGAACTTTTAGCCGCAGAAAATGAATTTAAAAACGGCAATTACATCTCTCATGATGAATTATTAAATGAGATTAAAAGTTGGTAAATAAACATCTTGAAATTGTCTGGACTAAATCAGCCAAAAGCCAATTAAGAGAAATCTATAAATACATTAGTCAAGAATCTGTCCAAAATGCAATAAAGGTTATAAATGATTTAACCCAAGCAGTAGAAAATATAGTTCAGTATCCTGAAAAACATAAGACTGATCAATATAAAAAAGATAATGACGGGACATATCGTGCTTTTGAAAAACATCATTTTCGGGTATCTTATCGAAACGAAAATCAGGTAATAAGAATACTAAGGATTAGGCATACCAAAATGAATCCTAAAAAACATTGATTCCACTCTATTATTTTATAATCGCCCTCATTTGTAACCAGGTTGCCAGAGATTCATATTTGCTATATCAGAAGATGAATTAAGCAATAAAATCGCTTTTCGCATTAATCCTCGTTACAAACGAGGACTATATGTTCTTTCAAAAGATAAAAATTAATTTCTTACAATTATCATCCCTATTTCTACCTTTGCGGCAGCTTGAAAACCCCGCAAAACATATCCGATTTCAAACAAAAGGCATTACACTGGGCCAACCAGTTCGAAGTTTGCTGCTTCTTTGATTCAAATGAATATAAAGATGCCTATTCGGCATACGATTTTATCATTGCTGCAGAAGTAACGCATGAATTAAGATGTAACACAGGAAGTGCTTTTGATGAATTAAAAAGCTTTTATGCTTTGCATAAACAATGGATTTTTGGCTTTTTCAGCTACGATTTAAAAAACGAAATAGAAGATCTTCAATCTAATAATACTGACGGTTTAAACTTTCCGGATTTATACTTTTTTGTTCCAAAATATTTAATTGCATTTAAGGATGGGCAAGCTGAAGTATTGCTTGGTAAAAAATCAGTTTTAGAAGAAATTGAATTGTTTCAATTGCAAAAACAGGAACAATCGGAAACTTTACAAATTTCGCAAAGATTATCAAAAGATCAGTACATAGCTAAAGTAGAAGAGCTGAGAGATCATATTTTAAGGGGAGATATCTATGAAGTTAATTTCTGTCAGGAATTTTTTGCTGAAAATGCGGAGATAAATCCTGTCCAAACTTTCGAACTGCTCAATACTGTTTCCCCTACCCCCTTTGCCGGATATTTTAAGATTTACGATCAATATATTCTATCTGCAACACCAGAAAGGTTTTTATGCAAACGTGGTGCAAAACTTATTTCTCAACCTATAAAAGGAACGGCAAAAAGAAGTTTCGATCCAACAGAAGATGAAGCTATAAAATCGCAACTAAGGAACGATATTAAAGAGCAGGCAGAAAACGTCATGATTGTTGATTTAGTGCGCCATGACCTCACTAAATCAGCCGTTAAAGGCTCTGTTAAAGTAGACGAGCTATTTGGCATCTACAGCTTCCCACAAGTACACCAGATGATTTCTACCATTAGCTGCGAACTAAAACCGGAAATCCATTTTATCGACGCCATTAAAAATGCTTTTCCAATGGGCTCCATGACTGGTGCACCAAAGGTTAAAGCCATGAAATTGATCGAAGCATACGAAGTGACCAAACGTGGTATTTATTCAGGTTCTTTTGGCTGCATCAGTCCTGATGGGGATTTCGATTTTAATGTCGTTATCCGCAGCATTTTATATAATGCCAAATCAAAATATTTATCTTTTCAGGTCGGAGGAGCGATTACTTACCAAAGCAATGCGGCTTCAGAATATGAAGAGTGTTTATTGAAAGCCAGTGCAATATTGAAGGTATTGGGAGATTAATAAGTTCATTAGTCATTGGTTCAATTGTCATTAGTTCACTGGTCATTGGTTCATTAGTTCATTTGCACTTAGCGATCCGTCATCTCGACTTAAACGTAGTGAAATGGAGAAATCTACCATTCTAGTTGTAGCGTCTCGCTACGATTTAATCAACATCCTAAAAATAAAAAGATTTTAGCGAGACGCTAAGACCAGGACGAGTTACTTAAATGAACATCCTTAAAATAAAAAAGGTGGAATTTTCTGCATCATGCAAAACCTTCCACCTTTCTACCTCAAGCCTTCTACCTTATTTCTTATAATACTGTTGCGCTTCAGGTAAATATTTTTGAATCTGCGCAATACGTGTTGCATCACTTGGGTGGGTACTTAAAAATTCGGCTGGTTTTTGTGCTCCGGCAGAAGCAGCCGACATTCTGTTCCAGAAAGCAGTGGCACTTTGTGGGTTATATCCAGCCATGGCCATAAAAATCAAACCTAAACGGTCGGCTTCCAACTCCTGGTTACGGCTAAATTTCAACATCGCAACTGGTGTACCAACGCCATATAAGGTATTAAAAATAGATTGTGTTTTCGGGTTTTTAGATAAAGCAACGCCTGCTGCTGCACCAACACCCTGCGCAACCATTTCCTGCGACATACGCTCTGCAGAGTGACCTGCAATAGCGTGCGCAATCTCGTGGCCCATTACCGTTGCTAAACCAGCATCATCCTGCGTTACCGGCAAAATGCCTGTATAAACAACAATTTTACCACCAGGCATACACCAGGCATTTTTTTCATTATTCTGTACTACGTTAACTTCCCACTGATAATCAGCGATCAGATTACCGTAGTTATTGCTGTTCATATACGATTTTACTGCTGTAATTAACCTGCTTCCAATCGTTTTTACCTTCAGAGCCTGGGCATTCGAAGCAGGCAAAACGGTAGATTTATTTTCTGTTAAGAAAGTGCTATAAGCTTGAAATGCCATTGGCAAAACCTGATCGTTACTAACTAAATCAAATCGACTACGACCTGTTAGAGGAACGGTAGAACATGAATTAAATAATAAAATACCAGCAACACTTGCTGTTAAAAATAACTTTTTCATAAATGCGATTTTAAATGATTAGTAATACGTATAAGCAAAACCGAAGATTAAACAGTGAGCCTATAAATAAGTTTTAATGAAATGTGTTTTGTTTAATTAATTAGTTTTCTTCCTAAACAAGTACACTTTGGATTCTTTGCCTTTCAGCAATCTTTCGAGGTTTTTTTGGTGGGTTACCAGAATTAAAATACAAACCACCATGCCATAAAGCACTTCGGATTTGATAGATACCTGAAACAAAAAGACTACGCTGAGCGGAAAAGTAAAACCTGCACAGATGGAGCTTAATGAAACATATTTGGTTAATAACAATACCACCACGAAAACCAGAACACAAAGCATAGATGCTTCGAAGTTAACTGCCAAAATCATTCCAAAAAGCGTAGCCACTCCTTTTCCTCCTCTAAAACCCGCAAAAACGGGAAATAAATGCCCCATTACGGCGGTTACACCAAGGGCAAGCTGATAATTAACAAAAACAACTGAATTTTGTGGCCCGGTTACCGACATGCCGATTAAATAGGCCAGGTTGGTTGCGGTATAACCCTTTGCAATATCGATGATCATAACGGCAATTCCGGCTTTTTTGCCCAATACCCTAAAAGTATTGGTTGCGCCAGCGTTGCCACTTCCGTATTCCCTTACATCAACCCCATAAAAGGCCTGACCAAGCCATACAGCCGTTGGTATAGATCCGAAAAGGTAAGCAATTAATAGCGCGCTGAGAGAATAAACCGTAACCATAGCCTACAATGATACAAAAAATAAGCTTTTAATTTTATAGCAAATCACTTTAGTATGCTTTTAAACTCATATCCAGGCTTTTCACAGAATGTGTAAGCGCACCCATTGAGATAAAATCAACACCGCATGCAGCATATTCTGCAACATTCTCTTCGGTTATCCCTCCGGAAGCTTCTGTAATAAATT
Organism: Pedobacter roseus; assembly: GCF_014395225.1. Lineage (NCBI taxonomy): Bacteria > Pseudomonadati > Bacteroidota > Sphingobacteriia > Sphingobacteriales > Sphingobacteriaceae > Pedobacter > Pedobacter roseus. The sequence goes on from NZ_CP060723.1 coordinate 3,812,724, forward strand.
TACCATCGATTAATGCAACTGCAGCACTAAGGGTGTCGAAGTTAAAATTATCAAGCATAATACGGTCTACACCACCAATGGCTAAAACCTGCTTCAGTTCTTCTAAATTTCGAACTTCAATTTCAATCTGCAGGTTTTTATTTTGATCGGCAAGATACTTTTGGGCAGCTGTAATTGCGTTTGAAATACCTCCGGCATAATCCACATGATTATCTTTAATCAGGATCATATCATATAAACCAATCCGGTGATTTACACCACCACCTATTCTTACAGCCCATTTTTCTAAATAACGAAGTCCGGGAGTAGTTTTACGGGTATCTAAAATTTTGGTTTTAGTTGATTTTAGCAGAGAAACAATGCGATGGGTTTTGGTGGCAATACCACTCATGCGTTGCATACAGTTTAAAACCAAACGCTCTGCAATTAAAATAGAATGGGTACTTCCGGCTACGGTTAAAGCGATATCGCCAACTTTTACGGCTGCGCCATCCTTCAATAATACTTCAACTTTCAGATCAGCATCAACTTCCTTAAAAATCTCAATCGCCAATTCAATTCCGGCCAAAATACCATCTTCTTTGATAATGAGCTTTGCTTTTCCCTGCGTACCGGAAGGAATGGTAGAAAGTGAGGTATGATCGCCATCACCAATATCTTCGGTAAGGGCATTTTTTATGAATTGATGTATAAGTTTAGTATCCAAAATGTAGGCTTTATGCCGCAAAAATAAGAATTATTTGGCAAAACTCTGCTGATTTCAGATTTAGGCTAATCTTTAACAGGCTCAATTCTCAGTTCGGTGATCGAAAAGCTGGTATTGAATTTTTTCATCGTGATGGAAACCCTGAAAGTTTCTTTTGCGGTATTTAAGATAATTACACCGAATCGATAATTTGGATTGGTATTAATTTTATGAAAAATACTTGTTTTAACCGGAGGATGTTTCACGAAAAAATCTCTCAAAATCTGTTCACCCTGTGCTTTTGAGTAGACATCTTCTTCATCAACCATGATCAGTTCGATGGTAGAAGCAAAACTTTTGGCAATTTCTTTAGCGTTGCCCGCTTTAAAATACGAGGATAAATCATCAATAATATCAGCCTGGAAGGCTTTACTACTATATAATGACGACAAACTAATAATGAATAAAAATAAGCTCCGGATCATTTCTGTATTTTATACAGAACCCTATAGCTAAAATTATGCCATTAGCATATCAAAAAAAGGATTTCTTAATTTGTATAAGCTTCAATAAACTTATATTTGCCATATAAACAAAACACTAAAACATGTTATACATGAAAATGTTTTAACGTGGATCAATAAATTTTACAATAAAGATGGTAAACGATAAAAAACTCGCGCTAATAATCCTTGATGGTTGGGGCTACGGAAAACAAGACAATTCTGATGCTGCTTATGCTGCCAACACTCCTTTTTTCGATTCGTTATTACAAAAATACCCAAATTCTAAGCTCGAAGCATCTGGTGAAGCCGTAGGTTTACCTGCCGGACAGATGGGCAACTCAGAAGTTGGGCACATGAATTTAGGTGCCGGCCGTGTAGTTTACCAGGAACTTGGAAGAATCAACAAATCGATCACCGATAGAGAATTACACCACAACCCTATTTTGCTAAGCGCATTCGATTATGCTAAACAAAACAACAAAGCGGTACACTTTATAGGCCTGGTATCAAACGGTGGTGTGCATGCCCATATCGAACACTTAAAAGCTTTATGTGATGCGGCCAATGAAGCAAACGTGCCAAATACTTTTGTTCACGCGTTTTTAGATGGCCGTGATACCGATCCAAATTCGGGTTTAGGTTTTATTACCGATCTTCAAAACCACATTCAAAACACCAATGCCAAATTGGCTACACTAGTTGGCCGTTATTATGCAATGGACCGCGATAACCGTTGGGAGCGTGTTAAACAGGCTTATGATGTAATGGTAAATGGAATTGGCGAAAAAACTCAGGATGCTTTAGCAGCCATTAAAAAATCGTATGCTGATGGGGTAACAGATGAGTTTTTAAAACCAATTGTTTTAACTCAGGATAACGGCGCTCCGGTTGCTACCATTCAAAACGACGATGTGGTGATCTGTTTCAATTTCCGTACCGATAGAGGCCGTGAGATTACGACAGCTTTAACCCAAAAAGATTTCCCTGAGCAGCAAATGCACAAATTGCCATTGTATTATGTTACCATGACAACTTACGACGAAAGTTTTGAAAAGGTAAACGTAATCTTCACCAAAGATGATTTAGTACAAACCATCGGCGAAGTGTTAGCTAACAACAATAAAAATCAAATCCGTATTGCCGAAACTGAAAAATACCCGCATGTAACTTTCTTTTTCTCTGGCGGAAGGGAAACAGAATTTGCTAACGAGAAACGCCTATTAATCCCTTCACCAAAAGTAGCTACATACGATCTTCAACCAGAAATGAGTGCTGCAGGCATTACAGAAGCCATTACCCAAGAAATGGAAACCGGATGGGCTGATTTTATCTGTTTAAACTTTGCCAATCCGGATATGGTAGGCCATACAGGTGTTTTTGAAGCCGTAATTAAAGCGGTTGAAACTGCTGATAAATGCGCTGAAGAAGTGGTAAAGAAAGGTTTAGAACACGGTTATTCATTTATTCTTTTGGCCGATCACGGAAATTCTGAATTTATGGTAAACGGTGATGGTTCTGCCAATACCGCACATACCACCAACCTGGTTCCATGTATTTTAATCGATAATGATTATAAAACCATTGCTGATGGTAAATTAGGCGACATTGCCCCTACTGTTTTAAAAATATTAGGTGTTGCCATTCCAGCAGAAATGACAGGAAACGTTTTAGTATAATGACTAAAAAACCTTATATCCTGGTATTTGCTTTGGCCTTATTTTCCTGTAATCAGCGAAAAGAAGCCGAAGCAAATACTGATTTGAAATATTTCGATATTAAAGGCTATTTCGGAAAAGAAATTTCGCGTATGCAGCAGTTAAACCCTGATGTGGACAAAACCGTTAGCATTAATGGAGCTTCAGAAAACAAAAAGTCGAAAATTGCTGACTGGAACAAAGAATTAGCCATTTTTGTGAATGCCGATATCAATAAAACTTCGTGGAAAGGAAGTTTTAAAACGGTTAAACAGAATGGAACTGATATTTATACTTCTGACAGTAAGAAAATCCCGATCAAGAAAATTTCTGTAACACAGCATGGACAGCAAGTGGATAAAATAGAGATCATTCTCGATAATAAAAACATCCTTTACCAATCGCAGGATACTTTAACTTATTTTCCTGATAGTGTATATGCCATTAAAAAGAAACAGAAAATAAAGCTTTTAAACGAAAAGAAATATTCCATTATTGGAAAGCTGAAATAAAAAAAGGGGAGCCGAATATATTCGGATCCCCTTTTTCCATTTTGATTATTAGTTATTTTAAGCTTGTAATCTGTGCTTTATCATAAGTAACCCAATCAATAATATCTTTTCTTAACGGTTGCAAAGTTAATACCTTTTGAAAATCGGCAATTGAATTATTGAACAATGCTACACAAGCTGCTTTTTCTTCTTTTTTCTTGGCTTTAAAAGATTTAAAAATCGCGAAATCCTTATAAGCTAAAGCACGGTTCTGAAACATCTGCGCATCTTCATCCCCATTAATCTCGATGGCTTTTGTAAAATCTTTGAGAGATGCCAGATAAAAGTTTTCGCGCATTGTGTTTAACGATTCTTTTGGATCGTTAGCAATTTTTAATCTTGCAATTCCACGGTAATAATAAGCCGAAACTTCGGTTGGTTTAACCGTTAATAAACGGCTGTAAGTGGCAATACATTTCTCATATTCGCGGTTCTGAAAATATGAATATCCAAGCATCTGTAAAACCTGTGCATTATCAGGCGTTTTAGCATCTGCTTTTTCCAGTTGCGCAGCGGCAGTTTTATAGTCCCCTTTCATCATAGACTGCATACTTCTTTCATAATTGCTCTGTGCAAAACTAGCTGTTGATGAAAAAATAATGAGTCCTAAAATCGCCTTTTTAAAATAGTTCATGTATGAGTAATAAGTTTAACAAATCAAACGCCTATTAAAATTATAGGAGAATTTTTTTGCAATATAATTCTATTCTGATAATTTAAAAGTTTTTAATTTTTCTTTCATTCAAAACCAAAGGCCTTAAACATTAGCTTTAACGTTAAAATATGCTTTATATGATATTGACGGAAATATTTATGTTACTCTGCCTTTTTAACATAAGATTAATACTATTTTCACTTTGGCACAAGAGTTGAATTTATTAACTTAATACCAAAATTAAACAAAGTGAATACGATTAAACTGCCAGTTTGTCGTTAGCGGAAAATGTGATAATGAGTAAACAAGATATATTTGATTTCCAATCAGCAATGCCAATCATCAACGAAGATACAGAGTTTTTCCCCCTTATGTCTCAACAGGACGAAGAGGAAATGAACAATGAGGAAACCCCTGAAACGTTGGCCATATTGCCTTTGCGAAACACCGTTTTATTTCCTGGCGTAGTGATTCCCATTACGGTTGGGCGAGATAAATCAATTAAATTAATTAAGGAAGCCTACAAGGGAAATAAAATTATCGGAGTGGTATCTCAAAAGGATGTTTCGATAGAAGACCCTACTTTTGAGCAACTTAACACCGTTGGTACTGTAGCAAACATCATTAAGCTGTTGCAGATGCCTGACGGAAATACCACCGTAATTATACAGGGTAAACAACGTTTCAGCCTGATTGAAGAGGTACAGAACGAGCCTTATATTAAAGCTGTTGTTAAAAAGTTCGAAGAGCAGAAACACAAGGCAGATAAAGAGTTCAAAACATTGATCGCTTCTATCCGTGAGATGTCTGCACAGATTATTCAGCTTTCTCCAAATATCCCCAGTGAGGCCAGCATTGCGCTTAAAAACATCGAGAGCAATTCATTTTTGATCAATTTCATTTCTTCAAACATGAATGCCGAAATGGCCGATAAGCAGAAAATCCTTGAAATGGATAAATTGCAGGAAAGGGCCCAAAAGGTAATGGAGCTTTTAATGGTCGAACTGCAGATGCTGGAACTGAGAAACCAGATCCAGTCTAAAGTGCGTACCGATCTTGATAAGCAACAACGCGATTATTTCTTAAATCAGCAGTTAAAAACCATCCAGGAAGAACTGGGCGGTAATTCTGCCGATTTAGAATTTGATGCCTTACAGGAAAAAGCCAAAAAGAAAAAATGGGCTAAACCGGTTGCAGATCATTTTGATAAAGAACTGGATAAGCTAGGTAGAATGAACCCTGCTGCCCCAGATTATTCGGTACAGTTAAATTACCTGGAATTACTTTTAGATTTGCCATGGAGTGAGTTTACAAAAGATAATTTCGACCTAAAAAGAGCACAACGTATCTTGGATAAAGATCATTTCGGTTTAGAAAAAGTAAAGCAACGTATTATCGAATATTTGGCGGTACTTAAATTAAAACGCGACATGAAAGCGCCGATTTTATGTTTGGTTGGTCCTCCGGGAGTGGGTAAAACCTCTCTTGGTAAATCAATTGCCAAAGCTTTAGGTCGTAAATATGTGCGTATGGCTTTGGGCGGCATCCGCGATGAAGCTGAAATCCGTGGTCACCGTAAAACCTATATTGGTGCAATGCCGGGCCGTATCATTTCTTCCATCAAAAAAGCCGGGGCAGATAATCCTGTTTTTGTTTTAGATGAGATTGATAAAGTAGGTACCGATCACCGTGGCGATCCGTCATCTGCTTTGCTGGAGGTTTTAGACCCTGAGCAGAACAGCGCTTTCTATGATCATTATGTAGAAATGGATTACGATTTATCCAATATCCTTTTTATAGCTACGGCAAACTCATTAAGCACCATACAACCTGCTTTGTTAGACCGTATGGAGATTATTGAGGTAAACGGCTATACCATTGAAGAAAAAATAGAGATTGCCAAAAAATACCTGTTGCCAAAACAGAAAGAAAATCATGGTTTGCAAACCAAGGATATTGCCCTTAAACCAGCCCTGATTGAAAAAGTGATAGAAGATTATACAAGGGAATCGGGTGTTCGTGGTTTAGAGAAAAAGATAGGTTCGTTGGTACGTGGTGTAGCTACAAAAATCGCCATGGAAGAAACCTACGAAGCCAACTTAACCAATGATGATGTAGAGCGTATTTTAGGCGCACCGATTTACGATAAGGATTTATATGAAGGCAATGAAGTTGCTGGTGTGGTAACAGGCTTAGCCTGGACAAGCGTTGGTGGCGATATTTTATTCATCGAATCGAGTTTAAGCCCAGGAAAAGGGAAATTAACCCTAACCGGTAATCTGGGTGATGTAATGAAAGAATCAGCAGTGATTGCTCTGGCTTATTTACGTGCTCATGCTGCTGAATTTGGTATCGATTACACTTTATTTGATAACTGGGATGTTCATGTTCACGTTCCGGCTGGTGCTACGCCAAAAGATGGTCCATCAGCAGGTGTAACCATGCTTACAGCATTAACCTCTGCCTTTACACAACGTAAGGTAAAACAACATTTAGCTATGACTGGTGAGATTACCCTGCGTGGAAAAGTACTTCCGGTGGGTGGTATAAAAGAAAAAATACTGGCTGCAAAAAGGGCAAACATTAAAGAAATTATCCTTTGCAAAAGCAACCGTAAAGATATTTTAGAGATTAAAGAAAGTTACATCAAAGATTTAACCTTTCACTATGTAACCGAAATGAGTGAAGTAATTGAAATGGCCCTGACTAAAAACAAGGTTAAAAAGCCCTTGGATTTAAGCATAAAAATTGCGCCGATTGTCAACTAATTGGTAAATCTTTTGGATTAACGATCAAAAATCCAATTACAATAAATACTTTTATAGTCCCGATAACCATCGGGACTTTTTTTATGAAATCGATTTTATCCACTATAGTTTTTTGCCTGGTTGTTTCAACTGGTTTTGCTCAATCATTTAAAAATGAATTTGGTTTTAAAACCGAAAACGATGCTTATTTGGCTACACTAAACGACCGATATTACACCAATGGCTTATTTATATATTTCCGCAGGGCACTTAATACCGAAAAACTTTCTGATAAAATAGAGAAAAAGACTTTTGAAATTTCTGCCGGACAGAAAATGTACACACCTTATTGGGGGCAGGTACCTAACAAAGAAGATCAGGACAGGCCTTTTGCAGGTTACTTATATGCTGGTGGTGCTTATTCTGTTTTTTATAAAAATGAAAGTGTTTTAAAAACCAGTGTAGAATTGGGTACCGTTGGCCCAAATTCACTTGCCCAGGATGCGCAACGTTTTCTACACAAAACCGTGGGTTTTTATACCCCGGCAGGCTGGGACTACCAGATTAAAAATGAAGTAGCTGTAAATTTCGCGGCCAATTATAGCAAATTACTTTTCAGACCAGATGACCCTATTTTTGATATCAGCGGGCAGGGTTATGCCAATTTAGGAACAACCTTTTCGGGCTTGGGCGCATCAGCACTTTTAAGGATTGGTAAATTAAATCAATTGTTCAACAGTGCTTACCACAATGCGGTAATCGGAAATTCGAAAACAAAAAGTTTAAATAAATCGGAGTTTTTCTTTTATGTAAAACCACAGCTTAATTTTGTGGCTTATGATGCTACAATACAGGGAAGTCTGTTTAACAATAATAGTCCGGTTACATTTGGCGTAAAACCGATTGTTTTTGAGCAACAATTTGGAGTAAATTATAGCTCGAAGCGATTTACAGCTGATTTTAACGTCATTTTTAAAACAAAAGAGGTTAAAAGTGTGGCTAAAGCACAGAATTATGGTGCTTTGAGCTTATATTATAGGTTTGGGAAAAGTTAGGTTAATCGGTTAACTGTTTGAACCGGTTAATTGAGTAGTTAACTGTTAACTGATAATTGGAACCTGGCAAAGGTTAATTGTTTAAATTGGTTAATTGATAATTACAGAATATGAAAAAAGTGATTTTCTTTACAATTTTGTTATTCCTACTCGGTGTGGTTATATACAATTCATATCCTGAAAAGAAATTGCCTGCCAATGCGGAAATTGATTATATCCTTGTAAAAAAATCTGACCGGCAATTATTAGCATATTCAAAGCAAAAACTGCTTAAAACTTATCAGATTTCATTAGGTGATAGTCCTATTGGACATAAAGAATATGAAGGTGATGAAAAAACCCCTGAGGGAGGTTATACCATTAACGCCAAAAACCCAAACAGCGGTTATCACAAAAATCTAGGCGTATCTTATCCAAACACAAAGGATATAGAAAAAGCAAAATTACTGGGCAAGGACCCTGGCGGCGACATTAAAATACATGGAATCAGAAACCATATAGGTTTTATTGGTAAATTTCAAAGGCTTTTTGATTGGACCAATGGCTGTATGGCTTTAACTAATGCAGAAGTAGATGAGTTGTATTATGCCGTAAAAATTGGAACCAAAATAGATATCAGACCTTAAATTTTAATATGACAATGGTTAGCTAATATCAAAAAAGGGACAATTAATGTCCCTTTTTTGATATTTTAATTTGTCAGTTTAACCGCCTTAGCGACGTAGTACTGATCGAGGTAAGCTTTTACTTCAGCTTTTTTAACTGCATCATCGATAAAGTTATAGAGCGGAGCGAAACCATCATCTGAAGCGCCTATAAAAGTTGTTTTATCTTCTATAGTAGAAGCCACCCAATTATTAAGGTTCACAACAACTCTGTTATTTATGGTTTCGGGTTTTAATTTGCTAATATCACCTCCTGTTGAACTATAATAAATCTGTGCAGAAGTATTATCATTCAAGTCGCGTAAGTTAGGATCATCCAAATAGCCGGTAGGCAAGCCAAAAGTTCTTTTTAGTGTATAACGCAATCCTTCCATAATAATATTATCTCTTCTTCCACCTTGAGGCGCTTCTGCCTGATAAACAACGTCAAACTTAGAACCTATTTTTATGTTTGTTAAAACATGTGTTCCATATTTATTAACAAGTTCCTGAGCAGATAATAAAGTAATATCTCTCTTAAAATCTGCTGTCAGAAATTTATTTACTGACTGATCGTTATAGAACTTATATATTTTCCATATTATGTAATATGAATAGTGGCCATAAACATATTTTTTATTAGTAGCATCTGTTTCTGGAAATACCTGATTAATGGTATTTCCAAAGAGTTTTAAACCCTTGGTTGCATCATACGAATTAGAGAGTTTTGTTGATAAATCAAAGGCACTTTCGGCCTGAGTAGTCCTCCAAGAAGATTGTGTACCTCTTATAAAAACAACGTTATATTTTCTGTCGGCATCATAAGCTGAAATATCAACTACATTTGCCCTTACAGAAGATAGGTCATTAAACTTATCTGTAACATCATATCCGAATCCTAAAAAATTAAAAGTTTCTGATGCCGGGTAAAGCGGTTTAACATCTTGTTTTGCTCCTTTAACTGTAAAAGGAATATTAGGCGATAATTTTTCTTCAGGAACAGGATTTGGAATTTCTTCGGAGTTTTTCTTGCAGGCAGCAAGTGTGGCCATAAGGGCCAGCGCTAAAATTGTTCTTTTCATTTGGTTAATTATTTGTGTGTGTGCCCAGCACTGTCAATTTTTATGCCATTGACATCCACAAATTTTAAACTCAGACAGACTTCCGCAAACTACAAATTAAAACAACTAAAAAAATAGTAGAAAAGTATACGTAAGCCTTTAGAAATCAATTATTTTCCTGTTTCTCTTTTTCTCAGCCGTTGAAGCTTTATTTTTTAACCTTTTTTCGATAACATCTTTTGGAATTTTGGTCGGTTTTCGTTTTTTCTGTACAACAAGTGATCTTTTTAATAAATCGATCAGTTTTACGATGGTTTTCTCCTTGTTTAACAGCTGGCTCCTGTCTTCCTGCGAAACAATGTGCAAAAGTCCTTCAGTATCCAGGCGGTGCTGAAGTTTTTCCTTTAAAAGCCCTTTCTCCTGCTCGTTAAAGTGCTCGAAAGAATCAATACTAAAAATAAGTTCAACCTTACTCGAAACTTTATTTACGTTCTGCCCCCTTTGCCCCCACTTCTGGAAGTTTTGAAAGTAACAGCTCGTAAAATTTCTTCTCTTGTAGGCAACATGCTGCAAAAGTAAGAATTTGGTATTAATAAAAGCTTATTCTCCTTCTTTGGTTTCGCTCACTTTACTTCTAAGGTCTACAATATCTTTATCCAACTGGTAAATTCCTCCCCTATCGTTGCCCACCAATTGCAGTTTTTCCAACATGGTTTTTGCCATTTTTTCCTCTTCCAATTGTTCATCCAGGTACCATTGAAGAAATTTAAAGGTGAGGTAATCTTTTTCGTTTAGCGAAAGTTCTACCAGATCGTTAATACTCTTCGATACCAATAATTCATTATCTAAAAAATCCTGAAAAACTTCTATCACTTGTCCAAAAGAGTTTTTGGGCATATCTAAAGCCGTCACAATGGCATGTCCGTCGCGGTCGTTAATATAATGGATCAGTTTAAGCATGTGGTGGCGTTCTTCATCACTCTGACGGTAGAAAAACTCGGTATAACCTTCTAAACCGGGTTGTGTTTCCAACCATGAGGCAATGCCCAAATATACTTGTGATGATTCGGCTTCTAGTTTAACCTGATTATTCAGGGCCTCCAGCATTTTTTCAGATAACAACATAATGGTGTATTTAATTTAACTATAAACACATCCGGTAAATCAATGTTTTAGCATTATCTTGTTTAGAATCTATCTTTATATCTTCAAAAATTCAGCATTCTGTTTCTATTTTTTACCTTTGCGCTACGATGAAGAAAAACCTGGTAATAGCAATAGATGGCTATTCATCTTGCGGAAAAAGTACATTAGCAAAAGCATTGGCTAAAAAATTAGGTTTCATTTATGTAGACAGCGGGGCGATGTATCGTGCCGTTACGCTCTATTTTTTAAGGAATAATATTGATGTTGCTGATGACGCTAAAGTTGTTGATGCTTTACAGCACATTGAACTGAATTTCCACTCCCGCGATTACGAATCGCACATTACCCTTAATGGCGAAGAAGTTTCTGATGAAATCCGTTTAATGCCCGTTTCTGAAAATGTAAGCGAAGTTTCGGCACATAAAATTGTACGCCATGAAATGGTGAAACAACAGCAACGCATGGGTAAATCTAAAAACATCGTAATGGATGGCCGTGATATTGGCACCACCGTTTTTCCTGATGCACCGGTAAAATTCTTTATGACGGCTGATCCAAAAATCAGGGCCGAACGCAGGTTTAAAGAACTGGAAAGCAAAGGAAATAACGAACCCACATTAGAAGAGGTTTTCGAAAACCTTGCCCACCGCGATTATGCGGACACCACCCGTAAAGAAAGTCCGCTGGTAAGGGCCGACGATGCCGTGATACTGGATAATACTGATCTTACCCAACAAGAACAATTAGATTTTGCTCTGGAGAGAGTTAATCCGTTTTTGGTTCATTAGTTCAATGGGTTAACTGGTTAATTGTTTAAATCGGTTAACTGACACCCTAGCTATGGGCCACCAACCTTAACTACCAAGCCCTTTAACTCCCCTCAGGGTAACACACCGAGGGGAATTGTTGCAATCGGATAATTGACTCCAAAACCCAAACGCTAATCTGCAAACTGATCGGCTCCAGACTATCAGCCATGAACCCATCAGGCTATTGACCTTTGACTTCAGAAAAAATTTCATATTTTTAGCACCTAACCCAAATGTTGCTATGAAATTAAAATCAATTTACCTTACCGTATTATTTTTATCCCTCTTTATCCTAAATGTGAATGCCCAAAAAGGCTGGATTAACCTGTTTAATGGAAAAGATTTAAAAGATTGGAACATTAAAATTGCAAAACACGACTATAAAGAAAATTATGCCAACACTTTCCGTGTAGAAAACGGTGTAATGAAAGTGAGTTATGATGGCTACAAAGAGTTTGACCAACAATATGGACATATTTTCTATAAAAAACCTTTTTCTGCTTACCTTTTGAAAGTAACTTATCGCTTTATTGGTGAACAGGCTAAAGGAGGCGAAGGCTGGGCAACACGCAATAGCGGAGCCATGTTACACTGCCAGGATCCGGCAACGATGTTAAAAAACCAGGATTTCCCGATTTCTATCGAAGGGCAAATTTTAGGCGGAGATGGCGAACACGAGCGCCATACCAGCAATGTATGTACTCCTGGAACATTAATTAATTATAACGGTAAATTGTTTACGCCACACTGTTTGGATTCTAAATCTAAAACCTATGCTGGCGACCAGTGGGTAACAGCAGAATTTTTAGTACTGGGCGATTCGGTTATAAAACACATTATTGAAGGTGAGGTTGTACTTGAATATACCAAACCTCAGATTGGCGGTGGCAATGTTTCTAATTTCGATCCGAAAGTTAAAATAGATGGCAAACCTTTAACCTCTGGTTATATTTCTTTACAGAGCGAAAGTCATCCTATTGAGTTTAAAACAGTGCAGCTTTACGATTTGGAAGCTTATATGAAGGATAAAGCAAAGCTGGATAAAGTACTGGCGAAAATATTAAAAGAGTAAACCATATCAGTACTTATATGTTAAATGATGATGTAAAGAACCTTACACCTAAATTTATACGATGCTCCATATCCCTTTATTTAAACGCTTTGCCCTATTATTCTTTCTTTTTGCGACAAACGTCGCATTCGCGCAAAAAGCCCATCAGGTAAAAGATATCCCCGATCCTAAAAAAAATGGTGGCGGTTATGTAAGTGATCCTGACAAAATTTTGGGCAGCGACGCCGTTTCGCAGCTTAATAGCACCATTGCTGATTTTGAAAGCAAAACCAACGTGCAAGTGGCTGTAGTGGTGGTTAACGATTTTGACCACGATAAAGAAGATTTCGATTTTGCTTATGAACTGTTCAATATCTGGGGAATAGGCTCTAAAACGAGTAACAATGGTTTACTATTGTTTATCTCGAAGGAGCGCCGAAAATACAGGTTTATTACAGGTACTGGTGCCGAAGGTGTTTTACCTGATGTAAAGCTAAAACACATTGCTGAGCAACAGCTTTTACCAGCATTTAGAGAAAATGATTTTGCCACCGGAATTACCAATACCATTAATGCCATTGGTGAAATTATTTTAAATCCGGAGAATAAATCCGAGCTTAATCAATTTTTTACCCAACACGACAACAGTAATAATTTAGAAAATTTCTGGTTGCCTACCGGGATAATTTGCCTGCTTTTTTGGGGAGTATTTAAAATTGTGAACAGGCAGGCTAAAAATGCGATCAAAACGTCCAAAGCGGATGATGGCAAATATGAGAAGATTGGCAAAGGCTGTGCAGTTGCGATGATCATCACTTTTGTAACTTGCTTTATATTCTTCTTTTTTGGTGGTTTTAAATTAATTGAAAAAATAAAGCTGAAAGATGTTCCAATCATTTTATATGTTGTTTTAGCGCTTGCACTTTTTGGCAGGTACCTTTTCCACATTTCAGCATTGCGAAAAATGCACAATGACGATAAAAACTTCTTTAATTCGGTAAGCACCTTTAACAAAAAGAATTTTTGGCTGATTATTTTTTCTCCGCTTGTCCTGATTACTATTATTACCTATTTATTCAAAAGGGTTAAAAATATCAGTCGCTTTAAACCGGTTCTGGATAGCAAAAACCAGGAAATGGTGCGTGTAGACCGGGACCTAAATATTGAGGGTGAACCTTTTTTAACAAGAGGGCAACGTAAAGAGGAAATAGTGAAAGCTTATGATTATGATATCTGGGAGAGTACAGATCACAAGGAGCATATTATTAAAGCATGGCCTGCTGAAGCGTATAATAGCTATACCGAATGTCCTGATTGTTATTTCAGAACCTACCAACTCAACAAACGCGTAACCACAAAACAGGCTACTTATAGTCATGAGGGGCAAGCGAAACTTATAAACGAGTGCAGTTTTTGCAAAAAAACAGAATTTATAAAGTGGATTACACTGGCCATGCTTGTCGAATCCAGTTCATCATCCTCTTCTTCAAGTAGCAGCAGCAGCTCTTCCTCTTCATCAAGCAGTAGCTGGGGTGGTGGAAGCAGCAGTGGTGGTGGTACGGGTGGAAGCTGGTAGTGTTAAATCAAATTAAATGACCAGGAAAAATATTTTGATAGCGCTAGCCATTTTCATCGTTCTGCTTATTATCTATATGGCTAAGTTTACGGCCATCAATATCGCCTTATCGAAATTATCATTCCCTAATCAGCTTAAACATTACCCCTATTTGAATCAAGGCGCCCAATCAGAAAATTTTGGGGTGGAATATCTTTTCTATGACCCGGCCAATATAGATTACGATACCAAAACGGCTAGTTTTATTATAACTACGGCACATGTAAACCAGGATTTTGAAGTATACCATAAACTCGATGCAAAAGGTAATTTAACAGACTCGCTGGTAAACGACAGCAGTGCCATCCATACTTTTCATAATGAAGGTGTGGTTTTTGGAGAAGATTATTTTATCGATTGGTGCACATCGGGCAATAAAAACAGACAGCCTTTTGTTGATTTTTTGAACCATGATTTTAAAATGGATGAAAAGGTATGGGAAGAAATTTTTGAAGCCAATTACAAAAATACAACTGCAGTAACTTATAAACCATCAAAAGACTGGCATTCTTTAACTTTTTATTTTAAAATGGATAAAGGCTGGCTCGCGATGAATACACTTAAAAATGATGAGCGGATTTATCAGGATATGGGCTCTGAAAATGAGCTCGATTTTAAGGGTTATCCGGTTAAAGGAAATCGATTTGTTGCTTTAAAAAGCAGTATAACTGGAAAATACCCATTATTAAGTTATAAAAACCAAAATGATGGAGAAACCCGGCCTTACAACTGGAAAGATCCGAAGAACCCCATCAATTTAAAGTATTTTAAAAAGGAGAACTTACAGGGCCGGGCGCCATATACCGGACTGCCACAAACCTGGGGTGGCGATGCATACTTAACATTGAAGCATAAAAATGAAGTGATCGGTTTTAAGGAAATTGCACTCAAAAATGTTGGATTTTCCACTGAGCCAGCAATCGACTTAAATTTATACCAGGTACCGCAAGCGTTTGAAAATAAAACAGACGTTGCTTTTATTATCCTATCATACGGCACAAATATTGGCGACCGCGGTGGAAACGGACTTTATGTGGTTAAAAGAAAATAGGAACCAGGTGTTTTTTAATGCCTGATTGGGTGCAGGATAAAATTTGTAAAAAAATCTTTTCTCATCTTCTGGAATCATTACTAAAAGAATTTCTATTTTTGGCATAATAATGGCTCGCTCTGCATCTTAATTTGATGCCTTTTATGCAGTTAACGCTCTGTTAAAGCATCTACCAAAAATAACAACATGACTAAAATCTTATTCCTATTTTTTGCCCTCACAATCTTTTCTACAAGCGTAAATGCGCAAGATATATACCGTGTTACGGCCGATAAATTACGTGTTAGGGCAACTAAGGATTCGAAAAGTAAGGTAATCGGATCGATTTCTAAAAATGAAAATCTGACGGTTTTAGATGCAGGCGATGCTAAATTTTATAAGATTAAATTAAAAAACAGCGAAGGTTGGGTGAGTAAAGATTTCGTTAAAAAAATTGCCCCGGCGGCTAAACCAACAACTCCGCAAGCCAATACACCACAGCCAAGTACTACCACTCCAACAGCTACAAGCAATGACATGTACCGCACCACAACTGACGATTTGCGGGTGAGGGAAAAAGCTGATCCTAAAAGCAAAATTGTTGGGCACCTGCCAAAGAATGAAAATGTTGCTGTTATCGATTCATCAAATACAAGCTTTTACAAAATCAAAGTTACCAATGGCGAAGGATGGGTAAGCAAAGAATTTTTGGTGAGGATTTCTCCGGTAAATAAACCTGCTGCAGATAAAACAACTGTTGCTGCATCGGTTCCTTTACAAACCAAGAGTTATAACAACATTATCTTTTTTGCCGTTGTTGCCTTAATATTAATCACGATATTATATTTTTCAATCAAATATGCGAGTGGAAATAAATTTTTAATAGGCTTTTCGGTCATCGTAATCCTGGTGATCGGTTATTTCTGTTTCATTACCTTTATACAAGAAAAAATAGTTTCGGGCACCTTTGCCAGCAATGAAGATATCCAATACAAAACCTTCAATTTTAAATCAAAAGATTCGGTATCGGTTACCGATGCTTACAGGGATTCGATTTTTACCTCTAAATATGTAGTTGAGGGTGACATGATCAAATTATACGATCAGCAAAACACCATTATGTTATTGATCAGGGATGACCATACCTTAATTGGCGAAGGCTTTACGAGGGGAACGTTTACGAAAAAATAAATCTGCCACCTACCAAACGTTCCTACGGAACGAAAAAAACATATATTTTTTTTCTACCCATGATTCGTCCCGATGGGACGGCAAATATTGTTATTGCCGTTTATTTTTAATTGACACTTTTTTTTCATTGCTGTAAACCTTCCTGGCAAAATGGAAAAGATTGATTAAAAATTTATTTAACAGACATTTTAAACCATTGCCGGTAAACCGTCCCAGCGGGACGGCAAATATTGTTATTGCCGTTTATTTTAATTGACACTTTTTTTTCCATTGCTGTAAACCTTCCTGGCAAAATGGAAAAGATTGATTAAAAATTTATTTAACAGACATTTTAAACCATTGCCGGTAAACCGTCCCTGCGGGACGGCAATATTGTTATTGCCATTTATATTAATTGACACTTTTTTCATTGCTGTAAACCTTCCTGGCAAAATGGAAAGGATTGATTAAAAATTTATTTAACAGACATTTTAAACCATTGCCTGTAACCGTCACAGCAGGACGGGAAATATTGTTATTGCCATTTATATTTAATTGACACTTTTTTTTTCCATTGCTGTAAACCTTTCTGGCAAAATGGAAAGGATTGATTAAGAATTTATTTAACAGACATTTTAAACCATTGCCTGTAAACCGTCTCGGTGGGACGGCAAATATTGTTATTGCCATTTATATTTAATTGACACTTTTTTTTCATTGCTGTAAACCTTCCTGGCAAAATGGAAAGGATTGATTAAGAATTTATTTAACAGACATTTTAAACTATTGCCGGTAAACCGTCCCGGCGGGACGAATCATGGGTAGCCAATTTGTAATTGGCGTATCGTTCCGTAGGAACGTTTGATGTTTTTTTTTTACACAATCCTTTGTTTCTAAACCCGATAGAGCGGAATAGCCCGCAGCGCAGTGAGGACTATAAGCGATAGCGGGACTGCTGTTTGAGAAGAACTACTGCACATTCATTTTCAAATAATTAGATTAAAAATCATTATATTATGCTCATATATCACGTAATGTATCTGGTAAATTTAAATAACCACCCCGCCTTTCAGGCACCCCTCCATGGGAGGGGAATTATAAAACGCTAAAAATCAGCAACATTTATTAAAAAAATCTTTTCTATTAATTAAAAAATTTTTACCTTTGCAGTCCCTAAATAGGGAAAAAAGGAGATAATTAATTAATGGCTAAAAAACAAGTAGCAGAAAAAGAATTAGCAGCAAAAACAGCTGAACTTCAGGGAGAAGGCGGACGCCTGACTGAAAAAGAAACGATTGAATCAGAAGCTGATTCAGTTTCGATCGAATCGATCAAATCATCATTAGCAACACCAACCGAAGATTTCGATTGGGATGCAGATGAAAAAGTTTTCGGTAATTACAATGATGCAGACCGTAAAAAGTTTGAAGATATGTATGCCGGAACATTCAATCAGATCACTAAAGGTGAAATCATCAGCGGTATTGTTGTTTCAATTAACAACAAAGATGTAGTATTAAACGTAGGTTTCAAATCAGACGGTTTAGTTTCTACTTCAGAATTCCGTGATACACCGGATCTTAAAATCGGCGATTCAGTTGACGTTTTCGTTGAAGCACCGGAAGATGCTAACGGTCAATTGATCCTTTCCCGCAAAAGAGCAAAAACCCAAAGATCATGGGAAGCTATTAACGAGGCTCTTGAAAATGATAGAATCATCAACGGTTTCGTTAAGAGCCGTACTAAAGGTGGTTTAATTGTTGATATCATGGGCGTTGAGGCTTTCTTACCAGGATCTCAAATTGATATTAAACCTATCCGCGATTACGATGTATACGTGGGTAAAACAATGGAATTTAAAGTTGTTAAAATTAACCATGAGTTTAAAAACGTAGTAGTTTCTCATAAAGTGTTAATTGAAGACGATTTAGAAAGCCAAAAAGTAGAGATCGTTTCTAAATTAGAAAAAGGTCAGGTACTTGAAGGTACTGTTAAAAACATTACTGATTTCGGTGTTTTCATCGATTTAGGTGGTGTTGATGGTTTACTTCACATTACAGATATTTCTTGGGGCCGCATAGAGCATCCGAAAGAAGTATTATCATTAGATGAAAAAATCAACGTGGTTGTTTTAGATTTCGATGATGAGAAAAAACGTATCGCTTTAGGCTTAAAACAATTAACTCCACACCCTTGGGAGAACTTAAGCACTGACATCCAGGTTGGTTCTAAAGTAAAAGGAAAAATCGTAACTGTTGCAGATTACGGTGCTTTCTTAGAAATCATCCCAGGTGTTGAAGGTTTAATCCACGTTTCTGAAATGAGCTGGTCACAAAACTTAAGAAACCCACAGGAATTCTTAAAAGTTGGTGATGAGATCGAAGCTGAAGTTTTAACTTTAGACAGAGACGAGCGCAAAATGAGCTTAGGTATTAAACAATTATCTAACGATCCATGGCAAGAAGTTGCTGCTAAATTCCCGGTTGGAAGCAAGCACAAAGCAACTGTTAAAAACATGACTAACTTCGGCGTTTTTGTTGAAATCGAAGAAGGTATCGATGGATTAATCCACATCTCTGACTTATCTTGGTCTAAAAAAGTAAACCACCCTAACGAATTCACTAAAGTTGGTGATGTATTAGATGTTGTTGTTTTAGAACTTGATGTTGATAACCGTAAATTGAGCTTAGGTCACAAACAATTGGAAGAAAACCCTTGGGATACTTTCGAAACGATCTTCACTTTAGATTCGGTTCACCAAGGTACAGTTGTTAAAGTAACTGATAAAGGTGCTGTTATTGCTTTACCTTATGGTGTAGAAGGTTTCGTACCAACTAAACACATGGTTAAAGAAGACGGTACTTCGGTTAAAGCTGAAGAAACCAATGACTTCAAAATCATTGAATTCAACAAAGAAGCAAAACGCATTGTAGTATCTCACGCCCGTATCTGGGAAGAGGTTAAAGCTGAAGCTGTTGCTGAAGAAAGAGCAACTAAGAAAAAAGAAGCTAAAGCTGCGGTAACTGCGGTTAAAAAAGTTAAAGATTCTGTAGAGAAATCTACTTTAGGAGACTTAGACGTATTGGCTCAATTGAAATCGCAATTAGAAGGCGAAGAAAGCAAAGCTAAAAAAGGCTAGTTCTTTTTAACTGAATATATTAATCCCGATAGCGAAAGTTATCGGGATTTTTTTTGCTTCATCGAGTTTCCGTCATTTCGAGCGGAGTGCAACGAAATCGAGAAATCTTACTGTGCTAGATCTCTCCATTCTACTACGTTCCAGTCGAGATGACGTCGTGCTTCAATCTGAGGGACGAAGCAAACTCAATCAATGGATTTTGACCACCTAAGTCACCTGAGTACACTTAAGTTTTACAGCATACTTTTATATTTTCTTAAATGTCGTATATGGTTCAATATTTGGAAACGAACGCCATCCTAAATCGGTAACTCCTGCCCCGCTGTCCGCTTTACTCCGTTACACTTCGTGCCCGCTCCCATCGGGTTTATGTAACAAAGTAATTCGCCCTGCCAAACCTTTTCCTATCAACCGCCTATAATGACTACTTTTGAAAAGTGTAACCAAGTCTTTTCAGCATGAGAAAAATTATCCTTTTGTTTCTAACAATTATTTCGTTTAAACTTTCGGCACAGGAAGTAAGTATTATCCCTCAACCTGTTGCTATTAAATCAGATCAACAGGCACAACCATTTAAAATAGATATTACGACCAGTTTTTATGCCGATTTTGCTGCGATCAGTTCAATTAGTTTTTTAGATGAGTACCTAAATAAATATTATAATTTAAAACTGAAATGGTTTAAAAACCCTGACATTAAAAGAAAAAACATGATCAATGTGATCGTTGATAAAGGAGTAAGCAATCTAAATCAATATCAATTAAAGGTAGATCAAAATACCATTACCATTACAGCCGGATCAGACACCGCTGCTTTTTATGGCATCCAAAGTTTGATACAATTATTGCCAACATCAAAATCTACTACTTTAAATGTTCCAAATGTCGAAATTACTGATTATCCCCGTTTCGGTTACCGTGGCATGCACCTCGATGTAAGTCGACATTTTTTTGATGTAGCCTTTGTAAAACAGTACATCGATTATTTAGCACTTCATAAAATGAACTATTTTCATTGGCATTTAACTGATGACCATGGCTGGCGGATTGAAATCAAAAAATACCCTAAGCTTACTGAAATTGGGGCCTGGAGAAATGGCAGCATTATTGGCCTGTGGCCCGGACAAGGAAATGAAAACATCAAATATCAGGTTTTACCAACAGAAGTTAAAATTACCCCTATAGACGCAGTACTCCAAACAGATGGCATTAAATATGGAGGCTACTACACGCAGGAGCAGATTAAAGAGGTTATTGATTATGCCGCTAAACGTTACATTACCATTATTCCTGAAATTGAAATGCCTGCGCATAGCATGGCTTTATTAGCTGCCTACCCTGAATTAGGAACCGAGCCCAATAAAAAATATGAAGTTGCCCAAACCTGGGGAATGATGAACAAATATAACAATGTTTTACAGGCTTCGGATACGACTTTTAAATTTTTGGAAAACGTTTTAACAGAAGTGATGGATTTATTCCCATCGCCATATATCCACATTGGTGGTGATGAAGCCTCCAAAATATGGTGGAAAAAATCTGCTGTTTCGCAAGAGATAATGAAAGCCAACGGATTGAAAAACGAAAGTGAACTGCAAAGTTATTTTATCCGCAGGATGGAAAAATTTGTAAACAGCAAAGGCAAAACCATTATCGGCTGGAACGAAATTTTACAGGGCGGTTTGGCGCCAAATGCGGTGGTAATGAGCTGGCAGGGCGAAAAAGGTGGTATTGAAGCCGCCAAACAGCAACATAAAGTAATTATGACGCCTGAAATTAAAATGTATTTTAACCACGCCCAGTTTGCAAAGGAAGATAGTTTAACAGCCAATAAATTTTCTCCACTAATTGATGTATACAATTACGAACCCGTACCGGCCGAATTAACAGCCGAACAGGCTAAATACATCTGGGGTGGACAAGGCTGTTTATGGAGTGAGTATATCACCAATCCTGCGAAAGTTCAGTATCAGCTTTTCCCCAGATTGGATGCTTTAAGCGAAATTTTGTGGAGTCCGAAAGAAAAACGTAACTATTCCGATTTTCAGAAAAGGCTTAAAACACAGTTTAAACGCTACGATTTGATGGGATTAACTTACAGCAAAAAGTATCTAATAGAAAACTAAAATGAAATTACGCAATCTTACAATTATTTTATTCCTTTTAATATCAAGCAGTAGCTTTTCTCAATCATCAAAACTGGAGAAAAAAGAAATTGAGCTTATTAAGCTTTACAATAAACTTTATCCTGAAAGCGCTAATAATGATATTGATAGTACATTGTACTATTCAAAAAAAGTTGAGGAGAATTTTATTGCTTTGATAAAAAACAATCCAGAAAGCATTAACTATACTTTTAGAAAATTATTGGCAAAAAACACTTGCAATATAAATACTTCAGCTGATGGGAATTTTAGAATATACAGTTGGGACGATGGAATCGGTGGAACAATGCGGTATTTTAAATCAATAATACAGTGGAGAAATAATGATAAAATTTTTTCTAAGGTAGTGGAAGAAGAAGATGCAAATGGCGGTAGTTTCTGTTCTAAAATATATTCGGTTAAAATTCAAAGCAACATAACCTATTTTGCTATATCTAACAGCATCCAAACAAGCAAAGATGTTGTACAAATAATTCAAGCATTCCGAATAACTGGTAATAAATTAACTTCACCAAAAGTATTTAAAACTAAAAACGAAATGCTAAACTACATTGATGTATATTTCGATTTTTTTAGCGTTGTTGATAGACCAGAGCGCCCAGTACAGCTTATTACCTATAATACAAGTAGGCAGTCGATATTTATTCCTTTAGTAAATGATAAAGGAACTGTAAAAAACCAAGCTTTAGTATATAAGCTAAAACCTAACGGTTATTTTGAATATACCGGTGTAGAAAATTTCAAGTACAATTAGCTAAGAAAAAGTAATATTCATCTAGAAATTATGGCATACCAAAGATGCGCTAATTTAATTAGTTCGACTATTGTTTTAATGAATCAATTGTTTTACCACCTGCACTTGGTAAGCACCAGGTGTAATACCCACTATCTTTTTAAATGCCCTGATAAAGTAATTGGCATCGTTAAAACCCAGTTCATAACTTATTGAAGCTACTTTTGTACCAGGCTGGGCCAGTAAAAGTTTAGCTTTATTTATTTTTTCGGTTAAAATAAAGTCGTTCGGACTAATGCCCAGTTCGCGTTTAAACAACCGGTAAAATGTTGCCTTGCTCATACAGGCCTTATCGCTCAAACTGTTAATGCTTATCTTCTCGTTCAGGTTCGATTTAATGTAGTTCAGTACAAAAGCCAGCGGGTTTTGATTGAGGTTATAACCGTCATCGCTGATGGTTTTAAGGTTTTGGGTCTGCATAATGCGTACCAACAACTCTTTTAGCGTTAAATCGGCCAGCACATCTTTTTCTTTTGTACGTTCGGAGCAGATGCGGATCACCTTATTAATAAGGTAGGCAATTTCTTCGTTGTTGTAAAAATGGTATTCATCATAATTCAACAACCACTTTTCGTTACTTCCCTCCTTTGGAAAAAACTCGTTTAAATAAACAATTGTTTTTTGGATCTGTTCCTGATCAATAGCCAAAGCAATACATTGTGTCGGGTTCAGACTGGTAGCTTCCGGAAAATCAATTTCCATAGTAACGGATGGAGGAACAATAACGGTTTGACCAGGAAAATAATCAAATCCCGCTTTATCGAACAGATGCATCACCTTTTTACCCCTCAGCATACTCGTAATCACAAAATCGTTAAAAGTAAGGGGAACTTTATAAGATTGGGTATAGGTTTCGAAAACATTTAATTCGCAGCGCTCTAAAGTATAGGAAGTTCTGTTCTCTACCAAAGTCTTTAAGGTTTCCGAAGCGCTGAGCTTTACCTGATCCAATGTATGTTGCATAAACCGAAATAATTTTGGTTAGACTTATTTACTATAATCAAATATAACGATTTCCATCTTTTTAAACCGTCATCCCTAGTGTCTATTATCCTGCTAAATACGACAATCCCCACTAACTGAGCACCAAGATTGGTACTGCTTCAAGATGGTTACAAAACCTGAAACGATAATGCTACCGATTGATCCGATTATCCTATCTGTTCCGCCCGCTTTGCCATTAGGTTTGTATTAACCAAATCTTATTACCACAAAAATCATGATGAGCAATCCCACTAAAATCCTATGTCTAATCCTGCTCATGGTGACTTTTAAAATTTAATCATCAATAATAATTATGGAAAATTTAATTGAGAAACCATCATTCAAATCCCATTACGATAACTATATCGGCGGAAAATTTGTAGCACCGGTTAAAGGCGCCTATTTCGACAATATATCACCGATTGATGGCAAGGTATTTACAAAAGCAGCCCACTCTACCAAAGAAGATTTAGAACTGGCGGTAGATGCTGCGCATGAAGCATTTAAAACCTGGAGCAAAACTTCTTCAACCGAAAGAAGCATCATCTTAAATAAGATTGCCCAACGCATGGAAGATAACCTGGAGTACCTGGCAACTGTTGAAACCATAGATAACGGAAAAGCGGTTAGGGAAACTTTAGCGGCTGATTTACCACTTGGTGTAGACCATTTCAGGTATTTTGCCGGCGTGATCCGAGCAGAAGAAGGTTCATTATCAGAACTCGATCAAAATACAGTGTCGCTTATTGTACACGAGCCAATTGGCGTAGTGGCACAGATCATCCCCTGGAATTTTCCACTTTTAATGGGTATCTGGAAACTGGCTCCCGCCCTGGCAGCCGGAAACTGTGTGGTGTTAAAACCAGCAGAAAGCACGCCTGTTTCAATTATGATCTTAATGGAACTGATTGGCGATTTATTACCTCCGGGCGTGGTTAATGTGGTAAATGGTTTTGGCGCAGAACTTGGCCGTGCACTGGTTACCAATCCCAAAGTTTCCAAAGCGGCATTTACAGGCTCTACCCCTACCGGAAGATTGGTGATGCAATATGCTACTGAAAATATTATCCCGGTTACTTTAGAGTTAGGTGGAAAATCGCCAAATATCTTTTTCAGCTCGGTGATGGCCGATGATGATGCCTTTTTAGATAAAGCAGTAGAAGGTGCGGTAATGTTTGCTTTAAATCAAGGTGAAATCTGTACCTGCCCATCGCGTTTATTGATTCAGGAAGATATTTACGAAAAATTTATTGCCAAAGTAATCGAGAGAACCGAAGCGATAAAAATCGGTAGTCCGCTCGATAGAACGGTAATGATGGGTGCGCAAGCCTCAAAAATCCAATATGAAAAAATTGCCCAATACATTAAATTAGGAAAAGAAGAAGGTGCGGAAGTATTAACAGGTGGAGAAGTAAATGAATTACCCGGCGAATTGGGTGGCGGTTATTACATTAAACCAACCATTTTTAAAGGCCATAATAAAATGCGGATTTTCCAGGAAGAGATTTTCGGTCCGGTGTTAGCCGTGACTACTTTTAAAACGGTTGAAGAGGCGATCGAAATTGCCAATGATACTTTATATGGTTTGGGCGCTGGTGTGTGGACACGCGATGCCCATGAGCTTTATCAGGTGCCTCGCGCCATCCAGGCAGGCCGTGTTTGGGTAAACCAATACCATGCTTATCCTGCAGGTGCACCTTTTGGTGGTTACAAGCAATCAGGTGTAGGTAGGGAAAATCATAAAATGATGCTGGGCCATTACCGTCAGACTAAAAACATGTTGATTTCTTACGATAAAAATAAATTGGGTTTCTTTTAGTTAGATCATAGTTAATGGTCTGTTGGTTCATAGCCTATCGTTTATGGCAATAGCCTAGTAGATCATAGTTACTGGCTTGTTAGTTGAATACTCATCGTTTTATCGCAGTAGCTTAACAAGTTTTAAAAAAGACATGCGATAGGCACCATGGCTATCAACCATTAGACTATTAACCATCAACAATAAATAATCATGATTGAGCGAATAGATTGCACAGAGAAAGCCAAGGAACTGATTGCGGTACTTAAAGAAAAGCACGGTGAACTCATGTTCTACCAGGCCGGTGGCTGTTGCGAAGGCACTCAACCGCAATGTTTCGAAAAAGGAGGCTATTACCTGCGGATGCGGGATGTTTGTTTGGGTGAAGTAGAAGGTTGCGAATTCTGGGTAGACAGGGATCTTTTCGAATATTGGAAATTCTCGCATTTTACCTTAGATGTGCTGGATGGATTTGGTGTAGGTGGTTTTTCTTTAGAAACACCATTGCAAAAAACATTCAAAATACATTATCGCTTATTTACAGAAGAAGAATTAAAAGATTTAACTCCTGTTAAAACGGCGGAGTAATTGTTGTTTATTTGGTTTAAACAGAAGCCAGCCTGGAGAAATCCGACTGGCTTTTTTTTGATAAATGCCAAAAGCTGCCTCGCAATGACGACTTTTCTTCCTGCTTTTAAAAATAAATGCAATCTTTGCATTCAAAACAAAATCATGCGTAAACTATTTGCTGTCCTCTCCACCATCATTACCATATTTGCCATTAAAGAAGCAGTATATGTTTTCATTTCTCAGGAAGCAGACATGATAAAACAGCGCCCGATCCTGATTGTAATTTCATTAAGTATTTGCATTCCATTGATCGTGTTATCGCTGTGGTTATGGTCGCCGGGCAGAAAGAAAAACGATCAGCAAAACTAAGGGTAAAACTTACTTTTCAACTCGGCTGTTGGTACCCAACAACTCTCCTGCTTTCCCCACCACTTATAACGGTTTTTAGCAATAATATCGTAAAACCAATCGCGGATAACTTTCGGAACTGCGTAAAAAATATAGAGCAGAGGAAATAGTCCGCTGAGTTTTTTAGCGATGCGTAAGGCTGCCGATGATTTAGTATAAAGCTTTCCATTTTCCAACAGCAAAACCGTATTCAGTTTTTGCAAATCGACACGATATTCAGGCAATGTTTCTTTGGCATAATCTCCCTGTAATGCCGTAAACCTAAAATGATTTTTTTTATCGTGAGTAATTACAAACTGCACCGATGCATTGCATAAGTTGCAAATGCCGTCAAAAAAAATTATAGGTTGGGCCATAGCATAAAGTTAGCCATTAAAGCTGCTTTAAAAATCAATTTTCTGTACTATTCCGATTTATCTACACCATTTATTGGCTATAAAAAAGATAATCCTGTAAATTAGCCTTTGTTATTTAGCTGATGTATGATGTATATTTCGATCAACAATAAACTGTTTTTACAGGAAGATGCCAATATTTCGGTAGCCGACCTTTCCATTCAAAGAGGATACGGAATTTTCGATTTTCTGAAAACGATCAACAACAAATCCATTTTTATACAGGATTATTTTAACCGTTTTTATCACTCGGCCAAAGAAATGAACCTGGAAGTGGAACTTAACCGCGAACAGCTTCATGAGGCAATCCTTAAATTGATCGAAAAAAACAACATTCCAAATTCGGGCATCAAAATTATCCTTACCGGTGGTTTCTCTGAAGATGGTTATACAATGGTAAAACCAAATCTCATCATTATCCAAACGCCTTTAAATATTATCGAAACTGAAACCAAAACGGGGGTCGCCCTGGTGAGCTATAACCACCAGCGGCAAATACCACAGGTAAAAACGATCGATTATTTACAGGCCATCCGTTTACAGAAATTTGTAAAAGAAAACGGAGCCGACGACCTGCTTTACCATAACAATGGCAAAGTGAGGGAATGCCCAAGGGCAAATTTTTTCATTGTGACCAACAGCGAGATTATTACAGCGAAAAATGAAGTTTTAAATGGGATTACCAGAAAGAAAATTTTAAGTCTGGAAATTCCTGGTTATACTTTTAGTGAAAGGGATTTTACTGTAGACGAGGTGTACGATGCCAAAGAAGCTTTCATCAGCAGTTCTACAAAAAATGCCTTTCCTGTTAATAAAGTCGATGGAAAATTGATAGGTGATGGAAAAAGTATCATTACGAGGTTAATCAATGATAATCTTTTAAAGCTAATCGAACTAGACCAGAACAATTGAAACAGTGGGTTTTTACCCTTAATAAATGCAGAAAACCAACCACCTAAACCGGATGGAAACGGCAGCTCCCGATCCGATAGCTATCGGATGAAAATTGGGACTAAAGTGTACAGCCGGACTAACGTTAAGATAAAAAGCTGAGCTTGCTTTCCAAAATTTAAGCTAAAAAACAAATTAAGCTGAAAGCAGAAAGACTAAAGCTTAAAAAGATTAAATGGGAGTCTGTGGTTTTTCAACTTTAGTCTTTTTGCTTTATCCTTTCTGCTCCTCCAAAAAAAATATTTTACGCATTACATTTTGATAAAGAACAATTTAACAATGAAACCCTAAAACAATCTACATTCAACTTTCCTACCTTAAAACATTTTTATATATTTGCCCAATCCTTCTTCAATGCAAAAGAAAACACTTCTTGACGGACAAAAAATTCAGATTACAATTAAGAGGCTTTGCCATCAATTAATTGAAAACCACGACGATTTCGCGAATACCGTTTTAATTGGCATCCAGCCGAGGGGTATTTTTTTGGCAGACCGCATCCACCAGGAACTTGAGCAAATCCTAAAAAACAAGAAAATATTAAAGGGAAACCTTGATATTACTTTTTTCAGGGACGATTTCCGCCGTAAGGATGGTTTGGTTACCGCTAGCAGCAACTCGATCGATTTTATCATCGAAGGCAAAAAAGTAATCTTAATTGATGATGTACTTTGGACAGGCAGAACCATCAGGGCGGCACTTGATGCCCTGCTTGCTTACGGCCGACCAGAGAAAGTGGAACTTTTGGTTTTAATAGACCGGAGGTTTAGCAGGCATTTACCTATCGAACCCGATTACATTGGGCATCAGGTAGATAGCTTAAATTCGCAACAGGTAAAAGTAACCTGGGCGAGCGAAGGAAGTGAAGACAAAGTGATTTTAATATCGGAAAACAATAAATAAAAATGGCAGCAGAAAAACTATCAACCCGACATCTTTTAGGCATTAAAGATATTAACCGGAATGATATCGAATTAATTTTCGAAACTGCAGATAATTTCAAGGAAGTGATTAACAGGCCGATCAAAAAGGTGCCTTCGCTTCGTGATATTACCATTGCCAACATTTTCTTCGAAAACTCTACCCGTACCAAACTTTCTTTCGAACTGGCTGAAAAAAGGCTTTCGGCAGATGTGGTTAATTTTGCAGCTTCCTCGTCATCGGTAAGCAAAGGCGAAACATTAATTGATACGGTGAACAACATCTTATCAATGAAAGTTGATATGGTGGTGATGCGACACCCTTACGCCGGCGCAGGTCAGTTTTTAAGTAAACACGTAAAAGCACAAATTGTAAATGCAGGCGACGGTGCGCACGAGCACCCTACCCAGGCTTTGCTTGATGCTTTCTCGATCCGCCAGAAACTGGGCGATGTGGCAAGCAAAAAAGTGGTAATTGTGGGCGATATCCTTCACTCGCGTGTAGCGATCTCCAATATCCTTTGCTTACAGCGTTTAGGTGCCGAGGTTATGGTTTGCGGACCAACAACCTTAATCCCAAAACACATCCATCAACTTGGAGTAAAGGTTGAGCATAACCTTATTAAAGCACTGAATTGGTGCGATGTAGCAAATATGCTACGTATCCAATTAGAGCGTCAGGACATTAAATATTTTCCATCTTTAAGGGAATACGCCATGATGTATGGCCTAAACAAACAGATCTTAGATAACCTAGATAAAGAAATCATCGTAATGCATCCAGGCCCTATTAACCGTGGTGTGGAAATTACCAGCGATGTGGCCGACAGCAAACAATCTATCATTTTAGAACAGGTAGAGAATGGAGTTGCGGTGAGAATGGCAGTGTTGTATTTACTGGCAAGCCAGGGGTAGGTTAGTTCAATCGTTCATTGGTCATTGGTTTATTTGTGCAGAGTCCATAAT
Source organism: Pedobacter roseus (assembly GCF_014395225.1). Taxonomy (NCBI): domain Bacteria; kingdom Pseudomonadati; phylum Bacteroidota; class Sphingobacteriia; order Sphingobacteriales; family Sphingobacteriaceae; genus Pedobacter; species Pedobacter roseus. The sequence goes on from NZ_CP060723.1 coordinate 3,842,232, forward strand.
CTAGCATCTTGCCAAAAGGACTAAGTCCAGCGTCTTTATAGAAATGCATTGGTAAATAGTCCATTACTAATAGTCTATGGCGATTAACCAGTTTATATGATTGACCAATTAATCCTTCTACTAGATTGCTTTGTTGGATGAAAAGCCTAGCAATGACGGATGCGGCGGTACCAATGAACTATTGACAAATGAACCAGTGAACCTCTACCAGATGCGGCAGTGCTAATGACAACTGAACCAATGAACCTCATCATTTTTCAACATTCGTCTACTCCCTAATACCAAACCAAAAATCCCGTCGTTAATTTGTGTTATTAACAGATGTTAATTACTTCTGTTGATAAGCTTTGATACTATTTCTAATTTAGTACCAACCATATTTGAAACCAATGCAGAAAAAATACTTACTAATTCCGCTACTTTTAGCAGGAAGTTTTAGCACCTACGCTCAGGTTAGCGCTGTGCAGAACCTCAACAAAAACTATCAAACGGGCTTAGAATTATTAGACAAAGAGAAATACACTGCAGCTGCACAACAGTTTAAACTAGTTGAGCTGCAACGTTATAAACCTTCTACCCAAACAGAGAGCAATGCCGAATTATCTTTATTAAAAGAGAACGCAAAATTTTATGCAGCAGTTTGCGCTTTAGAGTTGACCAATGCTGATGCCGAAAGTTTGTTCCAGGCATTTATCCGAGATTATCCGTTAAATCCGAACACCAAACTGGCTTATTTCTACGTTGGAAAAACCTATTTCAACCAGAAAAATTATAAAAAAGCTTTAGAGTGGTTCGAAAAAACAGATCCTTCTACCCTTTCTGGCAAACAACGGAACGAGTACCAGTTTAAACAGGGTTATGCTTATTTTGAGTTAAAGGATTACGAAAAAGCAGAGCCTTTATTCGAAAAAGTTAAAAAAGAGGAAGGCGATTTTCAGGAAAGTGCCACCTACTATTTTGCCTACATCAACTACTTAAACAAGGAGTATAAAACGGCATTGGCCAATTTCGAAAAGTTAAAAGGCTCTCCTACTTACGAAGCAAGTTATCCGTATTACATTACTTCGATGTACTATTTGGATGAGCGTTATGATGATGTAATCAGCTATGCTTTGCCTGCCATGCAAAAAACCAAACAACAGTTCGAGCCCGAAATGTTGAGCCTGGTAGCGGCATCTTACTTCGCAAAATCTGAATTTAAAAATGCTGAAAAATACTTTGCAGAATATTATGCAAAAGATAAAAGCGAAACCAAAAATAACCTGTTCATTTATCAGTACGGTTACTCTTTATTTCAGAATAAAAAGTACAAAGAATCGATCAGCGTTTTAGAAAAACTAAATAACGACGACATTTATCTGCAAAACGGTATGCTTACCCTGGGTAAGGATTTTATCCAGTTGGGCGACAAACAAAAAGCACAAAGTGCATTTTTCAGGGCTTCGCGTTTAAGTTTTGATAAAGTGATCCAGGAAGAAGCATGGTTAAATTATGCCAAGTTAAGCTACGAGCTCGAATTTCACCAACAGGCTTTAGAGGCTACGCAGGGCTTCTTAAAAACCTTCCCGAAATCGCGCAAAATAAATGAAGCCAAAACCCTATTGGGCGAGGTGTTATTAACCACTAAAAACTATCAGGCCGCTGTAGATATTTTGGAGCCAATCCCTGATAAAACATTGGAGGCTAAAGAAGCTTATCAGAAGGTGACTTATTTCCGCGGATTGGAGTTTTATAACGAAAGGGCATTTCCTAATGCTTTATCGATGTTCCTACGCTCTGAGAAATTCCCAGAAGATAATGAGATCAATGCATTGAACACTTACTGGAAAGCAGAATCGATGTACGAGCTGCGCAAGTTCGGAGAAGCGGTTAGCACTTTCGAAAAATTCTTAAAAATGCCGGATGCTGATAAAACCGGTGTTTACAATTTTGCAAATTATGCTTTGGCGTATGCTGCTTTCGAAGATGAAAAATACAGCAAAGCAGCTAATTATTTCGAAAAATTCCTGGCAGGTAACGATAAAGATCAGAAAACAATTGATGATGCTACCATCCGTTTAGCCGATTCATATTTCGTAAATAAGAATTACGGTGATGCGATGGCGAATTATAATAAGATCATCAGCCGCAAAACCACTTCTGAAGATTACGCGACTTTCCAAAAAGGGATGATTCAGGGTTTGGAGAATCAATATGATGCAAAAATTGCTACGATGCAAAGTTTGTTAAATGCCTTTCCAAATTCAAACTACGCAGATGATGCCGGTTTCGAAACAGCCTATACTTATTTCAATAAGGGTGATTTTGATAAATCTAAATCAGATCTTGTTGCATTGGTAGCTAAATATCCACGCAGCAGTTATGTAGCAAAAGCTTTGGTTACCATTGGTTTGGTGCAATATAACCAGGATCAGGACGATGCAGCTTTGGAATCGTTTAAAAAAGTAATCCGCGATTATCCAACTGCCGACGAAGCTAAACAGGCCATGGAATCGATTAAGAACATCTATGTAGACCGTGGCGATGCGAACGGATTTATCACTTATGCAGCCACTACCCCACTTGGAAATTACTCTGGCTCAGAGCAGGATAACATTGTTTTTGCGGCAGCCAATAACACTTATTTAAAAGGTGATGCAAACGGTGCATTCCAGGCGGTAAATGCTTATTTTGATAAATTCCCTAAAGCCATACATGAGAAAGAAGCCAAATTTATCAGGGCCGAATCATTGGTTAAACTGGGTCGTCCGGATGAAGCAATCCCTGACTATGAGTTTATCTTAAACGATTGGACCAGCGATTATACTGAACGTTCGTTAGTGAGTATTTCTCAATTGTTCTTAAATCAGAAGAAATACAACGAGGCAATTGTTTACCTGAAAAGGTTAGAAACCACGACCGATTATAAATCGCACTATAGCTTTGCCATCAATAACCTGTTAAAGGCTTACACGGCTTTAAACATGCCTGATGACATGCTAAAATATGCACAGTTGACTAAAGATTCTGAAAAAGCATCAGAGGAAGAAAAAAACAGTTCGAGTTTATATTCAGGTAAAGCTTATCTGTTAAAAGGTGATACCACCACTGCAATTAAAGAGTTTAAAAATGTGGTTGCCAAAACAAAAACCATTGCTGCTGCTGAAGCGAAATACAACCTGGCTTTATTGGAATACAATAAGCGTGATTTCAAAACTTCATCAAAAACCTGTTTTGATGTGATTAACAACATGGCCGCTTACGATTATTGGGTAGCCAAGGCATTTATCCTTTTATCTGATAACTACGTTGCCCTGAAAGACAATTTGCAGGCAAAGAGCACACTTCTAAGTATAATTGATAATTACGAAGGCAAGGATGATATTATCCCTACTGCCAAAGAAAAACTAGAAAAACTAAACCAGAAGAAGTAGCATTATGAAATCGATTAAATATATATATAGTTCACTGTTTTTTTTAGCTGCTGGATTAATGACTGCGCAGGCGCAGGATAAAAAGCCTGAAGAAAAAGGCGTGGTTAACGAAGAGATCGAAGTGGTACGCCCATATAAACCAATTTTAGCTGAGGCGGTGAAGTTGAGAAGAAGTCCGAACCTGGATGACGTTAAAACCTATAAAGCAAAACTGAACTATAGCATTTTGGATAGAAAATTAGAGCTGAACAGCGATATCCAAAAATTACAGGCCCAGGCCCTTGCCGAAGAAAAAGCAAGCATTTTGGTAAACAACTATGTTAAAGGTGCATTTGGTTCGTTAGCAACACTTTTAGGCGAAGCTTATTTTAACACCGGAAAGGACGAAGGTTTACAGCTTGGTGGATATTTTAAACACTTTAGTCAGGAAGGAAAGCTGAACAAACAGAACAGCAGTAACCAGCAGTTAAGCGTTTTTGGCAGAAGCATTTTAGATCAGAATACTGTTAGCGGTAAAATTAGTTTTGAGCGTAACGGTACTTATTTTTATGGCATAGACGATAGCAGACCAACGCTAAATCCAAATCCAGACAAACAGGCCTTAACCACCATCGAACTGGAAGGCGAACTGGTAAAAAACTTTACCGAAGATGAAGATGCGTTCAGCTATGCTTTAAAAGCCAATGGCTACATCTGGAACGATAAATTTAGCGCCAAAGAAAATTACCTGAGTTTAAATGGTTATGTAAACAAACGCATTAATTCGTTAAACCTGGGTTTAGCCGCATCAACCGAATTCGGCAATAGTAAAGATGCTTTAACCAGCGTTGGCAATAACCTTTTGCGTTTAAACCCTTATATCCGTTTACAGGTTAAAGGGGCTAAAATTACAGCAGGTATTAATTTTGTACAGGAATTTGGTGCAGTAAGCAGCTCTAAAATATTCCCTGCGATTACTGCCGATTTCACCCTGATCCCTGATTATTTACAGGTTTTTGGTGAAGTTAAAGGTGATGTGAACAGAAACTCGTTAAAAAGCTTTACGGATGAAAACCCGTGGTTAAATAGCAATGCAGTGATTAAAAACACCGTAGAAAAATTAAGCTTCAGTGCAGGTATCAAAGGCACCGGCGGTCCGGGTTTTGGCTATAAAGCGCGTGTATATGTTAAACAGTTTGATGATATGCCATTGTTCGTAAACAATTTTACTGACTTTAATAAGTTTGACGTGATCTACGATTTCGGTAAAACGAAATTAACCGGTTTAGAAGGTGAAATCTCTATACAGGTAAGTGATGCTTTAAAGTGGACGGGTAAATTAAACCTTGATGACTGGAAACCTGCTTCTGAAACTTACTCTTGGTTTAAACCGGGTTTAAAAGTAAGTTCGAACTTTGTGTACACCTACAACAAAAAACTAAGTTTTAATGCAGCTGTAGTAATACAGGATGATGTAAAAGCAAAAGTATATACAGGTGCTCCTGTCCCTGCTTCACAATATGTAATTCCCAACACCAACATAGAGCTTATTGAAACAGTTAAAGGATATGTAGATTTAGGCCTCGGTACAGAATATAGGATCAACAATAAATTCTCTGTTTTTGCCAAAGCAAATAATATCTTAAATAAAAATTACAGTAGATACTTGTATTACCAGGCAAATGGATTTAATATTTTCGGTGGATTGACTTATTCTTTTTAGGAAAATCCTTATCCAAACAATAAGTGCCTTCCGAAATTGGGAGGCATTTTTTGTTTGGGGTTCTTAATAAGATCGTCATTCCGAACCCGATGGTTATCGGGTTAATTGAGAATATTTTACCTATCGGTTGGTATCTCGCCGATCGAAACTGTACCAGTATAAAAGATAACTTGAACAAAGTTTTCTATTTGGTTGGTGAGACGCCGACCAATTGAATAATGCCATCATAAATGTATTGGTTTTATTGAGGCAAAAAATTTACCTCTTTAGCCAAAACCATTTATCTTTAAAAAGATTTGCGTTTGTTTAACTAAATGAACTTCCCAAAGCGATCTGAATACCTATAAATTACTCAAATGAAAATATTTAATGTACAGCCTATCCGGATAGATGAATACATCTATAACAACGAACATTTGGCAGAAAGCAAAACTAATTGGGGCTATTCATCTGGTTTTGAGATTACCGGCGAAAAGGTTGATTCGTTAAACACCATGTACATCACGTTCAATATCATTTATGATATAGGAGGTAAGAATGAAAAAGAAGTTGTTACCCAAACTGGTCCGGGCCAGTACAGTGTCGAAATTTCATTTGAAGCAGGCGACGATATATTCATCTCCTATAAGAGTTCCTGTCAGTTTAACTTCGAAAGTGAAGGCCTGGATGCCGACCTAGCTTCGCTAACTGATTTTCTTACAAACTATGATACACATACCAAATTATTCTTTAGTGAATATGGATATAAACCCTTAATCAGTGTAGAGGAAGAAACCCGTAACTACAATACCTTCGCTGATTGTGCTAAAATAGCCATCGAAAACCTACGTAGCAACAATATGTATGCATTTTAACCCTGGTTCTTTTACCTATCGGTTGGTGTTCCACCGACCGATAGTTTACCGGCATAAAAGATAGATTGAATAAAGTTATCTTCTTGGTTGGTGAGACACCGACCAATAGAATAGGGTACAAAGAGCGCCAACTTGGACGTACAAATTATTTTCGTCCAAATCATCCATCATACATTTCCCATCTTACATCCTTTTCCCTCACTTATCCCACCACACCCTCGCCGTAAGCACATCCCCGCCAACTATCCTGGCCACCGCATCTTTATAATTTTGCGGGTTGTTCAGGATTTCTGTAGAGAGGTAAATCAGGCGCCTTGGTATGGTGCCATTGGTTACATTGCCCTTATAATTTACAGGTACAAGTTTAGGGTAACCGCTTCTTTTCCAGTTTAACCAAGCCTCAATAAAATTAAAATCGGTTCCAGTGGTTACCCAATATTGCGTATTGATGGCATTTAACGAATTTTCCGTACTCGTCTCGTCAAGTGGGTTTTGATTTACAAAGTCAATAATTTTATTGGCTTCAACCGCAGCCAGGGGATCCAATTGTGCTAAAGATTGGATGGCTCCTGTTAGTCCGTTGCTATAATGCAGCTTTGCAGTTCCTTCCACATTCCAACCCCTTACCTTGGCTTCGGCTAGTAGAAATTCAATTTCGGCATAACTCAGGATAAAAATCGGCCCACCCAATTTCAGGTACATTCCGGTGCGTGGCCTCGAGTATTTACCCAATGGTGCAAAATCACTTCCGCTGCCCGTACCACCCGGGTATTCTGGCGAACGGCTGATATCGGTACTTCCCCCTTGCAGGTCATACCCATTTGGCATGCCCAATTGAACATTGGCATCGCTATTTCCCGTCAGGTTCTGATCTGCATTTTTTGCCAGTCCATCTTTCGGTATTTCACCGATAATACCCAGCCTTGGATCGTTGGTATTTTTAAGCTGATCGATCAAAGTTTTGCTCCAGCGCACTTCCAGGTAATCAGAATAGGTGCGTAAGGCCAACGAAGTACCATTCTGACTGCTAAAAGAAGAAGCATCGGTTAACAGTATTGCATTATCATTGATGCTTTGAAAAGTCTTACCGGCAGCTTTCTCTGCCCACACTCTGGCCTTTTCAGGGTTAGCTTTGGTCAAACGCATGGCCACCCTTAACATTAAAGAGTAGCCAAACTTTTTCCATTTGTTAATGTCGCCTTTATAAAAAAGATCGGCAGTTGGCAATGGTTTCTCTGCATCCAGTTGTTGCGTGGCCGCATCAAGATCATTCAGCATCGCAGTATAAATATCTTCCTGACGATCGTAAACCGGATATTTAATGCCTTCCATGGCTTTAACAGCCTGGCTGTAGGGCACATCGCCGTAAGTATCGGTAATCCGTTGCAAAATCAGCACGAACATGATATCGCCTATTGCAATCAGGTTTTGATAAGCAACAGGATCTTTTAACCTGGCCAAACGCTGCATTTCCCTGATGTAGGAAGCATCCATATAACCTTCGTCAAAAATACGTCCCTGATAATCGGTAAAACTGCCAACATTGATGTATTTATCGCCATTGTTATAATAATAATAGGTTGAGGCCAGCAATTGCATCATGGTACTTTGGTACAATAGCTGATAATAACCCAAATTAGCATATTTTAACTGCGCCTGCGCCAGCAAACTGTTGGGATCGTAATTGTTTTCGGTAAGTTTGGTCGGGTCGGTATTAATTTCATCGAGCTTTGCCTTTGAACAACCGCCTAACAACATCACTAAGAATAAACCCAAAACATAAAAACCCTTCCTCACCATCTTATTTGAATTTAAAGTTAAAGTTGATCCCAAAAGTACGGGCGGCTGGTAATGAAGCGCCTTCTATCCCGGCATAACCTAAAGTTGGCGAAAACTGAGATTCAGGATCTATATTTTCACTGTATTTTAGCAATGTAAACAGATTTCTCGCCACCAGGTCAATCGCTACACTACTAAAAGGAGTTCTTTTTAAATAACGTGGATTAAAGTTATAACCCAATGTAGCCTGCCTTAATTTGATAAAACTACCGTTAAGCACCGATAATGCAGAAATATTGGTAGCCAGTTCGGGATAATAGGCATAAGCAGGTACATTTATCGTATTTTTTTGCCCGTTTTCCAGCACGCCATCAGCTACAATACCCGTTTCCCTGCCTACCAAAGTAGCTTTGTTTAAGCCCTGCACATAACTGTAATAAGCAGTTGCGGATAAGATTTTATTGCCAAAACGGTAATCAATCAAAAAAGAAAAACTAAATTGTTTGTAGTTAAAACTGTTAGTGATCCCGCCATATAAATTTGGGATCGTACTGCCCATGGGGATAAAGTTTCCCCTTTTAGGTATGCCATCCGAACCGATAACCACATTTCCATTGGCATCGCGTAAATAATCGTAAGCCATAATCTGCGTAATCGGCTTTCCCACTACGAGCGCTGTATTGGCGTTTAAAGGTCGGTAGGTACCCGTTAATGTATAATTGCTGTTGCCATCGATTGAAAGCAGTGTATTTTTCACCTTGGTCATGTTTAGGTTGACCTGCCACTTTGCATTTTTGGTGAGGATCGGCGTATAACCCAAAGCCAGCTCGATACCTGCGTTCCGGGTTTCGCCAAGGTTAACATAAGCGGAGGTAAAACCTGTGGTAACCGATTGTTTGGCATTGATAATTTCGTTGTGGGTAAGGCGGTTAAAATAGGTAAAATCGATATCCAGGCGGTTATTAAAAAATTTAAGATCAAGACCAGCCTCTATTTCGTTCAAAGTAAAAGGCTTTAGGTTGTAATTGGGCAGATCGCCTGAAAAACCACCTACCGGAACACCGTTTACCTGATTATCTACCGTGTAATAAATCTGCGTGGTGTAAGGCACAATGGGTTCACCGCTTGTTTTAGCAAAATCGAGTCTTAATTTACCAAAATCGAGCCCTTTTATTTTTAAAAGATCCGAAAATATAAAACTGCCTGATACCCCGGGTACAAATATGCCACGGTTATGGGCGGGTAAAGTTGAATAGATATCATAACGGCCTGTAACAGAAAAATTCATAAAACGATTATAACTGAGATCAGCAGTGTAATAAGCAGATTCGGTTACAATTCTCGATATGCCCAGTGTTTTTGTACTGGTGATGAGGTTTTCCGGAACGTACAGATAAGGAATCTTAAATTGTGAACCGACTAATTTCTCATTTGTACCCCTTCTATTGCGGTAATTTGCACCCAAAGAAAGTTCGAAGCTTAGTTTATCGCTGAGGTCGTGTGTGGCGCTGAATAAAATATCACTGTTCAGTTCGGAAGTATGATTTTGATTGTACGCATTTATGCCACCCTGTCTGTTGATCGAGAAAGCCGTTCCGGTAGGCAAAATACTCACCACTTCATCTTTACTGGAATCGTAGCCAATCCTGCCCTGAAGTGATGCCCAGCTGGCCAGCTGATATTTTAATACCGCCGAAGTGATATAACGGTTCCTGGTGGCATAATCAGCCTGTTTGTTCATTAAAAAATAAGGATTGGTTTTATATTCGTCGGCATTCCAACGGCTTTCAAAACCTGTTTCAGCATCAAAACCCGGCGCTAAAATAGATTGATCTAAGCTGGTAGCCAGTGCAGAAATCCCATAATTGGCATTTAAAGGACCATCACTTAAATAACTTTTGTTCTTATTTTTTTCGTAAATGTAATTTCCGGTGAGGCTAAGCGAGAGCTTTTTGCTTAAAGCTACCGTCCCATAAAAATTAAATGTTTTACGGTTTAAAGCACTGTTAATCAGCAGCGAACTATAATCTAAATTAGAAGCTGAAATGCGGTAATTATTCCGGTTATTTCCACCCACAAGCGATAAGGTATTGATAAAAGCAGGCGCAGTACGGTAAAAATTCTGGATATTGTTTCTAACCGGCAAATATGGACGCATAGAACCATCAACCTGAACGCTCGGCTTCCCGTCCATCATTTCTCCCCAGCTCAATAAACTGGTAGAAATGGCATTGTACTGATCAGTAGGCCGTTTATTCTGCGCACCCTGGCCATAGGTATACTGAAAATCGGTAGAATTTACAGGGAGATCTAAAGATAGATTGGTATTGTATTCCAGTTTAGCATTGGTATTTTCTCCACCTCCTTTCAGGTTAATGAGGATTACGCCATTAGCTGCCCTTGCACCATATAAAGCAGAAGCAGCCGAACCTTTTAATATCGTGATGGTTTCAATATCATCTGGGTTAATGTTGCTGATGCCGTCGCCATAATCAGCCCCGCCATATTCGTTTGCACTGCCCCTGATGCTGTTATCAATAGGTACGCCATTTACAATAAATAAAGGTGAAGCCGCTGTCATGCTCGAAACCCCGCGGATCAGTACACGTGCGGCAGAGCCTGGTCCACCGTTTACACCCGTAATATTAAGCCCGGCTACCCTGCCTTGTAAAGCCATAATCATATTACTTTCCCTGGCTTTGGCAATGGAAGACCCTTTGATGGTGGTTAAAGCGTAACCCACTTTTTCATTGTCTTTTTCAATTCCCAACGCTGTAATAACTACTTCCTTTAAAAAACGGACACTATCTGCATTCAATTTTCCTTCCGTATTTTTTCTGATCACGATTAAATTATTAGGAAGTACTGAATAGGTAAAACCTGTATTGAGCAGTAACTGTTCAATAACTTTTATAGCTTCCACTTCTTCTACCTTAACGGATACGTGATGTGTTGGAATTTTGGATTCGCTGTAGGCAAAACGGTAAACAGTTTGGTTCTGTATCGCTTCAATTATCTTTTCGAAACTGGCATCGTTAAAATTCAGGGTAACTTTGGTTTGCGCAGAAGCACACAGCGGAAAAATTAATCCAATTAACAATATGATCCGCTGCACAAAATTCATGGCAACAAATATACATGGCTAAAGTGTTGTGTGCTAACGGTAGATATACACATTTTTGCCCTTTACCGAATAATTGAAGTTTTCGATGAGTTTTAGCACGTTTAAGGCTTCGGTAAGACTTTCTTTTTCGAAATGACCGGTAAACTGAATTGCTTTTAGTTCTGGTTCTTTAAAGTTTACTTTTATGCCATACCAGCGCTCAAAAAGCTTGGCTACTTCATCAAAACGGTTATTTTTAAAGATCAGTTCATGGTTAAGCCAGGCCGTTTCAACTATTTTATCTGCTCCTGCCCCGTTGAAAAGCGTCAGCTGACTTACGCTTCCTTTGCCATTAGATAAAATAAATTTATCATTCGGTTTTAAAATAAAAGTTTGGTCGCTATTATTTTCCAGCGATACCGATACCTTTCCCCTGATCAAAGTGGTTTCGGTAAAAGTATCGTTTTTGTAGGCTTTTACATCAAATTGAGTACCCAGCACTTTTATTGCTAGCTGTTCTGTATGTACGATAAATGGATGTGCCGCATCTTTTTGCACCTCAAAAAAGGCCTCACCCGACAGATAAACCTCCCTGGTATCATTTTTAAACCGGGCCGGATATTTTAAGCTGCTGCCCGCATTGATTTTTACAGTAGAGCCATCGGCCAATACAATGGTTTTAACCTCAGCAGCTTTGGTTTGTACGCTTAATAAATCAGGTTGCGTAGAGAAAATGTTTCCCCGGTTGTAAAGGAGAACCGCAGCCAAAGCAATTGCTAAAACGGCAGCAATTTTTAGCCAGATGTAAGAAGATTTACTTTTACGAACGATTAAATTCGATTCTCCTGGAATATTAATCTGGCTTTTGATCCGCTCAAAAACGGGATCTATATTTTCATCTTCAACAGTTTCAGACTCAAAATAGGTAAGTAACACATCATGTTCTTTTTTCAGCGCTGCATTATCGGCCAAAATCGATTTCAGCTCAATAGATTCATCCGGCGAAATTTCTCCGGCCAATTGTTTTCCAAGCAATTCTGTAAATCTTTGATCTGTCATTTTGTGTTCCGTCCTTTATGATATGTTCCTTTTTATGAGAAAATTGCCTACAAGAAATATAAAAAAGATAAAGTTCCCACTAAGATAACCAGCGAGATCATTTTTCCAAGCTTTTTTTCATCTGTACCACTGTCTTTTAAAGGTTGCAGCACAATCCGCAGTTTTGCGATGGCCCTGAACAATTGTGTTTGCACCGTTCGTGGTGAAATATTCAACAGTTCGGCCACCTCCTTATATTTCATTCCGCTTTCTTTGATCAGCCTGAAAACCGTTGCTGCCTGTGGCGCCAAACCTGCAATGGCCAGGTCGAGTTGCCTGTGCAGTTCTTTGGTCTCGATAATATATTCGGGGGTTTGCATATTCACCGAAACATCATCTTCTGTATCAACTAAATCGATAAACGTAACCGATGAATTTTTTTTAAGGTATTTAAGTGATTGATTTTTTACCGCGATAAAAAAGTAGCTTTCAGGATTGAGCACATGGGTACTTTCCTTCCGGTTTTCCCAACATTTAACAAATACTTCAGTAACAATATCTTCCGCAGCCTGCCTGTCGGTTACATAATAAATGGAAAATTTAAGCAGCCTGCCATACAGAAAGCGATAAAGCTGCTCAAAGGACGTTATATCATCTTCGAGACAAATCTTCTTCCATAAAACGACTAGATCTGGCTTGACTGCTTTCAACTTGGTTAGTTTTTGAATCAAATGTAAGGTAATAAAAAATATTTCATAAAAAAATCTTGCTGCTGTAGGCAATTTGACAAAAAAAAGGGTTCTTCTTTTAGTGCCCTTCCCGGCACAAGCCATTTATAGATCTATAGAAGCAGAAGCAATGAATAAAATCAATTATGTGCTGGGCATTGATATTGGGGGATCGCATATTACCGCGGCCGTAATCGATATGCAACAACGAAACATCCTTAAAAAGTCTTTTACCCGCGAACGTGTAGATTCGCATGGCGCAACCCAGCAAATTATCAAAACATGGGCCGATAACATCAAAGCGGCCTATAAAAAAGTTGACCAGGAAATTGGCTGTTTGGGCATTGCCATGCCCGGTCCTTTCGATTACGAAAATGGTATTTCTTATATTGCCGGAAACGATAAATATGCTGCATTTTATGGGCTCAACGTTAAAGAAATGTTGGCCAGCGAACTGCAGATCAGCAGCGATCAGATTTTATTGAGTAATGATGCTTCCTGTTTTTTAGCAGGCGAAGTTTTTGCGGGCGAAGCCCGTAATTACGCCAACCTCATCGGGATCACCTTAGGTACCGGTTTGGGCAGCGCGGTATGCGCAGAAGGAAAAATTACAGATGCCAATTTGTGGTGTGCCCCTTTTTTGGATGGCATAGCCGAAGATTACCTCTCTACACGATGGTTTTTAAAACGTTATTACGAGCTTAGCGGATTAAACATTTTAAATGTTCGCGAACTTACCCTGCTTTACGACGAAAGTCCAACGGTGCGAAAAGTATTTACAGAGTTTAGCCAAAACCTTGGACTTTTTTTAAAAGGTTTTCAACAGGATAATGCAGCAGAGGCGATAATAATTGGCGGTAATATTGCCAATGCTTCCAGTCGTTTTATCCCCGGAGTGATTAAATACCTTCAATCGCAAGGCATTAATTGCCCGATCCATATTTCCGAACTGAATGAAGATGCTGCCCTTGTTGGCGCTGCAGGCTGCTGGGCTAAGGAGAATAAAGAAGCAGCGGAAAAAATATAAATGAAGCACAGGCCTGAGCGTTAATTTATTTTATAAACCAATATTATCGACAGGAAAGTATATTATGCTAGCCCCTCTGCGATACGTCATTCCCAACTTTGATTGGGAATCTTAATGTAATATGCTTTAAGATTCCCGCCTGCGCGGGAATGACGATCGCACTAATGCCTTTTGTCTATTATAGTCTTGTTAAAGATTCTTTTATCATTAATTACGCATCACGCCTGCTCTCCACCGTATAAACAAAACTATCTGCCAGGTAATAGCCCAAATTATATTCGATGGGCCGGTCGCCCTGGTCAAAAACATAACGTTTTCTAAAAAGCAAAGGGCTTCCAACTTCTACATCCAGTTTCGAAGCAATAAATTTATCGGCAGCTTTAGCGCTTATTTCTTCTTTTGATAGATCAGCAATGATGGAATGGTCTTTCTCCAAAATCTCGTACAGCGGACGTTTAAAATCTTCGTCGCCTGTAAGCCCGATGCGCGGGTGAAAATAAGAGATAAAATAAACAAAAGCCCCTTCTGCTTTCCCCCTCAAACGCTCTAACTTCAATACTTTTTTATCCGTAGCGATATCAAAAAAATGGGCCAGTTTCTCATCAGGGAATACCCAGCTGATGTGAAGTTCGAAATTCTTGATCGGAATGCCTCTTGCCTGCATTTCTTGCGAAAAACTTAACCAATTACTCGCTTTAGAGCTAACCGAAACTTCTGCAACCTTGGTACCGATGCCTTTTTTGCGAATCAGCAAACCTTCATAAACCAGTTTATTTAATGCTTGCCTAAGGGTGGTTCTGGATATTGCCAATTGTTTAGCCATGTCGACCTCATTCGGCAGAAATTTGGTGGCATATTCGGGATCTTTAATCAGGTTCCGCAATAATTCTTCTGCCTGAATGTGTAAAGGCACAGGGCTTTTATGATCAATTGAAAATTTCATTTTTTTATCATGCATCTCTTTAGGCAACAAGAAATGCGAAATGCATCCTAGCAAAGATAAAAAAAGCGCTTATAAACAGAAACATTATGTATGTATATAGCCTTTAAAGTAAAACGATATTTTCAGATCACTTCTCCTGGAAATAATTAGATCAACCTAAATCAAAGCCTTATTGAAACAGAAAATAAGAATTATTTTAAAATATTAGGATATATGTACATACATATATACATTTGTTATAAAACAATGATATTGTCCAATTTATGGAAGTAAAAAATAACGTTCAGGAAACACCCGTAATTAACAAATGGAGAAAAAGCGGTGAAAGGATTTTGCCAGAAAAGATTGATCATTTTAATCAACCCGAAAATGGCTATAACCTGTACCCTGTACATCCTTTAGGCAACAACAAAATATTTAATGATTATTCGTCACTGGCATCTTGGATTATTGAACAGGAAACGGTAATTATTGATGGTTATATAGGCGTTTTCTGGCAAGAGGTAGAATTGCTTTTGCAACAGGAGTTTGAGAAAAAGAATGTAAAGGTTAACTGGATCCGTTTCTCAGACCATATCAAGCCAACCCACGAAATTGCTCAATTGGTCAATCCTTTTCTGGGAGAAACCAAAAGCGTTTGGGGCAAAAAATCCACCCTCCAACTCGAAGATTTTTTTGAAAGCGGGTACCGCTCTATCCAACCCGATGTTGAATGCGAAGTAAATATTGTAATCGGAATCGGTGCTGCATTAATCGATTGGAATGCCCCTATCATTTACCTCGAAATCCCTAAAAACGAAATTCAGTACCGAATGCGTGCCAACGCGCTTAGCAACCTCGGGGCAGATAAGCCCGCAAGTGCTGCTGAAATGTACAAAAGATTTTATTTTGTAGATTGGGTGGTACTTAATGACCATAAAGCTCAAATTTTAAATGGGATCAGTCTGGTTGCCGATGTACAACATAAAAGTTCAGTAAATTGGGTTATAGCAAAAGACCTGAAAGAAGGCTTAAAACACATTAGTCAATCTCTATTCCGTGTTCGGCCGTGGTTTGAAGCCGGCGCGTGGGGTGGCCATTGGTTACAGGAAAACATTGAGGGGCTCAATAAAAACGAAGTAAACTACGCCTGGTCTTTTGAACTTATTGTGCCTGAAAATGGCATTGTTTTCGAAAGTAATGGTAACCTGCTGGAAGTTGCCTTTGATTTTTTAATGTTAACCGAAAATCAATCGGTACTGGGCAAACATTCATCAATTTTCGGAACTGAATTTCCGATCAGATTTGACTTTCTGGATACCATGGATGGCGGAAATCTTTCTGTTCAATGCCACCCATCGTTAAAATACATTAGGGAAGAATTTGGTGAAAACATTACCCAGGATGAAACTTACTATATTTTGGAGTGTAATGAGGATGCTAAAGTTTACCTGGGTTTCCAGGAAGATATTAACCCGATTGAATTTAATAAGGCATTAATTAATAGTCAGCAATTAAGCCAGGAAATAGACATCGAAAAGTATGTGCAGGTACACGATGCGAAAAAACATGATCTTTTTTTAATTCCAAATAGCACGGTGCATAGTGCCGGAGCCAATAACTTAGTACTCGAGATTAGTGCAACACCCTACATCTTTACCTTTAAAATGTACGATTGGCTCCGTTTGGGATTAGATGGCCAGCCGCGGCCCATTAATATTGAACATGCTTTTAAAAACCTAAATTTCGATAGAAAAGGAATTGTGGTTACTGATACCCTGATTGCTAAACCAGCAGTGATTGAAAAAGGGGAAGACTGGGCGTTAATTCACCTTCCAACCCATCAGGAACATTTTTATGATGTTCACCGACTGGAATTCGATACGGAGATTACAGTAAAAACAAACGATGTTTGTCATATACTGATGCTTGTAGAAGGTTCTTCCATCAAAGTAAAAAATAAAGATGGCCAGGTTACTGATTTTCACTATGCAGAAACTTTTGTAATTCCTGCCGCAGCCGAAAGTTATACGCTAATTAATACCGGTGTGGGCAGGGCAAAAGTAATTAAGGCTTTTGTAAAAGATGACGTGAATTTTGGGGCGCTGTAATATAAGTGTTGACTAGCGGATCGTCATTCCCAACTTGATTGGGAATCGTAATGCAAAATGCTTTAAGATTCCCGCCTGCGCGGGAAAGACGACCTCCCTACTGACAATATGCTAGTAGTAATAAAAATTTAACCAATTATAAATTATGAGTAAGCAAAAAAAAACCAGTGTGCTTTTAATAACGCTTGTAGCATCTTTAGGTGGCTTTTTATTCGGCTTTGATATGGCCGTTATATCCGGGGTTTTACCCCTGGTACAAAAGCAATTTGCTTTAAGTGCATCACAGGAAGGATGGTTCGTATCTTCTGCTTTGGTGGGTTGTATTATCGGTGTGGCCTTTTCAGGTGAGCTAAGCGATAGGTTCGGCAGGAAAAAACCATTAATTTTAACCGCTGTACTTTTTGTGGTATCTGCTATGGGCTGTGCATTATTCCCTAACCTCTCTGGTGTTATTGCTTTTCGGGTGCTAGGTGGTATTGGCATTGGTATCGCTTCAAATGTAGTCCCTCTTTACATTTCCGAAATTGCTCCCGCACAGATCAGGGGCAGATTGGTTACTTATTATCAATTTGCACTTACACTTGGCATTTTAGTCGCTTATTTGAGCAATGCGGCATTGTTGAACGGAGTTTCCGCTCAGCATGTTAATGCTTCGGCATTAAACAGCATATTTAACCAGGAAGTTTGGCGGGGTATGCTGGGCATGGGTGTACTGCCGGCAGTTTTGTTTTTGTTTGGTTTATTACTCATTCCAGAAAGCCCGAGGTGGTTGATACAAAAAGGCCGGACAGCAGAAGGCGCTTCAATTATCAGCAGCATTACCGGACAAACATTGCCTGAGATTCATCCGGAACAGTTTACAACAGAAAGCAACAATTCTAAAAGCTCTTATAAAGAATTATTTGCGCCATCCATGCGCAAAGCATTATTAATCGGTATTTTATTACCGCTATTCTCTCAATTTAGTGGTATTAACGCTATTATATATTACGGACCAAGAATACTAGGTAATGCAGGCATCTCATTAAGCAATTCGCTGATCAGTCAGATTATTTTTGGCTTGGCAAATATGATTTTTACCCTGTTTGCCATCTGGAAAGTAGATAGCTGGGGCAGAAGACCACTGTACCTTTATGGCACTGTAGGAGCGGCAGTTTCATTAATCCTTACCGGAATCTGTTTCTATTTTAATGCCACTTCAAGCATTTGGCTTTTAGTATGTGTACTGGCATTTTTAGCCTGTTTTGCCTGTTCAATCGGACCATTAAAATTTGTAGTGGCTTCAGAGATATTTCCTGGTGCCATACGAGGAAGAGCCCTGGCTATTAGCATTATGGTAATGTGGGTGGCCGATACCATTGTTGGCCAGATTACCCCTATTTTACTCAATCAAATTGGCAGTGCAGGTACTTTTTGGTTTTTCGCCTTTTTCTGTATCATCGCGTTTATTGTGGTTTATAAACTCTTGCCCGAAACCAAGGGAAAATCGCTTGAACAAATAGAAAACGACTGGAAAGAGGATAGCGATAAACCAGTATTTTTTCATTAACAAATGAATTTATGGATATGACATCGAACAGAATTAAGGTTGCCATTTTATTGCTGACCACTTTATTTTGCAGTCGGGTAAAAGCACAATCCGACCGCGATTTATTGGCTTATGCAGATCCGCGCATTGGCACGGCACACAGCCGCTGGTTTTATTTTACGCCGGGAGCTGTACCCTTTGGAATGGCCAAACCAGCACCATCAACCAATGGATCGTATGGCAATAAAAGTGGTTGGGAAGCGGTAGGCTACGACCAAAGACATACTTCGATAGAAGGTTTTGCCAATTTTCACGAATTTCAGATCGGAGGAGTAGTTTTTGCCCCATCAGTAGGAAAACTGCAAACATTAGCCGGAAGTTTAGAACAACCTGAAACAGGTTACCGTTCCACTTTCGATCACCAGGATGAAATAGCCATGCCGGGTTATTATTCGGTATTATTGAAAGATTACAAGATTAAGGCCGAACTCACTTCGACCAAAAGAGTTGCTTTTCATCGTTACACCTTTCCAAAATCTAAACAGGCCAATGTCATTTTTGATATCGGACATCAACAGGGCGAGAGTGGCAAAGTAACCGATGCAAAAGTGTACCTCACTCCGGACGGGAAAATTGAAGGATATGTAATTACACAGCCTGTTTATGTTCAGAAATATCAGCCCGGTGCCGACGTAAAAATGTACTTTTCTGTGGTAGCAAGTAAAAAACCCACTGCTTTCGGCACTTTTAGTGGAGAAAACATTTCAAAGGGCAAAAAAAGTATAAGTGGTAAAGGCGCAGGTTTGTACCTCACTTTTTCCACTGAAGAAAAAGAAAGCATTACCTTAAAAGCAGGTCTCTCCTACACTTCAATTGAAAACGCCAGGCTAAATTTAAAGCAGGAAGCAGCTCATCTTTCATTCGACCAGGCCAAAGAACAGGCATTGAATACCTGGGCAAGCTACCTTGGCAGAATCAGGGTGACTTCAGAAAACAAACAAGATTTGACCAAATTTTATACAGGCTTATATCATGCATTATCTGGCCGTGGTTTAGCTAGCGATGTAAATGGCGCTTATCCCAAAAACGATGGAGGAATCGGGAGAATCCCACTCGATAAAAATAATGTACCCTTACATAACCACTATAATACCGACGCGATTTGGGGTGCTTTCTGGAATTTAACCCAGCTTTGGGCCATCGCCTATCCCGAATATTATTCGGATTGGGTTAAAAGTCAGTTATTGGTGTATAAAGATTCGGGCTGGCTGGCAGATGGCATTGCCAATAGCCGCTATGTATCAGGCGTAGGAACAAATTTTGTGAGTTTGGCCATTGCATCGGCCTACAATTCGGGTATTCGTGATTTTGATGTAAAAACGGGCTACGAAGCAGCCCTCAAAAACGAATTGGAATTTAAAAACCGTCCTTTTGGTGCCGGAAAACCTGATTTGGAAAGGTTTTTAAAATATGGCTATGTAAATCACCTGGATCAGGGTACCGGATCAGATGAAAACTGGAAGTTTTCGGCTTCGCACACACTCGAATATGCGTTTAGCTGTTATGCTGTAGGCCAATGGGCAAAATTATTGAATAAAACAGCAGATTATAACCGTTTAACAACGCTTTCAAATGCATGGAAAACCATTTTTGATCCCACTTCCAAGTTCATCAGGCCTAAAGATGAGCAGGGGAAATTCATATCCGATTTTAACCCCAAAGCTGCATGGAGAGGTTTTCAGGAAGGAAATGCCTGGCAGTACACTTTTTATGTTCCTCAAAACCCGATGGGTTTAATATCGGCCATTGGTAAAGACGATTTTAATAAAAGGCTCGACAGTATCTTCACCGTATCCGAAAAAAATAAATTTGGCGGCGGCACCACGATCGATGCTTTTTCTGGGTTGGAGAGCCTGTATAATCATGGCAATCAACCCAATTTACACATTTCGTGGCTGTTCAATTATGCAGGAAAACCATCGCTTACCCAAAAATGGGTGAGAAAAATTTTGGATGATTTTTATGGTACTGAAGGCATACATGGTTACGGATATGGGCAGGATGAAGATCAGGGCCAGCTTGGTGCCTGGTATGTAATGGCATCTATGGGTATTTTTGATGTAAAGGGTTTTAGCGATGCTTCGCCGGAAATCGGGTTATCTGCCCCGCTTTTTAACACCATCAGGATTAAGGGCAATAAACAATATTTTAGCGGAAAGGATTTCGAAATTGAAACCAAAAATAACAACAAGGATAACAGTTATGTGGAGTCATTCTCGCTTAATGGTAATGCACTAAATACTCCTTTTATGAAACTTAAGGATATTCAAAATGGCGGGAAATTGTTGATCCACATGGAGAAAACGCCGAAAGATAAGTATTGATGAGTAAAATAATGGGAATCAGACCATTCCATTTATTCTGTCATTCTCAGAGATTTGTCGTCATTCCCGCGCAGGCGGAAATCTTAAAGCTAACAAAAGGCACAATGCATTAAGATTCCCAATCGACCCGATAGCTATCGGGTTGGGAATGACGATCTCCCGAATTATTTTTCGCTGGTTTATCCATAAAAAAGGGCAATAAACCTATCGTTTATTACCCCATCTTATTATTATATGTGTGTTTATTGTGTAACTCAAAAACCGAATTTCAACCGTACTTTACTTCTTCTTCTCCAGCTCACGAATAGCCGTCCACAATACGCCGGCTTCGCCTCTAAAACTTGAAGAACCTTTTGGTTGATTATCGGGTGTGTACCATTCGTAAAAACCATTATTACTGATTACCCTGGCCAACATCGGATCCAGTGCTTCCTTCGCTTCTGCCAATAAATTATATCTTATAAGCTGGGTAACCATCCTACCCCCAAACCAGGTCCAATCGCCTCCATTTTGGTAAGAATATGGCCCCATTACCTTATTTTGGAAGGTACCTGCCGGATAAACCGGGTAAAGTGTAAGGCCGATAGTTGCTGCATGGGCATCTTTAACATTTTGCTGCATCTTTTGATAAGCTTCCTTTACCTGTTTTTTGGTTAACAGGCCAGCTTCAATAGCAACTGCCGTACCACCATGATAATATACTTTTGATTCGTCAAACGATGCCGGAAAAGGGGAACCATTTAAATAAACATGCGGAATATATTTCTGTGCCTGATCATCCCAAAGATATTTGTTGATATTTTGACGCACATTCTTGTAAATCCCTTTCCATTTACGGGTTTGATCAGTATTTAAATCTCCAACAGCTATAAAATCTTCTATAGCAATTAAAAACATGGCATTATCGTAAATATCAATTGCCCGGTGAGTATTTTCATCTATCACCACTCCCCAGCCCTGTTCTGGTTGTACATCGCCCCAATCGGCAGTGGTTGCTCCCCAGATTAGGCCATATTTCTCATTAAACCGTTCCTTCATCAGAAAATCCATCGCCCTTTCCATCTGGTTTTTAACCGTTAAACCTGCAACTTTATCGTTTAAAATGGTTTTATCCCCTGTAATGCGGATATATTTTGCAATCGCCTGAATTAATGAGGTCTCCTGATCGGTTTCTACCGTATTTTTATGACCAAGAAATCCGGGAACCAGATCAGATTTGTAAAATTTGCCTTCAGTACCTGCTTTTTCTGAAGGAATGTAACCATCCAAAATGGATCCATCAGGCTGCTGAAACTGAAAAAATGTGATCAGGTGTTTTCTGATCTGCGATTTATCGTTCACCTTACAGCTGAGCTCGATAAAGGTATTTAAATCCCTTATCCAAACTTCTCCATAACCATCACCAGCGGTAAAACCTTTTTTGATCAGTTCTTCAGCCATGGTTTTAACCTTGTTCATCACCTCTGGCTGAACATTTTTCTGCTCTTTTGCGGTCAACCCGGTTTCTTGCGCCGAAGATATCCCTCGGGAACCAAGTACGATCAGTGCTGCTAATGCTATATTTTTATTCATGTGGCTTTAACAAATTTATATGTACAAACATATACACATTAATCTAATTTACAAATATTTCTCAATAAATATTTATTCATCCATGGAGATACCTAATCAGGGAGGATAAATTACCTTTTATCCGTAATATATAACTGGCTAAAAGCATTTTAAAGCCATTTTTATTTTAACCATTTTAAATTTTGATCTTAACTTATAGCAAGCTATGTTTGTACATACATAATCAATTTATTTTAAAGAGCGTAGATCAATTATAAGTCCTATCAGATCAATCAAGATGAAAAATTTTAAAGTGTTACTCAAATTTTTATTATCACTAACCCTCCTCACCATAATTTTTCCCGCTTTAAGTATTGCCCAAAGTCATACCGTTTGGAAAATAGGAGAAAAAGACAATAAATCAGATGGTTTTGCACTGGCTCCAGGCAATTATCAACAATTTTTAGCGAACGATTTTGGCTGGGAAGACCGTTATTACCTGATCGGAAAATCGACCCCTGCTATTGATTGGCCTTATGTGTTGCCGGGTACTGCTGATGGCTGGGGAGGCACAGGCCCTACCTCGGGCATCCGTTCGCACCAGTTAAACATCCTTTTTGATTTAAAACCATTTAAGACTACAGAAAAATTTCAGTTGATTACCGATGTTTTGGCGTATAACGGCAGAAAACCGCCCCTATTTAAAGTAACCGTTAATGGAAAAGATTTTAAATTCCGTTTTTCTGAAAATGAAAAAACCAGCGGAATTAACGGAAATACGAATGATATAAAGGCAGAACCTTACAAAATCGACATTCCGCCAGGTTTGCTTCATGCAGGAGGTAATACGGTAACATTTACCATACTGGAAGGTTCGTGGCTGGTGTTTGATGATGTTAGGCTGGAAGGACCGGCAGAAATCCATGCTTTAGCATCGAAGGATTTATATATCAGGAATGTAAAAGCGGCAGATTACACCCTCTCCAAAAATGGAAAGAAGGTACAGCCATTGCTGGTAGATATTGAACATTTAGCCAATCACCCCACAGTTTCCATAAAAATTAATGGAAAAAATGTATTAAGCAGCCAGATCGATACCGGCCGATATATATTGGAAGCGCCAATGCCTATAGCTAAAAAACGGGAGAAGGCCACCTGGCAGGTCATATCGGATGGAAAAACGATTGCAGCGGGAGCGGTATTGGTTTCTGATCAACCCTTAAAAACCAGCGCTGGTTATGCCGATACCAAAATTGGTACTGCACACTCCAGGTGGATGATTGCCCCTGGTCCATGGATGCCTTTTAGTATGGTTAAGCTAAGTCCCGACAACCAGAATCCAGGCTGGATGGCCGGCTATGATCCAACGATAGAAAGTATAGGTACTTTTAGCCATATTCACGAATGGACCATGGCTGGTTTAGGAATGATGCCGGTAAATGGTGAAATTAAATACCAGATCGGATCACAGGAGAAGCAAAATGATGGTTACCGGTCAAACATTGATAAAAACAGTGAGGAAGCTCCTATCGGCTATTATAAGGTGATGCTCAAAAAATATGGTATCAAAGCAGAACTGACCTCGACAACCAGGTGCGGCTTTCAACGTTATACTTTCCCCAGATCAAAAGATGGAAGGGTAATGATCGACCTAAAGGTGCCTGCAGAATACGATTATAAGATTAAAGGCTTTCAGATCACCAAGGTGGATAAGCGCCGGATTGAAGGTTACAGCGTACAACAGACTGCAAATGCATGGTCTGGCGGAGTAGATCAGGATTATACGATTAATTTTGTCATCGAATTTGACAAGGACATCAAAAAAATTGGTGGGTGGATTAATGGTAAAGCTCAATCAGGAAGCAGCATAAGAGGTGCAGCTGTTGATAATGCCGGCATGTATGCAGAATTTGACACGAAAGAAAATAATGTGCTACAGGCCCGCTCGGGCATATCGTTAGTGAGTATCGAAGGTGCCGCCCGTAACCTTAAGGAAGAAGTAGAACAGCCTTTCGGCTGGAAATTTGATGCGGTACGCGCTGCGAATATCAGTACCTGGAATAAGTTGATGGATAGAGTGGCTATTTCTTCAGACGATAGCCGTGAGAAAACAAGGTTTTACAATAACATGTACCGTGCATTGTGTAGCCGAAATACCTGGAGCGATACGGATGGCTCCTGGATTGATGCAACCGAGCAAAAAAGAAAATTTGCCAATGTTGAAGATGTGGCTTTGGGCTGCGATGCCTTTTGGAATACCTTCTGGAATTTAAACCAGTTCTGGAACCTGGTTACGCCCGAATGGTCATCCAAATGGGTTAAATCGCAACTGGCCATGTACGATGCAAATGGATACCTGGCAAAAGGGCCTGCCGGAATGGAATATATCCCGGTGATGGTCGCCGAGCACGAAATCCCGCTTATAGTTGGTGCTTACCAAATGGGAATCCGCGATTATGATGCCCAAAAAGCTTTTTCGGCTGTGTACAAAATGCAGACCCAACCGGCCGCAGCAGTTGGTAAAGGACGGGCAGGAAATGAAGATTTATTGCCTTACCTGGAGCATAAATATGTGCCTTATGATAAGGGGCGGTTTAGCAATAGTTTAGAATATAGTTATGATGACTGGACCGTAAGTCAGTTTGCAAAAGCGTTAGGAAAAAATAAGGAATATAAAGAATTTGCAGATAGGGGCAATTGGTGGAAAAATGTAATTGATACTGCCTCTGGTTTTGCCCGCATGAAAAAATCAGACGGAACCTGGTTTCCAAATTTTGATCCTTTTAAATCAGGTGCAAACGAACATTATGTAGAAGGAAACGCCTGGCAGCTTACTTTTTTTGTCCCGCAGGATATTCGCGGACTTGCCAATATCATCGGAAAGAAAAAATTTACCGACAGACTGGAATGGGGTTTTAATGAGAGTTATAAATGGCGTTTTAATGCTCCAAATGATGCCTACTGGGATTATCCGATTATGCAGGGCAACCAGCAATCGATGCATTTTGCGTTTCTTTTCAATTTTGTACAAAAGCCATGGCTCACCCAAAAATGGAGCAGGGCGATTATCGACAGGTATTATGGTTTTGACATTGCCAATGCCTATTTAGGCGATGAAGATCAGGGACAGATGAGCGCCTGGTTTATGATGGCATCTTTGGGTCTGTTTCAAACCGATGGCGGTTGCAGCACCGATCCGCAATACGAAATCGGAAGTCCTTTATTCAGCAAAGTGGTAATTGATCTTGGTAATCAATATGGCAGGGAGAAATCGTTTACCATCGAGGCCAAAAACACCTCAAGGGTGAATAAATATATCCAAAGTGCAACGCTTAACGGTAAAGTGCTAAATAGTTTTTCTTTTTCCAGTTCCGAATTATTAAAAGGTGGTAACCTGATGTTGATTATGGGCAATAAACCAAATTATAGCTGGGGCATTAATTAGTAAGTTTTTTCAGCAGATTTTTCGTGGTGTCAGATGTTACCCATCTGACACTATTTCTTAACAGGTAAGTTTTTTATCGGAACTGAGAGTTATCACGCCATAGCTACCACCATTTTGGTTGACCACCTAAGTCACCTTCGCACAGCTGAGCGAACTTTGTAATTTTGGATGGTTATTTTTGTTGTTATCGTGAATACAGTCAATAGATGTATCATCATTTCGACCGCAGTGGAGAAATCTTTGAACCTGGTTTAAGCCCCTCCCCTTTTAAAAAATCTCTCCATTTCACTTCGCTTCAGTAGAGATGACGATTCATTAAACCTAACCCGTGCATTTGAAATAGGCAAAATCTTCCGTGTTTTCAGTGCCTCCATGGCTAAAATTATTGTCGTTATCCATTTCTGCTTCAGTCGATAAACCGTTACTAAAAAATATTTTAAAATAATTCATTTTCCTTGTAGGCAATTTGTATAAGTAAAACGCTCTTAACTATAAAACCTGACGGACGGAACTCCTGAAGGCGGCAAACAATTAACCAAATACTTATTCAAAATTATTCATAATGAATATGAAAAAATCTCTACAGCTCACATGCTTATTGCTTTATGCATCAGCAGGCCTGTATGCGGCTACTCCAGCAGATCATTTTAACCGGACTTCTTTCCATTCAGTTTATCAGGATGCGATTAAAGGAACGGTAAAAGACGAAACCGGTAATCCGGTACCTGGTGTTACCATTACGATAAAAGGCGCGCAAGGTGGAACACAGACAAACACTTCAGGACAATATAGCATTGCGGCCAAAGCCGACGATGTTTTGGTATTCTCTTTTATCGGTTACCAGAGCAAAGAAGTTACAGTAGGCACGCAAAGCACGCTTGATGTTACATTAACCCCTGACTCTAAAAACCTGGAAACCGTAGTGGTTACGGCATTAGGTATAAAACGTTCAGAAAAGTCGTTAACTTACACTACCCAACAGGTATCGGGCGAGGAGCTTAATAAAGTTAAAAGTCCAAACCTTGTAAATTCTTTAAATGGTAAAGTTGCAGGTATGACCATTAGTCCAAGTTCTTCGGGAGTTGGTGGCTCGGCCAAGGTAATTTTAAGAGGTAGCCGTTCAGTAAGCGGTAATAACCAGCCTTTATATGTTATTGACGGGGTTCCTATCAGCAATAACGGTAATGCCAACGCACAACAGAACAGTGTTTTTGGTGGTGGCCAGGACGGTGGTGATGGAATATCTAACCTAAACCCTGACGATATTGAAAGCTTAACTGTGTTGGAAGGCGCATCTGCTGCCGCGCTATACGGTAGCCAGGCACAGAATGGGGTAATCTTAATCACGACTAAACAAGGCAAAGCCGGTAAAACACAAATCGGTTTTTCATCGAGTTTAACTTTTGATAAAATTGCTTACAAACCCGAATTCCAAAACAGTTATGGCCCTGCATCTGCTACAACCAGAGACAGCTGGGGAGGTCCTATCAGCAACACTACTGATAACCTTGACCAGTTTTTTCAAACCGGGACAAACGCTACCAATTCGATCAATTTTTCTGGCGGTTCGGAAATTGCCCAAACCTATTTTTCTTATGCCAATACTTATGCAAGTGGTATACAGGAAGGCAACAAGCTAAACAGACATAACATTAACCTGCGCGAAACAGCCAAGTTTTTAAATAACAAACTAACGGTTGATGGAAATGTAAGTTACATCAATCAACGTATAAATAACAGTCCATCAATTGGATTATACAATAACCCTTTGGTAGGCCTATATCTTTTTCCAAGGGGAGTTGATATCACACCTTATAAGGACAATTATCTGCTTGCAGGCAATGTGGGTACTGCCCGCCAGAACTGGCTTGGTGGTTCTGCAGATGTTAACCAGAACCCATGGTTTTTAACCAACCTTAATCCAAATACAGCCATCAGAAACCGTTATTTATTAAGTGGAAATGTGAAATATGAGTTTACTCCATGGTTAAACTTACAGATCAGGGGAAATATAGACCGTACTACTGATGATTTTGAAAACAGACGTTATTCGGGTATAAACGGAAACTTTAACTCAAATGGAAGAGGATATCTGTCTCAGAACACCCAAACTTTTATTCAGAAATATGCTGATGCGATCTTAAATGTTACCGTACCATTGAAAGGATCTGACTTTAAGATTAACGGATTAATTGGTAGTAGCATTAACGATCAGAAAACCTCAGGATTATCTTTAGCAGGTGATCTGAGTGCGGTTGATTTATTCACACCGAATAATACCATTGTGGCCAATGCAGGCACCTATACCTCAGATGTTTTGAATACCACTAAAGCGAGTGATGCTTTCCACAGCCAGTTACAGGCGGTATTTGCAAACGCGAATTTATCATATAAGGATTGGGCATTTTTAACATTAACAGGCAGAAACGACTGGTCTTCAAACCTGTCATTTACACCAAATGTTTCTTATTTCTATCCATCAGTAGGCTTATCATTTATTGTATCGCAAATGGTGAAATTGCCAGAGGCGATTACTTATGCCAAAATAAGAGGTACTTATGCTGAAGTGGGTAACACGGTGCCAGCTTATTTAACTTTTATCCAGAATACTTTGGGTAACGGTGGCGCACTTACCATTAATACCAACAGGGCATTTGCAGAGTTAAAACCAGAAAGAACAAAATCTTTCGAGATTGGTACAGATATGCGTTTTCTGGCCAACCGTTTAAATTTTAGCTTTACCTATTACAAAACAAACACCAAAAACCAGTACATTCCGGTTAAACCAGCACCATCAGGACTTGTTGCAACAGGTTACTTAAATGCAGGTGATGTTCAAAATCAGGGTATACAGTTTACTTTAGGCGCTGATGTGTTAAAAGGCGATGGCCTTAACTGGAACACGGCAATCAACGGATCGATGAACAGAAACAAAATTATTGATGTTGCTGCTTCACAAGGTTTAAATTCGATCGATTTAACAGGTGGAGGTAACAATGCTTATATCTCACGTATAGCCGCAGGTGGATCTTATGGTGATATTTACGGTTATACTTTACAAAGAGATGCAAACGGCCGCATCATTTTAACTGGTGACGGATCGACTGCAAACCCTTACTTTCCTGTTAAAAGTGCAGATTATAGTCTGATTGCAAATGCAAACCCTAAATTTCAGTTGGGCTGGAACAACAGTTTCAATTATAAAGATTTCAGCTTAAGCTTCCTGGTAGATGGTAAATTTGGAGGTAAGGTACTTTCACTTACTGAAGCATTGATGGATCAGGCTGGTGCTTCAAAAGCATCGGGTGATGCAAGGGCACAAGGCGGTGTTAAAATTGATGGTGTAGATGCCAGCGGAAAAGCAGTTTCAGCTACCATTAACCCACAAAGCTATTATTCTTTCTTAGGTGATAGAAACGGTGTAACTGGCGAATATGTGTATAGCGCTACCGTAGTTCGCTTGCGCGAAGCTTCAATAGGTTATAATTTACCATTAAAAGGAACATTTAAAAGTATGCGCCTTTCGTTAATTGGTAGAAACCTGTTCTACTTCTACAAAAAAGCACCTTACGATCCAGAGGTTACCATGTCTACCGGTAATGGTTTATCTGGTATAGATGTTTTTAACCAACCGGTTACCAGAAGTTTTGGTTTTAACCTTAATGTTTTATTTTAATACGAACAAACATGAAATCGATATATCATTCATCTCAACATAAAATTAAAGGTTTGTCTTTAGTTTTACTTTTAGCCGTTGCAGGCCTGAACCAGGGCTGTAAAAAGAACTTTGAAAGTTTTAATACCAACGATAATTTACCGACTACCGAGCAGAGTTTAGCTTTATTGAAATCAGCCATCGGCCCTATCCAACAGAATATATTTTCTAACTACCAAATTGCACAGAATTTGAGTTCTGATGCTTTTAGCGGTTACATGATGGCTCCAACACCATTCGGCGGTGGTATAAACAACATGAACTACTCGCTTAATAATGGCTGGAACGAAACTGGTTTTAATGATCAGTACACCAATGTAATGGCACCAATTTCTAAGATTGCCATATCACCATTAAAAACAACTGCACCAGAATCGTGGGGTATCTCACTTTTAGTACAGGTAATTGCAATGGATAGGGTAACTGATAAATTTGGTCCGATTCCTTATACTCAGGCAGGTAAATCATTGATTTCGCAAGCTTACGATGACCAAAAAACGGTTTATACCGAATTTTTTAAACAGATTGATACAGCAGCCAACAACTTGCAGGCTTTTATCGCGGCAAATCCTGGTAAAAAAGCTTATTTCGAAACCGGCGATCTGGTTTATGGTGGAGATGTTGCAAAATGGCTTAAACTTGCCAATTCGCTAAGGTTACGTTTGGCCATGCGTATTGTTAAAGTTGATCCGGCTACGGCAAAGTTACAGGCAGAAAAAGCAATGGCAGCAGCAGGTGGATTAATGACTACACCAAGTGATAATGCGGCTGTTGCACAGTCGGGTAACAGAAACAACGACCTTTGGAATGTAACTGTAAATTACGACGGTGATAACGCTATGGGCGCAGCGCTACAATCGTACATGGTTGGTTACAAAGATCCGCGTTTATCAATATATTGTACGCCAGCTACCGATCCTTTGTTTTCAGGACAATATGTAGGGATCAGATCAGGAGCCAATACTTCTTTTAATGGTTTGGGCAAAGCGGGTTACAAAACCTACTCGAGTTTAAATTCATCTATACCTGACAATTCAAGGTCACCTATCGGACAGAAAGCACCACAGATATTGATGACGGCTGCTGAAGTTTGGTTTTTAAAAGCTGAAGCCGCATTACGTGGCTGGACAGGTGCAGGCGATGCACAGACCAATTATGAAACCGGTATAACTACATCAATGCAACAATGGAATGCAACTATTGGCAGCTATCTGGCGGATGCTGTAAACAAACCAACTGCTTATGTAGATCCGAAAAACCCGGCTAACAATGCAGATGCAGTAAGTACCATTACCATTAAATGGGATGGAGCGGCTTCTAACGAAGTGAAATTAGAGCGCATTATTACACAGAAATGGTTAGCTATTTTCCCTGACGGAGCTGAGGCCTGGGCCGATTTCCGCAGAACAGGTTATCCAAAACTATTTACAGTAGCCAACAACAATAGCGGTGGTACAATCAACACCCAATTACAGATTCGCAGATTGCCATATCCAACAGCAGAATACGGCAACGGAAACAAAGATGAGGTACGTAAAGCAGTAACCTTGCTTGGCGGACCAGATAACGGCGGCACCAGATTATGGTGGGACGTTAACAAAGCAAATTTCTAACACACAAATACCAGGTAGGATGACGAAAGTTGTCCTACCTTTTTTTTTAAAAAATTTCTAACCAAAATTTTAAACCTATGAGAAAACCACTCGTTTCCGGCAAACCGCCGTTAACAGCCTTTCCCTTATCTTATACTCGCAAAAATCCAGTCTCGAAAAGAGACTAATAACCATATTTCTAAAACTTTGATTGATCTTTTTAGCTAATGGCATAAAATGTAAATAGCTAATTAATAAATAAAATCTGTTTGTAGCGATTGCAAGCCTAATACCAATTTCTAACCAATTTAAATCAAAAAATTATGACAACTACCAAATTGTTAACATGCAAAAATGCCGCCTTATCTGTGGCCTTATTTTTAACCGTTGCTATAAGCGGCTGTAAGAAAAAAGACATTGCCCAGGACGAAACCTTAACTGGCCCGGCTAAAAAAGAAGCTACAAATTCTACTTCAGCTATTGGGGTAACTGGTCCAAAGGGTGTATGTTATGTAGAAGTAAACAACGCAGATATCCGTAATGTTGGAAAATACAAGCTTTCTACCGGGCAACAGCTGTTCGACATCGCCATTATTTTCGCTGCCAACATCAATTACAATACTTCAACCCAAAAAGCCGAATTATTCTTCAATACAAATGTTTCTAATGTTTTAACCAATAAAACAACCTATATCAAACCTTTGCAAGATAAAGGAATAAAGGTTTTACTTTCTATTTTGGGTAATCATCAGGGCGCTGGTTTTTGTAATTTCACCTCACAAGCCTCGGCCCAGGCATTCGCCCAGCAATTGGCAAATGCCGTTAACACTTATGGCCTTGATGGTATAGATTTCGATGATGAATATGCAGAATATGGCAATAACGGTACCGGACAGCCAAACGCAAGTTCATTTGTTTACCTTGTAACGGCATTGAGGCAACTATTGCCAAATAAAATTATTTCGTTTTATTTTTATGGCCCGGCAGCTTCAAGATTATCTTACAATGGTGTTACCGTTGGCTCAAAAGTAAATTATAGCTGGAATGCCATCTACGGTAGTTATTCGGTACCAAATGTGCCAGGCCTGGCTAAAGCAAATCTTGGCCCTGCTGCAGTTGATATCCAGGCTACAAGTTCGTCAACAGCTGCATCTCTCGCTACGCAAACGGTTAACAATAGTTATGGAATTTACCTGTACTATAATTTACCAAATTCGGATGTACATACTTATTTATCAAGTATATCAAGCAATTTATATGGCGGTAAAACCACCGTATACACGCCTTAGTGCTATATTTTATACCGAATAATCCCTAATCGCTGCAAACATTTTTAAGTAGGACGACGAGAGTTGTCCTGCTTTTTTTTTACACAGTTTCGCTGCTAAACCTTGTCACATGGACATTATATCGATTTAGCCATTTGCTTACTAACATACCATTTCTATCTTTGTAACTGTTATCTTTGAACGGATACGGGTATAGGTTAATCAACCATGATTTTGATTGGTTAAAATAACAGCACCCTGTTCGTTTTTGTCCCCTTTTTGGAGTAGGATGTATTAATACACCCACAGACACTATTTGAAGGTAGAATATAATTTTTAATTTTAAACGCTTAATTTTACCCGAATGGATATCTTATCATACCTTTTAGAACTCTTGCAGCAACGCAAAGAAGTTGGTATTACCGGCTTGGGCACCTTTTATAAAAAGAAATACCCGGGAAGATACGATAAGGAAAAACAAACGTTTTTACCTCCGGGATATACCCTTCAGTTTTCCGGCGATTTGACCGAAGAGAAGGCTCTTGTAGATTTTATTGCCGCTAAAAGGAATATCTCTAACGAGAGCGCCAATTATTACATCTCGCAGTTTGTTGAAGAGGTAAATCAAAAACTGGAACTGAATCACGAGATCGAATTAGAAAATACCGGCCGCTTATTTTTTACCGAGCAGGGACTGGATTTTGAACCGATAAAGAACATCAATTACGGTTCTGAATTTTATGGTTTGCCTTCCTTACCAGAAACTGTAACTGAAGAAATAAAAGCAGATTTACCAAAAGAAGAGGAAGATGTGTACGATGAAATTGCCGAGGCACCTGTTGCACCATCTCCTTTCGAAAATAAATCTTACCATCATCCTGTAATTGAAAATGTAGAACTGGATGAAGTTAGGGATGATCTTAAAAATACTTTACAACATTCAGAAAATCCTGTAGAAGAAATTACCGAAGCTCCTGAATTTATAAAGGAGCAGCATGAGGAACACCCAAACCGTTTTGGCCATAAACCAGAATCGGAAGTAGAAAATATTGCTGCCGAGCATCAGGCTGTTGAAGCTAGTCAACCTGATGAAAATGAGCATGTAGAAGATATAGCAGAAATACCAGTTGCCAGTCCGGTTGAAGAAACTAATGAAGTTGAGGTTCCTCAATCGATAGTGGAACAGCATGAAGAAAATCCAAACCGTTTTGGCCACACTCCAGAAGCCGAAGCAGAAAAAATTGCTGAAGAACCTGTTGAAACAACAATTCCTGAACCGGTTTTACCACAACAGGAATATTCGAGCCGTTTTTCATTAAGACCAGAAACGGAAGAGCCAAAAACTTATATTCATTTAGAAGACGAAGCTAAAGCAGAAGAACCGGTAATTGAAGCGCCTGAATTTATTAAAGAGCAGCATGCCGAGCATCCTAACCGTTTTGGTCATGATCCGATTATTCATGATCAGGAACCGCCACAGGGCATGTCTACCTGGTTAAAGGTTACCATCATTGTTTTGGTTTTGGTGATTATTGCAGCCATTACTTATTTAGTTAAACCTGAGTTATTTACCGGACAAAGTGCACCCGAAAAGACAACTCCTGCCCTTATCGATTCTCCAAAAGTTACCATTGATTCGGCCAAAATAAAACAGGATTCAATCGCCAAAACCGATAGTATTTTAAAAGCCAATCAGGTTCAGAAAAAAGCAGACACAGTTAAAAAAGCCGTTGTTAAAACAGCCGAGAAAGCGGTAGTTGAAACACCAGTTGAAAAAGCAAAAGAAAATAAAATTGTACCAAACACAGGTCCTTCTACGTTTTATGTTATTGCAGCATCTTTCCAATCAGAAAAAAAGGCGCTTGTTTTTATCAAGCAAATGGAAAAAATTGGTTTAAAGGCCGAAATTGCATCAGTACCCGGCCGATTAAAAAAAGTGAGTATAGCTAGCTTCAGCACTGAAAAAGAAGCTAAAGAACAAAAAGATATTTTAGAGAAAAAACTTAAAGGAAAAGGGTATTTCGTACAACAAAAACACAACACACAACCATAATGATAACTTTATTAATTCAGGACACCACACAAGCATTACAAGACACCGCAAATGCGGTTAACCAAGCACTAACACAACCACAGCCACAACTACGCTTTATCGACCTTCTTTTTAAAGGCGGTTGGGTAATGATTCCATTGGCTTTTCTTGCTTTTTTAGCCTTGTTTATTTTTGTTGAACGCTATTTAACCATCAAAAAAGCCACTAAAGATGAATCGAACCTTATGGGGCAGATCAGGTCTTATATCCAATCTGGAAATTTAGACGGTGCCATGTCGTTATTACGAAACAACAACTCTCCACTTTCGCGCATGTTGCAAAAAGGCTTAAAACGCATTGGCCGCCCGATTAAAGATATTGAAGGTGCGATCGAAAATGTAGGTAAACTTGAAGTTTCTAAATTAGAAAAGAACATTAGCATATTGGGTATTGTAGCCGGTATTGCACCAATGCTTGGTTTCGTAGGAACAATTGTGGGGGTAATTACTATCTTCCACCAGGTATCAATTAAGGGTGCTATTGAGATTGGCACCATTTCTGGCGGTTTATATACCAAAATGATTACTTCAGCAACCGGATTGATTATCGGTATTATCGCTTACGTACTATATCACATTTTAAACATCATGGTTGAAAAAATCATCCTTAAAATGGAAACTGATGCAATTGATTTTATTGATTTACTAGAAGAACCAGGCAAATAATGAATTTACGCAAGAGAACAAAAGGATCGGTAGAAGTACATACTTCAGCGTTGAACGATATTATGTTCTTCCTGATGCTGTTCTTTTTATTGGCCTCAGCTGTGGTAAATCCTACGGTAGTTAAATTACTGTTGCCACAATCATCAAGCGGACAACAATCGACCGCCAAAAAAGCCGTTACCGTTACCATAGACGAAAACTTAAAATATTTCGTTGAAAAGAAACCGGTTAGCATAGAAGAATTAGAGCCTACATTGGCATCGTACCAAAAACTGGCACCCGATATGACGATTCTTTTATATGTATCGCGTAACGTAACTTATCAGGATGGATTTGTGGTAAATGATATTGCCAATAAATTAAAATTAAAACTTGTTGTAGCCGTTGAGCCTAAAAAATAATGAACTACAAAGCACAAAACGTACCTAACGAGGAAAACAATTATCCTAAAGCCATTGCAATAGCAAGCGGTATTATGGGCTTTTTGTTGTTGATCAGTTTTTTTATTGTGATTGGTTCATTCCAGCCGCCTGAAGAAGTAGGTATGGGCGGTATGGTGGTAAATTATGGAACTTCGGCTGAAGGTATGGGCGATGATTATACCAGTATTGAAGAACCTTCAGCAGATCCGAATGCTAACGGCAAACCACCTGAAAAAGTAACACCTGAAGAAAAGGTTACCCCAACCACCTCTACCGAAAGTAGCGACAAGGAAGTGCAGACACAAAATACGGAGGATGCCATTGCGGTAAATACCAAACCTACAAAACCGACTAAGGCAGCACCAACTCCTGTAACGGAAGATAAGCCTGCTAAACCGGTGATCAACCAAAATGCACTTTACAAAGGCAAAAAAAATACCGGCCAGGGTCAGGGTGATGGAACAGGAAATAAACCGGGAAACCAGGGTGATAAAGATGGCGATCCATTAGCTTCCAATTATGGAGAAGGTGGATCGGGAAATGGTAATGTACAATTATCATTGGCCAGCAGAAAA
Organism: Pedobacter roseus; assembly: GCF_014395225.1. Taxonomy (NCBI): domain Bacteria; kingdom Pseudomonadati; phylum Bacteroidota; class Sphingobacteriia; order Sphingobacteriales; family Sphingobacteriaceae; genus Pedobacter; species Pedobacter roseus. Next base: position 3,878,146 of record NZ_CP060723.1, read on the forward strand.
TTTATAGATATTCCAAGAATTCAGGATGATGGACAGAGCGCAGGTAAAATTGCCGTTCAGATCCGTGTAGATAAAAATGGAAAAGTTGTTCAGGCCCGTGCAGGTGCAAAAGGTACCACTTTATCTGATTTAGCCCTCTGGAGAAAATGCGAACAGGCCGTGTTAGGATCTAGTTTAAACAAACTCGAATCAGCTCCTGATGTACAAACCGGGATCGTGATGTTCAACTTTAAAGTGAAATAAAATTTTAAGATATTATATAAAAACCCAGGGTCTGTATCATCACAGACCTTTTTTTGTAAATATAAATATTTCCCTTGCCGTGGTCTGTATCCTCACAGAAAACCACCTAACTTTTGAAATACCCCCTCCCCACATACAAAATTTCAAAACTTCGGAAGTCAATCCCATTTGAACTTCATAAGCCAATCCCTTATATTTGACACCTATTATGAACTACCAACAAACGCTTGATTTTTTATACAGTAAACTCCCGATGTTTACCCGCGTTGGTGCGTCTGCTTTTAAAAAAGATTTAACCAATACCATTATTCTTTGCAAAGCTTTGGATAATCCACAAAATAAATTTAAAAGCATTCATGTAGCTGGTACAAATGGGAAAGGGTCTACCTCGCACATGTTGGCTTCTGTATTACAGTCGCAGGGTTATAAAACAGGCTTATACACCTCTCCACACTTAAAAGATTTTCGTGAGCGCATCCGTATCAACGGAAAAATGATCAGCAAAACGGAAGTAGTATCATTTGTAAAAGAACAGCAAAAACTCATCGAAAAAACTGAGCCTTCATTTTTCGAAGTAACCGTTGCCCTTGCATTCGATCATTTTGCAAAACACCAGGTAGATGTAGCCGTAATTGAGGTGGGCTTGGGTGGAAGATTAGATTCGACCAATATCATTACACCACAAATTTCCGTCATCACCAACATCAGCCTCGATCATACCAATATGCTAGGCAACACACTTGCCGAAATTGCTGGCGAAAAAGCAGGCATCATCAAAAAGAATATACCGGTAGTTATTGGTGAAACGCAGGAAGAATCGGCTCCGGTTTTTATTAAAAAAGCCAAAGCTGAAGACGCTCCTCTTGTTTTTGCTGACCAAGTATTAACTGCGCAGGATTTTAAAATCAAAAACAGTAAACTTTCCCTTTCCGTTTATCAGGAGAATAAAATCAAATACAAAGATCTTCAAAGTGACCTTACCGGAGTTTATCAACATAAAAACATATTAACCGTTCTCCAAACCCTGGCGGTACTGAACGAGAAAACTGAAATTAAAACTGATCAGGAAAGTATCTATAAAGGCATCAGTCAGGTTAAAAAGCAAACGGGTTTACAAGGACGTTGGCAAACTTTGAGCAGAAATCCTTTGGTGATATGTGATACCGGCCATAATGAAGCTGGGATTACCGAAGTAATCAAAAACATTGCACAAACCCCTTATCAGCATTTACATATTGTTTTCGGTATGGTGAACGATAAGGATATTTCGAAAGTTTTATCCCTAATGCCAAAAAATGCTACTTATTATTTCTGTAAACCTGATTTAGAACGGGGTTTAGCAGCCGATGAACTGAGACAACAGGCTACAAAATTTAATTTACAAGGAAAAAGTTATGCATCTGTTGCCGAAGCAAAAGCAAATGCTATACAATCGGCCGATATAAAAGACCTGATTTTTATCGGTGGAAGCACATTTGTTGTGGCCGAAGCGATATAAAATCTTTACATAAACTTCAAAATATCTTCACTTAAAAGTTATTAATTTAGCCCTTTAACTAAAACACAATGAAGAAAATCTCCTTTCTAATCTTTTCCATTTCTATTTTTTCGCTTTCCATCTCCTCAGCTCAGACAAAAAAAACAATACCAGCACAGCCTAAAGCATTTCCTGCAGAAGTTGCACGCCCTAAACTAGTGGTTGGCCTGGTAGTTGATCAGATGCGTTGGGATTATTTATACCGTTATTATAACCGCTACACCAATGGTGGTTTTAAAAGATTGATTAATGAAGGTTTTTCAGTAGAAAATACATTTATTCCATATACACCTACTTATACTGCTTGCGGCCATACCTGCATTTATACAGGTTCGGTTCCAGCGGTTCATGGCATCATCGGTAACGATTGGTATGATCCTGAAACTAAAAAGAATGTTTATTGTACAGAAGATTCTTCGGTATCAACAGTTGGCAGTACACCTTCATCAGAAGGCAATATGTCGCCAAAAAATATGCTAACCACTACCATCACTGATGAGTTAAGGTTAGCGACAAATTTTAGAGGCAAAGTAATCGGTATTTCTTTAAAAGATAGAGGATCCATCCTGCCTGCCGGCCACGCGGCAAATGCGGCATATTGGTATCAGGGTAGCACCGGAAACTGGATTACCAGTACTTATTACATGAAAGAAGTACCCACCTGGATTGCTGATTACAACAAACTAAAATTAGCGAACAAGTTTTATGCAAAAAACTGGGAAACCTTATATCCAATCAATACCTATGTAAACAGTACCGCTGATGAGAAAGCTTATGAAGGCAAATTGAGTACATTTCCACACCAATTGACCCAAAACGTTGATAAAAATTTCGATGCCATCAGAAGTACGCCTTATGGCAATACCATCACTTTAGACCTTGCTAAATTGGCCATCCTTTCAGAAGATTTAGGTCAGGATAACATAACAGATTTCTTAGCGGTAAGCTGTTCATCTACCGATTATGTGGGTCACGCTTATGGTCCGAATTCAGTAGAAGCAGAAGACACTTATTTACGTTTGGATAAAGATTTCGAAGAGTTTTTTAACTACCTGGATAAAAAAGTAGGTAAAGGAAACTATACTGTATTTTTAACCGCCGATCATGGTGCCGCCCATGTACCAGGCTTTATGCAAGAGAATAAATTACCTTCAGGTGTGGTAAGCGACCGTGATATTGCAAACAAATTAAACACTTATTTAAATGATAAATTTAAGGTAAATAACGTGGTTTTAAAATCGCAGAACAACCAGATCATTTTTGATCATGATAAAACAGATAAAGGTGACGTAAGTTTCGATGTTATTAAATCTGCATCAGTTGAATTCTTAAAAAGATTAGATGGTTTCCAAAATGCAGTTGATATTGCTAAAATATCGCAGTCAACTCTTCAGGAAATCCAGAAAAAAATGATTACCAATGGCTACAATGCCCGTAGAAGCGGCGATATCTATTATGTTTTACAACCCAACTGGTTCAATGGTAGCAGTACTGGTACCACGCACGGAAACTGGAATCCTTACGATTCACACATCCCATTGGTTTTTATGGGCTGGGGAATTAAAGCTGGAGCATCCAATAAAACACATTATATGACCGACATTGCGCCTACGCTGGCTGCGCTGCTCCATATTCAAATGCCAAATGGTAACGTCGGAGAACCGATCACCGAAATCACCAATAAATAATCTTTAAAAACTATGCCTAACAGCATAGTTTTTTTGTTTTATAGATTTTATAATAATGACTTACCGCTAAGATGATCTCAGGTGACTAAGGTGGTAACAAAATACGGTAAACCGTTTTATAAATATTTAACCACCTCAGTCACCTTAGCGCACCTAAGATTCTATACAGTAATTTCGTATTGCGGCTTACATGGTCTCAAATGTCTGATATGGTAAAAAATTTAAACTATATTTTTTATTTTAGATCATGTCAACATATACCGCCATCAAACTTACCCCCATGCTCGAATCGCATAATATGCAGGCAACCCTAACCTTTTATACCGAAATATTAAACTTCACGTGCGATGCAAAATTAGATGATCTTAGCTGGTTAAGTCTTAGCAAAGATGCTGTAGAAATCATGTTCTGTATCCCTAATGAACACCGTAACATCCCAAAACCGATCATGAGCGGTTCTCTTTATATCAAAACAAATGAAGTCTCATCGCTCTGGGAAAGTTTAAAAGATCAATGCGAAATTTGCTACCCGCTTGAAGATTTCGACTATGGCATGAGGGAGTTTGCCATTTACGATAATAACGGTTATTTACTGCAATTCGGGCAGGATTTATAACTGAACCAAAAGCCATAACGGTATAGGGTATTCGTGCTTTAAGCAGCATAATTTAGTACATTTGCATACCAAATATATTTGGAAACAAGGATTGGTTACCAGAGCATACCCATCCTTTAAATCCCATAGTATGCAACAAGTAGAAATTTATAAGCCTAAAAATAAAATCCGTTTTGTAACAGCTGCTTCCCTTTTCGACGGACACGATGCCACCATCAACATTATGCGCCGTATCCTCCAGTCTTCAGGTGCCGAAGTGATTCACCTTGGCCATAACAGGTCGGTTGATGAAGTGGTAAACTGTGCCATTCAGGAAGATGTTCAGGGTATTGCCATGACTTCCTACCAGGGCGGACATATCGAATATTTTAAGTACATGTACGATCTCCTGCAGGAAAGAGGCTCAGGCCATATTAAAATATTTGCAGGTGGCGGCGGTGTAATCCTGCCTTCAGAAATTGAAGAATTACAGGCTTATGGGATTTCTAAAATATATTCACCAGATGATGGTCGTAAAATGGGTTTACAAGGTATGATTAACGACATGCTCATACAAACCGATTTCATAACCAAAGCCAACATTACCAACGAGCTCGAAACTATTCAACCAAAGATATTAAAGCCATCGCCGGAGCCATTACCGTCGCAGAAAATGATCCCGAAGGCGCTCAGAAATTTGTTGATGAATTAAAAAAACTCTCAAAAAATAACACCGCCCCTATTTTAGGGATCACCGGAACGGGTGGTGCCGGAAAATCATCTCTGGTGGATGAACTGGTACGACGTTTCCTGGTAGAAGTAAAAGATAAAACCCTTGCCATTATCTCTGTTGATCCTTCGAAAAGAAAAACAGGCGGAGCTTTATTGGGCGACCGTATTCGCATGAATGCCATTAACAATCCCAGGGTTTACATGCGTTCTTTAGCCACCCGTCAGGCAAACCTTGCTTTATCAAAAAATGTACAGGAAAGTATCGATATCTGCAAAGCCGCAGGTTATGATTTAATCATCGTAGAAACCTCAGGTATCGGCCAGTCTGATACCGAAATTACCGAGCACTGTGATGTATCACTTTACGTAATGACTCCCGAGTTTGGGGCAGCTACACAATTAGAGAAAATCGATATGTTGGATTTTGCTGATCTGGTAGCCATCAATAAATTCGATAAACGCGGTGCTTTAGATGCCCTGCGTGATGTACGCAAGCAATACAAGCGCAACCATAATATTTTCGATGCCAAAGACGATGAAATTCCAGTTTATGGCACCATGGCTTCGCAGTTTAACGATCCGGGCATGAATAACTTGTTTGTGGCTTTAATGGAGCAGATCAAATTAAAAACAGGAACTGATTTTAAGGCCAAAATGGAATTAACTTCCGATCAATCCGAAAAAATCTACATCATCCCACCCGATCGCATCCGTTATCTCGCAGAAATTGCCGAATCGAGCCAGATGTATAACGAATGGGTAAATAAACAGGCAACCATTGCCCGGAAAATGTACCAGCTGAAAGGTGTAATTGATTTATTAAGCGAAAATAATACACCTCTTCCAGAGGGGTGCCCGCAGGACGGGGTGTCAAAGAGTTTAAATACAACCTACGATTTTTTCGAAGAACAACTCGATGGTGAATGCAAACGCTTACTCCGCCAATGGCCAGAAACCAAAAGAGCTTATAAAGAGGAATTTTTCATTTATAAAGTCCGCGATAAAGAAATTAAACAGCCATTATTTTACGAATCACTTTCCAAACTGAATATCCCTAAAGTATCCTTACCAAGGTATGAAGACTGGGGCGATATTTTAAGGTGGTTACTAACCGAAAACCTTCCAGGCGAATTCCCGTATGCGGCAGGTGTTTTTCCACTAAAAAGAGAAGGCGAAGACCCTACAAGGATGTTTGCAGGAGAAGGGGGGCCTGAAAGAACAAATAAACGTTTTCACTATGTTTCTTTAGGTCAGCCGGCGCACCGTTTATCTACAGCATTTGATTCCGTTACCCTTTATGGCGAAGATCCTCACATCCGTCCTGATATTTATGGAAAAATCGGTAATTCAGGCGTGAGTATTGCCACCTTGGATGATGCTAAAAAACTGTATTCCGGTTTCGATCTTTGTGCACCTTCAACCTCTGTATCGATGACCATTAACGGTCCAGCCCCAATGTTATTGGGCTTTTTCATGAATGCAGCAATTGATCAGCAATGTGAAAAATACATCATTGAAAATGATTTAACCGAAGAAGCTCAGGCCAAAATTGATTCCATCTACAAAGCTAAAAAGATACCGAGACCAACATACAATGGTACTTTGCCTGAAGGAAACAGCGGTTTAGGTTTAATGCTTTTGGGCCTTACCGGCGATCAGGTTCTGCCTGCCGATATTTATGCGCAGATCAGGGCTAAAGCCATCAGCTCGGTTAGGGGAACTGTTCAGGCCGATATTTTAAAAGAAGATCAGGCACAGAATACCTGCATATTTTCTACAGAATTTGCCTTGCGGATGATGGGCGATATCCAGAAATATTTCATTGATGAAAAAGTAAGGAATTTCTATTCAGTATCCATTTCAGGTTATCACATTGCCGAAGCAGGTGCCAATCCGATTTCGCAACTGGCTTTTACCTTAAGCAACGGTTTTACCTTTGTAGAGTATTACTTAAGCAGGGGCATGCATATTGATGATTTTGCACCTAACTTATCTTTCTTCTTCTCCAATGGCATTGATCCTGAATATGCGGTTATTGGACGCGTAGCGAGAAGAATCTGGGCCAAAGCCATCAAGAATAAATACAAAGGAAACGATCGATCACAGAAGCTTAAATACCATATTCAAACTTCTGGTCGCTCTTTACACGCGCAGGAAATCGATTTTAACGATATCCGTACCACTTTGCAGGCCTTGTATGCCATATACGATAACTGTAATTCGCTACACACCAACGCTTACGATGAAGCCATTACCACACCTACTGAAGAATCGGTAAGAAGAGCTATGGCCATCCAGTTGATCATTAACAGGGAATTAGGCCTCGCGAAGAACGAAAATCCTTTACAAGGCGCTTTCATCATCGAAGAGCTGACTGATCTGGTTGAAGATGCAGTTCTTGCCGAATTTAAACGGATCAACGATCGTGGTGGTGTTTTAGGCGCGATGGAAACGATGTATCAGCGCGGAAAAATCCAGGAAGAAAGTTTATACTATGAAACGCTTAAACATACCGGTGAATATCCTATTGTGGGTGTAAATACATTTTTAAATAAAAATGGTTCCCCTACTATTGTTCCCGGCGAAGTAATCCGCGCCACCGAAGATGAAAAACAATATCAGATTTCGGCTTTACAAAAGTTTCAGGATCGCAACGCAGATCGTTCTGCAGATTTATTAAAACAACTGCAAAAATCGGCCATTGCAGGCGATAACATTTTTGAACAGTTAATGGAAGTCTGCAAAATTTGCTCATTAGGTCAGATTAGCAAGGCACTTTATGAAGTAGGCGGACAATATAGAAGAAACATGTAAATGAGAACAATAGTATTATTTTTTATACTCGGTTTTTCTTTTAAAACCTGGGCACAGGAAATGCCACAGTCTTCTTTTATTTTGGTATTGGGTGTCGCCCAGGATGGTGGTTACCCACATATTGGCTGTCAGAGAAACTGCTGTAAAATGGCTTGGAAAGATGAAAAATTAAGAAGAAATGTCGTTTCACTTGCTTTAGTCGATCCTAAAACCAAAAAATGGTGGTTGTTTGAGGCTACCCCAGATATTAAGGTACAACTTCAGGATTTCAGAAAAAGAACAAATGAAGCATATCCATACTTACCAGAAGGTATATTTATTACCCATGCCCACATTGGCCACTACACGGGCTTAATGGAGTTTGGTAGAGAAGTAATGTCTACAAGTAGCTTAAAGGTTTATGTACTTCCTAAATTAAAATCCTTTCTCGAACAAAACGGTCCCTGGAGTCAGTTGGTAAAACTCAACAATATTAACCTCATCACATTAAGTACCGATCAGCCAATTGATATTTCCAACAATAAAATAACGGCCTTTACTGTTCCACACAGAGACGAATTTTCGGAAACCGCCGGTTTTAAGATCGAAACACCAGCTAAAAAATACCTTTTTATCCCCGATGTCGACAAATGGAGCAAATGGAATAAAAATATCATCGATGAAGTAAAAAAAGTAGATGTTGCCATGATAGACGCCACTTTTTATAGCAATACTGAATTAGGTAACAGGCCAATTGCAGAAGTTCCGCATCCATTAGTCACCGAAACAGAAGAATTGTTTAGCAAAGAGGATCGTAACATCAAAAATAAAATCTTCTTAATTCACTTCAACCATACCAATCCCCTACTTTGGGATCCAAGTACCCAAAAACAGGTTTTAAAAAATGGATTCAACTTTGCCAAACAGGGCCAGATTTTTTATTAACCGTTAGCCCTTCAATATTTTCACCAAAGGCTTCTCATTATATTTGAATAGACTTAATCTCGTATCTCGAGATCTAAGTAGGCTTTCATTTTTTGGAGCGCAGGTTTCTGTGCGCATGGGTTGGGTTCGGTCCTGCTGTCCGCTAAATCCTTTTGGGGAACCATTCTCACAGAATCAATACAATCTTTGCCCAAAAGTGATACCGCTGCCATCAGGGCTATTTTAGCTGGGACAGAACATTGAAGATGTAAAAGATGGATGATGTAAAATGGATGATGGAACTGATCTGCGTAGATCAGCGTTATCTGTGGGAGCAAACCCTTAACTTTTCTTAACTCCTTAATGGTGGGAAATAACGCATAGATCTTTTTACCATTAAGAAATTAAGGCCATTAAGAAATATAGCCTGATAATTACCTTAAACCTTTTCATACCTTAATAATAGGGACCGCTTCCATCAGGGCTATTTTAGCCGAAACAGAACATAGAAGATGTAAAATGGATGATGGAATTGATCTGCGTAAATCAGCTTTATCTGCGGGAGCATACCCTTAACTTTTCTTAACTCCTTAATGGTGGGAAATAAAACGTTCTGTAAAAATGCTATAAACGAAGAAAACCCTTTAACGATGTTGTTAAAGGGTTTCTTTTAAGATTTGGCACCGACCTACTCTCCCACGTGTTACCGCAGTACCATCGGCTCTGGTGGGCTTAACTTCTCTGTTCGGAATGGGAAGAGGTGGACACCACCGATATAGGCACCTAAATTTCTTTAGATAAGCTATCTCGAGCTTAAATGACATATTATTGAAAGAAGTTAGTTTGAAGAACAAACAACAGTCTGTTTGCTTTGAAAGCTTCGGATGATTAGTACTACTCGACTGTGCTGTCGCCAGCTTTACATCTGTAGCCTATCAACGTAGTAGTCTGCTACGGTCCTATATGGAATTCTCATCTCGTGGCTAGTTTCGCACTTAGATGCTTTCAGCGCTTATCTATTCCCAGCGTAGCTACTCTGCAATGCCCCTGGCGGAACAACAGATTCACTAGAGGCTGGTCCAACCCGGTCCTCTCGTACTAAGGTCAGCCCCACTCAAAATTCCTACGCCCACAACAGATAGGGACCGAACTGTCTCGCGACGTTCTGAACCCAGCTCGCGTGCCACTTTAATCGGCGAACAGCCGAACCCTTGGGACCTTCTCCAGCCCCAGGATGTGACGAGCCGACATCGAGGTGCCAAACCTCCCCGTCGATATGAGCTCTTGGGGGAGATCAGCCTGTTATCCCCAGCGTACCTTTTATCCTTTGAGCGATGGCCCTTCCATGCAGAACCACCGGATCACTATATCCGTCTTTCGACCCTGATCGACCTGTATGTCTCACAGTCAAGCAAGCTTATGCTATTGCACTCCGCGTACGGTTACCAAGCGTACTGAGCTTACCTTTGAAAGCCTCCGTTACCTTTTTGGAGGCGACCACCCCAGTCAAACTACCCATCAAACAATGTCTCCCGAATGATCGGGATTAGACACCGAATACAGAAAGGGTGGTATTTCAACGTTGGCTCCACGACGCCTAGCGACGCCGCTTCAAAGCCTCCCACCTATCCTACACATCCTGTATCCAATGTCAATGTTAAATTGTAGTGAAGGTGCATGGGGTCTTTCCGTCCCGTTGCGGGTACCCGGCGTCTTCACCGGGACCACAATTTCACCGAGCTCATGGCTGAGACAGCGCCCAGATCGTTACACCATTCGTGCAGGTCGGAACTTACCCGACAAGGAATTTCGCTACCTTAGGACCGTTATAGTTACGGCCGCCGTTTACTGGGGCTTCGATTCAATGCTTCTCCTTGCGGATGACATCCCCTCTTAACCTTCCAGCACCGGGCAGGTGTCAGGCCTTATACCTCATCTTTCGATTTTGCAAAGCCATGTGTTTTTGTTAAACAGTCGCCTGGGCCTTTTCACTGCGGCTGACATTGCTGCCAGCTCCCCTTCTCCCGAAGTTACAGGGCCATTTTGCCGAGTTCCTTAGCCATGATTCACTCGAGCACCTTAGAATCCTCTTCCCGGATACCTGTGTCGGTTTGCGGTACGGGTTTTTATAACCTGAAGCTTAGCGGTTTTTCTTGGAAGTCTGATTACCTGCGCTATCCACTCACCCGAAGGCTTGCGGTACTATCGACTTTCAGCTAGACTGGCGGATTTGCCTACCAATCTAATACCTACTGTCTTTAACGATCTATTCCGTCAGATCGCGGCAGTGTCACTACTCCGTCCCCACATCGCAGTTATAAAAAGTACTGGAATATTAACCAGTTGTCCATCGAATTTCCCCTTCGGGTTCTCCTTAGGTCCCGACTAACCCTGATCCGATTAGCGTTGATCAGGAAACCTTATCCTTTCGGTGGGTGGGTTTCTCGCCCACCTTATCGTTACTTATGCCTACATTTGCTTTTCTAGAAACTCCAGCACCCATTACCAGGTACCTTCGCTGTCGCTAGAATGCTCCCCTACCGATATATTTCAATCCCATAGCTTCGGTGTACAGTTTAATGCCCGTTTATTATCCATGCCCGATCGCTCGACTAGTGAGCTGTTACGCACTCTTTAAATGAATGGCTGCTTCCAAGCCAACATCCTAGCTGTCTGTGCAATCGGACCTCGTTAGTTCAACTTAACTGTAACTTGGGGACCTTAGCTGATGGTCTGGGTTCTTTCCCTCTCGGCGCGTGACCTTAGCACCCCGCGCCTCACTGCAGATCATATTTCATAGCATTCGGAGTTTGTCTGGATTTGGTAGGATTTGACTCCCCCGCACCCAATCAGTAGCTCTACCTCTATGAAACTTAATATCCACGCTGTTCCTAAAAACATTTCGGGGAGTACGAGCTATTTCCCAGTTTGATTAGCCTTTCACCCCTACCCACAGATCATCCGGAAACTTTTCAACGTTTATCGGTTCGGTCCTCCAGTACGTGTTACCGCACCTTCAACCTGTCCATGGGTAGATCACAAGGTTTCGCGTCTACCCCCTCTGACTATACGCCCTATTCAGACTCGCTTTCGCTTCGGATCCGTGCCTGAAGCACTTAACCTTGCCAGAGAGGAGTAACTCGTAGGCTCATTATGCAAAAGGCACGCCGTCACACCACTTGGATGCTCCGACCGCTTGTAAGTACACGGTTTCAGGTTCTATTTCACTCCCCTGTTCGGGGTTCTTTTCACCTTTCCCTCACGGTACTGGTTCACTATCGGTCTCTCAGGAGTATTTAGCCTTACCGGATGGTGCCGGCAGATTCCCACAAGGCGTCTCCGACCTCGCGGTACTCAGGATACTACTAGCCTAGCATTCTATACGTGTACCGGGCTATCACCGTGTATCGCTGGGCTTCCCATCCCATTCCACTTCTGTTTGCTAATGACACATCGTAGTCCTACAACCCCACTAATGCCGTAACATTAATGGTTTGGGCTCTTTCCCTTTCGCTCGCCACTACTTAGGAAATCATTGTTATTTTCTCTTCCTCTGCTTACTTAGATGTTTCAGTTCGGCAGGTTTGCTCATTATATGTGACATGTCTTCAACATGCCGGGTTGCCCCATTCGGAAATCTTCGGATTAATTCCTATTTGCAAATACCCGAAGCTTATCGCAGCTTATCACGTCCTTCATCGCCTCTGAGAGCCAAGGCATCCCCCGTGTACTCTTTATTACTTTCTTCTACTCATACGCCTTTTGCGCCGTATGGTATGCTTTTTTTGCTCTTGTTATGATGTCTCATACTTATTGGTTTCTTGCGATCCCTTTAAGTGAGCACAAACACAACAGTCGCCTATTGTTGTTTGCTCTTCTTTTTTAACTTCTTCCAATATGTCAAAGAACTTTACTGAACCTGAAGGCCGAAGGTATAAAGGCGGAGGGTTTCATTGTCCCCAACCTAAGCTTCGTTCCAGCTTCGTTAGTAAAAAACTGCGGTCTCGAACCGTTTCATACTTTTATTTGTATGTGCCCCATGGCGTTTTCTTCTTTCTTAATCTTTATGTCAATGTATGTTACCAATCCTGGTAAGCTTTGTATTATGTGGAGAATAACGGAGTCGAACCGTTGACCTCCTGCGTGCAAGGCAGGCGCTCTAGCCAGCTGAGCTAATCCCCCAAAAGGATTTGAATGTAGTCCCGTCCAGATTTGAACTGGAGACCCCTACATTATCAGTGTAGTGCTCTAACCAGGCTGAGCTACGGGACTTCTTGTTTAAGGTAGGCTTTACTTAGTCGCAGTATATAGTATCTTACCGCTACTGCTTCCCTTTTTGGCTTACCCTTCTTGTCTCCGTTGCGCTATACCTTTATAGTATGCCCACCGTTTTCTTCTGGGTGTTTCTTTTGTTTTTTAAAAGTATTCAGTATCAAGTATTAAGACCTTCAGCCTTATTACCCTCTACCTTCTACCTTATTTGAAATATCATGTTGCGTTGCGGGTAGGCGGTGCTACTCCAGAAAGGAGGTATTCCAGCCGCACCTTCCGGTACGGCTACCTTGTTACGACTTAGCCCCAGTTACCGGTTTTACCCTAGGACGCTCCTTGCGGTTACATACTTTAGGTACCCCCAGCTTCCATGGCTTGACGGGCGGTGTGTACAAGGCCCGGGAACGTATTCACCGCGTCATTGCTGATACGCGATTACTAGCGAATCCAACTTCATGGGGTCGAGTTGCAGACCCCAATCCGAACTGTGAATGGCTTTGTGAGATTCGCATCATATTGCTATGTAGCTGCCCTCTGTACCATCCATTGTAGCACGTGTGTAGCCCCGGACGTAAGGGCCATGATGACTTGACGTCGTCCCCTCCTTCCTCTCTGTTTGCACAGGCAGTCTGTTTAGAGTCCCCACCATAACGTGCTGGCAACTAAACATAGGGGTTGCGCTCGTTGCGGGACTTAACCCAACACCTCACGGCACGAGCTGACGACAGCCATGCAGCACCTAGTTTCGTGTCCTTGCGGACTGATCTATCTCTAGATCATTCACTAACTTTCAAGCCCGGGTAAGGTTCCTCGCGTATCATCGAATTAAACCACATGCTCCTCCGCTTGTGCGGGCCCCCGTCAATTCCTTTGAGTTTCACCCTTGCGGGCGTACTCCCCAGGTGGAACACTTAACGCTTTCGCTTAGCCGCTGACTGTGTATCGCCAACAGCGAGTGTTCATCGTTTAGGGCGTGGACTACCAGGGTATCTAATCCTGTTTGATCCCCACGCTTTCGTGCCTCAGCGTCAATAAGACCATAGTAAGCTGCCTTCGCAATCGGTGTTCTGAGACATATCTATGCATTTCACCGCTACTTGTCTCATTCCGCCTACCTCTAGTCCATTCAAGCCCATCAGTATCAAGGGCACTGCGATAGTTGAGCTACCGTCTTTCACCCCTGACTTAACAGGCCGCCTACGCACCCTTTAAACCCAATAAATCCGGATAACGCTTGGATCCTCCGTATTACCGCGGCTGCTGGCACGGAGTTAGCCGATCCTTATTCTTCCGGTACATTCAGCTACTTACACGTAAGTAGGTTTATTCCCGGATAAAAGCAGTTTACAACCCATAGGGCAGTCTTCCTGCACGCGGCATGGCTGGTTCAGAGTTGCCTCCATTGACCAATATTCCTTACTGCTGCCTCCCGTAGGAGTCTGGTCCGTGTCTCAGTACCAGTGTGGGGGGCCATCCTCTCAGATCCCCTAGTCATCGTCGCCTTGGTGGGCCGTTACCCCGCCAACTAGCTAATGACACGCATGCCCATCTCAATCCTATAAATATTTGAACATTGGATAATGCTATCCTGTGTTTTTATGCGGTGTTAATCCGGATTTCTCCGGGCTATCCCCCAGATTAAGGTAGGTTGCATACGCGTTACGCACCCGTGCGCCACTTTCGATAAAAGCAAGCTTCTATCTATCGTTCGACTTGCATGTATTAGGCCTGCCGCTAGCGTTCATCCTGAGCCAGGATCAAACTCTCCATTGTAAAATGTGTTGTAAGATGCTGACCAGTTTTAACTATTGTTAAAAATAGTCTTCTTTTTTTTATGTTGTCTGTTAGACACCACCTTTAAAATAAAGCAAAATAATCATGTACTTTGATTAGTACTCCATTACCCCGCTACGCTACATTGACATCTCTTTTAAGAACTTATTGATCTGGTAAACCTCACGGCAGATCTTTATATTGTTAAACCCTTACTCCGTTAAAGTCTTGTTAGTCTTTAGCTTCGTGCCGGTATTTTCAATCTTGTTTTTGTTGTTTGTGCAACATCCGCTGCTCCAACTTTTTTGCCCTTCCTTTCGGTTGGGAGTGCAAAGGTAAGGATCTTTTCCGAACTTCCAAATAAAATAAATTTTATTTTTTTAGCCTTCTTTTTCTTCTTTCCTCTATTTCAATATGCTGGTGTTAACCAGCTTTCCGTTCTTCCGAACCGGGCTGCAAAGGTAGCAATCTTTTTCTCTTCCGCAATATTTATTTTAAAATAAATCCTGCCCTCTTTATCACTAAGCCATCTTTTCAACAAAACCCTTCCTCCGAAGCGGGATGCAAAAGTAGGAAAATTCTCTACAACACCAAAGGATATTTAGGGAATATTGCGCGGTTTAACGTAAGTTGATGGTTTACAGCAGGAAAAAGTTTCGCTGCGCTTAAAACTTTTTGGAAGAATAGGTGTTTAGCGCGGGTTTATCAAACCGATCAGGTTTAAAAAACTGATCGGTTTAGAGGTAAAGGCCTTTAAAACTTCCGGATTACCTGCCCACCTAAACCCGATAGCAGCGGAAAACCCGAAGGTGAGGAACGAACCAAGGCTTTGAAGCGGATAGCGGGAACATAATTATATAGTAGCACGAAACCTGCTTTGCTGAAAAAATGCCCACAGCGAAGTGAAGACTTGTAATGAAAAGCGCGAACATAACTATACAGTAGCACGAAACCTGCTTTGCTGAAAAAATGCCCACAGCGAAGCGAGGACTTGTAATGAAAAGCGGGAACATATTTATATAGTAGCATAATAAATGCTGTGCTATAAAAAACGAGTGTATACGTTATAGTATATAAGCATACCTTATATATATGTTAAAATTTGTTAACTGTTATATTCTACTGAATTGCTTTGCATAGCTTAGCGGCGAATTGTTTTTATTGATGTTATCGTATTATTAATTATCTTTGCAGAATGTTTAAAGTTAAACACTTAATTATTTTAGTATTTGTTGCCGCTCTGGGTATTGCGGGTTGTAAAAGTCGTTTCGAGAAATTGAGAGCGAGTAATGACGTTGCAAAAAAATACCAGGAGGCGCTTCGTTTGTATAATAAACGCGATTACAGTAAAGCATTGGTGCTTTTTGAGGACCTATCTCAAAAATACCGTGGCCGTGCAGAAGCTGAGGACCTGAATTATTATTATGCTTATACTTTATATAGATTAAGTGATTACACTACAGCCAGGTACCAGTTTAAAAGCTTTGCTGATACTTACCCGGCCAGTAAAAATGCAGAAGAAGCCAGGTATATGGGTGCTTATTGTTTCTATCTGGAATCTCCGGCTTTCTCTTTAGATCAGGAAAACACCTATAAAGCGATTGATGCATTACAATTGTTCATTAACTTATACCCTACCAGCGACCGTGCTGCAGCTGCAGCTAAGTATATTGCCACTTTAAGGGGTAAACTGGAAGACAAGGCTTTTGAAAATGCGAAGATGTATTTAACTACCGGCCCGAGTAATGTAGATAATTACAGAGCAGCAGTTATTGCCTTAAAAAACGCACAAAGAGATTACCCAGATATTAAATATGCTGAGGAAATGGATTTTCTGATGATCAGGGCACAATATCTATACGCCAAAAACAGTTATGTGATTCGCCAGGAAGACCGTTATAATGAGGCACTTGCTTTGTATACCGAGTTTACTGAAAATCACCCGGACAGCAAATTTACAAAAGATGCTAAAGGGCTTAAAGAAGATGCTGAAGCGGGTATTGTGGCTACCAAACAAGAACTGGCTTTATATGCTGCCGATCAGGAAAAATACAAGCAGATGTTGATCAGAACCGGTAAATTAAAAGATACTGTTTCTGCAAAACCAACTAACGCAGATAATACGAATATTAAAAACAAGTAATAGATGAATACTAACAAACCTGCTGTACCAAATACTACAGTAACCAGAAACGTACACGATTTAGATAAAACTACTGATAACCTTTACGAATCATTAGTGGTAATTGCTAAAAGAGCAAATCAGATCTCGAACAACGTTAAAGAAGAGTTACACGGTAAATTGGCAGAATTTGCTTCTAGCAACGATAATTTGGAAGAGATTTTCGAAAACCGTGAGCAGATTGAAATCAGCAAGCACTACGAGCGCATGCCTAAGCCTGTTTTGGTTGCTATTGATGAATTTTTGAATGAGAAAATTTATCACAGAAATCCTGCTAAAGAACAAAAGTAATTAGCAGAGGGCAAAGAGCATGGCGCAATTCTTAAGCATATCGATGCTCTATGCCCCATGCCCTACACGCTATGCTCAAAAATAAAAATATAATCCTTGGCGTTTGCGGTAGCATCGCAGCATATAAGTCGGCATTTTTGGTTCGGCTGCTCGTTAAAGCTGGCGCAAACGTAAAGGTTATTCTTACCACTGATGGTGCTAATTTCATTACACCACTTACCCTTGCTACGCTTTCTAAAAACCCGGTTTATACGCAATATTTCGAAGAAGAAACAGGCGTATGGAGTAACCATGTAGAGCTGGGCTTATGGGCCGATCTCATTATTATTGCTCCGATAAGTGCCAATACTTTGGCTAAACTGGCAACCGGAATCTGCGATAATTTACTAACTGCGGTTTACCTTTCGGCCAAATGTCCGGTGTATGTTGCGCCCGCCATGGATTTGGATATGTGGAAACATGAAACTACCCAAAGTAATATTGAACGTATTATCAGTTTCGGGAATACGGTTATTGCTCCTGCCAATGGCGAACTGGCCAGCGGACTTTGGGGCGAAGGCCGAATGGCTGAACCTGAAGAAATTGTAGCTTTCATGGATAATGCCATTAAAAAAGCTTCACCTTTATTTGGAAAGAAGGTAATGGTAACTGCCGGTCCTACTTACGAGGCTATAGATCCTGTACGTTTTATTGGCAACCACTCTTCAGGTAAAATGGGTTTTGCCCTGGCAGATGAATTGGCCAAACTGGGTGCTGATGTTACTTTAATTGCCGGACCCACTGCACAAAAAGCTGCACAAAATTTAAAAAGGATTGATGTAGTAAGTGCGCAGGAAATGTTCGAGGCCTGTAATTCTATATTTGCTGAAACTGATATTACCGTAATGTGTGCCGCTGTGGCCGATTATCGGCCTAAACAGGTTGCCACCCAAAAGATTAAAAAACAAGACAGCGACCTGGTTCTGGAACTGGAAAAAACAACCGATATCCTCGCCTCTTTGGGGAGAGCTAAAAAAACGAATCAAATTCTGGTGGGCTTTGCCTTAGAAACCAATGATGAAGAGAATTACGCAAAAGGCAAACTGGAGAAGAAAAACCTTGACCTGGTTGTTTTAAATTCTTTAAATGATAAGGGTGCAGGTTTTAAATCAGATACCAATAAAATTACTATTTTTAACAAAGCTTTGGAACGTACCGTATTCGAGATGAAATCGAAAAGCGACGTGGCTAAAGATATTTGTGCTGCCATTTTAAAAATTGCGAAATGATAAAAAAGATTTTTTGGATATTGTTATTGGTTGGTTACGGAAAAGTACAGGCACAGGAACTAAATGCAAGGGTAACTTTGCTGGCCCCACAGGTTTCGAACATCAGTAAGCCAACTTTAGATGCTCTTCAAAAAACCATCCGCGATTTTTTAAACAATAATAAATTCAGCAACGAAAGTTACAAACCACAGGAACGCATTGAATGCAGTTTTGTCATCACCATCAATTCGTGGGATGGCGGCTCTGGTTACACTGCCGAAGCACAGATTCAAAGCAGTCGCCCGGTTTTTAACAGTTCTTACAACAGTACACTGTTAAACATGAGTGATAAAAATTTTGATTTTAGTTATCTTGATGGTTCTACAATCGATTTTTCTGATCAGAACTACATTTCGAATATCAGTGCCCTCCTCACCTACTATGCTTATACCATTATCGGAATGGATAAGGATAGCTTTAGCAAAATGGGCGGAACACCTTTTTATAAAAAAGCACAGAACATTATCAATTTAGCACAGGCATCGGGCAATACAGGCTGGAAAGCTGCTGATGGTTTACGCAACCGTTTTTGGTTTAACGAAAATGTACTGAACCCAATATTTAGCGAACTGCGCAATTTCATCTATAGCTACCACCTAAACGGATTGGATCAGCTTACGGATAACGATAAAGGTTTAACCCAGATTGTAGCTGCACTACCTGCTCTTCAGCAAATGGACAAACAAAAACTAGGTTCTATTTTTCCGAATGTTTATTTCGCGTCGAAAGCGGAAGAGGTAACCAATGTCCTTTCTAAACTAAACGGACAGGAACGCATGAAAGCCTATAATATGCTGGCAGAAATTGATCCGGCGAATATTGGCAGGTATGAGGGGCTGAAGAAGAATTAGTTTGTTGGTTAAGCGGTTAATTGTTTAAATCGGTTAATCGACCCGCAATACGCCTAACGCCATACGCTAAGCTAGCCAATTTTTGCTTGCAGACATTTTTTAGAAAAGCAGCAACAGTGTTTCAATTAAAAGCAAGTCCTGCTTTTGTTCATACGCCTGCAGGCCTTACACACAGGCCGGTATCCACGTCAATCAGGTTTAACAATTCAAGTCAGTTTTTCTTAGGGGGGGTTCCTTTCTAAAGCCTAATAAACGTGCAGCACTTCCCCTCCCCCGCATACCTTATCACAATTAACCTTTTTCTTATGCAGCACTTCCCTATAACAACATTCTATATCACAGTTAACCGATTAACCAGTTTATACAGTTAACCCAATATTATTCCTTTTCTTAGATGCAACATTTTTCCATTCCCTGCGTCTTATACTACAATTAAACAGTTAACCAATTTCAACAATTAACCACTAAAAGTTAAAAATTTGTTAAAATATTTTGTTATTACGAATATCTTCGTACATTTGATTACGAAATAATTCGTACAACTGTAAAACATGAGCAATCACAACATCAAACCAACAGAAGGTGAAATGGAAATCCTCCAGGTGCTTTGGCAAAAGGGGAATGCAACGGTAAGAGAAGTGCATGAAGCATTGAATAAAAAAGACTCGGGTTATACCACTACGTTAAAGCTGATGCAGATTTTGCATGAGAAAGGAATGGTAGAAAGAGATACCAACCAAAAAACACATATCTATAAAGCATTGGTGAGCCAGGATAAAACTGAAAAGCAATTGGTAACCAAAATGATCGATAATGTATTTAACGGATCGGCTGCCAGATTGGTGATGCAGGCTTTAGGTAACCACAGTGCCAGTGCGGATGAGATTGATGAAATCAAAAAATATTTAGATAGCCTTAAGTAAGGTTAAGGTGAGGGTTGAAAAGTGTAGGGTTTGGGTCCCTAATAAACATTAACATTTTCGGTTTATCCCGGCATAAAAAATTAAAACCACCGTTATGGAAACTTTATTACAACAGTTTATCAAAGCATTTGGATGGAGCATTTTAAATTCGCTTTGGCAAAGTGCCCTAATTTATGGCGTCCTGTTCATCATCATGCTAAGCATACCTAAATTACCAGCAAAACATAAGCACAACCTGGCTTTTGGTGCCATTATTTTAATGTTTGCCGGCTTTGCCTACAATTTCATCAATCAGTTGCTGCAGAGTATGAGCAGTCAGGTAGCTCCCATTAACCCACAAAACATACAGGTTTATCAATATTTCAATAACCTTCCTCAAAGTTTTAGCAGCAAAGCAGAGCAGTACTTCCCTATCGTTATTCTATTTTATATTATTGGTATTCTGCTACAGTTATTTGTTATTGTTAAGGGTTATGGTCAGCTATCTAAACTGAAAAAAGAAAGTTTAAGCGCCATTCCCGATAGCTGGAAAGCTATTTTCGAACAGGTTACTGCTCAGCTTAAAATCAAAAAAGCCATTAAATTCCATTTATCTTCTATTGTTAATGTGCCTTTGGTTATCGGTTACTTAAAACCAGTGGTACTGTTTCCGCTGGCCCTGGTGAACCAATTGGATAACGATCAGGTAGAAGCGATTTTAATCCACGAACTATCACACATCAGAAGAAACGATTTCCTACTGAACCTGATCAAAACCGCAATCGAAACCTTATTATTCTATAATCCATTTGTTTGGATGGCCGGTAGGTTTATACACATTGAACGTGAGCATGCCTGTGATGACCTGGTTTTGAAAATTACCGGAAAACCATTGAACTATGCTCATGCCCTGCTTAAACTCGAACTCCTGAAAGATAAAACCAGTCCGGCTTATGCATTAGCTGCCACAGGCAAGACCCAAAATTTGTATCAACGCATTAAGAGAATAACCAACATGAAAACAAATTATTTAAACGCCAAACAGCAAATGGCAGCCCTAACTTTGGGTGTAGCCTGCTTGTTTTCTATTGCCTGGATTAATCCAACCGAAAAGAAAAAAGAAAGTAAAAAACAACCTAAACAAGAGATTTTTAGCGTACGGTCTGCCAACGGAACCATAAGCCACCTGATCTGTACCGATACCACCAAAAAACGTAAAATCAAAATTGTTACCATTGATGCAAACGGCAAGAAAACAGAATACAACTCAGTAAAAGAAATGCCTGATAGCTTAAGAAAAGATTTTTACAGAGACGAGCTTTTTGCTGATAAGGGCATTTATCGCATCCATGCCGATAGCTCATTTAAATTTAGATTTAACGATTCGTTGGTTCGCAATAAAATTTTTAAAGAGTATAATTCACCAGAAGCCCAGGCTAAATGGAAAAAATTCGGTGAAGACATGGCCAAACAATACAATTCGCCAGAGGCGCAAGCAAAATGGAAAAAGTTTGGTGAGGATGTAGCCAAACAATACAACTCCCCAGAGGCACAAGCCAAATGGAAAAAGTTCGGTGAAGAGATGAATAAAAAAATGAACTCACCAGAGGCACAGGCAAAGTGGAAAAAAATGGGTGAAGACATGGCCAAAGAATTCGGTTCACCAGAGGCGCAGGCAAAATGGAGGAAAATGGGCGAAGATATGGCTGCGAAAATCAACACGCCAGAGTTTAGGGCTCAATTGGATAACATCAGGATACAAGCTTTGAAATCCGGAGATATGGCTCATTTATCTGGTTTAACACAATTACAGTCTGATTCAATATTTAAAGGAAACAGACATACCGTTACTGGCCCGGATGGTGCTGTATTTTATTTCGACAACAACAACAAAGTAAAGCAAACTGAGGAATACAAAAAGCTGAAAGAAAAATTCGATATCGAGGTGAAGGAACTGAAAGAGAAAATGGAGAAGAAAGAGAAAAAAGAAAAAGTTGAAAGCGGTAACAAAAGCTCACAGATCAGTCCTGCTGTAATGCTTTACAACAATAAAAATTTTTCAGACCCTGCTAAAACATTAAAAATTGAGAATGCAGTAGTAACATACAAAAAAGCTGATTTTAAAAATGCAGATCAACTCGCGGTAAAAAGCTTTGTACAAAATGGCAACCTAACTATTGCCAATAACAATACCATCAACATTTCAATAAAATAAAACAACACACAGCCAAACAGATTAAGAAGCAGCGGAGATTATTCTCCGCTGTTTTTGTTTGATAAATTTCGACTTAAATTAATTTGTACCTTCGCCAGGGTTTAAAAATTACTTTATTATGCGCTCCATTAAGTTTAACATCATTACCCTTTTAACCATACTCAGTTTAACTACTTTTGCCCAAACAAAAGTGGTTTCCAACGCTTATAATTTTGGTATTATTTTAAAAATCGAAAAATTTGCTGGCAGGGATTTTCGATATTCTTTGGAATTAAAGTCGACCGAAACAGACTCGCTTAAAAAAATTTTCATCCAAACAAGGCAGGTTATTAACGATGATGAATGGCTTGATAACAACTTAGCGAAAGATGTGACTAAAGATACCTTGTGGCATTCTTTAAAAATCAGCAGTAAAATAAATCCAAAAGCTAAGGAAATTTGGCTCTATGCCAATTTTGAAGGTAATGGAAATTTTTTCGTAGATAATTTAAAATTCGAAATCAAAACCGAAAGTGGAGACTGGGAAGAGTTTCCTATAAAAAACGCAGACTTTGAAAATAATGGAAATGATCCATTAAAAGGTTTCCGAACCAATGCAAATATACCGGCCGGCACTACTATAGGCTTGCGGAATAGAACAGATTCAATTGGAGGAAAAGCGTTACTGATTAAAACAACAAAAGCTTCTGTCATTCTGAAAACCAACTACGGAAACAACAAACGTGTAGGAAGATATAGCAATATCAATGGCATAAAAATCTACTACGAAACTTACGGTACTGGCGAACCTTTATTGTTGCTGCACGGTAATGGCCAGTCTATTGTAGATTTTAACAAACAAATACCCGAATTAGCCAAGCATTATCATGTTATTGCCGTTGATACCCGAGCACATGGTAAGAGCATCGATAATGATTCCTCTAAATTAAGTTACGATATTTTTGCTTCTGACATGAAGATTCTTTTAGATTCACTAAACCTTAAAAAAGTAAATATTTTAGGGTGGAGTGATGGAGGAAATACAGGATTGATTATGGCAATTAAATATCCTGAATATGTTGGAAAGTTGATTGTAATGGGTGCAAATCTAAATCCAACAGAAAATGCAGTTGAAAAAAGCATGCTAAATCGATTAAAAAAAGATTTAAAAATGCTTCAGCAAAAAAATGATGCAGAATCAAAGCAAATGATAAGATTGCTTTCGATGTTATCTACAGAACCCAACATTAAGGTTGAAGAGTTACACAAAATTGCTTCGAAAACGCTGGTGTTGGCAGGAGAACGGGATGTGATTAGAGCTGAACATACCAAGCTTATTGCAGATAATATCAAAAATTCAAAGCTGATTATTTTTAAAAAAGAAACCCACATGGTACCCGAAGAAAATGCATCTCTTTTTAATAAAACTGTAATCGATTTTTTAAAAGAACCCGAAACAAAAAATTGATACTAAATCTTTGTCAGCAAAAGGATTTATTCTCCGCTGTTTTTGTTTTGTACTGGCCTGTTGAATAAATTTTAATATTTTTGCTAAGCATGCTACAAAAACTTTCTATTCGTAATTACGCATTAATTGATAGTCTTGATATCGAATTTGATAAAGGCTTAAATATCATTACAGGTGAAACCGGTGCCGGTAAATCCATCATATTGGGTGCATTATCGCTAATCTTAGGTCAGCGGGCAGAAAGCAAATACTTTTTTAACCAGGATAAAAAATGTGTTATTGAGGGCAGTTTTGTATTGGGAGATGAAAACCTGAAAGAACTTTTTGAAGAAAATGACCTGGATTTTTCGAACGAAAGCCTTTTACGCCGGGAAATATCCATCGATGGCAAAACCAGATCGTTTATTAACGATACGCCTGTTAATCTATCTATCCTGAAACAGATCGGCGAAAAACTGATCGATATCCATTCGCAGCATGCCACACAGGAAATTAATGATGCCGATTTTCAATTATTGATTGTTGATTCATTAGCCAATCATCAGCCTCTCCTACTTAATTACCGTAGCGGATTTAAAAAACTTAAACAGGATACTTCCTTGTTAAAAAAATTAACCGCCGAAGCCGACGAAGCCCGTAATAAACAGGATTACGAACAATTTTTGTTTAATGAACTCGAGCAGGCAAAATTACAGGAAGGCGAACAGGAAGAACTGGAACAAGAACTGGAGCGCTTAACATACGCCGAAACCATTAAACGGGCGTTACTTACCGCTTCAGGATTAATTAACGAAAGCGAACCTTCGGCCCTTCAGATTTTAAAAGAGGCTTCGTTACAGTTACAGGGTATAGAAAAATTCGATCCGGCAATTAATGTACTTTACGAACGTTTACGCTCATCGATCATTGAAATAAAAGACATCACCGATGAGGTTTCTGCAATAGAAGAAAATACTTTGCACAGTGCCGATCGTTTGGAAATTGTAAACCAAAGGTTAGATCTGTTTTATTCACTTCAACAAAAACACAGGCTTGCCAATAATACAGAACTGTTAGCGTTTCAAAAACAACTGGAAGAAAACCTGAATAAGCTATTGACCTCTGATGAGCACATCGAAAAATTACAGCTGGAAATCGATCAGCTTAAAAAAGAATTATTTAAACAAGCCGGTCAATTAAGCGCTAACCGTAAAAAAGCAATCAAGGTGGTAGAAGAGCAAACCAGTTCTACACTGAAAAAGGTGGGTATGCTTAATGCCAAACTGGTACTTGATCAAAAAGCATTACTTGAACTGAATAAAGATGGGTTGGACGAAATTAACCTGCTTTTTACAGCAAATGCCGGTCAGGCCCCTGCCCCTGTAAATAAAGTAGCATCAGGTGGAGAATTATCGCGTTTAATGCTTGCTATAAAAGCCCTGCTGGCTAAACATACATCCTTACCAACCATTATTTTTGATGAGATTGATACCGGAATTTCGGGCGAAACGGCTTTAAAAGTTGGGGAGGTAATTGCAGACCTGGGCAAGAATATGCAGGTAATTTCGATTACACACCTGCCACAGATTGCCGCCAAAGGAACATCACACTACTTTGTACATAAAAATGAGGATAAAGGGAAAACCACTACCGGAATCCGCAAACTTAAACAGGAAGAACGCATTGGTGTAATTGCCGAAATGTTAAGTGGCAAAAACCCGGGCGCGTCGGCGATTGAAAATGCGAAAGAATTATTGGGTTAATTTATCATCCTAATGCCCCACATGGTCTGTATCCTCACAGACTATTTCGGGTTTTATTGAAATTACTGTTAAGTAATATTTCTTTTGCACTTTTAATAAACTAATAAATTAGTTTATATTTATATAATGAAATCCTTATTACTTATATTGCTATTATTTATTGGTAAATTTTGTTTGGCCCAGCAAAGTTATGTCCTTTCGGGCATGGTTAAAGATAAACATGGCGAGGCTTTACCCGGAGCTGGCGTATATGTAAGCGGTTATAAAATTGCTACAGTAACAGATAATAATGGCAAATATGCCCTTCCCTTAAAACCAGGAAACTACGACATTTTAGTACAATTAATTGGCTACAAAGCTTTAAATAAAAACGTAGTGCTTGCTGATAAAGCTGTAAAACTAGATTTTACCCTCGAAGAAAGCATCACCCAATTGGCCGAAGTAACCATTAAACCCGATCCGAACAGGGAACATTATATTGCCATGTTTAAGGGCTATTTTATTGGCACCACCCCCAATGCAGAACAATGTAAGCTCATCAATCCTAACGTATTAATTATCGATTATGATAAAGAGGAACATAAACTCACGGTAAAAACCACCGAATTTCTAATTGTAGAAAACAAGGCGCTTGGATACCGCATTAAATACCTGCTGAATAA
The DNA here is from genome assembly GCF_014395225.1 of Pedobacter roseus. NCBI lineage: Bacteria > Pseudomonadati > Bacteroidota > Sphingobacteriia > Sphingobacteriales > Sphingobacteriaceae > Pedobacter > Pedobacter roseus. The sequence continues at coordinate 3,904,302 of NZ_CP060723.1, forward strand.
TTTTGAATACGATAGCAAAACAAGAATCATCTATTATGAAGGTTTTCCGTATTATGAAGATTTAAAAGGATCAGCACGGCGGAAGAAAATCTGGGACCAAAAAAGAATTACCGCTTATCAGGGATCACCACAGCATTTTTTTAGATCCATTTATCACCATCGCGCCACCGAAGAGGGCTTTATCATTAATAAACTGATGACAAAATCAAATCCGGATAAACCCTCTGACAGTATGATTAACGCCAACATTAAACGTTTAACAAAAGTACAAACAGGTTTAACCAGGCCGTTAACCATTACCATGGGAGATTCATTAAGCTATTGGATACAAAAGAAAAACCTGCCAGGGGGAATTTCTATTTTAAGCCGCGCTCCGGTAACGCAGGATACGCTGGTGCATGTAGAGAATCAAAGTATTAAAAGTTTCAACTTTACTGATCAACTTTATGTGATTTACACCAAAGAAAGGGAAGATCCTACTTATGCCAACCGGATCGGCCTGTCTATTGCCAGACCCTTAGATATGCCCGATTACCAGATTTCGACCATCTCATTACAGGTTGTTCCGGTATATTTTTACGAAAACGGCTCTATTTACAACCCGCGTTCTATGCTTTATGCAGGTTACTGGGGCTGGGAAAAAATTGCCGATAGTGTACCGATGGATTATTTGCCGCCAGCCAATGTAGAAGGGAAAAATTAAAAAAATTCAATACGGTCCAAAGAAGTATAGCATGTTATAGCGCACAGTTTTTTTAATATTTTTTTGAAAAGCAAATGCAGTTCTCTTCGGTTCAAACAGTCCCGCCCTTCATTACAAATCCTCGCCCTTATGCTTCGGGCTGTGGGTTTTACACTGCGGTCGGGTTTAGCTGGCAAGGCTGGTCATACTATTGAGGGTTTTAAAACTATGCAGCACCTACCTTTGTAAATAAACCTGACAGAGCGGGCAGCCCACAGTGAAGCGCAGCGTAACGAGGACTACAAGCGATGGCGGGGCTGCTATAGCCATGGAAAACTGACTGTCCGTTTCCAAATCGAAAGGGAGCTTACTTTTTAATTAATTTTCTTCAAATATCGTTCGCTGTGTTACCATTGAAAGAGTCCTCTAGAGAGGTCGGCAGCAATGACGATAACTTGAAGGACAAAATAACGTTTACCATCAAATGTTAAATTTGTTAAAAATCTTTTGCGTTTTTAATAAATATTGAGCCTTTTAATTACATTCGTCTCTATGATTAAAAGCCTTTTAGTAGCCCTTATGCTAATCATTCTGGGTACTAATGTCAATGCTCAAAATACTTTCTCAATTAGTGGTCTGGTTCGGGATCAAAAAGATGGTTTACCTGGCGCAAGCATTTATTTAAGTGGTTATAAAATTGCAACCGTTGCCGATAACGACGGACGGTTTAAACTTTCCAACCTAAAACCCGGCAGTTACGATATCCTTGTGCAACTGGTTGGCTACCTCCCCTACTCTAAAAGTGTAATCATTTCTGATAAATCGGTACAGGTAGAATTGGTTTTAAAAGAAAACGTTGCACAGCTTGATGAGGTGGTGATCAGGGCCGATCCTAACCGGCAAAAATACATTAACCAGTTTAAAGAATTTTTTATCGGCAAAACGCCAAATGCAACACAATGCAAAATCTTAAATCCGCAGGTTTTAAATGTAGATTATGATATAACCAAAAGTACATTAACGGTTTCTACGACCGAATTTTTGGTGGTCGAAAACAAAGCTCTGGGCTACCGCCTTAAATACATGCTCGATCATTTTGAATACAATTCGAGAACCCATATTATCTATTACTCTGGTCACCCGTTTTTTGAAGAGTTAAAAGCTTCGGCAGCTAAAAAGAAAAAATACATTGCCGCCCGTGAAGTGGCCTATTATGGTTCTTCGCAACATTTTTTCCGTTCACTTTATGCCAATAAAACAAAGGAAGAAGGTTTTATCATTAATAAAATGATCAAAATCCCCAACCCAAACCGTTATCCACAATACATCATCAATACCAATTTAGAAAAGATTAAAGCCGTACCCGAAAAAACCGGCATCAGGCAAACTAAAGGAAAAATAGATACAGCTTTATTTTCCTTTTGGACCAAGCAACAGGAAATGCCAAAAACCATCGATAAATTTTCGAGAGCGGATGTGCTTACGGATACTTTAGTACACTACTTTAACCAGAATTTAAAATACATCAGTTATACCGATGCCTTGCTGATCCAATATACCAAAGAGAAAGAATCGCTGGCTTACTCTAAAACCGGCTTCTGGATTTTCAGGCCTTTAGATGTCCCCGAAAATGAAATCTCTGTTGCCAATTTAACCGGCGAAGGTGTCCGTTTTTACGAGAATGGTGGTATTTATGACTCACGTTCGCTACTATTCGAAGGTTATTGGGCTTACGAAAAAGTGGCCGATATGGTGCCAATGGATTATATACCGCTACCAAAGAAGGAATAATGGATGCAGGAAGATGTGATTTAAACTAAAATTGTTGAAAAGTAACTTTTCCTGACACTTAAAATTACTAAAAATATTAGTAATTTTAATTTATGATTGGCGAAGAAGAAAAACAGTATTTTAAAGGACGGGGCGCTCAGGTTAATCCACACAATAAGTTTTTAAAAGATGTTTACATCAAAGAACATAACGAAGGGATAGACGATTGGGAAGAAAGCGACCGCAAAACTTCCTTTATTTTCGAAAATTCAAAAACCATCGTAAATAAGGTTGATAGTCCGGATGTGGGAATGGCCTATTCGCTTAATCCCTATCAGGGCTGCGAACATGGCTGTACTTATTGTTATGCCCGCAACTCTCACCAATATTGGGGCTACAGTGCAGGTATCGAATTTGAAAGAAAAATCATTGTAAAAAAAGACGCACCTGAACTTTTTAAAAAATTTTTGGAGAAAAAAGGTTGGGATGCTACGACCATTTCACTCTCGGGCAATACTGACTGCTATCAACCAGCCGAAAGGAAATTTAAACTCACCCGTCAACTACTCGAAATCGCGCTGGCTTATAAACAGCCCATCGGTATGATTACCAAAAACTCTTTAATCCTCCGCGATCAGGACATTTTACAGGAAATGGCTAAATTAAACCTCTGTATGGTTTATGTTTCCATCAATAGTTTAAATGAAGACATGCGCCAGGTAATGGAGCCGCGTACCACCACTGCCAAACAGCGCTTAAAGGTGGTAGAGGAATTGAGTAAAGCCGGCATACCCATGGGCGTAATGGTTGCACCACTCGTACCTGGCCTAAGCGACCATGAAATTCCAAAAATTTTAAAAGCCGTAGCCAATGCCGGTGCTATTAAAGCGGGTTATACCGTAGTACGGTTAAACGGAGCCATTGGCCAAATATTTGAAGATTGGCTTAGAAAAAATTTCCCCGATCGCTTTGATAAAGTCTGGCATTCGATTCAGAGTTGCCATGGAGGTAATGTAAATGACAGCCGTTTTGGCGACCGAATGCGCGGTGATGGCAATATTTCTCAGATGATCAGGGATAACTTCAGACTACACTGCCGCTTAAACGGCTTAAATGTAAAAGACATTATTTTAGATCACACTTTGTTCAAAATTCCCAGTAACCAGGTGAGTCTGTTTTAAAATTCGGGGAGAAAAATCCCCAGCGCTCAGGACCCTTATCCAATTAGTTGGCGGCGACTTGTTATCGGGAGATCAGAGCTATTGATTTGTAATCCACACCAGAACAATCATAATATTAGATTCTTATCCAAATTTGTAATCCACCTCGATTAAACTTAGTTTTAGCCTTATGAATATTGCATTAATAACCTACCTTGACAAAGGTGCTTACGATACCACTACCGTAGAAAGTGAAGATGATAAACTTTTACATTTTTTAAAAGATAAAGGATTAAATATTGAAAAAATCATCTGGAATGATCAAAATGTAAATTGGGAAAATTATTCACATGCCATTTTAAAATCGCCATGGGATTATTTTGACCTCATTGAAGATTTTTATGCCTGGCTCGACCTTTTAGAAGCTAAAAAAGTGAAATTGCTTAACCCTATTGAGGTAGTAAGGTGGAACTCAAATAAAAAATATCTACAGGAGATTGAAGCTGCCGGCTTAAAAATTATACCCAGCGCCTTTATCAATAAGCAGGAAAATGTAACGCTTAAACACTTCTTTGAAAAATTTAACACTAATAAATTAATTGTGAAGCCCTGTATTAGTGGTGGCGCCAAAAATACTTTCAAAGTAACAGCAGAAAATGTTGAAGAAGTAAACCAAAAACTAGATCAGCTCATCCAAAACGAAGACTTTATTATTCAACCATTTTTACCAGAAATCCTGGAAAGTGGAGAATGGTCTTTCATTTTCTTTAACGGCATTTACAGTCATTCGTTGATTAAACAGGCCAAACCTGGCGATTTCAGGGTTCAGCCGGCGCACGGTGGTACTGTTCACCCACAATATCCCGATGCCGAATTAATTGCAATGGCCCAACAATATGTTAACTCATTCGCTAAAAACTGTCTCTATGCGAGGGTTGACGGTACTTTTGTAAAAGGAGAATTTTTATTAATGGAGCTGGAATTGATAGAGCCATTTTTGTTCTTAAATACAGATCCTCAAAATTATGAGAAGTATTATAAAGCTTTAACGGGGTTGATTTAAGGTTTAGCATCTTCGTCATTCTCGCGAATGCGGGAATCTTAAAGCGCATTAAGATTCCCACCTGCGTAGGAATGACGCATCTTTTTAGGATCTGTTAATGGTAAACAAAGTCGGGATGACGATTGCCAGGATTTATTTTATTTCGCTGCAAAAACCTGCACCCAATATTTATCGGTTTTCGCCGCGCCCATTTCTTTAAAAGAGGCAGTCATGATATTTTTGCAATGCTCTTCACTCTTAATCCAATCGTTAAAAACCTGTGCTTCCGTGGTTTGTCCAAAGGCTACATTCTCTCCCACTGATGTCCAGTTGTAACCGGTAGCTTTTACACGGGCACCTGCGCTTTCACCATTGGCAGAAATATGAGTAAGTGTTGCTATAGATGCAACATACTTACCATGGCTAATGGCAGCAGCACCCAAATTGATATTCCAGGTTAAGGCTCCAACCGGGGGCATAACAGTTGTACCACAATTGCAACCTGCCAAACGGGTATCGTTCACCAATTTTAGTAAGGCGTCGTTATTGATATTGGTTGCGGTAGAAAGTACCAGGGGATCAGTTGTTGCTGGTGTAGCGTCAGCTCCTTTTTTACAGGATAAAGCACAGCATAGTGCTATGCATGCCAATGGGATGGTAATAAATTTCATTAATAGGGGATAGTTTAAGGAAAGGTACAATGATTTTCTTTAAAAAAAATAATTTCCATCCATCTTTTTCGTACTCCAAAAACAACTACAAATTTTAATGCTAATTAATTAATCGCTAAAACAAAAAACTCCCGATTTTCATCGGGAGTTTCTTATTTATTTACTTGAAGAATCTTCTTCTTGTTTCGGCTCTTCTTTTTTCTTCTCACCTTTTTTGTGGTTGATCGAAATCAGCTCGGTAGTTTTATCGTAATCAATTTCTAAAACATCTCCTTCGGTTAATTCACCTTTAAGGATCTCTTCAGCAATTGGATCTTCTAAATATTTCTGGATCGCTCTTTTTAAAGGGCGTGCACCAAAATTACTATCGAAACCTTTATCTGCAATGTATTCTTTAGCATTTTCAGTTAATGCGATTTCATAACCAAGAGTATGAACCCGACCGAATAATGCTTTTAACTCGATATCGATAATCCTAAAGATTTCTTCTTTACCTAGGCTGTTAAATACCACTACATCATCAACACGGTTTAAGAACTCAGGTGCAAAAGCACGTTTTAAAGCACTTTCGATTACACCACGGCTGTGAGAATCGGCCTGGTTTGTTTTTGCTGAAGTAGAAAAACCAACACCCTGACCAAAATCTTTTAGCTGACGGGCACCAATGTTTGAAGTCATGATGATGATCGTATTTCTAAAATCAACTTTACGTCCTAAACTATCGGTTAACTGTCCTTCATCCAATACCTGTAATAAAATATTAAATACATCAGGGTGAGCTTTTTCAATCTCATCCAGTAAGATTACCGCATAAGGTTTTCTTCTTACTTTTTCAGTTAACTGCCCACCTTCTTCGTAACCTACGTATCCCGGAGGCGCTCCCACTAAACGTGATACCGCGAATTTCTCCATGTATTCACTCATGTCGATCTGGATCAATGAATCGTCGCTATCGAACATGAAACGGGCCAGTTCTTTTGCCAATTCTGTTTTACCTACTCCGGTTGGACCTAAGAAAATAAATGAACCGATTGGTTTTTTAGGATCTTTTAATCCAGCTCTTGTACGTTGGATGGCTTTCGTTAATTTTTTGATCGCATCATCCTGACCGATAATTTTCTCGGCTACTTTATCGTACATATTCAACAGTTTTGCACTGTCTGTTTGTCCAACACGTTGTACCGGGATACCAGTCATCATCGAAACTACCTCTGCTACGTTATCTTCTGATACTTCGTAACGTTTGGTTTTGGTTTCAGCTTCCCACTCTGCTTTAGCTTTATCTAATTCTTCAATTAAATTTTTCTCTGTATCGCGAAGTTTTGCAGCTTCTTCATATTTCTGGCTACGTACAACTTTGTTTTTCTCTAATTTGATATCTTCGATTTTCGCCTCTATATCGATAATGTTCTGTGGAACATGGATATTGGTCAGGTGAACACGAGATCCTGCCTCGTCTAAAGCATCAATCGCTTTATCTGGTAAGAAACGGTCAGAAATGTAACGCGATGTTAAAGTAACGCATGCTAAAATAGCTTCGTCGGTATAAGTTACACCGTGGTGTTCTTCATACTTATCTTTAATACGGGTTAAAATCTCTACAGTTTCATCCGGTGTAGCAGGCTCAACCATCACTTTCTGGAAACGACGGTCTAAAGCGCCATCTTTCTCAATGTACTGACGGTATTCATCTAAAGTTGTTGCACCGATACATTGAATTTCGCCCCTTGCCAAAGCAGGTTTGAACATGTTTGAGGCGTCTAACGAACCTGATGCGCCACCCGCACCAACAATGGTATGGATCTCATCAATGAACAAAATTACGTCTGTAGATTTTTCAAGCTCGTTCATCACGGCTTTCATACGCTCTTCGAACTGGCCACGGTATTTTGTACCAGCCACAAGCGATGCTAAATCTAACGTAACTACACGTTTGCCAAACAGCACACGCGAAACTTTACGTTGTACAATGCGTAAGGCCAAACCTTCAGCAATTGCCGATTTACCAACACCTGGCTCTCCGATTAAAATCGGGTTATTCTTTTTTCTGCGGGATAAAATCTGCGATACACGCTCAATTTCTTTCTCGCGGCCTACAATAGGGTCTAAACGACCTTCTTCTGCAGCCTTGGTTAAATCACGACCGAAATTATCTAAAACCGGAGTTTTAGATTTTATATCTGAAACCTTTTTAGGTGTACTAAAGCTTTCTTCTTCACGATAATCGTCATCGCCTCCTGTAGAAGCGCTGTTTGAGATATCATCTCTGAAACCATTTTTATTCACTTCAACCTCCTGTTTAAAAACATCATAAGTAACACCATATTGTAATAAGATCTGTGAGGCGATGTTATCATCATCTCTCAAAACCGATAACAACAAATGTTCGGTGCCGATTAAATCGCTTTTAAATATTTTAGCTTCTAAATAAGTGATTTTTAAAACTTTTTCTGCCTGTTTTGTTAATGGAATATTGCCTAAGTTTACTGTAACACTCGAAGTACCGCGAACGGCATCTTCAATTGAGCGGCGCAATTTACCGGTATCAACCCCTAACGATCGTAAAATTTTTATAGCCATGCCATCCCCTTCGCGGATGAGGCCCAATAATAAATGCTCGGTTCCGATGTAATCATGCCCTAAGCGGAGCGCTTCCTCCCTACTAAAAGAGATTACATCTTTAACCTGTGGTGAAAATTTTGCTTCCATAATACCTTTCTTAACAGCTACGTCCCTAAACTATAAAATAATTTATAAAAAGCGACTGTACCATTTTGTTTATTTTATCAACAATTGCGCCATACGGGTGGATAAAAGGCAGTAAACATATCCCCCAACCTAAAAAATACGGTATGAATATCGTTTTGATAAATATATATCTATCTACGTAATAACTGTTTTATAGGTTTTAAAAGGGGATTTTTTATGTGATCTCCCTTCTAAATATCATTTTGTCGGTTTATTGTAAGGATTTTTTCGATTCGATCAACTGACAATTTGTTGCTTTTTGTAAAGGCAATTTACAAGTTTTGACAGAAAAACAAAAAGAACGTGACATCATTTAACAATTTAACCAGACAATTATCAATAATAATGAATATCTATTACTGAATACCATATTATCAGTACGAAAATAACTGTTGATAGGTTGTTTTTGTTTTATAAAAACGATGGTAATTGCTTCAATAAGATGGAGGAAGAAAAAGATGGAAGATGTAATATGGATGATGGACTCGGATTCGCGATGAGACTTAATTTTTTTAACTGCTTAATGTTATAATAAAAATAAATAATTGGCTAAAGATTTATCACCATTAAGAAGTTAAGGGCATTAAGAAAAAGATGGAAAATGTAAAATGGATGATGGACTCGGATTCGCGATGAGCCTTAATTTTCTTAACTGCTTAATGTTATAATAAAAATAAATAATTGGCTAAAGATTTATCACCATTAAGAAGTTAAGGACATTAAGAAAAAGATGGAAAATGGATGAGGGAATCGGATTCGTGATGAGCCTTAATTTTCTTAACTGCTTTAATGTTAGAATAAAAATGAATAATTGGCTAAAGATTTATCACCATTAAGAAGTTAAGGACATTAAGAGAAAGATGGAAAAAAATGGAAGATGGAAAATGGATGATGGAATCGGATTCGCGATGAAAACCTTAACATTATTAACTTCTTAATTTTGAAATGAGATCGATTGCGCTTAACGTTTTGCGCCACACCCTAAGCGCCATTATAAAAACTGCTCAAAAACTGTAATGGTATATCAGACGGGGCTGTTTGATTACAATACTCCATGATTTCGTTTAAATTAAAGTGGCCCGATACGGATTGAAAAGTTTCATCGTCCGAATCTTCAAAACCCATGCTCCAACCGCTAAAAATGCATTGATCATACTTTCCGATCTGTAGCAAAACAACCGACTCATGCCGGCTATCAGTCATTATTTTTTTATAAAGCTTACGCACAGTCCTTTCGTCACCTTCTAACAACTGCATAAATCTGCCTTTACTTTTGGTAATGGGCTGACCTTTCACATGTAATAAGATCCCGCTAATACCATTTTGTTGGTTAAAATCCCTGCTTTGATTAAGTAAAACCTTGATCATTTCTGCATCAAAGGCCTTACTTTCTACACTGCTGTAAATTAAATAGAATATTGGTGTTATATTTTTATTGTCTGGTTCCATAAGGCTATTAATATAATAATTATCAATTAATGTTTTTGATAAAAAAGCTGACTAATATGCTATTATTTTATTGGAAGCAACACATTAACAGCCAATTAAAATTAACATCTGATTACGCAAAATATTGATACACCGCAGCAAAATTTAATAATCATACTAAACATATTTTAAACTGTCAATGATCATAACCAAATAAAAACACCGTAAATTATTCGGTATAAAAATCTGAATGTGCTTTCTTGCCGTATATGTAATCAAATCCATAAAACCGGATCAGGCAGATGGCGTCTCTTACTCAAAGACTTTTAATCATATTCATTCTCATCATCGCTTTTGCGGGAAGAATTGCGGTATCAGCCATTGCCAGCCAGAAATCTTCTCAGGTGATAGTTAAAGAAAACATGGGCAAATCAGAAAAACCGGATAGTGGTGAGAATGATGAGCAGATGGAAGAAAAAATGAAATTGGAAGACCTCATTGTGCATGGTTTAACAAACATTGATTTTATGAGCATAGCCAGCACTAAAACTAAATTGTTTGCTGGTAATTATCAACTCCTTAATTGCACCCTAAAAACCTTAGAGTACCCTCCTAAATAAGGCTATCGAAGCCTAAAATTCACAATTTTCTTAATTAAACATTAAACTACATGATTAAAACTAAACATTTAATCATAGTGGCCCTATTGGCTATTATGACCCCTATTCTATTTTCTGCATGTAAGAAAGACAGAAATAACGATCCGGAACAAGAAACCCTTACTCCTGGCCCTGATGTTAATTTTTATGCGCTTACAGCGGATAGCAAATTATTATTGATCAATGCAAAAAATCCGAATTCAATCACCTCACAGGTAACAATTTCGGGTCTGCAGGCCGGAGAAACCATTTTAGGAATCGATTTTCGTCCTGCTACTGGTCAACTTTATGGCATAGGCAGCACCAGCCGTTTATATGTAATTGATCCAAAAACCGGAACTGCGAGGTCTATCTCGGCGGCTCCATTTACGCCTGCCCTTAGCGGAACTTCGGTAGGTTTTGATTTTAATCCTACAGTAGATCGCATCCGCCTGGTTACTTCATCAGGCCAAAACCTGCGTTTAAACCCTGAAACAGGAACTGTAGCTGCTACCGATGGCACCATAAATGGCGTAACCAACGCTAAAGTAGCATCGGTTGCCTATACTCAAAATAAAGCCGGGGCAAGTACCACCGTCCTTTTTGATATCGATATTGCAAATGATAAACTGCATAAACAAGATCCGCCAAATGACGGAAAACTGGTTGAGGTTGGAAGTCTTGGTTTTGATGCGGAAGAGATTGGCGGCTTCGATATTAACCCTGATGGCACCGCAGCATTAGCGGCATTAACTGTTGGGGGTAAATCTGGTTTATATGCCATTGATTTAAATTCGGGAAAAGCAGCTAAAATAAGTAATGTAGACCAACAGATTACCGGGCTTGCTATCCCTACCGAACCTGTTGCTTATGCCGTATCGAATAATAATGAATTGGTGATCTTCAATCCAGTGGCTGCATCACCTGCATTGGTTCTTAAAGCCATTACAGGTATACAGGCAGGAGAAAGCATTTTAGGTATCGATTTCCGCCCGGTAAACGGACAACTTTATGCCGTTGGAAGCACCAGTAGAGTTTATACCATTAACGCTTCTTCAGGTGCTGCCGTAATGGTTGGAACCGGACCTTTAGCTACTTTATTAACAGCCACACAAATCGGATTTGATTTTAATCCAGTGGCAGACAGGATTAGAATAGTAGGTAACAACGGGCAAAATTTCAGGATAGTACCAACTGATGCTACCCTGGTTGTAGACACCCCTATTTCGCTGGGTACAGCAACAATTTCCGGTGCTGCGTATACAAACAATTTTACTGGTGCAACTTCAACCGTATTGTTCGACGTAGATTCTACAACAGACCGTTTATATAAACAAGATCCACCAAATGCAGGAACATTGGTTGACGTAGGTGCGTTAGGGGTTAATATTGAAGCGAACAGTGGTTTTGATATTGGCGGTACCAGTGGCCTGGCTTATGGTATATTTACAGTAGGTGGTGTGCAAAAATTATATAGTGTAAATTTAACTACAGGCGCAGCCACCGCAGGCGCTACCATTAGTACAGCCGTACGTGGTTTTACACTGGGCTTAGGTTTTTAAGCTACCCAGCTCCCATTCATTTATAAAAAGCAAAAGCCTTTCAATCCTGAAAGGCTTTTGCTTTAACTAATGTTTACGGTTTCTACTAAGAATTAATCCGCTTTGGTAAAAGTAAAACTTTAGTAAATAGCGCTATGTTCTGATTCACTTTATGAGCAAATGATGATAATTACATTAAAACAGGATTAGAATGGTTTAATTATTTATCCAAACCGGTTAACTGACGATCAAAATTGATGTATTTATCTTCTGATTTGAGGAAATCAATGACACCGCTTACCAGACAGCTCTTTAATTGTCCTGTTTTTTATACTTATTTCACCCTCGTTGGTACTTAATAAGTCCGGTTTCGAACTTATTTCACCCTCGTTGGTACTAAATAAGCTCGGTTTCGAACTTATTTCACCCTCGCTGGTACTTAATAAGCTCGGTTTCGAACTTATTTCACCCTCGTTGGTACTTAATAAGCTCGATTTTGAACTTATTTCACCCTCGTTGGTACTTAATAAGCTCGGTTTCGAACTTATTTCACCCTCGTTGATACTTAATAAGCTCGGTTTCGAACTTATCTTATCTTCTTTAGTATTAATTCCACATAAAATCATACCATTCTACTTAGTTCATAATTAGTTAGCACTATAGCCCGGCATAAAGTATCAAACCGCTTATTAAACAAAGTTATTTAATGCTTCTTCAGCTTTATTAAAAAAGAATTGATCAATCTCTTAATTATTTCATTTCCCATGTAAAATTTCAATCGTTAGAACTGCTCTACAATCAAGATAAACGACTATAACGTAATATTAAAACCACACAAGCCGTATAATAATTTTACATTAGTATAGATAAGGCTTCAGAATTAAGCTATTGAGCACCAATACTTTATATACTGAAACGTAAAACTATGCGCTTTGGCCATATTCTAAACAAGGCTTATCAAAAGAATGATCAGATAAATAACCTGAATAAATCACTAACCAATTAATTAAAAAACTTATGAGAAATGCAACAAAAACATGGCTTGGCACATTGCTGGCGCTTACTGTTCTTTATTCCTGTAAAAAACCGGAAATAAATCCTGAACAGCAAACCGATTTATTTGAAGGCAAGAAAAAGGAAATGGCCGTTAGCCCGCTTATTGCGGGAACCTCCTTCAGGGTGGTAGGTTATATGCCTTCATGGGCCGGAGCAGTTAACCAAATTCAGTTTAGCAAACTTACTCACATAAACTATGCTTTTGTACTGCCAAATTCAACCGGTGGATTGCAACCTGTAGAAAACCCTTCCAAATTGCAAAGCCTGGTTAGCTCCGGGCATGCCGCAGGTGTAAAAGTGCTTATAGCTGTTGGCGGATGGAATAACGGGAATGATAGTGCCTTCGAAAGCCTGGCTGCAAATTCAACCTACCGAACCAATTTCACCAATAATATGATCAGTTTTGTAAACCAGTATAACCTCGATGGGGTGGATATTGACTGGGAGTATCCGGATAATGGAAGCTCGGCCAATAACTACACACTCCTGATGCAACAGTTAAGCACAGCGATGCATAACAACGGAAAGCTGCTGACCGCAGCGGTAGTTTCTGAGAATGGCGGAAGTATCCAGAATGCTGTTTTTACCGCAGTTGATTTCCTTAACCTGATGGCTTATGATGGCGATGGCGCTAATCACTCTACCTATAATTATGCGGTAAACTCGATCAATTATTGGCAAGGTAGAGGGCTTTCTGCAGCTAAAACCACTTTAGGAGTACCTTTTTATGGCCGCTCATCTTCTTCATACCTTGATTATAAAGACATTCTTGCCCAGGGTGGAAATCCAAATTCAGATACCTTTGGCAACATTGGTTACAACGGCATTCCTACTATCAAAAATAAAACAAACCTGGCTTATGACCGTACTGGTGGAATCATGATCTGGGACCTGAACGCGGATGCTACAGGGGGCAATTCGTTACTTAGTGCCATTAACGATGCCATAATTGCCCGTGTAAACAATGGTGGATCGAGTATCCCGTATGGAACGGTAATTACCCTTAAAGGATTCAATAATAAATACGTCAACAGTCAGAACGGCACGCAAGCCATCACCTGTACAAGCACAACAGCACAGGCCTGGGAACAATTTACCGTAGTAGATGCCGGCGGCGGTAAAGTGGCTTTAAGAAGTATGGGTAAATACGTATCATCAGAAAATGGCACACAGGCCGTTACGTGTAACCGTGCCACCATCAGCGATTGGGAAAAATTCGACTGGGTGGTTGCAGCAGATGGCAAAATTGCTTTCAGGGGCAACAATGGAAAATATCTTTCAAGCGAAAATGGTACACAAGCCATGACTTGTACCCGTGCTACTGCTTCAGGCTGGGAGTACTTTTCTAAAAACTAATGATAGAGCAGGCTAAACTTAACGGCTTTCTATCTAATCGTAAATTCATGCGGAATCATTCGGTTCTGCATGAATAATTTCGAAAAATCCACATTAATTTATTATTATCCGTTTATTAATCTGGCTCAGAACGCCCTATAATTGGCTCTTTTATACCTCATAAATACAGATTTGGTTCTATAGCTTTGATAAGAAAATAACACAAAGCCATGAAAACAATATTTGATGAAACTGTTCGGATACAATTGATTGACCGGATTGAGACCCTTAATAAAAATAGTGTTGCTCTATGGGGAAAGATGAACGTTTACCAGATGTTGAAACACTGTAGGGTATACGAAGAAATGATGTTGGGCAAAAATAAATATCAACGTGTATTTTTAGGCAGGCTGTTCGGAAAAATGGCACTCAAAGAATTTACACAGGATGATAGTCCGATCAAACAGAAAACGCCCACCCTTAGCCAGCTTAAGATCAAAGAAAAAAGCGGTGATATAGAAAGCGAAAGAAAAAAATGGATTGCCTTGCTGAATGAATATGCAAATCCTCAGGAGCATGAAATTGTACATTCTTTTTTTGGTAAACTAAACCAAGAGCAGGTTGGTCAACTGGTTTATAAACATACCGACCATCATCTCCGCCAGTTTAATGCTTAGAAAAAAAATGTTAGGAATACTTTTATTTTCTGAAAGCCAGATTCCTTTTAATACGGCTCAGTGTTTCGGGTGCAATACCGAGATAAGATGCAATGAGGTTCTGTGGGATGCGTTCGATAATCTGCGGATTGGATTCAACAAGTAAAAGGTACTTTTCTTCGGCGGTATGCGTAATAGAACTCATCAATCTCCGCTCTTTGGTAACTAAACTATTTTGGTAAAGTATGCGGAAATAGCGGTCCATAATGGGCACAGCAAGGGTTAACGCATCATAATCTGCCCGCGAAATTATCAACAGTTCCGAATCTTCTATTGCATCAATATTAAATAGTGCCGCTTCGCCTGATAAAAAGCTGTTGAAATCAGATAACCACCAGCCTTCCCATCCAAAAATACTCATGTGTTCATCGCCTTTTTCATCTACATTATAAGTGCGGAGCAGCCCTTTGCACACAAACGTAAGGTGTTGGCAAACATCTCCTGCCTGCAATAAATATTGTCGCTTCCTCAACTTTTTAGACGAAAAAAAGGTTGATATGGTCTCCCGATCCTCATCTTTAAGAATAACTTTTTCCTCAATATGGCTGAAGAGTACATCAATCATGGGCAAACTAATCATTAGAGAAAGCAAAGATAATTTTTTCAATGAAAGAATGTCTATCGTTTGGCGCTTGATCCAGATCAAGTGTATTATTTGATCGAAGTCAAGCAGGTGCTGCCTTGGCAGTGGTAATTTTGTAAAAAAATAGTATATCATGAATAAAATAGCATTAGTTGTTGGCGCAAGCGGTATTACTGGAAGTAATCTGGCCGAAAGCCTGATTGCAAAAGGCTGGGAAACCTACGGCCTGGCCCGCACACCAAACATAGAAATTGAGAAACTTAAACCTGTTGCAGCAGATCTTTTAGATATCACCAGTCTTAAATCTGCCTTAGCAGATATCTCCCCAACCCATGTTTACATCACCACCTGGATGCGCAACGACACCGAAGCCGAAAACATCAGGGTAAACAGTTTGATGGTGCGTAACCTCCTTAATGTGCTGTCAGAAAAGGGTTCAGTTCTGCATGTGGCATTGGTAACCGGATTAAAACATTACCTCGGTCCATTTGAAGCTTACGCTAAAGAAGGTTTTTTGCCCGAAACTCCCTTAAGAGAAGAACATCCCAGGCTAGATATTGAGAACTTTTATTATGCACAGGAAGACGAAGTATATGCCGCAGCAGCACGCGATGGTTTTACCTGGAGCATCCACAGGCCACATACGGTTATTGGTAAGGCAGTTGGCAATGCCATGAATTTAGGAACTACATTGGCCGTGTATGCCTCTATCTGTAAGGAAACAGGCCGTCCGTTTAAATGGCCGGGTTCAGCTGCACAATGGAACGGCCTATCTGATGTTACCGATGCAAGGATATTGGCCGAACACCTGATATGGGCATCTACTACCGATGTTGCCCGTAACGAGGCTTTCAATGTGGTTAACGGAGATGTATTCCGCTGGAGCAGGTTGTGGAAACGTATAGCAGCCTATTTCGATATAGAAGCTGAAGGATACAATAATAAAATACAACCTTTGGAGCTAGAAATGGCTAACGATTCTGATATCTGGAAACAGATTGCGGAGAAATATCACTTAAAAGAAACAGACTTGAGCCGTTTGGCATCAGCCTGGCATACCGACCTCGATTTGGGGAGACCAATTGAAGTGATGACCGATATGTCGAAAAGTAGAAAACTAGGCTTCACTGTTTTTCAAGATACGGAGGAATCATTTTTTGACTTATTTAAAAAACTAAGTGCAGTGAAATTGATTCCTTAAATACTATCACTAAGGTGTAAGTGAAAAATGCATAAATCGATCATATTGATTGATTTATGTATCACCATCATATACAGAATTATTGAATAGAATGCAAAAAACAGCAATAAAAACCAAAGAAGACTAATTAGAGCTACAAAAATTAGGGTGGTTTCACGCTATATAACGAATGTTAAGATGGTTAACTTTAGTGTAACCAATCTAAAAAAACCAAACATCGTTATGAATTATTTTTATCTAAACCCCAGAAAAGAGCAAACGCTTTTTATTGAGGACAAAGCAGACCGCGATTCGGTAATTAAAAATATTGTCGACCTAAGAAAGTCGCTCTCCTCCAAAGATGGAATCCCTGAAAAAAAATTGACTGGAAACCTCATATTAGGAACCTGGAATATCAGAGAGTTTGGCAATACCAAGTATAATGGCAGAATGCGTGAGTCGCTATACTATATTGCAGAGGTTATTTCCCGGTTCGATTTGATCGCCATTCAGGAAGTACGTGATGATTTGACAGATTTTAACAATATCTGTAAAATACTGGGTAACGACTGGGGAAGCTTTATCAGTCTGGTAACCGATGGCGTTTCGGGTAACCGCGAAAGAATGGCCTTCCTTTATGATAAACGCACCGTTTCGTTTAAGAACGTAGCCGGACAGATTATTCTTCCGGGCGAAAGCTATAAAAATGCATTTGCAAGGGCACCTTACATGATACGTTTTCAGTCAGGATGGCTAAAATTCGATATCTGTACGGTTCATATCTATTACGGAAAAGCCTCAAAAACTTCAGATGAATACAAAAGAAGGGTAACAGAAATCGAAAACTTAACCGGGTTTCTGAAAAAAAATTATGTAGAGAAAGAACGTTCAAATAACCTGTTCGTACTTGGCGATTTCAATATTGAGGATACACTGAGTGATACCTACAAGGCAGCAACATCCTCCTCATTTAAGATTCCTGATGCGATACTCAAGAATAAACTTGCGGGCAGTAATGTAAAGCAGGATAAAATTTACGATCAGATCTTATACTATAATAAATTCAACGACATCACCTTTAAGAATGCAGGAATTTTTGACTTCTACAAAACGGTTTTCAATAATTTTGATAATTAAAAAGATCGGATCGCAAAACATATCAGCGCTCCGGTTATAACCGATAAAGAATTTAATGATTTCAAAACCTATCAAATGAGCGATCACCTGCCATTGTGGGTCGAAATGAATACCGATCATGCAGAGGATTATCTGGGCATGATCATCAATAAGCAAGCTGATAAATAATATACTTGTCTGTCATGATACATTATACTGATATGAATTTGGTCTTAGCTTAAAGCTAATACCAGTTTAGTTTAAGCAGGAGAATGTTGGCAGTTGGAATAAATAAGCTAAACAAACCATTTTGTTATGGCCCCGTTGTTCTTATCTTTGTAGACAATTCGGTATATCCTACCTTATCCATGTTATAGAAAAACATTAAACTAATTAAATCACATATCTTATAATGTCTGACGAAAAAATAATCTTTTCAATGGCTGGTGTAAATAAAATTTACCCGCCACAAAAACAGGTTTTAAAAAATATTTACCTTTCTTTCTTTTACGGAGCCAAAATCGGGGTAATCGGTTTAAACGGTTCTGGTAAGTCGTCCCTTTTAAAAATTATTGCCGGTTTAGATAAATCTTATCAGGGCGAGGTGGTTTTTTCACCGGGTTACTCTGTTGGTTATCTGGCACAGGAGCCGATCCTGGATCCTGAAAAAACCGTACGCGAAGTTGTGGAAGAAGGCGTTGCCGAAGTAACCGCCATTTTAAAAGAGTACGAAGAAGTGAATGAAGCTTTTGGCTTAGAAGAAAACTATTCTGATGCTGATAAGATGGATAAGTTAATGGCCAGACAGGGCGAACTTCAGGATAAAATTGATGCTTTAGGTGCCTGGGAAATCGATTCGAAATTAGAAAGAGCAATGGATGCCTTGCGTTGTCCTGATCCTGAAACTAAAATCGGAGTATTATCAGGTGGTGAGCGCCGCCGTGTGGCCATGTGCCGTTTATTGCTTCAACACCCTGATGTATTGTTACTGGATGAGCCTACCAACCACCTGGATGCCGAAAGTATCGATTGGTTAGAGCAGTTCTTACAAAATTATGAAGGTACTGTTATCGCTGTTACCCACGATAGGTACTTCCTGGATAACGTTGCGGGATGGATTTTAGAGTTAGACCGTGGTGAAGGTATTCCATGGAAAGGAAATTACAGCAGCTGGTTAGATCAAAAAGCAAAACGTTTATCTCAGGAAGAGAAAACCGAGAGCAAACGCCAGAAAACTTTAGAGCGTGAGTTAGAATGGGTACGCATGGCCCCAAAAGCACGTCACGCAAAATCTAAAGCACGTTTAGCCAACTATGATAAATTAGCCTCAGAAGATGGCAGAGAAAGGGAAGATAAATTAGAACTTTTCATTCCTGCCGGACCGCGCTTGGGTAATGTTGTCATCGAAGCAACGAATGTAACCAAAGCTTATGGCGACAAAATATTATTCGATAATTTAAACTTTTCATTACCTCCGGCAGGTATTGTGGGTATCATCGGACCAAATGGTGCGGGTAAAACCACTTTATTCCGTTTAATTACCGGACAGGAAGAGGCAGATGCAGGTACTTTCCGCGTTGGTGAAACCGTAGAACTGGGTTATGTGGATCAGATGCACAATGACCTGGATGCCGATAAAACGGTGTACGAAAATATTACCGATGGTTTAGATAATATACAATTGGGTACTAAAGCGGTTAACGGACGTGCTTATGTATCGAAATTCAACTTCAATGGCGGCGATCAGCAGAAAAAAGTAGGCATTTTATCTGGCGGAGAGCGTAACCGTGTACACCTGGCCATCACGTTGAAAAAAGGTGCAAACGTATTGTTACTGGATGAGCCTACCAACGATATCGATGTAAATACATTACGTGCATTGGAAGAGGCTTTAGAAAACTTTGGCGGTTGCGCGGTGGTAATCAGTCACGACAGGTGGTTCTTAGATAGGATCTGTACGCACATCCTTGCTTTCGAAGGCAACTCTGAAGTTTATTTCTTTGAAGGTAACTACTCAGATTATGAGGAAAACCGTAAAAAACGTTTGGGTGATGTTACGCCGAAACGCATCCGGTATAAAAAACTAGATTAATACAAAGTCCCGATAAAAATCGGGACTTTTTTGTTTGAGAGACATTATTTGAATTACTTTAAAGTTATCGTCATTCCCGCGCAGGCGGGGATCTTAATGCTTCTTGTATTACGATCCCGGATTAATTCGGGATGACGATCTTTAATAAACTTGTCCAGGCTGTACAAATTGTGCAGGTCTTTGGTTTTCTTTCGCTTTGCGTTTTCCCCTGAAAAAGAAATACAGATTGATGAACAGCATAATCCCTAAGTAAATGGCAAAACCACCTATTTTAGAACTTAGTGCCTCAACTAAACTGCGGTAATCGTTTGCGCCGATCGTAATCTTCATAATCAACAGTGCGAAACCGATATTGAGCAGGTAAAAGCCCGTTTCGAAAAGTTTGTTAGTCGCATTCGCGATTTCTTCCCTCCCTTTAAAAATATCAAGCATATATATCTTACTGTTTTTGAACAGCGTTTTTGAAACATAAAAAGTCAGAAAAAGTGCAATTGGTAAATAAACTGCATAGCCGATTAAAATTTTTGTCGTTTCCATAATGAAAAGTTTAAGGTGTTATTTTATTAATTTATGTATGGTATTGGTAAGCAAATAGATATTTAAATAATGAAGAACAGACAGGATGCACACAATGGTGGCCACTTTCACCGCCATTACTTCTATAAGCTGCTGCGATGAAAGGATCGTCTCCCAGCCTACCAACGTCATGGCGCAATAGCCAATATTAACCAGGTAATAAGAAACCAAAAGCGATTTATTAATCTGCTGACAGAGATCCAAGTGATCTGGAATGAGTTCGGCAACAAAAATATTTCCGTTCCGGTAACATATCTTCCCTACCACAACGATGATGAAAACGATAACCGTTATAAAGATGGCATATCCGAGTATATTGTAATCCATAACCAAATATTTTAATTATACAACTTTCAGGAAAAAATGAAAATATAGATTAAAAAAATAAGCCTCTTTTAAAGCATTTTGTAAATCTTTCTATTTCAATTCCCTTTCACGATGTAAAAGTAAATAAAACTTATTAAACTTTCAAATATTATTGAAAATTCACAAAATAAAAATAGTTTTCGTTATTTTGAGTGTTGTCTGGAACCATGATTGATCAGCGAAGTTAAATTTATCGATGCAGATCTCTCCACTCCGCGTTGCTTCGGTTAAAATGACGACGACGTTTCTATTCATAGAAAACACAAAATCTTTTTGCAGCATTCTAACCAATGAACTATTGGCTAATGAACCAATGAAATTTCAGCCACATATTCTCAGAAAACATGGAATACCTCATGCGTTTGTCACCCTGAGCGGATTCGAAGGGTCTTATAATGATTTTTATTCACTGAGTACTTATGCACCACGCTAACCAATGAACCGATGGCTAATGAACCAATGACTAACAAACTTTCCAGCCACAGATTCTCAGAAAACACGGAATACCTCATGCGTTTGTCACCCTGAGGGATAATTTATTTTATAAAAATCAATATAAATAACAGAAGAATCTTGGCGCAATGATAGGCCGCCAAATCCGTCATTGCGAGAAGGCTTTTTCAGCCGACAAAGCAATCTTTCTAACAAGGATCGCTAGCAGTAAAGATTGCTTCGTCGTTTCTCCTCGCAATGACGACCTTTCTAAATCTGTTAATGGTAGCGGAGTCGAAGGGCATTAATAATGATTTTATATTCACTGAGTACTTTTGCACCACGCTAACCAATGAACCAATGGCTAATGAACCAATGAACGTCTAATGCCTGTTTTTCAGAGCTTTTTTTATCGCCGCATCCGTTACCCCTTGCATAATCTTATAGCCGGCAAGGTTGGGGTGAACGCCGTCAACTGTTAATTCCGGTCGCTGGCCCTTACGTTCATCAACCAATGGCGTCCAATAATCCAGCACGGTATAATTTTTCTCTTTTGCATAAGCAGCAATCATTTCATTCAGGGAAACAATAATTTCAGCCGGTTCAATACTTTTATTCCATGGATATTGGTAAACAGGTAAATACTTACACAGTATTACTTTAATGTGGTGTAAGCGGGCCAGTTCTGCCATCGATTTGATGTTGTTCATAATCTTTTCGTTGGTTACGTGACCGGTATTTCCCGAAATATCGTTACTTCCCGCTAAAATAATCACCACCTTTGGTTTAAGGTTAATCACATCCTGCCTGAAGCGGATCAGCAACTGCGGAGAAATTTGTCCGCTTATTCCCCTATCCAGGTAAGGGTTGTTATTAAAATATTCAGGATCTTTCTGTTTCCAGAATTCAAAAATCGAACTCCCTAAAAATACCACCCGCTTTTCTTTTCGGTTTGGTGGTGGCAAAAGTTCGTTCTCTTTCTGGTATTTCGTAAGGGCCGCCCAATCATCGGCAAAGTTTTCTTTTTGAGGTTTATTGCTTAACGAATCTGTTTTCTGAGCCTGGCCGAACAAACTGACTGTAGAAATCAGCAAAATAAAAAATAAGAATTTACTTTTCATGGGATATATAATAGGTAAACGAGCGAAACGCTAAACTAAATAATCTGGGTTTAATTATTTTATTCGTCGGCATTAAAGTTACCATTCGTTTTACCTTTTCTGTTTCCAAACTGGCTCAGGTTATAACTCAATGTAGCCTGTACAAAACGGCTGATAAACCTTGTCCTGTTTTCGGAAATGGAGTTATTGGTAATACTCGTACTAAAAAGTGCGCCCTGATTAAATAAATCGTTCGCCTGGACCGAGAATAGGAGTTTGTTACCTTTAAGGAATGAGGTATTTATTCCCATATTTACCAATAAAGGATTGCCGGCATATAAACTATAACCAAAATTCAAACTTTTAGAGGCCGATGCATTTACCCGGAAATGCTTACCGGGGATCCAGCTGGCACTTCCGCTCAAAGCCACAACCTGCACATTTTTAATATTCTGGTTCATTACCGAATAGGTATTTGAACTGAAACTGTATGATGCACTGGTATTAAAAGAATATTTTTTCTGATTAAGGTTAAACCTAAATCCATTCGAAACGTTAATACCGCTACTCCTGTTCAATACATTATCGGTATAAAAAACATTGTGGCTGTAAGCAATATTCCCGTTTATAGATAAGGACAGTTTATTATCAAGCATCCTTTTGTTGAAAGAATAATTTCCACCTACATTATAAATACCATTCACATTTTCGTAGGTGGTTTGTTGCTTTAAACTGTTCAGCGTATCACGAAGGAAAACCGTATTGCTTACCACGCTGTTGATAGCGAAAGTTCCCGATAAGCCGGCCATAATACTTAAGCCAGATTTCGTACTAAATTTATTAAAACTCAGATCAGCAGTATGGCTCGATGTGGCTTTCAGGTCGGGGTTACCAATAATCAGGTTCTGCACATCATTATTATTCCTAACCGGCTGCAGTTTGTTAAAATCGGGAGAATTGGTATAACCATTATAGCCAAAACTCAGGTTTCCATTGTCTTTAATCTGATAGCTTAAATTGGCTGAAGGGGAAAAATTCAGCTGATAATTTTTGAGTTCCTGCCCGGTGTTCTGGTATTTACCGATGATGATGCTCGGCGAAAAATTAAGCCCAAAATTATAACTGATCCGGTTGCTATTGGTATTAAAACCGATGCTGATGTTCTGGTTAATGAAATTAGATACATAATCCTGCCCTAATGAATCGACAACAAAACTATTTCCTAAAGGATTAGTAACCGATGTAGTTTGCAGGTTCCGGCTCCTGCTTACCGAAAAACGGTATGAAAAATTTATAAAACTGTAGCCGGTACTGTCGTTTGCTTTGTTTAAAGAGTTGGAAAACTGGATATTTCCGCCAAAGTTAGAATTTGATGTATTGTTATCTACCAAACGGTTTAATAACGAATCTTTAACCAGTACATTGGTGGTTTCGTTATAATAACGGATAATATCATTAATGGTACTGTTGCTATTTCCTCCACTGCTGCCAAAATTGAAACCCATGGATAGCGAACGTTTGTTATTGGCTAAACGCCTCGACCAGTTTATGCTTCCATTAAGATTTGGATTACTATTTCGGGAACCTGAATTGGAAATAAGATCCTGCTTGATGTAGCCTGTTTTATTGGAGGTAGAAAAAGCATCATTCCGGGTATTAGCCAAAGAGCCAGCCAGCGAAGCATTAAAATAATTCTTTTTTGTAGCGCCATTTAAACCCAGATTAATGTTGTTGTTTAAAGAGTTGGATTTATTGGCGCTTTCCCTTAAATCGTAAATGGTTCCCTGCGGGTTAAAAGTTTCGAGGTAATTGCTCTGGATGGATTTATTGGTGCCGCTGCTAAAATTATAACTCCCGTTAACGCTAATTTCTTTTGAAAGTTTATCCCTGATATTACCGTTCAACGCGCCATTATTCATTTCGCTAAACTCATTATTAGTAATGCCATAGCGACCGCCAAAACCAATCTGCTTTGTTTTTTTCCATATACTGCCGTTGGTTCCCAGGTTATGCGCGTTATTCGTAGCAGAATTTAAATTTACCCCTCCAAAAATGCCTTTATCCATCCCAGGCTTGGTAACCAGGTTCAACATTTTTTGTGGGGTACCGATTTTTATCCCGGTAAAATTAGCTTCATCACCATAATCATCAATTACCTGTAGTTTGGCAATAATATCTGCTGGTAACTGCCTGATGTAATCTTCTACATTACTGGTAAAAAAATCTTCACCGTTTACCCGCAGCTTGGTCATTTTTTTTCCCATTGCCGTAACAGCACCTTTTTCATCAACCTCGATGCCCTGTAACTGCTTTAAAAGATCTTCTACCTTGTCGTTATCCCTAATGGTATAGGCCCCTGCATTGTATTCGATGGTATCTTTTTTGATTTTAATGGGATCAACCTTTACTTTAACCTCTACATCTTCGAGGCGGATGCTTTCCGTTTTGAGCATAATCGGATCCAGATCTGAACTTTTTTTGGAAGATTCGATTTCGTAAAGTGATGCATAAGGTTTATAACCCAATGCCGTAATTCTTAGGTAGAATTTGTTGTGGCCTACTTTTGAAAATGTAAAACCGCCCTTCGAATCTGAATTAGTCCGGAGGGTATCTTTATCGGTAATCAATCGGATACTTACCCCCTCAATGGGCTTTTTTAAAGAATCGATTACCTGGCCGCTTATTTTAAACTGAGACTGAGCGAGAGCGTTAAAGGAGAAAGTGATCAGTATAAAAAATAATAAAAAGCATAAATTATTGCTTTTTCTCATCCCTCGGACCTCTTTTGTAAATTACAAGACCATTTAAAAAATTACGCAAAATCTGGTCGCCACAAGGTTTAAAATTCTCATGGTCTTCATTTCTGAAAATATCGCCCAGTTCTGCTTTGGTTACCTTAAAGCCAACCAGGTCGCAAATAGTGATAATATCTTCTGTTTTTAATGATAAGGCTACTCTTAGTTTTTTTAATATATCGTTGTTGCTCATGCTTTTTTTAATGATGGAATGACGGAATGATTGAATGACAGAATGATTGAATGATTGAATGATTGAATGATTGAATGATTAAATGATTGAATGTTTAAAGTTATTAATGAACCAAACTAACTCGCAATTTCTAATTTAAGTTTTTTTCCTTTAATTTTTTCACCGCTTAAATCTTTTAACAGTTTTTCTACTTTGCCTCTTTTAACCGCTACATAACTCGTGGTATCTTTCACTTCGATCAATCCCAGATCTTCTTTTGCTAAATTACCTTTTTGCAAAAATAAACCTACAATATCTATCTTATTAATTTTATCTTTCTTGCCATGGGCCAGGTATAAAGTTACCCAATCACTTGCTTCCGGCAATTTATATTTATCCGATAAAACTTCTTCCTCAATGTCATCAGGTAAATATTTATAATTTTCTTCGGTAGTTAAAATAGCATAAGCCGTTCCTTTGGCGTGCATCCGCGCAGTCCTGCCATTGCGGTGAATGTAAGCATCTTCGGTGTAAGGCAATTGGTAATGCACAATATGTTCCACTTCAGGAATATCGAGACCACGTGCTGCCAGATCGGTTGTAATCAAAATCCTGTGACTGCCATTTCTAAATTTTAGTAAAGCCTTTTCACGGTCGAACTGTTCCATACCGCCGTGAAAAACATCATGACCCAAACCGTTTTCAAAAAGCAGATCGCTAATGCGGTCGACAGTTTCCCTGTGATTACAAAAAACCAAAGTATTTTTACTGCCGATTTTACTCAATAACCTGAATAGATAATCCAGCTTTTCATCAGCGGGGACTATTATTTTTTTGAGCTTTAAATCTGGTTTGGCTTCGATATTCTTTGAAAAATCGACTTCAACCGGCGTTTTTATTTTCACAAAACCTGGAATTTCTTCCATTTTGGTTGCTGAGGTTAATATCCGTTGCTTTAAGGAAAGAAGTGAACCGATGATATAAGACATATCATTTTCAAAACCGAACTCGAGCGATTTATCAAATTCATCCAATACTAAAGTTTCGATAAAAGATTCGTCAAAATTCTGATGTTCCAAATGATAAGCGATCCTACCCGGCGTACCAATCAAAACTGCAGGCGGGTGGGCAAGATTATTTTTCTCTATCCTTACAGCATGGCCGCCATAACAACAGTTTACTTTAAAAGAAGTACCCATCTGCTTAAAAACCTGCTCTATTTGCAGGGCAAGCTCTCTTGAAGGAACCAATACCAAAGCCTGAACGCCTTTAACGCCAGTTTTTAAATTGGAAAGTAAAGGCAATAAAAACGCCAACGTTTTACCTGAACCCGTTGGCGCAATCAATATCACATCTTTACCGGTTTTAGCTGCATGTAAAGAAGCTTCCTGCATCTCGTTAAGTGCAGAAATATTTAATTTTTTTAAGGCATTTTCTATCATTCCGCCATAAAGGTAATCATTTCTCTTTAGGGCAAAAACGGTACCCTAAGTTAAGGTTTAAAAAACCTGTTCTGAGTTTACGAAGGGTCGAAAAATTTAATCTTTTATCTAACAACATCAGCATATTGCCACGTTTAGACATTGATGACTGCACTTTTTCATTAACGGCATCAACAGATGATAAAATCCTGTCAGCCAGTTCATCCGCAAATTTATTGGCCCTGCTATTTTGTAATAATTGAAGTTCTTGAATTAGTTCTGCTCTCATAATTAAGAATTTTTAATGAATGTACTCATATTTAACGACCCTATAAATGATTTGTTTCAATAATTTAAAGGTTGATCTGAATTATTATCACTAACTTGTTGATAACTAACTTTTTGTTAGCAAATAAACAATCTGCACTTAACATATATTTAATTTATAGCGCTTATTTTTATAAAAACCTGATTACCATTTGTCCCAAAGGGGATTCCTTTGGAATTAACCTCAAAAAACATAATGTATGACGTGGAAAAAATTTAGTGGCGAAGTTATTCAGTCTTCAATCCTTGAAGAAGTAGAAAAAGCAATTATCAGAGAAACCGAAAATGGTTTTAAACTCAAAGTTTGCATCGGAACCGACTCCCAGGTAAAAGGTGCAACAACTGATTTTGCAACCGTAATTGTATTGTTAAGAGAACATCATGGCGGTTTTATGTATATCCACCAGGAAAAAAGCACACAACAGGTAAGCATTAAAGAAAGAATGCTGATGGAAGTGCAGAAATCAATTGAAACAGCTTATTCTATCTGCGATTTGCTTGATATTTATGATGTAGCATTAGAAGTACATGCCGATATCAACACCAGCCCGTCCTTTAAATCAAACAAAGCGCTAAATGATGCCATGGGTTATATTTTAAGTATGGGTTTTATTTTTAAGGCCAAACCAGAAGCATTTGCCAGTTCAACCTGTGCGGATAAGATGGTACATTAGGATGGAGGATGGGGATTAGTCCGAAAGTCAGGGGGACCGAAGCCTAGCCTTTATTCCCAATATTATTAAGCTAAACATCAGTTGTTGTCAGTCTGAGCTTGTTGAAGACCTTTTATAGTCGAAAATAAAGATAACCTGTCCTTTGACAAACCACTATTGACAGCGCCCATTAATGCTATCGTCATTGCTGGTACGAAGCAATCTTCCCTGCTAACGCTCCATGTTAGAAAGATTGCTTCTTCAGCTGAAAAACCCTTTCTCGCAATTGACGACCTTTTGCAGACTAGCATTTGCCCAAAAAATCTGTCATTGGTACTGATTTCTATAAAATAAATTATCCCTCAGGATGACATTTTTTTTGTTTTTCTCTTTAATTGATTCTTCCCTGCACGGGAGTGACGAATTTATAGCGCCCCACACTGCAATCTTTGCGTTTCCCTTTGCAAACTTTGCGGTTAAACCCAACAAAACCGCATCTTTGTTGTTGTAGTTTAAAACAAGCATTTGAAAACTTACAGATTAGAATTTACGCAGAAACTCCCAATCGATTTAGATACTGCATGGGACTTTTTCTCTTCGCCTTTAAACCTGGCAGAAATTACCCCTAAAGACATGACTTTTGATGTTACCTCGCCAAATATGGCCAACACCAAAATGTATCCTGGTTTAATTATTACTTACAAGGTTTCTCCCCTTTTTGGAATTAAGTTAAGTTGGGTAACCGAAATTACACATGTTAAGGATAAAGAATATTTTATAGACGAGCAGCGTTTCGGTCCATTTGCTTTCTGGCACCATCAACATCATTTCGAAAAAATAGATGGAGGAGTTTTAATGCACGATACCTTACACTATAGCATAGGCTGGGGACCGATTGGCGGTATCGCAAATGCGGTAATCGTGAATAACAAAATCAATGAAATTTTTAAGTTTCGTTATCAAAAAGTTGAAGAACTTTTCGGTAAATTTTAACCTAAAGCGCTTACCATTTTTTGGTAGAAATGGTTTCAGTTTTCTTTTTGGCTTTCTCTACCCTATTGGTTGCTACATACTTTTTAAAGTCATCTGCAAATTTATCTATTTTATTATAGGCGCTGTTTACAACATCCTTCCATGCACCGGCATTAAGCTTACCCGGGTTCCGCTCTAATGGCGTACCTATTTTAGTTGTGGCAACAAAATTTCCATAACGATCGCGCTGGTATGGGATATACAGCAGATCTGTTAACCAGAACCTGTATTTTCCATTACGGGCCTCAAATACAAAACTATAGCTGATTTCTCCGCTTGGGTGCCCGGCCACTAAAATGGTTTTATCAATTACCATAGTTCCTTTGGCCAAAATAGAAGTATCGGTAATGCTCTCAGCCTTCATCGATTTTTTGTAAGCCACATTTACAAAAGATTTAGCCCTTTGCAACAAAGTATCTTTACTCAACAATTGAGAATCAACCACTTTATAGTAGATAAATTTACCGTTATCATCTTTAGAAAACTGTTTTTGCTGGGCAGAAATATCAATTGAAAAAGCGACTAAAAAAATTAGAATAATGTATTTCATCAGAATGGATTAATGTAAGAACCGAATATTTAAAGGTACTAAAAAGCCGTCCCGATTGTATACCGGAACGGCTTAATATTTGAAAATTTATTCCTTAAAAAGCGTAAACTGCTGCTAAAGAAAACTGACCAGCGTTTGGCGCAATTGCACCACTTTTATTAAAGAAAGGTTTATCGCTATTGTGGTCTAATCTTACTTCAGGGATAAAAGTTAAACCTCCCGATTTAACATTGGCTGTAAGCGTTACGGCTGTAGTAGAAGTAGCAGCGGTAGTACCATAAGCTTTTGCTTTAAAATACTCACCCCTTAAACCTATTGTAACAGCATCAGCCACTGCATACTGAGGATATAACGCAGCACCTGCATAACTTCCCTGTACCGAACTATCTTTGATATCATAATTGGCTGCATTTAAACCCAATTTAAATTTCTCTGTAATCTGATACGATGTAGTTAAATCGATAATGGTTCCGTAACCGCCATAACCCGCACCCGATAAGGCATTGATATAAGCTGTCCAGCCCTCTACAGGCGCAACCATTAACTGACCACCAATTGCCGAAACACCGCGTGTTGCACTGTAAAGGTTCCAATCGTTAAATAAACCAGCCATTAAACTTACTTTATCGCTGAATTTGTAGGTTGCTTTAATACCCGCATTCTGGAATGGACCATTTGTAAATAAGTACGAAGTAGAATAATTGAAGTTACCAACCGGCGAAATTACCTCGTAACCAATAAATGTACCCATGTAACCAGCCGTCATCGAAAATTTATCGGTAAAATCGTAGTTAACATATAAATTCTGGATATTGAATGACGAATTGTTAGCCGCAGCATCAGGAATTGACTGCGTTTGCCCCCTCGGACCAAAAGACAACTCCCCTACGAATGAGGCTTTACCTGTTTTTTTCTTCAAAGCAATATCAATCATACCCAATGAAACCGAATTATGGTCGGTTACAAAAGATGTTTTTGCATTTAATGGATTCTTGGCAAAATCATATTTAAAATACGTATCAACCGACCCTGAAATTTCAAGTGGTGATGTGGTGGTCTCTTGCGCCAGGGCGCAGCTTGCGCTGGCCATTGCGAAAATAGCAGTTAAAAGTTTCTTCATGTTTGAGCTTGATTTGAGTTTAGATATTATAAAATCCTTAAGATATTGGTTCTGTTAAGGGACTGTTTCTTTCGATATAGATCGCTCTTTCTTCTACCAATAAGGTACCTTGCGAGTATTTCTCATCGTGTTGAGAAGCATCTAATCCTAATTCTTCTTCTTCTTCAGAAACCCTGATCGGATTGATAAGATTTACGAATTTGAAAATAACGAATGACACTACAAAGCTGAAGATGATTACGATTAAAGCACCTTTTAACTGCGTGATAAAGAAAGCCGGATTACCATAAAATAATCCATCAGCACCAGCCGCATTTACTGTTTTAGTTGCGAAAACACCAGTTAACAACATACCAACAATACCACCTACACCGTGACAAGGGAAAACATCTAAAGTATCATCCAAGCTGGTTTTTTGTTTCCATGAAACCACAAGGTTAGAAATAACAGCAGCGATAGCTCCAATAAATATACTTGATGAAATGCTTACAAAACCGGCACCTGGGGTAATGGCCACTAAACCAACTACTGCACCGATACAGAAACCTAAAACCGAAGGTTTTTTACCTCTTGCTACATCGAAGAACATCCACGATAAACCAGCAGCACCTGCAGCGGTATTTGTAGTTAAAAATGCCGAAACTGCTAAACTACCTGCGCTTAATGCAGAACCTGCGTTAAAACCGAACCAACCGAACCATAATAAACCTGTACCGATTAATACGTAAGGAATATTTGCAGGTGGAACTTCTTTATGCTCTAAGTGAGATTTTCTGCGTTTTAAAACCAATGCACCAGCTAAAGCGGCCATACCTGCAGAAATGTGAACTACGGTACCACCGGCAAAATCTAATACACCCATTTTAAATAAGAAACCTTGTGGGTGCCAGGTCCAGTGCGCCAATGGCGAATAAACGAAAATGGCGAACAATACAATAAATAAGATATAAGATGTAAAACGGATACGTTCTGCAACCGCACCTACCACTAAACCTGGGGTAATAATGGCAAACATTAACTGGAACACTGCAAATAAAGAAAGTGGAATAGTTAAATCAGCACCTCCCTGAAGGTGTGGAGCACCAGAATTTACACCTTTAAAGAACAAAAATGTTGATGGATTTCCGATAAAACCGCCAATGGTATCACCAAAAGCTAAACTAAAACCAACAACTGTCCATAAAACGGTAATTACTCCTGCGGCTACAACGCTTTTAATCATGGTAGACAATACATTTTTACGGTGAACCATTCCACCATAAAAGAATGCAAGGCCTGGAGTCATTAAAAATACAAGTGCTGCTGCGATTAAAATAAATGCAATATCAGGTGCACTGTATTTACCTTCGTCGAAATTTGGTAGAAGTGGAATAAATAGAGCGAAAATCGCGACGATCATCAAGATCGCGAAAGGCGCAAACTGTTTAAAGGAGAATTTACTCATAGTTTTTAGTTTAATTTGTTAGTATTATTTAAATAATGGGATTTTTGGTTATTTATTTTTATAAAAATACGACATAATGTATTTTTTACACTATTAAATTGGAATATTTTAACAAAAAACAGTAATTTTTATAAAACAACACAAAAATTAACCCCAAAAATAAAAATAACAAAAAAAACAGCCGATTTTAATGCAAGTTTTTAATAAAAACAAAACACCTTATTAAATACATTTTATACCATTTTACCTAAATTTTATAATAAATTACCTAAAAAAATATATAAAAACAGAAAAACCAGTGAAATTTCACTAGTTTTTCTATAATTTATAATAAAATTTAATTTTTCTATGAAAAATACTCAGAACCCTGAACAACTCCTCTTTTTTCTATTTCTTTATCCATATAGGTCTGAATTGCCGATTTATTAAGCCCCCAATTGGGCGCAATCAGTAAATCCCAGTCCGAAATCCCAAAAAGTCGCTGTATTACGATATCCGGACGCAAAAGCGGAATCAGTTCGCAGAGCAGATCCGTATATTCTTCTAAAGAGAACAGTTTAAAAGGTTCTTTTTTATATTTAGCCCCCATAATAGATCCTTCAACCACATGTAAGTGGTGAAATTTCACAAATTTAATCTGCGGGAAACGGTTAATTTCATGAATGTAGCCTCGCATCTGCTCACGGGTTTCCCAGGGGAAGCCAAAAATAGTATGCACACAAAGATCGAGCTTACTATCTTTTAAAAGTTCTACCGCAGCAACAAACTCTCCATGACTACACCCCCTGTTAATCTGATCGAGGGTTTCATCATATATCGATTCCATGCCCATTTCCAGGTCTACATCAAAGCGGTCGGTATAACTTTCCAATAAAGCTACCTTTTCTGCATCTATACAATCAGGGCGTGTACCCACAGCAAAACCAACAATATCTTCCGTATTAATCGATAAAGCTTCATCGTACATCATCTTTAAATAATGTACCGGCGCATAGGTATTGGTATTGGGCTGAAAATAGACAATGTACTTATCAGCTTTGTAAGAGGTTTTAGCCCTTAACATACCCTCTTCAAGCTGATCTTTAATATTCGGGTTTTTACGAGAAGGCTCTGGCGTAAAAGAATCTACATTGCAATAGGTACATCCGCCAAAACCTTTGCTGCCATCACGGTTGGGGCAGGTAAAACCACCATCCACAATTACTTTAAATACACGCTGCCCTTTATACTTTTCGCGCAGATGTGTACCGTAATTTTTATAACCTTTTATACCTGAATCTACTAGTGTTCCCATTTGTTCCAAAAATACGGTTTTTGTTTGAGACGTAAGATTGGAGAGGTGAGATTTGAGAGATTAGACATGAGATGTGAGATTGGGCGTACAATTAGGGTTTAGGGTTTAGGGTTTAGGGTTTAGGGTTTAGGGTTTAGGAGAAACAATCTGAAATAGAAGATATTCTTTTTTTAACCAAAAAAAGCTAAAGAGCATTTATTACCCATAAATAGTGCTTTCGTGTAAAATTTGTATCCAAAATCATGCTTAAATGTAATATAAAAGCTATAAAGTCGATTTTCGTGTAAAATTAACAAACTCCATTTCAGGCGTTTACTACGTTATTCTATATTTGACACATCCCGGAATATTTTTTATTGTTTAACTAAAATAAATCAATACGATGGGAAATTTCCATAACGCCAGTTCAAAAAAACCGAAATCAACCGGTAATATCAATCTGATCAATTACACCATCATTCCACATTGTTGGTTCTGATCTCATATCTTTTAAAACTTAATCGCTAATATACCTTTTAGTAAAATCGAACTTAATTTCCGGTTTTAACTTCAGACAGATAACCTGTCAATTCATTAACAAGTCTAAACCTATCAATCAATTTTAACTAACTAATTATTTACAACCATGAAAAAAGTATCAATGAAAAACGTATCAAAGAAAAAGTTGTTTTATTTCCTTGCCAGTATGGGCGCGGCATTAGTAATGACCAGCACCGGATGCAAAAAGAATGAAAAATCAATGGAAGCTCCCCAGCCCAATACAGTTGCTCAGGGAGATGTATCATTGAGCAATGTGATTAAAGACCTGAAAACGATCAGAGCACTTGGTTTTGATCCCATTAGCGCAAAAATAGTAGCAGGTGGATACATCGTTGAAGGTGATATTCGCCTCAGCAGAAAAGATCTTGATGCTTTTACTTCACAATCGGCACACCAGGAACAGTATGCCACCCAGTATAAAATAGCTACATCGGGCATTAGAACCATTAATGTGGCCCTAACCAATTCGGCTAATGCAGGCAATCTGAATACTGCTTTTGATAATACGGTAAAAGACCTGAATAACCTGAAATTGCCTTCGTTAAAATTTGTAAGGGTTACAGATGCAAGTAAAGCTGAGATTACCGTTGCCTTTAAAGATCTTGGAGGAAGCGACGAAAATGGCGTAACACTGGGACAGGACGGTTCGTTTGTAAACCCAAGCGGAAACCCTGGCAGCGACATTTCTTTAAACAGTAATCCTGCTGCGGGTATTGCAACAGCCAGCGTATCATTTCTTCAAAGTGTACTGGACCATGAATTTGGTCATGCAATTGGTTTGAGACATACCGATTATCGAGACAGATTATATGGACAATTAAAATCTGGCGGTGCAAATCCGACCGCAAGCGCGCAAGACGCCCAGCTTACCAGTTTAACAAAACAACTGGTTGATGCCCAATATGGTACCGGAACCTGGAATAGCCAATCGGCTTCATCAAAAGCTTCGTTAAAAGCACAGGTATTTGCTGCATATTTTGACGAAGGTGAAGGATCAAGCTCAGATTATTCTTTAGCTACGCATATTTATGGTACGCCGCTTACCCCTACTTATAGCAACAATACTTTTACCACTGCTACCGACCCTCTATCTATCATGATTTCGTATGCCAACAGCAGTAATCTTACTTTTAGCGCATACGATAGCATTGCATTATTGGGTTTATATGGTAATGCCAACCAAATAGCATTGATCAAAAGCTACCTTACTTCAACCGGAACGGTAACGGCTGCGGCTAATGCCAAGGGAATAACTACTGTAGCCCAGGTGGTAACAGCTGTTAAAGCAACAATCTAAAAACAAATACCCGGAGAAAAAGTAACATTTACGGCCTGTCAACCCCAGCTTAACAGCAAAAGATTGACAGGCCGTTTTTTCTTTAAATTTTAATAATCTTGCTTAATTTTTGAATCACCCTTACATTATTCTGGATATATATATCTGCATGTTTATTTCTTAACTAAATTTTAGCCGGTTCATTTTTTTTTCGAAACGTTCCTGAAAATCCTTTTTTGGCACTATATAGGTCAATATTGCTCTACATTATATTTAAATTGTTTATCGGCAATATCCCAACCATTTTCTTCACCTCTATTTTTGCTGACCGAACCTGGCAGATTTTCCCTTACCCTAGAAACAGGTATAATTAGTAGTGTAATAATCAGATAATTTTTCCATCAACAACGGGAATGTTATTTTCGTTTATAAAAAATTTCAGTTTCCCATTAAATTGAGATAATTTCTCCATATAACCTTTTTCCATACCTAAATTAATACAATTAAAACGGTAACCATCTTTAAATGTAATATGAAAAGCTACATCCTGGATTTTAATAAATGCAACATCGCTGGCCAGGTAATTCTTAATCAGTTGATTTTCTTTCGATAATATTGTTAAATGATCTCTATAAAGATTAAGATACCCATAATCCGTAAATTTCACAATCAATAACCAACCAAAAAGTCCCCACGGAATGAATAATATAATAAGCAAAGCAATGATCGACATTTTTGCAGGGTTTATACCGATGAGGCTATTTATAGAATCTTGAAAAACAAACGAGAGAACCACAGAAACTAAATAGCCTCCAAAGATCAGAAAAACCTATAAGAAGTGCCTTACCTAAAGAAACAGGCAACCTGAGTTTAATTGACGCGGTAAGATTATCCATAATTAATAAAAAACTAATATTAAATGATAAATAAGAACAATAAAAAAAGTAACAATATAAGTTTTATTGTTTTGATATCTAATAAAGGCTCCAATGAAAAGCAACAGGTTAAAAATCATTATAAAAAATAATATTAGCCGACCGATCTGTTTATGAAGAACATATTGCATTACCTCTACATTATAAGATAATTTACTGAATGGTTCTGACTCCAAACGTAAATATATATAAGATGATGAATTTGTACTTTTTTGCTCATTAAATACAGTATAAAAATAAGCTTTCCGATCTAGTTCGCTCTTTAGAATTGGATTTAACCAATAAATATCTTTCGAAATGGTTTCAGCTGGAGGGTTTTCATAAATTTCTTTAATTTTATTATTAATAAAAAGCCCAGCAATACCCGTATAAGTACCTTCAAGATAATTATCATATCCTTTGACCTTGTGTTTATATACTACAGCGGATCTTGCCCCACGACTTATTTTTTTTGATTCAACTAAAATTCCCTTATTAAGTACAAGATTTTTTTCCAAAGATGCTTTCTTGCTTATAATAAATATAAACAGAGCAATAGGAACAATAATGGATAGCGCTGCAAATATTTTATATTTCATCTTCTAATACAGATATAGCTTTTCTCGCTGCGAAACCTGCTTATTCATTACACTATAACCTAACTAAACCAATTAGTTTTTTCCAAAACGCCTCTGAAATTCCTCCTTTGGCATAATGTAGGTTAAGTATTGTTCTACATTATATATAAACTGGTTTTCAGTAATATCAACATTCCAACCGTCTTGGGCACCTCGATTCTTATTTATTGAATCTGGCAAATTTTCCCTAACTCTAAAAACCGGTATTGGATTTTCTTTTGTTCCATAGGTAGGATTTTTTAAATCATCTTTATTTATAGTCATTAAGGTCTCTTTACCTCTCAAAGAAGAAGGAAATGCTAAACCTTTATCTTCAGGGTAATTAAAAAACGTTATTTGTAAATACTTACCTACAGATACGTCTTTGAAAAAAATCTTATAAATACTCTGAGGCGGAGACATCAACGAGATTGTATATTGAGTATCCCGAAACTCTAATTTATCAGGAAACCGTATTTTAAATTCAACGCATTTTTCAATATAGTGTGGAATAGCGTTCTTTGAATTATTTTCCTTTTTTTTGAAGAGATAACTAATACCAAAAATAATTAGTGGAGATACTATCAAAACCCCAATGAGCCATCCGAAAGCTTGTTTACTCATTTGTTTTTTCAAACCGCTTTTTAAATTCCTCTTTTGGCATAATGTAGGTCAAATACTGCTCTACATTATATTTAAATTGTTTATCGGTAATATCAGCATTCCAACCATTTTCTTCACCTCTTTTAATACTAACCGAATCTGGAAGATTTTCCCGTACCTTAAAAACAGGAATTGGATTTTCTTTTGTTCCATAGTTAGGGCTATTTAAATCGTCTTTATTCACCGTTAACAAAGCAATTTTATCTCTCATAACAGCACGAAATGCCAGTCGCTTATCCATAGGAAAATTGAAAAACTTAATTACAAAGAATTTGTTCATAGAGGGGTCTCTAAAAGTTAAATTGTAGATTGATTCTTTAGGTGCCAAAAATGAAGTTGCATAACTGGCGGTTTTTAACTCTAAGGATCTAGGGATCAACAACCTATACTCATAACAA
This sequence comes from Pedobacter roseus, assembly GCF_014395225.1. Taxonomy (NCBI): domain Bacteria; kingdom Pseudomonadati; phylum Bacteroidota; class Sphingobacteriia; order Sphingobacteriales; family Sphingobacteriaceae; genus Pedobacter; species Pedobacter roseus. The sequence goes on from NZ_CP060723.1 coordinate 3,941,750, forward strand.
GATGATGCATATTTTGAAATAGCCAATTTGCCATCATTAAACTTATTTTTGAAAAAATAATTTATTCCATAAAGTATACATGGAAATACAACTAATACTCCGATGACCCAGCCCATCGCATTTGAAATTTGTTTATTCATTATTTTGGGTTTAATGCTACTACACCAATGTTATTATTGCTATCATTTTCGTATGCATTTTCGTATGCATCCATAGAGGCCTGAGCTTTTGATAGCTCATAACTATCCGATCCTCTATCAATCAAATAGTTTGCTATTGCCCCTGCAACACCCTTAGCTAAACCTTTCCAAAACTCAGGTCCTATAAATGCCGTTCTGGTACTCGGATACATCCTTGATAAACGCATTGCAGTTAGCTCAGCGGCTTCGGCTCCAGCTACATTCCCTTCTGCCCTTAATAGCGCAGCCTGTAAATTATGTTCTGCAATTTCTTGAGTAATCGCCTTATTCTCAATCGTTAATTTTACTCCACTTTCAACCATAGCTCCACCTACACCTAATGGTTGATTAACAAGCCCTTCTGTTTTTGCACTTTCCCCAACATCACTCCATCTCCATATCGGAAGATTTTTTTTTGCTGCTTCTTCCTTACTATTTTCGCCATCAATATAACCATAAACCGCAATAGGAGCTGCCACCAATAAACCTATAGGTGTAAAAGCTGTAGCAGCAGTAATTACACCAATTATTGCCTGAGATGTAAAGTGGGCGGCAATTTCAGCATTGTTATTGCTGGTAATTTCTTTTGCGGCAGCCATTGCAATGACCGGATCTATGATAATAGAAACCACTCCTCCTTTTGGGCAGTTCATCAATGATTGACTAAGTAAAGCTTGTTTTTTATCAATTTCGACCCCTCCATGCGACAACATCCACTTCCCCTCTAAAGTAGCATCACAATCGTGCGCTATCTTATACAAACCTGTTACCCCAGCACCAATACTCGTTGCCGCAGCCGCAAGCATTACCCCTGCTGCTACCAATGCTAACCCACCGGTTGCTACTGTTGCAACGGCAAGCGCAGCTATAGCAATTACTGCTGTTAAAATCTGCAGGCCTCCCCAAAATTTGCCTGCAACTTTACATGAAAAAGTATCACTGATTTTTTTATCATCGGTATTTAACAAGGGCGCTTTTTTGCTTGATAATATTACCGTGGAAACTCTCGTGATACCTATCTGAAGAGGTTTACCATTAGTCATATTGGTACAAATAACGTTAGCACCCTCATGTACATAAGAATAACTCATTCTATCCTCCTTAATTTATAGTCTACAACTACTTCGACATTATTTTTAACTTCTTCAGCTAAAAAAACGTCAGTCTCTTCAATCAATGACAAATCTGTATTGATAACTTGCCTTACCTGGTATTGAAAGTCATAACTAGAAAACTTATATCCAACAATGGGCTGAAATTTTTGATCGTATTGCTTTTTTATAGAGCTAATATCTATTTCTTTAAGGTCAATTTTACTTTGCTTTTTAATTTCGACAAACTCAGGTTTTTCAAAAACAATTTCTGAAGAAACGTGTAAAGGAACCGAAACGTCTTCAAAAAGCTGAGAATTGTAATTTAAAGTATAATCTTTATAAACTTCTGATAGATTCACTAAATACCGATCAAAAAAAAGATCAAAAAATAACTTCGTTTGTATATCATCAATGAGAAGTTTTTCATCTTTAAACTGCGCTTCTGCCAAATAAATAAATTTTTGAAGTTCAATCTCAGCATTACTTGATCTCAAAAAAGAATATCTCTCTTTTATATTGTTTTTAAAGCTTTCCCAATTTTTTAGCACTTCATTGTAGTTCAATATCTTGTTTATTTTCCCTGTCTCATTATCAACCTGTACAGTTATATTACATTTAATCAGATCCAGAGATGAAAACAAGTCCATTGCCTCAGAGAGATTAGAAGGATTTATCTGAATAATATTATCAAAAAGCAAAACCTCTACAACCAAATTCCCATTATCAATTTTATTTTTAACATGAAACTCGCGCTTTGTGGTTGCATGGTTAGTAATCACACTATTAAATTTAGTCGCAACAGTCTGCTCGCAACGATACTTCAAGAGAATGGGTTCTGTCTTTTCAGTATCAATTACCTTATCAATCTTTGTATCAATTTTATTTTCTACGTGGACAGGCTCATCCTCATCGAAAAATTTAAATCTGCTCATATATTAATTAATTTTAACTGGACTACCTGTTATTTTTTGTTCACCTCCTGAAGTTTGAGAAATAGTGGCATCCGAGCACACTACAATCGTTCCCTGCGATTCCAAATTATAAGTTTTACTACCTACGTTTACTGCAGTTGTTCCAACTGTACCAATATTCACCTTGGCACCTGGCATTTTACCCGCATTCGCATTAATCTCATCTGTACCCTGAATATTGATCACTTTCCCAATAATATCAATTGTTCCGTCTTTCTTCATGGTAATACTACTTAAACCCGTTTTAATTACGATCGTTTCTTCAGATTCTGCGGTAATTAACCCTGGGCCATTTTCTATTTTTACAAAATTGGCTGCATTGGTACCCAGATTCAGCGCATGGTTTAGGTCATCGAAGCTTAAACAGCTTCCCTTTCTTGATGTTAAGCCTTTGGTATTACTGTTTTTAAAGCCACTGCTATCGCCACTTTTGCCATGGTAAACACTGCCCATTACCACTGGCCGGGCCACGTTGCCTTCTTCGAAAGCGATGACTACCTGGTCGCCCTTTTCGGGAATGACGTGAAACCCTCTGTTTTTTCCGGTATCGCCGCTACCTGCATTGGGGCTCACAACCCTTAACCATTCAGTTGGGTCGTTGGTTTGGCATTCCCATTTAAATTTAACTTTAATCCTACCTTGCCCCTGTGGATCATCATTATCAATTACATCGGCCAGCTGCATATCAGAATGTGGTTTCTCGTAATTTTTAACCATAATACGCTCGGTAGTAGCCACTAAGCCTTCGAAAGTATTGCTGTACTTGCCAGTTCCATCTATCTGATGATTGATATTGGTAATCAGAAATTTACCGAGGCTTTCGGTTGCAAAAGCAAGTTCCTTTCTTACACTCATGGTGATTTCGGCAATGCTGCCAATGCTGAGTGTGGCATTATCGCCACCTGCATTTATTTTTAAGAGTTCGCTGATATGTGCTTTTTCCTCATTTTCTACATGGCTTTTAATGTCACTGCCATTATCAACCCTGATTAATGAAGGTTGATTAAAGGTTTTGCTGTACATGGTATTTGAAGCCTTAATGGCATGTGCCAGATCGGGGTTTCCATCTGCTTTGCCAGTACTTTCGCTGTGCAGCATTTCATCCTGTTTAGGATTGTAGGCAAAACGCTTATATTTTATGGGCGAAACTTCCATGGCATACTGCAGGTTATGTACATCACGACCATAAAAAAGTGCTATTTCTTTCTGTTCGTCTGGCTTGCCGAAATTAAGCTGTTTGCCATCATAATAAAACCATTCGTGGTATTCGCCCGATAAGCGGTTAAGGAATGCGAAATCGCTTTCTCTATATTGAATGAGGTAATCGATTGCCGCTTTTCTGGAAGCATTGGTTACAATAGTCAGGTCGTTAACCGGGGTATCTTTTGTAGCCAGCTTGACAATCGTATCCAGATCTTTATCTAAATATGATCCTAAATCTGGTCCTCGGTCTATTAAAATAGTAGGACTATATCCACTTACAATAAGTACGCCATGGTAACCATGACTTTGTGAGAGTTCTACTTTTGTAACCAGACCGGCAAAATGCTGCAGGTTTTCTGGAGAATGACCAAAAGAAGCGGTTAGGGTTTTGCCCACAAAATCGCGACTGTCATCCAAATTGATCAAACCGGGAGCACCCAACTGATCGTGGTTAAAGTGCAACTCGAAATAATGGTGCTGGTTAAAAGCCTGTAGCAGATTAAAAGATGCAAAGTGTGCAATTGCTGTATCTTCTATACTGATTTCTACGAGAAGTTTATTTTCCATAATGTATTCGTTAATTGTAGCAGTAGCGTTTTAAGCTACATAGTTTTATAAATGGCAATTTTATAGAGTCCCGGATAAAAATGCACCTCAAATGGCATACCTGCTGCATTTCGTTTGTGTGAGGCATCTATAGCTTTTTTAGTATAGGGATGCACTTCTATGGTATTGCCTTTTTTAAGGTAGCCGTTGCCAATCATGGTATCGATATCGCCGGGCCGTACATGGATGCAACCATGCGATTCTGCCAACTGGAAAATCCTTCCACTTGCAGTTGCAGCTTCGTCGGGAGGTGTGGTATGGATAAAATCACCCATTACCTGCTCCTTTCCATTCATTTTCCGATCGTTGTTCAGGTCTTTGAAATATTTAACTGAAACATGTCCAAAATCGTTAAACAGCCATTTAGTTGGTATAGGAGAATTAGGATAGAGGTTACGCTGATAGTTAAGTACGGCATCGGTAACTTTTTTCTGATCGTTTTTATAAGCTCCCCACTGCGCATTTACATCTGTTAATTTTTTCCAGCTTCCCAGCTGTTTAATCATCACAATATTTCCGCTTATTTTTACTTCGGTTCCCCATGCAATACCCGACCATATAGCATAACGACCATAACTTACATGCTTTTCGATACTTTTAATTACAAACCTGCCGGTAGTTGTGGAGGTTTGCGCATGACCATCGCCCCCATTTTTTCGTTCGAAGGTCCGCCATGTGCATCATATTCTTTAATTTTTACGAGCGTATTCATTAATTATTATTTATACTTTAAAACCTCAACCATAATTACATGGGCGAGTTCTAACTTTTCACCAGGATTAAAAGTTAATTTTATAGCGGTATTGGCATCAACGTTTATCTTTACAGGTAATGGCTGCTCTGTTGTGCCTATCGTTTGCTTTTCTTCCTCAATATTTCCGAAATGGCGGGTAAAATCACCAATAAGCAAAGAATCTGTAAGAAATTTTGGCACCAGTAATATTACTCCTGCTTTTACCGTACTTTCTGTACCGTTATTTTTATAAGGCTGTATGATAATGTTCTGATCATCATGATATTGTTCACCATTATAAATGGCCAGCGGCAGTTTGCCTGCAAATTTCCTGTTTAATGATATTATGCCGGCCTCATTCAGCTTTGACAAAGGGAACTTAGTTACCGAATCTGTATAATTAAGGAATAACCGGGTAACATTTTCACTCTTTTTATCTGCCGGGCGAACATTTTTATTTTTTGTACGATCTTCATTACAGCTTAAACAACAGATCAATATTAATGCACCAAAAATGGCAGGCAACAGCTTAAAACAAGAAGGTAAACGCATCTTTTCCATGTAATAAAAAATTAACCTAAAACATCTCTCTTACCATTTTATGCTCCAACTTACCTGACTACACTATAGTGAGTTTTTATCATAACCCAAATCAATTGCCTTTTTGAGTAAAAAGGAACATTAAATTATACTTTATGGGAGATTTGAAGCTGTAATAGACGAACGTGTAGAATTGATCTAACGTTCGTCCTTTAAATAATGATTAAGCTTTTGGCCAATCGTTTTCGTGTTCTGCATTGCCGAGCTTTAGCTTACGGGCCGATACTACAAAACTTAATGTCATTGGGGTATTATCGTTTACTGCAATACCTTCGTTATACTGGATGATGTAACCATCTTCGAAAGACAGTTCTTTCATTTTTGAATCCTCTTCGCCTTTTTTGAAAACCAATGTTCCTGAAAGAGGCTTGTACTGGTTGTTAACCATTGATTCGATTACTGAAGTATCTTCAGTTGATTCGATTTCGATGTGGATGGTACCACCATAAACACCTGATGATGGACGGCCTTTGGCGTCAACATCTCTATTTAATGAAAAGCTGCACTGTAGTACATCAAATTCTTTTGATCCTAAGTTTAAACGGGTTTTAAATGCCATTGTAGTAAAATTTTAATGTTTTAAAAATGAATTGCGGTTAGCGTGGAGCGAGGAGCATGGCGATTAGCGCATGGCGTTAAGTGTTAGGCGTTTTATTTGCCTTAAACTTTCAACATTTCTACCCTCAAGCTCTCTTTAGGCTTTTGGCCAATCGTTAACATGCTCGGCGCTACCTAATTTAAGCTTGCGGGCTGAAATCTGGAACTTGAGTGTCATCGGATGATCGCCAACAATGTTTATCCCTTCGGAATATTTAACAATGTAGCCATCTTCGAAGTTTACTTCTTTCATTTTGGCATCTTCCTCGGATTTTTTGATCAGAAGGGTTCCTGTAATAGGTTTGTACTGGTTGTTTACCATCGCCTCGATGATTGAGGTGTCTTCGGTTGATTCGATCTCAATGTCGATGGTACCGCCATAAACTCCGGAAGAGGGTCTTCCTTTAGCATCTACATCACGGTTTAATGCATAGGCACAATGAAGTACATCGTACTCCTTGCCCGAAAAATTTAATCTAGCTTTGAAAGCCATAGTTTTAAAATTTAAAGGTTAAAAAAATCTGATTAAAGTAGTCTGGCTACTCTTGGTGCCAAACCAAATATCAGGCCAATCGTGCTATATACCATTCATTAACAAGTAGTAATGCTCAATCAAATAGAAAAAAATCACCCCATAATTAGCTCTCAAAACACTTTAAAACTAATCCTATAGGTTTAATAAATTGTTAATAAAATTTTTTACTATAAAAATAAATCTATACACCTTTTTAAAGTTATGACTAAAAAATGATACGTCTTTTATGCAATGTGTTCAATATTATTATAACATAAAACCTTCTTTTGAAAAATATGAGGGTTTAGATCATCCGTCCCCTGCACAGCCCTGAGTAAAATAAACCCGATGGCAGCGGTCCCGATTTTTCATCGGGATAAAGCGCACAGCGGGGCTTCCGGAACCGATTGACAACATACCCTGATTTCCAAAAAAAAAGCCGCCTCATCTTAATTTTAAAAAAGCAAAGCCTGTGTTTCATTTGCAATGTTAGTTCACGCCAAGTGTTTATACGCCTGCAGGCCTTAGGTATATGGACCTAACAACATAAACCCTTACTTTTCAAAAACACGATCCTGAGATCTGCCCATCAAAAATCGCTAACAAAAAACAGGAGCAACAAAATTCGCCTATCAATTTGATTAACAAATAATTATTTCAAGCGTTCTGCTTTTAATTCGGAAAGTTGAAAACAAAAAGCATTAGGATACGAAGCTTCGTAAGTTGGATTTTGCTTTGCCTGTTTTACAAAAAAGCGCCAATACCGGTAGGCCGAGGTTGCAGTTGCCTGCAATTTAGGCGAAGTAGCATTTGTAGCTAAAGGACAGTACTGGGTGCCAGAAAAACTGGCTATGTCTGTCCATGCTCTATCAGCATCTGTGTAGGCATCTCCTTCTTTAGCCCAAATATGGCTGCCAGGCGCCTGATTTGTTGCCTGAATGGTAATGGAGGTGGGCATATAATCGGTTTTACTTGTTGTACGGGTGGTATACTGAAAACCAATGCCTTTACTTGCCTTATCAGCTCCTAAATCAATAACAATCCATTGCGGAACGGTAATATTATAACTGTTCCAAAAAGTTGTAAAAAATGTAGCGGTGTTATTGTCAAACAAAGCAGCAATTGAGCCATCTCCAGGTTGATAAGTACTTACCCTTACGTTGCCGCTATTTAGAACAACAGATTCATAACTGCCGGACGAAACTGTAGTTAATTCAAATGTAGAAAGTAATGCTTTATGATCGGTTGGCCAAATACCCAATGGTAAAACAAAAGGATCCTGCGTACTTTCAGCCGTGCGCACGTTCCGTACAATAGATTTGTCAGGCCCCACTATGGTTGAACTTTTTAAGCGAAGATTTGATGCAGGCGTAAAGAAGATATAATCTATACGTTCTCTTTCATCAGCATCAGGTGCCCACGTTAAACTGCTTACGGGTTTAGCAGGATTATCGGATGGATAGGTAAAACCAGGGTGGGTAACCGGAGAGGGATAAAGGCTCCGGTAAGAATCTTTAAACCCCGCAGCATTTAATATACTTGTGGCATCCCAGTTGTAAAGCACTCCGTTATGGTCGTACAAATTTGCTGTACTGGCTACCCAATCAAACATTGATGGTTCATTGAAATCGCCACCAAGAAAAACGATTGCCCCTTTACTTTTTTCAGTATTGGCATCCGCGGTAAAAGCCCTGGTGGCCTCATCCCTATACGAAGCAAGGTTCATTTGAGAAACCTTTGAAACATCTGTTTCTGGTCCATTTGGCAACTTGGCCCAGGTTACTCCACTATAACCCCTGGGCAGGTAGCAGGCATAATTGGTATAATCTAAATGCGCTGTATAAGCTGCAATCCGTTGCCCATCTACCAGTGCTATTAATTTATAAACCGATCCATGATCATTGCCAACAGGATAAATACTTGCACTTTCTACAATTGGATATTTAGAAAGTATACCCGAATCATCCGAACGGAAAGTATAATAGGTTAAACCTTTTGTTTTTAATGATTGTACCAACTTATTGGTAAAATCTACATTATTGTAATTCCTCACTTCACTTAGGAACACAAAATCGGCCCCTGCCCTTGCCACCTCATTTACAATGGCATCATAACCGCCAGTTACAGAAGTACCTTCCTGCCACACGTTGATCTGAAAAAATTTCAGATCTCTAACAGTGGCCACATCATTTATTGCTTTAGTGGATTCTATTTTTTGATTTACCGTACCCGCTACAGTTTTGGATTCGATTAATGTTCCTTTAGAACAGGCGAATAAGCTCAATGCACAGCAGAGCCATAAAAATTTGTTTGTTTTCATATTTGGTTATATATAGCTTAGATATTTGAATTTACGCATTTACAACCTAACAGCAAAGCGAAAAGTAAAACCTCAGCAACTAGCTGAAAATGAACCCATTTTAATAAAGCCATTTTATTTTCAGAAAATCAAGGCCTGTGTTCCATTTTAATGTCAGTCCCGCCACATGCTCATACGCCTGCAGGCCTTAAGCGCGGGGTCGGTATCCGCCATGTCGGGTTTAGCTTGATACGTTCGGTGCACAAACCTGAGTAAACTAAACCCGATGGCAGCGGTCCCGATTTTTCATCGGGATAAAGCGCACAGAGGGGCTTCCGGAACCGATTGACACCATACCCTGATTTCCAAAATGTAAAAACGAGATTTGAGAAGGTTAGACATGATATTTGAGATTGCGCGAACATTTAGGGTTTAGGGGAAATAATCCAGACAGAACATTATGTTTTAAAACACCATTTTCTTTTTTCGAAAAGCAAAGCCTGTGTTCTATTGCAATTTTAGTACCGCCACATGCTCATACGCCTGCAGGCCTTAAGCGCGGGGCCGGTATCCGCCATGTCGGGTTTAGCGTGATACGTTCCGTGCACAAACCTGAGTAAACTAAACCCGATGGCAGCGGTCCCGATTTTTCATCGGGATAAAGCGCACAGAGGGGCTTCCGGAACCGATTGACGCAGAACCCTGATTTCCAAAATGTAAAAAAGATATTTGAGAAGGTTAGACATGAGATTTGAGACCTATGCCCATAAAAAAACCTTGCAGGTTTTGAGAACTTGCAAGGTTTGATTTTAAACTTAAGCCACTTAGGGCTGCTGCTCTTTTTTATTAATAAAAAAGTAGACCGGAAGTCCCAGTAAAACAATTACAAGTCCGGGCCAGGTATATTGTTGCTTATATATTAATAGCAAAATGCAAAATGCCGCTCCTATTAATAAGTAAATAATTGGGGTAATTGGATATAACCAGGTTTTGTAAGGTCTTTCTAAACCTGGCTGTTTTATCCTTAAGTAAATAACGCCAAAAACAGTTATCATATAAAAGAGCACAATAACAAAAGAGATCATATCTAAAAGATTCCCATACTGCCCACTTAAACATAAGGCAGAGGCCCAGATGCCCTGCATCCAAAGTGATTTTTCTGGAACTCCGTTTTTATTGTTTTTAAGCGCTGCTTTAAAAAACATCCCATCTTCTGCCATGCTCTGAAAAACCCTTGCACCTGCCAATACAATTCCGTTAACACAACCAAAAGTAGAAATCATCACCAATACGGCAATTACAATGGTTCCTATCCCACTTCCAAAAATCTGCTCGGAAGCTACTACAGCTACCCGATCATTTAAGGCGAAAGCAATACTATCTCTATTTAAAGTATTTAGGTAAACAAAATTGACCAATAAATAAAGGATCATTACTGCTGTGGTACCTAAAACCATCGAACGTACTACATTTTTTCTAGGATTTTCGATCTCTCCGGAAACGAAGGTTACGTTTTCCCAGGCTACACTCGAAAATACCGATCCTACCATTGCAGCAGCAATGCCGCCCATCACCGCCACTCCAGAAATAGGTTCCCATCCGGATTTAAGTAAATTTCCACTAAAATCTGTTTTAAGGTTGTTAAAAGCTTTCCAGCCAAGCCCCATATTGTCGCTCCAAAAATTGTTTTTCACCAAAAGAAAGCCCAGAATAATCAGGCCTATTAAAGCAACAATTTTAGATCCCGTAAAGATATTCTGTAAAATTTTACCACTCTCAACACCTTTTGTATTAATATAGGTAAGGAGCAGGATCACGCCGATAGCCAAAATTTGTATCCAGGTAATTTTATAACCACCACTTTGAAAAATTGGGGCGGCATCATTTAAAGCAGGTATTAAATAGGCAGTAAACTTTCCAAAAGCAACAGCAACAGCAGCAATAGTACCCGTTTGAATTACGGTAAACAGTCCCCAGCCATAAAGAAATCCCATCATTTTACCAAAGATCTCTTTCAGGTAAGTGTATTGTCCACCTGCTTTAGGAAACATGGAAGAAAGTTCTCCATAAGAAATTGCGGCTGCAACCGTCATTACCCCGGTAATTACCCAAACTACGATTAACCAGTAACCAGAACCTAAATTCCGCATGATATCGGCACTAACGATAAAGATACCACTTCCGATCATTGAGCCCATTACCAGCATCGTAGCATCAAAAAGGCTTAATTTTCTCTTAGAAGGCCCACCTTCCTTTTGAATTTCCATTTTAAGTTTAGTTTAGTTTTGGGCTAATTTATTTAAAAAAAAGAAATTGTAGGATATTATTTTATGATGACAAAATTTTATTCGCAGGTGCTGTAAAATTTTAACCACAAAAATATTTTGTTATCTTGCTAGAGTGTTGCTGGGGAAGGTTTAAGAGTTTGGAGCTTGGAGCTTGGAGTTGAGCGTTTGGAGCAGAGACCTTAGCGCGAGGCGTTTGGCGACTAGCGTCGATTAACCGATTAAGCAGTTTGGAGTTTAGCGTTGGGCGTTTGGAGCCGATTAACCGATTTAAACAATTAACCAGTTAACCCTATTACAAATACCAATCAGCAATGACCATTGAACTAATGACTAATGAACCATTGAACTAAATAAACAACTAACCAAATATAAAACCAATTATTAACTATGGATTTTTTACAAAACAATTTAATTTACTGTATCCCGGCTTTGGGCCTTGTTGGGATTATAGTTATGATGATTAAAAGCGCCTGGGTAAATAAGCAAGATGCCGGCGATAAAAATATGCAGGAGCTTGCGGGCTATATTGCCGATGGTGCAATGGCCTTTTTGAAAGCCGAATGGAGGGTATTGAGCATTTTTGCTGTTTTTACAGCAGCTTTATTGGCATACTCCGGAACAATTACCGAAATTAAAGGTGTTCCGATGCATTCGAGCTGGATTATTTCCATATCTTTTATTATTGGAGCAGTATTTTCTGCAACTGCAGGCTATATCGGTATGAAATCGGCCACTAAAGCCAATGTAAGAACCACACAGGCCGCCAGAACAAGTTTAAAACAAGCTTTAAAAGTTTCATTTACCGGTGGTACGGTAATGGGTTTGGGTGTTGCCGGACTTGCCGTTTTAGGTTTAGGCGGATTATTTATCGTGTTTTTACAGATTTTCCATGTAACCAATGCCAATAGCGTAGAAATGAGAACCGCTATCGAGGTTTTAACAGGATTCTCTTTAGGGGCAGAATCAATTGCGCTGTTTGCACGTGTTGGCGGAGGTATATACACCAAGGCGGCCGATGTTGGTGCTGATTTAGTGGGTAAAGTAGAAGCCGGAATTCCGGAAGATGATGTACGTAATCCTGCAACGATTGCCGATAACGTAGGCGATAACGTGGGTGATGTTGCCGGTATGGGCGCCGATTTATTCGGTTCTTATGTGGCAACTATATTGGCTACAATGGTTTTGGGACAAGAAATTACCGTAACAGATAAATTCGGAGGCATGTCTCCTATCCTTCTTCCCATGGTAATCTGCGGATTGGGCATTATATTTTCCATTATTGGAACCTGGTTCGTAACCATTAAAGATGAAAAATCGAACGTTCAGAATGCCTTGAACCTGGGTAACTGGTCATCCATCTTGATTACAGCGGTAGCTTCATTTTTCATTGTGAAATGGATGTTACCAGAAACACTTAACCTTCGCGGTTATGAGTTCTCCAGCATCAACGTGTTTTACGCCATCATTGTAGGCTTAGTAGTGGGTACCATTATGAGCATTGTTACTGAATATTTTACTGCAATGGGCAAAGGACCTGTAAATTCTATTATCCAGCAATCCTCAACCGGGCATGCCACCAATATTATTGCTGGTTTAGCTGTTGGTATGAAATCGACCGTTATCCCGATTTTAGTTCTGGCCGGGGGCATTATGGCCTCTTACCACTTTGCGGGTTTATACGGTGTGGCTATTGCTGCAGCAGGCATGATGGCTACTACAGCGATGCAATTGGCGATCGATGCTTTTGGACCAATTGCAGATAATGCGGGTGGTATTGCCGAAATGAGTCAACTGCCTCCTGAAGTTCGCGAACGTACTGACAATTTAGATGCTGTTGGTAACACCACTGCTGCTACAGGTAAGGGTTTTGCTATCGCATCAGCCGCTTTAACCTCTTTGGCTTTATTTGCAGCTTTTGTAGGCATAGCAGGCATTACGGCTATTGATATTTACAAAGCACCAGTTTTAGCAGGTTTATTTGTAGGTGGAATGATCCCCTTTATCTTTTCAGCGCTTTGTATCCAGGCAGTGGGTAAAGCTGCAATGGATATGGTGCAGGAAGTTCGCCGCCAGTTTAGGGAAATCCCCGGCATAATGGAATATAAAGCAAAACCTGAATACGAAAAATGTGTGGCCATTTCTACCAAAGCATCTATCCGCGAAATGATGATGCCGGGAGCAATCGCCCTAATCACGCCAATTATTGTAGGTTTTACCTTTGGACCTGAAGTTTTGGGTGGTTTATTGGCAGGAGTAACCGTTACTGGTGTTTTGATGGGGATTTTCCAAAGTAATGCCGGTGGCGCATGGGACAATGCCAAAAAATCTTTCGAACAAGGTGTAATGATTAACGGAGAAATGCACTACAAAAAATCAGAACCACACAAGGCTTCTGTGACCGGAGATACCGTTGGCGATCCTTTTAAAGATACTTCGGGCCCTTCGATGAACATTTTGATTAAATTAATGTCTATTGTTTCACTGGTTATTGCTCCTTACATCGCAGTTAAGGCAATTGCGGGCGAACACAAACAAGAAGTTCGGAAAGAAATCAGAATTGAACAAAAAACCGATGCTTCGGGCAACATAAAAACAGATACTTTAATAAATACAACCGATACTTTAAGCCGTTAGTTGTAAAAACATTGATAAAATAACAGCTAAAGGGATTTTTAACCAAAATCCCTTTTAATTTTCCGTAATTTTTAATTACGTTTGGAGCTGAAATAATCTAAACAAAAACTAAAATATGGGTTTATTTACTAAAAAGCCAATGCATCTGTTGCTTGAAGAAGCAGGAGATTCAGCCAAAGGCTTAAAGCGTACACTTAGCGCTGGTGCATTGGTAGCACTAGGTGTAGGAGCTATTATTGGTGCAGGTCTATTTGTAAGAACGGCGGCAGCAGCAGCACAAAATGCTGGTCCATCGGTTACAATCGGATTTATTATCGCCGCAATAGGTTGTGCGTTGGCAGGTTTGTGCTACGCAGAATTATCATCATCTATTCCAATTTCGGGTAGCGCATACACTTATACTTATGCCACTATGGGCGAGCTTATGGCTTGGGTAATTGGTTGGGATTTAGTATTGGAATATGCTGTTGGAGCCGCAACAGTAGGTATTGCATGGAGCGAATATTTAAATAAATTACTGGTAGAAGTGCTCCATATTTCCCCCATCCCCTACGAATGGTGTCACTCTCCTTTCCAATCACACCCTGATGGTACAGTAAATGGGATAATCAACCTTCCAGCTTTATTTATTGTAGCCTTATTAAGCTTATTATTGATCAAAGGAACTTCAGAATCAGCTTTCGTGAACGGAATTATCGTAATTACCAAAGTTGGTATCGTTATTTTGATTATCGTTTTAGGCTGGGGCTTTATCCATGAAGCAAACCATCATCCATATATTCCAGCTGCTACTACTTATGTAGATCATGCGGGTATCAGCCATAGTTTTGGTGGTTTCTGGGGAGTTATTGGTGCTGCCGGAACGGTATTTTTCGCGTTTATCGGTTTTGATGCCGTGAGTACTGCAGCACAGGAAACTAAAAACCCTAAAACCGCGATGCCAATCGGCATTTTAGGCTCATTAGCAGTTTGTACAGTATTATATATCTTATTCGCACATGTTTTAACTGGAATTGCACCGGTAGAATTTTTCAGAACTAAAGGTGGTGAAGCATCAGTTGTTGCTGCAATCAGTGAATATATGACTGGTTACGGTTGGTTAGCTAAATTAGTTACTGTAGCTATTTTAGCAGGTTTCTCTTCTGTAATCTTAGTGATGTTACTGGGTCAAAGCCGTGTATTTTATTCGATGAGTAAAGATGGTTTATTGCCAAAAATGTTCAGCGACTTGCATCCTAAATTTAAAACACCTTACAAAGCAAACCTGGTAATCTTGGTAATTGTTGGTTTATTCGCCGCTTTTATCCCTGGTGATGTAGTTGGTGATATGACCAGTATCGGTACATTATTTGCCTTTATGTTGGTTTGTATCGCTGTTATTATCCTAAGAAAAACTGATCCGGATCTTCCACGTCAGTTCAGAACACCTTGGGTTCCTTTAATTCCTATTTTAGGTGTTGTTGCATGTGGACTAATGATTTTAGGTTTAGGCTGGACCAACTGGTTAAGGTTATTCGGCTGGTTAGCTTTAGGATTCATTATCTACTTTGGATACAGCAAAAAGAATTCACACCTGAAAGACGTTAAATAAACTATTTCTTTTAATAAATTGAAGCCTCAACGCAAGTTGGGGCTTTTTTTATGTTAAATAATTGTTAATAAAGCTACCTTTGCAAAAAATCGATAACATGAACCGCCATTCTACCGGATATAAAAAGGTAAATTTTCTGATCATTGCCTTTTTCTTGCTGTTTTCTTCAATAAGCTATGCGCAAAGGACAATCAATGACGTAATGGACTCTACAACGGTTAATCATTTACTCATTATATCTAAAAAATATGGTTCATTATCCTTTAGCGGATACCTGCAACCTCAATTTCAGATGGCCCAGACAAACGGCGCACAGGCAGAATACCAGGGCGGAAATTTTGGTGAATTTACCAATAACCGCTTCAGGTTAAGAAGAGGTCGTTTAAGAGCCGATTATATGCTCTTAACAGATGACGGCGCACCATCTACCTATTTTGTACTTCAATTTGACGGTACAGAACAAGGCGTTGCAGTTAGAGATTTCTGGGGACGTTATTACGAAAATAAATGGAAGATATTAGCGGTTACTTTAGGCCTCTCGGGTCGGCCCTTTGGTAATGAACTTCAGTTATCATCTTCGGTAAGAGAAGCACCAGAACGTGGCCGGATGTCGCAGATTTTAATGAAAACTGAACGCGACCTGGGGGTTACCTTTACTTTAAATCCCCGCTGGAAAGACGCCACTCTTAAAAACTTTGTATTCGATTTCGGTATTTACAACGGACAGGGCTTAGCCGGGCCTGCGGAATTTGATAACAGTAAAGATTTTATCTTCAGGTTAAGCCACAAAACATACTCATTTAATGCCTTTACCATTGCGGGAGGCATCAGCACCTTACAGGGCGGTTTAAACCACCGTTTGCCTGTAAGTTATAAAATGGACAGAATCAACAATCAATGGAATATGGTTAAAGATTCGTCTGGTAGTACGATTAATAAAGTTGCACCAAGAAGATATTACGGTGCGGACATTCAACTGGCCACTAAAACCAAAAGCTGGAAATCGGAGCTGAGGGCAGAGGTTATATCTGGACTTCAAACCGGAACTTCTACTAATTCTACAACGCCGGGCTCCTACCCTGTTGACAATAAATCAATTGCCCTTCCTTATTATACCAGAAACTTTAACGGAGCTTATTTTACCTTTGTACAAACACTGAACAGCACCGATAACCAGCTTATTTTAAAGTATGATTGGTACGATCCAAATACGAAAGTAAAGGGATTGGATATTTCGGGCAACCGTGGACTATCACCAGCGGATGTCCGTTTTGATACTTTTGGTTTTGGTTTCTTACACCATTTCAACACACATTTTAAGGCGGTATTGTATTATGATATTATTAGAAATGAGGCTACCCAGATTCAGGATTACACGGCTGACCGGAAAGATAATGTACTCACTTTAAGAACGCAATTCTATTTCTAATAAAAAACGGTACAATTGAGAATTTGATACAAATTCCGCTACCTTTGCTTAAAATTGTCCTGCTATGAAATTCGATTTTATGAAGTTCAACTTAAGCCAGATCCTATCGACAACGATGGTGCTCTTCGCCATTATCGATATTTTGGGAGCCATCCCAGTTGTTATCGAACTGCGTAGAAAGGCTGGCCATATCGAATCAGAAAAGGCATCTTTGGTGGCTACCGGTTTAATGATCCTTTTTTTATTTCTTGGAGAATCACTTTTAAAAGTAATCGGTTTGGATGTAGAATCTTTTGCCATTGCGGGTTCTTTTGTAATCTTTTTCATTGCCATGGAAATGGTTTTGGGACTTACGATTTTCAAAGAAGAAGCCCCTGAAACGGTTTCTATTGTTCCATTGGCTTTCCCGTTAATTGCTGGTGCCGGAACCATGACCACGTTACTTTCGCTAAAAACCGAATACCATACCCAGAACATCCTGGTAGGTATTATCCTGAATATGCTGTTTGTTTATTTCGTACTGAAGAACACCAACAGGCTGGAAAAACTTTTCGGAAAATCGGGCTTAAACATCTTACGTAAAGCTTTTGGCGTAATTTTATTGGCCATCGCGATTAAGTTATTCAGAAATAACACAGGACTTTAGGAATGGAATAGGTGAGATGGAAAATGGATGATGTACTTGGAGCAGGACCGTTATTTCGACTGTAGCGCAGCGGAATTGAGAAATCTAATTAATAAAGTCGTTATGCTTCTCTATTGCTTACATAATGACGATAGTACTATAAATGACAATCCTTTCACCAAAATGTAACAATAATTGCGTATATTCATCTTAATATAAAAGCTCATATCATGAAAAGCTTTGAAGAATATACCTTAATTATCGGAGCCATCGCTGTATTAATAGAAGCAGTGAAATACTTCAAAAAGAATTTCAAATCCTGGTTTGAACATAGTTAGTATGCTCGTTGCATCGTCATTGCGAGAAGGCTTTTTCAGCCGACGAAGCAATCTTTCTAGGGGATAAAATCGATCTAAAAAATCCTGATTAATCCTGACTCTTCTTAATCAACCTGGCCACAAACATCGTATCAGCATTATTTTCATAACCTTTTACCAGTTCCATCTTTTCCAATTCTAAAGGAAGCGTTTCTACAATATGCTGCACAACAGCTTCGTTTTCTTGTACAAAAGCTGAACAGGTAATATAAATCAGTGGTTTACCTGGCTTTAAGTATTTCACCACGTTCTGAACAATACCCTTTTGGATGGCTGCAAACTGATTAATTTTACGTTCTTCGAAAAAAGTGAGCATTTCCGGTGTTCTTCCCCAGGTTCCTGAGCCGGTACAAGGAGCATCCAGGATAATCCCATCAAATTGATAGTGGTGCAAAATCTGATCATTGTTTTGTAACAGATCGATTTCCTTTTTATGGTATTTCCTGATTCCTGCTAAACGAAAACGCTCATCCAGGTTTAACAATACACTTTCGCGCAAATCAGAAACCAAAAGTTCGATTACTGGCTCCAAACTATGCAAAAGCAGGGTCTTACCACCTGATGCTGCACAGCAATCCCACCATTTATCCCATTTATTGGGTTTAAAATATTCACCCGTATTTTGTGAAGATAAATCCTGAACCTGATAACTGCCTTCATTTAAAATGGTTTCGAGTTTGGTACCATTGGGTAAAGCCAAAGCGGTAGCAGAAATTGCTTTAACCGGAATATTTTCTTCCTCCAGTTTCGCAACGATAGAAGAAGAATCGCTGGCAGCTACCCTAATGAAAAGATCTGGCTGTCTGAAAAAAGACGTAAAAAATGCTTCCTTATCAATATCACCAGAAAGACTGGCGTGAAAAGGATAAACTTCTTCAATATCAAAGTCAGGGTATTTCGACTTAATCAGGCTTAATTTCTCCTCTAAGGATAAAGTAATACTTTCCACCAGGTCTGGCAAATTTTTCTCTACCAGCTGACTTAAGGTTGTATGGCATAAAAAATCGGCAATACTTAAGCGTTCTTCGGGCAACAAGGCTGGCAAAGCTTTTCCTAATCTAAAAAAGCTATATATATGGCGTGTGGCCCATCTTCTATCTGAAGAGCCCATTTGCTTGTGCTGCTTAAAATAAGCGGGCAAGAAGCGATGTAAGGGCAAACTTCCATCATAACTATTTAAAATCTGTTCAAAGGCTCTTAACTGGTGGTCTGCTCTCATGCAATAATTAAAAATGGAAGGAATGACTGGTTACTCAACAATATTTAATGCGAAGTTTTTATATTTCAACAACATTAAACTGGTGTTAATATAACCTAATTTTTCATCATGGATAAACGAAAAGCTATTATGAAGCCCTTTATACCGTTCTTTTACGATATAGTCCTTATAATCTTCTCCATAATTCACCAATAGTTTACCGAAATAATAGCCTACATCAAAACCTTTAAAAGCATACTCTCCAGGTTCAAAACCATATTTATAGCGGTATTTTTTGATAAAGGTAACTACAGCACTGCTTTTATAATCTATTTTATAGGATGAACTGATGATGGTATTCAGGTCTTGTAATTTATCGGCCGGATAATTCTGTTTTACCCAGTTTGGATGTCCAAAAAGGTTAATTCCATAGCCCCCGGTTGGCAAATTCTTTAACTTATAAAGTTTTTCTACAGTTGGCAATACAAAAGCACGGTCGGATGAAGTTACCACAACTACATACTGCTTGCCTTTAATCATTTTGGTTTCAAAAGTGTAAGCTGATGCATACTCCTGCACGATAAATTTGCCAGTGTTTTGGAAATAATTTCTGATCGGGGCTGCAAAAGCTTCATCTTCCGTTTTTTTCGGGTTAATGAGCACCACTATGGTATTAGCCGGATTAAAGTTTTTAGCGATATAAGTACCGATCTTTTTACCGTGCAAACCGATATTATTTACAATAGACACTAGATTGGGATTGTTAAACTCTCCCGGATCGGTTGCAGCCAGAGGAGAAACAATGGTTGCATTGTTTTCTTTGGCATAATTGGCTATAAATTTTAAACCTTCAGGAAAAACAGGCCCGATAATTAAATTACTCTGTTTAAAACGTTCGTTTTTATATAAAGTGGAAATATGCGCATTATCATCCTGGGTATCAAAAACATTAAGTTTAAAATTTAAGCCCTGCGCCGCAGCAGAATCTAATCCTAATTTAAAACCCTGATAAAAATCGATGGGCATGGCATATTTCTCAATATCTGCCTTTGTAGCCGTTTTTAAGTTCAGCTCATCCAGTTTAAAAGGCACAAGCAGTGACACACTGGCCTGCGTAAACTTTTTGATAGGCTTTTTATCGGCTGGTTTTTCCTTCTCAGCTGGTTTACTCGTCTCTGGTTTAGGTGTTCTCACTTTTGGCGAACAAGCACTTAAAACCAACATCAACAAAACGGGCAACCCGTAAACCTTCTTAAAATTCATACCTATCGTTTTTAACAAAATATGCTAGCAAAGTTTATTCCACCTTGCTAGCATCACATTTATTTTATGCAGTTTGGACTCCAAACTGAAAACTCACAGCTCCAAACTAAACTATTATTCCCACTCAATAGTTGCAGGCGGTTTAGAGCTGATATCGTATACCACCCTATTGATGCCTTTAACTTTATTGATGATTTCGTTAGAGATTTTAGCCAAAACCGGATAAGGCAAATGACACCAATCTGCAGTCATACCATCTAATGATTCAACCGCTCTTAATGCAATTACATTTTCGTAGGTACGTTCATCTCCCATTACACCAACAGACCTAACCGGCAAAAAGATTGCTCCCGCCTGCCATACCTGATCGTATAATCCTGCGTCTTTCAGGTTATCGATATAAATTTTATCTGCATCCTGTAAGATAGCTACTTTTTCTGCAGTAACCTCACCAATGATACGGATACCTAAACCTGGTCCCGGGAAAGGGTGACGGCCTAAGATAAACGATTCTAAACCTAAAGCGGTACCTACTCTTCTTACTTCATCTTTGAACAAAGTTTTAAGTGGCTCCACTACTTTAAGTTTCATAAAATCTGGCAAACCGCCTACATTGTGGTGCGATTTAATGGTGGCCGATGGCCCTTTAACGGAAACAGATTCGATAATATCCGGATAGATAGTACCTTGTGCCAGCCATTTCACATCTTGTATCAGGTGAGATTCTTCATCGAAAACTTCGATAAAAACACGACCAATGATTTTACGTTTTTGCTCCGGATCTTCTACCCCAGCCAATTGACTTAAGAATTTATCTTTTGCATCAACGCCTTTAATGTTCAACCCGAAATCTTTGTATTGTTCTAAAACACTCTCATACTCGTTTTTACGCAATAAACCATTATCAACAAATATACAGTGTAAGTTTTTGCCAATAGCTTTATGTAAAAGCACCGCAGCAACGCTACTGTCAACACCTCCTGAAAGTGCTAACACAACCTTATCATCACCTACAGTTGCCTTGATATCAGCAATCGTGGTTTCAACAAAGGCAGCAGAAGTCCAATCCTGGCTGCAACCGCAGATATCCACTAAGAAATTTTCTAAAAGAATTTTTCCATCAATACTATGGGTAACCTCCGGGTGGAACTGGATGGCATAAGTATCAGAATCTTTAATGTGGTAAGCGGCAACTTTTACACTATCGGTACTGGCAATCAGTTCAAAATTTTCAGGGATATCGGTAATGGTATCACCATGGCTCATCCAAACCTGCGAACCAAGGTTAATGCCTTTGAATAATTTATTATCCTGGTTTACAAAGTTTAAGTTGGCACGGCCATACTCGCGTGTTGAAGAAGGCTGAACCGAACCAGCAGAATGTTGGGCAATATATTGTGCACCGTAACAAACAGCCAATAAAGGATATTTTAAATGGTATTTTGATAAATCGATTTGAGGGGCATCTTCCTGGCGAACAGAATAAGGACTACCTGAAAAGATAACACCTTTTACATCCTCGGTAATCTCAGGAAGATTGTTATATGGATATATTTCACAGTAAATATTTAGTTCGCGAACCCTACGAGCGATGAGTTGTGTAAATTGCGAACCAAAATCGACGATAATGATTTTTTCTTGCATCCGCAAAGGTACCAATTAGATATGAGATTTGAGAGGGGAGATTTGAGATTTTTGAAGGAAAAAGTCAGGGGGCGGGAGTCAGAAGTCCGAAGTCAATTAAGCGATTTAAACAATTAACCGATTAACCTGTATACAACTTGCAGGTACCAATGATCTAATGACAAATGAACCACTGAACCTCTACGATTCCATCAAAACCACCTCTACCCCAAATTTCCTTAAAAAATCTACGCCTTCATCGCTAGGCAAACCTTTGTAAGCGGCATAGGATTTTGAATAGTACACCAGTTTAATTCCTGATGATAAAATTAACCTTGCGCAGGCAATACAGGGAGATAGCGTTGTATATAAAGTACAGCCTTCTATCTTCGACCCATTTTTAGATGCATAGAGGATCGCATTTTCTTCAGCATGCAAAGCCAATGAACAGCTTCCTTTGCTATCGCGTGCGCAGCCATGCTCAGGCCATTCCTCATCGCAATTGTGCGTTCCGGCTGGCGGACCATTGTAACCGATAGATATAATACGGGTATCTTTTGTTAATACTGCGCCAACGTGGGCACGCACGCAATGCGAACGGGCAGCCAGATCGGTGGCAAGGTTCATAAATATGGTATCGAAGCTTGGTTTGTCTGTCATGTATAAAATCAAAAAAGCCACAGGGCATTTAATCCCTGTGGCTACAAAAATACTTTATTAAAAATTAATGTCCGCCAGAAAGTTTCTTATCGAAATTAATTCCCTGAGATCTTAAAATACCACTTACTCTCCAGGCATAAAAAGCCAGATAAGAGAAACATATAATACCCACCACATAACTGTATTGAATACCTGTAAACTCTGATACCGCACCCTGTGCCCAGCTAATGATACCACCACCCATAATCATCATAATTAAGAAGCTACTTCCCTGACTGGTGTGTTTACCCAAACCGCTTACGGCCAAAGTAAAGATACAAGGCCATAATGTACTACAGAATAAACCTACACTTGTAATGGCATAAACACTCGTCATACCAGTAGTAAACATTCCAATCAATAAGGCAGTTATGCCGATAACCGAAAAGATCAACAGCATACGTGCAGGATTACCTTTACTTGCCATATCGGCCGCAATTAATACCAGAATAATCAAGGCATATACGTAAAAAGGAGCCAAATCATGTTTTGCAATAGCGTTAACAGCTAAAAAGATACCGAATGCTAAATAAGGCGCAATAAATCTTAATATTTTTTGTGTGCTCACGTTATCGGTAAAAGCCTCAACGGCGCCGGTCCAACGACCGATCATCATACTTGCCCAATATAAGGAGATGTAAGGCGCAATATCTTTAATAGCAAAACCAAGATCTTTTTCCATGTAAGCAGGTAAATTACTTGCAGTTGATACCTCGACACCTACATAAACAAAAATAGCAATCATCCCCAAAACCAATTGGGGTATTTCAATGCTGAGCCCTTAATCGATTTAGTATCTTCAGACGAAGCTTCCACCAAAGTAGGTCTATCAGGTAATGAAGATAATTTTAAGAAAATAGCAACAGCAATAAAAGCGACACCTAAAATAAGGTAAGGGATTTTAACACTTTCAATACTGATATCGGTACTTGCATTTGCTGCAGAACCAAAAATAGCAAAACTCACAATAAGCGGGCCTATGGTTGTGCCGAAATTGTTAATACCGCCAGCTAAAGTTAATCGTTGCGAACCAGTTGTAATTGGCCCTAATGCAATTGCCAAAGGATTAGCCACCGTTTGTTGTAACGAGAAACCCAGTGCCACAATAAATAAACCAGAAAGCATTAACGGAAATGAGTGCAGGTTTGCCGCTGGATAAAATAATAAGGTTCCAAGCGCAGAAATAACCAATCCGAGTGCCAACGAATTTTTATAGCCCAGTTTATTTACAATATCTTGTCCTATTAGTACTGAAATACCATTATAAATTAAAGCACCCACCGTGTAAGCAATGTAAAATGCCAGCGACACCAGCTGACTTTCAGCTTGCGATAAATCAAAAGCTTTTTTAAATACCGGTATTAGGATATCGTTACTGGCAGCCACAAAGCCCCAAAAAAAGAATACCGTGACCAAGGGAATAAACTGCCCCCACTTGGTTTGTGTTTGTTCTGAACTCATTTTTAAAATTTAGTTTTAGTGGCTCTAAACATAAATAAAAAAAAACGAAAAGCAGTAAATTTTATGCAACCCGTGCAACAAAAATAAATGTTATATGTTTAGGTATAAAATTGCATATTCGCATATTATAAACAATACAATGCATGTTTGAAGCCATATTACTAGGAATAGGAGCAGGGATTATTTCGTCGTTTTTAACAGGGCCGGTATTTTTTGCAATGATCAAAACCAGCATAGAGCGGGGTTTTAAAGCGGGGTTTTCTTTGGCTGTTGGCGTGATTATCAGCGATATAATCTTAATTGGACTGGTCCTTTTTGGCAGCCAGTTTTTTGACTACAAGGCAGAATTTGATAAATATGTAGGCTCTATCGGGGGCCTATTTTTGTTAGCGGTGGGTATCTATTACCTGGTTTCTAAAATAACCGTACATTATGATAGTTCAACCTTACAAAAGGTGAGTAAACGGGGTTATGTCATAAAAGGATTTCTGATGTGTATCCTCACACCTTCTACGCTCATGTTCTGGATTATTGTTAGCGGAATCATCTCTGTTAAGCTCAATAACATGCTTAACGAGAAATTGGTCTGCTTTTTTATCGCCATGGCCACTCAACTGGCTATCGATGGCGCTAAAAGTTTTTATTCCAGCAAACTCCGTTATAAAATAAAAGAAGATGCGCTGAAGAAACTCAATAAAATTGCCGGTGTGGTCATCATCATCTTTGCTTTCTGGCTGATCATTAAAACTTATCTGAAGTTTTACGCATAACTCTTTTCAAAATAGACACACTTAGATGTTTAAACATTTTTTTTGAAAAGCAGGTGCAGTAAAACTATTATTGTTAGTCCTGCCAATGCTGCAAGTCCTCAGCAAATGAAGAATTTGCCTCCGGGCTTTCCGCGAATGTCAGGTTTAGATAGGAGAAGCAAGCAACATTAAATGAAGATGAAAACCTGCTTTGTGCCTTAGTGCCTTTGTGGTAACACGAAAATATCCCTTAGTAAAACATATCTGAAGTTTTACGCATAATATATTGCATTCCCAGTTTAGATGCACTTAGATGTTCAAACATTTTTAGAAAAGCAGGTGCAATAAAACTATTATTGTTAGTCCTGCCAATGCTGCAAGTCCTCGGCAAATGAAGGATTTGCCTCCGGGCTTTCCGCGAATGTCAGGTTTAGGTAGGAGAAGCAAGCAAAATTAAATGAAGATGGAAACCTGCTTTGTGCCTTTGTGTCTTCATGCCTTTGTAGTTAAAAATTAAAAATAGAACTAAGCGTTTGTCACCCTCAGTGTAGTCGAAGGGCATCCTTTCTCTGTGCAAACTCAGTGCAATTGGTGGTAAAAACGAGCTCAAAAAAATAGCCCATATGCCTATGAGCTATTTATTATTCAAAATATTTTAGGGGCTAATAAGCCCTTTGGTTATTTCCTTCTTTCCAGTTAACAAAAGCTTTGTTTACCACTTTGTTACCGCCTGGGGTTGGATAATTTCCTGAGAAATACCAGTCACCTTTGTTTTTCGGACAAGCCTCGTGCAGGTTCTCTAAACTCTGGTAAATCACTTCAACTTCAGCAACAGTACCTTTTGGGGTAATAATCTGTGCAATTTTGGCCGAGATTTCTTCAGGGGTAAATGGTTTATAAATTTCTTTAACGTGGTTTACAATTTCCTCTTTCGGTAAAAGTAACGAAGCTTTACATTTGGTATAAACATCTTCAATTACCTGCCACATGCCACGTTCAGTAAGCAATTGGATTGCCGCATCAAAAGCCACAAACTGACCCATCCGGCTCATATCTATCCCATAACAATCAGGGTAACGGATCTGAGGTGCAGAAGAAACAATAATAATCTTTTTAGGATGTAAACGGTCTACAATTTTAATGATGCTCTGTTTTAAAGTAGTACCACGAACAATAGAATCGTCTAAAGCCACCAAAGTATCCTGGTGATTGTTGATAATACCATAAGTAGTATCATAAACGTGTGCCACCATTTCGCTACGATCAGCATCCTGGGTAATAAAAGTCCGCAGTTTAACATCTTTTACCGCCAGTTTTTCTACACGTGGTGCAAGCGACAATAAATCGTCTAACTGCTCATCCGTTAACTGTTCTTTTTTATGTAAGAGAACTTCTTTCTGATGATTGCGCACATAACGTTGTACGCCATCAACCATCCCGAAAAACGCAACCTCAGCAGTATTCGGAATAAAAGAGAAAACCGTATTTTTTAGATCGTAATTAACCGCTTTCAAAATTTTATCGCTCAATAAACGGCCAAGCTGTTTACGTTCGCGGTAAATCTCCACATCACTTCCTTTAGAGAAATAGATGCGTTCGAATGAGCAAGATAATCTTTCGGTAGGCTCGCGGAATTGCTCCATGCTCACCTCGCCATTTTTCTTAATGATTAAAGCATGACCTGGATCGATCTCTTTAACATCTTTAAACTGGATATTAAATGCAGTTTGTAAAGCTGGCCTTTCGGAAGCCGCTACTACAATCTCATCATCATAATAATAATATGCCGGACGGATACCTGCCGGATCGCGCATAATAAACGAATCGCCATTACCCACCATACCACAGATCGAATAACCTCCATCCCATGTTTTGGCCGAGCGGCGAAGGATATTCGCAATATCTAAATTATCAGATATTTTGTGCGTAATCGCAACGTTATCATGTCCTTCCTTTTTATACTGATCGAAAAGCTCCTGGTTTTCATCGTCCAAAAAGTGACCGATTTTTTCCAGCACGGTAACCGTATCTGCTTTTTCTTTTGGATGTTGCCCTAACTCATACAATTGCTCCAATAACTCATCAACATTAGTCATGTTAAAGTTACCTGCAATTACCAGGTTACGCGTCATCCAGTTGTTCTGCCTTAAAAAAGGGTGGCAATTTTCGATACTGTTTTTACCATGCGTACCATAACGCAAATGGCCCATTAACACCTCGCCGATAAAGCTTACGTTGTTTTTGAGCCATTCTGTATCCTGCATTAATTCAGGGGTGTTTTCCTGGATATCGACAAATTTGTTCTGTACATATTCGAAGATATCTGCTACCGCATTAGATGCCATGCTCCGGTATCGGCTAATGTACCTACTGCCCGGTTTCATATCCAGCTTAATGGTGGCAATGCCAGCGCCATCCTGGCCCCGGTTATGCTGTTTCTCCATTAAAAGGTATAATTTGTTAAGGCCGTAAAGTGCTGTACCGTACTTTTGCTGGTAGTAAGAAAGTGGTTTTAACAGGCGAATAAAAGCGATTCCGCATTCGTGTTTTATCTGATCACTCATTGTGTGGGTTTGAAGCCGCAAAGTTATCCTTTTAAACCATTACAACCTAAACAAAAATGTTTTCTTTTGAGATGATGAGTTTAAGCTGACAGATACTCCAAAAGTATGCTAATCTGCCTTTCCTACTTAAAATACTGTATTATTAATTAGAATCTTTCTAAATAATTTGCATAGTTAGTGTAAAATTAACACTTTTGCGCTATTATTAAGATTTAGTCTAAATTGAAGAAACTTTACACATCCTTATTATTCTTTTTTATTTGCTTCAATTCGCTTGCGCAAATAAGAAACGTTGTGGTCGGAAAAGTAACCGACCCGCAGAACAAGCCCTTAGAACTTGTTAACATCAAAATTGTAGAAACCAACCAGTATGCCATCACCGATAAGAATGGTTTATTCAGGGTAAACGGAACAGAAACGAACAACATTTTAACGTTGGAATTTTCATTCATTGGTTTTCAAAGGTTAAGATTACCGTTAACCGTAAAAGAAGGCGAAACCAATTTGGGCAATATTGCTTTAAAAGTTCTTGATTTAAGTTTAGAGAACATTGAGATCAATGCCAAAAGGAATTATACGGGCCAAACCAACTCATCATTAATCATTACGAGAGACTTAATAGAACAGACGCCGGCATTGAGTGTAAATGATTTATTGAATCAGATCCCGAACAGAAAAATCCAGCCACCATCTTTACAGAATGTACAGAATATCAATTTAAGGGCTGCTTATGCTCCAACAACAGATGGGAAAGGCGCTTTCGAATTAAATAATGCGTTTGGTATTGCCATTATTATGGATGGAAATACTATTAGCAATAATGCAAACATGCAAAGTTTTAATGCTGGTAGAGCAGGTGGAGTAGGCTTATCATTTGTAAAAAGCGGATCATACGGGATAAGAGGAACTGGCGACGACAAAACAGGATACACTGGCGATTACACCTTTGGTGGCACAGATCTCCGTCAAATACCAGCAGATAATATTGAAAGTATTGAGGTAATCGCGGGTGTTGCGCCCGCAAAATATGGCGATTTAACTGATGGTGCAATTATCATTGAACGCCAGGCTGGAAAATCTCCGGCTTATGTACGCATGCAATTAAGGGATAATGCTACATCCTATGGGTTTTCCAAAGGCTTTGAAATTAGTCCAAAATATGGTTCAATAAACGTTGGGGTTAATTATGTTAATTCATTTCAAGATAACCGAGATAAATTAAAAGCTTACCGAAGGATTAATACCAATGCGATGTGGACCAACTCTTTTGGCAATACCAAACAGTTAAAAAATACCTTCAGTGTGGATTATGGAAGAAATCTCGACGGAATTAAATTTGATCCTGACGATGAAAAAAGTACGAGAACAAAATTTGATAGCTGGAATTTTAGCGTCGCAAATAGAAGCAATTATAGATTTACTTCCGGTTTCTTAAAGAATGTAGGTTTAAATTTAAGATATTCGGAAGGCCACCAGGTAAGCTATAAAGAGGAATTGGCGAATGACCCTTATGTATTATATACCACCGCTATAACTACTGGAATCCACGAAGGAACATACGATACAGGAGTTTATACTGCTCAATCATTAATTGATGGCAGACCGATAACAGCATCGGCAAATCTTGATTTTACAGGAGGTTTTGCTACTGGTAATCTTGTTCATAACCTTTCGTTTGGGACAAGCTTTAGTTATAGCGCAAATAAAGGTTTAGGACAAACCATCGACCCAAATGAACCAAGAAGCGGAACTAAGGTTGCGAGCACTTCATTAGGCACAAAAAGTTCTGAACGCTTTTATGATTTCCGTTTGGCAGTTGCCCAAAAGGATATAGGCTTTTATGTAGAAGATCTTTTCACAACAACTGTACTGGGCAAACCTTTAAGTGTAAGGGCAGGCATCAGATCGGATATCCAAAACGGTTATGCTTCGGTATCACCTCGAACCAATATCAACTATGAAGTAAACAAAAATCTAAAATTTGGTGTTGCCTATGGCTTATCTTACAAATCACCTGCTTTGGCTCAGCGTTACCCTGGCCCAACCTTCTTCGAAATTCCATTATTAAACGCTTACAATGGCAAGGTGAACGAGAGTACCTATTTAGTATATGTAGAAAGGTATGACCCTACGAATATTAATTTAAAACCATCCAAAAGTGAAAGCATTGAGTTATCTGCTCAAATCAAAATACAGAAATTCAATTTATCTATATCAGCTTATAATAAGAAATCAAGAAATGGAATTTCAACAGTTCAAACTTTACAAACGATAGAATTACCAACTTACACAGCTACAATCAATCCGGGGGCAAAACCTACTGTTATACAGAACGGCACTAGCCCTTATGCTATAAATTATTTTACTTTCAAAAACGACCTCTCATCAGACAATCAAGGTTTTGAGGTAATTTTAAACACACCTGAGGTTAAGGAAATCAAAACATCTTTTAACTTAAGCGGAGGGCTTTTCAGAACATCTTATGGTTCAACTTCAAATAGTTTGAGTGATAAGATGCCTAATACCATTCCAACAGACCCGAATTACGCCTACATTGGTGTTTATGAACCTGTTAATAAAAAAGCATATTTTAGTAATGGGAGGCTAACTAGTGTTACACATATCCCCAAATTAAGCCTTATTGTTTCTTTTGTAGCAGAATTTGATCTTTTAGATAAAAATGTAAGCAGCGCGACTTCAAGAATTCCTGTTGGGTATTATAACAGGTTTAACCAATATACTGCTATTACTAATTTCGACAAAAATAATTCGTCTTACGGCCATCTTTATATTACACCCGAAGAGCAATCAGAAAATGATCTTCCTCGTGTAATTTCCAATTATCATTTAAGTATTGCCAAAGAGATAAAAAAACGTTTCAAGTTTGCTTTTAATGTTTACAACGTATTTAACCACCGTCCATATTACGTTACAACCACTGGCATTTATAAATACCCAAATAGTAGTCCAACATTTGGAGCAGAATTATCAATTAAACTTTAAGAGATGAGAAAATTATTATTCATATTATTATTGGCTATAACCGCTTGTAAAAAATATCAAGGAGACGTTACCGGAATCCACCCGGTAAAATACCATGTGATAACATCTTATGCCTCAGAAAATTTAGGAAAGCTATTACCAAAAGCTAAAATAGAGGTTACATTTAAAAGTGCTAAAAATGGCTTAATTCAAAAATATATAACTGAAAGTAATGGTACTGTTTCGCTTGACTCGATTTCACCAGGTGTTTATGATATATCTGCATCAATTAAAATTCAACCAGCAGATTATACGACTTTAACTGGTGAAAAAGTAGATAAGGAAGTGGTTTTTAATGCATCAGAAAAATCAAAAACCATTACAATTGAAGATAATCAGCGTGTTGAACTTAAACTGATTTCAGGATCCACCGGACCTTGGGTAATTAAACAAATTTATTATGCAGGATCTAATACTA
The DNA here is from genome assembly GCF_014395225.1 of Pedobacter roseus. Classification (NCBI taxonomy): domain Bacteria; kingdom Pseudomonadati; phylum Bacteroidota; class Sphingobacteriia; order Sphingobacteriales; family Sphingobacteriaceae; genus Pedobacter; species Pedobacter roseus. The sequence goes on from NZ_CP060723.1 coordinate 3,972,507, forward strand.
CAACAGGAGCATCGTTTCGTGATCAATTTATAGAAATATATAATAATACCGATTCACTTTTATATGCAGATAGCTTATACATAGCAGAAGCTTTAGGAATTCAAAATTTCACTTCAACTAACATTTACAGACAAAACAATAGCCAGTATGACTGGAGCAAATCGCAGGGAATGCCAACAAATATTGATGCAAATAATGGTTACATCTACACCAGAGCATTATTAATGATTCCCGGCACAGGAAAACAATATCCTGTTAAACCGGGAGAAAGCATAGTTTTAGCTCAAACTGCATTAAACCATAAAGCACCATTTACCGGTTCTGACGGAAAAACAATCACAGTAAGAGATCCTTCTTTAACAATTGATTTGAGTGGAGCCGATTTTGAGGCTTATTATGCTCCTTTTTTAGCGAAGCCATTGGCGTCAGATATCGATAACCCCAGTGTACCCAATGTGGAGGTATTATCTTATAGCGGCACTGATCTTATTTTTGATAATCCGGGCAGAATGGGCTATGTGATATTTAAAAATAAAGGGGATATAGATATTAAAAAATTACCACAATATCCTTATCCAACAATTACACCACCAACGGCAAGTACAGATAAATATTATCAAATTCCTATTGATTTTATTATTGATGGAGTAGAAGTACAGCCTAGTAGTGCGGCATCGAGGGTACCCAAAAAGCTAGGGGCTTCTTTGGATGCGCTTTATGCTTATGCTCCAAATGGTGCATACTCTTCTCAGTCTGTTATCAGAAAAACAGATAGTATTGTAAACGGGAGAAGAATTTTAAAAGACACCAATAATTCTGCTGAAGACTTTGACTTTTTACCACTCGCAGCTCCTAAGGCATTTAAATAAGCATTACACTATAGAAATACCGAATAAAATAAAAATGAAGAATACCATTCTATATATACTTTTAGTTTTTAGTTCTATACTTACAGCATACGGCCAGAAGCGTGATACGTTAAGCATCAATGTGAAAAATAAATTATTTTCTGCTGATTCAACTCTTTTTGCTGCTTACAATTTTGCAAAATCAAGTCCTTTCTATATCAAAAAATTAATGCCATCAACTTATAACAACTTAAGTATCGGTCACGACTTCGAAAAAGGGCATTTAATGAAAGCGCAAGACGCAACGAAAGCCAATGGCACTTTTTTAAGAACTGAGGGAATTTCCCAGTTAAAATCAATTAGCATTTGGGGGCAGTTTTCATATAAGAGAACAGTTGAAGACAGTGTGGCATTTTCTCATCAAACGCGAAATAACTTGGCAAACCCATATTATTTTGGCTCGGCTAGAAATGTAAATTATCAAAGGACGATATATAACCTAAAAACATTGGCAAGTAAAAATATTCTGAAAAATAATTTACCTATTGGTTTAGGTGCTGATTATAGAATTGGTGATCACTACTCTACCAACGATCCACGTGGAGATATAAGTGATTACCAATTAAATTTAGTCGGTACTCTTGGATACAATATCACAAAAGAATTGGCAATCGGCGCAGCTTATCGTGTTGGGTATGGATTTGAAAAAGTAAATGTTGCTTATAAAAATAATAGTCTCAATCAAGGAAGAGTTAGTCCAGAATTCACAAACTATCTCATAAATGGCTACGGAGAACCAGGAGAATACAATGTAAATAGAACCGTTCAAAACAATCAAACTAGAAATGGTCTTGACGCTTATTTAACATACGATGCGGAAAAAACTGGTAGTTTCAATTTCAATTATCAAACATCAAAAGAAAAGCAAAAATTTGACTACAGAACTTCAGAGGGAATTTCTAAATTCATCAGTTTTAATTTGGTTAATGAAAACTACCGTTTTTTTTGGTTGAAAAGTACTGCTGTAAATTCTTTAAGTTTTGACCTTAATTACCAAACAATTAAGGGTGACAACTACCTTAATGACTACCTTGCAAACAGTTACTTGTTTATCAACAACACGACTTCCATTAAGGGCCATTATACATTAAAAAAAAATCAGTTTACTCATAACATAGGCCTAGGTTTAAAAAAATATGAAGAACGCAGGCAAGATGGTATTGCCGGTAACGATATCAGATTTAATCAATTAAATTATTCGTTAAGTTATGGCTTAAACCATCAAAATAAAAACAATCATAACTGGGGGGTTAGCCTAACTGGTTTATATAACCAATACCTTGATTCTGATTTTAGTGTACTTTTAGCTAACGAAGGTGTGTTTACAAGGAATGTGATCTATTATGATTATGCCTATAATACAACCTCAAAATTTGGAGGTAATTTAACCGCCGATTATAGTATCCCAATGTTTAAACAAATCCATGCTGGTATTAAAGCTGGTGTTACCTACTGGAGAAGAGACAATTTAAAAGACTTTGGCAGGGTGCTGCCAAATACCCCCGGCAAAGATCGTTTTTCTTCCAATATCAGCTTAAACCTGTATTTTTAACCCATGAATAAAATTTTTGCCCTTCTTGCTTTAGCCCTCACAGGACTAATCTTATTTTCTTTTCAATCGGCTGATTTTAACAACGACGACGAACTGAGTATAGATAGCCTGCGCAAAGTTTATTCAAAACCTACCGATCAGTGGCCAAAACCAACGCTAGATAAGGGTGCGGTATTTCAGGAACTGGGTGAACTTCCACCCTCTCCTGTTGATTTAAAAAACGACTCAGTAAAAAATGTGGTAGAGCTGGGCAAAATCCTGTTTTTCGATCCGCGTTTATCGGGTTCGAACCAGATTTCGTGTTCGAGCTGCCATGCCCCGGATTTACATTGGACGGATGGCCGCCAGGTTTCAATCGGTCACGATCATTTGGCTAATATCCGCAATGCACCTTCCTTGGAAAATGTTTGGTTTTACAAACGTTTGTTCTGGGATGGCCGTGCAACCAATTTGGAAGAGCAGGCCGGAAGTCCTGTTGCTGCGCACAATGAGATGCACCAGGATATGAAAGCCTTGTCTAAAAAGCTCGGCAAGATTAAAGGTTATCAGCCTTATTTTAAGTCTGCCTTTGGCTCAAAGGAAATTACCAATAAAAGGATTTTTGAGAGCCTGGCTACTTTTCAACGTAGTATTGTGAGTAGAAGAACTCCGTTCGATCGTTTCCTGGCCAAAGATAAAAAAGCCTTAACAGACCAACAATTAATGGGTTTACATTTATTCCGCACTAAGGCACGGTGCATTAACTGCCACAACGGACCATTATTTACCGACAACGAATTTCACAATGATGGTTTAACCTATTTTGGCCGTAAATATGAAGACCTCGGTTTATACAACGTCACTAAGAAACCAGAAGATGTGGGCAAGTTTAAAACCCCAGGCTTAAGAAACGTAATGAAAACTGCACCATGGTTTCATAATGGTTTATTTCCGGATATGGATGGGGTGATGAATATGTACAACGTGGGTATGCCAAATCAACGTGTAAAAGCCGAGCAAGTAAATGATCCTCTGCTACCCAAAAACGATAAACTTTTAAAAGGTTTAAAACTAAGCATTGCCGAAAAAGATGCAGTAGTTGCTTTTTTAGAAGCGCTATCTTCGCCTACTGTACTTACACGCGTAGAGCAGTTGCCGCAGTAGTGAGTTAAGTCTAAAGTCGGGAGTCTTTAGTCCGTAGTCTGATTAAGAGCTTTTAAAGGGATAATAAACTTAGAAACCTTCCCACCATGGGTGGCGACAAATCATGAGTTGGTAGTTAACAATTTAGCAATTCTAACCATTCGTTTCAGTGAACAGTTAACCAATTTAAACAATTAACCGATTAACCTTTCTGAACAATTAACCATTTCTACATTTTACCAGACGTTAACGCTTCTCCGAAAAATATCGAAGCATGTTCGTCGAAAGCCAAAGGGTCTCCGCTGGTATAGAAATGTCTTTCGCCTTGTTTAGCCAGCTTTTCTTCGATTTCAGGGTGTCGGTCTAAATAATCGATTAAACTATCGGCTACAATCTCTCCCTGCGTTAACACGTTGATGTGATCGGGAAATACCTTTTTCAGTTTAGGCATTAATAAGGGGTAATGTGTGCAGGCCAGCAAAACACAATCAATATCCTTTGATTGACTCAATAACTGATCGCAATATTCATTAATAAAAAAATCTGCTCCCGATTGCAAGTGCTCATTATTTTCGATCAAGGGTACCCACATCGGGCAGCTCTGCTGGTAAACTTTGATGTCTGGAAAAAACTTATTGATTTCTAAAAGGTAAGATTGTGAATTAATCGTTCCCCTTGTACCCATTACACCAACCTGTTTGGTTTGGGTATAAGCATCAATTACTTCGGCTGTAGGCCTGATTACCCCCAACACTCTCCTGCCCGGATACTTAACTGGCAAATCTTTTTGCTGAATGGTTCTTAAGGCCTTTGCTGAAGCAGTATTACATGCAAGGATAACCAATTGGCATCCTTTTGCAAAAAGCCATTCTACACACTCTAAAGTATATTTATAAATAGTATCGAAAGAATGATCACCATAAGGCGAACGGGCATTATCTCCTAAATAGATATAATTATAATCGGGCAATTTATCGGCAATGGAACGGAACACCGTTAAACCGCCGTAACCTGAATCGAAAATACCTATTGGTGAAGCCTGCATTGCGTTGGAAAGTTAAATATTGAAAGAGGTTGTAAAGTTAGATGAAAAGTTGAAATGTTGGGATGTTAGTTGAAAAGTTGGAATGTTGGAACGTTGTAAAGTTGAATTTTTAGTTGGAAAGTTGAAATTTTTTAACGCATTATGAACAAAACCTTTAAACTTTTCAACCTTAAAACCTCTTCGGAACAAAAACTTCCAACTTTTAAACCTTTCATCATTAAAAACCTCTCTAAAACAAAAAAGCGGAACTAAGATAAACTTAACTCCGCAATTTCTTATTTTCCGACCTGAGACTAACGACTCAAGACTAATAAAAGACTATTTTTTAGGTGCAGCTGGTTTTGCAGCAGTTGCTGTGATACCTAATTTAGTTTTAACTGAAGCAGTGATATCATCGCCACCTTCCCAGAAAACCAGATTGTTACCACCTTGTCCGTTTGCGATATCGAAAACGTAAGCTAAACCTTTTTCTTTAGCTACAGCTGAAATTGCAGTTGCAACTTTAGCCTGGATTGGCTGGAACAATTCACCTTGTTTAGTACCTATATCCTGTGAAGCTTTAGTACGTGCATCAGTGATGCGTTTTTCCAAATCCTGTAACTCCTGTCCAGCAACCTGTAATTCTTTTCCTACACTTTCTTTGTTCGCTTCGCTCAAAGTTTTTTCTTTAGCCTGAGCAGCTGCCAATTTGGTCTGATATTCTTTGATCATTGCATCAATATCAGCTTGTTTTTGTTTACCTAGGGTTTCTAAAGTTCCTTGAGCGGCTTTAGCCTCTGGTAAATTTGCGAATACCTCTTCAGAATTAATGTGACCCAATTTTTGTTGTGCACTTGCCATATTCGCTGTAAACATTAAACCTGCTGCTACAAAGAATACGTTAATTAACTTTCTCATCGTTCTATTTTACTTTTTTTATTTTTTCTAATTGTTTTTTCTAAAAATCAGGGGCGAATATACTAATTATTTACAGTCCCTGGCTTGTAACCTAATTTTACAATTACATCATTACTAACGTCGTAACTACTGCTTGCATAAATCATCATGGTAGCCTCACTACTCTTGTCAAAAATGAAATCTAAGTATTTAGATTTTGCAATTTGTTTAATGGCTTCAGCTACTTTATCCTGAATGGGCTTGATTAATTTGGTTCTGCTTTGAAAAAGATCGCCATCGGGACCAAATTTAGACCGCTGAAATTCTTTGGCCTGTTTTTCTTTTTCGATGATTTCGTTTTCACGGCGCTTGCGCATATCATCTGTTAATAAAACCTGATCTGCCTGATAAGCTTTGTACATCCTGTCGATTTCAGAGAAGTTCTGATCAACCTGTTGCTGCCATTGTTTAGAAGCAACATCTAACTGACTTAATGCCGATTTATATTCTGGCAAATGTTTTAAAATATACTCTGTGTCTACATAAGCAAACTTCTGTGCAAAGGCACCGATAAAAGTGCAAAGTAGAAATGCGATAAAAAGATATTTTTTCATTTTGTGTGTGTGTTAATGATATAGTTAATAACCTAAGCTTTCTTTAAACTCATCTTGCAACGATTTATTGCATAATTAGTTATTTTTTTGTTCTTTATCAATTAAAATCCACCTAATTGTTGTGCGATACTAAAAGTAAAGTTTTGCTTTCCTCCATCTGCAACTCCAGGAATCCTGTCGAATGCATGTCCGTAATCGATACCCAATAAACCAAATATCGGTAAAAAGATACGTGCACCTACACCAACTGATCTCCTCACGTTAAAAGGATTAAAATCGCCGAACCTGTTCCAGGTGTTACCCGCCTCAGCAAAGGCTAAAACAAATGCTGTTGCTTGCTGACTAGCAATTACCGGATAACGTGCCTCTAATACATATTTAGTATAAATCGGGCTACCAGACTGCTGTGCAATGCTCGGATCAGAACCATTTGGAATAACCGTGTTATTTGCATAACCACGCATGGCGATTAACTCAGAACCCTGTAAGAAATCGAATCCCTGCATACCATCACCACCCAGTTTAAAACGCTCGAATGCTGATTGGCCTACTGCTTTGTTGTATGATCCTAAGAAACCAAATTGGGCCTGTGCTTTTACCACTAAGTTACCTGCAACACGTTGGTACCATTGCGAATCGAATTTCCATTTATGGTATTCTGTAAAGCGATATTTTTCCCTGTCAGATGCAGTTGCATAATTCACCTTGTTAAACAATGAATATGGCGGCGTTGCCTGAATAGTGAAACGTAAAAACGAACCAGATTTAGGGAAGATCGGCGAATCTCTTGAATCGCGGCTAATCTCTTGTGATAAACTTAAGTTATAAGATGTACCTGTGTTAAATAAATATCCGGTATAGTTATTTAAGATATACTGTTGCAAACTCACCGCGTGGGTTAACTGGAAATAGTTATCCGGCCAGTTTAATCTTCTACCCAAACTAACGGTTACACCATTTAAACGGATTTTTTGAAAAGCAGCATCTCCATTGCTTAAACCGTTTGATTGTAGCGAGGTAAATGCACTTACACCAAAACTTACCGGTTTCTCGCCACCAAACCAAGGTTGTGAGAATGAGAAACTATATGATTGGTAATATTTACCGTTGGTTTGTCCACGTAAACTTAATTTCTGCCCATCTCCTTTTGGAAGTGGCTTATAAGCTTTTAAGTTAAACAGGTTACGTAAAGAGAAGTTGTTGAAGGTTAAGCCCAATGTACCAATGATACGGCCACCACCAAAACCACCTGATAACTCAATCTGATCTGAAGGTTTTTCTTCTACAGCATATTCAATATCTACAGTACCATCTGCCGGATTAGGGCGAGGAGTTGGAACTGTTTTAGACTCATCAAAGTTACCCAACTGACCAATCTCACGGATGGTACGGATTAAATCACTTTTGTTAAATTTTTGTCCCGGTTTGGTACGGATCTCACGCAAAACCACTTTATCATTGGTAATGGTGTTACCTTTTAAAGTAATGCGGTTGTTGGTGTACTGTGGACCTTCGTACATACGTAATTCAACATCAACAGTATCGCCATAAATTTTGGTCTGTACCGGATCGATGTTAAAAGTTAAGTATCCGTTATCGGTATACATACTGTTAATGTCGCCGCCGTTTTCGCCACCACCATTTAATTTCTTGTTTAATCTTTCTTCACTAAAAACATCACCTTTTTCGATGGTTAATACTTTCTTTAGGATACTGTCCGGGTAAATGGCATTACCAGCCCAGGTGATATTACCGAAATAATATTTTTTACCTTCATAAAGGTCCATCCTGATGTTAACCTTCTTTTTATTGTATTGGTAAATGGTATCTTTTAATAATTCAGCATCGCGGTAACCTTTTTCATGCATTTTAGCAATCATTTTTACCTTGTTCTCTTCATATTTCTCTTTTGAGAATTTTCCGGAACCATAAAAGCGCCACCAGGTAAACTGTTTAGGGTTTTTAAGGTATTTTCTGAGTTTTGCTGCTTTAAAGTCTTTATTTCCCGTAAAATCGATGTGTTGTACCTTAACACGGTGACCTTTATCAATATAAGCCTCTAAAACCACACTGTTTTCTGCATTTGGATCTTTACGGGTTTTATAGTCGATCTGAGTAAAGAAATAACCTTTATCCAACAGGTATTTTTTAACAATAGCTGAAGTAGTATTGTATAAATTGTCGTTTACGATTTTACCGGTTTTATCATTCAGTTTTTCCTGAATGGCCGTTTTTTCAGATTTACGGATACCTTTTAAATCGATAGAGCTTAAACGTGGACGTTCTACTACTTCTATCTCAAAATAAACTGAATCCTGAACAAATTTCTGGATATTAAGTTTAACATCATCAAACAATCCCTGCGCCCAAAGCGTTTTAATTGCGTCAGAAGTTGCTTCGCCAGGAAGAACGATTTTATCGCCCTTGGTTAATTTAGATAGTGTAATTAATACTTCTTTATCTAAATATTGGGTTCCTGTTACTGTGGTACCACCGATGATGTATTCTTTTGGACTAAAATAATCGAGATCTAAGCCACCAACCTTTAAAGAAGGGGTTGCCGGTGCCTGACCTTGTGGACGTACTTGAGCGAAGGCCGGAGCGGCTAAAACTAGTAGAATTAAAACTTGAAATATTCTTTTCATTAAAATAATTTGTTCAGTAATGGCCACGAAGGTAACAATGTTTTATAAAGCAAAATTTTCTTTATTGTGTTTCCCTTATTATGGTTTCATTTATCGTATAAAAGTGGTGCTAAGTTAGTTTAAACGCTTGTTAAAAAGTGTTAAAAGAAAAATTAGTTTAATTGTTCACTAATTTTGCCAAAACGGCGTTCGCGTTTTTGGTAGTCTACAATAGCCTCGAAAAGATCCTCACGTCTGAAATCCGGCCATAAAACATCGGTAAAATAAAACTCCGTATAAGCCATTTGCCAAAGCAGATAATTGCTGATGCGGTGCTCCCCGCTGGTCCTGATCATTAACTCCGGATCGGGTATATTTACAGTAGTCAGTTTTGACGAAAACAGGTCTTCATCAATATCATCTAACGATATGGTATTATCTTTTACAGCTGATGCAATTTTTTTGGCTGCCTCTATAATTTCCCACTTTGCACTATAACTTAATGCCAGTGTTAGTGTACATTTCTCATTATGGGCTGTTTTTTCCATGGCTTCTTTCAAATCATCGATACACTCTTGCGGTAAAGATGCAATGTTGCCAATCGCATTAAGCTTAATGTTGTTTTTATTAAGTGTTTCGGTTTCTTTATTGATGGTAGAGATGAGAATCTGCATCAAAGCATCTACCTCTTCTTTAGGCCGGTTCCAGTTTTCGGTAGAAAAAGCATATAAAGTTAAATACTCAATACCCACTTCCACACAGCCTTCTACAATGTCTTTCACAGAAAGTACACCTTGTTCATGGCCGAAAACCCGCACTTTACCTTGGCCTTTTGCCCATCTTCCATTACCGTCCATGATTACGGCAATGTGCTTTGGCAGGCGGCTATAGTCTATTTGTTCTTTAAATCCCATTAATTATGTCAAAATCAGCTTAAAAGGAATAGCATTTTGAGGATACAAAGGTAAAAGATATGCCAACACTAACAAATAGATAAGTGTCCCTTTTTCGAAAATCGCCTCTTTGTGTCCCTGGCTGTCCAATTTGATAGCGTGAAGGATCGGATAAATTAACCTGATTTTGGCCATTTCCAACAAATACGGGATTAACCGGATAACGGCCGCTCACATCATCAATATAATCGGTAGAAGGTGTTCTGTAGCCCAGTTCGGTAAAAATGCTCCAGGTATCTTTATAGTTATACCTTAAGCCCAGGCCATAAGGAATGGTTAAAACGGCATTTTTATATCCATTTTCCTGTCCTTCGGTGGCCAGGCGGTCTAACCGGTACCGCTCACCATTTACTTTTACAGTTGGTTTAAATACCAGTAAACCCACCCCGGTAAAGAGGTATGGTGTAAACTGACGCGTTCCGCCACCAAGGTTGAAATTAAAAAAATTAAAATCTACCAGTCCGCTAAATTCGTTCAGTGAAGTTCTAAAACGCAGGTTTCTTTCGCGGAACTGCTCATTGCTGGAATAGGAATCGTCGGCTTTTACCTCTCCATAGGTATAGTTTAAACGAACACCAATGTATTGGTTAAAATTCCGCTTTAAATAAGCCCCGCCAGATAAACCACTGATATATAAAGGATTATTTTGATTGAGATCACCAATATAACCTGCCCCACCAGCCATTATACCAACTTCCCAGGAGGGTTCGCCTATAGGTGCACGCTGTGCATGGACAAGCTGCCCGCTAAAGATGAAAAAGAGGATAATTAATAGCTGTTTGCCTGGCGTCATACTTAGTAGTTACGGGTATCAATGCCCCATAATAATTTATTCCTTAACGTGTTTAAGTACGTTTCATTGTTAAGTCGGATCAGATTTATGCAAAAATCGGCTTTTTTAATGCTGATTTTAACCGAACGCTCTACGGTTACCGTGCGGCTATCGCAGGAAACGAGGAATTTCGATTCCCTGGCTTCTACCTCAAAAGAGAGTGTATTGCCGTCAGGAACCACTACCGGCCTAACATTTAAATTATGTGGTGCAATGGGCGTAATTACAAAGTTTTTGGAGTCAGGATAAATAATTGGTCCGCCACAGCTCAGTGAATAAGCTGTAGATCCTGTTGGAGTGGCAATAATTAATCCATCGGCCCAGTAAGAGTTGATAAACTCGCCGTTCATCGAGGCGTGGATAATCATCATGGCCGAATTATCGCGACGGTGAATGGTGATATCATTCAAGGCAAAGTTTTCTTCGCCAAACAAACCATTATCCGATTCTAAGGTTAACAGCGAACGGGAATCTAATGTATATTCTCCATTGCTTAAAGCCTTTAATGCCTGTCCGATTTCATTTTTATTGATACTGGCAAGAAAGCCCAAACGGCCGAAATTGATCCCGATTACGGGTATGCCCGAATTGCGGATCAATGATAATGTATCCAGTAACGTTCCATCACCACCCAGGCTCAACAATACATCAGCATGGTCTTTAAGTTCGGCATGGTTATGAAAAATGATTGTATTTGAAGGCAGTTTTATTTTACCGTGAAGGGATGTTTTAAATTTAGAGTATAAAACGGGCTGGATACTTTGCTCTGCTAAATGATCAAAAACCTCCTGTACATAGGGCAAAACCGTATCATTAAAATCTCTCCCGTAAATTGCAATCCTCATAAAGTAGGTTTATACATTTAAATAATTCATGAAAGAATCGTAACGCTCCTGCGACCCATCATCAATCTGTGTGTTATTGTATACTTCTTTTACCAGGTAATCATACCTTTCGAAAGAAGCTACCAATGAAGTAATTTCTGTCTTATTTACTTTGAGCGTTACTTCTAAACGTGTAGAATCTTCGAATGAATTGACGTAAGAAGAGAGAACCTGTGCATTATCGGCCTCAACAATCTGGGCAATGTGCGCAAGTGAATTATCGCGGTTGCTGATTTCCAGAACAATAATTCCACCGGGTTCGTTTACGGCATATTGTTCTGCTACGGCATTAACCATATTATTGATGGAAATTAAACCTAAGTAATTTTTCTGTTGATCAAGCACAGGAACAGCAGTAAGTTTTAACTGGCTCAATAACCTGATTACATCATAAGTATGTGCATTGTTCAACACAAAAACATTAAGTGTATTTACGGCAGCATCGCTTAAAAGGGTATCGTGGTCAGGAATGTTCAATAAATCATCTTCCGCAACTAAACCCAACAAAGTAACCTCGTTAACAACAGGCAAATGCTTTAATTTAAAATCGTTCATACGATCTAAAGCTTTTTGCACCGTGTCAGCGGTTTTCAATGATGGAATTGCATCTGATATGATTTCTGCAGCAAACATTATTTCAATAATATTCTATCTAAAAATTTATCTAAAAAGGTATTAAATTCTTCGGGATGTTCCATCATAGGTGCGTGCCCGCATTTATCTACCCAATTCAATTCAGAATTTGGCAACAACTGGTGAAATTCTTCTGCCACTTCCGGTGGGGTAACTTTATCGTTCTTTCCCCAGATCAGTGATACCGGGATGGTAATTTTCGACAGTTCTTTGGACATGTTGTGTCGGATTGCCGATTTAGCCATGGTTAAAATCCTGATTACCCTAGACCTATCGTTAACCGTTTTAAATACGTCGTCAACCAGTTCTTTGGTTGCCGTTGCCGGATCGTAAAAAGTAAATTCAACTTTTTCTTTAATATAATCGTAACTCTCCCTGCGTGGAAAAGAACCACCAAAAGCATTTTCATATAAGCCCGAACTTCCGGTGAGTACCAGGGCTTTAACAAACTCCTGATGCGCAACGGTGAATACCAGGCCTACATGGCCGCCAAGCGAGTTACCTACAAGTACCACCTGGTTTAAATTTTTATATTTTAAAAAACGGTGAAGGTACCTTGACAGGGCCTTTACACCAAGGGTTAAAATCGGTAAATCGTAAATGGGTAAAATCGGGATAATTACACGATATCGATCTTTAAAGTGTTCGATAACGAGTTCCCAGTTGCTTAGTTCGCCCATAAGGCCATGCAGCAATACCAGTGTCTCGCCTGTTCCAGCTTCGATGTATTTAAATCCGTCTTCTTCTATTATCGGGTAAGTCATATATATTCTAGATGGTATTGTGCTACTAAGTTAGTAGAGTAAAATTAAATTTATGCATTTCTATGCCATTTTTCTGAAATAAAATCGAAAACGGTATAAAAACTTTGTTTGTAATGCGTATAGCGCTAAGCGGTTGGCGATAAATTAGCCTTAAACCCTATACCTCCCTACCTTTTACCTTATTTAGGCCAGTTTTTCTTTAACAATCTCGGCAATTAATTTACCATCGGCTTTACCAGCCAGTTCCTTATTTGCCAGGCCCACAACCTTCCCCATATCCTTAACCGATGTAGCGCCAGATTGTTTGATTACGGTTTCGATAATTGCGGCAACCTCTGCCCTATCCAACTGTTTAGGCAGGAATCTGCTAATGACTGCGATCTCCTCTTCTTCAACCTGGTATAAATCTTCGCGGTTTTGCTGTTTGTAAATATCAGCAGATTCGCGACGTTGTTTAATCAGTTTCTGAAGGATTTTGATTTCAGTTTCTTCTGTAATTTCTTCAGCTGAACCTTTTTCTGTTTTAGCCAAAAGTAAAGCGGCTTTAATTGCCCTTAAACCTCTTAATGTTGCCTGGTCTTTAGCCAACATGGCTGTTTTCATTTCCTGATTTATAGTATCTGATATCATTTTTTTATTGGTTAATTTGTTAATCGTTGAAAGCGGTTAATTGTACTGATTGATGGTTTATAGTTAAATGGTTGATGGCCAAAATGTTTAATTATTATAAGGTAATCAACAGTTAACCAGTTTATCCAATTTAAACAATTAACCTTTATTCACTATAGTAGCTGTTGCCTGTGCGGTTGGCATAATCAGCATATCATTAATATTTACATGTTTTGGCCTGCTCACTACGTACCAGATGGCATCGGCGATATCATCAGCAATTAAAGGTTCGAAATTTTCGTACACCTTTTTTGCACGTTCTTCGTCGCCTTTAAAACGCACCACCGAAAATTCGGTTTCTACCATACCCGGGTTAATTGCGGTAACTTTTATTCCGTGTGACAACAAATCAATACGCATGCCTTTTGTTAAAGCATCAACAGCATGTTTACTGGCACAATATACGTTTCCGTTTGGATAAACTTCTTTACCTGCAATAGAACCGATGTTGATGATATGACCTGATTGGTTTGGGATCATCCAGTTGGAAACAATTTTGGTTACGTAAAGCAAACCTTTTACATTGGTATCGATCATGGTATCCCAATCGTTTGTATCTCCTTTATCAATTGGATCCAAACCCTGGCTTAAACCAGCGTTGTTGATTAACACATCTACCTTTTTCCATTCGTCAGGCAAAATTGCTAAAGCGGAAGTAAGGTTATCTTTATCACGTACATCGGCAATAACCTGTTTTATGGTGATGGCATATTTATCTGCGAGGTGGTGGGCAATTTTAGCCAAACGGTCTTCCCTACGGGCCAATAACACTAAATTATAACCTTGTTGGGCAAATGTATGTGCACAGGCTTCGCCAATACCAGAAGTTGCACCTGTAATTAATGCGATTTTAGACATGTTTATGAATTTTAAGTCGTGGTAAACCAAAGCTAACACCTTTTAAAGTGTACCTACATCAACAAAGGTAAGTTTTTTTGGATTGTAAGCTTATTGAAAAATTAAACTGAATGTTAATTGACGTAATTTCAACTTATCTATCGGATTAGCATAAACGGTATCGTCATGCTGGAGCAGATCACCTTTAGAATATGACAGCTTAATTTCGGGAGACATTTTAAAATATTCAAAATAAATATCAAAGCCGATGCCCGTCTCGTAAGACAGGTAATTACGCTGATTTTTTAAAAATTTATTTACCGGACTTTCACCTTCATCGAAGGTTTTCTTCTTTGAGGCAATATCAATAGAGTATTTTGCACCACCAAGCCAATAAGCCCTGAAATTGTTCAACCTGTTAGATTTTACCTTTATCCCTAAAGGAAATTCGAACATGGTAGCCTGCACTTTCCGCTCAACCAGCGATTGAAAATTTTTGGTCTGCCCGTTACCCAGATCAATTGACGCCATTGGCTCATATTCGTAACTGACTACCCTATCACTAAATATAAGTGAAGGAGTTGCACGGATATCAAAGTTATCTGATATCATCCTGTTCATTACAAAGCCCAGTCCGAAACCCTGCGACGGCGTACTGTAAATTGCATTTAACCTTGAAGTTACGGGAATGCCCGAGTTGGGATCGTAAGATACACCTAACGAA
This sequence comes from Pedobacter roseus, assembly GCF_014395225.1. Taxonomy (NCBI): domain Bacteria; kingdom Pseudomonadati; phylum Bacteroidota; class Sphingobacteriia; order Sphingobacteriales; family Sphingobacteriaceae; genus Pedobacter; species Pedobacter roseus. Next base: position 3,987,544 of record NZ_CP060723.1, read on the forward strand.
TTTGGCACCTCGTAAAAAGGTTCACGCCAATTCTGTTTTTTAAGGATTTTATATTCAGCAGAGATATATTGAAAATTAAAACCAAAACTCCAGTCTTCATCATCTATGCCACCGCCCCAGTTTTGGGCAAAAGCAGTTGTAGATGCAGCGAAGAGTGAAAGAATGAGGCTTAATTTTTTGATCATTTGGTCCCTACGTATATCGAACTTATTCCAAACGTTAAAATTCTTTGTTTGGTACTTTTGAAACCTATTTTTTCCATCAGGCCAGTAAAATCTTCTCCATCAGGGAAAGCCGCAACCGATTCTGGCAGATAGGTATAAGCCCTATGGTCTTTAGAAAACAGTTTCCCAAAGAAAGGTGTTACCTGTTTAAAATAGAAGCTATATAGTTGTTTTACCGGAAATACCTTTGGTTTAGAAAACTCTAATATTACCATTTTACCATTTGGTTTTAGCACGCGGTACATATCGGTTAAACCTTTTTCGAGGTTTTCGAAATTACGAACACCATAAGCACAGGTAATGGCATCAAAAGTATCATCCTCGAAATGCAAACCTTCCGAATCGCCCACCTGAACGGTAAAAGTTTCGTTTAAGTTACGCTCATTGATCTTCTTTTTGGCTACATCAAGCATGCCCTCAGAAATATCTACACCGATTACCTTTTCTGGATGAAGTTTTTTTATGGCTTCAAAAGCAAAATCGCCTGTTCCTGTAGCTACATCAAGCATAATCCGGGGTTGGATGGAAACCAGTTCTTTAATCGCTTTCTTACGCCACAATACATCGATGCCTAAAGAAAGGAAATGATTTAAAAAATCGTAGGTGCCCGAAATGTTATTAAACATGGTTGCAACCTGCTCTTTTTTAGTTGCATCTTCTACTTGGTATGGAGTGATATTCTGATTCATGATATGAGGCAAAGATAGATAAAAGAGTTTGCAGTTGGGAGTTTTGAGTTTGCAGTTTAGCGATCGTCTTAAACTTTACGAATCGCTGACGACGGTAGGTTTTCAACTCCAAACGCCCAACTCTCAACTCAAAACTAATTCTTACCTTTGCGCTATGATTATCAAAACGGCAACATTTGTTTGCAGCAACACCCAAATCTCGGCCCTGCCGGCGCCATTAATGCCCGAATATGCATTTATTGGCCGCTCTAACGTGGGTAAATCTTCACTGATCAATATGTTGGTTAATCAGCATGGATTGGCTAAAACTTCTCAGCGACCAGGAAAAACCCAGTTAATTAATCACTTTCTGATTAATGAGAAATGGTACATTGTCGATTTACCCGGTTATGGTTATGCCAAGGTTTCGAAAACAAGCAGAGAAAAATGGGAAAAATTTATCCGCGCTTACATTACCAAAAGAGAAAGCTTACAGTGCGTTTTCGTTTTAATTGATAGCCGTTTAGAGCCACAGGGAATAGACATTGAATTTTGCTACTGGTTAGGCGAAAAACAGATTCCTTTTTCATTAATTTTTACCAAAGCCGATAAACAAGGGATGACCACCACCCAGAAAAATGTTGCGGCCTTTAAGAAAAAATTAGGGGAGTTTTTTGAAGAGATCCCGGCTACCTTTATTACTTCTGCCGAAAAGGGCAACGGAAAAGACGAGGTTTTAAATTTCATCTATGAAGTGAATAAAGATTTCGTAGTGCCGACAGATTATAAAAAGTTTTAGGTGGTTTATTAGTTCATTAGTCAATAGTTCATAGTCCATGGCCCACAAGCGATTGCTTAAAGTTGATAGTTCATGGTTTAGTTGTTGATACATAAATTAATTTTAAGACTGATTTTTCTTTGAACTATTAAACTATGAACGATCAAACCATTGACCCAACTAACACAATTAACCAGTTAACCGATTTGTACAGTTAACCTTTCTAATAAATGAAAAAATACTTTTCACTCGTATTATTCGCTCACTCTGTTTTTGCGCTTCCATTTGCCATGATTGGCTTCTTTTTAGGTGTAACGACTACCGAAAATCCATTTTCATGGTATAAACTGATTTTGGTTTTGCTATGTATGGTTTTTGCCCGTAACTCTGCTATGGCTTTTAACCGTTATCTGGATCGGAATATCGATGCTAAAAATCCGCGCACTAAGATGCGTGACATTCCTGCTGGTAAAGTTTCGGCTAATGAAGCCCTGATTTTCGTCATTGCCAACTGTGTGTTTTTCGCCATTACCACTTATTTTATTAATCCGCTTTGCTTCTATTTATCACCGGTTGCGTTGTTTGTAGTTTTATTTTACAGCTACACTAAACGTTTTACAGCACTATGCCATTTGGTATTAGGCTTAGGACTTGCCTTAGCTCCAATTGGTGCCTATATTGCTGTAACCGGACATTTTGCCTTGGTTCCTGTACTATATTCATTAACTGTACTTTTCTGGGTAAGTGGATTTGACATTATTTATGCTTTACAGGATGAAGAATTTGACCGCGAAGAGAATTTACACTCCATTCCATCTGCACTTGGCATTAAAAATGCTTTAAATGTTTCGGTGCTGCTACATGTATTATCTGCCACCTGTGTAATTTTACCAGTGTTTTTCACATCTTTCAGCTGGGTTTATTACGTAGGTATTGTGTTTTTCTGTTCGATGTTGATTTATCAGCACTTACTGGTTAAACCAAACGATATCAGCAAAGTAAACAGGGCCTTTCAAACCTTAAACGGTTATGCATCGGTGGTATTTGCTGTATGCTTTTTAATTGATGCGTATTTGAGACATAAATAATAAATGAGAGAATGAGTGAGTTTTGAATGAGAGAATGGCAAACATTCACTCAATCATTCATTCTCAAATTCAATAATTACAAAAATGATAACAAAGAAACCCAGAACATATATCCCACAGGAATTAACCATTACCTGGGAAAATTTAGAACCCCTTTTTACTGAATTACAGCACCGCGAAATAAACAATGCTGCTGAACTGGAGCAATGGTTAAAAGACCGTTCCGAGCTGGAGGCTGCTCTGGAAGAAGATTTTGCCTGGAGATACATTAAAATGAGCTGCGATACGGCTAATGAAGAACTGGTTAAGAACTTTCAATATTTTGCTACAGAAATAGAACCGAAAATTTCTCCACTTGGCAACGAACTGAATAAAAAGTTTGTGGAAAGTCCGTTTATGGAAGATCTTGACAAAGAGAAATATTTCGTTTACAGTCGTGCAATAAAAAAAGCCCTTGAGCTTTACCGCGATGAAAACATTGAACTATTCACCGAGTTGCAGGTAAAACAACAGAAATATCAAGGTACTACCGGAGCAATGAGTGTGCAGATTAACGGACAGGAATATACTTTGGAGCAGGCATCTATCTTTATTAAAGATTTAAATCGCGAGGTACGCGAAAATGCCTGGAAAACCATCCAGCAACGTCGTTTAATTGACAAAGATGACTTGAACATCCTTTTTGATGAACTGATTAAACTACGTAACCAGGTTGCATTAAATGCAGGTTTCGAAAACTACCGCGATTATATGTTTCAGGCTTTGGGCCGTTTCGATTATACGCCTCAGGATTGTTATGATTTTGCCAATGCAATTGAAAAAGAAATTGTTCCGATATTAAAAGAACAGGCCGAAAAACGCCGCGAATCTTTAGGTTTAGAAGTGTTAAAACCTTGGGATTTAGAAGTAAGCGTAAGTGGTAAGCCAGCTTTAAAACCGTTTAACAATGGCGAAGAACTGATTGATAAAAGTATTGCCTGTTTTAATGCCATTGATGAAAAATTAGGGGCAAAACTGGCTACCATGAAAGCTAACAACCTATTTGATGTAGAAAGCAGAAAAGGAAAGGCACCAGGTGGTTACAATTATCCCTTGGCCGAAACCGGAGCACCATTTATATTTATGAACTCGGCAAACTCGCTCCGCGATTTAACCACAATGGTTCATGAAGGTGGTCATGCTATACACACTTTTTTAACGGCTAATTTAGAGCTGAACGATTTTAAACATTGCCCATCTGAAGTAGCTGAGCTTGCTTCAATGAGCATGGAGTTAATCTCTATGGATAACTGGGATGTTTATTTCGACAATGAAGAAGATTTAAATCGCGCCAAAAAAGAACAATTGGCAGATGTGTTAAAAACATTGCCCTGGGTTGCCGTAATTGATCAGTTTCAGCACTGGATTTACACCAACCCTAACCACACCGCTGCCGACCGCGAAGAAACTTTTAAGCAGATTTATAACCGTTTTGGAGCTGGTTTTGCCGATTGGACAGATTTAGAACAGCAATTTGGCAACGGATGGCAGAAACAACTTCATTTATTCGAAGTTCCATTTTACTATGTCGAGTATGCAATTGCGCAATTAGGTGCCATTGCCGTTTGGAAAAACTATAAAGAAAACCCAGAAAAAGCGCTGGAACAATATCTCGCAGCACTTTCTTTAGGCTACACTAAACCAATGAACGAAATATATGAAACCGCGGGGATCAAATTTGATTTCAGTGCTGAATATGTAAAAGAACTGGCAGGTTTTGTGAAATCGGAATTGGAGAAATTGGGTTAAGGAAAGGTAGAAGGTTTGAAGGTGGAGGGCTGGAAGGTTTTCACCTCGTTTTACATCATACGGGTCGTGGCGTTTCGCCACGACTTTTTTGTTTTTATGAACCACAGATAAAAAGGATGAACACAGATTAATACTAGTTCTGGTTTTAGCGTCCCGCTAAGACCCTGTACTTTTTTTGCCACTGAAACACAGAGAATACGGAAACCTTTACGCTTCGACTCCGCTCAGCGTAACCAATCGAGTGGGATTCAACTAAAGCGATCGCTATTGTACTAAACCCTGAACTTTAGAAAAGACCAATGAACAAATGGCCAATGAACCATTGATTTTTCTGCCACGGAAATACAGAGAACACAGAAACTTTAAATACGCTTCGACTCCGCTCAGCGCGACCAATTGAGTGGGATTCAACTAAAGCGATCGCTATTGTACTAAACCCTGAACTTTGGAAAAGACCAATGAACAAATGGCCAATGAACCATTGAACCAACTGTAAAAAAATGTTAATTGGGTTAAACATTGTTAAAAACCACTGTTTAATGCACCTAATGATTTAGTTTCGTTTCAATTCCTAATCAGATAAAAGGAAAACTAATCATCAGATCCCTAATTAACAATGAAAATATTCGCTCCATATTTTACGCTCTCTCTATTATTTTGGAATACCGTTTCTGCACAGCATACAAAAATCCGCATTACAGGTATGGTGGTTACCAAAAACGGAATTAAGGTTTTAGCTAACCTTAAATTCACCAGCCTGAAAGATACCTCGTTTGTTAAAATAGTTAGCACCGATAAAGAAGGCAATTATGTATTGGAAGGATTTCCGCAAGGTAAGTTCAAAGTCGTGGTTAATGCAGTGGGTTATAAAATGGTTGAAGAAACTTTTCAGTCATTTGCAGGCAAAACCAATATGGATTTAAGTTTTAACCTCGAAGCTGAGGTAAAAGAACTCGAAAGCGTTGTGGTTGCTGGTCGTATAGCATTAATTGAAAGGCATAACGATAAAACGGTAATGAATGTAGAAAACAGCATTGTTGCAACCGGCAATACAGCGCTCGAAATCCTTGCTAAAATGCCAGGCGTAACCGTTAATCAGGATGGGATCATTAGTATAAAAGGAAAATCAGGCGTAAATGTGCTGATTGATGGAAAATCGACATATTTATCAGCAGAACAACTGGCTACAAGGCTGCGATCGTTAAACAGTAATGAAATTAAAACGATTGAACTGATGACCAACCCATCTTCCAGATATGATGCCGAAGGGAATGCAGGGATACTCAATATCAAGTTAAAAAAGAATACCAGTTACGGCACAAATGGAAGTATAGATCTGGGCTTTGGATACGGAAAAAACGCGAAAAGCGATGCCGGGATCTCCATCAACCACCGGGATAAAAATGTCAATATTTTTGGCAGTTTTGCAAATAATAACAATAAAGCAAACGAAGACCTCGATATTTTAAGGATAGCAAAAGGCGCTGATCAGGATACTTATTTCCATCAATATAACACACAAATCAGATCTACACACAACAACAATTACAAAGCGGGCATCGATTATTTCATTAATGAGAAAAATACTTTGGGTTTCTTAACTACAGGTTATTTTAATAATGGCCACGACTTATCAAACGGAGGTACGGCTATCGGGCAAAATTTCACGAAAGTCGATTCTTCGATCATTGCCGATAATCCTGCAAAAAACAAATACCGCAACCAGGCCTATAATCTCAATTATAAAAGTGTTTTGGATACGCTCGGCCAGGAATTTTCTATCGATTTAGATTATGCAAAATACCACAGTGAAGAAAATACCCTTTACCAAAACTTCTTTTTTGATCAAACCGGTTCAAACTATAAATCGCCCGCCATTTTCAGGAATGCCACACCTTCATTTATCAAAATTAAGGCTGCAAAAATTGATTATACATTGCCTTTAAACGCTACCACAAAATTAGATTTAGGGTTAAAAAGCAGCTGGGTAAGTACAGATAACGATTTTCAATTCGAAAACCTTATTGGAACAGATTGGAAGAACGACGTAAACAGCAGTAACCATTTTATTTACGACGAAAATATCAACTCAGCATATACCACATTAAAACACGAATTTAAATCAACCAGTATTGAAATCGGTTTAAGAATGGAGCAGACCAACTCAAAAGGCAATTCTATTAATGATAATAAGATTGTGAAACGCAGTTATTTTGATTTTTTCCCAAGTTTTAGCGTCAATCAAACCTTAAATCCGAATCATGAAATCGGTTTTTCTTATAGCAGAAGAATTGATCGCCCCGATTATAAATCGCTTAATCCATTTGTATATTTTGTTGATCTCTATACTTTTAGCCAGGGCAACCCTTTTCTTAATCCACAGTACACCAATGCTTTTCAGCTTTCTTATAATTATAAAAAGACATTGAATATTTCGCTGGGTTACAGCATTACCAATAACCTTATTATCGATGTGTTATTACCCGAAAACGAGAAGAAAACACTTTACCAGACCGTCCAGAACCTGGATAAACAATATGCTTATGATTTAACGATCGGCTACCCTACTACGATTACAAAATTCTGGAGCATGGACAATACGCTTACCAGTACCTACAATCAGATCAAAACATCAAACTTAGAAAATGGTGGCTACGACAGAAAGAAAGTGAATTTCATGATTAGCAGCAATCATACTTTTACCCTTAGTCCAACAACTGCGGCAGAACTTTCGGGCGAGTATGCATCATCGCAGATTTATGGCACTTATGCCATTAAACCATATTATGGTATTGACTTCGGACTTAAAAAATCATTCTTTAATAAAAAGCTCAATGTTAAACTTGCCGTCAATGATGTACTTAATTCCAGAAAGGCAAGGATCAGCAGTGCACTTTCCGGCTTAGATTATAACCTCACCCAAAAACAGGAAACAAGGGTTTACCGCCTTAGTTTAAATTACATTTTTGGCAGTAGCAGCGTTAAGGGTACACGCGAGCGCAAAACCAGTGTAACTGATGAAGAAGGCCGGATTAAATAGTATTATGCTTCGTTTTTTTGCCTGATTCTTGAAATGACAAACATCACTAAAACCGATAAAAGGATCATAACCAAATAACTATAGCTCAGGTTACGTTCGTCTTTTGCGGGAATCAGGTTTACAACACAATAGCTTAAAAAAGAAACAATTACATAAGTAAAACCGCCAGTTAAGCCGCCTGCAATCCCTGCATTTTTAGGGAATTTACTTAAACAGAAAGTAAAGTAGTTGTTAAAGGTATAGCCTGCACCAACATGGATAATAAAAGCAAAGAAAATTAACGACCACAGGTTAGAAACGAAATTCAAACTTACGATCATTAACACTACAAAAACAACCTGTAATAACGAATTGATCATTAACCTTTTAAAGAAAGGCCTGTTAATAGTTGCCTTACCAATAAAGCCACCAACCATCCAGGCGAAACCTAAAAACAGGGAGCTGTAACCAGCAACAACCGGAGAAAAATTTAAATGATGCTCAATGATAAACGGTCCTGTCATGTTGTAAACCATTACCATACAATAGGCCAAACCCAACATTACAATACCTAAGGTAAAACTGGTAGTCTTGATCATTTCGGCATAAATGCCGGTAATTTTTTTCAATTGGAAATCGGTAAAAGTCCTTAAGGTTTCTCCACTGAATATCATCTCCAATACTGCAAAGACAAGCGCAAATCCGGCCAAAAAATAAAAGTTAGATTCCCAACCAAAAGCAGTTTGAAGATAACCGCCTATAAATGGTGCAACAATTGGTCCCGTACTCCAGATGATGGAAAACAAACTCAGGTAATGCTTTAACTGATCACCTTCAAAAAGATCAACAAAGTATGCCCTTTTTGCTACTACAATTGCCCCTACTGTTACCCCATGGATAACACGCATGAAATAAATAAGGTAAATATTATGGGTTGTGGCAATAACAATACTGGCTACAGCAAAAATCAATAATGCATAGAGGGAAATTTTATACCTGCCAAAACTATCGAGCACACTGCCAATAAAAAGCTGCGAAACTCCATAACTGATCAAAAAAATACTTAACGTAAGTTGAACCTTAACATTGCTTACCTGTATTGCACCTGCCATATCGGGTAAAGAAGGAATATAAATATCAGTGGCAAAACCTGAAATGGGAAGTAAAGCAAAAGCCAGTAAAGTAGCAATGCCCTGATTATGTGCTTTAATATATTTTATTGGGGCCGTATTTGCATTCATCATGATACTCTTATTACATTATATTCTAATCAAATAAGATTAAATACCATTGCATTCCCTTTATTGATCAAACAGCGGCAAAAATATAACTTTTAAAAAGCCTAAAATTATGCGAATCAAATAAAGGCTTATTCAAGCCAAATAATTGAAGATTTTGACTTAAAATCAATAATTATCTATTTTTTAAACACCCTTTACCCCTCAAATCATCTGTAATGAAAATTATATGCGGCTTTAAACGTTTTTAGCCAAACTTTTTATAAGTTTGAAGAAACAATCAAACAAAAGATGTTCGAAAAGCTATTCAGAAAGAAATCCATTTCCAAGATATTACAAGATGCAGCAAAAGGCTATGGCGACCATGAAAATACGTTACATAAAACACTAGGTGTTCGCGACTTAACAGCTTTTGGGATTGCAGCAATTATTGGTGCTGGTATTTTTAGTACGATAGGTAAAGCAAGTGCCGATGGCGGTCCGGCAGTAATCTTTTTGTTTATTTTTACCGCCGTTGCCTGTAGTTTTGCGGCCTTTGCTTATGCAGAATTTGCCTCAATGGTTCCCGTTTCAGGCAGTGCATATACTTATTCTTATGTTGCTTTCGGCGAACTGGTTGCCTGGATTATTGGTTGGTCGCTCATTATGGAATATTCCATTGGAAACATCACCGTAGCCATATCCTGGTCTGATTACTTTACGGGACTACTCTCCACCATAAAAATACCTTTCCTCGGCATAGATGGCATCCATGTACCCGACTGGATGACAATGGATTACCTGAGCGCTTATAACGGACATAAACACGCTGAAGCACTTTTGGCTGCAGGTAAAAACTTAGCAGCTTTAGATCCCGCTACTGCACTGGCCAATAATGCATGGCTCACTGCGCCAAAAATAGGCGATTTTCACCTTGTGGCAGACATTCCGGCTTTAGGCATTATCATTTTAATTACCTGGTTAATTTACCGAGGTATGAAAGAAAGCCGCAATGCAAGCAATGCCATGGTTGTAGTTAAATTAGCTGTAATTCTTTTGGTATTAGCTGTGGGTATATTTTATGTTGATACTAAAAACTGGGATCCATTTGCGCCGAATGGCGTTGCTGGTGTGTTAAAAGGAGTATCTGCGGTATTTTTTGCTTACATCGGTTTCGATGCTATTTCTACCACGGCAGAAGAATGTAAAAATCCTCAGCGTGATCTGCCGCGTGGTATGATGTGGGCAATTATCATCTGTACTATTCTGTATGTTGCTATTGCACTGGTTTTAACAGGTATTGTTAAATCTGACACTTTAGCTGTTGGCGATCCTTTAGCATTTGTTTTTGACCAGATTAATTTAAAATTAATGAGTGGTATTATTGCGGTGAGCGCGGTATTTGCCATGGCCAGCGTATTATTGGTTTTCCAAATGGGCCAGCCACGTATCTGGATGAGTATGAGTAGAGACGGGTTATTACCGAAATCCTTTTCGAAAATCCACCCGAAATATAAAACGCCTTCTTTTGCTACTATCGTAGTTGGTTTTGTAGTAGCTGTTCCATCACTTTTCATGAACCTTACCATCGTAACCGATCTGTGTTCTATCGGAACATTATTTGCTTTTGTACTGGTTTGCGCTGGTGTTTTGGTATTGCAGAACAGGCCTGATGTACAGCGTGGAAAGTTTAAAATTCCTTATCTAAACAGTAAATTTATTATCCCCGTTGTTTTTATCGCAACGATAGCTTTTGCATTTACAAAATATGGAAAAGAAACAAAAGCATTCTTTTTCAATTCGCCTAAAACCATTCAAACCGTAACTTTTGTTACTTCTTTGAGTGGTGAGGAACTAAAAATCGTGAAAGAAGAAATTGTTAAAAATGCAGCTCCACAAATTATATTAACGGAAAAAGTTGATGCTGAATCTTATCTGAGTGCTTTACCTGCCGATCGTTACGAACAGTTCATCTCTGCTTCAAAAGTACCGGTAGAAAAGAAATACGAAAGTGGCTGGAGCTTGTTTAAACATAAAATTCCGATGTGGATTTTCCTGATCATCTGTGTGGTAATTACTTATTATTGTATCACTAAAAACTTATCATTAATCCCTGTTTTAGGATTGATCAGCTGCTTATATATGATGTGCGAACTCGGTATCTCCAACTGGATCGGCTTCGGTATATGGCTGGTAGTTGGGCTTGTAGTTTATTTTGCTTATGGGTACAGGCATAGTAAACTGGCACATCCGGAGGTTTAAAATAGTAAAGACGATATGACTATTTTCGAAAAAATAGAGAGACATTGTACGGAAAAAAACTATGTCAAAATAAAAAGAGACGTTGGCAATAAATCGTATATACTTTCTCATGGTTATATCGTAGATTATTCGTTTAATTTTGTTTTCCTTAAAATGAATGATGACTTTCTATTTAATGGATTTGCCATTTTTCCAATATCTTCTATTGTCAAGATAAGACATAATAACTATGATCAGTTTTTCGATTTCATAATGGAGCGCGAAGGACAGAAAGAGCTAGTCAAAATTCCTTTCCAGATTAACTTGGAAACGTGGGAAACTATCTTTAACTCTTTAAAAGAGATCGATATAAGCTGCACCGTAGAAAATGAAAACGATGATAACTTCTTCTTTAGTATCGGAGAGATTGTAAATGTAAAAAAAAGAAGTTTTAAAATCCTAAACTTCGATCCTGCAGGTTATATAGATGATCAACCAACTAAGATAAAGTATAAAGAAATTTCTGCTATAGGCTTTAATGATAATTACACAAATACAATGAGTAAATACTTAAGGGCGAAGGAGTAGTTTAACAATCCTAAATATCATGAAATATAATCCTTTAATACACCATCGAAGATCGATCAGGTTAAAGGGTTACGACTATTCAAAAGCAGGAGCCTATTTCATCACAATCTGCTGTGAAGATAGAATCCATAGATTTGGAAAAGTTTCAGGCAATGAAATGATCCTAAATAAATCCGGAACTATTGCTTACAATGAATGGATTAATTTAGCTGACAGATTTCCAAATTTTGAACTGGATGTTTTTCAGATCATGCCGAATCATATTCACGGCATCATTGTTTTATCAGATATTTCTTCTTCTGCTGAAGCTGTCGGGGCGACCCTTGCGGTCGCACAAGAAGAAGATAATTTAAACAGGGCGACCGCAAGGGTCGCCCCGACAATTGCAGACATAGTCGGCGCATACAAATCAATCGTTTCAAATCGCTGCCTGCAACTGTTCAAATCACACAATAAAACAATGGGAAAGCTCTGGCAACGGAACTACTATGAGCACATCATCCGTGATGAAAGAGCATACCAGAACATCTCGAATTATATCATCAATAATCCCAGCAAATGGGACGAAGATAAATTTCATCTGTAACAAAAAATCCCCTTTCTTAAACAGAAAGAGGATCTTATTTATTTCTTCTTGATAAAGGCTAAGGCAGTAATCATCACGAGCCCCAAGCCAGATGCGATCATGTAATTATTCGCATGATCAAGATGGTATATCTTAGCTGTGGGCCCTGCTATAAATAGCACAATACCCAAAATCAAAAGCGCAGTTCTCATTGCTTAAACTGGTAATCTATGCAATTCAATGTCATCTGGAGTTACGAAAATCAACGGCACTTTTTCTACATCCACATAACTGCTGTCCAATCCAAAACTGCGTTCTTCTGATAAACTTAACTTTTTAAGGATAAAGTAATAATCCATAATGGTACGTTCATAGAAGCTCAGTTTGGTAAACTTAGATAAGTGTTTCTCTAAAAGCACGAACCTGAAATCGCCCGCAATTTTATGCTTGTTTAACGAAGTATATTGACTGGTAATATCGATTTCGCCGTTTTTAACCAACTCTTCAACCACTTTACGATAAAGGAGGTTAACACGCTGCTCAACCCTGAAACCTAACCTAAAATCAATCCTGATCAATTTTCCTGGAATCAAGAATTCTACCTTGTAATCTAAAGTATAAGGCTCGTCCATCACATCAACGTGCACCAACCAGTACACATCAGCCCGCTTTGGTTCTTTTTGGATTATGGAATAAATAATTTTCGATTCTATTTCAGTTTTAAAGTTCGCACTTGTTAAGTAAACTAACTGTGAAGAATATTTTGGAACCGATTCATCATTACTCAATTCGCTTAAAATCTCATAGTAATCTTCAATTTCTACATATTTTACGAACCTGTTTTTAATCTTACGGGCAATAAACCAGCTCCACATTACTGTAAATAATGCCGAACCAATCAACACAGTTAACCAACCACCATCCGAAAACTTGTGCAGGTTACTGAAAAGGAAAGTGCCTTCTATAATTACATATACCGAAATAAAAATGGCAATCAGGTATTTTGGGAAACGTTTGCTCCTCAAATAAACGCTCACCAAAATGGTGGTCATCAACATCGCGATGGTAATAGAAAGACCATAGGCCGCATCCATTTTAGAAGATTCTTTCCAAAAGAATACAATACTACAACAGCCCAGCCAAAGCATCCAGTTGATAGAAGGCACATAAAGCTGTCCCTTTTGAACAGATGGATAAACAATTTTGATTTTTGGCCAAAGGTTTAAACGTACTGCCTCTGATATCAAAGTAAATGAACCACTAATTAAGGCCTGACTGGCAATAACCGCAGCCATGGTGGCTAAAATTACCATCGGCACCTGGAAATGGCTCGAAATAATCTGAAAGAAGGGATTCATTTTAGAACTCGGAATAAAAGTACCTTCGTTCTGTAAAATCCAAACACCCTGACCTAAGTAATTCAAAATCAAGGTTATTTTCACAAAAATCCAGCTAATTCGAATATTATTCCTTCCGCAGTGACCTAAATCAGAATATAAGGCCTCTGCCCCGGTGGTACAAAGAAAAACACCACCCAAAATAATAAAAGCCTTGCTGTTGGTAGCCAATAAGTGTATGGCATAATATGGATTAAGCGCCTTTAATATGCTAAGGTCTTTAACAATAAATAAAAGTCCTGCGATGCCCAGAACGGTAAACCAGACAAACATTACCGGTCCGAAAAGCTTCCCAACCAGATTGGTTCCAAATTGCTGGATAATAAAAAGCACGGTTAAAATGGCAATTACTACCGGAACTACGGGCACATCGAATTTACTGGTTAAGCCTTCAATGGCTGATGTTACGGTTATACTCGGAGTAATTACCCCATCGGCCAGTAGCGCACAGCCCCCAACCACAGCAGGTATAATCAACCATTTTGCCTTTTTCCTTACTAAAGAGAATAATGAAAAAATTCCACCCTCTCCCTTGTTATCGGCCCTTAGCGTTATAATAACGTATTTAATGGTAGTTTGTAAGGTTAATGTCCAGATGATGCAGGAAAGAACTCCAAGAACAACCTCAGTAGTAATCCCATTTGGAGCTGACATGGTTATTTTTTCTACACCATGGATCATCTCTTTCTTTAACCCCAAAATGCTGGTAAAAATTGCGTTGAGTGTGTATAAAGGTGATGTACCAATGTCACCGAACACAATTCCTAAACTAATTAGAACACCGCCGGCAGTTAACGCGTTGACATTTTTATGATTTGACACTTCGTTGATATTTTTAGTGCGGCAAAAGTAAACTAACTATAACAATTTAACAACCAAATTATTGTGTATTTTTAACACTATGAAAATAAATTTTTATTGTTAAATTGTGTTAAATTATGGCTTTTAAACAAAATGTTTAATTTCTTTGTTTTAAATTAATACATTTGCTATACCAATTTGATGAAACTCTACGCTAAGATAACGTTACTCACAAAAATAGCATGCACATTGTGCATCGCATTGCTGTGCAGCGTAAATTCTTCGGCGCAACAGGCTGATAGTATCCACATTAGCTTAAAAAACAGAACCAAAAAAGTAGGCAGAATTCCTGAAATTAAAGCAAATATCACCCCTTATAAACCGCTTTACATGTCTATTGGAGGTTCAGGAATGTTCAATACTTATTCAACAACCCCAAAAAATGCAACGGTTGTAGCCAAGGATAAATTGTTGACGATTGTAAAAATATATCCAAATCCGGTAGAAGAGCAGCTTAATATTATACTTTCTATTGGAAAAGATGGCACTCAGACTACTATTAAGATCATCGATTTATTAGGCAATGAGGTGGCAACGCTTGCCAACGAACGCTTAAATGCCGGCGAACAGACCAAAACCTTTAATATTCCGAACAGAATAAACCCAGGCATCTACTTTTTAAGGGTAATTGCAGGGTCAGAAAGTCAGGTAAAACGCATCTCAGTTTTATAACACCATTTTCTTTTCTATTTTTGATTGATGCGGGGTTAATCCTCCGTCTATTTCTCATATATTATATTTTTAAGAATGAAGATCATCGCCATTGGCAGAAACTATGCCGAACACGCAAAAGAACTCAACAATCCGGTTCCAACTACCCCGGTAATTTTCCTGAAACCTGATACCGCAGTTTTAAAAGACAATAAACCATTTTACCTGCCCGATTTTTCTGATGATGTGCATTACGAACTTGAGGTCGTTTTAAAAATTTGTAAGGAAGGAAAACACATTGCCGAAAAGTTTGCGGCCAATTATTATGATGAAGTGGGTTTGGGTATCGATTTTACCGCCCGCGATATTCAGGCGAAACATAAAGAAAAAGGATTGCCCTGGGAGCTGGCCAAAGCTTTTGATAACTCGGCACCCATCAGTATTTTTCTTCCAAAAAGCGATTTCGAAGATCTTTATAACTTAAATTTCGAATTAAAAGTAAATGGAGAAAGCCGTCAGGTTGGTCATACTAAAGATTTATTATTCTCGTTCGAGAAGATAATCAGCTTTGTTTCTCAGTATATCACCTTAAAAAAAGGAGATTTAATCTTCACCGGAACACCACAGGGTGTTGGCAAAACAAACAAAGGCGACAAATTAGAAGCCTGGCTGGAAGGAAAGCAACTTTTAAATTTTGATGTAAAGTAACGAATGATTAAAAACCCGATCCAGTACAAGTTAAAATTTTCCATTTCGATTTGCCTTTTAATCGCTTCAACTTTTGTTCAGGCACAACAGATTTTCAGTACGAATAAATACCCGATTACCGATTTCAGACAGCCTTTAGATATCACCCCTCCTGCCCTTGCAGGTTCTTTTGGCGAAATCCGCGGCAATCATTTTCACTCTGGGATCGATTTCAGAACCAATCAGCGCGAAGGTTATCCGGTATATGCAGTTGCTGACGGCTATATTTCGCGGTTAAGGGTACAGAACAGTGGTTTTGGACAAGCATTGTACATTAATCATCCAAACGGCTTTACCACAGTATATGGTCATTTACAACGTTTCGCACCAAAAATTGCAACCATTGTTAAAAACCTGGAATATGAAAAGAAATCTTTCGAGATTGATGAATTTCCAGATGCTACTTTAATACCAGTACACAAAGGTGAAATTATTGCCTGGTCTGGTAACCGCGGCATCTCAGGAGGTCCGCATTTACATTTCGAAATCAGGGATACTAAAACGGAAGAAACTATCAATCCACAGTTTTTTGGGATTGTTATTCCGGATAATATTCCTCCGGTAATCCACGGTTTATATGCCTACCGTTTAAATGGCAAAACTTTTAACGAATCTACTCCAAAACAGGCCATTGCCATTACCGGCGCAAACGGGAGTTATAAAACTATCGCTCCAATTAGTTTAACTGGCGAAGTGGGCTTTGGCATTGTAGTAACCGATAGGCACAATGGTTTATCGGGTACAAATGGCGTATATTCCATTCAATTGGAAGTTGATGGTAAAATGGTATACACTTCTGCATTGGAACGTTTTGCTTTTGAAGATAGCAAGGCCATCAACTCACACATCGATTATCCTACCTATTTAAACACCAAAAGGAGTATCCAGAAAAGTTTTGTAGATCCGGGCAATCCATTAAAAATTTATAGTAGTTTGGTTAATAATGGCCGAATTAACTTTAATGATGGCGCCTCACATCAGCTCCGCTACATCATTACCGATTCGAAAGGAAATTCATCAATCCTGCCTTTTACCGTGAATGCAGGTTCGGCACCTATCTCAACTCCGGTTGTGCCTGCCGGAATCATTTATCCGTATAATAAGGTAAACGAATTTAATGCTGAAGATGTAAAAGTGGTTTTCCCAATGGGCACCTTGTATAGCGATTTAAATTTCACCTATAAAAAATTACCAAGGCCAGCTGGCAATGCCTGGTCGGCAGTGCACCAGATCCATAATAGGTATACCCCATTGCACATTGGTTTTGATCTTTGGATTAAGGCTGATAATTTGCCAGAAAACCTGAGAAGCAAAGCACTGATCGTAAATTCAAACGGTTCATCGCAGGGCGGAAGCTTTGATAATGGCTTTATAAAAGCTACCCCTAAAAATTTTGGCAGCTTTTATATTGCTACTGATACCATTGCACCAAGGATTTTTCCGGTCAATATCTCAGAAGGAAAAAATATGGCTGGTTTATCTAAAATCTTTTTTAAGATCAGTGATAATTTATCGGGTATAAAAAGCTTTAATGGTTACATTGATGGCAAATGGGCTTTAATGGAATTTGACACCAAAACGGCAACACTTTGGCACAGCTTTGATGAGAGAACAGCCTCTGGCAAGCATAACCTTGAACTGGTGGTAACGGATATGAAAGAAAATACGAGAAAGTATTCAGTAACCTTCATTAAATAGGCACTGGATTTTTAGGATTCAAGGGTTTTGATGATCAGGGCGTAGTTAAAACGTATGGTTTAAACTAAAAAATGTCATCTTTTAACATATATCGAACAGTATAATAAGTTAAACTGTTTAAATTGCACATGATTAAAAATTCTATCATTAAAACATTTAAAATTCAATCATTATAATATATGGCAGAGTTAAAAGAAGGTGATCAGGCACCAGCGATCACATCGAAAGACCAAAATGGCAGCGAAGTTTCTTTAAGCGATTACAAAGGCAAAACCGTTGTTCTTTACTTTTATCCAAAGGACGATACCCCGGGCTGCACCGCTGAGGCCTGCGATTTCAGAGATAATTACCAGGGTTTACAGGCTAAAGGCATCGTAGTGTTAGGTGTGAGTGTTGACGATGAAAAATCGCACCAGAAATTTGTAACTAAACATAACCTCCCATTTACCCTGCTGGCAGATACTGATCAGAAAATTGTAAATGATTACGGCGTTTGGGCAGAAAAAAACATGTATGGCAAAAAATATATGGGTACTGTACGCACTACATTTATTATAGATGGTGATGGAAAAATTTCGCATATCATCAAAAAAGTTGATACCAAAAACTCAACACAACAAGTACTCGATTTAATCAATAACTAATTATGATATAGCGGGTAAAATATTACCTTTGCTATGTAACAACAACCTCTTATTTTAATGAAACATACAATTAAAGAGCTAGAAGATATTGCCTCTCAGATCAGACGAGATATCGTAAGAATGGTTCACGGATGTCAATCTGGCCACCCAGGTGGTTCATTGGGTTGCGCCGATTTTTTTACCGCACTATATTTTGAAATCTTAAACCACAAGAAAGAATTCAGCATGGACGGCATTGGTGAAGATTTATTCTTCCTATCTAACGGCCACATTTCTCCAGTTTGGTACAGTACCCTTGCTCACGCAGGTTATTTCGATAAAAGTGAATTGGCAACTTTCCGTAAACTAGATTCAAGGTTACAAGGTCACCCAACCACACACGAACACTTACCGGGTATCCGTGTAGCTTCGGGCTCACTAGGTCAGGGAATGTCTGTAGCTATTGGTGCTGCCTTAACCAAAAGGTTAAACGGCGATAAATCTTACGTTTTCACCCTACACGGCGATGGAGAATTACAAGAAGGTCAAAACTGGGAAGCAGCTATGTTTGCGCCTTTCCATGAGTTAGATACTTTGATCTGTAGTGTAGATTATAACGGTCAGCAGATTGATGGTCCTACTAAAAAAGTACTTTCGTTAGATAGTCTTCAGGCTAAATTCGAAGCTTTTGGATGGCATGTAATCAATACCGATGGTAACGATATGCAGGCTATTGTTGAAGGTTTACATTATGCTAAAACTTTAACCGGAAAAGGTAAACCAATCTTAAATTTAATGAGCACACAAATGGGTGCTGGTGTAGATTATATGATGGGTTCTCACAAATGGCATGGTACAGCACCTAACGACGAGCAATTAGCAGCAGCTTTAGCGCAGTTACCAGAAACTTTAGGGGATTACTAAACTAGGTCTGAGACAATAGACATGGGACTTGAGACACAAGTTGTCGCCCGATCTCAAATCTAAAATCTCATATCTCATATCTAAAAACATAATGAAGAAATATACATATACAGAAAAAAAAGATACACGTTCGGGTTTTGGTGCTGGCTTACATGAGGCTGGTAAGAAAAACGAAAACGTGGTTGCCTTATGTGCCGATTTAGTTGGATCGCTAAAAATGGATGCTTTTATTAAAGATTTCCCTGAGCGTTTTACACAGGTTGGTATTGCAGAAGCAAACATGATCGGTATTGCAGCGGGTATGACTATTGGCGGTAAAATTCCTTTCACAGGTACTTTTGCCAACTTCTCTACCGGCCGTGTTTACGATCAGATCCGCCAATCAGTAGCTTATTCTAACAAAAACGTTAAAATCTGCGCATCTCATGCAGGTTTAACTTTAGGCGAAGATGGTGCAACCCACCAGATTTTAGAAGATATCGGCTTAATGAAAATGTTGCCGGGTATGGTGGTGATTAATCCTTGCGATTACAACCAAACCAAAGCCGCAACCTTAGCCATTGCAGAATACGAAGGTCCGGTTTATTTACGTTTTGGCCGTCCGGTTATTCCTGTATTTACAGATCCTGATCAGAAATTTGAGATCGGTAAGGCATGGATGGTGAACGAAGGAAAAGATGTGACCATTATTGCTACCGGCCACATGGTTTGGAAAGCAATTGAAGCTGGTGAAAAATTAGCGGAACTGGGTATTGATGCTGAAATCATCAACATCCACACCATCAAACCTTTGGATGACGAAGCGATCTTAAAATCAGTTAAAAAAACCGGATGTGTAGTTACCTGTGAGGAACATAACAAATTTGGTGGTTTAGGCGAAAGCGTTGCCCGTTTGTTAACTACCGAATTGCCAACTCCACAAGAGTTTGTGGCTACAAATGATACTTTTGGCGAAAGCGGAACACCAGATCAGTTAATGGCTAAATATGGCTTAGATGCGGTGAACATTGTTGAAGCTGTACAAAAAGTAATCGGCAGAAAAAAATAGATTTGAAACATTAGATATGAGAAATTAGATGTGAGATTAGAGACACATTGTGCCTAAGCTAATCTTATGTTTAATGTCTCATATCTTAATTATCACATCTCAAATCTACATATAATGAAACAAGTTGAAGATTCAGAAATCCTTGCCATGTTTGCCGTTGAGCGAACGCGAAATGAAGCCTTTAACCTGTTATTGAAAAAATATCAGCAAAAAATATACTGGCACATCCGCAGGCTGGTTTTAAACCACGATGATTGCGATGATCTTTTGCAGGAGGTATTTGTTAAAGTATGGAAAAACCTCGATAAGTTTAGAAGTGATTCTCAACTTTATACCTGGATTTACCGCATTGCCACCAACGAATCAATCACCTTTTTAAACAAACAGAAACAGCGAAACAATACGCCGCTGGATGAAGTATCATCCGAACTTGCCGATAACCTCGTTGCTTCATCCTATTTTAATGGTGATAAGCTCGAACTGAAACTTCAAAAGGCAATCCTCACCCTCCCCGAAAAACAGCGGATCATCTTTAACATGAAATATTTTGATGATATGAAATATGAAGAGATTTCGGAAGTTTTAGGCACCTCGGTTGGGGCTTTAAAAGCATCATTTCACATCGCTGCAAAAAAAATTGAAGCTTTTATTACAAATGATGAAATAGACTATTAAACCTTTTCACTTTAATTGTATCATACATCTGTGATGAACGAAAATATAGAAAATAACGATTGGATGAACGAAGCCCCTACTCTTGCGGCAATGGGCAAACGTAATCCATTCTCCGTTCCTGATGGATATTTCGAAAATTGTGATGAGGCCATTTTTTCTGCTGTTTTTTTAGACAAGTTAAAACAGAAAACAAGTGACAATAATTTTGAAGTTCCGCAGAATTATTTTGAAGAATTATCGGAACGGATACAAACCCACATTGCCCTTGCAGAAATGCCTAAGGCTGAAAATACTTTTGCAGTACCCGAAAACTACTTTGATACCTTACAAAGTAGGATTACGGACAGGATTGCAGCCTCAGAACCTAAAAGAGAGGCAAGGATTATCCCTTTATGGCGACGCAACATTGTTAAATATGCAAGTGCTGCATGTTTTGTTTTAATGGCTTCATTTGGTGTATATTTTTATCAGAATGGATCAACAGCAACGGTTCAGCAAGTACAATCTGCAGAAGCAGTGAACGAGCAGCTATTATATGACATTGATGAAAGTACCATCATTGATCATTTAGAAGCTCAAAATACCACATTATCAAATGCCAAAACTACTTCTGCGTCAGATACAGAAATGGAAAACTACATCCTGAGTAATTTCTCATCAAACGACTTATCTCAGGAATTAAATAATTAATAAAGAAATGAAGAATTTACTTTTTGTCGCTTTAATGTTTTTACTACCTACTACCCTTTTGGCCCAAAGACCAAAGGCAGAAGAAATAGAATCACTTAAAATAGCTTTTTTTACCCAAAAACTGGATTTATCACCAGAAGAGGCTAAAATTTTCTGGCCGATTTATAACGATATGCAGGAAGAGCAGAATGCCCTGCGCAAAGAGCGTATGCAAAAAATGATTTCTTTCCGTAAAACAACAGAAATTGATAATTTAACGGATGCTCAAGTGCAAAGTTTAATTACCAGCGAGTTCGATTTTAAACAAAAAGACCTCAACCTGGATAAAAAATATTACAACAAACTTAAATCTTCCTTACCGATTAAGGTGGTAGGTAAGTTTTACAGAGCTCAGGAAGGTTTTAAACGGGAGCTGCTCAACAGGTTTAAAGGTGGGCAAAGGCAATAACAAAAAAGACTTACAGTGATGTAGGTCTTTTTTGTTTTAAGGTATTACCGACTATTTTATCGACATGGATACGTTTAGCATAATATACCTACCCAAAATGGAAGACGAATAATTTGAAGAAGATACCTCGCTAATATTCAAACTGGTGAAAGCTTTAAGATTTGCCAAATTTTTCCCTTGAATACTGTATTTAAAATTTCCTTTCGCAGGATTATATTGAAATTCTGTATCAATCAAGTTAAAATTCTGACCATTCATTCTATACATATTGTATGATGAAAAGTTAAAAATCTGATTACTGATTTTATACCTATACTCAAATGTGTATTTGTAAGCTTTGTTTTCTGCAATCTGCTTTCTCTCACTTCTGGTTGAATTAAACTGTATTTCAGTTCCCAATCCAAAATTTACAGGTATATTAAACCCTGTATTTATTTTAAATAATGCATTCTGATTAAAAACACTATATTCATTTACCATATTTATTACTTTACCATAATAGGTTAAATAGGAAGGGCTATAGGTTGCTGAAATTGATAAGGAAAATAGCGGAAAAAACTTTTTGACAGAAAAATTTGAACTTAGTGTTTTTACACCACGAAATGGTTCTTTCTGCGAATAACTTAAAGCATTTTCGAAGAAATTCGTATATAGAAACCCATATTTACTATAGCTTCCATTTACAGCGGCATTAAAATTTAAATAACTGTTAGCAAAATCATTTAAATTATAGTATATGGCAATCGTATGCGTATTATAATTATAAAAGTTTGTTAAACCACTATTAAAACTCCTGAGATCGGTTAGGATGTAGTTTCCATAATATTCAATAGGTTGTGGATTTACGTTTTTATAATTATAACCTAGAGAAAGCTGCTGTACATCTGATAATTTATAAGAAAAGTTCAAACTTGGTTCTAAAATCATATAAGTACTATCTTTTCCCATGTTGCTCAAAAACTGCAAAGTCGATTTTAACTGTACCTGAATTTTTATAGGCTGGTTATCATACACGTATTTCCCGTTAACATAAGTCTGGTTTTGCTTAAATATATTATCGTTGATATAAGCATCGCCAATCGAAATCTGGTCATCTTGGTATCGGCCTAACAAACCTGATTTAATTTTAAAATCATTAATCTCGTTGCCAATATTTAAATACAAAAAAGTGGTATTATATCTTTTTAATCCTTCGAAATCTAATTTCAACTTAAAATTATTGTTGTTTACTTTTTGAATTAGTTTTTGGGAACCATTAAACATTAGGATGCTTTGATAAAGTGCAGAATTGGTTTCATAATCCTGCCTTACATCATCAGCCAATATCTTTGCCGAAATTAAATAGGCAGTAGTTTGGTTAACTTTTACTGTATATTTCAGCTGTGCATTAAAATTTCGGTTTAAATCAGTTTGATTCTGCAGAACGCTGTCGCCAATTAAATTATTGTAAATTGAATATGCGGTGCTATTAAATCTTTCGGGCACTTGTTTGTAAGAGAATTTAGCCCAAAAACGGGCATTGTTTTTAACAAGATAGTCAGCGCTAAAATCAGCTTTAAAAGTCTTGCTCAGGCTTGTCCTATCATCATTATCTTCGGTATATACAGCATTTTGGCCGAAGTAGGCATTGCGCATCGCTGTTTGTCCATATAATTTATTCCACAAGTAAAATGCGCCGTAGCCTATTTTAAACCGATCCGTTAATCTTGTTATTGCGTTTACACTTCCCTGCGTGGTATTGTTAAGGGTATATGAAGTAGCGTCGAACGGATTGTAGGTGCCAACCTGATGCCGGATAATCTGATTATTGCCTATAAAAGCCCTATTCTCGTCTACCAGCTCCAAAGGATTTTGGTTCGATTCGGTGCTGAGGTTATTATGGTTGGCAAAAGCAAAAGCCTTTGTTTTATCAATAAAAGAGATGAGATTTGTTGAAATTATTCTTCTGTCATTAGAACCCAAGCCTCCATCTGTACTACCTATTATTTTTTTCGCCTGTTTATTCTTAATTTTCAGGTTTAAAACAATATCGTCGCTATTGACAATGCCTTTAAGCAGATTGTCTTCTACATAATGTTCAAGCGCCTGCACCTCTTCAACAAATTCAGGTTTAAGATTTTTGGTGATGGCCTTGTAGCCCTCTCCTGTTAAATCATCTCCTTCCAATAATACTTGCTTATTTTTTTACCTTTAAAAAAGATAGTGCCATCTTTATTTACCTCCATACCAGGCATTTTTTTAATTACACTTTCCAGGTTACGGTCTTCAGGACTTGTAAAACGCTGAACATTATAAGCAGTGGTATCATTATTAACCTGAACAGGATTGGGCGCTTTGATGTAAATCTCATCAAGCTGCTTTTTATCTTCTGTTAGCGAGAAATTGTGTTTGAATATTGCTTGCTTTATCAGATTATTACGCGTAATAATCAATGTATCTCTTTTGTAGCCAATGTACGCTGCAATCAAAAGAAATTTATCGGATTGATCTATTTGGCCGCTAACTTTATACTCTCCTTCTTCGTCAGAAAAAACGTAAATTAAGAGGTCTTCATTTCCGAAAGTTTTAAGTTGAATTGAAGCAGAGGGAATTTTTTCATTATCTGCTTTAACAGATCCAATCAATTGAATAGTTTGGCCAAAAACTATATTATAAAAAAAAAGGGAAGCCAAAACAATGATGTACCTAATCATTAAAATTTCTCTTGTTTTTCAGGCAGAATAATAGTAACTGAACCATAAGAACCATCTTTACTCGTGTGAACAACCTTGCTCATTTTGGCATAATCAGCTATTTTTTTGTTTAATATCTGTATAAAATGTTGATGAGAAATGAATTGGTCTTTAATATATTCAGATGGGATTTGTATAATTTTATCATCAAATTTTGCTTTTAGATTTATGCCTGTTAATTCATAATCGAATTTTCCCTCATAATCATTTACTTTAACGATTAAGCCAGGCAACCCTCCGAATTTCCATGGGCCAAATTGCAATGGAATATCCTCGGCAAACCAAGCAGTATACTTTCTTCCCCTAAAATTTACTGTAGCCTTTGTACATGTATAGTTTAAGATCTTTTTATGTTCTGACATTATCGTCCATTTGAAATTGTTTAAGGTGTCAGATATTAAAAACTCTTTAAACATGATTGATTCACCTAGGATGAGTTTTTTTGATCGTAGATCTTTATAAATAAAAGATTGTTTTTTGGATTTGATTACCCTATTTTCATGAATTTCTGTTTCGGAGATTTTTTCTGTTGTTGAAAATTGTTTTGTAGGGACACCAAGCTCTATTGATTTCCTTCCATTAAAATAGATAATGTAGTTTACCTCATTATCACCAAATTGATTTTTTATAGTTACCTTATAATTTAATGTTCCTTTGGGCTGAGCTTGTAAAAACCCCATGGAAAGGAACAAGAGAACTATAGTAATTTGAATTATTTTACCCATTAAAATTTTTCCTGTTTTTCGGGCATATGTATGTTTATCGTCCCGGTAATCCCATCTGGTGTGGTTTGTTCAACTCTAGATAGCCTAATATAATCCTCAAGTTTTTTCTTGTACAAAATTCTAAACTCCTTATAAGTAACAACTTTGTCTTTTTCATAGGCTACAGGAACGCCAATTATTTTATTTTCAAATTTTGCATTTAGATCAATACCTGTTAATTCGTATACAAAATCAGATTTTGTATCTCTAACCATAACAATTAAGCCAGGCAGACCGCAAAATTTCCATGGTCCATTTTGAATAGGAATATTTTCCGTATACCAGGCCTCATATAATCTTCCTCTGAATGCAGTTTCTGCTTTTATACAATTAAAGCTTCCTATTTTCTTCTTTTCCTTTAATATTTTCCACTTAAAATTATTCAAAGTATCCTTTAATATTACTTTTTTAGTACCAACATAATCAGACAATAATAATTTTTTTCTCGAAAAGTCTTTGAACACAAAGGTTGGTTTTCCCGACTTAAGTACTTTAACTTGATTTAAATCATCAATGGGAATATTACCAGCAGGATTTTTTGGTTTAACCCTCAGTTCTACAGAATTTAACTTATCAAAATAGATAATTAGATTCTGTTCCATCTTTTTACCAAGGTTTTTCTCATTGATTGTCAATTTGTAATTAACAGTTCCTCTTTGTGCTTTTGCACAGAACGAATAAAGCAGAAAAATTAGAAGGGAAAAATTTAATAAACACTTTTTAAACACCATATAATATTTAACAACCAATTTAGTTCGCTTACATCACAATAAATTACAACTTAGTTGATGATAAACTGTCGTAGTGAATTGAAACGTAAACGAACTACTTACTTAAGACTTGATTTCACAATTAAAAAACTGAACTATCTCCGGTAGCTAAAAAATAAAAGTACCTTGCAGTTTTTACTGCATGTTCACATGTATCAGATGTTACATCAGCAGGTCCCCAAACCGCGCCACCATCTTCATCTACAACTGAATAATGTACATTACGCCTAAATATCCCTTTTCTGCAAATGCGCCAACACTCATCAAGCACATCATCATTACAACTAAAATTTTCTTCATTTTTTTTAAGATTTAAGGTTAATTATTTGATTAATTGTTCCTCAAACCTCCCCTAAAAAAAACTAAAATAAAATTTTCTGCACCGACTACCATCCAAGCAACATGAACAACCATCTAAACAACATGAACGACCATTTTCATGTTCTCTTAAATCCTATCCATTTGCTAAATTGAAAATGAACTATTAATTTAGGATCAAACATCCCCGAATAAAATAATTAACCATTTAACCATTTAGGGATATGTATACCTGCCTTGCCATTGACGATGAATTTTCAGCTTTAGAAATTATAACTGATTACATTGCTGCTCAGCCAGAGCTCAAACTATTGAAATCATATATCAATGTTGATGCGGCACTCCGGGAAATTGAAAATCTTAAAAAACCGGTTGATATCATCTTTCTTGATATTGAAATGCCAACTATGAACGGCCTTGAGGTGGCAAAATTAATCAGGCATAAAACCCATAAACTGGTGTTTGTTACGGCTCATGCTGATTATGCTATTCATTCTTATGAGTTAGAGGCAGATGCTTTTTTGTTAAAACCATTTTCTTATACAAAATTTGATCAAGCCATAAAAAAAATATTCTCAGGTTATGCAAAAGCGCAAACAGAAAAAGCAAATGATTTCATTTTGCTAAAAAGTACTGAGCAAAGAAACAAATTTATAAAAATCAAACTGGATAAAATTTATGCTGTAGAGGCTCAGGAAAGATTGATTAAAGTTTATTTAGAGAAAGATATAGTTTTTTCAAGATCAAGCTTTTCAGATGTTTTAGCGCTATTACCTGCCAACCTAGGTTTCGCACAGATCCATAGGTCTTTCGCTATTGCTGAAAACCAGATTGCAACTTTAGAAAGATCATACGTCATTTTGAATAATGGTTTAAGGATTTCTATTGGAAGAAAGTTTCTGGATTTTTATCATAAGATGTCGAAGAAGAATAAGAATCTTTCTTAATTCCGTACTTTTGTGCATGCTTACCCAACGTCAGTTGTTTTTACAACACAATGCACAAACCTCTCCCGAACCACTTATGCTCGAATTTGTTAGGGCAAAAGGTGTTTATATATATGATTCTGCAGATAAAAAACATTTAGATCTGATTGCCGGCATCGGTGTAAGCAATGTTGGCCACTGCCACCCTGCTGTAGTTAAAGCGATTAAGGAACAGGCAGAAACCTACATGCACCTGATGGTTTATGGCGAATATGTGCAAAGCCCACAGGTAAATTTTGCCAAGGCCCTTGCCGATATTCTGCCGCCTGGTTTAAGTTGTACCTACTTTTTAAATTCTGGAACAGAAGCAGTAGAAGGCGCCATGAAACTCGCCAAACGTTATACCGGCCGCAAAGGTTTTATTGCCTGTAAAAATGCTTACCATGGCAGTACCCAGGGCGCGGAAAGTTTAATGGAAAGCGATTTTTATTCATCTGGCTATGGTCCGTTCTTGCCCCATGTAAGTTTCATCGAGCACAATAACATCGCTGATCTGGAAAAAATCACCACAGAAATTGCAGCTGTTTTTATCGAACCCATTCAGGGTGAAGCCGGAATCCGTGTGGCCGATTTAAGTTATATGCAGGCTTTAAGGGCAAAATGTAATGAAACCGGAACTTTATTAATTTTCGACGAGATACAATCAGGTTTTGGCCGCAGCGGTAAAATGTTTGCTTTTGAACATTATAATGTGATACCTGATGTATTGCTTTTGGCGAAGGGAATTGGTGGCGGAATGCCAATTGGTGCTTTTATCAGTTCGCGGGAAATTATGTCGGTATTGTCTCATACACCAATTTTGGGCCACATGACTACTTTCGGCGGTCACCCGGTTTGTTGTGCAGCTGGTTTGGCCACTTTACGAACCTTAGTTGATCATCACATTGTTGATGAGGTTGAAGAAAAAGGCCAGTTGTTTAAACAACTTTTAAAACACCCGGCCATTAAAGAAATTAGAGGAAAAGGTTTAATGCTCGCTGTTGAATTCGAAAATTTTGAAACCAACAAAAAAATTATTGATGCCTGTATTTTAGATGGTGTACTTTCCGACTGGTTTTTACATTGCAGCAACTCCATGCGCATTGCTCCTCCATTAATCATCACGAAAGAAGAAATTGAGGAAGCCTGTGCGATCATCTTAAAAAATATTAACTTAGTTTTAGAGACTAAAGCATAAAGACCAAAGCTGAAAGATTAAGATTTAAGCTTATAACGATAAAAAACATTAATTAAAATGAACGTACTCATAGTTGAAGATGAAAAGAGCCTGGCGCTTGAAATGGATGAATTCTTGAGTAAAGAAGGATTTATTGTTGAACATGCATGGAAAAAATCTTCTGCAGAAGAAAAGATATTTGTTAACAGTTACGATTTCATTTTACTCGATTTAGGCTTACCTGATGGCGATGGCTTTGATATTTTAAAGCAGCTAAAAAGCACGAAAGACCGTGATGATGCCGTAATCATCTTAACAGCCCGTAGTGCGGTAGACGATCGTATTAAAGGCCTTGATGAAGGTGCAGATGATTATTTGCCGAAACCATTTTCGCTGAACGAGCTTTTGGCGCGTATGCATGCCATTACACGCAGGAAACACAAGCTGGAGAAAAATGAGATCAACGTCCACGATTTTCTGCTTAACATCCAGAACAGAACTGTTGCTTTTGGCGAAGAAAGATTAAACCTTACCAAAAAAGAATTCGAGATCTTCAACTACCTGGTGCTAAATAAAAACCGAGTGGTATCCCGCATGAGCTTAACCGAACACGTTTGGGGCGATATTTTAGAAGTGAATTCTGATTCGAACTTTGTTGATGTGCACGTTAAAAATTTACGTAAAAAACTGGCTGCATTAAGTCCTACTGATTGGTTTGAAACAGTAAGAAGTATAGGATATAGGATTAACTGTTAGTGCGTTTTGGGTTGTGCGTTTGGCGGCTAGGGTCAATTAACCGATTTAAACAGTTAACCGTTTAACCAACCAATGAACAAATGACTAATGAACGAATGAATCCTCATCCATATTACATCAAACATCATCCATCTAAATGAAGTTACAGGTTAAATTTTCTTTATATAATGCGGTAACCAAAATTGCGATCATCCTGGTTTTGGGTGCAATCATTTTGTTTTCGTTAGATAGATTAGCCTATAACCAGCTCGATAACCGCTTAATAAAAAAGAAAAATAAAATTATCGAGCATTTAAATGATGATGAGATCGATAGTCTTTTAAATAAACAACAATCATTTACCGATTATAACATTTTAAAGGAAGAATTTATTGTTTTAACCGACATTCCCGATAGTCAGCAAGACTCCAGTGCCAAGGTTTTTACCGAAAAAAGAGAAATTGAAGGCGATATAGAAGTCTATCGGATCCTTAACTATAAATTTTCCTATCATACCAACTGGTATAACCTCGAAATTGGAGAAACGATGACTACCCTCCAGTCGATTAAAAATTCAATCCGTTTTTACATGCTGATTGTATTGGTGGCTGCCCTGCTCATTACTTTGGTTGCCGACTTTACCTTTTCCAATTTCTTGTTGAAACCATTTTACCTCATCATTGATAAAAAAATCAACCTCGTTGATGATCCCTCCCATTACAATTATCAGAATATCCCAACCAGCACCAACGATTTTAAAATTCTCGATAACAGCATCAATTCTTTGATGCGAAAAATAAACACACTTTTCGCCTTAGAAAAACAGTTTATTGCCAATGTTTCACACGAATTGCTTACACCCATCTCCATTTTAAGTACACGGTTTGAGAATATGCTCAATACTCCCAATATTCCGGTAGAGCATGAAAATAAAATTTACGCTTCATTAAAAACATTAAACCGTTTAAAGCTGATAATCAATAGTTTATTACTGATTTCAAAAGTAGAGAACAATCAATACTTAAAAACCGAAGAAATCAGCCTCAAACAGGAAATAACAGATATTCACGAAGACCTGGAAGACCGCATTATAGATAAGAACATCACTTACCAGGCCAATCTCACCAAAGATTTCCATTTCACAGGCAATAAGGCCTTAATACACACACTTTTGATCAACATTATTAATAATGCGATCAAATACAATGTTGAAGGCGGCTCAATTACCATTACCGATAAAACAGAGGCTGAAAATTACATACTCACCATCAGTGATACGGGTTCAGGTATGAGTGCCGAACTTGTAGAAAATGCTTTCGACCGCTTTAAAAGAGGAAATAGTGAAGAAAATGGCTTCGGTTTAGGCCTGGCTATTGTTCAGAGTATTGCCAAATTCCACAAAATCAAAGTTGACATTAAATCCGCAGAAAACGCAGGGACAAGCATTTCGTTAATTTTTTAAAATGAAATTCGCCTGATAACCTGATTGATACCACATCATTACAAATTTGTACCTTTGCAAATCATGCCGGCATCAACTTATTTAATGCGTTTTCCCTTTTTCGCTGTTATCCTGTTATTCTTTTCTGTTTCAAGCTTGAAAGCACAGAAAACAGTAGAAATGCAGGATTCTGTGCCTCAGCATATCTTTACTTTTAAAGAAATTGAGGTACTGGAAGATGCCGGTAACCGGTACACATTCGATGAGATTAAGAGCAGTGCATTCGATCAAAAATTTAAAGCAAGTTTAACCAGTACGCCGCAAACCAAACAGCTTAACAAAACCTATTGGTTCAGGATTAAAATTAAACAGAATGACAAGGCAGATAAACCTTTTCTGCTGGAATTTTTCGACCAAACGATCGATCACATTACCGCTTACATTCCTCAGGCCAATCAAAAATATACTGTCGAAAACCTGGGTGATGCCAACAATTTCGATAAGCGGCTGATCCACCATAAAAACTTCGAAATTCCGCTGCAAAACGAAGGAAATGAAATACAGACTTATTATTTCAAGATCAATTCCTCTCAAATTGCCGATGTCATTATCGTATTAAGAACCACCGATTGGTTTATTTCTTATGCTTTAGATGAGTATTTCTATTTCGGTATTTTTTACGGGATGATCCTGGTTTTCAGTTTCTATAACCTTATTATGTTTATTGCCATCAGGCAAAAGCAATACCTCTATTATGTACTCTATAATTTAAGCGTCGGCTTTTTCGAAATGAGTACCGATGGCATTGCCTATCAATATTTATGGCCTAATGCCCCCGCCTGGAATCAGGTTGCCTATGCTTTTGCATTGTGTGCCACCAGTATCTTCGCGTTGCTTTTTACCCGTGAGCTTTTATATGTTAAAGCAAAAGCTCCAAAATTAAATCATTTTATTATCGGCATCATTGTTTGCAGGATCATCTTTTTTATTTATTGTTATCTGTTTAATCAAACACTGTTCAGTTATAAATTTATCGAGGCTGTTCCACTATCCGTTGCTTTTTTTACCGGAATTTACATTTACAGAAAAGGCTACCAACCTGCCCGTTTCTTTGTATTGGGTTACAGTTTCTTATTTGCAGGCTTTATGCTGAAATTCCTGATTATGCTTGGCATTGGCTGGCTAAATTTTGGTGCCATTAGTTATTACAGTCTGAGTTTCTGCTTTGTGCTCGAAATGATTTTTCTATCCTTTGCCATTGGTGATAAAGTTAGGATCCTTAAAGTAAAAAAGGATAAAGCACAGCAAAAAATCATCAGGCAAATGGCCGTAAATGCCAAATTGAAAGACAGCATCAACCAGGAACTCGAGAGCAAGGTTGAAGAACGCACCCGAGAGGTTTACCACAAATCATTAATTATTGAGAGCAAAAACCAGGCTTTGGAAGAGGCCAATGCGCTGTTACAACAACAGGCAGAAGAAATTTCGCGGATGAACGTGCTGCTGGAGCATGATAATGAAGAACTCCAAACCAGTGTAGAAAAGGTAACCAGAGATCGGGTAATGTCTACCGAAGTAGATTTTGAAGAATTCAGCAAAATTTACCCTGATAAAGAAACCTGTTATGAGTTTTTGGCACAACTAAAATGGAGCACTGGTTACCACTGCCGTAAATGCAGTAACGACCATTATTTTGCAGGGCACATTTTGCATAGCCGCCGTTGCAGTAAATGTGGTTATGAAGAATCGGTAACGACCTATACCATTTTCCACAATACCCGTATTCCGATTAATAAAGCATTTTATATGATTTTTCTGATTTACTCTTCAAAAGGAAAAATCTCCTCTCATAAATTAGCAGAATTGCTCTCCATTAGGCAAAGTACCTGCTGGACATTCGGCTCGCGCATTAAAAAAGTAATGGATGACCGGAAGAAAACCTTGAAAAAATCAGCCAAAAACGGCTGGAGTCAGCTTGTAATCGAGTAATTACCCCCTTTAATCCGTCACAATTTTGTTTGTTTTGAGGTTTTTTCCATAAAAAAGGAAAGGGTGTTTAAGCGTATCAAACCGCAACCGCAGCACTACTTATCCAGACCACTTAAAGGCTGATTATCAGCATTAAAACGGCCTTTTCATTAACGGTACTAAAGCGTATCGAAACTAGCACAATAATCTAAATATCAGGCAGTTACACAAAATTTAACATTCAAAATACTTGTATTTAACATTAATCTGGTGTTAACTTTACGGCATATAATATTAATCAAGAGCAAAATTATGAGAAAAAAGTTTACATTGCTTATGGTGTGTATTCTCTGTGGTATCTCTCTGAGTATGGCACAGAATATTACCGTAAAAGGTTTGGTAAAAGACAAGCAAGGATTACCATTGCCCGGTGTATCTGTAAAGGTGAAAGGAACTAACCAGGGCGCCTCTACTGCAGATAACGGAGGATATACGATCAGCGCTCCTCAAAACTCAACTTTAGAATTTACTTTTATTGGTTATAAAACAATAGAAGAAGCGGTAAGTGGCCGTACAACTGTAAACGTTACCCTATCTGACGACAACCAACAGCTAAATGAGGTGGTGGTAATCGGTTATGGTACTACGACCAAAAAAGATTTAACAACAGCTGTAGTATCCTTATCTTCTAAAGATATCGAGAATCAACCTGTAACCAATCCCCTGCAGGCCATCCAGGGTAAAGCTGCTGGTGTGCAGATTTCTTCACAATCAGGAAAACCAGGATCGGGCGTATCAGTTACCATTCGTGGTAATACTTCGATCAATGCTTCTAACAGTCCGCTGTATGTTATTGATGGGGTAACTTCCCGCGATGCGAGTTTCTTAAACCCTACAGATATTGAAAGTTTGACGATTTTAAAAGATGCTTCAGCTGCTGCAATCTACGGATCGAGCGGTGCTAATGGTGTAATCCTGATTACCACCAAAAAAGGATCATCGGACAAAATTCGTGCAACTTTTAATGCATTTACAGGTTTTTCTAACCTCTGGCAAAAACAGGATGTGTTAAACAGAGATCAATATATCTCCCTGATGAAAGAATTGGGTTATGATACCAATGGTTTGGGTAATCAAAACACAGACTGGCAAGACCTAACATTCGGTACAGGAACGCAGAACAGCTATCAGGCATCCATTTCCGGAGGTGTTAAGGGTGGTCAATACTCCTTATCAACAGGTTATCAACAAGATAAAGGTGTGGTATCGCCAGCCAAACTGGATAAATATACTATCCACTTTAACGGTTCACAAAACATTACCAAATGGTTAAAATTAACTGGTAATGCGGCTATTACCCAAAATAACTCAGTAGATGTAAGCGATAATGCTAACGTGGCAAGAGGCGGAACCATTTTATCGGCATTAACCACGCCCCCTACCATTGGTGTTTATGCTGCTAATGGTACTTATGCCTTTAACCCTTACAAAGGTGGCTCAGAAAACCCTGTGGCCAATGCAAACGCTGCAATAAACAGGAACAGGAATTTCCGTTTCTTAGGTGCTTTTGCTGCTGAAATTAAATTCACACAGGATTTCTCTTTCAAATCGAGCATCAGTACAAACAACAACGACAACAGATATTCATACTTTTTAGATCCATATTCAACAGATTATGGAAGGACACAAAAAGGGATTATCAATTCTAATTTCAGCACCGACCATGTTTGGTTAAACGAAAACATTTTAAACTATACCAAAAACTGGGGTAAAAATGCTTTCACTGCAACAGGCGGTATGACTTTACAAGAATCTAAATATTACAAGTTAAGCTATAACGAGCAGAATTTCATTGGTGCAAATGGTCAGCTATTAGATCATGGCACTTCAATTCCTCCGCAACTGCCAACTGCATCAGATTGGTCTAAACGTTCTTATTTAGCCCGTTTAACTTACGCTTACGACAGTAAGTATTTATTCAGCACCAACTTCAGGGCTGATGGTTCATCACGTTTCGGTCCACAAAATAAATATGGTTATTTCCCTTCTGCATCAGTTGGATGGAGAATTTCCGGCGAGAATTTCCTAAAAGATGTTAAATCAATCAACGATTTAAAATTAAGGGCGAGCTGGGGTAAAGTAGGTAACGATGAAGGTATCGGAGATTATTCGTACTTAGAACTGTACACTCCAACCACACAGGGATCGTATGTATTTTCTCAATTGCCAAACCCTGGTTTGAAATGGGAAGAAACCACACAAACCAATATCGGTTTAGATTTATCGATGTTCAACAGCCGCGTGGTTTTCACTGCTGATGCTTATTTAAAGAAAACAAAAGACCTTTTAATTAACCAGCCCTTACCAAATTCAATCGGTTTTGGCAGTATCGCTTCAAACGTAGGTGATATGGAAAATAAAGGTTTAGAGTTTGTTTTAACCACCAAAAACTTTGTAAAAGATAAGTTTACCTGGACAACAGACATCAACTTCTCTTTAAACCGCAATAAAGTAACCAGCTTAGGTGATAAAGTGAATTCGATTAATTTCGGTGATATTTATGAGCGTGATGCTGCTATCAGAGTGGTTACAGGTCGTCCGTTAGGCAGTTTTTATGGTTATGTTTCAAACGGTGTAGATCCTCAAACCGGAAATATCGTTTATCAGGATTTAAATGGCGATAAAACAATTAATGCAGATGACAGAACTTTTATCGGTTCGGCACAGCCTAAATTCACTTATGGTGTTAACAACACTTTTACTTTTGACAACTTTGGCTTAAACTTCTTATTCCAGGGTGTTCAGGGCAACCAGATGTTCAATGCATCCAGAATGGAACTGGAAGGCATGAACGATTCTAAAAATCAATCGGCTGTGGTGCTAAACAGATGGACCACACCAGGACAGATCACTGATGTTCCGAGAGCAATTAAAGATAATACCAGCAACACCTTAACTTCTAGTCGTTTTGTTGAAGATGGTTCTTATCTGCGTTTAAAAACCACCACATTATCTTACAATTTTGGTGCAGCCACTTTAGGTAAACTTAAAATGAGCAAAGTAATGTTATATGCATCGGCTTACAACCTATTAACTTTTACAAAATACACAGGTTTTGATCCGGAGGTTAACGTAAACTCGGCCAACGGACCGGCAATGGGTATCGATTATGGTACTTATCCTCAGTCGAGAACTTTCTTATTTGGTGTTAACGTAGGCTTTTAATTCAGACAACAATGAAACTTAAAATATATTCATTAATCGCAGCGGGTACCATTACTTTGGCATTGAGCAGCTGTAAAAAAGATTTCTTAGATCAAACTCCCATTACGCAGGTAGGTCCTGATGTAGCTTTTGCAGATGCAGCGGCAGCGGAGAAATTAATTCAGGGTGCATACGACGGGATGTATAACGATTTCCACATCTGGGATTACATGACCAATGGTGATGTAAGATCGGATAATGCTTATGCAGGTGGAGATAACCCGGCTAACATCCAACTGGATTTATTTACCGTAATCTCTACAAACGGCAACGTAGGAAGAGATTGGAATGCTTTGTACAGTGATATTAAAAACTGTAACTTAATTTTAACAAACGTTCCGAACATTGTAGATGCCAAGCTTGATGCAGGCGACCGCAGAAAACAGATTCTTGCAGAAGCCAGCATTTTAAGGGCTTACATGTATTTCAACTTAGTGAGAACCTGGGGTTCCGTTCCTTTGGTGGTTAAAGTACCTACAACCGATGCTGAATTTTATCCGGCAAAAGCAAGTGTTGATGCCATTTATACACAGATCATTTCCGATCTGGAGTATGGTGCAGCCAATGCCCGTGTTGCTGGTCCTACCAAAGGCATTATGACCAAAGGTGTTGCAAATGCACTTTTGGCTAAAGTATATGCAAGTAAACCTACACCCGATTGGACTAAAGTAAGTACATATTGCGATGCAGTAATTGGCGGTGGTTATTCTTTAATAGCAAACTACGATTTCCTTTGGGATTCTAACCATAAAAACAATTCAGAAGCCATTTGGGAAATGCAATACGATGGTTACGGAGGTTTACACGGAAACTGGATGCCGAGTGTATTGGTTGGAACAGGATGGAAAAGGTTTAACACCCCTACCAACAGCTTGGCAAAAGCTTATGATGATGCTGGTGATGCCATCCGTAAAGCTTCGAGCATTAAATTTAACAATGTAGTATCAGAGGGTTGGAGCGATTCGTATTGGTCTAAAACAAGCTACCCATACATCAATAAATACCGTGCAGACGATAAATCGGATAACTATATTTTAAGATTGGCCGATATCATTTTATTAAAAGCTGAGGCTTTGAACGAATTAAGTGCATCGGGCTGGTCGGCAGCAGCACCTTTTGTTAATCAGATCCGCAACCGTGTTAATCTTGGCGTTACTACCGCGACAGATCAGGCTTCAATGCGTTTAGCAATTGAAAACGAACGCCGTTTAGAATTGGCTTTCGAAGGTCACCGTTGGTTCGATTTATTAAGAACAAACAGGGTAATTCCGGTAATGAATGCACAGGTTGATGGTACAGGAGCAAACCTGAACTATAACCTTACCACTTCAAAATTATATTTCCCGATTCCACAGGATGAATTAGACAAAAATCCTAACGTACGTTAATTTCTATAAAAACAGAGGCGGCTACGGTCGCCTTTGTTTTATAACTTAATTTCTATGATGTTAAAAAAAACCTTGCTCTCACTCCTGGCATTGGGAAGCCTTTTCAGCGCCCAGGCCCAGATCAAAAATACAAACCAGGCGAAAATTGAAGCTTTGTTGAGCAAAATGACGCTTGAAGAAAAAGTGGGTCAGATGGCGCAAATTACCCTGGATGTAATTGGAACGGGTAAAAGTCGTTTCGAAAGCGACGAGCCTTTTACGCTCGATAAAGCCGCAATGGATAAAGCTCTAATCCAATACCACGTGGGTTCGGTATTAAATACCTCCAACAACAGGGCACGCACGCCGCAGGTTTGGTATAAAATCATCAGCGAAATCCAGGATGTAGCCATTAAAAAAGGTAAAAATAAAATCCCCGTAATTTATGGTGTTGATGAAGTTCATGGTGCTACTTACACTGCTGGTGCAACCATGTTCCCTCAGCAAATCGGTCAGGCGGCTACATTTAACCGCAGCCTGGTTAAAAAAGGTGCATCAATCACCGCTTACGAAACCCGCGCCAGTTCTATTCCATGGAACTTCGCCCCTATTTTAGATTTAGGTGCCGATCCACGTTTTCCACGCCAGTGGGAAAGTTTTGGAGAAGATCCGTATGTGGTTACCGAATTGGGAAAAGCAGCTGTTAAAGGTTATGAGGGAGATGATAATAATGTTGCTAATCCTTACAAGGTTGCAACCTCATTAAAACACTTTTTAGGTTACCAAACGCCAACTACCGGAAAAGACAGGACACCTTCTTTTATTTCCAATCAGGCTTTAAGAGAATACCATTTGCCACAGTTTAAAGCGGCTATAGAGGCTGGTGCACACACGGTGATGATCAATTCGGGTATTATCAATGGCATTCCGGTTCACTCTAATTACAATATCGTTACTAAATTATTAAAGGAAGAACTGGGTTTTAAAGGTTTGGTGGTTACCGATTGGGGTGATATTGAAAATCTTTTTAAAAGAGATCATATTGCCAAAGACGATAAAGAAGCCATTATGCTGGCCATTAATGCCGGAATAGATATGAGCATGATTGCTTATAACTACGAAGTATTTTGCGATAACCTGATTGCGTTGGTTAAAGAAGGTAAAGTAAAACAGGAAAGAATTGATGATGCCGTACGCCGGATTTTACTGGTAAAATTTGCGACCGGTTTATTCGAAAAACCAACCACCAACCCTAAAGATTACCCGAAATTTGCCAGTAAAGAATTTCAGACTGCTGCTTACAATACTGCTGCAGAATCGATCACCCTATTAAAAAACACCAATAACATCCTTCCCCTAAAAAAAGGAATTAAATTGTTAATTACAGGACCTAATGCAAACTCGATGCGTACCTTGAACGGCGCGTGGACGTACAGCTGGCAGGGTGAAAAGGTAGAAGAATTTGCAAAAGATTATAATACCATTTTAGAAGCCCTGCAACATAAAAACGGTGCCGATAATATCAAATATCTTCCTGGCGTGAGCTATAAAATGGACGGTAAATATTTTGAAGATTTTGCCGACAAAATGGACGAAACCATTGCTGCTGCCAAAGATGTGGATGCAGTAGTATTGTGCCTGGGCGAAAATACCTATACTGAATCACCAGGCAATTTAAGTGACCTTTACATTTCTGATTTACAGATCGAACTGGCTAAAAAGATTGCAGCAACCGGTAA
The DNA here is from genome assembly GCF_014395225.1 of Pedobacter roseus. Taxonomy (NCBI): domain Bacteria; kingdom Pseudomonadati; phylum Bacteroidota; class Sphingobacteriia; order Sphingobacteriales; family Sphingobacteriaceae; genus Pedobacter; species Pedobacter roseus. The sequence continues at coordinate 4,026,722 of NZ_CP060723.1, forward strand.
ACCTGTTATTTTGGTACTGAACGAAGGCCGTCCGAGGATTATCAGTAAGTTCGAGAAAAGCATGAGCGCGGTGGTTCAAACTTATCTTCCCGGCAATTATGGTGCAGATGCATTGGCCGATATTTTATTCGGTGATGTAAATCCATCAGGAAAACTGCCTTACACCTATCCACAGTTCCCGAATGCCTTATTTACTTATTACCATAAACCTTCTGAGGCCCGCGAAACCGTAGAAGGTGTTTATAACTACGATTCTGATTACAACCCACAATATGTTTTCGGTCAGGGTTTAAGTTATACCACTTTCAAATACAGCAACCTGAAATTAAGCAGCAATACTTTAAAAGCTGGCGAAAATTTGACCATTTCTGTTGAAGTAAGCAATACCGGAAACAGGTCAGGTAAAGAAAGTGTATTACTTTATACCTCTGATTTAGTTGCAAGTGTAATTACTCCAGACGTAAAACGGCTAAGAGGTTTCGAAAAAATCGACTTGAAAGCCGGCCAAAGCAAAACAGTAACTTTCACTTTAACACCTGAAGATATTGCTGTTGTAAATGTAGAAGGCAAAAAAGTAACCGAAGCTGGCGAATTCAAAATCCAGATCGGTGACCAGAAAATAAACTTTAATTACACAAATTAAACCAACCCTGTTTACAGGCACATTGCTTATGTCCAAAAAGCATAAGCAATGTTTTTAAATTACATTCTAATTTATACTATGCGAAATACCCTGAAATCTCTAACCAAAACCATAATTATGAAACCCATTTACAACCTGGGCACTGCACTGGCCATCTTGATTGTTGCCTGTGCCTGTAGCAAAAGTCCGAAGACAAGTGAAGGAAGTGACTCACCACCAACTTCTACCGAACCAGTTAAAACCGATGTTGCATTTTGGCTAACCAAAGGCGATCAGTCGCAACTGTTAAAAAAGCAGAATGTTGCCTTAAACTTTTCTACCGTTACCAACAGCAATCCAACCATTGAGGTAGACCCAGCTACCACTTTTCAAAATATTGATGGTTTCGGTTATACCTTAACAGGTGGCAGTGCAAATTTGATAAATGCTTTACCAGCTGCAGCGCAAGATAAGCTCTTAAACGAGCTGTTTGCGGGCACTGATGATGCCATTGCAGTAAGTTACCTCAGAATAAGTATTGGGGCTTCAGATTTAAGCGCTACGCCTTTTACCTATAATGATCTGGCCGATGGAGAAACGGATGATAATTTAGCAAAATTCTCTATCGCCAAAGAACAGGCTGATTTAATTCCGGTATTAAAAAAGATAGTAGCCATTAACCCTTCAATTAAAATTTTAGGCTCACCATGGACAGCCCCTACCTGGATGAAGACCAACAAAAGTTTTATTGGTGGTAGTTTAAAACCAGAATATTACCAAACTTATGCGAAATACCTGGTGAAATACATTCAGGCAATGAAAGCAGAAGGGATTATAATTGATGCCATTACCCCACAAAATGAGCCATTACATCCTGGCAATAACCCAAGTATGTATATGACCGCTTTAGATCAGGCTGATTTTATTAAAACTGCATTAGGTCCGATTTTCCAAAGCAGCGGAATCAAAACCAAGATTATCGTTTATGACCACAACGCTGATAAACCAGAATATCCGATTACCATTTTAAACGATGCTGATGCCAAGAAATATGTTGATGGTTCTGCATTCCACTTATATGCTGGCCCTATTACTGCACTTACGCAGGTACACAATGCACATCCAGACCGCAATGTTTACTTTACCGAGCAATGGGTTGGTGGCCCGGGTAATTTTGCTGAAGATTTAAAATGGCATGTATCTACCTTAATTGTTGGCGCAACCCGTAACTGGAGCCGGAATGTTTTAGAGTGGAATTTAGCTGCAGATCCAAACTACAACCCACATACTGATAAAGGCGGCTGTACTACTTGTTTAGGTGCCATTACCATTGCACCGGCAGTAAGCAGAAATGTAGCTTATTATGTAATTGCACACGCTTCTAAATTTGTAAAACCAGGTTCGGTGAGGATTGCATCAAACATTACAAATAACCTGCAGAACGTGGCTTTTAAAACCCCTGATGGTAAAAACGTATTGATTGTTTGCAATAATAATAGTTCAGAAACGGCATTCAATATTAAATACAACGGTAAAATGATAACCAGCAGCCTGGATAAAGGGGCGGTAGGTACTTACGTTTGGTAAAAACTTTATCGTTTAATTGTTTAGTTAGCCCCGTACTTACGGGGCTTTCTGGTTTATATACTTTTTGGCAGGTGCTTTGCTCCATAATAAAAAATCAATCCGATAAGAAAATGAAAAACATGATCCCAGTATTAGGCCTTGCCACTTTATTGATGGCTGCATGTCAGGGCGGTACCGCTAAAAAGACACAGGCAAAAATAGACTCTACCATTGTAACCAACGCCGAAACCGCAACAGATTCGGTTCAATGTTATCAATACATTAAAAACCGCGATACGGCTACCCTATCGCTAAAAAGTGAGGATAACAAGGTAACAGGCACTTTAGGCTATAACTTATACGAAAAAGATAAAAATGCAGGTACAATAACCGGACTTGTTAAAGGAGATACCATTGTAGCCAATTATACTTTTCAGTCTGAAGGCCAAACTTCTGTTAGGGAAGTAGCCTTTTTAAAGCAAGGCGATCAGTTAATTGAAGGTTTTGGCGATATGCAGGAAGTTAAAGGCGAAACAAGGTATAAAGATATCAGCAAGCTAAAGTTTGATGGATCAATGGCCTTTGGTAAAATTGATTGTAAATAATACATCGTCATCTCAATCCATAAATCGTCATTTCGACCGAAGTGGAGAAATCTTTCACATAGTTCAAAGATTTCTCCATTTCGCTGCGCTTCAGTCGAAATGACGACCTTTCTTAGCTTTTATTCATTACTTACTCACAGCATCCTTTGCTGCCGCGCTCCACTCTTCGGTTAATTTGAGCACATAATCAGAATATTTTTGAATTTCATCAGGTTTTAACTTGGCAGCCCAGCCAGTTGCCTGATTTGCCCAGGCGGTATATTTATCACCGATGGCTTTAATTTCTGTTGCATTTTTACTTTTTACAGCTGCAACATATTCATCTTTTAGTTTGCTATACTCAGCCAAACCTTTGTTTACTTCTTCACTCGAGAAAGTAGGAACATTGGTTTTAACAGTTTCAGTGGTGGTGGTAGTAACTTTGGTAACCGTATCGCCGTTTACGGCAATTTTGCTCGAATCTTTGGTAGTTTCTGTTTTTTTAGTGCTGTCGCAAGAAACTAATGTGGTGGCCAATAAGCCAACTACAGCGATTGATAAAATCTTGTATTTCATTTTGATTTGGTTTTAGCCCGAAGATGACTAAATATTGTGCCAAATCACAAAAAATCCGGTTAAATACTCAACCGGATCTCCTTTAATACTTAATGTATAGTGATTACTACTTATAAATCTTCAAAACGTTCCCAAAAACCATCAACAGGTAATTTGGCAAATATATTTACAGGTTCCTTTTTAACAGGATGTATAAACTGCAACCGGCGGGCATGTAAACAGATACTTCCTTTTCTACTCCCCCGGGGATAACCATATTTGTTATCGCCCATAATTGGGCAGCCCATTGAGGATAGCTGCACCCTGATCTGGTGCGAACGGCCCGTTAAAGGATCTACCTCCAACAGATAATAATCGCCTACTTTTGCCTTTACTTTATAAGAAAGCTCAGCCCGCTGACTTCCGGTAACTTCGGTATTATAGTAAGATACCACATTCTTTTGTGGATTTTTAACCAGCCAGTGGATCAAAGTAGCTGATTCTTTTTCGGGCTTGTTCTTTACCACCGCCCAATAGGTTTTCTTTACTTCCCTGTTTTTAAAAACAGCATTCATCCTTTCTAAAGCCTTACTGGTTTTAGCGAATAAGATTACACCACTTACAGGCCTGTCTAAACGGTGCACCACCCCTAAAAAAGCACCATTAGGTTTATTATATTTTTTAGCGATATACTTTTTTACCTGTTCATCCAAAGGCTCATCACCTGTTTCATCAACCTGTACAATATCACCCGCCCTTTTATTAATGGCGATTAAATGATTGTCTTCAAAAAGGATATCGTTATCGGTAATGGGCATTGTAATGGTTAACTGGTTAATTGTTTAAATTGGTTAACTGAAAATAGTGAGCTTTCAATTATTGAATGACTAAATTGTTAAAGCAAATTGCCTAATGGGAAAGTTTATTGGTTAATTGTTTAACTGATGAGCAATTTCAGACTCATGACTTAATATTGTTCTTTCTCATTCGGAAAATCATTTCCCTTTACATCGCGGATATAAGATTGCGCTGCGCCCAAAATTTCGTCGTAAAGGTTAATGTACTGGCGTAAAAAGCGTGGCTTAAACCCTTTGGTTAAACCGATCATATCATTTACCACCAACACCTGGCCATCGCATGCCTGACCCGCGCCAATACCAATGGTTGGAATATGTAAACTTTCTGTAACTTCTTTACCTAAAGAAGCCGGGATTTTCTCCAATACAATTGCAAAACAACCTGCTGCCTGTAAAGCCAGAACATCAGATTTTAACTTATTTGCTTCTTCTTCTTCTTTTGCACGAACGGTATAGGTTCCGAATTTATAAATAGATTGAGGGGTTAAACCTAAGTGCCCCATTACAGGTATACCTGCAGTAATGATGCGCTGAACCGACTCGATAATTTCTTCGCCACCTTCTAATTTAACACCATGTGCACCCGATTCTTTCATGATCCTGATTGCTGAGTTCAAAGCTTCCTTTGAATTTCCCTGATAAGAACCAAAAGGCAGATCGACTACCACAAAAGCACGTTTAACCGCTCTGATTACAGATGCAGCATGGTAAATCATCTGATCAAGGGTAATAGGCAAAGTCGTTTCGTGACCAGCCATTACATTAGAAGCAGAATCGCCAACCAATAAAACGTCTAAACCTGCATCATCCAAAATGGTTGCCATTGAATAATCGTAGGCCGTTAGCATTGATATTTTTTCACCACGTTGTTTCATTTCCTGTAAAATGTGCGTAGTGATGCGTTTAATTTCTTTATGTACCGACATGGGATTTGTTTTGTGTTGCCAAAAGTATTGTTTTTTCTTTAAAAAGGTATAAGGTAAAAGGTTTAAGGATTAGGGTGTGACATTCTATACCTTATACCCTACACCTTCAACCTTTACACCTTTTATTTGATTTTTCTCTTTACATTCCCAATCTTAAACCCTATCTTTGTACCCCGAAATGGAAGGGATATATTCATCTTTTTTTGCACCCTGCAAATACGGCTTTAATGCCGAAAGCCATTCTTTTTTCAACTCTTTTTTAAATCAAAATCCATATTGTAATTACCATGACTAACTACACCAAGTTACCTGCGATTTTATTACTGGCCGATGGCACAGTTTTTTACGGCAAAGCGGCCGGAAAAATTGGAACCACTACTGGCGAAATTTGTTTTAATACCGGGATGACAGGTTACCAGGAAATTTTTACCGATCCAAGTTATTTTGGACAGATAATGGTTACTACCAACGCCCATATTGGGAACTACGGTATCCACAAAGATGAAATCGAATCAGGTTCGATCAAAATTGCCGGTTTAGTGTGTAAAAATTACAACATCGTTTATAGCCGTAAAGAAGCAACAGAATCTATCCAGGATTATTTCCAAAATGATAATTTAGTTGCCATTTCGGATATCGACACCCGCGCATTAGTTCGCCACATCAGGGATAAAGGCGCCATGAATGCCATTATTTCTTCAGAAATCACTGATTTAGAAGAATTGAAACAAAAACTGGCTGAAGTACCTTCAATGGAAGGCTTAGAACTTTCATCAAAAGTAAGTACAACAGAACCTTATTTCTATGGCAATCCTGAAGCGAGTTTAAAAGTAGCTGCTTTAGATTTAGGCATCAAGAAAAATATTTTGCGCAGTTTTGAAAACCGCGATATCTATGTTCAGGTTTTCCCGGCTAAAACTCCTTTTGCCGAAATGGAAAAATTCAGTCCGGATGGTTATTTTATTTCAAACGGCCCTGGCGATCCATCGGTAATGCCTTATGCGGTAGAAACCATTAAAGATATATTAGCAGAAGACAAACCATTGTTCGGTATCTGTTTAGGTCACCAGTTATTGGCCGAAGCAAACGGTATCGGCACCATGAAAATGTTCAATGGTCACCGCGGATTAAACCACCCGGTTAAAAACATCATTAAAAATCACTGTGAAGTTACTTCACAGAACCACGGTTTTGGTGTAATTCCTGATGAGGTGAGAAACTCTGATAAAGTAGAAATTACGCACGTTAACCTGAACGATAAATCAATCGAAGGTATCCGTGTTAAAGGCAAAAAAGCATTCTCGGTTCAATACCACCCTGAGTCTTCTCCAGGCCCACACGATTCACGTTACTTATTCGACGATTTTGTTGAAGTAATGAAAGGCGAGTTAGTTTGGTAGATTTGAGGTAGAAGGCCGGAAGGCAGAAGGTTTAGGGTGAAAGACTAAAGCTTAAAGACGAAGTCAGGTTGAGCTAGAAGGTTTGGGGCGAAAGCTTAAAAACCAATGACCAATGTACTAATGACCAATAAACAGTAAAAACGATCTGCGGATTTGCGGCAAAAATAAGCTGCTGATCCGCAGATTTCTTTTTTCAAACTATTTCGCCTGCTCAAAACATCATTTTACCGACATTTTCGGCAATACCTGTTAAAATTCATTTTCAATTCATTTAAAGCTCCTTACATTCGCAATATGGAAACAAAGAAAGCCATTATCAGCGTTAAAGACCTGGTAAAAAAGTACGATGATTTTGTGGCCGTTCAGGGCTTAAGTTTTGAAGTTTACGAAAACGAGATTTTTGGTTTGCTTGGCCCAAATGGCGCCGGAAAAACCACCACACTCGAAATTATTGAAACTTTAAGAGATAAAACTTCAGGAGAAATTATTGTTGATGGCTTTTCGGTTGACAAACAGGCACACAGCATTAAACAGATTATCGGCGTGCAGTTACAAGCCGCTGGTTATTATCCAAATCTTAACCTGGTAGAACTGATCGAACTTTTTGCAGGTTTATATGGTGCCAACATCAAACCCATGGAAATGCTTGAAAAAGTAAATCTTCAGGACAAGGCCAAAGCAAAATACAAAGCACTTTCGGGCGGACAAAAACAGCGTTTTTCCATCGCTACCACCCTGATTAACCAACCCAAAATCATTTTTCTTGATGAACCTACTACAGGTTTGGATCCTCAGGCCCGTAGAAATCTTTGGGACCTGATTACCGAAATCCGTGATGCAGGTACAACCGTGGTGATTACCACTCATTATATGGACGAGGCTGAACAGCTCTGCGATCGCGTTGCTTTTGTAGAGCGCGGGCAGATCATCGCTTTGGATACTCCGGATAACCTGATTGATAAATTGGTAAGCAGTGGTTTTGAACGTAAAAAAGAAGTTAAAAAGGCTAATCTGGAAGATGTTTTCATTAACCTTACAGGCCAGGAATGGCGTGAATAGTTTAAATTTCAAGATCTTTTGAAAAGCAAGTACAGCATTCCAATTAATGTTACTCCCGCTTTTCGTTGCAATCTTTTTGCAAATATTCATCAAGTAGTTAAAAGATACTCGGCAAAAAGGATTTACACTTCAATCGGGTTTAAAAACATGAAACAGTGCAACTATTAATCAAAATAGTAAATGAAAAAATATAACAACCTTACAGCAACCCTAGCCCTTGCCAAAGCGAGTTTCCGGTCGATTATGCGAAGTCCTTCGGCAGTGGTTTTCACCCTTGCTTTCCCTTTGATATTTATCTTGGTTTTTGGCTTTTTGGGCGGCGGTGGAACACATATTGATGTGGGAGTAACACCTGGCTCAGATGTAAATAACCCGGTAATGGGTATGCTTGAAAAAACAGGTATGATCCGCCTGGTTAAAAATAAATCAAAAGCCGATTTTGATAAACTGTTAGAAAAAGGCAATGTTGATGCAATGATTGATGTACACAGAAAAGTAAATTCTGCTGCTTATTCGGTTAATGTTGTATATACCTCGGCATCAAGAGATAAAGGCGGCATTTTAAAATCAGTTTTAAACAACGTATTTTATGATAAAACCTTAAAGCCAACCGTAGCAGAAATAAAAGAAAGTACTATAACTGGTCGTGAATATAAAACCATCGATTTTATCCTTCCAGGACAATTGGGTTTTTCATTGCTGAGCACAGGCGTTTTCGGAACAGCATTTGTTTTCTTAAGTCTGCGCCAAACTTTGGTAATTAAACGCTTTTTCGCTACACCCGTTAGGCGATCGAGTATTGTAATAGGCGAATGCCTTGCCCGTATTGGTTTTGCTTTAATAGGTGCTTTATTCATCATTTTAATCGGCCACTTCTTTTTTGGCTTTACACTCGTCCACGGGGCGCTCACGGTCGTCAATATGCTTATACTGGCCACAATGGGTATTATCGTTTTTATGGGCTTTGGCTTTATTATCTCGGGCATTGCCAAAAACGAGAGCATGGTACCTCCAATATCCAATATTGTAACTTTACCACAGTTTTTACTTTCGGGCACATTCTTTTCAATAGAGGCTTTTCCAAGCTGGTTACAACCGATAAGCAGGGCCTTGCCCCTTACCTATTTAAACGATGCCATGCGCAAAGTAGCTTTCGAAGGTGTAGGCTTATGGGATGTTAAATTCCAGATTATGATCCTTTTACTTTGGGGATTAGGCATTTATGCTGTAGCCGTGAAGGTATTTAAGTGGGAATAACCAACATGATAAAAGAGAATTTAAAAGATAACTGATTGGTTATCTTTTTTTTTTAGAGAAGATTTTTAATATCGGATAGTATTACTTTTATATTTAACCGATAATTAGTACATTTGGGTATGTGGGATTTTGATTTAGGGGATTTAGAAGAACTACAACAACAAATAGATAGGTTGTACGATAAAAAGGCCAAATTGGAAAATTCGAGGCCCTTACACAATAGCGCCCTACACCGCATCAAAGAAGGCCTTACCCTCGAGTGGACTTACAATTCCAACAGTATAGAAGGAAACACCCTAAGCCTAAAGGAAACCCAGATGGTTTTACAGGAAGGCATGACGGTTAAAGGCAAATCGTTACGGGAGCATTTCGAAGCCTACAATCACGAAAAAGCAATCGATTACCTGTACACATTAATAAATAAAAACTACATATTAAGAAGCATTGATATCTTATCATTACACGGTTTGGTACTCCGGAGCATTGAAGATGATTACGCGGGCCGTTTAAGAAACGGTGGCGTACGTATTGTTGGCGCAAATTTTACGCCTCCTAATGCCAATAAGGTTTCTGATCTATTAGATCAGCTGATCACTTTTATTAACGATAATCCACTAAGGTTAAATGATATTGTATTGTCTACTATTTTCCACCATAAACTGGTTTGGATCCATCCTTTTTTTGATGGTAATGGCCGTACAGTCAGGTTGGCCATGAACCTACTGCTCATGCGGAAAGGCTTCCCTCCTGCTATTATCCTCAAAAATGACAGAAAGAAATACTACGAAGCACTTAACCAGGCCAATAAGGGTAAATACCATAAACTCTGTTTATTAATGCTGCAAGCTCTGGAGCGCTCGTTAAACATCTATATTAACGCATTACCTAACAATACTTACGGCGATTATGAACCAATCTCTCATATTGTTTCAGAACCCGATGTTCCTTATGGGCAGGAGTATGTGAGTTTATTGGCAAGGCAGGGCAAAATAGACGCCTACAAAGAAGGCAGGGATTGGCTTACTACAAAATCTGCAGTACAAAGCTACATTAAAACACGTAAGAGGAAACGTTAACCTTTTTTAACTTTTTGACGGTTAACAATGACGTAATTTTACGGAAAAATATTTAATGAAAAAATTGATCACCTTTTGCAGTATTTTATTGTTTGCCCTTACCTCAAAAGCGCAGTTTAAATTCCTCGCCAATAATAGCTCTAATCTATATAAGGCTAAAATTTTTGTCGATAAGTGCGAAAGCGGAACTTGCGATGGTAAAGCCACAATCATGATTTACGATAAGGCGACAGACCGTGAAATCGATACTTTTCATTCAGACGGTCTGGAGTTTGGCTTAACGGAAACACAAAATGCAAAACTGGGCTGGCTTGAATTAGGCAAATACCAAACGCCTTTAATTTTCGGTGATTTTAATTTCGACGGTCTTGAAGATCTTGCGATCAGAAATGGCAACAAAGGTGCTTATTCGAGCCCATCTTATGATATCTATCTGGCAGCAGCAGATAACAAGTTTCTAATAAACAACGAACTGACTAAACTTGCCAGCGAAAACTTAGGAATGTTTGACGTAGATAAAAAATTAAAGCAGGTATCAATCCACCAAAAGGACGGATGCTGTTTTGATAAGACGATAAACTATAAATTTGACCCTAAAAAAGGGCTTTACGAGGATTCATCTGTAATTGAAGATTCGAGCATTGCCGACTATGTTACCGTAATTACCCAAAAACTGGTTGATGGCAAAATGAAAAGAACCGTTCAAAAATTTAAGATGAAAGATTATTATAATCAATAGCCGAGGTTAATAATATGCGTGATAGTCATTTTGAGCGAAGTGCAACGCAGCCGAGAAATCTATTAAGAGCACTTTTGATTTAGATCTCTCCATTTCGCTGCGCTTCAGTCGAGATGACGAATTTTTATTTAAAGCGCTGCTTTTACCAAAAATGGCAATATCTCTTTCTGAAAGCTTACGAAGTTTTTACGCACATCTGAATCGCTTACCGAAGTAAATGCAAATGAAAATACGATGCTTTTACTGGCTTTAAGTAAAAATGCCAATCCTTCCCTTCTGGCCGGATTGTTCTTAAAGTTATCCAATTGCAGGTAAGCAGCCAATAACAAAGCCTCAAGCTGATCAGATAAGTGTTTCAAAAACTCCTGCGAGTTTGCATTTTCGCGCACAAAATCCCAGCCGATAAATTCGTTACAGGCCGTAAATGATAAACGGCTGGTTTTCATCACCAGGGCTTTTAAATGCTCTTCTTCTGAAGCGTAACTTACCTTATTGTTTAAAATCTCATGCAGGTTCTGATCCAGATAATCCATCAGGATACTATCCAATACCTGCTCTTTACTTTCAAAATATTTATAAATCGTTGCTTTGGCAATGCGGGCCTTTTTTGCAATTTCGTTTACGCTGGTTTTATGATAACCGTATTTTCTAAATAATTCTTTGGCAGCCTTTTTTACTGTTTCTTTTATTTTTTCAGCTTCCATTTTAATTGCTTACGTGTAATAATGTATTGCCCTGTAACGAAATATTATATGCCCTTAAGCTTTTTTCGGCAGGTGCTTTTTGTGGACTACCATCAAGTAGCGAAAATTTCGCACCAGAGCAGGGATCGGTTGCGGTTACGCCGCTATCGTCAGGTGCTACTTTGCAAATCTTCTCAGGATTTACGGTACTGCAACGATCAAAAGCCGCAAAAGTACCAAGTGGTGTTTTAACAATCAGTAATCCACCAACGCCAATGTTAGGCACCACCAGCACATTATTTACGGCTTTAATACTAAACTCGGTTAAAGTAACATTATAGTTTACCGGCACATCCGGGATGTAACCTTCATCTTTACCGCAGCCTGTGCTTAGTACCAGAACAAATAATATGCTGTATAAATATTTCATCATTAAATTAAAGCTGATTTAAATTGCTTTAAGAAACGTGCATCATTCTCAGAAAATAAACGCAAATCCTTAATTTCATATTTAAGGTTTGTAATACGCTCAATCCCCATTCCGAAAGCAAAACCACTATATTTTTTAGCATCGATGCCACAGTTTTCCAAAACATTTGGATCTACCATACCACAGCCCAAAATTTCTACCCAACCACTATATTTGCAGAACTGGCATCCGGCACCTTTACAAATGGTACAAGAAATATCCATCTCTGCCGATGGTTCTGTAAAAGGGAAATATGAAGGACGGAAACGCACCTTGGTACCTTCTCCATATAACTCCTGTACAAAGTAGAACAAGGTTTGTTTTAAATCGGCGAATGAAACGTTTTCATCCACATATAAACCTTCTACCTGGTGGAAAAAGCAATGTGCCCTTGCCGAAATGGCTTCGTTACGGTAAACACGGCCTGGCATAATCGCCCTGAATGGCGGTTGACCCTGCTCCATCATACGCACTTGTACCGATGAAGTATGGGTACGTAAAGCAATATCACCTTTCTCGCCCCCTTTTTTAATGAAGAAGGTATCTTGCATGTCTCTTGCAGGATGTTCTTCCGGGAAGTTCAATGCAGAGAAGTTATGCCAGTCATCTTCAATTTCAGGTCCTTCTGCTACGGTAAAACCAAGTTTGGCAAAAATCTCCACAATTTCCCTGCGTACTAAAGCTAAAGGATGGCGTGAACCAATTTCAAAACCCTCGCCTGGTAAAGTTAAATCCAGTTCTGAATTTTCACTTTTGGTATCAATGCTTTCGGTTGATTCTTTTAAAGTCAGGTATTTTGATTCGGCAAGTTGTTTAAACTCGTTTAAAACCTTGCCTAACGACCTTTTTTCTTCAACAGAAACAGATTTGAATTCGTCGAAAATCTCTTTTATGATGCCTTTACTTCCTAAATATTTAATACGGAATTGCTCTAACTCGTCTGCTTTTTCAGTTACGAAAGCATTAATTTTTTCGGTATATTGTGTTATTTTGTCCTGTAACATGGCTCCAAATATACAGCAAATTATCTAATAATTTTAAGGTAAGCGGGTTCAAATAATCTGTTTACAATATCATTATAAAAGAAAATGAACCCATAAAGCACAAAAGCCGCTTAAAGCGGCTTTTGCAATTAAAGCAGATCTATAAGTTTTAAATTACGCCCAATTCTTTACCTACTTTGGTAAATGCCGCAATTGCTTTATCTAAGTGATGTTGCTCGTGCCCGGCTGATAACTGTACACGGATCCTTGCTTTGCCCTGTGGAACTACCGGATAAAAGAAACCGATTACGTAAATGCCTTCTTCCAACATTTTCGCAGCAAATTGCTGGGCAATTTTAGCATCATATAACATTACCGGAACAATTGGGTGGAAACCTGGTTTAATATCAAAACCTGCCTCCGTCATCTTCTCACGGAAATATTTAGTATTACTTTCTAATTTATCTCTTAATGCGGTAGTTTCGCTCAACATATCCAATACTGCAATTGACGCACCTGCAATAGCCGGAGCTAAAGTATTAGAGAATAAATATGGACGTGAACGCTGACGTAACATATCGACAATTTCTTTCTTTCCAGAAGTAAAACCGCCAGATGCACCACCTAAAGCTTTACCTAAAGTACCTGTGATAATATCAATACGATCCATTACATTAAAATGCTCGTGTGTGCCGCGACCGTTTTTACCAATAAAACCTGTGCAATGTGATTCATCGATCATAATCAAGGCTTCATATTTATCAGCCAGGTCAGCAATTTTATCTAATGGAGCAACAGACCCATCCATAGAGAAAGCACCATCGGTAACAATAATTCTATGTCTGCAGTCTTTGGCAGCAATCAGCTGTTTTTCCAGATCCTCCATATCCGCATTTTTATAACGGAAACGTTGTGCTTTACACAAACGCACCCCATCAATAATAGATGCATGGTTTAACTCATCAGAAATAATCGCATCTTCAGCATTAAACAATGGTTCAAAAACACCTCCATTGGCATCAAATGCAGCTGCATATAAAATGGTATCCTCAGTACCTAAAAATTTAGAAATTTTCGCTTCTAATTCTTTGTGTACATCTTGCGTACCACAGATAAACCGCACTGAAGACATTCCATAGCCATGATCGTCAATTGCTTTTTTAGCTGCTTCAATCACTTTTGGGTGAGAAGAGAGACCTAAATAATTATTTGCACAGAAGTTGATTACCTCAGCACCACCGCTCACTTTAATGTCGGCACCCTGCGGTGTTATAATGATCCTTTCGCGTTTAAATAATCCAGCGTTTTCGATTTCTTCAAGTTCTTTTTGAAGAACTGGTTGTAATGTTTTGTACATGGCCTTTTTATATGGTTGATTTTACGCTCAAAGTTATAAAAAAAAGTCTTTTTCGACCTAAAATGGCAATTTTAACAACATATTTACCAGACAAACGTTTGATTGATCTGGTAATGGTTATGATGGTTTTTATTTTTTCAAAAAACGATTGCCTTTATTAATTTTTTTTCGTCCTTAACAAACTTTAACACCTGCCTGTGTGTATAGTGTTAAAAGTTATTCGATATTTATAGCTTACTAATCTAACGTATGATAAGAATTTGCGCACTCCTATTTTTTTGCGGCATCACCAATTTTGTATTTGCACAACATTTTACAGTTACCGGCATAGTTAAAGATACAAACGGACAACCGGTTCCATTTGCATCAGTTTATTTAAAAAGCACTACTACAGGAACCTCTGCAAATGTTGACGGAAAATATTCCATCAAGCTAAAAAGCGGTGAGCATACCTTAAGTTTCAGGGCTGTAGGTTATAAACAGCAAGAGAATATTGTAAATGCATCAGCAGATATTACGCTTAATGTAACGCTAACGGCAGAAAGTTATACTTTAGAAAACGTAAACATCAGGGCAAATGCCGAAGATCCGGCTTATGCCATTATCCGTAAGGCCATTAAACAAAGAAAAACCCACTTAGATGAGGTTAAGGCTTTTAGTTGCGATGTTTATATTAAAGGCGTACAGCGTTTAAGGGGCGCACCTAAAAAGTTTTTTGGGCGGGATATCCAGAAAGTTTTAGAACTCGACACCAACCGTAAAGGCATTATTTATTTATCAGAATCGCAGAGCAAGTTTAATTTCAGAAGGCCTAATGATGTGCATGAAGAAATGATTTCATCAAAAGTTGCGGGCAGAAACAATGCTTTCAGTTTCAATAAAGCATCTGACCTGATTATCAATTTCTATGATAACTATCTGCTCGAAAACAAATTAAGTGCAAGAGGTTTTATTTCTCCAATTGCAGATAATGCCCTTTTTTATTATAAATACAAGTTACTTGGCGAAAGCAAAGAAAACGGAGAAATTATCCATAAGATAGAGGTAATCCCACGTCGTGAGAATGACCCGGTTTTTAGGGGGATTATTTACATCGTTGATGATAGCTGGAGAATTTACAATACCGATGTATACCTTACTAAAAACTCAGGCATCAATTTTATCGATACCTTAAACATCAGTCAACAATTTACAAAAGTGAATGAGGTGTATATGCCTACTTCTATTAATTTTCAGTTTGCAGGCAATGTACTGGGCTTTAAAATTGCCGGTTATTTTGTAGGTATTTACAGCAATTACAACCTCGACCCTAAGTTTCCGAATAACTTTTTCAACGGCGAAATTTTAAAAGTAACCGAAATGGTGAACAAGAAAGATTCTGTTTATTGGAAAAACAACAGGCCTATCCCCTTAACGGAAGATGAAAAAATCAACTACGTTAAAAAAGATAGTGTTGCAAAGTTAAAAGAATCCAAAAAATACCTCGATTCGTTAGAAAAAGACAATAACAAGTTCGGGATAGGCAAATTGTTATTACACGGTTACAGCATTAACGATAGATATGATAAAGAATATTGGTCGTTCGACCCTGTACTTAGGGCTATATTTTATAACACAGTGGAAGGCTTTGCCATTAAATACGGTGTTACTTACAGAAAGGAATTTGAAAACAGAAGATCTTATTCTATCCGCCCTGAACTGCGGTATGGTTTTGCCAACCAAAAACTTACCGGAAGCTTAACCGGAAGCTATTATTACAACCCACTTAAACGGGCCAGTGTAGGTGCATCATTCGGAAACGGAATCTTCGACCTGAACAACCTCGGCTCAATGACAACCCTGGGTAACTCAATCAACTCCCTGCTCTATGAGAAAAACTTCGCTAAGTTTTATGAGAAGAGTTTTGTTAACATCAATACCACCCGCGAGCTGGCTTCAGGATTACAGGGAAGTGTAAGCGTAGAGTATAGCAGAAACAAAACGTTGACTAATAACTCTACGTTTAAAATTATCGATGCCAAGGACAGGGAATTTACTTCAAACAATCCTTTCAGCCCGGCTGTAGAAACACCGCTTTTCCCCACCTATAATTCTTTAAGTGCAACAGCAAGTGTAACCTATACTTTCGGACAGAAATACATTACCCGTCCGGACGGCAAATTTTACACAGAATCAAAATTCCCTAAAATTACGGTATTATATAAAAAAGGATTTAATGGTGTATTAAACAGTGATGTTGATTATGATTTTGTAAAGCTTGAGGTTTCTCAGGACAGAATTGGATTAGGGTTATGGGGTTATACGTCATTTTTGGCAGGTGTAGGCAAGTTCCTGAACAACAAAAATATGTATTACCCTGATTTCAAACATTTTGCAGGTAATATTTCGACCATCTTCCCTCCTAATTTAAGGAAGTTTCAATATTTAGACTTTTATCAGTTTAGTACCAACCAGCAATATTTCGAAGCCCATTTAGAGCATAATTTTGCCGGTTTCTTTATGAACAAGATCCCTTTACTGCGTAAAGCTAAACTCGAAGAATTTATCGGTGGCGGTTATTTATCTTCACCTGAAAAAAGAAATTACAAAGAATTTTACTTTGGTATCCAACGCCTTGTATTAAGGGCCAGTTACGGTTTCGCTTATGATGGTGCCACCAAGTTAACGCAAGGATTTAGGATATCGTACGGTTTCTAGGATGGAAGATGTTTGATGTAAGATGGCTAGCATTACATTATCCATCTTACATTTTCCATTTTTACATCTTACATAATTCCCTTATCTTTGCCCCGCTTTAAACGCCGTTTGCAACGGTATCAACAGCGTTATGAAAAAATATCAAACACTACTTTACTATTGCTATAGTTACATAGCGGAGGCAGAACAATTTGCTGCCGATCACCTTAAATTTTGTAAATCACTGGATTTAGTTGGCCGTATTATCGTTGCCGATGAAGGCTTAAATGGAACCGTATCTGGTACCGTTGAGGCTTGTGTAGCTTATATGGAAGCTATACATGCTGATGAGCGGTTTGCCAAAACAGAATTTAAGATAGATGATGTTGAAGAGCCTTCTTTCCTGAAAATGCACTGCCGTTACAAATCGGAAATTGTACATTCTGGCTTAAGAGATACTTCGATTATTAATCCTAACGAAAAAACAGGGAAACATTTAGAGCCGGTTGATTTCATGAAAATGAAAGATGATGAGGATGTAATCATCCTTGATGTTCGTTCTAATTATGAACATAATCTGGGCAAATTTAAAAATGCAGTAACGCTTGATATCGAGAATTTCCGCGATTTTCCTGAGCAGATCAACCAGCTGGCCCAATATAAAGACAAAAAAATATTAACCTATTGCACTGGTGGTATTAAATGCGAAAAAGCATCTGCCCTATTGTTGCATCATGGCTTTAACGATGTATACCAGTTACATGGTGGCATTATTAAATACGGAAAAGAAGCCGGAGGAAAAGATTTTGAAGGCAAATGTTATGTTTTCGACAACCGAATTGCTGTTGATGTAAACGAGGTAAACCCAACTATTGTGTCAGTTTGTTATAACTGTGGCAAAACTACACCAAAGATGATCAACTGTGCCAATCCGGAATGTAACGAGCACATTACCCAGTGCGATGATTGCGGCGATGAACTTCAGGGCTGCTGCTCAACGGCATGTACTACTAATCCGCGCAAACGTCCTTATGATGGCACAGGTTATTATGTGAAGGTTCCGCAGCCGGTGGCGATGAAAATTGGTTAATGGTTCATAGTTTTATGGTTGATGGCCTATTGCCATAGTTAATTAGTCTATCGGTTAATGATGATCCATAGTTTTATGGTTGATGACCTATAGCCATACTTATATTGGTTCATGGCCCGTGGTTGATAGAACTATTTAGTCTCTCAAATCAAATTAAAAAAGCAGCAGATTCAGTAAATCTTAACATTGCTAAGGGCTGCATGGGCCAGTCAAAAGCCGAATTTAAAAGGCTTCTAACCTACTCTGTTCGTTCTGGTTTGGAGGTGGTAAGCTGTCTTTTTATGGCTTCATCAAGAAATTACATCACCGAACTTGAATTTAAAAGACTTTATTCTGAGTACGAGCAGCTTTGTAAGATGATATCCAAGTTGAAGGCTTCGCTATAAGAATGGTATTTTGATGATCTATGGTTGATAGTCTGATAGTCATTTAGTATAAACATAGGTTTTAAACATTCATTATTTGGCTGGATAGCTCATGGTTTATAGTCAGATAGCTGTATTGTACAAATTCTGCCTACTCATAGAAATAGTCACTAAGCCATGAACGATTTGCCTGAGCAATTCGGCAATCAACCATGAACTAAAAAACCATCACCCTGGGTTAAGCTTTAAACTATCGCCCGTTTTAAACAATTTTTCATTTACTTTGTGTAATAATGGCTTTATCCAGTAACCATTTTATGCTAAACTATTTCCGTTTTTTATTACTGCTTTCCTGTTTTACTATAAGCGCCTATGCATCAGAAATTAAAAGCATTGGCGTACCCTATATAGAAAATTACCCTAAATCAGTTTATTCATCTGGTAATCAAAACTGGAGCATTACCAAAGATAAAAATGGTGTAATGTACTTTGGCAATGCGGAAGGACTTCTAACCTTTGATGGCCGTTACTGGCAGAAATACCAGCTCCCTAACCGGCAGATTGTCAGATCGGTAGCTACAGATAACAAAGGAAGGATTTATACCGGTGGTTTTGGAGAATTTGGCTTCTGGGCGATTAAAAATAATATATTAAGCTATAACTCGCTTATCAACTTACTGCCAAAAGGTATTAAAATAAATGATGAGGTATGGAAAATTTATGTCGATCAGGATCGCGTTATTTTCCAGTCTTTCTCCAAAATCTTTATTTATAAAAACAATAAAATCGAAGTGGTAAAATCGCCATCTTCCTTTTTGTTTTTACATAAAGTACGTAATAAATATATTATTGAAGTGTTGGAAAAAGGTTTATCCGAACTGGTTGGCAATAAATTGATCCACATCCCGAATAGCGAAAAACTGGGCAAAGAAGGCATTCTGTCCATCCTTCCCTATAAAACTGATGGTTTTATTATCGGTACCAGTAAAAACGGCTTATTTACCTATGATGGAAAAGAATTTACCCCTTTAAATACGCCAGCCAATAGTTATTTAAAAACCTATCAGCTTAACAACGGAGTAAGTTTACTCGGCAAATATTTCGCTTACGGCACCATCCTTAATGGTTTAATTATTATTGATGAAAATGGAAGAGTGGTACAACGTATTAACAAATCGAGCGGTTTACAAAACAACACGGTTTTAAGTTTATATGCCGACAATGAACAAAACCTCTGGACAGGGCTTGACAATGGAATCGACAGAATAGAACTCAACTCTCCACTATATTTCTATTTTGATAAAACAGGCCAGTTTGGAACCGTGTATTCCAGTATTATTTTCAACAATAAAATTTACCTCGGCACCAATCAGGGTTTATTTTACAGCGAGTGGTCGCCTGATAACCTATTGCCATTTAATTTTAGACTGATCCCAAATTCGCAGGGGCAGGTTTGGGAACTGGCCATTATTGATAACGAACTGATTTGTGGACACAATAGTGGCACATTCAAGGTAAATGGTGATCAAATTAACTGGCTATCAAGGTCTGCCGGCGGGTGGACAATCAAAAAGCTAAATTCCAATCCAAATTACCTGGTTCAAGGTACGTACACAGGACTTTCGCTCTTTACAGAATCTCCGGGTTCGGGATTAAAATTTGTAACAAAAATTGCAGGATTTGATGCGCCATCGAGATATGTTGAGCAAGATAATAAAGGTGATATTTGGGTAGCACATGCCTATAAGGGCTTATACAAATTGAGTTTAAGCCAAAATTACAGCAACGCAACCAGCGTTAAATATTTCGATGAAAAGAATGGTTTGCCTGGCAATTACAACATCAATATATTCAATTTAGAGAACAAAATTGTGTTTTCTTCTGATGCGGGTTTTTATACTTACGATGAGTTAAGCGATAAATTTACCAAGTACGCCGCATTGAATAAAGAGCTCGGTTCATTCCAATCGTCCAATAAAATTATTAATGCTGGCGTCAAAAAATACTGGTTTATCAACCATGGTAAAACGGCCCTGGTTAATTTTAGTGAACCTGGAAAGGTAGAAATCGATTCCAATCAATTTAGCATTCTGGATGGCCGCATGGTACAATATTACGAAAACATCAGCCGCATCAGTAATGCCATTTACCTGATCAGTGTAGATGATGGTTTCGTAATTTATAACCCAACTGCGCAGCTCAACCAGCAGAAACAAAAACTCCCTGCCGTTTTGATCAGGCGCGTTGAAGATATTACCGATAAATTTTCGCTCATTAGTGAGGCCGGAAACAGCGAAGAAGCAACAGAGATCCAGAACAGCCGTAACAATATTCGCATTTCTTACGCACTTCCTTATTACCGCCAGGCCAAGGTTAAATACCAGATTTATCTGGAAGGTTATTCCCGTACCTGGTCTGACTGGAGTTATGCCACCCAAAAAGATTTCACCAATCTTAGTGCCGGGAACTATGTTTTCAAGGTCAGGGCAAAGATAGATGACAGTACGGTGAGTGAAGAAACCGTTTATAAGTTTACCATTTTGCGCCCATGGTACCTGAATAACTGGGCCATACTGCTTTATGCCATCCTTTTTGTGATCGTATTGATTATGGGCAAGAAAATTTATGAAAGGAAGCTGCAACGGGATAGTCAGAAAATAAGCGACCGGTTGCAGGCCGAGCAGGAAGAAATATTGAGGCAGGAAGCAGAAACCAATGAGAAACAGATCATCAAACTTCAAACAGAGAAACTCCAGGCCGAACTGGCATCAAAAAACAGGGAACTAGCCAATTCTGCCATGACATTGGTATATAAGAATGAGCTCCTCCAAAAACTGAGCGACGAGATCACTAAGTTAAAGGATGAAAACGGCAAAAAACTTTCTGATGATCAAACCCGCAAAATCCAGAAGGTGATCAATGATGGCATGAATGATGAACGCGACTGGCATCTTTTTGAGAATAGCTTTAATGAGGCACATGAAAGTTTCTTCAAGAAATTAAAAGCACAACATCCAGATCTTGTTCCGAACGATTTAAAACTTTGCGCCTATCTCAGGATGAACATGAGCAGTAAAGAAATGTCGTCGTTATTGAACATCAGTTTACGCGGGGTAGAGATCCGCAGGTACCGCTTACGTAAGAAGCTGGAAGTACCACACGACAAAAATTTAACTGAGTTTTTGATGGAGCTATAGATACTCATCTCATGTTCAATTTCCTTCATTTTTCAGCTATAAAACTAAACAAAAGTAACGCTGATTAAACCTGCAAAAACCAGGAGTATGTCCTGATTGTATCCCACCATATAGAATTGGCACTACATCATTACCTCTCATAACCGTTTTTATAACCCCACAAAACACTTAGTGTTATTTGTACACTTGTGTATATGTTAAAATTATGTTAAAATCTCAAAAACTGCGTTTTTAGGCTAAAATCGCATTCGGTTTAGTTGGTTGAGATACCCCACAAAGCAATATGATGTATAAATGTAGAGGTACAAACACTTGCACATCAGCAAAAACAACCTCACATTTAACTAACAATTAAACTAAAATTTATAATAAAGCATGAAAAGAATCTTTACAAGAATTTCTGTTCTCGCTGCATTTTGTTTGCTAACA
The DNA here is from genome assembly GCF_014395225.1 of Pedobacter roseus. Taxonomy (NCBI): domain Bacteria; kingdom Pseudomonadati; phylum Bacteroidota; class Sphingobacteriia; order Sphingobacteriales; family Sphingobacteriaceae; genus Pedobacter; species Pedobacter roseus. The sequence goes on from NZ_CP060723.1 coordinate 4,048,612, forward strand.
ATTAACGTAGCATTAGCGCAAAACATTACTGTAAAAGGTAAGGTAATTGATGGAGGTGACAAAACTCCATTACCAGGCGTATCTATTTTAATTAAGGGCACACAAACCGGCACCCAAACAGATGTAAATGGCGGCTATTCTCTTAGCGTACCAGCCAATGCCACATTGGTATTCAACTTTGTAGGCTACACAGCACTTGAGCAGGCTGTAAATAATCAAACCACCATTAATGTATCATTGGCATCATCAACACAACAGTTAGAGCAGGTTGTGGTTGTGGGTTATGGTACGCAAAGAAAAATTGATGTTACAGGCGCGGTTGGAACGGTAAAAGGCGAGGATATTTCTAAGCAGGCATCGGTAAATGCAATTAGCGCTTTACAAGGTAAGGTAGCAGGTGTAACCATTACCAATAATGGTGCACCAGGTTCATCACCACAGATCACTATTCGTGGTACAGGAACAATTTATGGCAATACCGGTGTTTTATATGTAGTTGATGGAGTATGGTATGATGATATCAGCTTTTTAAATCCTGCAGATATTGAAAATTTAAGCATTTTGAAAGATGCATCTTCACAATCCATTTACGGTATTCGTGCAGCTAACGGAGTGGTGCTCATTACGACTAAAAGGGGCACTAAAGGCCAGGCAGCTATTACTTATAACGGATCAGTAGGTTACAAAGTTGTAACCAATCAAATAGAAATGGCCAATGCAACAGAATATGCTACACTAATCAATGAATTATCAGCATCGAGTGGCGCGGCAAAACTATTTACAAATCCAGAAAGCTATGGCGTAGGTACCAACTGGTACAATCAGGTATTTAGAAATGCATTGCAAACCAATCATCAATTATCTGTAAACGGTGGCGGTGATAAATCGACATATAATTTCTCTTTAGGATATACCAATGAAGATGGAATTGTAAAAAAACAAAACTATCAACGTTATACCGCGAAATTATCTAACGATTTCCAAATATTGGCCCTTTAAAAATAGGTTATACTGTTTCCGGTACGGCTATCAAATCAAACGATATTCCATCAACTATATTCCGTCAATTATATGCTGCAGGTCCGGTTGTTCCAGTTTATTATGCTGATGGAACCTATGGCGATGCCAATGATTTTAGTTTAGGTGGCGGTAATAATTTTAATCCACAGGCAACAATTGATTTCTTTAACCAAAAATCATTAAACTACAGGATTAATGGAAATGTATATGCAGAATTAACCATTGCAAAAAATTTCACATTTAAAACGAGTTTAGGTGGAGATTTTGGTCAAAATGAAGTAAGGGCTTATATTCCTGTTTACAAAGCTACCCAAGGTCAACAAAGTACACAAAGCCAATTGGATGTTAAACGCGATGAAACCAGAAACTGGATCATTGAAAATACATTGACTTATAAAAATACATTTGGATCGCATAATTTAACTGTTTTGGCGGGTCAAACTGCACAAAGAAGAAAATCTTACTTCCTAAATGCAACAGCATTTGATGTACCTTATTCAAGTGATGGCGATTTATATCTAACCTTAGGCAATGCAGATAAGCGCTCCGTTACAGATGGTGGTGCATTAACAACATACGCTTCTTATTTCGGCAGGGTTAATTATTCTTTTAAAGACCGTTACTTATTAAATGCAACGCTTCGTGCTGATGCGGCTTCACAGTTTTTTGGCGGAGGCGATCTTTGGGGTTATTTCCCATCAGTAGGTGCTGGATGGGTAATTTCTCAAGAAGATTTTATGAAAGATCAAACTGTATTTAACAATTTAAAGTTAAAAGCCTCGTGGGGTAAAGTGGGTAACGCAGGTGTTCCGATAAATCCAACAACTTTAACAGTTACACAAAATGGCGGATATGTAGCTATTCTTAATGGCGTAGCTTATACTGGTAAAAATGTAAGTACATTGGTTCCTTCGTTCTTAAATTGGGAGCGTACTACTGGAACAGATGTTGGTTTTGAAGCTGCATTCTTGAAAAACAGGTTAAACATCGAAGCTGGTTTTTACAATAAGAGAACCGAGCAGGCAATTTTCGAAATCCCTGTTCTAACATCAATCGGTACCAGTTCGGGTAACCAAATTGGTAACCAAGCAGATTTCCAAAACCGTGGTTTTGAATTTTCAGCAACTTGGAGAGATACAAACGAATCTGGTCTTGCTTACTCAATTAGTGGTAATCTTGGTTATAACAAAAATAAAGTTTTATCAGTTGTAACAGGTAACAACCCAATTTATGCAGGTGGTGCAGGTCTTTCAAATGGTGGCCTCGCTACGCGTACTATTCAAGGCGGAGCAATAGGAGAGTTTTATGGCTATGAAGTTGCTGGTATTTTCCAAAATGCTACTGAAATCGCCGCTTCTGCACAAAAAGGTGCTAAGCCAGGAGACTTTAAATATGTTGATACAGATGGTAACGGTATTATTAATGGTAATGACCGTATTGTTTTAGGAAATCCAAACCCAACTTATTCTTATGGCTTAAGTGCAAATTTAGCTTATAAAAACTTCGATCTTACTGTTGACATTCAGGGTTTAGCCGGTGTTGATGTTTATAACGCTAACATTGCATCTCGTTTTGGTAACGAAAACTTCACTAAAGATTTTTATGATAACAGATGGCATGGTGAAGGTACTTCAACAACCTATCCTTCTGTAAATTTGGGAACAACTGCCAATTCTGCACCTAATTCATTTTATGTCGAGGACGGCTCCTATATCCGCTTAAGAAATGTACAGTTGGGCTACGCACTTCCTTCTTTATTAGTGAACAAATGGAAGATGCAAAAACTCCGCTTTTTCCTTGATGCCCAAAATCCTGTAACGCTATTTGGCTACAAAGGTTTTACTCCTGAAGTAGGTGGCACCCCTACCAACGCCGGTATAGATGCAAACGTTTATCCACTTCAGGCCACATACAGATTTGGTGTTCAAGTTACTTTTTAATCACAACGAAAATGAATTACAAAAATACTTATATACAAAAGATCGGGATTCTAACCATTTGCTCCTCTCTTTTAGTAATATCTGCATGTAAAAAAAGTTTTTTAGATGTAGATCCGCAAGCAAAACAACCAGCAGTAACCTTCTGGAAAACAGCTGATGATGCAACAGCTGCAGTAAATTCTATTTATGGTAACTTAAGAAATTGGGCCAATACTGCATTTCCTGCCCTTGCAATCGAAAGTATAGGGAGCGATGAAGCCGAAAAAGGCAGTAGCCCGAACGATTCGAGTTATATGAATGAATATGATCAGTTTACAGCTTCTTCTACTACCATTCAGTTAAATGGTTTTTGGGAAGGCCAGTATCAGAATATTAATTTGTGCAACCAGGTACTGGATAACGTTCCTGGAATAAGTATGGATGCCAGTCTTAAGGCACGTTACTTGGCAGAAGCAAAATTTGTTCGTGCCTATTCTTATTTCAGATTGGTACGTGCATTTGGCGATATTCCTCTACGCTTAAGTGTACCTAAAGATCCGTCTGAATTTAACATTCCAAGAACGCCTAAAGCACAGGTATATGCGGCGATTGAAAAAGATTTAGATGACGCAGCCGCAGCATTGCCGCAATCTTATCCAGCTGCCGATTTAGGCAGGGCAACTAAAGGTGCAGCTTTAGCACTTCATGCTAAAGTGGCGATGTATCTTAAAAAATGGGATCAGGTATTATCACTTACCAATACCGTTATGACTTTAGGATATGATTTATACCCTAATTTTGAACAGGGTTTTCGTTTAAATCACGAGAACAATATTGAATCTGTTTTCGAAATCCAATGTGAACTTTTGTTGAACAACAAAGACGCATCTAACTCACAATATAGCCAGGTACAGGGTGCCAGAGGAAATACTCCTGATACAGGTTGGGGCTTTAATGTACCAACTGCAGCATTAGAATCTGCCTACGAAGCTGGCGATGTACGTCGTGATGCAACTATCCTTTACAGAGGTGAAACTACTCCAGAAGGTGATGCTATTTCTAATACAGCTGATAATCCTATGTATAATCAAAAAGCTTATGTACCATTTAATAAAATTGTTACCGGTTTTAATCAGGGAGCTGATCAAAACGTAAGGGTAATGCGTTTTGCAGAGGTTTTATTAATGAATGCTGAGGCAGCAAACGAACAGGGAAATACAAGTTTAGCACAAACTTCGTTAAACCGTGTCCGTGCACGTGCAAGAGGCGGTGTAGCAGGTGTTGTGCCTGATGTAACTACAACAGACAAAGAGGCTTTACGTCAAGCTATCTGGAAAGAAAGATTTGTTGAATTGGCTATGGAATCTGATCGTTATTTCGATGTGATCCGTCAAGGACGGGCTGCTACAGTTTTTGGTCCTAAAGGCTGGAAAACCGGTAAAAACGAGGTTTGGCCAATTCCTTCACAGGAGATTGAAAAAAGTGCAGGTACGATTACACAAAATCCCGGTTATTAATTGCTAACTTTTATAGAAAAGAAATGAAAACAAAATATTTTTTATTGGTGGCAGCTGTAACTTTAGGGTTATCCTCTTGCCAGAAAAAATTTGATCCATCAAGCTATGCACCAGCATTAAATATCGGTGGCTACACCAGCGCAAAACAAATTGCACCAAGTAATCTTGTTTCCTACTTTGCATTTGATGGCGGCTTGATTGACAGTGCTTCTAATACTGCTGGTGTAAATACGGGTACAACTTTTGGAACAGGTGTAAAAAAACAATCGTTACAAGGCGCCTTAAATAGTTACGTATTAGCAACACCATCAAACAAAGTTGCCGCTTTAAAAAGTTTTACCGTAAGTGAATGGTTTAATAGCCCAGCGCCAAGCACTGGTATTATCGGATTGTTTACCTTAGCCAATACCACCCAGTTTTGGGGTAATATTGAAATCTTTATCGAAAATGGTAGTACTGCCGCCAATGGATTATTAAGAATACACCTTAATCAGGGTGGGTCAGATAAGGAATATCAGGTAAATGGAGTTCAAAATCTATTTGGCAAATGGGTAAACTTAACAGTTTCTTACGATCAAACAACTTCTACTGTTAAAGTTTACATCAATGGTTCAAGAGTAGCAGCCATCGCTTCTACCGCTATGGGCCCTTTTGCGTTTACCAATACAGGAAAGTTTGTTTTTGGCACAGTTCAATTCCAAACTACCCCAAGTCAGACTACCGGAACAACCAAACAGGATTGGGCTAGCTTTTTAACGGGACAGATTGATGAAGTTAGACTTTTTGATAAAGCCTTAACTGATGCAGAAGTAAGTGCACTTTCTATTTTAGAAGGCAGAGGGAAATAATCCTTTTCTAACGCTTAAATAGGCAATTAATAATAAAGGGTTGTCATTGCTGACAACCCTTTTTAACCTTGTGTAATGACAAAAATCTTCCCATATTTTTTAACTCTTGTCCTTTTTGTAACAGCCTGCAAAAAAGGTGATACACCTGCACCGGTTGATCCGCCTGTTACACCAACATCTTTCGCTTTTAGCGATTTAAAGGTAAACGACGCTTACAGTGGTTTTACCTATTATGGCTTAAACAGTAGCCCTATTATCAAAATAACATTCTCATCACCAATCAATTCCACTTCTATAAGTGGCAATGTTACCCTCAGCGATGCCTCCGGAACTCCGGCCGCATTCACTTCCAAATTAGAGAACAACGATAATACGGTTGTAATTACCACTACAGCATTGCAGCCCATTACTAAATATATTTTAAACATTAATAACAATCTTTCATCAAAAACCGGCGGCAAACTTCAATCGGCGGTTGCCGTAAACCTGATTACTGCTGTAGATGATGCAGATAAATTTGCCCGCATCAGCGACGAGGAACTATTAACTTTAGTACAAAAACAGACTTTTAAATATTTCTGGGATTTTGCCCACCCAACCAGTGGCCTCGCGAGGGAAAGAAATACATCAGGTAATACCGTAACTTCCGGTGGATCGGGTTTTGGGATTATGGCCCTGGTTACCGGTATCAGCAGGAATTTCATCAGCAGAACTGATGGATTGGCGAGGATCCAAAAGATGGTATCCTTTTTAAAAACCGCCGATCGCTTTCATGGCGCCTATCCACATTGGTTGGATGGCAATAGCGGAAAAGTAATTCCGTTCAGTACCAAAGATAATGGTGGCGACCTTGTTGAAACTTCATTTTTAATGGCGGGCCTAATTACGGCCCGTCAATATTTTAATGGAGCAGATGCAGCAGAAACTACATTACGAGCTGATATTAATGCCATTTATAATGGTGTAGAATGGAGTTGGTACAGAAAAGATAATAGTAATACGCTTTACTGGCATTGGAGCCCTAATTATAATTGGGACATGAACCTAACTATTAAAGGCTGGAACGAGTGCCTCATCACTTATGTAATGGCTGCAGCCTCTCCTACTTACTCCACCTCTAAAACCGTTTATGATACTGGTTGGGCACAAAATGGAGCAATGAAAAATGGGAATACTTACTACGGTGTTCAACTTCCTTTGGGCACAGCGAATGGCGGACCGTTATTTTTTTCGCATTATTCTTTCTTAGGGATTAATCCGATGGGTTTAAGCGATGCCTATGCCAATTATGAAACGCAAACCAAAGCACATACTTTAATTAACTACAATTACTGTAAGGCAAACCCACTCGGGAACTATGGCTACAGTGAAAATTGCTGGGGCTTAACGGCAAGCGATATCCAAAATGGATACACAGCAAGTGCCCCTGGCAATGATGTTGGCGTAATTGCGCCTACGGCAGCCTTATCATCTTTCCCGTATACACCAACGGAATCGATGCAGGCGTTAAAATATTTTTATTATAAACTGGGCAATAAAACCTGGGGAGAATATGGCTTTTATGATGCCTTTTCTTTAAAAGACCAGTGGTTTGCCTCTTCCACCTTAGCAATAGATCAGGGACCAATAGTTGTGATGATCGAAAATTATAGAACCAAATTAATCTGGAACTTATTTATGTCGGCCCCTGAAGTTAAAGCAGGCATGAAAAATCTTGGTTTTAGCAGCCCCAATCTTTAACATTATACATCAGCAATGAAATTTATATTCCGAAACTTCCTCTTATTATCGTTTACCCTTTTTACGCTATCATCATGTGCACAGCGTGAAAAACAGACCTACAATCCAGATCTAACGATCAAAAAAAACCTTTCCGATATCGAATTATTGGATCTGGTTCAAAAACAGACCTTCCAATATTTTTGGGATGGTGCCGAACCAACTTCTGGCGCAGGCAGGGAGCGTTTCCATGTAGATAACGTTTATCCGGAAAATGATAAAAACACAGTAGCTACAGGTGCAACAGGTTTTGGTTTAATGGCCATTTTGAGTGGGATTGACAGGAATTATGTATCCAAAAAAGAAGGATTAGATCGTTTAAACAAAATATTGGATTTCCTATCCAAAGCCGATCGTTTTCATGGCGCATGGTCGCACTGGATAAATGGCGAAACAGGAAAAGTACGCCCATTTGGACAAAAAGATAATGGAGGTGATTTAGTTGAAACCTCATTCGTTGCTCAGGCTTTAATCTGCATCAACGAGTATTATAAAAATGGTTCTGAACCCGAAAAAGCTTTGGCAAAAAAAGCCGATGACCTTTGGAAGGGTATCGATTTTAACTGGTTCCGCAACGGACAAAATGTATTGTACTGGCATTGGTCGCCGGAGTACAACTGGGAAATGAACTTTCCGGTAAAAGGCTATAACGAATGTTTAATTATGTATGTAATGGCAGCTTCCTCCCCTACTCATACCATACCAGCCGAAGTTTACCACGAAGGTTGGGCAAGAGGAGGAGCAATTAAAGCAGATTTCGATCTTTATGGACATCATATTCCATTAGATTATCAAGGTGCAAAAAATTCTGTGGGTCCATTATTTTGGGCACATTATTCATATTTAGGTTTAAATCCTAAGGGATTGAAAGACCGATATGCAAATTATTGGGAAAACAATGTAAACCAAACTTTGGCCATACACGATTATTGTGTAGCCAATCCTAAAAAATTTAAAGGTTATGGCGAAAATAGCTGGGGTTTAACCGCGAGTTACTCGGTAAAAGGTTATGCTGCCCATAGCCTGCAGGAAGATTACGGCGTTATTTCTCCCACTGCAGCCATATCATCTATCCCTTACACGCCAAAAGAATCGATGAAGGTAATCAGACACCTTTATGAAGATTTGGGTGATAAAGTTTGGGGTAAATACGGTTTTTATGATGCCTTTTCTGAAACCGATAACTGGTATCCGAAAAGGTATTTAGGCATCGATCAGGGACCAATGGTAGTGATGATCGAAAACTACAGATCAGGCCTGCTTTGGAAATTATTTATGGGAAATAAAGATGTTCAAAACGGATTAAAGAAACTGGATTTTCAGTTTCAGCCCTAGTATTAGTTGCATATAAATGTTTAGCCATCATATATTTCAAATTAAATCTACAGAACCATGAAAAGAATAATTTTAGTATTAACAGCAATGATAGGATTTGTGACCTTAAATTCGGGCTTCACTGCCATACCGGGCACTAAACATAAAAGCATAAAAACAAAATTTGCAACCGTAAATGTAACCGCAACAAATTCCACCAGTGATGGCGTATATGTAAGGCTAGAAAACAATACCAGTGGTGGTGCTTATGTTTTCTTTATCCAGCCTAATTCTCCAAACGGAACAATTATAGGGCAGATACCAGAAAATGGAGACAGTTACACTGTAAAATTAACTTCAACAGGCGGCGCACATGATATGTGGGTTTACTGGGAACACCAATCACATGTTACCGGATTAAGCGTCAGCGGAATGTCGATAGGCTGTTCCAGTTGTGCCAGAATAAACATTTTTAATTAACCCTTACGAATAATGGCTAAACATTTATTCAAAATATTTTTAATTACAGCCCTTTTTTGTGGTAGTTATGCTGTTTATGCGCAGCAAAAAACCTATTGCAACCCCATCAATATAGATTATGGTTATACGCCTTTCGAATCTTTTACCGAATGGGGTAAACACCGTGCCACAGCCGATCCGGTAATTGTAAATTATAAAGGTGATTTTTACCTTTTCAGCACCAACCAATGGGGTTACTGGCACAGTGCCGATATGCTGAACTGGAAGTTCCACGAAAAGAAATTTCTTCGTCCCTGGAATAAAACCAAAGATGAACTTTGTGCACCTGGAGTAGGCATCGTTGGCGATACCATGGTGGTTTTCGGGAGTACCTATACTAAAAACTTCACTTTGTGGGGAAGTACCGATCCTAAAGGCAACAAATGGTTTCCATTGGTCGATTCTTTAGAAATTGGTGGCTGGGATCCTGCATTTTTTACTGATGACGATGGCAAGTTTTACATGTACAATGGAAGCAGCAACAATTACCCGATGTATGGCGTAGAATTAGACCGCAAAACTTTTCAGCCAAAAGGTACCCGTATGCCAATGTACCTGCTCCAAAGCTGGAGATATGGCTGGCAGCGTTTTGGCGAATATATGGACGATACTTTCCTCGATCCTTTTGCAGAAGGTGCCTGGATGACCAAACACAATGGCAAATATTATTTCCAGTATGGCGCACCGGGAACTGAATTTAGTGGTTATTCCGACGGCGTGGTAGTTGGTACCAAACCTTTGTTCTATGATACGCCTACAACTCCGCAGTCTGATCCTTTGAGTTATAAAGGCGGTGGATTTTCACGGGGTGCAGGTCATGGTGCAACCTTTCAGGATAACAGCAAAAATTACTGGCATGTTTCTACCAGCATTATCTGCGTAAAAAATACATGGGAACGTAGAATTGGTATCTGGCAAACTGGTTTCGATAAAGACGATGTCATGTGGACCAATACCGCCTTTGGCGATTATCCGCTTTATTTACCATCCGAAAGAAAAGAAGGTGGGCCTGCCGGACCAGGCTGGATGCTTATTAATTATAAAAAACCGGTAACCGTTTCCTCTACTTTAGGAAGCTTTAATGCCAATAATGCCGTTGATGAAAGTATTAAAACCTATTGGAGCGCAAAAACAGCTAATAATGGTGAATGGATCCAGACTGATCTGGGTAGCCTTGCAACCGTTAATGCCATACAGCTCAACTATGCTGATCAGGATGCTGAATTCTTAGGAAAACAGACGGGAATTTACCACCAATATAAAATCCTTTCCTCAACAGATGGGAAAAAATGGACTACTCTGATTGATAAAAGCCAAAACAAAACGGATGTTCCGCACGATTACATCGAACTCCAAAAACCAATAAAAACAAGGTTCATTAAATTGGTGAATATTCACATGCCTACCGGAAAATTCGCCATTAGTGGTCTACGCGTATTCGGGAACGGAAATGGAGAAAAACCAACAAAAGTGAAAAACCTGATCGTATTAAGGACAGAAAAAGATAAACGCAGCGCCTACATCAAATGGGAACCTGTTGATAATGCTTTTGCGTATAATCTTTATTACGGTACAGCACCCGACAAGCTGTATAACTGCATCATGATCCACGATTTTAATGAATATTGGTTTAAAGCAATGGACAGTCAAAAGGCCTATTATTTTTCTATCGAGGCGATAAATGAGAACGGCGTATCGGTAAAAACCGAAGTGAAGAAGGTAGATTAATATAAGCGCTCATGCTCATTTGTAATGAGTGTGAAAATAACCAATCGTTTTTAACGATTACCACAAAACTGATTAATAAAGAATAAAACACATATATAATGAAGAGAGCGAATATCCTGGTTGTTTTTTTAACACTGCTTGTACTGAACGGATCAGCACAAACCAAAAAACCTCTTTCGACAGAAGAGGCAAAGATGAATACTTTCATCAGCAACCTGATGGCGAAAATGACCGTTGACGAAAAAATTGGTCAGCTGAACCTGCCAAGTTCTGGTGATATTACCACCGGACAGGCCAATAGCAGCGACATTTCTAAAAAAATAAAAGAAGGACAGGTTGGTGGTTTATTCAACATCAAAGGTGTAGATAAGATTAAAGCCGTTCAAAAAATCGCGGTAGAAAACAGCCGTATGAAAATTCCTTTACTTTTCGGAATGGACGTGATCCACGGTTACAATACGGTATTCCCGATTCCTTTGGGCGTAAGCTGTATCTGGGATATGGCAACCGTACAAAAATCAGCGAGGATTGCGGCAATTGAAGCAAGTGCCAGTGGCATCAACTGGACCTTCTCTCCTATGGTAGATATTTCAAGAGATCCACGTTGGGGCCGCATTTCCGAAGGAAGTGGTGAAGATGCTTATTTAGGCTCGCAGATTGCAGCCGCTATGGTAAGAGGGTATCAAGGTAAACTTCAGGCCAATAACGAAATTTTAGCCTGTGTAAAACACTATGCCTTATATGGCGCAGCAGAAGCCGGTAGAGATTACAATACCACCGATATGAGTAAAGTGCGTATGTACAACGAATATTTCCCACCTTACAAAGCAGCTGTTGATGCCGGAGCGGCCAGCATAATGGCTTCTTTTAACGAAGTTGATGGCATTCCTGCAACCGGAAGCAAATGGTTAATGACTGATGTTTTACGTAATCAATGGGGCTTTAAAGGTTTTGTAGTAACCGATTACACGGGTATCCCTGAAATGATTGCACATGGCATGGGCGATTTACAAACTGTTTCTGCATTGGCACTAAATGCAGGAGTTGATATGGATATGGTTGGTGAAGGCTTTTTAGGAACCTTAAAAAAATCTTTAGCTGAGAAAAAAGTAGGTATCGCGCAAATAGACAGGGCTTGTAGATTAGTACTTCAGGCCAAATACAAACTGGGCTTATTTACCGATCCTTATAAATTCTGCAACGCTGAAAGAGCACAAAAAGAGGTTTTCAGTCCGGCTAACCGCCAGGTGGCACGCGAAGTTGCAGGCGAAAGCTTTGTATTGTTAAAAAACAACAACAATTTACTTCCGCTTAAAAAATCAGGAACTATTGGTTTAATCGGTCCATTGGCCGATAATACCGCGAATATGTACGGTACCTGGAGTGTTGCAGCTCTTTTCGATCAATCGGTAACCGTGCTTCAAGGTTTAAAAAATGCTTTAGGTAACAATGCCAAAGTATTAACGGCCCGTGGTGCCAACTTCCTGGCCGATTCTACCATGGAACACCGTTATGTAAACATCCACAACCCTACTTATAAACGCGATCCACGTACAGAAGCTGAAATGATCAAAGAAGCTTTAGAAGTAGCGAAAAAATCGGATGTAATTGTGGCTACTATTGGCGAAGGGTCTGAATTTACCGGCGAAAGCAGTAGTGTAACCGATATCCAGATTCCTGAAACACAGAAAAACTTATTAAAGGCATTGGCTAAAACAGGTAAACCAGTTGTATTGGTATTATTTACAGGCCGTCCGCTGGCATTAAACTGGGAGCAGGAAAATATCCCGGCCATTTTAAATGTTTGGTTCCCGGGCAGCGAAGCAGGAAGTGCAATTGCCGATGTACTTTTTGGCGATGTTAACCCGTCAGGTAAATTGAGTACCACTTTTCCTCAAAATGTTGGTCAGGTACCATTATATTATGCACATAAAAATACCGGTCGCCCATTGGCAGAAGGTAAATGGTTCGAAAAATTCCGTTCCAATTATCTAGATGTAAGCAACGATCCGCTATACCCATTTGGATTCGGCTTAAGTTATACCACTTTTAACTATGGTGATATTAAATTAAGTTCAAATACCTTAACCAAAGGAAAATCGATCACCGCATCGGTTACTTTAAACAATACAGGTAAGTACGATGGTAAAGAGGTGGTTCAGTTATACATCCAGGATCTTGTAGGTAGTATTACCCGTCCGGTTAAAGAATTAAAAGGTTTCCAAAAGGTGAATTTAAAGGCCGGAGAAAGTAAAACAATCACTTTTAACATTTCGGAGAACGACCTTAAATTTTACAATTCTGATCTAAAATTCGTGGCAGAACCAGGTGATTTTAAAGTATTTATTGGTACCAACTCACGTGATGTAAAAGAAGCATCTTTTACACTGAAATAAAGACAATTAGGTTTGGTTATAAACCCTGTGCTATTGTAAAGTAGCCAGGGTTTTCTATTTTTGTTAGATGAAAAAGATTTTATTTACAATCTGCACTCTTTTTTCGGTACTCTTTTTAAACGCTCAGGATTTTAAAAAATACGACAGGGGAAGCTATATCAAAGGAAAGGATTCTATCTACTACAGGATACTTTTCCCGGAGAATTTTAATCCCGACCAAAAATATCCGATCGTTTTCTTTTTACATGGAAGTGGAGAAAGAGGTAACGATAATGCCAGTCAACTGGTGCATGGCGGGAAATTATTTCTAAAGAGTGATGTACGCAAAAATTTCCCTGCAATTGTGGTTTTCCCTCAATGTCCGCAGAATGATTTTTGGGCCAATGCCAATTTTGAGAAAGATGCCAAAGGCAAAAGAAGAATCAGTTTTGTAGAAGGTGGCAAACCGACCAAAGTGATGCATGCACTGCAAGGAATGGTTAAAAACTTTCTTAAAAAACCTTATGTAGATAAAAAACAGGTTTATATTGGCGGCTTATCAATGGGTGCAATGGGTACTTACGAACTGTTAAGAAGAGAACGTCGTAAATTTGCCGCTGCTATCGCCATCTGCGGTGGAGACAACACTAACAATATTAAAAAATACCAGAAAATTCCGCTATGGATCTTTCACGGTGCAAAGGATGACATTGTTGATCCGGCATTCTCAATTGCAATTGCTGAACGTTTAAAAACGGTTGGTGATGAAGTAAAGTTTACCCTTTATCCAAATGCAAACCACAACAGCTGGGACAGTGCATTTGCAGAGCCAGAATTATTGAGTTGGTTGTTTTCGCATAAGAGGCAATAGATTGGTAGAATAGCTCAGCGGTGAAATTACCTAAGTATCACAACTCCATGTTAAATAAACCTGATAAAGCGTAAAGCCCGGATCCCGATTCTTCATCGGGAGAGGACTTGAAGCGATAGCAGGACTGCTGTAACCGAAAAGCGTCACACCATTGTTTTCCAAAATAATATTGACCACCTAAGCCACCTCAGGGTATCTAAGTGATACGATTAAGTTGTATTATCTTTAGATTAAATAGAATAGTCCGTCATACTGAACTTGTTTCAGTATCTATCCGGAAAGACCCTGAAATAAATTCAGGGTGACGATCGGATGTAAAAAAAAGGTCCCGATGTTAGCACCGGGACCTTTTCTATAAATATCTGCTTACTCTTATTCAGCCATATTGTGATAAACGGCCTGCACATCATCATCTTCTTCCAGCTTATCAATCAGTTTAAGTACATCTGCAGCTTGCTCTTCTGTAACCTCGTGATGAGATAAAGCAATTCGCTCCAATTTCGAGCTTTTTAATTCAATGCCTTTTTCTTCCAAGGCTTTTTGCAATGAACCAAAGTTTTCGAAAGCACCTTGTGCAACGGCAATATCGTTTCCTTCTTCATCAGCCTCTACGTAAAGTTCCTCTAAACCAGCATCAATCAGTTCGAACTCTAATTCTTCCAGATCTAAACCTTCAGCAGGTACAAAACGGAAAATAGATTTGCGGTTAAAAACGAAGTCCAAAGAACCTGTTTTACCTAAAGAACCATCAGTTTTGTTAAAATAGCTACGAACATTGGCAACGGTACGGTTGGTATTATCAGTAGCGGTTTCAATTAAAACTGCAACACCATGAGGCGCATAACCTTCGTATACAATCTCCTCGTAATTGGCCATCGATTTATCAGAAGCACGTTTAATAGCCGCCTCTACCCTATCTTTTGGCATGTTTACCGCCTTCGCATTCTGCATCGCCGTACGTAAACGCGAGTTGGTTTCCGGATGAGGTCCGGATTCCTTTACTGCCATTACGATATCTTTACCGATACGCGTAAACTGAACCGCCATTTTGGCCCAACGCTTAAATTTTCTCTCTTTTCTAAATTCGAATGCTCTTCCCATTTTTGTTAGTATTGAGATATTAGTTATGAGATATGAGACCTTAGGCCTTCAACCTTCCAACCCTCTACCTTTATTATTTCTTTAAATTATTTAACATATCAATTGTCAGTTTCGATAAATCGAACTCTGGTTTCCATCCCCAATCTTTTGCAGCATAACTGTCGTCGATAGAACGTGGCCAGCTGTTTGCGATCTGCTGACGGGGATCATTAGCCGCGTAAGATAAGGTAAAATCCGGAATATGTTTTCTGATTTCCGCTGCCAATATCTCAGGCGTAAAACTTACCCCTCCAAAATTGTAACTGCTACGTACCGAAATCTGATCAGCCGGTGCATCCATTAATTCGATGGTTCCGCGGATCGCATCATCCATATACATCATTGGCAATTCCGTTTCTGCATTTAAGAAGCTTTGGTAGCTTCCTTTTTTTAAGGCATCGTGAAAAATGTGGATCGCATAATCGGTTGTACCACCACCTGGGGCAGCTTTCCAGCTGATTAATCCCGGATAACGGATACTGCGTACATCCAATCCGTATTTTTGGTTGTAATACTCGCACCAACGTTCTCCGGCCAATTTACTGATTCCGTAAACGGTATTCGGATCCATTACACAATATTGTGAAGTATTATCTTTTGGCGAATTCGGACCAAATACGGCAATAGAGCTTGGCCAATATACTTTTGCTGTTTTATATTCTAATGCTAAATCTAAAACATTCAGCAAACCATTCATATTTAAATCCCATGCTAATTTAGGATTTTGCTCTCCTGTAGCCGATAATAAAGCTGCTAAAAGGTATACCTGTGTTGGTTTGTACTTATGAAAAATGCCATTGATCATTTCTTTATCCAGCACATTCACAAATTCAAACGGTGCAGAGTTTTTGATGTCGTAATCCGGCCTGCGTATATCGCATGCAACTACGTGATCATCACCATATATTTTACGTAACATGGTTACCAACTCGGTACCAATTTGCCCGTTAGAGCCTAAAACAACAATTTTTTCTTGCATAATTTTTTTGAGATTGAGCAAAGGTAAAAAAATGAGATAAAATGAAGAATGGTTAATCGGTTAATTGTATAAATTGGTTAATTGAGAATTACTAATTGTTAATTAATAGTTGAATGGCTGAATTGTTAACTGGATTGGGTTAGTCGGTTAATTGTTTAAACTGGTTAATTGTGAATTGCAGACTGTCAACCGAAATTGGGTTAATTGGTTATTC
Organism: Pedobacter roseus; assembly: GCF_014395225.1. NCBI lineage: Bacteria > Pseudomonadati > Bacteroidota > Sphingobacteriia > Sphingobacteriales > Sphingobacteriaceae > Pedobacter > Pedobacter roseus. Next base: position 4,064,835 of record NZ_CP060723.1, read on the forward strand.
GTATAAACTGGTTAATTGATTATTCAACTTTCCAATCAAAACATTCCAACTTTCTAACTTTCTAACTTTCCAACTTTAAATCATTCTAACCTTCCAACTTTAAAACATTCCAACTTTCTAACCTTACAACATTAAAACATTCCGACTTTCCAACCTTAAAACATTTCAACTTTAAAACTTTAATTTTATACATTTACTATACATACCGAATAACCAAATAAATAGATGACTCCTTTTGAGCCTGACAGATCTGAAGATTTACTTAACCGCCTAAAACAGGACGATAAGCAGGCTTACGAAAAAATATATTTTACTTTTAGCAAGGAGCTGCTTTATGCGGCCTACAAAAAAACAGGCGATCGGGTAATTGCGGAAGAACTGGTACAGAATATTTTTATCTCCCTTTGGGAAAAACGGCAGGATTTGCAGATTAATAACCTGCAGGCCTATTTATTCGGTGCCCTAAAATTAAGTGTGATCAACCACATCCGCAGTTTGGTAATGGAAAACAAATACATGGAATACCAAATGCTCACCTATTCCGAAAATCACCAGGATACCGCCAACCTGGTCGATCTGCATGATTTATCGTCGATTATAGAAGAAGGAATCAATTCCCTACCCGAAAAAACACAGGAAGTTTTCAGACTGAGTCGCTACCAACATCAATCTACCAAAGATATTGCCACTGGCTTAAACATTACCGAAAAAGCGGTAGAGTACCACATTACCCGCTCAATTAAAAGAATAAAAGAATACATTAAAAACTTTTACATCTTTTTATAGCTGAATATCAGTTAATTACAAATTATTTCCATTTTTTTCATGCCTTCCTTTAGGGGTTCACCCTTATTATGTTACTGGTATATATAAAGCCAAATATTCTTTCTTATGAATCAGAAATCATTCTACGATTTACTCAGCCGTTACGAAAGCGGAAATTGTACCGAAGCCGAAAAGCTTTGGGTTGATAAATGGTATCATAATTTAAACAGCAAGAATTTTAAAGACTTATCCTCAACTGCGTTAGAAGAAATGCAGACGAATGCCTGGCACAACATCAATAATATTGAACGCAAACCAACACCTGTCCTAAAAGTTAAAAGGCTTTGGCCAAAATTTGCCATTGCGGCTTCCATTATGGTTGCTTTTTTTATTGCAGGATTATATCTGGTGAATTATAACCACGCCGAGCAATCTTTTTTAGACGAAAATGCCGGTTTAAACCTGATCAGCAAAACCAACGAGAGTGATAGCACCATGGTAATTGCGCTAAGCGACGCAAGTACCGTAACCCTTAAACCACAGGCAAACATTATTTACCCAAAAGTTTTTGCAGCCAATAAAAGAACCGTGTATTTAAAAGGAAGTGCTTTCTTTTCGGTGAGTAAAAATCCTCAGAAACCTTTTTACGTTTACAACCAAAAATTGGTGGTACGGGTGTTGGGCACCAGTTTTTGGGTGAAATCGGCTACTGATAACATGCCTGCCCAGGTTGCCGTAAGAACGGGAAAAGTTCACGTAGAAGAAAATCAGAAAAGTTCGCTATTTGCTTTCTCTAAAGAAAAACTGGCGCAACCGATTTTGCTTACGCCCAATCAAAAAGGTGTTTTTTCTGAACATCATTTAAATAAAACATTGGTAAGCAAACCTATTCCTTTGGCCGAAGCTTACAACATACCAACCAGTTTGAGCTATAACTTTAAAGAGGAAAGCATCAGGGAAATTTTTAAAACCTTATCAGAGGCGTATGGCATCGAGATAAAATCGGATAACGGGCAGATATCCACCTACACTTTCACCGGAGATTTAAGCAAAAAAGGGCTATATGAGCAACTCGACCTGATCTGCGGAACCATTTCAAGCAAATATTATATCCAGGGAACCAGCATTGTGGTTTCCAAAAACTAACCAAATATAAAATATGATGAAGAAAAACTACAGCACCAACAGCCCATAAGCGCGGCTCCATTTTCCATAATATTTTTCTAAAAAACAAAGCCGGCAATGTGGGGCATTGCCGGCGAGTTAAATACATTAGAAATGTATTCATGGTATTTCTATGTCCAATAAATCCAATCATTTAATGAACAATAACCAAATTTATGAAAAAAAATCAACTTATTTCGCTGGCGATATATGCAATGAGAGTTTCGATTTACCAAATACTTGCAATAATAATTTTCACCTGTGCTGCATTTGCAAATAATGTAGGCGCACAAGACTTTTTGAATACACCCATTTCGATCAAGGCCGATCAAACCGATATTAAAACCATTATTGAAAAAACAGAACACCTGGCCAATGTGAAGTTTGTTTACAGTCCGCAATTAATAAACTCAGGCCGTAAAGTTTCCATCAATGTAGTCAACCAAAAACTTAAATACTTTCTTGAGAATTCGCTAAAACGTTATGACGTGGGATATAGAATAGTTAAAGATCAGATTCTGCTCTATTCTATTCCCGCCAATAACAACCTCGAACTTTTAAAAGCTTTCGAAGGGATTGTAACCGGAAAAGTAACCGACAGTAAAGGCAATCCTATTCCAGGGTTTCTGTTACCGTAAAAGGAAAATCAATCGGCACCACCACTGATGAAAACGGTGCTTTTGCGCTAAAAGGACTAACAGTAGATAGTCGGGTGTTAGTTGTGCGTTACGTAGGTTTTATCTCCAAAGAAGTAAATCTTTCTCCGGGCAATGCCGACGAAAACCTGAACATCAGTTTATCAGAAGATAATCTTCAATTAGAAAGTGTGATGGTAACCGGCGGTAACCCAAAGAAAAAATTAGAAAGTAGTGTGGCGTTAACATCAGTGAGCAATAAAGACATCACGAACAGGGCGCCATTAAACAGTACCGATTTATTAAAAGCCATACCCGGCTTAACCGTAGAAAGTACAGGTGGCGATGGTCCGGGCAATGTTTGGGTAAGGGGCTTTCCACAACAGGGCGGTTATATTTTCTTGGGCATCCAGGAAGATGGCTTACCGCTTTTGCCAACAGGTTTCAACACCAATCCATCAGTAGATCAATATTACAAAACTGATTTAACCATCCAGAACATCGAAGCGGTTAGAGGTGGCAATGCTTCCATTATCCAGTCCAATACACCGGGTGCTGTGGTAAACAATATCAGTTACGTTGGGGCAGATAAACAATACGGTCAGTTTAAATTTACCACAGGTTTTTCGCAGGGTTTATACCGTTTTGATGGAAACACCGGCGGAAAAATAAACGAAAACATTAAATACAACATTGGTGGTTTTTACCGTACCGATAACGGTGTGGTAGATCAGGGTTTCAATCCGGCCAATCAGGGTGGACAGATTAAAGGCAATATGACTTTTAATTTCAAAAACCATAAAGGTTTTGTCCGCGTGTATGGTAAATACCTCAATGATAAAGTTCAGTTCCTCTTAACCAGCTATTATCCTTACGATGGTACCGGGAAACCGACTACCTACCGCGATTATGATATGGCTTCACAGTCCATTGTTCCACTACAAACCGAATGGAGTTATAACGACCCCGTAGCCGGCAACCACAATTTCAGTTTAACTGATGGTATCCATACCAAATTAGGATCAGGAGGCTTTCAGTTCAACTATTTAACCGATAGTGGCTGGCAGATTGTGAACAATTTCCGCTACCAGAACACCCATACCAACTCAACTTATACCGTTCCTTCCGGAATTGCAGCCAGAACCGCAGCAACACCTTATTATTATCCTGGCGGCGCAGTTGCACCATTTGTTGCAGGTGATTATGTAATTACTTCATCGGCCAACGGACAGATCAACAGCGATGTGCAGGTAGTAGATTATTTAGACCTGAAAAAAACCATTAAAAACCACAGTTTGGGTATCGGTGCAGGCATCCACCAGTATAATCGTGATGATTTACGTTATGCTTTCCGTTCATTTTCTGAATTTAAAGAGCATCCGAGCATTATTTTACAGTCACCAATTGCAGCAGAGCGTACCATCCAGACCAAAAACACCTTTATTGGCGATACCAGAACCTTATCAGCCTATGCTTCAGATGAGATCAAAATTTCTGAACAATGGCGTTTAGATATCGGTGCGAGGATTGACAACCAAAATGTAAAAGGCGACAGACCTTATTATGCGCTAAATACAGATGGAACGGTTAATACTACTGCAGCCGCCACTGCAACAATTTTAGGTTATACGCCTTACGATGAAACCTTAACCAATTGGGCGGCATCAGTTGGTGCCAACTATAAAATAAACTCCACTTCAAGCATTTTTGCAAGGGCTACCAAAGCTTATAATGCACCAACAATTGGCGATTACAATGCCTCGGCATATAATCCGGCCAACATCAAAAAACGTCCGGTTTATTTAGGTGAGGTAGGTTTTAAATACGCGAAGAACAATCTCGCTATTTTTGCCTCAGGAAGTTACTCAGCCATTAAAAATGTATCGTTAACCATCAACGTACCAACAACAGCAGCAGGAACACAAGCTTTAGTTGCATTCGGTTCTACCCGCACATTCAGTGCCGAATACGAAGTTTCTTACAAAATTGCCAAACCGCTTAGTTTACGTTTAACAGGAACATTACAGGATTCTAAATACACCGATTACGAAGCATCAACCAAAGGAAATGCAGCCGTACTGGCAGAATTTGGCGACCGTACCTATAGTTTCACTGGTAAAAGAACAGAACGCGTGCCGGTTTTAAATACCGAGCTTGGCGCTAACTACGATTACAAAAATTTCAACTTATATGTAGCGGCAAATTATGTGGGTAGCCGTTTTACCTCTCCCAGCGACAGTTACAAACTACCTGCCTATGTGGTAATGAAAGCTGGAGCGGGATACAATTTCACTAAAAAAGTTTCAATAAGATTTTGGGCAGACAACTTGTTAAATGCAAAAGTGTTGACAGAGGGCGATGTTCGCGGAGACCAGTTCAGGGATTTCTCGACCGTTACCCCTGGCACATTAATGATTGGACGGACATTACTTCAACGTACTTTCTGGGGATCATTGGCTTATTCATTCTAACAAATCAAACCGGAGTTTACGCTCCGGTTTTTTTTATTCTAAAAACATCATCATGACAACAAGAAGAACATTTTTACAACAGGCAGGCTTAGCAGGTGCGGCAGCCTTTTTAAGTCCGGCTATCATTACTACAGCTTTAGCTCAGTCGGCAAAAGTTTCAAAAATCGGAATCGGTCTTTTCACCCTCAGGGAACAGTTAACTGCTGATGTAAAAGCCACCATCCAACAGGTTGCCAAAATCGGCTATAACCAGGTAGAAACCTATTATGGTTATCCGGGCAAATACGAGGTGAAAGGTTTTTGGGGTTTGGAAGCCAAAGATTTCAATGCTTTATTGCAAGCAAACGGACTCACCTCCCCGAGCGGACATTACAATGTAACAGAGTTCTTATCTTCAGGAGACGATAAAGTATTAAAATCGCACATTGAAACAGCAGCCACTGTAAACCAAAAATACTTTGTGATTCCGGCTTTGCCAACTGATATCAGGACCAACGGAAGCCTGGACGATTACAAACGTATGGCCGCCAAATTTAACCAGGCGGCAGAACTTTGCCAAAAATCGGGTTTAAAACTGGCCTACCACAACCATAATTTCGAATTTAAAGATCAGGGAAATGGCGTTACAGGTTACGAAATCCTCTTAACAGAAACCGATGCCAAACTGGTAGGTTTTGAACTTGATATTTTTTGGGCAGTAAATGCAGGCTTAGATCCCGTAGCCATGTTCAGGAAAAATCCCGGCCGTTATAAAATGTTCCATGTTAAAGATATGGACAAAACAGACAAAGCCGTTTTTACCGAAGTAGGCGCTGGCAGAATCGATTTCAAAAGCATTTTTGCAGCTTCCAAACTGGCAGGTGTCGACTACATTTTCACAGAACAGGATATTATTAAAAAAGCACCTTATGAGAGTATAGCCGAAAGTTATAATTACATCAAAAAGAACCAGCTTTAAGCAGAATTTCTCTGAGAAATAGCCCGCTTCTGGGATTTATTAGTAAATAAGTTCCTCACCTATACTAAATGTACTTTTTACACCAAGTAAAATACCAGTAAAAACCTACTCAAAATACCAACAGAGCAATAAAAAGCTATTTATTTAGAACAATTCTACGCGGTAACAATCGCATTGCAGTCTGATAATTTAATCCAAAAAATTTATTCTTTCCGCTATATTTTTTCTAATATTACTAATTGAACACATAAATAACCAATATATAAAACCATAAAGACGATGCACAGAAGAGAAGCACTCAAAAACGTTGCATTTTTGTTGGGAGGAGCAATCTCAGCAAGTACAATGGGCGTTTTATTTGAAAGTTTTACGCTCCCTGAAAACGAAAAAAAATTTGTGAATTATTCGGTGGAAGATGAAAAGATTTTTGCCGAGTTTGCTGACATTATTGTCCCGACTACCAAAACCTCTGCAGGTGCCAAAGCCGCAGGTTTAGGTAAGTTTATTCCGATGATGATGAAAGATTGTTACCCGGCCGAAATGCAAACCTCATTTTCGAAGGGCTTTAAAGATCTTCAGGCAAAATCAATGAAAGATTTCGGTAAGAACTACCTGGCCTTAACACCAGCCGACCGCAAAAAATTAATGATCGATTTAAGAACAATCGCACTTGCTCAAAAAGATGGTAAATCAGAAGAAAACAAAGATCTGGCTTACTTTTTCATCACCGCAAGAGATTTAACCTTACTCGGCTATTATTCTTCAGAGATTGGTTGCACCAAAGCACGCGAATATGTGCTTATTCCGGGCCGATATGATGGTAATGCGCCTTTAAAACCAGGCCAAAAATCATGGGCAACCTAATTTCCAACCTCAATAACAAAACATCATGAATTTAAATACAGATTTAAAAGCAGAAAATACTTACGATGCTATTGTAGTAGGATCGGGGATTAGTGGCGGCTGGGCTGCAAAAGAACTTACAGAGAAAGGCTTACGTGTACTGATGCTCGAAAGAGGAATGAACATTGAGCACATTACAGGTTACGAAACCGCCATGAAAAACCCATGGGATTTTAAACATGCTGGTAAGTTAACCGAAGAGCAAAAACGTACCCACCCTGTACAAAAAAGAGATTACCCTTACCAGGAAGCAAACGAAAAATGGTGGGTAAACGATTTAGAATGCCCTTACACCGAAGATAAACGTTTCGATTGGTACCGTGGTTTCCACGTGGGTGGAAAATCCCTAATGTGGGGCCGTCAGAGTTATCGTTTAAGCGATCACAACTTCGAAGACAATAAAAAAGATGGTCACGGTGCAGACTGGCCTATCCGTTACGCAGAGCTTTCGCCCTGGTACGATTATGCTGAGCGTTTTGCCGGCATCAGTGGATCAAAAGAAAACTGGCCTACTTGTCCTGATGGTGAGTTTTTACCTCCAATGGATTTAAACATTGTAGAAAAATCGGTAAAAGCACGCGTAGAAGAACATTATAAAAGAGAGCGTATCATCATGATTGGCCGTACCGCCAATTTAACAGTGCCTCACAAAGGTCGTGGCAATTGCCAATACAGAAATTTATGTAGTCGTGGTTGCCCTTTTGGTGCTTATTTCAGTACGCAATCTTCTACCCTACCTGCGGCTATGGCTACCAAACGTTTAACTTTACGCCCATACTCTATCGTAAACCACATCATTTATGATAAGGATACGAAAAAAGCAAAAGGGGTAATGGTTATCGATGCGCAGACCAACAAAACCATGGAATTTTATGCTAAAATCGTTTTTGTAAACGGTTCTACATTAGGTTCAACTTTCCTTTTATTAAACTCAACTTCAGAAGCACATCCAAATGGTTTGGGTAATGCCAGCGGACAATTGGGTCACAACTTGATGGATCACCATTTCCGTTGCGGCGCATCAGGCGAAGCCGAAGGTTTTGATGATAAATATACTTACGGACGCCGTGCAAACGGAATTTATGTACCTAGGTATCAGAACATTGGTAACGATAAACGTGATTATTTACGTGGTTTCGGTTATCAGGGCGGTGCAAGCAGGGCAAACTGGCAAAGTGATGTAGCCGAATTATCCTTCGGTGCAGACTTGAAAGAAAAAATGACCAAACCGGGCAAATGGACCATGGGATTGGGCGGTTTCGGAGAAATGCTTCCTTATTACGAAAACAAGGTCTACATCGACCATAGTAAAAAAGATAAATGGGGACAGCCGGTATTGGCCATTGATTGCGAATACAAGGAAAACGAGAAAAAAATGCGTGTGGATATGATGAACGATGCGGCCGAAATGTTAGAAAAAGCAGGCATGAAAAACATCAAAACCTATGATGCAGGTTGTTATCCAGGTATGGCAATCCACGAAATGGGTACCGCGAGGATGGGTAACGATCCAAAAACTTCAGTACTGAACAAATGGAACCAGATGCACGAAGTAAACAACGTTTTTGTAACTGATGGATCTTGTATGCCATCAATCGCCTGTCAAAATCCATCGTTAACATTTATGGCCTTAACTGCAAGAGCTTGCGATTATGCTGTAAAAGAATTAAAGAAAAAGAACATCTAGAAAGGTTTAAGGTAGAAGGCTTAAGGTATAGGGTTCAATCTCCCTATGCCCTAAGCCTTTAGCCCTATGCCCCATACCTCAAAAATGAAAAGAAAATTAAGAATGGGCATGATAGGCGGTGGAAAAGACGCTTTTATCGGTGCCGTACACCGTTTGGCTGCCAATATGGATGGCCTGATCGAATTATCTGCCGGAGCTTTAAGTGTAAACCCTGAAATCGGGTATGAATCTGGAAAACTACTTTTCCTTCCTGACAACAGGATCTACACCAATTACGAAGAAATGCTGACCAGGGAAAGTGAATTGCCAGCAGACGAAAGAATCGATTTCGTAACCATCGTAACCCCAAATTTTGCCCACTTCGCCCCTGCCATGATGGCTTTGGAAAAAGGCTTCAACGTGGTAATCGAAAAACCAATGACCTTAACTTTAGAAGAAGCAAAACAGCTGAAAGCAAAAGTTGAAGAAACAGGTTTAACCTTATGTTTAACCCATACCTATTCGGGTTATCCAATGGTTAAACAGGCAAAACAAATGGTTAGCGAAGGTGCTTTAGGTGCCATCAGAAAAATTGTGGTAGAATATCCTCAAGGTTGGTTAAGCACCCTTTCAGAACGCGAAGGCAATGCCCAGGCTGCCTGGCGTACCGACCCATCAAAAACCGGAAAAAGCGGTAGCATGGGCGATATTGGTACACATGCTGCACACCTGGCAGAATATATTTCTGGCTTAAAAATCACAAAAATCTGTGCCGATTTAAATATTGTGGTTCCTGGAAGAGCAATTGATGATGATGGCAACGTATTGTTAAAATTCGATAACGGAAGTAACGGTGTGCTGGTAGCCTCTCAAATTGCTGCCGGAGAAGAAAACGCATTAAAAATTAGGGTTTATGGCGAAAAAGGTGGTATAGAATGGCACCAGATGGAACCAAATACTTTAATTGCCAGATGGTTAAATGCACCTGCACAGATCTATAGAACAGGTAATGGTTATATGGGGAGTTTCGCTCAGCATAATACCCGTACACCAGGCGGTCACCCTGAAGGTTACTTAGAGGCATTTGCAAATATTTATAGAAACTTCGCCTTAACTGTAAATGCAAAACTTAACAATGAGCAACCTACTGCAGAAATGTTGGATTTTCCAGGTGCAGAAGACGGCGTAAGAGGAATGGCATTTATTGAAAATGTAGTGGCTTCCAGCCAGTCTGATCAAAAGTGGCACGATTATAAACTATAACTATTCAGCATGACAACAATAAAAGGACCAGCAGTATTTTTAGCACAATTTATAAGCGACGAGGCACCATTTAACACCTTAGAAAATATCTGCGAATGGGCAGCCGGATTAGGTTTTAAAGGTATTCAGATGCCAACACTGGATGCAAGGTTTATTGATCTTCAAAAAGCGGCTGAAAGTAAAACTTATGCCGATGAACTGAAAGGGAAAATTGCTTCTTATGGTTTAGAGATTACCGAGCTTTCTACCCACCTACAAGGTCAGTTGGTTGCCGTACATCCTGCTTACGATGATCTTTTTGATGCATTTGCACCAAAAGAAGTACATAAAAACCCCAAAGCCAGAACAGAATGGGCCGTGCAACAAATGAAATATGCAGCCAAAGCCTCTCAAAATTTAGGCTTAAATGCACATGCAACATTTAGTGGTTCGTTATTATGGCAATATTTCCACCCATGGCCGCAACGCCCTGCCGGATTAGTTGAAGAAGGTTTTGCAGAACTTGCAAAACGCTGGACACCAATTTTAAATGAGTTTGACCAATGTGGTGTTGATGTTTGCTACGAAATACACCCCGGAGAAGATTTATTTGATGGCGAAACTTACGAAATGTTCCTTGCCGCAGTAAATAATCACCCGCGGGCATGCTTATTGTATGATCCATCACACTTTGTGTTGCAACAATTGGATTACATTCAATACATCGATTTTTACCACGAACGCATTAAAGCTTTCCATGTTAAAGACGCAGAATTTAACCCTACGGGCAAACAAGGCACTTTTGGCGGCTACCAAAGTTGGGCAAACCGTGCCGGCCGTTACCGTTCGCCAGGAGATGGGCAGGTTGATTTTAAAACCATTTTTAGTAAATTGGCACAATATGATTTTAAAGGTTGGGCCGTTATGGAATGGGAATGCTGTATTAAAAACCAGGAAGATGGCGCCCGCGAAGGTGCCGAATTCATTAAAAAGAACATCATTAACGTAACAGATAAAGCATTTGATGATTTCGCTGCATCAGGCAGTGATAGCGCTTTCAACAAAAGAATATTAGGATTACAAGATTAACAAACACAAAACACACACAAAATGAAAAAGACATTTTTAATTTTAGGCGCTGTAGTCATCTTTATGGCTTCATTTTCAAAGGCAGATTTAACCAGAGAAAAAACGGTAGTTGCAACAGCAACAATGACAAACCATGCTGCTTTCCAGTCAAATCCAGGCGAAAAACTGATCAATAAATCAGATTGTTTAGGTTGCCATAACAAAACCAATAAAATTATTGGCCCTGCTTATGTAGAAATCGCTAAAAAATATCCGGCTACCGAGAAAAACATCAACATGTTAGCCGATAAAATTATTAAAGGTGGAACCGGGGTTTGGGGCAATATGCCAATGACTGCTCATGCTACACTTAAAAAAGACGATGCAAAATTGATGGTAAAGTACATTTTATCCCTTAAAAAATAATTTTAACCAAATTAGCAAATCGATTTACTAATATGAAAACAGAGCAAGAAAATAAAAACACGAGTAACCGCCGTGATTTTATTAAAACTTCGGCAATCGCTGCCGCAGCTTTTATGATCGTGCCCCGCCATGTATTGGGCGGACCCGGTTATTTAGCACCAAGCGATCGCTTACTGGTTGCCGGCATTGGTGTCGGCGGAAAAGGCCAGAGCGATATAGATATGTTCAACAAAAGCGGAAAAGCAGATATTGCCTTTTTATGTGATGTTGACGATCGCCGCGCAGCCAATAGTGTGAAAGCTTTCCCTAAAGCCAAATACTATAAAGACTGGCGCGAAATGCTGGATAAAGAACATAAAAACTTCGATGCGGTCTCTGTTTCCACTCCCGATCATAACCATGCCATACAGGCTTTGGCTGCCATGCAGCTGGGCAAACATGTTTACGTGCAAAAACCTTTAACACACGATATTTATGAAGCGCGTATCTTAACCGCTGCTGCAAAAAAATATAAAGTGGTTACCCAAATGGGTAATCAGGGTGCATCAAACGATGGTCCACGCCAAATGAAAGAATGGTATGAAGCGGGTTTAATTGGTGATGTACATACGGTTTATGCCTGGACAGATAGACCGGTTTGGCCACAGGGCATTCCACGACCAACAAAAAAAGCCGAAATTCCAAAAGAATTAGACTGGAATTTATGGTTGGGTACTGCTCCTGAAAAAGATTTTATAGACAAACTGGTTCCTTTTAACTGGCGTGGCTGGTGGGATTACGGAACCGGTGCCCTTGGGGATATGGGATGCCACTTAATCGAAGCTCCTTTTAGTGTATTAAACTTAAAATATGCAAAAGAAGTTGAAGCAAGCGTAGGCTCTGTTTATGTAGATGAATTTAAACGCGGTTATTTCCCTGAAAGCTGCCCTCCATCAAGTCACGTTACCTTAAAATTTCCTAAAACCAATAAAACCAAAGGTGATGTAACCTTACATTGGATGGACGGTGGTATCCAGCCGGAACGCCCTGAAGAATTAGAAGCTGACGAAACTTTTGGTGATGGTGGTAATGGTACCTTGTTCATCGGAACTAAAGGTAAAATGATGTCTGAAACCTATAGCGCAAACCCGAAATTGTTGCCTTTAAGTAAAAACAAAGACATTAAAGTTGCGCCAAAATACGCCCGCGTACCAAATGGTGCAAACGGCCACTATAAACAATGGGTTGAAGCCGCAATTGCAGGTTATGGCAAACAGGAAGTTAGTTCTCCTTTCGAAATTGCAGGACCGTTAACAGAAGCTTTATTAATGGCGAATTTGGCCATCAGAAGTTTCGATATCCAAAAAACAGTTAACGGCAAAACTACTTATCCAGGCAGGTACACCAAAATGCTTTGGGATAACGACAACATGAAAGTTACCAATTTCGACGAAGCAAACCAGTTTGTAAAACGCGAATACCGCCAGGGCTGGAACAATTTAACTCTTTAATTATCATAAACCTCGCAGCAAAAAAACCTGCGAGGTTTTATTTAAAAAAAAATGAAAAAAATCTTTCTTTCTGCTTGTATTCTGTTAGCAGTTACACAAATATCAAAAGCTCAAAAGGGCTTCAAACCACTGTTTGATGGTAAAACCACTACAGGATGGCATACCTATAACAAAACTACTGTTGGTAGTGGCTGGCAGGTTCAGGATGGTGCATTGCACCTGGATTTAGCCAAAAAAGGCACTGATGGCGGTGGTGATTTGGTTACAGACAAAGAATATGGCGATTTCCATTTAAAATATGAGTGGAAAGTAGCTCCAAAAGCCAATAGTGGTTTAATTTTTTACGTTCACGAAGAGCCTAAATATCACGCTACCTACTCTACAGGTTTAGAAATGCAGGTAATTGATAACGACGGTCACCCGGATGGAAAAATCACCAAACACCGTGCTGGCGATTTATACGACCTTGTAAAAAGCTCATCTGAGCCGGTTAAACCTGTTGGTCAATGGAATAAAGCAGAAATCATTAGTAAAAAAGGTAATTTAACTTTAATTTTAAACGGAGTTGAAGTGGTAAAAACCACCCTTTGGGATGATAACTGGAAAAAAATTGTTGCAGTCAGTAAATTTGCAACATGGGAAAACTGGGGAACGTTTAAAACCGGCAAAATTGCCCTGCAAGATCACGGAGATGAAGTTTGGTACAAAAACATCTCGATAAAAGAACTTTAAAATAGGTTAAAGGTGTAAGGTAAAAGGATGAAGGTTTCCTTTCTTCCGATTTAACCATATATCTAAAACTTAAATATAATGAGGCTGAAGGCGTAAGGTAAATGTTGAGGATTATATCCTTCGTTTTAACCCTACGCCTTAAACCTTAAACCTAATAACCTTATATAAACCAAATGAATAGCACTACTCGCTTTAAACTCTCTGCCATGATGTTCCTGGAATTTTTTATCTGGGGTGCATGGTTTGTAACTTTAGGAGCTTTCTTAAACAATAACCTAAAGGCAACCAATTCTGAAATTGGTTCTGTATTTTCAACACAATCCTGGGGCGCAATTATTGCTCCATTTATCATTGGCCTTATCGCCGACAGGTATTTTAACGCTGAAAGAATTTTAGGTGTTTTACACATTATTGGTGCTATTTTAATGTACCAGATGTATACTGCGCCAGATGTAAGCGTTTTTTACCCTTACGTTTTAGCTTACATGATTTTGTTCATGCCTACCCTTGCACTGGTAAATTCGGTTTCTTTTAACCAAATGAAAGATGCTGAAAAAGAATTTGCAAACATCAGGGTATTCGGTACAATCGGGTGGATCATTGCTGGTTTACTGATCAGTTTTGCATTTCACTGGGATTCTCCGGAAGGAATTCAGGCGGGATTATTAAAAAGCACCTTTTTAATGGCTGGTATCGCTTCTTTGGTCTTAGGAATATTTAGTTTTACTTTACCTGCTACTCCTCCAAAGGTTGCCAAAGACGAAAAAATAAAAATTGGTGACATTTTAGGTCTGGATGCGTTAAAACTATTAAAAGATAAAAATTTTGCTGTTTTCTTCATCTCTTCCATCCTGATCTGTATCCCATTAGCCTTTTATTATCAAAATGCGGGCCTTTTCCTGGCAGATATTAAAGTTTCAAACCCAACAGGTAAAATGGCCATCGGTCAGGTTTCCGAAGCACTATTTTTATTGGCCATTCCGGTATTCTTTTCTAAATATGGTTTTAAGAAAACCATCATTGTGGGTATGTTGGCCTGGGCGGTACGTTATGTGTTATTTGCTTATGGTAATGCCGGCAACTTAAGCTTTATGCTGATCATTGGAATTGCGCTCCACGGTGTTTGTTACGATTTCTTCTTTGTTTCTGGTCAGATTTATACCAACTCAAAAGCCGGAGAAAAATTTAAAAGTGCGGCACAGGGTATTATCACGCTTGCAACTTATGGCGTGGGTATGTTGATTGGCTTTAAAGTAGCCGGATTAATTACCGACATGTATAAAACCGGAGAGGTAACGGATTGGAAAATGGTTTGGATTATCCCGGCAGGAATTGCAGCGGCAGTGTTCTTATTGTTTGCCCTGCTGTTCAACGATAAAACTAAATCTGAAATAGAAGCTAAAGCAGTTTAATATGGCCTCAAACGTAAATAGAAGAAATGCTTTAAAGAACATCATCGCAGGAACTGCTGCGATTAGTGTTTCTTCAGGATTTTCAGCATTAGCAATGGATAAAGCAGCATCAGATCAGCCGCTAAGGCTAAAAGGAAATATCAACCATGCAGTTTGCCGCTGGTGTTTTAGCAGTTTCGATGTAGAAACACTTTGCATCGAAGCTAAAAAAATCGGTATTAAAGGCATTGACCTCGTTGGCCCTAAAGATTGGCCGACCTTGAAAAAACATGGCCTGGAATCGACCATGTGCAATGGAGCAGAAATTAATCTGGTAGATGGTTTTAACGATGAAAAATTCCACGAAAAATTAATTCAGAACTATACAGCAATGATTCCGCTTGTAGCCGAAGCCGGATATAAATACCTCATCTGTTTTAGCGGAAACCGCCGTGGTAAAGATGATGAAACCGGTTGGAACAATTGTGTTAAAGGCCTGAAACAATTGATGCCATTGGCCGAAAAACACAATGTTGTTCTGGTAATGGAGTTATTAAACAGCAAGCTGAACCATAAAGATTACCAGTGCGACAGAACCTCGTGGGGAGCAGAGCTTTGCAAACGTTTAGGATCTGAAAACTTTAGGTTACTTTATGACATTTACCACATGCAGATTGATGAAGGTGATGTGATCAGGAACATTAGAGATTACCATCAGTACATTGCCCATTACCACACTGCTGGTGTTCCGGGCAGAAACGAAATTGATGATACACAGGAACTTTATTACCCGGCCATTATGAAAGCCATTGCCGAAACCGGCTTTAAAGGTTTCGTTGCACAAGAATTTATACCTAAAAACGCTGATAAAATAGCCTCCTTAAAAAAGGCAATCTCAATTTGCGACATTTAAAAATATACCTATGATATCAAGAAGAAGTTTTATACTCAATAGTAGTATGGCTGCAGCGGCAGCACTTTTGGCGCCGTCGTTCGCTTTTGCTACCGATAAAAAAGCAGTAGGCTTACAATTATATTCTTTAAGGGACGAACTTCCTAAAGATGTAAAGGGAACCATTGCCAAGGTGGCAAAAGCTGGCTTCAAAGAAGTTGAAACCTATGGTTTTTCGATAAAAGATCAATTTTGGGGATTAACGCCCAAAGAATTTAAAGCATTGTTGGATGCTAACAGATTAAAAGCACCAAGTGGCCATTACGGTTTAGGCACTTACCTGGCTGATGGAAATACCACAGAACTTAAAGCGGCAATTGCAGCAGCAAAAGTACTGGGCAGCGAATACGTAACCATTCCCTGGTTAGACGGAAGCATCAGAAAAAATGCCGACGATTATAAAAAAATCGCATCCAGGATTAACGAAGCTGGAAAATTAACAAAAGCAGCCGGTATCAGATTAGCCTATCATAACCACAATTTCGAATTCGAAAAACAGGGTGATACCACCGGTTACGAGATCCTGTTGAAAGGAACCGATAAAAAACTGGTTGATTTCGAACTTGACTTGTATTGGGTAGTACGCTCAGGCAACGATCCGATTAAGTTATTCAAAGAAAATCCGGGCCGTTTTACCATGTGGCATGTTAAAGATATGGATAAAGCCAATCCGGCATTAAATGCTGAAGTAGGAACTGGTTCTATTAACTTCAAACCTATTTTTGCCCAGGCTAAACTTTCGGGCATGAAACATTTCTTCGTAGAGCACGAAACCAATTATAAGCCAAATCCACTAGGTTCCGTTACCGCAAGCTGCGCATTTATAAAAAAAGAAATTATTTAAATCTTAAGCAATGAATTCAAGAAGAACATTCTTAAAACAAGCAGGATTAGCAGCCGGAGCGGCTTTGTTAATCCCATCATTTGCTTTTGATAAAGTAAGCAAAAATGTTGGCCTGCAATTATACACCCTACGCGATGAATTGCCAAAAGATGTAAAAGGCGTTATTGAAAAAGTAGCAAAAGCCGGATACAAAGAGGTCGAAACTTATGGTTTTGCAAATGGAAAATTTTGGGGTTTAACACCTAAAGAATTTAAAGCCTTACTTGATGCCAATGGCTTAAAAGCACCAAGTGGACATTACCACATGGATGATTTTGTAAAAACAGGAAATACCGATAGGTTAAAAGCAGATATCGAATCATCAGCTGCAATTGGCGGTAAATATTTTACCATTGCCGGCGCACACGTTGATATGAGTAAAGGTGCAGATGGTTTCAAAAAAACAGCCAATGATTTTAACAAAGTGGCAGAAATTGCAAAAGCCTCAGGATTAAAATTCGCTTATCATAACCACGATTTCGAATTTAAAAAATTAGGCGATACTACGGGTTACGATGTTTACTTAACTGAAACCGATAAAAACCTGGTTAATTTTGAAATGGATTTATACTGGGTAGTACGTTCAGGTAATGATCCGTTAGCATTATTTAAAAAATACCCAGGCCGTTTCCCAATGTGGCACGTAAAAGATATGGACAAAGCCAAACCTGAATTAAACACCGAGGTGGGTAAAGGATCAATTGATTTTAAATCGATTTTTGCTCAGGCAAAACTTTCAGGTATGCAACACTTTTTTGTGGAGCACGAAAATAACTATCAGCCAGATCCAATTGGCTCGATCAAAACAAGCTGCGATTATATCAAAGCAAGTTTAATTTAAATTTTCTCCAGACCTCGCAGGTTTTCAAAACCTGCGAGGTCTAAACTAAAAAAGCACATAGAGGAAGAGATGCGTACAGCGATAAAATCGCTTTTCTCATACATCCTCTTTAAAAACGAGGACGATCCGTAAGGTTCGCACCATGCTAGAACGGCTGACCTAGGTTAATTAAACCTGACAGTAGCGGGCATCCCGATTCTTCATCGGGATAAAGCGGATGGCAGGACTTTCGTAACCAATAAGCGCTGGAACCTGCTTTCCAAAAAAAAGAAAGAAAGCCTCTCTTATCAAGTTTTACTAAATCGAATTAATGATTTATCTTCTACCCATATTTTCTATCGAAAACCCAAAATTTTAAACATTAAAAGCAAATTTAATTGGTAACAATAGGGATATAAGCTTAATTTTTAGCATATTTGGGCTTATATCAAATAATTAATAATATAAAAAAAATTTAAAATGAAAGTAGCAGTAGTAGGTGCAACCGGATTGGTTGGCACTGTCATGTTAAAAGTATTGGAGGAAAGAAATTTCCCTTTAACAGAGTTAATTCCCGTAGCATCAGAAAAGAGCGTTGGTAAGGAAATTACTTTTAAGGGTAAGAAGTTCCCAATTGTTAGCATGGATACTGCAATCAGCATGAAGCCAGATATCGCTTTGTTTTCGGCTGGTGGAAATACTTCATTAGAGCACGCGCCACGTTTTAAAGAGGCTGGAACAACGGTTATCGATAACTCTTCTGCCTGGAGAATGGATCCTGCAATTAAATTAATTGTACCGGAAGTTAATGCACACGAACTTTCTATCGATAACAAAATTATTGCTAACCCAAACTGTTCTACCATCCAGATGGTGGTGGTATTAAAGCCTCTACACGATAAATACAAAATTAAACGTGTGGTGGTTTCTACCTACCAATCGGTTACCGGTACAGGTGTTAAAGCGGTTGAGCAGTTAATGAATGAGCGTAAAGGTATTGATGGCCCGAAAGCTTATCCTTATGAAATCGATTTAAATGTTCTTCCTCATATTGATGTTTTCTTGGAAAACGGATATACCAAAGAAGAAATGAAAATGGTTAAGGAAACGAACAAAATCATGAGCGATGATAGCATTAAAGTTACCGCTACAACGGTTCGTATTCCGGTAATGGGTGGTCACTCAGAATCGGTAAATATCGAGTTTGAAAATGATTTCGATTTAGCCGAAGTGCGTAGTATTTTAGAAAAATCGCCTGGTATAATTGTTGTTGACGATGTGGCTAACTTAAAATACCCAATGCCGAAAGATGCACACGAAAAAGATGAAGTTTTTGTAGGCCGTATCCGTAGGGATGAGTCGGCTCCTAAAGCCCTTAACCTTTGGATTGTTGCCGATAACTTACGTAAAGGTGCAGCAACCAATGCAGTTCAGATTGCCGAATATCTGATTCAGAAAGAATTGGTTTAATCAATAAAACTCAAAAGCCTCCCGATGTAAAATCGGGAGGCTTTTTTTTTGCGTTCCAACAATGAAACATATTCCCATTGCGCTTATATATTCCAGATTACTTATCGGTTTTGGAATCATCCTGTTAAGCGTTTTCCATGTTAGCAATTATTCTTTTTTAGCCATCACCTTATTATCCATTGGTTTGTTAACCGATGTTTTTGATGGCATTATTGCCCGTAAGCTCAATATCTCTTCCGAAAAGTTAAGGCGGCTTGATTCCGGAATCGATCAGGTATTTTTTATCTCGGTGGCAGTTGCCACTTATATCCAATGTCCTGATTTCTTTAAAACCAACCTGGTCAAATTAATTGTCCTTGGTGCTTTTGAAGCTTCAACTTATGCTTTAAGTTATATCAAATTCAAAAAAGAAATTGCCACACATTCAATTGGTGCTAAAATCTGGACGCTGACAATATTTGCTACTTTAGTCGAAATTATGGTGCATTGCGAATCGGTGGTGCTCTTTGAAATTTGTTTTTGGCTCTGCATGGCCACCCGCTTGGAAATACTCGCCATTGTTTTTACCCTCAAAAAATGGACAAATGACGTACCCACTATTTATCATGCAATAAAACTGAGGCAGGGAAAGGAAATTAAGCGTAATAAGTTATTCAACGGGTAAGCTACATTCTTATAATTATGCAATTTAGCGATCGCAATCACTAAATTATATATAAAAAAGAGATCGTAATCACTAAATTATATATAATTTAGTGATTAGCACAGAATTTTGCTATATTTGAGAGAAGTAAAATTTGTAAGATGATTATAAGAAATCTGCAGAATCACATCGAATCGAAATTTTTTAAACAAAAAGCCATTATTGTTACCGGTGCAAGGCAAGTGGGTAAAACCACTATGTTAAAGCAACTCGTAAAAAAAACAGAATTGTCCTTTGTTTTCCTAAACTGTGACGAAGCTAATGTACGCACCACATTAACCGACATCAGTATTGAGCGGTTAAAATCAATTATCGGTGTTAACAAAATCATTTTCATCGATGAAGCACAACGTGTTACCAATATTGGCTTAACGTTAAAACTGATCGTCGATAATTTTACTGATGTCCAGTTACTGGTTACAGGTTCCTCATCATTAGATCTGGCCGTTGGCATCAAAGAATCATTAACGGGAAGAAAATTCGAATATCACCTCTTCCCTTTTTCTGTTGCAGAACTTATTGAAGACACTAATGTGCTTATTGAAGAACAGGCTTTAGAAAAAAGGTTAATTTATGGTACTTATCCTGATGCGATCAATTATCCGGGTGAAGAAAAAGAGCTGTTATTAAATTTGGCCAACAGTTATCTTTTTAAGGATATTTTATCCCTGACTGGCATCCGAAAACCTTTACAGCTCGAAAAATTGGTACAGGCATTAGCACTACAGATTGGTAACGAAGTTTCTTATACTGAACTTGGCCAAATGATTGAGGCCGATAAACTTACTGTTGAGCGTTACATCGATTTATTAGAACAATGTTTCGTTGTATTTAGGCTAGGTGCTTACAGCAGTAACCTGCGGAACGAAATTAAAAAGAGTAAAAAGATATACTTCTATGATACAGGAATTCGCAACGCGGTAATCGAAAATTTTAGTATGCTCGGCTTACGACAGGATGCTGGTCAGTTATTCGAAAATTACATCGTATCTGAATACATAAAGGCCAGTAATAATAAAAGAAAGCATGCAAAATATTATTTTTGGCGCAGTTTTCAGCAACAGGAAATTGATTTAATAGAAGAAGTTGATGGAAAAGTAAATGCCATAGAGATCAAGTGGAACGCGAATAAAAAAGTAAAGTTTCCCTCAACATTTTTAGATGCATACCCCACCAACGAAACATACGTTATAAATAAAGCTAACTATACCAGTTTCCTGATGTAAAATAATCGCCCGCAAAAAAAATGAAATTTTTCAAAATATTGTCCCTATCGCTGTGCTTAACAATTGCAGCAAATGCCCAAAACAGGATCCTAAACATCGAAAAAGCCTTTGATAATTTATTAAACGACGAACAGGCAAAACATGCCCTAGTATCTCTTTGCGTTTTGGATGCCAATACCGGTAAAACGCTATATGCTAAAAATGAGCAGATCGGTTTAGCTACCGCTTCAACACTAAAAACCATTACGGCTGCAACAGCCTTTAGTATTTTAGGGAAAGATTTTCAGTTTCAGACTACTTTGGCCTATACCGGAACAATTACTACAGATGGAACATTAAAAGGTAACCTGATCATTATCGGTAGCGGCGACCCAACTTTAGGTTCGTGGCGTTATCAAAACAAAGAAAGTGCCGTTTTAACCACTTGGGTTACGGCCATAAAAGCCGCAGGCATAAAAAAAATAGAAGGTTCTGTAATTGGTGATGACCGTATTTTTGGCACACAAACCACACCTGAAGGCTGGGTTTGGCAGGATATCGGCAATTATTATGGTGCTGGTACTTCGGGTTTAGCCTGGCGCGAAAATCAGTTCGATATCCATTTAAAGCCAGGGAGCAGTACAGCAGATGAAGTGAAAATTGTGAAAACAGTTCCGGCTACGCCTTATGTGCAGTTGGTTAATGAACTCAAAACCGGTGCATCTGGTACGGGCGATAGAAGTTATGCTTTCCTTCCACCTTACAGTAATGTTGCTTACCTCCGCGGAAGCTGGGGAATGGGCATTGCCAAAACAGGCATTTCGGTTGCCCTCCCCGACCCTGCTTTTGATTGTGCTTACCGTTTACAGGATACTTTGAAGAGATTGGGGATTTCGACCGGTCAGCAGGCCACTACAGCAAGGTTAATGACCTTAAACAATCAGGTCATTCCTTCAGTTACACAAAAAATAAGCACCATTAGTTCGCCAAGTTTAAGCGAGATGACCTATTGGTTTTTAAAGAAAAGCATCAATTTATATGGCGAATCACTTTTAAAAACAATTGCGATAAAATCGGGGAAAGCAGGTACAACAAGTAAAGGTGCTGAAACTGAAATCAACTTTTGGGCTGATAAAGGAATTGATAGAACAGCATTGAATATTATCGACGGCAGCGGACTTTCTCCAGGCGACCGAATTACAACCTCGGCAATGGCAAATGTTCTTTTTCAGATTCAGAAAGAAAACTGGTTCACTGATTATTATAAAGCACTGCCTGAATACAATGGAATGAAAATTAAAAGTGGAACCATAAACGATGTTTCTGCCTTTTCAGGTTACCATACGGATGCTGCTGGTAACAAATATGTGGTGGTGATCAATATTAATAATTATAGCGGAAACAGTATTAACAAAAAGTTGTTTAAGGTATTAGACGAATTAAAATAAAACATCCCTATAAATAATATGGCGCTTTTTGTAAAAAACCTTCAAGCCGTTGACGGACTGATTTCGAACCTATATAAAGGTATTTCAGCAGATGAAATGACTAAAAAAGTTACCGAAGTGATGGAACAACAAGGATATCAGGTGACTAACGATCAATTTGGCAATTTAATATTAGAAAAAGGCAGCCGTATAAAACGACTTTTACTTGGTGCTTTTGTAATTTATTTTAAATTTAGCGTAACAATGGCTCCAGGCGTTAACAACGAACTTACAATCAACATTTTTCAGCAATCAAGCGGCATGTCTGGCGGTTTAATTGGCATGAACCAGATCAAAACGGAACTTGCCAGGTTAAACTTTTTGTTTTCGAATATTTAGGAAGTATTTAAAAATAATCCCATTCCGTGGTCTGTGTCCTCACAGAACACTCGTAAAATTAGTTATCACTTCC
Organism: Pedobacter roseus; assembly: GCF_014395225.1. Classification (NCBI taxonomy): domain Bacteria; kingdom Pseudomonadati; phylum Bacteroidota; class Sphingobacteriia; order Sphingobacteriales; family Sphingobacteriaceae; genus Pedobacter; species Pedobacter roseus. Next base: position 4,087,678 of record NZ_CP060723.1, read on the forward strand.
TACAATATCATATTCATAGATGGTCTGTGCGGACACAGACCATGGATAAGGAGTCCTATAGAAAAGTCGTCATTTCGAGCGGACCCGATAGCTATTGGGTGCAACGCAGTCGAGAATCCGAAGGCTCTGCGAGGCAAAATCTGTCTCCATAGATCTCTCCATTCCGCTGCGCTTCAGTCGAGATGACGACCTGTTCAAATATCAATGTAATTATCGTTCAAACAATTTCTCCTGAATACCAACCAAGCCACAATAACGTTTAGTGGAATTAGCATTAAGCCTAAGCCAAACATGATAAACACATAAAAGAGGAAAAACAGACAAAAAACACCTATCAAAAATCCTTTAACCTGAATCTCATTCAGCAGAAGCAAATTTCTAAATAAAAGGATAGCGGAAAAAGCAAATGCGACTAATTCGAGTGAAATTAATGAGCCAAAACGCGTAGTCATCCAACATATTTCGGGCAATAATAAAATAAGATAGTTTAAACAGAAGCCAAAAAATACTTTTGCCCTTGAGAATGGAAAATTTGGCAAAAAGGACAAATAACGATCATTGAAAATTTTCTCCTGATAAATGAGCACAACATGGGCCACAACAATGCAGGAGGTAATGAGCATGAGTAACCTGAAATTATCTTCCAAATCAGAAAAAAGCACAAAAACACTTGAAATCAATACCCACGAAAGCATTTTGGTTAATAAATAGGCCAGTTTGGATTGGTTAAAAACCTGAAAGCTATACAATAAAAACACAGGTTTACTCCATTTCCGGCTTACTCTGATTAGCCAGTTGGGTTTACTGCTTTCAATTAAACGATTACTTTCTTTTAGAATGATATAAGCACCTGCAATAATCAGCAGCAGCTGAAAGAATAAAATTCCAATAGAAATAAGATAAAAACCAAATACGATCCCAATCACTACGGCATACAAAGTATAACACCATACCGGAATAAATATATAAGCCAACACTACACACCAGCTATAAAACTGTTGTTTTTTTGAGGATGAGGTAAAACTGTAGTATAAAAACTCCTGTTGAGGTAGAAAAAGCTGGTTGAGTAGATATTTTAAGCATTTATAGGTATATAATGCGCTTGCGATAAGATAAAAGGCCATAATTAACGGATTGCTCACCAAACTGATGGTAAAGAAAAACTGCCAAAAATCAATCTGATCAGGCATAACCGTACCTAATGTATTGATGAACAAACAATAACTGATCAACATCACAAAAACGAATAGCAGCATGCCCGCATGGGTCCGGTAAAACCCATCTACAAATATTTTTCTTAAAGCAATGTTCGAAAGCGGAAGCATTAAAAGTTCAGGGTTAATTTTTTATCTTCGATATTAATCTGTTTAAGTCCGGGCAATTTTAATTCATCCAATGACTGGTGTGAGGATAAAAGAAAACTGATCCCTTCTTCTTTATGTTTTTTGTTGATCCAACGATACAACACCTCTAGAGATTCGGCATCGATGGTATTTAAAGGTTCATCCAATAAGATCAATTTGGGTTTGCCCAAAAAAGCCAGCACCAGCGAAAGTTTTTTAAGCATACCACTGGAATAAGAACCCAATGGATTATAAATGTAATCTTGCATTCCGATTTCAGCAAGTAATGCCTCCGCCTGTCCCGAACTTGCACCTTTAGCTTTCGCAAAAAGACCGATCATCTCCGCTCCGCTTAAAAATTCGGGAAATAATGGTTCGGTAGCGGCAAAATTGACCAGTTTTCTGTAGGCTACACCATGATTCTTCAGATAAACCGTTCCTATTGCGATATCACCCTTAAAAGACAATATCCCTGCAATCGCTTTCAATAAGGTACTTTTTCCTGTACCATTGCTTCCTTTTATCCAAAAAATGCCTTCAGGAAGCTTAATATTATCTATCTTTAAAACGAGATGATCGAAGTAAGATTTTTCAAATTGATTGAAGTGCAGCATAAAACCATTTTATTTCTGACTTTATTTTTGTTGGAAAGTTACAACCGGACTTCATCTTGGTAAAATCCTACATCAATGCAACTAACTTTACGTCCTTACCAGCCCAGCGATGTTGAAAGTTTGGTTAAATACGCCAATAATTTCAATATTTCTAAATACCTGACCAATAAATTCCCATTTCTTTACGAAAAAAAAGATGGGGAAGCTTTTATTCAACTGGCTTTAAGTCATGATCCCTTACAAATCAAAGCCATTGTATTAAATGGTGAAGTAATCGGATCGATAGGTGTGCATCAACTGTCCGATATTTATAGTAAAAGTGCAGAAATGGGTTACTGGATTGCTGAAGATTTTTGGGGAAGAGGAATTGTTCCGCTTGCCATAAAAGAAATGCTTCAATATGGTTTCACTACCTTCGATATTGATAGAATTTTTGCACGGACAACACATACGAACCTGGCTTCGCAGCAGGTTTTAAAGAAATCGGGCTTTATTTTCGAAGCGGAATTAAAGGGTACCATTTTTAAAAATGACGAATATTTTGATGAGCTGATTTTTGGATTTAGAAAAAATCAACTCCGCTAGCTGCAACATTAAATTTTTTGTTAAACCCGAAGCTTATTGCGTAAATTCGTGCAAACCAAAAACAACAAAGCAATGAAATTATCGATCAAATCAATAGTGCTGTTTGTAGCACTTTTGGGTGCAGCAGATTTTGCTAATGCCCAGGAAGCCAAATTCCCACAACCGAGTAGTGGTCAAACCATCATCCAGGATTTTGGATTGGGAAAAATAACTTTAACTTATTCCCGTCCGAATGTTAAAGGCCGTAAAATTTTTGGCGGTATGGAACCTTTAGGCGTTGTTTGGCGTAACGGTGCAAATGCAGCCACACGCGTTAAATTTACCGATGCGGTTAAAATTGAAGGGAAAGATTTACCTGCTGGCGAATATGGCCTGTTCAGTATTTCGGGTAAAAACGAATGGACCGTTATTTTTAATAAAATTGCCGATCAATGGGGTGCTTACGAGTATAAAGAAAGTGATGATGTGTTGCGCGTGAAAGTAAAAACAACAACTTTAAAGGATAAAGTAGAAACTTTAACCATGCAATTTTCGGCAGTTAGCGAAACTTCTGCAACTTTAAATATGATGTGGGAGAATAGTGCCTATGCCATCAATATCACTACTTCTATTGATGAAAAAGTAATGGCCAATATCGCCGAAGCAATGAAGGGTGAAAAGAAACCATATTTTGCTGCTGCACAATATTATTTGCAAAACGGGAAAGATTTGAAACAAGCTTTAGCATGGATGACCGAAGCAGAAAAGTCAGATCCAAAAGCACCCTGGTTTAAATTGTGGAAAGGCCGTATCCAATTAAAAATGGGAGATAAAGCAGCCGCCGCCACTACTGCACAACAAGGTATCGACGTTGCAAAAGCACAAAAGGTTGATGAATATGTACGCCTCAATTCTGAACTTTTGGCTGAAGCTAAAAAATAAGGAGATAATTACCCAGTGGTGTCGTCATTTCGAGCGGACCCGATAGCTATCGGGTGCAGCTAAGTCGAGAAATCTGTCTCGAGATAGATCTCTCCGCTTCACTGCGTTTCATCCGATAGCTTTCGGATCGAGATGACGGCACTTTCAGGCATAGTTTTCCTATAAATTACCGAACCTAAGTAATCTAAACCCGATTGTCGTGGAAACCAAAAGCTTTTTCAGCTTTTGTTGAAACAAAAAGCGGGACCAACCCCAACCGAAGGAATTCTGCAGTTCCTTTTCAAATTAAGATTATTGTACTTCTAAAGATCTCAACGACAAGATGAGTTTCATGGTCAATATTAACTTAAAATTAACCATCGGTTAACTCAAACAACTATCGTAACATTAACCCTCAAAACGCTTTATTTATTTAAAAAATATACTAACTTTGATGTTGCGCTTAGTAATTGTACTTTATACACTAAGCAGGTTAAAAAATCAATAAAAAATCAAATAAAAATGAGCATAATCGTTAATGTCCATGCCAGACAGATTCTCGATTCGAGAGGCAATCCAACAGTAGAAGTAGAAGTTGTAACAGAGGCAGGCGCTTTTGGCCGTGCAGCTGTACCAAGCGGTGCATCTACTGGACAATATGAGGCTGTTGAATTACGTGATGGTGATAAATCTACATATTTAGGTAAAGGTGTTTTAAAAGCTGTAGAAAATGTAAATACTAAAATTGCTGATGCATTAAGAGGTATTGATGTTTTTGAGCAAAATACAATTGATAAAATTATGTTAGACCTTGATGGTACCGAAAACAAAGGTAACTTAGGTGCTAATGCTATTTTAGGTGTTTCTTTGGCTGCTGCGAAAGCTGCTGCTGATGAAATCGGTCAACCATTATACCGTTACATTGGTGGTGTTAATGCCAACACTTTACCGATTCCGATGATGAACATCATTAACGGAGGTTCTCACTCTGATGCACCTATCGCTTTCCAGGAATTTATGATTATGCCGGTTGGCGCTCCTTCATTCTCTGAGGCTTTACGTTGGGGAACTGAAGTTTTCCATAGCTTGAAAAAAATTCTTCATGATAGAGGTTTATCTACTGCAGTAGGTGATGAAGGTGGTTTTGCACCAACTTTTGATGGTACTGAAGATGCAATTGAAACGGTATTAAAAGCAATTGAAACTGCTGGTTACAAACCAGGTTCACAGATCTGTTTAGCTTTAGACTGTGCTTCATCTGAGTTCTACAAAGATGGTAAATACGACTATACTAAATTTGAAGGTGCTACTGGTGTAATTCGTTCAAGCGAAGAGCAGGCACAATATTTAGCTGATCTTTCTGCAAAATATCCAATTATCTCTATTGAAGATGGTATGGATGAAAACGACTGGACTGGCTGGAAAAGCTTGACTGATAAAATCGGCGACCATGTTCAATTGGTAGGTGATGATTTATTTGTAACTAACGTTACGCGTTTACAACGTGGTATTGACGAGGCTACTGCTAACTCGATCCTGGTAAAAGTAAACCAGATCGGTTCTTTAACTGAAACCATCAATGCGGTAACTTTAGCACAAAACAATGGTTATACTTCGGTAATGAGTCACCGTTCTGGCGAAACTGAAGATGTTACGATTGCTGATTTGGCTGTTGCATTAAACTGCGGACAGATTAAAACCGGTTCTGCATCACGTTCAGACAGGATTGCAAAATACAATCAATTATTACGTATTGAAGAAGAATTAGGTGAAAACGCACGTTTCATCGGTTCGAAATTCAAATATGCTAAGAAATAATTTATAATATTGGGTTTAAACCCCAATGCTATAGTGTTAACAAGTTGAAAAACTAATTTGCGAAACATCCGGAGATTTTAAATCTTCGGATGTTTTTATTTTAATACTATATTTGTTTGTTGGATTTGATCTTCTCAAATCTCACATCTAAAATCTCATATCATATATGAAACGTTTAATAGATCTTTTCCGCAATAAATATTTCCTTGCTACTGTCGCTTTTGCGATGTGGATGCTATTTTTCGACAAAAACGATATGATGTCGCAGTATGAGTATCGCAGTCAGGCAAATAAATTGCAGGAAGAAAAAGAATATTTCGAGAAAGAAACTGCCCAGGTTAAAAAAGACCTTAACGAACTAAATACCAACCTGAATACAGCTGAAAAATTTGCCCGCGAAAAATACTTCATGAAAAAAGACAATGAAGATGTTTTTGTGATTATCCAGGAAGAGAAGAAGGATTAGTTTTCAGTTTGGAGTTTTGCGTTGGGAGTTTGGAGTCACCCAACAATTAAACAATCAAACCATAGAACAACTCCTCCGTCAGTTAACCGATTAAACAATCAAACAGTTAATCATCTAATGCTCCACATTCTTTACATTATCGCCATAACAGCCGAAGCGATGACTGCTGCGCTTTCTGCAGGCAGACGTGATATGGATTGGGTAGGTGTTTGTATTATTGCATGGGTAACTGCTTTGGGTGGTGGGACCGTTAGAAATGTATTATTCGGCCATTACCCGATGAGTTGGGTTGAACATCCGGAATATTTAGTGATTACAGCGGTAGCGGCCTTACTCGCTGCATTTATCGCATCTATAATGACAAAACTTAAAAAGCTATTTCTTTACCTTGATGCTTTGGGTTTGGTGGTTTTCACCATAATTGGCTGCCAGGTTGCTCAGGAAATTCATCTACCCTATTTAATTGTACTGTTTAGCGGAATGATTACCGGTTGTGCAGGCGGCGTACTCCGTGATGTGCTCTGTAATGAAGTTCCATTTCTTTTTAGAAAAGAGATTTATGCGAGTGCAGCGATTGTAACAGGTGCTGTTTATATCGGTGTAGAACATTTCCATGGGGGTGAGATGTTAGCTACCATTTCGGCGGCTGTTGTTGGATTAGCATTACGCTTACTTTCTATCCGCTTCGAATGGCACATGCCTAAGTTTGTTTACAGAGATGAATGGCATTAAAGATGAAAAATGGATGAGGGATAACGGACAATGGAAATAGACTAGCTACATCATCCATCTTACATCCCAACATTTTACATCATCTAAAGTTCTCCGTTCCTTTTCCTCAAAAACCACTCTGTACCGAATAAGATCAGCACTAAACCAAATAACCATTTCATATTGATGAGTTCATCGTATTTACGGTCCTCGTAGCTGATGGTTTTAATGTTCTCGTTTTTGCCAATTTCATCCGCTATTTTAAGTAGATTTTCGGGCATAAAGAGCCTGCCATTGCTTTGTTTAGATATGGTATTTAGAAGCTGATGGTTGGCAGTTGTTTGCTGATATTCCGCGATCAGTGTGTTTACGTAGAAACTACCAGAGGCGGTGAATTTCTTTCCACCCAGTTCTGCATTAGCCATGTAAGAATAATTACCCGCAGGCATGGTTCCGGCATCTAACTGGTAGCCATTTTCAGTTTTAGAGAAGATATAGTTAAACACTTTTCCGGCTTCATTTTTTACCTGAAGTTTAACTTCCACCTCATTTACAGGTTGATAGCTATCGTTATAAAGCGTAGCATTGAACTGGATCGATTCATTTTCATCATAAGCCGATTTCGAGGTAAAAACCTTAAATCTTCGTTTATCATCTTTAACCGAAAGGTATTGAACCGTTTTTGAAATCAGGTCATTTAAAACCGACTGATTACTTTCATTTTCAGCCTCTGAAAGTTTCCAGCGCCATAGCCCCTCTCCCATCAGGTAACCGGCCTTTAAGCCATTTTCATTTGCAAAGAACAATAATGGCTGCTGCGTACTCACTTTGCCGATACGCTGATTAAAAACAGGTGTTGCACCTGCATTTACAGTCAACCTTGCAAACGGACTAAGCAAAGGATCGAAAGCCGAAAACTGTTTTTTATCTTCTTCAGTGAGATTAAAACTGGTAAAACCATTGGCAAAATCAGCATATACCTCCTGAACAGAACCATTGGCTGAACTCAGATTTACCTGATTCTGGATCTGGTTAAAAGCATTGATGTTGCTCTGAGCACCCAAAATGTACCAGATCGGCTTCTTCAAACCTGCCAATTTTTTTAAAAATACTGACGAAATATTTTGAACATCGGGCAACTGATACAAAACGATTAAATCGAATTTAGACGGATCTGTCGAGTTTAAATCATCAGCAAGGGCAAGTTTAGCCTCATAGTGTTTATTAAGCGAAATAGCCTCTTTTAATACGCCTAAATCGGGATGCGGTGCAACAGCGGCTAGTAAAACTTTCTGTCTGCCATCAATCACCTCTACATAAAAAGTCTGAACGTTATTTCGGGTAGTGATTTCATTTTTTAAAGTGCCTAATTGAATGGTATACTTCTGCACCCCAATTTTACCGGCATGGATCTTAACAGGAACCGTTTTAACAAAAGAATTGCCGCTGATGGATATGCTTTGCTGTTCAATCTTTGCTCCATTCTGGCTAACCGTTAAAGAGGTATTTTCTCCATCGCTTTGAAAAGCCTGCACCTGCACTTCGATAGTGAAATCGTCATCCAGGTACACAATGTTATTGTAATTTACATTCGAAATCAACACATCACGCTTCGGGATACTATCCCCTAAAGCAATGGTATAAACCGGTGCATTGATCTGGTTTACGCTATACAAAGGATTTCCACCATGGTTAAAAATACCATCAGTAGCTAAAATGATAGCACCAACATTTCGGTTAGTGTATTCATCCCTCACTTTCTGAAAAAAAGCGGAAGCATCGGTTAATTTTCCCTGATTTTTAAAATCGAAACCATCGGCAACCTGATCGCCAAAATGAAGCGTTTTTACCTCATATTTATCTGATAGTTTATCCTGTAACATTTTAAGGTTTTGCTCATATAATTTCTGGTCGAAACCGGTTGCTTTAACCTGACCAACAGACAGAGAATTATCCTGTCCGATAATAATTACCGGTTTATCCAGGGTATAATTTAAGGTTTTAATGAGGGGAGCAAATATTAACCACGCAATGGTGGTAACCACTACAATCCGCAAGGTCGTTAAACCATATTGAAGTTTTTTATCCAGATTTTTGTTACCACGATAAAGCAACCAGGCATACAGCGCGCCTAAAGCCAGGCAACCCAGAAAAGACAAAATAGAAGCACCTGTAAAAAAACCAGTCATAATTCATAAAGATGGTAATTTTAGGGAAATTTTCAAGATTATTAACCATAAAGAATTTATACTAACACTAAAAACACCTATTCTTTTAACCACCGAGTGCACCGAGTTTTACACTGAGGACCACAGAGGACCTAAACCTTTTTAAGCTCCCGACTCTGTGTACTTCGTGCCTTTTCTCTGTGACCTTTGTGGTAAAAAAATAGAACGCTATGCGCTCTGTGGTTAAATTCCTATTTTTAAACCAAATCAATCTTTATGAAATTAATCTGTTTAACATTTCTGTTATCTCTAAGCCTTATGGTGAATGCCCAAAATTTTAAAGCCACGCAAATCAAATTCGAAAGAGTAGAAAAGGCATACAGCGAAAAATGGGAAACATTAAGAAAGTTTGTTCAGGCAGGTGGTTATGGTGATCAGTTCTCGATGGTAATTAATGCTTATAAAACAGAGGGAAAACTGGAAGTATGGTTAAAGAATAATTCGGCCAAAACCTATTCGCTATTCAGAACTTATGATTTCTGTGCGCATTCTGGCACCATTGGTCCGAAAGTATTTGAAGGCGATGGACAAACGCCGGAAGGATTTTATTATGTTAACGTTTTTAATCCCATGAGTAATTTTCATCTATCCTTAGGCGTAAATTATCCAAATACAGTAGATTATGCCAGAACAGGGAAAGATAGAAAGCCTGGAAGCGATATCTACATCCATGGTAATTGTGTAACGGTTGGCTGTATACCTTTAACCGATGAAAAAATTAAAGAAGTATATATTTTGGGCGTTGAAGCCAGAAATGCTGGTCAGGAAAAGATTCCGGTAAACATCTATCCTTTCAAAATGACGGAAGGAAATATCAAAAAATATAGTGCTCAATTCCCGGTGCAGGCGAACTTTTGGAAATCGTTACAAGCAGGATATTTAGCTTTTGAGAAGAATCAAACGCAACCTAACGTTAGTGAGGTAAAAGGGAAATATGTTGTAAAATAGTAGAAAAGTTAAAAGGTTGGAAAGTTGAAATGTTCTGTTCCCAAAACCTTTCAACCTTCCAACCTTTCAATCCCTTAACCCTCTTACAGCATCCCACCGCAAACAGACAAAGTTTGTCCGGTTACGTAAGCGCTCATATCAGAAGCTAAAAACACGCAAACGTTGGCAATATCTTCCGTTTCACCAGCGCGTTTTAATGGAATATCTTTTTCCCAGCCTTCAACAACTTTTGGATCTAAAACCTCAGTCATTTCGGTACGGATAAAACCTGGTGCAACTACGTTGGCACGGATATTTCTCGAACCTAACTCTTTAGCAACCGATTTGGTGAAACCAATGATACCTGCTTTTGAAGCCGCATAATTGGCCTGACCAGCATTACCTGTAATACCCACAACCGAACTCATATTGATAAATACACCTTTACGGGCTTTCATCATTACTTTAGAAGCCGCTTTGGTTACGTTGAAAATCGATTTTAAGTTAATGTTGATGACATCATCCCAGTTTTCCTCGCTCATGCGCATCAACAAACCATCTTTGGTAATACCAGCATTGTTTACTACAATATCAATGGTACCGAATTCGGCAACAATATCGGTGATCAATTGCTCTGCTTCTGCAAATTTAGAAGCGTCAGAACGGTAACCTTTAACTTTTGTTCCAAAGCTTTGTAATTCCTGCTCTAAAGCCTCACCTTTTTCTACTGATGATAAATATGTAAAAGCTACATTAGCGCCCTGCTCGGCAAATTTTTCAGCTATTTTACGGCCGATCCCTTTTGATGCACCTGTAATTAATGCTGTTTTTCCTTCTAATAATTTCATTATGAAATGTTGTAAAGTTGAAATGTTTTAATGTTGTAAAGTTATAATTTATAGCAATAAAAGATTATGCTTTTTTCTGGCTAAGCTGAAAAATGTTCCCCTCTATGTCCTCCCCATCGCAAAAAAGAAAATCAATGCCTTCAAAAGATTTGATATCTTTCATTTTTGCACCTCTTTCTATAAGTCGTTTTCGAACCTCTTCAATATTTTCTTCAATACTAAAAACTAGTTTCACATTACTTTCTGCACGAAAAGAATCCTCATTTCTGAATGATTCCCCAATCCGATGAAAAGCAATTTCGATGACTCCCGCGTTGAAAACCAGCCACTTGTTTTCAATTTCTTCTATTAACGAAAAATTAAAAACGGACTGATAAAAGACCTTTAAGGCACCAATATCATTACCAAATAAAATTATTCTGCTCAGTTTCATATCAATAAATTATAACGCCGGTTCCTGCTGACTTAAACAATGAAAACTTCCCAATCCCCAAATAATATCGACTGAGTTGATTCCAATCACTTTGCGATCAGGGAAACAGCCCTGAATAATATCCAAAGCTTTTTGGTCATTTACATCATCAAAAACCGGAACAATTACCGCAGCATTAGCAATGTAAAAGTTAGCGTAAGATGCAGGCAAACGGGTATCATCGTAAATTACTGGTGAAGGCATCGGTAACTCAATAATTTTTAATGATCTGCCATCTTTCAGTTTCATTGCTCTTAAAGCCTCCAAATTCTCTTGTAACAGCACATAGTTTTCATCTGAAGGATTACTTTCTACAACCGTTAAAACCGTATCCTCGTTTACAAAACGTGTAATATCATCAATATGTCCATCGGTATCATCACCTACAATTCCATCGCCTAACCATAAAACCTGATCCTGTCCATAATATTCAAGCAAATATTTTTCTATCTGCTCTTTAGTTAAATGTGGATTACGGTTTTCATTCAATAAACAAGCTGTGGTGGTTAAAACCGTACCTGCTCCGTTAAACTCTACCGAACCACCTTCCATTACAATATCTGGTGTAAATAAAGGTAAATCGAAATGTTTGGCAATTTTGGTCGGAATTACATCATCAAGATCGAACGGAGGATATTTACCACCCCATGCGTTGTAACCCCAATCTACCACTGCCTTTTCGTTACTTTTAAGCAAAAATGCAGGGCCATGATCACGGCACCAGGCATCATTGGTTTCATTAAAATAAAATTCAATCTGGCTTAAATCGGCATCTACTTTGGTTAATTCAGAAACAGCAAAAGCTTTCATTTCTTCATCTTTCACATTGATACGCACTTTTTCGCCTTCAGCAACAGCTTTAATAAACTGGCAATACGGTTCATAAATGGTTTCGATTTTATCTGGCCAGGAGGCTTCTTTATGTGGCCAGCTTAACCAGGTTGCCTCATGTTTAGCCCATTCGGCAGGGAAAGCATAACCTTGCTGCTTTGGCGAATAATCGAACTGATTGATATTTAAATCTTTTCTTGGAGGAAAGTTTGACATAGTTTTTAAAGTCCGAAAGTCGGGTGTCCGAAGTCGGATGATTTAGTGTTTTATTTTTAAAAGTCCGAAATTCGGGCGTCCGAGGTCGGATGATTTTGTGTATCCATAAACCGCCAATATCGCCGGACTTCGATCTTCCGATCTCCGACTCAATTCAGCGATTTGATTAAAGCAGAAATCATAACCAAAATCTCTCCGCAAGATTTATAATGTTTCTGAAAAATTTCTTCTTTTATATATTTTCTTCTTATGGCAAGGTGCAAACAATTCACCACTTCGATATCTGATCTAAGGGCATAACCTAAAAATCTTTTAAATTCAGGATTACTCTGACCCGTGCTTCCCTCGGCTATATTCATTGAAATCGAATCTGCAGCACGTTTAGCCTGCGATGTTAAAACATAAACCTCCTCTTTTGGAAAAGCTTTGGTCATATTGTCGATTTCATCAGCTAAATCTAAAGCCTTTTGCCAAACCTTAAGTTTTTCAAATTTGAATGCCATAATTAAGTCCGAAAGTCGGAGGTCCGAAGTTATAATTTATTAGAAATACACTAACAAATTACAATTTCTTATAATGCAATCCAAAACTTTAGGATTTTCTAACAGCATCCAAGCCTTTCACCTCCAGTTCCCCACCTCCAACTTCTCATGGGCCTTTCAGATTTTTGCAACTTGCAGGTGTGCTCTTTGGCCTCCGTCTTCGGTCTTCCGACCTCCGACTTTTTTAATCCCCGTCAATATATCTTTTTGTAATCGGCTGGTAAGAGTCGATCCTTCTATCCCTTAAAAAAGGCCAGTGTTTACGGAAGAAATCAGATTCTGATAAATCCAGTTCAACTACTTCAGTTTCCTCTAAATCGTGCGAACCTAAATAAAGCAATTTACCCTGTGCGTTTGTAGCAAAACTTCCGCCCCAGAATTTCATGGCACCATCTTGCTCAAAACCTACACGATTTACGCTTACTACCGGAACACCGTTTGCCACTGCATGTGAGCGTTGAATGGTTTGCCAGGCATTGTATTGATCCTGATTGGTTTCTTCATCCTGATCAGTCGCCCAGCCAATTGCCGTTGGATAAAACATAATATCTGCACCCATTAATGCTGTAATGCGTGAAGCTTCCGGATACCACTGATCCCAACAGATCAGGATACCGATTTTAGCAAACTTGGTTTCGAAAACCTTATATCCCAAATCGCCAGGAGTAAAGTAGAATTTTTCGTAGAAAGCAGGATCATCCGGAATATGCATTTTGCGGTATTTCCCTAAATATGAACCGTCAGCATCTAAAACAGCAGTAGTATTATGATACAAACCTTCAGCACGTTTCTCAAACAAAGAAGCGATAATTACCACGCCCAATTCTTTGGCTACCACCTGCAAAGCATCAGTAGAAGGACCAGGAATAGCTTCTGCCAAATCGAAATTATCGTAATCTTCCACATCGCAGAAATACAGCGAAGTAAAAAGCTCCTGCAAACACACAATTTGCGCACCTTTTGCAGCTGCTTCTCTCACTTTTGCAATCGCTTTATCTAAATTTTCCTGCTTATCTTTAGTACAACTCATTTGCACTAAGCCAACTTTTACTTTCTTCATGTTTTCTGAAATGAGAGAATGAGAGAATGATTAATTGAGAGAATGTTATGGTAGTTATAAACCACATTCACTCATTCAAAAATTCACTCATTCAAAATTAGGTTGCAAAGTTACTATTTTGTTTAAAAGTAGAACGGCATAATGATGTAATTGTTTTCTGTTTTTAGGAAAAGCAAAGGCAGCATTTCAAACGTTTATCAGTCGGGCTATCCATTATAGCTCCGATGAAACCTGTGAAACAAGCAAGCACGCCATAAAACAACAAAGATAAGTGCTTAAATCGGAGGCTGCCATTTCTATCCCGTTTAGATAACATGGTTATTTGCTACTATTAACGTTGAACCCGCCTACTAACAAAGCACCAACCAAAATCATTAACTAATAAAAAGAAAAAGCCCCGATTTTCATCGAGGCTTTCCAATCTGATTAAAACCAGATTAAGGGTTAATATTGTCCTTTTTAGGTTTTGCTTTTGTTTCTACAATTTCTGCAACGGCTACCACTTCTTTACGTGCCTGAGGATCCATTAATTCCATCAGTTTCAAACCCAATAAGCCATCCATTGCCGAACCGCCATGATTACCGCCATTGCCACCAATTAACACATCAGGGATCAGTTTTACATTACCTTTGGATAACTCTTCCGTAATTTTGTAACGGGTAAAGTTTTCGCCACCCAAAGCTTTCACAGCAAGCTCATAAGCTTCGGCAGTTGATTTACCTACGGCTAAAATTTTACCTGCTTCGGCACTACCGGTTAATGAAATCTGTTCAGCCTCTGCCGATGCCCTTAATTTAATCGCTTCAGAATCTGCCTGAGCCCTCGCTTTTGTTGCTTCGGCCTCGGCATGGGCCCTCATTTTTGTAGCCTCAGCTTCAGCACCAACGGCTAATTTTACACCTGCGGCATCACCTTCCGATTTTTTTACAGTAGCACTTGCGGTACGTTCAGCTATCTCTACGCTTTGTTGTGCCTTTACAATATCTTTCTGCATATCAGCAATCGCAGTTTCTTTCTCCATCCCCTGGCGCGTTTCCTGTGCCTGTTTCTGGGTTTCGTAAGTCACCTTTTGCTCTTCTGCAATTTTACGGTCGGTTAGGGTTTTCATTAACGATTCAGGCGGAACAATGTCACCAATCAGCGTATCAACCGCATTTACATTATATTCATCAAGCACTTTACGGATATGTTCTTTAGCCGATTCCTGGCGTTCTTTACGTGTACTCAGGAAAGCAATTACATCACTTCCCTGTGCGGAGTTACGGAAATAGTTACCAATAGTTGGCTCTAAAACCTGCGAAACCAAATTCACCATGTTACCAAAACGCGCAATTACTTTTGGTGCTTCTGTAGTAGGTACGTGGATAATTTGTGCAACATCCAAATTAAATGGGAAACCATCTTTAGAACGTACCGTAATGGTTGATAGGTTTTTGTCCAGATTGTGTGCTTCACTCCGTGCCGATGCCCAGTTTAACACCAGATTGGTGGTGGGCACCAGCTCTACCTTCATAATGTATTTGTTAATCGGATATTTGCCCGGGCCAAGTGGCTCCAGCCAAACACCTTTCGAGCCTTTGCCTACGATATTACCATGTTTAAAATCGGCGCCGGTTAAGTCATTGCCATCTGTACCAATAAATGAGATCACCACGCCTACATAACCGATGGCAATTTCCGTCATTGGGATCTCCTCCAATTGGATTGCCCAGGGATTAAGGTTATAAGAACCCGCCAAAATTACCTGCGGTTGCAAACCACGGTTACCGCCTTGCTTGATGAAAGCATCGAAGTTCTGGAAATTGTTGTGGCCTTCCACCAGTTTACCCGCGATCTGATTGGCTTCAATCGGTAAACCATCTAGCGTGGTTACAATGCCTACCATACTTTCCTGAATCCGGATCATATCGGTAACAGAAACCTGGAATAGCATGGTATTGATACGATAGGAACCCGAGGTGATATAAGAGGTTTGCCTGCCTCGCTGACCGCCATTTTCGAGGAATTTCACCGCATCCTGAAAGTTATCAGACTCTACCCTTTGCCCCAGAATATTACCCGTTGGGATTTCTGAACCATCTTTGGCCATAATCAGTCCGATTTTACCTTCCGGAATAATGGTAAACTGTTCCATGGTTACACTGTACTGCCAAAACCACATCCCGAAATACAATCCCGGCGCCAGTGTTTTTCCCTGGAAACCAGCTTCGCCTTTAACGGCAATGATGCGACCATCGGGCAGTTCGCGGTCGGAACCAAAGAGTACGAATTTTTTGGTAATCAACCCGATCCTGTCTTCGGGGACAATCACCATCCCGAATAAGAAGCGTAAAATATATTTGTATAAAACGATGCACAACAGTGCCACTAAAACCCACCAGTAATTAGAAATGAGCGCTTCCATAATGTTCTATATTTTTCTTTTTTTTAGTGCCTGATAAACCATTTATCAAGCACGATATAGATATCAAATGATGTGCTTTGTTACCATTTTTAACACTTATTTTTAAACTATTTTTCATTGATTCTAAGGCCTTAAAAATGACTCAGGATCGATTAAGAGTAAAATGTCATCTGCAGATGACATTTTGCAGAACAACCTAACTGAACGCTTATAAACATCAAAAACTAACCATTTAGGTTCCGGGAAATATCTGCAAAAATTTTAATTGTATAAATTACAATTAATAAGAAAAATGTGTCCTTTTTTAGACCTATACAATTGACCGGATTGGGATACACCGATGAATCAGTTTTACTGATTTTAGATTAAATAAAACTGCCTGATATAAGTATTTTTTAAGAACAGCGCAGAATCCAGGTTAACTAAACCCGATTGCACGAATGCCGATTACTTCAATCGGCAGAAGGAAAAGCGGGACAGGAACCAACCTAAAAGTACAGGAACCTGCTTTTCAAATGATTTTAAAGAAAAAGGCACGAAAATCACAATTGTTACACGCCAATCTCTTCTCTATATTCTTGCTGTAATTCGAATAAACATTTGGCGCAGAGGCAACCATCATACAGTTCGGAGATATACTGTACTTCGTTAATACTAAGCTGCACCACACTGCACTGGCACTTGGTATAAGAATTTGCCTTGCACTCAATAGCACTGTTGCATCGCTCGCAAGGAATGATTTCGTGTTTGGCGCTATGGATGTTTGAAGACATTTTAAAGTTCTATTGTTCATTGGTTCATTAGTCATTAGTGAAATCGCTATTGGCATTGGGCAAAACCAATGGCTGATGAATTAATGAACCTATACAAAAGTAATTACAAAAAATAAGGTTTTGAGCGTTTGCCCAAAACCTTACTTAATTTTGAATATTTAATCGGCAAGCAGGCCTTAAACCTTCCGCCTTCCTACCCTCTACCTTATCCTGAACAGCTAATGCAGCCTTCTTCCATCGAACAAACTGGTCCGTCAACGATTTCTTCTGCAACCTGATCTTGTGTCATCTCAGCTGGGATAACCGCTTCAATTGCTTTACCACCCTGATTTTCTACCGTAAACTTAACTGCCTGAGAAGCTGCCTGTGTACGTAAGTAATACATACCGGTTTTCAAACCTTTCTCCCATGCGTAGAAGTGCATTGAAGTTAATTTTGAAGTATTTGGTGCGTTTACGAACAAGTTTAACGATTGCGACTGGCAGATATAAGCACCTCGATCGGCAGCCATATCAATGATGTTACGCATCTTGATCTCCCAAACGGTTTTATATAATTCCTTGATGTAATCAGGAATAGTATCAATTGCCTGGATTGAACCGTTAGCCAATATGATCTGATTTTTCATATCGTTGTTCCACAAACCTAATGATACTAAATCTTTCAATAAGTGTTTGTTTACCACCACAAACTCTCCACTTAATACACGACGGGTGTAAATGTTTGAGGTATATGGTTCGAAACATTCGTTGTTACCCAAAATCTGCGAAGTAGATGCAGTTGGCATTGGCGCAACCAATAACGAGTTGTACACACCATCTTTAACTACTTTCTTGCGCAATGCATTCCAGTCCCAACGGCCACTATCTGGTGTAACATTCCATAAATCGAACTGGAATTTACCTTTTGATAACGGAGAACCTTTAAATGTTTGGTAAGGACCATTTTTCACAGCTAAATCGTGTGAAGCTGTCATTGAAGCGAAATAAATGGTTTCGAAAATGTCTTTATTTAAACGTTTCGCCTCATCACTTTCGAAAGGTAAACGCATTAAGATAAAAGCATCAGCCAAACCTTGTACACCTAAACCAACCGGACGGTGACGCATGTTTGAGTTTTCTGCTTCCTGTACAGGATAATAGTTATGATCGATGATTTTATTCAGGTTTAAAGTAGCCTGATAAGTTACATCATATAATTTTTGGTGATCGAAAGCACCGTTGATTACGAAACGAGGTAATGCCAGTGAAGCTAAGTTACAAACGGCAACTTCATCTTTAGAAGTATACTCGATAATTTCGGTACACAGGTTAGAACTTTTAATGGTACCTAAATTCTGCTGGTTAGATTTGCTGTTCGCTGCATCTTTAAACAACATGTATGGTGTACCAGTTTCAATCTGCGAATCTAAGATGGCAAACCAAAGTTCCTGTGCTTTAACCGTTCTACGCCCACGCTTTTCAGCTTCGTATTTAGTGTAAAGTGCTTCAAACTCAGCTCCGAAACAATCGGCCAAACCTGGTGCTTCGTGTGGACAGAATAGGGTCCAATCGCCATTATCTTTAACACGTTGCATAAACAAATCGTTAATCCAAAGGGCATAGAATAAATCGCGCGCACGCATTTCTTCTTTACCATGGTTTTTACGAAGATCTAAGAATTCGAAAACATCTGCATGCCAAGGCTCTAAATAAATAGCAAATGCACCTTTACGCTTACCTCCACCTTGATCTACGTAACGGGCCGTATCGTTAAATACGCGTAACATTGGAATAATACCATTACTAGTACCGTTTGTACCACCAATATATGAACCCGTTGCACGGATGTTGTGTATACTTAAACCGATACCACCAGCACTTTGCGAAATTTTAGCGGTTTGCTTCAAAGTATCGTAAATACCTTCAATACTGTCATCCTGCATGGTTAACAAGAAACATGACGACATTTGAGGTTTTGGTGTAGCGGCATTGAACAAAGTTGGTGTAGCATGTGTAAACCAACGCTCACTCATTAAGTTGTAGGTTTTGATTGCGCTCTCGATATCTTCTTTGTGGATACCAACAGAAACACGCATAAACAAATGTTGCGGGCGTTCTACAATCTGACCGTTAACTTTTAAAAGGTAAGATTTTTCTAAAGTTTTGAAACCGAAATAATCGAAACCAAAATCACGGTCGTAAATGATAGAACTATCTAAAATATCCTTATTTTTTTCTATAATCTCAAAAACATCATCAGCAATAAGCGGAGCCGCTTTCTGTGCTTTCGGGTCGAAATATTCGTACAACATTTTCATCGTACCCGAGAATGATTTAGTGGTGTTTTTATGCAAGTTCGAAACCGCTATACGCGATGCCAGCAAAGCATAATCAGGGTGCTTAGTAGTTAACGATGCAGCAGTTTCTGCAGCAAGGTTATCAAGCTCTGATGTAGTAACCCCATCATATAAACCTTCGATTACCTTTTTGGCCACATCGATCGGGTCTACAAGGTCTGAATTCAAACTATAGCACAACTTTTGAATACGCGCTGTGATTTTGTCAAATTGCACCGCTTCTTTGCGGCCATCTCTTTTTAGTACGAACATATTTTATGAGATTTAAGTTTATGTTAAGTCGTGAGTATCAAGTATCAAGACTTAATCATCACTTTTGTATTTTTTGTTATTTATTAATTAGTATCGAGAGCGGGTAATTAGTATCAAGTAACTAGTATCGAGTAGCAAGATTAAACCTTCTACCTTTTAACCCTCTACCTTAAAAGTCTTCATCTAAAGAAAACGCCTGTTTATTATTATCAGCAGAGGTTAATACGCCGCTTTTTTGATAATCACCTACACGTTTTTCGAAGAAATTGGTTTTACCCTGCAATGAAATCATTTCCATAAAATCGAATGGATTGGTTGCATTGTAGATTTTTTTATAACCCAGCTCCTGTAACCATCTGTCGGCCACAAACTCGATATATTGGCTCATTAATTTTGCATTCATACCAATTAGCGCTACTGGCAAGGCATCGGTAATAAATTCTTTTTCAATTTCAACCGCATCGCTGATGATACCATGAACTGCTTCTTCGCTTAACTTATTGCTCAACATACTGTACAATAAACAAGCAAATTCGCAGTGAGAACCTTCATCTCTAGAGATCAGCTCGTTACTGAAAGTTAATCCTGGCATTAAACCACGTTTTTTTAACCAGAAAATAGAGCAGAAACTTCCGCTGAAGAAAATACCTTCAACTGCAGCAAAAGCGACTAAACGTTCTGCAAAAGTTCCGTTTTCGATCCAGCGTAAAGCCCATTCTGCTTTTCTTTTTACTGCAGGAACAGTATCAATTGCATGGAACAAACGGTCTTTTTCTTCAGGATCTTTAATATAAGTATCGATTAACAAGGCGTAGGTTTCGGCATGGATGTTTTCCATCATAATCTGGAAACCATAAAAACAACGTGCTTCTGGCAATTGAACTTCACTCATGAAGTTTACTGCAAGGTTTTCGTTCACGATACCATCACTAGCAGAAAAGAAAGCAAGGATGTGCGAAATAAAATGTCTTTCGCCATCATTTAAATTGTCCCAGTGTTTCTGATCGTCAGAAAGATCAATCTCTTCTGCCGTCCAAAAACTAGCTTCGGTCTTTTTATACATTTCCCAAATTGCCGGGTACTTAATCGGCAAAAGCACAAATCTATCTTTGTTTTCTTGTAGTAATAATTCCTGTTCCATACGCTGATATTTTTAATTCTATTTTTTTAACAGAGCCGACAAAGGCACGCATCCATCAATTTTATATGATGATTGTAATGTCTTTTATCAAAACGCTGTTGTGAAAGTGCTAACCCTATTGCCTGACAAACAACTGAGTTTTTAGTTAGGAAAATTTAAATTTGCAATCGGGATGATGTACTTATAAATTACTAAAAACTAAGCTTTTATATTTGTTTTCAAGCGCAAGAAGTTAAAGAACTTTGTTGAACAAATATATATACGGTGGCCCTTTTTTGTGAACCAAAGTTGTTAACACCCTCCCCGATTGCTGGGGAAAAACGATCAGTCAAATATCATTTTCAAGCGAAAAAAAAGCTAATCGTTTCTTTTAAAGGGTTTAGCAAACAAAAAAGAGTGTTAATAACTTAAATTTGAGGGGTGTAATAAGCCTGAAATAGAGCTAAAAAGGGTATTACTCTACAGTATAACTCAAGCTCACTTTGGCGATGCCTTTACGGTAGATACCGATCTCTTTGGCAGCACGTTCTGACAGATCTATAGCCAGTTTTTTAGCGTATGGGCCACGGTCGTTTACCTTCACCACTACCGATTTTCCGTTATCCGGATTGGTTACGGTAACCAGGGTACCAAATGGAAGTGTGCGATGGGCGGCCGTGAGTTTTTTAGCCCGGTATTTAGCGCCGCTGGTGGTACGGCGGCCTTCGAATTTTCTGTGGTAATAAGTAGCGAGAACTGTTTTTTTGATACTGTCTGGTTCGTTCGATGAATCAGAATTTTGTGCTTGACCTTGTAAAAACAGGAAACAAAAACTTAATAACAGCAGATACTTCATAGGCTAAATTTTCTTTATCGAGCCTGCAAATATAAGCATTTAGTTTATAATCAATAATTTGTGGAAAAACAGCCTGATTTGGTGCATTAAAAAAGGCGTACAACTTATCGCCGTACGCCCCTACCTAACCCTACTATACCCACCTTATTTTTGATCTGGCACGAAATTCATAGAGATTGAATTTACACAGTGACGGGTGTCTTTATTGGTAAATCCTTCGCCTAAAAATACGTGACCAAGATGCGCGCCGCAATTAGCGCAAACTATTTCTGTACGCGATCCATCTGCATCAGGAATACGCTTTACTGCGCCTTTAATTTCGTCATCAAAAGCAGGCCATCCGCAATGGGCATCAAACTTGGTTTCTGAACGGTATAAGGCTGCGTTACAACGTTTACAGGTATAAGTTCCCTTATCTGTTGTATGCTCATATTTACCTGTACCAGGATATTCTGTACCTTTATTTACAATTACTCTTTCTTCTTCGGGTGTTAATGGATTCCAGTTCATTTTCTTCTTTGGTATGATTTGTTCTGTTTCCTTCGATTGTTTTGCAGCTTCTTTATCTTGCTTTTGGGCACAAGCAGAAAGGCCTGTTATTAAAACAACAGCAGAAATCAGAAATAGTTTATTTAACATCGTTTTCATACGTCAATATACGCTATAGATTTTGTTTTGGTTTGCTGGTTTAGTGCTTTGTATTAGTGTTTACAAAGGAATGATAATTCAATTGGGAGTTGAGAGTTTTCAGTTAGGAGTTGGCAGTTTTAGATGCTAAAGGCACCATCATTCGAGAGATCGCTGGTTTACCATGAAAGACTCGGAAAGTTTTTTTGCCACGGAAGCACGAAAGACACGGAAAATGATTAAAAGACAACGCGTCTTATTTCTAAAGTAGGCTTGCCAAAGTTTAATATTAAGCCAACGCTACATTCTGAGCATTTCAAGTAGTTTATAGCTTGAGCCAAATCTTCATTCGCTATCCCACTTTTTGATTTTATTTCTAAAACTACAGTATCAAAAACTATAAAATCAGCATAAAAGCTATGCGGAAGTAAAACATCCTTATAGTAAACAGGATAATGTTTTTCTCTCTCATAAAAGTATCCACGGCTTTCAAATTCGATACAAAGCGCGTCCTTATAAACAATCTCAAGAAAACCACAACCCAAATCCTTATGAACTTCAATTGCAGCATTAATAATTAAATCAGTTTCATTTTTATAGGGAAGACTACCTTGTTTTATTTGATAATCCATAAATGAAAATTTTAACTAAGCTAATTAATTTCCTGATTTTTTCCCTTTTTATTTCCGTGTTTCTTTGTTTCCGTGGCAACTAATTTACCATTTCGTTTTTTCTTATTATGTTTCGATGGCAACCTCGCCAAACAAAAAAAGCGTCCCGAACCTAATCGAAACGCTTTTATATAATGAGAATTTTAAATCTTATTTTGCTAATTCTTCTGCCATTGCAGCACCGATTTCGGCAGGACTTTCTACTACACGGATACCACACTCGCGCATGATTTTCATTTTTGCAGCTGCAGTATCATCAGCACCGCCAACAATAGCACCAGCATGGCCCATTCTACGTCCCGGAGGCGCAGTTTGACCAGCGATGAAACCAACAACAGGTTTAGTACCGTGTTCTTTGATCCAATGGGCTGCTTCAGCTTCCATACCACCACCAATTTCACCAATCATGATGATACCGTGCGTTTCAGGGTCGTTCATTAATAATTTTACCGCCTCTACAGTTGGTGTTCCGATAATTGGATCACCACCGATACCGATCGCAGTAGTGATACCTAAACCAGCTTTAACCACCTGATCAACCGCTTCGTAAGTTAAAGTTCCTGATTTAGAAACCACACCTACATGACCTTTTTTGAAGATAAAACCTGGCATGATACCAATTTTAGCTTCATCAGCAGTAATTACACCAGGGCAGTTAGGGCCGATAAGCGTAACATCGCGGTCAGCAATATATTCTTTAACCTGAATCATATCCTTTGTAGGGATACCTTCGGTAATACAAACAATAACTTTAATACCACCTTCGGCAGCTTCCATAATTGCATCAGCAGCAAAAGCCGGTGGTACGAAAATGATAGATACATTTGCACCCGTTTTATCAACGGCATCTTTAACAGTATTAAAAACAGGCTTTTCTAAATGCAATTGCCCACCTTTGCCAGGCGTTACACCACCAACTACGTTTGTACCATAGGCCAGCATCTGCTCAGCGTGGTAAGTTCCTTCGTTTCCGGTAAAACCCTGAACGATAACCTTAGAATCTTTATTTACTAAAACGCTCATGTATCAATATTTTTTTTGTGCAAAGCTAATATTATTGAACTGGAATTCAAACCTAAAACCATATTATTTAGTCCGTTTTTTCAGGAAAATGTAAGGATTCGTTACTTTGATGAAGAAAGGCCAAAACGGAAAGACTAAAGCCCAAAGCGGAAAGGTAAAAGTTAAAAGAACGAGGTAACAAAGCTTGACCGTTCTCGGCGCCACATCAGGAGCAAGCCTTTCGGTATAAACCTGACAGGAACGGGCATCCCGGTTTAAGCACTATTCTTCTGTTTTTATGGTGTGCTTGCTTGTTTCACAGGTTTCATCGGGATAAAGTGGATGGCAGGGCTTCAAAGGCCAAGAAACACAGTGCATTCGTTTTCAAATCAAAAATATTGACATTTAAGATTAGGAAATGAGCAGTTTAGCACTTTTCGGATATTACAGTCCCGCTCTTCGTTCCTTCTGGTGAAAAACCAGAACCACTTCGATCGGGTTTAGTAACAAAGTTTGGATGCTTGTGGCAACATCCCGCCAAAACGCTTAAATTTACTTTTAAAGCGGAAAGACCAAAGCAAAAAGTTAAATCATATCAAGATGAGAAAATCCATATTAGTTTTAATCGTTATTACTGCAACGTTTATTTCGTTTAAAGTATCTGCACAAAATACCGATACCACTAAATATATCCTTCAAAACGATGCTGAAGTAGCAAAAGAAGAACCCGGCACACATAATGGCGGAGGCAAGACCATTGGTTTCAACTTTTTTAGTGAGGCTAAAAACCTCAAAACGGTATTCAAAAAAAGGACTTTAAAACCCGGGTCATCTATCGGTTACCATTTGCAAAAAGAAGATGAAATTTATTATGTGATCAGCGGAAACGGCACCATGCAAATGAATGGAAAAACTTTTGCGGTTAAGCCTGGCGATGCGATTTTAACCCGTCCGGGCAGTTCGCATAGTATTGCACCAGATGCGGGCAATGACCTAACCATTTTGATTGTTTATGAAAAGAAATGATGATATTAGGAGAGTAAGGGCCTTCGACTCTGCATATACCTACAAAAAATAGAGAACACATCACCAAAATGGAACTAGAAAAGCATTACACAAATAGAACAGGCTGGTTAAGGGCAGCCGTACTTGGTGCTAACGATGGTATTATTTCTACCACCAGCCTGGTTATTGGTATTGCTGCCGCGAGCGATACAAGAAGCCCTATCGTACTGGCGGCTTTGGCTGGTTTAGTGGCCGGCTCATTATCGATGGCTGCCGGCGAATATGTTTCGGTAAGCTCGCAGGCCGACATTGAAAAAGCTGATCTGGCCCGGGAGAAAGTGGAACTCGAAACCATGCCTGACGTAGAGCTGAAAGAGCTCGCAAAAATATATGTATCCCAAGGATTGGATGAAGATTTAGCCATGCAGGTGGCAGTACAGCTTACCGGGAAAGATGCTTTGGCTGCCCACGCCAGAGATGAACTGGGCATTAACGAAATTACGCAGCCAAAACCACTCCAGGCAGCTTTTGCATCGGGTGCATCTTTTATCAGTGGCGGGATTTTACCTTTTCTGGTTGCCTTTTTTGCCCCGATAAAATCGATGGTGTTTTATCAATATGGTTTCGCCATTGTGTTTTTAGCGCTATCTGGCACGATTGCAGCAATGGCAGGGGGCTCAAATGTAATTAAAGCAGTAATTAGAATCTGTTTCTGGGGAACTGTGGCAATGGTGGTAACTGCTTTGGCCGGATATATTTTTGGAGCTAAAACAGTTTAGTTTTCAATTGGCAGTTTACAATTTCATAATAATTAATATCCAAATTCCAACAGAAACAACTGTAAACAAAAAAGCCGAATGAATTTATATCCACTCGGCATTACTATATTATGTGTTTGAATTATGCTCCCAAAACTGAAAACTCCAAACTGGAAACTCTCAACTTAAGCCTTCCATCCTTTAACCCACTCTGCCTGTGCAGCTTCATCATGGAAAGTCCAGGCTACAAAGCGGCTAATTTTTTGTCCCTGGCTCATTTGCACGGTACGTACTTCAAAAGCATCTGCCTTAACCAAATTGTTATAAATACTTTTTAGGTTTGCACTTTTCGAAACCAGTGAGCTGAACCACAAAACCTGATTTTTGATTTGCGCACTCTGGATAATGATTTGCTCTACAAAGGCACGTTCGCCACCAGGGCACCAAAGTTCGGCCTTGTTTCCTCCGAAGTTCAATACGTGTTTCACTTCTTTTTCATTCCCTCCAAGGTTACGCCATTTCTGACGGGTGCCCTGCTCGGCTTCTTTTAAAGAAGCATGGAACGGTGGATTACAAACAACAGCATCGAAACGCTCTGTTCTGCCTACGATCCCTCTAAAAATACCCATTTTTGATGATTGCTGACGGATTTCTATCGCACCTTGTAATGGTTTGTTGGCTTCGATAATGCGTCTTGCCGATTCAACTGAAAGTGGATCTATTTCTGAACCCACAAAGCTCCAGCCATATTCCTGGTGACCAATAATCGGATAAATGCAGTTAGCACCTACACCAATATCGAGCACATTGATCTTTGCTCCTTTTGGGTTTTTACCTTTATTGCTTGAGCCCAAAAGATCAGCTATATAATGGATATAATCTGCCCTTCCCGGAATAGGCGGACAAAGAAAATCCTGAGGAATATCCCATTGCTGGATATCGTAATAGTATTTCAGTAATGCTCTATTTAATTCTTTTACGGCATTTTGATCAGCAAAATCGATCGAATCGTCGTTATGCTCGTTTTTAAAAACGAAACGTCTTAATTCTTTTGAAGTTGCAATAAGTTGTTTGAAATTGTAACGCGAACGGTGTTTGTTGCGTGGGTGTAACTCGCTCTTTTCTTTGCGGTTATTTTGTTCTTCTTGAGCCAATGTGCTATGGATTAATTAAACAAGCTGTGTGCATGTTTCTGCTGCAAAGATAGGTAATTAGTTGGGAGTTCGGAGTTTTTAGTTGGGAGTTACAAAGCATCCTCAAAACTCATTCCTCCAAACGCTCACCGCTCAACTAAACTTCCTCCTCTTTTTCTATCATCACAGGCTGAATGGCCTTTAAATACTTTTCTTCATCAAACTGGTTTTCGCTTTTGGCAATTACGATTGTAGCTATCCCATTGCCGATTACGTTGGTGATGGCCCTTGCTTCGCTCATAAAACGGTCTACACCAATCAATATGGAAATGTGTTCTATCGGCATAATTTTTAATGCAGTTAGGGTTGATACCAGCACAATAAAACCACTTCCTGTTACGCCTGCGGCACCTTTAGAGGTTACCATAAGTACGCCTAAAACGGTAATTTGCTGTCCGATTGATAAATCGACATGAAAAACCTGACAGAGAAATATAACCGACATGGCCAGATAAATGGCCGTACCATCGAGGTTAAATGAATAACCGGTGGGAATTACTAAACCAACAACCGATTTATCGCAGCCAATGGATTCCATTTTCTGCATCATACTTGGCAAAGCCGATTCGGAAGAAGAAGTGCCCAACACAATTAAAATTTCCTGGCGGATATATTTTAAGTATTGCCACAAACTGAATTTATAGTATCTACAGATTCCGTTTAACACAATAAAAATAAACAGGATACAGGTTAAATACACCGAACCCATCAATTTAGCCATTCCTACGATACTTTCCAATCCATGCGTACCGATGCTAAAAGCCATCCCACCGAAAGCACCGATGGGCGCTAAACGCATAATTACCTTCATAATTTTAAAAAGCACTTTCGATATTTTATCAAAAGCATTTAAAACACTGGTTCCTTCACCACCCAATTTATTCAATCCGTAACCAAAAAGAATGGCAAAAAGTAAGATCTGCAGGATATTTCCTTCTGCAAAAGCAGCAATTACATTATGCGGAATGATGTGAAGGAAAAACTCGGCCCAGTTCATCTCTTTGGCCTGTTCGGCATAACCAACAATTTTGCTGGCATCGCCTCCTTTGGCTATCATTCCGACACCAGGTTTTAAAACATTGGCCACCAACAAACCGATTGCAATGGCCACTGTACTTACTATTTCGAAGTATAATAGTGCTTTACCGCCTACCCTGCCTACCTTTTTCATATCGCCCATGTGTGCGATGCCTAAAACAATGGTAAAGAATATAATCGGAGCAATTAACATGCTAATCAGGTTGATAAAACCCTGACTGATTAATTTAGCAGTAGGTGCAAAACCAGGAAAATAAGCACCAACATAGATTCCTATGATGATGGCAAGTAAAACCTGAAAGGTTAAATTGGAGAATATTTTCTTTACAAATTCTATAACTGTCATTTGCTTAATGCGAGTAAGGAAATATATGAGTAATTTTTCTATTTATTGCAAAGTAGCTTTAAGCCCGACTTTAAAACAGCTATTTTACTATTTATAAATACTGACTTCAATTTTACCATCAGCGGTAATTGTTCCCCTATACATGCCTTCGGTATTAAACGGCATCGCTACGTTACCCTTTTTATCTAAGGCAATCAAGCCACCATCTCCACCCATTTTACCTACTTTATCCAGCGCAATTTTCGAGGCTTCGGCAACTGACAATCCTTTATATTCCATTAAATCGGAAATGGTTTTCGCCACCACATTGCGGATGTAGAATTCGCCCCAACCTGTACAGGAAATACCTGCTGTTTCGTTATTACAATAAGTACCAGCGCCAATAATCGGCGCATCACCCACACGGCCATATTTTTTGTTCGTCATGCCTCCTGTTGAAGTTCCAGCAGCTAAGTTACCTGCTTTATCGAGCGCAACACAGCCCACTGTACCAAATTTATAATCATGATTTTTTATCCCTAAAAGTTCAGATTTTTTATTTCCATGATCGAGAACAGCTTTTGTTGAATCTTCTTTAATTGCTTTTTGAAGACCATCCCAGCGTTCTTGTGTCCAAAAATATTTTGGATCTACAATTTTCAAACCCACTTCCTTGGCAAACTGCTCTGCACCAGCCCCTATCATCATCACATGTTCTGATTTTTCCATCACAGCCCTTGCTGCAGAAATCGGATTTTTAATGGTGGTTACTCCGGCAACCGAACCTGCCATTAACGTTTTTCCATCCATTATGGCGGCATCAAGTTCATTTTTGCCATCATGCGTAAAAACTGCACCTTTACCTGCATTAAAATGCGGATCGTTTTCCATCACGTGAATAGTCGCTTCTACGGCATCCAAACTGGTTTTCCCTGCCTTAATTTCGGCATAACCCGCCTGCAAAGCCTGGGTTAAAACAGCTATGTAGGCTGCTTCTTTTTCGGGAGTCATATTTTTTTTGAGGATAGTACCTGCACCGCCATGAATAACCATCACATATTTTTTCTGCTGGGCAGTAACCTGTAAGGTTATCACCGAAAGCAAAAACAAGGCAATCAATTTTAATAATTTCATCTTCCTGTTGGATTTAAGAAGCTGTTAAATTAAGAAAATCCCTGAAAATAAATGAGTTTTAAACTTTAGCGATACCTTTCGAAGAAAATTGCAGATCGTAAAGCTTTTTGTAATAGCCGTTTAACTTTAACAGCTGTTGATGTGTGCCTTTTTCTTTGATTTCGCCTTTATCGAGTACAATAATCTGGTCGGCCTTTTGAATGGTCGATAAACGGTGGGCAATAACGATGGATGTACGTCCCTCCATTAAATTATCGATGGCTTTCTGGATCAACAATTCGGTTTCGGTATCTACAGAAGATGTGGCTTCATCTAAAACCAAAATAGCCGGATTGTGGACCAATGCACGTATAAAAGAAATCAACTGCGCCTGCCCTGCCGAAAGTGTGGCCCCTCTTTCCATCACATTATATTGATAGCCACCAGGCAAACGTTCGATAAAATCGTGTGCACCTACTTTTTTGGCTGCATTTACTACCTCAGCGAGGGTAATTTCGGGATTATTGAGTGTGATGTTATTTAAAATCGTATCGGAGAACAGGAAAACGTCCTGAAGAACGGTTGCGATGTTACTTCGGAGGTAATCAAGGTCAAAATTTTCGATCCGGATGCCATCAACTGTAATATCTCCTTTTTTTACTTCGTAAAAGCGGTTGAGGATATTGATGGTAGAAGATTTACCCGCCCCAGTTGCCCCTACTAAAGCTACGGTTTGGCCTGATTTTACTTCAAACGATAGATCTTTCAACACATAGTTTTCATCGTTATAAGCAAACCAAACTTTCTCAAATTTGATGTTACCATCTAGTTTTGCAGGTTTCTGGGATCCTTCATTTGGTGTAGTCTCATCAGTATCTAAAACTTTAAAAACACGTTCGGCGCCAACCATTCCCATCTGTAGCGTATTAAATTTATCAGCCAGCTGGCGGATCGGCGTAAAAACCATGCCCAGGTACATAATAAACTGCGTAATGGTTCCCGGCGTTACATCTAAAGGTTTAGAAAGAATGCTTTTTGCACCATACCACACCAATAAACCCAGCGACATGGCCGAAATTAACTCTACTACCGGAAAAAATATAGAATAATACCAGTTAGAACGAATATTGGCATCGCGGTAGCGTTTGTTAATGGCATAAAACTTCCGGTATTCTTGTTTTTCCCTTGCGAAATACTGCACAATAGAAACGCCTGTAATGTGTTCCTGCAAAAAGGTATTCAGGTTAGAAACCTCGTTTCTGATTTCCTGAAAAGCCACTTTTATGGCCTTCTGGAATTTGCGGGTAGCCATAATCAATAACGGAATGGGCAAAAGTACCACTAAACTCAATTCCCAATCAGTATAGAGCATTACACCAACAATCACCACCACTTGCAAACTGTCACCAATCATGGAGATTAAACCCTCCGAAAAAATATCGGCAATGGTTTCGAGATCGGATACCGTGCGGGTAATCAATTGTCCTATCGGTGTTTTATCGAAATATTTAAGGCGAAGCCTGGTAATGTGGTTAAAAACATTGATTCTTAAGTCGCGGATAACCGATTGACCCAAGGTATTGGTTAAAAGCGTGTGGTTATACTGAATGAGCGTCTGTAAGATCAACATGAAGATCATGAGCATCGTCATATTTACCAGGCCATCATATTTTCCGGTTAAAATGTAATGATCAAGCGTATATTTTATCAAAAATGGACGAACAGGAGAAATAGCCGCCAACAAAATGGTTAAAACAACCGACCATACAAAAACGGCACGGTAAGGCTTTACATATTGAAAAATACGTTTCAGTAATCCGGTGTTGTATACGTCGCCTGTGACTGCCATTTTGTGGTTAACTGTTTAATCGTTTAAATTGGTTAACTGTTTTCTATATCTAATTATTGAATCGATTAACTGTGCCAAGCTACAATTAACCGATTAACCAGTTTATACAGTTAACCCAAGTAGGGATACTCAATCTTTACTAAATACAAACCACAGGCGGGTACCGATTGGCCGGCCTTACTGCGGTTTTTACTTTCTATTATTGCTTTAAAATCGTCTAAATTTATTTCTTTTTTCCCAATCTGCACTAAAGTTCCCATAATAGCTCGCACCATATTCCTTAAGAAACGGTCGGCCTGGATGGTAAATACTAATCCATCTTCCTGTTCTTCAAAAACAGCTTTGGATACCTTACAATTGTTGGTAAAGGTTTGGGTATTGGATTTACTGAAACAGGAAAAATCGGTATAATTTAATAAAAGCGCTGCTGCCTGGTTCATCGCGGCCACATCCAGTTTATCTTTAATCAACCATGAGCGGTTAAGCTTAAAAGGATTTTTTTCAAAATGAAGGTAATATTTGTAGGCACGTGCTGTGGCATCAAAACGGGCATGGGCATCATCATGTACCGGTATAATCTGTTTGGCAGCAATCTGATAAGGCAGCATGGCATTAATTCCTGCTATGGCATTTAAAACTCTGGCTTCTTCAACATCCTCGACATCGAAATGGGCATAAAAATCGGTCGCATGTACGCCAGCATCCGTCCGCCCGCAGCCTAAGGTTTCTATAGGCTGACGAAAAAAAACAGACATAGCTTTATCCAGCAATTCCTGAACGGTGATTGCGTTGGGTTGAATTTGCCAGCCATGATACAAACTGCCATCATAAGCCAATTGGATGAAATACCTTTTTTTACTCAAAGCGATGCAAAAATACAGTTTAAGGGGAAAGGGCAAAGCGCTGAGTAGGGCGTTTGGCGTTGGGAGTATGGCGTTCGGTGCAAAATCTATCACAAAAATATAAATTAATGCTTTTTAACGATCCCTACTCCTATCTGAGCACTTTAATCTTTCTTTCTTTTCTTAAAAAAAGCTAGATTTGTTGTTATATATTTTACATTCATGATACAAAGAATACAATCGATCTGGTTTTTTTTAGCTGCTTTAACTTTAGTTTTAATGTTATTTTTGCCTATTGCCAGTAAACAAACCACAGGAACAGAAACTGCCGTGTACTCTAGTGGTTTATTTCAGATTATTGCCGGCAAAGCAGGATCACCTTTCAAAATACAATCGTTTCTACCTTTATTGATCACCAATATTGCCATTGCGATCCTTTGTTTCATCAATATTTTCAATTTCAGAAAAAGAACCTTTCAAAAACGTTTTGCTGTTATTTCTATCATATTGATCGGTGGTTTCGCTTTTTGGTGCAGTATTTATGCAAAAAAATTACCGGGAGGAATTGAAGGCGCGAATTTTGGCATTGGTGCTTATTTACCCGCTTTAGCTATTTTATTTATTGTATTGGCTATTTTTGGGATTAATAAAGATGAAAGGTTGATCCGGTCGGCTGAAAGATTGAGGTAATAGCGGGAAGCGGCTAAATTGATCTAAATAGATCTCTCCATTCCACTGCGTTCCAGTCGAGATGACGATCTTTTTATTAAAGTTTTCTTTTGCAATTAACCGATTTAAACAATTAACCGATTAACCATTACAAAACCGATTAACCATAAACTTACTTTAACTCTTCTATCCCCAGTTTAACTGCAAGTTCATTCAGATCTTTTACCACTACATCAATTAACGGGATACCGCTTATTTTTCTTTCCTGTTCAAATTCATGCTCAGGTTCTCCGGGAATGATTACTTTTTTGTCAGGATCGATTGTTTTAGCGCTTTTGAAACGTTCTACCCAATTATCCAGGTGATCTTTAAATTCGGCAGCCGGCCTGAAACCATCAACACGCATGGCTCCTAAGAAATGCCCAAGACCTTCGCCGACCGGATTTGCAGAAGGCTCTAAGAAAGCTACAAAAGGAGGAACCCAAGGACCATAATTGGCACCAGAAAGCACTGCTGATAAAATATCGACTGTTGCACTTAACCCGTAACCTTTATGGCTTCCATGATCTTTATCACTCCCTAATGGCAATAATGAACCGCCACTTTTTAATTCGTTCGGATCGGTAGAGTTTTCGCCGTTTTTATCCTGAACCCAGCCATCGGGATACTTTTATTGGCTCTTTGGGCGATTTCCAATTTACCATTTGCAGCAGCAGCAGTAGCCATATCTACAATTACCGGTGGATATTTTCCCGCCGGAAAGGCATAACACATCGGGTTTGTTCCCAATAAACGTTCGTTGGCATAAGTTGGCGCAACCAGCGGACTGGCATTCGTCATGCTGATACCGATCATATCTTTTTCTACAGCCATTAAAGCATGGTAACCTGCAATACCAAAATGGTTCGAATTTTTAACTGAAACCCATCCACTTCCATATTTTTCAGCCTTTTCTATGGCAACTTTCATCGCAAATGGCGCAACAACCAAACCTAAACCTGCATCGCCATCTACCGTTGCCGTAGTTGGCGTTTCGTGTACGATTTTAATATCGGGCGTAGCGTTGATTCTTTTCTTTTCCCAAAGCCGAACATAACCACTTAACCGGGCCACACCATGCGAATCAATGCCACGTAAATCTGAACGGATTAACACATCAGTTGCTAAATCGGCATGCGTATCGGAACAGCCCATTTTTTTAAAAACGCTGTAAGTGAAAGCTCTTAGGTTGGTTTCGGTAAAGGTGATGAAGTTCATTTTAGGTATCAAGTATTAGGTATCAAGATTGACTCCGGACATCAGACTGCCGACTCCGGACTAATTTTAAGGCAATAAAACAGTAAAATCGCCGCCTAATGGTTCGAAATTTTCGATACAGGAAGAAAGAAAATCCTCTCCGTAATTTACATACATCGGGGCAATATTCAAGATTCTTTCCTGAAGTGTTCCACTCGGGAAAAGCCTTTTCTTTACATTATCAATCTGCAATAATGCAGTCTCGTGTTTACGTTTTTCAGCACGGAACAGTTTCTTTTCGAGGTTGGCCAGTAAATGATTGGTTTTCTGTTTCGCAGTATCGGTTGATACGGAAAGCGTTTTATCAATTTTATAAGCATTTAGCTTAATCTGATCGAAAATGCTGTTTATCGCTCTTGTTTCATCAGCCAAACTTAACTGTGCAGTTGTATTGCGCTTTACCCAGATATTTTTAAGTTCTTCAACAGGTAAGAAAATATCTTCTAAAGAAAATCCCAGGTTATATAAGTTCTGAGCACTGCGCTTATCAATTAATAAAGCAGAGTTGCGCAACAATAAAACAGGGAAATCAACTTTATAAAAGTCGAAATTAGCTTTCAACTGCATCCAATAAGATACTTCGGCACCACCGCCGATATAGGCAATGTTTGGGAGGATTACTTCCTGATACATTGGCCTCATTACTACATTCGGACTAAAACGTTCGGGATGGGATTCAATTTCGGCTTTCAGTTCACTTTCAGTAAAACTGATATCGGTATGATTGACTGTATATTTACCTTTTTCAAAGATTAAACGTTCACGCAGGTTATCGATCAGGTAGAAAAAGTTAATATCGCGACCGTTTACCTGGGTTTTATAGCCCAGATCTTCGAGGTTTTTAGAACTGTTATCGATGTTTTTTGCACTGTTGTGCTTTATGATATCTTCTGTAATGATGTTAGCAAACTGTTTTTTTAATTGCGGATCATCTGCATTTACAATCACTAAACCATATTTTTCAAAAAGATTATTCACTAAAAACCTGGTGGCATCAGCTAAATTATCATGTTGTAAATAGGCCTGCTCTACCAATTTGGCAATTCGTTTTCCGTTTTTAGAAATACCTAAGTAACCTTTATAGGCCGTTACCGCAGCAGCAACGGTTTTGGTACTTAATCTCCCGGTTGCACCATTGGTTTGTTGTATCCAGCTGATGTTTTTCTCATCAACGCTTACATGATTAATTTCTTCAAAATCGTGATCTTCTGTGGCCATCCAATACACCGGAACAAAATTTTTGTCTGGATGCGCCATTTTTAACTCAATGGCCAGGTTAATGGCGGTTACAATTTTATAGATGAAATAAAGCGGGCCGGTAAACAGATTTAACTGGTGGCCCGTTGTAACGGTAAAAGTATTTGCTAAACCTAAAAGCTCAATATTTTTGCTAACCGATTTATTGGGCTGTAGATGCTGATATTGCGTTTGTAAAACCTTTACCAGCATGGTACGATCGCCCTGGAAATTTCTATTTTCTATAGCTTTGGCTAAACCCTCCATATCAGGGCGATAACTATAAAAAGCCTTTAGCTGTTCTTCGTTATTAATATAATCTAAAACCAGTTTTGAAAAAGATCCGGTTTCCTGATATGAGATATATTTTGCCTGCATGATGTGCGAAAGTAATGCAATTTAAGGATAATTATAAAGTTGCGTTACTATTTTACAATTGTTAAATAATTAGAGGTTGCTTTCTATCGCGCCAACTTTTTCGCGGTACAAATCAATCGGACCATCTAAAAGCACTGCAATTACGGTTAACTCCGGATCTAATTTATCCTCAGGTACAGGAATGTAAACAATGCCTGGTATTTTGCTCCAGTAAAGCTTGTTATAAATTTCGTGCGGAAGCATGGTGCCCTCCCCTACAATCCTGATCCTGCTGATGTTGTTTTTTAAGCCTTTAATGGCAATTGGCCCGGTTGGTGTGCCTTCTACAAATAAATAAAGTGTTTGTTTATCTGCAGAAAGTGCAGTATTGCCCTGAAAATGCCCTGCCGGAATTCCTCCAGTTGTTTTGCATAATGCTTCAGCATTTTTGATTACCCAGTTGTTTACTGTTTGATCCAAAGGTTTAATATTGACGTTGAAACCCATTCCATCAGCTGCAAGGTTGGTGTCATTAAAAATATTAGTGCCCTTATCCAAAGTTGCAGCTAATTTTTTCAGTTTGTAGGAAACAGAAATCTGTTTATCATTTGCCGTAAATAAATCTTTTAATGAAATGGCTTCATTTTCGGTTTCAACAAGGTCAATAGGCTCATCAAAACTTACTTTTACCACCGTTACGTCCTGATCAAAATTAGTTGAAGGAATATTGAATATATAATCGGAGGCGCTAATGTTGGTGAATTTTACCTGACCACCGCCAACTAGCTGCATATTTTTCACTTTTGATTTAATACCGGTTAGCACAATGCCTTCATCTGTTTTATAATCGAGGTAAAGGAATAGCGTTTTTTTATCTTTAGAAAGTGCAGTTTTTGCATTGAAATGTTTTTTAGAGATGCCTGTTTGCGTTCCGTAAATCGCTTCACTATGCTTTTTGGTCCAACGGCCTAAATCTTTTAAAATCTGAACCTGTTCAGGCGCGATGGTACCATCGGCTTTTGGTCCGATATCCAATAACAAATTACCGCCCATACTGATACAATCAACCAGGGTGCGGATAATCATGTTGGATGATTTGTAGTGATTATCATAAGGCTGATAACCCCATGAATCGTTCATGGTATAACAAAGTTCCCATTCGGGTGAGCTGGGTTTTACTACCGGAACACCCTGTTCTGGTGTATCGTAATCGCCATGTCCGTTTAGGCGAGAATTGACAATGATATTCTGGTTTACCTTCCGTAAATTTGAGAGTATATTTTTGGCCTGCCATTCTTCTCCGCTGTGTTCCCAATCGCCATCAAACCATACCAGATCGGGATTGTATCTTGTTGAAAGTTCGTTTAACTGTCCCTGAAAGTAATTTTGAAATTTTTTAAACCTTACGGGATCCTGTTTATAATCATATCGTTTCCTGTCGCGGGTAAAGCCATCATAATCGGGATAACTCCAATCGGGCAATGAAAAGTATAAACCTGTTTTCAATCCTGATTTTTTAAGTTCGGTTACAAATGGGGTGATTAAATCTTTTTTGGCTGCACTGCTATTAACGGTTGTGGTTGCGTTGGGCATTTTGCTATCCCAAAGGGCAACACCATCATGGTGTTTTGTGGTAATTACCGCGTATTTAGCACCGCTTTCTCTAATCAGATTCACCCATTCTTCCGGTTTGTATTTTGCAGCGGTAAAACCATTAAGTTGTTTCATGTAAGCATCGTGATTGATGTAGTTGTTGAAAAACGACCATGATTCGGAAATACCATTAACCGAATAAATACCCCAATGGATAAAAATACCCAGTTTGGCGTCAGCAAACCATTGCATTTTTTGACCTGAAGCTGCTGTTTGCTGAGCAGAGAGTTTACCGATAAATAATGGGAATAAAATAAAGAAAACCTTAAAATAACGCATGATGTTGTTTAGTATATCTAAACGTTAAATATAATATTTTGAAAGCAATTTGGTTAGAAAAAGATGTGTATTATATCACTTGATTTCTGTCAGATGGAAATATCTGACACCATTACGTTTGGTTAGGTGCCTAGGTTTCGATTGGTGCGATACCGTACCGACAGGTTAAATATATAACACCATGGAAAAGGCTGAAGATTCGCATTTGAAAAACCGGCTTTTATTAACTAAACCCGATAGAAGGGAACCCGATTCTTCATCGGGTGGAATGATAGCGGGACTACTGAATCCGAAACGCCACTGAAACTGCTTTTCAAAAAAAATAAATTACTCAACTTAATATCTTACACCAATATTGTACTCGTTGATGCTGTGAAATTTGTAAATTATAGCTAGATTTCGTGTCAGATATTAACTTTTAACTTCACTAAAACAGATTAAGATACCTTGAAAAAAGTTACCTTATTTCACCTGGAAAAACCTGATATCAAAATATCGATGGAATTGTATTTTAATGATAATGACCAATTGTACTTTGATGGATACGATATTGGAAAATCAGTTGAAGCCGCCTGGGGAGATACTGATTATGAGTACAGCTATACAATTGAATCAGAAGAAGTAGATAAGTTTTACCAAATCTTTAATTTAGAGTCAGGTGATAAATCTGGGTTATTACTCGCTTTAAAGCATCGGTTTAGTAGTGATAAAGCCTATTCATTATTCGGCGATTTTATGAATGCTAATCATGTCATATACAGTAGTTTTTCATGGAGCTGAGGAGTAAAACTATCTAAAGAACCCCTTACGAACGATTCCTAAACATCAAATAATCAATTGTTGTTTACAAAAAAAGCCGCCCCGAAAAATCGGGACGGCTTGTAAAATATTTGGTTTAGTGATTTACCATTTTTTACGGCGCTCGCCGCTTCCACCTTCACGGTTTCCGCCTTCTCTGCGTGGACCTCCGGTGTTACCACCTTTGTCATCACGGCTACGACCAGAGAAATCTCTGAAACCGCCACCGCTATTTCCACCTTCACGTCTACCGCTACCACCGCCAGATTTTCTGTCGCCGCCGCCACGATAACCGCCGCCGCCACCGCCGCTTCTGCGTTCACCGCCGAAACCACCGCCACCGCTACGTCTTTCGCCGCCACCGCGTCTTTCACCTGCGCCTTCACCACGACCACCGTCTCCGCTTTTCTCGATACGTACCTGACGACCGTTAAACTCAACAGATTTAAAGCCTTCGAAAACTTTATCGGCAACATCATCTTCTACTTCAAAGAAAGAGAAAACACCTTTTAAATCGATTTTACCAACACTTTTGCCACCAATTTTACCATTGTTACAGATAAAAGATAACATATCGCCACGGGTAAACTCATCTACAGAACCTAAGTTGATGAACAAACGGGTGTAACCTTCGCTACCACGTCCGCGTCCAGCTCCTCTTTCGCCTCTGTCAGCACCACGGTCGTCGCCAACTGCAGCATTTAAATCAGGTGCTTTAGAATAGTAATCCAAGAAACGGTTAAACTCTAATGAAGCAAAACGTTTAATTACATCTTCTTTGGTTAAATCAGCAAATTCATCCATAATACGAGGAATGTACTGATCAATTTGTTCGTTGTTAACTTCTACATTGTGTACTTTATGTACTAAAGAGAATAATTGTTTCTCACAAACATCAAATCCTGTAGGAAGCTCAGCTTTGGTAAATTGTTTACCAATAATGCGTTCCAGCTGACGGATTTTTCCAACTTCTTTAGAGTTGATGATACAGATAGAAATACCGGTTTTACCCGCACGACCAGTACGGCCAGAACGGTGGGTATAACTTTCAATTTCGTCAGGTAAAGAGTAATTGATTACGTGAGTTACATTGTTTACATCGATACCACGTGCAGCAACATCAGTAGCAATTAACAACTGCATGTTACGTTCACGGAAACGTTGCATTACTTTATCACGTTGTTGTTGCGATAAATCGCCGTGTAAAGCATCAGCATTGTAGCCATCTTTAATTAAATGCTCAGCAACATCCTGTGTATCCAATTTGGTTTTACAGAATACTACTGCAAAAATTTCAGGATTGAAATCTACAATACGTTTTAAGGCAGCGTATTTATCACGTGCACGAACAATGTAATATTCGTGTTCGATGTTTACGTTACCAGTGTTTTTTGTGCCCATGGTTAATTCAACAGGATTATCCATATAGTTTTTAGCTATACGGCGAACTTCTGCAGGCATGGTAGCCGAGAATAACCAGGTTTTTTTGTCATCAGGAGTAGTTGATAAGATGTCGTTGATATCGTCCTGGAAACCCATGTTCAACATCTCGTCAGCTTCATCAAGCACAACATATTTAACGTTTGAAAAATCAATCGCCTTACGGCCAATGATATCCAACATACGGCCGGGCGTGGCCACTACGATTTGAATTCCCTGACGGATTTCGCGTAGTTGTTGCATAATGTTCGCGCCACCGTAAACGGCAACAACGTGGGCATTAGCAATGTTTTTAGAAAAGTTCTTAAGGTCGTTAGCGATCTGTAAGCATAACTCACGGGTAGGGCATAAAATCAATGCCTGTGGTTTGTTAACTTTAAAATCGATTAGTTCTAACAGCGGCAAACCAAATGCGGCTGTTTTTCCTGTTCCTGTTTGGGCCAAACCAACAAAATCATTAGTGCCTTCTAACAGTACAGGAATACTTTGCTCCTGAATAGGTGTTGGAGTTTCAAATCCAAGATCCTTTACGGCATTAACGACGTCATCACTTATCCCCAATAATTGAAATGGGTTTGTCATTCGTCTTTTTATTTTTAATTGAGCCGCAAAGGTACGGTTAATATTCCGTATTTCACAGATTACCAGGTAAATAGTTTTTAAGGCTAATTATTTGAAAATAAGGGGATAAAGGGAAATGGATGACGGAAGATGGAAAAGGGATGATGGAAGGGTTTTAAACTAAGATCGTAAAGGTGAGGCATGGTTTGTTTTTTTTGGGGTAAGCCTGGAGTTAGGTGGATTATGATTTTTAAACTACATTGAGGTTAAGTGGTTAATTGGTTAAGTGGTTAATTGAATGCCTGGTGCCGAACCTATCGCGTATGTTTTAACCGCAGAGGACGCAGCGTGTAGGCAGGAATCTTAAAGCTGATTGCTTTAAGATTCCCAATCGACCCGATAGATATCGGGTTGGGAATGACGAAACTAGTAGGATATTCAGCTTGTTCGGTATCTCAGGTTTATAATCAAAACTCCGTGCGTTCCGTGTTTCCGTGGCAAAAAATAATATGAAGAGCATGCTCCTTTTGATAGATTCTTCGGCTACGCTCAGAATGACAAATCTAATAAAAACGAGCGCAAAAAAAGCCGCAGATTTAACCAGAATCTGCGGCAACTATTACTCGATTATGGTTTATACCCAACCATAGGGGTGTATTTTTAAGGTTTTACTGTGATGTTATCTTTTAAATAAAGCGCCTTGCTCGATGAGCCGATCATAATTCTATAATCTCCGGGAACTGCGTCCCATTTATTATTGCCATCAAGCGTTTGAAGCACTTCTTTATCTATTTGAAAAGAAACGGTTTTCGTTTCACCTGCTTTTAAGCTCACCCTTTGAAAAGCCCTGAGCGCCAGAACAGGCTGAGCCAGCTTGCTTAGTAATGGCCTCATGTACAATTGAACCACTTCTTCCCCATCGTAACTGCCTGTATTTTTCAGTTCAAAGGTTACAGTCGCGGTTTCATTTTTAGCTATGCTTTTGCGGCTGAATTTTAAGTTGGCATAAGAAAAGTCGGTATAACTTAATCCATATCCGAAAGGGAAAAGCGGCTCACCACTTAAATTGTTGTAGTCATCACCTCTTCCGGTTGGCTTGTGGTTATACACTAAAGGTAGCTGCGATTCATCAACAGGACAGGTAATCGGGAGTTTTCCTGAAGGATTTGCTTTACCCAACAATACATCTGCCACAGCATTGCCACCAGCTTCGCCAGGGTACCATACATTTAAAACTGCGCTTACCTTATTTAACCAGGGCTGCATATTAATGGCACTGCCACCGGTTAACACCACCACAATCGGTTTACCTGTTTTTGCAAGTTCCTGTAAAAGAGTTTCCTGATTACCCGGCAGGTTTAACATTGCCCGATCTAAAAACTCTCCTTCTTTTATCCCTGCTACAAAAACCACCACGTCGTTATTTTTTGCTGCTTTTACCGCATCTGTTATTTCGTTTGGTTGCTGAACATTATAATCCCATACGAGTTTGATCTTGCCATTGCCTTTAGGTTCGAAAAATTCTACTTTAATGGAGTAGGCTTTATTTTTCTCAAAATGGAAATGCGCTGTTTTTAAATTGAATGATTTTTTATCCCAGTTATCAATCACCAGTTTATCGTTCAGATATAATCGGTAACCATCATTTCCCTCCAATCCGATATTAAGATCTGCATTTTGCGGAACTTTTATACTGCCCTCCCAGCTGATCGAATAATTATCCAAATCAAGTTTTTCATCAGGAGGATATAAAGTCCAGCTGAAATTGATGGCCTTATCTACCTGCTCTTTTACAGGTTCACCAGCGAGGTTGAGTCCTTTATAATACTTTGCAGTCAACCCCAATTTTTGATTCACAGAAAGAAACTGGCTATCTATCGTGACATAAGATTGAACTTCGCGACTGCTACCTTTTAAATAATTAATTTCAACATCGCCGGATACTGCACTTTTCAGTCCTTCCAAGATGTTTATCTTTTTATTTCCAGTGCCACTATAACCACCCAGCCTGCCTTCAACAGCATCCTCACCTAATAATAAAATGCGTTTTGTACTTTTTAGGGGAAGAATATGGTTATCGTTTTTAAGCAGTACAAAAGATTTCAAAGCGGCTTCTTTGGCGAGGATATGATTGCTTTGATCGTTTAACATTTTTTCGGCAATACTTTCGTCAACATAAGGCTGCTCGAAAAGGCCAAGTTCGAATTTTGCTCTCAACACCCTGGTAAGCGCATCGTCAATCCGTGATTTTGGGATACTACCATCCAAAAATGCAGGCAAAAATAATTTGTAGTGGTTATAATCTACCTGAAAAATCACGTCTAACCCGGCATTGATTGATTGTGCTGTTGCATCTTTATAATCTTTGGCGGTAAAATGTAATACATTGGCACCACCAACCGCCCCGGCATCAGAAATAACGAAACCTTTAAAACCCCATTCTGATTTTAGTTTTGTGGTGAGCAACCATTTATTTGAAGTTGCCGGCGAGCCAAAAACACTGTTGTAAGAAGTCATTAAAGAACGGATGCCTACATTTTTAACGCCATCTTTAAATGCAGGAAAGTGGATTTCTTCCAAAAAGTGAGTGTCCATTTCAATAGGATAACTATCACGACCGCCATCGCCAACATTGGCAATAAAATGTTTAGGGGTAACAATAATATTCTGTTTTTCTATGGCGTTCATAAAGGCATGCCCCAACACAGTGGTTAGATAAGGGTCTTCGCCATAAGTTTCTTCTACTCTGCCCCATCTTACATCGGTAGCCATGTTAATTACAGGCGCCAAAAGATCTCTTAAACCCCGCACCCGCGCTTCGTTGGCAATGGCTGTACCTATCTTAGCCACCAATGTGGTATCGAAAGTTGCCGCTAAACCAATAGATTGTGGAAAAGCAGTAGCACCCTGCCTTACCAAACCATGCAAGGCCTCATCAAAAGGAATAATGGGAATCCCCAAACGTGTTTCTTCTACAAAGAATTTCTGGATTTTATTGATTTTTTTGGCAAGTGAAAGTCCATCTTCAGAAGTGTTATAGGTTAACATCTGTTGTGCATTGCCACTTCCCTGCGCGGCCGCACTTACCTGCAAGCCAAAAATGCCATGTTTAAACTGTTGTTTATTCTGTTCGTTAACATCCCCGGGGATCATGAACAACTGCCAGAATTTTTCTTCCGGAGTCATTCTCGAAATCAGGTCTTTTATCCTTAAATCGATACTTAACTTTGAATTTTTATAAGGCAATATTTGCGCCTTTTTCACCTGTGCAAAAAGACTGCAAGAGAAAAAAAGCGTAGGCAATAAGTATAGGTATTTTATCGATTTCGGCATCTCTATTTAGTTTCAGGCGTAAAAGAAAATGTAAGGGCTATTTTCTCATCAGTTTTAGGAAGATTAAAGTGGACTTTACCATCTTTCAATGTCCATTTTACTTTTTGGTTAGTAGTTAAAATGGTAATTGGCGTTCCTTTTTTAGGACTACTCCCCTGCCATGAAATTTCATTAACAGCAGCCTTGTCAATAAAGCTGATTCCATAAACTGTTTTTCCGTCCTTACTCTGGGTAAACCAGTTTTGCCCGTCGTGATAGTTTTTGGTTATCCGTGTTCCGTAAATGGCCGTACCATTTTTTGAAGTCCACTGCCCAATTTCTTCTAATTTTTTAATCACATCGTCAGGCAGTGTTCCATCTGCTTTCGGACCAACGCCCAATAACAAACTTCCGCCTTTGGCAACAATTTCTACCAGTTTATGCACTACTTCAGCTGCAGACTTATATTGATCGTTAGGGACAAATCCCCATGCACCACCTAAAGTCATACAGCTCTCCCAAGGATAATCCAATTGTTTTTCGGGGATTTTCTGTTCAGGGGTTTGGTAATTTTCGAACTGACCATGTACCGTTCTGTCTACCATAATTAAACCAGGCTGTGCTTTTCTGGCCATGTCTGCAATCTTCGGCATATCTACATCCTGGCTCCACTCCGGAATTGGCGCTCCCCATGAAAGCACTTCCTGGTTTACGCTGGCCCGCGGGCGAACCCAGCCACCATCTAACCACAGAATATCGATACTACCATAATTATTCATCAACTCGGCGATCTGGTTTTGGGTATAGCTTTTAAACATATTCCACCGCCATGGATTTTTTCGGATGTCGTAATTGTTGTTTCTGTTAGCGGTGGCATATTTGTCCCACCAATAATACTGAGAGTGCCAATCTGGTTTAGAAAAATAAGCACCGATCATAAAGTTTTCTTTGCGGAATGCATCGAACACATATTTGGCCACATCTTTTTTAGCATTGGCAGAAAAAGGGCCTTTTGCAACACTAAAATCAGATTGTTTAGTATCGAACATGGCAAAACCATCGTGGTGTTTAGTGGTAAATACCAGGTATTTCATGCCGGCATCTTTACCTGCTTTTGCCCATTGTTCAGGGTTGAATTTTGTAGGGTTAAATTTTTCGCTCTGGCCCCAGTACCATTTTTTATAATCTTCGTATTTGATGGTACTATCCCTTTCAATCCAATCTTCAGAACAGATAGACCAGGATTCGATAATCCCGGGAACGGCGTAAAGCCCCCAGTGGATAATCATT
The DNA here is from genome assembly GCF_014395225.1 of Pedobacter roseus. Classification (NCBI taxonomy): domain Bacteria; kingdom Pseudomonadati; phylum Bacteroidota; class Sphingobacteriia; order Sphingobacteriales; family Sphingobacteriaceae; genus Pedobacter; species Pedobacter roseus. The sequence continues at coordinate 4,132,297 of NZ_CP060723.1, forward strand.
CCAAATTTTTTATCCTGCCAGGTCTCTAGTTTTTGTTTAACCGCAGCATCTTTAGGCCATTCGTAAATTTCTGATTGGGGCATGATGTCGTTCTGTTGGGCAGAAGAACGGTACACAAAGAGCATTAAACAGAAAAGAAAGTAAATTTTTATCTTCATTATCAGGGTATAAAATCCCGGCCAATACTGGCCGGGATATGAGTTAATTTGATTTACAATTATGGCATCCAATATACCTTTTTGGCAATCTGAACATTAGCGTCTACATTACCGCCAATGGCATTTAAATTTGAAAGGTTGTTGGTTTTCTCATCGTCGGGATAAGGCAACCTGTTATAGGTAACAGGGGTGTAAGTGGCATCCTTAGGTGTCACCCCAGTACGGCGGACTGTACACCAGGTTTCCACTGCATTAAACATACTTGCCAACCAGGACTGCGTAATTATTTTCCGATAATTTCCCGCTACATCACCAGCTGTAAATTTTACCGCAGGGTTACTGGTAAAAACATCAATCTGTGCCTGGGTAATTGGGCCAGGTTTAGCAGCAGTAGGCCATATAGCAGTTGTATTACTATTAACAGTAGTGTACCAAAAGTTAACAGATGCTTTCATCCCTGCATTATATTCTGTTTCAGCCAAAGCCTGATCGGCACCGACGCCTATACCTTGGTTATAAATTTCTGCCTTTAAGAAATGTACATCTGCTTCCGAAATAATTACATAAGGGAAACTCTGAAAATCACGTACGAGATAGTAATTAAATACAGCAAATTTATTACCAGGATCGGTACCTGGAGCTTTTGGACTATTGGTAGATTCATTCGGATAAGGTGTACCACCATCTTGTACAGATCCATTTTGTGGTTGAGGCACCCATTTGCCTGCATTATTTGGCATAAACCAGACTTTGTAACGCGGATCAAAAAAACCAGATCCATCATCAGCGTTGGTTGACGACATTTTAGCAAACACATTCGAACTCATCCTGATGTTCGAAACAGAGAGCTCCCGGAATGCATACCAATAGCGATCGCCATAATCTGGAGAATTTGGTATAGACACTAAAGGAAAACTTCCAAAATTACTTTTGTATAAGGCCGTAAGGTCTTGATCATTAGGTAACGGGTAAGTAGAAGGATTTCCCAGAATTTCTGCAATGATGCCCTTCGCCTTGGTTTGCAGATTGGTTTTACTTAAACGAACAGCATAACGCAGTCTTAAGGCGTTTCCAAACTTCTTCCAGGCGACAAAATCGTTGGTTAAAAAAGATTCATAAGTACCTATTGAGCTTTGGTTTGGGCCACCAACACCTTCAACAGCAGCTTTCAGATCATCTAATACACTGTTATAAACACTTTCTTCTTTATCATACTTCGGTTGGTAGTTTGCTGAGCCTTCGGTAGCAATAGCGGCCTGGCTGTAAGGTATATCGCCATAGCGATCTAACATCGATAAAGTTTTTTGGCTCATCAGAATAGTTGCCATATACTTTACATCATTATAGATGCCTGGATTTGGAGCGGCACTAACAAGCTTTAATAATTGTTTATAATCGGCCAGATCCTGGTAATAATTACGCCAAAAAGTAGTAATATAATTAATATAGGGTAAGTTTTTATTCTGAACACCCTGCTGATTGGTAATTGGCATAAACAAACCCGCATAGATCGTATAATCTTCTTCTGTTGCACGCTTGGCCAAATTATTAAAAAAGCCTGCAGGTGTTGCTGTAGAAACCGTTGCATCTTTATATGGCTTATTTAATTCTTCGAAACCTTTTTTACACGATGCCACACCAACGATCAGCGAGAGGCCAAGTATAGTATGGATTACTTTATGTTGAATTTTCATGTGATTAATGCTTTAAGTGACTAAAATGAAGACCGTATAGTGAAACCAAATGATCTTGTTTTTGGCAGAGATCCATATTCTATACCTTGCATATTACCGATACCGTTTACACCTTCCGGATTTAAGCCTTTAGGTATAGTAGTAAAAATGTAAAAAAGGTCTCTTCCAACCAGTGAAAGCGACAGGTTTTGAATAAACTTTGTTTTTTGAAGCAATGTAGCCGGAACCTGATAGGTTAAAGCTACCTCCCTAAGTTTCATCCAGGAGTTTTTAAATACTGATGCAGAGCGTGGAGCACCAAGGTGGTTCCAGGCAGAAAAAGTACCCTGATAGTACCATTGGTAATTTACCACATCGTTGTTTGGAGTAGCACTTGTAATATTGCCCTGAGTATCGCGGGTAACAAAAACACCTCCAAAATTAACTCCACTGTTTGAGGTCGTCCCATCAGGATAAACCAAAGGTAAACCTCCACCATCACGTTCTTTTAAGGTTTCTACTAAGTTTCCACTGCCCATACCTGCTGCATAAGAGCCGAAAAAGGTATCACCACCAATTTTTGCATCAGCCAATACGTACAATGAGAATGCTTTGTACTTAAATGTATTAGTAATACCACCGGTTAACATGGGTTGAGAATTACCTATTGGTACCTCATCGGCTGTTTTTACCCACTGCGTACCTGCATAATAAGTTTTGCCATTAACAGTATACTGTAATGGCTGCCCATCTGTTCCTTCAGCACGCATAACTATTTTTTGACCATTGTAATAGGTAAAATCCCTTCCGTATAAGGTACCATAGTTTTCGCCAACTTTAACACGTTGTGAAATACCGTTGCCACCAAAAAAAGTACCCAAGGTTAGGGTTTCAATTCCATCCTGTAAAGCCAAAACCTTAGTTCTGGCATGTGCTCCGCTTATAGATACATCCCAGCTAAAATCTCTCGTTTTTATTGGAGAACCACTAATAATGAACTCAAAACCGGTATTACCCAACGACCCTGTATTAATTTTAACATTGTTAAAGCCTGATGATAAGGCCAATGGATTATCCAGGATCTGGTTAAAGCTTTTCATGGTATAACCTGTTAAATCTATGTTCAACCTGTTTTTAAATAAACCTAAATTAATACCAGCTTCGAACGATCTGCTTTTTTGCGGTTTTACACCTTCGAATTTTAATGTGCCTGGTAAGCTTTGTGCCTGCTGACCATTGTTTGTGGTTACATCCAAAAGATTAAAAATAGAATATGGGTCGGTATCTGATCCTGTTTCCGCATAAGAAAGCTTCAACTTTCCGAAACTTAACCATGGTAAACTGTTTTGTAAACCTTTAATCCCATCGGTAAATACATAACTTAAATTAGTTGCAGGGTAAAAGTAGGAGTTAGAACCATTTGCCAATGTACTCGACCAGTCGTTACGTGCTGTAGCTTCTAAAAACAGATAATTTTTGTAAGAAAGGTTTAAAAAACTGTATGCAGAATTTATCTTTTTGGTGTATTTTGTTTCCTCTGGTTGTGGAACAGGGTTTGAACCGTTATTTAAAGCAAAAACAAATGGTTTTACCAAGCTTCCATCAGTCCGGTTACTCGAAACATAGTCATTGCGATAATAGCTTTCTACCCCAGCAGTTAAACTTGCATTAATTTCTTTGCCAAAAAGATTGTCTTTATGTAAACGGGCGAAAGCCTGTAGGTTGGTTGACAAATTTTTGGCTTGTGCCAATTTATAAGCACCATTTGCCTGTCCTAACACATCAGTAGGATAATTTTTCACAGTGGTTACATCATTCGAATTGTCTACCCCACCTTGTGCGGTCACATTTAAGAAATCAGTTAAATCAGCCATTACTTTCATCCCCCCGGTAAGCCCGTTCCTGTTAAATAGCGTGTTGTTATTATTAATATTCCAATACTGGTTAGCTAAATAACTTCCGCTGTAAGGATATGCAGGCGAACCTGCAGGGAAATTACTTGGGGTAAGTACATCCTTCCGCGAATTATTAGGACCATAAGTATTGTCGAAATCTACATAAGGGTTATAATCTCTTGGCATGGAATAAATTACCCCTCCCAAGTAACCCGAACCAACAGTTGGGGCATTTAAACGGGTAAAGTTTACATAACTTGCCGTAACTTCTGCACTTACTTTTTTAGAAACCTTAAGTGTAGAACCTAAGTTAAAAACGTTCGATTGGATATTACTATTTAAAATATTGGCTTTGGTGTCATTTCTTGTATAAGAAATACGTCCGGTAGCATTATCATTACCGCCAGAAATGGCCACGTTATGACTTACTACTGAACCATCAGGAAAAAATGCTTTCCAGTTATCTGGCTGCGCAGAATATGGCCGCAAAACCCCATCATAGTTTAATATGGGTAGATTATCGAATCTCGGGCCCCAGGATTGACTACCCGGATAACTGAAATAGGCATCAGTTGCTTTACCGTTTGGATAAGGAACCGTACCAAAAGAGTTACTTAAATACTCTCCTGCTGATGTGTAATTATTTCCTATTTGATAACGCTGGCCTGCGGCATTAACAGGGAACATTTTACTGTTATCTGCCGTTAACATAGAGGCTACTCCACCTTGCCCGTATTCATTTTGAAAATTTTGAAGTTCGTAAGGATTTGTATGCCTGTAAGAGTAATTGTAATCTATTCCCAGCCCAGGCCTGTTACTTCCTTTTTTACGCGTAATTAAAATAACACCATTACCACCCCTTGCACCATATAATGCCGCTGCAGCCGGGCCTTTTAAAACGGTAATGCTTTCAATATCATCCTGGTTGATGAAGTTCATTCCTGTACCCCAGTCGTTATTTGAGGAAACATCGGCCCCTGTGTTAGCGGCAACAGATGAAGTATTATTACCGTTCACATTGGCTGGGTCGTTATTAATCGCCACACCATCCACGATAATTAAGGCCCTGTTATCACCAGTTAATGAGGTATTTCCACGGACAACAATCCTCGATGAACCTCCTTCTACCCCACCGCCTGATTGTGAGATCTGCAAACCGGCAACTTTACCCATCAAACCCTGCGCTATCGTGGGCGCCTGACCAATGGTTAAGTCTTTTCCAGACACTTCTTGCGTGGAATAACCCAATGCTCTTTTTTCCTTTTTAATTCCGAATGCCGTCGTTACCTGAACTTCGTCCAGACTATTAGCGGATGATTCTAGTTTAACATTTATGGTAGCAGATGCTCCTACCGTAATTTCTTTTGAAGTATAACCAACAGATTTAAAAACAAGGATATTTCCTTCTGCTGCTGAAATTGAGAATTTACCATTTCCATCGGTTTGAGTGGCTTTGGTTGTTCCTTTAATTGCGACACTTACACCTGGTAAGGGTCCTGATGCTTCCACCACCGTACCGGTAATGGTTTTCTGTGCAAAAGCAGTTATTGTTAAAAAGCTTAACAATAAAATACTTAAGCACCTTAAGTACATTCTTTTCATAAAATGGTTTAGTTTAAGATTAGTTAAAAGTGGTTCATAACTTGATTTAGCGGTTTTTCTTTATTTTGCCATGTATTATCGGTTTAGTTAAAAAATATTAATCTTATTCTTTTAAGGTTTAGCTACTCAAACAGACTACTTTCTACGGTTAAACTGGCCGCGGCAAGTAGTTCAGCCTCATCGGTTAGTTTAGAAAGTTTAATTTCGGTTTGCTCTGCAATCCGCGGTATGCAGAATTCGTTAATGGCCTGTTGAATTGGCGGCAACAACATTTTACCTGCTTTTGCACCTCTCCCACTCAGCACAATAGATTCTGGGTTCAATAAATGGATCAACGTTGATATTCCTTTTCCCAACTGAAAAATGGCTTTTGCCAGTATCGATATGGCAACCGGATCCTGCTTGCTCACGGCAGTTAAAAAGTGTTCTGCCGGATGTTTGCTTTTATCCGTAAATAATTTAGTCATGCTCGATTCGGCACCACCGGCAATTGCTTCCTGTGCCTTTTTGGCCATAACCAATAATGAAGTGTCAACCTCTAAACACCCTCTCCTTCCGCAAGAACAAAGGTTATCGCTATCAGAAAGTGGTATATGACTAAATTCGCCAGCACTACCGCTGCTGCCCCGGTATAATTTCCCATTAATGATCATTCCCAAACCTGTTCCCCAGCCAATATTAACCACCATTACATCTTTCAAATCAATGGCCTCACCAAAATTCAGTTCGGCAAGTGCAATTAAACTGGAGTCATTATCAATATGTACCTGCAGGTTGATCTGTTGTGAAAGGTATTGTTGCAGCGTGGTATCATCATTTACTTTTAAAAAAGAATGGTTAACTCCTTCATCGGCATTCACAAAACCCGGCATACCGATGCCAACACCCAAAATATCTTCTCTTTTGATTTTGGATTGATTAATACTTTTATTGATAAAATCAACCAGGTCAGCGATGTTGATATTTTTTGATGACATTTCGAATTCCAGGGTTTGGACAGGAATGACCATTTTTCGGGTGAGATCATAAATTGTTAATCTCGATGTAAGCTGATCCATTGCAATGGCCACAATATATTTCTTCAGGTTCGGATTGATCAAAAACATGGCGGCCCTTCTTCCGCCGGTAGATGGGGCAAGCCCCTGTTCCAAAACGTAGCCTTCAGTTATTAAGTTGTTTACAGTAGAGGTAACCAATGGTAAACTTTTTTTTGTTAGCTTACTTAAATCAGTGAGTGATAATGCTTTCTTATAATATAAATGTTTGATGATATCGGCACGAAGCCTTTGTCCCTTCTCAATTATTACTGACATGTTTGGATGATTTTAAACAAACTTAATAATTTATTTTGTAAGCACCCGTATACTTTATAATAATTTAAATAAGTAATTATACTCCTTGAATTTGGTATCGAAAACAAATCATTTAGGTTTAATAGAATAGATAGGTTTTGCTCTATTGAACAAAACCTATCTGACTAACAGTAATTTAACGACCTTGCAGATAAACTGAATGCCGTATATAACCCTGTTTGTCTTTAAAAACTGCTGTTGGAACATCGATTTTAAAAGTATGGTTACCAGCAGTTAAATTGCCAAGACTAATTTCCCGTATCGGAATCAGATCGCCAGGACACCAGTTGCTCCATGAAGACCATGATGAAGCGCTTTTAGGAAGAGGGCCATATATTCCATTACTCTGCGTATTATATTGGCGATAAGGTTCACATGATTTGCCACCAGGTTTATAAGTTAATTTTAAAACATTATCGAAATAGATATTATGATCTCTACGAACATATTCTTCACCTCCACTGTTTGCACCATGAGCTGAAGTAATGAGGTAAAGCCTGGCATCGGTTATTGCCGAGGGCAGATTAATAGTATAAGTTTTTTTACTACTTCCTATCTGATCTGTATTATTTGCCGTAAAGTTATCTAAATCTTTTTCAGTGGCTATCGGGATTACCTGTACTGCTGTTGCAGGATCAGACCCCCAGATTTATTGATAAACTCAACTGTACCATAAAATGTTTCGTTGTGGCCACCACATCCGCTTATTTCATTTTGAGCTGCGTAAGGTACTCCAAACAAATTAAATACCACATAAATATCATAAGTAGTAAGCACGTTTGCATCTCTTAATATATTGGCGACATTATTTACACTAAAGAGATAGGGTGTAACATTCGGCGTTTTGTTCTTGTCCATAAAAGGGGTAATAAAACGGCCCACTTCGATGTGTTTGCCAATACTCTCGCTAAAGGCCGAATTTTTTGGAATAAAACTCAGACCTACAGAGCCAATCCTATCATAATTATCGCAATATGGTGTAATACTTACCTTGATATCTAAACTGTTAGATAGTTTAGAAAGATCTGTGGCGCTTAACTTTTTAACATATTTGGAATTCGAAATGCGTGTTACCTGCGCAGGCACGGGCCCGGTTACTGTTGCAGCATAACCATCATAAAATAAAATCTGGTCGAATACCTTAAAGGTATTGGGTGCTGCAGCTGGCGTATTGGCCAGGCTTAATGCGCCATTCTTCGAAAGTGAAATGGATTCGCCCGAAAGCTGCTCACTTTCATTTCTTTTGCAGGAGGCAAGTAATAATATTACTGCCGAGAAAATTAACATACTCTTTTTCATAGTTGATAAATTTTGGTTAGAAGATTAGTTCACTTAAACACTGCTTAATCATAATAATATGATAGTCAATATCTAAGTATAAACTAAAGTAAGAAAAATATATCAACTTCTTAATTTTTTTAAAAAGAAATTATATCTTAATAAAAATATATTTAAGATAAGTTAAACATAGTATCTGAATAGGATCAGAACACCCTGGCATGAAAAGGCAAATTTAGTTAGCTACTGAAGAGATGAATTGAAAGAAATTGATCAAGGAGATGTTTGTGTATCCAATACTTTATCTTCATCCCCATCTTCGTATTTTAAGAATATCAAAAGCATCGTTAACATCTCGTCTGTTGATTTCATGTCGTTAGCCGAAAAAACCATTTTGGGAGGATTGTTTGGATTATTGGGATTGTTTTTTGTGTTATCATAAGTACCTTCAATGGTTAGAACTGATCCTTTGGGTACTTTGATCAATTTTTTGAAACGATAAATCTCCTGCCACCTAAAATCCCATGAAGGAATTGATACCAGTTTGATTGTATCTCCAGCAGGGGTAATGGCATAAGATTTAAAATCTTTACCCAAAAGGTGCATGTGTGGCCAGATATAGAGCAGCGACTGGTCTTGTGGGGTTAAGATTTTAAGATTAAATTTTTTCACCGAATCAGCCTGAATCATAAAATAGGGATCGATAGAACTTTCGCCTACCCCACCTGAGCCTAAACTAACTACATTAACTATACGCTTAACCGGCGTATCTTTAAAAAAGAAGTTTATACCAGAAATATCTTCTTCATTTTTTGCAACAGGTGCATAATGAATGGTGAGCAAAATAACCCCCGTTTTGGCATTACCCAACCTAGATCAGCAGGATATGATTCGAACGAAGTACCCGGAATCCATCCACCATAATATGTCATCTCCTTTTTAAAAGGTAAATATTGATCGTAATTCGTTCTCGAATCGTCAGTTAGGTTCACAAAATCGGCTGCCTGCCTAATATCGATATCATCGGCTACGGGGTGTATAGCAAAATTAGCATGGTGGATAATCTTTTTATTGGTCGAAATAAATTCTATGGCGGCTATATTTTTGGCCGAAGCCATTTCGAAAGGAATCTTAAAAACGATAAAGCGCTCCTCATTATCGCCTTTTACCTCAAATGGTTTGCTAACCTTTACGGTCATATCAGGTTTTCTTACGTACTGTGTTCCCGGAATAAGTTGATCTGCAACCGCTTCTTTTTCCTTATTAATCCCTTCTGGTGCCTTATTATCAATCCAGCTTATAATTGTTTTCTTTTCTCGATCACTTAAAGAACGATCATTCGCGAACATTCGGTAATGATTATCGGGTTTCCAGGGTGGCATAAATCCTGAGGATACCACATCCCTTATAAATGAAGTTCTTTTAGCAACATCAGCATAAGTTAATAAAGAAAACGGACCTGCTTCGCCCGGACGATGACAAGGTGCACATTTACTGCGGATTATTGGTGCAATGTGCTCATAATAAGTGATTTTTTGACTGTATGCATTCTCAAAAAAACAGCAAAACAAGAGAACAGTAATGATTTTATTAAGCATACTAAAGATCGTTAATGAGACAGCCTAAGGGGGCGGTTTCCATATATTTATAGCTGGTCGTTTTTATTTGATCAAGGGCATCATCCAAATAATGATCGGTAATCACTTTTCTTTTTACACCAAGTTTTGCTTGCCAGTTATCTATTAAGCCTCTATACCTTAGGTTTCCCTTTTCATCTATCACAATTGCTTCCGGCGTAACTTTAGCCTTCAGCACTTTTGTTAATGTTTTATTCTTATCTAAATAAATATCAAAGACAGCTTTATAGTCTTGAGCAAATTGTCTGATATCTGCTAGCGTATAACTTTTCCCGGGCACAACTCCTACAATATTTACCTGAGGATACTTTTTAACTAATTCATTTAATGTAAGCATGTAATTTTTGCAGAGAGGGCATTCGGGCGATATAAATATAAATGCAGTATTCTTTTTTAACACAACCGTTGTTTTACCGTTTACATTAACAATATTGCTAGTTTTAATTTGCTCCCAAAGCAATTTATTGGGTAAGGCAACCTGTCCAAAAGAACTTGTTTGAGCACAAAAAATTATTAAAACTAAGGTTATAAGTAATTTCATAATACAAAAAGAACTCCTAAATTACATTAGGAGTTCTGTTAATTTATATAAATATATTTTTATTTTTTGTCCCACCAAACTCTGCCGGCGATATCGCTTGGTCCTTGACCGAAATCAGGATCAGCCTGCATCACTTTATAGGCATCAACAATATTTTGATAATTTAAATTGGTCGGTGCAGGGAATGGCAAACTTGCTCTTCTTGGAATAACCTGTTCTGTTCCACTGGCCATAATTTTCTCTAACTTAAGTACAGTAGTTGAATTAGGCATGCCTGTTCTTTTATAAATAGCCCACGCTTCGTTAGGCTGCTTAAAGAAGTTTAAATAAGCTTGACCTATAATCTGATCTAACCCCTTGGATGCGTCAAATTTGATATCGGTTTTAGCCATATAAGTAGTTATTTCTGCAGCTGTTAGCGCAACATAGCTTAAATTACCACCTCTATCAACAATTTTTGCCTTATTGGCCAAATCATCATAAAAAGATATTGAAGCAGCAACGCCTTTATTATACCAATCTTCGGCCGATTCTGTTGTAACAGTTCTAGCGGCTAATTCTGCACGCATGAAACAAACATCAGCATAAGTAATTAATGGAAACATATTTATTCCTGTACCTCCGTTTTCACCGGCAGCAAATAGCCTTGGCTGAAGCAAAGATAGAGAATCCATGGTTTGATTTACATTTTGACCAGTGTTGCTTACTACCGAAATAGTGATGTTATTAAAGAAGTTTGCAAATGCAGGGCTTGATGAAACATCAGGACTTGAAGGAACACCATAAAATCTTCTGCTATCAAAAACCGCATTAGCAGGTATCTTGTTCTGTGCTTTAGCAGCATCGAAATTTGCCTGGCTAAATAAGTTTTCCTGATAAAAGAAACGAATCCTTGGATCAGAATTGGTGTACATAAAGTCTACCACTTGTTTTGGAGCCCTTAAATTTGCTGCAGACCAATCGCCTCCATCAGCATAAGTTGCATTGGCCTTAAAAACCCAACTATCGGCGGCACTATTAATTAAACCACCAGGCGCAGCAAGGATTTCTAAAACCTTTGTTTTCATCTTGGCTGCATCTCTTTTCATTAATCTCATCGCCATACGTAAACGTGTAGAATTGGCTACTTTAATCCATTTATCAACAGCACCCTGATAAAACAAATCGTTTGTACCTAACGAAGTCTGTGCAACCGATTGTGGTGTACTTAGCACAGTTACCGAATTTTTAAGCTGGGCATCCAATAAATCGAATAAAGCTTGCTGTGTATCATACTTTGGAGTTTCTGTTCCCCCATATCTCACCATGTTGGCTTCGGTATATGGAATGCTACCAGTTACATCAGATACATAAAAAGCATAGTATGCTTTAACTATCCGCGCGATTTCTGTTTGATAAACCCTTTTTGCCTGTTCATCAGCTGGTAATTTTTTGATCAGCTGTTCCATATCCGTCAAGTTACCTCCTACTCTTGGATAAAAAGTGCCATACCTAACATTCCTGAAGTTGGCGGCATCAGATATAAAAGTAACACTGTTTCCATTTAAAGGGGTGGTCATTTGCATCCAGGGCATAATGGCCCTAAAATTATCATAGTACCATTCGAATCGATCAGCATTTATGTTCGCAATAGAGTTCATAAACTGCTGTTCCGGAGTGATCACATCCAGTTTTAAAGGATCAGTATTCAGTTCTACAAACTGATCTTTTTTACATGATGATATTGAAATCCCTACCAAAGCTACTAGCAAGAGGGCTATCTTATTTGTCGTTTTCATTCTTTAATTTCTTTAACTGTAAATTACTATAAGGCTGCTCTTACTGAGAAAGCAAATGTACGTACATACGGCATACCACCATATTCGGCGAAAGAACCGGCACTATTACTAAATAAACCTTCAGGATTTAGATGGTCAGGCAGGCTATTATAGATATAGAATAAGTTCCTTGCCGTTACCCCAAGATTAACCTGTTTGAAATTAATTTTATCGGTAATTCTTTTTGGCACAGTATAACCTAAAGAAACTTCTCTTAGCGCAACCCAGCTATTTTCGAAGGTCGAGTATTCCCTGATACCAGTAGACCATTGGGTTAACCTGGCATAATAAATCCTCGCACTAACTGGCTGTATTAATCCTTTATCTACCGCCTGTTGGAAGGTTAAACCACCAACATTAACATTATTTAATAAAGTTCCTTTAGCAAAAACCCCTTCTGGAATAATACCATCATTGGCAATAACATTGCCCTGGGCATCTTTTCTTGGTAAACCACCAAAATCAGCCGAACGGCCAAACAAAGTACTTTCGAATGCACCAAAATTGGTTCCGTATTGATGAGTACCCGAAGCCAGTAAACCACCCACTTTAGCATCGATCTGGAAACCTAAATTAAAGTTCTTATAACGAATGTTATTAATCGAACTTGCATTAAATTTCTCCATCATACTTCCTAAGTTTTTATTACCCTGACCTGCATCGCTACTTCTAAAATAACTACCATTGGCTTTTAACAATTTTTGACCATTATTAGGATCATCGATGTTATTACCCTGTGCATCGGTAGCCTGATAAGTAGCATAACCGTAACCAGTGTAAATGCTACCATATTCTTGACCAGCAACAGCAACAGATGTCATATCAGCACCAAAAGCGTAACCTAAAGTATATGAATCTACACCAGGTGCAAGTGAAATAATTTTATTTCTATTTCTGGCAAAATTGATGGTAGAAGTCCACTCAAAATCCTTGGTTCTGATTGGCACACCCGTTAATAAAATTTCGATACCCTTATTTTGGATATTACCTGCATTAAATAATTTCTTTTGAACACCTGATTCAGTAGGTAGTGCTAAAGACAAAATTTGATTTGTTGTATTCTTTTTATAGAATGAAAAATCAACGCCTAAACGATCATTAAAAAACCTTAATTCAGTACCCAATTCAAATTCTTTTGTTAATTCATTTTTTAGAGCCTGATTTCCTAAAGTGTAATCTGCATAGCCATATCTTGGCATCTGTTTTCCAGTCTCATCAGTGTAAGTACCCAAAAACTGATATTTCCCTGCACTGGTTGTAAATGGCGATGTTCCCATACCAGTATAACCAAAATTGGCTCTTAATTTACCATAAGAGAGGAAATCAAAAGCAGGTTTATTCTTTAATGATTCAGAGAATACATACGCTAAACCTACTGAAGGATAAGTATAACTGTAGTCACCATGGCCGTCAGGATAAGTTAATGTAGATGACCAATCGTTTCTTGCACTGAAGTTTAAGGTAAGCATATTTTTATAAGTCAGATCGCCGTAAGCATATACTGCATCCGTTCTTTGGCTACCATCTGTGCTATTTTCTGTAATCGCATTATTTACAGAATTACCTAAAAAGAATTTTCCGGGATCCTTTAAACCACCGTCGGTTCTGGTCTTAGTATACTTATTTCCAAAGTCTCTGGCTGTTTCAGCACCGATACTCATGTTAAAATCAAAATCCTGACCAAACTTCTTATTACCATTTAATAAAAACTGTAGTCTGCTACTTTTTTGATTTGATTGACTTAGTGAATATTCGCCACCAGTAAAACCAACACCGCTACCTATATTTTTTGTTTCCCCATTGGTGTTAACCTGGTTTAAAGTTCCCCTAACCAATGCATTTAACCAGGGTGTAATGTTGGCTTTAACATCAACGTTCCCCCTGAAAACATTTTCACGTTGCCTAACATTTTTTTCGTAGATACCAAACCACAAACCAGATAAACCATAAGGATCGTCGTTACCAGTTAATTGTCCACCTCTAACCGGATCCAGGTAATGATCTTTCCAATAATTGGTATCGTAACTTCTTGGAGTACCATATACAAGTGCGAACAAAGGATTGTCATTATTCGATTGACTTACCGGGTTATAACTATTACTGATGGTATAGTTAACACCAGCGTTAATTTCGAAGATTTTACCAAATTTACGCGATCCTCTAAAATCAATTGCATCACGATCGAATTTATTGTTTGGAAGAATACCTGTACTGTATAATTTTGAATAAGACAACCTGAATGTTCCATTTTCATCTCCACCCTGAAATGCCAAATTTGAATTGCTATAGTTACCTAATTTATAGGCATCCAACAGGTTATTCGGCTGAGCATTCCAATTGATCATTCTGCCATCTATATCCTTTACCAGGCTGCCATCAAACCGAGGTCCAAAGCTCCAAAAGTAATTAGGGCCATCCACTGCAGGCGTACCCGATGCATCTTTTGTAAAAGTTGGGTTAATACCTGCACCAAATTCATTCTGTAAATCCATTGTTCTGTAAGCTTGTTCAATGGTTTGAGTGTGTGAGAATGAAATACCTAAACCCTGGCCGCCTTTACCTTTTTTAGAGGTAATTAAGAGTACTCCATTTTGAGCCCTTGAGCCATATAGTGAGCTTGCCGCTGCACCTTTCAAAACAGTGATACTTTCATAATCATCAGCGTTAAGGTTTTTCATAATGTTACCAAAATCCTGAGGTGCGTTTCCATAAGAATCTGCGCCCGTAACGCCTGGCTGAATAAGCACTCCATCAATAACAACTAATGGCTGTGTATTTGGACTTAAAGATGAATTACCCCTGATCCTGATTCTTGAAGATGATTGAGGACCACCAGAGCCCTGATTGATCATCACACCAGCAACCTTACCTTGCAAAGCGTTTACAATGTTCTGCTCGTTAGCTCTTACCAGATCTTCACCTTTCACTTCCTGGATTGAATAACTTAACTTTCTGGTTTGTTGTTTTACGCCAAAACCTGTTGTTACTGTAACCTCTTCAAGTGATTTTAAGTCTTCCTTTAATGAAATATTGAAATTTTTGTTACTTCCAACCAGTATTTCCTGGCGTAAGAAACCTACTGCAGAGAAAACAAGTGTTTCATTACTGGAAGCACTAATGCTAAATTTACCATTTCCATCAGTTTGTGTGGCTTTTTGAGTGCCCTTTACAGAAACGTTCGCCCCTGGCAGCGGCCCAGACGAATCCTTTACGGTTCCTGTAATAATAGTTTGTGCATGAGCAGCAATTGCAAAAAAAGTAAGCAAAAGCACACTCAAACATTTAAAGTACATTTTCTTCATGTTTGAAATATTAGTTAAATAAAATTGTTTGGGTTTGTTTGTTTTTTGGATTTTTTGATTTTGGACGATTTAAAGTTTATATAATAAAATTAGACAGCATAAATGATCTCCGATTTACTTAACTAAATCGATTTAAAACGCAACTAGGTCATTTAAAGGAATATCTGTTTAACAGCTACGCTATAATACCTGATGATTGTATTGGATGATTGGCTTCATAAATTACGGGGGTTTGATTAGTTATAACAAACTTAATAAAAAAACACAAAACCACACTATTCTTTTTAATTTTTTTAAAAAGGTGATTTTAGCATAAAAAAGGCCTGCATAAACAAGCCTTTTTTAAATATTTTATGAATAGATTGATTAATGGATCCCCATAAACAACCTGCTCCACCTTATTTTATGTAAGAAGGATGCAGTGCTGTCCCAGCTCATCCAAACAAATAAGGCTTTGCCCACAATATGGTCTTCGGGTACAAAACCCCAATAGCGCGAATCAGCAGAATTATGGCGGTTATCACCCATCATCCAATAATAGTCCATTTTAAAAGTATAAGTAGTGGCTGGTTTATCGTTAATGTACCAAACACTAGCTTTTTGTTCTACTTTGTTTCCTTCATAAGTTCTGATGGCCCTGTAATAAAGCGGCATGGTAGTGCTGTCAATTTTAACCGTCCATCCTTTTGAAGGGATTTTAATCGGGCCGAAATTATCCCTGTTCCACGCCCTGTTCGGATCATTAGGAAAAACGCCACCTTGCACTGGTCCTGGCGCATCCGGGCTTAAAGTCACTGATTTTACGAAATCAAAAGTTTTTAGTTTCTCTGCAATTTCTGGCGAAGCATCAACAATATAGGTATTGGTGGCAACAGCCGGCGAATTACCCAGGTTCAGGTTAAATTCATCCAGTGCAGCATAGTTAAAATCCATGGTTTTAAACTCGATGCGGTAAGGCATCATCCCGGTATTTTTTAAAGGCTCGTTTTTACCGTTTACATTGGCAATACCATTGCTCATCGAAATCACATCGCCAGGAATACCAATACAGCGTTTAATAAAGTTTTCACGCTTATCAACCGGACGATCGATTATCGTAAAAGTGCTCCTCACCTGCTGACGGCCTAAGCTTCGCTCTAATGCATAATAGCTTTCTGCCTGGTTTTCTACTGCAACGGTATCTCCTTCAGGGAAGTTGAATACCACTACATCATTTCTTTTAATTTTAGATAAACCCGGTAAGCGGTGATATTTCCATTGTACGCCATCCCAATAAGCTTTGGTAGAAGTAGTTAAAGGCATGGTATGGTGTGCAAAAGGAAAAGCAACGGGTGTCATCGGGATACGGGCACCATAGTTTACTTTACTTACAAAAAGAAAATCACCGATCAATAACGATCTTTCCATCGAGCCCGATGGAATGGTATAAGCTTCTATAAAGAAAACGCGGATAATGGTTGCAGCTACAACGGCAAAAACAATGGCATCTACCCACTCGCGGGTTTTAGATTTTTTCTTTTTTGTGGCATCCTTTTTTCTCTGCCAGAATTTGTAATTCATATATCTTAATTTTGGTCCGCGATCAACTTAATCGGCTACCCCCCTGGTATCTTAATTGTTTAATTGTATAAACTGGTTAATCGGTTAACTGAAAACTACCAACTGTTAACTGAAAAAGTCTCTTATTCAAAAATATCGGTAATGTTGAAAAACCCTTTTTTATCTTTTACCCACTCTGCTGCCACCACTGCACCTAAAGCAAAACCTGCTCTGTTGTGTGCGGTATGTTTAATTTCAATCTCATCCACTTCGCTGCTGTAAATTACGGTATGCGTACCCGGGATATTTTCGATCCTGTGCGATTCGATCAGCAACTGCTCGGCTTTCGGAAACAGTTCAACATCTGTTCCCACCACCTCATTTAACCATTCCTGCTTTCTATCCAGGTTATCTACAATACCCTCTGCCAGGGTAATGGCTGTACCGCTTGGTGCATCTAGCTTCTGGGTATGGTGGATTTCTTCTACCTGAACCTCGTAAGCCGGATAATTATTCATCAGTTTGGCCAAAGTCTGGTTCAATTTAAAAAATAAATTAACGCCGATACTAAAGTTAGACCCATAAAGCAATGTATTGTTACTGTTGCTGCAATCATCTTTTACTTCCTGCAGTTTACCGTACCAACCAGTGGTACCCACTACTACCGGAACATTGGCATCAAAACAGGCATCAATATTTTTCAGCACTGAATCAGGCGTGCTGAAATCAATTGCTACATCTGCCGATTTTAAATTTTGCCTGGTTAAATCTTCCTGATTATCAACTGTAATTTTTAAAACGATTTCGTGACCGCGTTCAAGAGCAAATTTCTCAATAATCTGACCCATTTTGCCGTAACCTAAAAGCGCAATTTTCATTTCTTTATATTTATTTTCTTCTTTGTAATTGAATTAATTGTCGATGAGACACCTTTAATGGTTTAAAGGTAATAAAAGCATTAAGATTTCATATTGATCAGCAGAAATCATTTATTTTATTACATTAAAAAGTAAGGGAGAGTTTTAATGCGGGCGTTGCGTTGAAACCATACATAGTATCTGAACCGATTACCGATGGCATTACCTTAAAAGAAAGGTTATCGTCGATATTGAAAAAATGCAACCGCGCAGCAACATAAGCGTCAATAATATTGGCTGCATACAGTAGTCCATAAGAGAAATATACAATCTGCGAATTCCGCTTATATAAACTTTTCCCATCCAGAATACCTTGATTGGTATATTGTGTCAGATCACTTTTTAACCCGGGATTTGCCTCCCGGTATTGTGCCTCTGCCAAAAAACGTTTATAGTTCTTCCTGCTATCCATAAGGGATAAAGTAAGTGCTGTGGCACCACCATAAATGGCTACAATTTTACCACCGGTATATAGTTTCTGTAATACCTGGCTTTTGCCTGCCCTTGTACCATAACCATCATTCAGCAATTGGATATTGTATAACTGCCCCCAGCCGGGTATTAGCATCGATCTAAAAACAGCTTTCCTGCCGGCAACTTTACCGGGATTTACATATTTAGCCTTTAAAGAGTCCTTTCTGGTTAAAGGTTTTTTGGCTGTATCTAAAGATTTGGTCAGTTTTACTTTTGAAGTATCAGCAGGTTTTAATACCGTATCCTTCACCTGCGCCGAGGCAAGGTTTACCATAAAAAATGTAAATAAAGTAACCAGTATTAAAAGCTTAGTCCTTTGCATTACCAGTCTAATAACTCTAAAATTCTATTCAGGTCGTCATCGCTCATAAATGGGATTTCGATCGCCCCTTTACCGTTCTGACTTACTTTTAACTTTACGCGGGTTGCAAATTTAGAGGCCAGATCGTCCTGCAGTTTCTGATACTGGAAAGAAACTGCTCTTTCTTTTTGCTTCTCGCTTGCAGGTAAAGGAATATGCTGCAAATTGCGCACAATTTCTTCTACTTTACGTACGGAAAGGTTTTTATCAAGAATTTCCTGGTGGATATACAACTGTTTATCAACGCCATCAACATTAATCAAAGCCCTTGCATGGCCCATGCTGATTTTCTGATCGCGGATAGAAGCCTGTATGGCTGGCGGGAGCTTCAACAAACGTAAATAGTTGGTCACCGTTGTCCGGTTTTTACCTACACGCTCGCCCAATTGTTCCTGTTTTAAGCCTACTTCATCAATCATCCGCTGGAAACTCAGGGCCACTTCGATGGCATTTAAATTTTCGCGCTGAATATTTTCAATCAATGCCATCTCCAACATCTGCTGGTCGTTAGCACTGCGGATATAAGCCGGGATCTGTGTTAAACCAGCAAGTTTCGAAGCCCTGAACCTGCGTTCGCCCGAAATTAACTGGTATTTATTGGCACCTAATTTCCTCACCGTAATCGGCTGGATCAGCCCCTGTACTTTTATCGAATCGGCCAGCTCGTTTAAAGCTACCTGGTCAAATTCGGTACGTGGCTGGTATGGATTGGTTTCAACTTCAGTTAAACTTACGTGACTGATATTGCCAATCTGCTCGGTTTCGCTCACAGCATTTACCTGCTGTTTCGGCGGATGAGAAGATTCGCTATCATCTAAAAGCGCACTTAACCCTCTTCCTAAACCTGTTTTTCGCTGAAAAGATGTCATCTATAATTTATAAAGTTGCTGTTCCAATGTTTTCTTCTTCCTTTAACAGGCCGTTTTTCTTTACAATCTCACGGGCAAGGTTAAGGTAGTTAATTGCGCCTTTACAGTTCGCATCGTGCATAATTACTGAAACGCCATAACTTGGCGCTTCACTTAAACGGGTATTACGCTGAATAATGGTATCAAAAACCAATTCGTTAAAGTGTGTTTTCACCTCTTCTACCACCTGGTTCGATAAACGTAAACGCACATCATACATGGTTAACAGAATACCTTCAATCTCTAAATCCGGGTTTAAGCGGTTCTGCACAATTTTAATGGTATTTAATAATTTACCCAAACCTTCTAAAGCGAAATATTCGCACTGTACCGGGATAATAACCGAATCTGCAGCGGTTAAAGCGTTGATGGTAATTAAACCCAGTGATGGAGAACAATCGATGATAATAAAATCATACTGATCTTTTATTTTCTCCAAAACCGCTTTCATTTTATACTCGCGGTTGTTCAGGTTAATCATCTCAATTTCTGCACCAACCAAATCAATGTGGGCAGGCAGTAAATCTAAATTTGGTGTATCTGTTTTCTGAATGGCCTGTAAAGGGTCAATATCATTAATAATACACTCATAAATACTATCTTTAATATTTCGGGGATCGAAACCGATACCTGAAGTCGAATTTGCCTGAGGATCAGCATCTACCAGTAAAGTTTTGTATTCAAGAACGGCCAAACTCGCAGCCAGGTTTATAGATGAAGTTGTTTTACCAACACCACCTTTTTGATTTGCTAATGCAATAATTTTGCTCATCGTATGTATCCGAAATTTACTTAACGTTTATTTGGGCTGTGTTATTTATGCGTTTAAATTGCCAAAAAGTTCTATTTTTGCCATGTTTACGGCCTTTTTCACAATCAGCTAAGATACAAACTATATGGCAATTTTAGCAAGAAGCGCATTTGGGTTTTACACATCTTATTAACAATTATCCATGATCACAATAATAGCCGCTACCAACAGGCCCAATAGCAATACGCTAAAAGTTGCCAAATATTACCAAAGGCAACTAAAAGAAAGAGGTGTTGATACCAATTTGTTCAGTTTGGAGCACCTGCCAATTGATGTGCTTAATACCGACATGTATGGTAAAAGATCGGAAGCTTTTCAGGAAATCCAGAACATGATTTACCAGACCGAAAAGTTTTTGTTCATCATGCCCGAGTACAACGGCAGTTACCCTGGTGTGCTAAAAGTGCTGATCGATGCCTGTAATTTCCCGGATAGTTTTTATGATAAAAAAGCTGCTTTAGTGGGCATTTCTTCTGGAAAATATGGTAATATCCGCGGTGTTGACCATTTTACAGGCGTTTGTCACTACATTCACCTCAACATTTTGCCATTGCGCCTGCATATTCCAAATATTAAGGCCGAGTTAGATGCAGAAGGCAATTTCAATCATCCTGATACGATAAAATTTACCAGCGAGCAGATAGAAAAGTTCATCAATTTTTAATAAAAAGCCTTTTTTCTGCAGGCTGAAGATTGTTGTGACGTTCCGTAGGAACGATTCCTGGGTAGCCAATTGCAAAATTGGCGTTTTCGTTCCGTAGGAACGTTTGGTGTTTTACACATTAATACCTGTACAGGCCGCGCCACCTAAACCCGATGGAAGCGACACGAAGGATAGCGAACAGCGGGATGGTATTAACCCAATTGCTAAGAACCTGCTTTCCAAAAAAAAGCTAGAATCTGTTTTTGAAAAGCAAAACCTGTGTTTCATGGTAACGTTAATCCTGTTTTCCGCTCATACGCCTGCAGGCCTTAGCCGCCGGGCCGGTATCCGCTTCAACCAGGTTTAAGAAACAAAAAACTGTGCGTAAAAACCCCCATAAGCTTCTTTCAAAAGATAAACTTCTTTCTGCACCCTGTAACCCTAAATCTTATTACAGGCCGCGCCACCTAAACCCGATGGAAGCTACACGAAGTATAGCGAACAGCGGGATTGCATTAACCCAATTGCTAAGAATCTGCTTTCCAAAAAAAAAGCTAGAATCTGTTTTTGAAAAGCAAAACCTGTGTTTCATGGTAACGTTAATCCTGTTTTCCGCTCATACGCCTGCAGGCCTTAGCCGCCGGGCCGGTATCCGCTTCAACCAGGTTTAAGGAACAAAAAACTGTGCGTAAAACTCCCTTAAGCTTCTTTCAAAAGATAAACTTCTTTCTGCACCCTGTAGCCCTAAATCTTATTAAAGGCCGTGCCACCTAAACCCGATGGAAGCGACACGAAGTATAGCGAACAGCGGGATTGCATTAACCCAAATGCCAAGAACCTGCTTTCCAAAAAAAAGAAAAAAGTATAGTAAGTTTTTTGTTTTGGAAAGCAAAACCTGTGTTCTATAGCAACGTCAACCCTGCTTTTCATTTCAAGTCCGCACTCGTTCCTCGCTTACGGGCTTTCCGTTACAATCAGGTTTAAGGAACAAAAACTGTACTTTTAAATTCAAAAACGAGAGTTTAAAATGGAAAAAACCCTTCCAAAATGAAAAGGTTTTTTTTAGCTTTTTTTCGATAAAAACGAAATAAATATCATATCTCATTTAAATACAACAATTTACAAACAAACCTGATTCACTGGCATAACAATTGGCAACTGCCCGATAAGATGATATTTATTTAACCTTTGTTATGTATTTTAGTTCATCAGCAAACAGATTTAATTATAAGCTATTTTTACCACGAAAAGAGAGAAATTGCTTTGCGATCCTTCGCGAAAAACTTTGCTCCCTTTGCGGTTAAACTAAAACACCATGAAAATTAAAACCAAGCTCCGCCTCGGATTCGGGTTTCTCTTTATAATCGTAATATCCTTTGGATTGATTGCGCTTTTTTACCTAAACGAACTGTCCGATAAATCGAAGGTAATTCTTAAAGACAACTACAAATCGCTGAAATATGTTGCTGCCATGCGCAACATTATCGACCAGAACCAATTTCCATTAAACAGCCAACAACAGGCCACGTTTACCGAAAATTTAAAAAACGAAGGTAAAAACATTACTGAACCTGGTGAAAAAATGGCTTATCAGCAATTGGAAGGCGCTTTTAAAGTACTGGGAAATCCGCAACCTGAAGCTATTAAATCAGATCGTATTAAGGATTTACGCCTGGCGCTCCAAAATATCGAACAGGTAAACATGAAAGCCATTTATGATAAAAATGAGCTGGCCAACGAAGCTTCATCAAGGGCGAACCTTTATATTATGATTGCTGCTACCTTAAGCTTTATCATTCTATTTACTTTTATTGTTAATTTTCCGGGTTTTGTGGCCAATCCGCTTGCCGAGTTTAGCGCTGCCATTAAACAGATCAGTCGCAAAAATTATAAACAGCGACTGCATTTTGAAAACGGCGACGAATTTACCGAACTGGCCGACTCGTTTAACGGCATGGTGGTTAAATTAAACGAATGGGAAAACAGCAATTTATCAAAAATAAAATCAGAAAAATCGCGTATCGAAGCCATTATTGCACAGATGCAGGATGCCATTATCGGTTTAAACGAAAAAGGAGAAGTGCTTTTTTTAAACCACCTGGCTGCAAAACTGATGAACCTTGATGAAGATAAGGTAATTGGACAAAATGTTGCGGAACTGATGCAAAAAAACGAACTGTTAAAACGCATTATTAAACCTGAAACAGCTGATAATACATTAAAAATTTATGCTGATGACAAGGAATCGTATTTCCTTTTAGAAAATCGCGAAATTATTATCCCAAATTACGAGGAACAGGAAGAAAAAGCTTTAATTGCTGCTTCAAAATCGGCTGGTAGTGTATATATTTTGAAAAACATCACCCAGTTTAAGGAATTGGATGAGGCCAAAACGAATTTTATTGCAACGGTTTCGCATGAATTAAAAACACCATTATCATCTATCAAAATGAGCTTGAAACTGCTTAATGATGAACGTGTAGGTGCGATGAACGAAGAACAGCACGAGTTACTCAATCACATTAAAGAAGACAGCGACAGGCTTTTAAAAATAACCAGCGAGCTGCTCGATCTTTCGCAGGTTGAAACCGGCAATTTAAAACTCACTTTCGCCCTCACTAAACCTGAAGATATTGTACAATATGCTATTGATGCGGTTAAATTCCAGGCAGAGCAAAAATCCATCAACCTGGAACTAAACTGTGATAAAAATCTCCCTAATGTGAACGCCGACATCCAAAAAACAGCCTGGGTGCTGGTCAATTTTTTATCTAACGCTTTGCGTTACAGTTCAGAGAAATCGAAAGTGGTCATCGATGTTTTGCAAAAAGATAAATTCATTGAGTTTTCGGTAAAAGATTTTGGAAAAGGAATAGATGAAAAATATCAAAAACGCCTGTTCGACCGGTATTTTCAGGTGCCTACAGATGGTCAGAACAAATCGGGATCGGGCTTGGGATTGGCTATTTCTAAAGATTTTATAGAAGCAGAACAGGGAAAAATATGGGTAGTGAGCGCTATCGGAGAAGGAAGTAAATTTTGTTTTAGTTTACCTGTTGTGGTATAGATTCTATTTCCTTTTAACCGCAAAGAACGCTAAGTCTTACACAGAGGAAACAGAGAAAGGATGTAAGATGGAGGATAGAAAATGGAGGATAGAAAATTGCACCGCCGAACGCCATCCACCCAGCGCTACACAATATAAGGCTCCATTTCCTTATCAATACTTTTGCGTAATTCCATTAATTTAATGGCATAGCCATGCATCGCAATTTCTTTTTCTGTTTTTGGTTTGAAAGAGGGGATTGCTTTTGGTTGGCCATTATCATCAACGGCTACAAAAACAATGATGCAATGGGTATTTTTCACAAAATCAGTTTGTCCCACCGGTTTAGAAAAAGCATCAACTGCAATGTGCATGCTGGTTTTACCGGTATAAATAATGCGGGCTTCCATTTTAACCAAGTGACCAATGTGCACCGGGTGAAAAAAGCGGATACCACCCACATAAACGGTAACGCAATAACTTTGGCTCCATTGTAGGGCACAGGCAAAAGCAGCCTGGTCAATCCATTTCATCATCATACCACCATGCACTTTACCCCCATAATTAACATCAGAAGGTTCGCTTAAAAATTGAAGTTCGATATGATTTTTGGTTCTGGGCATGAGGATATTGCTTAATTTTAAGGTTTGGCTAAGATATTAAAATACGGTATAATTAAAAAGCCGCAAAATATTTAACCACAGATAAAAAGGATAAACACAGATAGAAAAATTAATCTGTGTTTATCTGTGTCCATCCGTGGCTAAAAAAAACTAAAAAATAATCATCAGCTGGTTACAAATGACGCCACAAAATATTTAACAATGGATAGAAAAATTGATCCGTGTTTATCTGTGTCCATCCGTGGCTAAAAAAACCTTAAAAATAGACTTTAATTGGTAACAATTAAAGCCGCAAAATAGTTAACCATGGATAGAAAAATTAATCCATGTTTATCTGTGTCCATCCGTGGCTAAAAAAACCAATCAAAAAGTCGTAGCGAGACGCTACGACTATAGAGGTGTCAGTTGGTAACAACTGACACCACATCTAAACCGCACAAAATTATTTCTGCATAATGCTAATCGCATAACCACCACCAGGTGCACAATATTGTGTCAATTTCGTTTTGTTGCTCACTTCCATTTTGCGGATGGTATAGGCTTTCGGATTGGTTTCATAATTGGCATCCTTTGCATCAGCATAAATGGTTGCCATGTATTTTTTACCCGGATCCAGGAAACTGAAGTCGATTTTGGAAGTACGGGCTTCCTCATCATTGGTACGACCTACAAACCAGTTGTTTTTTCCTTTAGCTTTACGTGCAAAAGTGATATAATCTCCAGGTTCTGCTTCTAAAACCTTGGTATCGTCCCAATCTACTGCCACATCTTTAATAAACTGGAAAGCATCCATGTACTTGTTATAGGTTTCTGGTAAATCGGCAGCCATTTGCAATGGACTGTACATCGTTACATAAAGCGCCAGTTGACGCGCCAAAGTACTGTGTACAAAAGAAGTATTTTCAGGATTGTAAGCACTAACCCTGGTTTCGAAAATACCAGGGGTATAGTCCATCGGTCCGCCGATTAAACGGGTAAATGGCAAAATAGTGGTATGATCAGCATTGTTGCCGCCAAACGCTTCATATTCGGTTCCCCTTGCCGATTCGTTTCCAATCAAATTTGGGTAAGTACGCGCTAAACCTGTCGGACGAACCGCCTCATGTGCATTCACCATAATTTTATATTCGGCTGCTTTTTGGATCGCATATAAATAATGGTTGTTTAACCATTGGCCATAGTGGTGCTCTCCCCTCGGGATCATATTGCCTACATAACCACTTTTAACGGCATCATAACCATTGGCTTTCATAAATTTATAAGCCGTATCTAAATGGCGCTCATAATTACGTACCGACGAAGAAGTTTCGTGGTGCATAATCATTTTTATGCCTTTACTTGCCGCATAACGGTGCAGTTCTTTTACATCAAAATCAGGGTAAGGGGTTACAAAATCAAACACATAATCTTTTGTTTTACCAAACCAATCTTCCCAGCCTTCGTTCCAGCCCTCAACCAAAACCGCATCTAAGCCATTTTTAGCAGCGAAATCGATGTATTCTTTCACATGAGCTGTATTTGCGGCATGTTTTCCGTTAGGTTTTGTTTTGGCATAATCGGTTACACCCAATTGTACACTGGTTAAATTGTTATAGGCCCAGGTACTCTTTCCGGTGATCATTTCCCACCAAACACCAACGTATTTGGTTGGTTTAATCCACGATACATCTTTAAATTTTGTTGGTTCATTAAGGTTGTATGTAAGCTTTGAAGTTAAAATATCGCCAGCTTTATCGCTCACGATAATGGTGCGCCAAGGCGATAAACAAGGTGCCTGCATATAACCTTTATCGCCAACGGCATCGGGTGTTAACCACGATTCTAAAACCATGTTCTTATCATCCAAATTTAGCGACATTAAAGAATAATTGATCAATGCAGCTTCGTGGATATTGATGTACAAACCATCTTTACTCTTCATCATCAAAGGCGTTTGTAAGCCGGTTGGTGAAAAAGTAGTTTGCGAGGCATTTGGTGTTACTGCAGCTTTCATTTTACCACGAACTTCTGATAAGTTTGAAGTCACCGTGCTGTATTCCTGCGTATCGTAATCGCCCGGAAGCCAAAATGCTTTATGATCTCCAGCCAATGCAAACTGGGTTTTCTCTTCTTTTATGACGAAGTAATCCAGATTCTTCTGCTCAGGAAATTCATATCTAAATCCCAAACCATCATTAAACAAACGCAAACGCACAATTATATAACGGTTTGTTTCTTTTTGGGTAAGGGTTACCGCCAGCTCGTTGTAATGGTTTACGATTTCTTTAACCTCGCCCCAAACCGGTTTCCAGGTTTCGTTAAAAGTGCTGGTTTTGGTATCGGTGATGGAGAAACCATTCATTAAAGATTTTCCGTCTTTAAGCTCCAGTCCCAGCTTGCTGGTTTTTATAACGTCTTTTCCTTTATACTTTAAGCTGTAGGTTGGCACCCCTCCTTCAGCCAAAGCAAAGCTAGCCAACAGATTGCCATCCGGCGACTTCAAATCTTTTCCGGGAACGTTCCCGAAAACATCTCCAACAAACAGCAAAACACATATTAAAGTAAGGATTTTAGAGCGGTTAAAGAATTGGTTAAGTTTTTTATTCATGTTATCATTTATTTATCGTTATTACTATTTATATCACTCTGAAACTTGCAGGTTTTGATTTGTTCAATACTGAAAAGATATTTAATAAATGAGATATCAATTGTATCTGTTCGGGTACTAATCAAGTCAAAAAGACCTCGCAGGTTTTAAAAACCTGAGAGGTCTAAATGAACCAATATTACTCTAAAAGCAACGCATCGTCGTCGTCCGTTAAACTCAGCTGCACACTATCACTACCTGCAATGCCTTCTATCGAACCACGGATGTGCGTGGCGTTTAACAACACTTTTTCCAATTGTTTTTCACGGGCTTTCCATAAACGTTCCATCGCATCACGCTCCCTTTGGATGGATAACTTCATGCTCATAAAACCTTCACGGATTGCTTTCCACTGTTCTGAAAACTCCGCTCCCATCAGGTAATCGTAAAGCATGTGCATTTTATCACCACGGTTTTCCTGCGATTTCATCGCGCTTGACAAACGCAGAATCCCATCGCGTAAAACATAGGCTACAGCATTTACCTCTTCGAAAGAACAGATCCATACGCCATCACGCTGACCGAAACAATCCATGCCTTTAGGGTAACATTGACTCACGATAACCGCTACATCAACACCCATGCTCCGCATGTCTTTCTTCAGTTTTTCGATCCAGTCGCCCCCAAAATCTTTGGTACGCTTACTTTCATAAATAATTTTGCCACACTCCTGTCCAAACTGATTGCGTACCACCTGCACACAATCGGCCCCGCGAACGCCTTTACCAACTTCTTCAATTAAATCGAATGGAAAATTGCTTCGCAGCAATTCTTCTAAAATCAGTTCCTGCACCTCGCCCTGTAACTGCATACTGCCCTGCTCGGCCTTGCGTTTCATTTCTTCGGCAAGCTTTTTCTGATCATCGAGCTGTTTTTCCAATTCTTTTAAACGCAACTGATGCTCGGTATCTTTAATGCTGTTTTTTTCGGCTTCCTGTTTACGGATTTGCTCTACCAGTTCGTTGCGCTGTTCCTGCATTTTACGCTGAAAAGCCAGTTCCATTTCTTCCTCTTTCACTTTCAGGCTTTCCTCGCGACGTAGAAACTCCAGTTCTTTCTCGCGGGCCAACCTTAATTTTTCGGCATTGTCTTTCGCAGTACCTTCCAGCATCTGTAATTTTGTTTCAAAATCAGCAGCAATGCTTTTGCGCAGGTTTTCTTCCAGGTTATCTTTAAGCTTTGTTTTTTCTTCAGCCAGTTGTGTTTCAAAAGCCTTTTGTTGCTGCAGTTTTTCAGCATCTAAAGCCGCAACCTTATCCTGATATTCCTTATCGCGCTGCTTCGTAAAAGACAACATTTTTTCACGGAGCTCTTTTTTATAATCTTCGGCCATGGCTTCTTCCATCGGAAAAACATGGGCACAATTGGGGCATTTTATTTCGGTAGGCATAAATTATTTTTTTACCGCTGCGAATTTTCGGTTTACAAAGATATTAAAGCTTTTTCAGGATTGGATAGGCAAGTTTTGCACCATTAATTAAAGCACTTTCGATCTTACTTCGTGCCCTACCGTCAAAATTTTACTCACCGGACATTTAGAAGCAATATCTTCCAGCCTGCTTTTTTGCTCCTCAGTAAGCTGTCCTGTACAGGTAATTTCTTCAAAAAACACCATTTCTCCATTTTCTGTATCGGTATTTACTTCTACCTCTATTTTATCAACCGGCCATTCCTTTCTATCCACGTACATCCTTAAAGTAATGGCTACACACGATGCCAAAGAAGCCATTAACAAACCTTTTGGTGCAAAGCCTTTATGTGTTCCGCCTAATTCTATCGGTTCGTCTACTATAATATCGTGAGAACCATTACTTACCGAACACGCATAGTGCTCTTTATTTATTGTTGCTTTTACCATTTACCGGATATTTTAAAAAATTAAACTTACCAAATTTTATGCTTTGTTGAGATTTTACGAAACATTATAAGATAGCATTTGTTCCTTTTAAAAATGCTACGTTATGAAATACAGAAAGTTAATCGGAAAATATTTAAAGCACGAAACAGATAACAGTGCAAAAATAGCGCTTGCCCTGGTGGCCGGTTTAGCCGCAGGTGCAGTGATCAGTATTTTATTTGCGCCTGATAGCGGTGCAGGTACCCGTGGAAAAATTGCAGGCGGTGCCAGAAATCTGCGTTACGGATTTCAGGATAAATACAACCTTTTGAAAGAAAAGGTTTTTGGTGTTGAAGCCATTGAAGAAGATATTGTTGAGCAAGAAGTTCCTCATTTTAAACACACCGTTACGAAGAAACGTAAATCGGATGTGAAAGAGATCCTGGAAAATGCACATGAAAATGGTCAGGTGCAGGAAGGCCAGGGATAAAAGATCTTAATAGAAAGGCCGTCATCTCGACTGAAGCGCAATCCCGAACTTTCGGGGAGAGCTTTATAATAGACTTCTCAACTGCATTGCACACAGCTCGGAATGACGGCATTCCAAGGCTAATTTCTTAGCTTTACTGGATAATAACTGCACATGTTTTTTATCCTCTCCAAAATCTTATTATTCCTCATTAAACCAATTATTTGGGTTTCTGTCCTTTTAATTTTGGCACTTGTAACCAAGCGTTCCAAAAAAAGGAAGCAATATTTAATTTTAAGCTTAATCTTTTTCTTCTTCTTTTCTAATGGTTTTATTGTTGGCAAAATCATAAACAGTTACGAGGCCGGCTATCCTAAAATACAGCAATACGATGTTGGCATTGTGCTCGGCGGTTTTTCGGGTTTAAACAAACGCAATGATGAAATTGCCTTTAGCGGCGCTAGCGATCGGTTATTTCAGGCCATTGCCTTGTATAAAAAAGGTATTATTAAACAGATTTTATTGAGCAGCGGAAGTGCAAACCTGATTGATAAAGAAGTAAAAGAAGCTGATTTAGCCCTAAAATATTTAAGGTTGATCGGCATACCGGATTCTGCCATATTGATCGAAAACCAAAGCAGAAATACCATCGAAAATGCACGGTATAGTTTGGCATTGATTGCAAAAAAGAATCCACAGGCAAAAGTTCTGGTCATTACCAGTGCCTGGCACATTCCAAGAGCCAAAATAATTTTCGACAGGCACACCAAGAATAAAATAGAATATTATCCCACCAATTTTTCAAGAGGTACTGAATTTGAATTGGGCGATTTTATTATTCCAAACACAGCTGCTTTAGGTACATGGGAGCTATTGTTTAAGGAATGGATAGGTTTGCTTGTAGATCGTATAAGGGGTTAATTGGTTAAGCGTTTAAATTGGTTAATTGTTTAAAATGGAGCTAATACAGTTAACCAGTTTATACAATTTAAACAATTAACCTTAAACTATCCTTCAATCGCTTTCCAAAGCATATCTTTCAGCTCCAGAATGTTTTTTTCTGCTACTGATGAGATAAATATTGATGGGATTTTTGGCAGATCATGTTTCATTTCTTCCATCAGTTCATCATCCAGCATATCCGATTTGGTGATGGCCAAAACATGTGGTTTTTGCATCAATTCGGGATTGTAGGTTTCCAGTTCGCTTTTAAGAATTTCGTATTCTTCTTTAATGCTTCTGCTTGTATCGGCAGGAACCATAAATAACAGCACCGAGTTACGCTCAATGTGACGAAGGAAACGGTAACCTAAACCTTTACCTTTTGATGCACCTTCGATAATACCCGGAATATCGGCCATTACAAAAGATTTACCTCCGCGGTAACTTACAATGCCTAAATTAGGAACAATGGTGGTAAATGGATAGTCCGCAATTTCTGGCTTGGCCGCTGAAACCACTGAAAGTAAAGTCGATTTTCCTGCATTCGGGAAACCTACCAGACCAACATCGGCTAAAACTTTCAATTCTAAAATGTTCCAAACCTCTTGTCCCTGCTCGCCTGGTTGCGCAAAACGTGGTGTTTGCTGAACCGAATTTTTAAAATGCGCATTACCTAACCCCCCACGACCACCGGCCGTTAAGATTTTGGTTTCACCATCTTTGGTAATTTCGAAAAGTACCTCTCCTGTTTCAGCATCTTTGGCGATGGTACCCAGTGGAACCTCTAAGATTTCATCTTTACCCTGCTTGCCAAATTTGTGCGAACTGCCGCCAGCGCCACCATCTTCGGCAATGATGTGTTTGCGGTATTTAAGGTGCAATAATGTCCAGATATGGATACTGCCTTTAACGATAATGTGGCCGCCACGACCGCCATCACCACCATCAGGCCCACCCATTGATGTCAAAATATCACGATGCAAATGTGCCGAACCTGCCCCGCCTTTACCAGAACGGCAACAAATTTTTACATAATCTACGAAATTCGAACCCTGTGACATATTTTATTATTGAAATGTTTTAATGTAGGAACGTTGAAATGATAGTTCCTTTAAAATTAAAGAGTTATAACGTTTTTAACATTATAACTCCTTTTATCTTTTTGAAATACTGGAGGACCTAAAACTGTGTCTTAATCCCTCGCTAAATCATTGTTAATTTAAACTTTATACTGATCAATTACTGCGCAAAGATCGTTATATACTGTTTCTATTTCACCGATTCCGTTTACCTTGTTTAATTTTCCCTGCTCCTCGTAATAAGGTAATACATGGATGGTTTTATCAAAGTATTCTGAAATACGTTTTTTAAGTTTTTCAGCGTCATCATCTGGTCGGCCACTAACTTTATGGCGCTCTGCAATACGCTTTGTTAATTCGTCCTGATCTACATCTAAAGCAATTACGCCGGCAACTTTGCTGCCTTTGCGCTCTAAAAATAAATCAAGCTCTATCGCTTGTGGAACGGTACGCGGAAATCCATCAAACACAAATCCTTTTGCATCAGGATTTTTATCCACCTCTTCTTCAAGCATGGCAATTGTAATCGCATCAGGTACCAATTCTCCATCAGCTAACAATTGACTAACTTTTTTTCCTAATTCGGTTTCTCCTTTAACGTGAGCTCTAAAAAGATCGCCTGTTGAAACGTGTACCAACTGATATTTTGCAATCAGTTTTTCAGATTGGGTGCCTTTACCCGCCCCTGGAGGGCCAAAGAGAACTAAATTAAGCATTCAAGTTGTTTAGGTTGTCTTCAAAATTAAAAAAAGCCTTATTCCTATGGCTCTGTTAAAAGTAATAATCAAATCACTGATTAATAGGATTAGACATTGCTTACTTTCAAGGCTGCAAATATATAATTATTAATTTAGATGCCATTTATAATTGAGAATTTATTTAAAAAAGGGCTATTTTGATGACATTTATCTTATTCTACAAAGAATCTTGTGCCATTTTTATATTTATCAGAATATTCTTGAAATTGTAAGCCAATCTACCAAACAATACTTTTAAAATCTGTTTGAAGTGGTGAAAAAAGAGCTTCCCATCTGAATATTTAGCATGCATTTAGTACTGATAGGATTTGCATTGTAATTAAAATCAATTAGAAGTTTCGTGGGCTGAGCATGCGAATCTCTTTTTTATCAAAGAAATAGCCTACAGAGATTTCATGTGTGCCACCGCTATTGGTTTTTAGCGAACCTACCGAAAAGCCATAGGCGTATCCGATCCTGAAATTCTGGTCGGCAAAAACCTGTACTGCTGCTGCAGCAGAGTTTCTGGATGTTAAGTCTTTCAGCAGGTACGACTTATTGTAGAGTTTTACCCCTGTACGATATGATCCACCGACCCAGAGTCTTTCACCTAATACCAGGAAGGTACTTAAATCCAGACTGGTTGGACCTCCCCTATCGTCCTTCAACAGGAAAGAAGGTTTTACCTGGATATTGTCAGAAAGTGGCAGCATCAACCCCGCACTCAGGTAATAATGTGGCTTGGGCTGTGGCACAAAGGCAAAGCGGTCAACATCCAGGTATTGGGCAATCAGGTTGTCAACAGAAAAACCAGCAAAGAAGCGGTTGTCCGAATAATATACACCCGCCCTTGCATCGGGTACAATAGTATGCTGCATACCGCTGGGCTGATCCGGCTCAGGAATGTTAGGGTTTAGTAATGCACCATCTATCCCAAGCTGTACCACGCCTATACCCACCCCTAATGCGAGGCGGGAGCTGCCATCACCTTTAATTCTGATCCGGTAGGCATAGTTCGCATAAGCAGCCGTATTGCGTTGAGCACCAATCCTGTCGCTCGATACCTGAAGTGCAAGACCTACATTACCATTATTGGCGATGGCATCTACCACCAGGGAAAGTGTTTGCGGAGCACCTTTTATTCCGGTCCACTGGTTATGGTAAAAAGCGTTAACATTAAGTTGCTCGCGGTACCCAGCATAAGCGGGATTGACATAAATCCCGTTGAAAACATACTGACTAAGCTGTGCATCCTGTTGTGCCACAACCCCTTTGGGAAACAGCAGTGATATCAT
The DNA here is from genome assembly GCF_014395225.1 of Pedobacter roseus. NCBI lineage: Bacteria > Pseudomonadati > Bacteroidota > Sphingobacteriia > Sphingobacteriales > Sphingobacteriaceae > Pedobacter > Pedobacter roseus. Next base: position 4,165,859 of record NZ_CP060723.1, read on the forward strand.
TGTTGTTATGATCAACAATATTAACTTTTTCATCTTTTTGATATTTAAGGCGTGCCAACAATAACCGGCCGCACGATATAACTTCATTTATTTTTTGAATGTTCTAACCAGTGTGATGTAGCCCTTGAAAACCTCAACATACTCACTATCAGCTTTTTTGACACGCAGGAGATAATAGTAGGTGTTCTCGCTCAATCCCTCACCAGTCCAGTTATTTTGATATCCAAAGGCATGGAATACTTCGTTACCGGATCTGTTTACTATCTGCAATTCATTGGCCTGATATTGGTTCAGGCCTATGATCTCGAAAGTATCGTTAATACCATCACCGTTCGGTGTGAACAGATTGGGGACCTTGATCTTCATGAAATCTATGGTCAGGGAAACAGATGCCGCATTGGTATAATAACCTTGGATATCTTTTACGCGATAGGTAAAGGTATCCTCTCCAACATAGCCGGGATCTGGCTTGTAGGTTACGGTACCGTCTGCATTTGCTTGTACCGAACCATGTTTAGGCTGACTTACCATTTCAACGGATAGTTTATCGAATGTGGAATTACCTGGATCATCATTGGCAAGCACACTAATCACAACTGGCGCATTAGCCACCGTTTCTCCTCTATCACCAATAGCAATTGGCGATTTAGTGAAAGTGGTAACCGTTGCCGTATTGTTTGTTTCTGCTGTTCCTGAAACGTCTGTTACCGTTGTACCACTAAGCGTTTTGGCATTTACGGTTGCGGTATTGGTTACCGTACCTAAATCCTTATCTGCCTGAGTTAAGGTGTACACTTCAACATCAGATGTAGTTGTGCCGGGGGCAAGTCCTCCAGCTACCGTGATTACTTTGTTGCTTAGACCAATTTTAGCATCGGTTAAAGTAATGGCATCAAGGATAACATTGCCCGTATTTTTAATGGTGAAAGTATAGCTCACCTTGTTTCCATTTAGAACCGAAGTTTTAACTAATGTAATAGCGGGTGCAGGGATCAATGTTACCGTTACCGGAATCGTTACCGTGGCTATACCATTTTTACCATCATTTACTGTTACTGTAAAAATATCGCTGCCAGTATAACCAATAGTTGGCGTGTAAATATAATTACCATCAGTGTTCAATTTTACTGTACCATGTGCTGGTGCCGTGGTTAAGGTGTAAGTTAACACGTCGCCATCTGGATCGCTGGCTGTGATATTTCCGTTAGCAGGCGTATTTTGCGAAGTGGTAATTGCTGGTGCAGTTGCCACCGGAGCATCATTAACAGCACTTATCGTTATATTTACTGTAATGGTGGTAATTCCGCCTTTGCCATCATTTACTGTTACCGTAAAACTGTCTGAGCCATTATAATTTAGGTTTGGCGTATAAGTATATGTTCCATCTGAGTTTACAACCACTTTACCATGCGCAGGGTCTGTGCTCTTCGTAAAGATTAACGGATCGCCATCTGCATCACTTGCTGTTATCTTACCACGTGCAGGACTATCCTCCGGACTGGTGTTGTTCTCTGGATTCACAACAGGTGCATCATTTACAGCAATCACAATAATGTTTACCATACCGGTGACGGTGCCACCCTTGCCATCACTCACCGTGACCGTAAAGCTGTCGGGTCCGTTATAGTCGGGATTTGGTGTATAGGTAAAGTTGCCGTCCGGGTTTACAATAGCCGTTCCGTGGGCCGGATCTGTGGCCTTGGAAAAGGTCAATGGATCACCATCAGGATCACTTGCTGTTATCTTTCCACTGGCAGGGCTATCTTCCGGGCTGGTTTTATTTTCAGGGGTTACCACAGGCGCATCGTTCACAGCGCTTACCATAATACTCACCGTAGTGGTGATCGTGCCGCCTTTACCATCACTTACCATTACTGTAAAGCTGTCGGCTCCATTATAGTCGGGATAGGGTATATAAATATAAGTACCGTCCAGGTTTACAATAGCTGTTCCATGAGCAGGTTCAGTGACCTTAGAAAAGGTTAACGGATCACCATCAGCATCACTTGCTGTTATCTTTCCACTGGCTGGGCTATCCTCCTGACTGGTTTTATTTTCCGGGGTTACCATAGGCACATCGTTCACAGCGCTTACCATGATGTTCACCGTAGTGGTGATCGTGCCGCCTTTACCATCACTTACCATTACTGTAAAGCTGTCGGCTCCATTATAGTCGGGATAGGGTATATAAATATAAGTACCGTCCAGGTTTATAATAACTGTTCCATGAGCCGGTTCAGTGACCTTAGAAAAGGTCAATGGATCACCATCAGGATCACTTGCAGTTATCTTTCCACTGGCAGGGCTATCCTCCTGACCAGTTTTATTTTCCGGGTTCACCACAGGCGCATCGTTCACGGCGCTTACCGAAATGTTTACGGTAGCGGTGACTGTGCCGCCTTTACCATCACTTACCATTACCGTAAAGCTATCGGGTCCGTTATAGTCAGGATTTGGCGTATAAGTATAGTTGCCATCCAGGTTTACAATAACCGTTCCATGGGCCGGATCTGAGACCTTAGAAAAGGTCAATGGATCACCATCAGGATCACTTGCCGTTATCTTTCCACTGGCAGGGCTATCCTCCTGACCAGTTTTATTTTCCGGGTTCACCACTGGCACGTCGTTTACGGCGCTTATCATAATATTTATTGTAGCGGTGACTGTGCCGCCTTTACCATCACATACCATTACCGTAAAGCTGTCGGGTCCGTTATAGTCAGGATTTGGCGTATAGGTATAAGTGCCATCCAGGTTTACAATAGCCGCTCCATGGGCTGGATCTGAGGCCTTGGAAAAGGTCAATGGATCACCATCAGGATCACTTGCTGTTATCTTTCCACTGGCAGGGCTATCCTCAGTGCCTGTTTTGTTTTCTACGCTAACTACAGGAGCGTGGTTTCCGGGAGTTACTGTTCCGTTTACGTTCGTGCTTGCAGTACCGGTAACCGTGGCTGAACCTGAACCTGCAGGTGTTGCAAAGGCAGTGTTTGTCAATGTACCGGTAAAGGTTGGAGAAATTGTTCCGATTATTGTAACCCTGATCTTATTTGTAGCTCCGGCAGGAATATTGGCAAGGAGCATAATATTATTAGTAGTTCCTGTACTTCCTGTAGTAATAATAGCTGTACCGTTTACCGAAGAACTCCAACTCACATTTGTTAGCTGGGCTGGCACCACGTCAGTAATTTTTATGCCTAAAGCATCACTCGGCCCCGTATTGCCCACTTCAACAAGATAATTGATTGTTTCTCCTGCATTTGCATTAGCGGGAGCTGTTTTAATGATATTTAATCCTACTGTTGATGATATATTGGAGGTAACCGTTGATGTACCAGCAGTTCCACCTGGTTCTACCGGCACCGCGGTAGCAGTATTGCTAACATTACCTGTAGCATCGGCCTTTAAAATTCCGGTTACCGTAACCACCACTGCATTTCCTGTTCCTGATGGTATATTGGCTTGTATACTCAAGGCATTGCCCGTTCCGGTACCGCCACTCACTATAGTAGCTGTACCCTCAACAGCTGAAGTCCAGCTTACATTATTAAAGCTGTTGGGAACATTATCGGCAATGGTTGCAGCAAGTGCATTACCCAGACCAGTATTCGTTACGCGAATAGTGTAGCTAGCTGTATTTCCCGCAGTCAATGTGGCCGGACCAGTTTTAGCGACAGCAAGAACTGGCGAAAGTACCACTTCAGTGGGGTAAACCTGCTTTTTGCTGCCATCATAAGAAACGGCAAACACGGCAGTAGCGCCGGCGGGGTACAGCACTTTGGTAGTGGCGTTGGTGCCATCTCCGGTTCCAGGGATGGCCATCTCTATTAGATTAGTTCCGCTATAGGTTTCAAAAGCTACAACATTTAGCCATTTCGAATTATCTATGTTCAATTTTGTTCCGGCCAGCGTTACCCCAACCATGTTTGTACCTACAACTGTTAACCTATCCTTAAAAGCATTCACACTTCTGGCCGAAATGTAACGTAGTACAGGCGATACTGGTTTAGGGTAATTTTTGGCCTTTACTTCAGTTATGGTTGCATCAATTTGTGATTGGGTAATGGTAAGCCGGCGAGTTCCGTAGTCCTTAACGTCGCGGTCTATTGGTCGGATGAAGCCAATTTCCTTGAAAAAATCAGTTAAATCTTCCTGGAAAGCATCACATGCATATTTCACAAAATTTAACATGTGCTGACCATCGGTTACACCAGCTTCGCTGGTTTGTCTTACCCTCTGGTAAATATCTGCCAGGCCGTAGGCTACATCTGGTCCGGTAGTTGGGGCAGAGATGCCATTTAACCGATCTTTAAGTGTCGGTAATTTTTTTGAGGCACCTGCGAACATGTAATATAGTTCCAATTGCCAAAAAGGAGGTAACAATTCGCCTGCCTCGTAATAATTATTATTGGTTAAAAAGTTGGCGAAATACTTGCTATATCTTCCAGCAACAAGATTTTTATTGTCTTTATAATCTGTTTCTTCGCCTTCATATCTGGTAGCACCTGGAAATTCCTTCCCTATAACATACTGGTTATAAAGCGAATGGATATTATTGGTTGTTTCTCCCATACCGATCCATTCCATACCCCTGGGTGTTTGAAGCACATGTCCAATTTCGTGGGCGGTACCCCAGGCTGACAATTTATTCGGATGGGTGTAAGATTCGCCTATTCCATTATAAATTCCAAATAGGGCACCGGGAGACCCTCCCAGTAAAACACCTGTTGGTACGGTCCTGGCAAAAATGTGGTTTTTTGGTGCGATATTATATTTAAAAAAACCCTGCAAGGTATATTCTTGTTCTACAATTTTATCATAGGCATTGATTAGCGATTTGCCTTCCTGCGGGTTGTTAACAAATAAAGCCCTCTTATTAAAATTTAGCCCAATGTATTTTCCTTTTATATCAAGGTACTTGTATATATTATTGTTTAGATAGTCAACCCATTCTGCATCTGTATCAGTAGTTGGATCAAAATAGCCATTCACTTCACCTGTGGCAATATGGATTTTAACATCAGCTTGTGGCACATTACTGTAGTAACTGATATAGCCAAGGCCATCATGCAAAATGTCAATCACATTTAAACCGGCCTTAAGCGGATAGGAATCAGGACTGGGCGTAGGATCCTTGTAATCTGTAGCAAAGTCGCAGACTTTAAGCACCGGAGGTGCAGCATTTGAACCTACAAAAATGACCGCCTTGGTATTTGCCTTAAATGAGATACCTGTTGGATTTTCGAAATTACTGAATCCATAAACCCTTAACGCGCTGGCTACAGTACTCGGTGCGATGTAAGCTTTATAGTTTTGCACCCTAAATTTGTTCTGATAGGTTCTGTTATACAGGCACTGTGCCAGGGCTTTAAAAAACGGCGAAGTAATGGCGCTGATCTGTGCCTGTGATACCCCGGGTTTCAGGCTTGAGTACAGATCATCAGCAAATATATCCGTTAAAACACCAATGCTGTTTGATTTAAAAAACTGCATTTCGGCGCAGCTTGCATAGTTGCCCACTCCAGAAAATACGCGTAACACAATTTGGGTAACATTTACCAGGCGTTGCGGAAAGCCGAAACTACTTGGGGAAGATGAAAGGCCGGCATCAAAATTCATCAATTTGGTAAGGGTAGCATTGGTGGTGGTTGCATACCAGATTTCTCCGCGTCCAAAATTACCGTTGGTAGTTCCTGTTCGGGGTATATATTTAATCAGATCGATATTGTTGTTCCCTGTAAAATTATAAGTGAGTACCGCTGGGTTTGAATCGCTCACTACAAAAGCAGGAGTGCTATATTTAGATTGATAAAAAGTAGTTAAATTTCCATCTATCGATTTAGCCAGATTCATGCTATTATCGTGGAATGTATTGGCAACAGCACTGGCCACAGCAACCTGCACATCACTCAGCGGGGAAAAGTCTTCTGCCGTGGGGTTTTGGCAATCAGCAACTGGTTGGTTAGCCTGAACCTCTGCAGAGTAAAAATTGATCTCTGCACAGGTAGACTCGTTCAAAACCGCGCTGGTTACCACTACTCTCACAATGAAAGGCTTTACCATAGCAGCAGCCAGATTGAGCGTCTTTACGGCAGTATTATTCGCCATTGTAAAACTGCCATCTGCAACATAAACTGCAGGATCAGCCTGTGTATTGTGATAAACGGATATTTTTTGCCAACGTCCGTATGATAAGCCATCATTTCTGGGTGTATAAGTGATCTCATTGATACTTGATGCGCCGGAAAAATAAAAAGACAGGGTATCGGGCATTGCGTTTGCATATTCTTCACTCTCATACAATGTTTTTGTATCCCCATCAATGCACCTCATTACGTCGGCAGCAACCGGGCGCACAGTGGTTACCCCGACCGGTAAAACAGGATTTTGTGCAAACACATTGGCGCATATAAATGCAAGCAGGAGCATTAAGTAAATTTTTTTCATATCAATAGTTGTGTATTGTCTTCAAGTATGGCTTAATAGAATTTTTCAAGATTTACCCTATTTAAACTCATGTTAATTTAAATGCACCTGACCCTGAATAGTCTATGGAAGATCATATTCCAGGTAAGTTTTAAGTTTGTTTGTTGGCCCAAGGTTAGAGAATTCCTGTTTTTTTTAAAATAGAAAATAGTTAAACGACACTTTTCACTCCATGAGTAAATGTAAAAGCCAGATCAATGCAAGGAGGGTGTATCGGATAAATCAGGAAAGTGAGCAATTGAAAATCATACACTTTTTTGTCTCTAATCAAAAAACGGAGACGGCATAAAAAAATACGATCACAAAATGAATGATTAAAGAAGATATATTGATTAGGTGAAACCAAAATTGTAGGCGCTGAACCAGATCGTATATCCGGATCAGTGCTACTGCAATATTCCATATTAGACAATAGATTTACTTAACACATAAATATTATGCTTATAAGTTAGAAAATCAGAGCTCAGCGCAACAAAAGTGAGTTTAATGGCGTATTTTTTTGGCAGATTAATAGAGTGCTAATTAATTATCCTAATGCTTTCAGCAAAACGCCTGCCTCATTTTTTATTGAATTGGATTTTTTTTCTGTCAGGTAAAACCTGGTTTCTAAAAGTTCAGTTAAACTTTACTTACTGTATTTATTGATTAGCTTAACAGCAGTCTCAACAGGATCTGTAAAAGGCTTTATTTTGCTTATCTGCGGATTTATAACCCATTGTTCCTCCCAGGCATTTTTATCAAACGGTTTGCCTGTCTTCTTTTCCTCCAACAGCAACCGCATACGTTCATGATAAAAATCGCGTATCAGGCCACTCCAGAGCCTGCAGGAATAATCATTAACAGGAGGCCCCATACTGTCACTATTCTGCGGGCACTTTGCTCATAGTACCGTTTTAAATCCTTATCTTTTGTTAGTGCTGAAGCAAATCCTACCCACCTTTCCAACCTGTTTAACGGGTGGGACTCCATCAGTCGGTCTAATGCTGTTAATATTTCTAGTCCTTTTGCCCCGTATTTTTCCCCGGTTATTGCATCACCTTTTTGAAAGGCCTGACCTGCTTCCTGAAAACAGTTCGCCGCTTTTAATCCAAGTACAAGGCCTGAACGCTCAATTGCATCGGCCTGATAATTTTTGGATTTTCCTAACTGCCTGCGACAGCTAAGGAAAAGATCAACAGATTTCAAAAAATCACTGCTCTTATCGATGTTACTTGTGCCAAAGTTAGCCTGCTGCCAGTTGAAGCTTGGATGATCTATCAAATAACTATAGGCGCTCTTTTTTAGCAATTCCCAGGATTTTTTTAACGAATCTGGATATGCACCGTAGCGGTTCACTGAAAAATCTTTAAACCAGAAATTAAGTTCGATAGGGTCTTTTGACCATGCAACATCTGTCAAGAGCTCATAAACCACATTATTGTTCTCCAGTCCTTCTCCAGAAATAGAAAAACCGACCAGGTTATTTTTTTTTGAAGATGCCATCGTTTTGGATGCTCCGGTAGCGTACAGCTCCATAGGCCCTGTATAAGCAGTTTTCCCACCTGCATTGGGAAGAAAGCCATAAACCCATTGTTTGCCGTCAAATGCATTTAGCGGCTCCCATGTATTTGCATAATCATTTGCATAATCCAATATCAATATTTTGTTATCAGGAACCTTGCTGAACAATGCTTTTACGTTTTGTGGCGGCCATTGTTTACGTTGATAGCCGAACATCCAACCCTGGATTACCCATACAGCATCTTTATTAGCTTCCTGGATGGCGTCAAAAGTAAACTTGCCATAATCAGCCAGAAGTTGTGTTATGGGTTGATCAGATTTTGGGAGTTCAAGTTCATTAAAACTATCAACCAGGTAATATTTTGCAGAACCAAACTCTTTTTGCCATTCTTCCATATACATCATCGTAATTTTCTTAAATAACGGATCTTCCGGCATGAGCATCACAGGCCTTTTTGATGGGGCAAAACCAGCATTCCATAAGGTGTTGTGTAGTTTGAGGTTGGGGTAAATTCGCTTAATTGCCCCAGGCACAAAACCGGCAAAAGACTGTACTATTGGCTGCATACCTAGTTCTTTCATCCTCTTCAGTACTTGATGTTGCAGCACAATTTGGTCTTCATGCCACTGCTGTGGTAAGGTACCACCCACATCCTGGATATTCCCCATTCTTTGCCATGGCAGCAGTGCTGGTGCAACATAAAAGCTATCTATTTCTGCTTGTGTGAGCCCTAATTTTTTCCAAACCCTGGCTGCTATTGCTTCGGTGGCTATGGGTGCCATCAGCAATACCTTTGATCCGCCAATTCTTCCCAAAAACACTCCAATGACGATTAGTCAATAATAATTATATTTTTTAAAGTCCATCATATCGTTTCGGTTTCTCTAGGCAAAATGATCATTGAATCGAGTCCTGATTTCCAGAAACCTAAAACCGTTTAAAATTGAACCTCCAGAAGAAAAATGGATAAAAAGTGAAATTGAGCAGGATACCTACAAAAAACTACATCTCAAACACAAAAGCAATGAGACAACCTGGAAATTGTTAAAGGAAGGCTAAACACCAAACAAACGGAAGCTTACGAAATACTCAACAAACAATTAAATGTTCTCAAAAGCACAACCCATAAATAATTAATCAACTTATAATGAGATACTTACAGATTAAACTGAAGACAAAAAAGGGAAGATTGTTAAATCCTCCCTTCAAGTGCACTTGTAGGGATTCGAACCCCAAACCTTCTCATCCGTAGTGAGATGCTCTATCCAATTGAGCTACAAATGCGTTTCCGTATCGTTAACGGACTGCAAAGGTATAATTTGATATTTTAATTTCCAATTAAATTTTAAAAAAAATCTCAAAATAAGCTTTACAGCTTAAGCTTTATGCGCTTAATGCCTCATTAATTGCTTTGAAATCAGGCAAATCCTTCGCATTTTCCAAAACTTCAGCATAAGCAATTTTTCCTTCTTCATCGATCACAAATGCCGCTCTTTTCGAAACTCCTTTTAATCCGAAGAAAAATTCATCATAAAATGCACCGAAAGCTGCTGATACTTCTTTGTTAAAATCAGACAGTAGCGGAAACTGATAATTTTGCTCCTCTTTAAACTTAGCTAAAGAGAATGGAGAATCAACTGAAATACCGATTACCTGCGCATCGATACCTTCATAATAGCTGAAATTATCTCTCATGGTACACAACTGTTCTGTACATGTTCCGGTAAAAGCCATTGGAAAAAAATGCACAATTACTTTTTTGCCCTTAAAAGCAGAAAGAGAAACTTCCGTTAAATCGGAACTGTACAATTTAAAATCAGGGGCGTTATCGCCAATTTGTAATGCCATTTTATTTTTTAGTTAATGTATATTGTTATATGGTTTAATTGTTTGATTGTTTTAAGGCTCACGACTTAAGACTATCCTTTCATCTGTTGATCTAGAATCTTCAAGCCTTCTTCGAAAGAATGCGGATTGTAGCCTAAATCTTTAATCGCCTTATCCAACACAAAACCCGTTTTTACAGGCCGCTTGGCTGTTTGGTTTAAACTTGCAGAGCTAATCTCATTCAGGCAACTCTTATCAAGTCCCCAATAATCGGCAACTTTTCGCACTAAATCTGCAATGCTCATGTAATCTTTGCCTGAAATATGGTAGATTCCATTTACATTTTTTTCAACAGCCAGTATGCAGGCCTCGGCCAGATCTTCGGCTAAAGTAGGCATGCGCCATTGGTCGTTAACCACATTTATAGGCGAGGCCTTTTCTAATGCCCCCTTAGCCCACAGCACAATATTACTCCGGCTCATATCGCTTGTGATGCCATAAACCAATATTGTTCTTAAAACAGCCCAGTTAGCTTTTGAATCTTTAATCAGTTCTTCTGCCAGCACTTTCGATTCGCCATAATAACTAACCGGGTTAACAGGATCATTTTCCTGATAAGGCCCATCGGCACCATCAAAAACAAAATCGGTACTTAAATGAATCAGCTGGATGTTTTTTTCTTCACATATAGATATCAAAGTCTGGACAGCATCAACATTAAGCTGATGGCATAACGCCTTGTTCGCCTCACAGGTATCAACATTTGTCATTGCAGCCGTGTGGATAACGGCATTTGGCTCGTACTTTTCAATAACATATTTAACCTGCTCTGGATCTAAAATATCCATTTCGGCATATTCGTAACCTTCTTTAACAGGATAACGGTTTAGTCCTTTAGAAGTAGCAACCAATTTCACCCTTCCTTCAGCCAAAACTTTTTCTGTTAATTTCTGCCCTAAAAGGCCATTACTGCCTGTTGTTAAAATGGTTTTCATAAGCCCTTATTAAGCCTCTAAATTATCTATAAAAACCATGTTAAAAAATTTTATAATATATATTTAAAATTCAGTAAGAATAACTTAACTTTGCCAACCGAATTGGAGCCCCTATAAACAGCTTTAATTCATTGACTGTAATAAATTTACTCACAACAGATATGCCTAACTTAGGAAAAATAGCACAAATTATCGGCCCAGTGGTTGACGTTAGCTTTGCTGATGATGCCCATCTACCTAAAATTTTTGATGCGTTAGAGATAACGAAAGAAAATGGACAAAAAATTGTTTTAGAAGTTCAACAGCACTTAGGTGAAGACCGTGTACGTGCAATTTCAATGGACTCTACAGACGGTTTAGTTCGTGGTATGAAAGTAGTTGATACTGGCGCTGCGATTAAAATGCCAGTTGGCGACCAGATTAAAGGTCGTTTATTTAATGTAGTTGGTGAAGCGATTGACGGTATTAATGCAGTTGATAAAACTGATGGTCGTCCTATTCATGCTACTCCTCCTAAGTTTGAAGATTTATCTACCGAAACTGAAGTACTTTTTACAGGTATTAAAGTAATCGATTTATTAGAGCCTTATGCTAAAGGTGGTAAAATTGGTTTGTTTGGTGGTGCTGGTGTAGGTAAAACAGTATTGATTATGGAGTTAGTAAACAACATCGCTAAAGCTTATGCTGGTTTATCAGTATTCGCAGGTGTTGGTGAGCGTACTCGTGAGGGTAACGATTTACTTCGTGAGTTTATCGAATCAGGTGTAATCAACTATGGCGACGAATTCTTACACTCAATGGAAAAAGGTGGATGGGATTTGAAAGCGGTTGATACCGAAAAATTAAAAGAATCTAAAGCAACATTGGTTTTCGGACAAATGAACGAGCCTCCTGGTGCACGTGCACGTGTGGCATTATCAGGATTAACAGTTGCAGAATATTTCCGTGATGGTGATGGCGAAGGCGCTGGAAAAGATATCCTTTTCTTCGTTGATAACATCTTCCGTTTTACTCAGGCAGGTTCTGAGGTATCGGCTCTATTAGGTCGTATGCCATCAGCAGTAGGTTACCAACCAACATTGGCAACTGAGATGGGTTTAATGCAAGAGCGTATTACTTCAACAAAACGTGGATCAATTACATCAGTACAAGCGGTATATGTACCTGCGGATGATTTAACTGACCCGGCTCCGGCAACAACTTTCGCCCACTTAGATGCTACTACAGTACTTTCACGTAAAATTGCCGAGTTAGGTATTTATCCTGCGGTAGATCCATTGGATTCTACTTCACGTATCCTTTCTCCTGCTGTTTTAGGTGATGAACACTATAACACTGCACAACGTGTTAAAGAAACTTTACAACGTTATAAAGAATTACAGGATATCATCGCGATCTTAGGTATGGACGAATTATCTGAAGAAGATAAATTAGTAGTATCAAGAGCTCGTCGTGTTCAACGTTTCTTATCTCAACCTTTCCACGTAGCTGAGCAGTTTACAGGCTTAAAAGGTGTATTGGTTGACATTAAAGATACCATCAAAGGATTTAACATGATCATGGATGGTGAAGTTGATGAGTACCCTGAAGCTGCATTTAACCTAGTTGGTAGCATTGAAGATGCGATCGAAAAAGGTAAAAAATTATTAGCAGAAGCGAACTAAGAGAGACGTGAGACACTAGATATGAGATATGAGAGAGACTTGGTCTCAAATCTCATGTCTCAAATCTCAAATCTAAAAAGAATGAATTTAGAAATATTAACTCCAGATAAAAAAGTTTTCGAAGGTGAAGTAACAGCAGTTACGGTTCCTGGTACTTTAGGCTCTTTCCAGATTTTAAAAGACCATGCCGCTATCATCTCTACTTTAGAAGATGGAGAAGTTATTATAAAAGCAAATAAAGCTGATGAACAGCGCTTTTTTATTAAAGGCGGTGTGGTTGAGGCCATCCACAACAAAATTGTGGTTTTAGCTGAAGGTATCGCTTAAGCAAATAATTAACTCATTTAGAAAGCCTTCTGATTTTAAATCGGGAGGCTTTTTTTTTAATAAAATTTCAAGAAAAATACTTATCTTTGACGTTAGTAACGCAACTCAATACTATGATACTATCATTCGGATCTAAAGACACAGAAAAAATATGGAATGGTATCAGGGTTTCTAAAATGCCGTTAGAAATCCAGACTATTGGGCGAAGAAAATTGAGGATGATTAGCAGTTCACAAAACATTCAGGACTTAACAATACCTCCATCCAATAAATTGGAAAAGAAGAAAGGCAATCTTAAAGATTATTACAGTATCCGTATTAACGACCAATGGAGAATAATTTTTAAGTGGGAAAATGGAAATGCAAGTGAAGTTGAAATTATAGATTATCATTAAAAAAAATGGAAAAGCTACCAAATATACACCCCGGGGAAATTCTAAATGAAGAGTTTTTAGTCCCTTTAAATATTACGGCCTATCGTTTGGCAAAGGAAACAAATATCCCTCAAACCCGCATTTCGGAGATAATTAAGGGAAAAAGAAGAATTACTGCAGATACAGCATTGCGCTTTAGTATATTTTTTGGCAATTCTGCTAAATTTTGGCTCGGTTTACAAGACGATTACGATATTGAAAATGAACTAAATGCAAAATCAAAAGAGTTTGAAAATATTAAGTTATTTGCAATTGCCTCGTAATTCTATTTTAACTACTTAACAAACCCGCAAACCGCAGCGATAAATGCTTTATTGTTTTCATAATAGAGCATGTGCGAACCTTCTAACTGTACCACTTTCTGATTGTTAAACTTATAATTTTTATAATAATCCGGTCCTACAGCATGATCCTCCTTCCCTGTTATAATTAAAGCCGGAATTTTAATTTTATCGGTTAACAAGGCGTAATCCTTAAAATATTCAGGGTATTGCTGCACTTTTGTACTATCTACCAACGGCATAAAAAGCATCATTCCGAAATCTGATGTACGTTTATAAGAATTTTCGATGCTGTCCATTTTGATAATCGTATTTACATTATTGGCAATGTATTTATACCCAAGATGAGCTGCACTTAACTTTTTTCGGACTAAAGCCGCGCTACTCATTAATTTTTTAAAATTCGTTTCATTTATGGTGGTATCCCTTTTTAATAGCCCGTACCCATACTCAATTTGTTCCTGCATCTGATTTGTATTCATAAAATAGGCAATTGTATTGGCCATGATGATACCAGTTAAGTGTTCAGGATATTTTAACGCATAATTAATCGCCAGAACCCCACCAAATGAATGGCTGAGTAAATACACTTTTTCTACACCCAATTTTAACCGCAACTCTTCAATATCCTGCACAACCCGATCTAAACTATAATTACCCGCATTTTGCGAATGCCCTGATCCTCTTTGATCGAGGTAAACCATAGTTAGGCATTTCTCCAGATTTGCACCACCCATCTTTTCAAAGGAAAGGAAATCCTGACCAGGCCCGCCATGCAGATAGATACAAACAGGCCCCTTACCAGCTACTTTAACCGATAATTTTATACTATCTGAAGTCAAAACTGTATGGTTGCCAGCATTAAGCTTAAGCGTTGAATCTGGTGAAGAACAACCAGCACAGAATAAGATCAACAGCATCACAAATAAATAATTTTTTATCATAGGTCGGTTTTATAGAATCAAATTACATAACTATTTCCAATAAGCAACAAAACTGATCTAGGTATGTATTAATTTCTTACTTAAAATCAATAATAATTTCTTCAATTTTACCAACCAAATTTTCAATTTTCAACGCACTTTCACCCATTTTAGGCAGAAAAACAGAAAATTTATAATGCAAGCATAACAAACATACCATATACCGTTTTGATATTTAGTCTACAGCTGTCGGCATTAAATAACTAATCAAACTCTTATTAAGAATAATATTCTGTTTAACAAACAAACAAAAGAATAATGTTCCGATTTAACTTTTTTCTGATTTCTCTTGCATATTAATGAACCAAAAACTAAATTGGTTTTTATAAACAATAAGATAATAATGACGATTCAGAACAACATATTTATTACACATCCTGCTGCAAAAGTTGCGGGCAATGTAATGTTGTTTCCTGTCATTTTACTTAACCTCCTACTCTTAAATATTTTATGGGATAAGAAAATGGGCAGCTTTTAAATAGATTTTAAAAAACTAATTATACCTAAAGCGTCCCGATACAAACGGGACGCTTTTTTTAAATAACAAAACACAGTATTATGAAACCATTCATGATTAAAAAACCAAAGCAACAAACGGAATGCTTATTTAATCATGGGTAAGCTCCATCTGACTGATGAAAAAATAATAAAATAAACAGATGAAATACTATAATTCTAATACGATTATTTATCTTGACGGACAGTTTGAAAAGGCTGTGAATAGCAGTACTGATCTTTATGGACAGTCGCTACACTACGGTTATGCTGCTTTCGAGGGTATTAGAGCCTATAAAACGCATAATGGTAACCGCATTTTCAAAGCTGCAGCCCATTTCGACCGCCTGGAGCGTTCATGCCAGCTGGCAAACATTCCTTTTCCATGGGATAAGCAAGAATTAATTGCGGCAACCTATAAACTACTTCAGTTGAACAAACTGAAAGATGCTTATATCCGTCCCCTGGTATTTTGCCACCCCAACATGAAATTGAACGAACCTAGCGGCGTTTCCATATTAATCTGTGCCTGGGAATGGGATGCTTATTCGGGCAACAAATTGTTAAAATTAACCATTTCTGATTACGAAAGACCAAACCCAAAATCGACTCCAATGGAAGCGAAATTGAGCGGAAACTATGTTAATTCTATTTTGGCAACTACAGCAGCAAATATTAAAGGATACGATGAAGCTTTGCTTTTGGATATGCACGGTTTTGTTGCCGAGGCATCGGGAGCTAATATCTTTATTGAAAAAGATGGAAAACTTTATACGCCTTCAGCAGGAAATATTTTACCAGGCATTACGCGTGCAACCGTAAAAGAACTATGTAATGTATTAGACATAGAGTGTATTGAGAAAAAATTAACTGTAGAGGATTTAAAAAAGGCTGATAGTGCTTTCTTATGCGGAACAGCAACTGAAATTGCCGGCATTGCCTCAATTGACGAAATTGTTTTTCGCCCTTTATGGAGAGAATCGATCGGCTATACGATACAACGTGCCTATAAAAACCTGGTGCTTGAAAAAGTAAATTACGAGGTGATTATCTAGTCCGAAGTCGAGAAACGAATAAAAGAGCAAACAATTAAAACAAAACCAATGACTGAAGAAATCAATCAAAATTATCCAAAAGCCTACCAGCAGATAAATTCGGCTACTAAAGCTTTGGGGTTTGATATGGCTTCTGATGTATTAACCTGCTCTTTGCTTAAAACACTTGCTGCAACCAAACCTTCAGGCAAATTTTTGGAGCTTGGAACCGGAACAGGTTTGTCTACTTCGTGGATATTAGATGGCCTGGATCAAGACAGTACATTGACTTCGATCGATAATGATGCTAAATTTTTAGCGATTGCGAAAGATTTTCTTAGCGGAGATGAACGCCTAACACTGGTTGAAACTGACGGCGCAGAGTGGATTGAAAAGAATAAAGACAAAAAATTCGATTACATATTTGCCGATACCTGGCACGGAAAATATTTGCTTTTGGAAGAAGCAATTGCCATGCTCAAAAAAGGTGGCCTTTATATAATTGATGATATGTTACCTCAGCAAAATTGGCCTGAAGGACATCAGGAAAAAGCAATTAAGTTGATTAAAGATTTAGAATCACGTGATGATTTGCACCTTACCAAACAGGTTTGGGCCACGGGAATTGTAATCGGAGTAAAAAAATAGAGAAATACATTAAAATAGTTCTTTGCATTTATAATAAGTTAGTATGTTTGTGATTCAGTGCTTTACATGAATTTAAACACAAACATTATTAGCAACCTAATTATTGTCATTTCTCAAAAGAGAGGTGGAAATCGTTGCGTATAATAAAAAAATATACAAAATCGAAACCGCCTCCGAAACGAGGCGGTTTTTTTTTGCCTCAAAATATTTACAACTAACAGAACCAGAATATACATTTTAAACAATGAGCGAATTAAACAAGTACAGTAAAACATTTACACAAGATCCAACACAACCTGCTGCACAAGCAATGCTTTATGGAATCGGTTTAACCGATGCTGATATGGCCAAAGCACAGGTCGGTATTGCAAGTATGGGCTACGATGGCAACACCTGCAACATGCACTTAAACGACCTTGCAAAAGACGTCAAAGCTGGGGTCTGGAAAAATGATTTAGTCGGCTTGGTTTTTAATACCATTGGTGTGAGTGATGGAATGAGTAACGGTACCGATGGCATGCGTTACTCTCTTGTAAGCCGTGATGTAATTGCAGATAGTATCGAAACCATTTGTGGTGGTCAATATTACGATGGTGTAATTGCCATTCCTGGCTGCGATAAAAATATGCCTGGTGCTATTATGGCCATGGCCCGTTTAGATCGCCCTTCGATTATGGTTTATGGCGGTACAATTGCCCCAGGCCATTACAAGGGGGAAGAGTTAAATATTGTTTCGGCTTTCGAGGCTCTGGGACAAAAAATCTGCGGAAATCTTTCTGAGGAAGATTTCCAGGGAATTATAAAACATACCTGTCCTGGTGCTGGTGCCTGTGGTGGAATGTACACTGCAAACACAATGGCAGCTGCAATTGAGGCTTTAGGTATGAGTTTGCCATATTCTTCTTCTAACCCAGCGGTTAGCAAAGAGAAAAAACAAGAGTGTTTAGATACCGGTAAATACATTAGGATTTTACTGGAGAAAGATATTAAACCATCTGATATTATGACGAAAAAAGCATTCGAGAATGCCATTCGTTCGATCATCATTTTAGGTGGTAGTACAAACGCAGTATTACACTTTATTGCAATTGGGAAAGCTATTGGTGTTGAGGTCACTCAGGATGATTTCCAACGCATGAGTGATGAAACACCAGTTTTAGCTGATTTTAAACCAAGCGGCAAATATTTAATGCAGGATTTGCACCAATACGGTGGTATCCCGGCAGTATTGAAATATCTATTGAATGAAGGTTTATTACACGGCGATTGTTTAACCGCAACCGGAAAAACCATGGCTGAGAATTTAGCTGATGTAAAATCGGTTATGGATTACGATCAAAAAATCATTCAAAAATTAAGCGAACCGATCAAAGCAACAGGCCATTTGCAGATTCTTTATGGAAATCTTGCTGAAAAGGGTTCGGTAGCCAAAATTAGTGGAAAAGAAGGTGAAAAATTCGAAGGTCCTGCACGTGTATTTGATGGTGAGCACGATTTGATCGCGGGTATTTCTAGCGGCCGCGTTCAACCTGGCGATGTCATTGTAATTAAAAACTCAGGTCCGGTAGGTGCACCAGGTATGCCCGAAATGTTAAAACCAACCTCAGCAATTATTGGTGCCGGTTTAGGTAAATCAGTTGCTTTGATTACTGATGGACGTTTTTCAGGTGGCACACATGGTTTTGTAGTTGGTCACATCACACCAGAATCATACAAAGGTGGTTTAATTGGCTTGGTTGAAGATGAAGATAGGATCTTAATCGATGCGGTAAACAACATCATCAGTTTACAAGTGAGAGATGAAGTGATTGCAGAGCGTAGAAAAAACTATGTTCAGCCAGCATTAAAAGTAACAAAAGGCGTTTTATATAAATATGCCAAAACAGTTTCAGACGCGGCAAGTGGCTGTGTAACTGACGAATACTAAAATCAAAAAATCATCCCCTAGATTAATTGATTACTAAAAAAATAAATTATGCAGATAATTAAAAGTATTCAAAACAGGATTTATGAAATCAGGGGAGAAAGAGTAATGCTCGATTTTGATCTGGCAATTTTGTACGAAGTTGAAACCAAGGTATTAAATCAGGCAGTAAAACGTAACATTAAGCGTTTTCCTGACGATTTTATGTTTCAGTTAACTTCGGCAGAGTTTGAAAGTATAAAATTTCAAACAGAAGCAATTAATCAGGGTGTTTCATCACAAATTGTGATAAAGGATCAGCCCAACTTGAAGTCACAATTTGTGACTTCAAGTTGGGGCGGCACCAGAAAGCTGCCCTACGCTTTTACCGAGCAGGGTGTAGCCATGTTAAGCGGCGTTGTAAATAGCGACAAGGCCATTAACATGAATATTGCAATTATGAGGGCCTTTGTTGATGTGCGTAAAATATTGCTGAAACAAAGCAACATTAACGAACAGCTAACAGAAATTAAAGAACGTATTGGTGAGCATGATGTTCAACTCAACGAACTTTATGATGCCATGGAAAACTTAATTGACGAGAAAATTGCTCAGATAAAGTGGAACGACAGAGAAAGAATAGGGTTTAAAATTAAAGAATAATAGAACCGCAAAAACATAACTATGGAAACTGCACAAGAAACAATACAACAAACCGAGGCGAAAGCAGAAACCTCAAAAACCTTTAAAGGAACAGGCTCGCAGGTTTTGTTGAATGGATTAATTGAAGAAGGTGTAACCACCATTTTCGGTTATCCGGGTGGAGCAATCATGCCTATTTATGATGCCCTTTACGATTATGCCGATAAATTAGAACATATATTGGTCCGCCATGAACAAGGTGGAATCCACGCCGCTCAGGGTTTTGCAAGAGCAAGCGGTGAGGTTGGCGTTGTATTTGCAACCAGCGGACCAGGTGCAACAAATTTGGTTACTGGTTTAGCCGATGCACAGATCGACAGTACACCATTGGTTTGTATCACCGGACAGGTTTTCGCCCATTTATTAGGTACGGATGCTTTCCAGGAAACGGATGTAATCAACATTACTACCCCGGTTACCAAATGGAATTATCAGGTTACTGATGCCAAAGAAATTCAGGAGGTATTGGCCAAAGCTTTTTACATTGCTAAAAGCGGCAGACCAGGTCCTGTTTTAATCGACATTACCAAAAATGCACAAATACAGATTGAGGAATTTCCTGAATATATAAAATGTAACCACATACGCAGTTATCGTCCGAAACCAAAAGTTAGGATGGAATATATAGAGCAAGCGGCCGAATTAATCAACTCAGCCAAAAAACCATTCATTTTATTTGGCCAGGGTGTTGTTTTAGGAAAAGCTGAAGAAGAATTTAAAGCTTTTATCAATAAAACAGGTATTCCTGCTGCTTGGACTATCATGGGCGAAGGTGCTATTCCAACTTCACACCCTTTAAACGTAGGTATGTTGGGTATGCATGGTAATTACGGACCAAATGTGCTAACCAACGAATGTGATGTGCTAATTGCCATAGGTATGCGTTTTGATGACCGAGTAACTGGTCGTTTAGACAAATATGCAAAACAAGCTAAAGTAGTGCATTTAGATATCGATCCTGCTGAGATTGACAAAAATGTTAAAGCTGAGGTTGGCGTTTGGGGCGATTGTAAAGAAACTTTACCCCTGCTAACCAATTTGGTTAACGAAAACAAACACGAAGATTGGTTAGCTAAATTCAGACAATATAACCAGGAGGAAATAGACCAGGTTATTACACCTGAACTTTATCCAACAGGTGATGAAATGACCATGGGCGAAGTGTTGCGCAACATTAACGAAATTTGTGGTGGCGATGCTATAATTGTTACTGATGTTGGTCAGCACCAAATGGTAGCCTGCCGTTACGCAAAATTCAATAATACCCGCAGCAACATTACTTCTGGTGGATTAGGAACCATGGGTTTTGGTTTACCAGCAGCTATTGGGGCTAAATATGGTGCTCCTGACAAAACGGTTATTGCCATTATCGGCGATGGTGGTTTCCAGATGACACCTCAGGAATTAGGTACCATCATGCAGTTTGGTGCAGCAGTAAAAATCCTGATCCTGAACAACCGTTTCTTAGGTATGGTTCGTCAATGGCAGCAGTTATTCCATGATAAACGCTATTCTTTTGTAAACATCACCAGTCCTGATTTTGTGGCATTGGCTAAATCTTACTACATCGAAGCGAGCAAAGTTGATGAACGTGCAAACTTAAGACAAGCGTTAGAAACGATGATCAACCACGAAGGCTCTTATTTATTAGAAGTTATGGTAGGTAGAGAAAATAACGTTTTCCCGATGGTTCCTCAGGGAATGAGCGTAAGCGAAATCAGGTTGAAGTAAGCTGAAAGATTAAAGCAGAAAGACTAAAGCGAAAAATAGCATAAACAAAACCTTCGTGGCCTTTGTGCCTTGGTGGTAAAAATTTTGGACATGAGTACTGAAAACACATTAGAACATAAAATAGATAAAGCCGATTTAGAAGGTAAGCAGGAATACACCATCACGGTTTATGCCGAAAACCGCATCGGTTTGTTAAACAGGATTGCGATTATCTTCTCGAAAAGAAAAATTAATATTGAGAGTTTAAATACATCGCCATCAGAAATTGATGGAATACACCGTTTCAACATCGTTATTCACGAAGGTTATGAAGTGGTGAGGAAACTTGCCCGCCAAATTGAAAAGCAGATTGAGGTATTAAAAGTATATTTCAACACTAACGAAGAAATTATCTGGCAGGAACTGGCACTTTACAAGGTTTCTACAGATGAAATTGCCGAAAAAGTAACTGTTGAGCGTTTATTAAGGCAATATGGCGCAAGCGCTGTAGTGATCCGCAAAGATTATACAGTTTTTGCAGTAACAGGTCACCGCGAAGAGACTGATGCTTTGGTAAAAGCCTTAGAACCTTACGAATTAATTGAATTTGTACGTTCTGCACGCGTAGCAATCATTAAAGATAGCGCTGGTTTCCACGAAAAACTTAAAGAGTTTGAAGCTTTCGAACCAGGGGAAGAACTGATAGAAAACGAGTTTTTAGAAAAAGGAGAGAAAATCTTTACAATGTAGTATAAAGGTAGAGGGCAGAAAGGTGGAAGGTAAAAGCATAATGCTTAGTGATCTTTGCGAAAACCTTAGCGCCCTTTGCAGTTAAACACTATAATATGAAATGCAATAAAGCCATACCGATTTTAAGGATATTCGATTACGACAAAGCAATTGAATTTTATGTAAACTGGCTGGGCTTTAAAATAGACTGGCAACACACTTTTGAAAAAAATGCCCCGGTTTATATACAGGTTTCATTGAACGGTATCGAACTGCATTTAAGCGAACACCATGGAGATAGTGCCCCTGGAGCGCATGTTTACATTGATTGTGTAGGTTTAAAGGAATTCCATAAAGAAATAACAGCAAAGAATTACAAATACAACAGACCAGGCTTAGAGAAAACTTTTCATGGAACCTGGGCAGTAACTGTAAACGATCCGTTCTTTAACCAGATTACTTTTAACGAAGAGCGAAACGAAGCTCAAAATACAGAGATTAAAGATTAAAGAAAAAATAATGAACGAAGTATTTGATTTTATAATAAACTCACGCAAGGCATTTATCAAGTTAATTGATGGTTTAACCATCGAAGAACTGAATAAAATCCCTGATGGTTTTAACAACAACATCATCTGGAATTTTGGGCACATCGTTGTGAGTACACAAACGCTTTGTTACGTGCGCACAGGAATATTAGAAGATGCAGCATCGGTAAAGTTTAACGACTATTACAAAAAGGATACAAGACCAACCTATACCGTATCAGAAGAAGAAGTAGCAGAATTGAAAACCATAGCAATTGAAAGTATTGAAAGAATAAAAGCAGATTATGCAAACGGAAAATTTTCGAGCATCACTCCTTTTACAACTGCAACTTATGGCGTGCAACTGAATAGTATAGAAGAGGTCTTGATTACAACCATTGGTCACGATAACGTGCATTGCGGTTACGCATCGGCACTGAAAAAGTATATGTAAAATGGAAGATGTCAGATGGAAAATGGATAAAAAATCCGTGCAATTACTCCATCTGTGTAATCAACCCAAAGGAAAAATAGAATATATAGAACGATAATTAAACTAGAAATTAACCAATAAAAAACAATGGCAAATTATTTTAACACACTACCTCTTAGAGAAAAATTAAACCAATTAGGTGTTTGCGACTTCATGGACAGTGCCGAATTTTTAGATGGCGTTAGCGCTTTAAAAGGCAAAAAACTGGTAATTGTAGGTTGTGGCGCACAAGGCTTAAACCAGGGTTTAAATTTAAGAGATAGTGGTTTAGATGTAAGCTACACTTTACGTAAGGAAGCAATTGAAGGTAAACGCGATTCGTGGAAAAATGCAACTGAAAATAACTTCACTGT
Source organism: Pedobacter roseus (assembly GCF_014395225.1). Lineage (NCBI taxonomy): Bacteria > Pseudomonadati > Bacteroidota > Sphingobacteriia > Sphingobacteriales > Sphingobacteriaceae > Pedobacter > Pedobacter roseus. The sequence goes on from NZ_CP060723.1 coordinate 4,188,951, forward strand.
TGGCACTTACGAAGAGCTGATTCCAAATGCAGATGTAGTAATTAACCTTACTCCAGATAAACAACACACCGCTGTTGTAAATGCAATTATGCCTTTAATGAAAGAAGGTGCTACTTTATTATATTCTCACGGTTTCAATATCGTTGAAGAAGGCATGCAGATCCGTAAAGACTTAACCGTGATTATGGTTGCGCCTAAATGTCCGGGTAGTGAAGTTAGAGCGGAATATGTTCGTGGTTTCGGTGTACCTACCCTAATTGCTGTTCACCCTGAAAACGATCCTCAGGGTAAAGGCTTAGCTCAGGCAAAAGCATATTGCGTAGGTACTGGTGGCCATAGAGCAGGTGTACTAAAATCTTCTTTCGTAGCCGAAGTAAAATCTGATTTAATGGGCGAGCAAACCATCCTTTGTGGTTTATTGCAAACAGGTTCTATCCTATCTTTCGATAAAATGGTAGAAAAAGGAATCGATGCAGGTTACGCTTCCAAATTGGTTCAATATGGCGTTGAAGTAATTACCGAAGCCTTAAAACAAGGTGGTATTACGGCCATGATGGACAGGTTAAGCAATGTGGCTAAAATCAAAGCTTTCGAAATTTCGGAAGAATTGAAAGACATTATGCGTCCATTATTCCAAAAACACCAGGACGACATTATGAGTGGCGAATTTAGCCGTACCATGATGGAAGACTGGGCAAACGGCGATAAAAACCTTTTAAAATGGAGAGCTGAAACTGGTGAAACTGCTTTTGAAAAAACACCAGCTGGTGATGTAAAAATCGGCGAGCAGGAATATTTTGATAACTATACTTTGATGGTTGCTTTTGTTCGTGCTGGTGTTGAACTGGCTTTCGAAACCATGGTACAGGCAGGTATCAAACCAGAATCTGCTTACTATGAGTCGTTACACGAAACGCCACTTATCGCCAACACCATTGCACGTAAAAAATTGTTCGAAATGAACCGCGTAATTTCTGATACTGCAGAATATGGTTGCTATTTGTTCGATCAGGCTTGTAAACCACTTTTAGGCGATTTCATGAAAAAAGTAGATACTGATTTAGTTGGTAAAAACTTTAATGAAGGTAAAGATGGCGCTGTTGATAACAGAAAACTAATTGATGTTAACGAAGCTATCCGTTCACACGAAGTAGAGCAAATCGGAGCTACATTGCGTAAAGCAATGACAGCAATGAAGGCGATTAAAACTGCATAGTAAACTTACAAACCTCGCAGGTTTGCGAAACCTGCGAGGTTTAAATAATTATATAAAAAAATGTCAAAAACATTAGTAGAAAAAATTTGGGATGCTCACGTTGTAAAAAGTGAAGAAGGATTTCCCGATATTTTATACATTGATACACACTTAATACATGAGGTAACTTCTCCGCAGGCATTTGATGGCTTGCGCAAAAGAGGTTTACCTGTTTTCCGTCCGAAACAAACTGTTGCCACTGCCGATCATAACGTTCCAACCTTAAACCAGTTGTTACCCATTAAAGAGGAGCTTTCGCGCTATCAGGTAGATATGTTAACCAAAAACTGTGCAGAATTCGGCATAGAGCTTTATGGATTAGGTCATCCTTTTCAAGGGATTGTACACGTTATCGGTCCAGAGCTGGGCATAACTCTACCGGGTAAAACGATGGTTTGCGGTGATAGCCATACCTCTACCCATGGTGCTTTTGGCGCTATTGCATTTGGCATCGGCACTTCTCAGGTAGAACAGGTTTTCGCAACGCAATGTTTATTGCAGTCGAAACCTAAAACCATGAAAATTGAGGTAAACGGCAAACTTGGACAAGGTGTTGGGGCAAAAGACATTATCTTATACATTATAGCTCAAATCTCTGCCGCTGGCGGTACAGGTTATTTTATTGAATATGCAGGTTCGGCAATCGAGGCTTTAAGTATGGAAGCCCGTATGACCATCTGTAACATGAGTATCGAAATGGGGGCACGTGGAGGCTTAATTGCACCAGACCAAACCACTTTTGATTACATTAAAGGAAGAGAATTTGCTCCTGCAGGCGAAGAGTGGGATAAAGCTTTAGCCTATTGGAAAACTTTATATAGCGATGCTGATGCCAAATTCGATAGTGTGTTAACTTTCGATGCAGCTGATATCGCCCCAATGATCACCTACGGAACAAATCCGGGGATGGGTATGGGTATTCAGGAACATATTCCGGCAACTGGCGCACAACCAGAAAAAGAAAAACTTTCGTACCAAAAAGCATTGGATTATATGGGCTTTGATGATGATTCATCATTGATCGGAAAACCAGTTGATTATGTGTTCATCGGAAGCTGTACCAACTCACGCATTGAGGATTTACGCGAAGTTGCGGATTTTGTAAAAGATAAACGCAAAGCTGATAATGTTACCGTTTGGATTGTACCAGGATCGAAACAAGTAGAGCAACAGGCTAAAAACGAAGGTTTAGATAAAATTTTCGAAGCTGCTGGTTTCCAGTTACGCGAACCTGGCTGTAGTGCCTGTTTAGGGATGAACGAAGATAAAATACCGGCGGGTAAATACTGTGTGTCTACATCGAACAGAAACTTTGAAGGTAGACAGGGACAAAATGCACGTACCTTATTGGCCAGTCCGCTTACCGCAGCAGCAGCAGCCGTAACAGGAAAAATTACCGACGTAAGAGAAATGTTGGAGAAAGCTTAAATATAACTGTCATGCTGACGAAGGAAGCATCTGCAACCTAAGAAACAGATTCTTCGTTCCTAAGAATGATCATTTTCAAAATATATGACACTAGAAGTTGCCATACTAAATGTAAAAGCCGGATTATCGGCCGATTTTGAAAAAGCTTTTAAAGAGGCACAAAAAATCATTTCCTCAATGGAAGGTTACATTTCGCATCAGCTTCAAAAGTGCGTAGAGGTAGAAAATAAATATATTCTGCTGGTAAATTGGGAAACCCTGGAAGCACATACCGAAGGTTTCAGAGGATCAGCAGCATACCAGGATTGGAAGAAGTTATTGCATCACTTTTATGATCCCTTTCCAACAGTTGAGCACTTTACTAAGGTAGAAGGTAGTAAGGCTTAAAGATAAAAGATAAAAAGTGGAATACGAGTCTTGCTACTTGGTACTCCTTACTTGATACTAATTGACATGAAAAAATTCACAAAATTAACATCGGCAGTAGTGCCTTTAAACATAGAGAACATCGATACCGACCAGATTATCCCTGCAAGGTTTCTAAAAGCGACTACCCGTGAGGGTTTTGGCGAAAATTTGTTCCGCGATTGGCGTTATGAAAATGATAACCAGCCTAAAGCAGATTTCGTACTAAATAATCCAACCTACAGCGGTCAGGTTTTGGTGGCCGGAAAAAACTTTGGTTGTGGAAGTAGTCGCGAGCATGCCGCATGGGCCATTCAGGATGCCGGTTTTGATGCGGTAATCAGTAGCTTCTTTGCCGATATCTTCAAAGGAAATGCATTGAACAATGGCTTATTGCCTATTCAGGTAAGTGAAGAATTTTTGGCGCAGATTTTCAAAGCGGTTGATAACAATGCAAAATCAGCTCTAGAGGTAGATTTGGAAAATCAAACCGTTACGATTGTAGAAACCGGGGCTAAAGAATCTTTCGAGATTAATCCTTACAAAAAATCATGCCTGATCAATGGTTATGATGATATCGATTTTATCTTAAACCAAAAACAATTAATTGAAGAATTTGAGGTAGGCCGAGGGTAGATAGGTTGAAGGCTTGAAAAGCTAAACGACTAAAGGCATAATAAAATTTACTAAACTAAGATGCGCCTAGGTGCCTCAGGTGGTAAAAAAAATAAAAAAACATGACAGAGCATTTCGTCAGCATCCAAAATTTAAACTTAAAGTTTCAGCAAAAAACTGTGCTAAGGGATTTGAATTGGACCATTAATCCAGGCGAAAATTGGGTATTAGGGGGAATTAGTGGAAGCGGAAAAACCTCTTTGGCTAAAATCATTGGTGGCATGCAAAGTGCACCTGGAGATGTAAAAATTTATTTTGACCACGAAAGTCTGTTACCTGCTGAAACCTTATTTGTCGAAAGCTGGTACCAGTTTAAAAACTTAGAAGGTGTTGCCAATTTTTATTACCAACAACGTTACACCAGTCAGCAGGCTAAAGAAACTTTAACCGTTCATGCAGAATTGGTGGGTTATGGCAAAGAAAAAGGACTTCATTTCGATCAGGTTGAACCCATTTTAGAAGCTTTGGGCTTTGCAACATTTGCCAGTTCACAACTCATCGAATTATCCAGTGGCGAACATAAAAAACTGCAACTGGTAAAAGCGCTTTGGTTAAAACCGCAGTTATTAATTATCGATCAACCTTATACGGGCTTGGATGTTGCTTCGCGCAGGAATTTAAATATCCTGTTGGATGAGGTTGCAGAAGAAGGTGTTCAATTGATCTTAATTTGCAACGACACAGAATTACCAAACTGTATAACATCATTTGCCGAAATAAGAGACGGACAATTGGTTAAAGTAGATGCTTTAGAAAGTTCAGCTACCGAAATCCATTTAAGAGAAATTCCGGATTTCTTAAAAGAATCGCCTGTTTACAGTTCTCAGGAAATTGTAAAAATGGTTAACGTAAACATTAGCTATGGCGAAAAACAGGTATTGAAAAATATCAATTGGGAAGTTAAAGCAGGCGAAAAATGGCTTTTACAGGGCCATAACGGTTCAGGAAAATCTACCCTGTTAAGTTTAGTAAATGGCGATCACCCGCAATCTTATGCCAACGAACTCTATTTATTTGGCAACAGGCGTGGAAGTGGTGAAAGTATTTGGGATATTAAACAGCATATCGGTTTAATCTCGCCCGAGTTTCACTGGTATTTCGATCCCACGGCTACCGTTTGGCAAAGCATTGCTTCCGGATTTTACGACACTGTAGGTTTATTCCAACAATTGCCCTATACCAAAAGCACACAGGTTGATGAGCTGGTGGAATACTTCGGCCTAACTGAAAATAAAAATGAATTATTAACCGCACTCCCACTTGGTAAACAACGACTGGTTTTGTTAGCGCGGACGATTATAAAAAATCCCGAACTGTTAATTCTGGATGAACCCTGCCAGGGCTTAGACCGCCAGCAAACGCAGCACTTTAACCAATTGGTTGACGAACTGTGTAGCAACGGAATGACCTTAATTTATGTTGGCCATTTTGAATCGCAGCTGCCAACCTGCATAGAAAAAAGAATATTGTTAGAAAAAGGCGAGGTAAAAGTCGTCGAAACTATACTAGAAAACGTTTAGTACAATGAAGAAGAACATTTTAGTAATACCTGGAGATGGTATTGGACCCGAAGTTACAACCTGGGGAAAGGCAGCATTAGAAAAAATTGCCGAAATTTTTGGCCATGAATTTGTACTTGACGAAGCCTTAATGGGCCATGCGGCTATAGAAGTTACCGGAGAACCTTTGCCAGATGAAACTTTAGATAAAGCAAGACAAAGCGATGCCATCCTTTTTGGAGCAATAGGCCACGCCAAATATGATAACGACCCAAGTTTAAAAGTTAGACCAGAACAAGGCCTTTTAAAAATCCGTAAAGAATTGGGTTTATTTGCCAATCTCCGTCCGATATTACTATTTGATGAACTTCTTGAAGCATCGAGCATTAAACCCGAAATTTTAAGGGGAACCGATATTTTGTTCTTCCGCGAATTAACCGGCGATGTGTATTTCGGTGAAAAAACACGCTCTGAAGACAGAAATACAGCTTCTGACTTAATGATTTACCACCGTTATGAAGTAGAACGCATTGCGCATAAAGCTTACCAGGCTGCACAACAACGTAATAAAAGATTATGTTCGGTAGATAAAGCAAATGTTTTAGAAAGCTCACGCTTATGGCGCGAAACCGTTCAGGAAATTGCAAAACAATACCCTGATGTAGAAACTGAGCACATGTTTATTGATAATGCTGCAATGCAGCTGATCAAGAACCCTAAAAAATTCGACGTGGTTTTAACAGCCAACTTATTTGGTGATATTTTAACCGATGAAGCTTCGCAGATTGCGGGTTCAATGGGTATGTTAGCTTCGGCATCTGTTGGCGAAAGCACAGGTTTCTTTGAGCCAATCCACGGTTCTGCACACGATATTGCAGGCAAAGATTTAGCCAACCCATTGGCTTCTATCCTATCGGCAGCTTTAATGTTAGAAATTGGTTTCGGACTTAAAGAAGAAGCCAAATTATTGGTTGACACCATCGATCAGGTACTAAAAGAGGGCTTCAGAACTCATGATATTGCCGATCAAAACACAAACCGTTTCAAAGTTTTAGGCACCGCCGAAATGGGCAAATTGGTAATTAAATTCTTATCCCAAAAATTAATCACTTCCTAAACTTAAGATTATGATTCACGACCCGAACAAAGTTTATATTTTCGACACCACATTGCGTGATGGCGAGCAGGTACCAGGCTGCCAGTTAGATACAAACCAAAAAGTAGAAATCGCAAAATCACTTGAGCTTTTAGGTGTAGATGTGATTGAAGCTGGTTTCCCGGTATCCAGTCCAGGAGATTTTAATAGCGTAATCGAGTTATCGAAAGCGGTTACCAACCCGATTATCTGTGCCTTAACCCGTGCGAATAAAAACGATATCGATGTGGCTGCTGATGCTTTGCGTTATGCTAAAAGACCTCGTATCCACACGGGTATCGGTTCTTCCGATTTCCACATTAAACATAAATTTAACAGTACCCGCGAAGAAATTTTAGAACGTGCTGTGGAAGCTGTAAGGTATTCGAAAAAATTTGTGGAGGATGTGGAGTTTTATGCAGAAGATGCTGGCCGTGCTGATATCGAATTTTTAGCTAAAATGGTTGAAGCCGTAATTGCAGCAGGTGCTACCGTGGTAAATATTCCAGATACCAATGGTTATTGCTTGCCAGACCAATACGGTTCGAAAATTCTTTATTTAAAAGAAAACGTAAAAAATATCGACAAAGCCATTATCTCTGTGCATTGCCACAACGATTTAGGCCTGGCTACAGCGAATTCTATCGCTGGATTACAAAATGGTGCCCGTCAGGTAGAATGTACCATTAACGGCATCGGAGAGCGTGCAGGCAATACATCAATGGAAGAAGTTGTCATGATTTTGAAAACGCACAAAATTTTGGGTTTAAATACCCAGATTGATGCTACCCGCTTTTACGAAATGAGTCACATGGTGAGGAACCAGATGAATATGCCGGTACAACCGAACAAAGCAATTGTTGGTGGAAACGCATTTTCACACAGTTCTGGCATTCACCAGGATGGTTTCTTGAAAAACCGTGAGAACTACGAAATTATTAAACCGGAAGATGTCGGTTTCCCCGATGCAACCATCGTATTAACGGCAAGAAGCGGTCGCCATGCTTTAAAACACCATTTAGACCGTTTAGGCCACAAATTGGAAAAAGATCATTTAGATATTGTTTACAAACAGTTTTTGGTTTTGGCCGATAGCAAACAAGGCATTAACGACCACGATTTAAACCAATTGGTGGCTTTGCACTTGGCTTAATGCGGTTAGGGTTTAGTGCTAAGCGGTTAGCGTTTTAATTTAACACACTAACCTAAGCTTCCTAAACCTGATAGCAGTGGAAATACTTTTTAATTGCAGCAACCTTGAATATAATGTCATGCTGAGGAACGAAGCATCTGCAACCGATGAAACAGATTCTTCGTTCTCAGGAGGACAGCCGTTATAAAAAGATTGGAACGAATATCAGGACTGCAATAACCGAAAAGTACCAAACCCTGCTTTACAAAAAACATAAGAGAATATTGGTCTTTATACTTAATTCTCTCTATACCTGATACTACAACAATGAATACTACAACACCAAATACACTAGATTTTCAATCTGCAGCCCAACGATTAAAAGGCGTGGTAAAACGTACGCCTTTAGAGTTTAACGCCGGACTTTCTGCTCATTATAATGCCAATATTTATTTAAAAAGAGAAGATCTCCAGATTGTACGTTCCTACAAATTACGTGGTGCTTACAACAAAATAAGTACATTGCCGCAGGATGCTTTGATTAACGGTGTTGTGTGTGCAAGTGCGGGCAACCATGCACAGGGCGTAGCCTATTCATGTAAAAAACTCGGCATTAAAGGTGTTATTTTTATGCCCGAAATTACCCCTAAACAAAAAGTTAAACAAACTTATATGTTTGGTGGCGACAGTGTAGAAGTGATTTTAGTTGGCGACACCTTCGACGATTGCTTAAAAGAAGCGCTGGCTTACAGTGCCGAAAAATCGGCTACTTTCATTCCCCCTTTTGATGACGAAAAAGTAATTGAAGGACAGGCAACAGTTGGTGTTGAAATTTATGAAGACCTACCGGATTTAGATATCTTAGTGATGCCTGTTGGTGGTGGTGGTTTAGCATCAGGCGTGAGTGCCTATATGAAAACCGTTAAACCTGATGTAAAACTGGTTGGCGTTGAGCCTTTAGGTGCACCATCAATGGTTACGGCCATGGAACACGGCGGCCCTTATACTTTAGAAGAAATAGACCGTTTTGTGGATGGTGCCGCTGTAAAACGGATCGGACACATTACGTACGAATATTGTAAGGAACTTCTTGATCAGATGCATTTGATCCCTGAAGGAAAAATCTGTACCACCATATTAAAACTTTATAACGAAGATGCCATTGTAGTTGAACCTGCAGGAGCACTCTCTGTGGCCGCATTAGATCAGCTTAGGGACCAGATTACTGATAAAACGGTAGTTTGTATCGTTAGCGGTGGAAACAACGATATAGAGCGCATGCAGGAGATTAAAGAAAAATCTTTACTTTTCGAAGGTCTAAAACATTATTTTATTGTACGTTTCCCGCAGAGACCAGGTGCTTTAAAATTATTTGTGAATGAGGTTTTAGGTCCGCAGGATGATATTACCCGTTTCGAGTTTATTAAAAAAACGAATAAAGAAAATGGCCCTGCATTGGTGGGTATCGAACTTTCGAACAAAAACGATTATGCGAGTTTATTGCAGCGCATGAAAGACTTTAAATTTGAAATTATCGAATTAAACCAGGATCAGACTTTGTTTGAATATTTGGTTTAAGGATTAACCGCAAAGGACGCAATGTTTTTCGTAGAGAATGCAAAGGCGGTTCGTCATTCCCAATCAACCCGATAGCTATCGGGTTGATTGGGAATCCTAATTCAAGAGCTTTAAGATTCCCGCCTTCGCGGGAAAAACAACAATCCTTTTAATATATACTTATAAAAAATGAATTTCAAAGAGTTAAGCAACAAAGCATTAATTTCGGATAACGATATCGACTGGGAAGATTTAGGAGCAGGCGTTAAACGTAAAATTATGGCTTATGATGATAACCTTATGCTGGTTAAAGTAGCATTTGAAAAAGATGCCATTGGCACCATTCATAATCACCCTCATTTACAGATGAGCTATGTTGCCAAAGGAAGTTTTGAAGTAAGCATGGGCGATGATAAGAAAATCTTAAATGAAGGTGATGTTTTCTTTGCCCCATCAAACGTTTATCATGGTGTTGTTTGTTTAGAAGCGGGATTATTGGTTGATATTTTTAATCCGCACAGGGAAGATTTTTTGAAATAAGACGGAGGTCCGAAGTCGGGAAGTCGGAGGTTTGGATGGATAATCTACAGCCTTCCTAACTCCTGATGTACTATATGTAGACACATTTTTTTTGGTGGTTTTTATGCATTTTGCTGACCTGCTTTAATAAAATACAGGTTTTACCGAAGAACGCCGTCAATCCCAAGAGCCGGAAAATCAAAAAAACAGGCGTAAAAAAGAACAATTGGCTCTACCAAACCTCACACGCAGTGGTTTTGTGTTTCAAGGTCTGCAAAAACTTTCACTTAGCATAACAAACACAAAACAAAGTGCCACTGTTTTTTTGATGTGCCTAGAGGTGTGTGGAGGCTCCTAGCTGGATTGACGAAGCATTTTTGCATACTTTTGATGCCTCAAAAGTTTGATGCCGTGCGGCACAGAGCACTAAAATAATTTCAATATTTACAGCCACATTATAGCACACCATGTAAGACTTTGGAAGTCAACCTTACACCCCCAACACTAAACCTTAACCTATATCCCCTACTCAAAAGTAAACTTCACATTTTTATAGCCCAAACCTTCAACAATTGGTTTAAGCACCGTTATGGCATTTGTTTTAGTCTGTGCTAAAATACTCGATTTATTAACCTCTGCAGTCACCTGTCTTTCAGCAGCTTTATAAGCCTCATCTACCAAACTGGCCTCGCGAAAAAAAGCCATCTTCGTGTCGTAAACACGGGAGTTTTTATGATCGATTTTTACATAACAGATTTCGGGCTGTGGTAAATTTACTACAGCGGTGTCCGCATCAATGCTAATATCTTCGCGGGTAATTTTGGTAAGATCGATACAACCTACGGCTTCGGCTTTTACAATTAATAAAACACTGGCTTCAGGTAAAAAATCTGTTTTATTTTTATGCTCCAAAACATCGCTGATCTGGTACCTCACCAGCTCCAGTTTACCGATAGTCTCGATTTTTTCTACCAGAAGCTGATGTTTGCTTTCAACAGAGGTATTGATACTGAACTTTTTGGAGATAAATAAGTAGCCTGCAACAATTAAAATTAACCAGGGTAAGAGACGGAAAAATATCTTCATATTATAAAAAAATAAGGTTTCAATATGTTGTGTATTTAATCTGTTGCACAATAATTAATCCATAATTCACTAATAATATTTTTTTGGCAAAAGATTTGTAATAGCTAGATCACACACAAATAAACACTAATCAAAATGAAAAAACTTACCATCCTAATGCTTTGCATCGCCACACTAGGTCTGGCTTCTTGCAAGAAAGAAACTGTCTATCAAGAATTAAGAGCCAAAACTTATAATTTCACGATTAACTCAAATGAATGGGTACGAAACGCTAACGGGAGTTATTCTGTAAGTAAGCCGCTAGCCGCCATTGACGGAGTAACATTAGATGATGAAGGTGTTCTAGTATATTTCGAACACCCTAGCGATCCAAATGGTGATATCCAATTACCTTATACATTCAATTACAATGCTTTTAGCTATAAAGTTTCTAATGGAGGTTTAAGGTTTGATGTTCAAGACACCAATAATTTGACAGCTACTGTACCACCTAACTACAATACTTTAGTTAAAGTTGTTATTATACCTTCTGATTACGCTGGAAATTAAAAACATTTAAAACTCTAAAAAACGACTAATGTTCAATTGAATGTGGTCGTTTTTTTTATGTGCTAATTTTCCCACATTAAAAAGTCGCGGATGTAAACATGGTGTATCCCTTGATATACTAAAAAGTTATAACTACACTTAAAACTCTAAAAAATGACTAATATTCAATTGAACGTGGTCATTTTTTTTATGCTCTCCCCTGTTCAGTTGTAAAGCCCGGATGTTAACGCCATTTCTTTCTAAGAGCAGTTCGTCGTAAAAACCTTTGTAATACACATCTTTTACTTCAAAACGCCTGCTGCTCCAGTTGCTGTTGATTTCGGCCCATTCGGGATAAAATACCACGGATTCTTTTTGTGTTTTTAATCCTATTTTTTCGGCATCAGTTTTCGATAAAACCACGGCATTACCTAAAATCTGAGCCGTATAAATGTGTTTCGGATGCTGGTAAATTTCAGCTGGTTTTCCGGTTTGCAACAGTTCACCATTTTTGAGAATCAATAATTGATCGGCCAGGAATAAACCATCTGCAGGATCATGAGAAACCAAAATGACGGTAACGCCTGTTTCTGAAGCGATGCGTTTAATATCGGCACGCAGCTGGTTCTTAAGTAAAGCATCAACCTGGCTAAATGGTTCATCTAATAGCAAAACCTGTGTATCGGCCACCATGGCTTTGGCTATGGCCACACGCTGCTGCTCTCCACCACTCAATTCAATGATTTTTTTATTTTGCAGCGGTAAAATCCGAAGGTGCTCCATCATCTGAAGCGTTTTTTCGGCTTTGGTTTTCAGATCTGTGTTCGATAGCTGTGAGGCAATATTATCGTACACTTTTGCATAAATGTTCAGCGAAAAATCCTGAGTAACCATTTTCATCTGTTTGTGTCCGGGAATCAATTGTTCGTCCGGGCCCTTAACTCTTTGATTTTCGAAAAATATTTCACCTGAGTCGGTTTTTAACAGCCCATAGATCGATTTTAATAAAGTTGATTTTCCACTACCGCTCTCGCCTATAATAGCCACTACATCGCCTCTTTTAATATCGAAACTTATGTTTTTGATTCCACCGGCCTGTTCTGCCTGATATTGCTTGGTTAAATTTTTAACGCTGATTAGGGTATTGCTCACGGGGTAAAGATAAGAAAAAGGTAGAGCGATAAAAATTACACGTGTATTATATTTTATTTTTGCACGTATAGAGATGTATTTATATATTTATAAAATTGTATATTTATATAAAGACGTCAATTATAGATAATATGAACACCAAGCTAACTTTAACTATAGATAAATCTGTTATCAAACATGCTAAGGCCTACGCAGAACAGCAAGGAAGAAGTTTATCTGCAGTCGTAGAGAATTATTTAAAAGCTGTAACCAAAAAGGAAGAAGTAACCAAAGATGATGAGCTGTCTCCTATAGTTAAATCATTGATGATGAATCGTTCAAAAGTAGACTTACCAAAAGACTATGATTATAAAGAGGAATTATCAAAAATTAGAGACGAGAAATATAAAAAATATTGGGACAATGAGTAATATTATTATTGACTCTGACATACTCCTCGACTTTTTTCTTCAAAGAAAACCATTTTTAGATGAATCTATTAAAATTTTAAGTGCCTGTGAAAAAAGACAGGTAAAAGGATTTGTAACAGGTTTAATAATATCAAATACTTATTATATTCTAAGGAAGCATTTCCAACACAAAACGATTATGGCCGATTTTAAACAGCTGTTAGTTTTCTTGGACGTGATAACAATAGACAAAAATACTATTATTAAAGCTATTGATTCTGAGTTCACAGATTTTGAAGATGCGCTCCAAAATTTTTCGGCTGAAAACCATGGATCAATTAATGCTATAGTTACAAGAAATATTAAAGACTACAAAAAGAGTAATCTAAGCGTGCTAACACCTATAATGTTTTTAAAAACATTATAAACCAAAAAATCCTGTCTCGCCTAACCGAAACAGGATCTGTTTTATTTGTGTGTTAACCTTTCTGTCCTTCGGACATCTCTCCTAAAAGGAGAGACTTAATCAGTCTATTTAATTGATGTGGCTTAGTTTAATCCGAAGGTAACTCCGAAACTCATATTCTTTAAGCCAGCTTGTTGTGAGGTAGTAAACATATCGTTAAAGTAATATTTGGTAAACAATCCTAAGCCTCCGTAACCAAATCTAACGGTACCTCCGTAACGAACCGACTGAAAATGGTAACTATCATATTGTTTCTCTTTACCACGCTCTTCGCTAATCTGTTTAATTTTTCCGTTTAACAAAAAGCTAACCTCCGGACCTAAAACCAGGTAAAATCTTTTACCGTTTTTGTTTTCATTGGTACGGAATTCAAAATTTAATGGAATATGAACATAACTGCTGGAGAAACGGTTTTTAGAAAAATGTACGGGCGATTGATCAGTATAAACAAACTCGTTCGAATTTTTAGCAATGGTAATGTCTTTTCTCAAACGGATTAAAGTCCAGTCGAAACCACCTGCCACATACACTTTAAAGTTAGAATTAAAACGGTAGCCAAACTGTAAGATATCAAAAGAGAAAGTACTGGTTTTTCCGCCTTTATAATCTAAAAAATCATTGTTTGGAGATAAATTAAAACTTCCGTTATCAATTAATCTGGAGAAACCCCAGTCAATCCTGGTGAAGGTAATTCCACCAACAAAACGGCCTTTTTTTGGTTGTTTATTTACGCTATCTTTGCCGTCCCTGGTTATTTTAACAATACCATAATCTAAATCCCTTCTATTTCTTTTTGTAGAATCTTGTTGTGCAAAAGCACCTGGAGCCATAACACCGGCAAGTCCGCTTACCAATAGTGTTGTAAATATTAGACGTTTCATATCTGTGTGTTTGTTATTTTAATGTTATAAATGTTGTAAAGTTTAAAGGTTGTAATGTTCAATGTTAAAAAGTTTAAATCTTGAATACTGCTAACTAAAAACTGATAATTGTGAACTGATAACTGGCCACTGCCAATTGAAACTGTTATTTCTTACGTTTACCGATTTTAAAAGGACCAATATTGATCGATGATAAAGAAGAATCATCATCATCGGTACGGAACTGGATCAGTTTATCTTTTCTCTTATCAACTTTGTTAACAATGATGTTAATTACATCGCCCATATTGCGGATCCCTTTATTTTGTTCGTTATCATTAATAGGTTCATCAGTTTTAACAGTTGTTGGATTGCTTGCCGTTACAATATCCACTTTAGGCTGCGAAAGAATAGCGGCGTCAATTTGTGCTTTGATATCATTTTTTGGGCTTTCAACTTGTGCAATCATTGTTTCCTGCTTTTGCATTTCAGGTGCAGTAACCATGCGTTGTTTTTCAACAGGCTTAACAACATCTTGTTTAACTTTCGTTTTAGCAATAGCCCTTGCTGGTTTAAGCTCAACAGGCAAAATTGGTGCAACATCTTTAACCGGCTTAACTACTGCAGGTAGCTGATCTTTAACAACCGGTGCCTCTTCCGCTTGCTTTGGCTTTTCAATTGAATTATTAGCCAATTGTTTACCTTCAGTAGTATCATTCTGCCGTTGATAAACCAAAATCCCAATCGTAGCAATCAATAACACAGCGGCTGCCGATAACCAGTAAATTGGTATAATCCTTTTTTTCTTAGGTGTTATTTCGCTTTCAATATTGCTCCATAAATCCCTTGATGGCATTACTTCTGCATCAGCAAAAGCATCCTTAAATAACTGATCAAAATCCTTATCCCGTATATGTTGCATAACCAAAACCCTCCATTTTTATAATTTCTTCTTTTAATATTGCCCTTGCTCTCGATAATTGCGATTTACTCGCGCCTTCTGAGATACCAAGCGTTTCACCAATTTCTTTATGCGAATAACCTTCTATTACATACATGTTAAAAACCATGCGGTAACCATCGGCCAGTTTTTGTATTACCTTCATTAGATCCTGCATACCTAAAGTGCCAAAATCAAATCCGGTTGATGGCTGTTCGTAAGCTTCATCTATCTCCACTACATTTAAGCTGCGTAAATTTTTACGGTAACTTTCAATTGCGGTATTCACCATTACCCGTCTAATCCAGCCCTCAAAAGAGCCATCGCCCCTATACTCCTTTATTTTTTGGAAAATTTTGATGTAGCCCATCTGCAGCACATCTTCTGCCTCCATCCTATCTTTGGCGTAGCGCATACAAACGGCCAACATCTTCGCTGCAGTTTGCTTGTAAAGCAGCTCCTGCATCTTCCGGTCGCCAGCTTTGCAGCCTTCCATCAAATCGTTTATCGTATAGCTTCGCGTCAATTTCATTGTGTGTTTGTATATAGAAGATGGGCAATTACAAACAATGGTTGCATGGGGAGTAAAAAAAAGTTAAATAAAGTTAAAATTAGCCTCATATCAACTGATTATCAACAAGATATAGTTTAAATAAATTTTTCAAGAAAGATATAGATTTTTTATTTGAAAATGAACATGCAGCATTTCATCGTGAGCAGTAGTCCCGCTATTCGCTACTTCCGATGAAGAATCGGAATCGCTGCTATCGGGTTTATAAACCGGGAACAGCTTAAAAATAAAAAAAACCTCGTAGGTTTCGAAAACCTACGAGGTTTGAAATCGTATGAACTTTATCACCCTAAACCTTCCGCCTTACTACCTTCTACCTTCCCTCCTTTTTCACCTTAAACAATTTAAAATCCTGTTTATAGGTTAAGAAAAACGAGTGGTTAAACTGAAGTTGTTTATCGGTATGATCAAGATCAATATGCGGTTCGAAACGCACATCAAGGTATAAATGTGGGATCAGTTCTTTTTGGTAAGCATAACGCAACGAAACAATATTTCTCGAGCTCTGTCTTAGCCCCGGACTGTACAGGTTATCAGAAACCGATTCGTAAAGCGGCATACCTTTAATCGAAATAAAGTTATTGCCTTTCCAGTAAGAAGCTACTAAACTTCCCCATTTACTTTCTACCCCGGCATTTAACCATAAACCAAAGCCACCTTGATAAGCCCTTCTTTTATCCGGAGAGAAATCTTTGTAAACGGCGATATAGTTATCGGTATATACCTGTTTAATATTGGTATTAATGTCTTTATGCAACTTTATACCTGTGGCGCCATTAAACATGGTTGTAATCGGGATTTCTTTTAAAACATCAATCTGTCCGCCCTGGTGGAAAGCCAAAAACTGAGCAGGAATACTTAATTTCCAGTCATCATTTTTAATTAAAAAGCTTTCGGTCGATAAACCACCTATAATTTCTTCCTTGGCCGGATCACCTTTATAGATCATTTTTTGCCATGCAATCCAGGCATCCAAGGTAAATTTCTTACGCTCTACCAATAACTGCGTTCCATATTCAATCGGCGTAGTTAAAGTTCGTTCGAAATCGTATAAAGGCTCGATGTACTTGTGCTGAATATTTCCTTCTAAACTTCCAAAAATCAAGGTGAGATTACGTTTATGGTATTTTACGCTGAATAAAGGTTTTGCATCGGAGATCCCGTTCCTTCCAAAATCTTTTCTGATGAAAGCACCTGCCGTAATAGCGAGGTTTGGATGGGCATAATAAACGATCTGCGGCTGCAATTGCGTTCCGTACAAAGTATAACCATCATGAAAATCGTTGGTGTATTCGTAATTGCGGACGTAGTTTAAATTGTAAAAGTTGAAGTGAACCTCGTTGGTTAAGCTGCTATCGGGTCGGATCCGGTTCTCAAAAGCCGATTGATTGAACTGTGCCGAAGCAAAATAAGCACTAAAAAGAAAAGTTATTAAGAGTAAGGCCCTTTTCAGACCTGCGTTTGTAAACATGTGCTTGGATTTTATCGCCCAAATTTAGAATAGTTTTTTATTAAATTATCAAGTACAGGGTATCAAGTATCAAGCGCTGCATACAAGTTGACGAAAAGCAAACAATGAAGGCTGTTTGATCTTTGCTAGTCTTTTGTCTTTCAGCTTCTAAGCTACTTTCTTAAACGGTAGTTTTTATAGAGTTTAACCGCAATCATTATCGCCATAGCCACGCCCATGATACCAATTAAACCATAAATCCAATTGATGGCGTTTTTTAAGATTACGACAAAGACAATAGCAATCATAAAAATGGTAGCCAGCTCACGCCACAATCTCAACTGAAAGCTTGTTAGCTTATATTGATTGTTTTTAAGCTGTTTAACGATATTTTGGCAGATAAAATGATAGATAAGTAAACCAACAACAAAACCCAGCTTTACCCACATCCAATCAGCCTGAAGCAAGTCTGGATTTAAAGTAAGCATAGATGCACCCGCCAAAACGGAAATAATCATTGCGGGGGTAGCAATAATCTTCCATAATGTAGCCTCCATTTTAACAAACTGTTTTTGGAGAATACTTTTTTCGGGCTCAGGTTTATCGTTAGCTTCCGTGTGGTAGATAAAAAGACTTAAAATATAAAATAAACCGGCCATCCAGCTAATTACAAACACAATGTGCACAGCTTTAAAATATTGGTAAAATGGCAATAAGGTTTCTATCATTGTTTTATTTTATTCAAAATATAGGCCTCTATCCAATTAGGGATATTTAAAAACTCAAGATTTAAAATTCCGTTCTTAATATTTCCAACATACATATGTTTACCCATTGAATTATCCCAAAGATAAGTTTCGTCAACCTTTTTTAACATATCTATAAGTAAATCCATTGTAAGAAAATAGCGTTTCTCAATCTTATCCTCACCAACAACATGGCCACCTTTTTTTACCCTATCTTTTACCCGCTCTAAATTTATTATTGGCGTTTCTGTTCCAATAAAATATAAATAAACCTTGTAGTCATTTTGGTGGGCAAATTCGATTAATTCTAACTTTGACGGATGAGAAAAAACTGTTTCAAAAGAAAATGATTTTTTAGACTTGATTAATTTATGGCGGATAAAGTCAGCTATTATTGCAAAATGATAAGAGTTATAATCAGAGATATTATGCTCTCCCTTTACAATAACATTCTCTTTTAAAACTAAATTCCAACTTTTTACTGAAAAGCCAGCCTTATTATATAATCCATTTGATATAGTGAATTTTTCAAATTCGGCTTGTGAACAATTAATATCAAAGTCAGAAAGATTTAAAAAATTATTTCTCTTAAAGTCTGATTCTAAATTATCAGCATTTACAAAAAGTTTAGTAGAGAAATAAATTGGCTTAATTGAGTTATAAATCGTTGTCTTCCCAGAACCATTTGGTCCTGCAAAAATTCTTAACTTAGGCTTAATTGCCATTATTAAAAAAGTTTAATCCTTTTTTTTTCAACTCTTTTTTTTGCAAAATTTCCAGAAGAAATTTTTACAGTATCTCCATTATTATAAGTTCTATAAACGCCATCAGCCCTTACCTCTGTTCTTCCCAAATCCATAGCATCAACCACACGAAGAACATCATCCATCGTTTTACTTATGGCCTTAATTACTTGTTTTATCGGTAATTTATCTTCGTCGCTTAATGATTTAACTGTCATGAATGATAAAATAATTTAAGCTAATATACGTAAAATGAATAGAATTAGGCCATTAATACCTAAACTCCTTCACCACCTCAATGGCATACTTCACGTTATCGAAAGGAATATCAGGCATAATACCATGACCTAAATTGAAGATAAATCCATCGGTACCACGCATGCGCTCGAACAATTTATGGATCTGTGTTTTAATCACCGCTTTATCGGCATATAAAATATGTGGATCTAAATTCCCCTGTACAGCAATGCCAGCTGGCAAGGCATTTTTAATGTTCAATAAATCAGCATTCCAGTCAACCGAAATTACGTCTGGTTTCGCTTCTGCCATAATCGGCGCAAAAACCGAACTTCCTTTACAGAATGAAATCACCGGAATATCTTTTCTGTTGAGGTTGGCAATAATTTCCTGAATATAAAGGTGCGAAAACTCCTGATAATCATTCCACGATAAAGCAAGCGCCCAACTATCGAAAATTTGAACCGCATTAACACCGGCAGCAATCTGAAGGTTCAGATAATCGGCTGTTACCTTTGCAATTTTAGCCAAAAGTTTGTGTGCCAATTCTGGCTGGTTATGTATAAAGAGTTTGGTTAATTTGAAATCTTTAGAAGATCCGCCTTCAATTAAATAACTCATTACCGTAAAAGGAGCACCTGCAAAACCGATCAAAGGAATATTTCCATTTAAACGTTGTTGGATCACTTTTATCGCATCAGCTACATATTGTAACTCATCTAAACAATCAACATTCAGGTTTTCAATATCCTGGGCTGTACGTACAGGATTTGCAAATTTAGGACCAACGCCTTGAGTGAAACTCAAATCTCCACCCATGGCCTCACCGGTTACCAGAATATCACAGAATAAAATCGCCGCATCTATATCCAGCAAATCAACAGGCAACATCGTTACATCAGCTGCAATCTCAGGAGTTTTGCACATCTCTAAAAAAGAGTATTTGTTTTTAATTTCCCAATATTGTGGCATAAAACGGCCTGCCTGACGCATCATCCACACTGGTGGGCGTTCTGTTTGTTTTGAAAATGCTGCGTCTAAAAATAGGTTATTCTTCATGATCTGTATTTGGTATCGCGTTATCGTCACCCTAAATTTAGTTCAGGGCCTAACTAATGAAAGTTGCTGGAACAAGTTCAGCATGACGGATAGGCTAAATTTTAATTTTGCAAAGGTATAAATAAAAAAAAAACGAAGTACCTTTTTATCAAAAACTGGTGCTTCGTTTATTCAAAATGACAATAGTCCTATTATATTTTGCTTATTTCTTTTTCAATTTTTACGATAATATCTTTTGATCGTTGTGTTTCAGCAAGTTCCTTTGCCAGTTTGGTATAAGCTTCTGCCCTTTCCCTGTCTTTTTTCCGCAAAGCGAGGTTAGCCAAATGGATCAGCACATACGATTTTTCATTCTTACCCCCTACCGGAAAACGGCTGGCCAACTGAAAATGATATTCGGCTTTATCGTAATCATGTTCTTTCAAAGCCATATTGCCTTGCATAAATTCGTAATAACCCCTCCGGCTTTTTGCCAAACGCTCTGGTTTTGCTACCTCGGCCAATAAGGCCCTGGTTTTACCAAATTCGTTATTTTTGAAATGCTTCGATGCCATTAACACCGAACTATGCTTAAAATGGCTCCAAACAACAAAGGCAAATAACACACCCGAAACGGCAGCCAACTGATATTGATTGTAAAAAACACAAACCAATCCAGCCAGCACAAAAACTGCCATTAAAGCATACCTGCCTTTATTATTGTACATTAATGACTATCGGTAAATTTATAACCTACTCCACGGATAGAGTGGAAATAAACCGGATTTTTTTGATCTGGTTCGAAATATTTACGGAATGTTAAAATGAAATTATCAATCGTTCTGGTTGATGGATAAACATCATAATTCCAAACGGTCTCTAAAATCTGCTCTCTTGAAACGGCATCGTTTTTACGCTCGATTAACAGTTTCAGCAGCATCGTTTCCTTTTTGGTTAACGGTGTGATGGTACCATCATCATGTTTTAATTCGAAAGAGTTAAAGTAGATTGTTTTATCACCTATTTTATAAGAATTTAACTCTTTTAAATCATCAGATTTTAAACTGCGTTTAACCAAAATACCTACGCGAAGAATTAATTCTTCCAGATTGAATGGTTTAACCAAGTAATCGTCAGCTCCTTTTTTCAAACCTAAAACACGGTCTTCTGAAGTGTTTTTAGCTGTTAAAAACATAATCGGAACTTCTGCATTCTCTAAACGGATTGTTTCGCAAACCTGGAAACCATCCATTTCAGGCAACATTACATCTAAAATGATTAGATTAAAGCGTTCTTCTTTAAAAATTTTAAGAGCGGTTTTACCGTCTTTAACGGCGTGAACTTTATAACCCTCAAGTTCGAGGTTTAATTTGATAGCATCTAACAAGTGATCCTCGTCTTCTACCAATAGAATTCTTAATTTTTGTGACATAATTGAGATTAACTAAATGTTACTTCAAAAATACTTCCTTGGGGCAGATTGTCTTTTACTGTAATATCTGCATCATGGTATTGTAAAACCTCTTTCACAATAAACAAGCCTAAACCTGTTCCTTTCGCTTTTCTGACATTCTCGTTACCAACGCGGTAAAACTTATCAAATATCAACATTTTTTCGGCATCTGAAATACCCGGCCCTTTATCTATTACACTTAAGTGAATATGTCCATCTATCTTATTTAAATGCACATTTATCTCGTCACATGGACTAGAATACTTTACCGCATTCTCAATTAAATTGGTTACCACTGACGATAAGGCAAATTTGTCACCCATAATCTGCAAATTTGGCTGAATTTGGGCACTTATCAGTTGTTCGTTGCCACAAGAGTGAACCTGCAACCGATCTGTAATTTTATACACCAGTTCTGAAAAATTAAATTCCTCTTTCGGAAAAGTGTACGAACGGTTTTCAATCTTGGTTGCCAACAGCATATTTTCGACCAGATCGTCTAAACGTTCAATGTCTTTTAGCGAATTGTTAAGCAGTGAAACCTGGCGTGCTTTATCCAGATCTCTTTTAACAATGGTTTGGATAGAAAGTTTGATTGCTGCTAAAGGAGATTTTAGCTCATGGGTGATCGACATGAGGAAATTTTGCTGTTGTTCTCGTAATTTATCTTCGCGTTTTAAGGATTGATGGAGAAAATAGCCACCGATACAAAGCAAAAACAAAAATACCGATCCCTCTCCCATAATCATCGTCATACGGCTGGGTTGCAAACGCACCACCAAAGTACCCCAGGAAATGAGCTGAACAAGTGCGTAAAGCAATAATGCGTAAAATATGATAATTGATTTTTTCATTCGTCGATTTTTACTTCGGGTTGAGATTGGATGATTACACAGATTATTTTTCCTGTTCGTCATTGCGAAAAGGCTTTTCAGCCGACGAAGCAATGACAATCTTTCTAATGAAACTTATTTTTTAAACACCAAATCTAATGCTTCAAAAATAGCTCTCTTTGCTTTCTCCAATTCGATTTTCGTATGTGCTGAAGATACGAAACCAACTTCATATCCCGATGGGCCTAAATAAATTCCTCTATTTAATAACTCACGGTGCATCACTTTGAATTTTTCCATGCTACTGGCGTCAATATCATCTGCCGATTGGATTTTATCTTTATCGGTAAAAGCAAACCAGAAAATAGACCCGATGGTAAATACTTTAAATTTATAATTACGTGCCGTTGCAAAACGTTGAATGCTCGCTACAAATTCCTGTGCCTTATTATTCAAATCTTTATAAAAACCAGATTTATTCAATTCGGTTAAAGTTGCAATACCTGCTGCCATGGCTACTGGATTTCCTGACAAGGTTCCGGCCTGGTACACCCCACCATCAGGAGAGATGTGTGCCATAATTTCAGCACGCGCACCGTACATGCCTACAGGTAAACCACCACCGATGATTTTTCCATAAGTAACAATATCTGGTGTGATACCATAGTGGGCAGCAGCACCTTCAAAACCAACCCTGAAGCCGGTAATTACTTCATCAAAAATTAAAAGTGAGCCATTATCCGTACAGATTTTACGCAAGAAGTGGATATACTCTTCATCCTGCATAATTAAACCGTTGTTTGCAGGGATCCCTTCGATAATTACCGCGGCAATTTGATCTTTAAACTGGGCAAAAGCCTGTTCAATAGCTATTTTATCATTTAAAGGTACCACGATGGTTTCTTCAGCAAAAGATTTTGGTACACCTGCTGAAGAGGTTTCGCCAAAAGTAACCAAACCAGAACCTGCTTTAACCAAAAGTGAATCACTATGACCATGATAACAGCCTTCGAATTTTAAAATTTTATCGCGACTGGTAAAACCTCTGGCCAAACGAATAGCCGACATTACGGCTTCAGTACCGGAGCTAGTAAAACGGATTTTTTCTACAAAACGGTTGTTTTTGATAATCAGCTCTGCCAATTCATTTTCCAATGCAGTTGGTGCACCAAAGCTCATGCCGTTCTGCATTACTTCGGTTACTTTTTCGCGAATTTTAGGGTTATTATGACCTAAAATTAATGGCCCCCAGCTACCACAGAAATCGATGAACTGATTACCATCTGCATCCCAGATATAACAACCATCCCCTTTTTCAATAAAAAGTGGTGTACCATAAACCGATTTAAAAGCCCTTACCGGAGAGTTTACCCCACCCGGGAAATACGTTTTCGATTTTTCGTAAAGCTCGGCAGATTTTACCCTCGAAATATCAGGTTTACTTCCCGTGTTTACCGGAATATCTGCTTCGTTACCTGAAAACATTTTTTTTAATGAATCTAACATCTTTTTAAGGTTGAAGGCTGAAAGGTAGAAGGTAGAAAGCTCTGGGCGTATAACCCATAACCAACAAACCATCAACTTTTCACCTCATTATATTTTGTAGGATTTAGAACGAATTGTTAAGGTATAGATTGTGGGCGTGTAAACCCTCAACCTTAAAGCCTCTACCTTCCACCTTAAATCCAGTCGTTATTTAAAATATCTTTAATGTGGTAAGTGGTAATAATGCTTGCGCCTGCACGGGCAAAGGCATGCATGGTTTCCATTACTATTTTTTGCTCATCTATCCAACCCCGTTCGGCGGCTGCTTTAACCATCGAGTATTCGCCGGATACATTATAAACCGCAATCGGCAAATTGGTATCCTGTTTTAACCTTTGGATAATATCCAGATAGGCTAATCCTGGTTTCACCATTAATACATCAGCACCTTCCTGTTCATCCAAAGCGGCTTCACGCAAAGCTTCTAACGGGTTTCTGAAATCCATCTGATAGGCTTTTCTATCACCCTTACTAGGTGCGCAATCTGCAGCCTCTCTAAAAGGCCCATAATAGGCAGAAGCAAATTTTGTAGCATGGCTCATGATGGCCGCATTTACAAAACCATTTTCATCTAACAGGTTACGCATGGCTTCAATCCTTCCGTCCATCATATCAGATGGAGCAAACATATCAGCACCAGCCTCTGCATGTGTTAAAGCCATTTTGGCAATTACCTCAACCGTTTTATCGTTTTGTACGTAATCGTTTTCTAAAATACCGCAATGCCCATGAGTGGTGTAAGAACAAACACAAACATCAGTAATTACGTATAAATCGTCGCCGAATTGTTTTTTTAACTCACGCAACGCCGTTGGTACTAAGGAATGATCGTGGTAAGCAGATTTAGCATCTTCTGATTTTTCGTCACCAACCCCAAAAAGCATGATTTTGTTGAGCCCTTTTTTCATTCCAGATTCCACATCTTTCACCAGGGTATCAACCGAATAATGGTTTACGCCTGGCATAGCATCAATGGCATGGGTAACGTTGCTGCCTGGTACTATAAAATAAGGGTACACAAACATATCTTTCGATAACCGGGTTTCGGCTACCATCTCTCTCACTAACGGATTTTTCCGTAATCTACGCGGACGATTTAACATATTAATTGTATCAAGTATTTAGTATTGAGGCTAATCAAGATTTTAGTATCGAGTATCAAGGCAGGAGCATTTTTAATCCTAAATCCTCTACCTTTCTACCTTATTTCTATTCCAAAAACCGCTTCGGCCAATCCAATTTCATCTGGCGAGTATGGCAACGCATATTTCACACCCATTTCATCAAATTTCTTACCCGTAGAATTTCCAATTGCAATTACCTGCTGACCGGGCTCTAATAAATTATCGGCGAAATAAGCATCAACATTTGATGGACTGGTAAAAATCAGCACATCGGCATAACTCTGATCGATATCTTCTTCAATAACAGTTTCGTAAATCGGCAGATCGATTATTTTAGCATCAGCTGGTAACGATTTTTGGATAGACTGCAAAGAATCCTGCGCTCTTGGGAACAATATCTGCTGACCGCTAACCAATTTTGCAAAATCTTCAGCTACTTCTGTAATATCACCACTTGTACCAACGAAATCGGCAAAATGGCCAAATTTACGCAAGGCATCTTCTGATCCTCTTCCCACCACACCAAATTTTGTTTTCTTTGGCAATACCGGTTTTAAATTGAAAAAATAATCAACACTATTACGGCTGCTGAAGAAAATCCAATCTACATGTCTTAAAATAAACTGGTCTAACACCGTTACTATTGGAAACGTACGGATTAACGAACGTCCTTCTATTTCTATATTATTATTTTCTAAAGCCCTTCTGAAATAACTGTGTTCACCAATTTCGCGTGAAATAAAAACCTTTGCAGGTTTCTTTCTTTCGGTACTGAACTTAGCTACAATCTTTTCTGCTAAGCCTTCTGTAGTGTCTGCCCGTAAAAACAAACGTTCCGGAAAATCATCAGCGGTTTCTGCCTTTGAAGTCCAGATTTCGAATTTTCCGTTTTCCTTTTGGCAATAACAACCTAAAGGCATGTGGCAGCCACCTTCGAAAAGATTTAACACTTTACGTTCTACATTTACGGTTTCGGCGGTTTCAGGGTCGTGCAGTTTTTGCAGTGCCTCAAAAAGTTCGGCATCACTTTCTCTGATCTGAATAGCCAAAGCCCCTTGTGCAGGTGCAGGGATAAACTCAGTAGTTTCGAGTTCTTCTACATGTAAATCGCTTACATCAAGATTTAAACGTTTAACACCAGCTTTAGCAATTAAAATGGCATCATAATCTTCATCACGGAGTTTCTGGATCCGCGTAGGTACATTTCCACGTAAATCTTCTACTTCCAAATCAGGACGCAAACCCAATAACTGGGCTTTGCGACGGTTGGATGAAGTACCTACCATGGCACCTTTTTTTAGTGAAAGTTTTTGCGAAACATCAACACAATCTTTTAATATCAAAAGATATTCGCTGGCTTCTTCGCGTGGAGGCAAAGCAGCAATGGTTAATCCTTCAGGGTGTGTGGTTGGTAAATCTTTAAGGCAATGTACAGCCAAGTCGATTGTGCCACCCAAAAGCTCTTCTTCCAGTTCTTTCGTAAAAAAGCCTTTGCCTTCCAGTTTATCCAATCTTAAATTCAGGATTTTATCACCCTGTGTTTTAATGATTTTTATTTCTGCTTCAATTCCGATGGCCGCCAATTCATCTTTTATATGATTTGCTTGCCATAATGCCAGGTCGCTACCGCGTGTTCCGATGGTTAATTTCTTCACTATAAAGGTTAAATGAGTTGCAAATTTAATTTAATTAGTGGTTTATACCATGAATTGTTTAAAAATGAGACAGTGAGGTTACAGAAGGGATAATTTAAAGGATTTCTATGACATTAGGAGATTGGTAATGTAACTTTTTGTCATTCTGAGCGCAGCGAAGAATCTGTAACCGATGCATATTGGGTACAACTATTAATGACGTAAATATTTTTTTTTTCCTACAGCACAATCTTGCCTCGGCTCGCCGCCGCCGTGGGGCTCTTTCTTTTTGCTGCCAAAAAGACCAGCGAAGCTAGCTTGAATGCCATTGAAAATATAAAGCCCCATGAAAAAACAAAAACCACCGGCTGAAAATTTTTCTTTCAAAGTCAGTAGATTGGCTTGGTTAGTGGAATCCGAAAAATTTATTAGGCCGGATTTAAGTTGAACGGGGATATAGTGCTAGA
Organism: Pedobacter roseus; assembly: GCF_014395225.1. Classification (NCBI taxonomy): domain Bacteria; kingdom Pseudomonadati; phylum Bacteroidota; class Sphingobacteriia; order Sphingobacteriales; family Sphingobacteriaceae; genus Pedobacter; species Pedobacter roseus. The sequence goes on from NZ_CP060723.1 coordinate 4,215,818, forward strand.
GCCCTGCTAGACGGAAATGCATAAATAACACAAATCACTCACAATGAAAGATTCTTCACTGCGTTCAAAATTATAGAAAAAAAATATGAGACTTTACGTTCTTTGCGGTTAAACCTTAAGATTGGTTAACCAGGATTTCTTTAGCCATTACCATGGGTACGCTAATGTATTTTTTCTCCATGTAGTTCATTACACGTTCTAAAACTTCGCGTGAGGCTTCATCCATCTGACTGATTTCATCTGCAAATACACCGTTGATGGCCGTATTTTTGATTTCTTTAATCTTTCTTGGCACTTCCTGCATCGCAAGTTCGATACGGCGTTGTTTTAAAACAGAGAAAAATTCGGTTATGTTATTGCTGATGATTTCTTCGGCATGTACCAGTTCGTTATAACGTTCCTGGATATTTTTGCGTGCTACTTCTTTCAGCGATTCTACCTCGATATAATGAACCGGGTTATTGTGGATCACCGCAGGGGTAACATCATTAGGAATAGCCAAATCAACAATTACCTTTTTACCAGTTTCGCCATTTAATAATTTGGCATAAAGCTCTTCATTAATAATGGCTTCGGTAGAACCTGTACAGGTAATAATCACATCAAAACCCTCATTAAAATCTTCAAGGGCCGCTAAAGGATAGGCTTTGCCGTTTAATTCTTCGGCCAAAGTTTCGGCTTTAGAAAGGGTACGGTTGAAAATCGAAAAGTTGGAGTATTTATGTTTGTTGAGGTATTTTGCAATGTTCTGGTTGGTTTCGCCGGCACCAATAATCAAGATACGTGAGTTGCCGCACATATTTAATTCTTTTAATTTACGATAAGCCAATGAAACTACAGAAACCGGATTTTTTGAAATATTGGTATGGGTATAAACTTCTTTAGCTGTTTTAACTACCCGCTCCATAATCATTCGCATGTAATCGCCAGTAAATCCTGCATCACGGCAATTCTCGTAAGCCCTGCGGATTTGGGCAAGAATTTCTTTTTCCCCAACCACCAAACTCTCTAAAGAGCAAGATGTTCTTAATAAATGGTTAAAAGCTTCTTCATTTTCGTAAACAGAAACACTATCAAGAAAACGCTCCATAAACTCAGGAGGCAGTCCCATATCCAAAACGGTAAGAAATCTGGTTACAAATTCTTTGTCGGTTTTCTCTTTGGTAAGGAAAACAAACTCTACACGGTTACAGGTTCCGATATAGAAAATCTCGCTAACGGGAAGTTCAGACTGAACATTTTTCAACCTGCTATCTAGACTTTGATCACAAATAACTAATTTCCCTAAAGATTTCAGGTCGATGTGGTGATGCGTAAAAGCTATTACTTTTAAATATTCCAAGTGCTTCCGTTATTAACTATTATCGGGATACAAAAGTAACATGGTGAAGCCATGTCACTGTCATTAACCTGTAATTTACATCAATTTAGAACGGTTTTAAATAGCAACCCTCTAAAATTAAACCATATATCGATCATGATAAACAGACCAACCTATAAAATTTTTCTCTGGGTTTATGCTCTTCTCTACATTCTGGCCGGATGTAACCACTTTTTATCCACTGCAGTATATTACGGAATTATGCCTAAATGGTTGCCTGCACCTGGCTTTTTAATTTACTTCTCCGGGGTATTGGAAATCGTTTTCGGGTTTTTATTGCTGTTTAAAAAGACAAGAAAGCTTGCCGCGGTGCTAATTATACTGATGCTGATCGCCTTTATGCCTGCGCACATCTACATGATCCAGAAGGCACCGTTCATGTTGGGCAAAATAATGGTTACGCCTCTAATTGCATGGCTGAGGTTACCATTTCAGGTATTGTTTATGGGTTGGGCATGGTATTATTATTTTAAAGAATAATTTATTATTAAAAATAATATGTTTATTTTTTTGAAGCGCAGTTGCAGTGCTAATGGGAAAGGTTCCGTCCTGCTGTATATTACAATCCTTTTGGACAACATCCTAAACAACAATTTAACGGTTCCAAAAGGGATTTCCATTTCCATCAGGGCTATTATACCAAAGGTTGTAATCAGTTTCTTAATATCTAAAATACAACAAAATTAGATTTCGTAGGTTTATATTTTATACCAATTCCTTTAAATTATGATTATACAAAGCAATTTTAGCCTTAGCGGTTCAGACGGAAAATTAATTATCGGCGATATAACTTTTGATGAAAAAAATCCAAATACGCCCATCATACTTTTTGTACACGGCTTTAAAGGTTTTAAAGATTGGGGCGCGCATAATTTAGTGGCCAGGTATTTTGCCAGCAATGGTTACCGTTACGTTAAGTTTAATTTATCGCATAGCGGTGTGCCCGTTGATGACCCAAAAGATGTAACCGATATGGACGCTTTTGCCAGCAACACCGTATCGAAAGAACTTTTTGACGTAAATGCGGTACTCGATTTTATTGAAAAAGCTTATGGTAAAGACACAAAGGTGAACCTGATAGGCCATAGTCGTGGCGGTGGATTATCAATTATCGAAGCGGCAAACGATTTAAGGATCAATAAACTGATTACCTGGAGTGCCATTGCCGATTTTAACAGCCTGTGGAAAAAAGAACAGGAAACAGAATGGAAAAAAACCGGGAAAATCTTTGTTACCAACGCACGTACCAAAGAGCAGATGCCCTTAAACGTAACTTTATTGGAAGATTTGGAAGAAAATGCCCCAACATTGAATATTACAGATGCGGCAAAACGTGTAAATATTCCCTGGTTAATTATCCATGGCGATGATGATGTAAATGTTCCTTTCGAAACCGCTCAGACTTTGGCAGAAGCCAACCCAGGCAGCAGGTTGGTTAAAATTGAAGGCGCCAACCATGTGTATGGAGCAACACAGCCTTATACCAGCGAAACATTGCCACCACTTTTGTTTAAGGTTTGCGAAAAGTGTCTTGTTTTCTTAAACGAAGGATAAAGTATGATATATTTAGGTTATGACTAAGGTTAAAACTCTTGCAATGCTTTCAATTGCCCCATCTATTTTTCTCATGGCCTGTTCACAGAGTCATGAGAAAAATAAGAATATTGAAGACAGTACAATTAAAAAAGAAATGATTGTAAAAGCTGTATCAGTTGAAAAATCGATTCAACAAAAAGTTGAAGAGGACACTTTAGGAAATTTTGCGGATTACTATGTGGCGGTACTCGATACCAATATGAATTACAATCCAATTCATTCGAAAATGTTTAGCACCAGTGAGGCTTTAAACATCCCGATTGATACTTTGGGACGCTACTACAATAAAAAGAAAGATGAAATTATCCTCCCTGAAAATGACGAGGATGAGATATATGCAGGAGAATATTTCCCTAGAAGAAATGCGGAAGAGAATTTAAGTTTAGAATATTTAAATATGTACAAGCCAGATGCAAAAGCCAAAACAATTGCACTGGTGGCCGGGATATACGCAGACAAGGATTCGGCGACCATTGCCTTAAAAAAACTGAAGACGATTGAACCAAAAGCTTTCGTGCTTAAATCGAAAATTTATGTTGGCTGTATGCATTAATTCGGTTCGATAACGAAATATCTATAAAGAAAGAAAAAATGATTACCAGGTAGTCGTCACCTGAATTTATTTCAGGGTCTGGTTAGCTAGAAAGATGCTGAACTGAATTCAACATGACGATCGCATGAGGCAAAGGAGCTAAAAATTTAAGCTTGATAAATAAATATTGACGTATAAAAACCTTGTGAACTAATCATCGCCTCTCCTTACAAAATTTCGCATATCGCTACCGCTAGGGCTTTGAAAAATTTCGAGGTCAAAATACGGTACCGCAGCCAAGAGGTGGTCAAAGATATCAGCAGCCACTTCTTCGAAACGTTTTAAACCTTTTTCTTTCGAGAAGACATAAATTTCAATGGGCAGTCCGTTTTCTGTGGCCTGTAACTGGCGCACCATAAAGGTGAGTTCCTTATTGATATGTGGATTGCTTTCGAGGTATTTTTCGGCATAAACCCTAAAAGTACCAATATTGGTCATGTGGCGGCCATTAACCAGGTTATTTGGGTTTACCGTATTTTCAGCATTATAACGTTCAATAAAAGTTTGGGTTTCTTTGAGGTAATCTTTCAAAAAATCGATGCTTTGTAACCTCCCGATCAGTTCTTCATCACAAAATTTAATACTCGAAATTTTAATGTTAATGTGGCGTTTAATTCTCCTGCCCTCACTTTCTTCCATAGCCCGCCAGTTTTTAAACGACTCGCTTACAATGGCATAACTGGGCACAATGGTTACCGTTTTATCCCAGTTACGTACTTTAATGGTGGTTAAATTAATTTCGGTTACCTCGCCATCGGCACCATATTTTTCTACAGTAATCCAGTCACCTACCCTCACCAGGTCAATTGCACTCATTTGTACCGAAGCCACAAAACCCAAAATCGGATCCCTGAAAACCAATATAAAAACTGCGGTAACGGCACCAAAGCCACCAAATACATATAAGGGTGATTCACCTAAAATAATCGATAGAATCAACACGAAACCAACAATGTAAAATACAATTTTGGCCACCTGTTTATAACTCCTGATGGGTTTATCGGCATATTTCTTTGATGATTCCATAATGGATACCAAAGCGTTCAAAAATGCATTTATGGCGAACATTACCGCCAAAACCATGTAGATTTTGGCAAAAATCAATGCATAAAAGTGCCAGTTTTTAAAATAGATAAAAAGATAAGGAACTACGTTATAAATAATGTAGGCACCAAATATTAAGGCAAACGCCCTGAAAACCCTAAACTCAAACAATGCCTTTTGCCAATCGGATTTGGTTTTGGCACTTTTTACCACAACAATAAAAGCCTGGCGAGTTACAAAAATCGTGATGAATAAGAATAACGTAACGCCTACCAGTCCGATAAAAAAATAAGAATAAATAAGTTCGCTACCTGCAAGGCCTTTACCAGCCAGCCAGTTTCTAAGTTCACTAAACAGGTATTGAAACTCGGGGATATTCATCAAGGCAATTTAGGATTTATTGGTCAGAAAAGTAAATGGTCCTCCATTCTTTCTCGTGCTAATGATATCATTAACCACAGATAAAAAGGATGTACACAGATAAAACCCAAACTCCTCGGTCTGTGTCCTCACAGACCGAAATAAAAATAACTTATTTAAAAGTGGTTTATGGGAACACAAACCACGGCTCGCATTATTAACGATTAAACCTTTTCTACCCAATTCCCATCACCTTTGATGATATCAATCAGTTCATCCAAAGCATAAGCGGTAATTACATTTTTCTTTACCACTTCTTTACCGCGGTACAGGGTAATTTTATCAGGTCCGGTACCCACATAGCCGTAATCGGCATCGGCCATTTCGCCCGGACCATTAACAATACAGCCCATGATACCAATTTTAATGCCTTTTAAATGATCGGTACGTGAGCGGATCAGTTGCGTGGTTTCCTGCAAGTCAAAAAGGGTACGACCACAGCTTGGGCATGAGATATATTCTGTTTTACTGATCCTTGTTCGGGTAGCCTGCAAAATCCCGAAACTGGTCGAATTAATCAATGAAAGGTTTTGACCCTGTGCATCAATCCAAACACCATCTCCAAAACCATCGGTAAATAAAGCACCAATATCAGTTGCAGCATAAAGCATTAAATGATCGGCATCTGCATCCTGGTAAGTTCTTTTTATAATTACCGGAATCTGAATGTTTTGTTCTTGTAATGCAACGAAAAAAGCCCTTTGCTCAGCCATTCCATGAGATGCAAAAGTTTTTAAAATCAGAACAACATTAGGTTGAAATGTTGGAATGTTGGAATGTTGGAATGTTCCCGCATCAACCTCAACAAAATTTAACAGATCATCTTTATGATCAGCTTTGGTAAATTCTTCTAAAGAGAATAACGGATGGCAGTTGTTTTTATCTTGAAGTTTTAGCCATGTTTGATAGTTATAAATCTGCTTTAAATTTCCCGGGAAAGAGAAAGAGGGCAAGTTATCTCCCAAATAAGCTAAATCGCATGCCTGATCGGCCAGATTATACTTATCTAAACCTGCACTATAGTTATAGCCAACCGAACTTAAAAAGTAAGGATCTTTTAAATTTTCTTTTGAAACATCGATCATCACTACCGGATGGTGGTGCCCGCCAATATGTTGTACAGGTGTTGTGATGCGGCGGTTGTATTCGTAAGGAGAGTAAGTTTTAATGGCAGATGTATGATGTAAAATGGAAGACGTGCCAATAGACTCCGGACTTCGGACTTCCGACTTCGGACTCCTTAAAGCATAGCGGTCTGCCAAAGCCTTTGCTACCGGTGCTTCAAATTCAGGATCTTCGGTTAACGAAACGCGAATGGTATCGCCCAATCCGTCTTCCAGCAAAGTTCCAATGCCTACGGCCGATTTAATACGTCCGTCTTCGCCATCGCCAGCCTCAGTAACGCCCAAGTGTAGCGGGTAATTCATCCCTTCTTTAGCCATGGTTTCTACCAGCAAACGGTAAGCCTGAACCATTATCTGGGTATTACTGGCTTTCATCGAGATCACCAGGTTGTAATAGTTCTGGTCCTCGCACATGCGCATAAACTCCATTGCCGATTCTACCATTCCGCGTGGGGTATCGCCGTAATGGCTCATAATCCTGTCGGAAAGTGAACCATGATTGGTACCGATGCGCATAGCAGTGCCATACTCTTTGCAGATTTTAACCAATGGAATAAACTTTTTGTAAATCCGGCTTAGCTCTGCATTGTAGGCATCCTGAGTATATTCTATATTTTCGAATTTCTTTTTATCAGCGTAGTTGCCCGGGTTTACGCGTACTTTTTCTACAATCCTGGCAGCCATTTCGGCAGCGTTTGGTGTAAAATGAATATCTGCAATTAATGGCACGTTGTAACCACGTAAACGCAATTCTTTTTTAATATTGGCAAGGTTTTCTGCTTCTTTAATGCTTGGCGCAGTAATACGCACATATTCGCAACCCGATTCTACCATGCGGATGGTTTGCTCTACTGTACCCAGGGTATCCATGGTATCAGTAGTAGTCATCGATTGGATACGGATCGGGTTGTGTCCGCCCAGTGCGATATCGCCGATGTTAACTTCGCGTGTTAAATACCTAGAATAAGCCGTTAAACTGTTGCAATATCCTCCAGCCAGATCATGTTTTGCCAATATATTTTCCATCTGTTTGCAAAGATAAGGATTGTTGGAATGTTTTAAGTTGGAATGTTGTAAAAGATGCTGGTTAGCAACGTCAAAAACTCTTACTGTAACAGATATTACTGGTTTAAAAAAGTGAGTACCTCAGTATTAAATTCTGAAACCTTTTCTACAGGCACATAGTGTGAAGCACCCTTAAAAATAAAAAGCTGCGATTTAGGAATATTAGCAGCTATAAATTTGGTGTGCTTTTCTAAAATCATATCTTTTTCACCTGCCATTACCAATACTGGAGCTTTAATCTTCTTTAGATCTAAAGCCGTAAGATGTGGTTCAGTTAATAACATGGTAAATAATTTAACCTGATACTTTGACTTAGCATCTAATTTCGTTTTTAAGCTTTCAATAGCCTTGCGAACTTCTTCTAATGTGCTGGTTGAAACGGCATCATTTGGATTTGTACAGGCACCAGTAATGGCGAGTTTATCTACATATTTAGGGTATTTAGCAGCCATAATCAATCCCGTATTTCCACCATCGCTCCAGCCTAAAATATTCGTTTTATTGATATGCAGAGAATCAAGTAATATTTTCATGTCTTCAGCATACAGATCATAGGAAAGTGGATCTGTACTAGAATCAGTGCTTTTCCCTTGTCCACGGGTATCTACTGCAATAACTTTATATTTTTTTGAGAACGCTTTAATCTGTTTTTTAAAAGCGCTTATCGATTGGCTATTTCCATGCAATAATAGAAGAGGATCACCTGTTCCATAGGTCTCGTAATATAGTTCGGCATCCTTTACTTTCACCCTGCCAGATGCCGCCGTATTATTACCATAATTAATGGGCTCTGGAGTATTGGGGTTATAACCCGTCTTAATTTTTGCTTGGCTGATATCTACCCCATCAATCAATACCTGAATATCGTCTACCCACATTTTACCTGGCCCATATAACAAAGGAAAAAGATAAATTTTTGATGCCTCTTTTTGAAGTGGCAGCTTTAGGCTGTATAATTGCCAATCTTGGGTTCCGTATATCCGCTTCGCTAGTAGATTGGTAAATTGTAACTTGTCATTATCCTCATCATCAATTCTAAATGGAAAATCCGCATGGCCGGTAACATGCTCTAATTTTAGATAAAATCTGATTTCTACTTCCTTCCCATCAAATTTTGCAGGAATAATTAGACTAGACATGGCATAATTTGATTCAACATCTTGGGCAATATTTTCTATCAACAAGGAGTATTTGCCTGTATACTTTTGGGTTGAATCGATTTCAACTTTATATCCACTTTTGGTCATACCCGTATTCCACCCAATAGAAGACTTAGGATTAGGGATTATTTTTTCGAAACCTAAATTATATTCATCCTTAACAGGTTTTAACGAATCTGATGATATTTGGCAAAAAGAAGTAAACTGATAAAAAGCAAAGACCGTGGTGAGAAATGTACGTAGCATGTTAGATTAATTTTACTAAAACTAATCAATAGAATAATAGCTTAATTCATATTTAACATCTTTTAACTGAAAGCAGAAATTGAAATTGGATTATTTTATGCCGTGAACTAGCTTTGGCCACATTGCACCGGCCCAGGTTTAATAAACGGGATGGAAGCGGCATCCTTTGACTGTAAGCATGAGCGTAGTCGAAGGCCAGGCAAAGATACAGTGAACAGCCCGGATAACGAAAATAGCAGTATTACCCCTGCTTTTCTAACTTATATTAACCTGTCTTTTATTACTAAAGTATTAGCCGCGATATCGTGCCAGCACTGGTTCTTCTTATTCAGGAAACTATACAGGTACCCAAAGAAAACCGGGATTACAGATAAGATTTTAGAAAAATTTCTTACTAAGGAAATACCGAAAGAAACCCGGCTGCCTTCTAAATCGGTTACTTTAATATTAAGCAGTTTTTTACCAATGGTTGCCTGATTTTTAGATGCCTCGGCAATGCTGCCATAAATGAGTTTAATGATAAATATGGAAGGAAAGGGAACCATGAAAGCCATTAGCCGCTGGTCTTTGCCTTCTATAAAAATATAACTCGTTAAAATTATAATGGTATAAAATCCGAAAATGATGAAATGATCAATTACTGTTGCCAGTAAACGCTGATCGAAAGCGGCAAAATATTGTGGCGCAGTTTTTTGATAGCTAAAACCCAAAAGCTCACGCAATTCGGGAATTGCGTGAGCTTCTTTATAATCGTCCATACCTGGTTTGCGTATAAAAGTATTCGCTGAGATGTTTAAATCTTTTAATTCGGCTAAACTGTACGGACCTTTTGGCTTACCATTAATTACTACTGTATATTGATCAGGACTCATTAGATAGGATCAGGATTGTTTGGATTTTAAGATTGCAGGATCAGGTGTATAAAGTTAGATCGAATAAAACCTTACGCCCTACACCTTAAAACCTTACGCCTCCCTAATATCTGCTTACTTCAAAGTTACTTAATCCTCCGTCTAAACTGATAAAGATTTTTTTGGTCGACGATTTATAGTTAGACGTTTCGTAAACGCCATCGCTCAATTTCTCAAATCCATCGAAATCTTTTGCAGATAAACCTGTTTTGGTTTTAATCCTGCAGCCCGAATTGGTAGGCACTTTAATTTTAACATCGGCTACCCCTGATTTTACCACCACATCGGTAATTGGCAATAAATCACCCATTTTAATGTCTAAAGCAGCAGCTCCGCCATCAAAACGGAAAGTACGGACTTTGTAAGGAGAAAAATCGAAGTTAGCTTCACCTGCGCCAAGTTTCATCAGCACATCCCAGGTGGCAGCTTTGTTTAATTTAAAGTTTACGTCGTTACCATTATCACCGAAATTCCATTTGCTTTTTCTATCCTCCATGCTAAAGGTTAACACAGTTGCAGAATCGGTAACCAGTTTTTTCAATGAGAAATTACCATGTCTTTTTCTGATATCGGCATTAATAAGCGAATCTGTTTCACCATCAAGGTTAAACGAAATGCCACCACCTGAAATATTCAACACTGTTTTTTTAGTATTATCGGCAGCCACAAAAGGCTCTGATAAGTTTAACTGGTTGTACGACGAGTCTTTGTCATCATCATCGTTGTCGTTATCATTGTCTCCATCGTTGTGATCGATATTAGCTTCTATATCCTTTTTGAAACTATTTCCCCACCAATAACCATGTTCGGGCACTTGTTGTCCTCTGTAAAAAAGGAACGATAAGGCCACCACCAAAACAGCGATAGAAATGATGCTGCCGGTTTGCGAATTGTTTCTGTTAAAGAGGATATTTAAACCTGCTATAATTAAGAATACAGGCCAAAAGCTCCAAACGTTGCGCCAATAAAAATCGATTACGCCAAAATTTTCGAGTAGAAGTACACCGCCAATAAATAGCAGGATGATACCCCATATTAATCTATCTAGTTTCATTTTATTTATACTTGAGGGTTAGCAGGTGTTGATTGATCATCTTTATTTACAGGGGCAACAGGTTCATTTTCTACAACAGCTTCAGAAAAAGCTGCAGTTTTCTGTTGTTCTGCCTCTTGTTGGCTCTGAAAAGCTGCCCAGTCGTTTTTTCTTTTTGATTTAGCAATAATACTTACGCCCAATGCAATAAAGATTAATGGCCACATGTACCTAAATAAGTTGCGGATGCTAAACCAATCGGGTATAAAATCCATTTCGCGCATCAGGAAAAAACAACCCACAACCAGTAGCACTAAACCACCTATGGTGCGGCCGGTATCATTCGGTTTATTAAATTTTCCGAAATTGGCCTGCGTTTCGAAGGGCGTTTTTTGCGTGCCATCAACCGGCTGTGTCCAATTTGCGTTTCCAGTACCTGCGGCGCCAGAAAATGGATCAGGAGTAGCAAATGGGTTTGCATTAGGATTATTCTTATTAAAATAATCGTTAAATTTTGAGAATTTTGCTGCCGGATCGTTATTAACCGGTACAATGATCCACATGATAATATAGGCTATTAAGCCAGCGCCAGCCATAAATATAGCCGATAATGCAAACAATAATCTAATTATGGTAACCTCTACCTGCATATAATCTGCAAGTCCCGAAGCTACACCGGCAATCATCTTATCGTGTTCGTTTCTAAAAAGCTTCTTTTCCATAACGTTGTTCATTTTGTGTTTAAAAATCGAGCGGGGTAATTAAAACCTCATCTACGTTTACACCTTTACTTAAGTTTAAAATGGTGAATAAAGTTTCGGCAATATCTTCAGGCTGTACAAATTTTTCATCGGGGATTGTTGTTCCTTCCCATGACGAGGTTTTGGTAGAACCTGGCAAAAACGCTGTAACTTTAACGTTGTGAGGGGCTAACTCTTGCCGCAATACATGATTAAGACTTAACATCGCTGCTTTTGTTACACTATAACTGCCGCCATTTTTTACAGGAGCTTTACTGGCCACCGAACAGATGTTGAATATATGGCCGTAGCTGGCTGAGCGCATTTTTTTTCCGAAAAACTTACTGGTGTAATAACTGGCATTTAGATTCAGATCCTGCTGTTTTTCAAAAGTTTCGTCAGCCTCATCAAGTAAACTTCCCGGCAAAAAGATCCCCACATTGTTTACTAAAACCGTTACATCATCGAAATCGATAACTGCTGAATTTAAAAAAGCATATACATCTTCTTTAACCGAGCAATCTGCCTGGTGCGTAAAAACTTTATTTCCCTGAGGTGTTAATTCGTCTTTTAATGTTTTTAAATCAGCCTCTCCCCTTGCTACTAAAATTAAATCGTATCCATTTTGTGCCAATTTTAGCGCTATGGCCCTACCAATTCCCTTAGTTGCCCCAGTTATTACAGCTTTCATGTTTTGTGGTTTAATTTTTGTTGACAAAAAACCATATTTATATTCAAAACCACGAATATTTTTGCAATTAGCAAAGAGCGACAACTTTTTTATCGTTTCTTTGTAGTAGTATAAGAATGATCATTTAAATTAAGCAAATACATACGGAATGAATTTTACCAATTTCGGCAGATACATCCTGCTACTCAAGTCTGTATTCAGAAGGCCGGAAAAACTGAAAATATACCTTAAAGAAATCGCCAAACAAATGGATTATGTTGGTGTAGGTTCTTTAGGTTTAATTGCCATTATCTCTACCTTTATTGGTGCGGTAATGACGTTGCAAATTGCTTTCCAGCTGGTTAGCGATTTTATTCCTAAAACCATTATTGGTTCAGTAAACCGCGACTCGAGTATTTTAGAGTTAAGCCCTACCATTAGCGCAATTGTACTTGCAGGAAAAATAGGCTCAGCCATTTCATCAGAAATCGGTTCGATGCGGGTTACCGAGCAGATTGATGCTTTAGAAATTATGGGGATTAACGCACCAGGATATTTAATTCTTCCTAAAATTATTTCAGGAATCACCATGGTACCGATGCTGGTTATTATTTCCATGTTCTTAAGCATTACCGGTGGCTATATTGGTGGTTCGGTTTCTGGAGCAGTAACACCAGCAGAATATATTCAAGGTATTACCACCGATTTTAACCCTTACACCATTACCGTTGCTTTGGTAAAAGCATTTGTATTTGGTTTCATTATTACATCGGTTCCGGCTTACGAAGGTTTCTATGTTCGTGGTGGTGCCTTAGAAGTTTCGCAGGCCAGTACAAGAGCAGTTGTAATTAGCTGTATCTCTATTCTTGTTTGCGATTATTTAGTTACTCAACTTTTATTGTAATGATCGAAATTAAAGATATTTATAAATCATTCTCCGGAAACGACGTATTAAAAGGCATTTCCGGAAAGTTTGAAGAAGGCGTAACCAACTTAATTATCGGGGGTTCGGGCTCCGGAAAAACAACTCTACTTAAATGTATGGTGGGTTTACACCAGCCTGATTCGGGTTCGGTATTGTACGACGGACGCGATTTTACCCCGATGACATACGAGCAACGCATCGAAGTACGTAAAGAAATCGGCATGCTTTTTCAGGGATCTGCCCTTTTTGATAGTATGACAGTTGAAGAAAATATCATGTTTCCTTTAAATATGTTTACCGATCAAACCAGAAAAGAAAAGCTTGAGAGGGTTGATTTTTGCCTGGAACGTGTTAACCTTGCTGGTAAAAACAAGTTATTTCCTGCTGAATTATCGGGTGGTATGAAAAAACGTGTGGGTATTGCCCGTGCCATATCTATGAACCCAAAATATTTATTCTGTGATGAGCCTAACTCGGGTTTAGACCCAAAAACTTCGATCGTTATTGATGAGCTGATCCAGGAAATTACCGAAGAATACAAAACTACCACCATTGTGGTAACACATGATATGAACTCGGTGATGGGTATTGGCGATTATATTCTGTTCCTGCACGAAGGAAAGAAATTCTGGGAAGGCAGCAATAAAGAAATCGCACACACCGATATTAAAGAACTGAACGATTTCGTATTTGCCAGCCGCTTCATGAAAGCAGCAAAAGATAAGTTTTAAGAAAAATCGTATATTTGTTTCTTATGACTGCGGCTACAAAAAATATCATTCACAAATTGGAAACCTTACCCGAGAGCATGGTAAATGAGGTAGAAGATTTTATTGATTTTTTAAAAGCTAAACATTCGAAGAGTTTTCCAAAGTCGAATAGCGAAGAGTCTAACATTGTTGAAGAACCAAAAAGTTTATATGGCGCTGCAAAAGGCTTATTTATCATCCCTAAAGATTTTAACGAACCATTAGATGATTTAAAAGAATATATGTAATGCGTCTTTTACTTGATACGCATATCTTCATCTCTTTAATTAATGAAGATAATGGACTCAACCAATCAATAATAAACGGCATAGAAGATTCGAAAAATGATAAGTTTATAAGCATTGCCAGTATATGGGAAATCATTATTAAGCTCAACATAGGAAAGCTGATTGTTACCAGAAACCTGGAAGAGATGTATGGAGTAATAAACCTCTTTAATATATCTGTTTTAAATATACAGAAACACCACCTAGACAAATACTTAACTTTACCTTTAATCCATAGAGATCCTTTTGACAGATTGATTATTTCTCAGGCATTAGGTGATAAGCTAACTTTGATAACTGATGATCAATACATTATAAATTACCCAAATTTAAAGTTATTTTAATACATGATACAATTACTTGCCCCCACCCATTGGAAAGATTATGAACTGATAGATTGCGGGGATTTTGAAAAATTAGAACGTTTTGGAAGTGTAACCCTTATCCGTCCTGAGCCGCAGGCCGTATGGAAAAAAACATATTCAGAACAGGATTGGAAAAAAACTGCCAACATTACGTTCAGGGGCCGTTCGGCTACTTCCGGCGAATGGGTAAAAAAAAACCTTTCCATTCCAGACCGTTGGCATGTAGAATATAAAAACGATGAGGTAGCCATTAAACTCCGTTTAGGCTTAACTTCTTTTAAACATGTGGGCGTATTTCCTGAACAGGCGGTAAACTGGGATTTTATCTCCTCTTCGATCAAAAAATTTAAAACACCGCAACCAAAGGTATTAAACCTATTTGCCTATACCGGAGCGGCCTCATTGATAGCCAATGCAGCTGGCGCAGAAACCACCCACGTTGATTCGATTAAACAGGTAGTAACCTGGGCAAACGAAAACCAGGAACTTTCGGGCCTAAAAGATACCCGCTGGATGGTTGAAGATGCTTTGAAGTTTGTAAAGAAAGAACTTAAAAGAGGCAAAAAGTACAATGGTATCATTTTAGATCCACCTGCTTACGGACATGGTCCGAATGGCGAAAAATGGAAACTGGAAGACCATATCCAGGAAATGATGCAGGATGTTGTACAGTTATTAGATGAAAAAGAACATTTCCTGATCCTGAATACCTACTCACTTGGTTTCTCTTCAGTAATTGTTGAAAATTTGATCCGCACTTCTTTTCCCGCAGTTAAAAACCTCGAAACAGGGGAGCTTTACTTACAGGCTACTTCTGGCATTAAATTACCATTAGGCGTTTTTGGTAAATTCTGCAATGTGTAAATGTTAATTACTTTATTTTAAACTACCAGATTTCCGACCTACTTTCATCCAAAACAGGATCGGAAAAAGTCTAAATTTTAATCACCTAATAAATCTATGAAATTCCCTAAATTAGCAGGCACCCTAATACTTGGTTTTGCCGCAATCAGCTTGTTCGCCAACTGTAATTCAGACGGTAAAGGCGGCAGCGGTGTTGGTAAAATCTTCTCATCTGATACCACTAAAAAGAAAACCGACTCAACAGCAAACGTAATGAAACCTGTTGATCCTAAACTTTACGACTCATTGGTTAAAAAACTGGCCAACGGAGATACAACCGGAAAATGGCCGGTAAAAAAACAACCATATCCTTTAGCAGGAGCCATTTTGCCATTTAAACGCATCGTGGTTTATTATGGAAACCTTCACTCAAAAAAAATGGGTGCGTTGGGCGAATATGCGCCTAAAGAAATGTGGCAACGCCTGAATGCCGAAGTTAAACGTTGGGAAAAAGCCGATCCTTCTACCCCTGTACAACCAGGTTTACACTATATTGCCGCAGTAGCAAGCGGAACGCCGGGTAAAGATGGAAAATACATCAACAGAATGGGCAACAAACAGATTGATTCTGTTTTGGCTATCGCAAAAATGCAGCCTAACACAATTGTATTTTTAGATCTTCAGGTAGCTTTAAGTACGATTAAGGCAGAATTGCCACATATTGAAAAATACCTCGAACTGCCTTATGTACACTTAGGTATCGACCCTGAATTTTCGATGAAAGATGGTTCTTTGCCAGGAAAAAAAATCGGTACCTATGATGCAGCCGATATAAATTATGTAACCCAATACCTTGCTGATCTGGTTAAAAAACATAACCTTCCTCCAAAAGTATTTGTACTGCACCGTTTTACTAAAAAAATGGTAACTAATGCCGCAAGCATCAAACTCCGCCCTGAAGTGCAGGTTGTAGTACACATGGATGGATGGGGCGAACCAGAATTGAAAAAAGGAACCTACCGCCATTTTGTGCAGGGAGAGCCGGTTCAGTTTACAGGTTTTAAACTGTTTTACAAAAACGATCTTAAAAAAGAGCCAAAACGCTTGTTGACTCCCGAAGAGCTTTTAAAGCTTACTCCAAAACCGATCTACATTCAATATCAATAATATAACCAGCGCCCCCGATGTAAAACCCGGGGGCGTTATTAATTTAATCATATAAATATGCTCTCAAAAATGAAAAACCTTATTGCACTTGCATTATCTATATTTATAACTTATTCGTCTGGTATTGCCCAGGAATTAAAAAAATCAAAATCCTTAAAAACGGCCCTTGAACAATCTTTATCATCTAAAAAACCAGTATTACTAATTATAGAGGTATCTGGTTTACCCAAACCAACAGATTT
Source organism: Pedobacter roseus (assembly GCF_014395225.1). Taxonomy (NCBI): domain Bacteria; kingdom Pseudomonadati; phylum Bacteroidota; class Sphingobacteriia; order Sphingobacteriales; family Sphingobacteriaceae; genus Pedobacter; species Pedobacter roseus. The sequence continues at coordinate 4,232,378 of NZ_CP060723.1, forward strand.
GCCCCCAAATGCAAAAATCAGTTTTAAATCTGCTCTGGATGAACCCGAAGTGATAAACAGCATTAACGAAAATTTTGTCGTTTATAAAACCACAATGTCGGATACCAGCGTAAGGTCGGTTATAAGGGAAGCAAATGTAAAATCGTTCCCGGCATTTGTATTTCTTCGCGCCAACAAAGATGTTTTCTACAAAGATTTTGGAAATTCTACCGATCAAAAGAAATATATTTTGATGATCGAAAAGGCACTTTCGGCCTCAAAAGAAACATCAATATCTGATCTGGAAGCCCAATTCAATGCTGATAAAAACAATAATACGGTATTAAGAAAATTAATCGACACCAGAAAAAAGCTTGGCATCACAAATAATGCACAACTTATTGAGCAATATGCCAACAACTTAAAAATTGGAGATTTTAACGACTACCAAAATGTATTGTACATTATGGAAGCTGGTCCGTACAGCGATGGAAATGCTTATAAACTGGCTTACACTAATCGTAAGCTTATTGATAGTTTATACAAAACCGAGCCTTTACAAAGAAGAACAGCTATCAATAATGCAATAATTTCCAATACGATTGCAGATGCTGCAAAGCATAAAAATACCCCAAGGGCAATATCGGGTGCTTCTTTTGCCAGAAACACATGGTCAAGAGATTATAGAAGAGGAGAGCAGGCATATAACACACAGATTTTGTGGTACTACAGCACCGTAAAAGACACCACTAATTATTTGAGAACCGCTAGTTATTTTTATGATAACTTCTACATGAATATTGGTGCAGATAGCATAAAAAAGATTGAAGCTAAAAACCGTGAAGCCCTATCCCAAAAACACATTGCTTCGATGCCCAGCCAAAAACAAATTTCAAAAGAGAAATTGGATAGTTTACAAAAAATTTATGGCAAAACAGTTGTTACGCAATCGGTAGTAACCTTCGGTTCTACTTCTAACAGCTATGCCAACGAACTAAATAATGCTGCATGGAAGTTTTATGAAATCGGCACTAAAAACCTTAATTACCTTAGTAAGGCCATGATCTGGAGCAGGAGATCGATTGAATTAAATTCTATTGCAGGATATTACGATACTTTAGCTCATATCCTATATCGTTTAGGTTATAATGAAGAAGCGATAAAAACACAGGAAATGGCTATAACTAAAGCGAAGAGCGAAAAAATATCAACAGATAATTTTGAATCCGAGCTTAGAAAAATAAAAGCGAAAACACTTTAAGTTTTTAAAAAAACTAACGCCTCCGATGTAAACCCGGGGGCGTTTTGTTTACTATATTTTTGAACAGAATACGTTTAAAGTTTGCACTATACTGTATAAATACTATATTGATCCTCTGTAAGTCAAACATTTACAACCTAAAGGAATAATTAGTCGTTAACCATCATTCAATACCAAAAAAATATTTTTTGTTGGAACAAAGAAGTTGGTACTAATGTTATATAAGTAGAATATGCAAACAGCAACATTTGGCGGAGGCTGCTTTTGGTGCACCGAAGCCGTATTTCAAACGTTGAACGGCGTAAGTCAGGTTACGTCGGGCTATATGGGTGGAGAATTAAAACATCCTACTTATATGGAGATCTGCAATGGCGATACTGGTCATGCCGAAGTGGTTCAGATCAGCTTTGATGAGGATATTATCTCTTTTGAAGAGCTTTTACTCGTTTTTTTTAAAACCCATAATGCTACTACCCTTAACAGGCAGGGTAATGATATTGGTACCCAGTACCGTTCGGTCATTTTTTATGAAAATGAAGATCAGCATCAAAAAGCTAAAAAAATTGTTGATGAACTTACCCGCGATCAAGTTTTTGACAAACCTATTGTTACTGAAATTACCGCAGCAAAAGAGTTTTATGAAGCGGAAGATTACCATCAGAATTATTTTAACAATAACCAGGGCAAGCCCTACTGTGCATTTGTTATACAGCCAAAACTGAACAAGTTTGCCAAAGATTTTAAAAATAAGATCAGGCCTGAATTATTAGAATAATTAAACTTCAAAAGTGAGCAAAGCATGCTGACTAGCGGTATGGATGTCGCGCCAAACACGGTTAATTTCTGACTCTTTTTTAGCAGCTTCTAAACCACAGTATGGAAATAATGCAGCTGCTGTTCGCCAACAGGCATGTGCCAGCTTACGGCTAACCGCACTCACCGCTAACAACGTATCTTCCTCTATTTTATTATTAACCATCAGCTGATCCCAGGAGGCATCGAATGTACTGTAGAATTTTGAGCGGAGATTTTGGATTTCTGTTTTGCAGCTGTTGAGTTCGTTTGTAAAAAACAATACCTGCTCATCGCTATATCTTTTTAAGCCTGTACGAAGATAAAAGGCAGCTTCAACCAGTTTAATAAAATGATTTGTCATACCTAAGGTATTAACCGTTAAAGTGGTTTCAGCAAGCTGCAGAAAGGGATAATCAAAACCAGCATCTGCTATTTCTATATGCTGATTGATTTGAAACGTCCTGTTCTCGGCTACGTGAAGATCATTTACTTCAAAAGCATGGCTTCCTGTGGCTATTAAACCGAAATAAGACCAGCCCGGCAGAATATTTACCTCTTCTTTTTTAAGGATAAATGATTTGATTTCAGGTGCCCCGTTTTCATCTAAAATAGCTTCGCCGCTTTTATCTTTAAGGGTGCAGTTGGCTGTAAATATGGTTGCATGTAAAGCACCGCTGGCATAATTCCATTTACCGTTTAACAGATAACCTGTTTCCGTTTTAACAGCTACTCCGCCAACCGCCCCGCTCCCGGCGAAACAAACTTTAGGATCGGCGAAAATTGTTGTGGCGAGTTCAGGATTTAGAAACCCTGCAAACCAACCTGCACCGGCACATAAGGTAACTGTCCAGCCCAAACTTCCATCTGCTTCTGCCAGCTCTTCTTCTAATTTTAAAATTTCGGGGAGTTTTTTGCCTGGTCCACCATAAACCTCGGGTACAAAAAGTTTAAACCAATTTTCCTGATAAGCAAGTGCTAAAATTTCGGGGTGAAGTTTCCCCATTTCTTCCGAAAGCGCCGAATAGTTTTTTACTTTTTCCTGCCAGGTGGCGGTTAATGTATCTTGCATGCCTCTATGTATTGCCTTTAAGATTGAGCTAATTTAAACCTGTTTTTATTGATGATTTTCTTCCAATCGAAAAACCCAAAAATGGCAACTATAAACAGAAAAGTAGTTAAACAGGCCATTAGCGGCAGTTTTTTATGAAAAAGCAAAGGAATAGCCACGATATTAGAGATATTGAGGAATATCCAGTTCTCAATTTTTCGTTTGGCCAATAACCACATCCCCGCCCATGCTGTTGCCGAAACAAATGCATCCAATAAGGGCACATCCGAATCGGTATAATGCCTCAGTATAAGGTAGAGCAGCCCGAAACCAATAACAGAGATTAAAATAGCAATGGTTAGTTCGTTTTTGCTCGACCACGATACCTGGTTTTCGCCATCCTGTTTTCTTTTTTTCCAGATTATCCATCCATAAATGCTCATTGTTAAATAATAAATATTTAAAAGCACTTCAGCGTATAATTTAACGCCCAGCAATAAAAACATCCACAATAAAACGGAAATTATCCCTGTTGGGTAGAGCCAGATACTGTTTTTTTTGGCTAATAAAACTTCCGAAACCCCAAAGCCAACGGCAAGCCATTCAATTAAAGAAGTATGTATAATCTGCTCTTGAAAAAGCCTAAACCAATCCTGAAAATCCATTTACAATATAAAAATTTGAAAACTGTTTTCAGGGGTGAAACAGCATGGTTAATTTTAACCTCTTCCTACGGCGGCATTACCCGCATCAGGTTCATTAGAAGGTATAAGGTGTAGGGTTAAAGGTGTAAGGTTAAACCTTCTACCTTAAGCCTTTTACCTTAAGCCTCTAAATGGGTATAATCTCAGCAAATTGATGGCAACAGAAATTGCAGCATCAACAAGCACCCCTTTGAGCAAGACAAATATAAGTTTAAAAATGAAAGGTTTTCATTGAAATGCGAAGAGTTGTCAACTTTCTTGCCACTGGGCATTAAAGTTGACAACTCTTGAATCTATTTAGAACAAGCCCAGCTGCCCCTTATCATCCATATCGATATCGTCCGGATTGGTGATTTCGAAATCAACTTTTTTTGCAGGTTTTTCTTCGTCGGCAGGTTTTTCTTCTGGCTTTTTCTCTTCCTTTTTACTTGCTTCTGGCTTCGGCTTTTCAACCACAGGTTTTTCTACTGTGGTTTTTTCTACTGCTTCAGGCTTTTCGTTTTTGACAGCAGGTACTTCAGTGCGTTCGAATTTTGGTTTTGGCTTCTCCGCTATAGGTTTTTCAATTTCCTCCGTCACTGTTTCAGTTTCTGCGATGCTTTCTTCAGCAGGTGCATTTTCTTCTTCAGGCGGTCCACCTTCCTCCCCTTCATCCACAACTGGTTCCTCAACTTCTTCTTCCTCGATTTCAGGCTCTTCCAATACTACTTTTTGAATATCGTGCGGAGATAAACGGTTTCCGTTAGCCTTTAAACCTTTAACATCAATCAGTTCTGAAAGTGTTAAATCCAATGTTTCCGGAATCTGTGTTTTTCCTTTCAACATATCCACAATTACTTTTGCAGCCGGGTTAGCCGTTAAAAACAATAATTTTGATTTTTGCTCTTCACTGATGATAATTGTTTTCCTGCCGTTAGCCTGCAGTTCGAACACAAAACGTTTAATAAAATAGTTCTGTGCCTTGCCATCAAAATGTACCGCAGCAAAGGTTTTTTCGGCATCGAATTTTTCGATCAGGATCAGGCCATCATCAAAGTGGTTGCTCAGTTCGAACGAACTTAACTCGTAATAACCATCTTTATGTACCTGTAAAATGCGGTCATCGCCATCAAATTCGCCCAGGTATTTTCCGCGGCCATCAACATTTAAGCGTTTCAGCAGGTCATCATACCAGATTTTCAGTCCCGATAATGTAGAAACCCCTTTACTTTTCAAAATAATCTTTTTAACCGGGTATTTCGAAACAATATTACCCTGCGAACCACGCCCTTTAATGGCCACTTCAGCAAAATCAAGGTCGAACTGGAGTTTGCGCAGTTTAGAATGCGGTTTTAGCGCTACGTTTACAATTTCGGCCTCACCATTCGGGTTGGCAGTAAAATATAAAACTTTCGATCCTTTCGATCCCTTGGTTAAATCGTACTCTTTATCACGCGTTACCCCTACTACAGCAAATCTTTTTATATAGGTTGTACCACTTGCGCCATCCTTATAAACCATGTTATAAATGGTACGCTCGTCGTTTTTCTTAAACACCTGTGCGTGGATAATATTTTTACCCACAAAGGTTTTATCGGCCACTTTGGTAATGATGCACTTTCCATCCTCACGGAAAACAATCACCTCATCAATATCCGAGCAATCGGCAACATGTATGTCTTTCTTTAATCCTGATCCTGTTCCAATAAAACCATCTTCCATGTTCATGTAGAGTTTCACATTGGCAAGCGCTACTTTCGAAGCTTCTACACGATCGAACAAACGGATTTCCGTTTTACGTTCCCTGCCTTTTCCGTATTTATCTTTCAGTTTCTGAAACCAGGCAGTGGCATATTCCGTAAGGTGTTTTAAATGGTTTTTAACCACCTTAATTTCATCTTCCAGGTTTTTCATCTGCTCGTCGGCCTTTTTCACATCAAAACGGGTGATGCTACTCATCGGTTTATCGATCAGCTTTTTAAAATCCTCTGGCAAAATTTCGCGGTAAAGCGAAGGCTTAAAAGGATCGAACAAAATATGTAAAACCTCTACAACCTTTTCAAAATTGGTCGAGTTTTCATATTCAGGGTTTTTGTACATCCCCTCCTGAATAAATATCTTTAACAATGAACTAAAGAAAATCTTTTCCTGTAGTTCATGCAGGCGTATTTCGAGTTCTTTTTTGAGTAAACTCTTGGTGTGTTTTGTATTTTCGATCAGGATATCGTTCACACTTAAAAAGTGTGGTTTATCTCCCTGGATAATACAGGTATTTGGCGAGATCGATACTTCGCAGGCCGTAAATGCATATAGCGCATCAATGGTTACATCGGGCGAAATACCCGGTGCAAGGTGCACTACAATTTCTACATTGGCCGCGGTATTATCTTCGATTTTTTTAATCTTGATCTTACCCTTATCATTGGCTGATAAAATACTATCAATTACAGAACCCGTTGTGGTACTAAACGGAACTTCGGTAATGACCAAAGTTTTTTTATCCTTCTCCGTAATTTTTGCACGTACCCGGATTTTACCTCCACGCTGACCTTCGTTGTAATTGGAGAAATCGGCCATACCACCCGTAAAAAAATCGGGCAATATATTCGGACGAATACCCTGTAATGCTTCTATAGAGGCATCAAGCAATTCAATAAAGTTGTGTGGCATTACCTTGGTAGCCAAACCCACGGCAATACCTTCAGCACCCTGTGCCAGCAACAGCGGAAACTTAACCGGTAAAGTAATCGGTTCGTTGTTACGACCATCGTAACTGAGCTGCCACTCTGTAGTATCCGGATTAAACACCACCTCGTTGGCAAATTTCGATAAACGGGCCTCGATATAACGTGGTGCTGCAGCGCTATCGCCTGTAACCGGATCGCCCCAGTTACCCTGCATATCGATCAATAAATCTTTTTGTCCGATCTGCACCATCGCATCACCAATAGAGGCATCGCCATGCGGGTGATATTTCATCGTATTACCGATTACGTTGGCCGCTTTGTTGAAACGTCCGTCATCCATCTCTTTAAGCGAGTGCATAATGCGTCGTTGAACAGGCTTTAAACCATCGTGGATGTGCGGAACAGCCCTATCGAGAATTACATAAGACGCATAATCGAGAAACCAGTTTTCGTATAAACCGTTAATGGGGGTTATGGTATGTTTGTGCTCTTCGTTTACGTTTTGATCTAATTCTTCACTCATTTATTTACAAAAATTGGCAGCCGTAAATATAATAAAAATGATTGCACAGAATGAAGAGAGGTTATTCACATTTCAAGATGGAAAATTTGTTTTTCGATCCTGTAAATTGGTGCCTCACCTGCCGTAATCTAAATTTATTTGTGTTGATTTGGAAAGCAGGGTTCCGTAAGTTTTATTAAGTGTTACCTCCGGCTTTCCGATACGATCTTTTTTGTCCTTTAGCCTGGCCCAGGGCAGCAAAAAAGGATCTCCTCTGCAATCCGGTTTATAAAAAAGGTTTTGTGTAACTATTTAGGGTTGCAAGATGTATAGAATTGCCCCAATTGATCTTTGGATTATAAATTGGTAAAACGCAATTGAGCCTAAATTATCTTAAATGTCTAATATGGTAAAAATAAGCGGATAATAGATCCTTCATTACTTTACCGATAACGGATTTGGAAATGTCCCGCGTTCTGTATTGGTTCCTGTTAATTCATCATTAACGCATGTACAATCTTCATTAACGCATGTACCATTATAATTACCGCATATAAATTTTTAATTTACGCATGTACAATTATAATTTACGCATGTGCAATTATAATTTATGCATGTACAATTATAATTATCGCATGTACATTTTTAATTAATGCGTATTAAATTATCATTAATGCTTATCTAATCTTCATTACCATGTGTGCAACTATGAATAATACACCTTAATTGCGCTGCGTTTATCAGCGAAATCTATGAACTAAGTTAGGGTATCAACTCCGCTCGAAATGTCGATTTGCATGGAGGGTACTTAACTCCTGAAAATATTGCATTATTCTTCGCCCAGAAGCACACCCGAAACATTCCAGGCGCTAGAGCTGCCTCCTTCCGGTTTACCCATCGGGATGGTTACCTTTATAGTATGTTTACCGGCTTTTAAATCACCTAAACTAATCCAGTTCGGGTTGGTAACTGTACCAGGGCACCAGTTAGAACGGCTTAAATCCGACGAAGAAAGTCCACTTTCGAAATTGCCCGAAGCCGGGTTCGATAAACGGTACGATCCGCAATCCTGTCGCCATGGTGTAAAAGCAAAAGCTTCCTTTTCATCCAGCCAGATCGTATTTTTCTTCGGCACAAACTCGTCGCCATTTCCCCAGCCGCCATGCCCTGTAGTGATGTAACGCAGTTTCGCATCCTTTAAATCTTTTGTTAAAGTAAAAGAAACTTCCAGTCCTTTATCACTGCTAAACATCGTTGCATATTCCTGTCCGGCCATTTCCATTACATTGGTTGAGTTGAATAAAGGCAAAATCACTTCCTTCACTTCTTTTGGTCTTCCGCCGTTATGCAGGGTAATATTTAACGAAACCTTATGTCCACCTTTATCATAGTTGCCAATAAAAACAGCTACCCAGGCTTCTTTTCCATTTATCAGCGGAAATAATTCCGAAACATCCTGGCGGTAATAAACTTTCTCCGCCCAGTTTTTATCCTTTAATTTTAAAGTGTTGTATTTGCCAACACCAAAAGGGGTAAAAAAGCGCATCAGTTCGATTACCGGGTTATAATTTGCTGTAGCTACAACGCCCTGGTATTGCTTCCCGTTTCCATTATCGTAAACCGGCAGCGCCTTAACCGAATTTTTAAGCGCATCCATTAAACTTACCGTTTTATCAGTGGGGATAATGAACACCGAACCTGTCCTGTCGTAAGCATCACCGTTTGATTGTTCGGTCAGGTCGACAAATACATTTGGGTTAGCCAATTGAGGAAATTTTACCTTTCTGGCGATTACGGTTCCACCGGCAAAGCGAAAAACAGAATCGTTTGATTGTGGCTTATCAATAAAATTGATCGTTTCGTTGTTGAAAACGTTTAAAGTGGTAAACCTGCTTTTCCAAAGCAAATCTTTATACGTTAAACCATCAGTTAGTTTAGAACCTGTTTTTTCCGGATCTATAGTTTGCGCTTTCTTAACTTCTTCAATTTTTGTCGCCGTTACATAACTGTTTCCATTACGCACCTGCTCCAAAACCAGCCCAAGGCTTTGCCCTAAACTCGTTGGTGCAGCTTTTATACCGGCATCGGTAGTGTACCATAAATCAATCCGGTTAGAGTTGACTACCGTTGTTGCCCTTTTGCAGGTATAGCCTAAAATGATTTTGGTTTCGGTACCAAACTCAAAAACCTGCTTGGCAATTGCGGTGCTATCGGCAGTGGCAATCTGATTATTAGCGCCTAAATCGGCCAGCTGGAATAAAATATTTTCAGGCTTGGTTACGATGCTTTGTTCGTAAGGATATTTTGCCTTATGATCGAGAATGGAGGTATTACTGATTAAGTTCTGCTTTGCTGAAGCAATTACCACCGCAGGGTTTCGATCTTCCTTTGGTTTCCCATCAGCCGAGCGGAAATAAGTTATTTTATAAACTGCATTACTTTTGAGTACGCCCTGCGCCTGCAGGTTAAAAGAAATAAAAACAGAGAAAACGAGGATGTAGAGATGTTTCATTGTGGTTAAAAAACCAAATATAGATAAAGTATCCGTCATTGCGGGAAGGCTTTTTCAGCCGACGAAACAATCTATTTTCTTATAGTTCTTTCTACAAAGATTGCTTCATCCAATAAAAAATTGGATTCGCAATGACGATCTGTCGTGAGATACTACTTCCCTACCGCTCCAACCTATCCTCTACAAAAGAAAATGGCAACAAACTTTTTACACTCGGTACTTTAAGCACTTCACCATTTAAACAATAAAAGATTACTTCAATTGGCGTCTTTTGCTTACGTTCAAATTCTGCCATTACCTGCAGGCAGCCTCCGCAAGAAGTAATGGGTTTTAAAATTTCAAAATTATCCGTCTGCGCTGTAATGGCCATACTTTCTATTACCGCATTTGGATATGTGGAACCGATACTGAATAATGCTACGCGTTCGGCACAAAGACCAGATGGATAGGCCAGATTTTCCTGGTTACTGCCCAGTATCGTTTCTCCGGAGGCCAAACGGATGGCTGTACCTACCCTAAATTTCGAATAAGGCGAATAAGAACTGGCTAAAGCTTTTTCCGAAAGTTCGCAAAGCGTCCTGTCTGCCAATGTTAATTCTTCGATACCGGCATATTGCTCAAAGGATATATTTAGATTTATTGATTTCATTTTTAACTGTTTACATCACCGCCTATGTTAAATTTTTATAGCGGGCGAACAATTTAGGTTATTTTTTGTATTAATTATTAAAAACTGCCTTAAATTTAACATTAATGGCATGCTTTTGGCATTTAGTTGACACCAAACACGCTTAGCTTTGAATAAATACGTACGTAAAAGTCTCAAAATTTTATTGTGGGTAATTGCTTCCATCATCATTCTGGTGGTGGGTATAGCCCTGTCTTTAAATATTCCTGCCGTTCAGAATTTTGTTAAAGGCAAAGCCATAAACTACCTTAAAAGCAAAACCAACACAGAAGTTAGTTTAGAAAGCATTAAAATTGCTTTGCCAAAAGACGTGGTTTTAAACAAATTCTACATCGAAGACCGCAAAGGCGATACCTTATTATATGCCGAAAAACTTGCTGTCGACATCAGCTTATTTAAGCTGTTAAAAAACACCGTTGAGATTAATAACATTGAACTAAAAAATGTACGCGCAAATGTGAAGCGTATTAGTCCCGACACAACATTTAATTTTTCTTTCCTGGTGGATGCTTTTGCAAGCGATCAGAAAAAACCGGAGGAAAAGGTAAAAGAAGATACCACCTCTACCCTCAAATTCTCTGTTGATAAAGTTTCGTTCGAAGATATAGGCATTAATTACCGCGATGATGTGGCCGGTAACGATGTGAAATTGTATTTAGGTGCGTTTAAAACAAAGATCAAGGATTTTGATCTGGCCAACCAGCATTATGTAATTAAAGAACTAAGCCTGGTGAATACTTCATTGCGTTATTTACAGCAAAAACCATTGGTTAAACTCGTGCAGCATATTACTAACAGTGTGGATAGTGCAGAGAAAAAGCAGGGTAAATTGCCACTAATTGAGGTACAGAACTTTGTTTTTAGTAATGTAAAGGTAAATTACGACGACCAGATTTCGACCACTAAAGCCATTGCCACAGTCAATGATCTTGGCCTGGCTAACCTGAAAGTAGATTTAACCAATAGCAAATATTCAGTTGATGATGCACATTTAAACAAATCGAATATCCTTTTTGCCTTTAAACCTGCTCCTAGCAACGATTTAAAAAAGGTTAAAGATACCGTGGTGCCAGAAAAGTCGCCATTGGGCCTGATGATCAAAAATATCAGTTTGGCTGATAACAACGTACAATTCGATAACCTGGGCGCAAAACCTGCCCCTAAAGGAATGGATTTTAATCACCTTAAAATTAACCAGCTTAATTTGGGGGCTAGCGATGTAAGTTATAGCGCAGCAGGTATCAAAGCCAATGTTAAAAATGGCTCCTTGAAAGAGAAAAGTGGATTTGTATTGGACGAATTGCGTGGTGATGCCGTGTATAACGATAAACAGATTAAGCTGAGCAATTTTATCCTGAAAACACCAAATACTTCTATCGAGAACGCAACTGAGTTAAATTTCACCTCAATGGAAGATTTAACCAAACATCCTGAACGCGTAAAACTAAACATTGCCCTTAAAAATACCACCATTGGTTTAAAAGATGCCGGATACTTTAGTAATGCCGTACCGGCCAACTACCGCAATGAAAAAATAAAAATCAATGCTGATGTTAACGGCTATTTAAATAACCTCAATATCCCGAAACTGCAGATCAGCGGGTTAAAAAATACACAGATTGATATCAGTGGAAAAGCCAAAGGCTTGCCCGATATCAAAAAAACCTTCCTGGATTTAAACATTAAAAAACTTCACGTCACCAAAGGTGATATTTTAGTCGCTGTACCTAAAAAGTCACTTCCGCCTTCAATCGAACTACCTAACGTAATCGATGCGAAAGGTAATTTTAAAGGCTCAATGACTGATTTCAACACCAACCTGAACATCAATACCGATATGGGTGGTGCTGTGGTGGTTGCAGGCATGAATGGGCCGAAAGGTAAAGAAAGTTACAAGGCAGATATCAGTTTAAGCAACTTCAACGTAGGCAGGTTGTTAAAAATGCAGCCTAAACTGGGCCGCGTTTCGGTAAAGGCCAATGTGGCTGGTACAGGGCTCGATCCTAAAAAAATTAATGCCAGGTTTAATGCAAAGGTATTAAGTGCTTATTATAATAAATATACCTACCGCAATTTAAGCCTTGCCGGAAATTATAGCAACCAGAACATCAGTATTAAAAGTAGCATGCCCGATAGCAACGCCAACTTTAATTTAGATGCGAAAGTAAATATGGCGGGTAAATATCCGGCAGTAAAGGCTGATCTGAATTTAAAACAGGTTAACCTTCAGGCTTTAAACTTTAGTCCGACGGTTTTAAGTGCCGCCGGTGTGGTTAAAGTAGACCTGACCACTGCCGATGCCGATTATTTGAATGGATCGGTTGATGTTACCGGCTTACAATTGGTAAAAGACAAACAAAAAGTTAACGTTGATACGATTTCGATCCGTGCAAAATCTACCGCAACCGAAAACGAACTGACCCTAAAATCTGAAATACTTTCAGCAAAAATTGACGGCAAATACCAGCTGACCAAAATAGGTAGTGCAATAATCAACGAAATTAATAAATATTATGCTTTTGGCACCGTTACCAAGGTTCCCGATCAGCGTTTAAGGTTTTTTGTTCAGGTTTACGATTCTAAATTATTAAAGAACTTCGTACCTGAATTAACGGTGTTTAAACAATCGCAGTTTTACGGATTGATCGATACTCAAAAAGATAGCCTGCAGATTAAAGGTAATTTCCCGCAGGTAGTTTATGGCGATTTCAAAGTAGATACCACGGTTTTAAACATCAATAACGATAATAATAAATTAGACTATAGTTTAACCGTTAAAAGCCTTCAAAGTCCGTCTATAGCGCTTTTCAATACTGAAGTAAGCGGTGATGCTGCGAATAACAATTTGGGCGTTAATATTTTCTTACGTGACAGGCAACGCAAAAACAAATATGTAATCGGTGGTAATTTCCAATCAATCAATAAAGATTTTAAATTTACTTTAGATCCTCAGAAGTTATTGCTCGATTATCAAAAATGGGTGGTTTCGCAGGATAATTACATTCAGTTTGGAGCATCGGGTATATTGGTTAACCAATTTCAGATCAGCAACAGCGGGCAGTCACTATCCATTAATAGCAACCCTACCCAGCCTAATGCACCTTTGGCTGTAGAGTTTAAAGATTTCCAACTGGAAACCTTAACCAAATTTGCCGAAACCGACACTACGCTGGTTGGTGGCCGTTTAAACGGAACCGCAAATGTTAAAGATCTGGCCAGTACACCAAAATTCGAAGCCAACTTAACCATCGATCAGCTGCGTTATCAGAAAGATCAGTTGGGTACCTTACGTTTAGCCGTAAACAACAACACTGAAAATGCATTCGAAGTAAACGTGGCATTAACCGGCGTGCACGAGTTAAGGGTAAATGGATTTTATTACACCGCACCTCAAAGCGCCTTAGATCTTACGGTGAATATCGATAAAATCGAAATGAAAAATATTGAGAGTTTATCTGCAGGTCAGCTTAAAAATGGCACAGGTACCTTAACCGGGGCGCTTACCGTTAAAGGTGCCTTAACCGCTCCAAAAATATTGGGTGATCTAACTTTCAATAATGCGGGCATCAAAGTGGCTTATGTAAATTCATATTTCCGCATGCCTAACGAGAAGATTTCATTTACAAATGAAGGCATCAGTTTTAATAACTTCACGCTGATTGATTCCTTAAATCAAAAGGCAACCATCAATGGAAAAGTTTATACCAGTGATTTTAAAAATTACCGTTTTGGTTTAGATATCAGAATGAACAATTTCAGGGCAATCAATTCCACGGCAGCGGATAATGACCTGATCTACGGAACGGTATTTTTAACCAGCAATATTAAAGTTCGCGGAGATTTAAACCAACCTGATGTAAATATGAACATCAAGGTAAATAAAGGAACCAAATTCTTTTTTGCATTGCCATCAAGCGATCCTTCAATTATTGATCAGGACGGAATTGTGCAATTTATCGATGCCGACGCACCACCATTTAACGGACAAAAAGCTTTAAAAGTTGATAGTGTGAGTAAATCGGCAATGAAGGGAATCAACCTTGTTGCTGCCATTACGATTGATCCTGAGGCTGAACTGAATGTGGTGGTTGATCCATCAAATGGAGATGCGCTTAACGTTAAAGGCGATGCCAACCTAAACGCAACGATGGATCCAAGTGGTAAAATCAGTTTAACAGGACGTTATGAAATTATTGACGGTTCTTATAACCTATCGGTTGGTCCATTGGGCAAAAAAGAATTTAAACTGGTAAAAGGAAGTACCATCATCTGGACAGGTGAGCCAACAACAGCAAATGTTAACCTGAGTGCTTTGTACGAGGTTAACGCGGCTCCTATCGACCTGATTAATGATCCATCTAATACACAGGCTAAAACCAAATTGCCTTTCCAGGTATATTTAATGATGAAAGGCGAATTATTGAAGCCGGTTATCTCATTTAAATTAGATTTACCAGAAAACGAACGTGGTGCATTAGGCGGCATCGTTTACACCAAATTACTTAACGTAAACCGTGATGAAAGTGAGCTGAACAAACAGGTTTTCGCTCTACTTGCCTTAAACAGGTTTATAGCAAACAATCCTTTTCAGAGTTTAGCTGGTGGTGGCGGTGGTGTTTCTACCCTGGCCCGCTCTAGTGTAAGTAAACTTTTAACCGAGCAATTAAACAATTTAACATCCGATCTGATTCAGGGTGTTGACCTTAACTTCGGGGTAAATTCATCTGAAGATTACTCTACAGGCTCGATGCAGCAAAAAACTGATTTAGAAGTGGGCCTATCTAAAAAGCTATTAAATGATCGCTTAACCGTTACGGTAGGAAGTTCATTTGCTTTAGAAGGACCGCAGGCACCGGGAGAAAAATCGACCAATATTGCAGGCAACGTAAATGTGGAGTATGCCCTCTCTGCCGATGGCAGGTACCGTTTAAGGGCTTACCGCAGAAACCAGAACGACATGATTGTACAGGGGCAGATTGTTGAAACAGGCCTTGGTTTTACGCTGGTAGTAGATTATAATAAATTTAAAGAGATCTTCCAGAAGAAAAGAATTAGAAGAATAAGAAACATTGAACAGAAAGCACAAGATGAGAAAACTAACTAGACCTCTTTTATTTTTATTGGCCTGTTTAGTTTGGGCGGCTTGCAGTAGCACCAAATCGTTAAAACCGGGACAAATTTTATACACTGGTGCCGAAGTAAAAATCAATCCCGATACTTCGGGGAAAATTGATAATGAAAAGCAAATTAAATCCGATTTAGAAGCTAAAACCAGGCCACGCCCTAATAAATCAATTTTAGGTGTAAAGTATAAACTTGGTATTTATAATCTTGCTGGTGAACCTAAAAAGCCAAAAGGCCTTAGAAACTGGCTGCGCAGGCAGGGAGAACCACCTGTGCTGTTGAGTGAAGTAAAGCTAAAATATAATAATGATGTATTATCTAGCTATTTAATCAGCGAAGGATACCTGCAGGCCGATGTTACCGGCGATACTGTTGTTAAAGATAAGAAAGGTAAGGCCATTTATACCGCTGTTACTGGCGAGCGCTATAAAATCAATAAAATTACTTTCCCGCCTGATTCGGGTGTATTAACTAAAATCATCAATGCCAACAAAGGTAAAACCTTGTTAAAGGTTGGTGATTATTATGATATCGACACCTATAAAAATGAAAGGATCAGGATTGATAACGACCTGAAAGAAAGTGGTTATTTCTACTTCAGTCCTGATTATTTAATTATGCAGGTAGATAGCACCATTGGTAAAAACCTGGTTAATGTATCGGTGAAGGTAAAAGACATCGCTCCTGATGCAGGTTTAAAACCTTACACTATCAAAAACATCAATATCTACCCTAATTATTCGTTAAGGAGAGATAGCACGCTGAGAAAATTAAAGCCATTGGAATATAAAGATTTCAATATATATGATGACAAGAATACCTTTAAACCAAGACTTTTCGACAGGCTGGTATTCTTTCAAAAAGGTGAGCTTTATAACCGTAAAGATCATAACCAATCGTTAAACCGGATGGTAAATGTGGGTGCTTTTCAGGATGTAAGGGCAGAATTTTTACCAGTTGATAGTTTCAAAAATAACGAGCTCGACCTGAATATTTATTTAATCCCTTTAAAGAAAAACTCACTTACTTTTTCTGTTACCGGAACAAGTAAATCGAACAACTTTGTGGGTTCTGAAGTAAAGGTTACCCAAACCACTAGAAACCTGTTCAGAAATGCAGAACAGTTAGATATAAGCGTAAGCGGTGGTTTTGAAACACAGACCAAAGGAACTTCTTTAGGCAAAAACTCCTTATCGTTAACAGCCGAAGCCAAACTGACTTTCCCAAGGTTTATTGTTCCTTTTTATAAACCAAATAGCACCACGGCCTTTATTCCGAAAACGATCACTTCGGTATCTTATCAGATGCTTAACCGTGGTTCAGAATATACCCTGAATGCTTTTAAAGGAGAATTCGGTTATAATTTTAAAGAAAATCTATATAAGGAGCATAATTTTAATCCAATATCAATCAGTTACATTTCTACTGCTTTTCCAAGTGATCGTGTTCGAGATAGTTTATACGATGCGAATCCTCTGTTAAGGACTACTTTAGACAAGCAGTTTATTATTGGTAGTAATTACAACTTTACCTATACTAACCAGATGGAAGATAACCGGAGAAATAATACCTATTTCTATGGCGGTTTAGAAACCGGCGGTAATGTATGGGGTGCTTTTGTGCCCAAGAATGATGAAGGGAAACGTGCCCTTTTTAATGTACCACTATCGCAGTTTATAAGAGTTGAGGCAGATTTAAGGGATTATTATAAAATTAAAAAAAACCTGGTATGGGCCAATAGGTTAAACCTGGGTTATGGTTATGCCTATGGTAATAGTACTTCATTACCATTTGTAAGGCAGTTCTTCGCAGGGGGTAGTAACGATATCAGGGCCTTTCCGGCACGTACTTTAGGTCCGGGTACTTATAAAGTGCCAGATTCGGCAATTTTTGCCGATCAGGGTGGTGATATAAAATTAATGCTCAACTCAGAACTTCGGTTTAAGATAGTGAGTGTGCTTTATGGCGCATTATTTGTTGATGCAGGTAATATCTGGTTAAGGAAAGAAGACCTTGGAGAACCAGGCAAACCAGAAACGGCGAGACTTGGATCAGGCTTTAAGTTAAAAAATGCTTTTAACGAGCTGGCTGTAGGTACTGGCGCAGGTTTACGTGTTGATGCCACTATTTTTGTAATACGTTTAGATGTGGCTTTCCCTCTGCGCAAACCTTACCTGCCCGAAGGACAGAGATGGGTAGTTGATGATATTGCCTTTGGCAATAAAGATTGGCGCAAACAGAATTTAATTTTTAACATAGGAATAGGATATCCGTTTTAATTTTTCGATGAAAGTAATCACCAGGATCAAAAACTTCTTTATTGCGCTTTATCACCTCTTTATTGCTGCCGGAAAGGGTTTTGTTGAAGATAGGGTAACTAAATTAAGTGCTTCACTTGCTTATTATACTATTTTCTCGCTTACACCACTGATTATTATTATGCTGTCTGCCGCTACTTTATTTTTTGGCGACAAAAGAAATGATGAAACAAGAGGTCAGTTTTATGGGCAGATTACAGAAATGGTTGGCAAAGAGGCTGCTACACAAATTCAGGGTTTTGTAGAGCATGCCAATAAATCCGGGCAATCTACCATTGGTTTAATTATTGGTATAGGTACGCTAATTGTCGGAGCTACAGCTATTTTTATCGAAATACAAGATAGCATTAACATCATATGGAAGGTAAAGGCTATCCCTAAAAAAGGATGGCTAAAAATGCTAACAAATAGATTACTTTCATTTTCATTGATTGTATCTATGGGCTTTTTACTACTTGTTTCACTGGTGATTAACACTATTGTAGTAGGTTTGGGTGACAAGCTGGGTTCATTGGTTTCTAAAAGTGACATAGATAAGGTAATTCCTGTAGCAAATGATACCATGCAATTGCTGTTTTACATTTTAAATAATGTAATTACCCTTGCCGCAGTTACTGCTGTTTTTACTATTATTTTTAAAGTACTACCCGATGTGATCATCCGTTGGAAATCAGCAATAATTGGGGCATTATTTACCGCTGTTCTTTTTAGTCTGGGCAAATACCTGATTGGAATTTATATTGAAAAAGGTAATCCAGGCTCTGCATTTGGGGCAGCCAGTTCGATCATCGTCATTTTACTGTGGATTTATTACACATCTATTATCTTATATTTTGGGGCAGAATTTACCCAGGCTTATGCCGAAAAATATGATAACGGCATCGCTCCTAGTAAATATGCGGTGTTCACCAAAATTACTATTGTAGAGAAAAAGGTAGATGTACTGCCACCACAACACCCGGAAGATACGGTTGAAGTGAATAAGGAATAATTCTATAGATATTCCCTTCGAGATTGTAATCCTGAGCGAAGTCGAAGGACCTTTTAAATGCACTTAAACAAAAAAGTCAAGTTCTTTTAAAACTCGACTTTCTTTTTTAAGCTACTTCTTCCGTAATCACTTTAGGTTCTTCCTGTACCTCATCCTTCTCAACACGCAGGTTACGGATAATGTGTTGTTGCCTGTCAGGCGTATTTTTGCCCATGTAGTATTCGAGCAGGCTCTTAATGGTCTGATCTTTTAGAATAACAGGGTCTAACCTGATGTCTTTTCCGATAAACAATCCAAATTCATCAGGCGAGATTTCTCCCAAACCTTTAAATCGGGTGATTTCGGGTTTATTACCCAGTTTTTCGATTGCATTTCTACGCTCCTCATCACTGTAACAATAAATGGTTTCCTTTTTATTCCTCACCCTGAAAAGCGGCGTTTGTAGAATATAAACATGCCCAGCTTTTACCAGATCAGGAAAAAACTGCAGAAAGAAAGTCATCATCAGTAAACGGATGTGCATCCCATCTACATCGGCATCCGTTGCAATTACAATGTTGTTATAATGCAGTCCTTCCAAGCCATCTTCAATGTTTAAAGCGTGCTGTAAAAGATTAAATTCTTCGTTTTCGTAAACCACTTTTTTGGTGAGCTCGTAACAGTTTAACGGCTTACCCTTTAAACTAAATACCGCCTGACAATCTACATCACGTGATTTGGTGATCGAACCCGATGCAGAATCTCCCTCGGTAATAAATAAGGTAGTTTCGTAACGTTTCTCGTGCGTAGTATTGAAATGCACCTTACAATCGCGCAGTTTTTTATTGTGCAGCGATGCCTTTTTAGCCCTGTCGTTTGCCAGTTTTTTAATCCCGGCAATATCTTTCCGCTCCCTTTCCGATTGAAGAATCCTTTTCTCTAAGGCATCAGCAACATCTTTATTTTTATGCAGATAATCATCCAATTCCTTTTTAACAAAATCGTTGATGAAAGTAGCTACCGATGGCCCTTCCGGTCCCATGTTTTGAGAACCTAACTTGGTTTTAGTCTGCGATTCGAAAACCGGTTCCTGTACGCGGACAGAAATTGCTGCAATGATTGAAGAACGGACATCGGCCGCATCAAACTCTTTTTTGTAAAACTCACGGACAGTCTTCACTACCGCAGCCCTGAAAGCCGCCTGGTGTGTTCCACCCTGCGTAGTATGCTGTCCGTTTACAAACGAATGGTAATCTTCGCCATATTGCTGGCCGTGGGTCATTGCAATTTCGATATCCGGCCCAATCATGTGGATAATCGGATAACGGATTTCTTCAGGCTTATTAAATTTAGAAAGCAGATCGTACAACCCTCTTTCCGAAAAATATTTCTGGTTATTGAAATTTACGGTTAAACCTGTGTTTAAGAAAACATAGTTCCATACCATGCTCTCTACAAAATCAGGAATATAATGGTAGTTTCTGAAAATGGTTTCGTCAGGATAAAAAGTAATTGCGGTACCGTTACGTTGTGTGGTATCAATAATAGGTTGCTCGGTTACAATTTCTCCTTTAGAAAATTCTACTTTTTTTGTTTTTCCATCACGATACGATTGTACAGTAAAACTGGTAGAAAGCGCATTAACAGCCTTGGTACCTACCCCATTTAAACCGACAGATTTTTGGAAGGCATTGCTATCGTATTTACCACCTGTATTGATCTTGCTCACACAATCGATTACTTTACCTAAAGGGATCCCACGACCATAATCGCGAATATTAACTTTCTGTTCGGAAAGGGTAATTTCGATGGTTTTTCCGGTACCCATTACAAACTCATCGATGGAGTTATCTACAATTTCCTTTAATAATACGTAAATACCGTCATCCTGGGCAGAACCATCGCCAAGTTTACCAATGTACATCCCGGGACGAAGCCTGATGTGCTCTTTCCAATCTAATGAACGGATACTGTCGTCGTTATAAATTACTTCTGCCATACTGTGTTTATCTGCTCTCCATTTGAAAACTTTACATTTTTGATTTGCAAAGTGATGAAGAATTTGTAGAAATAACCCTGATGATTGAAATAAAAATATTTTCAAATAAACTCTTCAGAATTATCATACAATAATAGATTTATTCTGTGAGGCTCGCAAAAGAAAATTTCAACAAAAGGATGGAAGAGGTATATTGTGGTTCAATAGTTCATGTGTCATTAGTTGAATAGTTAGTGATCACTTTGTGGTTGATAGTTCATGGTTTGATAGTTAATAGTCTGGAAGTTGATGCTCACTCTCTTGTAGTCGATTGTCAATATGCCCATAGGCTATCAACCATGAGCCATCAAACCATGAACCAATGACCAATCAATAAATCACAACATCTAAAACCTTTCAACTTTAAAACATTCCAACACTTAATAATGAAGCCTGGGCAACCTGTCCGTCCACTAATCAACTAATGACCAATGAACCAATCACCTTCCCCCCATTCAAACATTCTCTCATTCAATCATTCAATTTTCCCTATCTTCATCCCATTATTCAAAATTCTATTTAATGCAACAAAAGAAACAGCTTTCGCTCTTCGATTTATCCATGATTGTGGTGAGTTTGGTCATTGGAATGGGTGTGTTCCGTACGCCTGTAAATGTAGCAGCCAAAGCACAAATTCCTGAACTTTTTTACCTGGCCTGGTTTATCGGTGGTTTTGTGGCCTTTTGTGGTGCCTTAACCTACGCCGAAATTGGTTCGCGGTATCCTGTTACTGGCGGTTATTATAAAATATTTTCTTCGGCATACCATCCCTCCATTGCTTTTGCCATTAACTGCATCGTTATTATTTCGAGTGCGGCTTCTGTAGCGGCAATTTCGATTATCGGTGCAGAATACCTGAGTAAAATTATACTGCCTCTTGATAAACAGACTGAAACTTATCGGGTAGCCATTGCCATCACCACCATTTTAATATTCTATTTCATTAACCTTTTAGGCTTAAAAGCAAGTTCTAAAACGCAGAATGTGCTAACGGTAATTAAGATAGGGATGATTTTAACGCTAATTTGCGCGGTATTTTTCGGTGGACAAACAGAGACGGTTACTCCTGTTTTTAAAACTGCAACAGGTGCTTTACCTACCTGGAGTGATTATGGAAAAGCTTTGGGTTTGTGTTTAATTGCTGTTTCGTTTTCTTATGCAGGTTATGCCCAAACCATCAACTTTGGTGGCGAAGTTAAAGAAGCCAAAAAAGTAATTCCACGTTCCATTATTATCGGTTTAACCATTATTGTAATCCTTTACCTGGCCATTAATTATGTGTATGTAAAGGTAATCGGTTTCGAAGAACTAAAATCGGCAGAAAGTATTGCAGCGATATTGGCCTCCAAAATATTCGGTCCTGCCGGCTTTAATGCACTTTCAGTAATCATCTTTTTCTCGGTTATGGGTTATGTAAATGTAAACCTGCTAAGCAACCCAAGGGCCATGTTTGCCATGGGCGAAGAAGGTGCCCTACCGAAAATATTCAGCAGGATGAATAAAAAAACAGAGGTAATTACCATAAGCTTAACGGTTTTCACCTTAATTGCAGTGGTGATTATTTTTTATGCGAAAACCTTTGATAAGATTTTAAACTACACCATTTTCTTAGAAAGCATCAGTATGGCCAGTTCTGCGGCTACCATTTTCATCCTGAGAAAAAGAACGGCACATCTTGATAAAAAAACCATCTACACTGTGCCATTATATCCTATATTGCCTATTATATTTATTGCGGCTTACACTTTTGTTGCCTTTAGCATTTATGCTGACGATCAAAACGCTGCACTGAATGGTTTATATATTTTTGTTGGCTTTCTGGCGATCTATTTTGTGAGCAGGTGGTTTAATAAGAAATAGTTTATTCACGGTTCAAACCTCGCAGGTTTTAAAAACCTGCGAGGTTTAGAAAACACTTTTAAAAATTTTAATGAACAAAACACTCTCCTTAAAACAAGAAATTGCTTATGCTGCCGGTATGATTGGCTGGAGCACGATGACGAACATTATCATCGTAATGCTTCCCTATTTTTACTTACCACCCAGCAATGCCGGTTTACCTCCATTGGTGCCGCAACTTGTTTTATTGGGTGCTTTTAATATCCTTTCCATTATCGCTGCATCGGGTAGGCTGGTAGATGCCATTTACGATCCGTTTATTGCCTCTAAAAGTGATGCCAGCACCAATAAAAACGGCCGAAGAATGCCTTTTATGAAATGGGCCATTATTCCGGCAATGGTTTTCTGCGGATTGGTTTTTTACCCCATCCAAAAAACAGAAAGCCTGCACAATGCCTGGTGGTTAACCATCACACTTTGTTTGTTTTTCGTATCGGTAACTACATATATAATTCCGTATAATGCTTTACTGGCCGAAGTAACCAATACCCCAAGGCAAAAGGTTAAACTGTCCAGTTACCAGCAGGTTGGCTTCGTTATCGGGATTATTTTATCGGCCTGTACCAACAACTTTGCCGATCTGGTAGCCGATAATTTTCATGTAGCCAACCGCAGCGAGGCCATTCAGATTGCTATATGGGGCTTGTGTATTTTATCTGGACTGGTGATGTTATTGCCGATTTTTTTCATTAACGAAAAAGAATTTTCGGTAGCCAAACCTACCCATATACCTTTGTGGCCGGCTATTAAGAGTACTTTTAAAAACAGCAATTTTAAATATTACCTGATTTCTGATTTCGCGTTTTATACAGCACTGAGCATTATTTCGAGTGGTTTATTGTTCTTCTGTACCGTATTATTGGGTTTACCCGAATCAGAAGGGGGGAAATTTATGGGCGCAATGGTTTTAGCATCTTTGCTATTTTACCCGATTGTAAATTTTGGATCTGCTAAAATTGGTAAAAAACCTTTTGTTTTATTTGCTTTTGGAGTTCTGTGCTTAATCTTCGTCACCATTTTCTTTTTAGGAAAACTACCTTTTGGTCCGCATACGCAGATTTATATCCTGGTATTATCAGCTTCTTTTCCATTGGCGGCACTGGGTATTTTACCTACGGCCATCTTAGCCGATATTGCCCAGAAAGATACTTTAGAAACTGGTGAAAACCACGAAGGCATGTTCTTCGCCGTGAAATATCTTTTTGTAAAACTTGGTCAAACCTTCGGCATCGCCATTTTCGCTATGCTTACCATTTATGGCAAAGATCCTGGAAATGATTTCGGCTTAAGGTTGAATGGAATTGTAGGTTTCGGGCTCTGCTTAATAGCACTGCTGTTTTTTAGCAGGTTTAAAGAGGAAAAATAGTTTGGAGTCGGGTGTTTTGAGTTGGGAGTTTGCTAAAAAAACACTTATACAAAAAAATACCTGAGTAGAGTGATGGTCTATTTATGACCATCACTCTACTCAGGTACCTTATTCATAACTAATTCCTAATAACCCGGACTTTGTTTAAGTGTTCCTTTACTCCTGTCTATCTGATCCTGAGGTAAAGGGAAATACTCATCTCTGCTTTCTATACTGATTCCTTTTAAATAGTCGAAATAACCACCTTCAAATGAGAAATAGCTCTCCAGCGTTTGTTTGGCTATGCCCCAGCGCACAAGATCGAAAAAACGATGGCCTTCCATAGCCAATTCTAATCTGCGTTCAAAACGTACAGCATTTCTGGCGTAGGTATCATTTGGAAATGAGGCATACTGACTAACCTTATAAGCTGCAGCTGGCACCCCGTTTATAGATTGAGGTGTTATTTTAGCTGCCCTGGCTCTTACAGCATTCACCAGGGTTAAAGCCCTTGGCAGATCACCTTTTTCTACTGCACACTCTGCAGCCATGAGGTAAACATCACCCAGGCGGATCAGGTTTACATTTAACCCGGTTACATTGGTGGTACCCGGCGCAGATCCACTGGCAATCTGCGCAGCCTCTATTGTATTTTTAACGGCAACAAACGGACCTCCATTTGAAGCATCACGAATCCAAGTATCGCCGGCCATTATACCCCAATCGCGGTAAGGAACACCACGCCTGCCAATAGTCGATTCTATACGCGGATCTAATGGAAGCGTTTTATCTACCACATAATTGTCTTTTGCAGCGCCGGTTAATCCGAAATCTGATTTATAAGGATTGGTACGGTAGCTACCATCCAACAACGGCAAACCAGCTATATCCACTTTAAATGAATTGGCGAGATCAATAGAAGGCTGAAAGAAACCGCAACAATTGATCGGGGTGTTTCCGTAAGGGAAATTCAGGATATCGCCTACGTTTCCATTATCACCACCTGTACCATCCGTACCTACCGAATGTTGAACCGACATAATGGTTTCTGGTCCGTCTTCTTTGGTAATGTCGAAATTATCTGCATAAGGCATGGTGGTTAGATCGGCTTTAGCCAAAATTACCGCATTCAGCAGATCATAAGCTTCTGTATATTTTTTCTGATATAAGAAAACTTTCCCCAAATAAGCCTGTGCAGCATATTTATCAACCCTTCCTTTTTGGTTTTTTGGCTTGGTTGTACTTAGGTTGGCTACAGCAAACTGAAGATCAGTCACAATATTTGGATAAATGTCCTTATCGTTTGGAACAAATGTACCACTAGTGGCTTCGGTAACATAAGGAACCGATTTAAATACCCTTACCAAAAAGAAATAATAATGCGCACGTAATAAACGGGCTTCACCCTGGATTTCTTTAGCGCGGGCATCGTCAAATTTGGCCGAACCATTGCCTGCCTGCAAATTAGCCAATATTTTAAGGGTGTTGTTACAACGTTGAATCCCTTCAAAACACCTGTCCCAAAGATTGGATAAATTATCGTTGGTACTGGTTGGCGAATGTTGTTCAATGGCATTCATAGGAGGCTGATCGCCAACACTACTGCCTTTATGGGCATTATCTGAAGCGACTTCTCCAAACAGCCATTGGCTCGGTGCAGCACCATAATTGCCATAAGTACCATTCACATTACCGTTTAGTAGTCCATAAGCACCTACCAGTAAACCCTCTACCCCATCTTGTGTGGTTAACTGCGATTCTGTAAGCTCGCCCTGAGGTTGCAGGTTCAAAAATTCCTTCTTACAAGAGAATGTAGAAAAAATCAGGAAGGAGAGCAGGATATATTTTATATGTTTCATCTTTGTTTCTTTTAATTAAAATCCAACATTAATACCAATTAAAAACTGACGGGGAGAAGGATAAACACCCTGATCTACCCCTGGAGCAGAGAAAGTATCTGTAATCTGACTCACCTCCGGGTCCATACCAGTATATTTCGTTATTGTGAATAAATTGGTTGCACTTACATATACCCTCAATTTACTGATTGGCGAATTGGCACCAAATGCTTTGGCAGTAGGGATTGAGTAGCCAAGCTGTATATTTTTTAACCTTAAAAAACTTCCGTCCTGAATGTAATAGCTCGAAGAGGCAAACTCCAGGTCTGAAGCGCCGGCATAAGCAGAAGGTGTAAGACTGGTTGGATTTGAAGGACTCCATGCATTTAGCAACCTTGTACTTTTAGCTCCATCAAAAGAAGGGAAATCGGTAAAGTAGCGTGTAGCCTGGAAAATATCATTGCCCTGAACGCCATAAATAAATGCAGCAATATCAAAGTTTTTGTAAGATGCGTTTAAGTTTATCCCAGCGGTAAAATTAGGATTTGGATCTCCGATAATGGTCCGGTCTTTAGGATCGATTACCCCATCGCCGTTAATGTCCTGATAACGCAAACCACCAACCCTGGCACCAGCATACGATGGATTACTCTGAATATCTGCAGTACTTTGGTAAATCCCGGCAGTTTTGTACCCAAAAAATGAACCAAATGGTGCGCCTTCCTGCAATACACTGGTTTGTAAACTTCTGTAGTTGCCATAAATCTGGTTAAAAATACCAGGGGCTAACCTTACAATCTCATTTTTGTTTTTAGAGAAATTCAGTCCAATATCAAACTTAAACGGATTGTTGTCTTTGATGCCATAATGATAAGCGACATTAAACTCGATCCCTTTATTACTCATATCGCCAATATTTACAAATGGTGAGCTGCCCAAACCAACCACACTGGATGGTAAAGGAAGGTTATAAAGCATGTCTGATGTTTTTTTACTGTACCAATCAACCGATCCGTCTACAGCACCACCCAACAGACTAAAATCAAGTCCAATGTTTAACGCTTTTAACGATTCCCACTTTACATCGGCATTTTGATAGGCATTTTGCCAAACCCCGGTAGTTAAACCATTTGCCCCACCAACAGCATAAGCAGAATTGATGATAGAACTTTGGAAACGGTTAATATACTGGTATGGCGGTATCCGCTGATTTCCGGTTTGTCCATAACCTACCCGAAGTTTTAAATCGCTTACCCATTTAATGCTCTTCATAAATTCCTCTTCCGATAATCTCCAGGCCACACTTGCCGCCGGGTAATTACCGTATTTATTGTTTGGACCAAAGTTTGAAGATCCATCACGCCTGAACGTAATACTTGCCAGATAACGGTCGTGGTAAGAATAATCTACCTTTCCAAATAAAGAAAATAGTGAACCAATAGAACCAAAACTAGTATTGCTGATATTGGAAGAACCCGTACTCAGGTAATAATAATCCTGATTGCCCAGAATAAAGAAATCATTTCTGCCCGCATTTAACTGACGGGACCTTGATCTGATTGCTTCTGTACCAACAAGGACGTTTACACGGTGCAACTCATTAAAAACCTTACTGTAGTTTAAAGTATTGCTCCAGGTCCATTCAGTGTTATAACCCTGGTATTCGTTCAGGTTATTGGAGTTGTTCCCTTCAGAAAATTCT
The DNA here is from genome assembly GCF_014395225.1 of Pedobacter roseus. Taxonomy (NCBI): domain Bacteria; kingdom Pseudomonadati; phylum Bacteroidota; class Sphingobacteriia; order Sphingobacteriales; family Sphingobacteriaceae; genus Pedobacter; species Pedobacter roseus. Next base: position 4,259,767 of record NZ_CP060723.1, read on the forward strand.
AAGTTTGGATAACGCATAGACAGACCGTTAAAGTTTTCGTAACGCAAACCAAAATTGGTTCTCAATACAAGTCCTGGAAGGATATCGCCCTCAGCGAAAACATTTCCGAAGAAGAAATTGCTTTTGTTTTTATTATCCTTGGCACGGTAAAGGAAAGCAAGCGGGTTTTCGGCATTTCCCAACTGACTTCCACGACTACCGGCAAAATTTCCGGAAATATCGTAAACCGGGATAATGGTAGGGATACGGTAAGCCCATCCCAGTGCACTGCCCTGATCCTGATAACTTCCAGGCGTATTGGGGTTAACACCAAAACCATAACCTTCCGAATAACTGTACTGCGCATTTTCGCCAAAACGAACATGTTTATTAAAAGCAGATATACTCGTATTTGACCTCAGATTATACCTTTTAAAACCAGTGTATTTGATCGTTCCTTTCTGATCCAGGTATCCGCCCGAAAAAGTATAGGTTGCATTTTCGCCACCACCTGTAGCACTGATCTGATAATTCTGGATCGGTGCCGATTCGGTAATCTCATCAAACCAATTAGTACCTTCTTTATTTGCCCTTGTAATCTGATAAAATAGATTAGGGTCGCGGCTGTAATTATATTTAGAAGGATCAGCATCTGCAGCGGTAACATCCTGGCCAAGTTTCGAACCTGCTACCAGATAGTCGGGCAATACAGGAGTTGGCCCTGATCCATAATTTTTACCAGCAGCAACTGTTTTACCAGCATTTTTATATCCATCAAATACATATTGAGCATATTGCTGTGGATTCATCATTTCAGGGAAGCTGCCTTTTCGTGGGGCCTGTGTACCATAGTAAGAATCGAGCGTAATTTTTGGTGCTCCGGCCACTCCTTTTTTAGTGGTAATAATTACTACACCATTATTGGCCCGCGATCCGTAAATAGAGGCTGAGGAAGCATCCTTCAATACCTGCATACTTTCGATATCGTTTTGATTAAGCCAGGATAATTTACCCTCGAAAGGAACACCATCAATCACATAAAGTGGTTCATTGTTATTGATAGTACTGATACCCCTGATACGGATCTGCGGTGTAGAACCCGGCGCTCCATCGTTTATAATCTGCACCCCCGTAGCCTTACCCTGTAAAGCTTCTACTGCACTGGCAGCTGGCTGGGCTTTTAACAGGCCCATGCTCACCACGGCCACAGCACCTGTAAGATCCTTTTTACGCTGGCTCGAATAACCGGTTACTACCACTTCTGATAATTTGTTGTTTTCGGCCAATAAAACTACAGTCATATTGGTTTGGGTGCCTACAGTAATTTCTTTTGATCCGTAGCCGATAAATGAAATCACCAATACATCGGCAGGTTTTGCAGCAATAGAAAATGCACCATTAGCATCGGTGGTAGTGCCGCCAGGGCCGTTTTTGATTTTTATGGTTGCCCCGACTATTGGGAGTTTGTCGTCACTCGCGGTAACTTTCCCGGTTACTTTGGTTTGGGCATTTGCCTTGATTGCAAACAGCATACTCAGGCACAAGAGAACATAACTCCTCCTGAAGAAAGATAGTTTTTGTTTCATAGGTTATAATGATAGTTAATGATACTTAGGGTACTGAACTAAAAAAATTGGCAATAGGTAGCACACAACAATTTAATTTGCTGCAATTTTTTTAGTAATAATTTAAGATTGACCTTTTTTTTGCCTTTTTAAATCTGGGGCAAATCAATCAGGGTCGAATGCTCATAAAGGGGATGTACTGTTTTTTTCATATTGTAGTAATTGGTTAGATAGTTGGTTAGAAAATTATATTATTTACTTCATTAATTTATAATACAAAATAAATAAACGTAATAAATACATTTAACATAAAATAAATATACAAAAAAAATAATAACAACAGATACACAAATTTTTATCACAGTTTATCTTTCAATAAATAGCAGTTAAATAATATTGTTTTAATGTAAGGCATTAAAATGCTGATCCAAGCTGTTATGACATGTATTGGTCCTATTTACATTTTCCATATTTAATTTGTATCTTTGCCACTGAAGCAGGAATAAGGGCTTGCCATTCTGAATGGCATATTCTCTCCGCAAGTTAGTCCTTCAATAAATGATCGTTCTAGCTTCTTCGATAAATATTACATAGAAACATACATGTTATTCAAAGAATTAAACCTCATTGAGCCAATTTTAAAGGCCCTTGAGACCGAAGGTTATACACAACCTACACCAATACAGGAGCAATCCATCCCAACAATATTAAAAGGCAAAGATTTATTAGGCTGCGCACAAACTGGCACCGGAAAAACCGCTGCTTTCGCCATTCCGATGTTGCAGTTATTGCACGAAAAACACATCAATACCAAAGCAACCAAAAACATAAAGGCTTTAATTTTAACGCCAACACGCGAGCTTGCCATCCAGATTGAAGAAAGTTTTAAAGCTTATGGCCGTAATTTAAATTTACGCCACCTGGTAATTTTTGGAGGGGTTAACCAGCACTCGCAGGTTGAAGCATTAAGAAAAGGCATTGATATTTTAGTAGCAACGCCTGGCCGTTTATTAGACTTAATGAACCAGGGTTTTATCAGCTTAAACACCATCGAGCTATTTGTATTGGATGAAGCCGACCGTATGCTGGACATGGGCTTTATCCACGATGTGAAAAAAGTGGTAGCTAAATTGCCAACAAAACGACAGACTTTGTTTTTCTCGGCTACAATGCCTGATGAAATCCAGAAATTGGCCAATACCATTTTATCAAGTCCAACAAAAGTAGAGGTTACCCCTATTTCTTCTACTGCCGAAACGATTGTTCAATCGGTTTATTTTGTAGATAAGCCCGATAAAAAGAAATTATTGATCCACCTTTTGGAGGATAAAAAGATTGAAACTGCTTTGGTTTTTACGCGTACCAAACACGGTGCAGACAGGATTGTGAAAGATTTAGCCCATGCAGGCATAAAATCTGCTGCGATTCACGGAAATAAATCGCAAAATGCGCGTCAAAGAGCATTAACAGATTTTAAAGACAGAAAAATTCGTGTTTTAGTAGCGACTGATATTGCTGCACGTGGTATTGATATCGATCAGTTATCACATGTTTTCAATTTCGAATTACCCAATATCCCTGAATCTTATGTACACAGAATTGGCCGTACAGGTCGTGCTGGTGCAAACGGTATCGCCATTTCGTTCTGTGATGCAGAAGAAAACGAATACTTACTGGATATCCAGAAACTGATTAAAATTACGCTTCCCATTGTGGATGATCATCCATACCCGCTAAGCTGGGAAAGCATGTTGGCTAAAAACCAGGTTAAACGCAAACCACAGGCACAATCGAAAGGTGGTGGTGGTGCCAAAAAAAGTGGTGATGGCAACATGAGCGGCAAACCGCGCAACGCCAGCAATAACAGAAGGTTTGGCGGAAACAGGAAAAGAGGAGATAGATAAAAAAGGTAGAAGGTTTAAGGTAGCAAGGCTTAAGGTCTGAAAACCCACCTTAAAATAACTTTCAACAAAAAACCCGATCTGCAAAACGCAAATCGGGTTTTTATATTTCTAGCTCAGGCAAGCGCAAGGTAAACCCTCCACCCTATTACCTTTCGCCTTCTACCTCCCTACACTACTACATTAATAATCTTTCCTTTAACGAAAATGATTTTTTTAGTCGGTTTTCCATCCAAAAATTTCTGGAACTGCTCATCTGCGAATAGAATTGCTTCTACTTCTGGTTGGGCTAAAGTTAAACTCAAGTTCAGGTTCATTTTCATTTTACCGTTGATGGAAACCGGATAAGCAAACTCATCTTCTACCAGATATTCTGGTTTAAATGTTGGGAAAGCCGTATAAGATAAAGTTCCGGCTTCGTTACCCAATTGTACCCAAAGTTCTTCGCAGATATGTGGCGCATAAGGCGAAAGGATAATCACCATATCTTCCAGAATCTGACGGTTTTTACATTTCAGATCAGTTAATTCATTTACCGCAATCATAAAGCTCGAAACTGAAGTATTGAACGAGAAACGCTCGATATCATCCTGTACTTTTTTAATGATTTTATGCAGCGATTTCAGCTCTGCTTTGGTAGGCACGTTATCGTTTACATGAAAAGCCCAGTCTTCATTGTGGAACAAACGCCAGAATTTACGCAAGAACTTAAATACGCCTTCAATACCATTAGTATTCCAGGGTTTACTTTGCTCTAACGGACCTAGAAACATTTCGTACATGCGCAAAGTATCGGCACCATAACGCTCAATCAGATCATCGGGATTAACCACATTGAATTTTGATTTCGACATCTTTTCAACCTCAACACCACAAATGTATTTTCCGCCTTCAAGAATAAATTCTGCATTAGCATATTCTTCTCTCCAGGCTTTAAATTTGGTTAAATCTAAAGTATCGTTTTCAACAATGTTTACATCAACATGTAAGGCTGAAGTTCTATATTCTTTTCTTAAACCAGCAGAAACATAAGTATTGGTAGGTTTTCCGTTCTCGTCGTTAATGCGGTAAACAAAATTACTTCTACCCTGGATCATCCCCTGATTAATCAGTTTTTTGAAAGGCTCTTCCTCTTTGGTATAACCTAAATCTTTCAAAAATTTATTCCAGAAACGGCTGTACAATAAGTGACCGGTTGCATGTTCAGAACCGCCGATGTATAAATCCACATCTTTCCAGTATTCAACCGCCTCTTTTGAAGCAAAATCGTTATTGTTGTTGGCATCCATATAACGGTACCAGTACCAGCTGCTTCCTGCCCAACCCGGCATGGTGCTTAATTCGTAATGACCTCCATCTTTTGGCAACCAGTTTTCGGCCCTGGCCAATGGTGGCTCACCTGTTTCGGTTGGCAAATATTTATCAATTTCAGGAAGCAACAAGGGTAATTCTTCTTCTTTAACCAGATAAGGCAATCCATCCTTAAAATAAACCGGAATTGGCTCGCCCCAATAACGCTGGCGACCAAAAATCGCATCGCGTTGACGGAAATTCACTTTGGCTTTTCCAACTTTTTCTACCTCTAACCAATTATTCAAGAATGCTACAGCTTCTTTATAAGTTAATCCGTTAATAAAACCAGAATTAATGTATTTTCCTTCTTTTGTTGGATCAGCCTGCACATCAATATCTTTTTGTCCGTCCAAAATCTGGATAATCGGTAAATTAAAGTGTGTTGCGAATAACCAATCGCGCTGGTCGCCACTCGGCACGCCCATTACCGCACCTGTTCCGTAACCAGCCAATACATAATCAGCAATCCACAGTTGAACACGTTCACCACTTACCGGATTTATCACATAAGTACCCGTAAAAGCACCTGATACTGTTTTGGTATCGGCCATACGGTCTAATTCCGATTTCTTTTTAGTTAAGGTAATATAATTTGCAATGTCCTCTTTTTGTTCAGGAGTGGTCAATTCAGCAACCCATTCATGTTCCGGAGCCAATACGAGGTAAGAAACACCAAAAATGGTATCTACGCGGGTGGTAAAGACTTCGATTTGTTTATCGTTTCCTTCCACCTGAAATTTAACAGATGCGCCAACACTCTTACCGATCCAGTTGCGTTGCATTTCTTTAATCGGCTCTGGCCAGTCGATGGTATCTAAACCTTGCAGAAGCCTGTCTGAATAAGCGGTAATCCGCATACTCCACTGCATCATTTTCTTTTGCTCAACCGGAAAACCACCACGCTCAGAGAAACCATCTTTTACCTCATCATTCGCCAAAACGGTGCCTAAAGCTGCACACCAGTTTACAGTACTCTCACGCAAATAAGTTAAGCGGTATTTTAACAATTCGATCTGCTTCTCTTCATCTGTAAAAGTTGCCCAGTCGCTTGGCAAAAATTCTTTGGTATCTTCATCAGAAACGGCTTTTACATCAGCCGTACCCGATGCGTTGAATTTTTCGATCAGGGTGGTAATATCTTCTGCCCTGTCGTTTTCGATGTTATACCAGGAATTGAACAACTGCATAAAAATCCACTGTGTCCATTTGTAATAAGATGGCTCACTGGTACGTACTTCCCTGCTCCAGTCGAAAGAAAAACCAATCTGATCTAACTGACGGCGATAAGTTGCAATGTTTGCTTCAGTGGTAATGGCCGGATGTTGTCCGGTCTGTATCGCATATTGCTCTGCTGGTAATCCGAAAGAATCGTACCCCATTGGGTGCAATACATTAAAGCCTTTAAGGCGTTTGTATCTCGAAAAAATATCTGATGCAATGTAACCCAGTGGGTGACCAACGTGTAAACCTGCTCCTGATGGATAAGGAAACATATCTAACACATAGTATTTTGGTTTATCAGAATTGCTTTCGGCTTTAAATGTTTGATGATCTGCCCAGAATTTCTGCCACTTTTGCTCTATTTCTTTGAATTGGTAATCCATTGCAAGTTTTAAATTTTTAAAGGGGCGAAAATACGGAAATTAAGGGGCTTAAAAAAGGAGATTAATGATATTATTTTGCCAACAGAAATACAGAATAAGAAGAAGTTAAGTTTAAAATATCGTCTTTTTGCGGAGTCAGATATTACCATCTAACTGATTAAATATTTTTTCAAATATTTTTTTAAAGAAAAATTATTCAGCGTTACGTCATTCCCGCGCAGGCGGGAATCTTAATGCATATATAGGGCATTACGATCCCCAATCGAGTTGGGGATGACGATCTATACATATTTGATATAAAAAAATGCGCCATTGATCTAAAACCAATGGCGCAGGCAAATAATCGGGATTAAAATCTTATCTTGTTAAGTAATATACTTTAGTAACGTTTGTTTTATCAATTTTAGCAGTAAATTCCAATTTATTCGCAGAAATACTGTTTATTTTGCAATAATTTAAACCATCATTAATACTCATAGTGAATTGATCCGAATAAATGATCGAATATTCACCAATTGTCCTATTTCCAGACAAACTTAGTTCAACCTGATCATCATTATTTGATTTGTAATCAATATAATCACTTGTTGTACCATAATTAACAGTTCCATTAACCTTTTTTGGATCTTTTAATGTCTCTTCAGCAGTATAACCTGAAGTTACAATCTTATTTAGCGTCCATTTTCCCATCATTTGAGCTTTTAAAGAAGTTTCATCTTTTTTGCAGGAAATAATGGTTGAGGTGAAGAGCATTAACAGACTTAGGATGGTAATTTGTCTTTTCATAGTAAATTTTGTTTTAAGAATATCTAATTAACGCCCTTTTAACAAATTTCGTACCGTATTTGGCGAAAAAGTAAAATCTCACCAAAGAATCTGATCCTCAAACTAAAAGCTAATCCTATCCGTTAATATTCATTTAGCGATCATTAATTGGTGTTTATCAGGTATAATTTATATTTTCGCAGAAACAAAAATGAAATACATGGAAGAATTCGAAGTAAGTGATGCATCTAAGAAAACCAAAACCGTTTATATCTCTACTATAATTAGTATTGCATTGGTTTTATTAATGCTCGGGTTACTTGGTTTGGTACTTGTACATGCCAAAAACCTGTCTAACTACGTTAAAGAAAACATTGTTTTAAACATTATTGTTGATGAAGGTGCAAAAGAAGCTGATGTACTGGCTTTCCAGAAAGAGTTAAATACAAACCCTGCTGTAAAGCAGACGCAATATGTAAACAAAGAGCTTGCCGCCAGAAATTTAACCCAGGATTTAGGTGAAGATTTTGTTAACTTCTTAGGTTACAACCCGCTAACTTCTACCTTCGATGTGTACTTAAAAGCAGAATATGCGAACAATAAAAGCATCGATGCACTAAAAGCGAGTATTTCTAAAAACCCTGTGGTTAAAGAAGTAGTTTACCAAAGTTCTTTAATTGATATGGTAAACAAGAACATCAATACCATCGGGTTGATTATTTTTGCTTTTGCAGTACTACTTTTAATCATCTCTATTGCACTGATTAACAACACCATACGATTAGCCATTTATTCGCAGCGCTTTTTAATTAAAAGTATGCAGCTGGTTGGTGCAACGAAAAATTTTATCCGACGTCCTTTCTTACTGTACGCTGCTTTGCACGGCTTAATTGCTGCGTTTATTGCCATCATTATTTTATTGGCAACATTGATTTATGCCCGCAAAGAAGTACCGGAAATTATTATTTTAAATAACTACCAGGAATTTGGCTTTGTATTTATCGGCCTTTTAATTGTTGGTATTTTTATAACAGGAATTAGTACATGGTTTGCAGTAAGCAGGTATTTACGTTTAAAATCTTATCATCTTTATAGATAATGGCAGAAAAAAAAACAAGTCCGGTTGTTAAGGACGTTAAAAGCGAATTGGTTTTTACCAAAAAAAACTACCAGTTATTATTAATCAGCATTGCAATTGTTGCATTTGGTTTTATCCTGATGATGGGCACCACTGGTGACATATACGACTTCAGAAGAACTTTATTGGCTCCGATAGTGGTTTTGGCAGGTTTTGCTTTTGGTATTTATGCTATCTTAAAAAAATAAATGTTTTGTATTCAGTAAAGTGTTTTTTAACTTTATAATATGACAACAACAAATTTGCAGATTGAAATTAATTCGCTTCCCCTAAACCTTAGGCAGGAAGTTGCGGATTTTGTTGAATTCTTAAAAACAAAACACAAGAACAAGCCGAAATTAAAATCACGTGAATTTGGGTATGCAAAAGGTAAGATCAAACTAGCAGATGATTTTGATGAGCCTTTAGAAATGTTTGCTGATTACATTTAATGGCCTACTTATTAGACACGCATACCTTTTTATGGTTTGTATCAGGTGATGATCAATTGCCAGTTTCAGTAAAAAAAAGGCTATCTGATATTAATATATCCTGCTTCTTAAGCATTGATTCTTTTTGGGAAATTGCCATTAAAAAACAGATTGGAAAGCTCGATTTAAAAATTGGTTTTGAAGAGCTTTTTAGATTTGCAGAAAGAAACCAAATTGAGATTGTCTCCATTAATGAAACCCATCTTACATTACTAAACCTCGAATTCATTAATAATGATCCTTTTGATCGGATTATTGTATCGCAAGCCATTTCAGAAGATTTGGTCTTGATTTCAAGAGACAAAAAATTAAAAAACTATAAAGTAAAATTACAGTGGGAATAACCCATTAACTAAACAATATGAACGCTTTTGAAGCCATTGTCCTTGCAGTTGTTGAAGGATTAACTGAATTTTTGCCGGTATCGAGCACTGGCCACATGATTATTGCATCATCATTGATGGGCATTGCATCAGAACCATTTGTAAAACTTTTCACCATTGTAATCCAACTTGGCGCGATACTTTCTGTAGTGGTACTCTATTTTAAAAGATTCTTCAAGTCAATAAATTTCTACATTAAATTGCTCGTTGCCTTTATTCCTGCGGCTGTATTTGGCCTGTTATTGAGCAAAAAAATCGACGAATTATTGGAAAGCCCAATGGCCGTTGGCATTTCGTTGCTTGTTGGCGGTGTAATCTTATTATTTGTTGATAAATGGTTTAATAAACCAACCGTACTCGAAGAAGAAAAGGTAACTTATTTAACCGCTTTAAAAATCGGATTTTTTCAATGCATCGCCATGTTACCAGGTGTATCTCGTTCAGGGGCAACTATTGTAGGTGGTATGAGTCAGAAATTAAGCCGAAAAGTTGCTGCTGAGTTTTCATTTTTCCTTGCTGTACCGACTATGTTTGCTGCAACGGCGAAAAAGTTGTACGATTTTTACAAAGAAGGGCATACCATTACCCATGATCAAACCAATCTTCTAATTATCGGTAACGTTATTGCTTTTGTGGTAGCACTCCTGGCTATTAAAAGTTTTATCGGATACCTGAACAAACATGGTTTCAAAGTTTTTGGCTGGTACAGAATTGCTGCAGGTTTAATCATTATCATCCTGTTATTAAGCGGACATAACTTACAGATCATATAATCCGTAAAATATTAACCACAGATTTATATTGATGATTTTTATCTGTGTGCATCCTTTTTATCTGTGGTTAAAAAAATTAAGTAAACCACATTGAATGCGTATCTTTGCGCAAAAAAGATTTGTGAGTACCGAAAATTCAAAATTTAAAGATTTCAATTTTGCTGAAGGCGAATTGCTTTTAATCAACAAACCATACAAATGGACCTCATTTGATGTGGTTGGCAAAATCCGTAACTCTTTAAAACCGCTAAAATTAAAGGTTGGTCATGCCGGCACTTTAGATCCCCTTGCAACAGGCCTGTTAATCATCTGTACCGGCAAGTTAACCAAGCAAATAGACACCTTCCAGGCTGAGGAGAAAGAATACACCGGAACGATGGTTCTGGGCGCTTCTACCCCATCTTTCGATATGGAAACTGAGGTATACGAAACTTTCGATATTAGCAACATTACCGAGGAAGAAATTTATGCTGCCTGCAAACCTTTTATTGGTGATATCGAGCAATATCCACCAGCGCACTCTGCTGTAAAGGTAAACGGAGAGCGTTTATATGTAAAAGCACGCTTAGGCGAAGAGGTTGAATTGCGTAAACGCTTTGTAAATGTTCCTGAATTTGAAATCACCAGGATCGAACTTCCAGAAATCGATTTCAGGATTGTATGCAGTAAAGGTACTTACATCCGTTCGCTGGTATCCGATTTTGGCAAGGCTTTAAACAATGGCGCTTATCTATCTAAACTTACCCGTACCCGTAGCGGAAACTTTTTACTTAAAGATGCGTTTGAGGTATTAGAACTTGTTAATTATATTCGTAGCAAGAAAGAAGAAGCCAAAACTGAAGCAGAAGCATGAACCACATCAAAAACAGGCACACCAGGTTTATAAAAGAAATTCTTTTAATTATTGCGGGTGTAACTTCGGCGTGTTTTGGCCTAAAAAGCTTTTTAATGCCGAGCCATTTTATAGACGGTGGCGTTACTGGTATTTCATTGTTGTTAAGCACATTAACAGGATGGAATTTATCATACCTGATTGCCATCATTAACATCCCGTTCGTTATTTTAGGTTACCGGCAGATTGGCAAAGGTTTTGCACTTAAAACAGCCATTGCTATTGCAGCACTTTCTATAGCCTTGATTGTTCTGCCTTTCCAGCCCATTACGCATGATAAATTGCTTATCGCTTTTTTTGGTGGTTTATTTTTAGGTGGAGGAATCGGTTTGGCCATGCGTGGCGGCTGTGTAATTGATGGAACAGAGGTTTTAGCACTTTACATCAGTAAAAACAGCATTTTAACCGTTGGAAACATCATCCTGATTTTAAACATCATTATTTTTGCTTTCGCAGCCTATTTTCTCAATATCGAGACGGCATTATATGCTATTTTAACTTATTTATCAGCATCCAGCACTATTGATTTTATAGTGAATGGAATAGAACAATATACCGGTGTAACCATCATTTCAGAACACCAGGAAGCCATTAAAGGCTTCATCATCAACGAAATGAAACGTGGTGTTACCATTTATAAAGGTGAGGGCGGTTACGGGGAAAAGAAAGATATTGATATTATTTTCACCGTAGTTACCAAGCTGGAAATGAGCAAATTGCAAACCGCTATCCGACAGATTGATCAGGATGCTTTTGTAATACAGCAACAAATTGCCGATTTAAAAGGCGGGGTAGTAAAACGCCACGCTTTACATTAATTTCTTATCCCATTGAAGATATACAATAACCTTTCGGAATTTAAAAAATTAGATAATGCCATTGTTACCATTGGCACTTTTGACGGTGTACATTTCGGACATCAAAAAATTATTAAACAACTGGTAGAAAAGGCAAAAGCCGATAATGGAGAAAGTGTGATTTTAACTTTTTTCCCCCATCCAAGAATGATCATCGATCCTGAAAACCAGGATCTGAAGATGATCAATACCATCAATGAAAAAGCTGAAATTTTAAAAAGTTTAGGAGTAGATCATTTAATTATTACGCCTTTTACCCGCGATTTCTCCAATCAGCTGCCAGAAGATTATATCAAAAATACGCTGGTTGATAATATTGGAACTAAACACATCATTATTGGTTACGATCACCGTTTTGGGAAAGACCGTTCGGGTAATTTGAGTGATTTAAAAGCTGCCGGCTTACATTTTGGCTTTACTGTTGAGGAAATTATGGAGCAGGATATCCATGATGTTGCTGTAAGCTCTACTAAAATCCGTCAGGCGCTTTTAGCCGGCGATGTTGGTTTGGCCAACGATTATCTGGGTTATCCGTTTTCCATTTTCGGCAGGGTAATTAAGGGCGACAAAATCGGCAGAACAATTGGCTTCCCTACAGCAAATATCTTCGTCGAAGAAACCTACAAATTGATTCCAGGTGATGGCATTTACGCCGTAACAGTTGAGATGAGTCCAGAATTTAAGGAGGATTTGCAATCGACAAGTGGACTTCCGACTTCGGACTCCGGACTTCGGACTTACAAAGGTATGGCCTATATCGGGCAGCGTCCAACCATTAACGGGATGACCAGGAATATCGAAGTGAACATTTTTGATTTTAACCAGGAAATTTATGGACAGGACATCAAGATGAATTTTTTAAAGTTCCTCCGCCATGATGTAAAATTTACCGGATTAGAAGCTTTAACCATTCAGTTACAAAAAGATAAAGAAGCTACTTTAGCTTATTTTAAGGGGTAGATTTAATTCACTGCTGTCATTCTGAACGTAGTGAAGAATCCCAAACCGACAAAACACAGAACCCAAATTGCGATAATAATCAGCTGGTAAACAATTGAAAATTGTATATAATTTTCAGCCCAAAGATTTTTCATTGCATTCAGAATAACAGTTTTTCCTTTCAAAAAAGCCTTATTTTCGTTATATTAGCGGCAATGAGGCTTTTTTACATCATCTTCTTTCTTTCTATCTCTATAAATTTTGCGGCCATCGCATCGCAGGAAAAAAGAAATGATGCAGCATTAAAAAACACTAAAATCAGTTTATTTACCTGTAAAAAAAACATCAGGATCAATCTTGGTTTTAATCAGGATAATGAAAGTTTACAAAAGGATTTTATTAACAGTTCTATTGTAAAAATAGCTTCAAGTGCCTGTATCCTCCTGTCTTTTTTGCTGTTCCTTTTTTTAAAGAATAAACCTGTTAGCAACCAATTTGTAATCAAGAGATTAAAATATAATTATTGGTGCCTGTTTCAGATGCTCTATCCAAAACATTTTTTTTGGTAAGTAATTTCATTTTATTGAAATTTTAATACATGTCGGGCAAATAAAATGTCCGGAAATAGATTATTTAACATCATTACCCATTTTTATAGATGCATTTACCTGATTTAATTGCCGATTTAGGCTTAATCCTTGCCGCAGCAGGAATAACCACACTCATATTTAAAAGAATTAAGCAACCTCTCGTTTTGGGCTATATATTGGCCGGCTTATTGGTTGGTTCTCACTTGGATTTTTTTCCCTCTGTTACCGATACCAAAAGCATTAACATCTGGGGCGAAATCGGTGTTATTTTCCTTTTGTTCAGCTTAGGCTTAGAATTCAGTTTTAAAAAGCTGGTTAAGGTGGGTGGCTCTGCCTCCATTACAGCAATTGTAAAAGTTTTATTTATCATCCTGGCCGGGTATCTCGTGGGGAAAGCTATGGGCTGGAAAGATATGGACAGTTTATTTTTAGGGGGATCTTATCCATTTCGTCAACCATGATCACCATTAAGGCTTTCGAAGAACTGGGTTTAAAACATAAAAAATTTGCTGGCCTGGTGTTCGGTGTCTTGATTGTTGAAGATTTAGTTGCTATCCTCTTATTGGTACTGTTCTCTACCCTGGCGGTTAGTCAGCAATCAGCCGGTACAGAAATGTTATATTCCATTTTAAAGCTGGCCTTTTTCCTTGTACTATGGTTTTTGGGCGGAATATTCGTAGTTCCTTCTTTTCTTAAAGCCACCAAGAAATTAATGAATGATGAGACCATGTTGGTAGTATCATTGGCTTTATGTTTGGTAATGGTTTTACTAGCTGATAAAGTTGGCTTCTCTCCTGCCCTTGGTGCATTTATTATGGGCTCCATTTTAGCCGAAACTACTCAGGCCGAGCGGATAGAACATTTAACCAAATCAGTAAAGGATTTATTTGCAGCGGTATTTTTTGTTTCAGTTGGGATGCTCATCGATCCCTCCATGCTGGTTAAATATGCAGTCCCAATTTTAGTGGCTATTACTGTGATTATTTTTGGCAAAATCATCTTTACCATATTAGGTGCATTATTATCTGGTCAGCCGCTTAAAACCTCGGTACAATCGGGTATGAGTTTGGCGCAGATTGGGGAGTTCTCCTTCATCATTGCCTCGTTGGGCTTAACCCTTAAAGTAACCAGCGACTTCTTATACCCTATCGCAGTGGCTGCAGCGGCCATCACAACCTTTACCACTCCTTACCTGATCAAACTATCAGAGCCTTTTTATCAGTACTTAAACCGCGTTTTACCAAAAAAATGGCTGGATGGAATTGAGCGCTACAGTTCGAGTACTGAAGGAATTACCACTTTAAGCGATTGGAAGGTTTTATTGCGGTCGTACATCTTTAACACCATTATTCATTCAGTAATTATCATCGCGATTATATTTTTAGCTTACCGGTACGTGCAGCCCTTTATTGTGAGCAATATTGCCAATAGCTTAACTTCTATTATCATCAGCGTGGTGGTATCGTTTATACTGATGTCGCCATTTTTATGGGCATTATCAATCCGCAGGATTCAAAGGACAGCTTATTCTCACCTTTGGTTAAACAAAAAATATACCCGTGGACCATTGATTGCGATTGAATTTTTCAGGGTTGCATTGGGGATTTTCTTTGTGGGCTTTTTGATGTACGAGTTTTTTGATACCTGGGTGGCAGCAATGATTGCACTTGGATTAATCATTCTGGGCATGGTAATTTTTTCCAGAAAACTTCAATCGTTTTACGATAAACTGGAAAGACGTTTTATGTTAAACTTAAATGCACGTGAAAACCAAAAACCTGATATTTTGCCTTGGGATACCCACTTAACGGAACTTACTGTTTCTCCCGAATCGGAAGTAGTTGGAAAAACATTAACTGAATTGATGATCAGGGAAAAATATGGCGTAAACATCGCGTTAATTGAACGGGGAAGGAATAATATACCAACGCCTGGAAGAGACGAAAGGCTTTATCCTAACGATAAATTACTGGTGATTGGTGCAGATGATCAATTGGCAGCTGTTAAAGCATTGTTAGAAGTTGATATGCCTGAAATTGCCGAAGAAGACAACTTCCCGAATAAGGAAATGACCCTACAAAAAGTAGTTGTTCATGCCGAATCGCCGGTTTATGGATTAAGCATCAGAAATGCAGGAATTCGCGAAAAAGCCCAGGCTTTAATTGTTGGTATTGAACGGGGCGCCGATCGGATATTGAATCCTTCTTCTGACTTTATTTTCGATACGGGCGATATCATCTGGATTGTAGGGAACAATAAGAAGATTAAAGAGGTGATTTAGGTAGCCCGGAGTCATTAGTCGGGAGTCATTAGTCCATATTTTTTAGTCGATATAGACTACTGACTGAGGACTTTTGACTAAGGACTAAAAAAAGCTATCTTCGTATATAACCTAACCTATGAAAGTCGATAGAGAAAAGAGTGAGTTTCTTGATGATATGATTGAGCAGTGGCAAAGCGATGGGATCATTAACGAAGAAACAGGAAATAAACTCCGTAAAAGTTACGAGGCTAAAAATTTCGATTGGTTGCGCCTGGCGCAATATGCTTTTTGGGTGGCTTTGGCCTGTGGTTTTATTGCGCTCGGCTCATTATTGATCGATAATTCGATATTAAACTACCTAAAAAGGGTTTACAATACTCCAAATATTGTAATTGCTATTGTTTCTGGTGGATTGGCGGCATGGCTTTATATCCTTGGTTTCAGGCGAAAAAAGAAGCTCGCACATTTAAAGTTCAGCAACGAAGCCATCGTTTTTTCGGCGATTTTACTTACAGCAAATGCCGTTGCTTATTTCGGAAAGGCATTTGATAATGGTTCAGGTAATTTCTCTATTCTGATACTGGCTTCAGTATTTATTTATGGTGCTTTAGGTTTTATTTTCAATTCAAGGTTGATCTGGATTTTTGCTTTAATCTCCTTAGGCGCGTGGTTTGGTACAGAAACAGGGTACTTAAGCAGGTGGAATTACTACTTTCTGGGCATGAATTACCCTTTACGTTTTGTTGTTTTTGGAGCGACGCTAACTGCAGCATCGTTCATTATGAAAGCTATTCCTAAAACGCAAAATTTCTTTCAGGTTACCTATATCGCTGGGATGGTTTACTTGTTTGTATCGCTTTGGGCTTTATCAGTATTCGGAAATTTCGCCAGCTTAGAAGAATGGTATACCGTGAGGCAGTTAAGTTTGTTTTATTGGGCCTTAATATCGGCTGCTATCTGTGTAGTAAGCACTTTATTTGGCTTAAAATACCACGATGATATTGCAAGGGAATTCGGCATTACATTTCTTTTCATTAACCTGTATACACGCTATTTCGAATATTTTTGGGACAGCTGGCATAAAGCCTTATTCTTCTCTGTGCTAGCGGCTTCTTTTTGGTTGATTGGCCGGAAAGCAGAGAAAATTTGGAATGTGGAGTTTTTGAAATAGAATCCTGGGATTAATTAAAATACACTCGTCGTCATCTCGACCGTAGTGGAGAGATTATGAATTGAAAAAGCCAGACACTGTCTGACGAATTTGAAAATCTCAAAATTTCAGATCTGTTTCGAAAATTTAAAATGATTAATTCAA
The DNA here is from genome assembly GCF_014395225.1 of Pedobacter roseus. NCBI lineage: Bacteria > Pseudomonadati > Bacteroidota > Sphingobacteriia > Sphingobacteriales > Sphingobacteriaceae > Pedobacter > Pedobacter roseus. The sequence continues at coordinate 4,276,554 of NZ_CP060723.1, forward strand.
ATGAAAATATACCAACAAGCATTAGCCCTTAGAGAAAGAAGAAGGGGCTTCCATATCATTACCGATGAGGTTGAAGATGCTATACCCCAGCTTGATGAGATTAATATCGGCATCTGTCAGGTTTTTATTCAGCACACTTCTGCATCACTTACCATTAACGAAAACGCTGATCCTACGGTCCGAATGGATTTTGAAATGTTCTTTAATAAAACCGTTAAAGAAAATGATCCCGATTATGAGCACGATTACGAAGGATCAGACGATATGCCTGCCCATTTAAAATCGGCAATATTAGGAAGTTCGGTTACGATTCCTATCAGAAATGGCAGATTAGCTCTTGGCACCTGGCAGGGCATTTACCTTTGCGAACACCGCAACCGTGGTGGGCAAAGAAGATTGATTATTACCGCCTGGGGTGAATAATTTATGATTTTTTTACCTCTTCTTTAATTTCAGGATGATTATCCTGAATAGATCTCCCCTCTGTTTCTACTTCAATTTCTTTTGTGGTAACCGCATAATGTGAAGGATAGATCTCCGACCCGAAAGCAACTGCATAAGCCTTGGTAAATTCAGCGCCAAAATATAAAATGATAGAAGAATAATAAGTCCATAGAAGTACTACTACCAATGATCCTGTTGCACCATAAGTGCCCCCTACGTTACTTTGTCCGATATAAATTGAAATGGCAAATTTACCGATCATAAAGAGCACTGCCGTCACAATTGCTCCGGCAATAACATCGCGCCACTTGATAATTGCATCAGGTAATACCTTAAAGATCACCCCAAATATTAAAGAGATAACGGCAAGGGTAACCACCTGATTAACGATGTAAAATACGACTACCGATACTTCGGCAAATCTGGCCTGTAAACGGCTGCTAAAAGCATCCAATACGGAAGTTACGGCAAGTGAAACCAATAGTACAAAGCCTAAACTGATGATTACCGAAAAAGATAAAAATCTATTCTGTAACATCTTTACCCAGCCCCTTTTTGGTTTTGGTTTTAAGCCCCAGATGGTATTGATGGAATCCTGAATATCACCAAAAACAGTAGTAGCACCGAGCAATAACGTAAAAACACCAATAATTAGAGCGATAGTGCTTTTTCCGTCCAAATAAGCATTTTTAATCAGCTGTTGTAAAGAAGTAGCCGACTCTCTTCCTAAAAAACCTTCCAATTGCGCATAAACCTGACCTTCGGCAATTTCCCTACCTAAAAATATACCGCATAAAGAAATTATCACCACCAATAAAGGAGCCATAGAAAAAACGGTGTAGTAAGCTAGTGAGCCACTTAACTTGGTTACTTTATGATCAGTAAATCCTGTAAATGAAGCTTTTAAAACAGTCCAGATTCCTTTTAAAGTGATTTTATTCTTTGCCATAATAAAGGGGTTTTAGATGAGATTCTCTAAATTAAACCGCTTATTTTTTGAATTGTTTTTTATTAATTTTCAGGAAGGCATAAAAAAAGCCCCGATATTTCGGAGCTTTGATCATTCACATGATGCCTGTAATGCCGTTATTTTGCTTTAATCCAAAGTACAAGATCGTTAACCAAAACATCCGAAACACTTGCAGCCGCCTGGTATTGGGCCATGGTCCCTTTTCCGCTCTGCGAACTTAACAAATGGTTTAAATCCGGATAAAATTTAAGGGTTACATTTTTCTTCTTCCCTAAAGCTTCATTCCACAAATCGAAATCTGTTTTGCTTACCTGAAAATCATTTCCACCCTGTAAAATATAGATACGCGGTTTCGACAAAGTCTTTGCTACAGCAACCTGGTTATAACTGTTTAAATCTGTCCAGTATTTTGCAGGTAGCCCTAAAATAACAGAATCAGGTTTTATGGTAGTTCCCAATTGAGAAATCCTGCTTTTATCAATTTCTGTCATGGCATCTGCCAGTTGTTTTTTAAAGGCAGCTGTAGTATCGTTGGCCTGATCGAACATATATTGATTCTGGTCAACAATAATGTCCGTTAACTTTCTTGCGGGTGCAGCTGCTAAAATAATTCCAGCCAAATCGGGCGAAAGTGTTGCCATTTTAGGCGCTAACATTCCTCCTAAACTATGCCCAAATACAAAAACATTTTTCGGGTCTGCGCCAACAGTTGTTTTGGCGACAGCAATAGCGGCACCAGCATCGTCCAAAACCTCTTCTTTTACTGTGTAAGGACCAGCAAATTCATTCGGATAAATGAGTGTTCTTTTCACGTAGCGAACGGAACCAATCCCTTTAGAAGCCAGTCCACCGGCTAAATCTTTAAAAGGTTTATTGGCCCCTACTGTTTCGTCCATATCACCAGGACCAGAACCATGTACAAAAACAACCATCGGGAAATTTTTAACATTTTTCGGTGTGGTAATAATGGCAGCCAACTGTTTACCCGCAGGACCGATATATACCGATTTTTCAACATAAAGGCCCGTATCAACATAAGTTGGTTTTAAATAGGTAGTTACTTTTTTGGAAGGCGCGAGGAAAATCCCCACAATTTTTTGCATTTTATTAAAACCCAGGATAAAATTCTGATCGCCATTGGCAAATTTACCTTCAACGGTTACGGCAAAAAATTCGCCCTGAGCCTTACTCTGAATGGCATCAAAGGATTCGGCTTTGCCATATTTGGACCCAATATCTACCCAAAGTTTCTTTAAGTTTTCTTCTGTTAATTTAGTTTTTAAAGTATCGTCAAAAAAGGCATGTGCATTGGTAAATTTCTCTTCCTGTAATAATTTGAAAAAATCATTGGCGCTATTAAATAGCTGGATCACATTTTGAGAAAATGCCGAAGTGGTAAATAATAAAGCGACTATGAATAAAAGGCTCTTTTTCATTCGTATGATATTGTTTTTAGGGTGATTAAACGATTATGATTATACCTGAAATCACGATCGTTTTAGTTTTGTGTCTGGTTGTTTACAATACCCAAAGTTAACAATATTTGGTTCTCAAAAGCCTTTAATTAAACTAACTATTTAGTTTTAACTATTTTTAACATTTCCTTTAAGTTTTTTCCATAAAATGTAAGGAATAAACATAATAACCAAAGCAACAAGTGGTGGGATCAGCAATGATACACCATCGCCAACAAATGCCCTTGAAGCAAAAGCGCCAATAAAATTGATGGCAAAACCTGCGTAAGCCCACTCTTTAATGGCTGTATATTTATGCTGTAAAATTGATACTGCCCCCAGCAATTTTGCAATGCCTACAATGATGAGCATATACATGGGGTAACCAAGGTGTTTAAATACTTCTTTGCCGGCTTCCTGCTGTGTTACTCCGCCAAAGCCGTCCATAATCACCATTAAGGCGAAAATAATGGTCGCAATCCAATACCAGGTTGTTAACTTTTTCATGTTTATCTGTTTTTATCGTAATTAATTAACCAATTATTACCGAAACGATCTGTTAAATCGCCGAAAAGTGCTCCCCAAAAGGTTTCCTGTAAAGGATGTGAGGCCCTGCCACCCACCGAAAGTTTGTGGTAAAAAGCTTTTGCCTCTTCTTCAGAATTGCAGTTGAGCATCATGGATACGGAGTTTCCTTTTACAAGTCCCCTTTCTTCAACCATATCGGTACCCATAATTACCATTTCATCTTTAGCTAAAACAGCATGCATCACGCTCCTTCGTACAATACCGGGCATTTTTTCTGCAAAAGCCGATTCTCCAATGGTTTCGAGTGTGAGTTCTCCACCGAGGCAATTCTGGTAAAAGGTCATCGCTTCGCGGCAATTTCCATTAAAAGTGAGATACGAATTTATGCTAGCCATTTGTTCCTATTTATTTGATGCCCTACAGCAATCGGTTCCACCATTATACATTTTGGCATCAGCCCTTAACAATACAAACATACAGGGAGATTACTTTAAGCGGAACACGCAGAAACGACAATTGCGGGGGTTGTTTACGACAAATAGCCTTGCTATATTTGAGATATGAAACATGTATCTATCTTAATTCCAGAGACTGCCGTGATTGAGGCCATTGCAGATCCACGTTATTTATTTACCGCTGTTAACGAATTTTTACAGGCATCAGGTAAATTACCGCTTTTTAAAGTGGAGCTTGTAGCCATGACAAAAGAGGTAAAGCTAAACAATAGTCTTTTCTCGGTACATGCTGATAAATTATTGCATGAAGTGGAAAGCACTGATCTCATTTTTGTTCCGGCAATAAGTGGTAATGTAGGTTATGCCATGGAGGCAAACGAAGATCTGATTCCATGGATTGTAAAACAGCATGCAAAAGGTGCAGAAGTTGCTTCACTTTGTTTAGGCGCATTTATATTGGCCTCAACAGGTTTGTTAAACGGCCGGAAATGTTCTACGCACTGGTTGTTTGCCAATCAGTTCAGGGAAATGTTTCCTGATGTAGAATTGGTTGATGGCAGCATTATTACCGATGCACAGGGATTATATTCGAGTGGTGGGGCAAATTCGTACTGGAACCTGCTTTTATATTTGGTAGAGAAGTATACCGACCGTGATACCGCTATTTTAGCGGCAAAATATTTCGCCATTGATATCGATCGCGAAAGTCAGCTGGCTTTTATGATGTTTCAGGGACAAAAAGGACATGAGGATGCAAAAATTAAAAAGGCTCAGGAATTTATTGACGGAAATTATCAGGAGCGGATTACGGTAGATCAACTGGCGGATATGCTGGCGCTGGGCAGAAGGAGTTTCGAGCGGAGGTTCAAAAGTGCTACCAAAAACACCGTAATTGAGTACATTCAAAGGGTTAAAATTGAAGCGGCAAAACGGAGTTTCGAATCGAGCCGAAAAAATATTACCGAAGTGATGTTTGATGTTGGTTATACCGATACCAAATCGTTTAGGGATGTTTTCAAAAAAATAACGGGCTTAACTCCTATTGAATACCGTAACAAATACCATAAAGCAGCTCCTGTTTTACAGGTTTAGCAAAAAAAATAAAAAAAAAATAAACTCAACACAATATATTCCAATTAAAGCGTTTATGTATGTGAGAGCGTTAATTTAGATGACGGGGATACTGCCTAAGGGTGGAATCCCCGTTTCTTTTTTTAGCAGATTGCAATGTGCACCGAGCAACGACTCCAAGCTACGAGCGCTCTGCTATTAAGCACAAAAAAAAGGGACATTATTAAAAAAATGTCCCTTTTTAAGATATATGATGGAGTTAAGAATTTTAGCTTTCTTTTTCAGTAAAATCAACTGGTTTCTTTTCGAAATACTGATCAAAGTTTTGAACTTTTTTAGGTTTTAAGATCACATATAAACCCAATCCGATTAAGGCCACTGGAACACTGATCCCTGAGAAATCGAAATCAAAAATGCTGATGGACCTAAGGGTAAATATGCCACCGATAATGGTTAATGCCAACCAGCCATTTCCTTGAAAGTTTTTACGGTAACCCATCCACAAACCTGCTCCCAGCATGATGGTGTGCCAGCTCAATATCCAATGTGGAACATCTACACCTGTGTTTCTAAGGAAGAATACAGAACCAATTACTAAGATTAAAATGCCTAAACCTAATTGTTTATCAGCGCGATTTTTGTTGATTAAAGTTTCCATGACTGTTTGTTTTATGATTCAAATGTAGCACAGAAACCCACGCCGGGGAATGGCTTTTCCCTTAATTGCGATGTTTTATCGGTGAGTGAAATAAAATTGTCGGTAAAAAAATTTAGGGAATTTGAAGGAGGTTGAAAATATCGGTGAAATTGGTGATTAGTCCGGAGTCGGCAGTCCGAAGTCAGGAGTCGATTAATCGCAGTGAAGAATTAATACTACCTGTGAACGGCATAAAAGATTGCTTCACACTGCCCACATAATGCCACCATTCGGTTCGCAATGACAGACTTCGCACTTGGCGACAGTTAACCGATTGACAATTTTCAGTTGGCAATTTTCAGTTCACAATACAGCAATCCGACAATTTAACAATCCAGTAGGCAGGTTGCATTACAATTAACAGATTAACCAAACTAATGAACCAACGAATTGTATAAAAGATTGCTTCATACTACCCACTTACCCCATCCCTTCAGTTCGCAATGACGGACTTCGCGCTTGGCGACGATTAACCAATTTAAACAATTAACCGATTAACCAGACAAATGAACTAATGACTAATGAACCAATGAACTAACTTCATTCAAAAATGATAATATCCGTTCCTTCACTCATAACTATCTTCGAGGTGAGGTTGATGAATAGGCCATGGGCCAGTAATCCGTTAATTTGGTTGAGGTCTGAAGATAATTTGACAGGATTATCAATAAGACCGAAATCAGCATCAATGATCAGGTTTCCGTTATCGGTGATAAATGTATTATTTTCTACTGACCTTAACTGACCTTTTCCGCCGAGTGTAGTTATCTGATCGAAAACATATTGATAAGCCAATGGAATTACTTCAATCGGTACAGTAAAAGCGCCCAATTTTTTTACTTTTTTAGAAGCATCGGTAATAATGATGGCATTTTTACTGAGGGAAGCGATAATTTTTTCCCTGAACAGCGCACCTCCCCCACCTTTGATCAGATCGAGTGTTTCGGTAAACTCGTCGGCACCATCAATACTGATATCAATTGAGCTTAGACTACCCAGATCGAGGATTTCGATCCCTAAGGATTTTGCGAGTTCTTCTGTGCGGATAGAACTTGCAGCAGCGGTGATTTTGAGTCCTTCTTTTACGCGTTTGCCCAATTCTTTAATGGCAAAGGTGGTGGTAGATCCTGTGCCAAGGCCTACAACATCGCCATCTTTTACAAATTTTACTGCAGCAAGGGCAGCCGCAAGCTTTTCGGCATCTTGCTGGGTTTTATCTATCGTCGCCATAAGGTAAAAATAGGTTTAAATGATAACATCGCAAAAAATAGATATTGGGAAATAATTGGTTAGTGGAGACACGAACCAAGGCGAAAAAAATTCACATCCAATACAATAAATCTTATTTATATCGTTTATGTATATGAGAGCGTTAATTTAGATGATGGGGATTCTGCAATAGTGGAATCCCCATTTCTTTTTTCCATGCATTGTCATCGTGAGCGTAGTCGAAGGATCGCTTATATAGATTTCTCCGTTTCGCTGCGCTTCAGTCGAAATGACGACATATAATAATGAAAAAAATTACTGCTTATACAATAAATCCTATTTACAGCGTTTATGTATATGAGAGCGTTAATTTAGATGATGGGGATTCTGCGGTAGTGGAATCCCCATTTCTTTTATACAGGCGTTATGTCCTCCTGGGCGGAGTCGAAGGATCTCTTTAACAGATTTCTCCGTTTCGCTGCGCTTCAGTCGAAATGACGGGGACAAGCAAAGACGATTAAATTTAAAACCTCCCTACCAAACTCACACCATAAGTTTTCGGGTTGCCTAAATGGGCGGCTCCAAAGTCGTAGGCATAATCAATATAGGTTTTATTGGACAGGTTTCTTCCCCAGAAAAACAGATCGTATTTTTTAGCAGAAAAACCAATCTTCGCATTATAAACGCTATAACCTTTCTGTTGGATCTGGTTGCTTAGATCATAAAACTGATTACCTGTAAATAACCATTCGCCACGGACTATGGCATTTAACTTTGAGGCTTCGTCAATCTTGTAGCTATATTGTAAAGCAAACATCGAAGTGGTTTCCGGGGTATAAATTTGTTTATTTCCTGCTAAATCAACGGTTGCGCCATTTTTAGACACATTTAAAGATTTGTAAGAAGCATCTGTATAGCCAAAGTTATAATCAATACTTAAACCTTTAAGCGGACGGGCAGAAAGTTCGAGTTCGACACCTTTACTCACCAGTTTACCGGCATTTCGTGTGGTGGTAAGGGCATCAGGTAAAATCAGAACTGGAATCTGCGCATCGGTAATATTTACATAAAAAGCTGCAATATTTGCGATTAAACGTTGATCGAAAAAGGTGTTTTTTGTGCCAACTTCGAAATTGTTGCTGTATTCTGGCTTATAAGTATCGAGTGGCTTAGTGGTTGGATCAGAAGCCAGTTGTGTTATTCCACCAGCACGGTAACCGCGGCTATACGTTGCATAAACATTGTTATTGTTGCTTATGGCATAGCCAAGGCTTAATTTGGGAGAAATTGCATTAAAATTTGCTTTGGCCAAAGTATCACCCTGTGTAACAATCGGATCCATTGTTGGAATCAGGTATTCGCCAGAAGCAAGCAATCTTTTGTGTTCATAATCGTACCGTAAACCAGCAGTGGCCGTTAAATGTTGGGTAATCTGGTAAGAAAGCTGTCCATAAGCAGCAAAACCAGCACTTTTCCCCGAATTAATATTTACAGCTGTTGTATTCGGTTCTGCACCATAAACGGCTCCATCAGCACCAAAATAGGAGCCTTGCTTTACCGGATTTTTTTGATAGAAACCATATAAACCGGCTACCCATTTAAATTTTGAAATATTGGAAGCAGGCGAACTGAATTTAAATTCCTGTGTATATACCTTCACCTTATTCCAGTCTTTACCATAATTATTTACAATAGAAACGATATCGGCGGGTGAGAAATCACCATCGATGGGTTGTTTATAATACCTGTAATTAGACTGGTAAGCAGTTTGAGATGTAAAATTAAAATCATTTCCGGCATAGTTTGCTGACAAGGAAGCGTTAAAAAGATTATCGACCATTTCTGTTGTCGAATTTTGGTTTAACTGAAAAGGATTGGCCAAGGCTTCATCAACCGAACCGGTTAAAGGAAAAGTTCCATTATTCCTGTTTTCGTTATGCTTCACATTTAATGTCAGTGCAAATTTTGATGTAGCCAAAAACTTCAGGTAATAATTACCCATAAAGCCATGCAGCTTATCAAATTTTGTATTGTTAAAGGTATTGGCATAAAAACCATTTTGCCTGTTGTACAATCCGGCAGCACCAAAAAACAGTTTATCTTTAATTAAGGGTGTACGGATCCCTAAACTATAACGCTGCTGGCCATAATTACCTATGTCGATCCCAGCAAAGCCAGTTGTTGTATTGCTGGGTTGTTTGGTGATGATGTTGATCACCCCTCCCATTGCGTTGCGGCCATATAAGGTTCCTTGTGGCCCGCGGAGTACTTCAATTCTCTCCACATCAAATAATGAAGCAATATAAGTATCCAAACCAAATTGATTTACCCCATCGATATAAGTTGCAATAGCAGGATCGTAAGAAGTAGTTCCTATTCCCCGAATAGATGTTACGTTTCTGCCATCGCCAGGATTACTGCTGTATAAATTGGGTACTAAGGTAGCTAAATCCCTGGTATTCAGAATGCGGTAATCGCTGATCTTAGAGGCTGAAAAAGCCGTAACCGCCGCTGGAATGTTCTGTACATTTTCTTCTGTTTTTTGTGCTGATACGGTTACTTCATCCAATCTGGAATTACTTTCTGCCAATACCATATCAAGCTTTTGGTTATTGCTTATTGTTTTTATGGCCGTTGCATAACCGATGGCACTAAATTTTAAGGTTAATTTTCCGGCTGGGATATTTGTGATTTCAAAATCTCCATTAGTTTTGCTCACCGCAGATAAATTGGTATTCAATACCTGCACCGTTACGTTGGCAATGGCTTCATTTTTACCATCTTTTATGGTGCCCGATATTTTATTTTGCTGTGCATGGGCTGCAAAGTAGGTTAATAAGAATAACCCTATTAAGAGTAAAACGTTCTTCATTTTTTCTTGTAAAATTAAAAAAACGGTTAGCATTTCTACTAACCGTTCCTAACAACTATACTAACTAACTTATTTGTTTAAAGAATTGATCCAACCTGCAATTTTTAAAGCTTCTGCTTTGGTTACCTGCGGCATTGGAGGCATTTCTGTCGAATAACCCGGCCAGTTTTGTGGTTGTGGGTTATGGATCAACTGAAATATTTTTTCTGGTGAATATTTACGTTTGGCAATTTCTGCAAATGGTGGACCAATCTGCCTTTTGGTCTGGTTGTGGCAGGCCAAACAGGTGTTTTTGGTTAGCAAACCTTCCACTTCTTTAAAAGTAGGTGCTTTTGCAGTTGTAGTAGCTGGTTTAGTCCCGCTTGCGGCTGCGCCCTTGGCTTCAGGTGCTTTACCGGTAGTTCCTTTTGGCGCGGCTGTTTTCTTTGCAGGGGCAGCTGGTGCTGCTGCAGAGTTTTTGGTGCTCACCTCATTGGCAGAAAGTTTATTTCCATCAGGAATCTGGTTCAACGTGTAATAAGCTACCGGGTGAACCAAAGAATAAAAACCATCCTGCGATCTTAAACCATCTAATGTTATGGTATGGATATAATACTGACGCAGGTTTTTCACAATAATCCTTGCTTTTAATCCATCGGCTGAAACTTTAACACCTGAGATTTTTAATTTTTCGGTATTTACCGGAGGTGAACCATAAACCGGGTGATATTTATAAATAAAGCTTTCTGCATCGTACGAAGCCAGGTCTTCTGCCGATTTACGATCAACAGGCATGGTAAACTCTACTTCGAAACCATCAGGCATCGCCCTTACAGCTTTCATTTCGAAAGGGGTTTTGTTGTTGTACACCAATCTTTCCAAACCTTCATTGGCATCACCTGCCGACCCCCAACCACGGTTGGTTTCGCCTACAAATAATGATCCATCGGTACCCCACTCTAACCTCAACACACCCGAACGAAAACCTTTTCGGAAAAGGAAGGCAGCGCCCTGTTCTTCACCTTTTACGGTTTCCATAAAAATCCTCGAGATGATACTCATCCCCTGGTCGCCAACCAAAATCTGACCAGCAAAAGGGCCAAATGTATTGACAGGAATTTTAACAGGTTCTGCAGATGAGATACCCAAAATACCATAAGGCAACCAAACTGAAGGCAAACGCAATTCAGGAAATACCTTTTTCATTTCGAACAAGGTTTTGAAAGTTTCGTTTACCCTGTTTTCTGGTTTGATGTATCTACCCTGTTCGTTTTTAATACGGCGTTCATCCATTTGAGAATAGAAGAAATCGGATTGTAATTTAACAGGAGAATTTGGAAGGTTTGTCCACCTTAAACTTGCAGGGTGGCCCATAAAATCGCCTTTGTTTACTTTCCATAAACCACCTGATCCTACCCAGTCGCCCTGGTTTTCGGTGTAATAAAACTGACCATCAATGCTACCAATACCGGCAGGCGAACGGAAACCTGCAGCGTAAGGACTCATTTTACCATCTTCGGTAATGTTCATCGCCCAGCCACGCATTGGAACACGACTTTCCGCACGCCACCATTCTTCATCACCAAAAGCAACGTTTGCCGTAACCATAAAGGTACCATCAGGCATTAATTTAGGTCCGAAACTATATTCGTGGTAGTGACCGCTTAAAGGCCATGCATAAATGGTTTCGTACACATCGGCTTTCCCATCCTGGTCTTTATCGATCAATTTTGTCAGTTCGCCACGTTGTGCCACGTACAATGCACCATTTTTATAGGCAATACCTAAAATTTCGTGCAGTCCATAGGCAAATCTGCGCCAGTAAGGTTTGGCACTGGTAGGGTTTTCTACAATAAACACTTCTCCCCTACGGGTAGAAATGGCTAAATCGCCGTTTGGCATGGTAATCAAACCACCAACTTCTAAAATCGGTCCTTCAGGTACGCGTACTTTATTTATTTTGAAAAAATCTTCTTCTTTCGGGGTTTCTTGCGCAAAAACTGTAGAAAAGCTAAAACTTAATGCCAGTATTGCTAATTTTTTGAATGTATTTCTCATTGTCATCACAATTAAAACAAAATGGTATAATTTAACCTGGTTCCGATAGCTACAATAAATTGTTTCTTGCCATCAACATCTCTGATTACCGGTTTGGACGATCCATCGGCCAGCTGGATGTAATAAGATTTGTCATCTACCAGGTATAAACCTTTAGCTACTTCTTCGATATTGGAAGCGGTTGCCAATAAGAAATATAAGTCTTTAGATGGTTTATCGATGGCAATTTCGCGGGTTAAACCTTGTCCATTTTCCATTACTTTAACAGCATCGGTAACATGAGTTCCGTTGATGATGTATTTAAACTCCGGACGGTCCTGTTTATCCATTACGTAACCTTTGGTTCTGAAGCCGGTACCTGCGGTATCAGCAATCCAGGCAGCCTGATCGTTTGCCAGTTTTGATATGGCTAAAACCGGTTTTTTGGTGAAACGGGTAACACTGCCCAAAGCACGTGAGGTTCCGTTACCACGACCGTCCCACATTGGGGTAGCATCGATGAAATCGCCATGCCAGCCCTGTAATAAAGTTCCGTTATCCAGATCGTAACTGTAAGCCGTTTTTTCTGGTCCGCCAACTGAAATGGCATGTACCGAGCGAACGCGTGGTGCCACATCAACAAAACTTCTGATCATGTTATTGCTTGCAGCTTCGATATAAATCGGATCAGCACCACCATTCTGGTTTGATTTTGGAATTTCAGACAATGCCGTGATTTCGATATTCCTAAAAGCTACCGAACCATGATCGCCTTGCAAACGCAAAGGCCCTTTTGCTTTTTCAGCACCGGCGGCACCTCTTGTTGCTCCAAAAAGCTCAACATTTTCGTGGATCAATACGCCGTTTAGTTCTACACTAATGATTTTTGCATTTTGAGTTTTTGTTCCTGAGGCATCAAATTTTGGCGCCTGGAAAATAATTTTGATATGCTGCCATAAACCAGGTGCTTTACTTGCATTCTGACGGGGTGCAACACCACCAAAACCTTTTTCGGCTTCAGGTTTGCTGTCGTCCCAACGTTGGTAGATCCCGCCATTATTTGATGAACTGGCGTTTTTTAATCCCCAGGCGTCATCAATCTGGATTTCGTAATTTCCCTGAAGGTAAATACCAGAATTGGTTCCTTTGGCGGTTAAATAATCTAACTCTACGGCTACATCGCCATATTCGTTTGCGGTGTACAAATCAGATCCTGCTTTTTTCGCGGTAGACTGATTGACTAAAATACCTTCGCCTTTGGTTGTTTTTAAAACATTTTCGGCATTAAGATCGGCTACCACGTTTTGTGCAAGTGACCAGGAATTTGAAGGATTTTTAAAGGCAGAAAGATCTTTGAGATCGATACGCTGACCGAATGCCAGCAGGGTTCCGCAAAGCCAGATGATGGCCGTAAAACCCGTCTTCGAGACGTTGATGTTCATATATTTGGTTTGTTAGTTTTAGCCCGGTTAAAAGCTAAAGGTTTCCTTAAAATATCCACCGGATAAATTGCTTTACCCGGTGGTGATGTTTTCTATTTTTCTGTTGATAACGAATAAGGGAAATCAGCTGGATTTGAACCCCTTGTTTTGTTTGGCGTTGCCGACATGTTAAAGTTTAACACCGCACCTTTTTGCAAACCACTGTGGCTGATCCAGTTTTTAGAATAAGGTTTACCATTCATCTGCAAGCTTTGTACATAACGATTGTTATCGTTATTCTCTGGTGCATTGATTACAACAGTTTTGCCGTTTTCTAAAGTAATGGTTACTTTTTTAAACAATGGCGCACCTAATACATACTGATCAACCGCTGGCGTTACCGGATAGAAACCCATTGCTGAGAAAACATACCAGGCAGAGGTTTGCCCGTTATCTTCATCACCGCAATAACCATCTGGTGTAGCTTTGTACATCCTGTTCATGGTTTCGCGCACCCAATATTGTGTTTTATAAGGGGCACCGCCATAATTATACAAGTAAATCATGTGCTGAATAGGTTGGTTACCATGCGCATACTGGCCCATGTTTGCAATCTGCATTTCGCGGATTTCGTGGATTACGCCACCGTAAGCACTTTCATCAAATACCGGAGGCATAGAGAAAACTGAATCCAGTTTGGTTACAAATTTATCGTGACCGCCCATTAATTTAGCTAAACCATCAACATCCTGGAAAACTGACCAGGTATAATGCCAGCTATTACCTTCGGTAAAGGCACCACCCCATTTAAATGGACTGAACGGGCTTTGGAAAGTTCCGTCCTGGTTTTTACCACGCATTAAGCCAGAAGCCGGATCGAAAAGGTTTTTATAATTCATGGCTCTTTTCTTGTAGATGTCGATTTCTGATGCCGGTTTACCTAAAGCCCTACCCAATTGGTAGATGGTAAAGTCATCATAAGAATATTCTAAAGTTTTAGCCGCATTTTCGTTCTTTTTCACATCAAAAGGTACATAACCCAGTTCGTTGTAATATTTAACCCCATCACGACCAACGGCTTCCATAGGGCCTTCGTTGTTGGCACCATGTTTTAAAGCAGACCATAATGTTTCGATATCGTAACCACGCATCCCTTTAATGTAGGCATCAGAAACTACAGAAGCAGAATTGTTACCCACCATAATGTTAGCATAACCCGGGCTGCTCCACTCAGGCAACCAACCACCTTCTTTATAATCGTTGATTAGACCTTGTTGCATTTCTTTGTTGATAGAAGGATAAACCAGGTTTAAGAAAGGGTATAAAGCCCTGAAAGTATCCCAGAAACCAGTACCGGCAAACATATAACCTGGCAAAACCTGACCATTATACGGACTCCAGTGTACAATCTGGTTCTGTGCATCAACTTCGTATAATTTGTTAGGGAAGAAAAGGGTACGGTACATGGCCGAGTAAAAAGTACGGGCCTGATCGATGGTACCCCCTTCAACAGAAATTTTGCTTAAGGTTTTGTTCCAGGTTGCCCTGCCTTTTGCTTTAGTTGCATCGAAACCATCGTTAGCCAATTCTCTTTTTAAGTTAAGATCAGCCTGTTCAAAGCTGATGAAAGATGAAGCCACTTTAGCAATTACCTGCTCGCCTTTTTGTGTAGCGAAACCGATAACAGCACCTGCATGATCGACAGTCAATTCTAAATCTTTATCGTTCAATTTTTTGTCATCCCAGGTTTTCGCCAGTTTGAAATCTTTATTGAAATAGATTACAAAATAGTTTTTGAAGTTTTTAGGCAGCGGACCACGGGCATATTTAGTAGTATAACCAATGATTTTTCTTTCTGCCGGAATGATTTTAATATACGAACCCTTGTTTTGGGCATCTACAACTACATAAGAACTATCGGTTTTAGGAAAAGTAAACCTGAACTGTGCAGCTCTTTCTGTAGGGGTAATTTCGGTGGTTACATCGGCATCTGCCAAATAAACGCTATAATAATATGGTTTTGAAACCTCTGCTTTATGGCTGAACCAACTGGCACGGTCATCATCGGTAAATCTTAATTTTCCGGTAACGGGCATAATCGAAAAAGCACCGTAATCGTTCATCCATGGTGAGGGTTGGTGGGTTTGTTTAAAACCACGGATTTTATCTGCGTCGTAAGTGTACGCCCATCCATCGCCACTTTTACCTGTTTGTGGTGTCCACATGTTCATTCCCCATGGCAAACCGATTGCCGGATAGGTATTTCCGTTAGATAATGCCGGTTTGGACGCTGTTCCCATTAAAGGGTTTATCCAATCAACAGGATCTGTAACTTTGCCTATGGTTTGTGCGAAACTGGTTGTTGCCGCAAAACCCAATAAGGCGATAAATAATCGTTTCATTTGTTGTGTTTGTGATTTTTTATATGCGTGTAATTATTTTTTAAACTTGCGAATTTTTAACGTAATCTGCCCAAAGTGCATCTAAATCTTTACCGGTTAATTTCGTCCAGATTTCTTTAGTATAGGTATGGTCCCTTAAAGAAGCATCAACCGCTTTAATGGTGCCAGGTTTTACACTTTTTTCTATCCATGCAAAAAATGCAGCGGTAATGCGGTAGCTGTTTTTATAAGAATGATCTGGTTTTAAAGCCGGCAAAGACCATTTGGCACCTGCATTATCTACACCGAACTTATAACGGGCATAATCGGCAATGCCTTCGGTTAACCAACCCGGGCCAACACTGCGACCATAATCTTGTACAATGTGCATGACTTCGTGTGTAACCACATCAATATCTTCGGGATGTTTAATCATCCACATCGAACTGAAGGTTACTTTGCCATCAGCAGTTGCAGCCACGCCTTTGTAAGCTGTATCTACAAAAAACTTTACCTCTTTTATGGTTGATGGGTTGTATTCTTTTGCCAGCTTTGGATAAACCTCGAAAAATGTTTTGATTAAACGTTTTTTCAATTGTGGGTCGAGTTCCTTGAAATTGCTTTCGAACGATAAGGTGTAACCGCTCTTTTTAGTGATTTCCTGCGCTTTCAACTGCACTAAACCAGCAGAAACAAGCATTAAGAAAACGGAAAGAATTGATATTTTTTTCATTGATATGGGAAATTATTTTTTTTGGTTAGCCTGTTTGATTCTGCAAATTAAATATTTTATGTAAAACGTTTTAGTAAATGATCAAAAATTTTACTTTAGTGATGAATATTTTTACAAAACAGCGGTCGTCATTTCGAGCGGACCCGAAAGCTAGCGGGTGCAACGGAGTGTTCAGCGAAGCTAAATCTGTCTAGATAAATCTCTTTTTGGTATGTATCCAAAGAGAAGTCAAGTTTGCCTGGGCACATTGCCTGTAAAACTAGACTTCTCTGTAAATTTCTTTTTATGATTTCTTACTGCTATAGGTAAGGGTTACTTTTTGGGGTTCTTTGCCATAATCGGTCCAAAGCTGATCTAGGGTTTTTCCGGTTATGGTTTCCCATGATTGTGCATTGTACTGATGTGCCCTTAATTGTTGATCTAATGTGGCAATTAACCCAGGTTTTACATTTTGTTCTAACCAGGCAAAAAAGCGGGCGGTAATCCGGTAGCTATTGGTATAATTTTGTTTTTCATTGTAAGCTGGCAGGCTCCATTTAGAGCCCACATTATCGACGCCGTATTTATAACGTACATAATCGGCAATACCTTCGGTTAACCAAACCGGACCAGCACTGTAACCATAACCCTGAACAATCTGCATCGTTTCATGTGTAACCACATCTATATCGGTTGGATGTGCTTTCATATAACCCGCACTGAACAAAATCCTGTTGCCACTGGCCTCGGCTACGGCTTTATATGCGGTATCTACTACAAAAAGTACATCGTGTGTAGATTTATCATTAAATGTTTTTACCAATTTTGGGTAAATCTCAAAATATGTAGAAATTAAGTTTTTTCTAACTGCTGGATCTAAATTTGGGTCTTTACTGATGAAAGTTAAAGTATATCCATTATGTTTTTCTTTACTGTATGAAACCCAGTTTTTCGAAAGTGCAGTAAATAATTCTTTCTGGATTTTCTTCTGGGATTTATTTTTAACCCATTCGCTGTTCACTTTAATTTCTCCTGCTTTAGCGATAATGGTTGGTGTTTCGTCTTTTACAAAATCAAGCACTACATTTCTTTTGGTCCTATAGCCATCTGCCTGTGCAAAGCCCGGATAAACCTCAAAAAAGGCGGCCTTTAGTTTAGCATCAACCTTGGCGTTTGTTACACTGTCTTTGTCGTTGATGGTAATTTTATATTCTCTTTCTCTGTTTTGGGCAGCAGCAGCACCTGCTAAGAATGATACCAATGCGAGGATTAAAATTTTCTTATTCATTTGTCTTATATGTGTGTTTTGATAAAAAAGGAAAGATCTGAACCTTGATCCTGAAACTTTTTTATAACTTAAATTTAGCCTCTTATTTTTTAATACTTAGAAAATCTGATCTGATGACAACACTTTTTACCAAGCAAAATATTTTATATAAATGCAAACTAAAACGTTTTACTAAACAATATTAAACATATTCTTAAATAATCAAGAATTATTTATTTTTTTTATCAGATAAATATTAAAAAAATATGCAAAGGAATAAATAAGAATAAATCAGGAATGAGAATATCCTACAAAAAGCATTCTTTTTTTTAAAAAAAAGTAAAATTGGAGAATAACCGCAGAATTACATTGTTAAAATTGTAATTCCACGGTTAATTTATGTGTAACTTAAAAATATTGTAAAATACTCAGCTAAAACTCCTTAAGTTAAACTCAAATCGCAACAGCTTGCAGCACCAATTAACGCAGCATGTTCTTTAAGCTCCGAAATTTTGATATTCGTATCTAATCCATTGCCTTTTAGGGTAGCAATCAGCTCGGGGGCGAAAGCACTAAAAGATTGTGCAATATTACCACCAACAATAACGGTATCTATTTTATGTTTTTTAATAATAGGAATTAAAAACTGGGCCAGGTTATAGCCAAATTCCATAAATACCCGAGTAGCAAAATGATCGGTTTCTACTATTTCTACGAGTTCTTTCACCCCATCTACGGTTTTCCCGCTAAGTTGGTTAAAACGTTTTACGAACCAGCGCGTAGATAAATAATCTTCTGCAATTCCGTCTAAAAATTCGGAGTTCCACAGGTCGGCATCAAAAGCTTTATAGTTTAAACAAAGCGAAGACCCAAGCCCTGTTCCCAATGTTAGGCCCAACACACTTGCATTTCCTTTTGCAGCCCCGGCAAAAACTTCACCCTGTAAAAAACCAGCGGCATCGTTTATAAAATGGATATTTTCGGCAGGAATATCCAAACGTTTAGCCAGTTCTTCTTTAACATTAACCTGATAAAGCGACTTAAACTTGTCCTGGTCTTTGATCAATGAAATTCCTTTATCATAATTAAACGGCCCGGGCATGGCAATACCCACGTTACGTGCACCGTTTTTAATATTTTGAAAAGCTTTGCTGATAATATCGCACCATGCCGATAAAATCACTTCTTTATTCTCCTGCGAATTCACAGGGCTACGCTTGATGGAATCCTTCACCAAAGTTCTTGTTTCCAAATCCACCAATGCGGCTGTAATATGCGAGCCGCCAATATCTACACCTAATGCAACAGGCTTTTCCATTCTATATCTATATTTCTGTTATTATACTAATTTTCATCAATGCGCCAAAAATAGCGATTCAATATCTATTTACTCAGCGAAAAAGGCTTATCTTCTTCTAAAAGTCCTCTATTTAACGAAGGTTTAACATTCATCTCTAATTTTAACACCCCGCCCTTTAAAATATCGCTGTGATTAATAAAGTTTCTGGTGAAATTTTTACCGTTAAAGCTGGCAGATTTAATATAAACGTGGTCGGAATCATTTGCGGGTGCTTCGATCACGAATTTTTTACCGTTTTCTAAGTTAATCGTTGTTTTTTTAAACATTGGGCTACCTAAAACATATTCGCCCGTACCAGGCGTAACGCTATAAAAACCCAAAGCACTTAACACATACCATGATGAAGTTTGCCCCTGGTCTTCATCACCGGGATAACCGTTTTCGGTAGCATCATACAATTTATGCATCACCTCGCGGGCGTGAAACTGCGCTTTCCAGGGCTGGTTAGCATAATTATAAAGGTAAACCATGTGCTGTATCGGTTGGTTTCCATGTGCATATTGCCCCATGTTAGCCATCACCATTTCAGTCATTTCGTGGATCATGCCGCCGTAAGAGCCAACATTAACTTTATTGGGTTCGGTAAAAACAGAATCCAGTTTTGCCGTAAAATTGTTGTACCCACCCATCAAATTAATCAAGCCTTTGGTATCCTGAAAAACCGACCACTGCCAATGCCAGGCGTTGCCTTCGGTAAAAGGTCCGCCCCACTCTGTCGGGTCGAAATTTGGCGACCATTTGCCTTCTGCGTTTTTGCCCCTCATAAACCGTGTAGCAGGATCGTACACATTTTTATAATTATACATTGGTTTTTCAAAAACCTCTATATAATGTTTGTCATCAATCATTTTGGCCAATTGGTAGGCACAATAATCATCGTAAGCATACTCCAGCGTTTTTGCGGTGGCTTCCCTATATTTTGGATAAGGCACATAACCCAATTGATTATATTCGGTTACCCCATCCCTACCGTTTGCAGGTCCCCAGGGCCCCTTGTTCATCGCTTCATGATAATAGGCATCAAGGGCTTTTTTGGGGTCAAAAGTTCTGATTCCTTTTACCCAGGCATCGGCCAGTAAAGAAATGGCATGGTTACCGATCATACTGCCTGCTTCGCTGGGGAACGACCATGAGGGCAGCCAACCGCATTGCTCATAAGCATCAAGCATGGCCTGCATGTAACGACCATGCATTTCGGGCTGTACCAGGGTATTTAATGGAAATTGCGCACGGAAGGTATCCCAGAAACCGGTATCGGTAAACATATACCCATCATGTACCTTACCATCGTAAGGACTGAAATAATAAGGTTTTCCAGCCTCATTGATTTCATAAAATTTTCTTGAGAATAAACTTGCCCTGAAAAAGCAAGAATAAAAGGTTGCCATATCGGCTTTCGATCCACCTTCCACTTCAACTTTACCTAAAGATTTATTCCATACCGCAGCAGCATTGGCTTTGGTATCTTCTAAAGTTTTATCGCTGCCCAGCTCTCTTTTTAAATTAAGCTCGGCCTGTTTTAAGCTGATGTAAGAGGAAGCGGTTTTAATCTGAACTTTAGTACCTGACTCAAATTGTACAAATGCACCTTTTCCTAATCCTTCGGCAGTTAGCGAATCTTTATTTACCGTATTGCGTTTGTTCTCCCAGGTACCATAAGATTTAATGGGCTGATCGAACTGGATCACAAAATAACTTTTCCAGCCACGCTTAAAACCTTCGCCATTATTTACCCATCCTGTAATTTTATTTTCCTTTGGGTAGATCTGCACACCGCTCAACCTGGTGTATCCATCAAGGATCAGGTAGCTCCTTTTACCTTTTGGATAGCTGAAACGCAGATGCGCACCACGCTCTGATGGAGAAATTTCTGTAGTAATCTCGTTTTCGAACTTTACTTTATAATAATTCGGTTTTGCAACTTCATCTTTATGGCTAAACCGGGTTTCACGCTGGTTCTCGTCAACAACAAGTTCATCAACCATTGGCATTAAAGAAAATACCGCATAATCCCTTGTCCACGAGCTGCATTGATGCGCCTGCTGAAAACCCCTGATTTTATCTTTAAAGTATTGGTATTTCCAGCCATCGCCGTTTCTTCCCGTTTGGGGTGTCCAGGTGTGCATGCCAAAAGGCAGGGCGGTTGTGGGATAGGTATTTCCCCTGGTGAGCTCGTGTTTGGAATTGGTTCCCTGAAGCGTGTTCACATAGTGGACCCAATCTTTCTGCTGCGCCGATAGCCCTTTGCAAGCAAGACAGCATAAAATGGATGCGATTAATTTAAGTTTCATTGGTTTGTTTGTGTGTGTTGTTCTTTTCAGCAGGTATAAAACCATGCTGTATATTTTAAAAATCAGCTTTTGCCTGCATAGGTAAATGGTTGCAGGCAAAGCTGATTAATGCTTTTATTTAATATTCCATTTATCGGCCAGCATTTTAATGAAGTAACCGCCAACTACGCTTCTTGCCTGGAAACCTGTCATTTTACCGTTGGTGGTTTCGTGCCAATCGCTCAATGGCACCTTGCTTTCAGTTTCGGTAGCATATCGGTAAATGGGACTAATGAATTTTTGGAAATCTGCTTCGTTATCAGCTAGTGTTGCGGTCCACATAATCCAATCTGATTTGGTATAGGTTCTGCGGCTATCCAAAGGCAGTCCGAAATCTTTTTGTTTAGTTAAATAGAAATCAATCTCCTTTTTATACACTTCTTTTGGAAAAAGATCCAATTTTAAAAGTTTATCCCAAACCAGGTTATACTTCTGGCTCCAGGTATTTTTATCATTAAATGTTAAAGCATAATGATCGCCGTCATCGGCAAGTTTCATCCAGTTCTGCGCCATTTGTAAAGCAGCTGTGCGGTATTTGGTGGCTACATCGGTTTTACCTAGTAACTGTGCCATTTGCGCATAACCGCCTAAAGCCACAATTGCCTTTACCGATAAGTTCGAATTACGGGCAAGGTGGCCTGCAAAATCATCGGTACATAACTGGTTGGCAGGATCGAAACCTTCTCTTAAAAGGTAATTGGCCCATACCGACATTACTTCCCAGTGTTTTTCGGCATATTTTGCGTTTCCCTCTGCCTTGGTAATGGCGGCAGTTAAAATGATCATGTTCCCCGCTTCTTCCACCGGCATATCTTCACCATAAGTTTGACCGTTTGCCAGAGGATAAGTACCTAAATCGTGTGCGGCAAAAGGTTTTTTCCATTTTCCACTTTCCGAATAATAAAAAATACCGTTCAACATCCCTTTTAGCAATTCAGGATTGTACACTAAAAATTGTGACGCAGATGGATAGGTTACATCAACCGTATTGATTGATCCGTTACTAAAGTTTTCTTTAGAAAGAAAAAGGATATCGCCATTGGGTGCATATACGATTTTATGGGCTGCAATCGCCTGTCTGTAGGCCAGCTTGCACATTTCTGCATATTCCTTTCCTCCTGCTTTTTCCGCATCAGCATAAAGTTTCGCATCAAAAGCGGCACATTTGGCTTTTAAAGATGGATATTGAATATTAGCATCTGCCAATTGATCTTCAAATTGCTGCGAACCGGATTGCCTCCAAACCGGAGATAGTTTTTCGCCAAAGTACTCTACCGATTTTAAATCATCATACCCCAACAATACATATCTCTCCACCGCAGCAGAAGAAACAGTACCAAAAGGAATCACACTGTTTAGACTTAAGTTTTTGGAATTTAAAACCTGGTTTTGATTGGGATATTTTGCCGCCATAAAAGCTTTTAAACTTTCGTTCTGGGTACCGATAAACTGCACAGCATTAAACTTTGAAGGTACAGCAACATATAAATAACCCCAATCAATCCGTACATCATCACCACGTTTTTTTAATATAGGCTGTTCAACAGTACCTGTTTTAAGGATAGAAAGGCTGTTTTTGGTACTTTTCCAGGCAGAAACAGCCTGAGTTGGTGTATTTACTGCAATATTTGATGAGGCTCCAAAGAAAACATCAACTTTATGCGCTTTGCCATCAGTTGATTTTACCGCATAGTTGATATAACTGATTGGCCTTGCGGTTAGTTTAATATCGTTAAGCAACAGTGGCGAAGTAAAACTCACTTCTAAAGCTACTTTACCACAAGTAAAGTTATATTTTGTTGTGGTAGCCTGTACGGTAACATTGGTTTGGGTTGCAGGCGCAATTTTTACCTCCTGAGCTTCCTCTTCTACAATCCCGGCATCTAAATGCCTCCCGCCTGCAGTATTTTTGCAATGAATAGCCAGTACATTTTTACCTTTTAGTAAAATGCCATCCTCAATTGGCAGGTAGATATAATCAGAAACCCATCCGTTTTTCCTGTAAATTAATTTCCCGTTGAGGTACACCATTACATTATCATCGTGATTGAGTTTAAGATATTTTTTTGCTGATGTTGGATTTGCAACTTCAAAAGTTCTTCTGAAATACAGGTCGTCGGTACTCCATTTTGTTTTATCGCTTCGCTCATCGCCAAACGGAGCATCGCCTTTTTTCCAGGCACCATCATTGTAAGTATTGGTTTCCCAACCTTTTTCAGGCTGATCGAAGGTATAACTGGCCTGGTATTTAACTTCATCAGCAGCTGGGAGTATGGTTTTAAAGCTTTTGCTTTCTTCGCCCATAAAACGGTAAAACTGATCGTCAACTTTTATTATGCCCAATAAAGATTGTTCCTTACCGGTCCAGTGTTTGGTAACCGATTGATTTAAGCCATCGCCAAAAGACCAGATACTGAAATAGGCATCATGCGTTACCAGCGGATAAGCCGGGGCTTTATCTTGTGCTTTAAGCGTGAAAGTAAAAAAAAGGCAAAATGCCAGCAAGGAAAGGTTTCTCATAATTCAATATTTGGTTCTTTGCAATGGATAAATCGTTTTACTTAATTTACCGACCAAATATTTATTCTGATTGAATGAAAATGAGGATGATAATTCTAGTTAAGATGGATTTTCGCTCTCTAAAGCCGCAATAAAGTAAAACGTTTTACTAATCCAATATTAGAGAATTTAAAAATCATATTAAAACCACATTTCGTAATATTTAAGTTACAAAATATTAATCCCTGATGATAAGTTTGGCCGGAATGATGATCTGCTGGTTTTCGGGTTTGGCTTTAGAAGAAAGCTGTTTAAGGATCAGTTTGATTACATTTTCTGCAATTTCTTCCAAAGGTTGCTGTACGGTCGATATTCCCGGGGTATGCAGTTCGAAGGCTTCATGGTCATCGTAGGCAATAATGGCAAAATCATCCCCTATTTTTTTATTGATCTGTTTTAGAACTTTAAGGCCGCTGATGGCAAGGTAGTTGGTTGCGAATAAAACGGCATCGATTTTTTTCTGTTCAAGCAGTTGTTTGATCTGGCTGATGGTTTCGCTTTCTTCCTGGTTAAAATGGATTTTTAACACAAGGTTTTCATCGTATTTGATGCCATTGTCTTCCAAAGCTTTTTTATAACCATCGTAACGTTCTACAATCTGCTCTACGTTGATATCGGTGGTTACAAGGGCTATATTCTTTTTGCCCTGATCGATAAAACTCTGGATAGATTGGTAAGAAGCATTAAAATGATCGGCCCCTACATAACTGGTATTGATATCGGGCAGGTTCCTGTCAAAAAAGATTACGGGATTGCCATCTTCCAACAGCATTTTTACATCTTCTTCTATTCCTTTAATAGGCGAAATAATATAGGCATCAACTTTACGAGATTTAAACATATTGATTAGTTCTTTCGCTTTATCAACACTGTTTTCGGTACTGGAGTAGATGATTTTATACCCCCTTTTATAGGCTTTATCTTCGATTAACCTGGCTATCCTGGAAAAAAATGAGTTGGAAATATCTTCAATGATCAGGCCGATGATGTTTGAGTTTCCGGTACGCAAACTTCTGGCAATCTGGTTGGGTTTATAACCGCTTTCTGCAATAATTTTCTCTACCTTTTCAATAACCGCTTCACTGATTGATTTCTCTTTTGCTTTACCATTAATAATAAAGGAAACTGTGGTGATGGATACATTTGCTTTAACAGCTATATCTTTGATGGAAAGCGATTTCATTTGGCTGGAATTCTTTTATGTTAATCGATTCAAAGCTAAATAAAAATTATAGCTTTTAATTTTTTGCCCGTTATAAAAACGCAATTTAACATTTTTTATGTTAATCGTTTTAGAAACAGTTGTTAAAGGTTGGCAGGATAAAAAAATGAGGCATAAAACAGCAAAAGGCGCTTATGAAGCGCCTTTTGTATCAAAATTAATATCCTGGGTTTTGGGTGAGTTTTGGGTTAAAATCTCTTTGTCGCTGAGGAATTGGATATAATGACCTTGTTGGTGTAGATATCTCGTGATCCCACCATTTGGTATTGCTAAATTTTCCAAAACGAATCAAATCATCTCTTCTAAAACCTTCAAAAATAAATTCCCTTCCACGCTCTGCCAAAAGCTCGTCTAAAGTTAGCGAAACAGTAGTATAAGCATGGGCTGGCCAGGTAGCAGCTGTATAAGCTCTTTGTTTGCAGGTATTGATTAAGGTCACTGCATCTGCTGTAGCAGCTCCTCCATTTTTACGCATGATGGCTTCTGCTTTAGCAAAGTAAATCCAGGTTAAACGGTAAACATTCCAGTCGGTATTATTGTAGTTTGGATCTGGTTCTACACGAACACCGTTAACAAGGCCTGGTAGTGAGTTTCCTAATTTGTATTTATTAAAACGCACACCGCTGTTTTCTTCGCCTTCGCTCATATTGGTGACTGTAGAATTTTTGGTGTTTTTTTGGATGTTATCTACAAATGAAAGTGGCTTACCTGCATACTCTACGGTTCCTTCAACAGGGGCAGTAGGATCGGTAAATTTAAACTGTGGCCCGAATAAAAGCCAGTTGGTTTTACGGAGATCATCTGTTTCAAAAGTAGTGTAAACTCCCGGAATCAATACAATCCCGTCATTACCATTTCTGCCACCGCCATAAATATCCCTTTGTGCAAAGTGATAAAATTCACCGGTCCATGATGGTTCAAATTTGGCTCTTGTAAAATCGTAAGCTATAGAGAAGATTACCTCTTTTGATAAATCGTTGGTATTTTTAAACTGATCTGAAATATTCGGATCCAGTGCCATGCTACCGTTTTGTCCACCACCTTCATTATTAATTAATTTATCGGCAGCAGCGATACAATCATCCCAACGGGCAGTACCTGTCCACACCTCTGCATTGAGGTACAATTCTACTAACATGGCATAACCGCTGGCCTGACTCATTCTACCCAATTGTGCCCTTGATAATTTGGGTACATTGTTGATATTATCTTTGATTTCTTTTTCGATAAAAGCAAAAACATCTTTTCTACTGGTTGTATTGGGTAAAATCGGATTAGCAGGATCTACAATGGTGGTTGATAATGGAATATTACCAAACAGATCCATGAGTTTAAGGTAATGGAATGCCCGCAGTAATTTTAATTCTGCAATATATTCGTCTTTCTCTTGTTGGGTAATACCCATGGCAGAAATATCCCTCGATCCAATATTTGCAATTGGATCGTTACAGTAGCCAACGCCGGCATACATCAGGGCCCATGCGTTATTTATTCCAGCTTCATCTACCGTCCAGCTATGATAGTGTAATCTTTTCCACTTTCCACCATCTTCACCGTGCGGTCCTTTGGTTGGCCACGCCAGCTGATCGGCAGAAAGTTCTGCCAGGCGCCACCATCCGTCTTGTCCTGAAGGTGTTACCCAGGCGTTTGCATGGGTATATGGCCTTAACACTGCAGAAATTACTTCGTTTTTATTGGTATAAAATTTTTCAGCCGGAATAACATCGTATGCATTTTCATCTAAATTGGTACAGGCAGAAGCCATACCAACAATTAGCGCAAGGGCCGTATATATGATTGATTTATTTTTCATTTTGTTATTTATTAAAACCCTACGTTAACACCAAATAAGAATGATCTGGTACTTGGATAAGCACCGCGGTTATCGATACCTGGGCCTAAGCCTGTATCCTGAACGAAATCAGGATCGTTACCGCTGTAACCTGTAATAGTTGCTAAATTCTGGCCAGTAGCATATACGCGCAGGTTGCGGATATATTTTGTTTTTAATTTAAAATTATAACCCAGGGTAACCTCATCAATTTTTACGTTTGTACCACTTTCAACATAGTAATCGGAGTACATATAGGTATCATTAATCTGGCTGTATTTCCCAAATGCATCTCTCAGGTAGTTAGATCCTGTAATGGCTGGATTCCCATAACTTAATGCAGTGGTGTTTAAGATGTCGTAATCGAACTTACCTCTTAAGAACACCCTGAAATCGAAATTCTTGTAGGTGAAGTTTGCAGTGTATGAGGCATAATATTTCGGAATGGCATTACCTATCGGCGCTAAATCCGATACATTCTTATCTTTCGAATTGTTGATCTGGTCGTTACGTACCGGAACACCATTTCTATTATAAAATAACCATTTTCCATTGGCATCAAAACCGGCAAAACGTTTACCATAAAAAATACCAACTTCTTCACCTTCGTAAGTGGTAATGGCATCTCCTAAATCGCCTGAACCACCTATTCCGCCGAATGTCCTGTATTTAACGGCAAAAGCATCGTTAGAATAAGAATTTAAGGTGTTTTTGATGGTACTTCCGGTAAAATCCATACTGAAAGTAAAATCCTTCAATTTAACGGCTTGATAGCTTAAAGCAACCTCTAAACCTCTTGATGAAATATTACCCACATTGGCATAAATGGTACTCTGAACATAAGGAGGTTGAGGTGTAGTATATTGATCCAGCAAATCTTTAGTGGTTCTGTCAAACACATCAATTGATCCGGTTAACTTACTGTTAAACAAGGTAAAATCTGCCCCAACATTGGTTTCCCTTTTAGATTCCCATTTAAGAAAAGGGTTAGGATTATATTGTGGACCATAAGTTTCCCTGTAGCTACCATCAGGATAAAGGTATTTACCTCCGCCACTAAGTACTACCCTTGAAGCATTATTGGCAAAACCAGAATTACCTGTTACCCCATAACCTGCTCTTAACTTTAAGTAGTTAACCCACTTCACATCCTTCATGAAACCCTCTTCGGTAACGTTCCAACCTAAGGAAACTGCGGGAAAATTTCCCCACTTATTGTTATCACCGAACCTGGACGATCCTTCATGCCTTAAAATTAACTGCAATAAGTATTTATTATCGTATGAATAGTTTATCCTACCAAAAAATGCAATCAGGGTATTATCGTTTTTATAACTGCCCATACCTGCTTTACCATCGGCCAGTGCCTGTCCGGCACCCAGGTTATCTTCATTAAACTGATCGTTTAAGAAACCACGTGTACTTGCTTTAGCACCTTCTTCAATGTTGTAGCGATAACTGTAACCTGCCAGAGCAGTAATAGCATGTTTGCTGGCAAACGTTGTGGTGTATTGTAATGTGGGTTCAAAAGCATAACCCTGAGAAAGGAAATTATTTTTGAATGCATATCCGCCACCTGGGTAATCACTGTTTTCTATGGAGTTTTCACTTTTCAATTGCGCATAACCGCCATCAACAAAATTATCCCGCTGTAACGATCCAAACACCGAAGCTTTTAAACCTTTAACAATATCGAAATCAGCTTTCAAATCAGCCGAAGTAGTTTGTTGTTTACGGTAGCTGGTTTGCGTAAATAAACGTGCGTATTGATTGGTACTCTGGTTATCGTAGTAAAATGAACCATCAGGGTTATAAATCTGCTTGGTTGGGTTTTTAGTTAATTCCTCTTCCCATCCACTGGCATTTAATTCATTGTCGAAAAACGATGAAGTGGTACCATTGGAAAGTAAGTTGGCGTTATTAATATTGGTGGCCAGGTTTAACTGAATGTTTAATTTATCATCAAAACCTTTCTGATTGATGTTCAGCCTTCCGGTATATTCTTTCCTGCCATTTTCAAGGGCAATACCCTGTAAATCGCGATAATTTAAACTTGCTCTATAGCTTGTTTTATCTGTTCCTCCAGAAAGTGCAAGGTTATGATTTTGAGACAGATTATCATGGTTTACCAATTTATCGTACAGATCTTCGCTGCCTCCGTAATCTACAGCATTAATTTCGCCGCTATTGATTTTTGCCCTAAACTCATCGGCTGTTAAAAAATCTAAGCGGTTTTGGATAAACTCTTTACGGATATAACTAGAATAGCTAAATGTTGGCGGACCTGGTTTACCCTTTTTTGTGGTGATTAATATTACACCCGCATTTGCACTGGTACCATAAATTGCTGCACCAGAACCATCTTTTAATACGTCGACCGATAAGATATCATCTTGTTGCAAAAGATCGGGGTTACCACCGGGAATACCATCAATAACATAAAGCGGACTTGCACTACCAGCTACAGAAACTACACCACGTAATTGAACACTTGGTCCTGAGTTAGGATTGGAGCTGTTTGCCCTGGTAATGTTTAGCCCTGCAACTTTACCCTGAATTAGATCTAAGGCATTCCGCGCACCACTTTGCCTAAACTGAGAAGTATCTACGTGGGCAACGGATGAAGTTACTTCTTTTGTTTTCAACGTTCCGTAACCAACCACTACTACATCACTTAGGTTTTGGCTTCCTGAAGGCACCAAACTGATGTTTAAAGGAGATGCCCCATTACCTGCAGGCACAGATTTGCTTTGGTAACCGATATAACTGAACACCAGCACATCGGTTGGGGCAGTTACATTAATACTGAATTTACCATTCTCCTGTGTAACGGTACCACCAGTTTTACCCTGAATTTTAATTCCAACACCAGGTAAACCGAGTTTCTGTTCATCTACAACAGTACCGGTAATTGTTTTTTGTGCAGCTGATGTTGCTGCAGGAGCACCGGCGGCTGGTGTAGCAGGTGCAGTGGTAGCCGGAACTGGTGCCGGGGCAGTAACCGGACGCGCGCCACCAAGTGGATTCGGCGGTACTTTTACCGTATCGGCGGGTTTGGCAACGGGGACTTTTTTTGTTGTGTCTTGTTTTTTAGTTGTATCCTGCTGAAAATAATAGCGGTTGAAACTGATTTTTTCGCTCGTAATTTTCGCAAACAACTGGGGGCTTGAAAGTAGGACCAGGCATAGGAATCCTGACATCCTGAGTAAAATGTTTTTCATTGGCACTCACTAGTTTAGTTTATAATTAGTTACGCAATGCGGACAAATTTCACCAAATTAATAAGAGCAATGAGATTAATTAGTTATGATTAGTATTTCCGCAAAACGATTTAGTAACGCATTAAAGGCCATTTTGTTTTAAAAAAAATGAAAACACCCTTAAATGTTACGTTAATAGGTAAAACAAAACTTTACTAATAAAGTGTAATAAAGAAGATTGGACGGTTAAGATTTCGATCGGTTATGGAGGTATCTGAATTCGCAATAATATTAACTCTTTAATTTTTCGACAATCAATTTGGCTGTTTTTGCCGAAGCGCCTGGTTTGCCCATTAATAACTGTAATTCGTCATAATGTTTTAACATCACGCTCCTACCCACGCCGCCCAAAATAATTTCAAGTTCTTTGCTTACTTTTTGGGTATTACAATCTTCCTGAATCAGCTCGGTTACAATCTTTTTGTTCACGATCAGGTTAACCAGTGAGATGAACTTAATTTTAACCAACATCCTCGCAATGGCTATCGAAATGGCACCTCCTTTGTACACCACCACCTGTGGTACTTTAAACAAGGCGGTTTCGAGCGTAGCTGTTCCGGATGCTACAATGGCCGCATGGGCATGATGCAATAAATTATAAGTATTGTTAAACAGCAGTTTGACTTTTTTATCGCCGGTAAACTGGTGGTAATAGGCTTCACTAAAGGTAGGTGCCGCAGCAATAGCAAAAGTATATTCCGGATATTCTTCTGTAATACTTAACATTACCGGCAGTAAACGCTCTATTTCCTGTTTACGGCTTCCAGGCAAAAAGGCAATGATTTTTTCATCTCCCAGCTGATGGTTTTCACGAAAGTTTACATCTGGTATAAACTGTGCAATTTCATCCAAAAGTGGATTGCCCACATAATCGACCTTCATGCCCCATTCTTTGTAAAAATCGACCTCGAAAGGTAGAATACAGAACATGTGATCGACAATTCTTTTTATTTTAAGTACCCGCTTTTGATTCCAGGCCCAAACTTTGGGCGAAATATAATAACAAACTTTTATACCGTTGGCTTTAGCAAATTCGGCAATTTTCAGGTTAAACCCAGGAAAATCGATCAAAATCAATACATCAGGTTTCCATTTTAAAATGTCTTCTTTGCAGGCTTTAAGGTTTCTAAAAATGGTCCTTAAATTTAAAAGCACTTCGGTAAAACCCATAAAAGCCATATCGGCATAATGTTTAACCAGCTCACCACCTTCGGCCTGCATTTTATCGCCACCGAAATACCTGAACACAGCTTCGCTATCCTCTGTTTTTAAGGCTTTCATCAAATTGGCGCCATGTAAATCGCCTGAGGCTTCTCCGGCTACGAGGTAGTACTTCATAGTTCTTTATATTATAAAAAATCGTCATTGCGAGGAGGCATGACGAAGCAATCTTTTTTTTCTGTTATTTTATTCCTTAATCCTTCGTCGTTCAGGAAAGATTGCTTCACGCCCGCTCACCATCCTCTTCTTCAGTTCGCAATGACGCCCGTTTTTTAAAAAACTTTGTATGCAAAGAACACAAAGGCGCATAAAAATGTTGCAGCCAATATACCCCTTCCGATATTTTCTTTATTGTATTTAAAAAATGTTTGCATGGTGTAGGCGTTTATTGCAATCCCACCGATGTACAACAGATCTGCTTTGGTAAGGTAAGCCACATGGTGAATAATATACCATGCAATGGAACAAAAAATTGCAGGGATAAGCAAACCAATGCCCAAACCTACCCATACCGAATTATTTAATGTTTTTAACCTATCAATCATAATAGCAGTTGCCTAACCTAAATTAATGCCATCGGGTGCCGAAACTGTCGTACCTGCATTTCCGGATTTTGCATCATTGTTGCCAATAAAATCCCAGCTGTTTAAAGCCTGGATGGCATGATGCGCGGTTAAATCGAACTGAACGGGAACAATAGAAACATAATTGTGCTCCAAAGCCCAAACATCGGTATCTTCTCCTTTATCAAAATTTTCGAAAACACCGGTTAACCAATAATATGGGCGTTTGTAAGGATCTGTCCGCTCATCAAATTCTTCCATCCACTTGGCATTGGCCTGACGGCAGATTTTAACCCCTTTTAAATTATTTCCTTTTGGAAAATTGACATTTAATAAAGTTCCTTCTGATAAACCGTTTGCCAAAACCTGCTCACAGATATTTTTAATATATTTTTTAGTATGACTGAAATCGGCATCGGCAGCAAAATCATCTAAAGAGAAACCAATAGATGGAATTTTTTCAATAGCTCCTTCTACCGCAGCCGACATGGTGCCAGAATACAATACATTAATTGAGTTATTCAATCCATGGTTGATTCCGGATACGCATAAATCAGGTTTTTTACCTTTAAAAATCTTATTTACGGCAATTTTAACACAATCAACCGGAGTTCCGCTGCATTTGTACATTTCTACTCCTTCATAAAGGTCAACTTTATCAAAACGGATCGGTTTGCCAATGGTTATGGCATGCCCCATTCCGCTCTGCGGACTATCTGGTGCCACCACCACTACATTTCCCAGCTCCTGCATTACTTCCATTAAATTTTTGATACCCGTAGCTGTAATCCCATCGTCGTTTACAACTAAAATATTTGGTTTTGTGCCCTGCTTTGTCATGCCGGTAAAAATACAGATTTATAAATTCAAGGCACAATAAACCGCGATTTATATGCTAAAATCATTTATTCCTGCCTTTTTAGTTCCGAAATTAAAATTATTTTCATTCCATAACAGAAAGCATATATATTTGAATAAATAACTTATTAAAAATGAACGCTGTATTTGGCCAACTTATCCAAAACCAAATACGTCCTCATGATCATAAAACCAAAACCAAGCAATGAAATTCAAATTATTTACTTTGGCTTGTTTTCTGATAACAGGTTCTTTGGCGCAAGCACAAACAACCTATCAGTGGAAAACAGGAACTTCGGGTGGCTATGCCTACAAGTATGTCACCAACGATCCGACTAAAACCCGTTTTTATACGCTAAAGAATGGCTTAACGGTAATTTTATCTCAAAACAACAAAGAGCCTAACATCACCTATAAAATGGCAGTTAGGGCGGGCAGTAATACTGATCCGCGGACCAATACCGGTTTAGCGCATTATTTAGAGCACCTTTTATTTAAAGGAACGGATAAATTTGGGACGTTAAACTACGCCAAAGAAAAACCTTATCTGGATAAAATCGAGGCACTTTACGAAACGTATAACAAAACCACCGATCCGGTTAAACGTAAGGAGATTTATAAAGAAATCGATAAAACCTCAGGCGAGGCTTCTAATTATTCGATTGCAAACGAATACGATAAAATGATGAAATCGATCGGAAGCAATAGCACAAACGCCCATACTTCGGTAGAGGAAACGGTGTATGAAGAAGATCTTCCATCAAACGCCATCGATAAGTTTTTAGCTGTACAGGCAGAACGTTTCCGTGCACCTGTTTTCCGTATTTTCCATACTGAGTTAGAAGCGGTTTACGAAGAGAAAAACATTGGCATGGATAACGACGGACGTAAAATGTACGAGAAAATGTTGTACTCTTTGTTCCCAACGCACAATTACGGACAACAAACCACCATTGGTACAATTGAGCATTTAAAGAACCCATCGTTAATCGAAATCAGAAAATATTACGATAAATATTATGTGCCGAACAATATGGCCGTAATTATGAGTGGTGATATTAATTATGATGACCTGATTAAAAAAATTGATAAGGATTTTGCTTACATGAAGTCTAAACCATTATCGTTATACAACCCTGCTCCTGAAAAACCATTAACACAAGTTCAAAAAGTTGATATTTATGGCCCAAGTGCTGAGAGTTTATATGTTGCTTACAGGGGTTTTGCACAAAACACCCACGAAAGTTTATTGCTTGATTTAATCAGCAGTATCTTAGCTAACGGTAAGGCTGGTTTAATGGACATCAACATTAATAAACAGCAAAAAATGTTAAGGGCAGGTGCCGGTTACAACTCGATGAAAGATTATGGTATCTTCATTTTATCGGGCTCGCCAAAAGCAGGTCAGAGTTTAGAGGAAGCTCAAAAATTATTATTAGAGCAGGTAGAATTGCTTAAAAAAGGCGAATTTGATGAAAGTTTGATTAAAGCAACTGTTGCAAATATTAAATTATCTGAATTACAGAACTTTGATAACAACGACGTACGTGCAGATTTTACCATGAATGCTTTTATCCAAAATCGTGGTACGGAATGGGATAAAACTTTGGCATCAACCGATGCGATGGGTAAAGTGACCAAAAAAGAAATTGTAGATTTTGCCAATAAATTCTTCATCAACAACTATGTTTCCATCTTAAAACATAAAGGCGAAGACAAAAGCATTATAAAAGTAGAAAAACCAACCATTACCGCTGTAAAAACCAATGTAAACGAGGTTTCTCCATTCACAAAAGAAATTATCGCAGCACCGGTTAAACCAATAGCTCCTAAATTTTTAGATTATACAAAAGATCTTCAATTTGGTAAAGCAGGCATTGCAGATGTAATTGCTGTCCAAAACGCTGAAAACGGAATTTTCCGCATGAGTTACCGTTTTGATATGGGTTCTTACAATTATAAATTATTGCCTTATGCTGCTCAATATTTAGCTTTTTTAAGTACCGATAAGTATTCTGCAGAAGATATCAGCAAAGCCTTTTATAACATTGCCTGTAACTACAACGTTAATGTAGGCACTGACGTGACTACGGTATCGATCAGCGGTTTACAAGAGAATTTCGAAAAAGCTGTGGCGCTACTTGAAGATGTTTTAGCACATTGCAAACCAAACGAAAAAGCCCTGGAAGATTTAAAAGGCCGTTTATTAAAATCGAGGGATAACGCAAAACTGAATAAATCGTCAATTC
Organism: Pedobacter roseus; assembly: GCF_014395225.1. Taxonomy (NCBI): domain Bacteria; kingdom Pseudomonadati; phylum Bacteroidota; class Sphingobacteriia; order Sphingobacteriales; family Sphingobacteriaceae; genus Pedobacter; species Pedobacter roseus. Next base: position 4,311,504 of record NZ_CP060723.1, read on the forward strand.
TTGGTGGTTTAATGAGCTATGCACAATTTGGAAAAGATAATCCGTTCAACTATGGATTAACGAATGATGAGATCAAAAATATGAAATCAGCCGATCTGATCTACATTTTGCATAACCTTACCAACTACAAACACACCATTACTTATTACGGTCCGAAAACTTTAGCAGCATTTTCTGCTGAGATTGTGAAAGCACATCCATTGGCAAAAGAATTTACCGATGCGGCGCCGATCAAGAAATTTGTGTACACCAAAACCGATTCGAACAAGGTTTATTTTGCCGATTATGACATGGTTCAGGCAGAAATCCGTTGGGTACGCAATGGCGGCCTGTACGATCCGGCCAATTCAGCTAAAATTGCTTTATTCAATAACTATTTTGGTGGCGGTATGGGATCTGTTGTATTCCAAACCATCCGCGAATCTAAAGCCCTGGCTTACTCTACATTTGCAGTATATTCTTCTCCAAACAGTAAAGAAAAAGAAAATACAATTATCGCTTACGTAGGTACACAGGCTGATAAAATGAATGATGCGGTTGCAGGAATGAACGACTTATTAACTACGTTACCTGAATCGGACAAATCATTCGATTTATCAAAAACCAATTCTTTAAATGGCATAGAAACCAGCCGTATTACTAAAGATGGTATCATTTATACCTATTTAGCAGATAAAAAATTAGGTTTTGATCACGATTCAAGAATTGATGAGTATGCCAACCTAAAACCATTAACTTTTAACGATGTAAAATCGTTTCACCAAACTAACCTTTCCGGCAAACCATACAGCTATTGTATCGTTGCTTCAGAAAAGAAAATCAACATGGCTGATTTAGCTAAATTTGGTCCGGTGACTAAATTGAGCTTAGAGCAGATTTTTGGATACTAACAAGGTTGAGGGTAGTGAGGTAGAGGGCGGAAGGTAAAAACCCAAAGTCTAAAAATTAAATTTACAAGCGGTTCTCAGAAATGGGGATCGCTTTTTTTATTTAGTTCATTGGTTCACTTGTCAATAGTTTATTGGTTAGCATAGTGCAGAAAAGCTCATTGGTTTATTGAAAACTGCCAACTGAAAATTGATAACTGACTTTAGTTCACTGGTTCACTTGTCATTAGTTTATTGGTTAGCATGGTGCAGAAAAGCTCATTGGTTTATTGAAAACTGCCAACTGAAAATTGATAACTGACTTCAGTTCACTAGTTTACTTGTCATTAGTTTATCGGTTAGCATGATGCAAAAATAAACTTCGTGTCTTAGCGGCTTGGTGGTAATTAGAAATAGACCAATTCTTCCAAAATTTCCTTAACCGAAAATTTAGCTCCGCAAACAAATTCGTCGGCTGCTCCATAATAAATGGTTAAATCATCACCATCAATTATATGCCCGTTGGTAAATACAACTTCACCAAAGAAACCATTCAGTTCATAATCTTCTTTGGGCACCATGATCGGCTCTTCCGTTCTGGCCAATACTTTTGACGGGTCATTTAAATCCATTAAAAATGCGCCTAAACAATATTGATGTTTTTCATTTGCGCCGTGGTAAATTTCGAGCCAGCCGACTTCTGTTTTAATGGGTGCGGCGCCAGCACCAACACGTGCGCTATCCCACAAGTTTGGCCTGGTTTTGACGATGCATTTGTTTTTGCCCCAATGGATGCCATCCGGAGATTCGGCCAGCCAGATATAGTTGCCTCCTAAAGCCACACTACTAGGACGGTGTAAAGCATAAAATTTACCGTTTATGCGTTCTTCAAATATGGCGCAATCTTTATTATGAGGTGGAATGATCATTCCATGCTTTTCGAAATTTTTCCAGTTCTTTGTGGTCCGCATACCTACACCAACCCCATGTTCCGAAACTGCCGTAAAAGTTAAATAATAAGTATCACCAATTAAAGCAACGCGACAATCTTCAATCCCAAAAACTTCATCCTCTCCTTCGCCTTGCAATAAAGGATATCCCTCTGGCTGATAAAATTGTATGCCATCGTCACTGCAAACCAGTCTCAAATAAGATAAAGTGGTTAAATAATCAGCGCCTTTATAATTGATTACCCTAGGATCAGTAGCATCCAGTTCAGGGTGGTTTTGTTCTATCTCAATAATTTCAATCCCATTTTCTTTCAATACCGGAAAAGAAATGATACCCTCTTTTTGTTCAGGTCTTTCGGCAACACGGATAAGCAACCATGTTTTCCCCTCGAAGGTAAAAACGCCTGGATTTAAAAGACAAACGATTTCCAATCCTGCCCTACCTGGACTTAAATCTTTTGGGAACAAAATTGGGTTTTCTGGAAATCTTCTGGCAATATCTGACATAAAAAATGTTTTTAAGCAAAACAGGCGACCAATTGACCGCCAGTTTTTCCTATAGAGTTGATATTATAATGAGTTGATCCATTTTACAAGTTCTTCCCTTCCTTTTCCTGTTTTTTGTTGAAGTTTTCCCAATAATTCATCATCCTGCCCTTCTTCGTGTTTTAAATCATCGTCTGTTAAATCAGCATAAGCTTGTTTAACCTTTCCTTTTATTTCATTCCACTTTCCTTTTAATTCTAACTTATCCATGCTTGTGTTTTTTGTTGTGAATAATGTATTTTTCTAATTAATTAACGATTTTAACCACTTTTTGTTTCGTTTTTTGCGTCTTAACCCAAACAACTACCTTATTTTGCCTTATTCCATAAGGTTTTATGTGTATTTTTAATTATATTAAGAGTATCATTCCTACTCATAATTAAACATTACTAACTAAACGAACAATTTGATGAAAAAACTACTCTTAAGTATGATTTTGTCTCTCGGTTTAATTTCATTTGCTTTCGCGCAGAGCAAAGTAATTACCGGGAAGGTGACGTCGGCCTCCGGACCAATTCCGGGCGTTAGCGTATTTGTAAAAGGCTCGCCATCTACCGGTACGCAGAGCGACGCAACCGGAGCTTTTAAACTAACCGTACCAGATGATGCTAAAACACTTGTTTTTAGCTTTATCGGTTACAAATCCAGAGAAGTTCCCATTACCGGGCAAACCGTTAATGTAAGTCTTGATGAGGAAAACAATACCCTATCTGATGTGGTTGTGGTGGGTTATGGTACGCAGAACAAACGAGATGTGACGGGATCGATCGCACGGGTTACCTCAGAAGACATCAAAGATAAACCTTTACCAACCATCGAAAGTGCTTTACAAGGCAAGGCTCCTGGTGTTTTCATCAATTCCAGCAGTGGTAAATTGGGTCAGGCACTTCAGATCAGGGTTAGAGGTATTTCTTCTATTTCGGCCAGTAACCAACCTTTATTTGTAATTGATGGAGTTCCTATTGTAAGCGAAGCACTTGGTACTTATACCGAGGCTGACAATCCGCTGGCAGCAATAAGTCCTGATGATATCGAATCGATGGAGGTGCTAAAAGACGCTGCCTCAGCAGCAATTTATGGTGCCAGAGGTTCGAACGGAGTTGTATTGATTACCACAAAAAAGGGTAAGCAGGGAAGAACCAATATCGATTTTGGCTATTATGCAGGATTTAGCGATCCAACTAAAAAAGGAGAATTTTTAAATGCCGACCAATATCGCCAACTACTAGATGCGTCTTTCAAATACAATAATTACGATGATGGTGATTATGCAAATGCTGCTGAAATGTGGAAAGATTATACAGGTACTGATGACTGGACCAGCAACAATAATACCAGCTGGGTGAACGAAGCTTTTAGAAGAGGGCATACGCAACAGTATAGTTTAAACATTAATGGTGGTGACGCAAAAACCAGATTCATGCTATCAGGAAACTATAATAATAACGATGGAATTATTATTAACAATCGTTATGTACGTACCGGAGGCCGATTAAGTTTAGACCACACTGTTTCTAAAATTTTAGAAGTTGGCGGTGCAATTAATGTTTCAAAGGTAGATAACTACCGCATCCCTACAGATAATGCGTTTTCCAATCCCTTACAATTAAATGCTTTACCTCCAATACAACCTGTACGAGATGCTTCAGGTGAATTAAATAGTTCTACTGTTTACTATAATAGTTTAATCGATTATGATAACGGTAAAAACCTCTCAACTACGTACAGAACTTTTGCCAATGCTTATGCAAGTTTAAAAATCACACCCGATCTGGTTTTTAGAAGTGAGTATGGCTTTGATTTCAACAATTTGGAAGAGGAGCAGTTTTTAGGCTCAAAAACACAGGATGGTGGTAGTACAGGAGGCTATTCTTCTGATTACATGGCAAAATCCATCAATTTCAATACAAACAATACCTTTAACTATACCAAAACTTTTAACGAGAAGCATAACCTGAATGTATTAGCGGGTTTTGCTTTTCAGGATACAAAATTCAGGTACTCATCGGTAACAGGAACTACTTTACCATCAGACAGTTTTACCAAGATTGCAAGTGCAGCTGTAATTTCTGCCGGCGAGTCTTCAGAAACGAGACATACTTTTGTTTCTTATTTAGCCAGGGTAAATTATAAATATGAAGATAAATACCTGTTAAGTGCCTCGATCAGAACAGATGGTTCATCAAGGTTTGGTGTAAACAACAGATATGGAACTTTTCCTGCGGTTTCTGCAGGCTGGATCATTAACCAGGAAGAATTTTTAAAATCAAGCGAATGGGTAAGCCTCATAAAACTTAGGGGCAGTTACGGTTTAACCGGTAATGCCGAAATCGGTGATTTTGCCTCAAGGAATTTATACCGTGGTGTTAACTATGCCGGAGTTGGAGGTACACGCCCTAGCCAGCTGGGAGACCCTAATTTAAGCTGGGAAAATACCACAAATTACAACATTGGATTAGATTTTGGCCTATTCTCTGATCGCATTTCCGGTACTGTTGAATATTATAAAAAGAAAACAACCGATTTATTGTTAAATGCACCAATTGCTGCTACAAATGGTTTTTCATCCATTACAAAGAATATTGGCGATATGCAAAACCGGGGATTTGAATTTTCATTAAACACCAGAAATTTTGTAGGGGAGTTTAAATGGTCTACCTCTTTTAACATCTCTTTTAACCGGAATAAAGTATTGAGATTGGTTGAGGACCAGCCTATTTATCCGGGAGGAAGGTTTTTAGGCAGAATTGCTGTTGGAGAACCATTGGGTTACTTTTACGGAAAAGCTTATGCTGGCGTAGATCCTGCTAACGGTGATGCAATTTATTATGTTGATGCGTCAAGAACAGCAACAACTAATGATTATTCCCTTGCGCAAAACCAAAAATTGGGCGATCCTAATCCTAAATTCTTTGGTGGGTTCGGCAACCACTTCTCTTTTAAAAACTTCGACCTTGATGTTCAGGCACAATTTGTTTCTGGTAATGATATTTATAATATGGCAGGTGTTTTCCAATCGGCCAATGGAGATTATTTTGACAATCAAACCATTGATCAGTTAAATTACTGGACGCCTACAAATACGATTACAACTATTCCACAACCAAGATTTGGTGAAGGAAATGGCACAGGCCCATCATCCAGATGGATAAAAGATGGCTCTTATCTTAGGATTAAAAGTGTAGTTCTTAGCTACAATATACCCAAAACGTTTATCAACAAATACAAATTGCAAAATGTAAAAATCTTTGCTTCAGCCCTGAATTTATTTACCATAACAGGTTATAAAGGTTACGATCCTGAAGTGAATACGCCTAGTGGCGGATCTCTCCAGTCTGACAATATTCAGCTAGGACATGATTTCTATACTCCACCACAAGCAAGAACTATCACTTTCGGTGTAAATATTGGCTTATAAAAACATTAGCATATGAAAAATTATAAAAATATAATAGCTGCATTTTTTCTTGTTTTAAGCCTATCCGGCTGCAAAAAACAACTAGAAATAGACCCTAAACAAAATATAGATGCCAACGTGGCATTAAATACAACAGCAGATGTTCAAAATGCACTAACAGGAGCCTACACATTTTTGGCTACCGGCGATTTGTATGGAACTAACCTTGTCTTTTTACCAGATCTTTATGCCAACAATAATTACTTAACCTGGCGAGGCACTTTTTCGACTTATGGAGACATCGCAGACAAATCCATTATATCGAATAATGGTGACGTGACCAGAACATGGGTAACTGCCTATAGCGCAATTAATACCGCAAATATTGTACTTTCTGCATTAAATGTGGTAAGTAATGCTGATACCAAAAGTATAATAGAAGGCAAAGCTTTATTTATACGGGGGATTATGCATTTTGAACTGGTAAGATTATACGCTTTACCTTTTGATGCCGCTGGTTCTAATACAAATATGGGGTTCCAATTATCACAAAAGCGGTAAAAACCATAAATGATGTAAACAACTCGGTTGCACGAAATACTGTTGCGGAAGTATATACAGCCGTAGAAAATGATTTAAAATCGGCCATTACAAAACTGGCTTCAGTAGATGATCAATATTCTGCAAAAGCTTTTTTGGCAAGGGTTTATCTTCAGGAAGGTAAATATGCTTTAGCAAGAGATATGGCCAATGATATTATAACCAACAGCCCATACCACTTAATTACCAATTCTCTTGAAGCACCGTTCAGAACAAAAAATTCAAGTGAAGGTATTTTTGAAATCAAACAGAACGAACAAAGCAATGCAGGTACTTCAAACGATGGGCTGGCGACCTTTTATGCCAGCTATCAAAATGCTACTGGTGGAGATGTAGGCAGGGCTGATGCGTTGGTAAATACCACATTTTACAACTCTTTTGAAACCGGCGATAAAAGACAGACCGAAATGATTTATGAAGGTAATGGTGCGAGGACAGGCTTTTTTACTAAAAAATGGTATAGCTTTTATGATAATATACCAGTTTGCAGGGTTACAGAACAATATCTGATTCGTGCAGAATGTAATTTTAGATTAGGGACAAGCATTGGTGCTACCCCTGCGAGCGATATCAATACTTTAAGAACAAGGGCTGGATTAGGAAATGTTGTTCCAACACTGGCAATTATCTTGAACGAACGCGAAAAGGAATTAGACTATGAAGGTTTTAGGCTTCATGATTATAAACGTACCAAACGTTCTATAGGAAGCTTTGCTTATGACGATCCTAAATTGGTTTTCCCAATTCCAGATCGTGAAATAAATGTGAATAAAGCCTTAAAGCAAAATCCAGGTTACTAGTCATAATTGCCTATAAACAATAAAGCCTCCTGATTTACATCAGGAGGCTTTCTCATTAAATATATTTATGCTAAAGCTTCTTCGCAGCTTCGATAATTTCTTCTACCACGCCAGGATCAAGCAAAGTAGAAGTATCACCTAAATTGGCAGTATCGCCTTCAGCAATCTTGCGTAAAATCCGACGCATAATTTTACCAGAGCGTGTTTTTGGCAGGCCAGAAACAAATAATATTTTATCAGGTTTGGCAATGGCGCCAATTACCCTAGTAACCGTTTGCAAAATATCTTTTTTTGATAATTCTGCTTCGCCATGCATCTCAGGGTAAATAACGAAAGCATAAATTCCCTGCCCTTTTACATCATGTGGATAACCCACTACAGCACTTTCTACCACACCAGCATGCATATTAATTGCATTTTCTACCTCAGCCGTACCAATCCGGTGTCCTGAAACGTTTAACACATCATCCACACGACCAGTAATTCTATAATAACCATCTTCATCGCGTAAACAGCCGTCGCCCGTAAAGTATAAGTTCTCATAAGTAGAAAAATACGTTTGCTTGCAACGCTCATGGTCGCCGTAGGTGGTACGCAACATGCCCGGCCATGGGAATTTAATACAAAGATTTCCCATTACCCCGTTCCCTTCAATCTCTTTGCCGTTTTCATCCACCAAAATAGGCTGGATGCCCGGTAAAGGCAGCGTAGCAAAACTAGGTTTGGTTTGCGTTACCGTAGCGATTGGTGAAATCATGATGCCTCCTGTTTCGGTTTGCCACCAGGTATCAACAATAGGTGCTTTGCCATGCCCGATTTTCTCATCGAACCAATGCCAGGCCTCTTCGTTAATCGGCTCCCCTACCGAGCCTAAAACGCGGATAGTGCTTAGATCTTTTCCGTTTAATGGCTCTTCGCCATAACTCATTAATGAGCGGATCGCCGTTGGCGCAGTATATAAAGTATTTACTTTATGTTTTTCTACAATATCCCAAAAACGCGATGGTGATGGGTAAGTGGGGATGCCTTCGAAAAGCACAGAGGTTGCCCCCTGCGAAAGTGGTCCGTAAACGATATAAGAGTGACCGGTAATCCAGCCGATATCTGCCGTACAGAAATAAACTTCTCCCGGCTGGTAATTAAATACATTCGAAAAAGTATAACCCGCATAAACCATGTAACCGCCGCAGGTATGCACCACACCTTTTGGTTTGCCGGTAGAGCCGGAGGTGTAAAGGATAAACAGCATATCTTCTGCATCCATTTCTTCTGCTTCGCAGATATCGTTTACGTGTTTAACTTCATCCTCCCACCAAACATCCCTGCCTTTCAGCATCGAAACAGGCGTACGGATGTGTGTTAATACAATACATTTCTCTACCGTCGGGCAGCCGATCAATGCATCATCAATTACATCTTTTAAAGGAATCTGTTTGTTGCCACGGTAAGAACCATCAGCGGTAATCACCACTTTACATTGCGAATCGTTAATGCGGTCGGCTATTGATTTTGCAGAAAACCCACCAAAAATAACAGAGTGAACGGCACCAATGCGCGCACAGGCTAAAACCGCAATGGCCAATTCGGGCACCATTGGCATATAAATACAGATACGGTCGCCTTTTTTAGCACCGTTGCGTTTTAACACATTGGCGAAACGGCAAACGCGTTCGTGCAACATTTTATAAGTATAGGTAACACTTTCTTCCTCAGGATTATTGGGTTCCCAGATGATGGCCGGTTTATCGCCGTTGGTTGCAAGATGACGGTCTAAACAGTTTTCGGTAATATTAAGTTTAGCGCCTTCAAACCATTTAATATTGGGCTCATTAAAATTCCACGATAAAACCTTAAACCAGGGTTTACGCCATTGAAAATTCTGTGCTACTTCACCCCAAAACTGTTCCGGGTTTTCTACGCTTTTTTTATAATCTTCTTCGTACTGCTTAAAAGATGTAATTTGCATTGCTCTGTTTTATATTTTGGATTAGTTGCGGCTAATTTAAAGAAATAATAATAAGGAGAAATAGTCAAATCGTATCAAAATAGATATCAAACGTTTGACAAGAGATAATTATTTTTTAATATACAAAGATTTTAATAATCAGCATTAATATCCATTGCATAAACATTTGCCGCCTGTAGATATTTATTATAAAAATAATTAGTTAGGCTATTGTCTTTTACAATTATTATTCAGATATTTGCACACTCTTAAAAAAATTAAGCGGACGATATTAACAACTATATTTACAAGTCATGTCAAGAGTTTGTGATTTAACAGGAAAAAAAGCAATGGTAGGTAACAACGTTTCTCACTCAAACGTTAAAACCAAACGCAAATTTTACCCAAACCTACAACTTCAGAAATTTTATATTCCTGAAGAAAACCGTTGGATTACGTTGAAAGTTTCTACTTCAGCGATCAAAACCATCAATAAAGTGGGCATTAGCGAAGCAATTAACCGTTTCGTAAAAAAAGGATTTTTGTAAAAAACATTAACTGTTGAGATTAACAGTTTTCAATTTATAATAAAATGGCAAAAAAAGGTAACAGAGTTCAGGTTATTTTAGAATGTACTGAACATAAAGAAAGTGGCATGCCAGGTATGTCTAGATATATTTCTACCAAAAACCGTAAAAACACTACTGAGAGATTAGAATTGAAAAAATTCAATCCAGTATTGAGAAAAGTAACCGTACATAAAGAAATTAAATAGGTTAAGAATAAAAGACCAAAGCTTAAAGACTAAAGCATTTGCAAGTCTCAAATCTAATGTCTGATATCTCAAATCTAATAATTAAAATTATAAGAACATGGCAAAGAAAGTAGTTGCAACCCTTAAAACAGGTACAGGTAAAGAATATTCGAAAGTAATTACAATGGTAAAATCACCAAAAACTGGTGCTTACTCATTCAAAGAACTTATCGTACACAACGACCACGTAAAAGATGCTATCGCATCTAAATAAGGTTAATATTTTTTAATATTAAAAGATATTAAAGGCCGTTCCGTTTTAACCGGAAGGGCTTTTTTTGTTAATGAAATTTACGTTAGGAAATAATTGATTATCTTTGAAAAAAGCGTAACCATGGAAGCGTATAAGTTTAAGGCTAAAGTTTCTGAAAATGGAACTATTGTTGTTCCTGACGGATTTGATATAAAAAATAAAGAAGTTGAAGTAATTATTTTGGATGAAGTGATTCAAAATGTTCCCAAAAATAAGATGAAAGAATTTCTTGACAAATTTTCGGGAATATTAGAAGGAGTAGATCCAGATAAAGCTAAATACGACTATCTTATGGATAAGCATAAGTAAATGAATATTCTATTTGACACCAATATTTTTATAGATATTAGTCTTAAAAGACATCCTTTTTTTGATGATTCTTTCGAGGCGCTGAACAAGGTTGATGACATAAATATAAATGGATTCATTTTAGCTTCAACTTTCACCGACATATATTACATCTGTAAAAAAAATATAGGCCACACTAAAACAATAGATATTCTTACTACACTTATAAGTACGATCAATATTCTTGGCATTAATAAAGATACGATCATCTTCGCAATCCATTCCAATTTTTCAGATTTCGAAGATGCTGTACAAAATGCTGCTGCAGAGCTAAATCAGATTGATCTTATCGTAACTAGAAATACAAAAGATTTCGCAGGTGGCAAAATACCTGCACAAACACCTACCGATTTCTTAAAAAACATAATTAATAACTAATGGGTTTATTCGATTTTTTCAAAAAGAAAGAAACTGCGCCTGAAGCTCAGGAAGCATTGGATAAAGGTTTGGAGAAAACCAAAGATGGTTTCTTCAATAAAATCACCAAGGCCGTAGCAGGAAAATCCTCTGTTGATGATGAAGTACTGGATAACCTCGAAGAAGTTTTGGTAACTTCTGATGTGGGTGTAAGTACCACCTTAAAAATCATCAAACGCATTGAAGAGCGCGTGGCCAAGGATAAATATCTTAATACCTCTGAGCTCAACTTTATTCTCCGTGATGAGATTCAACTGCTGTTATCAGAAAATAACAGTAACGATTTCCGTCAGTTCGAATATGGCGACCATAAACCTTATGTAATTATGGTAGTTGGCGTAAATGGTGTGGGTAAAACCACTACCATCGGAAAACTGGCACATAAACTTAAAGAATCAGGACTCAAGGTTGTTCTCGGTGCCGCAGATACATTTAGGGCTGCAGCTGTAGATCAGATTAAACTTTGGGGCGAACGCGTTGGCGTAAGGGTTGTGGCACAAGCTATGGGTTCCGATCCTGCTTCTGTTGCTTTTGATACCCTGCAATCGGCAGTTGCCAGTGGTGAAGATGTAGTCATTATCGATACAGCCGGACGTTTGCATAATAAAGTTGGCTTAATGAACGAGCTGGGTAAAATTAAACAGGTAATGCAAAAGGTTGTTCCTGGCGCTCCGCACGAAATTTTACTGGTATTGGATGCTTCAACCGGTCAAAATGCTTTTGAGCAGTGCAAACAGTTTACCGAAGCAACAGATGTAAATGCATTGGCCATTACCAAATTAGATGGAACCGCTAAAGGTGGTGTGGTCATCGGAATTTCAGATCAGTTCAGAATCCCGGTTAAATACATCGGTGTTGGAGAAAAAATTGGCGATTTGCAGCTTTTTGATAAAAAAGAGTTTGTGAATAGTTTGTTTAAGTAGCACTTTGTGGTTGAATACACCGATTAGGATTTCAAAGATTATATATAAATTTATGTATGATCGAATATGAAAAAGACCCTTTAATGCAAACCATTATAGGCTGTTGTTATGAAGTTCATAATCCGTTAGGGCCAGGGTTTCCGGAGAAAATATATGGAATGGGCTAAAAATCAAACTTCAGCAAGCAGGTTTAAATTACACCGGTGAAAAAGATTTCAGTGTTGTATTTGAGAAAGTAATTGTAGAATTAAAATCACTAACAGGACATCAGCCTAAGTTATTTCAAAGTCAACTTATATCATACTTAAAAGCAAGCAAAATTAAAACCGGATTATTGATTAACTTTGGCAACACAAGCTGTGAGGTAAAACGGTTATCAGTGTAGCAAAACAAATAAACGCAATCATCTCATAATCAATTAATCGACAAAAAGATTATCACCTTAATCATTTTATCACCGGTGGAATCACATATAATATGAATACCAAAATAGTTAGAAGTAAAAGCGCAGTTAAACAACCTAAAATCAATGTAATTACGTTAGGTTGTTCAAAAAACATATACGATTCGGAAGTATTGATGGGCCAGTTGCGTGGCAACAATTTAAATGTTGTGCACGAATCAGACAAAATGGGTAAAGACGATATCGTTGTAATCAATACCTGCGGTTTTATCGATAATGCTAAACAAGAATCAATTGATACCATCCTTCAGTTCAGTGAGCTTAAAGAGGCGGGTAAAATTGGTAAAGTAGTGGTTACAGGTTGTTTGTCTGAGCGTTACAAACCTGAGCTGGAATCTGAAATTACCAACGTTGATGCCTTTTTCGGCACAAACGATTTACAGAATATATTACATGAGTTGGGCGCCAATTACAAACATGAGCTTATTGGTGAACGTTTGCTTACTACCCCATCGCATTTTGCTTATTTCAAAATTGCCGAAGGATGTAACCGTCCATGTTCATTCTGTGCCATTCCATTAATGCGTGGCAAACATTTGAGCAAGCCAATGGAAGAATTAGTTAACGAAGCTAAAATTCTGGCTAAAAATGGCACCAAAGAGCTTATTTTAATTGCTCAGGATCTTACTTATTATGGTTTGGATCTTTATGGCGTGCGTAAATTAGACGAGCTGATGCGCCGCTTATCTGATGTACCAGGTATCGAATGGATCCGTTTACAATATGCCTACCCTTCTGGTTTTCCGATGGAGATTTTAGATGCCATGAACGAACGCGATAACATCTGCAAATACCTGGATATGCCATTACAGCACATTACCGATAACATGCTAAAATCGATGCGCCGTGGCACCACCAAACAAAAAACCATCGATTTAGTTAATCAGATCCGCGATAAAGTACCAAACATTGCCATGCGTACCACATTAATTTGCGGTTATCCGGGCGAAACAGAACATGATTTCGAAGAAATGAAAGAATGGGTTGCCGAAACAAAATTCGACCGTTTAGGCTGTTTTACCTATTCGCATGAGGAAAAAACACATGCGCATACTTTGGTTGATGATATTCCGGATGAAGTAAAACAGCAACGTGTGGATGATATTATGGAAATTCAGCAAGGCATTTCATTCGATATCAATCAGGAAAAAGTAGGCAAAACCTTTAAAGTATTGGTTGATAAAAAAGAAGGCGATTTCTTTGTAGGAAGAACCGAATTCGATTCACCGGAGGTAGATAATGAAGTTTTAATTGATGCCGCAACCGGTTATGCTGCAAACGGAAGTTTTGTTAATGTAAAAATCGACCGTGCCGAAGATTTCGATCTATACGGAACCATTGTATAAAATAAAAACCTCGTAGGTTTTAATATCTACGAGGTTTTTTCTATAAACTTTAGCCTTCTATTTTTTAGGCTCAGGTCTGTTTTTAATCTGGCTAGGTTTTAACCAGATTTTGGCACCTTTAGAGTTTACATAATACTTTTCATTTTTAGCGTTGATGTAAACATCAGTTCCATCTGGTGCCATTTTACCTTTCCAGGTTTTATCTGCAACTTTCGAACTTCCTTTTACCGCTACCTCTGCTGTTTTATTACCTACAGATTTTGCACCTTTTCCGATCGCTTTACCTGTATGGTCTAATGCTTTACCAACTTCTGTTTTTTTCTTTTCCTGAGCATTAACATTTAGGGCTGCACCACCAAACAAGGCAAGTGTTAATAAACCCATTACTAATTTCTTTTTCATGACAGCTATATTTTGTTTAGAGGATAACAGTTGATCATTAGATTTGTTTTATTTCTGTTACACTAATAAAGATAAAATTTTAAACTATTATTTTTTAAGCAGAATCATAAAAATATAATGGCGCAAATAAGGACTGCAACAACCTACAAGGCAACAAACCTTGATTTACAAAAATTTTTTATTCCTTTTTTGGAGCGCAGGGCCAGAGCAACTATTTAAGTGTGTTCCCGTGCTGCGCTATATCCTTTCGCTGCGCTTCAGGGATGCCGCTGCGCCCGGGGCTAGAAACACTATTGCTGCAAAAAACAAAATACAAAAAGCATCATATTGGGCATAATGCCAGGTTTTACCTGTACTGCCACTGTTTAATAAACCTTATTGTAGCGGTTATCCTTTTTGCTGCACAAACAAAAAATAATCCACCAATCCTCACAAAAAGATAATAGCGAAAAGAAGGACTACCCTAACCGAAAAGCAAAAAACCTGCTTTACAAAAAACAATTATTCCTTTTTTGGAGCGCAGGGCCAGAGCAACTATTTAAGTGTGTTCCCGTGCTGCGCTATATCCCTCCGCTGCGCTTCAGGGATGCCGCTTCGCCCGGGGCTAGAAACACTATTGCTGTGCAAAGAACAAAAAAGAAAATACATTATTGGGCAAAATGCCAGGTTTTACCTGTACTGCCCACTGTTTAATAAACCTTATTGTAGCGGTTATCCTTTTTGGTGCACAAACCAAAATACTCCGCTAACCCTCACAAAAAGATAATAGCGAAAAGAAGGACTGCCCTAACCGAAAAGCAAAAAACCTGCTTTACAAAAAAAATTATTCCTTTTTTGGAGCGCAGGGCCAGAGCAACTATTTAAGTGTGTTCCCGTGTTGCGCTATATCCCTCCGCTGCGCTTCAGGGATGCCGCTGCACCCGGGGCTAGAAACACTGTTGCTGCAAAGAACAAAAAAGAAAACACATCATATTGGGCAAAATGCCAGGTTTTACCTGTACTGCCCACTGTTTAATAAACCTTATTGTAGCGGTTATCCTTTTTGCTGCACAAACTAAAAATAATCCACCAATCCTCACAAAAAGATAATAGCGAAAAGAAGGACTACCCTAACCGAAAAGCAAAAAACCTGCTTTACAAAAAACAATTATTGAATCAAAATCACCGTAATTATTAACTTAAACCAATTTTAGTTTAATTTCTCTGCCAATAATTTCATCTCGATGTGCGGCGATCGGTTTTCATAGATAATACTATGCACCGCCTTACAGATCGGCATATCTACATTACAAGCCTGATTTTTAATGTGCATACATTTTACAGCATAATAACCTTCGGCAACCATATTCATTTCGAGCTGCGCCGATTTTACGGTATAACCTTTTCCTACCATGTTGCCAAAGGTACGGTTGCGGCTAAATTGCGAATAGGCAGTAACCAATAAATCACCCAGATATGCGGATTCCATAATATCCCTATCGATGGGGTGAACCGCATCTACAAAACGTTTAATCTCGCGGATGGCATTGCTGATCAATACTGCCTGAAAATTATCGCCATAACCAATTCCATGACAGATACCACTGGCCACTGCATAAATATTTTTTAAAACAGCCGCGTATTCCGTACCGAAAATATCGTCGGAAACGTTTGTTTTGATGTAACGGGTATTTAAAAAAGAAGCAAAAGTTGATGCCTGTTCAACATTGGTACAGGCAATGGTTAAATAAGATAGTTTTTCTAAAGCAACTTCTTCGGCATGGCATGGACCGCTCACCACTAAAATATCGTGGTAGGGAATACCATATTTCTCGTGCATAAACTCCCCGATAATCAGGTTATCTTCAGGCACGATACCCTTTATGGCCGAAACGATTTTTTTTCCTTTTAAATCTTCAGCAGTGATAGAAGCTAGTGTGGTTTTTAAGAATGCCGCAGGAACGTTTAAAATTACAAAATCGGCAGATTTTATAATCGAATTGATATCAGATGAAATATGATCATCCTGGCTGAGTTTTATCTCAACAGAACTGATATAATTAGGATTATGCTTAAATTTCTTGATGTGCTCTATAGCACTTTCATTCCGCATCCACCAAAAAATTTCCTTTTCAGCTAAATTATCTGCAAGCATTTTTACAATGGCAGTAGCCCAGCTCCCACCCCCTATCATTGCTATTTTAGGTACCATGATTATAAAATAAAAATCCCGGTTTAATGTTTTAAACCGGGACAATTTAATTATTTATTATGGTTAAATATACCTTACTTTTTGCCGTCTTTGCTAAACAATTGGTCTTTAGCGGTTTTTTCTACAATCATTCCGTCCTTTAATTTGTTCTGGATGGCAGAATAAGGTCCCGTTACGATTTCTTGTCCAGCTTTAACACCAGATTTTACAATAATGAACTGATCGTTCTGGATACCTGTAGTTACCTCTGTCTTTTTAACCTTTTTGGTTTTTGCATCGTAAGCATAAATATATTGCTTTACCTTTTTGTCGGCCAGTTTAGATTTTTGCTTATCAGTATTTTCCTGGTTACCCTGGCTTTCACCAGATTTTCCGTTATCGGTAAATACTGCCTGGATTGGAATGGCTAAACCTGTTAACGATTCACTTTCAATATCAACTGTAGCCGACATACCCGGACGGAAAATAGATTGTTGTTTACCGGCCAGTTCTTCAGTAATTCTGATTTTTACCGAGAAATTGGTTACCTGATCTACCGAGGTAGATACTGCAGTACCCACAGCGGTTGATGAACTTGCAATTTCGGTTACTACCCCTCTAAATTTTTTATCAGAGAAAGCATCAACTTCGATTGAAGCTTTATCGCCCACTTTAACGCGGGTAATATCGTTCTCATTTACATCAACGTTAACTTCCATTGATGACAAGTTAGAGATACGCATAATCTCGGTACCTGCCATTTGCGAGGTTCCAAGAATACGGTCGCCCAGTTCGATTGATAATTTCGAAACCACACCATCAACCGGTGCATAAATAGTAGTTTTAGCCAGGTTTGCACCAGCTTCTTTTACGTTTGCACCAGTTTGTTCTAAGGTAAATTTAGCCCCGGTTACATTTTCTTTTGCGCTGGCTAAATTTGCTTTAGCGGTTAAATAGGCAGCTTTGGCCGAATCAAACTCTGAAGCTGAGATCACTTTTTTATTAAAAAGCTCTACATTACGTTTATAAGTAGCTTCTGAGTTTACAAAGTTAGCCTGGTTTTGAGCAAGCTGTTGTTGCGCTGCAGCTACACTGGCCTTTTGCGCGTTAAAACTGGCAACAGTTCTTTCATAACCCGATTGTAATACATCAGGGCGTACTTTACAAAGCAATTGACCTGCTTTAACAATATCGCCTTCTTTTACCTTTAATTCTACTACCTCTCCAGATACTTCCGAACTCAATTTTACCTCAGTTTCTGGCTGGATTTTACCACTTGCCGTAACTGTTTCTACAACAGTTTTATCTGATGCCTTTTCTGTAGTTACTTTTTCGGTTTTGTCTCCACCTATCACTCCGGCCAGTTTAAGTATAACCAGAAGGGCTACGATAGCAACTATGGTGATAATAATATGCTTCAGTTTCATAATTTATTTATTGTATTTCGTTTGTTTGTATTAAAGTTGTAGGTTTTTAAGGTTGTAAGTTGAAAGGTTTTAATGTTGAATTGCCCTTTGTGCTCAGCTTTAGTCTTAAAAAACAATCTGTTTGCCTAAATAATAATCAATCACTTTGGCACGGAACAGTAAATCGTATTTCGCTAAGATAAAATCTATTTCGGCTTTATTTCTATTGGTTTGTGCAGTACTGTAATCTAAAGAGTTTACCAAACCAACATTATAACGTTGATCGATTACATAAAAAGCATCTTTTTGTGCCTGAAAAGCATTTTGTGTAGATGAGTATCTGCTTTGTGCTGCGTTTAAATCAGCTACTGCCTGATTAATTACTTTGATCAGGTTATTTTTTGAGATCTGCTCATCCGTTTTACGCTGCATCCAGGTAATTTTTGCTTTTCTAACCGACGATCTGGTTGTAAAGCCATTAAAAATAGGAATGGATATACCCATACTCACATATTGACCAAAGTTATCAGATAACTGATTGGTAAATTTTGAAGTCGGAAAATTTGAATTAAACTGGTAATAATAGGCCGATCCTAAACCGCCTCCTAAACTGATCTGCGGAAAAAATCCCCCTTTGGCAACATCTATTGCTTTTTCGGCTGCTTTGCTGTTCAGTTCAGCTAATTTAATATCTGGAAATGTACTAAGCGCTTGTTTATAAATGTCGCTCGGAACATAAGTGTTTTGAATATTATTTAATTCGTTAACCAATGGCGCCTGTACTTTAAATGTCATTGGCGGCTGAATTTCCATTAACTGTCCTAAAGTTAAATAGGATATAGTTAACTGGTTCTGCGCATTGGTTAAATTAAGCTCAGCGGTTGCAGCCTGCGATTTGGCCTGCGAAATATCGGCTAAAGTTTTGTTCCCAACATCTAAAAGCGCCTGCTCTCTTTTTAAAGTTGAATTGGCAACATCCAATTGTTGTTGGGTAGCTTTAACCTGATCCTGGTTATTTAAAACCTGAAGGTAAGCCGTTACCACCTGCAGAATAAGGTCATTTTTTACCTTGTCTACATTGGTTTGGTTGGCTGCCAATAGAATTTTATTCTGTCTGATCTGGTTGATCTTTGTTCCACCACCAAAAAGCGAAACATTGGTACTCAAATTTGGACTTAAATTATAATTTTGTGTGTTTTCGAATAAACCTGATACTTGCTGACTCCTACCCCATTGCATGGATTGGTTAACGGTACCATTTACAGTGGGTAATAAAGCATTTTTTGATTGGCGGACATTTTCTTCACTCAAAGAAGCACTAAATGCAGCCTGTTTGATGTTTAGATTGTTTTTTAATGTGTTTTCGACCGCTTGTTCAATGCTGATCACTTCCTGAGCCTTAATTTGCTGACTAAAACTTAATGCCACTAATAACGCAGATCCGGTAATTAACTTATTCTTGGTAAACATCTTCATAATTTGTTTCAAATCTATATAAACAACTTTAATAATTTCAATCTGTACAGGCATTTACTAACTTTGATTTTAAATGTACCTGATCAAATCACCGCTTCTGCTAAAATGGTATTATCCATCACTGTTATGGAATAAATCCCGCACCGAAAAAGTTATTTATTTGACCTTTGACGATGGACCTATACCCAATGTTACAGATTTTGTATTAAAAACTTTAAAAGCTTTCAATGCTAAAGCTACATTTTTTTGCATTGGCGACAATATTGTAAAACACCCCGAGGTTTTTGAACGTGTAAAAAACGACGGACATGCCATCGGCAACCACACTTTTAACCATTTAAAAGGCTGGAAAACCGATGATGAAACCTATCTCGAAAATACACTAAAATGCCAGGAACTTACACAATCTAATCTCTTTCGCCCTCCTTACGGGAGGATTAAGAAAAGCCAGATTCGGAGTTTGGAGTCATTAGTTTGGAGTTCGGAGTTTAAAGCGCCAAACAACTCCCAACTCCCAGCTCCCAGCTCCCAACTAAAAATCGTAATGTGGGATGTGCTCAGTGGTGATTTCGATATTAATCTTGCACCCGAAAAATGCTATCAAAATGTGATAAAACATACCGAGAACGGCTCTATAATTGTTTTTCACGATAGTTTAAAAGCATTCGACCGCTTATCTTACACATTGCCCAGGGCATTAGCTTATTTTACTGAAAAAGGTTTCACTTTTTCAACATTGTAGCCCAAAGCTAATCTTATGCCAACAAGAAAAATCAACATAAAATACTGATAATAAGATATTTAAAATAAACACAAATAAAAAACTGTTCAAAACCGTACAAACATGTACGATTTTGAACAGTGAAGAAATAAATGGAATTTCTAATTTAACGGAAGCGATGCAGTGGTGTTTTTAATAAAAATAATGGCATCAAAATCATTGGCTAATCTTATTGGCATAGCATAAGGCGCTCTCCAATCAGCCCAGATGTTGGTGATTGAATCTTTTATCCCTGAAAATGGATTAACGCCACGGAAATTAATAAAAAAACTATCGTATCTGGCTTTTGCAAAAAGCGCAGTAAAACCTGTGGTTGGGATTTCAAGCTGGTGGGCAGTTACCTCACTGGTACCATCTTCATTCACACTGATCGTATTCACTTTTCCCTGATAAGTATCAAAGGCAATGTTAAAGAAGTCTGTTTTGTAGTGTTTATTCAAGAAATAGCCAAATGCTTTATATCCTCCTGTAGTATCTTTTAATAAATGCAGGTTGTGCGACCAAACAATCATTTTAGTTTTGGTTTTTGTCTGCCGTTCTACAGCATTTTTAGCCATCAGGCTATCGCGTTCAAAAGGGTCGGTGTAACCGACATTATCAAAGCCAAAAACTTCTACTTTGACATGTTTTGGATCAAGATTATAATTTTTTACCCATTCGAAAAGATCGGAAAAAGATTTCGTATGGTACAACCTGAAATCTTTCAGCAATACTTTCAAATCGCCTTTTCCCAAGGTCACATAATCGTTTACTTTTGCCATGGCTTCATCCGGAACTTCGAAACCGATCTGTGTATATTTCTGATCCGTAATCAGGTATTTCACTATCTTGTTTTTTTCCTGGAAGAACTCTTCTGTTCCATGAGAGGCCTCTCCCAGGCCCACAATAACGTTTTGGCCTAATTGCGCTGATAACGTTTTCAGATAGGTAGATTTCAGATCGACAGCATTTTTATTCAACCAATTTAGCTTTTCGGCATTATTTTCCTGGCTGTTCGCATTAAAAGTTGCACTGAGCAACAAGATTAAGTAGCATATTTTTCTCATTATCTTTTATCAAATTGATGATCAGAATCACCAGATTCCATAAAACTTAATGGCTGATCTGCAATAAAATCAAAAATTTATTAAGCCCAAACTATTTAGAACATTTCCAAATAATACAATGATCTAAGGATGACCTTAAGAGGTCTATTTTTTTTGTAAATTCGCAGCTAGTAGAATAGAAGTATTACCTTTTAACCAATAAAAATCGATGGCTTTTGATATAGACATGATTAAAAAGGTTTATGCAAACTTCGGTAGCCGTGTTGAGGCTGCGCGTAAAATAGTTGGCAGGCCTTTAACATTATCTGAAAAAATATTGTATGCACACCTTTGGGATGGAGATCCTAAAACGGCGTTTAAACGTGGTTCTGATTACGTAGATTTTGCACCAGATCGCGTAGCGATGCAGGATGCAACTGCACAAATGGCATTATTGCAGTTTATGCAGGCAGGAAGGCCACAGGTGGCTGTTCCATCTACCGTGCACTGTGATCACTTAATTACGGCAAAAGAAGGTGCTGCGATAGATTTACCTCATGCTAAAACTGAAAGTGCTGAAGTTTTTGATTTCTTATCTTCTGTATCAAACAAATATGGTATCGGTTTCTGGAAACCAGGTGCAGGTATTATCCACCAGGTTGTTTTAGAAAATTATGCTTTCCCGGGTGGAATGATGATTGGAACCGACTCACATACTGTAAATGCAGGTGGTTTGGGTATGGTTGCTATTGGTGTTGGTGGGGCTGATGCCTGTGATGTAATGGCTGGTTTACCCTGGGAGCTTAAATTCCCTAAATTAATCGGTGTTAAGTTAACAGGAAAATTGAACGGCTGGACTGCTGCGAAAGATGTTATCCTTAAAGTTGCCGGTATCCTTACCGTAAAAGGTGGTACTGGTGCAATTGTAGAATATTTTGGTGATGGCGCTATCAACTTAAGCTGTACTGGTAAAGGTACCATCTGTAACATGGGTGCGGAAATTGGTGCAACCACTTCTACTTTTGGTTATGATGAGAGCATGGAGCGTTATTTACGTGCTACCGGCAGAGATGAAGTTGCTGATGAGGCTAACAAAATTGCTGCCTATTTAACAGGTGATGATGAAGTTTATGCTGATCCGGAAAATTATTTCGATCAGGTGATTGAAATCAATCTTGATGAATTAGAACCTTATTTAAACGGTCCGTTTACACCAGATTTAGCTACTCCGGTTTCTCAAATGAAAGTGGAAGCAGAGAAAAATGGCTGGCCTTTAAAAGTAGAATGGGGATTGATCGGTTCTTGTACCAACTCTTCATACGAAGATTTATCAAGAGCAGCTTCTATCGCAAATCAGGCTATTGAAAAAGGTTTGGTGACTAAATCGGCTTTCGGTATCAACCCCGGATCTGAGCAGGTGCGTTACACGGCTAACCGTGATGGTTTCTTAAAAACTTTCGAAGATTTAGATGCAACAATCTTCACCAACGCCTGCGGACCATGTATTGGTATGTGGGACCGTACTGGTGCAGAAAAAGCAGAAAAAAATACAATTGTACACTCGTTTAACAGAAACTTTGCTAAACGTGCGGATGGTAACCCAAATACTTTCGCTTTCGTAGCTTCGCCAGAAATGGTTGCTGCAATTGCCATTTCAGGTAATTTAGGTTTTAACCCATTAACCGATACGTTAACAAACGATAAAGGCGAGCAGGTTAAATTAGATCCACCTACTGGTGACGAATTGCCAACAAAAGGTTTCGCTGTAGAAGATGCAGGTTTCCAGGCACCGGCTGCTGATGGTTCTAAAGTTGAGGTTTTGGTTTCTCCAACTTCTCACCGTCTACAATTGTTAGATCCATTTAGTCCTTGGGAAGGTACAGACTTAAAAGGTTTGAAACTTTTAATCAAAGCCAAAGGTAAATGTACAACCGATCACATCTCGATGGCTGGTCCATGGTTAAAATTCCGTGGTCACTTAGATAACATTTCTAATAACATGCTTATCGGTGCGGTTAACTACTTCAACGATAAAACAGATAACGTTAAAAATGAATTAACCGGCGAGTACGGTCCGGTTCCTGCAACACAACGCGATTATAAAGCGGCTGGTTTAGGATCAATCGTAGTGGGTGATGAAAACTATGGTGAAGGTTCATCTCGTGAGCACGCCGCTATGGAGCCTCGTCACTTAGGTGTTCGTGCCGTATTGGTAAAATCTTTTGCCCGTATCCACGAAACCAACCTTAAAAAACAAGGAATGTTAGGTTTAACGTTTGCCAACAAAGATGATTATGATAAAATCTTGGAAGATGATACCATCGATATCTTAGGCTTAACAAGCTTTACTCCTGATCAACCATTAACATTAGTTTTACACCATGCTGATGGCACAGAAGAATCGTTCCTGGTTAACCACAGTTATAACGATCAACAAATTGAGTGGTTTAAAGCTGGTGGTGCATTAAATATCATCAGGGCTGAAGCAGCGGCTAAGGCAGCGCTTTAATTAGTCTGAAAGTCCGGAGTCGGTAGTCCGAAGTCTGGATGCAAATAATATCAATCCCGTTTTGTTAATTCAAAACGGGATTTTTTTTTGGAAAAACCCATCATTAGGAGAAGGCTTTTTCAGCCGGCGAAGCAATCTCTTTCGTTATTTTGGCAGGCTAAATAAATGAGATTGTAATTCCTTTTTATTTGGAAAACAGGTACACTAGTTCTTAGGTTGGGGTTGGTCCCGCTAATGCTGCTGCTGGTTAGAAAAAAACCAGCATACGCGTATATCGGGTTTAGATAGCGGCGACAGGAACAATTTTAACCAAAAATGCTTTATTCAACAAAATGCATGCTTGAATACGATGAGGTGAGGTTTTGTTTTTCTTGCACTAAAAAAACTTTCCAGCCCCGGGCATAGCGACATCCCTGAAGCGTAGCGAAAGGATATAGCGAAGCACGGGAGCCAACCTTAAAAGTTGCTACTGCTTTTGCGCTTCAAAAAATGTACTCAATCTTATTTAAACTCGAGGCCGCAATTATAGCAATGAAAAGATTTATTCCCCTTAAAAGGAAGAAAAACACCAACCAGAACGGAAGTTAGAATAACCCACCAACTAAATTTCTTTTTTGTAGCCATTCCAAAGCCAACATCCTTTGATCCGCATTTTGGACAGGCTGGCTTCTCTTCTGTTAACTTTTGATCATCAACTATCTCATCGGATGACTCAATGCTCAAACTATTATCTTCAGCTAACAAAGCATTGATCGCTTCTACATCTCTTTCAAAAACGATCAGTTTTACGCCACCGATGGCCTGATTGTACAAGGGTTGAATAGTAGCTACATTTTCATCGGCGAGGAAACAGGCAAAACCACTGTCTTCCAGTTTTGCTTTGATGATATTGGCTTCCATCGGATTGTAAAAAGTGCTGTAAACAACTGTTCTATCGTTCATGCTGTTAATTTAGATAAAAATCGTTGAATGATATAAATATTCCGTGTTTTCCGCGCATCCGTGGCTAAAACTAGCATAACATAGCGCGCTACAGGGTTTATTTCTTCAGAAAATCCTGCCACCAATAGCCCGAATCTTTAATGGTGCGCTGCTGCGTTTTAAAATCGTTGTAAATCAAGCCGAATCTGGCGGTAAAACCTTCGGCCCACTCAAAATTATCCATCAAGGTCCAGGCCATATAACCGGTTACATTTATGCCTTCCTTTTTGAGTTTTAGCAGTGCATTTAAATAAAGTTTAAAATATTCGATCCGTTCTGGGTCTTCTACCCTACCATCAATTAACTTATCATGATAAGCAGCACCATTTTCGGTAATGATGATGTTTTTAATATTTGGATAAGCAGCAAATTGCTTTACGATATTATAAAAACTATCTGCATTTATTTCCCAACCCATCGCGGTATGTGGTTTTTTCCGGCTTTTGGCTTTTACTTCCCAAGCCTGGATTACGGGGATAAAAGCGTTGTATTTTACCACAAGCGGAAAATAATTTTGAAGTCCGATAAAGTCAAAATCAAACTTCATTCTTTCCTGAAGTCGCCAGGTACCATATTCGATCTGAAATTTTTCGAGCAGATCCCAATCAGCAGTTGGAAAACCCATTCCTTGTGTTGGCTCTACAAATAAACGGTTCATTAAACAGTCTACCCGTTTTGCGGCAAGGATATCGCTATCACTTTGCGTATTGGGAATAATTTCTGAACAGGAAAAAGTGGTACCAATATTGGCCTTGCTAATTTCTGCACGTAAAATTTTACCACCTTCGGCCTGTGCCAAAGCAGTATGCAACACCGCAGGAAAAAAATTACTTAAGCCTGTTTTGCCGGGTGCATGGATACCCAGCATATAACCTAATGAAGTATAACCGAAAGGTTCGTTCAGTACGATCCAGTTTTTTACTTTGTCGCCGTATTCTAAAGCGCAGATGCTTACGAAAGCATTAAAAGCAGCATTAATACTAAAGCTGGTCCAACCACCTTCGTCTTCCAGGGCCTGTGGCAAATCCCAATGATACAGCGTTATATAAGGCGTAATCCCGTTTGATAAACATTCATCGATGAGGTTGTGATAAAACCTGATGCCTTCCTGATTGATTTCGCCCCTACCTGCAGGCAAAATCCGCGACCAGGCGATTGAAAACCTAAAGACTTTAAAACCCAAAAGTTTAACCAAAGCTACATCTTCGGTGTAACGGTGATAAAAATCGCAGGCTGGATCTAATTTATGGTTCTTTTTTATTTTCCCATTTTTCGCGGTAAAGGTATCCCATATCGAAGGTCCTTTGCCATACTGGGTTGCTGTTCCTTCTATCTGGGCTGCAGCAGTAGCCACCCCCCACAAAAAATCCTTACCAAAATCGCTCGCATTAATCATTGTTTACCAATTAATTGCCATAAGTTGCAAGTTTAATATTAACAAATCATTAACAATTAAAATGATTCGAAATAAAAACAATTTTTAATATTTTTACCTATGCGCTACTCATTAATTCTTTTTCTATTGGTAATACAAAATGTCTCTGCCTTTGGAAAATTTACCCCACCCATTAATGATGAACTGATAAATGCTATCAATATTACCAATACCAGTGCATATTGTAGTGGCGATGCCGAATTTAACAATTTAGAAGCTACCCCAAGCAATTATAATAAATCTTTAAACTGGTCGGCGGTTGGTAAAGATGTTTGGTATAAGTTTACAGCATCTAAATTTGATGTAAATATCTCCGTTAGCGGAAAAATTGATGCCAATAGTACAAATACCTTAATTGGTCCATTAGTTGCCTTATATTCGTATGATCCGGCGAGTAATTCTATTGCAGAGCAGCCTGGCACGCTGGCGACATCAAATAATGTTATTTCTTTATACAAGGGTGCTTTAACGGTTGGACAGGTTTACTATATTAGGGTAAGCGCCGCGAATGATGCTACCGGTACTTTTAAACTCTGTATCGATAATTATTTCCCACCAATACAACCAGGACAAGATTGTGGAACATTTTCGGTATTGTGTACAAAAGAGACCTTTACCCAGTTAAATGTAACTGGCTCGGGGGCAAACAATCACGAATCGGCTGGAACCTGCCTGGGTACAGAATCTAACTCTGCCTGGTATATGTTTAAAGCTTCTGTACCCGGCGATTTTACTTTTGTAATAACACCTACTGTAACCACGAACGACATTGATTGGGTTTTTTACGATTTAGGTCTGAACGGGGATTGTAGTAAAATAAATGCGGCAAATGCTATCCGGTGTGCATCAGGAAGTGGCGTAACCTGTAGCCCTTCCTATTATAAAACCGGCCTAAGTATGACTGAAACTGATTTGACTGAAGCGCTAGGTTGCCCGGCCGGCCAAAATGGGTTTGTAAAATATGTAGAACTGCAACAGGACCATGTTTATGCTATATTAATCGATAATTTTTCGGGGGGAATAATGGTTTTACCTTAGAATTTGGTGGCACGGCAGATTTTGCAGGTCCAACAGCGGAAATTGATGTTAAAAAACTAAACCCGTGTACCGATAGCCAGGCCTATACTTTCGAAAGTAAAGCGACAAACTTTGCCTCTTTAAAATGGTCTTTTGGTGAAGGAGCGAGTTTGGCTTCTGCCACAACAGCCGGACCATTTACGGTAACATACAATACACCTGGAGAGAAAATTGTAGTTCTGGAGGCCAAAGGCACAAACGGATGCAACGTAGTTACCACGCAGACTTTTATTGTAGCAAACACACCAGAAAAACCTGCGATAACGGCTTCGAAGGTTAATTTATGCCAGGGAGATGTATTAAAATTATCAACTCCTTTTTTAAATTTAGCAACCTACCACTGGTCAGGGCCAAATGGTTTTATTTCAACAAACCAGAACCCCGAAATTCCGGCAATCGGGCCGGAAATAGCAGGAACCTATAAACTTTATGTTCAGGTTGGAGATTGTGTGAGTGAAGTAAATTCGATAGACATTTTATCAGTCGATTTAAAACCTGAAGCAATGTTTTCGATTGAGGTAAATAATAGGTGCGAAACTAACCAGTCTTTTTCTTTTATCAATACTTCTAAAAATTATACAAAGCTTACCTGGGATTTTGGCATAGGGGTGAAAAGCCAGGTTGCCATCAATAACGACAGTAAAATATTAACCTTTACCGATCCCGGGCCTAAAACAATCACACTTACAGTTGAAAGCAATAATGGCTGCACTTCTACCTTTACAAAAGATATTTTGGTAGAGTTGAAACCGGAAAAGCCTGAAATCAGTATCAATCAGGCTTCGTTTTGTTTAACAGACATCATCAAATTATCTGTACCAGCACAAGAAGGCATCACTTATGCCTGGAGCGGGCCAAACAATTATTCTGCAACCACAAATGCCATTGAAATTCCGGTAACTGATTTTAATGTGGCAGGTGAATATCAGGTCATATTAACATCAGGTACTTGTAGTGCCGAACCAGCAACAATTGTTGTTCCGGCTATCGCCAGAATTCCAGTTGCCAAATTTTACACCGAACCCACTTTTAACATAAAGTTTTCTGCTCCGGTACCTATAATATTTACCAATACATCGCTTTATGGTGATTTTTATGAATGGAATTTTGGCGATGGATTTACCTCTACAGATCAAAGCCCCACCCACATTTATCAAACCGATGGAATATTCAAAATTACGCTAAAGGCTTTTTCGAAAAACGGCTGTTCAAATTCAATTACCCAGGGTGACCTGATCATCAAAAAAAACGCATCTACCTTTGTGCCTAATGCATTTTCGCCAAATGGCGATGGAATCAATGATGAACTGCTTGTTGGCGTAACCAACCTGAAGAAATACAGCATTCAGATTTTCAACCGTCTTGGTTCCAGGGTTTTCTTTACCGACAATATTTTTGAAAACTGGAACGGCACTTTTAAGGGCAACGACCTCCCTGTTGGGGTGTATTACTACATCATATTGGGTACTAATTTATCCAATAACAATGTTAAATATTCAGGTTCGGTAACGCTACTCAGGTAATTTAATCTTTACCCTGCAAAAAATATTTATGGTGCTTTAAACACAGTAGTATCCTGAGATAGTGTAGGTATTTTATAATTTCCGGTATCCAAATTTGTTTTAGGCAATAGCTTTTTTATTGCAGCCAGGTCTGCTTTAGTTATTTTGGTTTGGTATAAGTACAGAAATTTTAAGTTTTTAAGTTTTTTTAACTGATCGATACCCTTTAAAGTCACTTTTGTGCCTACCAGGCTTAATGATTGCAGCTGATCTAAATCTTTTAGCGCTACTAAACCGGTATCGGTTATTTGGGTATTATTCAGGTTTAACCTGCTTAAATTTTTACAATTTTTAATGGCAGTTAATGTTTGGTCGTTCACTTTAGCATTTTCTAATTTAAGCCAAAGCAATTGTTTATCAATTGATTTAAGGAGGTCTAAAATATCTTTCCCCATTACTTGTACATTAACGAAATTTGCAGATAGGTAATTTGTATTTTGCGCTACAGGAACGATTGTTACCCCTGCATCTGCCAATTTTTTCAATGCTTTATCATCAGCTGCAGAAATCTCTTTCGTTGGGATGTCATTATTTTTTATTTCCGCAGTCGCATCTTCACCTTTTTGCAAACTCGCCAATACCGGTTTGATGTCGTCACCTTGTGGGAGATCCTTAAATTTCTTTTTAAAATCAGCTCCGTTGTTGATCCACCATTTTAACAGTGCAATTTCATTGGTGCTAAGCTGTGGCTTTTCTTTAGGCGCCATGTGATCTTCATCGTTTAACGGCAATAAAATCCGTTTGATTAGCTCGCTTTCATCAGCTTTTCCCTTAACAACTGTATGTCCATCTTCACCACCTTTTAAAATGTATTCTTCCTGATCTAACCGAAGTTTGCCTTTCTGCTTTTCACTGCCATGGCAACTGTAACATCTGCTTTTTAAAAGCGGCTGAATTGCATTTTGGTAAACAAAGGCTTCCTGTACATTAGGAATTGGTGGAATAGCTGCGCCATTTTTAGCACCATCCGATTTTAGTGGTGCAGTTAAATAATCAGATCCATGGGTTAAAGATCCACCCAAATGGCCCGTAATGGAAATTAACACCACAAGAATTGTCGCAATCGCAGCTAATATTCCTTTAGATTTAACCTTTTTATAAATAGCCCATAATATAATTGATAAAACAGCAACACTAATGCCCATCCATTGGTGATTACTCACCAGGTTACCATCATAATCGCCGCCATTGGCTAAAAGATAGCCTGTTACGCAGGAAACAATTGCACTTAAAGCTCCTAAAAGCAGCATTAACGGGATTGCATGCTTTAAATTGGCAAATTTCTGTTTCAGTGACAAAAGGATACAAATACAGGCCAACAATAAAATCCCAATGGGCAGGTGGACAAAAACCGGGTGAAAACGACCAAAAAATTCTAACATTTTACTGATACCTTTTTCTTAATAAGTTCATCATATAAACATTTATTGCCCATTGATCGGCAACAGGTTGTCGGGTATAAGGCAAAGTGGGCATATAATCTGCCGGACCAAATTCGGTAAGGATGGTCATTCTTTCCCCGTTTTTCTTTTTACGTTCGATCACTTTATCCCACCATGCCAGGTGTGCTTCTACTACTTTTGCCCATTCCGGAGCTCTCGGATCATTTACCTGCGGTCCTTCGGGATGACCAACCCGCGAATGGATATGATCTGTTTTTTCTAAAATAAAATCGATGGTCTGTTTCTGATCACTAAGCAAACTTTCGTGCACATTACACCAATGCGAAATATCCAGGGTAAACCTGAGCTCCGGATTTTTCTCCGCAAAATTCCGGGCAACCGGTGCTGCGAACATCATACGGCTACGGTGGGTTTCGTGGTAAATTGGTATCCCTGATGATTTTCTTTTGGCCGTTACATAATCAATAATCTGTTTATTTTCTTCGTAGGTAAAATAATCCTTGCCCGAGTGACAATTGATGTAAACCGGTTTTTGATAAGTATTGGCGCAGATGGCATCCAGGCTATTTTTAAAGGAAACAAGATGTTCTTTAATATTTGATTGCGATCCCGCACACAAAAACCCAATCTCCAGTTTATATTTTTTTACAGCATCAAAAAGCTCTTTTACAGCTTTATCCTCTCCCGGCCACCAAACTTCTATACCTTCATAACCCTCTTTTTTAGCAGCAGCACAAAACTCGTCTCTTGTGCCCTCGAAACCCCAGTCGGTTTGCATAAATAACAATTCGTATCCTGCTTTAGATTTTATATTTTCAAAAGGATTAGCACTGATATTTTGTATTGGTGCCAACACGGAAGCCGCTGTAACAACCGCTGTATTTTGTAAAAATTTTCTTCTTGTTTGGTTCATTGGTTCATTTGTTATTGGTCAATAGTTGATTGGTTCATAGTTCGTAGCCAAATGGTAATTATTTATTGGTAATTGAACTTTGATTATTGGTCAATAGTTCATGGTTGATAGTCTAATCGACTTCGGACTCCCGACTACCGACTCCGGAATAAATTAAGCCACAACCTCCCTTATCACCTTTCCTGCTACATCAGTTAACCTAAACGGCCGGCCCTGGAAAGGATAGGTAAATTGTTCGTGATCAAAACCCAGCTGGTTTAATATGGTGGCCTGAATATCAAAAGCATCAACTTTTCCGCTTATGGCACTATAGCCTATTTCATCGGTTTCGCCATGCGTAAAGCCTTTCTTTACACCGCCTCCGGCCATCCAAATGGTAAATGCCTCGGTATGGTGATCTCTGCCTTTAAATGGGTTTTGTATTCCATTCCGGTTTTCCATCATTGGAGTACGACCAAATTCGCCGCCCCAAACTACCAGGGTTTCTTCTAATAAACCGCGTTGTTTCAGATCGAGCAGTAAAGCTGTAATTGGCCTGTCAATGGTCCTGCATTTATTCTTCAGTCCAATATTAAGTGAGTTGTTTGGATTATCACCATGTGCATCCCAGCCCCAATCGAATAACTGAATATAACGTACACCTTTTTCAACCAGTTTTCTTGCAAGCAATACATTAT
Organism: Pedobacter roseus; assembly: GCF_014395225.1. Lineage (NCBI taxonomy): Bacteria > Pseudomonadati > Bacteroidota > Sphingobacteriia > Sphingobacteriales > Sphingobacteriaceae > Pedobacter > Pedobacter roseus. Next base: position 4,342,989 of record NZ_CP060723.1, read on the forward strand.
TGGCGAAACAGGCTTTACCGGGTTGTGTGCCATACATTTCATGAATATAGGCTGGTTCATCGTTAATATTCATCACCTCTGGTGCCGATATCTGCATGCGGTAGGCCATTTCGTATTGTGCTATCCGCGATAAAATTTCCGGATCGTTATATTCCTGATATTGCTGTTCATTAGCTTTGTTAATGGCTTCGATAGAAGCTTTTCTCAAATCCCGGTTCATTCCATCAGGATCTTTAATAAAGAGTACCGGATCGCCTTCGCTCCTACATTGTACACCCTGATAAACCGAAGGTAAAAAGCCACTTCCCCAAACACTTTTACCAGCATCTGGAAAACTACCTCCACTGGTTAGCACCACATAGCCCGGCAGGTTCTGGTTTTCTGAACCTAAACCATAAGTTACCCAGCTGCCCATGCTCGGCCGGCCTAAGCGCGGAGAACCAGTATGTACGAGAAGTTGCGCGGGGCATGATTAAACTGATCGGTTTTTACCGCCTTTAAAAAGGTTACATCATCTACCATCGTAGAAAAATGGGGCAGATTATCACTTACTAAAGCACCTGATTGGCCATGTTTGGCAAAAGTAGCCTGCGGGCCAAGCATTTTAGGCACACCGGTAATAAAAGCAAACTTTTTACCCGCCAGCAAAGATGGCGGACAATCCTGTCCATCCATTTTCATCAGTTCGGGTTTAAAATCGAATAATTCCAATTGCGATGGGGCACCGGCCATGTGCAAATAAATTACACTTTTAGCTTTACCAACAAGTGGTGGCGATTTTGGCAGTAATGGATGGGCAGGATCATAAGCAATCCTGGTCTGTTTATCTGAAAAAAGATTACCACAGCTGCCCAATAGCGAACCCATGGCCAAAGCACCAAGGCCCATGGCACTTTCTTTTAAAAAGTGCCGCCTTGAGTGCAACCTTGCATTTGCTTCGTGTGCTTCTTTAATTAACCGATGTGCATTTAATTCGTCTCTCGTCATAACCTGATCAGATTAATTTTTAGTAACTACTTCATCCAGATTGAGCATGGCATTGGCCACTAACACCATTGCTGCCTCTTCTGGCCTATATTTCTTTTGTTTATCGCCCATAAACGCCGATACACTTGCCGAATTCTTTTTAAACTCCTCAAAAGCCTTAGCATACAGGTCTTCAAATACCTTTAATCTGTTTTGAGGAATATTTTTATATAAAATCATTTCGTAGCCTTTGGCAATTTTAGTTTTACTGGTATTTCCACCTACTTTTTCCATACGAAGGGCTAGTTTTCTCGCCAGATCGATATACACGCTATCATTTAGCGTAACCAAAGCCTGTAAAGGAGTGTTGGTACGAATGCGTCGCGGACTACACACCACTCTTGAAGCGCCATCAAAAGCAATGGCCGATGGATATGGAGCAGTTCGTTTCCAATAGGTATAAATCCCCCTACGATACTGTTCTTCTCCTCCACTGGTGATCCATTTTGCACCATTATAAGGCGAAAACCAAATACCTTCGGGCTGCCATGGCATTACCGGCGGACCATACATTTTATTGCTCAACACGCCACATACGGCTAAACTCTGGTCTCTGATCTGCTCTGCACTTAACCTCACCCTCGAGCCGCGTGCATAAAACTTATTAAAAAGATCTTTTTCCTTTAATTCCTCTGAAACCTTGCTGTCCTGCCTGTAAGTAGCCATCATTACAAGCTCTTTCAGCATTTTTTTAACACTCCAATTATACTTATACATAAACTGGTAGGCCATAAAATCTAAAAGTTCCTGATGGGTAGGGGCCATTCCCTGCGTCCCCATATCTTCGAGGGTTTCTACTAAACCAGCACCGTAAAGCTGCTCCCATAATCGGTTGACCATGGTACGCGATACGAGTGGATTTCTTTTATCAGTAAGCCACATCGCTAAGCCCATGCGGTTATCGGGTGCATTTTTCGGCATGGCAAAAGCTAAAGAATTGGGTACACCTGCTTTTACTTCTTTACCTTTTGATGTCCAGGCACCACGCTCAAATACATAGTTTTTACGCTGCATACTTAATGGATTTTCGACCATAATTGGCGTGGTGGGCACCTGCGCATCCATTAAGGTTTTAAATGTCTTTTTGTATGTTAAGTATTCCGGAGTACCTTTTCCGGGGAATTGCCTGGTAAAGTAAAACCAATCGAAGTACACCATAAATTCGTCAGGATTTTTTACCGAGGCATTGGTATATTTTAGATACACATCCTTTACCCCAGCCTGTTTTGGAAAATCGATTTCCACATTTTGATAACCACTGGTTTGTGCCAGTTTCCACGATTTTAAAACCAGTCCGTTTGGCGAACCCAAGTGTAAACTCATGGTACCATTTGCTTTGCTGCAGTTATATCGCATGATCAGCTGATCAATATTGTCGAGCTTAACCGCTTTTAACCTTGCTGATGAACTGTTTTTAAAATACAGTGCAATATTGTTATTGCCAATTACCGAATTAACCAATTGATCGGCCGTAGTCGAATTTATAGCTGGCTGTCCGGTTTTTAAAAATAACTCCATTTCTGATGCTCTTTCTTTACCAGAAACGGATTGAACCCAATTTGTGAGGTTGTTAAGCTGATTTTTCAGGCTATCGTTGAAATTTTTAAATAATGGGTATTCTCCCGTCACATCCTCATCCCTGGTATTGTTAAAATACGACATGAATTTATAATATTCATCATGTTTAAAAGGATCGTATGGGTGACTATGACATTGTACACAAGAAAAAGTGGTACTCATCAAACCTTCCCAGGTGGCGTTTACCCGGTCTAAAACTGCGGCCGTTCTAAATTCTTCATTATTGGTTCCACCTTCATCGTTGGTTGGTGTATTCCTGCTAAATGCTGTTGCAATGTACTGGGCATCGGTCGGCTTCGGAAAGAGGTCACCGGCGATCTGATCTGTAATAAACTGATCGTAAGGCATATCGCTATTAAAGGCTTTAATTACCCAATCTCGGTAGCTCCAGATGTTCCTGTTGGGATCGCTTTCATAACCTTTGGTATCGGCATAACGGGCAATATCGAGCCACATTGATGCCCAGCGTTCGCCAAACTTCGGCGAAGCCAGCAAACTATCAACCAGTACATTATAGGCATGTTGTTCGTCTTTACTGCTGAGGTAAAATTTCGCCAACCGATCTGACGGATAGGTACCGATCAGATCTAAACTAACCCTCCTTAATAAGGTAGCTTTATCGGCCATTTTAGAAGGTTCGAGTTTATTTTCTTCCAGTTTTGCAAAAATAAATTTATCCAGGTCATTGCGCACCCAATCGTTATTAATATCAGGTACTGCTGTTGGTTTCACACTCACGTAGGCCCAGTGGTTGCCCCATTTTGCCCCCTGTTTTATCCAACCGCTTAGTATATCGATTTCATCATTGTTTAAGGCCGGGTGTTTATAAGGCATCCTTTCTTCTGGATCGTTGGATTTTAGGCGTTTAATAAATTCGCTCTCCTCCGGATTGCCAGGAATAATTGCAGGTTTACCACTTTTAGTTTTGGCCAAAGCTTCTTCCCTAAATAAAACGCTAAAACCACCCTGCTGCTTTACCCCACCATGACACGAAATGCATTTCTTATTCAGAATAGGCTTTACCTGCGAGTTAAAATCAATTTGTTTTTCTGAAGAAAAGAGTGAAAAGATAATTAAAGTGATCACAACCAGCGTAAAACCGGACGCAAATAATATTTTCTTTTTCAATAACATTTGGTTAGAATAAACTTGGTTTAATTTTTAGCAGTTTTTTATTTGTAAACAAAGTTAAACTAAGCTAAACACTGTTCCAAATAATAACAGAACATATTATTTTGCTAAATCGCTAAGTTTCATTTACTGTTAACCAAAGGTGGATAAAAATATAATACACAAAAATGTATTAATTTGCGCAAAAGATGGATTATATTACTTTTTATAGAAATTAAATATGGAGAGATACCCGATCAGAGAAAAAAATAGTTTCGATTTCCAGAAATCAATTATCGTCCCCAAGAATGTAGTTCTGAAACAATGCATTGCAAATGGTGTCATAAACAATTTATTCGTTACTGATATTGGCTATTATCGTAAGGCATCCAATCACTATGCCCAAAGAAACCATGGGGCTGACCAGCACATTTTGATTTATTGTATCGAAGGTAAAGGAAATGTAGAATTTCAGGGTACATCTTATCATGTAGAAGCTGGAAATTTTATCATCATCCCTAAAAAAACAGCACATATTTATCAGGCTGATCCGATTTTACCATGGACTATTTATTGGTTCCATTTTTCAGGACCTGGTGCCGACCATATTGTGGATTCATTACAGCATTATAAGGCTTATGCGGGCTTTAATGAAGAGAGGAACATCTTGTTCGATACTATTTATAACCGATTGGAAAGAGGTTTTAGCCGTGAAAATATTATCTATGCCAATTTATGTTTCCACCACTACATTGCAGAAATTATTTATACCGACAAACAGCCCGATAAAATTATTGAGCCTGATAAAGTGGAAGAGGTTATTGATTTTATGCGGAACAATATTGAAAAAATGCTGAGTTTAAAAGAACTGGCATTAGCGGTTTATTTGTCGCCATCTTATTTATCGGCCATATTTAAAAAGAAAACAGGCAGCTCTCCTATCGATTACTTTAACCAGCTTAAAATTCAGAAAACCACTCAGTATTTACTTTTCACCAATTTACGGATCAATGAAATTGCCCAAAAAATCGGCATTAACGATCCCTATTATTTTAGCAGGCTTTTCTCCAGTATTATGGGCATTTCGCCAAAACAATATCGGGATAATAGATTTAATTAACGTGCAGTCAGGTGTTTCTTACACTGCCCCCAAAAAGTTAGACACTTTATGGGGGCATTTTTATGAGTAGAAAAATTAAATACGGTTTAGAGTTAAAATTACTGTTGGTAAAACAGGCGATCAATGGAGAAGGTTCGGTTCGTGCTATTGCTAAGGAAAACCAGATTAACCATACGATTTTGGATAAATGGGTTAGTTTTTATAAAGCCTATGGAATTGAAGGATTACAATTGCAGCCACGTCAATACGATGGCGATTTTAAGTTAACAGTAATAGAAACATTAAGAACTGAAGGCTTATCTTTATACCAGGCCTGCATCAGATTCAAACTTCCTTCAGTCAGTATGCTCAGCAATTGGCAAAAGAAGTATGAAAGTGAAGGTGTGGGGGCACTTTTCAAATCATGTAGGGAAAAATTTATGGATGCACCCGATAAAAAATCTAAAAAGAATAATCCTAAACAAACCAGGGAGCAGGAGTTGGAAAAGGAAAACAATTTTTTGCGTGCCGAAAATGAATATCTAAAAAAGTTGTATGCCTTAATTCAGAAGGAAGAAGCAGAGAAAAAGAAAAAGCGCTGATCATCCAGGGATTAAGGCAGAAACACGATCTTAAAATGTTGCTACAGGCAGCAGATATGGCTAGGAGTACGTTCTATTACCACATCCAGAAAAATAAAAAAGCAGATAAATACGATCATCTTAAAATACAGATCAAGAACTTATATGACCAGCATAAGGGCAGATTAGGGTATAGACGGATGGTCTATGCCCTAAGGGAGCTGGGCTTTCATCTCAATGATAAAACAGTTCTGCGCCTCATGAAGTCGATGGGGCTGAAAAGTGTGATCAGGGTAAAGAAATATAAAACCTATAGGGGGCAGTTCGGTAAAGTGGCCGAGAATGTATTGCAGCGTAACTTTAGAGCAGATAGGCCTTTCCAAAAATGGGCAACAGATGTTACAGAGTTTAAAGTAGGCGTACAAAAGTTATATCTTTCGCCTATAATAGATCTTTTTAATGGTGAGATAATAAGTTACAAATTGTCGGAAAGGCCGAATTTTAAGCAAGTAACAGAAATGATCAAAGAAGCTTTTATACGCATACCCAAGCAACAAACAGCGCTTATCTTACATTCCGATCAGGGATGGCAGTACCAAATGAAGGCGTACCAAAAGCTCCTTCAGGAAAAAGCTGTTATACAGAGCATGTCAAGGAAGGGAAATTGCCTGGACAATGCAGTCATTGAAAACTTTTTTGGAACTATAAAATCCGAACTGTTTTACCTGAAAAAATATCAAACCATAGAAGAACTAAAAATGGAAATCAAATCTTACATAAGCTATTATAATAACGACAGGATCAGACTTAACTTAAAAGGAATGAGTCCGGTAAAGTACCGAACTCAAATGTGGAAAAATTAAATTATTTTTGTCCAAACTTCTGGGGGCAGTCCATCTATCTGACTGCTTTTACTAACCGCAAAATTTTTAAATTAATTTAACCTGGCTTTCTTCGTTTCTTAGTGTATAAACCCTCATGCAAATAAATGTAATAAGAAATGTAGGACCATAAGTAATCAAGAATTCATCGATTGAAAGATTCATTAATTTTCCCCGTAACAATAGATAAATCAAAAAGATTGCAATTGAAGCCATCATAGCATTGGTTGCAATATTGGGTTTATTATAAGTTACCGGTGCAATGCCGCCAATTTTCCTCATATTAAATAAAAGCGTGCAGAAACTTAGTGCAATAAATACAGCAGCATCCTTTATATCGAGGTTAACATTGAAGCTGTAATTTGAAGCAATAAGTGGTAACAGCCTAAGATATCCCATCATGATTACATAAGTGATCGGCAGGCAAAGTAATAAAGTAGTTAATGTTACTTTTAAAGTATAAGTGAGCGATTGTTTCATATACATTTAATCTAGATTGAGCTTAGCGGTTCTTTTAACCAAGATACGAATTCTGTGGATTTTCATTTCGTTTTTAATGCAGCAGGTATTACAATTTTACTGGTTTAAATATTTCTTCAGTGTCAGATGGTAAAATCTAACACCACTTACTCATTAATCCAAGGTTAAACCTATTTCTTTCAGTAAAATAGCAGCATTAAATGTTTTGCATGGTCCTCGCTTAAGCAGGTAATCGAATTTCATTTCACCTTCGGTAATCTGGATATCAAAATGGAAATTACGGACCGTTTCAGGATGATCTATAATCAGATCGGCCAGTTGCAGATCGTGCGTAGCAAAAAGTGCAGGTGTTTTTTCGGTAATCAGTTTTTCTACAAAAACCTTCGATCCCAAATATTTATCCCTGCTGTTGGTCCCGCGGAGCATTTCATCAATCAATACAAGCGTATCCTTATCTTTCACCACATGGTCTAAAATCATCTTTAAGCGGTTCAGCTCCGCCTTAAAAGTAGAAGTACTCTCATTTAGCGAATCTTTGATCCGCATATAGGTATTGATCGAAAAAACAGATAATTCCATAATTTTGGCACAAACTGGTGCGCCTGTATAGGCCAATATCATATTAATGCCCAATGTGCGCAAAAAAGTACTTTTGCCGGCCATGTTGGAGCCTGTTACAATATCGACTGTTGGTTTTGTTTCGAGATGAAAATCGTTGTTTACCCTCAACTGCTCCTTAATCAGCGGATGGCCAATATGAATGGCCGACAGGGCAAATTGATCTTTAATAACAGGAAAAACCCAATCGGGCTGATTATAAGCTGTTGTGGCCAGTGAAATCAGTTCTTCAAAATCGCCCAAATGATCCAAGGCTGTAACCACATCATCTGAAGATGATTTATACCAGTTATCGAGATTTACACAGCACCTTAAATCCCATAATAAAAGTGCATTCAATATTCCGCCAACGATAAGGTTCAATCTCGCATCAAAATTCCCGATAATTTTAGAAAGCGCTTTAATTTCTTTACTTACCGGAATTTTCGAGTCCAATAAACCTAAGGTATAAGGGCTTTTCCAATTTTGAATTTCTGTCCATAAAATGGCACCGGCATATCCATTCAGGAGATTAGAGCTTCCCCCAAAGGTGTAAAAAACCTTATTGATTTTTGCACCCAACAACACATTCCAACCTGTATGAATAATACAAAGCAATATCAAAACTTTCCAGAAAATACTACTCACAAAAAGTCCGGCTAAAATCAGGGCGATGGAAAGATAAGGGACTAATTTAACGTAAAGCCTCAAAAATTTTCCTTTCACAAATTCCAGTTGCGCCCCCAATTGGTACTTTAACTGCGTTTTAATCTGCTCTATCCTATCCGGATCGTAACCATGCAGATTAGCCCTGAAACTATAGGTTTCATCTATTTTTTCAATAATTTCTTTTACCGCTTCCTGTCTCAGCAGTATCTTATCAAGTGTAGATTTTTCTGCTAAACTTTTAGCCAAAATATCATTCCCGCTTTTGGTACTGCAACGGTTAATCAGTGCAAATAATGATGCATTTCCAAAAATATCTAGATCAGAAGTATAAGGATGCAGCTCCGATTCGAAAGCCGTACCATGATTGTAACCGTTTGCTATTCCATTTAAAATATTCCACTCGTTCTGATAAACCCACAAAAGCTGTTTTTTATAATCGATTTCACGATCGAGCTTACTTTGCCTGCGCACAATAAATGCAAAAGCAATTACAGGCACCATTAAGCCAATCTGGATCAAAGTCCGCAGGTTATCATCTGCTGAGCTCACCAGTGCAATAAAAAGTAAAATTTCGGCAAGGAACAAACCGATGCGCATAAAAGAAAGCTGGTCGATCAGCTTTTTGGTCTGATCAATTTCTGTGGTAACTTCTTTTATTTTCTCCTGGTAACCGGCTATGATTTCTTGTTGTTGTTTCAGCATGATTTTTATTCTGTATATATTTCCGAAGCTATCAGATGGATAGATTGTATTTTTTGTTACAATTTTCTCTAAGTTTGAATCTCCAAATTCTAAAGATAGGCAAAATATTAAATGAAGATTACCCTGATCGCCATTGGCAAAACCGAAGATAAATATCTCATTGAGGGAATTGATAAATACATCAACCGCCTGAAACATTATATTAATTTTAGTTTTTTGGCCATACCTGATGTTAAAAACGTTAAAAACCTGAGTGAGGCGCAACAAAAAGCAAAAGAAGCAGAGTTGCTGCACAAACAAATCAATAATGGCGATGTTGTTATTTTATTGGATGAAAAGGGAAAAAAATATTCTTCGGTGGCATTTTCCAACTATTTAAATAAACAGATGGTGGGCAGTGTACAGCATCTTATTTTTATCATCGGTGGGCCTTACGGCTTTGACGAAACCATTTACAAAAGGGCAAATGGTTTAATCTCCTTATCGGATATGACTTTTTCACACCAAATGATCAGGTTGTTTTTTGTAGAGCAGCTTTACCGGGGATTTAGTATTTTAAAAGGAGAACCTTATCATCACGCTTAAGATGGAAAATGGTTGAGGTAAGATGGATGACGTAAAATGCGGGCGATGTAAATATGGAAAAATAGAATTAAAATCATCATTAAATAAAAGAAACTATGATACTGGATAAATATAAACGGGAATACAGATATAAAAGCGATCAGAACCGCAACAATAAATACTTATGGATCAGCATTATTGCTTCTTTAGTGATTGTAGCTTTGCTTTGGTATTTTTTCGATTAAACCCATAAAAAAACACCAGACAAATTTGCCTGGTGTTCTCTATCATTATGTAAATAAAGCTTAAACGCCTTTTTTACTTGTCATGCTTGCTTTTTTAGCAGGAGCTGAAGTTTTTGTACTTGCTTTAGCACTTGCTGATGCTTTTGAACCGGTAGCTTTAGTTTTCTTATCTGCAGCTGCTTTTTCTTCTGATAATTTAACCTCTGCCGGGGTACCAGGTGTTTCCGGAGTTTCTTCAGTAAATAAAGGAAGATCTTTCAACAGGTTATACCAGGTAATGATTTTCTTCATATCTGAAGCATAAACTTTTTCCTGATCGTGGCCTGGAGCTACTTCTAAGAAGTAAGCACGCAAATCACCTTTTAAATCCGGAGTTGATCCTTTTTCAGAAATTTTAGCAAAAATATCTGCCAATTTAATTTCTTCATCCTCACCATACACCGTAATATCTTCTAATGAAGCTAATTTTGTGTTAGTGATATTGGCTACAACTTTAGTTTTCTGGGCATCTAAACCCTCTAAAATATAACCCACTTTATTTTGTCCAACCAGTTTAAACAAACCTGGTCTGCCAGATACGGCAACAATTCCTCTTAAATTCATATTTTTTTTTGAGATATGAGATTCGAGATATGAGATATGAGAAATCACTCAAATCAAATAACTAAAACTCCCTGTTCAATTATTAATGAGAATGGGACATTAATCAGAGAAATCAAGTCTCAAATCTAATGTCTCAAATCTCGCATCTATTTTTTAATCTTCTAAAACTTCAATATTCAAAATTTTATCGCCCTGGCGGATATCGTCCACAAGATCCACATTCTCAACAACTTTACCAAAACAAGTATGGTTACGGTCTAAATGTGCAGTATTGGTTCTGCTGTGGCAGATAAAAAACTGTGAACCACCAGTGTTACGGCCAGCATGCGCCATTGATAAAACACCACGGTCGTGATATTGGTTTTCGCCATCCAGTTCGCAATCAATTTTGTAACCCGGACCACCAGTACCTGCTAAATGTGCTTTAGCCGGGTCTTTTGAATTTGGGCATCCACCCTGAACCATAAAGTTAGGGATTACACGGTGAAAAGTTACACCATCATAAAAGCCTTCTTTAGCTAATTTTTTAAAGTTTGCAACGGCTTTCGGCGCATCGTTTTCGTAGAATTCTACAGTCATCTCGCCTTTTTCTGTTTTTATTATTGCTTTACTCATATTAATATCGGTACTAATTTTAAATTTTGTTCGCCAAAAAAAATGCTCATTTTTTTTGGTAGAGGGCAAAAATAACAAAATTGTATAACTTATAACACCATTAAATTTTTCTATCCAGTTTAAATGCGGTATTTTAGTCTTTTAAGCATACCGATTTGATAAAGAAATATTATATCCTGCTCATTTGCCTGCTTTGCTCTTTAGGACTGAGGGCTTCATCACTGTTGATTTATATGGATGAAGACCAAAAGAACCACCTAAAAGCTTATGGTATTGCCTATTGGACCATCAGTAAACAGCTGGAGGTTGATTGGCTTTTAAATTACCGCGGGGGAAGCTTTTTAATTAAATACAACAAAGCGGTAGAGGATGAGTTAAAAATCCGTGGGGTATCTTATGAGGTCATCGCTGATGGTAAGGTGGTGAGCTTGCTGAATGAAATCAGCGATCCATCTGTAAACATGGAAATGGTGAAACTGGAGAAAACACCAAAAATTGCGGTTTATTCACCTAAAAGCAAATTACCCTGGGATGATGCGGTTACGCTGGTGCTTACTTATGCAGAAATTCCTTACGATGTAATTTATGATGACGACATTCTTCAGGATAAATTAAGCAAATACGACTGGCTGCATTTGCACCATGAAGATTTTACCGGACAGTATGGACGTTTTTGGGCCAATTTCAGGTATGCCACCTGGTACCAGGAAGATGTTAAAAACCAGGAAGCTTTGGCTAAGCGTATGGGTTATAAAAAAGTATCTGAAATGAAACTGGCTGTAGCCAAACACATCAAAGAATACTGTGCAGGCGGAGGTTTCCTCTTTGCCATGTGTTCTGGTACGGATAGTTTTGATATTGCACTGGCTGCTGATGGGGTTGATATCTGTGCCCAAATGTTTGATGGCGATCCTGCCGACCCAAATGCACAGGCTAAACTGGATTTTAACAAAACTTTGGCCTTTCAGAATTTTAAACTGGATAATAACCCGATGAACTATGAGTTTTCGGATATTGATGCTACCCAAACACGTACCCTGAACCAAAGCAACGATTACTTTACCTTATTCGATTTCTCTGCGAAATGGGATTTGGTGCCCACCATGCTTACCCAGGATCATGATAAGGTAATTAAAGGTTTTATGGGCCAAACAACCGCTTTTAGAAAAAGTCTGGTGAAGACTAGTGTAACTGTTCTGGGCGAAAATAAAGGCGCTGCCGAAGTGAGGTACTTACATGGAGAGATTGGAAAAGGACAGTTTACTTTTTACGGTGGCCATGATCCGGAAGATTACCAGCATGCGGTTGGGGATCCGCCAACAGATTTAAGTCTGCATCCCAACTCGCCGGGTTACCGTTTAATTTTAAACAACGTACTTTTTCCGGCAGCAAAAAAGAAACCTCAAAAAACTTAATATTTTATAATATTACCGTTTTGGTATTATTCCTTTTTAGGTATAAAAAAATCTTACCTATACCTAATATTCCTATTAACTATACAGTAAAATGCCTGCATTGGTATAACGATCTATCGATATCACTATATCAGAAATCATTAAAAAAGACACTGTAAACCAGACAATTAGAAGCTTAAATGTAACAGACTTGATACTTTGGCACAGCTTTTGGAAATGAGGCTTGTAATTAACAACGGGTGAAAGCCTGAAAATTTTAAAACAAGATTCTTCTAAAAGAAAAATATTATGAAAAAGTTATTATTAAGCGCTTCAGTTTTATTATTAGCAACAGGTGCATTTGCACAAACAAAAATGACTGGTGAAACTTCACGTTTTGGAATTAAAGCTGGTGTTAACCTTTCAAAATTTCATGCAGGTGGCGATGATGCCGCAGCCAATGCTTTTAATGATAATGCAAAAAACAATGTTGGTTTTAATGTTACTGCATTTGGTGATTTTGGTGTAGGAAATAATTTCTTTATCCAACCAGGTGTTTCGTTACAGAATAAAGGTAACAAATTCGAATCTACTGGTACTTCAACTATTGGAAATAACACCATTACCACTACTTCATCTGTTAAAACAAATTTAATGGCTATCGAAGTACCAATTAATGCAGTGTTTAGAATTCCTACTGGTGATGCTGGTGCAGTTCAGATCAGTGCTGGTCCTTACATCGGTTTTAACATTTCGGGTAAAGATAAAGGAGAAAATGTTGTTACAACTGTGAATAATTCGAATAACAACAGTACTACTGTTACCAGCTCTAACGACAGAGACTTATCATTTGGTAGTGCAAATGATAAAAACTACAATAGTACCGAATTTGGTGCAAACTTCGGTTTATCTTACCGTACAAACTCTGGATTTTTAGTTGGTGCTAACTATGGTTTAGGTTTAACCGATTTAACACCAAAAGACAGACAGGCTAATAGCAACAAGTTAACTAACCGCGTGTTAGGTTTCTCAGTTGGTTATTCGTTCTAAGAAAAGCCTTAAAAGTAAAAAACCGTCCCGATATAAAATCGGGGCGGTTTTTTTATGCCCTATAAAACTTCAGTTGAATATTTTTTTGCTTTACTCAAGGACCCGCCATTTCGATCCCGAAGATTCGGGAAGAAATCTTTTAAATTCGATTTTAGTAACTTGGTAAATAGATCTCTCCATTTCGCTGCGCTACAGTCGAGATGATTCTGTTTATGGTAGGATATATGGTATGAAGATAAATATGAGTGACAGATGGATAAAGGAGTTAATTGGTCTCGAAGTATCGTCATTTCGACCGCAGTGGAGAAATCTTTGAACCATGTTAAAAAATTTCTCCATTACGTTGCACTCCAGTCGAAATGACGACTTTACTATGGAATCTGTAAATGGTAGCCTGTCGAAAAACCTTTTAAATACTTTTTAAGATGTTTCGCCAAGCTTAACATAACAGCATCTGAGCTGGAATCACCCTTATGATACAATCTCTGTTTATGTCCCTCAATTGATTTATTAATCGTAGAAGTTCCAGGTTACGCCAAACTTTAACAATGCATCCTGCATCGGGTACCTGTTTACCGTATAATATCCCCTTTGGAATAAACCCTGGTTTACGAAATCGTATTTAACAAATATATTGGCCCGTTTTAAATTGGCTTTAAAGAAAACATCTACAATCGGTTTTGAGGCAAAAGTTACCGGATTGGTTTCATCAATATAAAACTGTGCAGTTGCCGGCGAATACAGGTAATTTGCATATTCAGAGTTATACCTTACATCAAAGCCGATGTTTGCTTTTAACACCTTAAAAAAGGTATTGTCAAAATAAATACTGTTGTAGGTGTAAAAATCGGGCGTTCTTAAAATGGCATTATTATCAGTTTTTTGGTAAGCCACATAGTTTTCCATTGCAAACCTGCCAAACCTCCACTTTTTGGATACATCAATCCTGATTAAACTGATATCGGCAGTTGCCTGTTTTGGTAAAATAGCTGTGGTACCACTAGAATGATCGGCTGCAAAATACAGGTAGTTGCTGGTTAAAATATACCTTGCTCCTGCATTTAAACCGTACTTATCATTAATATAATTGAATGATAAATTGGCAATTTTAGTATTCTTAAAATCGTTATTGGTCCATTGGTAATGGTTGCCATGGTAATAATCGAAGATAGTGGCAGGGGTTTGATTCTGCGCATAAGCACCCAGTTCTATCCTGCCGATTGATTTACTCAACAGAATTTTACTTTTGGCTTCGTACAGGTAATCGCCTGCGTTTTCGCCCTGTAATATCTGTTCTACATTTAAGTTAAAATCAATATTAGAAGAGAACCTGTAACCTGCAGCGCCTAAAACGGTTATATTTTGGTAAGCAAAACGGCTTTGTTCATAATTTGTTCCGTCCTGTTTAATCCCCAAAAATTCGTGTTTGTAGTAATCATGCCTGATCCCTGCATCAACCTTCAGTTCATTTTTAATCAATGATGAATTTTTAGGCCTTAAAAAGAAACTATAAATAAATTCATTTTTAATGTGTTGCACATGGGTAGAATCGTTTGTAAACGTGGTGCTGTTTATCCCGGGAGGAAGTACATTGTTCGGATCGGTACCATTTTTATAAAAATCGTAACTGTCGTTATTGTACTCCACCGTATAGGTGATTTTATTGGTGGGCAAAACAGCATTGTTTACATTGGCTGAGGTATCTATCCGGCCAACATAATAGGTTTGCTTTAAAAACAACGTGTTCTTTTTATACATGTTCCGTGAATCTGACAGATTTACAGCCTCACCATCACGGCTAATGGCATTATAACCCGGATCGAATATGTTCTGTGCCACAACCGAGCCATTCTCGTAAGCCCGCATGGTATTAAAAATTGCCGAAGCCCACATGTTGTAACGCTTGCTCGGCGATTGGTACCAGGAGAAAACGGCAACATTTAAATTATCGCCACGCTGCCTCACATAAAATCCTTTGGAGTCGCCCCTGTTAAAATTTACGCCAACATTCCAGTTTTTCTTAATATTTTGAGAATGTGTGGCCCTAAAAAGCTGTTCTTTTTGTCCGGCGCTAACAAAATATAAACTGGTAAAAGGCGTTCTGGCCTGGTAATAGATAATATCATCAGGCGTTAATGCGTAATAATCGAGCGAATGGAAACCTACATCGAAACCGATCCTTTTACTCGGCTCGTACAATAATGGCCTTGCAGATAAACCCATGTTACCATTGCTAATGGTTGGGTGCATGGGTTGCAATAGCGGACTATAATTCTGAATATTAACCGTAGAGGTATCCAAAGGCAGGAGTACGATGCTATCTTTACTTAAACCAAGTTTGGTGTAGCGGATATATTTCGCTGTAAAAACCACCGAATCTTTTCCGCCATCCAGTTTTTTACGAACAGAATCGAGCTCTTTGTTGGTACCCACGTTTGTTTTTAAATCCTGAGCAAAGGCTTTATTGATGCCTGTAAGCATGAAGATTAAAAAACAGATTTGAACGATTTTACGCATGTTACAATTCAGAAATTAAGCGGGTTAAAATCTCTGTCATTTTTGGTTCAGCCTTGGCCGCAGCGGCTAAAATTTCGTCCAGATTAAAAGGCTGCAGATCTTCAGGAAAACCCTCATCAGTTAATACAGAGATGGCGAAAACCGGTAATCCGGCATGATTGGCCACAATCACTTCGGGTACAGTACTCATGCCCACGGCATCGGCACCAATTAAACGTAAATATTTATATTCTGCTTTGGTTTCTAAATTCGGACCTGAAACGGCGACATACACACCTTTATGGCATTTGATATCAACATTTTTTGCAATTTCTAATGCTTTGGCAATGATATCGCGTTTGTAAGGCTGACTCATATCAGGGAAACGGGGACCTAATTCACTTTCGATGATACCACGCAAAGGGTTATCGGGCTGCAAGTTAATGTGATCTTCTATAATCATTAAATCGCCTTTTTTAAATTCGGGGTTTAATGAGCCTGCTGCATTGGAAACGATCAGGTTTTCGATGCCTAAACCTTTCATTACCCTTACCGGAAAGGTAATCTGCTGCATGCTGTAACCTTCATAATAATGCAGGCGGCCCTGCATAGCAATAATTTTCTTTCCGTTTAATGTACCAAAAATAAGTTTGCCGCTATGAAATTCTAATGTGGAAATAGGAAAGTTTGGGATATTAGAATACATCAATTGATGCTCAACCTCGATTTCTTTTACCAGGCCACCTAAACCAGTACCTAAAATAATACCTATTTCTGGCTTAAAGTTTTCTGTTTTACGTTTAATATATTCAACGGTTTCTTCTATTGCTCTTAACATAATTTAAAATGAGTTCGTCAAAGGTAATCTTATCTTCTTCAAATAATTCAACCTCTATGGGTAAATAATATACAGGTAAATCTACCAGTAAATCTTCAAATCCGGTAGCTCTTAAACGCTTGCTATCCTTTTCTGTTGTGATGATGATTTTTTCTTTTTTGCTTCCGGCCTGAAAAGCACTTTTAAATTTTCTGATATCCGCTTCTTTAAAGGCATAATGATCAGGAAATTCTTCATGTTTGATGGCTTTTGAATATTTCGCTAGTTCTTCGATCAAAGGCTGCGGATTGGCAATCCCGGTTAAAAGAAAAATTTCAAAATCCTTTATCGATTCGAGTTCGCGGGTTTCTTTTCCATATAAATGAATCAGATTACCATATTTCAAATACGAATGTAATACCGGTTGATCGACATTCGGCTGCAACTCATTTACTGAAGCCTGTTGCGCCACATGCAATAAAGGAACGGGCGACTTGGTAACCAATAAAACATCTGCTCTTTTTCTTGATGAAAAAACATCCCTCAGATTACCTGCTGGCAGTAAAAATTGCAAAGTGCCTAATTTTCTAAATTCGAAAAGCAGGATGTTAAAACCTGCGCGCACAGCACGGTGCTGAAAGGCATCATCGAGGATAATTAAATCGTGATTTTCTTTTAACTGGTTAATGCCATTTACACGGTCTTCGCAAACGGCAACGGTTACGTTTTTAAATTTTTGATGGTACTGTAAAGGTTCATCCCCAATGGTTCCGGCAGTTGCATTGGCACCGGCAAGGATAAATCCTTTTGTTTTACGGCCATAACCCCTACTTAAAATCGCGATTTTATAATCAGCCAGCAACCTCACCAAATATTCAACGGTAGGCGTTTTGCCCGATCCGCCAACAGCCAGATTACCTACACAAATTACAGGCAGGTCAAACTTCACCGATCGTAAGATCCCCCAATCGTAAAGTTTTTTACGGAGAATGATGGCCATTCCGTAAATCAATGAAAAAGGGAGCAGTAAAAGACGTAGGTAGTTTAGTAACATATCGTGGTTTCAAAAATACTGATTATTTAAAAAAGAAAGGCATTGTAGTGGCATGCCCGATAAAGGAACCGATAAGCGAAGGAAATGGTTTGGAAGAAGATGATATAGTCCGAAGTCGGAAGTCGGGAGTCGATTTAATAATGACCAATAATCAATGTCCAATGATCAGTAATCAATTGCGTTATTGACTAAACGAAACAATATCCTGTTTTCAGTTGGCAATTGGCAGTTACCAATAAACTAATGACTAATGAACCAATGACAATTGAACCAATGACTAATGAACCAATGAACAATTGAACTAATAAATCAACTATAATTTAAGTTTTTTTATTATCATTGTTATCTATCAAAACATATTTTAATGTCTCCTAGTAAAAGATTAGTTGTAGGCCAAGGCCAGATCAGTGGGTATATTTCGATTTTTTTAGCTGTATTAGCACTTTTAGGGATTCTTTGTTTTCATTATCCTGAAAAGCTTACTACCCCGAATTCCGCGAAATATACACCAAAGAGAGTATGGAAGCTTTAATGCTTGGTGGTGTTATTGCCTGTTTCTTTTTCTCTTTATTAAGTTTAATCCTCAGCAAAAAAATTAAATGGGCATGGCCAGGTTTTGCATTGGGCGCTTTAGCGGTTATACTGGGTGCGTTAAGCGTAGAAGGCAGGGATGTTGCTAAATCGGGCTGGCATTTTGGCTTAGACTGGATGATTTTAGACCTGCTTTTAATGGTTGCCATTTTTGTTCCATTAGAGTTATTTTTCCCCAAAAACAATGAGCAGACCAAATTCCACGAAGAATGGCGTACCGATTTAACGTATTTTGTGATCAGTCACTTGTTTATCCAGTTTTTCGGTATCATCACCCAAAAACCTGCAGTATTATTTTTTGGATGGATGGGATTAGACAAAGTACATACCTGGGTACAAGGTTTGCCTTTTATAGTGGCTTTGTTTTTAGCCTTTTTCAGTACCGATCTGTTTCAATATTGGGCACACCGTTTTTTCCATACCAGGGTATCGCTGTGGCGTTTCCACTCCATACACCACTCTACACAAAATATGGATTGGCTGGCCGGAAGCCGTACCCATTTTATCGATATCTTTTTTACCCGTGCCATGACTTTTATTCCGCTTTACGTATTGGGTTTTTCATCAACGGTATTTAATGTGTACATCATTTTTATTGCCATCCACGCGGTTCTGATCCATGCCAATACGCGGATTAATTTCGGACCATTGAAATATATTTTCACAACTCCTCAATATCATCACTGGCACCATTGCGAAGACCCTAAATATTACGGACATAATTTTGCCTCGATATTTCCTTTTATCGATATGATATTTGGCACCTATTATTTACCGGGCAAGGAATGGCCGGCAGGAACAGGTGTGCACGAAGCGGCCTACCCGAAAGGTTTTGTTAAACAATCTATTTATCCTTTTACCAAAAGTCCGTTCGATACCGATTTAAATATGGAAGAACGGAGCGATAGATAAAAAAGTTGCTAACGCTCGTTTCTAACGAGCGTTGAATAATTCATTGTTTTATAGTGAAGCGATAAATACATCATAACAATCAGGAAAGCAGGGCCAGCATGCAGGATGAATGTTAGCCGGGCTTTCCGCTAAATCTTTTGTTTTGAATAAAAACAAAAGTATATCGCTGCAATCCCGTTTAATCAAAACTTGCAGTGCTATTATTAAAGGTTTTAAGCCCAGTCTCAAACTGACAACATTCCTGTCAGATAATAATATCTGCCAGCACGCTATCTGTATGCCCAGCTCCATGCCCTCGGTGTCTTTTCTCGGCGACCTCTGTGGTTAAAACTATGATGCAATCGTAAAACTATTTCTTTAATGCTTCAGTCTCTGCGAAAACATCAATGTTATGTGTGGTTAAAAAACCTAAGGTGGAACAAACACCTCATTAAAACGTTATATTAGCGTTCCATCTCATTTTATGCAGCCCGAAACAGAAATTTTAATTATTGGTGGTGGATTGGCAGGTTTAACTGCTGCACTCCATCTGAACAAACTCGGGCTAAATGTAATACTGATTGAGAAAGATACTTATCCCCATCATAAAGTCTGTGGCGAATACATTTCGAACGAGGTACTGCCCTATTTTAAATGGCTCGGCCTCGATATTGAAAGCCTTTTGCCAGCTTTGATCAGCGATCTGCTTTTTACTTCACTTTCAGGCAAAAGCATACAAACGAAATTACCGCTTGGCGGTTTCGGACTAAGCAGGTACACCATTGACCATTATCTTTATAATGAACTGATCAAAAGAAATGTAAAGGTAATCCACGATCGTGTTGTACAGGTAAATTTTACTGATGACCAATTTACGGTAGAAACAGCAGGTAGCCAGTATACCGCAGCTTATGTTATTGGTGCCTATGGCAAAAGATCGGCTATTGATGTAAAGCTGAACCGGAAATTTATCAACAAGCAATCACCCTATCTGGCAGTTAAAGCACATTATAAAGCCAATTTCCCTGATCATGTGGTGAGCCTGCATAATTTCGAAGGCGGTTACTGTGGGGTTTCCAAAGTAGAAAACGATCGGTTAAACATCTGTTACCTGGCCAATTACGAAAGTTTTAAAAAACATAAAAACATTACGGCCTACCAGGAAAACATCCTTTACAAGAATAAGTACCTCAAAGCCATTTTAGAAAATGCAGAAAATTTGTTTGAAGCACCTTTAACCATTAGCCAGATTTCCTTTGAAGCAAAAGAACCTGTTTATAAACATATTTTAATGATCGGTGATACGGCCGGACTGATCCATCCACTTTGTGGAAACGGCATGGCCATGGCCATTCATAGTGCTAAAATTGTATCGACGCTACTGCATAAAAAAATACAAGGTAAAATAGCTTCTCGCAATGCGCTTGAACAACATTATACTTCACATTGGAACAAGGAATTTAAAAACCGCTTAAAAATGGGCAGGATTTTATCTTCGTTGCTCAAAAACAATAACTTCGAAAAGATTGCCATGAATACTTTAGGCAAAATGCCTTTTCTACTCAACACCATTATCAAACAAACCCACGGAAAACCCATTACCATTACAACATAAATGCCTGTAGATACCACATATAGAAGCACTGCCCCCGAAATTATGGACGATTTTGCCATGGAAGGCGAAATATTACGAGATGCACTGGATAAAATTGCCAGCATTAACCAACTCCTTGGTGGCAATAAAGTTACACTTGATGGGGTTAAAAGCTTAATCGCCAGCAAACCAAAGGATGAAGTTATACGTATTACTGATATTGGCTGTGGAAATGGCGATATGTTGCGCACTTTGGCCGATTATGCCAATAATAAGGGCCTGCATTTTATGTTAAAAGGAATTGATGCCAATAGGTTTACCATTGATCATGCAAAAAGTTTATCCGAAAATTATCCCAATATCACCTACGATTGCAGCGATATTTTTGAGGATTTAAGTCAGGATGCGCCCTGCGACATTATGCTTTGCACCTTAACACTCCATCATTTTAAGGATGAAGAAATTATTAAACTGCTGGAAAATTTTAAAAGATCGGCCAAAATAGGCATCGTCATTAATGACCTGCAGCGAAGTGCTTTGGCTTATCGCCTTTTTAAGGCTTTATGTTATGTATTTCGGTTAAATGATATGTCGCGCGAAGATGGATTGGTCTCTATTCTCCGCGGATTTAAAAGAGCAGATCTGGTTAAATATACCAAACAATTAAACTTAAAATCGAGTTCGATAAAATGGAAATGGGCTTTCCGCTACCAATGGATAATTAAAAATATATGAGCGTAACCGTAAAAGCAGTAAGCAAAGCCTTGCCCGAATTCTGGAGATCAACCGATGAGATTTTACCATTCCTTGATGTTTGGTTAAAAGATCAGGATGATCGTTTTATCAGAAAGGTGAAAAAGATTTTCGAAGGTGCAGCAGTTGATAAACGCTATTCGTTCATGTCGCCCGAAGAGGTTTTTAGCGATTTAAGCTTCGAAGAACGAAATCAGATTTATGTGCGGGAAGGCATTAAATTAGGCGCTAAATGTTTGAGTTCGGCACTTGAGAAAGCAGGCTGGCAGGCCAAGGATTTAGATTACATCATCACGGTGAGCTGCACGGGCATTATGATCCCTTCACTGGATGCTTACCTGATCAATTTATTGAAACTCCGTAAGGATGTGGTGCGTTTGCCCGTAACCGAAATGGGTTGTGCCGCTGGGGTATCGGGGATGATTTACGCCAAGAATTTCCTGAAAGCAAACCCCGGCAAACGGGCAGCAGTTGTTGCAGTAGAATCGCCAACGGCAACCTTTCAGCTCAACGATTTTTCGATGGCCAACATTGTAAGCGCGGCTATATTTGGTGATGGTGCGGCCTGTGTATTGTTAAGTTCGAATGAGGAAGATAAAGGTCCCGAAATTTTGGCCGAAGAAATGTACCATTTTTACGATGCGGAAGAAATGATGGGTTTTCAGCTTACCAACACCGGATTACAAATGGTATTGGATATTGCCGTGCCCGAAACGATTGCTGAACATTTCCCTGCTATTATCCATCCGTTTCTGGCTAAAAATGATCTTGAAATTAAAGATATAAACCACTTAATTTTTCATCCTGGTGGGAAAAAAATTATCCAGATCGTGGAAGAATTATTTAGCGATCTGGGTAAGAATATAGATGACACTAAAGCCGTTTTAAGACTCTACGGAAATATGAGCAGCGCAACGGTGCTTTATGTTTTAGAACGTATTATGGATAAAAAACCGGCACCTGGAGAAAAAGGTTTGATGTTAAGTTTTGGTCCTGGTTTTTCGGCACAAAGAATATTATTACAATGGTAAAATTCATTCAATAATTCAATCATTCTGTCATTCAATATATTCATTCATTAATCACTCAATCCATCATTCATTCAATAATTCAATTATTCATGACAACAAACGAAATACTAGCTAAACTCCCTTACGGCAAATCCTTTCTATTTGTTGATGAATTATTGCATGTGGATGAAAATGGTACAAAGGGCACATTTACTTATACTAAAAACCTGTTTTTTTACAAAAGCCATTTTAAAAACCATCCGGTTACTCCTGCAGTAATCCTCACCGAAACCATGGCGCAGATCGGTTTGGTATGTTTGGGGATTTACTTATTAAAAGATAACGACACCGAACATCAACTATCAATTGCCATGACCTCAAATGCCATCGATTTTTTAAAACCGGTTTATCCGGGTGAGCAAGTGATTGTAACCAGCGAAAAAATATATTTCAGGTTTAATAAACTAAGCTGCAAGGTAAAAATGGAAAATGTTGCTGGCGAGGTGCTTTGCAAGGGAAATATTTCGGGCATGTTAATTTCAAAAAGCAATGGATAACAGGGTTGTAATTACCGGTTTGGGCGTGTGTGCACCCAATGGCACCACCATTCCTCAATTTTCGGATGCAATAAAAAATGGGATTTCGGGTATCCGTCACCAGCCTGACCTGGAAGCCTTAAATTTCTCCTGTCAGATTGCAGGCAAACCCGAACTGAGCGAAGAAAGGATCAGCAAATACTTTACCCCGCTCGAGCTCCGCAACCTGAACAGCACCGGTATTGTTTATGGTGTAATTGCAGGATTGGATGCCTGGAAAGATGCAGGTTTAACAATAGAAAATAATGAGGAACCCGATTGGGAAAGTGGATCCATTTTCGGCACCGGAACTTCTGGTATTGATAAATTCAGGTGGGCTATTAACAAAATTGATGAACTCGAAATCAGGAAACTGGGAAGTTCTGTCGTGATACAAACCATGGCCAGCGGGGTGAGTGCCTTTATAAGTGGCAAACTCGGATTGGGCAACCAGGTAAGCACCAATTCATCGGCCTGTGCAACGGGGGCCGAAAGTATTTTACTTGCCTTTGAGAGGATTAAATCCGCGCAGGCCGTAAGAATGTTAGCAGGCAGTACAAGTGATAGCGGTCCTTATATATGGGGCGGTTTTGATGCCATGAAGGTTTGTACCTTTAAACATAACCACGAACCGGAAAAAGGCAGCAGACCGATGAGCGCCACAGCAAGTGGTTTTGTACCGGGAAGCGGTGCAGGTGCACTGGTTTTAGAATCGCTGGAAAGTGCACTGGCCAGAAAAGCCAAAATTTACGGGGAAGTACTGGGTGGCCATATCAATTCGGGCGGTCAGAGGGGCTTAGGAACGATGACTGCACCCAATCCAACCGCAGTTCAGCGCTGTATACAAGCATCCTTAAAAAATGCGGGCATTAAAGCCCATGAAATTGATGTGATTAACGGTCACCTTACCGCTACTACCAAAGATGCCCTGGAAATAGAAAACTGGAAAGCAGCATTGCAATTACCTCCGGACCATTTTCCCTACATCAACTCATTAAAAGGCATGATCGGGCATTGTATCGCCGCTTCGGGAAGTATAGAATGTGTGGCATCCATACTAGAATTATCTGAAGGTTTTATTTTCCCCAATATCAATTGTGAAGATTTAAATCCTGAAATCTCCAACTTAATCGATGTAAAAAGCATTCCCCAAACGTTAATCCAACAACCAATTAATATCTTAGCAAAAGCCAGTTTCGGATTTGGCGACATCAACGCATGCGTTATCTTTAAAAAATACACCTCATGAATAAAGAACAGATTATCGAAGCTTTAAAAACCATCGTTCAGCCTTACAGCGAAGAAACATCAGCCCTGGCCCATATCGACGAGAACACTGATTTTATTAACGATTTAAAGATAAACTCAGCCAACCTGGTTGATATTATTCTTGATATTGAAGAGAAATTCAATATTGAAATAGACAATGATTCGATGGCAAAGATGCTGAATGTAAAAGCCACTACTGAAATTATTGAATCAAAATTAGCGGCAAATGCTGGGTAATGATATTGTTGATTTAGATTTAGCCAAAACCCAAAGCAACTGGCGGCGTAAAAACTACCTCGATAAGATTTTTACTGATGAAGAACAGTTGCTGATTGCCACCGCAGAGAATACTGATGTGATGGTATGGCTGTTGTGGAGCATGAAAGAATCGGCTTATAAAATCCATAACCGTAAAACGGGCATCAGAAATTTTGCACCTAAAAGTTTAAAATGTATTATTCATTCAAATACTTATGGCGAGGTAAATATTGATGACGATACCTATTTCACCAAAAGTAATATTCAAACAACTTTTGTTCATACCATTGCCTCTCCTGTTTACAACCACTTAGAAGAGATTAAAATCTCGATTTTTGAAGCTCCTAATCATATTTTCGATTATAAAAGCACTAAGCCGGGTTGTGTAAGCCATCATGGGAAGTATTTGGCTTTGGTTTATTAAACGATTAACTACTATACCATACTTAACGTCCCGTTAAAATCTTCTTAAATCTGGGGCATTTTTCTAGGTAATCTATGGGTACGCACTAAATAAATAGTATAATCCATTATGGGAGATATTTGGTTTTCGGCTTATTAATTACAGAGTTGACAACTTGCTTGCCACCCTGTTTGTAAAGTTGTCAACTCTTCTTATCAACGTTTTTTCCCGCAGATTTAAAAAATGATAAAAAATGCAGATTAAACAGATAAGGGTTTTTAGGTTTGTCTTAATTCATTTCGATCCGATAGCTATCGGATGAAGCGCAGTAACGAACTTTCGGGAGTGAAATCTTTGGACTATGTTAAAAGATTTCTCCACTTCGGTCGAAATGACGGCCCGCCTATATCTTTCATTGCGACCAATATGCATTTTATTAAAGATTAATGACTTTCTCTCTTCAACAATTTTTTAGGTTATCCAACACAATAATATATCCGATTTTCGAATGGAGGTTAATCAATGAGCAATATTATACTATTTTTTGAGATGATTAATGCTATTTAGGTAAATCAATATTTAAACTTTTACCATTCTGATTTCCATCATTTCTGCCAATTTTATATGCAACCATCATGGTACTAAAAAGTAGTAAAAACAATATGAACTTGATCCAATTATTTTCCAGTATTTTCATAGTAATATATTATTTCTTTACTTCTATCTTATGAAGATCAAAATCTGCCGCAATGCTGCGCCCCAAAGATTCGGCTATTTCACCAAAGAGAAGAACCATTAAAACAACGCTCCAGATTATAGGTAATGTCTTTTTTTCCACTGTTGGAATTTTTAAAAAAAAATGGTTGATGAGATCAGTTAATTCACTTTTTTAAAGTAAGCTAATATAACGAATAATTGTTTGGTACCACAATTCCGATTTAGGCAGATTTTAACCATATCTTC
Source organism: Pedobacter roseus (assembly GCF_014395225.1). Taxonomy (NCBI): domain Bacteria; kingdom Pseudomonadati; phylum Bacteroidota; class Sphingobacteriia; order Sphingobacteriales; family Sphingobacteriaceae; genus Pedobacter; species Pedobacter roseus. The sequence goes on from NZ_CP060723.1 coordinate 4,368,857, forward strand.
TTTAAAATTACCCGTTCCATAATCCAGTTTCCACAGTCAAACGTTTGCTCTGTTTTCTTTACAGAATTATAGAATTGCCTAGCTCAAAAAGCCTTATCTTTGCCCAAATCATAAAAAATAAAATATGCTTAAAGGATTTTTTAACGTACCCACTCCGGTAAACGAACCTATATTAAATTATGGCCCAGGCAGTAAAGAACGTGCACTTTTAAAAGAAGCACTTGCCGAGGCACGCGCTCATCAACAGGATATTCCGATGTATATTGGCGGCAAACAAGTTCATACCACTAAAAAAGGTAAAGTTGTTCCTCCACATGATCACCAACATATTTTAGCTCAATTTAGCATTGGCGATAAAACACACATTACACAAGCCATAGATGCAGCTTTAGCGGCAAAACAAGACTGGGAAAACCTGGCCTGGGAACACCGCGCTGCTATTTTCTTAAAAGCTGCCGATCTGATTGCTGGTAAATACCGTTATAAATTAAACGCCGCGACCATGCTGGGTCAGAGCAAAAATGCTTACCAGGCCGAAATTGATGCGGCTTGCGAGCTGATAGATTTCTTACGTTTTAACGTAAGTTATATGGTAGATATTTACAAACAACAACCTCCTGTTTCGCCACGCGGAAGCTGGAACCGTGTAGAACAACGCCCTTTAGAAGGTTTTGTTTTCGCGCTTACCCCTTTCAACTTTACTGCAATTGCAGCTAATTTACCAGCATCTGCAGCCATGATGGGTAACGTTGTGGTTTGGAAACCAGCTGATACACAAGTGTATGCTGCCAACCTTTTAATGGAAATTTTCCGCGAAGCGGGTGTACCTGATGGTGTAATCAATCTGGTATATGCAGATGGTCCTGAAACTGGTGAAGTTATTTTTAACCACCCTGATTTTGCAGGTATCCACTTTACAGGTTCTACCAAAGTATTCCAGGAAATCTGGAAAACCATCGGAACCAATATTCACAAATACAAATCATATCCACGTATTGTGGGCGAAACCGGTGGTAAAGATTTTATCCTGATTCACCCATCTGCACAAACAAAAGTAGCTAGTACAGCTATTGTACGTGGTGCATTCGAATACCAGGGACAAAAATGTTCTGCTGCCAGCCGTGTGTACATTGCAGAAAGCCTTTGGCCAGAAATTAAAGAACAAATGTTAGCCGATCTTGCAACCTTTAAAATGGGTGGAACGGAAGATTTCAGCAACTTCATCAATGCGGTTATTGATGAGCGTTCTTTTGATAAATTAGCAAAATACATCGATCAGGCTAAAAAAGATAAAGGTGTAGAAATCATCGCTGGTGGTAACTACGATAAATCTAAAGGTTACTTCATCGAACCAACTATTTTAGTGGTTGATGATCCGAAATATACCACCATGAGCGAAGAGTTGTTCGGTCCTGTTTTAACCGTTTATGTTTACGCCGATAAGGATTTCGACCAGGTTTTAGAATTGATTGATAACACTTCGCCTTATGCTTTAACCGGTGCTTTAATTGCTCAGGACAGGTATGCGATTGAAAAAGCCAGCCATGCTTTGCGTAACTCAGCAGGTAACTTTTACATCAACGATAAATGTACTGGTGCCGTTGTAGGTCAGCAGCCATTTGGTGGTGCAAGAGGTTCGGGTACTAACGATAAAGCAGGATCGATGATCAATTTATTGCGTTGGGTTTCTCCACGCACCATTAAAGAGGTTTTCGAATCACCAACTGATTACCGTTACCCATTCTTAGCAGAAGATTAATATTTATCATACCAAGGCCAGGCAATTATTGTCTGGCCTTTTTTATGCCTAACCGAATAGCCTTTCTAACCATGAACCACAAATTTTTACTCTCCTTATTTATTTTTTTGGCAAGCTTTAACTTTTATGCATCTGCACAAAAGAAACCAAATGTAATTATTATTTACGCGGATGATTTGGGCTATGGCGACCTTAGCTGCTATGGTGCAACAAAAATTAAAACGCCAAATATTGATGCCTTAGCCAAACAGGGTTTAAGGTTTACCAATGGACATTGCACAGCTTCTACCTGTACGCCTTCGCGTTATTCGTTAATGACAGGCCGATATGCCTGGCGCAAAAAAGGAACTGGCGTTTTACCCGGCGATGCGGCATTGATTGTCCCAACGGATAACAGTTCGCTCCCGTCAATTTTTCAGCAGGCTGGCTATAAAACCGGTTTGGTTGGTAAATGGCATTTAGGTTTGGGCACTGCGGTAGAAAAAGACTGGAATAAAGAAGTAAAACCTGGTCCAAAGGAAGTAGGTTTCGATTATTCGTTTATTTTTCCGGCCACTGCCGATAGGGTACCAACCGTTTTTATGGAAAATCAGCTGGTGGTAGGTTTAGATACAAATGATCCGATCACGGTGGATTATAAAAATCCGGTGGGTACCGATCCAACCGGTAAAGATCATCCTGAACTGTTAAAAATGCCTGCGGAATTGAATCACGGTCATAACATGACGATTGTAAACGGCATTGGCCGGATTGGTTACATGCAAGGTGGCAAACTCGCCCGCTGGACAGATGAGGAACTGCCTTTTACCTTTTTAACCAAAGCCAAAAACTTTATCGAAGACCATAAAGAGCAGCCATTTTTTCTGTACTATGCCTTAACTGAACCACACGTACCACGCTTACCAGCCAACATGTTTAAAGGTAAAAGCGAACTCGGCTACCGGGGAGATGTAATTTTACAACTCGATTGGGCCGTTGGCGAAATCACTAAACAACTGAAATACCTTGGTCTGGATAAAAACACGATGATTATTTTTAGCAGTGATAACGGTCCGGTGATTATGGATGGCTATGAAGATCAGGGCGCTGAAAAATTGAACGGACATACACCTGCAGGCCCGTTACGCGGTGGAAAATACAGCATTTTAGAAGGTGGTACCCGCGAACCTTTTATCATTTCGTGGCCGGCGAAAATAAAACCCGGCGTTTCTGATGCGCTGGTATCGCAGATTGATTTCCTTGCCTCCTTTGCCAGTTTCTTCAACATCGAAAGTAAAAATGCAATTGACAGTAAAAATGTATGGAATGCCTTTACCGGAAAAGACCAAAAGGGACGTGATTTTTTTATCGAACAGAGCGGTCAACTGGCCATAGTTAAAGACCACTGGAAATACATCAGGCCATCAAAAGGAGAGCCTTACTACAAACTTACCCATACCGATACCGGAAACCTGCCTACTGCACAATTGTATAATTTAAGCGATGATATTGGCGAAAAGAATAACCTTGCTTTAAAATATCCTGAAAAAATAAAAGAACTGGAAGCTTTGTTGAGTGCAGAGGAAGCGAAGACGAAATAAGAGAAATGGTATTCAACAGCAATTGATATAGAATAATCGTTATTACGAGGAGGCTTTTTCAGCCAACGAAGCAATCTTTCATACCCGCAAGTCTTACACCAAAGATTGCTTCGTCGTTCCTCCTCGCAATGACGACCCCTCTGGAGGAACCTTTGAATAAAGCATAGCCAGAAGTACTAATCCACCACCAACATCCTCTTATACTCCTTCGGCGTAATACCTTTAGCCAGTTTAAAAAACTTATTAAAGTTAGAAAGGTTGTTAAAACCACAAGCGTAAGCCAGTTCACTGATCTGCTGATCGCTTTGTGCCATTAATTTACAGGCATGACCAATTCTTACCTCATTTACAAAACTGACAAACGTTTTTTGTGTGCGGTTTTTAAAATAGCGGCAAAAAGCCTGTTTATTCATGTTCGTCATTTCGGCGGCGGCACTGAGCAAAATCTCCTGATTAAAGTTGTCGAAAACATATTTTAAAATTTTATCCATCCTGTCATTATCCTTCAATTGGTAATTATTGGTATAACCCGGACTGGTTAAAAATTCATAATCCTTGGTGGAACAGAGCAGGTTCAAAATTTCGAGCAGGCCTATCAGGCGCCCAACTTCTTCTCCCTCTGACACTACTTTTAACATCAGCTCTTTTAATTGATTTTTAATGGCGTCGCCAAATTTCATCCCCCTTTTGGCCAGTTGAAAAAAGTTTTTGATCCGCTGGATGTTATCGGGTTCCTTAAAAAGATCAAGGATTTTATCGGGATGTATAAAAACCGAAACGGATCGGGCATGCGACTGCTGATCAACACCACTAAAGTATTGGATACTATTATGCCATACGTGGGGTAAATTAGATCCCACCAAAATGAGTTCATCAGAACCGAAATTTTCGATACTATCGCCAATCATACGCCGCCCTTCACTTTCTAGCGTATAGGTAAGCTGACATTCTTCATGAAAATGAAACTCTGTAGAAAAATAAGGTGCATCAACAACTTTTAAGCCGTAGATATCATTTGCCTTGCCATCTAATATTTTTGCAAAAATGGGTTTCATACACAAAATTTATCGTTCATAACCTCACAAAAACAACTGATATTATCTAAATAATTGCACAATATATCAAATTAAGCTAATATAACATCAGTATTGGCGAACCTCCTTTCAGTGATTACAGATTTTCATCAATAAATTAGCTGAACATTAACCAAATATTAAAAACACAAGCATGCTCGAAAATAAATTTGTCGTACTCACTGGCGGTGGCGACGGTATAGGCTGGGAATGTGCAAAGGCTTATATAAAAGCAGGTGCCACCGTATGCATCATCGATAAAAATCCCTTATCGGAAGAAAAACAAAATGAACTCATCAACACCAAAAATCTGGTTTTAACCTGCAATTTAACCGACGAAGTACAAGTATCAAATGCATTTAATGCCATTATTAAAAAATATGGCCGTATAGATGCCATCCACAATAATGCCGCTGTTGCCCATCCATCAAAAACATTAGATCAGACCAGCAATACGGAATGGGATTTACTCATGGATGTGAATTTAAAAAGCATCTTATATACCACCCGTTACGGGATAGCACATTTAAAAAAATCGCAGGGCTGTATTTTAAATACGAGTTCGATGGTAGGCAGCATCGGGCAGGATAACCATGCGGTATATGTGGCTACTAAAGGTGCAATAAATGCGCTTACTAAAGCCATGGCTTTAGATTATGCCCCGTTTAAGATCAGGGTAAACGCAGTATCACCCGCAGCAATTAATACACCTACACTGCAGGCCTGGAGCGAGGAACAACCCAACCAGAACGAAATCGAAACCTACCTGAATAAATTACAGCCTTTGGGCAATATGCCGGCCGGAGATGTGATTGCCGACGCCTGCGTTTTTCTTTTAAGCAATGCAGCACGCTTTATTACCGGAACAGTTTTACCCGTAAGCGGCGGTGCAGAACTGGGCTACAGAACTTTGATATAAATATAACATGATTGATAACATACATATACAGGATAAAAGGTTCGAACTTGCCACGGGTGCCGGAAGCGATGCGATACATAAGGACCCGCAATATTCTTACGCAGTTACACAACTAACAGAAAATGGTAAAACCGGTACCGGCCTTGCCTTCACCCTCGGTGCGGGCAACGACCTGGTTTGCCATGCTGCAAAATTTTATGCTGATACTTTAAAAGGGATTGAAATAGAAGAACTGATGGCTAATTTCGGCAACACGTTTAAAACCTTATCAAACGAACAGCAATTCAGGTGGTTAGGTCCACATAAAGGCGTGGTACATTTGGGTTTAGCCTCTGTAACCAATGCCTGCTTCGATCTTTGGGCGAAGAAACGGAATGTCCCACTTTGGAAATTACTGATTGATTTAAGTCCTGAAGAAATAGTAAATACCCTCGATTTATCCTACTTGGAAGATGTGCTCACCAGAGAAGAAGCCATCGAAATGCTGCAAAGTCAGGCAGATTCGAAAAAATCGAGGACAGGGATTTTGGAAACGGGTTATCCGGGTTACGATACTTCTGTAGGCTGGTTTAATTACGATGACGAAAAGGTACGCGAAAACTGCAAAAAAGCAATTGATAACGGTTTTACCGCGATGAAACTAAAAGTGGGTTCAACCGATCCAAAACGCGATATCCGAAGGGCAAACATTGTAAGAGAAGTTGCAGGAGAAACCTCAAAAGTAATGCTCGATGCCAACCAACAATGGACTTTGCCACAGGCCATTTCCATCTGTAATGAGCTAAAACAGATGAACCCCTACTGGGTTGAAGAACCCACCCACCCCGATGATGTTTTGGCACACCAAACCCTGGCAAAAGCCATTGCTCCTGTAAAACTGGCTTTGGGTGAACACGTGCCCAACCGCATTATTTTTAAAAATTATTTACAAACCGGCTGCACCAGTTTTGCCCAGGTAGATGCCGTACGGGTGGGTGGTGTAAGTGAATTTATTACCATCAGTTTAATGTGCAAAAAATTTGGCGTTCCGGTAGTGCCACATGTTGGTGATATGGGCCAGCTTCACCAGCACCTTGTATTGTTTAACCACATTGCCATGGGGCACGAAGCCCTGTTTTTAGAACACATCCCACACTTAAAACAACATTTTGTTAACCCCATTAAAATTGAAAACGGTGTGTACATCACGCCACAAGAAGCAGGAAGTAGTTGCGACTTAAAATAAGCTAACCAAATTATAAACCAAATTTAAACTATTATGAAAAAGGTATTGAGAAAAACGTGCTTACGTTATTTTTTAACAGTACTGGCACTTTGTTTATGCTTTTATTATGCTGGAGCACAAACCTTGATTAAAGGTAAGGTGGTCGACGCTTCCAATCAACCACTGCCTGGCGTAACCATCACCAATACGAGCTTGAAAGACAAGAGCAAAACCATTTCTAACAGCAACGGCGAATTTAGCATCGCTGGAGAAAAAGGCAATAAACTTGAAATTACCATGGTGGGTTATACCAACCAACAGGTTATTGTTCAAAACCCGGAAAAAGTAAGTATTACCCTAAGCGAAAGCAACAACAAGCTCGATGAAGTGGTTGTGGTGGGTTATGGTACACAAAAGAAAATCAACCTATCGGGTTCTGTTTCAACTGTAACAGGCAAAACACTTACTGAGCGGCCTGTACCCAATGTTCAAAATTTATTGCAGGGCCGTGTAAGCGGACTGGACGTTGTACAATCCACCGGTGAACCTGGCAGAGATGGTGCCAGCTTTAGGCTGCGTGGTTTTGGCTCTACTGGTGCTTCACCAAATCCTTTAGTATTAATAGATGGTGTAATCGGTACGATGAGTAATTTATCACCACAGGATATTGAAAGTGTAACCGTACTAAAAGATGCATCATCGGCATCAATATACGGTGCAAGGGCTGCAAACGGCGTAATATTGGTGACCACTAAAAAAGGTAAAGCAGGCACCAATGTAATAGAATACAATGGCAGCTACGGCCTTAGTTATGCCACTAAATATCCTGACCTGATTACCAACTCGGTAACCTACATGGAAATGTACAATCAGGCAAAAGCAAGAAGCGGTCAGCCTGCACAATATACACAGGCACAGATTGATGCTTATAAAAATAACCCTAACAGCGAGCAATACCCGAATTTCGACTGGTTAGATTACATTTTGGGCAAAGGCCCCATCCAAAACCACAATTTAGGTTTTTCGGGCGGTACAGATAAAAGCACCTATAATTTATCATTAAATTATCTCGATCAGGATGCCATAACCAAAGGTTACAAATACAACCGGTACAATGCCCTGTTAGATTATACCAACCGGGTACATAAAAGGGTAAAAGTGGGTACCAACATCAATTTTTCTTACGAAGATTTTAAAGCCCCATGGCTTACCAATGAGGGGCTCCTATTATTGGCCTACGCCTCGGCACCTACATTTAAACCTTTTTTACCTGATGGCAGCGGAAGAATTGCCGATAAAGACTATACTACAAGTGGCGGAACCAACAGAACTGTGGAAGAAGTATACAATACAGGTGGTCAGTTTACCAAAAACTATAATGTTAATGCCCAGGCTTATGTTGATGTAGACCTTTTAAAAGGTTTAAAATGGACCACAAAAGCGGCTATAACTTTTTTCAATCAGGATTACAGGCAGCGCCAGTTTGGCACACCGTCTTTTGCTTACCAGCCAAATGCGAGCGGGGTTTACGAACAAGTTGGAAATGGTAACCCCACTTTTGTTGGTTTACAGCAAAGCTCTGCCAGAAACATCACCAAAACACTTTACAGTACATTTAATTACAACACCACATTTGCCAATGCACATAATTTAAGCGCATTAGCCGGCTACGAACAACAGGATAACCGCAGCACCAGCATTGGGGGCAACCGCTACGATTTTCCGAACAATACCATTATGGAGCTGGATGGAAGTTCTCCCATTAATCAAAGTTTGAGTGGCAATTCGTTCGAATGGGGTTTGCAATCCTTATTTGGCAGGGTTAATTACGATTATAAAGGGAAATACCTTTTAGAAGGAAATATCAGGTATGATGGTACCTCAAGAGTAGATCCAAGATACCGCTGGGGCACTTTTGGTGGCGGATCGGCTGCCTGGAAAATATCTGAAGAAAGTTTCATCAAAGATAACGTTTCATGGATAGATAACTTAAAATTAAGGGCATCTTATGGTGTATTGGGTAATCAGGAAATAGTTACCGAAGGAAACCCTAACTATTACCCTTACCAGGACGTACTTTCACTAACAAGCTATCCATTTTCAACTTTAAATTCTGGAGTACAACTTCTCGGTATAAACACAAAAAACTTACGCTGGGAAAAAACTGCCATTGCCGATTTCGGTTTGGATTTCGACCTGTTTAAAGGTTTGTTCGGTGCAACCCTAAGCTGGTATAACAAAAACACCACCGATATATTGGCCCGCCGTGCAGATGTACCTGCAAGCATGGGCGTAACCGCACCCGTTGTTAATGCTGGCGCCATGACAAATAAGGGGATTGAAATAGAATTGAGACACCAAAACCGAATCGGTGAGTTCACCTACGGTGCAAATTTTATATTTCACAGCTATAGAAACAAGGTAACCAAAGTATTGGCCGAAACACTCGGTACTTTTGAGGTGGGGCAACCATACAATAATTTCTTTGTTTACGATTGGATCGGGGTCTTCCAAAGTCAGGCAGAAATAGATGCTTCTCCAAAACAACCTAATTCTGGCGTATTAAAACCAGGCGATCTAAAAATAAGAGATGTGAGCGGCAATGGTACGGTAGGTCCCGAAGATCGGATCCGCATCAGCAGATTTCCCGATTACACCTATTCCTTCAACTTAAATGCAGGTTATAAAGGCTTTAATTTAAGTGCATTTTTCCAGGGCGTACAAGGTCAAAAAGTACAGGTAGATGGCTGGGGATACGAACCCTTCAGGCAGGGCTCTCCTCCTCCATCTAAATTTTTAAATGCATGGTCGCCAACCAACCCCAGTAATACCATCCCTGCAGTATACCTTACAGGTTATCAGGGGGTATCAGGTTATACATCAACGTATTTTATTCAGGATGCCTCTTATTTACGTTTAAAAAACCTTTACCTTTCTTATACCCTTCCGGAAGCAATCTCTAAAAAAATAGCCTCGCAGGGCATTACGGTGTATGTATCGGGAGATAATTTAATTACCTGGACAAAATACGAAGGCAATGATCCGGAAAGAGCCGGTTCTGGCGCTTTCGCTCAATTCCCTCAGCTAAGGATATATACAGCAGGTTTAAAGGTTAAATTTTAACCTGTTAAAAAATAAAGGTAAAATATTTTGTACTTAAAAATATATAAGATGAAAACGAAACAAACCAGCATATCTTTAATTATTCTGATCATAATTGGATTGTTTACCGCTTGCCAAAAGGATTTTCTGGATAAAAACCCTACAACAGCCATCTCTGCTGAGGCTTTTTGGAAAAGTGATGCCGATGTACAACTGGCACTAACAGGAGTATACAAGCGCTTGCAGAATGGCTTTTTAGGTCACCGTAAATTATGGCTCGACACCTATTCAGATAATGCACTGGACAGGCATTCTTTTTACGGCTTTGGTAACTTAACGCAAGGAATTGTAAACTCAAGTAACGTACCTACGGCATTTTACGACATTCCATACCAGGGAATAGCGGGCTGTAATTACTTTTTAGATAATGTAGATAAGGCACCAACTGCAGAAGCCAGCAAAACAATTTATAAAGCTGAAGTACGCTTTTTAAGGGCCATGTTTTATTTTGAGCTGGAACAGGCATTTGGCGGAGTAATTTTATACAAAAGCGTACCGGCATCAGTTGAAGCGGCAAAAATTAAACAAAGCACAAAAGAAGAGGTTTTAAAGTTTGTACATGATGAACTGGATTTTGCTATCGCTAATCTACCTGATGTAGCCTATAACGGCCATGCGGTAAAGGGAAGCGCCCAGGCCCTGCAGGCCAAAGTTTATCTTACCGAACAAAACTGGCCAAAAGCAGTAGAATTTGCAAACGCCGTAATTACCGGAGGCAAATATCAGATTTATCAGGGAGGCTACTCCAACCTTTTCCTTAGCGCTACCCAGCAAAGTAATCCCGAAATTATATTCTCTACTAAATATCTTTCGCCTAACAACCCACAGGGCAATGAGGGTGTATTAGTAGAAGTGGCCTGGTATGGCTCAATAGCTCCGTACCAAAACCTGGTTGATGAATATGAAATGACCAATGGAAAAATGATTGCTGAAACCGGCTCAGGTTACAATGCTGCAAACCCCTATGCCAACAGGGATCCCCGTTTAAAATTTACCATAAAAGTACCTACAGAGAAATACATCAATCCTGATGGATCGGAATTTAAAGAAACAGATCCCCTTTTAACCACCTACGTACAAAAGAAATACATCGATTTATCAAAACTGCCATTCGACAGGACTAAAATTCCGGTTACTGATCAAAACATCATCCATCTCCGTTATGCCGATGTACTATTGATGTATGCTGAAGCCAAAAATGAAGTAAGCGGTCCGGATTTAACCATATATGATGCTTTAGATGCCATCAGAACAAGAAAAAGTGTCGAAATGCCGCGCGTAGATCAAACCGTTTACAACACCAAAGATAAACTAAGAGATTTTATCCTCCATGAGAGAAGAATTGAACTTGCCCTTGAAGGACAACGTTATTATGATCTTAAAAGAAGAAACCTTACGGATACCAAATTGACGCCACTTAAAAATCCGGCAGGGGTGCCTTTAAAGTTCGGGGAGAAAAATAATGTGTTGCCATTTCCTCAAGGTGAGCTGGATAAAAATAAACAGCTACAGCAAAACCCACTTTATTAATCCAACGGATATGATCAGCACCATAGATATTGCAATCACCATAGCCTATATATTATTTATAGTAACCATAGGACTTTGGACGGGCACAAGAAAGAAAAAAAACCAGGAAACCACCAGTGGAGAATATTTTCTGGCGGGCAAAAGCCTTAAATGGCCAATGATCGGTTTAGCCCTGTTCGCTACCAATATCTCTTGTCTGCATTTGGTCAGTTTGGCACAAAGCGGATTCGATAGCGGTCTTTTAAACGGTAATTTCGAGTGGATGGCGGCTTTTACCCTCATTCTTTTGGCTTTACTGTTTATTCCCTTTTATATCCGCTCGGGTATATCTACCCTACCCGATTTCTTAGAACGCCGTTATAATCGCGCCTGCAGAGATTGGCTCGCGTTTATTTCTATTCTATCAGCCATTATCATCCACATTGCCTTTTCGTTTTTGGCAGGTGGCATTGTACTCGAAACTTTATTCGGCATCAACATGTACACCAGCATTATCGTAATTGCAGCATTAACTGGCTTGTACACCATTATTGGCGGCTTAAAAGCGGTGGTAGTTACCGAAACGATACAGAGTTTGGTTTTAATTACAGGTGCCATTATTATAACCGTATTCGCCTGGAACAAAATAGGTGGCTGGGAACAGATGACAGCTGTACTGCAGAAAGAAAGTGCGATGGATAAAATCAGCATGTTACGGCCAATTGGCGATGCAAGCGGAATGAGCTGGGTGGCAGTGTTTTTGGGTTACCCGATTCTCGGTATCTGGTACTGGTGCGCCGATCAAACCATTGTACAGCGTGTATTGGGTGCCAAAGATGAAAACCATGCCCGCGTTGGTGCACTTTTTTGTGGTTTTATTAAAATTTTACCTGTATTTATTTTCGTATTGCCAGGCCTGTTTGCTTACACCCTGTATAAATCGGGAACAATGGACCTAAGCTCCCTGCAGCATGTTGGGGCCAACGGCGAAAGCGTATTAAATACCAAAGGGATTTACACCTTAATGATTACCCAGCTTTTGCCTAAAGGATTGGTGGGGATATTGGTGGCTGCCCTTTTATCAGGATTAATGAGCCAGATTGCAGGTGCCTTAAACTCTATAGCTACCCTGAGCAGTTATGACCTGTACAAACGCTTTAAACCCGAAACTACCGACAAAAAACTGGTAAGCGTAGGCCGTTGGTCGGCGGGAATTGCCTTAGTGGTTTCAATTGGCTTATTGCCACTGCTAAACAGTTATCAAAGTTTATTTGAAGGGATAAACGATGTAATTGCACACATTGCCCCTCCCATAACCTGCGTATTTTTGCTGGGGGTTTTCTGGAAAAAAGCTTCAGCTAAAGGGGCACAATATACCTTACTGATCGGTTCCATATTGGGTGTTGCGGTATTTATCGTCAATAAGGTATATGGTGCAGAAACCTTCATCGGGCAAATTCCATTTATGATGATGGCATTTTACCTCTTCTGCGCATGTGTAATTACCCAGGTCGTATTTTCATACCTCTACCCAGTAAAACATACGGCACAAAGTGAAGTATTATACTGGAAATCAATCTGGGAACCCTTACAGCGCAAAGGCTGGAGCGGAATAGGCAATTATAAGGTACTATCGGCTGTTTTACTGCTAATCATGGGCGTTTTATATGTCTGTTTTAAATAAAATCTTTAAAAATCATTTTAATTAAAAAATATGAAATTCATAAAGTACACCATCTTATTGTTGCTGAGCCTGAGTATAAGTTTAGCAATAAATGCGCAGACCAAAAGCCCAAAATCGTCAACCATGGGCGATTTTATGGATAAACGTTTTGGCATGTTTATCCATTGGGGGCCGGTAAGTTTGCGCGGTACCGAAATTGGCTGGAGCCGCGGAGACCAGGTTGAAGTAAATGATTACGATAACTTATACAAAGAATTTAACCCTGTTTTATTTGATGCCGATGCCGTTGTAAAAACCGCTAAAGATGCCGGCATGAAATACCTCACCATCACCGCCAGGCACCATGACGGATTTTGCTTATGGCCAACAGCATATACCGATTTCAATATTAAAAATACTCCTTACAAAAAGGACATTGTGGGTGCACTAAACGAAGCCTGCAAAAAGCAGGGCATTAAATTCTGTATTTATTATTCAGTGCTGGATTGGCACCACCCTGATTATCCTATACACTCTCCAAAAAATCAAACAATAGATCCAAAATCGGATATGAACCGGTATTTGTTGTACATGAAAAACCAGTTAAAAGAACTGATCACCAATTACGACCCTTATATGCTCTGGTTTGATGGTCAATGGGAAAAACCCTGGACAGATGAAATGGGTAAAGACCTGTACGCCTACCTCAAAAAACTGAAACCCGATGTAATTACCAATAACCGCCTGGGAAAAGAATTTGCAGCGATGGAAAATAAAAACATCGATGCATCTAAAATGATTGGCGATTACGATACGCCCGAGCAGGTGGTAGGCAAGCTAAACATGACAACACCTTGGGAAAGCTGTTTTACCATTTGTAACCAGTGGGCCTGGAAACCAAATGATAAAATGAAATCGCTAAAGCAATGCCTCGATATTGTTTCTAAAACTGCGGGTGGCAATGGTAATCTGTTATTAAACGTTGGCCCCATGCCTGATGGAAGGATTGAAGCCCGGCAGGCAGACCGCTTAAAAGAAATAGGCGATTGGCTAAAAGTTAACGGCGAAGCCATCTATGGTACATTAGGCGGTCCTTACCAGCCCAATAATGATTATGCAACCACCAGAAAGGGCAATAAAATGTATTTGCACATACTTAATACCAATATAGCTAAATTGAATTTAAAAGCTATCCCTGGCCGAAAAGTAAAGAAAGCATCTCTTTTAAACGGACAGGCGGTTGATGTGGTTCAAAACAGTGATATTTCGATAACACTTCCTGCCAGTCAGGCGGATAAATTAAATTACATCATTGTTTTGGAACTAAACGGAAATGCTGAAGATATCCAGATCATCAAATAAGTCAGATATGAAAAACTTAAAAAACAGGTATGGCTTGATGTTTATGCCATTACTAATCCTTTTAGCCTGCAATACCACTACAAAACCCGAACAATCGGGTTTTGACCAAAAAGATGCGGAACAGAAAGTAAAACGCTACGGTTCAATAACCGGAATAAAACCAGAACAAATTGCGGCTTATAAAAAATTACATGCTGCAGCATGGCCCGGGGTATTAAAAAAAATAACCGAATGCAACATCCATAACTATTCAATCTACCTCAAAGAAATAGAAGGGAAACCCTATTTATTCAGTTATTTCGAATACACCGGAAAAGATTTCGATGCAGATATGAAAAAAATGGCTGCTGATACCACTACCCAACGTTGGTGGAAAGAAACCGCGCCCATGCAAATTCCCCTGCCTGATGCCGCTGCAAAAGGCGAAACCTGGAGTGGCATGGAAGAAGTTTTCCATCAGGATTAAGGCTAGCCAATAATTAATTAAAAAATCATCTCAACTATAATGAAGAAATCACCTCTATTTTTATTTTTTATATTAATTACCTGTACTGCAACAAAAGTTTTGTCTCAGTCAAATCATAAGGATAAAATCTGGTTTACTTCTCCTGCAAACGCCAATACAAAAGACAACCCAAATGGATGGAAAAGTGATCCTGAATGGCTTAAAGCACTGCCCGTTGGCAATGGTTTTTTAGGGGCAATGGTATTTGGTGATGTAAATCAGGAAAGGATCCAGCTTAACGAAAAATCTTTATGGAGCGGTAGTGTAGATGACAACGATAATCCGGATGCAGCAAAATACATCCCTGAAATAAGGAATCTCCTTTTTGAAGGAAAATATAAGGAAGCAGCCGAATTAACCAACAAAACACAGATCTGCATGGGTAAAGGCTCTGGTCAGGGCAGCGGTGCCAATGTTCCCTTTGGCTGTTACCAAACCCTGGGCGATCTGAGAATCGATTTCGGTAGAAAATCCGGTTTTAAAAATTACTACCGCGAACTCGATCTCATTACCGGAATAGCGCTAACAGAATATGAACAAGATGGTGTAAAATATAAACGGGAAGTTTTTTCCAGCTTTCCAGACCGGGCATTGGTGATTAGATTAACAGCGAATCGACCCAATGCATTATCATTTTCATTATCGCTAAACAGATCTGAAAGGTTTAAAACCCTGGCAGAAAAAGATCGCCTGGTAATGAGTGGAAAATTAAATAACGGTAAAGATGGCGATGGCATGCACTATAAAACCTATGCTGTTCCACAGCTTACCGGTGGAACAATAAAGGTAAACGGTAACTCCTTACAGATTGTAAAAGCAACTTCCGTTACCATTATTTTAACAGCGGCTACAAATTATCGTTTGCATTACCCCGATTATACCAATCCAAATTTTGAAAACGAATTGAATGTGGTAACTCAACATGCAACAGCCAAAAATTACAGTTTATTACGGCAAAGGCAGGTAACCGATTTCTCTTCATTTATGAAAAGGTCGGCTTTACAGATAAATAACAGCAACAATAATTTACCCACAAACGAGCTGATGGCTAAAAATGTGCAAAACCATAATGAAGGTGCATTATATGGACTTTATTATCAATACGGCCGTTACCTTTTGTTATCCTCCTCCCGCAAAGGAAGTTTACCTGCCAACTTACAGGGCATCTGGGCCAATCAGATCCAAACGCCCTGGAACGGGGATTACCACACCAATATTAATGTTCAGATGAATTACTGGCCTGCAGAGGTCACCAATCTGTCCGAATGCCAGGAACAATTTGTTGACCTGGTTTCATCGCTCTTAGCACCTGGAAAACGTACTGCGAAAGTACAGTACCAAATGGACGGATGGGTATTACATACCATTACAAATGTTTGGGGTTATACCTCGCCGGGAGAACATCCAAGCTGGGGCATGCATGTTGGTGGTGGTGGCTGGATGTGCGAACATTTATGGGAGCATTATGCTTTTACCCAAGACAAAAATTATTTGGCTCAAGTATTTCCTATCCTTAAAGAAGCCAGTAAGTTTTATTTGAGCTGGTTGGTAAAAGATCCAAAAACAGGCAAACTGGTATCAGGTCCTTCCCCATCACCCGAAAATTCATTCTTAGCCCCCGATGGTGCCAAAGTGCAGATCAGCATGGGCCCTACCCACGATCAGGAACTGATTGATGAACTGTTTAGCAACACTTTAAAAGCAGCTGATATTTTAAAAATAAATGATCCGGGCTTTTTGAAAAAATTAACGGATGCAAAACGAAATTTGGCTTCTCCAAAAATAGGATCAGATGGCCGGCTAATGGAATGGGCAGATGAATTTAAGGAACCGGAAATAGAACATCGCCACCTGGCGCACTTATACGCCCTTTATCCCAGCAACCAGATTACAAAAGATAAAACACCCGAACTTGCAGAGGCGGCAAAAAAATCGTTGGAAGTAAGGGGTGATGGAGGCGTAGGTTGGACTTATGCCTGGAAAATTGCCCTTTGGGCCAGGTTAAATGATGGCGACAGGGCCTTTAAAATATTAAATGCCCAGCTGCGTCCAACTTCAGATACCGATACCAAATACGACCAGGGTGGCGGAAGTTATTATAACCTGTTTGATGCCTGTCCTCCCTTTCAGATTGACGGAAATTTTGGTGTAATTGCAGGGATGGCCGAAATGTTGATGCAAAGCCACGAAGATTTTATTTCCTTATTACCTGCCTTGCCAACATCCTGGAAAGAGGGTTCGGTTAAAGGATTGGTAGCAAGAGGTGGTTTCGTAATCGACATGAACTGGAAAAACCTTCAATTACAATCGGCAACCCTTGTTGCCAAAAAAGGGGGACTATGTACCATCAGTTATCAAGGAAAAAAAGTAATATTACATACCAAAGCTGGTCAGCATTACCAAATTGGCGCTGCAGATTTTAAATAAAAACCGAATTGCATGACACCAATGAAAGGCATAAAAACATTTCTGATAATTCTGTTTATTATTCAATGTACAGGCCTTGCAGCTCAGGAAACGCCTTTAGCCTATTCGGCGGTTGTAGAAAATTTAAGCTCATCCGATTGGCTTGTGAATTTAAATAAACATCCCGCTCAGGTTTATTATACGGCCGATAAAAAAGGAATCATGCTTTATAATGGATTGGTTAAACGTGTTTTTACATTATCGCCGGGTTTAGCCTGTACCGATTTCAAAAATATGAGCAATGGCCAGCAATTAATACGTGCTTTAAAGCCAGAAGCTAAAATCACCATTAACGGAACTGAATATAATGTTGGCGGACTTTACGGACAAAAAGAAAATGCCTACTTTCTTAATCAATGGACAGATCAACTCGATGCGAAAGCCGATTTCATTTACCAATCGTTCAAAATAGATTCCATAAAGCCTTTTCTTAATTGGAAAAACACTACCTGGGCTTCGAACAGGCAACAAGGGAAAGGTAAAATGCTCACCTTTAATTTTAAAAGTAAACAAGCCGCTTTGAAGGGTATCAGCATTAGTGTACATTACGAACTTTATGATCATATCCCGCTAATTATAAAATGGCTGAGCATAGAAAACAAGCGTGAAAAAGCGGTTAAAATAGACCGTGTAATGAATGAAATTTTGGGCGTAGTGGAAGAAGAAAGCGCAGTAGTGGGAACTGAAGCACAAATGAAAAAGCAGCATGGTATTTACATCGAATCTAACTATGCTTTCAACAATTCCATGACTTATGAAATAAGCGACCAAACCACACATTGGAAAAAGGATACCACCTACACTTCGCAGGTTAACTACGATTATAAAACGCCTGCCCTATTGGAAATATATCCAGAAAATGCACCCGGAATTTTGCTAAATCCCAAAGAAACTTTCCAGTCTATCCGCACCCATGAGCTACTGATCGATACTTACGACCGTGAAAGAAAGGGTTTGATGATTAGAAAAATGTACCGTACCATTGCCCCCTGGACCACGCAAAACCCAATCTTTATGCATTTGGTTAGCAAAAACGACGATGAGGTATTAAATGCAATAGAACAATGTGCAAATACAGGTTACGAAGCCTTGATTATGAGTTTTGGCAGCCACTGCAACATGGAAGATACTTCTGCTAAAAACATCAGTCACTGGAAAAAAATAGCAGATCTGGCCCGCAAAAAAGGCATAGCCATTGGTAGTTACTCCCTGTTCAGCTCCCGTCACATTAGCGAAGAAGATGATGTCGTAAATCCGAAAACAGGTAAAATTGGAGGAGCTTTTTTTGGCAATGCTCCTTGTTTTGGCAGTAAATGGGGATTGGCTTATCGCGATAAGATCAAATATTTTTTAACCAAAACTGGTTTTTCCATCTGGGAAAATGATGGCCCCTATCCTGGCGATATCTGTGCATCAACCACACATCCCGGTCACCGCGATAAAGAAGATTCGCAATGGCGGCAAATGGAAATCCAGAAAGAACTTTACCACTGGTGCAACGAAAACGGGATTTATGTAAATGCACCCGATTGGTACCTGCTGGATGGGACAAACAAAGTTTCGATCGGTTACAGAGAAGTTAATTTTTCGCTACCCAGAGATCAGCAGAAAATTTTAAATCGGCAGAATATTTTTGATGGCAACTGGGAAAAAACACCGTCCATGAGCTGGGGTTTTGTTCCCTTAACTAAATACCAGGGCGGTGGCCCGGAAGCCATACTGGAACCCCTATCAGAACACCTTAACGATTATAAACAGCTGATGATGCAATATTATGGCGCGGGTGTACAAGCCTGTTACCGCGGTCCTCGTTTATACGATACCGAAGCAACAAAAGCAACTGTAATCGAAGTCATCAATTGGTACAAAAAATACCGAGGCATTTTAAACAGCGATTTATTTCATTTACGCCGGGCAGATGGCCGGGATTGGGATGGCTGGCTTCATGTAAACCCATCGCTTAAACAAAAGGGGCTCGCCATGATTTTTAACCCTTTAAAAGAAAAAATCACCAGAAAAATCAAAATACCTTTATATTATACGGGTTTAACACAAACCGCATCTGTTCGTGTTAATGACGGGAAACCACAAAAATTAAACCTCAACAGGGCCTACGAAATAGAAATACCTGTTACCCTGAACCCGGAAGAATATAAATGGATTACGATTGAATAATCAGATTATGAAAAAGCTACTATCCCTATTATTGTTTATTACCATTATCAATGATGTGAATGCGCAGATCACCGAACGCCCCCGTCCGGAAAGCTGGAAACAACTGGTAAAAGGTGGTGCTTTCAAAGACCGTTTCTTAGCCATGCCAGATGGAAAATTGAGCAGTGATACCTGGGGAGCAAAAAATGTACTACCAAGATATGTGGATAATGGTATTGAAGACAGACAGCGGTCTTACTGGTGTGGCGATATTATTCAATCAAAAGACAATTTATATCATTTATACGTAGTTGGCTGGAAAGAAAGTGCTCCCAAAGGCCATTTCGAATGGCCCAAATCAATTATTTACCACGCTACAGCTAAAACTTCGTTTGGTCCTTTTGTAATTAAAGATACCATTGGTTATGGCCATAATGTAGATGCTTTTAGGGCAAAGAATGGTAAACTGGTGCTGTATGCCATCGATAAAAATTATGTTGCCGACAATGAAAACGGTCCGTGGACAGCAGGGAAATTCAATTTTGATAAAAGAGACCGACCCATAATAGAAGGACTTTCCAACCTTACTTTTGCACAGAGAACAGATGGCTCTTACCTGATGGTTTGCAGGGGCGGCGGCAGCTGGATCAGCGAATCTGGCCTTTCAACCTATTATCAAATATCGAATAAAACGGCTTATCCGAATATAAAAGGAGAATTTGAAGATCCTGTAATTTGGCGCGATCATATTCAGTATAACCTAATTGTAAACGACTGGCTTGGCCGGATTGCTTACTACCTGCGCTCAAAAGATGGGGTAAACTGGGTTACCGAAGCAGGCGAAGCTTATGTTCCGGGCATTTCTTTCCATCAGGATGGTTTGGTAGAAAGCTGGTTTAAATACGAAAGAATGCGTGTTTTTCAAGATCAATATGGTAGGGCAACACAAGCCAATTTTGCCGTTATTGATGCACAGAAAGAAGAAGATTTTGCCAACGATAACCACAGCTCTAAAAACATTGTAATCCCTTTAAATCCGGGCGTTTTAATTACCATGCTTACCAAAACCCTGCCTGATGCTAAAACCAGAAACATTAAAATAAAGGTTAAAGCCGAAAAGGGTTTTAACCCGCAAACAGATATTGATCTTAAATCGTTGCGTTTTGGCTCATCTGAAGTCGTAAATTTTGGTAAAGGAGCCAAAGTGATCGCTACAGAAAAATCGGGCAACGACCTTGTTTTAACTTTTAGCACAATTGGTCTTGCCTTAACCAAAGATGAATTCGCGCCAAAATTGCTGGGCAAGTACCTATCCGGTAAAATGCTTTTCGGTTATACGCGTGTGCCCTGGGTAAAATACGATGAAGCCATTTTAAGCGCACGGAAACCCGATTTCAAAGTCGGTTCAGCAAAGCTAACAGCAGCAATAAACATAGAAAATTTTGGTTTGAGCACTTCGCAGCCTGGCAGGATAGAACTTTATGCCAACATCAATCAACAGGAAAAATTAATAGCCAAAGGTGATATTCCACCTATAGCTAAATATGCCAATCTGGTTAAAACAATCGCTGCAGCCAATACATTCGAAAAAGGGCAAAATTATGATTTCACCCTGTACATCATTAACGGTACTAACCGATCTATCTTTAACTTTAAAGCCATACCAAACCTGCCCTAAACAATCTAAAACCAATTCATTATTATGCTGTTCTATAATAAATACCTTAACCTAAGATTATGGAAAGCACAAAAGATAATAACGAGAATTTAGGCGATAAAAATGCAGATAATTCGGCAGATAAAACCAATATGCCCGATCAGCTGGTACCCCGTCATCGCAGCAACGATAACGAAAAGAAAAATACGGTAGAAAGTGATGCCGGTAACCTGGGCAGAAATTTTGGAAGAGGCGATTTCGGCTCTGAAGAAGCCAGGGAAGATGCAGAAAAAGGCAATAAAGGCCATGCCGGCAATATGCCGAACAGTACAGAAAAATAAAAGCCCCCGATGTAAAATCGGGAGCTTCTCCTAACAACTAAAAAATAACACCTATGGGGTGTTTTATCCTACCTTAAACGCAGGAGCAACATCATCAAGACAAGTACAAGTTACTTTCAGGTCTTTGATGATTCCTGTTTTCAGGCTATAAACCCAGGCATGTACAGCTAATTCCTGTCCATTTGCCCAGGCACTTTGTACAATCGAGGTATTGGTTACATTTGCAGCGCCCTCAATGGCATTTAATTCAACCAAGCGGTCAAATCGCTGCTCCGGATCTTTAATGGTAGCCATCTCACGTTCGTGGGTACGGTATACATCGCGGATGTTTCTCAACCAGTTATCAATAATACCCACTTGTTTATTGCCCAAAGCAGCTTTAACACCACCGCAACCATAATGGCCGCAAACAATAACGTGTTTAACTTTTAATACATTAATCGAATAATCCAGCACCGAAAGCAGGTTCATATCAGTATGTACCACCACATTGGCAATGTTTCTGTGTACAAAAATGTCACCTGGTCTGGTATTCGTAATCTGGTTGGCCGGTACACGGCTATCTGAACAGCCGATCCATAAAACAGGTGGGCTCTGACCTTCTGATAATTTATCAAAAAAGGCAGGATCATTATCTATTGTATCTTTAACCCAGTCTTTATTACCCTGTAATAAGTTCTCGTAAGTGATATCTTGTGTATCTATTGTTTTTGCGCACATAACTATAATTTATTAATGTCTTCTTCTACTTTTATATTTAATTTTGGTACAGAGTAATGTTTCTGTATGTTTTCTAAAGTTACTATAATGCCTTTTGTATAAGCATTATGTTTGTAATTGTAAATGGTTTCCAATACATCCGGGTCAATATACCTCGCGTTAGAACCATCAATAATCACGTTTGTTTCTTTGGGGATATTCGTTAAAACCACCTGTATCGCTGCTTTATTTAAAAAGGAAACCTCTTCTGCCAGTTTAATCCTGATGTTCTTTTTATCACCTTCGTTCGAGATCCTGTAAAAGAAGGGATTGCGCATATTGGTACGCAATAAATACAAAACCGAAACCAGCATACCAACAGCCACACCTTTTAACAGATCGGTAAATAAAACCGCTACTACTGTAATTACAAACGGAACAAACTGGTCCCAGCCCTTATGGTACATGTGTTTAAACAAGCTGATGCGTGTTAATTTATAACCGGTTACCAATAAAATAGCTGCTAAACATGATAACGGAATCATGTTGATTAAACCCGGAATAAACAACAGCGATAACAACAGCCAGGTGCCATGAAAAATGGCCGACATTTTGGTCCTGCCGCCTGCATTAACGTTGGCCGAGCTACGTACAATTACCGATGTCATCGGTAAACCGCCAACCATGCCGCTGGTAATGTTACCTATACCCTGTGCAATTAATTCCCTGTTTGTAGGTGTTACACGTTTAATCGGATCAATTTTATCTACCGCCTCAATACTCAGCAAAGTTTCTAAACTGGCCACAATAGCAATGGTTAAAGCTACGATGTAAACATTTTTGTTGGCCAGTTGCGAAAAATCAGGTAGGGTAAATAAACCCACAAATTCACCAAAACCGCCTACCACCGGGATTTTCACCATCTGATCGGCGCGTAAAGGATGATCAGTACCGGCAAACAAAAGCGTTCCTAAAACCCCTAAAGTTACCACCAATAAGGGTGCAGGCACCACGGCCAGTTTCGGAAATTTAGGCCATATAATCAAAATCGCTATCGATAACAAGCTGATGACCACTGCTGCCAAACTAAAATGGCTCAGGGCTGCTGTAATCGCAGAAAAAGTATTTTCGTGATCTTGTTGAAAGAATCCTTCATCACCCGTAAAATCCGTATCAACGCCCAGCGCATGCGGTAACTGTTTTAAAATCAAAATCAGTCCGATGGCGGCAAGCATCCCTTCAATTACGCTTGATGGAAAGTAATTACCAATCGTTCCGGCTTTAACCAGGCCCAAAATCAATTGGAAAACCCCGGCCAGTACAACGGCAAGTAAAAAGGTTGGATAACTGCCCAAAGAGGTAATGGCACCCAGCACAATAACGGTTAAACCCGCCGCCGGACCACTCACACTAAGCTGCGAACCACTAAAGGAAGCAACCACTATTCCTCCTATAATGCCGGTAATTAAACCGGCAAACAATGGCGCACCCGAGGCCAGTGCAATACCCAAACACAATGGCAATGCCACTAAAAACACTACAATACTTGCAGGTAAATCTTTCTTTAAATTCTTTTTAAGAATATATTTCTTCACATCCGAACCTGAAAAGGCCGGGTTAAACTTTTGCATAACGATATAATTAGCTGGTAAATTTTTAACGAATAAATCGTGAGGGGATATTAAATGCGCACAGTAGAGAACAGCACAACACCATGTAAAATGCTTAAACACGGCAATGTTCAATTCAATAAAAAAGGCACAGATAATTTACCCCAAATAATAAAAACTAAATAAAGTTAGGCGGCGGTGTTGGTACCGTAGGGTGATATGGATCTACATATCTTTTGAAATGTTCGATAAAACTGCTCTTCAGTACAAAATGGCTTGAAGAGAACTCGTAAGAAAAGATAGGATGATTAAGTTCTACGAGTTTAAAATCGGTAAATTTTGCGGTGTCTTTGGCGGTATCCTTCCCGCCGTCATGCTCTAACTCAATCTGCATGATTACCGCATTCATGATTTCCTTATCAATACTCGTACAAAAAACCGGCGCACCAGATATACCCATCTTCGCCATGAAGATGAACATGAATGCAGTAACGATTATATACTTGTATTTCCTTAAAAACATCTGCTGATTCTAATGTCGTTTTAATACTAACGTTTACAAAAATAAACGGATAATTGGTTTTTCAATACTTTAGGCTGTAAAAAAAATGTAATTTAAGTAAAATACAGGCAGGCATGATGCAAAAACAGGGTCATTTATAGGTCTTGGAAACGGTTGGTTCCATTAATATTGGTCAGTTCAGTCCTGCCATCCGCTAAATCTTTTTGGCCAAATTGGCTATAAATTCAAAATCAACAAAGGCCAAAAAGGATACCACTGCTGTCAGGTTTATAAACAAAGAGAGTGGAAAGAAATTTTTATTGATTTGCTTTCGCATTCTTCAAACCTCAAAGGTTTTTACAACATCAAGATTTTACTTAGTTGTTCTTAAATGGCTAGGGTGGTCATTTTTTTTTGGAAATGAAGGGTTCGGTTTCTATGGCGGCTTCAGTCCCGCTATTGCTTTACTCCGTTGCACTTCGTGTTCACTCCTATCGGGTTTATTTAACAAGGCAGGCGGCACGATTGCAGTGTTCGAACCATAAGCCCTACAATCTAACCCCGACAGCAGCGATTCCGATCCTTCATCGGAAGTAGCGAATGGCGGGACTGCTGTTTCCGAAAAGTAAAGAAGCCTTCATTTCCCAATTATTTTCAACCATGTGAGACATTTAAGTATACATAAGTGCTTTTCCAAACCTACTCCTACTATGGTTATTATAAATAACATCAAACTAGCCTTGCATTACCGCTGGTAATTTTTAATTTTAAAACTTAAATAAAAATTCAGTTATCACCCCAACTGCGTTTTAAAAAATAATTTATGAGTGATATTAAGCTATTTGAAGAAAAACAGGTTAGAAGCCACTGGGATGATGTAGAAGGACAATGGTATTTTTCAATTATTGATGTAATTGAAGTTCTAACAACTTCAGATCGTCCTAGAAAATATTGGGCCGATTTAAAGTCTAAACTTAAAAAAGAAGGAAGTGAACTGTCCGATCAAATCGGACAGTTGAAAATGAAAGCTTCAGATGGAAAATCAAGAGCTACTGATGTTGCCAATACTCCCCAACTCCTACGGATTATTCAATCCATACCAAGTCCAAAAGCAGAGCCTTTTAAACAATGGCTTGCAAAGGTTGGTTATGAGCGGATACAAGAAATAACTAATCCTGAACAAAGTTTAAATAGAGCAAGGGAAAACTGGCAAAAACTAGGTCGCAGCGAAAAGTGGATCCAGCAACGAATGACCGGGCAAGAAACCCGAAATAAACTTACCGATTATTGGAAAGATAATGGGGTTACCAAAAATATTGAATTTGCACTTTTAACAAATATTATTCATCAAGAATGGACAGGATTAACCGTTCAAAATCACAAAAACTTAAAAGGCCTAAAATCCCAAAATCTCCGTGATCACATGAGTGAAGCGGAATTAATTTTTACAGCACTCGCCGAATTATCTACTAGACAAATTGCAGAGACAGAAGAATCAATGGGATTAAAAGAAAATGCTAATTCAAGTAAAAAGGGAGGTGCTATAGCAAAGAATGCAAGAATTGCTTTAGAAAGCAAAACGGGAAAAAGTGTTATTACAGGAGAAAATTTTTTACCTACACCAAAAGAAAACAAGAAATTGAAATAGTTCGCAATGGATAAAAAAATAGCATTACTTAAAGATAAAATCAACCAGGCCAATCTTGGCGGCGGACAGGCCCGTATCGACAGTCAGCATAAAAAAGGTAAACTCACTGCCCGCGAGCGCATCCACTTTTTAATGGATGAAGGTAGTTTCGAAGAAATCGGCATGATGGTTACCCACCGCAGCACCGACTTCGGTATGGAACGCGAAAAATACCTTGGCGATGGTGTGGTAACCGGTTACGGAACCATTAACGGGCGCTTAACCTATGTTTTCTCTCAGGATTTTACAGTATTTGGTGGCTCGCTATCCGAAACCCATGCCGAAAAAATCTGCAAGCTGATGGATATGGCCATGAAAAATGGTGCACCATTAATTGGCTTAAATGATAGCGGCGGTGCACGTATTCAGGAAGGCGTAGTATCATTAGGTGGTTATGCCGATATCTTTTACAAAAACGTCCAGGCATCAGGTGTTATTCCGCAGCTCTCGGCCATTATGGGCCCTTGTGCTGGCGGGGCGGTGTATTCGCCTGCCATTACCGATTTTATCCTGATGGTAGAAAATACCTCTTATATGTTTGTTACCGGCCCTAATGTGGTTAAAACCGTAACACACGAAGAAGTAACTTCAGAAGAACTGGGCGGTGCCAGTACACATGCTACAAAATCGGGTGTTACCCATTTTGCCTGCGCCAACGAAATTGATGCGATTACCCATGTAAAGAAATTATTGAGTTACATGCCTCAAAACTGTGAGGAAATTGCAGATCATTTACCATACGAAGCTACCGACGAAAGCCGGCCGGAACTGAATACTTTTATGCCCGAAAATGCTTCGCAGCCTTACGATATCCGAGAGGTAATTAGCGCTGTTGCCGATACCGATAGCTTTTTAGAAGTACATGCCGCTTATGCAGAAAATATTGTGGTGGGTTTTGCCCGTTTAGCAGGGAGAAGCATCGGCATTGTGGCCAATCAGCCTGCCTACTTAGCGGGTGTTTTAGATAGTAATTCTTCAAGCAAAGCCGCTCGTTTTGTCCGTTTTTGCGATTGTTTTAACATCCCTTTACTGGTATTTGAAGATGTTCCGGGCTTTTTACCGGGTACCGATCAGGAGTGGAACGGCATTATCACCAATGGGGCAAAATTATTATACGCCTTTAGCGAAGCTACAGTGCCGCGCATTACGGTGATTACCCGGAAAGCCTACGGTGGTGCTTATGATGTAATGAACAGCAAACACATTGGCGCCGATATGAATTATGCCTGGCCAAGTGCCGAAATTGCCGTAATGGGTGCCAAAGGTGCCGCAGAAATCATTTTTAAGAGAGAGATCACCTCAGCAGAAAAACCAGAAGAAAAATGGCTGGAAAAAGAAAAACTCTATTCTGATATTTTCGCTAACCCTTACCGTGCGGCAGAACGCGGTTTTGTTGACGAAGTAATAGAACCCGCCCAAACCCGTATCAAGTTGATAAAAGCTTTTAAGATGTTAGAAAATAAGGTGGTGAATAACCCCAAAAAGAAACATGGAAATATACCTTTGTAAGGATGGAAGATGGATGAGGTAAGATGGATAATGGACTAATTTCCCATCACTCATTTTACATCTTACATATTACATTAGTATGGATAATGGACTAATTTCCCATTACCCATTTTACATTATACATCTTACATTAGTATGGATAATGAACTAATTTCCCATCACCCATTTTACATCATACATCTTACATATTAACCCCATTTTACACATTTACATCTTACATATTAACCCCATTTTACACATTTACATCTTACATCAAGTTACATGTTAAAACGAGCGGATATTCTTCTCATGGCTTTTTGCACCGGCCTCATTGTTGCAAACATTTATTACTGCCAGCCTCTGGTGATCTTGATTGCTAAAGATTTTAACCTTACTGAAACCGACGCTGGAAAAATTACCTACCTCACGCAGATTGGTTATGCCCTGGGGCTTTTCCTTTTGGTTCCGCTGGGCGATATGTTCGAACGCAAAAAGCAGATTCTCATCATTACCGGCCTGGCCATTTTTGCTTTGCTGGTTGCTGCACTGTCACATACCTTTTTTATATTGGAAGTGGCCTCTATTCTGATCGGAACCTGTTCTATCGTTCCTCAACTTATCCTCCCATTGGCTGCTAATTTAAGCACCGACGAAAACCGTGGCGCAAACATTGGCATGATTATGAGTGGTTTACTAGTGGGTATTCTGGCCTCGCGTGCAGTTAGCGGAAGCATTGGTTTTTGGCTAGGCTGGAGAGCAGTTTATTATATCGCAGCCGCAATTTGCGGATTACTGATCTTTTTAATGGCTAAACGTTTTCCACAAAGTTACCCTGCCTTTAAAGGAACTTATAAAGAGCTGATGCGATCGATGTTTGGCTACATTAAAACCCAGCCTGCTTTAAGAGAGACTTCCATCATCAACTTTTTGGCCTTTGCCATTATCAGCGCATTCTGGACCACCATGGTGTTATTCCTCGCCAACCCGCCATTTAGTTTCCAGACTTTACAGATCGGTTTATTCGGCATTGCAGGTGCTGCGGGTGCATTAGCAGCACCTTTGGTTGGAAAACTGAGCGATGGCAACAATCCACGTAAAAACTTAATGATCGGTTTTATCCTGCAGATCATTAGCATTGCCTTATTCTATTTTACCGGCAACAACCTGTACCTGTTTGTAATTGGCATTATACTAATCGACATCGGTCAGCAAGCTATACATGTAACCAACCAAACCCGTATTTATACGCTTATACCTGAAGCAAGAAACAGGTTAAATACCATTTTTATGTCGGTAAGTTTTATCGGTGCCAGCTGCGGTTCAGCTTTAGGCCTCTGGTTATGGGGGCAGGGCGGCTGGGCATTGTTCTGCTATGGTATGACGGGCATTATTATCCTCAATATTTTAATTTATCAGTTCCACGGAAGGAAAAAAGTAACTAACCAATAAAATTTATGAAATCTAAAAACGCAATCAAAACATTTTCAATGCTGTTTATTTGCCTGGCCATTTTTGGCAGCGCTAAAGCGCAGGACAGTACAAAAGTAGAACAGCCAACAGAAGTAAAATCATTAAATAAACTAAAGTTGAGCCTGATCGGACTTAGTTACGAAAGGGAACAGTGTGTTGGTAAAACAACGACTATTTATGGAGCTGCCGGCCTTATTGGCAGCTTTATATACCAAACTACAATAACATTCGATAACAATTATAACCTTCTTGCTAATACCGACACAGATTTTAAAATTTACCCTTCTTTAAATGCAGGATTCAGGCATTATTATAATTTCGAAAAAAGGGTAAAAAAAGGTAAAAAAACTATCAATAATGCTGCAGGTTATGTAGGTTTGGATTTTCTTGCCATCTTTCCTCCGAAAACAGGCATCAGTAACCAATACAATATTATGCCACAGTGGGGGTTTCAGGCAGCTGCAAGCAAATGGATAAATTTCGAATTAGCGCTAGGCCCTGCAATAGTGATCGCGCAATCAAAAACATATTTCGACATCGGTGCGAAAATCGGTTTTAACTTTTTATTATAAGCATGGTTCAGATTGAACAAATATTCCCTTCTTTAACCTGGCGGATCAGGCACGAAACCATGTACCCCGACGAGCCTTTTGATATTGTAAAACTGAAAGACGATTTTGATGGCATCCATTTTGGTTTGTACCTCGATCATAAATTAACCGGCGTAGTTTCACTCTTTCATGAGGGTGATGTTTATCAGTTCAGAAAACTGGCTGTTCTCCCTTCGGCACAAAAAGCAGGTTTAGGCTCGCAGCTGATAGAGTATATACTCGATTTTTGTAAAATTCAAAAAGCAACAAAACTATGGTGCAATGCCCGTGTAAATGCTAAAGAATTTTATTTTAAATTTGGCTTCCACGAAACCGATAAAATCTTTTTTAAAGATGGAATCGATTTTGTGGTCATGGAAAAAGAATTATCAAGTTAAGTTAAAAATGAGTATGAGGTGTCAGATCTCAATACTCCCATCTTATATCTATTAAAAATGGCTAAGAAAAAAGACGACGAAAAAAAGAAACACACCCCGGTAGTAACTAAAAAATCGCTACAGTTTCTTGAAGAATACATTAACAACCCTGCTCCTACCGGTTACGAGTGGGAAGGACAAAAACTTTGGTTAAATTATTTAAAACCCTATATCGACGAACATTTTATCGATAATTATGGTACTGCTGTTGGTGTGATTAACCCAAAAGCAAATTTTAAAGTGGTTATTGAGGCCCACGCAGATGAGATCTCGTGGTATGTAAACTACATCACCAGCGATGGTTTAATTTACGTGATCCGCAATGGTGGTTCAGACCATCAGATTGCACCTTCGAAACGTGTAAACATCCATACTGAAAAAGGATTGGTTAAAGCCGTATTTGGCTGGCCGGCTATCCATACCCGTCATGGCGAAAAAGAACAGGCTCCTGAGTTAAAAAATATCTTTTTAGATTGCGGTTGCACCTCAAAAGAAGAAGTAGAAAAACTGGGCATCCATGTTGGCTGCGTAATTACCTACGAAGATGAGTTTATGGTTTTAAACGACCGTTATTATGTTGGCCGCGCATTAGATAACCGCGTAGGTGGTTTTATGATTGCCGAAGTAGCCCGTTTATTAAAAGAAAACAAGAAAAAACTTCCATTCGGTTTGTACATTGTAAACTCGGTACAGGAAGAAATCGGTTTACGTGGTGCAGAAATGATTGCACAACGCATTAAACCAAATGTGGCTATCATTACCGACGTAACGCACGATACCACTACCCCAATGATTAATAAAAACATTCAGGGTGATTTAGCTGCGGGCAAAGGTCCGGTGGTTTCTTACGCACCTGCTGTACAAACCAATCTGAACAAATTATTGATCAAAACTGCTGAGAAAAACAATATTCCGTTCCAGCGCCAGGCTTCATCACGTTCTACCGGAACGGATACCGATGCTTTTGCTTATTCGAACGGTGGTGTACCATCGGCATTAATTTCTTTGCCGTTACGCTATATGCACACTACGGTAGAAATGGTACACAAAGAAGATGTTGATAATGTGATCAGCCTGATTTATGAAAGCTTACTGAACATTACTGATGGGCAGGATTTCAGGGAATTTAA
The DNA here is from genome assembly GCF_014395225.1 of Pedobacter roseus. Lineage (NCBI taxonomy): Bacteria > Pseudomonadati > Bacteroidota > Sphingobacteriia > Sphingobacteriales > Sphingobacteriaceae > Pedobacter > Pedobacter roseus. Next base: position 4,399,824 of record NZ_CP060723.1, read on the forward strand.
ATAATGGAAAAAGTAAATCATCAAAAAATTATCATCAGAACTTTGCTCAAGTTTTTGCTGATCGTTTTTATCATTTTTACGATAAACTCCTGGCCTAGTATTAAGCAAAGTCTGAATGGCAATGTTCCGCCTTTTGATTATTGGCTCGATCATAGTTTCAAGATCAGCAATATTATCCTCATTTTGGGGTTTACTGCTTATTTCTATTATAAAGATTTAACCGATCAAAGAGAATTGATCGAAAAAGGAAATAGACAAGATTAAATTCAAAAGAAGTCAAGTTTTTAAATGGCCAATGTGGACTGCCCCCAGAAGTTTGGACAAAAATAATTTAATTTTTCCACATTTGAGTTCGGTACTTTACCGGACTCATTCCTTTTAAGTTAAGTCTGATCCTGTCGTTATTATAATAGCTTATGTAAGATTTGATTTCCATTTTTAGTTCTTCTATGGTTTGATATTTTTTCAGGTAAAACAGTTCGGATTTTATAGTTCCAAAAAAGTTTTCAATGACTGCATTGTCCAGGCAATTTCCCTTCCTTGACATGCTCTGTATAACAGCTTTTTCCTGAAGGAGCTTTTGGTACGCCTTCATTTGGTACTGCCATCCCTGATCGGAATGTAAGATAAGCGCTGTTTGTTGCTTGGGTATGCGTATAAAAGCTTCTTTGATCATTTCTGTTACTTGCTTAAAATTCGGCCTTTCCGACAATTTGTAACTTATTATCTCACCATTAAAAAGATCTATTATAGGCGAAAGATATAACTTTTGTACGCCTACTTTAAACTCTGTAACATCTGTTGCCCATTTTTGGAAAGGCCTATCTGCTCTAAAGTTACGCTGCAATACATTCTCGGCCACTTTACCGAACTGCCCCCTATAGGTTTTATATTTCTTTACCCTGATCACACTTTTCAGCCCCATCGACTTCATGAGGCGCAGAACTGTTTTATCATTGAGATGAAAGCCCAGCTCCCTTAGGGCATAGACCATCCGTCTATACCCTAATCTGCCCTTATGCTGGTCATATAAGTTCTTGATCTGTATTTTAAGATGATCGTATTTATCTGCTTTTTTATTTTTCTGGATGTGGTAATAGAACGTACTCCTAGCCATATCTGCTGCCTGTAGCAACATTTTAAGATCGTGTTTCTGCCTTAATCCCTGGATGATCAGCGCTTTTTCTTTTTCTCTGCTTCTTCCTTCTGAATTAAGGCATACAACTTTTTTAGATATTCATTTTCGGCACGCAAAAAATTGTTTTCCTTTTCCAACTCCTGCTCCCTGGTTTGTTTAGGATTATTCTTTTTAGATTTTTTATCGGGTGCATCCATAAATTTTTCCCTACATGATTTGAAAAGTGCCCCCACACCTTCACTTTCATACTTCTTTTGCCAATTGCTGAGCATACTGACTGAAGGAAGTTTGAATCTGATGCAGGCCTGGTATAAAGATAAGCCTTCAGTTCTTAATGTTTCTATTACTGTTAACTTAAAATCGCCATCGTATTGACGTGGCTGCAATTGTAATCCTTCAATTCCATAGGCTTTATAAAAACTAACCCATTTATCCAAAATCGTATGGTTAATCTGGTTTTCCTTAGCAATAGCACGAACCGAACCTTCTCCATTGATCGCCTGTTTTACCAACAGTAATTTTAACTCTAAACCGTATTTAATTTTTCTACTCATAAAAATGCCCCATAAAGTGTCTAACTTTTTGGGGCAGTGTAATGTGCTATAAAAACTTGACTTCTTTCTTATTGGCCTATTTACAATTACCCGACAATCATTTCTAGAACATTTCACTCTTTATTTGTTTAATCAATTATGAAGAAAATTGTGCTCATTCGCCACGGCCAAAGTGTTTGGAACCTCGAAAACCGGTTTACAGGGTGGACAGATGTAGATTTATCTGAAACTGGTTATTTAGAAGCCAAAAAAGCTGGTGAAATTTTAAAAAAACACGATTACAATTTTGATATTGCTTTTACCTCCTTATTAAAACGGGCGATTAAAACACTTCATATTATTTTAGAAGACCTTGATCATCTTTGGATACCCGAACATAAAAGCTGGCATTTAAACGAACGTTTTTACGGAGCATTACAAGGCTTAAACAAAGCAGAAACAGCCGAAAAATATGGTGCAGACCAGGTTTATAAATGGAGAAGAGATCCTGACGAAGAGCCGCCACAGATTAGTAAAGATGATGAACGTTACCCCGGGAATGACCTGCGTTATCAACTTTTAAAACCCGGGGAGCTCCCTTTAACCGAAAACTTAAGTGATACCATCGCAAGGGTACTGCCTTATTGGAACGAAAGTATAGTACCGGCAATTAGCAGAAATGAAAAAGTAATTATATCTGCCCATGGCAATAGTTTAAGGGCATTGATCAAATACATCGATAATTTATCAAACGAAGAAGTAACCGCACTCGAAATCCCAACAGGAGTTCCGCTGGTTTATGAACTGGATGACGACCTCCAAAAAATAAGACATTATTACCTGGAATAATCAGAACGCTCCAACTCATAAGAGACTAATTGATTAAAACTTTCAAGATTACGTTTGTAGGTAATTTTACCCAAAATTATATTTACATTGTTTTGTTATTTTAACAATTAGCTTATCCTTATTTATGAGATCAAATAAAAAAAGCATCGATCTTTCAATTATCTGTGATGATCATTGGGATGTCGTATTCGACCATGTTGGTTTGGGCTTTTGGGAATTTAGTGTAGCCACAGGCATACTCCGCTCAACCAGATCATGCAAACTTAATTTTGGTTATCCGCCAGATGGGGTTTTGGCTTATGAAACCCTTTTAGGCTTAATCTTACCAGAAGATTTAGACCATGTTCAGGATGAAATAGAACTTACCGTTTCCGGCGAAAAAAGCAGTTACCATGCACTGTACCGGATTCGCCGCCCGGATGGAGAAATCCGCTGGATTAAAGCCGACGGAATTCTTTCTAAGCAGGACGGCGAAAGTTTAAAGTTAATTGGAACCACTCTAGATGTGACCAGTTTAAAGCAATCTCAATCTTAGTTACAGTTCATTTAGTTCAATCCAAACAGGTCCGTGGTCGCTTGTTTTTTCCCATCCCCTAACCTGCTTATCTACTCCTGCCGATTTTAAGCGATCGCTTACCTGAGGACTGAGCAAAAAATGATCAATCCTTAAACCTGCATTTCTGCCATAAGCATTGCGGAAATAATCCCAAAATGTATAAATCGTCTCGGTAGGATATAATTTTCTTATGGCATCTGTCCAGCCTTGTGCCAATAAATTTTTAAATGCCAGGCGTGTTTCAGGACGGAATAAAGCATCTTCAACCCATCTTTCAGGTTTATAGGCATCCAGTTCAGTTGGAATCACATTATAATCTCCTGCTAAAACCACAGGTATATTTCGCGCCAGCAACGTTGCAGTATGAGCGGTAAAACGCTCAAACCATTGCAGTTTATAATCAAACTTAGGGCCAGGTGCCGGATTACCATTTGGAAGGTATAAACAGCCAATAACCACACCGTTTACAATTGCCTCTATATACCTGCTTTGCAGGTCTTCAGGATCGCCTTCTAAACCACGCTTTAATTCTGTTATTTCTAAATTTCTGGCGAGTATAGCCACTCCGTTCCAACTTTTCTGTCCATGCCAGATGGCATTATAACCCGCATCTTTAATTGCCTGTTCAGGGAATTTTTCCTCGGGAGCCTTCAATTCCTGCAGGCACACTACATCAGGCTGGGTTTCTTCCAGCCAACGTAACAGCACAGGCAAGCGGCCATTCACACCATTTACATTATAGGTAGCTATTTTCATTTTATAAATCTCAGCATTAAAACCGAAAAACAGAAGGTTGTTGCATTTTTTGATTTAAAAACCTATTTCCAGGCCATAATGAGCAGTTTTTTGTTCAAATAATTAAGATAATTTGAAAATTTGGGGTTATCTTGCACTTCATTTAGCGTAACCGTTCAAACATCCCATGTTCAAAGCAGTTTTAAACAATCCTTCTGCCGAACCAAAAGACATCCGTTGGTTTTATGATCAGTATGCACCCATGCTGCTTGGCTATATCAATGGCATTGTGCAAGACCATCAACAATCAGAAGACCACCTGGTTGCCATTCTCACTTCATTTGTTAAGGATGTGGTTTTACAGGAAAAAAGCAAGTTAAATATCTGGCTTGAACTGCGCCAGTATGCACAAAGCAAATTAACTTTATTTACAGCAAAAGATCATCAGTTAAAACCTAACCCATCAGTAAACAAGGGGAAATTAGATTTGTTAGATGATTCGCAGAAACGGATATTCTGTGCGGTATATTACCATGGAAAATCAATTCCGTACCTGGCGGCAACAATGGGCTGTGATGAAAGCGAAATCCGCAATCAGTTAAAATTATCAATCGATAAAATGAGGAGGGCAAGTGGAAATTAATAAAATTATGGAAAGCGGTTTAATGGAAACCTATGTAATGGGGATTGCCACCGAAGAGGAGGTGCAGAAAGTTTTATCGCTAAAACAAGAATACCCGGCGTTTAAAGATGCTTTGGAACAGCTCGAATATGACATGGAAGTGCTGGCACAAAGCATGAGCATTGAGCCACCGGCAGGCACTTTGGCTAAAATTGAACATGAGATCAACGAAATCCAGCGCCGTAACCAGGCTATACAAACCGCTGTTGAGCCAGAGTACAGGTATGATAAACCCGAACAGGAGAACAAACAGGAAAGATATATAGAGGTAGAATCAGAATCAAACCAAATGCGCATAAATAAAGCCTGGAAATGGGTATTTATTGCAGTTTTTGTGCTAGGTAAGGTATTCTTGGCCAGCGCGATTTATTTTTATCTGGAGAACAGACAAGCGCAGGAACAGATCAAAGAATTAAAAATAGAACTGAAACAAAAGATCAGGTAAAAATTAAGCTAGTAATCACTAATAAACCTGAATTTTAAAACCAATACTAAGCTGAAATGTTTAGTTGTTAGATTCATTCATGTTTGAGCGCATGTTTGAGTTTAGATATGGGATAGGCTTTTAGCCTGTCCCTTTTTTATAACTAAGCCCTGTCTTATTTATCCAGTAACTGATTTACTTTTTCAATCAGGTGGCCTATATCAAAAGGTTTTTCGATAACATCATCCGGAATACAGCCTAAATTATTGACATCAATATTTAAAGCAGATAATAAAAGAATAGGTAAATGTGCTGTTTTAGAATTTTCCTTTAGCTTGTTGCAGAGTTCGCGGCCATCGGCATCTCCCATGCGGATATCCATCAGGATAATATCAGGCGAAAATGCCAGTATTGATTCCTCTAAATCATTGGCATTTAAAACTCCATGAACAATATCTTGCTCAAAAATTAAATTAATGATATCGTGGATGCTTTCATCATCATCAACGATAAAAACTCTCTTTACTTTGTACGCACTCATTAAGGAGCAAAGCTAATGTAAGTTCATTAGCCAACACTCCGTATTTATACTTGAACTTATCGCTTTTTATACTAAGCAGCCATTCCGTCCTTATAATTTTTAAGCATCTTTTTTAACAGTCCCCTGGCAACGTGTATTTTGGTTTTAACTGTTCCTAGAGGGATATCAAGTTCTGCAGCAATTTCATGGTATTTATAACCTTCAAAATAACGGCAGAAACAAAAGCGGCAATCTTCAGGCAAAAGGTTTAAAGAACGCTGAATGTCTTCCATCATAAATTTGGCCGATCCGCCATTCGCTGATGCGCTTGGCACAAGCTGAACAGAAGTAAGGTCATCTTCCTGCTGGATCATTTCATTTTTACGCTTTACTTTATAATAATGATTAAGGAAGGTATTTTTTAAGATCGTAAAAAGCCAGGCCCTTACATTACTGCCCATTTCGAACTTTGCCGAAAACCTAAAGGCTTTCATAAAGGTATCCTGCACTAAATCCGCAGCATCATCTTCATCACGGGTATAAGCTAGGGCACGGTCGAAAAGCGGTTGTTTGTACTGGTAAATGTCGCAATTGAAATTTAATGTTTCCATGTTCAGTTAGGGTTGATGTATCTATTCAACAAAATAGCATCATCCAATGTTATTTGTAGAAATACCCGATTTTTTACGGTTTATTTAAAACGGTAAAAAACGACCCGAAAAACAGGCAAAAACCTATGAAATATAACCATTCCGCATGGCAAAGCGAACCAGCGAAGCGGAGTTTTTAGTGCCGGTTTTATTGATCAGTGCTTCCCTTTGACTCTCCACAGTGCGTCTGCTCAGGTACAATTTATCAGCAATTTCCTGGTTGGTTAAACCATCTGCGATGAGTTTTAGCACATTGATTTCGCGCTCCGAAAAGTTGATTTCGGCATTGGTTTTTTGCGATAACATATTGAGTTCGGTGTTAAAACGCTCCAATATCGCGATGCATAAATTGGAAGAAAGATAACGTTTTCCCTTCATTACATGTTGTAGGCAAAACAGCAGTTCGTCTTCTTCAATGTCTTTTGAGAGGTAAGCAAAAGCCCCTGAGATAAAGGCATTTGAAGCATATTTTTCGTCATCTAAAATAGACAGCACCACCACTTTTGTATCGTATCCACCTGCCTTAATTTTGCTGATCAAACCGATCCCGTCGAGGTTTGGCATTACAATATCTGATAAAACAATATCAGCTTTTATTCCTTTTTCGAGAAGTTCTAAAACACCTAAACCATCCGATACTTCTGCTACAACTTTAATCCCTTCGTGTTTTTCTATCAGTACTTTTAGAGAGGTCCGGATGATATTGTGATCGTCCGCAAGAATAATGTTAATCATAATCCAAATATAACTTACGGTATTTTAAAATTAAAAACGGCTACTTTGGCAGCTCGATATAGAAGGTAGTTCCGACACCGGTTTTACTCTTAAACCAGATTTTTCCTTGATGTAAATCAACAATTGCTTTGATAATGCCCATTCCAAAACCGCCAGATTCTTCACCCTTTAAACCGGGCCTCAACGTTTCTGGTAAATGATCAAAAAGACCAGGCTGTAACTCATCCGGGATTCCTATTCCATTGTCGGTTACGGTAATCAGCACCGTGTTTTCCAACTCTTCGGCATGTAGGCCAATGTAACCATTATCATCAGTAAACTTCAGTGCATTCGAAATTAAATTATTAATCACCTGAAGAAATTTCATGCTATCTAAATGCAGGTAAATCTGTTCTGCCGAACTGGTAAACTTGATATTTTTGACTTTTCCCAATTTAGACCGTTTGTAAAAACGAACTACATCTCTAAGTTCCCATACCAGGTCGGCCCTTTCTTTACCAATCTCTACTACTGATGATTTTAAAAATTCCCTGTTAATCATACTTCTCACCAGCAGTAAATTACGTTCGCACATGTCTTTTATAAAAGAAAGCGAATTCATCATCTGCTCATCACCCGTTTGCGCTATACTATCTTCCATTGATGAAGCAGTTAACTTCATCATGCCCAGAGGTTCTTTTAAGTCGTGTGCCAATACTTCCAGGGTGATGTTTTTACGGGCATTGATCTGTTCGATGTGGATTTTGTTATGCCTTGCCACCGTAGTATCTTCTACTGTACCGATTAAACGCTTATTGGCCTTATCCTGAACCGCAAAAACAATAATGCGCACATATTTCTCTCTACCGGCAAATAACAAACGGAATTCGTATTTTTTTTCTTTGCCATCCTCCAAACACTCTTCGTAACAGGAAATTACATGTGCTAAATCTTCAGGGTGTACCTGCTTTAAAAGAATCTGCGAATGATCAAAAATCTGATCTGTTTCCAATTCCCAAATGTCGCCAAAGGACTTGTTCAGGTATAAAAATTTTTGCTGTTGAGGTTCAAAAATAAAATATCCGTCAGCAGACAAATCGCCTAGTGCACAAAAAAGCTCATTATTTAATTCGACCATGATTTTGTATTTGATAATTTTCGATATGGAAGGTTAACGATACCCTGTGGAGCAACCAAATCACAAACATTTAATACCCAAAAAAGTTTTTGATAAAAAAATCAGGTAGAATCAGGGTGGGATTTAGCCTTTTTACCCTCATTTTTTAAATTTTTAAGAGATATTAACATTTTCCACACGATGTGTAAAATTATTTTGCAGAATAAAACCAAGTATTGCCTAAATTGTTATGCATAAAGGAAAGACAAAAAAGTCCTGTGAGCGGGAGATCCGCGGAGGGCAGGCACACCATAAAAAAAGATAAAAATCTTTTACCAATAGCCATCATTAAGGTGGCTATTTTGTTTTGGGGCCAGCCTGTTTTAACATCACTTTTTTACCCGTTTTAGCCGAAATTTTTGCAGCCTCTAAAATTCTCACCACAATTAAATTATTCTCCAAAGAGGAAAGGTTATTTTCAGGTTTGATTTCTCCTTTTAAAATGGCAGATAAATAGTTTAAATGATTGGCGTAAGTGGGTGCTAAAGTTTTGGCCGGATAGATTTCATAACCATCTTTATTATTTTGTCTTGCCCTTATGTTTTTCTCATTAATGGCCTGCATATATCCAGTTTCGCCAAATACTTCCATATCCTTAATACTAAAGGGCCAGTTCCACGAGGCTTCAATAATCCCTGTTGCATTTGGGTATTCCAATAAAATAGTTGCATCGTCATCTACTTTAGGATACACCTCTTTTTTAATTTGATGGGTGATGGCGGTAACAGAAATTGGGGCTTTGTTATCCATTAACCAGGTCATTAAATTAGCACCGTAACAGCCAAAATCGACCAGCGCACCTGCTCCATTTTTATCAGGGTCGGTTAACCAGCTTAAAAATTCTTTGCTCACGCCAATTTCTTTTGGTCCCTGGTGCCCATCGTGTACAATCATTTTTCTGAGTGCGCCGATGGTATTGCTTTCTTTTACATTTTTATAAATCTCCTGATTGCTCGGATACCAGGTGGTTTCGTAATTGGTTAGTATGTGTACTTTATACTGTTTAGCCAATTCTGCCATCCGTTCTGCCTGCTTAACCGAAATGGCCAAAGGTTTTTCTACCATCACCGATATGCCTAGTGGAGCCGCAGCTTCTACCACTGCTAAATGATCGCTGATGGCATTATAGGCCAGCACCACATCAGGTTTCTTTTTCTTTAATAAATCGGGCAGGTTATTATAAAATATACTGTCAGGTATCTTATAACGCGTTTTAAACCGGTTAACCAGTTCAGGGTTACTTTCGGCAATGCCAATGATGTTAACTTCAGCTTTTTGGTAGCTGTTCATAATCAGATAAACATGATCATGGTTTAAGCCGGCTATAGCTACATTTAATTTTTGCTGTGCCTTACTATTCATAAACGAGAGTAAAAAGCAAACGATCAAAATATTGAAGCGGCAAAAGTATTTCATTTTATTGTTAACTGTCATCATGCTGTTTTTCTAAATTGTTGTTTACAAATTATAAATTTATAAAAGGCTTAAGGCTAACACTTAAAAATATTACAAAGTGAAGAATTGAAAGCTGTTGACCAATGCGGCTTTAAATCTTATATTCATCATCAAAAAATATGGCCCAGAATAAAACCACAGAAAACGATTTAAGTGTAACCGATTTTCTAAATACGGTAACCGACGAAACCAAACGGAAAGATTGTTTTAGTCTTTCGGATATTATTGCTGAAACCACAGGTTTTAAAGCGAAAATGTGGGGAACGGCCATTGTTGGTTTTGGCAGCTACCATTATAAATACGAAAGCGGCAGAGAAGGCGATGCACCTTTAGTTGGTTTTTCGCCACGGAAAGATGCCATAGCCCTATACTTCTCATCTGAGTTTAAAAACCGGGAACAACTGCTGGCTAAATTCGGAAAACACAAAACCGCTAAAGCATGCGTGTACGTAAAAAAAATGAGCGATATCGATGTGGAGGTGTTAAAAGAAATGGTTACGAATTCTGTTGCGAGGATTAGTAGTTTATATCCGTAAGTCCGAAAAGTCAGGAGACCGGGGTCCGAGGTTTATAGTACAAAAATGTAACGCTCCATATATTAGATAATACCTAGTTACTGGTCTTAGCGTCTCGCTAAGACCCACATGTATTTTTTTTTACAATTATTTAATTGCCACGGATGCACAGATTAGCACGGAATATTTCCGCTTTGCATTTACTGAAGGCTCTACATCTATTCAAACGCTGTGGTTATCTTTGTGACTTCGTGGCTTTTGGTTAAATCCTACAGGTGGCCTGCCAATCAGACCGGAGCTGAAGTGTCTTCTCTTTCTTGCATGAAAGACCTTGAAACAACTTCAGGGTGACGGTCGCGATTACCATGTAAATAAGAAGTTACGCTACAATAAGTTAAATTTTCCAATATTTGATCATTCCTTATTTCGAATAAAAAACCGGAAATGATTAAAAAATTACACCTCTATTTATTAATAGCTGGCACATGTGCATCGTTAAGCGCTGCAGCCCAGGATGCCATAAGCTATCAAACACCACCTAAAGAAATTGCTGATCTGCTACTAGCAAAGCCAACACCCGGCGTGAGCATTGACGGCAAGGCTGAATGGATCTTGTTCAGCGAGCGTAATTCCTACCCTTCGGTAGAAGAATTAGCAATGCCCGAGTACCGCATTGCGGGTTTAAGGTTAAACCCCAATAACTATTCGCCCAGCAGACAGACCTATATCAATAATTTTAGTCTTAAAAATATTAAATCTAACCAGAGTTTTCAGGTTGCTGGTTTGCCAACTCCGTTATTTGCAGGTAATATCAGCTGGAACCCTTCAGAAAACAAAATTGCTTTTACCAACACCACACAAAAAGGAGTAGATCTTTACATTATCGATCTGGCTACCAAAAAAGCAACAAAAGCCAATAAAGCTTTCTTAAACGTAGTTTTGGGCAGTGGACTTACCTGGTTAAATGATAATACCATTATTTACCGTACAGTAACCAAACCTGCCAGTGCCGCACCTACAAAACCTTTGATGCCAAAAGGGCCAACCATCCAGCAGAATTTAGGTAAAGCCGCACCAAGTGTTACTTATCAGGATTTAATTAAATCACCTTTCGACGAACAGTTGTTTGAGTTTTTTGCTACTTCACAACTGGTTAAAAATACGGCTGGGGTTGAAACACCAATCGGCAAACCGGCCATTTATGGCTTAACCAATTTATCGCCTGATAAAAGTTATATGATGGTAGAAACCATCCGCAAGCCTTTTTCTTACCTTGTTTCGGCTTATGGCTTTCCATCAACCGTAAGCATTACCGATTTAACAGGTAAAACCATCAAAGTTATTGCCGAGCTGCCATCATCAGAAGGTACGCCATCAGGTTATGATAATACACAAAATGTAGCCCGTGGTTTCGATTGGCGCGATGATGAACCTGCCACATTGGTTTGGAGCAAACCTTTAGATAGCGGCCTGATCAAAAAAGATGTTCCTTTTCACGATGCGGTTTATGCATTAAGCGCCCCTTTTACAGGAACTGAAAAAGAATTATTCAAAACACAAACCCGTTACCGTGGTGTACAATGGGGTGATGCCAACCTGGCCCTTATTATGGAAGGCTTACGTAGCAAACAAACCAGCAAAGTAAGCCGTTATAACCCGTCGACCGGAGCGGTTGAAGAATTATACAGCCGTAACCAAACTGATGCGTATGGCAATCCAGGCTCGCCCGTTACCGTTAAAAATAAATACGGCCGCCAGGTGATTAAAACTGTTGATAATGGCACCAAACTATTGATGAACAATATTGTGGGTTCATCAGAAAAAGGAGATTTGCCTTTCTTAGCTAAGTTCGACCTAACTACGAAAAAAAATGAAATTATCTGGCGCAGTGCCGAGGGTACTTTCGAATATGTAAGTGATGTGATCAATCCTGATAAACTGGTTTTGCTTACCCGTAAAGAAAGTCAGAAACTGGTTCCGAATTACTTTATCAAAAACCTGGTGCTGCGTATTGCCGATCAGCCGATTACCAATTTCACCAATCCCTATCCATCACTGGAAGGCATTACCAAAGAGAAAATTTCTTATAAACGTGCCGATGGGGTTGATTTAACAGGTGATCTGTATTTACCAAAAGGATATAATAAAGATAAAGACGGACCATTGCCGACCTTAATCTGGGCCTACCCGCGCGAGTTTAACTCTGCTGCCGATGCCGCACAGATCCGTGGATCGAAAGATAAATTTACCACCATCAGCTGGGCCTCTCCTATTTTTTGGGTAACCCGTGGTTATGCCGTTTTAGATAATGCCGAAATGCCAATTGTAGCTAAAGACGGTAAAAAACCAAACGATACTTTTGTGGATCAGTTACAGTTAAATGCCGAAGCAGCCATTAATAAATTATCGGCTTTAGGTGTTGGCGATAAAAAACGTATGGCTGTTGGCGGTCACAGTTATGGTGCCTTTATGACAGCGAATTTATTGGCGCATACCAACCTTTTTGCTGCAGGTATTGCCCGTAGTGGTGCTTATAACCGCACTTTAACGCCATTTGGTTTCCAAAACGAAGAACGTACTTACTGGCAGGCGCCTCAATTGTATTACGAAATGAGCCCATTTAGTTATGCTGATAAAATTAAAACCCCGATATTGTTAATCCACGGCGATTCTGACGATAACCCGGGTACATTCCCGATCAATAGCGAACGTTTGTTCAACGCTATAAAAGGAGCAGGCGGTACTACCCGTTTTGTATTTTTACCTTACGAAGCTCACAGTTACCGCGGTAAAGAAAACTTATTGCACATGCTTTGGGAACAAGACCAGTGGTTAGAAAAATATGTGAAAAACAAAAAATAAATTTCTCTCTACCTTTATCGATTAAAGTGCTTCAAATTGAAGCACTTTTTTTGTTTAAAGAACACGCTTTCCATGGTATCAGAAATATTCTATCTGGCACAGATAGACAAATAGTTCAATTACTTGATTTTTTTATTTTTTGATAAATACCATCGTTCAATTCCAGGCGTATGAAACACTCAGATATTAATAGATAACCGCACAATCAATTATTTTGGCGTAAAATTTAATCAAAGTTACTTTGAAAGTTTCAAGCAGTGTGCAGCGACTGATCAAAGTTACTTTGAAAGCTTCCCGCAGTATGCAGCGACCGATCAAAGTAACTTTGAAAGCTTCCCGCAGTGTGCAGCGACCAACCAAAGTAACTTTGAAAGCTTCCCGCAGTATGCAGCGACCATCAAAGTAACTTTGAAAGCTTCCTGCATGGTGCAGCTTTGAATCATTATAAATAATAAGGGTGTTGTTTACAGATCTCGCTTTCGCACTATCCTTACAAAATCCGGATAATTAACTTCATCTATAAATCAGATGGAAACCTCCGGCTATATATTGTTTGCCCCTAGCCTTATACACATTTACACATTAAAACCTTACATTTATTCCATTAAACTGAACATTACCTTTACTTATTTGTTAAGCCAATATGGACTACATAGACTATTATAAAATCCTCGATTTAAAGAAAGATGCAACAGCAGAGGATATTAAAAAAGCTTATAGAAAATTAGCCAGAAAACACCACCCCGATCTTAATCCCAACAACGAAGAAGCCAATAAAAAATTCCAACAGATTAATGAGGCCAACGAAGTGTTGAGCGATCCGGAGAAAAGAAAGAAATACGATAAATATGGTAAAGATTGGCAGCATGCCGATCAGTTAGATGCTCAGCAGCAGCAGCAAAGGCAATACCAATCGCAAGGTGGAGGCTATGGAGGAGGCAGCAGTTATTCAGGTGGTTTTAGTGGAGATGATTTTTCCGATTTCTTTTCCTCCATGTTTGGCGGAGGCGGTGGCAGAAGCAGCCGGAATTCGCCTTTCAAAGGTCAGGATTATAATGCCGATTTACAGTTAAACCTGCTCGATGCCTATACCACTCATAAACAAACCTTAACTGTTAATGGTAAACAGGTACGCATTACCATTCCGGCAGGGGTAGAAAACGGACAAAAGATTAAATTGCCTGGTTACGGTGCAGCAGGTGTTAACAATGGCCCTCCAGGCGATCTGTTTATCAAGTTTAACATCAGCGATGATCCTAAATTTAAACGCAAAGGAAACGACATTTATATTCAGGAAGAAATAGACCTGTACACCGCTGTTTTAGGAGGAGAAAAAATTGTAGAAACACTTAACGGCAAGGTAAAACTTAAAGTACCGGAAGGTACACAACCTGACGCTACCCTGCGCTTAAAAGGTAAAGGATTTCCTGTTTATAAAAAAGAAAACCAGTTTGGCGATCTATACATTAAATGGCTGGTAAAATTACCAACCAACTTAAACCCTGAGCAAAAAGAACTATTCGAAAAACTTTCCAAATTCTAACCATTATGGAAACCAATTTAATATCAGTAGAAGAAATCTGTGCTTATCATCAGGTGGAAATTAATTTCATCCAATCACTCGAAGATTTTGGATTGATCCATACGACCATTAAAAAACAATCTGTTTTTTTACCTATTGATGAGTTATCTAAATTGGAGCAGTATCTCCGACTGGCGCAAGACCTCGAAATTAATTTAGAGGGCATTCATGCCGTTTCACATTTGTTAAGTCAGCTACAGAATATGCAGGAAGAAATGACTGCCTTGCGTAACGAGTTAAATTATTATAAACAACTTAACAAGCATTAATAAACAACCGTTTGTGCAGTATTTTGCATAAAAAGTGGCTAATAAAACACTATCTTTTTAAGATATCTTTCTTAAATTGGCAATCTAATTTTAAAAAATGAGCGATCTTTCTTCAAAATTCATCGAAAAAATAAAATCATCCTATGCCCCAACGGGCTCGTACATTTATTTAGGCGCCGGAATTTTAGACGGACAGGTTTACAGCGAGGCTGAAGTTAATTTATCATTAAAAATGATGAACAGACACGGCCTGATTGCCGGAGCTACAGGGACAGGTAAAACGCGTACGCTACAATTGCTGGCCGAACAGCTGTCGGATGCCGGAGTTCCCGTTTTTATGTTAGATGTGAAAGGCGATTTATCTGGCTTGAACCAACCCGGTTCAGTTAACCCTAAAATTGAGGAAAGGGCGAAGCAGCTCAATAAAACTTTCTCGCCAACCGGTTTCCCTATTGAGATTTACTCCCTTTCGGGTAAAACGGGTTCACAGATGCGCGCAACAGTCCTCGAGTTTGGCCCTACCCTTTTATCAAAAATTTTAGATCTAAACGATACACAGGCAGGTGTTATGGCGGTTATTTTTAAATATGCCGACGATAACAAAATGCCAATCATTGATTTAAACGATTTAAAAAAACTGGTTTCTTACCTGTCGGAAGGTGCTGGTGCTGCCGAAATTAAAAGCAGTTATGGCAGTATTTCAACAGCTACATCGGGTACCATGCTTAGAAAAATAGTTGCCATAGAGCAGCAGGGATTAGGCGGTATGTTTGGCGAAAAATCATTTGATATAGAAGATCTTTTCGAGCGGGTTGATGGCAAAGGCACCATTAGCTTGTTAAATATTGCCGATGTTCAGAACCAGCCTGTATTGTACTCAACTTTTTTACTCAGCCTGCTGGCCGAGTTATTTAATACTATGCCAGAGGTTGGCGACTTAGATAAGCCAAAACTCGTGTTCTTTTTTGATGAAGCACATTTATTGTTTAAAAACTCATCAAAAGCATTTTTAGAACAGATAGAAACCATTATCAGGTTAATCCGCTCAAAAGGCATTGGCGTTTTCTTTTGTACACAGGCACCGAGTGACGTTCCTGAAAGTGTTTTAGGACAACTGGGTAACCGCGTACAGCATGCATTAAGGGCGTTTACCCCAAATGATGTAGATGCTTTGAAAAAGACAGTGAATACTTATCCAAAATCAGATTTTTACGAGATTGATAAAATATTAACTTCATTAGGAACCGGACAGGCTTTAGTTACCGTACTCAATGAAAAAGGTATCCCAACAGAGGTTTCAGCAACCATGCTTACCCCACCCAGGGCCGTTATGGGTCCGTTAACTGCTGCTGATTTCGATCAGGTGGTTCACGCCAGTCCGATGTATACCAAATATAAAGATGCAATCGATCCGGAAAGTGCCTACGAAATTTTAACCAAACGCATTAACGATCAAACTGCTGCTTTAGAACAGCAAAAACAAGAAGCCGAAGCCCAAAAACAGGCTGAACAGGAAAGCAAACCTAAACCCGGCGAAAAAAGCCTGGTTGAACAGGTAATGGGCGCAACCATTACCCGCCAGATCGGTAAAGAAATTGTCCGCGGTATATTTGGCATGCTTACCGGAAAAAAAACACGGTCGAAAACCGGCGGCGGACTTTTTGGCTTTTAAAAAACTTAATAATTAACATAATAGAACGCTCAAATAATTAATTTCGCAAGATGAAACCAAGATGGTGAATCGATTGTTCCATCATCAAAAGTTTTTGCACCAAAAAAAATAATAAATAATAGATGAAACCCACCCTATTAATATTGGCTGCTGGTATGGCTAGCCGTTACGGAAGTATGAAACAGATTGATGGTTTTGGTCCCAATGGCGAAACCATTATCGATTACTCAATATATGATGCCATTAACGCAGGCTTTGGTAAAGTTGTATTTATCATTAAAGAAGAGTTTGTAGACAATTTTAAAGCCATTTTCGAGCCTAAACTGGCTGGCAGAATTGAAACAGATTACGTTTTCCAGAATTTCGATTTAAAACAGTTCGGTATCGAAGAAGAAATATACAGAGAGAAACCATGGGGTACTGCACATGCAATCCTTTCGGGCAGAAATGTAATTAAAGAACCATTTTGCGTAATTAACGCTGATGATTATTATGGTTACGATGCTTTTAAAAAGATGGTTGATTTCTTAACCACAGAAGTAACAGACAGCAATTATTCGATTATCGGTTATGAAATCGGTAAAACTTTATCAGAGTTTGGCGCAGTTTCGCGTGGTGTTTGTAAAGTAGATGCTTCAGGTAACCTGGAGGAAATTGTAGAACGTACGAAAGTTTATCCTAAAGATGGCAGTATTTTTTACGAAGAAAATGGAGAAGAATTTCCTTTAGCTTACGAAACACCGGTTTCAATGAATTTCTGGGGTTTTACACCAGCTGTTTTTAAAATTACCGAAGAATTGTTCAGGGAATTTGCAGAGGCAAACAAAGATAAACCTAAAGCAGAGTTTTTTATTCCATTAATTGGCGAAAACCTGGTGAAAAGCAACACTGCAACTTTTAAAGTAATACCTACTTCAAATAAATGGTTTGGTGTAACTTATAAAGAAGATAAACCTTATGTTCAGGATAGTATTGACCAATTGGTTAAAAACGGAACATATCCTGAAAAATTATGGAACTAAATTTAGACTCCGAAGTTTTAGAAGCCTACGGATACGCTAAAGAAAATACAAAAATTACACAAATAGGTACGGGTTTGATTAACCGTACTTATTTGCTTTCGCCCCAAACGGAAGAGAAGAAATACATCCTTCAAAATATCAATACTTCGGTATTTAAATCACCCCAGGCCATTGCCAACAACCTCAGGGCAATTTCCGATTATCTTAACTTTAATTATCCTGAATATCTTTTTATAAAACCTGTTTCTACAGCTAACAGCGAGGAAATGGCGCATATCCATAATGAATATTGGCGAATGTTGCCTTTTGTGCCCAATACCATCTCTTTAGATGTTTTGGCCGATCCTAAGCAAGCCTATGAGGCTGCCAGGCAATTTGGTAAACTGAGCAGGTTATTAGATCACTTTGATGCCAAAACGCTTCAACCTACTATCCCTGGTTTTCACGATCTGGGCTTAAGGTATGAACAATTTAATTTGGCCTTAAACCAGGCTGATGAAACATTAAAACAAGATGCCAAAGCACAGATTTCAGATGCTTTAACACATAAATATATCTTAGATTATTATAACTCTTATGCCCATAGAAAGGATTTTCCAGACCGTGTAATGCACCACGATACCAAAATCAGTAATGTGTTATTGGATAGCGAAACAAATGAAGGGATTTGCGTAATCGACCTGGACACCATTATGCCTGGGAAATTTATTTCCGATCTGGGTGATATGATGCGCACCTATCTTTGTGCTTTCTCTGAAAATGAAACCGATCTGGAAAAGATCAAAATACGTTTGCCTTATTTCGAAGCAATGATTAAAGGCTATTTATTGGAAATGAAAAGCATTTTAACGGAAACGGAAAAAGAGCTTATAGTATTCTCGGGTAAATACATGATCTACATGCAGGCCCTGCGCTTTTTAACCGACTTTTTAAACGGAAACAAGTACTATCCGACAAGTTATCCTACCCAAAACTTAGATCGTGTTAAAAACCAGTTTAAACTGCTATATGAATTAGCTGTGAACGAAAAAGAATTACAGGATATTATTGAAGAAAACTTGGTTTAGATCTTTTTAAAACCTGCAAGGTTTAAAATACAAGCCCTCTTACCTAAACCCGACAGCAGCGATTCCGATCCTTCATCGGAAGTAGCAAATGGCGGGACTACAGTTCCCGAAAAGTACAGGAACAATCATTTCCAAAATCTTTTGAACCACATAAGATATTTAAGGTCATATAAGTGATTTCCAAATCTCACAGGTTTTAAAAACCTGCGAGGTTTAATGCACAAAAAAAGCGTTCCGATTTTAAACCGGAACGCTTTTTATATACTCCCAAGACTAACGACTCAGGACTTCAGACTCAAGACTATTTCTTATCGTCTTCTTTCACTTCTTCAAAATCAACGTCAGTAACGTTATCGCCACCACCTTGAGGCTGACCATCAGCTTGTGGTTGTTCAGCACCTTGAGGCTGACCGCCATCTTTGTACATTTCCTCAGATGCTGCGTTCCATGCATTTTGCAATTCAGCTTGTGCTGCATCGATATCTGCAAAGTTACGTGAACCATGAGCTGCTTTTAATTTCTCTAAACCAGCTTCGATTGGTGCTTTTTTATCAGCAGATAATTTATCACCAAACTCTTTTAATTGTTTCTCAGTTGAGAAAATTAATGCATCAGCTCCGTTGATTTTATCAGCTTCTTCTTTTTGCTTAGCATCATCTGCTGCATTAGCTTCAGCTTCTTCTTTCATTTTTTTGATCTCAGCATCAGTTAAACCTGAAGATGCTTCAATACGGATTTTTTGCTCTTTACCTGTAGCTTTATCTTTCGCACTTACGTGTAAGATACCATTGGCATCAATATCGAATGATACTTCTACCTGAGGCACACCACGAGGTGCTGGTGGAATACCATCTAAAATGAAACGGCCAATTGTACGGTTCTGGCCAGCCATTGGGCGCTCACCTTGTAAAATGTGGATTTCTACTGAAGGCTGGTTATCAGCTGCAGTTGAGAAAGTTTCCGATTTTTTAGTTGGGATTGTTGTGTTAGACTCAATTAATTTAGTCATTACACCACCCATAGTTTCGATACCTAATGATAAAGGCGTAACGTCTAATAACAATACATCTTTCACATCACCAGTTAACACACCACCTTGAATTGCAGCACCGATAGCCACAACCTCATCAGGGTTAACACCTTTACTTGGCTCTTTACCGAAGAAAGCTTTAACCGCTTCCTGAATTGCAGGGATACGGGTTGAACCACCTACCAGGATAATTTCGTCGATATCGCTTGTGCTTAAACCAGCATTTTTCAAAGCAGATTTACAAGGCTCGATAGTACGTTTAATTAAGCTATCAGCCAATTGCTCAAATTTAGCACGAGATAATGTACGTACTAAGTGTTTAGGGCCGCTGGCATCAGCAGTAATGTATGGTAAGTTAATTTCAGTTGAAGTTGTGCTTGATAACTCAATTTTAGCTTTCTCAGCAGCTTCTTTTAAACGTTGTAAAGCCATTGGATCTTTTGCAAGGTCCATGCTGTTTTCTGATTTAAATTCTTCAGTTAACCAATCGATAATAATGTGGTCAAAGTCATCACCACCTAAGTGAGTATCACCATCAGTAGATTTTACTTCGAAAACGCCATCACCTAATTCTAAAACCGAAACGTCATGTGTACCACCACCACAGTCAAACACAACAATTTTCATGTCTTTGTGTGCTTTATCTAAACCATAAGCTAAAGCTGCTGCAGTTGGCTCGTTAATGATACGTTTTACAGTTAAACCTGCAATTTCGCCAGCTTCTTTAGTAGCCTGACGTTGTGCATCGTTAAAATAAGCAGGTACAGTGATAACTGCTTCTGTAACTTCCTGACCTAAGAAATCTTCAGCAGTTTTTTTCATTTTTTGTAAAATCATTGCAGAAATCTCTTGTGGAGTATATTTTCTGTCGTCGATTTCTACACGTGGTGTATTGTTATCACCTTTAACTACTTTATAAGGTACACGCCCAGCTTCTTTCGCACTTTCGTCGTAGCTGTTACCCATAAAGCGTTTAATCGAATATATCGTTTTTGTTGGGTTGGTTATAGCCTGACGTTTAGCAGGCTCGCCAACCTTGCGCTCACCGTTTTCTGCAAAAGCAACAATAGACGGTGTAGTACGTTTACCCTCACTGTTTGCGATAACTACAGGCTCATTGCCCTCCATTACGCTCACGCAAGAGTTTGTTGTTCCTAAGTCTATTCCAATAATTTTTCCCATTGTATTTTTAATTTCTCTTTTTAAAGTATTATAATTTCTACTGCTATTAAACAATGCTTGTGCCAATTGGTTTTTGGCAGAAAATATGGGTAAAAGACTGTTAAAATGTAAAAAAAGAGACTTGTCTCTACTGACAGCATGACAGAGAATGATGGAAGATGTGGGATGGACGATGGATAAGGGGCAAATCCAAAGGTGAAAGCTTAAAGACTAAAGGTTAAGCAAAGTTTATTTTTAAAAGGATTTGTAAATGAAAGTCAGCAGTACTTCGGAGGCAGCAGCCCCGCTATCCGCTTTACCCCGACTTTACGTCGGGATGCCCGCTCCTATCGGGTTTAGTTACAACAGACAGTAAAAAAAACGCCCTTAATTTTTATATCTTTAGAGATACAATTAATCAGTGTAATCATTTAAATCTGTGTAATCCCCATTATATGCAAATAGCAGCCCAAATCGTAATCGGCTTAGTCGCCTTTATCCACATCTACATCCTTTGGCTGGAAATGTTCGCCTGGACCACCAGAGCTCCAAAAGTTTTTAAAACCATTCCGAAAGATTTATTCGTACCAACCAAAACATTGGCGGCCAACCAGGGCTTATATAATGGCTTTTTAGCCGCAGGCTTAATCTGGTCGCTATGCATAACCGATCATCACTGGAAATTTTATGTGGCCATATTCTTTTTAACCTGCGTTATTATTGCAGGTATTTATGGCGCTGCAACTGCCAGTAAAAAAATCCTTTATGTACAATCTATCCCCGCATTAATCGCATTGATTTTATTGCATCTGTAGTTTATAGTTTTCGATTAGCACATGCAGAAGTTATTCGCTCTCCTCATCTCATTTGCTATTTTCGGATTGAATCCTGTTAAGAACAATAAAATAATTGAAGATAGAATTATTAAGCCCTTTTAAACGGATTGTGGTTGCACATTCTTACACGCCTGTTCCTAACTAGGAAATTTATCCATAAACTTTATTTGGGCAAAGTGCCGGCTGCCCAGTCTTATCAGATGCAATCATGAAAAAAAACAGACGTGCTTCTTAAAACCAAGAAAAAGCCAGTGTTGTTATGGATTTATGTTTAGTTAATGAAAAGGAAGGTTAAAAAAGAGTAATCGTTATTCCGCGGGCATCTAACCAAGACAACTACAATTCCAATAACCGTTCCAAATGATGGTAACCAATCCCGAAATACTCCTTGCTAGCTTTTATTTTCTCTAAAATTCTCTTTTGCTCTTCGTTCTTCGGACTTCCGACTAAAGACTTCGGACTTTTTTTCACCCCCACCACAAGCACATTCTTTGGCGTATGTGCATCAGAAATAAACTCAAAAACCTTGGTTTTATAGCCAAAATATTCTAAAATTAAGGCCCGAATACCATCGGTAACCATTTCGGCCTGGCGTTCTAAAAAGATGCCATATTTAGTTAAAAACGATACATCATTCTTCACTTTGTTTTGCTCAATTTCTCTACGGATCTGTTTATGGCAACATGGTGCAACAACAATCAGTTCGGCATTTGCTTTAATTCCTTTAAAAATGGCATCATCTGTTGCCGTATCGCAGGCATGTAAGGCGATTAATAAATTAACATCTTCAGCATTATAATCTTCAATCGTCCCCTGAACAAAATTCAATTGGGCAAAAGCAGATTTTTCAGCAACACTATTACACAAATCCACCATATCCTGACGATACTCTACCCCAACTACTTCAGTTTCCAGTTTTAAAACCGAATGTAAATAATCATATAGTGCAAAAGTTAAATAACCTTTGCCAGAGCCCATATCAGCCACTTTTTTAATCGTACCTTCTGGCAATTCTTTAATCAAAGCACTTAAAATTTCGATGTAATGGTTAATCTGACGGAATTTATCCTGTGCATTTTTAAAAACCTTACCTTCAGCATCGGTAATTTTCAACTCGGTTAAATATGATTTTGAATCGGGCTTAATCAATCTGGTTTTTTCTTTGTCGTGGATGGCAGAAGGGACTTCTTTAGCTGATGCTTTCGTTTCCCTCAAAACCACTTTACCGTTGTTCAGTTCTTCTAAAATCAGGTCTTTTTCGGTAGTAAATAAGGTTCCTATTTTAAATCCATTTTCCAGATAATCAGTAATCAGGTCTAGCCCTTCATCAACGACATAGTTTTTTACCACATCGCGGGTTTTATATCGATAGGTAAAGGCCAGCTTATCTTCACGTTTAATCGCCACTTTACGGATCAGCAACTGCTTTAGCGCTTCCTCCGCTCCTTTATAGTTCCCTAAAGAAACTTTCACAAAGGTTGTTGCATCCAGGCTTTCTTTTAAAGCGATACTAAACTGTTTGATATATTCTGATACTGCCATTGGTAATTTTGAACTGCAAAGATAATCAAGTTTATCTGCAGCCGAATATTTAAGCGATAATGTAACAATAGAGCGACTATAGAAAAAACTGATAAATGAAGTAAAATGGAAGATGGAAAAAATTTTCAACCAGAAAAACCGCTGGCAAGGCCCTAAATAAACCTGTGAGGTAATACGATTTAGAAATACGTACTGCTATTATTATCTATATTGATTCCAAAGTAGCGGATCGCTTTTTTTTCAAAAAATTAAGCTTTAGATTAGGGTATTAAAATAGCTAACCATAATACATGAGTGACTTTCAGATAAAAAAATCTCCAACCGTTTATGATGCCATTATTGTTGGCTCAGGAGCTGGTGGCGGGATGGCTGCGTACGTTCTGGCACATGCAGGGCAAAAGGTATTATTGCTCGAGGCCGGTCAAAATTTCGATCCACGATTAGATTCACATCAATTAAAATGGCCCTGGGAATCGCCCCGCCGCGGTGCAGGTACCGTTCGTCCATTTGGTGATTTTGATGCTTCTTATGGTGGCTGGGAGTTAGAAGGCGAGCCTTATACCCAGAAAAACAAAAGCGAATTCGAATGGTTCCGTTCGCGGATGCTCGGTGGCCGTACCAACCACTGGGGCAGGATTTCTTTACGGATGGGTCCGGAAGATTTTAAACCTAAAGATGGTTTAACTGATTCCTGGCCGATTACTTATGCTGATGTAAAACCATTTTACGATAAAGTTGACCGCATGATTGGTATTTATGGAACGGCAGAAGGAATTGAAAGTGAGCCGGATGGAATTTTCATGAAACCGCCAAAACCCAGGTTAAATGAGCTTTTCATCAAAAAAGGTGCAGAAAAAGCTGGGGTAAAAGTAATTACCGGCCGTGGATCAGTCCTTACCGAAGCTTTACCGAATAACAGCGATCGCGCACCTTGTTTTTATTGTGGCCAATGTGGCAGAAGCTGTAAAGTTTATGGCGATTTTTCGTCTTCATCATGTTTGGTAAATCCTGCAGTAAAAACCGGAAACCTTACCGTAATTACCGACGCCATGGTGCGTGAAGTAATTACCGATAAAGATGGATCCGCAAAAGGTGTTTCTTATGTAAACCGCAAAGATTTGCAGGAATATCAGGTAAACGGGAAACTGGTTATTTTAGGCGCCAGTGCCTGCGAATCTGCCCGAATATTATTAAATTCAAAATCAGCCTCACATCCAAATGGCCTGGCCAATAGCAGCGGTGTGGTTGGAAAATACTTACACGATTCTACCGGAGCCAGTGTTTCGGGCTTTCTGCCTCAATTAATGGATAGGAAACGTTATAATGAAGACGGCGTTGGTAGTGTACACATTTATTCACCATGGTGGTTAGATAACCGCAAACTCAACTTCCCGCGTGGTTACCACATCGAATATTGGGGCGGCATGGGTATGCCAGCTTATG
Organism: Pedobacter roseus; assembly: GCF_014395225.1. NCBI lineage: Bacteria > Pseudomonadati > Bacteroidota > Sphingobacteriia > Sphingobacteriales > Sphingobacteriaceae > Pedobacter > Pedobacter roseus. The sequence continues at coordinate 4,424,258 of NZ_CP060723.1, forward strand.
GTTTTGGTGGCGGTGTAGCCGAAATGAACGGAATGGTACCTGGAAGAGATGGCAAAATGAAAGAAGCCGGAGGTTACGGAAAATCATTAAAAGATGATTACCGCCGTTTCTATGGAACCGGAGTTGGAATGGCTGGTCGTGGTACCGCAATTGCCAGAGAAAGCAATTACTGCGAGATAGATCCGAATACGGTAGATAAATATGGTATTCCGGTTTTAAGATTTAACTATAAATGGGACAAAGATGAAATTCTGCAGGCAAAACACATGCAGGAAACCTTCCTTTCGATTATGAAGGAAATGGGGGCCGTGGTTACTTCTGAAATTCAGGGGGCAGATACCAATTACGGCTTACTTAACCCTGGGAAAATTATCCACGAAGTAGGTACCATACGTATGGGCGATGACCCTAAAAAATCGGCATTGAATAAATACTGCCAGGCACATGATTGCAAAAACCTTTTTGTGGTTGATGCCGGACCATTTGTACAACAGGGCGATAAAAACGCAACCTGGACGATTTTAGCCCTTTCGATGCGTACTGCGGAATATATTTTAGCTCAAAAGAAAAAACAGAACATTTAAGAATTACCATAATGAACAGACGTGATTCCATAAAAGCATTAGGTTTAACAGCCATTAGTACAACTGTACTTTTAGATGCCTGTAAACAACCTGAAACAAAAACCGAAGCCGCCGCACCTGAAGAAACCGCAAAAGAAGCGGGAAGAGAACAATGGGAGTTAGACCGCGACAAAAACCTGAAATCGGAAACCTTTTTTACTAAACATGAAATGGCCACCATTACAGTTTTGGCCGACATCATTATTCCAAAGGATGAAGTTTCGGGCAGCGCATCGGAAGCAAAAGTGCCCGAGTTTATCGAATTTATAGTAAAAGATATTCCTGAACATAAAGTACCCATGCGTGGCGGACTGAAATGGCTCGATGTATACAGTTTCAATAAATTTCAAAAACCGTTTGTTGAAGCGTCGGCAGATCAGCAGATTTCGATTGTGGATGAAATTGCCTACCCTAAAAAAGCCCGCCCAGAAATGCAGGCAGGCGTAACCTTTTTCAACAGGATGAGAAGTTTAACGGCATCGGGTTTTTATACGACAGAAATGGGGGTAAAAGACATTGGTTATGTTGGCAACGCACCAAACCAATGGGCCGGCGTTCCTGCTGATGTACTGAAACAGTACGGCATGGAAAATGTGGAGGTATAGTCGTATAAAAAAAAGTTGTCATTGGTATGTACCTTCACTTGACGGTAATTACGCAGTTCGTGAACACGTGAACCACGGCACATAAAAAATATAATCCTATACTAAAGAAGTCAAGTTTTAAAATACACTGCCCCAAAAAGTTAGACACTTTATGGGGGCATTTTTATGAGTAGAAAAATTAAATACGGTTTAGAGTTAAAATTACTGTTGGTAAAACAGGCGATCAATGGAGAAGGTTCGGTTCGTGCTATTGCTAAGGAAAACCAGATTAACCATACGATTTTGGATAAATGGGTTAGTTTTTATAAAGCCTATGGAATTGAAGGATTACAATTGCAGCCACGTCAATACGATGGCGATTTTAAGTTAACAGTAATAGAAACATTAAGAACTGAAGGCTTATCTTTATACCAGGCCTGCATCAGATTCAAACTTCCTTCAGTCAGTATGCTCAGCAATTGGCAAAAGAAGTATGAAAGTGAAGGTGTGGGGGCACTTTTCAAATCATGTAGGGGAAAATTTATGGATGCACCCGATAAAAAATCTAAAAAGAATAATCCTAAACAAACCAGGGAGCAGGAGTTGGAAAAGGAAAACAATTTTTTGCGTGCCGAAAATGAATATCTAAAAAAGTTGTATGCCTTAATTCAGAAGGAAGAAGCAGAGAAAAAGAAAAAGCGCTGATCATCCAGGGATTAAGGCAGAAACACGATCTTAAAATGTTGCTACAGGCAGCAGATATGGCTAGGAGTACGTTCTATTACCAAATCCAGAAAAATAAAAAAGCAGATAAATACGGTCATCTTAAAATACAGATCAAGAACTTATATGACCAGCATAAGGGCAGATTAGGGTATAGACGGATGGTCTATGCCCTAAGGGAGCTGGGCTTTCATCTCAATGATAAAACAGTTCTGCGCCTCATGAAGTCGATGGGGCTGAAAAGTGTGATCAGGGTAAAGAAATATAAAACCTATAGGGGGCAGTTCGGTAAAGTGGCCGAGAATGTATTGCAGCGTAACTTTAGAGCAGATAGGCCTTTCCAAAAATGGGCAACAGATGTTACAGAGTTTAAAGTAGGCGTACAAAAGTTATATCTTTCGCCTATAATAGATCTTTTTAATGGTGAGATAATAAGTTACAAATTGTCGGAAAGGCCGAATTTTAAGCAAGTAACAGAAATGATCAAAGAAGCTTTTATACGCATACCCAAGCAACAAACAGCGCTTATCTTACATTCCGATCAGGGATGGCAGTACCAAATGAAGGCGTACCAAAAGCTCCTTCAGGAAAAAGCTGTTATACAGAGCATGTCAAGGAAGGGAAATTGCCTGGACAATGCAGTCATTGAAAACTTTTTTGGAACTATAAAATCCGAACTGTTTTACCTGAAAAAATATCAAACCATAGAAGAACTAAAAATGGAAATCAAATCTTACATAAGCTATTATAATAACGACAGGATCAGACTTAACTTAAAAGGAATGAGTCCGGTAAAGTACCGAACTCAAATGTGGAAAAATTAAATTATTTTTGTCCAAACTTCTGGGGGCAGTCCAAAAACTTGACTTCTTTTAATTATCACAATAAAGACCCTGAAACAAGTGCAGGGTGATGTCAAAAAAATATTATTCTACAATCAAAATCAAACCCTTTCCTTTTTCAACAGGAATCGATTTTCCATCCACATAACTTCCTGCAGTTTGGAATTTATCAATTGCGGGGGCATTTATTTTAACTTTCGATGCATTTAAACCTAGTTTAGCCCAATCAATGGCTAAATTAACCTTGGTATCTCCTTCTGCCCAGCTCGCCAAAGCAATCATTGTTTTTCCCTGTTTTTTGTAAACCGTTGCCAACACTTTTGGATTATCGGTTTTAACCGGACAGTTTTCGCTCCAGTAGCCAATCATTTCAGATCCTTTTATGCCAAAGTTATCCCAGGCTTTCCATAAAGGTTTCGGATCACTTTTATCCGACCAGCCTAAACGACTCGTCATGCCATAAATCATCCCACGCCAGGGGTTTCCATCATCCTGCAACATCTCGCCCATTAAACCGAAAGGAATTCCGCTTACTTCTGTTAAAAAGAAATCAGGATTATTTTTTTGATAATCGAAATATTCGCCAAACCATAAACGGTTCAGGTAAGGGAAATGCTCCAGGTATAAAATGGCGCTGTTATTAAAACCATCGCTTTTATTGTATTGGTTTGCAGAATGCAGATCGATAATACCCGGATGGTTATTCTGTGTAAGTACACGCTTAATTCGCTTCATGGTTACGCGATCAAAAGCCACATCATCTAAATACACACCATCAATCCCAACATTGTTTACTAACCAGTTCATGCCTTCTACATAATAATTATGCCAGCGATTCATTCCACTGTTAATTACAGCCGCATCTTTAATTTCGGGTACAAACCAGGCAGCAATATAATTAGTATCCAAATGCTCCTGTAACCAGCTAAAACCGCCACCTTTACCAGGAGAGTAAACTTCGGTACCTAAACTCCGTAAAGCAGGCCACTCGTAAGCATGGTTAGATAATTCGCGAACGGTATTATAAATTTTCACTTTCAATCCTTTCGAATGCGCATTATCGATATAACCTTTCATCTTTTTCCACTCGATAAACGGATAGTTGATCCAGGGATTAATTGGTGTGGCATGGTGAATGTTCACTACCGTTGCACCTGTCGATTTAATCGAATCTAAATCACCATATTTATGATAAAAACGGTTGTCCCATTGGAAATCGGTATTGATTAAATGAAAAGGCGTAATCAGCAAGTTGAAGTTGTAATAAAGTACATCTCCCTTTCTCATGCTTCTTGCCCCTGTAAAGTTATCGGCCAGCATCGAACTGCCTTTTACATTGATCTGGATGCCACCCTTATCTCCATTACCCCACGATTTAGGCAATATTAAAGGCTTTTGAAGGTAGAAATTGGTATTCAACGGGCGAACATAGTTCTCATCTCTCAAATTGTAATACAGGCCCGCATTTACATTTCCGATCCACACCGCATCCTGGTTTTTATTGGCCACGTCCCATTTCCATTTCACAGTGTCAGGTCTAACACCGCCTTTTTCACCCAAACCCATTAGATATTTAGTAGAACCCTTATCAAAAGGAATATGAAAATCAACATTACTGAATTCCACATCTTTTAACGCTGTAACCTTAACTACATAATGAACATAACCATCAAACTCTAAAGCACCTTCTAAATCCATTTTCAGGTTTTCAGAAGTATTAGTCGCCGACCATTTTACTGTTCCAGCTTCTTTACCGGTAATTTGAAAATTGGTTGGTACAAATTTCTCCTGCGTTTTTGGCGTATTAAAAAAGTGAAAGTGAATTGGTTCTGCCAGGATATTATTTGGTTTTTCGTTATAAGCGGTCATTTCAGCATTAAAGAAAGTCTGAATCTGCTTAGGAAAACCATCTGCGTTGATTTCAAATTTTCTGCCTAAAAGAGAGATTACATTACCTTCAACTGTTAAAGGCGTATAAGGAGCAACTACAGTATTGGCTTGTGCCAAAGTAGAATTTAACCAGGTTAAACGGGTCTGTTTGTTTGGCGTTCCTACACCCGCATCAGCTAAAACTTCACTACCTACGGTAATTCTAACATCGATTACTTTAGATTTTCCATTGGCTTTGACCGTAAATTTCCCAGCATAAATGCCTGCAATTGTAGTTTTAGGAATATTTACAGTAATCCACATCGGCTGAATTTTACCTGATGATACATTTACCGTTTCCACCAATGGTTTGTTATCGTAACTCGTTCCATTGGTATTTAAACAGTTGATGTTTTTAGAAGAAATTACTTTCCCAGTGCTAGTTTTTAAATCGCCGAAGTTCACCTCAACGTTTTTTAAATCTTTCAAAGCATATACACCCAATTGAAAAGCATAGTTTTCGCCCTTGCTGGCCATTCCTGTGAAAGAATTTAATGCCCCTTTTTGCACCCAACGGTAAGGCAGGTCGTTTTGCATTTTAATGGGGTACATCCTGTCCTCCGGAAACACAATAAAAGCATCTGAAGGATATTTCACCTTAATAGAAGCAGTTTCTTTAGCAGTGGCGATGATTTCCATTGGATAAAAAGAATTGAAAGCATCGATAGATTGAATCTCCACCACTGAAGTGTTCACCTTAACTTGCTTTGCAGTGCTCAACCAAGCCTGATCTACCTGTTTAGGTTTGATGTAAACTCCCTTTGGATAATTATCCCTGCCTTCATTTTTATAAGCGAGGTAATACACGTAATATTTTCCGGCACCAGTAGTTTCAAAATAAACATCAGCACTTTCTCTAGTTAATTTATCTGTACCAACCACTGAAATGGTTTTACCGTTGGCATCCTGAACGATGATTCCTTTTAACTCAGGATGTTCATCCCTCCTGCGCCAATCAATTTTAGCATGGGCAATTTTTCCAATACCAGCAAACTGGAGCACAACACGATGGTTCCCCAGCGAATCAGGATTCCAGGCATTGTTACCACTGGTATATTTTAATATTTGTGCATGAAGGGATAGCTGTCCGAATAAACAGACAAGTAAAAAAAGCCTAAATTTCATTATCAATTTGTTTTAGGCTAATTTATGTATAGCAGATTGAATTAAAGCTATGTAATGAAAAAATGAGACAAACGTTTGTCCAATTATTTAAATCCGTTATATATCAAAAAGGCATCGTAACGTTTTAAAAAATCAAGCTTTCCGGAAGGCAATTGCTTAAAGTTTCCCATTAAAATAAGTTGCTTATCCACTTTTCCAACAGTTTCTTCAACTAACCGATTAGCTTCAAGCTGATCTTTTGAAGATAATCCCGTTATTGCCGCGCCTTGCCAAATCACTGGTTTCAGTTTATCATACGTTGATAAAGAGTTGTAATAACCGGTTGCAATAAATGCTACATTGTTCCTGAAATCTTTGGATTTATCCAAAATCGAGGCAAAAGAATATTTCTTTTCTATAGAAGCATGGTAACTACCAAAATTGCCAAAAAACCTGGGTTTCAAATCAGGGTTTGTTTTTAAAATTCCGTCAAATGCAATTTTGAAATTCTCCAATAACTCCTCTTCACGGTGAACGCCACGAAATTGTTTTACACTATTTACAATAAGGTAATAATCTTTATAAAAATCACCAAAGCAGGCCAGTAATTCAGGAACATGCATTTTGCTTACTTCTTTCAACCGAAATGTTAGACCACTTAAAATCTGATAATCATTGCTATTTAAGATTTTTTCGAATAAATCATTGATCTCTCCAGGTAAGGGCCTGAGAGAATATTTTCTTAAATATTTAATAGCATTCAAATAATCACGCTGAACATTTGTTCTTGTAGATGTATTTTGAAGATCAATATCTATTCCTACAAATGAAATCTTATTTGAACTTGATTGTTTTAAATTGTATTTGTACAAAGAAATCATGTTGTAATAATATCGCTTAAGGCTTAAACTATCAAGCCCCAGTTGATCATCCCAGGTAGCCAGAATCTTTAAATCTCCGGTTTTCAGGAAAAGATTATAACAAAATAAGTAAGAATGACTATATTCTGAAAGCATGTAATTAACACCCTTTATTTCATGCAAGGCGATAAAAATTGACTGAAGGCTTCTGCCGGTTGATTTCATATCATGATATTCTCCTTTCAAATAGATCATTTTTTCAGGTAGCATCTTAGCCATTGATTGAGATAAAGATTTAATATCAATACTATCTGAAGTTGCGATAACAAGTTTATTAATAATACTATCCTGTTGACTTTGAGCCGCTGCGCTTGAAAAGCTGAACAGGATGCAGAGGGCGATAATGACTTTCATAATTTGGTAATACAAGAATAGAAAAAAAACAACATAAAAAAAGTCCTGTTCTTTCGAACAGGACTTTCTTATACTTAAAGGGAATAAAATTATTCTCCTTTTGGTTCTTCAGTAGCAGGAGCTTCTTCAGCAGGAGCAACTTCTTCGGCAACTTCAGCTTTCGCTTCAGCAGCTTTAGGTGCAGCAGCAGCTTTGCTTCTACCACGACGAGTTGTTTTCTTCTCTTCTTTAACTTCTACATCTTTACCGTAAACTGTATTGTAGTCTACCAATTCAATTAATGCCATCTCAGCGTTATCACCCTGACGATTGTTTAATTTAATGATACGAGTGTAACCACCTGGACGGTTTGCAACTTTCTCAGCAATTTCGCGGAATAAAATTGTTACTACTTCTTTATCTTGTAAATAAGCAAATACAGTACGACGTGAGTGAGTAGTATCATTTTTTGATTTAGTGATAATTGGCTCAACATAAGTACGTAATGCTTTAGCTTTAGCTAAAGTAGTTGTAATTCTTTTGTGCAAAATAAGTGATGAAGCCATGTTAGCTAACATCGCCTTTCTGTGGCTTGCGGTTCTACCTAAGTGGTTTACTTTTTTACCGTGTCTCATTGTTTTTTAATTGAGTGTATACCGTCTCGTTGCAATTAAGCTGAGGGAATTATACACTGTGAAATAATAATTTGTTCAACGCTTTGCGCTAAGCGCATGGCGCCATGCTGACTATTCTTCGTCTAATTTAAATTTAGACAGGTTCATACCGAATGATAAACCTTTTGATTTTACTAATTCCTGGATCTCTGTTAAAGATTTTTTACCGAAGTTTCTGAATTTTAACATATCAGCAACATCGTAAGAAACTAAATCAGCTAAAGTACGGATATCAGCAGCTTTTAAGCAGTTTAATGCCCTAACTGAAAGATCCATGTCTACTAATTCAGTTTTAAGGATTTTACGCATGTGTAAAATTTCCTCGTCAACTTCTTTAGTTTCTTCTTTAGCCTGAGATTCTAATACTAAATTCTCATCAGAGAATAACATAAAGTGTTGGATAAGGATCTTAGCCGCTTCTTTTAATGCTTCTTCAGGATGAATTGAACCGTCAGTAGAGATATCTAAAACCAATTTTTCATAATCCGTTTTTTGCTCAACACGAAAGTTTTCGATCGTGTATTTTACATTTTTCATTGGAGTATAAATCGAATCGATTGCGATTACACCTACAACAGCATCAGCAACTTTATTTTCTTCAGCAGGTACATAACCACGTCCTTTATTGATGGTTAATTCCACTTCCAAAGTAACAGATTTATCCATGTTGCAGATAACGTGCTCAGGGTTTAAAACTGTAAAGTTGTTAGAGAATTTAGTGATATCACCAGCTTTAAACTGATCTTGACCATTAACGATGATGAAAACTTTTTCAGAATCACCTGAATCACCAGTTTTCTTAAAACGAACTTGTTTTAAGTTTAGGATGATATCAGTTAAATCTTCTACAACACCTTTCATGGTAGAAAACTCGTGAGAAACGCCTGAAAAACGAATAGTAGTAATAGCATAACCTTCTAATGAAGAAAGTAAAATTCTTCTTAAGGCATTACCAATTGTTACACCGAAACCGGGCTCTAAAGGACGAAATTCAAATGTGCCATCGAAATCGGTTGATTTCTGCATGATCACTTTGTCTGGTTTCTGAAATGCTAAAATTGCCATTTATAATTTTTTAAATTCGTTATTGAATATATAGTAACAAGAAAAAAGTTAATTACCCTTTTGAGGTAATTAACTATCTTATTTATTACTTTGAGTATAACTCGATGATTAAGTTTTCCTTGATGTTTTCAGGAATCTCATCACGTTGAGGGTAAGTTAAGAATTTACCAGTTAATTCACCAGCATTCCACTCTAACCATGCGAACTTGTTAATTGTTCTGCCTGCAACTGAGTTACTAATTGATTCTAAAGATTTAGATTTTTCACGAACAGCAACCACATCACCAGCTTTTAACTGATATGAAGGGATATTTACAACTTCACCATTCACGGTTACGTGTTTATGGCTAACTAACTGGCGTGCACCAGAACGGGTTGTTGCAATACCTAAACGGTATACTGTGTTATCTAAACGTGCTTCTAATAATTGAAGTAAGTTATCACCAGTGATACCTGCACGTGAAGATGCTTTTTTAAACAAGTTACTAAACTGTTTTTCTAACACACCATAAGTGTATTTTACTTTTTGTTTCTCCATTAACTGGATAGCATATTCAGATTGTTTTCCTCTTCTTTTTGATGAGCCATGTTGCCCAGGAGGATAATTTTTTCTGTCTAACACCTTATCAGGACCGAAGATTGGTTCTCTGAATTTACGGGCGATTTTTGATTTTGGGCCTGTATATCTTGCCATTTTTTTTCTGTTTTTAAAGTATCATCCAGCCTGTAACTGGAGATTCTTAGCTTTAAAATTAATTAAACTCTTCTCTTTTTAGGAGGACGACATCCGTTGTGAGGAAGTGGAGTAATATCTTTAATAGATGTTACTTCGATACCTGCTACTTGTAAAGTTCTGATTGCAGATTCACGACCTGAACCCGGACCTTTTACAAATACTTCAACTTTACGTAAGCCTAAATCAAATGCAACTTTACCGCAATCTGATGCTGCTTGACCAGCTGCATACGGTGTGTTCTTTTTAGAACCTTTAAAGCCCATTTTACCAGCAGAAGACCATGAAATAGTCTGTCCGTTGTTGTTTGTTAAGGTAACGATGATGTTGTTGAAAGTAGCATTGATATGCGCCTGACCAACAGACTCAATTACAACGATACGTTTTTTTGTTACTTTTTTACTCTTAGCCATTTTATCTTTTAGATTTTAGATATGAGACTTGAGATATGAGACTTTCTCTACCCCGATACTCAGTATCCTACTTTTTCTCTTTTATTCCAGATCTGAGCAGATTTTAAAGACGCGAAGCTCACATCTAAAATCTCACCTCTCCTATCTATCTATTACTTAGTAGCTTTTTTCTTGTTAGCAACTGTTTTTCTCTTACCCTTACGAGTACGTGAGTTGTTTTTAGTACGCTGACCACGAGAAGGTAAACCTTTTCTGTGACGTAAACCACGGTAACAACCAATATCCATTAAACGCTTGATGTTTAACTGGACCTCTGAGCGTAAAGCACCTTCTACTTTAATCTCATCGTTGATCATTGTACGGATTGCCGTCAACTCATCATCAGACCAGTCTTGTACTTTTTTGTTTAAATCGATACCTGCTGTAGTTAAAATACGTTGTGCAGTTGTTCTGCCAATTCCGTAGATATAGGTTAAACCGATCTCTCCTCTTTTGTTTCTTGGTAAATCAATACCTGAAATCCTTGCCATATTTATTTATGTTTTTTACGTAACTCCGAACGGCGGGCCACCGTTGTGCGGTTCATTACAATATTCTTAATTACCCCTGACGTTGTTTGTATTTAGGATTTTTCTTGTTGATAACGTAAAGTTTACCTTTACGGCGAATAATCTTACAATCAGCGCTACGTTTTTTAATTGATGATCTAACTTTCATTTTATTTGTATCTATAAGTAATGCGTCCTTTTGTTAAATCATAAGGAGACATTTCCAATTTAACTTTATCCCCAGGAAGAATTTTGATGTAGTGCATCCTCATCTTACCTGAAATGTGAGCAATAATCTCATGCCCGTTCTCGAGTTCTACCCGGAACATTGCATTAGACAATGCTTCTCTTATTACTCCGTCTTGTTCAATTGAGGCTTGTTTAGCCATATTTTATTGATTGTTACTTAATTAGCTGCTTCTAAACAGGGTTGCAAAATTAAATAAAAAATTTTAATTATTTATTTTTTTTGTTGTAAAACTTCTTCTATTATAGAAAACGTTGATAAAACCTCTGCTTTGCCCTTTTTAACGGCTACTGTATGTTCAAAATGTGCTGATGGTTTATTGTCTTTACTGGTTACTGTCCATCCATCTTTATGGAATTTAACACCGGCTACGCCTGCATTGATCATGGGTTCAATTGCAATTACCATTCCTTCTTCAAGTTTTGGTCCTGCACCACGCTTTCCATAATTAGGAATTTCTGGTTTCTCATGAAGCTTTACGCCAACGCCATGTCCAACAAGTTCTCTTACTACTCCAAATCCATTAGTTTCTGCATGGTTCTGAACAGCGAAACCAACATCACCGATACGCATACCGGCAACTGCTTTCTCTATTCCCAACTCCAGGCAACGTTTAGTAACCTCAACCAGTTTCTGTTTTTCAGCATCAATTTCTCCGATGGAGAAAGTATAAGCCGAATCGCCAAAATAGTTATTCTTGATTACGCCACAATCAACCGAAATCAGATCCCCATCTTTAATTACATAATCGCTTGGAAAACCATGAACAACCTGCTCATTTGGCGAAATACATAAAGAATAAGGAAAACCATTGTAATTTAAAAATGCAGGGATTGCTCCATTGTCACTAATAAACTCGTAAGCCAGTTTATCTAATTGGATAGTAGTCATACCTGCCTTAATCACTTTAGCCACTTCTGCCAAGGTTTTAGAAACAAGCATGGAACTTTCTCTTATTAACTCGATCTCCTCAAGAGATTTGTAATAGATTTTAGACATTCAGTTAAAGTTTTGAATGAGTGAATTTTGAGTGAGCAAAATGCCAAACCAGCTTTCTGCTCATTCAATCATTCAAAATTCAATAATTCCATTTTTACAACGCTGCGTTGCTACTTGCAGCAGGAACACCTGTTCTGCCAGTAACCCTACCCGTTTTCATTAAACCATCGTAGTGACGCATCAATAAATAACTTTCGATCTGCTGTAAAGTATCCAATACAACACCAACCAAAATCAATAAAGAAGTACCACCAAAGAAGTGTGCAAATTCTTGTTTAATACCAAACTTAACCGCCAACGAAGGAAGAATAGCAATGATCGCTAAGAATACTGCACCTGGAAAAGTGATTTTAGAAATTACATCATCAATAAAAGTTGATGTTGCAAAACCCGGTTTAACACCTGGGATAAAACCACCGTTTTTCTTCATATCATCGCTCATTTGAGTTGGGTTAACTGTAATGGCTGTATAGAAGAAAGTGAATGCAATAATTAAAATAGCGAACGTTAAGCTATAAGCCAACGAAGTTGTGTTACTGAACTGGATTAACCAAGAACCTTGTAAAGAAGGAACAAACTGCATTAAAGCACCTGGAATGAACATTAACGCCTGAGCAAAAATGATTGGCATTACACCAGCAGCATTCACTTTTAAAGGAATGTACTGACGGACACCACCAAACTGGCGGTTGCCAACAATTTTCTTAGCGTATTGTACAGGTACTTTACGTACACCTTGAACAATTAAAATGGTAAACATTACCACAGCAAATAATGCAACGATCTCTAAAACCAAAGCAACCGGGCCTCCACCTTCACTGGCAGAACCTACACGGGCACTAAACTCTTGAGAAATTGCAACTGGTAAACGGGCAATAATACCAACCATAATGATTAGTGATGTACCGTTACCAATACCTTTATCAGTAATTTTTTCACCTAACCACATTACGAATAATGTACCTGCCGTTAATACAAACGTAGATAACACCAAAAATAAAGTGTTCGGTAATAAAATAGCTTCTGCAGGAACCTGCGTTTTAACGTAACCTACAGATTGAACGATTGTGATCGCTACCGTTAGGTAACGGGTAATCTGGTTCATTTTCTTTCTACCACTTTCGCCCTCTTTCTGCATTTTTTGGAAAGAAGGAACAGCAATACCTAATAGTTGCACCACGATAGACGCAGAGATATAAGGCATTACCCCCAATGCTAGGATAGACACACGAGAGAAAGAACCTCCGGCAAACATATCTAGTAAGCCTAAAAGTCCCGATTTTTCGTTATTGCCTAAAGCAGTTGGATCCACACCTGGTAAAACCACGTGAGATACGAAACGGTATACCAAAAGAATTAAGAGCGTAAACAATATACGCTCTTTTAATTCCTGAATTTTCCAGATATTACTTAAAGTAGTAAATAGCTTCTTCATTTAATAATTACAATTTTACAATAGAACCACCTGCAGCTTCAATAGCTTTTTGTGCGGTTGCAGAGAACGCATGTGCTGTAATTTCTAGCTTTGCTTTAACTTCACCACGACCTAAAATTTTAACTAAGTCGTTTTTAGAAGCCAAACCATGTGCTTGTAAAGCAGCAAAATCGATAGTTGTTAAGCTGTGTTTTTCAGCTAATGCTTGTAAAACATCTAAGTTTACACCAACATACTCAGTACGGTTGATTGGTTTGAAACCAACTTTAGGCACACGACGTTGTAAAGGCATTTGACCACCTTCGAAACCGATTTTGGTTTTGTGACCTGAACGAGAACCCGCACCTTTGTGACCACGAGTTGAAGTACCGCCACGACCAGAACCTGTACCACGACCAATTCTTTTGCTGTTTTTTGTAGAACCTACTGCAGGTTTTAAATTACTTAAATTCATTTTTTTGAATTTGTGTTGCCCTTCGCTTTCACTAAACAGGTACAACGATTAAACATATATAAAGGTAATACCGGTTTTACCCAATATTACCTTTAAAACTTTTATTAAATTGCTTCGATTGCTACCAAGTGGTTCACTTTGCGAACCATACCGATAATCTGTGGTGTAGCTTCAACCTCAACACTTTGGTTCATTTTTGATAAACCCAAAGCCTGAACGGTTCTTTTTTGGCGCTCGCTTCTGTCGATAACGCTTTTTACTTGTGTTATTTTGATCTTAGCCATGATATTATCCGTTAAATACTTTGTTTAAATCAATACCACGGGTTTGAGCTACTGTATAAGCATCGCGCATTTTAGTTAACGCATCAACAGTTGCCTTTACCACGTTGTGTGGGTTAGATGATCCTTTAGATTTTGCCAATACGTTGTGTACACCAGCACTCTCTAATACGGCACGCATCGCACCACCTGCAATTACTCCGGTACCTACTGCAGCTGGTTTGATTAATACAAAACCACCTGAGAATTTACCGATTTGCTCGTGAGGAACAGTACCGTTTAAAATTGGAACTTTTACCAAGTTCTTTTTAGCATCATCCACACCTTTTGCAATTGCTTCAGTTACCTCTTTCGCTTTACCTAAACCGAAACCAACAACACCGTTTTCATCACCTACAACAACAATTGCTGAGAAGCTGAAAGTACGGCCACCTTTGGTTACTTTGGCAACACGTTGTATACTAACCAAACGATCCTTTAACTCGATATCGGTGGTTTTTACTCTTTTTATATTAATAGTTGACATCTTACTTTTTCTTCAGATTAAAATACTAAACCAGCTTCGCGGGCACCCTCTGCCAACGATTTTACACGACCGTGGTATAAATAGCCGTTTCTATCGAAAACAACTTCTTTAACACCTGCTGCAATTGCTTTTTCGGCAACTAATTTACCTACTGCAACTGATTGGTCGCTCTTGTTTCCAGTACCAGAAAAATCTTTCGATAATGATGATGCTGATGCTATTGTTGTACCGGTTACATCGTTAATTACCTGCGCATAAATCCCTTTATTGCTTCTATATACAGATAACCTTGGACGTTCTTCCGAACCGGTAAGTCTTTTTCTGATCCCTTTTTTAATACGATCTCTTCTTGATAATTTTTTACCTGCCATGATTACTATTTTTTAGATGCTGATTTACCTGCTTTTCTTCTTAACACTTCACCTACAAACTTGATACCTTTACCTTTATATGGCTCTGGTGCACGTAACGAACGGATTTTCGCTGCTACCTGACCGATCAATTGTTTGTCAATACTTTCTAAAATGATTTTAGGAGTCTGACCTTTTTCTGAAGATGTAGTTACTTTAATCTCTTCCGGTAACTGGAATACATAATGGTGAGAATAACCTAAAACCAGATCTAATGTATTACCTGTGTTTGTAGCACGGTAACCAACACCTACTAGTTCTTGAGTTAATTTGTAACCTTCTGTAACACCAACAACCATGTTGTTAAGCAATGAGCGATATAAACCGTGTAATGCTTTATGTTTCTTTTGTTCTGAAGGACGTTGAACTGTTAAAATTCCGTCTTCCTGACTTACAGTGATATCTGAATCTACTGCTTGTGTTAATTCACCTTTAGGACCTTTTACACTTACTACGTTATCTTTTGATACGGTAATTGTAACACCTGCTGGGATTGTAATTGGGGCTTTTCCTATTCTTGACATTGTGCTGTTCTCCTAATATTAATAAACGTGACACAATACCTCACCACCAATGTTTAATTTGGCTGCTTCTTTATCGGTCATTACACCTTTAGAAGTAGATAAGATTGCGATACCTAAACCGTTTAATACTCTTGGCATATTTTCAACACCAGCATAGTTTCTCAAACCTGGTTTACTTATCCGCACTAATGTACGAATAGCAGGAACTTTAGTAATCGGATTGTATTTCAAAGCGATTTTAATAATGCCTTGAACTGTAGTATCTTCAAACTTATAGTTCGCGATGTAACCTTTATCAAAAAGAACTTTAGTAATTTCTTTTTTAAGGTTTGATGCAGGAATTTCTACAACACGGTGGTTGGCCTTAATGGCATTCCTTACTCTTGTTAAATAATCTGCTATTGGATCTGTATTCATTTTTTATTGTTTTTGATAGTGGTTTCCTTCTGCTACCCAGCTGTGGGACCTGCTATCGGTTAAAATTCTTTTTTAGTATAAAGACATAAATAAGTATCAAGTATCGAGACACAATTTGGTCTTGATACTTGATACTACAGTACTTTAATACTATTCTATATTACCAAGATGCTTTTTTAACACCTGGTATTTTACCGTCTAGTGCCATCTGGCGGAACGTTACCCTTGAAATACCAAAGGTACGCATATATCCACGAGGACGACCAGTTAATTTACAACGGTTGTGTAAACGTACCGGAGATGAGTTTTTAGGTAATTTATCTAAACCCTCGAAATCTCCTGCAGCTTTTAATACTGCACGTTTTTCAGCGTATCTAGCTACCAATTTTTGGCGCTTAACTTCGCGTGCTTTTACACCTTCTTTTGCCATTATTCTGCTGTTTTTTGATTTTTAAATGGTAATCCGAATTGTTTCAATAACTCAAGAGCCTCAACGTCAGATTTTGCCGAAGTTACGAAAGTTATATCCATCCCTAAAATTTTATTGATTTTATCTATATTAATCTCTGGGAAGATGATTTGCTCAGTAACTCCTAATGTATAGTTACCTTTTCCATCAAAACCTTTATCGTTAATACCTTTGAAATCACGGATACGTGGCAAAGCTACAGAGATCAAACGATCTAAGAACTCGTACATATTGTTATCGCGTAAAGTAACACGTACACCTACTGGCATACCTTTACGTAATTTAAAGTTAGAGATATCTTTCTTAGAGTTAGCCGGAACCGCTTGCTGACCAGTAATGGTAGTCAACTCAACGATAGTGGTATCCATAATCTTTTTATCTGTAACAGAAAAACGACCAACACCCTGATTGATACAGATTTTTTCCAATTTAGGAACCTGCATTACAGTTTTGTACTGAAATTTCTCTTTTAGTGCATTTACAACTTCTTCTTTGTATTTGCTTTTTAATCTTGGTGTAGCCATTATTTAATCTCCTCTCCTGAAATTTTAGCAACTCTAACTAATTTACCATCTGCGTTAAGTTTACGACCTACGCGGGTAGCTTTACCAGATTTTGGATCAACCAACATCAAGTTAGAAATGTGAAGAGCAGCTTCTTTTTTAATAATACCACCGTTAGGATTAGCAGCATTTGGTTTAGTATGTTTAGATACTAAATTAACGCCTTCTACAATGGCTCTGTTTTTATCTATTTGTACTGAAAGTACTTTTCCTTGTTGACCTTTTGAATCGCCAGCAATTACTTTAACTAAATCTCCTGTGCGGATTTTAAGTTTTGATGGTGTATTTACTTTGTTTCCCATTTTATAATACCTCCGGTGCTAATGATACAATTTTCATGAATTGTTTTTCACGTAGTTCTCTCGCAACCGGGCCAAAGATACGTGTACCTCTTGGCTCATCCTGTGCGTTCAATAATACAGCTGCATTATCGTCAAAACGGATATAAGAACCATCTTTACGACGGATTTCTTTTTTAGTTCTTACAACAACTGCTTTAGAAACTGTACCTTTTTTAATGTTACCAGAAGGTAACGCGCTTTTTACGGTAACAACTACTTTATCACCAATTGAAGCATAACGTTTGCCGGTTCCACCTAGCACGCGAATTACCAATACTTCTTTTGCGCCGCTGTTATCAGCAACGTTTAATCTCGATTCCTGTTGTACCATCTTATTTAGCTCTTTCTAAAATTTGTACCAATCTCCAGTTCTTGTTTTTACTCAAAGGACGAGTTTCCATAATCAATACTGTATCACCGATACCGCATTCGTTTTTCTCGTCGTGAGCCATAAATTTGGTAGTTTTCTTTACGAACTTACCATAAATCGGGTGTTTTACTTTACGCTCAACGCTCACTACAACAGATTTATCCATCTTGTTGCTTACCACTAACCCCGTTCTTGTTTTTCTTAATTGTCTTTCCATGACTCTCGAATTATTTAGTTTCAGTAGCTGACTCAGTGTTTTTCACTTTAGTCAACTCAGTGTTTAAACGGGCTATGTCTTTCCTTACTTTTGCAATGCGCGAAGGATTTTCGATAGCTGAAATAGTGTGAGCGAACTTCAATTTTGATAAGTTCTCTTTTTCTTCCGCAATCTTAGCTACTAATTCTTCTTTTGAAAGCCCTGTGATTTCTGAATTTTTCATTTTTCTTTTTCTTTTACGTTGAGTGTAGCGGTTATAATAAACAAGTATTTACAACATTCATCTCAACACCTTTACTATGCTTCTACGTAATCTCTACGTACTACGAATTTGGTTTGGATTGGTAATTTTTGTGCGGCTAAACGTAATGCTTCTTTAGCAACTTCTAAAGGCACACCTTCAGCTTCGAAAATTACACGTCCAGGTCTTACAACTGCTACCCAATACTCAGGAGCACCCTTACCTTTACCCATACGTACCTCAGCAGGTTTTTTAGTTACCGGTTTGTCCGGGAAGATCCTGATCCATACTTGCCCTTCACGTTTCATGAAACGAGTTACGGCAATACGGGCAGCCTCTATCTGACGACTTGTGATCCAAGTAGCTTCTAGAGATTTGATACCGAAAGATCCGAATGCTAATTCAGCTCCACGAGAAGCTAAACCCTTCATTCTGCCTTTTTGCATCTTCCTGAACTTCGTTCTTTTTGGCTGTAACATTTTATTTTGTTCTAATCGTTAAACGATGTTAATAAATCAATTATTTACGAGGACCTCTGTTAGCGCCTGCGCCACCACCTCTATTTGCTCCGGGACCGCCTTGACCTGGACCACGACCACCACCTTGGTTTCCACCACGTCTGTCGTTACCACCGCCACGGTTATCTCTTCCACCACCTCTGTTATCTCTTCCGCCGAAAGCTGGTTTATCTGATGCGCCTTTTGGACCGTTGTTTGTTGCACCAATGTTTGGAGACAAATCACGTTTTCCATAAACCTCACCTTTACAGATCCAAACTTTAACACCTATTTTACCATAAGTAGTTAAGGCTTCAGCTAAAGCATAGTCGATATCAGCACGGAATGTATGCAAAGGCACTCTTCCTTCTTTGTACTGCTCGGTACGTGCCATCTCAGCACCACCTAAACGACCAGAAGTCATGATTTTGATACCTTCAGCACCCATACGCATAGTTGATGCGATAGAAGATTTCATTGCTCTACGGAATGAGATCCTTGCTTCTAATTGTTTTGCAACACCTTCTGCAACTAATTGTGCATCAAGTTCCGGGCGTTTAATTTCGAAGATGTTAATTTGAATTTCCTTTTTAGTCAATTTCTTTAACTCTTCTTTGATTTTATCAACCTCAGCACCTGCTTTACCGATTACAATACCTGGACGGGCTGTGTGGATAGTTACAGTGATACGTTTTAAAGTACGCTCAATAACTACTTTTGCAACACCACCTTTAGCGATACGGGCAGAAAGGTATTTTCTTATTTTCTCATCTTCAACTAATTTATCGGAGTAGTTGTTGCCACCGAACCAGTTAGAATCCCATCCTTTGATAATTCCTAACCTGGCACCTATTGGATTTGCTTTTTGTCCCATTTCCTAATTAGTTTTGAGTTGTTTCTGTGTTTTTACTATCTACAATCAGCGTTACGTGGTTAGAACGTTTACGAATTCTATATCCACGGCCTTGAGGAGCTGGACGTAAGCGTTTTAACTGACGGCCACCATCAACCATAATTGTTTTAACAAAAAGTTGATTTTCTTCAGGGCGGGCACCTTCATTTTTAGCTTCCCAGTTTTTGATAGCAGATAATAATAATTTCTCAACTCTTATTGCTGCTTCTTTATTGGTAAACTTTAAAATGCTCAATGCTTTTTCTACACGTTCACCTCTGATAAGATCTACAACCAAACGCATCTTACGCGGTGAGGTTGGACAATTGTTTAATTTTGCTATTGCTTCCATTGTCTAATTATTTTTTCTTTTCAGCGTGTCCTCTGAATGTTCTGGTTGGAGCAAATTCTCCCAACTTGTGACCAACCATGTTTTCTGTTACGTACACAGGGATAAATTTATTTCCGTTGTGTACTGCAAATGTATGATTCACGAAATCTGGTGATATCATTGATCTGCGAGACCAAGTTTTGATTACAGACTTTTTGCCTGAATCATTCATAGAGTTTACTTTTTTCTCTACGTTATGGTCAATATAAGGTCCTTTTTTTATCGAACGAGCCATTATTTCTTCCTTCTCTCTATGATGTAACGATTAGAATATTTTTTAAGTTCTCTGGTTTTAAAGCCTTTAGACAATAAACCTTTTCTTGAACGTGGGTGACCACCTGATGATCTACCTTCACCACCACCCATTGGGTGATCTACTGGGTTCATCGCTACCGGTCTAGTTCTCGGACGACGGCCCAACCAACGTTTACGACCAGCTTTACCTAATACTTCGTTTGCGTGATCTGAGTTAGATACAGCACCGATAGTAGCAAGACAAGTAGTCAAGATTAAACGGGTTTCGCCTGAAGGCATTTTTAAAGTAGCATATTTACCATCGCGGGCAGCTAATTGTGCGTAAGCACCTGCACTACGAGCCAATTGTGCTCCTTTTCCAGGGTGAATCTCCACGTTGTGGATGATAGAACCTAATGGAATCTTCGATAAAGTTAAAGTGTTACCTACTTCAGGTGCTGCTTTATCGCCCGATAATAATACCGAACCAACTTGCAATCCTTCTGGAGCAATGATATAACGCTTCTCGCCATCTGCATAGTGTAATAATGCGATGCGGGCAGTACGGTTAGGATCGTATTCAACAGTAGCTACTGTTGCAGGAATATCGAATTTATCGCGTTTGAAGTCGATTAAACGATATGATTTTTTATGACCACCACCCATGTAGCGCATAGTCATTTTACCTGTATTGTTACGTCCACCAGACTTTTTTGATGATACAACCAATGATTTTTCGGGCTTGGTTGCTGTAATCTCCGTAAAACTAGCACCTACTCTGAAGCGGGTACCTGGAGTAACTGGTTTAAATTTTCTTAAGCCCATAGTTATAATGAATTATTAAATTAAAGGGTTGCGTAATAATCTATTGTTTCGCCGTCTTTTAACGTTACGATTGCTTTTTTGTATTTAGGACTACGGCCTGATACAAAACCTGCTTTAGTGTAACGAGATTTAGCTTTTCCATCAACAACCATTGTGTTAACTGCAACGATGGTTACACCGTACAATTTCTCAATAGCCGCTTTGATTTGGATTTTATTAGCCTTGTGGCTAACGCTAAAAGTGAAACGGTTAGATTTCTCAGTTAAAGCTGAAGCTTTTTCGGTTAATATTGGTTTTTTTAAAATTTCCATATTACTTGGCAAATGCCTCCTCCAAAGTTTTAACAGAATCAGCAGTTAACACAAGTACACCAGCGTTTAATACATCATAAGTATTTAAATCTGCTGCCGAGATTACTTTAGTTTTCTGAACGTTTCTGCTTGATAAATAGATATTATTATTTTGCGCAGGTAAAACCAATAAAGTTTTTTGAGTACCTACGTTTAACGCAGCCAATAAACTTGTATAGTTTTTAGTTTTAGCTGTATCGAAGTTGAAATCTTCTAAAACTACCACGCTGTTATCTTTTGCTTTATAAGCTAAAGCAGATTTACGTGCTAATGATTTTAATTTCTTGTTCAATTTAAAGCTATAATCACGTGGCTGAGGACCGAAAACACGACCACCACCGTTAAATAACGGAGATTTAATGCTACCAGCTCTTGCACCACCTGTACCTTTTTGTTTGTATAGTTTACGGGTAGAACCTGCAATCTCATTACGTTGTTTAGATTTGTGAGTACCTTGACGTTGGTTAGCCAAATACTGTTTTACATCTAAATAAATCGCGTGGTCGTTAGGCTCGATACCAAATACCGATTCAGGAAGTTGCACCTTGGCACCTGTTTCTTTACCTGAAATGTTTAATACTTTAACTTCCATCTGATTACTTGTCTAAGATTACGTAAGAACCTTTAGCTCCTGGAATGGAACCACTAACTACTAATAAGTTTTGATCAGCATAAACTTTCAAAACCTGTAAGTTCTGAATTTTTACCCTGTCTCCACCTGTTCTTCCTGCCATGCGCATTCCTTTGAATACACGTGAAGGGAAAGATGACGCTCCCAATGAACCTGGGGCACGTAAACGGTTATGCTGACCGTGAGTCTGCATACCAACACCGGCGAATCCGTGGCGTTTTACAACACCTTGAAAACCTTTACCTTTTGAGGTACCTACAACATCAACAAAATCGCCTTCTGCGAATGAATCAACAGTTACTACATCACCTAAATTAAGTGAAGTTGTAAATGAATCAAATTCTACCAGCTTGCGTTTCGGAGTTGTGTTTGCTTTCGCGAAATGGCCTTTCAATGGTTGAGTTGTGTTTTTCTCTTTTTTCTCATCGTAACCCAACTGGATTGATGAATAACCATCTACTTCTTCGGTTTTTACCTGTGTAACTACACAAGGTCCAGCCTCGATTACCGTACAAGGAATGTTTCTTCCTTCGGCATCAAAGATACTGGTCATTCCTACTTTTTTTCCAATAATTCCTGACATTTTATCTTTTAATTTTAACACCCATCGAAGCAGTAGGGCTTCGTTCAAGGTGGTTGTACATCCCCCGAAAGGGACGGCAAAGATAGGCAAGAAATATTAATTTTCAAATAGTTAGCGAAATATTTTTTCAAATAAATTGCTGATATGATGGGATTTAACTAAAAAAGAGATGTTAATGTGCTAAACCACCATTTAAACTGATGGTTATAATGGTTAAAATGATGATCCCAATGAGTACATAAAGGTAATCGCGCTCTATTAAAAAGCTGAAAATAGCAAAAACAATGCGTGCAATTGGCGTAAAAATGAGCATCAGGATACCAAACTGTACAATGGCATCGCCCTGAAAAGTTAATACACCTTTAAATATGGCTGCTATGGATGAAAAATTGTTCAGCTCAGGTTTAAAAACTTTGTAATTGGTAACAGCTCCTTTATTATGGATAAGAAAAATGGCTCCACCGATTAATACAATGGTCATCGAAATGATTACACCTGCACGCAAAAGTGTACCCAAAATTACCTGGATATCTTTATCGTTCAGATTTTCTTTTTTTGCTGTATCCATTATAATCCGCTTATTCCTTTATAAATCATCTGCAGGGCTAAAAAGGCAACCACTACGGCAAATACAATTTTCAGTTTATCTGTTTTTGTCCTCAATAAAACTTTCGAGCCTAAAGAAGCGCCTGTTAAAACCCCGATACAAACTGGCATGGCAATACCAGGGTCAATCTGCCCACGGTGTAAATAAACCACCGCACTGGCTGCAGCAGTAACGCCCATCATAAAATTACTAGTGGTAGTTGATACCTTAAAAGGCAAACGCATAATGTTATCCATGGCAATTACTTTTAAGGCACCACTGCCAATGCCAAGCAGTCCGGATAAAGTTCCGGCAAATAACATCATCAAAAAGCCACCCGGAACATGTTTCACAGCATAAGCATGATCCACACCTTTATCGGGGAACGATCCGTTCAGTTTAAAAAATTTAGCCCATTTATCGGTATCATCCAAAGTGGTGTGATCTACCTTTTTCTTCAACGTCATGATGGCCGAAAAGATGAGGATACAGCCAAAGAGAATGGCAATGTAATTTGCGTTAAGGTATACCGCTACAATGGCTCCGCAAACCGCCCCTATTGTAGTGGCGATTTCTAAAAACATCCCGATGCGGATATTGGTAATGCCTTCTTTTACGTAAGCAGCAGCCGAACCTGATGAGGTAGCAATTACCGAAACAATGGATGCGCCAATGGCATAATGGATATCGACACCTAAAGCCAGGGTGAGCAAGGGGATAATAATTACCCCTCCGCCTAAACCGGTAAGCGAACCCAATAATCCGGCTAAAAAGGCGCCTAATAAAACGATAATGGTAAACAGCAATACCGACATGCGGGCAAATATAATGTACTGTTTTTGGCTAAACGAAGGATTTAGGGAATAAAATAAAGTCTATATGATATATGGATAAATAGAATTTCGAATGAGAGAATGATTGAGTAATTGCTTAATAAACTACATTGAAATCTTCAGATACTTGATATTCATTATCAAAAAGGAAATTATAAAGCGAGTATTCTTTATTAAATGGATTACCATCGGCGCCATGTGGATATCCACCCTGAATTTTACGGCTGAACAACAGTACATGATTAACAAATTTATGATCAGGAAAATTCGTTTCAACTATCGTTTTTAGAATTTGAACCATATTTTCGGCATCAGCAATGTGGCCAATTGAGGATGAAACGGCAAATGACATTGACGGCGTCTGATTAAAACCTGCCTTAAGGTTTTTATGCAAAATCACTTCTTCAAAGAAAATAGTATAGTAGTTTGTTAAAAGGGATATCCGTAAACTTAATTTATAATTCAGACCTACTTCCACATATTCTATTTTGGGAAGGCGGATATCTATCGCGTAATTTGGAAATTGATGATGGTAACTAATAAGAACTGCAAGATTATTAAATGAATTCCGAATATCGCTATCTAATTTACTGGGAGCCGCAGGAAGTGTGTTAGAGATAAGTCTTTCAACTTTATCTTTTACAATAGTCGTGAGCTTGCCATAACCCGGAAATGCTTCATTTACATCCCGCGTACCAATCGGATAGTATTGATAAACGGCCTTAACTAAATCGAAAAAAGGATTGTCGCACACTGAGATTTTGATTTCCGGTACCATATTTAAATGTAAGATTTTAATTCTAAACTGTCGGTATCTGATACCAGGAGCGTTATCCTCAATTTGGGGCTTACCAGCTAATCTTTATTGTGCAACTTACTTTCCTTATCTACATCAACATTCCGAAAACTTTCCAATAGCTCAAAAGCAATTTGCCTCATTGTTTCAGGGATTGGGTTAATGGTTGATTTGTTACCTTCAGCATCTTTTACCGTCCAGCCAGATGTGTTTAATGGCAAATGTTCGGCACCAGCCAATGATTTAACTATTTTGCCCCTCGTAAAAGCAATACCATCCGAATCGATAATCACTTTCTTATTATTCCACCAGTTTTCTTGTGATACTTTTTTAAACTCCGAAATTTCTAACCTGGCAGAGTAACTCCAGCCCTTTTCTGCTTTATGCCCCAGTTTTAATAACCCAATAAAATTTGTCAGGCTTTTTGGGTTATAGACTTCCGAACAACAATACATTTCGAGGTGACCTAGTTTTAGTTGACCTAACAATGCTTTCGAATGATCAGTGTTATGAAAAATCACCAGTATTTTCTCTGCAATTAAAGGAACTACAGATTTGTTTCCGTTATCATATTCAGCACAAAGGATTTCAATATCTTTTAATTGTTGCTGTAACAGCGAAACCAGTTCAGGTTTATTTAGAATGGTTTTCATCTTGAATGACTATTTACCAAGCCTCTTAATCATCTCGGCACTTAAATCCCTGCCATCATTTAAACGATTGGCAAAAAATGATTTTGCTGCTTCAAAATGTGCTTTGTAACCTTTTAAATCGCCATATCCAATAATCGATGCCCATTCGTGCACTGCGGTATGAAACTCTAAATCATCACCCCGGATGGATTTATCGTATAAAGCAGTATTAATCGACTCTTCTAACATCGCCTCATTTTTGAACAGATACTCTGCAATACCCAACCTTAATTTAAAAGGTGGTGTTTGGCAGATCAGGTTATCGTAAGGATTTACGCCCATTTTATACCAGGCATATACCATACTTAACAAACTTAAATGCGAATTAGGCTTTTGTTTATGGCTGGCATCCGACAGGCTGAACTCTTTCATAATGTTATCATCCAATAACAAAAGGGCACGGCTTTCATGAAATACAAAATCGCGGGCGGCATAAATCTTTTCTCTAAACTCTGCTTCATTTTCACAAATCATCAGTTTAAATAGCTCAGATTCTGCCTGCGCATAATATTTTACCTGTTTTTGGGCATAAGGATTTAAAATAGCCAAACCTGCATAAATGTGCGATTTATAGCTAAAGATCCTCAGCGTAGTTAAAATCTTTACATTATCGATCCCTCCGGCATAGGCAGGATTATCCCAGGGAAAGAAACCTGCATTTTTCCATGCAGAGCCCATACTTTCGAAACCCATGTGCGTTACCGCCTGTGTATCAGCAACTATGCGGTCGTGCTCCCTGTAATCGTCCATTTCAATAATGTTCGATTTTAAAGATTTATAGATTTCCAATGCCTGCGCATAAACAGCATCAGTTGCACGGTGGCGCACTACCACCAGCGTTTGTCCCTCAGGACTAAAAGCAGGTCCATGCAAAGAGTGGCAGGTTACAATCTGGGTATCTTCTGGAAGGTGTTTTTCAAAAGCGGCAATCTCCGGGTGTTTAACAGAGGTTTGTCCGGCAACTATGGCACCATATTTTGTCGACCGTGCAAAAACAGCCACTACCTCATCAATTTTTTCCGCTTCAACGCAATAGATAATAAAGTCTGATTTTCGTGCAACCTCGTGCCCATCAATCAAAACTTCGATTCCTTTAGGTTCCAGTTCATTTTTTAAATCTGTAAAACGCAAAGGCATGTCTGCCCCACATACCTTATAACCAGCATTTACAAACGATAGCGCATATAATTTACCCATATCGCCTAAACCTATAATTCCTATTTGCATGCAACAAATGTAACCTATCGTAAATTATTTTATAATAAAACTTAGATAAAATTGTTATTTAGAGGTTAAACCAAAAGCAATTTTATCTATTTTAATAAAAGCTTAATTAAAATATATTAAGCAGGAAATGGATAAAAATGTAGTTTTACAATCTAATACCTATATTAAACTATGCAGAAAATTAAACACACCCTATTGTTTTTAGCCGCTTTGCTATTTGTAAATTTCGCATTTGCACAAACAAAACAAGACACCACAAAGAATACTGATCCATCTTTAAACGGACAGTACAACTTCATGTTATCGAAATCTAAAAGCTTGTATGGCGCAAGGCTGATCAACCCGGCACGGTTATCATCCTTATGGAAAAGTGTTACTGATACGTTAAAAAAAGAACGCAAACAACTGCAGGAAGCACGCCAGGAGATTAAGGCACAGGCAGGTAATATTTCGAGCTTAAAGGGCGAAGTAACCGGGAAGGAAAGCTCTTTGGCCAATGCCACTGCCGCTGTTAACGATATTAAATTTTTAGGAATTTCTTTCGATAAGGGCACCTACAACACCATTGTGTGGGCCATTATTATCGTATTGGGTATCGGTCTGGCCTTCGTTATTTTTCAATCGGGCAAATTAAGGCACGAAGCGAAATACAGGACTGAACTTTACCAGGAAGTGGCTGATGAGTTTCAGGCGCATAAGGTAAAGGCAAAAGATAAAGAAATGAAACTTGCCCGTGAGCTGCAGGACGAGCGTAATAAATGGGACGAAGGCCGGGGAAGATAGGCATAGCTTAATGATTGAATTTGAATGATTGAATGATTTGGCGTTATTCGGTCATTCAAAATTCAATCATTTTCTCATTTAAAAGTAAGGGCCAAAGGTAATCTGCCGCAGGCTTTTAAAATACTTATTATTTTATTTGAAAAGCAGGGCTTGTGGTGCTTCGGTTCCGCTAGCCCCGCCATTTGCTATAGTCCCGATGAAACCTGTGAAACAAGTAAGCACACCTTAAAAAACAAAAAAACAGTGCTTAAATCGGGAGCTGCCGCTACTGTCGGGTTTATTGCACCCACAGCAGCGCTAGTTCGCCACTTAAAACCGATCAAAGTGACAGCGGAACTGCTTTTACCAAAAATTACTGTAAAACTTCCCGAAAACTTTATTAAAAGAGTTGTCAACTTTTCAGCAAAATGGCTATTAAAAGTTGACAACTCGATTTACCAAAAGAGAAATTGCCTTCTTAATTCTTAATGCTATATTTCAGGCCCAGTTCGAACTCCCCATTACTATAATTCAGCATTTTTGAGGTATTGGTTGTGTACTGGAACAAAAGTGAAAACTGGTTTTTATAATTTGTACCAAAGCCAGCTGTAAAACTATTTGTGCTGTGGTAAATGCCATTTAGCATTAATTTATTGTCCAATAACTGAAAATTAACGCCTGCATCAAAAATACCATCATAATTTTGCACGCCCCGGTATACCAATTTTGGTTCAATACTATTAATTAGTTTATCAGTAGTAAATTTATAACCTGCCGCAATAAAATAGGTAGAGCGGTCAACCACATTCCTCAATACATCTCTTTTAAAAAACCGCTTAAGATTTGGTAAGGCAGCCTGCAATGTTAATTTATCGGTACGGTAAGCGGCACCAAAATCGCCATCTAAATAAAGTTTACGATCGTTAAAACTGTTTAGCACATCATCGTCTAAATCGCCTTTAACTTTATTAAAATCTACCGATTCGTTCATCACGCCGGCAGATAAACCAAAATCCAGAAAGTTTGTTCCACCATTTAAAGGCAAATGGTAAGCATAAGTTACGGTCGCCCTGGTACGGTTGATCGCACCTGCAGTTTCATTATAAAAAAGCAAACCTAAACCTACTTTATTATTGGCCAAACCATAATCGCCTGTGAGGTATTGGATTTTTGGTGCCCCTTCTACTCCTGCCCACTGCGCTTTAAAAGCGGCATTTAAGTTTAAACCTTTTTCCAAGCCTGCCATTGCCGGATTGGCCAAAAACTGGTTCTGGTAATAAATACTCCCCATGGGGTTAAGCTGGGCAAAAGCTGGTGTAATCAATAAAAACAACAGCGCCACGATATAATATCTCATTTCTCTCCCTGTTATTTTTTATATAAAATTGATATAAAACCTTTAATAGATCCATCTGTACCCAGATCGAGCATGTAGTAGTAGGTATCTTCCATCAATGGTTTTCCATTGAAATAGCCATCCCAGTTGTTCTGGTAATTCGTAGCAGCATAGATCATCCTTCCTCCCCTATCAAAAATGGTGAGTTTATTGTTTGGATATTTTTCTAAACCCTTCACTACGAAAAAATCATTTTTACCATCACCATTTGGTGTAAGGATATTATTTACAACAGCAACGTCGGCCGTGGTTTGTATAATCAGGAAGGGCTGCAAAAAACCCTGGCTCAATGTGGTGTTTCCTGCCTGGAAAGTTTGCACCACTGCCATTTCACCAATACTGAAATCGTACAACTGGTTATTGATCTTGCCATAACCGCTGGTAGCATTAAATATATACGGTAGGTTCTGTGCTTTCAGATTATTTCCAAAAAACATCAGCAATAAGAATATAAAAGGACAGTATATTTTTCTCATCGCATTTTAGTTTAAAGAGATCCATGCAGCCCCATCGCTTTGAATGGTAAAGGTTTTATTCCCCGTAATAGTAGTTAAATTTGAATCATCGTTTAATAACACCGGATTATTCAGGGTTACATTTCCTGATGATAAGGCTTTAACGATAACATAAATCCTTCCTTTACAGGTGCTGGCTGCCGGAAGATTAACCGTTACGGCTGCACCGGCATTTTTTATTCTAACGGTATAATGACTGTCATCCAGTGTTAAAGTACCAGCGCTGGTAAAAGTTAAAATGCTGGCAGAAACGGAACCATTGATGTTTAAAGTACTGGCATTTGCAGGTGCATAAGCGGTAGCAGTTGCTGCTGCAGTTCCGTTAAGTGTTAGCGAACCGCCGTTTGTAGTAAAATTACCTGCAATTAAAGGATAAGTGGTACTAGAATTAGCCACTACCAGCGTATTAACTGCATTTGTACTATTGCCTGCTGCATTGCTCCCGATAAAAATATTGCCTGCACCATTATTTTTTGACCCGGCGTTATAACCTATTGCGGTATTATTATCGCCATTGCTCGCTTCGAGCGCTAAACTTCCTACCGCTGTATTGGCAACGCCTGTACCGTTAGCCATTAAAGTGTGTGTACCCATCGCCGTATTGTTAGAGCCAACCGTATTGGCCGATAGGGCCTGCGAACCAAAACCGCTGTTATTGATGCCACTAAAACTACGTTGCAATACCTGGTAGCCAAAAGCACTGCTCTCATAACCCGAGATATTTACCGATAATGCTTCCCTTCCAAAGGCACTATTATAAAAACCTGATACGTTTGCTGTAAGTGTTTTATAACCAAAAGAAATGTTGGTTTCTGCTGAATTGCCCAGGCGGCCCGATTTTAAACCATTAACCAAAAAATTAATGGCTACATCATCGGTATTGCCCAGGAAATTGTTATTCTGATCTATATTTCCTGTATTGCCCCTCAAAGCCCAGGCATTTGCATTGGCAAATAATGTTCTGCTGATCAGTTCCGGCTTTCCGGTTATCGCATTGGTAATGTAAACCTTGTTTGCATCGCTCACCCCATTGGTGGTTAATTTAGCAAGGGTAACTGAAGCATCTGCAAGTTTAGGTGTCGTTACCGAGCCATCTGCAAGCTGAAGTGTATTCACAGCGGCATCGTCTATATTGATATTTTTAACTTCTTTGTTGCCGATCTTGATCGAAGTTACTGCTGCATCGGCGAGTTTTGGCGTAGTTACCGAGCCATCCGCTAACTGAAGCGTATTTACTGCAGCATCGTCTATATTGATATTTTTAATCCCCTTATTTCCGATTTTGATGGAAGTTACAGCTCCATCAGCCAGTTTTGGCGTAGTTACCGATTTATCTGCTAGTTGAAGCGTATTCACTGCAGAATCGGCTATGTTAACATTCTTAATTTCTTTATTTCCGATTTTTACTGAAGTTACCGCCGCATCTGCCAACTTTGCCGTAGCTACTGCGCCATCAGCAAGTTTAATGGTACTTATTGCACCTGCATTGATATCTATTACCACATCTTTTAACAGTGCAGTTACACCATTGGTACTAATGCTTAAATCTGTTGAAGTTAAGGCCCTGGCACCAGATAACTGACTAACATCCAATGTTACCGGTTTCCATGCAGCTCCATCAAATAAAAGTACCTGGTTATTGGATGGCGCAGTTGCACTTACCGTTTTTCCCTGAAGATTAGCTATAGTTGGATTTGGATAATTTCCGATTAAATCGCCTCCGGCAGTCCCCGTAGATGGACCAACCGGACCAATATCACCTTTGTCGCCCTTATCGCCTTTTACTCCGGGTATACCTTGTAAACCCTGTATGCCGGTTGCTCCAGTTGCTCCGGTATCACCTTTTATGCCTTGTGGACCTGTTGGCCCAATTGCTCCCTGTGCACCAGTTAATCCTATTGGTCCCTGAGCACCAGTTGCCCCGGCAACGCCCTGCGGACCTTGTGGACCAACTGCACCTGCCGCGCCTTGTGCACCTGCGGGGCCTGTTGCACCCGGATCGCCTTTCGGTCCGATTGGGCCGTTGGCAGCATATAATGCATAAGGAACACTTAACAATTGTGCCGTTCCGGCCAGCGTAAAATTGCTTCCGTTATCGGGGTCGATTTCGACTTTTACGAATTTTAATCCACTTGCCCAGGTCACCCCTCCTATTGTACCGGTTACCGAACTGGCTCCTGCTGATCCAATGGCTACTGCATAAAGGCCCAAAACATTGGTTACCACATTTCTTACTTCCGAATATTGCGTAGTACCCGTTGCCGATGCATCCAGGATGCTGATGCGCAGGGATATGCTTTTATTTGCGAGTGGGCTACCATTGGCATTTCTGGCAGCACCCTGATAATTGAATTGTTGCGGAGCTTGTGCTTTAACAGCCAATGCCAAACCCATACTTAGCAGCGTGATCAGTAAAAATTTTTTCATGAATAGGGATGAGATCTAATTATCTGGCTACAAAAAAGAAGCAGACTAACGATCAAATCTAATAATTAGTACAAGCTGAGGACCCTGCTTTACACGAAAGACTTTTTAAAAATACTCAATATATTGAAAATCAGATTCATATATAAAAAGAGAATTCATAATTTTACACCAACAGCCTATTTAAAAGCTGTTAACACCGGTTTGATTTAATAAATTGGGCTAAAAACCGACAGCCGTGTTAAAACGGCTACGTTTCTGACGGGAAAGAGATGCCTTTAATATTCCGGTATAAATCTACAGCATAGAGGTCTGTCATTCCCGAAACAAAGTCTAATACACTCTGTGTGATGGAATAAATATCAGTTAAATCTGTATGGTACTGTTTAGGGATCAGCTTGACCAGTTTTTTATAATAATGCGTATTGTTATGGATCAGCGCTGGTACAAATTCTTCCAATAAACCAGCCATAATTTTGTAGCCAGCCACTTCTTTCTGGATTACTGAAGAGAAATTATAAATGCGTTCAACCGAAATTTTTTCGACTGCCTTCCAGGCTGAGACGTATGGTTCAGGTAATAAATCGGTTAAGCTTTGATTCAGCTCTCCTTTTAACAGTTCTTCCTGCTTTTCGAAAAAGATGGTTGCGCACTGGTTGGTCAGGGTGTTGATGGCTTTTGCCCTTAACAGACCGATTTTGGCATCATCGTCTTCATAATCGTTTTTTAAACGTTCTTCAATTGTTGTTGAGTTAGCAAATGGCAACAGGTAGTTTTTTACCTCTTCGTAAGACAGGATTTTTAAACGGTGGGCATCTTCCAGGTCGATGATGCTGTAACAGATATCATCTGCCGCTTCAACCAGGTAAACCAAAGGGTGGCGTTTATAAATCAGGTATTCGTTTTCTTCCTGTTCTAAATGAAGCTCGGTAGCAATTTTTTTAAATGTTTCTTCTTCCGACTGAAAGAAACCATATTTTTTGCGGTGCAAAAGGCCTTTTTGTTTACCTGCAATAGATGCACATGGGTACTTTGCAATCGAAGCCAGGGTTGAATAAGTTAAGGCATAAGCATCGTTGCCTTTTCCTTTAAGCGGATGCGTAAGGATCCTGATGGCATTTGCATTTCCTTCAAAATTAATCAGATCATGCCACTGCGATTCGTTCATGTCTTTTTGATACACACGGCCGTCGCCATCGGTAAAGTACCTCGAAATGGCTGCTTCACCTGAATGGCCAAAAGCAGGGTTACCCAAATCGTGCGCCAATGCAGCTGCTGCCACAATATTGCCTACCTCGTTAATCAAGGGCACTTCCTTAATCAGTTCAGGGTTGTGCGTATTTACGCTGTTAAGGAAAATATTAGCCATAGAACGGGCCACACTCGCCACTTCCAAACTATGTGTAAGGCGATTGTGAACAAAAACACTTCCGGGTAAGGGAAAAACCTGGGTTTTGTTCTGCAATCTTCTAAACGGAGATGAAAAAATCAAACGGTCGTAATCACGCTGGAAATCAGAACGCGCACGATCGGTACTGGCACCATATTGTTCTTGTCCGTACCTTTTATTCGATAGTAAATATTTCCACTCCATGCGTTCAATTAATTTTGGGCGAAGTTAATGATTCAGGTGCTTTAATAAAAAGATTCGTTTTTAAAACCTCTGATTTTTTAAGCCTGTTGAGTGTAATACATGGTATGAATAATTTTACATCTATAAAAGGGCAATCAAAGCAGTCCACCCCGTTTGATGGCTAGCACCCAAACCTTTTCCATTGTCACCATTAAAGTATTCGTAGTATAAAATGTAATCTTTAAAATGTTCGTCGTGATTTAATTTAGGATAACCTCCAAATGCCGCACGCTCCCCTTTATCATTTTTAAGGAATAAATTTTTCATCCTTTTGCTCAATAAATCTGCAATTTCATTCAGTGAGAAATATTCGTTTGATCCTGTTGGATATTCCACCCTAAAATCATCTGTATAATATTCGTGAAAGTGTTTTAAGGCATCAACTAATAAATAGTTTAAAGGCATCCAAATTGGCCCGCGCCAATTGCTGTTTCCACCAAACATACCTGTATCACTTTCTGCAGGAATATATTTTACAGAATAATCACTTCCATTTAACCAGTAACTAAAAGGCTGTGTTTCGTAAATTTTGGAAACCGATCGAATACCAAAATCAGAGAGGAACTCGGTCGTATCCAGCATTCTGCGCAAAAGCATTTTCATCCTATGGCCACGCAAAAGCGAAAACAAGTGTTTATCATTTCCACTTTTATCTGCCCAATGGCTCACCAGCTGTACTAAATCAGGTCGTTGAAGCATAAAAGCTTCCAAATGAGATCTAAGTTTTGGCAAGTCTTT
Organism: Pedobacter roseus; assembly: GCF_014395225.1. Taxonomy (NCBI): domain Bacteria; kingdom Pseudomonadati; phylum Bacteroidota; class Sphingobacteriia; order Sphingobacteriales; family Sphingobacteriaceae; genus Pedobacter; species Pedobacter roseus. The sequence goes on from NZ_CP060723.1 coordinate 4,458,248, forward strand.
CCAATCTTTATCGCTAAAAACAATAACCGCAAACATGGGGATCAAACCAACAAGAGAGCGGAGGCGTAACCGATCCCAGTTTCCATTGGGATTACGTAATAAATCGTAGTAAAAACCATCATGATCATCCCATAGTCCAATGTGATGGTCGCCCATATTATCAATTGATCCGGCAATAAATAAGAAATGTTGTGCAAATTTTATTGCCATATCTTCATATAACGGATTTTGTAAGGCAAGCTCTATACTTATCTGAAGCATATTCAAAGCATACATTGCCATCCAGCTGGTGCCATCGGCTTGCTCTAAAAAGCCACCGCCGGGTACGGGCTCACTGCGGTTAAATATCCCAATGTTATCAAGCCCCAGAAAGCCACCTTCAAAAATATTATTACCCTCGCTATCTTTTTGGTTTACCCACCAGGTGAAGTTGAGGAGTAAGCGCTGAAACACCTCTTCTAAAAACTTTAAATCACCGGTTCCTTTTATTTTTTTATCTACCAGATAAACCTTGTAAGAAGCCAATGCATGCACCGGCGGATTTGCATCTGTAAAATCCCATTCGTAGGCGGGCAATTGTCCGTTAGGATGGATATAACTGTTGTTTAATAACAACCTCAATTGCTGTTTGGCAAAATCGGGATCTACAGGCGCAAGCGCTATGCAATGAAAAGCAAGATCCCAGGCTGCAAACCAGGGGTACTCCCACTTATCGGGCATTAAAATAATATCATTTGCCATAAAATGGCTCCAGTGGTAATTTCTTCCACACGCTCTTTCAATTGCTGGTTTTGGTAAACCTGCATCGCCCTTTAACCAGGCATTAACATCATAATTATAATACTGTTTATTCCACAAAATACCCGCCCAAGCCTGGCGTTGTAGCATCTTTTCTTCATCACTACAATTCGCAGCGTATTTATCGGCATAAAACTCATTGGCTTCTTTTTTACGCGCTTCAAAAATCTGATCGTAATCTTCAAATGGTGCTTTTAGCTGGCTACTGCTTAATCTTAATTTTATGCTGATACTTTGTTTTGCAGGAATAAGCTTTGTATAATGAACTGCAACTTTGGTTCCTGTTTTGGCAGGATTTACAGCCTTTTTATTCCCGTTTATCAGATAGTCATTTATACCATCCTTTACAAAATCTGATACATTGGCCGATTGATATAAACGTTCATTATTGGTTTCATTATCGGTAAATAAAAATTCAGGCATACCATCTGCATAACAATAAAATTTACCTTGCTTTTCTGAATGCAAAAGCAATTTATTTTGTCCAATGCTGCTAATTGCAGGTTTAGCTGTAGCGCCATCCCAACTCCAGTTGTTACGATACCATAACTGTGGTAAGATATGAAGCCCGGCATCTTCATTACTTCTATTAAAAATGGTGTAATTAATGAGCAAATCATCCACATCATCCTTTGCATAATTGATAAAAACATCAAAATATTTATCTTCATCAAAGATGCCTGTATCCATTAATTCAAATTCGGGTTCCAGTCTTGATCGTTTGGCATTTTCATCAACAAGCCTGGAGTAAGGGAAAGCAGATTGTGGATATTTATACAACATTTGCATATAGGTATGCATGGGTGTATTATCTAAATAATAATAAAGTTCTTTAACATCTTCTCCATGATTGCCCTCCTCGTTGCTCAAACCAAAAAGCCGTTCTTTTAAAATAGCATCCTCACCATTCCACAAAGCTAATCCTACACAAAGCAGTTGCTGATCATCACTTATGCCCCCTAATCCTTCCTCACCCCACCTAAAAGCTTTGCTCCTCGCTGTATCATGCGTTGTAAAATCCCAGGCATTTCCATTGGGGCTATAATCTTCCCTCACCGTTCCCCACTGTCGCTCAGTAAGGTATGGTCCCCATTTAAGCCACGCTTTTTGATTGGCATATTGTTGATTAATCCGATTTTGCTCTGCCTTGCTCATATTTAAAAGTTGATTAATCGTGCTTTGCTAAAACTATACCATTACGAGCCTACTTTCAGCTGATTAATAATGATGTTAAATATCAACGATTAAAATAAATATATTCTAAGTCTTAAGTCACGAAATCAATAATAAAATACAAACCTTTTGATTGCAGATACGTTGTTTAAGTAAGATTTAATACATTTCTATGAAAACGAGTATATATAATAAGGAAGAGCATACCGAAGGTTATGTTGGACCAGAAGGTGGAAAAGAAGAAAAATCGGATGTGCAAAAAGCATACGAAGCCGGTAATGATGTAAATGAGGTAACTGCTTATGGCAAGGAACCAAGTGAGCTGATTAAAGGTAATCCTTTGGCAAAAGATGGTTACGACAATTCGGGAACACAAGGTAAAGACTCGCTTAGCGATGATGCATATAACAGTGCAGATAAACACCCAACGGTGAAAAGTGCCGATAGCCATACCGGAAGTTCGTCTGATGATTTTAAAACCAAAACAGGGCTTAATGAAACGGATGAAGACCGTGCATTAAATACAGGAATATAATTTTTAGTTATGGGATTATTAAAATATGCCATTTTAGGCGCTGCAGCAGTTTACGGGTTTAAATATGCTACAAAGAAAAGAGCTACTGATGGAAAATCGTTGGTAGATGATTTTAGGGAAAAAGCACCTGAATATGTTGACAAAGTAAAACAGTATGGTGACCGGATCAAAAAGGATTATTCACAAACAAGTGATTTATACTGACAACTCTGGTAAACCTGAAAGACACCTTTAATTGACATATATCAATAAATATATACGCCTTGTTTTTGTAAATTGGCTTTAATCGTTGAAATTTGTGCTGCTGTAGGATTCGCGACAAAGATTAACTAAAGAAATCAGAGACTAAACAATTTAAGGGCATTTGCTACTTATTAACGCAATTTCAGTTGTGGAATCCTAATTAATTTCCATCTGCCGGAAAATGCATCAATATTACTAGGGGATTATTCTATATGAATATTCCCTTTTAAATTACTTCCATTACAGATCTTTACCACGGATACCTTTCGCTGCATCTTTATTTCTATTTGCAATATCTTCATTTTGGCTAAAATTGACATTTTTTAGCTCTTTGTTAATATTGTGGGCGGCAGCATCAGCTTTTGCCAAATGCGTTTCTTCCGGCTCGTCTTTCCTTTTAAAATCAGAACGTTTATGACCATAAGTGGCCTCTCCATTATCCCAGTCTATTCCCTCATCCTTATGGGAACCCAACTGCTGATCTACTTCCCTTTTCTTAATATCGTCATTCATTTCCATAAAAGTATTATTTTGCAGACACTCTTATTTTAATAACAGTTGATAGTATGAAAAAGTTTAGGTATTTGATAATCAATCGATCTAGAGCTATTTCACCCCTTTACTTTGATCTATCCTAGTATCGCTATCCAGGTCATCCTTGCTCGATCCATTTTCTTCACGGTGTTTGGGTGGTTTTTCCATTCGGCTTTCTTCCAGTTCAGAAAAATCGCCTCCTTTTTGATTGGCTACTTCGCCGTGTGAGGAAGGTTTCTTTTTCTGCTCTTCTTCTGGCTTGGCAAAATCCTGTCCTTCAACGGGCAGTTCTTCTTGTTGGTCTTTGTCTTTGTTCATACCAGTTAAACCGAACTTACCTGCTTTTGTTTGAAAATGACTGGGCATAAAAAAAGGCCACGATTTGCATCACGACCTTTTTTGTTCTTTTAAAATCAATTAAACTTTGATTTCAACTTCAACACCGCTAGGTAATTCAAGTTTCATTAAAGCATCAACTGTTTTAGAGTTAGAGCTATAAATATCCAATAAACGTTTATAAGCGCATAATTGGAACTGCTCTCTAGCTTTTTTGTTAACGTGTGGAGAACGTAATACAGTAAAGATTTTTTTCTCTGTAGGAAGTGGAATCGGACCACTAACCACTGCACCCGTAGGCTTAACAGTTTTTACGATTTTCTCAGCAGATTTATCTACTAAGTTGTAATCGTAAGATTTTAATTTAATTCTGATTCTTTGGCTCATCTTATTTTTAATTATGGCTTCCTGTTAGAGCTATTAACAACAGAAACCGGATTTATCATTTGTAGTATCAAGATACAAGTATCGAGTATCAAGATTGGACAATCCGTCTTGATACTTGACACTAAAATACTTATTCTAACTAGTCTTCAGATTTTACTCTTCCTTTAGATTTAGCAATTACTTCATCCTGTACGTTTTTAGGTGCAGCTTCGTAGTGGTCAAATTCCATTGTAGAAGTTGCACGTCCTGAAGTGATGGTACGTAACTGAGTTACATAACCGAACATTTCAGAAAGAGGCACAGTTGCTTTAATTACCTGAGATCCGTTACGGGTATCCATTCCTAATAACTGACCACGACGACGGTTCATATCACCGATTACATCACCCATGTTTTCTTCAGGGGTTAAGATTTCGATTTTCATGATTGGCTCCATCAAAGTAGGTTTACATTTAGGTAAAGCCTCACGGTATGCCATTTTAGCCGCAAGTTCAAATGATAAAGCATCTGAATCGACCGCGTGGAATGAACCATCCGTTAAACGAACTTTCATATCAGGAAGTGGATATCCTGCTAATACTCCATTCGCCATAGATGCAGCAAAACCTTTTTCTACTGAAGGGATAAATTCACGAGGAATTGAACCACCAGTAATTTCGTTTACGAACTGTAAGCCACCTTTTTCAAAATCAGCATCAATTGGAGAGATAACTACTGAAATATCAGCAAATTTACCACGACCACCTGATTGTTTTTTATAAGTCTCACGATGAGTAGTTGTACCGAAAATAGCTTCTTTGTAAGCTACTTGTGGCGCACCCTGGTTAACTTCAACTTTAAATTCGCGTTTTAAACGGTCAATTAAGATATCCAGGTGAAGCTCACCCATACCAGAGATTACAGTTTGACCAGTTTCCTGATCTGTTTGAACCCTGAATGTAGGATCTTCTTCAGCCAATTTACCTAAACCAATACCTAATTTATCAACATCAGCCTGAGTTTTAGGCTCAATAGCTAAACCGATAACTGGCTCTGGGAAATCCATCGATTCAAGAACGATTGGGTTTTTCTCATCACAAAGTGTATCACCTGTTTTGATATCTTTAAATCCAACTACCGCAGCAATATCACCAGCAGCCACATTTGGCACAGGATTTTGCTTGTTAGCATGCATTTGGAAGATACGGGAAATACGCTCTTTATTTTCAGAACGAGAGTTATAAACATAAGAACCCGCTTCTAAGTTACCCGAGTAAACACGGATAAAACATAAACGACCTACGAATGGATCGGTTGCAATTTTAAAAGCTAAAGCTGCAAACGGCTCACTAATGCTTGGTTTTAATAAAACCTCTTCGTTAGTATCCGGGTTAGTACCAATAACACCTTCGCTATCCATAGGTGAAGGCAATAATTCCATCACATAATCAAGCATAGTTTGTACACCTTTGTTTTTGAAAGATGAACCACAAACCATAGGTACAATTTTAGCATCTAAAACAGCTGCACGTAAAGCATCTAAAACTTCGCGTTCTGTGATTGTTTCTGGCGCTTCGAAGAATTTCTCCATTAACGACTCATCATAATCAGCAACTGATTCAAGTAATTTCTCTCTCCACTCAGCAACCTCATCAATCATATCTTCAGGGATTGGCACTTCAGTAAAGGTCATTCCTTTATCATGCTCATTCCAAACGATACCACGGTTGTTGATTAAATCAACCACACCTTTAAATCCGTCTTCAGATCCGATAGGTAATTGCAATGGAACTGCATTACTACCCAACATTTCTTTAACTTGCTTAACAACTTTTAAAAAGTCTGCTCCGGAACGGTCCATTTTATTAACGAAACCAATACGAGGCACACTGTAATTGTTTGCTAAACGCCAGTTAGTTTCCGATTGAGGCTCAACACCATCAACAGCCGAAAACAAGAACACTAATCCATCCAGTACACGTAATGAACGGTTTACCTCTACGGTAAAATCCACGTGACCCGGAGTATCAATCACGTTAACGTGATATTTTTGACCTCTGTAATTCCAATCAACAGTAGTTGCAGCAGAAGTGATCGTGATACCACGCTCTTGCTCTTGTGCCATCCAGTCCATTGTTGCAGCACCTTCGTGCACTTCACCAATTTTATGACTTACACCAGCATAATAAAGAATACGCTCAGTTGTTGTAGTTTTACCTGCATCAATGTGAGCCGCGATTCCAATATTTCTTGTAAATTTTAAATCTCTTGCCATGTTATGTTTTTGATTTCTGATTTTAAATGATTACACCGATTATGTAATAACAAATCGGTGTAATTTATCTAATCAGTATAATCTTCTAATTAAATCTGTGTAATCTTACTAATCTGTTAATCCTAATACTAGAATCTGAAGTGAGAGAACGCTTTGTTAGCCTCAGCCATTTTGTGCGTATCTTCTTTTTTCTTAACAGCAGCACCTTCACCTTTAGCAGCAGCTACGATTTCACCAGCTAATTTCTCTTTCATCGTTTTTTCTCCACGACGACGAGCATATAAAATTAACCATTTCATACCTAAAGCTGTTTTACGCTCTGGTCTAACCTCAGTTGGAACCTGGAAGTTAGCACCACCAACACGGCGAGATTTAACCTCTACAGCTGGCATAATGTTAGTTAAAGCACGTTTAAATATCTCTAAACCGTTTTCACCTGCTTTTTTCTCAGCAATTTCAACAGCATCGTAAAAGATAGAATAAGCGATAGATTTTTTTCCATCGTACATCATATTGTTTACAAAACGAGTTACCTGAACATCATTAAATTTTGGGTCAGGAAGAATAATTCTCTTTTTTGGTTTTGACTTTCTCATTTCTTATTTCCTCCCGATTATTTCTTTTTACCTTTAGTTGGCGCCGCAGCTACTTGTCCTGGTTTAGGACGTTTAGTACCATATTTAGAACGACGTTGGTTACGACCAGCTACACCTGATGTATCTAATGCACCACGGATGATGTGGTAACGTACACCTGGTAAATCTTTAACACGACCACCACGGATCAATACAATAGAGTGTTCCTGTAAGTTGTGACCTTCTCCAGGAATGTATGCATTTACCTCTTTACCGTTCGTTAAACGAACACGGGCAACTTTACGCATTGCTGAGTTTGGTTTTTTAGGGGTAGTGGTGTACACACGTGTACATACACCTCTTCGCTGTGGACAGCTGTCCAACGCTGGAGACTTACTCTTGAACTCCAGTGCTACTCTACCTTTTCTAACTAATTGTTGAATGGTTGGCATTGTGCTTTTTTATGTTTTTTATTAAAAAATTTACCGCTCCCCCGGCATCTTCACAGATAGCCCATAAAACGGACTGCAAAAGTAGAACAATTCTTTTTAAAAATCAAGGGGTTAGCGTAAAAAGTTTTCAGTTGGCAATTGCCGGTTTTCAGTTCAGGATTAAGGAGTTGCAATTTTTCTTCCTGGTCACCGTCATTGCGAACCGAAGCGGAGGAAGCGGTGATGGCGTGAGGCAATCTTTCTCGCCTTAAACATTAAATCCATTATAGCATCTTTTCATGATTACAAAACATTATTTGGAAAGCAATTGCAGCAATTCTTAGTTTAGGTTCTGTCCCGCTAATGTTTCTGCCGATGAACCTGCGAAACAAGTAAGCACACCATAAAACAGCAAAGATATTGCTTAAATCGGCATCCACGTATATCGGGTTTAGGTGGCACAGCAAATCACAACGATTTACGTTTTCCCCTCAAATTTTAAAAAAAATCAATTTATCTTCATTGAAAAGAATGGATTCAAACTAATGAGACAACACGCTCTGCTAATTGCAATCCTTAAAACTATCTTTAAGTACCTTTAGTTTCGCTACAGCAACTTCGAGTTCTTTTGGGGCTTTACCATACTCGTAGGTAATTTTATATTGTTTACCATCGGCATTGATCGAGATCCATTCGGCTCCCCCATCGGCACAGTCAGGGCAACCTATTACTTCTGGCAGGTTCGAAATCTTACTGATGTTCAACTCATTTTTAATGGCCGTAACATCCGCCTCCGAAATGGTTTTGCTACAGGTTTTGGTATCGGCCGACTGGCCGTTCTTCGATTTGGAAAAGGTAAGTTTTAAATCGCTAATGAGTAAGTTGCTGGAACAATAGCCTGCGCACATCCCGAATGATGAGCCATAGCTAATGCTATTTAGATTTTTAATGTTTCCTTTTTTGCATGCAGAAAGGGACAATGTTATTGCAATGGAAAAAATAACGATTAAACTTTTCTTCATAAACTAAGGTTTCAAATAAGGACTTAATTGGTCCGAAGTTACAAATATTCCCCTATATGCAGGAACCGAAGCTTCCAATGTCCACAATAATACACCTTTTCTGTTGGTGAGTACCACAATGTGTCTTTTAGAGCTGCAGCACAATATGTTATCCTTATTAATCATGTAGGCACTGCCCATACGATCGTTATAAATTTGTTGAGGCAATTGGATATGCATATCCAAACTTGCACTTTGCGTTTGCTCATTTATTTTAAATGCGTAAGCTCCTGATTGATGCTTTTCGATGCCATTATCAAAAAACATTAAATTTCCTTCTGCATTGATGTGTACGGCATGCGCCTGAGAAAAACTGGTATTCACCGGTATTTTTATGCTACCACCTTTACCGAATTTCCAGATTATTATACCTGTTTTGGCATCAATTTTCCAGATCTGACCATTGTTATAAAAGGAAATAATGTAGTTACCATCTTTATCATAGTTTAGGCTATTGGCGTGCATCCAATCTTTCTTTGTTTTGAGTAAAGATTTATCACTAAGAGGATCGAGGCTATCGAATACGCTCCATTTCCAAACCTGTTTCCCCTTTTTATCCATCACCAAAATGCCATCTCCATTGATGGTATCCTGTTTACTTCCGCCAATATGGCTTAGGTCAGTTATTTTTTGATCAACGAAAAGCGTAACGAGTTCGCCTTTTTGATTTTTTAAAATTTCGTGGTGAATGGTTTGTTTAAAATCACCCTGTCCTTTTTTAAGATGTAAAAGCGTATCACCTTCCAAGCTGAGCTCCAGTATTTGACTACCATAGCTTGTGGGTTCATCGTTACCTCCTAAAATAGAAAGCAGGGTTTTATCTTTTGTAAAATTGATTACTTTGAAACCTACATTATCAACCATGTGGTACCACCTCAACCTACCCTTATAATCAACCAGATAGGCCATGCCTGGCGAATACCGCTTATTAACTAAAATTAATCCGTTCTTAAGTTCTTTGGGAATTAATTTATCATCGGCACTTTTTGCTTTAAACTGGTCTTTTAACCATTCAGGCAGTTCGTGCGATTCGAAAGTATAGGTTTTACTGGGTTTTTCAATGCCATTTTTTACAGCAACAACCTGGTAGGCATAACTTGTTTTGGGCATAATGTTGCAAAGTATAAGCCTGTGATGGCTTTTATGCCTTGAAACAGAAGTTATTTCTTTTGTAGAATCTGCAATTTTATTTGGCCAATATTTCACATAAATATCAACATCCGAATTGGTACTTACATCAATCTGTATCTTTAATTCATTGTTGTTGTGTAAGCCTACTTTTATTTCTTTAATACCATCACCGTTATAACAACCGTAAAATGAAAGCAGACACAATAAAATAATGGATTTTAAAAAGTACTTCATAAAATTGAATTTAGTATGAATATGGCTAAACAAAAAAGAATATGCAGTTAAAACTACATATTCTTTTTAATCATATTAAAATATGAAATTATTGTCTACCCGAGTTATTTAAGTTCGGATTTATATTTACCTGATTTAAAGGATAAGGGAAGTACTGATCTCGTGGCATTACCACTGTAGGTGTTTGATTGGTACGCTTTAAATATCCGTTTACAATACTCTCATATTTACCAAAACGCATTAAATCAGCTCTTCTTTTTCCTTCGTAGAACAATTCCCAACCACGCTCTTGCAATAGTGCGTCGCGTAAGGTACTTTGATTATAATTGGCAGCAACCAGTGTTTTGGCATGCGATCTTCCTTTTACCTGGTTGATCAGATCAATACATTCTGCATTGGGCCCGCTTAGCTCGTTAATTGCCTCTGCTCTGCTTAGCAAAACATCAGCATAACGGAGGATATTTACGCTATGTCCATCATAGTAGGTATTAGCGCCATTTGGATCAGCATATTTAGCTGTGGCCACATCCTGCATGTAAAATACGCCTGCAGGTGGTGTAGCACCTAATGATGGAGCCTGTTTGTGCACCAATTTATCAACGCCGGTGTATTCTGCAAAAAAAAGTTTTTTCCGGTCATCTGCATCATCAAAACTGTTGTAAAAATCCCATGTTACGGCATAATATTGCCATCTATCGGTTAAAACAGGGTGATCAAGTGGTCCGAAGTGGTTTAAAAGTTCAGTTCCGTTTACATTGGCATCACTTAATACTGAAAAGATATTTTCTGAACACCATTTATTGCTTTCTGCAAAAAGACCTGCATAAGTAGGATAAAGCGAGTAAACATTTAAATCCATTACCTGCTTGGTTACATCCACCACTTTCTGCCATTGATGTTGGCGAAGATATAATTTTGCCAATAGGGTAAGGGCTGCTCCTTTTGTAGCTCTCCCTACATCATTGCTGCTGTAAAAAGGATTGTTGGCATAATTTATAGGCAAAGTATTGGCCACAGCCTGCAAATCGGTTATTAAAAATGCTTCAATCTGATCAAGCGGGGTTAAAGATGCGTTTTTGGTATAATTTGGATTTTCAAGGTCTTTTTCTGTAGCCAGAATAACTGGTCCCCAGGCATCGGTTAAATCCATATATGCAACAGCCCTTAAAAATTTAATTTCGGCAAGAAACTGATTTTTTTCAGTCTCGGTAAGGCTGGTCATTGGAGTAATGTTATAGATCGCATTATTCGCATTTGAAATAAGTTTATAGATCTGCCTCCAATCTTCTGCAATTAAACCATTTGCCGAATTCCATTGCACGTTAGAAAGTTGACCAGGATCTCCACTATAGCTACAATGGCCCACATCAGTAGTTAAATCGGTTAAGGCGAAATGTCTTACTGTCCAGTAATCGAAATTATCGCCAACAGATGGTCCTTTTAACCTGGCGTAAACAGCATTTACAGCAGCAATAGCATCAGATTTTGTTTTAAAGGCATTTGTGCTCGTTAAACTGCTATACACCACTGGCTCTAAATCTTTTTTGCAAGAAAACTGCAAAAGAACAACTGCAGTTATGGCTATGATTATTTTATATCTTTTCATCTCTTTATCTTTATTAATGCTATCGATAGGAATTATTAGTTGATGGTTAATTTTACACCTGCCGAAAAGGTTCTGAAAGCTGGAAAGGCATTAAAGTCTATACCGCCACCAAAATTGCTTCCAGAATGTGAATTTACCTCCGGATCCGTTCCTGTATAATTGGTGATGGTAAATAAGTTCTGTCCTTCTGCATATACCCTTAAACCTTTAATTACCTTAATATGGTCGAAAATTTTGGTTGGCAGGCTGTACCCCAATGAAACCGATTTTAATCTTACGTAAGAAGCATTTTCTACAAAGCGTGAGTTTACATAGCTACCGAATGTACTCAGGAAATAACCTTCGCGTGGAACATCTGTATTTTCGTTAACACCGGCCACAAATCTATTTAAGGCATCGGCACCAGTAGTCGATTCAAGAACTAACCTGTTCATGTTATATAGTGAGTATCCAAAAGCACCTTGAAAGAAAATATTCAGATCAAATCCTTTATAATGAAAATCGTTTCCTAAGCCCATGCTAAAGCGTGGCGTTGAGTTACCCAAAAAGGTCATATCATCCGGTGTGATTTTACCATCACCGTTAACATCCTGATATTTCGGATCGCCTGGCTTAGCACCTGGTTGAGGGGCATAGGTTTCACCTGTTTTAATAACCCCGTTATATATATATCCAAAAAGTTCTCCAAGCTCTCGTCCGGCAACTACTCTCGAAAACTCACGACCTGATACGGTACCACTAGGATTAGCTGTATTTACTGAAATCTGATTGATAGGCCCTAACGATAATACTTTTTGCCTGTTCAGCGAGATGTTAAAATTTGTATTCCAGGTAAAATCGTTATTTCGGATATTAACGGTATTGATTAAAAACTCTACCCCCCTGTTCTGGATCGAACCTGCATTTACCAATTGCGAACTAAATCCCCAATATTGCTCGATAGGAATATTAATCAATAAATCAGATGTTTTCTTCGAATATAGATCGATCGTTGCATTTAAACGACCGCTAAAAAAACCCATATCCAAACCAAGGTTAAACTGTTTTGTACTTTCCCATTTCAGGTTCGGGTTTGGCAATGTCTTAGGTTCTGTTCCAATTTGTAAAGGATCGCCCGGATTAAGTACAGTGCTGTAATTGGTAAAAGTTGATAAATACAGGTAATTGGTAATCCTGTCGTTACCTGTAACGCCATAACTTGCCCTTAATTTTAAATTAGAAAAAGTGTTTAAGTTTTTAATAAACTCTTCGTCGGTAAATTTATAGGCTACAGCTCCTGACGGGAAAAACCCATAACTGTTGTTAGATCCAAATTTCGACGAGCCATCCCTCCTCAAAGTAAACGATGCCAATAATTTTTCTTTATAACTGTAGTTCACCCTTCCATACATAGAGTTAAAGGTAGATTGCTCTTTAAAGCTATTGTATCCGTTACCGAGATTGGTGATGGTTACGTTTGTACCATTTGGTGTTGAGCCTGCACCAAGATTATAGAACAAAAATTCGTCGGTTGGGAAACCTTTACTGCCTGCAGCAATAAATTCGTTTACATCTTTTTGGTTAGATACCCCAGCCAGTGCAGTAAAATCATGACTACCAAAGTTGAATTTATAGGTTAAATAATTTTCTACCAGCCACCTAAAGGTAGTTGAACTTTTTTGAGCGGCTATACCCCCATTAACAGCTCCTGCCGTTAAAGTTCTTGGAATATACTGACCCTCGTTAAGGTTGGTATATTCTGCTCCTGCCCCTAAATGATACGTTAAACCTTTAATGATCTGATAATCTAGAGAAACATTGGTATTGGCGAGTTTATTTGTACTGGTATTGGTAGGCTCGAGCAAACTGGCCAATGCATTGTTTTTACCCTGATAACGGAAATAAGTACCATCGGCATTATATACCGGGATGTTTGGCAGGGCAGTTAACAAACCAAACAAAGGTGCAGTAATATCTGCAGAATAAGATTGCTGAAATAATTTGGAGCTAGAACCATAAAAGTTAGCGCCCAATTTTAAACGTTCGTTAAGGTTCTTTTCAGCACCAATTCTTGCGGTATATTTTTCAAGTCCAGTACCTTTTAAAACACCCTTTTGATTGATGTAGTTTCCAGATACATAAAGTTTCGAGTTTTGATCGCCGCTACTGATGCTTAGGCTCCTGTTATGAACTGAGGCATTTTGGGTAGCTTCATCTAACCAATTTGTATTGGCTACATTAAAAGATGGTGGAAATAAAACCGGTTTTCCATCTTCAATAGCAGTCGCATTCTGGATATCGGTATATTGCTGCCCGTTTAACAGTGCTGGTTTATACGTTAAAAACTGGTTTCCGTTCGATAGATCAAGATCGATGGCAACTCTTCCAGCTTTTCCTTTTTTGGTGGTTATCAATACTACACCGTTTCCACCTCTGGCACCGTATATTGCGGCAGAAGAAGCATCTTTTAAAATCTGTATGTCTTCGATATCATTTGGGTTGATGGTGCTACCATTGTCAGAAATAAATCCATCTACAACATATAGCGGACTATTGGTTGTATTAATGGAGTTACCCCCCCTTACCGTTATCGACATTCCGGCGCCGGGCGCAAAGCTGGTTTGTTGTACCTGTACACCAGCTGCTTTACCTTGTATAGCTTGTCCAATATTGGATGTAGTACCTCCAAGATTCAGGTCTTCGCTCTTTATAGAACTGACCGAACCTGTTAAATCTGTCTTACGTTGTGTACCATAGCCCACAACCACAACTTCGTTTAATTTGTTTAAATCTTCTTCCAGATTTACCGTTACCACGTTAGAGGCTCCAACGGTAACCTTTTGTGTTTTATAACCAACCAGCGTAAAAGTTAAAACCTTTAGTTTACCCTTTAAGGTTAGGGTAAACTTACCATTGGCATCTACTGATGTTCCGTTTTTCACATCCGTTTCGGTTACCGATGTTCCAACGGCTGGCAGGCCTTTCTCATCCTTTACCGTACCTGTTACAACTGTCTGTGCACTGGCTGCAATAGGAATCAAAAAGATTAAAGAACAATAAATAATTTTTAAAAGAGGGATTACAAAAGAGCGTTTTTGTATAGGAACAGTTTTCCTATAGTTCTCCGTGGTTTGTTCGTAAATTTTGGTCATAGTGTTTTGTTTGATAGTTGACTGCTCGCAAAAAGCAACGGCTATTCCTTCTTGCTTTTATAATATTAGTGATTATAGCACTTATTTAAATGCAAAAACACTGCGCAATCGATTGACTAATCGCCTTGAACGCATTCAAAAACACAAACAAAAATGAAAACAGGAAAATTACGACGGTAAAACGCTAAGAAAAAGCGGTTAAGAAAGCGGGCTGATATAGGAAATGATCTTCGAAAATAGCTTATCCATACTTTCTATTGCACTTTCTGTATTGGTTTTGATCACAAGATTGGCATTTATGGCAGGTTCGAACCTGGCACTTACCCCGGTAAAATTTGAGATCAGTTTAAGATCGGCATCTTTATACAAGCCCTTTACATCTCTTTCTTTGCAGATGGCCAGCGGGCAGTCTAAAAATACTTCAAAATACCGTTCTCCGATGATTTCGGCTGCTAATTTACGATGTTGCTCAAGTGGTGTAATAAAGGAGCAGATGGTGATGATATTATTCAGCATCATCAATTTGGCTATTTCTGCGGCACGCCTGATGTTTTCGGCACGATCTGATTCGCTGAAGCCCAAATCTCTATTAATGCCTTCCCTCAGTACATCTCCGTCCAGTGTTGTTGCAAAAAAACCTTCTCTTTGGAGTTTTTCCTTCAGTAAAGTAGAAATAGTTGTTTTTCCCGAACCCGACAAACCAAATAGCCAGATTACCATTCCTTTTTGATCAGTAACAGGAAAATTATTTTTGGACGAAACTTTTAAAGGCATAATGATGGTTTGTTTATTCTGTAATTAATCTACTATGCACAAAAAACCTTCGTTTAACAGCGATATTTTGTTGTACAGCATTTCCTTGCCGGCCAAAGTATGAATATGGCAACCGCTAAATAACGCAATGGCATGCCCGGCAGCAGTATCCCACTCCATAGTTGGTCCTGTTCTTAGATAAATCTGCGCTTTCCCTTCCGCCAACAAGCAGAATTTTAGGGAACTGCCTACGGCAATAAAATTAACGATCGGGTATTTGCTAAGAATTGCTTTTTCTTCGCCATCTGCATGCGATCTGCTTACCGCAGCAGTCCAATCGGCCCTCTTATTAATTGCACTTATTTGAAGTGAATCTTCCCCCGGGGTTTGTTTCCAGCTTCCAGAAGCCTCATTGCCATAGTATAATAAATTTTGCACAGGGATATAAATTACGCCCAATATTGGCAGATTATTATGGATTAGTGCAATATTTACGGTAAACTCTCCATTTCGCTTGATAAATTCTTTAGTTCCATCCAGCGGATCTACACACCAATACATCTCCCAGTTTTTTCTTTCTTCGTAAGGAATACTTTTCCCTTCTTCCGACAATATTGGAATAGAAGGATATAATTTTTGAAGTTCAAGGCAAATTAAATCATTAGCTATTTTATCGGCCTTGGTTAAAGGTGAGGAATCGCTTTTAGTAGATACTTCAAAATCTGCTTCATTATCATAAACAGTTAAGATTGCCTTCCCTGCTTCAACCGCTATATTTAGTATAGCATTTATATCAATGGTATCGATCATTTTTGTTTTTAAACGCCCGCTATTACTTGATGAGTCTTTATTTTCTTTAATATTTCCAATTGCGGCCCGCGGTTATCGAGATCAGATTGACGGGCATTTAAGAGTATGTTTTTTTTGAGCAGGTCATTTTCAAGGTTATATCCTTCTATTTCTTCAGCAGAAATTGATTTGACCTGATTTTCAGGATCATCCAAAGCATAACCCAGGCTAGTTAACGTTTGGGCGTTAATGCATTCGAATATACTAATCTCCTCTTCACTAAGCGCTTTGCGGTATTTCCCGGTATTATCTTTAATAATTGGTTTGGCCAGATTTTCCCACATCTCACCTGCATTAGCCGTAGCCTGAGATTCTTTGGAGTTGTGAAAATCAAGCATTTTTGCTGAATAATCAATCCCCAGAAATTTACATAAACTTTGGATCACTTTTGCAGGGTTTGCAATTAGCTCTTCATAATTTAACGAAAAAAACCGATCAGTATTTGTCTTTTTAGCAAGTGCTATACACGCACTTTGATCTTTAAACCATTGTTTGGCTAAATGATAGATATGTTTTTCACCTACAATGGCCTTTTTAAAAGAAAGTGCAACATCTCTTCCATCACGATATAAATAAATGTATTTCAGGTTGGGCGAATGTTTTTCCAGCTCGGCTGCATAATGCACGTTAGCCATGCTTTTACAACACCAGTACTTTGCTTTTTTTGCAATTGCAGCGGTTTCATATACCAATCTGTTTATTTCAAAAAGACTATAAGTCTGTGAGTTTTCGAAAATCCAGGCCTCATCCAGAGCAACACCATCCCAGGGTACCGGATTTGCCTTTACGTAATTTACTACATCATTAATTAGCGTTTTATATTTTTGTTCGGTTAAAAAACCATATAAATCTAATAATGGCACAAAGGTTACCAAAATATGTGGTGGATGAGGAGAGGCAATCTGCTGAGACTGATCTAAAATTACCCTAAGTAAATTTGACCCGGATCTTTGCGTTCCGATAATCTGAATACCATCTGGTTTTAAAAAACTTTCCATCATATAAAAATCGATACTGTTCCCAGAAAAATTGCACTGAGTATTAAATATACGGGGCTTATTTTATATTTATAACTTAATATTAAAGCAACCACACATATTGCCCCAACTAAAATGGTATGCGGCTGCAATAATAATATTTTTAATGCAGAGGATATGATTAGACCAATAACTACAACTTTAATTCCTGATATCATGCTCTTGATAATAGGATGATCTTTGGTTTTATTAAAGATTTTTGAAACAACAATCATTAAAACTGCCGAAGGAATAAACATGCTGCAGGTAGCAACCAATGCCCCGAAGAAGCCGGCAAGCTTAAAGCCAATAAATGTTGAACTTACCAGAATAGGCCCGGGGGTTACCTGACTAAAAGCAATTACATCAACCAGTTCTTTGGCACTTAACCAGTTCATATCCTTTACCAACAAAGACTGCATAATCGGGATTACAACATAGCCACCGCCAAACAGTGATATACTGATCCCTGAAAAAACGGTTACGATCTTAAAAAAAATATTTTGATAGGATTTGAATGCCCCGGTAATAAATAAAATTTGATTGATTAATAAAACCGATACAGCGATAAAAGAAAATGAGTTTAACCTCAATTTAAAATTGGTTTTAAAACTGGTCATTAATGCAGCATAATCAACTTTTTTTCGGTCAAGCAAGAGTCCGGCAATGGCCCCAAATACAATAAGTGAAACCGTAATTAAGTAGTTTCCTTTGATCAGATCGAGTATTGTAGCCATTAAAAAAAGTAAAATTTTAGCATAATTAAGCGCAATTTCTTTTTTAAACAACTGCAGCCCGGTTGATATGATAATAACGCCTACAATGGCCCCCACATATTGCATAACCGATGTCCAGGCTATACTTTGTCCGTTAGATAGATAAACGTATGCCAGGCATATCATTAAAATGCATGCAGGAAGTAAAACTGCAAACATACTCAATGCAGCACCCCGCTTCCCTTTTAACAAATAACCAATATTTGCGACGACATTTACCGCCATAGGTCCTGGCATAAACGAAGCAACAGTAACACTGTTTAATACATCCTCGTTGCTGATGGTTTTATCCTGTTCAACCATAATGCGCTGAATCAGTGAAACTAAAGCCATATGCCCACCAAAACTTACACAACCAATTTTAAGAAAGGTTAAAAAAAGATATTTTAGTGTTGTCTTTTCTTTGGTTATATCGCTTATTACTGATAACTCCATCTCTTACGCTAAAGATTAACTTGAATGCTGAAACAATATAACACTAATTTTTGCTGGGTAGATTAAATCAGTTGTTGTTTGGTTATTGCTTCCTGAAAAATGTTTTGTTTAAAAACCTAATTTAAGTGATTTGTGCCTTATAAATCAGATAAACTTTACGCAAACGTTTGATTAATCCTTTAAAACCTTTGATATATGTCACAATAGTAATCAGACCCTCAAAAATAATTGCAGCAACCAATAATGAAATATAACCTGTTGACAATTTTCGAAGGTACATTCTTGCAACAAAATGCCTGTATTTATCATAATCGAAACATTAACAAACGTTTGCGCTAATATTTTTAATAGGGGCCTGATAAAAAAACCTCAACAGTTGCTTCTAACAGCAATTGCTAAGGACTTTATAATTTATTTACTTATCGGTTTAATTAACGGTACTACGTGGATTGCTTCTTTCGTTATTTGCCCCTACTTTTGTTAATTTATAATTTAACGACAGGTAAAAATAACGGGTAATGTTATTGTAACGTACATCTTCTATCCGGCTACTGTTTACAATCCTATCGATGCTGGTATTCTGGTTCAGGATATCAAAACCTTTTAAGCTTAAAGTTACCCTGCGTTTCATCAGATATTTGTTGATCCCGGCATTAAGCAAGAAATAATTATTGTTGAATCCATCGGCACGGCCGGCAGAACCAATGTGGTTTAAATCGGCCTCTACCCTTAAATCTTTTATAAACTCGTAACTCAGGTTCAGGGTATTTTCGAGACTGAAATACTTATTGTTTATGGCCGATTCGGCTGTATTGTTTACTTTAGTATAACCTACGTAAGCATAAATACCCGCGTTAAATTTATCATCAATATCGTAACTCCAGTTAATATTCGGGCCGATTTCGAACCTGTTCGTAATATTTTTATCACCGCTGATAAAGTTTGTTCTGTGCTCGGTAAAGAAATTTGCACCATAATTCATCCTCAAACCTTTAAGTTTTGATGGCATTCCAAAATTGGTACCGGCACGCACGTAATAGTTACCGTTTACATTGATGGGTTTTACCGTTTGGATGCCATTATTATAGGTAATGTCGTTCCCGGTATCATCAAATGATAGGTTGTAAAGGAAATATCCATTCCAATAATGGTTATTATCAGGACTGAAAGTATTGAAGTTTACCGAAAGTCGATGGTTTTTCCTTGCCTCGAGGTCCGGGTTCCCAATTCTTTGGTATAGCGGATTGGTATTGTTTTGTACGGGCTGCAAATCGGTTACTGAGGGTAAATTAATGCTCGCCCGGTAATTGATGGCAATGGTTTGATTGGCATTATTTTTAAAATTGACCGTTAACCTTGGCAATAAATTGTAGTATGATTTTTCGATATTACCAATGTTGGCACCTATGTTATTAAATACATTGGCGTTTAACAAACTCTCCTGTGCATTTAATCCGAAATTATACGTCCAGTCTTTCCCGGTATAAATAAAACCCAATCCGGCTATTTGCAAACTGTTATGGTTATCGAAAGTATTGGTTAAGGATGGCACAATGGTTTCGTAACGATCGGTTGTTGGATTATAATCAAAGGTGATCTGCTGTGCATCAACAATGCTCCTGGTATAACCGTAAGCAAGGTTGGCACTCCATTTTTGATTTAACTGCCTGGCATAATTGCCATTGATGGTATAGGTTTTTGAGGCATTTTCCTGATTGGCCTGCTGGTTGATATTGGTAACCGTGGTACCCCCATTTGTATATTGGTTGAGCAACGATTGATTTAACCAATCAGCATTAAAGGTATTCTGTGTACCGTTTAACCTGAGCGAAACCGAGCCTTTTTTATTGGCCAATCTTCTCAGCACCGTAAACTCCCCAAATAATGACGGGGTAAAATTATGCTGGTTATAATATTGGCTTCCATCATTTGCTTTTCCTGTGGCATCAAAATTAGCATTGAAAGTACGGTTGTTGATATTAGTAGTACTGTTCAGAATTACATTGGGGCGCAATACCATATCAGTTAACGAATCGGGATGATATTCTGCTTTAAAATTAAAACGGTGTGCCTGGTTATTGCTGTTGCGATCGGTATTATCGAGTGTACGCAAAATGTCGCCTGAGCTTAAATCCTGAATGTTGGATAGCTTATTGCCTAAACCAAAAGAAAAATAAGTGAAATAACTGCCGCTAATGGCTAGTTTGTTGTTTTTTCCCCAGGAGTTGCTATAATTTACGCCTCCACTGTGCGTGGTGTATAAGCCAATGGCATTGTTATCAAAAACACCGCTGCCACCAATAGTGGTTTTACCGTTATTGTTATTGATCGAGAAACTTCCCCCGGCTGGTGGCGCAAAAATATTTCCGATATTGCCTCCGCTAAAACTGCTCAGGTCATCATAACCGAAACTGGCATCGTTGGTATTATTGCTCATTCCTAAAACAGCAAACTGCAGATTTTTATTAAAGTGGTTGGTACTTAAATAACTTCCGTATTTATCGGTTGTCCCTCCTGCGAGGTTAGCGTTTCCGAACCAGCCTTTTTTCTTGTCTTCTTTAATGGTTAGGTTCAGCACTTTTTCCCGCTGACCATCATCAATTCCGGTTGCCTTCGCTTCTTGTGTTTTACTGTCAATCAATTGTACTTTTGCAATGGCATCGGCAGGAAGATTTTTGGTTGCTGTTTTTGGGTCGGTACCAAAAAAGTCTTTACCATCAACAGTTAAGCGCGTAACTTTTTGTCCCTGGACTAAAATACTACCATCTTTATCAACGGTTACACCAGGCAGTTTTTTCAACAAATCTTCTACCGCAGCGTTTGGTCTCGTTTTATAAGCATCGGCGTTAAATTCTACGGTATCCTTTTTTACCGTAGCTATGGCATAACGGCCACTTACCGCCACATCTTTTAGGGCAATGGCATCTTCTTCCAATTTTAGAAGACCAATGTTAAAAGCCTTTCCGATCATGTTGATGTTTTTGGTGATGGAGTTGTAGCCCATTGCCGAAATCCTGATTTTATAATCACCATTGGCAACCGCATTAAAAGAAAATTCTCCGGCTTTATTGGTTACCACGCCTATTTTTTTGGTCGAATCGCTTTTATTTGATAAGATAATCCCCACATATTCAATTGGCTGGTTCGTTTTCCCATCCACAATTTTTCCATTTATATTACCCGGCTGTTGTGCGAAAGTCTTCGTAGATAATACACACAGCAACATCCATAAATAGGTTTTCATAGCTAAAATTCTGTTTTTTATTAATTTGTTTGATTAACCTTTTTTCAAGGTTTCAGCTATAAGACGCCAAAAAGTGGAAAGTGTGACAGAAAAAAAAAATTTTCTTCCGGAGTTTAAAAGAGGCTGTGGGAAAGAGACAGCTTCGGAAGTCTGGGGCAACAAACAAAAAGTCTTCCAGTTTTACCTGAAAGACTTTCCTTTTTTAAGCTTTAGCTACTTTCTTTGTGTGTTTTTTATGATGGTGTTTTTTATGGCCTTTTTTGGTCTGTGTTTTTTCTGTTCCTGCTTTTGCCGGAGTGGTGGTTTGAGCGCTTACGGTATTAATGGTAAAAGCGGCTACCAGGGCGATTACTAAAACTTTAATTGCTTTCATTTTTACATTGATTAATGATGAATAAACCTTGTTATTTTGTTTATTAAATCTCGAAAATCAATATGAAGATTTTATGAATAATTAATTATTGAATTAGAGAATGATTGAATGACAGAATTAGAGAATGCAAGAATAATTGAGTGAAATTTAGCTTGTTACGGTAAATCGAATGAGAAAGTATAATTGAGTCTTTTCCCACTCAAAATGTATTCAGAAACTACTTTACCATCCACCAGGATTTTGTATTCGCCCCTTGATTTTGATTTAGCGGTAGCTAAAGTTTTAAGCTGAACGTGTGTGCCCGATTTTAAAGTAACAACCTGTTCCCAGACCCCGTTTACTTCTTTTAATTCGGTCTGTTTTCCGCTTTCATTGGTATAGGCAACATCAGCACTTAATCGATCGCCAAAACTGGCCTGATAAACCACATTATAACTTTCTTTTTTGGGAACATCTATTTTACCTCTCGACATGGAATAAAATGTTGTCATGACTCCAAGGGCACAGCTGCTTAACATAAGCGTAAGCAAAAAACAGTAGAAAATATTTTTCATTTGATAAGGTTTAGATCAGGATGACGACGGCTTTAGAGAAAAGGTTGCAAGGGAAAGAGAAAGGATTGAATGATTGAGTGAGAGAATGATTCAATGATTGGATGACAGAAGGATCGAATGAGAGAATGTTGAATTAGACTAGCCCATTCAATCATTCTTTCATTCAAAACTCAATCATTCTAAATTCTATCATTTATTAAATGTATCTAGATACAACTCTTCAACTTTTTTCCTGGCCCAGGGCATTCTTCTTAAAAATTTCAAGCTCGATTTGATCGTTTGGTTATTATTGAAACAATCGATCCTGATCAATGATCCCAATTTTTCCCAACCGTAATACGTTTGCAGATCGGTTACTATTTTTTCTAAGGTGATACCGTGTAAGGGATTGTTTTTTTGCTGTTCGGCCATAGCACAAAGTTAAGGCAAAATTATCGGGGTTTATATTGTGCCATCCAAACATTTGCACCACCGCAATCAGGGTCGTTTATTTTGTGTTTTAGCACCCCAAATTGGGTTGATTGCAGTAAGGTTTGATATTCAGCAGTAGCTAAAGAAGCATGAAAAAGGTTTTCGCCACCGTTCATGCCCCAAACTTCTCCCCTTTCGGTACCGGAGGTAAATAACAAAATACCATTGGGATTGAGGTGCCGCCTAAAAATATTAAACATGTCAGGCTGATCAGCAGCAGGAAGATGAAAAAAACTATGCCATGCAATAATCGTATCAAATTTTTCATCGAGATCGAGTTCACGCATATCTTTTAGCAGAAACCTGGTGGATGGGAAATTGATTTTTGCCAGCCCGATCATTTGCTCACTGGCATCAACTCCTAAAACATTTATCTCATGCTTAATAAAATATTCCAGTATAGGCTTGCCATCACCACATCCCAGATCCAAAACCTTTGCATCCGTAGGAAGTTGTTGGAGGATATCAGTTAAATAAGCATTTTCCACCGAATCGTCATAACGGTTTTCGGCAAACCAGCGGCCTATTTTATTGTAAACTTTATAAACGTTTTTGCGCTCTCCCTTTTCCATCTGTATATCATGCTTTAACAATGCCAGATTAATTGTATTTATATTTTTTTGGAAACAAATGTACAATGGTTCTTGGCAAATGCAGTCCTGCCATTCGCTTTATTTCGTTGCACTTCATGCCCGCTCCTGTCAGGTTTAGGATGAACGTTCTGCTCCCGGCATGGCGCCAAAGGCATCGAGCCGATGTTTCTAAACCTGATTGAAGTGGTAGCTGCCGGCTTCACGCCGGCACTACAAACGGAAAGCGGGACTGAAAACCTCCAAGAGAAACAGAACCCTTCATTTCCAAAAAAACACAATATCGGTTTAACAATAATTGCAACCAGATTTATAAATTAACCAATAGCCGTAGCATCAATTTCGATCAACATACCGTTTAAAGCCAACCTTTGTACGGGGATAAGCGTATTTACCGGGAATTTCTGATCAGGCCATATTTTATTGGATTCTTCTATCAGGATCTCGTGTTTGGCTTCATCATAATCAACCACCAAAGTAGTTAGTTTTGCAATGTTGGCCATGGTTAAATTTTTGCTTCTTAAAGCTAAAGCAATATTTTCGAAAACAATGCCTATCTGCGTCCTAAAATCATTGCTTAAAATGCCATCTGTTCTGCTACCGCCCTGACCAGCAACAAATACCAGTTGGCTATCAGCCGGAACGGAGGCAAGATGAGAATAACCATGTGGACGGGGATCGTATATGCCAGCGGGATTGGTAATTTCTAAATTAGGTTTTTCCATATCTGTAAAATTTATGATCGCTAAATTATCCGATAGTTTACAGTAAACCGTCGGCAGTTTGCAATAAAAAACCTCCTGATCTTTTAAAATCAGGAGGTCTGGAATTATTTAAAGTAAGCTTAGTTGCCCGTAGCGGTCCAAGTATCGTTATCAGGATTTGAATCTGGCAATACTTTATCCGGATCCAAAATAACCGATTCAATTTCTTCAGTTGTTGGGAAACGAACCAGCCAGCTTGTATTTTTCATCCAAACATCAACCGGAACTTTTACGATCTCTGTTTTGCCGCTTTTGGTTTTAACCTGAAGAATGATCGGCATCGGCATTTTCTCTAAGTTTACCACTTTAATGTTGTAGCCTACCAATTTATCGTCTTTTTTAACGGCTTCAACTGTAGCGATGCCCTGATCCATTTTCCAGCTGTTTAACCACCAGCTTCTCCAGAACCAGGCTAAATCCTCACCCGCTCCGTTTTCCATCGAACGGAAGAAATCGAATGGTGTTGGATGTTTAAATGCCCAGTTTTTAATGTATTGGCGGAAAGCATAATCAAAACGATCCTCACCTAAGATCTGGTTTCTTAAAATGTCTAAGCCCCAGCCTGGTTTGCTATACAGGTTAACACCGATATTTCTTTCGGCCATACCATCAGGCATCTGCATGATGTTTTCGAAAATCGGGTTACCGATCACACTTTTACCAATTTTGTGTAAATCAGCCGGAGGACCAGCGTATTCTCCTTTATTAAAGTTTTTCTTAGAAATACCGTTGATGAAAGTATTAAAACCTTCGTCCATCCAACCGTATTTACGTTCGTTAGACCCCACGATCATCGGGAACCAGGTATGACCAAATTCGTGATCAATTACTCCCCATGCGCCAGCTTTTTTAGCTGTCCAGCCACAGAAAACAATACCAGGATATTCCATACCACCAATATTGGTAGCCACGTTAACAGCCATTGGATATGGATATTCGAACCATTTTGATGAATAATGTTCGATGGTAGATTTCACATATTCTACGCCGCGGCCATAAGAATCAACACCATTACTTTCTACCGGTTGTGCAGAAACAGCCAGACCTGTTTTGCCGCTTGGCAGTTTATACCTTGCTGCATCTAATACAAATGCTTTTGATGAAGCCCAGGCCGCATCGCGTGCATTGGTAATTTTAAATTTCCAGGTTAGTTTATCTTTCGCCGGACGTGATTTTGGATCGGTTACCTCTGCTTCGCTACGGATGTGCACAATAGCATCGCTCAGTTTAGCCGCGTTCCATCTTTTCAACTGCTCTGGTGTAAAAACTTCAGCAGGGTTTAATAATTCTCCCGAACCCATAACGATATGGCTCGCCGGTGCAGTAATGGCAAAGTTGATATCGCCATATTCGCAATAAAACTCACCGCCACCCCAATAAGGCAAAGTATTCCAACCAATTACATCATCATATACACACATGCGTGGAAACCATTGCGCAATGGCAAAAATTTCACCGTTTTTGGTGGTTAAATGTCCGGTTCTGTCCGATCCTTCTTTCGGTACGATGTACGAATAATCCATTTTTATGGTTACCAAATCGCCATTAGGGGCCAAAGGCTGATCTAAACGGATCTGCATACGGGTATCTTCAACTATAGAAGTGAATTTTACCGCACCTGCCTTTTGTGCTACGCTAATGTTCTGGATTTTATACCCCCATCAAATTTTTCGCCTTGTGCGCCATAACGGCTACGCGAAGGGGTAATGGCATAACCACGTGAAGTTTCTTTAAAAGTATTCTGATCTAACTGTAACCATAAATAAGGCAATTTATCGGGACTGTTGTTTTTGTAGGTAATGGTAACTGTTCCACTCACCATGTTCTTGGTTTCATCAAGGTTGGCGGTAATGTTATAATCAACATGGTTTTGCCAGTATTTCGGACCTGGTGCACCAATTGCCGAGCGGAATTCATTTCCGTTTTGGGTATAAAATAGTGGTCCAAAGGCATCAGCAGGATTGTAATTGGTTGCTGGTGCAGGGGTTGTAGCCTGTTGAGCAGATGCTGAAAAAGCAAAAACACAACAAACCAAACCAAAATTAATCAGTTTAGTCAATTTCATGATCATAATAAGGTTGTAATACTGCGGTAAATATAAAAAATAACCACATATAGATTTATATGTGGTTATAATGTTACCAATATTGGTTATAATGTAATCAATATCTGTTAAAAAGACCTAATTAGCCTTTAATTTTGGCAGATCCTGCAATTTTCTTTCCTGTGGACTTAATTTTTTCCATGCTACAAAGGCACGTGAGATGTAAAAAGCATAACGGAATGGTCTTTCAGCCTTAACCGCTTCAATTGAAGGCCTGTAAATGATCATAAAGTTTTTAAGTTCTTCGCCTTCCAGTTTGGTCAGATCGGTTATGGCCTTTGGCGTAAAATTTTCGTCGATTTCATCCTGGTACATTTCCTTTTCTTCTAAATCGGCTTCTTTACGCTGCTGTCTTTTATATTTACCGTAACCTAAATTCAGGTTCAAACCCCCAACCTTATCCTTCATACGCTTACGGTTTAGGTTGCCCCCGGTATTAAGTAGGGTATATTTCTCTGCCAGTGGGTCTTTAGCATCGGTTACCTGGCTGTTCATCCGCACTGCGGAAATATCTACATCTTTTAAACTGTTCGATTTTACAGGAAGATAGATGGTCCTGTTTAGTAGATTAGTTAAATAAAGCGTATCGGTGTGATAGCCTACAGCAGAAAACTCAATCAGATCGCCAATGTTGGCTGCGATGGCATATTTACCTTCTCTGTTGGTACTTGTAGATTTTTTACTGTTCAGGTTTCTGATGGAAACGCCAGGCAGTGAGAGTGTTTTTTTCGAATAATCGAAAACTGTACCCGTAGTTACCGTTTGTGCAAAAACGCCCATAGGTAAGGCAAGCAATAGAAAAATGATCAGTTTGTACATACTCAAAAGTAACTTAGTTCGACATTTAAAATCTGCATTTAACAAACTTTAACATTAGAACAAATGAATCAGGCTAGTGTTTTTAAATAATTGTCATCGTCAAATCCAATTAATATGGCCTTGCTATTTTGTTCAATAATCGGGCGTTTTATGGCGCTGGTATTCTCTTTTAGATAGGCAACGGCCAGTGCCTGATTATCAATTTTTGCCTGCTCCTCTTTAGTAAGTTTTTTCCAGGTTAAACCTTTTCGATTCAGCACGGTTTCCCAGCCAAAAGTATTACACCATTCGTTTAATTTTTCTTCGGTAATGCTCTTTTTCTTAAAATCGTGAAATTCGAAATCTACCTGATGTGCTTTTAACCAATCGAGCGATTTTTTAACTGTGTTGCAATTTGGAATTCCGTAAACGGTCATGTTGAATGAATGAATTTTGAATGAGTGAATGATAAATGGAAAATGTACAATGGACGATGGAAAAACCAATCCCAGCAATCCGTTTCAAAGATAGTAAAAAAGGGAAGATGAAATGGGCCTGTTGATCTTAAAATCCTACAATCCTATAAATCCTATTCGTTCGTCACATTTTTTGCACCATCCATCACATTTTAAATATTCTAGCCGATTCTCTTTGTAAAATTGTATCATTAATTAAAACAAAATGGAAATTCTTTCAGGTAATTCATCTGCTATCAAATCTAAAAATATCAACCAGCTTGAGTTTTGGATTTCTACAACATTATACATTCTTGCATTGATCAGCATTTGCACACAAACCACTTATAGATCTGGCGGGGCTTACCGTTTTTCTGAAAGTTCTGTTGAATACAGCATCATGGCGAATTTCTTTCTTCCTGAAATATTCAAGATCAGTATCATTTACTTCAGTTTTTTGCTTTTCAATTTTGTTTCAATGCCTCAACTGGCAAAGGGCCGTAATGTTACGATGAATCTGATTATGACCATTGCCGTTACTGCATTTTCTATTATTGGATGGATGATAGCCAACACCTATTCGGAAGCTTACCGCCTTGTGGATTATGATGATATGGACCGCGGTTACGACATATTTTTTGGAGAAGCTTTTACCTATATATTTTTTATTTACTTGCTTTTTAACGCTTACGCCTATTTTAACGAGCGTGGCATGGAGCTTTTTAATAAAATTCATTTTTTAAAGAGTTATAATCAGAATATTGTATCAGAGATATTTGTGAGCACAAAAATCTGGCTGATTACGCTCATGATCTTTACTGCGGTACTTTCTATTAAAATAGATTATGAGTTACTGGTGATTTGGATTGTTGTGCCACCGGTAAATATTATTATTGCCTTTTGTGCCATTTATTATATCATTCCAAACCTAAGAAAGGATTTTAAAGGCTTTGGCCGGTATTTTTGGGGAAATGTAGGTATAACAATTATTGTTTCACTTTTGCTCTTAATTGTTCTTATTCCTTTTATGCGCAATGGCGCAGTTGTGCCAATAACCTTAATTTTAAATGCAATCTGCCTAATCTGCATTACCACGCCATCTGCCTGGTACGTTTACAAACATAAATTTGAAAAACTGAGTGAAATCCAAATGCTAAAAACGGAGCTGGGAAAATCGGATGCGAACCTGAATTTCTTAAAATCGCAGATCAATCCACACTTTTTGTTCAATGCTTTAAATACCCTGTTTGGAACGGCTTTACAAGAAAATGCGGAAAGAACGGGTGAAGGCATACAGAAACTGGGCGATATGATGCGTTTTATGCTGCATGAGAATACCCAGGATAAAATTTCATTAACGCGCGAGGTAGAATACCTGAATAATTATATCGATTTACAAAAGCTGCGTACTTCGCGCTCTGCGGATATCAGGATAGATACGCATATTGAAGAACAATTGAATAACCTACAGATTACGCCAATGCTATTGATTCCTTTTATCGAAAATGCATTTAAACATGGGATTAGTTTGCAACAGCCATCGTATATTAAAATTACATTACAGACAAAAGAAAAGACTTTATATTTCGATGTGAGTAACAGCATTTACATCAAGGCCGATAACGATCCCGAAAAATTGAAAAGTGGTATCGGACTCGAAAATGTTAAGCAACGTTTATCATTGCTTTACTACGGAAAACATGAATTGATTATCCGCGAAAGTGCTAACGAGTTTTTTGTTCATTTAACTTTGCAGTTGGATTAGTCCTTCGACTACGCTCAGGATGACATTGCTAAACTGAATGAGAGGAATTGAAATGATACAACTTAACAATCGGTTATTAAATAAGTATATAACAAATAGTATTGTCACGCTGAGCGGAGTCGAAGCGCCCCTAATTGTTTTTAAGGTGCTTGTTTAAACTTATCATGATTTTGCTATATTTATTAGGTTTAAATATCCTTTGACTCCGCTCAAGATGAGATCACTCGTTATTGGAATCGAAGTGCAAAAAATTAAATGAAAACATATACCGTCTATATTTTAAAATGTGCAGATAACTCCTACTACACTGGAGTTACCAACGATATAGATAGAAGACTTTATGAACACGAAAACGCTGTAAACCCAACTTGCTATACCGCTAGAAAAAGACCTTTAATCTTAGTATTTTGCGAACATTTTGAAGACATTAACGAAGCAATAAGTTTTGAAAAACAAATTAAAGGCTGGACTAGAAAAAAGAAAGAGGCTATTATAAATGATAACTGGGATAAACTTAAAGAATTAGCCATTTGCAAAAATATAACCAGCCATACTAATTTTACTAAATCATAGGCTTAGCCTAACACAAATAAATACAAATGATTGCCATTGCTATAGATGATGAACCGATTGCACTTGATATTATAAAATCGCATGCCTCAAAAGTTCCGTTTGTAGAATTGCAGGAAACTTTTACTGATGCTTTTGCAGCCATCACTTACCTTCAGCATAACAAGGTTGACCTGATTTTTCTGGACATTAAAATGCCTGACATTAGTGGGATTGATTTTTTAAAGAGTTTAAGCAAGCCACCCATGGTTATTTTTACTACGGCCTACACGGAACATGCAGTGCAAAGTTTTGAACTTGATGCTGTTGATTATTTGTTAAAACCTTTTTCACTTTCGCGTTTTTTGAAGGCCTGCAATAAGGCACAAGAACTCTTTAACCTGCGTGGCCAGAAGCAGGAAGCCAAAACGGACTACATTTTTGTAAAAGATGGTTATGAACAAATTAAGGTGAATTTAAATGAAATCTGCTATGTGGAAGCCTCGGGAAATTACACGCAGATCCAGCTTAAGGATAAATTACTGAGCTCGCGCATTACCATTAACGATCTGGCTGATTTACTACCAAAAACAGATTTTATCCGCTGCCACCGGGCTTTTATTGTGGCCAAAAACAAAGTATCCAAATTTGACCGCAGCCAAATTTGGATAGGAGATAAAATTATACCCATTGGAGCCACTTATGGTGGAATACAACTTACTTAATACTATTTTAAACCTAAGCAGGTTTTCGAAATCTGCGGGGTATGGAACAGTGATATGAAATGCAGAACCATGGTTAAATAAACCTGATAATAGCGTAAAACCCGAAGGTGAGGCACTAACCAAGTGAAGCGGAGCAGGGGGCAGATAGCATGATGTATAGGGATAATTTCTAACACGGTCTTCATTCTCGCGCATGCGGGAATCTTAATGCACTTGCTATTTCCTTGCCCTTCGCGCAGTCTTGCCTCGGCTCACCGCCGCCGAGGGGGCTCTTTCTTTTGGCTTGGCCCAAAAGAAACAAAAACCCAAGGCTTGCATCCTTTCTTGTAAAAACCTACGGAAATCTTAATTGCGGCAACATCGAGGCTCTTACCCTTGCTTATCCCAACGTTCCCGCTTTGATCCTGACTTAGGTTGTAGGTTATGATGAGGAGGCACAAAGATTTCCGTGCTTTTTCCGGCGAAAATCTGCCAGGCCGGATAGCAGGACTGTTACAACCCAAGTGCGCCGAACCCTGCTTTTCCAAAAAAAAATATTGACCACCTCTAAGTGCATCTAAGTAACATGTAAATTATAAACCTCGCATGTTTTAAAACCTACGAGGTTTGTAAACCATTTATTTGACACTTACCCTTATCCCTGCAGAATGCGTGGTAAACTCTGGCGCATACATGCTTTGCAAACTGGTAATCCCGTTCGAAAAATTGCCTGCATGCGTAACCCTTAACGGATATTCGAACACATAAGTTCCTTTTGGCATGTAACTGATAAAGAAATTGGTTGAAGCATCTTTAGTACTTTCATAATAACCCAAACCATCCTGATATTTATATTGGGAGATCACATTTACGGGTTCGAAACCTGATGAACGCATATCTTTTAAATGGATATATTCCATATCCCTATCGCAGTTAATTTCTATACGCACCTTCAATAAATCGCCTGGTGCCAAAACATTGCTGGTAGTAAGCGGCGTTAACACATCACCTTTATTGCTGGCTTTCTGAATAAATAATTGTTTCTTTATTTTGACCCCGGTATTAGCTGATGTAATTTTATCCAATTGCTCAAAATATTGCCAGTATAGTGCGCCCCATGCTATGGTTTGGTTATTGTTTTTAACCTCTACCCTGCCCATTTCGGGTTTTACATTTGCACCTGCAATGCTTACTTTCTGATAACCGGTTCCGGCCTCTTTTGTAGCATTGGGTTGTTCCAATTCCGCCAATTTCTGACCACCAATGGTGATCTCAGGTTCATTACTTTCGGCTAGTAAATCGGTTCCTCTCATTAATAAGGCATAACAGGCAGCTGTAGTAGCTTTGGTGGTTTTCCAATCGTTGGTTTGTTTATTTTTGAGCAACCAGATTTTCATTTCCTCTACCGCTTTGGTATCATTGGCTACTTCATCAAAAGCTTCAATCAATAAAGCCTGCGTTTCAACGGGACTTTGGTACCACCACCAACCTGCCTTGTTGGTAGCCCAGTACATGCCCAGTTCGTCATTTTGTTGTGCAGTTTGACTTAACAGCGTAATGATTTTTTTCGCCTCTACACTATTGCCGTTTCTGTTGAGCACCAATGCTGCTTGCGCCAACTGATAGGTATCGAAAGTTTTCCAGTTGGATGCCAGTTTTTTGAGGTAAAAATCTTTCGCCTTCACAAAATCGGCACTGGTATTTTTTTGATTGGTATAACTTCTGGCAAACAGGTAATGCAGCGGCAAATAAGCAAAATATTTTCCTTTCACTTCATTTTTATAATCTTGTACCAATGCTGCATCCAGATAAATAATTGCTTTATTGAGCATGGCATTAAATTTAGGATAAGCCTTTTCATCAACCATTTTCAGCTTTTTTAACTGACCCATGCCCAAAACAATGTGTTGGGTAATGTACCTATCTTCCCGCATGCCACTAAACCATGGGAATGCACCGTTATTAAACTGCATTTTTTCTAACTTCTCAAAATTAGCTTTTAACTCATAGGTCATTCTGTTTAAGTCGAAAAGTGTAGCCAAACGTTTTTTACGTTCAGTTTCATTATCTGCATTGCGTACCCAGGGAGTTTCTTCTAATAAAATCGATTTCAATTCCTGGTTTTTCTCCAGGTTCGATAACAATGCTTCGCCATTATTGGTGTTTTTCCATTGTTCAAAAACCGTTTTAATTTTTGGCGATGAATTAATAATTCCCGTTGCAAAACTATTGGCATAAAAGCGGCTAAAAGTTTGCTCGGCACACTCGTAAGGATATTCCATTAAGTAAGGTAATGCCTGCACCGCATACCAAACCGGGTTGGAGGTAAACTCGAAAGTCAAACCCTGGTTACGCATGGTTTTGGAACTGCCCGATTTTTCGAGTTTTTCGAAATCGAATGTTTTGGTGGTGTTGCCACGCACATTTATGGGCATACTTTCGGTTACCAGCATGGCATTTGCTAAAACCGGAATGGTATTTTCTTCACCATCGCTAAATTTGGCACTTTGGGCCAGAACTTTATAGGTAATGGCACTAATGCCTGATGGGATTATTACTGTCCATTTTAAAACAGTATTGCCCTCATCATCCACTTCAAAAGTTTTTTCTGATTTATCATTTGTACCAAAAATCTGGATTGCTTTACCGGTTAAAGCATCGGTAAGTGCTAAACTGGCATTACCCGATAGTTTTTTACCTGCCAGGTTATTGAGTTTAGCGCTTAATAAAATGGTATCTCCTTCTCTGAAAAAACGTGGCGCATTAATGGCAATGGCCAGTTGTTTTTGCGTAACCAGCTCCTTGGTGATGGATGCTGTTCTTAAATCTTTAGTATGTGCAAAACCCATCATTTTATAGCGGGTTAAACTTTGCGGGATGGTAAATTCGATTAAGATCTCGCCTTTGGCATCGGTTAACAACTGCGGATAAAAAAATGCAAGTTCGTTAAAGTTGGTGCGGGGGGTTACGTTTAAGTTCTTAAGCGGTTCAATTTCCTGACGTAGCGTTGTTGACTTATCTTCAGCTGCTATTGGAAAGATCATCGCCTCGGCAGATCTACTGCCATAAATCGCTTCTGTGGCTAAGCCAGGAGTCTTCGCTTTTAAAGCAGCGCCCCTAACCTGCATTACTGCTCCTGTTAAATTTTCCTTTTTTTGCACGCCATAGCCCGTCACAACTACTTCGTTTAAAGCTGTACCATCTTCTTTCAGCGTTACATCAACTCTTTTTTTATTGCCTATTTTTATAGAATAGCGCTTAAAGCCGATAAAAGAAAAATTAAGCGTCTCCCCTACTTTGGCATTAATGGTGTAAATACCAAAAACATTGGTGGTGGTTACTATTTTACCTACGCTAACCTGTACGCCAGGCAGTATTTCGCCCTGAACATCAAACACCACCCCATAAATTAATTTACCATTTTCTAACTCCGCTAGTTTTTTTAACGCTTCCGGAGATATGCCTTTTCGTTTGGCCCTTTGTAAATTGTTGATGTAGTTCCGGTAGCCATAATTGTATCCGCCATAATAGTTATAACCAAACAGATTAAGGTTTTCATAAACCCGGGTAATCAAGCCATAACTCCTATCCTTTCTTAAAAACCATAGGTAACCTGGGTTAGCAACATTATTTACATTGAAATTCCAGTTATAGAAACCATAATTAAAAGTGGTTTGCAGATTGGTATTCCAGTTCATTTGCTTAAGGTTGTCTAAACTTGCATCGTAAAGTGTTGCCACCATTTCGGCCATTTGTTTTTCTCCCTTGTTATTACTGATCTGCAGTTTCCAGCTTTCCTTTTCGCCGGGCTGTAACTTATCGCGAAAGGTTAAAAAGCGGATGTTCAGTTGTTTCTGCGGATCTACAATTTTAACCTCTTGCATGGAGTTGTAAACAGTACCTTGATGTACCATGGTAAACTGTACGGCAAAACCATCTTCATAATTAACTTTTGGTTGTATTTTAACAATGCTTTGTTTCGTCGATAAATTGATCCACACTTTTTCGGCTATGCTATCGCGATAATAAACTTCGTAATAAGCCTTACTGTTTTCTGCCAAACCTGCCAAACGGAATACAGCACTTTCGTTTGGTTTGATCACAGTAACTTCTGGCGTAATCCATTCGAGGTTTGATTGTATTACCGCAGGTACTGCATGATAAATAACCAGGTATTTATCTACTTTAACCGTATCATTCTGTCCATTTACAGCCGTTATGCTGATTTTATAGTAACCTGGATTTAGGTCTTTCTGACTAAAAATTAAGTTTCCACGACCATTTTTGGCACTAAGGTTTTGCTTAAATTCTACTGATTTTACCGGCCATTTGGCTACTTCGAGTTCATTGTTATAGTCATCATCAGGAAAATTTTTAATAAACGCCTCCTTGCTCATGGCATAATTTTCGGCATAAAACGGGCTCTTGTTTGTCAGCCTTGATGGCGCCTGCAATAAACTCCACTCCGCTTTAACATCAGCCTTAATGGTTTCGTTGTTTAAATTGGTAACCGAAAAGGAAATACTATCTGTTTTATTGCTCAAATACACAACCTGCTCTGCGCTTACATTAAGTATTATATCCTTTTTTCCTATATTTACAGCGGTCGTTTTCGAACGGGTTTCGCCATTTAAATCGGTTATATCAGCTATAATTTCGTAGCTATAATTTGCCCTGGTATCTGTAACGTTTGCAAAAAAAGTAATCTCGAATTTACCACCTTCTTTGGTGCTCGTTTTGCCAATGGCTACCTGTTTTCTTTCTGCATACATCCTTGAGCCATAAATGCCACTCCGCTGCTCGTAGCTGAGCCTGTAATCATCCATCACTCTGCGGAAAACTTTATAATTTACCTTCGCGTTGCTCACCGAATAGCCAGAAAAAGAACTGGCCTTGCCCTCTACTTTAATGCTATCATTCAGTTTATAATGTTTGTTGGCTTTATCAAAAAGCACCTCAAAAGTAGGCCGTTTATATTCTTCAACCTGCACAGCAATACGGCCATATTCGGTTTCAATTTCCATCTGACCATTTAATATGCCCATTGGAATGGTAAACGAACCTTGAAATGTGCCGTAATCGTTACTCATTAATTTGGTTGTGCTAATCTCTTTTCCATTGGCATCGTTAAAAGAAATATCAACCGATTTATTTACGGCGATTTTATTTTTTCCATTCAGGATTTCCAAACACAATCCTTTATAATAAATGGTTTGTCCCGGGCGGTAGATTGGTCTGTCGGTAAATAGAATTACACGTTCCTCTTCCTCATCCCTATAACTGTTGTAATTATTAATGTTGATCTGTAATTCATCCTTCCCAAGCTTTAGTAATGCGGCACTCATGCCATCCTGGGTTTCGGTTGTACTGGCATAACCATTCCCATCGGTAGTTAACAATTCACCATCAATATATTTACGGGTATTGTAATCATATCTCCGTTGTCTGATTGTTACGTTTTTTAAGGGCGCACCATTATTCAGCTGACTAACAAAATATTCGTGCTTATCAATATTGCTCCTATTAATAACCGCCATGGCTGTAACCTTAAAATTGATGTTACTATAAACGGTATCGTTCTGCGTGCGATTAATGGTCTGCACAATTAAAGTATAACTGCCAAAAGGCAATGCGTCAATTTTATCAACTAAAGTGTGGATTTGATAATCGTTGGCCTTCGGAACAGCTATCACCCACTGCCTAACCGTTTTATTTTTTCTTAAAAAAGATAGAAAATCGGCCTTATTGTTAAACTGTTCATAGTCATTTTTAAATTCTGGCGAATGGTACAATCTCAGCTGTACGGTATCTGTATTTTTGTAGGATAGATATAATTGGCTTGGTTGATCGGGCTGTGCGAATTCTTTTACCTTAACCGATAAACTACTGCTTTTAATCTCTTCAATTAAATTTTTGGCATTCTCTGCCCCAATGCTTTTAGGGAAAGCATCAATCGCTTTTTCGGCTAAAACAACTGCCGTAATCAGGTTTTGTTTATTGGTATCAACAGGCAATTGTGCATTTTTATGTATAAGCGCCTGCTCGTATAAAATATCGGCAAAAACTTCGCTTTGGGTACTTTGCTCAGCCAACTTACTTAAAGCGTTATAGTACAATTCTTGTTTTTCGCCTGTAAAATGCTGTTGTACAAATTTTAATCTTTTTAAATCCACATCTGCCAGTGCTGAAGAATTACTGTTGCCCTGATGAAATCTGATCAGGTTTTTAAACAGCTGCAAAGCCTGTGCTTTAAATGAAGTGCTATCGGCCGGTATGGTAATGTTTAAAAATGCCTGTCTGTTACCAAACCAATCAGCATTGCTCATGTCGATTAATTCATCATCATATTGTGTAAGGCCTAGTTGTATATTACTTAAAACATCGAGGGCACGGTGGGCCAGCAGGTCGTATAAAGTAGGTCTAAAGCTTCTGTATTTTTTATCCCCGGCTAAAACCGCATCTAAAGTATCTACCTTCGTCTGCTGTAAAACCTGGCTCTCTTTTAACGACAACAAGTAATATTTTACGGTTTCATCATTTAATTTTTTAATGTTCCAGGTTTTAATGTCATCGCCAATATCGCCTTGCACCTGTGTACGCTGATTAATTTGCCACTGGTTTTGTTGTAGATAATTCCAATAAGTTTCGGCTAAAAGCGACTGTAAAATGCTTTTTTCGGGCTGTTTGGCATTGCCAATATCTTTACGCAAATCGATCAAAATCTTATCAAAAGCATTTTCTTCCAGGTAACTCCGAAACACCATCCGGTAAATCACCGATTTAACGAGCAAAGGCGTATTATGCGTTTGACGTGCCTGCTCATTTATTTTTTCAATCAAAGCAAGTGCATCCTTTGGTTTAGTAAGGTTGGCGATAGAATCGACCCTGTAAAAATCGTTGAGCGTATATTTTTGTTGTGCAGAAACATGTAACGACATCAAAATGAGGAGAAAAAATAAGGCGGGGAGGCGTAATGATATATTCATAGGTAGCTTGCGTTTTTACTATAGATGGGCCGAACGCTTAAATTCCATAAGCGATTGATATTTATCTGATTCTTATACGAATCTAAGTATTAATGAACTAAATGTTACAACCAGCAAACATTAAGGTTTTTAACATTCGCGGCATAACATTATCTTTGCCCCATGTCAACACAATTAAAAAATCTATCCGATTTCTCTCATACCACCGTTCCTAGCGGTGCAAACTATAAATTCGGAATTATTGTAGCCGAGTGGAATGCCGAAATTACCGGTGCTTTATACAATGGCGCATTAAAAACCCTGTTAGCAAATGGCGTTGCCGAAGAAAATATTATTTCTTTACCGGTACCCGGAAGTTTTGAATTAACCGGTGGTGCAGAAATTCTGTTGAGCAAAAGAAGCGATATTGATGCGGTAATCTGCTTAGGCTGTGTAATACAGGGCGATACCAAACATTTCGATTTTATTTGCGATGCAGTGGCACAAGGTGTAACCAATGTTGGCATTAAATACAGTAAACCGGTTATTTTTGGGGTGCTAACCACCAATAATTTAGAGCAGGCGCAAGACCGTGCAGGCGGCAAACATGGCAATAAAGGCGATGAAGCTGCAATTACAGCAATTAAAATGGCCGATTTTTCTGCACAGATTTAAACTTGCGTTTTAATAATTATTTGTAACTTAGAAGTTTAAAATTTATCAGATCGATGAAAAAAGTAGCCATCTTATTATTGGCGGTGTTCTGCACCATTACCATTTTAGAATCTTGTTCTTCTAAACTTTGTCCTGCCTATGGATCTTATCCAGAAGGTAAACGAAGAAGAAATTAAGCTTCATATCTACAATCTTCATATTCAGGTCATTTGCAGAACTTTATTCAATTGCAAGTGTTGTCCTGTAAAACAATATTTATCATATCATGACTTGGGTTAACTTAACTTCAATAGAACAACTTGATGAAATCAAAAACGCAAGCGGTTTTAGCCTTATTTTTAAGCACAGCACGCGATGCTCCATTAGTTTAATGGCTAAAAAGAATTTCGAATTTGATTGGGATGTAATTCCGGCAGATACAAAACTTTACTTTTTAGACCTGATCAGTTACCGCGACATTTCGAACAAAATTGCCGAAGTATTTCAGGTAGCCCATCAATCGCCACAGATTTTATTAATTAAAAATGGCGATTGTGTATTGGAAGCCTCGCACAGCGATATTTCTGCCGATGAAGTGGCCGAAGTGATTGCAGCTTAACGATAAAAAAGATTTCAGACAAAGGGTATTCAAGCAATTGGATACCCTTTTTTGTGGTTGATGTTTTTTTTTTAGAAAAGCAATGTACGGTGTGTTATCGGTTGCGGTAGTCCTGCTGTACACTCTAGTCCCGATTGAAAAAAATCGGGAGCTGCCGTTCCCATCAGGTTTATTACCGAAAGGCCTGCGGAGAGATAACACCAAACGTTCCTACGGAACGAAAAACGCCTATTAGTTTATATTACCTATGAGACGTCCCGATGGGACGTATAACAATATACATAACAAACATACCGTTATGTGTGCCGTCCCAGCGGGACGCATCATGGGTAATATTACCTATAAACGTCCCGATGGGACGTATAACAATATACATAACAAACATACCGTTATGTGCCGTCCCAGCGGGACGCATCATGGGTAATATTACCTATAAGACGTCCCGATGGGACGTATAACAATATACATAACAAACATACCGTTATGTGTGCCGTCCCAGCGGGACGCATCATGGGTAATATTACCTATAAACGTCCCGATGGGACGTATAACAATATACATAACAAACATACCGTTATGTGCCGTCCCAGCGGGACGCATCATGGGTAATATTACCTATAAGACGTCCCGATGGGACGTATAACAATATACATAACAAACATACCGTTATGTGTGCCGTCCCAGCGGGACGCATCATGGGTAATATTACCTATAAAACGTCCCGATGGGACGTATAACAATATACATAACAAACATACCGTTACATGCACCGTCCCAGCGAGACGCATCATGGGTAATATTACCTATAAAACGTCCCGATGGGACGTATAACAATATACATAACAAACATACCGTTATGTGTGCCGTCCCAGCGGGACGCATCATGGGTAGCAAAAATAATGTTTTATTATTGGTGTCGTTCCGTAGGAACGTTTCGTGAAACAACAATTATATTGATCAGATTTCGGTCTGCGTCCCCACAGACCGAGGTAACATAAAAAAGGTCCCGATTTACATCGGGACCTTTTAAAATCTATAGTTGTTATAGCTTAAGCTATCACCGTATTTTCTATTTTCAAAACCTTTGAAGTTTTATCTCTGGTTGTTTTACAAAGCTCAGCATCCTGGGCAAGTGATTTGCCATAAGTTGGGATCATCTCTTTAATTTTGGCCTGCCATTCGTCAGTTGCCAAATCTTCAGCGAAACAACGGTTTAATAAATCGAGCATGATCGATACGGCTGTTGAAGCACCCGGAGAAGCGCCTAACAACGCGGCAATAGAACCATCGGCGGCACTAACCACTTCAGTACCAAACTCTAAAATACCACCCTGTTTTTCGTCCTTTTTAATTACCTGAACACGCTGTCCGGCATATTCCAATTCCCAATCTTTAAGTTCGGCAGTTGGTAAATATTCTTTCAGTGCTTCCAACCTGTCTTCTGGCGATTGCCTTACCTGCTCAATTAAGTATTTCGTTAAATCGAGGTTGTGCAATCCGGCAGAAATCATCGGACGGATATTATTAAATTTAATCGACTTCGGTAAATCCAAAAACGATCCATTTTTAAGGAATTTGGTTGAGAAACCAGCATAAGGACCAAACAACAAAGCCTGTTTCCCGTTGATCATCCTCGTATCTAAATGCGGTACCGACATTGGTGGCGCACCAACCGCAGCTTTTCCGTAAACTTTTGCGTGGTGTTTTTTAATGATCTCCTCATTGGTACATTTTAACCATTGTCCGCTTACCGGGAAACCGCCAAAACCTTTTCCTTCAGGAATGTCCGATTTTTCTAACAATGGCAAAGAACCTCCACCTGCGCCGATGAATACAAATTTAGCTACACGTTTACGTTTATCACCACTCTCCAAATCTTTAACCTTTATAATCCAGTTACCATCTTTATTCTTTTTCAGGTCGCGGATTTCGTGGTTAAAATACATGTTCACATTTCTTTGCTCCTTTAAGTTGTTAAACATATCACGGGTTAAGGTCCCGAAGTTAACATCAGTACCAAGATCCATTTTGGTTGCAGCAACTTTTTCGTTTTTCTTACGGCCATCCATAATCAATGGCGCCCAGTTTTTTACCTGCTCAGCATCCTCAGTATATTGCATATCGCTAAACAAATCGCACTGTGTTAATGCGTCGTAGCGTTTTTTAAGATATTCTACGTTCTTTTTCCCCCAAACAAAACTCATGTGAGGAATATTGCGGATAAAATTGCAAGGGTCAGAAACCAATCCTTTATTGACCAGATAAGACCAAAACTGCTTAGATACCTCAAAATGCTCTGCAATCTGCACTGCTTTTTTAATTTCAACTGTACCGTCTTTCTTTTCGGGGGTATAGTTTAATTCACAAAATGCAGAGTGCCCAGTTCCGGCATTATTCCATGCATCAGAACTTTCTGCTGCCGCAATATCCAAACGTTCGTAAATTTCTATACTTAAGTTGGGCTCTAATTGTTTTAATAAAACACCAAGGGTTGCACTCATGATGCCAGCCCCTATTAAAATTACATCAGCGTCAGTTTTACCAACTGTCTTTTTCTTTTTTGTCATCTTACTTTAAAGGAGTTACAAATTTAGAATGATTTTAAACATCCCACGAATTTTAAGCCATTAAATCTTAAAAAAATTGCCTAAAAATTAGAAATATTTCCTTTTTATATAAGCATTTATCAAAGTTTAGTCCAAAGTTTTAAATCAGGAATCCTAATTCTTAAAAAGACATTAAAACAACATTAGGATCGTGTTATCAATCTTTCAAAAACCTATCCTTATAGCCATCAAATTTTATCATTATACATCGAAACGACTATATTTTTTAATAGTTTTTCAACAAAGTTTAAAATCAGGCTTAAGAAATCAATCAAAGATTGATAAATGTTAATTTATTATTTTTTTTCACGACGAAAAACTTAGTTTTATCCATCTATTATAAAGCCATCAACCTCATGAAAAAACTAATCCTTTTTGGCACAATACTATTTTTTACGGCATGTTCCGGAGAGAAAACCGATCAGCTGCTGCTCGAACTCGACAAAAAGAAACTGGCAGAAAACATTAATTACGATAAAATCACTTTTTATAAGTTTGCCAAAATAGCTGTGCGATCAACAGCAGTGCAGGATACAACCCAGCCTGAATATCAAAAATTCAGTAAACAGGCACAAAGTGTAGTTAAAACTTTGAACAGCATCAACGGCCATAGCAAGGAAAATATTTCTGTAATTGAAGCATTGATGGTGTATAAGGAATATAGATCGGTTAAACAATTTGTAAAAGAAACTGATGAAGATGTTTTTCCGCTCTTAACCGAGGGCTTCATTACCATGAACTCAGGGACAAAAATGCCAAATCCTTTTTTCAAAGATTCGGATAAAGCCTATTACCAAAACATAGAACATGCCATTTTAAGCATGGCGGTATTAACCACAAGAGATTTAGGGCAGCCTTTTGCATTATACGAATGTTATAAAACCCAGCCCGAGTTACTGGATGACTGCGAAATCAAAACCCTGCTCGAATTTGTCCGTGGCTTTTTATTTTTTGGTAATAACCTATTTTATCTTTCAGAAGATGGCCTTTCCAGAAATATTAAGTGGCTCGATAAAAATGAGAAAATCCCCTTGCCTTATACCAAATCTTTTTTCGGCTGGGGAAATTTAAACGATGAACAAACACACCTTGCATTCCACGGCATGAATTATATTTTCAGGGGTTTCGACCGGATGAGGATGGAGCGGAAAATAGATGAGGAAAGATCACTGGAAGATTTTGAAGCTTTTTTAACTGATATGAACAAACTCGGCATCCAGAATGAACTGGTTTGGGGAATTACTGCATATCTTAATTTAAAGAAAGAAAAACCAGAAAAATCGCTCCCTGCACTCGAGAAATTGAGTCAGAGTCCGCTATTTTCCAATTCGGAGCGCGAAGCCTTACAACAAACTATGGTTTATGTAAAAGACCGTAAATCTGATAAAGCCTTAACGGGTGTGTATGATAAAGCATTTATAGGCAAAATCGCCACAAAATATATGATCGCCCTATTGGCCAAAGTAAATTGGGAAAAACTAATGAAAGATCAAGGTGTTCCTTACACCAAAGAAGTATTTGCAGGTATCAATAAATTTAAAACGCTTTCCAATTCGGTGAGTGAATATACCCAACCCTCAACGATAGAAAAGGGAAAGAAGGAAATCGGCAAAAAAGGCAGCGAGTTACTCGAAAAAGCTAAAGGATTATGGAATTAATTTTTTTAACCACAAATTAAAAGGATGCACACAAATAAATGGTAATAGCGTTAAATGTGTGCAACCCTAACCGAGCTGATGGTTCTAAAGCCTAAAATTAATCTATATGGCTTAAAATATTGACCAATTTCCCAAAGGGATCTCTGGTATAAAAACGCCTGACACCCCATGGTTCATCGGCAGGACCGTACTCAACAGGAAATCCAGCAGTTTTTACCTTTTCCAATACCTCATCAACATGGTCAACTTCAATGGATAAATCTGGTGTTGGTGTACCCGATCCGCCTTCGGAGGCAAAACTGATCTGCACATCCATTTTTTGATCAGCGGCACCATAGGTGGCAATCCACCCATGATCCATCATTAAATCTAAACCTAAG
Source organism: Pedobacter roseus (assembly GCF_014395225.1). Taxonomy (NCBI): domain Bacteria; kingdom Pseudomonadati; phylum Bacteroidota; class Sphingobacteriia; order Sphingobacteriales; family Sphingobacteriaceae; genus Pedobacter; species Pedobacter roseus. The sequence goes on from NZ_CP060723.1 coordinate 4,501,759, forward strand.
ATATCTTTATAAAAACCCACTGCATCAGCAATTTTTGGGGCATCTATATTAAGTACAATCCTTTTTACCATAACCGGATAATTAAAATGTTTAAACAAGAAAAAGCCCTGCAACGTTTATTGCAGGGCTTAACAAAATAAATATTTAATTTTTAAGTTTCGCTTTAAATATCTTTTCCAGCTTATCTATTTTTGGCTGGATGACCAACCTGCAATAAGGCTCGCTTCCATTTTTATTGAAATAGTTCTGGTGATAATTCTCAGCCACATAAAAGGGTTTGGCAGCTTCAATAGCGGTGACCACTTTTTTGCCGTAAGCATTGGTTTTATTCAATTCAGCTTTATATTTTTCAGCAAGCAATTTTTGTTCAGGTGTATGGTAAAAAACCACCGAACGGTATTGTGTACCACTATCAGCCCCCTGACGGTTTAAGGTTGTAGGATCGTGACTTTTCCAAAACACCTCCAGTAAATCATCGTAAGAAATCACCATTGGGTTATAGGTAATTTCTAAAACCTCCGCATGTCCGGTTGCACCAGTGCATACTTCTTCGTAAGTTGGATTGGCTAAAGTACCTCCCTCATAGCCCGATTTTACCGAAACTACCCCTTTTAAACGTTGAAATATTGCTTCAGTACACCAAAAACAGCCCATTCCGAAAGTTGCTTTCTCTGTCTTTTTTCCTTGTGCATTGGCCTGGTTTAACGCCAATACAGCCAGTAGAATTAAAATTATTTTTCTCATGTATGTGTGTGTTTTATTTGTTAGTCGGAAATAATCCCTAAACCTTACAGTTAAATTGAATTATCTACATCTAATTATACGCAAAAAAACAGGCTGTAGTTTGCATTAAATCAATAATGGATTTTGTATGACAATCGCAACAATTTGTTGATTTTGGTGTTAATGTTAATAACTTAAAATATTGATTAACAATTTTTTAAACAGCTATTTTAACAGCCAAATGCACTTATTAACAATTCTTTTTTAAATTCGTATAACATTAAAATTTAAAATTATGTCTACACCGTATATTCCTTGTTTAGATTTAGGTTCCTACGTCAATGGTTCTGAAGAAGAGCGTAAAAAGTTTTCTGACGAACTGGGCAGGGCTTTTAACGATTCGGGTTTTGTTACCATTACCAACCATGGTTTAAGCCAGGAATTAATTGATAAGCTTTATGAAAATATTAAAGCTGCTTTTTCTTTGCCAGTTGAAACCAAAAGAAAATATGAAAAACCAGAATTAGCTGGTCAACGCGGTTATACCAGTGCGGGTAAAGAAACAGCAAAAGGTGCTAAAACCCCGGATTTGAAAGAATTCTGGCAAATTGGTCAGGAAGTAACCGATGGAGATCCGGTTAAAAATGAATATCCTGACAATGAAATTTTAGAGGAACTGCCTGAATTTAACAAAGTGACGGGCGATATCTATAAAAAACTGGAAGAAAACGGAACGCATTTATTACGTGCCATTGCTACTTATTTAGAATTGCCGATCAATTATTTCGATAAACATGTTCATAATGGAAATTCGATTTTAAGGGGTATCCACTATTTTCCGATTGAAAATCCGGAAACAATTCCAGATGACGCGGTACGTGCCGGTGCACATGAAGACATCAATTTGATTACCTTATTAATTGGTGCGAGTGCAGATGGACTGGAAGTATTAACCCGCAGCAATGAGTGGTTGCCAATTAAAGCACATCATACTGATATCGTGGTAAATGTTGGCGATATGTTACAACGTTTAACCAACAATAAATTAAAATCGACCACCCACCGTGTGGTAAACCCTCCGCGCGAACTGATGAAAACTTCACGTTTTTCAGTACCGTTTTTCTTGCACCCACGCAGCGATATGGATTTAACCAGTTTGCCATCAACTATTGATGCGGAACATCCTAAGGCTTATAGCGATATGACCGCTGGAGAATATTTAGACGAGCGCCTACGGGAAATTGGATTGAAAAAGTAGTTATGAGCTTGGAGTTGTCAGTTTGGAGCCTCCATGCAACCGTAAATAAAAAAAATTAAGCATCGGCTAAAACCGGTGCTTTTTTGTTATTTTGAGATATGCATTCTACACAACTAGAAGTTTTTGCTGAAATTGAAGGTATAGGTTCAGCCTCGGGATTATTCATTCATGGAGATTTACTCTATATCCTTGGCGATAACAGTGGCTATTTGAATGAATACAACATCAAAACCAAAGTGCTCCGCAAAATTCAGATCTTATTTGATAAAGATCTGCAACAACTGGAAAATATCCCTAAAGCATTAAAACCTGATTTCGAAATTCTTTGTCAGTACGAGGATAAGCTCTACATCTTAGGTTCAGGTTCTACATCTAAAAGAAACCTGATGATCGAATTCGACCTAAAAACACATCAGGTTGTTCGGAAAGATTTAACAGAAGCTTACGGTAAACTGAAATCAATGGCTAAAATTGATGATCAGAATTTTAACCTCGAAGGCGCAATCTTTACCGGCAAAACGTGGTTGCTTTTTAATCGCGGCAATGGGCTTGACTCGAAGAATGGCATATTTAAAATCGAAGGTACAGATCTAGCTAATTCAAGTCAGGTTTTATTCAACAGTTTTAAACTTCCCAATATCGATCATGTAGAATCATCTTTTACTGATGCTACCCTGGTTAAAAATGAAATATTTTTCATCGCTACTGCAGAAGATACAAAATCTACTTATGCGGATGGAGAAATTATGGGCAGTTTTATTGGCAGCATTAACCTGCAAAACCTAAAACTAACTTTTAGCAATAAAATTTCAGGCAGGCATAAGTTTGAAGGCATCACGCTGCTTCATCAAAATGAACAAACGATTTCATTTCTTTTATGTGAGGACCGCGATACCGATGAACTTAAAACAACGATATATAAGCTGGTTTTAAAGCATTAAAATTCGGGTAATGATTTTTAAATTCAATTACAAACGGACTATCCAATTCCTTCTGACATTATTACTTATTCCAACCACCTATATTGGCATTCCGCTAAATGGTGGAGATAAAGGCTGGATTTATGTAAACAGTGTACTTCGTGATTATTTTGCAAACAGAACCTCTTTTTTAATTTCGTCTGTTCATTTTTCAGTATTTGACTTTTTTGTGTTCATCAGTAATATACTTTTATACATTGCCCCTGTTCTGGTATTTACCAGGCTTAATAAAATCGGTGCTGTCTATATTCCCACCGCATTTTTAATACTCACCCTTATTTATTTCCCACTGATGGTTATTCTGCTTATCCCTTATATATTAATCTGGGTTGCTCTGCTGGTTTATTCGAGGCATACGCTTGATCAATAATCAGGACCACCTAAGCCACCTGAGCACACCTAAGTTTGCACTTTATGATATATATTTTTACAAAGCCCACCTAAAAAATTAATTTCATTTATATTCGAAAAAAATCAACGATCGATGTACAAACAATTATTAACACTCTTATTTGCATTAGCAGTTACACAAATCAGCTTCGCGCAAAGCAAAAGCATTAAAGATTTATATTGGGATTATTCTCAAATCAGAATGACCGATACTGAAAAACCAAAAGTTATTCAGCTGGCTGAAGAGCTGATCAAAAGAACTCCGGAACTTAGTAAAACCCAGTTAGGCAATGTAAGTTATCATTTAGGAAGACTTTATGAAGAAACAGGGCAAACAGAAAAGGCAATTCCGCAATATGAAGAAGCTATAAAAATCACTCCAGCTTATTATGTTCCATACCGTGCTTTAGGTTTTATTTTCGTTAAAAAATGTAATGTGATTGGAGCAAAAATGAATGAGGCAGGAAAAGCAAAAGATTTAAAGGCACAGACAGAACTTTATGCCCAATATAAAGTAGCTGCACTTAAAGCATTGCCATATCTGGAAAAATCGCAAGCCTGCGATCCGGACGATGAAACTAAAACCATTATCACAAATTTATACCGTAGTCTTAAAGATAATGGCGCTATTGCTTCGCTTGATGACAGGCTGAAGAAAAATGCTGCCGATTGTGTTAGCTTATTAGAGGATGAGTATTAAATTGATAAAGGTGGACCATTTGAGGTCATCTAATGGTCAAGCAGGTCGTTAAATCAAAGTCCAAATTTTATCTCAATGTTCTTAATTTCTTAATGGTCAAACATTAAAACTAAACTTTATTGTTTGACCACCTAAGCCATCTGAGAACACCTAAGCTTTGGGCATTAGTCATCGGTCTCCCATCCTCGGACTTTTGGAGTATTTAATTTTTCAATAAACTTCTCACCGTCACCTGTGGCACTTCTCCAGCGGGCACAATAAAAATCGCATCGTTTTCGATTACCTGTCCTTCATCGAAATAGTACCCGGCGGTAACTGGCAGAATTGCTGTGATTGATTTTCCATCTTTATCTTTTGTAGGATAGGTAACATTAATTAAATGGCTTTTCATGCTCACCTGAACCTTTTTTGAGGTTAATCTTGCACCTGTGGCATTGATACAATCTAACTCTATAATTTTTGAATTAGAAATCCCGGTAAGATCCAATGAATTGGCCAAACGGATGTTAAAAGATTTACCGGTATTGTTTTTTATAGAGGCTAAAACTTTATAGCGATCGAAATCCTGGTCTTTTATGGTCAACTTTTCTTTATTGGTAACAGAATAGGTTACGGCAATTCCGTTTACATTTAAGGTTTCTCCATCTTTGATCTGCTGTGCATAAGAGGCCGAAACCGCCATCAAAAAAGGCAATAAAAAAGTTAAGGTTTTAATTAATTTCATAGTATTCTGTTTTTAGGTTTGTGTACTGAAATTACGAATAAAAATAAACTTGATCAATGATTATAGATCATTCTATTTCTTCGATTCGTCGATTGCTTTGTTTACCACATCCTGTATCCTACCCCTGATTTTCAGGTTAGAAAGTTTATCGGTAACGGTAGGATTAACCCGGTTCGACAGAAACACATAAACCAAACCCCGTGACGGATCTACCCAAACACAGGTTCCGGTATAACCAGTATGGCCATAAGTTTGTGGTGAAGCCAGCTCTGATGGGTAATGTTTGGTACTGTCCGGATCCCAGCGATCGAAACCCAAACCCCTGCGGCTAACATTGGATTGTTTTGAAGTAAACATATCAACCGTTGAGTTTTTGAAATATTCCACTCCACCATAAGTACCGCGGTTTAACAACATCTGATAAATAATGGCCAGGTCGTTGGCACTGGCGAATAAACCAGCATGACCTGAAACTCCACCTGCTAAAGCTGCGCCCTGATCGTGCACATAACCTACAAGCAAGGTTTTTCTAAAATACTTATCATCTTCCGTTGGGATAATCTGCTCCGGTTTAAAACGGTTCCGCGGCAAGAAACCTGCAGTTTGCATGCCTAATGGTTTATAAAAATTTTCGTAGGTATATTGATTGAGCGGTTCTTCACTGATGTGCTCTACAATATCCTTCATCACGTACATGCTGATATCGCTGTAAACGTATTTACCCCGTGTTTTAATAGGCGAATTGAGCATTTTTGGCCACATAAAATCTTTAAAAAAGCCTTTTTTGATGTAATAGTTATCGGCCACTTTGGTTGGAAAGGCAGCAGATGAATCCCTGCTATAATCGCCGGTTTTCACATAATCATGAAAAGGGATATAAGGAATAAAACCCGCCTGGTGCAACATCACCTCGCGCACCTGAATATTATTCATCGGGGTGGTACGGGCCTTCGGAATATAAGCGCCAATATTGGTATCCAGTTTTAATTTCCCTTCTTCAAACAAACGCATTACAGCTGGTGTGGTTGCCGTTACTTTGGTTACGGAGGCCAGATCGAAAATATCGGTTACTTTATCAGGCACATTGGTATCGTAAGTATGGTTACCATAAGCCTTATTAAAGATTACTTTACCATCTTTAGCCACCAGCACCACCAAACCAGGGGTGGCTTTCTGACTGATTGCTTCAGCAGCAATGGCATCAATTTCTTTTAAGTTGTTGGAGTTCAAACCCGCATCTTCGGGTACGGTGTATTTTAAGCGGGTAGCGGTTGTTGTAAAGCCTGAACCCATGGTATAACGGGCAGAATAAGCTGCTGTTAACTTATTCACCGCAGCAATACCCCAAAAATATACTGTGGAACAATCGCAGCGGCATCGGCATTGTTCTGTGCTGTCCATATCATCGGCGATTGCAACTGATCGAAAGATTTTAAACCCGGTCCGTTACCAAAAAAGGAAATGATTACCTGTTTATTCTTACTGATGCTGTTGATAAAATTGATGTATTTGGCTTTGCTTACGTTCTGATCGTCAATACTGATTAAAACGGTGTTAAAATATTTAAGGTCGTCTTCCAGATCGTTCAGGTTTACACTGTCTTTATAAGAATCGGCAGAAAACGAAGTGATGTTATCGTACTTATTCGCCAAACTGTCAAACACATTGCTGTAGGCAAAACTCAGGCTAACAGAAGCGATATTTTTCTTTTCAAGCGATTTTAGCGGAATAATAGCATCCTGGTTATTTAATAATACGGTTGTGTTTAAAATGGCATTGGCAATGGAAAGTTTTTTCTCATTTGTGGTATGCTCCTGCGCGCAGGCCATTAAGCATAAAACATTAAAAAAACTCGCCGCAGCCAGGATATACAATCTATTTCGCTTCATATACTTTTTCTCCGTTCAAATAGGTTTTTAAGACTTTGGTTTTTAATATGTTCTGTGGTGTTGATTTTAAAATATCGTGATCGAGGATAACGAAATCGGCTAATTTGCCTTTCTCCAAACTTCCTTTCTCCTCTTCTTCGAAATTGGCTTTGGCGGCCCAAATGGTCATTCCGCGCAGGGCCTCTTCGGGTGTTAAGGCATTTTCCATCTGAAAGCCCCCTTTTGGAAAACCTTTTGCATCTTCTCTCACTGTTGCTGCATAAAACGTTAATAATGGATTAATGTTTTCTACGGGGAAATCGGTGCCTAAAGGAATCCAACCATTTTGTGTTAACAATTGTTTGTAGGCATAAGCACTTTTTAACCTTTCGGCACCTAAACGCTGACCGGCCCAATACATATCGGAAGTTGCATGTGTAGGCTGAACGGAAGGGATAATACTGGCTTTGCCGAACAGGTCAAAATCTTTAGCGTTAACTACCTGTGCGTGTTCTATACGCCAGCGCTGATCGTTTTTACCTTTTAAAATTTTGTTGTAGATATTCAGGATTACCCGGTTGGCCGAATCGCCAATGGCATGGGTACACATCTGAAAATGGTTGGCTGCTATTTTTTTGGCCACTTCTTCAAAATGTTTTTGATCGCTCAGCAGAAAACCGGTTTTATTGGGCATATCGCTGTAAGGATGGATCAGGCAGGCACCACGTGATCCTAAAGCACCATCGGCATACACTTTAAACGCCCTTACATTTAAGCGGTCGGTTTTAATCGGGCCACGACTAAAAAGATATTTATAATTATCAGGCTCGTCAGAAAGCATGACATATAGCCTCATTTTAAGTTTTTTCTCTTTCTGCAGTTTTTCAATAAAATCAACAGCTAAATAACTTAAACCACAATCGTCAATGGTGGTCAACCCAGCGGCGAAACAGTTTTTCTGCGCATCTGTAAATATTTTTTCGGCGAGTTTGGCATCTGGAGAAGGGATTTTACGTTCAACCAGGGCTACCGCATTGTCGATTAAAACCCCGGTAAGTTTTCCATTTTGACTCAGCATATCTCCCCCTACCAGTTTTTGCTCACCTTTAATGCCGGCATCATCTAATGCTTTTTGGTTGGCAATGGCAGCGTGACCGTCAATACGGTTCAGAAATACCGGGCGATCAGGAAAAAGTGCCGTCAGTTTTTCGTTGGTGGGAAAAGCTTTATCGGCCCAATCGTTTTGGTCCCAGCCATTACCAATCAGCCAGCCATCGGGATGGGTTTTGGCAAAAGCAGTTAAACGGGCAAGCACTTCATCCCAGGATTTTGTTTCTCTTAAATCAGCTGTTTGCAAGCTTTGTCCGTAACCATAAAAATGGGCGTGAGCATCTATAAAACCTGGATAAATGGCTTTGCCCTCTGCATTAATTTCTTCTTTAGAAGTATATTTTCCTTTTATCTCGTCACTTTTACCCAGCGCCAGGATTTTCCCATTCTTTACCGCAAAAGCTTCAACTGTATCGAACTTGCTATTAACAGTATATACTTTGGCGTTATAAACAATTACATCAACTGCTTCTTTTTTGGAGCAGGAAGTAAACAGCAAAGCCAGAAAAAGGGTGTAGAGGATGGATTTCATATCGATAAAGATAGAAAATTGAAAGCATTTGCTTTTGTAAATTCAGCTTTACAGAAAGGATTCGTGCCATTGGTTTTAGCGTTGCCGCTCCGGCTAGCGACAATTAGTTTTTTTTTGCCACAGATGTACACGGAGAATATATTCTTTTTACGCTGCGGCCCGTGGTACCAAAGACTGGATGCTTTCTTTTAGCATTTTGATAAAATCATTGTATTATTGGTAATAGTTTTTTTGGCCACGGAGACACAGAAGCACGGAGAATAGATTTTTTTAACGCTGTGGCTTGTGTTCCCAAAAACTGCTTTACTTTCTTTTAGCATTTCAATAAAATCATTCTATTGTTGGTAATAGTTTTTTGGCCACGGAGACACAGAAGCACGGAAAATATATTATTTTTACACTGTGGCCTGTGTTCCCAAAGACTGGATGCTTTCTTTTAGCATTTTGATAAAATCATTGCATTATTAGTAATGGTTTTTTGGCCACGGAGACACAGAAGCACGGAGAATAGATTTTTTTTACGCTGTGGCCTGTGTTCCCACAGACTGCTTTGCTTTCTTTTAGCATTTCGATAAAATCATTGCACTATTGGTAATAGTTTTTTTGCCACGGAGACACAGAAGCACGGAGAATAGATTCTTTTACACTGTGGCCCGTGTTCCCAAAAACTGCTTTGCTTTCTTATGGCATTTCGATAAATCATTGCATTGTTGGTAATAGTTTTTTTTGCCACGGAGACACAGAAGCACGAATAGATTCTTTTTACGCTATGGCCTGTGTTTTCATATATCGCTTAAACTTTATTCTTTTAAAAAAACGGAATGGCTGGCTTGTAAATTACGTCTTTCAAATTCTTGCTCCTAAAGGTATTAAGTAATATGAGCACAAAATTTAAGGCGTAAAAACCATAAATGATGATTAGAAAAGTGTAAATCCTAAAAACTCCACCAACATGCATTACTTTAATGAACATGGATAAGGCATACAAAGAAGAGATCACCAGCGTCCATGTAGCCTGAAAATTAAGCAACTTTTTACCGGTTTCATTTAGCTTTTCATCTTCATTTCGTTTAAAATACCATAAAATTAAGGGCACGATAAAACCCAATATGGGATAAATGAGAAAACTTAAAGCCGAGAAATTTAAAATTGGAATGAGGTAAGTCTGTGCTTTCTCATTTGTTCCGGTTAAATCTATCGGTTTTAAACCAAAAACCTGCGCCAGCCTGATCAGGGTATCTCCCCTTGCTTCTGTTTCATTTTGTTCGATACGCTGAATGGTCCGTAAACTTAATTGTGTTTGTTTTGCAAGTTCTTCCTGACTAAAACCATGCTGATTTCTAAGTTTTTTTACCCTATCTGATAATTTCATAATTTTTACGGTTGAGTTAAACAAATGTAAAGCATCATATTTAAATTTAAGGACGACTTATTTGCGTCATTTATATGCCAGATGTATTTAATGACACATTTTATTAAGCAGACCCGCAGGAAATAGACTCAATTGTACTTCAGAACACCAATGTTGTATCTCCGAACTACCTTTTTCTACCTCCGAACTATATTTTAATACTTCCGAACACCAATGTTGCACTTCCAAACTACCTTTTTCTACTTCAGAACTACCTTTTTCTACTTCGGAAGTACATTTTAATACTTCAGAACACCAATTTGGTCTTCGGAAGTACTTTTAAATAGACGTAGAGCCCGTTTTAATACTTCTGACAATATTGATTAAATTTTGGATGTGAACGATCCTTAACTGCGTTCAGCATGAAAAGCTTTTGTAAAATAAACCTGATGGGAACGGCATCCCGATTTTTTCAATCGGGATACAGTGTACAGCAGGACTACCGGAACCGATTGACACCAGGCCCTGCTTTTCAAAAAAAGAAAACAAAAAATCTAAGCATACTAACTAAATCTGCCAAGCAATATCCTTTAACTCCGTTCAGGATGACAACTCGTGTAAATAAAACCAGTTGAAGCAATTAATTCTATTTACCTACAGTCATTTACGTGTTGAGTTTTAAACAAATCGGGTTCATTAAGCTTATTTTGCATAATTTAGCGAATTCACTTTGCCTTAATACATGACTGATATTATTCACTTATTGCCTGATGCTGTTGCCAATCAGATTGCTGCCGGAGAAGTTGTACAACGACCTGCTTCTGCGGTAAAAGAATTGCTCGAAAATTCGATAGATGCCGGCGCAGATAAAATTCAACTGGTGGTAAAAGATGCCGGTAAGGCGCTGATTCAGATCATTGATAATGGCTGTGGGATGAGTGTTACGGACGCGAGAATGTGTTTTGAGCGCCATGCCACTTCTAAAGTAAAAAAAGCCGAAGATTTATTTGCCATACGTACCATGGGTTTCCGCGGCGAGGCCATGGCTTCTATCGCAGCAATTGCACAGGTAGAAATGAAAACGCGCAGGCATGAGGATGAAATTGGCACCTGTATTTCTATCGAAGGAGCACAGGTAACCAACCAGGAACCTGTAGCCACGTCGCCAGGAACGCAGATTTCGATTAAAAATTTATTTTTCAATACTCCGGCCAGAAGGAATTTCCTGAAAAGTAATCCGGTAGAAATGCGCCACATTCTGGACGAATTTCAACGGGTAGCCCTGGCGCATCCGGGTGTATTTTTTAGTCTGCACCACGATGGTGTGGAGATTTTCAACCTGCCGAAAGGTAATTTAAAACAGCGTATTGTACACCTTTTTGGCAACAACTACAACGAACGTTTGGTTCCGGTTGAAGAGGAAACTACCATCATTAATCTTAAAGGCTATATCGGCAAGCCTGCTTTCGCCAAGAAAACCAGGGGCGAACAATTCTTTTTTGTAAACAACCGTTTTATTAAAGATCCATATTTAAATCATGCGGTAAGTTCGGCTTTTGAGGAGTTATTACCTGATGATAGTTATCCGCTTTACGTGCTGTTTATTGAAATTGATCCTTCAAAAATTGATGTAAACGTTCACCCAACAAAAACAGAGATCAAGTACCTGGATGAAAAATCCATTTATGCGATCATGAAATCGGCGGTAAAACGCTCCATCGGCCGTTATAACATTGCGCCAACCTTAGATTTTGATCAGGAAACGGGCTTTAGCAATATGATTACGCAAAAAGCAGTTGAAGATATTGTGCCACCGAGCATTAATTTCAATCCTGATTTCAACCCTTTTGTCAGCGATAAAAGCTCGGTATCGGGGTATGCCTCATCTCCAAGAAATTATGATGCAAAACCTAGCGCAAAAAACTGGGGTTCGCTTTACGATATTACCGAACAGCCTGTTGTAGAACAAACTTCGATTTATGAGGATGAAACGGTCTTGGAAACGAAGCAAAAGCAGTACATGCAATTGCACAACCGCTATATTGTTTCGCAGATCAAGTCGGGTTTAATGGTTATCGACCAACAAATGGCACACGAGCGGATCCTTTACGAGCGTTTTCTCGTACATCTGGATGACCGAAAAGGTGCATCGCAGCAGAGTTTATTTCCACAAACCATTACACTAAATGCCAACGATTTCGAATTGGCCAAAAGTTTACTGGATGATATAAAAAGTTTGGGCTTTGATGTACGTGAATTTGGAAAAAATACGTTGGTAGTAGAAGGTGTTCCGGTTGATTTAGGGAGCAGCAACATTAACGAAACACAGTTATTTGAACAATTAATTGAGGGCTTTAAGAACTCGCAACAGGAATTAAAACTGAGCAAACGCGACAGCTTAGCCAGAAGTTTGGCAAAAAACAGTGCCATTAAAGCAGGCACAAGCCTTGGTCAGGAAGAAATGAATACGCTGATTGATGAGCTTTTTGCCTGCAAAACCCCTAACTTTAGCGTGAGCGGAAAACCGGTTATCCAAACGATTACTTTAGCGGAACTGGATAAGAAGTTTGAAAAGAGTTAGCGGTTTGGAGTCCTGAGTCGAAAGTCGGAGGTCCGAAAGTCCGAATACGGAGGTTAGAAGGCCCAGGTTTGGAGCTGGGAGTTTGGAGACGATTAACCGATTTAAACAGTTAACCAAGTTTAGAGTTTGGAGTTATGAACAATTAACCGATTTAAACAATTAACCAGTTAACCCAATGAACAATTTGCAATTAACCGATTTTAAAAATAAATGAATAACATACATATTCCACCAGTAGTAAAAAACCTACTGATTATTAACGTCTTATTTTTTATCGGTACTTTAGTATTCAGACCTAATGATGGATATCCTTTTGTAGAGTGGTTTGCGGTTTATTATTTTAACTCGCCTAGTTTTAAAATTTGGCAGCCCATTACTTATATGTTTATGCATAGTCCTGTTGATTATTTCCACATCATATTCAACATGTTTGCACTTTACAGTTTCGGCAGCATTTTAGAACAGCGTTGGGGAGCCAAAAAATTTATTATATTCTATTTCGTAACGGGCCTTGGTGCATTGGCACTGCAATGGGCTGTTCAATCTTACGAGGTATATCATGTAGCCGGGCACATCATTTCTGATATATCAACCTATCAACCAAGAACACCTGCAGAAAGAGATCTTTTAAGTGAAATTTACTTTGGCCCAATGCTTGGTGCTTCGGGTGCAATTTTTGGCTTACTGGTAGGTTTTGGAATGCTTTATCCTAATGCTGAATTAATGATTATGTTTATTCCGATTCCGGTAAAGGCGAAGTATATTATTCCAATTTATATTCTGGTTGAACTGGTTTTAGGAGTAGGAAAGTTCCAGGGCGATTCTGTTGCACATTACGCCCACCTGGGTGGTGCTTTAATCGGCTTTATACTCGTTAAATTATGGAAAGATAAAAACGATACATTTTATACACTCTATGAATAATACTGTCAAAGATTTAAAATACAAGGTTTTTCAATCTGGCAACCCAATATTCTTTTACATTGGCATTAATGTGCTGTTGTTTCTTATTATCGCTGTTATTGGTGTATTTAGCTGGCTAAGTGGCAAAGGAGATTTAATCAGTCCGTTAGTTAGGGAGTATGTAGGTTTACCTGCAAGCATTTCTAAATTACCAGAACGTTTTTACACGGTATTTACCTACATGTTTATTCATGACGGGATTCTTCATATCCTGTTCAATATGCTTGGTTTATATTGGTTTGGCAGTATATTCATGAATTTCTTAAAAAGCAGACAGTTCCATTTTGTGTATCTGGCCGGTGGATTATTTGGTGGTTTATTTGCAGTGGCCATCTTGAATATATTCCCGGTATATGCAGGTGGATTAGCCGGTGTAACTATTGTTGGCGCCTCTGCTGCGGTAATGGCCATCATTTTTGCTGCGGCAACGTTGGTTCCCAATTATACCATTATGCTTTTCATTTTTGGGGAAGTTAAAATTAAATGGATCGCCATTGTTTATTTTGTTCTCGATTTTCTAGCCATCGGTTCGGTAAATGCAGGTGGAAGTTTAGCGCATATTGGTGGTGCCCTGATCGGTTTTGTTTTTATTAAACGCTTGCAAAGCGGAAGCGACTGGAGCAAGCTTTTTGAGCGCAAACCAAAACTAAAAGTAGTACGCAACGAAAAACCGGTAAAAAAGCCAGAGTTTAAAGGTGGTGTTTCTCAACAGGAAATTGATGCCATTTTAGATAAAATATCTACTTCTGGATATGATATGTTAACCGCTGTAGAAAAAGAAAAACTGTTTAAGGCAAGTAAAGATTAATGGCTACAAAAAAGAAGAAGTACAGTTTTCTGGATAAACTCCTCCTGCCAATCGCAGTGGCACTGGCTGTAGCCTTACTTTTGGGCGTGCTTGCCGGGAACATGGACCCACGTAAACATGCGTTGATTGCTTTTTTTGGCCTGGCCTACCCTTTCGTGCTATTCGGCAATATTATTTTTCTGATCTGGTGGTTTTTAAGCAAAAAATGGATTTTCGCAATCGCTACTATTCTGGTTATTGCTGTCGGAGGTAAAACGTTAAAGGCAACCTTTGCCATCGGTGGTGATGAAGGCCCGGTTGAAAAGGCCGAGAACAGCATCAGGATGATGACCTATAATGTACATAGTTTTAAACTTTACGGCGAAGACAATACCGAATCGGTAAAGGAAAAAATGCTTCAGGTAGTAAAAGATCAAAATCCTGATATTATCTGCTTTCAGGAGTTTTTTACACGTTATAAAGGTGCATTCGATACGGTTGATAGCTTAAAAGCATTGCTGAACACCAAATATTATTATTTCGTTCCAACCAACAAGAATGACTACGAAGCCACTGGTTTGGCCATATTTTCTAAATTCCCGATTAAAAACTCTGGTAAGATCCCTTTTATGGAGGGGCTTGCGGGCAATATGAGCATTTATGCCGATTTAAACATTAAGGGCAAAACCCTTAGGATATACAACGTTCATTTCCAATCTATTTCTTTTGAAAAACAGGATTATGAATACCTGGATAAGGTAAAGGAAATGAATACCCAGCTACAACCATCCAAAAGGATTTTAAGCATGTTAAAAAATGCTTTTTTGAAACGTAGCGGTCAGGTTGATATTATGAAAAAGGAAATGTCTACCTGTAAAACGCCTTACCTCATTGCGGGCGATTTTAACGATACCCCTGCATCTTATGTGGTTACCCAGATTACCGCTGGTTTGAACAATAGTTTTATAAAAAAAGGGAATGGTTTTGGTAAAACCTATAATGGCAAGTTCCCCAATTTTCAGATCGATTATATTGCTACTTCTAAAGAATTAGAGGTGCTGAATTACAAAATTACCCAGGCCAAATTATCCGACCATTTTCCGGTGCGCAGCGATTTAAGGTTTGTGCCTTAATTTCTTAAAAAATTTTAATATTCCGGTTGACCGAAGTTAACGGCTAAGGCTAAGACCGCTTTAACTTGTAGCTAACCTCTTTTTTATTTGGAGCGCAAATCCTGTACAAAAACATTAAGTTCCTTCCCGTTTTTTGCTTTTACGCTTCGCTTCCTCGTACCTCGTCGCTGCAGGGTAACGCTTCAACCGGGGCTAAAGGGCCAAAACCGCATTCCATTTTTGGGTTTGCAGGGTGCAGAACCCTTGTTCATAAACCCGATTGAGCGGAATAGCCCGGAGCGTAGCGAGGACTATAAGCGAAAGCGGGGCTTTAAACTGCCAGAAACCACAGGCCAATCATTTCCTAATTCCTTTTCTATTTCGCATTTTATTCCTCCGTTGACCGAAGTTAACTGCTATAATGAAGTTAACTCAATCTTTTCCGTCGACTGAAGTCGACGGAACCGCTAATTTTATTTTCTTACCATACATCAACACTAGCCTTAAAGCTTATCTGCATATTTGCTTCATAAATTTTAAAAAAAATCTCCAAAAATATGAGCTTAATAGATGCCCTAAACTGGCGTTATGCCGTTAAGAAAATGAATGGTCAGCCTGTTGAACAAGAAAAGGTTGATAAAATCATTGCTGCTGCACATTTAGCACCAACTTCATCAGGTTTACAGCCTTTTAAAGTAATTGTGGTAACCAACCAGGAATTAAAAGAAAAAATTGCACCGATTGCTTTTAATCAATCACAGGTAATTGATTCTTCTCACCTATTGATTTTCGCAGCAAACGAAAACTATACAGAAGAAGGAATTGATGCTGTTTTTAACAGAATGAATACTGAGCGCGGCTTACCATTAGATGCAACCGATGCCTACAAAACACAATTAAAAGGCATGATCTTATCGAGAACTGCTGAAGAAAACTTTAACCATGCTGCCCGTCAGGCTTATATTGGTTTCGGTATTGCCATTGCAGAAGCTGCTTTGTTAAAAGTTGATGCTACGCCAATGGAAGGCTTTAACGGTCCGGCATTAGATGAACTTTTAGGTTTAGATAAAAAAGGTTTAAAAAGCGTAACCCTATTGCCGTTAGGAAACAGGGATGAAGCCGGCGATTGGTTGGTAAACCTTAAAAAGGTACGTTCACCTAAAGAAGAATTTTTAATCGAATTTAAATAACAGGCAAACACCATTATATTTAAAACGGGCCGCTTTTTAGCGGCTTGTTTTGTTTTATGCGAGTGGCGTTGAGCGTATGGCGTTTGGAATTTAGGGTTATGCAACAATTAACCGATTAACCAATTTAAACAATTAACCCAATGAATCAATTCTCAGTTTTCAGTTGGCAGTTACCAATGACCAATGAACCAATAATTTTGTAAAAAAATGTTAAACCTCCCTACAATTTAGGCGCTCTCTTTATAATTGGATATATTTACGGGCTTAGCATTTAATAACCCATCCATGAAGATTTTTAGATTATCTTTTATTATACTTTCTCTTTTATCAGCGCTCAGTTTCTCTTCGTCGGCCCAAACCGATACAGTAAGTATAAATACCATTATTAGCAAAACCAATAAGGTTTTAGCCGATTACCCTGCAGAAAAAATTTACCTTCATTTTGATAAACCTTATTATGCTGTGGCCGATACTGTTTGGTTTAAAGCCTACGTTACCGAAAACCAGAATTTCTTATCAGGGATTAGTAAAATCATTTATGTAGACGTAATCAACCAGAATGATTCCCTCATTCAAACCCTAAAATTACCGATTGCAGGTGGTTTCGCCTATGGTAGCTTCCCTTTAGATCAGGTAAATTACAAACAAGGCAATTACCACATCAGGGCCTATACCTTGTGGATGCTTAACAACGACGATCCTGCCTATTTTAACAAAACTTTTTATGTGGGCGAAGCGATAGATAAAGAAGTAAAAACCCACATTACCTATAAAAATACTTCTACTGATAAATTAGAAAAAATTGATGCAAGGGTACAGTTTAAAGATGCCAATAATAAACCCTACGCCAATAGAAATGTAAGCTGGCAGGTAATTACCAGTTATACCGTAATTGCCAAAGGCAGGGGCACAACTGATGCCAACGGTTATTTAACCATCGCCATGAGCAATGCCCAAAAAGCGGAATACCAATTACAAAAAGGACAGTTGATTACCGCTATCAATACCACTGATAAGGATGTAGCCAACAGCACTTTCCCGCTAAAAAATGCCATTCTGAGTAAAGATTTTCAATTTTTTCCTGAAGGTGGGAGTTTAATTGCCGGTTTAACCAACAAAGTTGCTTTTAAAGCCATTAAAAGCGATGGTTTGGGCATCAGCTCTAAAGGAACCGTTACCGACAATGATGGCAAAACAGTAGCCACCTTTACCGCCCAGCATTTGGGCATGGGTAGTTTCAATTTAGCTGCCGAAACCGGAAAAACCTATAAAGCCGCAGTTACTTATGCCGATGGTACCAGCCAGACTTATAATTTACCCGCTGTTGCAGCAAATGGCGTTGCCGTAAATATCGACAACAGCAGCGCAGATAATATCGCGATAAAAATTTCGGCGAATGATGCTTTTTTTGAGCAAAACCAGGGCAAAAAACTTTATTTAATTGCACAGAGCAAGGGTGTAATTTGTTATGGTGCGCAAACAGCTTTATCAAATAAGGAATATAATACCACTGTTCTTAAATCAAAATTCCCTAACGGGATTGCCCAGTTTACCCTGTTTAACGAGTTTGGTAAACCCTTAAGCGAAAGATTGGTTTTTGTACAGCAAAAAAATACGATGGCCGTTAACCTAAGCACTGCGGCAACTACTTATGGAGTTAAGAAAAAGGTAAAAATAAATGTAGCTGCCAAAAAAGACGGCGCTCCTGTTGAGGGCAGTTTTTCTGTAGCGGTTGTTGATGAAACCAAAGTTCCATCAAGCGAGGATGCCACCAGTACCATTTTAACAGGTTTGTTGTTAAGCAGCGATGTTAAAGGTTATATTGAAAAGGCAAACTATTATTTTAATGCACCAGACGCGAAGAAAAATGCCGATTTAGATGTGTTATTGCTTACCCAGGGATACCGCAGCTTTAAATACACTGATATTATTGCCAATAAACTGCCTAAAATTGATTTCCTGCCAGAACAAGGCATCGAAATTTCAGGGATTTTACGTCAGAATAATGGTATTCCGGTGAGGAAAGGTGCTTTATTACTGAGTATTCCTGATAAACGTTTCAATTTGGAAGGTACGACCGATCCTGTTGGGAATTTTAAATTCCCGAACCTGGTATTTAACGATTCTTCAAAAGTGACCATTACGGCTAAATATAATGTGAATTATAAAAACATGACTTTGAGCTTAAATGGTGCGCCAGTTCCTACATTAACCAGAAACTTTAGCGCTGCTGAAGAGGTTTTAAATATCGATAGTGCTTTAACCAGTTACCTGGATAACAGCAAAAGACAATATGCTTATTTACACACTTTAAAAGATATAACCATTAAAGCGGCAGTGGTACCAAAAGTTAGTCATAAAGATTACCCTGCATTAACAGGCCTAAGCCAAATGGCCGATCACGAAATCAGCGGTGATCGTTTAAAAGGCTGCGGACTTTTAATTAACTGTTTACAAGGCATGCTGGCCGGCGTTACTTTTGCTGATAACAACTTTTATGTGAGCAGAGATTATAACCAGGGTAAAAAAATCCCGATGGGTATCTTTATCAATGGAATGAACGTTGATGTAAACCAGATCAATACACTTGATGCCAACCAGATCGAATCGGTTGAGGTATTTTTAAGGGATGAATTAGGCCTGGTAAACCGTGCTAACAATGTAAACGGGGTAATTGTATTTAACCAGAAGAAAGCACCAAAAGGTACTAAAATTTCGAAAGCGCAGTTAATGGATATGCTGCCTAAATATTACGAGTTAACATTCTCACCACAGGGTTACAACAAAGAAAAACAGTTCTATTCGCCTAAATACGATGTGCCTGCAAGCATGAACCGCAACGATTTAAGAACAACCATTTACTGGAATCCTAAAGTAGTAACAGATGCCACAGGAAATGCTTCTTTCGAATATTATAACGCAGATGGCAAAGGCCAGTATAAAGTAATTATTGAAGGTATTGATGCCAACGGAAATTTAGGAAGATCGGTGTTGAAATATCTCGTAAAATAAGGGAAAGGAATTTAAAGGTTGATGGTTCATAGTTTGATAGTTAATAGCCAATATTTCATAGTTTGATAGTTTATGGTCAATATCATACTATGAACCATCAACCATTAACCAACTAGATAACTTGTATTCTCGCCATCTTACTTCACTTCAAACGGTAGCTTCTCCCCTTTCAGGCCCGCAACAATATTCTTTATGATAATCTGTGCCATGGCTGCCCGGGTTTCTTCGGTAGCAGAGCCGATATGCGGCAGAACAGCAACATTTTCCATCGACAGTAAGGGATTTTCCTTATCCATCGGTTCTGGATTGGTTACATCCAGGCCAGCTCCCCAGATTATTTTTTCTTCTAAGGCTTTGGTCAGGTCTTTTTCGTTGTGGATCCCTCCTCTAGCGGTGTTGATGAAAATGGAATTGGTTTTCATCTGTTTAAACACCCCGAGTGTAAATTTATTTTTGGTTTCTGGGGTGAGCGCGGTATGGACAGAAAGCACATCACTTTGTACCAAAAGTTCTTCAAAAGATACATATTTGGCGCCTAATGCTTTCTCAGCCTCTTCGTTACGAGAACGGTTATGGTAAATTACCGACATATTATAAGCTCCGATACATTTTTTGGCCATCTCTAAACCAATTTTGCCAAGGCCAAAAATACCAAGGGTTTTGCCATTTAATTCAATGCCCAATTCGGGTGCAGGTTCATATTTTTTCCATTCGCCTTTAATAATTTTCTTATGCGAGTAGAAGGCCTTTCTCGAAACAGCCAGCATCAATAAAAAAGCAGTATCGGCGGTAGCACCACTCAACACCCCAGGAGTATTGCCGATAGGGATATTCAACTCTTTTGCTGCCGCTACATCAACATTATCATAACCTACAGAATGTAGCGCAATCACCTTTAAATGACTACAGGCTTTCAGAAATTCAGCATTAATTTTATTCGGACCTACACTAATAAAAGCATCCTTATCCTGGCAGGCCTTAATCAGTTCTTCAGGTGTAATCTGCCGGTTTTCCTTCCATTGAGTAATAGAAATATTGTTTTCTTCCAGTTCTTTTAATCCAACCGGAGCAATGTTGCCACTTATAAATACTTTCATGTTTATTTAACAATAAAACTTTTAAGGTGTTTTGGATAGTGGGAATTGACCTGTAAAGCATTATTTTACAGTTGCTGATAGCATCTCATACGTATTGGCGCTAAAATAACCAAGTGCCTCATTCGAAATGTTAGAAGTTGGATTAGCAGGTGTAGTACCCTGGTTTGGTCCGCGGTTAGATTGCTGACTTAAAGCATACCAGTAATCGAAGATATTCGAATCAATACACTCCATTTCTATCCTGATCTTATCGTTAGCGTTCAGTTCGTCACTGTCGTGATCATTGGTAGGCGGTTTAAAAAACAACTGAAGCCTAAGGTCGTTGCCATTCGTTAACCGATCATTATTTACATAAAAACGTTCTGACAATACATCGTTCACGTATAAATTAAAGTGATAAAAATTGGTTTCGTTAGCCGGATCTTTTAAAAATACAGCAGCGGTTTTACGCTCTCTACCAAAGAAAAAGTTTTTAATCACACCGATCGAATCCATTTTAACCACATTGGGCATTTTCGAATTGGCGGTGTAAGTTTGACCTTCGGCGTTAACGCTTAAGCTATAAGTAACACCCGGTACACCTTTCATTTTATTGATATAAGTTCCTGGTATTGCACCTTCTTTAAAAACATAAGTGTTTCCCTTATTATCGGTTACGGTAACACTAGCTCCCGAAACACCCGGAAAAACATTGGCTTCGGTATAACCAATCGTTTTGCTGATCTTAATTTGCTGATCGATCAGTTGATCATTAATTTTTCCCTCAATTACGATCTGGGGATCGGCATTCTCGGTATCGATAGCAATAATTTTCTTGCAGCCGGCAAAACAAAAAGTGAAAAGTGAAAGGGATATAATCAGTTTTTTCATTGCGTTAAAATTTAAAGTTCCAGGTAATTGATGGAATAAGGCCAAACAAAGAGGTTTGCTGAGCAGCTGTTTTAGTTGGATCGTTGGGATCAGTGATGAACTCAATCGAGTAAGGATTTTTTCGTGCCAACAAATTGTAAATCCCGAAATTCCAGCTCGATTGGTATTTCCTTCCAGGTTTCCCCTCTAAGGTGGCGCTCACATCTAAACGCATGTTGTAAGGCATACGTCCGGCATTTCTTTGGGTATAATAATAAGCCATTTGTCCGCCAATGCTATATTTCCCTGCCGGATAAGTTACCGCATTACCCGTGCTATAAATAAAACTCGAAGAGAATGTCCAGCGCTTGGTCATGTTGTAAATGCCCACTACCGAAACATCATGCGTACGGTCTTGCCTTGCAGGGAAATACTTTCCGTTATTCAGCTCAGTAAATTTACGTTCTGTGCGCGATAAGGTATAACCCACCCAACCGTTCAGTTTACCAAATTTCTTCTTAAAAAACAGCTCCATTCCATAGGCACGGCCTACACCATATAATAATTCAGATTCTATATTCGAATTGGCCAAAAGTTCTGCCGCATTTTTATAATCGATCTGATTTTGCAGCCATTTGTAATAAATCTCCCCCGAAAGTTCGTAATTATTATCTTCGATATTTTTAAAATAACCCAAAGCAACCTGATCGGCAATTTCAGGCTTAATGTTGTTGCTGCTTAACACATACTGATCAGTTGGCGAACTGGAAGTAGCGTTTGTTAAAATGTGTACATTTTGTGTATTGCGGTTATACGAGGCTTTGATTGAGTTTTGTTCGTTAAACAGGTAGCTTACCGAGAAACGCGGCTCGAGGTTCAAATAGTTTTTATAAAATTTCCCCCTGGCTACGTTTGCTGTTGAAACAATATCCCCATTGGCATCATAGGTACTGAAATTACCCGGCCCCATTAACGAGAAAGCAGCCAAACGCACACCATACAAAAAGTTCAGATGTTCGTTAACCGCCCATTCGTCAGAAATATAAGCTGCAGATTCTATACCGTATCGCCTTTCCTGTGTTAGCGAATTTACCTGCGAAGCTTCATCGCTATCAATATCAATAGGAGAAATGCGGTGTTGTGTCGCATTTAACCCGAACCTAAGGGTATGTTTATTGCTGAAATACTGAAAATCTTCTTTAAAATTAAAATCGCGGACCAAAGATGTCGCCTTAAAATTTGTAGCATCGTTTAATAAACGTACCGTATAATTGTAGTTGTTGTAAATTAAGGAGGTATTCGAAAACAAACGGTCGCTAAAAATATGATTTAAGCGGATGGTGGTGGTTACATTGCCCCAGTTGTTTTCAAAAAGGTCTTTAACCCCGATATTATCTTTACCAAAATAACCCGAGATGTAAATGGTATTCCTATCGTTGATTTTGTAATTCGCTTTAGCGTTGATGTCATAAAAATTCAGCGTACTACCATTTACCGATGAGTCTGGCGAAGAACGTAAAAACAGGTCGATATACGTCCGCCGGAAGCTCACCATAAACGAACCCCTGTCTTTTACAATCGGTCCTTCGGCCTTAATGCGCGAAGCAATCAGTCCGATTCCGCCCTGAAATTTGAATTCTTTATTGTTACCATCATCCATTTTAACATCTAAGACAGAGGATAAGCGACCGCCATATTGTGCAGGCATCCCACCTTTATACAAGCTAACATCCTTAATCGCGTCGGCATTAAAAGTAGAGAAAAAGCCCAATAAGTGTGATGAGTTGTACACCACAGCTTCATCCAGAATAATCAGGTTCTGATCGGCAGCACCACCACGAACATAAAAGCCGGTATTTCCTTCGCCACCCGATTTTACGCCAGGCAATAACTGGATGGTTTTTAAAATGTCTTTTTCGCCCAATAATACCGGGATAGAGTTGAGCGATTTCATATCGATTTTCTCCAGCCCCATCTGTGCACTTTTTACATTTTCATTTTTACGGTTATTGGCATTTACGGTTACTTCAGCAAGATCGTTTGCACTTTTTAACTCTTCGTTTAATTTGGTGTCTTTTGTTAAATTAATCGTTTTCACCACAGAAGCATACCCCGTGTAACTTATGGCTACCGTATAAGTGCCTTCAACCTGTGTCAAAGCAAAATAGCCATAATTATTGGTGAGGGTTGCTGCAGTAGAGGCACCTGAAATCCGAACGGTAGCACCAATCAGTGTTTCACCTGTGCCCGCATCGCGGATGGTACCACTAAGGGTATATTTGTTCTGAGCAAAAAGGGCTGTACCGGAAAAAATAAGGAGGAATAAAGCTAAGTAGTGTTTTATGAGCATATCGGCTACTATCTAATTTTTAAGATGGAAACCAAATGTACGAAATCCATGCCCTTTTAAGGGAAAATCGGGAATTTCTATACAAGTTTGGTTTTATTACTTATTAACGGGATAAATGCCAATATGGTGTGAGCGCAACAGGTAAGCGCTCAAATCATTTTTACCGGCCTGCTGAAAAGTGATCAGTTTTGAGGGCTCTTTAGGCATGTGGCAATCGATGCAATTGGTGGTAAGCGATCCTTTTGCCAGAGTGGCCTGGCTGTGTTTTGTAGTTTGGTGACAACTGATGCAGCGCTGCGAATAAATAGTTAAGTTGCCTTTTATGCTTTCGTGTGTATTGTGACAGGATTGGCAAGTCATGGTTTCGCTTTTCCGGTAACAGTTGCTGCCCATTAACATGCTGGCCTGGTTGCCGTGTACATCGGGATTACCACCGCCGAAACCGACAAAATCCTGCTGATAGTAATCATCTAAATTATCGCCCGGTTTAAAACCGAAAACCGATTTCTGGGTAACCAGGGTATTTCCGGAGTGACACACACTACAGGCATCCATCTTCTGTTTACGGGATAGTTTTTTATAAATAGCGATGAATTTTGCTGATTTTTCTTCAGGGTTTTCGGTATGAAATACCACATGTTGTTTGCCGGGACCGTGGCAGCGCTCGCAATCGATACCATAAATTAAGGAACCTTTCTCCATTTCCTCGTCCATAACAAAGGCCGATTTTTGGGTCAGCTTTTTTTCTACATAAGAACCATGGCATTCGAGACAGCGACTGGTTATGCCCCTGTCGTAATAAAATCTGTCACGTGGGAAACCCGGACTGATGGCCCAGTTCCGGATACCTGAAAAATATGATAAAGGCAGTTCATAAAGTTTTTTCCCCTGCCAATAAGCGTAAGTATAAGCCTTTTCGCCCGAACCGAACTGGATATCAAACTTTTGGGCACGCACTGCTTTACCATCCTGGTAAGCCACCTGAAAGATACCGCTGTCTCTCTTTTCGATTACGACCTTTTGATGTGCATCAAATAAAAAATTGTTCGAATCAGCTGCAAAAACTTTTAATAGCTGTGCATCCACCACAGGTTTAGAGGTTAAACCATGGGAGCTATGGGCATAAGACTGGGATAAATCTTTATGGCATTTTATACAGGTAGCGGCACCAGTGTAGGCTTCACCCCTGATGTCTTTGAGTAACTGATCGGCCACATTCATACATCTTGAAAGGACAATAATGACAATGGCCATTGCCCCTAAAATAAGCAGGATTCGTTTTGTGCCTTTCAAGATGATATTTGGTTTTATTTTACGAACTGAATATAGCTAAAATTATAACCTCCTGTAGCGGCCAGTATTTTAATTTTTTGTTTACCAGCCTTTAAAGTAATGTTTTTGATGTCGAAAGTCACAAACTTCTTTGCATCGCCCGTATTCGGAACAGCAACAGCCTTTGCCACTTCTTTATCATCAATTAAAATGGTTATCCTGCCCTCAGCATGATCGGCCGCGGCGTTAATTTTTAAGGTATAAACTCCTTTTTGCGCAACATTTACCGTGTATTGCAACCATTCGCCATTTTCGATGTGGTTTACATAATACTTTTCGTAACTGATCGAATCTTTGGCAATATCAACTCCATCGTTGCGGTAAATCCTGCCCAGGTTTCCAGCCGACCTTTTTCCGGTTGAAACATGATAATCGGCCGTATCCGTATCGGAATAAGCAAAACCGTTTTTACCCAGGTCGTAATCTACCGCATAAATAATGCTTTTATCTTTTATTACATTCGCTTTAAATGGCTTGGTTTCGTTGCTAAAAGGCTGACGGATCATGGCATCGATTACATCGCGGTGAATAATGGTATTCTCCAGTTTCGAATAAATGGCCAGTTCCATTAAACCACTGTACACATTGCTGTCTTTAGGTTTATTTCCGCCATTGTTCATGTACCTCACCAACGCATCGTAATTGGGATTTGATTTAATTTCCATCGGATTATTAGAACCGATTTTCTTTAACGGCCACCACGACCAGCCAATATTATTCTTTTCTAACAGGTGGATGGCATCGGTAAACCATACATTGGAGTTTTCTCCTGTCTCGCCCAACCAAACAGGAACATTTTGTTCATCGCGGGCTTTTATAATGTGTGCAATTGATTTCTGATCGTTATAATTCCAGTATTTGTGGTAACTCAATACCATATTTTTATCCCAAAGTGGAAAAATACCATTATAATTATTGCCCCAACCATTTCCTTCTATGATGATGATGTGTTTTTGGTCAACTTCGCGGATGGCTTTAGTAATTTCGACCATTAATTTACGTAATGGTGCATTCGTTTTTTCTTTTGTCCCATTTTTATCTTCTGTTGGATTTTCGAAACCATAATTCGGCTCGTTCAAAATGTCGTAAGCACCAATATATGGCTCGTTTTTATAACGTTCGGCCAGTTTTTTCCAAAGTGCAATGGTTTTTTGCTGATTGGCTTTACTATCCCATAAGTATGGTTTGGATGGATCGCGGTCGGCAATGTTCACATCATTTCCCTGTCCGCCGGGTGCCGCATGTAAATCTAAAATCAAATACATTTTATTGGCTTTACACCAGGCCAAAAGGCTATCGGTTAAAGCGAAACCTTTCTCCAGCCAGGTATTCTGTCCTGCAACCGGCTCTTTATCAACTGGCAGGGTATATAAATTGTAATGTATGGGCAAACGGATGGAGTTAAAGCCCCAGCGTTTCATCGAATCGACATCAATTTTACGGGTATGATTGGCCAGCCAGGCATCGTAAAATTCCTGGGTTTGTTTGGGGCCCATTAATTCTTCTATCCGCTCGCGGATCCTGTACTGCTGCGATTCTTTGTTGATTTTTAGCATGTAACCTTCCTGGAGCATCCAGCCACCTAAACCAATGCCACGGAGCAACACATTTCCGCCCTTTTCATTCACTATTTTTTTACCATCAGCTTTTAAAAAGCCCTGACTGAAGCCAGAAAATGAAAGGAGAGAGAGCAGAAAAATATATAAGATTGATTTTGTACAATTCATAAGGTTAGGTTTTAGATGATTACCAAATATAAGTAGCTACAGATCCTTTATCGAGTGTGGCAACCAATGTTTTACCATTCAAGCTGATGTTAAATTCAGTATTATTTTTGCCGCTGTTGGCTACAATTAAAACATGTTTTCCTTCCGGTGTTTTAAAAGCCACGTTTGGCAGCTCAGCTAAATCGTTTGTGGCAATCCGTAGCGAACCAGGGCGCACAAATTTAGAGGCATGTGCAATAGCATAATAGGCCAGGTTTCTGCTGTAATTATCTTTATCGATGGTTATTGCACCCTGGCACATGGAACAGCCTCCCCTATCGGTATATGGTTTATTTTCAGGATCGGCAGCAAGGTTCCACTCCAACACATTTTTGCTCCAGTTGCGGGTAGCACCGATAATTAAACGCCTAACCGGGTTTACAATGTTGATACTTTCCGAATTTGGCTGTTCGACCACCATTTGCTCGGAAAAATAAATGTTTTTATCGGGATGGACATTGTGCACATCGCTTAAGGCATCAATTTTACCGCCGTAGAGGTGAAAAGCAGATCCATCAATATATTTTTTGGCTTCGGGATCATCTAAAATGGTAATCGGATAATCGGGCCTGTCGGCATTATGATCGTATATGATAATTTTGGTTTTAAGCTTGTTTTTTGCAAAAGCCGGTCCTAAGAATTTCTTTATAAAAAGCGCCTGATCGGGTGCAACCATTAACAAACTTGGGTTATTGCCCGGGTGCAGGGGTTCGTTCTGAACAGTAATCGCATCAATCGGAATGCCCTGTTTTTGCATTTCCTGCACATAACGAACTAAGTATTTGGCATAAACCTCGTAATATTCGGGCTTTAACATGCCTCCACGGGCATCATAAGTGGTTTTCATCCATAAGGGAGGAGACCATGGCGAACCCATAATTTTCAATTTTGGGTTTATCGCAAGGATCTCCTTCATTACCGGAATGACGTCCGTTTTATCGGGGCCTAAATCGAATTTTGCCTGTGTTAAATCGGTTTCACCTTCGGGAAGGTCGTTATAAGAAAATACTTTTTCGTTTAAATCTGAAGTGCCAATGCTCAAACGGATATAACTTACACCAATGTTATTACCATCGGTAGAAAACAGTTCTTTTAATAAAGCAGCTCTTGCCGGTGCCGACATTTTAACTATGTGCTGTGCACTGCCACCAGTTAAGGCATAACCAAACCCGTCAATACTTTGAAAAGTTTCCTTTTCATTGACCACAATGGTTGGCTGATTGTTTTTTGCGGTAGAAAAACTTAAACCCGCAGCCTGTTTGGCAAATAAAACGGACCGATCGGCCCTGGTTAACCAAACATCTGCCTGGTTTTGTGCAACAGCTGAAAGGGATGAGCAGATAAAAATACAGGCAACAAAAAGCTGAAAGGGTTTTGTAGATGGCATAGGTAAAAATATGGTTCGGATTAAAAAAACAGGAAGAAAGATTTAGCTTTCTCCCTGTTAACAATTAAACGTTAAGCGTTATAGATGATAAGGATTTATTTTGTTCCGCCCCACTCTTTACTCTGAAGAAGTTTGGTATTGTTTAACTCGTTGATCGGAATTGGAAAAATCTCATTTTTACCTGCAACAAAGCCTTTTGATGCCAAAACAGTGGCCGCTTTACCCCATCTGATCAGATCCAGCCAGCGATGACCTTCGCCTGCAAGTTCTAAACGTCTTTCTTTCTCAATGTTATCCTGTGTTACAGCTACCGGATTTAAACCTACCCTTGCCCTAACTGCGTTTAACAGTTGATAGGCCCTGCTTCCTGTACCAACAGCGCCTGGGGTGGCATTCATGATCGATTCTGCTTCTAATAAATAAGTATCAGCCAGGCGGATTTCATAAATATCCTGCGAGAAGTTTAAATCGAAATTGGTTCCAATCGTTGTTTTGTTAGATTGTCTGGCAATAAATTTCCCAAGGAAATAACCGGTATTGTTATAACCTGGTGTATAACCCGGTCTTTTATTACCCGAACCTGCAGGTCCGTTGCCATCATAGTTTCCGATGATGTAATTTTTCTCCAAACTATCTAAATTGGCAACAGTTGCACCGTTTCGTGGATCGAAATGGATAAAATCAAAAAATGCTTTGGTAAATACCAGGAAGCTATAACCTGAGTAATAATCAGGAGCAGCCGCATTTGGATTATATCCCCGTGGTCCGGTAATGATGTTTAATAAATTCCCCTCAGTTGCACCTGCATCATTCCAGTTCCCTAAAGATGCACCTGTATGTACGATTTCTAAAATAGATTCACTGTTAAATTTATTGGATACTTTCCATAAATCGGCAAAGTTTGGCAATAATTTATAACCATAAGTAGGATTGGCCTGTCCTGGGGTCGGTCCGTTTACTATGGCAAACTGATCTGCAGCCAGCTGGTATTTTTTCTCCCACAAATAAACTTTACCCAATAAAGCCTGGGCAGCACCTTTGGTTAAACGACCACCTTCTGTAGCGGCAGGAACGGTATTTGGCAGCCCCGGAATTGCAGCAACCAGTTCTTTTTCTATAAAAGCATAAACATCTTCCTGAGGCACCTGGGTTACATTATACATTTCACTCACAGGAACTTCTGCCGTAAGCAGCGGAATATTTTTGAAGAACCGTACTAAATCGAAATAGAATAATGCCCTTAACGTTTTCGCCTCTGCAGTATAACGTGCTTTTGTAGTGGCATCCATTGATATTGCATCAATTCTTGAAAGCAGGATATTTGCGCGGTAAATACCGGCATAACCTTTATTCCAAAGATAAGTTTGTGGCCCAATTGCAGGGGTTAAAGTATAGTTGGAAATCACCTGAAGAGCATTGATATCAGTAGAACTACCACCACCAGCAAGCTGATCATCGCCAGCCACATCCATAATCGCCACCTTATCATATAAACCCCCATCCTGATAACCAAACCTGTCGTAAACCGATATTAATGCCGCAAGGGCATCGGCAGGGCTTTTATAATAATTATCAACCAGGATACGTTCCTGAAAATTCACATCTAAATCTTTTTTGCATGAATTCAGTAATTGAGCTCCAATTACCAATGCAAGAATATATTTTATTTTAGTTTTCATTTTTATCAATATTAAAATCCAACATTTAAACCAAATAAGAAAGAGCGTGCCTGTGGATAAGCGCCACGGTCTACACTGAATACTG
Organism: Pedobacter roseus; assembly: GCF_014395225.1. Classification (NCBI taxonomy): domain Bacteria; kingdom Pseudomonadati; phylum Bacteroidota; class Sphingobacteriia; order Sphingobacteriales; family Sphingobacteriaceae; genus Pedobacter; species Pedobacter roseus. Next base: position 4,531,585 of record NZ_CP060723.1, read on the forward strand.
CACCACCGCCGGCATCACTTGTAACACCCAACTCAGGATCGTAACCAGAATATTTGGTAATGGTGAATAAGTTCTCGCTCAGCACATAAACCCTTAGTTTCTGCATTTTTAGCTTTTCCGTAATTGATTTAGGGAAAGTATAACCCAATTGGATGGTACGCAACCTGAAATAATCACCTTTTTCAAGATAAACAGAGTTGAATTTAGAGTAGTTGCCATTCGGATCACCCTGTACAAGTCGGGGTAAGGTTGCACCCGTATTAGTTGGCGACCAGCTATCTAAAATTTTGGTCTGCCAGTTAGCCTGTGTACCAATATCCAGCCTTCTTAAACCCTGGAAAATGGTGTTTCCGGCCACTCCACTACCAAAAGCAGTAAAATCGAAGTTTTTGTAAGCCACATTAATGGTTAAACCATAACTCATTTTTGGAGCAGGGTTACCCAGGTAGGTACGGTCATCAACGGTAATGGCATTATCGCCGTTTAAATTGGCAAATTTCAAATCACCGGGTTTGGCATTTGGCTGTAGTTTCGTGCCGTTTGGACCAACATAACTGTCCACCTCTGCCTGGGTTTGGAATATACCCAATGTTTGGTAGCCATAAAACTCATTGTATGCCCTACCCAAAGTAGTTCTGGTAATGGCGCCCAAAGTTTGGAAACTTGCTGTATTATCTTCAATAAAGGTAACCCCTGGCAACAATTTGGTTACTTTATTTTTGAAGAACGATGCATTTCCGTTTATCCCGATGTTAAAATCACCGATTTTTTTACGGTATCCCAGTTCCAGCTCCACACCTGTGTTTTCCATGTCGGCCACGTTAGCCGCAAAAGAACCACTTCCGGTATAACCCGGTACAGGTGGGTTTTGTAAAATGCCAATTGTTTTTTTCTTGTACCAGTCAAAGTTTAAAGTGATGTTGTTTAACAAAGTTGCTTCGAAACCGATATCGGTCTGCCTGGTTTCTTCCCATTTCAGGTCCGGATTGGCCGGAGCATTCGGGCTATAACCTATACCAATTGTTTCGGTTGTACCAAAAGTATAATTACGGCCCGGACCAACAGTTGGAACATAAGAAAAATCGCCGATTAAATCCTGTCCTGTTACCCCGTAGCTACCACGTAGTTTTAAGAAGGTAAGCACATTGTTTTTAGGGAAGAAATCTTCCAATGTTGGTACCCAACCCACCGATGCTGATGGGAAATAACCGAATTTATGGTTGGCACCAAACCTTGATGATCCGTCTCTTCTGATCAACGCAGTAAATAAATATTTTTCGGCGTAGTTGTACTGTAACCTAGAGAATAGTGAATTTACCCTGTGGTCGGTTCCGTCTGATCCGCTGGTTGTTCTGGAAGCGGCCAAAGCATTGTACCTGAACGAAGCCTCATCAAAAGTTGTGGCCGGAATGTTTCCATAAGTACTGGTTACACCCCTGGCATTGTTATCTTTATAGGCGCCCTGACCAACCAATAAAGTAATGTTATGTTTATCGAAAACCCTGTTGTATGATACGGTATTTTCAAAATTATAGTTGATCAGATAATTCAGGTTCCGTGATAAAGTAGCCGTAGCATTTACACCACCCGGACCATTTCCCAAAAAGAATGCAGGAGTAAAAGTATCTCCTCCATAAAAAGCCAGTTTGGTACCCAATGTAGAACGTACGTGTAGACCTTTAACCGGCTCGATATCAACAAAAGCATTACCGATGATGTTGTGGTCCCAGTTATAATTACCCAACCTGGTTTTTTGGTAAGCCAAAGGATTTTTCATCTCCTGGAAACCACCGGCGGGAATCGAATAAAAATTACCATTATCATCTTTAAATCCTAAAGGGTTGTTTGGATTATACACCGAAGCCGCAGCAGTTGGATTATCAATTACGGCTGGCATAATCGGATCTAAGTTGATGGCAGAACTCAATACACCTCCGTACTCCCTGTTAGTTTCGCCGATACCACTGGTAACCGCATGACTGTAACCCAGGTTTTCGCCAATGGTAATCCATTTTGCAGGTTTATAAGTTGAGTTTAAACGGATATTGGCACGATTGAATTTCGAAATTGGCGTAGCCACAATACCATCAATATCGGTATAACCGAATGAGGTATAAAAGGTTGCCTTATCACTTCCGCCGCTGATGCTTACTTCGTGATTTTGTTTTGGGGCAGCATCGTTAAAAATCAACGATTGCCAATCGGTACCTACGCCGTATGAAGCCGGATCTGCATAAGGAAGCGCAACACCAGCTGCTGAAGCTGCCTGATTCCTTACTGTGGCATATTGCGAGGCATTAAGCATATCCAGTTTTTTCGCAGGGGCCTGCGTTCCATAATAACCGCTATAATTAATACTGATATTACCCGCTTTACCTTTTTTAGTGGTTACCAGGATTACCCCCGAGGCTGCACGTGCACCGTAAATGGCGGCAGATGCTGCATCTTTTAACACTTCGATCGATTCGATATCATTCTGGTTCAGGTATCCAATACCACCGTTATCGATTACCACACCATCTACCACCCAAAGCGGGTTATTTTTATCGTTACCGAAAGAAGTAAAACCCCTTAAACGTACCGTAGCACTCGAACCCGGCTGACCAGATGTTGCTGCAATAGTTAAACCTGAAGTTCTACCCTGTAAAGATTGCTCGATACGTACTACGGGCTGATTTTCCAGATCGGATGCTTTAACGCTCGAAATTGCCCCGGTTACTACACTTTTCTTTTGTGTTCCATAACCTACTACAACTACTTCTGATAAATCTTTCGAATCGGCTTTTAGCGATACATTGATGCGACCGCCTGCCGGAACAGTTACGGTTTGCGTGGCCATGCCAATCAGGCTAATGGTTAATTTGCTTCCCACAGGTGCCTGGATACTGAAAACACCGTTGGCATCAGTTGATGCGGCTTTCGTTGTTCCATCAAGCTTTACGGTTACGCCCGGTAACGGAGCGCCATTTTGTTCTGTTACTTTTCCTGTTACGGGAATATCCTGTGCCAGTAAGGCCATCGGAAAAACCAGAAAACAGAACATGAAGAATACGAATGTAAATCTTCCTCTCATAGAATTTAATTTTAAGTTAATATTTGGTTAGTTAACACCGTGGGCCTTGGTAGCCCATTATTAAAAATCAAATCTAGAGAGGTGTTATACAATAGCACAATTTAGCGCTACTACACGAACCATACAGCAGCCCTCAATTGAGTAAAAAAGAAAGAAATGAATCCCTACATAAGCCCTACAATGAGGCGATAATACAACTGATAAACAGACACTTAAATATTTAGCAAATAAAGGATCATGTTTGTAACAAAAACATTGAATTAAGGGTTCTTTTGGCGGGCTATTTCGATCAGAAACTCATATAAATTGGTTTCTGGTTTAAGCTGAAGTTTTTTTCTGAGGCGGTAGCGCCCAACTTCGATGGCTTTTATGGTCACATTCATCAGCTGTGCCATTTCTTTTGAAGAAAGATTCATGGATAAATAGGCACAAAACTTTAAATCATTCTGACTTAATTCGGGATAAAGGTCTTTAAGCTTATTAAAGAATTCGGTATTTACGTGGTTAAAATGCACGCTTAAATGATCCAGTTCCTGGTCCTTCTTTTCTACATCCCTGATCAACCTGATGAGGTGCCTGAAACTTGGCGAACTTTCGCTGATGTCGTGGTTTCTGATTACCGTAGAAATTACTTCTTTAATCTTGGCCAGCACCTTGCCACGCTGTACCAAATGCATGGTCATGGTAGAAAGTTCTTTGTTTTTATAGTTTACATCTGCTTCCAGTTTTTCGTTCTGCAGGCGCACAATTTCCTTTTCGTTGCGGTCTAACTCCAGCTGGTGGAGGTAACTCATCCGCTCCTGCTCTTTAATGTGTTTTTGCTTTTGCCACCTGATGATCAGCCTGATCAGTAAAACAATCAGGATCAGGTAAACCAGTTTCATCCAAATTGTATTATACCAGGCCGGTAAAACCACAAAGCTATAACTTACCACGGCCGATTCATTGCCAACATCGGTTCTTGCCTTTACATTAAAGGTGTATTTGCCTGCGGGTAAATTGGTATAGTCTTTTTCACTTTTAATACTCCATTCCGACCAGTCACGATCGAAACCAACCAACTGGTAACTGAATTTGATGTTCCTGTCGTGCTCAAACAAAGTAGAGGCATATTCAAAATGGATAGAATTTAAACTGTTTACATACTCGGGCAAACTGCTTTCATCCTGTTTATCGGCAATTACGCCCTTTTTCACAAAATAACCGCCAAAAACCGTACTATCTTGTTTGCCGAACAGTTTGATGGTACCCAATAATACATTTGGTTTGGTTATGTTTTCGATGTATTTATCATAATTGATGTGATAAGCTCCTTTATTGGCACCGATAAATATATTGTGACTATCTAATGCGTAAATGGATTCGAAACCGCCCACCACTTTCCCATCAAGCTCGGGCAGGTAAAATATGCTGAAGGCATTTCCACCGGAAGGTTTTCTGAAATCTATTACCCCAACTTTTTTATTGCTCACAAACCAGATATTGCCATCGTTATCTTCTTTCATGTACTGTATAGACACTCCGTTGAGCGCCTTGCCCAACAGCTTTAACCGTACAAACCGCTTTTTTGTTGCATCATACTCGTACACGCCATCAACCGTGGCAATTAAAACCCTGTTTTTTACATGGTACACATAATTATAGAGTTTAGATGGCAATCCATCCTTGTCGGTAAACATGGTGGTGCGCAATATGCTTTTATGATCGGGCTTTAATTCTATTTTATATACCCCATGATAGGGATGCGATGCCCAGATATGATCGGGATTATTATTATCAGCTACTATAAAGCGCAGGGTTTCTCTTAATCCTTCAATTTTACCCGCATTGGTAAAAGTACCGCCACTATATAACAGTCGCTGCAGCCCCCAATAGGTACCGGCAATAACCTCATTGCTCGGGTATACTTTATCTACCGTTTGGTACATCCAGGTGCCCGGTAAATTGTAAAGCGATCTGGCCGTGTTATCCTGAATCACAGAAGTGCCGTCCTCATGCGCCATCAGTAATTGATTGTTGATTTCGTCTAAACCCCACACCTGCCCTTTGGTATTTTTTACTTCCTCAAAATTTGCTGTAGAATAGCTTAAATCAGGTGTAGCAGCATTTAGTTTGGCCGTATATAATCCGTTTGAAGTGCCGATATAAATCGATTGGTTAAACTTTCTGAAAGCATAACTGGTAATCTGTTTATTCCGGTCGGGAAAAATGTTTTTTATGGCGCTGTTAATGGCCACGTATGCAATTCCATCATCCAAAGCCAGCCACATATTTTTATCCCGATCGAGCTGGATACCCCTTACATTGTTGTTCTGCAAACCTTCCCGGTAATTGTATTTCTGCACCAGTTCGCCGCGTTTATTCATGATGTACACCCCACCCGATGTGGTGCCCACCCCATACAAGTTTTGGTTAATCCGGCTGGCAAAATAAATCCGGTCGTTAAAAAAAACGGGATCGAGTTTCGTTTTTAATCGGCTAAGTTTATTATTGGCGATTAAAAAGAAGCCTTGTTTTAAGGTTGAAACCAGTAAAGTATCGCCTCCATAAGGCAAAATAGAAGTAACAGAAAACTGTTTTAAAAGGGTATCGCTACAAAATGGCTTCCATAAATCATGGTCGAAAACCATTAAGCCCACATCTTTGGTTTGCGAAAAAACTTTATTGTTCGCCATCCCCATAAACAGCCAGGTGGCATTTACTTTATAGCTTTTAACCATTCCATCCTTATAATGCAGAATGGCATTTACCGACCTAAAAAATACTTCGTCGTTAATGATGGAAATGTCCCAGATATCGGCCAGCTTACGCAGGTTTTCAGGGACGAGGTTTAATAAAGACGTATATTTTAAAATGCCATGTTCGTTCGGGTAATAGTAGCCAAATTCATCCTGTCCGCCAACGTAAATCCTGTTTTTAGAGTCGATGCCAATAGAGCGGACGGAGGTATAATTAGGCAAACGATACAGGTTCCAATACCGGCCATTAAAGGTGAGCAAGCCCTCATTGTTGCCGAAATATAAGATACCGTTTTTATCCTGTTTAACCTCCCAGTTCTGGATCCCGCCATTATATTGCTCGTTATTGTAATTTACAATCTGCGGAATACCCAAAAGATCCTGAGCGGAGGCCTGGTAACCAATCAGAAGGCATAAAACAGCAAGCAGAACTTTGTACATAAGGTTAGGGAGAATTAAACGCAATAATAAATATATAATTTTAATTCCTGCTAACCTTGTTAACAACCACCAAAGGAACTACGCCCTTTGAAATGAACCACGTTAATCACCTGAGAACATCTAAGGGTAATATTATTATCTACCGATTACAATACTCAGGTGCGCTAAAGTGACTAAGGTGGTAAAAAACAGAAAATAAGGTATTTTAATTTGAAGGGGAACGTTTGTGCAAATTAGTGTTGCTCCGGTCCCGCTTTCTCTGCAAGTCCTCACCCCGGGCTTTTCTTTTATCCGATAGCTATCGAATCGGAGCTAGGGTTGAGTGGGCAGCTACTAAACAAATGATAACTTTTGCTAATTTACTTTACTAAATGTGGTTCAACGGCTTTTCGCCAGATGGCATAACCCCTGGCATTCATGTGCAGCATATCTTCTACAAATAATTCCGGTCTAAGCTTACCTTCTTTGGTAAGCATTAATGTATAAACATTAACAAAGGTGGTATTGGCTTCTCCGGCTAAAAACTTTTTGATGAGTGCATTAGATGCCACTGCCTTCTCCTTAAATTTATCCCTGCTTGGGCTCGGTTTTATCGAAATGTAAACAATCGGTACGGTTGGCAATTTTGCCCTGATGGCCTGGTATAATTTGATGGTCCGGTTTAAAACGGTATCGGGTGTTACCGTTTCATTCGGCAGGTCATTTTCGCCAACATATAGTACAATCTGTTTGGGCTGATATGGAAAAACCACGTCATTTAAATAATAAGTAATATCATTAATTACCGCACCGCCTATACCACGGTTTAAGGCATTGTATTTTGCAAAAATCTGTGTGCAATCGTCCCATTTCCGGATTGATGAACTACCTACAAACAACACCGGATTAACGGGCGGTTTATACATTTGATCATACTTTTTAATGGTTTGCACATCATCCCAAAAGTTGGGTTTCTTTTGCGCAAAAGTGGTTATGGTAAAAAGAGAGAGCAGAAAAAGACTTAGGAATAATTTTTTCATATACATAAGGGTATTAAAGCGCACAATATACCAATATCCATAGTTTTGCGGGCAATTAATTGAATTTAAAGAGTGGTGAATGGTGTAAACTGGTTATCGCTTAACTGTAAAATTAAATGCATTGATTACTTATATGCCCTTATATGTCTGATATGGTAAAACAGCCTGATATTACTTGCGTGTTCATTTCTTATCCATCAAGCTATCGCGTGGATATTAAATTGTAAAAATTCTTCTACCGCTCTCTGCCGCGGGGCATCAAACTTTTGAGGCATCAAAAGTATGCAAAAATGCCTTGTCAATCCAGCAATGAGCCTTTTGCACAATCCCATGCGCATCAAAAAAACAGCGGCACTACGTTTTGTGTTCAAAATTTTCTTTTTAAAATTAAATCATCGTTTATGAACACAAAACCACTGCGTTTTAGCTTTGTTAGTACCAATTTAAATGAACTACACCTGTTTTTTTGATTTCCCGGCTCTTGGGATTGACAGCGTACTTGGTTAAAATCCGTGCTTTATTAAAGTTGGTTAGTAAAATGCCTAAAACATTCTTAAAAAAAGATGTGCCCAAAAGAATTTAACATAGCTGTTGGTAAGCCTGTCTGCGCTGATCATCTTAAATCTGCGGGAACAATATTTACAACTCGCCGATCATTAAGCCCTAAAAGCAGCATTAAACCAACTAAACTCCATTGATAAAACCGCAATATGCGCCAGTTTCTGTTTCGTAGAATGATCACTTTCCAACTCCATTTCATCAAGCTTTGAGATGCTATGATCAGGTGACGCAACAACACCGCTGAGGTTGTTTTCAATTTGGCTCACAACCACCGGATCAGCCTGTTCGGGTTTATGGTTAAGCGAAAGGTAAATGGAAGTAATAATGGCATTGATCTGGTAAATGGTTGATTGCACCCCATACAATGCATTAAAATCGATGTGTTTACGCATAGGCTCCTGACTGGCCGATTCAATCGCCTCGCTCAGGGCCGATAAACTCAGGTTGGCATCTTTTCTCGCCATCCGCGAAATGTTTTCGCTCAGGTTTTCCTTCCGCTCAATAGCCACTTTTAAATATTGTAAACAATCTTTTGTGGCTTTGTTAATTTTCTCCTTCAGCTGACGGCTGTCCCAGATAGGGAAAAGATAAGTCGCTAAAATGGCGATCACACAACCCAGCACGGTGAATAAAATCCGGTCATGCACAATGTGATCAAAATGCCCCTGATAACTGCCCAGTGTTAAAATCACCGCGGGGGTAATAAAAAGTACACTAACCGTATAATTTAAACGGTTAAAGGCATAAAAGCCAAGTAGAAAAATCACCGAAAAAGAAAGCAATACCGCAGGGTTCTTTATAAAATAAATCATTACCAAACCAATCACAATGCCTCCCAGACTTCCTTTTAAACGTTGCAGGTTTCTTTTCCAGGTAATCGAGAATTTCGGTCTTGCTACAATCACCAGGGTCAAGAAAAGCCAGTAGCTGTATTTACTCGGCTCCAGCTGCCAGATTAATAAGAAACCAAAAAGGAAACAGATGGCCAGCCGCAGCGAAAACCTGAAAATGGGCGATTTTAAGCTAAGGTGTTCTTTAATCGAAAAGCGATCACCGGTAATAAATAGAGGATAAGAAATGGCCCCGCTCAGTTCCTGCAGGTCTTTCTCTGGCGTACGCTCATTACCCCTGATCATTTCGATGATGCGCACAATATCGTTCATATTCGAAACCACCTTCAGCACAATTTTGCGCTGACTTTCGTTTAAACGTTCCATTTCCTGCAGCAGCATTAAACGTTTCTGATAATATTCGATATTGGTGGCCACCTCGCCTTTATAAGCCTTCGCCGAACGCACGTGCCTGCCCAGTTCTTCAAGCTCTTTCGCCAATAGTTCGATCAGGTTGGCAATCAGTTTTAAACTCGGTCCGGTAGCAAGGGTATTCCGCACGAGGGCATAATCATAGTGCACGGCATTCAACTGTTCGTATAAATCGATCAGTAACCTCGCCCGCTCCAGCAGCAGTTGCCCTTTGGGGTTATCGGGATTCATGGCGTACTTATCGGTAAGCAACAGGTTGCGGATCAGTTCGTGTTTCTGGTTAACCTTGATGTGCAGTTTAATGGCTTCTTTCTGTTGCAGATCGAGCGGTATATCCACATCATAATTCTTCGCTTTGGCATTTAAAAACACGGCACTGCTCATTAAACACTCGAAAATGGCATGGTGCAGCGAGCGGTAAGGCCGGATCAAAATCTGGATCAGGCTGATTACATAATACCAAACGCCACCCAGAAAAATATAACTGCTAAAATACAGCGGCCTTGCCGGGTGAAGCCCCATTACAAAGGTGCAAACAATCAAGGCCATGGTACCTATTAACGACAGTTTCTGTCCATACACCGCAAACATAGAACAACTGAAAGCGGCAATAACCACAATCACTGCAGTGAGGTACTGACTATACAATATAGACGACACTACCAAAGTAGTACAGAAAAATACAATAATACTTGATAAGGCTGTTTTGAGTTTGTTTAACCGGTTATCGGGCAAATCGGTTAAGCTGATTAATAAAGCCCCCACGCCTATTCCTTTTGCCGCTTCGGGATTACCCAGGTAAAAGAATAAAATAATGGGCAATACCACGGTAATGGTGGTGCGCAGCGCATCAGAAAAATACTCGCCTAAAAAGAAATATGTAATGGTAGAGCCGATGCTGTTTTTGCCCATGAATAAATTACAAGTTAGAAAGCCGCAAAGGTAAGGGATTATTTGGGATGGATACAGCACAATTGTAAACTGTAATTGTTAAGTCTTACTGATGACTCTCGGAGGTTTAAACTCTGGATCTTCAGACTAAGAGACTGTTGTTTTATCAACTGAACTAAGAGGTCTAGTTTAATAAATATTAGATGTAATCGATATGTTCATCCCACCGATTAACTCTATTATTTTTCGTATCTCCATAAGTCATAAAAGCTTTGCATCATTCATTAACTCTCTTTGCTAATTCAATAATTTTAAACTTATTTTGAAAAAATCTTTTTAATATCTATTTTACAAATCTAAATAACTCTCTATGTCAACTCTCTTTTACCAAATTATCTGGTTATCAATTTCGATTAATTCAATCAAATTTTAAAGTTTTATTACTTTAAAATATGTCCATTTTACCTTCTGTTCAAAAGGTTTTGGAATAACTTTCCTACCCACTAATTAATTTCAAACAAAATAATGGAAAAAATAAATAAACCTATTGGGCTACCTGATTGCAAGATCATAAATACCCTTATCTCAAAAGCAAATTCTAAAATAGATTATGAATTCAATTATGTTAATCATTTGGAGGAACTTAGAAAAGTCATCTCCATCGAAGTCTCCGCAATCAATCAACTTTTCCCTGAATATACTCCACATGATGAACACTATCATCTAAAGCGACTTTTTTATGTAGCAGATCAAATGCTAGGAGATGATGTTATTGAAAATATGAATGCAACTGAATTGTTTTTATTAGCATCATGTCTATATGGCCATGACTGGGGAATGGCGGTAAGTGAAGATGAAAAAGAAAGTATTTGTTCTGGCAAAAAAACAGAAAACCACATTCATCTCTTAGATGATGAAGCCCTCAGGTTCAAAGAATTCTGCAAAAACAAAAATATTGAAGCCGATAAGATAACGATATCTGACTGGCAAGAATATGTAAGGTTAACTCATGCCTTTAGAAGTGGAAAAAGAATTAAGCAGTATTTTGGATCCATTAGCTCGGGAATAGCTGAATTTGGTGCTAGGATTTGTGAAGGTCATTGGCTCGATTTTGATATTATTGATGATTATACTTCGTATCCAACAGATGCCTCCATACACCTAGAGATTGTAAACGTAAAAGCTCTAACTATTTATGTGCGACTAGTAGATCTTTTAGATTTAGGAGAAGACAGAACTCCATTTATATTATGGAAATTTGTTGCTCCTAGAAATAACTTTTCAAAGTTAGAATGGGCAAAGCATAGAGCCCTTCAACCGGTTACATTTCCAAAATACCAACTATCTAGGTTAATACAAGTTGATGGCAGTACAAACGATCAAAATGTTTACATGAGTATTCTAGATCTAAAAAGGTATGTTGATATGCAATTTAGACAGTGTCAAGATATTTTAAATAGAATTAACCATAGCTATCATAAACTTAACATTTCGCATATCGATTGGAGAATTGCGGCTAGAGGTTTTGAGCCCATTGCTATTCAATTTGAATTCGATAGAATTAGGATGTTTGATATTTTGAGTGATGATATATATCGCAGCAATCCTTATGTTTTCATCAGGGAATTGATGCAAAACTCTATTGATGCAATTTCTATGAGAAAAGAAATTCTTGAAAAAAAAGGATTAACATTTATACCCAAAATACAAGTGGACATTACTGAAACTGAAATTTATTATATAGTTCAAATCAGTGATAATGGAATTGGCATGGATGAATACGTAGTTCGAAATTATCTAGCTGTTGCGGGAAAAAGTTATTATAGAAGTATTGATTTTCGAAAAGAAGGACTAAATATGGATCCAATTTCAAGATTTGGTATTGGAGTATTGAGTTGTTTTATGACTTCTGATTTTCTAGAAATAGAAACCTTAAAAGATCCCAATACCACAAAAACCCAAGAAAGTCTTAGAATCGTTATTCCATCAAAGGAAAATTATTTTAAAGTTGAAAAAAGCTTAAATAATATAAATGTCGGAACAACATTTAAAGTGTTTATGATTAAGGATAAACTTCCAGTAGACAATAAAACAAGTAAGCCCATCGAGCTCGGAATAAGTGAGTATATAAAAAAAACTGCTGCCTTCGTAAAATATCCTATTCAAGTTACAGAACGTAATAGTACAATACTAATAAATAGTCCTAATCATAACAAACCATTAATTGATAACGAATATAGAATTAGTTATGATTTTCCAATAAATAAGGCAATAGTTGCTCAAGATATCGATGTCGTAAATGAATACTTCAAAGAGCAGAGATTTTATATGAAAGAAGATCTTGGCTTAATGGATTTTGATGGCTGCTTAACTTATCTAATTCCCAAATCTGATGATATTGACATCTTAAACAGTGCGTTATCCTGGCCGACACGAGAAATTAGCCTTATAGATTACAAGAACAAAATAACGGAAAGAAAAAAAATAAAATGGGAGGATCAATGGATTTCTTTCAGTAGGGGAAACAATAATAAAGATAAAACAGCTATTAATGACAGAAGCTACAGCGTATACATGGACGGTATTTTGCTTCAGGACATTAACAGTCCTGAAATTAAATTGGATATTGATCAAGAGGATGAATCACACACTGATTATCGTATGTCTATGTTTGACACCTTTATTAATCCTCAGCTTACCGTCAATATTCCAAAACCTTTAGGGATGAAAATTGATTTAGCTAGAACCAATATTGAATCCAATGAAAGGTGGGATAAACAGATCTGGTTAGCATTAATTGATAATTTAAAAGAATTTCTTATTAAACCAATACTAATAAAAACACCTCAGGAAAGGCTACTCTCATTTGCCAAATTACTGACGTTTTATAAGCTCAATAGTAAGATTTTGATAGAACATTTATTACCCATATCAACATACCCACTTCCATTCATATCAAGTCAAGGGATTTTAAATTTTAACGAAGTATCGAAAATTGACATTATAAAAGTTGCTCCCATAGAATTTGCTGCCCATTTTTTTGATCTAATTCAGGCTAGTTATATAAACTATGAGAAATATGATGGTGTTTTGAGACAATATATCGGAGAAAATGTAACGTTTGATTTCTCGAGTGATGATCATTTCATTGACACACCTGCTTCACTATCAAATATGAGCAATTTGAATAAATATTTTTTAGATAGTAATTATTACCTTAAAGCAATTGAATTTATAAGCTCTCCTTTAGGCATAAAGTTTCCATTAGTCCAGGAAATCTTTGAAAAAAAAGACAAGGAAGATCATAAAAATATTGAATTTAATAATTTAATAAATTCAGATTTATCAAATATTACGCCATATACATTATCTCAAATCAATAAACTATTGAAGAAAAATTTTGATTCTTTTCCGGTATTAACTAGCTTTCCACAACCCTACGAATCAAAAATATTTTTTGGTTTTAAATATCTAAACATAAAAAATGACTTAGCTAAGTTTTTTGTTTATATATGTCTATATATAATAAATGTCAAGTCCGACAAAAAAGAGCTTAATGAAATAACTGGCAAAATTATGGATATGATTCATGAGGTACCATTTATAAAAGAATATTATTCACTAAGTCAGAAAAATAATATTGAAGGATTTAATGAAAAAATTGATAAATTATTTCATTATGCGTTAGAGCATAACATCCATATGAGAAAAATAGACAAATTTAAAAAAATAACTATAAAGGATTTTGTAGAGAATTCTATAACTGTCAGTGGAACTACAAAAGTTATTAGCGGATATATCGAAACTAAAAAGTATCTAACAGGAAAATTAAACTGGGGTCAGGTAATAAAATAAGTATCAATCTCCTCCAATAGCGCAAGCCTAAGCCCTTGCAACGGCCATCATCTCTATCGCGACGTCCCGACGTTAAGTCGAGAGAGAGAGATTTGCCTCGAGATAGGCTTAGCTTCGTTGAGCACCTCACGGTTCTCCACTTCGTTGCCCCCGATAGCTATCAGGGCCGGCCGAAATGAAGCGTCGAGAGGGATAAAAGCCATAAACACTAAAAAGATTGGGCTGTATAAAAACAGCCCAATCTTTATTAATCCTTGTACCTTTCTTCTCTAAAACTGCAATGGCTCAACGTATTGCAGATGATATAATCAATAATTTCGATGTTTACCTCTGAGCATGTAATAAAACAGCTATTTACAAAGAGTTCATCGAGTTGGTTAACCTTTATGCTTTTAACATCACAATAGTTTAACACCAGTATGCCATAAGCATTGCAGGCAACGGCAAGGCCAGCCAGTTGCTGTATGCAATTGATGGTTTTTGCCTGCCGTTTTAGCTTTTGCCAGCAAAAAACCTCGTGGGCTTTGTTCACAAACAACACATACCATTCGTTAGCATTGCCGGTTAAGTGTTTGCCACGGAGTTGTTTTAAAAATTGAATTGAATTTTTGGCCTCATTTACGTTTACGGGCCTTTTCAGTGCTCGATAACTGAACTCCAGTTCAGCTAAAGCAATTTGATTTTTTGTTGGTTGCATTTTGTGAAAAATTAAATACATGCCCAACTGTGTTCGCGGTATAAATATAGCACAATTAAATTTAGCAGGATGAAAATTTCCGGAAAAGATTGCTTCACTCCACCTCAGCAGCCCTGCCCTTCGGTTTGCAATGACGAAGTGGGGGATTAATTACTGTTAACAGACTTATATTAAAAAGTTCGTCATCCTCGCGCAGGCGGGGATCTTAAAGCGACTAGCTTATCGCATTAGGATTCCCAATCAACCCGATAGCTATCGGGTTGGGAATGACGTATCGCGCTGAAATAGTGATCGAACAAAGACGTTCTGTTAATAATACCGATTATACAATAAATTTAAAGTCGAAATGACGCGATGAGGGTCAATTCGCTATAGTACACCAAACCTCGGTCCTCTGTCTTCCGACATCGGACTACCCAGCCAAATCCCAATCATCAAATCTCAATTATAAGACAAACTCAACTCCAAACTAAAAACTCTCAACTCCAAACTAAAAACTCCCAACTCCAAACTAAAAACTCCCAACTCCAAACTAAATTTGACGGTAAATAACCATTTCATTATCTTAGTACTATCCCTTTTTAACTGTGCATCAATTATTTTCTATCCGCACGGTTAATCAAATCATCCCACATTTTATTAACGGGTTTTATTACCCATAAAATTTAAAGGCTATGGCTTTATATGGTATGATAAGGGAACCTCCATTATCGAATTTTATTTACACAGGTCCTTTTGAAAGCAGTAAAAGGGCAAAATGCAATGAAACCTCCCTGCCATGGGCGGCAATAAATCATTGTGGCAATGAAACCTCCCTGCCATGGGCAGCGATAAATCATTGTGGCAATGAAACCTTCCCGCCGTGGGCAGCGCCAAATCATTGTGACGATGAAACCTTCCTGCCGCAGGCAGCAGCAAATCATTGTAAAACAGTATAACACAACTATAAACATTAAAACTACCATGATTAATACATTGTTATTACAACCGCTCAGAAATGCGGAGTATATCCAGTATTTAACTGATACCCTTAATATCGTATCGAAAAATAATCCAACGGCACTTAATGTTAGTGCACAGTACGATGCGCTGCTTGCAGCAAAAGATGATATTGAAAAACTGTTCAAAATCAGTCAGGCCAGTTTGGTAACTGCAGAAATAGAGGCTTTGGATAAGCGGCGCGATGATGCCATAAACGGTATCAGTCTGCAGGTACAAAGTTTAGCCTACAGTGCCGATGTTGCAATAAACCAACACGGCCAAACTTTAAGTGCGCACCTGGCATTATTTGGCACTGGTATAGCTAAAGAAAATTACCAGAGCGAAACCACCATCCTCCGCAATATTGTTAACGATTGGAAAAATAAAGCCGAACTGCAGGGAGCCGTTACGGCTTTAAACCTGGGCAACTGGTTAACCGAACTGGAAACAGCCAATAATGATTTTAGTACGGCTTATGCCAAACGTAACGAAGAACTGGCCACCGCACCAACCGAAAAACTTAGAGAACTGCGCAACAAAGCAAACGAGCTGTATTACAAATTGCGCACACGGATTAATTCGAACCTCGATATTAACGATGGTGCAGAGCCATGGGCATCGACCGTTAATTTGCTAAACCAGAACATCAGCACTTATACCCTGTTGCAAACCCGCCGCGCAACAGGTAAGGGTGGGGAAGCACTTACACCAACCATTGTTTAAAAGTAAACAGCAGATGAAAAAGAGCTATAGTAATGTAGCTCTTTTTTATTAATTTGTGCTTTATAAATAAGCAAGAATGAGTAATCATAATTACACTTCTAATGTTGGCTGGTTTAGCTTCAGATCAGCTAATGGTTGGGTATAATATTAGTATCTAGACAAAGACCCGATGTACATTCAAAAACTATCCATTGACATAAAGACCAACACAAACAAGGATGACCTTATTGAACAGTTCGGTTTGCTTATGGCTTTTTATCGTGGCAACGGGCAAACACAAGGAAAAATAGAATCTCAGTATATCGATATGAAATTAAACTCAATAAAATTACCGCACATGATCTTAATAAAAGAAAACGAATACAAGCTAACATGAATACAACAAGTAGTTTGACCAATGATTGGTTTCGTTATGATAAAAAGTATTTATTCGGATTTGGAAATAGCTATAAAAAGATTTGTAAAGATGTATTGTTAAAACTTGATATTGCGGAAGAATACTGGAAAGATGGAGAAGTTAATGTGTCTGAATAAAATAAAAATAATTTATCTTTTTATAAAATGAGTCAAACTGAAAATTATTTACAGAGAGCCTGGTCTGATGCAATGGATAATGTGAACATCGAAGATATTAAAGTTGCCATCGAAGAGCTTAAAGAAATGGATGATGAACACGGGGCAATTTGGGTGAGTGTTATTAAAAATGATGAAAATGTTATAGAAGTGGAGAAAGACTTAACTACTTATATTCATTTCGAAGCCCAGGAAACAATTAGTAGAAAGTTAAATTCGTGGGAAGAAGTAATTGAACTTTATAAACTCCTGCTTGATGAAAAATTCGACGACATCATTAGCCTTTTTAAGGAAGAGCAAAAATAGTAGATAGATTTCCCGGCTACGCTGTGCTCCGCTCGAAATGACGATCTGGGCGGTTAATAACCAATAACCAAATGTCAATTTTCAAATAGCAAACCTCTAAACAGGGCAGATTGCTTCACGCTACTGCTCATTCCTACCCTTCAGTTCGCAATGACGAACAAACTCCGAACCCTCAATTACAAACTAATTTAACCATTCTCAAAACAATTGCTGGTTAAAAGAATTGTATTTATACACCAATAACATTGAATATGAAAACGAAAGTAATAATCTTAGTTGCCGCATTAGGTTTAGCCTTATCGGCATGTACAGGTAAAAAAGCTGGTGAAGAAAATGCCGACACGATGCACAAATACACAGATACCAGCAAAATGATGGACAGTACACATACCGATTCTACAGCAGATTCGACCACGAATGCTCCGGCCGATGTTAAGCATTAAAAACGAATAACACACTTCCAACAGATCAGCGCTTCGGTTCGCAATGACGATTAATATATTATATTCATCATAACTCTGCGCTGATCATCTTAAATCTGCGGGAGAATATTAAGCTAAGGTTTCCCGCTGATCTCACAGATTACGCAGAAACCCCAAACTCTGTGCCCTCTGTGCCTTTCTCTGTGATCTCTGTGGTTAAAAACGTGAAAAGTCCGAAAGTTGGGAGACCGAAGTCCGAAGATAATTTTGCAAAAGAATAACCGCTCAACTCTGCGTCCTCTGTGCCTTTCTCTGTGATCTCTGTGGTTAAAAACGTGAAAAGTCCGAAAGTTGGGAGACCGAAGTCCGAAGATAATTTTGCAAAAGAATAACCGCTCCACTGCGTCCTCTGTGCCTTTCTCTGTGATCTCTGTGGTTAAAAACGTGAAAAAGTCCGAAAGTTGGGAGACCGAAGTCCGAAGATAATTTTGCAAAAGAATAACCGCTCAACTCTGCGTCCTCTGTGCCTTTCTCTGTGATCTCTGTGGTTAAAAAGACTACTCCGCTAATTTCTTTTTAATCCCTTCTGTCAGTTTTTTCACTTTCATATAACCTGCCAAAGAACTGTTCCTTTTATCAAAATTAATCTCCAACCAGCCTTTTTTGGCCTTCAGGTTAAATTTATCATCTCCGTTTAAATTTACAAACAGATCAATATTCTGATCCAATGGAAGTTCGTTGTTCAAGGCACTATCGAGGTATTTTTCCAGTTTAGTTGTTTTGTTTTCATCATACTTTGCTTCAAATTTAAAGTCGGTATTGTTATCCATCGTACTTAGCGATAAATTCCCTTCACCATTGTGACAGCCATATATTAAAGCGGCAAATAAAATTGCGATACTGTAAAAAATATTTTTCATATCAATTGGTTAACTGGTTAATTGTTCAAATTGGTTAATTGGAGAGCAAATTGAATCTAGACTCACGACTCCAAACTCACCTATCCCCCCGCTCTGTTCTTAATATCATCTGCAGCTGTTTTCCGGTTTTGGTTTGATTTTAAATTCTGGTTACCAAAGCTATAACTGATATTGAACGAAGCCCTTCTGCTAATGTAATTGTTCTGAACCCTTAAATTTACATTTTGATAATCCAATGTCCCTTTCCAGTAATTGGTCTGGAAAATATCGTCGACGTTTAATCTAAGTTTTAAAGCTTTGTCTAAGAAACTTTTCTGCACCCCCATGTTCAGGGCATTCTGATAAATAATGGTCCGTTCCAAACCGCGTACCCGGGGAGAATTTAACCAGAAATTGGTTTCCAATGTCCAGTTATCCGGCAAAGTTATGGAGCTGCTGATATTAAAATTATACGATACTTTACTCAACATAAAAGGAGCTCCTTCTAAATTATCATCGTTAAATTTGTTATAAAATAAACTAAAATTGTTCTGCAGGTTCCACCATTTGGTAATGGCCAGAGGAAAATATAATCCGGCTGTATAATATTGTCCGCTGCCTATGTTGCCCTGTCCAACCGTAACAATCCTGGTGCTATCGTTTTGTGCGGTTTTACTATCCAAAATGAGGTCTTTTGTTTTTGAGTAACCTAAAGAAAATGATAATCCACTTTTATAATTATAACTCACTTCGAAATTATTGGTAAACTGAGGTTTCAAATATGGATTGCCCTGTTGTATCGTGTAAGGATCCATGTAAAAATTAAAAGGATTTAACTGCTGGTAATTGGGACGATCTATCCGCCTGCCATACGAATAACGTAAATTACTGCTTTCCGAAATTTTCTGACTAACAAAAACCGTTGGGAATAACGATAAATAATGCTGTTTTGCCACGGTATTATTGGTTACCGATGTCCCGGTTGATTGGGTGTACTCTGCCCTTAAACCCGCCTGAATTTGCCATTTACCCATATCTTTAGATACATTTGCATAAGCTGCATTCACATTTTCCTTATAAATAAAGTTATTGCTCTGTCCTACAATATTCTGCCATTCGTTGTTGAGAAATGCCGACGACAGAAAATCATTATTGGTTTTAACATAAGTACTTTTCAGGCCGGTTTCCAGCTTGGTAGTTTTTGATAATGGCCAGGTGAAATCGGTTTTTGCCGCATAAATGTCAATGGCTGTTTTACTATCATTTTTAATGATCGTATTGTTGTACACCACCCCTTTTTCGTCGTAAAAATTGGTATTAAAATTTTCCAGACCAGAATAATCAAAACCAGAGTAATCGGCATCGAAATTTAAACTCGCGCCTTCCTTTTTAAAATCGTGTTTGACATTAAAATTTACGCTGTAATTTTTGTTTGGTGTATTGGCATCAGAATATTGGATTAATGAATTGTTGCTTACTACACCAGCCTGAGTTTCATTTATAAATGTTTGAGAGAAATTATCCAGTTTACGCGTACTGGTACTGCCATCCAGCATCATCCCGATCGTAGTTTTTTCACTGGCATAATAATCTGCACCCACTTTTGCAGCCAAACGCGATCCGGTATATATTTTTTGAAAATTTTGATTAAATGCACTTTGCAAACCATTGGAATTTGTACTCCTATCTAAAAATAAGTTCGAAAAGTTATTGTTTTTAGAGGCATTTGCGTTGGTATAAAAATTCCATTTTTCTACACGGTGATTTAAATTAAAATTAAGCTCCGATCCGTATATATTAGTTGGCAGATTAGCCCTTATCGCATTACGATAGGTTGATGAGAGGCTTCCGTTTGTACCAAATGCTTTATTCTTTTTCAGTTTAATATTGATAATACCTGAATTGCCCGCCGCATCGTATTTGGCTGATGGATTGGTAATAATTTCAATGGTTGCAATCTGGCTACTGCTTAAATTATTTAAATAAATGGTTAAATCTGATGCCGATAAAAAATTGTTCTTTCCATCAATCATCACCATCACCCCCGATTTATTGTTCAATAAAATCTGTTCGTTCTGCCTGTCAAGCTGCACACCTGGTGCTTTCTCTAAAATTTCGAGAGCGGTACTGCCTGATGAAACAATACTGTTTTCTACATTCAGCACCGTTTTATCGATCTGGTGTTCAACAAAAGGTTTTCTACCTTGTACGCTTACTTCTTTCAGTTGTTTAGTTAAACTCTCGATGCTGATTGCAGGTAGATTTAAATCTCCGCTAAGCGAAAAACGATCTGTTTTTTTGCTTTTAAAACCAACTATCGAAACCGAAAGTACATAATCGCCGCTTTTTAACTGGTCGATGTTAAACTCACCATCTATATTGGTTGATACACTTTTGGCGACAGTGGTGTCCGGATAATTCAGCACCCGAACAATGGCAAACGGCACTGCGACCGTCTTATCATCAACGATTTTACCCGTGAGTTTATTTAATTTTTGGGCAAAAGAAGCCCCACACACCATTAGGCATGCAATTAGCGTAAATAATGTTTTCATGGTTTCTTCTTTTTAGGCGTTATATTTTTTACGGAGATAAATCATTGATTGGCAGCTTTTTCACAGCAAAGCGATCGTCTTTCCCGCAAAGGCGGAAATCTTAATGCCAAGTTGTATGGGAATCATTAGATTTCGCCAGCCAGGACTATTGTTCAGGCTCAATCCCCAGCTCTTCTTTAACTTCCTTAATCCTGTTTGAAACAGAATCCTGGTAAACCGTATCCGCAGGCTTGCTCTTTTTCAACATTTCCAAATCGAATAGTTCTCCTTTTAGCTTTTGTTTTTTTAAGGCCTCTTCTTTTAATTTGGCAACACATTTCAGACCATCGTCCGTCATAATCCATATACTCGAATCATTGTGGTCATTTTCGCTGTCGTTACACTCCCAGGTCCAGTAATTATTAACGTAACGGTAAGCATCCTGCTTTAAAATTAACCTGGTTCCCACCGGGATTTCAAGAGTTAACCTTACTTCCTGGTTTCTCCAGATGGTGCCCTTTCTCAATTGAAACCGCGGACTAAAAATCAGTTCCGAATCTTTCACTACATAATTGTAGCTAATGTTCTGGGCATTTTGCAATGCACTTTGAAAGGTTTTGCCCTGCGATTCGTACTTCTGCGTTAAACGGGTAACACCAGTTTCGCTTTTGTTAATGTCAATACGGATATGGTTAGGAGAAACAAAAGGTCCATCTTCAAAATCATCAACTACAATCTGGTGGCGGTTGTTCGCATCAATGTGGTAAGCCACGCTATCTTCTTTACTGAAATATTTACTTTTATCGATATTGATGGTGTAAACCGGATAAGCTTTCAGGTCGGTGGTTTGTGTTAACTCAGCATGTTGCTTAAATTCTGATGAAATCTTAGCCGCCTGATAACCTGTTACCGCTACACCTGCCAACCAGATAATCAACAGCGCAAAAGAAAGTGTTTTATTAATGGCCTGTTTGTTAAAGGCAACCCTGATGGAGAATAATACCAAAGCCAAAACCGGTACAAAACATACAATAAATGCACCGAATACAATGATACCCCTATTGCCCTCATTAACAATCGAGAAGGGAAAATATTCATAAATACTTGCATCCCAAAATCCCTGGAAAGCTGCCACGCCGATAATCAGCGTCAGTAAAAATAATACCCCAAACACCACGATAAAACCTGCAATCACTTTAAAGATCACTTTTCCTGTTCCCGATATAAAGCGGCCAAGCCACTCGAAAAACTCACCGATAAAAATACCTATCCGTCCGAATATTGGTTGTGCATGTTTATTTACTTCATTTAAACGTTCCTTAACCGCCTGTAACTCTTCATCCAGGTTCTTTTGGAAACCCTGAAGATTTGCCGGTTCGCCCTTCATCTCCATTTTTTCTACCCGCGATTTTGCTTTTGGCATAATGATCCAAAGCAGGGCATATACCAACACGCCAAATCCACCAACAAAACTGATTAGCAATGTAGCCAACCTGATCCATTTTGGATCGGCATTTATATAGTGTGCAATACCTGAGCAAACACCTGCCACAACGCGGTCGTCCATATCCCGGTACAGTTTTTTCTCCGTATACTGGTATTGATATGCATTATTGATTACAGGCTCCTCTTCGCCTTCTTCAGCTGTATCAAAATCCTGCACCCTACCCATCTGAGCAATTACTGAATTTACATTGGCCGAATCTACAACCTGTTTTTTCTGCTCTTCCAATTGCTCAGTTAACAGCTCGGCAATCCGGTTTTCAATATCCGTTACAATTTCAAGGTCATCTGCATGGTTGGCAAAATACTGTTTTACTTCGTTCAGGTAGGCCTTTAAGAGTTCGTAGGCACTTTCTTCAATATGAATAATCGTGTTCCCTATATTGATGATGATGGTCTTTTCCATTTCCTTTTTTACTAATTATGAATTGGCTCCTTTTTGTGAAATACCTACAGCATAAGCCAGCTCCTGCCAGGTTTGATCTAATTGTGATAAAATGCCCCGACCATCTTCGGTTAAGGTATAATATTTACGCGGTGGGCCTGAGGTAGATTCTACCCAGTTGTAGCTTAACAAACCGTTGTTTTTAAGCCTGGTTAATAATGGATATAATGTGCCCTCAACCACCAACAGCTTTGCCGACCTTAATTCAGCAATAATATCCGAAGCATAAATTTCGCCCCGTGAGATGATTGATAAAACACAGTATTCCAGAATTCCCTTCCGCATTTGCGTTTGCGTATTTTCTGCTATCATATAACAAAGATATATGTTTTATATACTACCATGCAATACATAGTACTAAAATAAATCAAAGTAAATTCATAAAATATTGATTATCAATGATATAATTTTAAATAAAATTTTGTGCTTTGGAAATAATTCTGTAAAAGATGAAATTTTTTACTGTTTTTTGGAAAAGCAAGCACCTGTAATCCTTCGGTTTCGGCAGTCCTGCTATTGCCCATAGCCCCGATTAGAAAAGTCTTAAATACAATTTTTTTATAAAATCGGGGGCTATTTGGCGCTATCAGGTTTAGGTGAAGAGATACAGTTGTTCTTCGCTAAACTTACGAAGTTAGCCTTACACTTGTGCCCTTTCTGAAACTCCTAAGTTAGCCAACTATACACATAAAGTGATCGTGCTGTATTAAATTTCAAACAGCCTGATCAGCCCCTTTTAAATGCCTACAGTATTTTACAACCGTATAAATATCAATTAATTAATAAAAAATATAAGTTATTAACAATTTAACATTTTTCTGAATTTTTGGCTTGGGATTTGCCTTAAGAAAATCAACCCTACTAAAACATTGTCCCATGATTATTAAATTAGACACATCAGTTTTCAGGCTTTCGAGGCATAAAGCTGAAACCGTACAAAAAGTTGCAACACCACTTACAAGAGACCAATGGATTACTGCTGACAGAATTGTAATGGCAGCGATGTTTATTCTCACTATTATTGGTGCCATTTTATTTTAATTTCCGATGATTGATCAAAAATCTTCAGAAATCAACTCTTTATTAATCATCACTGCAGCCATAGTTCCAGCGGCTGTAACGATCGGCAACGACCTGAACAAGGTTGCACAATCTCCTGCGGCATAAACGCCCTTAGCAGTAGTTTGCTGCTGCTCATTCACTTTTATTGTTTTCAGGTCTGTTAATTCGAATCCGAGTTGTTCATTAAAATTTACCTGCTGTTCTATTTCAGGTTTAACGTAAATTGCTTTAAAGGCCACCTTTTCTCCATTTTTAAAAACAATGTTTTCGAGCTCACCGTTTTGGTGTTCCAGTTCAATAATCTCCTCTTCTAAAACAGTAATCGATTTAGATTTTAGTTTTTCACCCTGCTCAGCCGTAAATTCTGATTTTCCATTGGTTAAAATGGTTAAATCCTTATTCCAAAGGTGAAGGTTCTTAGCCATCTCAAAGGCATGATCACCGTTCATTAGCAAAGCTATTTTTTCATTTTTCACTTCATAACCATGGCAATAAGGACAATGTATGGCAGAAATGGCCCAACATGCGGCCAATCCTTTAATATCGGGCAGGGTATCTTTTAAACCAGTGGCTAATAATATTTTGCGCGAAGTAAAATATTGTCCATCTTCCAGTCTAACACTAAAACCACCTTCAATTTGTTCGGCCGAATCGGCTTTTACATTTAAAAATTTAACTGTTGGATATTTTATCACTTCAGCTTTTGCTGCTTTGGAAATTTCGGCTGGCCGATCCCCATCATGTGTTAAAAAATTATGCGAATGAGGGGTTTGCCTGTTACAGGGTTTGCCAGCATCGATTACCAGAACATTCCGGGTTGAACGGCCCAAAGTTAATGCGGCAGATAAACCAGCATAGCTGCCTCCAATTATAATTACATCAAAATCCATATCCTTATCTTTTGCTACAAAGATCAGCATTCAAATTTCAAATGCAACATAGATGCATTAATTAAATGTCATTTTATTTTTTTGAAAATAACCGCTTTAATGAAGTTACCATAATATGAGCGTAGTTCTAAGATTTTATAACCTGCATTCAGAAAGTAAGGATTCATGTCGATCAGGTGATTTGCCTCTACAATTCCCAATAATTTAAAAAAGCTGTACATCGATTTGAGCAAGAGCCATTTCCACCAGTTCCCATTATTTTTGTTGAGCGAAAAATCGACCAAAAACCACAGACCATCTTTTTTCAAATATGCATTTAACTGATCAAATACTTTTGCGGCCCGTTGCGCTGCGAAATTATCGAAAAGAAATGGTGTTAAAATTACATCAAATACGATATCTACCACAAAATCCTCGATGCCGAGATGTACAAATTTGATCTGGTTATTTTTACAGTTCCTTTTTTGAGAAATTGCTATCATTTTAGCGGATATTTCTACATAAACAATCTTTAAGCCACTTGGATATATTTTGGCAATTTCCTCCAAAATCCATCCTGTTCCACCCCCCACAATTAAAACTGAGCTATCTTTTGGAAGATGCTGAAGTTGATTGATCTGTGCATTAACCTGCGATTTAAAAAACACCAAACGACTTAAAGTATCGTAATGATTGGCTATTTTATCGTAGTTGTTGTTCATAGTATCAGGTATTGAGAATCAAGTATTGAGTATCAGGTATCAAGTATTGAGTATAAAGTATCAAGATAGACTTCTCAAGTGTAATATACGCTTTGGGCTTTGCTCTTTCAGCTTAATGCACAAACTGCATCCCTATCATCCCACATATTGCCTTAAACAAAATCAATCCATCAATTACCATCAGATAATAGAGGATGTTTTTTCTTCTGTGCATAGAATAGGCCACGTAAATGGTTAATATAAACGGCAAAACATTAAATAAAACCTGTGGTATTCCGAAGCCTTTGTAACTGGCAAATATGCCTAGCGAGATTAAACCGATAATTAACAGTGGAATCAAGATGTTAAAAATGGTTCTCCTCAAGCCGTATCGCACTACAAAAGTCCTTAGATGTTTATTGGCATCAGTTGGGTAATCTTTAATATCAAAAATGATTGCATTTACGGTGCAGAACATCCAGTTTTTAATAAACAACCAGGTCCACAACACAGAATCGTGGTAGCCTACCCCTGTTTCAATTTTAAGCATAATCAAGGGTAGTACATTGGCGCAACAGGCCCAAACAAAACCAATAACGAAGGCTTTTAACCAACCAGTATTACGCAGATTGAATTTGAGGAAAGATTTAGGCAATAAACCGTAGTATAAACCTCCTGCAACAATAATAATTACAATAGCCACCCAATAACTGAACGGAAGTGCGAGAATATGCTGAAAGTTCTGATATAGCAGATTAATTGCCAACAACATGCAACTGATAAAGAGAACAGCCTGACTCCAATTGATAAATTTCTTATGCTTGAAATACCATTGATTGCGGGGATTGGTGGTGGATGGTGCAGTAGAAACTTTATTATAAGCGTAGGTATAATAAATGGTTGGTGCCAAAAATAACAACAGGTAATAATTGAGGGAGTTAAAAGGCAGCCTTAATTGAAGGGTAGCTTCGAGGGTAAGGGCTACTGCCAAAATCCCTACAAAGTAGTTTCCAAAGAAAATAAATCTGATTATTTTACCGAGCATTTACCGCTGTTTTTCGTCAGGCAATTTCGGATATATAATTGAATAAGGTAAATAATTATAAAGATTAAAATAATTGCAAAGCAGTATACATCATCCTGCTTTGCAATTAAGATTATTGTAAGCTATGGAAGCGTGGTTAAATTAACTGTTGGTGCGGTACCCGTAGCTGTTCTGGTAAACGATTGGTTCGGGGTAACATAGTTGGCAAAAAATCCACCATTCTGAAGATAAAATTTACCTCCGGAAACACCTCCTGCAAAATCCATTCTTTGTTGATTATTGCCTGTAGCATCTACAGTGAAATTGGCGGAAGTAATTTCGCTCCATGTACCTGCCGCGTTACGTACCCATTGGTTATTATATTCGGCCTTTCTGCCCAAATAACCATTTTTAT
Organism: Pedobacter roseus; assembly: GCF_014395225.1. Lineage (NCBI taxonomy): Bacteria > Pseudomonadati > Bacteroidota > Sphingobacteriia > Sphingobacteriales > Sphingobacteriaceae > Pedobacter > Pedobacter roseus. The sequence continues at coordinate 4,558,579 of NZ_CP060723.1, forward strand.
CATTAAAGTTTTCTAGGAAAGAGTATAACCCGGTTAAATAGCTGTTAGTATTCGGTTTTTTCCACGAAGCCATAAATGTCCATGTTCCTAATTCTGGTGCATAAAACCACGATGAATAAACGGTATTGCCTGCTCCATCGGGTTTACCTTGTGTTAAAAACTTATAGGTATTTCCGGCAACCCAATTGTAAATGAGGTAAGATTGCCCACCTTCGCCTTCGCCGGTAAAATTAGTCGCTACAACATTGGTTCCCTTTCTCGTCCAGGTTGTGGTGCCACCTGTTGGATTCCAAACCGAGAAGAGTATTCTGCGCTCTGTTGCCGAATTAACCTGCATCCCGAAATAGCCGCCATCAAAACCATTGGCCATAAAATAACTCCCAATCTTATCTTGTCCCGTCGGAACGGTAACTTCGTTATAAAACCATTCGGTGTTTGCTGGTGCCGAAAAGCCTAAATGAACTGAGGGTCCTCTCCTCGACCAGTAATAATTGGCAGGATCGTTGGCATAATATACATTTGATGCCACTGCAGGCCCGCTGATCACAAGATCAGAAACATCTGCAAAATAAGATCCGGTTTTGCTTACGCCCTGAAATTGGACGGTTACATAACCAGGTGTGGTGATATTTACCGTGCCTACCGTGTAAGTGGTATTTGCCGTACCTGTTGCGGTTACGTTAAATGGGGTACCGTTTATGGTAATTTTTAAAACACTTGTACCACTGGGCACCGATGCTTTTACCGCTACAGTTAGTGCTCCAGTATTTCCAATCCTGAAATAAGAGCTGAAAATACTATTGGCATTGGTCCAGTTTGCCAACTTTGTCGAAGTTACCGTTTCAGCCCCGCCTGATGCTAAAGTAGTTACAAAAGCATTTCCGCCCATCGAAACGGTTAATGATGTACCGCCTAGCGATTGGGCATTTGCAAGTCCTAGTTTCTTACTCTGATCTGCGGATGCAGCATCTGCACCCGTCAAGTTTTCCTGCTTTTTACAGGAACTGGTAAATAGCACGAAACCTAGTATCGCCAGGCCCGAAATTGATTTGATAGATTTTTTCATTGATTTGGTTTGAGATTTATGGTTAGTAATGATGTATCAAACAGAGACTTACAAAGTGGACTTGCTTACTCTAATTTAATATTACACTAAAGGATTAACAGCATATTTGACGACAAAAAACCACGCAAACGTTTGTGTTAAAACAACTTACATTCACCAAATATTAACTAAACAATTGTGATACATAAGTATTAATCATACAAATTAAATGTAATTTGTATAAAATTATTTTTGGGGGAGATAAGATTGATTTAGCACTGCTAATTCACGAAAAAAACAGGAGATTAGATTTTGTTTGGGACAATGATCAATCGTTTGTGTGAAGAAAAAGGCAATCAGGAAAAATGATTTTGTACTATCTTGAAAATAAATACAAATACCGATTAAAGCAGTTCTTAAATTTATAATTCAAAAAAACGATCAATATGGAAGATTCAAAAAACTCGACTTCAGCTACCGATACCACTCCAAAGGTGACAGGAATTGGTGGTATTTTCTTTTTCTCAGATCATCCGAAGGAAACAAAAGATTGGTATGCTAAAAATTTAGGAATCGAAATCAATGCATGGGGTTCCGTGAGTTTTGATTCCCGGAATATCAACAATCCCGAGGAAGTAGAGTCACTTCAATGGAGTCCATTTAAAAAAGGGGATGAATATTTTTCGCCTTCAAAAAAGGAATTTATGATTAATTACCGGGTACAAAACCTTGAAGCGTTATTGGAAAAACTCAAAGAAAACGGCGTAACCATACTCGATGAAATTGCCACTTATGATTTTGGAAAATTTATCCATATTATGGATGCTGAAGGTAATAAGATTGAGTTGTGGGAGCCTAAATAACTTATTTAATCATTTTTGTCATTCTGCTTGGATAGCTATCTGATCAGAATGACAAGATTTAATAGAAAGATCGTTATCTCGATCCGATAGCTATCGGATGAAGTGCAACGGAATGGAGAGATCTTTGAACCAGATAAAAAAATGGATTTATCAGCTACGTTATCTGGAACAGGGCCCATATAAAAATCGTTGTTCCTCTTCGCAATGCGTATCCTAAGGTGATTGGTAGGAAATGATCACGATCTTATCTTATATGGCACAATAAATTATAACATTTTTCTTCCGCTCTATGCCGCGAGGCATGATACTTTGGAGCGCCAAAGTATCCAAAGCGCTTTGTCAATCCGGCAAGGGGCCTCTTACACAAGCCCAATACACATCAAAAAAACAGCGGCACTTTGTTTTGTTCGTTATTACATAGTGAAAGGTTTTGCAAACATTAAACACAAAACCACTGTGTTTTAGGTTTGATAGTGCTACTTATACTGTCGTGCTACTGTTTTTTTGATTTCCCCAGCCCTTGGGATTGACGGGCGTGCTTCGGTAAGGGTTGTGCTTATTTTAAAGCAAGCTATCATAGTGCCTTAAAAGATGGTTAAAAGATTGGCCAATCCATCACAATCGGGACGACCTTCGGTGTAAACCAGGAGCTCTGAACCAGCTTAGTTAAATTCTTTCAGTTACAAAAAAGCCTCTCAGTAAATTGAAAGGCTTTAAATGGTGGGAAATGAGGGGTTCGAACCCCCGACCCCCTCGGTGTAAACGAGGTGCTCTGAACCAGCTGAGCTAATTTCCCTTTTCAGGTGTATTTTAAAGTTTGATAAAAAAGCCTTCCAGTAAAACTGAAAGGCTTAGTGGGAAATGAGGGGTTCGAACCCCCGACCCCCTCGGTGTAAACGAGGTGCTCTGAACCAGCTGAGCTAATTTCCCTTTTATAATTTGTCAAACTTAATGCCCCATCCTCCGTTTGGGAATGCAAATATAGCGCTATAAAACTGTTCTGCAAATCTTTTTTTCTTTTTTTTCAACTTAATAAAGTTTCGAGGATTTTATGCGATTGAACCACCCCAAAAGAGGCCGTATGTAAGGTATAGAAAACCAATATCTTATCTAACAAAAAGCGCCGCTGGGTATTGCTTAACTTTATTTCAGAAATTTTTTCGAGCGGTGAATTAAACAACGAAATAAAACCATTCGCATCATCTAACTGGAGGTAATTAGAGTGAATTGGCAACCGTGAAGTAAATTCTCCTTCCTGTAAATCGAAATAAATCTGATCGTTCCTTCTTTTTCCGTTAGGAGAAAAGCCTAAAAATCTTGTAAGTTTTAATAAAAAGGATAAATGAAAATTTGGGTTTATCTCTTCCACCTCGTCAAACCAGGCGATTGAATTGAAAATGTAATCGAATAAACTTTCATCAGCCGATTGCTGCCGGATGCTTTTATACAGCACCTCATTTAAAAAAATAACAATGCTGGTTTTAATCACATCATAAGGGATACTCTTAAAAACAGGCGTTTGCCGCACTTCCGATATCCGCTGAATATTGGTATTTACTTTATGATAAACCACCATATCCAACAAATGTAGCGACTGCAACATGTTCATTTTAATCTTGGCCTTCGGTTTTTTAACTCCATTAATAAGGTAAGATTGCATTCCGAATTTATCGGTAAGCACCTGAACCACCACACTGCTTTCGCTGTAATCGGTGGTCTTTAATACAATACCTCTAACTTTGTGTAACATGCTGCTAAAACAATTTTTTCAAAAGTATGTTATTTGTGCAAATTTAATTGCGCAAAAAGTAATCGTGTTTTACAAATAAGATTAGTTTTGCCATTATTATTAAACTAAGCTGCACATGTGGGTTAAGCTATCGAGATTTATTCTTCAGAACCGTATCGCAATCATCGTATTTTTCGTTTTAGGAACCGTTTTTATGGCTTATCAGGCCAAAAATGTAAAACTCTCCTACACAGGAAGCAAAATCCTGCCCGTTACCGATAGCGCATTTGTTAAATACAATGCTTTTAAAAAGACTTTTGGTGAAGATGGAAGTGTAATGGTGGTGGGGATACAATCGCCCGATATTTTTAAAAAGGAAGTGTACAACCAATGGGTACAACTTTCTAACGAAATCCAGAAATTAAAAGGCATTAAACAAGTATTATCTTCAGGACGCATTTTTCAACTTGAAAAAGATACCGTCAACCAAAAATTTGTTTTAAAACCGCTTCCTGGTGGTCTGGTTAAAACCGATAGTGAAATGGATTCAATTAAAAAAGCCATTTATGGTAATCCCTTTTTCGAAGGATTGGTTTATAACCGCCAGAATGCCACGCTAATGGCCATTACTTTCGATACCAGAATCTTAAATACCGCCGAACGCAATCCTATTTTAAAAGAAATCGAAGCCAAAGCAAAAGCTTTTCAGGCTTCGACTAAAATTCAGGTACATATTTCCGGTTTGCCTTATATCCGTACAGCAGTAAGTAAATTGGTAAGTAACGAATTCGTATTGTTCCTGGGTTTATCAATCCTGGTTTCAGCCTTAATCTTATTGTTTTTCTTCAAAAAATTCTATGCCGTATTCTTCCCTATTTTAGTGGTGATAATGGGTGTAATCTGGAGTATTGGTACTTTGGTATTGTTCGGCTTCGAACTAACTATTTTAACAGGATTGATTCCACCACTAATTGTGATTATCGGTATTCCGAACAGTATTTTATTACTGAACAAATACCAGAATGAGCTGCGCAAACATGGTGATAAACAAAAGGCGCTAAGTATTACGATTGAAAGAATTGCTATTACTACTTTAATTGCAAATATTACCGCAGCCATTGGTTTTGGGGTACTTTATTTTACCGGAAGTGAGCTGCTCATGCAGTTTGGCAGTGTGGCCTCTATCAATGTGATGGTTACCTGGCTGATGTGTTTATGTTTAATACCGATTATTTTCAGCTACTTACCGGCACCAAAACTTAAACCACAAACTCATATTGATGAAGGTTTTCTGCATAAATTATTGGTTAAAACCGATACCCTTGTTCAGCACAAAAGTGGCTTGATTTATATCGGGACAATCATTATATCGATTATTGCTTTTATCGGGGTAATGAAAATCAACGTTAATGGATATGTGGTTGATGATCTTCCAAAAAATTCCGAAATTTTAACTGATCTTAAATTTTTTGAGAAAAATTTTGAGGGCATTTTACCTTTAGAGGTAAGTGTAGATACGAAGAAAAAGAATGGCGTTTTCAATTTAACCAACCTGAAAAGAATGGAAAAACTGGAGAAAATGATTTCGGCTTATCCGGAGTTTTCGCGTTCTATTTCGGTAAATATGGGATTGAAATATGCTACACAGGCCTTCTACAATAATGATTCAACTTTTTTCCGTCTGCCGGATAACTTAGAAAAGAATTTTATTTTAGCTTACATCGCCAATGGCGGAAAAGGAAACGCAAGTTTGTTGACGAACTTTATCAGCAAAGGGAACCAGAGTACAAGGATCAGCTTCCAAATGGCCGATGTGGGTTCGAAACGTTTGGATGCGATTATGGCGGAGCTAAAACCAAGGATCGATAGCATTTTGCCTCCATCTAAATTTGATGTAGAATTGACCGGATCGAGCATTATCTTTTCGAAAGGAACAGATTATATGTTAAGGCATTTGGTAGAGAGTATTGCGCTTGCCATTGTATTAATATCGCTTTTAAGGCTGGCGCAGTTTAAGAGTTTGGGTATTATGTTTATTTCACTATTGCCAAACATTGTTCCTTTAATTATTACCGCAGGAATTATGGGCTATTTTGGAATTTCGTTAAAACCCTCTACCATTTTAATTTTCACCATTGCCTTTGGCCTGGCATCCGATCAGACAATTTATTTCCTTACACGTTATCAGCAGGAATTAAACCTGACAAATTTCAGTGTACCCAAAGTAATTACGGATACGATTACCGAAACCGGTGTAAGTATGACGCACATTGCCCTGATCTTATTCTTTGGCTTCGGAATTTTTACGGCCTCTACCTTCGGTGGAACAGTGGTGTTGGGATTGCTTCTTTCTATAACGCTATTGGTTGCTTTAATTTTCAATTTAACTTTATTGCCTGCACTGGTATTGTGGTTAGATAAAAAGAAAGTAAGAAAAGTAATTTCTGATGAAGAATCAGCGAAAAATGCTGGTGAGTTTGACCACTAAAATCAGTTAGGAGTTAGGCGTTTGGAGATTGGAGTTTTGGAAGCCTAAATTAACACGATATTATTATAGCCTCGGGTTTAAACCCAAGGCTATTTTTATAAAATCACAATTCCAACATTCCAACCTATCCAACCAGTATATCTCGAATCCTTAAAGGTAAAATCCCGATGTTTTTCCTGTAAAAGGCCAAATTCTCCGATTTTAGTGTTTTGCATGGTGTAATACACATTAACCGATGGACCACCCTGAATAGCCAGCCATTTATTTAACCTGATGTTGACCGGAAGTTCAAATTTATTTAACAGGTTCAGGTAATCCCAACTACCCTGATATACATATTGACTGCTGATTTCAGGGTTTAATGAAACACTACGGAATAGTTTCATTTCCTTTCCAAAGCCCAGTCCGCCAGTATAAATTTTATCTGCTGATTTTTTGTTTGTACCGAACATCAGCATATTATATAAACGTTTGCTTCCACCTTTATAAGCCACATTATAATTAGTGCTTTCATTTGTACCAAAGCTAAATTTATGATAGCCTTTTAAAGCTACATTTATCAAACCGATGGAATAACCATCATTTTTATTCGAAACATTTAATATTCCTAATTGAACACCTTTCAAATTATTCGCATAATTAATTGCACCAATTTGCAATCCGCTAGCCATTTTTCCGGTAAAATTTGTTAGCGCTGCAAGATTTATCCCGCTGCTCTCTTTGTTGATATTGGCAATACCACCAATCTGAATTCCACTTGTTCTACCACTTACTATATTGCCACCAACTCCGATCTGAACTCCTTTTGTATCCTGACCAACCAAATTAAATGCCCCTGTTTGCCAGCCTTTCAAGGTTCCTCCTATTGTATTAAGGCCAGCAGAAAATTGTGCTCCCTTTAAATTATTTTTAACGTTATTATATATGCCTCCAATTTGCAAGCCCTCAAAATCTTTACTAACATGGTTATGAGCTAACGCAACCTGCATAGCATTTACACTGCCGTTTACATGATTAAAGAAACCTGCAATTTGAATTCCACGAACATTTCCTCCTACTAAATTAAAACCACCTGCAAACTGAAAATACTGGACGTCACTTTTATCGATATTGAAGCCAAAACCAATTTCCGCACCATCTACACCAGCACTATAAGCGCCGATTACATTAAGCGAAAATTTGTTCACCACCTGCCCGCTTAGTGAACCATGAGAGTTTAGCTTTGGGATTAGTGAAAACTGAAATGGAGCTTTAGAAATAAAACCACCGATATTAATCGATTGGATTTTTTGTTGGGCTGTAATCAAGGCATTGCCCAGCCATGTATTTTCTACATCGTCCAAATTTTCACTGATAAATCGCTCAGCAGGGCTTTCCTTTTTATTGCTAATGTTTACCTCGGCCAAAAAATGAGTAATGGTCGATTTGTAGTTTTCTTTGCTTACGGTTAGCGATATGGGTTGTGTAATGTTTTTTAACCGCATCGAAAAATAACCGTTCCCATCGGATATTTCGGAAACCAGCAGATTTTTCTCATAAATACTGGCATCCTGGATCGGTTTATTGGTCCGTTTATCCACCACCTGCCCTGAAATGGTGTAAAGTTCTGGATTACCAACCGATTCGTTGACCAGCAAAACCAGTTCAAGTGGTGCATACCTGATAATCACAAAATTACCCGATTGGCGGTATTCGAACCGATGACTCAATAATTTATCCAGTGCCTCAGCAATGTTCAGGTTATTTTCGTGAATACTCACCAAACTATCAACCGGCAATATATTGCTGTTATAAGAAAACCTGAAACCACCTTTCTCTTCAATGGCAGCTAAAACAGCACTTAATTTCTGCCGCTCTATATTGAGGGAAATATTTCTTGATAAAGTAGATTGTGCTTTTACCAGAGAACAGAAAATGAGGAGGAAAAAAGCAGTAATTTTGAGCGCACGCATAGGTATTATTTGAGTTTAATCACATTCTGCCCATATTCTACCTTTATTTTAAAAGTTTCGGCAATTACATTCAGGATTTCTTTAAGCGATTCGTTTTTAAAAGTCGTACTGATCGGGAGTGTCTTTAAAGATGGGTTCACGATTACAATATTACTTTTAAATTTTTCATTGAGTACCGTAACCAGTTCGCTAAGTGGTGTGGCATCACAAATCAGTTCGTTGGTATAATAGTAATTGTACAGTTTGCCCTGATTTTCACCTTTGGTTAAATGCACCTGATTTTGAAATACCTCTACTTTTTCCCCGGCAGTTAAACGCACACTGTCTTTCTGGTTATTCACCTTAACAATACCGCTTTCTACAATTACGATGGTTCCTTTTTCATCACCTTTTACATTAAACGCCGTTCCTACAACAGTTACCTGAACATTGTTAATGCTGATGATAAAAGGTTTCGATTTATCGGCACTCACTTTAAAAAATGCTTCTCCTTTTAATTTTACAGCGCGGGTTTTATTAAAAAAACCACCGACAAAGGATATGGAAGACTGTTTGTTTAATATGGCAGTAGAACCATCAGGCAAAACCTGCGTTAATGTATTTAAGCCACTGTTTACGCTTAATTTGTTACCAACTAGATTATTATAACAAAATAAACCTGCACTAAAAATAATGGCAATTATCGCCGCCCAACGTAAAAGGAATGCATAATTAATTGATTTTTTCTCGCGCTGCAAACGGATGTTTAACCTTTCCAAAGCCTGATGTTCGTTTATAGAATGGTCAATCTGAAGTTTGCTTTTCTCCAGAATCATCCTGAAGTCCTCCAGCTGCTTATGGTGATCCGGATTTGATGCTGCCCACGCTTCAACCTGCTCACTTTCGGGCACAGTAGCCTCTCCAAGCAGGTATTTTGCCAGCAAATCATCGTTAATATTTGTATAGTTTTTATCCATCAGCTTATTTCAATAATAAAAAAATTAGGATTAGAAAATCTACTACCCTAAGGCGTAAAATCTTTAATGCTTTCCCCATCTGATTTTCTACCGTTTTGATAGAAATATTTAGTGCATCAGCAATTTCCTGGTATTTCATCTGGTCGAACCTGCTTAACTGAAATACATTTCTGCATTTTTCAGGCAGCTCGTTTATTGCCGAATGAATATTCTTTTCCAGTTCTGTTGCCATGATCTCCGTATTTAAATTTCCTGTATCGTTTTTCACAGCATTGGCATAGTGAATGTTAAAATTTGATCTCACTTTTTGATGCTTCAAATAATTTAGACTTTCGTTGTGTACCGAACGATAGAGAAATGATTTTAAAAATCCATCGGTTTTAAGTTGTTCTCTTTTTGTCCAGATGCGTACAAACACATTCTGAACAATCTCTTCAGCATCATCTTTTTCTTTAATTATGGTAAAAGCATAGGCATGCAGACTTTTGAAATGCTTTAAAAACACTTCGTCGAAAGCCTGTTTATTACCGCTTTTAATTAATCGGATAAGATTAGTATCGTTACTTTCCATAAAGCTAAACCTGCAAGGTTTTAAAAACCTTACAGGTTTTAGGTTAAAATCTAAGTTGTTAAAATCGATTTCAATTTACGCCTAATTATAATTTCTTTTAAAAAGTGTGGTATAATTTTATCCAACACAACCAGAAAACGGTTGGCAAGGCCTGGTATTATTTCTTTCTTCCCTTTAAGCATTCCATCCATTGCTGTTTTGGCAACATAATCTGCCTCTAAGATAGTGGCCTTGGCAAAACCTTTCAACTCATTATTCATTACCAATAACTCGGGTTTCGTGTTTATGCCGCCTGGACTAAGTAAACTAATGTGCACATTTGTACCGCTCAATTCGAGTTGCAAACAACGGGTAAAATAACCGATAAAAGATTTGGTTGCCCCATAAACCTGTTTTTTTGGAACGATAAAATGTCCTCCCAAACTGCCAACATTTAAAATATAGCTTGCCTCACTTTTATCGATATGGTTTAAAAACAAACGGGTAAGCAGCACGGTATTGGTAATGTTAAGATCAATCTGCGTCCGGTAAAAATCAACATTTTTATCTTCAAACCAACTCCAGTTTCCCAAACCCGCATTATTGATTAAAACATTGACCTCAATTTTACGTTCCTTTAGTTCTTTAAATATTTCGATTGCCGCATCGTTTTTGGTTAAATCGAGCTCAATGCACAAAACTTTGCTGTTAAAATTTACACGGAGATAATTTGCCAAGTGTTCCAAGCCACTGCTGGGTAGCGAAACCAATACCAGCCCGAGGCCGCGTTTGGCCGATTCAATGGCGAAAGATTTGCCCAAACCCTCACTTGCACCTGTAATTAATGCTGTTAACTGTTTCATGTATATTGGTTATTTTTAGCCACAGATCACACGGATGAACACGGATTTTATTGCTAAGCTTCAAAACCCTATCTGTGTTTATCATCTTTATCTGTGGTTAATACAATTAATTAGGTTTAAAGTGATTAATGGTTTTTCCCAAACCCACCGCAAAAGGCGTAATCCTGTAATTTAGTTCTGCAATGGCTTTGTTGCTCGAATATTGCTGATTGCACCTCAACCTGTCTGCAAATTCTGGCAGAAAAAATGGCGTTAAGTTAAATAGCCTTGTTTTGATCGATTCCAGCAAACTATAAGCTTTGATCATGCTAACCGGTATTTTATATAAATTTCGTTGTTTTCCCGTAAGCTCCTTTAAGGTATTAAAAAAGCCATTAAATGAAACATCAATTCCTCCTAAAATATAGCGTTCACCATTTCTTCCATTTTGCATCGCAGCAATATGCCCATCTACCACATCATCAACAAAAGCATAATTAGCTATTGCTTTTCCATCACCCGGAATAAAATGCCAGGTACCGTTGATATAACCTGTAACCATTTTACTCACGGTATTGCTATCGGTAATCGGTCCATCACCATAAACCCTCGATGGATTTACAATCACCACCTCTAATCCTTTTTTCACAAATTCTTTTACCTCTAGCTCGGCCAGGTATTTTGTGCGTTCGTAACTAATCGGGAAACCAACCGCTCTTGGATCATTTTCTGAAACCGGTAAATTTAAGGTCGGTCCCCAAACACCACAGGTTGAAGTATGAACTACCCTTTCTACACCCAATTTCAAGGCACAATGAAGTACATTTCGGGTTCCGACTACATTCACATCGTAGAAATCCTGCTCATTTCTGCACCACATTTTGGCCATGGCAGCGGTATGATAAACCTGATAACAATCTTTCATGGCACATTCTAAACTTGCAGAATCCAAAACATCACCTTTTACAAACTGGATATTTCTGTGTTGAATCAAGAAAGGATGCTTTATGTTCCGGCAAAGTGCAATTACCTCGTAGCCTATTTCTGCCAGTGCAAAACTTAATTTCCGGCCGATAAAACCTGAAGCCCCTGTAACCAAAACCCTCAAATATTTATTTGCTACAACTTCCATATTAAACCCTTTCCATCCTGATGGTGTACAATGAATGATTTACAACCACCAGTTTACAGATCCCGTTTTCGAAATGGTAATCGTTATAATTCCCATCCGGAAGTTTAATACGGTACTGATGTGCACCATTTTTTTGAATGGGAATAAAACATTGAAAATTATCAGAATATATTTCAGAAATGTTGACAGGCTCTTTGGTATACAATAGCATCATGTTATAACTGATTGGCTGATTGAGTGTGCTGATTTTATCGCCTGTTTTAAGCTGATAAATATTATTTACCCAGCTTGTTTTCCTGGCTTCTTTGGTGCTACCGTTTACGACCCGGTTCACGTTTGAGGTGAGCAATCTGCCATTTTTAAAATGAGCCTGATCTTCTGTTTCTACATTGATTTTAAATACAAACCGCGTCTGTACCTTTGAAGTGATGGTTAAATAGGTATTTTCTCCTTCACTCTTTTGCTGGAAATACATTTCCCCAATCAATTCGCCATTACGTTTGATGTTAAACTTACTTTGCTGAGCAAAAGCCGACGACAATGAACAGAACAGAAAAAGCGCTATAGCAACACTTTTTGGATTAACCGGATTTTGGGAGGAGAATTTTGTGAAGGTTTTTGGAGCAAAATATTTCTTGCAGATCCAAATAATAATTGCTGGAATCATAATATCTCTATTTGTTAATTTAGAGCTATTACAACTCACAAGAGATTTACCCCTACGTGAAATTTATTTTTTTTTAGCCTTGGGTAGAAAGATTTCTTAGCCTTGGGTTTAAACCCAAGGCTAAGAGATTTATTCTTTTACAGATTTTTCTTCTTCTTCATCTACCGGAACTTCAACCGTTGGATCGGTGATGATTTCAGCATTGCCGTCATTATCCTTTTTGGCAAATAAAATCGGATATAACAGCCATAATGCACCAATAATGACGAGTACACCTGCCAGCATTTGTAAATATATACCTGATTTAATTCCGTTAGCATCTAAAATTTTATAGGCAATAAAAGAAAGGAGGCCAGCTACGAGTACGAAAACGGCTTTTTGCAATTTTAACAGCTTGATCATGGGGTCTTTCTTTTTAGTGTAATAATATGGATTAAAACAACGATGAGCCCAATTAGTTCGAGCAGGCCGCAGAAATAAAATGCATAAAGCACAAAATCACGGTTTGATGGATTGATAACCGCAACAATTGGCAATGCAATTACAGCTACAATCATCAGTGTAAGCCCGATATTAAATAATTTCACGTTAAAAGTATTTACATCAAAACTACCAAAATTCAGTCAATTCTGTTAACTTTGCAACCTTAATTTTTTGAGGTACTTAATTGATGTATAGCGAATTTAAACAATTGGAACTTGCCAAAATAGGGCAGGAAATACTGGATTTTTGGAAAAAGGAAAACATCTTTGAAAAAAGCATTTCATCCCGTCCTAAATCTAATCCGTTTACTTTTTACGAAGGTCCACCCTCTGCCAATGGCATGCCGGGTATCCACCACGTAATGGCGCGTGCTATTAAGGATATTTTTTGCCGCTATAAAACAATTAAGGGTTATCAGGTTAAAAGAAAAGCTGGTTGGGATACACATGGTTTACCTGTTGAGCTTGGAACGGAAAAGGAATTAGGAATTACTAAAGAAGATATTGGTAAAACTATTTCTATTGAAGACTATAACGAAGCCTGTAAAAAAACAGTTATGCGCTACACCGATGTGTGGAACGACCTGACTGAAAAAATGGGCTATTGGGTAGATATGGATGATCCATACATTACCTATAAGTCCAAATACATGGAATCGGTATGGTGGCTTTTAAAACAGATTTACGATAAAGGATTAATCTATAAAGGTTATACAATTCAACCTTATTCTCCAAAAGCGGGTACAGGATTGAGTTCGCATGAAGTAAATCAGCCTGGCGCTTACAGAGATGTTACAGATACAACAATTGTAGCTCAGTTTAAAGCGTTACCTGATACGCTACCATCTTTTTTGCAGGATTTTGGGGATATCTATTTGTTAGCGTGGACCACAACACCGTGGACTTTACCATCAAACACTGCTTTAACGGTTGGACCCAAAATCGACTATGTTTTAGTCAAAACGTTTAACCAATATACATTTTTGCCAACAAATGTAATTTTGGCAAAAAACCTGGTTGGAAAGCAGTTTAGTAAAGTTTTCTTTGAAAGCAATGAAGTTGAAGATTTTACAAATTTTAAAGCTGGCGACAAAAAAATCCCTTATCAAATCCTTGCCGAATGCAAAGGAACTGAGTTAGTAGGCATTAGATACGAACAACTTTTAACTTACACCTTGCCATACCAAAATGCTGAAAACGCATTTAGGGTAATTTCCGGAGATTTCGTAACTACTGAAGATGGTACAGGTATCGTTCATACCGCCCCTACTTTTGGTGCGGATGATGCTAAAGTAGCTAAAGAAGCCATTCCGGAAATACCACCTATGCTGGTGTTAGACGAGAATGATACGCCTGTTCCATTAGTAGATTTGCAGGGTAAATTCACCAAACATGTTGGTCCTTTCGCAGGTAAATATGTAAAAAACGAATATTACAATGCTGGTGAAGCACCTGAAAAATCGGTTGATGTAGAAATCGCTATTTTATTAAAAGAAGAAAATAAAGCCTTTAAAGTAGAAAAATATGTTCACAGTTATCCACACAGCTGGAGAACTGATGAGCCACTTTTATATTATCCTTTAGATTCGTGGTTTATTAAGGTTACAGATGTTAAAGACAGGATGTTCGATCTTAATGAAACCATTAACTGGAAACCAAAATCAACCGGCGAGGGGCGTTTTGGAAACTGGTTGAAAAATGCCAACGACTGGAATTTATCACGTTCGAGGTACTGGGGAATTCCTTTACCCATCTGGAGAACTGAAGATAAAAAAGAAGAAGTATTAATTGGCTCTGTTGAAGAACTTTACAATGCCATTGAAAAATCTATAGCCGCTGGTTTCCAAAAAGAAAATCCTTTTAAAGGATTCGAAATCGGAAACATGTCTGAAGAGAATTACGACCTGATTGACTTACATAAAAATGTAGTTGATAAGATTGTTTTAGTATCTCCATCAGGCAAACCGATGAGCCGCGAAAGCGATTTGATTGATGTTTGGTTCGATTCTGGTGCGATGCCTTATGCACAGTGGCACTACCCTTTTGAAAACAAAGAAACCATTGATGGAAATGAAGATTTCCCTGCAGATTTTATCGCTGAAGGTGTAGATCAAACCCGTGGCTGGTTTTATACCCTGCATGCAATCTCTACATTAGTTTTTGATAAAGTAGCGTACAAAAATGTAGTTTCGAATGGACTGGTATTAGACAAAAACGGACAAAAAATGTCTAAACGTTTGGGGAATGCCGCTGATCCGTTCCAAACCATTAGCGAGTATGGTGCTGATGCAACGCGTTGGTACATGATTTCTAATGCAAATCCTTGGGACAACCTAAAATTCGACATCGAGGGGATTGCAGAAGTTCGCCGTAAATTCTTCGGAACCCTTTACAACACTTATTCTTTCTTTGCTTTATACGCTAACATCGATAAGTTCGAAATCGACAAAAATAATTTAAGCAAAGTTGAAGACAGAACAGAATTAGACCGTTGGATTTTATCGTTATTGCAAACCCTAAGCAACGAAGTTGATGAAAGTTACAACACATACGAGCCAACTAAAGCAACCCGTGCCATCCAGACTTTTGTTGATGAACATTTGAGCAACTGGTACATCAGGTTAAGCCGTCGCCGTTTCTGGAAAGGAGAGATGACCGACGATAAACGCGCAGCTTATGAAACACTTTATACTTGTTTAGAAACCTTAGCACAGTTGATGAGCCCGGTTGCACCTTTCTTTGCCGATTGGTTATACAGAAACTTAACCATTACCGATGCATATGCAGAGCAGTCTGTTCACTTAACTTTATGGAAAGAGGCTGATCAAAGTTTGATTGATACTGATTTGAATGAGCGTATGGTTTACGCTCAGGATATTTCATCAATGGTTTTATCGCTGCGTAAAAAATCGGGAATCAATGTACGTCAGCCATTGGAGAAAATCTTAATCCCATCTTTAAGTGGTGATTTTGAGCAAAAGATCTCTAAAGTTGCAGATTATATTCTTTCTGAAACGAATGTAAAACATATCGAATTCATTACCGATACGCATGGCATAGTTAAGAAAAAGCTTAAACCAAACTTCAAATCGTTGGGTAAAAAAGTGGGTAAAGATATGAGTCTGGTTAAACAGGCTTTAGAAAATTCAAATCAGGATGATATCCAGCGTTTAGAAAATGATGGTTTCATTATTGTAGTTGGAAGCAGCGGAGAAGAATTTACCATCAATTTAAGTGATGACGTAGAAGTTTTTGCAGAAGATATTCCGGGATGGCAGGTAACTAACCTGGGCAGCTTAACCGTTGCTTTAGATGTGACGATTACCGATGAACTGAAACAGGAAGGTATCTCGCGTGAGTTGGTTAACCGTATCCAGAATTTACGTAAAGAACTAAATTTTGAGGTGACCGATAGGATTAAAGTTTCGTTACAAAATGATAACTTGGTAGCTAATGCAGTTGCCAAAAACAAGGGCTACATTTGCGCGGAAATATTGGCCGACGAATTAGAATTAACAGATACTGTAACTAATGCAAACAAAATCACCATTGATGATGTTGAGTTAAGCATTTCAGTAACTAAAATATAAATCCATATATTAGAAAACTAAATTAAAAACATGGAAAACAGTAACAAAACACGCTACTCAGACAGTGAACTTCAGGAATTTAAAGAATTGATTCAAGATAAATTACGCATGGCGAAAGAGGAACTTAACTCTTTAACCACTTCTTTGAGTAACCCAAATGCAAACGGTACTGAAGATACTTCAGGTGCGTACAAAACATTAGAAGATGGTTCTGCAACGATGGAGAAAGAACAGATCAATCAATTGGCTGCCCGTCAGAAAAAATTTATTGATAACCTGGAAAACGCATTGGTGCGTATTGAGAACAAAACTTATGGTATTTGCCGCGAAACCGGTAAATTAATCCAAAAAGAACGTTTACGTGCAGTACCTCATGCAACTTTAAGCATGGAAGCTAAATTAAAGCAGAGTTAATGAAAGGCTATACAAAACCTTTAATTGTAATCTTTTTAGTTTTACTGGCCGATCAGCTGGTTAAAACCTGGGTTAAAACACACATGTACCTGGGCCAGGAGTTTCATATTATTGGTAAATGGTTTATCATCCATTTTACCGAAAATAATGGTATGGCTTTCGGTATGGAGTTTGGTGGCGAATTCGGCAAATTGGCCTTATCGCTTTTCCGCATTGCAGCAGTTGCCGGGATTGGTTATGGTTTACATTATTTAATTAAGCATAAATATCACCGTGGTTTAATCTTAAATGTGGCTTTGATTTTTTCAGGCGCATTAGGTAACATTATCGATTCTGTATTTTACGGAAAAATTTATGGTTACGAAAGCTGGTTCCACGGCCGTGTGGTAGATATGTTCTACTTCCCGATTGCCGAAGGCCACTTCCCTACCTGGTTACCGATATGGGGAGGAGAAGAGTTTGTTTTCTTCAGACCTGTTTTTAACCTTGCAGACGCAGCCATTTCAGTAGGCGTTATACTTATCCTCATCTTCCAAAAAAACTACTTTAAAGAAGATGTTAAGGACGAAGTAAGCATCAACAGCGAAATTGTAGAGGATTAAATAAAATTTCATAAAAACATTGCCCATTTCTTAACTGAGATGGGCTTTTTTTTTGTAAAATCGTCATTGCTGAGAAGGCTTTTTCAGCCGACGAAGCAATCTTTATTAAAGGATAATGCAATTATGAAAGATTGCTTCGTCGTTCCTCCTCGCAATGACGACAATTATAAGGCTTTTTGGAAAGCAGGTACAGAAGCAAATATTTAAGTTTGTTCCCGCTATCCTTTCTGCCAATGAAGCTTGTACTTTGCTTCAGTTTCTTCATAAAAACGAAGTTAGCATTAGTACGCATTGGCATTCATCCTATCGGGTTTAGTAACTTTGGGAAGTGGAGGAAAGAAAAATTGAAAACCGAAAATCTCCCTGTTGGCCGGTGTTACACCGACTTTAAGCTAATAAAAAAGAACAATGATCAACTTCCTCAATATATCTTATCTCCAATCTGGTAACGAAAAACAGGTAAAAGCTTATCAGGTTTTAACAGATAACCGGGTTTTAGAAAAACTTGCTGCATACAAACCTATTTTAGTCGGTACCATACCAATCAATATCGACATTGAAAACAGTGATCTGGATATCATTTGTGAAGTACCTGATAACGATGAATTTGTTGATCAGTTAACTGCCGTTTTTGGTTCCCAAAAAGATTTCTCGGTTATTGAGAGCGCCAAATTCAATGCAATCAAAGCAACATTTAAAATCGAGGGTTTCGAAATTGAAATATTCGGACAAAACAAACCTGCAACACAGCAAAACGCCTACCGCCACATGCTAATCGAATATAAATTACTTTTAGAAAACGGTGAAGCATTCAGACAGGAAATTATCTCCTTAAAAAAACAAGGTTATAAAACCGAACCCGCATTTGCAAAATTACTGGGAATTAAGGGAAATGCTTATGAGGAATTATTGAAATTGGATGCTTAGCGAGACGTTAAGACCAAGTAAGGAGGTACAGTCATTCCCAACCCGATAGCTATCGGGTTGATTGGGAACCACGAAGTGCTCATGAATACCTCTGAAAAAAGGAAAACTCATGAATAATCGTAATGCCTTGGTAGGGCTTGTAGGCTGCATTAAGATTCCTGCATACGCGAGAATGACGACCGATTATATAATTACCTATTCTCATACTGAAATTTGGATTTCATCATCTCATACTTAAAATATTATATTTGGAATACAAAACCAAATATCATGAAATTACATTTTGCCCTTTTACTGCTCATTACATTGAGCACCACAGCATTTGCTCAAAAAAGCCTTTTTAATGGTAAAAATTTAGACGGCTGGCATGTAGATGTTCCTGCAATGGATAAAAAGCCTGATACGGTTAATCCATTTATAGTCCGCAATGGAATGCTGGTAAGTTTAGGTACGCCAGGCGGACATTTAATTACCGATAAAATTTATAAAAATTATCAGTTAACCGTACAATACCGTTTTGCAGGTAAACCGGGTAATTGTGGCGTTTTGGTACATGCATCAACGCCTAGGGCCTTATACGGCATGTTCCCAAAATCTTTAGAAGTTCAGATGCAGCATAAAGATGCCGGCGATTTTTGGTGTATAGAAGAGGATATTACCGTACCTGATATGGTTGCCAGACGCGGCCCTAAAGAAAACTGGGGAGTAAATGGAGATAAACTTCGCCGCATTAAAAACTTAACAGATGATAGCGAAAAACCTGTTGGCGAATGGAATACCATGGTGATACAATGTTTAGATAATGAAGTTAAAGTATGGGTAAATGGCACATTAGTAAACTATGGTACAAACTGTACGGTAAGTAGTGGCCAGATTGCCCTACAAGCAGAAGGCAGCGAAGTAGAATTTAAGCAATTGGATTTGAAACCAATTAAAGTGCTGTCTAAATAACGTGAGTTTTGGAGCTTATTTTCGTCATTGCGAACTGAAGAAGGGTTTTGGCGTAGGCGTGAAGCAACCTTCTTAACATAGCTCCTGAACACAAAAAAGATTGCTTCGTCGTTCCTCCTCGCAATAACGATTTCTTTGTTTAAATCTGTCTTAAGGTTACAAAAAAAGCCCCGACGTTGTCGAGGCTCTATATTATTAATTCCCTTTTAGGGGATCAGGGCTTATATACCCAATAATAATCTTGCTGGATCTTCTAACAGTTGTTTTACACGAACCAGGAAGCCAACCGACTCACGTCCGTCGATAATTCTGTGATCATAAGATAAAGCAACGTACATCATCGGGCGGATTACCACCTCACCTTTTTCAGCCACCGGACGCTCAACAATGTTGTGCATGCCTAAAATAGCTGATTGTGGCGCATTGATAATCGGCGTCGACATCATTGAACCAAACACACCACCGTTAGTGATTGTAAACGTTCCACCAGTCATTTCTTCAATGGTTAATTTGCTGTCACGTGCTTTTAAAGCCAATTCTAAAACCGATTTTTCGATCTGTGCTAAAGTCATGCTTTCAGCATTACGAATTACCGGAACAACTAAACCCTTTGGAGCAGAAACCGCTATAGAAATATCAGCGAAATCGTTGTAAACCAATTCTTCCCCTTCAATACGGCCATTCACTGCAGGAAAATCTTTTAAAGCTTCAGTAACTGCTTTAGTGAAAAAGCTCATAAAACCTAAACCAACACCAAATTTTTCTTTGAACTGGTCTTTATATTTTCCGCGTAAATCCATAATTGGTTTCATGTTAACTTCGTTAAAAGTAGTTAACATTGCGGTTTCATTTTTAACAGCAACCAAACGTTTTGCAACCGTTCTACGTAGTGGAGACATTTTCTCACGACGCTCGCCACGGCTACCTGCAGGCGCAGCAGCTGCAACAGGAGCACTCGCTTTAGGTGCTTCTGGTTTTTTACCCGCTTCAGCTTTTACAGCATCATCTTTAGTAATGCGGCCATCCACACCGGTACCTTTTACTGCACCAGCTTCAATTCCTTTTTCCGCAAGAATTTTACCAGCAGCAGGTGATGGAGTTCCTGTAGCATAAGAATCTTTAGAAGCAGCTGAATCCTGAGCCTTAGGTACTTCGGCAACAGCAGCCGGAGCTTGTGCGTCAGCTTTTGGGCTTTCGCCTTCAGATTTCGGCGCAGCAGCTGCGCCACCATCTTCAATTTTACAAACTACTGCGCCAATGGCTAAAGTATCACCTTCGGCCGCTATGGTTTTTAAAGTTCCAGCTTGTTCTGCAGTTAATTCGAATGTTGCTTTATCCGATTCTAATTCGGCAATTACTTCATCCATTTCAACAACATCGCCATCGTTTTTTATCCAACGTGATAAAACAACTTCGGTTATCGACTCACCAACAGGTGGAACTTTTATCTCTAAACTCATTTTTGTAATGTTATGTTTTTTATCGTTAAATGTTGTAAAGTTGAAATGTTCAGGATGCTTAAATCCCATACCTTCAGCCTTCCAACCCTCTACCTTTTTATATTTTTATTGTTAAATGTTGTAAAGTTAAAATGTTTACGTTAACAACCTTATACCCTCAACCTTCCAACCTTCAACCTTCTAATCTATTTGAACTAGTTTCTTTGTTGCTTTCTTAGCAATATCCTTCACATCTTCCGTAACCGAAACCTCCAAAGCTTTTGCTAAAATATAAGCTTGTTGGTTAGCATGTTGTTTTGCAAAACCAGTTGCGGTACTGCTACTCTCTCTTCTCGAAATTACATCAATACCTTTTAATGCGGTTTTGTACAACCTGCGGAATAAATATGGCCATGCGCCCATGTTCTCTGGCTCTTCCTGTACCCAGAAAATTTCTTTTGCATTTTTATATTTTTTCTGGATGGCTTCCATCTGATCAACCGGAGTTGGATACAACTGCTCTACACGAACCAAGGCTACGTGTTTGATTTTATCAGCTTGTTGTTTTTCCAGCAATTCATAGTAAATTTTACCGCTACAGAAAACGATACGTGTAACGTCTGCAACTTTAGCATTTACATCATCAATTACCTCTTTAAAGCCACCATCTGTAAATTCTTCTAATTTAGAAACACAGGCCGGGTGACGCAATAAACTTTTTGGTGTAAATACCACCAATGGTTTACGGAAATCGCGTTTAAACTGACGGCGTAATACGTGGAAGAAGTTTGCCGGAGTAGTACAATTGGTTACCTGCATGTTGTAATCGGCACAAAGCTCCATAAAACGCTCAATACGTGCTGATGAGTGCTCTGGCCCCTGACCTTCATAACCGTGAGGCAATAACATTACTAAACCATTCTCACGTTGCCATTTCGTTTCGGCACTCGCAATATACTGATCTACAACAATCTGTGCTCCGTTAAAGAAATCACCAAATTGTGCTTCCCAGATGGTTAAAGCATTTGGATTTGCCATGGCATAACCATATTCGAAACCTAAAACGCCATATTCTGATAAGTGTGAATTGTAAATATCAAATGGTGCCTGCTGATCAGAAATATTTGCTAATGGTACATATTCTTCTTCGCTATCTTCTAGCGTTAATACGGCATGACGGTGAGAGAAAGTGCCACGTTCTACATCCTGACCGCTTAAACGAACACGTTTACCTTCTGATAACAAAGTACCATAAGCCAGCTGTTCGCCCATTGCCCAATCAAAAACATTGGTTTCGTTAACCATTTTGCTACGCTCAACGAATAGTTTTTCAATTTTCTTGAAGAACTTTTTATTGGTTGGCAGCGTCGTAATGCGTTTACCGATTTCTAATAAAGTAGATTTTTTAACCGCAGTAACCGGCGAAGTTTCGAAATCTTTAGGAGTTGCCATACGCAAATCTGCCCATGCCCCACCAAATTTAACTTCAGTGCTACCTGCAACAAATTCTTTTGCTTCGTTTAAACGCTCCTGCAAAATACCACGGAAATCTTTCTCCATTTCTTTTGCTAAACCAGCCTCTAACTTACCTTCTTTAGTTAACTGCTCAATATAGATTTCCCTTGGATTAGGGTGTTTTTCGATAGTTTTGTACAATAATGGCTGCGTAAATTTAGGCTCATCAGACTCATTATGACCGAAACGACGGTAACAAAGAATGTCGATAAATACATCATTTTTGTATTTCTGACGGTATTCCATTGCTAGGTTGATCGCATAAACTAAAGCTTCAGGATCATCACCATTTACGTGGAAAACCGGAGATAAAGTTACTTTAGCAATATCAGTACAATAGGTACTGGTACGCGCATCTTTATAGTTGGTGGTAAAACCGATCTGGTTATTGATCACCAAATGGATGGTTCCACCTGTTTTATAACCTTCAAGGCCTGCCATCTGAATCACTTCATAAACAATACCCTGACCTGCAACAGATGCATCACCGTGGATCAAAATTGGTGCTAAACGACTGTTATCGCCACCATATTTGAAATCAATTTTAGAACGGCTCATACCCTCTACCACACCATCAACTGTTTCCAGGTGAGATGGGTTAGGACATAAACTTAAGTGAACGCTTTTTCCCGAAACAGTAGTTACATCAGTAGAATAACCTAAGTGGTATTTTACGTCACCGCCAAATGGAGTATCCGGATTATAACTTTTGCCTTCAAACTCTGCAAAAATATCTTTGTAGGTTTTTTGCATGATATTGGCCAAAACGTTTAAACGTCCGCGGTGGGCCATACCAATTACAAATTCTTCAATTCCCAATTCAGCGCCTTTTTCGATAACCGAATCCAATGCAGGAATTAAAGCCTCAGCACCTTCTAAAGAGAAACGTTTTTGACCTAAGAATTTTGTTCCAAGGAAATTTTCGAAACTTACCGCTTCATTTAATTTCCGGAGAATGCGTTTTTTCTCATCAATAGAGAAATTAGGGGTATTACGTGCACTTTCCATTTTTTGCTGAATCCAGTTCAACACTTCTGGTGTACGTAAAAATTTATATTCTGCACCGATGGAGTGTGCGTAAGTTTGTTTTAAAAAGGCTACAATATCTTTCAATTTTGCGGCACCGATACCAATCTCTACACCAGAGTTGAAAACGGTTTCTAAATCAGCATCTGATAATCCAAAATTGGCAAGATCTAAAGTTGGCAAATGTTTACGTCTTTCGCGTACCGGATTGGTGTGCGTAAACAGGTGACCGCGGCTGCGATAGCCATCAATCAGGTTTAAAACATTAACCTCTTTTAAAAATTGTTCAGGAGTTTCTGCAGTTACTGTTGGGGCTTCCGATCCTCTTCCAAAATCGAAACCTTCGAAAAATTTCTGCCAACCAAACTCAACCGACTCAGGATCTTGTTGATACGACTGATATAAAGACTCTATATATTCGGCGTTTGCGCCATTAAGATAAGATAATTTATCCATTATTAACTATTTACTATAAGCACTACAAAATTAGAATTTTACCTTATATAAACGGCAAAAATCTCGATTAAAATGAGAATTATTGAATGAGAGAATGATAAAATGAGAGAATGATAAAAATATGACTTGTACTAATCGATAAAATTTCAATTCCATCATTCAACACCCAATCATTCAGTCATTACAACTATGATGCCCAAGTTAAAGCATAGTTGCCTTTTGGGTCGAGATTTTTGATGTTTTTATCTAAATCGAACACACTTTTTGATTTTTGATCATTCCCCACGCCAGCAACATTGGCCCAATTTCCCCAGTTACTTGCCGGGTTATAATCGATCAGTTTTTCTTCAAAATAAGCGGCTCCAAAAATCCAGCTAACTTCCAGGTTATTGATCAGATATAAAGCAGCCGTTTGCCTGGCAATATTTGAAATAAAACCGGTTTGATTTAACTCTGTCATTACCGCATCCACTACCGCAAATCCGGTTTGCGCATTTTTCCATTTATAGAAGTTATCCTGCTCGTTAGCAATATCAACCAAACCCTGACTTCCAAATCCATCGGGACTAAAAAATGTATTGCCGTATTTTTTGAACATGAAACGGAAATAATCCCTCCAAAGCAACCCTAACAAAATGTGGTTGAACATGGCTTTTGTGTTGGGTACACCTTCCATTTTTATAATTTCCCAATACACTTTCCGGGGAGATAAACTGCCCATGGCCAGCCAGGCAGAGAGTTTTGAGGCAAGAATTAAATTCTTGGTCGTTGCTGCCTGTTGCATGGCTACAATCACCTTTTGTAAATGTGCCAAACCTTCGGCTTCTCCACCCGCAAATTCGAAATCAGCACGCTGATCTTTCTGTTGAGGCAAAAGATTAAGGTCTTCCAATGATGATAAAATGCCCCAATCGATCACTTCGGCTACGTTAATCCGATCTGGCGCCGCAAAACAGGGTTTAATGATAGAATCGCGTTCAATTTTCTTTTTAAACTGGTTAAAAGCGTCGGGTATATCCTTGATAGGAAAAGGTAAATCTTCTTTATTATATAAGGTGTGGCCGATAAAGTGTTTCAGGTTAACACGCAATTTCCAAAGCGCATTTTCTACGAGGGTAGAAACATGGGTTTCTTCGCGCGCCACTTCGCGGTGATGGTATACTTCGGTAATTTCATATTCCTGTACCAATTGAGGAATAATGTCTTCGGGATTACCTTCAGCAATCAGCAGGTTTCCCCCAATCTGTTTTAAAGCATTACGTAAGCCTAAAACACTTTCTAAAATGAATTGCGCTCTAATATTGCCTGTTTTTAGCGTACCATATTTGGTTTCGCAAAAAGAACGGGGATCGAGAATGTAAACAGGCAAAATTGAATCAGATTTAGCAATTGCCTCGACCAGCATTTCGTTATCATGCAAGCGAAGATCATTTCTAAACCAGACTAAAATTTTTTTGGACATCTTTTATCGGAAAGGGTGTAAGAACGCTTTACAAATTTATCTTATTTTTCCTCTCTATCAAACCCCTAAATAATTCTTTACAAATAGGTAACAAAAGAATTAGAACCAGATTAATACATTTTAAAGTCCTGCCAACAAACCCTTTTGTATCTTTAGTGTTTTAAAAATATGGCAAAGAAGATTCTGATTACCGGAGCTACCGGACTAGTGGGTACTGAGCTAAAAAAGCATTTATTAAACAAAGGTTACGAGGTGAATACACTTTCCAGAAAAAAGGGTAATGATCCGAATAGTTTTGTGTGGGATGTGTACAAAGGAACAATTGATGCCAATTGCCTGAATGGTGTTGATGCCGTTATCCATTTGGCTGGAGAACCGGTTGCAGATAAAAAATGGACCGATGAGCGTAAAAAACAGATTATTGATAGCCGGGTAAAATCTACAGAACTGCTTTTCAAAACCATTAAATCAAAGCCAGATCATCAGATCAAATCTTTTGTTTCTTCTTCTGCAGTTGGTTTTTATGGCGATTGCGGTGATGAAATTTTAACAGAAGAGAGTTCAAACGGCTATGGCTTTTTAGCCGAGTGCTGTAAGTTATGGGAAGATGCAGTAGATCAGGGTAAAAAATTAAGCCTGAGGATTGTAAAACTTCGTACCGGAATTGTTTTCAGCACGAAAGGTGGTGCATTGCCACAATTGGCACAACCTGTAAAATTATTTGCTGGTGCACCATTAGGTACTGGTAAACAATGGACCCCCTGGATACACATTGATGATATGGTTGAAATGTACATTGATGCCGTAGAAAACCTTAAAATGGAAAATAGTTACAATGCCTGCGCTCCTTTTCCGGTAACCAACAGCGCTTTAACCAAAGCCATTGCCAAACAGTTGCACCGCCCGGTCTGGCCAATTAAAGTTCCTAAAAAAGCATTAGCATTGTTAC
The DNA here is from genome assembly GCF_014395225.1 of Pedobacter roseus. NCBI lineage: Bacteria > Pseudomonadati > Bacteroidota > Sphingobacteriia > Sphingobacteriales > Sphingobacteriaceae > Pedobacter > Pedobacter roseus. The sequence goes on from NZ_CP060723.1 coordinate 4,584,616, forward strand.
TGGGAGAACGTGTAGAAGCCGTTTTAATGAGCAATAATACCTCTGCACAAAAAATTTTAGATTCAGGATTTAAATTTAAATTCACACATTTGGAGGATGCTTTGAAAGACCTATATAAATAGGTTAATTGGTTAAGTGTTTAATCGGTTAATTGACGCAAAACGCATTAAATGGTTATAATCGGTTAATCGACGCAAAACGCCTGACTCCAAACGCTTAAAGTCATCTATATTTTATTAACAACCTACTATTACACATGAATTCTGTATCCGTCTTTTGGTTCCGTCGCGATTTACGTTTAGAAGATAATGCTGCTCTATACCATGCTTTAAAAAGTGACTACCTGGTTTTGCCACTTTTTATTTTCGACAAAAATATACTGGACAAACTGCCAAAAGACGATGCCCGTGTAACTTTTATTTACCAAACCATTGAAGATTTAAAAAAAGAACTTCAGCAGCATGGATCAGATTTACTGGTAAAATATGGAGAACCTGAAAAAATATGGCCTGAAATCTTAAAGCAGTACGACATTAAGGAAGTATATACCAATCATGATTATGAGCCTTATGCACGCGAACGCGATGATAATATGGCCGAATATTTAACCAGTGAAAAAATTGCCTTTAAGACATTTAAAGACCAGGTTATTTTTGAAAAAGGCGAAATTTTAAAAGCAGATAAAACACCGTACACTGTTTTCACCCCTTTTTACAAACAGTGGCATGCTAAACTGAACGATTTTTATGTAAAAGCTTATCCTACCAAGAAATACCTCAAAAATTTATTACAAACCAAACATTTGCCTCTCCCAGGTTTGGAAGAAATGGGCTTTGAGAAGAGTAAACTGGATTTTCCTAAAATCAGTTATAAAAGCAAGCTCGATGATTACGCAAAAGAACGCGATTTCCCGGCGATTGATGGTACTACGCATATTGGTCTCCATTTACGTTTCGGCACTTTAAGCATTAGAAAGGCGGTGCGCGATGCTGTAGCAGCTAAATCGAATGTCTGGCTTTCGGAACTGGCCTGGCGGGAATTTTACATGATGATACTTTGGCATTTCCCCTACTCGGCATTTGATTCTTTTAAAAAGCAATACGACAAGATTAAATGGCGCAACAATGAGGACGAATTTAAGGCCTGGTGCGAGGGCAATACAGGTTACCCGATTGTTGATGCCGGCATGAGGCAGCTGAACCAAACCGGATGGATGCATAACCGCGTTCGCATGGTGGTAGGTAGCTTTTTAACTAAACATTTACTGATTGACTGGCGTTGGGGAGAAACCTATTTTGCCGAAAAGTTATTGGATTACGAAATGGCCAGTAATATTGGCGGCTGGCAATGGGCAGCAGGCTCAGGTAACGATGCCGCGCCATACTTTAGGATATTTAATCCCGAATTGCAGACCAAAAGATTTGATCCTAAATTTGAATATGTTAAAAAATGGGTGCCAGAATTCGGGACAAAAAAATACGCCCAACCAATAGTTGAGCATACTTTTGCAAGGGAAAGAGTGTTAAAAGTTTTTAAAGAAGCTTTGAGTTAAATTGATAAATTAATTAACATTGAATGAAGGGGCATTTGGAACACCACCGGTAAAAAAGCGACCAGTGCCAGAAATTCCATTTCCTAAGCCCGTTTTAACTCCCAAATCGATAATAATTGGACCTGTTGCATTTCCAACACTATAACTAGGCAAGTTAAAATTATATGTTACACCTTCTGGTCCCATTGGGAATGTAAAGCCAGAAAAATTATAATTCAGGTTACTAAAATAATAATCTGTTTCATTTGTTCTCCACCCACCAAATGTTCTTTTAAGTTCCTGTCTTGAAGTAAAGTAATATCTAAAAGAGGCATCATGTGTACTTGGTGCAGGCATACTTTCAAGCCATAAATCAACAAATAACCTTCTTTTCCCATCTTCATTATAATATAACTGAGATTTTATCGCTGTGGTAACAACTTCAGCTTCCGTTGATGGTTGATTGCTGCCTGAAGTAGATGCCTTTGTTGAAATATTTGAAACAAATATTCCTTTAGTCATATCTGTTCTACTGATGTCATTAACTTCCAATTCACTTTTATGTTTACCCGAATAAGATACCATTCTTTGATCCTTAGTGTAAACAGTGGTTATATCACCAATTTTAACCTCCCCTTTTAAATTGGTAAATAATGCAGAGATTGGGGTTCTAGACTTATATGCTAAGGAGCTATCAGACTTTATCTCTACAATACCACTATATTTATTTCTAAATTCATTAAAGGCTTGAGTATTATTAACTTTATCATATTCTTTAGCAATTTCAAGATAAATATCACTGTAAGATTTAAAATTTGCCAATTCTTTCGGTTTCGAGTTAATATTTTCAGGTTTTAAAAGAACATTAAGAATAGAATCAAAAGCTTTTTGATCTCTAAATTTTAAATAATCGTTTTCTATACTTACAGCATTTGTGAAAAGTTTTTCATTTGGTTTTTGCACACTAGCATCCTTTTTACAAGAAGCAATTGAGATAGCGCCTAACAATGGTAGTATTAAGCAGCGAAAATTAATTTTGTTTTTCATATTATAATTGTATGTTTTCCCTTACTTCGTAAACATACAACTAAAAATTAAGTTAAAAAATTTATTATTAATTAATCTCTTAAAAATATCAGTGTAAAAAATTCTATCACAAAAAATGCCCAGCTAATGGCTGGGCATACTTAGTAAAATGAATAGAGTATAATCTTATTTAATTCGTAACGCTTACAATTTCAATATCAAAATCAAGAGGAGTTCCGTTAGCTAAATCAGAAGGAATGATTAAGCGAAGTTTTCCTCCGGCAGTAACTTTTCCTGGTAAAATTAATTGCCAACCTTTATATAAATTGCTTAAAACTTCTGTTATTTGATTTGAAGACTGGGGGATCACAGTCCCATCTAAATATCTTACTGTATAATTTGCAACGATTGTAGAATTCAGGTTAATCGCGTCCGTTCCTGTTCCGGGAGTGCTAATGCTATAACGAGCTCTTGAAGGATCTTTAATCAGCGTTAAATTATTGTTTGCAATGAATTTATTGATTTCCAACTCGTCAATTTCATGTCTCTTAGATTCGTTATACATCACTAAATCAACTAGAATATTTTCGTTTGAGCCAATGTTCAAAGCGGCCAATCCATTTTTACCAAAAGCTAAGTGCGATGGCATAATTAAAGTAGCTTTACCACCTCGGTTTAACTTTGTTAATACTTCTCTTACTGGAGCAAAAATATAATTTATAGTGGTGCTGTTAATCGCGAATTGATCTGTATATCCTAAATAGGTACCTAAAATCATTAAATCAGGTATCTGTTTTAATACTTGTCCCGATAAAGTTTTGAATGTATAAGTATAATAGATAGAGTCCTGATTTGTAACGGTACTGCCAGTTCCTTGTGTTGTAATTTTATAATAGTACTCTTTTCCTGGATCTTTAGTGAAGGTAAGATTATTCTGCTTCAAATATGTTTGAATCGCTGCATCATCTACGCTTTCTATCGTCTCATAGTCTTTTTTGCACGAGCTGAAAACTACAGTAGCCAGTAAAAGTGTAAATAGGCCAAGTTTAGTAAATTTGTTCATTTATTATTGTACGTCTGTAAGTGTTATAGTAAAATCGAGTATCGAATTAGCAGGTACCAGGGATGATGGCGACTGTGTTCCGTAGGCGAAATAAGATGGGATAATTAACCTGATCTTTCCTCCTTTTTGTATTTTTTGAATCCCAAACTGCCATCCTAAAATAACATTTCCAAGTTTAAAAGAGGCTGGGGTTCCTTTGGTGCTATCGAAAATAGTACCGTTTAATAATCTGCCTTCATAATCTGCAGTAATAACGGTAGAAGTAAGATAACTTACGTTTCCTGTCCCAGGGGCTATAATCTGATAAAAAATACCACTTGCATCTTTTGTTGCCGCGATATTATTAGTTTTAACAAAAGCACTTATTGCAGCCGTATCAGCCTTAAACTGAGGAGTGGGATCGTAAGAATCATCAATAGATACATCTTTCTTACAGGCTGCAAAGCATCCTGTTAAGCATATCAATAGAATAATATGTTTAAACTTAACCATCATCCGCAAAAATAAGCTTTTAATACGGATGCTACAATTTTTAACCTATTTTAACAATTTTTAGAGCGTTTAAGGGTTAATGCAAAAAGATAAAAGAACATTATTGAAAATTGGCAATACAGATTTCAGCTTTGGTCTTTCTCCTTTAGTCTTTACTCTTATTGTGCATTGGACAGCTGAATGTTAAAATCCAAGACCGAATTACCTGGGATTGATCCAACAGCACTACTGCCATAACCCAAACCTGGTGGAACGATCAACCTGATTTCGCCACCTTTTTGAATTTTAGGAATACCTATTCTCCAGCCCTGAATTAGCTCAGCCAGGTTGAATGTCTGCTCTTTACCGCCTCCATTATCAAAAACATCACCGTTTAATAATCTTCCTTCGTATTTGATGGTTATTTTGGTGTTGCCTGGATAGGTAAAGGAACCGGTGCCAGGTTTAATAATCTGGTAGTATAAACCAGATGCATCTCTCACCGCATTAATATTATTCTTTTGGATAAAGTCGGTAATCTGTTTTTCAGGGTCTTCGTCTTTTTTACAAGATGAAACCGCAACTACAAATAAAAGAAGTATCGAAAGAAATCTAAATTTAATCATGGCACGAAAATATGATTTTAATGTTATAAAGTTAAGGACTTATTATTTTTCAGCTTTTATTATGCTGTGAGTTAATTTTTTAGAAAAACAGTGGAGCGACTATGACAGATATACAAGGGGCGTCATTTCGACCGCAGTGGAGAAATCTTTTAACATAGCTCAAAGATTTCTCTCCCGAAAATTCGGGACTGCGCTTCATCCGATAGCTATCGGATCGAAATTACGGCGATTTTTAAGTTTATCATTAATAAGTACGAAGCATCTGTTTCATCACTGCAGATGCTTCGTGCCTCAGCATGACATGATATTATGGATTTCTGCAGCATAAAAAAGGGTTTAAGGTTTAGGTTATGTACCCAATCCTTAAACCCTCCGCCTTTCAGCCTTCTACCTTAGAAAATATATTTATTCGCTTCAATTAATTGTTGCGCAACCCTTTGGCGTGCATCTTTAACATTAAATGGCTCTACCTTGGTAAAACGGCGTAAACCCACCAACATCATGCGTTGTTCATCACCTTCGGCAAAAGCCCAAAGTGCTTCTTTACCTGCTTTGGCAATACCATCAACTGCTTCCACCAAATAAATACGCAATAAATCCAATTGGCCTGCTGATGCTTCTTCACCACGGGTATGAACTAACTTTTCTGTCCTTAATAAAGCTGACTCCAGAACGTAAACATACCCCGCCATATCTGCAATGTTCATCAAAATTTCCTGCTCTTTGCTCAGGGTCATCATTAATTTTTGAACCGCAGCACCAGCTACCATGAGTGTTGCTTTTTTCAAATTAGACAATACCTTTTTCTCCGCAGCAAATAACGTAGTATCTTCTTCGCCAAAATCAGGAATGCTCATCAATTCAGCTGCTACGGCAGTGGCTGGCGTCATCAAATCCAATTCGCCCTTCATCGCACGTTTTAGCATCATATCAACGGTTAACAAACGGTTAATTTCATTTGTACCTTCGAAAATTCTGTTAATACGGGCATCACGGTAAGCCCTGTCCATTGGTGCATCGGCCGAAAAACCCATACCCCCATAAATCTGAACGCCTTCATCTACCGTATAATCCAATGCTTCAGAACCCCATACTTTTAAGATGGCGCATTCTACAGCAAACTGCTCAACAGATTTTAACCTGGCTTTACCCGACTCCATTCCGCCAGCAACTAATTGATCATAGGTATCATCTATATTCTGTCCGGCACGGTAATTCGCCGCATCAACTGCATAAAGTTTAGAAGCTATTTCTGCAATTTTGAAACGGATGGCTCCATATTTTGAAATCGGGCGTCCAAACTGGATCCTTTCATTTGAATAATTGATCGCTGTATTTAAAGTTGCTTTTGATGCACCGATAGCGGCAGCTGACAATTTAATCCGGCCAATATTTAAAATGTTTACCGCGATTTTGAAACCGTTTTCGCGTTCACTCAACATATTTTCCACAGGAACCGGGCAATCGTTAAAGAAAACCTGGCGGGTTGAAGAACCTTTGATACCCATTTTATGTTCTTCAGGATTCATGGTGATTCCACCGAAATTTTTCTCTACAATAAATGCGGTTAAGTTTTTATCATCGTCGATTTTGGCAAAAACGATAAAAATATCAGCAAAACCACCGTTCGTGATCCACATTTTCTGACCATTGATGATATAATGTTTACCATCTTCGCTCAGTTTAGCCTTTGTTTTACCTGAGTTTGCATCCGAACCCGAATTTGGCTCAGTTAAACAATAAGCTGCTTTCCATTCGCCTGAACCCAGCTTAGGGATATATTTTGCTTTCTGTTCTTCGTTACCGTAGTAAAGGATAGGCAAGGTACCAATCCCTGTATGTGCGGAAAGTGCCACCGCGAATGAGTGTCCGGCACCAACAACGTCGGCAACCAACATAGAAGTATTGAAATTTTTACCAAAACCTCCATATTCTTCAGGAACTGAAACACCTAAGATACCCAGTTCGCCAGCTTTGGTTAAGAGTGTCGGCATGAGTTCCGGGTCTTCCTGTTTATCAATTTTATCTAAATTGGGATAAACTTCAGAAGCCAAAAAATCGCGACAAGTCTGCGCAATCATCTGTTGCTCTTCATCAAATTCTTCAGGGATAAATACTTCCTGATATGTGGTATCTTTAATTAAGAATTCTCCACCTTTAATTGTCTTTTTTTCAGTTGTTTCCATTGTTTTAGTATCTAGTAGCGAGTATCAAGTATCACGATAAATCCGTGAACCAATACTCCCATTGTTTCTTTATAATTATTAAGTAATAAGTATCTAGACAACTTCAAAATTAGGTATCGACATTGTTTCTTACTTGGTAATTCGAATTTGATACCCGATACTCCTGTCTTGATACTTCTACTTAATAATCAATCTTTTTTCAAGCGCATAAATCATTTTTTGAACTTCGGTAGTCTTTTCAATCAGATCATTGGTAAGCGGATCTTCTAATAACCCCAATCTATTTGAAATAATTACCTGGGTTTCCAATTCAAAAGCAGAGCCCTGACTTATGGTTAAAAAATATTTAAACTGAGCGTTTGTTCCCCTACCGGCTCCTTCTGCAATATTGGAGGGTATCGAAACAGAGCATCTTTTCATTTGAGAAATCAAATCGTATCTCTCATCAACAGGCAAAAACGAACTAGCTTTATAAACATCAACGGCTAATTCAATTGATTTTTGCCAAACTTTTAAATCTTTAAAATTGTGCATATTTTATTAGTATTAGTGACTGAGTAATATGTTGGGATGATTTATAACCAGGTTTATTCACCTGCTATTAAATCTTGATACTACATACTCATATCTCGATACTATCTAAAATATCTCAAAAATTCCTGCGGCGCCCTGTCCTGTTCCTACACACATGGTTACCATTCCGTATTTCTTATTTTGTCTTTTTAATTCGTTCATGATCTGCACGGTTAGTTTTGCTCCGGTACAGCCCAGTGGATGGCCAAGTGCAATTGCACCGCCGTTAACATTGATCACATCAGGGTTTAAATCCAAGGTTCTGATTACGGCTAAAGATTGAGAGGCAAAAGCTTCGTTCAGTTCGATTAAGTCGATATCTTCTTTTTTTAAACCGGCTTGTTTCAATGCTTTAGGAATCGCTTCAATTGGCCCGATACCCATAATACGTGGTGGAACACCCGCAATGCCGTAACTTACCAACCTGGCAATCGGCTCGGCATTTAGCTCTTTCATTTTCTTTTCAGAAACTACTAAAACAAAGGCTGCACCATCTGATGTTTGAGAAGAATTACCAGCAGTTACACTACCAACAGCATCGAATACGGGTTTCAATTTCGCCAGTTTATCTAATGTGGTATCTGCTCGCGGACCTTCATCGGTATCAACCACATAAGAACGGGTTTTCTTTTTCAGGTTGGCATCCAGATAATTCTCATTCACTGTAATTGGCAAAACGCCATCTTTTAAATGACCATTTTTAATGGCATGAATAGCTTTCTCATGAGATTTTAGCGAAAATGCATCCTGGTCTTCACGACTCACATTATATTCTTTAGCAACAGCTTCGGCGGTCAAACCCATACCCCAATACCAATCGGGATTGTTTTTTGCCACTTCTGCATTGGGAACCAATTTCCACCCGCCGAAAGGCATTCCACTCATTACTTCTACTCCACCGGCAATGATACAATCGGCCATGCCAGCCTTAATTTTAGCTACCGCTGTAGCAATGGTATCTAAACCCGATGCGCAGTAACGGTTTACGGTAACACCAGGAACTTTATCGGTATCCAGCCCCATCAGCGAAATCATACGGCCAATATTTAAGCCCTGCTCTGCTTCTGGAGTAGCATTACCCACAATTACATCATCAATCTGTTCGTTATCTAAATTCGGAACCGATGCCACTAAAGCCCTGATTACTTCTGCGGCTAAATCATCAGCTCTTGTAAAACGGAATACGCCACGGGGTGCTTTACCCACTGCTGTACGATATCCGGCTATAATATATGCTTCCATTGTTTAAGTATCTAGTAGCGAGAATTTTTATTATCTGGTATCAAGTATCAAGACCTAATCCTCGCATTGTTTTATTTGTTAATTCATGTAAGTAAAACTTTCTTCGACAATTGCATCTTGATACTTGATACTCCTATCTCAATATTTAACTCACTAATTCCTCAGCGGTTTACCTTTGGTTATTATACTCTGAATTCTCTCCAAACTCTTACGCTCACCTGCCAACGATAAAAATGCTTCTCTTTCCAAATCCAATAAATATTGCTCGGTTACTTCTGTTGGAGAGGATAAATCGCCACCACACATTACATAACCTAATTTTTCGGAGATTTTTTTATCATGTTCAGAAATGAAATGCCCCGCATACATGCTATTTGCGCCTGCATAAACGATTCCTAAACCTTGCTTGCCCAAAACCTTAATGTCGTTACGCTGAACGGGTTTAGTATACCCTGCATCAGCCAGTTCAATCGCCTTGGCTTTTGCATCGGCCAATAAACGGTTACGGTTCATTGAGATTGAAAATTTATCTTTTTGCAGATAACCCAATTCGTAGGCTTCGTAACCTGAGGTAGAAACTTTGGCCATTCCGATGGTTAAGAAACGGTCTTTTAATGCATTCTGCACAATCTGATCGTCTTTATATTCATCTGAAGCACGCAAAGCAAACTCCTTTGTTCCGCCACCACCCGGGATAACACCTACGCCAAACTCTACTAAACCCATATAAGTTTCGGCAGAGAGCTGCACGTGATCGGCGTGTAAGCTAAACTCGCAGCCACCACCCAATGTTAAATTATGCGGTGCCACCACAACCGGAATAGAAGAATAACGAATGCGCATCGAGGTATTCTGGAACATGCGGATTGCCATATTTAATTCGTCCCACTCCTGCTCTACCGCCATCATAAAAATCATTCCCACGTTTGCACCAGCAGAGAAATTTGCGCCATCGTTACCGATTACCAAACCACGGTAATCTTTTTCGGCCATATCGATTGCTTTGTTGATTCCGGAGATTACATCGCCTCCAATAGTATTCATTTTAGTATGGAATTCTACATTCAGAATACCATCGCCCAAATCAATGATCGAAACACCTGAGTTTTTCCAAAGCGTTTTATTTTCGCGAAGATTATCTAAAATAATAAACTCATCTGTTCCTGGTAAAGCTTTATAACTTTTAGAAGGGATATCGTAATATTTTTTAGCACCGTTTTCTACTTTATAAAATGAAGTATTTCCGGCATCGAGCATTTCGTGCACCCAGGCCGCAGCTTTATTGCCATATTGCTCCATTCCTTCGATAGCTTCTTTTACCCCAACGGCATCCCAAAGTTCGAACGGACCTAATTCCCAACCGAAACCTGCACGCATGGCATCATCAATACGGTATAATTCGTCAGAAATTTCCGGGATCCGATCAGATACATATTCGAAGAGTCCGAAAGAAGAGTGTCGGAACAGTTCACCTGCTTTATCTTTTCCCTTAGCAAAAATCTTCATGCGCTCACGAAGGTTTTCCACCGGTTTGGTCATTTCTAAAGTAGCTGATTTTACTTTTTGCTGGGGTTTATATTCTAATGTTTTTAAATCAAGGGCAAGGATTTCAGTTTTCCCATCTGCAGTTTTTGTCTTTTTATAGAAACCCTGTTTGGTTTTATCGCCAAGCCACTTGTTCTCTTCCATTTTTTGCACATAAGCCGGAAGTTTAAACAGTTCATGCGCTTTATCGTCTGGACAGTTATCATAAAGGCCTTTCGCCACTTTGATCATGGTATCTAAACCAACTACATCAGAAGTACGGAAAGTAGCCGATTTCGGTCTGCCCAATGCTGGCCCGGTAAATTTATCAACTTCTTCTACCGTGAGGTCTAATTTCTCTACAAGGTGCAAAAGCGCCATAATGGAATAAACACCTACGCGGTTAGCAATAAAAGCTGGGGTATCTTTACATAAAACAGTTGTTTTCCCTAAAAACTTATCGCCATAATGCATTAAGAAATCAACGATTTCTGGCTGTGTATGCGGCGTAGGGATAATCTCCAGCAATTTTAAATAGCGTGGCGGATTAAAAAAGTGTGTTCCGCAGAAATGCGATTTAAAATCTTCACTTCTTCCTTCAGCCATTAAATGAATGGGAATACCAGAAGTATTGGAAGTAATCAATGTGCCAGGTTTACGGAACTGCTCTACCTGTTCGAAAACTTTTTTCTTGATATCAAGATTTTCGACCACCACTTCAATTACCCAATCGTAACCGGCAATTTTCGACATATCATCGTCGAAATTACCCGTTTTGATTTTATTTAATGCTTTTTTAGTATAAACTGGCGATGGATTTGTTTTCACAGCGGTTTGCAAAGCTGTATTTACAATCCGGTTTTTTACAGCTGGGTTATCCAGTGCTAATCCTTTTGCCTGCTCTTCGGGGCTCAGTTCTTTAGGGGCAATATCCAAAAGCAGAACCTCAACACCAATATTGGCGAAGTGGCATGCAATACGGGAACCCATAATACCTGAACCTAGAACAGCAACTTTATTAATGCTTCGTTTCATCAGTATATATTTTTCGTTTTATGGTCTGATGTAACCTATTGTGTAAAAATTTACACAGCGGGTTTCATGATTATATTTGTTAATCAACAGTATAGGCTACTGTAATATCATTTAGTTTTATCAACAGGGTAATGAATGTTTCCTTCTCTTTTTTGGTAAAGTGCTCATCGAGGTATTCATTAAATTTTCGAACAACCCCCTTAGCCAATTGTTTTTTCTCTTTACCAAAATCAGTGAGAAAAACTTTAACTGACCGTTTATCGCCTGCGGAGGTTTCGCGGTATATCAGATCGGCTTCTTCCATGTTGTTTAACATACGCGAAAGACTGGTGGCTTTTACGCCCAATAAGGCAGCTAAATTTGAAACGGCAGTTCCATCGGTATCATCTATATTAATGAGCATATAACCAATAGCCTGTGTAATTCCAAAACTGGAAGCCATTTGATTATACTTATTGAACATATTTTGCCAGGCAAACTTAATATGGTAATCTATGGTTTGTTGTTGTTTCATTTTTGCTAATTTATTATGCTTGCATAACAAAGCTAATGAATGTATTTTGTTAATGCAATAGAGAAATTCAAAATAATTGTCAAAATTTTCTTGTTATAATTGTACACAAATGAAAACACACATTATGTTAAAAGCGAAAACAATTCTCCTGTTTAGCCTATTTATTGCATGGGCTACCATTTGCAAAAGTCAGGTATCTTATTTTGGAGCTGCGCTTCTAAATAGTCAAAAGTTAGAAGTTTTTAAAAACACCACCACCTTATTTACTTTACAATATGCTGATTATGCCGAACTGGAAAAATTTGACCAGGCGATAAAAAAAACCTGGACCATTACTCCTTATAAAATCATTAAGCCCGAAGAACTTGCAAAGTATGATACCCTTGCAAATTATTCATTTTTCTATTTTGACGGCTATGCCGAAAAACTGGATAGTACGACTGATGTAAACGTGGTTTATGCGCTGAAACTGGTTACACCATCAAAAAAACCGAAGACAAAGGAAGAAAGCGTACTGGCAACAGTGAATGTTTTTACCGACGCGAATACCAATCTATTTGTTGAATCGATGGATCAGCAAATTGGTTCTAAAAAGAATAAAAAGGCCACTCTTTTATCCCTTCTTTACAACAGGTCACATTTTCTCAACTGGTCGCCTGGATTTTTGACAGGTTATTTGAAACAGATTAATGACGGCTTAATGGCCAGTGAAACCTGCAGCATAGATTATCAGTTTTACAATAAAATCCGCCTGCCGGAGCTGGCGAAGGAAACACTTTATATACCGGAATATATTAAAGAGGTATTTTCATCGCAATTGGCCCTCTTGCCTAAATCGGGCATCGTTTTAGAACCTTATAATTATAAGCTCAAATTTGTATCGTATAAAGTGCTTGATAGTTTGATTTTGAACAAAAATACTCCTATCAAATACGTGGTTTATACACAACGCTCAGACGATAAAATCGTCAGCATTTATGACAGCAAAGACGATAAAATTATTTACCAGCGCTTTTATCCGCAATCGCTGAATTTTGAAATGAATGATTTAAGCGAGATTAAAAAGGTAATCGTTTCGCTTAAATAAAATTAGACTTTTGTTCATACGGGTAAAATAATTGCAAAAAGATCATTATAATTGAGGCTTAAACCAAACTTAAAACGCTCGTATGATTACAACCAAAAAACTGCTTATTACTGCAGTGTGCTTTTGCTATTCAATAATCCTGTCTGCCCAAGTTACTTTTAAGGGAAAGGGCGACATCAATGAAGAGGAGTTCAGTGCATTCAAAAACACCATTACCCTATTTACACTTCAGTACAAAGATTATACAGAACTCGAAAAATTTAACGAAGCCATTAAAACAACCTGGACGGCAACACCTTTTTTAATTATTAAACCTGAAGAACTGGGAAAGTACACCGGGAAACCCGGTTATTCTCTGTTTACTTTTAATGGATATTTGCAAAGCTCAGGAAATACAACGGTGATCAGATTTTTTTACTCCTTAACCATGCCTTATTTTAAAAAGAATGGCAAACAGGGGGATGATATTACCTTAGGAGAAATTACGGTATATCCAGATAATAAAACTCTTTTTACGGCCATTGGAAATCCATTTAGTTTTAAGGGTGCAAAAAAAAGGGAAGAAGAAATGATATCCTTTCTATATAATAGTGCGCTTCTTTATAATTGGTCGCCGGGCATGCTAAAAGGATATTTGAAACAATTGAATGAAGGCATTCTTTCCAGAAAAGAAAGGAAAATGTTTTTTGAAATGGATGATAAAGTTAAACTTGCCTCTTTAGCAAAAGACACACTATATGTACCTGATTATGTTAAAATTAAATTTAACATGTTCTCCATGTCTGAGAAAGTTGATGAAGGCAAGGATGAAGATCTTTCGGAAGCTTATAATTATCCAATAAAGTTTGTACCGGTTAAAACTTTAAACGAACTGATTTTAAAGAAAGGGTCAAATATTAACTACCTAGTGTTTACTAAAAGCAGTTCTGATAAATTTATTTGTATATACAACAGCTACAGTAATGACCTGCTATATCAGAATTACACCCCTATTTCATACAATTTTAAAAATGGTGATTTAAGCAAAATCAAAAGATTAATAAGATAAATATTCTGATAAAAAACAAAAAGTCCCGATTTTCATCGGGACTTTTTTATGTGGCATTAAACCAGACTAGTAAAGTGTAAACTCTACACGACGGTTTTGTTGACGACCAGCTGCTGTTTTATTGGTAGCAATTGGTTGACCCATACCGTAACCTGTAGCCTCGATACGTGATGCATTAGCACCTTGAGAAACTAAATAAGCTTTAACAGATTCTGCTCTTTCTTTAGATAAACGTAAGTTTAGTTCTTTTGAACCAGTGTTATCAGTGTGACCAGCTAATTTTAAGCTGAAGTTTTTCTGAACTAACAATGCAGCAACCCTGTTTAATGAAGCATAAGATTTAGAACGGATAGTTGCTTTACCTAAATCGAACTCTAAGTTTTTAATTGCTTCGTTAACTACCTTACGGTCTTCTTCAGTAACAATTACTTTTTCTACAACTTTTTCTGGAGTTTTTAATGGACAACCTGAACCATCTACTACAGTACCTGCAGGTGTATCAGGACATTTATCCAATTTATCTGCAACGCCATCACCATCTGTATCTTTTAAGATATCATTTAATTCAGCACGTAATTTTGCATTATCAGCTTTTTGTGCATTTAAGTCAGATTTTAAACCTTCTGCAGTTTGTTTTGCTTTTAATGCTTCATCATAAGTTAAAGCTACCGGATTGTGGAAAGCCAATTGTTTTCCGCTACCTAATGCAAACTCTAAACCAGCATAAGCATAGTTGTATTTGTCATTACCGCCTCTGTAGTAACCATCTAAGTTATCACCATCAAGGAATGTGATTGTCCAACCTAAATCGAAGTTAACTGCATCAGAGATTTTAAATTTAGCACCTAAACCTACAGGGATAATCAATTCGTTGATGTTTTCATCACCTGCATAAAGTCTAGAACCAGCTGCTGTTGTAATAGTAGGTTTGTAACCTGCAATACCCGCACCAGCAGAAGCATAAAGTTGTAAAGCATTCTCTTTTTTAAACATATCGATATTGAACATGTTTACTACAGCATTTAAACTTCCTGAATAAGATAATTCAGTATCGAAAGCTCTTACCGGAGAATTGTTTACTACACCACTTTCGTAAGCTTCGGTGTTATCGCCTTTTAATTTACCGCGAACTCCGTCTAAACGTAACGAGAAATAAGGTGTAAATTGTTTTTTGATGTAAAGGCCATAACCTAAGCTCGATTTGTTATTGCTAAAATCGTTTTTACCACCCAATGGTGAAAGAGGGGTTAAAACACCTGCGTTTACTCCAATCGACCACGTTTTGAACGAGGTAGATGAAGTTGCCGGGCTTTCCTGAGCGGAAGCAACCGAACCGATTAATAAACCAGCGAGTGCTACTGGTAAGGTTTTAAATAATTGTAGTTTCATAATTTTATGTATAACGTTGAATAGCGTTTCACAACCTTTACAATAGCCATACCAAAAATACCAGCTGTTTAAAATAATTATCAACTTATTAACACTAATGGCTGCAGCAAACATAATTACCTCTGCAGTTCATCCCTACCCAATAAACCTTTGATATAGCTTAAAACAGTATAATTGCACAAATTCGCTTTTTTAACCTGCTTTTAGCAACCATTTTCTTTTTACCGGATTGATGAGCGGTCTGCTTCATCGTATTTACGTAAAATTTATCCTGATTGAATAGCAATTAAATTGCAAGCCCAAGTATGATTACATTTACACACACAAAACTAATGAGTATTAAGGCTTTAGCTTCATCAGTATAATAAGGATCACTATTAGAAATTTACCAAAAATGTTATGTAGATTTTTTTGAGGAATAACTTCTACACTTTACAAGTAATAACTGCTTATAAAATCGCCAAACGCAAGGCTTTTAAGCCACTCAATCCTTGCAGGTCTTCTAAATCAAGATCTTCTGTTTCGGCGCCCAAAGCACCTGTTTCTTGCAGGTATTTTACAAATGGCAGGTAATCGTCAATATCTCTCTTATTAAAATAGATTAATGCCAGTTTATCGGGTTGTGTAAGCCGTTCCTGTGAATTTCGGATCAATACTTTATCGATCCTTTTTTTGATCATCTGGTACCTGATGTTATACGCTCCTTCTACATCAAACTTTCTTTCGTCAATCCTAAAATTAATATCTATAGGATGATTATGGATAAAAATTAATTGGGTTGTAGTGAGTTTAACGGGCATATCAGGCTGAAGTTGCCGTACCAATCTGGCAATGGTAACCATTGATGAAAGTTGCCACAAACGCAGGTTCTTTAAATGGAAATGATTAAAAACCTTATCAGGAGCAATGGACTGACCGATATAGATGTCGTACTCAACACCATCTGTCCTGAACTTTTCGAAATAACAGGGATAGGACTCTTGTAGTTTTTCACGTTCAGTTTCAAAATAAGCATTAATATCCCGGTTTATCAGCTGCATGGATGTTTCTAAAGCCTGCCGGTGTTTATAAACCTGGCCATCGTGTGCAGAAATAAGTTCAAGATATTTACCGATTACCTTTTGGGTATGGGGATGCGATTGGGAAATGAGCTGCAGATAATCGCTGGTTTCTTCTTTAAGAAAAATATTGAGGCTGTTCTCTTCGGTGGTATTCAACTCATTGCCATGTAAAAGATTATTCCATTTTTTACAGTTGAATATCATTTCTACCAGCAAAGCATCCGTATAGGTTTTGCTAAGCTGATCCAGTGTTTCGCTGAGCAAGTTTAGGTGCAGGCCCAGATCGGCTTTACTGGCGGCATTCCGTTCGGTGGTTGAATTTCGAATATCTATGGCACCATAAAAAGGATAAACATCATTAAAACTGATATCATCTGTACGGAGGGGCAGGTTCTTCTTCTTATCGTAAAGATAATGCCAGGCAGCTTCATTAAATTTCCATTGAACGGCTGGCTGGATAGAAGTATATTTTTCTTTGATGATATTTTCAATCTCAAAGTTAAATTCATCAATGTAAACCTGGAGTAGCTGGGCAATTGGCGATAGTACGGGATCCAATAAGGTGATTTTCCTTTCGTTGAAAGTTTCACCAAGCCAGGTATGCATGCCCAACACCCCAACCAATATATGGTTATGAAATACCGGAATAAGCGCCATCGATTTTACATTCAGTTCCCTAAACCTATCCAGCCACGGGAACATCTCTTTGCTTTCTGCCCAGATATCGGGCGAATAAAAAGAATTGGGGTTTGCAGCATAACCCTCGGCAATCTGCCTAAAAGCTTCAGGACTTAGGGTTTCTTCGCCCCATACCGAAAAAAGCAGTCCGCTGCCACCTTTTACATAGCCATAAACCATTTTATTATTCACCCTAACAAAAGGAAAAAGATCAAACTGGATGTTGGCGTTTTGAACCAATACTTTAAGCGATTGAATTACCTCTTCATAAGCAGCACCTTCGCTGCCGGGCACACGGCTTAACCTTACATTTTTAATATTTTCGACCGCATGTTTCGCCGTAACATCAGTAATGGTTAATACTGAAATGCCGCGGAGTTCGAAAAGATCTAATGGTAATAGCTCTTGCAATTTATCTAAGCCAGATTCATCAGCTAAGTATTGTTGCAATTCGCGGTAACTAAGTTCTGGTAAGCTCCTTTTAGCCTTCACTTCGATGAAACTGGCATTTACACCAATGTGGAAATAAGCTGGCAAACCGGTATCGGCATTGAGTGCTGAATGATATTTTTCTTTTACCGGCGAGTGAAAATCATATAATTTATCAAGGATGAAGGAATAAATAAAATGCAGGCGATCGTGCTGATGTTGCTCAAGTGTTTTTGATCCGGCGAAGCTGTGCTGATCTTTCTCTTCATGTTCAAGCAACTCATACATCAGTTCCGTACCATAAAAAGTGAGGGGCTGCATAGGTGCACAAAGTCCCCAGGCTTGATGATCTTCGTTTAGAAGTGGTGGTGAAAGACAGGCGTAAATGTACTCCAGCAATAATTCGTGCTGGTAAATGTCATCGAAAGCAATAACCTGATCGGTTATGGCCTGCTTGTTAAATTCATTTAACGCATGGTTATAGAGCGTAGATTTTACCGTTTTTTCTTCTTTGACTTTTTCCTTCAGGTATTTAACGAAAGGGCCGAAAGAGATGGCCGAATCTACCCCGGCAAACTGGGATAATTCTGTGCAATATTAAATATGCGCTTCTTCATCTCTTTAAATTTTAGATTAGACAAGCTGTTAACTGATTTGTAACAGATTGACTAAAGCTAAGATAAAAAATTGAAGTGATAATCTGCTACCAGCCAATGGCCTTATCATCGCCACGTGGATCGGCACCGCCCTGATAGTTGCCCCATTTGGTTTTTAAGATGGCATCAACCCTTCCAATTGCACCACGGGGAACGATCTTATAACCTTTTGCCTTTAATTTTTCTGTCGATAAGCTGTCAATTGCATCCTTTTCTACATATACCTCATCTGGCAACCATTGATGATGGAATTTCTTTGCGGCTACAGCTTCTTGCATCGACATGTCGAAATCGATTACATTTATAATGGTCTGAAATACAGAAGTGATAATGGTTGAGCCACCGGGCGTACCCACCACCATAAATAATTTTCCATCTTTCTCTACAATACTGGGTGTCATAGAGCTCAACATTCTTTTATTTGGAGCAATGGCATTGGCTTCGCCACCCACTAAACCGTACATATTTGGAGCGCCCGGTTTAACAGAAAAATCGTCCATTTCATTATTTAGCAGAAAGCCAGCACCTTTTACGGCTACCAACGATCCATAAGAGCCGTTTAATGTTGTAGTGATTGAAACAGCATTACCATCACGGTCTACAATAGAAAAATGTGTGGTTTCTTCGTGCTCTGTACCTTTTATCTCTCCCGCTAGAACCGAACTGCTTGGAGTTGCGGCCGCCCAGTTAAAATTGGCCATGCGGTTTTGATTATAATCAGGACTTAATAACTGTTGTTGTGGTACTGCATAAAAATCAGGGTCGCCCAAATGTGTGGCACGATCGGCATACACCCTTCTCTCGGCTTCTACAATAACCTGAACAGTAGAATCGGCATTATGTCCCCACTTTTTAAGAGGAAATTTTTCTACACTTTGCAACAGTTGTACCAAAGCAATACCACCGCTTGATGTTGGCGGCATGGTAATAATTTTATAACCCCTGTAATTACCTGTAATGGGTTTACGCCAGGCGGAGTGATAATTTTTTAAATCTTCCTTAGTGATCAATCCCTTGCCGCGCTGCATCTCTGCCACAACCGAATCGGCTACTGCACCTTCATAAAAACCTGCCCTGCCTTTCTTCTGGATCAGTTTTAAAGTATTGGTCAGCTCTTTTTGAACGAGCAAATCATTTTCCTGCCAGGTACTTTCTAAATTAACAAAAGCAGTTCCGTCAGGGTTAAATTCCATAAATTTACGGTGCAAACTGTTCAACTCCCCGGCTTGTCGTTTAGTGATTTTGAAACCGTTCTGGGCAAGGTCTATCGCCGGTTGCAATACTTGTGCCCAGGAAAGTTTTCCATATTTTTTGTGTGCCTCTACCATGCCATCAACTGATCCGGGAACACCAGAAGCTAAATAACCATACAAACTTTTATCTACAATCGGGTTTCCAGCGCTATCGAGGTACATATCCCTGCTTGCAGATGCGGCTGCTTTTTCACGAAAATCCAACGCGTTTATTTCGCCATTTGCACCACGGTAAACCATAAAACCACCGCCGCCGATATTCCCTGCATTGGGATAAACTACAGCCAGCGCAAACTGAACTGCAACGGCAGCATCAACAGCATTACCTCCCTTTTTTAAAATATCTATCCCAACCTGCGAAGCTTCCGGATGGGCTGAAACCACCATCCCGTTTTTATATTCGCCACTATTATTTTTACCTAGCTGACCAGTTACGCAACCAGCAAGCAAAACCACCAAAGTTAAGGAAGCGAAAGAATTTTTAATTTTAATGAGGGGCTTTATAGTTTTCTGCATCCTTGTATATTTTTTCGATCACCTCATTGTTTTTTTCAGTAATCACTTTTCTTTTTAAGCTTAATTTGGGGGTAAGTTCTCCACCATCTATGCTCCATTCTTTTGGCAATAAGGCAAATCTTTTTACCTGTTCCCATTTACCAAAACCCACATTTGAAGCTTCAATCACTTCATTATATTTGGCAAGCACCTGCTCGTTTTTGATCATTTCTTCGTTTGTGGTAAAAGTAATTCCTTTTCTGCCCGCCCAGGTTTTTAAGGTTTCAAAATTTGGAACGATTAAGGCCGACGGGAATTTTCTATTTTCGCCCAATACCATAATCTGTTCGATAAAAATCGATTCTTTATATTTATTCTCCAGCATTTGTGGTGCTACGTATTTACCACCTGCTGTTTTAAACATTTCCTTTTTACGGTCGGTAATTTTTAAGAAACGGCCATCAACCAGCTCGCCGATATCCCCGGTATGGAACCAACCGTCTTTATCTACAGCTTCATCGGTTAAATCAGGACGGTTATAATAACCTTTCATCACCT
Source organism: Pedobacter roseus (assembly GCF_014395225.1). NCBI lineage: Bacteria > Pseudomonadati > Bacteroidota > Sphingobacteriia > Sphingobacteriales > Sphingobacteriaceae > Pedobacter > Pedobacter roseus. The sequence continues at coordinate 4,605,061 of NZ_CP060723.1, forward strand.
GGTGACCTCGGGTTAATACTTCACCATCTTGCGCAATTTTAACTTCCACACCTTTAATTACCTCGCCTACGGTTCCGAACATGGTTCCACCGAAATGGTTAACGGTAATTACAGGCGAGGTTTCGGTTAAGCCATAACCTTCGAAAACCGGCATACCTGCTGCCCAGAAAATTCTGGCCAAACGTGGGTTTAATGCTGCTCCGCCCGATACGATCACTACAATCTCACCACCAAGTGCTTCCTGCCATTTTTTAAAAACCAGTTTACGGGCAATACCAAGTTTAAAATTATACCAGCCACCCGCATTAATGGTATATTTTTCGGCCAAGGCCACCGACCAAAAGAAAATTCCTTTTTTAACGCCCGTTAATGCCTTGCCTTTTTCCATAATCTTATCGTATACTTTTTCGAGCAGACGTGGAACGGTAGAGAATGCATTTGGCTTTACATGCTGAATATCGGCCACGATGGTATCCATACTTTCGGCATAATAAATAGCGGTGTAATTAAATAAGTACAGATAAATGATCATCCGTTCGAAAATGTGCGAGAGCGGCAAAAAGCTGAGGCCTTTTTTAACACCTTCGGGCATTACCACAGACGAGTTTACAAAGTTTGCCACCAGGTTATTGTGCGTTAGCATTACCCCTTTTGGAGTACCTGTAGTTCCGGAAGTATAGATTAAAGTTAAAATATCTTCGGGAGCCACTTTAGCGCGGTATTCATCCAGATTGATATCACTGTTGGCTTTACCCAGTTCGATTAATGTAGTCCAGTTTTCGGCTTCGGGAATTTCATTAAAACTATAAATTTTGATATTGGGGTTTATGGCATCAGCACAGGGTTTAATTTTTTTATACAATTCTTCATCAGCGACGAAAATGATCGAAATCTCTGCATCCTTTAATATAAATTCAATGTCGTGTTCGGCAAGTGTTGGGTACAGCGGAATCTGATAGGCACCAATCTGGTTGGCTGCAAAATCTGCAATATTCCATTCGGGTCTGTTGTGCGACATTACCGCTACTCTACCACCTTTGGTAATGCCCTGCTTAATCAATCCACGGCTTAGTTGATCTACAGCATCACAAAAATCGACTGTACTATAATTTATCCATTTTCCGCTAACTTTTCCGCTGATGAACTCTTGCTTTGGATTTTCGAGGCTGTATTTCAAAAGATCAAAAACCCGTTTAATTTCTGCCGCCATATAAATCGTATAATATTTGGTTAAGTTAAAAATTCAATCTCAAAGATTGATGTCTATGTCTGTTTTTAATAAAAATAATACCTCCCCATTAAGAAACCGGTGCATTATGCCTATCAAAAAATATTTAAATAAACTTAGCAATTACAAAATTACTATGCAAGCATTGTTTTTTATGATTTTAGATTTTGACCAAAAAAACATAAACGGCACTAAAGTTGTTAGGCTGGTAATTATTTAAAAAACACTTAAATTATGAAAAAGTTATTTACAATTTTAGGATGTATTGCACTATTTGCTTTCAGTACAACAAACGTTAAAGCCCAAAACTATAAAACCGGATTAGGTTTAGGCATTGATTTTGGTGATGGCGCAACATTGGTTGGTCCCTCAATCAGACATCACTTCAGTAGAAAAGCAGCCATTCAAGGTGATGTGTTATTTGGCGGAAACTCTACCATTATTCAAGGTTTCCTTCAATATAATTCTTCAATCCCTGGAGCTAAAGGTTTAGATTGGTATTTAGGTGGTGGTCCTTCGATTCAATTGTATGATGGTGGCTCTAGCTTCTATTTGGTACCAATGGTGGGTTTAGACTATAAATTCTCAGGTGCGCCTTTAGCATTGGCTTTAGACTGGAGACCTAGGTTATACATCGGCAGTAATGATAGCGATTTTAACGCTGGAAGATTCGGTTTAGGCTTTAGATATACTTTCTAGGCAGAGAGCGATGAGCGTTTAGCGCACGGCGTTAAGCGAAGCACGTAACATAAAAAATCCCGTAAGAAATTCATCTTACGGGATTTTTTATGCCTTGAACCATATACTCAAGACTGAGGACTTAAGACTCTGAACTAAACTCCTGTCCATTTTTTTAACACTGCTTTTTGTGCTGGTGTTGCATTTTCGTTAACGGTTGCTTTTAAGCGTACGCTTGGATTTTCTTTTAAGGTTAAAGAGATTTCTTTTTCAAGTCCATCGCGTTTAACTTTTAGTTTTAACACATCGCCGATATTTTTTTTACCAACCAACGGGATGGCATCTAAAGAAATCATCGGGCTTTTTAACCTCACGTTTGATAGCGCATCGCTTAATGTAGTATCATCCAAACTTAATATTACATCATTCACATTTAAACCACTGATCCAGGCTGCAGAATTTCTTGTGGTAGAAGTAATTGTCAAGCCATCATTGGTTAACTGTCCTGAAGCTCCTGTAACTGGTTTACCTGGCGTTGCATTTTCGGTTGATACATCTACACCTGCATAAGCGAAATATTTTACATATTCAACATCATCAACACCGTTCACATATTTTGCCCAGAAATTGGTAAAACTGATTCCTGATATTTTTTCAACCATGGCTTTAAACTCTGCATCGGTATAACCACGTTTTAAGGTTTTGCATTGTAAGTACATGGCTTTCATTACATCATCTAAACTTTTAGCGCCTTTTGTAGCGTTAATGATTTCGAGATCCATTAAAATACCGATTACTTCTCCTTTATTATAGTATGAGATGGAATTGTTTTTTGAGTTCTCGTTAGGGCGGTAACCGATAATCCATGCATCGTAACTTGATGAAGCTGCTGATTGATATTTCGCCCCAGGTGTATTTAATACTGTACCTACACCGCTGGCAAGATCTTTCAAAAATTCATCTACATCGGTAAAACCAGCCCTGTGCAGGTATTTATTTTCGTAATACGAAGTAAATCCTTCCGCCACCCAAAGGTTGGTGGTATAATTTTCATTGTCGTAATCGAACGGGCCTAATGCCACCGGACGTAAACGTTTAACATTCCAAAGGTGGTGATATTCGTGTGCTACCAAACCTAAAAAGCCTTTATATCCTTCTGCAGTGTTGTATGCATTTCTGGTTGCGCCTAAGGTAGTAGAGTTTAAATGCTCTAAACCGCCACCGCCTCTTAAAAAGTTGTGTACGATAAAAACGTAGTGTTTATTTGGGTTTTCGCCATACACTTCAGTTTCCTTTTCAACAATTTTGGCCATATCTACTTTAAGTTTTTCCTTATCGTAGTTACCACCACCATACATGGCCACTTCGTGACGAACACCGGCTGCTGTAAATTCGAAAACATCCTGGTTACCCACTTCGATAGGACTATCGTATAGAATATCAAAATCGGTTGCCTTATATGTAAACTGCTCGCCTGCAACTGGTGTTAAACCGGTTGAAACTTTGCTCCAGGTATTGAAAGGAATAATTTTTACGGTACTTGGCGATTTGATCAAACCATCAGGATGCATAAAAATACCTGTTGGAGATAAAAATGCATGCGATTCGTCGATAAAAGGTGTACGCACCGAAATTTCGAATGCATAAACACGGTAGTTGATCTGGATATTGGCCGCTTTCGCAGAGAAAATTCTCCAGGTGTTTTTTCTTACCTTTTCTACTTTAACCGCTTTACCCGCTGCTGTAGCCTTAAATTCTTCTACACTTTTTTCAAATTCACGCACCAGATAAGAACCAGGGGTCCATACCGGCATTTTTACATCTACATAATCTTTTGCCAAGCCAGAAATATTCATCTGCACTTCAGCATAGTGTGCCTGTGGCTCTTTAAAAGAAACCTCAAAGCCTATTTTTACCTGCGCCTTCGCTGCCATAATACACGTTAGTAGTAAAACTAAACTTAAAATTGATTTTTTATTAAACATATTGAGGGTGTTTTGTTGCAAATTTATATTTATTGATGAGGTTTTGGAACAAAATAGCTAAATGTGGTGTAAAATAGTTGTTTCTGTTTGCCCGGCGTTTTGCGTTGGGCGATATGCAGAAAGCTGACGGAAGTTGAACAGCCAAGTGGCGCCAGGCATTAATTTGTTGATTTTTGAGGGATAATAATTGATCAGTACTTATTATTTTGCATCCAAACTATGGACTTCCGACTTCAGGCTTCGGACTAAAATCGGTAACATCCTTAATACAACAAATTTAGGACTAAACTATTTGAATATTTTTACGCTCTAATTCTGGAACATTAATCTTATTTTAATGTTTGGAATACGCACGACACAAATATAAACATGAAGAAAAGGTATATTATCTATGCTGTTTTAGCCATAGGCCTGGCTTATTTAGTCTATTACAGAATTAACGCTAACAAGAAACTCGAAGGAAAAGGCGGGGCATCTGCAGGGGCAGGAAAAGGAAAATCAGGTGGTAAAGATGGAAAATCGGCACCACTTGTGGTAGATGGTATTGTGGTAAAAACAACATCATTTGATAACGACCTTGAAATTACAGGCGCCATTGATGCCAACGAATCTGTTGTGTTGAAAAGTGAAGTATCGGGATTGGTTACAGGTATTTATTTTCAGGAAGGTACAACTGTATCAAAGGGAAGTGTGCTGGTAAAAGTAAACGACAGGGATATACAGGCACAATTGCAGGATGCATTAACCAAACAAAAACTTTCAGGAACAAACGAAAACAGGGCTAAACAGCTTTTGGCGAAAGGCGCGATCAGTCAGGAAGAATATGATACTTCTTTAGCCGATTTAAAATCTTTAGAGGCACAGGCACAATTAATCAGGGCTCAACTGGCAAAAACTACAATACGTGCGCCTTTTACAGGTCGTGTAGGTTTGCGCAGCATCTCAGCAGGAACCTATTTAACACCAGCAACGGTAATTGCCAATCTGGTAAGCACCAATCCGGTTAAAGTTACTTTTTCTGTACCGGAGAAATATGCAGGACAGATTAAAATAAATTCGGAAATTACCTTTACTACCGATGGCTCATCAAAAGAGAACAAAGGAAAAGTTTACGCGATAGAGCCTGGAATTAATGCTGCTACGCGGACTTTACAGATCAGGGCTTTGGCCCCAAATGCAGATAATGCATTGCTACCAGGATCATTTGCGAAGATTAAACTGGCATTAAGCACGCTACAAAATGCCATATTGATTCCTAACGAAGCAGTGGTACCCGTTTTAAAAGGCAAGATTGTATATATCCAAAAGAACGGAAAAGCACAGGAAGTTAAGGTTGAGGCCGGAACACGTACCGATGAAAATATCGTAATTACTTCAGGATTAAAAGTTGGCGATACGGTGTTAACAACCGGATCGATGGCTTTAAAGAAAGATGCTCCTGTAAAAGTTCATTTGGTTAAAGAATAATTATGAGTATCTCCACCACGAGTATAAAAAGGCCCGTTCTGGCCATTGTGATGAACTTATTGATTGTCCTTTTCGGGATAATCGGCTATACCTTTCTGGGTGTACGGGAATACCCGTCAATTGATCCAACGGTAGTTTCGGTAAGAACATCTTATCCAGGCGCAAACTCGGATATCATCGAATCGCAGATTACCGAACCTCTGGAAAAATCGATCAATTCGATTGACGGGATCCGGAATATTTCTTCATCGAGTAACCAGGGTACCAGTAACATTACCATTGAATTCAACCTTGATAAAAATATCGAAGAAGCGGCAAACGATGTACGCGATAAGGTATCGCAGGCAGCACGTACTTTACCTAAAGATATCGACGGTTTACCAGTGGTAAGTAAGGCCGATGCAAACTCTGATCCGATTTTATCGATGACGATTCAGAGTGATAAACGAAATACCTTAGAATTAAGCGATTATGCAGAAAACGTAATTGCCGACCGTATTCAGACCATTCCGGGGGTAAGTAGCGTACAGATCCAGGGGCAAAGAAAATATGCTATGCGTATCTGGATGGATCCGAATAAACTGAGTGCTTACGGCTTAACCTCGCAGGATATTGTTACCGCTTTGGATAACGAAAATGTGGAGCTTCCATCAGGAAAAATTACTGGTGCAACTACTGAATTAACGGTAAAAACATTGGGAAAACTGACCGATGAAAATCAGTTTAACAACCTGATCCTGAAAACAGACAGCAACCAGGTAATTAAGTTAAAAGATGTAGGTTATGCGGTTTTAGGTCCGGAAAACGAAGAAACCATTTTGCGCGAATCGGGCAAACCGATGGTGGCCATTGCCATTATCCCACAGCCTGGAGCCAATTATCTTGATATCAGTAAAGAGTTTTACAAACGTTTCGATAAATTAAAAGCTGATATTCCACAGGACATTAAGCTTAAAGTAGCCTTAGACAATACCTTGTTTATTAAACGTTCGGTAACAGAGGTGGCCGAAACCATTGGTTTATCACTGGTGCTGGTAATCCTGATCATTTACCTGTTTTTCAGGGATTGGGCCATTGCTTTCAGGCCATTGATCGATATTCCGGTTTCATTAGTTTTCACTTTCTTTATCATGTATGCCTTTGGTTTCTCGATAAATGTACTGAGTTTACTGGCCATTGTACTCGCTACAGGTTTAGTGGTAGATGATGGTATTGTGGTGACCGAAAATATCTTTAAAAAGGTTGAAGAGGGCATGTCGCCATTTGAGGCGGCCATTAAAGGATCAAACGAAATCTTTTTCGCTGTAATTTCCATTTCCATTACCCTTGCAGCAGTATTCTTACCTGTAATTTTCTTACAGGGTTTCGTGGGGCGTTTATTCAGGGAATTTGGAGTGGTAATCGGCGCTGCTGTATTGGTATCGGCTTTTGTATCGCTTACTTTAACCCCAATGCTGAATGCTTACCTGATGAAAAAAGGAGGACATAAACCATCAAGGTTTTACAATTGGACAGAGCCTTATTTTGTGAAGTTAAACAATGCGTACGAATCGAACCTGAACAAATTTTTAGATAAAAGATGGCTCTCAGTTCCGATTATTCTGGTATGTATGGGCTTAATTTTCTTATTCTGGAAGATTTTACCAAAGGAAACTGCTCCCTATGATGATAGAAGCGCAATCAACATCAACGTAACTACGCCAGAAGGTGCATCTTTTACTTATACCGATCAGTTTATCATGAAACTGAACCAATTGGTGATCGATTCGGTTCCGGAGAAAAATGTAAACATTACCATTACTTCACCAGGTTTTGGTGGTTCGGGCTCGGTAAATTCTGGTTTTGTAAGGATGGGTTTAATTGATCCGGAAGAACGTGAACGTTCGCAAAAAGATATTGCCGATATGCTTACCAGGGTGACTAAAAAATATACCGAGGGTAAAACCATCGTTAACCAGCAGCCTACCATTTCAGTTGGCCGCCGGGGAGGCTTACCAATCAGTTATATTATCCAGGCGCAGAATTTCGAAAAGCTAAGGGAGAAAATTCCTTTGTTTATGGATGCGGTATCCAAAGATCCTACTTTTACCGTTTCGGATGTGAACCTGAAATTTAACAAACCCGAAATCAACCTGACGATTGATCGAGATAAAGCCAAGAATCTAGGGGTTTCGATCTCTGCCATCGCCCAAACCCTAAATCTGGGGTTAAGCGGACAAAGGTTTTCCTATTTCTTCATGAACGGAAAACAATATCAGGTAATTGGTCAGTTTGACCGTGGCGACAGAAAAGACCCATTGGATTTAAGTTCGGTTTATGTGCGTAATGATAAAGGCGAACTGGTACAGCTCGATAATGTAGTTACCGCTAAAGAAGAGAGCAGTCCACCGCAGTTATACCGGAACAACCGTTTCATTGCAGCTACTGTTTCGGCAGGCTTAGCCCCTGGAAAAAGTATTGGCGAAGGTATTGATGCCATGGATGCCATATCTAAAAAAGTACTGGACGAAACCTTTTCTACCGATTTAAGTGGAGAATCGCGGGATTTTAAAGAAAGTTCATCAAATACTTTCTTTGCCTTCGGTTTAGCCCTACTACTTGTTTATTTAATCCTTTCCGCACAGTTTGAAAGTTTTAAAGACCCGATTATCATCATTTTAACCGTACCAATGGCTGTAGCAGGTGCATTTTTATCGCTATGGCTCTGCGGGCAGAGCTGGAACATTTTCAGTCAGATCGGAACCATTATGTTAATTGGTCTGGTAACCAAAAACGGTATTTTGATTGTCGAATTTGCCAACCAGCTAAAAGAAAAAGGCACGCCGATACCTGAAGCCATCCGTGAAGCTGCTGTTTCACGTTTGCGCCCGATTTTAATGACCAGTTTGGCCATTGCCATTGGTGCATTACCTATTGCTTTGGCTTTAGGTGCCGCCGCAAAAAGCAGGATGAGTATGGGAACCGTAATTGTAGGCGGAACATTGTTCTCGCTGGTATTAACCTTATTTGTGATCCCGGCCATTTACTCTTATTGGGCAAAACCATACAAACCAAACAAAGAATTAAAAGAAGCCCATCGTTTTGAACAAGAAGCTTTACACACAGAAGAATAAGATGAGCAAGAAATTAAAAATATTGATCCTGTTGTTAAGCCTGTCGTTTTCGGGCTTCGCACAAGAAAAACTGAGCTTACAGGAGGCGATCACCATTGCCTTACAGAATAATTACGACATAAAAATCAGCAAAAACCAGATCGATATTGCAAAAAACAATGCCAATATCGGTAATGCTGGGATGTTGCCCAATTTAACCGGAAATTATACCAATGGTGGAAGTATCCAAAACACCCGTCAAACGCCTGCAACAGGCCCTGACCGGGTGATTACCGGTGCAAAAAGCACCAATAATAGTTATGGTGCCGATTTAAACTGGACCATTTTTGATGGTTTTAGTATGTTCGCCAATTATGACCGTTTAAAAGAACTACAAAAGCAGGGCGAACTCAATGCGCGTTTAACCATTTTAACCACCGTTGCCGATGTAATTACTGCTTACTACGACGTAGTAAGGCAACAACAGCTGGTTATAGCGGCCGATAGTGCCATGGATGTTTCTGTTTTACGTACCAATATTGCTAAAACCAAATTGCAATTGGGTCGCGGTTCTAAGCTCGATGTATTAACCGCACAGGTTGACTACAATACTGATACCTCAAATTATCTGCAAACCAAAAATGCCTTGCAAGTGGCCAAAGTGCGTTTAAACCAGTTAATGGTTAGGGATATTGGAACAACATTCGTGGTAGATAATAATATTGACGTAGATAAAGGCATCTTATATAGCAAAATGGCCGAAATGGCCGAACAGCAAAATCCGAATGTGCAGAATGCCTTTATAAACCAGCGGATTGCTTCATTAAACTTAAAATCCATCCGTGGAGCTAGGTATCCCGCAGTTAGCTTAAATTCGGGTTATAGCAGGGCAAATAGTACCAGTCCGACAGGTTTTAACCAAAAATTTGCAGCCAATGGATTTACTTATGGCGTAACGGCGAGCATTAACTTGTTTAACGGCTTTTTACAAAGACAAAATGAGCGTAATGCCAAGATAGACATTGAAAACTCAACCTTAACCTTAAGTAAAACCAAACTTGATGTAAACTCACAATTGCTTACCGCTTATCAAAATTACAGTACTTACATCGATCTGATCAAATTGGAACAGCGCAACGTGGATATTGCAAAGGAAAATCTTGATATCACGCTGGCAAAATACCGTTTAGGTAGCATAGCCCCTTTAGAACTAAGAGAAGCGCAGCGTAATGCTATTGATGCACAAAACCGCTTTATCGAAATGCAATATCAGGCCAAAATTGCTGAAACTAACTTAAAAGCAATTAGCGGGAATATAGATTTATCAAAATAGTTCATTTGTTCAGTGGTCATTAAATCATTGGTTAACATGATGCACAAAATCAGATAAAGTCTTTGTGTGATAAATTATTTTATCATAAACTGAATCCATACGCCGCGCACTAAACGCCCAACTAGTTCATTGGTAATTGATTGATCATTTGTTATTGATGATTGATTATTTTTTCATTTAACTAAAACGGTTTAAAAGAAGTAAAGAAATTATTGCAATCATAAAATTCTGTAATTAATTTTTATATTTAATCCCATGATACTTGTTGCAGATAGTGGCTCATCAAAAACCGATTGGATGGGCTATCACAATGGCGAAACCATTAAATTTAGCACTCCCGGAATAAACCCTTATTTCTTAAGTGAGCAGGAAATTACCAAACTGATAACCAAAAATGAATCCCTGATCCAATATGCCAATGAGGTTAAGGAAATTTACTTTTTTGGTGCGGGTTGCTCCTCACCCGATAAACATGAAGTGGTTTCTAATGGTTTATCGGCAGTTTTTGAAAATGCTTTTATCTCTGTAGATCACGATCTTTTAGGCTGTGTATACGCCACCTGCGGCAATGCCGAAGGCCTAAACTGTATTTTAGGTACGGGATCTAACATCTGTTATTTTGATGGCAAGAAAATTCATGATGGTCACCATGGCCTGGGTTATGTATTAGGCGATGAAGGATCTGGTACTTTTTTTGGCAAAAAAGTACTTTTAAGTTATCTATACAATAAAATGCCTGCCAATTTAGCCGCAGAATTCAAAAAAACTTTTCCTTCCGAAAAGGAACAGATTATTACCAATGTTTACCAAAAACCTTTCCCGAATATTTATTTAGCCGGATTTAGCCGTTTCATGGCCAATCATAAAGACCACCCTTTCATTCAGGATATCCTCCGTACGGGGTTTCAGGAATTTGTGGATACCAATGTTAAAGATTACCCAAAACATAAAAGTGTTCCGTGCCATTTTGTAGGTTCAATAGCTTATTACTACCAGGATTCGTTAATTTCTGTATTGCTTGAGAACGGTATTGAGCCGGGAAAAATCTTACAAAAACCAATCGAAGAACTGTTCAATTTCATTTTACAGAAGGAAGGCATTGTGCAACAGGCCAGTTAAAGCTAAAATCTATTTTCGCTCAACTATAAATTTATTGTTAAAATATTCTTAAGATTGTAAACATAACAACAACAAACATTGTTATATTTTTAATAGCATATAAATTGCTAGCAAATATGAAGAGAATACTGGTAGTAGACGATGATATTGAGGTTTTAGAAACCATACAATTGATACTGGAAATCGGAGGCTTTAAAGTCTCGGCACTAAGTGATGGTGAAGAAATTTTCAACAGGATTGAAAGTTTTAACCCAGATTTAATTTTGCTCGATATTTCTCTTGGCCACATTGATGGGCGTGTGTTATGCGAGCAGTTAAAATCGATAGAAAGCACCTCTAAAATTCCGATTCTGTTAATTTCGGGTTTATACGATCCAAAAGATTTCACTACTTTGAATTATGGTCAGGATGATTTCTTATCAAAACCATTCCAAATGGATGTGCTGCTTAAAAAGATCTCCAAAATCCTATCATTGGAAGAAGACAAACCAAGTTTCCATTTGAATTAATTTTCATTCGGATCAAAAATATTAGCCAGAAAGACTTTAAATCTCTCTGGCTTTTTTATTTTTATCTTTTATCTATCTTAAAACAAAAAACTGAACATCATGATACCAAGTGGAGATTGGCTGAAAACCTGGAATGAGAAGCGTAACCTGCTGGCCTGCCCAAATAACCTTAATAACTATTTCGAAGAAACGGAATTAGCTGGTAAAAAGATCGACCATCTTGAACTTGGCAGTGTTTCTATCCCCACAGGAGAAATTTTGGTCCGGGATCCATTGGTTTATATCCAGAAAGATGCAGAACAATACCTGATCAAAGTACCAATTGGCGAATTTCCGGTTACGGCCGCTGTAGTGGTACAAGATGATAATGATGAGGATTGTGACCGGTATGCGGCAGTTAAAGTACAATTTACAGCTTATGATGCCGTTAGGTTTGAAGAAGCATTGATCGGCACCGAAGACCTTGTTGATTTTAACGAAGGTGAATTTTTTGGTTTTAATGTGGATGCTGGTTTAGGTTGTGTTTTAGATCAGGAAACGCTAAAACATTTCTGTGCTTTTCAGGATAAGTTCCATAGCGAAAATCCGGGTAAAAATCTTTATGACGATTATTTCGCAGTACTTTTTGCAGCTAATTATGCTGAAAATCCAATTTATCAACGCGAAGCCGGCGACTGGATTAACTGGAAAATTCCAGGAACTGATTATCACATCCCATTTTTCCAGAGTGGTTTTGGTGATGGCACTTATCCTGTTTATTATGGTTTTGATGTTGAAGGTAATGTATGTTCACTGATTATCCAGTTTATTGATATTGAATTGGCTTATGGTGAGGAAGAGTAGTATGATTATTTGTAGTGGTCTGTGATGACACAGACCACGGCATCAGATGCTCTGTCCAAATAACTTACTTATGCTGCAGCACGAGGGAAAACCTTCCTGTTAGCACAGCATTAACTGCACTAAACCCGATGGGACGGATGCCAATCCTTCAATTGGCAGGAGGTACAGCGGGACGAACAATAATTGATATACAGGTTTTGCTTTTCAAATGATTATTTAAACTATTTGATACTAAGGTTAGTCGGTGAGGACACATACCAAGGATTAGATTTCTCGACTGCGTTGCACTCCGCTCGAAATGACGATCGTTTTTGAATCTTTATTATAAAATCCATCATTCTTCTATATCCCCCTTCTTTGTCCATCACACGTTTTCCATCTTACATTTTCCATCGCACATACCTACTGTCATTTTGGCAAACAAATCCTTTTGGAACAACCCTTGTTATGCTCGATACAGATTTAAACAATTTATTTACGTATGAGCATACAGGAAAAAGGAAATATCTCGATACATACCGAGAACATCTTCCCGATAATTAAGAAGTTTTTATACTCTGATAACGAAATTTTTCTTCGTGAATTGGTTTCTAACGCTGTAGATGCGGTTCAGAAAATCAAAAGACTAGGTTCATTAGGTCAGTTTAACGGAGAAGTTGGTACCCCATTGGTACAGGTTGCTGTTGATAAAGAAGCAAAAACCATTACCATTAGCGATAATGGTTTGGGAATGACTGCCGAAGAAATTAAAAAATACATCAACCAGGTTGCATTTTCTGGCGCAAGTGAGTTTGTAGAAAAATTTAAAGATGCTAAAGATGCTAATGAGATCATCGGTAAATTCGGTTTAGGTTTCTATTCTGCCTTTATGGTGGCTGATTTAGTTGAAATTCAAACTTTATCATATCAGGATGGCGCAGAACCTGCACGTTGGGTTTGCGACGGCAGTACTGAATTTGAAATTACTGAAGGTACTAAAACTACGCGCGGTACCGATATCATCCTTCACGTAAACAAAGACTCTGAAGAGTTTTTGGAAGAAAGCAAACTTCAGGAAATACTGGATAAATATGCTAAGTTTTTACCTGTTCCGATTAAGTTTGGTACCAAAACAGAATCTGTTGAAGATGGCGTTGATGAAGAAGGTAAAGCTAAACACAAGGATGTTGAGGTTGATAACATTATCAATACGACCAACCCAATCTGGACAAAAGCTCCTGCAGATTTGTCAGATGAGGATTATTTAAGTTTTTACCGCGAATTATATCCATTTAGCGAAGAGCCATTATTCTGGATTCACTTAAACGTTGATTATCCATTTAATTTAACGGGTGTATTGTATTTCCCTAAGTTGAAAAACGACTTTGAAATGCAACGCAACAAAATCAAACTTTATTCCCGTCAGGTTTTTATTACCGATGAGGTTAAAGATATTGTACCAGAATTTTTGATGTTATTACACGGTGTAATCGATTCACCTGATATTCCGTTAAACGTATCGCGTAGTTTCTTACAGGCCGATAGCAACGTTAAAAAGATCAACAACTACATTACCAAAAAGGTTGCTGATAAATTAGGCGAACTCTTTGTCAAAGATCGTAAAGCTTACGAAAATAAATGGAAAGACATTGGCATGTTTGTAAAATACGGCATGATTAGCGAAGATAAGTTTTACGATAAAGCGAAAGATTTCGCATTGGTAGGAAACACTAAAAACGAACTTTTCACCCTTCCTGAATATAAAGAAAAGGTATCTCCTTTGCAGACTGATAAAAATGGCACAGTGGTTTATCTATATACCAATGATGCGGCAAAACAGGATGCTTTTATACAATCGGCCAATAAAAAAGATTACGATGTTTTGGTATTGGATTCGCCGATTGATAATCACTTTATTAACCAGTTGGAGCAAAAATTAGAAAAAACATCGATTAAACGTGTTGACTCGAGTGTTGCAGATAAATTAATTGAGAAAGACGAGCAAAATGAGCACGTTTTAACAGAAGATCAGGTAAAAGAAGTGACCACTATTTTCGAGAAAGCAATTACCAAACCAGGTATGCATGTAGAAATTGTGGCTTTACACCCTGAAGAACTGCCTGTAACCATTACCATGGATGAGTTTATGCGTCGTATGAAAGATATGGCTGCTATGGGCGGCGGAATGGGCTTTTATGGCCAGATGCCGGATAATTACAAGGTTGCCATTAACGGAAACCATAAATTGATCAGCAAGATTTTAAATGCTGATGAAGCTGAACAAAGCACTTTGGCTAAACAAGCGGTAGATTTAGCGCTATTGGCTCAAGGTATGTTAACCGGAGCAGAATTAACCGCCTTTGTAAGCAGAAGCGTAGAACTGATTTAATCGGGTAATACGGAAAAATATATTTGAGGGTGTCCGGAGAAAATCCGGACACCCTCTTTTTTTGCGCTGAGCGTTTCGTTTACGGCGATAAGCGTTTACGTTTAACGCTTATTTCAGCAACTAATGATTAATAATTGTAGCTCAAAGTTAACCGATTCAAAAACAATTAAACAATTAACCTTTCCAACAACAAAAAAAGTCCCAATCATTTGATCGGGACTCTTTTAAGGCATTCAGCAATTTAATTCACTGAAGGATATTTTTTAGCTTGCTAATGTTGCCTGCTTATGATCAACATTGAAATAATCTTTATGATCTTCGATCATTTTTGCAATGGTAGCTGCTTTGGTATCGGTAATTTTAAACTCGAACAAAGGCTCCTGGTTTTTCTTTGATCTCACCATTTTCTCTGTGTAAAAACGATAAACCAAACCGTTGGTTAATAAACCATATTTTGCTTTTGTTTTACGGAAATATTTAGATAATCGTGAATCGTGGATATCTAAATTATCATCATGGTGTTTGCATTCTACTAAAATTGTAGGCTCACCATCTTTCATAATGGTGTAATCAACCTTTTTGCTTTTTTTAACGCCAAAATCTAATACCGCTTCAGATTGAACCTCAGAAGGGTCAAATCCTAAGATTTGGATAAAAGGCATTACCAAAGCATTCCTAGTTAAATCTTCAGATTGAACTTGTGGAAGCATTTTCTTGATTCTTACGGCAAATTGCCCTATTTCGTCTTTCAATTCCATGTTATATATCTTTTATAGGTGTTAGTTTTTTAAATTGTATTGGTTGAATACAGAATTTGCTGTGATAATGATCTGATCTAAACTTTGTTTATCAAAAAAGTTCCTGTTCAGCATATCTACCATGTAAGTCAACTTGTTGATATCGGCTACTTTCATGCTAAACTGAAAGCTTTTTAATCCGTCTTTAATGGCTTGTTGAACGTAGTTGCGGACAACCAAAAAAGATCTTCTGAATGCATAATCGCTGTCAAGCTTTCCATTTACAAGGCTTGGCACGTCCAAGTTGCTGTATTCGTTTTGCATTCTCTGATACATATCAGCGTTGATTCCCTGGCTTTTAAGAATCCCCTTGTAATAGATTTTGTTAAGTAAGTACTCGTATTCGTTGTGTTTCATTTGGAGGTAGATAGATGTAGGGGAATATTTCTTGTTTTTCGGTATTTCTTCTTTTTTAAAATTTAATAAAATCTGTAACCCAGTGTTGTATGGCCTGTTTTAATTTTCTTATCCACAGGCTACACAATAATGGGCAGGTAGATGTTTAATTTTAATCCGGGGCTTTTAACTCCCTGATTGTTTTGTTTTTGGCAAACAGTTTAAAGATTACAAAAAGAAGTGTGCTGAGTAATTTTTTTACATCAACCCCACAGAATATTACACGAAACCAGTAAGTTTTTTAGATGAAACGGATTCAAGATTTTTTTTAGCCCATTTGCTAAATCAATTCATTTTTATTTAACTTGCATTCAAATCAAATCAAAACAAACATATTTAAAATCATGAATCTAAAATGCGTTGTTATAGACGACGAGCAACATGCAATTGAGGTGCTAACTGACCATATTGCAGAAATGCCGGGGCTAACCATTTTTAAGACCTTTACCAGCCCAGTGCAGGCACTTATGGAGATCAGCATCGACGATGAGATTGATTTATTGTTTATGGATATCGATATGCCTGGCATCAATGGTTTAGAACTTGCCAAAAATATCAGGGAAAAAGCTAAATATTTGATTTTCACCACTGCCCATCCTGATTATGCCCTACAGGCATTTGATGTACAATCGGATCAGTATCTGCTTAAACCGATTTCGTTTGCAAAATTTGCTTTGGGCATCGACCGCATTTTAAAGAAGGAGGCCAACAATGCCAAGGTTACTACAAAAGAAACAGAGCAGGCAGCAGCACTTTATATTAAAGGTGATCATAAATATGCTTTTTCGAATATCGCAATTGATGAAATACTTTACATTAAAGCCTTACAAAATTATATCCAGATTATAACCAAATCTGAAACCCACACCACCTATCTTACACTAAAAGAGATTGAAAAAGCCTTAGAAACACATGCATTTATAAGGGTTAACAAATCTAATATTGTTGCTAAATCAGCAATAAAAAAGGTGGATGGAAATATTATCCGTTTAGTAAACAATGAAATGATACAAATTGGCGAAGGTTATAAAGAAGCTTTCTTCGCATACGTACAGAGCAGTTTACTAAAATCGAACCGGAACCAGTAATTATATATCAATCCAGCTATATACTATGTGACTCAGAATTCCTGTTAGAATAATAGTTAGTTCGAAAACTAAAATTCCATGATGAAACTTGTCATTACCGTGTGACTCTGATCACCTGTTGGATTGGTTGAGTAAGCATTTTTGGCTTTGATGTTTTTATAAACAAAAACAGTTTTTTTAGAAAGCTTGGTAGTATTTTGAGTTTTCATGGTTTTATAGATTAAATATGATGATATAATTATTAAAATAAGCTAATTGTGGCAACTAAAATTCCATGATGAAGCTTGTCATCGCACTATGGCTTTGATCTCCTGTTGGACTAGTTGCATAGTTGTTTTGAGCTTTGATGTTTTTATAAACAAAAACAGTTTTTTTAGAAAGTTTAGCTGAAGTATTTGTGTGTTGAGCTTTCATAATATGATGTATATAATTCTTGTGATTATCGTTGTTATTAATTTTCTGTAAAGATGCACGCCAAAACCACACACAACCAGTTTTTTACACAAACCCCTACTTTTGGGAGATAAAAGCCCAATTTCAATAGATTAAAGAGAAAAAAATGAACTTTTTACACTTAAAAATATTCTACGAAAAGTATAAGTTTCACCTGTTGGTATGGAGTCTTTACATCGTTTATGAGGTATTTATTCTGGGTTTAACCACAAATCGATTCAGAGAACCGGGAGCCTATCTACTTGTTTATATCGTTAATATTTTAACCTTCTATACCTATGGTTTTTTACTGAAAAGGGTATTAAAAACGGAATCAAATGCTTTAAAAATTTTAAAGGTTACTATACTCATTGCAGTAATAATTTTTGCATACGTCGTTTCTACATTTTTTCTTATTATCTTTTTTGAAAAAATAAGCTTAATAAAAACAAACCCGGATAGAGCCTTTGACCGGGAATTAATATTATCCTGCATTTATCGTTCAATATTATTTATTGGTTACTCAACGGGTTATGTTTATATCACTAAATCATTTCAGGATCAAAAGAAGGTTGAAGCGCTTGAAAGAGTGAACCTGGTTACCCAGCTTGAGAAACAGGCTTTAGAAAACGATCTGGTACAATCGCAAAACAATTACCTGCGCAGCCAGATCAATCCGCACTTCCTGTTCAACACCTTAAATTTTATTTATAACGACGCCCGTAAAAAAGCGCCTATGGCAGCAGATGCGATTATGAATCTTGCTGAAATGATGCGCTATGCTTTAAAACGCCCTGAAGCATCAGAAATGGTTCCTTTAAGTGAAGAGATTGAGCAAATTGAGCATTTAATCAATCTTCATAAACTCCGAACGGCTAACACGATTAATCTGGAACTTGAAGTAACGGGAGATTTATTTGGGTTAAGGTTTCCACCCCTTATCTTATTAACTTTAGTAGAGAACATATTTAAGCATGGAAATGTTTCGCACTCTACTCAGCCTGCATTAATTAAAATCATTTACGAAAATGATAAACTCCATATCAGCACGATTAACATGATTAACGACAACAAGGGAAAACAAACTGAAAGTCATCATGTTGGCATCGAAAACATCGGCAAACGTTTGAGTAATTTCTATGGCGATAATTATGTATTCAGGTATTATAAAGACCCGCTTAACCGCTACATTACAGAAATTGAAGTTACCGTTGTTAACCCAATGGCCAGGTTAAACCGCTAATTATTAATGGCATTTTGCCGCTGGATATCTTTTAATAAAAAGTAATACATCACCATTTCATGCGTGCGCTGGTCTTTATTAAAAAGCCTGTTTACATGCATGTGCATCAAATCGCTAAGCAGTTTAACACGTCTTTCAGGCCGTACCTGTTTAAGGATAGTGATAAAAGAAGCTGAAAATTGTTCGAACTGCTGTTCTTGTTCAGCAGTTAACTCAGTAAATTCAGTTTTCCTGAACTGCTGGTAGTGATTGTTGAGCTGTTTAAAATCGGTCGCATTTAAATGGTGTTCACGGTTAAAGGAATCGGATAAGGACCTGATTATTTTACCTGCCACCTGCTGATCAACCAATCCTGCGTTAATTATTTCTGAAAACAGCATCGAGCACAGCTTATATTTATCAAAATGATCAGGCTGTGTTTCGAAAAGGGACATTACAAAGTCACTATCGGTAGCAAAATGTTTTTCAACATGTTCGATCATATCGCTGCCATAGCGCTCGAGTTCGCGCTTATAAGTTTTAATCTGCACGTCAGACACCAGTCCAGAATTTAAAAATACGTACAGGTTATCCATTAAACCAGATGTTACCGCTTGCATTTTAAGTATATCGTTTAAAAGCACCCTAAATCTGATGTGGTTTCCGTTTTCATTGTAGCGGATAAAAAACCACGATTTAATGTCTGCAGCATAATCTGCTAAAAAAGAGGCTATTACTTCGGCCAGAACCTGATCAGATCTTTGCTGATGGCAATAAATTTCAAAATAGAGCCATTCTGTTCCTGGCGGAAAATACCGGATTACATCAGTATGTTGTACCTGAGGCAACAAACCATTATAAATTTTCTCTGCATGATTGATGCTTAAAACAAACTGTGCCACATAAGGCTGCCCTGCATCATCTACTACAATACTATTCTGGGATAGGTTTACTTCTTCAATATACAATGAACTGTGTTTCTGCATATATTGAAGAAAAGCATTCAGGTCCTCATCTCTGTGCAGTGCAAAACAGAGGGTTTGATCAGATAAACCGGCTTTAAAATAATTGCTCACCCCTATTTTTACAAGGTTTGCACGGAAAAGTTTGATTGATAAAAGTTTTTGGTCCTGACCTAAAAGATCTTCTTTCTTAATTTTCCATTTATAATTGCTTAGCACTATATTTTGATATTGTAAGCGCGGATAATAATCGAGATCAGGAAACAGGTTATCGAGCGGCAAGGAAAGGCTTGTTGTGAGCCCCTGATGCTGTAAATCGCATAATAACCTAAATACAGAAAGATCTGAGCGGGAATAATTATAAGCGGAAGCCATTCGGGGCACTAAACGTTTGTTTAAACGTTTAGTGCGGAGTATAACTTCTGTTCCCTTAACAGAAAGCTGGATATCATTTAAACTCAGCGGATCTGCTGAGGTATCAAAATTGAGGATCGATAATTGGTGGCCATACATGCATTGGCGACGGTTTACATTATCTACATTGGTTTCGACCATGTACGCCACGTCGAAAAACAATACCTCCGGATTGGCCGCCTGCTCGGCACCGGCAACATTTTTTGCATAAGTTTCTACCGCCTCATCGGCCATGGTAAACCTACCGGTTAATGCATTTGAGGTTGCCCCTCCTATCTGCTCGGTAAAAATCAGGTCGTCATGAACAGACATAATCAGACTAAAAGAATTGGGCAGCGGCTTCGGGTTATCGTTTAACTTTAAAGCAAGCTTGTTTAAAAACACCGGTTTACCTTTTTCGAAGCTTTGCGGGGAGAGATGCTGCTTAAATGCTGCCTTAATGCCCTCTCCATCGCTTTCAGACTTAGCTGACTTATTGCTGATTTTAGCGATAAAATCGTCATTTTCGCCCGCTTGTTCGAGCTGATCGTAACCAACCCCCATTTCGGGATCGAGTGCCAGTAAAAGCGGCACTTCCTGATCTTCAAATTTCTTTTTAAACCTGGTTATAAACTGATTTAAAGCTTCGCGGTCGCTATTGGGTAAAATACCATGAAGCGTTTTGATCAATCCGGGAATGGCAGAAAGCAATTGTTCTTTTATGTGACCGGATTTTACTGTTCTTTGGGCAATGAGGTATTTTGGTAAATCTTTTGTATCGGTAAGGCCTAAGCGTTCGAAATAGTCTTTCCCAATGATATTAGGATCGTAATTGGTAAATATCAGCTGCAGATCGTGCATATCCTGAAACAGGCCAAAAAGGTTTTCTACTTCTTCGTTTTTTAAATTTAATGTCTTGATGAGTTCATTAATACGTATTGGTTTGATACAGGCATCCAATATCTGTTTTACAAAATCATCTTCATCAAGCTCAGCCAGTTCGAAAACCCCATCGGTACAGGCAATGTAACGGATACTGTTTGGAGTAAAGTAATAACTGCTGTTACTGAACAACAGGCAGTTTTTATTCAACAGATCGGCTAAGGGCAGCTGAATATTATTTTTGTAAGGCCAATCGACCAGGGTCGTAATTTTTTGTTCTTTTTCGATTACAATTTTGCCTTCAGATGGTTTAATGGCATCGGTTAATAAACTGAAACCGGCAAATGTGCCATAAGGTGTGGAGCGGAACTTAGCCCGGTTAAAATATTTCCAGATGGTAAAGTACACCTTCGGTGGAAGATCCTGTAACTGGTTTGCTTCTACATCTTTTATCGTTTCGTAAAATGCAGATGAAGATATAGCGATTGCTTTTTTTAACTCCTCCCAACAATCGGCAAGTTCGGATTGATACGAAAATTTAGGTGTTCTAAAAATTACGGTGGGTTGAATATTAAGCTTCATCAGATTTAAATGGTGGCGAAAATTACAAAGATTAATTTAGATTACCAGTTGGCAGTTAATAGTTAGTTGCAAAATACAAAATCAGCGTTTATCATTTTAAATCAGCGGGAATAAATGTGCACAAAGGGTTTCCCGCAGATTACACTGATTTACGCAGATTTAAATTTTTCCGTCACTTAATTGACTTCGTCCGTATCTCCACGAACTTACAGTTAATTAGCTTTTCGGTCGGGATTGCAAATCACGACTAACAACAAAAAAGCCATCTCCTTTACGAAGATGGCTTTACCGGGATGTTAATTGTATTCTATTTTTTGGTTACTTTAAATTCAGTTCTTCTGTTTTTAGCCCTACCTTCAGGGTTATCTTTTTTCTTGCGTTTAACGATGATTTCATTTGGTGCAATCGGCATTGATTCGCCATAACCTTTTGAAGTCATTCTGGCAGCGGCAATACCTTTACTTTCTAAATAATCAGTACAAGATTTTGCCCTTCTGTTTGATAAATCGAGGTTGTACTCATCTGTACCGATGTTATCGGTATGAGAACCTAATTCGATTTCCATTTCAGGGTTATCTTCCATAATCGGGATCAGGAAGTCGAGCACTTTTTTAGAAGGTTCAGTTAATTCGGCGCTGTTAAATTCGTAATATACATTGTCCAACGCCATCGGAATACCTATTTTGAAAGGGCTTAAGCAGTAATCTTTATAAATTAATGTATCTGCTTTTGCAAGTTCCTCATAAGGATAGTTTTTGGTTACTGCAAAGTAATTGTCTTTAGCAAAAAGCAATTTGATCGGTCTTTTCGAATCTACTTTAAACTTATAAATACCATCGGTACCTGTAGTAAGTTTTTGTGGACCTTCTGCATTGTTGAGGGTAACACTTGCACCTGCTAAAGGCAATTTGGTTTTACAATCGGTTAAAATACCTGAGATTGATAAATATTCTTTTTTCACTTCGAATATTTCTAAACAGCAGGATGATTCGCGATCAGAACTGATGTATCCAGCTGTTCCTTTATCATCGGTCGCTGTGAAATAAATATCATCTTTTGAAGAGTTAAATGGATAACCCAGGTTTTTTGGAGCGGTCCAATCAACCAGATCGCCCTCTGATTCAAAGAAATCAAGTCCACCGAAACCTGTTCTTCCATCGGTACTGAACAATAATTTTTTGGTTAAGGTATTGTAATAAGGCGCACGCTCATCATCTTCGGTATTAATGGCCTGACCAAAGTTTACCGCCTGCCCCAATGAACCATCGGCACGGATGGCGCAGTACCAAAGGTCGAACTTGCCGTAACCGCCACTTCTATCAGAAGAGAAAAGCAGGAACTTACCATCGCTGGTTACAAATGGCTGTGAGGAGTTGAAATCTTTACTGTTTACCTGCAAACCTACCGGTTGTGCATCAGACCATTTATCGCCTGTTTTTTTGGAACTATAAATGGCATATTTTTCTTTATCCCTCCAGGTGGTGAAATATACTGTATTACCATCCGGGGTAAAAGCAGGTGCGGCAATCTCTGTACCTTTAGGAAAATTAATATCCAGTTTTTTAACGGCAATATCTGCTGTATTTAAATTACCCTTGGCTGAATAGAGGTTGTTGATAAATGGATTGGCTTTTGTTGATACCTGAACTTCGCCACCGGCCTCTGTTTTAACCATATCTTTTTTACTACCTACAGCAACGGGACGTGATGAAGTAAAATACAGTTCGTTATTGATTTTTACCGCAGCATAGTTAGATCCTAAACCGTTTACGTTGGTTGGTACTTTTTTTACCTGTACCATACGTGGGAAACGCATTTCTTCAATGGCAAACTTACACGATTCGATTTCTTTCTGGGCTTCTTTAGCTAAAGGATCTCCAGTGTTTTTCTGGATGAACTGCTGAAAAACATCAATGGCCTGATCAAATTTTTTGTTGGCCCTTAAGCTTTCTGCATAATAGAACAATGCTTTTCTAAAACGGGTATTGGTAAAAGTAGCAGCTATGGCATAATATTTCTCGGCCTCGTTAAACTCCCTGTAGAGCCTGCTCGACTCGGCCAGGTTGTAAATCGATCCTTCATAATCTTCTATCACTTTATCATCAGTGGCTGATTTTCTTTCCTTGCCATAAGGTAAAATGGCCTGGGTACTATCGCCAGTAATTTTAAGGGCTTTCTTATAAAAGGTAGATGCTGCATAATAATCCTTATTTTCGAAATAAGTATCGGCAACCTTTTTATAATTAACCACATACTGAGCGTTAGCAAAACCGCCAAGTGCCACTAATAAAATGAGTAATATTTTTTTCATCTTTATAAATTATTAATCGTTTTGCTATCGTTTTTTAAGGGTATTAATTAACGTGCTAGCTCGGTTTGTTTGCATTGGTGATGAAGATTATAAACGTGGGCAAAAGAAGTTTGGACCAATAATTCCGTTACGGCCAATTAAGGATACCGAAAGCTCTAAACCGCCATTACTATTTGATGCCCGGTTGAAAGTAGAGGTGTTCACATCATAACTCAACCCGAAAACCATATTTTTTAACTGTAAACCCACAAAGGCAATTGCAGCATCTTTATTACGGTAGTTACCGCCAAATAAAATATTTGCTGATGAGTTAACATTAAGCTGGGCATAAGCACCCAACGAAACCTCATTGGTATTACCCTGGTACATAAATAAGGCATTTGGCACAATATCCAGCAGTTCTGAAGCTTTGATCCTGGCACCGCCATGCGCGGTGAAGCGAACAGGGATACGCGAATTAGTACCCGAGAAACGATCCATCGGACGGGTTAAGTGTGCTGCACTTGCGCCTAAGAAAACGTTTACACTTTTATTGGGGTTACCATCAAAGAACATGATACCTGCGTTTACATCCGGCACCAGTGAAGACTGCGATGAAAGCGTTTCGCCACTCATCATGCCGCCATCATAACCGGTAACAGGATTAAACTGGTTACCGAACCTGGCCTGAGAAAAATCGAAACTGCGGTTAATGATACCGGCCTGTAAGCCAAAGCTCACCATCTGCAAACCCTCGGCACCGAACCTTAAGCGATACGAACCTGATACCAGGGCAGAGAGGTAGTTAAAATCTAGCTCCCCTGCCCTTTGGTTTAAAATGGTTGCACCAAATGCGAAGTTCTTTTTCGGGGCGAGATCGAAAGATGCACCACCGGTTAAGAACGAGCTGTTAAGTGCACTCCATTGTTGTTTAAAGTTTACCGTTGCACGGTAATCGCCGTCTATTACGCCCGTTAATGCCGGATTAAGGTATAAGGGGTTTGCATAATATTGCGAAAAATGCGGATCAGTTTGTGCAAAAGACTTAGCTGTACACAGCAGTAACCCCAGCACCGCAACATATATTTTTAAAGCCGATAGTATTTTCATGGTCTTTGATTTTATCTGTTAATTATTAATCCTCTTCTTATCTGATCAGCGTTACTGTACCTTTTTTCAATGTAGTTGTTCCATCGGTAAAGGTTACATCAACCATATACACATAAACCCCGATTGGCTGATTTACACCTTTAAAGGTTCCGTCCCATCCATTTGCCACGTTATCTGACTGGAAGATCAACTGACCCCATTGTGTGTAGATGCTCATTTTAGCTGAGGCAATGGTATTGCCATACACTAAGAATACATCGTTTTTACCATCGTTATTTGGTGTAAATGCATTTGGTATGTACACCTGATTTCCAAGTGGATTGGTTGCTTTGCCCGAAACTGAACCGTTTGCACTGGTTTGACAATCAATCTGTCCTTTGGCCCTAACCGAGATGGTTACACTTTGATCTGGTTTTAAGCCTGTAACAAAGTAACTTGTTCCGGTTGGTCCGTTTGTTGGGTTGATCCATGTTAAACCATTGTCTAACGATACTTCGTAAGCCGTAGCACCTGCAACTGCAGCCCATGCAAAGGTGATGCTATTTGGAGTTGAGGTTTGTACCACTACCACCGGTTTATCTAACACCGGAAGTACGGTTACCGTAACAGCTGTTCTGCCTGGACTTGCACAACCACCCACGGCTACAGCTTCTACATAATAGATGGTG
Organism: Pedobacter roseus; assembly: GCF_014395225.1. NCBI lineage: Bacteria > Pseudomonadati > Bacteroidota > Sphingobacteriia > Sphingobacteriales > Sphingobacteriaceae > Pedobacter > Pedobacter roseus. The sequence goes on from NZ_CP060723.1 coordinate 4,630,505, forward strand.
GTAGCACTCAGGTTAGGTGTGGTAAAGGTTATACCTTCTGCCAGTACCGGACCATTAGAGCTTGCAGCATACCATCTGTATACTAATCCTGTTACCGGATTATTAACCGTTAATATGGTTGAGCTGCCAGCACAAAGTGTTCCGTTTGCAGCTGTTACCGAAGCTGGTGCAACTGGTACTGGTAGTGCAATTACATTTACCGGTGTTCTTGATGTTGATACACAGCTTCCGTTTGCACCCTCTACATAGTAAGTAGTGTTTGCCGTAACGGCTGGCGTTGTAAAGTTAACACCTGTTCCTACCGGTGCACCACCTGCCGCTGTACTGTACCAGTTATAAGTAGCACCCGTTTGAGGGTTAGTAACGGTTAATACTGCAGGGCTTCCTGTACATACACTCACTGATGATGAAGCCACTGTTGGTACTGTTGGTTTAGCATTTACCGTAACGGTTACTTTAACACGGCCACCGCTGTTGTTACAGCCACCTGTACCGATTGCCGATACATAGTAATCTGTTGTGGCAGTTAAAGCGGTAACATTGTAGCTTGTACCGGTAAATAATAAGTTACCGCCAGTTGCTGCGTTGTACCATTCGTAAGTAACGCCTGCCTGTGCATTGGTTACGGTTAATGTTGCACCATCACCTGCGCAGATACCTCCGTTTGGAGCAGATACCACAGGGTTGTTTGGCAAAGCATTTACCGTAATGGCTACTGCCCTTGCTGTTGCTGCAGAACTTTCGCACCTGTTATCACCTTTAACGGTTACATAATAGGTTGTACTTGCAGTTAATACCGGGGTAGTAAATACCGGACCAGTAAATACGACTGTATTTAAAGTGGCATCGCTGTACCAGGTAAATATTGGGTTGGTTACCGTTGTGCTGGTTGCAGCCAATGTTGCGGTTGCATTTGCACAAACCGATGTTGAACCGTTCACTGTAATATCTGTTGCAGTGGCAACCGGATTTATTTTAATGGTTACCGCTACTGCGTTTGCAGCAGTATTTTCACATTTATTGGTTCCTTTAACGGTTACATAATAAGTTTTAGTAGCTGTTAAAACCGGTGTGGTAAATATTGGTCCGGTAAAAGCCACACTGGTTAACGAAGCATCGTTGTACCAGGTAAATACCGGGTTGGTTACTGTTGTTGAACTGGCGTTGATTACTGCTGTACCCGATCCACATACAATTGCCGGAGTTGATAAGGTAATATCAGCAGCTGTTGCACCTGCATTTACCGTAACGGTAACCACTTTTGCATTTGCAGCAGAACTTTCACACCTGTTATCACCTTTTACAGTCAGGTAATATTTAGTGGTTGCAGTTAATGCCGGTGTATTGAAAGTAGCACCTGTAAATACCGGCGTTGTTAAGGCCGCATCGCTGTACCAGGTAAATACCGGGTTTGTTACTGTTGTAGTGCTGGCTACTAAACTTGCAGATGAGCCTGCGCAGATGGTTGCATCGGCTGCGGTAACATCACTTGCCGAAGCTACCGGGTTAACCACAACATTTACAGATTTAGCTGTTGCAGCGCTGTTTTCACACTTGTTATCGCCTTTAACCGTTACATAATAAGTGGTATTAGCGGTTAATGTTGGTGTAGTAAATACTGCCCCTACGAATGCTACATTAGTTAAAGTTGCGTTGGTGTACCAGGTAAATACCGGGTTTGTTACGGTTGTACTACTAGCAGTTAATACTGCTGCAGATCCTCCGCAAACATTTGTTGAACCATTTACCACAATATCAGTAGCAACTGCTATTGGATTAACCTTAATGGTAACAGATGCTGCATTTGCCGCACTATTTTCACATTTATTGGTTCCTTTAACCGTTACATAATAAGTGGTGGTAGTGGTTAATACTGGTGTGGTAAATATTGGTCCGGTAAAGGCCACGCTGGTTAACGAAGCATCGTTGTACCAGGTAAATACCGGGTTGGTTACCGTTGTTGAGCTGGCATTGATTATTGCCGTTCCCGATCCACACACCAAGCTTGGTGTTGATAAGGTAATATCAGCAGCTGTTGCAGCCTGGTTCACGTTAACCGTAACTACTTTAGCTGTAATACCTGAGTTTTCACATTTGTTATCACCTTTAACCGTAACATAATATTTAGTGGTTGCGGTTAATGTTGGCGTTACAAAAGAGGCACCCACATAAGCTACCGAGGTTAAGGCAGCATCATTGTACCAGGTAAAGGTTGGGTTGGTTACTGTTGTAGTGCTGGCTACCAAAGTAGTACCCGATCCTGAGCAGATGGTTGCATCAGATGCGGTGATATCAGAAGCGGTAGCCACCGGACTAACGGTGATCGTAATTACCCTTGCAGTACCAGGTGCGTTCTCACATTTATTGTCACCTTTTACGGTTACATAATAAGTAGTGGTCGTATTTAATGGTGGTGTAGTAAATGTTGCGCCAATGAAACTTACATTGGTTAAGGCGGCATCACTATACCAGGTAAATACCGGATTGGTTACGGTTGCCGAAGTTGCACTTAATACTGCCGATGAACCTGCGCAAGCTGTTGTGCTTCCGCTAAGGATAATATCGGTAGAAACTGCTAAAGGATTAACTGTTACCGTTACCGCTTTAGCATCTGCAGCAGCATTTTCGCATTTATTGGTTCCTTTAACACTTACATAATAAGTGGTAGTGGCGGTTAAACCGGTTACAGTAAAGGTTGGACCGGTAAATACCACACTGGTTAATGAAGCATCGCTGTACCAGGTAAATACTGGTTGGGTTACGGTGGTGCTCGAAGCCATTAACATTACAGTAGAACCCGAACAGATCTGGGCATTGCTTACTGCAATGTCTGCAGCGGTAGCAAAATCCTTAACAGTTACGGTGACTACTTTAGCGTTGGCTGGTGAATTTTCACATTTATTATCCCCTCTTACAGTTACATAATAAGTAGTAGTTGCATTCAGTACCGGAGTAGTAAAGTTTGGTCCAACGTAAGCTACTGTAGTTAAAGCAGCATTGCTGTACCAGGTGAACACCGGATTAATTACTGTGGTTGTTGAGGCAGATAATGCCGCGGTTGATCCTTTACATATTGAAGTAATTCCGCTTGCGGTAATATCAGCATCAGTAGCAGCAGGATTAACCGTAATGGTAATCGATTTTGCAGTTGCTGGGGTGTTTTCACATTTGTTATCGCCTTTAACCGTTACATAATAAGTGGTTGTGGCATTAAGTGTTGGCGTAATAAAACTAGCTCCCGTAAATGCTACAGTTGTTAAGGCAGCATCACTGTACCAGGTAAATACCGGGTTGGTTACCGTTGTACTGGTTGCAGTTAAAGTAACTGATGAGCCACCACAAACAGTGCTTGTTCCAGCTAAATTGATGTCAGTTGGACCAGCAACAGGATTCACCGTAATGGTAACCTCTTTTGCATTACCTGCTGTGTTAGCACATTTATTTGTTCCGCCTACTGTAACATAGTATTTGGTTGTTGCTGTAATGGCTGGGGTAGTAAATACTGCGCCTACAAAAGCAACCTGTGTTAAGGCCGCATCGCTGTACCAGGTAAATACCGGGTTAGTTACGGTTGTGCTGGCTGCAGTAAGTACTGCCGTGCCAGAAGCACATAACGAAGTTGTTCCTGTTACGGTTAAATCGGTAGCTAATGCCGATGGATTAACCGTGATTGAAATCTTGGTACGGGTTGAGCTTGAACAAGCTGCTCCACTCACGGCTTCTACATAATAATCGTAGGTTCCGGCAGCAAGTGTTGCAGGGGTATTAAAGCTGCTGTTGTTGGTTACCAACATGTTTCCGCCAACTGCTGCATCGTACCAGTTATAAGTAATGCCTGCAACTGCCTGCACACTTAAAGTAGCAGATGTACCGATACAAGTGGTTGCCGGATTAGTGGTTGATGGAACAGGTGCTACTGCCGGAGGCAATACCGTTACCGTTACTTTTGTTCCTAAAGTCTCGCATCCATTAGCTGTTGCCGTTACCGAATAAGTATAAGTACCAGCAGCTAAGGCTGGGTCGGTTGTGAAAGTTGTTCCGTCTTTTCCTGCCTGATAAGTTGCGCCTAAGTACCATTTGTATACCACACCTGCTTGTGGGTTCTGCACGCTTAATGTTGCAGATGAACCTTGACAAGCGCTTGCAGTAGCAGCAGCAACTGTTGGCGCAGTAATTACCCTTTGTGCGTAATCTAAATTAACAGAAGTTAATGCACCTAAGAGCCCTGAGTTTAACCTCAATTCTACACCATCAAATCTGCTGGTTGGTACGAAAGTTAATATGGCCGATGTTCCGCCTGATAATAATTTTAAGTTGATTAATGGGTTGGATATAGAAACCGCATCGTTATTGCTGGTTGTACCCTGGAAAGTAGTTACCGTTAAGTTAGTTAACACCCCTACCGAAAGCAATGCTCCTGGCGTGGTAATTTTCACCCTTAAGGTATCGCCTACATTTGATAAACCAGTAAAACCAACCTGGTGATAAACAGATGCACCTAATAAACCCACTGGAATAACCAGGCTAGATCCGGTATTGATATCGTTATCAACCGCGAATGTTGGGTTATAAACGCCAGCCAATAATGCCACACCTGTTACACCGCTTGCCACTGTTGTAGTTGCTGCGCCGCAAGGGGTAACTACCGGATTACCGTTAGGCACTACCGTAACTGTTACAGTAGCCCTGCTTGTTGCAGTACATCCGCCTGGAATAGTCGCCTCCACATAATAAGTTGTTGTGGTGCTTAATTGTGGTGTTACATAAGTTTCGCCAGTATATACCGGAACTGTTCCGTTTGCAGTAGTGTACCAGTTAATGGTTGCTCCTGCTGTACTCGAAGTTGCTTTTAATACGGCAACCGAACCTTCACTAATGGTGATCGATGGCGGCGTAATCACCGGAACATCAATGGTTCCAAGCACAATTTTACCCTCAGTTCTGGTTGATGAAGTACCGCAGCTGTTTACCGCAGCTACAAAGTAACTTCTATCTGCTGTAATTAATGGTGTGGTAAAGTTATCACCGGTAAATAATACAGTGGTTGAGGTTGCAGTATCGTACCAGTTATAAGTAGTACCAGCAACCGGGTTTTTAACCTGGAAGGTAACCGATGTATTAGGGCAGGTATTAACCGATGCCGAAAGTAGATCAGGCGTTACCGGAGCAGGGTTGGTAGTAACGTTTACTACAGTTTTATAGCTTACACAACCTGTTGCTGAAACTGCGGCTACATAGAATTTAGTATCGCCTGTTAGAACAGGAGTAGTAAATATAACACCGTCTTTACCGCTTAAGTAAGTACCGGTAGCATCGTACCACCTGTATGTTAAACCTGCTGATGGATTATTCACCTGCAATTGAGCAGTTGATCCCACACAAGCAGTTACATTAGCCGAGGTTACTGTTGGCGCAACCAAAATGCGTTGCGCGTAATTTAAGTTGATCGAGGTTAAAGCTCCCAATACACCTGAATTCAATCTTACTTCTACCCCATCAAAAACATTGGTTGGAACAAAAGTGATTAAAGCCTGTGTATTACCGCTCAACAACTGAACATTTAACAAGTTATTGTTTAATAATTGCGAATCACCATTGCTATTCGTTCCAACATAAGTGGTGATGGCCGCATTACCCAATAATGAAAGCGACAATAGTTTTCCTGGCGATGATACCAATACACGTACGGTATCGCCCACTGTAGATAGTGATCCAAAACCCACTCTCTGATAAACTGACGCACCTAGCGCTCCAACCGGCATAACCAGTGAAGATGCTGTTTGGGTATCGTTATCAATAGCTAAAGCCGGGTTAAATACACCTGATAACAAGGCTACACCTGTAACGCCGTTAACCTGTGTGGTTGCAGCCTCGCAAGGAACCGGATTTGGCGATCCGTTGCCATCAACCGTAATGGTTACCTGAACGCGGCTTGCTGAAGTACAACCATTTGTAGAAACCGATTCTACATAATAAGTTGTGGTAGCCAATAATGGAGGTGTAACATAAGTTGCTCCTACATAAACTGGTGTTGTTGAAGTATTAGAAGTATACCAATTGAAAGTATTGGTTGGATCAGCAGAAGTTGCTGTTAAAATTGCGGTCTGACCTGCGCTCACTGTTGATGAACTTGCAGTTACTACAGGCAACACCGGACGAGGATTAACCGATACTGCTGCTGCTGCACGTGCAGTACTTGTACAGTTTCCTTGCGATGCTTCTACATAATAAGTAGTGGCAGCTGTTAAGGCCGGAGTTTGAAATACCGAACCGGTAAATACCAGATTGCCAGCTGTAGCAGCATCGTACCATTTGTAAGTTACCGCCGGATCAGGATTAGCTACTGATAAAGTGGCTGATGATCCCTCGCAAACATTGGCAATAGTTGCCAATACCGGAGTGGCTAATGCCGGGGTAACGGTTACTGTTACAGGAACCCTGGTTACGTTTGCACAAGTTCCTTTGCTTACCTGAATATAATAAGTGGTGGTAGCAGTTAATGCTGGCGTAGTAAAGGTTTCGCCAGCGGCCAGTTGTGTTCCGCCGGTTGGCGCATCAAACCAGGCTAAAGTAGTACCACCGTTTGCCGTTGCATTTAAAGTTGCAGTGCTTCCGGCACAGATTGTTTGCGTTCCTGCTGTTACGGTTGGATTAGGATAAATGATGGTTGCACCATAAACATCTAAGCTGGTTACGGCAGAAAGTAATGCACCGAAGCTTACCTGTACCCTATCATAAGCACCGCCTGCCAATATGGTAGCAGCGAAACGGTTGCCCGAAAGTAACTGAAGATTTAATAATGATGAATTTAACTGAACTGTTCTAACTATAGTAGTACCGTTCATTACATTTAAGGTAACATTACCCAACGCAGTTAAATCTAATAAACCACCTGGTAAGGCTAAATCTAAACGAAGACTATCAGTAGCTGTTCCAGCTGATGGGAAAATTAATTGCTGATAACCTGAAGCACCCACACCTACCGAAAGTGATATTCTGGTAAAGTTAGATGGATCTGCATCAGTAGAGTTTCCAGGGTTGGTTACACTACATAATAAGCAGATACCGGTTATACCAGAGTTTTGTGAGCTTGCAGCGTTACAAGCTGTACCACCACCATTGTTTAGTACGGTAACGGTTACCGGTACGCGGCTTGCGCTTTTGCAACCACTTGCATTTGTAGTTTCTACATAATAGGTAGTTGTTGCATTAAGTACAGGCGTGGTAAATGAAGTACCTGCACCTACCTGTGTTCCACCCGTAGCAGCATCGTACCATTGGATGGTATTGCCCGCATCAGCAGTGGCAGATAAAGTTGTAGACTGACCAGCATTTATTACCTGGCTGTTGGTGGTTACCGTTGCAGCTGTTGCTGGTGGATTAACTGAAACATTTACAGCCGTTCTGCTACTTACTGCAGTTCCGGATACCGCCTCTACATAATATACAGTTGGTGCGGTTACTGCAGGCGTTACAAAAACACCAGTATTATTGGTAACTAATGGTGTACTTCCTGTAGAAGCATACCAGTTATAAGTTACGCCTGCCTGCAGGTTGCTTACACTTAACGTTGCAGGACTTCCCGAACAAACAGTTGCATTGGCAACCACTGGAGCATTAACGGTTACGTTTAAGCTATAAGCGGTTGTTGCTTTGTTGCCGTTTGCATCTGTTGCAGTTAAAGAGATGGTATAGGTTCCACCTAAAGTTGGTGTTCCTGTAATTTCTCTTGTTGCAGTATTAAAGCTTAATCCCGGAGGAAGACCAGTGGCCAGATAAGTATATGGGGCTGTTCCACCGGTTACCGCTGGTAAAGTTTGCGTAGGGTATCCAGTACCTACAATACCGTTTGGTAAAGTTGCACCTGGTAACGATAATACACCAATTACTTTAAGTGCATAAGTGTTACTTGCTGTTCTGCCTTCACTATCCGTAGCGGTAACACCGATCGAATAATTTCCGGCCTGTGTTGGTGTGCCCGAAACCTGTCTGGTGGCCGGATCAAAGGTTAATCCTGCAGGTAGATTGCTTGCTACATAAGTATAAGGACCAACACCTCCGGTTGCCGCCGGTAAAGTTTGTGTAGCGTACACTGTTCCTTCTGTTCCATCAGGCAAAGTTGCCGCCGGTAACTGTAAAGGATTAACAATGTTTATAGTATAGTTACTGGTGGTTGTTTTTCCATCAGCATCTGTAACGGTTACTGGTACAGTAAAGGTTCCTGCCTGTGTAGGCGTTCCGGTAATTGTTCTTGTAGCCGGATCGAAGGTTAACCCCGGAGGAAGACCAGTTGCCGAATAAGTATAAGGAGTTGATCCTCCTGTTGCAGAAGGAATGGTTTGAGGGGTATAAACGGTTCCTGTGGTGCCATCAGCTAAAGTTGCTGGTGGTAAAACCAAAGGATCGGTTACTTTAAGGGTATAGTTAGCCGTAATCGTATTGCCATTGGCATCTGTTACGGTAACTGGAATAGTAAAGGTTCCGGTTTGAGTCGGTGTACCTGTAATTTCTCTTGTTGCCGGGTTAAAAGCCAATCCCGGAGGAAGACCAGTAGCCGAATAAGCATAAGGACCAGTTCCACCTGTTGCAGCTGGAATTCCGTTTGTAGTATATGCTGTACCTGTAACACCATTAGGCAACGCTCCAGGAGCAAGCGCCAAAGCTGGTGTGGTTGTTAATGTAAAAGTTGCAGTTTTGCTACAGCCTTTGGTATCAGTTACCACAACATCAAATGTTGGGTTGCCTGTTGCAGTTGGTGTTCCGCTTACCAAACCACTTGTTGATAAGGTTAAACCAGCCGGCAAAGTACTACCCGAAGCCAAAGCATAAGTATAACCCGGTGTACCGCCTGTTGCTACAGGAAGTTGTTTACTGTAAGGCGAAGCAATTGTAGCATTGGTTAAAGTTGTACCTGCAAATACAATTGCCGGATTAACAGTAATAACCACAGGAACCCTTGTTGTATTAGAACAAGTGCCTTTGCTTACCTGAATATAATAAGTAGTGGTAGCGGTTAAAGCCGGAGTAGTGAAGTTTGCTCCAGTACCCACCTGGTTGCCACCTGTTGGCGCATCAAACCAGGCTAAGGTTGTACCGCCATTTGCTGTTGCACTCAACGTTGCGGTACTTCCCGAACAAATCGATTGTGCACCGGAGATAAAAGTTGGATTTGGATAAACAACGGTTGCACCATAAATATCTAAACTGGTTACTGCCGAAACTAAGGCACCAAAGCTTACCTGAACCCTATCGTAAGCACCACCTGCCAAAACTGTAGCGGCAAAACGATTGCCTGATAAAAGTTGAAGACTTAATAATCCACCGTTTAATTGTACGGTTCTTACCACTGTGGTACCATTTAGTACGGTAACCGTTACGTTATTTAAAAGTCCAACATCAGCTAAACCAGTCGGCAAAGCTAAATCTAAACGGATACTATCAGTAGCTACTCCAACTGAAGGGAAAATCAATTGTTGGTAACCATTTGCAGCAACACCCACAGCAAGAGAAATTCTGGTGAAGTTGTTCGCGTCCGCATCGGTTGAGTTACCCGCTCCGTTTATAGCGCACAATAAACAGATACCGTTTATACCGGTATTCTGACTGTTGGCCGCGTTACAAGCAGTAGCACCACCACCGTTAATTACGGTTACTGTTACCGGAACGCGACTTGCGCTTTTACATCCGTTAGTACTGGTGGTTTCTATATAATAAGTTTTGGTTGCTGTTAAAGCTGGTGTAGTGAACGAAGTTCCGGTTCCTACCTGAGTACCTGCAGTTGGTGCATCAAACCAGGCAATGGTATTTCCCGCATCAGCAGTTGCTGTTAAAGTTGTAGTTTGGCCAGAGTTGATTACCTGGTTATTGGTGGTAACCGTAGCTAAAGTTGCCGGTGGGTTAACCGAAACGGTAACCGATGTTCTTGCACTTACTGCTGTTCCAGAAACAGCTTCGACATAAAATACAGTTGCAGAGGTAACCGCAGGCGTTACAAAAGTACCGTTATTGCCAGTGGTTAAAGGTGTACTTCCTGTAGAAGCATACCAGTTATAAGTTAGGCCAGCTTGAAGGTTGCTTACGGTTAAAGTAGCGGTACTTCCGGTACAAACTGTTGCAGAAGCCACAACCGGATCATTTACCGTTACCGCTAATGCATAAGTAGTAGTTGCTTTATTATTATTTGCATCGGTAGCCGTTACAGAAATGGTATAATTACCACCTTGTGTTGGCGTTCCTGTAATTTCTCTCGTGGTTGGGTTAAACGATAATCCCGGAGGAAGACCAGTTGCCGCATAAGTATAAGGAGAAGTTCCGCCAGTTACCGCTGGTAAAGTTTGTGGCAGATAAGAAGTACCCACAATGCCGTTAGGTAATGTTTTTGTTGGCAAGGTTAACGTTCCGTTTACCTTAACTGGGTAATTATTGCTGGCCGTTTTGCCCTGGCTATCGGTTACGGTTACACCAATTGTGTAATTACCTGCCTGTGTTGGCGTGCCGGTAATTTCTCTTGTAACAGGATTAAATGATAATCCGGCAGGAACACCAGTAGCTACATAAGTGTATGAACCAACACCACCTGTTGCAGCTGGTAAAATCTGTGTAGCATAAACCGTTCCTTCAGTTCCATCCGGTAAAGTTGCCGCTGGTAATACCAATGGGTTGTTTATCGTGATGCTGTAATTAGTGGTTACTGTTTTTCCGTCTGCATCGGTTACCGTAACAGGTACAGTATAAGTTCCGGCAGTTGTTGGCGTACCCGTAATGGCTTTGGTAGCCGGATTAAAAGTTAAACCCGGAGGAAGCCCCGTTGCCGAATAAGTATAAGGCGTAGTTCCACCAGTAGCAGTTGGAATAATCTGCGTAGTATAAACTGTTCCTGTTGTTCCATCGGCTAAAGTAGCAGTTGGCAACAATAATGGATCAGTAATTTTTACCGTATAGGTTGAGGTAATGGTATTACCGTTTGCATCAACAACGGTAACCGGGATATTATAATTTCCGGGTTGAGTTGGTGTTCCGGTAATCTCTCTTGTAGTTGGGTTAAAAGCTAAACCCGGAGGAACACCTGTTGCAGTATAAGTATAAGGTCCTGTTCCACCGGTAGCTGCCGGAATAGTCTGCGTTGGGTAAACTGTTCCTGTGATGCCATTTGGCAATGCACCTGGTGTAAGTACCAAAGCCGCAGTAACCGTTAAATTATAGTTGGCGGTGGCATTACATCCTTTGGTATCGGTTGCTACAACCGAAAAAGTATAAGCATTGGCTACCGTTGGTGTTCCGGTAATTACACCTGCTGATGATAAAGTTAAACCTGCCGGCAATGTACTGCCTGCGGCTAAAGCATAAGTATAAGGCCCTGTTCCGCCTGTTGCTACATCCAGTTGTTTAGAGTAGGCAAAACCTGGAGTAGCATTGGTTAAGGTAGCTCCGTTAAAAATAATCTGTGGGTTAACCGTAATTACAATCGGTACCCTTGTCGATTCTGTTGCACAGCCAATTCTTCTGGCAGCAACATAATAAGTTTTGTTGGCGGTTAATGCCGGCGTAGTAAATGTACCATTGTAGGCAACTGTTTGTAAAGCTGTTCCACCTTCTACCACATCGTACCAGATTAATTGGTTGGCGCTAGAGGTTGTTGCAGTTAAAGGAACTGTAGTATTATAACAAGCAGCAATGGCATTACTTGCCGGTGCAGTAAAGGTTGGCCTTGGTGCTGAACGTGTTGCACCGTACACATTAAGCGTTTGGGTAAGGTTTAAAGTTAAAACCGATCCCAAAGTAACTTTCACACGGTCAAATACCACTCCGGCTCCCGGAGAAACAGGTATGGTTACGGGTTGACCGCTATTTAATAAGCCGAGTAAATCAAGATTTAATGTAGTTGGAACAGATCCGGTGTAAACCTGGGTATTTCCGTTATAAGCCGTTATCGAAATGTTCTGTAAAACTCCGGCAGTTAATAAAGCTGGTGTAGTGCTAAACCTAAGGTTAATATCGTCGCCAGGATTAGAAGGCGTTGTAAAATAAAAATTTTGGCTGATGGATGAAGTCACGCCAAGTACGCCTAAACTCAAAGTAGAAAAATTATTTGGATCAGCATCAATAGCCCTTTCGCTATTCGTTACACCCGAACTGCCCAGTTGTAAAGCATCAAGTGTTATTCCTGTTCCTTCATAACCTGTACTAAATGCCTGTGCACAAGGGTCGGTACCAGAAACGTAAAATGCATTGTAAACTCTGGTACTGTTGCTAACCCCAAGTAAAAGCGCATTGGTAACGTCTTTAATATATATACGGTCATAAGCCTGTGTTGGCGTTATGGCCACATAAAAGAAACCATTGGCATCTTTTACGATCCTGATATTATCTGTTGAAAAAGCCGCTGTACTGCTTCCTGTGAGTACAGTTGAAGCGCCGTTTCTCGCGCCCACTTCAAACGAGTGATTTCCAAGAATTACGGTACCGCCCACATTAGCCAGCAAACCGCCCAAACTACCTCCGAGTAACCTGTTCAGGATGTCTCCGTCAAAATCTATCCTGATGAAGGATGTTGTTCCTCCATTAACCGCAGCCGGATATTTTAATTCCAGTTCACCATTATAAGCGCCAATGCCAAGCGCAAGTCCACCGTACGAATTTACCGTTGCAAAGGTATTATCGTTCAGTGTAGCGTTGTTCGCATTGTCGACCCTGCTTTGTGCAGAAACGGTATTTGCAAAAACTTTTGTTTGTGCATACGATTTCGAGTAGAAGAGCGTTAATAGAATGATGACTGCAACACAGGTATTGCGGATTATCCCTATTTGGGAAGAAAAAGTAGGAGTTTTCATCATGTCAGGCGTTATTTAGAAGACTTACTATGTGGGATGCTACTGTTAGGTAAATGTTTTTTTCAGGGGCATTATATAATTATGACAAATCTATATCTAGAATAGCAAGCTATCCTATCCATTGCTATTCATTTTCCCTAAAGACGTTTCATTCATTTTATTCATACAGACCATTCTTCGTGAATAGATTTCTTCAATTGTGAAATTATGATGACATTAGCGCTAGTCATCCCATCAGTCAATTCATGAACGCTAACGATCTCCTTATCGAACTCAGGAAATTTGTCCTTATAAAATCTGGTTTGAGAAACATCGACCCAGCCCATTGTAAGATCATTTCCGAGTATGTATTTCAAGAAACCAAGAACTACGTAAGTGAAACTACTATAAAGCGCTTCTTCGGTTTCGCCAATACCCTACATAAATTTTCATTGTTCACACTGAACAGCCTTTCGCAGTATATCGGCTACAATGATTGGGATGCATTTTGTAAAGACAAGGAAAACCAGACCACTTCTGTTCAGAGTGTATGGCAGGATTTAAAGCTAAAAGCACAAGCCATTACCGAGGTATCGTTAATTGCAAAAAAAAATAATTCAGGTGTTCCGTTTAATGCCACAGCCAACAGAAGTTTTTTCTATCCCGATTTCGATTACTTCCTCAAAAACAATTATCAGTTTACCACGGTAAGTGCACAGCCCGGTCAGGGTAAATCAATTTTGCTGGCACACATGGTAGAATATTTCTTCTTTTCAGAAAATGCGCTCTATAAAAACGATATTGTTTTAATGGTTAACTCTACCAGCATTAATACCATAATACAAAATGGAGCCACTTTAAAAGATTGGTTTTTAAAAGAGTTTAAGTTTGGAAGTTTAAGTGAACTGATAGGCTTTTTTAAGAAAAATCCCGAGAAACGCGAAGGCCGCTTTATCATTATTGTTGATGGCATTGACGAGTTGTTGGGCAAAAGCAATTATTTTAAAACCTTTATCGATTTTTTATACAGCATAGAGGAAAATAATTTTGTTAAACTTGTTTTTGGACTGCGTACCAACAGCTGGATTAATTTACAGCCTGCCATTTACGGATCAGCATCTTTAACAAAAGCCTGGTACACCGGATTGTTTTATGATGAGGATACTTTAAGTAATGTGCCCCCCTTAAGTGCCGAGGAAGTATTATACACCCTCAGCCACATTGAGAACAAAATTGTAAACAGGTCTGATGTAAGCCCTAACCTGTTGGCCCAGTTTAAAACGCCGTTTTGGCTACAGGTTTATTTCAAGCTCAAAGATGAGAACCACCATCTTGAGCTGAGTAATCCATTATTATGTTACGAATTAATCAGCTATTTCTTAGAAAAACGGGTATTCCTTGCTAAGAAAAGTACTGAAAAAATATTCCTGCTCAAAAAAATAAGCGATTGTATTTCTGAAGGCAACAAAAAGTTAAGGGTAGCCAAAGAAAAAATATTAAGCTACATCAATTGTTATCCCGATGCTTATGAAGAACTTTTGCATTCGGGCATTATTATCGAAGAAAAAAGACTGAGTACCACTATTCCTACCGAAATTGTCCGTTTTTTAAGCGACGATATTTACACTTATTTCCTTTTTATACAGATTACAGATAAGTTTGAATACAAACCCGGAAAATCATTTTTTGAGTATATTTTAAATAGTTTCCCGGCACAAAACTCGCGCAGAGACCATATTTTAAACTGGTCGATCAGGTTTTGTATCAACAGGAATGAAATTGCAGCCTTAAAGAATATTTTTAAACTTCCCTTTACCAACAGGGAGAAAAACAGTGCTTTCGATTTTATCTGTTATGTATCAAAATTCGAGCTTGCCAAGCCCAACTCCAACTTTAACAAGTTAAGTATCGACGTCGATTTTATCGACATTATGGCTTCTGGCAGAACGATGAGCCCGCTTTACAAAGAAACGATCAAAACCATTTCGGAGAACGTGCTTAACGAAGATATCCAGATTATGCTGCATGTAATAGAGTGCAACGTAAACCTGATCGATGTAGATAAAATATCGCTGGCAAACACCATGCAACTCCTAAAAAGGAATTACAAAAGGTTAAATGAACTGTTTCCAATCAATCCGTACGACTTAATTTTATATTTCTACAATAACCTCGTTAACAAACCCACCGAAAGCAAAACTCTTGAAGATAAAATTACTAAACTTTGCCAGGATATAGACAGGAGCAGTCCGCGGAAAAATGAAGAAATTACGGCCACTGAGATATTATCCTACCGTTTGGTACTGATTGCCCTTTTCTCGCAGAAAAGTTATGCTGAATGCCACCGTTTTATTATGGCTATTTTAAGTAAATACCCCAATATCTTTTACGTAAGGCATTCCGTTTTTTCGCCCTTCCTATTGCTTCATTTAGGCCAAACCTACATTAAGCTCAATTATTTTAAAAAGGCACAGCGCATTATGCAGTTTGTAGATAAGATCATCAGCAGCGATTATAGTTACCATACCAATTTCATCCTGGCCAGTGTTAGGATTTTTAAGGCAAACTTTTATAACGCCACAAACAATTATGAACAGGCACTGATAGAAGCCAACGCTGGTTTAGAAATTACACATCGAAATGATTTTAAGATGTTCGAGATTTCGCTTTTATTAAGTAAAATCGACAGCTTAAAACATACTGAAGAATCGGAAGAAGTATCGAACGTAATTAAAGAACTGCTTAATTTTTTAACCCTACACAAACTCTCTATGCCTGATTATTCGAACTTAAGCGGCACTGAATTTGAACATACCTTTAAAATTTTAAAATCTTACCGCCGTCACCAAAACCTATAAAAGAGGTCTTCATCTTCAAAAACTATAAGTTTCTCATCTCCTGGCGTTAAACATTTTTTTTTTGGAGCGCAAGGTCTGTATAAAACAATAAATTTCTTCCCGTTTTTTGCTTTTACGCTTTCCCGAAAATTTCGGAATGCCTCGTTGCTTCAGGGTAACGCTTCAACCGGGGCTATATGGCCAAACAGCTTTTCATTTTTGAGGGCGCAGGGTGCTTAGACCTTTGTTCCTAAACCCGGTTCATTTCCTGATAAAATAAGAAATGCCCTTTAATAATAATTTAACCAATACTTGTCACGATTATTCGGGAGATAAAAAGGATGCACACAGATATAAAAAATCCGTGTTTATCTGTGTACATCTGTGGTTAAAAACCCTTAATTTAATGACGGTGGGATAACGCTTCAACCGGGGTTATTTGGCCAAACCAGCTTTTCATTTTTGAGGGTGCAGGGTGCTTAGCCCTTTGTTCCTAAACCCGACAGCAGCGAAAATACTTTTTGTTGCAGCAACCCTGAATATGCTGCCAGTAGCACAAAAAGATTGAAGCGAATGGCGGGACTGCAAAATGCCAAGAACTGCTGCACCTTCATTTCCTGATCATAAAAACATGATTATTCTAACAGGTGCTTCTTTAATTATTGATTGCCTTATTTAATCAGATTATAAAGTTCATCCAGTTTTGGAGAAAGAACGATCTCAATCCTTCTGTTTTTGCTTCTTCCATCCGCATTTGCATTGGTGCCCAATGGCTGGAATTCACCTTTACCAGTAGCGGTCATCCTTACACTCTCTACTTTTTCGTTCTCGGTTAAATAACGCACTACAGATGTTGCCCTGAGCACACTTAAATCCCAGTTATCTTTTATTTGGCCCAGATTATTTATTTTCTGGTTATCGGTATGCCCCTCTACTGCAATATTAATTTCAGGCTGCTGTTTTAATACATTGGCCAATTGCGTTAAAGCCTGTTTACCTTTTTCATCAATGATGATACTTCCCGAAGGAAATAAAAGTTTATCGGTTAAAGAAACATATACCTTACCGTTCTTAATTTCGACAGTTAAACCGTTTTTGGTAAAGCCCAATAAAGCCTGTTGTAATTTTTCTTTAAGTGAGTTGGTGGCTTCATCGCGTTTGCGCAGCACCTCTTCTACTTCTTTTAAACGTTTCTCGCGGGCAGCTAAATCGCCTGATAGTTTGGTGATCTCCGTAGAAGAGTTATTTTTAAGTTTTTTGTAGTTTGCATCAACGGTATTGTAACTATTTTGCAGGTCGCGAAGCTCTTCGGCCATTAAAGTGGTATCTTTTTTCAGCTTTGCTACTTCTTTTTCGAGATTTTCGATTTTAATTAAACCTTCATTAAAAGCGGTATAAAGCGAATCTTTGGTTCCCAATAAAGCTTTATACTTTTTTGGAGATAATACCACACAGGAGGATAGCGAAGAAAAAAAGAGGAGAACGGCAAAGGCAAGAAAGGTATTTTTCATGTTTAAAGTTTCAAGAGTTTAGTATTAGGTTGGATATTCAGTAGCAGGTATTTAGTAGCAGGTATTTAGTAGCAAGTATCAAGAGGGTTATTCTGTTTGAAATTTGGTCATTGCTACTTGGTTATTGATCATTGCTATTTGGTTATTGATTATTGTTAATTTGTCATTGTTTGTTTATTGTTCTATTGCGTTTCGTAAAAATGCAACTAAAGGTTGTACCGTTTTAAAAGAACTTATCAACTTATTAACGAGGTTCGGCTTTAAAAATTCTTCATCGCTGATTTTCGTCGTGGCTTCGAAGCTTTTCAACTTCAAGAATTCGATGTTTGGATCTGCCGGATCATAACCTTTCGGGGCGTTTTTAAGGGCATTATCAACACCTAGCTTAAAACTTTTTTTAAAATCATTATCATTGATAATTTCTTTAAAATCGCCAATATTATAATCAATTTCCTGTCTGATCAGTTTTAAATGCGCTGCTTCGGGCATCCAGTAACCACCTGCCAGAAACCCTTTGCCCGGTTGAATGTGCAGGTAATAACCTGGTTCGTTGCCTCCCTTGCTTTTTGCCGAAAACCAGATACCAAAGTTATTTTTATAAGGGTCTTTATTTTTACTGAAACGTACATCGCGGTAAATGCGCAAAAGGCTCTTTTTAGGGTCTGCCTCTGCAGAAAGTAACGGATCTACCTTAGCCAGTTCGGGGATAAGTGTGGCTACAAGCTCAAGCACATCGGCTTTTGCTGTTTCGTAAATATCTTTATTGGCTGCAAACCATTCGCGGTTATTATTTTCCGCAACATCTCTTATAAAATTTAGCGTTTCTTTTTTAAGCATACAGGTTTATGGTTAACTGGTTAATTGTTTTAATCGGTTAACCGGCTCAAAGGCCAGCCACAAATTTCAAACTCGTTTAATCGATCAATTGTTTGATCGATCAATCTAACAATTAACCAGCTTATACAATTTAAACAATTAACCCTTATCGTAATACGGTTTGTATTTGATATTTGGTGATAAAACATGAAGCAATATCATCCTCGAGTAACGGTAATTAAAGGGATACAGGATAAAACAGCCTGCAAAAATGACGATCAGATAATGCCAGAAGGTAGCATCTGTTAATGGTCCGAAAATTAAATAGGTAATGAAACTGGCCAAAAGCATTTCGATTACATTCATCGCATAGCTTACATACATGGCGGCGTAAAAGTAGCCCGGCTCAATTTCTATCCGTTGTGCGCAATGACCGCAGATTTCTTTAGTGTGCTGAATGTTCCAGCCGTACATGCTGCCGGTAAAAATATTTCCTCTACGGCAATGCGGGCATTTACAATGCACAATGGCATATAATTTTGAAGTTTGCCCTTCCATGCTTTTAATTTAAATTGAAAGGTTCTTTTTTCATGTTGAGGTGAACGTTCTTTTTACGGTATTTTTTATACCAAACCACACCAACAATTACGGCCATTAAATAGGGAACAGACAAAAGATACAAAACACCCGTATTCAAACCCGCCGTTTGTGTATTGCCGTTTTTAACACCCTGCTCGGCATTAATGGTACACATCGAACATTGTGCATTAACATTAGGGCATACCGCAAAGGTAAACACCAGCACAAACAGGATAAAAATTGCTTTCTTCTTCATGGATTACAAATATAAGCATAAACGGTTGGAGGGGCTTAAAAATTATGTCATAAAAAAACCTCACTTTTTTGAGTGAGGTTTTTTTATAATGTATATAAAATTTATCACTACAAATAATTATCCATTAGGATCTACAGTTACAAGAAGTATTTCTATAACAGAGCCATCTACAATATGGTAATATTTATGAAGATTATTTACCAATTCGGATTGTGAATCATAATAACCATCAGGAACAAATGAAATAAAACCATTATCAATATAATATTTATTGTTTAAGCTATTTAAAAAAATCGAAGTATATCGATGAGGAATAAATTGACCTAAAAGATTATAATCTGCCTGATAAAATATATCTGAAGTTGAAGGAATAGGAAGAGGGGCTGCTGGAATAATTCCTACAATAGATTGAGATGGACTAGTAACGCTAGATCTTACGCATTCTATAAACTGATAAATTGCATAAGCTAAGCCAATGTAACCTAAGTATTTTAATCCAACGAACCTCAAAGCTGCTATAGCAGTTTCGGCACTCATTCCGACTTTAAAAGCACTAACAAACAGACCATATGCTGTATTAAATCCTAATGCTGCTGCTGCACAACTAACCCATCTTGGATCACCTCCAGCGGAATTATTGGCAGCATCGTACAAAACAGCCAACATTGCTTTTTGCTGTGGAGTAAAATTTAGAATATAAGCTTTTTCTTCATAAGTCAAAGTATTCCATTCCTGTGTCCCAACAACTTGGTCAACTAAATTATTATATAATACAGTTCCTGATTCAACTGTAGGCTCTAAGAGTAAGGTTGCTTGACTCTCATCTAAATTTTGAATGTCAGTTGGACTTAAATCATTGAATGGTTGTGGATCAAATGTCGAAGCTAGTACTGTGAGGTAATTTTGTGAATTTTTAGCAATTGATAAATCTTTAATTTCATTTACAGTTGATTTATCGCTCAATATCTGTTCTTTTTTACAGCCATTGATGATAATTAAAGAAAATAAAAGCGTGAGATAGATTAGTTTTTTCATTTTTGTTTTTAATTGGTTAGGTGATTTTTATCATTATATAATAATTCTTAATTCGTATTACAATTTAAGTTGATTGATTGTCTTACTAAAGAAAATAAGTTTACCCTAAATATAAGCCCCGAAAATTTCGGAGGCTTAAGAGTATTAATTTTGCAATTAGTTTTTAATGGCTACGCCATAATAAAAATTAGTAGGATCACTAACCTTATATAAACCAGCCAAACCAGAAACTGAAGAGTTCGAACTCACCACCCAGTCTAATTTAAACGTTGGAGCTGTAATGAAATAATTTTTAATTGCAGTAACTACCCAACCATTATTCCAGTTGGCATTCGAAGCCGAAGGAACATAGTTAGATAATGTAATGATATCATCATTAATTGTATAAGTGTATGATGCATCAGCTAAATACCTGGTAGTACCCGAAACAAACCAAACTTCCAATTTAGCTGTTGTAGCTGTTAGCAATCTAAATTGCATCGACTCCATTGAAACATTATTCAAGTCGTAACTAGCAATTTGAGATGTCCATAATGCATTCCATCCAGAAGTAACACCTAGAGGGAGATTTCTACCGGTAATCATAATTCCGTTGTATGCCCCATTATATTTAAATAATGTTTTAAATGCCAGTAATGGTGTAGGGTTACTTTTAATAATGTATTCCTTACCTGTAGAATCATAAAGTGCCAGGGTAGTTGCATCTTTCCATGCAAATTTAACGAATGTTACTCCCTGATATACCAAACCAGAACCCAATAAATCCATAGCATCTACCTTAAAGGCAAATTTGGCAATACCTGAAGCAGTAGTTACACCATCTGCCAATAAACCCGTAAAACTTACCCGCTTACCCGACGACATATTGTTTGATGCATTAACAGAAATCCCGGCTTTTAGCGTGGTCGAACCGGATACAATTTCAATATAGGGATTAGCAGTAGTTGTAAAAAAAGTTTTAAACTTATCAATTGCTGTTTTATAACTTCCGGCAACATAGGCTGCTTTTTGAGCTGCGGTTGCCTTAACCAATACCAATGGCTGACGGAATTGACGCCCAACCATAATTAAGCTATCAGGAGTTGACCGAACATAAGTAAACTCAACATCCGATGAAAAACCACTTCCCTGTACGCCACCAAAAACAGCTCCCTTTGGATCTTGAAGAACCGATAGGTAATTGTAGGTATCAAATGATAAAGAAGCTCCCAAACCAGATGTAACCCTATAGGTAGATGTAGCGGCAGTTGCCATTGCAACATCCGAAATATCACTGTACATGGTCACTTTCTGATCTGCAGTAAAATCCATATAAAAACCGTAACCACCACCTGCAGAGGTAGGTAATGTAGCAATCCATCCGTTTGGAGCTGAAGTAAGTGTGGTGTTTACCAAATTAATGGCATCACCTATTCTATCCTCCGGACTTTTATCAAAAACTGACTCGAAAGAGGATTTCTTACACCCGGCAAATACAACCAGGGTTAAAAGAAATAGATATAATATTTTTTTCATAATTAAAGTCTTATAATGTTTGACCTAATGCCCCATAAAAGTAATTAGTAGGTGTCCCGCTTAAATAAAATCCTCCATAACTATTAAAGTTGTCGGCATTAATAGAAGCTGGCAACCAAGCTGCAATGAACGTTTTGCCTGTTAGATATGCCTGAATAGTATTTGTAAAAGAGGCAGTAAATAGTGCTCCATTACTAAATGTTGTACCAGTACCATTGGCTACTTTAGTAAATGTTACAGCTCCTGTAGTTGCATTAACAGTGTAGTTAAATGAATAATCACCAAAATACTGTGTTGTTGCATTAGAAAATGCTGCCCGTACTGTCAATACAGTAGCTGATTCAAATCTCATCTGAATATAATCAAGATGATATTTTTGTGTTGCATTAGCAGCTAAAACCGCAGCCTTGAATGTATTGTAAGGCGTCGCAAAATCTGAAGAAATACCATTATCAGCATAAATTGGACTTTCTAAATTAATAGTCATTGTTTTAAACAAATTCTGTCCCATCCAATAAGGAAAACTTGCAGGAGCATATTTATATTGATTTCTTACCACATTTTGTACTTCCTGCTGCAATTTTCTGAAATCGACACCCAGGTTAATGGTGAAATATTGTACCACACTAGCCTCTTTAGCTTTCAGGGCAGCTTTACCAACAGCAGATGCTGCATTTGCCCTTGCATCAAACCAGGCTTGGCCAAATACTAACAAATGAGAGGTCATTTCAGCAAAATCCTCAACCGGCTCGCTCGATGCATAAGGTGTTACATATCCGTTGTCTCTGGCGGTAGCATCAGCTACAGTTGTCCAGGTTGCATTATAAGTTGATTTTGTGATATTCTGAAAATCAGCAGGCATTGGTACCTGTTGATTCAAAATGTGCGTAAACTCGTGATGAATGGTTTTTAATTTTCCAACCACAAGAGCAGCATCATTTACGTTAAAATTATTAACATCATAAATGGTAACACGCCTACCCGCTGATGCAGTAGCCAAAATCATTGATCCATCGGTTTGGTAAGCACCAGATCCAAACATTATCCACTCTTTTGGTATACTCTTTTTGATAAAAGTAACGCCAGCAATTTTCCGATAGGGCAAAATGAAACCATCAAGTACAGTTTGCATCTGTGGTCTTACTTGTGCAGTATTACTAGGGGCAACATTTTTATCATTATCGTAATAATACCTGGTGTAACGATAAATCACGTCCATATTATACTCATCCAAAAATGTTGTTTTTAACCAGGCATCTAAATCTGTATTTGCAACAGGATTATCAATATTGTATTTAGTTAAATCAACATTAAGCGCCGCTTCTTTACGGCATGAAACCATCATACCAAGAAGAGCGATAAAGCTTAAGGTTTTAAATATATTTCTTTTCATAACAGTATATTTTATCTAGGATTTAATGGTACTCCAGAAAGTTTTGCTTCTTCAGGAATTTGGAACAAACGACGGTTATCATCAGCACCTAAGGTCATCGAGCCTTCTACTCCATTTTCTAAGGTATTATGAACTACAGGCAAGTGATTTCTCAATAAATCCATCCACCGCATACCCTCCTGTAAAAACTGTGCTTTTTTAATGCTTAATATCAACTTGACAATTCCATCTGTCATATCCGTAGTGTTATAAAAGCTTGCTACTCTAGCTTGGGTTACTACATCACTACCAGCATTATACCCACTTACCGTATTGGCCAGGATTATATTTACATCTTTTAATGCATTATCAAACTGACCCAGTTTAGCATAGGCTTCGGCCCTGTTTAATAAGGCCTCATCCGTAGTTAATAGTGGGGCCATTAAATATGGATAGCCAATCTGTGCAACCTGATCTGTGATAAAGAAATATTCGTAATACTTATAAGTGGTATAATTTGGAGCTCCATAAGAAAGGATTTTATTTGCATAAGCCTTTCCGGTAATGTTACCCGATACGCCACCTGCTGCAAACATTTTCACCAAATTCTGTCCATACCCATACCTTGGGCTGGTTAATCTTTGATAAGCTGAATACTGATTTGCAAGTAACAGGTTAGCTTTTAAATCAGATCTTGTATAGGCAGCTCTGTAATCAGCAGTACTTAATGCCGCAAGTGTCGAATTTACCGGTCTTACTATCGAAGTATAATCTCCTCCGGCTGTTACCAGGTTAGCATGATCAATAGCTTTTTGCCAATCACCTTTAAACAGGTAAAAACGGGATGCAAAAGCATGGGCAGCAGCTGGTGTAAAGTGATATTTTGGTACCGA
The DNA here is from genome assembly GCF_014395225.1 of Pedobacter roseus. NCBI lineage: Bacteria > Pseudomonadati > Bacteroidota > Sphingobacteriia > Sphingobacteriales > Sphingobacteriaceae > Pedobacter > Pedobacter roseus. The sequence continues at coordinate 4,654,128 of NZ_CP060723.1, forward strand.
ATAGGCACTGGCTGATAATAATGCAATCCCTTCATTCAGATCTTTTTCGATTTTATCGTAAGTAGATTGAACTGTACCTCTCTCGTAAGGCTGGATCACCTTAGTTTCGGGAGTGGTTACATAAGGGATACCAGGCGAACTATTGGCTCCACCAATGGTATATTCTTTGGCGAAAAACGTAACCAACATAAAGTGGGCATAAGCTCTTGCCACCAAAGCTTCGCCTTTGTATGGCAAAACAGCATTTCCGAAGTTGTTCTGCTCAATAGCCTGCAAAGCCTGATTTGCTGCTGCAATACCTGCATAACAACCATTCCAGTAATTGGTTGAACTTCCTGTACTTGCACCAACAAAATCCTTCCAAAAATAAGGTAATGTAGACACATCGTCTGTTGAACCAACACCGCTTCCTTTATCTTCTGCATTATCAGAAGCAGCCTCTGTAAATGTATAATAATCGTACTGTGGGTAAGCAGTTGCAACCAGTTGCGCTACCTTTGATACCGAGTTAATTTCTGTTCTATTATCGGGTTCTTTATCTAAGTACTTATTACACGATTGTGCCGTAAGTAAAAGAGGTAGCCCAAATAATAAAAATTGTATTTTGTTTAATTTCATAATAATTATTTTTTAGAATCCAACCTTTAATGATAATGTATATTGTTTAGGGATTGGTAAAGCCACCCCGCCATTTCCGAAAAATTCAGGATCTTGTCCGTTTAAACGTTTATCAGAGTATAATAAAGCAATGTTATTTCCAATAAGAGATACTGTTGCATTCGACATGTGGAATTTGGCAGCAAGTTTCTTAGGAATATCGTAGCTTAACGAGATTTGTTTAAACCTGATATAATCTCCTTTTGCAACACGCTCGCTCGAAAAATTATATAGGTTATATGGGTAACGGGCATCTATGGTTGCACCATCCGACTCTTTAACAAGTCTTGCCGCAGTATAAGCATCCAACAAAGCCGGAACAGTTGTAAAAGCCTCATCACCAGGCTGGATCCATCTGTTCAGCATCGATTTAGACATTGAATACAGATCGGGATAGGTAGAAGAAAATGTTTGCGCTAAACGGATGTAGTTACCAGCGGCAAAAGTAAATAAAGCAGAAAGACCAAATCCTTTATACCTGAACTGGTTATAAAAACCTCCGGTAAGTGTTGGGTCTATTGGGCCTTCATATTTAAGATAACCAATATCCGTGCTCTGTAAATTTACATAAGTGGTACGTACACCTTTTTCGTCAATATAATATGGATAGCCATAATTATGATCCAAGCCGGCAAATTGAATTGAATATAATCCTGCCTGAGCATGACCAACCAATGCACCACCATTATCATCAACCAGGCTAAAAATATTTGGGTTAACTTCTAAAGAGGTAATTTCGTTTTTATTAAAAGCAAAGTTGAACTGGGTTCTCCATCTAAAATCCTCTTTATTAATGGCATTACCAGCAATAGTAAACTCTACACCATGAGCTTTCATTTTACCATAATTGGCTGTTTTGGTAAACTCACCACCAATACCAGATGTATTAATGCTACCAATTAAATCGTATATATTTCTTCTATACACATCAACGGTTACATTTAACCTGTCTTTTAAGAATGTTAAATCAGCACCGATATTTGCCTCTTTCAATTTTTCCCAGGTTAACTCATCATTGGCTAAACTCGAAATGTAGGTAACTGTTTCTTTTTCGTTATCGTATGGTCTTCTCGAAATTTGGTTGTAATAAACAGCAGCAGAGTTATTGGCATTACCAATGTTTGCTACTAAACCATAAGTTGCCCTGATACGTGCTGATGTGAATATATCGTTTTTAGGCCAAAAGTTTTCCTGATCGATATTCCATGCACCAGAAATGTTCCAGGTTGGTAACCATCTTGCAGTTCTGCTTTTACCCATCAGGTTAGATCCATCATAACGGGTTGTTGCGTTAAAGCTATATTTATCTTTATAAGCATAAGCCGCCCTTAAAGCAAATGCAGCAAAACGGTCGGCACCTACACTCATACCGTAATATGGCGCACCGGCTTCCTGTCCCTTTTTAAAGTAGTTGTAATTGGCATTAACAATACCACCATTATCATATTGATAACCCACACCATCAAAATTTGATGTTTGTCTGTCGATATAACGAACCTCCATTGATCCGAAAACGTTCAATTTATGAACCTCGGCAATTGTTTTATTAAACTCTAAGTTCTGTCTGAAATAATAATTTTTTAAATTATCATAGTTCACATTGTAGAAACCACCTTGCGGTAAAGTTACAATTGGATATGCCGAGAAATCGTCGGGATTTTGATACAGGAATGGATTGCTACCCATTACAGTTGGATCGTTAGCTCCGGCCCTGAAAGCCATTGCCATATTGGAGTTTTCTTTGATGTAATGCTGACGATCAGTTTTAGCAAAACGGTAAGCTCCATCAACAGAATAAGTTAAACTCGGAATAATTTTATATTTAATCCCACCCTGAACTTTAAAATCGATTTGGCCTAAGGTTAAATAGTTATTTTCTAACTCATTTAAAATGTTAAATGGCGCATAATTTCTGGTAAAATACTCCAAACTTCCGTCTTGATTATAAGGTGTTACAGCTCTGCTGGTGTTTAAAGCATACGAATAAGGGTTAATATCGAAATCTCTCGAGAAAGTTCCATAAACCGGGTCAGAGTTTCTTGTTAAAGTACCTGGCGCACGTTGATCACGTACTGATCCGTTTGCCAGTAACTCTACACTTAATTTATCGCTCATTTTCCAATTAAGCCTAAAATTACCTGTAAAGCGGTCTACCGAGTTACCTATTGTTTGTCCGCTATCATGTAAATACGATGTCGAAGCATAAGTTTGAAATTTCTCTGTACCAGAGGTAACACTTAACGAATGCTCTTGAAGCAGCGAGTTCTTAAACAAAACATCAAACCAATCGGTATTGGCATTGGCATATCTTTCTAAGTATTTTGTGCGGCTTAAAACATCATTTTTCAATTCATAGGTATTGGTAGTTGCATCATAATTGTATAAAGCAGCATACATTTTACCAAAAGGACCAACGTTTGCGCCTTTAGTTGATGTTTGTTGGAAAAATCCTTTATTCTCAAGTTCCAGGTTAATCGACATTTGGTCGGCAGAATTTAAAATGTCGAACTGCGAATAATCTGGTTTTAAGTAAGTGGTAAAGTTACCTGTATAACTAACGCGTGGGGCACCTTCAGTTTGGCGGCCTTTTTTAGTTGTTACCACAATAACCCCGTTCATGGCACGTGCACCATACATGGCCGTAGCGGCAGCATCCTTTAAAATATTGAAACTCTCGATATCATCAGGGTTTAAACCCGCAACTGAAGAGCCGATTAATGTATTCGCATCACCTGTTGATAGTGCATCGTTGGAAATATTTACAACATCCTCCAGGATAATACCATCAACCACCCAAAGCGGCTTGTTATCGCCGGATATTGAAGTTGCACCCCGAACACGGATTTTAGGAGCAGCACCAAAAGTACCCGAAACGTTCTGAACAGATACACCGGCAACCTGGCCCTCTAACATGCGGCTGATATCTGGAACACCGTTTCGTTGAGAATCTTCTGCTTTAACCAACGTTGAAGAACCCGTAAACAATTTTCTGTCTAACTGTTGATAACCAGTAGAAACTACGTTTACCTCCCTTAATTGCGCTGCATCTTCTTCTAATGTAACATTAACCAAAGTTTTAGAGCCTACCTGAACTTCTAATGTTTTGTAGCCGATATAACTAAAAACCAAAGTTGCATTTTCTTTAACAGAGATTAAGTATTCACCAGCACCATTGGTTGATACAGCATTGGCTACCCCCTTTTCGCGTACACTAACGCCTGGTAAAATACCTCCGTTTTTATCGCGTACTTTACCCGAAACCTTTACAGCTATAAAATAACCAATCACTTTATCTAAAATAGATTTTTCGGTCGGTTTTATTAAAATGGTCTTATCTTCAATGGTATAGGTTAAATCTTTACCCGCGATGATTTTCGCCATTACCTCTTCTATGGTCGAATTGCTAAAATTTGCGTTAAAAGTAGTTGTACTGCTAATCTTGCTGGTTGATAACAATACATCGTAACCAGATTGCAGCCTGATTTCTTTGAACATTTTCTCTAATGTTACATTCCTTTCCTTTAATGTAACCAACTGGCCGAATGAAGCTGCACTTACCTGCATTAAAGAGGCAAGCAGTATGACCGTAACTAACTTCATAATCAATAGCAATTTAGGTATGTAGCGTCGATGCGTACATAAAATTCCAATATAAATTTTGTACATTTAATAGTCTGTTTTTTTTTGCGAAGCGCAATGAAGTTTGGAAGCTAAAAAAGCGTTTCGCGGGTTATCCAAGAAATAATTGATTTTTAATCGATTCCGGCTTACGGAATAGCTAAACAGATAATAAAGGGGGTGTTGCAAGCACTCCTTTTATTATTCATTCATCTTTGAATGGTCAGGAGTTTTGTCGAGGTCTAATCATAATTTGTTAGGGTTAGGTTAAGTTGATTATGTTGTTTTATTTTTAGAGATAAAGGTTAGTTAAGCCTCCATCTGTTCTCATTATTCTTTGTAGACAATTACTTTATTGCCTTTGATATCAAAACGCACTTCACCAGTCTGTTCGAACTTGGTCAGCACTTTTGATATTTTTTCGAAACGGCTTACCGTTCCATAATACATCACCTCTTTTGCAGCTGGATCAGCATATTCTATTTCTACGTTATACCAACGGGCCACTTTTCGCAAAATGCTTTCTTGTTTTTCATTATTAAACATGAAATAGCCGTTCTTCCAGGCAATAGCTTCATCCAAGTCAACACCTTTTACATTAATGCCCGAAACGGATACGATAGATTGCTCTCCTGGTTTAAGTATTTCACTTTGGCTAGTACTACCGTGCGATACACGCACACTTCCTTCCAACAGGGTTGTTTTGGTTACGACTTCGTCGTAATAGCTGTTGATATTAAAGTGTGTACCTAATACCTCAACAGATTGTTTATCTGTTTCTACGATAAAAGGATGTGCAGCATTTTTGGCAACTTCAAAATAGGCTTCACCATTTAATTTAACGATACGCTGTTTTGCCGTTCCTATATTTAAGGGATATTGAATAGAAGAAGCGGCATTAAGCCAAACTGTCGACCCATCAGGTAAACGAATCTGCCATTCGCCCCCATTTGGGGTTGATATGGTATTTAACTGGGTATCTTCAACATTTTCTGATTCGGCAATATTATATACCAATTGCCCATCGGCCGTTTTGGTGATGGATAAACCCGCTTCTTTTGCAATATCACCAGTAGTAGCGTCAGAAAGTGAAATCTTTTTTCCATCGGCCAAAGTTAAGATGGCCTTGTTTTTACCAGGCGCAACATCTGTAGCGAACACGTGCTCTTTCTTTTTATTTAAGGAAATATAAGCTCCAAAAGAGAAGGTAATAAATACAACGGCTGCAGCAGCCCATTTGAAGGTATTCATTAAAATCCGACGAGGCGAGCGACCAGGTTTATCTACAGTAAGAATTTTATTTAGAACGGGATTCCATTTTTCATCAACAACATCAGCAGCATATTCTTCCTCTGCGATAATCATTTTCGTGATTTCACCGGTAAGGATTGAATTGCCATTCTCAGCCATAGCTAAGAGTTCTTCTCTTTCTGCCGGGCTTAATGTTTTAGCTGTAAATTGTTGTAATAGATAAAGTATACGTTCTTCCATATAAAGATTCTGATACTAAGAAGCCGCAAAAGAAAATTAGGACTATCGGAATTTAATTTTTTTTCATTTTATTTTAAAAAAGAAGCAAACAATTGGAAAAACAAAGACAATCCCATGCTGATTTAAATGCAACCTTATCGACTTAAGTGATATTACAAGGGCATTTTTGACTGTATTTGGAGATATATTGAGTATTTCAGCGATTTCCGGAATGCTTTTACCATCACGCCTGCTTAGTTGATAAATGTTTTTGCGTTGTTCGGGCAACTTTTCTACTGCCACAGCTATAATCTTGGTAATTTCATTCAAATTAATCTCTTCAGCAGTATTATTATGACTACTGAGCTGTTTATTAGTAAAAGCATCAACCATTTTATCTTCTTTGAGTTTTCTGCGGAGATAACTCAAACATTCATTGGATACATATTTATAAAGATAGGCTTTTACATTCTCTACTTCCACTAATTTATCACGGTTAAGCCAAACCCTTAAAAAAGCATCCTGAATAATTTCTTCGGCAGCATCATCAGATTTTGTAAACTTTGTAGCGAAAATCTGGAGTACAGGAAGATATTTGAAGAACAATACAGAAAAAGCCTGTTCATCACCTTCAACAATTTTTTCGATCAATTTATGTTCATCTTCAGTCTTTCCTGTCACCATAAATTTTTTGATATCTATACCCAATACAAAATGTAAGAATCTTCTTGTGAGATATAATGCACATAAAAGTGGAAAAAAAAATGGGTTAAAGCAAATGACAAACGTACTATAACTAAAAAAGCCTTACATCACAGGTAAGGCTTCATTTATTGCTCTATTAATAAATTTCTTAATACTGATAATAAGGCGAAATCATCAGGTACACCACTACTCCGGTTATGGCTACATAAAGCCAAAGCGGGAAGGTAATTCTTGCAATTTTTCTATGGCGATCGAAACGCTGCGCCAATGCCCTCACATAAGTAACCAATACCAAAGGTATAATGGCGATTGAAAGAAGGATGTGTGTGAGCAGGATAAAGAAATATACATATTTAATCGTGCCCTCTCCTCCAAACTTGGTAGATGGTGTAGTCATGTGGTAAGCAATATACATCACCAAAAAAAGTAAAGAGCAGCCAATGGCTGTTTTCATTAAATTTTGGTGCAGGTTAATTTTACCGTTTTTAATTGCCCATACAGCTACAACTAATAAAATGGCAGTTATACCATTAATGGTTGCATATATAGGCGGCAAAAAAGGAAGCGTTGGTGCATCAATACCAAGGTCTTTTAACTTTACCACAAATAAAAACGCTACTGCAACAGGAATAAAAATGGATAGGATAATAATCCATTTACTGTATTTTTTCTCAATCGGGCTATTTTCCATGAGTATTTTTTATCTCTTTATATTTTTATTAAATGTATTCGACTGCAGACTCCAGACTTAGGACTAAAGACTATCTACCGTCCTTAACATTCCTTAAATACTCGGCGATTAGCACTTTAATCTCGTCTTCCAGTTTAGCATTAGCCTCGGCATTGTCTGCATCATACATGCCACGAATGCGATGCAAATTATCGATCAGTAGAATTTTGTTACTAAAAATGAAGGTTGGCTTTTCTTTGGTATCATCCTCTATCACATCGAGCAATAGACCTCTTTTAATCAGTGGGTAAGTTTTAACGGTATCTCCAGCAAGGAAATCCCACTTACCTTCTTTTGCTTTAAAACCAGCCGCATAGTCTTTTATTTTACTTTTATCAGCAGGATCTACCGATAAGCTTAAAAACTTCACCAAAGGTTTCTGTTCGTAACCATCAGAAAGCTTTTTAATGTATTTACTGGTTTGCTGACCACCTGCGCCTGTATAGAACAGATTAAGCACTACGATCTTATTTTCCAGCGTTTTCCAGCTCACACTATCATTTTGCTGATTGATGAACTTAAAATCAGGAACCTGATGATAAATGGTATCGGGGATTTTCTTCCCTTTTACACTGTGGAAAGTGGTGGCAACGATCTTTTTACCAAAAACAGGTAAACTCTTATACCGGTTTTTTGCAAAGTGTGGCAATAAGTAAAAAAACAAAAATCCCGGTATAGCTAAAATGCTTACCAGGATTATTACCTTTTTTATAGGATTTCTTTTCATTAATGATTCATCATGTGGATGTTTAAAAACCCACCTTCTATTAACATTAATACAATAAAGTAACCAATGAAAATAAATGAAACGGTTAATGCAAGCTGCAGGCCTAATTTCTCATATTTTAAGTGCATAAAGTAAGCAACAATATAAAAAGCCTTTACAAGGGTTAAAGCAATATAAATATAATTACCTACATGTTGAGGGATATGATGACCAGGGATTGCCCATAGTGCTATGATAAACTCGATTGCAGTAATTAAAGTTAAAATACCGGCTACTTTCCAGATTTTAGCTTTATCCAATCCTGCATGTTCGCCATGCTCGTGTCCTTCTGTTGTATGTGAGTGATCTGACATATTAAATATTTTAAATAATTGAAATTAAACCAAATAGAAGAATGTAAATACAAACACCCATACTAAATCTACGAAGTGCCAGTATAAACCAACTTTTTCTACCATTAAATAATGTCCTCTTTTTTCGAAAGTTCCGTTAATCGTCATGATTAAAATAATCACATTGATCATTACCCCACTAAATACGTGGAAACCGTGAAAACCTGTAATGGTAAAGAATAAGTTTGCAAACTGTTGTGCAGCAACCAAAGAAACTGGCCCATCAAATAAATGTTTTAACTCTTCAGCAGATGGAATTGTACCCCACCAGAAACCTTCATGGTGTAAGTGGCTCCATTCTAAAGCCTGACAGCCCAAGAACATAAATCCTAAAACAATTGTAGGAATTAGCCAAGCAATTACTTCTTTTTTAGAACGACGATGTCCGGCCTCTACTGCCATAACCATGGTTACTGAGCTTAAGATCAGAATAAAAGTCATGATACCCACAAAAACTAATGGTGCACCTGTATCTTTAATACCGGGGATAGATTGGAAAACCAAATCCGGATCTGGCCATGTTAATTTAGAAAAACGCTGAGCGCCGTAGTAGATCAATAAAGATGAAAAGGTAAAAGCATCTGACAAAAGGAAAAACCACATCATGATTTTACCATATTCTACCGACCACGGAGAACGACCACCATTCCATGGCCCGGTTTTAACTTGATCTAATTGTGATACTGCATTCATTTGGAAATAGTATAATAGTTTGTTAACAAATTTAACGGTTCAAAAGTAAAAAAACATACAGATATATCCATAATATATCTATAAAATGCCAAAAAATAGAAGCAATTTCCATTCTATACTGGCCTTTAGCAGCAGGAATGTTTTTATAACTGCCTGCTAATGCATTAATAATAAGCCCAACACCTGCTATAATGTGTAATAAGTGCATGCCCGATACCACATAAATAAAAGAAATTGCTGCATTATTGCCCACTAAGGTTGCACCTGTTCTCACCATACTTCCCCATGCATTAAACTGCATCACGCCAAAAGCAACGGCCAATATTACGGTAACCCAAAGCAGGTTGCGCTGTAAACTGAAATTTAATTTTCTTAGCGCTCGGGATGCTAAGAACAAGGTAATACTGCTTGCTATAATCACTAAGCTGGAGTAAATAAATGCATCAGGCAATACTAAACCATGCCCTTTACCTTTAGATGCCGCAAATACCAGGTAATAACTGGTAAAGCCTCCAAACATAATGGTAGATGATACTACAAATAGCCAAACAATAAACTTTCTGGGTTTTGGATCAAATGTATCCTGGATTTTTTCCATTGTGATAACCATAAGTTATTTTGCTATAAAATTTAATAATAAGCCCAACTGTACAGCCGGGATGTAAAAAAACGAACAGAACATCACTTTTTTCGCGTCGATCAGTTCTCTGTTCATTAAAAGTTTAAAAGCCAGCCAGCTAAATATCAATCCTGCTATTAATGATAAACCAGCAATGTAATAACCGCCAAAACCATAAATAGTTGGCAATAAACTTACCGGGATTAAAATCAATGTACTTAAAAAAGTAAGCAGCGCAGATGTTTTATCTCGTTTTTTGGTTGGTAATAATCTAAAACCAGCTTTTTTGTAATCGTCATCCAGCACCCAGGCAATGGCCCAAAAGTGTGGAAACTGCCATACAAACTGGATCAGGAATAAAATAACAGCAATATTATAGTCAATTGCGTAAAACATTTCTGACTTTAAACTACCAAAAGCAGCCAAATAACCAATAAGTGGTGGCAAAGCCCCTGGTATTGCACCTACAAAAACAGCAATCGGCGATTTTCTTTTCAATGGTGTATAAGCAAAAGCATACAATAAAATTGAAAACACAGATAACAAACCGGTTTCAAGATTTAAATGTCCCAGTAACCAGGTACCCAAAAATGCCATAAACACACCCAAAATCAAGCCTTGTCCGGTTGTCATTCTACCAGCAGGCATCGGGCGGTCTTTTGTTCTCGACATTAATTTATCCAGATCCTTTTCTATAATTTCGTTAAAACAGTTTGCTGCTGCAGTAACTAAAAATCCACCTGCAATTAAAATCAGCCAGTTTCCCCAATTAATAGTGTGAACAATGTCAGTTTCACCTAAAGACACCATTTTCTTTACCCAAGCAGGATCTTGACTCCTGCCTATTTGCATTTTCTGTCCAATTAAAAAAGAAATCGATGCCGAAAACACTACCGTAAACGATAGCCTGAATTTGATGAGTTTAGAAAAATCTGAAAGATATTGTTTCAATTTCCTTAAATATTATTGTTTATAAGTACTTGTTCGGTAAACCAACAGGTACAGATAAAACTGTAAACTAAATAACAGCGTTGAGAACAGAATATGTAATGCCTGCGCTGCTGGTGGAAAAGCAATATAAGCTAATGCAATACCACTTAATAATTGGATCAGGAGCGTAATTAGTATAAACCTTGCGGTTAATAATGGTGCTGCTTTACCACTAAAACGATCGATAACCATTTTGTAAACAATCGCATTGGTTATCACCACTAAAATGGCCAGATCGCGGTGATAAGAAAACACAGACCCCACTTTCGAAATCCACGTGGCTTTACTGCCATAAGCAAGCGATTTTGCAATCACATCTACGGCCTCACGCACATCAGTCCCTAAAACGATCTGGATAATGCTGATCACTAAGGTGAAGAACAAAAATCCTTTTAACCATAATATCCGGTACATGATTACAGAAGGTGCTTTGTTAAGCTGTTTCGCGTAATTATAGGTATAAATGGATATGGCTAAAATAACCAGTGCCAAAAGCATGTGTACCGTTACCACCCACTGAGCTAGATTGGTTGATACCACTATGGATCCTAACCAAGCCTGATACCCTACTACAAAAATGTTTAGGATACTTAGCAAAATAATCCGTTTTGCTGTTTTGCGGTAAGTAAAAGAATAAACGGCTGTTAAAAACAGGAATATTCCAGCTGCTACCCCAGCCAAGCGGTTTAAATACTCCGTCCAGGTTTTAGCCGGATTAAACTCTTCGGGTACAGTAATGCTCTGATCGTGCCTGATGCTATCAGCTAAGGCAACTTTGCCCATACTTTCTAAATACCTGGCAAACTTTTCATTCTTTTTCAACCTGCCTGCAACATATTTTTCTTTATAATTTGCAGGAAGCTGTGATACATCGGTTGGCGGAACATAACGGTCGAAACACTTAGGCCAATCCGGACAACCCATGCCCGATCCGGTACTGCGTACAATACCACCGGCAAGTATAACCAATAGCGTAACTATAATGGTTATAAGATTAATTCTAATGAAACGTTGTTCTGATCTACTGACCATATATCTTTTAAGATGAAAAGGGTATCCGGATAAGCAGAAACTTAATCAGATACCCCTTTTAAAATTTTTATTTTAAGCTTAAACTAGCCTTTGTTTGCTTCAACAGGATTGGCTAATTCCCAATCTTGCTGAATTTTTTCTGCTTCTGCATTTCCTTCAAAATCGTGAGGTAAGTTAGAGCTCATCGTTTGAGAGAAAGGAACAGTTTGAGGAATAAAGTCTGCATCATGACCTGGTTTACTATAGTCATAAGGCCATCTGTATACTGTTGGGATTTCTCCTGGCCAGTTACCGTGGATGTGCTCAACAGGTGCAGTCCACTCTAACGTATTAGATTCCCAAGGGTTCTGAGGAGCTACTTTTCCTTTAAAGATTGAGTAGAAGAAGTTGAACAAGAACGCTACCTGAGCAAGTGCAGCCATAATAGCAGCCCATGTTACAAATACGTTAACTGTTAACCATTTTTTCATAAACTCAAACTCTGTAAATGCATAGTAACGACGTGGTACACCATCTAAACCTAAGAAGTGAAGTGGGAAGAATACCAGGTAAGCTGCAATGAAAGTTAACCAGAAGTGTAAGTATCCTAATTTAGCATTCATCATTTTACCGAACATTCTAGGGAACCAGTGATAAACACCTGCAAGCATACCAAAGATTGCTGCAGATCCCATTACAAGGTGGAAGTGGGCAACAACAAAGTAAGTATCGTGTAAGTTAATATCCAAAGATGCATTTCCTAAGAAGATACCGGTTAAACCACCAGAGATAAAGAATGAAACTAAACCGATAGCGAATAACATGGCTGGTGTGAAACGGATGTTACCACGCCATAATGTTGCTAAATAGTTAAAGGTTTTTACTGCCGATGGTACCGCAATAATCAATGTGGTAATCATAAATACACCACCCAACAATGGGTTCATACCGGTAACAAACATGTGGTGACCCCAAACGATGAATGATAATACGGTAATACCAATTAACGAATAAACCATTGCATGGTAACCGAAGATCGGTTTACGTGAGTTTACAGAGATTACCTCAGATGAGATACCCAATGCCGGCATAATTACGATATATACCTCAGGGTGACCTAAGAACCAGAATAAGTGTTGCCATAAAATTGGAGAACCACCTTCGTTTGGTAAAATGTCAGTACCCATTACGATATCTGATAAGTAGAAACTTGTACCGAAGCTACGGTCGAATACCATTAATACCACACCAGCTACAAGAACAGGGAATGATAAGATACCTAAAATAGCAGTCAAAAAGAAAGCCCAGATGGTTAATGGCATTTTCCAAAGGTCCATACCTTTGGTACGCATGTTTAAAATTGTACTTACGTAGTTGATACCACCCATTAGTGATGAGGCTACGAAAAGCACCATACTTATTAACCATAAAGTCATACCCATTCCTGATCCCGGCATTGCCTTGGCAACAACGGATAGCGGCGGATAAACCGTCCAACCACCAGATGCCGGGCCTGTTTGGATAAAGAATGATGACATCATGATCACACATGCCATAAAGAAGAACCAGTATGAAAGCATGTTTAAGAATGGCGAAGCCATATCTCGCGCACCCACCTGAAGTGGAATTAGTAAATTACTAAAAGTACCACTTAAACCTGCGGTTAGTACAAAGAATACCATGATGGTACCGTGAATGGTTACCAAAGCCAGGTAAAAATCGGGTTTGATACGGCCACCTTCTGCCCATTTACCTAAAAATGTTTCTAAGAATGGGAAGTTTTTATCTGGCCATGCCAATTGAATACGGAATAAAATTGATAAGCCCATTGCAATTACCGCCATAATAATACCGGTAATCAAAAATTGCTTAGCAATCATTTTATGATCCATACTAAAGATATACTTTGAAATCAAAGTCTCTTTATGATGCCCATGATCAGCGTGATCGTGATTGTGTTCGTCGTGTAATGCTATTGTTGACATAATTCGTTCGCTCCTGCTTAATATTATTTATTTAAAGCCATTTGGTTAGTTTTAACAGCTGCTGTATCTGTAGCTGTCGAATCTGCTGCTGCTTTTGCAGGTGCAGGTGCCACTGGCAAATTAAATTGTTTTCTTAAATCGTCGTTTAAGTATGTTTTCTGCTCAGCAATCCAGGTTTTGTACTCGGCTTCAGAAACTACACGTACCACTTTCTGCATGTTGTAGTGACCAGATCCACAGATTTTAGCACAGAAGAAAAGGTACTTAAAGTTAGGATCGTTAGTTTCCTGTTGCATTTCAGCGGTAGTTTTTGTTGGCGTAAACTCAAAGAAAACACGCATACCCGGCACGGTATTTAACTGTACCCTGAAGTGTGGCATGTAAAAACTGTGAATTACATCTTTACTGGTTAAGATCAGTTTTACCGGTTTTCCAACTGGGATCACCATCTCATCAGCCATCTCATCATCACGAGAGTTCAGGTCTTTAAAATCGATACCTAATGGGTTGGTAGCTGTAGTTAACTTGTAGTTTTTGTTACCAACTACGCCATCAGCTCCCGGATAACGGATAGACCATTTAAACTGCTCTGAAGTAACTTCGATCTGCAACGGTTTATTTTTAGGATCTTCAACTTTGAAGAAAATTGATCTCCAGGTTAAGAAACCCATTAATACCAATACCGTTAATACTAAAGCAGGAACGATTGTCCAGATCTTTTCGATTGTATTGTTGTGTGGATAGTAGTAAGCTTTTCTTTTAGCTGAGTATTTGTAGATATAAGAAAATCCGAATAACAGGATATGTGTAACCACAAATACGATTGTGGTAATGATTAACGTTAAGTTAAACATTTCATCAATTTTCTTTCCGTGTTCCGATGCTGCAGCTGGAAGCAACATGGCGCCATGCACCGTGTATTCCCAATATACACCATATAAACCTATCACTAAAAACAGGGCAAATAAACTTGCGTGGATCCTGTTCCAGTTAATACCCACAGCTTTACCCTGTGCTTCGCGGCTTAATTCGTATACCCTTATTGCTTTACCAATAATTGCAATGAATAAGCATACGGCAAGGAAAACCAGAATATAAAATATTACAGATTTATAAACCTCGCCCATATCAACTTTCGGTGCCGCGGCAGCACCTGCTGCTGCATCTTGCGCAAATACGCTAGTGTTGGCAAAAGCAGTAATCAATACTGCTAAAGCTGCGGTCGTTTTATTCGTTATAAACTTTCTTAAACTCATTTTCTTAAAAGTAGTACGCTGTACTGCTAATTATAATAATAATTAAATATTTGCTCTATCCTGTCACCACTATAGTTGATGATGCAAACTTTCTTGTAATAATGGGTGATTCTTTGCAATTAAAGGTTTTTTGCTCAATGCTGTTAAAACCGTAAAGGTAAACAATCCTACGAAACCTATTGCTGTACCAATTTCAATAATACCAAAACCATTATGTCCATCTTCTACCGCTCCTGGCATAATCATCTGGTAATAATCTACCCAGTGACCTAATAATACCACGATGGCAACGAATAATAATTTAGCGTCTGTTCTTTTGTTATCTCTATCCATTAACAACAATACCGGCGCTAAGAAATTCATGGCAAGGTTTAAGAAAAACCAGAATTTGTAATATTCAAAGCGTTTGTAGAAGTATACAGTTTCCTCAGGCATGTTTGCATAGTAGATTAATAAGAACTGCGCAAACCATACATAAGTCCAGAAGATAGAGAAACCAAAGATAAACTGGCCTAAGTTGTGCAAGTGGCTATTGTTAACCCATTGCATATAACCTGCTCTTCTTAATAAGATAATGATGATTGCGATAGTAGCTAAACTGCTTACCCACATTGCTGCGAAGTTATACCAACCGAACATGGTTGAAAACCAGTGTGCTTCTAATGACATGATGGTATCGAAAGCAAAAATCGGTGTAGTAAAACCGTAAATTACTAAAAAGATACAAGCATTTTTAAAGCTTTTTCTGTAAGAATTTAAACCACCAGCTAAATCTTCATTGTAAGAAAATTTAACAAACAGGGTAGAAAAGATACTATAAACACCTAAAAACACTACCTGACGACCTAAAAAGAAAGGTACATTCAGAAACACTGATTTACCAGCAATTAGTGAATCGTAGTTGGGGCTGTTAGGATCGGTTAATCCATCAGCATGCCAGTGGTGATATAAGTTATGTGTGTATAAACCTGCTGAAATAACTACAATAAGTATTACAGCTGCTATAGGCAATGTTTTTGCCATAGCTTGTGGTACACGTAAAATTGATGCAGACCAACCCGCTTGAGCTACATATTGAACAGCAAGGAAAAATGTACCTGACATACATACGCATGCAAAGTAATATGCCATAAGCAACAGGTTGGCAAAAGTACGCTCGTGCATTACTTTATCACCAGCTAAGAAACCAAAAGCAATAGCAGCAGCACCTAAAACGATACCAACTATGCTTAATGTTTTTACTTTACCTGTAAACTCAAACTGTTCACTAAAATTAATATTGTGAGTTCCCATTTATATTCTGCTTTACTTATTGTTGTTTTTGTAATTCCTGAACATACATCACCACTTTCCAACGATCTATTGGCGTGATTTGTGAAGCATGCGAACCCATGTTATTTACACCGTATGTAATGGTGTGGTAGATTTTACCAGCGGTAAGCGCTTTCATATCTCCACCTCTTGATGAACTTCCTGAGAAGTACGAAGGTACACCACTAAATTTCTCAATTTTAACCAGGTGTCCTTGTCCATCGCCTTTTTCTCCGTGGCAAGGGCTACAGAAAACTTTGAACAGGTGTTGTCCCTGAGCTAAATTGATCGTATCAACTGGTAAAGGGTTAACCATGCTTACCCCTGCTGCTTCGTATCCTTCTTTTGTGTTAGGAAACTCATCATACTCTGTAAAACCTACCGGTTTAGTATGTGCAGGTGGCAACTGTGCAGTTTTACCATCTTTAAAATTCTTATTTGGCTGATCCGGATTGTAAGCAATCGGATCATACATGTTTCTGGCATATTCTAAGCCAGTACTGCGCTTATCTTTACAAGCAGAAAAGGTAGCTGCAAAAGCGATAGCTAAAAACGCCGTGTAAACAAATTTATTCTTATTCATAGCTAATGTACTTCCTTTCATTATACTTTACTTCTAAAGCACCTGCATCTTTTAATAATCCATCAATTACAGTGTGTGCTGCATTGTCTTTTGCATCAATTGCAATTACAAAGCGATCATCAGTAGCCCTTAAATCCATCACGCGTGGTGCTCTTCCCGGAAATAAGTGTGTAGATGCATAATAAGTTAACACCATACCGAAAGCACAGAATAATACTGTAAGTTCGAACATTATCGGAATAAAATCCGGCAATGCAAATGATGGTTTACCACCTATGTTTACTCTCCAATCGATTACTGCGCAGAAATAAATCAAAGCGAATGCACAGCAAGTACCGGTAATACCAAAGCAAAAAGCTGCGATATCGATTCTAGATCTTTTAATTCCTAATTTGGCTTCTATTCCGTGTATAGGCATTGGAGTATATACATCAAAAATGCTGATGTTATTTTCCTGAAGTTTTTCGATGCCGTGCATCATTTCATCAGGATCGCCAAAGCTGCCTAAAATATATTTGATATCACTCATTGTTATATTTTTGCGTAATCTTCTTGTTTAACACTATCAAATTTTTCTAAAGACTCTATGTACTCAGCTACATATTCTTTATTCTCATGCCCTTCTTTAATCTGTTTCATTTTAGCTTGCTCACTTGCAGATTTCAATAATAATTTAACCTCTGCGATAGCGATTGATGGCAATACCCTTAAGAATAATAAGAATAAAGTAAAGAACAGACCAATTGAACCTACGAATACACTGATATCAACCCAGGTTGGATAGAACATTGCCCAGCTTGAAGGAATATAATCGCGGTGTAATGAAGTAACGATAATTACGAAACGCTCAAACCACATACCAATGTTTACTACGATAGAAAGGATCCAGGTAGCACGGATGCTTAAACGGATTTTCTTAAACCATAATAACTGTGGAGAGATTACGTTACAGGTCATCATCATCCAGTATGCCCACCAGTATGGACCTGTAGATCTGTTGATGAAGGCGTACTGCTCATATTCAGAACCTGAATACCAGGCGATGAAAAACTCAGTTAAATAAGCTACACCTACGATTGATCCGGTTAAAATGATGATTTTGTTCATCGACTCGATGTGGAACATGGTGATGTAGTTCTCTAAACCCAATACTTTACGTGCAACCAATAATAAGGTTAATACCATCGCAAAGCCCGAGAAAATCGCACCCGCCACGAAATATGGAGGGAAGATGGTGGTGTGCCATCCAGGGATTACCGATGTTGCAAAGTCCATTGATACAATTGTGTGTACCGAAAGTACAAGTGGTGTAGAGATACCGGCTAAGATTAACGACACCGCTTCGAAACGTTGCCATGTTTTAACACTTCCACTCCATCCGAAAGAGAAGATAGAATAGATTTTTCTACGTGTGCCCACTGCACGGTCGCGGATGGTAGCAATATCTGGCAATAAACCTGTGTACCAGAATAATAATGATACAGAGAAGTATGTAGAGATTGCAAACATATCCCACACCAATGGTGAGTTAAAGTTTACCCAAAGGGATCCGAACTGGTTTGGCAAAGGTAATACCCAATAAGCCAACCATGGACGGCCCATGTGTGATACTACGTAAGTTGCGGCACAGATTACGGCGAAAATCGTCATCGCCTCTGCCGAACGGTTGATGGAGTTACGCCAGTTCTGACGGAAGAGTAATAGTACTGCTGAAATTAGTGTTCCAGCGTGACCGATACCTACCCACCATACGAAACCGGTGATATCCCAAGCCCAACCTACTGTTTTATTTAAGCCCCATGCTCCGATACCGTTCCAAAAGGTGTAGCTTACTGCAACCACCCAAAGTAAAGCACCTAATGAAGCAAAGGTGAAACCAATCCACCAAGCTTTGTTTGGCTTATTTTCTACCGGCATCAAAATATCATCCGTAATTTTAGCATACGTGATATTATCGCCGGTAATTAATGGTTCTCTAAGTATTGATTCGTTATGTCCTGACATAATTTGTATTTTCTTTATGCTAAAGCTTACGCTTGTACTTTTGTATCTGTATTTCTAATCTTAGTCATATATCCGATACCTGGTTTCACGTTGATTTCTTCTAATACGTAGTAGATACGCTCAGAACGTAATGCTTTTGAAACCTCTGAATTAGGATCGTTTGAATCACCAAATATGATTGCATTTGCTGAACAAGCTTCTTGACAAGCCATTTTAATATCGCCATCTTTTAATGGACGTTTTTCCATTTTAGCCTGTAATTTGCCACCTTGTATACGTTGGATACACATTGAGCATTTCTCCATAACACCACGTGAACGTGTAGTTACATCAGGGTTTAAAACTAATTGGGTAAACTCGTTATTTAAATAGTTATCGAAACGAGAATCGTTCCAGTAATTGAACCAGTTGAAACGACGTACTTTGTACGGACAGTTGTTTGCACAATAACGTGTGCCTACGCAACGGTTATAAGCCATGTGGTTTAAACCATCTGATGAGTGTACCGTAGCCAATACCGGACAAACTGTTTCGCAAGGTGCGTGATCACAGTGTTGGCACAACATTGGTTGGTGAACAACAGAAACATGGTCTAAATCTTCTAACTTAGCAATTTCTTTCTCTTTGGTTACATCACCAGTTGGTGTTTCGTAGCTATAATAACGGTCGATACGGATCCAGTGCATCTCGCGACGACGGCGAACCTCATCACGGCCTACAACCGGAATGTTGTTTTCTACGTTACAGGCAACAATACAAGAACCACAACCTGTACAAGCATTCAAATCGATTGCCATTACCCAGTTGTTACCTGGTTTTTCGTATTGATCCCAAAGATCGTAATCTTTATGCTCGCCTTTTTCGTTACCAGCTCCAGGATTTTTTAAGTATGCTGCGAAAGTAGCTTCTTTAATCACTGCACGGCCCTCGAAAGAGTGGTGAGTTTGTGTTTGTGCAAGCTCATAGTAACCGCCTGTTGGGGTAATGGTTACGTTTGTAGCATATTGCATGGTTCCGTTTACAAAAGAAACAAAAGGGAAGGCATTTTTACCTACATCGTTACCTGCTTTACCAACTTTGGTACGGCCATAACCTACAGCTATAGATGCAGTTCCTTGTGCCTGTCCTGGCTGGATTAACACCGGAAGATCTACTGAATATCCGTTGCTACCTTTAACAGATACAACATCAAATTCTTTAACTTTTAATTTCTCTGCAGTTTTAGGTGCAAGGGCAACAAAGTTATCCCAGGTTACTTTAGATACCGGATCAGGTAATTCTTGTAAGAATGCGTTATTGGCATTTTTACCATCACGCATCGGTACGTTTTCGTAAACCTGTAACTCAATCTGATCGCCACCTTTAAAAGCTTTACTGCTGTTTGCAATTGAAGTTGCAACAGCACCTAATGATAAGGTAAAGCTATAAGTACCAGCAGGTTTAGCTGCTACAGTAATAACACCTTTCTCTAATACCTCGTCCCACTTCAATCCAGCAGCTGGTAATACTTTAGCTTCCCAGTTGCTGCGTACAAACTGATAGTAATCTTTAACCGGAGCATCAGCCCAGGTTAATAAACTTTCTTCTGCCTGACGGCTATTGAAAACAGGGTTAATGGTTGGCTGTACGATAGAGTAATATCCTTCGTAAGCGTTTGCATCACCCCATGATTCTAAATAGTTATGGTTAATAGCGATGGCATCACAAAGTGTAGCAGTTTCATCAGCACGGTCTGAGAATGAAATTTTCGCAGGAACCTTAGCCAATGCATCAGTAAATGCTTTTGTATTCGCTGCATCGTAAGCAGGGTTACTGTTTAAAAATAAAACAGCACCAACTTCGCCACGGCTCATTTCAGCAACTAAACCGTTAAATTCGGCATCGTTACCAGCATATAGGTGGCAAACATTATCTAAATCGATAGTAGTACCATAACTTCCGATAGCGGCGTTAATGGCATTTACTAAAATTTGTGTAGAAACATCGTTCGAACCGCAAACTACAAGGCCTTTACCTTTATTTTGCAATAATTCTTTTGCTGCCAGTTTAATTACTTTATCAGCAGTGGTGTTGTTACCCAACGTTCCGCCTGGTAAAGCAGCACCAGTAATGGCATTATATAAAGCAATTAAGGCAGGACCTTCTTCCGATAATTTAACCGGAACACGGGTATCTGCATTGGTACCAGTTAAGCTCATTCCACTTTCGAACTGAATGTGGCGGCTCATTTTTTTATTTTCTAACGATTTGTAGTTACGGTTAGCAGTGTATTGAGAAGTAAACTCCTCGCCACTGATCCATGTGCCTAAGAAATCGGCACCGAAACTTACAATTAAGTCAGCCTTATCAAAGTTATATTTTGGTAAAACAGCTTTACCGAAACTGTTTTGATTGGCCTGGATAATACCGGTATAAGAAACCGCATCATACTGTACCAATTTAGCAGCAGGATATTTAGTCACAAACTGTGCAATTACTGCATTAGTTGATGGGCTGTTTACCGTTGATGCTACAATACGGATTTTCTTTCCACCAGCCTGTGCTTTTGCCAACTCGCCTTTTACATAGCTGTCGATTTTTGCCCAGGTTGTTTCTTCAACCTGTCCACCTTTTACGGTTGCAGGTGCTTTTAGTTTAGATACATCGTATAAATCTAATACAGAAGCCTGCGCTCTTGCATCGGTACCGCAGTTAAACTGACCCGCATTTGGATTTGGTTCAATTTTAATCGGACGGCCTTCTCTCGTTTTAACCAAAATACTCTGGCCATTAAAGCTAGAAGTATAGAAGTTAGGAATACCCGGAGTTACTTCTTCAGGTTTTACCAGATAAGGAATTGATTTTTTTAACGGTGTACTTTGGCAGGCAGCTAATGTAACCGCACCTAAACCAAAACCTAACGCCTTTAAAAAGTCGCGGCGTGGGGTAACGGTACTTAACCCTGCTTCATTTAAAACATCTTCTATTGGAAGTGGCTCGGCGAATTCGTTTTTGTTATTCTTAACAAAATCGGGTGTATTGTTATACTCCTCTAAGCCTTTCCAGTATTTTTTATTGCTTTCCATTTAAGCTATATTACTGTTTATCGAACGTTCTTACTAAACTCTAATCTATTAATAGTGGCATTTACCACACTCTAAACCACCCAATAATGCTGGTGTGATTTTCTCGCCTTTTTTAATTTTCTCGTGCGCTTCGATAACCTTAGCGTAGAAAGCATTGTTTTTCTGACCAGAAATATCTGTTTCTTTATGGCAGTTAATACACCATTTCATGGTTAATGGAGAATATTGATAAATTTCTTCCATGGTATTAACCGGACCGTGACAAGCGAAACACACAGGCTCGTTTGGTTGTAATCCTTTTGCTTTACGGATTGCATCTTCAGCAACAACTACGTGCTGAGAGTGGTTGAAGTAAGCAAAATCAGGTAGATTGTGTACACGTACCCACTCCATTGGTTTTGATTTACTTTCGTCGTATTTCTGCGTTTCAGGATCGTAACCTAAAGCACTATAGATTTTTTTGATCTCCGGAGAAATCTCACCATCATATTTATCTCTTGCCTGAACAGCTTTGTGACAGTTCATACAAACGTTTAATGAAGGGATAGTTGCATTTTTAGATTTAAACGCTCCGTTGTGGCAATACTGACAATCGATCTGATTGATACCAGCGTGCAACTCATGTGAGAATTTAATTGGCTGAACTGGTTGGTAACCGGTATGAACACCAGTATTCCACATGCCCATCCAACCGAAAGAACCTAAACAGATGATCAAACACAAGATAAAGAACATCACGAACTTCTTGTTTTTGAACATTTTGCGCACACCAACTTTTAATGGCACATCTTCTTCGATCTCGATGCCTTGTTTCTGTAAGATCAAACGCTCTAATAATTTAGAAGCACGACCCAAGATAACCAGGATAACTACAGCTAAAACTACGATAGCTACGATACCTGCAAGTGATAAACCTGAAGTACCGTTATCTTCAACGCCAGCTTTTGGTGCATTTGGATCTACAGCAGCTTTTGGCTCACCTTCTTTAATGTATGCTAAGATATCTTTTACTTTCGCCTCATCTAACTCAGGGAAGGTAGTCATTGCTACTTTACCGTTATCGTTAAATAATTTAACAGCAGCAGGATCTCCGGCAGCAATCATTGCCGCGTTGTTCGGGATCCATTTTAACAGGAACGCTTCAGGGTGACGATCGCTTACTCCTTCTAATGCCGGACCAATAACTTTGTGATCTAACGCATGGCACGAAGAACATTTTGCTTTGAAAAGCGTTCTTCCTTCTTTAGCATCCTGCGCATTTACGGTAGAAACCGCTATTACGGAAATTGCTGAAAATACGAATAACGACTTCCAAACGCTTTTTAAAATCATCGAGATATCTCTCATAATGAACACTTTATACTTATTTAATTTACTTTTTGTTGTGAAATTGATGCCTGAGCCCAGATAGCCCCATCAAACTTTGAACAAAAGTATAACTTATTAATAAATCCCATGACATAATAGTGACTGGAAATACAATTTATAATCATTCTAAACAAATGTCGTTTCAAGCCATTCAAGGCATAAAAATGCCCATTTTTGATACTTTATCTCAAATGGGCATACCAGAAACCAATTTGGTTTATTAAAATGTTATCATTATTGTTTTAATATCCAGGCAAACATTAACGGCGCAACAATTGTCGCATCACTTTCTACAATAAACTTTGGTGTATTGATATCAAGCTTCCCCCAGGTAATTTTTTCGTTCGGCACGGCACCAGAATATGAACCATAAGAAGTGGTCGAATCTGAGATCTGGCAGAAGTAACTCCAGAAAGGAATGTTCTCCATTTCCATATCCTGATATAACATTGGCACTACGCAGATCGGGAAATCGCCGGCAATACCACCACCAATCTGGAAGAAACCGATTCCTTTGCCACCACTGTTTGCAATATACCAATCGGCCAGCCAGCCCATATATTCAATACCGCCTTTTACCGTAGTTGCGGTAAGTTCTTTTTTCATTACATAAGAAGCGAAGATGTTACCCATGGTAGAATCTTCCCATCCAGGTACTACAATTGGCAAATTCTTTTCTGCCGCAGCAAGCATCCACGAGTTTTTAGGGTCAATTTCATAGTATTGCTCCAAATCACCACTCAAAAGCATTTTATACATAAACTCATGTGGAAAATAACGTTCGCCAGCAGCTTCGGCATCCATCCAGATTTTTTGGATGTGCTTTTGCAAACGGCGGAAAGCCTCTTCTTCGGGGATACAGGTATCGGTAACGCGGTTGTAATGGTTTTCTAAAAGATCCCACTCATCCTGCGGACTTAAATCGCGGTAATTAGGAACGCGTTTATAATGTGAGTGTGCAACCAGGTTCATAATATCCTCTTCAAGGTTGGCACCTGTACAAGAAATAATAGACACTTTATCCTGGCGGATCATCTCTGCAAGTGAAATACCCAATTCTGCAGTACTCATTGCACCGGCAAGCGTGATCATCATTTTACCACCCTCATCTAAATGCGTTTCGTATCCTTTAGCCGCATCCATCATTGCCGCAGCATTAAAATGGAGGTAATTACGCTCCATAAACTGAGATATTGGTCCTCTTGTATTGCTCATTTCGTTTTGTATTGTTTGCCGCAAAAATAGGTATTTAGGCCGAAAGGTGAAAGCGTAAAAGCGTTTAGCGTTCAGGGGCTGGCGTTTGGCGTTAAATTAGTACGAAGTCCATTAGCCTACTCTCCCGCGGTTGTCATCCTGAGGGATAATTATTTCATAAAATCAATATAAAAGACAGAGCTTTTTGGCAAAATGATAGGCTCTGAGAGATCGTCATTCCCAACTCGATTGGGAATCGTAATGCAAGCGCTTTAAGATTCCCGCCTGCGCGAGAATGACGACCGGGCTAATGGATTCTGTCTATGGTAGCGTAGCCGAAGGATCTTTTTTTTTTGGAAAGCAATGCCATCGCTCTTTTTAACATCAATCCGGCTTTCTGCTACAAGTCCGCGGCTCGTACCTCGCCATGCGGGCTTTTTGCGTCAATCCGGTTTAGGTGGATAGTATTTGCTACTATTAAAGTTTGCCCCAACCCGTAGCCATACCACGCGGTTAATGCGGCTTTTTGCAACCCTAGATAGTTCGGGAGGCCAGGCCACCTAAACCCGACCATAGCGAGATGCTACCAATTTTCAATTGGAGCAGAAGCGGGGGCGGGACTGTTCAAACCCAAATGCTACTGTCCCTGCTTTCCAAAAATTTATACAGTTGACAGTTTGCAATTGTCAGTTTACAGCCACTAATGACGGCCAGGTTGAGCTTTTGGAGCTTGGAGCCAGTTAACCGATTTAAACAATTAACCAACAAAACAGTTGGTAATTGGCAGTTAGCAATCACGCATGACTAATCAACTAATGACTATTGAACAAATGAACTATAACTAAATTTCCTTTTCTTTGCAGAAATGAAAAAATATTATCTAATTATTTTACTTGCGCTCTTTTCAGGTAGTTCATTCGCACAGATGAAACTGATCAGGAAGATGCTGTCCAACGAAAAAGATACCACCCGTAAAGCCAGTTTTTTGCCCCTGCCCGCTTTTGGCTATAGCCAGGAAACAGGATTTGAATTTGGTGTTGGTGCCATTTATTCATTTTATATCGACCGGAAGGATACGCTGAACCGCAGTTCCAATTTCGCTTTGAACACCACCTATTCTACTAAAAAGACAGCCAATTTTATGTTAAAGGGTGATATGTGGACGAAAGGAAACAAATATCATTTTATCGGTGATATCCGTTTCAAAAACCAGCCCTTCAATTTTTATGGTATCGGCAATGATGCAAAAAAGATCGACGAGGATAAATTAGACCAGAGGGTTTTTAAAACACTTTTTGATGCAGAAATGAATACTTTGCCTAAAGCTTATACTGGTATTTCGCTTGGTTTTGAGAATTACCGCTTTATCGATAAGGAAGTTGGAGGAATTTACAGTACCAATCCACAAATTTTGGATAAAGACGGTGGTTCAGTAGCCTGGGTAGGTGCATCGCAAAGTTACGATACCCGAAACAGCAACAACTACCCAACTAAAGGCTTTTTTGGCCGTGCCACCTATCAGTATGCCCCTGATTTTTTTGGTGGAGACAGTTTTAATGGCTCGCAGATTAAATTAGACCTCCGTGGTTTCTTTAGTCTGGCACCGAAAGTGGTTTTGGGTGTGCAGGGAATATTTTATACCATTCAAAGCAAAAGCACGCCATTTTATTTATTGCAACAGTTAGGAAACGATCAGATGATGCGTGGTTATTACAGCGGCCGTTACCGCGACGAGAACCTAATTGCCGCACAGGCCGAAATCCGCTACCGCTTTATGAACCGTTTTGGTATCGTGGCTTTCGCTGGTACGGGTAAAGTATTTGCTAACGGCCAGTTTAATGGCGATGGATTAAAACCAAACTTTGGTGTTGGCGGCCGTTACTTTTTCGACCCGGCTAAAGGTTTGAGTGTACGTTTAGATTATGGTATAGGCGAAAAATTGCCAAATGAAAAACGCCAGGCAGGATTTTACATCAGCTTAGCGGAAGCGTTTTAGAAACATATAAGATTGATGATGGAAAAGGGATGATGGGGATCTTCTTTCTATCATCCAACACTTTTGTCATGCTGAGCGTAGTCGAAGGATAACCACAGATACACACGGATTAACACAGATATATTATGGCCACGGAGGCACAGAATACACAGAGAATTCATCGCTAATCATTATTCCGACAGTTTTGTCATGCTGAGCGTAGTCGAAGGATTAACCACAGATACACACGGATTAAAACAGATAATATTATTGCCACGGAAACGCAGAAAGCGCGGAGAATCTTTCGCTAAATCACGGCTGCCAGATTTATCATCCTGATCGTAGTCTAAGTATTCCCGCAGCGGAAACGATGCAACCACTAATGGAATTTATAGTACCGATTTAGTGCGAAGGATTTTTAATCCTTAAACTATATATCATTTTCCGTGATAGAGTTCCAAAACTTTGCCATCAGATTTCTGTATTTCAATGTGTGGGACACCACCATCCATGCCGTTTTCTAAGGTACCATCAACCACCCAAATTTTTCCATTTTTTAAAGTTGCGATGAAAGGTTTCTTTTTAAGTACTTTTTCTCCGTAAATCCTGATAAAAAATATTTGTGCAAGTTGAACCGCAGTTGCGCTATCTGGCACATAGCCTTGACCAGGCTCCCAATTGTTATGGTCTGCTTTGGGACTGCAATTTGTGAGT
This sequence comes from Pedobacter roseus, assembly GCF_014395225.1. Classification (NCBI taxonomy): domain Bacteria; kingdom Pseudomonadati; phylum Bacteroidota; class Sphingobacteriia; order Sphingobacteriales; family Sphingobacteriaceae; genus Pedobacter; species Pedobacter roseus. Next base: position 4,681,195 of record NZ_CP060723.1, read on the forward strand.
AGAACTATAGATAGTATAATTAATATTAGTCGACAAATAAGATGCATTATTTTATAGTTTAATTTACAACTTTAAGGAAATACCAGTGGAAACATTAAAGAAAATTTCTTATTATTTTCATGAAAATCTCCGGATAAATGGTCTAAATCAGAATTAGACAATGGGCATTTTTCCCAAATATAATCCGGATGTTTATCCCGATCAATATCAAACCAGTAGTACAGTTTAAAATCCTTGAATTTCAGATTTACAGCTATTAGTGCATTAATCATTTGCATGTTAACAGGATTGGCAATTTGATAAATACGGTCATCTTCGTTGTGCAACCACTTTTTGTAAAGATTTAAATATTGCTCTTTCCATTCCTGGATATTTATTTCACTAGATAAATACTGAAAAGCTTTATGATCAGATTCCACTTCGGTTTCTGTTGAAAGGTACCAAATTACATTTTCACCATGCACTGTTATCATTATCTTAAAGCATTCCATATAGTTTTAATCTTTTATCTCATGCTAAGTTTATAAAAAACCATCGCCTTTTATTTAAAATTTAAAAAGAGAAAATGTTTCACCAATCAACATTCCTATAAGATTTGCCATCCTGAGCGAAGTCGAAGGAATCTTTATAGCAATATTAATGCAGAAAAACTCAGCAAAAAAAATCCTCTTTCTTCCATTTTCCATCATCCATATTACATCTTCCATAATCAATTGTTCCTCTTCCGCTCCTCTTCATTCCCTAACTTCCTATCCTGCTGTCTAATTTTTTCATTACCGAAATTATAACGGAAGGTGATCCGCAGCTGGCGGCTATCGTAATAATTATTGTATTCCTGCCTGATGTTATTAACGAGACTGCTATATCGATATTGGTTTGTTTTTAAAATATCACTTGCCGTAATGGCCAATTGTATTTTTTTACTGAGTAATAAAGTTTTAATCCCTAAGTCGAGGTTATACTGACTTTTATTCTGGTTCAGTCCATCAACAGTTGGGAACTGGTACCACAGGCTTACTTCGCCTAAAATAGTTTTCGATTGGTTGAAAACAAACTGATTGAGTGTAGAAAAGTAAGCCCCAAATCCATTTAAGCTACCAAGCGTTTGGGCAATACCTGAATTGGATGCATTGTAAAAAACATCAAGCTGATTAATACTTTCCCAACCCTTCAGCGCATTAAAAGTAATGGCATTACTCAATTGATAGTGATAGCCAGTTATAAAATTAACCGGTTTGGAGGCCTGGATATTTGTCTCCGGATCAATAAAATTAACATCATTATAACCATTTGTCGTTTTGCTGAAAGATAGCGAAGTGGTAAATATATTATAGGTATGGGAAAATTCGATATTATCATTATAAGAAGGTTGCAAAAAAGGATTACCTTCTGCATAGGCATACTGATTACTATACCAGCGAATAGGGTTTAATTTACGGTAAGGTGTCCGGTTAATACGGCGGCCATAGTTGACCGAAAAAGTATTTTTATCATTTGCCCTGTAAATCACGTAAAGTGTAGGAAAAAGTCGCAAATAATCATCCTTATTACGTTCATTAACCGATATTCCTTCAATCTGCGTGTATTCCCCCCTTAATCCGGCCTGAAAATCCCATTTTTTGATCGTTTTATTGAAATTAAGATAGAGTGCCTGGGTATTTTCATGGTAATTAAACTGATTGTTTTGCCCCGGATCAATTTCATAATGATGATTAAGCACTTTGTAAAAAGCAAGATCGCTCTGGTTTTTGATAAAACTCAGTTTTGTGCCAAAAGATAACTTAAAGGTTTTATAAGGCAAATCTACATCTGCTTTTAAGATAAAAAAATCAATATTTTGTTTACTCGTCGATAGGTATTCGGCAAAGGAATTCGGAATTACCGTTCCGTTTTCAAAATAACTTGTATTATTAAAAAATCTGTTTTTATCATCCCTATAGGTAAACCAATCGCCATTAATGGTGAGTTGCTTTCCTGTCGAATCTAAAGCTTGTTTTAAATAAATATTCGCCGAACGGTAATGAGATTTGATTTTAGCATTCGCATCAGAATTCAATACCGAATCTAAACCATTGCTACCATTATAAACTCTTGTTTTTATATTTTCTTCCGAATGGAAACTGGTCAGTCCGCCGTTATAAGATAAACCCAACAACGTTTTTTTGGAAGCCTGGTAATCCATTCCGATCTGTCCGCTGGGTACTGTTCTAAAATTCCGATCTTTATTTACAATATTCCAGGTTTGTGCGGGATAAAATACATCGCTTTGCTCATACGGAACAATTGAGCCTTTCCTGATATTAAAGTTTGAAGAAAGTGTAATTTTGTTTTTCCGGTAACTTAAATTCCCGCCAGCAGATGCGGTAAAATAACTTGCTTTGGTTGCAGCTGAATTTACCGACCCTTTGAAACCTTCATCGTTAACTTTCTTAAGCACAATATTGATCAGCCCATTATTTCCCTGTGCATCATATTTGGCCGGCGGATTGGTAATGACTTCAATTTTTGCAATGTTATCTGATAAAATTGACTTTAGATAATTCGAGAGTTCATCTGCCGATAAAGGCACCAATTTATCATTGATCATCACATTAACCTCGCCTTTGCCCACCAATGAAACTTTATCGTTCAACACCCGTACACCAGGGACTTTTGAAAGCAGCTCCAAGGCATCAGTTCCGATTGCTGAAATGCTGTTCTCTACATTAAAAACAGTCCTGTCGATTTTTTTTTCTATCAATGCTTTTTCAGCACTCACCTGAACATCGGCAAGAATAGAAGGAGTTCTTTGGAGTTGAACATTGATTACAGTATTACCTGTTATTGTAACTAACCGATTTACGCTTTCAAAATTGATTGCAGAAAAAACAGCCGAATATTTCCCTGATGGTAATTTGAATTGGTAAGTTCCTAAACTATCGGTTTGGGTGTAATCGACCAGATTTTGAGTGCCAGAAATTTTAACGGTAACAAAAGGTATAATTTTATTTTCTTGATCGATTACCTTTCCTGAGAGCTTGAATTGGGCATGGACAGTTGTACAAATAAGGCTTAATAATAAAACATTGAAGTTTTTATAATTTATAAGCTTCATACCCATATTGCAAGCTTTTCCCTGCTTTAAGATCAATTTTTATGCTATCGGCTCTAAATCCTCTTCTTATTTCTTTAGCATATACATTAGCATTAATTATTTTTGCCGTATTTTCTACAGAATTGTAAATGATTTTTGAACCAGTGTATTTACCATGAAAATCACTCCAGATACTCGCGTTTCCAAGCATTGTAATAATAGACTTGTCTTTACTTAACAATATAGTATCTGCCTGATAATGAATATTTTTTACTGCATCGTCAGGTACATAAAATTGTGTTTGCCCGGGTTCAAAGGTGATGCGTGAGTTTTTAACCAAATCAAATATCATTTTATCACTGATATTTATTTCCCCATTATGCTCAAAAGATGCTCCTCTAGCTGTAATGGTGCTAGTACTTCTATCCCATTCAACTTTGCGAGCCTTTAATAAATCACCTTTTATTTCAATAACAGCATTTTCCATGTAAGAAACAATATTCTTTACATCACCCTTCAGTTTAGTATACGAAATGATTTTAGGCTTAGTGACTTCAGTAACTATAACAGGTTCATTTTTTACTGCAGTAACTTTCTGTTTCCCATCATTAAAATAAAAACGATTGTAAAGTGCTTCATTTTTGATCAGGTATTTTTTAGGCTCAGAATACAATACGATCATTTTATCAGTAGCATAAGTATTTTTGGCCACCAATTTTTCACCAATAAATTTAACCAATACCTGGTCGCCTGCTTTAAAGTTACGATCCTTTATATTTTGAGCTTTAAGGTTAAGGTTGATGGTAAAAAAGCCATCATTTAATACGATTTTTTCAATCTTGCCATTATCAGACTTTTCTATTGTTTTAATTTTTGAGGTAGCAAAGCGAGCCTTATTCGCTTCGTATAAAAAGGCATGGTTTTCTATTTTTTCCTCATAAATCAAGGTTCCGTCCGAAGTTGTAATTTTTGCCGGAAAATAGATTGGTTTATCAGTCTGCGCTATCACCTTACCACTTTTATCCATCTTTTTAAAACTCACAGCTTTTCCAGTTATGTAGGCCACTAATTCATCACCGATCTTAATTTTATCTTTAAACCTGGTTGCCTCAACAGGATAAATCTTTCCGTCAGCCAACAGGTCGAAAGTATACCCTCCAATAACTCCTCTTTCTATTTTGATTACTTTTCCTTTTAAAGTTCCTTCATAAAAATCTTTCGAAGGTTTGTTTTCCTCCTTTATATTTTGTGCATATACTACCTGTACAGCAAATAACCAAAACAATCCTACCACAACCGGCAATGCCAATAAATACATTAATTTTTTCATGTTTTTAGATTTTGAATGGAACAACATTTTAATGCGGTCTTTAATGGGGCTTTTTACAAAATTGTGGATCAGGGGCATATCACTTTTGCTAATGGCCAGTTTTAATAACAGATTGACATAAACCTCATTTCCAAAACCGTTTGAAGTCATCTCGTCGGCCTCATATTCGTGCACCTGCTCTAAAGCCTTATCGTACAAGTAAATAACAGGATTAAACCATAAAATTGATTTAAAAACCATTAACATTATTTTATCTACAGAGTGGAATTGCCTGGCATGCACTTCTTCGTGTTTAAGCAAAACAGCCAGATCAGCCTTACTTACATTACGCTCATCGATAAAAACATAATTAAAAAAGGAGCAATTGGTAAAACCAGCCGATTTGGAAATGAGCTTTAAACCATTGCTATTTTTTGTGTATCTACCCGTATATTTTAGCAAATTGAACAACCGCCACAAACAGATCAGGAATAAAAGTGAAGCAATACCAACATAAGCCCCATTAATCATCTCTGACCAGTTGATTTCAGGTTTTGCCTGCTGATCATACTCCAGCATTACAGGCTGAATAAGCTGTACCGGAGCAGGATTAACTGGTTTTATTTCGGGTACATTGGCCGAAACTTGGGTGTCTGTAACCACCATTTCGCGCTTAATTTCAAATTGTAAAAGCGGAATGATAAAACTCAGCAACAGGGTACCCAGCAGGTAAAAGCGGTTGATTTTAAAGAAAGTCAGTTTTCTCAAAAACAACAGATAAAAACCAAAAAACAATACCGTGCAGGCGGTAACTTTAAGCAGGTAGGTTAATGCTTCCATAATTGATTAATTAGCATCCACGTTTTGAGAACTGTACAAAGCCATCTAAAATCAGGTTACTGATCCTACGAATATTTTTTTCCTGATTGATGTAGTCCAGCGTTTTCGCTTCCGAGATATTCCCCATTTCAATTAAAACCGCCGGCACTTTCGATTCTCTTAGCAACAGCAGGTTTGCATCTTTTAAGGAATCTTTTACTGCTAAACCATTCAATTGTTTCAACTTGCCTAAAATACCGGCGCCCAGATCTTCGGCAGATTTAATATTTCCATTCAGTTTAGAAACGTAAACCTCAATTCCGCTGAAAGGAGCAGCAGTATTTGCAAGTGCTGCGTTATGGTGAATAGAAATAAATGCAGTAGCTTCCTGTTTTGGCAATCGATCGCGAAGTGAAATATACTGGTCAGCATTTCTTGTTAAGATAACCTTAATGCCTCTTTTTGCGGCTTCCTTCTTCAGTATTTTCACCGCTCTCAAATTAAGGTCTTTTTCTTTTTGTCCATCCAGGGCAGCTATAGCTTCATCTTTACCGCCATGACCGGCATCAATAACGAGCACCGGCTCTACTTCGTTAAAAGCAGGGTTAGCATTCGGGTTAACTTTAATATTACTGGTTAAATAGTTCATTGCATAAACATTTGGTCTTTTGGGCGCATCTGCAGCGGTTTGATTTCCGTTTGCTGTTTTTGCTACAATAACCTCTTCCCTGTTTATAAATGCCATACAACAAATCATTAAAACGGGAAGAATGGCCAGATAGGCCAGCTTTTGCACCTTTACATTTGGTTCTTTGTATAACATTTTAATCCTGTTTTTTAAGGGGAGTTTACTAAAACTATTCACCACTAAATTTTTAGCAGGCATCGCCAGGTTTAACAGCAGTGAAGCATATACTTCTTTATCTGCAGATTGGGTTGTTCCGCGATCGGCCAAAAATTCATGATTATGATCAATTGCATTACGCCAGAAATAAATGATGGGATTAAACCAAAGGATAGCGGTTGCTAAGTTTGCCAGGAGTTTATCGAAAGCGTGTAATTGCTGTACATGGACTGATTCGTGTTTTATAATCAGGTCCTTTTCACTTAATTGTAAGGAAGAATCGACAATAATCTGGTTAAAAAAAGAGCAGTTTTTTATGGCCGATTGCTCATCGACTAAAATAACATCGCCATCTTTATCTATCTCATGTTTACGCAATTGGAGCTGGATACGCACCATCATAAACAGCATCCTAAAAACAAGGATAGTCAGGATAGCACAATAACCATATATCAGGAGCTGATCCCAGTGTATACTTTTATTAACTGTGCTTACTCCACCTTCATTATCCCGCTCCATAAAACCATCATTATTATAGGCGATTTTTGAAGGAATTTGGTCGCTGGAAACCACCACTTCATGCCTGTTTTCAATAGTAATGGCCGGAATACCAAAACTTACCAGCAGCATTAATAATAAATAAGCCCGGTTGAGGTTAAAAAATGTAAGCCCGGCCAATAATAAGCGATAAGCTGTAAAGAATAAGATTGTGCAGGCCGAAACCTTTAACAAATAAATTAAAATCATGGCTTTGAGTTTTGGTTGATGATCTTTTTAATTTCTTCTATATCCTTTTCACTCAGCTTTTCTTCTTTTACCATAAAGGATAAAAGACTGCTTGGGGAATTATCAAAATAACCGGAGAACAGTTTGGAGAAAGTGGTTTTGGCATACTCATCTTTACTTATAGCCGGAAAGTATTCATAAGTTTTTCCATAAGCTTTGTAATTAACATAACCTTTCTTCTCCAAAAGCCTAACAATTGATGAAATGGTATTATAAGGAGGCTTAGGCTCTTCTTCCAGCTCATCAATAATATCTTTTACAAATGCTTTTTGCAGTTTCCATAAAACCTGCATAATACGCTCTTCTGCTTTGGTTAATTCTTCCATACTCAAATCTATAACTTATTTTTCAGTTTTACAACTATAAAATAAGTTACATTACTGAAAAATCAGTTTAAAACACTAAATAACTGATTATTAGATAAATAATTTATTATTTTATTTTCAGGAAATGAAAGTACAGTGGTTCTTGGCAATTGAAGCCCTGCCATTCGCTTTATCCCGTGATCCCGATGTAAAATCGGGACGGGATGCCCGCTACTGTCCCTTAGGTTTGTGAGTACTTAAAAATATATGAACTTTGAATATATAAAACCTTAACGGCAGTGCTGCACTATTACTCTGTCTAGATTAAAGATCTAAAACCTGTATTAGAGCACTGCCGTTTGTTGAACAAGAACCATATAGAATTTTAGTCTGGCAGGACCATTAAGGGATTTAGTTTTATTCAACATGAAGGTTTAATCTCAACTTAAGATAACCAAATTTATGAATTACAAATTATTTGCAGGCATCGACATTTCAAAACTGAAAACAGATGTAGTCTTTTTTCTTGCTGAGGATCCCGATGAATGTTTCCATGGCACTTTTGCCAACAGTGATGCTGGCTATACAGAGATGATTACCTGGATCCATCATCTTACCAAACTGTCCATATCAGATATGTTCTTTTGCGCAGAAGATACTGGAATCTATGCACTTCCTGCGTGTACTTTTTTTAGTGATCAGGGTGGAAACCTCTGGGTTGAGAATGCGCTCAGATTAAAGCGGTCCCTGGGGCTCAAAAGAGGTAAGTCAGACAAGGCAGATGCTGCAGCTATAGCAGAATATGGTTTTATCCATAGGCGGAAAGCCTTTTTATTTAGTATGCCCAGCAAGACGATAAGCAAGATCAAATACCTATTATCATGCAGGAGACAGCTGGTAAAGCAACAGACCGCACTGAAGAATGTTTGTGGAGAGCTTGAGGAATTTGACAGGGAATCTGCTGAGTTCACCCTGCAAATCAGAAAGGCATTAATCAAGGAATATGATAATAAGATAAGTTTGTTAGAGGAAAAACTTTTGTGTTATGTAAAGGAGGATGCCTTATTGGAAAAACAATATAGACTCGTCAACTCAGTATATTGTATCGGACCACAGACCGCAATGTTCATTGTGGTTCTTACCCAAGGGTTTTCCCTATTTGATAACCCAAGAAAGTTTGCTTGTTACTGCGGCCTGGCCCCTTTTGGTAAAAAATCGGGAACAACCCTTAACACAAAACCCAAGGTCAGTCACCTGGCCAATAAACGGATCAAAACCTTATTGACAATGTGCGCATTGAACACCATTAAAAAAGACAATGAATTTAAGAGATATTATGATAGAAAAATAAAAGAAGGGAAACATCATTCATCAATCTTGAATGTACTTAGAAATAAGCTTGTCAGTAGGGCATTCTCGGCTGTAGCGAATGACAGGCCATATGTAAAAGACTATCAATTGGTAGCATAAAAAAAAAATAAGAAATTGCTTGGATTAACCATAGAATACAGGTTTATAAGGAAAGGTCTGTTCATGCATGGCGCCAAAGGAGCTTAACTGTTGTTAATAAACCCGATTGTAGTGAAAGCCCGCAGCGCAGCGAGGACTTTAAACGGAAAGCGGGACTGAAGACCGCCAAAAGAGCAGAACCGTTAATTTTCTAAAACTATTGAATGTGATGCTTATTTTGTTACAGATGCTTCGTACCTCAGCATGACAGGCTACGTTATCGCTTAAATGCCCTAAGGTGACTTAGGTGGTCAAACATAAACTTCGATTTTTTTAATTACGACATATAGGTCTCTCCACTCCGTTGCACTTAGGTCGAGATGACGATGAATCTAGTTGCTTAAACCTGCAATGGCATTGATGGTTAAGGCCACGATTACCGTATTAAAGATAAATGCAATTAAACTGTGCAACAGCGATAGTCTACGCAATTTCCGGTCGGAAATTTCTACATCAGAAACCTGAAAAGTCATGCCCAGTACAAAAGAAAAATAAGCAAAATCAATAAAATCAGGTTCATCATCGCCGGGAAACTCTAGTCCTGAGCCTTTTTTTTCTGTGTTACCATCCTTATCGTCGCCATAATAAAGGTGCGCATAACGCATGCTAAAGGTGGTATGCACCAAAAACCAGGATAAAAACATGCCGGCAATTGCTACTACTAAATCAAGCGGCTCGATATCTTTGTTAATGAGCAATAAAACTACAGCCAACAAACCGGCAAAGGTTGAAACCACCACGATGGCAAAAATCTCACCCCGGGTTTCATCCTGCATCCTGGCCTTTAGGTGCGTTTCGGCTGCAGAAGTATGAAAAAACATGTACCAGTGGAGGCTGATCAGGATTAAACAAAACACATCCCAGCCTAACATGATATGCGCCAGTACACTCATTTTGATAAAAAACGAAACCAGGTAAACTACAATTCCCGAAAATAGACTGATCAGCAAAATAAATAATGCCGATCTTTTTTGGATACCTTCTAATTTCGGTTCAACATTCATATTCTTAAAATTTAAGCTTAAAGTGTTCTTTTACCTGTCCTTTTTTAAAATAAACCAATCCGATCCAGAACAAATCAACCGTTACGGTAACATCAGGATGGTTTTTAATTTCCGTCCAGGCTTCTTTCATGCCTTCGCTCCAATAAATATCGTCAAAAATAAGCAGCGAATTTTCATTAACTTTTGGCAGGCACCATTTAAAATAATTCAGGGTCGCATCTTTACGGTGATTTCCATCAATATAAACGAAATCCAAACTGGGTTGTTTGGCAATAATATCTGGTAAAATCAGGTCGAAATTGCCCACATGAAGTTCGATATTGACAAGGTTTAAATCCTCAAAATTCTTTTTTGCTACTTCAGCGGTTTGCGGACAGCCTTCAATGGTAATAATTTCAGTTTCAGGATCTGTTTTGGCCAGATAAGCCGTGGTAATCCCCAAACAGGTACCCAGCTCTATTGCACTTTTAGGTTGGGTATTTTTAGCCAAACGGTAAATTAGTTTAGCCAGCCGTGGACTTTTCAATGCATTTTTCGCAATCTGACTAACCTTTTTTGTACGGTTTTTATTCAGGTGAGACCCCGCTCCGAGATCGGTAACGGTAATTATCGAATCGTCATTAAAAAGTTTTTTTCGCTGTTCTTCTATATTTTTGTATTCAGATTTGTCGGTAAAATCGTAAATTACCTCATCAGCTAGCTTGTACACGAATGGTGAATGCGTTCCATGCCTGCTTTTTGCTGTTAAACGGTGTTTAAGGTAATCTGTTATAAATTGAAATAGCATAATATTGCAAAAGTAATTAAACGCCGCAAACGTATGTATGTTTTATGGAAAATAACGCAGAGATAAGTGCTTTAGTAAAATTGCTGGATGATCCTGATGAGGAAGTATTTCAGCATGTAGAAAAAAAACTGCTTGAATATGGCGGTCAGGTTGTCCATTTTTTAGAAAATGCCTGGGAACAATCTTTTGATGCGCTGTTACAGGAGCGTATTGAGAACATTGTACACCAGATCCAGTTTAAAACAGTTAAAGAAGATTTAAATTTATGGTATTTAAGTGGTGCTTTTGATTTATTGCAAGGTGCCCTGATTATTAACCGCTATCAATATCCTGATCTGGATGAACAAAAAGTAATTAACCAGATCGAAGAAATTAAACGTGATATCTGGCTGGGCCTGCAATATGAAATGAGCTCAGTTGAAAAAGTGAAACTGATCAACCATGTGTTATATCAGCAATATGGCTTTGGAGGGAATACCAAAAACCACCATGATCCGCAAAATTCTTATTTAAACCAGGTACTGGAAAGTAAAAAAGGGAACCAGATTACGCTGGCCATCATTTATTCTACTTTAGCTCAAAAACTGGATCTTCCGGTTTACGGAATTAATTTACCGCAGCATTTCATTTTAGGCTATATAGACGATAGTAAACAGGAAGGGAATGAATATGGAGTGCTTTTCTATATCAATGCTTTTAACCGTGGCAATATTTTCGGTAAACATGATGTGGATCAGTTTTTACGCCAGCTTAATTTAGAAGCCTTACCAGAATATTACAGGCCCTGCAGCAATACCGATATTATCCGCCGTGTAATCAGAAACCTGATTTCTGCTTACGAAAATGCGGGGGCTACCGATAAAGTTGCCGAATTGAACGAATTACAGGATATTATTGCCGAAAAATAGTTTACCTAGATCCCATGCATAAAAGAAAGCTTACCACCCCTACTGTACTGTTTTGCATTACAGTGATTACTTCGTTATCATTTTTGAGTATCCAATCAAAAGCTCAAAAAACCGTAAAACCGAATGTTATTGCGTATTACACAGGACAAAATTCGGTGATTGACAGCTTTCCCATCGAAAAATTGAGTCATTTGATTTATAGTTTCGGTCATTTAAAGGGTGATAGTTTAAATATCAGATCGGCGAAGGATTCGGCTTTGATTACCAAAATGGTAGAATTAAAAAAGCGTAATCCTGATTTGAAAGTGATGATTGCACTGGGTGGCTGGAGTGGCTGCGCGCCTTGTTCTGAAGTATTCAGCAGGGCTGACGGACGGAAAACTTTTGCCAAAACCACTAAAGAAATTCTTGATTTTTTCCGTGCCGATGGCATAGATCTCGATTGGGAATATCCTGCGGTAATGGGCTATCCCGGGCACCAGTACACGGTTGATGATAAGCACAATTTTACCTTACTGGTTAAAGAACTGCGAAGAAAACTGGGTAAAAAGGCGGAAATCAGTTTTGCGGCCGGCGGGACGAAAAACTGTATCGATTCTTGTTTTGAATGGGACAAGGTAATGCCTTTGGTAAACAGGGTGAATTTAATGAGTTACGACCTGGTGAGTGGTTATGCGGTTAAAAGTGGTCACCATTCACCGTTATATGCTACTGCCGAACAAGATTTATCGGGCGATTTTGGTGTAAAAGCTTTAATAAAATCAGGCGTTCCGGCACAAAAAATAGCTTTGGGAGCAGCTTTTTATGCCCGTATTTTTGAAAACAGCACCGATGCCAACCAGGGTTTATATCAACCTACAAAATTCATCAGCGGGGTTTCTTATAAAAACTTTAAAAAACAGTTTTCGAGCGAAAACGGTTACAACTATTATTGGGATGAAAAGGCCCAGGCGCCTTACTATTATAATCCTCAAACAAAATACCTCGCCACGTTTGATGATCCGAAATCAATATCATTAAAAACAAAATATGTGATTGATCAAAAACTAAATGGCATCATGTTCTGGGAACTTACTGATGATGCCTATACAGATGGCTTGCTGGATGTGATTGATAAAACCATAAAAAAATTATAAGGGGCTTCCAAAGGTTACTACCCAGTAATTTTGAGTCATACCTACACCCGCTTGTTTACTTTTAGCATCCATCATTGCCAGGCAATGGCTTACACTTTTTTTCCAGGCAACAATTACCTGATCAGCATGACTGTATCCTTTAGCCAGATTTTCTGCTCTAAAATCGCCTGTATAAGCTGCATTTAAAGCGCGTTCCTCTGGCGTACCGCCTTCTGGAGATAGATGATCAAAATAGTTCCGCTTCGCCATATCTTGAGCATGGGCAAGTGCTGCATCCTGTAATTGCTTATTTGGTGCTAAATTGGGTACCGGTGGCATGTAAATAGTACCACAATTACATCCGTTCTGCCTTAACGCGTTAATTTTATCAATCACTAAATCAATATCCCGATAAGGCAAAGCCCTTTCATCCTTTTTGCAATGCACCAGTAAAATAACGAGCAACATGGCAGCAAACAAGCCAAGGTATTTTTTCATATTTTATTTTATCCTATAAAAGGAGGCAACTGTAAAGTTACCTCCAATATGCATGTTGATGCTATCAATTAAAAGGCTCTTTCTCTACCCATGTAAACATTTTTACCAGTGTAAAAAGTATTACCAGACGGGCCTGGAGAGCCGCTATCACCTTCCATTTGCATGTTAATGATGAGCCACATCGGTTTATTTACCGAATTGCTCATAGTATGTTTAGCTACCCAAACGTTATCGATATAATAATGGCAATCTACGTCGGTTGCACTTACTTTATTGTACCAGCATTTATAATTATGGTACGAGCCCGCAGTAGAAACTGTTGTAAGTTTATTTTCCCAGCCGCCATCGTAGGTATTCTGCCAATTGGTATTACTGCCTTTAAACTCCATAATATCACTTTCAGGTGGCCATGAATTAACGCCGGTGATCCAGAAAGCAGGCCAGGTTCCTTTAGTGGTTGGTACAGCAAAATCGCCCGAAATGGTATAACTGGGAAACTGATCATTAATCAACACCTGCTGTTTGGCATAACAGGCCCCAGAATTGTACCATATTGCCAGGTTTGTAAAGCCATTGGCCGTACTGTTTCCAGGCGAGGAAGCTAAACGAGTAGCTTTAATGGTTAATACCCCGCCACTCAACGAAATCTGGCTATGGTTGGTGGTACTTCCCACCATACGTGCAGAACCATTATGATCGGTACCCCAGGGATAATTATAATTCCATTGTGCCTCGAAAGCAGTATAACTGGCTAAAGAGTTACCATCAATCAATGTTTCCCAGGCTTTAACCTGACCATTTTCTGATTGAACTGTTTCTTTATCCTTTTTACAAGATAAAAGGGATAAAAATGCGCATGCAAATAGCATACACCACATTTTTTCATTTCTCATGTTTTTTGAATTAGGTAAATATTTGGTTAATTGTAAAGCATTTAGCAATTGATCACCCAATAAAAAGTACACATAAAAACCCGTAATTCACCATTAGTTACCTTTTAAAATGGCATATAAAATAAACTCAGGTTGATATGTTTTTATAAATTTGGTTAGATCAGGCGCGTAGTAATCGGTTTCGAAACGACATCACTGTAAGCAAATATAGACGACAAGTTGCTAAAAAATGAGGGGCTAAATCGTAAAAAAGGAGTGGTAAAATGAGCGTTTTAGTCAACCAGTTATAAGAATACGACAAAAAAGCGTTTAAAAACAAAAGCCTGATCAAGAACCATGATCAGGCTTTCCAATATTTTTAAACCATTAATTACAAGTATAGCTTAAATTGTATTTTGCATTATAAGTTTCAGTTGTAGAAGGCCCGCTAGAAGGGTAAAAAGTAGAAATATTTGAAAAGTTTAGTGAACTGGCATTACCCTTTGCATCATATTGTGAAGTGAAAGTAATTACATCGTCACTAAATGGCTTACCATCCTGATCAACGGTTTTAGATACACTTTTAATGAGTACATTTTTAGATTGTTTGCCGAAATATCCTCCAGGGAAATAATCAACATGATATGAAAGTGGATCGGAGATTTCGTAGGTATTAACGGCAATATCGTTCGAATAAGAATAAGTAGTAGTTTCAGTGAAACGTAGATCTCCACTAACTGATACAGCTTTTACCAAATTCCCATTTGAGTAAGTTAAATTATCAGTGGTACTCAAATCGCTATTTAAATAATTCTTTACCTGAACCAGATAACCATCATTGTTATAGGTATATTTTCGTGTATAATCGTAAAAAACACCGCTAACCATAGTTATACCCTTGCTTCCACTCGATACTGCCCTTCCATTTTCGAGAACAATTTCGGCCATATAACCACTCTCATCAACTGCGGTAATTTTGCTGGCAGAATAGGTATAAGTATTTGTTTCAGGTCCCGTAGTTGCTTTCGATATCCGTCCCAAAGCGTCGTAAGCAAAAGTGATCGTATAACTGCCCAAAAAATTTAAATCAGCCTTTAGGGTGGTGAGCTTACAACCGTTGCCTTTGGCAAGCAGCTGTTCGTTATAATTAATTTCTTTTTTACAACCCGCTATTGTGATGATGGCAACAAAGGCTACCATGGCATATTTGATTGTTTTTTGCATTGAGATTTCTGGTTAAGAGGTTAAAATATCAGCAAAGATATTAAAATTTCTCTTTTTTCATCCAGTCAGCCAGCAAGTTAAACCAATCTACATCTGATGTTTTATTAATTAAGCCAAAACCATGACCACCTTTTTCAAAAAGATAAATATCGGTATCAACACCGTGTTTTTTTAATGCTTCGTTCATCAAAACACTATTTTCGTAAGGAACAGTTTTATCATCTTTTGCGTGTACAAAAAAAGTTGGAGGTGTTTTTTTGTTTACATTTTTATTGGCAGAAAAATAGTGTTTAAGGTTCTCAGGAGGATTTGGTCCCAATAAATTTTTCATCGTACCTGTATGTACCGATTCTTCGAAACTGATAACGGGATAAATTAATGCTCCGAAATTTGGCTTTAAATTTATTTTTTCAGGATCATCAATTTTTAAGTCGTTGTAATGTGCGATTAGGGTTGATGCAAAATGACCGCCTGCAGAGAAACCCATAATCCCGATTTTATTGGCTTTGATGCCGTACTTTTTAGCATTTTTTCTAATCAGATAAATGGCCTGCTGTGCATCCTGTAAAGGACCATAGGTTTTATCTACCATAATGGCATCGCTGGGTAAACGGTACTTTAACACAAAAGCAGTTACGCCAATGGCATTAAATCTTTTGGCCACATCGGTTCCTTCGTGACTAAAAGCGAGGGCACCATAGCCACCACCCGGACAGATAATTACTGCTGTACCGGTGGCAATGTTTTTAGGTGCTTCAAAAACAGTTAATGTAGGTATTGATACTTTGGTAATACTTAAAGTTCCATTTGAACGGACTTCGGTATTTTCTACATAATCAGCAGGAGTTGGTTTGGCCCCGGGAATGTTTCCTGAATAAACTGGAATTACCTCTTGTGCTTTCGCTGTAACTAGAAATGACATCAATGCTAGGATTAAAATAGCCTTCATATTTATTTGCTTTCTTTTTTGGTGGTTCTAAGATAATATAATAGTGAATTATATTCCTCATTGGCCATTAAGTGGATCGGAATAAAAAACTGCGAATGCATCATCACATTTGTTATACTAATGTATTGATCATAAACTTTAAACGATGTAAGGATATTCCATTTTGCGAAAGATCGATAATTATCGGTAATACCTTCAATGCCTTCATCAGTGATTATCAACTTACGCGTGTTTGAAGGAAATGCCAGATTCGTAGTATTTTCAAACTTAGTCCAAAAACTACGTTTTGATCTTAACATCCTAATAAAAGTACTTAAAGCAACAATCCAACAGAAAATTAACATGCTTAAATCTATCTCTTCATTCTTTACAATGTAGTGCAAATAGCCGTACATAACAATTCCTAACAAGAAGGAGACCAATGAAACAATTTTAAGTCTATTGCTAAACGTCTTCCAGATTATCTGGTTTGACTCCAATAAGCTTTTTTTTACATTAAAGTCTTCGATGATGATATTCATATCTATTCTTTTGCTTATATCTGAAAGGCATACATCTACTAAAACTCCATTAAATAAGCCTTTAAAAAATCATTGATATCACCATTTAAAACCGCATCAGGATTCGACGTTTGATAATTGGTGCGGTGATCTTTCACGCGCCTGTCATCAAGCACATAACTTCTGATCTGCGAACCCCACTCAATTTTCTTTTTTGATCCTTCTATCAGTGCAGTTGCTTCATTGCGCTTGCGTTCCTCAATTTCATATAACTGCGATTTTAATAAACGGATGGCATTCTCTTTATTCTGCAACTGTGATCTCGACTCCTGGTTTTTAATGATGATACCCGATGGCTTGTGGTATAAACGCACGGCAGTTTCTACCTTGTTTACATTTTGTCCACCAGCTCCGCCGGCCCTAAAAGTTTCAAATTCTATATCCGCAGGATTAATATCAATTTCTATCGTATCATCAACCAATGGATAAACGTACACCGAAGCAAAAGAGGTATGCCTGCGGGCGTTCGAATCAAATGGAGAAATACGCACCAAACGGTGCACACCATTTTCACCTTTAAGGTAACCGTAAGAAAAATCGCCATCAAACTGGAGCGTAACCGATTTTATACCTGCAACCTCTCCTTCCTGACTGTCTTGCTCGGTGATTTTATATCCGTTTTTCTCGCCCCACATCATATACATCCGCATGAGCATGTAAGCCCAATCGCAGCTTTCCGTTCCACCAGCACCTGCGGTAATCTGTAGTACAGCAGAAAGCTGGTCTTCCTTATTCCGCAACATATTTTTGAGTTCCAGCTCTTCCACAGCAGTTTTGCCGATCTCGAACTGATCTTTCAATTCTGCTTCCGAAGCATCTCCTGATTGAAAAAACTCAAACATCACGGCAGTATCTTCAACTGCGTTATTGGTTTGGTTAAACCCATCAGTCCATTTTTTCTTTGAACTGATTTCGGCAAGAATTTTTTCTGCTTTTTTTGGATCGTCCCAGAAATCGGGCGCCATTGTTAATTTTTCTTCTTCGCGAATGGCGTAAAGTAGCTCATCAACGTCAAAGATACCTCCTCAGCGACGTTACTCTGTCCCTTAAATCCTGAATTTGTTCTTTGGTCATGGAGCAAATATATAAAATCGCTTTGAGCATAGCGCATGGCGCAAAGCGATTTCGGTTAAAACTGATTCTTTACTGTTTGCTAATAAATTTTATTTCTTTAATCAATCAGGCACAATGACTAATGAACCACCTTTATTTCTTCATCGACATATAATCCAGCGTTAGATTGGATAATAACTTAACACCTAACACAAAGCCGCTTTCATCGAGGTAAAAATCTGGCGTATGGTGCGATGGCGCTTTTAATGGATCCTTACCTTTTGGCATTCCTCCTAAAAACACAAATAAACCCGGTACTTTTTCCTGAAAGAAAGAGAAATCTTCTGCCCCGGTAACGGGCGGTTTTACCTTAACATGTTCCTTACCTGCTGTGGATTGCATACTTGGCAGCATTTTTTCGGTTAGTGCGATGTTATTAAAGGTAACAGGGTAGTGATTGCTGTATGGAATTTTAACTTCAGCCGTTGCGCCGCCAGCTTCAGCTGTTTTGGTTACGATGGTTTTAATGCGCTCGATAAACATGGCTTCATCTTCTTTACTGAAATTACGTACCGTACCCAACATCTCTACCTTTTCAGGGATAATGTTCGATCGTACCCCGCCATTAATAGCACCTATGGTAACCACACCAGGATTTTCAGTTACGTTTAAGTTTCGACTTACAATGGTTTGCAGGTTATTGATGATTTGTGCAGAAATCACCACCGGATCGATACTGCTCCATGGGTAAGCGCCATGTGCTTGTCGGCCGGTAACCGTAATTTTCATATCGTTTACTGCTGCCATGGTTCCACCCGGACGGTAAGTTACCTCACCAACCTCTGTTTGAGAGTTGATATGCAGTCCAAAAATTACATCTACTTTAGGATTTTCTAATACACCTTCTTTAATCATTAAAGCGGCACCGCCTTCATCTCCTGCCGGAACACCTTCTTCTGCGGGTTGAAATATGAATTTAACTGTTCCCTGAATATCTTTTTGCATTGAAGCCAGTACCTCGGCTACGCCCATTAAGATGGCCACATGGCTATCATGTCCGCAGGCGTGCATTACACCAACTTCTTGTCCGTTATATTGCGTTTTCACTTTTGATGCAAAGGGCACATCTACTCTTTCGGTAACTGGGAGCCCATCCATATCGGCACGCAGGGCCACCACCGGCCCAGGTTTACCACCTTTTAGAATTCCTACTACACCCGTTTTGGCCACACCTGTAGTTACTTTTATTCCTAGTGACCCGAGGTGTTTTGCAATAATACCCGCTGTTCTTACTTCCGTATTTCCCAATTCAGGATGCTCGTGAAAATCGCGCCTCCAGGTAATTACTTTTTGTTCAATGGCATCAGCTTTTTTTGAAACCAAAGGTCTCAAATCCGATTTTTGAGCAAAAGCATTTAATCCAAGCAGGGAAAAACCAATCAGGTATATTTTTTTCATGATGTAGTTGTTTAGTTTAGGTGCCCTAATCTAAACAATTTTATGGAGAGATGGAATTGTATAAAACGATAATAGCCATCCCAAGGGATGGCTATTAGAACATTAACCTTTTTTATAGATAACGATCTTTCTTACATAAATATCACAGGCAATAACCTCATCATTAGCACCAATTGCCACTCCTCTAGCAAAATCTAACTGACCAAGTCCTATTTTTTCTCTAACATCGCCATTTTCATCAGTTTTAATAATATAGCCGCCGGCTGCAATATATAAGTAATCACCTTTAGCCTTAATGGCCCAGTAGTTATCTGACACCTTCCATGTTTTTAAATATTTGCCTTGTTTATCAAAAACCTGCATCCTGCCCGCATCACTAACATAAATGTTTCCTTTAAAATAACAAATGCCTAATGGTGTATAGAATTGACCACTTGCTCTACCCTCAGTACCAAATGTAAAAAGTAACTTCCCATTTGAATCGTATTTCTTAACCCGATCATTTAGGCTATCCACAATCCAGATATTCTGCTCATCATCAATAGTCAGCTCTTCAATGTTTCCAAATCCGTTATCCCCTGTTCCATAAACGCCCCATTCTCTAATCAACTGCTTATTGGCATCAAATATTTGGACGTAACTACTACTCTGCGTGCGGGTTGCTATATAATTTCCATTATTAAAAAAACCAGTTGCTCTGGCTCCCGAGCCAGTATAAAATAATTCCTTATAATTTCCATTTATATCAAATTTCTGAACACGGTTTAATCCCTCGTCACTTACATAAATATTTCCTGTTTTATCTGTTTCAACATGATATGCAAAGCTAAACTGACCAATTCCATTCCCCTCCGAGCCAAAAGATAGTGCACGATAGTAATTTAACCCTGAAGTATATCCAAAATCAGCATCACTAAACCTACTAAACGATTTCGGACTATTGTAGGTTCTAACCTTATAAAAATTTTTTGTCAAGGATTTACTAATCGCAGAATCATCAAAAGTTGTATCAGCCAATTCTTTTAACAAAACATATTTTTGAGCCACATTATCAAATTTATATAATTGATACTTTTGGGCCAAAGGCATGGGTGTCCAGGATACAGTTATACGTGATCCATAAATACCTTTTGTTGCTTTTAGATTTATTGGTCGATCAACATCAAGCGTATCGATAATTCTTAGGGTATCTATTTTGGTCAACCCCTCTTTTTCGCAAGAAGAAAAAAGAAAACAGGAAAAAAACAGGCAACAGGCTGCTAATAGTGAGAGCGATCTAAACATATTTTAAAATTTTGACGAAGATAATTATTTAACAGCACATGTTAAATAATTATCTTTTATCGGTGCTACCCAAACATGCCTTTCAACTTATCAACAATTCCACCTTCACTTTTTTGTCCGGGCTGTTGTGCCTGTCCGCCACCGTTAAACATGCCAATTACATCACTCACATCAAACTTACCATCACCACCACCTAAACTCCCTAAAACATCTTTAATATTAAAAGAACTGTCATTAGGATCATTCGTTTTTTGGGTAAACTTCGCAATTAAGCCAGGGATGATGCTCGATGCCAAAGATTTTGCAGTATCGGCATTAATCCCCAATCCACTTAATTTATCTATAAAACTTCCGGAGGCCTGTTCGGCAACCTGAGTACCTTCTGCTTTATTTCCATTAAAAATATCAGTCAAGGCGCCAATATTACCTGATGATACCTGATCTTTCAGGCTATCGAAAATAGATCCCGAAGCAGCCTGAATTACCGCTTCATTATGCTCGTTTGGAATAGCGGCATTGTTAACAACACTTTCCTGTACGTTTTCACGCACCATTTCATTTAAATTTTCTAACATAAGTGTAGAATTAAAAGATTAAAATAATTAATGAACTAACAGGGATGTTATTTTAAAGGTAAGCGGTTTAATCGAGATTAAAAACTCTAAGTTCGCTACATCTTATTGCATTTTATACCGATAAATAAAATTTAATATCTTCTTAATGATTTTGAACATTAAAAAGACCATTTTAAATTTTTGCTTTATTACTTTTACAAAAAAACAAAGATTATGTTACCTAAAGTAAATTTTACAGAAACTGAGGCCTACAAATATTTAGCCGATCATTTCATAGATATTAATCAAAAAAGCATTAAAGATCTTTTTGCTGAAGATGCAGATCGTTTCAATAAGTTTTCTGTTTTTTTTGAAGATATTTTATTGGATTACAGTAAAAACCGCATCAGCGATGAAACATTGGCGTTGTTAATTCAACTGGCACGAGAGTGTAAATTGGACGAAGCCATAAAATCGATGTACAACGGTGATAAAATCAACGAAACGGAAGATCGTTCGGTACTCCATATTGCGCTGCGTAATTTAAGCAATACCCCGATTTTAGTTGATGGTAAAGATGTAATGCCCGAAGTTAATGCGGTATTGGCTAAAATGGAAAAATTTAGCAACAGTATTATCAGCGGCGAATGGAAAGGTTATACCGGCAAAGCCATTACCGATATTGTAAATATTGGTATCGGTGGTTCTGATTTAGGACCAGTTATGGTGACCGAGGCATTAAAGCATTATAAAAACCACTTAAATATCCATTTTGTTTCTAATATTGATGGCACACACATTGCAGAAACATTAGCAGATCTAAATGCAGAAACCACCTTATTCTTAGTGGCATCGAAAACTTTTACCACGCAGGAAACCATGACCAATGCACACTCTGCACGTACCTGGTTTTTAGAAAAAGGAGGTAAAGAAAACGATATTGCAAAACACTTTGCGGCATTATCTACCAATGCAAAAGACGTTTCGGCCTTTGGTATTGATACCGAAAATATGTTCGAGTTTTGGGACTGGGTTGGTGGCCGTTATTCGTTATGGAGCGCAATCGGTTTATCCATTTCGTTAAGCATAGGTTTCGACAACTTTAAACAATTACTGGCCGGTGCCCATGCTACAGATAACCACTTTAAAACTGCTGAATTTGAAAACAATCTACCAGTAATTTTAGGTTTATTGGGCGTTTGGTACATCAATTTTTATAATGCAGAAACACAGGTTATTTTACCTTACGACCAGTACATGCACCGTTTTGCTGCCTATTTCCAACAAGGTGATATGGAAAGTAATGGTAAACATGTAGATAGAAACGGTAATGAGGTTGATTATGAAACCGGACCGATTATCTGGGGTGAACCTGGCACAAACGGTCAACACGCTTTTTATCAATTAATCCACCAGGGTACCAGGATTATTCCTGCTGATTTTATTGCACCTGCACAGAGTTTGAATCCATTGGGCGATCACCATCCAATTTTATTATCCAACTTTTTTGCACAAACAGAAGCTTTAATGAACGGTAAAACTGAGGAAGAAGTTAAAGCCGAATTAAAGAAAGAAGGCAAATCGGATGCTGAAATTGAAAAAATCGCACCATTTAAAGTTTTCGAAGGTAACCGTCCAACAAACTCTATTTTATTAAAAAAAGTAACCCCTTATACTTTGGGCAGTTTGGTGGCCATTTATGAACACAAAATATTTGTTCAGGGTGTAATCTGGAATATTTTCAGTTTCGACCAATGGGGCGTAGAATTAGGCAAGCAATTGGCCAAAAAGATCCTTCCGGAGTTAGCGGGAAGTGAAAATGTATCAAGTCATGATAGTTCCACAAATGGCTTAATTAACCAGTATAAGGCCTGGAGATAAAAATTTTAAAATATTCTAAAAAAAAGCGGGTTTAATACTCGCTTTTTTTGCTTTAATCCATATTTTAGGGCTTCCTTATTTTCGATCCATACTTAATGGAGAAATCCGAATTAACTTATTTAAGAAATAATCGCTCGCTTCTGCCTTTGATCATTTCGCATCATTAAAAACAAAAAATTTATGAAAAAAAGAATTCTTTTTGCTTTGGCTATTTCGGGCCTGTGCTTAAGTGCATCTGCACAAAAAGTACAGTTTACCGAATTTGACCTCGACAATGGCCTGCATGTTATTTTACATCAAGACAAAACTGCTCCCGTTGTTGCCGTTTCAGTGATGTATCATGTTGGTTCAAAAGATGAAGAAACCCAACGCACAGGCTTTGCCCACTTTTTCGAACACTTATTATTCGAAGGTTCGGATAATATCAAAAAAGGTGAATTTATGAAATTAGTGAGCAGTAATGGCGGCCAGAACAATGCCAATACCTCTCAAGACCGTACTTTTTACTATGAAGTTTTTCCATCTAACCAATTAGAACTGGGTTTATGGCTGGAAAGTGAAAGAATGTTACATCCGGTAATTAATGAAGTAGGCGTCAAAACACAGAACGAAGTAGTAAAGGAAGAGAAACGTTTACGTATTGATAATTCACCTTATGGCAAATTTACTGAAAAAATATTTTCACATTTATTTGATGGGCATCCTTACCGCTGGCAACCAATTGGCTCTATGGAACATTTAGATGCCGCAAAATTGAGTGAGTTTATTGCTTTCTTTAAAAAATATTATGTACCTAATAATGCGGTATTAACCATTGCCGGCGATGTAGATATAGAAAAGACTAAAGCTTTAGTAAAATCATACTTTGCTGAAGTGCCTAAAGGCGCGCCCATTGTACGTAAGGATTTCAAATTACCTGAAATTACAAAAGAAATTATTGATACGGCTTATGATGCCAATATTCAAATCCCAGCCATCTTCGCTGCATATCGCGTGCCTGGCATGAAAAGCAGAGAAAGCAAGGTTTTAGGTATGATCAGTTCTATTCTATCAGAAGGTGGAAGCTCAAGGTTGAGCACTAAAATGGTTGACCAGAAAAAAACCGCATTACAAGTTGCCGCTTTTAATTATTCGTTAGAAGACTATGGCGCCTACATCACACTTGCCCTACCTAATAAAAACACCCCGCTTAACGATCTGTTAAAAGATATTGATGAAGAAGTTTTACGTCTTCAAACTGATCTCATTAGCGAAAGCGATTATAAGAAACTGCAGAACAAGTTCGAAAACAACTATGTGAGTGCAAATAGCAAAATGCTTGGCGTTGCAGAAAACCTGGCTGATGGTTATACTTTCCATGATAAGGATACAAACGATATTAATAAGGAATTAGAGGTAATCAGATCCATCACCCGTGAGGAGATCAGAGATGTTGCCAAAAAATACCTGAACAAAAACCAAAGAGTTGTATTGTATTACTTACCTAAGAAATAAGCTA
Source organism: Pedobacter roseus (assembly GCF_014395225.1). Taxonomy (NCBI): domain Bacteria; kingdom Pseudomonadati; phylum Bacteroidota; class Sphingobacteriia; order Sphingobacteriales; family Sphingobacteriaceae; genus Pedobacter; species Pedobacter roseus. Next base: position 4,705,485 of record NZ_CP060723.1, read on the forward strand.
ACCGCCTTTCATTTTAATTATTAAAAACATGAAAAAATTATTCATTATAGCTGTAATTTCCTTATTTGCTCAAGGTATTTCAGCACAAACCATAGATCGAAGCCATAAACCAAAACCAGGGCCGGCACCCGTAATTACCATCGGCGATCCAGTTATTTATAAATTAGCCAATGGCATCACCGTTTTGGTGGTAGAAAACCACAAATTGCCAAAAATATCTGCCAGTTACAGCATTGATGCAGGTCCGATTACCGAAGGTGCCAAAGCAGGTGTGATAGGTTTAATGGGCGGTATGCTTAACGAAGGAACCGTCACTAAAACAAAAGCGCAGTTTGATGAAGCTGTAGATCAGTTGGGGGCCGATGTAAATGCAGGCGCAAGCGGTGGTTCGGTATCAGCTTTAACCCGTTACTTTCCACAAGCATTTGCTTTAATGGCCGAAAGTATCCGTAAGCCCGCTTTCCCGGCAGAATCTTTTGAGAAGCTAAAATCACAGACCATTACAGGTTTAAAATCAAGCGAAAAAAGCGCTAAAGCCATTTCTGCACGTGTGGTAAATGCTTTGGCCTATGGCAAAAACCATCCGATGGGAGAATTTGAAACCGAAGCTTCACTCAATGCCATTACTTTGGCCGATGTTAAAGCCGCTTATCAAAAATACATAACCCCATCAAGAGGCTATTTAACCTTTGTAGGCGATATAAAACCAGAAGCAGCAAAAGCTTTGGCAGAGAAGGCGTTTGGCGATTGGAAAGGAACCGCATTAACTCTACCAGTATTGGCTAAAGTTGCCAATCCAGCTAAAACAGAGGTTGATGTTATCAATGTAAGCAATGCCGTTCAATCAGAAATTACAGTGATAAATCTAATCGACCTGCCAATGAGCAGCCCTGATTATTTCCCGGTTTTATTAGCGAACCAGATTTTAGGTGGCGGTTCTGAATCGAGATTGTTTGATAATCTTCGTGAGAAACATGGATTTACTTATGGCGCCTATTCCAGCACAGGTTCCGGCCGTTTCCAGTCTAAATTTTCGGCTAATGCTGCCGTTAGAAATGAGAAAGTTGACAGTGCAGTGGTAGAATTTTTAAGAGAGATTAACAACATCCGCACAACAAAAGTTACTGCTGATGAACTACAGAATGCCAAAAACCTTTTCAATGGATCGTTTGCATTAGGCTTAGAAAACCCGGCACGTACTGCAGGTTTTGCCAGCAATATCTTAATCAACAATTTGCCAAAAGATTTTTATCGCACCTATTTGCAAAAGGTAAATGCAGTAACAACCGATGATATTTTAAGGGTAGCTAAAAAGTATTACAACCATGATAATACCCGAGTTGTTATTGTAGGTAAAAGTGATGCATTTGCAGGTGGTTTAACCAAAGCTGGATTTAAAACACAGATTTTTGATAATTATGCCAATCCGGTTAAAGCAGCAGAAGCAACTTCGGCAGCTACAGCAAGCCCAGCACAGATTATCAGTAACTACATTAAAGCTATTGGTGGAGAAGAAGCTATTAAAAAAATAACTTCTTTACAGCAAACCGGCGAGATGGAAGTACAGGGACAAAAACTGGCTGTTAACATTAAAAACATGGCCCCAAATTTAAGCAGCATGGAAATGATTGCGATGGGCCAAACTTTAGTAAAACAGGTTTATAATGGTAAAACTGGTTACTCGATACAGATGGGCCAAAAAGCCGAATTAACCGGCGATGACCTGGCTGAAAAGAAAGATGATAAAGGTTATGGCACTCAATTATACTACGCCACTGATGGAACTAAAATTGAATCGGCAGGAACAGCTAAAGTAGGAACAGCAGATGCATTTAAGCTGAATATAACTTCTCCTTCTGGTAAAAAGAAAACCGAATATTATGATACAAAATCAGGCCTACTTTTAAAAGAGGAAAGTACCAGTACAAAAGGTACTGTTGAAATGAGCCAATCAACAGAATATTCGAATTACAAAAAAGTTGGTGATGTATTGTTTCCTTTTACTTTAACACAATCTGTTTCCACCCCTCAGGGCTCGCAGGAGTTTTCGATCGTAATTAAAGACATTAAAGTTAATCCACCGCTAAAAGCTGAAGATTTTAATTAGAATTTAAAGATAATTTAATAAGAAAGCCGTTCCGATGTAAAAATCGGGACGGCTTTTTTTATTTTTTTTCTTTCTGAGGCAACCCATTTAAAAAAGCTTACGTATTGACTAAAATTTTTATAAAAATTCAGCTTAACAATCAATAAAACAAAACAATTACGATGCTTTCTAAATAAACAATCATAAATCTTTAAAAAAACCAGACATGACAGCCAAAAACCGTGTTATCGTAATTTTATTTACCGCTTTTCTGATCATGTTCTATATATCCGCTAAAAAAAAGACCCATTCAACACAAAATTCAACTATTTCCTCCAAAATCCCACATAAAACTTAAAAATCAATTAAATGTCTACCCCAATCTATTAACATTATTTATGAAAAACCAAGTTTCAATTATTTTACTGGCTGTATTTGTCACATTATCCTTTGCCTGCTCTAAAAAACAGGCCGAAGAAATAAAACCTGCCGGACCAACTGCTGTAACCACCGCAAATGTAACCTACGCTAATTTCGCTGGTGCGCTGTTTCAAACCAAATGTGCCAACTGCCATGGGCCAAATGGGGCACTTAAAACAATCTGGTTATTTAATGGCATTGCTTCCATTAAAAGTGATGCCCGTGTAGCCAATAGCGTACTGGTTACCAAAACAATGCCCAAAGGAGGTACCCTAACCGTTAGCGAAAGAGAACTCTTGCAAGCTTGGTTTGATAAGGGCATGCCAGAATAATCTCCAAAAAAAATTAACGCACGGTTTTATTAAGAACTTAAATACATTACAGATGCAAAAATTATTTTTCACATTAACAGCCCTCTTTTTATGCACGGGCATAAAGGCACAGATATGGGTAAGCAAAAGCGTTAATTCTTCATTTTTTTCTACCACACCGATAGAAGATATCGATGCGCAGAGCAAAACAGGTGCTTCGGCCATTAATACCAAAACCAATGATATTATTTTCAAAATCAATAATACTTCTTTTCAGTTTAAGAAAAAGCTGATGCAGGAGCACTTTAATGAAAATTATATCGAAAGTGATAAATTCCCCACCTCTGATTTTAAAGGGAAAATTGTAGAACAGATTGATTTTTCCAAACCAGGCACCTACCCCATCACGGTAAAAGGAAATCTTCAGATCCACGGAGTAACCAAAGAATATACTGCAAAAGGATCGCTGGTTATTACCGGTGATGACGCGAAAGCAAGTTCGACTTTTAATGTAAAACTGGCAGATCATGATATCAAAATTCCAACCATCGTTTTTAAACAGATCGCGGAAACCGTACAGGTAAAAATGACAGCTATTTATCAACCTAAAAAATAAATTCTTATGAAATATCATCTAAAATCTCTTTTATACTTAGCTGTCATCTGCCTGCCTTCTTTAGCTTTTGCTCAGGACTCGCTTGAAAAAGCTTTAGAAATGCCTATCGAAAAAAAGAATGTTCAGGCTACTTTTAAGGCAACTAAACTGATCAATATCCAAACCAATGAAACCATTTATAAAAATGAATTCGATTTCAGAGTAGATCACCGTTTTGGCGATATTGCCGGAAATAGCGGCGGGATTAAAAACTTTTTCGGATTGGACCAATCGACAGATATCCGCATCGGGTTCGAATATGGTATCAGTGATAAACTTTCGGTAGGTTTGGCCAGGGCAAAAGGAGCCGGAGTAGTTACGCAGCTTTATGAAGGGAATTTAAAATACCGCTTGCTGGAACAGACTTCCGATGATAAAATACCAGTAGCTGTAACTTTATTCGGAAGTACAACCGTTTCTGCCGTAAAAGCCTCAACCGATCCAACTGCAGCAAATGCCTACAGCGATTTTCAAGACCGTTTAACTTATGTGGTGCAGGCTGTTATTGCCCGCAAATTCAATTCAAACTTTTCGGTATTACTGATGCCATCTTATGTACACCGAAATTTTACTGTTTTTGGCGATCAGAACGATATGCTTGCCATATCGGTTGGTGGTCGTATCAAAATTACCAAACGCATGGCTTTTGTGGCCGATTATACCATTCCTTTCAGGGATAAAAATAAAGAAGCTTATCTGGAAAGCACATTGGGAACGCAATATTACAAAACGCTTGGTGCCGGACTGGAATTTGAAACAGGCGGTCATATTTTTCACCTGAACTTTACCAACGCAACCGCAATACAGGAATCGCAGTTTATTACCGATACCAATACTTCATGGCTTAAAGGACAATACCGTTGGGGATTTAGTATTGCCAGGAGGTTTTCTTTCGATAAGAAAAAAGCAAAGTAGTTCAAAATCAACCAGTAATAAACCAACAAAACAATTATGGAACGTAATGAATTTATCAAATCTTTGGGCCTGGGCGTAGCCCTGGTATGTACAGGAGCCTGTTTTTCGGCCTGTGGTAAAAAAAGTGATTCACCAGAACCCGGTAATCCAACTGGAGGTGGTGCTCCTTCCGGTACCACAGCAAGTGTAGATTTAAGCACGCAGCTACTGGCCATTGGTTCATCTGCTGTGGTAAACGGGATTTTATTTATACGAACCGCGGCGGGCAATACAGTCACTTCATTTGCGGCTACGCAGGCCATCTGCCCTCATCAGGGTGGTGCTTTGAGTTTTATCCAGGCAAGTAATTACATTCAATGTGCTTTACATAGCTCGAGATATACCACTTCGGGAAGTATTTTGGCACAACCAAATGATGGTGGTACTACAAGTGCACTAAAGGTTTATCCACTTACCGTTTCAGGAAATACGTTGACCGCAACGGCTTAATTTTTGTTTTTAAGGGTTAAAGCAGTATCGTAACGGGTACTGCTTTTTTTTATAGAAAAATTTTTAGACCGTTACATTCTGGCCCTTTACATCAAAGGCATCACGTAAGCCAATGGCAAGCACATTAAAAGCGTAAACGGTAAGCATAATGGCCAATCCGGGCAATATAGCGAGGTAAGCGGCATCCATAATGATATACCCATAATGTTCCTTGATCATGCTGCCCCAGCTTGGCATTGGAGGTTGAGCGCCAAAACCCAAAAAGCTTAGTCCTGTTTCCAGTAATATGGCTGAGGCAAAATTAGAAGAAGCAACCACTAAAATAGGCCCGGCAATATTTGGAAGTATATGTTTAATAATGGTTCGGCTGGTGCTAAAACCTAAGGCCCTTGCTGCCTCAACAAATTCTACCTCTTTTAATGCCATCACCTGTCCGCGTACCAATCTGGCTACATCTACCCAGGTTGATAGGCCAACTGCGATAAATATTTGCCAGAAACCTTTCCCTAATGCAAATGAGATGGCAATAACCAGTAAAAGTGATGGCAACGACCAAACCACGTTCATAAACCAGCTGATGGCGGCATCTACCCTGCCGCCAAAATAACCCGCAATGGCGCCTAAACTCACTCCAATAAAAAGAGAAATGAGTACAGCCATTAAACCTACCGACAGTGATACGCGGATACCCAAAATTAAACGGCTTAATAAATCACGCCCGTAAATATCGGTTCCCAAAATATAGGTACGTTTATAGATGTTATATTTTTCGAAGAGCGCTTGTGGTGTCCCTATTTTTGATGGTAAAACACAACTTGGACATAAATCTTTCAGTTCATACCTGGTTTCTTTGGCTTTTTCATCCTCGCCAATATATTCCTGTACAAAAACATCTTTATCTTTTATCTTGTAAGAACTAATCGGTATACTTTTAAAAGTTGGTGTTTGCCCATTTAACATTCTTTCGAAAAAATTAACTTTTTCTACTTTTGGATTCCGGCTGATAATCAAAAATGTAAAGGTGCTGCCAGGTTTCTTTTTGTTTAACTGAAGTGTTTGAACATTAGCATTGGGCGAATGATCGGGCATAATTAAATACCCCAAAACACCCATCAACATTAACACCAGGATAAAAATCAGCCCGCCGAATGCGAGTTTATTCCGCTTAAACTTTAACCATACTTTTTTCGATGGGCTATTATCCATTATCTAACCATTCTGCCTTTCCAATTGTATTTTCCACTGTTTCCGGCAATGCCGATGTAAACGATATAGATGATATGCAGCACATTTAAAACAGGGATTAAAATAAGTAAACTACGTCTTTTGGCAAAGCCGGTTACATCCCATAAAAATAAGGTTTCTAAAAGCATTTTAACCAACAATTGATAAAACATAACAGTTAAAAAGCCTGGGATAAACAGTCCGGTAATAAAGTTTGACAATATGCTGAGATTGAAAATCCAGATGAGTACACCCAAAACAATAATGGCCTTATTTTTATAACGGGTACTCTTCGAGGCCCAACGCTTGCGCTGCTGAATAAATGAACTCAGGGTCTCTTTCGCATGGGTATATACAATGGCCTCCCTATTCTTTAAAAATCCTATTTTATCAGGGTATTTTGCCGCAATTTTATGCAATAATAACTCATCATCGCCCGATGCCAGATCATCAATACCCTGAAAACCGCCAACTTCATAAAAAGTGGCCTTTTCATAAGCCAGGTTTGCACCGTTACAGGTTGATGGTTGTTTATTCCCAATGGTAGAAGCACCCAAACCGATCAGGTACAGAAACTCTAAAGATTGCAAACGTTCAAAAAAACTTTTTTCCTGAAAATAAGCTACCGGAGAAGAAATCATTTTATAGTTTTTCTCTTCATACAAATTTACAATAGTAGCTAACCAGTCAGGTCCCATCCTGCAATCGGCATCAGTGGTGATGATCAGGTCGCCAGTACAGGTTCCAATAGCGGTTTGTATAGCCTTTTTCTTATAAGAATTTAATGCCCGATCTTCATTCAGCTTGATCAGTTTAACATTCCGGTCTGCATAACTGAGCACAATCTCAGCCGTACGGTCGGTAGAATGATCATCAATAATAATGATCTCCGTTAAAGCTTCAGGGTATTGTTGAGCAATCAGATCGTCAATCGTTTTATTGATATTGGCCTCTTCATCCCGTGCAGCAACAATAATAGAAACTCTGGTGTGTGGATCTGATTTTTGTGAAGTAAAATAAACCAATCTATGCCATCCTCTGATAAAATTGAGGACCAGAACGCCATAGATTAAGGTTAAAGCAGCAGATAATAGACTAATTAGATTTAGAATTTCCAAAAAAATTGAGTTTAAAAACGAAATAAGTGCCTAAGATAGCAGGAATTATGATATTTATAAGCCAAATACTGGCAGTACATGCAATAACAGCCACATGTTGGTCGGTTACATGTTTGAATAATTCAACAGCGGTAACGCTCCTGATCCCTACATCGAAAAGATCCAATGAAGGCAATGCCGATTGCACCAAAAAGAGCAAACAGGTCATCATCACAATATCTGCATAATGCAAACCGGGTACCAGCCATACAAACAGAATAAAATATTGTGAACTGAAAACCAGGTACCGTGCGAAACAATAAGTAATGATTTTAAAAAGTTCCCTTTTTCTGTATCTGGCTAAAATGCCATAAAACTTTTTATACTTCCGGGTGAATTTAAAGGATAACAAAATCCCGTTCAGCCACCGGATGTTGAAGTAGAAAATCAGAAAAAACAGACAAAAAATTACTGCGAAAAATACTAAAGCTATAAACAGTACCCGGTCGATCGGGATAAAGCGATACACAAAAAAACAGGCTGCAATGGCTCCAAAAACGTTGGTTAGCACCAATTGCCCAATACTACCGACACTCATGGCTACTATGCCAACTATCCTTCTTTTAGGCGAAAGGAAAAATACCCTGCCTCCATACTCTCCAAGCCTGTTGGGTGTAAAAATAGCGAGCGTTAAGCCACAAAAAACCGATTCGATGGCACGGTAAAAGCTGATGGGCTCGATCTGGCTCATCAAATATTTCCATTTGCCAGCCTCTAAAAACCAGTTCACCAACATCAAGAGTACGACGATGCCAATTACAGTAATAATTTCTGCCTGGGGATATCTTTTAACAGGGTACTAAAATCGCGGAGGTTTCTGTTGGCAACGAGTTTATGGTAAATAAACCAAAAGGCAAATACTACAATTGCAGCTTTAATGAAAAGTGATAATATTTTTTTGTGCTTGCCTGTCAAGTTTATCTTTTTTTTTGCAAATATGCTTAATATTGCTGTAATGTTGAACGAAAAAAAGGAACGGGTAATTATGGGCATCGATCCCGGCACTGCGGTGATGGGTTATGGCGTAATTTTAGAGAAGGGAAATAAAACGGAACTGATCAGTTTAGGGGTGGTAAAAATGACCCATTTGGATGATCCTTTTCTTAAGCTTCAGCGGATATTTGAAAAAACGGTCGTACTCATCGATCAATATAAACCCGATGTTTTGGCAATCGAAGCACCATTTTATGGAAAAAACATTCAGGTATTGTTAAAACTTGGCCGTGCCCAGGGTATCGCCATTGCAGCCGCGCTATCAAGAAACATATCAGTAACCGAATATTCACCGCGAAAGATCAAACAATCGATTACAGGCAGCGGTAATGCTACTAAAGAGCAAGTGGCTGCCATGTTGCAACGTTTGTTAAATTTTAAAGAAACTCCCGAATTTTTAGATGCTACCGATGGTTTGGCCGTTGCAGTTTGTCATTCTTTTCAAAAAATTACGACCGGAGGCAAATCTAAAACCTATTCAGGTTGGGAATCTTTTGTAAGTGATAATAAAACCAAGGTTAAAGGTATAGCGGTTAAAGCGAAGAAATAATTGAGGTTAACTAATATATTATCAATTTATCTCCAGTCTACTGAGGTTCCTACTTATCCTAACAGATGACTTTTTAATTTCGTCAATGTTGCTGTAAAATATTGTGTCCTGACCTTTAATTACTTTTATCTTATTAAAAAGAACGGTTTCATCTTTATCACCCCAACCATCATCGATACTAAGAAACGAATAGGGCAAAAGCGAATAACGTTGTACAAGGTTTACAGTATCGGTAGAAATTAATTCTTTGCGTTGCTTACTACCTGCACGAGCATAACTATCTGTTAGAAAAACTTTAAAATCATGCTCCGACCACCACTCTTTATAATTGTCCTTATCAAAATATAACTCTACAATAAGATTTCGATCTGTTTTATTACATATTTCAATCTCAGGTCGGCCAGGGTCGTAAACGCACGAGGATATAATCAAAATGAAGATTACAAGAATATAAAAGCATATTTTAATATCTTTTTTATGAGGAGACTTACCCAACGCAATAGTTGATGAGTCATTAATAATTGAATAAGGTTGCATTGAGTAATAATCTATTTGATTTAAAATGGTTCGTGCGGACACGAACCATGAAGCAGAAATTTATACCTGATTATTTTCAATCAGACTTTTAGTTGCTAATTCCCTCGCAATTTTATCTTTCCTGATAAAATGTTTTATTACAAAAAACACCACAACACCCACCAATATTAACATCCAGATGTTAGAAACAGCAATAATGATTTCTTTAAAAATCGTCCAGCCGTTTACAATACCCAACCATAATCTGTTAATAAATGCCGGACGGTAATCGTACAGGTTATCATTAGCAACTACCATGGTTTTAACGGTATTGTCCTGATAAAAATTAAGGGTAATGGTGCTAAATTTTACGCGGTTATCGATCTGCATGTTCTCGATTCGTTTATCCACATAATCATCTTTAATGTAAAGTGATGATTCTACATTAGCGCTTTTTTTCGTAGCTACTTTATTGATTTTTTCAATGGCATCAATGCGGTTTTGCGCTTTTAATTTATTGGCTAAATAAGAGATGCTTTGATCGTCCATCTTCATCGATTGATTATCGACAAAAACTGCCATTTTTGCGATGGTATTGGTAAATTCATCCAGTTTATCTGATGGTACTTTCGCTATCAGATAGCCCTGGGTGCGGTACGAAGTAATTTCTTTTAACGAATCGGTTGATTGTTTGACTTTATCAGTTTCCTGGATGGTGCTTTCGATGGAGAACTCTGCAACAGTTCCCCCTTCTGCTTTAATGGTTTTGCTAAGCTGCTCTTTTGTTTGCTGAACATCTTTTACCCTAAACCGCATATCGGCAGTTTTGATGATTTTTTCTGTGAGTGTGCTATCTGATATTTCCTTACTTAACTCATTCGACTCAACAGAATCGGCACTTGCATATTTTTTGTTTCCGTTCTGGCAGCCAAAAATTGTTAAAACGATGGCTATAGCAATAATATTCCTTTTCATGATTGTGTGGTTCTAAATAAATAATCATTTTAAATATTTGCTTCAAATGGCCATTAGAAGTGTAGCGTTCTGGTTAGTTTATAACGCTGTATTTTACCCTTAATACAAAAATTATATTTAGGTAACCCGATGTTGAGTTTGGAGTAATGAGAAGGGGTTTTTGAGGGGTCTCTAAATTATTATAAACCTCGCAGGTTTTTTAAATACCTGCGAGGTTTGGACGCGTTATTTTTCACTCCCAAGAACTACTGGCTTTGTTAAATAAACCTGATAAAACGAAAAGCCCACAGCGAGGCACGAGCGAGAACTTGAAGCGATAGCAGGACTGCTCTCCACCATTAAAACAGAACTGCTCATTTCTAAAAATTATTGACCACCTAAGTCACCTGAGTACACGTAAGTTGAGATTCGCAGCTGTTTTTTTTTGAAAAGCAGGTTCCTTTGTGTATCGGTTCTGATAGTCCTGCCATCCGCTTTACCTCTCTGCGTTCGGTGCCCGCTCCTGTCAGGTTTAGATTACTTGGGCCTTTCTTCCTATTTTGAACCTTGCAGTTGCACTAATTCTATTTAAACCTATCAGGTTTATGCTTATTAACAAAAAAAGCCGGTTATGAATAAACATAACCGGCTTTATATCTTGATAGCAAATTTGCTTATGCGTCTAATATTTTGAAAACACCTTTAATAGCGATAATCGCACCGATAAATAAGATAATCCATGAAACTAAAGACATTTGCCAAGAATCGTGAGCGAAACGCAAATAAGTACCCACCATGCAAACCACTACACCAAAAATTATTAATTTATAAATTCCTGGCTGGTTAGCCGCTTTCATACTTTCTGTATTGTGCTTTAATTCGTTGTTCTCCATAATATTTATGTTTATGATGCTGCAAAAGTAATACTTATTGCTGAATAATTATAAAACTTAGTAACTTTTTAATCGTTCTAATCTTTGTTTCGCTTTGTCTTTATCACTCAGCTTTTCACCCTGATACAAAGGCTTTTCCCAGTCGCCGTACATGGGGTTTGGCAATACAATAAACTTTGTACCAAATAAGGCCTGATTTGTATTTACCTGCTCAAAGGTGTTTTTCTGTTCACGGTAGAAAATGTTACTGAAATCGCTCAAATTATCACCGAAAAGCATTAAAATATTGTGTGTTTCAGTTATTTTTTGTCTACGCGGCTCCTTATTGGATGTTCCTTTTGAAACAATCAGATGTGCATCATCTGCGTAAGGGAACCCAAAATGCTGCAGGTTTTTTAATGTAGCTGCATAATCTTTTTCATCGCGATTGCTTACATAAAAAGTTTCAATGTTTTTTGAGGCGGCAAATTTTAAAAATGCAAGAGCGCCAGGAACAGTATCGGCCTGAGCCAAACTGGTCCATTCTGTCCAATCAGCTGGCACATAACTTTGGCCTTTTTTAATTTCATGTCCCTGGAAAGCAGAATTATCCAAAACAGTTTCATCAATATCAACAATTACGCAGTTTGTTTTTTTGCTTGTATCGGCCCATAATGCCTCTTTTAGCGATAAGCGGGCAAAGTTATAAGCCTGGAAACATAAGGCCCTATATTCGCCAGAAGTTTGCTGCCAAAGCACGGCATTGGTATAATCTCTTGCAGGGTTTTGGGCCTTAACAAAAAATGGGGCAAGCAATAAAATGAGGATGTATTTTTTCATAATTTGATATTACACTGCAAAGATATTAAAAGCTCATAATTAAGCAGACAATAAAAATTTCAATAGAAAAAATGGAACAAAACATATTTTCGTAATACAATACTTACAGATTAGTATCGATAATCAGGATTAATTTCTACAAATTAAGACTTTAGTTATAAAAAATAGTTACTTTTGGGCACACACAAATAAAACCAATTTAATATGAAATCTAAAAGCTTACTAGGGGTAGCTATTGCCCTATTTTTTCTTGCAGCCTGCAAAAAACAACCTAATCCGGAAATTACTACAACTGATTTTAGTATAAATAAAAAATCATTGTATTTAACCCAATCAATTGAGCTTAATGCACAAGATGCCAGTGCTGGCAGTAATTATGTCTGGAATTATGGTGATGGAACTATTGAAACAAAAGGAAGTAAAACTGAACATCAGTACAAAACCTCTGGTATTTTTGAAGTAACATTAACCGTTTACAACAAAACTAGCAAGGTCAAAGTAAGAATACTTCCCGGAGATATCAGTTACCAGATTAAAAATAACAGCACCTTTGATCTGGATCTAAATTCTTATGTAAACTTACCAGTTAATACAGTTAGATCAGTATTAAAGCCAAACGCACTCTCTGATACCATTTATGTTAAATTACAAGCTACAGGAAATTTATTGCAGCTTACGAACATTAGTGGCATTGCGAAAGGAAAAGCTTTTCGTTTTGATGAAATGTTTTGGCAAAAAGATTCTATGCACAACATCCTCAAAGTAGATAATGATACTAAAATTCAACTTGGCGCACATGGCGAACTTGGGATTAGTTCGACATTGAGAAATTTATAAAAATCAACAAAAACATGAAGCCCGTTCCTTAACAGAAACGGGCTTTTTTTATACTTAAAATCAGGTATTCAAAAAGCTTCCTCTCTCTCCTTTTGATAAAATTAATGTTTCTGCATCTGGATAAGCCTGCGTAAAAGTTGTGGGGATTTTATTTTTGCCTCTTTCGTTCCATTTAAACTCCACGGCCAAAAACCGTTGCTTAGTTTTTTCAATATAATCTATTTCCTGCTGTTGTGTAGTACGCCAAAAAAAGCAATCTGCCTCTATCTGGTGCTGATGTAAATATTTCATCCGCTCTGCAATCATATAATTTTCGAAAAGTGCGCCCACATCATTACGATTGGCGAGGGAATTAAAATTCCGGGTAATGGCATTTACAATACCTGTATCATAGAAATAAATCTTTTTGTTTTTTTTGATCTCATTGCGAACGTTGCCCGAAAAAGCAGGTAAGCTAAACACTACAAAAGATTTTTCGAGCAGGCTGATGTATTTATCAACCGTTTTCTGATCTGCTTTTACCAATTGTGCCAATTCAGAAAAGTTAACTTCGCTACCAATCTGTAGCGCCAAAGCCTTCACAATTTTTTCGAATAATAATGGCTTTTTAACATCTTCTAAAGTGAACAGATCCTTGTACAGATAACTATCTGCAAGTAATTTTAAATGTTCTTCTGCATTTTGAGGATCATTAATGATTTCGGGATAAGAACCATAAATTAAACGTTGTTCCAATGATCTTTCTTCGGTAATAAAGTCAGTATTGTTCACCAATTCGGCATAAGAGAAAGGCAAAAGCATCATTTCGTACTTCCGGCCGGTTAATGGTTCATTTATTTTTCCTGAAAGCTCAAAAGCTGACGAACCTGTCGCAATCACCTGAACGTTTTTAAATCGATCTACAATAATTTTAATCAGTAATCCTACATCATTTATGCGTTGGGCCTCATCAATAAACAGAACTTCGTAGCCAGAGAGCATTTGTGTAATTTGTGCGGCATTAGGCTTTGCCAAAGTTTCCCGTACATCTGCATCATCTCCATTGAGGTATAAGGTCTTTTTATTAACTTTTGCCAACAACTGTTCTACAAACGTGGTTTTACCGGTTTGTCTTGGGCCGAAGATGATAAAAGCTTTTCCTTTAAAAAGCCTTTCAAAAGCATAATCCAACTGTTTCCGAACAACCATAATAAATATTAATTACACAAAAGTATAATAATTCTGGATTACAATCCATAAAAAACATAATAATTTTGGATTACAATCCATAAAAAACATAATAATTTTGGATTAATAAAAAGAACAGCAATAAAAAAACCCATTTCAATTAAGAAACGGGCTTAGAATAATTTTGACTTTTAACTAAATACTTTAGACTTAGCTTATCCGTTCAATGCTGCTGCACCACTTACAATCTCAGTTAACTCAGTTGTAATTGCTGCCTGACGTGCCTGGTTGTATGAAAGTTTTAAAGCTTTCAATAACTCACCAGCATTTTCAGTTGCTTTATCCATTGAAGTCATACGTGCACCGTGCTCAGAAGCATGAGAATCTAACACTGCTTTGTACAATTGGATTTTAATTGATTTAGGAATTAATTGTTCTACAATTTCTTCTTGAGAAGGCTCTAAAATATAATCAACGTTTGTTGTTTTCTTATCGGTTTTTAAATCCGCTGGTGTTTCTTCTGCTTTAGGCAGGGGCAACAACTGCTCAGTAGTAATAAACTGCACTGCTGCGTTCCTAAAGCGGTTATAAACCACTTCTACTTTATCAAACTCACCTTTAATAAAACCTGCCATAATCGCATCTGTAATTTTGGTTACATTTTCGAAAGTTAAGGCAGAATATACTTCGTTATTGTTGCCAATAACATTGTATTTACGTTTTTCATAAAAATCCTGAGTTTTCTTACCAATAGAAATAATGCTTACGTTACCGTTTTTCAACTGTTCGCTATATTTCTCAGCAATTAAATTGTTGGCCGCTTTAATTACGTTCATGTTAAAAGCACCAGCCAAACCACGGTTTGATGATACAGTAACAATTAAAACCTTATTGGGCTCACGCTCTTGGATAAAAGGCGATGACGATCCCTCTAAACTTGCTGATAGATTACCTAAAATCTCTTTCAGTTTAGTTGCATAAGGACGTAAAGCGATAATTGCATTGGTAGCACGTTTCAACTTTGCTGCCGAAACCATTTTCATAGCTTTGGTAATCTGCTGTGTTGATTGTACCGACGCAATCCGGTTTCTTACTTCTTTTAAATTAGCCATATTTTAGTATCTAGTACTTATAGTATCAGGTATCAAGACGAGATTCAGTCTTGATACCTGATACTATAATACTTTTATCTAGTATTTACTTGAAATCTCTTTTGCTACAGTATCTAATACACCAGTAATGGTATCATCAAATTTACCAGCTTTTAATGCCGCCAAAGTTTCTGGATGACGTAATTCCAATTGGGTTAAGAATTCAGTTTCAAATTCTTTTACTTTATTAACCGGAACGCTACGCATTAAGTTTTTAGTACCAGCGTAAACAATTGCAACTTGTTTCTCAACAGTAAATGGAGAGAACTGTGCTTGTTTCAACATTTCTACGTTACGTGCGCCTTTATCTAATACCGATTTAGTTGCAGCATCCAAGTCAGAACCGAATTTAGAGAAAGCCTCTAACTCGCGGTATTGAGCCTGATCTAACTTTAAAGTACCCGCTACTTTTTTCATCGATTTAATCTGCGCGTTACCACCCACACGTGATACCGAAATACCTACGTTAATTGCCGGACGGATACCTGAGTTGAACAAGTTCGACTCTAAGAAGATCTGACCATCAGTAATTGAAATTACGTTGGTTGGGATATACGCTGATACGTCACCTGCTTGTGTTTCGATAATTGGAAGTGCAGTTAATGATCCACCACCTTTAACGATATGTTTAATCGACTCAGGTAAATCATTCATTGCTTTAGCAATATCATCGTTAGCGTTAATTTTTGCAGCTCTTTCTAACAAACGACTGTGTAAGTAGAAAACGTCACCTGGATAAGCTTCACGGCCCGGTGGACGACGAAGTAATAGAGATACCTCACGGTATGCAACTGCTTGTTTAGATAAATCATCATAAACAATTAAAGCTGGTCTACCTGTATCACGGAAAAATTCACCAATTGCAGCACCTGCAAAAGGAGCATAAAACTGCATTGGAGCAGGATCTGCAGCCGAAGCAGCAACAACAACTGTATATGGTAAAGCACCATTTTCCTCTAGTGTACGTACAATGTTAGCAACGGTAGAGTTTTTCTGACCGATAGCTACATAAATACAGAACACAGGCTGGCCTGCTTCATAAAATTCTTTTTGATTGATAATGGTATCGATACAAACGGCAGTTTTACCAATCTGACGGTCGCCAATAACCAACTCACGTTGACCACGACCGATTGGAATCATTGCATCAATTGCTTTAATACCTGTTTGTAAAGGCTCGTTTACCGGCTGACGGTAAATTACACCTGGTGCTTTACGCTCTAAAGGCATCTCGTAAGTTTCACCCAAGATCGGACCTTTACCATCTAAAGGCTCACCTAGAGTGTTAACTACGCGGCCAAGCATACCTTCACCAACTTTAATAGAGGCAATTTTTTTGGTACGTTTAATGGTATCACCTTCTTTGATCTCGTCTGAAGCACCCAAAAGTACCACACCAACGTTATCTTCTTCAAGGTTTAATACTATACCTTGCAGGCCGTTTGCAAATTCAACTAACTCTCCCGATTGAACTTTAGTTAAACCGTAAACACGGGCAATACCGTCGCCCACTTGCAACACGGTACCAACTTCTTCCAGTTCGGTTTCTGATTTGAAGCCCGCCAATTGCTGTCTGATAATTGCCGATACTTCGTCTGGTCTTACCTCTACCATAATTTTACTTTATATCTTTTTATAAATGTTTAGTGCTTAGCGCATGGCGCTTGGCGTTTTCCGTGCCATACGCTTATCGCAATACTTTTTTGTTCAGCGGTTTGCGTTTGGCGTTTTACCGCTATACGCTTATCGCCTGGCGCTTACTGCGCAAATTCTTTTTTAAGTTTACTTAAACCGCTGGCAATACTTGCATCAAATTGTTTATCGCCAACTTTTAATATAAAACCACCGATCAGTTTCTCGTTAATTTTCTCGTTAACAATAACCTGGTTGGCGTTTAGTTCTCTTTTCACAATTGCTACAATCTGCTCTTTAGCCGCAGGGCTTAAAGCACTTGCAGTAGTTACATCAGCAGTAACAATACCTTTAATTAGGTTATATTGTTGTACAAATTGTTTTGCTGTGGCAAATAAAATCGAAGAACGACCTTTACTAACTACAATCTTGAAAAACGAGATGGTTAGTTTACTTACCTTATCAGCAAAAATACCGTTTAAAATACCAGTCTTTTTATCTAAAGGTACAATCGGGTTTTTTAATATTGCTTCTAGTTCAGGGGTTTCATCAACCACTTTTTCAAACAAAACCATATCATTATAAGAAGTTTCTAAGTCGTTGTTTTCAACGGCTAGGTCTATTAATGATTTGGCGTATCTGCTTGCAACTTTAATTTCTGACATATATTTAGGTGTGAGATGGAAGATGTGAGATGTGAGATGTGAGATTGAGTATTAAGAGTTAATCTCCTATCTCATATCTAGTGTCTCAAATCTAATGTCTCCTATCTATTTTCTCAAACTAGTTTAATTCAACGTCTTTTAACAAGTTAGCAACTAAAGCTTCCTGTTTGGTTTTATCATCTAACTGAGTACGTAAAACACGTTCTGCAATCTCCAATGATAATGAAGAAACCTGGTCTTTTACTTCTGCTAAAGCTGCTTTCTTTTGGTTTTCGATCTCGATTTTAGCTTTCTCGATCAATTTAGCACCTTCAACCTGAGCTTGTTTTTTAGCTTCGTTTAAGATACCATCTTTCAAGGTTTTAGCTTCCTTTAAAATCTCATCACGTTCAGCACGCGCCTGTTGCATCAAATCCTGATTTTGGCTGGTTAAACGTGCCATTTCCTGCTTTGCTAATTCAGCTTTGTTAAGGGCCTCATCAATGCTTTGCTCACGTTCGTGAATTGCACCTAAAATAGGTTTCCATGCAAATTTTCTAAGTAAGATCAATAAGCAGATGAATGCTAACGACGTCCAAAAAACCAATCCTATGCTTGGGGTTACTAATTCCATTTTTATCTAATTTTTAAAAACAATCTTTTTAATAGGGCTGGGTAAATAACCAATCGTTAAATACCCAACCTAATTTCTTCAGTGATTATTAACCGTTTAAGCCTAATAATGCAACTACCACACCGAATAAAGCAGCACCCTCAATAAGGGCAGCAGCGATAATCATTGCAGTCTGAATTTTTGATGCAGCTTCTGGTTGACGAGCAATACCTTCCATTGCTTTACCACCTACTTGACCGATACCGATACCTGCACCGATTACTGCTAAACCGGCACCAATTGCCGCGATTGAACCTACCATAACTAATTTAATTTATATTAATTTGTAAAAAATAGTTTTCTGTTAATGATGCTCTTCTACTGCCATACCAATAAACAAGGCAGTAAGTAATGTAAAAATAAAGGCCTGTAAAAACGCCACCAGTAATTCTAATACATCCATAAACAATACGAACGCAACTGAAACCGGAGCAATAGCCAATGTTTCGAAAATAAAGATTAAGGAAATTAAACTTAATACGATAATGTGACCAGCTGTAATGTTTGCAAACAAACGCACCATTAAAGCGAATGGCTTAGAGATGATACCGATTACCTCAACTACAACCATTAAAGGCCATAACCAAAATGGAACATCAGGTAAAAAGATGTGTTTCCAATAGTATTTGTTACCGTTAATGTTAACAATGATCATGGTACCTAAAGCCATTACAAATGTTAAGGCGATATTACCGGTTACATTGGCACCACCTGGAAAAATTGGCACTAAACCTAATAAGTTATTAAATAGGATAAAGAAAAACGTCGTCAACAAATAAGGCATAAACTTAGCGTATTTATGACCGATGTTTGGTTTAGCGATATCATCTCTCACGAAAATGATGATCGGCTCAAAGAATGACTGTAAACCTTTTGGGGCTTTACCTACACGTTTTTTATAAGCTCTTGCCACTGAAGCAAACACCACTACAATTACAAATATAGCTACAAACATTGCTGCTATATTTTTAGTAATAGATAAATCGATTACTGTATCAGATGCATTTTCATCAATCTGACCGTCTGCGCCAACAACTTTAATATTTTTATTAAACATATCTTTCGACATGCTTTGTTTTAAACCTGTTACCAAACGGTATTTATTGTATTTACCTTGATAATCTTCTTCTCCATGATGAAAATGAGCTGAAGAGAATACCTCTAAACCATTAGCCGTATATAAAATTACCGGAAGAGGCAATGATGTATGCCCCAAAGGTGCCACACATGCGAATCGGCAATGTGCTCCATAATTACTTTGGTAGGTTCGAATTTTTCTTCACCATGTTTAGCATCAGCTCCGTGCTCGCCAGAAACCGCGTGAGCAGATTCTAGAACAGCACTATCAACAGGTACAACAGCGCTATCAACTTGAGCGAAAGTATCAATTTTGATAGATAAAAACGCGATTAAAAGCGTAAAAACAATAGTTAGCCTTTTAACTTTAGACACAAAAACTCGGTTACAATCCATTTATTGGCAGTTTTTTACTTTAAATTTTGGTGGCGCAAGTTACGTAACAAACAGGAAACTTCAAAGACCGTAAACAATAAATATAAAGAAAAAAAATTAAGCAGAAATACAAGCCCAATTCCCTTCGCTTTTATACTGTAAATCAACACAAAAGCCATACAAAAAATCATCTTCACCGCAATTGATCCCATAATAGCCATAATACCCACTTCAGGATCGCGTTTTACACCAATATCAACCAACATGTAAGCGATGTAAGTGATACCGGCCAAAAAGCCAAACATCAACCAAAAATTGTTTACAAAAAGCGGTTTATCGGGAAATAATAAAGGTAAAACGGCAACAACGCCTATTAATAAGCCTACAAAGATGAAATAGATACTGGTAAATTTGGCTAGAGTCAATGGAATAATTTCTTAGCAGATAAAAACTTTCGCAAAGATAAGGTTTTTAGTATCAAGTAAGTAGTGAGAAAAGAATTATTGTTAGATTGGTGAAGTGTTTAAACTGGTTAATCGGTTAACTGAGGTAAATTGTTCTATTACTGGATTGTTAAATTGCTTCATTGTTGGGCTCATCTCGTTCAACAATCTAACAATACAGCCATTTAGCAATTATTTAGTTGCCTGTCTAATGGCCTGATATAACGCAATCCCCACTCCTGCCAAGGCAAAAGCCGCCGTGATCAAATTGTTTTTGCTGTTTCTGTGCTCATCAATTTTGTAACCTATAAAAGTAAGCAGGCCTATTGTAGCGATCATTTGGAAACCAATGGCAGAATATTTAGCGGCTGCATTTACCTTTTTCTTTGTATCTTCTTCTTTTGGATTTTCCATTTTTTATGCAATAATTAAATTAACTTTGGGATATTTAAAATTTGTTGCCAAATAAAATATTTTTCTATATATATTGTTTACTGTATATCAACTTAAAGAGATTTAACATCATTGAAAAAAAACGCAAACAAAAACTTAAATCCCTTCATCCTCCTTTTTAGCGCGCTCCTTATTTATGGCTGTGTTGCAAATAAAGATACCGCAGTAGACCGTAGGTTTCAAAACTTAACGGCCAGGTATAACTATATCTATAACTCAAATGTTTTACTCACTGAGTACAATGAGAACTTATTGCAAAGTTATGCAGATAATTACGAAAAAACCCTGCCTGTTTACCTCGATCCCGAGCCACAGGTAAATCTGGTACTCACACCAGGCGTTGCAAACAAACAGCTTGATGATGTGATTACCAAAGGTCAAACCATTATCAACGATAAAAGTTTCAGCAACTATATTGATGATGCCTACATGCTTTTGGGCAAGGCAAACTATTTAAAAGGAAATTATTTTATCGCGTCAGAATATTTCGATTATACGGCAAAAACCTATAATAGTGCCCTGAAAACGTTCATTATGGCGATGAACTGGAAAGCACGCAGCCAGATGCAACTGAATAATATGGTGCTAGCCGATAAAATTATCGATACCATGCTGCGCGCTTCAGATCAGTTAAAAAAGGACCTGGCCGAACCCCTGGCCACAGCAGCACAGATGCGTATTTACCAGAAACGCAATAAAGAAGCCATTTTATTTTTAGAATCGGCCATTGCGTTGCCTGCAGAAAAACAGTTGCGTATTCGCTGGCGTTTTATATTGGCCCAGTTACAGGAAAAAGAAAAAAATATTCAGGATGCCTATGCCAATTTCACTAAAGTTGAAAAAAGCAACGCCCCATTCGAAATGTATTTCCATGCCAATTTAAACCGGATTAAATTAAAAGCATTGCTTAGCGGGGTAAAATTGAATAAAGAAGACCAGTTGCTGGCTTTGTTAAAAGACGATAAAAACTTCGATTATATCGATCAGATTTATTATCAGGTTGGAGAGCTTTTCTCCGAAGAAGGAAATTTTGTTAAAGCTGAAGAAAATTACCATAAATCGGTAGCAACAAGTACACGTAACCAAACGCAAAAAGCATTATCTTATCTAAGAATTGCAGATTTAAACTTTAAAGAGTTTAATAATTACATCAAAGCAAAGCTGTATTACGATAGTACGGTAATGATTTTACCTAAAAACTTTCCTGATTACGACAATATTGTTAAAAAGGCTGATAACCTTCAATATTTGACAGATAGGTATACCATTATTAGCAAAGAAGATACCGCACAGGCCATTGCAAAACTTCCTGCAGACCAACGTGAGGCAAAGGTAAAGGCTTACTTAACACCAAAAGTGGAGGTGGTAAATACTGGTGCTGTAATTAACAATCAGTTTCTAAACGATCCGGATTTTCCGAATAAGAGTTTAAATCCTTCCAATACCGCCGGAAGCACATTTTATTTCAATAATAATGCAGCGATAAGCAACGGCTTTGGTGACTTTAAAAAACGTTGGGGCAACAGGCAGCTGGAAGATAACTGGCGACAAAGTGTACGTTCGTCTGCACAGGAAACCAGCC
Source organism: Pedobacter roseus (assembly GCF_014395225.1). Classification (NCBI taxonomy): domain Bacteria; kingdom Pseudomonadati; phylum Bacteroidota; class Sphingobacteriia; order Sphingobacteriales; family Sphingobacteriaceae; genus Pedobacter; species Pedobacter roseus. The sequence continues at coordinate 4,727,501 of NZ_CP060723.1, forward strand.
AGGTTTTAGCCGGAGGGAAGGTAGCTACGGATAACATTACGCCTGCCAATGGACAAACCAACCAGACTTCAACCGACCAGACTTCTTTAGAAAAACAGTTTTTAGATGCCTTGCCTACCACACCTGTACTATTGGTTGCATCCGATCAAAAAATTATAGATGCCTATTTTGAAATCGCTAGTTTTTACCAACAGGAACTCAATGATAAGCCGGAGGCCAATAAAATATATCTGAAACTGATTAAAAGATATCCAGAAAATAATCACCTCGTAGCCATTTATTATAGTCTTTACCTCAACTATAAAGGGGTAGATGAAGCAAAATCTGATCAGTACAAACAATTGGTGCTTACAAAATTCCCGGAATCTAATTTTGCAAAGAATATTTTAGATCCAACCTATTCGGCTAAGCAGACACAGATGGAAAACATTGCCATCAACAATTACAATGTGGCTTTTGATGCTTATGCCAAAAAAGATTATCCAGGTGTGGTAAAGCAGGCTGATGATAATAATTCAGCTTTCCCAAATAACGATCTGGCGCCGCAGTATGCTTATTTAAAAGCAATAGCAGTTGGCCGTACGGCAAAAGTCGATGCTTTATTGACCGAATTTAACCTGATTACAACCAATTATCCAAACGATAAAATTATTACGCCATTAGTACGTGATCATTTAAAATACATTGAGGCTAATCTGGATGAATTTAAACAAAGGCCGGTCGCCCTTATTGATTTTGATGCTAACGAGCCTCGCTTTGTAAGTCAGGCTACACCGGTTGCTGTTCCAACGAAGCCTTTGGTAGTTGAAAATGCTGTAGCAAAAAAGGTTGAACCTACTCCGATAGCAAAACCTGTTGAGGTTAAACCAGTTGATCCAACAAAACCTGTAAGTATTTTCAGTGCGGCAAAATCAGAAGAATATTATTATGTTATAGATGTGGCCGATGCCACTTTAACCTTGAGTTCATCGCGTTTCGGCATAGGCCAGTTTAACAGGGGAAATTATCCTGACAATGATTTGGTACATAAATTGGTAGAACTGGATAACGATCAACTGATTTACATCACCAGCTTTATCGATCTTGAAGATGCAAAAATTTACGAAGCAAGCATTACAGGCCAGTTAAAGAACATCATGAAGGTGCCAGCTAACTTGTATAAAGGTTTTATCATCAGTAAAGAAAACTTCGAAAAGCTAACGGATAGATCGCGTATTAACGAATATCTGGAGTTTTTAAAAGACAATTACAAATAAATATAGAAGCTATTAAGACCTTAGTCTAAAAATTGATTCTATAAAAATTAATAAATTTGCATCCAAAATCGTCATTCTGGTGATTTTGGAAAATAACAACACAAAATGAATAAGTCCCTTTCTGCACAAGAAACAAAAAGATATAGTTTAATCATCTGGAAATTATTGATCGGGGGAATTGCCCTGTTCGCCATTTTCATTTCGATGATCGGTTTGGGCCTTTTTGGAGCGCTACCTTCTTTCAGGGATATTGAACACCCAAAAAGTAATCAGGCATCAGAAATTATTGCTGAGGATGGTCGCCCGTTAGGTACCTATTTTGTTCAGAACAGATCGAACGTTAGCTATAAAGATATTTCAGAAAATGTAATCAATGGCTTAATTGCTACGGAAGATACCCGTTTTAAAGAGCACTCTGGTATCGATTTTAAACGTACTTTCTCTATCATCGGTTACAATTTAATTGGCAAAAAACAGGGTGCCAGTACCATTACCCAACAATTAGCCAAAAACCTTTTCCCACGCGAATCGAACCTTAATTTTTTCTCTTTGGTGCTAACTAAATTTAAAGAGTGGATTGTTGCTGTTAAACTGGAACGTAACTACACCAAAGAAGAAATTATCACTATGTACTTAAATACGGTTGATTTTGGGAACCAGGCTTATGGTATTAAATCGGCAGCAAGGGTTTATTTCAATACTACGCCCGATAAACTGACTTTAACGCAGGCCGCAACTTTAGTGGGGATGCAAAAAGGAATTACCATGTATTCGCCAACCCGCCATCCTGAACGTTCCAGAGACCGCAGAAATACGGTAATGGCCATGATGGTTAAATCCGATCTTTTAACACAGCAACAATTTGATGAAGAGAAAGACAAACCTTTAAACCTGCATTTCAACGCGGCAACGGTTAATGATGGTATTGCACCTTATTTCCGTTCGGTATTGAAGAACGATATCAAAACCATTTTCCAGGAACAATCAATTACTAAACTGGATGGAACGCCATACGATTTAGACCGCGACGGCTTAAAAATTTATACCACCTTGAATTATGATATGCAGGTATATGCTGAGGAAGCCCAAAAGGAATACATGAAAGTGTTGCAGGCACAGTTTATCGCGAGCTGGAAAGGAAGAAACCCGTTTAAAGATAAAACCTTGCAGATTGAGCAAGGTATTAAAAGATCTGATCGTTATAAATCATTAAAACTCGAAGGCAAATCGGATGAGGAAATTACCAGCGATTTTAACACCAAAACAGAAATGACCATTTTTACCTGGAAAGGTAATATTGATACGGTAATGAAACCGATCGATTCTGTTCGTTACTACAAAATGCTTTTGCGTAATGCCATGATGACGATGGACCCGACCAATGGACACGTAAAAGCATGGGTGGGTGGAATTAATTATGAGCATTTTAAATACGATCAGGTTAAGATGGGAACCAGACAAGTAGGTTCGACCGCAAAACCATTTACTTATGCCGTAGCCATTGAAAACGGTTACTCTCCTTGCTATACCGTAGCCAATGTTCCGGTAACGATTGAAGGCTATGGAAAGCCATACATGCCTGGATCTTCCGGGAAACCACTACCTGGTAATATTACACTGCAAAAAGCACTAGCCTACTCGCAAAATTATGTTACCGCTTATTTAATGAAACAGGTTGGCCCGGTTGCCGTATCAGCATTGGCCACAAAAATGGGGATTCCCAATGTTCCGGCATATCCATCTATTTGTTTGGGTACCTTTGATTCATCGATTTATAATATGGTAGGTGCTTACGGTGCTTTTGCTAATAAAGGAACTTATACCAAACCTATTTATTTATTGAAGGTTGAAGATAAAAATGGTGTAGTATTGTTTTCTCAAAAGGAAATACCAAAACCGGTAATGAGTGAAGAAGTGGCTTATGTAATGACGAGGATGCTTAAAGGAGTGGTAACCAACGGAACTGGATCGAGATTAAACTATAAATACAAAGTTAATGCTCCGATAGGTGGAAAAACAGGAACAACCCAAAATAACTCCGATGGTTGGTTTATGGCCATTACCCCTCAGTTGGTTACTGGAGTTTGGACAGGTTGTGAAGATAGGGCTTTCCATTTCATTAGCACCAGCCAGGGTGAGGGTGCAAACACTGCTTTACCAATTTTTGCAGGATTTATAAAAAGGGTATATGCCAATCCAGCTTTAAAAATCAGTCATGCTGATTTCGAAGCACCAAAATCGGGGGTTTCCATCACTTTCGATTGTAACCAATACCAACAACAGGAAGAAGGTACTAGTGAACTTGACGAGAAGTTGGGATTTTAACTATCAGGTTCTGTGTGAAGGATAGCAGTGGAATTCCTTTTGTTGCAATATTGAGCGCAGCCGAAACGCAACCAAAGATTATAACGTATGACCCGACCCTTTTTTCCGAACTTTTGGGCCGAGGGGCACGGCCAAATCATTATATAGCAAATCGGACCATTTAATCAACATTTTCCTCTCGAATCTTATTTTTGTAAATAATGAGCAGTTTCGACCATAAAACAGCATTAACCGCAATTCCACATAAACCCGGCGTTTACCAGTATTGGGATGCCGATGGAAAGCTAATGTACATTGGTAAAGCGAAAGACCTGCGCAACCGTGTAGGATCATATTTTAATAGTGATAGAAACCAGTTTAATGGCAAAACAAGGGTATTGGTATCCAAGATTCGCAAAATTACCTTTACCATTGTTGATACGGAAATTGATGCCTGGCTATTGGAAAACAGTCTGATCAAAAAACATCAGCCAAAGTTTAACATCAATTTAAAAGACGATAAAACTTACCCATGGATTATCGTTAAAAATGAGAACTTCCCTCGTATTTACTGGACGCGGAAGGTAATCAAAGATGGTTCAACCTATTTCGGCCCTTACGGCTCGATAGGCATGATGCATACCATTTTGGATCTGATTAAAGAAACCTATCCATTACGTACCTGTAGTTTGCCCCTAACGGAGAAAAATATAGATGAAGGCAAATTTAAAGTCTGTCTCGAATACCAGATCGGTAACTGTAAAGGGCCTTGCCAAAATTACCAGACCGAAGCCGATTATGATAAAAATATAGGCGAAATCAAAGAAATCCTGAATGGTAAAATCGGAAACGTTATCCGTGATGTGAAAGGGGTTATTAAATCAGCTTCTGAAGATTTAAACTTTGAACTGGCACATCAATATGCCCGCAGGTTACAGGTTTTGGAAAAATACCAAAGCAAATCGACAGTTGTAAACAGCGCCATTACTAATGTAGATGTAGTAAGCATTGCTTCTGACGAACGTTATGCCTTCGTAAATTACCTGAAGGTGATGAACGGAACCATTATCCAAACGCAGACCATTGAGGTTAAAAAGCAACTGGATGAGAGTGATGATGAAATTTTAACTTTAGCCATGCTGGAGTTCAGAACAAAATTTAACAGTACCTCAAAAGAAATCATCGTCCCTTTTGAACCTTCATTGGAAGATGAAAGTTTAAAATTCACCGTTCCAAAACTTGGCGAAAAGAAAAAACTGTTGGAGCTTTCGCAAAAGAACGTGTTGTTCTTTAAAAAAGAGAAACTCAATCAGTATGAGAAGCTGAATCCAGATTTACGCACGGACCGGATTTTAACAACCATGCAGAAAGACCTGCGTTTAACCCAGCTTCCAAAACACATCGAATGTTTTGATAACTCCAACTTTCAGGGGAAATACCCGGTTTCGGCAATTGTGGTATTTAAAGATGCCAAACCATCAAAAAAAGACTATCGCCATTTTAATGTGAAAACCGTTGAAGGTCCAAACGATTTTGCGACCATGGAAGAGGCTGTTTTCCGTCGTTACAGGCGCATGTTAGATGAAAACCAGACTTTGCCTCAACTTATCATTATTGATGGTGGTAAAGGCCAGCTTTCGTCGGCTGTGAAGAGCTTAAAGTTATTGGGTATAGAAAACAAAGTGACGGTAATCGGTATTGCTAAACGCCTTGAAGAACTGTTCTATCCGGGAGATTCCTATCCATTATACCTGGATAAAAAATCAGAGACTTTAAAAATCATTCAACAGCTCCGTGATGAAGCCCACCGTTTTGGTATTACCTTTCACCGTAAAAAACGTGACCAGGGTACACTTAAAACAGAACTCGAGCAAATTGAAGGCATCGGCAAAACTACTGCTGATAAATTACTTACCCACTTTAAATCAGTTAAAAAGATAAAAGAAGCTACAGAAAATCAACTCGCTGAGGTATTGAATAAAAAGCAGGTAGTTACCCTTCTGGCTCATTTCAAAGAAGAATAAATTTGCTTGTAAGCAATAACAGACGGCTCCGTAGAAATGTTAACACTTTATTAATCTTGAATTGGCATAAGTTGAAGACTTTTTGTATAAATTAGGGCATTGTTATACTAAACATCTATCCCTATTTACATGAATAACAACATCCTGGCCACCATTACAAAACTTTTATTGGGCGTATTGTATTTTACTGAATCTGAGAGTCCTTTTAAAGTGACTGATTGGGGCAAAATCAGACCAGCAGAACTATTGCAGAAAATTGCAATTGAATATCACGCTTCTCCCTCCAACATAAAACAAATAGATCAAATTGCCTTTTTCGAGCATCTTATTTCAAAAGTTGATCCATCCGATACCCCAATGGTCGAAAATGCTCAAAAAATAGCCACTTTACACACCTTTCTAAAACAAAACCTATCTAACATTTCAGTAATAAGAGTAGAGGGTGCCAGTAGAATCCCTGTGCTCATTACCGGCTATTTACCTGATGGCACCTGCCTGGTTCTTGAAACCTTTGCTGTAGAAACCTAATAATTCCCTATACATTAAATAATCCCAAAACAATGAAAGCATTAAAAAAATTAAGCTTACTGGCAGTTTTATGCCTCGGCCTTGCCGCCTGTAAAAAAGAAAACCAAACACTTCCAGAAGCAAACCCCTTTGAGCAAAAATTAAACACCAAAGCAGTTACGGCAAGCGCACAGGCTGTAGCTGCTGGTTTTCCTGAAACTTTCGAATCAGGTACCAAGGGAAGTTACAGCACTGCATCAGTTACTTTAAGCAGTGGAAGCTGGACTCTTGACGATGCCTTAATCGGAAATCTGACTGCGGATGCTAAGAATGGCAGTCAATCTGTACGTATCCGTAATACGGGTATATTAAGTATGAATTTTGATGTTAACGGAGCCGATGTAGTCACCATTGCACACGCCAAATATGGTACAGATGCCAATAGTACCTGGCAACTTTGGTATTCTACAAACGGTGGTTCGAGCTGGCAACAAAGTGGCAGCACCATTACGAGTAGTGCCACAACCTTATCTACTGCTACCTTTAACACCGCTATTTCTGGGAATGTACGTTTCCAGATTCGTAAAATCAGTGGAGGTACAGCGCGTATCAATATCGATGATTTTAGCATTTCAACCGGAGGCGGCACAACCACCCCGCCAACAACAACCCCAGGCGATAACAGTCATCTCTTAATGGGTAACCCTAGCAACGCCGTTGCCAACACCTCTTATCCGGAAAATTACTTAATGGAACGTACTTATTATTCAAGCTCGTATAGTAAAAGCAGGGCTACCCCTAACTGGGTAAGCTGGCACATCGGATCTTCAGATTTAGGTTCAACCCCTCGTCAGGATGATTTTAGAGCTGACAATACTTTGCCTGCTGGCTGGTATCAGGTATCAAACAGCAGCTATTCCGGTTCAGGTTTCGATCGCGGACACAACTGTCCATCGGCTGATAGAACAGCTTCAGTTGCAGCCAACTCTTCTACCTTTTTAATGAGTAATATGATGCCACAGGCACCAAATAACAACCAGGGACCATGGGCAGATTTGGAGAACTATACCCGTTCCTTAGTAACAGCAGGCAACGAAGTTTATGTAATCTGTGGTTCTTATGGTTCCGGTGGTACAGGAAGCAATGGAAGCATTACCTACACCATTGATAATGGCCGTGTTAACGTTCCATCCAATACCTGGAAAGTTATAGTGGTATTGCCAAATGGTAATAACGATTTAAGCAGGATCACTTCATCAACAAGGGTAATTACGGTGAATATGCCAAATACCAATGGTTTAAACACCAACTGGAAAACTTACCGAACTACCGTTAATGTAGTAGAATCTGCAACAGGTTACGATATTTTATCAAATGTACCTGCAGCGATACAGAATGTAATAGAAGCAGCAACTGATAATCAGTAGGCCGACTTAATTCTTTAATAAAAAGCGGTAATCCAATCTATGGATTACCGCTTTTTTGTTGCTGTCTAATTGCTTTTACTCTGATAATATTACATATCTATTAAAGTGTCGTCATTCCCGCGCATACGCGAATCTCAAAACTGATTGCATTAATGATTATTCATCTTTTATTCAGAGGCGTTCACGCGAACTTCTTAGTTCCCAATCGACCCGAAGCTATCTGGTTGGGAATGACGAACCTACCTAAACAAAAAAAGCTCCGATTTTCATCGGAGCTTTTTTTATGAGATTAATATTCCCAAAGACCTTGTTCGTAATCGAGTACAGATTTTTTAATCCTTTCTGATTCGTACAATCTCTCTTTAGGATTTGAAATAATATCCCTGATTTTGTTATCACCCGGATTAGATTCTTTAACAATATAGCTGCTGAATAAGCGACGGATAAAGAAATCGTCGAAGCTTAATGAAGATGCATCATTATTCGTATTAACTAAACGTTTCTTAGTCAGAATCTCTCTTGCCTCTGGATAATATACCCAAAATACAGGCTGCCACTGTTTAGAAACTTCATTGTATTTTAATGGTGCAATACCTACAATACGGGGTTCAAAAATAGAACGTTTAGTATCAAAGATCCAATCTTCCTTAATCCTGAATTTCAGGAATAACTCCGGGTTAAAATCGTTAACAACTGTAGTAACCGTTCCGGTTTTATTGTTCGAAACCTCAGCAGTTCCTAAAGCCGATTTAGCAGCAGAATCTGCTGACATCGGGTTAAGAAAAGCGTCATCTTCATTCAGTGCACTATCAATAGGAGAATAAGCGGTTAACTCATCCTTTTTAATAGCAGCGATTAAAACGTCGATCAATCTCGATTTTGGTGATCTTAACGGCGAATTTACCGTATCGCGTAAATCAATTTCTCTCCAGATCCTTTTTGCGTAAAAAACATCCTCTTCTCTCACATCTGCCAAAGGAACCATTTCAGTACTGTCAATGTCCTTACGGGCATAGAAACCATCTTTAGGTGGTACCTTAAGTTTCTTTTTAGCTGTTTTAACAGGAGCTTTCACCGTATCAACTGCAGGAGCAGCAGCTACTGGTGCAGCTTTCTTTGGTGCTAACCTGGTCGGCTTTTTTTGTGCAAAAGCAAACGCGGTTACCAAAACTAAAATAGCAATACTTAAAATCCTTTTCATCTTCTTTTTATTTTACACTAAACGCTAATGAAGGCAAAATCTTTTGACGGCCATCAGGACCTACAGAAACAATATCTTCAAAAAACACCCTTGTTCCAGGCGTAATAGAGTTGATGGCACCTTTAACTGCACCAGCAAAACTTCCGCCGCTACCAGCAATGGTAACCGCATCAGAACGAGGTTTGATAATGGTTAATTTATAACGCTGTATCTTAAATTTAACATCGAAAGGAAAATCGTCCAAATCTGCTTCAATTTCTGATTCGCTCTTTAACTGCACCGAAGCAACATCACCCCCTGCACGGCCACCAACCTTGGCTACTGGTGTAGGAATACCTTTAACCCTAAATTTTTGTGAACCTAAACTTACGGTTTTGCCAGCATTACTTGCCGATACATTGATTAATACTTCTGAACCAACCAAACTACCAGGAACGTTAACAGTGAAGTTCCCATTACTACCCGACATTGAACCTCCCGAAATAGAAGCATGAACGCTTTCTAACGGGAAACCTGCTGCCGACACCGTAAATGGGTTTGGAATACCTGCATAAATTACATTCAGCTTTGTTGAAGAAACAGATGCTGAGGGTTTCGCCACCTGATAAGTTTGTGGCTGGGTTTTATATTCTTTAACCTGTCCATCAGTTTGACGAACACGGATAGTACCCACCCAGGTAAACTGACCAACGCTACCCGTACCACCTGTGTACGTTCCCTTACCTTCTTTAACCGATAATTTACTTCCGTTAACGGTAATATCTGGAGTGGATCTCGAATCGCTGGCTGTTAAAAATACTTCAGCAGTATAAGGCTGACCTTGGATAACGTAAGAAGTAGGTGCTACTGCAACTGCCGCAAACTGATCTAAGTTAACCTGTGCTTTATCCATATTTCCAAACAATTTCTTAACTACTTCTGCTTCAGCATTTTTAGTATCTGTTTGCAATTTAGTTAAAATGGTCATCGCAGCAGTTAATGGCGTTCCCTCACCAAAGTAAGTTTCCTGCCAGTTGCCTTTTCTTTTTCTCGCAGGATCTTTAGCCTCAAGAGAAAATGCAACACCTGCCCTATCAGCCGGATCCAATAAAGAAATTAATTTTTCGCGTGTTGCGTTAATTCTTTTCTTTAATTCGTCTGCTTTCTTTTGATTGATCATGATATTTTGAGCAATATCCTGATTTGATCTATTTACCAGGTCGTCGGTTTCAGGGTCTATCCCATCACCTGCCTGAGTAAATTCCTTTTTGATACTTTCAATATAATTATTTAATTCATCAGCGGCCTTCTGTGCTTCCTTTGCCTTATCGTAAATAGGTTGTGCACGTGCCGGCTCCTCTTTCAACTTCGAGTTTTCGAAGGCAGAAAATAACTGATTAATACTTGTATTTACATTGTTTTTAGAAGTATCCAAACTATCGTTGATATTTTTGAATGCATCTAAAATGGTATCTGATACGTTTAAGGCGAGCATGGCCAACAATACCAAATACATGATATTGATCATCCGCTGCCTTGTTGTTTCTTTTCCGCCTGCCATATTTGATGTAGCTTTTTCTTTAAAAATTAAAAACTAAACAAATTATACACGTGGGCTATTCATAGCCGATAACATATTACCGTAAATTGCATTAAGTGATGACAGGTTTTTAGCCAGTTTGTTCACCTCTTCTTTAAACTGTTTCGAATCTTCCATCGATTCGTTAAAGTTCTGCATGGTTAACGATAAGTTAGAATAAAATTTATTCATTGATTTTAAATGTGCGCTCGAATCCTGTAACTCTAATTCGTAAACTGCATTTAAAGCGGATAAATTTTTAGCTAAATTGTTAACCTGATCGTGATAAGCCTGAGAATCAACACTGCTTTCGCCCATTGCTTTTAAATTAGCGGTAGCTTTTTCAAAAGATGCACTTAAGTTATCAAAACCAGCAGATGCTGTTTTAATTTTGCCAGTAAATTCGTTTGTAGCTGTAGAAGCATCTGCAACATTAGAAATTGTTGCAACTTTATCACCAAACGTACGTAAACCTGTACCTAAACTTTCGATCAATTCAGGGCCGATTTTGGCATCTGATAACATTTTATCTAAAGCCGCTGTGTTTGGAGAAGCCACTGCAGCTACAGGTCTTGCTGATGCTGTTGGTAATTCCCCCTTAAAATCTTCTTTTAATTCTGGGTATACTCTTTCCCATGCTGGTTCTGGTTCTGGTGGGAAAAATCCGGTTAAGAAGAATAAAAATGCTTCCACTCCTAGACCAAGCCCGATCATGTAGTTACCCACAATTCCACCAATGTGTAGAATTTTAAATAACGCTCCGATAATTACAATACTTGCTCCCCATGAAATCGCTACGTGTAACCAGCCTGGTTGTTTCTTTGCTGCCATAAAATTTTGATGTTTTTCTTTAGTTTTTAGTTTGTTTGGTTTTAATGTCTTAAGTCGGTACCAGGGTAAGATGAAACACACCTGAAACCAATGTATGATCTTTGTGTGTCCTGATACTCGTATGTTGCAACTGCATTTTGTAAAAAGTAGCCGGTATCTTTCCACGATCCGCCTTTTACTACTTTACGTTTTTTGTATTTGCTATCATTTGCTCCTGCATCATACGTAAAATTAGGGTTCAGATCATGCAATAATGGGCTTGCACCTTTGTTATATGAGGTAATTGTCCATTCGGAAACGTTACCCGCCATATTGTACAAACCATAATCGTTAGGGAAGTAAGATCTTACGCCTACAGTATAAATACCACCATCGCTGGAATAATCACCACGGCCAGGTTTAAAGTTGGCCTGTAAACAGCCTTTGGTATTTCTGATGTAAGGACCGCCCCATGGATATTTTGTTTTGGTATTGCCACCTCTTGCAGCATATTCAAATTCTGTTTCAGCGGGCAATCTATAATCCGATCTCGAACCTACAGGCATTTTTCTTGCTGTAGCAACACCATCATACAACCTGGTTCTCCAGTGAGAGAATGCTTTAGCCTGTTCCCAGCTTACCCCAACTACAGGATAATCATCATAAGAAGGGTGGTTATAATAGCCACGAACCATAGGATCGTTTTGTGAGTAAGAATAATCCGTTTTCCAAACCATTGTATCAGGATAAATAGCAATGGTATAACGGTCAATATAATCCTGACGTTTGCTGTTTGGATCTTTATGTCCAATAGCCGCCTTTTCCATATTTAATTCGGCATAGGAATACTCGAATTTACGCACATCAAGTTCTTTTTTACCTGGAAGTGCGTCTAAACCGGAATAATACATGCCATCTAACTGACTTGCCTGAGCAGCTGCTCCGCCTCTACCCCTGTTGCGCCAAATATTTGCTCCGTTTGGCCCTACAGCTTTCCAGTTGATATATTTCTCTCCACCCACAGCAGCCGCAGCATTACCTCTAGGTGTCATCATGAATTGCTGAGGATTACCCATCATTACAATAGCGATCGAATCGCGCACCCAATTGGTAAACTGGCGGTATTCGGCATTCGAAATCTCTGTCTGATCCATGAAGAATGCACTAATGGTGGTCATTCTACCGGGCAAATTCTGAGAAAATGTAATATCCTCATCTGCTCCTCCCAGTACGGTATGCCCTGGCGGAACATATACCATTCCCAAAGGAATTCGGTCGTTCTTAAATTTTCGGTTATAAGCACCAACCAGCTCACCCTGACCTCCGTGGCCACAGCTTGCTAGCATTACAGTTATACCCACAATAGCTAGAAGGTAAATTTTCTTCATATTTTTTATGTTGTGCAGCGCACGGTTAGGAGCAATTTTATCAAAAATCACTGAAATTATCAACAAAAACAAATATTTTACGTTAAATCATCACTACAAAGGAGTTAAAGTTACTTTAATGATTTTTTTAGCATCAACGGTTTTGTTAAAAAAACGCGTAACTCTCTTATAACAGCAAAGTTACGCATTTATTGTGTTGACGTAAAATAATTTATCGCTCGTATTATTTATTAGATATTTTGATATAGTTTTCAATGGCCATTGTCATTGAAGGCACACCCGGGGTTGGTGCAGCAATGTCAACTATAAGATCCATATCGGCGCATGCTTTACTGGTATTTACACCAAAGGCAGCAATCCGTGTGTTGTTTTGTTTAAAATCAGGGAAATTCTTAAACAAAGACTGGATACTTGAAGGGCTAAAGAAAGCGATTACATCATAAAAAACTTCAGCCAGATCAGATAAATCACTCACAACAGTTCTGAATAAAACTGCCGGAGTAAAATCATATCCGCTTTTTTCCAGAAATTTCATGGTATCCTCTGTAGCAACATCAGAACAAGGATACAAAAATTTCTCGCCTGCATGTTTTTTCAGCACCTCAGCCAAATCAGCAGCAGTTTGCTTACCAAAGAAGATTTTACGTTTCCTGTACTGGATATACTTTTGAAGATATAAAGCAATTGTTTCAGAAAGACAGAAGTACTTCAGTTCTGCCGGTACATCATAACGCATTTCTTCACAGATCCTAAAAAAGTGATCTGCGGCATTACGACTGGTAAAAATCACTGCCGTAAAATCGGCCAGGTTAATTTTATCCTTTCTGAAGTCTCTTGCGGGCACCCCTTCTACATGAATAAACGACCTGAAATCAACTTTTAGGTTGTGTTTTTTGGCCAAATCGTAATAGGGAGATTTTTCGGTTTCAGGTTTTGGTAAAGTAACCAAAATACTTTTTACTTTGCGGATTCTAGAGTCGTTCTTTTCTTGCATTTTCCTTTTTCCTGCTACAGTCCTATCGTTTTAATTAGTATGAGGATAGGACATATTTCGAGGGCGCAAAAGTACAAAATTAAATGCATTCTAGAAAACTTATTATTAGAAAGTATCGTTATACCCGCCCTCAACAATTGAAAAGCAAAAATGATGCCTAACAACAAGAATGCCAATACGATATAAACAGCCCCGTATTTAAGCGGCGACAGGGCAAAAGCCACTACCAAAGGAATAAATAATAGTGATGCATTAAAGTAACTGAGGTACAATATGGAGATGTATTCGCCAACCGGTTTCTGAACATTGAACAGGTATCCGAGAAAACGTAAGAGGATTAATTTTAGCGCATAAAAAGCAATTATGGTGATGGATATGCTGAAGAAAAACTTAAAACCATCTTTGGCCTGGTACATATCGTTCCATTGCGCTACCAGAAAAAAGAACATCCCGAAAACAAATCCGAACTGCACAAAAAGTAATAAAAACGGCCAGGAGCTGAATAAGTTATCTTCTTTATTGATATTATTCAATATCCTGTTACTAAAAAACGATTGTACAATGGCGGATAGCTGTTTGGAAAATGCATTTTTTAAAATGGCAAAAATAATGAGCATGCCAAAAATAAAGCCCAGCAACCCTACATTGCCTTTGGGGATTTTTGTACCCAACTGGTAAGGGTTTGCTTTTTTCTTTAAATGCTGGTATTTCTTGTGCCATGCCCACAAATCAAGCTTTGGAGAAAGATATTCTTTTTCAATCGTATCTAAAAGCGCATTTTTATTAATTAAGCTATCAGGAAGTACCCAGGTATGGTGAATTAAGGAATCGGTAGAAAATTTTTGCCTGGCCAATGTTGCCGAATCGGGGCGGTACCTCCTGTACCGGTATTGATTTACCACCGCACTATCTGCCTGAACAGGCAATTGCTGTGCTGCCACAAAATCTGCAGACCATAAAAAGGCAAACAAAATAAAAATGAATTTCGGCATGCTGTAAATCAAAACTTAAGGTTGCAAAAGTAGTCGAATAATCATTGTTTACCTAAAGAAAATAAATGGATTGAAGAAGAACTTAGTTAGTAACAATGACTGCACGCCTAATAAGCATCTAAAACGTAAAGCTATTACTTAACAAAAACAACTAAATAGTAAAGCTATTACTTTACTTTAATGCTGCTTTTATAATTTTAACACAAAATCACCTATCATATATTATGACAGTAAAAAAAATTTAACTTCAGTATCTTTGCAATATGTCTGGTATCTATATCCATATTCCTTTCTGCAAAAAGGCCTGTCACTATTGTGATTTCCATTTTAGCACCTCACTAAAATATGCCGATGAAATGGTGGAGGCCATCTGCAGGGAAATTAAAATGAAAAAAGACCGGATTGGGGACCAGGTTGGGAGTATCTATTTGGGTGGAGGAACCCCCTCTATTTTATCTGAGGCGGCTTTGCAAAAAATTTTCGATACCATTAACCATACTTTTTCGGTTGATGCAGGTGCCGAAATCACCATCGAAACCAATCCGGATGATTTAACCGCGCAGAAATTAAAAGAACTGAAAAAATTGCCTGTTAACCGCTTTAGTGTGGGTATACAGTCTTTTTATGATGAGGATCTGATCTGGATGAACAGGGCACACCAGGCTAGGGAAGCTGAAGATTGCATCAGGAGAAGTCAGGATGCAGGTTTTGAAAACTTAACGCTCGATCTGATTTACGGATACCCATTACTTACTGACCAAAAGTGGTTAAGCAATATACAAAAGGCGATTGAACTGGAAGTACCACATATTTCTGCTTATGCTTTAACAGTTGAGCCCAGAACGGCTTTGGCCCATGCCATCAAAAACAAAAAGCAGAGCCCGGTAAACGACAATCAAAGTGCTGCTCAATTTGTCATTTTAATGGAGAAACTGGTTGAGGCCGGCTTCGAACATTACGAAATTTCTAATTTTGCTAAGCCTGAGCATTATGCTGTGCACAATACTAATTACTGGAAAGGTGTAGATTACATTGGCATAGGTCCATCAGCACATGGCTTTAATGGTCAAAACCGTTATATGAACCCTGCAAATAATGCCATGTATATAGAAACCTTAGGGCATAATAAGCTCCCGGAAATGGTTGAAGAACTGAGTTTGAACGACAGGTTTAACGAATATGTAATGACCTCGTTAAGAACGATGTGGGGAACTGATTTACAGAAAATAAATACCGATTTTGGAAAAGATTTTTTAGAGGAAACAAAATATAACCTTAAAAATTTCGAGGATAAAGATTGGCTGATCATTGATGGCGACAAAATCAGGTTAAGCCAGAATGGAAAACTATTTGCCGATCATATTGCTTCGGAATTGTTTATTGTTGAGAATGATTGAATGAGTGATTTTTGAATGAGAGAATGAGTGAGTTAAAATGAGTGAATTTTGAATGATTGAATGCTTTTGTACAAATCTATCATTCAATCATTCTCTAATTCAATAATTAAAAATATATGTCAAAAATAGTATGGATTACAGGCGCATCATCAGGTATTGGCGAAGCCCTGGTATATGAATATTTTAAAGCAGGCGACAAACTGATTATTTCAGGAAGAAACCGCGATGAACTGTTCCGCGTGAAAGGAAACTGCCAAAATTCTTTTAATGTGCACGTTTTACCCTTCGATTTAAGCGAAACCGAAACACTGGAAAATAAAGCTGCAGATGCCATCCGTATTTTTGGAAAAATAGATTTGCTGATCAATAGCGGCGGTGTAAGTCAGCGGAGCTTAGCTTTAGAAACCAATCTGCAAACGGAACAACAGATTATGGATACCAATTTTTGGGGAACAGTGCTGTTGAGCAAAGCGGTTTTGCCTTTGATGATCGCCAATGGCGGTGGACAAATTGCCGTAATCAGCAGTTTGGTTGGAAAATTCGGCACAAAATTCCGTTCTACCTACGCGGCCTCAAAACATGCATTACATGGCTACTTTGATTCGCTACGATCGGAAGTTTATGATAAAAAAATCGACATTACCATTATCTGTCCGGGGTTTATCAAAACCAATGTAACTTACAATGCACTCACTGCAGATGGAAAACCATTAAATATCATGGGTGAAGCACATGAAAATGCAATGACTCCTGCCGATTGTGCCAAACAGATTGTAAAGGCCATCAATAATAAAAAAGAAGAAGTTTATATTGGTGGAAAGGAAACAAAAGCCGTATTGTTGAAGCGTTTTTTTCCAAAGATTTTTTCTAAAAAGGTGAGAACAGCGAAGGTGAATTAGCCAGGCGTGTTGCGGTCGGTGTTAAGGATGAACCAAATACCTAAACCCGATTGCAGCGGTATCCTTTTGGCTGTCATTCTGAGCGTAGTCGAAGAACAGCCAAAAGATTTAGCGAAAAGCGGGAATGCTCTCCCCTAAGAACTACTACAGCACCTTTTCAAAACAAAAAAACAAAATTAAATACCTAATAATCAAATGATTAAATAATAATTTCAAATTCTAAAAACCAAGTATCTGTAAGCCGTCGTAAATGGAATCAAATAACAGAAACTTAAAAATTAGAAATAATGAAAAATTTAATCTTATCAGTATTTGCCGTAATTACAATGGCATTCACAACTCAAGTTTATGCTCAAAAAAACCCAATGGTTGGTGGAGCAGCAATGTATGCAACTAAAGATATTGTAGACAATGCAGTAAATTCAAAAGACCACACTACTTTGGTGGCAGCAGTTAAAGCCGCAGGTTTAGTAGAAACTCTAAAAGGCGCCGGACCTTTCACTGTTTTCGCTCCAACAAATGCAGCATTTGATAAACTTCCTGCCGGAACTGTAGACAATTTAGTTAAACCAGAAAACAAAGCAACCCTTACCAAAATTTTAACTTACCATGTTGTTGCTGGTAAAATGGACAGCAAAGCAATCGCAAAAGCAATTAAAGCTGGTGGTGGCAAAGCAGAATTAACAACTGTACAAGGTGGCAAACTTTGGGCCTGGATGGAAGGCAAAAAACTGGTTTTAAAAGATGAAAAAGGCGGAATGAGCACTGTAACTATTGCAGATGTTAATCAAAAAAATGGTGTAATCCACGTGGTTGATACCGTTTTAATGCCTAAATAAGATATCATTATCCTTATGTCCAACCTAAACGTTCTGGCTTTTGCCGGAACGTTTTTGTTTTAGCTATTTTTTTTAACATCTTCCCTATTTTATACCTTCTGACTTTTTTTGATGAATTGTCAGTTTTTTTTAAAGTTTTTCCATTTCTGATGCTTGCTGTTTTTTAACTATTTAATTTTGCCACATTAATAGTTATTTAACATGAAATTCAATTTATCTCCGATAGATGTAGTTGAAGACATATCTAAATCAGATTTCGAGCTGAACTACCTTAAACCACGTAAACCTTTGGTAATTAAAAACATGGCAAAGAAATGGCCGGCTTACCAAAAGTGGACAATGGAATACATGAAGGATATTGTTGGCGATAAAACAGTTCCGCTTTACGACAGTTCGAAAGCTGATCCTTCTAAACCGATTAATGCGTCGGCCGCTGAAATGAAATTTGGTGATTATATTGATCTGATTAAGGAAACACCGACAGACCTGCGCATTTTTTTATTCGATCCGATAAAGTTTGCACCGAAATTACTGGAAGATTATATAGCCCCAAAAGAGTTAATGGGTGGCTTTTTAGATAGTTATCCGAATATGTTTTTTGGAGGAAAAGGCTCTGTTACCTTCTTGCATTACGATATCGACCTGGCACACATTTTCCATACCCACTTTAACGGGAGGAAACATGTTATCCTGTTTGATTATAAATGGAAGGAGCGGTTATACCAGATTCCTTATGCCACTTATGCGCTGGAAGATTATGATGTAGAAAATCCTGATTTTGATAAATTCCCGGCATTAAAAGGCGTGAAGGGAGTGGAAGCTTTTTTAGAGCATGGCGATACCTTATTTATGCCCACTGGTTATTGGCACTGGATGAAATACCTTGATGGATCTTTCTCCATCAGCTTAAGGGCATGGGATAAAAGCTGGGCTGTAAAAGCAAAAAGCTTGTATAACTTAACTTTACAGCGTAAATTTGACGACTTTATGAAAGCAAATTACCGAGAAAAATACATGCACTGGAAAGAAGAACTTGCGGTTAAAAGAGCAATTAAAGCGTTAGAAAAAAATTTACCAAAATAACAATGAGAGAATGAACGAGTGGTTGAATGATAAAATGAGTAGTGCTTAGCCTTATGCCAATTCACTAAATCAAAAGTCGCCAATTCAATATTCAATCATTCTCACATTCAATATTCAATTATTAAAATACATGCATCCAAACATTATAAAAATACAAGAAAGTATTACCTCTCTTAAACAGGAAATTATTAACCACAAGGTTTATTCGGCTATTAGCGAACTGGAAGATCTGCGCATTTTTATGGAACACCATATTTTTGCCGTTTGGGATTTTATGTCGTTACTTAAGGCTTTACAGATTAACCTTACCTGCACAAGCTTGCCCTGGTTCCCGGTTGGTGATCCGGTTACCAGACAGTTGATCAATGAAATTGTTGCCGGAGAAGAATCGGATGTGGATGCCGGTGGTGCCATTAAAAGCCATTTCGAACTGTATTTAGATGCGATGGATCAATGCGGAGCAAACACAAAACCCATTAATGATTTTTTAAACGCTTTAAAAAGCGGTAAAAGTTTTAGTGAAGCGTTTGACATAGCCCATGTTCCTGCTGCTGCCAAAGATTTCGTGAAGGCTACATTCGAAACGATTAACAGCGGTAAAACGCATTTACAGGCAGCCAGTTTTACCTTCGGACGTGAGGATCTGATCCCGAATATGTTTTACAGTATGGTAAATGATTTGAACAGCACCCAGGCCGATAAAGTATCGATTTTTAAATATTACCTCGAGCGCCATATCGAAGTGGATGGCGATCACCATAGCCATTTGGCGCTTTCTATGACAGAAAAACTCTGCGAAAAAGACGAAACATTTTGGGCCGAAGCAGAAGAAACTACAAAACAGGCCTTACAAAAAAGGATCGACCTTTGGGATGCCGCTTATGGCGAAATTGTTAAAAATAAAGTTGAAGCGTAATTATTAAATTGTTAAGTATTTGCTAATTTAGATTACGTGATTTTAGTCACATTTACCTGTTAACATCAATTTTGTAAAATAAAATTTACACATTTGTTGTTCGGCACAAATAACCGATTTAAGCGCATGAGTTTCATTTTAAAACCTGTTGATATTGTTGAGAATATCACTCCTGAAGATTTTAAGAAAAATTATTTGAAAACTAAACGTCCGTTAGTCATCAGGGGCCTTACCAAAGATTGGCCTGCAAGAGAAAAATGGACGACTGAATATTTAAAAGAAATTGGTGGCGACCTAGAGGTTCCACTTTACGATAACTCTAAAGCTGATCCTTCAAAACCAATCAATGCGGCTACTGCACACATGAAATTTGGCGATTATCTTGACCTGATTAAACGTGAGCCAACTGAATTGAGGATTTTCTTTTTTAACCTCTTTAAAAAAGTGCCTAGCTTAATCAATGATGTAAAAATCCCTAAAGATTTAATGGGTGGTTTTATTGAGAGCATGCCTGCTATGTTTTTTGGAGGTTCTAATTCGGTAACCTTTTTACATTACGATATCGATTTGCCTCATATTTTCCATACTCACTTTGGTGGCAGAAAACATATCGTTCTTTTCGATAATAAATGGAAAGACAGACTATATTGCTTACCAAATGCAACTTATGCTTTGGAAGATTACGATGTTGCCAATCCTGATTTCGAAAAATTCCCTGCGCTAAACGGTGTTGAGGGTTATGAAGTTTTCTTAGAGCATGGCGATACTTTATTTATGCCAACCGGTATGTGGCACTGGATGAAATATCTGGATGGCTCATTCTCTTTAAGCTTAAGGGCATGGGATCAATCGATTACCCGTAAAGTAGCAAGTGTTTGGAGTTTATTTACCCATGGTGCGATTGATAGTTTAATTAAAATGACTTTTAAAGAAAAATATGCTCACTGGAGAGAGAAAAAAGCTGTTAAAATTGCTGAAAAGGCTTTAGCAAACGGCAAACCATAAAAATTAAAAAAAAATTAAAATAGAACGGGGCATCGGTAACGATAGTCCCGTTTTTTGTTATTATTGTGAATAACATTTAGTGCAAATAAAAAAATCAGATCACAAATGGATATCAACACACTTACCGAAAAACAAAAAATGCTTGCAGGCAAAGCTTATCAGGCTGGTGGCGAAGAACTTTCGAAAGAAAGATTAAAAGCCCGTGAAATCGTTTTCGAATTTAATAACCTCGCCCCAAAATTTATTAAACAGCGGAAAGAGTTATTAAAAAGACTATTCGGAAAAACGGAAAGAATGTTTTATATAGAACCTCCGTTTAGATGTGATTACGGCTATAACATCGAAATTGGAGATAATTTTTATGCAAACTTTAACCTGGTTATTTTAGACTGCGCAAAAGTAAGCATTGGAAACAGCGTTTTTATCGCACCAAATGTAGCCATTTATACAGCGGGCCATCCCATCCATGCACATTTAAGGGATCAGGAATATGAATGGGCGCAGGAAGTGACCATTGGCAATAGTGTGTGGATTGGTGGAAATGCAGTAATAAACCCCGGCGTAAAAATCGGATCGAATGTGGTAATCGGATCAGGTAGCGTGGTGACGAGGGATATTCCGGATAACGTTTTCGCCGCAGGAAACCCATGCAGGGTAATCCGCCAGTTAACTGATGAGGATAAGGATTATTATTATAAGGATTTTAAGTTGGGAGAGTAAATTTCAATGCAACCTTAACCTACCGGATATCGTCTTTATGGTAAATTGATGTAATGAAAACAGCACTACCTTTTTTATTTGTGTTTTTCACTTTCTTGTCGGGTTTTGCACAACGGATTTCTAAAGCAGAAGCCATTGCTGATATCGACTACCTCCACCAGGTAATCAGAGCGGCACATTACAACCCGTTTTTATACACTACAGAGGTTAAATACACACAAAAAATAAATCAGGTAAAAAGTACTATTCCCGATTCAATTGAAACCAGACTCTTCACCTTAAAACTTGAAGAAATAACAGGTCTTATTGATGATGCCCACACTGCACCCACTTTTATACAATCTATATTTAAGGCAGATTTCAGGAAACCTGTTTTTTTACCCTTATCATTTGTTGCTGATAAAAAAGGTAAAACCTATTCGGATGGAAAAGCATTACCGGGTATTATTCCTGCAGGTGCGGAAATCATTTCAGTAAACGGAACTTCTGTTCAAAAGTTTTATCAGGAAAGTGCATTACGCGTAGGTGGGCTTCAAACTTACCGCAATGAGATAGCCATTAAAATGATCGGCTATAACCTATACCTTTCGGGTATAAGGCCCCCTTTTAAAATCGCTTATCAGTATCAGCACAAAAAAGAAGTTAAAACAATTGAAAATGGAAGTATTTTAAGAGATTTAATAGGCGACGCATTTCCAAACCTGGTTGGTAAGCCTTATTCATTTAAAATATTGGAAGATAAGGTTGCCTGGATCGAATTAAATACCTTAGAGGGCGATTATCACCCTTATCTGAAATTTTTCGATTCGTGCTTTACGGTAATAAAACAGAAAAAGATCAAAACCCTTGCCATCGATATCAGAAAAAACACAGGAGGCAATTCTATCAATGCAGATTTACTTTTAGGCTTTTTTAATTCAAAAAAATATACCTTATCTGGTGGAAAAAACTGGAAAATAAGTCAGCTGTATAAAGATCAATTAATTAAGCAGGGCGATAGCAGTAATAATTACCTGAAACAGCCTAACAATAGTACCTGGCAAAGGCCAAACTGCGAACCCTATGATCCAAAATATGCCAGTGATGAAGCCTTTTTTAATGGCAGGGTTTATATGATCACAGGAGCCATGACATTCTCGAGCGCAAATATGCTTGCAAATGGCGTAAAGAAATTTAAACTGGCAATGCTAATTGGAGAACCTACCGGAGAAAACACAAACGATTTTGGCGAAGCTTACCGCTTTCAATTGCCAAACAGTAAAATCGGTTTCAGTGTATCAACAAGTTTAGATTTTGGGGCCGATTGTAATGACAAAACCAAACATCCTGTATTACCCGATCACGAAATTGAAACAAGTTATCTCGATAAAATAAAAGGTCTTGATCCTGTACTTCAATACATGTTAAAGGTATCAGAATAATTAACTGCTATGATCAACAATCACTTTCCATTCTCCTTTTATCTTTTTGATCAGAAGTGTAAAGTAACCTTTTAGCTCGTCTTTTTCGCGTTTTACGTTCCAACTACCCAGTACAAAAGCCAGATCGGATTTCAGAAAATCGACTTTTTTAATCCCGAACACTAAAAAGCCCATCGCAGATTTATCCGGGTAACCTTTTTTATAATTATCCAACGTTTTTTGCCAGCCATAAGTTGGTCCGCTTTTACCTACAAAAAGTAAACTATCCGATTTTTCGTATCCCTGCATAAAAGCTTCAACATCGCCTTTGTTCCAATCAGTACGTTGTTTTTCAAGCAGATCGAGTATCGCCTGTTTATCTTTTGCATTTTGGGCGTAGGTACCAAATGAGACTAAAAGCAGGGCGATAAGGAGTATTTTTTTCATGGTTATTGAAATTGAGTAAAAATTAAAGATATGAAACAAATTATTTCGTTCCATCGGTAAAAATTGTTTATTTACATTTTTTATCAATCTACCATGCAAAATAAAGTAATTACAATTGGCGAAATACTATGGGACGTTTTCCCGGAGGGTAAAAAAGCAGGCGGCTCGAGTATGAACGTTGCGCTTAATTTACACAAACAAAGTATAGAAAGCAGTTTTATCAGCGCCGTTGGTGATGATGATAATGGTAAGGAATTACTAAGCTTTTTAACCGGAAATCATTTCTCAACAGATCTGATCCAGGTGAATGCAGGATTACCAACCAGTACAGTTGTGGTTCAGCTGGATGAAAACCATCAGGCTACTTATACCATTAAACAGCCTGTGGCCTGGGACGACATTAAACTTACCGAAGAAAATATCACCGCGGTAAAACAGGCAGATGCTTTTGTGTATTGTAGCTTAACCTGCCGTGAGCAACAATCTAAAAAAACGATCCTCGAACTTTTAGACCATGCAAAAACCAAAATATTCGATATTAACCTTAGGGCTCCTTTTTATAATAAAGAACTCATCGGCGAACTTTTGGCAAAAGCGGATATCCTTAAAATAAACGAAGATGAAATTGTTTGGGTAAAAGAATCGTTCGGTTTAACTGGTAATACTGATGAACAATTGTTAAAACAGCTTGCGAGTAAGTTTGATATTGAAATGATCTGCCTGACACTTGGCGATAAAGGTGCCTGTGTTTTAAAAGAAGGCAAACTATTTAAACATGCTGGTTACAAAGTTCAGGTTGCAGATACGGTTGGTGCAGGTGATGCTTTTTTAGCCACATTTATTGCCTGCTACCTGCAAGGTTACCCCATGGAAACCACTTTGGATAATGCCTGTAAGGTTGGTGCTTTTGTAGCCTCGCAACCGGGAGCAAACCCTGATTATAATAAAAAGATTTACCATATAGCGCTGGGATAAGCGCTCTGCTTTGTTGCCACCGAGAAACGGATTAACACGGATTTTTAGAGACCTCGCAGGTTTTGGAAACCTGCGAGGTCTAATTTAAACCGGTGGGTTTTGCGTTAGGGATTGTAAGGGTTCAGTACCGGTTCTTCACCGGTACCGGAGCGAAGCGCAGCCCTGAAAAGCCCGCCCCTTTCCCGTATTTCACGGGATTGGGGAACGCCCGGATCAGTTTGACAGTTTTCAGTTAACAATTTCCAGTTTGTTGTTTCCAATTTAACCATGCTTTGGTCTTTCAGCTTTTACCTTTCTTCTCGCCTTCAAATATGACACCGCGCTTAAATTTATGCAAAACGAAACTTTTATCTTCGATAAATCGTTAATACAAGCACATGAGAGGTTTTCGTTTTTCTGATTATAAGCCGGGCGATGCGCCAAAAGGTGGGTTTGATGAGTTGCTGAAATTATTTAGCGAACTGCTAAATTATACAGCAGGAGATGCAGCGGAGGCTTTAAGCTGGCTGAACGAGCTCGACAAACAATATAAATTAACCAATAATGATTATGGTATCGGTAATTTTATCGACGACCTGAAGGATAAGGGTTACCTTACTGAAGACAATCAATCGGGAGAATTTAAGATAACAGCCAAAACAGAGCAGACCATACGCAAATCTGCCCTGGATGAAATTTTCGGGAAACTGAAAAAATCTGGTCGTGGTAACCACAACAGTAACCAATCGGGTATTGGCGAAGAAAAAAATGCGGACAGGCGCGAATATAGTTTTGGCGATAGTTTAGACCAAATTGATATGACAGCCTCTATCCAAAATGCACAGATCAATCATGGGATTGGGGATTTCACGTTAACCGACCGCGATTTAGAAGTAGAGGAAAAAGATTTTAAAACCTTAACATCTACGGTATTGATGATCGACATTTCGCATTCGATGATATTATATGGCGAAGACCGCATCACGCCTGCCAAAAAAGTTGCCATGGCATTAGCGGAGCTGATTAAAACCAAATACCCGAAAGATACTTTAGATATTGTTGTTTTTGGAAATGATGCCTGGCCAATCAGTGTGAAAGACTTGCCTTATTTACAGGTTGGGCCTTACCATACCAATACTTATGCAGGTTTAGAACTTGCGGCAGATTTGCTCCGCCGCAGGAAAACGCATAACAAACAGATTTTCATGATTACGGATGGAAAACCAACCTGCCTGAAAGAAAATGGCAAATACTATAAAAACAGTATGGGTTTGGATAGAAAGGTAATTAACAAAACCTTAAACATGGCGGCGCAATGTAAACGTTTAAAAATCCCGATCACCACGTTTATGATTGCAAAGGATCCCTATTTACAGCAATTTGTACGTCAGTTTACTGAAATTAATGGCGGAAGGGCTTTTTACAGCTCGTTAAACGGCTTAGGCGAATACATTTTTGAAGATTACATTAAGAATAGACGTAAGACGGTTAAATAGTTGGGAGTCCAAAGCCTTTAGTCCGGAGTTGGTGGTAAAAAAGGGTATCAAAATAAATTAAGCATGGCTAAACGTACAAATAAATATAAATTAACATTAGAAGAAATATCTTTAGCAAAAGAGGATGATGTAAAAAATGATCCTTTAACGCTTGAATTTGATAATCACGACAATATATTTAACATTATAAACGCTGTAAAAAGCAAAAACATTTTTGAAGATGAAAATCAGAGTACTGAATTTGCCATTGGTTTGAAAATGTTTACAGAAGTAGTGTTGAAAAACAGAGACCTTGAACTTTTCAAAGAGCTACAGCCCGCAATTGGTGAGTTTATGAAAAAACTGAAGAGTAAATAAAGAATAGTATAATCCTATATATGCAAAATACAACATTAGGCCAGTTAAAGGCTACAAAATATACTTCAAGAAGCGTTAAGGAAGAGCTGAGAGAAAATTTGATTAAAGTGCTGCGCGATAAAAAAACCGAATTTGAGGGCATTATCGGCTACGATGAAACAGTTATTCCAGAGTTACAGACCGCAATTTTATCACGTCACAATATTTTACTTTTAGGTTTACGTGGACAAGCAAAAACCCGTATTGCCCGTTTAATGGTAAATTTATTGGATGAATATGTGCCTTATGTTGCCGGAAGCGAGATTTTTGATGATCCATTGAACCCGATTTCATGGTACGCCAAAAATGAAATTGCCACCAAAGGTGACGATACTGAAATTGCCTGGTTGCACCGCAGCGAAAGGTACACCGAAAAACTGGCCACACCAGATGTTACCGTTGCCGATTTAATTGGCGATGTTGACCCGATTAAGGCCGCTACTTTAAAGTTAACCTATAACGATGAACGTGTAATCCACTTTGGTTTAATTCCGCGTGCACACCGCAGCATTTTCGTAATTAATGAGCTGCCGGATTTACAGGCCCGTATCCAGGTGGCCTTGTTTAACATGCTTCAGGAAAAAGATATCCAAATCCGTGGTTTCAAATTGCGTTTACCTTTGGATATCCAGTTTGTATTTACCGCAAACCCTGAAGATTATACCAACCGTGGCAGCATTGTTACGCCATTGAAAGACAGGATTGAAAGTCAGATTTTAACACACTACCCTAAAACGGTCGAAATTTCGCGTAAAATTACTTTCCAGGAGGCAAAACTTACTGCAGAGCAAAAAGCCAATATCGAAGCTGATGGCCTGCTGAAAGATTTGATTGAACAGATTGCTTTCGAAGCGCGTAAAAGTGAATACATCGATCAAAAATCGGGTGTTTCGGCAAGACTAACTATTTCTGCCTACGAAAATTTAATCAGCACTGCAGAAAGAAGGATGCTGATTGCAGGAGAGAAAAACACATTCGTGCGTTTATCAGATCTGGCCGGGATTATCCCAGCCATCACCGGTAAAATAGAACTGGTTTACGAAGGTGAACTGGAAGGACCAGCGCACGTGGCGACTACCTTAATCGGCAAAGCGGTTAAAACTTTGTTTGCGCGTTATTTCCCTGATCCGGAAAAAGCAAAAAAAACCAAAACAGCCAATCCATATACCGAAGTAACCGAATGGTTTACGGAAGGCCATAATGTTGATGTTACGGATACTTTGAGCAATGCGCAATATAAAAAGGCATTAATGCTGGTACCAGGCTTGTATGATCTGGTAAAGAAATTCCACCCAAAACTGAGCGAAAACCAAACCTTGCTCTTAATGGAATTTGTGTTACATGGTTTAGCCGAGTACTCACAACTGAGCAAAAACTTTTTAAATGGTGGCTTCGGCTTTTCTGATATGTTTGGCAGTTTATTTAACGCCGAATTCGACGAAGAAGAGGATGAAGACGATTTCAGATAATATTGAATTTCTCTAATTTGATTAGCTTTGACAAATTCTTCCCCTAAAGAAGAATCTGTCGAAGCTTTTTTATTTACAAACCCGAAGATATAATGGGAAGATTACCTTTTATTATTGCCGCCTGCATTTTTATTATTGCATTTGATATTTACTGCTTTAAAGCCATAATTGCTGTTTTTAAAAAATGGAAACCGGGCACAAAAAAAGCATTTGGCATTGCTTACTGGACATATAGTGCATTATTGATTATTGGTGTATTCTGTGGCATTTACCTTAATCTTTTTCTTACGTTAAGGGCCATTATTTTAGTTGCTTTCTTTTTAACGGTAGCCTGCAAACTGGCCATGTTACCCTTTTTGGTATTGGATGATTTACGCAGGTTGTTTATCAGAATTTTCAGGAAAAATAAAACAGCTGAAATTTCAACCTTACCACAAACTGCACAATCTACAGCTGCAGAGCCGATTTCACGATCAGAATTTTTGGTTAAAGCCGGATTGGTGGCCGCTGCTGTTCCACTAGCATCGTTAAGCTGGGGAATAATTTCAGGCGCTTACGATTATCAGGTGCGAAGGGTAAATTTAATCCTCCCTAACCTGCCAAAAGCTTTTGATGGCATTACAATGGGGCAGATTTCTGATATTCACTCGGGAAGTTTTTATAATAAAACAGCAGTAAAAGGCGGTGTAGAAATGTTATTGGGAGAAAAACCTGATTTCATCTTTTTTACAGGCGATTTAGTAAACAACCTCACCAACGAAGTAAGGGATTATCAGGATATATTTTCGAAAGTAAAAGCACCGCTAGGTGTGTACTCATCACTAGGAAACCATGATTATGGTGATTATTATTTTGGGAAAGAATCGTCTCCGGCCAAGGTAAAAAACCTGAAAGATATGGTTGATGTACACAAAATAATGGGTTACGACCTGCTAATGAACGAAAACCGCAGGTTAAAGGTAGATGGTGAAGAAATTGGAATTTTAGGAATTGAAAACTGGGGAATGGGCCGTTTTCCAAAATATGGGAAAATGAAACTGGCTGTTCAAAATACAGATGACTTACCTGTAAAACTGTTATTAAGTCACGATCCTTCGCACTGGCGTGGGGAGGTTTTGCAAAAATATCCGCAAATAGATGCCATGTTTAGCGGGCACACACACGGCATGCAGTTTGGTGTACGTTTAAAAGAATATCAATGGAGCCCTGTTCAATACATCTATAAAGAATGGGCAGGATTGTACCAGGAGCAAAAACAACAGCTATACGTAAATGTTGGCTATGGCTTTTTAGGTTATCCGGGCAGGGTTGGTATTTTACCGGAGATAACGATATTTACCTTGAAGAGAGCATAGATAATTTTAAATGAGAGAATGATGGAATGAGAGAATGATGGAATGAGAGAATGGGCGTTAAGCCTAAAACATTCTCTCATTCAAAACTCATTCATTCAATAATTATCTCTATCCTGCGTTAAAGCGATAACCTACTCCCCTAACGGTTTGTAACAACTGTGGATT
Organism: Pedobacter roseus; assembly: GCF_014395225.1. Classification (NCBI taxonomy): domain Bacteria; kingdom Pseudomonadati; phylum Bacteroidota; class Sphingobacteriia; order Sphingobacteriales; family Sphingobacteriaceae; genus Pedobacter; species Pedobacter roseus. The sequence continues at coordinate 4,756,503 of NZ_CP060723.1, forward strand.
ATCAGGATTCAATTCTATCTTTTTACGCAAGCGTACAATGTGCATATCAAGCGTACGGGTGTTTACATCAGAGTTGTAACCCCAAACTACCAGCATCAATTCATCGCGATTGATTACTTTACCCGGATTGCGCAGAAAATAGAGCAGGATACGGTTTTCCAATATGGTTAACTCGATTTTCTTTCCGTCTCTAAACAAAGTGTGGATATTTGGATGATGTTCCATATTACCAAAGCGGTGAATCTCCGCCGAATCTTTATTGACGATAAACTTCACCTTACTTTCTAACATGGCCACCAAAACATCCATATTAAATGGCTTGGTGATATAATCAGATGCGCCAAAGTTATAGGCATCAATTTTATCTACATCCTGGGCCTTTGCCGTCATCATAATCACCAGGTTTTCGAAACCCTGTTTACGTACATTCTCGCAAACTTCGGCACCTTGTTTACCCGGCATCATCCAGTCCAATAAAACAATATCGGGCTGATCGGCCAAAATCATTCTTTCTCCAGCTTCGCCATCATTTGCTTCAAGCACCGTATAACCCTCAGCTTTTAAACGATGGGCAACAAGAAAGCGAAGATTTTCATCATCTTCTACGATTAATATTTTTACTTCTTTAGACATTTATGTGTTTTTTTACTGTTTTAATGTTGAAACGCTGCAATGTTTGAAGGTTCAACATTCCAACCTTTAACGTGTAACTTTTAAACTTCTTTATTCTTGTAAGGTTGAAAAGTTTAATGTTTTAAGGTTAAGTTCAACATTCCAACCTTTCAACGTTTAACATTTCAACTATTAAATTTAACTATTATATGGCAGCACAATTTTAAATTCTGTACCGCTACCTACTTTACTTTTTACCGTAATTTCTCCCTCCATAAAGTTAACCAGTTCTTTGCAGAATGCCAAACCCAGGCCAACACTGCCCATTTGGTTATATTCGTTCTGTATCCTGAAAAACTTCTTAAATATATTGTTTAATTCTGATGATGCGATACCGATTCCTTTATCTGTAAAACGGAACACCAGCACTCCTTTAATCAGTTTTGCACTGATATGCAGTTTCTTTTGTTCGGGTTTCGAATATTTATAAGCATTCTCGGCCAGATTATCGAACAAACTTCCTAATAACACCGGGTCGGTAATAAAGGTTTTAAAGCCGACTACCTCATAACTAATTTTAAAATCGGGATGTTTTAAGGTATGCGATTCGATAGTACTTTCTATAAAATCGACAATATTGACCTCTTCCTGGTTTAACTTAATGGCTTTATTTTCGATCTGCGTAAAAGCCAGCAGTTTATTCATTAAACCATTCAGCTTATCGGCCTCTTCATCCAATATTTTGCCGTATAGCTGTTGTTCTTTCTGACTAAGCGCCGATGCACTTTTAATATTATTTCCGGCGATTTTTATTACACTAACAGGTGTTTTAAACTCGTGCGTAAGGTTATTCACAAAATCGTACTGCAGCTTAAACATTTTACTATTGATGTTCAGGTTACGGTAAATTAAAAAAGCCACCAATAACAGTACACCATACACCAGTAACAATACGAGTGCTATTGGCATAAAGTAGATGAAAATCTCCTTTTTGATATAAGATTTAGAAGAAATGAGGTAAAGCTTAAAATCAGAAAATGCACCTGGCAGTGCGATTTCGGTGGTAATATTTTCATCAGAAGTATCTATAGGATCGTAAGTTAGCGGCTCGATCCTGATGGTTTGGTACAATAAAGGCCTTGTGTTAACGATTTTTATCTGATGTGCATCCAGCTTAAAAACCATTACATCCTGCGGATAAACCGGAGCAGGACTAAGCTTACGCCTGATCATATCTTTATAAATCCTTAAATCTGCACGTCGGGGAATATTAAGGTAGGTGATTTTATTTTCGTTCGAGTTAACGATAGAGAAATTGGTGAACAGTTCTTCTTGCGTGGGTACCGAAGCTGTATCGAGATCTTCGACAAAAGTGGCCAGTTTGATGGCTATTGCATTAAAATCGCTCCCTACGTTAAAAGAGCGGGTATCATCTTCTGAATAAAGTTTTACAGAATCAGGTTTTATACCTTTACCAAACTGGTAAATGGATTTTGGACCGATGCCCAGGTGGTTTGCATTAATCCCATCCTTAACCGGAACATTCTTCACCTCTGTATCGTAAAAGGTAACTTTTGAGATAAAAGGATATTTCAACATTACCGTATCTACAAACTTCGATGCGGTAGAGGAATCCAAAAAGCCATTATAATAAGAAATTTCGGGCATTTTGTTCTGAAAGAAATCATTATAAGGCTTAATACTCTGCTCCAGTACATTTACCTTTTCGGAAACAAAATCATTCTCTATCGATTTTTTGCTATAGTTAAACGCAAGGAAAAGCGACAGGATAAAAAGAATGGAAATGAGTATAATAAAAGTTACACCTAGTGAGAAGTTTTTACGGTAACTGCTTTTCTTATCTAAGGCCATCCTATTTCTTACCTAGATTTTCGTTTAAAAACTCCTCTAAAGCTTTATACAGGGCTGTTCTGCTTTGCTGGCGTACCACCGGATCGGGACCTTCCTCCTTTTCGATATAGGTAACCTGAACATTGCGTTTTTTCAATTCTTTAATAAACTGCACGCCTTCTGCAACGTTAACACTGGGGTCTTTAGGGTTTTGAGCAATAAAAACAGGCGCCTTAAACCGGTCAGCATGGAATACAGGCGATGCAAAACGCATATAATCGGTTTCAGTTATGGGATTGCCTACAATTTCGTAATACATCTGTAATTTGGCCTTTAAAAATGGAGGAAAAGTTTTGAGGTAACTAAACAGGTTAATCACGCCCGAATTTGATCCGCCACATTTATAAAGATCAGGATTTTTATACAAACAATTTAATGCGATATACCCGCCAAAACCGTTACCATAAATGGCAATTTTTTTAGGATTGGCAATTTTTTCTGCAATAAGCCATTTTACACCATCATTTACATCTTCCTGTATTTTATCGCTCCACTGTTTAAAACCTGCAGCATAAAATGATTTTCCATAACCGGTAGAGCCACGGTAATTTACCTGCAAAACGGCATAACCACGGTTGGCCAAAAATTGTACCTCTGCATTATAACCCCAACTGTTTCTTGATTTTGGCCCGTTATGCGGCAACACCACCACCGGTAAATTAACGGCCTTTTTATTTTTAGGCAGGGTTAAATAACCATTAATAGTCAAACTATCACGGCTTTTAAAACTGACCGGTTTCATGGCATTCATATCTTCCGGTTTAATGGAAGGGCTCACATCAGTAAGTTTTTTAAGTCTTTTATCAACAGCCGTATATAAATAGTAAGAACCCGGATTTTTATCGGTAAAGGTCCTAATTACAAACACTTTATCCGTTTTATCCTTATCCATAATTACCCATTCGGTACCTGGCAAAAGTTTATCTATTATCGAGTAAGCCACTTTTGTACTGTCATCAAGGTAAAATTTCTCCCTTTTCCACGTTTCGCAGGTTGCGAAAAGCATTTTTTTCCGGAAACGCGAATAGGTTGCATCCACTACATTTAAGGTATCGTTTGCAAAAAGTACCTGCTTTTCTTTTCCGTTTTTTAAATCAAGCGCTACCAGTGCATTCTTATCGCGGTTAACACTAGAGATGGCATACAGTACGTTGGGCTGATCTTCAGAAAAGGCAATCGGCTGTAAAGTAGTTTCAAAATTATTGGTGATTACGGGTGCAAAAGCCTGATTTTCGTTTTCGCGATACATTAAGGTTTCATTCACCCCATCGCTGGCAACGGCAATTTTCAGTACACCTTTGCTATCGGTCATCCACTTGGTAATATTACCCGGATTTTTAGCAGCAATTTCCATTTTCCCATCACGCACGTTTAAGCGGTATACATCAAAAACGGTCGAATCGCGCTTATTAGAAGCCACAATAATGTATTTATCATCAATCAGCTGATCTTCTATTACCCTCAGCCTGTTTTTTTCATTGGCACTCAACTGCACCTGTTTGCTTCCATCTTTATTGATGACGAAAATATCAGATCTGCGCTCTTTAGAGCCATCCTCTGTATAATAAATCAGTTCATTATTGCTTGTCCAGAAATGAAAACTAATGTTTTTCCCATTCAAATGCGTAAGCTGTACACTATTTCCTGTAGCAAGGTCTTCAACAAAAAGATCGAGTTTTTTATCCTGAAGTTTTAAGTAAGACAGGCTTTTGCCGTCGGGGGAAATGCGGTAATAGGCTTTATCCTGCGTTTTAAAAAAATCGTCCACAGGAATAGTATCATTGTTTGAACCCTTACAAGCCCAGATCAATACTACCATTAACATTAGAAAAATTCTCTTCAACATAAATAAATCCTTCACCGGATGACAAAAATAAGCAACATAACAACTTTAAGCGATTTACACCAACAATGTTACTTATGCAAATAATAATAAGTTGTGGTTCAATTTAGTATTTATAAAATTTACACAAAATAAAATACAGGTAACATTTAAAATACGTTTTATACAACAGGGTGCTTTAGCTAAAGATGTATTAAAATGTTACATTTAAAACTTATAATTTAGGGTTTATGAACCGCTTGCTTTTCATCATATTCTTATTGTTAACACTTGGGGCTGGTGCGCAGGTTTTCCGTCCCAATCAACAGGTTGCGCCTGATGAAAGCACTTTGGCCATTCAATATTACCAGGATGGAGATTATGAAAAGGCAGTTGTACTGTTAGAAAAACTTTATGCTATCCCTAACAATGATGCTTATTTCGACATTTATTTTAATACGCTGTTAAAATTAAAGCGTTATGATGTTGCCGAAAAAATGGTAAAACGTGAGGTTAAAAAAAATCCGCAAAGCGAACTTTACCCCATAGCCCTGGGCAAACTCTACCAGGAAAAAGGCGATGTACAGGCGGCCAATAAAATTTTTAATGAGGTAATTGCCAAATTGCCAAAAGAAGAATTTAGGATCAGAAATCTGGCCAATAGCTTTTACCGTTTCGAAAATTATGATTATGCGGTTCAAACTTTTAAACAAGGGAGAAAACTACTGGGCAACGACCAGGCTTTTACTTTTGAACTGTTGAACATTTACCGTTTCAAAAAAGATAAGCCCATGCTCATGCAGGAATACCTGGATGCAATGGCTGCCATGCCACAACTCTTACCACAGGCCGAAGCCGTATTATCATCTATTTTTGAAGATAAAAATGACTATCAGACTTTTCAGGCCGCTATTTTAAAGAAAATACAGAAAGAGCCCGATGCCGAAATTTACATCCAGTTACTTACCTGGAATTACATCCAGCAACAGGAATTTGATATGGCCCTGCGCCAGTTAATTGCTTTTGATAAACGGACGAAGGCAGATGGAGGGACACTATTTAACGCCATTTACACTTTTGTTGACAACGGCGCTTATGAAACAGCGATTAAAGCTTACGATTACTTATTGACCAAAGGAAAGGATAACCAATATTACCTGCCATCGAAAATCGAAATGCTCAACACCAGGTATAACCTGCGCACCAGCGGAAAATATACGGTTGCAGATCTTGATCTGCTGGCGAAAGATTATGAGGCCTTACTGGAAGAGAACGGCAAAAACAGAAATACCCTTTTCGCGATTAAAAAACTGGCCAACCTGCAGGCTTATTATTTAAACCAACCAGCCAAAGCAGAAAAAGAGCTGGAAGAAGCGATTAAAATGCCAGGCATTAATGAGATGGAACTTGGACAGCTGAAACTGGATTTAGGTGATATTTATATTTTAACCAATCAGCCATGGGAAGCATTTTTGGTGTACGAACAGGTAAGCAAACAGTTCGAAGGGCAGCCTGTAGGTAACGAAGCCCGTTTCCGCAGCGCAAAACTTTCATTTTATCAGGGCAATTTCGAATACAGCAATGGTCAATGTTTGGTATTAAAGGCGGCTACCTCTCAACTGATTGCCAATGATGCCTTAAACCTGAGTTTATTAATCAGTGATAACATTCAGACGCCAGCTGACAGCAATGCCTTAAAAATGTATGCTGATGCAGAGATGCTCTTATTTAGAAATCTGCCCGAAAAAGCAGTAAAAAAAATGGATAGCATTGCAATTGCTTATCCTCAAAACAGTTTGGCGGATGCCATTATGATGAGTAAAGCACGGATTTTTATTAAAGCGAACGATTTTCAAAAAGCTGCCGATATCCTTAAAAAAGTAACGGAAGAATTTAAAGATGGGATCTGGACAGACGATGCGCTTTTTACATTGGGCGATCTTTATGAAAAGAAACTGAATGATATTGCACAAGCTAAAATTTACTTTCAAAAACTGATTACCGATTATCCTGGTAGCATGTTCAGCGCTGAGGCGAGAAAAAGATTCAGGAATTTAAGGGGAGATGGGGTTTGATTAGTTCAATGGTTCATTAGTCATTAGTTCATTCGTAATGGTTAATCGGTTAATTGTTGTAACTGGTTAATTGCCCCACACACTCAGCTTCAAGTGCCAGACCAGATTAAGTGTACTTTAAAAATTGATATGCGAATGAAAGTATCAGTGCAAGAATGCCGATAATCAAAATTCTTTCGCCATGCGCCCGGTCTGCCGGGGCGTAACCAAAAACCCGTTCTCCGTTAGGCAATGTTTTTTTATGGGTGCGTAGATAAGCCCCAATAATAATGGCTATTAATCCGCCCACAACAGCCAGGATATAACCCGCTATAATCAGCACCTTCGGACTTTCTTCAGGTTCAGCTAACGCTTCTAACCTTTTTTCTTTAAGTGTTTGGATCTGACCAACATTTATCTCTACACCACGTTCTTTTAATATCTTTTTGGCCAGTAAAAAATCTAAACTGCTCCACTCATCCTGTTTTTCAACAATTTCCTTCAGTTCTTCGTCACTAAAATCAAAAATATAGTAACCCGGATCGATATCTGTTAAATCTTTCTCTGCCAGTTGCAGCAGCAGAGTGTCCGCCCGTTCAAAATCAACAGGCTTCAGCTTTACTCTAAAGTCTTTATTGATTTCATTATTGGCAAACGAAACATCAAAGTTTTCAGAAACATCCTCCAATCCACACTCAATCCCGTTTTCTCTAAATGTTTCGGCCAGCGCCATAGCCGCCACTTTATCATTAAATCTTTGGAAGGTTACAAAATCAGTGGTCATGGTTATTTGAATAAAGCGTCAGGATGAAGATACTAATTAAAATCATCCCAGTCCCAAACCACCACGTTCCATTCTACACCACTACCATCGGTATAAGTATGAATGATCTCGAAGCCGATGCGTTTATGTGCATTCATAGATCGTAAATTAATACCCGCAATTTCAGTGATGGCGAAGTTATATCTACCTTTAAAATAATTTTTATAGGCGTTGTAGCATTCATCAAATAAACCTTTGCCCCGATAATCGTACCCTACGCATACCTGCCCAACCACAATATAATGATAATCAGAAACAGATTTCCCATGGTATAAAATATCATCGAAGCTTTCGTACATTTCAACAAGCCTCGGAATATCGTTTTTAGATTGCTCAGTCATTCCCAACACATAAGCTGCAACGGTATCTCCGTCCTTAGCAATAATATTAGGCTCATGTAGATGCATCTTTTCCAGATCATCGAGCGAATGCGAAACGGTAACAAAGCCTTGCGCTTTAATTTGTTCGGGTGTTAAATCCTGTTTTAGGTTTTGCTTTTGAAGTTCAAGAATTCCTTCAAGTTCTTTTATGGTAGAAGATGTGGTAATGGTAATCATTTCAATATTGCAGCTAACTTATGCATCTAATGCAATAATAGCTAAGGTTAACAACAAAATGAAGCAAATTCCAGCTAAAATTAAAATTCTTGCGCCATGCTGCCGATCCATTAAGGAATAAGAAAATACCTTTTCACCGGTATACAATGTCTTTTTTTTCTTCATGATATCCCAACCGATTACCAGACCTAAAACACCACCAAAAATTGCGGTAAGGTAACCGGTATAAATGTAATTGCGTGTTGAGTTATCGATTTTTTGAGAGGCGTTATTTCGTATCATGCTAAATAAAGGGTACGGCAAATTTAATTGAATAATAGCACTTAAAAGAATAAAAACACTTATCTATGCATTTTTTGGCATTTATATATTATTTACCTTTGCAATATGTTTTTATATAATGTTACGCTCATCCTCGAAGATGCAGCAGCCGAAGAATGGTTACAATGGATGCAGGATGTTCACATCCCAGAAGTGATGGCAACAGGCATGTTTGTTTCTAACCGCTTATTAAAGGTTGTAGATTCGCCAAACGAAGGCGTAACTTATTGCGCACAGTATGTTGCAGAAACACTCGAACAATACAATAAATACCAGGAAGAATTTGCACCAGCTTTACAGGCAGAGTTAAACGAAAAGTATAAAAACCGTTTTGTAGCTTATAGAAGTTTGATGGAATTTGTTGGCTAAGCCAATAAATGATAGAGTGAGAAAATTTTGAATGATTGAATGCTAAAGATTAACTCTCATTCTCTCATTCAAAATTCTCTCATTTAAAATTCTATCATTCAAAACTTCACTTTAACTTCTCGTTATTCTTATGTCTATATGCATCGCGGATGCTCTTTTTTTCCAGGTTCTTTTCCAAGGCTTCTGTTAGATTGATACCGGTTTGATTGGCCAGACAGATCAGCACAAACATGACATCGGCCATTTCATCGGCAAGATTTACTTCTTCGTCGCTTTTTTTAAACGACTGTTCACCGTATTTTCGGGCCATAATTCGGGCAACTTCTCCAACTTCTTCCATTAAAATGGCAGTATTGGTTAATTCATTAAAATAGCGGATCCCTGTAGTTTTAATCCAACGGTCTACCGTTTCCTGTGCTTCGTTAATGGTCATTTTTTTCTTCCTCTATTTCTGATTTTATAATACTGCTAACTTCGGGTTTAGCACCTTCAAGCAAAAACACACCTGCCCCTTTTTCACGTGCATAAGGTGTTTTTATTTCCCCAATTTTCGTAATCCTGGCAAAATAAGGCTGCTCCCGTTTACGTTTCGGATCTTCATCTTTCCACCCGGTGATCATAATTAAATCTTTGATCGGTTTATCCATTTTAAACCAGTACAGGTAATCTGCATTGTATGATACCGCATTGATGTTTTTATATTTTGAATAATAATTGATTGCGCCTGCCTGTCCATAATTATCGGCACGGACTAACAATACTGATTTATCTTTAACCTTTCCGTAAGCAGAATCAACTAGTGCTGCTAATTCTTTCCAGCCCTGCATATCAGCATAATCCTGCGGCAGCGCATGATTTTTCCCATCTTCCCAACGCAGTGCCCCTACCCGCTCAAATCTTTTATGGTGCGCAATAATTTCGTCAGGACTATAAACCGGCATCAAAAGTGGTAACAGGTAAATAAATGTGCCTATATTAAAAGCGAACAGCAAACCTGTTAGTATGTGTTTTTTTACTAAAACCCGACTTAAATAAACAGCACCAAAAGCCAGTAAAACCGGATATAAACCTAAGGCATAATAATCTTTGGCTTTAAAATAACTGAATACAATAAGGGTAATGATGTAGGTTAAAATAATCCAGCTGTATTTCCTGAAATCTTTATAAAAAATTAAACTTAAAATCCCTGCGAGAAGGATAAAAATTGAACTGATAAAAAAGAGAAACTGCCCGATAAAAAAATCGATCCGGTTTACATGCACCAATTGTGTGGCCTGTAAAAGTTTCATGTGGGTTAACACCGGGAAGTGATGGTTAATCTGCCAGATTACATTAGGAGAAATAATTAAAAGTGCCAGTAAAATTGATAGATAAAGATGTTTATCGGCAAATATTTTTCGATTTGGCGTAATAATTATGGCTGGCAACAGACCAATAACCAGAAATATGACATTATACTTATTTAGAAAGCCTAAAGCCACAAAAACGGCAAAAGCATACAGGTGTTTAGCCTCTTTTTGATTGAAATACCTCAATAAATAATAGAATATTGCTGTCCAGGCTAAAACATCGAAAGAATTGGGCTGATAAAGAGTATTTAGCCTAAGCAGAATAGAAAATATACAGGCTACGGCAACAAAACATTTGGCCAACAGGTTCCCTTTTAAGAAATCGACGGTTTTCCAGCAATACAATATGGTTACAGCCCCCATTAATGCAGGTACGAGTTTTACCATAAAAACACCATTGCCAAAAGCTTTAATCAGCCACGAAAATAGCGAGGTTAAAGGTGGCACAGAGGTAAAACCAGCAGCCAGGTGATTGGCCTGATCTAAATGCAGGAATTCGTCGCGGTGTAATTCGTAAACTGAATTAACCAATAAAAAAGATAAAATTAGTTTTAGCCCTAGAAAAAATACCAGACAACCATATTCCGTCAGTCGGTTCGGATTTTTATCCTTCATATTAGCTTAGGTTAAAAGTTTTGGAATAAATTAATATCACTTTTTGACAATTTAAGACTTAATAAGTTACGCTGATATTGTTCAAAATTATTCCTTATCTTTTGTATCAATCAAAATTGTGACCGGCCCATCGTTTAAAAGTGCTATTTTCATATCAGCACCGAAGATTCCGGTTTTTATTTTTTTGCCCAATAAAGCCGATAGCTTTTCAATCATTTTTTCATAAAGTGGAATCGCCACATCTGGTCGTGCTGCCCTTGTAAAACCCGGACGATTTCCTTTTTTGGTAGATGCGAATAAGGTAAACTGGCTGATTAATAAAATATCTCCGCCCACATCGGCAAGTGCTTTATTCATCATTCCATTTTCATCACCAAAAACGCGCATCCCGATAATTTTCTGTGCCAACCATTCCAGGTCTTCTACCTGATCGGCATCTTCAATACCTAATAATACCAGAAATCCGCCGTCAATCGCTCCTGTTATTTCGTCATCAACAGTGCAACTCGCCTGTGTAACTCTTTGTAAAACTGCCCGCATTTTATACTACTTTTGCTCAATAAAATTGATATGCGCAAGATAAGTATTTTAGTGATTTCTGTATTTTTCTTCCTTGGTTGTAAGCAAAAATCAATTGTACATCCTACTTTTTATTATTGGAAAACGGATTACCAGAACAAAAAGGAAGAAAGCGCTTATCTCAATCAGTTTAAATCCAACTCTTTGTATGTGCGGATTATGGACGTAGATTTTAATCCTGATCTGCAACTGCCCGTACCTGTTTCGCCGATTAAATTTTCGGATCCAATACCCAAAGAGACCGATATTATACCAGTTGTGTTTATTGTTAACCAGGTTTTTAATAAAATCGACACTAACCAGACTGTGGTGATGGCCGATCGCATTGCTAAATTTGTAGCTGCTAAGGTAAAACAGGCGGGAAAACCAAATTATCAAGAACTTCAGATTGATTGCGATTGGACCAAAGGCACGAGGAATAAGTATTTTAAATTCCTTGAACAGTTAAAAGCAAATCCGCTTCTAAAAGGGAAAACCATTTCGGTAACCCTGCGCCTGCATCAGGTTAAAAATATCGTATCGAGCGGTGTACCTCCAGTTGAAAAGGCCATTTTAATGTGTTATAACATGGGCAACCTGCGTAAGTACGGCGAGCAAAATTCCATACTGGACCAAAACGAAATGGATCTTTACCTAAAAGATTATTTAGGACAGTATCCTATACCGCTTGATGTGGCACTGCCTATTTTCGAATGGGCGGTGGTATTTAGAAACGGGCAATATGCGGGTATTTCTAAACGGATCAGCCAAGTGCAGATCGACGATAAAAAACTTTTTAAGCAAAGGGAAAATTCCATCCTTTACGATCTTTTGGTTGATTATCCTGCAGCTGGATTAAAAAAAGGCGATGTAGTAAGATGGGAACGGATTTCTCCTGAAGATTTACTTGCTACCTCTAAATTTTTATCCCGATATTTAGCCCCCAGAGACCGGAATCTCGTTTTCTACCATTTAGACACCGACCTATTAAAACATTTTACCCATGAAGACCTTCAAAAAGTTATCGCTAATTTTTAGTGTATTCCTGATTACTTTTTTCGGCGAAATTGCCGTGAATCTTGCCTGTGGAGGTGAGATAGATCCCTACGATTATTACATTTCCTATTTCCACAATAATATAGAAGGAGATGAATATTCGCCGTTTGCCTATAACCAAATGGTTTACCTCAACAGTGAAACTGATATCGAAAGTGAACCCGACATAAACAGTCGCGAATGGGCAAAGTACCTCAATGTTAAAAAGGAGGATGTACTAAAGGTAATGTACAAAACAGATAGCGCCACGGATGTAAAACTGGTTAATTTTGATGGCAACCTTTCGCAATTGCCAGACAGTTTACAGCAGAACAGTTTTATGCAAGCCTTAAGCAAACGTAAAGAACCTTTAAAATATTACCTGTTTGCAAAGAGCTGCGAACCCCTGGCCAATGTAGATTTTAGTCTTTGGGATCCAAAACCTCGTGATACAACAGCTATGGGATCAAAAGCTAAAGAAGCACTAAAATTAACAGAAGCTGAAAAAGACGATTTTCTGAAATTACGCTACGCATATCAGGCTGAACGGATGTTCCATTTTGCCGGTTACCATGCCGAGAGTAAATCAACCTATGATAAATATATTAAAACCAGTAAGGTGAATAGTGCGGCTAAAGGCTGGGCATTGGCCTTATATGCCGGTTCTACCCGGAGATTGGGGAATCCAGAAGAATCTGCCTTTTTGTTTTCAAAGGTTTTTGCAAGCAATCCGGAACGAAGAGTACAAGCTTATAAAAACTATTATTACAACAGCACTCCTGTTAATGGAGCCTTAAAATATGCCAAAACCAATAATGAAAAAGCAAATATCTGGGCGATAAATGGTTTTGGAAATTCCGAGTCGGGTATAGAAAGTTTAAATAAAGTTTACCAATATGAACCGAAAAGTCAGCTGAACGGAACATTACTGGTGCGCGAAGTAAATAAATTGGAACAAAGTTTAATTGAGGCGAACGACATCGCCAAAATTGGTTATAATTATTACTTTTCGGACAACGGAAATCCTAAATATAAGGACAGTTTGAAAACAGTTAATCTAAAATACCTGAACGAAATCAGGAATTTTGCTGTAAAACTGGCTACCGAGAAAAAATATCCCCAGCCAGAACTGGGCACATTAACAGCGGCTTATTTATCGTGGATGGAGAATAAAGATTTTCTGGCCTCAAACTACCTTGCCATTTTAAAACCAGATAAACTGCCGGAAAGATTACGTGATCAATATCGCATTACGGATTTGTTGATCAAAGCTAAAAACATTAAAAAAGGCAATCCATTTAATGAGAATGATTTACTATCTACTCTAAAATGGCTGGATGAAAAACGTTTTGCAGAAAACAAAAATCAGCAAAACGGGCAATATTATTATGATGATCAGGCCGATAAACGTTTCAGCAGAACGACCAGAAACTTTTATCAACAGATACTGGCTCCCGCCTATTTAAATATGGGCGATACGGCTAAAGCAGCATTGGCCATGGTTAAAGGCGACCTTACATACAAAACTTTGAAAGAAAATTCTCTTTTTCAGAACATGAGCTACCAGAGCATCGCTTTTTGGCAGAAAAATTTAAGTCCGAAAAGCATGCAGGGTTTAGCCGTTTACAAAACCAAGGCAACAGGCAATGATGTTACCGGTTTATTAGCTTCGGCTTTAAATCAACTCAAAAACGATGATTTTTATGAGCTTTATGGCACTACCTATTTACGTACACATCAATACGATAAAGCGGTACAGATGTTTGCAAAAGTTTCAGCAAATTACAAATATTTCAGTCCGGAGAACTGGTATGGGGCAGAATCGGAGTCAAAATTGTATGCCAATCCATTTATCGAAACCATTAACGATTTCCCTAAAAAGTACGTAACGGCCAAGGCATCTGTTACCAAAAAGGCTTTTGCTGCAGAAATGCTCCGCTTGCAGAAATTAACGGTGAGCGATAAAAAGAATGCTGCGCTTTATTACTATAAGATGGCCAACGCGGTTTACCAAACAGGTTATTTTGGAAATAGCTGGTTTCTGATCAGTTATGATTGGTCATCGTACGATAATAGCAATCCGGCAAAATATGTGTACGATGGCGACTACAAAAAAGCACAAACGGCAAAAGCCTGGTATTTAAAAGCAAGGGCCTTGAGCACCAATGCCGATTTTAAAGCTAAATGTACCTTTATGCTCGCTAAATGTTTGCAAAAGCAAATTATTATGAATGCAAATCCATTATCGTTTTACTATTATGATAAAACCGATATAAAATGGAAAAACTTTATCAAGGCTAATTATAACAATCCTTATCTTAAAGAATTGAGGTTTAGCTACGGCAAAACACCTTTTTATGCTGTAGCAGCCGGAGAATGCAGTTATTTAGGAGATTTTATTAAGCCAAAAACGCAATAGATGGTTTTTATCATTAAGAAGTTAAGGTTATTAAAAAAATGTACTAAAACCTTAATGTTCTTAACTTCTTAATGGTAAATAAATAAGGTGCTTAGGTTATATATCAATGCCTCAGATTTCTCGACTTCGCTGCGCTCCGCTCGAAATGACGAATTTTATAATAGTGAGTCTACTTCTTATTTTAGGCTAACTTGCCTGGCTATTTTAAAAAGACTAAAGACTAAAGACTAAAGACTAAAGACTAAAGACTAAAGACTAAAGCAGCTACCACCTAATCAGCGCACTGGCCCAGGTAAAGCCCGAACCGAATGCAGCGAGGCAAACCAGATCGCCATCTTTAATTTTGCCAGCTTCCCATGCTTCGCATAAAGCAATCGGCACTGAAGCTGCCGTGGTATTGCCATATTTTTGAATATTATTAAAAACCTGATCGTCTTTTAAGCCCAATAACTGCTGTACATACTGACTGATGCGCAAGTTTGCCTGGTGTGGTACCAGCATATCAATATCTTTTTCGGTTAAGTTATTTGCGGCCAAAGCTTCTTTAATTACTTCAGGAAATTTCACTACCGCTTTTTTGAAAACTGCCGGACCATCCATATAAGGTAAAGCAGCACCGCTTTCTAAAATTTCATTTGTCATAAATAACCCGCCCAATTCCTGTTCCGGGTAGGCTGGTTTATCTTTTAACCATTTGTTGGCATGAGAACCTGGGTAATACATCGCCAGAATTTCGGCATCTGCACCATCGCTATGTAAATGTGTACTTAAAATCCCTTTTCCTGGCTCGTCTGTAGGTTGTAACACCACTGCACCAGCACCATCTCCAAAAATTACCGATACATTACGGCTTCGGGTTTCGAAATCCATTGCAAAGGAGTGTTTTTCGCTACCCACCACCAGCACATTTTTATACATGCCCGTTTTTACAAACTGATCGGCCACTGAAAGGGCATATACAAAGCCAGAACATTGGTTACGAATATCGAGCGCACCAATTTCGCCCATGCCCATTTCGCGTTGCAATAATACACCGCAACCTGGAAAATAATAATCAGGACTAAGTGTGGCAAAAACGATAAAATCGACATCTTTAGCGGTAATTCCAGCCCTCTCGATCGCAATTTTAGCGGCTTCAATGCCCATTGTGGTGGTGGTTTCCTCATTACGATCGGCAAAACGACGTTCTTTAATTCCGGTACGCTCCTGGATCCACGCATCATTGGTATCCATAAAACGGCTTAAATCATCGTTGGTGTATACATTTTTAGGAACGTACAAACCTATTCCTGCAATTTTAGACTGGTGCATGCTCGTATTTATTATTATTTGGTTAGCAAAGTTAGTTAATTAAAAAAAGATATGAGAGGTGCGATTTGAGATGTGAGATTTTATCCTAACGTCCTAAAATTTAATATCTCAGATCTAATGTCTCAAATCTTCTAAATTATTGTTTATTTTTGCACCATGTCTACAGAAACCAAAGAAGAGACCTTTACGCTCGAAGAAATTTTAACTTCCCTAAAAACCGTACATCGCCTTATTTTGTGGAATGATGATATCAATACCTTTGATCATGTGATTTACTGTATGATGAAATACCTGGATTATAACGAATCGCAGGCTGAAAAAATTGCATGGAAAGTGCATAATGATGGTAAATGTCCTGTTTTAGAAGGATCATTTACCGAAATGGAGGTATACCGCAAAATTTTACAGCAAGAAGGCCTAACTGTTTCTGTTGATTAAAAGGATTATTTTTCTCGCGAACGACCCTCGCAATATCGTCATTTCGAGCGGACCCGATAGCTATCGGGTGCAACGTAGTCGAGAAATCTATCTAGGCAGATCTCTCCATTTCACTGCGTTTCAGTCGAGATGACGACTATTCCACGAAAATTAATTCTCCAATCTTTTCAAAAGCTCAGTTAACCCCGCCTGTGTGGTTTGCGTTTTATCTTTAGCATACCAGCCGTGAAGTTTTTCTGCCAAAACTGGCATTTCAATGTTTTCTTTTTTCCACTCTTTTAAAAGTTGCTGCAAAATTTGTGGTCTTGGGCCCCAGGTACCTAAAACCTGGTCTGCTGATTTATTCAATACAATTAAAACCGGGATAGCCCTTCCGCCATTGGTTAAATGCGCATCTATTAATGGAAGGTTTTTATCGCGTAAAACAAATTTCAAATCTATTTTACCTAATGATGCCGTAGCAATTTTGTTAAACACCGGAACAATCTGGGCAGCATCGCCACACCAGCCTTCGGTAATTACCAGAAATTTATAATTTTCTTTAAGATGTTCAATAGTTGAAGTCAACTCATCATTTAAGCTAACCGTTTTATCCACGCGATTCATGCGCTGCACATTCATTTTAGTGTAGTGCAAATCGTAAGTTACATCGCCAGTAGCCTTTCCCTCTAACAGAAGTTGGTCAATCAGTGCACGGTAGGTTAAATAATCAAGTCCTTGTTGTTCAAAAATTTCGCGATAATTTATCATGGTTTCCTTAAAATTATAGCGCAAAGGAAAGGAGAAATTAGCTGAAAATGATCATGATTTTGCAAGAAAACGCAAGCGTATGATTGCACAGATTTTTTAATTACGGAACTGTTTCAATGAGCAAGAAAAAGTAATTACATATCCTCATTCTTGTAATATCTCACTTCAATTAAACTCGGTTGGAGTGAGCACGACTCCCGATTTTTTCATCGGGAGAAGTAAAACGGAAAACGGGACTGGCGCAACCTAAGACAGCAGAAACCTGCTTTTCATATCTATAAAAATTTAACCATTGCTTGCATTCAGAATGACAACGAGAATATAGACTAAACAGCCATCAACTTACTTACATGTTGCGTTAAAGCAACAAAATCTGCAACGGTTAACTGCTCTGCCCTTTTTTCAAAATAAATATGATCGTCCATTTTATCTTTCGGCATCACTGCAGAAACGGCATTGCGCAAGGTTTTTCTACGCTGATTGAAACCCGCCTTCACTACCCGCCAGAATAATTTTTCGTCACAGTCTAAAGCCTCCACTTCATTGCGGATTAAGCGGATCACTGCCGAATGAACCTTTGGCGGCGGATTAAACGTTCCTGGTTTAACGGTAAACAGGTATTCTATTTTATAATAAGCCTGCAAGAACACACTTAAAATACCATATTCTTTATTTCCAGCGGGTGCGGCACAACGTTGCGCCACTTCTTTCTGGAACATACCCACCATTTCTACCACTTTGTTGCGGTTATCTAAAATCTTAAATAAAATCTGCGAAGATATATTGTATGGAAAATTACCAATGATGGCAAATTTGTCAGGAAAAATATCATCAAAATTGAGTTTCAAAAAATCACCGTTAATCAGGCGGTCGCCAAGCTCAGGATATTTTTCATTCAAAAAATGGAAGGACTCGGTATCGATATCAATCAGATAAGTTTCCAGGTCTTTACGTTGCAACAAAAAGTCAGATAAAATTCCCATCCCTGGTCCTACCTCTAAAACCTGCTTGTATTTATCGGTATTAACCAAAGCCTCTACAATGCGGTTGGCAATGCCTTTATCGGTTAAAAAATGCTGACCTAAATGTTTTTTTGCTTTTACTAAACTCATCTTTACGCTTTATTTTGCCACGGAGGCACAGAAACCACAGAAAAACTTTGTAAAAAATGGGGAAACCATAATCCCTTCTCCGTGCAAACCGTGTTTCCGTGGCTACTCTATTTTGTACAAAATAACTAATTTTTATCCGGTAAGCGCCTGTTTAAACGAAAATCAGTAATTTGCGCTAAAATTTTCCAGTAATTATGAGCGATAAACTTAAAATTGGCATCAGTATAGGCGACGTAAACGGCATAGGTTTAGAGGTAATTATTAAAACATTATCCAATCCAGCTATTTTAAATTATTGTACACCAATTGTTTATGGCCATACTAAGGTTTCATCTTTTCACAGAAAGGCAAACAATCTGGGCGATTTCAGTTTTAACGTCATCAATCAAGCCAATCAGGCGCAGCCTAAAAAGGCAAACATGATTAATTGCTGGGAAGAAGATGTAAAAATCGAATTGGGTCAGGTTACTCCAACAGGTGGAAAATATGCGCTTTTATCGTTAGAGCGTGCAACTGCCGACCTGGTAAACGGCGATATCGATGCTTTGGTTACTGCTCCGATCAATAAACATAACATTCAATCAGAAACTTTTGCTTTTCCTGGACATACTGAATACCTACAGGAAAAAAGCGGAAGTAAAGATGTATTGATGTTTTTAATCAGCGAAAATTTACGCGTGGGTGTAGTTACCGGTCATATCCCTGTAAAGGATGTTCCAACCTCAATTACAAAAGATAAAATCATCAGTAAACTAAAGCTAATTAACGAAAGTCTGAAAAAAGATTTCTGGATCGAAAAGCCGAAAATTGCTGTTTTGGGTTTAAACCCACATGCAAGCGATAACGGATTATTAGGTACCGAAGAAGCTGAAATCATTACCCCTGCCATTCAGGAAGCTTACGATAAAGGCATTGTTTGTTTTGGCCCTTACCCTGCCGATGGCTTTTTCGGCAATGGCAGTTACAAACAGTTCGATGCGGTTTTGGCCATGTACCACGACCAGGGTTTAATTCCTTTTAAAACTTTGGCTTTCCATAACGGCGTAAATTACACTGCTGGCTTAAACTTTGTACGTACATCGCCCGATCATGGTACCGGTTACGATATTGCAGGGAAAGATCTGGCAGATTCTACTTCTTTTACCGAAGCGCTATTTTCGGCCATCCATATTGTAAAAAACCGCAGAGAACAAGAAGAAATGTTAGCAAACCAGTTACGTTCGGGCGGTAAAGTTGTGGAGACACAGTTCGATATTAAAGATGATGCTTCTTAAGAGGTAGAAGGCTGAGGGTAGAAAGGTGGAAGGTTTTTAGAGCAGAAAGACCAAAGCAGATAAGCGATAGACTTAACACTCTTAGCCTCTGACTTCGGACACCCGACCTCAGACTTTCTAAAACTCAGAGTACTAAGATGGCCTAGGTGGTCGTTTTTTTTTGCAAAGCAAGGCTTGTTTTTCATCGGTTCTGAAAGCCCTGCTTTCCCTACAAGCCCAATGAAGAATTGGGGCTTTTCGTCCAATCAGGTTTATTTTAGTTAAAATTGTGCACTAAATTAAAAATGAATAGCACTAAAGCAACTAATCATATTCTCCTAACAATCGTTATTGCGCAGTTTCTCTGCACTTCTTTATGGTTTGCAGGCAATGCCGTACTACCCGATATTGTTAAAAACTTCCCAACCGAAACTAACCTTTTGGCCAACCTCACCAGCATGGTGCAATTCGGTTTTATAAGCGGAACTTTAGTATTCGCTTTTTTTGCCATTTCAGATATTTTTTCACCCTCAAAAGTGTTCTTTATCTGTGGAATTGCAGCTGCATTGTTTAACCTGGGCATCTGCCTCGAATTATCCGATGTGCATTTATTATTGCTTTTCCGTTTTTTAACTGGTTTTATGCTGGCAGGTATTTATCCAGTTGGGATGAAAATTGCGTCCGATTACTTTAAAGAAGGTCTCGGTAAATCGCTGGGCTTTTTAGTAGGTGCGCTGGTATTGGGTACAGCTTTTCCACACCTGTTAAAAACATTTACGGCAAGTTTTTCCTGGCAATATGTCATTTTTGGCACCTCTGCTTTATCATTAACTGGCGCGCTTGCCATATTACTATTGGTGCCGAATGGCCCGTTTAGAACAGCCGGACAGCAATTTAATTTCCGATCCTGCTTTGATGGTTTTAAAAACCCCGGCTTTCGATCCGCTGCTTTCGGTTATTTTGGCCACATGTGGGAGCTTTATACTTTTTGGGCCTTTTTACCAGGCATGTTAATGCTTTTTAATAGTAAAAATCCTGCTTCAGCATTAAACATTCCATTGTTTTCCTTTTTAGTAATTGCCTCAGGTGGTTTATCCTGCATGATCGGCGGTTTATTATCACAAAAGTTTGGTGCAAAGCGGATCGCTACTATTGCGCTGGCAACTTCTGGTTTATGTTGCCTGCTCTCTCCTGTTTTCCTCTTCAACGGGTCAGTTTACCTTTTCCTCATCTTTTTATTCTGCTGGGGTTTATCCGGTACAGCCGATTCGCCACTTTTTTCTTCCTTAATTGCCAAAAATGCACCAGAAAGTTTGCGGGGAACTTCGCTAACATTAGTAAACTGCATTGGTTTTGCCATCACGATTATCAGTATCCAAGTGGTCAGTTTATTATCAAAACAGCTCAATCTTCAATATCTTTATATGGTTTTAGCAATCGGGCCTATATTGGGACTATGGGCTTTGATCAGCAAAAAAACAGATTAGAGCTGATTTCCAAAATCTCTTATATTGCAGGAAATTTGAGCCAAAACCTAAATCTTGGGACTTGACATTCACTTAATCACAGGGCCAACGGCGCTAGTACCGTATGGTTTAATTACAGATAAACAAAATTAAAAGATGGAAAATAAATTATCCCCCATTATAAAACCCGAAGAATTAACCTGGTTAAACCAGGATGATGAAATCGTAATCATCGATGCCAGTGCCGGATCAAAAGCCAGATACGATGAACAACATTTGGCCGGAGCCCTTTTTGCAGACGTGAATGAAGATTTAGCCAATATTGGCGATTTTGCTGTAGGTGGACGTCACCCTCTACCAACTTCTGAACAGTTTTCTGCCGTATTACAAAAACTCGGGATTACCAAACATAGTCATGTTATTGTGTACGATGATAAAAATGGCGGTAACGCAGCAGCAAGGCTATGGTGGATGTTAAAGGCTATTGGTCATGAAAAAGTACAGGTAATTGATGGAGGGTTCCAGGCAGCTATAAAAGCTGGTTTTCCAACAACTGATAAAGTAGAAATTCCCAAATCGGTTGAACCATACGAGGTGAAAGCATGGGCTTTGCCATTATCTGACATAAACGAAGTAGAAAAAGTGGCGAAAACCGATGATTATATTGTAATCGACGTGCGCGACGCCAACCGTTTCGCCGGTTTAACCGAGCCTATTGATTTAATTGCAGGGCATATCCCTGGAGCGGCCAATATTCCTTACACCGAAAATTTAGATGCTTCTGGCGCTTTCCTGGCACCCGAAATATTGAAAGAAAAATATGCAGAAGCCCTGGCACATGTTAAACCAGAAAATGCAATTGTACATTGCGGTTCGGGCATTACGGCTTGCCATACCTTATTGGCTATGGATTATGCAGGCTTGCCTATTCCAAAACTCTACGTAGGCTCATGGAGCGAATGGAGCAGAAATAATAAAGAAATGGTATTGGCCAGCTAACCATTCTGCAAACCTCGCAGGTTTTGAAAACCTGCGAGGTCTCAATACTATTTCAGCAAACAATCTGAAAACCTGCTGAGTTAACGCCAACAATTTTTAAAAAACATTTTTAATCTAATTTTTTTATCCCTACATTTGCAGGCTAAAATTTTACAGTACTTTGAACCCACTAAAACAATTTTCATTACCGTTTACCGGATTAAAATTGGGAACTCATCAGTTTGATTATGAGCTTGATGACGCCTTTTTTAATGCATTTGAGTACTCGCTAATAAAAAGTGGAAATTTAAAAGTAGACCTGGAACTTGAGAAACAAGAGACCATGATGCTTCTAAAATTCAAAATTATTGGTACGGTAAATTTAGATTGCGATAAATGTTTATCTGAGTTTTCATTACCGGTAAATCTTTACGAACGCCAGATCGTAAAGTTTGCAGAAGCCGAAATGGAAAGCGATGATGAAGAAATTATCTCTTTAAGCCGTAAAGAAACCGAGATTGATATATCGGGCCCTTTATACGAAATGATTAACGTAGCGGTACCTTATATCAAAAACTGCGAGCAGGCAGGTAAAGATTGCGATCAGGAAATGATTGACCGCTTAAATCAGTTATCTATCCAAAAGCAGGCTGAAGAAAATGAACAAACAAGCGACCCACGTTGGGAAGCCCTTAATAAGTTAAAAAAATAATTAGATTATACAGCAATGGCACATCCAAAACGGAAGATCTCGAAACAGAGAAAAAATAAAAGAAGAACGCACTATAAAGCTGTTACTCCTTCTTTAGCAACATGCTCGGCAACAGGTGCTATCCACGTACCTCACCGTGCTTACAACGTTGATGGTAACTTATACTACAACGGTAAACTGGTTATCGAAAATACTCAGATAGGGTAATTTTCTTAAAAAATTGTTTGTGTTTTCAGCGGCTTTAGTCATACCTTAGTCAACTGAAAAATTCAGGATTACACCTGACTTAACACAAACAGATTTTTTCTATGAAAATAGGCCTCGACATAATGGGCGGAGACTATGCTCCCAAAGCAATTGTTTTGGGAGCAATAGCTGCTCATCAATCGCTTAACGCTGGAGAGCATTTAGTTCTTATTGGCGATACCGAACAGATTAAACCGATCCTTGCAGAAGAAGGTTTTAATCCAGATCATTTTGAATACGTTCATACTGATGAAGTAATTGGTATGGGCGAACATCCCACCAAAGCAATCGTTCAGAAACCGAATTCGAGCATAGCAGTTGGTTTTAACCTTTTAAAAGAAGGTAAACTCGACTCTTTTGCAAGTGCAGGTAACTCTGGAGCCATGTTGGTTGGCGCTGTATTTAGCGTTAAAACCATCCCGGGCATCATTCGCCCTTGTTTATGTACAATTCTTCCAAAAATTAAAGGCGGTACCGGCTTACTGTTAGATGTAGGTGCAAATGCCGACTGTAAACCTGATATTTTATTACAATTTGGCGTTTTGGGCAGTTTATATGCAGAAAATCTTTTGCAGATCAACGATCCTAAAGTAGCCTTAATGAACATTGGTGAAGAAGATGAAAAAGGAAACATGCTTAGCATGGCCACTTTTCCGTTAATGAAAGAAACCGATCTGTTCAATTTTGTAGGTAATGTTGAAGGAAGGGATTTGTTTAATGACAAAGCGGATGTAATTGTTTGCGATGGCTTTACCGGAAATGTAATGCTTAAATTAGCAGAATCATTTTACGTACTTACCATTAAAAAAGGACTTAAAGATGAGTTCTTTGATCGTTTTAATTATGAACAGTACGGTGGAAGTCCGGTTTTAGGTGTTAACGCTCCAGTTGTTATCGGACACGGAATTTCTAGTCCGCTAGCTGTTAAAAATATGGTTCTCCAATCCAGGGAAATGATTACCACCGGGTTGGTAGAAAAAATTAGAATGGCATTTAAATAATTTATTAAAATTCTTAAAATGAGTAAAATTCACGCTGCTATTACAGCAGTAAATGGTTACGTTCCCGACTATGTGCTTACAAACGCAGAGTTAGAAACCATTGTTGACACTTCGGATGAATGGATTACCAGCAGAACGGGAATTAAAGAGCGTAGAATTTTAAAGGGAGAAGGTTTAGGTACTTCCGATATGGCAGTTCATGCCGTAAACGGTTTACTTAAAAAGAGGGGAATTGATGCAAGTGAAATTGAACTGATTATCTTTTGCACCACTACTCCCGATTTTACTTTCCCTGCTACAGCAAATGTTTTAGCTGATAAAATTGGAGCTAAAAATGCATGGGGTTACGACTTACAAGCCGCTTGTTCGGGCTTTATTTTCGGTCTTGCTACTGGTGCATCATTCATCGAATCAGGTAGACATAAAAAAGTTTTAGTAGTTGGCGGCGATAAAATGTCGTCAATCATCAATTACGAAGACCGTACCACCTGTATTATCTTTGGCGATGGCTGTGGCTGTGCTTTATTAGAACCAAATGAAGAAGGTTTGGGTATCCAGGATTCGATATTAAGAACTGATGGTTCGGGTAGAGATTTCTTAGGGATGAAAGCCGGTGGTTCTGTTAAACCTGCTACACACGAAACGATTGATGCAAGAGAGCATTTTGCACATCAGGAAGGCCCAACAGTATTTAAATTTGCCGTAACCAATATGGCTGATGTAGCTGCCGAAATTATGGAACGCAACAGCTTAACTGCTGATGATGTTGCCTGGTTAGTGCCTCACCAAGCCAATAAACGCATTATCGATGCTACTGCAAACCGCATGGGGGTTGCTACTGATAAGGTAATGATCAATATCGAACGTTATGGCAATACAACTAACGGAACCATTCCATTATGTTTATGGGAATGGGAAAGCAGACTGAAAAAAGGCGATAACATCGTTTTAGCTGCTTTCGGTGGCGGTTTTACCTGGGGCTCAATATACCTTAAATGGGCATACGACACAAAATAGTCAGAAGTCTTTAGTCCGGAGTCCGAAGTAAAGGTACCGCCCGGATAAAAAAATAAAACAAAAAAAGTATAACTTAGTTAATTCAATAAACACTATTTTTTACATAACTAGCCTAAAAAATGGATATCAAACAAATACAGGAACTGATTAAATTTGTTTCTCGTTCTGGAGTAAATGAAGTTGCTATTGAGCAGGAAAACTTCAAAATCACGATCAAAACAAACCAAGCACCAACAGTTGTGCATGCTACCTTACCACAGGCTCCGCTTGTACAGGCTGCTGCACCAGTTGCCACAGCTCCTACTGCTCCGGTTGCAGCAACACCTGCTATACCTGCCGCAGAAGACACTTCGAAATACCTAACCGTTAAATCACCAATGATCGGTACTTTCTACCGCTCAGCTAGTCCGGATAAACCAATGTTTGTAAATGTTGGCGACGAGATCAGCGCAGGTAAAGTAGTTTGTATTATTGAAGCAATGAAACTTTTCAACGAAATCGAAAGTGAAGTTTCTGGCCGTATCGTTAAAATCCTGGTTGATAATGCATCACCAGTAGAATACGATCAACCGTTATTTTTAGTAGAACCTATTTAGAAGCTGATTTCACAGATTTTTGATAATACTTACGCCTCGGTCTGTGTCCTCACTGACCGTTGTACCGTAAAATTATGGTAATCTGAAAAAATATAAATGGTTCGTGGCGACACGAACCATGGCATTTAATTTAAAATTTGATTGTATCGGTTTACATTACGCTAAATGATCAGTGTAATCATATCATCGGTGCAATCATCAATTAAAAAATTATGTTTAAAAAAATACTAATTGCCAACAGGGGTGAAATCGCTTTGCGTATTATCCGTACCTGTAAGGAAATGGGCATCAAAACGGTTGCTGTTTACTCTACCGCAGATCGCGAAAGTTTACACGTACGTTTTGCTGATGAGGCTGTTTGTATTGGCCCCCCGCCTAGTAAAGATTCTTATTTAAATATTCCAAATATCATTTCGGCAGCAGAATTAACCAATGCCGATGCCATACACCCAGGTTACGGTTTTTTATCAGAAAATGCTAAGTTTTCTAACATTTGCCGTGAGTATAACATCAAATTTATTGGTGCAACTCCTGAGCAGATCAATGGCATGGGTGATAAAGCCTCTGCAAAAGAAACCATGAAAATTGCCGGTGTTCCAACCATTCCAGGATCGGAAGGCTTGCTTAATAGCGTTAAAGAAGGTATTTCAATTGCCAACGAAATGGGTTACCCTGTAATTCTAAAAGCAACTGCCGGTGGTGGTGGCCGTGGGATGCGTGTGGTATGGAAAGATGAAGATTTTGAAAATGCCTGGGACAGTGCACGTCAGGAATCTGGCGCAGCATTTGGTAACGATGGTTTATATTTAGAAAAATATATCGAAGATCCGCGCCACATTGAAATCCAGATTATCGGAGATCAGTTTGGTAAAGCCTGCCATTTATCAGAGCGCGATTGCTCAATTCAACGCCGTCACCAGAAACTGGTAGAAGAATCTCCTTCTCCGTTTATGACCGAAGAACTTCGCGAAAGAATGGGTGAAGCTGCAATTAAAGGTGCAATGGCTGTAAATTATGAAGGTGCAGGTACAATCGAATTCCTGGTTGATAAACACCGGAACTTCTACTTTATGGAAATGAATACCCGTATCCAGGTAGAGCATCCGGTTACTGAAGAGGTAATCAACTTCGATTTAATTAAAGAGCAGATTAAAGTAGCTGCCGGAATCCCGATTTCAGGCAAAAACTATACGCCAGAGATGCACGCCATTGAGTGCCGTATCAACGCAGAAGATCCAGCGAACAACTTCCGTCCTTCACCAGGTAGAATTACTAATTTCCATTCTCCAGGCGGACACGGTG
This sequence comes from Pedobacter roseus, assembly GCF_014395225.1. NCBI lineage: Bacteria > Pseudomonadati > Bacteroidota > Sphingobacteriia > Sphingobacteriales > Sphingobacteriaceae > Pedobacter > Pedobacter roseus. Next base: position 4,783,130 of record NZ_CP060723.1, read on the forward strand.
TTCGTGTTGATACCCATGTTTATGCAGGTTATTCTATTCCTTCTAACTACGATTCGATGATTGCAAAATTAATCTGCGTAGCGCAAACCCGCGAAGAAGCCATCTGTACTATGGAGCGTGCTTTGAGTGAATTCGTGATCGAAGGGATTAAAACTACCATTCCTTTCCATTTACAGTTGATGAAAGACCCTAACTTCAGGGCAGGAAATTTCACAACGAAATTTATGGAAACTTTTGAATTTGTAGAAGGATAAACACGTTTTTTACGTTCAAGTATACACAGGCTGTTCAAAATAATTGAACAGCCTTTTTTATTCTTTCTTTATTTCGATCGAAATCTGGATAAATACCTGATAATTAATATTTAATGTTAAATACTGTAGCGTTTAGTTAATTCATTACGTTTGAATAAAAAAACACTCCAATTATGAAAAAAAATCTAATTAACGCATTACTCTTCCTTTTTGCTTTGGCAGTATTTACGGGTTGTAAAAAAGACGAGTACGAAAGGATACAGATTGTAAAAATGATTTCTGTTAAAGAAATGAGGGCTTTACCTGTAGGGATGACCAAGGCTGTTCAAGCCAAAAGAACAGGCAAAATATACATTTACAACAATTATCTCTTTATTAACGAACCTAATGAAGGGATTCATATTTATAATAATACTAATCCGAGTGTTCCTGTAAATGTGGGTTTTCTGCAAATTCCGGGAAACGTAGATTTAGCGGTTCACAATAATATCCTTTACGCCGATAATTTTATTGATTTACTGGCTTTTGATATTTCCAACATGAACAATATCAAACAGGTTAAAAGAGTAACTGATGTTTTCAATCAATTATATTCAGCAGGTGCAGAAAAATATCTTTACACTTATAAAGACACCTTAGTTAAGAAACAGACTTACAAAAAAGGGATGTTTTATGATGCTGCTTATTTCAGCAATGCTTCATCGCAGGGAGGTTCGTCAGGGCAAGGTGGCTCAATGGCCAGATTTACATTAATGAACGATTACCTCTATACTGTTGGTATGAATAAATTAAGTCTGTTTGATGTTAAGACAGCATCAAACCCAACTTTTTTGAAGGCCATTAATCTAGACTGGGGTGTTGAAACTATTTTCCCTCACGAAAACAAATTATTTATCGGTACCAATAGGGGTATGCACATTTTTAGCACTACCGATCCGGCCAATCCGGTAAAACTATCCACATACAGCCACATTTTTGCCTGCGATCCAGTAGTTGTGCAAGGAAAGTATGCCTACGTTACTTTACGTACAGGTAATTTGTGCAGGCAAGCAAGCAATCAATTGGAAGTTGTAGATATAGAGGATCCTACCAAGCCACAACAAATTGCCGTTTACCCTATGCAAAACCCACATGGCCTAAGCACCATTGGCGATAATCTGTTTCTCTGCGAAGGCAATTATGGAATAAAGAGTTTTAGCATTGCCAATAAAACCAAAATAGCAGATAACATGTTGCAGCATTTAAGTAATGTGAAAAGTTTTGATGTTATTGCCGGCCCTAAATCTTTAATCGTTACAGGAGACGATGGTGTATATCAATTTAATTACAATAATGCAGCTAATTTAACGCAATTGAGCGTAATTAAGGTGCAACTTTAAAACAACTACGATGGCTGTGTTCAATTTTTATAATCATTTCTCATTATAATATAAACTATTTCTATATTTAACACGTAAATACCATTCTATTCAAATAGAATGGTATTTTTGTTTTCAACATGAGCGACACTAAAAAAAATCTACTTACAAAAGCTATCGGGCAAAAGAGCACCACATTAGAGGCAGAAATGTCTTTTTTTGATCACCTGGATGTTCTCCGCAAACATTTAATCAGAGCCGTAATTGCAGTTGCCGTTTTTACGGGTATCGCTTTTTACTTTAATGAAGAGATCCTTGATAAAATAATCTTCGGGCCGAAAAAGCCAGATTTCTGGACCTATCGCATGATGTGTAAATTGGTTGAACATTTCCCATCCTTAGGTAAGGATATGTGTATCACCAAAATTAACGGCGAAATTATCAACACCGAAATGGCCGGCCAGTTTAACCTTCAGCTAAACGTTTGTGTTATGTGTGGCATTGTGGCTGGTTTTCCTTATTTATTATGGGAAATCTGGCGTTTTATTAAACCGGCATTACATGAGGCAGAACGTAAATCGGCAAGTGGTTTTGTGTTTTTCGCGTCCGTACTTTTCATCATCGGTATCTTTTTTGGGTATTTTGTAGTATGTCCGTTATCAGTTAATTTTTTAACAGGTTATACCGTGAGTGCCGAAATCAAAAATACTTTTACTGTCGATTCGTACCTTTCGTCTGTTGCAACCTTAACTTTAGGCACAGGTATTATTTTTGAGCTTCCTGTTATTATTTTCATCCTGTCAAAACTGGGATTAATGACTCCGAAACTGATGAGATCAAGCAGAAGATACGCAGCTGTAATCATCCTGATTATTGCAGCAATTGTTACACCAACGCCAGATATCATGACGATGTTGATTGTAGCTACGCCGTTATTCTTACTTTATGAGCTAAGTATTTTTGTTTCAGCTTACATTGAAAAAAAGAAGAAAAAAGCTGATGCAGCTTTCTATGCTAACTAACAAAAACATTACGAACGGATTTCATAATTCTCTATAAATTTGACCATGTCTGATACAAAAATTAAAATTGCTATTGGAGCGGATCACGCTGGGTTTGAGTACAAAGAAATATTAAAAGATTTTTTACAAAATTACGAGGTAAAAGATTTTGGCACCTATTCTGAAAGTTCAGTTGATTATCCAGATTTTGCTCACCCTGTTGCCGAAGCAGTAGAAAATGGCGATTTTACTTATGGCATTTTGCTTTGTGGATCGGCAAATGGAGTAGCCATAACCGCCAATAAACACCAGCACATCAGGGCTGGTTTATGCTGGGAAAATGAGGTTGCTTCTTTGGTACGCAAGCATAATAATGCCAATGTTTTGTGTATTCCGGCAAGGTTTGTTTCAATAGAACAGGCCAAAGAAATTACCACTACTTTTTTAACTACCGATTTTGAGGGCGGCCGCCACCAGAACAGGGTAGAAAAAATTTCGTGTTAACAAAAAACTCAACTAACTATTATCATAATGAACAAAAAGTTTTTAACCATTGGTTTGGCGTCGCTTATATCAGCGAGTTGCTTTAGCCAAATCACGCCCCTTAAACCCAATCAGTATGCGATAAAATTCAGCAAGGCGATTAACCCGGAAAATGCTTACAAACATCTTTCTGTTTTGGCATCTGATGAATATGAAGGCCGTGAAACAGGCACAAAAGGCGCCTGGATGGCAGCAGATTATATTAGCAATTATTTCAAGTCGTTAGGCTTAAAAGCACCTGTAAATGGCAGCTATTTCCAAAAGATCGATCTGGTTAACGTTACGCTGAAAGAAAGTCATTTAACTGTAAATGGTCAGCCGAAAGAATATCAGAAAGATTACCTGGTATCACCTAGTTTGATCAGCGATAAAGGTTTTACTTTCTCTACCAATGATATTGTATTTATCGGTTATGGGATAAAAAAAGATAGCTACAATGATTTCACCGGCACCGATATCAAAGGAAAAGTCGTAATGATGTTCAATGGTGGCGATCCAACCTTAAAACCAGGTACAAGGATTGATAGAGCCGCTTACCGTGCAACATTAGAAGCCAGAGCAAAATACTTTGCAGAAAACAATGTAAAAGCCATTATTCTGATCGACCCAGCAGTTGACAGAATAACAGAAAACACCAAAAAAACGCTTAAAAATGGCAGAGTAATGGTTAAAACCAATGCGGCCATGGAAGCTCAAAAGCAAAATGAAACACCACGTGTTTCGATATCGGTAGCTTTGGCAAATGAATTGTTTAAAGCATCTAATACTACTGTTGCAGATCTTCAGAAAAAAATAACGGAAAGCCAGGCTCCTGCTTCGCAAGTATTAAACGTACCGTTTTCGGCAAGTGCTTCTAAAACAGAAACACCTGTAAGATGCGAAAACGTGCTTGGTTATTTAGAAGGTTCTGATCCGGTACTTAAAAAAGAAGTATTGATCCTTACAGGTCATTATGATCACATCGGTTTAGAAACTGATCCAAATGCAAAAGACAAAGTAAACAATGGCGCCGATGATGACGGATCGGGAACTACTGGTGTTTTATTGATGGCTAAAGCATTTACAGATGCTAAAAAAGCTGGAAAAGGTTCTAAACGCAGTATCCTTTTTATGACTGTTGTTGGTGAGGAAAAAGGACTTTGGGGTTCTGAATGGTATTCAGAGCATCCGGTTTTCCCGGTTGAAAATACCATTGCTGATTTAAATACCGACATGATTGGCCGTACAGGTGAAGAATATTTGGGCAAACCAGATTCTGCGAACTACATCTACTCAGTAGGTTCGAACATGTTAAGCAGCGATTTGGGTAAATTAAGTGAGCAGGTTAATGCTACTTACACCAAAATGAAGCTGGATTATAAATACGACGATCCAAAAGATCCGGAGCAGATTTATTACCGCTCAGATCATTATAACTTCGCTAAATTGGGTATTCCAATCATCTTCTATTATGATGGAATGCTACAACAAGACTATCATAAACCAGGTGATGAGGTAAGTAAAATCAACTTTCCACTTTTGGCTAAAAGAGCAAAACTTACCTATTTTACCGCATGGGAACTGGCTAACAGACCTAAACGCCCGACAGTAGACATGGACGGAAAAGGAAATCCAAAGAAATAATTGTTCAAAATATAAAGTCCCGGTTTTACATCGGGACTTTTTTATGCTTAATACTTTTCGCACCTGCATAAATTCCTATCTTTGAATTTATAACGGAATAGCTAAAAACTAAAATCAGTTAATATTCGTTACCCTATTACAAAATAACTATTGATGAATATTGCCGAGGAATTTTTAGAGAAATCTGACGAGAAAGCTTTCGATTTACCGCATCGTAAAACCATAAATTATAATATTGGCAAATACAATGTAGCTGTTGAACGCGGCCTGTCAAAATTCGAAAATTTAGAGGCGTCCAAAAAAAAGGCACACGTTATCAAATGGCGGGTAATGGAAAATCTCGATAAGTTCTTACCAGAATTCGAGTCGAATTTCCAGCGCCGTGGTGGCAAGGTCATCTGGGCAAATGATGCTGAAGAAGCGCAGCAGGAAATCCTTAACATCATCAAAAGAAACAACGGAAAAACGGTTATCAAATCAAAATCGATGACCACTGAGGAAATCCACCTCAACGATTTCCTGGAAAAGAATAACATCGAATCTTTAGAGAGCGATCTGGGTGAATACATTGTTCAATTGCTTGGTCAGGCGCCATATCATATTGTTACGCCGGCCATGCACCTAAGTGCAACTGATATTGCGCAGTTGTTTCACGATAAATTCGGTACCCCTATCGATGCTACTCCCCCTCAGCTGGTACAAAAAGCGAGGGAATTGCTTCGTGATAAATATTTAACAGCCGATATTGGCATCAGTGGTGGCAATTTTCTAATAGCTGACACCGGAAGTATTGCCCTGACCGAAAATGAAGGTAATGCACGTTTAAGTACCACTTTCCCTAAAATCCATATTGCTATCGTCGGCATTGAAAAGGTAATTCCTTCAATGGCCGATCTGGATTTGTTCTGGCCTTTACTGGCCTCACATGGAACCGGGCAGAACCTAACCGTTTACAACACCATTTTAAGTGGTCCACGCCAACCTAACGAAACCGATGGACCTGAGGAGATGTATGTAATTTTGCTGGATAACGGCCGTACCAATTTATTGGCTCAAAAAGATCAGAGACAAGCTTTATACTGCATCCGTTGTGGTGCCTGTTTAAATGCCTGCCCGGTTTATAAAAATATTGGTGGCCATACTTATAATACGACCTATAGTGGTCCGATTGGATCGGTAATTACCCCCCATTTTAAAGGCATGGAAGAGTTTAAACACTTAAGCTACGCTTCGAGCCTTTGTGGCAAATGCTCGGAAGTATGTCCTGTTAAAATCGATATCCATAAAATGTTACTCCTTAATCGTAGAGATGCTGCAGCGGCTCATGATAATGGCAAAAAAGAGGAAATTGGCTGGAGCATGTTTAATAAAATGATGCAAAACCGTAAATGGATGGATTTCTTCGGCGGCAAGTTTAAAAACTTCATGCTCAAAAGTTTCTTCAAAAAGAGCTGGGGTAAGTACCGTGAAATGCCAAAAGTAGCCAATAAATCTTTTGCTAAACAGTGGGAAGAGTTGAAGAAAAGTAAAGAGTCCTGAGTTAGGGACTTATTAGTCAAAATAACCAGATATGCAATTTAACAGAGGTGATAAAGACGACAAGTTCTTACTGAACTTATACAGAAGATTGCTTTACCCCCGGATGGTTGAAGACAAAATGCTCAAACTTTTACGCCAGGGCAGGATTGGCAAATGGTTTTCGGGTATTGGTCAGGAAGCCATAGCAGTTGGCACTACCCTGGCCATGCAAAGCGATGAATATATTTTGCCCATGCATCGTAATTTGGGTGTTTTTACCTCTCGCGATATTCCCTTAAAAAAATTAATGGCCCAATGGCAGGGCAAAATCACCGGTTTTACAAAAGGCCGCGACCGCTCCTTCCATTTCGGCACACAGGATTATAAAATTATTGGGATGATCTCCCATCTCGGTCCACAAATGGCATTAGCAGATGGCATTGCATTGGCCGATGTTTTGGCAAACAAGCAACACGCTACCCTGGTTTACACAGGCGAGGGTGCGACTAGTGAAGGCGATTTTCATGAAGCCTTAAATGTTGCCGCAGTTTGGAACCTCCCTGTAATCTTTCTGATCGAGAATAACGGGTATGGGCTTTCTACCCCGAAATCAGAGCAGTTCAGGTGCAAAAACCTGGTTGATAAAGCCATTGGTTATGGCGTAGAAGGTATTCAGATAGATGGGAATAATATTTTAGAAGTTTATGATACCATCAACCAGCTGGCTAATGAAATCCGGAAGGATCCAAGACCGGTTTTGGTAGAATGCCTTACTTTCAGGATGCGGGGCCATGAAGAAGCGTCAGGTACAAAATATGTTCCGCAGGAACTATTTGATGAATGGGAAAAGAAAGATCCATTAAGTAATTACGAAACCTATTTAATTGAGCAGGGTATTTTAACTTCCGATTCGGTAATCGACATCAAAATTCAAATTAAAAGAGATATTGAGTTAGAAGTTGAAGAAGCATTTAACGAAGCTGAACCAGAAGCAAATGCCAGTCAGGAAGAGACCGACATGTATTACCCCTATCAGCAAGAAGTTATTCAACCTAACCAAACTTCCACCGATAAAAGATATTTAGATGCCATAACCGATGGATTAGACTTGGCCATGCAAAAATACCCCAACCTGGTTTTAATGGGGCAGGATATTGCAGATTATGGTGGGGCTTTTAAAATTACAGATGGCTTTACAGCGAAATATGGCAAAGGTAGAGTCCGCAATACACCAATTTGCGAATCGGCCATTGTAGGTGCGGGATTAGGCCTATCCATTAATGGTTATAAAGCCGTGGTAGAAATGCAGTTTGCCGATTTCGTAACGGTTGGTTTTAATCAGATTGTAAATAATCTTGCAAAAACACATTACCGCTGGGGTGAAAAGGCCGATGTGGTGGTGCGCATGCCAACAGGTGCAGGAACAGGTGCAGGCCCATTTCACTCACAAAGTAATGAAGCCTGGTTTACCAAAACACCCGGCTTGAAAATCGTTTATCCGGCTTTCCCAGAAGATGCAAAAGGCCTGTTATTGGCAGCTATCGAAGATCCTAACCCAATTCTGTATTTTGAGCATAAATACCTCTACCGAAGTTTAACGGCTCCCGTTCCGGAGGGTTATTATACTACAGAAATCGGTAAAGCAGTCACACTTGCCAAAGGGAATACATTCGCGATCATTACTTACGGATTAGGGGTACATTGGGCTTTAGATTATGTAAATCAGCATCCAGCATGCGATGCCACGATAATTGACCTGCGCACACTTCAGCCCTGGGATAAAGAAATCGTTCGTGAAACAGTAAAAAATACGGGGAGAGTTTTAATTTTGCACGAAGATACCTTAACCAACGGTTTTGGTGCAGAAATATCTGCCTGGATAGGAGAACATTGTTTCCCTTATCTGGATGCTCCTGTAATGCGTTGTGCAAGTTTAGATACGGCAATCCCGATGAACAAGGTATTAGAAGACGATTTCCTGGCTAAGGCAAGATTAGCAGAAACCATAGATAAATTATTAAAATACTAAGATAGGTTAATCGTATAAACTGTTCAAATCGGTTAATTGTTAAGGTAAATCTACAGTTAACCGATTATACAATTAACCAGTTAAACACAAAATAAATGAGCAATTTTAAAGTCGAAGGAAATATCATTGACATCACAAAACGAAATATTTTCTTTGGCGAATTGGAAGTTGAAGGAGGCAAAATAAAATCAATCACCAAAGTTTCCGATCAGCGGGAAGGTGTTCCTTTTATTTCTCCCGGCTTTATTGATAGTCATGTGCATATAGAAAGCAGCATGTTAATTCCAAGTGAATTTGCGCGGCTGGCTGTTGTTCACGGAACGGTTTCTACCATAAGCGATCCCCACGAAATTGCCAATGTTTGTGGCATGGAGGGTGTAGAATTTATGATCGAAAACGGCAATACCGTGCCTTTCAAATTTAATTTTGGCGCACCGAGCTGTGTTCCGGCTACTATTTTTGAAACTGCAGGTGCAGAATTAAATCACGATGATGTAAAAGCGCTTTTAGAACGTCCTGAGATAAAATACCTCAGCGAAATGATGAATTTTCCGGGTGTACTTTATAAAGATGACGAGGTTTTAAAAAAGATTGCTGCCGCTCATCAGTTGGGCAAACCTGTTGATGGGCATGCTCCCGGTTTACGCGGTGATGCTGTTCAGCAATATATCGACGCGGGAATTTCCACCGATCACGAATGTTTTACCGCGGAAGAAGCACTGGACAAATTACAGCGTGGAATGAAAATCCTCATCCGTGAAGGAAGTGCAGCCAAAAACTTCGAAGCATTGATCGATCTGTTAAACGATTGGCCGGAAATGATGATGTTCTGCAGCGACGATAAACATCCCGATAGCTTGGTCGAAAACCACATCAATCAGCTTTGTGCAAGGGCGGTAGAAAAGGGAATCGATATTTTCAATATCCTACAGGCAGCCTGTATCAATCCTATTCTTCATTATAAACTAGATGTTGGTTCGTTACAACTTAACGATCCGGCAGATTTTATCATATTAGAAGATTTAAAAAAATTCAAGGTAAAACAAACCTACATTGACGGATTATTGCTTGCTGAAAATGGCAAAACAGTGGGCGGTTGGGTAAAACATGTAGAAGATCAGGAATCGGTAAACCATTTCGACTGCAGCTTAAAAAAAGAAGAAGACTTTATTTATTCATTTACCGGGCAAGAAGAAATTCCGGTTATAGAAGCTTTAGATGGACAATTGATCACCAACAGATTAGTGGCCAAACCAAAATTTTTAAATCAGAATATTATTAGTGATCTGGAAAACGATGTTCTAAAAATAGTGGTGGTAAACCGTTACCATGATGCACCTGTTGCTGTTTCATTTGTGAAGAATTTTGGTTTAAAACAGGGAGCCATTGCCTCAAGTGTTGCCCACGATAGCCATAACATTATTGCTGTTGGCGCCGATGATAAGAGCATTTGTGAAGCTGTGAACCTGGTCATCAAAGAAACAGGTGGTGTAGTAGCCCTGGGCAACGGGAAAGAAGAAGTTCTAGCCTTGCCGGTAGCCGGCTTAATGAGCAATCAGAACGGTTATAAAGTTGCGGAAAGTTATACTTCCATAGATCAGTTTGCGAAAGATTTAGGTTCAACCCTACTCGCTCCTTTCATGACGCTTTCTTTCATGGCTTTATTGGTAATTCCACATTTAAAGCTCAGCGACAAAGGTTTATTTGATGGGGATGAGTTTAAGTTTATATAGATAAACTATTGAAAATCGTCATCTCGACTGAAGCTCAGCGAAATGGAGAGATCTATCCAGTTAGATTTCTCGGCTTCGTTACACCCGATAGCTATCGGGTCCGCTCGAAATGACGACTTTTCGTTATTCCAGCACAAAAACCTCAGCCAGAGGATTAAATAAATATAAACGTTTATCATCTAAACACACACAACGGTACCGCTTTCTAATCCTTTCTCCTTTGGTAAAACGCCTGCCATCTTTAATCTTAAAATTGGTATTGATAGGTAGCTGCTCTAAATGTAAAGTCTCCGTTGTATTACTATCATACTTTTTTAAAGCACGCGATAAATGCAAATCGGAACAACTTGAGGCAGCCGGATTTGACATATAATTATCAATCGCTTTATGGATATCATCAGGAAAAATATTTAATTCAAAAAAAGGAACCATCATCCGCTGAAAATTCTTCTTCCATTCAGAGCCATGCGGTTTTACTTTATTTTTAAAATCGTTCCAGGTGAGTAAATGCGCAAATTCATGTACAGTGGTAACTAAAAAAGCATAATGGTTGAGGTTGAAGTTTACCGAAATCCGGTGGCCTCTGCCCTGGTAAGGATGACGGTAATCGCCCAGTTTTGTAGAACGGGTTTTAGCGATCTTAAATTCACATTGAAAATAATCAATCCACTTCGCAATTAGCGGTGCCGCTGGTTCTGGCATGTACTGCGCTAAAACTTTAACTTTCTCCACGAATGCTAAGATAAATAATTTTAAGTTTTAACCACAAAGGACACAAATATTTACGTGGAAAACAGAATCCATAAATAGTTTAACCACAGAGTACACTGAGTTTACACAGAGAAACAGAGGTGTTTTTAGTACCCATTAACAACTCTTTTGATTCCATCTTTCAATCTTAAAACATTAAAATTCATCACTAATCCAAACCTATAACCACCCAATTTCATATAAGTTAGGGTTTGTGCTAAATGAATGTCAGTTAATCGCTCAATACTTTTCAATTCTAAAACTAGCCTGTCTTCTACCAGAATATCGATTCGATAACCACAATCCAATCTTACATCTTCAAAGTGCAAAGGCATTATTTTTTCTTTTTCAACTTGAAATCCTGCCTTGTAGATCTTGTAGAATAGACATTCCTTATAAGCACTCTCCAGCAACCCTGGTCCAAGAGCTGTGTGAACATCTATTGCTAACCCAATGATGGTTCTTGTTAATAAATCTTCTTCCATAAAATTTTGTGCTCTCTGTGCCTTAACTCTGTTTTCTCTGTGGTAAAATGAATTAGCACCCTCTGCGGTTAAAAAGAGATTATTCCTCTGATGGAAATAACGATGCCAGCACCAACTTAATCTCACCAAACGAATAATCTTTACCTAAAAACTCCCTGATCGTAGCCATCGATTTTGTTTTCTGGCTCTCTATCGCATCGCTGATGTTTCTGATTTTATTGGCTTTTACCAGTTTGGTTACATCCAATTGCTGGGTTGAAACGTAATAAGCTAAATGTCCTTCAATGGTACCAACAGAAAAACCACGTTCCTTTGCTATTTCATCAATGGTTTTGCCTTGCTCATAAAGTTCGAAGCTTACCAGCTTCGTATCTATTTTTGGTTCCTTTTTCTTTTTCTCGGCTGCTGATTTTACCTTGAGCGTTTCTCCTTTTAACTGGATGGCTTTTTGGAGTTGCTTATTTCTTTCAACCGTGTTTAATAGTGCATCGGTATCTGCTTTGCTAAACTCTTTACCATCAATCAACGCTTGCAAAAGGGCTTTGCTTTTATGCATTTTTTTCAGTTGCTCATACACCAAAATTTCGAGTTCGAGCAGCTCCGTAACATAAGTTTTTATCTGTTTTTCTTCTTTTATCACTTCGATTTGAGCCAGAAAACGGTCTGAAATTTCCTTAACCAGCGGATTAAAATATTTTAATGCGGCCACTACCCTTTTCGATACATTAAATAAAGTATGCTCAGTTTGTTGTGAAAACAGATTTTTCAACTGATTCACAAAGATATCAGCTGTTGCCGTTATTTTTTGAAAATCGGTATAAACTGTATCCGTCCACTCTTCATGTCTTTGTTTGGCCGATTTTTCGCTTTTATCAAAAGTTTGGCGGTGCTCTTTTAAATAATAACGGATCAGGTTCAGATCGAATGCAGCCAGCAGGTAACTGCGGATAAAAGTATAACTCTCTGTACTGATCTGCTCGTTAAGTACTTCTGAAGGTTGCTTGGTTTTTGAAAAATAATGTACATTTTGATCTTGCTGTAAACCACTCTCACGCAGATGAGAGGTTAAAACCAACCCTTTTAAGGAACGTAAACGTGATAGCGCCACGTAAGCCTGACCTGGCGCAAAAGCTTCACCCACGTCAATAATGGCCTTATCAAAAGTTAAACCCTGACTTTTATGTACGGTAATGGCCCAGGCCAGTTTAATGGGATATTGAATAAAAGAACCGGCCACATTTTCTTTGATCTCGTTGGTTGCTTCGTCTAATTTATATTTTACGTTCTCCCAGGTATAGGGCGAAATCTGGATCACCACTTTATCTTCCGGCAGCTCAATTTCAACTACATCCTTTTCAATATGATGCACTACACCGATTTTACCATTATAATAGCGCTTTTCGGCGGTCATATCATTTTTAATGAACATTACCTGTGCGCCAACTTTTAATTCAAGGCTTCTATCATTAGGATAAGCATATTCATTAAACTCACCCTGAACCTTTGCCTCAAAAAAATAAGACTTATTTTTCAGCTGAGTTAACCGCTCACGGTTAATGTTATCTGCTTTATTGTTATGCGTGGTTAAAGTGATATAATTCTCTTCTGCCGAAGGTTTAAAATCCTGCTTAAAATGTTGTCTAAGCAATGCAGTATCCTCAGCCGTAATTTTGTTGTTCCGCAGGTTGTTCAGCAGATCGATAAAAACCGAATCATCCTGACGGTAAATTTTATCCAGTTCGATATAAACAGGTGGGTTGTCATGCAACGCCAGCGCATCAAAAAAGTAAATGCTTTTGTAAAATTTGGCCATAATGCGCCATTCGTCATTTTTTACCACAGGCGGCAACTGGTGCAGATCGCCGATAAATAATAATTGTACCCCACCGAAAGGAAGATTTCTGTTCCTTCGAACATAACGCAAGGCAAAATCGATGGCATCGAGCATATCTGCCCGTAGCATACTCACCTCATCAATAACCAACAACTCCAATTCCTGTAACATGCGGCGTTTATTGCCCTGCATGTTTAGGTGTTTTACCAAAGTTTTAGGCGTATTAAAATTGAAATTGATGTTTTCGTTGATCAACGCTCCCGCAGCATCAGGAAAAAAAGCGCCAAAAGGCATCTGGAACAGCGAATGTATGGTTACCCCAGCTGCATTAATGGCAGCAATACCAGTAGGCGCTACAATTAAAGCCTTTTTATGTGTAAGCTGAATGAGTTTCCGTAAAAAAGTTGTTTTACCTGTTCCGGCTTTTCCGGTTAAGAAAACATGTTTTGAGGTGTAATTAACAAATTTAGCCGCAATTTCTGCGGGCATAGAAGTTTCTTCTAGAGTGGGCATCGGCAGTAAAATTTTAGTTAGCAATAAACGAAGGGACGAATAAAGCTAAACATTTTAGCACAAAACTAAAGAATCATTGATGAGAAATTTTAATTTTAAGCAGATAATTTTCGATAAATGCCACTTATATAGCCAAAGAAGTCAAGTTTTAAAAATTTGACTTCTTTAATTCTCTCTTATCACCTGCTTTTCAAACCTTTAGCAATCAAGCTATTTTCAATTAACCAGTTCAAACTTTAATCAAATTCCTTATCTTTGCGGCCTGATGAAACAACAATATTCAAATCTTATCGCTGTTAAATTCCTTTAACAAGGTTTCATCTCTTTTTACACCCAAAATTTTATTATGCTTAACCCTGAAATAGAAAAACGTAAAACCTTTGCCATTATTAGTCACCCCGATGCGGGCAAAACCACGCTGACAGAAAAGTTTCTGCTTTTTGGTGGTGCCATTAACACTGCAGGCGCGGTTAAAAGGAACAAAGCGAACCAAAGCAATACTTCCGATTTTATGGAGATTGAAAAGCAACGTGGTATCTCGGTTGCGACTTCGGTAATGGGTTTCGAGTACAGTGGCAAACGCATTAATATTCTGGATACGCCTGGTCACAAAGATTTCGCAGAAGACACTTACAGAACTTTATCGGCGGTGGATAGTGTGATTTTAGTGGTAGACTGTGTAAAAGGTGTGGAAGAACAAACCGAAAAACTGATGTCGGTTTGCCGCATGCGTAATACCCCGGTGATTATTTTTGTAAATAAAATGGACCGTGAGGGTAAAGAAGCTTACGATTTATTGGATGAAATTGAAGAAAAACTAAACATCAGCCTTTGTCCGCTTTCATGGCCAATTGGTCAGGGACATACCTTTAAAGGTGTTTACAGCATTTATAACAAACATTTAAACTTATTTAATTCGGATAAAACCAAGGTAACTGATTCAGTTGTAGCAGCGAATGATTTAAATGATCCATCTTTATTGAACTATCTGAAAGAAAACGAGATTAATACGTTGAAAGACGATGTGGAACTGGTTGATGGCATTTACGGCAAAATTGATAAAGATTTATACACCGATGGTTTGGTTGCCCCTGTCTTTTTTGGCAGTGCGATTAACAACTTCGGGATTAAAGAACTCTTAGATACCTTTATTGATATAGCCCCAAGCCCTCGCCATAGGGAAGCAGAAGAACGTGATGTACTGGTTGAAGAGAAAAATTTTAGTGGTTTTGTATTTAAGATCCACGCCAACTTAGACCCGAAACACCGTGACAGAATTGCCTTTTTAAGAATCTGTTCAGGTAAATTCGAACGCAATAAATTCTATTATCACACCCGTCAGGATAAGAAACTAAAGTTTTCCAACCCAATGGATTTTATGGCCAATGAGAAAAGTATTGTTGAAGAGGCCTGGCCGGGCGATGTGGTAGGTTTATACGATAGTGGCAACTTTAAAATCGGCGATACGTTAACCGAAGGTGAAAAATTACAGTTTAAAGGAATTCCAAGTTTCTCT
The DNA here is from genome assembly GCF_014395225.1 of Pedobacter roseus. Taxonomy (NCBI): domain Bacteria; kingdom Pseudomonadati; phylum Bacteroidota; class Sphingobacteriia; order Sphingobacteriales; family Sphingobacteriaceae; genus Pedobacter; species Pedobacter roseus. The sequence goes on from NZ_CP060723.1 coordinate 4,798,287, forward strand.
CCATCTATCTTTAAAGAAGTAGAAAACATGGATCCGATGCGTACTAAACAGTTGGAAAAAGGTATTGAGCAGTTAACGGATGAAGGTGTTGCACAGTTATTTGTAATGCAGCCCGGAAATAGAAAAGTGATTGGCGCCGTAGGTGAGCTTCAGTTCGAGGTAATCAATTTCAGGCTAGAGCACGAATACGGCGCAAAATGCCGTTTCCGTACATTGAGCTATACACGTTCGAGCTGGGTAACTTCTACCGACAGAAAGAAATTGGACGAGTTTGTGAAGCGTAAGCAACAACACATCGGTTTCGATAAAGAAGCCAATCCGGTTTATTTGGCGGATAGTGAATACATGATTAATTTAACCAAACAGGATTATCCTGATATTGAATTCCATAAAACGAGCGAGTTTAAGAGTTAAAATTGAATGAGTGAATTTTAAATGAAAGAGTGATTGAATGAGAGAATATTGCAACTTTGCTATTATTCTCTCATTAAATCATTCAAAATTCAATCATTAAATATCACTCTCATATTTCTTAAAAGTCCATTCTAGTCGTTTTTTAATCTTAGAAATCAATATCCTTGGCGAAAGCACTTTAACACATTCTCCAAAACCTAAAATCTCACGTTCCAGTTCGTAATTTAATACTACATCGATCCTAAATGTGGTTGTTTTATCGTTTTTTGCTAATATTACCTGCGATGAGTGCAAAGGTTTGGTCACCACATAGGGCGCATGATCGTTGGTAAATTCAAGAATCACTTTTTGGGCACGATCTTTCTCATTTTTGGTTACACCGATCAGATCTTCGTAATACCGGTCGAAATCTACCCCTTGGTAAGCAAAAAATTCTTCATTGGGCAATTCCTGAAATTCAATGATTCGATCTAAAGCCAGATTCAAGATTCCTGGTCTTTTCTTTGCTTTACAGATCAAAAACCAACGGTTCCTATATTCTTTTAAGAGATATGGAAAATAAATGCCTTGTTGCGATTGCTGCGCTTTAAAAGATTTATATTCAATCAATAGCGATCGTTTATTCAAAACCGCCTGGTACAGTGGCGGAATGCATTCTAAACCCTTAACCAGCTTATTGCTTTCCAATTGGATATTGTTGCCACTTTGTTTGGTTGATTTGTAGAGGTTATTTTCTAAACGGGCGATCATATCGCTCATTTCGTCGAAATAGTTAAAGGCATTAAACTGTTTCAGTACGCCAACAATTTCCTTCATTTTATCTACATCAGCATTATTGATCGGCGCTTTGGTTATGCTGAAATTTGAATCCTCGTAAGCATAAAAACGTTTATCCTTCACTACGATTGGTGCATTGTATCCTAATTTATCACTTCGCATCAGCTGAATATCTGCCTGGATAGTCCGTTTGCTTACGCCTGTAGTAATACCTTCAAGTTCGTAAAGCGTTTCTGATACTTTTTCAATAAGATCCTCCAATGTCCATTTTCTAAATCGGTTTTTCAAACAATCGTCGATGGTTTTATACCGGATGAGCGCCAATTTATTTACGGCCATTTTGGAGTGGATTTAGGTTTCTGCCAGAAATCAGTTGATTTCGTTGATCTAAATATAGGAAAGTGTTTCACATCTACGCAATACATTTGCGTAGATTATAATAAAAGAAATATTTGAACGGGAAAATTAAAATTATTTAACTGATTATCAAATATTTAAATAATAATTAGCAAAATAATTTTCA